>CAVVHE010000009.1:0-637204 GCA_963748015.1 Terriglobia bacterium | reverse complement strand
TCGCGAGCTGCACGCGCTCCCACGTGGACGAGGCGATCGCGGCGGCGAAGCAGGCGTACTCCGGCTGGGCCCGCACCGATCCCGAGGCGCGCGCGGAGACGCTCATGCGGCTCGCCGCCCTCCTGCGCCGCGACCGGTTCGACCTCCTGGCACTCCTCGCCTACGAGATCGGCAAGGACTGGTACGAGGCGGACGCCGAGATCGCCGAGGCGATCGACTTCTGCGAGTACTACGCGCGCCTCGCGCTCACCCACTTCCAGTTCCAGCCGCTCGCGCGCATTCCCAACGAGGACAACTGCTACTACTACATCCCGCTTGGCGTCGGCGCTGTGATCTCGCCCTGGAACTTCCCCCTCGCGATCCTCGGCGGCATGACGACGGCCGCCGTCGTGAGCGGCAACACCGTGCTGATCAAGCCCTCGTCGGACACCCCCGTGATCGCGTCGAAGCTCATGAGCCTCGCGCGCGAGGCCGGGATTCCCGACGGCGTGATCAACCTCGTCCCGGGCGGCGGCGGCGAGATCGGCGACTATCTCGTCACGCACCCCGAGATCCGCTTCGTCGCGTTCACCGGCTCCGCCGACGTCGGTCTTCAGGATCCACGAGATCACTGCCAAGCCGGATCCGCGCAGGAAGTGGATGACCCGGTACGTCTCCGAGATGGGCGGCAAGGACGCGATCGTGGTGGACGAGACGGCAGACCTCGACGCCGCGTCCACCGGGATCGTGCGCTCGGCGTTCGGCTTCCAGGGACAGAAGTGCTCGGCCTGCTCGAGGGCCATCGTGGACCGCAAGGTCAAGGACCGGCTGCTCGAGATGATCGTCGAGAAAACCGGCCACCTCCTCTCGGGTGATCCCTGGGAGGGCCCTCGCGTGTTCACCGGGCCCGTGGCGAACCAGGGCGCGTTCTCGACGATCCTGGAGGCGATCGAGACGGGAAAGAAGGAAGCGCGCCTCGTTCTGGGCGGGCACCCCCTCGACCGGCCCGGCTGGTACGTCGCCCCGACGGTTTTCGACGGCGTCGCGTCGCGCTCGTTCCTCGGCCAGGAGGAGATCTTCGGGCCGGTGCTGGGAATCATCGCCGTGGACGGGTTCGACGAGGCGCTCGCGGTCGCGAACGACACGCGCTACGGGCTGACCGGGGCGCTCTATTCGGGGAACATCGACCGGATCGACCGCGCCAAGCGGGAGTTCCACTGCGGCAACCTCTACATCAACCGGGGCTGCACCGGCGCCCTGGTCGGCGTCCACCCGTTCGGCGGGTTCAACATGTCGGGCACCGACTCCAAGGCCGGCGGCCCCGACTACCTCATGAACTTCACGCAGGGCAAGACGACCTCCGAGAGGATCACCGTCTCGCGCCTTCCGGGCATCGGGGCCTGACGCCGATGCCGCGGGGCGTGCTCTTCCGCCACCCGCCGCGCGAGATCCGGGGCGCGCGGGCGTGGCAGGTCGGGGCGCGCACCGCGCACATCGTGGCCATGTCCCTCGTGCTCGGAGGGGTGGCGTGGCGGGCCCCGGCGCGCGACCTGATCGCGCCGGTCGCGCTCACGGTGCTGAGCGGCGTCGTGCTCCTCGGCATCGATCTCGCGAGGAGCTTCGCGTTCCTCTATCAGGGAAGCGGCGTGGCCGCCTTGCTCAAGCTCGCGCTTCTCGGCGCCGGCGAGCTCCTGCCGGCCGCGCGCCTCGAGTGGTATCTCGCGGCGACGGTGGTCGCGTCGGTCGGCTCCCACATGCCGGGCGCCTGGCGGCACTACTCCTTCCTCCACCACGGGGTGCTCGACCCCGGCGGAGAGGGACAGCAACCGTGAGAAACGAAGAGGGGTGGTAGCAGGCGACCGGTCGGTGTCGACATGGACGGTTGCCGTCCCTCTCGGCCAGCCGCGATTCCCGGCTTCGGCGACGGAACTGCTAGTATCGGTTCACGCGGGGACGAGCGATGCTGACGTATCGGGAAGCGTTGCGGAAGGTCCTGGACGGCGCGATGCCGCTGCCGCCGAAGCGCGTTCCGCTCGCCGAGGCGCTCGGCCTGGTCGCCGCCGGGGACGTCCTCTCGAACGAGCCCGTGCCGCAGTTCACGAACTCGGCGATGGACGGCTTCGCGGTGCGGGCGGAGGACTGCGCGGCGGCTTCCGAGGGCTCGCCGGTCCGCCTCGAGGTTCAGGGCGATCTGCCGGCCGGGCAGGTCGCGTCGGGCGCCGTCGTTCCCGGCACGGCCCTTCGCATCATGACCGGCGCCCCGATGCCCGCGGGTGCCGACGCGGTCGTCCCCGTGGAAGACACCGCCGCCGCGGGTGACAAGGTCGACGTGAAGAGGCCCGTGCGTCGCGGGGCGAACGTGCGTCTCGCCGGAGAGGACATCGCCTCGGGAGCGCGCGTGGTCGCCGGGGGGACCGTGCTGCGGCCTGCCGAGATCGGCGTGCTCGCCGCGGTCGGCTGCGCCGAGGTGAGCGTCGTTCCCCGTGCGCGGATTGCCGTGCTCACGACGGGGGACGAGCTCGTGGACGTTTCGGAGGCGCCCGGCCCGGGCCGTATCCGCGACAGCAACGTCCACTCCGGTTGCGCGCAGGCGGCGGCCTTCGGCGCCGTCCCGGTCCCGTTCCCGCGCGTGCCCGACCGGCGCGAGGCGGTGGAGCGCGCGATCCGGGAGGCCGTCGCGTCCGCGGACGTCCTCGTGACCACCGGGGGCATTTCGGTGGGGGCGTTCGATTACGTCAAGGACGTGCTCGAGGCCTTGGGGGCCGAGCGGGTCTTCTGGCGCGTCGCGCAGAAGCCCGGAGGGCCGCTTGGCTACTACCGGCTCGACGGGAAACCGGTCTTCGGCATTCCGGGCAACCCGGTCGCCTCGATGCTGATGATGGAGGAGTACGTTCGGCCGCTGCTTCGGCGGCTGATGGGATTCGAGAAGCTCCACCGGCCCGAGCGGCAGGGCGTTCTCGACGAGAATTGGAGCAAGAGCCAGCCCGACGGCCGCACGCACCTGCTGCGCGTCGCCGTCCGCGAGCGGGACGGCGCGCTCCACGCGTCGCTCGCCGGGCCGCAGGGCTCCGGGATCCTGTCCTCGATGACGCGGTCCAACGCGCTCGCGGTGATCCCCGAGGATGCCGCGGCCGTTCCGCGAGGAGGTCCGGTCCTTCTTCACCTCACCGAAGAGGCCGAGGACCACTGATGCCCGTCGATGCGAGCGGGAGGACGATCAGCCACCTCCGGATCTCGGTCACGGACCGCTGCCAGCTCCGGTGCCGCTACTGCCTGCCGGAGGAGGGAGTCCCGCTCCTCGACCGCCGCGACATCCTGAGCTACGAGGAGATCGAGGCGCTCGTGCGGGTCGCGGTCGAGGAGGGGATCACGAGCGCGCGGGTAACCGGCGGCGAGCCGCTGCTGCGCCGCGGGATCGTCTCGCTCGTGCGCCAGCTGGCCGGGATCCGCGGGCTCCTGGACCTCGCCCTGACCACGAACGGCATCCTGCTGCCGGAGCTGGCCGGGCCGCTGCGGGAGGCGGGGCTCGCCCGCATCAACATCGGGCTGTCGAGCCTCGATCCGGAGACGTACCGCGAGCTCACGCGGGGCGGGGAGCTCGCGACCGCGCTCGACGGGGTCCGGGCCGCCGTCGCGGCGGGGTTCGATCCGGTGAAGATCAACGTGGTCTTGCAGCGCGGCGTCAACGACGACCCGGCTCCGTTCCTCGAGCTCACCCGCGGGCACCCGGTCGAGGTGCGGTTCATCGAGTACATGCCGATCGGGCCGGTTCCGTCGGACCGATGGTTCGTGCCGGCCGCGGAGTTCCGTGCCAGGGTCGAGGCGCACGGACCGTTCGAGGAGGCGGAGAGGTCGCCCGGCAACGGTCCCGCGGAGCGGGCGCTCAGAATCCCAGGCGCGCCGGGGAGTTTCGCCTTCATCGCCTCGATGAGCGGCCACTTCTGCGGCGGCTGCAACCGGCTGCGGCTGACCGCGGACGGCCACCTTCGCCTCTGCCTCTTCGACGCTCGCGAGATCGACCTCATGCCCGCGCTCAGGCCCGCGCCCGATCGCCAGCGACTCCGCGCGCTCCTGCACGAGGCGATCGCGGAGAAGCCGGAAGGCAGGCCGTTGGGCGCCGGGAACCTCGGGCGCAGGATGTCCCAGATCGGAGGATGACGATGGCTCGGAGTGCGGACGTGGGCGCGCGCGTGGTGTCGGTGAACGTCTCGGAATCGAAGGGGACGCGGAAGCACTCCGTCGGCCGAGCCGTCCTGGTGGCGAGCTTCGGCGTCGAGGGCGATGCCCACGGCGGCGATTGGGACCGGCAGGTCAGCCTGCTGGCGCGAGAGAGCGTCGCGAAGATGCCCGCTTCGGGCCTCGTCCTCGCGCCGGGCGACTTCGGAGAGAACCTCACGACCGCGGGGATCGATCTGGCGGGCCTTCCCGTGGGATCGACCCTGCGCATCGGCGCTACGGCCGAGCTGCGGGTCACGCAGATCGGAAAGGAATGCCACCTCGGCTGCGAGATACGTCGCCAGGTGGGCGACTGCGTCATGCCCCGCGAGGGGATCTTCGCGCGGGTGACGAAGCCGGGGACGATCGCGGCCGGCGACCCGATCGAGGTCCGCGTCGCCGGAGAGCCGCGGTGAGGGCCGCCGTCCTGACCGTGAGCGACGGGTGCGCGCAAGGCACCCGGACCGACGAGACCGGCCCGCACATCCGCGAGCGCCTCGCGGCCTCGGGCTTCGAGATCGTCACGACCGGGGTCGTTCCCGACGAGATCGAGGCGATCGCGAATCTCCTCCGGCAGTGGGCCGACGACCTGAACATCGACGTCGTCCTGACGACAGGGGGAACCGGCTTCTCGGCGCGGGATCGCACGCCGGAAGCCACGTACGCCGTCGTCGACCGCGTCGCCTCCGGCCTCGTCGAGGCGCTCCGCGCGGACGGGATGAAGAAGACCCCCCACGCGTGCCTCTCTCGCGGCGCGGCGGGCCTGCGAGGGTCGACGCTGATCGTGAACCTGCCCGGGAGCTTGAAGGCCGTCCGCGACGGCATCGACTTCTTGCTTCCGATTCTCCCCCACGCCGTGAAGATGATCGCGGGCGGGGGGCATTGAACCTCATCGCCGACGAGGAGCGCAGACCATGGATCGATTCGAGAAGGTGACGGTCGTCAAGAAGGCCAACGTCTACTACGAGGGGAAGGTCACGAGCCGCACCGTCCTTTTCGAGGACGGATCGAAGAAGACGCTCGGGATCATGATGCCCGGCGAGTACGAGTTCGGCACCGCCGACAAGGAGATCATGGAGGTCCTCGGCGGCTCGATGGACGTGCTCCTGCCCGGGAGCGCGACGTGGACCACCTTCGGGGCCGGGCAGTCGTACGACGTTCCGGCCAACTCGAAGTTCCGGCTCAAGGTGCGCGAGGTCGCCGACTACTGCTGCTCGTACGTGAAGTAGCGCGCCACCCCCACCCGCGATCCGTGCCGCTCGTCCTCGGCCTCGCTCGTCGTTGCGCCGACAGCGGCCGGCGCGTCCGGAGCTGGGAGTGTCCTCGCCAGCCCGAAAAAGGGCTGTCTCGAACACTCCCAGCTCCGGACGCGCCGGCCTTGTGGCCCCGCTGCGTTATTCCCCGATCAGGTGGGCGGCGACCCGGCGGCGGTGAGGCGAGCGCCGGTGCTCGTAGAGGTAGATCCCCTGCCAGGTACCGAGGGCCGGCTTTCCCCAGGCGACCGGGATGGAGAGCGTCGTCGCGGTCAGCGCCGAGCGGACGTGCGCGGACATGTCGTCCGGCCCCTCGTCGTCGTGCTCGTAGATCGGGTCGCCGTCGGGTGCCAGGCGCGCGAGGAACCGGTCGAGGTCGCCCCGTACCGTCGGGTCGGCGTTCTCCTGGATCAGGAGCGACGCCGAGGTGTGCTGGACGTGAAGGGTCAGAAGTCCCGTCGCGATCCCGGAGGAGCGAACCCACTCCGCGACCCGTTCGGTGAACTCGAGGAGGCCGCGCCCGCGGGTCTCGAGATCGAAGGTGGTCGCCTGCTGCCGGATGGGTGCTCCTCTCCGCGCGGGTGACCGCGCGCGGAGAAGTTTCCCCCTCGCGGACCGCCGACGCAAGGCCGGTGAACGGGCCTGCCTCGGCGTGTCACGGGCCCGGCACCCCCCTCGACGGGCTTCCGGACCCTCCCGCACCTAGATTCTCCCTTCACGGGAGGGACCGGATGCCGACCTCGACGAGACCGGGCCGCGCGGAGGCGATCGATCGTCTCGAGGTGGTCGCCGCGTGCCCCGAGTGCGGCGGCGGCAACGCGTGGCGGCTGCTCCAGGCGTTGCGGCGCTGCGACTACTGCGGCTCGGCCCTCTGGTGGCCGAGGGAAGAAGGCCGACCCGGGTACCTCGCCGCGGAGGATGCGACCGGCCGGCCCGAGGCGCTGCTCGACGTGCTCCAGACGCTCGACGCCCTGAGGGAGCGCAGCCGCATCGCGAGCCTGAGGGCGGACCGCGGGAGCGCGAACGGGCCCGTCGTGGACATGGCCGACGACCCGACCCTCCCGGGGGTGAACGAGCTCAAGGCGGAGCGACGGCACCTGTTCGCGCTCGAGGCCGATCACAAGGTGCTCGCGCCCTATCTCCTGGCCTCCGTCACGCTCGCGTTCCACGCCCTCGGGCGCTCGCGCGAGGCCGCGCGCAAGGAGTACCGCACCCTCTTCTTCGTCGCGGAGGAGATCGCCCCCGCCTATCCCGCCCCGTGGGATTTCCGCGACCGCGGTCTCTGGGTCGCGCGGCAGCGGTTCCGCACGCTCTCTGCGGAGGACCTCGCCGCGCGGCCGATCCGGATGCGCGACGTGACGGTGGACATCGAGAAGGTCACGCGGCGCTGGCGAGCCCAGCGGCTGCTGATCGAGCCGGATCTCGACCCCATCTCGTTCGAGTCGGCACTCGTCACGTCCGGTCTCTGGTGGGTGTTCCGCCCGTTCCATTACGTGCACGCGAGAACTCCGATGGGCGACCGCTGGTTCCTCGTGGACGGACAGTTCGCGAACGTGGCGGGTTACCCCGAGGAGGGCGAGGTGCGGCGCGTCACCGGGCGGGCCTGGACGCCGCTCGAGGCGAAGGAGGTGCGAGCCACGGCGCTCCGCGCGATCGGGTTCCGCTGCCCGGAGTGCGCCGCCGACGTGACCCTGAACGAGCGCGGAGAGCTGCAGCTCTGCTCGAACTGCGGGAAGCTCCTCGAGCCCGGGCCGGACGGGCTCAAATCCCGGCCGTACGCCGTGGTGGACCGCGCCTCCATTCCCTGGTGGCCCTCCAGGTGGTCGCCCCGACGTCGTTTGGCTGCCTTTCTTCCGCGTGGAGCTCTCCGCCGCCCGCGGGGGGAAGCGTCTCCCCGGCCTCGGCGCGCTGCTGCGCGAGGTGATGCCCGCGGCGGGTCCGCACTCGCCGCCGCTCCCGGCCGAGCTGACCTCGTGCTGGATACCCGCGTTCGACGTCCTGACCGTGAGCCGTTACGACGCCTGGGCGTTCGAGTGGGGCGAGGCCCTCACGCGCACCGCGCCGGAATGCGGCGAGCGCCGCTTCTTCATCGAGGAGCCGGTGGCGAAAGCCAACCGGGTCCTGCTTCCCGGCGTGAAGTGGGAAACCCTCCGGCCGCTCCTTCCTCGCCTCCTACCCGGACTCCTTCCGAAGGCGATCCAGACCCGGCTGAACCCGGTGGTCCTCAAGAGCCTGCTCGCGTCCACCCTCGAAGCGTCGAGTGCGCGTCTCGTGTTCGTTCCCGCGCCGGTGACCGTCGAGGGAGATCGCCGCGTGCTCGGGCCGACCTCGTCGGTCGCCTGGGCTCCCCTCCGCGACGGGAAGTGGCCTCCCGACCTCGAGCGGGACGTCCGGCGCGCGATGGATCGCGGGAAGCGGATGGAGAAGCCGGCGGGCGAGGGCGGATTGATCGCCTCGGTGGACTGGACGGCGACGCTCTCGTGATGGGCTGCGCCGGGAGTCCGCCGTCGAACTCCCGGCGCGACGATCAGAACGGAGTCCCGTCGTCGAGGATGACGCCGAGAGGGGTGAACCGCCGGCCCGGCGCCGGCGGTGGGATGACAATGAAGGATTTCTGACCCCCCGGGATCACGACGGACACCGGAATGTCCGTCATCCGATCCCCCAGCAGGGCCCGTACGACTACGGTGACCTGCCGGCGCTCCGGCGCGGGGTTCGAGACCGCGATCTCGAGCCCGCTGCCCCCCACGGTCAGCCCGACGACGCGGAGCGGCAGGTCGCGTTGGCCCGCCGCCATGGCCGCCGGACCGGTCCCCGCTGCCAGGATCAATATCCCGACCAGGACCGTCCATCGCCGCAGCACTCCAGGAGTGGGTTTCATGGTCAGAGCTCCTTGCTTGTCGACTACATGCATCCCTCCGGTTACCTGGCTACTCGTCTCGAGGTCAAAATCTATATTTCGAAAATGAAAATGCAATAGTCATAGAATGGTTAGTGAATATGAACTATTTAAATTATTGTCGTGATTGGAGTTAATAGACTAGACGGGTACGGGTCGAATCGGGAGGCGACTCCGGGAGATCAGATCCGGTGGCGGGCGAGCTTTCGGTAGAAGGTAGCCCGGGACACTCCGAGAAGTCCCGCGGCGCGTTTGCGGTTCCCTCGAGCGGCTTCGAGCGCGGCGAGGATCTGCTCCCGCTCCGCCGCCCTGAGCGAGAAGGTCGGGTCCGCCGAGCGCGCGGCGGAGAGCAGGACGCGGCGGAGCTGCGCGTCGGACTCGATCGTGTCCACGCCGATCGGCCCGGTCCCGGCGAGCAGCACGAGGCGGTGCAACGCGTTCTGCAGCTCGCGCACGTTGCCGGGCCACGCGTACCGCTCGAACGCCGCGAGCGCCTCGTCGTCGATCGCCGTTGCGGACCGGCCGCGCTCGCCGGCGATCCGCGCGAGGAAGTGCTCCGCGAGGAGGGCGATGTCGCCGGGCCGCTTCCTGAGAGGCGGCAGCTCGACGGTGAGGACCTGCAGCCGGTAGAGGAGGTCCTCGCGGAACCTCCCCGCCCTGGTCTCGGCAGCGAGGTCGCGGTGGGTCGCGGTGACGACCCGGACGTCCACCTTCGCGGTCGTCTCGGCGCCGACCCGCCGGATCTCGCCTTCCTCGAGAACCCGCAACAGCCGGGCCTGCATCGCCCGCGACATGTCCCCGACCTCGTCCAGGAAGAGCGTGCCGTGGTCGGCCTGCTCGAACAGGCCGGGATGGCTGCGCTCCGCGCCGGTGAACGCCCCCCGCACGTGCCCGAACAGCTCGCTCTCGAGAAGCGTCTCGGGAATCGCGGCGCAGTTCTCGGTGAGGAACGTCCGGCGGCGGCGCGGGCCGTGGGCGTGGATCGCCCGCGCGACCAGCTCCTTGCCGGTCCCGCTCTCGCCGTGGATCATCACCGGGAGGTCGGTCGCCGCGACCTTCTCGACGAGGTCGAACACCCGCTGCATCGCGGGCGAGCGCCCGACGAGGCTCGCGAACGACGTGCGGACCTCCGCGGCCGCTTGGAGCTCGCGGTTGCGCCGCTCGAGCCGCGCGCGGGCGCGGGTGTTCTCGAGGGCGAGAGCGGCGTGGTCCGCGAAGGCCTCGACGAACCGGAGGTCGTCCTCGGTGAACAGCGCGCCGCCGCGCCGGCAATCGAGGTAGACGGTCCCGGCGATCCGCCCGCGCGACCGCAGCGGGACGCACATCAGCGAGCGGATGCCGTAGAGGCTGACGCTCTTGAGATCGCGGAAGCGCGGATCGCTCCCGGCGTCGAGGGCCAGGAGCGAGCGCCCCTCGCCGGCCGCGGCCACGACGCTGCGGCTGTACGACTCCGCGTCCCGCACCGTTTCCGTCTCGAGCCCCCGCGCGAGGCGGACGGAGAGCTCCTCCCCTTCCGCGCCGTCCCGGTCTTCCTTGAGGAGGATCATCCCGCGCTCCGCCTCGACCGCGCGGAGCGCCATGTCGAGGATCGTCTCGAGGAGCGCCTCGGGATCGGTCTCGGAGTTGAGCGTCCGGATCATGTCGTACAGAGCGCGGAGACGGCGGTCCGCCGCGCGACCCGCGGCGCGCTCGCGCTCCTCGAGCGGAGCGAACGCCGGGCGGAGGAGGAAGGCGGCGCGCAGCTCCTCGTCGGAGATGCGGGCCGCCGCCTCGGCGAGGAGATTCCTCCCCTCGCGCAGGGCCGCGCCCGACGCTTCCTCGAGGCCGAGGAGGTCGAGGGCGCGAGCGAGCAACGCCTGCGCGCGCGCCGCGAACGCGGCGGCACCCGCCCGGCGCGCGGCCTCCGCGGCCTCGCTCGCGAGGGACCTGGCCGTGTCGGCGTCCCCTCGCCCGAGCCGCCAGGCGGCACGAGCGAGCGCGCTCCGGATCCCGATCTCGGGATCGAGGGGCTCGGCCCCGGCGGCCGCCAGCGCGTCGAGCTCGAGCGACACCGGCTCGAACGGGTCCGGGCAGCCGGGTCTCGCCCGGCGCTCCAGCTCGACCGCGAGGGCCATGAGCAGCGGCCGCCGCTTGCTCCGCCCGCGGCAGTTCGCGAGGCTCTCCTCGAGCAGGACCCGGACACGGCTCTCGTCGGCGTTCCCGGCCTCCATCCAGGCGTCCGCGAGCAGCATCCTCGCGTAGTCCGCGTTCTCCGGCTCGACCCGGGACAGCGGCCGTCCGAGCGCCTCCTGGAGCAGCGGCACGGCGTCTCCCGCGCGGCCGGAGCGAATGCGCGCCTCCGCGAGCCGGCACTGGTCGACGAGGAGAAGGTTGGGGTCGCCGAGATGGAGCGCGAGGTCGGCGGCCTGCTCCGCGAGGGCGATCGCGCGGTCCAGCTCGCCGGCATCGATCGCCACCATCGCGAGACGCGAGAGCGCCGCCTCCTCGAGCCCGAGGCTCCCGCGCGCGGCCGCCGCGTCGCGGACCTCCCGGAGGATGCGCACGGCGTCGTCCCGCTTGCCCGCGCGAGCCTCGAGGAAACCGAGCCCGAGGAGCGCCTTCAGCTCCTGCGCACCGGGCTCGCCGGCGCCGCCCCGCGAGCGCCGGTAGCGCTCGACCGCGTCGCGGAACGCGGCCCCGGCGCCTTCCTCTCCCAGCCGTACCTTGCACGTGGCGAGGAGCTGCAGCAGATCGGCCTCGGCGTCGAGATCTCCACGCGCCTCGATCATCGCGAGCGCGCTCTTCAGGACCGGGATCGCCTCGATCTCCCGCCCGAGGCGGCCGAGCACGATGCCCGCCGCCTTCCTCGCGAGAGCGACGCTCTCGGCGCTCCCGGCGGCCGCCGCGAGATCCGCGGCACGCTCCGCGGCCGAGAGCGCCCGCTCGAAGCGCCCGGCCTGCACCAGCGCGTGCGCCTGCCGCGCGAGCGCCGCGGCCCGCTCCGCCGCCGCCGGCGCGAGCCGCGCAGCGGCTCCCCAGGCTCTCGCCGCCGCCTCGTGAAGGCCCGCGTCCGAGAGAGCACGCGCCTGGCCCAGGCGAAGCTCGAAGCGAGCCGGCCTTTCGCGGCCCGTGGCGCGCAGCGCGCGCGCCCAGAGCGAGGCCGCTTCCACGGGCTCTCCCGACGCGGCGGCCCGCCTTGCCGCCCGCTCCGCCCACGCTGCCGCCCGCCCCCGCTCGCCGCCCTCGTGCCACAGCCGGGCGAGGATCGCGCCGTCGGCCTCCTCGCCCTCGGCCGCCTCGACGGTCTCCGCGGCGCGGCGGTGGAGAGCGCGGCGACGGGCGGGTTCCATGCCCGCCCGCAGCCGCTCGGCCAGCGCCCGCGAGTCGGGGTGCCACTTCCCCTTCTTGCGGTAGGCGAGGCCGGCGGCCGAGGCCTCCTCCGCGGCGGCGCGGCCGTCGGCGGGATCGAGTCCCGAAAGGCCGAGGAGGACCGCGTCCTGCGCGCCGGATTCGAGGACGGCCAGGGAGTCGATCCACGCGCGCGTGGCCGGAGCGAGCATCTCGATGCGACCCGCCTCGAGCGCGTCTCGCGTCTCCCCTTTCGCCGTCCGCCCTCCGCGCTCCCACGCACCCGAGATCAGGAGCGAGTCGACTCGTCCGCAGGACCCCTCCGACGCCTCGAGAAGCCACTGCACCCGCTCCTCGGAAACCGCGCCCCCCGCCGCGCGCGACGCCATCGCGCGGATCGCCTCCGCACCGAGCCGGGGCAGCTCGACGCGTCTCAGGGTCGGCACCGTGCCGGTGTCCAGGAAGAGCTTCCGGAGCGTCGGGTGCGCGGCGGGGCCGGGGCGGATCGCGGCCACGACCTGGATCGGAGTCCGGTCTCTTTCCCGGGCGATCCTGTCGAGGAACTCTGCGGCGCTCCCCCCCGCGCCGTCCGCGTCGTCGAGCGTCACGAGCACCGGCGACCGCGACGCCGCCGCGCGCAGGCCGTCGAGCAGCCGCAGCGGCTCCGGGTCCGACGACACGACCCTCCACCCGTCGAGGACCGCCTCCGCTTCCAGCCAGCGCAGGATCCGCGACTTCCCCGAGCCCGGCCCCCCTTCGAGCCAGACCACGCGCGGACCGGCCGCGGGATCGAGGGCGGCCTCGAGCGCCTCGATCTCGGCCTCCCTCCCGGCGGGCGGCCCCGACATGAGCCGCGCCGCGCGGCCGGCCGGAGTGTCGATGGGCAGGCGCGTCCCGCACGCCTCGTTGAGACGCGCGAGCGCTTCGCCGGCCGTGGCCGGGCGGAGCAGGGGATCGGGTGCCATCAGCTCCTCGAGCCAGGTGTCGAGCCCGGCCGGGAACCCGGGGGGCAGCGGCGGGCGCGCGCGCCGTCCTTCCGACACGGCGAGCACGAAGCGGGAGAGATCGGGGCCCGAGGGGACCAGCGGGGGATGACCGTGCACCGTCTCGAACAGCACCGCTCCGAGCGCGTACAGGTCGGAGCGCGGGGCCGCGCGCTCGTTGCGGAACAGCTCGGGGGCCATGTACGGCAGCGTCCCCTTCGCGCGCTGCGCCTCGAGCGGGTCGCCCGCGCCGGGCTCCGCGAGGCCGAAGTCCACCATCACGAGACGGCAGCCGAGCTTCGGCCGGTCGCGGACGAGGAGGTTCGCCGGCTTGAGATCGCGGTGGATCAGGCCGAAGTCGTGCAAGAACGCGAGGGCGCGGAGCGCCTCGGCAGCGAGCTCCACGAGGAGGCGCGGCCCCTCGTGCGCGATCGCGTCCACGATGCTGCGTCCCTCGATGAACTCCAGCGTGAAGCGCGGCAGTCCGGAGTCGGGCGAGGTGTCGAACTCGTGGACCTCGACGAGGTTCGGGTGCTTGAGGCGCGCGAGCGTCGCGAACTCGCGCCGCAGCTCCTCTTCGTGGTGGACGCGGTCGGCGTCCCCGGCGTGAAGCTCCTTGAGCGCGAGCGGCGACCCGGGGCGGAGGCTGTCCTCCACCAACCAGACGCGCCCGGCACCCCCTTCGCCTAGGACCCGCCGAAGGGAATACCGGTCACCGGGACCGTCCCGTGGGGCCATCGGCCCGCATTATAAGGCCCTTCATTCCGGATCGGTCGGGCAAAGAGCCGGGAATGTCTCGCATGCGAGACAGCTCGTCACTTCGACCTGCCTGAGTATCAAGTCGTTCTTATTCAGTGGGTTCAACGTCGGCAAGAAAGAGTCGCGTCTCGTTTTCGAGACACTCGCTTTCAATCGCTCGAGCGCGCCCCTTCCGCCTATCGTCTTCCCCGTCAAGCACTTCGGCGCAGGCACGACGCGGCCAGGCCGTCGGCCCCGAGTTTGCGCTCTGATCCGCACGGCCAGAGCGAATCTCCCAGGCACGGGTCGAGACGCGGTGGCCAGAGGAGGTGCGGGATGTTGGGACGGCGATGGATCCCCGAAGGCCGGGGACGGACGCTCGCGATGACGTTCGCGGCGCTCGCCGCGGCGTCCCTCTTCACGACCGGGCCCGCGGTGGCGGGCTCGAGTTCCGGGTGCATCCACGTGGACGTGAGCCTGCCGGTCCATCTGCCGGACGGCAACACGTACCCGGCGGGGGTGCTCACCCTGTGCGACACGGCGGCGCTCTCGCCGGTCGCGACGCTTCACAAGACGTACGTGAACGGCCGCCCGATCGGCATTCTGGTGAGCCGCAGGCGGGCCAACGAGACGCGGGGCGACGCGCCGCCCGTCGTCGTGTTCCAGAGCGACGGCAGTTCGCTCGAACTCGTCGGGTACACGTTGCCCTCGCCGCGGCGAGGGGTCGTGTACGAACTGAGCGCCAGGGCGGAGATGCCGACGGGTGAGGTCCGGGTGGCGGCGGCGTCCTCCGGACCTTCGGGCGCGCTGGTGGTCATGACCGCGAGCGCGCGTTGAGCAGATAGGTTCTCCCGCTCCTCCCCCGGGGGGCGCGGCGGGGCGGCCAGGAAGCGGTGGCCGCCACCGGCATTGGGCCGTGGCTCGAGGAGCGAACGACTCGAGTAGCGCCACAGGTCGATCCGGCCCGCCACGCCGCGCCCCCCAGTCCGTTTCCCACCCCCTCAGAAGGCTCGCCTTCCTCCAGGGCGAGCCCGTTTTTTTTCTACGCCGCGCCAGCTCCACCCGCTACCGCGAACGACGGGCGGATACGATACTCGTCCGGTCTGCGGTAGAGGAGCATCGTGGCGAAGGCGGACTCAAAGAAGGCGCGGCTCGCGGGACGGCTGCTGGCGGTCGCCGCGGTCCTGGCGGCGCTCGCGGTCGCGGGGCTCTGGCTCGCGCGCGACCTTCCGCGCCGCCGCGTGGAGCAGGCGCTCGAGGGTCGCCTCGGGGCGGATGTGCGCCTCGGCGGGCTGTCGGCCGAGGGACTGCGCGATTTCGTCCTGCGCGACCTCGAGGTCCGGCGGATGCGCTCGCAGCCGCGCCTCGACCGCGTCCGCATCGCGAAGCTCGCGGCCCGCGGCTCGTTGCCCGCGTTTCTCGAGGGGAAGTTCGACACCCTGAGGATCTCGGGGCTCGAGGTGCGGCTCGCGCCGCCGCCGCCGGGCCCGCCCCCTCCCCCTTCGGCCGAGCCGCTCGAGGTCCTCGTCGGCGTCCTGGAGATCGAGGACGGCACGATCGTCGTCGCGGCCGGCGATGCCACGGCCGCGCTCGGATTCACGGCGTCGCTGCGCGAGGTCGGCGGCGAGCTCTCCGGCGAGATCCGCGCTCGCGCGGCCGAGACCGATCTCCTGCCGTTGCTCGCCCTGCTCATGGGCAGCGGGAAGCCGCCTCCGATCGAGCGGGGTTCGCTCCAGGGCTTCGAAGCGACCGTCGCCGTCTCGGAAGGCGGCCGGTCGGCCGTGCTCGACGCGGGCGCGCGGCGGATCGCGCTGCGGCGGGATGGCCGCGACCTCGCGATCCCCTCGCCCTCCGTTCGCGGCGAGCTGCGGCAGGCGGGCCCCGGCGGACCGCTCTCCGTCGAGGCGAAGGCGCGGCTTCCCTTCGTGGAGTCGATGGAGGCGTCGGCGACCCTGGACGCGAAGTCCTGGGCCTTGCTGGGGGCGCGGGCGTCCGTGAAGGGACTCGACCTTGCCGCGGCGGCCGCGCTCGTGGCGGCGCTGCCCGAGGGAGCTTCCGTTCGAGGACGCGCCGACCTGGCGATCGTCGCCGAGAGCGCGAGCGCGGTCGAGCTACGACCTCGCCGCCCGTCTCGATCGCGCGGCGACGACCTCGGGCGGAGGCGAACTCGCCGTGGAGGACGCGACGGTCGCCGCGCGCGGCTCGGTTCGCATCGAGGAGGGGCGCGCGTCCGGACCGCTGCGCGTCGAGATCGTCGTCCCGCGCGTCACGGGCCGGCTCGGAGGCATCCCCTTCCCCGCCGGGATCCTTCCCGTCCGGGCGACCCTCGAGGCGCGCGTCGAGACGGGACCGTCGGCGCTCGACGACGGGACGCTGTCGATCGAGACGGGCGGCTTGGGCCGCATCGAGGCGAGAGGAAACGCGCGTCTGCCCGCCGCAGGCCCGGAGGCCGACCTTCGCTTCGCGTGGAGCGGCGGCGACCTCGAGCGGCTGGCTGCCCTCGCGCGCGAGGCCGGCTACCCGACCCCCGCGGGCCTCACGGTACGCGGCAAGATCGCGGCCGGCGGGACCCTCTCGGGTTCCCTCGCCTCGCCCGCGATCGACGCGCGGCTCGAGGCCGCCCCGCTTCGCGTGGACGCGGCGGCCGGTCCCGGGCTCCCGGGGAGAGCGTGGTCGCTCTCGGACGCGCGCGCCGCGGCGCAGCTCTCGTGGCGCCCTCCCGCCGGCCGTATCGAGATCGCGAGCCTCGAGGTCCGCGGTGGCGCCGCGGTTCCGCCGCTCGAGTCCGTTCCGGTCTCCCTCGCGGCGACCGGTGCGCTCGCGACCTCTCCTTCCGCGCTGACGATCGCCCGCGCGGCTGCCGAGGCCTCGGGGCTCGCGCGGTTGACGGGCAGCGGCGAGCTCCTCCTATCGGGCCAGCCGCGCGGCTCGATGAAGGTCCGCGCCGAGGAGCTCGACCTCGCGCGCTGGCAGTCGTTCCTCCGCCCCCTGATCGGCGACCCCGCGCCGGGATACTCGCTTCGAGGGACTGCGACGGCGGAGCTCGAGGCGAAGCTCGTGGAGGGCGGGCGCATCGCGGGCTCCGGCGGCGCCGCGGTCCGGCAGAGCGGCTTCGCCTCGGAGGACGGGTCGAAGGCGCTGGAAGGGCTCGACACGTCGTGGGAGCTCGCGTTCGACGCGGGGAGGGGCGAGCCCGCGCTGCATGTCCGGGCGCGGGCGCCCGTCGGCGGGTTCCAGCTTCTCTGGGGCAGCTTCTTCCTCGACGGCTCGGCCCTCGCGTCGTCGCTCTCGGCGGACGCGCGCGCGACGTTCGACGGCCCGCCGGGGGCCGGCGCGATGCGGTGGACCGGCACGGCCGCGTGGACGCTGCCCGAGGGGCCGCGCGTCCAGGCGTCGATCGATGCGCCGCCGCAAGGACCGGTCACCGGGACGCTCGACCTCGCCGTCGCCGATCTCGGCACGACGGTGGACCGCTATCTCCGCGCGACGCTCGGCGACGCCGTCCCGTTCTTCAAGAGGATCGAGGCCGGCGGCTCGCTGCGCGCCGCGCTTCGCGGGACGATCGCCGGGGACCAAAGGGCGATCGAGGGCCGCGTGGAGGCGAAGGGAGTGCGGCTCGCCGGCACGGGCGGCTACGCGGAAGTGGAGGGGCTCGACCTCGACCTACCGATCGATCTGGCCTGGGGCGCGCCGGGAGCGGACGGCGAGCGGCCCGTCCGCGGCGCCGCAGGGCGCGGGAGCCTCCGCTTCGGTCGCGCCTCGGTCGGCGGGCTCGTCGTCCCGCCGATGTCGACCGGCCTTGGGCTCCGGGGTGACTCGATCGCGCTCGAGGAAAGGCTCGGGGTCGCGATCCTCGGGGGCGCGATCGGCTTCGAGGAGCTGAGGCTCCTCGATCTACTGCGGCCGTCCCGCCGCGTCGAAACCGGGATCCTGCTGTCGAAGCTCGATCTCGGCGAGGCGTCGCGCGCGCTCGGATTCCTCCCGCTCGAGGGGACGGTGGACGGCCATCTGCCCGCGGTCTCGTTCTCGCCCTCCGAGCTTCACGTGACGGGCGGCGGGGAGATCTCGATCTTCGGGGGAAAGCTCGCGATCGGCGACATCTCGGGAAAGGACGTCCTGTCGCGGTACCCGAAGCTCGCCTTCTCGGCGTCCTTCCACGACATCGATCTCGGGCAGGTCACGAGACGCTTCGACTTCGGCGAGATGGCCGGGACGCTCGAGGGGTCGCTCCAGGACTGCGAGCTCTTCCGCGGCACCCCCGTCCGCTTCGAGGCCGAGATCCGCACGGTCGAGCGGGAGGGCGTATCCCGCACGATCAACGTGAAGGCGATCAACAACATCGCGATCCTGGGTACCGGCGGCAGCGTCGGAATCTTCGATCGCGGAATCCACCGGTTCTTCGACCGGTACACCTACGAGGCCCTCGGGATTCGGATGAGCCTCGAGAACGACGTGTTTCTCCTGCGCGGGCTCGAGCGCCGCGGCGAGCGCGAGCTGTTCCTCAAGGGGAGACTTCCCTTCCCCATCGACGTGGTCAACGCGCAGCCGGGAAGGAGCGTGTCGTTCCGGACGATGCTCGAGCGAGTCCGCTCGCTGGACTTCTCCGCGGCGACCACGAAGCCCTGAGAAAGGGGTTAGACTGCCATCGAGGGGAACGACCCGAGAACCCGCCCGGAGGAGAACGACATGAAGCGGACCTCAAGCCTCATCGCGCCGATCGGCCTGGCACTCGCCGTGACCCTGGCCTGCGTGACCATCAACGTGTACTTCCCCGAGGCCGCGATCAAGGACCTCTCGAAGCAGATCGAGGACCAGGTGCAGAAGGAGGCGGCCAAGCAGCAGCCCTCGTCCGAGACGCCCGCGCCCCCCGCCTCCGACAATCCCAAGGGCGGCAGCGCGAGCCTCCTCGACCTCGTCCTCGGCGCGACGCCGGCCTTCGCCCAGGAGGTCGCCGCGCCCGAGGTGTCGAGCCCGGCGATCCGCAAGATCATCGAGTCCCGCGCCGCGCGCGTCGCGCAGCTCGACGCCTTCAAGGCCCAGGGCGTGATCGGCGAGAGCAACCGCGCCCTCCTCGAGCCGCGGAGCCTCGACAAGGTCGCCGACCTCAAGGCGCGCGCCCAGGTCCAGCAGCTCGTCAAGGCCGAGAACGCCGACCGCGACGCCCTCTTCAAGGAGATCGCCGCCGCGAAGAACGTCGATCTGGCCCAGCTCCCGAAGATCCAGGAGACCTACGCCGCCACCCTCCGCGACAACGCGCGTCCCGGCGACTGGATCCAGACCCCCGACGGGGCCTGGAAGCAGAAGTAACCCACACGGCCGTCCGCAAGCTCGATCCCTCGAGCGAGCGTCCTCGCTGGGCAACGACCGAGAGGGGCCCGAGACCGGAAGCGTCCGGAGACGGCCCTTTTCCGGGCCGGCGAGGAACGCTTCCGGTCTCGGGCCCCACGGTGGCTCTGCGGGCTAATCGCCGTCGGCGGCCGGGCGGCGGTTGTGCTTGAGGCGGCTGCGGCGGCGCTTCTCGTCGAGGCGGCGCACCTTGTCCGCCTTCGAAACCCGAGTCGGGGTCCGCGGCTTCTCGCGGCGAAGGGCGTCGCGAAGAAGCATCGCGAAGCGCTCGATCGCGCCGGCTCGGTTCGCAGCCTGGCTGCGCGAGGTCTGGCAGACGACGCGCAGGACCCCGGCGTGGCTCACGCGCGTGGCGAGCCGGTCGAGGATCCTCGCCTTCTGTTCCGGGGTGAGCGCGCGCGAGCCCTTGACGTCGAAGAGCAGCGTGGCGCGGGTGGCGACCTTGTTGACGTTCTGGCCGCCCGGCCCTCCGCTGCGCGAGAAGACGAAGGTCACCTCGTCCTCGGGAATCGAAAGACCGCCACGGATCTCGATCATCGCTCTCCTCGCGGAACGAACGGCATGAGGACCGCGGCGAGACCGGCGAGACCGGCGCCGGCGCCGAACGCGGACGCTGGGCCGGCGATTTTCCAGATCCAGCCGAACAGCAGGCTCGCGGGCAGCGCCGCGAGGCCGATCGCCCCGTGGTACAGGCCGTACGCCGTGCCGCGCCGCTCGCTCGGGACGTAGTCGGCCACGAGGGCCTTCTCGGCCCCTTCCGTCAGCCCGTAGTAGGCGCCGTACGCGACGAACAGCGCGCAGTACTGCCATGCCGCCGTCGCGCGGGCCATTCCGAGATAGACCAGGGCGTACACGGCCCAGCCGGCGACGATCACGCGGCGCCTCCCGAACCGGTCGGAGACGATGCCTCCCGGGAAGCTGAACGCGATCTTCGACAGGTGGAGCGCCACCCAGAGCGCCATCGCCGCGCCCATGCCGAGACCGAAACGGACCTGACCGTAGAGCAGGAGGAAGAGGTCGGAGCTGTTGCCGAGAGCGAACACCGTCACGACGGCCACGAAGCCGTGGAGCCTCGGCGGAAGGTCACGCCATCCTCCGCCGCGGCCCGCCACGCCGGCGCGCGCGGGGGGGACCTCGCGGAGCCCGGCGACGAGCCAGCCCATCGCGACGAGGCCCGGGATCAGCGCGATCGCGAAGATCCAGCGGAGGGCGTAGAGCTCGCCGGGCGCGACGCTCGCCCCTCCTCCCCACATCGCGCGGCCGAGGAACCCCCACAGGATCGCCGACGCGACCAGCGGACCGAGGACCGCTCCCGCGTGGTCCATCGCGCGGTGGAAGCTGAACGCGAGCCCGCGGTGCTCGGGGGCGACGGAGTCTCCGACGATCGCGTCTCGCGGCGACGTCCTGATCCCCTTGCCCACCCGGTCGGCGAAGCGCAGGCCGACGACCTGCCAGGCGGCGCCGGTGGCCGCCATCAAGGGGCGGCAGACCGTGGAGAGCCCGTACCCGAGGACCACCAGCGCCTTGCGCCGGCCCAGGGCGTCGCTCACGCGTCCGGAAACCAGCTTGAGAAGGCTGGCCGTCGTCTCGGCGATCCCCTCCATCAGGCCCACCCAGACCGCGGCGGTCCCGAGCGGGGCGAGGGCGGTGAGGTACGCCGGCAGGAGCGGGTAGATCATCTCGCTGGAGAAATCGGTGAAGAAGCTGACGATGCCGACCGCCAGCACGTTCCCGCGAAGCGCGGCGCGCCACGAAGATGATGGGCTCTGGGTCACGGGGAAGATGCTACAACGGGCCGGGACCTGACGGTTGCCGGAGCTCGATCAGGTTCCGCTCGAGCATGCTCTTCAGCGCGTGCAGGACGTCGATCTCGCGCATGGGGGCGAGCCAGAGGACCGTCCGGACGTCGCTCTTTCCGTCGAGCAGGCTGGTGAGGTAGGACTCCGTGGGAGAGAGCGGCACCTTCGCGATCTCCTCGGCGGGCCGCGTGAGGATGGGAACGGCGTGGGGATCGAGGATTCGAACGGCGTTGTCCCGGCTGGCCGCCTCGGCCTTGCCGAGGAGCTCGCGAAGCGTCGGGTCGCCCGGGTGGCTGCGGTATGCCGCGCCGAGGACCGCGAGGGCCGCTTCCGGCTCGTTCCGGGACATGAGGCTCAGCGCCATCTCGATCTCGCCCGATACGCTCGCTTCGCGCCCGGCGTCCGTGGCGGGCTCGGGTCGGACGGCCGGCGGCGGGACCTGCGCCGGGGGCGGGGCGACGGCAACGGCCGCGCTCGCCTCGGCCTGGCCCGCGGCCGCCTGCGCGCGCGTCGCGGCGGACGCGACCAAGTCCTCGAGCTCCCGTCTCGCCGCAACGCCGGCGATCTCGATGAGGCCGCTTCGGAGCAGCTGGAACAGGAACTTCATCGCGAAGAACTCGGACGCGTGCGTGTGGAGCAGCAGCTCCTCGAGCGTCCGGCGGCCGTCCACGGAGGAGTAGATCGCGTTGGCGGCCCGGTGGCCCGTGATCTCGGCCGGCGCGGGCCGCTGCGTGCGGCGGAGGACGATCGCGGGGTTGTCGAAGACCTCGCGCATCCGGTTCATCTCGTCGAAGCGGCGCATGCCGTGGAGCAGGACGTCCTCGACCCGGATGTCCACCTCGATCAACCACGGGTCGGGCGGAGCGTCCTCGATGAAGCGGAACGCGGCGTCGGGCCAGTCGAACAGGCCGTAGATGGTCTCCTCGGCCTTCTCGCCGACGTGGCGGACGAGCTCCTCCCTCGAGATCGCTCCCATGGCGACGAGGATGTTCCCGAGGTTGTCCCCCGCGGCCTGCTGGCGGGCGAGCCCGTCGCCTAGCTGCGACTCGGTGATCTTCCCGCGGGAGAGCAGGAACTGCCCCAGCCGAGACGGCGGGTCCTCGGACGAGCAGCCGATCAGCCGCCCCTTGCGGAAGTGGATCCGCTTGACGTGGTTGTGGCGCTCTAGCTCCAGCGTGCCGGTCTTTCCCGCCTGACCCGCCCACTGGAGCAGGTCGGGCAGCTGCATGCTGGAAAGGTCCCCGTAGAGCGCCATTCGATACTTCTCCCAGGTAAACGTAGTCCCCGGAGGGGAAGGGTCAAGTCGGACAGCGACTTACGGCCAGTTCCCGCGGGCTCGCTCTCGGAACGAGGCGGCCGCCGCTTCCGCCCGCCTTCGAGCGAGGCGCGCGGTGTGCGAAAATGAGCAGGTGTTTTCCCGCAGAATCCCCGCGGATCTTCGTCCGAACGCGATCGCCGGCGCGCGCGGCCGGCACGAGGTCCCGTTCGACCTCACCGTGTCGAACCCGACCGTCTGCGGGATCCCCTACCCCGAATCGCTCTTGGCACCCCTCTCGCGCCCCGCGGGGCTCGTCTACCGGCCGGAGCCGCTCGGGATCGAGAGCGCGAGACGCGCGGTCGCCGCGGAGTGCCGGCGGCACGGCGCCGCCGTGGATCCCGGGCATGTCGCGATCGTCGCCTCGTCGAGCGAGGCCTACTCGTTCCTGTTCAAGCTCCTCTGCGAGCCCGGCGACGCCGTCCTCGTGCCGTACCCGTCGTACCCGCTGTTCGAGCACCTCGCGGCCCTCGACGGCGTGCGCGCCGTTCCGTACCGTCTCGACCCCGACGACGGCTGGCAGCCTTCGCTCCCGGCGGTCATGCCCGACCGCGCGCGCGCGATCATCGCCGTGCACCCGAACAACCCCACCGGCTCGTACGTCGAGCAGGCGTCGGCGGAGTCTCTCGCCCGCGCCTGCGCGCGACACGGGCTGGCGCTGATCGCCGACGAGGTCTTCCTCGACTACCCGCTCGCGCGCGCCGAGGAAATGCCGAGCCTGGCGGCGCGCGCCGAAGCCCTCACGTTCGCGCTGGGTGGACTGTCGAAGTCGCTCGGGCTGCCGCAGCTGAAGCTCTCGTGGATCGTGACCTCCGGTCCCGGCGAGGCGGTCGAGGAGGCGGTCCGTCGTCTCGAGTTCATCGCGGACAGCTACCTCTCGGTCGCCACGCCGGTCCAGCTCGCGCTGCCGTCGCTGCTGAGCGAGGCCGCGCCCGTTCGCCGCGCGATCCTCGCTCGCTGCCGCGAGAACCTGGGGACGCTCCGCGCGGCGGCTGCTGCGGTCCCGGCCGTCAGCGCCCCCCCGCCGCAGGGCGGCTGGAGCGCCGTGCTCCGCTTCCCGTCCACGATCGACGAGGAGGCGCTCGCGCTCGAGCTGCTCGAGCAGGACGGCGTCGCGATGCACCCCGGGTACTTCTTCGACTTCCCCGGCCGCTCCTACGCGGTCGTGAGCCTGCTGCCGGAGCCCGCCGTCTTCTCCGAGGG
The DNA here is from genome assembly GCA_963748015.1 of Terriglobia bacterium. Taxonomy (GTDB): domain Bacteria; phylum Acidobacteriota; class Polarisedimenticolia; order Polarisedimenticolales; family JAIQFR01; genus JAIQFR01. The sequence continues at coordinate 614,147 of CAVVHE010000009.1, read as the reverse complement.
CGCGCAGCGCCTCCTCCGGCGCATCGCCTCGAAGATCTGAAGGGCCGAGGACGACACCGGCGCGAGCCGGAAGATCGTGCCCGACCGTGACCCTCCGCGGCCCTGTTTTCGCACGGCCGTCTCTTCCCTCGACGGCCGTGCGAAAACCGGAGCCAGGCGGCGCGGCGACTTTCGCCGCGCAACGCCGCCGCGTGCCGCGGGGGTCACGGTCGGGCACGATCTTCCGGCTCGCGCCGGCCGGACACGCCTGTTACTCGAAGTGCTTCAGGCTCGGCCAGGCGGCGGAGAGCGGGATCCTGGGTTGACGGGCGACGAAGATCGGCTTGCCGTCCTGATAGCAGAACTCGTAGCGGAAGACCGCGGCCTCCTCGACGTCCGCGAAGAGACGGTCGAGCTCGGCGCGCGGGACGCCGAACGCCACGACGACTTCCGGCGGAGGATCGCCGGGGCCCCAGAGGAAGTACTGGTTGTGGGTCCCGATCACGCGGGCGAACCCGCCGGGCGCTCCGAAGCGCTCCACCGCCCCCGCGAACCCGTAGTCCCCGGCGAGGAAGGCGGCCTTCTCGCGCTCCCCTTGCGTCAGCCGCGCGCGGACGCCCTCGATCGCGGCGGCGAGCTCCGGCCAGCCGAGGCTGTCGGCGGCCCACTGCGGCACGCGGCTCTTCCTCTGGATCTCGATCTGCGGGTTGATGTGGAGCGCCTCGGCATACTTCGCCATCGAGGCCGGCTCGAGGAGCGGCAGCGCGAGCGGAGCCAGGACGGCCGTCGAGACGCCGAGGAGCCCGAGAAAGGCGATGCGCGCCACGCGGAGACGCGGCCGCGCGAGGACCACGGCACCTGCCGCAAAGAGCATCGGGTAGGCTCCCGCGATCCGGTCCGGCCTGCTGGTGGGCACGAGGAGGAGCAGGGCGAAGAGCGCGGAGAAGGTCACGCCGATGGCGCGCCACCGGTTTCCCGCGCGCCCGAGCAGGTAGAACCATAGTCCCGCCAGCCAGAGAGGTGCCAAGACCGGGTTCATGAACAGGACCTGGTCGAACGCCGCGCCGAGCGACGAGGTCGGAACGTTCTTGGCGGCGTTGGCGATCCTGTAGAACTCCGGCGAGACCCAGTCGTGCCGCGCCTGCCAGGCGAGATTCGGCGCGAAGAGGAGAAGTGCCACGAGCAGTCCCAGCCAGGGCCACGGGCCGCGCAGGAGCTTCCTGGCGGAGGTCGCGACGAGGGCGATCGCCAGCGCCCCCCCGAACAGCACCATGGTGTGCTTGTTCTCGAGCCCGAGCCCCGCGACCGCTCCCACAGCGAGCCAGAGCCTCGGGTCCGCTCCGGCGAGAATCGCGACCGCGAGATCCGCGGAGAGCGTCCAGGCGAGGATCTCGAACGCGTTGGTCGAGTAGAACCCGAAGAGGATCATGGGACCCGGGGCCACCGCGGTCGAGACGGCCGCCAGGATCTGGGCAAGGCGCCCCCCGCCGATTCGGCGCGCGATGTCCCCCGCGAGGAACGCCGTGGCCGCCCCCGCGAGCGCCGCGGGAAGCCGGATGGCGGGCAAGGAGTCTCCGAGGATCGCCCGGATGCCGCGAAGAAAGAACACGGCCGCGGGAGGATGATCCACGTACCCGAAGGCGAGGCGCTTCGAGCACGCGATGTAGTAGAGCTCGTCGGTGAAGTAACCGTACCCGCGGAAACCGTTGAGGACGACCTCCACCACGAGAAGGCCGAGCGCGATCGCGAGGAGCGGAGCGACGGCGAGCTCCGCCGCCGGGAAAATGCGCCGCTCCTCCCCGGTTCCGCTGGCCGCGCGCGGCCGTCCGAGTCCTGGCATCTCCCGGAGGTTGGGGGCACCGCCGGCGGAAGTCAAGAGCGCGCCCGATCACGTTGCGGCGGGTCAGAGCCTGCGGCGGACGACCTCGGCGACCTCGTCATCGGAGAGCGCGATCGGGTTGGTCTTCATGCTGCCGCCGCGGCTGTCCGCGACGATTCGCGGGAGGCCGGCCTCGCGAACGCCGAAGTCGCCGAGGCGGGGAAGCGCCAGGCGCTCGGTCCATCCGGCGAGCAGCTCCACGAGCGCCTCGGCGCCATCCTTCGCGCTCGATGCCGGGCCCGACAGGATCGCGCGGGCCCGCGCGTACTTCCCGAGCGCCGGGTTCCGCGGGTCGCGCGAGCGCATCGCCTCGACGTTGACCTCCACCGCCGCGGCAACGAGCGTCCCGCAGACGACGCCGTGCGGCACAGGGAACAGCGCGCCGAGCGGCGACGCCACGCCGTGCACCGAGCCGAGTCCTGCCTGCGCCAGGACGACTCCCGAAAGCAGCGCGGCGTACGCCATTTGCGAGCGCGCCTCGCGGGGGTCGCCGCTGTCCTCGTGCCACGGGAGGAGCCCGTCGCGGACCGCTGCGAGCCCGCTCTCCGCGAGCGCGTCGGTGACGGGGTTCGCGCGGCTCGACACGTACCCCTCGAGAAGCTGGGTCAGAGCGTCCATGCCGTCGGCGGCGATCAGGCTCTTCGGGCAGCTCTCGAGGAGGAGAGGGTCCACCACCGCCCAGCGCGCGACCAGCTCGTCGTGGCGGAACGACCGCTTGAACCCCCGCTCGCCGCGCACGCTGAGGACCGAGTTCTTCGTCGCCTCGGTTCCCGTCCCGGCGGTGGTCGGGACCGCGACGAACGGGAGCGACGGGCCGGTATAAGGCACGCCTCGCCCCGCTCCCTCGAGATGGTCCATCACCGAGCAGCCGCCCGGCAGCAGGCCGGCGATCGCCTTGGCCGCGTCGAGAACGCTCCCGCCCCCGATGCCGAGCACGGCCTCGGGATGCGACGGGCGGAAGCGGGCAACCGCGCCGTCCACGAGCCCGGGTGACGGCTCCCCCTCGACCGCAAGCTCTTCCCATGCGATGCCCTGCGCCGCGAGACCGTCCGCGAGGCGGCCCCAGTGGGGCGACCGGTACAGCGATCGAGCGCCCCTCACGACCAGCACGCGGCGCCCGTATCCCGACAGGATCCCGGGGACTCGCGAAAGTTGTCCCTCGCCGAACGCGATGGCCGGCAGCCGCGAGACCTCGAAGGGGGCGATCACCACCGCCGCGGGTCCTCCGGCGCGATCACGGCGTAGTTTTCCCCGCGCCGCGGCGACGCCATCCAGTCCTGCACCGCGTCGCGCCAGGCGAGGTAGTGCGCCGTCTTCTTGTGGGCCGCGGCGTCCTCGCCGGTCCGGTAGATCTCGTAGAGGACGAAGCGGGCCGGGTCCTGCTCGGACTGGAGCACGTCGAACCGGAGGTTCCCCGGCTCCTCCACCGACCCGAGGTGGTTCGCGCGAGTCGCCTCGACGAACTCCGCGACGCGTTCGGCCTTGACGTGAACGTGCACCAGCGTGACGTGCATTCGAGCCTCCGTTTCGAAATCCTACCGGCGCGGGGCGCGTTCCATCGGCATCGTGAGCGCATCGCGGAGCGCGTGGTGGTCTTGCGTGGCGCGGAGGTAGTCGAGCTCGCTCTCCCCGGCCTTCGCGCGGATGAGCGCGGCGAGCGACCGCCGCCGCGGGGCGCTCCACGATTCGAGATCCGGGACGAGATCGAGGAAGGGCGCGATCCGACCTAGCGCCCGCAGCTCTTCCAGAGTCCACGAAACGCCGAGGACCTCGAGGACGCGGTCGAGGAACGCCCCCGAGGCCGCGAAGCGATCGCCGCCGTGGCGGCTCTCGATCCGCCTCGAGACCTCGAGCGCCAGGCTCACCGGATGGAATCCCCGGTAGCGGCGCATGAGCGCGCCCGATCGCTCTTCGAGCGCCAGCCCCATCGGCGCCGTGGCGAGACGGCGCAGCGTCGCGTGGGGTGTCCGGTAGGTCGGGTCGCTTGCCAGACGCTTCCGCTCGGCCCGCCACGCGCGCAGCAGGGACGGCTCGAGGGGGCGGAAGCCGAGCTTCTCGTAGAACCAGAATGCCCCGGTCCGTATCGCCTCGTCGTTCCGGCGCCCGAACTGGTAGGGGTTCAGGTGGAGGTAGCGGATGCCGAACCGGTGCCGCAGTAGCCGCACCATCGTCGCGTAGAGCCGGGCCGAGTCCGCCTGGCGGAAGGTCTCGAACACGTGGAAGTTCAGCTCGCCCCAGTCGAACAGCATCACCGCATCGCCGTACCCGACCGGCACGCCGTTGCGCGCGATCAGGTATCCGAAGAACGCCCGGAGCGCGTGCCGCGCTTCGGGATGGACGCCGAACAGCGCGATGCGCACCCCGGAGCCCGCCTCCGCCACCCACACGTCCCGCTCGCTCGCGTGGGCGAAGGTGTGCATCTCCCGGAAGCGCGCGGTGACCGCCGCCATCGCGGCGTCGATCCATCGCCGCGCCTCGGCTCGCGTCGCTCGCGTGACCGGGAAGCCACCCTTCCTCAACTCTCCGAGAAGGTCGGGGCGCGCGCGGCTCCGGGCCTGGCCCCGAAACGCCGTTTTCCCCTCAGGCGAGCGGGCGAGCGAGCGCGACCCGGGGCCGTCGCCGAGATCCCAGCCGACGGTGAGGTCCATCGCGGCCCAGAGGGCGGCCCGCTCGGGCGATTCCGTGCCGTCGAAGATCGCGGCGAGCCGCGGCGGCGCGCCGGAACCCGCGCCGGCGGCCGTGCGCTTCAACCACTCGCGGGGACGGACGTACCCGTCGGCCAGCGCCTCCCCCTCGGCGGGGAGGAGCACCGAGGGAAGGGCCTCGCCCAGCCGGTCCTCGGCCTCCTCGAGTCCCTCGACGCGAACGGAGCGCCGGAAACGGGACGAGAGCCAATGCACCACGGGAAGCGAGAAGGCGCAGCCGACGGTCGTCCCCGCGATCCCGGACGCGTCCAGGGCATCCGGCAGCTCTCCGTTTCGGCGCTCGAGGCGCCGGACGCGCCCGGGGATCGTCCGCAGGGCCGCCTCCGCGGCGCGGAGTATGGCGGGAGAGTCGGGGTACGCGCGGAGGAAGAGCGCCGACTCGTGAAGGCCGAGCAGGTCCTCCGGGTCGCCGATGGGCGTCGCGTCGAGGGCGCGAAGCAGCGCCTGCTTGCGCGACGCCGCCGCGCGGCCCGTCGCCGCGCGGATCGCCCGCAGCTCCCGGACCAGCTCGGCGCCCTCGGGACGGCCCGCCGCACTCAAGGAAACACCTTGAGGGTGACCACGCCGTTGGGCGGCGTCGCGACCTTCACCATGCGCCCCGCGACCGGGAGCGCCTCGCCGTCCTCCTCGAGGAAGTTCGACCGCACGACCTTCGACGGGGCGAAGGGGAGCGAGAGCTCGGCCTCGCCCTTCTCCCCCTTCGACTCGTACCAGCGCACCACCCAGGCCTCGGAGTCCTCGGCGCGCTTGATGGAGGAAAGCACGTAGCGTTCGGGGCCGAGCGCCACGAACGACTTCTCGGACGGCTCCGAGCCGCGGTGCCGGCCGGTCACCATCGCCAGGAGCGGCGTGCCGTACTCGGCCCCGCGCCGCACCGTCGAAGCGCTCCGCCAGCGCCCGGCGTGGGGATAGAGCGCGTACTCGATCGTGTGCTTGCCGCGATCGGCGGTCGGGTCGGGCCAGACCGGCGACCGGAGGAGGGACAGCCGCATCGTCGAGCCCTTGATGTCGAACCCGTACTTGGCCCGCGTCAGGAGACTCACGCCGAAGTCGTCCTGCGACAGGTCGGCCCACCGCTGCGCCGGCACTTCGCGCTTCGCCTTCTCCCAGCTGTCGCGCTCCCCCGTCGGGCGGGCGATCGAGCCGAAGGGGATCTCGTAGCTCGCGAACGGATCGGCGACCGTCACGGGGAAGGCGACCTTCAGCATCGTCTTCTCCTCCCACCAGTCGACACCCGTGATGAAGTCCACCCGGTCGATCCCCGCGTGGAGCACCATGTCCTGCGTGAAGAAACTGGACGGGAAGTCCTCGGTCGGGAACTCCTTCTTGACCCCGGGCTTCAGGTAGTCGCGCGTCGCGCGAAGCACCACGCGAGCGGGCCCCCGCTCGACCACCTCCACGGAGCGCAGCGTCGACGGGTAGCGCGTGCCCGTCAGCCCGATGTTCCAGGCGTCCCACGCCGCCGGCCGGTCCTCGAGGAGCTGCAGCTCGTTCCCGGGGCCGGCGAGCGCCTCCTTCCCGCTCCGCTTGTCCACGATGCTCTTGACCCAGCCGGAGGCGGGATCGAGCTCGACCGCGAGGAACTCGTTCTCGATCCTCGACCCGGCGGCGGTGAGGGACGGATTCGCAGCCGGTTTGCGGCGGCGGAGGTCGTACACCGCGTAGCCGAGCGGCGGGATCGCGTCGGCGACGAACAGGACCTCCCTCGCGTAGCGCCCCGCGGGGAGAACCTGTGCCGGCACCTCGCGCCCGCGCGCGTCGAACACCGCGACCTCCCCGTCCTCGCCCGGTGGCAGCTCCACCCGGACCGCGTCCTTCCGCTCCCAACCGAGCGAGTTGAAGACGATGACCGGCGTGCCCTCGACCTTCGACGTGTCCGCGGCGTCGGCGATCTTCCTGAGCGCCCCTGAGCTCTCGTGCCTCGTGATCTCCTCGGCCGCGCGGTACCGCTCGGGGGCGTCCACGTAGACCTCCCGGATCGAGGACCCGGGGAGGATGTCGTGGAACTGGTTGAACATGACGTGCTTCCAGGCCTCCTGCAGCGCGGCCCCGTCGTACCGCCGACCCACGAGCGTGGCGAGGGTCGAGAGCTTCTCGGCGTCCGTCAGCGCGGTCTCGCTCCGGCGGTTCCACTCCTTCGTCTTCGCCTGCGTCGTGAACGTCCCCTCGTGGTACTCGAGGTACAGCTCGTCCTTCCAGACGGGGAGCTTCGCGAGGTCCTGCCCGCGCAGCCAGGCCACGTACTGCGTCGCGGTGCCGTACTCGATCGCCGGGTAGACGTCGAGCGAGCGGAGGCGGTCCACGCGGTCGAGCATCTCGAGGGAGGGGCCGCCGCCGTGGTCGCCCACGCCGAACAGCACCATCATCTTGCGGAACCCGGTGTTCGCGTCGAATTGCCGGACCCAGTCCACGAGGCGGAAGGGATCGTCCACGGTGTTCACGTAGTCGAACGGGAAGTAGCTCAGGACTCGCGAGCCGTCGGGGCCTTCCCACCAGAAGACGCGGTGGGGAAACACGTTCACCGCGTTCCAGCCGATCTTCTGCGTGATGAACGCGTCGATCCCCGCCTGCCGGTAGAGCTGCGGCATGTTCCAGTTGTAGCCGAACGAGTCGGGGTTCCACCCGATCTTGACGTCGACGCCGAGTTTCTCGCGGAAGTAGCGCTTGCCGTAGAGCAGGTGGCGCGCCCAGGAGTCGCCCGACGGGAGGTTGCAGTCGGGCTCGACCCACATCCCTCCCACCACCTCCCACCGCCCCTCGCGCGCCTTCTCGCGGATGCGGCGGAAGAGGTCGGGGTAGAGGCGCTCCATCCAGTCGTAGTAGGCCGCGGAGCTCTGGGTGTAGGTGAAGCCCGGGCGGGCGTCGAACATGTTGAGGACCGACGAGAAGGTGTTCTTCGCGACCGCGACCGTCTCGCGCTCGCGCCAGAGCCACGCGGCGTCGATGTGCGCGTTCGCATCGAAGAAGAGCGTGTAGCGCTTCGCGAACTCTCCGATCGGGCGGAGCGCCGCGCGCGCCCTCTCCACGGACGCGAGGAACGGCTCCACGCGCCCCTGCTCGAGCGCCGAGACGTCCACGCCCCCGGCGATCTCCTCGAGGAGCGCGCCGAGGCGGATCTTGTCGTCGCGGGAGACCGTCGAGGCGTCGGACTTCGGGTCCACCTTGTTGTTCGAGCTGGTCTGGTAGGTGTCGAAGCCGAGCAGCTTCTGCCCCACGCGGAGGGAGAGGGCGAACCCCTCCACCTTTTGCCGGATCTCCTTCGCCGCTAGGAGCTCGACGTCCGCCCGGAAGATCCGGAGCGGCCCCCCCGTGTTGACCGCCTTGATCGCGATCGTGAAGCGCTCGCCCGGCTTCGCGTCGGGAGTGAGATCGAAGGTCCCGTCCCACCCGAAGTACCCGCGGCTCTCGCCGTTCACGAACAGGGTCCCGGCGTCGTCCACGGTGACGAGGATGCGCGCCCGGCCGGCGACCTTCTGGCCCAGGTAAGTCTCGGGGAGGACGATCGTCTTCCGGAGCCAGCACGAGTCGGGGTAGATCTTCTCCTTGAACTTCAGGTTGTCCCAGCGCGAGTCGTCGAAGTCCGGTTTCGCCGGCGCGTCCCCCTCGAATCTCCCCGTCTTGAGGTCGGGGCTCGCCTTCCAGTCGTCGAACGAGAGCCGCGTCGCGGCGTCGAGCCTGTCCGCCAGCCCGTCCACCGCGGTCGCGCCCACGGCCGGCGTGGCCGCGAGCAGGAGGATCGCCAACGCCCCTCGGATCGACATGCGCCACCTCATTTTTTTCTCGCCGTGTCCGCCAGCACCGCGAGCAGGATCACGGCGCCGACGACCACCTGCTGGACATAGGAGTTCACGTTGAGGAGGTTCAGCCCGTTCCTCAGCACGGCGATCAGCATCGCGCCGAGGAAGGTCCCCGCGATCGAGCCGCGCCCGCCGGAGAGGCTCGTCCCCCCACGACGACCGCGGCGATCACGTCCAGCTCGTACATCAGCCCCGCGTTCGGCTGCCCCGAGTTCATCCGCGACGCGAGCAGCACGCCGCTCGCCGCCGAGAGCACGCCGCAGAGCACGTACACCCCCGCGACGATCCGCCCGGTTCGTATCCCGGCGAGCCGCGCGGCCTCGGCGTTGCCGCCGACCGCGAGCACGTACCGGCCGAAACGGGTGTGGAGGAGCGCCACGTGGGCGGCGGCGTAGACGCCGAGCATCACGAGCGACGGAAGAGGAACCCCGAGGGGCCGGCCGCTCGCGAGGTAGCCGAAGCTCTCCGGCAGCTCCCAGACCGGGCGCCCCTGCGTCGCGACGAACGCGGTCCCGCGCCAGACGGTCATCAGCGCCAGGGTCACGATGAAGGGGGCGACCGAGAAGCGGGTGACGAACAGCCCGGCGATCGACCCCGAGAGCGCCCCGAAGGCGAGGGCCAGCAGGACCCCGAGCGCGATCCCCGCCGCCGGCGAGAGGCCGGTCTTGAGCGTCGAGGTGGCGACGATCCCCGCGACCGCGACCACGGACCCGACCGACAGGTCGATCCCTCCCGTCAGGATCACGAAGGTCATCCCGGCCGCGATGATCGCGGTGATGGAGGCCTGGAGCGAAACGTTGAGGAGGTTCTCGGCGGTGAAGAAGTGCGGCGAGAGGAGAGCGAACGCGAGGCACTCCAGCGCCAGGGCCGCGGCCAGCCCCAACTCGGCGATCCGCCGCCACCCCGTTCCGCCGGCGCTCCCGCTCACGCCGCCTCCCTCCCGCCGCCGGTCGCGAGCGTCATGACCCGCTCCTGGGTGGCCTCCGCGGCCGAGAGCCGCCCCGCGACCCTCCCCCGGCAAAGGACGACGATCGGATCGCACAGGCCGAGCAGCTCCGGCAGGTCCGACGAGACCACGATCACCCCGGCGCCTCCCGCGGCCAGCTCGCGGATCAGCGCGAGGATCTCGGCCCTCGCACCGACGTCGACACCGGCGGTCGGCTCGTCGAAGATCAGCACTCTCGACCGCGTCTCGAGCCAGCGGGCCAGGACCACCTTCTGGCGGTTCCCGCCGCTCAGCTGGTCCACCCCGGCGTCGAGGGAAGGGGTCCGGATGCGGAGCCGCTCCACGTGGCGCCGCGCCGCTGCTTCTTCCGTCCCGCGGCTCGTGAAGATCCCGCGGCCGAGCGCCCTCAGTCCCGCGAGCGTGACGTTCTCGCGGACGCTCATCGTCGATACGAGCCCCAGACGGTTCCGGTCCTCCGTGAGGAGGGCGATCCCGAGGTCGATCGCTTCCCTCGGCGAGCGGGGAGCGATCTCCCGCCCGAGGAGGAGCATCCTTCCCCGCTCCGGCCGGTCGGCCCCGAAGATCAGCCGCGCCAGCTCCGTCCGTCCCGCGCCGACGAGACCCGCGAGACCGAGGATCTCCCCGCGGCGGAGCACGAGGTCCACGGGACCGAGCGAGCCGGCCCCGATCCCCTCGAGCCTCAGGATCTCCTCGCCGATGGCCCCGGGAGCCTCGCGCGCGCCCTCCGCGACGTCGCGCCCGACCATCCACCTCACCAGCGTCGCGCGGTCGATCCCCGCGGCCGGCGCGGTCGCGACCGTGAGGCCGTCGCGCAGCACGGTCACGCGGTCGGCGATCTCGAACACCTCGTCGAGCCGGTGCGAGATGTAGATGACCCCCGTCCCTTCCGACTTGAGGCGCCGGACGACCTCGAACAGCCGCGCGATCTCGGGCCCCGTGAGGGGCGCCGTCGGCTCGTCGAGCGCCAGGATCCTCACCCTGCGCGAGATCGCCCTCGCGATCTCGACGATCTGCTGGCGCGCGATGCCGAGATGCCCCGCCTTCTCCCGAGGATCGAAGTCCTCGCCGAGCTGCGCCAAGGCCTCTCGCGCGGCACGCGCCATCGCGCGGCGGTCGAGGAACGGCGTCCGGCCGAGCCGGGGCTCGGAGCCGAGGAGCAGGTTCTCGGCGACGGTCATCTCGGGAACGAGTTTCAGGTCCTGGTGGATCATCCCGATGCCGAGGCGCCGCGAGGCGGCCGGGGAGTCGAGAGCGACCTCCTCCCCGTCGAGCAGCACGCTGCCTGCGTCTTTCGGGATCGCGCCGGCGAGGATCTTCATCAGCGTGGACTTGCCGGCGCCGTTCTCGCCGACGAGGGCGTGAACTTCCCCGCGGCCGAGACTGAAGTCCACGCGGTCGAGGGCCCGGACCTCGCCGTAGCTCTTGACGATCCCCCGCAGCTCGAGAAGAGCGCTCATTGTTCCAGGGCGGCGCGATCCACGATGCCCACCTCGACCGGCAGCGTCTTCGGGAGCGTCTCCCCCGCGAAGTGGCGGCGGATCATCTCGACGGTCGCGGCGCCGATCTTCCGCGGGTACTGGATCACGTCCGCCTTGAGCGGCGATCCCTTCCGGATCGCGTCCACCGCGGGCGGGGTGGCGTCGTACCCGACGATCGCGACCCGCTCCCGCGCGAGCTGCCGCGCGGCGTCCATCGCCCCGAGCGCCGAGTCGTCGTTGATCCCGAAGATCCCGTCGAGGTCGGGGTGGGCCTGCAGGACGTCGGCCGCGACCTCGAGCGCGCGGTCGCGGACCCCCTGCCCGTTCACGTCGGCGACGATCGCGAGTTCCGGGAACTTCGACACCGCCTGCCGGAACCCTTCCACGCGGTCGAGGACCGACGTGATCGCCGGCTGGTTCACGATCGCGATCTTGCCCTTGCCGCGAAGGAGCTTCGCGAGGTACTCGCCGGCCAGCCTGCCGCCGGCCACGTTGTCGGACGCGATGTGGCAGACGACGTCCCCCTCCTGCGCGGCGATGTCGGCGGTGAACACCGGGATCCCCGCGGCGTTGGCCCGCCGGATCGCCGGGCCGACCCCCTTCGAGTCCACGGGGCACACGACGATCGCATCCACCTTCCGCGCGACGAAGTCCTCGATCTGCGCGGCCTGCTTCCCGAGGTCGAAGTCCGCCGACGTCACGACGAGCCGGTAGCCGTCCTTCGCCGCCTCGGCGACGAGCCCTTCCTCGAGGTCGCGATAGAAGAGGTGGCCCCGGGTGAGGAGCGTGACGCCGACGACCTTGCCGCCGTTCGGCGCATCGGCCGTCCCGCCGCACGACAGCGCGGCGGCGATGGCGAGGACCAGCAGGAACGAGACGGCCTGGCGTGGCATGGCGCTCCCCGCCCGGAGGATCCCGCGCGGCCTTTCGCGCCGGGACGCCCGGGGCGCCCGATTATACGGGGACGCGCGGCCGAAAAGGCACCCGGCTGCCGATCAGGCGGCCGGCATGTGGAACCAGTTGAACCGGCTCGCGAAGGCGCCGAGCGCCAGGACGAGCTCCACCGCGGTGATCGCGGCCGCGACGAGCGCCACGACCGGCAGTACGGCGCGCCCCGCGCCGAAGCGCGAGAGCAGCCGGTCGAGCCCGAGGACGTAGAGGCAGAGGAACGGCGCCAGCGCGCCTCCCATCAGCCTGCCCGACGTGATGAACGGAAGCTCCCTCGACGGATAGCGGCAGCGGCCGAAGTCGTACGCCATGGACCCCCAGGCGAGGAGGAGCACGGAGAGCAGCAGGAGCAGCAACCCCATCCGAAGCCCGAAGCGTCCGTCGCGAGCGCCCTTCCGCCGGCGCCCCAGGACCGCGAACGCGGCTACCGAGAGGAGCAGGAGAGAGGAAAGAACGTAGAACACGTCGGTCCCCACCCAGGCCAGGCGCTCCCCGTGCCAGTAGAACTCCCCTCTCCAGAAGCTCGCGAGCAGTCCGTCGAGGAAGTGCCAGAGGCCCGACGGCGTGAAGATCGGGTGGTCGAGCACCTCGCCGAGCGGCTTCGGCGTCCAGTCGAGCCGCGCCGCCTTCTGCGGCATGCCGGTGAAGTTGCCGAGGATCGCGTGGTTGCGCGCCGCCCAGAGCCCCGCCGGGAGCACGATCGCCGCGGCGAGCGCCACGACCCGCGGCCACGCCGCGCTCGACTTCCCGCTCCTTCGGGCGTCGAGCAGCTCGACCGCCGCGACGGCCGCGGCGACGCCGAGAACCGGAACGTTGGTCAGCTTGGCCAGGACGCTCGCCGAGACCGCGAGGCCGGCAAGCACGTGCGGCGCGATCCCCCTCGGCTCGCCATCCACCAGCTTGACCAGGGCGAGGAAGGCCAGGCCGACCATCACGGGCGCGAGGACGTCGTTGCCGATCGAGAGAAACGCGTCCTGCGGGAAGAAGGCCGCGAGGACCGTCGCACCGAGGCGCACCGTCGTGGCGCCGGGAACGAGCGCTCCCGCGACGAGGTACACGACCCAGACCATGAGTGCGACGAGCGGGGCGTTCAGGAAGCGGATCCAGTAGGGGCCGAACCCCTGCCTCTGGCCGAGAAGCTCTCCCAAGCGGTACCACGCGCCGGCGAGGAAGTAGTAGAGCGGCTGCTGCGTCCCCTCGGCATTGGTGAGTGTCGCGTCCTCCGCCACCGCGGCCGCGAGCGCCCGGTCCAGTACCGCCCGCGGCACGGCCCAACCCGGCGGCGGCGTCCGTCCGCCCGGGAAGCTCTGCGGCGTGTCCACGTACTCCCACGTCTTGCTGTACCGGATGATCCGCACCGCCTCGGCGGACTTCGGCGCGAGCCCGCGGGGGACGTCGCCGCGCGAGTAGCGGTAGACGAGATCGAAGTGAGAGGTCTCGTCCACGTTGTCGAACAGCGGGAACGCGGCGGCGAGCACGAGGACCCGGACCGCCGCGACGGCGCAGAGCGCCGCGACGAGAAGGCGCTCGCGGTGTCGTGGAGTTGGACCCATCGAGGAGCGGCTCACCCGGTGGACGCGGTCAGTAGTTGCTCACCACCATGACGCAAGCGTGATGGACGGTCTTGAACGGCGAGGCCGCGGCGAGCTCCAGCACGGCGTCGTCGAAGCTCCCGTCCTGGAGCCACACGGCGGGGAGTCCCGCTTCGGCCGCCTGGCGCAGCACGCCGAGCGTCACCGGGGGCGGCGTGACCACGACCAGGATGTCTACCGGCTTCGTGAGCTCCGCGACCGAGTGGGCGACCGGAAGATCCTCGATCGTGTCCTCCTTGGGGTTCACCGGAAGCACGGTGTATCCCTTCTCCTTGAGGTTCCGCACGATGATGTTCCCGTACTTCGACGGATCCTTGCTGGCGCCGGCCACCGCGATGCGGGTCTTGGGGCCTTGGCGGCGGAGCACGTCGAGCACCTCGGCGGGATGCGGATCGGGGTTCGGCATGGCGTCGTCTCCCTTGCGGGGCCGGACGGCCCCGCCCCGCAAGTCTACCCTGTCTCGAGAAGGACCGGCGGCGACCGCGGCGCTACTTCTTGTCTCGCCTCGCCGGCTTCCTGAACCAGATGAGCTCCACCGGCGCGCCGTCCACGACGATCATCGCCGAGCGGACGTCCTTGGACGGCGAACCGGGCGCGCCGATGACCTCCTGTCCCTCCAGCGCCGCTTCGAGGTCGTCCACCTCGAACGCGACGTGCGGCAGCGTCTTGATGAGCGGGTGGACCGGGCTGTCCTCGTCGAACCGCATCCACTCGATGCCGTACGGGCTCGTAGGAAAACCCGTGACGTGGAGGCCGTACTTCTCGAGATGCGTCTCGCCTCGGCGCCTGGCGCCGGTCGGGATGCCGAGATGGTGGTACCGCCATCCCAGCTTGGCGACGACCGGCGGCGGCTCGTGGCTCTTGCGGAGTTTCGCTCTCCGCGATCGTGCGCGGGTCCGTGGCTTGTCGGTCATGGCTCCTCGAGTCGGGATTGCCCAGCCGTCCCAGCGCTGCTTCTACGCCGGCCTTGTCGGAAACGCAAGTCGGGCCGCGGGAAACCGTTCCGGAGCCCGGCGCGGCGAACTGCATTAGAATGCGTGGACCTAGGAAAAGGAGGACCCCATGAGGACCCATGTCCTTGCCCATAGATTTTCGGCGCTTCTCCCCGTGATCGCGATCTCGACCGTCGCGGCCCTCGCGCAGCCTTCGGGCCAGGCGGGCTTCGAAAAGCTCAAGTCGCTCGTCGGCACCTGGGAAAACAAGCATGACGACGGGGCCGTCACGACGGTGACCTACAAGGTCGTGTCGAGCGGGTCGGCGATCGTCGAGACGATGAGCTACGGGAAGGAGCCGGACGCGATGGTGACGATCTACCACCTCGACGGCGCCAAGCTGATGATGACGCACTACTGCGGCGCGGGAAACCAGCCGCGCATGGTCGCGGAGGCGTCGGCCGACCCGAGCACGCTGACGTTCAAGTACCTCGACGCCACGAACCTGAAGTCGCCCGACGACGGGCACATGCACGGGCTGACGGTGACCTTCGACGGGCCCGACCGCTTCTCGCAGTCGTGGGCGTGGAAGGCGAAGGGCCAGGAGAGCTCGGAGGTCTTCAAGTACCGGCGCAGGAAGTAGCCGCACCGGCGGGAACGCGCGGTGCCCCGGCGCGCGGTCTCCGGAAAGAGCGGCCTCGACCCCCACGAGGAGGCACGACATGCACGACGAAGGCGAGCGCATCGAGATCGACGTACCCGCCGGCAGCCTGCTCGTCCGGCACGCCCGCTGCCCCAAGGGTTGCGACCTGATGGACGCCGGGGTGCCGATCCACGGCGAGCCCTCGATCCACCTGGTCTACCGCCATGCCGGGGGCGAGGGCCACCTCCACGTGGACCCGTTCTACGGCCGGTACGACAACGTGATCGAGGGGACCCTCGCCGACGGCGTCGTGGTGGAGCTCTCCTGCCCGCGGTGCGGCGTGTCGCTCCAGTCGGCGTCGGATCGCTGCGGCATCTGCTCGGCGCCGATGTTCGTGCTGCGCCTGCCGCACGGGGGCTTCGTCGAGGGGTGCGAGCGAAAGGCATGCTTCCACCACCGCCTGCGGCTCGTGAGCGGCGAGGAGGAGATGCAGCGGCTCTTCGACCGCGTCCTGACCGACAACTACCTCTGACCCCGGCCGCATGGACACCCTGATCGCCGCCTGTCTCGGGGTCGGACTCGCGGCCGCGTGCGGGTTCCGGGTCTTCGTTCCGCTGCTCGCCGTCTCGGTCGCCGCGCGCTTCGGCTTCGTCACGCTCGCCGGCGGCTTCCAGTGGATGGCGGGCACCCCGGCCCTCGTCGCGTTCGCGACGGCGACGGCGGTCGAGGTCGTCGCGTATTACGTCCTTTGGCTCGACCACGTCCTGGACACGATCGCGACCCCCGCGGCGGTTCTGGCGGGAATCGTGGCCAGCGCGTCGGTGCTCGTGGACGTCCCGCCCCAGGTGCGCTGGGCCGTCGCGATCATCGCGGGCGGCGGGGCGGCGGCCGGGGTCCAGGGAGCGACGGTGCTGCTCCGCGTGAAGTCGACCGCGCTGACCGGCGGCCTCGGCAATCCGGTCGTCGCGACCCTCGAGTGGATCGGAGCGGCCGTGACCGCCACGCTCGCCGTCGTGGTCCCGGTGGCGTGCGTGCTGCTCCTGGCCGTCTCCCTCACGCTCGCCGTGCTTCTCGTGCGCCGGCTCGCCGCCCGCCGGAACCGCGAGGGCGGATCCCCGCCCCCGGCGAGCGCTTAGCCGCCCTTTCCGCTCTTCACGAACGCGGAGAGCACCAGGCTCACGAAGCTGACCACGATCGAGCCGAGGACCGCCGGGACGAAACCGGCGACGTGGAAGTGGAGCCCGAGCTTTCCCGAGAGCACGCTGGTCAGCCACAGCATCGCGGCGTTGATCACGAGCAGGAACAGGCCGAGCGTCATGATGACGAACGGCAAGCTCAGGAGCGTCGCGATCGGCTTGACCAGCACGTTCACGAGACCGAACACCAGGGCCACGCCGAGCATCGGCATCAGCCTGCGGTCGTAGGTGATTCCGGGGACGATGAGCACCGCGGCCCAGAGCGCGGCAGCGTTGATCAGCAGGTGCAGGATCGGCTTCATCGGTCGGCGTCCTCCTCTTCCGGCCCGGTCGGCGCCATGGTAGCGCATGCCCTCCCGCTCAGTGGAAGTCCCGGCTCCCGACTTTAGGGAGCTCGAGGAGCCGCTTCGGCGTCCAGAAGTTCTCGGCCACGAGGTGCACGACGCCGTCCTGGACCTGCAGCTTCCCGCTCACGCCGAGGAAACTCGTGGTCTTGACCAGCACCTTGTACTTCTCGTACACGCGGCTCCAGATCACGACGTTCACGAAGCCGGTCTCGTCCTCGAGCGTCATGAACACGACCCCCGACGCCGTGCCGGGGCGCTGCCGGCAGATCACGAGCCCCGCGAAATGGACGAGACGGCCGTGCGGGAGGCCCGACAGGGTGCGCGCGTCCGGGAGCCGGCGCGCGCGGAGCTTCTCGCGGAGCGGCGCCAACGGGTGGCCGCGCGGGCTGTGGCCGGTCGTCCGGTAATCCCAGCCGATCGTCTCGACCGGGTCGAGCCGCGCGAACGCCGGCGTCGCCTCGTCGCGTTCGAGGTCCATCGCCGCCCGCGTGGCGCGCGCCGCCCCCTTCGCCGCCCACAGCGCTCCCCGCCTGCGCGGCTCGAAGCGCGCGAGCGCCCCCGCCTCCGCGAGCCGCACGACCGACCCCTCGTCGAGCCGCGTCCGCCGCGCGAAATCGTCCACCGACTCGAACGCCCGCTCGCTCCGCGCCGCCTCGATCCGCTTCCAGTCCCCCTCGCCCAGCCCCTTCACGTACCGCAGCCCCATCCGTATCGCGAAGGACCGGGGCCGCTCCGGCTGGCCGCCGCCGCGCCCCGCACCGACCTCGCTCGAGTCCGTGGGTCCTCGTGCGGCGACGATGCCCGAGGCGACGGGGCCCCCTGCACGGCCGCGCGAAGGGTCGAGCGCGATGGCGCTAGGGTCTGCGCCATCGCGCTTGCTCGACCCTTCGCGCGGCCGATGCGGGTCGTCGCCGAGGGAGGTCGCCGCACGAGGACCCACGGACTCGAGCCGCCCGACTGTACGGACCCGTTCCAAGGCACATCCGCCGGACTCCGGAGCCGAGCCGGGCTCCAGCGTGCAGTCCCAACCGCTGACGGCGACGTCGACCGGAAGGATCGGGACGCCGTGGCGCTTGGCGTCCTCGACGATCGTCGCGGGCGAGTAGAAGCCCATCGGCTGCGCGTTGAGCAGCGAGCAGGTGAACTCGTCGGGGTAGTGCCGGCGCAGCCACGCGGTCGCGTAGGCGATCAGCGCGAAGCTGGCCGCGTGGCTCTCGGGGAAGCCGTACTCGCCGAAGCCGCGGATCTGCTCGAAGACGCGCTCGGCGAACTCCGGCGCGATGCCCTTCGCCGTCATGCGCGAGACGAGCCGCTCGCGGTGCCGCTCGATCCGCCCCGTCTTGCGCCACGCCGCCATGTCGCGGCGCAGCTGGTCGGCCTCGCCCGGCGTGTAGTCGGCGGCGACCATCGCGAGGCGCATCACCTGCTCCTGGAACAGCGGCACGCCGAGCGTCTTCGCGAGCACCGGCTCGAGGCGACGGGTGCGGGTAGATCGACCTCTTCCTCGCCCGTCGCGCCGCCGCAGGTACGGGTGCACCATGCCGCCGGTGATCGGGCCGGGGCGCACGATGCTGACCTCGATGACGAGGTCGTAGAAGGTGCGCGGCCTGCAGGCGCGGCAGCATCGCCATCTGCGCGCGGCTCTCGATCTGGAACACGCCGACCGTGTCGGCGCGGCAGATCATGTCGTAGGTCGCCGGGTCCTCGGCGCGGGATCGTCGCCATCGACGAGGTCGACGCCGCGGTGCTCGCGCGAGCAGGTCGAACGCGTGGTGGAGCTGGGTGAGCGCGCCGAGCCCGAGCAGGTCCACCTTGAACAGGCCGAGCTCCTCGATGTCGTCCTTGTCCCACTGGATCACCGTGCGGTCCGCCATCGTCGCGTTCTCGATCGGCACGAGTGTCGTGACCGGCTCGTGGCCGAGCAGGAAGCCGCCGGGGTGGATCGAGAGGTGGCGCGGGAAGTCGAGGATCTCGTTCGGCGAGCCGGAGCAGGTGCGGTGCGACGGGGTGCTCCGGGTCGAGCCCCGCCTGCGGCGAACGCCTCGGGCGCGACGTCGCCGTAGTGCGAGAGCAGCTTCGCCAGCGCGGTCGAGCGCGGTCTCGGGGATGCCGAGCGCCTTGCCCACGTCGCGCACCGCCGAGCGCGGCGCGGTAGCGGATCACGTTCGCGACCATCGCGGCGTGGGTCGCGGCCGTACTTCGCGTAGACGTGCTGGATCACCTCCTCGCGGCGCTCGTGCTCGATGTCGAGGTCGATGTCGGGCGGCTCGGCGCGCTCGCGCGAGAGGAAGCGCTCGAAGAGCAGGCCCATGCGCACCGGATCGACGGCGGTGATGCCGAGGCAGTAGCAGACCGCGGAGTTCGCCGCCGAGCCGCGCCCCTGGCAGAGGATCCCGCTGCTCGCGGCAGAAGCGGACGATCTCCCACATCGTCAGGAAGTAGCCGCAGTAGTCGAGCTCGTCGATGAGCGTCGAGCTCCTTCTCGAGCTGCCGCGCGACGTCGCTCGGGGACCGCGCCGCCGTAGCGCCCGCGCGCCCCGTCGAAGGTCGAGCTCGCGCAGCCACGCCGGCGGAGGTCTTCCCGTCGGGCAGGCTCTCCGACGGGTAGCGGTAGCGGATCTGCGTCGAGCGAGAAGCGTGCAGCGCGCGGCGACCTCGGCGGTGCGCGCGACGGCGGCGTGGTCGTCGTCGAACAGGCGCGCGAAGGCGTGCGGCGGCTTGAGCGCGTGCTCGTCGTTCGGCTTCAGCAGGCGCCCCGCGTCCGACGAGCGTCACCCCGTGGCGGATGCAGGTGAGCACGTCCTGCAGCGTCGCGGCGCGCGGGCGTGTGGTAGAGGACCTCGTGCGCGGCGGCGACCGGGATCCGGTAGCTTCTCGGCGCGCTGCGCGCAGGCGCGCCTCGCTGCCGCGGCTCCTCCGCGCGCCGGTGGCGCGCGGCCATCGCGTAGAGCCGGTCGCCGAACGCCTCGCGCAGGCCGTGCGCGACGAAGAAGGGGTCCGCCGCCCCCGCGAGCAGGCTGCGGTCGCCGCCCCACAGCGCGATCAGGCCGCCCGCGTGCTCGCACACCTCGCGCCAGCCGACGCTGCTCGAGCCCTTCTCGGAGCGGCGCCGGCCCTCGGTGATCAGCCGGCAGAGATTCCCGTAGCCCTTGCGGCTGGTCGCGAGGAGCACGATCGTCGAGCCGTCGTCCACCGAGATCTCGGAGCCGAGGACCAGGTGGACGCCGGTCTCCTGCGCCTTGACGTGCGCCTCGACGATGCCGTACACGCCGTCGCGGTCGGTGAGCGCCAGCGCCTCGATCCCGCTCGCCGCGCACGCCTCGACCAGCTCCTCGGGGTGACTAGCCCCCTCGAGGAACGAGAAGCACGACTTGCACCAGAGCGGGACGTAGGTGGACATGGGAGTCGCCGATACCCCATGAATTCTCCGAAGGCTTCCTCACGCACCATTCTTGGTCACGAAACCGATCCGCTTGCGTGGCGTACCGGACGGCGCCATCAATTCCCGGATGGCGTCGAAGACAGCACGAAACTGCACGTCGTAGCGCTGCTCCAGCTCGGCAAGCTTGCGGGCGAGCGCCGCGTGGTTCGAAAGCATGCGGCGGAGGCGAACAAAGGCCCGCATGATCTCGATGTTGACTCGGACGGCGCGTTGGCTGCGCAGGACGCTGGAGAGCATTGCCACTCCCTGCTCGGTAAAGGCGTAGGGCTGGTACTTTCGATGTTGTCCGCGTCCGGTTTCTAAGGTCACAGTTTGTGACCTTAAAGACTCCGCCTCTTCGGGGGTGAGTTGGAACATGAAATCCTCGGGAAAGCGCTCGATGTTGCGTTTCACCGCCTGGTTCAGCACCTTGACTTGGACCTCGTACAGTGCAGCCAGTTGTTCATCAAGCATGACCTTGTGGCCGCGAAGAACGAGGATCGCGCGCTCGATGCGCTCCGAAGGGATCAGAGCAGGCCTCACTCGTCGCGCGACCTTTTTCTCACCCGCCATGGCCAAGCTCCTGCGATTCAGCCTCGATGGTGCCATGCCCCGTGAACACCCATGGCGCGTGGCGCCGGCCGCCGCGTCTCGACTTTGAGATCACAGTCTGTGATTTCAAAACCGCAGCCTCGTTCCCGGCGGGCCGGGCAACATCCGCGGGATGATCGCCATGCCATACCCCAACCTGCAACCCGCCGAGGCCCGATGCGTTGCGTCCTGGAAACACGTATTGTCGGGCTCGCCCATCGCCATCCGGCTCTCCGGGCGCGGCTGCCTGCCCGTGGTCACTCCGCGCGTCTCCCGCTCCAACGCGCGAGCTTCGGGATCTTCCGCGCGAAGAACCAGCCCACGAAGCCCGGGAAGCCCATCTCTCGCAGCTTCCCCTTCACGAGGGCCTGCATCTCGCCGGCGGTGATGCCGGGCTCTGCGAAGCGCCCGTCCGCGAAGCAATGGCTGCAGTACGTGCGGCTCCGGCTCCCGTCGGCGTTGGTGCCGCCTCCCTTCTCGTCCTTGCTCAGAGGCATGCCGCAGCTCTGGCAGCTCTTGTAGCTCGTCGCCATCGTGTCGTCCCTCCACAGGATCCACACCGGTCGCTTCGCGTTCCAGACGAGCGCCGACAAGTTGTTCCGGCTCATCATTCCACCCTCCCCTGCAGAAACCACCGCCTCGCCATGCGGTCGTAGAACACCCAGAGGATCTCGCCGTCCTTCGTCTCGGCGAAGTGGTAGTCGCGGTGCGCGGGGCGCTCCCACCAGCCGCCGGAGACGACGTAGGGGCCGAGGACGCGCACCACCGGCCCCTGCTCGAGGCCGCGCAGCATCCAGCCGTCGGGCTCGTGCCGCTCGCGGGGCGGGAGCGGGCGCGGGTGCGCGTGGATCCGCCGGATCATGCGCGGCTCGTCCACGGGTCTCGGCGCCGCGTCGCCGAGCGTTTCGAGCCGCTCCCAGGCGAAGCTCGCCTCGGGGAGGTGCGCGTCGCGCGGCCGCGCGCGCACCACCGCGTCGTCGCCGAGGCGCGCGCGCAGGCGCGCCAGCGCCCGGTTCGCGGCGGCGAGGTCGCGCCCGCCCGCCTCGGGGAAGAGCCGCTGCCGGCGAGGCGCCGCCTCGGTCTCGCCGGCCGCGAGGACCACCTCGGCCACGCGGTCGGGAAGCTTCCGCAACGCCTGGAGCCGGAGCCGCACCAGCTCCATGAGGATCCCCGCGTCGAGCGAGGGGGACGCCGGCCTCAGCTTCTCGACGTGGTCGCCCAGCCGCTCGAACCTCAGGCCCAGCGTCAGCTCCGCGAGCGCTCTCCCCTTCTCGGCGACCTCGTCGAGGAGGGGCCCCAGCATCCCCTCGACCGCCGCGATCAGGCGCCCCGCGTCCTCGTCGGGATGGTCGAGGATCAGGCGGCGCATCGCGGGAACGTCGGGCCGCTCGGGCTGAAGGGGCACCTCGAGGTCGCCGGACGCGAGCCGGTGCAGCCGGCGCACGTCGGGGCCGAAGCGCGTCGCGATCCCGCCCTCGGGGAGATCGGTGAACCCGCCGACCGTCGCGATCCCGAGGCGGGCGAGCGCGTCCCGCGCCGCGGGGGGCAGGGCCAGGCGGTCGAGCGGAACGGCGCGCGCCCCCTGGCACTCCTCCGCCGCGTTCTTCAGGACGTGGACGCCGCGGTGCGCCTTCGCGAGCGCGTAGGTGCCGAAGCGCTTGAAGCCCACGACGACGTTCGCCGTAAAGCCCGCCCGCCCGGCCTCCGCGTGCAGCCGGCCCGCCCACTCGTCCATGGAAGGGAACAGCCGCTCGAGCCCGCGCGCGTCGAGCCAGAACACGCCGGGCTCGTCGGCCGACGGCTCGACGTTCGGCGTGAACTTGCGGAACCTCTCGGCGAGCGCTGTAACACCCTCGCGGATCTCCTCCCCGGACACGACACCGGCCCTGAGCCCCGGCGCCAGAGAAAGCCCCGCGGCGTAACGCATCCCCGGCAGGACCCGCAGCGCGCGCGCCCGCTCGTTCACCCAGAGCACGATCCCCTGCGGCTTGTCCGCCTCGACGACCGCGGCGGGGTGCTCGCGCCAGTCCGGGTGCCGCAGCAGCAGGAGCTGCAGCGGGAACCCGGGAAGATCAATGCAGGCCGTCCGGTCCACGGCAAACCTCCGCGTGCCGCCCCCCCGGGCGGCCCCCCTTGTCCTTGAGGACGCGCGTCTCGCAGCGGTAGCGATCCTTCTCGCGCCCCGCCCGCGCCGCGTGCGCGCGCACCGCGACCAGCGAGCCCATCGAGGCGCGCCCGTCCTCCTTCTCCGTGAGGCAGACGACCGCGGCGCCGTGCTGCCGCGCGAGCCCGGCCAAGCGCGCCTGCACGGGGATCGGGAAGCTCTCGCGCGCGCCGAGATCGATCACGACGAGGCCGAACGCCCCCGAGCGCACGAGAAGGTCGGCGGCCCCCGCGGCAGCCGTCGCGTCGGGCGCCCACACCACCGGCAGCGCGGCCAGGTCGATCCCCGCCTCGGCGACGTCCGGCGGGAAGAACGGCGACTCCTTTCGCCCGATCCACGCGACCGGCTCCCGCCGCCGCTGCGCCTCGAGCACCAGCCGGAACGCCGCCGTCAGCGGCGCCCCCGCCGCCCCCGCCGACACCTCCGCGAGCCTTCCCGCGATCGCCTCGAGCTTCCACGCCGGGCGAGGGACAGCAACCCCCGAGAGGGCCGGCGTCGGCGCCTCCGCCGGCTCGCATCGGGCCCGTGGGTCCCGTGCGGCGACAATGCCCGAGGCGACGGGGACCCCTGCACGGCCGCGTGAAGGGTCGAGCGCGATGGCGCTAGGGTCCGCGCCATCGCGCTTGCTCGACCCTTCGCGCGGCCGATGCGGGTCGTCGCCGAGGGAGGTCGCCGCACGGGACCCACGGGCCCGATGCGAGCCGGTGCCGGGCTCAAAGACACGATCGGGCGCTAAGGTCATCGTCCCTCCAGGTACCGCCGCACCTCGACCACCTTGCCGAGGATCGAGAACTGCTTCGGGTCGGGCACGATCGGCTCGAACGCGGGGTTCTCGGCGTGCAGCTCGACGCGCTTGCCGCGCACCCGCAGCCGCTTCACCGTCGCCTCGTCGCCGACGAGGGCGACCACGATCTCCCCCGTCTCGGCGCGGGACTGGCGGCGCACCACGACGATGTCGCCGGGGAGGATCCCGGCGCCGGTCATGCTCTCGCCGCGGACGCGCAGGCCGAACAGCTCGCCGGACGCGCGCCCCCCCTCGACCGGCAGGTATCCCTCGAGGTCCTCGACCGCCGCGTCGAGGGGGCCCGCGGGCACCCGGCCGAGGAGCGGAACCAGCACCGGCGGCCTCCCGGCCCGCGCGGGAAGCCGGTAGCCGCGGGCCTTGCCGGCCTCCTTTATCAGCCGCCCCTGCTCGACGAGCCCCTCGAGGTGCTCCCGCGCGCTCTGGGGAGAAAGAAAGCCGAACGCGGCCTGGACCTCCCGCACCGTGGGGGGAATTCCCCCGAGGAGCCGCTCCCGCACGAACCGGAAAACCCGGTCCCGCGTCTCGCCCGCCGGCGTGCGTCCCATGGCTCGACCCTCCGATCCCGTGATGACCGGAAGATACCATACAAATGTATGGTATGCAAGCAAAAAAAGAGGAAAGGCAACCGGGACGTCCCCGGATCGGCGCATGGGGTTGCCGATCCGCCACCTTCCCGCGTGACCGGCCCCTTGCCTTCTCGTCCGTGCCGCCGTAATATGTACATGATGATGTACATTACGAGGAGCGGCCCATGAACGGCAAGCACTCGATCGCGGACGCCCGCGCCAATCTCCCGAAGCTGGTCCGGGACGCCGAGGCCGGCAAGGCGGTCGAGCTGACGCGGCGAGGGGAACCCGTCGCGGTCCTGGTGGGGCGGAAGGAGTACGACCGCCTGACGTCGAAACAGGGGAGCTTCGCCGAGGCCTACGCCGCGTTCGCGCGCGAGGTCGACCTCGGGGAGCTCGCGATCGACCCGGGCGAGGTGTTCGGCAACGCTCGCGCGCGGGAGGGCGGCCGCGAGGTCTCGCTGTGACGCTGCGGTATCTCCTCGACACCAACGTCGTCTCGGAGCCCCTGAGACCGAAGCCGGCCCGAGGGGTGCTCGACCGGCTACGGCGCCACCAGGGAGAGCTCGCCATCGCCGCGATCGTCTGGCACGAGCTGCGCTGCGGCTGCGCTCGCCTTCCAGCCGGGGTACGGCGTGACGCCATCCAGCGCTACCTCGACGACGTCGTCGCCGCGAGCTTCCCGATTCTCGACTACGACCGGATCGCGGCGGAGTGGCATGCCCTCGAGCGGGCCCGCCTTGCCGCCCTGGGCTCGACGCCGCCGTTCGCAGACGGCGAGATCGCCGCGATCGCGGCCGCGCGCGGCCTCACCCTCGTCACGGCCAACGCGGCGGATTTCCGCGCCTTCAAGGGACTGAGAGTCCAGAACTGGGCCTGAGCCTCCGACCCCGGAGACCCGAACACGCTCGGCGCGGGGATTCGCGCGCCGGCTGGAGCGCCTCTGCCGTTACGCCGCTCGGCCAGCTCTCGCGACCGACCGGCTTTCTCTCGATCCCGACGGCCGCCTGGTCTGTTGCTTCCGACACCGCTGGCGCGACGGCACCACCCACCTGCTTCTCGATCCACTCGAATTGGTGGAGCGCCTCGCGGTCCTGGTGCCGCCGCCGCGGTTCCATCTCGTGCGATACCACGGCATCCTCGCGCCCGCGGCCGGCTGCCCCCCCCGGCGCTCGGCGGTCTCCTCCCGGCCGAGCTCTAGGCGGCCCGTCGTCGCCGCACCCTCCGCGCCACGCCCGGACAGGTGTGCGCGCGGCGGCCCGATCGCGCCAGCCCTCGGCGCGACTCCTCGGCGCGCAGCTTGTTTTCACCCGGGCACCGGGAGGAGAATGAGCTTGGGTGATCGGTTTCGGGGTAGGCGGGCGGGGTGACATAGCCTTCCGTAACCGGACGTCGGGCCGAAAACGCCGCTTGAATGCCTTATCCGTCGAGGACACCGGTCCGCTGACCCGCAAGCGGATGGAGACGGTGGACGAGGAGGTCACCGCCGCGGCGCTCGACTTCATGACCCGAACGAAGCAGGCGGACAAGCCGTTCTTCGTGCGGTGGAACTCGACCCAAATGCAAGTCTTCACCCACCTGAAGCCGGCCTCCGTGGGCAAGACCGGCCACGGGATCCATGCCGACGGCATGGTGGAGCACGACGGCATGGTCGGCCAGCTACTAGACAAGCTGAAGGAGCTCGGGATCGTGGGCAACACGATCGTGATGTACTCGACCGACAACGGCGCGGAGGTGATGAGCTAGCCCGACGGCGGAACCTCGATGTTCCGGGGCGAGAAGAACACCAACTGGGAGGGCGACTACCGTGTGCCCTGCCTCATCCGCTGGCCCGGCGTCCTCAAGCCCGGCACCATCGTCAACTCGATCGGGGCGCACGAGGACATGCTTCCCACGCTGCTCGCCGCCGTCGGCGACCCCGACATCAAGGAGAAGCTGTTGAAGGGCACCCGCGCCATCAACCGCGACTACAAGGTGCACCTCGACGGGTACAACCTCATGCCGGCGCTCGAGGGCGATGGCGGCGATGACGAGCGGGCAGCCGTCGAAATAGCGATGGTGCAACGAGCGGGAGACTGAATCGCGTCGGCGTGCCGCCGGCCATGGAGGAGAGCGCGATGGCGCCACGAGACACCATCCTGGATCTCCAGGGTCGCATGGGCCGGTCGATCGTCGGCCAGGAGCAGGTCCTCGAGCGCCTGCTGATCGGCCTGCTCGCCAACGGCAACCTGCTGGTCGAGGGGCTGCCGGGGCTCGCGAAGACGCGGGCGATCAAGGCGCTCGCCCGGCGGTGGGTCGAGCGTGCGCGGTGCTCGTGAACGGAGATCGCGTGACGAATGACATCAACTGGGAACGACAAAAGGAGGAGGACATGCGAACAAGCAGGATGCTCATCACCGCGGCGCTCGCCGCTTTCGCCGTGCTGGCCCTCGTGGCCGGACCGGCGGCGGCGCAGCAGAGACCCAACATCCTCTTCATCATGGCCGATGACATCGGCGTCTGGAACATCAGCGCCTACCACCGCGGCATGATGGGCGGGCGGACGCCCAGCATCGACCGCCTCGCGAACGAGGGCGCGCTGTGGACAGATTTCTACGGCCAGCAGTCCTGCACGGCGGGACGGGCGGCGTTCATCCTCGGCCAGACTCCTTTCCGCACCGGCTTGCTCAAGGTCGGCCTGCCCGGCGCGAAGCAAGGCATCCAGGACAAGGACCCGACGATCGCCGAGCTGCTCACGCCGCTGGGTTACGCCACGGCGCAGGTCGGTAAGAACCATCTCGGCGACCGCAACGAGATGCTGCCAACGGTGCACGGGTTCGACGAGTTCTTTGGCAACCTCTACCACCTCAACGCCGAGGAGGAGCCGGAAGACCCCGACTATCCGAAGGACCCGCGGTTCAAGGCGCGCTTTAGCCCCCGCGGGCTGCTTGACTGCAAGGCCACCGATGTGGACGACCCGACGGTGGACCCGCGGTTCGGGAAGGTGGGCAAGCAGGCGTGCAAGGACAGCGGCCCCATCACCCGGGCCCGCATGGAGACGGTCGAAGAGGAGCTGATCGCGCGGTCGCTGGACTTCATCGAGCGGTCGGTGAAGGCCGGCAAGCCGTTCTTCCTCTGGCATAACAGCACCCGCATGCACATCTGGACGCGCCTCTCGCCCAAGTGGGCCAACAAGAGCGGCTACGGCCTCTACGCCGACGGCATGATGGAGCTCGACGACGTCGTCGGGCGCCTGCTGAAGAAGCTCGACGACCTCGGCATCGCCGACAACACGATCGTGGTGTTCACCACCGACAACGGCGCGGAAATCTTCTCGTGGCCGGACGGCGGCAACACGCCGTTCCGCGGCGAGAAGGGCTCGACGTGGGAAGGAGGGATGCGCGTGCCCGCCCTCGCCCGCTGGCCCGGCGTCCTCAAGCCCGGCTCGATCCACAACGAGATCATGGCGCTCGAAGACTGGATGCCCACGCTGGTCGCGGCCGCGGGCGATCCCGACGTGAAGCAGAAGCTCCTCAAGGGCTACCAGGTCGGCAGCAAGACGTTCAAGAACCACCTCGACGGCTACAACTTCGTGCCGTTCCTCAAGGGTCAGGCGGAGAAGTCGCCGCGCCGCGAGATCTTCTACTTCGACGACAACGCCAACCTCAACGCCATCCGCGTCGACGACTGGAAGATCCACTTCAAGATCCTGGAGGGCTCAGTCAAGAGCGGCTTTCTGAAGCAGACTTTCTTTCCGATGGTGGTCAACCTGCGCCAAGACCCGTTCGAGCGGTACTACTTCGAATCCAATATGTGGGACCGCTGGGCCCTGGACAAGATCTGGATCTTGGTTCCCGCACAGGCGGCCGTGGGCATGTTCGTCGAGAGCTTCAAGGAGTACCCGCCCAGCCAAAGGTCCGGGAGCTTCACGGTGGACCAGGTGCTGGAGGCGCTCCAGACGGGCGCCGCCAGCACCATCAAGTGAAGGTGAGACCGAGCAAGACCTGCCGTAAGGGTGGCATGCGCTTCTGGGACGCCGCGAGCACGGCGAATTTCTCGAGTCCGGCGAAGAAGTCTCCGGCCACCGTGCGGCTCGACTTCGCCTCCAGGGCGACGAGGGCGCCCCCGCGTTCCACGAGAAGGTCGACCTCCGTGCCGTTGCGGTCCCGGTAGAACAGCAGCCCCGGCGGCAGGCCGCGGTGGGCGCGCCTTGAGGATCTCGGACGCAACCCAGGTCTCGAAGATCGCGCCGCGCAATGGGTGCGTCCGGATCTGTTCGGGGTGCCGGATCCCGAGCAGACAGCAGAGCAGCCCCGTGTCGTAGAAGAACAGCTTGGGCGTCTTTACGAGGCGCTTGTTCGGGTTCGCGACGAACGGACGGAGCCGGAAGGCGATGTAGCTGGCCTCGAGCACCGAGATCCCGGGCACCGGGAAGAGAATGCGTTCGGGCGGTGGTTTCCGGGCCGGGAGGCGGGTTGACACCAGGCCCCCTTCCCGGACATGGATCGCCGTTTCGCAGCTTGAACTTCCTATCGCCCGAGTCTACTGGCAGTCTCCGCCGCCAGGCGGAACGACGCGAGGTCTCCCCGCTGACTCCGAGCCGTAGGAACTATCCTGCGTCCCGTCGTTGTACTGCACGGCATAGAAGAAGACCTGGCCGGGCTCTGGGATCGCGGTGTCTTCGTAGCCGGTCGTCGTCGTGGCCGTGGTGTCCGCCGCGATGCAGACCACCTGGCCGAGATCGATGTTCGAGCCATCGACCCTGAGGCTCGCCAGGTCGCCGCGGATAATGTCGTAGTGGCGGGCGCCATCGACCGGTCCCCAGATCAGGACCGTGCTGCTCGAGTCCTCCATGACGAGGTTGAGCGGCTCGACGCCCTGCCCCATGTCGTGCGGCACCATGACTACCGTGGTCGCGAAGGCCGCGTTTCCCGAATGGTCGGACACCTGGTACGCGATCGTGTACGTGCGCCCCGGGCTGTCTGCATCCCGCTCGGCGCGGAGGAGAACCTGGAAATCCGGGGTGCCGAGCGATGCGTCCTGGATGTCATCGGTTGTATTGCCATCGCCGATCCCTGGAGCGTCGTCGGGTTCGCTCGAAGTGACGGAAAGGAGCACGAGCGAGGGCGAGGGATCGCACGCATCTGTGGCGACCACCGTCGTGTTCACCGTGGACATCTTGTGATTCGGCGGCCAAAGGACGTTCGGACTGGCGACGGCGGTAACGACCGGCGCGATCGTGTCCCGCACGGTGACCGTCGTCTGGCAGATCGCCTGATTTCCCGAGCCGTCGGTCGCGGTGAAGGTGACGACGGTCGCACCAAGCGGGTACGTGCCGGAGGCATCGGCGCCATTGGATGTCCAGCTGTTCGTGATTGCGGCCGAGCCATAGCAGGAATCGGAGGCCATCGCTTTCACCAGCGCTACGTGGGCTTGGCCGGCGGACTGGCACTCGGCGGTGACGGAAGCCGGGCAGGTGATCGAAGGCGGCGTCGTGTCGACGACGCGAACCTCGGTCACGCACGGCGCGGACTCGAAACGGGAGTCACCGACGACGAACTGCACGCCCCCGACGCCCACCGGGCAGGAGGCCCGGGTCGTCGCGGCCAGGGGCTCGTCCAGAAGGCAGCGATCCGACGACCATCGATACCACAGGTCTTCGCAGGACGGATCCACGCTGGAGGCGCCGTCGAGAGTCCCCGCTCCCGAGGCGTTGCCCGTGCACGCCCACTCCACCGCCGATGGACACACGGCCGTGGGGCGCAGCCAGCCGTCCTGCACGGTGAACGGCGCGTCGTCGAATCCAGCACTCGGATGAGGGATCATCGTGTCGCCGATCCAGTCCCCCGCGATCGCGTGCTTGCCCGTTCCGCTCCCGTCATCCGACCCGCGGTAGTCCGACCAGAAGTTGCCCGTGTAGGACGCGGGCTCGAACCATAGGTTGGCCCCGCCCGTCGGGTCCGACGCCTGGAAGTCGTTGCCGAGGAAGTCGTTGTGGTAGATCGTGTTTCCGCCCACCGAGGCGGCTTCGACCCGAACGCCCACCCCGTTGATCCCGAACTCGTTCGCGTACACGGTGTTACCGGAGCTGCTCAGCGAAAGACCGGCGCCGCGGTTCCCGACGACCCGGTTGGCCCGGACTATGCTCCCCTTGACCGACGACGGGTCGGCATCGGAGAGCACGATGCCTTCCGCGCCGTCGTGGACCGAGTTCCCCCTCACGACGACCTGCAGGTCGTCGACTCGAATCCCGGTTCCGAGGCCCCCGGGGATCGTCGAGAGGCCGACGTCGTTGTCCTCGACGAGCGCGTGGAAGAGCGGGTCCCCGGACTGCAAGCCGAGGATGATGCCGGCGGCCAGGGTGCGTCCCGACATCGCGCCGATCCGGTTGCCAGAGATCGCGGCGCCGTCGTGCCGCGAACCCCAGATCCCCATGGCCCTCCGGTACTGCGACACGATGTCGGAGAGGACGTTGCGACTCACCGTCACGTCGTCGCCGTCCTGGATCTCGATGCCGATCGCGTCGCTGGGGTAGTAGGAGCCGCTCGCGTGGATCGACCGGATCTCGTTGTTCTCGAGCACTGCCCCCGAGGCGTTGAACGCAGCGATGCCGGTGACGTTCGCGACGGCGGACGAGATGTCGTGGATGCGGCAGTTCCGGACGTCCGCCTCCCCCTGGTCGAGATAGACGCCGGCCCCGCGGTTCCAGCCCCATCCGGTCCCACCGGAGCCGATGTCGAAGATCTCGCAGGAATCGACGTGGTTGTCGCCGCCGCCGTCCAGCCAGATTCCGTACGAGACGCTGCTGCCCGACGACCCTAGGCCGTGAATGCGGAGCGAGGAGAGCGAAGTGCGCTGGGTCCAGCGCGCCCGGACGCCGTACCTGCCCCCGACGAGATCCAGGTCTCGGAGGGTCACGTCGGAGGTCCGGTCGAGGTAGACCACCGCTCCCTCGAACGTGCTGCCCTGCAGCACGCTCTTTCCCTCCCCCATGCCCACCAGCGAGACGCAGCAGGTTCTGATCGTGACGCCCTCGTCGTAGGTGCCGGTCAGCACGTAGATCGGGCCGCTTTCGAGATCGGCGACGTCCACGGCGCTCTGCACCCTGCGGAAGGGATGCGCGATGGTTCCGTCCGAGATCGCGCCCGTGTCGTCGTCGTCGACGAAGATCCCCGGCTCGTCCACGAGGAAGAGCTTCACGGTGCGCGAGGTGTCGCCGTCGCCGTCCGCGACGCTGGCGAAGGTGACGGCCTCGTCTCGCTCCCCCTTCGGCAGCAGCAGCGCCGCCGGATCAACGAGCACCGTGACGGTCGCGCTCCCGCGAGGCGAGATCGTCCCCGACAGAGGGGAGTCGCTAGGTCCGTTCCCGGAGTCCAACCGGATCCAGGCCTGCGACGCCGATACGGAGTACGTCAAAGGCTCGCCGGACGTGTTGCGTAGCGTGTAGGTCCGCGACCCGTCCTCGATGGGCGCGCCCCCGATGCTCCACGCCCGGACGCCGTCGAGGGGCTCGACCAGAAGGTGCGCCTTGCGCACCTCGAAGTTGTCGAAATAGTGCGGACCCGCTTTATAGCTCGGCGTCCCGATCGTCAGGGTGGAGCCCGGGGGGACCGGGTCGGCGTCGCTCACGGGGCTCAGGGGGACGACGACCGGGTCCGGCTCCAGCCCGTCGCGGTACCAGATCCGGATCACACCGCCGAGGTCGCGGCGGATCATCCCCTCGACGTGCGCCTTCGCGTCGGGACCGAAATCGCGAAGTCCCGGCGCCGTCGCGGTCGGCGCGAACCACATGATCCCGTCCCTGTTGTGATACTGGCGCTCGATTCCGAGCGATCCCGAGGACTGCCGGATGAGGAGCTGCGCGTGTCCGTAATACGGATTCCGTCCCGCCGTCCCGTTGAGCAGGACGAACCAGCCTGCGACATTCGGGTTGGCGGGGGTGCCCCGCGGCTCGTGGGTGTGGTAGTCGAACGAGAAGTCGAGGGGAAACTCGACGGCCTGTGAGCGGTAGATCCCGGCGCCGTCGGAGTAGTACCCGGGCATGCTCACCTCGCCGCCCTCGATCACGACGCGCGACGATGGAGATTCATGTCCCCACCAGGTCGACCATCCGTTGCCGACCGGACCGTCCGCCCGATCGAACGCGTCGTCGTACATCACGCCGGGCCGACGGACCGTCAACCGCACACCGCGCGAAGCAATGTCCGACCCGGCGCTCTCGTCGCGGAAAACGACGGTGTCCCTGTAGTCTCCCGGATCGAGCCTCGCCGCCTCGTCGTTCAGGGAGACACGGATGGTGATCAGCTCCCCCGGAGCGAGCACCCCGGAGACGAGCCCGTCCGCGGGCCCGGCGCCGGCGTCCAGGCTCACCCAAGGCCGGCTCGGCGAGGCCGACCATGCGGTCGGCCCGCTCGAGCGGTTGAAGAGGGTGTACTCCTTCGTCGTCGCGGAGAACGGGCCACCCTGTTCCCCGGAGACGTCGAGGCCGTCCTGGGGCTCCAACCAGAGGCCGCTCATCGGGACGATGCCGGTGAACACCCGGTAGAAGTTGCCTCCCCAGGCGACCGGGAAGTAGCCGGGATCGAAGTGCCAGAGCAGGGACGCGTCCGAGCCGCGGAAGCGGCTCAATCCCTGGGTCAACCCGGCGTCGGCGGTGTAGAACTCGTCCATCTCGATGTCCGGAGCGATCGCCAGGTTCCCCCACGCGTGCCCCTGGTTGTCGTCGCTCTGGACGGACCAGAGCGCCGTTCCGTCGGCGGCCAGCCGACCGACCCGTCGGCCGGCGCCTATCACGAGCGAGCCGTCCGAGGGAAAGACGCCGCGCTCTCTCTGGAAGGAATTCTCGGGAAAGTCGTCTCGGGACCAGAAAAGCTCGCCGAGGTTCCCGAGACGCGAGGTCGTCCTGCCGCTGCTCCCTCCCCACGCGACGTAAACGCCCCCGTCGAGCGGGTTCGCGTCGACGCGGACGACCCAGTTCATCGTCCTCGACCAGAGGACGTTCCCGTCGTGATCGGCCTTGAGGACGGTCCCGCTTGGGTAATGCGCCGCGAACAAGCCGCCCGTGTACGGGTCCGCCGCGACCCACCACCCCCCGCCCGATGCATCGGGATGTCCCCAGTCCTTCGGGCCCCATACAACGTGGCCGTCCGAGTCGATTCGGTACACGCCCGTGTGCGTGTCGCTGACGTACGCGCCGCCGTCCTTGACGCTGGCCGATACGTTCCAGGCGTCTGCGGAGACCGGAGCGTCCCAAACGCGATTCCCGAGGCCGTCGTACTTCTGGAGTCGGATCTTCCCGCCGGCCTTGTTCTCGACCCCGGTGAGAAGGTAGAGGGCATCCTCCGGCTGGCTGCGGGAGCCGTTGTATTCCTGGAGATAGTAAGGCGCGAGGGAGAGAGTCCGCTGCCAGACGCGGCTGCCGCCGCGGCTCACGCGCGCGAGCCACACGTTGCGACCGGTGTAGTTCACCGTGGTCGCGACCACGATCGCGTCGGACGGGGAGATCGCCCCGGGCTCGAGCACGCTGAGCTCCGCCGGCAGGGTACTCACCGCGTCCGGCTCGTGGAGGCGCTCGATGGTCACGGCGTCCCGATAGTCGCCCGACGGAAGACCCGCGACGCCTTCGTTGACCAGGACCCGAACGGTCCTGCTCTCTCCCGCGTGGAGCAGCCCGCCCGTCGACTCCGCGGCGCCGTCTCCCGAGTCGATACTCAGCCAAGGTTGCGTGGCGGAGACCCGCCATTCGATCGGTCCGTCCGTGGTGTTCGACAGCACGTACTCGCGCCCTTCGAATCCGGGCGACCCACCTCGAATCACGGCCGCCTCGATGCCCCGCGAAGGGGAGACGACCAGTCCCCGCGTGCTGGGCTCGTCCGCAGGAGCCACGACCACGCCTCGACTCGGCTGCCCCTGGGAGCGGTACGCGAGGGTGAACCCACCCGCCGTGTCCGAGGGCCCCGCGATCTGCAACACGTAGGTTCCCGACGTCGGCGCGGTCCACTCGAGGCGCGAGCGCGACCCGCACGACGCGGCGCCAGCGGTCAGCGGCGCGCCGACGCAGCCGGGGCCGTGGACGGCGAGCATCGCCTGAAACGTCGCGTTGCCACCCTCCTCGCACAGGGTAAACGCGTACGTCGCTCCGCCCTGGGCCTGGAACTCGTAGAGCGCGTCGTCGCGTCCGGTTCCTCCCGGACCCGTGCGCCCGCTCGTGGTCGTCCACCGCTCGCCCACGACGAGGGTCCCGTCGAGGCCGCCGCTGCACTGCGCGAGTTCGTCAGCGAGGACAGGTTGGAGATAACCCGCGACGAAAATGACGAGGGCCGCGACACCCGACGCCCAGCTGTGCACGGGCCTCCGATGTGGGTTTCGCTGTGTCGCTGATCGCCTCACGTCAGCCCCCGATTGCCTCCAGCGCTGCTACCCGCTCCTCAAACGTGAGATCGCGAGCTTGCACGGCTGGAACTGCGAACCACACCACCGCCGCGAGGAGCCCGAGGCACACCGCGACTTTTCACATGGGAGCCCTCGAATGGGTGTACACACCCTACGTACGGGACCGGGAGGCGCGAGTCAAGTGAAAATTGGCCGGCGAGTTCCGGCTTGGCAAGAAAGGGGAAGCAGATGGTCCGTTATTGCCGACCAGCGGCCGCTGCCCCGGCTACGGGATCGACCACGTCAAGGCGCGGAAGGGGGGCGGCGGGACGATCTATCGAGTCTTCCCGGTGCCGGCCCTTAGCTTTCGGTAGTACTCCTGAACCACCCGGTCGTTCTCGAACTCCTGTTCGCTGACCCGCCCGTCATGGTTCCCCGGGCGCCGGGACGAGAACGCGTTCGGGCGATGGTTTCCGGGCCGGGAGGCGGGTTGACACCAGGCCCCCTTCCCGGACATGGATCGCCGTTTCTCAGCTTGAACTTCCGAGCCCCCACGCGCGGCTATCGTTCGATCTCGTCCGACTCGTCGAGCGTCTGATCGAGGAGCTCTCCGAGGTTCATGTCCCGAGCCGCGACACGCACGGTGGCCAGTTCCTCGGGATTCGCTCCGGCGAAGATCCAGCGCAGGTCGCGCCGGCTCCGATGGCTTCCCCGGCTGATCCAGATCAACTTGGAGAGCGCTGCGTCGGTGCGAGCGACGAGGGGCACCGACATGCCCGGGAAGATCTCGGCGCGCACCGATCGTTCCAACTCCCCCGGGATCAGGCATCGGGTATAGATGTCGAGCTTCACCACCTCATCGGGTTCCAGAAGCTGGAACATCCCGCCCGACGCGATCGACCGGTGCACCGTCGCCTCGCTGAACACGAATCCCGCATCCGAGAGGGCGGCGACGAAATCCGACTCGACGGCGATCAGGCGCTTCGCGTCGACCACCAGGTTGATGTCTTGGGTGAGGCGGGGCTCCCCGTAGGCGACGGAAGCGATGCCTCCCGTGAGGTGGAACCGGATGCCGAACCGGTCGAGCAGGGACACGAGCTTTCGGAGGGTCGGCTGGAATCCCTCATCGCGCCGCATGGGTTCGCAGCTCCTCGATCCATTGCCGCGCCGCGGGGTCCGAACCGTACTGCCGGAGTGCGAGCTCCCGGGCGAGTTCCCGCCCGGACAGCGGCCCGCGAGCCTCGAGGATCGACCGCACGAGGAAATCGCGCGACCATTTGAAGAGCGCTTCGGCCCTGCCGACCCGCTCGACGACGCTCATGGCGTCGACCCGCGCGCGGTACTCGCGCTCCACGTCCATCGCCGCACCCCCGCTTCGGTCCAATGATAGCCCAGCTCCGCGCGGTGTCAGGCGGGCGTCATGGGCGAAACGTGCGCCCGGGGCGGCGATCCAGTCGCCCGAGGCCATCCGGGCCATCCTCGAATGCCTCGGTCTCCCGCCGCGCCCGCCCTCGTCGCGACTCCTCGGCGAACAAGTTGTTTTCACCCGGGCACCGGGAGGAGAACGCGTTTGGGCGCTGGTTTCTGGGTCGGGAGGCGAGTTGACACAAGTTCCCCTTCTCGGACCCGGGACCGAAAGCGCAGAATGACTGCGCTATGCTCCATCTACGACTCGACGGATGGCGGACTCGGCCCGATGATCGCCTCCATCATCCGCTGTGAGTCGGTGACCCGAGTCGCCATCGCCATCATCGACCGTAAGAAGGGGAAGCGATGTTCTGGGTCGTCCAGGAGAACCTCTACGATGAACAGGGCCAGCGGGATCTTCTCGCCGCCCTCGAGCGTGGGGGCATCCCGCACCTGGAGGTCAGGTTCCTACCCTTCCTCCGGCGTCTCGCCCCCGCGAACGTGGACCTCAACACCATCGAGGATGTAGAGAACTACCCCGAGCCCGTGTTTCCTACCGGGGACGGCCTGGTCATGGTGTGTGGGGCCATCGCCCTCGCCCGTGTCGCCGCCGAGCGTGGCTGGGTTCCCGGCAGCTTCATCAATGAGAACTTCCATGTCCGTGCCTGGGTCCGCAACTTCGGCCACGAACTCCTCAGCGCATTCGACATCATTCCGCTGAACAGGCTCTCGTCTCTCTTCGGGGATGCCGAGTTCCCCATCTTCGTCCGCCCCTGCGACGACGACAAGGCGTTCACCGGCATCGTCCTTCAGGTTGGCGAGGTGGACAAGTGGGCTGCCGCCCGCATGGAAGAGGCTGAGAACTCGGGCCGATTCGGCACCGATCTGGAAGTGGCCGTGGCCTCCTGCGTGGAGATCCTCGGGGAGTTCCGGTTCTTCGTTGTGGATGGCCGGATCGTCACCGGCAGCCGCTATCGCTTGGGCTCCCAGGTGCTCTACTCCGACGAGATTCCGCCTCACGTCCTGGAGTTCGCCGAGAAGATGGTGAACCGCTGGCAGCCCGCCAGGGCCTTCGTCATCGACATTGCCGAAACCCCCGAGGGCCCGAAGGTCATCGAGATCAACAATTTCAATTCCGCTGGCTTCTACGCCTGCAACGTCGGGAAGATCGTGGAAGCCATCGAGGCCATGGAGTTCTGACAGGAACCGCATCGTGGGGCACTACCTGAGTCTGAGGTTTCGCAGCTTGAACTTCCTGCTATCCCCCGTCCCGCGATCCTGACAATGGTCGGGCGAAAACCCGGCTGGCCGCTGCCGCGGTGCGAGATGGGGCGACCGACCTCCGGCAGGTCGAAACGCTCTAGCTTCCCGACTTCCTCGCGAGAAGCCCCAAGCGCGAAACGCCGTAGGGACGCACCGTGAGGCTTCCCGCGCCCGCCTTGACGTCGAGGTCGGGTCCGCCGCCCCAGCGCTGGAAGCGGGAGACGATCCCGCTCTTGTCCACCGCCGTCATCGGGAGGCCCAGCGACTTGACCTCTCCCGTGGGAGTCTCGGCAGTGAGATCGAACCCTACGCCTACCCCGAGCCGGAGGACGACGTTCCCGGAATCGCTCCGCACCGCGAACTTCTTCGTCCTCGAGAGGTGGGACGAGAGATCCACGTTCCCCGTGCCGGCCCTGATGTCCGCGCGCACCGGCTCGACGCCGGCAAGCTCGACCGGTCCGCTCGCGCTGTCCACACTGAGGTCGTCGGCCCCCGCGATCGTCCCGCCGATCGCGCCGCTGTCGGTCCGGAGCGTCACCCGGCTCGCCCGCACGTCGAGCAGATCGATCTTCCCGGTGCCCGTCGCAACGTCGAGCTTCGTCCCCTGGCACATCGTGACCTTCACGTCCGCATCGTGGCCGTCGATCGACAGCGACCCCAGGAAGCCATCCGCGGCGACGGTCCCCGCGCGCGTCTCGAGGCGCGCGTCGCCTCGCGAGGATTCGAGTACGATCGAGCCGACCTCCTGGCGAACGACGACCGCGGCGCCGAACGGGACCGCGAGCGTCAGCTCGACGGCGAGTCCCGGCGCTTTTCGATCGTCCGCGATCCGGTACGTGTTCCCGCGGTAGTCGACGTCGATCGCGTCGCCCTTCTTCCGGAAGATCGACGACACCCAGCGCGAGATCGACGGGTCCTTCTCGCGGGGGAGGCGGAGCGCGGACGCCGTCTCGCCGGCGGGGAGCCCGACGCGGATCGCGGTCACCGGGCCCTCGGTCGCGGCGTCCACGGAGACGCCGCCCGCGAGCGTGGCCGCTTCTTCCTGCGTCGCCCCCTCCGAGACCACGCGAACCTCCATCTTCACCGCCCCCGTCGCGCTCGTTCCGCGGACCTTGACCGTGCCGAGCAGGTTCTCGACGCGGAGGGACGAGGACGCCGCGAGCGGGACCGAGAGGGACCAGGACTTCTGCGCCGTCGGGGCCTCCTTGGCCGGCGTGAGGCCGGACGCGAGCAGGACCGCCGCCGCCATCGCCAGCAGGTTTCCCTTCTTCTTCACGACGCATCCCTCCCTGAGCCCTCTTCAGGGCAAGAACGGGGCCGAAACGACCCCTTGCTCGCCGCACCCCGTCCAGCCCGCGCCTCCGCCGTTGGACGAGAGTCTCCATGGCGTCCGCGATGACGAAAGCGTCACCGCCCTGACGAGATCGTCCTTGGTGGACGCGAGATTGTGGGGTCGCGAGCCGTCGAGGTCGCAGGGCAGGAAAAGGCCGGATTCCGCGTCGCGAGGGGGAGCAGGCGTCCGCGGATGGACGCCGTTTCGCGAAGGTCCGGCTCGCCCCCGGACAGCCCACAATCTCGCGTCCACCATGTAAGATGCGCATCCTCGGAAACCCGGGGCGTACGGCGACGTAGACGCACGTGGAGTGAATACCATGCAAACGACGAACAGGTCTCGTTCCGGCGTCGCGGCGCTCGTCGCGACCGTACTGGCTTCCTTCGCCCTCGCTGCCGCGCCCCCGGCCCGCGCGGAGAACGCTCTCTGGCTCCGCGCGGCCGCGATCTCCCCTGACGGGAAGACGGTCGCCTTCAGCTACCGGGGCGACCTCTGGACCGTCCCGGTCGCCGGCGGGTCCGCGACGCCGATCACCGTCGCCGCCGCCTACGACACCTCACCGGTCTGGTCGCCGGACGGGAAGGAGATCGCCTTCGCCTCCGACCGCTACGGCAACTTCGACGTCTTCGTCATGCCGGCCGGCGGCGGCGAGGCCCGCCGCCTCACCTTTCACTCCGCCGACGACACGCCGACGAGCTTCACGCCCGACGGCAAGGCGGTCCTCTTCAGCTCGGCGCGGCTCGACTCCGCCACGAACGCCCAGTTCCCGACCGGCGCGCAGCCGGAGCTCTACCGCGTCGCGCTCTCCGGCGGGATGCCCGTGCAGGTCCTCTCGACGCCCGCCCCCTACGCGACCTGGGACAAGGCCGGCGAGAGACTCGCGTACTCCGACCAGAAGGGCTACGAGATGGAGTGGCGCAAGCACGACAACTCGTCGTTCGCGCGAGACGTCTGGATCTTCGAGAAGGCGACCGGGACCCACACGCGGCTCACCGGCTTCGGCGTCGACGACCGGCAGCCGGTCTGGGCCCCCGGCGACAAGGCCCTTTACTTCCTCTCCGAGAAGAGCGGGAGCTTCAACGTCTGGAAGCTCGAACTCGCCGACCCGTCGCGGCCGAAGCAGATCACGAAGCACGCCGTCCACCCTGTCCGCTTCCTGAGCGCCTCGACCGCCGGCGACCTCTGCTACGCGTTCGACGGCGAGATCTGGATCCGCCCGGCCGGCGCGACCGAGAGCCGCAAGCTCTCCGTGACCGCCTCCGCCGACCGCCGCGACCTCGCCGTCGCCCCGGCCGACGTCGCCTCCGAGGTGAGCGAGTTCGAGCTCTCGCCGAGCGGCAAGGAAGTGGCCTTCGTCGCGCGCGGCGAGGTTTTCGTCGCTTCGGTCGAGTACGGCACGACGCGCCGGATCACCGACACGCCTGGCCAGGAGCGCTCGGTCAGCTTCTCCCCCGACGGGAAGAGCCTCCTCTACGCCGGCGAGCGCGACGGGAGCTGGAACGTCTACCGCACCGACCGGATCGATCCCGACGAGAGCGCCTTCTTCAATGCGACGGCGTTCAAGGAGAGCGCGGTCCTCGCCACCCCCGCCGAGGAGTTCCAGCCCGCTTTCTCCCCCGACGGCAAGGAAGTCGCCTACCTCGAGGAGCGGACGACCCTCAAGGTCCTGAACCTCGCGAGCGGCAAGTCGCGCACGATCCTCCCCGGCGACCTCAACTACTCCTACGCCGACGGCGACCAGTGGTACGAGTGGTCGCCCGACGGGAAGAGCGTCGCCGTTCAGTTCCTGAGCCCGACGCGCTGGTCGAGCGAGGTCGGCATCGTGGACGCCGCGGGGGGCAAGCCCGTCGTCAACATCAGCCGGAGCGGCTACGAGGACGAGTCGCCGCGCTGGGCGCGCAAGGGCGAGCTCCTCCTCTGGTCGAGCGACCGTTACGGCACGCGCCAGCAATCGGGCTCGCCCCGCGAGTCGGACGTCTTCGCGGCCTTCCTGACCCGCAAGGCGTGGGACCGCTTCCGTCTCGACGAGGCCGCCTACGCCCAGCTCGTCGAGAAGGAGAAGGAAGCCGAGAAGAAGAAGGACAAGGAGAAGGACAAGGACGCGAAGAAGGGCGAGGAGCCGGGGAAGAAGACCGACGCCGAGCCTGCGGTCAAGCTCCCCGACCCGGTCGTTCTCGAGCTCGACGGTCTCGAGGACCGGATCGCCCGCCTCTCGCTCCACTCCGCGAGCCTCGCCGACGCCGACCTGACGCCG
This sequence comes from Terriglobia bacterium, assembly GCA_963748015.1. Classification (GTDB taxonomy): domain Bacteria; phylum Acidobacteriota; class Polarisedimenticolia; order Polarisedimenticolales; family JAIQFR01; genus JAIQFR01. The sequence continues at coordinate 573,530 of CAVVHE010000009.1, read as the reverse complement.
GATGGCGAGACGCTCGTCTACCTCGCCCGCTTCGAGAAGGGCTACGACCTCTGGAAGTACGTCCCGAGGAAAAAGGAGATCAAGCTCGTCGCCAAGCTGGACGCCGAGCGCTCGGCGAGCCTGCGGCTCGACCCCGAAGGGAAGAAGGCCGTCGTCCTGGCCGACGACAAGCTTTCCAGCATCGACCTCGAGTCGGGCAAGGCGACCCCGGTGAAGGTCTCCGCGAAGATCGAGCTGAAGTCCGCCGAGGAGCGCGCCGCCCTCTTCGAGCACGCCTGGCGCCAGACGCGGGAGAAGTTCTACGTCGAGAACCTCCACGGCGTCGACTGGGCGGCGTTGAAGTCGGCCTACGCCCGCTTCCTCCCCCACCTCGACAACAACCGCGACTTCGCCGAGCTCATCTCCGAGATGCAGGGCGAGCTGAACGCCTCGCACACGGGCGGGCGCTTCCGCCCGACGCGCCCCGACGGCGACGCGACCGCCGCCCTCGGCTTCTTCCCCGACCCGTCGTACGCCGGCGAGGGGGTGAAGATCCTCGAGGTCCTCGAGAAGGGGCCGCTCCAGAAGGCGGGGACGAAGATCGCGCCCGGCGCCGTCATCACCTCGATCGACGGGACCACGATCGCGGCGGGGGCCAACTGGTACCCGCTCCTCAACCGCAAGGCCGGCACGCAGGTCCGGCTCGGCCTCCTCGACCCGAAGGGCGGGAAGAGCTGGGAGGAGACGGTCAAGCCGGTCTCCTGGCAAGACCAGGGGGCGCTCCTCTACGAGCGCTGGGTCCGGAGCCGTCGCGCCGAGGTCGATCGCCTCTCGGGCGGGAGGCTCGGCTATGCCCACATCCGCGGCATGAACGACGGCGCCTACCGGGAGATCTTCGAGGAGATCTTCGGCCGCGCCGTGGACAAGGAAGCGATCGTCCTCGACACGCGCTTCAACGGCGGCGGCAACCTCGTCGAGCCCCTGACGATCTTCCTCACCGGGAAGGTCTACTACCGCGCGGTGCCGCGCGGCCGGCAGATCGGCGTCGAGCCGGGGATGCGGTGGACCAAGCCGTCGATCGTCGTCATGAACGAGGGGAACTACTCCGACGCCCACTGCTTCCCGACGGCCTACAAGGCGCTCGGGATCGGCGAGACCGTCGGCATGCAGGTGCCGGGCACCTGCACGTCGGTCTGGTGGGAGCGGCTGCAGGACCGCTCGCTCACGTTCGGCATTCCCGAGGTCGGCTACCTCGATCCGTCCGGGGACCTGACCGAGAACAAGCACCTCGACCCGGATTACCCGGTCGACAACGACCCGGCGCGGGAAGCCGCCGGCCGCGACGAGCAGCTCGAGAAGGCCGTCGAGGTTCTCCTGAAGAAGCTCCCGAAGCGCTGACGTCTCGCCGCGAACCGGCTCGGCTCAGGACGGCTCTACCAGATTCGCAGCACGGGCAGGACGCTCGAGGAGTCGTCGGTCCAGAGGAACCGGCGATCCGGGGGGCCGGCCGACTCGACGGGGACCGGCCACCAGTCGGAGGACAGCGCCAGGGTGCCCAGGGCCTCCCGGCTTCTCGCCAGGACGAGCCACGAGGATCGGTTCTTCCCCTCGAGCGCCTGCTCGAGCGTGGTCGCGTCGTCCGACGTCGCGAGTCCCGTCAGGTTCAGCGCCGCCGCGATCGAGTGGAACACCGGCTCGAGATCGAGGTGCTGGTTGGTCAGGTTGACCAGCAGCAGGCCGTCCGGCCGGAGCTTGCGGAAGTAGAGCTCGAGGGCCTCGCGCGTCATGAGGTGGACCGGCGGCGCGTCGGAGCTGAAGGCGTCGAGGACGATCAAGCCGTAACGCCCGTCGGGCTCCCGTGCCAGCTCGAGGCGGCCGTCGCCGATCTTCACCTCGACGCGGGCGCGGGAATCCCTCAGATAGGTGAAGAACCTCTCGTCCCCCGCGATGCGGGCGATCTCGGGATCGAGCTCGTAGAAGGTGATCCGCCCCCCCGCCGGCGCGTAGGCGGCCAGCGTGCCGGCGCCGAGCCCGACGACCGCGATCCGATCGAGACGGTCGGTCCCCTCGAGCGCCGAGAAGACCCGCCCCGCCGGCCCGGTGCGATGGTAGTAGCTCGTCGGGTTCCCTCGGACCTTCTCCTCGAGGCGCTGCGCGCCGTGGCGCGTCGTGCCGTCGTAGAGGACGTGGAAGGAGACGTCGACGGTCGCCGGCCGACCGGCGGTGTCGACGCCCCGGTAGGCCGGGCCGCCGACCCGCACCACCTTGTGGACGCCGAAGAAGTCGCGCTTGGCGTAAAGGACCTCGCCCGACACTCGCGTCTGGGCCCGCGCCACGAGGAGGAGCGCGCCGACTCCGAGCGCGAATCGGAGGGGACGGCTCATGAGGAGGGCGGCGAGCGCGCAGGGAATCCCGACCTGCAGGGCGAGTACGCCGACGGTGCTCTCGATCCCGGCACGGGAGACGACGAGCGGCATCCCCTTCGCGGCGACGACCAGGCCGAGGGGAAGCGCGAGGTCGAGGACGCGGGGACGCAGGAGGGCGCCGGGGCGAAGCAGGCAAGCGGCCAGCAGCACGATCGGGTATTCCGCGATCGAGTTGAAGAGGAGCGGCGCCGCTAGCGCGTTGAACGCCCCGCCGAGCGCCCCGCCGACCGCGATCCACAGGTAGTACTCGGTCAGCCGCCCGGGCACCGGGCGGAGCGCGGCGAGCCTCCCGTGGCAGACCATCCCGATGAAGAACAGGGTCATCGGGTGGAGGACGAACAGGACCCACGGGTACGGGCGGACGAAGACCCAGAAGCTGGCCACGACCCCGACGGCCGCCACCGCGAGCCCGGCCGACGACCAGGCGGGCGAGATCCACGCGCGGCGGGAGAACGCGAGGATGAAGGTCGTCAGGTAGATGGCGAGCGGCAGGACCCACAGGAGCGGGAAGACCGCGAGGTCGGTGCTCAGGTACTGGGTCACGCCCAGCAGCGCGCTCGACGGTACGAACGCGAGAAGCACCCAGAGAGCGCGGGAGGTCCAGGGCACGGCCACCCCTGGCGAGTCGTCCGTCTCCGACGGCTGCGCCGCGCGCGCGCGCCTGGCGACGAACACGGCGCACCCCGTCATGAGCGCGGCGAACACGACGTAGCCGATCGACCAGAGCGACTTCTGCGAGAGGCACCCTATGCGCGGGGGGAACCACGACGAGCACGAGGAGCTAAGGCCGAGGGCCGGCTCCACGACCAGGGGGTAGGCGAGGAGCGCCGCGAGACTTCCCAGGTTGCTGACCGCGTAGAGGGGATACGGGTTCCGCCCCTCGGGGTGTCCCGACACGTGAAACCACCGCTGGACGAGCGGGCCCGTCGCTGCGAGCGCGAAGAACGGGAATCCGATGGACGTCGCGAGCGTCCCCAGGAGCCACAGGACGGGCGGCCCGTGGGAACCGGGCCCGGGGGCGGCGAACAGTCGGATCGGGAGGAAGAGCAGTCCCGCGGCGAGCACCGCCACGTGGACGACGGCCTGGACCCTCGGCCGCCGGGGAGCCACGATCAGGTGCGCGTACGCGTAGCCCGCGAGGAGCACGGTCTGGAAGAACAGCATGCACGTGTTCCAGACCGCGGGGGAGCCGCCGAGGAGCGGGAGCGCCATCCTCGCGACGATGGGCTGCACGAGGAACAGGAGCGCCGCTCCGAGAAGGGTGGCGACGGTGAACAGGGCCCGCATGGAGGAGCGCCGAGCGTAGCGTCGGTTGGCGGGCCGGTCAAGCGGCCCTTTCGCTCGACGGGCGCCGGGAGGAGAATCGGGCGCACGGGGCCACCCGGGAGGACGAAGATGAGGCTCGCGGACTTCAAGCTCGAACGCTATTTCGCCCGCCACGAGTTCTCCGCGCGGTACCTGCTCTGCGCCTCGGACGTGGAGAGTCTCCGCATGGACGAGCTGCTGGCGATGGCCGCCGAGGAGGAGCGCGCGCTCTGGGACACGCTCGCGCTCGGGTACACGGAATCGGCGGGGCATCCTCTCCTGCGCGCGGAGATCGCCGGGCTCTACGACGACATCGCGCCGGAACAGGTGCTGGTCTTCTCGGGCGCGGAGGAAGCCGTCTTCGTGCTCGTCAGCGCGCTGCTGGGGCCCGGCGACCATGCCCTGGTCACCTGGCCGGCCTACCAGTCGCTCCACGAGGTGGCCCGCGCGTCGGGCGCCGACGTGACGCCGCTCCCGCTCGCGGAGGAGCGCGGGTGGCAGCTCGATCCGTCGGCCGTCCGGCGCGCCCTTCGGCCCAACACGCGCCTGCTCATCGTCAACTTCCCGCACAACCCCACGGGCGCGCTCCTGGGCCGCGACGCTTTCGGCGAGCTCGTGGGGATCGCCGAGGAGGCGGGCATCACGCTCCTCTCCGACGAGGTGTATCGCCTGCTGGAGCACGACCCCGCCGATCGCCTGCCCGCCGCGGCGGACCTATCGGGCCGCGCGGCCAGCCTGGGGGTGATGTCGAAGGCGTTCGGGCTCGCGGGCCTCAGAATCGGCTGGTTGGCGGCGCGGAACGAAGACCTGCTGCGCCGGTGCGCCGCGTACAAGGACTACACGACCATCTGCTGCAGCGCCCCGAGCGAGGTGCTCGCCATCATCGCCCTGCGAGCGAGGGAACGCATACTGCGCCGCAATCGCGAGATCGTCGCGGGGAACCTGGCGCTCCTCGATCGCTTCCTCGACCGGCATCCCGAGACGTTCTCTTGGAGCCGCCCGCGCGCGGGCGCCACCGGCTTCCCGCGGCTCCTGACGGGGACGCCGATCGAGCGGTGGACCCGGGAGCTCGTCGAGCGGCACGGCGTGCTGCTGCTCCCCGGCACCGTCTACGACGACTCGGAGAACCACTTCCGCATCGGGTTCGGGCGCAGGAGCTTCGCGGAGGGGCTGGCGCGGCTGGAGGAGGCGCTGACGGGCTGATCCCGGCGCCGGTAACTCTCCCCGGTCCGGGCTAGCGCAACCAGCGGAAATCGGTGTTGCCGCCGCTCAGGATCGCGCCGATGCGCAATCCGGCCAGCTCCGGGGCGCGGCTCAGCAGCGCCGCCGGTGCGGTCGCGGCCGAGGGCTCGATCACGAGCTTCATCCGCTCGGCGACGAAGCGGGCCGCTGCGACGATCTCCTCTTCGGTCACGGTGACCACGCGCGCTCGGCACTCGCGCAGCAGGCGGAAGTTGATCTCGCCGAGCCCGGTCATCAACCCATCGGCGATCGTGGACGGGGAATCGACGGCGGGCTCGAGCCTCCCGGATTCGAGCGAGCGAAAGGCGTCGTCCGCCGCTTGCGGCTCGGCGCCCCAGATCGCCGCCTTCGGCAAGAGCGCGGCGACGGTCACCGCCGTGCCCGCGAGCAACCCTCCGCCACCCACCGGAGCCACGACGAGGTCCAGCTCACCCGCGTCCTCGATCAGCTCGAGCGCGGCGGTTCCCTGCCCGGCGATGATGCGCGGGTCGGTGAACGGGTGGATGAACGTGAGGCCGCGCTCGGCGATCACGCGCTCGCACGTCGCGGTCCGCTCGGGCCGAGGGCAGAACACGATCTCGGCGCCGTAGCCGCGGACGGCGGCGACCTTGATCGGCGGCGCGTCGTCGGGCATCACGACGACGCAGCGGATCCCGCGGATGCCGGCCGCGTAGGCCAGAGCTGCGGCGTGGTTCCCCGACGAGTGGGTCACGACGCCGCGCGACGCGGCGTCGGCATCGAGCGACAGGACGGCGTTGACCGCTCCCCGAGCCTTGAACGCGCCCACCTTTTGCAGGTTCTCGCACTTGAACGCCACCCGGGCGCCGACGGCGCGATCGAAGGTCGCCGAGCGGGCGAGCGGCGTGCGGTGAACCCGCCCTTCGATCCGCCGCGCGGCCGCGCGGACGTCATCGATCGTCGGGCCGTTCAATCGCCGGACCCGAGGGCGCGAGCGAGAAGCCGGTGGAAGTGATGAACTCCCCTCTCGCGCGACGGCGCGGGGCGCCACGCCGGCGCGAACACGCGCTCTATCGGTCGGCGCGGCGGACGCCGGTCGCGGTCGGGCACGGGTCGATCTCCTCGGCGGGAGAGTATACAGCGACGGTTCTCCCCCGCTCGGCGGGGGTCTTCATCGAGCCGCGCGACCCTGGAAAAGACCGCACCCTGGGTGGGCGAACCAAAACCGCCGGGGCGGCTGCTCTCGACGGCCATGAACGCCTCGCCGTCGCGCGCGAAAGGGGGCGCCCGGAGGGCTGCCTCAGAGCAGCCGGCTAAGGCGGAGCGTCACGGTCCGCTCGGCGCCGCCGTGGCGGACCCCGACCCGGACCTGCGCGCCGTCCCGGCGGAACCGCTCGCGCAGCTTGAAGAAGTCGCGGCTCGAGACCGGCTCCCCGTCGAGCGCGATCACGGCGTCGCCCTCCTCGATCCCCGCCTGGGCCGCGGGCGAGCCCGGCGCGACGGCGACCACGGCGAGCTCGCCCTGCGCTCCCGCCTCGCAGACGAGGCCGGACATGTCCCACTCGAACGGCTCCGCGAAACGGCGGTTGGGCACCAGGTACATCTTCTTGGCCGTGTAGTCGAGCGTGACGTTGAAGCGGCCGAGCACGCCGCTTCCGAGGTTTCCGTTGCGGCTGTCCAGCTTGCGCGGGTTCTCGAACTCCGGGTCGGGGAACGTAGCTACCACCTCGGTCAGTCGGTGACCACCGAGCACGAGACCGGCGATCCGACCGACGCGACCCGTGACGGCGCCGCTCACGCCGCGTCCGATACGCGTCGCCGGTGCGCCTTCCGGCACGCGAATGGAATCGCTCGACGTGACGTTCAGCGAGACCGGGTGCGTCGCGCCGAGGTCGAGGAGCAGCTGCAGCGGTGCGAGGCTCCCGCTCCGTGTAACCAGGTCGGCTTTCACGTAGGCGACGTTGCCCGCCAGCTGCAGCGGCACCTCGGTCGCGCCGTCCGGAGGCGGAAATCGCCCGGGTGGGGTCAGCACGATCACCTCGCGGTCGTGATCGATGGTCACGGTGAAGTTGCGAAACACGGACATTCCGATGATACCGTCGTGCATCGCGGACAAGCTCGGAATCGACGGGAGAACGGTGACCGTCGCCCCCGCGATCTCGGCCTCCCCGATGCGCAGGGTCGAGCCCTGCGCGATTCGCGTCTCGAAGGTCTGACCCCGGCCGCCGGCGCCGCCAACGCGCGCGCGCCCCGGACCCAACGGCAGTTTGAGGGACTTCACCCGATCGCTGTCGTAGAGAATCACGCCGGGGACCGGCATCCCGGTGTCGAGAACGACCGAGAACGGCTCCGAGCCGTTGATCGACACGGGCAACAGCACGAGCGCGGAGCGTGTCTCGAGAGGCAGCGTCACCGAGGTCTTCCCGTCGGGAAGCCGGACGGATTCCTTCGCCTGCATCGCGTCTGCGTGCCGATCCCCTGCCGCGTCCGCGGCGAGGCACGCGCTGCCGAGCAGGGCTACGAGCGCGCTCCAGATCGCGCGCGTCCGGGGCGAGGCCGTCGGCGTTCTCATCGATACCGTTTTCCTCATCGGTGTGCTCCTGGCATCGTCGTTCGCGATCGCGGGACGTGAGTCGGTCCGTCGGAGGGTGATACGCCGGAGCGACGGTTTCGACGGCCTCGTCCGGAAACCGCCCTCGGACCCCCTCACGCCATCCCTCAGGGTGTCGACGCGCCGGCGATCCTCGCAGCGACCTCGCAGCCTCTCGTATCGCCAAGCTCGCAAGCCCGGCGGAAATCGACGAGAGCGCGGGGCTGCTCGCCCGCCTTGAGGTGAAGACCGCCGCGGTTGAAGAGGAGCTTGGCGTCGGCGGGATCCAGCCGGATTGCCCAATCGAGATCTCGCAGGGCTTTCTCGTGCTCGCCCTTCTGACCATACGCAAAGCCGCGATTGCCGTAAGCCAGGGGATGGTTCGGGTCGATCGCTATGGCCCGGTTGAAGAGCTCCATCGCCCGATCGAACGAGCCCGCTCGGCCGTGGAGCACGCCGAGACTCACGTAGGGGTCCACGAAGGAAGGCTCCAGGGAGATCGCGCGGGAGTAGTCCTCGCGAGCGGCATCGAGATTCCCCTTGCGATCGAACGCCATGCCCCGCAGGTAGTAGATCTTGTAGAGCGGACGCAGCCGTAGCCCGCGATCGAAATCCTCGATGGCGCGATCCACCCGGCCGCTCTCGAGGAGCGCCACGCCGCGGTTGAAGTAGGCCGCCCAGTACCGGGGGCTCAACTCGATGGCGAGGGAGTAATCCGCGATGGCGCGATCGAAGTCGTTCTTGCCGAGGTATGCGAGTCCGCGGTTGTTGTAGGCGAACGGCACCCTCGCCGGCTCGCGCCGGATGACCTCGTCCCAGAGCGTGAAGCTCGTGCGCCACACCCCGATCTGCGCGATCGTCAGGTACGAAAGCGCTCCGGCCGCCACGAGCCCCGCCATCGCCAGCCCGGCGAGGCGCCGGCGGGCGGCGCCGGAGAGCGCACCAGTGCCCCACGCGACGCCGATTCCGGCCACGACGAAGGGCCCGAGGCTCGGCAGATACGTGTACCGGTCCGCCATCGCCTGGGAGCCGACCTGAACGATGCCGATCACCGGGAGCAGGGTCACGAGATAGTAGGCTCCCGCCGCGGCCCACATCGGCCGCTTCCTGGCGCAGATGGCGGCCGCCAACCCAAGCGCAAGCACCGCGCTCGCCGGGACGAAATAGCGCGGACTCGAAAGCGAGACCCCGGCGGGGTACGGGTAGTACGGAAGTAGATGGAGCGGGAAGAGCAGCTTCCCGAGATAGCCGGCGACGGAACCGGCGGCGACGAGCAGCCTCGTCGAAAGGGGAATGGCCTCCGTCCACGACAGCGCCCCGCCGGCGCGCTGCGCGAGAACCGTCACGATCGACGAACCCGCGGCGAGCAGGAGGAAGGGGATCTTCTCGACGAGCGCCCCGGCGGCCGACCGCCGCGAGCGGATCCTCCCGAACGGGAAGGCGTCCAGGATCAGGAGCACGGCGGGAAGGCTCACCGCCATCGGCTTGCTCAGGAGCGCCAGAGCGAAGCATGCCAGCGACAGCGCGTACGGGCCAGCCGCGTCGCGCAGCGCGCGCCTCCCGGTCTCCGGCGCTCTCTCGGCAAACGACGCGTGGAAGAGGAGGCTCAGCAGGAAGAAGAAGGCGCAGAGGACGTCCTTCCGTTCCGAGACCCACGCCACGGACTCGACGTGGGCTGGGTGAAGGCCGAACAGCGCGGCGGTCGCCGCACCGGCCGTGACCGCGCCTCGCCGGCCGAGCCCCCTCCCGCCTCGACCCATCGAGCCGCGAGCAGGCCGACCAGGAGCGTGTTGAGCGCGTGCAGGATCACGCTGGTCAGGTGATGGCCCGCCGGGTTAAGGCCCCAGAAGGCGAAGTCGAGGGCGTGCGATACCCACGTCAGGGGATGCCAGTTGCTCGCGTGGAAACCCAGGAACGCCCACTTCACGAACGCGAGGTTCAGGGCGCGGATGTGGAAGTTCTCCGTCACGTACTCGGCGTCGTCCCATTCGACGAACTCGCCGCGCAGCGCGGGAAGGTAGACGATCGCGGCGGCCGCGGCGACGACGGCGACGATCCAGTATCTGGAGATGGCGCGTTTCACCGATAGGACCCCGCGGAATCCGCTTCGCCCCGCGAGACGAAAAGGGGCGCCGTTCGAGCGCCCCATTTCATGCGTCTCCGCCGGCCCTTGCCCCCGACGACGGCGCCCGCCGGCGAGGCGGGCCCGGACCTCAACCGATCGGCTGTCCCGCCTCGAGCCGCTTGATGATGCCTTCGAGGCTCTTGCGATTCTGCTCGTCCGGCGCCTGCTTCAGCGCTTCGCGGGCGTGCTCGAGCGCTTCCTTCTGGTGGCCGAGCGCGGCGTGGCCGCGCATCAGGCCCACCTGCGTCGGCCACGCGCCGTTGTTGCGCTTAGCGTTCAACTCGAACACCTTCATCGCGTCGGCCGGCCGTTTCTGGTTCAGCAGGGCGCGTCCGTATTGGTGCAGCGTGATGGCGTCGGCCGTGGGGTGGTTGATCGCCCGATCGAGCATCGTCGCGGCCTCGGCCGCCTTGCCCGTCGCCTCGAGCAACTGGGCGACGGTCGAGAGCGTCGTGAAGCTCTCCTGCCCGCCGATCCTCGGGTCGGCCGCCTTCTGCGCCCACCCGAGCGCTTCCTCGAGATTAGTCTTGTTCTGCAGGCAGTACTGCGCGGCGGCGTTCTGGTGCAGCCACGAGAACCCGGGGGCCGAGCGCATCTCACGCCGCAGCGTCTCGACGTAGAGGCCGGTGACGTCCGGCACGCGGATCGTCCACGGCAGCTGCAGGTACTCCCACTCGAGAGCGACGGTCGCGCTGTCGGGCTGACGGTCGGTGAACTCGTAGGTCAGCCACTCGGTATAGGGAATCTTGGCGGGCTTGACCACGACACGGAGGGCATCTTCCTTGGCGTCGTAGAAGTAGCTTCCCCACGACGTGGCGTTCTTCGAGAAGATCACCGTCCACTGCTCGGCGCCGGGGACGAAGTGGAGGCCGTACTTCCCGGCGGGAAGGCGGGCGCCCTCGATCTCGACGTCGTGCGACACCGAGAACACGGTGTTCTCGTTGGCGCCCCCGCGCCACGGGCACTGGTCCCCGCAGGTTCCGAACCCCAGGGCGGCCATCCCGAAGGGCACCAGGGCTCCCCAGATCTTGCCCGTGCGGTCCTCGCCGCTGGGCCCGTGCACGTTGGGGCTGTGGTAGTCGATCGTCACCGCCACCGGGCCGATGTACTGCGTGACCACCGACCGCTGGTTGTCGCCCGAAGGCGGCATCGTGATCCCCGGCACCTGGGCCGACGCCAGGCCGGCCACCGAGAGAATGGCCACCACCGAGAGCGCGCTCGTTCGCAGGTCGTATCGCATCGTTACCATCCTTGAGAAGACCGTCGCAAGAGCCACCCGACGCAGGCTGCCTCGCGAGGTTCCGCCGAACCGCCGGAGCGGCAGTCCCAGTCTACAGGCCAGGGATTGGATGTCCAAGGCGCGAATCCGAGGGGCGACGTCCCCGACGGGAATCCGTTGCCATCGCCTACTTCCCGTCCCCCCAGACGATGATGCAGTTCAGGGGGTGGGTCAGCGGCTCTTCGTCCAGCACGCGGGCGCCGGGGATCATCTCCACCAGTTCCTGCGCCTTGTAGGAGCGGAACTCGGCCGGCGTGATCTCGTTGTAGGTGATGTACCCCCGCTTCGAGCGGGACACGACCTTCCTGAAGTAGACATCCTGAATCGATCTCGGAAGCTCCGTGAACGCGTAATTGCTCACGAGCAAGTCGTGGTCCTTCGGGGCCAGCTCGTTCATCGTCCGATAGACGAGACGGCCATCCAGCGCGAAGTGGTCCAGGAAGCGCTGCGCCAGGGCCAGCGCCGGTTGGATGTCCACCAGCGTGTAGGAGGCAGGCGCGAACCAGGCATGGATGACCCGGCACTGCCCACCGTAGCCGACACCGATCTCGGCCACGTCCAAACCGTCCAGTGGGCCGAACAGGCGCCGCAGGTCCGCCAGAACCTTGACGTACCGGAGAGTCGTCGGAGAGACGGCCCCCGCGCCGGGGTAGTCGAACACCCGGGGATTTCCGTGCCGGTCGTTCGCGCGGAAGGTCTCGAGCCGCCCCAGCAAGTCCGGATCTTGCGACAGCAGCCGCAGGTAGTCGGCGCCCTGGCTCTCGGTCACGTGCTCCAAGATCGCGTTGTAGGCAGGGTGCCGGCGAAACTCGTTGAACCGCCGGTAGTCGTTCGCCGCGTCGAGACAGGCTTGCGGGTACGCCTGGTTGTCCGAGAGGCTGGTCGAGGTTCGGATCTCGTCTTTCGGTGCATTCGCTCTCGAGAGGATCTTGTCGATCGTCTTCTTCATCGCACCCTCCCGGCGGGGCCACGGTCGGGATGGAGCCTGCCCGCAGGCATCGCTACCGCAGGCCCTGCGCGAGGTAGAGGGTGGAAAGGAAGCGCCGGTAGCTGTAGACGTACGACTCGCCGTCGCCCGAGACGTCGATGTACGAGATGTCGACGAGACCCGCCCTGTCGGCGGGCAGCAGTTCCTTCCAGGGCCCCCTCCGTCCGGTCTCGAGATCGAGGCGGTCGATCCTCACCGCCCGACCGGCCTCCCGTCCGACGAAGAGGGAACGGCCGTCGCGGCTCCATTTCAAGACGACGTCGCCCTGTTCTCCCCCCGGTATCGGCCGCGGCTCGCCACCCTCGACGGGGAAGATCCTCGGAGCGGCGCCGGGGACCGACACGGCGACGGATCCGCCGTCGGGAGACGCGGCATAGCTCAACAACGGCGCCTCGGGCGAGACGGGTCTCGGCGCCCCTCCCTTCTCGTCCGCGACGTAAAGGCGGCCGAGGTGCCCGGCCTCGAAAGCGTGGATCAGATACCGCTTCCCGCCGGGGAGCCACTCCAACCCGTACAGCGAGAGCCCCGGGACGGTCCACGTGCGCGGCTCTCCCGGCCCGCGAGGCACGAAGACGACGTGATCGGGACTCGAGACGGCTACCGTTGCGGCCCATTCGCCGTCGGGCGAGAGCGCGAGCGAGTACCCCTCGCCGAGCTTCACGGCGGGGGAGCCGTCGGTCCGGCGAAGGTACACCGAGTAGGCGGCCCCTCCTCCCTGTCCCTGCTCCTCGAACAGCACCCACTCGCCGTCGTCGGATAGATCGCTCGGCCGCGACCAGTCGAGCCACGACAGCTCGCGCTCGACCCGCTCCCCCGCCCGCAGCCCGATCATGCCCCGCCGCGCGCTGTCGCGGGTGATCAGGGCCCTTCCGCCGGGGGCGACGTCCTCCAGGTTCAAGCTGGCCGGCGCCGCCTCGACGACGCGCTGGTTGCCGGACAGATCCACCGCGTAGACCGCCATGACGTTGCCGGTGCTCCCCGCGGTGAACCAGATCTCCGCTCCGGTAGGCGACCACGCGAGACCGCCCGCCGCGCTGAACGGCTCGGTGAGCGGCTTCACGTTCCCCGATAGGTCCACCACCGCGACGCGGCCGCGGTTGTCGCCCGCGAGCGGATGGTCGATGAACGCGATCCGCTTGCCGTCGCGGGAGAAGCGCGGCGAGCTGATCCAGCGTTCCGTCTCGTACAGCGCCTTGCCGATGGGGTACTCGAGGCGGTAGCGGCCCGCCACGGCGTGCGCGACGGCGAGCCCCTGCCCGTCCGGCGACCAGTCGGCATCCTGGACGTTCTCCAGGACCTGGCGAGGGACGCCGCCGGCCAGCGGCGCCCGGGCGAGGGTTCCCGTGCGCTGGAACCCCTGCGTGAACCGAGGATCGAGGAGCAACGCCATCTCGCCGGAGGCGGACACGGAAAGGATGTCCGCCGGCGGCAGCCCCAGCGACCTCGACTCGGGGGTGCCGGGCCGCGTGGTGAACACTTCCGGGGGGCTCCCGTCCCAGGCGGCGGAGTAGACCACCGTCTCGCCGTCCGGCGCGAATCGGGCGGATCCCATGCTCCCCTGCCGGTACGTGAGCTGGCTGTAGGTGGCGGACTCGGGAGCCCGCCGCGCCATCCTGCCGGCGAGAACTCCCGCGGCCAGCGTCAGCACGATCACGCCGGCGGCCACCGCGGGACGCGCGCGCAGGACCCGCGCGGGGGCCGCGGCCGCCGTTCGCGGCGCCGTCGCGATCGACGGGGTCGAGAGCGCCTCGATCTGGAACGCCAGGTCGCGCGCCGACTGGAACCGCTCGTCCGGGCTCTTCTCGAGGCAGTGACTGACGATCCGCTCGACGCCGGGCGGCAGGTCCGGGCTGGACGTCGAGAGCTCGGGAGGCTCCTCCTTGAGGATCGCGTTCATCGTCTCGACCGACGAGCCCGCCTCGAAGGCGCGCCGTCCCGCGATCATCTCGTAGAGGATGGCGCCGAAGCTGAAGATGTCGGAGCGGTGGTCGGCCGGCTGCCCGCGCACCTGCTCCGGGGACATGTAGCCGACCGTCCCGAGGACGACTCCCCGCCCCCGTGTCGGCCTGCGTCGGCGCCTCCGCGGAATCCGCCCCGCGGGCCCGCTTGCGGCGTCGAGCTTGGCCAGGCCGAAGTCGAGGATCTTCACCCGGCCGTCGGCGGTGACGAAGAGGTTCTCCGGCTTGAGGTCCCTGTGGACGATCCCCTTCTGGTGCGCCGCCGCGAGTCCCAGGGCGATCTCCCCGGCGTAGTCGATCGCCTTGCGCGCCGGAAGCGCCGAGCCGGCCATCTTCTGGCGGAGCGTCTGCCCCTCGAGCAGCTCCGCCACGACGTAGGGCGACCCCCTCGTGCGTGCCGATGTCGTGGACGGCGAGGATGTTCGGATGGCTGAGCTGGCCGGTGGCGCGCGCCTCCTGCTCGAAGCGGCGGAGGCGATCGGGATCCGACGCGAAGGCGGCCGGCAGCACCTTGACCGCCACGTCGCGCGACAGCTTCTCGTCGCGCGCGCGGTAGACCTCCCCCATCCCTCCGGCCCCGATGGGGCCGAGGATCTCGTAGCGGCCGAGTCTCGTTCCGGCTTCGATCGGCATGACGAAACGAGGATAACAGAGTCCTCTCGCGCGTCGCGAAGGTGGTGGAGATCGGTGGCCGCGCTACACTTCCCGTGTTCCGGGAAGAGAGTCGGCATCGGGGTAGTGATGATGCCGGGAATCGGGGTAGAGTCTGGGCGACATGAGACTCTCCTCCCGGACGTCCCCGTGTTGACCAGGTTGAACCTCCATCTATCCTGCGGAGGCCGGATGCAAGTACGGGTTCCCGTCGTCCTGTCCTTTCTGCTCTGCCTCGTCACGATCGCGGGCGCGGCCTCCCCGGCGGCCTCCCCGGACGTCCCGGTGCCGGTGGCCCACGCCGGCTTCGAGGCGGCGGGAGCGGATCCGCTCCCGCGGGGGTGGACCCTCGTCGGTCCGCCCCGCGCGGGCACGGTCGCGCGGCGCGTCGCGGCCGGCCACGGAGGCGAGGCGGCGCTCGAGCTGGCGGCCGAGGTCCCGGCGTCGATCTCCGTGGCCTCCGAGCCGGTCCGGCTCCGGGTCGGCCAGGTCTACCGGCTCTCGGCGTGGGTCCGGACCGACGGCGCCGTTTCCGACCCGCTCGCCCGCTACCCGACCGCGGTGCCGGCGGCGCTGACGATGGCCTCCTTCCCGTTCACGAACCACTCCCCCTCCGTCGGCGGCACGAGCGGCTGGACGCGCGTCGAGACGACCTTCGTCGCCACCGCCGCCGAGGATCGGGTGCGGCTCCACCTCGGCCTCAACGGCACCGCGACCGGCCGCGCCCTCTTCGACGACGTTCAGCTGGCCGAGGTCGGCGACATCACGACCGTCATCCCGCTCGAGCGCGTGCGCTGGGAGGGACCGGCGTTCCGCTACGACGACCGCGGCTGGATCGTCGTGCACATCGAGGGGGCGCCCTACGCGCGGGGGCGGCAGTTCGGCGCGCTCGTCGCCGACGAGCTCGCCGCCTACATCACGAAGCTCTCGATCCAGCGCGACGCCAAGGATCCCGCGGCCGGCTGGACCACGCTGCGCACGATGGCCGACGCGCTGATGCTGCGGCGCTTCGACCCGGAGTTCCTGGAAGAGATGAAGGGGACCGCCGACGGCGCCGCCAAGGCGGGGGCGAAGGTCCACGACCGCAAGGTCGACCTGCTCGACGTCGTCACGATGAACGCCTTCATCGACCTCGACCAGATGGAGGACGCCCTGCCGGTGACGCCGCACGCCGCGACCGGGAGGACCTTCCTCACCGCCGAGGACGAGCTGAAGGTCCCCGAGCGGACGCACAAGTGCTCGTCGCTCTCGGCCACCGGCCCGGCGACCGCCGACGGCCGGGTCGTCTTCTTCCAGCTCTTCATGTGGGCCGGCTACACCGGGGTGCACTTCAACGTCATCCTCGACGTCGTCCCGGAGAAGGGCCACCGCTTCGTGATGCAGACCTTCCCGGGCGGGATCCACTCCGGGACCGACTTCTACATCAACGACGCCGGGATCCTGATCGGCGAGACGACGACGCTGCAGACGCCGTTCAACCCGGACGGGACGCCGCAGAGCAACCGGATCCGCAAGGCGATCCAGTACGGGTCGTCGATCGACGAGGTGACCCGCATCCTGTCCGAGCGGAACAACGGGATGTACACCAACGACTGGACGCTGGCCGACGTCAAGAAGGAGGAGGCCGCGGTCCTGCTGCTCGGCACCGACCACCTCAAGCTGTGGCGCTCGACCGACCAGCCGGCGCCCTTCGGGACCCCCGGCTATCTCTGGGCCAACAACAACGCCCGCGACGCCTCGGTCCGGCGCGAGGTCGCGGCCCAGCCCGAGGACGCCCCGTTCGACTCCGCCTTCGGTCCGTGGAACCGCGACGTCGCGTTCCACCGCTTCTACGAGGAACACAAGGGGAGGATCGACGTCGGGAGCGCCGTCGGGCTGATGGCCTCCTCGCCGACCAACCGGCCGCACGCCTGCGACGGCAAGGTCACCGACTCGGCGATGGCCGAGAAGCTGGTCTTCATGGCCCACCAGGGGAAGGTGACGCTGCGCGAGAAGTTCCCCGCCCCAGGGAGCCGCCGGATGCCCGATCTCCCCGGCGCGATCCCGCACCTCACCTACGGCTACGCGACCTTCAGCCCGGTCGTGATCGCCGAGCGGCTGAAAGCGGCGCACGCGGCCGAGGGGAAAGAGAAGCCGGCGGCGAAGGAGCGCGAGCTCGACCTCGCCGCGGTCAAGGCGCGCTACTCGTTCACGAACGACGACCTCTGGCGCGGAACGGTCTTCCCGGCGACCGGCGCCGACAACTGGCTCGTCTCCGGCAGCGCCGCCTACTGGCAGATCCTCCACGGCCTCCCCGAGAAGGAGGCCGAGCGCCCCGACGCGCTGGCGAAGCAGCTGGCCGGCCTGCAAAGCCGGATCAACTACGTGCTGGCGCACGAGGCCGACCTGCCGGCGCGCGAGGGCGGGGTCGCCTACGACCGCTTCGCCCCCTACCTGGTCCCGCGGATCAAGGGGACCTTCGCGCTGCACCAGCTACGGCTCCTGGCGGGCAACGAGGCGTTCTTCAAGCTGATGAAGGGGTTCTTCGAACGCCACCGCGGAAAGGAGGTGACGGGGCCGCAGTTCTTGGCCGAGGCGAAGGAGGCGCTCGGACGGGACGTCGCCGCCGACCTGTCGCCGTGGATCGAGCGCACCGGACTTCCCGATCCCGCCCCGTCGATCGAGGTGACCGCCAAGGGCTCGAAGGCGAAGGAGTGGCGCGTCGCCGCAACGGCGACCCAGCCGGGCACGCCCTACCGCATCGCCGGAACCGTCGCGGTCGAGACCGCCGGCAAGCGGCTGCTCTTCCCGATGACGCTCGACGACGCGACGTCGACGGCCACCTTCACCGTGCCGGACAAGCCCGAGCGCGTCGTCTTCGACGCGCTGGCCGATTTCCCGGTCGCGACCGCGCGCTTCCACACCTTCGGTAGCTTCGCCGAGGACTTCGATCACACGATCATCGTCTACGGCACGGCGCGGCAGCTCGAGGCGAACCACACGCTGGCGCTGCGCTTCCAGGCGGTGCTGGCCGACGCCTTCTCCGAGATCCTGCCGCCGGTCGTCAAGGACTCGGAGGTGACGGAGGGACAGCTCGCCTCGAGCGACCTGTTCGTGATCGGCGATCCGCGCGACAACGCCCTGCTGGCGCGGCTGCTGCCGCAGCTGCCGCTCGAGGCCGGCCCGGGGTGGTTCCGGTTCGAGGGGACGCTCTACAACTCGACCGGCGACGGGCTGTACCTAGCACTGCCGAGCCCCTTCGCCGCCAACCGGGTCCTTCACGTCCTGCTCGCCAACGGCCCGCTCGAGCTGTACGAGATGACGAAGACCTACCGCGGCGGCCTGCCGGCGTGGGCTGTCTTCAAGGGCGAGAAGGCGGAGAAGGAAGGGCACTTCCCCGTCGGACGGTTCGTGCTCGACGCCGCCTCCCCGCCGGCGGCCCGTCGGTAGCCCGGACCCTTCGCGGGGAGGGGTCCGGCGGCCCAACCCGCGCTAGTCCTCGCTCCCCAGCCAGCGGTAGACCGCCCCGGCGATGACGGCACCGGCGATCGGCGCGATCCAGAACAGCCAGAGCTGCTGCAAGGCCCAGCCCCCGGCGAAGATCGCGGGGCCCGTGCTGCGGGCGGGGTTCACGGAGGTGTTGGTGACCGGGATGCTGATCAGGTGGATCAGCGTGAGCCCAAGGCCGATGGCAATCGGCGCGAGCCCCTTCGGCGCGCGCGGGTCCGTGGCGCCGAGGATGATGATCAGGAACATGAAGGTGAGCAGGAGCTCGGTCGCGAATGCCGACGGGAGCGTGAAGCCTCCCGGCGAGTGCGCGCCGTAGCCGTTCAACGCGAACCCGCCCGAGATCTCCCACCCCGCCTTGCCGCTCGCGATGAAGTAGAGCGTGCCGGCGGCGGCGATCCCCCCCGCGAGTTGCGCGGCGACGTACGGGAGCAGGTCCGATGCGGGGAAACGGCCTCCCGCCCAGAGGCCGAGGGAGACGGCGGGGTTCAAGTGGCACCCCGAGATGTGCCCGATCGCGTAGGCCATGGTGAGAACGGTCAGGCCGAAGGCGAGGGCCACGCCGAGGAATGCGATCCCGAAGTTGAAGGCTTGGCCATCCTCGAACTTGCCGAAGAACTTCGCGGCCAGCACTGCGCTGCCGCAGCCTCCGAAGACGAGCCAGAAGGTGCCGATGAACTCCGCTCCCGCCTTCTTCGCCATGCTCATGGGGACCCCCTCCGACGAAACCCGGGGCACCGTCGCCCCGAGGGACGGGGCGATCATAACGGATACCCCATCGGGCGGATAGCGCGATAATCGTCCCCCGACCCTCGGAGGTCCCCGTGATGGATATCGTCTCGTCCGCCAGGAAGCCCGGATTCAGGAAGGCCCTCGTCGTCGTCGCCGTCGTGATCGTCGTCTACGCCGGCCTCGGCTTCCTCGCGCTCCCGTCGATCCTGAAGTTGCAGCTCGAGCGTCGGCTGTCCGCGCCGCTCCACAGGCCGGTATCGGTCCAGAAGGTGCGCGCGAACCCGTTCATGCTCTCCGTGACGATCGACGGCCTCGCGATCGGAGACCGCGAAGGCGCCGGGGAGTTCGTCTCGCTCGACCGGCTTTACGCGAACTTCCAGCTCGCGTCCCTGTTCCGCATGGCGCCGGTCGTCCGGGAGGTCACGCTACGCGGCCCCAAGGTGACGATCGTCCGCAACGAGGACCTGACCTACAACTTCTCCGACCTCCTCGCCCCGCCGTCCCCCGCCCCCGCCCCGGCCGAGCCCTCGAAGCCGCTGCGGTACTCCTTCAACAACATCCGGGTCGAGGGAGGCAACCTCGATTTCGACGACCGTCCGACGAAGAAGCGCCACACCGTCCGCGACTTGGCACTCGCCATCCCGTTCGTTTCGAACCTCTCCTACGCTCTCGACGAGTACGTGGAGCCCTCGTTCGAGGCGAAGTTCAACGGCACGCCGCTCGTCTCGAAGGGGAAGTCCAAGCCGTTCAAGGACTCGCGCGAGTCGGTCTTCGAGTTGAGCCTCGACGACCTCGACATCCCCTACTACCTCGAGTACCTGCCGCTCGAGACGAAGGCGAAGATCGTCTCCGGCCGGTTCAGCACAAAGGCCTCCGTCTCGTTCGTTCGCCGCCAGCGATCGGTGTCGGCGCTCGTCGTGTCCGGGCGCGCGAAGGTGACGAACCTGGCGATCGAGGACGAGAGCGGCGCCCCGCTGCTCACGCTTCCCGGCGTCGAGGTCGTCCTCGCCGCCTTCGACGTGTTCGGCGGGAAGGCGCGGGTGGAGAGCCTTCGCCTCGACGCTCCCGAGGTTCACCCCCGCCTCGCGACGGACCGGAGCCTCAACCTCACGGCGCTCGTCCCGCCCGGCGAGACCAAGACCGCGTTCGAGCTCGAGGTGGACGAGGCGCGCGTCGCGGGCGGGCGGGTCTTCCTCGCCGACGAGACCGTCGCGCCCACCTTCACGGCCACCCTCGATCCCGTCGACGCGACGATCCGGCACTTCAGCACCGCTCCCTCGAAGGCCGCCGCCGTCGAGGCGTCGTTGCGCAGCGACGCGGGCGAGTCGATCTCGCATTCCGGCAGCGTGACGCTCGATCCCCTCTCGGCCGAGGGGACGCTCGAGGTCAAGGGAGTCCCGCTGAAGCGCTACGCCCCGTACTACGCCTCGAGCGTGGCCGTCGCCGTGGAGGACGGGGTACTCGACGTCTCCGCGCGCTACCGCTACGCGGCCGAGGGGTTCTCGATCTCCGGACTCGGCGCGAAGCTCGTCTCGCTGCGGCTTCGCGAGAAGGGCCGGCCCAGGGACGACCTCCTGCGGGTGCAGGAGGCCGCCGTCGAGGACGCGAGTGTCGACGTCGCGAAGCGCGCGGTCGCGATCGGCCGGTTCTCCTCCTCGGGCGGCAGACTGTTCCTGAGGCGGGAGCCGATCCCCGCGGGCGCCGCGGCGCCGGAGCCGGCTCCGGGAGAGCCCGCGGCGGCGGCAACGACGGCCGCCGTCGAGGCCGGCTGGAGCGTGGAGGTTGCGAAGGTCGCCCTCGACCGCTACGCGATGAAATGGGACGACACGACCACCGGGCAGCCGGTTTCCATCGTGTCCGACGGGATCTCGCTCGCGGCGGAGAACCTCTCGACCGCGGAGGGGAGCCGGGGCAGCGGATCGCTCAAGCTGAAGATCGGCCCCTCCGGAACGCTCTCCGCGAACGGAAGCGTCGGCCTGACCCCGGTCTTCGCGAGCGTCGCCCTCGACGCCCGCGGGATCGACCTCGTCCCGCTGCAGCCGTACGTCGAGAGCGTCCTTCACCTCGACATGACGAGCGGCGCCGCGTCGGCCAAGGGGAAGCTCGACCTCGCCCCGGGGCCGGCCGGCGCGATCCGCGCCGTGTACTCGGGAACCGCGTCCGTGACCAAGCTCGCGACCACCGACCTCGCCAACGGCGAGGACTTCCTGAAGTGGGAGTCGCTCTACCTGTCCGGGATCGAGGCGGCCACCGAGCCCTTCGCCGTCCGAATCGCGGAGGCCGCGCTGACGGACTTCTACTCTCGCGTCGCCGTGTACCCCGACGGGACACTCAACCTGCAGCGGATCACGGGGGCGGAGGCCGTCCCGCCGTCAGCCGGGGAGGGAGAGGAGGGGGTGGAGGAGACCGAGGCGCCGCCCGCGGAGCCGGTGGCGCCACCGCCGGCCTCGCCGGCCTCGCCCCCGCCTCCGATCTCGATCGATCGCGTGACGCTCCAGGGCGGCACGATCAACTTCTCCGATAACTTCGTGAAGCCGAACTACGTCGCGAATCTCACCGAGATCGGCGGCAGGATCTCGGGCCTCTCGTCCGAAGCGAGCACGACCGCGGACGTGGACCTCAAGGGAAAACTCGACCACCAGGCCCCGCTGGACATCACCGGCAAGATCAACCCGCTCCGCGGAAACCTCTTCGCCGACATCAAGGGGGCCGTCCGCGACATCGAGATGAGCTCGTTCAGTCCCTATTCCGGCAAGTACGCGGGATACTCCATCGAGAAGGGGAAGCTCGCGATGGACGTGAGCTACCGCATCGAGGACGGGAAGCTCGACGCCACCAACAAGCTCTTCCTCGACCAGTTCACGTTCGGACAGAAGGTCGAGAGCGAGGATGCCACGAGCCTCCCGGTCAGGCTCGCGGTCTCGCTTCTCAAGGACAGGAACGGCGAGATCCACCTGGACATCCCCGTGAAGGGCTCGCTCGACGACCCCAGGTTCAGCGTCTGGCGCGTCGTGTGGAAGATCGTCCGCAACCTCCTGGTGAAGGTCGCCACGTCGCCGTTCGCGCTCTTCAAGGCGCTCGGCGGCGGCGGGGAGGAACTGAGCTACCTCGAGTTCGCGGAAGGCCGGGCGGCCCTCGACGCCGGCGCGACGTCGAAGATCGAGTCGCTCGAGAAGGCGCTCTACGACCGCCCCGCGCTGAAGCTCGAGATCACGGGGCACGCGGATCCCGAGAAGGACCGCGAGGGGCTGCGGCGCCTCCTGTTCGAGAGGAAGGTCAAGACGCAGAAGCTCGCGTACCTCGTGAAGCAGGGGGCGCCGCCGGTTCCCGTGGACGACGTGGCGATCGCCCCGGAGGAGTACGCCGACTACCTGGCGAAGGCGTACAAGAAGGAGAAGTTCCCCAAGCCGCGGAACTTCGTCGGCATCGCGAAGGAGCTCCCCGCGCCCGAGATGGAGAAGCTCATGCTCACGCACATCGAGGTCGGTGAGTCCGATCTGCGGCAGCTCGCGATGCAGCGGGCCCAGGCGGCGAAGGACGCCCTCCTCGCCCCCGGCCGCGTAGAGCCCGAGCGGATCTTCCTCCTCGAGCCGAAGACCCTCGCCCCCGAGAAGAACGCCAAGCTCTCCGACAGCCGGGTGGACTTCGTGATCAGGTAGCGGTCGCGCGGGCGGCGCCGCGAGCCGCTTCGTTCCGATCGCGTCGTCTCGTCAGTCCAGCCGGGTCAGCTCCACGCGCCGGTTCGTCGCCTTGCCCTTGTCCGTCGCGTTGTCCGTGATCGGCTTCGACTCCCCGTACCCCTTGACCGTCATCCGCGAGGCATCGATCCCCTTGGAGGCCAGGTAGTCTCGGACCGACGCCGCGCGTTGCTCCGAGAGCTTCTGGTTGTAAGAGTCCGAGCCGCTGGAATCCGTGTGGCCGCCGATCTCCACGCGCACCTCGGGCCAGTCCCGAAGCGACGCCGCGACCCCGTCGAGAACGGCGAGCGAGCTCGGGGTCAGCGTCGAGCTGTCGTGGTCGAAGTTCACTCCCTCGAGGACGAGGGACTTCTTCTCGGGGGTGAAGAGCGGAGCCGCCTTCACCACCGCCGGGCACCCGGCGGCATCCACCTTGGTTCCCTTCGGCGTGTCGGGGCAGCGATCGATCCCGTCGAAGACCCCGTCGCCGTCCGCGTCCAGCGGACAGCCGTCGGCGCCCACCTTCGCCCCCTTCGGCGTGGCGGCGCAGCGGTCGAGCCCGTCGAAGACCCCGTCACCGTCCGAGTCCTTCGGGCAGCCGTCCGCGTCCACCGTCGCACCCTTGGGAGTGTCGGGGCACTTGTCCTTTCCGTCGGCCACGCCGTCGCCGTCCGAGTCCTTCGGGCAGCCCTTGGCGTCCACGGGCCAGCCGGCGGTCGTTCCGGGGCAATCGTCGATGCCGTCGAAGACGCCGTCGCCGTCCGAGTCGCTCGGACACCCCTTCGCGTCCACCGTCGCCCCGGCGGGGGTATTGGGACACTTGTCCTTGCGGTTGGGCACTCCATCGGCGTCGTCGTCCGGCGGCGGCCCGCCGAAACCGAACGAGGCGCCGACCAGCGCCTTGACGGTGAGGACATCGGCGCCGTCGAAGCCGTTCGTCCCGAGCGTCTTATCGACGCGAATGGACCACCGCAGGTTCGCATCCGGGTCGCCCGGCCAGATTTTCTGCCCGAGTGCCAGCGAAACGAAACCTCGGCTCACGGTCGTGCCCGCGTCCGGGGAGAACTGGGTCCAGCCGACCCCCGGACTCAGGAACCACCGCGTCCGGGCCCCCCTGCCGAAGAACCAGTCCATGTTCCCGCCGACCGACATCTCCGCCCAGTTGCCGTAGTCCGAATCGCCGGTGTAAGCCGCGCCCCACAGGAGATCCGCGGCGATGCCGATGGAATCGGTGAACTCGTGCCCCCAGCGCACGTCCAGGACGGGACCGACCCCGCTTCCTTCGGGGCCCCTCATCTCCGAGTTGACCTGTCCGGCGCCGAGTTGGACGCCGATCTCGTCGTTCGCCGCCTTGTCCTCCGCGACGGCGGACGGCACGGACAGAAAGGCCAGAAGTGCCGCTGCCGCGACCACTCCACGGATTCTCATCGAAGGACGGCTCATGGTCGTGCGCTCCTCTCCCGGCCGAAATGTACAGGTCCAGGCCCGCCATTAGACACGGAATGGAAAGGCGAAATCAACCAGGACGCCGGGGCAAGGGTTCGGGGCGGGAGCAGGCCCCGTCAGGTTCTCGCGCGACGCCCGCTGCGGCCGAGGAGGGCGAGCGCGGTCAGGACGACGACCGTCCCCGCGAGGGAGACGGCGGTGGGGACGGTCCCGAAGAGGAAGAAGCCGAGGGCGAGGCCGAACACCGGGCCGGTGAGCGTGACGGCGGTCGCGCGGGCGGCGCCGACGCGGGCGAGGCCGTGGGTCAGCGCGAGCTGCCCGACGAGCGCCGCGGCGGTCACGAGCAGGTGGCCGGCCACCTCCCGGCCGTTCTTCGGAATCGCGGCGCGGCCGGCGGAGAGCGTCGCGACGAGCGAGAACGGAACCGTCGCGAGCGGGAACCAGAGCAGGATCGTCATCGGGTGCTCGGTCCTCGAGAGCTTTCGCACCGCGATGTAGGCGAGCCCCGAGAGCATCGAGCCCAGGACCCCGACCAGCGCCTCGGGTCGCACCTCCCCCGCCGGGCGGACGACGAGCGCCACCCCCGCGAGCGCGGCGACGATCAGGAGCCACTGGCTCCCGGCCGTCCGCTCGCCGAGGAAGAGCGGGGCGACCGCGGCCACGAAGACGGGATGGCTGTACTGCAGGAGGACCGCGTCGCCGAGCGGCAGGTGCTGGACCGAGAAGAAGTAGCAGGAGAGCGCGGCGTAGCCGAGGAGGCCCCGCAGGAGGAGCACCCCGGGCCGCTTGCCGACGATCGGAGCCCCCTGCCAACGCGCCGCGGCGACGAAGATCGCGGACATCATCACGCCGCGCGAGAAGACCACCGCCTGGATCGGGGCGTCCGGGAGCAGCTTCTTCGCGAACGCCGCCATCGCCGCGAAGCACGCCGCCGAGACCACCATGAGGAACAGCCCGAACCCCTCGCCACCGTCCCTTGCGCGCTCGCGCGCGGCGTCCCACACGTCGGCCAGGCCCGTGAGGAGAAGGGAGCGGGAAGCGCGGAGCCAGGTCATAGGCGGCACAGGATACCCGCCCTGCCGCTCGTCGCGCCTGGGCCGCGCGATTGGCGCGGCGCGGGTGACCGGACTCCGCCCCGCGCTGAACCGGGCGGACGGCGGTTATTTCTCGCGGGCGGGCGGGGCGGTACGGGAGGCGAGGGGTGCGGAAGCGCCCGCCGAGCCCATGAAGGCGCGGGCGAGCCGGCGCGCGGGACGGCGGTCGAGGGCCTCGCGGTAGCGGTTCAGGGCCGGCCGGCATTCGGCGCAATAGGACGATTCGGGCGGGAGGTTGCGGTTCGAACAGAACTCACACCAGGCCTCGGTGGGTCCGTCGATCGTAGGCAGGACGGGATATCGCATGTCTGCCCCTCCCCAAACTATCGAATTTGCAAGAATCGTACCCTTTGTAATTCGTCGACATGGCGCTCGGCGGCGCTTCGTCGAGCATCTTCCGATTTGCAGGTCGGGTAAGAAGAGCACTGTAAGACCGCCCGCCACGCGAAGGTGGCAGCGATCTCAGTACCGAAGGAAAACCGGAGAGGATCCGGGTCTTTCGCGGGCGCCCCGGCTGCCCTACCCCGCCGCCCTGAGAGCGTCCACGGGCATCATACGCGAAGCCTTGACCGCGGGATAGATGCCGTAGAGGACCCCGAGCAACACCGCGATGCCGAGTGCCGAGGCGAGGCCCCCGAGGTGGATGGGGAGACCCGACGGGAAGAAGCCTGCGGCGGCCTTCGTGATCCCG
This sequence comes from Terriglobia bacterium, assembly GCA_963748015.1. GTDB lineage: Bacteria > Acidobacteriota > Polarisedimenticolia > Polarisedimenticolales > JAIQFR01 > JAIQFR01. Next base: position 547,903 of record CAVVHE010000009.1, on the reverse strand, counting down.
ACCCCCACACCCATCCCGAGAAAACCGCCGACGAGAGAGAGGATCACCGCCTCGAGAAGGAACTGCAGGAAGATCTCCACGTCGGACGCGCCGATCGCCTTCCGGAGGCCGATCTCGTAGAGGCGCTCCGAGATCGAGATCAGCATCACCGACATGAGGCCGATCCCGCCCACGAGCAGCGAGATGGCCGCGATCGTGCCCGTCACGATCTTCCAGTTCCGGATCAGGTCGGTGACGCGGACCCGGGCCTGGACGATCTCCTGGGCGATGTTCTGGACGCGGAAATCCTGGGCGCCTCGGTGCGCGATCCTGAGCGACGCCACGACCTCGGCCACGAGCGCCCCGAGCTTCTCCGGGTTGTCGGTCTTGACCGCGATGAAGCTGACCGGCGAGTCCTCTCCGGTGTAGAACTTCCGGAGCGTGCTCAAGGGGACGTACATCCCCTCCATCTCCTCGATGAACTCGTCGTCGTTCACGAACTCGTTCCCCAGCTTCTTCCCGACACCGATCACGCGGAACGGCCGTCCCGCGACCGTGACGGACTTGCCGAGCGGATCCTCGGACCCGAAGAACCGGTTCTTCATCCGGTAACCGATCACGCAGACCCTCGCGAACGCGCGCTCGTCGGCGTCCGCGATGAACCGCCCGGCGGAGAGGGAGCGGTCGCGCACCCGTGCGTACGCGGCGGTGACCCCCATGATCCGCGCCTTGCGCTCCTCGGAGCCGCGCCGGACGACCTGCTCGTCGAAGACGGACGGCGCCGCGGACGACACGAACTCCCGCCGCGCGAGGAGGACGTCGACGTCCCGCGGCATCAGCCCTTCGGACCGGGTGAAGAGCCCCGCTTCCCTCAGGTCCCGCGCCTCGCGGTTCACCACGTAGACGACCCCGTCGTAGCCCAGGTCCCCGAAGCCCTGCCAGACCGCGTTCGCGATCCCGTCGAGGAACGAAGTCATTACGACGATGGACAGCGTGCCCAGGATGATCCCGAGCAGGGTCAGCGACGAGCGCATCTTGTGGGCCCGGATCTCGGCGAGCGCCGTGCGAAGGACCTCCCCGAGGTTCATTCGTACCTCAGCGCGTCCACGGGGTTGAGTCGCGCGGCCTTGATCGCCGGGTAGAGGCCGAAGAACAGGCCGGTGAGCACGGAGGCCGACACGCCGATCAGCGCCATACGGGCGGTGATCACCGCCGGCTGCCCGAGGAGCGCCGTGATCGCCTTCGCGAAGCCGACCCCCAGCACCAGGCCCGCCGCGCCGCCGATCGAGGTCACGAGCACCGCCTCCACGAGGAACTGGACGGCAATGTCGGTCCCCTTGGCGCCGATCGCCTTGCGGACCCCCACCTCGCGGATCCGCTCCTGGAACGAGGCGAGCATGATGTTCATGATCACGATGCCGCCGACGATCAGGGAGACGATCCCCGTGACCAGGAAGATCACGTCGAACATCCGGGACTGCTCCTGCTGCTGCTTGAGGCGCTCGCTGCGGTTGTACACCTCGAAGTCCTGGACCCCGCCGTGGCGGCGGAAGAGGACCGTCTTGATCGCGTCGGCGGCCTTCTGGTTGTTCGCGACCTTGTCCACGACGACGTTGGCGTAGTTCACCCGCTTCCGGTCGTCGCCGGAGAAGCGCGAGTAGATGGTCGTCAGCGGCACGAAGGTCATCCGGTTCATCCACTCCAGCGCGTTGCGGTTCTCCTCGCCGAAGTAGAACTCCTTCCGCCGCATGATCCCGACCACCGTGAACCCCACGTCGCCGAAGTAGATCGTCTTGCCCAGGGGGTCCTCGTTGCCGAAATAGGTGCGGGCGGCGGTGTCCCCCAGGACGACGACGCGCGACTGCGACGCCATGTCGTCCTCGGTCACGAACCTCCCGCGGGCCGGGTAGAACTTGTAGACCGCCGGGTAGTCCGGGGTCACGCCGGAGATCTCGATGCGCCTCTGGAACGAGCCGTAGCGGGCCGTCAGCCGCTCCTGCAAGACCGGGTCCGCGAGCTTCGCCCAGGTGACCTCCTTCTTGATCGCCTGGACGTCGTCCCACGTCAACCCGGCGCTCGCGAGCTGGCGGGCGGTGACGAGGGTTTCCTTCGACGGGCGGTTCGAGACGAACAGCTTGGTCAGGCCACCGAACTCCGAGAAGAAGCGCGTCGCCTGGCGCCGCCCGGAGTCGGCGAGCCCCTGCACCGCGACGAGCGACGCCACCCCGAGGACGACCCCGAGGGTCTGGAGGAACGTCCGGAGCTTGTGCGTGCGGACGTCCACCAGGCCGTCCACGATGGACTCGTGGATCGTCACGACGGCGCCCCGGCCGCGGCGTCGGCGCCGTTCTCGATCAGCCCGTCCACGATCCGCACGATCCGGTGCGCGTGGGCGGCGATGGCCGAGTCGTGGGTCACGAGCAGGACCGTGTGCCCCTGGCGCTGGAGCTCGTCGAAGATCTGCAGGATCTCCTGCCCCGTCTTCGAGTCGAGATTGCCGGTGGGCTCGTCCGCCAGCACGATCGGCGGGCTGTTGACCAGCGCGCGCGCGATGGCCACCCTCTGCTTCTGGCCCCCCGAGAGCTGCGTCGGAAGCGACTTCGCCCGCTCGGCGAGGCCGACCCGCTCGAGCGCGGCGAGCGCCCGCTCCCGCCGCTCCCGCCGCCCCTCGCCGGCGTAGAGCATCGGCAGCTCGACGTTGCGGACGATCGTCGCGCGGGGGAGCAGGTTGAACGACTGGAAGACGAAGCCGACCTTCTGGTTCCGGATTCGCGCGAGGGCGCGCGACGACATCTTGGAGACGGGCGTCCCGTCGAGGAAGTACTCCCCCTGCGACGGCACGTCGAGACACCCCAGGATGTGCATGAGGGTGGACTTGCCCGAGCCGGACGGACCCATCAGCGCGATGTACTCGCCCGGCCCGATGTCGAGGTCGATCCCGCGCAGCGCGTGGACCGCGGTCTCCCCCGCGTCGTAGACCTTGTGGACCGCGTCGAGGCGGATCATCGAGCCGTTCGAGGCTCCCTGGGACGGTGCGCCGGCCACGGTCAGTTCTCCTCGTCCACCTGCCGCGGCTTCGTCGGATCCTCGAGCGCGACCTCGACGCCGGCGTCGATTCCCTTCACGACCTGCGCCCGCTCCAGGCTGGCGAGCCCCACCTTGATCTCCCGCTCGTCGAAGAAGCGCTGCCAGACGTCGGAGACGTCGTACTTCCCCGACTTGGTCTTTCGCGGGTTGCGCTCGTCCTTCTTGGGCTCGTCGAAGGTCTTCTTCAGGACGTACACGATCTCGCGGTCGTTCTTCTTGAACACCGCCTCGGCGGGAACGGACATCACCTTGTCGGCCTTGTCGCCGCGCACCTCGATGTTCGCGGTCATCCCCGCGCGGAAGTCGGGGATCTGCTCCTTGAGGGTGACCTCGACGTCGAACACCTTCACCTTGTCCTTGAGGCGCGCCGCCGGCGAGATATGGGTCACCGTCCCCTCGAACCGGCGGTACGGGAAGGCGTCCACGGTGATGACGACCGGCATCTTGAGGCGCACGCGCCCCACGTCCACCTCGTTGATCGAGGCCTTGATCAGCATGGACTGGAGGTCCGCGACGGTGTAGATCACCGTCCCCTCGTTGAAGGAGGACATTCCGGAGGTGACCGTCTGGCCCACCTCGACGTTCTTCTTGATCACGTACCCTTCCATCGGGGCGACGATGTTCACCCGCTGGGTCGTGGAGATCTGGCTGTCGAGCGGGATGCCGCTCTCCTGGACGATGCGCATCCGGGTCTTGGCCGCATCGAGGTCCTCGAGGGTGGTGTCGAACTTCACGCGGAAGTTCTTCATCTCGGTGTCGGACACGTACCCTTCCTTGTAGAGGCGGTCGTTCGTCTCGAGATCCCGCTTCGCGTCGGTCGCGCGGATCTCCGCGAGCTTCAGCCCGGAGCGGACGGCGGCAAGGGTCTGCGCCTGGTTCACGTCCGGCTCGACCCTTGCGAGCACTTGGCCTGCGCGGACCTTGTCCCCTTCCCGGACCAGAAGGTCGATGACCTTCCCGGACAGGCTGGACTTCACATCCACCTTGACCACGGGCTCGATGGTGCCGACCTCGTTGACGGTGACCTGGATGTCCCTGACGTCCGACTTGCCGAGCCGGATGTCGAGGTCGTCCGCCTTGACCTTGGCCTTGCTCCCGGATCCGCCGCCCCGGAGCGTGCCGATGCCGACGCCCGCGGCGCCGACGACGACCAGCAGCAGCAGGATCCAGGGCCAGCGCCTGCGACGTCGCAGGGGAATGGTGGGCACCATGGGTCGAACCTCCTTCGCGGTTTTCGCGGCCGACGCGAGCCGGGACGCCCCCCAGCTTCCCGGCTCGATTCTGTCGATGGGTTATACGGGCCGGGGTGCCCTTGGGTTCCCCGGCCGCTCCGGCGCTCTTGGATCTCGCCCTTCAGCTTGCCCTGTACGCCACGGCGAACGTCGCCGAGAACTCCTCGAGCGTGGTGGGCGTCGTGTTGCGGGGCGAGCGCGGCTCGAGCGCCTTGGCGTGCCCCTCGTTGAAGGCGCGGGCCATCTCGACGTAGAGGTCGGCCATGCTCGCCGAGAGCCCCATCCCGACGAGGGCCTGCCTCGTAGCGTCGTACGGGAACTGCACGTACGGGAGATCCGCCTTGCCGATCGCGCGGCCGAGGATCGTCGTGGCCTCGGCCATCGTGTAGCCGCGCGGCCCCTGCAGCTCGCGCGCGCTCTTGCCCGTGAACGCCGGCTCGGCCAGGAGGTCGGCCGCAACCGCTCCGATGTCGCGCGTCGCGATCATCGCCATCGGCAGGTCGCCGCGGATCGCGCTGCCGTTGATCCCCTGCCCCTTGATCAGGCCGATGCTCGCGAGCGTGTTCTCCATGAAGAAACCGGCCCTGAGGTGCACGATCGCGGCCCCGGCCAGACCGTTCAGCTTCTGCTCGAGGTCGTGGAGGCCCGCGATCGGCCCGGTGCCCGCGGGCTTGTCCGCGCCGATGCTGCTGAGCGTGACGACGTGCGAGACCTTCGACGACGCGAGCGCGGCGCCGAACGCGTCCGAAACGCGGCGCTGGAAGGCGCGCACGTCGGGCGCGGTCACGTTCGGCGGGATCGTCGCGAAGACCGCGCCGGCTCCCTCGAAGGCCCGCCCGAGGAAGGCGGCGTCCTCCACCGAGCCGGTCGCGATCTCGGCGCCCAGCCCGGCCAGCGGGGCAAGGCGCGCCGCGTCGCGGCCCACGGCCCGCACGCGCTCCTTCCGCGCGAGGAGCCTCCGCGCGATCTCCCCGCCCACGTTCCCCGCCGCTCCCGTGACGACCACCAGGTGATGCATTACCTGCCTCCTGTGAGAGAAGACTCCGGGGCCGTGCCGCCCCGGCGCCGATCCATGGATTGATTCGAGGTGCCTTGGGAGGATACCCCGGGCCGAACGCTTCGCCACCCCGTACAATCTCCGGCGTGCACCCGATCGTGACGCGGTGGTTCGCGGAGCGCTACGGCGAGCCGACCGGGATCCAGCGGCTGGCGTGGCCGAGGATCGCCTCGGGCGAGCACGTTCTCGCGATCGCCCCGACCGGGAGCGGCAAGACCCTCGCGGCGTTTCTCTCGGCGCTCGACCGCCTCATGACCGGCGCGTCCGGAGCCGGCACGGTCCGCGTCCTCTACGTCTCTCCGCTCCGAGCGCTGGGGAACGACGTCCGCCGGAATCTCCTGGGCCCTCTGGAGGAGCTGGGCGCCCGCTTCGGCGCCGCCGGCGAGCGCGCCGTGGCGATCCGCGTGGCCACCCGCACCGGCGACACCCCCGCCGGCGAGCGGGCCCGGATGCTCCGGCACCCCCCCGAGATCCTCGTCACCACGCCGGAGTCGCTCAACGTGCTTCTCACGTCTCGCCGGGGGCGGGTCTTCCTCTCCGGCGTCGAGACCGTGATCCTCGACGAGGTCCACGCGGTGGCGGGGACGAAGCGAGGCGCGCTCCTCGCGGCCGGGGTCGAGCGCCTGGCGCGCGAGGCCGGCGAGTTCCAGAGGATCGCCCTCTCCGCGACGGTGCGCCCGCTCGAGCGGATCGCCGCGTGGGTGGGCGGGGCGAGGATCTCTCCGGGCGGCGCGGCAACCCCCCGCCCGGTCGCGATCGTGCGCTCGACCGAGCCGAAGCGCTACCGGATCTCGGTCGGCTTCCCGGACGCGCGGGAGGAGCCGCCGGGCGCGCCGCCTCTCCCCGAGGTTTCGAGCGAGGCCCTCCCCTTCTGGCGCGCGACGGCGGCAGAGCTGGGCGAGCCCCTGCGCAGGAACCGCTCGACCCTCGTCTTCGCCAACAGCAAGCGGATGGTCGAGAAGCTCACGCGCCTCGTGAACGACGCCGCCGGCGAGCAGATCGTGTACTCCCACCATGGCTCCCTCTCCCGCGAGGTCCGCCGCGTGGTCGAGGAGCGCCTGAAGCGCGGCGAGCTGCGCGGCATCGTCGCGACGAACTCCCTCGAGCTGGGGATCGACATCGGGAGCCTCGACGAGGTGGTCCTCGCGCAGACCCCGCCCTCGCTCGCCTCCGCGGCGCAGCGGATCGGCCGCGCGGGACACGCGGTCGGCGGGACGAGCCGGGGTCGCTTCCTCCCGCTCCACCCCCGCGACCTCCTGGATTCCGCCGCGGCCGCCCGGGCCGTCCTCGACGGCGAGATCGAGCCGGTGCGTCCCGTCGAGGGCCCGCTCGACGTGCTCGCCCAGTCGATTCTCTCGATGGTCGCGACCGAGACCTGGCGCATCGACGAGCTCTGGGACACCGTCCGCGGGGCCGATCCGTTCCGCAACCTGGCGCGGCGCCCCTTCGATCTCGTGATCGAGATGCTCGCGGGGCGCTTCGCGTCCGCGCGGGTCCGGCCGCTCCGCCCGCTCGTCCTGATCGACCGCGACGACGGAACGGTCCGCGGCCTCCCGGGGGCCGAGCGGCTCGTCTACATGGGCGGGCGGCACGATCCCGGACCGCGGCTACTTCCACCTGCGGCGCGAAGGGACGCAGGCGCTCCTCGGCGAGCTCGACGAGGAGTTCGTGTGGGAGCGGTAGGTGGGCGACACCTTCACGCTCGGCGTGCAGGGGTGGCGCATCGAGCGGATCACCCACAACGACGTGCTCGTCTCGCCGGCCCGCGCGGGCGCGGCGATGTCCCCCTTCTGGCGGGCCGACGAGCGCGACCGCGGGTTCGAGCTGTCCGAGCGGGTCGCCCTGCTCCTCGAGGAGGCGGACGCGGGTCTCGACGACCCGGCGTTCGCGGCGCGCCTCGAGTCGCACTACCTGCTCGAGCCCGGCGCCGCGCGCGTGCTGCTGGCGTACCTGAAGGCGCAGCGGGACGCGCTCGGCGGCGTCCTCCCCCACCGGCACCGCGTGGTGATCGAGAGGATCGCGGGAGCGGGCTCTGCCTCCGACCAGGTGATCCTCCACACGCTCTGGGGCGGGCGCGTCCACCGGCCGCTGGCGCTCGCCCTCGCCGCCGCGTGGGAAGCGCGGCACGGGGCGCCGGTCGAGATCGCGCACGACGACGACTGCGTCGCGGCGCTCGCCTCCGCCGGGGTCGATCCCGCCGGGCTGCTTTCGCTCCTCTCCGCCGGATCGATCGAGCCGCTCGTCCGCGAGCGTCTCGAGGGCACCGGGTTCTTCGGCGCGCGCTTCCGCGAGGCGGCCGGCGTCGCGCTGCTGCTGCCGAGGGAAGGGTTCAAGCGGCGCACCCCGCTCTGGCTCTCGCGCCAGCGGGCCAAGGAGCTGTTCGACGCGACGAGCCGCTTCGACGACTTCCCGGTCCTCCTCGAGGCGTGGCGCGCGTGCCTCGCCGACGCGTTCGACCTCGAGCCGGCTCGAGCGTCTCCTCGACGAGATCCGCGACGGCCGCATCGAGGTGCGCGTCGTCACCACGGCCCACCCGTCGCCGTTCGCCTCGGGGGTGATCTGGAAGCGGACCAACGAGCTGATGTACGAGGACGACGTGCAGCCTGCCGGCGGCGCGGCGCCGCGCGAGGGGCTCCTTCGCGAGGTCGTCTTCGCGGCGCACCTGAGGCCGAGCATCCCCGTGACCGCGGCGGAGGAGCTGCGGCGGAAGCTCCAGCGCACATGGCCGGGCTACGCCCCGAGGACTCCCGACGAGCTGCTGAGCTGGCTCGAGGAGCGGGTCGTCATCCCCCGGGGCGAGTGGGACGAGCTGCTGGCCGCGATCGAGCGGGACCACGGCGGCGAGGCCGCGCGGCTGGCCGGGGCGCTCGGCGCCAAGGCCGTCGCGGTCCGCCTCGGCGGAGGCGAAGGGCCGGAGGTCCTGGTTGCCGCGCAGGCCCTGCCGCGCGTGCGGCGCGCGCTCGCGGGCGAGCCCGAGGAGGATGCCGGCGACGCCGACCCGCGCGCGGAGCTCCTGGCGGAGGTGCTGCGATTCTACGGGCCGGTGGATCCGTCCGTCCCCGCGCGCGCTCTGGGGCTGACGCACGAGCAGGAGCAGGAGGCACTCGAGTCTCTCGCGGAGGCGCAGCGCGTCGTGCTCGACCGCCTGACCGCGGGCGCTTCGTCCCTCGAGATCTGCGATGCCGAGAACCTGGAGGCGCTCCTCCGCGCGATGCGACGAGGCGCGCGCGCCCGCTTCGAGGCCCTCCCCGCCGACAGGCTCCCGCTCTTCCTGGCCGAGTGGCAAGGTCTCGGCGGCACGGGTTCGGGAGTACCGGGTCTCAAGGCCGCCATCGAGCCGGTTCTCGGGTGGGCAGCGCCCGCGGGCGCGTGGGAGACCGAGCTCCTCCCCGCGCGCCTCCCCGGCTACCGGCCCGAGTGGCTCGACGCGCTTCTGGCCGGAAGCGCCATGGAATGGAGCGGGCAGGGCGAGCGGCGGGTCGCGTTCGCGCTTCCCGGAGACCGCGAGCTCTTCGCGGAGCGCGCCCCGCGCGAGAGCGCGGACGCCGCCGCGGTTCTTCCGCCCGGCCCCGGCCGGTTCACGTTCGAGGAGCTGACGCGGGGCTCGGGCCTCTCGTCCGCCGAGCTTTCCCGCCGGCTGTGGGAGCTCGTCTGGCGCGGCGAGGTCGCGAGCGACGGCTTCGCGGCGGTGCGGCGCGGGCTCGCGACGGGCTTCGAGCCCGCGGAGGCCGAAACGCCGCGCCAGCCCGGCGGCGGTCGGGGCCGCTTGCGCTTCGACCGCTGGCAGGCGACGCGTCCGTTCGGCGGCTCGTGGTTCCGTTTGCCGCCGCCCGAGGAGCCGTCCGACGCGCTCGAGGCGGACGAAGCGAACAGAGACCGCGCGCGGCTCGTGCTCGCGAGATACGGCGTCGTGTTCCGCGAGCTGCTGGAGCGCGAGCTGCCCGCGCTGCGCTGGGGCCGGCTGTTCCGGGCGCTTCGGCTGATGGAGCTGTCGGGCGAGGTCGTGGCCGGCGAGTTCTTCGCCGGCGTCCCCGGCCTCCAGTTCGCGATCCCCGCGGCGCTCGAGCGTCTCGGCCGCGGTCTCGACGAGGAGCGCGTCTGGTGGGTCCAGGCCGCCGACCCCGCATCGCCGTGCGGCCTGGCGCTCGACGGTCTCGACCCGCGCCTGACGCGCCGGGTGCCCGGAGGCCACGTCGTCTTCCACGGCGCGCGCCTCGTCGCCGTGTCCGAGAGACGGGGGCGGTCGCTCCTCTTCCACGTGGCGCCGGACGCCCCCCGCCTGCCGGACTACCTCGACTTCCTCGACGCCGCCCTCACCCGCTCCGCCTCTCCCGCCCGCACCCTCACCGTCGAGACGATCAACGGCGAGCCCGCCGCCGCCAGCCCCTATGTGGCCGCCCTGTCCTCCCGCTTCGCGGTCTCGCGCGACGCGGCGTCGGTGACTCTGAGCCGCAAGTTCTAGCCCCCGCGTCGGGAGCCCGGGGCCCGTGTCGACTCGCGCGGCACGCTGCGGCGTTGCGCGGCTAACGTCGCCGCGCCGCCTGGCTCCGCTTTTCGCGCGGCCTTGTATGGAAGAACCGGCCGCGCGAAAAGAGGGCCGCTTCGAGTCGACACGGGCCCCGGGCTCCCGACGCTGCAGGGGTGATTGGCCCTGTCATACAAGAGACCGCGGCCGCCGACCAAGACACCGGAAACGAAGTGTCGAGGAGATCACCGAATGCCCGTGCCGAATTTGACTCGATCGGACCCCGGCCGCCTCGGCGTTTCGAGACGAGCCGCCCATCAGGAGGACGAAATCATGAGATTGCCCCGGTTTCTCGTCGTGACCGTCGCGGTCCTCGCGCTCGCCTCGGCGGGCGCCCTGGCGCAGACGCCGCCGGAGCCGCTCGGCCCGCCTCTCTTCCCCGGTTTCCTCGTTTCCCATGCCACCGACGGCGTGGGACCGGACGGCGCGCGCACGCGCACCGATCTGTTCGTGACCAACGCGGGGCGTGGCCCGCTGGCGGCCGAGCTGGCGTTCGTTCCCGACACCGGGCTTCCCGTGTCGCTGCTCCCGCTGCCGGCGATCGCGCCCGGCGCCACGGCGCACGTCCTGGTGCGCGCCATAGTGGGACCGGCGGCGCCGGCGTTCGTGTCCGGGACCGTACGCGTGCAGTTCTTCCGGCCGGAGCTCCCGCCGGCCCCCGCCGCCACCACGGAGCTCCCGCCCGAACCGCCGATGGGGGTCATCTCGGCCTACCTGACCACCAGCGTCGCGAGCGCCCCTGGCGTGCCCGCGCCTCCGCCCCTGACGATCCCGCTCGACGTGCGGCCGCTGCACCCGCTGGCGGATCATCCTCCGTGCCCGAACGGCATCTGCCCTCCGCCGCCCTGCCCCGCGGATCATCCGTGCCCGGGCCCCGACCACGCGTGCGTTCCGGCTCCGGACGCCCAGTGCGAGCTGCCGGCGTGCCCGGCGGATCATCCGTGCCCCTCGCCGGATCATCGCTGCGTGCCGCCCGAAGGCGCCGTCTGCGGCCCGCAGGTCTGCCCGGCGGACCACCCGTGCCCGACCCCGGACCAGCCCTGCGTGCCCCCTCCGGGAGCCAACTGCGGGTCGCTCTCCTTCAAGGGTGTGCGGGTCATCGGCGCGCACTAGTATTGAACCGGACCGAGGACAGCGGCCGGCAGCCGGCCGCTGTCCTTCGCTTTCCCGACGAGGGCCCATGGCGGGGAGCGTCATACGGATCGCGCCGGGACGCGACGAAGTCATCGAGGGCACCGGGGAGTCAGGCAGGCCGATGGACCCGGCGGACCTCGCTTCGCGTCTCGAGCCGCTCCATCCGGACGGTTTCGGATGGGCGCTCAGCTGCTGCGGGCGGGATCGGGAGGCCGCGCAGGAAGTGATTCAGATGACGTATCTGAAGATCCTCACCGGCAAGGCGCGATACGACGGCCGGTCGTCGGCCAAGACCTGGCTGTTCTCCGTCATTCGCAAGACGGCCGCCGAGCATCGCCGGTCGCACTGGCGGGATGCGATCCACCTGGCCCGATGGTGGCGCCGCCGGGTCGAGCCCGCTCGCGAGGCCGGCCCGGAGAGCACCCTGGCCGGCTCGGAAAGGGCGAGGCTGCTCCACGAGGCGCTCGCGCGGCTCTCGCGGCGGCAGCGCGAGGTGCTGCACCTGGTGTTCTATCAGGGCATGACGGTGGAGTCCGCGGCGGAGGTGCTGGGCCTCGCCCCCGGCACGGCGCGGCTCCACTACGAGCGCGGGAAGGGCCGGCTTCGCCAGCTCCTCCCGCGCGAGGCGCGTCCATGAGCGGGAACGGAAGCGACCGGGACCTGGAAGGACTCTTCGAGTCCGTGCGGCGGGAGGACCGGCAAGGCGCCCCCCCCTTCGTCCGGACCTGGAACGAGGCCCGCCGGCGCGCGACCGCGCCGTCGCGCCGCCACGGCGGTCTTCGTCTCGTCCTCGCCGCGGCCCTGACCACCGCGGCGATCGCGGCGGGCGTCCTGCTCGTCCGCGGTCACCGCGGCGGCGGGCTCTCGTTTTCCGCGGCGGAGCTCGCGATGGCGCGCGAGCTGTCGGATTGGACCGCGCCCTCCGACGGCTTCGCGAGCGTCTCCGGAGTGCAGGTGTCCGTCGCCGTTCCCAGTCTCGAGATCGAGTCGGTGCAGCTCCCGACGATCTCCGCACCGGAGCCCGAACCCGTCCGCACCGGCTCGCCGTCCCGCGCGAACCCTTGAGGAGGTAGCGATGCGACGCTTCGCCTTGACCCTGCTCGTCCTCACCCTCGCGGCCGCCGCCGCCGCCCACGCCGTGCCGGGCGGCCCCCCACCGGGCGGGGGAGGCGCGCCGGGAGGCATGGCGGGTCCCGGCGGGCCGGACGGTCCGCCCGGGCCGGATGGACTGCCGAGGCCGGAGGGCCCCGGCGCCCAGGGAGCTCCGCCGTTCGCGAGGGACCTGTTCCCGCCCGAGTTGGTGCTCGAGAATCAGCTCGCGATCGGCCTGACCGAGCCCCAGGTCACGTCCATCAAGCGGCTGCTCAACGAGACCCATTCCCGCACGCTGGACATCGAGACCGACCTCCGGCGGGCCGTCGAGAAGCTGAGGAACGCCATCGCGCCGCCGCGGGTGGACGAGGGGGCGGCCCTCGGCCTCGCGGACCAGGTGATGCGGCTCGAGACGGAAATGAAGAAGCTGCAGCTCGGGATGCTGATCCGTCTCAAGAACCTGCTCACGCCGGAGCAGCAGGAGAAGCTCCGGGAGCTGCGGCCCAAGCCGCAGCGGCGGTCCTAGAAAGCGAAGCCGGGAGCCCGCCGTCGAGCTCCCGGCTCGCGAGACGCGCCCGCCCCTTTTCCTACGGACAGGAGCGGCCGGTGCGGGGCGTGCCGTTGCTCTGATTGCCCAACGGGCCGCCCGCCCCGGAACAGGCGTTGTCCGCCCGGACCAGGTAGTACCACGCCTGACCGACGGACGGGTTCGAGAACTCTCTCGCGGACGTGTCGTCGCCGTCCGGGTCCAGGCACGACGCGGAGGTGAAACTCGACGACGTGCCCGACCGAAGCACGTCGTAGACCAAGGCGGCCGGCACACACCCCAGGCCGCTCGTCACCGCATTCCAAGAGAGGAACGTCTCGTCCGCGCCCCAGAGGAGGTTCTGGGTTTCCGCGGTCGGGTCCGACCAGACGTTGCCGTTGGCGTCGTTGCAGTCCTCGATGTCGTGGTAGCCGTCCGTGTCCGCGTCCACCGAGTACGTCCTGAGGCGCATCTCCTGCCAGCCGCCCCACGGGAGCGTCATCCAACGGCTCCACTGCTGGAACGGGCTCGTGGCCGGCCGGTACAGAACTCGCATTCTCCAGTGATAGGCCGCGCTCTGCGAGGTTCCCGTCACCTCCTCGTATCGAGTCGAGCCGGAAGAACCGGTCGAGGCCCAGGTTGCGCCTCGCCCCAGACCCGAGCGGTCGAAGAGCACGCCGAGCGGCTTGGCCTCGTACTCGAGCTTGGCCATGGAGCGGCCGAACGGAGAGCGGAGCTTGAGCTGTAGGCCGAAGTTGGTGCGACCGTCGGACATCCCGTGCTCCGCGATGGGTTCGCTGTCACCGACCCGTATCTGGCGAGGCCGTGGTGCGACGCCCGGCCCGCCGTTCCCGTAGTAGAGCCTGACCAGCCCCGCGTCGGTCCAGCCGCCCGCGTCGTCATATCCGTACGCTCCAGCGACGACGTCGGCGTAGCCGTCGCCGTTCACGTCGCCGGCGGAAGCGACGGCGTCGCCGAAGTGCGCGTTCGTCTGACTTCCGAAGTAGCTCCGCGTGGCGCCGCTGGACAATCCCGCCGCGGAGCCGAGGAAGACCTGCGCCATCCCCTCGCCCGCGTACGAAGCCTGATACCCCGGGGCCCCGACGACCACGTCGGCATAGCCGTCACCGTTCACGTCCCCGGCCGTGGACACGGAGTGGCCGAAGCCGGCAGAGACCAGGCTGCCCTCCACGCCCCAGGCGGCGGTCGCAGCGAGCCCGGAGGCGGAGCCGTGGTACACGAAGGCCTTCCCTTCGCCGCTCGCTCCGTTCGTGTACCCCGGCGCGCCGACGATGACGTCGGAGTAGCCGTCGCCGTTCACGTCCCCGGCCGTAGCCACGGAAACTCCGAAGCCCGCGCTGGCGAGGTTCCCTTCCGCGCTCCAGTCGGCGGAAGTGTGGAGTCCGGTCGGCGAGCCGTGGAACACGTGCGCGCGCCCTTCCCCCGTCTGTCCGTTGGTGGCCGAGGGCGCTCCGACCACGACGTCGAAGTAACCGTCCCCGTTCACGTCTCCGGCGCTGGCCGCGACGCTGACCGGCTCGGCCCCACCGAATGTCCAGTCCCAGTGGGCCGGTAGCCCCGCGGGGCTCCCGTAGTAGGCCCACGCGGCGCTCCCCCCCCCGATGATCACGTCCGCGTACCCGTCGCCGTTCACGTCGCCGGCCGAGGCCACGGAGTGGCCGAAGGTCAGCACACCGGACCAGCCGTCCTGCATCCAACTGATGTACGACGTCAGCCCCGACGAGGAGCCGAGGTACAGGAAGGCACGGCCTTGCTGCGAGAGGTTGTTCGTCAAGGTCGGTGCCCCGACGATCACGTCGTCGTAGCCGTCCCCGTTCACGTCCCCGGCGGACGCGACGGCCTCCCCGTAGCGCGCGCTGCTCGCGTTGACGCCGTTGGCCCAGCTCGAGCTCGTGGCCAGCCCGCTCGAGGACCCGTAGTAGGCGAACACCGATCCCGAATCCACTCCGCCGTTGTCGTAGTTCGGCGCGCCGACGATGACGTCCGCGTACCCGTCGCCGTTCACGTCCCCGGCCGACGCGACCGAGTAGCCGAACTGGCCGTTCAGCTCGTGCTCGCTCTTGTACCACTGGGCCGCCGAAAGGAGACTCGCCGCCGAGCCGAGGTAGACGAACGCCGCCCCCTCGTCGGTTTGGACGTTGTCGTATCTCCAGGCGCCCACGATGACGTCGGAGTAGCCATCCCCGTTCACGTCGCCGGCGGTACCGACCGAGACCCCGTAGTCGGCCGCGGCCTGGTTCCCTTCCCCGATCCAGGCGGAGCTCGTATTGAGGCCCGAGGAAGCACCGAGATACACGTAGGCCCGTCCTTCGTGCGACAGGTCGTTGGTGAAGCCGTAGGCACCGATGACGACGTCCGCGTACCCGTCGCCGTTCACGTCCCCGGCGGTACCCACCGACTGCCCGAAGAAAGCGGATTCGCTTTCGCCCTCTTGGCTCCACGACGCGGTCGACGTCGGACTGGGCCCGTAGAAGACGTAGGCCTTTCCTTCTCCCGCCTGCCCGTTGGCGTAGTACTTGGCGCTGACGATGATGTCGGAGTAGCCGTCCCCGTTGACGTCCCCCGCGGTCGCCACCGCGTGTCCGAACTCGGAGCCGTCCTGCTCGCCGACCGTACCCCACATCCCGTCCCAGTTCGGTCCCGTGGAGGAGCCGGCGTAGAGGTACACCGCTCCGCGATGGGTGCCTCCACCGGCCGACAGGTGCGCGCCCACGACGACGTCGCCGTAGCTGTCCCCGTTGACGTCGCCGGCCCACGCGACGCTCGCACCGAAATCCGAACTGGCCTCGTTGTTGAGCCTCCAGCTCGAGGGCGACGACGGCAGCCCGCTCGCGGAGCCGTAGTAGATGTAGACGGCGCCGCTGTCGAGGATGCCGGGAATGGGCGTGTAGTCCTTCTTGGGCGCGCCCACGATGACGTCGCCGTAGCCGTCGCCGTTCACGTCGCCGGCGGTGCTCACGCTCACGCCGAACTGCGCCTGGACCTCGTTGATCTCGCCGATCCACGACGGCGAGGCGGCGATCCCCGAGGCGGAGCCGTAGTAGGCGTACGCACGGCCCTCGTCGTACTCCCCGTTGTCGTCGTAGGGGGCGCCGGCGATGACGTCGCTGAAGCCGTCTCCATTGACGTCGCCGGCGGTGCTGACCGAGCGGCCGAACTGGGTGTTCGCCACGTTGATCTCACGGATCGCGGCCGGAGAGGAGGACAGCCCCGAAGCCGAGCCGTGATACACGTAGATCCTCCCCTCGTCGACCTGGCCGTTGTCGTAGAACATCGCGCCGACGATGACGTCGCCGTAGAGGTCGCCGTTGACGTCGCCCGCCGTGGCGACGGATTCGCCGAAGGAGGCGCCGGCCTGGTCGCTCTCGCCCATCCAGGCCGGACTGGTCGCCAGCGGATCGACCGTCAGGGGATACACCGCCTCCCGGTCGTCCATCACGATGCGGATCCCCCGAAGACCGTCCCGCGAGAACCCTTCCATGTAGGCGGGGACCTCCCGGAGCCGCGAGTCGGTGACCTTCAGCTCGGCGTAATGGATCGCATACGGGCCGTCGGGCGTTGCGAAGTCCACGGCCTGGCCGTCGGTCGAGAACACAGGCCGGAGGCTCCCGGTCAGCTCCAGCTCGATCCTCAGCGCGCCGGCGAGGGCCCTCGGGCGGCGCCGCGATCGTGAACCCCTGCTCGAGGCCCCGCTCGGAGTTCACGTACCACTCGCGAATCGCCCCGCGGTCGTAGTCGAGCCTGTTGTGATCGGGGGCGAGCCGGGGCTTCTCAGCCGGGACTAGCGCCTCACCCCGCCCGTGCCCGAGGAGGTCGAGGCCCCATTCCCACGACGGCGCCGCTTCCGTTCTCGGGACCACGCGAACGCCGCGCTCCGTGAAGTACGTGCGGAAGCCGTGGGCGCGGTTGGGCGCCTGCCATGCCGCGTCGACGCCCGGCAGGGAGATCTGCGTCTGCCACGTGACCTGGTACTCGGAGACACGGATGTCCTCCTGGACACGGGCCATCCAGTCTCCCGGGACACCCGCCGGCCCGGCAGCCGCCCGATCGGCCGCGACAGGCCCGGCGGCCATGAACGACGAGAGAAGAACGGTCGAGAGTGCCACGAGTCTCTTGCCAGGCATGGGATACCTCCCTCGCTCGCGGCGCGCCGTTTGCGGCGCGCGTTCCCGGGGCGTCGGATCGGCTGATCTGCCCCACCCGGGTGGTGATGTGTTCATATGGATGTATAACCAGGCACGGCCCTTCTCCCTCACGAGGGGGCCGAGCGGGATGCACGTTTCCGGCGAGGGCCCGGGAATGCCCGTTCCCCGGGTTTTTCTGCGCGAAGGACGGTTTTTCGGTACATTTCCTGGAGGCTGTCCTCCCCGGACCGGTCCCACCCGGCCGGGGTGCCTCGAGGTGGACTTGCCGCTCGACCCCGCAGCCGCCGAGGAGCTTCGCCGCAGGGTGGTCTCCGCTGTCCGGCGGACCTGCCCCGCCTGGCTGGCGCGGCAGGCCGACGACATCGTCCAGACCGTCCTGACCCAGCTCGCGTCCACCATCGCCCGGGGTGAGGGGACCGGCACCTTCGCGGGTATCTACCTGGAGAAGGCGGCCTACGGCGCGACCGCGAACGAGATCCGCCGCCTGTACCGCCGGAGGGAGACGTCCATGGAGAGCCGGGAGGACGTCGAGCGCTGGGCCTCGCCGGACCCGGACCCCGAGCGACGCGCGAGCGCCCGGGAGATCGCGGCCCACATCCGCGATTGTCTCGTGCGCATCGGCGGATCGAGGAGCCTGGCGCTGACCCTCTACCTCGAGGGTTGCTCGGTTCCCGAGACGGCGCGGCGCCTCGCGTGGCCGCCCAAGCGGGCCGAGAACCTGGTCTACCGCGGCCTCAAGGATCTCCGCGAGTGCCTGAAGGGCAAAGGGCTCGAGCCATGACGATCGGCGAAGCTGAAGGCGGCCGGCTGCGCGAGGCCTTCGTGCTCTCGGAGAGCCTTCCCGGGCCGCTCGGGGATTGCCCGGCGCCGGAGCGTCTCTGGGAGTCGGCGCACGAGCATCTGAGTCCCGGCGAGAACGAGAGACTGGTCCGGCACCTGGCGGCGTGCGCGCCGTGCTCCGCCGCATGGCGCATCGCGCGAGACCTTGCGGGCGCCGAGGCGGTCGCTTCGCAGCCCGTTGCGCCGCGGCGCCTCGACTGGAGAGGATGGGCGCCTCTCGCCGCCGCGGCCGTTCTGATCGCTGCCGCCTTCCTGACCCTCGAGGCCGTGAGGGTCCGGCCGGCGAGCGCGCCGGTCTACCGCTCCGAGGAGGGCTCGTGGATCCGCCCCGCCGGCGACGCGCCGGCGGCTCTTCCACGGGACGGCTTCCTCTTGCGTTGGAGCGCCGGGCCCGAGGGGAGCACGTACGACGTTCGAGTGATCGCGACGGGCCGCGGCCCGATCGCTCGCGGATACAAGCTCGACCGCCCCGAGTTCCGGGTGCCCCCGTCGTCGCTCGCGGGGGCCGCGTCGGGAACCAAGATCCTCTGGCAGGTGACGGCCTACCTGCCGGACGGCCGCGTCTCGGATTCCGCGACCTTCATCGTCCAGGTCGAATGAGAACAGGGAAGCTCCTCCTGGCCCTCGCGCTGATCGGCGGAACCGGACCCGCGGCGCCCGCCGAGAGCGGCGATCCCCATGCCCGCGCGCGGGCGCAGACGGCGGAGGCGTCGCAGGCGATCGAGCGGCTCGACTACGGCCGCGCGGCCGCCCTCCTGAAAGAAGCCGAGTCGGCCGCGTTCCCGGACGGCCCGGCGGATCTCCGCGCTGCCATTCTCGCCGGCAGGGGACGCGTGCTCTGGGCGCTCGGGCAGTTCCGGGCGTCGCGCGCCGCGTACCTCGAGCAGGCGGAAACGCTCCGGCGCTCGGGCGACCTCTTCGGCGAGGCCCGTGCGCGATACAGCGTCGCGATCCTCGCGGGCCGCCTCAGGACTCTGGGGGAGATGGACCGCGCGGACGTCGTGCGCGAGGCGACGAAAGCGATCGACGCCGCGGTGCGCGCGGGGAACCCCGGCGCGGAGGCGCGGGCGAGACTCCTCCTCGGCCAGCTTCTGTACGGGGCCGACGGGATCGTGCAGTTCGAGAAGGCGCTCGAGATCGGCCGGAAGCTCGGCGACCGTCAAAGCGCGCGCTTCGCCCGGCGCCTCCTCGCTTGGTACGTCACCGACGCCGACCCCGGCCGCCGGGCCGAGGCCGAGCGGTGGCTCGACGAGGTCATCGAGGAAGCCAAGGGCGACGGCGACCTCCAGGACACGGCGCGGGGGCTGATCGTCCGGTCGTGGCTGGTCTGGAAGGGCGGGGAGCGCGAGCGGTGGATCGACGCGCACGTCCGGGCGATCGAGGCGGTCGAGAGGATCCGCGACCTGCAGTCCGACGAGGTGGTCCGCGCCCGCCTGTTCTCGCAGTGGGCGTTTATCTACTACCGGTTCGCGGGGAGGCTCCTCGACGGACTCGCTGCCTCTCCCGATCCCGCGGGCGATATCGATCTCGCCTTCACGACCGTCGAGCGGATGCGCGCTCGCGTCCTCCTCGACGTGATGGACGCCGCGGGAGCGCGCGTCGCGGGGGCGAGGGTGGCGGGCACTCCCCCGGTATCCCTGGAGAAGATCCGCGATCGTCTCGCGCCGGACCAGGCGCTGCTGTCGTTCCACTACTCCGTCGGGATGCTCTTTCCGGACCCGCGGATGTACGAGGGTGGGGCGTGGGCGATTCTCGTGACGCGCGCGGGGGCCTCGGCCTTCCCGATCTCGAAGGTGCAGGACCTCCCGGACCAGGTTGCGGTGCTCCTGGGCCTCTACCGCAGGCGGGACGACTCCGGAGCGCTCGTCGGTGCCGACCTGTACAGGAACCTGCTCGGAATCCCCTTGGGCAAGCTGGGCCGCGAAGTGAAGCGTCTCGTGATCGTTCCCGACGGCTGCCTGAGCCGGCTGCCGTTCGGGGCGCTGCCCGGCGAGGACGGCCGCCCGCTCGCGGAGCGCTTCTCGATCGAGCTCGCCCCCTCCGCAACGCTTTGGTCCCGGTGGAAGGAGAAGACGGGGGACGGGTCCGCCGAACCGAGTGTGTTCGCCCTCGCGGATCCCGCGGTCGCGTCCGGCTCGGGCGGGAGTGCGCCGGCCGGCGGCGGCGCGCCGGAGCGCCGCACGACGGACCCGCTTCCCCGCGCCCGCGACGAGGCCGCCGGCATGGCCGCGGCCCTCCCCGGCGCGAGCGTCGTGCTGGTCGGGGCCGGCGCGACCGAAGCCGCTCTGAAGAAGGCCGACCTGAAGCGCTTCGGCGTCGTCCACCTCGCTGCGCACGCGGTGCTGGACGACGAGCGACCGGAGCGCTCGGCGGTCCTTCTCGCGCCGGGAGACGGCGAGGACGGCTTCCTGCAAATGAAGGAGATCGTGGACCTGCGCTTGCGGGGCCAGACGGTGATCCTGACCGCGTGCCGGAGCGCTTCGGGCGCGTGGATCGACGGCGAAGGCGTGATGGGCCTGGCCCGCTCGTTCTTCGAGGCCGGCTCGCGAGCGGTGGTCGGTAGCCTCTGGCCGCTCCGGGACGACGAGACGGCCGCGCTGATGCGGGACTTCTCGGCGGCGATCGCCGAGGGACAGAGCGTGGCCGACGCCCTCGCCTCGGCCCAGCGCAGGGCGATCGCCTCCGGCGCGCCGGTCGCCGCGTGGGCCGGCCTCGTGACGCTCGGCAACGGCGGCGTCGTCCCCGTGCCGAGGCCGGCCCGAGGCTCCGACCCGGCCGCGCCGAGCCCCTGGCCCTGGCCGACCGGCGCCGTGGCGCTCGCGGCCGCCATCCTCGCCCTCGCCGCCGGTCTCCATCGCGAGGGTCGATAGGCCTGCTCCGTTCGCGCGGGTGGCGCGGAGAACGCCCCTCCATGCGATCGGCTATCCTGATCGTCTCCATGGAGGATCCTCCCATGCCGCGCCGTCTCGTCCCGTTCGTCCTCCTCGTCGCCGCTCTCGCCGTCGTCGCGATGGAGCACCCGCCCGCGGGGGCGTCGGCGGGCGCCGGCTTCGACGCCCAGTTCCTCCCCAAGACGATGCGCCTCGACTACTTCCACACGGGGGGTCTCGGGCGCGAGATCGTCGCGCTCGACCGCGTCGTCTCCGACGGACCGTGGGCCGGAAGCCTCTCGCGGCTGCTCGACGACCTGAACCTCGGCTCCTACCTCTTCGAGGTCGCCGATCCGGAGACGAACCGCGTCCTCTACTCGCGCGGGTTCGCCTCGCTTTACGGCGAGTGGGAGACGACCGACGAATCGAAGACCGTGGCGAGGACCTTTCACGAGTCGCTGCGCTTCCCGTGGCCGAAGCGCCCGGTCCAGCTCGTCCTGAAGAAGCGGGGGCCCGACGGCCTGTTCCACGAGCTCTGGGCGACGCGCGTGGACCCGGGCTCGCGGTTCGTGAACGCCGCCGACGCCGCGCCGTCGGGCAACGTCTGGACGATCCTCGAGAGCGGACCGCCCACGGAGAAGGTGGATCTCTTGATCCTTGGCGAGGGGTACGCGGCGGCGGAGATGCCGAAGTTCCACGCCGACGCGCGGCGTCTCGTGGACAAGCTCTTCGCGACCGAGCCGTTCAAGAGCCGCAAGGGCGATTTCAACGTCCGCGCGATCGACCTGCCGTCGGCCGAGTCCGGCGTGAACCGGCCGCACGTCGCGAAGTTCCGCCGCACGCCGGTGTCCGCCGAGTACAACATCTTCGACAGCGAGCGGTACCTGCTGACCTACGACAACCGCTCCCTCCGCGACGTGCTGGGGGCGGCGCCGTACGAGTTCGTCGAGATCCTCGTCAACGAGAAGCAGTACGGCGGCGGCGGCATCTTCAACTTCCAGGCCACGGCGTCCGTGGACACCGCGTTCGCCGACTACGTCTTCGTCCACGAGTTCGGACACCACTTCGCGGGCCTCGGCGACGAGTACTACATGTCCCCCGTCGCCTACACCGAGGCCCCGCCGGACCGCCCGGAGCCGTGGGAGCCCAACGTCACCGCCCTGCGCGACCCGGCGCGGCTCAAGTGGCGCGACCTCGTGGACGCCGGCACGCCGCTTCCCACGACCTGGGACAAGGAAGCCTGGGAGAAGAAGGCCCGCGAGTACCTCGTGAAGCGCCGCGAGCTGATCGCGCGCAAGGCCCCCGAGTCCGAGTTCGACGCGCTGTTCCGCGAGCAGCAGAAGACCGACACGCCGATGCTCGCGGGAATGGCGAACTCCGGCAAGGTGGGGGCGTTCGAGGGAGCCTCCTACCAGGCGAAAGGGCTCTACCGGGGACAGACGGACTGCATCATGTTCACCCGCGACGAGGTCGGCTTCTGCAAGGTCTGCCGCCGGGCGATCGAGCGGATGATCGATCTGTATTCACGGTAGCGCGCGGGGAAGGCGGCCGCCGCCATGAAGATTCTCAAGGCCTTTCTGCTGATCCTCGTCGTCCTCGTCGCCGCGATTGCTGGCGCCGGGCTGCTCCTCCCGGGTTCCGTCCACGTCGAGCGCTCCACGGTCATCGCCGCGCCCACGACGACCCTGTTCGTGCTGGTCAACGGCTTCCGGACGTTCAACAGGTGGTCGCCGTGGTACGCGATGGATCCCGCGGCGAAGTACGCGTACTCCGGCCCCGAAACGGGCGTGGGCGCGAAGATGAGCTGGGTCGGAAACCCCAAGACGGTCGGCTCCGGCAGCCAGGAGATCCTGGAAAGCGTGCCCCCGTCGCGCGTCAAGACCCGGCTCGACTTCGGGCCGGAGGGGATCGCGGTCACCCTTTTCACCCTGGCCCCCGAGGGGAGCAAGACGAAGGTGTCCTGGGGGTTCGACACCGATCTCGGCCGCAATCCGTTCACGCGCTACCTCGGCCTCATGCTCGACCGGATCATCGGCAAGGACTTCGAGGCCGGGCTCGCCGGGCTCAAGAAGTTCGCCGAGGCCCTCCCGCAGGCGGACTTCTCCGCCCTGGAGGCCGAGGTGCTCGAGATCCAACCGGTCACCGTCGCGTACGTCTCGGGCAAGAGCCCCAAGGACGAGAAGGCCATGGGCTCGGCCATCGGGGCGGCCTACGGCGAGATCGGGCGCTTCCTCGGGTCCTCGGGCCTCAAGCAGGCGGGCCCTCCCATCACGGTCAACACCAAGTGGGAGGGGGACGTCTACGAATTCGACGCCGCCGTCCCGTTGGACAGGGAACCCGCGAAGGAGGCTTCGGCCGGCTCGTCCGTGAAGATCAAGCGCATGTACGCCGGCAAGGCGGTCCGCGCGACACACGTCGGCTCCTACCAGGGACTCCCGAAGGTGTACGAGAAGCTTTTCGCCTTCGTGGCGGCTCACGGGTACGAGATGGCAGGCCCGCCGTGGGACGAGTACGTGAGCGATCCCGGCAACACGGCCGAGGACCGGCTGATCACGCGGGTGTACGTGCCGGTGAGATAGCGGTGGGAGGCTGCCGCCGGCGGCGGGGTGTCGCGGCGCGGCGTCGCTTCCGGCCCCCGGGGAGAGGCGCTCGCGACGGGCCCGTCGCTCAGCCCGTGAACTTGTAGCCGAGGCCGTGGACTGTAACGATGTGGCGGGGGTCGTCCGGCTTGTCCTCGATCTTGCGCCTGAGCTTCGCGACGTGCACGTCCACGGTCCGGCTGAACGCGCTCCCCTCGTATCTCCACACCGAGGTCAGGAGGCGATCCCGGCTCAGGACCTCTCCCCGGTGCTCCACGAAGAATTCGAGCAGCCGCAGCTCGAGCGCGGAGAGCTCGACGGGCGCCTTCCCCTTTCGCGCTTCGCACTTCGCGAAGTCCACCTCCACGTCACCGAAGCGGCAGACCTGGCCGTGCTTCGACGGGGCGCGGGCGCGGCGGAGGACGGCCTCGACGCGGGCCATCAGCTCCATGAAGCCGAACGGCTTCGTCACGTAGTCGTCCGCGCCGGTCCTGAGCCCCACGACCTTGTCGATCTCCTGGCCTCGCGCGGTCAGCATGATGATCGGGACGTCGCTTCCCCCCTCTCGCAGTCGCTTGCAGACGTCGAGACCGCTCAGCCTCGGAAGCATCAGGTCCAGGACGATCAGGTCGGGGCAGCCCTCGGAGGCGAGCTTGAGCCCTTGAACGCCGTCCCTCGCAACCGTGGCCGCGTAGCCCTCGTATTCGAAGCCGTCCTTGAGCGCGGCCGCCATCGCCTCGTCGTCCTCGACGATCAGGACCTTCGGCATGAGTCGCCTACCCCTCTCCGCCCTTGACAGGCAGGTGTACCGAGAACCGGCTTCCCCGTCCGGGCTCGCTCTCGACCGTCACGCGGCCTCCGTGGGCCTCGACGACGTGCCGGACGATCGCGAGACCGAGCCCGCTCCCGCGCACGTCGTGGACCAGGCCGGTTCCCACCCGGTGGAACCGGTCGAAGATCTTCCTCTGCTCCTCCGCGGAGATGCCGACGCCGGCGTCCTCCACCGAGACGACGATCTCGGCGGCGCGGCGCTCGAGGCCGACGCAGATCCAGCGGGAATCCCCCGAGTACTTGACCGCGTTGTCCAGGAGATTGTGGAACGCCTGGCCGAGCGCATCGGCGTCGATCCGCGCCGGCGGCACCGGCTCCTCCGGCCAGTGCGTCTCGACCTCGAACCCCTCGTGCTTCGATCGCACCTCGAACGTCCTGAGCGCCGCGGAGAGTACCTCGGCCACGTCGCCGGTCTCGAGGCGGTAGGTCTTGGCACCGGACTCGATCTTCGCGAAGTCGAGGATGTTGTTCACGAGCTGCGTCAGCCTGCGGCTTTCCCCTTCGATGTACTCGCCGTACTCCCGCACCTTCTCGGGCGTCGCCGCCCGACCGAGACGCAGGAACTCTCCGAAGACGCGGATCGAGGCCAGCGGCGTCCTGAGCTCGTGCGACACGTTCGAGACGAAGTCGGACTTCATGCGCGAGAGCTTCATCTCGCGGGCCGTGTTGCCCAGGACCAGGGCGAGCCCGCCGATCAGCAGCGCCGCGGCCACGAGCGAGAGCCCGAGGTTGAACGCGAAGCTCACCCGCGCGAGCCGTTCCGGCGTCATGCTGCGACTTCGGATCCCGATCCTGTGGTCCGTGAACACGAAGGAGAACGAGCGCTCGGCGTCGGCGGGGCGGACATCCGACGGGTCGGTCGAGAAGCAGAGAGTGCCGTTCCCGTCGCGGACCGACACGACCACTTCGGCCCCGCCGCGCGGGAACAGCTTCTCGATCGACGATTTCACCGCCATCGGGAGCACCCGCCGGGTGAAGTGGTCCGAGTCGAGGATGAGGCCGGCGACGCCGACCACGCGGGACTCGCGGTCCACGATCGGAGCGAGCACCGTGCGGTTCCGGGGGTCGCGCTCCTCGACGGAGAGGCGCGTGGACTCGACCGCGATCGCCTTCGAGTGGAGGAGCTTGAAGGAGGCGCAGGCGAGGGTGACCGCGCGCGCCTCGTCCGAAGCAGCCGGCGAAACCATCGATTCGCTGGCGGGATCGTAGAACAGCAGCGTCCCCCAGTCGTCATCGGAGAACCTGACGGCGAACAGCTTCTTCGCCCCCTCGACGTCCCACCGGCGGAAGTGCGCGGCGAGGCGTTCGAGCCGGTCCGGCGCGAGGAACGAGGCGGGCACGTCCAGGGCCCGCTCGGCCCCCGGCCCGTACGAGTAGAGGACCTCCGTCGTGACGGCGTCGAGAAAGCCGGCGAAAACGGCCCGGCCGGCGAGAACGGATGTCCGCTCGAGCTTGATCAGCCACCAGACCTGAAGCCCGAGCACGAGGAGCAGGGGAAGGAACGCGGCCAGGAAGCCGAGCCGCAACGACCGGCCCTCGAGCAGCGCGGCAAGCCTCGACACCGGGTTCACCCCCAGGGTATACGCGTGACGGGCAGCGACAGGGCCGGCTCCGGGAGGCCCCCTGCCCGGGTCCGAATATACCCCGCCGGGCGCCGGCGGGTTCATGCTTCGTCCCCGCATTTACAGGCCGTTGACACGCGATACAACGTTTTACCTGCCCTTGGGGATCTTTACGCGCGCGCTCCGTATTGTCCCCTGCGAGGAAGAACGGACCCGCCGCGCCGGTACGGCGTCGAATCCCCGGCGGCTCGCCGGCTCGGCGGCAACGCGATGGCGCAAGGGAGAATGGAACATGAGACACGCGAAGTCGCTGACCCTGGCTCTCCTGGTCGCCCTGATGGCCCTCCCGGCGTTCGCCGGCGACGTGGAGAAGGAGAAGAAGAAGTGCTCCGCCAGCACGCAGGACTGCCTCAACAAGATGGTCCAGAAGATGAAGACCCGCGGCTGGGTCGGGATCGAGATGGACGAGAGCAAGGGGGTGAAGGCCACGGTGATCAAGAAGGTCGTGCCGGGGAGCCCCGCGGAGGCGGCCGGCTTCGAAGTGGGTGACGTCCTCGTGTCGCTCGACGGCCTCCGGTACGCGGACAGCACCGACGAGAAGTGCGTCCCCTGCGAGGCGATGAAGGAGAACTGGGTCCCCGGCAGGAAGGTGCACTATGTGGTCAACCGCGCCGGCCGCGAGGTCGCGGTCGATCCGACCCTGGGGCACCTCCCGAGCGACGTGATGGCGATGTGGATCGGGCAGCACATGCTCGAGCACGCGCAGTACGAGATCGCGCAGAAGTAGGACGGGGTCCCGCCGTGGAATCGCGGGAGGTCGCGGCGAGCCCGCCGGGCCTCCCGCCGCCCCCATCGAGACCGTCCGGGTTCTCGCGGCGGCCCCGCGCGGGGCTACCCGGAGCCGGCGGTTTACAAGTTCTTGACAATCGTGGAGAGGATTTACGACGTTTGGGCGGACTTTCCCACCCTTGGGCGGTAGAATTCCCCCGTGCCGTCACGGACGCGTCAGGCGGCGCGGTTCCAGGGTCGAGGGCGCGAGGGGAACCGGGGTTTCTTTCGGTACACTCTGATGATCGTCTTTCAACGTCTGATCGCGGTCTCGGCGCTGCTCGTGGCGGGCGGCGTGGCATCCGCCGGCCCCGTGGCGGAACAAAAGGCCTACAAGTGCCCCCTGGATGCCCAGACCTGCCTCAACAAGATGGCCGCCAAGCTCAAGTCCCGCGGTTGGCTGGGTATCGAGTACGGCGATCCGTTGGGTTCCGACGCCGGCAGGGTCACCAAGGTGGTGGCCGGCAGCCCCGCCGAGACCGCGGGCTTCAAGGTGGGCGACGTTCTGCTCTCCCTCGAGGGGGCAAGGTACGCGGATGTCACCGAGGACAAGTGCGCCCCCTGTGACTTCATGAAGCAGAACTGGACCCCCGGCAGGAAGGTTCGGTTCGTCGTCAGCCGCGGAGGCAAGGAAATCCCGCTCACGCCCACGCTTTCCGTCCTCCCCCCCGATGCGATGGCGGTCATCGTCGGGATGCACATGCTCGACCACGCCGAGCCTCCCCCCCTCCGAAATAGCGGCCCGGAGCGGCGCGGGCGTCGGCCGCCATCCAATTTCCCGTACTCTTTGTCGCACAATAACTTGCAGCCGACCGGCGGCTTCGCGCCGACCCTCCGGAGATTTTCTTTGACACTTCCGGACCGTTCGACGTATAAGAGTCGTTCGGAGGCGCGGGTTCCGTTTCGAGTTCGTGGCCTGCGGTGCTGGGCACACCGCGGGTGATTCATGTCGAACGAGGATCGGGCATTCCGCGGGCCGGTCTTCGGATCCCCCCCAGAAGCCGGCGTGTGTGGCGCTGCGTCGGTGATTCCTGGCTCGGCCGGGCCGAGGTGGCAGGTCGAGTCCGGTTGTATGTGGTGTGCCGGTCCTTGGACCTAACCGGGTCCGGGCGGTTCACTCTTTTTTCAGGGGGGGTAACATGCCGCGTTCAAGACTCCTCTTGGCTCTGCTCGCGTTGGTCCTTCTCGTATTCCTCGTCAGCGACGTCGGAACGCTGATGAGCGCACCGAAGCCCGGCGGGCAAAAGCCCGCCTACGTTCCGGGCGAGTTGATCGTCAAGTTCAAGCCCCAGGCAGAGGCGCGCCACAAGGCCTCGGCCCGGGCGGACGTGGCGGGTCAGCTTCGCAAGTCGTTCAGATCCAAGGCCGAGCACTGGAGCCTCGGCCAGGGCGCGTCCGTCGAACAGGCCGTCGCGCGCCTGAAGGCGAACCCCCAAGTCGAGTACGCCGAACCGAACTACATCCTCACCGCAAGCATCGTCCCGAACGATCCCCGCTTCAACGAGATGTGGGGACTTCGGAACACCGGGCAAACCGGAGGCACCGCGGGCGCTGACATCGACGCCACACTGGCCTGGGGCGTCTCCGTAGGCAGCCCGAACGTCATCATTGGCGTGATCGACACCGGGTGCGACTACAACCACCCGGATCTCGCGGCCAACGTCTGGACGAACCCCGGCGAGATCCCCGGAAACGGCATCGACGACGACGGCAACGGCTTCGTCGACGACATCCACGGCTACGACTTCTACAACAACGACGCGGATCCTTTTGACGACCACGGCCACGGCACGCACACCTCCGGCACGATTGGCGCCATCGGCGACAACGGAATCGGGGTGGTCGGCGTCAACTGGAACGTCAAGATCATGTGCCTCAAGTTCCTCAGCTCGGGCGGGTCCGGCTCGACGACCGGCGCCATCGCCGCCGTGGACTACTCGGTCCAGATGGGCGTGGATCTGACGAGCAACTCCTGGGGAGGCGGCAGCTTCTCGCAGGCGTTGTACGACTCGATCGCGGCAGCGGGTGCCAACGAGATGGCGTTCGTCGCCGCGGCCGGCAACAACGGCTCGAACTCGGACACGAGCCCGTCGTATCCCGCCGCGTACGATCTCGCCAACATCGTGTCCGTGGCCGCCACGGATCACAACGACGGCCTGGCATCGTTCTCGAACTACGGCCTGGTCTCGGTGGACCTCGGCGCGCCCGGGGTGGACGTCCTGAGCTCGCTGCCTGGCTCGTCCTACGGGACGAACTCCGGAACGTCGATGGCCTGCCCGCACGTTGCAGGCGTTCTCGGCCTGATGCGCTCGCTGAGCCCGGCCGTGCCGGTCGCCCAGATGAAGTCCAGGCTGATGTCCTCCGTGGACCACATCCCGTCGCTGACCGGCAAGTGCGTCACCGGTGGACGGCTCAACGCGTTCTTCACGGTTGCCGAGCCCGACGTCGTCCCGCCCGGCGCGATAGCCGACCTGGCGACGGTGGACCCCGGCTCCAACACGATGGCCCTGACCTGGACCGCCACAGGTGACGATGGCGCGGTCGGAACGGCGAACTACTACGAGGTTCGCTACGCCGCCGACCCGATCACCGACGCGAACTGGGCCTCCGCGACCCGCGCGGGCAACGAGCCCACGCCCCAGGCTTCGGGATCGCCCGAGAGCATGGAGGTTCGCGGCCTCGTGGCGAACACGTTCTACTACTTCGCCATCAAGGCGTTCGACGAGTGGGGCAACCCCGGACCGCTCTCGAACCTCGCGTCCGGCAACACCTTGCCGCCGCCCACGGGCAACGTGGATCCGACCTCGGTGTCGGCCGATCTCTACACCGGCGGCACGGCCGACCGGACCGTCACCCTGTCCAACCTCGGCGTCGGCACGCTCGACTTCACGATCCCGACCCCGATGG
Source organism: Terriglobia bacterium (assembly GCA_963748015.1). GTDB lineage: Bacteria > Acidobacteriota > Polarisedimenticolia > Polarisedimenticolales > JAIQFR01 > JAIQFR01. The sequence goes on along the minus strand of CAVVHE010000009.1, from coordinate 518,688 downwards.
TCGGCGAGCCGATGAGCGCCGTCCCGCAGGAGCCGCTCCTGCTCGGCAAGGACGAGCTCGATCCCCGTCACGGCGACCCGGTCGTCCTGGGCGCCGGCGGTCCCGACTCGTTCGGCTACCGCTGGGTGGATAGCGACGAGCCGGGCGGTCCGGCCTTCAACTGGGTGGACATCTCCACGACGGGCACGCCTCTGGCGCTGACCGGCGACGACTCCACCACCGGCCCGATCGCGCTCGGCTTCAACATGCCGTTCTACGGCACGTTCTTCGATTCGATCCGGGTCTGCACCAACGGCTGGCTGTCGTTCACCAGCGCGGCCACGTCCTACTCGAACCAGCCTCTGCCGAACTCCGGCGCGCCCGAGAACTTCGTCGCCCCGTTCTGGGACGACCTCAACGCGGGGACGACGAACAAGGCGTTCTTCCAGTCGTTCGGCACCTCCGCGATCGTGCAGTGGGAAGCCATTCCGCCCTACAGCGGCACCGGCGCCTACACCTTCCAGGCGATCCTCGACGCCAGCGGCGCGGTCACCTTCCAGTACCTGACGATGTCGGGTGCGGTGAACAGCGCGTCCGTCGGCATCCAGAACGCCACGAAGACCGTGGGACTCCAGGTCGCGTTCAACCAGGCGTACATCCACGACGGCCTGGCGGTGCGCATCGCCTCGATCCCGCAGTGGCTGACCGCTTTCCCGACCTCCGGACGCCTCCGGACGGGCGAGTCCAAGATCATCAACCTGCACATGGATGCTTCGGGGCTCGAGGGCGGAACGTACCCGGGCACCGTCAACATCGTGAGCAACGATCCGGTCCATCCCACGATGACCGTGAACGCCTCGCTCCACGTGATCGGCGCGCCGCAGGTCAGCGTTCAGCCGACCTCCCTCGCGTACGGTGACGTGTTCGTAGGCGTCGCCACGGCCCAGAGCCTCATCGTCGCCAACCCCGGAACCGACACGCTGCACGTGACCGACATCGTGGCGAGCGATCCCACGCTGACCGTCAGCGCGGCGACGTTCGACCTCGCACCCAAGTCCTCGCGGACCGTCCAGGCGATCTGGACGCCCGCGGTGCCGGGTGCGTACTCCGGATCCCTCACGGTGATGAGCAACGACGCGAATCGGCCGATTGTCTCCGTGCCGGTCACGGGCAACGGCCTCGTCGCGCCGCAGATGGTCACCAGTCCGACCACGCTCGCCCAGACGTTGTACACCGGCCAGCAAGCGACCCAGCCGCTGACCATCTACAACACCGGCGGCTCGAACCTCGTCGTCAACGCCGCCGCCGACCAGGGCAACGGCCAGCTCGTCGTCGCCGACGAGATCAGCGCCCTGGCCTCGGGCGGCCCCGACGGCTTCGGCTACCGCTGGAAGGACTCGGACGCCTCGGGCGGTCCGACGTTCGACTGGGTGGACATCAGCACGACGGGCACCCTGCTCTCTCTCACGGGCGACGACGCCGGCGTCGTCATCAGCAACATCGGGATGACCTTCCCGTTCTACGGCGTCAACTACACGTCGATGAGGGTGAACACCAACGGGTTCATCACCTTCGATTCGACCACGTCCAACCCGTACAGCAACGTCGCGCTCCCGACCACGGCGCTCCCCAAGAACACCCTCGCGCCGTTCTGGGACGACCTGTACTTCCGCACCAACTACGGGACCCCCGCGCGGACGTCGCGGGCGTACTGGAAGAATGACGGCAGCAGGGTCATCGTCCAGTACAAGAACGTCTTCCAGCGCGGCTCGACCGAAGACCTCAACTTCGAGGTGCTGCTCTATCCGAACGGCAAGATCGTCTACCAGTACCTCACCATGACGGGATCGCTCAACATCGCGACCGTGGGGATGCAGAACCTGGCGACCACGACCCCCGCGAATTTCCTCCAGATGGCCTACAACGGGACGTACATCAAGAACAACCTGGCCGTCCAGATCAGCAGGACGCCGGACTGGCTCAAGGTGACGCCGTCCAGCGCGACCATCCCGCCCGGCGGCAGCACCGTGTTCAACGTGCAGTTCGACTCCACGGATAGGGTCGGCGGCACGCTCAACGGCGCCGTCGTCCTGACCAACAACCTTCCCGAGACGCGGCCGATTCCGACCGCGCTGACGGTGATCGGCGTGCCGATCGCGAGCATCGTGCCGACCTCGTTCGCCTACGGGACGAAGTTCGTCGGGTATCCCTACCTGACGACGGTGCAGGTGGTGAACACCGGCACCGACACGCTGAACGTGACCGACGTCACCACCAATCACGGGTCGCTGACGGTGTCCGAGCCCGCCAACGGCGAGCTGTCCGTCAACGCGGCCTTCCCGCTCCCGCCCGGAGGCTCGCGCATCTTCAACCTGAGGTGGCTGCCGACCTTGCCGGGCGCGCTCCCCTCGAACGCGGCGGTCCAGGTCATCAGCAACGATCCGGTGAACCCGGTCAAGACGATGCCGATCAGCGGCACCGCCATCATGCCGCCGATCGCCGTGTGGTCGCCGTCGTCGTTCTCCGACTCGGTCTTCGAGGGCGACGTCGTGAACCACCTGCTGCACCTCGAGAACCAGGGCGGCAGCGATCTGAACTACACCGCGGAGGTCCGCCTCCTGAACGCGGCCGCGGTGCCGGTCTTCCCGCCGGTGGAAGACAAGAAGGACGCGGTGGATTCGAACCCCGGCGTCCTCGGATCGGGCGGTCCCGACACCTTCGGCTACCGCTGGCGCGATTCCGACTCGCTGGCCGGCCCGGTGTTCAACTGGGTCGACATCAGCACGATCGGCACGCCAATCACGGCCGTGACCAACGGGACGCTCGATGACGGCAACGCGCAGGGCATCCCGATCGGCTTCAACTTCCCGTTCTACGGCGGCTCGTTCGGCACCGTGAACGTCTGCACGAACGGCTGGCTGTCGTTCACCAGCACCTTGACGAGCCTCGGGAACACCGGCCTGCCGAGCACCGGCGCGCCGCCGAACCTGCTGGCGGCGTTCTGGGACGACCTGGATCTCCGCACCGCGGGCCAGGCGTACTACTACAACGACGGTAGCCGGTTCATCCTGTCGTACGTCGGCGTGCAGCGCTACGGCACGACGACCCCCTACACCTTCCAGGCGATCCTCTACCCCAACGGCAGGATCGTCTTCCAGTACCTCGACATGCAGGGCACGCGGCTCAACGAGGCCACGATCGGCATCCAGGATTCCACGATGGCCGACGGCCTGACCGTGGTCTACAACGCGGCCTACATGCACAACGGCCTGGCGGTCGAGTTCAACCCGCCCGCGGGCTGGCTCACCGTCACGCCTCGCACGGGAGCGATCCCGGCCGGCGGGTTCTCCGATCTCGACGTCACGATCAACTCGGCCGGCCTGGTCGGCGGCGACTACCTCGCGTACATCGAGATCACCACGAACGATCCGGCGCGCGGCGTGTTCCAGGTCCCGGTGAACCTCCACGTCACCGGCATCCCGCACATCGGGGCGGCCCCGGCGTCGCTCACGTTCCCGATGACCTACGTCGGCTACAGCCGCACGCTGCCGCTGGCGATCAAGAACACCGGGACCGACGTCCTGCACATCAACAGCGTCTCGGTGTCCGGCGACTTCAGCGTGACCGGTATCACGACGCCGGCGGCGATTCCCGTCTACGGGCAGATTCCCGTGACGGTCCACTTCTCGCCGACGATGGCGGGCCCGCTCACCGGCAGCATCACGGTCACCAGCGACGACCCGGCCATGCCTTCGCTCGAGATCCCGCTCGACGGCACGGCTCTCGATCCGCCGGTCATCAACGTGGCGCCGGCGTCCATCACCGAGATCCTGCCTCCGGGCAGCATGAGCACCCGCAACCTGTCCGTCTGCAACACCGGCGGCAGCGATCTCACCTGGAACGGCGCGGCGAACATCTTCTCCGCTGCCGCGAACGTGGCGCAGTACGCCCCGCTCGAGCTCGGCAAGGACGAGATCGACCCGCGGCCCGGCATCCTCGGCTCCGGCGGCCCCGACGTGTTCGGCTACCGCTGGAAGGATTCGGACGAGGCGGGCGGCCCGATGTACGACTGGGTGGATATCAGCGGCATCGGCACGCAGATTCCGATCGGCACGACCGGCTACTGCGACGACTGCAACCTCGGCCCGTTCGCGATCGGGTTCCCGTTCAAGTTCTACGGGAACACGTTCACCGACTTCCGCGTCACCACCAACGGCTGGATCAGCTTCACCAGCGCCTTGACCAGCTACACCAACCAGCCGCTGCCCAACTCCGGCGCGCCGGAGAACCTGCTCGCCCCGTTCTGGGACGATCTCGTCTCCCGCGACGGGTCCGGGTCCGAGCCGCTTCCGTCGGCGATCTACTACTACTACGACGGGGCGCGACTCATCATCCAGTACCAGCACATGTACCGGATCGCCGGGTACACGGACGACCTGAACTTCGAGGTCATCATCTACCCGAGCGGAAAGGTCGTCTACCAGTACGAGACGATGCTGTCCGCCACGCTGAACTCGGCCACCATCGGCATCCAGAACGACACGAAGGCCGACGGTCTGCAGGCCGCGTACAACGTGGACTACGTCCACGACAACATGGCGATCGAGTTCAAGGCGCTGCCCGAGTGGGTCACGTTCACGCCGACCAGCGGGACGATCCCCGCGGGCGAGTGCACGGCGATCGTCGCCAGCTTCGACGCCACGGATCCCGACCTCCTGCACGGGGTCCACGACGCCACGTTCCACTTCACCAGCAACGACCCGGCGACGCCGACCGTCGACGTTCCGGTCCAGCTCATCGTGGACGTGAAGCCGGTTGCCGTGCCCGGCACGCCGCAGACGCTCGAGTGCACGGGCAACCTCAGCGCAACCGCGATGTTCAACGGAACCGGGTCCTCGGACGCCGACGGCGATCCGCTGACCTACTTCTGGAGCGCGCCGGGCATCACCTTCGACGATCCGACCAGCCCGACGCCGTCCGCCAGCTTCCCGCTGGGAACGACGCTGGTCACCCTGGTGGTCAATGACGGCTACCAGAATTCCGATCCCGCGACCGTCGCCGTGACGATCGTGGACACGATCGCGCCGACGATCACCTCGTCGGTCCACCCGAGCGTCCTCTGGCCGCCGAACCACAAGATGTCCAACGTCACCGCCACCGTGACCGCCTCGGATATCTGCTACCCGAGCGTCTCGGTGGTCCTCGTGTCGGCGACCTCGAACGAGCCGGATGACGCCCAGGGCGGCGGCGACGGCAACACGACCGACGACATCCAGGGCGCCGCCACCGGCACCCCGGACTTCCAGGTCATGCTCCGCGCCGAGCGCATGGGCGGCGGCTCGGGACGCCTTTACACCCTCACCTACATGGTCAGCGACGGCTCGGGCAACTCCGCCACGACGGCCTCCGAGGTCAGCGTTCCGCACGACCGGGCCGAGATGGCGGCCGAACCGCTCAACGTCACCATGGAGAACGGCCGCAATTCGCGGGTCGTCTGGAGCGCGGTTGACGTCGCGCTGCACTACGACGTGATCCGCGGCGACCTCGCGAACCTCAGGGTCGAGGGCTCGAACCTCAACCTCGGCCAGGTGGTTTGCATCCTGAGCAACACGCCGTCCACGACGACGGCCGGGTACGAAGACACGGCGATTCCGGCTCCCGGACACGTGTTCTTCTACGCGGTCCAGTTCAACAACGGTCAGGAAGACAGCTCGTACGGCACCGTCTCGGCGTCCAAGGCGCGCGTCGTCCTGCCCGGCAACGGGGAGTGCCAGTAGGCACCCCCACTGGAGGGTGACACCTCCGTAACGCTCGTCTCGATGCGACTGCCCCGGCCGCGCCCGCTCTGGCGGCGCGACCGGGGCGGCCGCCGGTTACCACCGGGTCAAGACGCGCTTCCGTCAAGACCCGGCCCCCTGGTTCGGCCCGCACGGCATAACCTCCGTGCGGGCCGTTTTTTTTCTCCGGGTGGTATCCTGGCCGGCCTCTCGCGCGGAGGCTCCATGAGACAGATCTGGATCCCACGCCACGGCCCGCCGGACGTACTCGAGGTGCGCGAAGCGCCGGACCCGCGGCCGGGCCCGGGTCAGGTGCGCATCCGCACCGCGGCGGCCGGCGTGAATTTCGCCGACATCCTCGCGCGCCTCGGGCTCTACCCCGACGCGCCGAAGACTCCCTGCGTCGTCGGCTACGAGGTGTCCGGCGTCGTGGACGCGGTCGGCCCGGGCGTCACGGAACTCGAGGCCGGCGCGCGGGTGGTCGCCGGTACGTACTTCGGCGGCTACAGCGACGTCGTGGTCGTGCCGTCTTCCTCCGCCTTTCCCGCCCCCTCGAACCTGCCCCTGGAGTCCGCCGCGGCCCTTCCGGTGAACTACCTCACGGCCTGGCTGATGCTGTTCCGGCTGGGGAACGTCCGGGCCGGCGAGCGCGTACTGGTGCACGCCGCGGCCGGGGGCGTCGGCCTCGCCGCGCTGCAGCTCTGCCGCTCGCGGGGGGCCGAGGTCATCGGGATCGCGAGCGCCGGAAAGCACGAGCGCCTGCGCTCGGCCGGTGTGCGCCACTGCATCGACTCCGCGACGCGCGACTTCGACGTCGAGGTGCGCCGCCTCACCGAGGGGCGCGGCGTCGACATCGCCCTGGACGCGGTCGGCGGGGCGTCCATCGCGCGGAGCTACCGCTGCCTAGCCTCGCTCGGGCGGCTGTTCGTGTTCGGCGCGTCGAGCTTCGCCCGGGGAAGGCGCCGCCGCATGATCTCCGTCCTCGCCGGGCTGCTCCGGACCCCGCGCTTCAACCCGCTCCGGATGATGGGCCAGAATCGCGGCGTGTTCGGGGTGAACGTGGGCCACCTCTGGAGCCGCGCCGACGAGCTGGCCGTGGGCATGAAGGAGATCCTCGACCTTGCCGCCTCGGGCCAGGTCGCGCCGGTCATCGGCGCGACCTTCCCGTTCGCGGAGGCGGCGCGGGCGCACGAGCACATCCACGACCGCAAGAACTTCGGCAAGGTGCTCCTCGTGCCGTGATCGGACGCGGTAGTCCTTAGAGAATGCAGCCCGTCGCGGGTCGGGAGGACATACCCTTCCGCCGCAGTGGCCGGAGGAGCGGGGCCCCACACGGCCGCGCGACGGGCCGAGCGCGATGGGGATGGGGGCCCCCATCGCGCTTGCGAGGTCCTAGCGCGGCCGATGTGGGTCGCGACGGAGGTCGGCGGCGGAAGGGTATGTCCTCCCGACCCACGACGGCCAACTGAGTCGCCGTACACGCGCAGATCCTGCGGGAGGAGACATGATGGTGAATTGGCGGTTGGGGCTCGTGGCCACCGTCCTGGTACTGATGGCGGCTTGCGCCGGGACTCCTGGCACGACGGTGCCGTCAACCCTGCCGCCGGGCCTGCCGGACGGCGCAATCCAGGCCGCGGCAGCTCTGGGGACGTCCGAGCTGCTCGAGGACACGAAGGCGCTCTCGGCCGATGCGTTCGAGGGGCGCGCGCCCGGGAGCCGCGGCGACCAGCTCGCGAGGGAATACCTCGCGCGGCGCCTCCGGGAGATCGGGTGCGAGCCCGGGTTCGAAGGCGGAGCGTGGGAGCAGCCGGTCGAGATCGTGGGGGTGACCGCGAAGCTCCCGGAGCGCTGGGCGTTTCGCTCGGCCGGGGGGACGGAGGCGTCCTTCCGCCTTCGAGCGGACTACATGGGCGGCGCCGGCGTCGCCGAGCCCCGCGTCGCGATCGAGGATGCCGAGGTCGTGTTCGTCGGGTACGGCATCCGGGCGCCGGAGCAGCGCTGGGACGACTTCAAGGGGGCCGACCTGCGGGGCAAGGTCCTCCTGATGCTCAACGACGATCCCGACTGGGACCCCAAGCTCTTCGCCGGGCCGCGGAAGCTCTACTACGGCCGCTGGACCTACAAGTACGAGAGCGCGGCGCGCGAGGGGGCGGCGGGAGCGATCATCGTCCACACGACACCGTCGGCCGGGTATCCCTGGGAAGTCGTCTTGAACTCGTGGAGCGGCGAGCAGTTCCAGCTCCCGTCGGGGACGGAGCCCCGCACCCCGCTCGAGACGTGGCTGACCGAGGACGCGGCGAAGCGGCTCGCCGCGCTCGGCGGGCACGAGCTCGCCGCGCTGATCGCGCAGGCCCGGTCCCGGGACTTCCGCCCCGTCCCCCTCGGAATCCGCACGTCGATCGCGCTCGAGAACGGCGTACGGAGGACGCGGACCGCCAACGTGGCGGGGATCCTGCGGGGCGGCGATCCCGCGCGCGCCGGCGAGTTCGTGGTGCTCACCGCCCACCACGACCACCTCGGGGTCGGCCAGCCCGACGCGGGCGGCGACAGGATCTACAACGGCGCCCTGGACAACGGCGTCGCGATGGCGCAGGTGCTCGCGATCGCGAGGCGATTCGCGGCGCTGCCCGCCCGTCCCGCGCGCAGCCTGATGTTCCTGTTCCCCGCGGCCGAGGAGCAGGGCACCCTCGGATCGTGGTATTTCGTCCGCAGCGGCGCCCTTTCCCCGGACCGGATCGCCGCGAACGTCAACTTCGAGCTGGGAAACGTCTGGGGGCGGACGCGCGACGTCGTGGTCTACGGGAAGGGAAAGTCGAGCCTGGAGGATCTCCTCGCCGGGATCGCTCGCGCGCAGGATCGGGTCATCACCGAGGAGCGCGACGCGCGGGCCGGCTGGTACTACCGCTCCGACCAGTTCAGCTTCGCGAAGGGAGGCATCCCGGCGCTCTGGTTCCGCTCCGGCACGGATGTGCGGGACAAGCCGGCCGGCTGGGGCGACGCGGCCTGGAACGCCTGGATCTCGACGCGCTACCACCGGCCGAGCGATCAGGTCGCGGCCGACTGGGACATCGAGGGGCTGGCCGAGGACGCGCGCCTCGGATTCCTCGTGGGGCTCGCCGTCGCGGACGGGAAAGAGCGCCCCGCCTGGTACCCGGGGGACGAGTTCGAGGCGGCGCGGAAGCGGGCGCTTCGCGAGCCCTGATCCGGTCGGTTCCCCGGCGGGAATTGCCCGTCCAAATCCCGGTTGCCGCGGCGCGCGGGATCGGTATCTACTCCGTTCATGAACACGCACGCTCTGCCCGACGACGAGACGATGTACCGCGCCCTGCTGGAGAAAGACCCCGAGTACGACGGCGTCTTCTTCACGGGGGTTCGCACGACCGGCATCTTCTGCCGCTCCGTTTGCACGGCCAGGAAGCCGAGGCGGGAGAACGTGACCTTCTTCGCCGACGCGAAGCAGGCTCTCCTCTCGGGCTACCGCCCGTGCCGCGTCTGCCGCCCGCTCGAGGCCCGCGGCGTTCCGCCCGCGGCGGTCAAGGCTCTCCTCGAGGAGATCGAGCGCGACCCGTCTCTTCGCCTCCGCGACTCGGAGCTGCGCGACCGGGGGGTGGATCCCGTGGCCCTGAGGCGCTGGTTCAAGAAGGAGCACGGACTCACGTTCCAGGCCTACCTGAGGGCGATCCGCATCGGCGCGGCGTTCGGCCGGATCGCGCACGGCGACAGGACGATCGACGCGGCCCTCGACGCGGGCTGGGAGTCCGCGAGCGCGTTCAACGAGGCGTTCAAGAAGCTCGCCGGCATGGCCCCATCCCGCGCCCGCGACGGCGCTCTGGTCACGGTGACCCGGATCCCGACACCGCTCGGCCCGATGCTCGCTGGGGCCACCGGCAAGGGAGTCTGCCTGCTCGAGTTCGTGGACCGCCCGATGCTGCCGACGCAGCTCGATCGAGTCCGGAAGCGGCACGCGGCAGCGCTCCTGCCGGGAACCAGCCCCTTCTTCGGGCCGCTCTCGGACGAGCTCGACCGCTACTTTCGGGGCGCGCTCCTGGACTTCACCGTCCCGCTCGACGTCGCGGGCACGGAGTTCCAGCGCGAGGTGTGGACGATGCTGAGGACGATCCCTTACGGCGAGACGCGCTCGTACGGAGAGCAGGCCCGCCTGATCGGGAGGCCGGGGGCGGTCCGCGCGGTCGCCCGGGCCAACGGCGACAACCGCATCGCGATCGTGATCCCCTGCCACCGGGTCGTCGGGTCCGACGGCAAGCTCACGGGCTACGGCGGCGGCCTCTGGCGAAAGCGGTGGCTACTCGACCTCGAGCGAAAAGACCGTCGCAACCTCGCCGGTCGCCGTGCGTACTAATACTCCTGGGCCTCCCCGGGAGGAACGCGAACATGCCCCTGACCCACGTGCTCGGCGGCCACCCCGTGCTCCGGACGACGTTCCGGGGCTCGAGAGCCGAGGAGCACTGAGCCCTCCCCCCTCACGGTCCCCTAGAACAACGGTGAAGGCCGGGCGCCAGCCCGGCCTCGCCGTATTCGCTGGAAGAAATGTCCTTAGCTGTCGGTGCGCACGGTGCGGACGTCGGCGAGGGGGAGGTCGTACTGGACCGAGCCGCCGTGGAGGCGCCGCTCGATCTTGAGGGCGCGCGGGCCGACCGAGACCAGCCTGCCCCAGACCGAGTCGCCGTCCCTGTCCACGAACAGCAGGTCCTCGCCGACGTGGCGGGCGAAGTCCTTGGGGCGGATCTCCCTGGGATCGCCGGCGTCGAGCGGGAGGTCCGGGAGCGCGCGCGGGGTGCGGGCCTGCAATGCCGGTAGGCTCCCGCCGGACGACGGGCTCGAGGGCGCGGGTGCGGCCTCGGCGGGCGCGGCCGGGGGCTCCTCCCCGGAGGGCGCCGGCAACGCCACCTTCTGCTGGCGCTCGAGCTCGGACTTCATCTGGGAAGCGACCGCCCCGAGCTGGCCCTGGGCTCGGGCGGCGACGCCGGCGCTGAACGCGAGGAAACCGACCAGCGCGACGGCCGACCCCGCCAGGCCGACCAGGAATCCCCGCTTGGCCTGCGCCCAGTACTTGACGAGGAAGAACAGCCCCGCGAAGGGGACGAAGAGCACGAGCAGGCCCCACACGACGCTGACGCGGAACGCCGCCACCGCGAACATGACGGAGCCGACCAGCGAGACGATGGCCGAGAGCACGAGGAGGAGCACGCCCAGGCCCAGCATCGGAACCTCCTTTGAAGCGCGGCAGGCCCCTCCCTGGAGCGGCCCGCCCCACGTTGGAATGTAGGTTCCCGGCCGGACGCGGGCAATCTCTCCCCCCCGAGGGGGGCGCGCGCGACTACGGGGCGTGTCTCAGGACCGCGCGGAAGCGGACTTTTCCCGCCTCGAGGCGCTGGCGGACGTCGTTCACGCGATCGAGCGGGTACTCCTCGAGGATCGGCTTGACCTTGCCCGACGCGACGAGGTCGAGGGCCTCGACGAGGTCCCGGCGATCGTTCTGCGTGCTGCCGATCACCCGGCACTGGCTGAGCATCACGTCCAGCACGGAGAGCTGGAGCGGGCCGTCCACGAGCCCCATCAGGACGAGCCTGCCTTCCGGCCGCAGGCCCTTCACGATCTGCGCGGTCGGCGCGGCGGCGTTGGAGGTCGCGAGAACCACGTCGGCGCCACCCGCGTCCGCCAGCGCTTTTCCCGCGTCCTGGCCGGCCACCACGACCTCGTCGGCGCCGAGCGCCATGAGGTCCCTCCGCTTCCCCTCCGTGCTGGTGACCGCGAAGGTCTCCAGGCCGAGGGCCTTCGCGTACTGGAGCGCGAGGTGGCCGAGGCCGCCGAGGCCCAGCACCGCCACCCTCTCGCCGGGACGCGGCGCCGCGTTGCGCAGGCCGCTGAAGACGGTGAAGCCGGCGCAGAAGATCGGGGCGGCCTCCTCGGGAGAGAGTCCCTCGGGGACGAGCGTGCACCCCGAAGCGTGGGCGACCATCAGCTCCGAGTTGCCCCCGCCGAGCTGCATCCAGGTCACCTGCCCCTCGCAGTACTTCTCCCGCCGCTCCAGGCAGAACTTGCAGCGACCGCATCCCTTCTGCATCCACGACACGCCGACCCTGTCGCCGACGCTCAACCCCGTCACGCCCGGCCCCAGCTCGACGATCTTGCCGACCGGCTCGTGGCCGAGTACCTTCGGCAGCTCGACCGGCAGGTGGCCGTGGTGGCAATGGATGTCCGTGTAGCACATCCCGCTCGCCTCGACCTTGATCAGGACCTGGCCGTCGCCGGGGCGAGGGTCGGGGAGCGTCTCGAGCTCCCAGGGCTGCTTGTACCGTGTCATCACCGCTGCGCGCATGGGACCACCTCCTCGATGCGTTACTCGATGGGAATGCGGGTCTTGTTGCGGGCGAGCCAGGTGTCGAAGCTCTGGAGCGCGGGGTTCAGCGAGCGGGCCACCTCGGGGTTGCGCGCGCCGCAGAAGTCCGCCTCGAAGTCCCGCTTGAACTGGAACATGTTGCCGAGGTCGTCGGCGCCGGGGAAGCCGAAGCCGCGGTACGCCTCGGGCGTCACGACGCGGTACCGCACCTCCTTGCCGAGGGCGCGGGTGAGCGCGGCCGCCATCTGCGCGCCGGTCAGGTTCTCGCCGGCGATTCCCACGGTCTTGCCCGCGAGCTCCGCGCCCTTCTTGAAGACGCCGAGAGCGCACTTGCCGATGTCCTCGGCGGCGATGCCGGGGAGCTTCTTGTCGCCCATCGGCAGCGTGAACGCGAGCGTCCCGTCAGGCCCCTTCTTGGGGCCCATGCCGAAGTGGATCAGGTTGTCCCAGTAGAACGACGTCGCCAGGAAGGTCGTCGGCACGCCGAGCTCGCGGAAGATCCCGTCGGCCTCCCCCTTGGCGTCGAAGTGCGGGACCTTGTACTTGCCCTGAAGGGTGGGCATTCGGTCGTCGGTCAGCGGCACCCACTTGCGGGTGTCCTCGAGGGTGGACCAGATCACGTGCCGGACCCCGGCCTGCTTCGCGGCCTCGGCCATCGCGCGGGCCTGCGCCAGCTCGGTCTCGGGCGAGAAGTGCTCCCAGAAGAAGGTGACGCAGTACGCCCCGTGCGCGCCGCGAAACACCCTCTCGAGACTCGCCGGATCGTTCACGTCGGCCGCGACGACCTCGGCGCCGAGCGCCGCCAGCTCCTTGGCCTTTGCCGAGTTGACGTCCCTCGTGAGCGCTCGCGCGGTGAAACCGCAATTGGGGTCGCTCGCGATCGCGCGGACCAATCCGCTCCCCTGCGAGCCGGTCGCGCCGACGACGGCGATGATCTTCTTGTTCTCCACGCTATCCTCCTCGCCAACCCGGCATGGCGCCGTCTTGTTTCGAAGGCCTCCGGGGACTCGTGAACCGAAGAGCGCCCCCGTAGGAACCGCCGATCTATAAAGGACTATTATAGTCCGATATCAAGGGGCAGTCAAACGGGAAGTAATGAAAGGAGGGACAGCACCCATCCTCGGTTGCTGTCCCTCGTTACAGTTCTTTCAGTGGCAGGTGGAGCAGGAGCCCCGCTTGCAGCCGGAGCAGCCGCCGCCGCCGCGGGCGCCGGAGGCGGCCTTGCCGCCTCCCCCGATGCCGAACGCCGAGGGGAGCCGCTTGACCTTGCGGCCGTCGCACGCGGGGCAGGAGGGGCGGGCGGATACGTTCACGACGATCTTCTCGAATCGCTCGCCGCAGGCGCGGCACTCGTATTCGTAGATCGGCATCGTGCGCCTCTTACCGCTTGCGGAAAGCGGCGAAGAAGCCGGCGCTCTCGGTCCGGCGCTTCTCGTTCCACTCGAGCGCGTCGCCGAGCACGCTGTACGCCGCGGGAACGACGAAGAGCGTGAGCGCCGTCGAGACCACCATCCCGCCGACGAGGGCCAGCGCCATCGGCCGCTGCACCTCGGCCCCCGGTCCGATGGCCAGGGCCGGCGGCAGCGCGCCCGCGATCGTGGCGACCGAGGTCATCAGGATCGGCCGCAGCCGGATCGGGCAGGCGTCGAGCAGCGCCCGGTGCCGGTCCACCCCGCGGTCGCGGATCTGGTTGGTGAAGTCCACCAGCATGATCGAGTTCTTTTTCGCGATCCCCATCAGCAGGATGAGCCCGAGCATGCTGTAGACGTTCAAGCTCTGTCCCGCGATCCACAGCGCGATCAGCGCGCCGCTGATGCTGAAGGGAAGGGCGAGCAGGACCGTGAACGGGTGCGAGAAGGCGTTGAACTGCGACGCGAGGACCATGTACGCGACCAGCAGTCCGAGGCCGAATGCGAACCAGAGCGACTGGAACGACTCGCGGTAGGCCTTCGTGCTTCCGGACAGCACCGAGCGGTAGCCGTCGGGCAGGACCGACGCCGCGATGTCGAGCGAGCGGTTCACCGCGTCCTCCTGCGAGACTCCCGACGCCATGTTCGCGTAGATCGTGATCGCCCGCTCGCGGTCGCGGCGGGTGATCGTCTGGAGGGTCGGCTCCTGGTTGATGCGGATCAGGTCGCCCAGCCGCACGAGCCCGCCGCCGCCGGTCCGCACCAGCAGGCCCGAGATGTCCTCGGGCCGTTCCCGCTGCGGGGCGAGGAGGCGGACGCGGATGTCGAAGCGCCGCCCCTTGTCCTTGAACCGCCCGACGCGCATCCCGCCGATCGCCGCGTTGATCGTCTCGCCGATCGTGGCCATGCTCACGCCGAGGTCCGCGGCCTTGTTCCGGTCCGGAACCACCTGCACCTCGGGCATTCCCACCCGGTAGTCGCTGTCCACGTCGGTGACGTCTCCCGACTGCCGCATCCGCTCCATGATCTCGCGCGCCGAATCCGCCAGCTTGTTCCAGTCCGGGCCGCGGATGTTGAACTCGATCGGGTAGCCGCCGCCCCGCGACGGGCTGAACCCGACGAGCGAGATGTCCTGCAGCACCACGCGCCCGCCGGGGATCGAGTTCGCGTAGCTCCGGACGACGTCCATGAACTCGCGCTGCGTGAGCGGTCTACCCAGCTTGGGATCGTCCGGCCGGTTGCCCGGCTCCTTCATGTTGACGAACGCGTTGCCGCTGTTGACCTCGCCGCCGCCCATGCCGCCGACCGAGCCCGAGAACAGTGCGACTTCCGGACGCGCGATGAGGAATTTCTCGATCTGGCTGAAGTAGCGGTCGGTCACGTCGAGGCTCGTGCCGACGGGTGTGTTGAAGCGCAGCGTGAACCGGCTCATGTCCTGGCTCGGGACGAACTCCTGCGGCAGCAGGCGGACGATCAGGAGCGACAGCGCGAAGAAAACGACGGCGCCGACCAGCACCCAGCCCCTGTGCTGGAGCGCGGGGGCGAGCACGCGGAGGTAGGTTTCCGCCAGGCGCTTGAACATGCGGTCCATCGTCCGGCCGAGGCGGCCCCGGTGCTCCACCTCGAGGAATCGCGAGCAGCGCATCGGCGCCAGCGTCAGCGCCTCGAGCAGGGAAAG
The DNA here is from genome assembly GCA_963748015.1 of Terriglobia bacterium. Classification (GTDB taxonomy): domain Bacteria; phylum Acidobacteriota; class Polarisedimenticolia; order Polarisedimenticolales; family JAIQFR01; genus JAIQFR01. The sequence goes on along the minus strand of CAVVHE010000009.1, from coordinate 503,484 downwards.
CAGCACGGCGACCGAGATCGTCACCCCGAACTGGAAGAAGAACTTGCCGATGATCCCCTTCATGAACGCCACGGGGAGGAAGATCGCCACGATGGCGAGCGTCGCGGCCGCGGCCGCGAAGGTGATCTCCCGCGCCCCGACGGAGGCGGCCTTGACCTTCCCCTCCCGCATCTCGCGGTGCCGGTAGATGTTCTCCAGCACCATGATCGCGTCGTCCACGACGATGCCGACGACGAGCGTCAGCCCGAGAACGGTGAACGTGTTGAGGGTGAAGCCCAGGAAGTAGATGACGATGAAGGTCCCCAGGATCGAGGTGGGGATCGCCAGCAAGATGTTGACCGTCGTGGACCAGGACCCGAGGAACAGCCAGCACACGACGCCCGTGAGCAGCGCCGCCATCAGCAGCGTGAACAGGATCTCGCGGATGCTCCGCTCGATGAACGTGGTCGTGTCCCAGTTGACGTCGAGCCTCAGCCCCTCCGGGAGCTGCTTCTTCATCAGCTCCATCTTGGCCTTGACGGCACGGCCGACCTGGACCGCGTTCGCCCCGCGCAGCTTGGTGATGCCGAACCCGACGGCCGGCTCGCCCATCGCGCGGCCTACACGCCGCCGATCCTCGAGACCGTCCTCGACGATGGCCAGGTCCTTGAGCCGCACCGGCGCGCCGTTCCGGTAGGTGACCACGAGGTCGCGGAAGGAGGCGATGTCGATCGCCTCCCCCTCCGCGCGCACGTTCATCTCGCGCTCGGCCCCCTCGATCCGTCCGGCCGGAACCTCCTGGTGCTCCCGCGCGATGGCGCGGTTCACGTCGATCACCGTCAGGCCGTAGGCCTCGAGCCTCGGCGCGTCGTACCAGACCCGGACGTTCCGGTCCCGGAACCCCATGACGTGGATGTCGCCGACTCCCTCGATCGTCTGCAATTGCGGGCGGAGAACGTTGCGGACGTAGTCGGCGAGGAAGGTCGCCGGCCGGTCGCCCGAGAGCGACAAACGGATGATCGGCTGGTCCTCGGGGTTGGTTTTCGTGATCGTCGGCGGGTCGATCTCGCGGGGCAGGTGCCGCGCCGCCTCGGAGACCTTCGTCTGGACGTCCTGCAGGGCGGCGTCGATGTTCCGCGCGAGGTCGAACTCCAATGTGACGCTCGCCGACCCTTGGCGCGCCGTCGACGACATCTGCTGGACGCCCTCGACGGTGCTGACCGCGTCCTCGAGGACGTCCACGACGTCCGTCTCCATGATCTCGGGGGACGCGCCCTCCCACGAGACGGAGACGCTCACGATCGGGAAATCCACGTCGGGGTTCTGGCTGATCCCGAGCCCCCGGAAGACGCTGCCGAAACCGGTGTAGCAGATCACGCCGAATCCGATCAGCGCGAACATCAACACCCAGGCGAAGACGTGGTTGCGGATCGAGATGTCCGCGAGGGTCATCCCGGTGGCGATCGCCTTGGGATCTTCCGCCGGCTCGGGGGCACCGCCGGTCCTCGTGTCGCTCATGGCTTCTCCGCGGCGTCCGTGCGGGCCGGCCCGCCGGCCACGGCCTCGACGGCCATGCCGTCGGCCAGCCGGTCCGAGCCCTGCGTCACGACCATCTCGCCGATCTCGAGTCCATTGAGGATCTCGACCGATCCGTCGCCGGTCCGGAGGCCGAGCTGGATCGGCTTCTGGCGGGCCTTGCCGCCGCCGTCCACGACGTAGGCGACGAAGCCGCGCTCGCTCGCCTGCACGGCCCCCTCGGGGACGACCACGGCGTTCTTGTGAGCCTCGGTCTCGAGCGCCACCTCGGCGAAGAAACCGGGCTTGAGCACGCCGGGGTTCTTCACCCACGCCAGGACTTCGACCTGGCGGGTCGCGGTGTCGGCCATGTCGCCGACGTGGTAAACCTGGGCGTCGAACTTCCGGTCGCCGATCGACGCGACGCGGAACGTCACGGTCTGTCCCACCGCGGCCTTGAGGGATTCGCTCGCGGAGACCTTGAAGCGCAGGCGCAGCCGGCCGATGTCCACCAACGTTCCGAGGACGGTCCCCGCCTGCACGAACTGCCCCGTGTCCACGCTGCGGGTGTTGATCACCCCGGCGCGCGGGGCCCTCACGGCGGAGCGCTTCTGGTTCTGCAGGGCGATCTCCATCGCCGCCTTGGCCGCGGCGGTGTCCGCGGCGAGGCGCTCGGTCTCCTGGCGCACGCGGTTCAGCTCCTCGGCCGCGACGAGCTGGTCCTTCTCGAGCGCCTCGCGGCGCCGCATGTCGGACTCCGCCCGCCTCCAGTCGGCCTGCGAGCGCCGGTACGCCGCCTCGGCCCGCTCGGCCTCCAGGCGATACCGGTCGGGGTCGATGCGCAGCAGGACCGTATCGGGGGTCACGCGATCCCCTTCGTGGAACCGCACCTCCGAGACGGCGCCGCTCACCTCGGAGGTGATCTGCACGAGCTCCTCGGCCTCGAGCGAGCCGAGCGCCTGTACCTTGTAGACCACGTCGCGCGCGGCCACGGGAGCCATTCGCACCTTGAGCGCGCGCGATCCACCCGCACCGCCGCCGCCCGTCTCCGCACCGCTCTTGCACGCCACGGGCAGCGCCGCGACGAGCATCAGGACCAGCAGCCTCGTCGCCTTGTTCACCCGCAATCCTCCCCGGCTTCTCCGCGCCCGCTCGGGCGGCCGCCCCTTACTTCCCTGTCGAGAGTCTTCCCGTGAAGCGTCACCGCGTGCGGCATTCTGACCTTTTTTTAAGTTTGCGTCCATCCGCGGCCTCGCTTTCACGCGTGCCGCCACGAGAGCGGGCGAAGCCGGGGCGAAATCGGGGTGGGAATCGGGGGGAGATGCGGGGGCGCGCCGATACGAGGCCGCGCCGAGCGAGCCGGGACGGGACTCGGAAACCGGCGGGGCGTCCCGGGGTCCTACTTCTTGCCGCTCTGCACGTCGCGCGTCGTGGTGCGGTCCGTGGGAGTGGAGTAGCTCTTCGTGTCGTACGGCGTCACCGTGACGACCTCTCCGGCCCCGGTCTTCTGGGTCTGCCTCGGACCGTCGCTCGGCGGGGCGAAATCGAACTTCACGATGACCGGAAACGCCGTCGCGACGGCCACGCCGCGCCGGAGCGACGGCCTGTAGGTCCTCTGCTTCGCGGCCACCAGGGCCGCGTCCGTGAAGACGCGATTGGGCCTCGTGACCTTCGCGTCCACGACCTTGCCCTTTGCGTCCACGATGACCTCGAGCTCGACCTGCCCCGAGATGCGGCCCTTCAGCGCCAGCTCCGGATACGCAGGCGGGGCCGCGGAGATCAGCACGGGCAAGGTCACGCAGTCCGTGTCCGGCGTGGACGCCGTCCCTTCCGCGCACCACTCCTCGGCGGAGGGACGGAGCACCTGGTCGGGTAGGGCCGGCTTCGCGGGCTCCGCCGCCATGCTCGGAACCAGAAATCCCGCGACGATCAGGGACACAACCAGGCGTTTCGACATGGCCTGCCCCTCCTTCTGGAAGCTGTACCTTGCTTCTACACCCGAATGGATACGGATGCAAGCTCTCTCGTGTTTCGGCGGGACGGAGGAGTAAAGGGGTCCCTTCTCGTCTCACTTCTTCATGGCGTCCCGGAGCTTGTCGGCCAGCGAGGAGCCGAAGGATCCGCCCGTCGGCCCGTCCTGGCGCTCGGCGTACTCCCTGGCCTCGCCCTTTTCCTGGGCGTCCAGGACCGCCTTCCGGCTGAGACGGATGCGGCGGCTCGCCGAGTCCACCTCGAGGACGACGACCTCCACCTCCCCCCCGACGGGGAAGACCTTCCTGAGGTCGGCTTCCTTCTCGACCCCCGTCTCGGAGAGCGGGACGAGGCCGGTGCGGCCCGGAGCGAGGTAGACGAACACGCCGAACTTCTCGTGCCGCTCGACCTTCCCCTTGAGGCGCGCCCCCGCCGCGATCTCGGCGCGCGGCGCCGCGTCCGCGGCGCGCGACGAGCCCTCCTCGAGCATCGCCACGCCGATCCGCTTCCGCTCGAGCTCCACGCTCAGGATCTCGAACGACCCCGTGGTCCCCGGCGGCGCGAGCTTCTTCCACCCGTCCGCGGTGCCGGTGGGCGGGAAGGTGGACGCGTGGGCGAGCGCCTCGATTCCGGGCGCAAGCTCGACGAACGCGCCGAAGTCCATGAGCCGCGTGACGCGCCCCTCCTTGACCCGGCCCACGGCGTAGGTCTCGCCGAGGTTCGTCCACGGGTCCGCCAGGAGCTGCTTGAGGCCGAGCGCGATCTGCTTCTTCGCCTCGTCCACCCTCAGCACCTTGACGCGAATCTCGTCCCCCGGCTTCACGACCTCCTCGGGGTTCGAGACGCGCGACCAGCCCATCTCGGACACGTGGAGCAGCCCCTGCACGCCGGCGCCGAGCTCCACGAACGCGCCGTACTCGCGCACCGAAACGACCCGGCCGCTCAGCACGGCGCCCGGCACGATCGAGAGCCGGACCTCCTCGGCGCGCTCGGCCTCCTCCTCCGCGAGGAGGACGCGGCGGGAGACGACGAGGTTCTTCCCCCCCTCGCGGTACTCGGTGATCCGGAAGGTGTAGACCTTCCCCTCGTGCACCGCCGGATCGGCCGTGAACGCCGTGTCCATCTGCGAGATAGGGCAGAACGCGCGCTGCCCGGCGATCTTGACGTCGTAGCCCCCCTTGATCGAGCGCTCGACCTTCCCCTCGACCGGGAGCCCCGCGCGGAACGCGTCCTCGAGCTGCTGCTGCAGGGCGGCGCCGCGCGCGAGCTTCCTCGAGAGCAGAAGGCCGCCCTGGGTCGAGACCACGAGCGCCGTGATCCGGTCGCCCACCTCGACCTCGATCGCGCCGTCCTCGCCCATCAGCTCCGAGAGGTCGATCGTCGCCTCCCCCTTGCCGCCGATGTCCACGAACGCGACCTCGTCCCCCACCGCGACCACGACCCCCTCGACCGCCTGCCCCTCCTCGAAGAAGCGGGGCTTCAGCGAGTCCTCGAGCATCGAGGCGAAGTCCTCGTCGTCCGGAGATGCGCTCGGATCGGGACGCTCGTCGTCTTGGGGCATGGCTGGGCTCCTGTCCGCTCGGTAAACGGCCATTGTAGCGGGTTTCGAGCCGTCGCCGCGACCCGAGGTTACGGGGTGGGGGGGCGGCCTCGGCCCGGGCGGTGGGGGCCGGCGGGGCGCATGCGGTCGAACTTCTCCTGCTGGCCGGGACGGAGGAGGGCGCGGATCTCCGCGCGGCTCTGCTCGAGGGCTTCGTGGACGTTCGTGCGCGTGCGCTCGATCACGGCGCGCACCTTCTCCTGCTGCTCGGCGTCGAGGTCGAGTTCGCGGGTCATGTGCGCGATCGCGTAGCGGCCGGCGCGGTCGGAGGAGCGCGGGCCGAAGGGGAGAGAGTGGCTTCGCATCAGGCGCGCGCCGGCGAAGTGCAGCGCGGCGCCGCAGATCAGGCCGAGCGCGAACACGCCGATGACGGCAAGGATGCCGCCGGGGCGCCGGGCCGGTGACTGCGCCTCACCCATCGCTCTCCTCCCCCTTCGTCACGGCGTCGAGCAGGATGTCGCCGGTATCGGTGGTGCCGTTCTCCGGGCCGGTGAGGACCAGGGAGTCGAAGCTCGTCGAGTCGGCGGCTGCCGCGTCGCGGTCGAGGAACGTCACGGTCGTGGCGAGGACGACGACGACCGCGGTCGCGACGGCGAGCCTCGGGATCGCCTGCCGGGCGCGGTCGGAGAGCGTGGGCGCGATCGCGACGGCCGCGGCGCGCCTGCGCCGAGCCTCGGCCATGAGATCCGGGACCGCGTCGAGAAGGCGGGCCAAGTCGGGCTCGTCCTCGCCCGCGGCCCGCCGAAGCGCGTCGCGGACGAGCGCGCGGTCGTCGTCGCGCTCTCGAGGGTGTCGGCTCATGGTGTTCCTCCTCGCGCGTCGAGCGCCGCCGCGTCCCGCGGCAGCCGGCGCCGCAGCACGCCGGCGAGCTTGCGGCGGGCCCGCACGGCGCGGAGCCTCACCGCGACGTTCGTGAGCCCCAGGGCGGCCGCGGTCTCGGCCATCGAGCGTCCCTCGAGATCCACGAGCGTCAGCACGGCCCGGTCCTTGGGCGACAGGAGCCGCAGCCCTTCGCGAACGGCCAGGACGTCGAGCGGCAAGGATGCGCTCCCCTGCCGCTCGAGCTCCGCCACCCCGGCGCCCGACTCGGGGAGCGGCTGCTCGCCGCGCCTCCGGGCGGTCCGGATCGAATCGAGCGCCTTGCGCACGGTGACGGCCCGCAGCCACGCTCCCAGATCGCCCGTCGGGAGTGCCGCCGTCGTCAGCGCCGCGATGAAGGCTTCCTGGACCACGTCGTCCGCCTCGTTGCCGCCGTAGCGGCCGAGCACGTTGCGGGCGGTTCGAACCATCGAGGGGCCGTGCGCCGCCATCAGGCGCCGGCCCGCATCCTGGCTGCCCTCTCTCGCGGCGGACAGGAGGTCGAGTTCCGTTTCGGGGAGTTCGGCCACCTAATTCGCATCCATCCGTTCGTGCGTCCGGAAGGCGCTCGCTCCGTCGTTCGGGAGGATAGCAGCATCGCGCGGGGAATCGGAGGATCGGGGCGGCGGAGCGGATCCGCCGCCCCGGTCGCTCAGAACTCGTCCACTTCTTCGAGCGGCGAATCGCCGCGGCGCTGCCCGCGGTGCTGCTTCCGCAGCTCGGCCGCCTTCGCGCGCTGCTCGGGGGTCAGGACCGCGGAGATCTCCGCCGCCATGCGGCGTCCCTCGACGGCGAGGACCGGGATCTCCTTCGCCACGGCGTTGGCCGCGGCCTGAACCTGCTCGTCCGTCGAGGCCACGTCGTGGACCACGACGCGGAGATTCGCGCGCGCCTCGCGCATCGCGTCCATGTGGTCCCCGAGCGCGCCGGCCATGTACTTCGCGCGGATCTGGCGGAGCTTCGCGCGCTGGTCGGCGGTGAGATCGAGAGCGTCCGCCATCTTCCCCATCATCCCGGGTCCCATGCCCGGCCCGTGTCCGGGGCCGTGCGGCCCGGGGCCGGGTCCCGCCTGCGCGTAAACCACGCCGAGGCTCAGGGCGAGCATCGCGACGCCGAGAGCCGTCTTCGCCATCCAAGTCGTCTTCATCGAGTCCTCCGTGGGGGTCGTTGTTCCCTCGCTTTGGGGACGAACGGGAGCACCCCGCCGTTTCAAGGAGAGGTTCCGGAGGAGCGGCAACCCGTCCCGTCCGCCACCCACTAGCGCCTGCTTAAGTTGTTTGACTGCAACGCTTAAGAGTACCGTCGCTCCGTCAGACTTGATTCGACCCAATGACGGGCGCAGACTCGGGCCATCCGTGCGGGTAGGAGGTCGTCACCCGCTGGGAGGTCGCCCATGGCAACGAGTAGTCGGATCAGGCTCTCGGCGATCGTCATCGTCACCGCGCTCGTCTCGGCGGCTCCCTTGCGCGCGGAGCCCGAGGCCGCGGCCCCGGCGGTCGCTTCCGACACGGCGCCGGCTGCCTTCGCCGTGCGGTTCGAAACGACGAAGGGCGCCTTCGTGATCGAGGCGTACCGGACCTGGGCGCCGCTCGCGGTGGACCGTTTCTACAACCTCGTCCGTTCCGGCTATCTGGACGGCAACCTCTTCATCCGCGTCACGGCGGAGAACGGGGCGGACTTCGGAATCAACGGCGACCCGAAGACGACGAAGGCCTGGGGAAAGTCCCCCATCCCGTGTGACCCGCCCCGACGGAAGATCCGAGCCGGAGACGTCTTCCTCCTGAACAACGGGCTCGGCGAGGGCGCGGCCACGGAGATGCGGATTCAGACGGGCGCCGACGGGAGCGCCGCAAGCCGGTCCGGAGCCGCCGCGCTCGGCCGAATCGTCGAGGGAGCCGAGGTGCTAGCGTCGCTGGATTCGTCCCACATGAAGGACACCCGTAAGTGGTCGAAGATGATCCGGACCTTGATGAGCGACGGCGACGCGAGCGTCCGTAAGGACTTCCCGAAGATCGACTCGATCCTTCACGCCACCCTTCTCGAGAAGATCGTCGAGTTGCCCGCGGCGGAGCCCGCCGCGGCGGTCGCCGCCGCGCCCGTGCCGAGCGGCACGGCGCTCGTGCGCGTGTACCGGGCGGACCCCTCGCTTCGGAAGTTCACCCTTCGCATCGATGGAGCCGCCCGGGCGGTGCTCGCGAAAGGCACCGTCTACGAGACCACCCTGCCCGCCGGCCGGCACGAGCTCACGACCAAGGTCAAGTTCAAGATGTTTGCGACCGGCCTCGGAGACAAGCTCTTCGCGTCCCGTGACACGCTCGTCGCGGAGCTCGAGCCGGGCGGGGTCTATCACGTGCGATCCGCGCCCGTGGGCGACGGACAGACCCTGCAGCTCTACTTCGTCGCGGGCGACATCGCCGCGGAGGAGAGCAAGGGGTTCGCCCCCGCGAAGCCCCTCCAGGGAAGCGAAGAGGACTGAGCCGCCTCGCGGGCGACCTCCCGCGAACGCGCGCCCACCCTGCGCTCTACCGCTGCCGCTCCCCGGCCGCCGCGTCGAATTTCTGGATCGGCACGTACAGCGCGCTGGGACGGGCGGGGTCGTGGTACAGCTTCACCTTGACCGTGCGCGCGTCCTTGCCGCTCTCCTCGGCGACCACGCCGCCGGCGTTGTAGTTCTTCTCCTCGAAGGGTGAATCGGCCGGGCCGATCGTGAGACGCAGGCGGTGGCCCTTCGGGATGACGCGCGCGACGAAGCCGAAGCGGTCGAAATCGTAGAGCTCGATCCGGCCGGGCGTCGCGAGCTTCGGCGCCCGCGGGCCCGCCCTGTAGCGGGCGCGCCGCGCGTCGCCGCACAGGAAGATGGCGCTCCCGTCGGGCGCGATGTCGTACACCGCGACCGCAAGGTCGGTGTCGGGCTGGTCGAGGGAGACGTAGGCGGTCAGCTTGAAGAAGCCGCCGAGCTCGGTGTCGCGCTCGAGCGGCGCCGAGTGGTAGATCAAGCTGCGGCCGCGGTTGAGCAGCGCGCCGCGCTGGTCGGCGAGCTCGGGCGCCGTCGTGTCGTCGGCGAGCTCGGCCGCCCACGTGTCGAGCGGGTCGTACACGTAGGCGTCGGGCCCTCCCTTTCCCTTTCCGGAGCCTAGCGTGCCGCTGCGGAAGACGTCGTTCGCGCCGGCCGCGGTCGAATCGAGGTAGAACGGCCGCGACTCCGCGCCGATCGAGTCGAGCGTCTCCGCGTGGCGCCACCTGTCCGCCCCGGCGACGTAGTAGACCACCGGCGCCTCGAGGAACGCCGGTCTCGGGCCGGACTTCATCGTCCAGTCGTACCAGTCCCTGTGGAGCGCGTTCAGGTCCACGAGGCTCGCCGGCCCGAACTCGAGCCCTCCGAACTCCGCGCGCGGGGTGCGCGTCCCCGCGTGGTCCCAGGGCCCGATCACGAGGAAATGCTTCGCCCTCGCCGAAGGCTCCGCGTTGCGAAGGTGCAGCCGGTAGTGCGTTAGCGCGCCGGGCTGGTCGCCGTCGTATTGCCCGGTGATGGTGAGGATCGGCAGGTCGAGCTTCGCGTACTGCTCGGGGGTCGGATTGTAGGAATCCCAGTACGCGTCAGGCGCCGGGTGGGAGACCCACGTCTGGAACACCTTCGAGGGCATGCCCGCGAGCCGGTCGAGCTCACGGAACGGGCGGTGCTCGAGGTACATCTTCTTGAACACCGACACCCACAGCGGCTGGTCGCCGAAGATCCTCTCCTGGCTGGTGTGCCCGGCGACGAACGTCAGCCACTGGATGTCGTAGCTTCCGAACATCCCCCGGTCCATCGGGAAATCCACGCCGGCGTAGGGCGACGCGACCGGAACGATCGTGGCGAGGTGCGGCGGGAGCTCCTTGGCCGTGGCCCACTGGTCGTACCCGGCGTACGAGCCTCCCCACATCGCGACCTTGCCGTTGCAGTAGGGCTGCTTCGCCAGCCACTCGACGACGTCGTGGCCGTCCTTCGCCTCTTGCAGCAGCGGTGTGAACTCGCCGCCGGAGTTCCCCCGCCCTCGCACGTCGACGGTCAAGAAGGCGTAGCCGTTCGACGCGAAGTACATGCCGCGGTCGTGGTAGCTCTGTGCGACGTACGGCGTCAGCGTGAAGACGCAGGGCTCGGGTCCCGCCGACTGGCGTCCGAGGTAGAGCGTCGCGTTCAGCTCGACCCCGTCGCGCATCGGGATCTTGACGCCCCACCGCACGTCGACCGCCGGTATCGGCGGGGGCGTCCCGGGCATCGGCGCGGCGCCGCTCGCGGCGCGCGTCGCTCCCATCCCGCACCGCTCCGGCTGCCAACCGCACCAGCCCGGCCCGCGCACGACGCGCCCGGGCTTCGCCCCCGTGTGCTCGCCGTCCCGGAGCACCTGCACGCCGTTCACGAGGACGTGCCGCACGCCGACGGCGTATTGCCGCGGCTGGTCGTAGGTCGAGCGGTCCGCGATCGTCGCGGGATCGAAGACCACGAGGTCGGCGAAGCAGCCGGCTTCGAGGCAGCCCCGGTCCTTCAGTTTCCAGCTCTCCGCCGGGAGGCGCGTCATCCGGCGGACGGCCTCCTCGAGAGGCAGGACCTTTCGGTCGCGGACGTAGTGACCGAGCACCCGCGCGAAGGTGCCGTAGGCGCGCGGGTGCGTGCTCGACTTCAGGAACACCCCCTCGGGGGCGGACGACTCCGCGTCGGAGCCGAAGCCGACCCAGGGCTGCCTTAACGCCTGCTCCACGTTCTCCTCGCTCATCAGGAAGTACGCGGTGTCGACCCGCGAATGGTCCTCGATGACGAGGTCGATCGCGGTGTCCTCGGGCGAGGTGCCCCTCTGGCGCGCCACCTCCTCGAGCGTCTTCCCGGTGAGCGGCTTCAGCTTCTCGCTCCTGAACCCGATGAACTTGACCCGCGTCGGGGAGCCGGCGGCGAGCAGGAGGTTCTCCCACGCGTCGCTCGGCGTGCGCATCTCCTTGAGCACGCGGGCCCGGACCGCGGGCTTCTTCAGGCGTTCGATCCAGGCGTCGAGGCCGCCCTCCTGGACCCAAGGCGGCATGGCCGCGTCGAGACCGGTCGCGCCCGCCACGTACGGGTACATGTTCGCGCCGACGGAGAGCTTCTGCGACCGCGCCGCCTCGATGCGCGCGACGGCCTGCGCCATCTTCGGCCAGTTGGCCTCTCCCGCGGCCTTCAGGTGGTAGACCTCGCCGTGCACGCCGGCGTCGCGCGCGATGCCGATCGTCTCGTCCAGCGCCTCGAGGAACCGGCCCGCCTCGCTGCGCATGTGCGCCACGTACCCGCCGCCGTACTCGGAGGCCGCGCGGACCAGCGCGAGCAGCTCGGGCGTCTTGGCGAAGAACCCCGGAGCGTAGATCAGCGCCGCGCCGATGCCGAGCGCGCCCTCGCGCATCGCCTCGCGGGCGAGATCCTGCATGCGCGCCAGCTCCTCGGGGGACGGCGCGCGGTCGGCGTACCCCAGCTCGTGGATGCGGAGGGTCGTGGCGCCCACGAAGCTGGCGACGTTCGGGGACACGCCGCGCGCGACCAGGCCGTCGAGGTACTCCCCCAGCGTGGTCCACGTGACGTCGTACCGGATGTCGCCCTGCTGCTCCTTCGCCTCGGCCTTCATCTTGGCGGTGTAGGGCCCCATGGACCAGCCCTCGCCGAACACCTCGAGGGTGACCCCCTGCTTGACGTCGCTCATCGAGCGGCCGTCCACGATCAGCGACTCGTTCGCCCACGAGAGCATGTTGATGAAGCCGGGCGAGACGGCCATCCCCGCGGCGTCGATCGCGCGGGACGCCTCGGCGCGGGAGAGATCCCCCACGGCCGCCACCCTGTCCCCGCGCACGCCCACGTCGGCGCGCCTGCCGGGAGAGCCCGTGCCGTCGTACACCGTGCCGTTCCGGACGATCAGGTCGAAGCGGGCGACCGGGACGTCGGCCGGCGCGGGGGCCGGAGCGCCCGGTGCCGCTCCCGAACCTGCGAGCGCGATCAGCAGGAATGCGGACACCGTCACCCTCGCGCGCATCGGCACCTCCGTCCCTGGGACCTTGGGACCTTCGAAAGCAGGGACGGCAACCGCGCGCGGTTGCCGTCCCCATCGCAGGTTGCCGTCCCCGGCTCGATTACTTCAAGCCGCGGCGGACGAGGAGCGGCTCGACGCTCGGCTCCCGCCCGCGGAAGCGCTTGTAGAGGACCATCGGCTCCTCGGTGCCGCCGCGCTCGAGGATGTTCGTGCGGAACGACTTCGCGGTGGCCGGGTCGAACAGTCCCTTCTCCTTGAACGCCTGGAAGGCATCGGCGTCGAGCACCTCGGCCCAGACGTACCCGTAGTAGCCGGCCGCGTAGCCGCCGCTGAAGATGTGGCTGAAGTACGGGCTGCGGTAGCGCACGACGATCTCGGGGATCAGGCCGATCTTGCCGAGCGACGCCTTCTCGAACGCGACCGCATCGCGCTCCTTCGGGTCGGCCAGCGTGTGCCAGTCCATGTCGAGGAACGACGCGGCGAGGTACTCCACCGTATTGAACCCCTCGTTGAACTGTCTCGCCTTCTTGATCTTCGCGACCAGCTCGTCGGGGATCGTCTCGCCGGTCTTGTAGTGCTTGGCGTAGACCTTGAGGACCTCGGGCTCGAGCAGCCAGTTCTCCATGATCTGCGACGGCAGCTCGACGAAGTCGCGCGGCACCGAGGTGGCCGCGAGGCTGCTGTAGTGGCACCTCGACAGCAGCGAGTGCAGGCCGTGGCCGAACTCGTGGAATAGCGTCTCCGTCTCCTCGAGGCTCAGGAGCGCCGGGGCCCCGCCCGCCGGCCGCGAGAAGTTGCCGACGTTGTTGACGATCGGCCGCACGTCCTTGCCGTTCTCCACCCACTGGTCGCGGTAGCGGCCGCTCCACGCGCCGCTGCGCTTCCCGGGCCTCGGGTGGTAGTCGAGCATCAGGACGCCGAGGTGCGAGCCGTCGGCGTCCTTCACCTCGTAGGTGCGCACCTCGGGGTTGTAGACCGGGATGTCCTTCCGCTCGACGAACGTGATCCCATAGAGCTTGGTCGCGACGTAGAACGCGCCGTCGCGGACGTGGTCCAGCTCGAAGTACGGCCGCACCGCCTGCTCGTCCACGTCGTACCGGGCCTTCTTGATCTTCTCGGCGTAGTAGCGCCAGTCCCACGGCTCGAGCGCGAACTCCTTCCCTTCCTTCTTGATCTCCTCCGTGATCGCCGCGGCCTCCTTGTTCGCCACCGCGAGCGCAGGGGTCCAGAGCTGGTTGAGGAGGCCGTACACCCTCTCGGGCTTCTCGGCCATGTTCTCCTCGAGGATGTAGTTCGCGAAGGTCGGGTAGCCGAGCAGCGTCGCCTTCTCCGCCCTGAGCGCCGCGATTTTCGAGAGCGCGGTCTTGTTGTCGCTCTTGTCGCCGTGGTCGCCGCGAGTGATGTACGCGGTCAGGAGCTGCTTGCGCAGCTCGCGGTTGTCCGCGTACTGCAGGAACGGCCAGATGCTCGGCGCCTGCAGCGTGAAGACCCACTTCCCCTCGAGCTTCGCCGCCTTGGCCGCGTCGGCCGCCCCGGCCACCACGCGGTCGGGCAGCCCCGCGAGGTCCTCGCGCTTCTCGATCACGAGCTTGTAGGCGTTCGTCTCGGCGAGGACGTTCTCGCCGAACTTCACGCCGAGCACCGACAGCTCCGTGTTGATCGCGCGCAGCCGCTCCTTCCCCTTCGCATCGAGGTTGGCGCCCCCGCGCACGAAGTCGCGGTGGGTGTTCTTGAGCAACATCTTCTGCTCGGTGTCGAGTTCGAGGGCGTCGCGCTTCTCCTGGAGCGTCTTCACGCGCTTGAACAGGCTCTCGTCGAGGGCGATGTCGTCGCGAAGAGCCGACAGCAGCGGCGCGACCTCCTTCGCCGTCGCCTGGTGCCGCTCGTTGGTCTCGGCCGATTGCAGCCCGAAGAACACGGCGCGCACCCGCTCGAGCGCGCGCCCCGACCGTTCGAGCGCCTCGATCGTGTTCGCGAAGGTGGGAGCGGCCTCGCTCTTCGATATGGCCTGCGCTTCCCTGCGCTGCTCCGCGATCGCCTCCTTGAACGCGGGGAGGTAGTGCTCCTCCTTGATTTTGTCGAACGGGGGCACGCCGAACGGCGTGGTCCACTCCATGAGGAGCGGGTTGCCGTCCTTCGCGGGCGCCTGCGGCGCCTCGGCGAGAGCGGGCACCGCGAGGCACAGGAGCCCTGCGATCAGCAGCATCTTCGACATCGGCGAGACCTCCTCGGGGTCCCGGGACGGGGGGCAACGACCGGCGGCCGGTTGCCGTCCCTCGTTCCGGGGAAATTGGGGGGAATGGTACTACGGCGGCGTTCGCCGGAGGAAGGCGCGCATTCGCCGAAAAGACGGAGCGACGGGGCCCGGCGGGCCGTAGAGTCCAGGTGCAAGGCGGGAATGAACCCGACGGAGGCGGCGATGGAACTCGAGGAAAGAACCCGGCCCCACCGGCAGGCCCTCTGGGGGGTCCTTCTCATGACGATCGGCGGCGCCTTCCTCCTGGACAGGTTGGGAGTCGTCGACATCCCGTCCCTGTCGAAGCTCTGGCCGGCGGTCCTCCTGATCCTGGGCGCGTTCAAGCTGTTCGAGGGGCGCCCCGGGTCCGGCGTGATGCTCGCCCTCATGGGGCTGGCGTTCTTCGCCGCGGAGTTCCACTGGCTGGGGCTGACCTGGTCGACGTTCTGGCCGCTCCTGCTGCTCGCGGTCGGCGTCGGGATCGTGATCCGCGCCTTCAGTCGGGAGGACGAGCGCTGCTGCGAGCAGGAGCCCTCCCGTGATTGAATTGGCCGCGGAGGTGGACTGGGCGGCCCTGTCGAGCTACGGCTTCTGGCCGATGCTGCTGGTCGTGTTCGGCGCCGGGATCGTGATCGGGATCCTCGCCGGCAAGAGCGACCGGCGGGCGCACGAGGAGGCATCCGATGAGTGACGGCGACAAGGGAACACTGCAAGTCGGCCGGGTCGTCGAGGGGAAGCACGTCGTCTACGGCGTCGTCGTCCGCGGGATGACGGGGCGGCTGATCATCGGCGCTCTCGTCATCGCGCTGGGGTTCGTCTTCCTGCTCGACGAGCTGGACGTCATGGACGCATCGCAGGTCCTGAGGTGGTGGCCGGCGCTCGCGCTGGCCTGGGGCCTGATGATGCTGACGGGAATCTGCTGCCGGCGCCAGGTCACCGGGGGCATCCTGGTGTCGTTCTTCGCGGGCTGGATGCTCCTCCAGAGGGCCGGCATCGTGCACCACAGCCCCTGGAGCCTCTGGCCCTTGGCACTCGTCGTCCTGGGCGGCTCGATGGTGATCGCCTCCCTGCGCGGCCGGGCCACGACCGCCGCGCTCGAGGAGGGGGCCGGGACGCTTCGCGCGTTCGCGCTCTGGTCGGGCGCGGGACGGAAGGTCGTGTCGGAGGACTTCCGCGGCGGCGAGATCACGGCCATCATGGGCGGGCACGACATCGACCTGCGTCCCGCCAAGATCGCGGGCGGGCCGGCGGTGATCGACGTGTTCATCTGGTGGGGAGGCGTCGACCTTCGCGTGCCGCCGGGCTGGAAGGTCACGAACGAGGCGCTGGCGCTGCTCGGCGGCGTGGACGACAAGACCCGGGCCCCCGAGGGCGAGGCGACGGGCCACCTGGTGATCAAGGGCTTCATCGTCATGGGCGGCATGGAAGTGAAGAACTGAGCCGTGCACCCTCTACTCGCTCGAAGGATCCGGATTCTCCTCTACCTCGTCGCATGGGTGGGCATCGGCCTCCTCCTGACCGGCCTCTTCGTGCTGCTCCGGCCGCGGCCGGTCGCGCACGCCGCGGTCTTCGCCGGGCCGCTCACCGCGATCTACGCCTTCGCGTGCCTCTCCGCGTGGTGGGTCTGCCGCTCGCGCCCTCTCGGCAGCGCGCCGCCGCTGCGCCTCGCCGCCTTCCTCGCCGGCGCCGCGCTCCAGTCCGCGGCCATCTGGACCGCCGCGGGCGCGGCGTGGGCCGTGCTGCTCAAGAGCCGCGCGGGAATCGGGCCCGACCGCGCCGGGATGCTGCGCGACCTGCTGGCGCTGTTCGTCGCCGGCGTGATCCTCTACGCGCAGTCCATCGTCGCCCACTACCTCGCGCTGGCCTTCGAGACGGCGCGCGCCGCCGAGCGGCGGATGCTGGAGTCGCAGCTGTCGGCTCGCGAGGCGGAGCTCAAGGCCCTCCGCGCGCAGCTCAACCCGCACTTCCTGTTCAACTCCTTGAACTCGATCAACGCCCTCGTCGGATCCGATCCCGAGGCGGCGCGGCGCATGTGCCAGCTCCTCGGCGACTTCCTCCGCACGAGCCTGGCCCTGGGCGCCCGCCCGCGCGTGGCCCTCGGGGAGGAACTCCGGCTTGCGGACCACTACCTCTCGGTGGAGCAGGTCCGGTTCGGAAAGCGGCTTTCGGTCACGCGCGACGTGGAGGCCGCCGCGGAGCGCTGCCTCGTTCCCCCGCTGCTCCTCCAGCCGCTCGTCGAGAACGCGGTGAAGCACGGCGTCGCGAGCCGCATCGAGGGGGGCACGATCCGCATCGCCGCGCGCCGCCGGACCGGCCGGCTCGAGGTGTCGGTCGAGAACCCGTTCGACCCCGACGCGCCCCCCCGCCGAGGGCAGGGTCTCGGCCTCGAGAACGTGAGGCGCCGCCTCGAGGCGCTCGATCCAGGCTCGGCGGGGCTCGAGGTCTCTCGCGAGGACGGGCGGTTCAAGGCGATGCTCTACCTTCCCGCGCTCGAGCGGGAGGACGGGGAGAACGGCCGTCATGAAGCCTGACGCCCGCGCGATCCGTGTCGTGATCGTGGACGACGAGGCGCCCGCACGGGCGCTGCTGCGCGAGTACTGCGAGGCCCACCGCGACGTCGAGGTCGTCGGCGAGTGCGAGAACGGCTTCGAGGCGGTGCGCGCGATCGGCGAGAAGGCACCCGACGTCGTGCTGCTCGACGTCCAGATGCCCAAGCTCGACGGTTTCGAGGTGCTCGAGCTGCTCGACCGCCCGCCGGTCGTCGTGTTCGTGACCGCGTACGACGAGTACGCGCTGCGCGCCTTCGAGGTGCACGCGGTGGACTACGTGCTCAAGCCCGTCGGCCGCGAGCGGCTCGACAAGGCGCTCGCGAGGGCGAGGGAGCGCCTCGAGGCCGCGGCCCCGGCGCCGCGGGCGGCGGCGCTGGCCGCCTCGGCCCGCCCGCCCGGCGAGCACCTCGCGCGCGTCCTGGTGAAGGACGGCGCGAACGTCCACGTGATCCCCGTCGCCCGCATCGACTGGATCGAGGCCCAGGACGACTACGTGGCGATTCACGCCGAGGGGCGCTCGCACCTCAAGAACCAGGCGCTCGCCGACCTCGCGGACCTGCTCGACCCGGCCCGCTTCGTCCGCATCCACCGCTCCTACCTGATCAACCTCGACCGGCTCGCCCGCCTGGAGCTCATGGCCAAGGACAGCCGGATCGCGATCCTGAAGGACGGGAAGGAGCTTCCGGTCAGCCGGGCGGGATACGCGAAGTTGCGGGAGCTGATGTAGGCCGGGTTTGTCCAGCGGCCCTGTACCGCCCTACAGCACGAGGTCGGCGTGGACCTTGAGTTCGGGCCGGACGTGATGTCCGAGCGTCTCGAGGTAGACCCGCAGTCCTTCGCGGCGTGCCGTCTTCATCGCGGGAACGAGATCCGAGTCGCCGCTGACGAGCACGAGCGTCTCCGCAATTCGCTTCAGAGCCATCGCCGAGATGTCGAGCCCCATGCGGAGGTCGACACCCTTCTGGACCATGTTGGGGACGAAGTCGCTGGCGGTGATCGCGCGAGGGTTCCGCGAGAGATTCCTCAGCGCGGCGCTGCCCAGCTTCCACCCGACATGGAGGATCGTGCCCCGTCGCACGGCGAAGTCGGCTTGCATCTCCAGGGCATCGAACAGCGCTCGGTTGCGTTTTGCCTCGACAGTACCGGAGAAGTCCAGCACCTCGCCACTCATCGGGTTCGAGGATCGCCCCTCGTAGGGCGGCGCGTCGCAGAAGTAGATTCGCAAGAGTCTCGATTCGGTCAGTCTGGGCGACGCCATGATTCGCTGGCAGAGATCCACGACGTCCACCGGGCGGGGGAATCGGCGTAACGTCTGCGTGAGTTTCTTCTTGACGAACCCGCCATCCAAGAGGATGGCGACTCGGTCACACACCTGCGCCTCAGGGGAGAAGGCGGTTCCGATGGGACCGGAGAGAAAAGCGCCCCTCCATCACGCGAGGCTTGCGCCTACTTGAATCAGGGGCGTAACGGAGGGGTGGTTCTTCTATCAAGAGCAACCGGCGTAACAGTACATCGGCGGGCGCTCGGAGTCAACCTATCGGTATGCGATCGGATTGCGGGAGGGAGACAAGTGGGGCGCACCCCGGTGGTGGGCGTTGTAGGATCGAGGAAGCGGGGCTCTCCATGCGCGCGAAACAGCTTTGAAAGTCCTCCCCGGATTCTGGTAGCGTTTGCCCCGTGACCGACGAGAAGGGGCCTCGTGAGCCGGGATCCGTAGGGATCCGCCGCCGCGGCAGGCCGCGGAAACCCGCGGACGTTCTGCGAGGCAAGGTCCGGGCGCACGATCCGTTCGAGCTGATCCGCTGGCTCGCGATGAGCCAGCCCGACCCGCGCAAGGCCCTGGCGGAGCTGGTCCAGAACAGTCTCGACGCCGGCGCGCGGAGCATCCGCGTCACGCGCGTCCGTGACCGCGGCCGCCCGTGCCTGCGGATCCTCGACGACGGCGCCGGCGTGATCCCGGAGCTGACGCGTCTCGAAGCCCTCCAGTACATCGCGACGCACATCGGCCACAGCAGGAAGCGCCAGCTTTCGCCCCAAGAGCGGCTGGCGCTGATGACGCAGGGGCAGTACGGCATCGGACTGCTCGGGTTCTGGTGCCTCGGCGAGCTGCTCGAGATGCGCAGCGCGGTCCCGGGCGACCGGCCGCACCGTCTCGTCTTGCACCGCGATCGCCCCGAATTTCCTCGTGGAGCCGCTCCGCTCGCGCCTCGCCCTCGACGAGCGATGGACCGAGATCGTGGTGGTCGGGCTCCACCGCGAAGCGCTGAACGCGCTCGTGGGGCGGAGGGCGGCCGATTACCTGGCGTCGGAGCTGCGAGGCCAGCTCCTGGCGCGCGAGGTGGACCTGCGGGTCGAGGACCGGATGTCCCGCGGGCGCGCGCAGAAGATCATCCCGGTTCGCCCGCCCCGTTTCCTCGGCGAGCGCGTTGCCGGGCTTTCGAGCCTCGAGATCCCCGGAAGCCCACCCGTCCGGCTCGAGGTTTACCTGGCCGCCGCGCCCGAGGACGGATCGGAGGGGCGCGGGCTCGCGTTGTACTCCGCGGGTACGCTCGCGGCCGAGAGCTTCCACGAGCTCGGCGCGCTCGGTCTCGACCGCCACCCGTGGACCGATCCCCGGCTGACGGGACTGCTCGACTACCCCGCTCTCCGCGTCGCCCCCGGCAGCCGTCGGGGGATCGTACCGGACGAGGCGGCCGGTGCGTTCGCGCGGGCGCTCGCCTCGATCGAGCCGTTGCTGGCCGCTGCGCTCCTGAGCCTGGAGCGCAAGCGCGAGGAAGAAACCGATCGCGCGCTGGTTCGCGACCTGCAGCGCGCCTTCCGGGACTTCTACCGTCATCGCCCGCGATACGAGATGCTCCCGGTCCGCTCCCGCGGCGACCGGGGCGCGGGCCCGGCGGGCGACTCGGAGCTCACCGAGCCCGGAGGAGCGGGGCCCGCGGGCGGCGCCGCTTCCGGGCCGCCGGACGAGCGTCTGGCCGGACCGGACAAGGAGCGGGCGCCGATCGGCCACCTGCTGCCGCCGGGCCCTTTGGACTCCGTGCGCATCACCCCTTCCCCCGTCCGGGTCGAGTGCTCGGGAGCGCGTCGCATCCGAGCGCACGCGCTCGATGCGACCGGGCGAGCCGTCGAGGAGCCGGTGACCTTCACGTGGGAACTGACCGGGCCGGTCGGGAAACTCGAGGAGGAGGCCGACGGACGTGCCGCGGTCCTGCGCGCCTCATCCGAGGAAAACGAGGGGGTGCTTCGCGTCACCGCTCGTTCGGAAGGCAGGGAGGCGGCCGCCGAGTCCGCCGTGGAAATCGTCGAGGAGATCCGATCCGCGAGGTCCGACGAGGGGATCCCCGACCCCGAATTCGTGACCGACCCCGGCGCGGGCTGGCGCTCGCGCGTGGTGGACGGCAGGTGGCAGGTCAACGCCGGCCACCGCGACTACCGGGCGATCTCGGACCGTCCGGCGCTCAAGCTCCGTTACCTCGCGATGCTCTTCTCGAAGGAGATCGTCCTCAAGAGCAGCCAGGACCCGCGCCTCGACCGCCCCCTCGAGCAACTCGTCGAGGTCGCCGCCTACGCCGACCGCAACCTGGTGGAGAGGCGGAGGAAACGGGCGAAGTAGCCATGGGACTCGCCCATCTCCGCGGTAACGGGCGCGGCGCGCGTTGGTGGTGCACGCGGTGGGCTACTTGGTGAATCCCGTCAGCCGCGCCGGGTACGCGAAGCTGCGGGTGCTGATGTAGAGCGGGGACAGCGACCGCTCGGCCTGCCGTCCCCTTGTTCCTCAGCTCGGCTTCACGACGCAGACGCTGCTGAGCGCGCGCCGGTACCGGTGCATGTAGAACCGGCCGTCGGTCGTGAGCGTGAGCCAGCCGTAGAGGATCCCCGCGGGATCGGGCGGCATCAGCTCCCTGGCCAACTCGCGGCGGCCGCCGTCGAGCGCGATCCGGTAGATTTTCGGCGGCAGGGTCTGGTTCCACGCAAAGACGCTCCGGCCGTCCGAGGACCACGCGAGCGGAATCTCGTTCTTCTCGGCGCCCTGGATCGGCTTCGGCTGCCCGCCCGCCGCCGGGACGACGTAGAGGCCGCGCTTCGGATCGCCCACCGCGACCGAGCTGCCGTCGGGAGAGAGGATCACGGCGGCCGCCCCGTCCGGCGACACGGGGCGGGGCGCGCCGCCGGCGAGGTCGAGCACCCACGCCACGCGACCCGTGCCCTTCCGGTCGCCGAGGAACGCGATCCGCCGGCCGTCTTCCGAGCACGTGGCGCGGTTGCCGAGGCTGAAGTCCGGCAGGACTCCCCCGAGATCGAACGTGCGGGGCTGACCCGGACCGACGGGACGCATCGTGAGCTTCGAGCGGTCCGCGGTCAGCATGGAGGTGAAGACGAATTTCCCGTCCGGCGTCAGGCCGGCGGCGAGACCCATGCCCATCTGGACGGGGGGCGCGCCGCCGCGGCGGAAGAAGACCGCGTATTCTCCGTTCACGACGATGCTCGAGTTGTCGCCCGCGTAGATCGTCCCGTCGTTCGAGATCGCCGCGGGGGTGTCGTTGTCCCACCACGAGTACGTTCGCTCGGCCGTGTCCCCGGCGAGCTGACCGGCGATCACGGCGCGGGACTCATCCACGTCGAGGAGGATGCTCCCGTCGGCGGCGACGTCCTGGACCCGGATGTTCGACGGAACCCGCAGAACCATCCGCGGCGCCCCGCCGGGAGATACCTTCCAGAGGGTTCCGCCCGCGGCGTCATCGGTCTCCGTGAACCACACCGTGTCGCCGGCGGGGGACCAGGCGAGGCCCTGCTGGTACTGCTGCTCGCCGCCGAGGAGAGTCGCCTTCCCGGAATCGTCGGCCAGCGTGGGCTCCCCGAGATCGTCCCCCCGGACGCGATGGTGGACGAACGCGATGCGCTTCCCGTCGGGGGCGATCCGGGGCTGGCTGATCCAGCCGCGCGTGCGGAAGATCTCCTTGCCGATCGGATACTGCAGCACCTGGTCGTCCCCCTCCTCGACGACGACCGCGAACTGCTTGCCGTCGGGAGAGATGTCGGCGTCGAAGACGTCGTTCTGGATCTCCCGCGGCTCGCCCCCCGAGAGGGCCACCTGGGCGAGCGTGCCGATGCGCAACCAGCTGCCGATGTGGTGGCGCCCGAGGAGAAGCGCCATCTGGCCGTTCCTCGAGATCCCCGCGATGTCGGCGCTAGGGAGATCGAGACGGCGCGACTCGAAGCCGTCCGTGCGCGTGGACATGAGGGTCACCGGCTGGCCCTCGAACGCCGCGCCGTAGATCACCGTCTGCCCGTCCGGCCCGAACCGCGCCGAGTGGACGAAGCCGCGCTCGAAGGTCAGCGGACGAAACGCCGGGGGCTCCGTCCGGGCGGTCCGGCGGCCGACGATCGTCCCGCCCGCCAGGGCGGCGACGACCGCGGCCGCGGACAGGAGCAGCGCCAGGGCGCGCCGCGGCCGCGCGACCTTCTCGAGTCCCGCCGCGGGGGACCCGGAGACCGCCCCGCGCGCGCCCGCTAGCTCGATGCGCGCGTCGCCGATGTCGCGCAGTCGGTCCTTGGCGTCCTTCCGGAGGCAGCGCTCCATCAGCTCGCGTACCCGCGGGGGGACGCCCGGCGGCAGCGCGCTCCAGTCCGGGTCGCGCGTGAGCACGGCGGCCATCGTGTCCGAGATGGTCTCTCCCGCGAAGGCGAGCTTCCCGGAGAGCATCTCGTAGAGCACGCACCCGAACGCCCAGATGTCGGCGCGCTTGTCGACACTCTTCCCGCGCGCCTGCTCGGGGCTCATGTACGCCGCCGTGCCGAGGATGACCCCCGCGACCGTCCCCATCGACGTGATCGTGGGCGACATCACGGCATCGCGGGACGGCCCCGACATCGCCGCGGACTCGAGCGCCTTCGCGAGACCGAAGTCGAGCACCTTCACCCGGCCCTCGGGGGTGAGCTGGATGTTGGCGGGCTTGAGATCGCGATGGACGATCCCCTGCTCGTGCGCCGCCTCGACCGCCTCCGCGATCTGGCGCGCGACGTCCAGCGCTTCCTCCACGGGGAGCTTCCCCCGCTTCAGTCGCTCCGCGAGGTCCGCGCCGGGGGCGAGCTCCATCGCGAGGAAGCGAAGCCCCTCGTGCTCGTGCAGCCCGTAGATGCCCGCGATGCTCGGGTGGTTGAGCGACGCGAGGACCCTCGCCTCGCGCTCGAAGCGCGCGAGGCGCTCCGGATTCTCCGCGAACGACGCCGGGAGGAACTTGAGCGCCACCTCGCGGTCGAGCTTGGTGTCGCGAGCGCGCCAGACCTCGCCCATCCCGCCGGCGCCGAGCGGCGAGAGGATCTCGTAGGGGCCGAGGCGCGTGCCGGGGACCACGCTCATTTCTTCTCGAGCTCGGACGACCAGTGCGTCACGAGCGTCAGGATCGGTCCCGTCGTCCCCACCTTCTGCACCGCCCCGAGGAAGCGCTTGCCGTCGCGGGTGAAGTCCCCGACCTCGACGGGCAGGATCTGGCCTCCGAAGAGAGCGCGGCGCGTGCCCACCTCGACGCTCCCGGCGATCGCCTCGATCGGGACCGCGAAGTATCTCCCGTCGGTATCGGAGTACCAGACCTCTTTCCCGGCGCCGAGCCAGCCGCCGGCGGTGGCGCCGCCGGTCGAAACCTGCCATTTCCCGGCGGGACCGGGATACGACGTGACGTAGAGCTCGCTCCGGCCCGATTCGTCCGAGACATAGGTCATCCAGCGACCGTCAGCCGAGAACGACGAGGCGAACTCGTTGGCCGCCGTGACGAGGAGCGGCGAGGGCTTGCCGTCTCCGTTGACGGGCATGACGAGCACGTCCTGGCCCGTCTTGCCCGAGTTGATGCTGAAGACGATCCGGGAGCCGTCGGGAGTCCAGGCGGCGGGTGTGGCCGTTCCGAGGGTTTGCTGGTTCAGCTTGCGCGGAGCGGATGTCCCGTCTGCGGACTTGATCCACAGGAAGCCCGCGCCGTCGTCGTACGCCACCTGACGACCGTCGGGCGACCAGACCGCCGTCACGCCGTTCGTCTCGCCGAACGTGATCTTGCTCCCGACGCCGCGTCCCAGGTCGTACGTCCAGAGATCGCTCCTCCCCTCGGGCTGACGCACGCTCGCGACCGCCCGGCGGTCGTCGGGGGACATGCTGAGCTGATTCCAGAACATCGCCGGCTGGCCGACCGTGCTGACGACCTTGCCGTCGAGGTCGAACCACGTGAGCTGCGTCTCGCGCTGGATCGAGTCGCTCAGCGAGAGGAGCAGGCCGGTGTCGGACAGGGCGTAGGTGCCGGTCCGCCGGAACGCGTTGTACTGGACCTTCTCCGCGATCGGCACCGCCTCGCCGGAGAGGCGCAGCGAGGAGGAATCGAACGGCTGGGCCAGGAGGTTGAGGTCTCGCACGAACACCAGGTAGCCGGGCTCGACGTACGTCGCCGCGCTCTCCGCGCGCAGGACCAGCTCGGATCGCTGGGTGGCGAGGTCCACGCGGAAGACGCCGTTCTCGGGATCGGGTCCTGGCTTGCCGGCGAAATAGAGCACCTGCTTGCCGCCGGGAAGGAAGTGCGGATTGCGATGCGAGATCGTGTCCCCCGCGGCAGTCGTCAGCGGGGTGGGGGTGCCGCCGGAGGCCGGCACCTTCATCAGGCCCCCGAAGACGGACGGGGCGAAGACGATCACGTCTCCGTCGCCCCAGCTCGCGCCGCGGCCCTCCTCGGCCGGGCAGATCGCCTGCACCGGGCCGCCGGACGCCGGGACCTTCTTGAGCTTCTTGTCCGCGAAGAACGCGAGGTGGATTCCGTCGGGCGACCAGGTCGGATAGGTCGCCCCCTCGGTCCCGGCGAGCGGCTGGGCGACGAGGCCGTTGAGCGGACGCACCCAGATTCTCGTCGGCCCCCCCGCTTCCCGCGCGACGTAGGCCAGCCGGCTCCCGTCGTGCGAGAGCGCGATCGAGGCGTTGTCGCTGTCGAGGAGGGTCCCGGCCGGCAGCACGATGCTCGATCGGAGCACCGGCGGGGCGGCGGGGCGATTCAGCTTCCAGCCGAGGCCGAGCATCGCGGCGGCGACGGCGATCAGCGTGGCCGCCCAGATCGCCGGGAGGGACCTCGAGCGCCGCGAGATCGCCGGTGCCGTTGCCGCCGGCGCGCCCGATGACACGCTCCCGCCGGACAGCCACTCCAGCTCGCTCTGGAGATCGAGCGCGCTCTGCCAGCGCTCGTCGGGGTCCTTGGCCAGGCAGCGCCGGATCGCGCGGTCGAGTGCGGCGGGGCTCGTGGGCACGAGCTCGGAGAGGGGCCGCGGCTCGCGCCCCAGGATCGCGGCGATCACGCTCGCCTGGCTCGATCCCTCGAACGCGGGCTTGCCGGTGAGCGCCTCGTACAGCACCGCCCCGAACGCGAACAGGTCGGCCCGATGGTCCGCCGGCTTCCCCTCGAGCTGCTCGGGAGACATGTACTGCATCGTGCCGATGAGCGCGCCCTGGGTCGTGAGCGGCGTCGTCCGGGTCGGGATGGCGGCGGGAAGCGAGCCCGGGGCGGTCTGGTCCGACGCGGCCTCGTCGCGCAGCTTCGCCACGCCGAAGTCGAGGATCTTGGCACCCGTCCGGGTGAGCATCACGTTCGCGGGCTTGAGGTCGCGGTGGACGATCCCCTGGCGATGGGCGGCGGCGAGGCCGCCGGCGACCTGGACGGCGACCCGGAGCGCCTCGTCGAGCTTCAGCGGTCCGCGCTCCAGGCGCGAAGCGAGCGTCTCGCCGTCCACGACCTCCATGACGAGGTAGTCGGTGCCGTCGTGAGACCCGATGTCGTGGAGCGTGCAGATGTGGGGATGGTTCAGGCTCGAGATCGCCCGCGCCTCGCGATCGAAGCGCTCGCGCATCTCGGGGCTCCCCGCCCGGTGCGAGGGCAAGACCTTGACCGCGACGTCGCGCCCGAGCCGTGTGTCCTTCGCCCGGTAGACCTCCCCCATCCCCCCGGCGCCCAGCGGCGAGTGGATCTCGTAGGGGCCGAGGCGCGTTCCGGGTACCAGGGTTATCGAGCGGTTGTCAGGAGACATGGTGGCTCCGAGGTGTGTGGCTCATCGAGTTGTCCTTCCACGGTGCACGAACGCGGCCGCCGAACGCCCGGCCCGCCGGGGCGCCTTTCGCAAACAGGACAAGTATGGTCCTCAATAGGAGCCGTGTCAATCGAGGCGCCAGTAGGCGGCCGCCATCGGGTGGCCCCCGGCGGCATCCCGTGGTACAAGTAACGGGTTGTCGATTTGACGACCGGCCGTGGAAACGTCGCGCTCCCGGCCCGGCGTGAAACCTGAAAGCGCGAACGCAAGGTCGATGGGGAGGAATTTTCCATGAAGCGTTTCCTGCTGCTTTTCGTTCTGGCCGCTTTGATCGCCGCCCCGGTTGCCTCGGCCTGCGAGGGTTGCGGCAAGCACGGCGCGATGGCCGCTTCCTCGGGCCATGACTGCTCCGCCATGATGAAGGGCGTCGAGAAGACGGTCACCAACACGGACAATGGCGCGCGGATCGAGATGACGGCCGGCGATCCCGAGATGGTGAAGACCCTTCAGGCCCACGTCGCCGACGAGTCCAAGAAGGGCTGCGGCCCCGACTGCCCCATGGCGAATGCCGCGTGGAGCCACAAGGTCGAGAACACCGACAAGGGCGTGGTCGTGACGCTGACCGCCAGCTCCAAGGACGACGTCGCGAAGCTGCAGACCGCCGTGGCCGAGATGGCCAAGGGCGGCTGCATGAAGACCGGCGAGGCCGGCGGCTGCAACCACAAGGCCGGCGCGAAGGCCACCAAGGCCTGATTCCGCTTCAAGAACTTAGAACGAGGGACAGCAACCTTCGCCGGTTGCTGTCCCTTTTTCGTTTCTACCGATGAGCGCAGGGGAAGCGGGCCGCCAGGTCCGCGGCGAGCTCCTGCGGCGAGGGCGCCCCGGCGGACGGGAGGCGGCGCGTGAGCAGGTAGACGCCGCCGCGCGCCGGGCAGATCCACCCCACCGCCACGATCCGGCTCGAGCCGTCCGTCGAGGCGACCCACGCTCCCGGGTGGCCCTCGACCGTCACGGCCCCCGACGCTTCGATCCGCGCGGGACCGGCGAGCGCCGCCGCCACGTCGGCGACCTCGTCCATCCCCTGCGCCGAGCGGCCGAGCCGCCAGATGCCGGTCGCGGCCGGTCCGTCCTCGAACTCCCGCCCGAGCAGCAGGAAACGGCTCGCGTCGCGCCCGCCCGGGCGCGCGTACCGGAGGACCATGACGCCGCGACGCGCCTCGCTCCCGGGCGGGAGCCCGCGCGGCAGCGCGAAGCCGTCCGCCGCGAGCTCGATCTCCGCGGGCACGACCTCGGGAGCGAGGCGCGCGGGCAGGAACGACCGCTCGGCCCGCTTCAACAGCTGATCGAGGTTCGCCATGAGCGGGGCGGTGAAGCGGTCGCCGGGGGCCTCGAGCTCGAGGATCGGCCGGTCGTCCGTGTTGATCGGGCCGTCGCCGCCGATCGCCGCGACGTCGGCGGGCACCGCGACGAGGCCGCTCAGGAGCTGCTGCGGCGAGCCGTTGTTCACCTCGGCGAACCCCTCCCGCACGGCCTTCGGCAGCGACGGGTCGCCGGGGAGGCGGTGCATCCGCATCGGACCGTTCGTGCCGATCACCAGGATGTCGCCGGTCACGCTGCCGCCGCGCAGCGCGAAGACGGCGGTCTCGGGGAAGTGCCGCACGAACGTGCGCATCAGCAGCCGGATGTGCTCCCACGACATGTTGTAGAAGTGGAACCACTGGCAGAAGACGCCGCCGGGCTCGAGCTTGTCCTTCGCGTCGCGGAA
Organism: Terriglobia bacterium; assembly: GCA_963748015.1. Lineage (GTDB taxonomy): Bacteria > Acidobacteriota > Polarisedimenticolia > Polarisedimenticolales > JAIQFR01 > JAIQFR01. Next base: position 475,937 of record CAVVHE010000009.1, on the reverse strand, counting down.
GAACTCGTCGGTGAAGAGCCCCGACGCGCCGGCCATCCACGGGTTCGACGGCTCGCTGATGATGAGGTCGTACGACGCCGGCGGCTGGAAATGGAGGAAGTTCCGCCCGTCGTCGAGGCGCAGCCTCACGCGCGGGTCCGAGAAGATCTTCTCGTTGACGTCGGCGAAGTAGCCCTTCGCCGCGTCGGAGACCTCGGGGGAGATCTCCGCGGCGTCGATCGACTCGAGCGGGAACCGCGCGAGGGTCGCGACCGTGGTCCCCGAGCCGACCCCGATGACGAGCGCGCGCTTGGGATCCGGGTGGAAGAGCGCCGGGACCAGCGCCAGCAGGCGCTGCGCCACCATGTCGCCGGGGCTGTTCGAGGCGTCCACCTTGCCGTTGACGAACAGCGCCCGCGAACCGCCGCCGCCCTCGGCGACCGTGACCGTCGCCTCGGTCCCCTCGGCGAAGTAGAGGATCCTGCGCGCCGCGACCTCGCGCCAGATCGAGCCGTCCGTCCACCGCTGGACGAAGAGGAGCGGGTTCTTCGCGTACGAGGCGTGCGCGAACCTCCAGTCCCAGCGCGGCAGGAACAGCACGGCCAGGAACACGGCGGGCAGCCCCCAGCGGAGCGCGGGGCGCGGGCGGGACGGGCCGGCGGCGGCGGCCCAGGTCAGCGCCGCGGCGGCGGCGACGAGGAGAACCGAGAGCTCGAGGGTGCGCTGCGTGCCGAGGCGCGGCACGAGGACGAAGCCGGCCGCGAGGGCGCCGAGCGTCGTCCCCAGCGTGTTCACGACGTACGCGGCCCCGACGCTTTCCCCCGCGCGGCGCCCGGTGCGCGCGAGGAGGTCCACGACCGCGGGGAAGACGAGGCCGAAGCCGATTGCCGCGGGGAGGATCAGCACGACGGTCGCGAGGGCGCTCGTCCAGAGGAACGAGCCGTGCGAGACCCCGACCGCGATCATCAGCCGGATCTGCGGGATCGGGAAGCGGTCGAGGAACGGCAGCGGCAGCGCGACGGAAGCCGCGGCGAGGAGCAGCCCCGCGACGAGGACGGACGCGGGCTGCCGGCCGCGGGCCGAGGCGCGCGCGTAGAGGGCGCCGCCGAGGAACAGCCCCGCGAGGTAGGCGAGGAGCACGAACGCGAAGGTGTAGATCTGCGAGCCGAAGAAGAAGCCGAGGTGGCGGGTCCAGACCGTCTCGAGGGCGAGCGAGGCGGCGGACGAGAGGAAGAAGCCGAGGAGGACGAGCCAGGCGCGGCCCGTGAGGGCCGGCGCGGGCCCCGTCGCGTCGGTCCCCTCGGCCGGCGCGGCATCGCCCGCCCCCGCGGCGGCGCCGAGCAGCCCCGCTCCCCTGGCGTAGAGCCAGGCGCAGGCGGCGGCCGCGAGGTTGCCGGCGGCGGCCGCGGCGAGCGAGAGGGTCACGCCCAGGGCGGGCAGCAGGGCGAAGGGAAGCCCCAGGACGCCGGCGGCGGCCCCGGCCGTGTTGATCGCGTAGGCCCGCCCGGCGGCGCGCCCCACGTCCACGCGCCGCGCGCGCAGCAGGTGGACCATCAGCGGGAACGTCCCGCCCATCAGCGTCGTCGGTATCGCCACCAGCACGAACGAGACCGCGAAGCGCGCGAGCAGGAGCTTGCCGGGCGATTCCCCTGCCCAGGCGTGCCCGAGGGCGTAGAGGGCGCTGCCGCGCTCCAGGAGCCAGCTCGAGGCGACGCCGTAGAGGCCGATCCCGATCTCGATCGCGACGTAGAGGACGGCGAGCCGCCTCCCCGCCCGGTCCGAGAGGCGCCCGAAGATCCAGGCGCCGAGGCCGAGGCCGAAGAGGTAGGCCGCGAGGAGGGTCGAGGTCGCGGTCGCCGTCGAGCCGAGGACGTGCCCGAGCAGGCGAAACCAGAGCAGCTCGTAGACGAGCGCCGACGCCCCCGACAGGAAGAACGCGGCGGCTAGCGGCGCCGGCGGCCAAGCCGCCCGGCCGGCTCCCCCCTCGGCACTCGCGTCTTGCCCGTCCCGCTCGGCCACCGCGGCACCCCCGAAAACCCGAATAATAACGCCAACCGCGCCGCGAGCGGCGGCCCTTGCGGAACCGTTCGCGCGCCGCGCCCGGCCGCGCGTTTCACGCGGCGATTTGTCTAGCTCCCGCAGTGTGTTCGGCGTACATCTGAGTCAAGGGGAGCGAGGATGGGCGAGTCGTTTCTGCAGTTCAACCTGTACGCCTACTGGGTGCTCGTCAACGGTGTGCTCGACGTCATCCTCTGGTGTCTCGCCCCCTACATCGACGACTCCCGCGAGTACGGTCTCGCGCGCCGCCTGCTGGCGGTCGCCACCCACCGGGTGGTCAGGATGTGGGTCCTGCATCGAGAACAGAGCCGATAACCGCGCGAGAGGGACGGCGACCGGTGCCCCGTTGCCGTCCCTCCCGCTCCTTCCGGCTCCTGCGCGCGGTTCAACTCTCGATCTTGCGGCCGCAGTGCGGGCAGGTTCCTCCCACGTGGGTCCGCTGGTCCCTGCGCCGGTTGGCCTCCTCGAGGAACCCGGCGCCCAGGATCGCCGTCGGCAGCGCGAACATGCCGATCCCCACGATCGCGATGACGCTGGCCAGGACCTTCCCGAGCGGGGTCTTCGGCACGACGTCCCCGTACCCCACCGTCGTCATCGTCTCTGCGGCCCACCACATGCTGTCGGGGAACGTGCCGTAGTGGAGCGGTTGAGCCTCGCCCTCGGCGAAGTGCAGCAGCGAGGCCGCCACGACGATGATCAGGAACATGACGAACACGGCCGCCACCAGCTCGGGGCGCTTGTTTCGAAACACCCGGCCCACCGTGTGCAGCGACTCCGAGTAGCGGCCGAGCTTGAGCATGCGGAACAGACGGCCCAGCCTCATGACTCGAAGCTCTCGAAGGTCGAGCCCCAGCCACGGAAGGTAGAAGGGAAGGATCGCGACCAGGTCGATGAGCGCCAGAGGGGTCAGCGCGTAGCGGAGCCTGCCGAGGATCGGGCGGCGGAACGCCTCGTCGGCGGTGCAGGCCCAGAAGCGAATCAGGTACTCGACCGAAAACACGAGGACCGAGAAGACCTCGAAGTTCCAGAGAAGCGTCTCATACCGCTTGGCGATTCCCGGGATCGTCCCCAGCGCGAACGCAAAGACGTTCGCGAGGATCAGCGCGACGAGCCCGAGATTGATGAACCGGGTGAGGTCCCAGCCCGAGTGTGGGGCGTTCAGGATGCGCCAGGTCTTCTGCTTGAAGGTGGAAGCCATCGTGCCCCCTGTTCCGAATTTCCTATGGCGGCCGGCCGGGCCGCCGCTCAGCTCGCCGCCGCGCCGAACCTCCGCTCGAACGGCCCGATGGTCCGCCTGTCCGGCCAGAGGTCCAGGATCGCGAACACGATCTCGCGATACACACCGAGGAAGTTCCCGGAGATCGCCTCGTCGAAGAGCCGCGCCACCAGCTCGGGGTCGTTGCCGAATGCGCCGCAACCCCAGGCGCCGAGGATGATCGTGTCGTGGCCGTGCGCCGCGCCGGCCGCGAGGACCTTCGCGATGCGGGAGCGGAGCGCCGCCTCGATCCGGGGGAGGCGCTCCGGCTGATATTTGCGGAGTGCGTAGGCCTGCGGCGCCGGTGAAGTGAGGATGGAGCAGGAATAGGGCTCCTCGAGCAGGTCGCCGCCGTCCGTTCGGAACACCGGCACGTCCGGCGAGTAGATGACGTAATCCGAGTACATCGCATCGAGCCGGCCGCGATGGTGGTCGTACATCGGGTTGCCTTCGAGGCAGGCGTAGAGACCCGAGGACCGAGCGATCGACTCCTCCTGGGCGCGGGCGCCGGTGAGGAACCCGCCGCCGGGACTGGTCGCCGACGCGAAGTTGAGCGCGACCACCCGGCCGTGGCGCGCGAGGCGGGCGGCGACGTCCAGGACGACGTCGTTCTCGACCGTGATGGCGGCGGCGCCATGCCTCGTCCCAGGCGCTGGTGCGCCGCGCTCCGGAGGGTACGTCTCGGTCCCGCGAACCGCGCGATCCAGCGCGGCGGCGAGGTCCACCCGTTTCCCCGACGGTGCGATGTAGCCGCGAGCTTCCAGGATCTCCACCGTCTCGCGGCCGCGGCGGGCGGCAAGGTCGCGGGGCATGAGGGCCATGCGGGCTCCTGTCGCGCGCCACGGGGCGCGGGAGAGAACCGAGGGCAGAGTCTATCGCGGGAAGCCGTACGCGCCGCTCCCGCCTAGCCGTTCCGGCGCTAGTTTTTCCCACCCGAGCAGTCGGTCTTCTTCCCCCGCGGCCACTCGCCCAGCAGCACCGTGAGGGAGACCGGCAGGCCGGTCTCGACGTGGTCCCGTATGCCGCTGAGGGAGGCGTTCACGATGTCGTCCACACCGGCCCTCTCGTAGTGGCGCGCGAGGAACCCGTACAGGTTCTCCCACTGGTACGCGTTCAGGTCGCGCAGCCTGGGACCGAATTCCTTCACGACCGCGGCCGCGATGTAGAAGAAGTCCGCCGGGATGAACTCGTACGGGCGCGTCTCGCCGAACTTCTGCCAGTCCGCGACTCGCGGCAGGACCACGGGCGCCGGCGGCGGCATCTCCCTCACGATCGGGAAGCCGTCGTCGTCGTAGCATCCGGTTCTCGTCGTACTCTTCGTCGCGCCTTCCTTCTCCTCGTCGTCGCGATCTCGGCGTCGAGGTCGGTGTCCAGACCCTTCTGTCTTGCATCGTGATCCTCCGCTCGGCGCGGGAGGCGTCCGGGCGCCGACGACGTCCCTCGCGATCGTCCATTACGTTCCCGCTCCACGGCGCTTCACCTGACCGGCCGATCGCGGGCATGCGGCCCGTCACCGGCGGCGCGGGCCGCTCAGCGGGAACCGGGCGCGAAGCGCAGCGACAGCGTGCAGCCGCGCTGGCGCGGGTAGTCGCACAGGACGCTGTCGCGGCGCCGACGCGCCTCCTCGATGATCGTCCGTGCCGAGCGAGATCCTCACCCGCTCCTTGGTCCAGTTCGGGAAGTGGACCGTGAACGCGATCCACCAGTACCGTCCGTTGCGCCAGAGGTGGTGGTCCGATGAGGCTCCCGGCGTCAGAGGATCCACGGGGCGGCCTCCTCCTCGTGGACGAACAGCCTGGCGAGGTAGTCGACCTCGAGGCTCTTCCCGGCGTGCAGCACGGGCCGCGAAGGCGAGGTCCCCCTCGCAGATCCCGGGCGCGGGGCCATGGACCATCAGCCGCAGCTCGCCGTGCAGCGCCGCGGATGCGAGCTGTCGAGCTTCCCCTTGGCCCAGTCCCAGTCGAGCCTCGGCCTCGTCCGGCGCCGGCAACTCGGCCAGCGCGCCTGGCGGGGTCGCGCCTTCGCGAAGCGAGACGTGCGGAAGCGCCTCGACGACGAGCGGCGCGCGCGCGCCGGTCGGCCGCCACGTCGCGCGGACCACGCCGAGCCGCCGGGCGTGCGCGGCGCTCTCGATGCGCTCCAGGACGGACAGCGCGAGGGCCTCGAAAATCGGGCGCGGGAGCCTCCACTCGGGAACCGTCGTCCGGAGGTTCCCAGAGCAGGCTCGGGTGCGGCGGCCCGGGCACGACGACCTTGCGCATCGCGCTCTTCCTCGCGGCTTGGAGTGACGTGAACGGTTCGGTGGGGTTCTCGGGGCCCATGGCGTCTTCTCCTCTCGAAGAAGACACCCGGCGCGCGCGGTCTCCCGCGCCGGACACTTGGTTGCCCCGGCGCCTCGCCGGGACCACATCTCCCGTCCCCGTCCCCGGGTCGCCCCGAGTCCGGTTCCGGGAAGGCACCTTGGGATGTCCGTCCCAGGTTGCCGGGCCCGCACCCGCGGGCCGCTCCGGATGTCGAGGAGAGTTTACTGCCGGCGGGAGGTGGAGGCTAGGGGGGAGTGTGTCATATCGAGGCCCGTGAGGAACTGCCGATCATGCCAGCGTTCGCAGCTAGAACGGAGCGCCGATAGTGGTAGATTACGCCTCTCGCTGGCCGAAGAGGTCCCGTCGTTGAGCGACCGTTGTCCCTTCTGCGAGCCCGACCGCGCCCGCGTGCTGTACGAGGACGACCTCGTCTTCGTGCTGCGCGACGGATTCCCGATCTCGCCCGGGCACGCTCTCGTGATCCCCCGCCGGCACGTCGCGTCGTTCTTCGAGACGACGCTCGCGGAGAGGTCGGCTCTCCTCTCGGCCCTCGAGCAGGCGAAGCGAATCGTCGAGCTCGATCATCGCCCCGACGGCTACAACATCGGAGTCAACGACGGGCCCGCCGCTGGCCAGACGGTTCCACATCTGCACGTTCACCTCGTTCCGCGCTTCAAGGGAGACCGCGACGATCCCCGCGGTGGCGTAAGGTGGATCCTGCCCCACAAGGCGGATTACTGGACCAAGCGATGACGCACTCGCCGCCGACCCCCGAGGAACAGATCCGGTTCCTCGAGAATTTTCAGACACTCCTCAACGAGGGTCAGTTCACCGCGACGTACAAGTTCGCGTTGCTCGTCGCGCTCGCGGACATCGCCGTCGAGACGGGGAACGACAGCGGCGAGCCTCTCGAGGTCCCGGTGAGTCGCATCGCGGAGAGATTCGTCTCACTCTACTGGGATCAGGTCGTTCCGTGGACGCCGGCGGGTCGGAGAACGGCGCCCGGCGTCCTGGCGCAGAACACGGGAAATACCGCGGCGATTCTGCACCGGGTGCTCGAAGTCAGGGAGAGCGTGTCGCGATACGAGGTGGAAGTTCGCCGCAACGCGAGAGAATGGCGATCACTGGTTTCCTTCGTCGCAGCCCGCACGAGCAATCAGCCACTCTGGAAGCTTCAACGCCTGCCCGGGCGATTGCTGGATTTTCTCTACGACAACAAGGGTCGTGGCCGCTCCATCACGCTCAAATCGGGTGTCGCGTTCAATCTTCGGCGATTCCACCCTCTGGTCACCGGCATGGCACGCGCCGCCTGGGCGGACTTCGTCCGCAAACTGAAGGCGAATCAGGAATTGCTCGGACAGGCGACGGACCTTCACGAGTTCCTGTTCGGTACCGAGCGCTCGACCCTCGGGGACATCCGGCCCGTGCTACGCGAAACCCAGAAAGGCGAGTGCTTCTATTGCGCGCGCACGCTTTCGCGCGACGCGCCGGTGGACCATCTGGTGCCCTGGAGCCGTTACCCTGTCGACCTCGCGCACAACTTCGTGCTAGCCGACACTTCATGCAACGCGCAAAAGAGCGACTTCCTGCCGCAGATCGCGTTCTTGGAGCGTTGGGTGCGGAGGAACGAAGATCACCGTCCGACCCTAGAAGCGGAGTTCTCGCGGATCCGCGCTCCCCATGATCTCGACGCGTCCGTACAAATCGCGTCGTGGGCGTTTGGCCAGGTCGAAAGAGCCGGCGGGCGTGTGTGGGCAGGCGGAAAGACCTACGAGCGTCTCTTAACGGGTTGGCGTGAAGTCCTTGCCGCCGGGGCGCGATAGAGTCGTCCCTCCGCGGATTCGTCGCCGGGTCCCATCAGCGACGGATCGTCGTTCATCGTCGGGCGCGGCTCGTACCTCTTCCCACCGGCTTCTTGCCCTCCGCCCTACTTCTTCGTATTCCTGGGATGCCGCCCCACGTGCCCGATCAGGAACTCCGCCCGCGCGGGGTCGGGGTGGGGGCAGAAGTAGATCCGGAGCGTGCTTTCGGGCTTGCCGGCGCCGATGGCGAGGTGCTGCTGCATCTCGACCTTGCGGCCGTCGTGGGTGAACTCGCGCTCGTCGCCCCACTTGTTCATGGTCACCTCGCTCTCGCCGGCCTTGTACTCGAGCCAGGGGGCCGCCGACCGGTGCCGCGCGAACCAAGTTCGCATGCCGGGGACCTGGCGGCCGGTGGAGCGGGCGGCCCTCCGGTCGCGAGCGCAGGCGGCGAGCGCCTTGAGGGCCTGGAACGCGCGGGCGGGCTGGGCGAACGGGGAGTCCTCGGCGGAGCGCAGCGCCCGCGGGAGGAACTCCAGCTCGGCCCCGAACTGCCCCTCCGCCGCGCGGACGGCGTCGGCGAGGCACGTCCACTTCGCGTGCGGGGGCTCGGCGGGAGGCTCCGCGGCGGGAACAGCGGCCGCCATCGCGGACTGGTTCGCGCGGAGCAATTCGTTCTCGGCCTCGAGCGCCTTGACGCGCGAGACCGCCTCGTCGAACAGCTCCTCGGCGGTCTTGTACTCCTCGCGCTTCTTCCACGCCTCGCGCACGGCCGCCGCCTCGTCCTTCATCGTGCGCCGGTAGATCGTGCTCCGCCCGACCTCGTCGAGGGTGCGGTGGATCGCCTCCTTGACGTCCTCGGTCCTGACGGCGGCGCTCCCGGGCTCCGGCCGCAGCCGCCGCATCACGTCGTTGACGAGGAGCGTGGGGAGGTACGGATCCTCGACGCCGGCGGCGGCGCAGGCGGTGCGGATCGAGCGGACGAGCTTCTGCCGCGAGAACGGCACGGTGGTCCCGTTCTTCTTGACCACCTCGCGGACCGGCTCGAGGGTCGCCAGGATGGCCTGGACCCGCGCCTTGGCCTCGTCCAGCGAGTGGACGGGGGTCTCGGGCGCGATCCAGCCCTGGACGATCCGGTTCTTGAGGTAGTTCGGGTCCACGAGGACGACGGGGATCCCGCGCAGGCGCGCGTGGATGACGCCGATCGTGGTCCCGATCGACTCGCGCCACATGTTCGCGACCACCACGTCGCTGATCTCGAGCGCGCCGACTTCCCGCTCGGGCTCCCAGTTGTCCCCCCACGACGCCGGGTCCTCGAACCCCACCTCGCGGCCGAACATGCTCTTGAACTTGTCGCGCCACCGGCGGCGCTGGTCGTCGTTGCAGCCCGAGATCGGGCCGGCGAGGTACACGCGGCACTTGCGGTTCATGGGGCCTCCGGTCGGGCTCGAGGTTTCGCTTCGCCTGGCGACGCAGCCGGGAACGGCCCTGAAGGGGGAATGCTACAGCGGGATTCCCCGTCGTTGCGCCACCGCAATAGAGCTTCCCATGATTCGGTGCTTCCCCTGGCGGCTGGGATCCCGGAAAACTACATTTCGAACGGTCCCTCCCGGGCGTCCGCCGCGCAGGCGGCGACACACAGCGGGCCCTCCTCCCGAGAGCCAACATGCCGCGGTTGACCGGACTGGCGGGCAGCGGTAGACTCCGGAATGGTTCCATTTTGGAACCATCCGGAGAGCACGGGACCATGCCGACCCTGACCCTCAAGAACATCCCGGGCCCGCTCTATGCGCGGTTGAAGCGGATCGCGGCGGCACAGCGGCGGAGCCTCAACAGCGAGATCCTCGAGCGGCTGGAGACCTCGCTCGGCGGCGCGGCCGGTGGATCCCGCGGAGTTCCTGGCGAGGGCCGACGCCCTGCGCGAGCGGCTGGCGCTGCCGCCGTTCACCGCGAGGACCCTGAAAAAGGCCAGGGAGGCGGGGCGGCCGTGATCGTCGTGGACACTAACGCCCTCGCGTACCTGCTGCTGGGCGGCGACGCGACCCCCCAGGCGCGCGCGGCGTTCCTGAAGGACCCCGCGTGGGCGGCGCCCCTGCTTTGGCGCAGCGAGTTTCGCAGCGTGCTCGCCGCGCACCTCAGGCGCAAGCGGCTGGCCCTCGCGGACGCTCTTCTCGTGATGCGGGAGGCCGAGACGCTTCTCGCGGGGTCGGAGTACCTCGTCGAGTCCGAGCGTGTGCTCGCACTCGCCGCGGCGTCCCGGTGCTCGGCCTACGACTGCGAGTTCGTGGCCCTCGCCGAGCAGCTCGGCGTCCCGCTCGTCACCTCGGACGCCGAGGTCCTCGCCGCGTTTCCGAAGCTCGCCGTCTCGATCGGAGAATTCTCTGGGACATGATTCGCGCTGGATCGGCGCGGTGAGCGGGCCGCGCTCGCGGCCAGGCCAATACACCCGAAGGTCAGGCTGGAAACTCGACGTAGGCCGAGGAGCTTCGAGGAGATGGGACCCTCCGCCCTTCGGCCCGAAGCCCTTCCAGGTGGAACTTGATCGCCTCTCGCATCGCCCTCTCGGCCCGAGTCTTGGTGGACCCCGTCGCGACGCAGCCTGGTAGGTCGGGCGAGTACGCCGAAAACCCGGCCTTGCTCTTTTCGATGACGATGAGGTATCTCACGGCTTCAGCCTCGTGCGCCTGAAGATACTCTTGAGCGTGCCCGGCGCCAAGTCGTCCCCGCGTTTGCCGGCGAGGTACCGGGTTTTCCTAAAGCGCCCCGCGCTCGATCGCCCGATGAATCTCGGCCGCGTTCCAGAACAGGATGCGGTCCAGGACCACGCCGGTGACGCCCTCGGGCGCGCACACCTCGCGCAGCAGCATCGCCTGCAGCCGCTCGTAGCTCTTGCGGCTGGACGTCGTGTTCGGCGCGAGCTTCAACCCCAGCGCCCGGAGGATCCCCAGCACGCGGACGTCGAACGCGATGACGTCCGTCGCGAGACCGAGCTCGGCCAGGAAGTCGCGGGAGCCCTTGAGCTTGATGAAGGCGAGGTCCTTCGAGACGCGGGCGATACGGTCTTCCTCGCCGGGCAGGGCCGCTAGATGGCGGATGTAACCGGCCGGCCCGCCCGGGTATTCCTCGAGGAGCGCGAAATTCCGGACCAGGGCTCGGGTCTTTGCGCACTTCGCCGGCTCGAGGGTCACGTAGCGCACGCCGTGGGCGCGGAGCAAGCGGTGGATCTCGCGCGTGCGCGCCGCGGCGTTCAGCCGGAGGAGCCGCCGGTACCGGAGCGCGCTCATCGCCGTCCTCGACGACAGCAGCCGCTCTCCGGACGCGGCGCTTCCGACCACGCTCACCTGGCCGATCACGAGGTTCCAGACGTCGTCGTCGCTCACGCGCCGCCAGCGATGAAGCCTCGGGTAGTGGGGCTTCGTCTTGTTCCGGAAGAGCCTGACGATTCGGCGAAGGGATTGGATCGCTCGCGTCCGTCCCGATCGACGCTGCGCGCTCGCTTCGTCACTCATGGGCGACCTCCGGGTTCACGGCAGGATCGAGCCGCCGGCGGACCTCCTCGAGGCGGGGCTCGCCGTCGGACTAGGGAGCGAACATCTCCTGAAGCACGGCGAGCGCCCGCGCGAGGGTCGAGGGCGAGATCCTCCCGAGGCGCCTGGCCAGCCTCTCCCGGTCCACGGCGCGGAGCTGGTCGAGGACGACGGCGCCGGCCTTCCCCTGGAAGCGGCACGAGATCCTGAACGGATAAGGGTGGCCGCCCGTCGTCATCGGGGCGACGAGGAACGTGCGCAGGTGGGCGTTCAGCTCGTCGGGGGACACGACCACGCACGGCCGCGCCTTGCGGATCTCGCCGCCGCGGGCGGGAGCGAGGTTCACGAGGAACACCTCGCCGCGGCGGACGCCCGTTCCTACCTCCACCGCCATTCCTCGTCGTCGAACCGGGTCGGGGTCGGAGCCTCGAGCGGGAGATCGTCCTCACGCGAGCGAGCCCGCCGGGCGGCGTCGGCCCAGCCGGCGCGCGGGCGGGCGGCCGGCGTGATGACCACCGCGCCGTCCTTCACGCGGATCTCCACGTCCTCCGAGAGCCCAGCCTCTTCGATCACCGGCTTGGGGAGCCGGACGCCTCGCGAGTTTCCGATGCGGACGAGACGCGCCCTCATGGATCCTGTCTCCGGGTGTAAGCACAATGTACTCACGTCGCGTCCCTCCGTCAACACCGCCGCCGGGAGGCCCCGGCGGCCTCGCGCGCCACGGAGATCGAATATCGACGGAAACGCCCGAACGCGACCAGTCGGCGCACACATCCGGGTTGCGCGGAGGGAACCCCGGCCGGTGAGCGCGGCCGTCTATCGAGCGGATGGAACGCGGCGCGGCCCGACCCGCCAGGGACCGGGCCGCCTCTCCCCTACCTCAACATCATCCACAGATAGCTGTACTCGAGCGCGGTCGTGGTCGCGCGCTGGGTGTTCACGGCGCCGCTGCCGTGGCCGCCCTCGATGTTCTCGAAGTAGAGGACGGGGTAGCCCATCCCCTCCATCTTCGCGACCATCTTGCGGGCGTGGCCGGGGTGGACGCGGTCGTCGCGCGTGGTCGTCCAGAAGAACACCCTCGGGTACTTCTCGCCCTTCTTGACGACCTGGTAGGGCGACCAGGTCTGCATGTAGGCCCAGTCCTCGGGCTTGTCGGGGTCGCCGTACTCGCCGACCCAGCTCGCGCCGGCGAGCAGGTGCGAGTAGCGCTTCATGTCGAGGAGCGGCACCTGGCAGACGACCGCGCCGAAGAGGTCGGGGCGCAGCGTGAACGCGGTGCCGACGAGGAGGCCGCCGTTCGAGCCGCCCATGATCCCGAGATGGCGCGGCGTCGTGATCTTGCGCGCGATCAGGTCCTCGGCCACCGCGACGAAGTCCTCGTGGGTCTTGATCCGGTTCTCCTTCATCGCGGCCAGGTGCCAGCGCGGGCCGAACTCGCCGCCGCCCCGGATGTTGGCCAGGACGAAGACGCCGCCGCGCTCCTGCCACGCCGCGCCGCGGGCGCCGTTGTAGTTCGGCAGAGAGGGCGCCTCGAAGCCGCCGTACGCGTACAGCAGGGTAGGGGCGTTGCCGTCGGCCTTGAACGACTTGGGGAGCACGACGAAGTACGGGATCTTGGTGCCGTCCTTCGACGTCGCCTCGTACTGCTCGGTGCGCATCCCCTCCGTCTTGAAGAACGCCGGCAGCGACTTCACCATCTCGGACTTGCCGCCGTCCACCAGGAACAGCGAGGACGGCGTCAGGAAGTCCTGGTAGCCGAAGAAGAACAGGTCGGTCTCGTCGCTCGTGGAGGCGACGCGCACGGTGCCGTCTCCGGGCAGAGGGAGCTCCTCCTTCTTCCACGCGCCGCCGTCCAGCGTCAGGCGGTAGAGCTTGCCGCGCACGTTGTCGAGGGTGGACATCAGCATCAGGTTCTTGGTCCGCGCGACCCCGCCCAGCGACACGCGGTCGGTCGGCTCGAAGACGACCGTGAAGGCCTCGCGGTTCTGGAGGAGGTCGTCGAGCTTCGCGGCCAGCAGCGAGCCCTGTCGGTACGCCGTCCCGCCCGCCTTCCAGTCGGTGCGCAGCGAGAACAGGACGTGGTCGCGGAACATGCCCCGCAGCGTGGCGTCCTCGGGAATCGGCAGGCGCACCAGGCGGTTGTCGAGCATCAGGAAGACCCGCGTGGTGAAGAACGTGGGGGTCTGCGTGACGACGTCGTAGCGCCCCTCGGGGGTGAACGTGGTGCCGCCGCGCGAGTTGACGTCCTCCTTCTTCCCCTCGAACACCGTGCGCGCTTCGGCAAGCGGCGTGCCGCGCTTCCACAGCTTGACGATCCGCGGGTAGCCGGAGGCGGTCAGGGAGCCGGCGCCGAAGTCGGTCCCGACCCACAGCGTGTCGAGGTCCTTGAAGCTCGCGTTGCTCTTGGCCTCGGGGAGGGTGAAGCCGCCCTTCACGAAGTCCTTCGCCTCGGTGTCGAACTCGCGCGTCACGACGGCGTCGCCGCCGCCGCGCGAGAGGCCGATCAGGCACCGCTTGTACTCGGGCTCGAGGCAGTCCGCTCCCTTGAACACCCACTTCTCGTTGTCGGCCTTCGACAGCGCGTCGAGGTCGAGGACCGTCTCCCACGCGGGGTCCTTCGCGCGATACGACGCGACCGTCGTGCGGCGCCAGATCCCGCGCTCGTGCACCTTGTCCTGCCAGAAGTTGTAGACGTACTTCCCCATCAGGTCGGGGGAGGGAATGCGCTCCTTCGAGTCGTAGATCTCGAGGCTCTTGTCGAAGATGCCCTTGTACTCCTTGACCTTCTGCAGCTCGGCCTGCGACTTCGCGTTCTGCTCCTTGACCCACGCGATGGCCTTGGCGCCGTCCACCTCCTCGAGCCAGAGGTACGGGTCGGCCTCCTGCGCCAGGGCGGCGACGGGCGCGAGCATCAGCAGAACGGCGACGACGGCGGCTCCTCTTCGCATCTTCCCCCTCCTCGTTTCCGCGATCAGTCGGTCGGCGGGCCTTCCCCGCGGACGGTCAGCACGACATTTCCTACGATGAACCGGTCCGCGAGTTCTCCCGGCTCGAGGTCCAGCACGCGGACGTCGCTGCGCCCCTCGCTCGGGAGCAGCAGCAGCGAGTCGCGCTTGGCGAGAACGCGGCTCAGGACGACCCGGCCCATGAACCGCACCGCGTGAACCCGGTCGGCGGTCAACTCTCCCGGGCGCGAGTCGAGCACGACCCAGTCCCCGGGCCGGAACAGGTCGCGCACCCGCTCGATCGTGTCCTCGCCCAGGCGATAGGCGAACGGACGCAGGGGCAGGCCGCGGCCGACGAGTCGAGGGTCGAGACGCAGCACGTCCACGACGACGTCGGGATGGATCGGCCCGGGACCGGGGTCGTCGCCGTCCTCGAGCACCGGGATCTCGAGGAGTGCCGTCTCCTGCCTCGGCCGCGCGTGCATACCGGTGACCTTGGCCAACCAGGATCCAACCGTGGACGGGAAGGCTCGGTCCGCAGACTCCATCCGTACTCGCTCTACCCGGTCCTGCTCGGCCTCGAGCCGGTTGCTCTCGAGAGCGGATTCGTCATGCGGCAGTTCGTTCTCCGGGAGATCCGCTCCGCTCGCCAGCCTTTGGCGCAGCGACGCGTCCCGGTAATAGCGCCGCGCGTTGTGCAGCTGCGCCCAGGCCGTCTCCATGTCCCCGGTCCGCCCGGACTGCGCCCACGCGCGGTACAACTCGGGCTCGTCCTTGAGCGCCTTCGCGATCGCCGCCGCGACATCCTGGCTCGGGATCTTGACGCCCTTCTCGATCAGCGAGATGTAGGCCGGCGACACCCCCGCCCGCTCGGCCAGCTCCTGTCCCGCGAGGTTCAGCGAGAGGCGCCTGCGGCGAATTCGCTCGGGCAGCGGGAGGCTGCTCTCGGAGAACGATCTCCTGCGAGGAGATCTGGGTTGACCGGGGTCCATCCGGGCCATTGTATGCGGCTATCCGGTCGACTTAACCGGTAAAAAAAAGGACCGCGCCGACTTGACACATTCTTAACTCCACTGTAAATTTGCATCGACGGGGGACGAAAGTCAAACATTTTCGGCGGCTTTTCGCTTGGGGCCCGCCGGTGGTGTTCCCGGTCTTTTTACCTCGGGGTTAATTCGGTCACCTTTGTGGAGATCCCGCCCCGAGGAGGAGGCTCGATATGGAGACCCTTCGTGAGGCGATTCGGTCGTTCACCATCGGACCCGCGGTCACCCACCGCAACCTGACCGTCTTCCCCCTCATCGGGAAGCCGCCGGGGGAGAGGGGGTACCGCACGCTCGAGGAGGCGCTGAAGGCGGGCTCGGCGCGCGTCACCGAGGTCAGCGAAGCCGGAAGCGTCCCCAACCTGATGTTCGCCAACGACGGGTCCGACCCGGTGCTCCTCGTGGACGGCGAGGAGCTGAAGGGGGCGAAGCAGAACCGCGTCCTCAACCTCACTTTGCTGGTCGCCGGAGGGAAGACGCTCGTCATCCCGGTCTCGTGCGTCGAGGCGGGGCGGTGGGCCGGGCGCTCGAGGGCGTTCGAGTGCTCCTCCGACTTCATCTACTACTCGGGGCGCGCGCGCAAGGTGGAGCAGGTCAGCGCGTCGCTGTCGAGCGGGCAGGGGCGCCGCGCCGACCAGGGCGCGATCTGGAGCGACATCCACGCGAAGCACGCGAGGATGGGGGTCTCGAGCCCGACGAGCGCGATGGCGGAGGCCTACCACCAGAGGTCGGCCGATCTCGAGGGATACGTCGCCGCGCTGCGGCCCGTGGAGGCGCAGGCGGGGGCGGTGTTCGTGCTCGACGGCCGCGTCGCCGGGGTGGAGCTGTTCGACCACCCCGAGACGCTCGGCATCCTCATGGCCAAGCTCGTCCGCAGCTACGCCCTCGACGCGGTCGAGACGGCGGAGGCGCCGAGCGCCGTCCCGCCGTCCGAGGCGGCGCGCGCGTTCCTGGACGAGCTGGCCGACGCTAGGATGGAGGCGTTCCCGGCTCTCGCCATGGGAGAGGACGTGCGGATCTCGGGGAGGCGGCTCGTCGGCGCGGCGCTCGTCGAGAGCGGGCGCGTCGTGCACCTCAGCGCGTTCCGCCTCGCCGAGGACCTCGGCCACGGCGCGGGCGACTCGACCCAGTCGCGCATGGCCTCGTACCTGATGCGGCGCCGCTTCTCGCGCAACCGGGGCTCCGAAGTGGCGTGAGCCTCGCGTAAGGTCCTCGTGCACGATCGCCCGTAGGCGGCCTCTTCTGGCCGCCGAGGGCGATCTCGCACGAGGACCGCTATTGGACTTGCCCCTGGTCGGTCTTTTCCGGCGGTCGAAGCGATCCCGCACGAGGGCCGATGGTGGGGTCGCCCGTAGACGGCCTTTTCTGGCCGTCGTGGGCGACCCCACCATCGGCCCTCGTGCCGCTCGCTAAGTCTACGGAGCGCGCCAGATCACCGTTTCCTCGGCGTCGAACAGGACGAGCGACGACGGATCGGTGCGCTGTTTCTCGACGACCTTCCCCCGCTTCTTCCTCTCGACCTGGAGCTTCGTCACGCCGAGCACCGCGCGATCGCGCCCCTCGGCGTCGGAGAGGGTGACGCTGGGGCCGCCGTCGCGAGTGACGTCGAGCTTCGCGGCAGCCAGTCCCCTGCTCGCCGTGATGAGAGGCTCGCTTCCCCGCGACGCCTGCAGCAACACCTCCGTCACCCCCGCCTCGTCGGGCGTCGAGAGGACCACCGCCGGCCCGATGGCGCCGATCACCAGCCCTCCCTCGGCCCTGCCGACGCCCGTGTCCTCGAGCAGGAACCCGAGCGTGCCGCCCGCCTGCATGCTGGCGCTGCGCTTCCCCTCCGCGTCCTCGAGATCGAGCCCCGCGCCGTCCTTCGTGATCTCAAGAGACGCTCGCACGCGCGTCTCGTCGCTCAGCGCCAGCACCGGCCGGTCCCCGATCAGCGCGAGGCGCGCCCCGCTCCCCTTCGTGCCCGTCAGCGCGAGGACCGGGTCGCCGTTCGCCTCGAGCTTCATCGAGATGCGGGCGTTTCCCTGATCGTCCAAGATCTGCACCTCGCGCGCCTTCACCGTCTCGAGGGGCTTCTTCTTGGGCGGGCTCGGCGCCAGCATCAGCCCGGCGGCTGCGACGACGGCTCCAACCAGCAGGACCCGCTTCAGCCGGCGGTTCTCGCGCTCGAGACGCTCCACCCTCGCCACGATGCCGTCGTCACCCCGTGTGCTCATGACTCGCCCCCGCGCGGTTCGGACCCGCGGCGATTATACGGGCACGACCGCCGATCCTCGGGTCCCCGCGCGAGAAGCCGCATGCGGCTCGCTCGACCGAAAGGCCGGGGCGGGATCGCTCGTGGGCGGCGTTCATGGCCGCCGAGAGCGATCCCGCCCCCGGCCGAAGCCCCGGCGTTGCGAGGTATGATTCCGATATGAGGTGGGGGGACGGCGGGGCGGGGACGAGCGTGCGCCGCATCGGTGTGCCCGAGGTCGCGGGCGTCGCGGCGTTCGCGGTGTGGCTGGGCGCGGCCCTCGCTCCGTTCTACGGGTTCTTCATCGACGAGCTGTACTACGTCGCGTGCTCGAACCGCCTCGACTGGGGATACGTCGACCACCCGCCGCTGTCCATCCTCCTCCTGCGCATCGCGCGCGCGCTGCTGGGAGACGGCCGGCTGGCCCTGCGAATCCCCGCCGCGCTCGCGGGCGGGCTCACGGTCTGGCTCGCGGCCCGCCTCGCGCGGCGCCTCGGCGCGGGACCGCTCGGGCAGGCGCTCGCCGGCGGGGCCCTCCTGGCGGCGCCGATCTTCGGCGTCCTGTTCACCTTCTACTCGATGAACGCCTTCGAGCCGCTGGTCTGGCTCGCCCTCGCCGCGATCCTCGTCGAGATCGAGCTGCGCGGCGAGCCGCGCCTGTGGCTCCTCTTCGGCCTCGTCGCCGGGATCGGCCTCCAGAACAAGCACACGACCGTGCTGTTCGGCGTGGGGCTCGCCGTCGGGCTCGTGCTGACGCCGGCGCGGAGGCATCTCGCGGGCCGGTGGCTGTGGCTGGGTGCTTCGATCGCCGCGCTGCTGCTGCTGCCGAACGTGATCTGGCAGGCGGCGCACGGCTGGCCGTCGCTCGAGTTCTACCGGAACGCGGACATCTACAAGAACGTCCCGACACCCCCGCTGCGAGTGCTGTTCCAGCAGCTCCAGGTCACGAGCCCGGGCACCTTGCCGGTCTGGCTCGCGGGGCTCGTCCTCCTCTGGCGGCGGCGCGACGGTGCCTCCCTGCGCCACGTCGCTTGGATCTTCGTCGCGCTCCTCGCGCTGATGATCGTGGGGCAGAAGAGCCGGCCGGACCGGATCGCCGCGATCTACCCGGTCCTCTTCGCCGCGGGCGGCGCGGCGCTGGACGCCGCGTTACGTGCCCCTCGATGGAGATGGGCACGCGTGGCGGTACCGGCGTGGCTCGCGGCGTGGGGGCTCGCTTTGGCGCCGATGGGGCTCCCGATCCTCCCTCCCGAGACGCTCGCGCGCTACATGACGCTCATCGGCGGCACGCCGCAGCTCGAGCGCGGCGAGGGGAAGCGCACGCCGATCCCGCAGTACTTCGCCGACCGCCTCGGCTGGGAGCGGCTCGTGGACGACGTCGCCGCGGCGGCGGCGAGGCTGACGCCGGGAGAGCGGCAGCGCGCGGTGGCGTTCGCGCAAGAGTACGGCCCGGCCGGGGCGCTCGAGTGGCTCGGCCGGGGGCGCGGGATCCCGCCGGTCTACTGCGGCCAGAACAACTACTACCTCTGGGGCCCGCCGCCCGGCCCGGTGGACGTCGCGATCGTCCTCGGCGACGACGAGCGCCGCCTCGGCGAGCTGTTCGAGCAAGTGGAGCCGGCGGGCATCCACGAATGCGGGATGTGCATGCCCTGGCGCAACCGGATGCCGATCTGGATCGTCCGCGGCCCGAAGGTGAAGATCAAGGACCTCTGGCCGGAGGTGAAGCATTACGAGTGAGGACGGCGCCGAGCACCGGGCCTTTTTACGAGCTTCTCCGTCACTCCCCCGCCTGCCCGAGGAGCTCGATCCGCGCGAGCACCGCGCGGGCGGTCGAGCTGAGGCCCCGCCGGTGCGCGGCGCGCTCGAGGCGGCGCGAGGCGAGCTGGAGGTCGAACAGGGCGTCGCGGTCTTCAGGCTGGAGGTCGGCCCAGTCCGGCGACGGGAGGATGCGCCCCGACACCTCCCGCGCGCGGAACGAGGATGCCGCGGCCTCGATGAGCGCGTCGCGTTCCGGGGTGCTCATGCCGTGTACTCCCGGGTCGAGATCCCCTTCGACTCGAGGCACCCGGCGAGCGAGCGCCTCGCGCGCACGATGTTCTGGAGGAACGTGTTGAGGGTCATGCCGAGCCGCTCGGCGAGGACGCGGTCGGGCTCGATCCCGTCGCCCCGTAGTCTCGCCGCGAGGGCGTCCGCCGGCTTGCGCGAGAGGCGGCCGATGCAGTCGAGGATCGCCCGGCGCAGGCCGGGGTCGGGGGGCGGCTCGGGCTGGACCGCAGGGCCGGGATCGGCGACGGACCCGCCCGGGTCGAGCGGCTCGAAGCGGCCCGACCGCTCGATCTCGCGGAGGGCTAAGTTCCGCACGAGCTTGAGCGCGTAGCGGAGCGAAGCGTTCTCACCATCGAGCGCGACCCTCGATGCAAGCACCCACATCCTCGTGAGCCCTTCCTGGACGATCGCCTCGACGTCCACCTGCCGCGCGAAGCTCCGCAGGCTCGACCGGAGCGGACGCTCGGCCGCGCGGACCCAGTCGGCGAATCCCTCGTGGTCGCCGTACCGGGCCCGCGCGAACGCAGCGTCGATCGGAGTCACCGAAGAGCTCCTTCCTCGCTCTCAGGGCTCTTCGAACCCGAGGATGACCGTGCCGCGCCCGGGGTCGTCCCAGGTGACGAAGCCGCCGGAACTGCGGAGGTCGCCGCGTAGCGCCAGGCGCACGGTGAGCCCCTCGGCGTGCTCCCCCGCCCTCGTGCCGAGCTGCTCGACGACGATGGCGGCAGTGGTCTCCCGCGTGTCCCAGTTGAAGTGGACCTCGGAGCCGTCGGGCGGAAGCTGGATCCCGCCGTCCGGCACCTCGAACTCGAGGACGAGGAGGTCGGGCTCCACGCGGACGACCCGGCCCTCGATCGTGAGATGAAGAGGCTGGCCAGAAGTCCCTCGGCGGAACAACCCGGAGAGCATCCGCAGGCTCTTTGCGCGCCAGGCCGGCGGCGACGATTGGCACGCGTAGGTGCCCTTTTCTTCCGCGCCTGTCGTATCGAAATCCACCATGAGGCGTTCCCTCAGGGGCTCCTCGTCCATGCCACCACCCAACGTCAACATGGAGGCGGCGAACCGCGGCATCCCGGTAGCGCACGCCAGCCCCACCCCCTCCGCCGAAACCTCGGCGGGAAGCTCGACCGCGAGGCGCTGGCGGCGGCGAGGATCGCGAGGATCCACGGTCGGGTCCTCGGAGACCGCGACGAGGCTCGTGCTTCGGCTCACGATGCGATGGCGGAGAGCGACGGCCTCGATCCGCTCGAGCATCGCCCGCGATCCCTTGCCGGCGTCGGCGGCCGCGAGCCGCATCTCGCAGTCCTCGACCGCCTCGCGTCCGTAGAACGCGCCGGCCGGAAGCGAAGACGCCGGCCGGGCCTCGGCGAGCGCCGGGACCTCGATGCGCTCGATCCACGGCGCGGCCTGCCCCGCGAGCCTCCCCTCGATCTCGACCGTTCCCCCCTCGGGCTTCAGCTCGACGGCGATCAGCGCGGGCTGGCCCGCGAACACGTCGCGGGGCCGCTCGGGCGCCACGCCGGCGACGGCGGAGCCGCGCACGGCGACGTCGGCCAGGACGGGCGCCTCGGTCGCGCGCCGGAGCCGCGCGGCCGCTTCGTTCGCGTCCTCGTGGTTCCCCACG
The DNA here is from genome assembly GCA_963748015.1 of Terriglobia bacterium. GTDB lineage: Bacteria > Acidobacteriota > Polarisedimenticolia > Polarisedimenticolales > JAIQFR01 > JAIQFR01. The sequence goes on along the minus strand of CAVVHE010000009.1, from coordinate 455,125 downwards.
AGCAGCTCGATCCCGCGTCCCGCGCGCGACGCGCCGCGGGTCAGGGTGCGATTGGGAGCGCTGCCGATGCCGACGACGTGGAGCCTCGCGCCGGCGGGGAGCTTCGTGAGCACCTCGGCCACGACCTCTTGCTCGAAGCCGACCTCGCCGTCGGTGATCAGCACCACCTGCCGCTGCGCCTCGGACCGGAGCGGCTCGAGAGCGCGGAGGATCGCCTCCCTCATTTCCGTCGCCCCGGAGGCCTGCAGCTTGCGAAGCTGGCACACGGCCGCGTGGATCCCGCTCTCGGTGGCCTGGACCCATCCCCGCGTCAGCGGCGTGACCGTGCTGGCGAACGCGAGGAGCTCGAAGCGGTCCGCCGGCTTCAAGGAAGCGACGAGCGCCTCGGCGATGCGCTTGGCCTGCTCGATCGGCTCCCCGCTCATCGAGCCGCTCGCGTCGATCAGGATCGTCACGTCCTGCGCGAAACTCGCGGACGGCGCGGCCGGCGGGGTCAGGGTGACGACCGCGTAGCGGCCGTCGTCCCCGGCGAGCCCTCGCCCCTCGACGAGGCGGGCGCCGGCCTCGGACCCCGCGGCCCGCCAGCGCACGACCACGTCGCGGTCGAGGCGCGAGGGGGACGCTAGGGCGATGCGGGTCGCCCCGTCCTGGCCCGACACGGCCAGCTCGTGGCCGGGAGAGAGCGGTGCTACGCCTTCGGGCGTCCCGTCCGCGATGACCAGCCCGACCTCGAGCCGCACCGGCGTGCCGGGACCGTCCGCCCGGTCCACATCCAGTCGGCCCGCGTCGGGAACGCGCCCGGGCGCCCCCTCGTAGCGAACGCCGACGACGGTCGGGAATCGGTACTCCCAGCGCGGCCCGTCCGTCCCCGCCTCGACCCGGAAGGCCAGCGGGTGCAGGACCTCGATCTCCACCCGGACCGGGACGCCGGGCGGCAGGCTGCCGAGCTGCTGCGTGAACGTGTCCGCCCGGTCCTGCTCGAGCAGCCCCGCGGCGCGCCCTTCCTCGAGGGCCCTGAGGTACTTCTCGCGCGCGACCTCGCGCTTCTCGATCTGTCCCGTGATGGTCCGCTCGCCGAGGCGAATCGTGTAGCCGAGGACGGCGCCGTCGGCCGGGAGCGGTAGCGTGTAGAGGACCTCGAGGGGCTCGGCGTGGGGGTTCTCGTACTCCTGGAAGAGCGTCGTCGAGGCGAGGCCCCCCTCGGCGCGGGCCTCGATCTTGGCACCCTTCAGCGGGAACGCGCGGCCGTCGACCGCGACGAGGCCCGCGCGGGCCCTGGTCTCGAGAAGCTGGGGCGATCCGGTGGTCGGCATTGTCGGTCCTCCCTGCCGCCTCCGTCATCCCTTCCGCGGGAGAGCGTGACCGGGTTCGAATGTCGCCCGGGCCGCTCCGGAGGCGTTCACCGGATCAATCCGCGGGGGAGCCACTCTGTGACAGCCGGGTCCGCCGGAGCGGTTCAGTGCGTCGCGCCGGTCGCGCTCTCGGGCGAGCGGAAGGTCCCGTAATAGACCGAGACGGCGATCTTCACGAGGAGCGTGAAGACGAGGAAGCCGACGCCGAAGATCCCCGCGGCCACGCCCCACTCGGTGAGCGTCGGCCGGTACTCGTAGATCTCCCCCAGCGTGTCCGGCGTCATCCCCGGGATGACGAGGCCCATCCCCTTCTCGATGTAGACACCCGCATAGATGAGGACGCAGCCGAGGTTCAGGGTCGCGAAGTTCCGGCGCGTCCGCGGCACCAGGAAGAGGACGAAGGCCACGACGCTGCAGGCGAGGGAGAGCCACGCGTAGGGCACGAGCGCCTTGTGCCCGCCGAGCCCGAACCACAGGTACCGGGTGTAGAGGGTGTGCTCGGAGGCGGAGTAGAACTCCTTGAACACCTCGGCGCCGAGGAGGAACAGGTTCAGGAACATCGCGTACGCCATCAGCTCCGCGATCTTCCAGATCGCCTCGTCCTTGATCGGCAGCTTCACCGTTCGGCGGAGGATCTGGAACAGGATCAGCATCACCGCCGGCCCCGAGCAGAAGGCGGACGCGATGAAGCGCGGCGCCAGGATGGACGCGTTCCAGTACGGCCGCGCCACCATGCCGTTGTAGAGGAACGCGGTCACGGTGTGCGTCGAGATGGCGACCGGGATCGAGAGGAGCACGAGCGGCACCAGGATGCGGTTGTTGATCGCCTCGCCCCGGTACGACTTGAAGATGATGTAGGAGACGACCACGAGGTTCAGCAGGAGGTAGAGGTTTAGGACGAGGGCGTCCCACGCGAGGAGCGACGCCGGCCAGTTGGGGGTCCCCACGAACGGGGCCATGTGCAGGACGCGGCCCGGCTGTCCCACGTCCACCATGATGAACAGCAGGCACATGGCGAGCGCCGAGATCGCGAGGAGCTCGCCGAGGAGCACGACCTCCTTGATCGGCTTCCACTGGTAGACGTACGCGGGTATCACGAGGAGCACCGCGGCCGCCGCGACCCCCACGAGGAAGGTGAAGTTGCCGACGTAGAACGCCCACGAGACCTGGTCCCGCATGTTGGTCGCGATGAGACCCTGCCGGAACTGGTTCGCGTAGGAGAACGCCCCGATCGCGATCAGGACGCCGAGCGTCGCGAGCCACGCCCAGTAGGCCGCGCCGCCGCGCAGGACCTGGCGGACGCAGCCTCTCAGGAACTCGAGCACTCCGCGCATGGCCCCTTCCCCGCTACGTCGCGTAGAAATAGTAGAAGTGCGGGTCCGTGGCGAGATCCTGCTTGAAGACGAAAACGCGCTTGGTCTCGATCACCCTGCGTATCTCGCTCTCCGGATCGAGCAGGTTCCCGAACTTGCGCGCGCCGACGGGACAGATCTCGACGCAGGCCGGGTAGCGCCCCTTCCGGGTCCTCTGGATGCAGAAGGTGCACTTCTCGACGACCCCCTTCGGACGCGGGCGGTTTCCGAGGAAGTGCTGGTCCGGGTTCAACTCCTCGGCGGGAAGCGTCGGGGGCGCCCAGTTGAAGTGCCGCGCGCCGTAAGGACAGGCCGACATGCAGCAGCGGCAGCCGATGCACCAGTCGTAGTCGATGACGACGAGCCCGTCCGGCTCCTGCCAGGTCGCTCCCGTGGGACAGGTCTTCACGCACGGCGGATTGCGACACTGCTGGCACTGCACCGGGAAGTAGAACTTGCCGGGCTGCGGGACGCGGTCGGGCTCGTAGTAGACCTCGGAGTGCGCGAGATCAACGCCGTGCTCCTTGTCCATCTCCAGCACGCGGATCCACTGGACCTGCGGGTGCTCGCGAGACTGGTTGTTCTCCTTCACGCAGGAATACACGCAGCGGCGGCAGCCGACACAGCGGGAGAGATCGAGCCCGTAGCCGAACTCCACCCCCGCGCGCGGCCCCGTCGCGTCCACCGTCGTCGCCTTCCCGAACCGCGCGAGGTTGCTCTTCTCGACGCCCCTCAGGACCGCGTCCAGCTCGTCCTTCGACAGCTCGCGGAAGTGCTTGCGGAGGAACCCCTCGATCCCGCACCCCGTCAGGGCGGTTGCGGCGGTGCTGACCGCCGCCATGCGCAGGAAGTCTCGCCGCCCCGTGTCGGGGAGACCGCGGGGGCCGCTCTTGCCGCCGCCTCGCGCGCTCATTTCCGCTGCTCCTCGGGCCGCCGGGGGCGCGGCTCCGGCTTCAGGAGCTCCTGGGTCGGGGCGGTGGTCTTCTGACCCGCCTCCTCGATCTCGGCGACTCCCTTGAAGCGCGGCGAGTGCGGGTTGTGGCAGTTGACGCACAGGAAGTAGGTCTTCTCGCCGTCCCAGTGGCCGACCCTCTTGCCGTGGACCCCGGCGCGCCAGTCGCGGTACTTGTCGCCGTGGCACTGGCCGCACAGGCGGTACGACTCGGTGAACGGGAGCGTGTCGCCGCTCGAGAGGTGCAGCAGGTCGCGGTCGGCGTTGTCGTGGCAGTCGAGGCACCACCGGTGCTCGGCGTCGTGGTCGAACATCCCCTGGATGTCCTCGTGGAAGCTCAGCTCGCGCCGCGTCTTGTCCCCCGGCTTGTCGTGGCATTCCTTGCAGGGGAAGATCCCTTCCGAGAAGGGGGGCGCCTTCGCCTGGACGAGCCGCTCCTCCGCCCGCTTCGCGGACGCCGGAGAAACGGGGGCCGCCGCCGCGCCCGTCGCCGCCAGCGCGGCCGCGAGCACGACGCACGCGACGCTCACCCGGTCCCTGAGCTTAGCCATCGCCGTCCCGACGCCCTCCGCTCCCGACGCCGGCAGAGCATACCCCAAACGGGACCGCATCCGAGCCCCGTTGTCGCAACTCCCGTCGGGCCGAAGGGGACGGCAATCCGCGTCGGTTTTTGTACCCCCGCTCGGTTGCCGTCCTCGCGGGATTCGTGGGATCATCTCCCCCGGCATGGGTTCGGGCGGTCGCGGTTCAGACCGCCCGCGAGAGGAGGCTCCGTTGCGAATCGTTCACGCCATCGCCGCCGGACTGGCGATCGCGTCCGCGGGCATGCTCGCCGCGTCCTGCGCGGGCTCCCCGGGCGCGAAGCGCGCCGAGGTCCTTCCCTTCGTCGAGGACGACTACGCGCGCGCCTTGACCGACGCGAGGACCAAGAAGCTGCCGATCTTCGTCGACGCCTGGGCCCCCTGGTGACACAGCTGCCAGTCGATGCGCGCGTTCGTGTTCACCGATCGCGCGCTCGAAAGGCAAGCCGGGCGGTTCGTCTGGCTGACCGTCAACACCGAGAAAGAAGCTAACGCGGCGTTCCTCGAGAAGTACCCGATCGAGGCCTATCCCACCCTGCTCGTGATCGATCCCGAGAGCGAGCAGGCGGTCCTGCGCTGGGTCGGCAGCGCCAACGTGCCGCAGCTCGAGAAGCTGTTCGACGACGGCGAGAGCGCCTACGCGAACAAGGGGAGCGGCGCGGAAGCGGTTCTCGCCTCGGCCGACCGGCTCCAGGGCGCGGGCAAGAAGGAAGAAGCGATCGCGGCGTTCAAGGACGCGCTCGCGAAGGCCCCGCAGGGATGGGCTCCGCGCGACCGCGCCGTCGAGTCGCTGCTCGGACTCCTCGGCAAGAAGGAAACCGCGCAGGAGTGCGTGGACCTCGCCCGCGCGGAGCTGCCGAAGGAGAGGAACCAGCACTACGCCAACGTCGCGCTCTCCGGGCTCGACTGCGCCACGAGCCTCGAGGGGCCCGCGAAGGCGGCGGCCGTCGCGGAGTTCGAGGCCGCGGTGCGGAACGCTCTCGCCCCGCCTCGCATCGACATCCCCGGGGACGACATCTCGGGGCTCTACGCGACGCTTCTGGGTTCGCGGAAGGACGCGGACGACAAGGAGGGCGCCAGGAAGGTCGCGGCCGAGTGGCTCGCCTTCCTCGACGGCGAGGCGGCGCGCGCGACGACCCCCGAAGGCCGGGCGGTCTTCGACTCCGGCCGGCTCAACGCGTCGATCGAGTCCGGTGATCCGGCGCACGCGATCCCGATGCTGGAGCAGTCCGAGAAGGACCTCCCGCTGGACTACAACCCGCCGGCGCGGCTCGCGATCGCTCTCAACGAGCTGGGCCGCTACGACGAGGCCCTCGCCGCCGCCGACCGCGCGATGAAGCTCGTGTACGGCCCGCGCAAGATCCAGGTTTTCGTGACGAAGTCCAGGATCTACGACAAGAAGGGGGACACCGCTTCGGCGAAGACCGCGCTCCAGGATGCGCTCGCCTACGCCGAAACGCTGCCCAAGTCGCAGGTCTCCGCCCGCGGCATCGAGTCCCTCAAGAACCGGTTGGCGAAGCTGGGCTAGCCGGCGGCACATCTTCTTCCCGGCGGCGGCGAGGATCGTTCCTCCCGCCGCCGCCCTCCGGCCGGAAGGGCCCCACTTGACCGCGGGGCTCTCCTTCCCCATAATAAGGACCAAATGAGTCCTAAATCAGCACCTGGGAAAGCAGCCCCGAGGACCCCGACTGGCGTCGAGGCGTCTTCCGGTGGAGGTATTCGATGAGATCGACAACCCGTGCGTTGCAGCTCGGTGTGGCCGTGGCCGTCTTCACCCTTTCTCTCGCGTCCGTTCTCGCTCGCGCAGCGGCGGAGGGGCAGAAAGAGCCCGCCATGAGCGCCGAGGAGCAGGCGATGATGGAAAATTGGAACGTCTACATGACGCCGGGGGAAGAGCACAAGCTGCTCGCGCAGAGGGCCGGGTCCTGGAGCGCGAAGGTAACGCTCTGGATGGCGCCGGGCGCGCCTCCCCAGGTCTCCGATGGCACGTCCGAGATGCGAATGATCATGGGCGGCCGCTACCTCGAGGACATGACGACCAGCACCTTCAACGGGATGCCGTTCGAGGGGCGCGGGATCTCGGGATACGACACCCTGAAGAAGAAGTTCGTCTTCGCCTGGATCGACAACATGGGCACGGGGATCATGGTCGGGAAGGGCACGTACAACCCGAAGACGCGGTCCTTCGCCTCCGTCAGCGAGGGGCCGGACCTGATGACCGGCAAGGTCAAGACCCTTCGCGGCTTGGACACCATCATCGACGCCGACAACTGGAAGTCCGAGATGTTCGACAAGGGACCGGACGGGAAGGAATTCAAGTCGATGGAGATCGTGTACAAGCGAAAGAAGTAACCCGGGAATGACCTCGTCGAGCGCCTCCCTCGCTCCCGTCGCCGGTCGCGAGATCTCCCGTGAGGAAATCTCCGGCCGCATCGGCGACCGAAGGCTCGCGATCGTGGACGTGCTGCCCGCCGAGTCCTTCGCGGGCGGGCACCTCCCGGGCGCGATCAGCCTGCCCCTCGCCGAGGTGACCGGCCGCGCCCGCGAGGTCCTGCCGGACCTCGATCGGGAGATCGCGGTCTACTGCGGCGGCTTCACCTGACCGCTCGGCGAGCAGGCGGTCGGCCTGCTCGGCGAACTCGGTTACGCACGCGTGCGCCACTACCACGGCGGCCTCCAAGATTGGACGGAGAACGGCGGGGCGCTGGAGTCGTCCTCGATCGCCGGTGCGGCGCCGGCGAAGCGGCGCCAGGCCGCGTCGCGAAGCGTCTCGCCAGGCGCGCTCGTGGATTTCGTCACCGGCCGGTCGGTCGCGGGCCTGCTGTCGATCTGGCTGCTCATGGTGCTCGGCTGCGGGCTGTTCTATTGGACGGCGAACACCCTCGGCGCGCTGGCGCTTCTCGAGGGAGGGAAGCCGGTCGCCCCCGGCCGGCACGGCCTCTTCGCCGCGATTTACTTCAGCTTCGTCACCGCCACGTCGCTCGGCTACGGCGACGTCGTGCCGGTCGGCCTCGCCCGCCTGATCGCGGTCGCCGAGGGGGCCGCCGGCCTGCTGCTCTTCGGCCTGCTGGTCTCGAAGCTCGTGTCCCGGCGCCAGGAGCAGCTGATCGAGGAGATCCATCACATCGCCTTCGAGGACCGCCTCGGCCGCGTGAGGACAAACCTCCACCTGGCGTTCACCGAGATGCGATCCATCGCCACGTCGTGCGCCGAGGAGAACTGGCCACGCGACCGCCTGCTCGGCCGCCTCGAGAGCACCGCGATGGTCTTCGTGGGCGAGCTGCGCGCCGTCCACGACCTGCTCTACCGGCCGCAGCAGGCACCCGAGGAGCCGGTGCTCGAGGCGATCCTCGCTCAGCTCGCCGCCTGTCTAAGCGAACTCAACGGATTGCTGTCCCATCTCTCGAGGGAGGCCGACTGGACGCCCTCCCTCGAGTCGAGTCGGCGCTCGGTCGCGACCCTCGCCAGCGAGATCTGCGGCGAGTGCGTCCCGCGCGAGCACGCCCCCGCCCTCAAGAGCTGGATGGACCAGATCCAGTCCCACGCCCGCCGCATCGGCGCCGCGTAGACCCCACCCTCGACTCGTCAGCTGCTCGTCCGAGGCCGGGACCAGGAGCGTCCGGAGACGCCCCTTTTTCGGGGCGGCGAGGACGCTCCTGGTCCCGGCCTGTGCCCGCGACTACGGGCAGACGCCGGTCAGGTCCTGCGGGCGGTCGCAAGCGCCGACCGCGACGGCCTCGGGGCGCTCGACGGGGCCGGTCCCGGTGAGCGCGCGGCCGTAGCTTCCCTCCTTCGTGGCGCTCTGGCCGACGATCACGAAGTAGAGGAAGGTCTCCGGGGCCGGATCGCCGGGATCGAACGAAGCGGTGCCCGTGTTGCCGACGGCGCACGCCGCGTTGGTCCAGGCGAGCGAGCCCGCGATCGGGCCGTAGCCCCAGTACACGACGTTGTCCGCGGCCCCGCAGGCCGGGGTGTAGCCCAGGTCCACGGCGGTCCCCGCCGCGGCGCGCGAGGCGAGCATCGGGGAGGCGTCGGGGCTGACCTCGACCGGCACCGACTCCACCGCTCCGGGTGTGCACACCTGCTTGAACACGGCGTTCGTGACCGCGATGTCGTCCAGCCACCAGCCCTTCCCGGTCCCCGTCGCGTCGGACGAGATGCGCCACCGGAGCTTGATGTCCTTGCCGGCGAAGGCGGCGAGCGAGCCGGTGAAGTCCGACACCGGATACGCCGGGGTCGCGTAGGTCTTGGAGAACACGGTACCCGAGAAGGTCTTCGGGAAGCCGCAGGCGTTGCCGAGGTTCAGGAGGGCGTCGGGATAATTCACCGTGGCGAGGCGGGTCCAGGTGCCGAAGGCCGGCCCCTGGGCCACCTCGACGATTCCCGCGTCCCAGCTCGTCTCGATGTCGTACTTCGTCGCGAAGCTGAGCGCGGAGGTGCTCTGGACGGAGATCGCGGGGGACGTGACCGCCGAGCAGAGGTTGTTCGTGTAGTTGCCGGTCGCGTAGACATTGGGGCCCGTCTTGCCCCCGGTCGCCTGAACGGACCAGGGGGACGCGAGCAGGAGCTTCGCGGTTCCCGTGTCGCCGCCGTCGTCGGTCCACGTACCGGTCGCCACCGGGCCGGTCGGGCTGCTCGAGAGGATGGCCGAGTTCCCGTCGTCCGCGCCGTTCGCGCCGTCCACCGCGCGCACCAGGTAGTAGTACGTGGTCCCGTCGGTCAGGGCCGCGACGTCCGAGTACGCCGTCGCCGCGACTCCCGACGCGATCAGGTTGCCCGCGTCGGGGATGAAAGACGGCGACGTGCCGCGGTGCACGCGGTACGTCACCGCCCCGCCGCAGCGCGTGGACGCCGCCGCCCACGAGAGATCCATCGTGCAGGTCGATGCCGCGGGATTGGTCACGGAGGCGATCCCGCCGAAGGCCGGGCCGACGAAGCAGGCGCCGGTGGTGCTGCCGGCCGCCTCCGCGGAATTCACGGACTCGCAGGGCTGCAGCGAGCGGACGACGTAGTAGTACGTCGCCGTTCCCCGAGACGCCGGTGTCGTGGAAGACCGTGTCGGGGGCGGTGACCGTCCCCACCTGCGCGTACGGGCCGCCCGAGTTCAGCGAGCGGAACACCTTGTACTCGGTGGCGTAGATCGAGGGAGACCAGGACACGTCGATCGCGTTGTCCCCCGCCCCCGTGGCGCTCACGAGCGCGGGAGGCGTCGGCTGAACGATCGCGGCGTCGAGCGTCGCCGGCCCCGCCCCCACCGAAACGGTCTGGGTGAGCGAGCAGTAGCCGGACTTCGAGAACGTCACGTGGTAGGTCTGCCCGCTGCGGGCCAGCCAGTGGTACTGCCCCTTGGTGTCCGATTGCCGCGGCGTCTCGCCGTGCGTGAAGGTCACCTCCTGCACGGCGACGTTCGCGGCCACGGGCAGCCCCGTCGCCGCGTTGGTGACCGTCCCGCGGATCTGCGGGCCGTCGAGCGTCCGGTCGAGGAAGAACTGCCAGGCGGTCCGCTGGCGCTGCACCGTGACGTTCCGCCAGGTCGCGTAATCGGGCTGGAACCCGGTGGCGTTGACCTCGATCGAGAAGCCGTAGGCGCCGTACCTGGCGTACTGCGTGTCGATGCTCCCCCCGTCCACCTGGTAGATCGCGGAGTGGATCGGGCCGGTGCGAGACGCCACCGCGAAGGGGGTCGTGCCCGGCGTCGTTCGAGCAGGATGTTGTTGAGACCGACGGCGACGTCGTTGATCGCGGCCATCTCGTCGGGGTCGGAGCAGCCGTACGGGTACAGCATGTACTCGCCGTACGAATGGTACGACAGCGTGAAGAACGGGCGGACGCTCCCGGTGAGCGTCGAAATTCCCTGGGACTCGGGCTCCGACCCCGGATCGACTCCCCGGTAGGTCTCGTCGGCGCAGGCGCCGCTCGAGCCGTTGCAGCTTCCCCACGCGAAGACGTAGTTCCGGTTGATGTCCACCTGGCAGGTCGGGTGCCGGTTCTTTCTCCACATGTTGTCGGTGGTGAAGACGTACATCGCGCCGTCCGGGTTCACGCTGGGGACGATCCAGATGTTGATGTTGTCCACCCAGCGCTGCACCTGCGTGTCGGTGGCATAACGCGAGGTCAGGTAATCGATCATGTCCCTCGCGATCTCCGGAGTCATGACCTCCCGCGCGTGGTGCTGCGCGTCGAGGATGAAGCTGGGCCGGTTGTTGTCGACGGCGACGTCCTTCGTGATCTTGAGGGCGTACTGCGTCTCCCCCGCGAACAGGGGGGCGGTCAGCGCGATCTTCTGCACCAGGGTCGGATAGGCCGCGACGACCTGGTCCAGGTAGACCGACATCTCGTGGGGATCCGTGTAGTCGGCGAGGGCCTCGATGGACTCGGCGCTCGTGTTGAGCCGCTCGATCGTGTAGGACCAGCCTAGGGCGTACAACCGCTTCAAGTCGTCGTAGGTGGCCACGACCCCGGCGTTCCGGTCGTCCGGACTCACGCCGGCCACGTCGAAGCCCGCTTCCGCGAGCGCCTTGGCGTCCTCGGACGTCGACAACTTGACCTGCACGAAGTACTTCGTGACGGGCGGCTCCTGGGCCTCTAGCGCCCCGGCGGATGCGACGAGCGCGAGCGTGGCCAGCAGGATGCAGAGGCCGGCGTTCCGGATGGTCCCCTTCGGCGTGGCGATAACACGGATCCCAGTCGGCATGGTATCCCCCCTCGGGCGGCCGCGGCCCCGCGGCCCGGGCCGACCCGGGTACTCATATACGACGCTTCGGTCCGGGATGAAAGTCCAATTGCGTGGTGACCCCTCCTCCCGCGGGGAGCCCCGGCCACCGTCGTATAATTCGCCGCCCCGTGCGCGGCGCTCCCGGGGCCGCGGGAGCGGCGAGACGCTCGAGAAGGGTCGATATGTCGAGTTCCGTCAGCGGCTACGACCCGTCGCCGAGGCGCAGGGCGCCGCGCTGGACCCTGCTCGTCCTCGCGGCCATCGCCTTGGTGGCCCTCGCCCACCACGTCCGATCCGCGATCGACATCATCGGCGGACTCCGGCGATCGGACGACGCCATCCGCGCGCCGTTCTCCTGGGAAAGGGATACCGCGGCGGTGCTTACCGTGCGGCCGGAAGCCGAGGCGGCGGGACTCGCCGGGGGAGACCTGCCGGTCCGGATCGGCTCGACCCCCTATCGAGGACTGGTCTCCGCTTCGGAGGCGATGCGGGAACTCCGCGCCGGCGACACCCTCGAAATCGTCTTTCGCCGCCCCGGCTCCGCGAATCCGCTCGAGGAGCGGACGGCTCGCATCCGCCTCGAGCCGGCCCGGCGCCCCGGGGAGTCCCAGGTCCGCGGGTGGCTCGCCGGGATCTTCATCGGCGTGCTCGGCCTCGTGATGCCGTTCTTCGGGACGCTCCTCGGCCTGTGGGCCACGGCGGCACGCCCATCCGACCGGCGGGCCTGGATCCTGCTGGGATTGATGCTCGGCTTCGGGCAGCTCGTGCAGCCGGAAGTCGCGTCCTGGGAGCCTGGGTTGCGGGAGGCCGGTGCCGCTTTCACCACGGCTCTCAAGGCGAGCTGGCCGATCTTCATGCTCCTCTTCGGCCTCTACTTCCCCGAGCCGTTCCGGGCGGAGCAGCGCCGGCCGTGGCTCAAGTGGATTCCGATCTCGATCGTCGCCGCCGGCGGCCTCCTGGATACCGTGCTCTCCGTCGGCAACCTCGAGCACCAGGCGGCGATGGCCCCGGTCCTGGCGGTGCAGCGCGTCGTCCGTTGGCCCGCCCTCGCCGTCTCCATCGCCTGCATCGGCTCGTTCTTCGCGAGCCTGGCGATGAAGACTTCGTTCGCGTCCAATCCGGACTCGAAGCGACGGCTGCGGCTGCTGCGGGCGGGATCCACCGCGGCGCTGACACCGCTCTTCGGGCTCGTCCTGTACGGCCTCGCCACGAAGCGGCTCCTCGGCGAGCTTCCCATCGCGGTCCTCGTCGCGATCTTCCTGCCGATCTTCCTGTTCCCGTTGACCCTCGCCTACGTCATCGTCGTAGAGCGCGCCATGGACGTCAGGGTCGCGCTGCGCATGGGCGCGCGCTACCTCCTCGTGAAGAGCGGGCTGCGCGTTCTCGTGTTCTTCGGGATGCTGCCGCTCGGCTGGCTGGTGTTCCGCGTGCTGCTGCTCTCGCGCGCCGGCGCCGCGTGGAAGGTCGCCGGCATCGCGGCGCTGATCGTCTTGATCGTGGTCGTCCGGCGCCGGGTGGCCAGGGCGCTCCTCGCGATCGACCGGCGGTTCTTCCGCGACGCCTACAACGAGGAGCAGGTGCTGACGGAGCTGGGGGAGCAGGTGCGCACGATCGTGGAGGCCGGGCCCCTGCTCGAGACGGTGAGCGGGCGGATCGCGGACTCGCTGCACATCGCCCGTATCGGCGTCTTCGCGGAGGAGGGGGGCGGCTTCGTCCTCGCGCACGGCCGGGGGCTCGATGCGCAAGACGGCCAGAGATTCTCCGGGTCTTCGAGGACCGCCGAGGTCCTGCGCGCGGCCCGCGGTCCGGTCGGCGTCTACTTCGACGACCCGGCGTCGTGGGTGAACCAGGACGGGGGGGTGCCGGCCGAAGAGCGCGGCGTACTCGAGAGTCTCGGAACCCAGATCCTCCTCCCTCTCGCCGCGAGAGGGAATCTCCTCGGGATGATCAGCCTCGGACCGAAGCTCTCGGAGCAGCCCTATTCGCGGACCGATCTGCGCCTCCTTCGGAACGTCGCGGCGCAGGCCGGGCTGGCCCTCGAGAACTGCCGGCTGACCTCGGAGATCGTAAGGGAGACGGCGCAGCGCGCGCGCCTTAACCGCGAGATCGAGATCGCGCGCGAGGTCCAGGAGCGGTTGTTCCCTCAGCAAATCCCGAACGTCCTGGGGCTCGAGTGCGCGGGGACCTGCCGTCCGGCCTCCAGGGTCGGCGGGGACTACTTCGACTTCCTCTCCCTTCCGGGTGGGGGCCTCGGCATCGCCATCGGGGATATCTCGGGCAAGGGGATCCCCGCGGCACTGTTGATGGCGAGCCTTCAGGCGTCGCTCCGCGGCCAGACGCTCGACGGCACCCGAGATCTCTCGAAGCTGATGGCCAGGGTGAACCGCCTCGTCCACGACGCCTCGCCGGACAACCGATACGCCACGTTCTTCTACGCGCAGTTCGATCCCGCCACGAAGCGGCTCGACTACGTCAACGCGGGGCACAACCCGCCGTTCCTCTTTCGGGGCGACGGCTCGGAGGTCGTGCGGCTCAAGGAAGGCGGGATGGTGGTCGGACTGATGCCGGACGCGGAGTTCACCCAGAATTCGGTCACGCTGCGGCCGGGAGATACCTTCGTCGGTTTCACCGATGGGATCAGCGAGGCGATGAACGCCGAGGACGAGGAATGGGGAGAGGCGCGCCTCGAGGAGGTCTTCCGCGCCGCCGGCGGGGAGCTCGGCGCGACGCATCTGATCGAGCGAATCTTGGAGCGCGCCGATGGCTTCGTCGCCGGCGCCCCTCAGTACGACGACATGACGCTGGTGGTGGTGAGGGTGCTGCCCGCCTGAATCGTCCCGGCCGTCCTGAACCCGGCCAGGCGCACCGCCAGGCCCGACCAGTAACTCCACTATTGTCAACAACCTACATGGTCCTTTCAAAAAGTGCTTGACAACTTGCTAGCACGATGATATCACTATGATGTCTGACGTCCTCAAGGAGGGACCCATGAACGACAACGAGAGGAGCCGTTCGGCCGTTTCCGGTTACCCCATGCTCTTTCTGGGCATCCTGCTGATCGCCGCGGCGATCGCGTGCGTGGTGTTCGGGATCCGCACGAGCAACCCGATGCTGGTCCTGCCGCTGGTGGTCTCCGTCCTCGCCGGGATCCTGGTTCTCGCCGGGCTGTTCATCGTCAACCCGAACGACGCGAAGGTTCTCGTCCTGTTCGGCGCCTACAAGGGCACGGTGAAATTCAACGGCTTCTTCTGGGCGAACCCGTTCTACCTGAAGAAGCGAATCACGCTCCGAGCGCGCAACCTGAACGGGCAGAAGCTCAAGGTGAACGACAAGACGGGCAACCCGATCGAGATCGCGGTCGTGGTCGTCTGGCAGGTCGAGGACACGTTCCGCGCGCTGTTCGACGTGGACAACTACGAGGCGTACGTGATCGTGCAGAGCGAGGCCGCGGTGCGGCACCTCGCGGGCGCCTACCCGTACGACACCTTCGAGGACCACGACCAAGACACCCTCACCCTGCGCGCCGGCACCGAGCAGGTGAACGACAAGCTGGAGAAAGAGCTCGCCGAGCGGCTCGGCCGCGCGGGAATCAAGGTCATCGAGGCGCGCCTGAGCCACCTCGCCTACGCGCCGGAGATCGCCGAGGCGATGCTCCGCCGGCAGCAGGCGACCGCGGTCGTCGCCGCGCGGACGCAGATCGTGAACGGCGCCGTGAGCATGGTGGAGCTGGCGCTGGCGAAGCTGTCCGAGAGGAAAGTGGTCCAGCTCGACGAGGAGCGGAAGGCCGCGATGGTCAGCAACCTGCTGGTGGTGCTGTGCAGCGAACATGCCGCCTCCCCCGTCGTGAACGCGGGGACGCTTTATCCCTGAGCGAGGCGCCATGTCGGAGAGGAAGAAGCTCCTGCTGCGGATCAGCCCCTCCCTCTGGGAGGAGCTGAATCGCTGGGCCGCGCGGGAGTTCCGGAGCGTGAACGGGCAGATCGAGTTCCTGCTCCGGAGGGCGGTGGACGAGCGACAGAAGGGGCCGGCGAGAGCGCCGAGCGACGCCGGCCCCGAGGATCGCCAAGACCCGGAGACCGAGCCATGACCTCGAGCGCCCAAGACCTCTCGCTTCCCGAACAGATCGTCCTGCTGGCGCTTCGCGACGAGAAAGGCACTCCCGAGTTCCGCGCGGGCATGCACAAGTTCGCGATCGGAGGAGCCATCCTCGCGGAGCTGGCGCTCGGCGGGCACGTCCGGATCGGCGAGGAGAAGAACAACCTGGTGGAGCCCCTCGCGGCCGCGACGCTCGCGGACCCGGTCCTCGAAGAGTGCCGCGCGGCGGTTGCCGGCGCGACGCGACGCAAGAGCGCGGCCGCGTGGGTGACCCGTTTCGGGGGCATCCGCAGGTTGAGACACCGGGTCGCCGAGGAGCTCTGCCGGCGGGGAATCCTGAAGGACTCCGAGGAGCAGATCCTGCTGATCTTCTCCAGGAAGGCTTACCCGACCACCGATCCCGCTCCCGAGCGGCTTCTCCTCGAGCGGATACGCGAGGCGGTTCTCGGCGACGGGGACGGCCTCGACCCGCGGACCGCCCTCGTGGTCGCGCTGGCGCACGCCGCGAAGATGCTGGGGATCTACTTCGGCTGGAAGGAGATGTGGCGGCGCCGGGCCCGCCTCAAGCGGATCGCCAGAGGGGAGGCGATCGGAGGAGACGATCGCGCCGCGGTGGCAGCGATCCACGCCGCGGTGGAGGCCGCCGTGCGCAAGGCGGTGGCCCACGCCGCGAGCCACGCCCACGGGGCCTGACGGCGCCCGGAAATTCCCTCCCGGGGCTTGACGTAACCGCTCGGGGACACGACGTTTTCCATCTGGGCATCGGAGTGCCCGGGAGTACGTCGCGTGATCGGAGAGCGCACGCCCGAGGGATGGACCGCCCGGCTCAGGCCGCGCGGCGCCGGCCGGTTCCTGCCGGCCGGGTTCCTCCTTTTCTGGCTGTGCGGGTGGGCGGCCGGCGAACTGTTCGCGATCCGCATCCTCGCTCTCGGGGCGCGCGCGCTGCTCGAGGGACAGCCGCCGGGGAGCGAATCCGCGGCGCTCGTCCCGGCACCCACCCTGGCCGCCGGCGCATTTCTCTGCTTCTGGCTCGCGCTCTGGACCCTCGGCGGGCTCGCGGCCGTCCATGCCCTGCTGCGGCTGGTCTGGTCCGAGGACCGCGTGACCGCCGGGCCGGACGGTCTCACGCTCGTCCGCCGGATCGGTCCGCTCTCCATCACGAGGCGCCTGCCGCGCGAGAAGCTGAAGCGGATCTACCGCCTCTCCGCCACGGGCCCCGTCGTGGCGGAGACGATCGCGGGCCCGTTCGAGATCACGCGGATGGGGAGCCCGGAGGAGCGGGCCGAGCTCGAAGAGGGGCTCGGGCGCGAGCTGTCGCTGGACCACGAAGAGGCGCCGGGCGCCTCGAGCGAGAGCCTCCCGCGCGAGTGGGAGGAGTTCCTCGACCCCGAGGGGGCGAACATCCTGACGCCGAGGCGCGCGGTGCGGCGCAGGAAGGCCGTCGCCGTGTGGTGCGTCGCGCTCTCGCTCTCGGCCGGGGCGGCGGCCCTGCTGGCGCGGGCCATCGAGTGGCCGCGGTGGGGCGCCGTCGCGGCCATGGCGACGGCCGCGGCCCTCTTCTCGCTGTGGGGCGCGGCGCGGCTGACCTGGGGGCGCGTCGAGTGGCGCGTCGAAACGGGGCGGCTCACGCTGCGCCGGCGATTCGGCTCGCGCGTGACCGACGAGTTCGTCGCGACGGCCCTCGAGCTGACCCGCGTCGACGACAGCGACGGCGACGCCCGCTTCGAGCTGGCGGCCCTGGCCGAACCTCCCGCCGCGGACGGCGCCTCCTCGCCCGGCTCGCGCCGCCGGATCGCGAGCAGCCTCCACGACCCGTCCACGCCGCGCCGCGTCGGGCGCTGGCTGGCGGCGCGCGCCGGCCTGCCGCTCCGCGACCTCGCGACGGAGGAGGCCCGCGCCGACGAGATCGCGCGCCTGATCGAGGCTCTTCCCCAGGCGGGACCGATCGGTCGCTGGCTGTTCCGGCGCCTTCGGTAGGACTCCTTCCGCCGGGGACAGTGCCCGGGCGCTGTGCTACTCCTGTCGCGCAATGCCGAGTATCCCGTTCCTGGGCGAGATCCTGTCCCTGACCGCCGCGCTGGCCTGGGCGATCGGCGTGATCCTCTTCCGCAAGACGGGGGACAGGATCCCCGCCGTCGCGCTCAACCTGTTCAAGAACGCCGTGACCGTGGTGCTGCTCCTCGTCACGCTCCTCGTCGCCGGCACGCCGCTGCTCCCGGACCGCCCGCGCAGCGACTGGCTCCTCCTCGCCGGCTCGGCGTGGCTCGGCATCTCCCTCGCCGACACGCTGTTCTTCCTCGCGCTCGAGAAGCTCGGCGCGGGGCTCGTGGCGATCGTGGACACGCTTTACTCCCCCGCCGTGATCGCGCTGTCGGTCCTCTTCCTCGGCGAGCGGGTCGGGTTGCAGGTGCTCGCCGGCGCGTGCCTCGTCGTGGGCGCGATCCTCGTCGGCACCGCGGAGCGCCCCGCGCCCGGAAGGACGCGGCGCGACGTCGTCGAGGGGGCCGCGATCGGCGCCGTCGCGATCGTCTGCATGGCCGGCGGGATCATCATGGTGAAGAACGTCCTCGGCGGCGTCCCGGTGCTCTGGGCCGCCGGCGTCCGGATGTTCTTCGGCTTCGTCGGCCTCTTGCCGCTGCTCCTCTTCGCGCGGTGGCGCAACGACGCCCTCGCGATGTTCCGGCCCGGCCGCGTCTGGGCCGTCGCGATCCCCGGCTCGGTGCTCGGCACCTACGTGAGCATGACCGCCTGGCTCGGCGGCTTCAAGTTCACCCTCGCCTCGGTCGCCGCCGTTCTCAACCAGCTCTCGACGATCTTCATCATCGTGCTGGCCGCGATCTTCCTCGGGGAGCCGATGACCCGGCGCCGCATCCTCGCCGTCGTCATGGCCATCGGGGGCGCCGTGCTCGTCACCCTTCGCTGACCCGCGGCACCACCCGCGAGGACGAGGACGAGCGATCGACGGGCTGGGTGGGGCAATGTCAGGGGTTCATCGATATCCTGACAAGGACCGTCGCGAAGGGCGGGAGGTCGAGCGGCCACTCGATCTTGCGCGTGGGCGCGCCGCCGGCATCGGCGAGCGAGGCGTCGGCCGGCGCGCTGCCGCCGCGGAGGAGACGCACGCGCTGGGAGGCGCCCGACGGGTTGTAGAGGCGCGC
Source organism: Terriglobia bacterium (assembly GCA_963748015.1). Classification (GTDB taxonomy): domain Bacteria; phylum Acidobacteriota; class Polarisedimenticolia; order Polarisedimenticolales; family JAIQFR01; genus JAIQFR01. Next base: position 436,920 of record CAVVHE010000009.1, on the reverse strand, counting down.
GACGATCGCCTGGCCGTCGTCGGTGGGACGGAGCGAGCGGACGATCACCTCGGCGCTGTCGAGCTCGAAAAGCGGCGGAGGAGGCCCGGCGCTGCCGGCGGAAGTGGCGAGGAGGGGGCGGGCCGCCTCGAGGCCCGCTCGCGCGGCGGCGCCGGGCGAGGCGGGGCCGTGAGCCCGAAGGGCGTAGCGGAGCACCGTTTCCCCTTCCTGGTCGGCCTTGTAGTTGGTGTGCCAGTAGTTGTTCATCGCGTACGAGTAGACGGCCGTGCCGGGCGCCGCCGCGGTCCGCCAGGTGCGTACGTCCTTTTCCCCTAGCGTCTCGTCGGTGAGCGCGCCGATCTCGAGGAGCGGGGCGTCGAGGGTGGTCAGCGTGACGCCGCCGCCGGCGTTCGAGACATCCACCGACGAGTGCGCGGCGAGAAAGTCGCGGCAGGCGCCCGCGAGCTGGTCCGTTTCGGGGCGCACGACGGCCTCGCCGAGGTCGAAGCGCGCGACGCCGCCTGGCACGCGGAACGGGAACGCGAAGTGCACGCTTTCCTTGTCGCGGACCGGCGTCTTGTCGAGCGTGTTGGTCACCTCGAGGGTGTCCGAGCCTTCGGCGAGGCGGAGCTCGCGAACGAGACGCTTCGCCCCCGGCGCCTCCGACTCGACCCGCAACGTGGCGACCAGCGGCCCGGCGTCCACGATCGTCACGCTCGCCGCGCCGCTCGCGCGCGCCTGCGCCGGGTCCCGGCCGGGCACGTAGACGTAGCCGTCGAGGCCTCCCTCCCCCGCGAGGTCGCTCCCCGGCTCGCCGCGCCGGACGAGGCTCGAGATCGCTCCGGTTCGAGGATCCACCTCGGCGCGGATCCTGCCGTTGTCGAGCGCCCGTCCCTCCGCGCGCGCCCGGCCGGAGCGGCGGGCCTCCCCTGCCCTCACGACGAGCCGCACGGCGCCGAGCGCCGGCACCTCGCCGACGAGCACCGCCAGCTCTCCCGAGGCGAGTCGCTGCGAGGGGAGCTTGCGTCCGCTCTCGTCCGTCACGCGGTCGCCCGCGGCGCTCGTCTCGCGAGGCACGAGTACGACGCCGCCGCGCGGCCACGATAGGGTGTTGATCACGTCCACCGCTCCTCCGCCGCCGGCCGGAGCGGAGGCGCGCAGCGGGAGCGCCATGGGCACCAGGTCGCGCGACCGGCGGTCGGCCTCGACCGCCCGCGCTCTCTTCCACTCCCACTGGGCCACGACCTCGGGCCGGCCGGGGTCCGACACGCTGTTCCAGGCGCCCCACGTGTGCTCGTGGAAGAGCAGCACCTCGCGCCACGCGTCGCGGAACGACTCGGCCGGGAACCGCCCTGGCGCCAGCATCGCCCACAGCGTCTCGGCCTCGACGAGACGGCGCGAGCTGTTCCGGTTGAGGGCGGTCTCGCGCGCCGTCGAGGCCGCGCCGTCCTCCCAGTACGGGGAGAGATCGCCGGCGAACGACGGCAGCTTGTCGCCGTGGCGCCGCTCGAGCTCCTCGAACGCCGAGGCCGCCGTCGCGATCACGATCCTGGGCGATTCGAACTCCTCGTTCCATCCCCTCACGAGATCGGGCAGATCGGGGTCGGGCGGGCCGTTGTCGCCGCCGATCGTGTAGTGGAGCTGCACGAGGTCGTAGGGGTAGCCGGCGTCCGCCAGGTCGCTCGCGTAATCGAGGAGAGGCCGGCGGATCTCCGGGCCGAACTTCCCGGCGTTCATCCCGTGGAACCACGAGTAGCCGCGGCCGGCCATCCAGAACAGCACCCGCTCCCCCCCCGACGGCGAGACCCACCAGAACGGCTTGTCCCCCCACGCGCGGAGCACGTTTCCCACCCGGTCACCGCGGTCGGGAAGGAACGGCATGTAGTTCGGCGCGCTCGAGAAGTAGCGGACGCCGGCCTTCGCGAGCGAGGGGACGACGGTCCACGCGGCGCCCGGGATGTCGGTGATCATCGCGGTCCGAACGGGCGCCCCCGCGTCGCGTCCGGCCCGCCGCGCGAACTCGGTGAGCCGGTCGAGCTCCTCGGGGGAGCACAGCCCGGTCAGCTCGTTCGCGTAGAACGCTCCGATCTCGATCGAGCCGGCCCGCAGCGCCCCCGCGAGCTGCCGCTTCTCGTCCTCCGTCGCGACGGCGAGGAAGCGCTCGACCGGCCAGGCCACCTCGCTCGTCCAGCGGAAGCGCGCGCCGGGCGGGTACGCCGCGGTCTTGCGGATCAGGTCGAGGACTCCGCGGAGGTTCGCGACCTGCTTTCGCTCCACCTCGGGCTGCGGGTCGGAGTAGCCGATGTCCACGTGCGAGTGCGGCAGCAGCCAGATCTCGCGCCGGCGCACCGGGCGCAGGCGGAGCGATTCGACCTTCGCCAGTCGCCCGGCGACCGTCACGCGGAGATCGAGAGAGCGCGCGCCGTCCACGGCGGGGACCGCGAGGTGGAACGAGTTGAACCCCGTCTCGAGCCGGCCGCGTAGCGGAGCGGCCCCCGGCGCTTCGATCCCGACGTCGGCCGGCGGCGCGATGTGGCTCACGTCCACGCGGACGAGCTGCGCGGGCCCCGACGCCGTGCGGACCAGGGCCTCCTCGGCGCGGGTCTCGATCCACGCCTCGGCCGGCTTCTCGAACGCCATGAAGTAGTCCTGGCTCCCCGCGGCCTCCCCCGTGACCTCGAGGCGCACCGGCGCCCCCGGTGCCAAGAGCGCCCTGGGGAGCTTCAGGAACATGAAGCCGAACATCTCGTTGAAGTGGCCGACGAGGGTGGTACGGAACGACAGCGCCTCGCCGCGCGCCCCGGCGACCGTCCACTCTCGCTCCCCGGTGTCGCGCGAGGAGCGGAACGAGCAGCAGGGCTCGCCGTTCACGCTGAGATCGAACCGGTGGGCGCCGTATCCCGACGCGAGTCCCACCATGAACGCGAACGTCGCGCCGTCGCCGTCGAAGCCGGCCGGCACCGCGTCGGTCTCCCACGAGGCCGACATCTTCCCGTCGGTGGTCCTCACGAGGAGCGCCGGCGTCGGCCCCGGGTACGGCGACTGGTAGCCGAGGACCTCGCCGTGGAGCGAGCGGCGGTAGCCCGCGAGCCACGGCGAATCGGGGCCGGCAACGGCGGCGGCATAGGAGACCGGGAGCGCCGCGACGACGGAGAGCAGGAGGAACGCCGCGGCGGCTGCCGCGCGCCGCGTCATCGAGGCTCCCTCGGGCGCTCGGGCTCTCGCGCCGATTCCGGCTGGGCCTTTTCCTCGACGGGCCTGCGAATTTCGAAGGGCACCGTGCGGGCCTCCCCGGCCGCGAGCGGGAAGAAGCGCTGGCGGACCAGGACGCTCCCGTCCTTGCTTCGGAACCCCGTGGTCAAGACGTAATCACCGGCGGGCAGCCCGAGAGGCGTCTCGAAGAAGCTCCACGGCTTTCCCTCGAAATCCAGCGTCTCGTAGCGCCCCCCGTCGAAGCGCGCGAGGGCGAAGTGCACGGGGTACTCGGGAGGGACCGCCGGCTTTCCGGCGAGCGAGAGGAGGCCGGCGGGGAGAACCGCCGGAGGCTTGCCGTCCCAGGTGACCGTCTTCCATCCGTCGCCGCGAAAAATCTGCGGGCGCCTTGTCGCGGGCTCGAGCCGCGCGGGAGCTCCCGCCGCCCGGCAGAGGGCGACGAGGAAGATGTCGCGGCTCGGGCGGTCGGCGACACGCAGCTCGTGGACCCCTCTCGGGCTCACCGGCACGCCGTAGTAGTTGGCGCCCTCGTCGATCCGGATGTTTTCCCGCACCCAGGCCACCGCGCTCGCCGGGTCGCGCCGGAATTGCGACAGCGACGCCGTGTCGAACGCGTGTTGCAGGTAGCCGCGCCACGGCCGCAGCAGCTCGTCGGCGATGCGGGGCGCGAGCACGTAGGACACGAAAAGGCTCCTGTCCGCCGCCTCCTTCGCGGGCTTTCGCGCGAGGGCGTGGTCGAGATGGTCTCTCAGCACGACCGCCGGCGTGTCCCGCAGGTCCTTCTCGCTCAGCGTGCCCAGGAGCAGCAGGCCCCACGCTCGCTGCTTCTCGGGAACGCCGCGAAGGAACCCCTCGAGGTGACGCCAGTTCCCCTGGCTCTTCCGAAGCAAGGGCCCGAGGGCCTGGGGATCGAGTCCGAGGTCCTTGGCGAGTGCTCTGCTTCCCGCCTCGGTCGCGAAGGTCGCGACGTAGTCTTCGCGCAGGCGGTTCTCATGGGCGAGGCGGCGGTCGTTCCACTCGCGCGCCTCGGCGCTCACCGGCACCGGATCGGGGGGCGGCTGCGCGGGGGGCGACAGGTCGAGGTCCTCCACGCGCTCGGCCGCGTCGAAGGGACGGAGCGTCACCGACGCCTCTCTCTCGGATGCCGTGAGCTTGCGGTACCCGGCCGCGCTTCCCTTGACCGCCCAGATCCTGAGATCTCCCTTTCCGGTCGCCAGCGCCGCCTTCCCGTCCGCGCCGGTGAGCTTCGCCGCGAGCGGGTAGAACTCGGCGTAGTTGTAGAGGCCGAACTCCACGGTGGCGCCCTCGACCGGCTTCCCCTCGCCGTCCACCACCCGGACCGTGCGGGTCACGGCGGGGGCGTAGGCGGAGAGCACGTTGATCTCGTCGAACCACGGCGTCGAGCGGATCTTCTCCTCGGGACGCGCGCCGCCTCCCATCGCCTTCGTGTGCACCAGCATCGCGCGCCGAGCCGGCTCGCGGAACCAGGCCATGTCGAGCGAGGGCTCGGGCTCGCACGCGCCGAGATAGCGCCACCTGCCGTCCACCCACGCCTCGACCCACGCGTGGTTGTCGTCCACGTGGGCCCAGCGCGGCGCGTAGACCTGCCGCGCGGGGATGGAGACGGCTCGCAGCGCGGCGACGACCAGTGTGCTCTCCTCGCCGCAGCGCCCCCACGACGTACGGAGCGTGGCCAGCGGCCCCGAGGTGCGCGTGTCGCTGCCCTTGTAGTTCACCCTCTCGTGGCACCAGTGGTTCACCTCGAGGACCGCGTCCTCGAGCGCGAGTCCCTTGACGCGGTCCGAGAGCTCCGCGAGAAGCAGCGGCCTCGCGTCGTCGAGGTTCTCGGTGTTGACCCGGTGCGGCAGGACGTAGCGGAGGAAGATCTCCTCCGGCACCCGCTTCGCCCACGGCAGCTCCCGCCGCGCCTCGAGCGTCGCTCGAACGACCTTGAGGTAGTACTCGCCGTCGTAGTCCGCGAGGTCCGACAGGGGCATGAACGCGAAGAGGTACTCGAGCGCCTCGCGCTCCTCCGTCGCGAGCGGCCGGCGCAGGACGCCGAACAGGACCTTGTCCCGCCGCGCCGCGAGCGTCCGCTGCCTCGCGAGCTGCTTCTCGATCCGCGCGCGGAGCGCGGCGTCGGAGACCAGGTGGGTCTCCTCGGAGAGCGCGGGCGCGCCCGCCGCGAGGAAGGCAGCCGCGAGGAGGAGCCGGGGAACAAGGCGGTGCGTCATCGGCGTTTCCTAGGAGCCGGTCCGATCGGTGTCGTGGGCGGCACGCACGAGCTCCGCGACCGCCTCGGGGCGCTGCACGTCGCGCGCGTACTCGGCGGGGCGCAGGACCCCGCCCATGAAGACCCTTCCGTTCCGGAACGCCATCCCGCTCTCGACCGGCGCGCCGCCGCCGAAGTGGATCTCGCGGATTCCGGGGATCGCGGCCACGCGGGAGACGTTGCGCTCGGTGATCCCGCCGCCGGGCATGACGACGAGCCGGTCCCCCGCTCGCCCGACGAGGGAGGCGATGAGGTCGAGCCCTTCGATGACGGTCGCTTCCTGTCCCGAGGTCAGGATCCGGTCCACGCCGATTTCCGCGAGCGCCTCCAGCGCCTCGAACGGATCGCGTGTCATGTCGAAGGCCCGGTGGAAGGTCACGGAGAGCGGCCGGGCGAGATCGCACAGCTCCCGCGTCCGCGTCGCGTCCACGGTCCCGTCGGGCTCGAGGAAACCGAACACGACGCCGGCGGCGCCGGCGTCCTTCGCCATCGCGACGTCGTGGAGCATCGCCCGGAACTCCCGGTCGGTGTACAGGAAGTCGCCGCCGCGCGGCCGGATCATCACCATGACCGGGATCCGGAGCGATGCGCGCGCGACCTGCAGCATGCCGAAGCTCGGGGTGAGGCCTCCCTCGAGAAGGTCGCTGCACAGCTCGACGCGGTGCGCGCCGCCGTCCTGCGCGGCGAGGGCGGACTCGACGGAATCGACGCAGGCCTCGAAGACGATGTCGCGGTTCATGGCTTCTCCTCCTCGGGATACCTGCCGAGGACCGAGCCGGTCGCTCGGTCCACGAAGATCAGCGCCGCGCGTCCCGCGGGGACGGTGATCGCGACGGGCGCGGCCGCATTTCCCGCTCTCAGCTCGGCCGTCCTGGCCCGGCTGCTCTCGTTGACGATCGTGAAAAGGACCGCTTTCTCGAAGACGATAGGACGCGCCAGGAGCGCTTGATCCGGCGTGCCGGCGGAGCCGAGCGTCCGCGCGATGCCGGCGCGCTCGAGCGCGAAGGCGTACAGGGCCGCCGCCGGCGCCGGGTCTTCGGACAGCTCGACCGGGACCGGCGACCAGACGATCGCCCCCTTGCCTCGCGGGATCACCTTCACGGTCCCGGGCTCTCCCTCGGCGAAGACGGCCGTCTCGACCCGCTCGAGCTTCCCTCCGCGGAAGGGAACGCGCAGAAGCCGTCCCGCGATCGCCAGCTCCTCCTCGGGGGCCACCGGCCGCGGATCGGCGGGGACGCCGAGCGCCCGCGAGCGGTCCACCGGGCGCTCGTACTCGTCGCGGTCGAACGGCCCCGTCACGAGCAGGGTGGCGCCGCGCGAGACCGCGGCGAGCAGGGCCTCCCACGAAGGCTGCCGGAGGAGGCGGGGCGACGGGAGCAGGATCATCTTCGGCGCGCCGAGCAGCTCGCCAACGGCGTGCTCGGCGACCACCCGGACTGGCGTTCCGAGCGCGTACTCCAGGGTGCGAACCGCGCGCTGGGTCGCGGCGGCCATCGAGCCTCGCGCCGAGAACAGGTCGGAATGCGGCGCGACCAGCACGACCTCCTCGGGCACCGGACCGGCGAAGAGGTCGCGGTGCCGCGCCGCGAAGCGGGCGAGCCCGGTGAACGGCGCGAGCTCCGGCCGCGCGGTGCCGTCGGCGCGGAGGAACCCGATCCCGGCCTCGTTGTCGCTCGGCATGTAGACGTTCACGTTCCACAGCCACTGGACGAAGCCGGCCGCGCCGCTCCCGATCGCGAGGGCCAGCTTCCGCTCCAGGAGATCGCGGGCCTCGAGGTCGTCGCGCCAGACCGTCCCGTCCGGCCGCTCGTAGACCATCAGCCCCGTCTCCTCGATCAGGTTCGGGCGGTCGGGACGCTTCGTCATGAGCGCGTCCCAGAGGAGCGCGTCGTTGTTCCACCAGGTGTGGTTCGTGGTGAAGTCCACCGAGTCGCCGAAGAAGAGCGGGTTGGGACGCTCGACGACGCCTCCCTCGTCCTGGCCGACGGTGACCGGCTGGCGCGAGCCGGCCTCCCGGATCGCGCCGGAGAGCTGGCTCGCCCAGAGCTTGAAGGCCTCCTGCGCGAAGCGGCGGTAGTCGGCCGCCTTCATCGGCCGCGCGGCGCCGAAGAGGTTGCGGTCGCCGAAGTCGTCGAGGGACGGCAGCTTCTCGCTCTCGCCGGGGGTCCCGCCCCAGCGGTCGGCGAGGAGGCGCGACCGCTCGGCATCGTCCTTCGCGGGCACCGTGTCGCGCAGCCACGCGCTCCAGGCGATCTCCTCGCGCGCGTCGTAGTTCGGGCGGCACTGCCAGAGGCGGTCGGGGGAGCTGAACGACGGCTCGTTGATCAGGTCCCAGGCGAGGTCCCGGGCGCCGGCGAGGCGCCGCGCGAACGCGCCGGCGAACCGCGACTGCGCCGCGATGGACCAGGCGTCCACGTAAGGGTTCACGCCGCCCCAGGACTCGGGCACGAACGAGAACAGCGTGAAGATCACCGGCATGTCATGCGCGCGCGCGGTCAGGAGGAAGACCTCCGCGGCGCGTAGCACCCCCTCGCGCGGCTCCGCGACCTCCGTGGCGTGCTCCTTGAAGCCGGTCCAGATCCCGGTGCGCACGAGGTTCACGCCGGCGGCGGCCATCGCGGCGAAGTCGCGCTCCCAGAGCGACGGATTCGGCTCGAGGAGGAAGCGCCGGTGGACGTCGGAGGCCATGTAGGTCGTGCCGGTGACGGGGAACGGCTTTCCGTCGCGGAGGAGGTAGTCTCGGCCGGCGGCGATCGGGCGCCCTCCCTGCAGCATCGCGGCGTCGTAGATCCAGAAGCCGGTTCGCGCTCGCAGCGGCTCGGCCGCCGCGGCCCCGGTGGCCTTGACCGGCAACTCGACCAGGACCTCGTTGAGGCCGCGGGAGAATTCGCCTCCCTTCGGCGGGGTCAGGAGAATGCGTGCCGAGGCCGTCTCGCCCTCTCCCTCGAGCGTCGCGGTCGCCTGCGCGAGGACGCCGCCCTGCCGGTCTCGGACCTCGACCCGCAGCGCTCCCGCGATCGCGGCGAGAGCGCTCCGGCCCGGGCGCCGGAAAGCGACGGTCAGCGAGGGCTGCTCGCCGGGATGGAAGCCCGCGTACACGGGCCGCACCGAGAGCTCCGACGCGCCCGCGGCGGCCCGCTCCACCAGCGCGCGCACGGCGGTCGGCGAGAGCGCGGAGTCCCCGGTGACGAGCACCCACCGGCCTCCCGCGAACCGTCCCTCGAGCCGGTCGATCTCGACGACGGGCGCGGCGAGCGCGAGCCCGGCCCGATCGAGCGCGTGCACGAGCGGCGTCACGCGTCCCTCTCGCGGTCCGTCCGATCCGTCCTCCTTCGGGTAGCGCTTGCGGCTCGCGAGGCGGACGACCAGCTCGAACACGCGGCTCGCGCGGTACCCTTCCGCCAGGGCGCGCGCGGCGTCCGGCGCATCCGGAGCGGGTGCCATCGAGAGCCCGGCGGCGTCCACCGGGACGATCTGCGTGATACCGAGCTCCTTGTGATAGGCGGTGCGGCGCGTCTCCGCGCGCCACTTGCCCGCTTCGAGGACCACGGGAACCGTGAACGGCGCGCCCCCCAGGTTGAGCCAGCTCCCGCCCGCCTCGAGGTAACGCAGGATCGCGGGCCACGCGTCCTTCGGGAACGCCGAGCCGTACGGGAGCACGAGCACGTCCGGGCGGTCCTTCGAGAGCCGCACGGCGAGGCCATCGAGACCGAGCAGCGACACGTCGCACCCGGCGAGGGCGTCGCGCAGCGCGACGGGGTCCGTCGGGGGGGCGTCCGCGGCCGGGAAGCCCGGCGCCTCGAAGATCGCGACCTTGATGGGCGGCGCCTGCGGCTCCGCAGCCGCGGCGGGAGCTTGGACCGCGATCGCGGCCGCGAGAGCGAGCGCGGCGCGCGAGACCGTGCGAGCGAAGCGTCCCATGGTCATCGCGCCTCCGGCAGGATCGCGGCGAGCTTTCCCTCCCCGCGGGACTCGACGAGCTTGCGGATCGGCGACGCGACCTGCAGGAGCAGCTCGGCGCGCGGCGACGCAAGCCGCGAGAGGAGAGAGGCGTCCTCCACGACGGGACCGGAGGCTCCGTCGAGCGCGCGGAGCGCGGCCGCGGCCGCGGCGGAGAGATCCGCCGCGATCGGCTCGGCCTCGGCGAGCATCGGGTTTCCCGCGAGGACCGGCTCGAGCGCCTGGCGCAGGCGGCTCCACTCCGCGAGCGTCTCCGCGATCTCCTCGCGCCCCTCACCGCGCGCGCCGCTCGCGAGGAAGCGGTCCACGAGGCGCGCGAAGCGGCGGGCGGCGTCGCTCTCGGGTGGAACGGCGTCCACGAGGCGGTTGAGGGGCGTCCGGCTCGTGTAGGCCCTGGTGCGCGGGCGCTCGTAGTTCTTGACCGGCTCCAGCAGCGCGGCGAACGCCTCGAGCGGCTGCGGGGGGCGCCCGGCCGCGAGCCGCAGCAACATGCGGCGCGGCCCGGTGCGGTGCGTCAGGCCGAGCGCGTCGAGCCGCTGGCTCTGGCTCTCGAGGCGGCGGTACATGTCGTCGACGTCGGTGACGGCGGCGGGAGACCAGAGGCGCTCGGCGATCGCCGCCATGCGCGGCCAGATCCTCCCGTCGAGCATCTCGGCGGTCACGAACTCGTTCCACATGCAGGCCTCGCCGCCGAGGATGCGCGCGCGGGCGTCGGCTGGAAGGGCCGCGGCCTGCTTGCCGAACGGGTCCACCGCGTAGTGCGTCGCGGCGGGAAGCATGTAGTCGAGGTACCACCCGCTCGAGAGGATTCCCGAGAAGCCTCTCGATGCGGCCTCCGCGAGCGAGGCGGGACCACGCCACGACTGCACGACGATGTCCTTCGGCAGCGACGGTTCGAGGATCTCGTCCCAGCCGACCATCTTCTTCCCGTGCTTCGAAACGATCTTCTCGAGGCGCGAGTTGAACTGGGCCTGCAGGGCCGCGTTGCTCTCGATGCCGCGGGCCTTCTTGAACGCGGCGATTCCCGGGCTCGCGTCCCACTGCTTCCCGTTCACCTCGTCGCCCCCGACGTGGACGTAGGGATCGGGGAAGAGCCCCGCCATCTCGCCGAAGAACCGGTCGAGGAAGCGGTAGACCTCCTCGCGGGTGGGATCCATGGTCGGGTCGAAGACCCCCCAGCCCCGCTCGACGGAGTAAGGCCCCGGCGCCGCGGCCAGCTCGGGATGCCCCACGAACCACGCCGTCGAGTGGCCGGGCAGGTCGAACTCGGGCATCACGCGGATCCCGCGATCGCGGGCGTAGGCGACGACGTCCTTGATCTCGGCCTGCGTGTAGAACTCGCCGTCCGAGCCGAGCTCGTGGAGGCGAGGGTACTTGCGGCTCTCGACGCGGAACCCCTGGTTCTCGGAGAGGTGCCAGTGAAGGACGTTGAGCTTGACCGCCGCCATCGCGTCGAGGTTCCGCTTCAGGGCCTCGACCGGCATGAAGTGGCGGCAAGAGTCGACGAGGAGGCCGCGCCAGGGGAAGCGCGGCCGGTCCTCGATCCGCGTCGCGCGAACCTGCCAGCCGTCGGGGCCCGGCTCGATGAGCTGCAGGAACGTCTCCAAGCCGCGCAGCGCGCCGTAGGGCGCCGGCGCCTCGAGCCGCGCCCCCTGCGGCGTGACGGAGAGCGTGTAGCTCTCGTCCTCCACCGCCTGCTGGACCGCGTGGGGATCGCCGCCGCACCGGATCGCCAGCGCCGGAATGCCGTCGCCCGCCACGAGCGGCTGCCCCGTCTGCGCGGCGACGCGGCGAACGGCGCGCGCCGCCGCCGCGGCCACCCGCGCATCGCGGCACTCCGCCGTCGAGACGGCGAACCCTGCGGTCACCGCCATGGCGCCCTCGGCCGGGACCATCGACGCGGGAAGCGGCATCAGGTCGCCGGCTGCCCCGTTGGCGCGCGCCGTCGCCGCGGCGGCGACCATCGAAAGGAAAACAAGGCGATGTCCGAAGGTCATCCCGTCCTCCCGCACCCCCTAGTATGCCGAGTAGATGCCTCGCAATGAAACCCGCCCTTCGCGGCACACCGCTCCGGTCCGAGGCGGAGGCCGGCGCGGCGCCCCCGGCCCAACCGCCTTGACCGCGTCTCGCGGTGCATCCGCCCCGCCCGCGCCCCTGGTCCACATTGCAATCCCCATCCGCTGGGCGTAGAAGAGCGGAAGGAACCGACGCGGCCGGGGACGGGGTAGCACCCGACCATGGCCGTTGGGGGATAAGGCGGCAGGGTGGGGCGATCATGAGGTGTTACCACCAATCCTGAACTCGTTTGCCCGGTAACGAAGTTCAGTCGATTATGAGTTAGCCGGACGGGTGTCACCAATGGCTGACCTCATCGCCGTCGGATACTGGCAGTCGAGCGACGAGTCGCCCTTTCCGCACCCTGCACTCCTGCAGGGCGCCGGCTACTCACGCGAGACGCGCGAGGGAATCGCCTCGTATCTCAAGTCCGGTGCGCGATTTGCCAGTTGGATGGGGTGGTCCTACTGCCGTTTCCGCTGTGGGGTCGCCGACAGCGCGCTCGGTGATAGCGACTTGAGCGATGGCTTCTGCGTGTGGCCGCAGGGGCTCGCGCACTACGGATCGCGTGGGCGCGTGACTATGTACCCCGTCTGTACCCCGAAGCCGGCTAACAATGCAGTCGGCGGCTGCTTCGCGGCCGCGGCTGATGCCGGATCGTTCGACGGACGTTAACGACCATGCTCAAGTTGCGAACACCTGAACGATGTCCTCGGTGCGGAGACGCGACGTTTGTTCGCGTATTCCATGGTCACCCCGCGGCCGAAGCGCGGGCGATGATCGAACGCGGCATTGCCGTAACTGGTGGGTGCTTCATCGCCCCGAACATGCCTGACTGGCGATGTCGGGCCTGTGGACACGAGTGGCTCGACCTGACCGACCCAGCTCGGCAGGAGATCGAGGAACTCCTGATACGGATCCTCGCGCGCAGGCGGGCGTCGGATTCCAAGTAGTGGAAGCATCGGCGCTCGCGTTTGCCGACCAGGTGTTCGACGTGGTCGTCTGCATCCAAAACGGGATCTGTGCGTTCGCGGTGAATCCGGAGGAGCTCGTGCGTGAAGCGATTCGAGTCCTTCGGCCCGGCGGGAGAGCGATGTTCTCGACATACGCCGATGGGTTCTGGTCGGAGCGCCTCCGGTGGTTCGAATGCCAGGCCGCCGCCGGGTTGGTGGGTGAGATCGACTACGATCAGACGGTGGACGGAACCGTGGTCTGCAAGGACGGGTTCCGGTCCGGCACGTTCGGTCGGGAGGCCTTTCGACTACTCTCGACCCGGTTGTCCGTGGGAGCCGTGATCACCAACGTCGACGACTCGAGCGTGTTCTGCGAGATCGTCTTGCCGGCGGCTCCCCGGCGACAGCATGCAGCGGACGGCGATTCGTAACGGAGAGGTGGCGATGACGGTCACGGAGATCTGGCGTTATCCGGTCAAGACGATGGCCGGAGAGAAGGTACAGCGGGCGAAGATCGGTCCTCTCGGAATCGAAGGCGACCGGGTAGTGCATGTCGAGGACGCGAATGGCCGGGTAGTCACCTCGCGCTCGCACCCCCGCTTTCTGGGACACAAGGGCTCGCTGGGCGCGCGTGGCGAGGTCCTGGTGGACGGCAGGCCCTGGGACGGCCCGGAGGTCGCATCCGACGTGACGGACATCGCCGGGAGGGGGGCGAAGCTGGTGCGCTACGACGGCGCGGAGCGGTTCGACGTGCTGCCCCTGCTGGTCGCCACCGACGGCGCGATCGCGGCCTTCGGCCACGACCATCGCCGCTTGCGGCCCAACCTCGTCGTCGGCGGCGTCGTGGGGCTGGCCGAGCGCGATTGGCCGGGTGCCTGCCTCAGGATCGGCAAGGTGCTCATCGGCGTCCAGGATCTGCGCCTGCGCTGCATCATGACTTCATTCGATCCCGACACCCTCGCGCAGGACAAGGAAATCACCCGCGGCATCTACGCGCGCTTCGAGGGCAAGCTGGCGCTCAACTGCTTCGTCATCGAGGGCGGGGAGATCGCCGTCGGCGACGAAGCGCAACTGGCGCGGGGGAGAGCAGGCCCGGGATCCGCGGCGTTCGGCGCGTAGCGCCCGATCGCCGACGCGCTTCTAGTCCAACGTCGCCCAGCCGTGGCGGCCGAGGTTCCAGAAGAGGAACGCGGCCGCGGCGAGGGCCAAGGCCAGGATCGCCAGGCCCGTTCCCGCCTGGCCCAGCACGAGATTCCCGACGCCGAACAGCGCCGCGTAGATCAGCACGACGCCGCCCGCCCAGTTCGCGAGGCTGAACAGGCCGTCGCGGTCGCCCGGCGTGTCCGCGGCCTCGCGGGCGATCGGCCCCCAGAAGCGCGGGTTGGGGCGGACGCGGCGGTAGAAGGCCAGCAGCGTCTCGCGCGGCTCGGGCGGCGTCGAGAACGTGACCGCGAGCCACACCGCCGTGGTGGCGGCGGTGGTCAGGAAGAGAAGCCAGGCGAACTGCTCGGGGTCGGCCTGGTCGAGCCCGACGCCGTAGGAGAGCGCCATCGAGACGGCGAACGCGGCCGCCATCGCGGAGATCTCGCTCCACGCGTTGATCCGCCACCAGAACCAGCGGAGGATGAACACCAGCCCGGTCCCGGCGCCGATCGCCATCAGCAGCTTCCACGCCTCGGAGATCGAGTCCATGTAGAACGTCACGACCCCGGAGAGGGCCATCAGCGCCATCGTCACGCCCTGCGAGACGCGCACGTAGTGCCCCTTCTCGCGGTCGCGCGCGACGAAGCGGCGGTAGAGGTCGTTCACCAGGTAGCTCGCCCCCCAGTTGAGCTGCGTCGAGATCGTGGACATGTACGCGGCGGCGAAGCCGGCGAGCATCAGGCCGCGCAGCGACGCGGGGAGATCGGACATCAGCACGCGGATGTACCCGAGCTCGGGATCGGCGGCGAACGACGGGTCGTGCCGGTAGCGGACCGCGGCGACCAGGCCGACGAGGATCCACGGCCACGGGCGGATCGCGTAGTGCGCGACGTTGAACCAGAGCGTGGCGAGGACCGAGTGCTTCTCGTCCTTGGCGCAGAAGATCCGCTGGGCGATGTAGCCTCCCCCGCCCGGCTCTGCGCCGGGATACCACGACGCCCACCAGTTGACGGCCACGTAGGCGAGGAACGTGATCAGCGGGAGCGTCGCCGAGTGCAGGTCGGGCACGAACGAGAGGAGCGACCCCGAGCCCCCGGACGCCGCGTCCACGGCTCGCACCTGCTCCACCAGCGCCGCCGTCCCGCCGGAGCGCGCCACCGCGAACACGGCCAGCAGGATCACCATCCCCATCATCAGGAAGAACTGGAAGAAGTCGGTCCAGAGCACGCCCCAGAGGCCGGAGAGGGACGCGACCGCCGCGGTGAGGAGCATGATCCCCATCGTGATCGCGAGCCCCTCGGCTTTGCTCACGCCGAGCGTCTCCTGCAGGATCTTCACCACCGCGAGGTTGACCCACCCCATGATGATGAGGTTGACCGGCAGCCCCAGGTACGCCGCCCTGAACCCGCGGAGGAACGACGCCGGGCGTCCCGCGTAGCGGATCTCCGCGAACTCCACGTCGGTCACGACGCCGGCGCGCCGCCAGAGCTTCGCGTAGAAGAAGACGGTCAGGATCCCGCTCGCGACGAGGCTCCACCAGATCCAGTTCCCCGCGATGCCGTTCCGCGCGACGAGGCCGGCGACGACGAGCGGCGTGTCGGCGGCGAACGTCGTCGCGACCATGGACGTCCCCGCCAGCCACCACGTCGCCGTCCGCCCGGACAGGAAGAAGTCGTCCACGCTCCGCGTCGCGCGGCGGCGCAGGTAGAGGCCCACGGCGAGGTTGGCCGCGAAGTAGGCGGCGATCACGACGAAGTCCAGGACGGTCAGGCGCATGCGTGCGCGCTCCCTAGGGCTCCGGCAGCTTCGAGGAGAGCAGGTCGACGAAACGCTGCGGAGGGACGAACCCGAGGCGCCTCGCCGCGCGCACCTCGTCCCATGCCTCGCCGAATCTCCCCATGAAGTACAGCTCGGTCGCCAGGTTGTAGTGGGCGATCGCGTATTCGGGACGGAGTCGAATCGCCTCGCGGAAGTGACGGAACGCTTCGTCCCCGCGGTTCAGGCGCGAGAGCGCGCTCCCGAGGTTGTTGTGGGTCTCCGGGGAGTTGGGGTCGCCCCGGAGCGCCGCCTCGTAGTGCGCGACCGCGTCCTCCAGCTTGCCCTTCGAGGCCAGCGCGGCACCCAGGCTCTCGTGCGTCCGGCTGTCGCTCGGATCGAGTGCCAGGGCGGCCTCGTCGTGAGCGATCGCCTCGTCCGTCCGCCCCATCGCGGCGAGGAGGCGACCGAGGTTCCGCTGCGCGATCGCGTAGCTCGGCCGGATTCGCACGGCCTCCTCGTAGTGCTGCCGGGCCTCGTCGAGCCGCCCGCTTCCCTCGAGGATCAGCCCGAGGCCGTTGTGCGCCTCGGCGACGTAAGGATCGATGCGAAGCGCCGCCCGGAACTGGACCTCCGCCTCGACGTTCCTATCGAGGTTCAGCAGCGCCTCGCCGAGGTTCGCGTGCGCGACGTCGCTCTCGGCCACCGCGACCGCCCGCTCGAAGAGCGTCACGGGGTCCCGCCAGTGCAGGAGCTGGGCGCGGGTGGCCGCCATCAGCGGCAGGACGACCGCGACGGCGGGGACGAGCAGCCAGAAAGGATCCGGTCCACCGGCCGCCGCCGGGCCCCGCGCTCCGTCGCGGGAGCGAGCGAGCGCGCCGATCGCATCGGCCGCCCCCCAGACCGCGATCACGAAGATGCCGATGAGCGGCACGTACGTGTACCGGTCCGCCATCGACTGCTTCCCGACCTGGACGAGGCCGATCACCGGGACGAGCGTGCCCAGGTACCAGAGCCAGCCCACGAGCAGGTACGGCCGCCCGCGCCTCAGGCGGAACGCCGCGACGGTCACGATCGCGAGCGCGGCGGCGGAGGCCGCGAGCTGCCACGCCGGCACGAGCCCACGGTGCGGGTAGAACACCGCGAGGTCGGTGGGCCAGACGGTCTTGACCAGGTAGGCGGCGTAGGACACCACCGCGTTCGCGAGGCGGACCGGCACGGGATAACGCTCGACGGAGCCGATCGTGCCGCGCTGGGCGAGGAACGTGACCACGCAGGACGCTCCCGCGAGGAGGAACAGCGGGATCTTCTCGGAGAGAAGCCCGGCCGGAATGCGCCCAAAGACGCCGCCCGCGCGCCGCCCGCCGAACCGCCCGAGCGGCCACGCGTCGAGGAGCAGGAGCGCGAACGGCAGCGTGACGAGCATCGGCTTGGCCATCAGGCCGAGGGCGAAGAGCGCCGCGACCGCGACGGATTTCCCCGTCCCCCGAGACCGGACGTGCCGCACGTAGGCCAGCGTCGCGAGCAGCCAGAAGAGGGTGCTCAGCACGTCCTTGCGCTCCGCGATCCACGCCACCGACTCCACGTGGAGGGGGTGCACCGCGAAGAGGGCGGCCACCGCCGCGCTGCGTCCCGTCCTCCCCGTCGCGGCGTCGAGGACCAGGAACAGCAGCCACGTGTTGAGGAGGTGGAGGAGGAGGCTGGTGGCGTGGTGCCCTCCGGCGGAGGCGCCGTACAGCCGCCAGTCGAGCATGTGGGAGATCCAGGTCAGCGGATGCCAGTTGGAGGCGTGGAACGAGGTGAAGGCCCAGCGCAGGCTGTCGGGCGTGATCCCGTCCTTGATGCGGCCGTTCCGCGTGACGTACTTCGTGTCGTCGTACTCGTTGAAGTCGTGGTGCAGCACCGGCCAGAAGGCGAGGAGCACGGCCGCGGCGAGGAGGGCCAACGCCACGGCCCGGCCGCGGTGGCGGACGAGCGGCTGCATGGGCGAAGGATAGCCCAGCTTCGCGCGGACGCTGCCGGCTACCCGCGAAACCGGCTCAGCGCTTGCCGGCGGTCGACTTGGCGCCGATCCGGGCCAGCGCCTGCTCGATGTCCTCGATGATGTCGGCCGCGTCCTCGAGACCGACCGACACGCGGATCATCGTCGCCGGGATCCCCGCCTTCTTCAGCTCCTCGGGCCCCATCGCGGAGTGCGTCGTCGAGGCCGGGTGCGTGACGATCGTCTTGCAGGTGCCGAGGTGCGTCGCGTGCGTCCACAGCTCGAGCGAGTCGATCACCGTGACCGCGTCGTCGTAGTCGCCCTGGATCACGAAGGACATCAGCGAGCTGCACCCCTTCATCTGCGGCGCGACCATGGGATGGTACGGATTCGAGGGGAGCCCCGGGTAGTTCACCGAGACGACCTGCGGGTGTTTCTCGAGCCACTCCGCGAGCGCCTGCGCGTTCTCGCAGTGGCGCTGCATGCGGAGCGAGAGGTGCTCGAGCGACAGGAGATTGAGCCACGCGTTGAACGGGGACATCGCGGGGCCGAGATAGCGGATCGGTCCTTTCCGGATCCCGTCCTCGATCAGCTGCTTCGAGCCGACGACGATGCCGCCGAGCGCCGAAGCGTTGCCGCAGATGTACTTGGTGGTCGAGTGGACGACGACGTCGGCGCCCATCTCGATCGGGCGCTGCAGGGCCGGCGTGCAGATCGTGTTGTCCACGACGAGCGGGATGCCCCGGGAGTGCGCGAGTTGAGCGAGCTTGCGGATGTCGCCGATGAAGAGCCCGGGGTTGCTCGGGCTCTCGACGAACAGGAAGCGGGTCCGCGGCGTGATCGCCGCCTCCCACGCCTCGATGGACTCGGGGCTCGTGACCCAGCTGACCGATGCCCCCATCCGCGGCAGGCCGACGTCGAACAGGCCGAACGTGCCGCCGTAAACCCGGTTGGACGACACCACGTCGTCCCCGGCCTTCACGAGCTGGTGCGTCAGCAGGAAGATCGCGGACATGCCGGACGCGGCAGCGATCGCGGCCTCGGCCCCCTCGAGCGCGGCCATCCGCTTCTCGAACGCCTCGACGGTCGGGTTGTCCCAGCGGCCGTAGGTGTAGCCGGGCTTCTCGCCCCTGAAGATCTCCGCGGCCTCACGGGCGTCCTCGTAGGGGTAGGCGACGCTTTGGTAGATCGGGACCAGGGTCGAGTCGGGATGGAATTTCCGGTGTCCTTCGTGGATCGCCTTCGTGTCGAATCCGCGTCGCCGCATAACGCGTCCTCCCTGGAGAAAGGCCTGTGGGATGGGGATTCGAGAAGAGCACAAACAGGCCCTTCGCGTCAAGCTGGCCAGACGACCGAAGCGGGAGTGTCCGCGCCAGCCCGAAAAAGGGCTGTCTGCGGACACTCCCGCCTCGGTCGTCCATCGGGGTTAGCGCGCGGACAGGGGCACGGCGGGGTCGAGGAGGTCCGCCAACTCGCGGACGAGCAGCTCCGGCACGCCGGGCACGGCGTCCTTCTCGCGCAGCATCGAGAGCCGCCCCTTCTCCACCGCGGCCGTCAGGGCCCGGCGGAGGGCGCCGTCGGGATCGCGGCGCGCGAGGATGTCGGTGAGCTCTAGGAGCTGCGCGGGCTCGAACTCGCGGCGCGCGCCGAGGGCGCGGAGCTTCTCGTCGTCCAGCGCGACCGACTCGGCCTCGAGCGTGCGGCCGGCGGTGCCCAGGTCCTCGTCGCGCAGGAACCAGGTCATGCCCTCGCGGCCGGGGGTGCCGTTGGTCGCCAGGAGGCGCCCGGGCATCTCGAGCGCCGCCTCGAAGCGGAAGCGCGGCGATCCCGAATCGCCGTAGTACCCCGAGAGCGCGCGAATCGACGGCGTCAACGAATCTTCGAGCGCCTCGTCGGACCCGAAGACCCGCTCCAGGACCTCCTTCGCTCGTTCCTCCCAGCTGTCCTCCGTGGGCCAGAACGCGAGGGCCGCGGGGGACACGGGCGCGTCGGGACGGGACAGCGCTTCCGCGACCCGGCGGCGCGACCACTCGATCAGGCCGGCCTGCTGCGCGTCCCAGAACTTCTTCTCGCCGGCCGGCGCCACGGCAAGGCCGTGCTTCGCGAGGACCTTCGCGTACGCGGCCTCGCGCGCCGCGGCCCGCGCGTCGCCGGGGTTCTTCCCCCGCGCGTCGAGCAGCTCGCCCGCGAGCGCGCGCGCCTCGGTCTTCACGAACCGCTCGGCCGGCGCGGTGTCCAGCTTCTCCCCCATCTGCCGGTGCAGCTCGTCGGCGAGCGCCTCCGCGACGATTCCCGCCAGGCGGTCGAGCGCGGACCCGACGGCGGACGCGCCGAAGGGGTCGGCGTAGGTCTCGGTGTAGACCCAGCGCTTGAGGATCACGAGGCTCTCGACCGCGAGAGCAGGCTGCGCTCCGTCCGGCACCAGCCCCGCGTCGGTCTGGAACGCGAGCGAGGATGGAACGTCCGCCGCCGAGGGGAACGTCCCCTCGGCGTAGAGGCGCCCGGTGCTCGCCTCGTGCCGCGCCCAGGCCTCGGGACGGGCGAGGCGGATTCCAGCCTCCTTCTCCAGCCAGTCCTTCTCCGCGGGCTTCGACTCGTCGGCCCGGCGCCCCGTGATCTCGACGCGCCGCGAGACGCTGCCGTCCTCGTAGACTCGGGTGAAGACGCGGACGACGATGTCGGAGCGACAGGCGAAGGTGAGCGCCGCGAGGACGAAGACCGCGATCGCGGCGAGCCGGCGGCGACCGCGCGGCCGTTCCCGTTTCCGGGTCATGCCGTCGCTCCTCCCGGCCGTGGGACGGTCAGGGCTTCCCGGCCGGCGTTTCCCGCGCCGCCTCCTGCAGCTTCTGGATCACCTCGTCGTAATACGGGCGGTCCTTGAGGCTGGCGTACTCGCCCGGGAAGCACACGGTGGTGACGTCCGCGATCGAGGGGGAGAACGCGCTGAGGGTGACGGCGCAGCGCAGGCCGTTCGCGAGGCGCGTGTTGTCGATCATCGGGAAGTCGAACCAGCCGACGTTGAAGGTCGCCCGCGTGTCGGCCTGCTCGGGCGAGCCTTCGGGCGCTCTGACCTCGAGCCTCACCGTGATCTGCTGCCCGTCCGGGTCGGACTTCAGCGCGCGCATGCTCACGTCGCAGCCCTTGCTGCCGAGACGGATGGACTCGCCGTCGAGCGCGACGCCCCCCGGCGTGCTCCGGACCGCGTCGAGGTCCACGGACCGGCGAAAGCTCTTCCCGTGCCCCTCGAGGGCGAACAGCTGCTTGGCGGTGATCTCCTTCGCGACGCGGTTCACGCGGTCGAGGTACTCGACCCGGTCCTTCGCGGGAAGTCTCTGGATGCGCCTCGAGATGTCGAGGAACAGCGGCTTCAGGTTGAGCGACTCGTGGAAGTTGTACGCGAGCAGCTCGAGGTTCAGCACCTTCGAGTCCAGGTCCCCCTCCTTCGGCGTGAGGAAGTTCTGGATGATCGAGACGAACATGTCCTTGCGAAGGCTGCTCTCGGACTCCTCCCTGCGACTCATCAGCTCCGAGTAGAGGCGCGCGTTGGTGTCGAGGGTCTGGCGGCGGTTCAGCGCGTCGGACCCCATGTAGCCCACGCCCGCGACGGCGACCCCGATGAGGAGTCCGCCGAGCGGGTGCACGACGATCGCCACCTTGTCCCAGAAGTCCTTCGGCCCCGAAGCGGACATCCCGTCGCCCCGAGCCCTATTTCCGGCGGACGGCGAGCTTCCCGTCCTTCGCTTCCACCACGAGATCGTACTGGACCGCGTCGTCGTAGGAGGCGATCTCGAGGCTCGCGGCCTGTCCCTTGTACTTGACGGTCATCGTGCACTTCCCGGTCTCGGCCAGGACGAGGTGGTACGTGCCGGCCTTGTCGGTCTTGACCGCGGGATAGGCCTTGGCCCCGCACTTCGCCTCGACCGTGGCCCCGTCGCCCACCGAGGCGGCGCCTTCGAGGACTTTCCCGTAGACCTCGCCGGCCATGACCAGCGAAGATGCGGCGGCGAACACGACGAGCAGCGATGCGATTCTCTTCATGCTCATGACGGCGGCTCCGTGCGCGGCGCGTGCGCCCCCTCGACGCCGTTCCGCGATCCCATGCTCAGGCGACCAGATTACCCCATCCGGCCCCGGAAGACCAAAGCGCGAGGCGGACGCCGGGTCCTCACGGGACGGGCGAGCGCCCGTCCTCCCGGCCGTCCTCGAGGTCGATCTGCCGCAGCTTGGCGTGGAGCTCGTCGGGCGTGCAGATGCCCTTCTCGACGACGACCCGCTGGATCGTCTTCACCGCGAGCGCCAGCTCGCCGATCGCCCGCTCCAGCTTCTCGGCGTCGACGCCGCCGGAGGGCGTGCGGACCGCGGCCTGGGTTTGCGCGGTCTCCTTCTGGAGCTGGTCGATCCGGTACTGCTGGTAGAAGTCGAAGATCCAGTTGATCAGTCCCATCCGCTCCTCCTCTCGGTGTCACGGATGGTACGTCGGCGGCCGGCCCGCGGTTTCCGCGGCGCCCCAGCCCGCATTATTCACGAAGCTCCTGCTGCGACCGCGTATCTGGCCGTCCCTCCGTGCGTGCTCGGCCCTCGGACCCTCGACATGCCGCAAGCATGCCTTCGGGTCCTCGGGCCTCCGCGCGCCCGGTAGGACGGCCATCTCCGCGGTCTCGCGACGGACCTTCGTGAATAATGCGGGCTATCCGTGATGATGGTGGCCGTCCGGACCGTGCGGGTGGCCGTGCTCCAGCTCCTCCGCGGTCGCGTCGCGAACCCCCACCACCCTCACGTCGAAGTTCAGGGTCTCGCCGGCGAGCGGATGGTTGCCGTCGATCGTGACCTCGTCGCCCTCGATGCCGGTGATGGTGAAGACCCGCGCCCCGGCGGGAGTATCGGCCTGGAAGCGCATGCCGGTCTCGAGCGGGCCGGCGGCCTCGAACCGCTCCCGCTGGACCACGAGGAGCATCTCCTCGTCGCGCTCGCCGTAGCCGTCCTCCGCCGCGACCGCGACCCGGAGCTCGTCGCCGGGCCCGCGGCCCTCGAGGGCGCGCTCGAGTCCAGGCACGATGTTTTCCGCCCCGTGAAGATAGTCGAACGGCTCGCCTTCCTCGGACCTGTCGATGACCTCTCCGTCCGAGCCGGTGAGGGTGTAGTGAAGCGAGACCACCTTGTCCTTGCCGATGACCATGCCGGGCGCTCCTCCGAGTAAAGGGGACGAAGCGTCGCAGTATAGGCGATTGGCCCACTAGGCGCCGGTCCGCCCGCCGGCGCCGCGTTATGGGTGTGCCATCGAAACGTGGCGTCGTTGTGATGCCGGACACAAAATCGACAACTTTGATCCGAAAAGGCCTTGACTCGACCCCGCGCAAGCCGTACCTACCCCCCAGGAACCGTTCATGGTCTCGTGCCACCGACGAGGGGAGGACCCATTCATGACGCGAAGTACCCGGCGGCCCGGCGGGATCTCAGCATGGCCAGTGCTCCTGGTGTTACCCGCAGTAGCGTTGGTGCTGGCGCCGCAGGCGCTCGCGACCGAGGCCCTTTCCGACCTCGAGGTCCAGGCGCGGCTGATCGACACCTCTCCCTCGAATTCCTCCCACGGAGCAGCAATGACCGGGGAGGCGCACCTCGAGGTGGTCGTGCAGACACGGGTGCCCGCCTCCGATCTGAGCATCCGCGTGCTCCATCCCGACGGCACGCCGTGGACGGTCGCTTCGCGCCCCTTCGATGCCGGGCGCCCCGTGTGGTCCCGTGTCGGCGAGGGCGCGGCCGCCGAGCTCGATGCCGGCGTCCCGTCGCTCGGCGCCCGGGAGGGCGCCCGAGCCGTGCTCAGGGTGCCGCTCGAGCGGGCCGGCCTTCACGAGATCGTCGTCGAGGTCTCCGCGAACGGCCCCGGTGGCGCGCTCCGCGGGGAGATCGTCGTGACCGCGCCACTCGGGGTGACTCGTCCGCAACCCGTGGACGACGGCACCGTCGTGAACTTCCGGTTGGAGGTGCGGCCATGAGCCGCCCCATCTCGGGACTCCTGCGAGGGACGGCCCTCTGCCTACTCGCTCTCGCCGCCTCGCTGCCCGCGTGGGCGAACTGGACCGCGTCGGGCGTTTTCAAGTACCAGGACCGCGAGCAGGACGCGACCGGTTTCTCCGGGGTCGTCTCCGAGAAGCCGATCCGGTACGCCGACGTCGAGGTGCTCGACCCGAACAAGAGCGGCACGAAGGCCCTCCTCGCGAAGGGAAAGACCGACGCCAACGGCGCGTTCAGCGTAGCCGTCACCGATTCGAGCATCCGTACCGTGAGGGTGAGGGTGTACACCCGCACCACTTCGACCTTTGACCTCTTCGTCAAGACCGTCAATCAGGGAGGGTCGTACTACGCGGGCAGCTCTCCGGACGTGACGAATCACAACCCCAACACCAGCGTGAGCTTCGGGACCATGGTGGCGACGGTCGGTAACGGCGGGGAAGCCTTCAACGTCTTCGACCTGGCGGTCTTCGGCGCGGACTACGTCAAGGCGGTCAAGGGCTCCCGCCCTTCGCAGGCCTACACGATCAAGTGGCAGTCCAACGGCGGGGTCACCGTCTCCGGGACCTCGGGGAGCACCACGACGCTGCGCGACAACGGGGGCTACGACGACGCGGTCATCCTGCACGAGTGGGCGCACTACGTGATGAACAACTACTCGAAGAGCAGCAGCGCCGGCGGGACCCATTATCTCTCCGACTGCAACGAGGATCTCCGCCTGTCCTTCGACGAGGGGCGCGCGACCTCGTTCGGGCTGTCGGTGCGCCGGTACTTCGGGATGCCTCTCTCGAACATCTACGTGCGGACCGACGGCGCCTCCGGGCCCGGGCACGCGCTGAACGGGTACAACGTCGAGGACGCGACCGAGTACCCGTGCACCGGGGACACCAGCGAGGTCTCGGTCTCGCGGACGATCTGGGACATCTGCGACTCCGCCGCTACCACCGACTCGACTCCCGGCGTCGAAGACTCGCAGGACCGGCTCGCGCTCCCGGATGCCGAGGTGTGGCAGGTGTACACCGGGCCGATCAAGAGCGCGACGTACGTGACCGACGAGTCGTTCTGGGACGGGTGGTTCGACCCGACGATCTCGAACGGCTACTTCCTCGAGATGAAGGACATCTTCGGCCTTTACGCGATCGAGTTCTGGCCGGACGCCTTCGAGCCGAGCAACACGGTCGCCCTGGCCACGCCGCTGACCGTCAACGGCAACTCCCTTCACCTGACCTACTTCTACGATCCGGACGGGAATCACAAGGGAGAGGCCGACCTCGACCTCTTCAGCCTTCAGGCCACCGCGAGCGCCTCGTACACGGTCGAGACGCTCAATCTTCTGTCGGACGCCAATACCTACCTGGAGATCCTCGACACCAACGGAACCACGGTGCTCGCCTCGAACGATGACCGCGCGACCGGCGATCCCTCTTCGCGGATCGTCTGGACCGCGCCGCGGGCGGGGGTCTTCTACGTCCGCTCGAAGCACGCCTCCGACCACGGCATCTACGGGTCGTACGACCTTCGCGTGACGTCTCCCTAGTCTCCCCGGAAACGGTCGGCTCGAGTCGGCGCGCTCCGCGCGCGCCGTCCCGGGCCGCATGACGCCCTTCCGGCCCTCCGGCTCCCCCGATCCGTGCTTCGTCGCTCCGCCCGGGTCGTTCTTTTTCTTGACATACCATGCAGTACACAATATAGTATGAGACATGGTAATAGGTAGGACACAGTCTTCGACTCGAGACAGCCTGTCGCTGGAGCTGCGGCGAGGAGCGCTGGTGCTGGCGGTCCTGACCCAGCTCCACGGCGAGGAGTACGGCTACTCGCTCAAGAAGCTCCTCGTGGACAAGGGCCTCGAGATCGACGAGGGGACGCTCTACCCCCTGCTGCGCCGGCTGGAAGCCCAGGGACTCCTGCGAAGCCGGTGGCGGGTCGAGGACGGGCGGCCGCGCCGGTACTACCGGATCAGCCCGCAGGGGGAAGCGCTCGAGCGGGAGCTCGCCGCGGAGTGGCGCGCGCTGGCGGAAGTCATCGGGCGGCTGATCGGCTGAGGAAGGAGACGCGAAGATGGATCTCGTCGAACGCTACGTGCAGGACGTGGGACACCGGTTTCCCCGGCGGATGCGCGCCGACGTCGAGGCCGAGCTGCGCTCGCTCCTCGGCGAAGCGCTCGACGAGCGCGCACGGGTCGCGGGGCGCCCGGCGGACGCCGAGCTCGCCGCGCAGGTGCTGCGGGAGTTCGGTCCGCCGCAGGAGGTAGCGGCGCGCTACACGGGCGAGCCGCGGTACCTCATCGGTCCGCGCCTGTTCCCCGCGTACCTGCTCACCCTCAAGATCGCGGGGATCGCGATTCTGGTCGTCTTCGCCGTGACGGCGATCGCGAGGCTCGTCGCGGCGGCCCGCGGGGGCGGCGCCTCGGCCGCTATCGCGGTGTTCCACGCGGGCGGGCGCGTCTTTCACGGGGCGCTCTTCAACCTGGGCTTGCTGACGCTGATCTTCGCCGTGGTGGAGCGCGTCCAGTCGAGGAAGGAAACGGCGGGGAAGGAATGGGATCCGGCCGCGCTTCCGCCCGTGAGCGACCGCGACCGCATCTCGGTCGTGAACAAGGTGTTCTCGACGTACGCGATCGTCGCCCTCGTGATTCTCTTCAACTTCTTTCCGCAGTGGGTCGGGTTCTGGAGTTTCAGCGACGGCCGGTGGAGCGGGCTTCCCGTCCTGCTTCCGTCGTTTTCCGTGCACCTCCCTCTCCTGAACCTCTGGTGGGCGGCGGCGTTCGTCCTCAACCTCGTCGTCCTGCGCCACGGGCGCTGGCGGCGGAGCACGCGCTGGGCCGAGCTGGCCGTTGGCGTGCTGGGCATCGTGGTCCTGCTCGTCATCATGCTCGGTCCGCAGGTCTTCCTGTTCGACGTCGCGGCGAAGAGCGTTCTCGCCGTCCCGCTTGTCATCGGGACGATCGAGACCTGCGTGAGGCTCTTCCGCGTGCTCGCGCGGGGCCCGGGGGAACCGTTCCGGGCCTGATTCCTGGATGACGGTCGCACACACTGTATTGGAATCCGATACGGCGTCCCTGACGCTCGCCCGCGGGGGAGTCTCCCGTTCGAACGCTCCCGCGGGGCGCCCTGTATGAGATCTTCATTCACCGCGCCCGCCTGACGGCCCCAGCATCGGCCGTTCTCCCCGGAACGACAGCACTTTCCGGCGCGGCGGCCTTCGGGCACGCCTCGTGCTTGTTCTCAGGGAGAACAAGACGGGGGTAAGCCATGAACGAAGCAGCCCGCATCCTCCTCGTCGCCCGATCCGATGATCCTTGGAAGGACGTGATGGCCCGCCTGGGCGCCGAGGGCTTCGTCTTCGAGGTGCTCGGGCCGTTCGTCCCGCCGGAGCGCGCCGCGGCGGAGGCGAAGGCGGGCATCAACGTGGTGGTCGTGGACCTCGCCCCCGACCTTCAGTGGGGGTTGAAGGTCCTGAGCGCCTGCCGTCACGGCGCTCCTTCCACCCCGCTGGTCGCAGTGGCCGAGAGTCTCTCGGTGGACCTCGCGCGGAGCATCCGCGAGTCCGGGGTCTTCTACCTCGCGATCCACCCCGTGACGCCGGACGAGCTCCAGACCGTGATCGAGGACGCCCTCCGCTCGATCGGGCGCAAGAAACCCAGCGCGAGCACGTGCAGGACCCGGAAGCGGGTGCTCGTCGTGGACGACGACGAGGACTACCGCGCGTCGGTCATAGCACTCCTCGAGCGCGAGGGGTACGCCGTCCACTGCGCCGCCAGTGCGAAGGACGGTCTCGCCTACCTCGAGACCGAACGGCCCGACCTCATCGTGCTCGACATCATGATGGAAGACGCCTTCGCCGGCTACGGCCTGAACCAGGCCGTGAAGTTCGGCGACAAGCACGGCGTCGCAGGCTCGGTGCCGATCCTGATGGTCTCCTCCATCGCGCAGCCGCCCCAGGAGGCGTTCCCGGGAGCCGCGGAGGCCGCGCTGATCACCCCGGACGACTACCTCACCAAGCCCCTCGACATACCCGAGTTCCTCGAGCACGTGAGGCGGCTCCTCGCCCAGCCGGTGCGGGTCGGATAGCGCGCGATGGCCACCGGGGTGATCGAGAGCCCGAGGGTCGAGGCGCGGGAGCGCGTGGTCGTCATCGACGACGACGAGATCATGCTCCTGTCGTGCAGCGAGATCCTGACCCGGGCCGGCTTCAAGGTCGAGACCTTCGCGAGCGGAGAGGACGGGATCCGGAGGATCAAGGAGGCCCCGGCCGCCCTTCTCTTCGTGGACCTCAAGATGCCGAAGATCGACGGCATGGAGGTCATCCGGCGCGTCCGGCAGATCGATCCCTCGATGGTGATCGTGGTGATCACCGGCTACGCCACGATCGCCACGGCGGTGGACGCGATGAAGGCGGGAGCCTACGACTTCCTCCCGAAGCCGTTCACGTGCGACGAGTTCGCCCTGATCATGAACCGCGGTTTCGAGCGGTGGCGCCTCGCAAGGGACTCGGAGCGGCTACGCCGCGAGAAGGAAGAGGTCCAGCGGCGGTTCGTGACCTTCGTCTCCCATCAGCTCAAGACGCCCGTCGTCGCGGTCAAGCAGTACCTCGACGTGATGATGTACATGTCGCCCGACGAGATGCCGGAGCGGGCCCGCGAGTGGATCAAGAGGTCCCAGCTCCGCCTCGGCGAGATGCTGGCGATCGTCCAGGACTGGCTCGACCTCTCGAGGCTCGAGCACGGCCAGCTCGCGAACCGGGACGCGGCGACGGACCTCCGCGAGGTGGCGCGGGGCGTCGTGCAGGCCCACGCCGTGGCCGCGGAGAAGGCGGGCGTCTCGGTCGGGATCGAGAGCCAGGGGGAGCTTCCCGCGGTGCGCGGCGACGCGGGTAGCCTCGGCATGCTGCTCGCGAACCTCGTCGGGAACGCCATCAAGTACAACCGTCCCGGCGGGAGGGTCGCCCTGCGGTTGTCGGCGCGCGGCGACACCGTGGCGGTCGAGGTGGAGGACACCGGCATCGGCATGTCGAGCGCCTCCCTCGAGCGCCTGTTCGAGGAGTTCTACCGCGTGAAGAGCACGGCCACGGAGAACATCCCGGGCACGGGGCTCGGCCTCGCCATCTGCAAGAAAATCGCGTCGGAGCTTGACGGGAAGATCGCCGTGAACAGCCGTGAAGGTACGGGGACGACCTTCACGGTGGACCTTCCCGTACACCGTACGAGCGGGACGTCCCGGCCGAGCGGCTCGGCGAAAGAGCCCGAGTGAGGACCGATGAGCGACAAGAAGAAGGTGCTGATCATTGACGACGACAGGGACTACGTCGAGGCGATCTCGGCGCTCCTCACGGCGTCGGGCTACGAGGTGAGCCGGGCGGCCAACGGGACCGAGGGTCTCGACATGGCCAAGAAGCTGCGGCCGGACCTCATCCTCCTCGACGTGATGATGACCGAGCGCACGGAGGGGTTCTTCACGCTCCAGACCATGCGGGGCGTTCCCTCCCTGGCGCACACGCCGATCGTCGTCGCCTCGTCGGTGTACACCGAGTTCCCGCGGTTTCGGGTGAACCCCAAGGCCGGATGGCTCCCGGCGGACCAGTTCCTGCCGAAGCCGATCGATCCGGCGACGCTGCTCGCCGAGGTCGCGCGCCTGACCTCCCTCCCCCGGCAGTGAGGAGCCACCCATGAAGATCCTGAAGATCGCCAAGCGTGAGATGGACCTCTTCACCGCCGTGCTCCCGGCGTTCGGCGACGTTTACGCGCCGGTCCGGCGGGGCGGAGGGTTCGCCTTCGAGCGCCCGCAGCGCTGGTCGGACGTCGTTCTCTCCTACCCGCGGACGATCCTCCCGCCCAAGAAGTTCCTCCTGCCTCCCCGGGAGCGGATGCTCGCCTTCGACGAGCGGGACGGCTTCCGCGACCTCCTCGAGGAGGCGAAGCGGCCCACCGTGGTGCTCGGCGTCCACGCCTACGACGTCTTCGGGCTGAACATCCTCGACCGGGTCTTCTCCGGCGGGAAGTACGCCGACCCTTACTTCGTCACGCGGAGGAAGCACACCGCGATCATCGGCATCGACTTCGAGCCGGACGACATGCACTTCGCCCGCTCCATGAACGCGGACTTCGTGGACAGCGGATTCGACCTCTTCCTGAGCGACCTCGGCGAGGACTACCTGGTCCTCGTCGGCTCGAGCCGCGGCGACGACATGACGCTGCAGAGCGGCTGCCTCCTCGAGGAGCCGACGGCCGCGGATTTCTCGGAATACAAGAGGCGGTCCAGCGCGCGCCAGTCGGCCTACCGGACGCGCATCGAGCTCGGCGACCTTCCCGAGATCCTCGAGATGGAGTACGCGAGCCCGGTGTGGGACGACCTCGGCCGGAAGTGCCTCTCGTGCGGCTCGTGCAGCATGGTCTGCCCCACCTGCTACTGCTTCGACGTGAGCGACGAGACGGACCTGGGAAGCCGCTCGGGCAGCCGGAGCCGCTCCTGGGACTCCTGCCTCTTCGAGACCCACGCCCTGGTCGCGGGGGGCGAGAACTTCAGGGAGCACCGCTCGTCGCGCATCAAGTTCCGCTACTACCACAAGCAGCGGGGTTTCGTGGCCGAGTACGGCCGGCCGAGCTGCGTCGGCTGCGGCCGGTGCATCGCCGGCTGCCCCGCGAAGATCGACATCGTCAGCGTCATCGAGAAGCTGCGAGGTGAGAAAGATGGAAGCGGTCGCGCAGAAGCCACTGCCTAGGGACGCCGAGAACCCGTACAAGCCCGAGCTGGCGCGGATCGTCCGCATCCACAGGATGGTGCCGCGACAACCACCTCTTCCAGCTCCGGTTCGTGGACCCCGCGGTGGCCGAGGCGTGGAGCCACCGCCCAGGGCAGTTCGTGCAGCTGAGCGTCATCGGCACCGGCGAGGCGCCGATCTCGATCTCCTCCTCGCCGACGCGCGGGGGGATCCTCGAGCTGTGCGTGCGGAAGGCGGGGCGCGTGACCGGCGCGCTCTACCGCATGCCCACGAACGCGCTCGTCGGAATTCGCGGGCCGTACGGCAACGGCTTCCCCGTCGAGGAGATGGAAGGGAACGACCTGCTGATCATCGCAGGCGGCCTCGGCATGGCCCCGCTGCGCTCCCTTCTCTGGTACGCCCTCGACCACCGGGAGAAATTCGGCCAGGTCACCCTGATGTACGGGGCGCGGACCCCCGACGACATGCTCTATCGCGACGAGCTGGTCTCGCTCGCCGACGTCGAGGACGTCAACGTGCTCCTGACGGTGGACCGGGACCCGACGGGCGGCTGGAAGCAGCACGTCGGCCTCCTCCCCACCCTCTTCGAGAAGGTCAAGCTCGACCCCGAGAGGACCTACGCGGCGGTCGTCGGCCCACCCGTGGTCTACAAGTTCGTCCTCGCCGAGCTGCTCCGGCAGAACTTCTCCAAGTCGCGCATCCTCATGAGTCTCGAGCGCCGGATGAAGTGCGGCGTGGGTAAGTGCGGCCACTGCAGCGTCGGCTACAAGTACACCTGCATCCACGGACCGGTGTTCACCTACTGGGACGCCATCAACCTCCCCGAAATCGTTTGACCTGCGAGGCCACCATGAAGCCCCGAATCGGTATCTTCGGACTGAGCGGCTGCTGGGGCGAGCAGATCGTCATCCTCAACTGCGAGGACCAGCTGCTGCGGATCGTCGGAGCCCTCGAGATCGTGGATTTCCTCGGCGGCTCCTCCGTGAACGACGAGGAGTCGCCGCTCGATCTCGCCCTGGTGGAGGGCTCGGTGGGCAGCGACCGGGAGGAGCGGGCGCTCATGCGCATCCGCGAGCGGTCGAAGCTCCTCGTCGCGTGCGGCAGCTGCGCCTGTTTCGGCGGGATCGCCGGCATGGACGCCCGCATGTCGAGGAGCGCGCTGGTCCAGGCCGTGTACGGGAAGGACGGGGCGGGGTTCGACGCCCACCCGCACCGGCCGCTCTCGGATTACGTGAAGGTGGATTTCAACCTCGTCGGCTGTCCGATCGAGAAGGACGAGTTCGTGAAGGCGGTGTCGTCGCTCCTCCTCGGCGACGTTCCGATCGCCCCCGCGACGCCGGTGTGCCACGAGTGCAAGATGCTCGAGAAGGACTGCCTGCTGATCTCCCGGGGGCTGCCTTGCGCCGGGCCGGTCTCCGCCGCGGGGTGCGGGGCCCGCTGCCCCGGCTTCAACGTGCCGTGCATCGGCTGCCGCGGGCCGGTGATCGAGGCCAACCTGGAATCGCTGCGCGAGGTGCTCATCGAGAAGGGGCTGGGCGACGAGGCCATTCGAGACAAGCTCCGGACCTTCGCGGCTCCGGCGATCGACTGGCGGAGTGGGGAAGGTGCGGCATGACGCGAACGATCGAAGTCAAGCATCTGGCGAGGGTCGAGGGGCACGGCGGAATCAAGGTCGTCCTCGAGGGGTCCGAGATCCGGCAGCTCGAGTTCGACATCTTCGAGGGGCTGCGGCTGTTCGAGGGGCTCGTCGTCGGACGGACGATGGACGAGATCCCGGCCATCGTCTCGCGCATCTGCGCGATCTGCTCCCACGGCCACACGATCACCGCGCTGATGGCCCTGGAGAACGCGCTCGGCGTCACCGTCTCGCCGCGGGTCAGGATGCTGCGGGACCTCTCGTTCCAGGGGCAGAACATCGAGAGCCACGCGCTCCACGTGTTCGTGCTCGCGCTGCCCGACGTGCTCGGCCACCCGAGCGTCGTCACCCTGGCCGCCGAGGCCCCCGACGTCGTCGCGATGGCACTGCGTTTGAAGAAGCTCGGCAACTCGATCCAGGAAGTGACGGGAGGACGCGCGGTTCACCCGGTGAACCACGTCCTCGGCGGCCTCGGGCGCTTCCCCACCCTGGACGAGATGCTCGACCTGCGGCGCGACCTCGAGGCGGGAATCGAGGACTGCAAGCGCGCGGTGGACGTCCTGGCCGGCATCCGCATGCCCGAGTTCGTGAGCGAGCCGATCCGCGTGGCGGCGCTGGTGCCGCGGGACGGCGCGCTCTTCTTCGGGGACGAGATCGCGCTCTCGACCGGGGAGCGCATCCCCGTGGCGGATTACCGCACCCTGACGAACGAGCACGTCGCGCCCCACTCCAACGCCAAGCACAGCGCTCACAGCGGGGAGTCGTACATGGTGGGTTCCCTCGCCCGCCTGACCCTCCACGGCGGGCTGGTGGGCGGGTTGGCGCGCGAAGCGTGGGACCGCGTCGGCCTCCGCCTCCCCTCGACCAACATCGTGGCGAACAACGTCGCCCAGGCCGTCGAGATGATCTACTCGGCGGAGCAGGCGCTCGCCTTGACGAACCGGCTCATCGAGGAAGGGCTCGCGCCCGAGGAGCCTGCCCCCTGCCGCCCGCGCGCCTCGAGCGGCGCGGCCGCCTCCGAGGTCCCCCGGGGCACCCTGTACCACTCGTACACCCTCGACGACCAAGGCCGGATCCTGGCGGCCGACGTCATCACGCCGACGGCCCAGAACCTCCGCAACGTCGAGGAGCAGATGCGCGCCACCGTGCGCGACGCGAAGGGCGCCCTCGACCCCGAGATCCGCCACCGCCTCGAGATCGTCGCCCGCGCCTACGACCCCTGCATCAGCTGCTCGGTGCACGTCGTCCGCGCGCTGCTGACGCGGAACCAAGAGCTCGCCAGACCACCCGCGCCGCAAGGCCGCGGCCGGACTCGGTCCCCCGCGGCCCTGTTTTCGCGCGGCCGTCTCTTCCATGGACGGCCGCGCGAAAACCGGAGCGAGGCGGCGCGGCGACGTAAGCCGCGCAACGCCGAAGCGTGCCGCGGGGGGACCGAGTCCGGCCGCGGCCTTGCGGCGCTCCCGAGGCGTCGAGATGGCGACTCTCGACTTCGATCGACGCGCTCCGATTCGCCGGGCGATCGCTGATATAGTGAGCGTACCGATGATCCGCTTCATTCGCGACATCTCGCTGCGGGTCAAGATCACCCTGGCCTTCATCCCGATCGTCCTCGGGGGCACGGCCATTTCCATCTCCATCGGCTCGGGGATCATCACGCGGGCGATGCTGGCCGAGGCCCAGAAGCGCGTCTCCACCGGCCTCGAGGCGGCCCGGATGATGTACGAGCTGCAACTCGACCGGTCGCGTCGCGCGCTGGTCCGCTGCAGCGGGTCCCCCCTTCTGCTGCGCGAGCTCCGGGCCGGCAGCCCGGGAGAGCTGCCCCCGCTGCTGGCCTCGCTGCGAGCCGACAACGGCCTCGATTTCATGGGATTCGTGGATACGCGCGGGCGCCTGACCTCGTCCTCGGGAGCGACCGAGGGCGTCCCCCGGGACGGGGCCTTCGGCGCCCTGATCCGCCCCGCGTTCGCGGGTGAGACGGTCGCGTCCAGCGCGATCCTGGACTACGCGGCCCTCGCCCGGGAGGGACAGATCCTGGCCGACCAGGCCCGGATACGGGTCGTTCGCGTGCCGACAAGCAGGCCCTACCCTACCGAGTGGGTGGATCACGGCCTCGTGATGTTCTCCGCGGCGCCGGTGCGCATCGGGGGGAGGATCGAGGGGGCCGTGTACGGCGGCGTGCTCCTGAACCGGAACACGGAGATCGTGAGTCAGGTCCGGCAGGCGGTCTTCGGCAACGAGGTCTTCGAGGGGCGGCAGGTCGGCGCGGTCTCGGTCTTCCTCGGGGACGTGCGGATCTCGACCCAGGGAACCGAGACGGGAACGCAGGTCTCCTCCGAGGTCGCCGCGCGGGTGCTCGATACCGGCGGGCGGTGGCTCGGCCGGGCCTTCGTCATCGAGGACTGGTTCATCGCGGCCTACGAGCCGCTCAAGGACCCCGGCGGGCGGATCGTCGGCATGATCGGCCTCGGCGTGCGGGAGGATTCCTATCTCGCCCTGCGCACCCGCGTCATGCTGACGTTCGTCGTGGTGGCCGCGATCGGCGTGATCGTCGTGTTCGGCCTGACCTATGTGATCGCGCGCGCGATGATCCGCCCGCTCGCGGCGATGGCGACGGCGACCCGGAAGATCGCCGCCGGCGACCTGCACCACACGGTGCCGGTCACCTCGGGCGACGAGATCGGCACGCTCGCCGAGTCGTTCAACTCCATGATGGCGAGCCTGCGCGTCGCGCGGGACGAGCTCGAGGAGTGGACCCGGACGCTCGAGGACAAGGTCAAGGCGCGGACCGCCGAGCTGGTGGAGATGCAATCGAAGATGGCCGAGGCCGACAAGATGGTGTCGCTCGGACGGATGGCGGCCGGCGTCGCCCACGAGATCAACAACCCGATGGGGGGGATCCTGACCTTCGCCTCGCTCGGCCTCCAGGACCTGCCGGAGGACCATCCGCAGCGACGCAATTTCGAGATCATCATCAAGCAGACGATGCGCTGCCGCACCATCGTCAAGGGGCTGCTCGAGTTCTCCCACCAGACCGAGTCGAAGCCCGCGCCGACCGACGTCAACGACGTCGTGGACAGGACGCTGATGCTGCTGCAGCAGCAGGCGAGCTTCCAGAACATCCGGTCCACGCGCGTGTCCGGCGACGACCTGCCGCCGATCGTGATCGATCCCGGCCACCTGCAGCAGGTCGTGCTGAACCTCGTGGTCAATGCCGTGGACGCGATGGACGAGAAGGGAGAGCTGACCGTCGTGACCGAGCTCTCCCCCGGAGGGCGCGAGGTCCGCATCGGGATCACCGACACCGGGAAGGGCATCCCGAAGGACATCCTGCCGATGATCTTCGAGCCGTTCTTCACCACGAAGGAGGTGGGGAAGGGCACGGGTCTCGGACTCGCCATCGTGCACGGCATCGTCACGCGGGCCGGCGGAAAGGTCGCGGTGGACACCTCCCCCCGGGGGACGACGTTCTCGGTGATCCTGCCGGTCGACGGCTCGGAGCCGCAGGAAGAGATGGCCGCGCCGCCGCTCGACGCCAGTCCGGCCTGAGCGGGGCTACTCTCTCGCCCGGACGCCGTGCTTGCGCATCAGCGCGTGGAAGTTCGGGCGCTGCAGGCCGGTCTCCCGGGCGGCGCGGCTCACGTTCCAGTCGCTGCGCCTCAGCGCCTCGATCACGAAGCGCCGCTCGATGTCGTCGAACATGTGGTTCCGCAGCGTCCGCTTGAGCGCCTTCAACTCGTCGTTGCTTCGGGGGACCTCGGGTAACGCGCCGTCGGCCGGACCGGTGACGTGCTCCGGAAGATGCTCGAGGCGGACGGTGTCCCCTTCGACCATCACCACGAGGCGCTCGACGAGGTTCTTCAGCTCGCGCACGTTCCCCGGCCACGCGTAGGCCTTGAGGCGGTCGAGCGCCTCCGGCGAGAAGCGCAGGGGCTTTCCGGCGTCCTGCCTCCCGTGCTTCCTCAGGAAGTGGCGGATCAGCTCCGGGATGTCGGAGGGGCGCTCCCGCAGCGCGGGCAGGCGAACCGGGACGACGTTGAGCCGGTAATAGAGGTCCTGCCGGAAGCTACCTTCCTCGACCATCGCGGCGAGGTCGCGGTTCGTGGCCGCCACGAGCCGGAAGTTCACCCGCTTCAGCTCGACCCCTCCGACCGGCCGGAACTCGCCGGACTCGAGGAAGCGGAGGAGCTTCCCTTGCGTCTCCAGGGTCATGTTGCAGATCTCGTCGAGGAACAGGGTCCCGGCCTCGGCCAGCTCGAACAGCCCGGGCTTGGTGGACAGAGCACCCGTGAAGGAGCCCTTCACGTGGCCGAACAGCTCGCTCTCGAGGAGACCCGGAGCGAGCGCCGAACAGTCCACCGAGACGAAGGGACCGTCGCGCCTCGCGCTCGCGCCGTGGAGGATCCCCGCCACGAGTTCCTTTCCCGTGCCGGTCTCTCCGTGGATGAGCACCGTCGCCTCGGACCCGGCGACGCGCGCGATGACCGCCCGCACCGAGGCCATCGCCTCGGAGTCGCTGACGAGCCCCTCCAGCTCCCCGTCCTCCGCGGCCCGCCCCGGGCGGTGCTGGTCGAGGTGGTCGAGGGCCGCCCGTACCTTGGAAAGCAGCTCCTCCGGCGTGAACGGCTTGGGCACGAAGTCGAACGCGCCGAGCTTCACCGCGCGGACGGCGGTCTCGATCGTCGAGTGGCCGGTGATGACGATCACCTCGAGGTCGGACCGCCTCTCCCGCACCGCGGCCAGGATCTCGAGACCGTCGGAGCCCGGCAGCCGCACGTCGAGGAGGACCAGGTCGTACTCTCCGCGGAGCGCGCGCTCGCGGCCGCGCGTCCCGTCGAGCTCCCCGTCCACGAGGCAGCCCTGCCTCTCGAGGATGGCACGGCAGGACTCGACGATCACTTCCTCGTCGTCCACGACCAGAACCCGCCGGCCCGCAAGAGTCTCGTCGCTCATCGCCACCGCTTCTTCCCGCCCGAAAATACCACACGTCGAAGGCGGGCGGCCGCCTTCGACGAGGGCGCAGTTAGGGCAGAAGAGCTTGGGTTTCTTGCAGCCGCCCCTGCCGGGCGAGCAGGGCGGCGAGGCCCTTTCTCGCGGTGGCGCTCCCGGGATCGATGCGGAGCGCTTCCCTGAAGCGGGCCTCGGCGTCGTCGAGCTTCCCCTCCTGCGTCAGGACGATCCCCAGCGCCGCGCGGATCCCGGCGTCGTCGGGCTTCAGCTTCTCCGCCTCGAGAAGCGCGCTCTCCGCCTCGTGCAGCTTTCCCTCCTGCATCAGGAGAATCGCGAGCTCTCCCAGGACCCCCGCGCTCTCCGGGCTAAGACGCGCGAGGTGCCGGTAGGCCTCGACGGCCTCCGCGGTCCGGCCGGCCCGGGCGAGCCCTTTCGCGAGGTTCGAGGCCGCGAACCACGACGACGGCCGCAGGCGCAGGGCCTCCCGGTATTCGGCGATCGCCTCGTCGTGGCGGCCCGCCTCGTCGAGCTCCTGCGCGAGACCCATTCGCGCCAGCGCGTTCCGCCCGTTCACCTCGACCGCGTGCCGGAACAGGTCCGTCGCGCTGCGCCAGTGGCCCGCCTGCGCGTGCGCGGCCCACGCGAGCGCCCCGAGCGCGATCGCCGCGCCCCCGGCGAGCGCCGCGACGCGGCCGCGAGCCGCCGGAGCGCCCGGCGGGCCGGGGTCCGGAAGGCTCCAGGCAAGCATGACGAAGATGCCGATGAGCGGGACGTAGGTGTAGCGGTCGGCCATGCCCTGCTCGCCGACCTGCACGAGGCCGAGCACGGGAACGAGCGTGACGAGGTACCACAGCCAGCCCATGGCGAGGTACGGCCGGCGGCCGGCGCCGCGCGCCGTCAGCCACGTGATGGCCGCCAGCACCGCCAGCGAGATCGCGACGCGCGCGGGCGGTAGCGGGACCGCGTAGGGGTAGTGGATGGACAGCCCCACCGGCCAGACCGTCTTGGCGAGGTACGTCGCGTACGCGATCGCCGCGTTGCCGAGGCGAACGCCGAGCGGGACCGCCTCGAGAGTGCCCGCCGCTGAAGACTGCGCGGCGAGGGTGACCACGCTCGACGCGGCAGACAGCGCGAGGAGCGGGAGCTTCTCAGAGAGCGGCCGGAGATCGCGCCCCCGCGCACGGAGAGGCAGGACGATCCGGCGCAGCGGCCAGTAGTCGAGGAGCAACAGGGTCAGCGGCAGGGTGACGAGCATCGGCTTCGCGAGGAGGCCGAGAGCGAAGAGGACGGCGACCGCGGCGTAGCGTGACGCCGACGGTACCTTCGCGTACCCGAGGTAGGCCGCGATCGTGAGGAACCAGAGGAAGGTGCTGAGCACGTCCTTGCGCTCGGCCACCCACGCCACGGACTCCACGTGGAGCGGGTGGACCGCGAAGAGGGCGGCGACGAGGGCGCTCCTCCACACCGAGCGGGTCGTCCGCGAGAGCAGGTGGAACAGCAGCAGCGTGCTCGCCAGGTGCAGGAGGACGTTCGTCAGGTGGTACGCGCGCGGGGCGGATCCCCCCAGGTCGGCGTCCGCCATGAGCGAGATCCAGGTCAGCGGGTGCCAGTTCGAGGCCTCGAAGGTCGTGAAGGCCCACCGGATGTTGGACCCGGTGAGGCCTCCGAGGACGCGGGGATTCCCGGTCACGTAGGCCGTGTCGTCCACCTTCACGAACCCGAACCCGATCGCCTGGAAGTAGACGAGGAGGACGGCGAGAACGAGTCCCGCGGTTGCGAGAAGAACAGGCTTTCCCGGCAGCTGCGCCGGACCCGGGGAGGCTTTCGTTGCAGTTCGCATCTTCAAGCCTAGATTCTACAGAGTAACCGAGGGCTCGACGATGGAGGCAACGCTCGCGTCGCCTCGTACGGAGGACGCGTACGCGCGGTTCCGATCGCTCGACGGGTCGCACCCGTTCCGTCGCGCGGTGCGCCGCGGGTACGTGGACTACCGCGCGCGCCGGGTGCGCGGGGCCGAGGTCGTCTACTTCAACTTCGCGCTCGCCCGCGAGCTCGGCCTGATCCCCCAGGACCACCCCGACGCGATGCTCCCCGGCCTGCGCCGCGCGGTGCTCGGCACCTTCGCCATCACCATCGTGAACGAGCACGAGACCCGGCAGGCAAGCGGCGCGCGCGCCGAAGTGCTGCTCCCCGGGACCTACATGGCCACGCGCTACCTCCAGATCCAGCATCCCGGCCGGCGCGGCGAGACGTCGGGCGACGGCCGGAGCGTCTGGCTCGGCTCCGTCGAGGGCGACGGCAAGGTCTGGGACGTCTCGGCCTGCGGCACCGGCGTCACGCGGCTGTGCCCCGCGACCGCGTGGAGCGGGCGCTTCTACAAGACCGGGAGCCGCACGGCCTGCTACGGGTGCGGGACCGCCACGGTCTTCGAGGGGCTCTCGGCCGCGCTGATGAGCGAGAGCTTCCACCGGAACGGCATCGCGACCGAGCGCGTCCTGGCCGTTCTCTCCCTTCCGGGCGGATTCGGGATCGCCGTGAGGGCGTACCCCTCGCTGCTGCGCCCCGCGCACTTCTTCGTCTGGCTCAAGCAGGGGGACCTCGAGTCGCTTCGGGGCGTCGCGGATACGTTCATCGACCGCCAGGTGGAGAACGGCGTCTTCCCGCGCCTCCATGGGAACGCGCGCTTCAGGCACCTTGCCCGCTCCGTCTCCCTGTCCTTCGCGCGCGCCGCCGCCACGTTCGAGACCGAGTACGTCTTCTGCTGGCTCGAGTGGGACGGCGACAACATCCTCATGGATGGCGGCGTGCTCGACTACGGCTCGGTCCGGCAGTTCGGCCTGTACCACCGGGAGTACCGTTACGACGACGGGCCGCGCTGGTCCACGACGATTCCCGAGCAACGAAGGAAGGCGCGCTACGTCGTCCAGGCCGTGGCACAGGCGTGCGACGCCCTGGAGCGGGGGCGGAAGCGCCCGCTCGCGGCCTTCCGCCGCGACCCGGACGTCCTGCTGTTCGACCGGGAGTTCGAGACTCACCGGCTGCGGTTGCTCCTGAGGAACGTCGGGTTCGCGCCGCGCACGGCCGACGCGTTGCTCGCCTCGGCCCGCCGCGAGGTCGAGCGGTTCCGCCGCGAGCACCGCTACTTCGAGCGCGCCTCGTCGCGGCGGCGCCTCGCCGTCACCGACGGGATCACCCGCAACGCCGTTTACTCCACGCGGGATCTCCTGCGCGAGCTGCCCGCCCGCTATCTCGTCGAGGAACGGACGCTGCCGGCGCTCGAGTTCCTCCGCATCGCCGCGTCGAGCTACGCCTCCCGCGACCACCGCAGGGCGACACCCGCCCGCTCCCGCCGGGTTCGGGCCTTCCAGCGCGCCTACCTCGAGCTGATCCGGGCCGCCGCGCGCCTCGCGGGGAAGACCGAGCGACGCACCCTCCGGGAGGTGGCGGCGCGCTCGGCCGTCGTGAACCGGCTCGCGAGGATCACGGGGGACGCCAGCATCGACATCGCCTCGCGCCTCTCCCGCACCCGCAGGCACCTCGACCCCGGCGCCGTCTACGCGGTGATCCGCGCGCTGGTGAAAGAGCACGCCTGCCTGCCGGAAGAGCCCCGCGGCCGGCCGGCCGCCGCGCCTCGCGACCCCGCCGCCCTCCGCGCCGTAGAGGCCCTTCGGGCCGCGATCACCGGCAACCGCCACGGCCTTTGATAGACTCTTCTCGCGATGGGTCGCGAGACAGCGAATAGTTCCGGGGCCGGTCCCGGCCTCGCTCGAGGACCGGCGCGGCGAAGGGTCGTTCGCTGGCTCCTGCCGATCGCGGCCGTCGTTCTGGCGGGTGCTGCCTACCTCGCCGGCCCCGGCGAGCGGCTCGACGCGTGGGCCCTGGGCCGGGCGCGCGAGGGTCTCGTCAGGACCCTCCTAAGGCCGGTCTCGATCTCCTCCGTCCACGTGTCGCCGTTCCTGGGACGCGTCGAGATTCGAGAGCTCGCAGTCGGCGCGATGCCCCCCTCGACGAAGACCGTCCTCTCGATTCCCCGCGCGACCGCGTCGGTGTCGCTCCTCCCCCTCCTGAGAGGGCGCCTGGAAATCCGGAGCGTCAGGGTCGACCGGCCCGCGGCGAGCTTCTGGCGCGAGAGCGGGAAGTGGGAGGGACCGATCCCGGCCGCGCTCGAGGAGCAGGCCGGGATGAAAATCGGCCTGAAGCGGCTCGAGATCTCGGGCGGGGTCCTGTCGGTCGAGGACAGGTCGATCCCGATCTGGTGCCGCGCCGAGGACGTCCAGGTCGCCTGGACCTCGCGGCCCGGAGGGGACGGGAGCGGGACGTTCGACTCCGAGAGGCTCAGCGGCGGCACGCCGGCCGCGAGCCGGTCCGGCAAGGTCCACGTCGAGGGCGCGCTCGACGGCGGCGCCGCGCGCGCGAGCGGCTCGGTCTCGTGGGGCGACAACCTGCTGCGGCTCGAGGCGAGCGCCGACGTCCCCGAGCCTCGCGCGGTGCCGACCTCGGGGCAGGTCCGCGCGTCGCTCGACGTCGCCGAGGCCGCCGAGATGCCGGTCGTCTCGTCGCTGCTCGGGTTCGAGTCGCCGCTATCGGGCCGCCTGCGGGGGAACGGGACTCTCCGCTTCGACCCGAACGGCTGGATGGCCGAGGGCCGCGTGCGCGGCGACCGGATCCACCGGGAGGGGCTCGAGGCCTCGGAGCTCGAGGTGGACTTCGCGGCCACGCCGCGAGGCCTGAGGATCCGGAGCCTCGTGGCGAAGGCGCTCGGCGGCACGCTGCGGGCCGAGGGGACGATCGCTGCGGGCGAGGGCGGCGGGATCCGCGCGAAATACAGAGCCGATGGGCTCTCGCTCGCCGCGGTCCTGAAGGCCGGCGGGCTCGAAACCCGCCTCGACGGCGTCGGCTCGCTCGAGGGGGAGCTGACGGCGCGCGTGCGCGAGCTCGACTCGCTGCGCGGCGCGGGGACGTTCCGCGTCGTCCCGACCGGGACGGCCTCGGCGCGGGGACGCCTCGACGCGGAAGCGAGCGGCGGGTTCGCTCTCGAGGGGCTCACCGTCACCGCGAGCGCCCCGGCGGCGCGGGTCGGCGCCACGACCGCGTCGCTCGTGGCGGAGAAGAAGCTCGACCGGCCGTCGGTCGCGCTTCGCACGGAGGTCGACAGCGAGTCGCTCTCCGAATCCGCCGTCCTGCTGGACGCGATTCTCCCGCACGCTCCGGGAGAGAGCGTCCTGCCGCTCGACGCCGTTGCCCTGTCGGGGCGCGGCAAGGCGTCGATCGACCTCGCGATCGAGAAGGACCGGCCGGTCTCGGGGACGATCGCGTTCGCGCTCGAAGACGTCGCGTACGCGGGGATCGGAGCGGACACGCTGGGCGGCCGGCTCGTGGCGGAGGAAGGCGCGTTCGCGCTTCGCGACACGGTGGCGCGAAACGACGGTGGGACCTTCGCCGTCGAGGAGGCGCGTTTCCGCGAGGGGCCGGGCGGGCTCTGGCACGTTCGGGGAACGCTCGACCGCTGGCCCGCGGACGACATCCTCGCGCTCACGGGCGCGCCGGGCTCTCCCTCGGCGCGCCTCGGCGGCCCCGTCGAGATCGCAGGCTCGGCCGCGGGACGATCGGGCAAGGCCGAGCTCTCGCTGTCGGAGGCGAGATTCGGGCCGGCCGCGTTCGAGACGGGGCGCGCCGAGGTGACCCTCGAGGATTCCGTCATCGAGATCGAGCGCC
This sequence comes from Terriglobia bacterium, assembly GCA_963748015.1. Taxonomy (GTDB): domain Bacteria; phylum Acidobacteriota; class Polarisedimenticolia; order Polarisedimenticolales; family JAIQFR01; genus JAIQFR01. Next base: position 394,585 of record CAVVHE010000009.1, on the reverse strand, counting down.
TCTCCCTGCGGGGACCCTCGGGCGATGCGAACGCCTCCGGCAGATTCGACCTCGCGAACAGGAGCTACGCCGGCTCGGTGGACGCGTCGAACGTGGACGCCTCCCTCGCCGGCCCGTGGCTGGGCGGGCTGCCGGTGTCGGGGCGCGTCGCGCTCTCCCTGCGCGGGGAATCGCACGGAGGAGTCGTGGCGTGGAGCGGGACCCTCGCTCCCGCTCCCGAGGTCTCGCTCCGGGGACGGACGCTCGAGGGGCTCTCGGTCGCCGCCGAGGGGGACGGCGAGCGAGCGCGCGTCAGGGCGAAGCTCGGGCCGGGTGCCGGCGCCGAGGGAGAGATCGCTTTCGCCGCGCCCTACCCGTCCTCCGGGCACGCGGACCTCGAAGGCGTTCCCGTCGCCTGGCTCCTCGGGTTCGCCTACCCCGTCGCCGCCGCGTCCGTCGGGGGAGAGATCGCGGGCAGCATCGAGTGGTCCGGTCCTCTCGGCGACGCCGGCGTGCTCGAGGCGCAAGCGGAGCTGCACCCCGTGAGGATCCTCGTGGGAGCGGAGTCGTTCGCCGCCCCCCGGCCGGCGCGGATCTCCCTCGCCCGCGGGCAGGTTTCCTTCGACGACGTGACGCTGGTCTCGGGAGCGAATCGCGTCTCTCTCGGGGGAAGCTACACGCTCGCCCCGTCGCGCGCGGCGCTCGATCTCTGGCTCGACGGGACCGCGGACTTGAGCGCCCTGACGGCGTTCGTGCCGGGCCTTTCGTCGGCGGGGACGCTGTCCATCGCCCTGCGCGCGACCGGCAACCCGGAGACCCCCGACCTCATCGGGACGGCGCGCCTCGTGGGCGGGCGCGTCCGCATGGCGGGAAATACGCTGCTCGCCGCCGACCGGATCAAGGCGGAAGCCACGATCGAGCCCGGCGCCGTGCGCATCGAGAGAATCACGGGGACCGCGGCGGGAGGAGCACTCACCGGAACCGGTCGCGTCGAGGTCGACGGATTGACCCCGACCTCTCTCCTGCTCGAGGGAAAGGTGACCGGCGCGACGCTCGAGCTGCCCAAGGGGTTTCGTGGGGTCTACTCGGGAGAGCTCCGCTTCGAGGCGGCGCGCGGCCGGGTTCCCGCCCTCTTCGGCCGGATCGACCTCCTCCGCGGGGTCTGGCGCAGCGCGTTCCAGCTCGACCGGGTCAATCTCCTCGCGAGGACCCGCGCGCCGCTGGCCGACGTGCCCCGCCCCGACGAGGGGATGGAGAAGACGACCCTCGACGTGACGATCGAGGCCAACGACAACCTGTGGCTCCGCAACGACCTCGCCGACACCGAGGCGCGAGGACGCATCGAGGTGGGCGGCACGGTCGGGCACCCGCGGTTCGAGGGGCACTTCGAGACGATCGAGGGAGGCGAGCTCCGCTTCGGCGAGGTGCGCTACGACCTTGAGAACGCGAGGGTGACCATCCCGGCCGGGCCCCGGATCAATCCCGAGTTCGACATCGTCGCCTCGACGAGGGTGCGCGAGTACGACATCAGGATGCACCTCTGGGGCGACGCGAACCGCGTGGAGTCCGAGCTGAGCTCCAATCCCTCGATCCCCGAGAGGGAGATCCTGAGCCTGCTGCTGACCGGCACGCGAATGGAGGACCCCAACGCGCCGACGAGGACCGGCACGATCCAGGACAGCGCGGCGACGCTGGTCGGCGGACAGCTCCGTAGCCTCGTGGGGAGCCAGCTCGAGCGCTGGCTCGGATTCGAGGAGGTCCGGATCGAGCCCTACCAGTACCAGACCACGGGCGACCCGACGACGCGGGTGACGCTGGGCAAGCGGCTCTCACCGCGCGTGTTCGTTCGCACGTCCGTGCCGCTGAACTCCGCGGAGACGACCGGGTACGAGGTCGAATACCAGCTGAACCGGAAGGTGAAGCTGTCCGCTTTCAGGGGCGAGCACGACGCGCTGGGCGGCCAGGCGCGCTATTCCGCGCGCACGTGGTCGCCCCACGCCCGCAAGCAGCGCCGCGAGGCGGCCGGAGCCGCGCCGGTGGCGGGAGAGAAAGTCTCGGAAGTGCGGTTCGTCGGGAACCCCGTCGAGGACCCGGCGAGGCTCGCGCGGATCGTTCCCCTCCGCCAGGGCGGATCGTTCAACCGAAGGGACCTCGTCGAGGGAACCCTCAAGCTCAAGAAGCACTACGTCAAGAACGGCTTCCTCGAGGCCTCGGTCATCGCCTCCACGACGCGCCCGCGGGACGGCTTCGTCGACGTCGAGTACGCCATCGAGCGCGGATATCCAGTGGAGTTGGTCATCGAGGGCGCGGGCGACTCGGCGAAGGCGATCCGCCAGCTCCTCGACGTGCTGTGGCTCGAGCCCGCCGCGTCCGGCACGGACGTCGAGGAGGAGGCGCCGGAGAGGATCCGGATCGCGCTTCGGGACGAGGGGTACTTCAACGCCGACGCCAAGGTCGCGGTCGAGCAGGGACCGTCGAAGCGGAAGGTCATGGTTCGCGTGGACCGCGGCGAGAAGGTCCGGGTGGCGAGCCTCTCGATCGCGGGAGCGACGGCGATTCCGGAACCCGAGATCCGGACGCACGTGCTCGTGGGGAGGGAGACCCGTTTCCGGCGCGACGTGCTGAAGCCCGACGTCCTGGAGGCCGACGTCGCCGCCGTGGAGAGCCTCTACCGGAGCCGCGGGTTCCTCGCGGCGGACGCGACCTGGAGGGTATCGCTCTCTCCGGACGGCCGCGATGCCAACGTCGAGATCACGGTGACCGAGGGGCCGCGGGCGGACGTTCGGTCGGTCGAGGTCCGCGGCAACCGGGCGATGGGGGACGATCGGGTGAGGGCGATCGTCAGGAGCCGCGTCGGCGAGCCCTTCGACGCCGTGACGGTCTACGAGGACCTCGCGAGCCTTCGCGCGCTCTACGATTCGGACGGGTATCTCGACGCGCGCGTGGTCGAGGACCTTCGCACCGACGGCGAGAAGGTGGACCTGGCCTACGACATCGTCGAGGGGGAGCGGAAGGTCCTTCGCGACGTCGAGATCGAGGGGAACCTCGTCACGCACTCGAAGGTCATCCGGCGGCTCGTCCCTCTCTCCGAGGGGGATGCCCTGAGCCGGGAGAAGGTCCAGAAGCTCCAGACCGACCTCTCCCGGACGGGGCTCTTCAGCGAGGTGCGTCTCTCGTGGGCGGACTCGCCCGGCCCGGCGGGCGGCCAGACGCTCAAGATCGCCGTGCGCGAGGCGGACGACCTGATCCTCGGCACGGGCGTCGGCTACGACACGTACAACGGCCCGAGGATCCACGCGGAAGTGGCCGACGCCAACCTGCGCGGAACGGGTTGGTACTCGGGGCTGTCGGTCGTCCTCGGTGGTAAGGTCCAGCGCGAGCAGTTGACGTTCCGGGCTCCCCGGTTGGTGCGCGGGTGGATGCCGATCCTGAGCGCGGGCCACCTGATCGAGGAACGCGACTCGTTCACCCAGCAAGGCACGGGGGCCTCGGCGGCCCTCGAGCGGAAGACGGCGGAGGACCTGACCCACATCGTCCGCTACGCCACCAGCTACTCCGATGTCTACGATCTCAGCGCGTCGGAGGAAGAGATACACGCCTCGGAGCCGCGGCTCGATCTCGGAAAGATTCGCCTGGCCAGCCTGGGATACTCGATCGCCCGCGACCGGCGGGACAACCCCCTCAACACGAAACGCGGAACCTACGCGAGCGCGGACCTCAGGTGGTTCTCGGAGCTCCTGGGCTCGCAGCAGCGCTTTTCGATGCTGTTCCTCCAGGGAAGCGCCGCCAGTCCCCTCACGGCGAGCCTCACCGGCATCTCCGCGCTGAAGGTCGGTGTCGCCTCGCGTCTCGGCTCGGGGATCCCGCTTCCACTGCAGGTGCGGTACTTCGCCGGCGGGGATTCGACTTTCCGCGGCTTTCCGCAGGACCGTCTCGGCTACGTCGAGACCGAGACCACCGTGGACGAGTCCGGCAACGAGGTGATCGTGGACAAGGGAACCCTGCAGCACGACACCCTGATCCCGCTCGGAGGCGAGGCCGTCATCATCCTCAACAACGAGCTGCGGCGGCCGGTCTGGGGTGGCGCCTCGGCGATCCTGTTCTGGGATTCCGGGAGCGTGTTCCCGACGCCCGGCGAGATCCGCCTGAGCCGGTTCCGCAACTCCCTCGGGACCGGAGTCCGCTTCGACACGCCGGTCGGCCCGGTGAGGGTCGAGTACGGATGGAAGCTCGATCCGCAGAAGAACGAGTCGGCGGGGGAATTCGTCTTCACGATCGGCCAGAGCTTCTGACCGGCACGCCGCCTACGCCGCGGGGCGGTGCTTGAGCGCGCCGCTCTCCAGCCAGTGGGCGTAGAGTCGTCGGACGCGGTAGGCGTCCCTCCGCACCAGGCCTTCGCAGCTCTCGGGGGCGGTGCCGCGCGCCGCCTCTCGCCACACCGCCTGCACCAGGTCGCGGTCGCCCTCGTCCTCGGGAACGGACGGCGCCGCGCCGGTCGGTACTAGCGACGCCCCGTCCGGGGCGAGCGCGCGGTCCTCCTGGAACTCGTCGTGCCGGCGGATCGCCTCGAGGAGGAGCGGCAGCACGTCCATCGTGTCGCCCCGGGGAGCGATCTCGCCCGGCCCCGCCTTCTCGAAGCGGAAGTTCCCCGGCCGGGGGCGCTCGATCAGCTGGCACGCTGCGTCCATCCCGCGGAGCTGCCCCTCCTCGCATCCCGCGATCTTGCCGTCGTGGAACACCATCACGGCGCGATCGTGCCCGTTCCGCTCGGAGATCACGAGGCGGCCGGTCTGACGCGAGTCGGCCAGCGACTGGAGGAGCGTGGGAAGGCCGAACAGCTCCAGGTCGCCGGAGATCCCCTCCGCGGCCTGCGCCTCAGGCTGGGGCCCCGAGCGGAACTTCGCGAGCGCCTCGCGCGCCGCGTTGGCGAACTCCCGCCCCGGGTACCGCTCGACGATCTCCTCGAAGAGGCGGCGCACGCCGGGCTCCGGCGTGCCGGAGAGAGCCTGCACCAAGGCAGTCGACTCCGGGTCGCGACGCCCGAGGACGACCCCGAGGAGCCGCGCGGGGAGCGACTTCGCGAGCCGGTCGAGGAGAGCCTGGAGCTGGTCGCTCCCGGTGAGATCGCACGCCGAGAGGTGCCTCAATCGCCCCACCGTGTCGCCGAGCTGCGGCTCCTGGCGGCGCGCGTGGGCCACGAGGGCGCACACCGCGTCCCGCGTGCCGCGCCTGGCCAGCGCCGCGCACGTCCTGTCCAGGATCTCGAGCATCTCCTCGCCCGTGTAGTCCGAGCCCCCCTGTACCGCATAGAGCTCGAAGTCCGCGAGGCGCTGCGCAAGGACCCGGTCCACTTGCGGCAGGCTCAGGTTGGCCAGCGCGCCGACGGCCTCCTTGGTCACCATGAAGGGGCGCTCCGCCCGGCTGAACTCGGCCAGGAGCTGGAGCTCGCGCATCGGATCGTCCTGCGCTCCACGGGGGATCCGGCGAAGGAGGAACACGACGTTCCGGCTGAAATAACCGTCGGGATCGGGGATCGTCCCGGACAGGTAGCCCGCGAGCCGTTCGAGCACCGTGGGCCGGCAGGGCGTGCCGTGGACCTCGACGAGGGACAGCATCAGCTTGCGGGTCTCCCGCTTCGGCTCGCCATCGAGGCGCTCGAGCAGGCTCTCGGGGGTGAACACAGGAAAGAAAGACAGCACCCTCCTCAGCAGGCCGTGCTTGGTGGCCGTCGAGGCGAACTGGCGAAGCGGTCCGAGGGACACCGAGCTCTGCGCCCGCGCCCGGACGATGCGGGCCATCTCGCCGTCCACCTTCTTTTCCTCGACCAGCCGCTGCGCGAGATCGAGCATCGAGACCGCCTGGGAGAGGTGCCCCTCGTTGAATTGCTCGATGGCCGCGTAGACCATCTCGCTGAAGCGCTGGATCCCCTCTTCCCGCGTGCCGGCGGTCTCGACCATGCGGTGCATCGCCTGGAGCAGCCGGCCCATCGCCGGGCGTGCTCCCGGACTCGCCTTCTCGATATCCACTTCCCATTCGGGAATGCGGCCGCCGAGCAGACGGAACATGCGCCGGTCGAGGGTGGGGTCCACTCCCATGTCTCGCAGCTTGCCGAGCGCGTTCTCGAGGTCCCCGGGGGCGCGGGCCTCCGCCGCGGCCTTCGTCACGAGTCGAGCCACGAGCTCCCGGGTCTCCTCGTTCTGGGAAGCCTCGGCGCCGGCCGGGTGCAGGGCCGCGAGCCGCCCCTGGAGCAGCACCAGGCGCGGGCTCGCGGGAGGCCGTCTTTCCTGCCGGCGCTCTTCCTCCTGCTTCTGGTGCTCGAGGGCCTGGCGGATCTTCTGCTCGGACGCCGCGCTTCCCCTCTCCCGGTTCAGCAGCCTCACGGGGGCCGATAGCGTCGTCTCGGCTTCTGAGATCCTGCTGAGCTTGAGACGGAGATCGGTCTGCTCGCCCTCGGGACACAGCCTGACGAGGAAGCGGGACAGGCCGGCGACGTAGCGGTCCATCCCCTTTCGCTCCACGAGGCCGAGCTCGGCGAGATGGTGGAGCTTCTTCACGGAATGGTAGAGATAGCTCGAGACCGTCGCGGCGCGGTTCGGCGAGGAGAGTTGAGCCTCGAGCCACTCGCGGACGATCGCGGCGCCGTGCTCCGGCGGCAGCCTCAGGAGCATGCCGACGGAATCCGCCGCCATCATCGGCGCGATCTCGTCCGCCAGGTAGCGCCTCACCTCGTGAAGCGCCCGCTTCGCGGCATCCTGCGCGGCGGCGTCCGTGCCCGCCGGCGTTTCGTCCTCGCGCATCTCGCCCACCCCGGGAAGTTCCCGACCCCATCGAATATCGGGTCCGGAAAGCGCGGGGTCAACCGGGCCGCTTGCGGAAGGTCGCGGGGTGGGCAAACGCCCGCTCCGCCGCCCCGATCCGGAGCCGACTCAATTACTTACGAATTCGAGATCGGCGGCGGTCAGAAGCAGGACTGCGTGTCGAGCACCGCCCGGCACGAGGACGGGCTCAGGGGCCGCTCGCCGCTCGTGGCCAGACCGTGGCTTCCTTCCTTGTTACCGAGCGACGACAGCGGCGCGACGAGGTAGTAGCGCGAGCCCGCTCCGGGAACCTGCCCGGCGAGCGAGGTGCCCGAGACGGCGCAGCCCAGCGGGACCTCGCCGTAGTACGCGCCGAGCGCTCCCTCGTAAACGGCGTAGGCGCCGACGTCGCTGCCGCAGGAGGCGCCCCACGAGAGGTCGATGAGCGAGGGATCCCCCGCGTTCTTGTCCACGAGAAGCGGAGCACCGCTCGCCGCGACCTCCGGCACGCCGCCCGGGTGGAGACACAGCCCCGCGTCGACGACGAGGGTGCAGAACGGGGAGTTGTCGATCCCCGAGAAAGCGATGTCGTCCACCTCCCAGCCCGCGCCGCCGCTGGCCTCGTCGGCCCCGACACGGAACCGCACTTGCACCGTGGCCCCCTGGTGAGCCGTCCCGAGATTGACGGTGACGGTGTCCAGCGCGGGGTAGCTCCCGCTGGCGCCGACGAAGGCCGGCCGCCCGGCGAGAGGATTGCCGCAGCACGTGCTCACGGTGCCGCTGTAGCCCGGGGACGCCGCGGCGCCGATGTCGGTCCAGACCGTCCCGCCGTCGGTGCTGAGCTCGATCACCCCGCCGTCGTAGTAGGTCGGCGCGGTGTCGGTCTCGAAGGAATAGCGGTGGCGGAACGAGAAGCCGAAGCTGCCCGAGGCGCTCACCTGGAGCGGGGGCGAGACGAGGAACTGGTCCTTCGGTCCGGCGCCCGGGTCCGGTCCGAGCCAGCGGTGGTCGAGCGCGGCGACCTCCAGCCGGCGCCAGCCCGCGGCGGCGTCGAACGCGGGCGAGCCGCCGGGAGTCCAAGGCGTGGCGGCGCACTCGACGCCGTCGGTCTTCGTGGTCGCCGGCAGCTCGTCCGTGTTGCCGCGGTACGAGCGCGCCGCCAGGATGTCGGCGGGGAACGCGAGTGCTAGGTCCCGGAAGGCGATGTCGACGTCCAGCTGCTGGATGCCGGAGGCGAGAGAGAGGTGGACCGGGATCGTCGCCGTCGTCGTGTCCATCGGCTGCGAGGACGGGAAGACGACGCTCGTGCCCGAGGGGAACGAGACGTACGGGTTGTTCGAGGAGACCGTCGCCGACGTCGCGGCGAGCGCGCCGCTCCCGACGTTGCGGAGCGTGATCGTGAGATTCCCCGTCTCGTTGTCGTCGAGCGCGCCGTCGGCGTCGCAGGAGGAGACCGCGTCGTTCAGCGTCGCGGAGACGAACGCGAGGTCGTTGCCGGTGGCGTAGCTCTCGACCACGCCGACGTTGTCGAGGGAGTAGCGGTCGGGTGCTACGGCGCGGAGGCCGATGCCGCGGCGCGCGAAGGCCTGCCAGAAGAGGTCGTAGTCCACCGGGTCGTTGGCCGCGGCCGCGGCCAGGATGGCGTCCCGCGCCTCGACGAACGTCGGATCGACCGGGGTGAGCTTGTACCCCGCGACGAGGTAGTCGCGCATGCGCTGCCGGGCCTGGTCGAAGGTGAGGCGCGGCGTCGGGCCGAGCGTGTCGCGAAGGAGCGACGCGTAGCATTCCCACAGCATGGTCGCCCAGATCTCGCCCACGGCGTGAACCTCGGCGCTGGCCGTCGTGCCGGTACCCGACCTCGGGACTCCCGCGGGCAGCGGCTCGCCGTTCGAGATGTGCCTGAAGGTGAGCGCGTTCTTCGTGAAGTCGGTGGAGTACGGGTAGCGCCGGATGCCGAAGTAGTAGGCCTGGTTCCCGCCCCCGAGCGCGGCGTCGCCGCCCACGGCGTAGCTCGCCATGGCGTAGACGCCGTTGAACGTGGCGTTCGACGGGACCGCGGTGTCCTCCGGCCGCACCACCAACAGAAGGGAGTGGAAGTCGCCCCATCCCTCTCCCAAGCCGCCGCCCTGGTTGTTGCCGAGGCCGTTGCCGTTCCCGACGAGCCGGTTGCTGATGTAGTGCCCCCACTCGTGCGCGACGATCGCGTTGTCGATCGTGCCGTCGCGGTTCGGCGCGGAAGCCCGGAAGAGGCGGGAGGTCACGGCGCCGCCCTGGACGGCGCTCCGGATCGCGTTGCCGTCCGCCAGCGAGACGGAGGCCGCGGGAATCACGACGGTCGTCGGGGGGAGCCGTCGGCCATGCTGGGCGCCGAGCCGGAGACGTTGTTGGCGATGATGACGCCGATCGCCCCGGCGGCCTGCGCGTTGACCGCCTTCTGCTTGTACGAGCAGGTACCGCGGTCGACGAACGCGATCTTGCCGGAGATGTTGTTCTGGATCGCGGAGCACGCGTCGCTGGTGGGGACCGTGCCGTCGTTGACGATGATGACCGATCCCGTCGTGTCGAACGACTGCGGCCCGAACGCCGCCGTGCCGCTCGCGTAGGTCCCGCCGGGGGGCGTCGCGGTGACGAAGCGCGCCGTGTTCGCGGTCCAGACGTACATCTGCATGCGGGGGCTCCCGCCGTCCGCGGGGGTCGCCATGTTGGCGTTGTTCGTCCCGCCGTAGTCCTGCGCCTCCGCGCGAAGCCGGTCGTTCTCGAGCCCGCCGCGGCCGTAGTTGCTCTGCTGGGCGTTTCCGGACGCCTCGTCGAAGCCGGAGTCGTAGAACCAGTCGTGCAGGAAGTTGATGTCGTAGAAGAGCTGCGTCGTGGCCGCCATGATCTGGCTCTGACTGGCGTTCGGCGGCAGGGTCGTGTTGTACGTCCTGTCGAAGGTCCCCGCCGCCGTCGTCGAGGCGCGGTAGTCGCCGCTCCCGAGTCCGTCCGGCGCGACAAGGTCGGCATAGGCGTCCGCATTGTTCCCGACCGTCTCGACGCTTCCGGGGGGAAGCCAGGGATCGTTCGTGGAGATCGGCCCGTTCTGGAGGGTCACGAGATTGGGGGCCACGAAAGGCGCCTGGTACCCGTCGAGCGTCCCCGTCGGGTGCGGTGTTCCCGCCGTTCCCTGCGGCCCGTCGAACGGGACGTTGGGGCTCGAGGTGTCCGCCCAGACACGGTAGCCGTAAGCCTCGGACGCGACGAGGTCGTTGCGGAACAGGACCTCGCCGTTCCCGGCCGAGATCACGAAGGAGTTCAGCTCGCCGTCGGTCGCGCTGTCCGGCCGCACGTCGAGCTCGACGTACCAGGAGGGCACGAACTGCCCGGGCAGGTGGAACAGCACCTTCTTGACGCGTGCCGTTCCGGTCAGAGTGGCCCCCGAAGCCGGTTTCGCCCGAAGCTCGAAGAACGCGTAGGCCCCGCGGCGCTCGCCGCGGTCCAGGAGCTCCGCAGCCGTGAGCGTCTCCCCCTGCATCTCCTGGTAGGCCGCCGCGACCGCCGCTCTCGGCGTCAGCCGGTACGACGCCGCGAGGTTCTTCCCCGCGCGGCGGGAGGCGCCGCTCAGGTAGCCCGAGAGGGACACGAGCGACAGGTCGCGCTTCATCGCGACGCTCAGCTCCTCGCGGAAGACCTCGATCCCCTCGACCTCCTCGCGGAACTTGACGATGACGGCTCCCCTGCCCGTGTCGTGGACCAGGCGGGTCTTCGCATCCGCGGCATCCGCGGCGTCGAGGTGGTACAGCCGCGCGAAGTCGGCGAGGTGCCGGCGCGCGGCCTCCTCCGGGCCGCGGACCGGGTACGTGACGGGGCGCTTCGCCGCCCATACGAACGTGGGCACGCCGAGGCGCGGCTCCGTCTGGAGCGGCCGGTCGTCGCGGACGAAGGCGGGCGACCGCGTCTCCGCGGCAAGCTCCCGCGTGGCGCCGCTCGCGGCGAGCGCGTCCACGTGGGCCTGCCGCTTGGCGGCGACCTGGCCGGGAAGCGCCACGGCCATCGCGACCGCGAGGAGCAACAGCACGGACCTGGAACGGCGACCCCCTTCGATCGAGCGCATGAGACCCCTTTCCGGCGACGCGACGGCACCTCCGGCGTAGCTGCCAATCCAAGGATCGACGCGGACCCTGGAAGGATACCGCGAAGAGGCGCTCGCGGCCGCGAGAAGCCCCAACCGCGGTGCCTTACGCGGTTGAATTCGCTTGACATGGTGGCATTTCAAGGTATTATATCGAACGTTCGTTCGAATTATTGTCTGCCGCCGACAGGAGAACGCAGTGGCGACACGGGCCGAACTCGTCGATTGGGCCAAGGGCCTGTACGAGGACCTCGACTTCGCGGCGGTGCGCGGCTGGCTCGCCGACCACCCCGGGCGCCGCGCCGCCGGCTACCTCCCGGTGTACGTCCCCCGGGAGGTCATCCACGCCTCGGGCCTGTTGCCGGTCGGGATCCACGGCGGCGGCGATCGCCTCGAGATCATCCGGGGCGACGCGTTCTACCAGAGCTACATCTGCCACCTGCCGCGGTCGGTGGTCGAGCTCGCGCAGTCGGGACGGCTCGACATGCTCTCGGCCGTCCTCTTCCCGTCCACGTGCGACGTGATCCGCAACCTGTCGGGCATGTGGAAGCTCCTGTATCCCGGAACCTACGTCCGGTACATCGACGTGCCGCAGGTGATGGCGCCCTCGACCGGCGGAGCGTTCTGGGAGGGAGAGTTGCGCTGCCTCGCGAGGGACCTCGGCGAGGTGTCCGGCCGGCCGGCGGACGAGAGCGCCCTGCGGGAGTCCATCGCGCTCTACAACGCCGCGCGGAGTTGGGTGCGCGCGCTCTACCGCGCCCGCCGCGACGCGCCGTGGAACGTGCCGACCGAGGAACTCTACCTGCTGATGCGGGCCGGCGAGGTGGTTCCCGCCGAGCTCTTCATCGAGAAGGCGCGCGCGTACCTCGCGGCGATCGAGGCGGAGCCGGGCCGGCCGCGCGACAACAGCCGGGTCATCGTCGTCGGCGCCTTCTGCGAGCAGCCGCCGCTCGGGCTCATCAAGACGATCGAGCGCGCCGGGTGCTACATCGTGGACGACGACTTCCTGCTGGGTAACCGGTTCCTGACCGCGGACGTCTCGACGGAGGGCGACCCGATCCGTTCCCTCGCCGACGCCTTCATCCGCAACGACCTCCGGACCGCGGTGCTGTACGAGCCCGACCCGCGGGGCAAGCGGCGGCTCATGAAGGAGCGAGCCGGCGCCGCGAGCGCCGACGGGATCATCTTCGCGGCGGCGAGCTTCTGCGATCCGGCGCTGCTCGACCAGCCGATGCTCCGCGCGGGGGCCGAGGAGGCCGGAATCCCCTGCATCGCGTTCAAGTACTCCGAGAACAGCGGGCAGTTCCAGCAGTTCCGCGAGCAGGCGGGAACGTTCTCGGACTCGATCAAGCTCTGGGGAGGGGCGTGATGGCCGAAGTTCAGAAGGATCGCTCGATGGTCTTGCAGAAGGAGATGATCGAGCGGCATTTCAAGCGGCTCGAGAAGGCCCCCGAGACCCGGGAGCCCGTGGTCTACACCTTCGTCCCGGGCAACCTCACGGAGCTGATACGGTCGTTCGGCGCGCTCCCCGTGCTGCCGGAGATCAACGCGCTTCAATCCGGGATGCGGAAGCAGTCGGCGGACTACATCGCCGAGGCGGAGCGGTCCGGCCACTCCGAGGACGTCTGCACCTACGTGAAGTGCGACCTCGGCATGCTGAAGTCGGGCAACATCGGCCCCGCGGGCACCCGCCTGCCGAAGCCGGACCTCCTCCTGCTCTCCTACACCGGCTGCTACACGTTCATGAAGTGGTTCGAGCTCCTCCGCGAGGAGTACGACTGCCCGACCGTGCTTTTCCACGTCCCGTACCAGGGGGACGGGAAGCTGGAGCCGCAGCAGCGCGAGTACATGATCCGGCAGCTCCAGGGACGCGGTGATCCCGGCGCTCGAGAAGGCCACCGGCAGGGCGTACGACGAGGACAGGCTCAGCGAGCTCCTCGGCCTGTCGGCGCGGGCCGAGGACGACCTGGTCGCCGTGCTCCACTCCGCCAAGCGCCGCCCCAGCCCGATCGACGGGTACTTCGGCGCGGTCTACTACGTCGGGCCGATCTTCAGCGCGTTCCGCGGCACCGAGGAAGGGGTGGAGTACTACCGAGCGCTCCGCGAGGAGGTCGAGGCCCGCGCCGCGGCGGGCTTGGGCCCGATCACGCCGGAGGGATCGCTCGACGACCAGAAGTACCGCCTCGTGATCGAGGGGCCGCCGAACTGGACCCACTTCCGGGACTTCTGGAAGATGTTCGCGGACGAGGGGGCGGTGGTGGTCGCCTCGACCTACAGCAAGGTCGGCGGCACGTACGATTTCGGCTTCCGGCACGACCCGAAGGACCCGATCGGCACCATGGCCGACTACTGCAGCGGCTGCTACACGAACCTGAATCTCCCGTCGCGGGTCGAGATGCTCGCGACCTACGTCCGCGAGTACTCGGCCGACGGCTTCCTGATCAACTCCGTGAAGTCCTGCAACTCCTTCTCGGCGGGGCAGCTCATGATGCTTCGCGAGGTGGAGAGCCGGACCGGCGTGCCCGGGGCGTTCATCGAGTCGGACCTCGTGGACCCGCGCTACTTCTCGGCGGCGAACATCAAGAACCGCCTCGAGAGCTACTTCCAGATGATCGACGCGCGCCGCACGCGGATCGGCGGCATGAACTGCTTCGTCGGCATCGACCTCGGCTCCACGACCACGAAGGCGGTCGTCCTCGCGGAGAACCGCGAGGTGCTCGGCCGCGGCATCACGAACTCCCGCTCGAACTACGACCTCGCCGCGTCGGTCGCCCGCAGCGAGGCGCTCATCAGCGCCCGCTTCGGCCTGCTCCGCCGCGAGGTGGAGAAGGCGGCGGGGCCGGAGGCGGTCGCGAGATTGCGGCGGGCGTTCCTCCTCGAGCAGACCCTCCACCAGCTTCGCCGCCTCCACGCTCTCATGGGCGAGGAGGTCGAGCGCTCCGCCCCCGCCCCCCTCCGCGAGCCGCTGGCACGGGCGGTCGGGGAGATCTGCCGGAGAATCGCGGAGGAGGAGGAAAGGCGCTTCCGGGAGCCCGCCCTCGCCCGGAAGTCCGACTTCTTCCGCGATCTCGCCGGCTCGGCGTTCACGCGGATCGCCGAGGAGCTCGCGGAGCCGACGGGCATCACCTTCGACCTGCTCGTCGGTCTCTACGACAAGTGCATCATCCGGGCCGAGAACGAGCCGCTGGAGATGGGGTTCCGCGATCACATCGGCGCCGCGCTCGCGCGCCTCGGCTCCCCGCCGGAGCTCAGGGCGGGGGTCGAGGCCACGGCGTCGGCGAGTCTCGACGAGACGGCGACCGTGGGGACCGGCTACGGCCGCGCGCGCCTCCCGTTCCCCAAGGAGCAGATCCGCTCCGAGATCCTCTGCCACGGCCTCGGCGCCCACGCGATGTTCCCCGGGACCCGCACGGTGCTCGACATCGGCGGCCAGGACACCAAGGCGATCCAGGTGGACGGGAAGGGCATCGTCACGAGCTTCCAGATGAACGACCGGTGCGCCGCCGGGTGCGGCCGCTACCTCGGATACATCGCCGACGAGATGAACCTGGGCCTCCACGAGCTCGGCCCCCTGGCCGAGACGTCGCGCCGCTGCGTGAAGATCAACTCGACCTGCACCGTGTTCGCGGGGGCCGAGCTGCGCGAGCTCCTCTCCCTCGGCGAGGCGCGCGAGGACATCCTCGCGGGGCTCCACCGCGCGATCATCCTGAGGGCGATGAGCCTTCTCGCGCGGTCGGGGGGTGTCTTCGAGGAGTTCACGTTCACGGGCGGCGTTGCGCACAACCCGGCCGCGGTCCGCGCGCTCCGCGGCCTGATCCAGGACAACTACGGCGAGATCCACACGAACATCTCCGCCGAGAGCATCTACACCGGTGCCTTGGGCGCGGCCCTCTTCGCCCGCAGGATGGTGGAGGCATGAGCGTCACCGCGGGAATCGACGTCGGCAGCGGCGCCGTCAAGGCCGTCGTGATGCGATGCGGCGAGGACGGCGAGACCCTCCTCGCCCACGCCTCGTCGCGCATCCGGCGGCGCGACGTCGGGCGTGTCGTCGAGGAAGTCTTCGAGAACGCGGTCGCGTCCTCGGGTGTCGACGAGATCCACTACGTCGCGACGACCGGCGAGGGGGAGGACATCCCGTTCGCCACCGGCCACTTCTACGGGATGACGGCCCACGCGCGGGGGGCCCTGTTCCTCGTGCCGTGCGCCCGCGCCGTCCTCGACGTCGGCGCGCTGCACGCGCGCGCGGTGGTGATGGACGAGCGGGGCCGGGTGCTCGACTATAAGATGACCAGCCAGTGCGCGTCGGGGTCGGGGCAGTTCCTCGAGAACATCGCCCGCTACCTGGGCGTCTCGCAGGCGGAGGTCGGCCCCCTCTCGCTCGAGGGAAAGACGCCGGAGATGGTCAGCTCGATCTGCGCCGTGCTCGCCGAGACCGACGTGATCAACATGGTCTCGCGCGGGATCTCGACGCAGAACATCCTCCGCGGCATCCACGAGAGCATGGCGGAGAGGTTCGCGCGGCTCCTGCGGTCGCTCGACGTCAAGGGGGCGATCTTCGTCAGCGGCGGCCTGGCCCAGGACGTGGGGCTGGTCGCGGCGCTCCGCGACGCGCTGGGGAAGCACGCGGCCGCGACCAAGCGGCCGTTCGAGCTGGCGACGCACGAGCTGGCGATCGCCGCGGGGGCGATCGGCGCGGCGGTCTGGGGCGGGTACCGGCATCGTAAGCTGGGACAGGAAGGTGTGGCATGGACTTCGAAAGCAGCGAAGCGGTCGTCCGCGCTCTGAAGCCCGAGGACTGCGCGCGCCTGGTTCGCATGGACCAGGCGATCAGCGGCCGGAACCGGACGGCCTGGTACGAGGGAAAGATCAAGCGCGCCCTCGAGGACGCGGACGTCAAGATCTCGCTCGGCGCCGAGATCGACGGCTGCCTCGTGGGGGCGCTCCTAGGATCGGTCCACTACGGCGAGTTCGGGCAGCCGGAGCCGGTCGCGATCCTCGACACCGTCCTGGTGGATCCCGCCTTCGGCCGGCGGGGCGTCGCGACCGCCATGCTCCAGCAGCTTCTTCTCAACCTCGCGGCGCTCCGCATCGAGCGGCTCCGGACCGAGGTTTCCTGGGACGAGTTCGACCTGACCGAGTTCTTCGCGAAGGCCGGCTTCGTCCCCGTTCCGCGGCTCGTCCTCGAGCTGCGCGTCCCCGAGGCGCGTTGAAGATGAAAGACCGTCCGACCGGAGGCTCTGCTCGCGGCGTGGATTTCTTCGACCTGGACGCCGAGCTGTCCGACGAGGAGCGGCTGATCCGCGACGCCGTCCGGAACTTCGTGAACGAGAAGGCGCTCCCGATCCTCGACGAGGCCTTCATGAACGACCGGTTCCCGTCGGAACTGATCCCGCAGATCGCCGAGATGGGCCTCCTCGGCTCGACCATCTCGGGGTACGGCTGCGCGGGGGCGAACGCGGTCGTCTCCGGCCTGATCTGCCAGGAGCTCGAGCGCGGCGACTCCGGCCTCCGCTCGTTCGTGTCCGTCCAGTCGTCGCTCGTGATGTACCCGATCCACGCCTTCGGCAACGAGGCGCAGCGGGAGAAGTGGCTGCCGCGCCTCGCGGCCGGCGAGGCAATCGGCTGCTTCGGACTCACCGAGGCCGACCACGGCTCCGACCCGGGGACGATGCTGACCCGCGCCGAGAAGCGAGGCAAGGGGTGGGTGATCAACGGCGCCAAGGCGTGGATCACGAACGGCACGGTCGCCGACGTCGCCGTCGTCTGGGCGAAGACCGAAGACGGCATCCGCGGCTTCCTCGTCGAGCGTGGAACGCCCGGGTTCACGGCCCGCGACTACAAGGGGAAGTTCTCGCTCCGCGCCTCGACGACGTCGGAGCTGTTCTTCGACGACTGCGAGGTGCCGGACGACGCGCTGCTCCCCGAGACCGGGTCGCTCAAGCACGCCCTGATGTGCCTGACGCAGGCGCGGTACGGGATCGCGTGGGGGACGATCGGCATGGCCGCCGCGTGCTACGAGACGGCGCTGCGCTACGCCGACGAGCGGATCGTCTTCGGCCGCCCGGTGTCGTCGTTCCAGCTCCAGCAGGCGAAGCTCGCCGACATGCTGACCGAGATCACGAAGGGGCAGCTCCTGAACCTCCGCCTCGGCCGGCTCAAGGACCAGGGGCGCGCCGACTTCGCCCAGGTCTCGATGGCCAAGAGAAACGGCTGCCGCACCGCCCGCAACGCCGCCCACGCCGCCCGCGAGATCCTCGGCGCCTCCGGGATCATGCACGAGTACCCGATCGCCCGGCACTTCTGCAACATCGAGGCGGTCTACACCTACGAAGGCACCGACGACATCCACACCCTGATCCTCGGAGACCGGATCACCGGCAAGCCGGCGTATCAGTAGCGAGACGGCGGGAAGGAGCACGCCCGGCGGGTCCGAAGCGACCGGTCACCGTGCTCCCGAAGGGCAGAACGCGACGGCGGCTCGCACGCCGACCTGCCAGAATCCCTCGCCGCTGAGCGAGAACCGGCAACCCGGCCCGCAGTCGACGGCGAGGGCCCCGCTGGTGAGCATGGCCCAGGCCCGCCCCTCGAGACGGAAGAGGACCTTCTTGCCGACCGGCACCTTGAACCCGCCGCCGATCGACCCCGACAGCCCGGTGGATTCGCCCACCGAGCCGGGATCCGAGCCGAACCAGCCGAGCCCGACGGCGGCCGTCACGTACGGCCTCATCCCCTCCCGCGGCGGCTCGTACCCTCCCCCGAACTGGAGGTAGTCCACCCCGACGTCGAACCGGTGCGGGTCCGAGCCCGCGCTCTGCGTGAATTCGAGCGTCTGGTGGTCGAAGAGCACCTCGAGCCAGCCGTCGGGCCGCACCTTCCAACCCACGGACAGACCCCACGAAAGCGCCGCGTCCGCCTCGGCGCTCGCGATTCCAGCCGTGGTCGAGTCGAGGCTCGCGCCGCTGCGGAAGCCCAGCGAGGGAGCGATCTCCACGTGGCGCTCCGCCGCGGCGATCGAGGTGACCGCCAGCACCGACGCTCCGAGGATCCGCATCAGCCTCATGAGCCCTCCCCGAACGTCGCTCGCGCCTAGAGCGCCGACGCTCGGAAAGATAGCCTCGTGAGGCTCGAAGAACCAGCGCCGTCACCGCGGCGGCCGCGCCCGGCACCCGCCGGCGGAATCCCGGAATCGCCAAACGTCACTGTCCGCCGCGGACGGGCCACGTGTAGGCGACGTTGCTCTTGTAGTCGCCCTCGATGAAGCCGTAGTTAAGGAAGACGCGCCACGCGGCGCCGGGGTTGTCCGGTTGGGTGGTCGACGACCAGTACCACAGGATCGACACGCCGGTGAACGGATGACCCGCGGGGAGCGCCGGGCTGAGGTGGCCCCAGTCGATCAGACTCTGCAGCTCCTTGATGTTCGCCAACCGCCATGCGCCCGCGGCCGAGCCGTCCGTCAGGCCGCACGTCCCGCTCGCCAACGTGTTCGACAGAGCCAATGCATTGGGCCAAGTCTGCTCCCCGAAACAGCTCGCGTTCTTCAACCAGATCAGCCCCGTCAGGTTGTCCCTCACCGTGCCGTTGCTGTTGTCGGTGAAGCGAGGGGAAATCGAGACGCCTCGCTGGAGCTCGCCGTCCTGGCCCGTGCCGGCGCAAGAGATGGGGGAGCCGGATGCATCCCAGCACGCTGTCGCACCCGTCTTGGGCACCCCAACGGCACCCGCGCCGATCTTGTCGTAGATCTGCTGCAGCGTGACCATCGTCGGAGCCGGGGGCCCCGGAGGATCGAGGGTTCCCGCGAATGACGATCCAAACGTGGCCAATGCCGCGACGAGCACCGAGACCTTCATGATCGTGTTCTTCATGTTCTCCATTCCTTTCTCATCCCAACGCCCCGTTCAGGGGCAGTCCTGTCCCGAAGCCGCGATTTCGGCGTCCCGCGAGCCGACCTGCTTAGGCGCGCCGGAGTTGTAGCTCCCCGCGCCGCCGCAACCGCGGACGCGCACGAGGAACCAGAATCCGCCGCCCACGCTCGGATTTCCGCTCTGCGTGACCGACCCCCCGGACGTGTGACACACGACCGGGCCAAGCGTTACGAGCTGGAAGTTCCCGAAGGAGCTGCGGAGCAAGACGAGGTCGCCGTAGACGACGTCGTAGGCCGTTGCGCCGGGCACGGCGGTGTACTGGATCACCGCGACGGTCGGACCCGTCCTGCTCAAGGTCAGATCGTTCGATCCCGCGGGGGCGGCTCCACGCCAACCGGTCCTGACCCGGTAAGGGTTGGGGCCCGTGGACGAGAACGTGATCCATCCCGCGTTCTCCGACCACGCCCGCCCGCTGAAGATTCCCGTCGCCGGATCGATCTTGACGCCGCAGGTGGGATCCCCGCCGCACGTCGAGGGCGAGAAGTTGATCCACCCCGCGTTCTCCGACCACGCGTAGCCCGCGAGCACGCCGCACCCGTCGTTGGTTACCCCGTAGCTTAGGGCGGCGCACGACCGGTTCGTGCACGATAGGCTGATCCACCCCGCGTTCTCCGACCACATCCAGCCGGTCAGGCCCGAGTCCGAGACGTGCACGCCGGGCCCGCCGGGGCCGAGCGGCTGCAGGTTGATCCACCCCATATTCTCGGACCATGCGTATCTCGACCCGTCGTGGTCCGGGTCGATGTTCTCGTCGGAGGGGAAGTCGCAAGCGTCGCCGATCCCGTCCCCGTCGACGTCGGCCTGATCCCGGTTGGGTACGGCCGGGCAGTTGTCGTGGGCGTCGCACACGCCGTCGCCGTCGGAGTCGGGAAGCGGGACGTTCTGGCAGCCGACCGCCGGCGAGCAGCCGTCGGTGGTGCAGGGGTTGCCATCGTTGCAGATAGCAGAGTCCCCGGGCTGGCACTGCCCGCTCAGGCACCAGTCGACGGTCGTGCAAGCGTTCCCGTCGCTGCACGGCGCTCCGTCTGGCTTGGTCGGGTTGGAGCACGCGCCGGTGGAGGGGTTGCAGACTCCCGGATCGTGGCAGGTGTCGAGCGCCGTGCAGACGACCGGGTTCGATCCCGTGCAGGAGCCGGCCTGGCACGTGTCCGTCTGCGTGCAGGAGTTGCCGTCGTTGCACGCCGTGCCGTCGGGAGCCGGAACGTACTGGCAGCCGACCGCCGAGGAGCAGGAGTCGGTCGTACAGGGGTTGCCGTCGTTGCAGATCGCCGGGTCCCCGGGCTGGCACTCCCCGCCCAGGCACCAGTCCACGGTCGTGCATGCGTCCCCGTCGCTGCACGGCGCTCCGTCGGGTTTGGTCGAGTACGAGCATTCGCCGGTGGATGGGTTGCAAGCGCCGTCGTCGTGGCACGTGTCGAGCGCGATGCAGACGACCGGGTTCGACCCCGTACAGGTGCCGCCCTGGCAAGTATCCGTCGTCGTGCATGCGTTTCCGTCGTTACACGCCGTGCCGTTCGGCGCCGTCGGGTTCGAGCAGGCCCCGGTCGCCGGGTCGCACGTCCCAGCGACGTGGCACGCGTCGAGCGCCGTGCACACCACGGGGTTCGACCCCGTGCAGGCGCCACTCTGGCAGGTGTCCGTTTGCGTGCACGCGTCGCCGTCGCTGCACGGCGCACCGTCGGGCTTGGTCGGGTTCGAGCATGCGCCGGTGGCGGGGTCGCAGACTCCCGCGTCGTGGCACGTATCGAGCGCCGTGCAGACGATCGGGTTCGACCCGGTGCAGGCGCCGGCCTGGCACGTGTCCGTCTGCGTGCAGGCGCTCCCGTCGTTGCATGCCGTGCCGTCCGGCGCAGGCGGGTTCGAGCAGGCTCCCGTCGCCGGGTCGCACATTCCGGCCACGTGGCACGCGTCGAGCGCCGTGCAGATGACCGGGCCCGTCCCCATGCAGGTGCCGCCCTGGCACGTGTCCGTCTGAGTGCAGGCGCTCCCGTCGTTGCATGCCGTGCCGTCCGGCGCAGTCGGGTTGGAGCAAGCTCCCGTCGTCGGGTCGCACGTTCCGGCCACGTGGCACGCGTCGAGCGCCGTGCACGTCACGCTCAGGCACTCGCACGCGTCGCCCTTGCCGTCGTGATCCGTGTCGAGCTGATCGGGATTGCCCACGGTCGGACAGTTGTCGCAGGCGTTCCCCACGCCGTCGCCGTCGCTGTCCACGGCATCGCAGGGCTTGCACTTCCCTCGGCTCCCCGAGAGATACAGGTCCTGGATTTCCGTCGCGCCGAGCGCGCGAGGAAACATCTCGACCTCGTCGAGATCTCCAGGGAATACTTGGCCGACATTGGCGCCCCTGCCGAGGTACAGCGGCGCGGTGGTCGTGAGCGTGCCCTGACGGCCCCGCGGATCGAAGGTCCCGACCTGCTCGCCGTTGACGTAGAACCGGCCGCCGTCGACCTGGTCCCGATCCACGGTGATGGCGACGTGCGTCCACTGCCCCGTCGCGACGACCGTCGGGGAAGTCCAGTTCGTGTACCCGCCGTCCGCGAGCTGGAACCCGATCTTCCCCTGGTAGAGATAGATGTGATACCCCCGGTACTCGGGCGAGACCGTCCTCTTGTCTACGATCCCCGGCACATGCGTGGTGTCCGTCGTGCGGATCCATGCGTCAATGGACAGGTCGCCCGTGCCGAAGTTGGTGGACGGAGAATCCGGCACGCGGACCTCGTCGTTCGTCCCGTCGAAGCGCAGGGCGTTCCCCACCTCGCCTGCGATCCGCAACGGCCCGCCGGAGATCGTGCCGTGGTTCGATCCGGCCCAGTCGTACGCCGTGGTGCCGGCGGTCTCGTCGAGCGTCCACCAGGCGACCATCTCCGAGGGAGGCCTGGTGCAGAGCTCGCAGGCCTCGCCGATCCCGTCCCCGTCGAGGTCGGCCTGATCGGGATTGGGGACGCCCGGGCAATCGTCACAAACATCGCCCACAAGGTCCCCGTCGCCGTCGGCCTGATTCGGGTTGGGGACGGCCGGGCAGTTGTCGATGGCGTCGCACACGCCGTCGCCGTCCGTGTCGGGGAGCGGGGTGTTCGAGCAGCCCGTGCCCGGATTGCAGGAATCGGCGGTGCAGGAGCTGCCATCGTCACAGCTCGGAGGAGGACCACCCACGCACGCTCCGCTCGAGCACGTGTCGTTCGTCGTGCACGCGTTTCCGTCGCTGCACGGCCCACCGTCCGGCGCCGGCGGGTTCGAGCAGGTCCCCGCCGTCGGATCGCAGATCCCGGCCACGTGGCACGCGTCGAGTGCGGCGCACACCACGGGGTTCGATCCCGTGCAGGCGCCGTCCTGGCAGGCGTCCGTCTGCGTGCACGCGTTGCCGTCGTTGCAGACCGTGCCGTCCGGCGCCGATGGGTTCGAGCACGTCCCGGTCCCCGGATCGCAAATCCCGGCCACGTGGCACGCGTCCAGTGCCGTACAGAGCACCGGATTCGATCCCGCGCAGGTTCCGCCCGCGCACGCGTCGGCTTGCGTGCATGCGTTCCCGTCGTTGCACGCCGTGCCGTCCGGCGCCGGCGGATTCGAGCACGTCCCGGTCCCCGGATCGCAAATCCCGGCCACGTGGCACGCATCGAGTGCGGCGCACACCACGGGGCTCGATCCCGTGCAAGCGCCGTCCTGGCAGGCGTCCGTCTGCGTGCACGAGTTGCCGTCGTTGCAGACCGTGCCGTCCGGCGCCGACGGGTTCGTGCACGTCCCGGTCCCCGAGTCGCAAATCCCGGCCTCGTGGCACGCGTCGAGTGCCGTACAGATCACCGGATTCGATCCCGCGCAGGTTCCGCCCGCGCACGCGTCGGCTTGCGTGCATGCGTTCCCGTCGTTGCACGCCGTGCCGTCCGGCGCCGGCGGGTGAGAGCAGGTCCCCGTCGCCGAGTCGCAGGTCCCCGCCACGTGGCACGCGTCGAGCGCGGTGCACACCACGGCGTTCGACCCCGTGCAGGCGCCACTCTGGCAGGTGTCCGTTTGCGTGCACGCGTCGCCGTCGCTGCACGTCGTGCCGTCCGGCGCCGACGGGTTCGAGCACGTCCCGGTCCCCGGATCGCAAATCCCGGCCGCGTGGCACGCGTCGAGCGCGGTGCACACCACGGCGTTCGACCCCGCGCAGTCGCCACTCTGGCAGGTGTCCGTCCGCGTGCACGCGTTGTTGTCGTCGCACGGCCCCGTGTTGTTTGTGTGGACGCAAGTACCCGTGAGATTCAGCAGCACCGATATCGTATTGGATTGGAAATTCGCCGCCACGACGTCGAGTCTTCCGTCACCGCTCACGTCTCCCACTGCGAGCGACAAAAGAGGCGACGCCACCACGAAATCTCTCTTCGGGGCGAATCCGCCTGCACCGTCGCCCAGCAGCGCCGACACGAGGCTGAAGCTCTGGCTCCCCACCACGATATCAACTGAACCATCGCCGTTTAGGTCGCTGATCACAACCGATCGGGGATGAAAGACCGACCCCATCGCGATGTCGGTCCTGGCGCCGAACCCACCGACGCCGTCCCCGGGCAGCACCGAAACCGTGTCGGACAAGTAATTCGCCACGACCAGGTCGGCCTTTCCATCGCCGCTGACGTCCCCAATCGCCACGGACTGAGGATAAGTTCCTGTCACGAAATCGGTCCTGGCGCCGAATCCGCCCACGCCGTTCCCGAGCAGTACCGACACCGTGCTCGAGATGTAGTTTGCCACCACGAGATCGGCCTTCCCGTCGAGGTTCACGTCGCCGATCGCGACCGCCGCTGGCTCCGAACCGGTTGCGAAGTCGGCCTTGGGGCCGAACCCACCGGCTCCGTTGCCCAGCAGCACCGAAACCGTATTGGAGGTCATGTTCGCTGCCACGACATCGGAGTGACCGTCACCGTTCACGTCTCCGATTACCATGGAATACGGAGCCCTTCCGGTCGGGAAGTCCGTTTTCGGGCCGAACGCGCCCGCGCCGTCACCCGGCAGCACCGAGATCGTGTCGGATAGTAGGTTCGACACCACGAGATCCGTGTTCCCGTCGAGGTTCACGTCGCCCATTGCCACCGAAGCTGGATAAGACCCGGTTGCGAAGGCGGTTTTCGGGCCGAACCCGCCGAACCCGTCACCCAGCAGGACCGAAACGGTGTTGGAGTTGTAGTCGGCCACGGCGACGTCGGATTTCCCATCGCCGTTCACGTCCCCGATCGCAACCGAACGTGGTGTGTTCCCGGTCGTGAAGTCGACCCTGGGCGCAAAATCGAACACCGGCGAGCATGCGTCGTCGGTGCACGGATTCCCGTCGTCGCAACTGATCGCAGCCCCCAGGCAAACCCCTGCCTGGCAGCGGTCGGTCTCGGTGCACGTGTTTCCGTCGGTGCACGCCGTGCCGTCCGGCACCGGCGGATTCGAGCACGCCCCCGTCGCCGGGTCGCACGTCCCGGCGACGTGGCACGTGTCGAGCGCGGTGCAGGTCACGGGGTTGCCACCGACGCAGACGCCGTTCTGGCAGCTGTCGGTCTGCGTGCACGAGTTTCCGTCGCTGCACGGGTCCAAACAGAGCGGGCCGAATTCCTGGATGCGGTAGTTCGCGGTGTCGGACACGTAGATGTCGCCGGACGCATCCGTCGCCACGCCGTCAGGATGGGAGAATTGCCCGTTGCCGGTGCCGGGCGAGCCCCATTGGGTCATGAACGCACCGCCGTTCGTGAACACCTCGATCCGGTTGTTCCCTGCATCGGCCACGTACACGTTACCGCTGGAATCCACCGCCACGCTCCGAGCTTCCCCGAACTGCCCGTCGGCGCTGCCGGCGCCGCCCCACTTGGTGACGAAAACGCCACCGCTCGTCAACTTCTGCATGCGACTGTTCCCGAGCTCCGCGACGAAGATATTGCCGCTGGCGTCCACGGCGACGTCGTACGGCTGCACGAACTGTCCGTCGCCAACGCCGGTCGCCCCCCACTTGGCGACAAACACTCCGGCGTTCGAGAATTTCTGGATGCGGTTGTTGTACTGTTCGGCCACATAGACGTTTCCCGCGTGATCCACACAGATGCCGACCGGGCCCGAGAACTCCCCGTTGCCGGTGCCGTACGAGCCCCACGTCGCGACGAACGTCCCGTTGTTCGTGAACTTCTGAACTCGGTGAAGCCCGTTGTCCGACACGAAGACGTTGCCGCTGTCGTCCACCGCGATTCCATACGGCTCGTAGAATTGCCCGTCTTCTTCTCCGAACGAGCCCCACTGCAGGAGATACGTTCCCGAGCTCGAGAACTTCTGGATGCGGCGATTCCAGTAATCCGCCGCGAAAACGTTGCCGTTGCTGTCGATCGCTACTTCCTGCGGCGTGTCGAACTGCCCGTTGCCCGCGCCCGGCGAGCCCCATTGCTGCAGGTAGGGAGGTGGGCTCTGCGCGAGGGCGGTCGAGGACATCCCCAGCAGCAGAAGAAGAGAGGCGAAAAACAGCAGAGCGGGATGCTTTCGCATGATTGGCCCCTTCGTGGGATCGTCTCGTCCTCCCACCGAGCGGGGCGAGGGGATTCCGAGCCACGCGGCATGCCGAACGGACGGCGCTTCCAACCCGCCGTTGACCCTCGATCCATCCTCGAGAATCACGAAAAATCGCGTCATTCCCTCGTGGCTGGTCCCTCGTGTTCCCAGCTCCGCGATACTCGAACGACCCCAGCTTCCCGAGCGGCGGGGCCTTCGCGACGATCCCTCGAATTCGCGACCGAGTCGAGATGAGCGCATCACCGTACCCCCTGAGTTCGTCCAACGAGGACCGCGCCGAACGCGCCGGTGCCTCGCGCTCTTGGCCGGTTCCACCGATTCGCCGTTGCATTTCTGGCGTTCATGCAACCTCCGAGCCGCGCCGACGTTGCTCTCCCGAATCCCGCCGCCCTCGTGATGTGGCCAATCCAACCGCCTCCATCTACGAACACGAGCGCGACGACCCCTGTCAGCAGGGAGCCGTCCCCGCTGAAGCTGTCCGCCGGGTCCGAGAGGGTCACGGCGCTGGAATAGGTGCCGGAGAGCCTGGCGCTCGGGAGCGTTCCCGTCGCGAGGTTGGACGCGCTGAGCCCCGTTGGTCCTGCACCGCTGCCGGCGTATCTGTTGGCGGCGCTCGAGAGCGTGAGGGCCCCGGAGTAGGTTCCGGCGAGCCGGGCTTCCGACAGGGTTCCGCTCGACGGCAGGTTCGCTTTGAGGTCGGAGAGCGCCGTTCCGGATCCCGTGATCTGGCCGACCACGCTGATGGAGCCGCGCACGGCTCCGGCGCTATCCTGCCACCCCAGGAGCGCTGCGGTCTGGCCCGCGGCGCCCTTCACCACCAGACCCTTGGTACCCGCGACGGTCTGAATCGTCTGGGTTCCCGTCGAGAACGTGTTGGCCGAAGCGAGGCGGGCAAAGGCCGTCGAGTCGAGCGTGTCCGCGTTCTGAGCCTGGTCCGCGTTTTTCGCGTGCCCCGCGTTGTCCGAGTTGGTCGCGTGATCCGACTTCTGCGCGTGGTCCGATTTGCTCGCGTGGTCCGCCTTCTGCGCCTTCAGCGCGTGGAGCGCGTAGCCCCCGCTCGTAGAGGGCTTGCGCGGGCTCATCTCGCTGTCCGGAAGGATCTGCATCCCCAGGTAGTACGGCTGGTCGAAGAGGAGCCCCGCCGATGCGAACGTGACCAGGCTGCCCAAATCCATGCCGAGCTCCCCGTTCCTGATCTGGACGCGGCTCGGCCCGGAGTACGGCTCGGTCCGGAGCGCGGTCGAGCCGTTCATCCAGGTGTAGATGCGAAACGTCATGTCGGGGCAGCCGGTGACCGGCTGCAATCCCCCGGCGTGGGACAGGCGCCCCTGGTACGTGATCACCTGCGGGACCTGTGCCCAGGCGGCTCCTACGGCCAACGTCGCGCTACCCGCGAGGCTCGGAGAGCGGAGTCGAGCGAAGACGCTTCGAGCGGTTCTCGCCATCCTCCCTTCCATGGGAGCAGGGCGTCGACGGGTCCTCGCGAGACGGGAGACCTGCCGGCGCCTCAAACGGCCGTGCGTGGAATCGGACCCGATTCGCTCGAAGCTCCCCTGCATGTTCGCCACCCTTTCGTTCCGCCCGAGGTTCCCAACCGCAAGGCCCATGCCCGTCGCGAGGAACGCGATCCAGAACGATCGAGGGGCCCGCCCTGGACCGACTCGGCTTGCGTAGCTCCTTTGTTCACTTGACTTGTGGTGCGGCGGTTTGCCCACGCGGCTCGCGGTTGTCCACGGGTCAGGCTGGAACCGGAACGCGCATCGGCGTGGGGGAATCCCACGATGAAGGATTTCTCCACAGGAATTGGTAGACAAACGATCGCCTTTGGCGTATTAGCCTCGGGTCGAACCTTCGGGCGGGGAAGACAATTGGCCGACGCAAACGACGACCTGATCTTGCAGGAGGCGTGCTCGCTGGCGCTGCGCGGACTAGCCGCGGAGGGGCTTCGGCTCCTCGAATCGTGCGCGGGCGACGCGGCAGACGCCGGGCGCTGCTCCTGCGGCGCGCGGGACCTGCTGCGAGCCCGCATCCTGTTGGCCCGGAACGACCCCGCCTACCGGGAACGGGCGGCGGAGATTCTGGAAGACCTGGGATCCGCCGGGGGGGACACGGCGTGGCGGGCCCAGGTGGACCTTGCCCGTCTGGCCCGGGACGACGGCGATTTCGTCACCGCCTCGACCCTCCTGTCACGAGCGATCGAGGCGTTTCGAGCGAGGCCGGAGGGCCGGGGACCGAGCGCCGACACCTTGTCCCGCCTCATCACCGACGAGGTCGAATCGCTGCGCCGCGCGTCGATGCGGGGGAGTGGCCGCGACGCGGAACCAGGACAGGCGGCCGCCGAGCGCGACAACCCTTCCCCGGCGAAAGGCGCGAACGCCGCCCAGCCGGGCACCCCGAGCAATCCCGGGATCGATAGGCGCTCGCTGCTTCGCCTGGTCGAGCTCGGCAAGCGGCTAGCGACCGAGGACGATCCGGACCAGGTGCTGCGCATCGTCCTGCACGAAGCCATCGAGTTGGCCGGTGCTCAGCGGGGCTTCGTCGTGACGGTCCAGGGAGAGGAGAACGAGTTCGCCCTCGCCGAGAACTTGGACTGGTCCGAGATCGAACAGCCCTCGTTCGAGGTGAGCCGCACCCTCATCCGGAAGGTCGTAGGGGAGCAGAAGAGCGTCGTGCTGTCGGTGTCCGACAGTTATTCCGAGACCACGTTCAACCGCAGCCTCGCCGAGATCGGGGCCCTGTCGGTCGCCTGCGTTCCGCTCGTCCACGAGCGGGCCGCCTTCGGCGTGCTCTATCTCGATACGAGGGACCCTTCGCACGTCTTCGCAGAGGCGACGATTCAGCTCCTCGACCTCTTCGCGGCGCAGTCGGCGGGGGCTCTCGCCAATGCCAAGGAGCACCAGGCGAAGACGCGAGCGCTCGAGGCCGCCGAGGAGACCATCCGCCGCCACCACACGGAGGACGAGAGGCGCCAGCGTTACGAGGGTCTCGTAGGCGCGTCGGACGCCATGCAGGAGGTCTACAGGAGACTCGACCTGATCGTCCCGACCGAGATGCCGGTGATCCTCCTCGGCGAAACGGGCTCGGGCAAGGAGATGGCCGCCCACCTCATCCACTCCCGCGGCCCCCGCCGCAAGAAGGAGTTCGTCGCGGCCAATTGCGCCGGCATGGCGGAGACGCTTCTCGAAAGCGAGCTGTTCGGTCACGAGCGCGGGGCTTTCACGGGCGCCGAGAGGACCCGGCCGGGCCTGTTCGAGATCGCTCACCGCGGCACGCTGTTCCTGGACGAGGTCGGGGACATGAGTCCGAGAATGCAGGCCGACCTACTGCGCGTGCTCCAGTCGGGGGAGATGCGACGTGTCGGCGGGCGCGAGACGATCCACGTGGACGTGCGCATCATCGCCGCGACGCATCGCGACCTCGACTCGATGGTCCGCCGGGGCGAGTTCCGGCAGGATCTGTTCTTCCGCTTGAACGTTCTGAGCCTGCGGCTTCCTCCGCTTCGCGAGCGGGCCGACGACATCCCGGCCCTGATCGCGGAGCTCATGCCGGGGATCGTTCCGGATCGCCCTCCGCCGAGATTCTCGGCGAAGGCCATGCGCCGGCTGCTGGGCTATCCATGGCCCGGCAACGTGCGGGAGCTGCAGAACGTGCTGCGCCGGCTGGCCGTCCTGCGGGTGGACGAGATAGGCGAGGAGCACCTGCCTCCCGAGTGCGTCGCGCCCGGCCCGCGCGGGGGCCGTGCGGGCACCCTCCAGGACGCAGAGGACGCCGCGATCGAGCGGGCCATGGTGGCGGCCCGGGGAAACAAGGCCGAGGCGGCGCGGATCCTCGGAGTGGACCGCTCGACGCTCTACATGAAGCTCAAGCGTCTCGATCTCGGACCTCGCGCCGGCGAGCCGTCGCCGGGGGCCGCGGACGGCCGATGGGCCGCCCGACGCCACCGAAGCCCGATCGAGCGTTGATGGTCGCGGCGCGATCGGGCCCCAGGCGATTCCATGCTCTCGCGTGAAGAGAGAATCCTGAGCGAGATCCTGGTCGCGCGCGGTATCGCCTCCCGCGAGCTGATCGAGAAGTGCGCCAGGATCAAGGAGGCCTCGAGCGCCGACATCTCGCTCGTCGACGCGCTCGTTGACAGCGGCATGGTGGCGCGCGAGCTGGCCGAGCCGATGGCGCAGGAGGCGCGCGCGGTGGACGACGCGCTCGCGCCCAATTTGCCGGGCGGCGAGCGGCTCGGCGAATTCCGGCTCGTGCGCGAGATCGGCCGCGGAGGTATGGGGGTCGTTTTCGAGGCCCATCAGGAGTCGCTCGACCGGCGGGTCGCGCTGAAGATCCTCCCGGCCGGCGCGGCGCTCGACGAGCGGCTCGCGGTGCGATTCCTGCGGGAAGCCCGCGCCGCCGGCCGGCTCCGGCATCCCGGGATCGTCTCCGTGATCACGAGCGGCCGGGCGGAAGGGGTCCTCTACTTCGCGATGGAGCTCGTCGAGGGATGCTCGCTGGCCGAGGAGCTCGCGCGCGGGCCCATCGAGCCGCGCCGCGCGGCGGGTCTCGTCGCCGAGGTGGGCGGCGCGCTCGATTACGCGCACGGAGAGGGGCTCATCCACCGGGACATCAAGCCCGAGAACGTACTGCTCGGAGCGGATGGGCGGCCGCGCCTGACCGACTTCGGTCTCGTTCACGAGGTGTTGGCCGAGTCCTTCACGCTGCCCCACCACGTGCTCGGCACACCGGCCTACATCCCCCCGGAGCAGGCTCTCGGCGCGCCGCCCGACCGCCGGAGCGATATCTACAGCCTGGGCGCGGTCCTCTACGCCGTTCTGTGCGGGCGCGGCCCGTACGACCCGGGCATCCCTTCGGCCGTCCTCGCGCGGGTCCTGGCGGGACCGCCCGCGACGTTGGCAGAGCGCCGCCCGGACGTACCCACCGCGCTGGTCCGAATCTGCGAGCGCGCGATGGCGCGGCGCCCCGAGGAGCGCTATCAGCGCGCGTCGGAGCTGGTGGACGACCTCGCGCGTTTCGCGAGGGGCGAGGCGCTCGCCGCGGCCCCCGGGCGTGCCGGAAGAGTCGTGACGAGGACGCGCATGGCGCTCTTGGCCGCCGGCGCTGTGGCTCTTGCGGGAGTAATCCTGATCGCTTCGAGGTGGCGCCCCTCGCGGGAACCCCTGCACCCCGCCGTCGCGCCGATCGCCTCGCCTCTCGTCTTCACTCTCGTCAATCACACCCCGCTCCAGAAAGCGCTGCTCTCGATCGCGCCGGACGGGAGCAGGCTGGCCTACATGTCGCGAACCGGTTCGACAAGATGGGACGTCTACGTGCAGGATCTCCCCTCGGGCGAGCCCTCCTGCCTGAGCTGCGGTAGGCCCGAGGGAAGCACTCCCGCGATTTCTCCGGACGGACGGAGCGTCGCGTTCGGCACCACCCAGGACGGGCGTCCGGCGCTCGCGTTGGCGAGCCTCGCCGATGGGACGCTGCGCACGATCCCCTCCCCGACCGGAGCGCTCTCGTGGTCGCCGGACGGCCGGGAGATCGCCGTCGCTTACAAGTCAGGCGTCGATTCGAGTCCCGTTTCCCACGGAGAGGCCGGTCGGCTCGCGGTGGTCAACCTCGGATCGAGACGGGTCCGGACTCTTCGCAACATGAACGTCACCGCTCCATCCTGGTCCCCCCATGGCTCCCGGATCGCCTTCACCTCGCTGAGCGGAGGCCAGACCGACCTGTGGACCGTGGCTCCCGACGGCGGCGGACTCCTGCACGTCACGGATGACGCCGAGCCCGACTGGAGTCCCGTGTGGGCCTCGGGCGGCACGCGGTTGCTGTTCGGCAGCGAGAGGAACGGCCGACTGGGCCTGTGGAGCATCGGCGTGGAGGAATCCACCGGCCGCCCGCTCGGCGCCCCCGTGGCCGTCTCGACCGCCGCCTTCGCCAAGGAGTTCTTCTCCTCGATGTCCGCCGACGGCCGGCGCCTCGTGGTCCTGGAAACGGCCGAGCAGGGACGGTTGCATCGAGTGCCTCTCGACCCGGCCCGAGTCGCGCCGGCGGGCCCGGCGGTTGCGTTTCCCCGCCACCCGGCGGTGATCCTCTCACCCGATCCTTCCCCGGACGGGCGGATCCTGGTCGCGCAGGCGCTGTCGCCTCAGGAAGACATCGCGGTGATGACCTCGGACGGGAGCCTCGAACCGCGGTTTCTCACGGACGATCCCTTTCGGGACGGCGCTCCGCGGTGGTCGCCACTCGGCGACCGGATCGCGTTCCATTCGGATCGCGACGGGACCATGGCGATCTGGACGATCCGGCCGGACGGCTCGGAGCTCAGGCGATACGCGGGGGCGCCGCACGGGGACGCGCTGAAACCCGTCTGGTCGCCGGACGGGAAGACCATCGCGTTCAGCTCGCCCGGTCAAGGCGCGTACTTGGCCCGAGAAAGCGCGCGCTCGGAGGAGAGCGCGGTCGAGCCGCTCCCGGCCCCCGGGCCGGGAGAGCCTGCCTTCGTGCCATGGTCCTGGTCCGCGGACGGGAACGAGATCGCCGGCACCATGGGAGGGATCGCGGTCTACTCGACCCGCGATCGGCGGTACAGACGGCTGACGAGGTCGGGGCGGGATCCCTTGTGGATGCCGGGCGGTCGGAGACTGCTCTTCATCGATGGCAGGAAGGTGCTGGCGCTCGACGTCGTCACCGGCGAGGCGACGGTAATCCAAGGAGTGGAGCCGAGCGATCTGGCCGGCTCGATCGGTTTGTCTCGCGACGGCGGCACTCTTTACGAGGTGCTCTCGTCAACAGGCCGTGACGTGTGGATGGCCACCCTCGGAGAATGAGCAGGTCCGGACCTCCTCACGGCGAGAGGCGCACCTCGATGCGCCGGACGCCGGTTCCGAAGCGGGTCGCGGGCCGCGGAGATCCCGACTTGTCGTGGATGACGCGGTTGAAGGCAGCGTAGATTCCCGCGTCCCGTTTCTTCGCGCCGGGAAGTGCATCCCGCGCGGTCCGGGGAAACAGGTCGTACAGCATCCCGGAGGTGGGTGTCTGGACCTTCCAGTGCATCTCCCGCCCGTCCGCGAGACCGCCCGGCATCGAGAAGCCCAGGGACTGATCGCAGACCTCGATATCCGTGAACCGGCCGGAGAGTCGTGGCAGCTCCATCTCCAGGATCTTGTCGACGATGCCCGATCCGGGGTGCTTCGAAGCCGAATAGACACGCAGCGTCGAGCCCCTGAGCTCCATCTCGGCCTCGCGAAAGGTCGTTCCCTCGTCGCCCCCGTAGCCGTTGTTCGTCGGAGAATCGCCGATGTTGACGGAGAAAGAGCGCACGGGCTCCTCGAAGTACACGCGAAAGGTCGCGCACCCGCAGCCGGCCGTCGGATCGAGCTCGACCTCCATCACCGTCTCGCTCCACCCGTCGCCGTTGGCGTCCTGGATGCGTCCGGGGAGCGTGAAGGTCAGGATCTTCTTCCACTCGGGGGATTCGCACTCGGCGCTTGCGGACGGAGCTCCCGGGCCGTGAAGATCGACGATGCACGGCTTGGATCGCGAGAACGGACAGGCCGGCGCCTCTGCCATCGCCAAGCCGGCCGAAGCCGCGAGCGACAAGGCGATGCGAGCGATCCATCGAGCCGTCCGCATGGTTTGCTCGGGTTCTCCAACAGGAAGGGGATCATACGCCGTCGATCACCACCTCGCCTTCCGCGGGGTGGACGCGAGATTGTGGGGTAGCGTCTCGCTCCCCCGCGCCGCGAAGGAAGCGCGCCTTGTCGACGTGATCCGAGACAGGGTGACCGGTTATGACACCCTTTCCGGGAGATTCGGCTCACCGACGCACATTCCACGATCTCGCGTCCGCCATGCGCCGTTCGAGTACTCATCTCCGCAGAAACGCAGACGACGACCCTCCTGCTCGCCCGCGGACCCGGTGGCGGCGAGCCTCCCTCTTGCGGTGGTACCGCTTGACACGATGATAGTATCATTGTAGTATCATTTCGTGAGCGATCTTTCCGGCAGGTTCGTCGTCCGGGTGCCGCCCGAGCTGCATCGGCGGCTGCGGGACCGTGCGCGGGATCGAGGCATGTCCCTGAATGCGCTGTGCGTTCGCCTGCTCGACGAGGGCCTCGCCCCGGCAGCGGCTTCGCCGGTCCGCCGAACGGCCGGGGTCGAGCCGGGCTTGCTCGACGCCGTGGAGCGCTCGTGGGCCGGCGAGCTCGTGGGTGTCGCCCTCTTCGGCTCGGCGGCGAGAGGCGATGCGACGGCCGTCTCCGACGTCGATCTCCTAGTCGTGCTCGAGCCCGGGACGCGGATCGAGCGCTCGCTCTACGATCGGTGGGACGAGATCGTGACGTCGGGAGGGAGGAGCGACGACCGTCGCGTCTCTCCCCAGTTCGTGGCGCTTCCGGCGTCCGCAAGCGATGCCGGCGGGATCTGGCTCGAGGTCGCCCGCGAGGGAATCGTGCTCGGCGACCGCGACCGCCGTCTCGCGCGCTTTCTCATCGAGCTCCGCGACCTCGTCGCGGAAGGGGCCGTTTCCCGGAAGACCGTCCACGGTCACCCGTACTGGGTGCGCGAGGGGAGGCGCCGGTGAGGAATCCCGACCTGGCCAGGGACTACCTCGAGAGGGCCTCGCGGCGGCTCAAGGCGGTGGACGTCCTCCACGAGGAGCGCGGCTGGGCCGACGTGGTCCGCGAATCCCAGGAGGTCGTCGAGCTGGCGCTCAAAGGGC
Source organism: Terriglobia bacterium (assembly GCA_963748015.1). Taxonomy (GTDB): domain Bacteria; phylum Acidobacteriota; class Polarisedimenticolia; order Polarisedimenticolales; family JAIQFR01; genus JAIQFR01. The sequence continues at coordinate 360,565 of CAVVHE010000009.1, read as the reverse complement.
TCCTCCGGCGATGCGACATCGAGGCCCCGAGGGTTCACGACGTGAGCGACATCCTGCGGGAGAACGCCGCTCGCCTCCCGAAGCCCGCCGCGTCGGCGCTCGACGAGCTCTGCGAGATCTCGCGAAGGCTGAGGCGCGACCGCGAGCTTTCGTTCTACGGGAGCGAGGACCTCACCCCCTCGGACTTCTACCGCGAGGCGGACGCGCGGGAAGCCCGGCGTCAGGCCAGGCGCGTCGTCGACGTCGTCCGGAAAGCGTTCGAGGCCTGATCCGCTCCCCGCGCGGCGTGGCAAGGTGTCCAAGCCGAACCTGCGTCGCCAAACGCACAACTAATTGTAAAAAAGCAGTTTATGCGTGAGCACGGGTGCCGGTCGCGCGGTCCCGATCATCCGCAGATTCCGGTTGCCGTCGTATCCGAACAAGCGTACCCTATCGAACGTTCGTTCGAGACTCCATAAGAGCCCTTTCGAGCCAAAGGCCGGAAGGGCACGGTGGGCGGAGCAGCACATGGCGTCGTGCGATTTTTCGTTTCACCGGCCGGAGTCCCTGGCCGAGGCGTGCGCGCTGCCGGGACGGCTCGGTGCGGGCGCGCTCTACCTCGCGGGCGGCACCGAGCTGATGCCCGACTTCCGGCGAGGCGCGGAGACCGCGGCTCATCTGATCGCCCTTGATCGCGTGCCGGAGCTGACCGGGATCTCGACGAGCGGCGGTCACCTCAGGATCGGGGCGATGACGACGATCCGCGAGGTGGGCGCGTCGGTCGAGGTGCGACGGGCTCTTCCCGCGCTTGCCGAGGCGGCGATGTCGCTCGGCAGCCCGCAGATTCGCAGCCTCGCGACGATCGGCGGGAACTTCTGCCGCGCCGTCCCCTGCGCCGACACGCCGCCGCCGTGCATCGTGGCGGGAGCCACGGTGCGCCTCGCGAGCGGGTCCGGGCAGCGCGAGATCCCCGCGGAGGAGCTGTTCGCCGGCCCGCGGCGCACCGTCCTCCAGCCGGGCGAGCTCCTGGTCGAGGTGCTCATCCCGTCCCAGCCTAGGCACTCCGGGGTCAGCTACCAGCGTTTCGCGTTGCGTCGAGGCTCGGCGCTCGCGGTCGCATCGGTCGCGGTCCGCCTCGTCCTCGACGGCAAGCGAATTGCCGCGGCGCGCGTGGCGCTCGGCTCCGTGGCGCCGATTCCCCTGCTGGCCGTGAAGACCGCGGCGCTCCTCGAAGGGCAGCAGGCGACCGACGAGACGTTCGCGCGCGCGGCGCGCGAGGCGGCCGAGGAGGCCCGGCCGATCACCGATCTCCGCGGGACGGAGGCGTTCCGGCGGCACCTCGTCGAGGTGCTCGCCCGGCGCGCGCTCGCCGAGGCGGCGCTGCGCGCGCGGGAGCGTGCCGCATGAGTGCCGAGCTCGTCGTCCGGCTCGAGGTCAACGGCCAACCGCACGCCGTCGCGGTCAAGCCGAACACCACCCTGCTGACGCTGCTGCGGAACCACCTGAATCTCACCGGCACGAAGAAGGGGTGCGAGTCCGGCGACTGCGGCGCCTGCACCGTCCTCCTCGACGGCCATCCCGTGGCGTCGTGCATCACGCTCGCCGCGCAGGCGGACGGGAAGCGTGTCACGACGATCGAGGGGCTCGGGGAAGGCGGCGAGCTGCACCCGCTGCAGAAGGCGTTCGTCAAGCACGGCGCGCTCCAGTGCGGGTACTGCACCCCCGGCACGATCATGTCCGCGAAGGGGCTGATCGACCGGAACCCCTCCCCCACCGACGACGACGTGAAGGAGGCGCTCGGCGGCAACCTCTGCCGCTGCGCCGCCTACCCGCGCATCCTGAAGGCCGTGACGGGGTGGAAGGAATTCGCCTCGGCCCCGCTCGACACGCGCCCCCTCGACGACTCCGAGCGCGACCAGGAGCGCGACCACGACGTCGTGGGGCACGGCGTCACCCGCTACGACGCGCCGGACAAGGTGTCGGGACGCGCGAAGTACACCGCCGACCTGCGCCTGCCGGGGATGATCTACGGGAAGATCCTGACGAGCCCGATCGCGCACGGCATCGTGAAGAAGATCGACACGAGCCGCGCCCGGGCGCTCCCGGGCGTCCTCGACGTGATCACGGGGCAGGACGTGCCGGACGCGTGGTACGGCGTCAGTCCCGCCCGCTACGACGAGCAGATCCTGGCGAAGGACCGCGTCCGCTACGTCGGCGACGAGGTCGCCGCCGTCGCCGCCGTGGACGAGCAAACGGCGGAGCGGGCGCTCGCGCTGATCGACGTGGAGTACGAGGAGCTGCCCGCGGTCTTCGACCCCGACGCGGCGACAGCCCCGGGCGCCCCCGTGATCCACCCCGAAAACCCGCGATACGCCGGAAACGTCAACACGCGCGTCGAGTGGGATTTCGGCGACGTCGAGAAGGGATTCGCCGAGGCCGACCACGTCCGCGAGCAGCGCTTCGTCGGGAACCGGACCTATCAGAGCCCGCTCGAGCCGCACGCCGCGCTCGCGCGGTGGGAGCACCACGGGGAGCGGCTGACCCTCTGGTCGTCGACGCAAACGCCTCACTACCTCCACCGAACGATGTCGCGGACGCTCGGGATCCCGATGGGCTCGATCCGAGTGATCAAGCCGGCGGTCGGCGGCGGCTTCGGCGCCAAGGCCGAGACGACGGCGCTCGACTTCTGCGCCGCGATCTTCGCTCGACGGACCGGCCGCCCGGTGATGATGGAGTACACGCGGGAGGAGATGGTCCTGCACTTCCGCGGCCGCCACAAGCAGTACATGGACCTCAAGGTCGGCGTGAAGCGCGACGGGACGATCACCGCGGTCGACTTCCGGTCGGTCCTCGACGGCGGCGCGTACACGTCGTACGGCGTGATCACCGCCTACTACGCCGGCTCGATGCTCCCGACGCTCTACAAGTTCCCGAATTACAAGTACGACGGCCTGCGCGTGTACACGAACCTGCCGGCGTCGGGGGCGTTCCGCGGCCACGGCGTCCCGCAGCCGCGCTTCGCCTTCGAGTCCATGATGGACATGCTCGCCGAGGACCTCGGCCTCGACCCGTTCGAGATCCGCCTCAAGAACGCGATGACGCCGGGGACGCGGACCTGCAACGCGCTCGACGTCTCGTCGTGCGAGTTCATCCCCACGCTCGAGCAGGCGCGCGAACGGTCGGGATGGGCCGGGAAGAAGGGACGCCTCCCGCGCGGCAAGGGGATCGGCGTCGGGTGCGGCGGCTTCGTGTCGGGCGCGGGTTACCCGATCTACCGGTCGCAGTTCCCGCACTCGAACGCCATGATCCGCGTCCACGAGGACGGCACGGGGGCGTCGCTGCACATCGCCGCCGCCGACATCGGCCAGGGCTCCGACACGGTGCTCGTCCAGATCGCCGCGGAGGAGCTGGGGATCCCGTACGGATGGGTCTGGCTCGCGGACTGCGACACGGTGCTGAGCCCGCTCGACCTCGGCTCGTATTCGAGCCGCGTCACGCTGATGGGTGGGAACGCGGTCCGCCAGGCGGCCGCCGCGGTCAAGGCGCAGGTTCTCGAGGCGGCGGGCAGGCGCCTCGGCTGCGACCCGCACGGCTTCATCGCCAGGAACGGGCGGATCTTCGTGCCGCAGCACCCCGACATCGGCATGGACTGGGCCGAGGCGGCGCGCCTCGCGTTCTCGGCGAGGGGGCCGGTCGTAGGCACGGGCTCCTACTCGCCGCCGGTCCACCTCGGCGGGGAGTTCAAGGGAGGCACGGTCGGCACCTCGCCGGCGTACAGCTTCTCGACCGCGGTCGCCGAGGTGACCGTGGATCTCGAGACCGGTTACGTCACCGTCGACCGATTCACCGACTTCAGCGACGCGGGCACCGTGGTCAACCCGGTCACCTTCCACGGCCAGGTGGAGGGGGCGATGATCATGGGGCTCGGCGAGACCCTCCTCGAGGACACGACCTTCGACGCCTCGGGCGCGCCCGAGAACCCGAACCTGCACGACTACCTCTTGCCCACGATCCGCGAGGCCCCCGAGATCCGCACGGCGGCGGTCGAGAGCTACGAGCCGCGGGGGCCGTTCGGCGCGAAGGAGATCGGCGAGGGATCGCTCCTGCCCGCGCTCGGCGCGATCGCCAACGCGATCTACGACGCCTGCGGCGTAAGGGTGACCGAGCTTCCGATCACCCCCGAGAAGATCCTGCGCGGACTCGGGAAGCTGCCGGAGCCCGTGGCGGACGCGGCCCCCGCCTCGAAGCGCGGATGCCGGAGAGGCTGACGGTGAGCGCGACGAGGGCGTCCGACGCGGTGATGCCGAGGGAGCGGGTGCGCCGGCCGCGCGCCGGGACGCAGCAAAAGCTCGAGCACCTGCTGTCCACCGCGGCCTCGCTGATCGCGCGGAAGGGGTACGAGCAGACGGCGATCCGCGACGTCGGGCGCGAGACCGGGGTCAGCCTCCCCGGCATGTACTACTACTTCAAGAGCAAGGAAGACCTGCTCTTCAAGATCCAGCACCGGACCTTCTCGTCGCTCCTCGAGGCGCAGCAGGCGGAGTTCGCGGTGCCGGAGCCGCCCGAGAACAAGCTCCGCCGGCTGATCGTCGGGCACCTCGCGTTCTACGCGAAGCACCCGAGCGAGATGAAGGTCTGCACGTTCGAGCTCGAATCGGTGCGCGACGAGGCGTACCGCGAGATCGAGACCCTCCGCCGCCGCTACTACCGCCTGGTCGCCACGGTGATCGAGGACCTCCTCGCGCGCGAGGGGAGGCAGGATCCCGGCGGCCTCGTCGGCCGCCACCGGACCCTGTTCGTGTTCGGCATGCTCAACTGGATCTTCATGTGGTACGACGCGAACCGCGACGGCCCGGTCGAGCGCCTCGGCGACGAGATGGCGGACCTGGTGCTCCGCGGCCTCGCCCGCGGAACGGAGGCGCCATGACGCCCCGCAAGCCGCGCGCCGTTCCGGGGCCCGGCCCGCTCGTCGAGATCGGCGAGCCGGTCGAGCGCCTCGAGCTCGACGCGTACCGGGAATTCGTGGACCTGGCCGGGGAGGGACGCCCCGTCGCGCTCGTGACCGTGGTCGGAACCGAGGGGTCCGCCCCGCGCGGCATGGGCGCCGCCATGGCGGTGCGCGAGGACGGGACGATCGTCGGGACGGTGGGCGGCGGCGACCTCGAGCACAAGATCGTCCGGCACGCGCTCGAGGCGCTCGCCGACGGGCGGCCGCGCCGCTTCCACTACGACTTCTCCGGAGGGGCCGGGCAGAACCTGGACAAGGCCTGCGTCGGCAAGGCCGACTTCTACGTCCAGCCCTGCCTCGTCCCGCCGCGGCTTCACGTGTTCGGCGCGGGGCACATCGGGATCGCGCTGGCGCCGGTCGCGGAGGCCGCCGGGTTCAAGGTGACCGTGCTCGACGACCGGCCCGGCTTCCCCGATCCCGCGCGCTTCCCCCGGACCGTGCGGCTCGTCCACCAGCCGCTCCCCGCGGCCGTCTCGTCCCTCCCGTTCGACGAGACGACCTACGTCGTGATCGTGACCCACGGCCACGAGCAGGACGAGGCGGTGCTCGCCTCGTGCCTCGAGAAGCCGTGGCGCTACCTGGGGATGATCGGGAGCCGCGCGAAGGTCGCCCGGGTCTTCAAGAGCCTCGGCACCGACGAGGCGAAGCGCAGGCGCCTCGAGGACGTGCGGGCTCCGATCGGCCTGGACACGGGCGGCCGCTCGCCCGGGGAGATCGCGGTCTCGATCGCGGCCGAGCTGCTGGCGGTGCGTTACGGCAAGAGCGGCGCGATCTCGCTGCGCGAGCGCGTGCGCGGGAAGGCGCCGGGTACCGGGGAAGACGAATAGAGCGGCGGCGGGCGGAGGCGCCCCGTGGGGGCGCCTCCCCCGCCGCGGATGACCTGATTCGGACCGAGACACGGAGGAAACCGACGATGGACATGTTCCCCTCGAGGCCGGCCGCCGAGCTGAACTTCAAGGACGTCCTCTACGAGAAGAAGGACATGACGGCCCGGATCACCATCAACCGGCCCGAGGTCTACAACTCGTACTCCACCGACACGCTGCGCGAGCTGATCGCGGCGTTCGACGACGCGTCGTCCGACGACGGCGTCGGCGTCATCGTGCTGACCGGCGCGGGCGACAAGGCGTTCTGCACCGGCGGCGACGTCAAGGAGTACGCCACGGTCTACACGCAGAAGCCGCGGGACTACTTCAAGTACATGGGCCTCTTCAGCCGGTACATCGAGTGCATCCTGCGGAGCGGCAAGGTGACCATCGCCAGGATCAACGGCATGGCGGTCGGCGGCGGCAACGAGTCGCAGCTCGCCTGCGACCTGGCCGTCATGGCCGACGACACCTACGTCGCCCAGGTGGGCACCAGCGTCGGCAGCGTCGCCTGCGGCGGCGCGACGCAATGGCTGAGCCTCCACGTCGGCGACCGTCGCGCGCGGGAGATGCTGTTCCTGAACCCCAGGGTCCCCGCGAAGCAGGCACTCGAGTGGGGGCTCGTCAACCGGGTGGTCCCGCGCGACAGGCTCGACGCGGAGGTCGCGGCGATGGCGGAGCAGTGCCTCGACAAGTTCCCCGAGTGCACCCGGTACACCAAGCAGCAGGTCAACTACTGGAAGGAGGCCGCCTGGTTCTCCACGGTCGGCCACGCCCGGGACTGGCTCTCGACGCACTTCACCTCGCTCGAGCCGTACGAGGGGATGCAATCGTTCGTCGAGAAGCGCAAGCCGGACTACCGGGGCCTCCGCGAGGCGGCCGCGTCGGGCCGGAGCAGCGAGTTTCTGTGGGGTCCCTACCGCCATGCGTGCGCGTCGTGCGGCGCGAAGGGGATCCCCTCGGAGTTCGCCTTCTGCGGCAAGTGCGGCGCGCCGCTCGGGAAGAAGTGAGGGGTGGCGTGATGGACCTCGGGCTCGAAGGCAAGGTGGCGCTCGTGACGGGGGGAAGCCGAGGGATCGGCGCCGCCGTGGTCCTCGGCCTGGCCCGGCGGGGGTGCGACGTCGCGTTCACGTACCGCGGGCGGGCCGACGCGGCGGAGGCCGTGGCGGAAGAGGTCCGCAAGACGGGGCGGCGCGCGATGCCGATCCAGGCCGACGTCGCCGACTTCGCCGCCGCCGACCGCGCGGTGGACTCGATCGTCGCGGAATTCGGCCGGCTCGACATCCTCGTCTGCAACGCCGGGATCACCTGGGACGGCGTGGTCTGGAAGATGACCGAGAAGCAGTGGGACACCGTCATCGAGACGAACCTGAAGGGGTATTTCAACTACAACCGCGCCGCGGCGCGGGTGTTCAAGGACCGGCGCAGCGGCAAGATCGTCAACGTCTCCTCGATCAACGGGATCCGCGGGAAGTTCGCCCAGTCGAACTACTCCGCGTCGAAGGCCGGGAACATCGCGCTGACCAAGTCGCTCGCGAAGGAGCTCGGGAAGTTCAACGTCAACGTCAACTGCGTCGCGCCGGGCATGGTGATGACCGAGATGGCGGAGTCGCTCGCTCCCGAGTTCCTGAACGCCGCCGTCAAGGAGACCGTGCTCGGCCGGATCGCGACCGCGGACGACGTGGCGAACGTCGTCGCCTTCTTCTGCTCCGACGCCTCGCGTCACGTCACGGGCGAGGTCATCAAGGTGGACGGTGGACAGTACATCTAGCCGGGTGTCCTCGGCGTGCAACGCCGGGAGTTCTCGTTCGAGGTCGACCCGCGCGGCACGCTTCGGCGTCGCGCGGCGCGAGTCGCCGCGCCGCCTCGCTCCGGTTTTCGCGCGGCCATCCAAGGAAGAGATGGCCGCGCGAAAACAGGGCCGCTTCGGGTCGACCTCGAACGAGAACTCCCGGCTTTTGGTAGTAGGAGACGGTCGATGACGCGGGTAGGAGTCGTCGGAATAGGTCACGGCAGGTTCGGGCAGCGGTCGGATGCGACCGTGCAGGAGCTTGCTTTCGAGGCTTACCGCGACGCGCTCTCGGACGCCGGGATCGGGCCGGACGCGATCGACGCTTCGGTGATCGGCTCGGTGCCGGAGTACCACAAGCAGCGGTCGCTCGCGGGGGTGGTCCAGGAGTACCTCGGGCTGAACCCGAAGCCGACGTGGCTGACGGAGGTCGCGTGCGCGTCGGGATCGGCGGCGGTCCGCACGGCGTGGATGGCGATCCGGTCGGGGCTCCACGAGGTCGTGGCGGTCATCGGCTGCCAGAAGATGACCGAGCTGACGACGGCGGAGATCCTCGCGCTGATGGGGCGGGTGGGCGAGGTCCAGTGGGAGTCGGTCTTCGGCACCACTTTTCCCGGCTACTACGCGATGTTCGCCCGGCGGCACATGCACGAGTTCGGGACGACGCGCGAGCAACTGTCCCTCGTCGCGGTGAAGAACCACTACTACGGCGCGCGGAACGAGAAGGCGCTGTTCCGGAAGGAGATCACGCTCGAAAAGGCGCTGGCGTCCGAGCCGGTGGCGTCGCCGTTCGTGGTGTACGACTGCTGCGCGAACGCCGACGGCGCCGCCTGCCTGATCCTCGCGTCGGAGAAGCGCGCGAGGACGATGGGCCGCCCGGCCGTCTGGCTCGACGGCGTCGGGTGCGCCTCCTCGAGCATGTCCGTCCTGCGCCGGCCGGACCTGACCGGGCTGCCGTCGGCGGCCGAGGCCTCGCGGCAGGCCTACGCGATGGCGGGAATCGCGGCGCGCGACGTCAAGGTCGCCGACGTCCACGACTGCTTCACGATCGCCGAGATCATGGCGTACGAGGACCTCGGCTTCTGCGAGAAGGGACGGGGGGGCGCCTTCGTCGAGGCGCGTCAGTCCTACATCGGCGGCGCAACGCCGGTGAACGTGGACGGCGGGCTCAAGGCGAAGGGGCACCCGATCGGCGCGACCGGCGTGTCGATGGCCTACGAGATCGTGCGGCAGCTCCGCGGCGAGTGCGGCGAGCGCCAGGTTCCCGGCGCCGACGTCGGGCTGACCCACAACGTCGGCGGGATCGGGCAGTACTGCTTCGTCAACGTCTACCGGAGGGACTGACGCCGTGTTCTCATGGTTCGGCAAAGTCAGCTACTGCCCTCACACCAAGGTGGCGGAGTTCGCCGACCGCCTCAAGACGGGGCGGATCGTCGCGTCCCGCTGCGCCGCGTGCGGGCTCGTCTCCTTCCCCCCGCGCGCCGACTGCCCGAAGTGCCTCTCCGGCGATTTCGGCTGGCAGGAGCTGAGCGGCCGCGGGAAGATCGTCACCTGGACGCGGATCGACGCGGCCCCCGCCGGGTTCGAGGACGAGGTCCCGTACACGATCGGCGTCGTGGACCTCGAGGAGACGGGGCGCCTGCTCGCCTGGTTCGGCGAGTCGATCCCGGAGGAGGAGATCCGGATCGGCATGGACGTGCAGGTCGTGCCGCGCCTCTTCGAGGAGCTCCCGGACATCAAGGTGCACTACACGCTGGAGCGGCCGGGGACCACCTGGTTCAAGGAGCCCCTGCCGGCGGAGGCGGCGCCATGAGCGGAGACGGCAAGGGAGTCCGGCTCGAGAAGACCGACGGCATCGCGCTCGTGACCCTCGACGCGCCGCCGCTCAACATCCTGACCGCCTCGATGATGGCCTCGATCGCGGACGCGCTCGCGGACGTCCGCGCGGACCGGTCCCTCAAGGCGGCCGCGTTCACGTCGACCGGAAAGGCGTTCAGCGCCGGCGCGGACGTCGGCGAGCACCGTCCCGAGCAGGCGCCGGAGATGATCGCGGCGTTCAGCCGGTTGTTCTCGATCCTCGGCGCCCTCGAGCTCCCGATCGTCATGGCGGTGGACGGCGCCGCGCTCGGCGCTGGCTTCGAGCTGGCGATGATGGCCGACGTGCTGCTCGCGAGCGAGCGGGCGAAGTTCGGCCAGCCGGAGATCCGCATCGGCTTCTTCGCCCCCGTCGGGGTCGCGTGGCTCCCGGCCCGGATCGGCCCGGCGCGCGCGATGGAGGTGACCTGCTCGGGCAGGACCTACACCGCCGCGGAGATGCAGGCCATGGGCCTCGTGTCGCGCGTCGTTCCCCCGGAGGGGCTCCGGGCGGCGCTCGACGAGGTCCTCGCCGACTTCCGCCGCGCGAGCCCTCTCGTGATGCGCCTCAACGCGAGGATGGTGCGGCGGCTCGCCGGCCGGCCGTTCGAGGAGGCGCGGCGGGAGGCGGAGAAGGTCTTCCTCGAGGAGCTGATGCCGTCCGAGGACGTTCGGGAGGGGATCGCGTCCTTCTTCGAGAAGCGCGAGCCGGTCTGGAAGAACCGTTGAGCGGCGCCGCCCCGAGCAAGGTCGGCGAGCGAGGAGGCGGGATGCGGATCCTGGTGGTCGGCGCGGGGGCGCTCGGCGGCCTGATCGGCGCGCACCTGTCGGAGGCCGGCGAGGACGTCACGCTCGTCGAGGTCAACAAGGCACGCGCGCGCCTGCTGTCCGAGATGGGGATCTTCGTCACGCAGGACGGCAGGGACGAGCGCTGCATCAAGCTGCAGGTCATCTCGTCGTACGAGGGCTCCGCCCCCTTCGACGTGATCTTCGTCGCGGTCAAGACCTATCAGACGGAGGAGGCGATCCGCGCGGCGATGCCGGTCATCGGCCCATCGTCCAAGGTCCTCTCGCTCCAGAACGGCATCGGGAACACCCAGGTGATGGCGCGCCTCCTGGGCGAAGAGCGCGTGCTGTGCGGGATCACCTACCACAGCATCCAGCACACCGGCCCCAACCGGATCCACTTCCGGGCAGGGATCAAGCCGATCCAGATCGCGCCGCACACGGGAAAGATCACGGCGGAAATCGAGGCGATCGGCAAGCTCCTGAGCGGCGCGGGGCTGCCCACCGACGTCGTCCCCAGCATCGACAGCGTCATCTGGCAGAAGCTGCTGCACAACGCCGTGGTCAATCCGGTCTCCGCCGTGACCGGGCTGACCTGCCGCGAGATGCTCGCCGACGAAGACCTCATGGTGTTCATGCGGGACCTCTGCGGCGAGTGCATCGCGGTGATGCGCGCCCACGGCGTGCCGATCGTGGACGAGGAGGATCCCTTCCGGCCCGTGATCGGGTCGCTCAAGGCGCTCGGGAAGAACCGGCCCTCGATGTGGCAGGACCTGACCCGCGGCCAGCAGACCGAGGTGGACGCCATCAACGGCGCGATCGTGGACGAGGGGACGAGGCTCGGCATCCTCTCCCCCCACAACAAGGCCCTCGTCCACTTCATCCACTCGCGGGAACGGCAGAAGATCATGAGGCGCCAGGAGATCGCGCAGAAGCTCCAGGAGGCGACGGCGGCGCGAGATTCCGAGCCGGCGCGCGCCACGCCGATGGGCCTCGACGGCGGGATGCCGAACGGCGGCGCGCCGCTCCGCAGCGCCGTTCTCCTGAAGGAGATGGTGCACGCCTACTACCTCGACCTCCAGGCGGCGTCGGACGACCCGCAGCGCCTCGTCGCATGTTGCTCGGGTCTCGGCCCGGTGGAGCTCGTTCGCGCTCTCGGGATGACGCCGTACTTCCCCGAGAACCACGCGGCCCTCATCGGAGCGAGCCGCCAGGGGAACAAGTACATTCCCCGCGCGGCCGCCGAGGGGTTCTCGCAATTCGTCAGCTCGGCCATGCGGTGCGACATCGGAGCGCTCCTCGCCGGCGACAGCCCGCTCGTCACCGCGCACGGCATCTCGGGGCCTCCTCGTCCCGACATGGTCGTCTACAGCACGAACAACGGACACAGCCTGATCAGCTGGTTCGAGTACTACGGCGGGCACTACGGCGTGCCGGTCTTCGGGCTTCACCCGCCCGCGGCGCTAGGCGAGATCGACCGCATCGACGTGGACGCCGCCGTCCACCAGCTGCTCCGCCTGACGAGTCGTCTCGAGCAGGTCACCGGATCGAGGCTCGACATCGACCGGCTGGCCGAGGTCGTGGGGTATTCCGCGCACGCGGCAAGCCTCTGGTCCGAGATCCTCACGCTGGCGCGCGCGGTGCCGTCGCCGATGTCGTTCTTCGACACGCTGGTCCACGTCGCGCCGATGGTGCTCTTGAGGGGCACGCCGCAGGCCGTGGAGTACTACTCGCTTCTCAAGGCCGAGCTCGAGGACCGGTTGGTGCACGGCGTCGCCGCGGTCCAGGGCGAGCGGCACCGGTTCTACTGGGACGGCCCGCCGATCTGGAGCGCGCTCCGGCCGCTGTCGAAGCTCTTCGCCGATCGCAAGGCGGCGCTCGTTGCCTCCACCTTCGCGTCGAACTTCGCCCTCTCCGGCCTCGACCCGGACAACCCGATGGAAAGCATGGCACGGACCTACATGAGCATCTTCCCGAACCGGTCGGAGGACTACAAGGCGGCGTCCATCGTGCAGCAGCTCGAGGAATTCGGCGTGGACGGCGTGGTCTATCACGAATGCCGGACCTCCCCAGAGCACAGCAACGTCCGCTTCGGTCTCGAGGTCCGCGTGCGTCGGCTGACGGGCCTGCCCTCGTTCGTCCTCGAGGCGGATTCGCACGACGCGAGACTCTTCTCGACGGAGCGCCTCGAGAGCCTCCTCGCGGACTTTCTCGAGCAGCACGAGGAACAGGTGCGCGGGCGGGGCTGATTTTGGGATCGCGGGAGAAAGCGAGGGTTTGCCTTTGAACAGCGAGAATCGGGCCGCGGCAGGCGTGGACGTGGGAACCGAGTGCGTCAAGGCGATCGTCGTGAGCGCCACGGGCGACGTGATCGGCCGCTCGGTCGTGCCCACGCGAGGCTACTTCCAGGCATGCGTCCACGAGGTGCTCGCGGCCGCGCTCGACGACGCCCAGGTCCTCGAGAAGGACCTCGCGGGGATCTGCGCCACCGGCTTCGCGGCGACCTGCGTTGCGCAGGCGACGACGACCGCCACCGAGACCGCGTGCCACGCGCTGGGCGCGTTCCGGCACCATCCCGGGGCGATGACCGTGATCAACATCGGCGGCCGGGACCCGCGGGTGATCCGCGTGGACGAGGCCGGCCGGAGACTGGAGGCGCTGGCCGTGCGCCGGTGCGCCGTCGGCATCGGCACGTTCCTGATGTTCACCGCGCGGCACCTCGACGTGCACCCGACGCGGCTGCAGGAGCTGGCGGCCTTGGCCGACAGGCCGGCCCCGGTCAGCAGCTTCTGCTCGGTGTTTTCCAGCACGGAGATCCTGGAGCGGCTGCGCGAGGGGGCGACCCGCGAGGAGGTCGCGCTCGGCTGCATGCACTCCATCGCCGAGCGGATTCTGGAGATCGGCGGGTTCAAGGAGCCGATCGTCGTGACCGGCGGCGTCGCCGAGTATTTCCCCGGCGTGATCCGCGGGCTGGAGTCCCAGTCGGGCATGAAAGTGACGGTGATGCCGCAGCCCCTGTTCGCCGGCGCGCTCGGCGCGGCGCTCAAGGCGCTCGAGGAAGCCGCGGCGGGCGGGGACGGCGCGCCGGGCGACGGGAAAGCGCGATGAGCGCTGTCGAGCTTCCCGGCGAGCCGTGGTCCCCGGGCCACGCTCGCTCGACGGTTCGCGAAGGCAGCGTCATTTACTCCCGGCTCGAGCCCGTCGGGCCCCGGGAGACCGTCGGCTCCCTGCTGGCCAGGAACGCGGAGCGCTTCCGAGAGCGGGCGATCTACCGCGAGAAGCGCGGCGGGCAGTTCGTCTCCGTGACGTGGGAGGACTTCCTCTACGACGTGGTCTCGTTCGGCCGGTTCTTGAGCTCCTTCGGCATCGCCAAGAACGACCGCGTCGCCGTTCTTTCGCGCAACCGCGGCGAGATGCTGGTGGCGGAGTTCGCGGTCATGTGCCTCGGCGCCGTCTACGCTCCGATCTTCCCCGGCTACTCGGCGGAGCAGACCCGAGCGCTGCTCGAACACTCGGGGGCTTCCGCCCTGATCCTGTCCGGGCGCGACCAGTTCGACAAGACCTACGTCCCGCCCTCGGTCCGGCTGATCGTCTCCTTCGATCCCATCGCCCGGGCGACCGTCGACGACGCGCTCGCGGGGCACAAGGCGGAGTACTTCACGTTTCGGGCCGCGCTGCGGCGGAACGCCGTGGGCGACCACGACGACCTTCGCCTCGGGATGTTCCTCTGGTCGGCGGCGCGCGTTCACCCCGACCAGCCGTGCGTCATGATGTACACCTCGGGGACGACCGGCTCGCAGAAGGGGGTCCTCCTGAGCCACGACAACATCCTCTCGCAACAGCGGGCGCTCTCGGCGCTGTGGCGGATTACCCCGGACGACCGATTCCTGTCCCATCTGCCGTGGCACCACAGCTTCGGCGGGATCTTCGAGAAGTACACGGCGCTGTACCGGGGCGCGACACTGGCTCTCGACGACGGATTCGGAGAGGACTTCGACCTCCTGCTCAAGAACTGGAAGGAAATCCGCCCGACCGTGTACTTCAGCGTGCCGAAGATCTACCAGCAACTCGCGGACCACGTCCGGCTGCACCCGGAGGACGAGAGCCGGATCTTCCACGAGGAGCTGAGCTTCCTCTTCACGTCCGCGACTCCCCTGCCGGCCAACCTGTCCGACTTTTTCGCGTCCAGGAGTATCCCGGTGCTCGAGGGTTGGGGCCTGACGGAGACCTCGCCGTGCTGCACGCTGACCGACATCGAGGAGCCCCGGACCGTTCCGGGAATGGTGGGTTACCCGCTTCCGGGAGTGAAGATCAAGCTCGCGGAGGACGGCGAGATCCTCGTGCAGGGACCCAACGTGACGAGCGGGTATCACGACGCCCCCGACGCGACCGCGAAAGTGCTGCCCGGCGACGGCTGGTTCCGGTCGGGAGATCTCGGGGCGTTCGTCGGCGCCGGCCTCAGGTTCGTCGCCAGGAAGGACCGCGTCTTCAAGATGCTCAACGGGGAGGAAGTGGTCCCGACCGAGATCGAGAACGACCTGGCCGGCAGGAACAAGTACATCCGGCACGTCATCGTGGCGGGAGACGGGAGGAGCGCTCTCGCCGCGTTGATCTTCCCCAACCTCTTCCTGATCGAGGAGGAGTTCGGGAAAGACCGGGAGAGGGCCGAGATCGTGGTCAAGGAGTCGCTCCGGCGCACCGTGCTGGAGTTCAACGCGGAGCACGCGGTGGAGCTCGAGCGCCTTCAGGCGTTCGCGGTGGTCGGCAAGGAGCTGTCGATCGAGGACCACGAGCTGACCCCGTCCATGAAGGTGCGCGTGCGGAACGTGCTGCGAAACGCCGAGGAGCACCTCGAGGCGATCTACGAGCCGAGCGAGGACTGCGATTGCCGGTTCCTGCGAAAGGTGATGCGGACGGCGCCGGATTCCCGGCGCTGCTTTCTGGGCAAGGACAGGACGCTCGACCAGTGTCACGAGTGCGGGAGCGTCGTGTTCGGCGACCGGTGAGGGTCGTGGAGGAGGCGACGATGGGCATGGCGGCCGGGTCGGAATCGACGATCAACGATTGGGCGATGACCGCCCCGGGAGCGCCCTTCGAGCGCCGCACAGCGCCTCGCCGCACGCCGGCGGCCGGCGAGGCGGTGATCGAGGTCGCGGGTTGCGGGGTCTGCCACACCGACGTTTCGTTCCTGCACCACGGGGTCAAGACCCGGGCGGAGCTGCCGCTGGTCCTCGGCCACGAGATCAGCGGGAGGGTGGTGGAAGCGGGCGAAGGGGTCGAAACCGGATGGCTGGGGGCGCCCGTGGTGGTTCCCGCGGTGCTGCCCTGCGGGGAGTGCGAGCTGTGCCGCGCGGGGGCACGGACGATCTGCCGGTCCCAGGTGATGCCCGGAAACGACCGCGACGGTGGGTTCGCGTCCCACGTCGTGGTACCCGCGCGCTTCCTTTGCCGCGTGAGCGAGAAGGTCCTCGAGCGACACGAGCTGTGGGAGCTGGCGATCGTCTCCGACGCGGTCACCACCCCCTTCCAGGCGATCCGGCGCGCGGGCCTCGCGGCCGGCGACCTCGCGGTGTTCGTGGGAGCGGGCGGTATCGGCATCCACGGGGTCCAGATCGCCGCCGCGGCGGGGGCGAAAGTGATCGCGCTCGACGTGAACCCCGCGAAGCTCGAGGTCGCGCTGGCGTCCGGCGCCTCGGCCGCCGTGAACGTCTCCGGCCTGGCCATCAAGGACCTGCTCAAGCAGGTCCGCTCGGAGGCGGAGAAGATCGGCGCGCCAAGGCACCGGTGGAAGATCTTCGAGACATCCGGAACCCGCCCCGGCCAGGAGACCGCGTTCGGGCTGATGGGGTTCGGCGCGGTGATCGCGATCGTCGGCTTCACGATGGACCGCCTCGAGGTACGCTTGAGCAACCTGATGGCGTTCGACGCCACCGCCTTCGGCAACTGGGGGTGCGACCCCGTGCTCTATCCCGAGGTCCTCGATTGGATCGGCGCCGGCAGGATCCGCATCTCCCCCTTCGTGGAGAAGCACCCCCTCGCCGAGATCAATCGCGTGTTCGACGCGGCCCACCGCGGCGAGCTGCTCAAGAGGGCCGTGCTGGTCCCGTAGCCCGGGGAACCTCGATGCGCCTGCGATCGAGCAAGGCGACCGCGAAGAAGGTCACGAGGCTCACCGGCCACATCAGGTAGATCGGGTGCGGGACCGGGCGCCAGCTTTCAGGCGCCACGAGCCAGGCCCCGAGCGTCAGCATCGTCGCCGCCGTGGTCCACGTGGCCGAGGACCGGCGGCACGCCGCGGGCCAGTACATGGTCATCAGCACGACCAGCGTGTAGGCGGTGGACAGCGTCAGGCCGACGAGCAGCATCTCCAGGATGCCGCGCACCGCGAGTGCTAAGAGAAACGTGACGACGCTGATGCCCAGCACGGTGAGGCGGCAGAGCCGCTGCTCTTGCTCGGCGCTCAGCTCCCGGGCGAAGAAGCGCTTGACGATGTCCGTGGAAACCAGCGTCGCCGAGCCCACGAGCAGGGCCGAGGCCGTGCTCACGTCGGCGGCCCACAGACCCGACAGCACCAGTCCCGCGGCCAGCGGCGAGAGGTCGAGCACCGCCCGCGGCAGCGCCTCGGCCGCGACGATGCCCGGGTAGAGCACCACCGCCGCCATGCCGATCACGGCGCTCACGAAGCCCACCGGCGCGATGATCAGCGCGCCAAGCAGGTACGCGCGCCCCGCGGCCCGCTCGTCCTTCGCGGCGAAGCCGATCTGGATCACCGACTGGGTCGAGTGCGCCATCGTGATCATGACCAGGAACCAGGCCAGTATCACCCACGGCCCCACGGCCAGGAGGTCGAAGCCGGGATGCTCCGCGGGCAGTCGCGCGACCAGTGCGTGCCAGCCGCCCACGCGGCCCACCGTCAGGAACGCGCCGAGCAGGATGCCGACGTAGATCACGATGACGTTGACGATGTTGGTGAGCCCGGCCGCCCAGAAGCCCCCGATCAGCGTGATCCCCACGAACACCGCCGCGGTGAGCGCCATGCCCGTCCGGTACGAGAAGACTCCCGGCATCAGGGAAGAGAGGATGGCTCCCCCGGCCACGTACTGCAGCGACGTCACGACGATCTGGATCACCAGCTGGCCGATCACGGCGAGCACACGGCCGCTGGTCGAGTACACGCGCTCGAACAGCTCGGGCAGGGTGGTGATCTCGAGCCGCCGATAGCGGCGCGCGGCGCCGAGACCCATCACGAGCGCCCCAGCGGCCCACGCCGCGTTGTACCAGCCCGCCGAGATCCCCTTGCGGTAGGCCTGCTCCGCCACGCCGATGGTCGAGGCGCCGCCCACGGCTAGGCCCGCCAGCAGCGCGGCCGCCACCGTCGCGGGCAGCCGGCGCCCAGCGAGGAGGTAGCCCACCATCCCGCCGCCTCCCCGCTCGGTCAAGCGCTGCGCCCACCACGTGATGACGAAGAGCAGCGCGATGTAGAGGCCGACGATCGTCAGCGGGACCCAGTGGGTCGAGGACGCGAGGGAGGCGGCGCCCGCTGCGAGACCGTGAGACATGGAGGGTGTCCGCTCGCGCCGCTCAGCGCACCCGCATCCGCACGTCCACCGCCGCGGGGGGCGTCCCCGCGGGATAGGCGAACACGGGGTTCAGGTCCAGCTCGGCGATGTCGGGGAAGTCGGCGACGAGCCTCGCGGTCCGCAGCAGCGCGTCCTCGAGCGCATCGAGATCCACCCCCGCCTCACCGCGCACGCCCATGAGCACCGGGTACCCCTTGATCCCGCGCAGCATCTCGCGCGCCTCGGGGCGGCTCAGCGGCGCTACGGCCACCGTGACGTCCTTCATGACCTCGACGAGAATTCCGCCCAGGCCGAAGAGAACCAGGCTGCCGAGGCCGGGGGCGGTCTTGGCGCCGAGGATGACTTCCCTGCCCGGCCGCTTCTGCTCCATGAGCAGGAAGCTCGCGTCCGGGCCGGCGAAGCGGGCCTTCATCTTCGCGAGCGCGTCGGCGGCGGTCCTGAGGTCGGAAAGGCCGAGCGCGACCCCGCCCGCGTCCGACTTGTGAACCACCGACGCCGCGTCCACCTTGAGCACGCACGGGAATCCCACCTCCGCGGCGGCCCGCGCGAGGTCCTTCTCTCCGCTCACCGACGCGACGCGGGGCACTGGGATCCCGTACGCGCGGAGCACGGCGAAGGCGTCCATCTGCGGCACGTAGGCGTCGCTCCCCTTGTGCCGATCGAGGATCGCCGCCGCCGCCGCGCGGTCCACGGCGAGCGCGGGAGGCGGCTCCACCGTCGCGGCGCCGCACCTCGCCGTAGCGGGCCATCGCCGCGAGCGCCCTGGCGCCGTCCTCGGGGAACTCGTACACCGGCAGCCCGCTCGAGCGGAGCTTCTCGATGAGGCCGTACCTCTCCGACGAGGTCTCCACGACCACCACCACGGGCTTGCTCGCCGCGTCGCACGCCTCCCGGATCCGGGTGGCGATGGCGTTCGTGTCGGTGAACGGCGCGGTCACGAAGAAGACCAGCACCATGTCGACGCCCTCCTCCCGGAGCAGCGTCTCCGCGGCCGCATGGTAGTGATCGGCGTTGGCCGTGGCCACGACGTCGACGGGGTTGCCCACGCTGGCCTCGGCGTAGAGGCTCTCCCGGAGGCGCTTCTTGCCCTCCTCGGACCACCGGGCCAGCTCGAGCCCTCGCTCCACCGACTCGTCCACCGCCTGGATGCCTGGGCCGCCGGTGTTGGTGATGATCCCGATCCTGCGCCCCGCGGGGATCTCCTGCATGGACATGGCCACCGCGGCCTTGATCATCTCGTCGGTGTCGGTGAACTGGATGACGCCCGCCTTCCCGAACATCGCCCGGGCCATCATGGCCTGGTCCACGAGGGTCCCGGTGTGCGACGACACCGCCACCGAGCCCTCGCGGGTCCGCCCGGCCTTGATGGCCAGGATGGGTTTTTCCGGGGTGATCCGGGAGGCGACCTCGAGGAAGGCGGCGGGATCCTTGAAGCTCTCGATCTGCATCATGATCACGCGCGTCCCCGGGTCCTTGCCGTAGTAATCGAGGATCTCGGGCATGGACAGGTCGCACTCGTTCCCGTAGGAGCAGTACATGCGGTGCCCGAGGCCGACGTTGTGCAGGTGGAGCTTGAGCATCTCGCCCATGCCCCCGCCCTGGGCGACGATCGAGATGTTGCCCGGCTTCATCGGGACGAACGTGAAGTTGGCGTAGACCGACACCTCGGGGTCGGCGTTCTGGATCCCCTGGCTGTTGGGGCCGAAGATCCGCATCCCGAAGGAGTGGGCCAGCTCGACCATCGCCCGCTCGCGTTTCGCGCCCTCCTCGCCGACTTCCTTGAACCCGGCGGTGTGGACGATGGCGAACTTGACCCCCTTCTCGCCGCACTCCTTGATCACGGCCGGAACCAGGTTGTAGTTGACCGAGATGTTCACGAGATCGATCTGATCGGGCACGTCGAGGACGGACTTGAAGCACCTGAAGCTGCGGATGCTGCGCTCCTTCGGGTTGATCGGGTAGATGGGCCCTCGGAAGCCGTAGGCGGCCAGGTTCCTGATCACGATGTGGCCGATGGAGTGCGGGTTGTTCGAGGCGCCCACGATGGCGACCGATCCGGGCTTGAAGAGTCCGTCCAGCACGGCGTCCTCCCTCTCGGCGCGCGTCAGCGCGAACCGAGCCTTGCGACAGTTCTCGTTCCTCGGGTCCGTCCGGTCACGTCGTCCGAGCCTCCGGGAGCCCCGCTCGCCGCCGGGCGAGGAGCGCCGCCCCCAGGGCGCCGACGAACTGCGGGTGCGGCGGAACCAGGACGTCGCGGCCGATTCTCTCGCTCAGGATCGCGGCGATGCTCGGGTTGTGGTCGACCACCCCGCCGGTCAAGACCACGTCGCCGTCGAGGGGCTCCATCTCGAGGACCCTCGCGACGACGGACTGGAAGGCGCCGCGAACGATCCGGGCCACCGGCTCGCCCGCGCGCAGGTGGGCGAGGATCTCGGTCTTGGCGAACACGGTGCAGAAGCTGCTGAGCTTCACCGCCTGGTCGGTGCTCGCGGCCAGGACGTCCAGCTCCTCGAGCGGCAGGCCGAGCCGCAGCGCGATCTCCTCGATGAAGGCTCCGGTGCCGGCGGCGCACTTGCGGTTCATGCGGAAGTCGGCGCGCTGTCCCACGGCCGTCGATGCGGATCACCTTGTTGTCCTGGCCGCCGATGTCCACCACGGTCATCGCGTCGGGATGGAAGTGGAATCCGCCGATCCCGTGGCAGTGGATCTCGGTCGCGGAACCCTGGGCGAAGTCGACGTTGTCGCGGCCGTACCCCGTGGACAGCGCGAAGACGATGTCGGCGGGAGCCGCCCCGGCTTCTTCGAGAGCGGCCGCCAGGCAGCGATGGGCCGTGTTCGCGTAGTCGACGCCGGAGGGAAGGACGGCGCGGGCGACGACCTCGGAGCCCGGGGCCGCGGCGGGCGACTCGCCGTGATGAGCACGAGCTTGGTGGCCGAGGCCCCTATGTCCACGCCGCAGTACAGCGGACGCGACACGCCCTGCGCGCCGTTCGGGTTCGAGGGTCGATCCGCCATTCGCCGGTGGCCTCCGGGGCTCCTCAGGCTCGCTCGCCGAGCTGCTCGACGAGCGCCTCGAACTGGGTCCGCGTCTGCTCCTCGGAGTACAGGCGCAGGTCGTTCAGGTCGCCCTGGATCACGACGAACGGGATGCCCAGCCTCTTCGCGAGCCTCTCCGGCATGCCGTACCGGTTGTTGGAGTTGTTGGGGCACGTCTTGGCGTCGTGATAGATGATGCCGTCGATCCGGTAGTCGCGCGCCATGCCGCTCAGGTAGTCTTCCTTGAAGGTCTCCGATCGAACGATGAACAGCTCCGAGTACGCGCCGGCCATGCCCTCGAAGGGATCCGCCTCGGCCAGCGCATCGAAGATCCAGCTGTTGCAGTAGGTCGAGGCGACGACGCAGGCCCGGTGGCCGGCGAAGGTCTCGGCGTGCTCGCGGAGCTTGCCCCAGACCGGCATCCCCTCCCAGTAGAACCGGTGGGCCTCGCCGTCGACCGCCCCGGCGCCCTGGGCGATTCGCTCCTCGAGCTCGGCGATGAGGACGTCGTAGTACTGGACCGCCCGCTCGTCGCCCCGGAGCACCACCGCCGGGCCCATGTGGATGGTCCCGTCGAAGAAGGTGATCGGCGAGGGGACGTGCTCGGCCAGGCGCAGCACCTTCTTCCATCGCTGGGTGCAGCGGTAGCTACGAGGCCACGACCTCCTTGAGCCGGTCCATGTCGAACTTCTGCCCGGCAACCCGCTCGAGGGTGGGGATGAGGGCCTTGTGCTGGGCCACGAGCGAGTCGCGGTGGTCCCGCCGTGATCTCTCCCAGGCCGCGCATGGTGTCGATCCCGGCCATCGGAACGCCCCAGTGCCGCTGGTAGAAGGCGAACCAGTCCTGCACGTCGCGGCACTGGTTGGTGTTGTAGACCAGGACGTCCGGCTTCGGCACGCCGGCCATGCCGAAGGCCTTGGTCAGCGGGGTTTGGCCGCGAAGGAAGGAGCCGACGTCGCTGGTCAGGTACGAGCAGATGTCGGGCGAGTAGCCGATGGCGTTGGCGGCGGGGATCACGTCCGACGCGGCGCGGGACGCGCCGAGCAGCGCGCCGTGGTTCTCGGGGAAGTAGACGCGGAAGCCGAAGCTGCGCAGCAGCTCGGCGGGCCCCACGCTCGTGCACCAGGCGACCTTGGCCGAGCCCGTCCGGGACGCCTCGTCCAGCTCCTGGAAGTAGGCGGCCATGAGCTCCCGCATCGGCCCGGTCGCGCGGATCTTCTTGATGGCTCCCGCCTGCTCCTGCGCCATGCCGCCGTCCTCCAAGCGAATCTGGCCCGTTCCTGGACGCCCCCGCACGTTCCATTATCCACCGAGCGGGGACGTTTACCCAACCCCGGTCGCGGAGATGCCTTCACGGCCATGTCGGTCCCGGCCCCCCGCGAAGATCGCGCGCGGCATCATCCCGACGGGGCTGCGGGCCGATCAGGACGACGTCGGCGTTCTCGCGATGGCGATCGAAGAGGATCTCCTGAGGGCCCAGGCCATCGCCGGTGGAGAGACTCATCTCGGGTCGTCGACCATGTCGTGTACCTGGAGATCACGCTCGACACAATAACCAACGAACGGACGTCGGGAGTCGTGACGGCCCGCGCGCCGAGCGTTTTCGCGACACACACGGCATGACAACGAGAACAATGGACTACTTTTGTCTGCTATGTCGCTACAGTGAGAAGGTGGGAGTCCATGACACAAACAAATTGACTTTCCCGAAGGTCATCGTACATATGCAGCCGCGTCGAGAGGAGAAGACGTCCGGGGAAGACTGAAAGGCAGAAGTCGGGCCCGCGAGGGCCCTCTTGCGGATCTAGGTCTCGGCCTCGTGCTGCGCCCGCCCTGCCCCCCCGGCTGCGCCCGCTCGCCGCATATCGCGGATCCGCCGGGGGAAGCCATGAAGAACGTTCTGTCGATTACGGTGACGCTGCTCCTTCTCACGATCGCGCTCCCCGCCGGCTGGGCGGCGGAAGGGACTTCCGCGACGATCCAGGGGGACTGGTGGGCCAAGGCGCAGCGCCAGATCGAGGCGTCGGAGTACCAGATCACGTGGAAGGCGGTCACGCCGTTCGCCGATCTCGACGCCGCGTGGCAGGCGCCGAACCGGGCCCAGGGATTCAGGACGTACTTCGCTCCCCGGGGCATCCGGGTCGTGCCCAGGGTCGAGACGACGGTCGACTGGGAGTGGTCGCTGACCCTGCTGGCCGGTGACCCGCCGGCCGACGGCGAGGCGGCTCCCGAGGCGCGTCCGACCGTGAGCGGCAACCGGGTCGAGTTCGATCGCGGGGCGATCCGCGAGTGGTACGTGAACGACGACCGGGGGCTCGAGCAGGGGTTCACCCTGGATTCCTCCCCCTCTCACTCGTCCGCTTCCCGCGCCGGCGGCGCCGCGCACGTCGACCTCGTGCTCGGCGGAACGCTGCGGCCGCGCTACAGCGAGGACGGGCAGGCGATCGACTTCCTGGCCCCCGACGGGCTGCCGGTGATCCACTACGGCTCCCTCGTCGTGAAGGACGACCTCGGCCGGGTTCTGAGCGCGTGGATGTCGCCGTTCTCGGAGGCCGGTCTGTCCGGCGTCCGGATCACGTTCGACGACGGCGGCGCGGTGTACCCGGTCACGATCGACTCCCTCGCGACGTCCGCCGCGTGGAGCGTCGAGGGGACAACGAACACTTACTACGCCGCACGGGCGGGATTCTCGGTCGGCACCGCGGGGGACGTGAACAACGACGGCTACGCCGACATCGTCTTCGGCGCCCCGCATGAGACGCACGCCTCGAACGGGAACCTGGACGGCGACGCGCACGTGTACTTCGGCTCCGCCGCGGCGAATTTCCCGACCGACTGGTGGGGTGGCGCCCAGCTCCACGCGCGGGC
Source organism: Terriglobia bacterium (assembly GCA_963748015.1). GTDB lineage: Bacteria > Acidobacteriota > Polarisedimenticolia > Polarisedimenticolales > JAIQFR01 > JAIQFR01. The sequence goes on along the minus strand of CAVVHE010000009.1, from coordinate 336,798 downwards.
CGGCTACTCCGTTGCCACCGCGGGGGACGTCGATAACGACGGCTACGACGACATCGTCGTCGGGCTCCCCTACGCGGACGAGTGGACGGCCTCCGCGGTCGAGGTCGGAGAGGTTGCGGTCTACTACGGGGGCGCGAGCGGCATCGACACGAGCCGCTCGCCGGTCTACCTGCGCAACAGCGACACCGAGGGTTACCAGCACTTCGGGTGGTCGGTCTCGCCGGCCGGAGACGTCAACGGCGACGGCTACGCGGACATCGTCGTCGGGGCCCCCGGGAACGCCGGGGACGTCGGCGCGGCGGTCGTCTACTACGGCTCGGCTTCGGGGCTCGGTTCGCCGACGACTCGCTACGGCAGCGGCTACTGCGAGCTCGGGTACGCCGTCGCCGGAGGCGGCGACGTGAACGGGGACGGATACGGCGACGTCCTGGTCGGCGAGGCGGCGGGAATCCACTCCTGCTCCGATACGGGCGGGCGCGCCATGATCTTCCTCGGCAGCGCGACCGGCCTGGCCGCTTCTCCGTCGTGGCAGTCGAACGGCAGCGACACGGGCACGACGCTCAATTACAGCTACGGCACCTCCGTCGCGATGGCGGGCGACGTGAACGGCGACGGCTACGCGGACTGGATCGTCGGCGCGCGGTCGGCCTACAACCCGTCGTTGTACATCAACTACGCCGGCGGGGCGTTCGTCTATCACGGCGCGTCGAGCGTCGCGGGCCGGACGCCCGTGTGGTCGGCGTACGGTCCTCACGCGAACAGCAACTTCGGCTACTCGGTGGCGACGGCGGGCGACACCAACGGCGACGGATTGGCCGACATTCTCATCGGCGTGCCCGGCTGGAACACGACCGTGACCGGCGGCGGGGGGGTCGTGGCGTACGCCGGGACGGGGAGTGGCCTGCAATCCTGGACGTACTGGACGGTCCAGTCGGGCGAGGCCGGCTCGAAGTTCGGCGCGGCGGTCGCCACGGCGGGCGACGTCAACGGCGACGGCTACTCGGACGTCATCGTTGGCGCCTACGGGCACAGCAGCGACAGGGGCCAAGTGTTCGTCTACCTCGGCTCGCGAGAGGGCATGAAGTCCGCCGCGGCATGGGACACCGGGGTCAGCCAGGTGGGCATGCACCTCGGTTACTCGGCCGCGATGGGCGACGTCAACGGCGACGGGTTCGCCGACGTCGCGGCCGGTGCCCCGGACTACGACTTGGGATCCGCCGACGTGGGAGCGGTGTTCGTCTGGCACGGGAGCGCCGTCACGCCGTCCGCCACGGCATCTTGGGCCGCGTATGGGACGCAGGCCGCGGAGCAGTTCGGGGCGGCGATCGCGATGGGCGGCGACGTGAACGGCGACGGCTACGTCGATCTCGTCGTCGGCGCCCCCCATCACGTGCTGCCCGTCCAAACGGACAACGGGATGGCGCAGATCTACAACGGCTCCGCGTCGGGATTGCCGGCGTTCGCGAGCTGGACGGTGTACGGGAGCTCGGGCGCCCAGCTCGGCACGGCCGTCGCGAACTCCGGCGACGTCAACGGCGACGGGTACGCCGACGTCCTCGTCGGTGTTCCGGCCGCGGGCAACGGGGCGGCGGTCGTCTACACCGGGTCCGCTTCGGGGCCGTCCACGACGCCGACCTGGACGCTGAACCGCACCCAGAGCGGTCCCGCTTCGGCGCGGCGGTGGCTTCGGCCGGGACGTGAACGGCGACGGCATTTCGACATCGTGGTCGGCTCTCCGCAGTACGACATCTCCGGCATCGGGCGCCCCTACCTGAACGCCGGGCGGGTCGATCTCTGGTACGGGTCGCGCTCGGGCCTGACGGCTTCCTCGAACTGGTTCTTCCGCTTCTTCATGGGCGGCGCCTTCGCGCAGCTCGGCGCGGCGGTCGGCACGGCCGGGGACGTCAACGGCGACGGCTATTCCGACATCATCGTCGGCGCGCCGTACCTCTCGTACGACAACGTCGAGGACGGCCACGCCTACCTGTTCTACGGCTGGAGCGCGGGTCTCCGACGGACCCGAACGACGACAAGGGCGCCGGGCAGAGCTACGCGCATTTCGGCGCGGCGGTCGGCAGCGCCGGCGATCTCGACGGCGACGGCAGGTCGGAGGCGTTCACCGGCGCCCCCGGCTACTACGACGCGGTGTCCCGGAAGGGCGGGATGTACGTCTATCCCAGCAGCGGCGGCTGCGCTCGTCTTCTCGGGCACCCAGCGACTCCTACTTCGGCGCGGCGGCGGCGGGCGGCGGCGACGTGAATGGCGACGGCGTGCCGGACCTCCTCGTCGGCGAGTATCACCACCCCGGGCCGGCCTCGGACAGCGGTCACGTCTTCCTCTTCTACGGCGGATTGCTGCGCCGGGACACCCGGCCGCAGCAGAGGCTGACGAGCGACGCCGCACGATCGCGCCGCTCGGCGTCTCCGACGTCGCGAACGGCTACAGGATGGCGCTGACGTTCAGGAACCCGCTGGGGCGGAGCAAGGTGAAGATCGAGCGGGAGACCCGCGTTTTCCGGATACCGTTCAGCGCTCCGGTGAGCCGCAGCTCGACCTGGTACGACGCGGGGCTCGCCGGCATTGGTGTCGACGAGCGTCCCCCCGGGAGCCTCGCCCGGGGCGCCCCCTCCACTGGCGGGCGCGCGCGTTTACTGTTCGACCACCCCGCTCCTGAAGCACGGTCCCTGGCTCACGGGGCCCGCGAACTCGTACAACGAGACGATGTTCCGCACGCTCTGCACGGCTACGGCGCCGAGCAGCATGCCGAGCCTGTCGGTGACGAAGGCGGACGCGACGACCGCGAGCCTCTCGTGGACCGCCGCCACCGGCGCGCAGTGGTACGCCGTCGTCGGGGGGGACGTGGCGACCCTCGTGGGGAGCGGCGGGGACTTCTCACCCAGGCGACGAGCTTCTGCATCGCGAGCCACACGACGGCGACGAGCGTCAACGACGTAGGCACCGTGCCGTCCCGGTTATGCCTACTGGTACCTCGTGCGCCCGGCGAACTGCGCGGCGGACGAGACGTACGACGACGGGACCCAGACGGGGCGCCGCGACAACGAGATCAACGCGGCATCGAGCCGCTGCCCCTGACCGCTGCTCTCGCGGCGGGCCGCGCTCGACCGCGCGGCCCGCCGCTTCCGCCACGGTGCACGTTCGCGCGGGACGTCGGGCCCGCGCGAGAGGTTCATTCCTTCCCGGGAGCCGGCTGCGGCGCGCGTGGCCGCGAACGGGCCAACTGGCGGGACCCGCACCGCGGACGCGCAGGGGGATCGCACCCTCGTTGGCTTGCGCCCGGATCTCGAAAGGACGAGGACCCGTCCTCGTGCGCGCCTCGACCGTCACCTCCCAGAAGTCGGCCCGAACCCCTGAGCGGTGCGGTCCCGTAGAGAGCCGCCCTGAGCCGGCCGCCGGCGTCGCTGCCGGAGAAGCCGCGCCCCGCCGCGAGACCGACCGGTTCGACGCCGAGGACGGAGAGCTCGGCGCGGTCGTAAACCAGCTCGAGGTCGAGTCCCAGGATTCCATCGGCATTCTCGATCGATATCGTCACCCGATATCGCTGGCCGGGTCGAGCCGACGCGGGCCAGCCGCTCAGCGAGAGGCGCGCGGCGCCCGGGCGCCGGGGTGGCGGCAAGACTTCTCTCTGCGTCTTCGCCCAGGTCCTGTCGCGGGCTGCCGCCTCCTGCTCGGGACCACGGACGGCGGCGGTGTCGCTCCAGAAACGGATTCCCGACCCAGTTGCCGGAGACGTCGCCGTACAGAATCGCGTGGAAGTCGTCGGTTGCCGGTCCGTCGAGAGGCGTATGCGCGTAGGTCGCCTCCCCGCAGGACGGGTAACCGTCGCAGCGCAGGAATCTCCAGTCCGAGCCGTCGGACGTGGCCGCCGGGAAGTGGTCGACGAGCTCGACGGCGAACTGGGAGACGTACGCCGCGTCGTACGAGGTGACCGCCCCGTTGCCGGTCACGTCGCCGGCCACGCGCTGGCCGGCCGTGAACTCGATCAAGCCGACCGCGCTTCTCGCGATCAGCGCCGCGTCGTACGAGGTCACCGCACCGTTGTGGTCCGAGGCCCGCGGGCTGCCGAACTTGGGCAACGTCCGCACCGTGACGTTGCCGTCCAGCGCGCCGAGCGAGTACGTGCCGGCGCCGGCGGTCGTCGCATCCGCGGTCAGGTCGCCCGTGTCGTCGATCCCCACGTCGGGGACCGGCTTTGCGCTCGGCTCGGCGCCCGAGCCGTCCCGGTAGTAGAGAACCGCCCCGCCGACCGTGCACGAGGCCGCCCCGGGGGCGCACACTCCGGCGGTGCAAGCGTCATTCGCGGTGCAGTTGTCGCCATCACTGCGAGGGCGCGTTGTTCGCGTGGGAACAGCCCGACTTCGCGCCACACGCGTCGTCCGTGCAGACGTTCTGGTCGTCGCAGACCCCTCCGATGCCCGCCTGGCAGGTCCCGTTCCCGTCGCAGGACTCGTAACCGTTGCACACGTTCCAGTCGCCGCAGTCCCGCGGCCCCGCGGCTTGGTTGATCCAGAAATGGATGCCGGATTCGCCGACCGCGGAGGCCCAGTTTCCGCCGATCCCGCTCTCGTGGAAGCTCTCTTCGGTGAGGACGAGGCGGCTCCGGTACTCGCCGTCCGGCAGATGGGACTGCGGTGCCGTCCGCTCGACCTCGCCGAAGACGCCGATGTTCCACGTCGCGTGGTCCAGGTCGTAGCCGTAGCCGGTGGACGCCAGCGCGACCACGTCCCGGTAGACGGTCGGCCTTCCGCCGGGCGCCTGGCAGCCGGTCATCGTGTGTCCGGGCGGGCAATCTCGCCAGAGTACGTGGAAGCTGTCGTCGGCCACGAAGCGATGGGCCGCCTTCCCGAGCGTGTCCGCGACGAAGAAGTCGAAAACCAGGTACCCCTCGTAGACGTCCCTGCAAAGAGGATCGGCCCTGCAGGCCTGGTACTGGGCGTCCGTGGCGTTCCCGACCCCGACCCTGTACCAGCGCCCGGCGTAGCCGATCCGCTCGTTCGACAGGTCGTCGCCGGCCGCCCCGAACTCCGCGAGCGGCATGCCCACGAGCTTGATCTGGTAGGCGAAGTTCGGCTTCAGTCCGCTCGCGTCGAGGAAACCCTCGAGGAAGCTGCCGCTCCGCTCGAAGCTCACCTTGATCCTCGCGCCGCCGTAGTCGGACGCCGTGTAGTCCGGGTCGCCGGGCTTGGTGTAGAAGCGGGGCGCGTAGTCGTTATCCGCGATGTCCCTCGCCCGGTAGAGCCTGGAGCCGTGCCTCCTCCGAGAGGGGCCAGCTCGACGACGGTGACGCCGGCGTCGTTGACGCAGGCACCGGACCGGCGCACAGCTCGCCGTTGCACGGGTCTCCGTCGTCGCCGCAGGAAGCCCCCTCCGTCTCGGTCGAGCAGGCGCGCGCGAAGACGCCCAGGTTGCTGCCCACGGAGCGCTCGGTGCCGGGAACGTTGCCGACCCGACCGGCACGTTGACGATGCGCGGGGTGGGATCGGCCATGACGAGCGTGGTGGACCCGCCGCCGTCCAGGTTGATCGCGTCCGTGAGCCGTAGTCGGAGACCAGCAGGGCGGCGACCTCGCCCGTCGTCATGCCCTCGCTGACCCCGGCCTGCCGTCCGTCCACGGTGAAGAGGATGAGCTTGTTGCCCGGCGCGACGCCGATCGCGGTCCGGGGATTGAGGGTGTTGTCCCAGGCTGTCGTTCCCGCCGTGTTCGCGCCGTGGGCGAGAATCTGCTCGTTGCCGCAGACGGCGTTGTAGAACACGGTCGGCGGGTCGGTCACGTACCCTGTCACGTCGCCGGCGGCCTGATAGACCACGGCGGCCGTGTTGTCGGGGCCGACGTTGAGCGCCGGAAGATCGATCTGGTAGGGATAGCCCTGGTTCCTGTCGAACGGCGCGTAGGCGTGACCGTGCGGACCGTCGTCGCGGAAGACGCGCCCAGCCCGATCAGCCAGGTGTAGCCGGTGCCGTCGTCCGGGAACGGCGTGAAGAAGTGAGAGTTGATCGCTATCTGCCCTCCCTGCTGGGTGAGGAACTGGCGGGTCGTCTGGATGCTCGTGTCCCGGGGCCCGCTCTGGGGCGTGACGAGGAAACGAAGCTCGGGGGCGGTCAGGTCGAGCTCGATGATGTGCATTCGCAGGGGCCGGGGGATCGCTTCCGTCCGGGCGATGTGCCTGACGCCGAAGAACGGGTACGTGACCGTCTCCGCCGCCGCCGACCATCCCACCGGCAGGATCGCGACGACGAGAACCCCGAGGGCTGCGATTCGACGCGGGATCTTCACGGCGGCACCGCCTTTCCGTTCGAGACGCGGGATCGGGGCGGTCTTCGATCGCTTCGCAGTGCGCCGCGCTCGACAGCGCGACCGTCCCGGTTCCCCCGGCTGAAAACGGCACCGAACTGACGATACGAGTACGGCGATTCGGCTCGCCTGTCAAGTCGCGACGGGCGCGCTTGACAGCGCGGCCCGCCGCCGCCACAGTGCGTCCTCGTGCGCACCGTCCGCCTGGCCTCGCGGGACCTTCCCGTCGCCGGGCTCGCCCACCTCGGGGTCATCTACCTCGTCTGGGGGAGCACTTACCTGGCGATACGGGTGGCCGTGCGCGGCGACGCAGGCTTCGCCCCCTTCACGCTGGGCGCCCTCCGCGTCGCGGTCGGCGGAATCATTCTCCTCCTCTGGGCCGCTGCGCGGAGCGAGAGGCTTCTCCCGACGCGGCGGGAAGCGGCCATCCTCCTGGCCACCGGCCTGCTCATGTGGGTCGGCGGAAACGGCCTGGTGAACTGGGCGGAAACGCGGCTCGACTCGGGCTACACCGCGCTGCTCATCGGCACGACGCCCCTGTGGGTCGCGGCCATCGAGGCCCTGCTCGACCGCCGGGCGCCCTCGGCGCGCTTCGCGGGGTCGCTCCTCATCGGCTTCGCCGGCCTGGCGACTCTCACCGTTCCCGTGCTTCGCGCGGGTTCCCGCGCGGACACCTGGGCGGTGGCGGCTCTCGTCGTCGCGCCGCTCTCCTGGGGAGCGGGGACGATTCTCTATCACCGCCGTCCCTTGACCCTGTCGCCCAGGGTCACATCCGGCTTCCAGCAGCTGCTCGGGGGGGCCGGTTTCGCCGTCACGGCAAGGATCCTGGGCGAGAGGCCCCCGCCGCCCTTCGCGGCGAAGGAGGCCTGGCTCGCGTGGGGGTATCTCGCGCTCTTCGGCTCGGTCCTGGCCTTCACCTCCTTCCTGAAGGCCCTGCGCGCCCTCCCAACCCGCATCGTGACCACCTACGCCTACGTGAATCCCGTGGTGGCGGTGCTGCTGGGCTGGTTCCTGCTCCACGAGCCGGTCACCGCGTGGACGCTCGCGGGCACCGCGCTCATCCTCGCGGGCGTCGCCGGCGTCTTCGCCAACCGCTGAGGCGTGTCATCGTCGTCGTCCCCGGCGGGGTTCGGCGCGGAAGGAACCTTCAAGTGGGACTTCTCGTCGCTCGACGAGATATCAGGTTCATCCGTCGTCGGCGCGCCGCTGCCGGCTTGGCGGAGAAGGCGCGCTAGTCCGGGGAGGCGAGCCGGAAGATCACGAACGCGCTCCTCCCGTCCTCGAGGAAGGCCGCGACGAGGATCTCGAGCCGCCCGTCGCCGTCGAGGTCGACGGGGCGCGGGATCCCGGCCCGATCGCGCTCCGTCCACGCCGACACGCCGCCCGATCCGAGGCTCGCGACCACCGTCCCGCTCGACGCCGCGAACGAAGGCATCGGGAAGACGTAGCGCGGCGTCGAGGCGACGATGTCCTTCCCCGCGGGTGCCTTCCTCGCGCCGGGAAACAAGTGGATCTTCCCTCCCGCGATCAGCAGGAGATCCGCCACCCCGTTCCCGTCGAGATCGCGGCCGTACTCGAGGAACGTCCGATCGCCGTCCTTCGCGTCGATCGTCGTCGCTTTGGGCGAAGGGTCAAAGCTCCCGTCCTCCTTCCGCAGGAACGCGTCCAGCTCCACGGCATCCTTCTTCAGACCCTTCCAGTACGCGACGACGAGATCCGTCCGGCCGTCGCCGTCGACGTCGAGGAGCGAGGGCTCGACCGGCTGCCAGAGGCTCGCGCCGATGTCCGCGGCGAGAAGCGGCGGCTTCCCGACCTTCGTCCGATCCTCCTCGAGCAGGAAGAGGCGAAGCGACTTCTCGCCGAAGATCTTGAGCTTGTCCGCGGGCGTGGTCGTCACCATCATCGCGGGCCGTCCGTCGAGCAGGCTGTAGGCGCGGTCGTGGAGCCGCTCCCTCGCCGGGAGCTTCGACCAGCACTCGACCGAGCGGCTCCCCGGCGGCGCTGAAGGCTCGATGAGGAACGACCGGAGCCGGTCCGCGCGGACCTCGTCGCTCCCGTCGCCGCTCGCCGCGTGCAGCGGAGAGCCGCCCCGGGCCCCGCCCAGCTCCGTCACGACCGCCGTCTGGACCCGGAGGCTGCCGTACTCGAGCCACGTCGAGAGCGGCAGGGGCGTGCTCGACACGAGGCCGAACCGGCCGTCCGGGAGACGGCCGTACGCGTGGAGGCCGTCCGCGGTCGCGACCGACAGGAGGGCCCCGGCGGCGGAGGGGGAGCGGACGATCCTCGGCTCGCGCGCGCCGTGGCCGAGGGCGGAGTCGGAGACGAGGGGCTCGGGCCCTTTCGCGAAGCGCTTCCCGTCGGCGTCCCGGAACACGCGAATCTCGCCGTTCGCGAAGAGCAGCAGCTCCTCGGCCCCGTCGCCGTCGACGTCGAAGGCGTCGAGGCGCCACGAGTCCGCCGGGAGGTCGTCTCGAAGGACCTCGAGCGGATTGCTCCCGGTGGGATCCAGTCGTAGCAGATTGGTCGGAGCGGCGCGGGCCGCCTCGAAGGGGTCGGCGCCGTCGCAGGGCGGCGCCTCCGCCTGCTGCTTCTCGTCCTGTTTCCTCGAGGAAGTCGGCCACACCGCTCCCACGAGGAGCACGACGTCGCGCGTCCCGTCCGCGCGGAGCGGCAAGGCGTAGCCCCGCAGCCAGCCCGGAAGCACCGCTTCCAGCCGGGTCCCTCCCTCGAGGCGCTCCACGCGAACGCCTTCCCCGGGCGGAGGCGCGGGCGCGGGAGGAGGCGCCTTCTTCGCGTACGAAGACGGTGCGGCGGCGGCGAGCGCCATCAGGACCCACGCCGCGCGCTTCATCGTGCGCCTCCGCTGAGGTACAGATCGAGCCGGACCGGGAGCGAGACTCCCGCCTCGGGCGAGGGGAGCGGCCTCACGAGGGAGAGATCGGCGCGGCCGTCGCCGTCCAGGTCGCGAATCCTAACCTGGGACACGTCCGCCAGCTCGTCCTCCAGATCGATCTTCAGATCGACCTTCGACGAGAATCGGCAGCCCGGTCCGCCGCGGCGGATCTCGACCGTCTTCCCGCCGCCCAGGCGCACGAAGTCGAGCTTCCCGTCTCCGTCCAGGTCCCCCGCGATCTCGGAGAGGCGATCGAACCGGAGATCGTTGAGGTCGAACGTGAACCGGTCGTCGAGTGCCTGACCCGTGACCTCGCGGAACCTTCCATCCGCTCCCTGCGCCCACACGTGGAACGCGAAGCCGATGGAGATCTTCTTGGTCGCGACGACCCGGACGAGCTGGAACACCGAGAAATCGAGCGTCACCGTGACGAGGTCCTTCCGGCCGTCCCCGTCGAGATCTCGGAATCCTCCTGTTTCCTCGTCGCCGAAGAGATCGCCGACCGGATAGCCGACGACCTCGACCTCCTGGTAGGGAGCCGGCTCGATGCGCAGGTCCGCGCCGACGCGGTGAAAGCGATACTTGAAGTGCGGCTCCTTTCCTTGTTTGAGCTCCCCGCTTCCCGAGTCGAGCTGCGCGGTCGTGACCGCCGCGAGCCGCCCCTGCCCCTCGAGGCCGCCGAAGAACGCCAGCTCGCGCACGTCGTCGCGGTCCCGGCCCTCCTTCCCCTCCGCGCGGCCGAGGTCGAGACAGCCGAGACGAACTTGTTCCGGCGCCCCGAACGCCCCGTGCCCCCGCCCCTTCAGGACGAAGAGGCGCGGAGGCGTCTCTCGCGTGCGGACGAGCAGGTCGGGGATGCCGTCGCCGTCGAGGTCCGCGGTCTCGGGGAGCGGGTACGAGCGGAACCCCCGATCGCCGCACGCGCGCACGTCGCCCGGCATCGCGATCCGCGAGGCGGCCCGCGCCTCGATTGCGGTCCCGTCGCCGCGGTAGACCGCGATCCCGTCGCGCGCGGGGAACATCACGTCCGCCGTCCCGTCGCCGTCCAGGTCGCGGACGAAGTCGAGACCTCCGAGAAGAACCGCGGAGCCGGCGGTGACCGGAGGATCCGCGACGAGCGACTCCAGGGCGAGCCTGTCTCCCCGGTCGTCGCGAACGAACCGGAATCTCTCGATCCCCTCGTCGCTCAGCGCGACCACCGGGATCCCGGGCGGTCCCGCCGCGACCGCGAGCACCGAAACCGGCAGCTCGAACGGCGCCCCCGCCGGCTTGTAGCTCCCGTCGTCCGCCGCCAGATACGCCCGCGCCTCGCGCCGCGCGAAGAGCGCGGGCACGACGACCGCCACCTGCGTCAGGCCCTCGATGCGGTCCTCGCCGAACGATCCCCAGTCCGTGTAGGCGACGACGACGAGAAGGTCCTTGCGGCCGTCGCCGTCGAGATCCGCGGAGACGATCGCGGCGGGAGCGGCCGGGAGATCGAGCCCGACGTGCCGGAGGGCGAGGGCTCGCCCTTCCTTCGCAAGGACCGCGGTCGCCGCAAGGAACCCGACGCCTGCGGCGACGATTCGGCCCGGATGACGCATGGACCCTCCCGCGCTCGAGTGATGCCGGAGCGTACCGCAGTGGAGTCCTTGGAGGAAGGGGGAAGGAAGTCGAGCTGCTCGCCGCCGGGCCACCGCGAGGCCAGGCGCCTGCGGCTCAAGAGCCTCGAGCTAGAACTCGATTCCGAGCTTGATGGACGCCTCCGGCGTCGCGTCGATCTCGAAGACTGCGGACGGGAAGGCCACGTCCCTGTCCCCGCCGATGGGAATGTGCACCGCCGCCCAGGGGTTGAGGTAGAAGTGCTTGGCGAACCTCCACGTGTAGCCCCCGCCCAGGGTGAGGATGTTCGTACCGTAGCTCTGGCGGACGCCGGAGGCTTTCTCGGTGACGTCCCCTTCCCAGCGCTCGAGGCCGGGACCCACCCACCAACCCGAGAAGCCGTCCTTGAAGTAGACGTCGACGATGGCGGCATTCACGACCAGATCGTTGTCCTCGAAGTCGTCGTCCGTGACGAAGCTCGGCGTCGTCAACTCGGTCCGGACGATTCGTCCCCGCAGGCGCCCCTTCCCCACGATGACCGAGAGGTAGTAGCCGTCGTTCAGATAGGGCACCAGGTCGAACTCGGTGCCGAACTTCCATTCCCCCTCGCCCGCCGCCGCCCCCGTCGAGAACGAGCAGGCGATCAGGCACCCCGCGAGCAGCGTCATGAACCGCTTCATGGGCCCTCCTGGCTTCTGCTCCGCCAGGTATCTGCCCCGGCGTGCGACGACGGGAAGGTACCGGCGTCTTGGCTTATGGTCAAATTTGATCGCTGTATTTGTTGCCTTGGCTCCAGAACGCCCGAGGCGGAGGCGAAAGGCGGGAGCCCCGGAATGGCCTCGCGCCGGTCCCCCGGCAAAACCTAGGATCTGGACGGCCTCCAGGACCAGCGCGATCCCCTGCCCGACGCCGATGCACACCCTGACGACGACGCCGTAGCGGCGCTTGGTCTGTCCGAGGGCGTAGGCGCAAGTAGGCGTCAGCGCGGCGACCGTCGCGTCGATGCGACCATCAACCGGCGAGATCAGACCGAGAAGCGTCGGCGGAAAGAAACGCGGCTCGCTCCCGGCCGTTCCGGAAGCGAGCCGACAGTCTAGAGCTCAGCAAGTGACGGTGAGAACGCGAGCGATGGACACAGGGACCCTACGGGACACCGCTCACCTTTTCTCTGCCTGCTCCTGCGCGACGGCCGCCGCCATGTGACTGCGGATCGAAGCCACGAAGGGTTGGGCCGAGGCGGGGACGTCGAGCTTCGAGTTCACCAGGATCGCCTTCCCGGAAGTCTCCTCGCCGTAGAGGCGCGCGTTGGCGTCCTTGTTCGGCTTCACCACCGTACCTTCGAGGGCCGCGCCGATGAAGAGGCCCTGCGACCGGGACCAGGAGAGGATCTGCGCGTGCAGCTGCGCGTCCGTCGCCGCTTGGGCCGTGCGTCCCACCGGGCCGGCGGTCGCGGTGGCCTCGCCGCCGATCGTGAACTTGTCCTCGAGGAGGTGGTTGATTCCACTCTCGTTCATGATGAGCATCACGACGTCGGCCGACTGGCCGCCGACCTGGAAGCCGATGCTCGCTCCCCCGACGGTGTAGAACGCGGCGGAGCCCATCTTCCCGTTGGGCTGCCGGCACGAGGCGACGCCGCGACCACCTTCGCCCCCCACGATGAAAGCGCCCTTGGTCAGGCCGGGGAAAATCAGGATGCAGTCGGCCTTCGCGAGGAGCTCCTGCGGAATGCCCTTGTCGGGGGCGGTCGTGAGGGCGTCGAGGACCACCGTGGCGTCCTGCAGCGTCGCCTTATCGTGCTTCGTAAGACCGGTGGTGGCCGCCGCGGGGAGGGCCAGGAGGAGGAGTCCGAGCGGAATCGTGATGAATCGGGTTCGCATGGCTGGGTGCCATTCCTTTCTTACCTTGCTGGTGATTTGTTACCTGGGATCCCGCACCGCGCCCGCACAAGGATTACGGTAGCGATGGAAACAAGGACCGCGCGGGATCCGAAGCCAGCTGCCTTCTGACTCGGAAATCATGGTATTCCGCGGGTGGAGCGATAGCGATGGGGCATAACCCTACCTGGAGCCGACCGCGACCCGTTCATCGCACCGGGCTCGGACCCCGGGGATGGCCGACCTAGCCGCGGGGAAAATCGTCCGCGCCGCCGCCGGGGCGCCTGCCTCGCCAGCCCTCCGCTCGGCGGCGGCTCTGCTCCGCTGTCCCTGCCGCCTGCCCGAGAGCGCCTCTTGCGTCACGGGGTGATCGTATTGGACAGGAGCGTCACCGACCCGTTCCGGGCCATCGCCCGTCCGTCCAGCGATGCGCCGGTACCCATCGAGACCGTCGTCAAAGCGAGGATGTTCCCCGCGACATGGGAATTCGTGTCGAGCGTCGCGGAGCTGCCGACTTGCCAGGTGATACGGGAGGCTTGTGCGCCGCCGCTCAGGATGACTTGGCGACCGACGCCCACCGTGAGCGAGGAAGCGATCTGGAAGACCCATACCGCGTTCGAGTTGCCCCCGGCATCGAGCGTGACGTCCGCCGACGTGATCTCGAGCGTCGAAGTGGACTTGTACACGCCCGGGGCAAGGATGAGGCCGCCCAGGTCGCCCGCGATCGTGCTTCCTGCGGCTCGTCCGGCCGCGTTGTCGTACGCGGCGGTCAAGTCGCCCTGGGCACCCTGAGCGGTCGCGTCGCCGAGCTGGGTCGCCCCGGATACGGACGGAGCTCCCGTCAGCGTGTTGCCCGGCCAGATTCCAAGATCCCCGGTGATCATCGTCGCACCGCTGTTCGAGACCGATTGACCGGCGAGAACGCTGAAAGTGCCGGCCTTGCCGAGGCTCACGGGTTGCCCGGAACCGCCGCCAGGCGGGTTGATCACGTCGTTGGAACCGCCGCACGCGGCTAGAAGACCGGTGAGCAGCAAAAGGACGACCATGGGCGACGCGCGCCAACCGTTCTGTCTTCGCATTTTCGTTTGCTCCTTTGCTCCACGCATTCGACGCGGAGTCACTCGTAACGTCGTTCGAGAAGCAGGCGTTCACGCCGACGCGGAACACTCCTGCGGATTTGATCGTGGCTCTCGCAGAGATCCAGCCTATCGAGTCCGGCTTGAACCGCTCTGCGGCCGGGTCTCTCGGCCGGCCGGAAGCTCGCTCGTGCCTCGTGGGTCTCGGGACTTGGCGAGATCGCGGCGGATCCATGGGACCACCCGATCGACTTGGGTGCGGATCCAGAACTCATGGGTCACCTCGACGACCGTTTCCGTTGCAGGCAATCTTCATCATTCGTCACCGGCATCCATCCGCCCATGGGGTGTATCCCTACCCGCGGGATCGGAGGCGAGGGTGCAAACGTCGCGACCGCGACGGCGTGCTTTCCGAGACGATCGTCGGGAGCTTCCTGGCAGCGGTTCAGCTCAGCGCTCCGGCGCGAGGGCGGCCGTCGCCGAAGAGGTGCATGCCGAACGACGCAGGACGATCCTGGAATCCGGAAACGCCGCGGGAGAGAGGTAAGTCCGACCTCGAGGATGGGCAGCCGCTCGTCATGCCCCGCTTCCCGTTCGGCTTGCATCGCCAGGTACTGGTCGATCCGCCCCTCGATCTCGCAGGGGAACTGCGGCACGGGCCCCACCAACCGTTCTTGGTAGAGGCGGAGCATGATTTCGCGGAAGATCGGCAGCGCGGCGCGCGAACCGGTTTCCCTCTCGCCGAGCGCGCGGTTGTCGTCGAAGCCGATGCGGACCGCCACCGTGATCCCCTGCCGCCCGTAGGTGGATCCGACGAACAGCGCGTCGCGGAAGTCGCTCGTCGTTCCGGTCTTGCCCATCACCGGGATCGGGAAGTTGAAGCTGTCGAGCGCGTGGGCCGTGCCATCCGGCAGCCGGACCACCCCGCGCAGCCCCTCCTGGATCAGGCTCAACTCGGCGGAGCTCGGCCCGTCCGAGCCGATGTCCTGCGCGGTCCGGGAAGCTTCGTAGAGCACCATCCCACCGGAGGCGTCGGTCACCCGGGCGATGACGTGGGGCTCCGCCAGCACCCCTGACGCCATGGCGCGATAGGCCCCCGCCAGCTCCAGAAGCCGCACCTCCGACGCACCCAGCGCCGTGCTGATGTACCGCTGCAGCGGCGTGCGGATTCCCAGCTGCCGGGCGGTCCGGTTCACCTCGTCCACGCCGATCTCGCGGGCGATCCACACGGCCACCGCGTTGCGGGACTCGGCCAGGGCCTGGCGAACCGGGATCATCCCCCTGAACTCGTTGTCGTAGTTGGCGATCCACTTCACCCCGCGGTCGTCGCCCAGGGGCACCTCGATGGGCTCGTCGGGCACCGCCGTGTCGAGGTCGAGCCCCTGGCGGAACGCGGCCAGGTACACCATCGGCTTCCACGCGGAGCCCGGCTGCCGCAACGAGCCCGTGACGCGGTTCAGGTCGGAGTATCGCGCGGAGCGTTCCTTGAAGACCTGTCGCCCTCCCGCCTCTGCGAGGATCGCGGCGTCCGCGTTGCGCAGCACCACCACCGATCCCTGGATCAGCCCCTTCGATTTGCGGTGCCGCTTCTCGTACAGGGCTAGGCCGTCTTCCAGCGCTTCGTTCACGATGGTCTGCGCCCGGGCGTCCACCGTGGAGCGAACCGAGATCCGCCCCTGGAGCAGGTCTTCGACCCCGAAACGGCTCCCTCCGTGCTGCTTCAGCTCCTCGAGGACGTTCGCAACTGCGGCAGGAGCGTCGGTCTCGACCCCGCTGCGTGCCGTTACGCGGACCGGCTCGGCCTGGCAGCGCTTCGCGAGGCCATCGGAGATGCTTCCATTGCGCGCCATGAGGGCCAGGATCGCGTTGCGGCGGCGCAGGGGCCGCGCATCCCCGGGCACCGGAGCGTAGACTCCGGGCGACTTGCTGATCCCCGCCAGCAGGGCCGCATTCCCCGCGTCCTCCGAGGTGTAGCTCGACAGCGGCCTGCCGAAGTAATACTCCGAGGCGGCAGCGAACCCGTAGCGGCCGTTGCCCAGATAGATGAAGCTGGCGTAGCGGGCGAAGATCTCGCGCTTGGCCCGGTCGAGCGATCCGAATCGCCGGCGCATTTCCTCCTCGAGCCAGAGCGACAGGCGGACCTCCTCCATCTTCCGGAGGAACTTGTTCGTGATTCGAACGCCCAGGACCGCCGAGACGAGTCGCGCGGTCGGTCCGGCGGAGACGAGGAGCGCGCTGTTCTCGCGGATCGTCAGGTCCTGGAGGAAGTAGCCGCGGACGAGCTGTTGCGTGAGCGTCGAGCCTCCCTGGGGGAAGAGCGCCCGGAATCCATCGCCCTTCCACCACGCGCCCAGCGAATGCACGACTGTTTTCTGAACCACCCGCGGCAGCGCGCGATATTCCACGCCGGAGTGGGAAAAGAAGTTCTTGTCTTCGGCGGCCAGGATGGCCTCGCGCACGATGCCGGGTACCTCGTCGTAGGAGACCACCCGGCGGTACTCCCGCGCCATCTGAATCAGGACCTTGCCCCGGTCGTCGTAGATCTCGCCGATCCTGGGGGGCTCGAAACGGAGGAAGGACTCGAGGTCGGGAAGGCCGATCCGGTCGAAGTAGACGTGGTGGACGAGGCCCGCGGCGAGGAACAAGAGCAGCGCCAGAGGCGGGGTCACGAGACACATGGCGCGGTGCGACCACGCAAGCCGCAAGAGCCCGGCCAGCAAGGCGCCGCGGGGAGCGGACCGAGGGTCCGAGATGCCCGCGTCGCTCCGGCCCCGCCAGCGCTCTCGGTGGGAGGCATCTTCCAAAGGTCCTTGGAGAGGGGTCTGCGTTGACATGTCGGCACGTCACAGCTGATTCGGCGACCTCGCTGATTCGAGGTCGGATTTGCGTGGGTGCCCCGCTACCGTTGGGCGGGCTTGGGGCACGACACCGGGCCCGTCGCGGGTGTCGCGACGAGCCCGATGATGAGCACCGACGGTCATCTACTGGCGAGTCCCTTCCTTCTGTCCCTGGGTCGTGGGCTTGTCGGGACTCTGATCCTTCTTGTCCGGGCTGTCCTTCTTGCCCTTCGTCTTCGCGTCCACCTTGGCCTTCGCGTCCGCTTGCGCCTTGGCATTCTGATCCGCGTTCGCCTTGGCGTTCGCCTGCGCCTTGGCGTTCTGGTCCGCGGTCGCCTTGGCGTTTGCCTGCTTCTTGGCATTCTGGTCAGCGGTGGCCTTGGCGCTCGCCTGCGCCTTGGCGTGCTGATCCGCGTTCGCCTTGGCGTTTGCCTGCTTCTTGGCATTCTGATCCGCGGTGGCCTTGGCGTTCGCCTGCGCCTTTGCGTGCTGATCCGCGTTCGCCTGGGCGTTTGCCTGCTTCTTGGCATTCTGATCCGCGGTGGCCTTGGCGTCCGCCTGCGCCTTTGCGTGCTGATCCGCGTTCGCCTTGGCGTTCGCTTGCGTCTTTGCATGCTGATCAGCGCTCGCCTTGGCGTCCGCCTGCGCCTTTGCGTGCTGATCCGCGTTCGCCTTGGCGTTCGCTTGCGTCTTTGCATGCTGATCAGCGCTCGCCTGGGCGTCCGCCTGCGCCTTTGCGTGCTGATCCGCGTTCGCCTTGGCGTTCGCTTGCGTCTTTGCATGCTGATCCGCGCTCGCCTGGGCGCTCGTCTTCCGGGCGTTGGCCGGCGAGGTGTTTCGCGCCGGGGACCCTTGCGTGTCGGCGACCGGCAAGGGGCGGCTCGCGGGAACCGGTTCAGCGGCCCGCAGGCCGTGCTTAGCTCGCTCGGGGGCGAACTCGAGCTGAGCACGGCTGACGTGCTGGAATGGCGCCACTCTGGCGACGCTCTCGATGCGCTGCTCACGGATGGCGTGACCGGTGGCTTTCTCCACGGTCCTGTAATCGGGGCCGCGATTCACCACGACGTTGTTCTGAACGACGATGTTGTTCACCACCGTCGTGTTGTTGATGAAAACGTTCGTGCGATTCATCGGGATGATCGACGTGCGAAGTCTCGGCGCGAGAAAGTCGCGGGAAGAGACGTATACGAAGCTCGACGGCCCTCCGAACTCGATCGACATGCCCACGGAGAAGCCGGGAGGAACGGGCGCCCAACCGATGTAACCGGAGCCGGTTCGGAAGACGACCCAGGACGGCGCCCAGATGTTCCCCGGAATCCACACCCACCCGGCGTTCGGGTCGGCGACCCATGTGCCGTAGTGATAGGGAATGGCCCCCCACTGGTAGTCCGAGACCCAGGCCCAACCCATTTCTGTGTAGACCCAGTGACCGTCGTAGTAGGGATTCCAATTCGGGTTGTATTCCCTCGGCTGCCAGACGTGTCCGTACTGCGCCGACACGAGCCAAGATCCATGCTGGTTCAGATTGGAGTAGGCCACATCGAACGAGATCTCGGCTCGCGCCGGCGTCACGAGAACGCCCGCGAGAGCCACCGCTGCGATAATGAGAACAACCGTTCCGATGTATCTCAAGGCAACACCTCCAGATTACGCGACATGATCGATACGATGGCGGACTGTCTCTTCGGCCTCATCGCGCCCTCGAAGGCTCGAGGCGCGACAGACGGCCGACTACGACAGCACGCGCCGTCCCTGGATGACCCTGATCAGCACCGTGATGATCGCGAGCGCCAGCAGGATGTGGATGAACCCACCCATCGTGTAGCTGGACACTAGCCCCAGGAGCCACAGAATCCCCAGAACCACCGCAATCGTCCACAACATGGTCGTCTCCTTTCTTTCCGTTTCGTTGTTCACGTTACGCCGCGCGCCGGCGCGCTGCGATGGGGTGTATCCCTACCGGGGACCGCAGGACGTGTGCGTTCCGGGCACGGTATCCCCGTCCGGCGGGCCACCCGGGCCGGTAGGGTTTTACCCCATGGACAGATCGAGGCCGCCGCGTGACAATGACATCGAGCACGGTGTGTCGTCCGGCGGCACGCCCGGAGAGAGGTCGCGCACGAGTCGCACCCATCGAGGTGGCGCATGGCTACCAGATCCAAAGGCAGCTCGAGCGGCTTGTCGCGACGATATGTCGCGGCGCTGCGAAAACAGCTGGAGCAGGAGCCGGGGGAGAGCTTGCGGCCGGCCGAGAACCTCGGACAGCAGGCCCTGGCGATCGGGTTGGACACGTTGGACTTGATCAGGATCCACGAACAAGCGGTGATCCGGCTGTTGCCTCCGGGCCCCTCATCCAGAAGCAACGACGAGAATCTCAAGCGTGCGGCGCGCTTTTTCGCCAAGGCCCTCACGCCGGTCGGCAACGGCCATCGCAGCGCGCTGAGAGCCGGCATCCGCTTGAATCAACTGAACCTGGAGATGCGCCGGCGGGCCGAGGCGTTGGACGCCTCCGTCCGGAAAATGAAACGCGAAATCGCGAGCCGCGTGGCCGCGCAGACCGCCCTCAAGCAAAGCCAGCGACACTACGGCGAGCTGCTCGAGAGGTCCCATCGCATGCAGGAGCACCTGAGGCGTCTTTCCCACGAGCTTCTGTCCTCGCAGGAGGAAGAGCGAAAGAAGATCAGCCGCGAGCTCCACGACGAGATCGGCCAGATCTTGACGGCCATCAACGTCAAGCTCGCGACATTGAGGAAGGAGGCCACGGTCAACACCACGGGCCTCACGAGGAAAATCGCCAGCACCCAACGGCTCGTGGAGCGGTCGATGAACACGGTGCATCGGTTCGCGCAGGAATTGCGTCCGCCGCTTCTGGACGACCTGGGGCTCAATCCCGCCCTCCATTCCTACGCGAAGGCGTTCACGAAGCGGACCCTCATCGGCGTTCACTTCAAGACGATCGCCGCGATAGAACAGCTGAGCAGCGACAAGCGAACGGTGCTTTTTCGCGTCATCCAGGAAGCGTTCACCAATGTCGAAAAGCACGCGGAAGCGAGCTTGGTGACGGTCAGCATCCGGAGACTCCGGGACGTCGTTCATCTGGAAATCCACGACAACGGCAAGTCGTTTCAGATAGCGCGCGTGCTGGCTGCCAGGAGGTCCGGGCGATTGGGGCTGATCGGCATGCGAGAGCGTGTCGAGATGGTTGGTGGCGAATTCAACGTCGAGTCCGAGCCGGGCCGAGGCACGACCATCCTTGTGCAGGTTCCGTTCGGTAACGGTCGCGGCGCGGTGTCGCGCGCTCCCGTCGAGGCGGTGAAATGAAGCCGATCACCGTGCTTCTGGCCGATGACCACAACGTCGTCCGAGAGGGGCTGCGGACGTTACTGCAGATGGAAAGCGACATCCAGGTGGTTGGCGAAGCGCAGACCGGTCGCCAAGCCGTGCAATTGACCAAGGATCTTCTTCCGGCGGTGGTCGTCATGGACTTGGCGATGCCGCTGCTCAACGGCTTGGAAGCCACCCGGCAAATTCTCAAGGAGCAGCCGGCCACCAGGATCGTCATCCTCTCCGCGCACGGCGATGACGCCTACGTGGAGCAGGCGATCGAGTTCGGCGCGGCGGGGTATCTGATCAAGCAGACCTCCGCCCTCGTGCTCGCCAAGGCGATTCGGGAAGTGTCAAAAGGGAACGCCTTCTTCAGCCCCTCCATCTCTCGGGAGATCGAAGGTCGACGGGAACGTTCTTTCGGGAAAGGCAAGGCCAAGATCGCCCGCCTGACCTCGCGCGAGATCGAGATACTCCAGTTGATCGCGGAAGGAATGGCCAACAAGCAATCGGCGGCCGAGCTCGGCATCAGCATCAAGACGGTCGAAAAGCACCGGCAGCACCTCATGAGCAAGCTGGGCATCCACGACACCGCGGGCCTCACCCGCTACGCCATCAACGCGGGGATCATCGAGAGCAGCGTCCGGTTCACGATCGACTAGTCATTCCCACGGTCCTTCCCATTCCGCGGGGATCGGCCCCGCCCGGGGTCTCGCCGCTTCAAGGCGAGGAGCCGGGGAGCCGCGCCGCGACCCATGGGGTAGACACCCCATCGCAGCGGATTGTCTTCCGCCGTACCCTCGATTCGTACCGGCCGGGAAGCGCGAGTCGTCGAGGCGGTTTCCGGAACGGCGAAGGCGCAGCTGCGCGATGAGGCGTGAGCCGGTTGCGTACCGGGCGTGCGGAAGGAAGGCGTGGTGGAAAAGACGACGAGACCGTGGTATTCACCGAGCAGGGTGTCTTCACCTTGCAGAGCTGCCGTTTGATGCAGCGGGGGCCCTCGTTCCTCGAGGACATCGAGATCTCGCTGGAGCGGGCGACGAGCAGGTACCGCGGGTAGACCAAGAACCGCAAGGGCGGGCAGGAGACGTTAGTCGTCGGCACGCTCGAGAAGACCGCGGT
Organism: Terriglobia bacterium; assembly: GCA_963748015.1. Taxonomy (GTDB): domain Bacteria; phylum Acidobacteriota; class Polarisedimenticolia; order Polarisedimenticolales; family JAIQFR01; genus JAIQFR01. The sequence continues at coordinate 315,782 of CAVVHE010000009.1, read as the reverse complement.
CCACTACGTGCTCAAGCCCAAGCTCGGGATGTGGCTCAGTTTCTTCACCACCTTGCTCGGGCGCACCCCGCCGGACGAGCACGTCTGGATCGTCATCGACGAAGTGCCGGCGTTCGTGAGGTTCGAGGGGCCGCTCTTCTTGAGGGGGCCGGTCTGGCGGATTCAGCTGACGAGTCCCATCTGGCGCAAATAACCGGAGCGGTCGCGGTATCGGCTACGTCCGGAGGAAGCCCCTCTGTTTCGGCGAACTGCCCGGCGAGAACTCCTGGCCTACCGACCGCCTCCCCAGGGAAGCCCGGAGGGAGTTCAGCTTCGCTCGTAGCGTGTTCTTGGCCTTGTACTCGAGTTGCCGGACGCGCTCGCGCTCGTCCAGGCCCACGAGCGCCTCTCTCACCAAGTTCGTGACCTCGATCTCGTAAGTCCGCTGCACCTGGTCCTCGGCCTTGGGATCGGCCAGGAAGGCCCCCATGCGGACCTCCTCCCAACCGGGACCGGGATCGGGCGGCGTGCCGCTTCCCGCGCCAGGCCGGACGGACGCCCGCGCGCCGGCGTGACGTACCGGCTTGCGGATGTGCGGGATCCGGCCGGCAGGATGGTAACGGGGCTTTCGAGAGGGTTCAGCTGGCCGCGGCGGCGCCTCGCGACAGCGGAATACGCACCGCGATCGTCGTGCCGCCACGGCGAGTGGACTCGACCTCGAGGGTGCCGCCCACGTAGGTCGCTCGCTCGCGCATGCCGAGGAGACCGAGGGCGGTCCTCCCTTTCCGTCCGGCCGGGTACCGATCCGTGTCGAAGCCGATCCCGTCGTCACGAATGACCAATCGAACGAAGGTGGCCTGAAGGCTCAGGCGCACGGTGACGTGACGAGCGCGAGCGTGTCGTTCCACGTTTTCCCAGGCCGACTGGTGGATGCGGTAGAGCGTGAGCTCGGTGTCGGCAGGCAGCCGCCCGTTCAATTTCGTGCAAGCCAGCCTGACGGACACGCCCGTCCGTTTCGCGAACTCCGCTGCGGTGGCACGCAGTGCGTCGACCAGACCGAGTTCGTCCAGTACGCTGGGCCGCAGGTTCCGCGAGATGCGCTCCACTTCGTCGGCGGCTTCGCCGAGCATCCCCCGGAGCCTCGTCGCCTCTCCCTTCGAGGACCCGTCGCCCGCCGTCAGTTTGTCCGCCAGCGCCTGGCACCGAAAAGCGATGGCGCAGAGAAGCTGCGTGATGTGGTCGTGCAGCTCGCGCGCCACGCGCCCGCGCTCGGCTTCCTGGACTCCCACCACGCGGCGGGTCAGCGCCCGCAGCGCCTCCTCGTTGCGCCGGGTCTCCGTCATGTCCGTCACCACCATTCCGATGGCCGGTTCGCCGGACCCGTTTCGCGCCAGCCGACGAACGGAGATCTGCGCCGGCACCCGCGAACCGTCGCCGGCATGGAGTTGCACCTGGGCCTTGGAGCCGGACTTGCCGGCCCGCTTCAGGAGCGGCCGGAGCGCTCCCGCGTCCTCCGGGGAGAGAAAGCGGCGAAGGGGGCTGCCGGTCACCTGCGCCAGCGGGTAACGGACCAACCTCGCGAAGCACAGGTTGGCGTACAGAACGGTGCCGTCGGCCGCAAGCGTCAGCGCCCCTTCGTTCATGGATTCGATGAGAACGCGGTAGGCGGTCTCGGCGCCTTCCAGCGTGAACACCTGGGCGCCTCGTTTGCCCGAAACCACCACCGCATCCACCTCGCCGGCGCGAATAGCGTGAAGCGTTCCCTCCGCTTCGGCCAGACGGGCGCGAAGCTCGGCGAGCTCGCGGGACGGTACCCGGCTCGAGGAGGTTCGACGCCCGGCGCGCTTCATTTCCTCGCCTTACCTCGCGTATCCAAGTCCATCCCGACGAACAGACCGGTCGTGTTCGCCAGGTCGCCGATGAACCGCCTCACCGGCCGCGGGAGCTCCCTGACGAGCGTCGGGGTCGCGACGATCTGGCCGTCGCGCGCCAAGAGCGGCTGCTGATAGACGTCGATCACTTCGAGCTCGCAGTGGCCCTTCACCTCGGCATCGCACATTTGCCGGACGCGCAGGACCGCTCGACGCGATCGGTCGCTGGCCCCCGCCACGTAGAGTCGCAGGACGTACTTGTCCGTTCGCCCGGAGGCGAGGGTCTTTTCGAAGGCCCGGGTCGCACGACCGCTCTTGGCCGTTTTCAATGTGCACGTCCCGGTGCATCGGCGGGGCGCAAGTCCAAGCCGACCAGCACGCGATCGGTGTCGGACAGGTCGCCGATGATCTTCCGCACGGGTTGCGGCAACTTGCGCACCAGCGTGGGAATGGCCAGGATCTGGTCGCCTCTGGCGAGCTGCGGCCGCTCCACCAAGTCGATCACCTCGATGCGATAGCGGCCGTCGAGGTGGCGCTCGCAGATCTTCTTCAAGTTCGCCAGCGCCGCCAGAGACTTGGGCGTCTGCCCGGCCACGTAGAGGCGCAGTTCCCAGAGCTTGGCGGGCCGGCGGCGGGAGCCGGACGCCCGTCGTTTGACCGTTCCGGTTTCCGTCATCGGCGATTCTCCTTGGGTCGGCCCGGCGCCCGCCCCGCCGCCTTGGCCCTATCCGCGTGGCGCGAGTGGGCCAATTCGGACCGGTCGGCGATCAGCACGCGCTGCCGCGTCCCCGCCTGCTCGTCCATGCGCCTCAGCTCCGATTCCTCGGTTTCGTACTCGGAGCGCAGCCCGGCGATCTGCTGTTCGATCGCCGCGAGCTTACGTTCCAATCCGCGCTTGCGCCGGGCGGCTTCCTGCTGGCCGGACAGAGTATCGGCTTCTTCGCGGGCGGCTTGCGCGACGCGGGACGAGCCGGTCAAGACGCCGCTGGGTCCGATGTAGGCGTCCACGAGGTCGATGCCACGATCCGAAATCATGTACTCGCGGATCTGGTTCGAGTGCGCCATTCCTCGCGCCTTGAGCACGTAGAGCACGCGATTGCGCTCGCCGTTGCCCTCGAAGTCCTGCAGCAGCAGCCAGGAGTCCATGAGCGAGGACATGGCGATTTCGCTCTGCTGCAGCGCGTGGCCGCCGTGCGTCAAGCTCGTGAAGAGCGAGGTAATTTGCTCGCACTTCAAGTAATCGATGAGCCGCGTCACCATCCCCTTGGTCTCGTGGTCGGTGCCCGCGGCCAGCAGGCTCGTGATCGGGTCCACGATGACGACGGCCGGTCGAAACGCGGCGATCTCCTTAAACATGGTGGCCAGGTGCATCTCCAGGCCGCAGAGCGTGGGCCGCGCCGCGTGAAACCGCAGCCGACCGCTCTCGACCAACGGCTCCAGGCGCAACTTGATGGAACGCATATTGCGAACGATCTGGTTGGGCGACTCCTCGAAAGTGAAGAAGAGCACGCGATCCCCGCGACGGGCTGCGTCCTGGGCGAAAAACGCGGCGACGCTGGTCTTACCCGTGCCTGGGGTTCCCGTGAGCAGGATGCTGCTGCCGCGGAAGTACCCCCGCCCGCCCAGCATCCCGTCGAGCCGCGGGATGCCGGTGGAAATCCGCCCGTTGGACACCTTGTGATTGAGCCCCGCCGACGTGATGGGCAACACGCTGAGGCCGTCGTCGCCGATGAGGAAGGGAAACTCGTTCGTGCCGTGCAGCGCGCCGCGGTACTTGACGACCCGCAGATGCCGGGTGGCGATCTGGTCGTTGACCCGATGATCGAGGACGATGACGCAGTCCGAGACGTATTCTTCCAGCCCGTGGCGCGTCAGCTGGTCTCGCCCGGATTCGGCCGTGATGACGGCCGTCACGCCCTTGTCCTTCAGCCAGCGGAAGAGGCGGCGCAACTCGGCGCGCAGGATGGCTTCGTTGGGCAATCCGGCGAACAGCGCCTCGAGGGTGTCCAGCACCACACGGCGGGCGCCGACGGAATCGATCGCGTGATTCAAGCGAGCGAACAGGCCTTCCAGGTCGTACTCGCCGGTCTCCTGAATCTCGCTGCGTTCGATGTGAACGTGGTCGAGCACCATTCTCTTTCGCCGGACCAGACCCGTAAGATCGAATCCGAGCGACGCGACGTTGCTCTTCAGCTCCGCGTCCGTCTCCTCGAACGACATGAACACGCCCGGCTCGCCGAACTGCGCGGCGCCGCGCACGAGGAACTCCGCAGCGAACAGCGTCTTGCCGCAGCCCGCGCCGCCGCAAACCAGTGTGGGCCTCCCGCGCGGCAATCCTCCACCCGTGATCTCGTCGAGGCCCTGAATGCCGGTAGGACACTTGGGCAAGCGGGCTCTCGCAGAGGTGGAGCTGGAAGCGTTGCTCTTCATAGAAGGGTCGTCCTTTCATCGTTGGGCGTAGTGTAACGCCATTCTCGTGTCCGAGCCAGTTTCTGCAGCTCGCGCGCCGAGCTCGGGATCGGCTCCGGTCTCGAAAGGAACGTCCGGATCCGACCCCGGACGATCGGAAATTCTGGATCGGGCGTCGAACGCCGGGAACCCGTTGCGAACCAACAAATGCAACGCGAACGGCCCCGACTTCTCCTGCTGCGGCAGGGTTACACCCCATGGACAACGTCGCGCGGATGGACCGCGACGGAGGAGGTTGTCGGCCCGGCCGGCGGAGGTAGGTAAACACCCCATGGGTTACCTCGCGTTCGCGGCGTACCGTTCAAGCGCGACGGGGGCCGAGGAATCACCATGTCGCGGAGCGAATGCCCATGAAGCAAACCCAGTATCGGCTGGCCGCCCCCGGCGAGAGGCTCTCGCCCGAGCGCGGTCCGACTCGGCGCGGGGAGATACCGGCGCGCACGAAGACGGCGGCGCCGACGCTGCGGCGCTACCTGGAGGAGATGGGAGCGACGCCGCTGCTCGACGAGCTGAAGGAACACCGGCTTGCGAGCCAACTCCAGGTCGCCCGGCTGGCAATCGCGAATTTGGCCCGGGCCCTGCCCGAGCGCTGCCGCGAGTCCGTCCTCGCTGGAGACGAGTCCGGCCCGGCGCTCGGCGCCGCGTGGCCGTTGATCGGTCTCGATGCGTTTCTTCGAAAGCTCGAACACTACGCCGCACAGAGCCCCGACCCGGCGTCGGACTCCGCGCTCGGGGAGGTCCGGGCGCACAAGAACTCGCTGGACGACGCCCGGGAGGGCCTCATCCTCGCCAACCTTCGCCTCGTCGTTCACGTCGCGAAGAACTACAAACAGGGCCGATTGCCCTTCATGGACCTCATCCAGGAGGGAAACGTCGGGCTGCTGCGGGCCGTGGAGAAGTTCGAGCACGAGCGAGGCCACAGGTTCTCGACTTACGCGTACTGGTGGATCAAGCAGGGGGTCGAGCGGGCCATCACGGACAAGTCGCGGACGATCCGGATTCCCGTGCACCTCAACCACCGGATCCTCAAGGTCGAGTCCACCGCGCGCGAGCTGGGCCAGCGCCTCGGACGAAAGGCGACGCCGCCCGAAATCGCGAAGCACCTGGCGATGCCGGTGCACGTCGTCGATCATGCGCTCTCCGTCGTGCGGGAGCCGATGCCGCTCGAGGGCGGCGCCGGTGACCCGAGCGGCTACGACGTGGTCAGGTTCATCCCCGACTCGCGGACTCCGTCTCCGTTCGATCAGGCCTCGCAGCACCAGATCGCCGAGCGCGTCGACTTGGTCCTCCGGGAGCTCGATCCCCGCGAGAAAAAGATCATCCGGATGCGCTTCGGGATCGGAGGGAGCCCGGCGCGGACACTCGAGCAGATCGGCGGCCGGCTTCGTCTGTCCCGCGAGCGCGTGCGCCAGATCGAGGTCCGCGCGCTCGCGAAGATCAAGGCTTCCCCTCTGTGCCGCGACCTCGCCGGGATGCTCGGAATCGGGGTGCCGCCCGGCCTCCGCGCACGACCGGAACCGTGAGCCCGGAACGTCGCGGCGGCTCGAGGCGTTCGTATTTCGCGGAAAGACCTCCGGGCGTTCTCTCGGATATTGCCGGACCGAAATCGACTGCGTCAGGGGAAAGCGAGGGAATCGTGAGCGGCGTGAATCGGGGCGGTGGGAAGGGAGTCGTGATGGCGGCCGTGGTGGGCGCTGCGGTCGGCGCGGGAGTCGCCTTGCTCTTCGCTCCTTGCTCGGGCAGGGAGACGCGCGGGTGGCTCTCTCGCAGGAGCCGAGAGATCAAGGACAGAACGACGGGCGCCTTCGAGCACGGCGTCGACGCGGCTCGACGGGCGGCCAAGGAGCCCGTGGGGAATTCCGACGAAGTCGCGGCCGCCCGCGATCGGCCCGTGTACACCGAGGCAGGCGACAAGAAAATTCGCGGCTGACCGAGGACGAGCAGGAAGGCGCCATCGACCTGGACACGGGGTTGGGTGAAGGCGCGCCGGAAAGCGGACGGCTGCCGCGCCGCGGCGCCGCCTGCCCGGGCACGATCGAGGGATTCCATTCTCCCCTAGGGCGAAGTGATCTCCATGCGAAGAGCTCTCCGCCGAGCCTGGTCCGCTTTCTTCGTCGTCCTCCGGGCGGCGTCGGCCTTCGGTCCGAGCGATCCCATCCCCCGGCGTCTCGAGGAGCGGATCGGTGCGTCGTGACCCGATTCCGCGGCCCGCGTCCTTCGCCTCGTACATGGCGAGGTCGGCGAATTCCGGCACCTCCGCGGCTTCGAGGCCGTCGAACAAGGCGACTCCGACGCTTGCGGTGATGGGACTGGCCTGTTCGCCGAGTACCGCGACCGGCCGCCGTGCGTCCAGGCGATCGCGAGCCGCCATTCGGCGAAGGAGGTCCTCGTTGGCCGATCAAAGCATCCGCCCGGTCAACTCTCGTTTGAAGCGCTCCTGCTCGATCGCCTTCCGAGCCGCGGGGAGCGGACGAGTCGAGGTCAGTGACGACCGTGGCCGCGGCCGTGGCCGTGGCCGTTGCCGCCACCGACATAATCACCCGGCGAACCGCCGCTCGTCAGACCTTGGGCGGGACCGATCGCTTCGAGAATCTCGCCGCTCGTCATTGTCCGGACGCGAGGCCGCTCGTATGGCCGGGGATGGCGAGTGGAGAGACGGTCGTTTTCCTGACGCGGTTGTTGTGTCACGGCCATGGCCTCACCTCGCTGAATTCGAATATTGGATCGATCGCTCCCCTGGTTCGTACCGGCGGCTCACGGCCCCCACGGCCTGAGCCGTCTCGGCGTGCTGCTCCTCGCGGCCGGGCCGTGGACAACGTTCGCCCCGATGCCGCCCGAGTCCATGAAGCAGTACCACGCACCGTTTCTCATGTTCGGTCGAACGATAGACGACCAACCGAACGCGATCCATAAGGTGAAACCCTACCTGGACTCGTCGGTGGGTCGTTCATTCCAGCGAGCTGGGACTACGGGGTCGACCGCACGCAGTGTGGATGAGGTCCCGTCGTTCCCGCGCCGGTGCTCCTGGCCGAAGATCGAGGGATCGCCCTTTCAGGCGGACACGTTTCCGGCTGGCGGAAGCGCCCAATGGTCCTTGGTAGGGTTTTACCCCATGGCCAGGCCGCCCCCCCGACGCCAAGATGGCGTCGAGTCCCCCAGCATCCGATGCGCCGGTTTCGGCGAGCGCGGGAGGATAAGCCGGTCATGTCAGGAGCAATTCTCTTCCGCATCGTCGGAGGAGCCGCCTTCGTGACGCTCGCGCTCGTCGGCGCGTGCGCGGGGAAGGCTCCGCCGACCTCCGGCCGCGAGAGCGCCGTCGTGCTCACCGCCGCCGAGGTACGGACCGTGGAGCAATTCGAGGCGCGCCTCGAGGAATACGAGAAAGTCCACGAGAAGCTGGAAGCGACCCTGCCGGAACGCGGCAGACACGCGACGCCCGAGCAGATCGACGAGTACCAGTCGGCTCTCGGCGCACTCATCAAGGCTGCCTGGCCGAGCGCGAAACAGGGCGACTTCTTCACGCCGGACATGGAGGCGCTCGTGAAACGAACGCTGGAGGCGGTCCTCTCTGGGCCCGACGGGAAGACCATCAAGTCATTGATCATGGACGAGAATCCCGGCGTGCCGAATCTCGGAGTTAACGATCGGTATCCGGACTCGATTCCTCTCTCGACGATGCCGCGCCGAGTGCTGAAGACCCTTCCGAAGCTGGACGAAGACCTGGAATACCGCTTCGTCGGAGAGCGCTTGGTCCTGATGGACGAGCGATGCGCGCATCATCATCGACTTCACCGGCGACGTGCTGCCGTAGCGGAGGCGGTTTATCGTGACGACGCCCATGCGGCGGCCCATCGTGACCTCGGTCGTTGCCGTTCTGATCGCGTTCTGCTGCGGCGAGGTCGTGTCGGCCGCCGCCCTCCAGCCGCCGGCCGCGGCGCCTCAGAGCCCGGCAGAGACCCTGGTCCCGCTGCCGAACGAGAAAGGCTCGCTGAAGTTCGTCGTGCTCGGCGATTTCGGCACGGGTGGGGTCGGCCAGTACGCCTTGGCGGCCGAGATGGCGCGGTTCCACGACAGATTCAAGTTCGACGACGTGGTCACCGTCGGGGACAACCTCTACGGCTCGCAGCGGCCCGAGGACTTCAAGCGGAAGTTCGAGGACCCCTACAAGCCCCTCATCGACGCGAAGGTGACGTTCCACGCGGTGCTCGGTAATCATGACGCGCGCGAGCAGCGGTCCTACGGGTTGTTCAACATGGGCGGCAAGCTCTACTACACGTTCATGGCCCCGTCCGGGAAGGTTCGCTTTTTCATGATCGACAGCACCTACCGCGTGCCCGAGGAAATCGACTGGCTCGAGAAAGAGCTGAAGGGCTCGAGCGACGCCTGGAAGATCGCCGTATTCCATCACCCGTTGTACTCCTCCGGGGGACGCCACGGACCGGACGTGAGGCTCCGCGAGACCCTGGAGCCCCTCTTCGTCAAGTACGACGTCAGCGTCGCCTTCTCGGGGCACGACCACTTCTACGAGCGAATCAAGCCCCAGCACGGGATCGTGTACTTCGTCGTGGGTTCAGGGGGACAACTGAGAAACGGCGACATCGACAAGCGCTCGGCGATCACCGAAAAGGGGTTCGACACGGACAACGTCTTCCTGGCGGTCGAGATCTCGGGCGACAAGATGTACTTCAACGCGATCTCGAGTGACGGGAAAGTCGTCGACTCGGGGATCATCGAGCGGCGCGTGCCCGCGGGAAACGCCCGATGAGACCGCCGCTCTCGGGCGCTCGACTCGGCCGGATCGCGCTGGCCCTGGTGCTGCTCGGCCTGGCGCTCGGCGTCGCCGGCGTCTCCCTGGCGCAGCAGTCGCCGCCCTTCGAAGAGAAGAAGGAGTCGCACGACCGCGAGCCCCGCGAGCAGGACCTCATGGAGCAGCTTCGCGCGGCCGCTCTCCGACTTCCGCTCGCGACCCTCCTCGGAGCGACGCTCGCTTTACGTCCTCGGCGCCGCGGCACGCCCCCTCGGCGCTCCGCGGTCGTGGAAACCCAAATCGTGCTCGCCATCGTCGGCGCCTTGGTCATGCTCGTCATCGGCGCCTCTCTCGCGCGCGCGTTCGGGATCGTCGGGGTCGCCGGATTGATACGCTACCGCTCCAAGATCGACGACCCCAAGGACGCGGTGGTGATGCTCTCGGCCCTGGCAGTTGGGCTCGCGTCCGGAGTCGGCTTGTACGTGCTCTCGGCCTTCTCGACGGCGTTCCTCGTGGGGGCGCTCTGGGTGATCGAGAGCTTCGAGCCTCGCACGCGCATCTTCGAGCTGAGCGTGAAGTTCGGGGACCGGACCGAGGAGCTGCGCCCGAAGATCGAGACGGTCCTCCGCCGCTACAAGTCCAAGTTCGAGGTGCGCACCGTCTCCGAAGCCGAGGCCGCGTACATCGTGACCGCGCCGTTCGCTATCGCCACGGACGAAGCCTCCAAGGCCCTCCTCGCCCTCGACCCCGACGGCAAGGGCGCGGTCGAGTGGAAAGAGATCACCAAGAAGGAAGCGAAGTAGGAAGCGGCAGAACTTGAGAGCCATCGTTCAACCCGAGGCCGGCATCGCACCCGTGATTCAGGCCATTCGCCGCGCGCGAAGAGCCATCGACATCTGCATCTTTCGCCTCGATCGAAGGGAGATCGAGGAAGCGTTGGCCGGCGCCCTCGAGCGCCGGGTCCGCGTTCGGGCGCTGATCGCCAACACGAACAGGGGCGGTGACCAGAGCCTGCGGAAGCTCGAACAGCGCCTCCTCGCGGCCGGAATCATGGTCACGCGCACCGACGACGAACTCGTTCGCTATCACGGGAAGTACATGGTGGCGGACGACCTGCTTTATGTCTTCGGGTTCAACTTCACCAGGATCGACATCGCCAAGAGCCGCAGCTTCGCCATCGCGACGCGGGATCAGCGGACCGTGAAGGAAGCTCTCAAGCTCTTCGAGTCCGATTCCGCCCGCCAGCCCTACTCGCCGGCCCGATGCAATCTGGTCGTGAGTCCGGAGACGGCCCGCGAATTGCTGGGGAAGTTCATTTGGGGGGCAAAGAAAGAGCTCGCGATCTACGACGTCAACGTCCACGACCCCGCCATGATCAAGCTCCTGAGGGAGCGCGCGGGCAAGGGCGTGCGAGTTCGCGTGATCGGCAACCTCAAGGAAGCGGGCGACGGAATCACGGTTCAGCGGCCCGGGGGCTTTCGGCTCCACGTTCGCGCGATCATTCGGGACGGCACGAGGGCGTTCGTCGGCAGCCAGAGCCTTCGAAAAGTGGAGCTCGACAAGCGACGAGAGATCGGCGTGCTCGTCAACAGTCCCGTCGTCGCGAGGCAGCTGATGCAGGTCTTCGAGTCCGACTGGGCGCTGGGAGTGGATACCGGGGGGGAGGCACCGAAGAAGGAAGCCGCCGCCACATAGATGCGGCGCCGAGCCCGCTAGCGGGATTTGCAGCCTGGATGCCCGGTGATCTCGCTCCGCTTCAGCTTGAACAGTTCCACCCAGTCGTCGATCGTGACCTCCCGCTCGCCGTGATCGCCGTTATCGATCTTCTGATGAAGCCTCTCGACTCGAGCCGCCCGGAATAGGTCCGCTATCTGAGCATCCGACAGCTTCTCGAGCTGCTCCGCCAGCAACACCCGACCGTCCTCGCTGATGACCGGGTCCTTGAGAGTCGTGCTGCGGAAGATCCCTCCTACCGAGGTCAAGCGGGCCTTGCAGGACTCCTTGTCCCGCCACACGCGGCGCGCCTTCCATCCTTCGTAGTCGATCCGTCCCGCGTTGCCTGTCGTGAAGCCTCCGTTTCCGAAGACCGATCCCAGATCATCCACGTACATGATGGGCCGCCGACAGGTCCAGCCGCCGTCGTCGCCGACCTCGAGCGCGGCTCGCGGACAGGCAAGCGTGTTCTGGGTCGCCTTGTTGTCCGCATTCTGGACGAAGGCGTTGAGCAGCTTGAGGGCGTCGATCTCGGCTTTCGTGGCCCCCCCCAGCTTCTCGTCCACCTGGTCGAGAAGCTTCCAGTCCCACCCCTGCTTGTCTTTCTCTTCGATGGTCTCCGAATCGATCGCTTCCTCGACCGCCGCGAGCTCGAATCGATAGGTCCCGAGACGCGCGTCGGGGGGAACGACGCGATCTTCCCTTCCTCGTCCAACGGTAGTCGCTTCCTCGCATTCACGAAATCGAAAGGGTGTTCCGGACAGCCGCGGCACGTCATGCGAACGGGGAGCATCCGGTCCGCGTAGAAGCCCAGCGCCCAGAAGATACGGCTGCCCAAGACTTCTCCGAAGACTTCCTTGTAGCGTCCTCCCTCGTCGTACTTTACCTTGACGACCGTACCGTCTTCCAGGCGACAGGAGAATTTCTCGCTCCGCCCGGACATCGGCTTCGGAACGAAATCGCAACTGACCTCGGCGTCCACGGCGAACGGGATCCGGCCCGCCGGGCCGCGGTACAGGTCCTTGGCGGCGACATCCGTGGGCTCCCAGACGCGGGCTCTATGGACGTACTCGAGCCGCTGCTTCGCGGTCACCTCGGGGATCTTCGCGCGGTCGCTCGCGCCGGAGCCGGAGGGCGCCAAGGCCAGCGCTCCAACGATCAGGATCCCCAGCGCACCGACCCTAGAGGCGACCCCCGGCTTGCCCCGTCGCAACGCCGACGCGCTGACGGAAGAGCCTGAGTTCGTCATGTCCGCCTCATCGACAACGCCTATCTTCGAGGCCGAGAATCCGACCGATGGTCGCCGTCGGAAGATCTTCCTTCGTGATGCGGAGGTCCGTGCCGAGGATCGTGGTCCTGGCGATCGTCGCGACCGCATCGCCGCGACGCAGCTACTTCTTCGTGCGTACGACGAGCAGAGCCCCGCCGACCACGATCGCACCGACACCGGCCCAAACCGGGATGTTGACCGTTTTCTTGTCCTTGATCGACATCTCGAACGAGCCGATCTTGGCGTCGTGGGTCGTCTGGGTATAGGTGATGCCACCGTACACCAGCCCGATGATTCCGGCGGCGATCAACACAATTGCCGCGATCTTGAATGCGCTCACGTTGCCTCCCTTCAGCAGAAACTCTGTAAACGTGCGTTGAAGCCTGTTGGCTTCCTGGTGCCCGCGGTTCGCGCTAGTTCCCGTCCTCGTGCGGCGTGGCCGGCGCCGGTTCCGGCGGTGTCGGTGCCGGCACCGGGGCTTTCTTCCCCTTCGATTTCGAGTTCTTCTTCTCCGGCGCGGGTTGCGAAGGCGTCGGCTGGCCTTGGCCGGGCGTGGGGTTGTTCTTTGCTTCCTGCTGGTCGGCCGGTCGCGGCGCGGGCGGCACCTGCCGCTCTGCTCGCGCGGGGGCGAGCGGAGCTATGTCGCGCTCGATCTTCTTGGGGGACCTGGTTTCCGCCTCGTGCCGCGCTTTCAGCTCCTTGCGCCCTTCGGGAGCGAGGGCCGAGAAGGCCTCGACCCCGGCGGGCGGGCGCGTTCCGGGCACGAACGGCTTGCCCACCGCGGCCTCGATCGCGACGGGCCTGGCCACCGGCCTTCCGGTCTTCTCGATCTCAACGACCTTCTGCGCGAACGGCTGCGGCCTCGGCGGCGGCACCAGGCGCGCGGCCAGCGGCCGTTCGACCGTCGCGCGCGGGATGGCCCTGGGCCCCGGGTTCCGGTCCGGTGCGACGACGAGGCTTCCGCGGCCGGGGACCACTCCGGCGGCGGTGAATCCGATGACGGGCGCGCGCTCGATCTGCGCCCTGTCCACTCGGATCGGGCGCACGGCGCCGGTGGCGAAGGTGTTGTAATTGACGACCGTCACCGCGTTGTTCACCGAGATGTTCGTGTAGTTGTTGGTGACGCGCGGGGCGGGCTGCCACGGGTAGTAGTAATGCTCCGCGGGGGCCAGCGGAACCCATCCGATGGCCGGGCCGCCGATAGAGAGCGACACGCCCCAGTTCTTCCCCCCGACGAAAGCGACCAGCGCGGGGGCGTAAACGGGCTGGAGGTCCATGATCGCCGAGGGGCCGCGATAGCCCCGCGGAGGGGGCGGGACCCAGCCCCAGTAATTGTCCGCGTAGACCCAGCGGCCGTAGTGGTACGGAGCCCAACCCCACGACTCGTAGGAGACCCAGGTCCATCCGTAGGGGTCCTGCCAGATCCAGCGTCCCGACTGATAGGGAGCCCATCCCTGGGGCATCCTCGACGGCACCCAGACCCGGCCGTAACCACGACTAACGCGCCAAGAGCCGTGATCGTCCAGGTCTTCGTAGCCCACGACGTCGGCGTTCACGTAGCGCGCGCTCGCGGATCTCTCGATGCGGGAATCCCGCTCTTCGCACCAGCCCTGGAACGGCGTGGGACCGGCGAGCCTACCGTAGCCGTAGCTCGGGGGCTCGGTGTCCTCCAGCTCGAGGCTCTCGCCCTCGCGCACGTCGAGCTGCTGTCCGCCGATCGCCAGCGACATGCCGCCCCGCTCCACCGAATACGTCGTCACGCGGTCGCCGACCTCGACCCGGTACCGGCCCGGCTCCAGGATCGTCACGGCTGCGCTCGGAGTATCGACCTCCAACGTGAAGCCCCGGGCGAACGAACGCCCGCGGATGTCCAGGATGCCGCTCGTCAGCCCCAGCTGCGCGATGTCCCTCGTGTTGTTGACGAGATCCAACTGGGTCCCGCCGTCCACGCGGACGACGACACCGTTCCCCAGAACCACCTCGGCGCGTCCGCCTTCCGGAGCGTAGAAGGAATCGCCCGTCACGAGCGGCGTGTTGACGCGCAGTCCGTTCCAGCCCTCGTCGTCGCCGCGCTGGTAGGAAACGTCGCCGACGACGTAGCTGACACGGGCGACCCTGGCGTCGGCGGCGTCCGCAAAGCCGGCGGGAGCCAGGAGGAACATGCCGGCCAGCAGGGACAGAGCCACCATGATCTTGTTCATTTCTTCCTACTCCCGGAGGGCGAGCCTCCCGCGCGGTTCAAGGCGACAGCCTCGAGTCGATCGCTCTCCGATGGTGCGCCTCGGACCGCGGCCCCTCCATGGGGTGTAACCCTACCGTGTCGCGCGGGCGCTCACGGCATGGAGTTGCTCGCGACGGCCGGCACCGGCTCCAGGCAGATCAAGAGGTCCAGCCACGTCATCAAGCCCTGCCAGCGAGCCCGGTCCTTCTTCGTCTCGATCGGAACAGAGAGGTCGGAGTAGAACTTCAGGATGTTGTCGCGAAGCGCCGGGGACGTGAGGGCGAATTCCCGATCTGCCAACTGCGCCAGCAACGTTGCGTAGGTGTCGTCCGTGAGCGAGTACTCCGCGGCCTTGGTCGCGTGGCCGGTGTCCAAGTCGCAGTTGGGCAGCACGAGCGTGCCGGTGCGCAGTTCCGCGAGAAGGACGCGGTATCGATCGACCGTCGAATTGATGCTCTTGATGTACAGGTCTTCCGTCTCCGCGGTCGGACTGGTGAATCCCAATTTCTTGAATGGACCGATCTTGGGCATGAATCGCAGGATTGCCGCCATGAAGCGCGTGCCGAAGCTCGGCTTCACGTAGTCCTTCCCCCACTCTTTCTCGTAATCCGAGCGCGAAAGACGGTACAAGAATTCCTGCTTCGCGAAGTTCGGCGTCTCTTGCATCAGGTCCTTCTTGTGGGCTCGAAGCGCAACCTGAGTCATCTCCGGAATCAGCCGGCTGACGGAGTATCGGTACGAGCCTATCGCCAGGTCCTCGTGGGTCAGCACGTCTTTTAGCTCCAATCCGTAAACGACGGGGAAAGCCCGCTCCAATAGGGACTTGGACACCTGGAATCCGATGAAGTCGTGATACTGCTTCGACGCATAGCGATTCTTCGCGACCTGTACCGTGTCGAATCCGAACTCCGTCTTCAGATGCGCCTTCTTGTTCTCGGCATACCGGACGGACTCGCCGAACTCCGCTCTTAGCTTCGGATACGCGATCGCCACGGCGTGGTTGACCGCCGGGTGGCCGGCGATGTCCGACGCATAGTGCGACAGTGAGCCCAGCGCGAAGGCGTACTCGTTGGCGTCCTGGCTTTCGGCCAGCAACTCGCGCACGAAGTCTCCGCTGCGGACGTAGTGCACCAGGTCGCTGAATTCTTTGCTGCCGAACGGGTAGTAGCCGAGATCCTGGATCACCGCGCCTCCGTACGCGTAGGCGTGGGCTTCCCGGATCTGGTCCTCCGACAGCCCCGGAAATCGCTTGAACAGGAGGGGCTGAATCGCGTCGGTCCAGACCAGATCCACGATCTCCTCGTGGGTGAGAACGGAGTACCCCAACGACGCGCCGCTGCCCATGAGCACGACGAGAAGGAGAGCCGCGGCACGGACGGCTGTTCGCATGACTCACCCCTTTGTCGGGATGCCCGCGGCGATCGACAGGAGCGCGACGAACTCGAAAGCTCTCACATTGCCTCCTTCCACAGAAGGCCCGTGAACATGACTTGAGACAGGTGGATCGCTCTGCGATGGTGCGCCGCGACTCGCGAATTCTCCATGGGGTGAAACCCTACTGCGTCTCGACGGGGCGGGTCCTGAAGGTGCCCTCCGCGGGGTAGCGATGGTTTTCTGCGAGACCCGCGAGTTGTCCGCCGCGGCGATCGGCATTACGCTAGCGATCAGTGTCGCCTTCGAGGCCGTTGCGGTGTCGGGCCCCGACGACGAGGTTCATTCCGGTGATGATTGCCGCGGTGCCTCGGGATGGGGTCGCTCGATGATCCGGAGGGTGGGGCGGGTCAGCGTCTTCCGCGCGGTCGCTTGGGCCGTGGCCGCGGGATGCATCGCCTGCGTGACCTCGGCGGCCGTGCTCGCGGGCGAAGCGTCGGATACCCCCCCGATCTGCGCAGAGACGCTCGCGGCCCTGCGTGCGTTCGAGCTGCGCGTCCACCAAATACACGCGCGGCGGGCCGCGCGCGCGGAAGCGCGAGGCGAACTGAGCGCGCTTGCCTCCCCCGACGAGGGCCCGAGCGCGACCCCGTCCGAGAAAGCTCCCGATCTTTCGCCACCGCCGCGCCTGCAGCTGCGAGGCGTGCTGGATCGGATGGCGGTCAGCGCCGGCTGGCAGGTCGAGCACGAGACATGGCGGGCCGGGATTCGGCTGCGATTCTCACGGTCGGTGGAGTTCGATCCGGCGACAGACTCCTACGCTCTGGTCGAAGCGACCGAAATCACGCCCGCCGTGCGGTTCAGGATCGTCGCGCTGGCTCGGCCCACGAAAGTGGTCGTGCGCAGGACCGGATACGGGGCGTGGGAAGACGCGCTGTTTGCTTCCCCGTCGCGGTGGCTGTTCGTGGATCGCCCCAACCGGCCCGAGGAGGCACAGCAGCTCGCTCCGGGGACCGCGGTCACCTTGTCGAACGAGACGACGTTCTTCATCGGCGCCGACGTTTCGACGAACCTCGGAGCGTTTCCGCTGGGCATCCGTGCCGGTCCCTTCGCGTCGGGAGAGTACTTCACCCGATTGGAGCGCTTGCCCTTGAGCACCGAGAAGTCCGGCGACCGGGAGTGGGTCGTTTCCGTGGGCGGCTTGATTTCCAGAGGACTCGAAACCGCGCTGAACCTGAGGACTCCGGATCTCGCCCGGGGAAGGACCCTGCGGCTCGCCGAGGCCCATTGGCGCCGATCGAGCGGCATTCGGTTCCTACTGCGAGCCGGGCCCCTCGATCTTCGCGGAAATCCCGAAACGGCGGCATTTCTTCGAACAGCCATGGCGGGCGTCTCGCCGTTTCGTTTCTTCGATGTCCCGCTGCTCGGCGCGAACCTCAAGACGGTCGGCCGTCGCGCCCAGATCGGGCCGAACATGCTCGAGAAGCTGGAACATCTTCCCAACTTCGAGCGCCTCCTCGCGGCCGCGAGCAAGGACCCGGCCGGCATTCCGTACACCGAGTCCATCAGCCGATTCGCTCCGCGGGCGCGCGGCGAGTCGGGTCTCGGCTTGTGGGCGTTCCTCTACGGCCTCAACCTCACGTCGGACTGGTACGCCGAGGAGTCCCTGGCGGCGCCTTCGGAGCAACCCGCCACGGTGATTTTCTCGTATCCACTGCAGCGGCGCTGGGACCGCGGCTGGTTGTTCTTCCCCCGGAAGACCCAGGACATCCAGATGCTCACCGTACAGGACGGGCAAGGCGAAGAGCTGTTCACGGAAGTCTCGCTGGAAGTCGAGGACGCGCGCGCTCATCGTCGCGAGGGCCAGGCCTACCGGGCGCAGGTCCTGCGGTTCATCACGCGGGCGCTGGCGGAGAAGTTCCCGCAGCGGATCGGCACGGACTCGCCGGCTGGGCCGAAGGTGGTTCGGGGTGAGCTGCCCGATCTCGATCATGCACCGAAGGAAGACGAGAGGCTTTCCATCTACCTGCGAATCATCCTGGGCCCTCGATTCCACGAGCAACTGATGCTCCGGGGCAAGGGCGGGAAGGAGCGAAAGGAGAGAATCACCGAGTGGCAGAAGCAGATCATGAGGACAATCCGCCGACGGGGCGATGCGCTCGAGGCGATCGTTCGAACCTACGGCGCCGAGGATCTGTTCGTGAACTATCGAATCGCGATCACGCCTTACGCGCGGCGGAAGGAATCCCCGCGGCCCACGACCGTCTTCACCGGCTTTCTCGGGGATCCGGGTCGAATTCCGTCGTATCGACGACTCCGGAACACGTTCGACGCGGCGGGCACGATCTTCTGAGGCGTCCTCCCCGGTGCCCCGCTCCGGTCCCCTGAATAACGTCGCACGCGCCCCACGCTCGCTCCATACGGCCGAGGGATCGAGCCTCCCCACCGTCCGAGGTGGGGTTACACCCCATAGCTCACGCCACGCGGATGCGCGGATGATCTGCCCGTGATGAGCACAGCAGCGGAAGAACGATCGCGATCAGGGATGATTCCTTCTTGGGAAAGGGAGCTGCCGCATGACGAATCGGACAGGGCCGTTGTTGTTCGTCATCGTCACATATTTCACGGCGATGTTGAGCTGGGATGTCGCCCATGCGGCATCGTATAGCACCGGTTTCCCGCTCACGGAGGATCCCATTTCCGAAAGCGGGAATTGGATCAACGGCGAGGCGGTTGGACTCGACTGGAACAACGTGCAGACGATACCCGGCAGAGCCTTCGGAGCGGCGCTCGTCGGCGGCTACGACGACGACATCGCGGTCCTGAACGCCACCTTCGCGTCCGACCAGTACGCGCAGGGGACCGTGTACCGCGCGGCAGGCTACGCCCCAACCGAGAAGCACGAGATCGAGCTTCTGCTCCGCTTCAAGATCAGCGCGCACGAAGCGCGCGGCTACGAGGTGCTGTGGGGAGGGGGCGGGGGGGCGAACGGCGAACTCGCGATCGTGCGCTGGAACGGACCGGCCGGAAACTACACGTCCCTTGCCGGTACCGCGATCGCACCCGCGGTCGACGGCGATGTGCTGCGGGCCGAGATCATCGGCAGCGTCATCAAGGTCTACAGGAATGGATCGCTCGTGCTCACCGGCCCGTCCGATTCGACATGGATCGATGGACAACCCGGCATGGGATTCTGGCCCACTGACCGGGGAGGGGGGGTGACCCCGGCGAGCTACGGATGGAGGACCTTCACGGCGTCGTCGGTGACCGCCACGAACGAGCGGTGTGTGACCGCCAACTGCGCGCTCGGTGCGACTCCGGGCGGCTGCCGGAACCGAGCGGCGCCCCGCACGCTGCAGGTCCACATGACCGCGGCGCTGGTGTTCGACCCGAAGACCCCGGTCATCGAGCCGGACGAGTGCATCCAATGGATCGCGGACGTTATAGACATCGCCCACAGTGCCACGAAGAGCCCGGGCTGCAGCACCGAGACGGCCTGTTCGGTCTCGAGCCCCGACTCGTGCGGCTGGGAGACCGGCAATGTATCGACCGGCAACTCGACCTGCTTCTATGACTCCTGGACTTTTCCGCCTTCGACCTCGGACCAGTTCGGGTGCCGGTTCCACCCCGGGTCCGACGCGACGGGGACGCTCTCCATCAGCACGGGAATCGGCGTGACCGTGGACAAGGACAAGGCGCGAGGACACGTGCTGGTGGCCTGGACCGGCGGCAGCGGAGAATACAAAGTGGTGCGGAGCGGCAA
This sequence comes from Terriglobia bacterium, assembly GCA_963748015.1. Lineage (GTDB taxonomy): Bacteria > Acidobacteriota > Polarisedimenticolia > Polarisedimenticolales > JAIQFR01 > JAIQFR01. The sequence goes on along the minus strand of CAVVHE010000009.1, from coordinate 296,378 downwards.
CGGTGACCCGACCTTCGCGTCGGCCAACACCGCGACGCTCAATCCGGATGCCGGCTTTCCGGGATTGAAGTTCACCGACGCGGGAGAGTTGGGTAACGCCGCCAGCCGCTATTACCTGATCCGGAATTTGCAGGCGAACGACCCGCCCTAACCGGTCCTGCGGTTACGCCCCAACCCCTGAGGGCGCGATCCGAAGCGCGAGGAATCGGGTTCTCCTGGCGGGGTTCCAATTCCCCTGAAACCCCGGGCTAGGCCGTCTCCAGGACCAGCGCGATCCCCTGCCCGCCGCCGATGCACATCGTGACGACGCCGTAACGGCGCTTGGTCCGCCGGAGAGCGTAGGCGCAGGTGAGGGTCAGGACCGCACCGGTCGCGCCGAGCGGGTGACCGAGGGCGATCGCGTTCCCCATCGGATTGACCTTCTCGGGGTCGATCCCGAGCTTCTCGAAGTCGCGGATGCACGCGAGGGCCTGCGGCGCGAAGGCCTCGTTCAGCTCCACGTGGTCCACCGACCCGCCGGAGACGCCGGCCATCTCGAGCGCCTTGCGCGTCGCGGGCACCGGCCCCCAGCCCATGATCTGCGGGTCGCAGGCGGCCACACCCACGCCGATCACGCGCGCGAGCACCTTGGCGCCGTGCTTCTCCGCGTCGGACTCCCTGCCGATCACCATGGCCGCCCCGCCGTCCACGACGGCGCTGGCGTTCCCGGCGGTGATGATCCCGTTCGGCTCGAAGGCGGGGGGAGCTTCCCAAGCTTCTCCAGGCTCGCGTTGTCGAGGATGTGCGTGTCGTACCGGACCTCGACCGGCTCGCTCGTGCCGTCGCCCTCCACCGTCACCGGCTCGATCTCCTCGTCGAACCAGCCCGCGTCCCTCGCCCTTTTCGCGAGGGTCTGCGAGCGGTAGCCGAACTTGTCGGCCTCCGCCCGCGTGATCGAGTAGCGCCGCCCGAGCTCCTCGGCGGTATTCGCCATGGACATCCTGGCGCTCGGGTCGTAGAGGGACATGAGGAGCATGTCCTGCAGGTGCGTTCCCGGGGGCAGGCTGCGCGCGTCCACCGGGCCGTACTTCTGCACGGCCTCGCCGACCTTGCGCCCGCGCAGGTTGTAGAGGCAGAACGGGTACTGCATGCTCTCGGCGCCGCCGACGACGACGAAGGGACGGGCCTCGTCGTGGCGCAGGCCGGCGAGGATCATCTCCGCCCCGACGGCGATCGCCTCGGCCCCGCTCCCGCAGATCCGCGCCACCGTGAGGGCCGGCACGTCGTCCCCGAGGCCGCCGCGCCACCGCATCCCCTGCGCCGCGTAGATCGAGTCCCGGTGGCTGTGCATCGCCATGCCCATGACGACGTGCCCGACGAGCCCCCGGTCCACCTTCGTGCGGTCGAGGGCGGCGCGGATGGCCATGCCGCCGAGCTGCGTGGCGGAGAAGCGGGAGAACAGCCCCGGCCTGCTGTTGTCCACCAGGATGTCCGCCCTCGGCGTCCGGCGCCCGCCGTCGAGGATCGCGATCGTTCTGTCCTTGCTCGTCATGTTTCCCCCGCTACTCGTTCAGGAAGACCGCCGGAACCCTTGGGCCGTTCTGGATGAAGTTCTTCATGCCGATGTCGTAGTCGACCGTCTGCTTGCAGCGAGCGAACCCCGCCGCCTCGACCTCGAGCCCCTGAGCGAGCGGCTTCGCGAGCCCCTCGCGCACGACGCTCACGAGTATGGTGTCGGTGACCAGGGAGTGGTGGCCGAGGTCGAGCGCGGGGAGCTTCTCCGGGACGGGGAGCGGTGCCGGGCTCACGGGCGCGAGCTTCTTCTTCCCCGCGAGGTGCCGGCGAACCAGATCCTTCGCCGCGCCGACGACGTCCGGCTCGGGTTTCCCCTCCGCCCAGCCCCACGCGCACGCCTCGGCCGCTCCCACGGGCCGGCCGGAGCGGAGCAGGTCGAGCGCCCGCTCGACGCCGATCAGCCGCGGCAGCCGCTGGGTTCCGCCGTATCCAGGAATGATTCCGAGATTCACCTCCGGCTGCCCGAGCATCAGCTTCGGCCCGACGACGCGGGCGTGGCAGGCCATCGACAGCTCGGCCCCACCGCCGAGCACGGGGCCGTCCACCGCCGCCACGACCGGCTTCTTCATCCCCTCGATCACCGCGAGGACCGCGTGGCCGCCGATGCTCTTGAGCCGCGCTTCCTCCGGGGTCTTGAGGACCGCGAGCTCCGTGATGTCCGCCCCCGCGAGCGCGCCGTCGAAGCTCGTGAGCACGACGCCGCGAACGGCGCCGTCCGCGGCGAGCCCGGCGAAGACGTCGCGCAGCTCGGTCATGGTCCTCCCGTCGAGGGCGTTCTTCACCTCGGGGCGGCAGACCGCGACCACCGCGATCTCCCCGTCGCGGGTGACCGAGACGTTTCCCAGGAAGGACGGGAGCTTCCTCGCGGCGACGCTCGGCGGGACCGGGAAGCCCTCGTGCCTCTCGGCGTAGGCAGCGCAGAGGTCGTGCACGCGATCCGCGCCGAGCCCTTGGGCGAGGTCGAGCAGGCCCGCGCGGAAGCCCAGCGCGTTCTTCGTCAGCCAGTTCAGCTCCCGCGGGTCGCAGGTGCTGTCGTCCGCCACGGCGAGCGTCCGGCCGAGGAGCACCGCCAGGATCCGGTCGAGCACTTCCTTCGCTCGCGCGGGGTCGATACTAGGATCTCCCGGCTTGTTCCGATCGTGCCACGGCGTCAGCCCCTGCTTCGCGAAGATCGGCGGGGGCGCGAACCATTCGCCACCCTTGGGATCCTCGCGCATCAGCTCCATGCAATGCACGTTAAGGAGATTGCCGCGAGTCAGGTCCATGACGAGGAAGGGGCCGCCGCCCCCGATCGCGTCGTTGACGACCTTGTCCACCTGCGCCGGTGTCGCGAACCCTTCCTCCGCGATCCGAGCCGCCTCGCCGCAGTAGTTGCAGAAGATGTCGTCGGCCGCGAAGCACGGCACGTCGGCGGTGACGATCGGCACCTTGCCGAGCGCCTTGAGCGTCCCGATCATCCGGGTGCCGAAGGCCTCGTCGCCGGAGAGGACCACCTCGATGGGCAGCGCCCTCCACGCCGGGTAGAACGGGTGGTTCACGAAGCAGCGCCCGGGATGGCGCGCCCCGGCGGCGATCCGCGCGCGGGGGATCCCCGACGTGGCGAAGCCGATGAGGCAGTCCTCGCGAACGATCTCCTCGAGGCTCTTCAGGATCACCTGCTTGATCGCGAGATCCTCGGTCGCGGCCTCGAGGACGTAGTCGCAGCCCGCGAGGTCCCGCATCTCGCGCGTCGGCACCAGCGCCGCCTCGATCGCCTTGGCGGCCTTCGGGCTCAGCTTGCCCCGCGAGACCCCCTTCTCGACGTACCCCCGGATCCGCTTCAGGCCCGCGTCGAGGGCCTCCTGCTTGATGTCGAGGAGGTAGACCTTCCCCCCCTCGACCCCCGCCAGCGCGGTGACGAACCCGTACGCGAGGTCAGGGCCGATGGAGCCCGAGCCGACGACGCCGACGATCATCTCGCGGTCCCTCCTTGGTGCATGCGAAACGAAGCCATGATTCGCCTATCTTAACCTGGACCCGACTCGGAAATCCGCTCCTGACTTCAACCTCGCAGCACCCCGCGGCTGCCTCGCCCCGAGGCGGGGCTGTCCGTAGACAGCCCTTTTTCGGGCTGGCGAGGACGGTCCCGCCTCGGGGCGAGGCAGCCGCAGCGAGGCTCGGAAATTGAAGCCGGGTGCGGTTTTACGAACCGAGCTGGGCCACGGAGCCCTCGGAGCGAGGCACCACCTTCAGCGCCAGGTGGCAGTCCTTGCAGGCGCTCGAGAGCGGCCGGTAGACCGCGAGGAGCTTCCCGTTCCCGTCGGGCTTCTGCACGTGGCACCGCGCGCAGGCCACGCTCGCGTGCGAGCGGAGGAGAGGGAAGCGCGTGTCCCGGTTGTGGCTGAACCGGCTGGCGGGACGGAACGCGTAGCTGTCGTGGCAGCCGCCGCAGGCTCCGCCGTCGCCCCGGGACGCGAACTGGGTGCCGTGCGGGCTCGCGTGGCACGACGCGCAGGCAGCCGCTCCGAGGGCCAGCGCGACCTTGGCCGTGCCCATCGCCTCCGCCGGCATCGGGGGCGGCAGCCCCTTCCTGTCGGGAGCGTGGCAGGCGGCGCACTGCAGGGTGGCGTGCTTCCCCGAGAGATCCACGCGGAGACTCGCGTGCTCCTTGGCGGTGAAGGTGCTGGGCTTCCACCCTTCCGTCCGGTGGCAGGCGCCGCACTCTCCCCGGTCGGCGCGGCTCGCGAGCTGTCCCCCGTGCGGGTCCGCGTGGCACGAGCCGCAGCGGTCGCGGGGCGGCCGCAGGAGCACGCCGGCGTCGAGAAGCCGGCTCGCCTCGGCGTTCCTCGCGGGGTCTTTCGTGTGGCACCCCTCGCACTTCGCCTGGGCGTGCCGGCCCAGCAGCGGGAACGCGGACGCCTCGTGCCGCGCCACGGTGAACGTGGACGGCCGGAAGCCGTCCACGGCGTGGCAAGCGGCGCAGTCCGCCTTCGCCCCCGCGAGCGTCGCCTTGCCGCCGTGCGGATCCCGGTGACAGGAAGCGCAGGCGGCGAACTGCGGCTTCGCGCCAGGAGCGGCCTGCGGATCGTGGCAGCGCGCGCAGTCCACGGTGGCGTGCCGGCCCCGGAGCGGGTAGCGCGTGCGCTCGTGGTCGAACGCCTTGCGATCCACGCGGCGGAATCCGTCCGTGTTGTGGCAGCGGGCGCAGAGGCCGTCGAGGCGTCCCGCGTGCGGGTCCGCGTGGCATGCGGCGCAGTCGTCGTGGGACACGGGGCCGAACAGCGGGACCGCCGTCGCGCCGAGCGCTACGGGAATCGCGGCGCCCGGCTCGCGATGGCACTTGAAGCACGCGACGCGGCCGTGGCTTCCGGTGAGCGGATAGCGGGTCTTCCCGTGGTCGAAGGCGAGCGCGGGCTTCCAACCTTCGGGGGCGTGACAGCGCGCGCACGCTTTTCCCGGAGAGTTCCGGTGCTTGTCCTCGTGGCAGGAGGCGCACTCGCGCTCGAGCCCGAGGAAGCTCTCCGCGCGGTCCTCGCGCTTCGAGATACGGATCGCTTCCGAGCGCTGGAGAGCGGGCTTGTGGCAATCGCGGCACTTGGCCTTCGCGTGCTTGCCCTCGACGGGCCAGCCCGTCCTGGCGTGGTCGAAGCGCTCCTGCGTCCCCTCCTCGAAGCGAATCAGGGAGGCATCGCGCCCCGAGTGCTCGGCGTGGCACTCGGCGCACTCGCGCCGCCGCTCACGGGCATGGAGCCCGCGCCCCTGCGCCGCCAGCCAGGAGATCTCGCGGTGGCAGGCCAGGCAGTCCTCGCGCATCGAGCTCCCCCCGGGACGGTGGCAGCTCGTGCACTGGGTCACGCCGTCGAGCTTCTCGTGCGCGCGAGCGAGCGGTCCCGGCGAGACTCCCGCCGGGACCGCGGGGAAAACGGCCCAGACCGCCGCCGCGGCGGCGATGCGAAGCGCGAGGCGAAACCATTGCGGCCCTCGTCTCACGCGGGCACACCCGTCGCTTGCGGAACGTCGAACGTCCCCTCGGGGGTAACCGACGGCGCGGCGAGATCGTCGTCGTCCACGCCGGCCGCCAGCCACGCCACGGAGGTCCCGCCGCGTCCCCGCGCGAGGCGAGCCAGGACCAAGTCCAGATCGCCGTCCTCGATCACGGCCGAAATGCTCTCCGGCGCCGTGCCGCACTGCCGGCACGTGAGGGAAGCCTCCTCGAAGATCCCCTCGACCAGGGACGCGGTGGAGACCAGCCCGCTCACCGTCCCGCACGACGGGCAACGAATCTCGACCGGCGGGCGTAGCGGAGCGCGATCCTTCCTCTCCTTCGGCGCCGGACGGACCTCGTGGCCGTAGAGCTCGCGGTACCAGAGCGCATAGTGGTGCTCCGCCCACTTCCGGCTCACGTACCCCGAGAACATCCCGGAGAGCCCCGGCCGCGTGTCGGGATTGACGGTCGCCATGAAGACGTGCCCGAGGACGAGCGGGGTGGCGACGGCGGCCATCGAAACGTGCAGGATCCACGACGCGAACGCGATCCCGGGCATCCAGATCAGGATCCCGGTGACGATGTAGAGGGGATAGGTGGCGGTAAGCGCCATGAAATTCAGCTTCTCGCCCGCGTTGAACTTCCCCTGGTCGGGGAGCGAGATTCGCTTGTTGAGCGTCGCCGGCCCCGTGAGGGCGAGCCACTTCACGTCGGCAAGCGACCACGCCCAGGCGCGCCTCACGTTGTCGAGGTAGACGCGCGCGTCGCGAATGTGCGTGAGCGCGACGAGCGCGGGGAACGCGATCAGGCAGACGCCCGAGATGCGGTGCGTCCACGAAAACAGCGACCGGTACGGGAGGCGCGGGTTCGGGTTGTAGATCACGAGCAGGACGACGGCCGTGAGATAGCAGACCGTGAACGGGGCCGCGATCGCCCAGTGAAGCAGCCGCTCGGACCTGCGGAACCGGAGGATGACCTCCGGCGCGGCGGACGGAACTTCAGCCACCTCGATCTCCTTCCGTCTACCCCCCGGATGTCAACGGTGGAGAACTCCAGGAGCGAGGGGGCACCTCTTGCTTGGCAAGAAAGGTGCCATTAGGACGGGAATAGTCAGATTTTCGTTGCGCTGCGCCACCTTGCTGCTCGTAAGGCACCTCGGAATCCGGGTGTCCCGCGAGGTGACTGGGTAAGAATCTCGACTCGTAAGTGCAGACCTAGTTCCAATCGCTCGCCCCTCGCAATCGACGCATATGCGGACTGCGAAGCCTCGTGACGAGCGTTGCGAAACGCCTCGGTGTGACCCGTGACCCGCCTCGCCGGCCGCCGTTACACTTTGCGACGCGCGCACACAACTCACTGAGACCGCTGGACCTCTCCCGCGGGCTCCTGTCCCGGAACGCAGGTTTCCCCGACGCGCTCGCCCCTCGATCCCGGCCCGCCACGCGGCTTCAAACGACTACTGGCCTCTCTTTTGCAGTTTTTAGCGCGTCCGCATCGGCAGACACCTCGGAACTCACTCCAGCGGGCAGGCATTCGGGTCTTTTGCATCCGGGCACGCGCTTCCCGGAGGGTCGCAGTTGATTACGGAATTGCAGTCGCCGACCGACAAGAACGGAATCGCGGTGACCGCGGAGCTCCCGCCCGCTGCACCGCGGGTTCTCGTCGCGCCGCGCCGCCACGTCGCGAGGCGGTTCGAATTCCGCGCACCCATCCTCGGCGAGGAGCGCCTCGGAGGCCGGAGGATGGCGGCGAGCCTGGCCGTCCACGCGCTGGTCGTGGCCTCGCTCGCCGGGATCGGCCTCTACGCGGCGGGTGCCGCCCCTCCCCTGCCCGAGCGCATCGTCATCGACTTCTACCGGCCGCGCGCCGCGGAGGCACCGCGGCTCCCGAGCGCGGATCGGCACGTGAAGGAATCGCCGCGCATCGCTCCGAGCGAAGCCGTGCTCCGCTTGCCCCCGCCCCCGCCCCCCGCGCCGAGCCGGCCGGAGACGCGAGAGGCGGTCCCCGCGCCGCCGCGTCCCGAGCCCGTGGTGGAGCGGGTTCCCGAAGCGCCTCCCGAGAAGATCGAGGCTCCGGAGCTCCCGAAGCCCGTCGTCCGCACCGGCGCCTTCGACGCGCAGGCTCCGGCGAGGGAGCCCTCCGACACCCCGGAACGGGAAATGAGGCCGGGCGCCTTCGACTCGCTCATGGATGCCTCGGCTCGCGGCGGGAGGGGCGTTCCGCTCCTGGCCGGCGCGAGCGTTGGAGCGTTCGACGCGGAGTCGGGGCCTGCGGCGGGCGGACGCTCCGGACGCGGCGCGGGCCAGGAAGGGACCGTCGTGCGCGCGGGATTCGACGGCGTCGCCGGCCGCGCGCGCGGCTTCGGCAAGCGTCCGGCCGGGCGGCTCCGAAACCCGCCCCGCGGGCTTCGGAGATTCCGTTCCCGTCGCCGCCGCGCCGCGGCCGCGGCGGGTGGAGGCTCTAGTCCCCGACCAGCCCGTCGAGATCCTCTCGAAGCCGAAGCCTGCCTACACCGAGGAGGGACGCCGCCTCCGGGTCGAAGGCGATGTCGTCCTCGAGGTGCTCTTCGGCGCCGCGGGGGCCCTGCGCGTGCTTCGCGTCGTGCAGGGGCTCGGCCACGGGCTGGACGAAGCGGCGATCGAGGCCGCCGGAAAGATCTCGTTCCGGCCCGCCACGAGGGAAGGCGTGCCGGTCGATCACACGGCCACCCTGAGGGTGGTCTTTCAGCTGGCGTACTGATCCGGGAGGAGAAGCACCGTGGAAATCTCTCGAGCCGGTCGGAGAATGGCGCTCGTCGCGGCGCTCGCCGCCGCCTGCGGCGCGCGCGTGGCGCGGGCCGAGGGGACGTCCCCGTTCGAGCAGGCGGTCGCGTCGATCGTCGCGCGGGAGAGCGCGCTCGCCACGAGCCTCGAGAAGTACCACCCGCTGGTCGAGACCTACATCCAGACGCTCGAGCCCGACCGCCAGCTCGGCACCATCCCGATGAAGGACGACTATTTCCTCGGCAAGCTCGAGCCGTCGCGAGGAACGGGCGGAGCGCCCGGCCAGGCCGGCGTCGAGGCGGGGCGCAAGCTCCTCGACCTGTTCAAGGACTTCTACGCCCACAACTTCAAGCCGGACGGCTTCGCCCGCATGATCGTGCTCGACGCGGGATCGTTCGATCGCGAGCATTACGACTTCGAGTTCGTCCGCCGCGAGTTCCTCGGCGAGGTGCGAACGCTCGTGTTCGAGGTGGCCCCCAAGGAGAGCGCGCGGCCCGGGAGCTTCATCGGCCGGATCTGGGTCGAGGACCGCGATTTCAACGTCGTCCGCTACAACGGGACCTACACCGGCGCCGTGAAGCAGAGCCTCCACTTCGACAGCTGGAGGATCCAGATGGGGCCTGGGGTGTGGTTCCCCGCCTACGTGTACACCGAGGAGTCGGAGTTCCGGCCCAAGGACCAGCTGCTGCTCAGGAAGTTCAAGGGCATGACGCGCATCTGGGGGTACGAGCTGAAGCGCAGGACCGGCGAGGAGGAGTTCACGAAGGTCCAGGTCGAAAGCGCTCTCGCGAGCGACAAGACCGGGGGTCCCGGCGACCTCTCTCCGGTCGGAAGTCTCAGGGCCTGGGAGCGCGAGGCGGAGGAGAACGTGCTCCAACGTCTCGAGAAGGGCGGCCTCCTCGCACCGGAGGGCGAGGTGGACAAGGTCCTCGAGACCGTCGTCACGAACCTCGAGGTGACCAACTCCCTCGACATCGACCCGCGGCCGCGCTGCCGCGTGCTGATGACCTCCCCGCTCGAGTCGTTCACGGTCGGCCACACGATCGTGCTGAGCCGCGGGCTCATCGACGTCCTTCCCGACGAGGCGAGCCTGGCGATGGTGCTGGCCCACGAGCTCGGGCACATCCTGGCCGGCCACCAACTCGACACCAAGTACGCGTTCAGCGACCGCATGCTCGTCGGGGACAAGGAGGCGATGGAGCGGTTCTTCCTGAAGCGCGATCCCGGCGAGGAGTACGAGGCCGACGGGAAGGCGATCATGCTCCTCGAGAACTCTCCCTACAAGGACAAGCTGAGCAACGCCGGGCTGTTCCTGAAGGCGCTCTCGCTCAGGGCGAAGGCGCTGCCCGCCCTCATCCGGCCCCACTTCGGCAACCGCCTCGCGGAGAAGGACAAGCTGTACCGCATGGCGAAGGTCCTGGAGTCGGCGCCGGAGCTGTACATGACGGCGCTCAACCAGACCGCGGCGCTGCCGCTCGGAGGGCGCGTGAAGGTGGACCCGTGGACCGGCCGGATCGAGCTCATGAAGGGGAACCAGGTCGTCCTCCTCTCCCCGCGGGAGAAGATGCCGTTCGAGGTCACGCCCCTCATGCCGTACCTCGTGCGCCGCGAGGATCAGGCGGCGCCGCCTTCCAAGCCCCAGGCGCCCGCCGGTGAGGCTCCCGTGATCCAGGCGACCGAGGCGCGGGCCTCGGTGCAGTCGACGCCGCCGGGGCCGGCCCCCGATCAGGACCACCGTCCGTGACCGCGCCGATCGTCCGCCACCGAGGAGCCGCCATGAAGAGCCTGTCGCGAAGCGCGCGTGGGATGTTCGCCGCAGCCGCCGTCGCGTCCGCCCTGCTCGCCGCCGCGCTCGCCGGCTCCGCCTTCGCCCGGCCGACGAAGACCGACAAGACGGCGCAGGACTCGCAACTGGTCTGGCCGCTTCCTCCGGATCCTCCGAGGATCCGCTACCTCGAGTCCTTCTACGGCGCGACGGACTTCCGCAAGAAGAGCACGTGGCGGAGGGCCCTGCTGGGGCCGGAGACCGACCCCGGCATCTCCCTGCGAAAGCCGTACGGCGTCGCGACCGACTCCGCCGGGCGCATTTACGTCTCCGACACCAACCAGGGCGCCGTCTTCGTGTTCGATCCGCGCGCCCGCCAGGTCCGTCCGTTCGCCACGACGGGGCGCGTCCGCCTCTCGACACCCATCGGACTCGCCCTCGACGAGAAGGAGCGGGTCTTCGTCGCCGACGCCGACTTGAACGAGGTGTTCTGCTTCGACGGAGACGGCAACGTGCTCCTCGCCCTCGGCCGCGACCAGGGGATGAAGAACCCCACGGGACTGGCGATCGACCGGAAGAGGCACCGGCTCTACGTCACCGACAGCCACCTCCACCAGATCCTCGTCTACTCCACCGAAGGCCAGTTCCTCGCGCGCTGGGGCTCGCGCGGGCCCGCGCAGGGGCAGTTCAACTTCCCGACGAACCTCGCCCTCGACGCCGAAGGGAAACGTCTACGTCGTGGACACCGGGAACTTCCGGATCCAGGTCCTCGATCCCGAAGGCAAGCCGCTCTCCGTGTTCGGGCAGGCGGGGGACGGGCCGGGGAGCTTGCAGCGGCCGAAGGGGATCGCGGTGGACAGCGAGGGGCACGTCTACGTCGTGGACGCCGCGTTCAACAATTTCCAGATCTTCGACAGGAGCGGGCAGCTGCTCCTCGACGTCGGTGCCGTGGGCACCGGGCCGGGCACCTTTTGGATGCCCGCGGGCATTCACATCGACGGCAAGGACCGGATCTTCGTGGTGGATCAGCTGAACCACAGGGTCCAGGTTTTCCAGTACTTGAAGAACTAGACCTCAAACCCAGGAGGACGACCCATGATCCGTCGAGCTGTCAAGGCCGCGTCTCTTCTACTCGCGGCGATCGCCCTGGCCTCGCCCGTCCTCGCGCAGACGAGCGTGGCCGACACGAAGCACAATCTCTCTTCCACGGCGGGCGCCAGCCAGATCGTCGACCGCTCCACCAACGAGGACCAGGTGTGCGTGTTCTGCCACACGCCTCACCAGGCGACGACGGCCGCGCCTCTCTGGAACCACACGCGCTCCACGGTCGCGAGCTACGGGGTGTACGCCTCCCCGACCCTCAACGCCTCGGACATCGCGGACATCGGCGGCGGCTCGGACGTGTCGCTCCTCTGCATGAGCTGCCACGACGGGACCGTCGGGGTCAACAGCCTGGGCAATCCCTCGAACGACATCGGAGCGAACCCGACCATGGGCTCGGGTCACGAGCTCGACGCCTCGGGCCGGATCTCCGCGAGTCGCGGATCGAACATGGGAAGCAGCCTCTCGAACGACCACCCGGTGAACTTCACGTTCAGCGCCGCGCTCGCGACCGCCGACGGAGGGCTCGTCACGCCGGTCTCGACGTCGTACGTGGACGCCGCCCACACCGTGCCGCTCTTCGCGGGCAAGGTCCAGTGCGCGAGCTGCCACGACCCCCACGACAACTCGAACGTGCCGTTCCTCACCAAGACCAACACCGGCAGCCAGCTCTGCCTGACCTGTCACCGGAAGTAGGCAGGGAGCGAGGCGCCGGGCGTCCCGCCCTGGGCACGAGGGGCGGACGCCCGTCGTCTTCCCTGAGACGATGCGCTCGTCTCGACGCGCGTTCTTCCTGCTGGCGGCGCTCGCCCTGACGGTCGCTCCGGCCTTTTCCCAGGCCACCTGGGAGGCCGAAGAGGACCGCGCGGGCGCCGCCCGCCTCAACGGGTCGGCGGACTGGGAGCTCTACCGCAGCGTCGGCGACTCCGAGGGAACGGTGGCCCACTTCGACGCCTTCCGCCAGAGGTACTCCCTCGACCTCACGGGGGCGATCTGGGACACGCGATTCAACCGCTACGCGCTGGGTCTCGATTTCTTCCGCGCGGACCAGAAGGTGGACGGGCAGCGGCTCGACGACACCACCCTCGGCTACCGCGCGATGATGACCTTCTTCCCCTCGCGCCCCTTCCCGCTCCTGCTCTTCGCGAGGCGCTCGACGACCGACACGGCGGCCGTCTCGCTCGCGAGCAGCGACCGGGAGACGGCGGCCTATGGCGCGGAGTGGAACCTCGCCACCGCCGGGGGACGCAATCTCCGCGCTCAGTTCGACAAGTCCTCCTACGACCTGCTGTCGCCGGTCTCGCTGAAGGAGCGGAGGACCAACGGTACGCTGCAGTTCATCCAGCGGTTCGACAACGGCGAGCTCTCCGCGCGCTACACGCTCGACGACCAGAGCGAGCTGGTGAACGACACCCGGTTCAAGCGCCAGGAGCTCGTCGTCGAGGACCGGACGGGGTTCGCCAACGGCTCGACCCTTCTCGTCCACGGCAGCCGCGGGCTCTCGGATGCGCTCTTCAACACGGGGGAGCGCGACGAGCTGAACACGGGCCGTTTCTCCGGGATCTACGACGTCCCGCTCAGGCGCCGCGTGGGCTTCAACCTCAGCTACGACTACGACCGGAACGACGGGAAGTTCGTGAACTCGACGAGCCACACCGCGCGGGGCATGGCCCGGTTCACGCTGGCCGAGCACTGGGAGTCGGACGCCGGCGTGATCGGCGGAAAGCTCGAGACCGCCGCGAACGGGATCGACACGATGCAGGATCTCGCCGGCGTCGTGGCCGGGCTCCGCTACACCCGGGAGTGGAGCGATTTTCACCTCGGCGCGGCGGGCGCGATGGGGTTCACCCGGACCAAGTTCGACACCGGAGAGCTCCGCGACATTAAGAACGGGTCGCTCGACGTCGAGGCGCGAATGCCCGTCGCGCGGGCCGAGCAGGTCTTCGCCTCCGTGTCCTACCGCAAGGACCAGAACGACACCACCGGGGTGGGGTACTCGTTCGACGAGGCCCGGGGAACCGTGGGCCTCGAGGGAGGGACCGGCGAGTCCGTTCAGTGGCGGACGTCGGCCTACGTGCGCGGTAACCGGTACGACACCTTCCAGTTCGGACTGCAGACCAGCCGCGAGATCGGCGTCGACGGTAGCCTCTCCTCGCCGAGCGGCGGCGTCTCCGTCGGCGCGTCGGCACGCGACGGCATCTCGGAATTCATCCCGGACCCGGCGTCGGGGTCGCCCTTCACGCCGGGGAGCGACCTGGTGAACCGGGCGAGGATCGCGTTCGCGGGCGGCTACTGGAGGTTCCACCGGCACCTGCAGGCGCGAATCCAGGCCCGGTTCGAGAACCGAGAGTTCACGTCCATCGGCAGAGAGACGGTCCTCTCGTACCATCCCGAGGTCGAGTGGAGCTGGGCGGTGTGGAGGATCACGCTGACCGTGTCACACTACGAGCGGAACAACGACACCTCCTTCTCGCAGGACACGGTCCTGCTGAAGGTCAGCCGGCTTCTCTTCTGACGGGGGAAACGTGAGCGGTCGAACGGCTTCGAGCTTCGTGGGGCGCGCGTTTGCCTTGGTGCTGCTGGCGGGACTCCTTCCCGCCTGCGCGCGGGGCCCGGCCCGCCACGATCCCGCGGGACCGAGGCCGGCGTGGCCCCCTCCCCCCGATCCTCCTCGCATCGAGTGGCTCCAAACGGTGAGCGTCCCCGCCGATCTCGGCATCCAGCACAACCGGCTCGTTCGCTTCCTCGACCAGCTCGTTCGCGGCCGGAGGCGCGAGGGAATGTCGCGCCCCTACGCCGTCACCGTGACCCCGGACGGGTCGATCGCGGTGGCCGATCCGGACGCGCGCAGCGTGCACCTGTTCGACACGGCGCGCACGAAGTACCGCCGCATCCGCGAGGCCGACGGCGCGCCGCTCGTGTCGCCGGTGGGGGTCGCCTGCGACGGGCACGGAAGGATCTACGTGTCCGACTCCATGCGCGCGGCGGTGTTCGTCTTCGACGGCGAGGGGAGCTGGACCGGTACGCTCGGCGGAGGAGGCCGGCTCCTCCGCCCGACCGGCCTGGCCTTCGACCGGGAGCGAGAGCTCCTGTACGTGGTGGATACGCTCGCGCACAGGATCGTCGGGTTCGACGCCACCGGGAACCGCGTGATGGAGGCCGGAGGAAGGGGAGCCGGCGACGGCCAGCTCAACTACCCGGTGTCCGTCGCGGTCGACCGCGAGGGAAACCTCTATGTCGGCGATTCCATGAACTTCCGGGTCCAGGTCCTCGACGGGTCCGGCCGCTTCGTGCGCGCGTTCGGAGCGGCGGGGCACGTTCCGGGGAGCTTCGACAAGGCGAAGGGGATCGCGCTGGACCGCGACGGCCACGTCTACGTCGTCGAGGGACTGCACGACGTCATACAGGTGTTCGACGCCGCGGGAGCGCTCCTCACGATCGTCGGCGGCACCGGGAGCGGCCCGGGCGAGTTCGAGCTACCGGCCGGGATCCACGTCGACGACGCGGGGAGGATCCTCGTCGCCGATTCCGCGAACCACCGGATCCAGATCCTGCGATACCTCGGCGATCCGGGGCGCGGCGAGGGCGGCTCGTGAAGACGCTCGCGACGTGGCTGTGCGCGGCTCTCGCCCTCGCTCTGCCCTCGGGACTGCCGTCTCTCGCGGCGGACCTCGCGACCTCGAAGCACAATCTCTCCACGACCGGGCCCGGCCCGATTCGCGCGACCGCGGAGAGCGAGACCTGCATCTTCTGCCACACGCCGCACAACGCGAGGCCGGCCGCGCCCCTGTGGAACCACGCCGGATCCACGACCTCCTATTCGACCTACGGCAGCAGCACGATGAGGGCTGCCACCCCCGTCGGGCAGCCCTCGGGTTCCTCCAAGCTCTGCCTGAGCTGCCACGACGGCACGGTGGCGCTGGGCCAGACGGTCAACGACGGGCTGATCTCGCTCTCGAACACGGCCGCGGGCGGAAAGATGCCCGCCGGCACGTCGAACCTCGGCGTGGACCTGACCGACGACCACCCGATCTCGTTCCAGCCGAGCGTCGCGGACCCCGAGATGGTCGCTCCTCCCGCGGGAGACGCCGTCGCCTACGACGAGACCGGCAGCGTCCAGTGCACGGCGTGCCACGACCCCCACACGGAGGACCGCGACACGGTGACCCGGAAATTCCTGGTCAAGAGCAACCAGGCGTCCGCGGTCTGCGTGACCTGTCACCGGCCCGCGGCCTGGAGCACGAACCCCTCCGCCCACCAGTCCTCGACGAAGACGTACACGGCCTCTCAGGGGGCGCACACGGGATACACCACCGTGCGGGACAACGGCTGCGAGAGCTGCCACCGCCCGCACTCCGGCAACGTCCCCCAGAGGCTCCTGAAGTTCGTCGAGGAGGCGACGTGCGACCGCTGCCACAACGGCTCGGTCGCTGCGAGGAACATCTCGGCCGAGTTCAACAAGGCGTATGTCCACCCGACCTACGCCACGACCCCGTCGAGCCACGACGCCGCCGAGACCCCGTCGAGCGCGACGCGGCCGCTGCCCGAGACGAACCCCTCGGCCCCGCGCCACGCGGAGTGCGCGGACTGTCACAACGCGCACGCCTCCTACTCGCGAGCCGCCAGCGCACCGGCGGTCTCGGGCGCGTTGAGCGGAACCTGGGGGCTCAGCTCCGGGGGGGTCCGCGTGAGCCCGGCGTCCTACGAGTACCAGATCTGCTTCAAGTGCCACGCGGACAGCGCCAACAAGCCGCAGCCGTCCGGGCTTCCGACCCCTCCCTACACGCGCCGGCAGCTCGTGCAGTTCAACGTGCGCCTCGAGTTCGACCCGACCAACCCCTCGCACCACGCGGTCGAGGCGGCGGGCAGGAACGCGGACGTGCCGAGCCTGCTCGCGCCGTACACCACGGCCAGCGTGATCTACTGCACGAGCTGCCACGACAACGACACCGGGCCGGGCGCCGGGGGCACCGGTCCCAGGGGCCCCCACGGATCGCAGTATCCGCACCTGCTCGAGCGGAACCTCAACGTGGGGGCGAACAACTCCGGTACGAACTTCGCCCAGATGTACGCCCTCTGCTTCAAGTGCCACAGCCAGAGCAGCATCATGGGCAACGTGTCGTTCCCCCGTCACAACCTGCACATCGACGGGGAGAATGCGTCCTGCTCCGTCTGCCACGACCCCCACGGCGTGAGCGCGACCCAGGGCAACTCGACGAACAACTCCAACCTGATCAACTTCGACGTGAGCGTGGTGAGTCCTTCGTCGAGCGGCATCCTCCGCTTCGAAGACCGGGGAGCCCGTCACGGCGCGTGCTACCTGACCTGTCACGGCGACAACCACAACCCAGAGACGTACTGACTTGGCCCGAGCGACGCCGCGGGTCCCCCCACGCGCGGCCGCGGCCTCGAGGATCACGGCCGGACGGGACGCTCAGACGGCGGGGTACGCCGCGTAGAGGCTGCCGGGCAGGTCGGACAGGCGCGACATGCCGTCCGTCGCCAGGACGCTCCCTTCCTCGTCGATCAGCGCCCCCTCGACGCCGGGGGCGCGATCGAGGAGGTCGAGGCCGGCGTCGGGACCGAGAAGGAACGCCGCGGTGGCGAAGCGTCCCGCGAGGAACGCCGTCGCCGCCACGACCGTCGCCGAGCGGAGGCCCCGTGCGGGCCAGCCCGTCGTCGCGTCCAGGATGTGGTGGTAGCGCACGCCGTCCTTCATGAAGCAGCGCTCGTAGTCGCCGGAGGTCGCGACTCCCGCGTCCCCCACCGCCCGGACGGCGAAGCGGCACCGCGAGGGGTCGCGCGGGTCGATGACCCCGACCGACCAGGGGCGGCCGTCGCCGCGGCCGCCCACCGTGCGCACGTCCCCCGCGAAGTTGACGATGGCCGACCGGATCCCCTCGTCGCGCAGGAGCTGCGCCGCGCGGTCGACAGCGTATTCCTTGCCGACGCCGCCGAGATCGATCTCCATCCCCTGCCGCTCGAGGAACACCGTCCCGTCACGCACCGAGACCGCCGAGGCGTCCACGAGGGGCAGCAGCTCCGCGAGCTCGGCGTCCGTGGGCACCTTCCCCGCCTTGAAGTTCCACGCGCGCCGGAGGACGCCGACGGTCGGATCGAACCGGCCGGAGGTGGAGCCGGCGAGATCGAGCGACGACCGCACGAGGTCCTCCGTCTCCCGGTCCACCGCCACCGGGGCGCGTCCCGCGGCGCGGTTGATCTCCGAAACGACGCTCGAGTCCCGGTAGCGCGAGAACTTGTGCTCGATCCGGCGGGCCTCGTCCTCGACCGCCCTAGCGATTCGCTCCGCGCGGGCGCGGCCTCGATGGTCCACGAAGCGGACGAGGGCCGCGCCGCCCATCAAGGGGAAGCGCGTCGTGTAGAGGACGGGACCGTCCACGCCGGTCAGTACCGCCAGGACAGGCCGACGGTGAAGGTGAACGTGGTGAGGTCCGCGGCGGACACGGTTCCTCCGCCCGAGCCTTCCTCGCCGTCGTCGCCGTCCTCGCGCAAGGCCGCGATAGCCGGCGCCGGGAGCGGAACGATGCGGTCCCGGCCGGACTGGGCCTGCGCCGTGGCGCCCGCGCTGACGGTCAGCCCGCTGCGCAGCTCGTACGAGAGCGTGAGACCGCCGAGCACGCTGTTGAACGATGAGAGGCGGTAGTCGGCCGACATGTAGGTCTCCGGGCTCGGCAGCGAGCTGGCGTAGAACGAAGCCGCAGTCTGCGTGTAGAGCCGCAGCCGCGGCGAGACGAGCCACCGCGCCCCCACGTGCTGGTCGAAGTCGATGTCGAGGGTGTGGGCCTTGATCCCCCAATCGTCCCAGTAATACCGGTAGGAGGTCCTGAGCGCCGCGCGGGACGTGTAGTAGTGCCCGTACTTCCCGACGACCGCGCGCCGCGAGCGCGAGTCCGGACGGTGATCCGGCATCGTCCCCGTGCCGACCGGAACGATCTTGTACGGGTCGTCGAGGTATCCCGAGAGATTCATCACGGTGGCCGACACGTCGAACAGGTCTCTCTCGCCGGCGATCCACGTCCAGCCCGCGGAGTACCCGTCGGTCGACTTCGGGTAGTCGGCGGTGGAGGTCGTGGGGCTGACGGTGTCGCGCGAGGCCGAGTACCCGAAGTGGAGCGTTCCGCGCCCGTGCGCCATCGTCCACGCGTCGGACGCCCCCCAGGTCTTCGAGAGGTAGTCGTTCTCCTTCGAGTACGAGAGGTCCACCGACGGGAGGTGCGAGCCGAACTTCCGCGCGTAGGAGAGCGTTCCCGACTTGCGCTGGTCCTGATACTGCGCGAGCGGGATGTTGGCGGAGCTCGTCGCGCCCGACGCGGAGGTGACCGTGTCCGCCGTGGGGTAGGCGCCGGTGGGGGACGCTCCCGAGATCGTGTCGTAGCCGAGCAGCAGGGAGAGCTGCCCTCCGGCCTCCCCGAAGTCCTGGTGGAGGAAGACCGTCGGGTTCGAGACCTCCGTGCGGCCCCCCGACTCCTTGTAGAAGAGATACCGGAAGTCGAGGGTCGATTGCGCGTGCGCGCCCGGGGCCGCGAGCGCTCCGAGGCCCGCGGCGACCCAGGGGAACGCGCGAAGACGGCGGCGCGTGCGGTCTTTCTTCTTGCGCCTAGTTGCAGCCACAGCCGCCTCCCGACGCCCCGCCGTCGCCCGCGGCCCCTTCCTTGCTGGCGTGGATGTGCTCGCGCAGGACGCGCGTCAGCGGATCGCCGTCGAGATTCATGATCGGATCGGCGAGGTAGCCGCGCTCCCACGCGTGGAGGGCGTCCGACGCCTCCAGGCTCGAGGAGACGTGGACGTCCGTTCCGGGGGGAAGCTTGCCGCCGGCCAGGAGAATCACCACCGCGCTCTCGATCTTCCCGTGAACGCGCTCGCTCCCCCCTTCGAACCGCGCGGCGACGCGCCCGTCGCGGTCCAGGAGCAGCGTCGTCGGCATCGCGACGACGCCGAAGGTTTCTCCGGCGTGCTGCGAGGGATCCCGCGCGATCGTGAAATGCACGGGGACGGCGTCGAGAAACGCCGCGACGGCGTCCGGGTCCTCCTCGAGCGTCAGGCCGACGACCTGCAGTCCCTGGGCCGCGTACTTGCTCTGCAGGCCGTCGAGAAACGGAAAGCTCTTCCGGCACGGCACGCACCAGGGCGCCCAGAAGTCGAGCGCGACCACTTTTCCCTTGTAGGCGTCGAGCGACATGGGCCGGTCGTGAAGGTCGTAGAGCGTCAGGGCCTGCGCGGCTTCACCGGAATTTGCCGGGGGCGGCACCGCGCAGAGTAGGAGGGCCGCGATGGACAGCGGCCGGAGCAAGGAAGCACAAGTTCTTCTCATTCGAGAAGTTTAGTCTTTTCAATCTTTTCAGCAAATGAACGTCAAGACGGCCCGGACGGCTACCGCTCTCCGGCAGGCCCTTTTCCGGCGAGGCGGCGCCTCGCCTCGGCGGCCAGACGAGGATCGAGGGCTCCGAGCCTCTCGATCGTCTCGAGCGCGCGGCCGGGCCGGCCGAGCTTCGCCTCGACGAGGGAGCGCGCGTAGAGGATTCGCGCGTCGTTCGGCGCGAGCGCGTCCGCCCGCAGCAGCTCGTCGAGGGCTTCCTCGAGCCGGCCCTGCGCTTCGAGGACCCGGCCGAGATTGAAGTGCGCCACCGCCTCGCCGGGGCTCTCGCGAATCGCGAGGCGGTACTCGATCGCGGCGCCGGCCGGGTCCGAACGCCGGAGGAGCACCTCTCCGCGCACCACGTGAGCCATCGCCGCGTCGCCGTAGCTCGGACCCGCCTCGAGGGCGCGCGTGGCGACCCGGAACGCGTCGTCGTCGCGGTTGCGATCGAGGTACGACAGGGCGAGACGCAGCGTCGCTCCCGGAATCGGCGTGCGCCCCGCGGCGCTCGACTCGAGCAGTGCCACCGCCCGGTCGGTCTCGCCGCGGTCGAGCAGGTAGACACCCATCGCGGCCCGGGCGTAGGACGCGTCGGGTCCCGCGGCGATGGCCCGCTCGTAGAGGGCGCGCGCCTCGTCGTGGCGGCCGAGACGAGCCTCGCGCTCCGCCAGGACGACGAGGACCTTCACGTTGCCGGGATAGCAGCGGTGGACGGAGTCGGCGAGGGTGGCGTTACTCCGCCAGTCGCCGATTCGCGCCCACGTCCTCGCCGCGAGCGGCACGATCAGGACGAGGATCGCGATCGCCGAGACCGCCTTGCGCGCCGTTCTTTCCGGTAGCAGGCGGTCGTGCGCCGCGACGATAAGCCCTGCGAGCGCGATGCAGAGTCCCCACGCCGGCAGGAAGAACAGCCGGTCCCCCATGATCGTGTTGACGAGGACGATGACGTTGGAAACCAGGAGGTAGGAAGCCGCGAACGAGAACAGGCCGAAGGCTGCGGCGCGCGGCTCTCGCCGCATCGTCCAGGCCAGGGCCACGGCGATGGCGGCCGCCAGGAGGAGCGAGCCCACGATCCAGGGATCCCCCGCGGACTGCGGAAGCGGCAGTGACCCCAGGGAGTAGTCGCTGGAGAGACAGGAGGGCCATGCGAAAAGCGCGAGATAGCGCCCGAGCAGTCCCGTGGCTGCGAGCCACCGGAAGGGCATGGCGAGGACCACGAGGGGATTGTCCACCGCCTCGATCGCGTTCGGCCGGAAGAGGCCGCCGGTGACCGCCGCGCGGGCCGCGAGGACCGCGAGGGCACTCGCCGCGAGCGGCCAGATCGCCATCGCGCGCTTCACGACGACGAGCCGCTCCCGTGCCGCGGGGGACGCCGGGTGCAGGAATTCCGCGGCGAGAGCGATCGGGACGAAGGCCAGCGCCGTCTCCTTGAACAGGAGCGCCGCGAAGAGCGCCGCGGACGTCGCGACGGCGTGGCTTGCTCCGACGCCCGTTTCCGCGAAGCGACTCGCCTCGCGCCCACGCAGGTAGAGGAAAACCGAGAGCATCCCGAGCCCGGCCGCGGCCAGATCCTTGAGCCCGACCACCGACGCGACCGGCTCCGAGACGACCGGATGGACCGCGAAGATCAGCCCGGCGAGCACCCCCGTCCTCGCGTTTCCCGCGATGCGGGCGACGAGGTAAACGGTCAGCGTCACGATCAGCGCGAAGAGGAGGACGTTCAGCGCGTGGTACGGCGCCGGTCTCAGCCCGAACAGCGACGCGACCGCCTTGTAGGTCAGGGTCACGAGCGGCCGGTAGTGTCCGGAGGCCATGTGCCCCCACCCGCCGTAGTACTCGCTCCCGAAGATGCCGCCGAGATCGAGCGGCCCCGTGACGAACCGGTTCTCGAGGAGGTCGATCCGGTCGTCGAGCGCGAACCCGTTCGCGACCGACCGCGCGTACAGCAGCGCCGCCACGAACCCGGGCAGCAACATCGCGACGCGCTCCCCCGCCGGCCGCGGCCGCGCGGATGCGCCGCCCGCGCTCGAGTCCCTGGTCTTCCGAGGAGGTCGTCTCATCGCGCCGGATCGCCGCCTGAGGTTAGCCGATGACCGACGCCCGAACAACCTCGAACCCCTGGCAGCGCGCGTGCGGCCGTGTGCGCCGGAAGCCCGCGGCAAGAGTCGCCCCGCGCGGCACGCTGCGGCGTTGCGCGGCGCGGGTCGCCGCGCCGCCTTGCTCCGCTCTTCGCGCGGCCTTCTAGGGAAGAACCGGCCGCGCGAAGAGAGGGCCGCTTCGGGGCGACTCTTGCCGCGGGCTTCCGGCTAGGAACCCAGCGCGCGGGTCCCGGGCAGCCGGGATTCCAGAAAAGTGCGCGCCTCCTCGGCTAGCCCGTGGCCGGGGTGGGCGGCGAGGACGTGCTCGAGGAGCGCGAGGGCGTCGTCGTAGTCGCCCTCGACGACGCCTAGCCGGGCCATCAGCGCGAGCGCGTCCACTCGGTCCACGTCGCGCGAGAGGATCTCGAGCAGCATGTCGCGCGCCGGCTCGTTCCAGCCCGAGTGAAGCAGCAGCTCGGCGACACGAAGCCTTTCCGAATCGGCATCCGCTGCGGCCGGCGGCACGGCCACGCGGCCGGAGCGCGCCCGCCACGACCAGAGGTTGTGGGCCTGGCCGAGGGTCTCACGGACCGACTCCACGACCGCCTCGATGACGGCGTCCGCTCCGGGAGCGGGACGGATGCCCCTCCCCTCCTCGATCGCGCGGAGGTAGGTCCGCTCGAGCGCCGGCAGCCGCCCCTCGACGCCGAAGCGCTCGCGGGCGAAGCGCTCGAGGGCTGCGGCGGCCTCGGGCGAGTAGTTTTCCAGCTCGGCGGCGACGTCCGCGGCGTCGAAGCGCTTCGCGTAGCGCCGGCCGGAAAAGTTGCACCGCATGGACTGCTCGACGTTGCCGGGCTCGAGGAGCCCGTCGCCGCCTGCGTAGTCGAGCACGAACGGCTGGCGGCCGCACAGCATCGCCTCGATCGCCCCGCGGCCCAGGGTGAAGACGACGTCCGCGGCGTTCATCAACGCGGGCAGGTCGATGGGGTCCGCTTTCGCGAATCGCGCCCCGAGGAAGAGCGTCCCGACCCCCGCGGCGGCGCAGCCGTCGCGGATCGCCCGCTCGGTGGCCTCGTCGATGCGGTGGCTCAGGACGAGGGCGCGCGCGGGGCGGCCGGCGGGGGGGCCAAAAGAGCGGAACCTCCGCCCGTCCACGATGTTCCGGAAGAGCTCGACCCGGCCGGCGGGCGCCCCCTCGGCCACCAGCCTGTCCCGCACTTCCTCGCTCACCGCGAGCCAGCGCGCTATCCCGACATCGGCCGCCGGCGGCCGCTCGAGGAAGGGCAGCACGCCGTGCGAGACGAAGACGATCGGAAGGTCGCGGAAGCAGCGGCGCACCTCGAAGGCGCCCACGTTGTGGTGGACGTGCGCGACGTCGAACGACTCCTGGCGCACGGCGGAGAGCTCGTCCACGACGCGGGCGCCGAGCGCCTGGAAACCGGGCGCGAGGGGCTCGACGAACTTCGAGTAGACGGTGACCTTGTGACCGCGCTCGACGAGCGCCTTCGCCAGCGTCAGCGTGAACATCTCGCTGCCCGCGGTATCGAGCAGGTGGTGGTTCGTGAGGAGGACGCGAAGCGGGCCGTTCCCGCGCGCCCGCTCGGGGTCGAGCGGCATCAGGTAGGCCCGAGTCGCCCGGTCCTCCCAGCGGATGAGCGGCGCTCCGAAGTCCGAGGCGTCGTGGACCGCGCGGCCGCGCCGGGCCGCCCACTTCGCCGCGTACTTCGGGAAGTGGCCGGCGTAGTAGTCGCACTTCCTTTCCCAGCGCGCGACCGAGAGCGCTTTCCCGTAGTGGCGTACCCAACCCTCGTCGAGGATCCGCCCGGGCCCCGCGAGCTCGATCTCCCGCTGGTCGGGGTGGCGATAGGCGATGCCGGGGCGATTGCGGAACGCGATGACGATCGGCCGGTACTCGGGGCCCGCGAGCCGGCGCTCGGTGTACGGCAGGCGCTCGTCCTCCTTCGTGATGTGGAAGTCGAGCAGCTTCATCCTCACCGCGATCGTGTCCGGGGGAAGCTCCCGGAGCCGGCTCCAGTCCCACTCGACCCGCTCGTCCGCGTCGAGATAGACCAACCAGTCGTCCGGTCCCGCGAAGCGCCGCGCGCGCTCGAGGAGCGCCGCCCGGTGCTGCCACTCGGCACGCTCCCGGTCGTCGTCCCACGAATCGCCGCGGATCGCCTCGCGCACCGCGGGGTGCCGCGCCGCGAGGTCAGCGGTCCCGTCGCCGGATGCGTCGTCGTAGACGAAGATCCCGCCGGTACAGAACCCCGCCATGTGGTCGAGCGCGTCCCCGATCAGGTCCGCCTCGTCGCGAACGCGCAGCATCCCGAACACGCGGCTTCTTTCCGAAGCGTCCATGGGCGTCTCCCGGGCTCCACGAGCGGAGCCTCCCGGCCGGGAAGGGGGCAAGCCGTGTGCCACGCGTCGCCTGACCAGAAAGCGCGCCAATTGGCGCCTTCTCGGCCGTCGCTCGCGTTCCTGCCGGAATCCCGACGCCACGTCCCGCGACGGCCGCCGGCTCGCTCGAGCCGGCCGCCCCGTTGTCGGCCATGCCCCCCGAGCCGTAGACTCCCCCCTCACCGGCGAGGGGGTTCGAGTTGGCCAAGCGACAGATCCCGTCCGTTTCCCGGCCGAGGCTCGCGCTGCTCTGCGTCGCGCTCGTGCTGCTCGTGGGCGCGGCCTACGGGCGGACCGCCGGCAACGGGTTCGTGGACTACGACGATCCCGCTTACGTCCTGGAGAACCCGCACGTCCTGTCGGGACTCACCCTCGAGAACGTGGGCTGGGCCTTCGGTACCGGACACCACGCCAACTGGCATCCGTTGACCTGGCTCTCGCACATGCTCGACGTGGAGGTCTTCGGCCTCGACCCGACCGGCCACCATCTCGTGTCGGTGGCGCTGCACGCTTTGAACGCCGTTCTCCTTCTGCTCGCGCTCAACCTGCTCACCGGCGCCGCCTGGCGCAGCGCCGCCGTCGCCGCGCTGTTCGCCCTCCACCCGCTCCACGTCGAGTCGGTCGCATGGATCGCCGAGCGGAAGGACGTGTTGAGCACGCTGTTCGGGATGCTGACCCTCCTCGCGTACGCGCGCCACCGCGAGCGTCCCACGACGACGACTCGCGTTCTCCTTCCCTTGCTTTTCGCGCTCGGCCTGATGGCGAAGCCCATGCTCGTCACGCTGCCGTTCGTCCTGCTGCTTCTCGACTTCTGGCCGCTCGGGCGCCTCGGCGGCCCGGCGGCGGGAGGGTCGCGCCTCGCGGGACTGCGCGGGCTCGTCGTGGAGAAGCTCCCCCTCTTCGCTCTCGCGGGTATCTCGTCCGTCGTGACCTGGCTCGCGCAGGAGCGAGGGGGCGCCGTGGCAGGACTCGACCTGCTCCCCTTCGGCGCGAGGCTGGCCAACGCCGCGGTCGCGTACGTGGCCTACCTCGCGAGGACCTTCTGGCCGTTTCGGCTCGGCGCGCTCTACCCGCTTCCCGCATCGGCGCCGGTCCTCGAGGCGGTGGGGGCGTGCGCCGTGCTCGCGGCGATCACCGCCGCGGTGCTCGCGGCCAGGCGAAGAGCGCCCTACCTCGTGACCGGGTGGCTCTGGTACCTCGGCACGCTGGTCCCCGTGATCGGCATCGTGCAGGTCGGCGTGCAGTCGAGCGCCGACCGGTACACCTACGTTCCCCTGATCGGCGTGTTCCTGATGCTCGCGTGGGGGCTGCCCGACCTGGTCGGCTCGCGGCGATGGGGGCGCGCGGCCCTCGCCGCGGCCGCGCTGCTCGGACTTTCCGGTTGCACGGCGCTCACCTGGCGGCAGGTCGGCTACTGGCGGGACAGCGAGACGCTGTTCCGTCGCACGCTGGCAGTGACGTCGCGAAACTACGTCGTCGAGAACAACCTCGGCGGCGCCCTCGCGCGCGACGGGCGGCTCGACGAGGCGATCGCCCACTTCGAGGAAGCCCGCCGCATCCGCCCAGACCACGCGCCGACCCTCTCGAACCTCGGCGTCGCGCTCCAGGGAAAGGGACGGATCGGCGAGGCGATCGGCCTCTACCGCGAGGCGGTGAAGGCGAACCCGTCCCACGTCGAGGCCTGGTTCAATCTCGGGAACGCCCTGGAGAAGACCGGAGACGTCGAGGGCGCGGTCGTCGCCTTCCGCGAGGCCGATCGTCTCGAGCCGGGCGACCCCACGATCGGCCCCCGGCTCGCCGCGGCCCTCGAGAAAGCGCGTTCCGGAATCCCCTCGCGGCCGCGGACGGAGGCGTCTCCCGAAGCGCTCGCGAGCTTCGAGCGGGCGAACGACCTGCGCGCCCGCGGCCGGCTCGGGGAAGCGGAGGCCCTGTATCGCGAAGCGATCCGGCTCGATCCGCGGTTCGCCAAGGCCTACAACAATCTCGGCTCGGTGCTCGGGCGGCAGGGGCGCACCGCCGAGGCGATCCTCGAGATCTCGAAGGCCCTGGAGCTCGCCCCGAACCTGCCGGAGGCCCACAACAACCTGGGCATCGTGCTCGCGATTCGAGGCGAGTCGGAGCAGGCCATGCGCCAGTTCGAGCAGGGGCTGAGCCTCGACCCCCGCGACGCCACGGCGCACTTCAACCTGGGCCTGCTCCTGGCCAAACAGGGACGGGCCGCCGAGGCGATCGGCCACTACGAGGAAGCCATCCGCCTCGATCCCGGCTACGAGGACGCGCGCCGGGCCCTCGCGGCCGCGCGCTCCGGCTCGAGGGATGGCGACCGCTGAAAGGGGGCGGCAGGAATAGGATGCCGCGAGGAGTGCGGCAGAATTCGGGATTGCGTCGTATCTGGTAGGCACCACCGGGGTACCGCGCGGGAGACGAGCGTGATCGAGAGGGCGAGTCGGTTTTCGAGATGCGCTGCGGCGATCCTCGCCCTCCTCGCCGCCGCGGCCGCGACGGCCGCCGGCCCCGCGACGCCGCTCGAGAGCTTCGGCGCGAAAGACGGGCTTCGCGCGGAGACGATCAACACGCTCCTGATCGACCGGGCCGGGATCCTGTGGATTGGCTCCCGCGAAGGCCTGATCGCCTACGACGGCTACTCGTTCACTCCCTACTTGCACGACGTCACGGATCCCGCGTCGCTGGTCGACAACTGGGTGCGGACCATCTTCGAGGACGCCCGCGGCGTGCTCTGGGTCGGCACGAACACCGGCGGTCTCTGCCGCCTCGATCGCACGTCGGGCCGATTCGACACGTACCGCCACCGGGCGGCCGACTCGACGTCGCTCAGCCACGACAGTGTCTACGCGATCGCGGACGCCCCGGGCGGCAAGCTCCTCGTCGGAACTCAGTTCGGACTCA
Organism: Terriglobia bacterium; assembly: GCA_963748015.1. Taxonomy (GTDB): domain Bacteria; phylum Acidobacteriota; class Polarisedimenticolia; order Polarisedimenticolales; family JAIQFR01; genus JAIQFR01. Next base: position 269,473 of record CAVVHE010000009.1, on the reverse strand, counting down.
ATCTGTTCGACCCGGCGAACGGCCTCGCGCGACGCGTTCCCCTGCTCCCGCCCTCGAACCCGCGATCGGGCGCCGAGTACGTCCTTTCGATCGTCAGGGACCCGGAGGGCGCGTTCTGGATCGCCACAGTCGGCGACGGCGTGCTCCGCTTCGATCTTGCGTCCGGCACCTCGGCTCCGCTTCCGGTGCGCCGGGAGGATCCCAGGGCCCTGCCCAGCAGCGACGCGTTCGTCCTGGGCCTCGACGCGGACGGGAGCTTGTGGATAGGCACGCGCTACGGATTCGCCGTGCGCCGGCGCGACGGGGCGATCGACCGCGAGGCCCCGGCCCCCGGCGAGAAACCGCTCGTCGGCCAGAGCGTCGTGACCATCGTCGGCTCCGGGCCAGCGGGAGAGATGTGGGTCGGCACGTTCACCGGGGTGTACCGCGCCCGTAACGGGTCCCATCGCCTCGAGGTCCCGGAAGGCGCCGGATTCGAGGCCCTCGGGCGCCAGCCGGTGACCGCGCTTGCCGTCGACCGGAGCGGCTCGATGTGGATCGGGACGACGGGGAGCGGGCTCTTCCGTCTGCGGCGCCCCCCGGCGCCGTTCGTCACGATAGGTTCGGGTGGCGTGGGATTGTCGACGCTATCGTTCGACGACGTGACGGCCGTGCTCGAGGATCGCGAGGGTCGCGTGTGGGTCGGCACGTTCGGGGGGGGCGTGGACCGGCTCGATCCGGGGGCCGGCAAGTTCGTCAACGTGCCGCTCCGCGCCGGCTCGTCCAAGGCCGCGAACGGCGTGCTCCACCTGAACGAGGACCACGAGGGCCGGATCTGGGTCGCCTGCTCCGCCGGTCTCGTCCGCTACGACCCGCGCAGCGGTCGCACCAACGCGTTCGTGCACGACGCGGCGGACCCGACGTCGCTCGGGCGAGGCTATGTGACAGCCGTGCTCGTGGACCGGGACGGCCGCGTCTGGGTGGGCACCGGGGGTGGCGGCCTGCATCGCCTCCGCCCGGACGAGCGAGGCTTCGACCGCTTCCCGATGAAGCCGGGCGACCCGTCTACGCCGGGCGACGACTACGTCACGGTCCTCCACGAGGACCGGCAGGGACGTCTCTGGGACGGGACACGATCGGGGGGGTTGAACCTCATCGACCGCGCGACGGGCAGGGCGACGCGCATCACGGTGGATCCGACCGATCCCGAGGCGCTCGCGCACCACTACGTCACGTGCATCCTCGAGGACCGGGCGGGCCGTCTCTGGGTCGGGACGGGCGGCGGCGGGCTCGCGCGCCTCGTGGATCTCGATCCGGCCAGAGGCGCGCGGTTCGTTCGTGTGACCGCGCGCGACGGGCTCGTCGACGACACCGTGATGGGCCTGGCGGAGGACGACGACGGGAGCCTCTGGGTCTCCACGCGCCAGGGGCTCGCGCGCTTCGACCCGCGGCGAAACACGTTCGTCGGCTACGACACCGCGGACGGCCTCCCCTCCTCCGAGGGCAACCTGTCGGCGGCCGCGCGGACCGCCCGGGGGATCTTCATCGGGACCCTCAATGGCCTCGTCGAGATTCCCCGGGGCACTCCGTTCCCGACGTCGCCGCCGGCGACGCTGGCGGTCACGTCCGTGCACACGCCGCACACCTCGAGTGCGTCGGCCCGGCCGGGAAGCCCGCCGTCCCTCGTGGAGATCGCGTACGGCGAGGTCCTGACCGTCGAGTTCTCGGTCGTGGACTTCGACCCGCACCGGCGCCACCGCTACGCCTACCGGTTCGCCGACGACGACCGCGGCTGGATGGATCTCGGGTCCCGGAGGATGCTGACCTTCACCGACCTTTCGGCCGGCACGCACGAGCTGGAGCTTCGCGGGCGCGGCGCGAGAGGAGGCTGGAGCGATCCGCCGACCAGGATCGCCCTTCGCGTCGTCCCCCCGTTCTACATGACCGACTGGTTCCGCTTCGTGGTCGCGACGGCGCTCGCGGCCGCGGCGATCGTGTGGCACGCCACCCGGACGGCCCGCCTCCAGCGCCGGAACCGCGAGCTGACGGAGCTGCAGACACAGCGAGAGGCGGCGCTGGAGGAGGCGCAAGCCAAGGAGAAGGAGCTCCAGGCCGCCTTCGACCACCTGCGGCAGCTGACGAGGCGCCTCGAGGCGGCGAAGGAGGAGGAACGCAGGCACATCGCCCGCGAGCTTCACGACGAGATGGGACAGCTCCTGACCGCGGCCAAGATGAACGTCCAGCTCCTCCAGCGCGGTGGGTTCGACGAGCGGGCGGCGACGCGGCTCGCGGACACGGTGGAGCTCCTGGACCGGATGATCCGGCTCGTGCGCGAGCTGTCCTTCGACTTGAGGCCGCCGCTGATGGACGATCTCGGGCTTCTCGCGGCGCTCCGCGGACAGCTCGAGGCACTCGCGCAGCGCAGCGGCATGCAAGTGGGGCTCGCAAGCGAGACGCTCCCGGACCGCCTTCCGCCCGAGGTCGAGATCGCGGCGTTCCGGATCGTGCAGGAGGCGGTGACGAACGTGGTCCGGCATGCCGGAGCCCGCCGCGTGGACGTCGTCCTGCGCGGCGCCGAAGAGCGGCTAGAGATCGAGGTACGCGACGACGGCCGGGGGTTCGACGCGGGCGAGACAGCTGGGCACCCCGGCGGCGGCGACCACCTCGGCCTCCAGGGAATGAGGGAAAGGGCGCAGGCCCTCGGCGGAAACGTCACGGTCGAAACCGCGCCCGGGCGGGGAACCGCACTCCGGGCGACGCTGTCATGGAGGGGCTGACATGCGGCCCACCACCGTTCTCCTGGCCGACGACCACCGCCTCGTCCGGAGCGGCATCCGGTCGCTGCTCGAGTCGATCGAGGGAGTCACGATCGCCGGCGAGACCGGGGACGGGCGGGAGGCGCTCGAGCTGATCGCGAAGCTCCGCCCCGACATCGCCATTCTCGACGTGACGATGCCCGGCCTGAACGGCCTGGAAGTTGCCGCCAGGGTGGGCGGCGTCTCGCCGGGAACCCGCGTCGTGATCCTCACGATGCACGCGGGGGAGACCTACGTCGCGCAGGCGCTCCGCGCGGGCGCGGCGGGCTTCCTGCTGAAGGACTCCGCCGTTTCCGAGCTCGAGGCCGCCCTCGAGGCGGTGTCGGCGGGAGGGAACTACCTGAGCCCCGCCGTCTCGCGGAAGGTCGTGTCGTCGTTCCTTCGCGGCGAGGGTCCCCCCGCGGACCCGCTCCAGGGGCTGACGGCCCGCCAGCGCGAGGTGCTGCAGATGATCGCCGAGGGGCGCTCGACCAAGGAAATAGCGGCGGACCTCGGGCTTTCGGTCAAAACGGTCGAAACCCACCGGGCGCAGATCATGGAGCGGCTCGAGATCCACGACGTCGCGGGACTCGTCCGCTTCGCGATCCGGGCGGGACTCGTCTCTCCCGAAGCCTGATCCCCTCATCTCGGGTATTTCTCCGTGCCGGGTCGGGGAATCCCCGATAGCAGCCCCTCTCCCTTCGCTGGAAACTCACGCTGGCAAAACGGTCTCGTCGGGGGGAGTGCCGGGAGGCGGCCCTGGCCGGGCGAGGCCACTAGGCAATCAAGGAGGGGTGGGAGCTCATGAGAACCAGCAGGTATCTGTGGCTCGCGGCCTGCGTTGCCGTCGTCCTCACGGCGGCGGCGCCGTCGCTGGCCTTGACGTTCGGCGACACCAACCTCGTCGACCTGATCGGGAAGTCGCGCTCCATCGTGGCTGGGAGCGTGGCGTCGGTCACGGACGGAATCGACGAGCGGGGCATTCCCTACACCGAGGTCACGATCAGCGTGAGCGAGGCGATCAAGGGAGGGGCTTCCGGCACGTACACGTTCCGCCAGTTCGGCCTGCTCTCGCCGCGGCCCGTCGGAGACGGCCGCGTGATGATGCCGGCCCCGGCCGGCTTCCCGCGCTACGCGGTGGGCGAGCGGGTCTTCCTCTTCCTGGCCCCGCCCGCAAAGATGACGGGACTCCAGACGACTTACGCGCTCGCCGCCGGCAAGTTCACCATCGAGCCCGGCCGGGCCCAGAACGACCTCGCGAACGAGGGGATCTTCCGGAACGTCGCGCTCGCTGCCGGTCTCCCGACCGACAACGACCAGCGGATGCTCGCCACCCAGACGGGCGCCGTGAACCCGGACACGTTCGTCTCCTTCGTCCGCCGCGCGGTCCAGGAGGACTGGATCGGGACCCGGAAGATGTGGAAGCCGGGATCCGAGCTTGCTCGCCGCGGGAACACCTCCACCGATCCGAATAACACCGCCCCCACGCCCGGCACGGGGACGACCACCGTGGGCGTGACGCCCGACGGGCAGTGAGGGGGAGACAGCCATGAGAACATCCAGAGTCCTCCGGACCATCGTCGCCCTTCCCCTCGTCGCCCTCGTCGCCGCCGGCCTCGCTTTCGCGGGCGGCCCCCTCTACACCTACGACTACGAGAACCGCATCCCGTACGCCTGGCACATGGACACCTGGGCGAACGGCGCGGTCCCCTACTACACGGACATGGGCGCCCTCGGCCGCGTCGGCAACTTCCGCGCGTACGAGCTCGTGAACATGTCCTTCGCGGAGTGGAACAACGTGCCGTCCGCGAGCTACATGTCGGCGTTCGCGGGGAACTTCGCGTCCATCGGGCTGCCCGACATCGTCTGCCCGAACACCGCCGGCTGCAACGCGGGCCTAGTCATCGGCACCTGGAACGGCGGCGGCGTCCACGTCATCTACGACACCGACGGCAAGATCCTCAACAACTACCTCGGCATCTACGGCGCCCTCGGGGTCTCCGCCATCGATTTCGTGGCCGAGGGCAGCAACGAGCTGCTCGAGGCCTGGTCGATCATGAACGGGCCGTCGATTCAGTCGTCCGACCCGAACGGCGACCGCTTCCGCGGCGTCATGACGCACGAGTTCGGCCACACCATGAACCTCGCCCACACGCAGGCGAACGGCGCGGTCTACACGTATCTGGACACCCCCGGTCCAACGGGTTGCACCCTGCCCTACTCGGGCACGCCGACCAACCAGCAGATCGAGACGATGTACCCGTACATCAACGTGAGCGCGACCGGGACCGGCGCCGGCATGGCGACCGTGGACCGGATGGACGACATCGCCGCGATCTCGGATCTCTACCCGGCGCCCGGCTGGCCCGCGAGCCACGGCACGATCCGGGGAACCGTTTACTCGATGCTCAACATCCGCGGCAACGGGACCGGCGACACCACCCAGATCGGTAGCGCCAATGTGATCGCGCGCAACGTGGCCGATCCGTTCAACGACTTCACCTCCTACATCACGGGGCAGGTCACGAAGGGCGAGCTCGGCGCGGACGGGACCTTCGAGCTCCACGGGCTGACGCCCGGCGCCCAGTACGTCCTCTACGTGGACGGCCTGCGGAACGGGGCGTTCAGCGTGCCGCGCATCCTCGTCCTCCCCGGCCCCGAGGAGTACTACAACGGGGCGGGCGAGAACGGGAACGGCGAGTCGGACGACCGGTGCGCGTACGCCGCGATCCCGGCCGCCGCCGGCCAGGTGGCCACCGCCGACATCACGTTCAACCGGGTCAAGGGCGCGCCGGAGTTCATCCCGCAGCCGGCGATCGGGACCCCCACCGACATGACGCCCGACGGCGGCGTCGTCGTCGGGACCGTGGGCGCGACGGCGTACGTGTGGAACCTGACCGACAACAGCCTGGTGAACATCGGCGGCGCCGCGAACGGCGGCCAGGCGGCGATCTCCGACGACGGGACCAAGATCGCGTTTTCGATGAAGAACGCAAGCAACGTCTACCAGCCGGCCGTGTACGAGAACGGCACCTGGACCCTCCTACCGCTCCCCCCTAACGCCGTGAGCCCGTGCAGCGGCGGTTGGGGCTCGACCTACGACATGTCCGGGGACGGCTCGACGGTCGTCGGACTCGTGTACACGAACGGCTGCGTCACCGCCGGCGCCCTGGCCTTCTACTCGAAGAGCGGCGTGACGCAAACGCTTCCCAAGTCCGCCGACGCCCCGACTCGCGCCACGCGGGCCAACGCCGTCAACTACGACGGGACGGCGGTGGTCGGCTGGTCCGATGCGACCACCGGCCTGCGGCGCGGCGCCTACTGGCAGGTGGGGGTCGACGGCGTTCCCGGCCCGGTCAACCTGGTACAGCCCGACGCGGCGAAGTTCGCGGGAGAGGCGCTCGACGTGACCCCGGATGGATCCACCATCATCGGGGTCAACGGCTGGAACCTCCCCACCGATCCGAGCAGCGCCTGGCGGCTCACGCCGTCCGGCGGCCTCGAGTTCCTCCCGAGCCTCGATGACGCGGCGAAGGGCGGCGCGTCGGCGATCAGCGTCGACGGCCGGATCATCGGCGGTTGGAACGACATCGCCAACCCGTCCGGGTTCGGCACCTACCGCAACCCGACGCTCTGGGTCGACGGGCTGGGCGTGTTCGACCTCAACCAGTTCATGATGGCCCAGGGGACCTTCGCGCAGGACATCACCATCGCCAACCCGACGGCGATGAGCTCCGATGGACGGATCATGACGGGATGGGCCGCGTCCATCTTCGGCAACGTCGGCTGGGCCATGAGGATGCCGAAGGTGGTCGTCTGCCACGTTCAGCCGGGCCATCTGGCGGCGGGACCGCACACGATCGACGTCACCTTCCCCGACGGTTTGCCCGGTCACCTCGCGCACGGCGACACGATCGGCATGTGCGAGAACGGCGGCCTGTAGCCGCGATCGCAGCGAACCGTTCTTCAACGCCGGAGGGGGCGGCGGGCCTCGTGGGCCCGCCGCCCTCCTCACCACGCCTCGCACCACGAGAGGAAACGCACCATGGCGGCGCGCCCCGAACCGATCCGGGTCCTCGTGGCGGACGACGACGAGACCTTCGTCGCGCTCGCGCGCGACTGGCTCGCCTCGGAGCCGTCGCTGGCCTTCGTCGGCTGGGCGCCCGACGGTGAAGAAGCGCTGGAGGCGGTCGCGCGACTGAAGCCCGACGTCGTTCTCGTCGGCGGCGTGCTCCCCGGCCTCGAGGGACTCGAAACGGCGAGACGCATCAAGGCTCTCGAGGACGCGCCCCTCGTCGTGGTCACGTCGTTCGCCGACTCCGAATCCGTTCGTCTCGAAGCGTGGATGGCGGGCGCGGACGCGTTCGTCGCGAAGACCGAGCTGACCGAGCAGCTACCCGCTCTCCTTGCCGGAGCAGCCAGGGGGAAGCGCCCGCTTCACTCCGGCGCGCACCGCGCACGCGTTCGTCCCCCCGAGAACTCAGCCCTCGACTGAATCCCGCCCGGATTCGGCTCAGAACCGGTCCGCGCGGAACGGCTCGGGATCGAAGGTCGGAGGTGTGCCGGTCAGCAGGTCGGCGACCAGCCGGCCGGTGCCCGGCGCCGTGTGGAGGCCGCACATCTGGTGGCCGGTCGCCACGACGAGGTTGTCGAAGGGGGCCGCGAACCCGATGACGGGCAGGCCGTCGGGGGTGCAGGGGCGGAGGCCGCGCCAGACCTCGACGATCTCCGGTGGATCGGGGACGCTCAGCACGGTCCTCGAGCCCCGAACGATGGCGTCCACCCGCCGCGCGGTGATGCTCTCATCGCCGTCCACCAGCTCGAGCGTGCCCGCGAGGCGGACGCTGCCGTCGCGCGGCGTGATCGCGATCCGCCGCTCGATCACCTTGATCGGCACGCGAGGTGCGGGATCGAACGTCTTCACGACCACCGCGTACCCCTTGCCGCCGAGGACCGGCAACCGCAGTCCGAGGAGCCGCGCGAGGCTCTTCGACCACGAGCCGACCGCGAGCGCGAAACGGTCCGCCTCGAAGTCGCCCCGCGTCGTCCGGAGGGCCTCGATGCGCGAGCCGCTCGTCCGGAAGCCGAAGGCCTCGACGCCGGTCTCGACACGAGCCCCCGCGGCGCGGGCCGCCGCCGCCATCGTCTCGACGGCCGCGAGCGGCTCGCAGTGGGCCGCCGTGGGATAGAACACGCCGCCCGCGACCGGGTCCCTGAGCGCCGGCTCGAGGTCCCTCGCCTGCCTCGCGTCGAGGACCTGCGCCGGCACGCCGTGCTTACCGATCAGCCCCGCGTCGTGGCGCGCCGATTCGAGCCCCTCGGGCGTCTGCGCGAGCATCAGCAGGCCCTTCCGCGCGAAGCCGAACGAGCCGGGGAATTCGCGATCGAGGTTGGCGAAGGCATCGAGACTGAACAGGGACAGTGCGAGGAGCGCCCTCGTCCCCTGCTCGAACTGGTCCGCCGACGTCGAGAGCGCGAAGCGCGCCAGCCATGCCAGCCGGTCGGGACGGGGCGAGGGGGCGATGTACAGGGGGCTGTCGGGATCGGTGAGCCAGCGCAGGCTCGTGGTCAGCACGCCGGGCGCGGGAAGGGGCGTGGCGAAGCACGGCGTCAGCCAGCCCGCGTTGCCGTAGGAGCAGCCGCCCCCCACGCTTCCGCGATCGAGAAGCGTGACCTCCGCACCCCTCCGGGCGAGGTCGAGCGCCGACGCGGTCCCGATGACCCCTGCTCCGACGATCACGACGCGCACGGCACCCTCCCCCGCTCGAGGGGGACCGCGGGCCGGGGAGCATCCCACAATGGGCTCCCGCTCTCGAGGTGTTACGCGCCCGCGGGCCTCCCCGCGATGGAGGCCATCGTACAACTTCCGCGAGATCCGGAGGAGCCGTGCGATGACCGCCCGGGAGGACCGGTCAAGTCTCGGCTAGGGGAATCCCCTAGAAGCGAGGCCGCGCCTTTTTCGGGACGGGGGATTTCCCGCGTGTTGGCCGCCGCGGATAGCCCGACCTCGGGAAACCCCCGATTGTCCGTGCCCGCGGACCGCGGTACCGTCTCGCCATGCGAAACCTAATCCTCGTCGTGTCGCTTGTCCTCGGCTCCACCACTTTCGCCGCCGACGTCAAAATCTCCCCCTGGCTCCTCGAGCGGCTCGACAAGGGACGATCGGCGGAGCTCCTCGTCGTGCTCGGTTCCGAGGACCGTCCGCCGCTCGACCGGGCGATGTCTCCGGAAGAGCTGTACAAGGCGCTGGCGGCGTCGGCACGCGAGAGCCAGGCCCCGCTGCTATCGGAGCTTCGGGCCCAGGGCGTCGTCGCGCGCCCCTTCCACATCGTGAACGCCGTGCTGGTTCGCGGCGACCTGGCGCTGGCCCGCTCGCTCGCGGCCCGCGGTGACGTCGCGCGGATCGCCGGCAACCCGCTCGTTCGCGGCGTCGCCGCCCCGGCGGGTTGGACCGCCCCGGACCCGCCGCGGCCGCTTTATGTACCGTGGAACCTCACGATGGTGCGCGTTCCGGAGATCTGGTCCGGTCTCGGAAACCACGGCGAGGGGATCGTGGTCGCCACGGCGGACACCGGCGTGGATTGGGCTCACCCCGCGCTGGTGCTCAAGTACCGCGGCTACGACGCTTCGATCGGCGAGGCCGATCACCGCTACGCGTGGCACGATGCGTTCGGAACCTACACGATCCCTTACGACGACAACAGCCACGGCACGCACGTCGCCGGCATCATGGTGGGCGACGACGGGGGCACGAACCAGATCGGCGCGGCTCCGGGAGCGAAGTTCATCGCGTGCAAGAACATGTCGGGAGGGTACGGAACGCCGGCGAGCTACATCGACTGCATGGAGTGGGAGCTGGCGCCTTACCCGCAGGGCGGCAACCCCCTGACCGACGGCCGCCCCGATCTCGCGCCGCAGGTCGTCAACAACTCCTGGTCTTGCCCCCCTCTCGAAGGGTGCGACGCCGAATCGCTTCACGAGGCGACCGCGCGGCTCCGCCAGGCGGGGATCTTCCAGGCGAACTCCGCGGGGAACACGGGGTCGGCCTGCTCGACCATCGACGTCCCCCCGGAGATCTACGACGAGACGTTCTCGGTGACCGCCGCGGACTCTTCACGCAACGTTACGGGTTTCGCGAGCCGGGGACCGGTCACGGTGGACGGTTCGGGTCGCTTGAAGCCCGACCTGACCGCTCCCGGAAACCTGGTCAACTCGTCGATCCCCGACGGGAGGTACTCGACCAAGAGCGGAACCTCCATGGCGGCCCCGCACGTCGCGGGCTCCGTGGCCCTGCTCTGGTCGTACCGGCCGGCCCTTCGCGGGCAGATCGGCCTCACCGAGTGCGCGTTGACCAAGTCGGCTTCCACGAACGTGGGCAACACGCTGGCGCAAACCTGCGGCGGCATCCCCGTGGGGACCTTCCCCAACAACGTCACGGGGTACGGGATGCTCGACGCCTACGCGGCGCTGACGCTTCCGATGTCCGACGCCGATCCGGCACCCGACGCTTGCGACTGCGCGCCCGCCGACGCCTCGGCGTTCGCCGCGCCCATCGCCATCCAGGACCTTCTCGTCGCCGGCTCCGGCGTGCTGCAGTGGACGGACCAGGGCGCCGAAACCGGGAGCGGCACGCGGTACGACCTGGTCCGCGGAGACATCGCGTCGCTGCGTGCGAGCGGCGGCATCTCCGGCGCGGCCTGCTTCGCCAACGACCTGACGGCGGCGGGCGCGAGCGACACCGAGGTCCCCGGCCCCGGCGTCGCGTTCTACTACCTGGTCCGCGCCCGGAACGCCTGCGGAGGCGCCGGCTGGGGCGGGTCCCGCGTCAACGCCGCCTGCGACTAGTGTCCCGAGTCGGAAGGTCGCGTCGGGATTCGGCCCGAAGCGGCCGCGGCTACTTCGCTCCCGGCGCGGGCGCGAGCCCGGCGAGTCCCTTCTCGATCTCGGTCTTGAAGCCGTCGAAGGGCTGAGCGCCCCGGATGAAGGCCAGGCCCTTCACCTTCTTGGGGTCTTTCGGGTCCGTGAGCGCGAGGACGCTGCTCGGCGTCCCCGTGACCCCCGCCTTCTGGCCCTCGGCCAGCTCCTTGCGGATGTTCGGCGCGTGCTTGCCGCTGCTCATGCACTCCTCGAACTTGGCGACGTCGAGGCCGATCGCTTCCGCGTGGGCCTTCCACGGCTCGAGGGCCTGCTGGTTGGTGAACAGCCGGTCGTGCATCTCCCAGAACTTACCCTGGTCCTGCGCGCAGTGGGTCGCCTCGGCGGCCTTGAACGCCTTGTTGTGGATCGACTCGAGGGGGAAATCCATCACCACGTAGCGCAGCTTGCCGGTGTCGATGTATTCCTTTTGAATCTGCGGGTACGTCTCCCGGACGACCCGACTGCAGTACGGTCACTGGTAATCGGTGAACTCGATCAGCGTCAATTTCGCGGTGCTGCTCCCGCGGACCGGGTTGTCCCCCATGTCGAACACGACGTCCTTGACGTTGGGGCCCGCGGGGCGGGCCTGGGCTTGGGCCTGGCCCTGGAGCAGCTTCTTCATCTCCTGGAGCTGCTGGAGGATCTCCTGCTGGCCCTTCTTGAGGGCCTCGATGTCGGCCTTCACGTCCTGCTCCTGGGCGAGCGCCGGCAAGGCGACGAGCCCCGCGACCAAGAGCAAGACGAACGCTGCGATCGTCCTCGTCCGTGTCATCGTCCGCTTCCCTCCATCTGTGTTCGTGGATCCTAGCGGAACATACGGTGAAGAAGCAACGGATGCACGGATTTGCCGCCGCACGGCCTCGAGGCGGTGTCGGTGGGACCCGGCGCTCGGCTAGCCGGAGGCTCCGTCACCGGAATCCGATGGAGCCCTCGAGCCCTGAAGGCTCGAGAGACGCAGCGCTTCCTCCGCGGTGCGGCACACCCCCGGCCCGTCGAAGTGCGGCGCGACCTTGACCGGCGGGTAACGCCGCAGCCGATCGAGCACCGCCTCGAACTCGCCGGCGAGCAGCCGATCGGACAGCTCGTAGAGGCCGGCCGGCCCTTCCTCGATCACGTTGTGGCCCGCGAGGATTGACCGGAGCTCGCCGACGAGCTCCCGGCTGGGCGTGGGCACCAGCAGCATCGCGATCGCCCCGTGCTCCACACGGAGCCGCCGCGCCATGGGAAGCGGGGTTCCCCCGTTGGCGCGCCGCGCCGCGGGTAGCAGGATCTTCTCCTCCAGGGCGATGTGACGCAGGATCCCGGCGCGGAACTCCTCGAACGGAGCGGCGGCCAGCTCCCCGGGGCCGGCCGTCGCGCGGCCGAGGAGGGATTCGAGCCTCACGTGATCGTCGGCGAGCACGACGTGAATGGGTCCGGGGCGCGGCATCGTTCCCCTCCCCTCGAGTCCGGGCGGCCCGTACCGGCAGCGAGCGAACGATCGCCGACAGGCTACGGCGCGTCGCAGCGGGACGCAAGGTTCTGCGGCAGATCGCACGCACCCAGTCCCGTGGCCTCCGGGCGCTCGGCGCCGTCGCTCCTCCTGCCGTACGAGCCTTCCGCGCTCGCATCGTTCGCGACGATCACGAAGAACGCGTCTCCCGCCCCGGGATCGAAGGACGCCGTCCCGCTCGTTCCCGCGCCGCACGCCATACCCGACCATCCGTAGGTCGCGAGGCTCGCCAGCGGTCCATAGACGATCCGGTGGTTCGTGGTGGAGCAAGGCATCGCGTAGGTGACGTCGATCGTCCCGGTCGCCGGGTTGCGGCTCGCCGTCATCTGGCTCCCCAGGACGCTCGGATCCGAGGCCTCGCCAGGGGTCGAGACCGGCGCGCTCACGGTCGCCGTCGCCAGCGAGATCTCGAAGGGGGCGGCCTGCCCGGTATTGAGCCATGCGTCCAGGAGATTGACCCCCTCGTCGGCGAGGAAGGTGTTCAGCCGGTCGTTCGCCTTCCAGAGGAACTGCACGTACTCCCATGACGTCTGCTGGTAGAGGAGCCGGACCTCGACGCGCGCCGCGCCGGGCGGGATCGCGAACGGCCGCTCGTCCCAGTAGTTGTAGGTCCCGCCGGAACCCGGGCTGCCGTACTGGGAGGCGGGTACGGGCAGCGCGTTGCGCGTCCGGGCCTCGTCGTACCTGAACCCGTACGGCGGGATCCGGGTGTCTCCGGTCATGACGTTGTTCAGGACGAAATGGAAGGTATGGAACTGCGTCCCCGCGGGCGACGTCGCGAGGCCGCCGAGCGTGTGCGCGGCGGCGTCGGTGATTCGGTCGTACTCGAGCACCAGGCCCGTGGGGTATCCGAGCGCGACGAGCTGGCTTGCCCATTGCTGGTCCATTCCGGGCTTCGCCTCGTAGAGGACGGTGCCGTGGAGGTCGAGAAGGGACTGGACCTGGTGCGAGACGCCGGCGTTGTCCTGCACCGTGCGCCCGATGTTCCCGTAGGCGCCGTCCTCGCGAATCAGGGCGTTGCCCGCGTCGAACCACTTCAGGTTGAGCCACAGCCTCCGCCCTTCGGGATACCCCGAGATCAGCTTGTGAGCGGTCAGGTTGGTCACCCGCACGGCCAGGTTGCTCCCCTGCTGCGCCGCCGAGACCGACCCGGCGCTCCGGAGCATCTCCTGTGCGCGCACCTTCCCGGCGTCGAGCGCGTCCTTCTGGATCTGGGTGAGGCCGCCTCCGAGGCGAAGGGTGCCCCGCGTGTCCATGTACTTGACGGCGTCGGTCATCCAGTGGGCGGCGCCGGTCTGGTCATGGCGCGGCAGGTCCTCGCGAATCGGCGTGCCAGCCTTGTTGCAGCCGAGGCCCGTGGATGCGGCCATGTGGCACGTCTGGCAGGTGTAGTAGCGGACCGTCCCGTCCTTGTAGTTGGGGCGCGCCGGATTCCCGGTCTGGTCCATTGCCTTCTGGTAGGACTTCTGGATCGAGCCGCCCGCGACCTTGAGGTCGGCGGGGAGCGTCGAGAAGTCGCTCACGCGGAGGGTGTCGAAGGCGCCCGCGATGTGCTCGCTCGACGTCCGCTCGACCATCCCGTACTTGTACGGCGGGTTGTTGAAGGCGGCCTTCCCGGCCACGGGAGAGCCGGGGATCCCGCTGAACGTCCCGGCGGCGAGCGGGAGGTTCTGCGTGCCGTTGTTGTGGGCGAGGTCGCCGACGGCCGCGTTGCTCACGTCGTGGCAGGTCCCGCAAAGCTCGGCCTGCCGATGGAAGGGCGACTGGAGAAAGGTGTGCTTCGCGTTCGCGTCGCTGTACGGGCCCAGCCGCGTCCCGTTTCCGTTGAGAACGTACTGGCCGCTGCCGCGGTATGCCTCGTTCGACGGCGCGGGGTCGAAGGGCTCGAACGGCGTGCTGTAGGTCTCCGTCGATCCGGCGACGTTCACCGGCGGGTCGGGGTTGACGAGCAGGTGGCAGAACTCGCATTCGACCCCGTCCTTGTCGGAGGTCGCGCTCAGGCCGCTACCGTCGGTCGGCGTCGAGCGTTGGGCGACCCAGCCGCCGACGCTGTGGCAACGGATGCAAAGATCGCCGGCGCCGCCCCGCTGGGCCGGGTCCGCACCGGGGAGAAAATCCTGCTCGGCGACCGCGAGGGTCCCCCAGAAGAGGGGATCCCGGCCCGCGTTTGCCATCATCCCGCCGCGCCAGCCGAAGCCGGGCTCGCGTTCTTTCTCCAGCGTGGGATTCGTCGGCTGCGTGATCCCGCCGTGGCAGTTGTCGCAGTTGTCGGGGGAGGTGAACGCCCCCACCTCTCCGGGCTGCGTTCCCGGCTGCTGGATGTCGGTGGGCACTGTCGGCGCGGCGAGCGCCACGGTCCCGACCGCCAGCAGCGTGGCGACGAAGAAACAGGCAGGATTCGAAAGGCAACGGACCGCGCGCACCATGATCCACCCTCCCGTGCCGGGACCCCGAGTCAAGATACGGTGACTCGTTCCGGCCGCGGGTAGGGGAAAACCCTGATTCTGCGTCGCGGGAAGGCGGGCGAGCCACAATCAGGACTTCATCAGTCCATGTTCTATCGCGAAGCGGACGAGATCGGCCCTCGTGCGCAAGCCCAGCCTCGAGAGGATCCTGGCCCGGTGCGTCTCGACGGTCTTCTCGCTGATGTGCAGATTCTTGCCGATCTCCGCGTTCGTGTAACCGAGCGCGATCAGGCCGACGACCTCCCGCTCCCGCTCGGTGAGCGCCTGCGCTCCCGCGTGATGGCCTTCTTTGGCCTCCGGCTCCTGGTCCGGCTGGAAGAACGCCTGCCGAAGCTCCGGGGGCGCGTGACGCCCGCCGGCGTGCACGTCGCGTATCGCGGCCACCAGCTCTTCCGCCAACGCGCGCTTCAAGACGTATCCGTCCACGCCGGCGCTCGCGGCCAGGCGGACGTAAGCCTCGTCCTCGTGCATCGTCAGCACGATGATCCTCGTCCGCGGGCTGGCGCGACGGACGTCGGCCGCCGCGGCGATCCCGCCCCGCCCCGGCATCGTGAGGTCCATGAGGACCACGTCGGGCAGGAGCTCCCGGCAGCGCGTCTCGACCACGAGGCCATCCTCGGCTTCTCCGACGACCTCCATGTCGGGCTGCGCGTCGAGGAGGGCGCGCAAGCCGGTCCGCACCATCGCGTGGTCGTCGGCGATCAGCACGCGGATCTTAGACATCGTCGGCCTCCCTCGACACGGGTATCTCCACGAACAGGCTGGTCCCCGATCCGGGCGACGACTCCACGCGCAGCGAGCCGCCGAGCAGCGCCGCGCGCTCCTCGATGCCGAGCAGCCCGAGGTGACCTCCCGCGACGGATCTCTGGCGCCAGTCCGTCGCGACAAAGCCGTGCCCCTCGTCCTCGATCACGAGCAACAGCGCCGCGTCCTTCCTCTGCACCAGGACGCTCGCGAAAGCGGCCCGGCCGTGGCGGACCGCGTTCGTTAGTGCTTCCTGCACGATCCGGTAGGCCGCCAGCTCGATCTCCGGGGAAAGCCGGGGGCCCTGCTCGAAACCGACGCCCTGGCAATCCACCGTTAGGTCGAATCGGCGGGAGAACATCTCGCAGTGCTTCCCGACAGCGGCCATGAGGCCCAGGTCGTCCAGGATCGCGGGCCGGAGCGCTCTCGAGATGTCGTGCACCTCGCCGAGCGTCCGGGCGGCGAGCTCCCGCAGCTCCGCGAGACGCGCGCGCCTCGGTGCGTCGTCGCCTCCCTCCACCTCGAGGGCGCTCAGGCCCGCGACGAGCGACGTCAGGGACTGGCCCGTACCGTCGTGCAGCTCTCGCGCGACCCGCTTCCGCTCGTCCTCCGCGGCGGCGATGAGCTGACGCAGCAGCTCCTGCCGGGCCTTCTCTTTTCGACCGAGCGCCTCCGCCATCTCGTTGAAGGCGATCGCGAGCCGTCCGAGCTCGTCGCCCGCCCTGACGACCGCCCGCTTGCCGAAGTCCTGTTTCTGGACGGCGTTGGCGAGCCCGGCCATCTCCCGGATCGGCTGTGTGAGGACCGCGGTGAGAAAGAGCGCCGCGAGCACGCCGAGCGCCGCGACCACCGCGGTGCCGACGGCCAGCCGTTGCGTGAGCCATCCCACTTCGCTCGAGATGAACCGCTCGCTCATCCCCACCCGGACCACTCCCGCCTGACCGTCCAGGATCGGCACCGCGACGTCCCGGATCGGACCGCGCTCGGTGTCGAGGAGCGCCACGCGGGGCTCCCCGCGCAGCCCGAGGCGGTTGGCGGCCAGTAGCTGCGCCGGGGCCCCGCCCGCACGCGTACCGGCCAGCACCTCGCCCCGGTGGTCCAGCACGAGCAGGTAGTCCACCTCGGGGAGGCGGGCCCTCGTGTCCTCGAGGAGCGACCCGAGCTGGTCGGTATTCCTCGCGACGACGTCTTCGGCGATGTGCGCCGCGAGGTTCGCGCCGAGCAGCTTTCCCCTCTCCTCGAGCTCGCCGAGCAGGAGCCCGTGCCAGCTGTTGTGGATCTGCCAGAGGAGCGTGCCGCCGAGGAGCAGCGTCAGTCCCAGCGCGATGCCCATCACCTTCAGCGACACCGGGACCCGCAACACGAGCTCGACGAGGCGTTCCCTGAGCGCCGCGAATCTCATCGTATTCCCGCCCCCTCTCCAACCTGGGACCGCATGCGCGAGTCGAGCTCGGCGGCGAGGCGGGGATCGAGAGCGCGCAGCGCGTCCCTCTCGGCGGCCGCGCCCGCGCGGTCTCCGGCTGCGAGCCGCGCGGCGCCGAGGTTGAAGCGAGCGGGGGCGTCGCCGGGATCGATCGCCGCGGCGCGCTCGAGGAGCGGGAGGGCCTCCGACGTCCTGTTCTGCGACACGTACACGAAGCCGAGATAGCCGTACGCCTTGCCCTGGTCGGGTGCGGCGCGGATCGCGAGCCGGAAGGCCCGCTCGGCCTCGGGCAAGCGTCCGCCGTCCGCGAGGACCATTCCCGCGCGGATAAGGAGCGGAGCGTCGCCGGGAACCGGATTCTCGATCTTCTCCATCGCGGCCAGGAAGTCGGTCCAGCGATCCGCCTTGGCCAGGGTCTGGGCCAGGTTCCGGAGCGCGACGACGAAATCCGGCTTCAGGCGGACGGCTTCCTCGTAGGCCTTTCCGGCTTCCGCGTCCTTGCCGAGACGAAGGCGCACGCTGCCGAGGTTGTTCCACGCGTCGGCGCGTCCGGGCGCGATCGCCACGGCCCGCTCGAGCGATGCCTCGGCCTCCTCGAGACGTCCGAGCTTGGCCAGCTCGTTGCCGAGGTTGAAGTGCGCGACGAACGCGCGCGGGGACGTGCGGGTCATGTCCGCGTAGAGAGAGACCTCGCTCCTCCAAACCTGCGAGCGGAGCACGGTGGCGCCGGCGAGCAACGCGATCATGGCGACCGCCACGGCCATGGCGACCGGCTTGCTCCTGCGGTGGAGTCGGCCCCAGAGCGCCGCCGCGGCGAGACAGGCGCCGAGCGAGGGGAGGTAGAGAAATCGCTCCGCCACCACTCCCCCGCTCAGGGTCGCGATGCCTAGAACCGGCACGAGAAAGAGAAGCGTCCACGATGACGCGACGGCCCCGGTTCGCCGGCCGCCCGCGATCCATGCTCCGGCGAACAGGACCAGCGCGAGGATCGCGCCCAGGAGGAGCCCGGGGCCGAGCGCGAGATCCGACGGCGTGTAGAACGCGCTCAGCGGCCACGGAACGGCCAGGAGCTTCACGTAAGTGATCAGCCTCGGCAGCAGCAGCGCGGCGGCCGACGGCTCCTGCACTCCAGGCACCGGCGGCGGCAGGGCCTCGCCGCCGAGCAACCGTCCCAGGGCCGCCCATCGCAGCGCCGCGACGACCGCGACGGCCGCGAGCGAGGCGGTGAGCCACCGTGCGTTTCGCCGTGCCCACGACGCGGGGCGGCCGGACGAACCGGCGCTCGCCACCCCGTCCCAGGCCAGCCAGGCCGGAACCGCCATGACGGCCGGCTCCTTCGAGAGCGCCCCCAGCGCGAGGAGCAGCCCCACGCCCGCCGGTGCGATCCCACTCCCCGCATCCCCATCAAGAGCGCGCTCCCGCAGCCAGAGCAGGGTCCCAAGGAGCACGAAGACCCCGGCCCAGAGATCGGTGCGCCCCGACACGAACGCCACCGACTCGACGTGGACGGGATGCGCGGCGAAGAGCAGGCCGCCGAGCATCGCGGACGGTCCGTCCTGGAGGACGCGTCGCAGGAGGAGCACGACGAGGCCGCTCGCGGCGGCGTGGAGCAGGAGATTCGTCAGGTGGAAGGCCCACGCCTTTCCATCCCCGAGCCGGCCGTCGGCGGCCAGACTCAGCAGGACGACCGGGCGGAAGTACCCGGTGTGGGGCGAGCCGCTCCCGAGCAGGAACTCCGAGGAGAGCAGCGCTCCGATGCCGCCGGCCTCGAGCCGGGCGTGGACGTGCTCCAGCAGCATCGGATCGTCCCAGACGAGCGGGAACGAGAGGGCGGGAAGGTAGAGGAGCAGCGCGAAACAGGCGACGATCGCGGCGGCGCGCACGTCAGGGCCTTCCGGGCCGGGGCGGCGGCTCGAGCGTCGCGTTCACGGCGCGTTCGTCGGGTCCCAGCACGTGTGGAGGTTCTCGTGCAGGGCGTCGAGGGCCTCCATGTCCCCGGGCGTTAATTCGAAATCGAAGACGCTGAAATTCTCGCGGATCCGCTCGGGCCGCGTGGATTTCGGCAGCACGACGGTCCCGCGCTGCAGGCACCACCGAATCATCACCTGCGCGTTCGTGCGTCCGTACTTCGCCGCGAGGGCGCCGATGCGGGGATCGTCGATCCGCCGGCCGTGCGTCAGGGGGCTGTAGGCCTCGACGACGATCCCGTGCCGGCGGTTGTGCTCGAGCAGGTCCTTCTGGTACAGGAAGGGATGGAGCTCGACCTGGTTCACGGCCGGCACCACGTCGGCGTACTCGAGCAGCTCGTCCATGTGCCGGTTGGTGTAGTTGCTCACGCCGATCGCCCGGCACAGCCCTTCGTCCAGGAGATCCTGGAGGCCGATCCACGACTCCCCTCGCAGCTCCGGCACGGGCCAGTGGATCAGGTACAGGTCGAGGTACGAGAGGCCGAGCAGCTTCAGGCTCTTGCGGCAGGCGCGCTTCGCCATCTCGTAGCCGTGATCGGAGCCGTAGAGCTTGGTCGTGACGAACAGCAGCTCGCGCGGCACGCCGCTCTCGCGGATCGCCTGGCCGACGTCGCGCTCGTTTCCGTAGGCGCGCGCCGTGTCGATGTGGCGGTAGCCGGCCTCGAGCGCGGCCAGCACGGCCCGTCGCGTCGCGTCCCCCTCGGCTACGCGGAAGACCCCGAGCCCGACGGCCGGGATGGCGACGCCGTTGTTGAGCGTGATCGCGGGCTGGGTCGCGGGGTTCATGCCGGAGATCGTACCCGCCGCGACCCCGCCGTTCAACGCCGCACCCCGGACGGCGCGGGGCGGCCGCAGGCGACGACCGCGACGACTCGCTTTCCGGCAGGGAGCGGCGTATAAGAACGGCGACCTGGGAAGGGGTTCGATGGGGGACCGCGGGGGCCGGAAACGGGCGACCCTCGAGACGGCCGCGGGCGCGCGCGGGCCGTCGTCGTGGCTTCCTGCCCGGTCCCGGCTCGCCGCCGGCTCCGCTCTGATCGCGATCCTCGTCGCCTTCGCCTACTCGCCCGCGCTCCGCGGGGAGTTCCTGTGGGACGACGACAAGTACGTCTCCGACAACCCGCTCCTCACGGCGCCCGACGGGCTGCAGCGCATCTGGCTCTCGACCGACCAGCCGTCGCAGTACGTCCCGCTGGTCTACACGTCGTTCCGGATCGAGCGCGCGCTCTGGGGGCTCGACACCGCCGGCTACCACGCGACGAATCTCGTCCTGCACATCCTGAACGCCCTGCTGCTCTGGCTCGTCCTGCTGCGCTTGCGGATCCCCGGCGCCTGGCTCGCCGCCGCGGTCTTCGCGCTCCATCCGGTGCAGGTCGAATCGGTCGCGTGGATCGCCGAGCGGAAGAACGTCCTCATGGCGTTCTTCCTCGGGCTGGCCTCCCTGGCCTGGATCTCGTTCGTGGAGCGATCGCGCGACGGGCGCCCGGCGCGCGGCGCCTACGCCGCCTCGGCCGTTCTATTCGTCCTCGCCCTGCTCAGCAAGGCGACCGCGTGCACGTTCCCGGCGGCGCAGGTGCTGATCCTTTGGCTGCGCCGCGAGCGTCTGGACCGCCGGCGCTGGGCGCAGCTCGTCCCCTTCGTCGCCCTCGCGCTGGCGATGGGCCTCCTCACGATGTGGTTCGAGCGGCACGTGCAGAACACGCGGCCGGACCTCCTCCCGCTCGGCGTCGTGGACCGTCTGCTGGTCGCGTCGCGTGCGATCTGGTTCTACCTCGGCAAGCTGCTCTGGCCGGCGAATCTCGCCTTCAGCTACCCGATGTGGCGGATATCCGCGGCCGACGCGATCGCATGGCTGTGGGTCCTGCTCTGCGCGGGGGCCACGGGGGCGCTGTGGCTTTTCCGCGGGAGAATCGGGCGCGGGCCGATCGCGGCAACCCTGTTCTTCGTCGCGACGCTGCTCCCCACGTCGGGGATCATCCTGCTCTGGACCTTCGCGTACAGCTACGTGGCCGACCACTACCAGTACGTGGCCTGCGTCGGCCCCATCGCGCTCCTCTCGGCCCTCGGCGCGCTCGCGGCCCGGCGCCTCGGGCGCGCGGGGACCGTCACCGGGGCGGTGGCCGCGGCCTGCCTCCTCGCCGGGCTCGCGGCGCTGACCTGGAGCCGGGCCCACGCTTACCAGGGACCCGAAGCGCTCTGGCGGGACACGCTCGAGAAGAACCCCGGATCGTGGATGGCCCACAACAACCTCGGCACGCTGCTCCGCGCCCAGGGGAAGGTGGACGAGGCGATCCTGCACTACCGCCTGGCGAGCGAGATCGAGGGAGGGATTCCGGGCCCGCGGTCGTTCAGCTTCTACAACCTCGGCAACGCGCTGGGGCAGAAGGGAGACTTCGCGGAGGCCGAGCGCGCGTACCGCAGAGCGCTCGAGCTGAAGCCGGACGATGCGCGGACCATGAACAACCTCGCCAACGTGCTGCTCGCGGCGGGCCGGCCCGAGGAGGCGGCGAGGTGGTACCGGCTCGTGCTCGAGAAGTTCCCGAGCTGGGCCCCGGCGCGCGTGAGCCTCGCCGAAGCGCTCCGCCGGACGGGCGCCCCGGACGAGGCCCTCGAGCAAGCGCGCGCCGCGATCGCCGCCGATCCCGCGTCCGCAGACGCGCACCGCCTGGAAGGACAGCTCCTCGCCGCCCGCGGCCGTACGAAGGAGGCGGCCGCGTGCTTCCGCGCCGCGCTCCGGCTCGCGCCGGACGGTGTCGACGCCCTGGTCGGGCTGGCCCGCGCTCTGCTGTCCGAGGAGCTCGGATCGGATCGCAACCCGTCCGAGGCGGTCGCGCTCGCCGAGCGGGCCGACGCGCTCACCGGAAAGCGCGAGCCGAGGGTCCTCGTGGTCCTCGCGGTGGCCTATGCCGCCGCCGGCCGGCAGGCCGACGCGGCCGCGGCCGCCGAGCGCGGCGCGGCCTCAGCGCCGGAGTCCTCGCCGATCGGCGCCGAGCTGAGACGTCTCGCGGGTCTTTACGGCCAGGCGCGCTGAGCGTGGTTTCGCATCGGGGGAGCGTGCGGACCGCTGCCGGCGTCTCCGGCGGGGTGAGTATTTGCTAATGTTACGATAATCGTAAATAAATCATTGACTATCGTAAATCACCGCGTATCATTTCCTTTGTGGCCATCGAAGTGCGGCTCGACCTCATGCTCGCGCGCCGGAAGATGCGCTTGACCGAGCTGTCCGATCGCGTGGGGATCGCGATGACGAACCTCTCGCTGTTGAAGACGGGAAAGGTCAAGGCGATCCGCTTCTCGACCCTGGAAGCGCTCTGCCGCGAGCTCGACTGTCAGCCGGGCGATCTCCTCGAGTTCGTCCCGGCGCCAGGGGGCGAACCGAGGCCCTGTCCCGCCGGGACGGCGAGCGGCAACGAGGAGGGCTGATCCCATGAGCAGGAACCCGTACACAACCGCAGGGTGGGCGGCGATCCTGAGCGCCGCCGGAACGCTCGCGATGCTCGGATTGTCGCTCGTCTTCGACCTGTCGAGCGTCACGGGCCGCCGGGGGGGCTTTCCTCCCCCGCCGTGGAGCACGGGCCAAGCGGTCCTCGTCCTCGCGGTGGACGCGGTCGGGACGATCCTCGGCATCTACGCCCTGATCCGCTTCCGCGACCTGCTCCGCGAGCGTTACGGCTTCCACGCGGTGGACCACCTGATCTGGATCGTGATCGGCGCGGGGCTGCTGGTGTCGGGCGTTTCGCACGCGCAGCGGTTCCTCGCGATCCGGGAATTGGGGAGCGCGCTCGCTGGGGTCGCCTCGATGGTGATACTCGGCGTGCTGAACGGCGTCATCGGCATCGTGTTCGCCCTGCGGCTTCTCCGGGTGAACGGCAATCTGAACGGCTACAAGAAGCCGCTGGCTTACGTCTACTTCGCCGGCTCGATCTGCTTCCTCCTCGTGGTCCCGGCGCTCATCGGGATCGTGCTGCTCGCGACGTGGAGCGTGCTGCTCGGGCTCGCGTTCTTCCAGGGGGAAGAGCTCGAGGAGCTCGAGGTCGTCTGAAAGGGGGCCGTCATGCGCGGCTTCGTGGTCTTTCCCGCTCTGCTGGCCATCGCCTCGGGGCTCTGGGCCATGATCGCGGCGTACCGCATCGGGGGGTGGCTCTCGAGCCACGGCGTCAAGGTGAGCTGGTTCTGGTACCGGGCGACGATGCCGTGGTACGTCCACCGCTACAGGAAGATGACGACGGAGAGCGACGGGAAGGCCGGCCCCCTGTGGGTGCAGTTCATCGTCACGGTGAACCTGGCGCTGGTGTTCGCCATCGCGACGCTCGTCGCGCTCGCGGTGGGCAAGAAGTAGCGCCCAGGCCCGGTCGTCACCGTCACGAGTCCCAGCGGCCCGCGTGCGCGTGGCTGCGCCCCACTCCACGCATCGCTAGAACTCCCAGCGCATTCCTGCGTTGAAGACCCGGCCGGCGAGCGGCGCCCAGACGTCGGTCGTCCAGCGGCCGTCGAAAGCCGGTGTCGGCAGGACCAGAGGGTCGTAATGCGTCTGCCGCACGTCGGTGACGTTCATGGCGTTCGCGAAGATGCCCGCGTGCCCAAAGCGAACCTCGCCCAGGACACTCACCTCGACGTAGGGCACGCTCTCGTCGCGGTAAGGATCGTCCTCGAGGCGTTGCCGGCCGGTGTAGGACACCTCGATGCCGAAACGACCCTTGCCTTCTCTTTCCCAGATCCCGGCCAGCTCGGCCGCGTGCCGGGGCGTAAGCGGCGTCTCGGCTCGATCGGCTCCCGTGGGCTCCGCGCGGGTCGAATCCAGGAACGTGTACGTGGCGATCGCTTGAAGGGGACCTTGCTTGAAGCGAAGGAGGAGCTCGCTTCCGTAGGTCCGGGTGGGTCCCGCCGCGTTGACGATCTCGAGCCGGCCCGGCTCGGTCGAGGAGGCCCGCAGAACGAGAGGGCTTTCCACCCTGGAGGCAAACAGGGTCCCGTTCGCTTCGAACGACCCACCGGACCACCCCGCGTCCAGTGAGGTGCTCACCGCCCGCTCGGGCCGCACGTCCCGGAGGGGAAGCACGTTGGACAGTCCGACCTCTTCCGTCTCTTCCGTGAACGGCACGGGAGCCGCGTGGCCGCTCCCGGCCGACAGGCGGACGCTCCATCCCTGCCCCGGGCGGACGAGCGCCGAGATCCGCGCGCTCAAGAGTGTGCCGAATTCATTGTGAAAATCGGCTCTGCCGCTCCCCGAGATGGCGAGCCACTGGGCCGGTGAATACTCGTCCTGGACAAAGACGGCCGGAACCGTGTAAGTGTAGTCGAAGCCGGGAACATTCCGGGCCCGGTACGCGTCGAGACCGAGCGCCGTCCCGGCAACCCAGGAGTTGCCGCGGTCCGATCCGCTTACGCTGACCTCGGAGAAGGCGAACTGCCTGCGATCGCGCTCCTCGACATCACCGAAGACGAGGTCGTGCTCCGTGCCGGTGAACGATCCGCGGACGAGGATGAGCCGGTCGCTCCCGACCAGGAAGCGCCCGACGAGACCCGCGTCCGCCCTCCGCGTGGTCAACTTCTGCCGGAAAGGAGCTCCGGCGGGACTCACGCCGCCCTCGATCGTTCCGCCTTCTCGTTCTTCCGACGCGATCCCCGCGGTCAGGAACAGGGATCGGCCGGCGTTGTCGTTCCAGAAGAAACGCGGCCGCGCCACGACACGGCGGTAACCGGCCACGTCGGCCCAGCCGTCGTCGTCGACATCCCTCCGCTCCTGCCCGTGGACGCCGCCCAGCAGCGTGTATCCCCACCGGGCCCCGAGCTTGCCCGGAACGAAGCCGACGGCGTCGGCTCCCCCGAGGGAGGTCGCGCCGACGAGAACCTCCGGCTCGCCGGGAGGGTGGCGGGAAACCAGGTTCAGGACGCCGCCGAGCGCCGAGCCTCCGTAGAGCGCCGACGCCGTCCCCTTGATGACCTCTACGTGAGCGAGATCGAGAGGAGGGGCCTGCAGGAGGCTGAAGCCATCCGGCTGCTCTCCGAACAACGGAAGCTCGTCGTAGAGGACCTGGGTGTAGCGGCCGGGAAGCCCCTGAAGACGCAGGCTCGCCGCTCCGAGCGAAGCCGAAGTGACCTGCACGCGAACGCCGGCCAACTCCTGCAGCAGGGTCGAGAGATTTCCGGGCGCGATGGTCAGGTCCTCCTCGATCTCCTCCTCGGGGACGGTCTCGACGCGGATCGGCTGGTCCTTGACCACCGTGCCGCTGCGCGTCGCGGAGACGATCGTGACCTCGGTCGGCAGCTCCGCCGGGCGGAGCTGGACGACGACGACCGCGTCCTCCCCTGCTCGAACGGTCGCCTGGACCGTCTCGGGATGAAAGGCCGGGTGCATGACCAGGATCGCGTGCTCGCCCTCGGGCAGTGTCAGCCTGGCCTCTCCCCGGGCATCGGTCTTGGAGGAGAGAGCCGCGACGAGGACCTCGGCCTGCGGAACGGGCGAGGCGCCGCTTCGCACTCGGATGGTGACGGTGCCCTGCGTCTGCCCCGCCGCGTGCGAGAGGGTGACCAGCAGTGCGCCCACTGCGATGCACGGCAGGAACATCGCGACGCGGCATGGCATCACCGCCGGATTGTAGTCCTCCCAGTCGTTTCCAAGACCTCTGCTAAAACAACGCTCCGAGCTGGATCTGGATGTCGAACCCCCCAGAGGACTCCTCGGAGCTGACGCCCGTGTTCGTCTCGAGCTGGGCCCCGGGGCCTAGGAACATCGCCGTGTTGAAGTAGACGTGCTTGCCGAGGCGCCGCGTGTAGCCGCCGCCGAAGAAAGGCGCGATGACGGAGTCCGAATCGCTCACGCCATTCATCATCGCGGCCTCGGTTTTCGACCACTGCAGCACCGAGGCGCCCACGTACCACGTGCCGCGCTTCTCGGGCCGGAACAGGTAGTTTACCTGCGGGCCCTGCAGGGTCTCGGTCGTCTTCGTCAGCTCGTTGCCGGTGAACGGGTCATCGAAGGTATCCGTCCAGCGGACGTACCGGTAGCCGTACTGCAGGCGGCTGTTCTTCGGTAGGAAGCCGGCGTGCAGGTCCACTCCTTCGGGAGCGAAGAAGAACACGCCGAGACCCAGCCGGAATTCGGCCCGATGGGGCGACCTCGGCAACGCCGCCCTGGTTTCCTGCGCGCGTGCGGCAGCCTGTTCCGCCTCGCGCTTGTCCTCTTCCGTCCGATACTCCGCGAGCAGCGCCTTGACCTGCCGGCGGGCGACCTGGGGATCACGAAGATCGGCCTGCGCGGGGACTGTCGCCGCGGGCGCTCCCGGCGCGGGCTGGCCTCGCGCGACGGGGCCTTCATCGACGACATCCGAGAACAGGATCTTCCCTTCCCTGTCGGCGAGCGCAGCCCTGAGAAGCAGCCGCGTCCCTGGCGCCCGCGTCTCTGTGGCCGACCCCGCCGATCCGGCTGTTCCCGCGCTCTCTTTGGAGAGGACGGCGACCCCCGAGATGACCCACAGCGAGTCGAGCCGGTGCCGATCCATGGCCTTTTCGACCGCTCCCGGCGGATACGCCACCACCAGCGCGGCTTCAGGGAACGGCTCGCGTACCACCGCTCGCCAGGCGGCCGGGAACGGCGTACAGCCGGGACAGGTCGACGGGCCCGATCTCGTCCTTGTCCGATGACGGTCAGCTCGACTTCCTTGCCGCCATTTCGGCGATGAATGCCGCGCTCACCGCCTCGGCCGCGACCGAAGACCCCGCCGCGTCCGGCATCGGCCCGATCCCCGCACCGTTCCGATCCTCGAAAAGCACGAGGGCCGGCGGCAGCAGGCCTGCCTTCCGCACGGGCGGCGCCGGCTGCCGTCCCGCCGCCGGCGTGCTCGTCGACGAAGCGGCCGCGTCCCCGGTCGTTCCCGTGGCGAACGCGGCGAGCAGACAGGCCACCGCGAGTGCCGGAGTCTGCCGACGATCTCGAGGAATCGCAGCTCGTCCTCATGGGAGGCCGCTCCCTCCGCGGGTCACTGGTCCACGAGCCGGACGCTCTCGAGGAACGTCTCGAAGGCGCCGGCGTCCCGGTCGAAGTAGTACCGCGCCGTCGCGGTGTAGCTGATTCCGTAGAACCAGTCGCCGACGACGAAGCCGCAGTACGCCGACCGGTAGAGCGGCGACGGATCGACCACGGAGCCCTTCAGCCGGAAATCGAACAGCGCCCGGAACGCCTGCTGCCCCGCGATCGTCCGGGTGACGATCTTCCGCGCCTCGAGGCCGGCGACGCTCGGATCGTTCGCGCGGCTTCCGAGCAGGACCTCCGCCGCGTCGGCGGGGGGCATTCCCGCAACGAAGCGCTTCGTCAGGCTCTTCGCCGTGTGCACGGGCCACGCCCGCGATGACCACACGGCAAGCGAAAAGGCCCCGCCGAATTTCTGCTCGACCTGGTCGATGTGAAGGCGCTCGACGAGGATCTGCTGCAGGAAGACGCCGTCCCGGGTCGCGATGAAGTCGTCGCCCAGGGGATACCAGTGCCAGCCTTCGGGGACGGTGAAGGAGACCCCGCGGGATTCCGGCGCGGTCGCCGCGCCTTCCGTCTCCCCCTTCGGGTGGAAGTAGGCCGGCGACAGCGTCGCCGCTCCGCCCGCGCTCTTCCAGGTGGGCGCGCACGCCACCGTGCCGGCCAGGAGCAGGATGCCGCAGAGGAGGATCGCCGGGCTCTTCATGGCGCCCCCTTCGCCCGGTAGCCCGAGAGCGCCGCCTGCAGGTAGTGCCGGGCGGCCCGGGGATCGCGGAGGTCGACGTCGGGGAAGCTCGGCTCCCCCGCGGAGTCGGAAACGGAATCGCCGCTCCTCGAAACGGGCTCGGCGGGAGGCCCCGCGGGCGGCCGTGCCGTCCTGTCGTCGGCCACGCCGTAGTAGAGAACGGTGCCGCTCCTGTCGATCAGCGCCACCCTGAGCTGGATCTTCTGCAGGTCGATGACCGGCACGGCGACCCCGCCCAACGCCGACAAGACGCTGAGCGCGACGTCGACTCCGTGCATCACCCTCGCGCCCGTCGTGGGAAGCAGGTTGAATCCCCGCACGATCCAGAGGGCGTCGATGTGATGCCGATCCATGAACTCCGCCGCGGGCCCCACGGAGTAGTCCAGAATCCGAACTTGCTCGGGGAAGGGCTCCCGCGGGAGCATCTCTCCGGTGTTCTTCTCGAACGCATGCCTCAGGAGGCTGAACTCCACGGCGTTGTAGAGCTCGACGAGCTCCTTCGCCTCGAGGTCGTCCGCACCGATCGGCACGAGAGGAACCCGGTCGGCGGCCATCTCCTCGGCGAATGCCCTCGCGACCGCCTGGTCGGCGGCAGAGGACCAGTCGTCGTGCGGAACGGCCTCGTTCAAGCCGAACTTCGCCTGTTCCTCGAACATCCTGATCGCGGGCGGCAGGACGCCGACCGCCGCGATGCCGCTCTTTCTCCGCGGCAGCTCCGGATGCGTCTTGTAGGGTCGGGCGGACGCGCATCCCACCATCGGCGCCAGAACAGCCGCCAGCAAGGCAAGCAGAAGAACACGCGACGATTGTCGCCAGTCGTTGGAAAAGGCCCGGGGCGATGCTCCCGTCTTCCCGTCGGTGGCTCTCATGGCGGCTTCCGCGCGGGTATCCTAGGGCAAAAAGGGCCTGGAACCGAAATCCCAGGGCGGCCGCCTTTCTTGGATCGCGCTTTCTCCGGTCCAGAAACAAGACGACCCTGCGCGCGCGGATCGCGCGCAGGGCCGTCTCGAATTTCTGCCGCCGTCGTGCGCGGCGATTCGCGATCAGAACTTGTAGCTGACACCCACGCCGACGAGCCACGGATTCACGTCGACCGTGATGTCGCCCTCGCCCGTGTCGGTCTCCGCGCCGACCGCCAGGTAGCGGGCGTTCCCGTTGAAAGCCCAGCCCTTTCCGAACGGCACGTCGATTCCGAAGTTGAGCCCGTAGATGAACTGGTCCTTGAGGCTGATCGAGGGAACCTCCGGAACGACCCACTCGAGCTCGTCCCACATCGCGTAGCCGATCGTGGGCCCGACGTAGAACAGCCCTTTCTTGCCGAAGTGCCAGTTGGCGTCGAGCAGGATCGGCATCCAGGAGACCGTGGCGACCTTCGCCGTCCCCGCGCCGGTGACCGTCCCGTTGACGTCGTGGTCGGCGAAGAAGAAGCTCGCGCCAAAGTCCCACTTCGGGTTGAGCATGTGCCGGTAGGCGAGGCCATACCCCATCGCCGCGTCCGCCTCGAGCGTGAGGGTGTCGCCTTCCACGGTCTCGGTGTAGTCCCCCGTCGGCCAGAGGTAGTTCACGAACACGCCGATGCTGTTCTTCTTGTCCGCCGCGTTCGCCGGCGGGATCGCGAGAGCCGCCACCACGATGAGCACCAGGATCGTCGTTCTTCTCATGGATTCCCCCCTTGAATTGGAACCGTCCGCGTGGGCAACCTCCTGTCCGTCAGCGGCCGTGCCATCGTCTCGTAAAGAACCCGAGGGACAGGGTGTCATTTCCCGGGGTTGTCGCCGCGGCCTCGTGCACGCGCCCCTCGAGCCGGCTGGTCTTTCGCGCGACCATCCTAGAGCAGATGGCGCCTTGACCGAAGGGGGGGCAACCATTCACCGCCCGGCGCGCCTTCCTCCGGAAACAAGACGGCCCTGCGCGCCTGGTTGGCGCGCAGGGCCGTCCTTACTATCCGCCGCCGTCGTGCGGCGGCGATTCGAGATCAGAACTTGTAGCTGACGCCGACGCCCACGATCCACGGATTCACGTCGACCGTGATGTTGTCGCTGCCCTCGTCGGTCTCCGCGCCGACCATGAGGTAACGGGCATTCGCGTTGATCGCCCAGTTGTCGCCCAACGGGAAGTCGAAACCGAGGTTGAGCCCGTAGACGAACGAGTCCTTGATGCTGACCGAGTCGCCGCCGTTGACGTCGATGCTGTCCCACATCGCGTAGCCGAGTGTCGGTCCGACATAGAACAGGCCCCGCTTGCCGAGGTGCCAGTTGGCGTCGAGCAGAATCGGCATCCAGGAGATGCTGCCGATCGTCTCCGAGCCCTCGCCGGTGACCGATCCGGTGATGTCGTGCTCTGCGAACATGATGCTGGCGCCGAAGTCCCACTTCGGGTGGAACATGTAGCGGTAGCTGAGGCCATAGCCCATCGCCGAGTCGGCCTCGAGCGTCTGGGTCACGCCTTCCTCGATCGTCCCGCTGTAGTCTCCGGACGGAATGAGGTAGTTCACGAACACGCCGATGCTGTTCTTCGAGTCCGCCGCGTTCGCCATCGGAATCGCGAGCGCCACCACCGCGATCAGAGCCAGTACCTTTGCCGTTCTCATCGATATCCTCCCTTGAGTGGAAAATGTCCGGGCGGGAACGCCACGTTGTTAGCCCCGTCTCCCGCCTTTCTCCTATGACCTCTATAGACTAACTAACGTCATGCGCACTGTAGCGCATCCAAGAACAACCGCAAGGCGTATGCCCGCCGCGGGCCGTAAGAGGGTAGACTGGCTAACTGTATGATTGTAAAGCTGTTAAACTCGTCGCAGGGGAGGGCGATTTCCCACCGGACGGGCGCGGATCGACGAAACCGCTTCAAATCGGCGGACTGATCCGGAATTTTGGATGAAACACGCGAGATCTTGGCGGCCTGACGAGCGTCGCGGCGCCGCCAGTCGCGGCTCGACCCGCCCGCGATCGAGCCGCCGCGGGCCCGGTCAGAACCCCACGGAGACGCCGATGCGGTAGACCCAGGGGTCGTTGTAGGGGCTCGAGAGATCGTTCGAGTCGTACGACAGGTTGTAGAGCGCCGACGCGTAGAACCCGACGTTGCCGCCGAGCGGCTTGAAGAAGCCGACGCCCAGCAGGAATGCCGAGTAGGAGTCCCGGTTGGTCCCGCCGTCGGTCGTGGGGTACTCGTAGTTGGTGTACTCGTATTCGGCCTGAACGAAGATCGGCTTGGTGACATACGCCTGCGCGAAGACGCTCCCGCCGTAATCGTTGGTGGTGATGCTCGGCGAATAGCGGCCGTCGTCGCGGTAGCGCCAGAACGCCCCCACGCCCGTCGTGAGCCTCGGGTGGACGCGGTAGCCGACCATCGGCGCGATCTCGACGTACTCGACGTCGCCGAACGATGCGCCGATGCCGCCCCCGAAGAACCACTTGCTGGGCTTCGGCGCGGGAGCGGGCTGGACCACGGCCTGCTGGGCCGGCGGAGGCGTCTGCGGTGTCGTGGGCGCCGGCGGTTGCGTCGGCGAGGGCGGCGGCGTCTGGGCGAGCGCGGGCAGAGCGAGGAGCGATGCGAGCGCCAGGACGGCGATACGTCTCATGAGGGACCCTCCTCGGCGATTATACGCGGAACGCCGCCGCGAACGCCCCGCGACACGGTCTCAAGCTCTCCACTCCCACAATCGGGGCCGCCTGGGATATGCTCGGCGCGCCGCAGTGCCCGCGATCGTGGTTCGATCGCACGGGCGACCGGCTGGGCCCGGGGGAAACTCATGTGGCGACAGGCGCGTGACATCCTGGCGGGAGCCCTGCGCGACTTCTCCCGATCGTGGAGGAGTCTCGCGGCGACGGACCTCGCGTACAAGGCGATCTCGTTCGCGCTGCTCGCGCCGGCGACCGCGCTCTTCCTGAAATGGCTGCTCTCCCGGACGGGCACCCGGGTCGCCGCCGACGCCGACATCGCGCGGTTCTTCGTGACGACCCGCGCCGGGGTCCTGGCGCTCCTCCTGGGATCGGCGCTCCTCGCGACCATCACCGCGGTCGAAATGGCGTGCCTGATGGCGATAGGCCTCGCCGCGGCGCGCGGAATCCAGCTCCGTCCCAGGAGCGCCCTCGCGTTCGGGGCCAGGCGCGCCCAGGCGGTCCTTCGCCTCGTCGGGCACATGGTCCTCCGCGTGCTCGCCGGCCTCGTTCCGTTCCTCCTTGCGGGCGGCGCCGTCTATTTCACGCTCCTGCGGCGATACGACATCAACTTCTACCTCGCGAGAAAGCCCCCGGCCTTCTGGGCGGCTGCCGCGCTCGTGGGGATCGTCGCGGCCGCGCTCATCGCGCTGGTCGTGAGGACGATCCTTCGATGGGCGCTCGCACTCCCCCTCGTCCTGTTCGAGAACGTGAGCCCCCGGCGGGCGCTCGGCGCGAGCGCCGCAAGGGTCGCGGGTCACCGGCCGGCCATCGCGATCGTCTTGGGGGCGTGGGCGGCCGCCTTCCTGGCGCTCGGGTTGGCCTCCACCGGGCTCGTGGAGCTCTTGGGCCGCGGCGTCGCGCCGCGCATCGCCGGATCCCTTCCCCTCCTCATCGCCTTCGTGGCGGGCCTCGTGCTCCTGTGGACCGCGCTCACGCTGGCCGTCTCGGTCGTCCAGGCGTCGCTGTTCGCGCTCGGTCTCGTTCGCATCCACCTCGCCGCCGCTCCCGCGGGCGAGGCACGGCTGCCCGCCGCGATCGCGGAAGCGGAGAACGCTGCCGCGCTTGGCCGGCTCTCCCCGCGCGCCAGGATCGTGGTCGCCGGCGTCGCCGTCCTCGCGGCCCTGGGGTTCACGCTGCTGCTGTTCTTCGCCACGCGCGGCAGCCGGGAGGTGAGCGTGATCGCCCACCGCGGCGCGTCGATCGAGGCGCCGGAGAACACCCTCGCCGCGTTCCGTCTCGCGATCGAGCAGGGCACCGACTACGTCGAGCTGGACGTCCAGGAATCCTCGGACGGCGTGGTCGTCGTGGTCCACGACAGCGACCTGATGAAGCTGGGAGGCCCCCCGAAGAAGATCTGGGAGTCCACGGCGGCCGAGCTTCGCGCGGTGGATCTCGGCAGCCGGGTCGATCCGAGGTACGCCGGCGAGGGGGTCCCGACGCTCGCCGAGGTCTTCGCCGCGTGCAAGGGCCGCACCCGCGTCGTCGTCGAGCTGAAGTCGTACGGCCACGACCAGAGCCTCGAGGAGAAGGTCGTGGCGCTGGTCGAGGCGGCGGGAATGGAGAAGGACTGCATCTTCATGTCCCTCGATCACGACATGGTCGCGAAGATGAAGCGGCTGCGGCCGGCCTGGCGCGTCGGGGTTCTCGCGGCCAAGGCCGTCGGAGACATCACGACGCTCCGCGCCGACTTCCTCGCGGTCGAGGCGAGGATGGCCGACCGCCGGTTCGTGTGGCGGGCCCATCGGGCCGGGCAGGACGTCTACGTGTGGACCGTCGACGACCCGGCGTGGATGCTCCGCGCCATGAGCTTCGGCGTCGACGGCCTGATCACCAACAAGCCCGCCCTCGCCCGCGAGGTGGTGGCGAAGCGCGCGGAGATGAGCGACGCGCAAAGGGTGCTCGTGGCCCTGCTCATCCGGCTGGGCGCCCGGACGCAGGCGCTCGAGTCCGAGGATGCCCTGCGGCCGTAGGCCGTGACCGGCGAAGGAGGAATTCCACGATGGCAGAGCCCCGAGCGGAGATCGGACGCACCCTACTCAACGTTCTCGCGATCCTCGCCCTGATCGTGGTCTCGTTCTGGATCCTCCGACCGTTCATCGGCGCGTTCGTGTGGGCGACGACGATCGTCGCTGCCACCTGGCCGCTCCTTCTCGGGCTGCAGAAACTGCTGTGGGGAAAGCGCGCGCTGGCCGTGACGCTGCTCTCCCTCGTCCTCCTCGGCCTCCTGTTCGTGCCGTTCGTCGTGTCGATCGGCGCCATCGTCGGGAACGCCGACGCGATCGTCGCCCGCGCGGAGTCGCTGTCCGACTTTCACGTCCCACCGCTTCCCGCCTGGATCACCGGGCTGCCGTTCGTAGGCGAGAAGCTGTCCAGCGCCTGGGACAAGGTCCTCGGGGCGGGTCTTCAGGATCTGCTCACGAAGGCCGCCCCGTACACCGGGCAGGCGACGAAGTGGCTCATGGGGAAGCTCGGGGGCGTCGGGATGGCGCTGGTCCAGTTCTTCCTCACCGTCGTGATCGCGGCGATACTCTGGTCCAAGGGAGAGGCCGCGGCGGCGATGGCCCGCCGGTACGCCCGGCGACTCGCCGGGGAGCGCGGCGAGAGCAGCCTGCGCCTCGCCGGCCAGGCGATCCGCGGCGTCGCGCTGGGCGTCGTCGTCACGGCCCTCGCGCAGTCGCTTCTCGGGGGGCTCGGCCTCCTGATCGCGGGGGTCCCGTTCGTGCCGATTCTCACCGCCGCGATGTTCATCCTCTGCATCGCGCAGGTCGGGCCTTTCCTCGTGCTCCTGCCGGCCGTAATCTGGGTGTTCAGCACCGGAGACACCGGCTGGGGGATCTTTCTCGCGATCTGGACGCTCGTCGTGGGGACGATCGACAACTTCCTCCGTCCCGTTCTCATCAAGAAGGGCGCGGATCTGCCGTTGATCCTCGTCTTCGCGGGCGTGCTCGGAGGCCTGGTCGCGTTCGGCCTGATCGGCATCTTCGTCGGGCCCGTCATTCTCGCCGTCACGCACACCCTCGCGGAGGCGTGGGCCGCCGAGGCGCCCAGGGCGGAATGACGGCTGAGAGAGAGACCCTCCCGTCTCACTGGCTGACGCGGAACCCCGCGGCCCAGTTGGGGTTGTCGTCGCAGACCATGCTCGTCAGCAGGCGCTGCTGGACGCCCGAGCGCTCACCGGCGATCGCGGTCGTGTTGTTGCCGGCGCCGTCGAGGGTCAGGACGAACGACCGCCGCCAGCACTTCTTGGGGGTGGCCCGCCCGCTGTCCACGGGAGGAGTGCCGGTCGTGACCAGCTCCTCCTCGTCGGTCACCATGTAGCCGTGCTCCTGCAGGAGCCGGTAGGCGGCGTCGCGAATCTGCTTCTGTCCGACCTCGGGACTGCGCTCGATCCGGTACCAGACGAACGAGTCCTTGATGCCCGAGAACTGGAACTGCTGCGCCGGGTTCTTCGCGTTCCAGCCGGCGATGGCGTCGTCGAGCCAGGCGGGTATGGATGCGGCGCCGCACGGCGCCGCGACGAGGAGGCCGGCGATCACGACGGCGGCGCAGAACGAAGCGATCGCGATCGGGCCCTGGGATTCAAGACGCATGTCGCGGCGGATTCGCATGGATTCCCCTTCTTGTTTCGAGCACGAGCTCGCGGTCAAAATGTCGTTCCCGCCGGGCTTCGGCGCAAGCTCCCGGCGAAAAAGGGCGGGCGGCGGGCGAAAGTGGCCTTGCCCGCGGCGGTTCCAGGAGTTAGATTCTGGCCGAAGCGGAACGCAAGACACGGTAGGAGGCGATGATGAGGCTATCGCGCCACGCGTTCGTGTTCGTCCTGGTGGCGGCCGGGTTGGCGGCAGAGGCTCCTTCCGCCCCGGCGGCGACGGAGTGCCGCGCGGACGTACGCGCCAGGCTGGCCCGAGAGGAGATCCGGGACCAGGTCAAGGACATCGCCTTCACGGTCGAGCTCGACACCAAGGAGACCTGCGCCAAGGTCTACGTGGACTTCACCGCCACGGAGCGGCTGTTCGACGGCGAGGAGATCACGACCACCCGCCGCGGGTGGAGAAAGGTCACGGGCCCCGTCACCTACGGGGCCAGCCATCACATCGCCCGGGACAGCGACCTCGTGGACTGGAAGTTCAGCGTGGCCCGCTGCGTCGTGTGCGGCACGGAGTAGGAGACATTCGCATGAAGAACGTCGCAGCCACGGTGGCCACGCTCGCCCTCGCCCTCCTGCTCGCGGCTCCCGCGTCGGCTCAACCGGCCGGGGACGTCGCGTTGACCCGGGCCGAGATCCAGAAGTCCCGCCAGGCGATCGTCGCCAAGGCCATCGAGCTGACCGAGGAAGAGGGCCTGGCGTTCTGGCCGGCCTACCGGGACTATCGGCTCGACATGGCCCGACTCGGGGACCGTCTCGTCCGCGTGATCAAGGAGTTCGTCGACTCCAACGCGACGCTCACCGGCGAGCAGGCGAACCGCCTCCTGGACGAGTACCTGGACCTCAAGGCCAAGGAGGTGGCCGTTCGGCAGAAGCACGTCAAGGCGTTCCGCAAGCTGCTTCCTCCGGCGAAGGTCACGCGCTTCTTCCAGCTCGAGAACAAGCTGGACGCCGTGGTCAACTACGAGCTGGCGCAGGCCGTTCCCCTGACCCGCTGATCCCGGCCGGCGTCGCGGACGCTCGGCCCCCTCGGGCGATTCGCAGCCGCGCGCCCCGTTTTTCCCTTGATTCTCGATCCGACAGAGGGCAGAGTCGGGCCCGTGAAGGCGCCGGCAAGGCCGAGAATGGGCGCGCCGCCGCGCCGGATCTCGCAGCCGGAGAAGGAGTCTTTCCGATGAGCCCTCTCCTCGCGGAGATCCGCCGCAACCCGCTGCTCTGGCTGCTCGTCTTCGTTCCGATCGTGATGGTCGCCAACAAGCTCGCTCCGGAATCGGCAACCGCCCTCTTCGTCCTTTCCGTTCTCGCCATCGTGCCCCTGGCCGCGCTGCTCAGC
Organism: Terriglobia bacterium; assembly: GCA_963748015.1. Lineage (GTDB taxonomy): Bacteria > Acidobacteriota > Polarisedimenticolia > Polarisedimenticolales > JAIQFR01 > JAIQFR01. The sequence continues at coordinate 233,339 of CAVVHE010000009.1, read as the reverse complement.
CACGCGACGGAGTCGGTGGCCGCGAAGACGGGCGACGCGGTCGGCGGGCTGCTCAACGCGACGCTCGGGAACCTGACCGAGCTCGTCATCGCGATCGCGGCCCTCCGCGCCGGGCAGTACACGCTGGTGAAGGCGTCCATCGCCGGGGCCATCGTCGCCAACACGCTGTTCATGCTCGGGGCGTCGTTCCTCCTGGGCGGACTCAAGCATCACGTGCAGGAATTCAACCGGGCCGGCGCGCGGCTGCAGGCCGGCCTGCTGTTCCTGGCCACCGTCGCCCTCCTGATCCCGTCGGCGATCGGCCAGGCCGACTCGGCGTCCGGGGCCGCGTTCGCGCAGACGTTGAGCGTGGGCCTCTCCGTGCTCCTCATCGTGGCCTACGGTCTCGGCCTCCTGTTCTCGCTCAAGACGCATCCCGACGTCTTCGGAAGCGCGGAGCATGCGGAGGGAGACGAGGCCCCGTGGCCCCTGGGCCTGGCACTCTCGACGCTGGCCGGCGTCACGCTGCTCGTGGCCCTGGTCAGCGAGGTGTTCGTCGAGTCGGTCCAGGTCGCCGCGGAGGAGATGGGGATGAGCGCGGCGTTCGTGGGGTTCATCGTCGTGGCGCTCGTGGGCGGCGCGGCGGAGATGGCCTCGGCGTTCTCGGCCGCCCGGAAGGACCGGCTCGATCTGAGCGTCGGCATCGCCCTGGGGAGCGCAGCGCAGATCGCGCTCTTCGTGGCGCCGGTGCTCGTGCTGCTCAGCTACGTCGTCGGACCGGCGCCGATGACCCTGGAGTTCTGGCCGGGCGCGGTCGTGATGGTGCTCATCGCGACGTTGACGGCGACGCTGGTGACGAACGGCGGCCGCTCGGCCTGGTTCGTGGGCACCTTGGTGTTGATGGTCTACGCGATCTTCGCGATGACGCTCTTCCTGATGCCGCCCCGGGTGCCGTGAAACCGGGGTGCGGGTCGCGTACGCCGCGCGCTCCGCAGGCCGGATCTCCGTCGAGCGCGCTCCTCGATCGCCCGGTCCAGGGCCTCTTGCGCGACTACCGGACCGGCGAGCGGACCGCGGGCCCCGTCTCCTTCAGGACGAGCGTGAGGATGATCGCCAGGCCCACGCCGTAGAGGAGCGGCTCGAACGCCGTTTGGTAGTGCTCCGCCTTCATCGTGGCGGCCCCGCCGGACACGGTCCGCAGGATCCAGCCGAAGACCGGGCCAAGCAGGGCGCTGAAGGTGAAATTCAGGAAGTTGATCACTCCCGTGGCCGTCCCGCTCATTTCTGGCGGGTTCGCCTCCTTGATCACGGTGTACGGCAGCATCGCCGCGCCGGAAGCCACTCCGGCCACGATTCCGAGGACATAGGGGGGAAGAACGTTCGTGGGGCCGTGGAGGATCCAGATGAGACATGCCAGGAGGACCAGGGCGGACCCCAGGATCACCGGCTTGCGCCGGCCGAGCCGGTCGGAAAGAAAGCCGAGCAGCGGGCAGCCGATGATCCAGCCGAGGGGAACCATGGCCGAGCGGATCACCGCGGACGCGTACTCGTACCCGTGGGCCTCCTGCAGGAACCGGACCCCCCAGATCATGTCGAAGATGGTCGTTGGAATGAAGAGAAGGCCCGCGATCACCCCGCACAGGATGGACTGCGGGTTCCTGAAGACCGAGACCATGGCGCGCGCCGCGCCCTTGACCCAGGCGCTTCCCTGCTCCGGCTTCTCTTGTCTGGGAAGCAGGACGAAGAGCCCCGCGCCGATCGCGAGGCCCGCGACGCCCATGACGAGCCAGAACCGGCTCCAGGGGACGCCCGCGGAGATCGCGGGACCGACGAGGAACTGCCCCGCCGATCCCCCGGCCATTCCGAACATCTGCGTCGCCCCGATCAGCGTGGCCGCGCGGGAGGCCGGGAAGCTCGTCGTGGCGATGTAGACCGCCCCCACGAGAGCGAAGACGCCCCCCGCGCCCTGGAGCACCCGGCCGACGCTCGCGGCCTGGCTGTTGCCGGTGGCGAACAGCAACGCCCCGATGCCGACGGCCGCGGCGCCGATCGGGACGACCCGCTGCGGCCCGAAGCGGTCCATCGCGGCGCCGGCCACCAGGCTGAACGGGGAGTAGCCCCAGTAGAAGAGGCCGACCATCGAGGCGACGCCCATCGCGCTCAGGCCGAACGCCTCCGAGAGCTGCGGCATCATGACGGCCGGCGCCGATCGCAGCGTGTACTGGTAGAAGTAGTACACGGCCGTGATCAGCCATGCGACGCCGGCGGCGCCGGCCGCCTTCGTGCCTCGACTCACGCGACCCTCTCACCCGTTAGCAGAGCACCACGGACACGGCCAGGCCGCCCTCCGAGGTCTCCTTGTACTTCGAGTTCATCTCCTTCGCGGTGAGCGCCATCGCCGCGACGGTCGTGTCGAAGTCGACGCGGCGGTCGGCCGGGATCTCGTTGCTCGCGATCATGAAGCCGGTCCACGACTTCACCGCGCCGTACGCGCAGCGCTCGATGCAGGGCACCTGGACGAAGCCGGCGACGGGATCGCACGTCAGCCCGAGGTGATGCTCGAGCGAGGATTCGGCGGCGTTCGCGACGACCTGGGGCTCGAAGTCGTGCGCCTGGGCGATCAGCGCCGCGCCCATCGCGGAGGCGACGCCGATCTCCGCCTGGCAGCCGCCCTCGGCACCGGCGAGCGTCGCGTTGTGCTTGCAGAGATATCCGATCGCGGCGCCCGCCAGGAGGCCGCTGCGGATCTTCTCCTGCGGCAGCTTGCGGCCGCCCTCGCCGAGCACGTAGACGATGGCGGGAATGACCCCGGCCGAGCCGCCCGTCGGCGCCGTGACGACGAGGTGGCCGCGCGCGTTCTCCTCCGAGCCCGCCAGGGCGTACGCCGACACGACGCCGACGCCGCGCTGCCCCACGAAGGTATCGTCCATCGCGCGCCTGTAGACCTCGCCGGCCTTGGTCTTGAGCTTGATCGGGCCGGGCAGCGTCGCGGGGGGGGCGTTCAGCCCGGACTTGACGATGTTGACCATCGCGGTGGCGATCTTGTCGAGGAACGCGTTGACCTCCGCCTCGCTCTTGCCGGAGACCGCCACCTCGTTCGCCATGACGACCTGCGCGAAGGAGAGCTTGCTCGCCTGCGTGTGTGCCAGCAGCTCCTTCATCGTGGCATAGGGGTACCTGGGCTGTCCTTTCTTCGGGGGCTGGTACCCCTTCCACTCGATGAACCCGCCGCCGACCGAGTAGTACTCGAGCTCGTGGAGCACGCCGCCCCCGCCCATCAGCTTGCAGGTCATCGTGTTGGGGTGGGGGAAGTTACCCTTCGGGGCGTCGTAGATGATGTCCTTCAGCGATGCATCGAAGGTCTTGCCCCCGAGCGTCACCTTGAAGGTCTGGTCGGGCTTGTCCCTCAGGCCGTCGAGGAAGAGCGGGTCGACCGTCGCCGGCTCCTTGCCGATGATCCCGGCGAGCGCGGCGCGCTCGGTGCCGTGCCCCTTCCCGGTCGCGCTCAGGCTGCCGTAGAGGTGGACCTTGATCCCGGTGGCTTTCGCCAGCTGGTCCTTCGGCAGCTTGGTACAGCGCTGGTAGAAGTCGTAGCAGATCCGCATCGGACCGATGGTGTGGGAGCTGGAAGGTCCCGGTCCGACCTTGTAGAACTCCTCCAGGACGGTCATGACGGGTCCCTTCGATTTCTTGACCACGTCGAGTTGCGACGCCATCCCCGCGGCGGGCTTGGGGGGCTCCCCCGCTGCGGCGGCGACCCGGTCCATCTCCGACACCGGGATCCCCGACATCACCGCGGCGGAACCGATGACCGCGCTGCGCATCAGGAACGTCCGGCGGTCCACCCCCGGCGGGACTTCCGTCGGGACCGGATCCTCCTCGGGCAGAAGAAAGAGCTCGTCCTTGCCTCGACTCGTTTTCATGATCGCTTCCTCCTCTGGGCGCCGGGACTCTCGCTCCCGCTCGAGGCACCCCGGTTCGAACCCGGCCGGACCCATGCTGCACTCGCCGCCGTCGCCGGGTTCGGCACAGTTTATCCCTCAGCCGCATGGATTTGGCCTCGCAAAATTACGAGGCGCTGCGAGGTCATGGCTTGGCGCTGGCGCCGCGCTTCTCGGCCTGCCGCTGGGCGTCCTCGAGCGCCTGGACGCACACCTTCTTCTCGGCCGTGACGCGGTCGTAGACTCCACGGAACAGCACGGTCAGCCCGGCGGTGGCGACCGCGGCGCCGGTGGCGGCCGCGGCCTGGAGCGGCTTCGCGTCGAGAGAAGGGGCCGACAGCGTCCCGCCGAGCTTGATGTACGGATTGGCGATCGATCCGGCGGTGATCCCGACCCCCTCGCGCGGCTTGAGGGTCCAGACGAGATCGATGCCCTCGGTCTCGAAATCGAGCTTCCCGTGGCCGAGGATGGTCATCCTGTCCGTGCGGGCGGCGATGGGCTCCACGGCCATCTTTCCGCTCGTGAGCTCCGCGGCGACGACGCCGCACTCGACCTCCGTGTAGGGGGACGATTTCCGGAACGGGTTCAACGCGTCGAGGAGGCCGCGAAGAGCCCCCGAGGTCACGGCATCGCTGAGGTTGGATGGGACGCGCCCTGGGCCCAGCGTGAAGAGCGCGTGGCCGGCACTGCTCGCGGCGATCTGGTGGAACGACCGGCCGGCGCCCCCCAGCTCGAACTCGAGGTCGAGGGAAGGCATCTGCTCGCGCGCTTCCCCCTTCGTCCAGAGACCGAATCGGGCGCCGGTGAGGCCACCCGATGCCCGCAGCCGGTAGCCGCCGTCCGCGGGCTCCAGGGAAAGGCTCGCCGTCGCTCGGCCGCCGCGCTCTCCCACCCCTTCCGCGTCTCCGACGCGAAGGGCGCCGTCGCGGAGACTCACCTCGACGCGGACGTCGTGGAGGAGCACGCCGGGAAGCGCAACCTCGGCCGCCGACAACCGGACCTGCGCGTCCAGCGATCGCAGCCGGTCGAGCGCCAACGGCTCGTCGGGGAAAAGGAGACCCGTCTCTCGCTCGTGACGCTTCTTCTTCGGGGACGCGGGAGCCGACGCGGGCTCGCCGAGGAATCCATCGAGCAGCTGCGGGATGCCGAGGTGTCTCGACCGGAGGTCGGCCTCGACGGCGGGACGGCCCTCGAAGCCGACGGACACGCTTCCTTCCAGGTCGTTCTCGCCGAGCCGCGCGACGAAGCGCTTCGACGTGATTCGCCTGCCGTTTCCCTCGAGGTGCGCCGAGACTGCGAACGCGTCGGCGGGGAGCGGCGACAGGCCGGTGACGGGACCCAGGGCCGCGGCGAGGTCCGGCCCCTCGACCGTCACGTCGAAAGCCGTCCCCGCGCGCTCCGGCGCGTCGCCCAGCGTCCCCGAGAGCTCCGCATGCGCGTCGCCGAGCAAGACCGACACGCCGTCGAAGCGGAACCCCGAGTCGACGCGCTCGACCCTTCCACGGAGCTCGACGGGCCCCTCGGGGAGAGTGACGCCGGCCAGTCCCGACGCGAGCGCGGAGTCCGGCACCCGGGCGTCGAAGCGCAGGTCCGTGCCGTGGAGCTTCGCGCCGAATCCGAGGGTGCCGTCGAGACCGATCTCGGCGTTACCCACCGTCGCCCGAGCCTCGCGCAGCTCGAGCCCCTCGCGAGCCAGACGGACCCTGGCGGAGAGCGTGTACGGCCCGGCAGGAAGGCGGCTCGGAGGCTCGCCGCCCGCGGCCGAAACGAAACGCCCGAGGTCCGCGAGGCTCGGCCCCGCCGCCTCGACGCCGATGTCCAGGGACGAGAGCTCGGGCAGCCGGCCCAGCGTGCCGTCGATCGTCGCGCGATCGGCTCCGACCTCGGCGACCGCACGGTCGACGCCAACGACGCGGTTCTCGATGCGAAGACGTCCCGCGAAACGGAACGGATCGGAGGGTAGGCCGGTCTCGACACCCCACGCGGCGAGATCCGAGAGCGCCGATCCTTCGACGGAGCTGTCGACCTCGGTGCCGTTCTCGGCCGGCCGGGTGCCCAGGCGGCCGTCCACGCGCACGGTCACGCGTCCCGCGTGCGCCTCGACGCCGTCGAGCCGGTAGCCGTCGGGAACGACGCGGATCCGGCCCGCCACGGTGTACGGCTCCGCGGGGACGCCTTCCAACTCCACCAACGCCCCGGCTCTCGCGAGGTCGGGTCCCGCGATCCGCACGCGAAGATCGCTCCCCTCGAGGCGAGGCGCCCGGCCGAGGCTGCCCTCGAGGTTGACGGCGTTGTCGCCGAGTCGGCCTTCCACTCCCTCGAGGTCGAACACGTCGCCGGCTCGGGCGATGCGCCCCTTGAGCGCGAACGGCTCGCGCGGCAGCTCGAGCGCCGCGATCCGCGAGAACCTCGAGAGATCCGGCCCCGAGGCGTCGAACGCCATGTCGAGGTTCTCGAGCCGGGGCGGCTCGCCGAGCGTGCCGCTCAGCCGAACCGTCGCGTCCTGCGTCCCGATCTCGACGTCGTCCACCGCGAGGGTGTCCTCCCGGCGCAGGAAACGCCCACGAACGGCGAATCTCCCCGCCGGGAGTCGAACGCGAGACAGCGCCGAGAGCTCGGAGAGATCGGCTCCGGTCGCCGTCACCGCCAGGTCCGTGCCGACCCATCGCGGCGACGCGCCGATCGTCCCGCTCGCGGCGAGCGACGTCCCACCCACCCGGGCCTTCACGTCGTCGACCGAGAACCGTGGGCCGTCGCGGCGGACGTGGCCCGCGACCTCGAACGGCCGCTTGGGAACGCCCTCGACCTTGGCCCACGCTCCGACGACCGACGCGTCCGGCCCCGACATCTCGACCCTCGCATCGACCGCGTTCGGCTCGAGAAGCGCACCGACGCGGCCGCGCACGCCCGCGGTCACGCCGCCATTCTCCGCGGTCAAATCGACGTCGACCCCTTCTGTCGCGGGGGATAACCGGGCTCGCGCGTGGAACGGCCCCGAGAGCGGGGACCGGAGGCCCACCGTCGCCAGGGCCGCGGCGATGTCGGGTCCCTCGACCTCGGCCACGAGATTGGGGTCGCCGAGAGCCAGCGGGTCGCCGACGCGACCTCGAAGCGTGAGCTTCGCGGCGGCGACATGCCCGGCGACGTCTTGCTCCACGTCGCGGAATTCGTAGAGACGGTCGAGTGTCCCGAGCTTGCCTGCGACATCCCACCGCGCGTCGTTGAAGTGCCCCGCGGCTTCGAGGCCGATCATCCCGGTCGCCGGGTCGAGCCGGGCCTCGAGCCGGCTCACGCCGAGCTTCAAGGCGGGCTTTTCGAGGTGCGGGAGAACGATGACCTCGAGATCGCGGATCGCGGCATGCCCGAAAACGAGAGGCGGACGGCGGTCGGACGCGGCCGGGCCCGCCGGAGTTCGCCTCTCGAATTCCCAGTTGCCGCGGCCGTCGGCATCCGCTTCGAGCAGGATCCGGACGCCGTCGATCTCGAGATCCTCGACCCGCACGGGGGGCGATAGGAGCGACCAGAGGTCCACCGAGACCTTGACCCGGGCGACCCGGATCATGACCGGCTCGCTCCCCCACCGCGCGTTGGCGAGGGTGAGGCCCTCCGCCACGAGCGTGGGGCGCGACGAGAGCGACAGGCCGAAGGGCCCGGCGATCCTGACCTCGCGGCCCAGCGCCTCGCTACCCGCCCGCTCGAACCGGGAGTGCAGCCACGGCGGAACGAAGAGCCTTGCCGCCACGGCGGCCACGCCTATCGCAACCGCTGCGACGGCGACGGCCCAGAGGAGCCTGCGCCGTCGCGTCATGAGAGCAACTTCCGGCCTTCCCGAATCGCCTGCGCCTCAGTATTCTTCGAAGTAGCGCTGGATCTGCTTGACGTCCTTCGACTTGGTCAGCGCCATGCGGAGCAGCACGCGCGCCTTTTGCGGGTTCAGGTCCATCGCGGCAACGAAGCCGAGCTGGTCATCGTTGAGCTCGATGTTCCGCCGCACGATTCCGCTCCCGACCCGGCTGCTGCGGACGACCACGACCCCCTTCTTCGCCGCGTCGGCGAGCGCGTCGATCATGTCCTTCGTCGCGTTGCCGTCGCCCACACCGGCCAGGACGATCCCCTTGGCGCCCGCAGCGACCGAGGCCTTCACGAGCGTCCCGTCCACGTTCTCGTGCGGGTAGACGATGTCCACGCGCGGAAGCGCGTCGATGCCGTCGAGGGAGAACTCGCTCTTCGTGGTGCGGCGCTCCGTCGAATTGCTGTAGTACTTCATCTTGCCGTAGTACGCCTCGCCCACCGGTCCCCGGTTCGGCGACACGAAGGTCTGCACGTCGGTCGTGTTCGTCTTGTGGATGTAGCGCGCCTCGTGCACGTCGTCGTTCGCGACCACGAGCACGCCTCGCCCCTTCGACGCAGGATCGGCGGCGACGGCGACGCCGTTGTAGAGGTTCAGCGGGCCGTCGGGGCTCGTGGAGGTCGCGGGCCGCATGGAGCCCACCAGCACCACCGGCTTGTCGCTCTTCAGGACGAGGTCGAGGAAGTAACCGGTCTCCTCCAGGGTGTCGGTGCCGTGGGTGACGACGATCCCCGCCACGTCGGGCGAGGCCAGGAGCTCGTTCGCTCGCCGCGCGAGCTTGAACCAGACCGCGTCGTTCATGTCCTGGCTGCCGATACTCGCGATCTGCTCGCCTTCGAGACGAGCGATCTTGTCGACCCCGGGCGCGGCCTTGATGAGGGAGTCGATCGATAGGCTGCCGGACTTGTAGCCCGGCTCGCCCTCCTTCGGCTGCACGCCGGCGATCGTTCCTCCCGTGGCGAGGATGACGACCTTCGGGAGCTCCGCGGCGGAGACGGCCAGGGTCGCGCACGTGGCGGCCAGGAATGCCGCGAGGACGAACGTGGAAACGGAGCGTAGCTTCATGGTCGATTCTCCTTGTTTGCGAGCCCTGTCACGGGCGGCTTTTCGGATCCATGGACGTCGACTTCACGCGTCGCCCCCTCCTCATCGAGCGACGAGTAGCAGCCAGGGCGTTCCCACGGCGAGGTAGACCACGAGGTTGAAGGCCGTGGTGATCGCGCCCAGCTTGTACAGTTCTCCCTGGGTGAGATAGCCGCTCCCCGCGAAGAGGAGGTTGGCGCTCGACCCCTGGGGGGTGATGGCGGAAAAGAAGTTGCTCGCGAAGAGCAGGAGGAACGCGAGGGGGGCGGCCGGGACGCCGAGCTTCACCCCCACCCCGAGGAAGACGGCGAATAGGGCCAGGACGTGCGCCGTCTGGCTGACGAACAGGTAGTGCAACAGCACGTAGGCCACGACCAGAATCAGGTAGGCCCCGAACCAGGGAAGGCCCCCCAGCATCCCGGCCAGCCGCTCGCCCACGAAGCCCATGAAGCCGAGCTCGTTGAGCTGGCCGCTCATGGAGAAGAGCACAGCGAACCAGATGAACGTCGCGAGGACGTCCCCCTCCTTCGCGATGTCCTCGAGCGTCAGGACCCGCGTGGCGAGGAGGACGCCGAGGCCCAGGAACGCCACGGCGGTCGAGTCCAGGTGCAGCGTGCCGGCGAGCCCCCAGAGAGCCACCATGCCGACGAAGGCGGCGGTTACGATCTTCTCGTCCCGGCCGAGCGGTCCGAGCGCCCGGAGCGCTTTCCTCGCGGCGGCCGGCGCTTCCGGCGTGGCCTTGACCTCGGGAGAGAGGACCTTGTAGAGGAGCAGCGGCATCAGCACCATCGCCGCGAGGGTCGGCACCGAGGAGGCGATGAGCCAGGAGCCGAAGGACATCTTGAGGCCGAAGGCTTGCGCCATCTCGGCCCCGAGCGGGTTCGCGGCCATCGCGGTGAACCAGAGCGCCGACGAGAGGGAGAGGCTCGCCACGCCGGAGAACATCAGGAAGCTCCCGAGCCGCTTGCGCCCCGCGTCGCCGGGCTTCACCCCCGCCGCTTCCGTGAGGGAGAAGACCAGGGGATAGAGAACGCCGGCCCGGGCGGTGTTGCTCGGGAACGCCGGCGCGATCACGCCGTCCACGACGAAGATGCTGTACGACAGGCCGAGCGTCGAGCGCCCGAAGAGGCTCACGACCATGTGTCCTAGGCGCTGTCCGAGCCCGCACTTGACCACGGCGCGCGCCACCAGGAACGCGACTACGATGAGGAGGATCGTCCCGTTCGCGAACCCCGAGTAGGCCTTGGCGGGGGACAGGGTCCCGGTGAGCACGGCCGCCGCCAGGGCGAGGACGGAAGACGTGAGCACGGGGAAGGCGCTCACGATGACCGCGAAGATCGCCGAGACGAAGAGGGCGAAGAGATGCCACGCCGGGGCGGTCAAGCCCTCCGGCACCGGGCAGGACCAGATTCCGAGGGCCAGGGCCAGCGTGGCGCCGCGGGCGAGGAGGCGGCGCCGACCGTCGTTCCCGGCGCTCATCGCGGCGCCCCACCGAGGCGGAACATCCCCTTGAGATCCGCGGACCGGCTCTGGATCACACCCTCCTCGGACTGGACGACGTACTGCCAGGTCAGGGAGTACTCGCCGGTCAGCCCCGCGTAGCGCCCCGTCCCTCCGGTAAGGGTACCGGCGACGCGCCGGCCCGTCTGCGCCGGCTCGCCTTTCAGCTCGCTGAAGATCTTGTCGCCGCGGTCGTCGGTCCACACCGCCCGTCCGACGCCGAGACCCCGGCCGTCGTCGAAGTAGATCGCCTCGCCCTGGAAGCCGCGGCCCAGTCCCTCGCCGCTCGCGATCACGATGGCGCCCGTCACCCGGATGATGACCGCCGGGCGATCGCCTTCCGTCGGCAACGTGTGCCGCGTGCCCACGCCGGACCAGCTCCCCTGGAACGTGCGCCAGACATCGGGCGCCGCCGGCGGCTCGCCGGCGACGTCAGGCGCCGAGCCGAGGACGGCGGCCGCGAGAAGCGCGAGGAAGAAAACCGGGAAGCGGTTCATTTGGGTGGCCTCTGCCCCGTCATCGCGAAGGGGTCGAGGATCTTGTCGATCTGCTCGTCGGTGAGGAGCTTTTTCTCCCGGACGAGCTCCATGATCCCGCGCCCGGTCCTCATCGCCTCGGCCGCCAGCTCGGTGGCCTTGTCGTAGCCGATGACCGGGTTGAGCGCCGTCACGGTTCCGATGCTGTACTCGACGTAGTGGCGGCAGATCTCGGCGTTGGCGGTGATCCCTTCCACGCAGTGAACGCGGAGCGTGCGGGCCGCGTTCATGAACATCGTCTGCGCCTCGAAGATGCAGGCCGCGATGACCGGCTCGAAGACGTTGAGCTGGAGCTGGCCGGCCTCGGCCGCCATCGACACCGTCAGGTCGCTCCCGATGACCCGGAAGCACACCATGTTGACCACTTCCGGAATGACGGGGTTCACCTTCCCCGGCATGATCGACGAGCCCGGCTGCTTGGGCGGAAGGTTGATCTCGCGGAACCCGCAGCGGGGTCCCGAGGAGAGGAGTCGAAGGTCGTTGCAGACCTTGGAGAGCTTGATCGCCAGGCTCTTCATGCAGCTCGAGTAGAGGACGAACGCCTGCGTGTCCTGGGTGGCCTCGATCAGGTCCGTGGCGAGCCGGATCGGGAAGCCGGTGATCTTCGCGAGGTGCTGCGCGCACTTCTCGGCGTAGCCGGCCGGCGCGTTGAGCCCCGTGCCGATCGCGGTCGCCCCCATGTTGATCTCGCAGAGGACGGCCTGCTGAATCCTCTCGAGGGCAAGGATCTCGCCCGTGAGCGTCTCCGCGAACGACTCGAATTCCTGCCCGAGGGTCATCGGGACGGCGTCCTGGAGCTGCGTCCGCCCCATCTTGAGGATCGAGGCGAATTCCTTCCCCTTGGCGCGGAACGACGCGATCAGCTCCTTCATGGACGCGACGAGCTCGACGTTCCCGAGGGCCATTCCGATGTGCAGGGAGGTGGGATAGGCGTCGTTCGTGGACTGCGAGGCGTTGACGTGGTCGTGGGGGCTGCAGTGCGCGTACTCGCCCTTCTTGAATCCCATCAGCTCGAGGGCCCGGTTGGCGATCACCTCGTTCGCGTTCATGTTGGTGGACGTCCCGGCCCCGCCCTGGAACACGTCGAGCCGGAACTCGTCGTGCAGCTTCCCTTCGATCAGCTCCCGGCAGGCCCCCTCGATGCCCGCGAGGATCTCCTTGCCGAACTGGCCGCAGTCGACGTTGGCCCGCGCCGCGGCGAGCTTGACCATCGCGAACGCTTTGATGATGTTGGGGTAGAGGTGCAGGGGCACGCCCGAGATGTGGAAGTTCTCGAGCGCCCGGGCCGTCTGGACGCCGTAGTAGGCGTCGGCCGGGATGCGCTTTTCCCCCAGCAGATCGTGCTCGATGCGGATCGCTTTCTCGCTCATGTCGAATCTCCTGGCCCCTTTGCGGGCGTTGTCGTCGGACGCACCCCTTCCAGGCACCGGGCGGGGACGGAGGTGCCGGCATCGCCTCGAGGAGGCGACGGATCGCGCGACACTTTTCGGTTCCCCACGCGATCCCCTTGCCCGGACCGGACCGGCCGGGCGAAGATTCGGGTCGACCCGTCCCCCCTGGGAAAACTACCAGGTAGGAGGCTGCATGCGGATTAACGATTCGTCGAATAATACCGCAGACGTGACACCCGCGGAATGGCTCGCCCGGCCATTCCGCGACTTCGCGCGGATCGAGGCGTCGGCGGGCATCCTCCTGCTGTGCTGCACCCTCGCGGCGCTGACCTGGGCGAACTCGCCGAAGGGCGACCTCTACTTCGCCATCGCCAACGCGAGCATCACGATCTCGCTCGGGCCGTGGAGCCTCTCGGAGCCGCTCCTCCTCTGGATCAACGACGGCCTGATGGCGCTCTTCTTCTTCGTGGTCGGCCTCGAGATCAAGCGGGAGACCCTCGTCGGAGAGCTGTCGTCTCCCCGGAAGGCCGCGCTTCCGATCGTGGCGGCCCTCGGGGGCATGCTCGTGCCCGCCGCGATCTACGCGTCCCTCAACGCGGGAACCGCGGCGTCCGCCGGCTGGGGCATTCCGATGGCGACCGACATCGCCTTCGCCCTCGGGGTCCTGACCCTGTTCGGCTCGCGGATCCCCACGGGCCTCAAGGTCTTCCTGGTGGCGCTCGCGATCGCGGACGACCTGGGCGCGGTGCTCGTGATCGCGTTCTTCTACACGTCGGGCATGAACAAGGCGGCGCTTCTGGTCGCGGCCGGCTTCTTCGTGCTGCTGGTGGCGGCGAACCGGGCGCGGGTGACGAAGCCGCTCATCTATGCGCTGTTCGGCGTCGGCCTGTGGCTCGCGGTGCTCGAGTCGGGGGTGCACCCCACGGTCGCCGGTGTCCTCCTCGCCCTGACGATTCCCTCGCGATCGCGCATCGACGGCGGGGCTTTCGTCGCGCGCAACCGCGCCAGCCTCGACGCCTTCGAGCGCAACAGCATTCCCGGAAGAGACCTGCTCACGAACGCGGAGCAACAAGAAGCGCTTCACGAGGTGGAGAAAGCTTGCCGGCAGGCCGCGCCGCCGGCGCAGCGGATGGAGCACGGCCTCCACCCGTGGGTCATGTACTTCATCATGCCGGTCTTCGCGTTCTTCAACGCCGGCGTCGCCTTCGAGGGAGGCCTCTGGACGGCCGTGTCCAAGCCGGCGCCTCTCGGGATCATCCTCGGCCTCGTCGTCGGCAAGACCGTGGGGATCTCCCTGTTCTCGTGGCTCGCGGTCCGGCTGGGATGGGCGGCGCTTCCCGAACGCGTGGGATGGCCGCACGTCCTGGGGGTCGCCCTCATCGGCGGGGTCGGGTTCACGATGTCTCTGTTCATCGCCGGGCTGGCGTTCGAGGGTCCGCTCCTCGCGTCGGCGAAGGTCGGGATCCTCCTCGCGTCGGCGACCGCCGCCGTGCTCGGCGGGCTCGTGCTGGGGGTGGCGACCCGAAGGTCGGGCTAGTCGTCCGTCCGGGCCAACATGCCCCGGAATCTCGAATTGTGCTAAAACTAAGGGTCCTTGGCACAGCGGAACGTCCCAAGCACCGTCGGGAACGGAAGGAGGAACCGATCGTGATTCGCTCCAAATGGCTCCCTCTCGCAACGATTCTCATCGCTCTGTCGCTCGTCCTCTCGCTTCCGGCGCGAGCCGAGGACCCGACGACCAAGTCGCTCGAGGAGTACCTGAAGGCGGCTCGCGGAGACGTCATGGAGCGGCGCGAGTCGGCGCTCCGGACGTTCATCAAGCTCGACGAGACCCAGAGCAAGGCGTTCTGGCAGCTCAAGAAGGAATACGACGCGGAGCTCACGGCAAACGGGGATGCCCGCAAGGCCCTGCTGCGGGAGTACGCGAAGGTGTACAAGACGATCACCGCCGCGCAGGCCAAGGACATGGGGGCGCGCTCCCTGAAGCTGGACGAGGACCGCAACGCCATGCGCCGCAAGTACTTCGACCTCATGTCGGAGAAGGTCTCGCCGCTGGCGGCGGGCCAGTTCCTGCAGCTCGAGCGCCAGTTCGAGACGATGATGGACTTCAAGGTCCAGTCGGTCGTCCCGCTCGCGGGCGAATAGCCGATCGGCCGAATCCGCGCGTCCTGACCGAGTTCCGAGGCCGGCCCCCGAGACCTTCGGGGGCCGTCGTCTATTCGAGCTTGCGGGCGGCCTCCATCGAGACGAGGCGGGCTATCAGGATCGCCGGGAACAGCTGGCCGGTCAGCGCCTCGAGGAGCGCCATCGAGCGCGCGACGGAATTGACGGCCGTGACGTCGCCGTACCCCACGGTCGTCAGCGTCACGAAGCTGAAGTAGGTCAGGTCCGGCGCGCCGACGGGCGTCCCCGCGGCCGACACGAAGGCGCCCGGCGTCAGCAGCAAGATGAGCTGGTACCCCGCTGCCCACAAGATCCCGAGCAGGACGTAAGCGGCCACCGCGCCGACGATGCGGTGAATGGTGATCGGACCCTTCCGGAAGACCTGGGCCAGGACCACCGCCGCCATCATCGCGAGGAACACGACCGCGAGGACGCCCGAGATCACGAGCACGGGCTTGCTGGAGACGATTTCGCTCGCCCAGCGGAATACGAACGTCGCCACCGCGACCGTACCGGCGACCCAGCGGTCCCTGCGCCGGCTCGAAACGGCCATCACGCCGGAGAAGAGGATCAGGGAGTAGAACGCGGACACGGCGACGTCGTTGAGCAGGGCCTCGCGCCGCAACGGGTAGACGACGAACGCGACGACGAGAAGCACCACGAGGAATACCGAAAGACCCCGGTCGGTCTTCCAGAAGTTCGTCAGCCGATCCATCGTCCGTGCGATCATCGGTTCTCGGCGGGGGCTTCCAAAGCCGACCCCTCTCCCCTGGCTCGAATCGGCCCGTGGGCGCCGCGCGGCGCTGCCGTTGCCGCGTCTCGATGCGATCGGGGCATTGTCCCGGCGTGGCGCGCCCTCTGTCAAGGCACATGAATACGCGAGATTGATCGCCTCGGGGTATTCTGGGATACTCGCGCCAAACGCGACGGCGCTGGACCTGAAATCGAGGGTACGCATGCCCGACAGCAAGGCCCTAGCCTCGAAGCGGTACCTAGATCCCATGGACAGGATCTCGGAGGTGCTGTTCGGGCTGATCATGGTGCTCACGTTCACCGGCTCGCTGAGTGTCGCCGAGGCGGGACGCGCCGAGATACGCGAAATGCTCGTCGGCGCGCTCGGCTGCAACCTGGCGTGGGGGATCATCGACGCGTTCATGTACCTCATGGGCTGCCTGGGCGAGCGAGCAAGGGGTCTGATCGCCTTCAGGAAGATCCGGCAGGCCTCCAGTGCGGCCGAGGCCCATCGCGCCATCGCCGACGCGCTGCCGCCCGTCGTCGCCTCGGCCCTGCGCCCGGAGGAGCTGGACCTGGTGCGCCGGCACCTGAAGGAGCTTCCCGATCCCCCCGTCGTCGCCCGGCTTTCCAAGGAAGACTGGCTGGGCGCCTGCGCCGTCTTCCTGCTGGTCTTCGTCAGCGTGCTGCCCGTCGCGATCCCGTTCGTCCTGATGTCCAATGCCCAGCCGGCCCTTCGCGCGTCGAACGCCATCGCGGTCGCGATGCTGTTCCTGATCGGCTGGGTCTACGGGCGCCAGGTCGGGCGGCCGCCCTGGAGGGTCGGGCTCGGGATGCTGCTGATCGGCGTGGCGCTGGTAGCCATGACCATGGCGCTCGGAGGATGAGCGCGTTGCGGCTTCTCGCCGCGGCTGGCGTGGCCGCCCTCCTCGCGGGACCCGTGAGCGCCCAGGAGGCAGCCGGTCCCGCCGCGAAAGAGCCCTGGGCGTTCTCCGCCTCCGCGTTCGCCTACTTCGTCCCCGAGGACTCGGACTACGTGTCGCCGGTGTTCGCCGCGGACCGCGAGCGGCTCCACCTCGAGGCTCGCTACAACTACGAGGGACGGGGGGCGTATTCGGTGTGGGCCGGCTACAACCAGAGCGCCGGCGACAAGGTGACGCTCGAGGCCACTTGGATGCTCGGCGGCGTATTCGGGGACGTGCGGGGCATCGCGCCCGGGTGCGAGATCACGGTCGCGTACAAGAAGCTCGAGTTCTACACCGAGGGAGAGTATCTCTTCGACTCGAGCGACAGCAGCGGGAACTTCCTCTACTTCTGGAGCGAGCTGGCGTACTCCCCGGCGGAGTGGTTCCGCGCCGGCCTCGCCTCCCAGCGGACCCGCGCGTACGAAACGGACCTCGACGTGCAGCGCGGAATACTGATCGGCTTCTCCCGCAAGAGCTGGTCCCTATCGACCTACGTGTTCAACCTCGGATGGACCGACCCGACGTACGTGGTGTCGCTGGGCGTCGAGTTCTGAGATGCGGAGCGCGCGGTGAGACGGCCCGGCCTCGTTCCGAGCCTAGAGTGGCTCCGCGGCTACCGTAGGGAATGGCTCCGCCCCGACATCCTGGCCGGGCTGACGACCGCCGCGGTGGTCATCCCCAAGGCGATGGCGTACGCCACGATCGCGGGGCTGCCGGTCCAGGTCGGCCTGTACACCGTGCTCGTGCCGATGGTCATCTACGCGGTCCTGGGCACGTCGCGGCCCTTGAGCGTCAGCACGACGACGACGATCGCCATCCTGGCGGCGGCCGAGCTCGGGGAGGTGGCGCCCGGAGGTGATCCCGCGGAGCTCATCGTCGCGGGCGCGACGCTGGCGCTCCTCGTCGGAGCGATGCTCGTGCTCGCCGGCGTGTTCCGGCTCGGCTTCATCGCGAACTTCATTTCCGACCCCGTGCTGACGGGCTTCAAGTCGGGGATCGGGCTCGTGATCGTCGTGGACCAGGTCCCCAAGCTCCTCGGCATCCACTTCGAGAAGACGGGCTTCTTCCGGAGCCTGTTCGCGATCGTCCGGCACGCACCGGAGACGTCCCTCCTGACCGCCGCAGTGGCGCTGGGAGTCCTCGCGGTGATCTTCGGCCTCGAGCGCTTCGCGCC
The DNA here is from genome assembly GCA_963748015.1 of Terriglobia bacterium. Taxonomy (GTDB): domain Bacteria; phylum Acidobacteriota; class Polarisedimenticolia; order Polarisedimenticolales; family JAIQFR01; genus JAIQFR01. The sequence continues at coordinate 216,025 of CAVVHE010000009.1, read as the reverse complement.
CCGGGTGCCCGCGCCGCTCGTGGCGGTGGCCGCGGGCATCGCGGCGTCGGCCGTCTTCGCGCTGGATCGCGCGGGTGTCGCGACCGTGGGGAGCGTGCCGGGCGGCCTCCCGTCGCTCGTCGCACCGAGGCTCGACCTGCTCCTTCTGATGTGGCCGGGCGCCGCCGGTATCGCGCTGATGAGCTTCACGGAAACGATCGCGGCGGGCCGCGCCTTCCGCGGCCCCGGAGAGCCGCGCCCCGCTCCGAACCAGGAGCTCGTGGCTCTGGGCCTCGCCAACGTGGGAGGTGGATTCCTCGGGGCGATGCCGGCCGGTGGCGGCACGACGCAGACCGCGGTCAACCGGAAGTCGGGAGCGCGGACCCAGGTTTCCGAGCTGGTCACCGCCGTGGGCGCGCTGGCGACGCTCCTGGTGCTCGCACCGGTGATCGCCTTCATGCCGCACGCGGTGCTCGCCGCCGTGGTCGTGGCCTACTCGATCGAGATGATCAAGCCGGCCGAGTTCCTCGAGATCCGTCGCGTGCGCCGGGTCGAGTTCCGCTGGGCGATCGCGGCGCTCGCCGGCGTCGCGGTCCTGGGCACGCTGCGGGGCATCCTTGCCGCGGTGATCGTCTCGCTCGTGTCCCTCGCGCACCAGGCTTACGCCCCCCCCGTCTACGCCCTCGGCCGAAAACGGGGCACGAACGCGTTCCGGGCGCTGTCGCGCGAGCACCCGGACGACGAGACCTGGCCTGGGTTGCTCATCCTGCGAACCGAGGGGCGGGCCTTCTTCGTCAACGCGCAAGCGATTGGCGACCGGATGCTGCCGCTCGTCGATGCCGCGAAGCCGTCGGTCGTGCTGCTGGACTGCAGCGCCCTGATCGATCTCGAGTACACGGCTCTCAAGATGCTCGTCGAGGAGGAGGAGCGGCTCCGGAATCTTGGAATCATGCTGTGGCTCGCGGCCCTGAACCCCACGGTGCTCGAGGTCGTGCAGAGGTCGAAGCTCGGAGCGGCACTGGGCCGGGAGCGGATGTTCTTCAACGTCGAGGGAGCCGTCGAGAGATTCGAGCGAACCGGGGGCTCGGGCCCCGCGAGGTGAGTCGATGGGAGGAGCCGTGGCCATGAAGGGAAAGGAATACGACAGGAAACTGGCCAAGCTGCACGAGGAGCTCGTCCACCTGCAGGAGTGGGTCGTGCGGAAGGGCGCCAAGGTGTGCATCGTCTTCGAGGGGCGCGACGGCGCGGGCAAGGGAGGGACGATCAAGGCGATCACCGAGCGCGTGAGCCCTCGGGTGTTCCGGGTCGTGGCGCTCCCGGCCCCGAGCGACCGCGAGAAGAGCCAGATGTACCTTCAGCGTTACATTCCGCACTGGCCGGCCGCCGGGGAGGTCGTGATCTTCGACCGCAGCTGGTACAACCGCGCGGGGGTCGAGCGGGTGATGGGCTTCTGCACCGAGGAGCAGGCGCGGGCGTTTCTCAAGGCGGTGCCGATGGTCGAGAAGGCGATGGTGGACTCCGGCATCATCCTCCTCAAGTACTGGCTCGAGGTCAGCCCGGAGGAGCAGACCAAGAGGCTCGAATCGCGCATCGAGGACGGTCGTAAGGTCTGGAAGCTCTCGCCGATGGACCTGAAGTCGTACAGCCGCTGGTACGACTACTCGAAGGCGCGCGACGCGATGTTCGAGGCCACCGACACGAAGTTCGCGCCCTGGTACGTGGCGCGCTCGGACGACAAGAAGAGCGCGCGCCTCAACATCATCGAGCATCTTCTCGGGAAGATCCCCTACAAGAAGCTCCCGCGCGAGAAGGTGAAGCTGCCCAAGCGCCAGAAGCCGGGCGGCTACCGGGAGTCCAAGCACCCGTTCAAGTTCGTCAAGGAGAAGTACTGACCCCGGCGCTCCGCCGGGAACCGCGCAAGAAGGGGCGGATTCCTACTTCGCCGGCTCGCTCGCGCCCGTGGTGGCGGCCGCGGTCTCCTGCTGCCATCCGCCGCCCAGCGCCCGGTAGAGCTGCGCGAGCGACTGCAGCTCCGCTCCGCGGGTCCTCGCGAGCAGAAGCTGCTGCTGGAAGAGGGCCTGGTCCGCGATGAGGATCTCGAGGTAGTTCGAGAGGCCCGTGTCGTACCGGGCGCGGACGAGCGTGCCCGCGTCCTGCAGGGCCGCCACGCCCTTCTCCTGCTCAGTGCGCGCCTCGCCCAGCTTCTGGATCGTCACCAGGGTGTCGGCCACCTCGCGATAGCCGTTGAGCGCCGCCTTCTGGTATTCCGCCACCGCCCCCTCGAAGCGCGCCTGGTTGGCCTCGTAGTTGCGGCGGATCCGCCCGCCCTGGAAGATCGGCTGGAAGATCCCGGCGCCCAGCGAGTACAGGATGCTGTCGCTCTTCAGGACTTCCGACAGGTCGTGGCTCAGACCGCCGAGGCTGCCCGAGAGGCTGATCGTCGGGAAGAACAGGGCGCGGGCGGCGCCGACGTCGGCGTTGGCGGCGACCAAGCGCTGCTCCGCCTGGAGCACGTCGGGTCGCCGCTCGAGTAGCGCGGCCGGGATGCCGGCGGGAACCCGCGGGGGGAAGCGCCAGTCGGTCAGGACGGTCCCCCGGGGAATGGGCCCCGGCAGACGGCCGAGCAGCGCGTTGAGCGCGTTCTCCGTGAGCGCGATCCGGCGCTCGATGTCGGGGATCGTCGAGGCGGTGACCGCCCGGTTCGCCTGCGCCTGGTCCAACTCGAGCCGGTTCGAGACGCCTCCCGCGAGGCGGCGCGAGTAGAAGGCGACCGTCTCGTCGTTCAAGGCCAGCGTGCCGCGCGCGATCTCGAGCTCGAGGTCGAGCTCGCGGAGCGAGAAGTAGGTCGAGGCCACCTCCCCCACGAGGGCGATGAGGACGCCGCGGCGCCCTTCCTCCGTGGCGAGGTAGCGGGCGACGGCGGCCTGCTTCTCCCGGCGGATCCGGCCGAAGAGGTCGATCTCCCAGGAGAGATCCGCCACGACGTTCCAGTTCTGCGTGGTCCTGTCCTCGCCGGCCTGCGGGGGATCGGAGAGGCGCGGCAGCTGGCGGGTGACGAATCCGCCGGACGCGCCTATCTGGGGATAGAGGAACGACTTCGCGATGCCCGCCTGAGCGCGGGCCTCCATGACCCTCGAGGCCGCGATGCGCAGGTCGTAGTTCCCCGCGACCGCATCGCGGATCAGCGACTGCAGCGTGGGGTCGTCGAAGACCTGCCACCAGGGCAGGTCGGCCAGCGACTCCTGGGGAGGGGCACCCGGGAGGCCGCGGTGGTTCTCGGGGACGGCGACCTCCGGTCGCCTGTACTCGGGGCCGACCGTGCAGCCGCCGAGGAGCGCGACGGCGACGGCCGCCGCCACGAGACGCAACGAGCGGGAGGCGTTCACGTCAGTGCCCTCCCGAGCCGTGGGCTTCGACTTCGGCCGGCCCCGCGGCCGGCGCCGGGGCGTGCGGCTTGCCGCCTCCGGTGACCTTCTCGACCACGACGAACAGCACCGGGATCAGGCAGACGCCCAGGATCGTCGCGATCAGCATTCCCGCGAAGACGGCCATGCCCATGACCTTGCGGGCCTCGGCGCCGGCCCCGGACGCGGTGAGCAGCGGGGTGACCCCCAGGATGAACGCGAAGGCCGTCATCAGGATCGGGCGGAAGCGGAGCTTCGCGGATTCGAGCGCCGACTCGACGATCCCCTTGCCCTGCTCGCGCAGCATCTTCGCGAACTCGACGATCAGGATGGCGTTCTTCGCGGCCAGTCCGATCAGCATGATGAGGCCGATCTGGGCGAAGACGTTGTTGACGTAGCTCTGCGAGAACTGGCGCGCCAGCCAGAGGCCGAGGTAGGCGCCGAACACCGCGAACGGCGTCCCGAGGAGCACGCTGAAGGGAAGCCCCCAGCTCTCGTACTGGGCGGAGAGGACCAGGAACACGAGGAGGATCGCGAGGGCGAACACGACCGCCACGCCCGGCGCCTTCCGCTCCTGGTACGACATGTCGGCCCAGTCGTAGCTCATCTCGGGGGGCAGGACCTCCTTGGCGGTCTCCTCGAGGGCGTCGAGTGCCTGCGTCGAGGAGTAGCCGGGAGCGGGCACGCCGGTCACCTCCGCCGTGCGGAAGAGGTTGAAGCGGTTCGTGAACTCCGGCCCCGACGTGGGCCCGGCCGTGACGAGCGTGTCGAGCGGGATCATGTTCCCGCCGGCGCTGCGGACGAAGAAGAGGCCGAGCTGCTTCGGGTCCTTGCGGTACTCCGGCTCGGCCTGGACGTAGACCTTGTACACGCGCCCGAAGCGGTTGAAGTCGTTCACGTACGAGCTGCCCAGGAGCGCGCCGAGCGTCGTGTTCACGTCCTGGAGCGGGACGCCCAACTTGAGCACCTTGCTCCGGTCGATGTCCGCGTACACCTGCGGGACGCTGGCGCGGTAGAGGGTGTTGATGCGCCCGATCTCCGGCCGCTTGCGCGCCGCCTCGATGAAGCGCGCCGCCTGGTCGGCGAGGTACTTCGGCGTCCCGCCGCTCCGGTCCTGGAGCTCGAGCGTGAACCCGGCGCCGGTCCCGAGGCCGGGAATCGCCGGCGGACCGAAGGCCGCGACGCCGGCCTCGGGGATCTGCTGGGCGAAGGCCCGGTTGAGGTCCGCGACGATCCCGTTCGCGTGGAGCTTCTCGCCCTTTCTCTCCTCCCAGGGCTTGAGCTCGACGAAGAAGAACCCCATGTTCGTGGAGTAGGCGCCGGTCACGAGGCTGAACCCGGTGATCGTGTTGAACCCGGCGATCCCCTCGTTCTCCTTCAGGATCTTCTCGACCTTGCGCATCACGAGGTCGCTCCGCTCGAGCGAGGCCGCGTCGGGGAGCATCGCGTTCACGAGAAGATAGCCCTGGTCCTCCTCGGGGACGAATCCGCCGGGGATGCGCCGGACGATCGGCACGATCAGGGCGACGAGCACCAGGATGAAGAGCATGCTCCGCAGGGACTTCCGGACGAGGATGCCCGCGAAGCCGACGTACCCGTCGGTGACGCGGCCGAAGACCTTGTTGAACCCGTTGTAGAATGGGGTCAGCAGCGTCTTCTTTCCCGTCGGCGCCTTGAGCAGCAGGGAGGCGAGCGCCGGGCTCAGGGTCAGGGCGTTCACGACCGAGAGGAGCACGGAGAGGGCGATCGTGATCGCGAACTGCTGGTAGAGCCGCCCCGTGATCCCTCCCATGAACCCGACCGGCACGAAGACCGCGGCCAGGATGAGGCCGATCGCGACGACCGGTCCCGACACCTCCTCCATGGCCTTGAGCGTCGCCTCCTTCGGAGGCAGCCCCTGCTCGATGTGGTGCATCACCGCCTCGACGACCACGATCGCGTCGTCCACGACGATCCCGATCGCGAGCACCAGGCCGAGGAGCGACAGCACGTTGATGGAGAAGCCGAGGAGCGGGAAGAACATGAACGCGCCGACGAGCGACACCGGCACGGTCATGAGCGGGATCAGGGTGGCCCGCCAGTTCTGCAGGAACACGAACACCACGAGGAGGACGAGGAGCACCGCCTCGAACAGGGTCTGGATGATCTCGCTGATCCCCTCGCGGACGGGGAGCGTCGTGTCGAGGGAGATCAGGAACTCCATGTCCCGCGGGAAGCGTTGGCTGAGCTCCGCCATCGTCGCTTTGATCTTGTCGGCCACCTCGAGGGCGTTGGTGCCGGGGATCTGGAAGACGGCGATGACCGCGGCGGGGCCGCCGTTGTGGCGGCCGAAGGAGTTGTAGAGCTGGTCCCCAGCTCGAGGCGCGCGACGTCCTTGAGGCGCACCTGCGACCCGTCGGGGTTGCTGCGGACGATGATCTCGCCGAACTCCTGCTCGTTGAGCAGGCGCCCCTGGGTGCGGACCGTGTACGTGTACTCGGTGCCCGGCGCCGACGGGGGCCCGCCGATCTGCCCGGCAGGACTGAGCATGTTCTGCTGGGAGATGGCGTTCACGATGTCCGGCACCGTGAGAGAGAGCTTGGCGATGCGATCGGGGCGCAGCCAGATCCGCATCGCGTAATCGCTTCCCCCGAACAGGTTGATCTGGCCGACCCCGGGGATGCGGGCGATGGCGTCGTTGACGTTGATCGTGGTGTAGTTCGCGAGGAAGTCGCTGCCGTAGGTTCCCTTGGGGGACTTGATCGAGATGACGAGGAGCGGGAAGGCGAGCGCCTTCTTGACCGCCACGCCGTAGTTCTTGACCGACTGCGGCAGCTGGGGCATCGCCTCCGAGAGCTTGTTCTGGGTGAGAACGTTGTCCATGTCGAGGTTCGAGCCGACCTCGAACGACACCTTGAGGGTCAGGGTGCCGTCGTTCGCGTTCGTGGACTTCATGTAGATGGACTTCTCGACGCCGTTGACCTTCTGCTCGATCGGCGTCGCCACCGAGGCCTCGACGTCGGTCGCGGAGGCGCCGACGAAGGTGGTGGTGACCTGGACCATCGGCGGCACGATCTCGGGGTACTGCGCGATGGGCAGGCTCTTCATGGCCACGAGACCCAGGAGCACCATGACGATGGAGATCACCATCGCGACGATCGGCCGGTTGACGAAGAAGCGTGCCATGGCCTACTTCGCCGCCCCGGCGCCGGCCGCGGGCTCCGCGGCGCCGGATCCCGTGGCGGGGGCCGGAACGGGCTTCGGGCTCACGACCGCCCCCTCCCGCACCTTCTGCAACCCCTCGACCACGACCTTCTCGCCGGGCTTGAGTCCCTCCTCGATCACCCACATGCCGTCCACGCGCGGCCCGACCTTGACGTTGCGGAAGGCGATCTTGTCCCCTTCGGTCAGGACCGCAACGCTGTAGAGGTTCTGCAGCTCCGCGACCGCCCGCTGCGGCACGAGGAGCGCGTCCTTCTTCACCTCGACCTGGGCGCGCGCCCTGCCGTACTGGCCGGGACGCACCACCCGGCCCGGGTTCTCGAAACGGACCTGAATGGCGAGCGTGCCGGTCGTGGGATCGATCGCGCGCTCGACGGCGTCGACGCTTCCCTTGTAGGGATGGACCGTTCCGTCGGCGAGGATCAGCTCGATGGACCCCTCCTCGGGAGCCTTCCCGGGCGCCTCTTTGTCCCCGAGTCGCTTGGCCAGTCGCAGGTACTCCGCCTCGCTGATCCCCGCGCGGAACAGGATCGGCTCAACCTGGGAGATGGTCGTGAGGAGCGTGCTCTCCCCGCGTCCCACGAGGTTCCCGGACTTCACGTTCGTGGTGCCCACGAGCCCGTCGATCGGGGAGCGGATCGTCGTGTACCCGAGATCGAGCGCCGCGTTGTCCACGGCCGCCTGGGCCGCGTCGACCTGGGCCTTCGCGGCGTCCTGCGCCGCGAGCGCGTTGTCGAGCTCCTGCTGGCTGACCGCCTGCTGGGCGGCGAGGGGGGTCAGGCGCGTGACGTCGTTGTTCGTCTTTGCGAGACGCGCCTTGCAGGTCTCGAACTCCGCCTTGGCCCGGGCGAGCTTGGCTTCGAACGGCTTCGGGTCGATGTGGTAGAGGAGGGCGCCCTTCCTGACGAAGCTGCCCTCGGTGAAGTTCACCGAATCGAGGTAGCCCTCGACGCGCGCGCGGATCTCCACGTCCTGCGAGCCGCGGGTCTGGCCGACCACCTCGAGGTAGACCGGCACGTCCTTCTGGACGACGTCGGCCACGTACACTTCGGGGGGCGCCGCCGCGGCCTGTTCCTTCTTGGCGCACGCCGCGGCGACAGCCGCCAGCGCGAGCGCAAGCACGACGAAGGTCGTCTTCTTCACGGATGTTTCCCCCCTTGCACGGGGACCGCCCCGTTTTGCGCCGCGGGCGACCGAAACCGACTTCCAGGATGCGGACGAGAGATTACCCGCGCCTACCGGGGAAATCAAGACTGGGAGTTTTACCGGGTCCGCCCCGGGGCGCGCGGAAGCGGCCGCACCGCGGGGCCCGCGCGGCCCCGCGAGGAGAAATCGGAGAGCCATTGCTCCCGTGCGCGGTTGGTGGCACGATCCCCCCTTCCTGGAGGGCGCCGCGGTGAGCGGGCAGCTGCGGAAAGGTGCGGTGGGACGGCTTCCCAGCCCCGCGAGAGGACGCGCCCCGAGGATCCGACGGAACGCGTTCGCGGTCCTCGTCTTCGCTGTCGGTGCGCTCGCGCCGTACCTGTCTCGCGCCCAGGACTCCAAGGAAATCAACGAGCAGGTCCAGTTCTGGGCGAGCCTCAACACTACGACCCGCTTCACGGACAAGTGGGGCATGGTCGCGGACGTTCACGTCCGACGAAACGACTTCCTCCAGGACCCCAGCTTCTACTTCGTCCGTTTCGGGGCGGATTACTGGCTCACGGAGAAACTCACGCTCGTTCTCGGGTACGCCCACATGTGGAAGGCTCCCTCCTGCGACGGGTGCGAAACCTGGTCCAACGAGAACCGCCTCTACCAGCAGCTCCAGTACGTGGCGAGATTCGGGAAGGCCACCGTGCTCCACCGGCTTCGAAACGAGCAGCGCTGGCAGCAGGAGGTCAAGGACGACGCCCTGACGGGCGAGACGCTCTTCTCGGACCGGGTCCGGTATCTACTCAGCTTCACGATCCCCGTTTCCGAGAAGACGTCGGTTCCGTCGCTGGTCTTTTCCGACGAGATCCTCGTCCAGTTCGGAAAGGACGTCGTCCTGAACACCTTCGACCAGAACCGGTTCTTCGCCGGGGTCAAGAAGAGCATGACCCGCTCCTGGAGCTTCGACCTCGGGTACATGCTGGTGTACCAGCAGAAGTCGAGCGGGTACCAGTACGACCTGAACCACACGCTGCGCTGGTTCTTCTATTTCGCACCGGACCTCAGGGAGATGAAATCCGCGCGCGCCCCAGCCGGCGGTGAGAAGCAGACCGGGCCTCAACGCGCCGCCGCGGGTCCCGGACTGCGGTAGAATCTCGTTGCCCTTCTCGCGAAAAGGACAAACCGTGAAGAAGACCGACGCGAAGACCGGGAACCCTCTCAACTCCGACCAGCTCCGCAAGATCGACGCCTGGTGGCGCGCGGCCAACTACCTTTCCGTCGGCCAGATCTACCTCCAGGACAATCCGCTGCTCAAGTAGCCGCTCAAGAAGGAGCACGTCAAGCCGCGGCTGCTCGGCCACTGGGGAACGACGCCCGGGTTGAACTTCATCTACGTCCATCTCAACCGGGTCATCAAGGAACGCGACCTCGACATGATCTACATCATCGGCCCGGGGCACGGCGGGCCCCGGCATCGTGGCCAACACCTGGCTGGAAGGCACCTACAGCGAGGTCTACCCGAACATCTCGCAGGACGAGGAGGGGATGAAGAGGCTGTTCAAGCAGTTCTCCTTCCCCGGCGGCATCCCGAGCCACGTCGCCCCCGAGACGCCCGGGCTCGATCCACGAGGGCGGCGAGCTCGGCTACGCGCTGAGCCACGCGTACGGTGCGGCCTTCGACAACCCCGGCCTCATCGTCGCCGCGGTCGTGGGCGACGGCGAGGCCGAAACCGGTCCGCTGGCCACGAGCTGGCACTCGAACAAGTTCCTCAATCCGGCGACGGACGGCGCGGTGCTGCCGATCCTGCACCTGAACGGCTACAAGATCGCCAACCCCTGCGTGCTCGCCCGCATCAGCCACGAGGAGCTGGATCAGCTCTTCCGCGGCTACGGCTACGTCCCCATCTTCGTCGAGGGGAGCGAGCCGGAGAAGATGCACCAGCTCATGGCGGCAGCGCTCGACGAGGCCGTCGGGGAGATTCAGCGCATCCAGTCCGAGGCGCGCAGGGGGCGGGGCGACCGCGCGCCCGCGATGGCCGATGATCGTCCTGCGGTCTCCCAAGGGCTGGACTTGCCCCAAGGAGATCGACGGCAAGCGCACCGAGGATTCCTGGCGCTCGCACCAGGTGCCGATGGGCGAGATGCACGAGAAGCCCGGGCACGTGACGCTCCTCGAACAGTGGATGAAGAGCTACGGACCGCAGGAGCTGTTCGACAAGAGCGGCCGGCTCAAGCCCGAGACTCGCCGAGCTCGCGCCGCGGGGGAACCGGCGGATGAGCGCCAATCCGCACGCCAACGGCGGCCTGCTTCTCCGCGACCTCGAGCTGCCGGACTTCCGCCAGTACGCCGTGGACGTCCGGAAGCCGGGAGAGACCGACGCCGAATCCACGCGCGTGATGGGCCGGTTCCTGCGCGACGTGATGAAGCTGAACCTCGGCGCGAGGAACTTCCGCCTCTTCAGCCCCGACGAGAACAACTCGAACCGCTGGCAGGACGCGCTCGAAGTGACGAACCGCGCCTGGATGGCCGAGCGGTTCCCCTTCGACGACAAGCTGGCGCCCGACGGCCGCGTCATGGAGATGCTGAGCGAGCACCAGTGCCAGGGCTGGCTCGAAGGCTACCTGCTCACGGGCCGGCACGGCTTCTTCTCCTGCTACGAGGCCTTCATCCACATCATCGACTCGATGTTCAACCAGCACGCCAAGTGGCTGAAGGTCTGCCACGAGATTCCCTGGCGGCGGCCGATCGCCTCGCTCAACTACCTGCTGAGCTCGCACGTCTGGCGGCAGGACCACAACGGCTTCTCCCACCAGGACCCGGGCTTCATCGACCACGTCGTGAACAAGAAGGCCGAGGTGGTCCGCGTGTACCTGCCGCCGGACGCGAACTGCCTGCTCTCGGTCACCGACCACTGCCTGCGCAGCCGCAACTACGTCAACGTCGTCGTCGCCGGCAAGCAACCGGCGCCGCAGTGGCTGACCATGGACCAGGCGGTCAAGCACTGCACCGCCGGCGTCGGCATCTGGGAGTGGGCCAGCAACGACCGCGGCGGCGAGCCCGACGTCGTGATGGCCTGCTGCGGCGACGTGCCCACGCTCGAGACGCTGGCGGCGGTGGACCTGATCCGCCGACACCTGCCGGAAGCTGAAGGTGCGCGTCGTCAACGTCGTGAACCTGATGAAGCTCCAGCCGTCGAGCGAGCACCCGCACGGCCTGAGCGACCAGGATTTCGACACGCTGTTCACGAAGGACAAGCCCGATCGTGTTCGCCTTCCACGGCTACCCGTGGCTGATCCATCGCCTCACCTACCGCCGCGACGAACCACAAGAACCTCCACGTCCGCGGCTACAAGGAAGAGGGCACGACCACGACGCCGTTCGACATGTGCGTGCTGAACGACCTGGACCGCTTCCACCTGGTGCAGGACGTGATCGACCGGCTGCCCCAGCTCGGCTCGCGCGCGGCGTACGCCAAGCAGGCCATCCGCGACGCGCTCATCGACCATCGCCACTTCATCGAGGAGCGCGGCGAGGACCACCCCTCGGTCCTCGACTGGAGATGGGGCGCGGAGGGGAAGAAGGCGGCTGGCAGGCGGCGCAGCTCCACGGAGGCCGACAACGTCTGAGTTGGTGTAGGACCGGCGGCAGCGGCAGCCGTCGTTCCCGCCTCGCAAGGAGGGACGGACGCCCATGGCGACCTTCGCGACGATCCTTCGCGAGAACCCGGAGCTGGCCCTCTTCCTGACCCTCGCGGCCGGCTTCCTGATCGGCCGGATCCGCATCGGGACCTTCAGTCTCGGGAACGTCGTGGGCACCCTGCTCGCCGGGGTGATCATCGGCCAGCTCGACATCCGGGTCGCCCCCATCGTCAAGATCGTCTTCTTCGACCTCTTTCTGTTCGCCACCGGCTACAAGGTCGGCCCGCAGTTCTTCAGGGGGCTCAAGAAAAACGCCCTGTCGCAGGTGTCGCTCACGGTCGTCCTCTGCGTGACCAGCCTGGTGACGACGGTCGTTGCCGCCAAGGCGCTCAAGTACGATTGCGGGACCGCGGCCGGCCTCATGGCCGGGGCCTTCACCGAGTCCACCGTCATCGGCACCGCCGGCGACACCATCAACCGCCTGGACTTGCCGGAAGCGGAAAAGAACCGCCTGCTGAACAACATCCCGGTCGCCTACGCGGTCAGCTACCTCGTGGGCACGGGCTTCGTCGTCTGGTTCCTCTCGGCGCTGGCGCCGCGGCTCCTCAAGGTGAACCTGAAAGCGGAGAGCCGCAAGCTCGAGATGGAGATGTCGGGCGGGAAGCGGGAGTCCGCGCCCGGCGCTCAGTCCGCCTACAGGGAGTGGGCGCTCCGCACCTACCGCCTCCCCGACGGGCCGTTCGCGAACGGGACGGTCGCGGCGCTGGAGAAGGCCGCGGCGCCGGATCGCGTGTTCGTCGCGCGCATCCGGCGCGCCGGCGAGATCATCGAGTCCGTGCCCGACACCGTTCTTCGCCCCGGCGACGTGATCGCGGTCGCGGCCCGCCGGCGGGTGATCCTCGCGGACCCTGCCCGGTTCGGCGTCGAGGTCGAGGACCACGAGCTGCTCGATTTCCCGCTCGCCGTCCGGGACGTCGTCCTCACGAACAAGGCGCTGGCCGAGCGCACGCTCGCGGACGTGGCCGAGGAGCACGGGCGGGGAGTCGCACTCATCAAGCTCGTGCGCGGAGGCGAGGAGATCCCGTTCACCTACACGACGACGCTGAACCGCGGCGACCTGCTCCAGATCTCGGGCCCCGTCGGGGACGTCGAGCGCGCGGGGAAGGCGATCGGCTACATCGAGCCGCCGTCGAACGAGACCGACATGATCTTCGTCGGCCTCGGCATCCTGCTCGGGGGCCTGGTCGGCCTCCTCTCCGTCACGGTCGGCGGGCTGCCTCTGAGCCTGACGACCAGCGGGGGCGCCCTGATCATGGGGCTGGTGTTCGGATGGCTGCGGTCGGTTCGGCCGACGTTCGGCCGCATCCCGGAGCCGGCGCTCTGGGTGTTCGACACGGTGGGGCTCGCCGTGTTCATCGGGGTCGTCGGGTTGAGCGCCGGGCCGACTTTCGTCAGCGGCCTGAAGGCGACCGGCCCGAGCCTCCTCCTGGTCGGCCTGGTCGTCGCGGTCACGCCGCACGTCGCGGCGCTGCTCTTCGGGCGGTACGTCCTCAAGATGAACCCGGTGATCCTCCTCGGCGCCTGCTCCGGAGCCGGGACGGTCACCGCCGCGCTCCGGGCCATCCAGGACGAAGCGCAGAGCAAGTTGCCGGTCCTCGGCTACACGGTGCCGTACGCCGTCGGGAACATCCTCCTGACGGCGTGGGGACCCGTCATCGTGCTCCTCATGAAGTGAGAAGGGGCGGCGATGCCAAATGAAAGCAGCCCGAGGAAGCCCCGCCGCCGGCGTACCTTCGCGATCGTCGCGGCGGCCCTCGTGCTCGCCGTCGCGGCCGCCGCCGTCTGGATGCTGGTCACCAGCAAGAGCATTTTTCCGCCTCGCACGCTGGTCATGGCCACCGGTCCCGAGGGGAGCGCCAACCGAGAGCTCGGCGCGCGCTATCGCGCCATCCTCGCCCGTTCGGGTCTCGAGCTCGAGCTGCTTCCCTCGGCGGGCGCGGTGGAGAATCTCGCCAGGCTGCGCGACCCCCGCTCGGGCGTGAGCGTCGCGTTCGTCGAGGCCGGGATCGCCGGCGGGGAGGATTCGTCCGATCTCGTCTCGCTCGGGACGGTCTCCTTCGAGCCTCTCTGGCTGTTCTATCGAGGTGTCCCGCAAGCCGGCGCCCGGGCCGAGGCGCTGCTGGGCAAGCGCATCTCGATCGGCCCCGAGGGAAGCGGCACGCGGGTGCTGGCCCGCCGCCTGCTCGAGCTCAACGGCGTGGACGAGAAGCGGGTCGAGCTGCTCGGGCTCGCGCCCGAGCGAGCCGCGGAGGCGCTGCTCCGGGGCGAGCTCGACGCCGCCGTCATGCTGACGTCTTGGCAGTCGCCGGCGGTGCGCAAGCTCCTCGCCGCCGACGGCATCACGCTCGTGACCTACCCCCGCGCGGACGCCTACGTCGCCCTCTTCCCCCACCTGAACAAGCTGGTGCTGCCGACGGGCGTGGCCGACCTGGAAAGGAACATACCGCCCGCGGACGTGAGCCTGCTCGCGGTCGAGGGAAGCCTGGCGGTGCGCAAGGACCTCCACCCCGCGCTGCAGTACCTTCTCCTCGACGCGGCCGTGGAGGTGCACGGCGGACCGGGGATCTTCAACAAGGCAGGGCGGTTCCCCGCCCCCGAGGCGATCGACCTGCCGCTGAGCCATTATGCCCGCGAGTTCTACAAGTCGGGGCGGCCGTACCTCTACGGCCACCTCCCGTACTGGCTGTCCGACCTCGCGGAGCGCCTGCTGATCCTCCTCGTTCCGCTGTTCGCCGTGGTGCTGCCCCTTGCGCGCTACTTGCCGATGGTCTACGAGTTCGCGATCGAGCGCCGGATGTTCAGCCTCTACCGCGAGCTGAAGGTCATCGAGATGGAGCTGGAGGCGCACCCCTCCGGCGAGGCGGCCTTCGCCCTCGCCGCGGCGCTCGAGGAGCTGGCGAGGCGCGTGAACCGCCTCAAGGTCCCGCTCCACTTCACGCAGCGCCTGTTCATCCTGAAGAACCACATCGCGGAGGCCCAGGAGCGGCTGGAAAAGCGTGGGGACCGCGGGTCGAGAGCCGGAGGGGCGTGAGGGAGGAGAGCGCTTCCGAAGGCGCGCCGTCGCTCGCTCTCAGAAGACGTTGCCGAACCCGAGGTAGAACGTCTGGCCGGGGTCGTTCGGCCTCGGGTTGATCGGGACGGCCCAGTCGAAACGCAGCGGACCGATGGGCGAGGACCATCTGAGGCCGAGCCCGTAGCTCGCCGAAAAGCGCCAGTCGAAGCCGCCGAGGGTCGGCCAGACGTTTCCCACGTCGACAAACAGCAGGCTCGAGAACGATCTCCATAGCCGGACATGCATTTCCTCGTTCGCGATCACGAGGAACTCTCCCCCGAGCGCGTTGCCCTCTTCGTCCTGCGGCCCGAGGCTGTTGGTCGGGTAGCCTCGCACGGAGAACTCTCCGCCCGCCCGCAGCCGGCTGTCGGTCGGGACGGACTCGCCCTTCACGTCGATCGTGCTCACGCGGTAGGAGTGGGCCCAGTCGAACCGGCCCCTCTCCGGATCTCCGAGCGGAAGGTAGTGGCTCCACTGCTGGTACGTGCCGAGGCCGGTCAGGTCGCTTCCGATCGCCTCGGTGGAGCCCACCAGGTTGAGGCCGTAGAAGAACCCCTTCGAGCGCCCTATCCCCATGCTCGGAAGGACCCGCGAGTCGTACACGAGCTGCCAGCCGACCCGCGGGCTGATCGCCCGCTGGTCGAGCGGGGTGTCGGGCTCCTCGGAGGTCAGGGTCCGCCACTCGAATACGACGTAGGTCCGGTTTCGCCAGCGCTTCGTCAGCGGGAACGACGCCTGCAACCAAGCCTGCTCGCCCTCGGACCAGACGCCCTCGGTCAGCTCCCTCTTGTACTGGAGGAAGCCCTCGAGCGAGGAGCGCTCTCCGAAGAGTCGAGGAACCACGTGGTAGAGCTGAATCTCCTGATCGTTCGCGGCGTAAACGCCCCTCAACCCCGTCGTCTGCCCGCGGCCGAGCGAGTTGAAGTTGTCGAGGTTGACCATGACGCCGAAGCCCACCTCGGTCTCGTACCGCCCGCCGTAGGCGAGCTGCCATCGCTTCTTCTCGGCGAGATCGAAGAGGACCGCGGTTGGGATCGTGCGATCGGGCTCGGCCGCCTCTCCGGCCCGGGCGGATCGGGTCGTCGGAGGGTCGGTCGACACCCGGATCTCCTGGAAGACCCCCGTCTGGGCGAGCCGCGAGCGCGCCTTCGAGATCTCCTGCGGGTCCGCCGGCGTGCCGGAGGAGAGGCCGGCGGTGGACTCGAGCCAGCCCGGCCTCGAGGTCCGCGCTCCCCGGAACCGGACGTCGCCGATCTCGAACTCGGGCCCGGGGGAGGCGTCGATGATCAGGTTGCGGTCGAGGAGGCGATCCGGCGAAACCGGCTCCAGCCGGGCCCGGATGTCGGACTGCGCGTGTCCCTTGCTCATCATGTCCCGCTCGACCACGACGACCGCCCCTGCGACCTTCTCCGCTTCCACCGGGTCTCCCTCCCGGAGTCCGAGGAGAGGCAGCAGGCGCTGCTCGTCTCCCGGCGGGAGGCCCCGCACCGCGATGCCGGCGAGCCGCTGCCGGCCGCCCGGCTCGACGCGAACGACGAGCTTCCGCCCGTCCTCGGAGAGCTCCCTCCCCGCCACGCGCGCGTCGGGATAGCCCGCGGCGGCAAGCGCGCGCCGGACGCGGAGATCGGCCGCAGGCGCTCCCGCCGCCAGCGCGATGCGGGCGTCCTTGGTCGCGAACAGGGATGAAAGGGCGGAGGCCTCCTTGGACGGAACGCCGGCGAAGCTCGGCGCGTCGGGATCGGCCGTCCTTCCCCCTTCCGCCTGCACCCGGACGGTCAGGGGCTCGCCCTCGCCGCCCGCGCCTTCCCGCATGACCGACACCTCGACGCGCGGGTCGAGGTAGCCGCGGGACTGCAGCGCGCGAACCGTTTCCTGCCGGATCTCCTCGAGCGACGCCGCTTCCTCCTCGCCGAACCGGTACAGCGCCGCGATGACGCGCCTTGCGGCCTTCCGTGGCCTGTCTCCCTCGAACTCGCACCGGATCTTCGGCCCCGGCACGACGCGAACCTCGAGATCGACCTTCTTCGGAGAGTGGGGCACGGCCTCGACCGACACCTCGGAGAGCGGGTAGCCGAGACGGCGCATGCCGTCGACCACGTCGAACTCCGCGTCCATCGCGGAGCCGTCCGGGAGCGCGTCGCCGGGGCGGTAGGAGATGTTCTTCTTCAGCTTGCGCTTCGAGATCCCCTCGGGGGCGTCGATTCTCACCTTGCGAAGACGGTCCGCGGACTCGTCTTCGAGGTATCCCTTGCCGAGCCGGACCGTTTGCTGCAGCGTGCCGCCCTGGTGCTTCTCGTCGTTCTCGAACGCCTGGACCGCGAGGCTGGGCGCGGCGTCGAGTCCGTGGGCCTCCAGGACGAACGTCTGCGCCTCGGCATCGGTCGGGTTGTAGGAGGCCACGAACTTGGCGTACCTCGAGAGGCGCTGCGTGATCGTCATCCGCGCCGTGGTGTCCGTCTCGCCGAAGAGGGGAAGCGGCTCGTAGCTCAGCTCGGTCTGGGTCACTCCCCCGCCGACGGAGCCCGCGAGCCGGTCCTGGTAGTAGCTCATCATCCCCGAAGCGAAGGCGTCCATGGTCTCGGCACTCGAGGCCCGCTGCGCGGTGAGATCCATGGTCCCCCCGCGTCCGGGTCCCATCACCGGCGCCGCGTACCACGAGCTGTACCACTGGTTCTTGATCGTGGGGTCCTCGACCGCGCTCGTCGTCTTCAGCGCGACGCGAGGGGACGAGGGCGGGTCCCCGGACCACGAGAAGGTCCCCTCGTCGATCCGGACGATGCTCCCGAAGAGGTTCAGGAGACCGCCGGGGACGACCCGGGCCTGCCCGCTGATCTTCGGCGCCGCGAGGCTGCCCGTCACGTGGAGGGGGTCCCAGTCCGCGTGGAGGCTGGCCACGTTGTTCCGGATCTGGAGCCCCTGCACCGTCGTGACCTGGAGGTCCATCAGAACGGTCTCGAGCAGCGCGCTCTCGGCCGCACCGGCGGGCTCGAAGAGCGATCGGAGCATCTCCCGGTCGAGGGACACGTTGCGCCTGAGCGTCGCCCGGTCGACGCTCAGGGCTCCGCGCAGGACCCTGTCGCCTTCCGCGGGCCAGACCAGCTCGAGCTGGCCGCCGAGCCGCGCGGTGACGCCGTACTCGAGACGGTACGTCACCCCGTCGAACTCCGCGGCGACGCGGGAGTCGCGGCGGGGAGCGATGGTGCCCCGGACCGTGAGCTCGCCCGAGTTCCAGCGGAACCGCGCGGACTCGATTTCGAGCGCGCCTCCGCGAAAGTGGAAGCGGGCCTCGGGCGACTCGAAGCGCGTCGCGTAGGGAGAGAGGAACGAGATCCGGGCGTCCGGACCGCGAACTTCCACGTCCGCCGCGACGCCGCCCAGGGGTCCGCGGGCGCTCGCGTCCACGACGAGGGCTCCCGAGGCGTTTCCGGTTCCGAGGAAGCGCGTCAGGGCCGCCGCGTCGATCGTCCCGTGGAGGGCGGCGGAGAAATCCCGGATCAATGAGGCGGGACCCTGTCCCGGGACCCAGTCCTGCGAGAGCTCGACGGTGCCGGAGAGCTCCGCGGGCAGCCCCGCCGGCACGTTCGGGCCGAAGCTCCTGAGCGGGGTCGCCGGCAGCGTCGCCTTGCCGTTGTCGAGGTCGATCCGGACGGGGCCCTCCGCCGCGATCCGTCGTCCGTCGAGCTCGAGCGCGAGTCCCCGCGCCTCGAGCCGTCCCGAGGACGACATCGGGCGCTCCGGGTCGAGCGCGAGCCGCACGTCCACCGTGCCGCTCGTTCTCGGAAACGTGTCCGGAAGCGGGAGAGCGCGCTGCAGCGCGCCGAGGTCGATCCCCTCGGCTTCGAGAGCAATCGGGCCGTAGGGGTAGCCCGCGAGCAGCTCCCGGAGCGGGCCGGCGTAGCGCGCGAGGGCGGCGAGCGGGATCGAGCCGCGGGCGGAGGCGCGGGAGGAACCGGAATCCACGTCCAGTCGGTCGATGCGAACGACGCCGCCGTCGAGCTGCGCGCGGACGCTCGCGCGGTCGACCCCCTCGATCGGGTGCTCGATCGAGAGATCGGCGTCGGCCAGACGTGGCGGCCAGGCGAGATCGAATCCTCCGCTTCCCGAAAGCTCGCCCCGCAGGGCCCCAGGACTCGCGGGTGGAAGCGTTGCCGCGATGCTACGGACGCTCACCCGCTTCCCGTCCGAGACGGCGTCGAGGGAATGCACGACGAGGCCGGGCGCCCCGAAGCGGCTCGCGTCCACGTCGCGGGCCTCGAGCTTCGCGTCTTCCGCGAGGTCGAAGAAGGGAGCCTGACCGTTCGGCCGGCCGGTCGCGGTGAGCCGGACGATCCCTTCGCCGCCCGGATGCCAGGCCGAGTCGATGGCGACGAGAGGTTTCGTCGCCTTGCCGGAGAACCGCGCTTCCGCCTCGAAGGGACCCGAGAGCAGCTCGTCGAGCCGGGGCGATCCGGAGGGAATCGCCACCCCGGTGCGGCGGAGAAGATCCGCGACCGCCTGGCCGAGATCGGGAAGGTCGACACGGGCGGTTCCATCCCGCAGCTCGAGCCCCTCGAGCCGCACGCTGGCCTGTCTCGCACCGGGAGCTTCGGGCAGGACGGACGCGTCAACGTCGACGGCGATACGGGCGGGCGGCCAGGCCCGCCATCCGGGAGCCGAGCGTGCCGAGACGACCGCGAGCGTCTCGCTCTCGTCGCGCCAGGTCGCGTCGAGACGGAAACGCGGCGCGACGAGCGGGCCCGAGGCCTCGACCGTGGCGTCGAGCGAGCCGCCGGGCGCCGCGGCATCGGGCCAAGGCACGGGGACTCCGAGCCGGTCGAGCGCTGCGGGAATCCGCGGCTCCCTCGCGTGGAGCGTGGCCCCCAGGATGTCGATTCCCGCCGGATCGCCCCACGAGCGGATCCGTGCGGTGCCCTCGAGGCGCCGCTCTCCCTCGGCTTCGGGAAAGAGCGCGGCGCGCAGCGAGCACCGCGCGACGCCTTCGGCCGATGGTGGCGTCTCGGGCTCCGAGCGGACCGAGGCGTCGAGGAGGCGCGTGCCGCCTCGCAGCCAGGAAAGAGAGGCTTCGCCGCGTATCGCGTCGCCCCGGAGCGCGGCGAGCGAGCCGACGTTCGACAGGTCGAACTCGAAGTCGCCCTTCCCGTCGGCTCGAGTCCCGCGCAGGACGAGCGGCGGTGGAAGGTCGAGGGCGACCCAGCGCTCGAGCGCGTCCAGCGGGACCCCGGTCGCCTCGACCCGCGCCGTTCCTCTCGGTCCGCTTCCGCCCCCGATGTCGAGTTGCCCGGAGACCGCGATGGAGCCGCCGGCGAAGAGGTCCGCCGCAAGCCGGGCGAGCTCGGTGTCCAGCCGGTACGTCGCGGAGACGCGGAGCCCCGGATCGACGCCGCCGGATCCTCGAGCGTCGAGCGAGATTCCCGACCCGTCGGCCTTCAGGGCCTCGACCTCGAACGCTCCGTCCTTCGCGATCGCGAGCGAGCCCTCGAGGACGAGATTGACCGGTCGCGAGACCGGCTCGACGTGGAGAGACGCCCGGGAGAGCACGACCGCAGCCCGCCCGTTCGAGACCGACCCGCGCACGTCGAGATCGGAGAGTTGCCACGGCCCGAGCGACGCGACCCCGGGAGCCCCGGGCCCGCCGGCCGGGATCTCCCCTCCTCGCAACTCGAAAGAGCGGATCTCCAAGTCCCCCAGGAACCCAAGGGGAGACGCGCTATCGCTCGTCGC
Source organism: Terriglobia bacterium (assembly GCA_963748015.1). Lineage (GTDB taxonomy): Bacteria > Acidobacteriota > Polarisedimenticolia > Polarisedimenticolales > JAIQFR01 > JAIQFR01. The sequence goes on along the minus strand of CAVVHE010000009.1, from coordinate 195,835 downwards.
GGGGGGGAGCGGAGCATCGAGCAGAAGCCGTGGCCGGTCGACGGTAAGGCCGCGAACGACGACGTGGCCGCGCAGCAGCGCAGGGAGGTCGAGCTCGCAACGGACGAAGGGCGCGGTGAGAAACGGCTCGCGGGAGTGGCCTGCCGAGGCGACCTCAAGACCGCGTATCTCGATCACGCCGCGCCAAGCATCGAGGTCGAAGCCCCGCGCTCGCACTCCCGTCCCGGTTTCGCGCTCGAGTTTCTCCGAGATCCGGACCAGGGCCCGGTCCTGAACGCTCTCGATGCGGAGGCTCAGGACGATCGCCACGGGAACCGCGATCGCGGCGAGCGCCGCCGCCAGCAGCATCCAAGCCAGGCGCCGGCGCCACGTCCCGCGCCGCCCCGGCACCGGTCCTTCGCTCGCACTCACGCGGGAATTATAGGCTCCGCGCGTGCTACCGCGATGGCCGGCGCCGCGGCGCGGTATCCCGTCCCGCTATTCGACCTTGAGCGACACGCCGGACACGGTGTTCGAGCTTGCCACGATGCTGAACTTCTGCTTGTCTTTGCCCTTGATCTCGATCTTCTCGCCGGAGACGTCGACCTTGTAGGTCCCCCCGAGCGTGACCTTGAAGTTCTTCCCGAGGTCCTCGGCGATCTCCTTCCCCTTCATCTCGGCCGCGACGACCGTGCCGATCGTGACCGGCTCGCCCTTCTCCGGCGTGAAGACGACCGCGATCTTCCCGTCGTTCTTCGCCTTGCCCTCCACGACGACCTTGGCCTTCGTTACCAGCGGCGCGGCCGGCGCGGCGGCCGGGGCAGGTGCTGCAGCCGGAGCGGGAGCCGCGGCGGGCGGAGTTTGCGGGGGCTGCTCGGGCGGCTTCTGCGGGGTCTCTTGCGCCCAGGCAGGCAGCGCAAGCAACGCCATCGCCACCGTGACGACGATCAACGCATGGAACAGGAGCTTTTTCATGGGACGTCTCCCTCACGTCGCTCGGGTGAATCTCACGCCCGCCGAGCGACCGGACGGGGCATGTTTTCGGATCGGCTCGCAGGCGACCATCATGGCCGTTTCGAACGCGGTTTCGAGCAGGCTGCGCGCTCCGCCTCCGAGACCGTTCCGTCGGTCCACAGGATACCGCAGTTCAGGAGTTGCTCGAGCATGGAGGAGACACAGCCTCCTCGGCGACCGCGCCCGTCGCGACGCGTGGCGGCGCCTGGCTTCGGACCGAGATTAGCCGCTCTTCGGAAAGTTGTAACCTCGTGAAATTACGGGGCTCGTCGCCGACAAGCGGCGGGTTCCCGGGCCGAACGGTCGGAGCTCGACGGCTCCGGCTCGCTTCGCGGCACGCCTCGCGACGGGCCCGAGGCCACCGTGCCTCAGTTGCGCTAGACTGCCTCGGTCGAGGCCGGACAGCCCCGGACGAGCATGACGAGGGTGCCATGACGCGAGAGGCCGATCTCAGGAAGGACGCGGCGGGGCTCGAGGAGAGCTTCTTCGCCGGCGACAATCACCGACTGCTCGAGGAGCTGCGCCTGGAACCCAAGGAGGCGGAGCGCCGGCGAATGCTGAGCGCGGTGGTCAAGATCAAGGACCAGGCGTTCCTGAATCGCCTCGCCGCCATCGGGTTCAGCCCCGAGACGGCCCTGGCGATCACGCTCATCCCGCTCATCGTGGTCGCCTGGGCCGACGGCAAGCTGGACGACCGGGAGAGGGAAGCGATCCTCCAGGCCGCGCGGGAGCGCGGCGTGGCGGCGGAGCGCATCGGGCTCCAGCTCTTGAAGGACGGCCTCGCGCGCCAGCCCGACCCGAAGCTCTTCGCGTCGTGGAAGGCTTACGTCGGCCGGCTCTGGAGCTACTTCACGGCCGACGAGCGCTGGCAGATGCGCAGCAACTGCCTCGAGTCCGTGCGCGAGGTCGCGGAGGCCGCCGGCGGGATCCTGGGTCTCACGTCGAAGATCTCGGCCGAGGAGCGCCGGGTCATCGAGGAGATCGAGAAGCTCCTCGACTAATAGCGACGGACGCGTCAGCGCGCGAGCGAGGGGGCCGGGATGCCGATCACGAAACGGAAGACCGAGACCCCGCTCGCGAACCGGTAGCCGAAACCGAGTCTTGGAAGCTCTATGCCCCAGAGCTTCGCGGGCTCCGTTCTTCCAAAGGTCACGCCGACCTCGTACTGGTCCTCCAGGCGGGCTCGATCCTCGTGCTCCATGGGGAACTTCGGGTCGCCGTATTGAAGATCGAAGATGGCGTAGAGGCCGTAGTCCGCCTCCTTGCCCCAGGCCATGAATCCCATGCCGTGCCGCGCCTCGAGACAGGCCTGGATCGCGGCGAAGTCGTCGCCCGGCTGTTCGCTCCCGGCGTCCACGCGGGTGTAGACGGCGTCGTTCCCCAGCGCGAGCCGGAAGCGCCCGCTCGTGAAGTCGGCGACGCTGCGTACGCCCGCCGTGTAGACGTACGCCGCCGCATCGCCGCTGCGATCGACGGCGATTCCGGCCTCGGCGTACGGCATGAGCATCCAGTTCTCGCGGACCGGGAAGCGAAGCTCGAGGCCGGGGACGAAGCTCGCGGTGTCGAGGTGCTGAGGCACTCCCGAATCCACGACGTCGCGGGGTTGAAAATCGTAGAAGCCGATCGTCACCGGGAGCTTGACCCGCACGCCGACACGGTCCGGCCCTTCGCGGCGGGGCGTCCACGAGATCGGAAAACGGTAGACCTGGACGGTCCTCCCGTTCACGTCGTAGATGCCCGAGCCTAGCCGCGTCGCGAAGGCGTAGTTGACGACCTTCTCCTCCTGGAGCGTCATGGGCTCGTCGGCCACGGCGGCCGGCGGCAGGACCGCGCACAGGAGGAGCGGCACGGCGAGTGCGGCCGAAAGCGTGCCGCGCCTGCCGGTCACCATGCGCACGACGCGCTCGAGCTCAGATCAGCTTGTTGACGCGGAGCTCGCGGATCACGAGGTCCGACATCTCGCGGCTCCAGGAGTCGATCTTGCCGGGATCCACCGTCTCGCTGACCCCGGTCCAGACCGGCTTCCCTTCCCCCGCCGTGGACCACAACCTCGTCTGGACCCGCGCGACGGTTGTGTTCTTGACGTAGCCGGGAGAGTAGGTCGCCCCGTACCAGCCGCCGTATCCGTGGTAGTAGGGCCCCCATCCGTATCCCGCGTACCCGGCCGTGGTGGTCGGAGGAACGAATTCCTCCTTTTCTTCCTTCCCGATGAGCCGGGTGATGATCACGCCGCCGAAGTCCCCCTCCTTGACCTTCGCCCTGAGGACTTCCTCGGACACCTGTCCCTCGGGCAGGACCGAGTACGAGGGCGTCGCCGCGACCTTGGCGCTCTTGAAGCTCTGGACCAGTGTGTCCTCGAAGATCCTGCGGTTCGCCATGTCGGGGCTCATCCCGATCACGAGGATGTTCTTGAGGGTGCCGGCGCTTGCCGCGGCGGGCTCCATCCAGGTATTGACCCACTTCGTCGTCGCGCATGCGGAGGCGGCCAGCACGGCCAGCCCGACGATGGCGAGCACCCAGGCGTTCTTGCGTCCCATGTCGTTCTCCTCGGGCCGGCCGGCAGACTGGTCCTGCCGGCCGGTAGGTCGAAGCCTACTTGCCCTTCGGCATGTGCTCGACGAGCGGGATCTCGTCGGCGAGCCCGAAGCGGATGATCGCGTCCAGCTTGTTCTCGATCTGGACGAACCGCGCCATGGCCTTCCCGGGGAGAATCTTGCGGAACTTGGGCAGCCAGTCCGTCTTGATCTTGAGCTCGTCCTTCTGGATCGCGAAGAACTCGTCCACCATGGACTGGGCCTGCTCGTCGCTCAGCGTGTCGTAGTTCTTGGCGTAGCTCTCGATCATGGCGACGCTGCGGTCGCCCGCCTTCGCCAAGGCGCCCCTGTACTCCCGGTAAAGGGGCCAAAACGCCTTGGCCTGTTCCTCGGAAAGCGGGAGGTTGTCGGCCACGATCGCCTGCCGTTCGGCCTGGATCTCCGTCCGCGTGATGGCGATCTCGTGCTGGACCTGCGCGAAAGCGGCGGTCCCGAAGCCGGCGATCAGCGCGATCGCGAAAACCAGCGCCATGGTTCTTCCGATTCTCATCTCGTTCGTCTCCTTTGTGAACCCAAGATCGACTGCGTCCCGGGCCCGGATCTGCGCGTCCGGCCCCGTTCGGGCGGACCGCAGCGGACCCAATGGTCGGCCGCACCATACTACAACAGCCTGCATTCCCGACAATCCCGGCCGCCCAGGCTACTTGTCGAGGAACCCCTTGATCAGATCGATGGGCAGCGGGAAGACGATGGTCGAGTTCTTCTCCGCGGCGATCTCGGTGAGCGTCTGGAGATACCTGAGCTGCAGCGTGATCGGGTGCTTGCCCACCTCGGCCGCGGCCTTCGCGAGGTTGGTCGCCGCCAGGAACTCCCCTTCGGCGTGGATGATCTTCGCGCGCTTCTCCCGCTCGGCCTCGGCCTGCTTGGCCATGGCGCGCTGCATCTCCACCGGAAGGTCGACGTGCTTGACCTCCACGGCGGAGACCTTGATCCCCCACGGGTCGGTGTGCTTGTCCAGGATCACCTGGAGCTGCTGGTTGAGCTTCTCTCGTTCGGAAAGCAGCCCGTCGAGGTCCGCCTGCCCCAGCACCGAGCGGAGCGTCGTCTGCGAGAGCTGGCTGGTGGCGTAGTGGTAGTTCTCCACGTCCACCACCGCCTTCCGGGGGCTCATCACCCGGAAGTAGACCACCGCGTTCACCTTCACCGAGACGTTGTCCCGCGTGATGATGTCCTGGGGCGGCACGTCGTGGACCACGGTGCGGAGCGAGACCCGGATCATCCGGTCCGCGACCGGGATCAGGAAGAACAGTCCCGGACCGTAGTCCATCGGGCGGAGGCGCCCGAGGCGGAACACGACCCCCCGCTCGTACTCCGGGAGAATCTTGACGGAGTTCGCGAGGATCAGGACGACGACGAACAGCGCGACGAGCAGCCCGATCGGCAATTCCGCGCCAAACATGCCAGCCTCCTTCCGATGGCCGGACCTCGCCGGCTCGAACATCTTTCTCGAGATCTCGGCGTCGGCGACCCGAACGCCCGTTCCCGGGGATTTCGGGACACTATGCGCCGCCACGTGCCGCCAGCGCAAGAGGTACCCGCGTCAGTGGTGCCTACGATCGACGCCGGCGTACGGAGGCCGCCGCGGCACCGTTTCGCTCGTTGTATCGAAACGCACGCGCGGGTAGAATGGCGTTAACCTTGCGTTCTTGTCTGGGAGGGTCGCCATGAGCGACGCCGTTCGAGTGACGCACTACAAGGTGATCTGGGATGCACGCATCGTCGGAGGCGCGGTCGTTCTCCGGGACGAGGGCGGAGCGCAACACGAGATCACGGTAAGGGACGCCGCTGCTCTCGGCGCCCTGGTAGCCACCCTGAGAAGCGAAACCCATCTGGTCTATGAGCCGTCCAGCGGGCGGCTCTACTCCGCCGAGTGGCGGCCGGTCGGGTGGATGGAGGGAGCCTGATCGTCCTCCGCCCGTCCGAACGGCCGGCAACGGACGAGCTACCCGAATGAAAGCCGGCGTCCTCCACGACAGGTGCCGCGCCGCGTTCCGCCGCGTCGGGGACGAGTTTCCCCTTGCTTCCGGAACGAAGCTCGGCGACACTGGTAGTTTGTGAACGAGCCCATAACGAAGAGCTCCGAGATCCGGCGGATCGCGTTCCTCGGCGATTACCTGCCGCGCAAGTGCGGCATCGCCACGTTCACGTCCGACCTGCTTGCCGCCGTGGCGGCGGAGCATCCCCGAAGCCAGTGCTTCGCGGTGCCGGTCAACGACATCGAGGGCGGCTACGACTATCCGGACGTGGTGCGCTTCGAGATCGAGGAGCAGGACCTGCCGTCCTACCAGCGCGCGGCGGACTTCCTCAACATCAGCAACGTGGACATCGTCTGCGTGCAGCACGAGTTCGGCATCTACGGCGGGCCCGGCCGGCAGCCACCTGCTGGCGCTGCTGCGCGAGCTGCGCATGCCGGTCGTCACCACGCTGCACACGGTCCTGCGCGAGCCGAACGCCGACCAGCGGCGCGTGATGCAGGAGCTGATCGCGCGCTCGACGCGGCTGGTGGTCATGGCCGAGCGCGGACGGCAGATGCTGCAGGAGATCTACCAGGCGCCGCCGGCCAAGATCGATCTCATCCCGCACGGCATTCCCGACATGCCGTTCGTCGACCCGAACTACTACAAGGACCAGTTCGGCGTGGAAGGAAGGATGGTGCTGCTCACGTTCGGCCTGCTCTCCCCGAACAAGGGCATCGAGCACGTGCTGAACGCGCTGCCGCGCGATCCTCGCGGAGTTCCCCGACGTCGTCTACATCGTCGCTGGGCGCCACGCATCCCGAACGAGCTGCGCGAGCAGGGCGAGGCCTACCGGCTCAGCCTGGAGCGGCTGGCCAAGAAGAACAAGGTCGACAGCAGCGTCATCTTCTACAACCGCTTCGTCGAGCTCGAGGAGCTGAAGGAGTTCATCGGCGCGGCGGACCTCTACATCACGCCGTATCTGAACGAGGCGCAGATCACCTCCGGGCACGCTGGCCTACGCGTTCGGCGCGGGCAAGGCGGTGGTCTCGACGCCCTACTGGCACGCGGCGGAGCTGCTGGCGGACGACCGCGGCGTGCTCGTGCCGTTCGGCGACGCCGAGGCCATCGCGCGCGCGGTGATCGGCTTGCTGCGCGACGACACCCGCCGGCACGCCATGCGCAAGAACGCCTACAAGCTGGGCCGCGAGATGGTCTGGAGCAACGTGGCGCGGCTCTACATGCGCTCCTTCGAGCAGGCGCGGCTCGAGGGCGCGGCGCTGTCGCGCAAGTCCTTCGCCGACGAAGACGCTCGACCAGCAGCCGCGGCGAGCTGCCGGAGCTGAAGCTGGACCATCTCTCGCGGATGACCGATTCGACCGGCATCTTCCAGCACGCCGATTCTCACCGTGCCGAATTTCGCCGAAGGCTACTGCACGGACGACAACGCCCGCGCCTTCATCCTGGCGGTGCTGCTCGACGAGCTGGAGGAGGAACCGCGAGCGCGTGCGGACGCTGGCCACCACCTACGCGGCGTTTCTGAATCACGCCTTCGATCCCGACACGAAGCGCTTCCACAATCACCTGAGCTTCGACCGCCGCTGGCTGGACGAGCAGGGCTCGGAGGACTGCCACGGCCGGGCGCTCTGGGCGCTGGGCCTGGGCGTGGGGCGCTCGCCGCTACCGGAGCTTCCAGATCATGGCCGGACAGCTCTTCGCGCAGGCGCTGCCGGCGGTGACGGAATTCACCTCGCCGCGCGCCTGGGCGTTCGGCCTCCTCGGCATCCACGAGTACCTGCGCCGGCTGAGCGGCGACCGCGCGGTCCACCAGATCCGCGACTCGCTCACCGCGCGGCTCATGGAGCTCTTCGACCGGACCGCGCAGCCGGACTGGCCCTGGTTCGAGGAGGTGCTGTCCTACGACAACGCCAAGCTCGCGCACGCCCTGATCCTGAGCGGGCGCGCCACGGGCAACGCGCCGGTGTTCGAGCGCGGCCTGCAGCGCTGCGCTGGCTGGTGGAGGTGCAGACCTCCGAGAACGGCCACTTCCGGCCCATCGGCAGCAACGGGTTCTACCGGCGCGGCGGGCCCGCGCGCGCGCTTCGACCAGCAGCCCATCGAGGCGCAGGCGATGGTGTCGGCCTGCCTCGAGGCGTACCGCGCCACCTCGGACCCGTGGTGGTACGAGCAGGCCCAGCGCGCCTTCGACTGGTTCCTCGGCTGGAACGATCTCGGCCTGGAGCTCTACTCCTCCGAGCACCGGCGGCTGCCGCGACGCGCTTGCACGTGGACCGGGTCAACGAGAACCAGGGCGCGGAATCGACGCTGGCCTTCCTGCTCTCGCTCGCGGAAATGCGGCTCATGCAGAACGCCGTCACCGCGTTCGACGAGCCGGCCCCTTGACGACCCCCGCCCGATGAACACCGTCACGGTCCGGCGCAGCGATCTCGTCCTCCATCCGGACCGCACGCGGGTGCTGGTCCGGCCGTTCCATCCCGCGAGCCGGCAGCGCGCCGCCAAGATCTGCGCGCAGGTCATGGCCCTGCCCGAGAGCGAGGTCCGCGACGCTGCTCGAGCAGGTGCGAGGCCGAGTTCGGCGACCGGCACGTGCAGATCCGACGAGTTCCTGCTGCGCCGGTTCGACCAGGTGCGGCCCTGGCTGCGCGCCGGCGCAGCGACTCTCCGGACGAACGGCAGCTGCTGCTCGGCGCGTACTTCACCCACGAGTATTCGCTCGAAGCGGCGGCGCTGTTCAATCCCTCCATCGTGCCGCACCCGGACCAGTCGCGACCTGCCGCCCGGGCTCGCTGCGGTTCATCCTGAGCCTGCGGGCCACGGGCGAAGGGCACATCTCCTCGATCACCTTTCGCACCGGCTACCTGGACGCCCAGGGCGCCGATCACGATCGACGCGCCCACCCGTTACTGCCTGGAGCCCGACGCAGGTGCCCAACGCGTCGTACGAGAAGGCGCTGTTCGCGCGCAAGCTCCAGGAGCTCGGCCTGGACGGGCGACTTCACCCGGCAGGCGCTGCGACAGCCTGGGCGACGCATTCACGCTGGACGACCTGCGCGCCGGCGTCCGTCGCGCCGCGGACCGGCTCGGACGCGCGCGACCAGGAAACCGCGGCGGTGGCCAGGAAGATCCTGCTGCTGGCCGAGTCGAATTACGAAGTGCAGTTCGCGCCGGACTCGCGATTGTCCGAGCGCGTGCTGTTCCCGGTCACGCCGTCGCAGAGCAACGGCATCGAGGACGCCCGCTTCGTCCGCTTCCAGAACGACGACGGCACGCGGACCTACTACGCCACCTACACCGCCTACGACGGCAAGATGATCCTGCCGCAGTTCATCGAGACGCCCGACTTCCTCCACTTCAAGTTCATCACGCTGAACGGCCCGGCGGTGCAGAACAAGGGCATGGCGCTCTTCCCGCGCAAGATCGACGGCCACTACGCGATGCTCGGCCGCCAGGACTACGAGAACATCTACGTGATGTTCTCGGACCATCTCCATTTCTGGCACACCGCGCAGCTCGTCCTGAAGCCGACGTATCCCGTGGGAGTTCATCCAGATGGGCAACTGCGGCTCGCCGATCGAGACCGAAGCCGGCTGGCTCGTGCTCAGCCACGGCGTCGGCCCGATGCGGAAGTACTGCATCGGCGCGTTCCTGCTCGACCGCGACGATCCCGACCCGGGTCATCGGCCGCCTGCGCGAGCCGCTCATCAAGCCGAACGAGAACGAGCGCGAGGGCTACGTGCCGAACGTCGTCTACTCCTGCGGCAGCCTCCTGCACGGCCGGCGGCTCATCATCCCCTACGCGATGTCCGACTACGCCACCACCTTCGCCACCGTCGCCCTCGACGAGGTGCTGGCGGCGATGGAGTAGTCCCCGGGCGGACGTGCAGGCTGACAGCGGGCGCTTCCCCCTGTAACATGAACGGGCGCGCACCGGAAGCTCGCGCGGACGGAGTGATTGGCATGGACAAGGATACCCTTCCCGGAACCCCAGGGCGGAACCTCGAGGAGGAGTTCTTCGCCCAGCACAACCGGCAGCTGCTTCGGAAGCTCAAGGCGGAGGCCGCGCAGCGGGAGCGGCGAGAGGCGCTGGCCAAGGCGACCGGAATCTCGAACGTCGAGCTCCTCGACAAGCTCATCGAGCTCGACGTCAACGTCGAGCGAGCGGCGGCCTTCACCCTGGTGCCCGTGGTCGAGGTCGCGTGGGCCGACGGCGAGGTGCAGCCGAAGGAGCGCGAGGCGATCCTCAAGGCGGCGGCCGATCAAGGCCTCGACCCGGGGACGGTCGCGTACGAGCTGGTCGAGAGCTGGCTCGAGCGCACCCCCGACCCGCGCCTGCTCCGCGTGTGGAAGGAGTACACGGCCGGCTTGGTCGCCAACCTGACCCCCGAGCAGCGCAAGGCGCTCCGGCACGACCTCCTCCACCGCGCCAGCGCGGTCGCCGAGGCGGCGGGAGGATTCCTCGGCATCGGCGCCGTTTCCAGGGCGGAACGGGCGATGCTCGAGGACATGGAGAAGGCGTTCGCTTGAGGCGTCTTGCCGAGGACGAGGCCGTCGCCTAGCGGGAAGGGAGGGAGTGTCGTGCGTCCCTTGACGATGTCGCTCCTCGCCGTCGCATCGATCGCGGCGGCGGCCGGCGAGCAGGCGCCGGACACCCCTCCGCCGGCCATCGAGCGGGCCCGGGCCGCAGCCGACGCTTTCACGAGCGCGCTCGCGAAACGGCTCTTCGCCGAGCTGGCGACGAGCGGTCCCACCGGGGCAGTCAACGTCTGCGCCGAAGTTGCGCCGGCAATGGCCGCTGCGCACTCCGGGTCGGGCATGACCATCCGCCGCGTCACTCTCAGGACGCGCAACCCGGCCGACGCGCCCGACGCGTACGAGCGGAAGCAACTCGAATCGCTCGAAGCGGCGCACCGCGAGGGAAACTTGCCGAAGGAAATCTCGGAGGAGACGGCGGAGGACGGCAGGCGCGTCCTTCGCTACCTCCGCCCGATTCTCGTCGGCGAGCCGTGCCTCAAGTGCCACGGGCCGCGCGAGTCTCTCGACCCCGCGGTCCGCGGGATCCTCGCCGAGCGCTACCCCGACGACCAGGCGGTCGGCTACGCGAAGGGCGACCTCCGTGGCGCCGTCTCGGTCGCCGTCTCGAACCCCTAGTTCCGCCCGTCGAGCGGCGCCGTCGCCGAGCCCGGCGGCCGGCCCGCCCCGCGCCTTTCTTCGTGCCGCCCGCCCTCGCCCGTCATCGGCGGGGGTGCTCCGAGGACGCGAAGCAGGATCAGGAAGACGACCGGCAGGGCGAGTCCCGCGAGGACGAACCACTTGCCCCGGCCTCCCAGCCCCTGCCGGCCGCGCAGGATGAGGATCCCCGTCACCGCGAGCAGGGCGAGGAGCGCGGCGTAGGCATCCGCGATCCAGGTCCAGAGGCCGCGGGGGCGGTTCAGGTGGAGGTAGTTGGCGTCGAACAGCAAGAACCGCCGCCGCGTGCGCTCGATCGTGGCGGTCCCCAGGGCGACGTCCGCCTGGACGCTCCACCCGTCGTAGAACAGCTCGACCCGCTCCGGGCTCCGGCGGAACGACTCCTTCGGACTTGCCGGCAGACCGAGCCGCGACACGATCTCGCCGACCATCGTCTCGCGATCGGTGACGGGGACCGGATCGAACCGGCGCGGCTCGCGCGAGATCACGTAGCTCGGGTTCCAGTCGTCGATGTGGTTGACGGCGATCCCCGACACCGCGTAGACGAGCGTCAACGCCACGCAGAAATACCCCACGTCGCGGTGGAGGATCCGGTTCCACCGGCGCCAGGAGCTGCCGGAGCCGCCTTCCGGAGCTTGCGTTGGTGACTGCGGTCCGACCAAGCCGGATCTAGCGGATGACCGCGCCCGTTCCGTTGATCTGGTAGATCACGGTGGGGAGGTCCTTCGCCTTCGCGGCGTCGAACGCCTCGCCCTTCTCCTCGGCGTGATGCTTCGCGCGCTCGACCGCCTGCTCCTTCGTGATCTCCATCTTCGTGAAGACCCCCTCGGCGGTGGCGCGCTTCCCCTTGGCGTCGAGCGGGAACACGATCTCGCCGTCCTCCACCTTGATGCGGAGGGTCTGGAACTCCTTGTCGCCGGCGAGGTCCATCCAGCAGCCGCGCTTGGGGCAGACGTCGGCGATCAGGCCGTCGACGCGGACGGTCTTCCCCACGTACTTGTCCGGGCTCGCCATCAGGTCGGAGATCGCCACGACGTCGGGTCCCGAGAGGCCCTTGCCGTACTTGGTTCCTTCGGCGGCGTGCGCCGGAACGGCTGCGAGGATCAGCAGGAGACAGGCGGCGGTGACGGCGGCCAAGCGGAGCATGAAGTTCCTCCCGATGAGAGTTGCGAGCACCTTGTCGAAACGGGATAGCGCCCGAAGTCCGGTAGTCTACGACTCGGGCCCGATTGCACGCAAGCCGAAGGTCCTGCGGCTCGGGCGCCACGGGCCCTTTTCGAAGCGCCGAGGTGGGCTCGGATCCTGGCGTTCCCCTGCGATCCGCGCTGTCGTCGTATGATGGGGGGTCGGTTTTCGGACTCGCCGGGTATCGCCGTGCGGGTCGAAGCCGGGAGCAGGGTCCGGTCCGAAACGGGCGCGGACGCGGGGGTTCCTCTTGAGTCGTTCGGCGGATGCGAATCTTCGGGATACCGGCGCGCCCGGCGGCGTCCCCGAGCTCGAGTTACGCGCCGGGGTCGAGCGCGAGTACCCGGACCTCTTCACCCCCTCGGCGTTGTCGGCTCTCGCCGCGCTGGCGGCGCTCGATTCCGATCGAAGGGCGCTCATGGACGCTCGAACGCGCCGGCGGGCGGAGAGGGCGCGAAAGAAGGAGCGGATCGGCTTCCTCGACCCCGACTCCGTGATTCCACGAACGCGGATGACGGTCCGTGACGCCCGGGAGGGGAACTTCGAGGGGGGCGAGATCCCTCCCGACCTGAGGCGCCAGTGGATCCAGGGGACGGGTCCCGCGGCGAAGCCGAACGAGCCGCTCGAGAAGAGCATCCGCAACGTCGCGTACGCGCTCCTCTCGGGCGCCGACGGGTGGATGTTCGACGGCGAGGACGCGCTGGGCCAGATCTCGACGATGTCGCTCGACAACCAGCGGAACCTCAAGCTGGCGATCGGAGCGAGCCCGGCCTTCCTCGAGGTCGCGGCCCAGGTGGCGGCGGAGATGAACGCCTGGGCGCGGGGCTTCTTCGGACGGGAGATCATCGACGACTGGCGGAAGCAGCTCGGGTTCACGACGCGGATCTTCCGGGCCCGGGGGCTCCACCTCGACGACCGCCACGTGAGGTGGAGCGACGGCAGGGGGTTCTCGGCGTCGATCGTCGATGCCGCGCTGTACGTCGTCCACAACCACGAGGCGCTTCGAGCGGCGGGCGCCTCCGTGGTCCTCTACCTCCCCAAGATCCAGACGGCCGAGGAAGCCGCGCTGTGGGGCGACATCCTCTCGGCGCTCGAAGCGCACCTCGGCCTCGACTTGGGGACCATCAAGGTCTACGTGCTCGTCGAGCAGCTCGAGGCCAGCTTCCAGCTCATGGAGATCCGCGCCGCCCTCGGCCCGCACTTCGTCGGCTTCAACACCGGGCGCTGGGACTACATCAACAGCGTATCCGATGCGATGGCTTGGGACCCCGATTTCCAGAACCCGAACATCGACGCGGTCACGATGACCTACGCCTACATGCGGAACTACGAGGATCGCGTCCGGCGCGCCGTCAACACGCCCGACCGGCAGGGGCGCTTCGCGCTGTGGCAGGGCGGGATGGAGCCCAACATCCCGGTCGGCTCGCGGGCGGGAGTCGAGAGCGGGATGCGCAAGGCCGTCGCGGGCGCCGAGCGGGAACAGCGCGAGGGCGCTAGCGGGAAGTGGATCGCCCACTGGAAGATGGCGCACATCGTGCGTCCCGTGTGGGAGCGGGCCGGAGAGGACAACCAGCTCGGGCGTCCCTTCCCGCGCCTCACCTACACCGGGGCCGACGCGGCGGGATTGACGTCGCTCGAGCCGGCTCCCCGCACCATCCGGGGGGCGCGCGACCTCCTGAGCGTCGCCCTGCAGTACGGCAACGCCTTCGGACAGGGGTTTCAGGCGGCCGCGCTCAAGCCCGCCGACTTCTTCGGGAACGACGACGTGCTCTACCTGATGGAGGACATGGCCACGGGCGAGATCCGCCTGAGCATCCTCTGGGAGTGGCTGCACAAGCGCGCCCGCCTGACCGAGGCCGATTCGGAGACGGGGGCGAGCGCGGGCGATCCCTTCACCGCGGAGCTGTTCGAGGCGCTGCTCGCCTCCGAGTACGCGAGGCTCCGCGCGGCGGGCAACCGGGACGTTCACGACAACTCGAAGGACACCACGCTGCCGATCGCCCGCGAGATCGTCGAGCGATACGTGCGGGCCGGCGTCAAGGCCCCGTGGTACATCGACCTCCTCAACATCAACCTGAACAACCACGATCTCGACGAGGCCAGACGGCGGATCGGCCTGTACATGGAGGCGTTCGCCGGGAACGGCACGCGGATCACGGAGAACTTGGACTTCGTCTCGACTCGGGACGGGGAGAGAGGCAGGCATTCCGGATGAGCTCGTTCGAAAAGCAGGTCGCGGAGATCTGGGAGTGGTTCGACAGCCCGCGATTCGAGGGGATCGTCAGGCTCTACTCCCCTCGCGAGGTCGCCGAGCAGCGCGGCACCATCCGGACCGACTACGTCGTCGCGCGGGTCGCGGCCGAGGCGTTCTTCGAGCGCCTCCGGGAGCACTTCGCGCGGCGATCCCAGATCACGACGTTCGGTCCCTACTCGCCGGGCCAGGCGGTGACCATGAAGCGGCTCGGCATCGAGGCGATCTACCTCGGGGGCTGGGCGACCTCCGCGAAGGGATCGCGCGGGGAAGACCCGGGAGCCGACCTGGCGAGCTATCCGCTCAGCCAGGTGCCGGACGAGGGAGCGCCCATCGTGAGGATGCTGCTGGCCGCCGACAAGAACCAGCACTTCGCCCGGGCGCGCATGAGCGCGAAGCAGCTCGAGACCACGCCGGTCGTCGACTACCGGCCGTTCATCATCGCGGACGCCGATACGGGACACGGCGGCGACGCCCACGTCCGGAACCTGATCCGCCGCTTCGTCGAGGTGGGCATACCCGGCTTCCACATCGAGGACCAGAAGCCGGGGGTCAAGAAGTGCGGCCACCAGGGGGGGAAGGTCCTGGTGCCCCAGGACGAGCAGATCAAGCGGCTGAACGCCGCCCGCTTCCAGCTCGACATCATGGGGGTGCCGGGGATCGTCGTGGCCCGAACCGACGCGGAGTCCGCGACCTTCATCGACGGCTGCGGCGACGAGCGCGACCAGCCGTTCATTCTTGGCGCGACCAACTTCGACCTGCCGAGCTACAAGGTCTGCAACATCGCCATTCTCAAGATGCTCCACGAGCTGGGGGTCGGCGAGGCCCGCGGGCACCTCCTCTACGCGATCTCCGCGGTCGAGTACGACGCCGCCTTCAGGTGGCTCGAGCGGACCGGCGTGGCGCCGCTCGTCAAGGACGCGGCCGTCGCGCTCGAGAGCTCGAAATCACCCATCCTCGAGCAGGCGCTCGACGGGATCCTGACCCGCTGTGTTGACGCCTGGCAGGCGGAAGCGGGGTTGAAAACGTACGGCCAGGCGGTGGCGGACGCGATGTCCCTCAGGGTGGCCGAAGGCGAGCGTTTCGACATGAGCGTCGAGGAGTGGCTGGCCTTCGCGAGGAAGGAGTCCTTCTACGCCGCGCGCGAGAAGGCCCGGTCTCTCGCCATCCACGTCAACTGGGACTGCGAGCCGACCAAGACCCCCGAGGGCTACTACCAGGTCGAGAGCGGGATCGAGTACGCCGCGTCGAAGTCGCTCGCGGTCGCGCCGTTCGCCGACCTGATCTGGATGGAGACCAAGACGGCCGATCTCGAGGACGCGCGGACGTTCGCCGAGGCGATCCACGCCGAGTACCCCGGCAAGATGCTCGCGTACAACCTCTCGCCGTCGTTCAACTGGGACACCACCGGGATGAGCGACGAGCAGATGCGGCGCTTCCCCGAGGAGCTCGGGAAGCTCGGTTACGTCTTCAACTTCATCACGTACGGCGGACACCAGATCGACGGCCTCGCGGGCGAGGAGTTCGCCACGGCGCTGAAGCAGGACGGCATGCTGGCCCTGGCCCGCCTGCAGAGGAAGTTCCGATTGCTCGAATCGCCCTATCGGACGCCGCAGACCCTCGTGGGCGGCCCGAGGCTCGACGGCGCGTTGATGGCCTCGACCGGCCATACCGCGGCGACCAAGGCGATGGGGAAGGGCTCGACCCAGGTCCAGCACCTGATGCAGACCGAGGTGCCGCCGAAGCTGCTCGCGGAGTGGCTCGGCCTGTGGGCGAAGCACTACCGGCTTCCCTTGGAGCTACGGGTGCACCTGCGGCCGCACACCTCCGGCTCGGAAATCCTCGAGCTCGGCCTCTACGGCCAGAACGGCGAGGAAGAGGCCAACGTGATCTTCGCCAACATCCACGACCGGCGGGACCGCAGCATCCTCTCGGTTCGCGACCAGAACACGTTCGACGAGTCCCTGCGCAAGAAGCGGCTGATGACCCTGGTGACCCTCTTCCTGATTCACCGGTACAAGGCGTCCTCGGTGCACTACGTCGATCCGACGGAAGACAACGAGTACCAGGCCAGGAAGATGAAGCTCCACGGGATCTTCAGCGACGTCCGCAACGAGGTCGGCCACATCATCGTCGCCGAAGTCGACAAGGACCGGATCGTCGAGCTGCTCGAACCCGACCGCCTGGCGCTGATGCGCCTGATCGACAAGACGGGGCCGCCGCCGACCTAGGAGCCTGTCCGAGTAATCCCGTGGGCCGCGCCTGGGGGACGTTGAGAAGGACATCAACCGGGGAGCTTCCCGAGAAGCCGGAGAAGGCCGTCGAGCGTCGTCAGGGGATGCGGCGGGCAGCCGGGCACGTAAAGGTCCACCGCAACCACGGCTTCGGCCCCGTTCGAGGCCTCCGCGTGGTCGATGTAGGGCCCGCCCGAGATCGCGCAGGCGCCCACGGCGATCACGAGACGCGGGGACGGCATCGCGTCGTACGTCCTCTTCAGCGCTTCGCTCATGTTGGTCGTGACCGGTCCCGTGACGAGGATGCCGTCGGCGTGTCGCGGCGACGCGACGAACTGAACGCCGAAGCGCGAGAGATCGAAGACGACCGTGTTCAGCACGTTCACCTCGACCTCGCAGCCGTTGCACCCGCCGGCGCTGACCTGGCGGAGCTTCAGGGACCTGCCGAACACCCGGAGCGCCTCGCGATCGAGCGCGCGCGCCAGGCGCCTGGACTCGACACCGACGAGAAGGTCCTCCCGGGATCTCGCGGCCATCCTATGGTCCCCGGAAAAACGAAGAGCTTCCGAGGGACAGGCGCGCTCGCACTCCACGCAGAAGAGGCAGCGGCCGAGGTCGAGCTTCGGCCCCCGCTCCCCGGCGCCGACGACGATCGCGCCGGTCGGGCAGTGCTCGGCGCAGGAGCGGCACCCGTCGGGACACTTGGCGGGGTCCAGGACGGGTAGGCCACGGTACCGCGGAGGCGACGCGGGGAGGGCGCCCGGATACCGGATCGTCCGGTGGCCCTGCCGCAATCTCTCGATGAGCGCTTTCAGCACGATCTTCTCGGCCTCACAGGTCGTGGCCGCAGTACGACAGGTTGAAGCTCTTGTTGCAGAGCGGGAAGTCGGAGATGGGCTGCTGCCGCATGGCGATCGCCAATCCCGGCCAGTTGTGGAAGGACGGGTCCACGATCTTGTATCGGGCGAACCGCCCGTGCTCGCCGGTGATCGCGACATGGCAGATCTCGCCGCGCCAACCCTCGACCAGCGATACCGCGATGGACTCGGGCCTCAATGGCCCGGTCTCCGTGCTGATCGGGCCCGCCGGAAGCTGCTCCAGCTGCTCCCGGACTAGCCGAGCCGATTCCTGCGCCTCCAAGAAGCGCAGCTGCGCGCGCGCAAAGACGTCGCCCGAGAGCCAGGTCACGACCCTCGCGGGGGACCCACGATAAGCACCGGTGGGGAAATCGTGCCGCACGTCCTGCTCGATGCCGCAGGCTCGGGCCGGCGGTCCCACCAGTCCCAGCTCGCGACAGATCTCGGCTGTGAGAACGCCGGTCTCCTCGAATCGAGCGCGGACCGTCGAGGTGTTCAGGAGGAGTCTCACGGAGCCGTCGAGGTCCCGCATCGCGGCCTTGAGACGGTTGTTCATGTCGTCGACGTGAGGAGCCGCATCGAAAACGACGCCGCCGGGCCGGATCCATCCCCTTCCGAGGCGGCTGCCGCAAGCGAGCGCCGTCAGATTCAGGAAGTCGCCCCGAAGCCTCCCGCAGAACGACGCCGTGGGAAGGTAACCGACGTCGCCCGCGAGCGCGCCGAGGTCGCCGACGTGGTTGGCGAGGCGCTCGAGCTCGAGCGCGACGGCACGGAGGGCTTCGGCCCTTCCGGGAGGATCGCAGTACGAGAGAGCTTCCACGGCTTGCGAGTACGCGAGCGCGTGTCCGACCGTCGTGTCGCCCGCCACCGTTTCCATGTAGTGGATCGTGCGCGGGCCCGGCCCGCCGAGGAGCGCCCGCTCGACGCCGCGATGCTGGTAGCCGAGGGAGATCTCGAGATGAAGGACGGTCTCGCCGTGGCACTGGAACCGGAAATGGCCGGGCTCGATGATCCCGGCGTGGACCGGGCCCACGGCGACCTCGTGGACTTCCTCGCCCGAAACGGCGAAGAACGGCGCGACCGACGGGACGATTGGCTCGCCTTCCCGCCTCCCCCACGCATCGCGCCCCGGCCGCCAGGACGCGTGATAACGGAGAGGCTTCCACCACGGGTGCCCCTCCGGGCGCACCCCCCACTGCTCGGCGACCTCGCGCTCGAAGTTGGCGAGCTGGGGGCACTCCCCCGCCATGGAGGGGAATCCATCCCTCACGGCCGTCGACAGGACGGCGAGGTGCCGCGAGGGCCTCGCCACGATGGCAAACAGCGACAGATCACTTCCGCCGCGCGGCGCGCCGAAGAAGGCGACGATCCTACCGCCGCCCGTCACCTCGTCGAGAACCGCGCCCCGGAACTCGTCGAGGCCGATTTCCGGCACGTCGCTAAGGGAAGCAGCGACGGCGTTGTCCAGCAAGAGCGGCGGCTGGCGCATGGCGTCACGGCCTCCCGAAGATGGCGGCCGCGTGACGGAGTGTCGAGTGGAGCGGCCCCGGGACATAGAGGCCCAACAGAAGAGCCGCGACGGCCAGCGCGACCGGCGAGAGCACGGCGAGGAACGGCTCGGGCCGCGAGGGCAGGCCGGTCCCGGAACGCGGTACGCCTTGGGCCATGACGAGCATGGTGCGGGCCATCACGGCGAAGATCCATCCCAGAAGGGCGAGGAACACCGCCGCCAGCAGCCCGCGGCCCGCGTCGATGGCGGCCCTGGCGATCAGGAACTCGCTCAGGAAGAGCGAGAACGGCGGCGTGCCGGTGATCGCGAAGAGGCCCGCCACCCACAGCCAGCCCGAGACCGGAAGGACGCGAACGACCCCACGCACCTCGGCGACCGCTTTCGTCCGGTAGGCGCCCAGGACATTTCCCGCCAGCAGGAAGAGCATGGCCTTCGTGACGGAGTGGTTGACGGCGTGGAACATCGCTCCGTAGGTTCCCGCGCCGCCGATCCCGACCCCGAGCGCGAGGATCCCCATGTGCTCGACGCTCGAGTAGGCCAGCATGCGCTTGTAGTCCGCCGGCATCGTCAGGAAAGCCGCCGCCACCGCCATCGAGAGGAGACCGAAGGCGGTCAGCAGCGAGCCCGCGAACTCCGCGAGACCGGCTGCGGCGCAGACCTGCACGCCCCGAAGGATGCCCAGGAAAGCGCAGTTGAGCAGCGCCCCCGAAAGGAGCGCGGACACGGCGGACGGCGATTCGCTGTGCGCGTCGGGCAGCCAGGTGTGGAGCGGCGCCAGCCCCATCTTGGTCCCGTACCCGACCAGCAGGAGGATGAACGCGAGCCGGAGCCAGCCCGTCTCCAGGGTGCCGGCCGACGCCAAGAGGTCAGCGAAGGAGAAGTGGTGTCGCGCTACCGTCGGGTCGCGTTGCCGCGATGGCGAGAAAGAAGTTGCCGAGCAGTGCCAAGCCGATGCCGACCGAGCAGATCATCAGGTACTTCCAGGTGGCCTCGAGGGAACGGTGGTGGCGGTGGAAGTAGATCAGCGGCGCGCTCACGAGCGTCGTGGCCTCGATCCCGACCCAGGTCAACCCGAAGTGCTGGCTCAGGGTCACGACCGTCATCGCAGCGAGGAACAGCAGGAGGCAGCCGACGAAGACGGCCTCCGGCGCGTTCGAGAACAGGAACTCCTCCTTGAAGTCCTCCCGCTCGCCCCTCGCCTCCCGGCCGAGATACCCGGCGACGTACAAGGCGACCGCCAGGAACAGCAGGCTCGTGATCGTCAGGAAGAGCTGTCCCGCCGCGTCGAGCGCGAGCATCCCGTTCCACCTCGGCGCCGTGGGGCGGACCCAGGTCGCGACCACGAGGCCCGCGTGAATCGTCGCCGCGGTCACGAGCAGGATCCGGCGAAGCGGGGCGACGGTCGGAGCGAACGCGAGGAGGCCCGCGACGACCGGAACGACCAGGAGCCAGAGGATCATGGCCGGTCAGTCCCTCAGCGTCTCGAGCCGCGTCGTGTCGATCGAATCGAACTCGCGGCTGATGTGGAAGATCGCGATCCCCATGACGAACACGGCCACGAAGACGTCGAGGAGCACCCCCATCTCGACGAGAAAGGGCGCTTCGTAGGCCGCGCCGACCCCGAAAACGAAGATGCCGTTCTCGAACACGAGGTAGCCGAGGACCTGGCTGAGCGCCTTCTTCCGGCTGACGATGAGGAAGAGGCCGACGAGAATCGTGGAGAGCGCCACCGGAACGAGGAGGGAGGAGGCGGGCTCGCCCGGCAAGTGCAGGCGCGAGCCGACCCAGAAGGAGGCGATCAGCACGAGCACGCCGATCATCAGCGAGCTGGTGTAGCCCACGAAGGGCTCCACCTCCCGCCGCACCTTGGCGCCGCGCAGAGCGCGAAAGAGCAGCCACGGAAACACGACGGCCTTCAGCCCCACCGCGGCGGCCGTCAATAGGATCAGACGCGCGGGGACGCCCCAGGGATTCGCCGCGACCGGAACGAGACCCAGGATGGCGCCCTGGACGGCGACGGTCCGGATCGAAGAGCCGAGGCGGCTCGAACCGAGAAGCCTCAGGCTCGTGCAGATCGCCAGCACCATCAGCGCGTCGAGCCAGAGTGTCACGTCTTACCTCAACAAGAGAACGAGGGCGAGGGCGGAAGCCGCCGCCGCGCCGACGAGGAACTGGGGGATGCGGAAGAGCCTCAACCTCGCGAGGCTGGACTCGATCGCGCCGACCAGCACCGCCAGCACCAGCATCCCCGCCAGGAACGCCGCCAGGCTCACCATGGGGCTGTCGGCCCGCGCGGGCACCGCCAGGCCGACGATCAGCCCGCCGAACACCCACAGCTTCAGCGCCGCGGCGTACTCGAGCAACGCCAGGTCGGGTCCCGAATGATCGAGGATCATCACCTCGTGGATCATCGTGAGCTCGAGATGGGTGTTCGGATCGTCCACGGGGATCCGCGCGTTCTCCGCCAGGAACACGGCGAGCATCGAGACGACGACGAGCAGCAGGGCCGGGCTCGACGCCTTCCAGCCTCCCGATCCCGCGGACGCGGTGATCCCCGTCAGAGACAGCTCGCCGGTTGCGCGGATCGCGGCGGCGAGGCCGAGGAGCACCGCGGGCTCGGCCAGGGCGCCGAAGGCCGCCTCGCGGCTCGCCCCCATCCCCTCGAAGCTCGAACCCGTGTCGAGCGCGGCCAGAATCGAGGCGAAGCGGCCCAACGCCAGGAGGTACACGAGGAGTAGGAAGTCTCCGTGAAACGGCAGGAGCGCCGGAATCCCGCCGGCCGGCAGCAGCGTCAAGGCGCCCAGCGTCGTCGCGAGGACGACGGGACCCGCGGCGCGAAAGACCCAGGTGGTGGTGCGGCTGAACACGGCCCCCTTCCTGAGGAGCCGGGCCATGTCTCTGTAGGGCTGCAGGAGCGGTGGTCCCGAGCGGCCGGCGAACCACGCCTTGATGCGCTGGATGATCCCCGGAAGGAGCGGAGCGGCGACGATGGCCAGGACGGCGTGGACAACGGACCAGGCCTTCATCGGTTCCACCCCAGCTCCCAGAAGAGGAGGGCCACGAGCGTCAGCGCCACGTAGAGGACGTAGAGCTGGAGGCGGCCTTGTTGCATCCCACGAACGCGCGACGCTGCACGCTGGGCTGCCGCGAATAGAGGAGCGTAGAGCTGCTGGCGGGCGGCGTCGGGCGTTTCCGTCTGGAACGAGGCGTCCCGGGGAAAGAGGCCGGGGGGAAGCGCGGTGCGGCCGTGCGTCCTGAGCACCGGCTGGAAGAGACGGGTCAACGGATCGGCGAAGGAAGACGCCGTGTACTGCATCCGGGCCGTCGGTGCGGCGTAGCCGCAGTCCCAGGTTGCCGCCTCGCGCATGTCACGAGAGGCGAGCAACCGCTTCCGTAGGAGCGCGAGCAGGAGCGCGACCGCGAGAACCAACGCCGCACAGGCGGCGAACCCCGCGAGCCACGTCCCCGCGTCATCCAGGACCCCGCGGGCGGCGGCCTCCGATACAGCCTGCAACCTCCCCACGCTCGCGCCGAGCCGCGGCACGACCCAGGGGGACAGAAAGCCGATGGTGGGACAGGCCGCCGCGAGAAGCACGAGGGGGACTTTCATGAGCAGGCCCGGGTCCGTCGCTCTCTCGGGAAGAGACACGCGCGGAGTCCCCAGGAAGACGATCCCGAAGGCCCTCGCGAAACACGCGACCGCGAGCCCCCCGATCAACGCCATGGCGGCGACGACGATCAGCAGGGATACCGCAACTCCTGCCGGAAGCGTCGCCACGCCCTTCATGGCCCCGATCAGGATGAGGAACTCGCTCACGAACCCGTTGAGAGGCGGGAGCCCCGAGATCGCGGCGGCCCCGACGAGGAACGTCACACCCGTCCAGGGAGCGAGGCGCAGCAGCCCTCCGAGCCGTTCGATGTTCCGCGTCCCCGTCGCCGTGAGGACGGCGCCGGCCCCGAGGAACAGGAGCCCCTTGAAGATCGCGTGGTTCACCACGTGGAGCAGGGCACCCGCGAAACCGAAGGCCGCGAGCGCCGGAGATCCCGAGGAAACTCCGAGCACGCCGACGCCGAGTCCCATCGTGATGATCCCGACGTTCTCCACGCTGGAGTACGCGAGCAGCCGCTTGAGGTCGTGCTGCGCCAGAGCGAAGATCACTCCCCCCAACCCCGAGACGGCACCGACTCCGATCAGCACCCAGCCCCACCAGGGGGCGGGGGGGCCGAGGAACCCGAGCGTCCGGGCGATGCCGTAGACGCCCGTCTTGATCATCACGCCCGACATCAGCGCCGACACGTGGCTCGGGGCGGCCGGGTGGGCCTCGGGAAGCCACACGTGCAGGGGCATGAGGCCCGCCTTCACGCCGAAGCCGACGAGCGCCAGAGCGAAGAACAGGCCCGTCCGGGCTCCGCCGCCGCCCGCAACGGCCTCGAACGCAAGGAAATCGAGCGAGCCCGCCCGCGTGGCGAGCAAGGCGAACAGGGCGATCAGAAACGCCGTCCCGAGGTGGCTCGCGACCAGATAAGTCCAGCCGGCCTGCCTGACCTGCTCCTCCTCGTCCTCCAACGTCACGAGGAAGAACGAGGAGACCGCCATGAGCTCCCAGCTCACGAGGAACAGCACGGCGTTCCCCGCGACGAAAACGACGGCGATGGCCCCCAGCAGGATGTTGAAGAAGAACCACGCGCGACCGGAGCGCGGCGCCATGTGGCTGGCGGAGAGGTACTCGTGGCCGTAGATCGCGCACAGCCCGCCCAGGAGGAACGTCGGGACGAGGAACAGCGCGCTCAAGGCGTCGAGCCGCAACGCGAACGATCCGCCGGGAACCGCCCACGCCCTGACCAGTGTCTCGCTCCCCGACCCGAGAACGATGAACCGGCCCGCGGCGAGGAGACCCAGCAGGGAACCTGCAACGGCTCCCGCGACCCCGACCACGGCCGCGAGCCGAGGCGAGCGCGCCGCGAGCAGGGCGGCCATCCCGCTGACGGCGAGAACGACGATGGCCAGGACGAGGACCGACACTAGACCCCTCCAGCAACGGGCCACAACTTAGACCTACCCGACGTTAGCGTCCAGCTCCCTCGAGATTCGATTCTCCGCCACCGCGAGCCGGGTGCGGGCTCGGCGTCGAACGCGGTCGGACCACGATCGGGACGTTGCACAGGTCGATGTGCCCGGTGGGGTTCTTGAACCACTCCTCGCGGCGGTTGCGGCGCGCGTCGACCAGCGCCAGGAAGGTGGGGGTGCCGGTCCGCAGGATCTCGAGATTCGTCCGCGCGGCTTCGGGCACGTCGGAAGCGACGCGCACCGATTTCACGGGCAGGCGCTGCTCGGGCTTCTCGTGGAAACCCATCGCACCCGTGCCGCGGGGCAAGGTCGAGAGAAGCTCGATCCCTTGCACGACCCGACCGAGGAGGGTCACGTTCCGGTCCAGGTGGCGGGGCGCGTGGCCGATCACCACGTAGAGCTCGGCGCCACCGCCGCTGTCCGCCTCCATGCCGCGTCCCGCCCCGAGCATGCCGTAGCAGTGCGCGAGCCACGCGCGTCCCGCCTTCGGGTCGCGCGCCGCGGGAAACCCCTCCGAGAAGCCGACCTCGGGAGCATAGACGTCCCCGTCCGGCAGCCGCGTGAACGGCAGGTCGTCGCTTGCGGCCCGGTCGAATTCCGGCGCGAGCGTTCGCCGCGCCTTGCGGATCGGCCGCCGCTTTTCCGCATCGTCTCCGTCGGGATCGCCCCACTGGACCACGTAGTTGTCCTGCGAGCGGAGGATCGAGAGGCCGTCGAAGTAGCCCTCTCGCGCCAGGGCCCGGACGTTGGCCGCGTGCTTCGGGGCGAACGCGGGCGCGAGCTCGATCACGACCCTGCCCGCCTGGAGCTCGAGGTAGAGGGTGTTCTCGGGGTCGAGAGAGCGCCAGTCGGACGGCTTCGACGCCGCGAGCACCTCGGCCATGGTCTTGGCGGCGGGGGCGGGTGTCGGAGCCGGCGGGGGCGTGGACTGCGCCCGGGCCTCCGGAGCGAAGCCGGGGAGAACGACGAGAGAGAAAGAGGAGCGCGTGACGGTTCATGGCATCGACCCCTTCGTGAGCCTCCGCGGTGGTTGTCGCCTGTCGCGGGGACCCCCAAGCTGCAGGGAGGCATCGTCCGTGTCAAGAGCCCACGGGCCCCGCGCGCTTGACACGACGGCCTGCACAGGACTAGAAGTCACTTCACCCCCCGCAGCGTCGTGCTGCTCCAAGGCTTCTCCAGGGGTCCGTCGAGGACCGGAAGGAGAGGGAGAGGAAGATGGGCGGATTCTTCGGGGTCGCCTCCAAGGACGACTGTGTCGCCGACCTGTTCTACGGGACCGACTACCACTCCCACCTGGGCACGTCCCGCGGCGGGCTGGTGGTCAAGAACCGGGACGGCTTCAAGCGGAACATCCACGACATC
The DNA here is from genome assembly GCA_963748015.1 of Terriglobia bacterium. Lineage (GTDB taxonomy): Bacteria > Acidobacteriota > Polarisedimenticolia > Polarisedimenticolales > JAIQFR01 > JAIQFR01. Next base: position 170,619 of record CAVVHE010000009.1, on the reverse strand, counting down.
ACGAACACGCCCTTCCGCACCAAGTTCGAGGAGGATCTCCCGAAGTATCGCGGCGGCATGGGCATCGGGGTGATCAGCGACTACGAGGACCAGCCGCTGATGATCGCTTCCCGCCACGGGGCCTACGCCATCGTCACCGTGGGCCGCGTCAACAACGTCCAGAAGCTCGCGAAGTCGGTCTTGAACGGCTACGGAACCCACTTCAGCGAGTTCAAGAGGAACGAGTTCAACCAGACCGAGGTCGTCGCGAGCCTGATCGACCAGCAGGACACGCTGGTCGAGGGGCTCAGGCGGGTTCAGGAGCAGGTGGAGGGGTCCTGCTCGGTCCTGCTTCTCACCGACCACGGCATCTACGCCGCCCGCGACCGCCTCGGACGGACCCCCGTAGTCGTTGGCCGGAAGGACGGCTCGACCGCGGTGACGCTCGAAACCTGCGCCCTGCCCAACCTCGACTACGAGGTGGACCGGGAACTCGGCCCCGCCGAGATCGTCCGGATCACGGCCGAGGGCGCGGAACAGCTTTCGCCCCCCGGCGAGCGCATGCAGATCTGCTCGTTCCTCTGGATCTACTACGGGTATCCCGCGTCGGACTACGAGGGGATCAACGTGGAGGCAGCCCGCAACCGCTGCGGCGCCGCCCTCGCTCGCGCCGACGACGTGGAGGTGGATCTCGTGGCCGGCATCCCGGATTCCGGGATCGGCCACGCGATCGGCTACGCCTCCGAGGCGGGCGTCCCCTACCGGCGCCCGTTCGTGAAGTACACCCCCACCTGGCCGCGGAGCTTCATGCCGCAGGACCAGCGGGTCCGGGACCTGGTGGCCCGGATGAAGCTGATCCCGATTCGGGCGCACATCGAGGGAAAGAGACTCCTCTTCTGCGAGGACTCCATCGTCCGCGGCACGCAGCTCAAGGACGTCATCCGGCGGATCTTCGAGCTGGGCGCCCGCGAGGTCCACATGCGGCCCGCCTGTCCCCCGCTCGTGTGCGGGTGCAAGTTCCTCAACTTCTCCCGCTCCCGGTCGGAGATGGACCTCGCCGGCCGGCGGGCCATCGCGGAGATCGGGGGGGACGCGGGGCGCGACCTGGCCGTCTACTCCGACGCCGGCACGCGGGAGTACGCGGCGATGGTCGAGAGCATCCGCGGCCGGCTCGGCCTGACCACCCTCCGCTACCAGACCCTGCCCGACATGATCGCGGCGATCGGCCTCCCCCGCGAGAAGCTGTGCACCTACTGCTGGACCGGCGAGGCGAGCGACGCCGACGCCTTCGCGGAGGGCAGATACTCCGGGGCGTCGCGCGCCCAGGCCCCGCTGTTCGCTTGACGGATGACCTGCTCGCCCGAGCGCCTCACGCAGGCACTCGGGCGGCAGAGGAGTTCTTCAGCCAGTAGAGTCGCTCCGTTTCACGGGATCGGTTTGAGGGTCGCCGGGTCGCGGAGCGCCACGGCCTTCTCCGGCAGCGGCGCCACGTCCTTGAGGGCGCCCGGGTGGTCCGTGTCGCCGGGCTCGATCTCCGAGGCCTTGCCCACGACGAGGATCACCATCTTCTCGGTGTCGAAGAGCTTCTTCGCCATCCGCTGCACGTCGGCGGGGGTGACGGCCTGGATCTTCTCGCGGTAGTTCGCCCACCAGTCCTCGGGCCAGCCCTCCCGCGCCTCGTCCGCGAAGCGGTTCGCGACGGCCTGCCTCGTGGCCCACTGGCTGGGGAACGCCTCGACGATCCCCTCCTTGTTGACGCGCAGCTCGTCCTCCGTGACCGGCTGCTCCTTCAGCTTCTTGATCTCGCCGAGCGCGAGCCGCAGCGCGTAGGCGACCGACCGGTTCTTGGTCTGGAGGCTCCCGTTGACGTCGCCGCGCCAGTACGTGCCCGGCTCGATGTTGGAATACACGCCGTAGGTGAGCCCCTCGTCGGAACGGATCTTCTTCATGAGCCGGCTCGTGAACCCGCGGCCGCCGAGGATCTGGTTCGTGACGAAGGCGGCGTACCAGTCGGGATCGGTGCGACGCATGCCGGGGAACGACCAGCGGACCATGGCCTGCGGCGCGTCCGCCTTGTCGGTGACGTAGATGCCGGGCGTTCTGGGGAAGTCGGGAGCGGGGACGGCGGGGCTGACCCGCGCGTCCTTGCCGGGCTTGAGCGTTCCGAGGGTCTTGTCGAGGGCCTCGATCATCGCCTTGCGGTCGAACTGCCCCGCGGCGGCCACGATCATGTTGCCCGGGTGCAGCTCGCGCGCGTGGAAGGCCAGGAGGTCGTCGCGCGTGATCCCTTCCAGGCTGGCGACGGTGTCGCCGGCGCTCGCGAAGTGGCTCTCGCCGAAGAGCAGGTACCCCATCTGGTAGCTGGCGATCGACGTCACGTCGTCGTTGCGCCGGCTGACCCGCTGGCGGGCCTGGCGCTTCGCGAGGTCGAGGCGCTCCTGGGCGAAGGCGGGCTGCGTGAGCGCCTGCATCATCAGGTCGAGCCCTTCCGGCAGGTCCTTGTCCAGCACCTGGAGGGAGACGTTGCAGCTCGTGTCCGTGCAGGAGCTGGTGAGCGTCGCGGCCAGGGCCTCGAGGCGGTCCTCGAGCTTGGCGGACTCGAGCTTCGCGGTCCCGCCCTGCACGAGCTGCGAGCCGAAGAGCGCGGCGACGCCTTCCTTCCCCTTCGGGTCGAGGTAGGAGCCGCCCCGCCAGGAGACGGTGACGCGCACGAGGGGCGTGCCCTCCTTGGCGTTGGGCGCGACGTAGGCGGGGATGCCGTTCTTCAGCTTGGCCTTGAACTCCTTCGCCCGCGGCGTCTCGAACTTGATGGGCGAGAACTGCAGCTTCTCCGGCCGGTCGGGGATCGTCTGGGCGAAGGCGGTCGCCGTCCCGAGGAGAATCGTCAACGCAACTCGGCGGATCATCACTTCGCCTCCTTCTCGATCGCGGCGGGCGGGCGCGGCCCCCGCATGCCCTCGGGCGGCCTGCCGCCGCCTCCCTTCCGGGTGGTGGTCAGCACGTTGCGGCCGTCCTTGACCAGGTACTGCTTCGCCACGCGCTGCACGTCCTCGCGGGTCACGGCCTGGACGCGCGGCAAGGAGTCCTTGAAGTCCTGGACCGTCCCCACCGTGAGGAACTGGGACAGGGTCTCGCGGATGCCGGTGTTGGTCTCGAGTCTGCCGTAGAGGCCGACGAGGGTCGCCTTCTTGAAGCGCTCGAGCTCGTCGTCGGTGACGCCGTCCTTGATGACCTTGTCGATCTCGGCCTGGAGCGCGGGCTCGAGCTCCGCGGGGCTCTTCCCCTGCGTGGGCGTCACCCGGAACTCGAAGGTGCCGCCCATCTTCATCCCGCGCGCGGACGCGGACGCGTTGGTGGCGACCTTCTGGTCGAGCACGAGCGCCTTGTTGAGGCGGCCGGTGGGCGGCCGCATGCCGCCGCCGGGCCCGCCGGGCCGTCCCATGAACATCGGCGTGCCGCCCAGGATGCCGGCGAGGGCCTGGAGGGCGGGGGCGTCCTTGTGCACGGACGGTACCGTCTTGAACGCGACCTGCAGGGACGGCGTGGTCTCCACCTCGGCGACCATGCGCTGCTCGGCCGGCTGCTTGGGCTCGAGCGTGATCACCTCGGGCACGCCCTTCGGGTTCTTCGGGATGCGGCCGAGGTACTTCTCGGCCATCGCGTAGGCGGCGTCGGGGTTGAAGTCGCCGACGAGGATCGCGGTGATGTTGTTGGGGGCGTAGTAGGTCGCGAAGAACTCGTTGGCCTGCTCCCGGGTCACCTGGGAGATGTCGCTCGGCCAGCCGATGACCTCCCAGTGGTAGGGGCTCGCCATCCACGTCATCGCGTTGAAGGCCTCGTTCACGGTGCCGCCCGGACGCGACTCGAGGGTCTGGCGGCGCTCCTCCAGGATCACGTTGCGCTCGCTGTAGAACTCGCGGAACACCGGGTTCGCCAGCCGGTCGGACTCGATCCACATCCACAGCTCGAGCTTGTTCGAGGGGAGGCTCACGATGTAGAAGGTCCGGTCCTCGCTCGTGCTCGCGTTGAGGCCGGTGCCCCCCGCCTGCGTGTAGATCTTGTCCATCTCGTCCTTGACGATGAGCTCGCGCTGGTCCTTCACGAGGCGGTCGAACTCGTCGAGCGCCTCCTGCAACCGCGGCGTGCGGGCCTTGGGGTCCATCATGTCCGCGATCTCGCCCCGGCGCTGTTTCTCGCGCAGGACCGACATCTCCTCGCGGATCTTCACCTGGACCTCGTCCTGCCGGACGTTCAGCTCGGCGTCGCGGCGGGCGTCGCGCGTGCCGATCGTCGTCGTCCCCTTGAACATCATGTGCTCGAAGAGGTGCGCCATGCCGGTCATGCCGGGGCGCTCGTTGGCGCTTCCGACACGCGCCAGCCAGCCGAAGGCGATGGTGGGCTGCTCGTGGCGCTCCACCATCACGAGGCGCATGCCGTTGGAGAGGGTGCGCTCCACCACCGGGACGTCTTGGGCCGCGACGGGCGCCACCGCCAGGAGCAGGGCGGCAAGCACGCAGCCTCGGGTCAGTGTCATGGTTCCTCCTCGGGAAGATGACGGGTACGACTTCGCGGCCGGAAGGTCGCGCGGGCATGCGGAACTGCGGGTCATGGGTGGTGCACGATGACACAGGTGGGGGGGAAACGAAAGGGGGCGGGCGGCGGATCGGAATGAATAAGGGGCCTCGTTGTCTCGTTTCCGAGACCGGGGGCGTCCGGGCCCGGACGTCGACGAGCTACTCCCGAAAATAGCCCATCGTGTCGCCCCCCTTCCGGCGCGTTCGTCAGGGCTTCTTCGGCGAGAACGCCTCCTTCACCTGCTGCTCGATGCTCTTGTAGTTCTTGTCCAGGAACTTCTCCTCGTCCTTGGTCAGGATCCGGAAGGGCACGCGCAGGAGGGTCTTCTCGAACTTGACGTTGAGCCAGTGCTGGCCGTACTGGATTCCCCCCTCCACCGGGAAGTAGAGCCGGCCGACGCAGGCCCGATCCGAGCTGAGCTCGACCTGGTCGTAAGAGCGCCCGCGGTCCTGCACATCGGCGAAGAACCCGATCCGGCACTGGTGACTCGCGCCCGGCGGGAAGTAGTTGATCGTGTCGCGGATCATGTCGGCCTGCTTCTGCAGGCCGGCGAGGTTCGCCGCCCGGAACGCCTCGTTGGACGCCAGGGGAATCGTCTTGCCGTCCGGCGTTTCGAGCGAGATCGCCTCCCGGGTCAGCTGGTAGGTCGGCACGCCCCTTCGAACGGTGGCACCGACCTCGAGCAGCAGCCACGGCCCGCCGATCGAGGTGTTCGCGAGCCGGTAGCCGAGGATGACGTATCCCTCGTTGTTGTACGCCGCCCGGACGAACCGGCCCTCCATCGTCATGATCTGGGGCACGCCGGGCTCCGGGATCTTGACGGTGGGCGGCGGCGTGGTCTGGGCCAGGCCGTCGGCGGCGAACGCGAGCATCAAGCCCGCCAGGATGAGCAACCGTGTCCGTTCGTGATTCATGGGTCCTCCTCGCGCGCGCCGCGCGCGGTACCCGTATTGTCTCACGTGGGGATCGGTTAGGATGCCCTCCGAGAATCGCGGCACCCTGTGCGGGATCCGGGTGAAAAGGAGGCGTCATGTCGAGCACCGAGAACAATCTGAAGGAGGCGTTCGCGGGGGAGAGCCAGGCGTTCCAGAAGTACAGGGCGTTCGCGAAGAAGGCCGAGCAGGAAGGCTTCGCGAACATCGCGCGGCTGTTCCGGACCACCGCGGAGGCCGAGCGGATCCACGCCGAGGGGCACGCGGCCGCCCTGGGCGTCGTCGGGGCGACCGCCGAGAACCTGCGAGCCGCGATCGCCGGCGAGACCCACGAGTTCACCGAGATGTACCCGCCGATGCTCGGTGAGGCGGAATCCGCCGGCCACAAGGCCAAGCGGATGTTCGGCTACGCGGTGAAGGCCGAGGAGGTGCACGCCCGGCTCTACGCCCTGGCGCTCGAGGCGGTCGAGCGGGGCGAGGACCTTACCGAGGCCAAGTTCTACCTGTGCCCGGTGTGCGGGCACATCGAGTTCGGGCACCCTCCCGCGTCCTGCCCGATCTGCGGCGCGCTCGGTACGAAGTACGTCACGGTGTAGCCCCGGATCCTCCGACCGGACGGTTTACGCGGCCACCGAGGGGCGCGTTCCGGTTTCCTTTTCGGAATCGGCGCCCTTTCTTGTGCCCACCGCTGCCGCCGGTGTTCGACGTTTCCATCCCGTTGCGTAGAGTTTGCTTCGAGTTCCTCTGTTCCGTGATATTCAGGTGAGACTTGCCGGGCTCGGCACGGAACGGCTCACGGGAACCACCGGGAGAAGATGACGCCGAAGCTCCAGCCGTCGAACGCGTCGGCATGGGTGTAGCTGGCGCTGAATCCGATGCGCTCCAGGGGGAACTTGCGCCCGCCGGTGCGCATCAGCGCGGCAAGCGTGCACCCGACCTCGGTGAAGTCGTTCGAATCCAGCGGGTCGGCAAGCGCGCTTCCCAGGTGGGTCCACGCGATCGAAGGCACGACGCGAAGGGGCCGCTTCCACGCGGACGCGCCGGTCGGCACGTCGAACACGGCGTAGATCCGCTCGTAGTCGGAGCTGACCGTTACGTCCTGGACCGGGTCGTCGACCTTGACGGGATCGGTCCGCAGGCCTAGCCACTGGATGCCTGCGTCGGCGGTGAGGCGGTCCTCGCCTCCCTCACGGTGGTACCCGAAGATCGCCGTCCCGATGGTCGTGAGCGCCTCTGCCCTCCAGTTGAACAGGATGCCATCGTAGATCGGGGCCAGGGCCTCCGTCTCCGGGCTGCGGTAGGTCAGATCGCTCTCGACCCAACTGTATTCGAGCGCCGCGCCCGCCTGAACGAACCAGGACGCGTGGATCGGAATGCGAACGCCCCCGAAAACGCGGCCGCCCTTCGTGTCGAAGCGCGAGTCGTCGCGGACCGGCCCTCCCAGGTCGAGGTGCTGATCGACCACGACGCGCCCCAGCGATACGTCGAGGAACGGGCTGGACCGCCTTCCTTCTTTTTCAAATGACCGCCGGTATCCGACGTGCGAGACCCTGAAGGTCGAGGCGGCATCGTCGTCAACCTCGTAATTGCCCGCTGCGGCGAAGTCGTTCGAAGACAGCACGACGCCCGCGGCGATGGCCCGCCCGATGACGCGACCGACCTCGGCTGTGGTTTCCTGCTGCGCCCGGGCGGATACCGGCATCGCCAGCGCCATCGCGAGCAGCAGGATCGCCACGAGAACGCGGATCACGGAATCCATCGCCATCCACCGCCGGGGATCGTGTTTCGCGCACTCGACCTCTCGCGTCGGCTCCCATCCCGGCTGACGGGGACGCCGCGGGAGAGGCTCGCCGATCACTTCCCTGGCTCCAGGGGAATCCCCTTTTCGAAAGTCAGCTCGCCGGCGAGGTAACTCTTGCCCTCGGGAGACTCGTCTGCCGGCATGCGCTCCCGCTCGACGTACCGCTTGCCGTCGAAGCTGTGCCGGACGTACGAGGCCTTCGCCCCGCCGCCGGATTCCAGCCGTATGAGGTCGTTCCAGCCGTTGGTTCTTTCGGCCGTGACGATGACCGGAAGACGGCTGATCGAGAACTCGTTGACCAGCGAGTACCCGCTCCGGGCATCGGTGAAGAGCAGGAGATTGCAGCCGCCGGTCCCGCAGAAGAACGAACCCAGGAGGTAGACGAACACCTCGTCTCGGCCGTCGCCGTTCAGATCGACTTGGCCATAGACGTAGCGGCCTCTACCGGTGCTGCCCTCGACGTCGACGACCGCTCGGGTGTAGGAAGGCGACTCCCGCAGGATGGCGGCCTCGAGGCTCGGATCGGGCTGGGTCTGGAACGGCTCCTCGGCGTGCGGCTCCCACACCTGGATCCCGCCATCGGCCAGGAGGCTCAAGTAGAGCCGGCCGTCCTTCATCAGGTAGGAGCGGACGAACTGGGCTTCCTTACCGATGCGCTCGTCCAGACGGGGAGGCGGGCAGAGGGCGCGGGTGGCTGCGAGCGGACCGAACTCGAAGCGACCGCTGAAGCGGTCGGGGCCGGCCTCGGCGGACCACGTGCCCTTCGCGGAATTGCAGTCGAGTCGCATGGCGACCGTGCCGTCGCCGTTCAGGCGCATGGTGTAGCGGGCCGGGTCGTCCGGACGGGAGGTGCCGATCGCGTCGTCCATCGACTGGATCTCCACCAAGCGCCACTCCGTGCCCGCCAGCGGGCTTGGCGACGCGGTCGAGGCCGCCCCACGCGAACCAGCCCTGGACTCGGGCGCCGTCGACTGCAGGTCCCGTGGCGCGGCAGCCTTCTCGCTGGGGGCGCCGCAACCCGAAAGGACCGCACCGAGCAACAGAATCGCCGCAGCCCTGCGGGAGCCGGCCGTAACACGCGCGTTTCGATCCATGGCTCTCGTTCCTCTCGTTCGTGAACTCGACCGTCCGAGATAGACCGCAGGCGAGTTCGGCACCCGCCCCAAGGGCGGAGCCTCACTTGGCCTGGCACTTCAACTCGGTGCCGGGCCCCTCGCCTGTTCCTCGGCCCCGCCCGAGAATGCAGGAAGCAGACCCGCCACCAGAACGGTAACCACGCCAAGACCGCCGAGCATCCGTCGCGTCATGTCCGTGCTTCCTCCGCCCGTTCCGACGAACCCTGCCTTCGTACAATTCGCACTTCGATACGTCGCGAAGGATAACTCCCGAGTCAACTGGCACAGTCCAGTAGTGGTAGCTGGGGCTCTCGAATGGCCCTGGTCGCCTCGACTCGCCGTTGCCGGCCAGAGTCAGGTGCCCGACTCGACGCAGATTCCACGCATTCGCGCGGCACGTGCCAGCTGTCGCAGTGCCTGCCGTTCTTTGAGTTGCGCCCTTGTCTGCACCGCGACCAGCGGACTGCTGGTCCGCCGGTCTGGCCCGGACGAGGGCGACGTGCTCGTCGCCAAGTGCGACATTGACTTGGAGTTGTGGGCAATGCCTCCACCAGGACTCGAATCGGCAAGAGCGTTCGCCGGAGGCGAACGGTCCGGAGCGTTCCACCTCAGAACAAGATGATGAACTCGGCTCCGCCGGTGGGGCGGTTTTCCAGCGCGAAATCGAAGCCGTGAGCGATCAGGATCTCCTGGACCATCGTCAGCCCGATCCCCTGGCCGTTCTCGCGGGTCGTGTGGAAGGGAGTAAAGAGCTGCGCCTGCGCATCGGGAGACAAACCGGGTCCCGTGTCGGCCACCGACAGGAACCTGCGCCGCCCCTGCCGGCCGCCGCGGACGACGATCTCGCCCGGCTCACCCGCAGCCTCGATCGCCTCGACCGCGTTCTTGATCACGTTGACCAGCACTTGCTCCAGCTGCACCGGATCGCAGCTCACCTGCGGGAGGTCCGCCTCGAACTCCTCGTACCACCGGATCCCGGCGGCTCTGCACCGGTCGCGGAACAGGAGACCGACCTGCGACGCGATCTCCCACGGGCTCGACGGCCGCAGCACTGGCCGCGGAAGGCGGACCACGTTGGCGAAGCCGCGCATGAACTCGTCGAGGTTCGCCGTGCGCCGGATCGCCACCTCGATCGCCCGCGCGAAGTCCTCGCGATCTCCGTCGGAAAGCTGTCCTCGGTAGGCCAAGCAGGACTGCAACAGCGACTGAACGGCGCCGCTCGTGTTGTTCACCTCGTGGCTCATCATCCGGATCAGCTTCTCGTAGGCGTGCTTCTCGGTCCGGTGCAGCTCTTCGGTCAGCTCGTCCAGGATCAGGAAGCGGCGGGGAAAGCCGCGGTCCATGAAGGTCGCCGCCTGGCAGCGCACGCGGCGGCGGCCGCGCAGCTGCAGCAGTCGCGACTCGTCGGTCGGGATCTCCGCCAGCCGACGCGCGAAGGGGGTGTCGAGGACCTCGATGCGCCTGCCGACGATCGCGTCGGCGGTCGTCTGGAGAAGCGCTTCGGCCGACGGATTGAGGCTGTCCACCCTGCCGTCCACGTCGAGGGTGATCACGCCGCCCGGGGACACGGCGAGCACCTTGCGCAGCAGCATCTCCTGCTCCTCGTTGCGCACCCGCTCCTCGCGAAGGCGATCCACCATCTGGTTGTACACACGGACCAGCCGATCCATGTCCGCCTGTCCGGTCATCCGGAAGCGGGTCGTGAACTCCCCGTCTCGCAGGTAACGCGCGCCGCTCTCGATCAGCTTCAGCGGCCCGAAGTACGACCGCACGAGGTAAACGCCCCCCGCCAGCGAAACGACGAAGAACGCCTCGACGGCAAGGAGCCAGATGCGGCGGTCGCGCAGGAACACCACGGCGCAGGCCCCGAAGGCCACGTGCAGCACGACGAGATAGGCGAGGAACCTGATCCTGAGCGTCACGTCGCGATCCGGTGCTTTTCGAGGCGGCGGTACAGCGCGGCCCGGCTGAGTCCCAGGGATTCGGCGGCTCGGCTGATGTTGCGGCCGTGGTGGCGCAGGGCCTTCTCGATCATCGCCTTCTCGACCTCGTCCATCGTCATCGAGCCTACGGGCGGAAGCGGGTCGTGACCGGCCCCGGCCGCGTCCATCGCCCGCACCCGCTCGCAAGCGGCCCGGTCGAGGGTCGGAGCGGCGGACACGAGCACGGCCCGGGAGAGGAACTGCTCGAGCTCGCGCACGTTTCCAGGCCAGTCCTGCGCCTCGAGCCACTCCATCGCGTCGGACGAGATGGCGCTCGGGAAGTCCCGCTTGCCGAAGAGCGTGACGGCGCGGCTCAGGAAGTGGCGGGCGAGGAGCGGAATGTCCCGCCGGCGCTGCGCCAGCGAGGGCAGGTGAAGGGCGATCAGGTTGATGCGGTAGAGGAGGTCCTCGCGAAACGATCCCTCGGCCGCCGCCCGCCGCAGGTCCCGGTTGGTGGCCGAAATCACCCGAACGTCGAGCCGACGCGTGACGCTCGACCCCACCGGCTCGAAAGTATGATCCTGCAGCACCCGCAGCAATTTGACCTGATTGCGCAGGTCGAGCTCGCCGATCTCGTCCAGGAAGATGGTACCGCCGTCGGCCGCCGCGAACCGCCCTGCGTGGTCGCGCGTGGCGTCGGTGAACGCGCCGCGCACGTGCCCGAACATCTCGCTCTCGAAAAGCGTGGAGGCGATGGCACCCAGGTTGACCTTGACGAACGGCAGATCCCGCCGCGGGCTGTTACGGTGGATCGCCCCGGCAACGACCTCCTTCCCGGTTCCGCTGTCGCCGGCGATCAGCACCGGCGCGTCGGTGCCGGCCACGCGGCCGGCGAGATCGAGCACCCGAACGAACGCCGGGTCCCGGCCGAGCGCCCCGCCGAAGTCGTAACGCTCGTCCAGCTCCTCGCGGGTGGGACAGGGCGGGGTGTCCCGCGCGCCGCTTGCGGCAAGTTTCAGCGCGGTGCGCACCGACCGAACGATCTGCTCGTTCTGCCACGGCTTGGTGACGAAATCGGCCGCGCCGGCCTTCATGCCTCGGACGGCCAGCTCGATCGAACCCCATGCTGTGATCAAGATCACGGGCAGGTCGGGACGGCGTTCCTTGATCTCGGACAGCAGCGCGAGCCCCTCTTCTCCGGTGGTCTGGCGCGAGAAGTTCATGTCCTGGAGCACCAGCTCGAGGTCGGGCCGGTCGAGGTGAGCGAGCGCCGACTTCGGGTCGGCGGCACCGACCGGGCCGAATCCGGCCTGCTTGAGCAGCAGCTCCAGCGAGTGGAGGACAGCTCGATCGTCGTCCACGATCAGGATCATGCGATCACTCGTACTGCAGCGCGGTCGCCGGTTGCACGCGCGTGGCGAGCCAGGCCGGGTGGAGCCCGCACAACGTGACGACGGCGTACATCACGAGGGTGGCCAGCGCGGCCCCACCCAAGAATACGGACCACCCGGCACCGAAGTTCACGCCGAGTAGCGGCAATTGCAGAAAGATCGCGGCACCCGCCGCGACGGCGATGGCGGTCAGGGCCCACAGCTCGCCGACGATCTGCCAGCGCACCGAGGACGCGCTTGCGCCCATCGCGCGCCGGAGGCCCAGCTCGGCGGTCCTGCGGGCCACGCCGAGCCAGAGTACTCCGACCAGACCCAGCCCGACCATGGCGATCAAGAAGGCTGCGACGACGGCGGCCAGAAGCAGCGGCACGACGAGGGCCAGCTGCAGGTTACGGCGACGCTTCTCGATTCGCGTGGTGTCGTAGGACCACCGGGGAGCGACGCTCCGGAGGGTGCGCACCAGCTCTTCCTCGAAGGCGGCCGTGGTGCCGGGCCGCACCCGGATCAGGAGCTCCTGCGGAAGCGACTTGCCGGCTTCGAAGTCAACCGCGACGAACATCACGTAAGGCGTCTCTTCCATCATGCCGCGCCGGCGGTAGTCGTCCATCACCCCCACGACGCGGCGGATCTTGGCATCCTTCTCGGGCTCGACCGGCTTGCCGTCGTCGTTGAAGACCGGTATGTCGCGGCCGACCGGATCCTCGGTGCCGAACATGTCGCGAGCGAGCGAGCGGGACAGCACCACCGGCTCGTAGCCCAGCGCCCCGTCGGTTGCTTCGATCCAGCGGCCGCGGAGGAGCTGCATTCGCAGTACGCGCGGCAGGTCCGTCGAGGTCAGCGTCCAGAGGAAGTGCACCGGCTTCCCGCCGATGCGAGTCCCGTCGCCCCACGAGCTTTCGCTGTAGGGGGTGTTCGTCGAGATCGCGGCGGCTTGAACGTCGGCCATTCCCTGCACGGCGCGGAGCATGTCCGAAAGAGCCCGGCGGTCGGCTTCCAGCTGGTCGCCCTTGGCGCCGAAACCCATGCCCGAGATCTCGGCCGACCAGACGTTCTCGTAGTCGAAGCCCAGGGGCTTCAGCCAACTCGAGGTCAACGAGATACCCGTGGCCAGGATACCGCAGAGGACCAGGAAGCAGATCAGGATCTCGAACAGAATCAGGCCGGTCGATCGCTTGCGTCTCCACACCAGCCGGAACACGTGCCGGATCACGAGGCACCCCCTCTCAAGGCCAGAACGGGATGCTGGCGGGACATCTTCCATGCCGGCCAGACCCCCGAGAGCAGGCCGAAAACGATCGCCAGCAGGAGCGTCGCCGCGAAGATCCGCCAGTTGACGTGGAACTCGACCGCCAGGTCGCCGGCGAAGAGGACGGCGGATTTCAGAAGGAGGACGGCGGCGAGCAGTCCGATCGCTCCTCCGATCACGCAGAGCACGACGTTCTCGACCACGAATTGGAGAACCAGGTCCCGTCCGGCGGCGCCGAACGCCTTGCGAACGCCGATCTCGCCGCCGCGCTCGTAGATGCGGCTGAGATTGATGTTGACCAAGTTGATCGCCGGAAGGGCCATGAAGGCGAGCATGCCGAGCACGCACAGAAGAACCCAGCGCCGCGGCGCGGTCTCGCCCGGCTCGCTGCTTCCGAAGGTCGACAGCAGCTCGAGCTGGGTCATGGGTAGGCCCGCGAGGGTGTTGTAGGTCTCCGGGTCATCGAACTCGACTCGGGTCAGGCGCTCCCGGAATGCGGCCTGAATCTGTTTCTTGTCCGCACCCGGCTCGAGCAGGAACACGGCCTGGCAGCCGCCCATCAGGCGGTCGAAGAATCCGGCCTCCGTGTTGGTCCGGATCGGCAGCCAGAGGTCGGACGACGAGTGCAGGCGGTACAGCGGCACATCGCGAACGACACCGACGACGCGGAACTGCACGCCGTCCAACTCGACCGACCGGCCGAGCGCGGGCTCCGCGCCGAATAGGCGGCGCCGGGCGCCCTCGCCGATCACCGCGACACGGTTCGCGTTCCGGTCGTCGTCCTCCGTGAACGGGCCGCCCTCGACGAACGCGAACTCCATGATGCGCCAGAACTGGGCGTCGGCGTGGCGGGTACGGAACACGAGCTTGCGCCCCTCGAGGAACGAAGTGGCCTCGTTCGGGGAGGTGAAGATCGACATCCGCTCCACGCCGGGAAGGTCGCGGGCGTATCGATCCGCCAGCTTGAAGCCGGGACCCGAGTACCAGGAGCTGCGCGCGCCGGCCATCTTCATCCTGTCCAGCACCAGCATCCGGTCGAGCCGGGTCTCGGGGTAGGACGGCGCCAGGACGTGGTCGGCGATGGCGACGGCGATCAGCATCGCCGTCATCGTGAAGGCGATGCCGAACAGGCTGACGAAGGTGAAGAACTTGCGCCGGCCCAGCACCTTCCACGCCATCTTGAGGTAGTTTCCGAGCATGGCCTCACCCTTCCCGTTTCAGTGGACCTGACGGCCGTCGAACAGCCGCACGATGCGCGCCGTGCGCTCCGCGAGGCGCTGGTCGTGCGTCACCATCACCACCGTCACGCCCGCGTCGCGGTTGAACTCCTCGAGGATCTGCATGACGTCTTCGCCCGTCTTGCTGTCCAGGTTGCCGGTCGGCTCGTCGGCGAGCACGAGCCTCGGACCCCCGACGATCGCGCGGGCGATGGCGACTCGCTGCTGCTGGCCGCCCGAGAGCTGGGTGGGGTAGTGGTGCATGCGCGCCTTCAGGCCCAGCCGATCCAGGGCGATCTCGGCCTTCTCGCGCCGTTCGCGGTTCGACAGGGAGCGGTAGAGAAGCGGTATCTGAACGTTGTCCAGCGCGTCGAGATCGGCGATCAGATGGAAGCTCTGGAAGATGAAGCCGATCTCGCGGTTTCTCAGGGCGGCCAGGCGCCGGTCACCGAACCCGTTCACCGTCTCGCCATCGAGGACGATCCTGCCGGTGGTCGGCGCGTCCAGCAGCCCCAGGACGTTGAGCAGCGTGCTCTTCCCCGAGCCGGAGGGACCCATCACGGCCACGAACTCTCCGGCGGCGATCTCGAGGCTGACGTTGCTGAGCGCGACCGTCTCGATCTTCTCGGTGCGGTAGACCTTCTCCACCGCTTCCAGGCGCACCGCGGCGCCTCCGTTCTTCCCGTTCCTGGCGGGGAGGGCGTCTGTGCTCATCGGATCTTGACCTCCTTGGCGTTACGGTGGTCGGACATGTCCGAGATGATGACCTCGTCCCCCTCGGCGAGCCCGCCCGTGATCTCGTACATCTCGAAGTTGGAGAGCCCGACCGTGACCGGCGTGCGCACCGCCCGGCCGCCTCGAACGACGAACACGAAGTCGCGACCGTCCACGTTGAGCAGCGGACCCCGGCGCAGGCGCAGCGTGCCGGTGCGCTGCTCGGTGACCGCGTGGACGTCCACCCGAAGGTTGGGCCGCAGGATCGCGTGATCGGGTTCGTCGAGATGCACCTCGAAGGTCACGACGCCGTTCTGCACCGTCGGCAGGATCTTGTGGACGCGTCCGGTCAGACGCGTATCGCCGCTGCGCACGACGGCCGGCAAGCCCGCGGTCAGGCGGCGAGCGAGAACGTCCGACAGGGTTGCCTCCACCCGGTAGGTGCTGACGTCGGCCACCCGGGCCACCGGCTCGCCTTCGGCCGCGGCCGCGCCCTCGTTCGCGACGACCCAGGTCACGATCCCCGCGCGCTCGGCGGTGACCGCCGTGCGGTCGAGTCGCTCGCGGGCCCGCTCGAGGTCCTTCTCGAGGATCGCGATCTCGAGCGCCAGCCCCTCCGCGCGGGCAGCCAGGTCCTCCTCCACGTTCCCCAGCTGCGACTCGAGATGGCCCAGCTCGATCTGGGCCCGCGCGACGTCGTTCTCGGACTTGCGAACCGCGTCCTCGTGCGTCAGCCCCTCACCGAACATCCTCTTGTTTCGAATCAGCTCGAAGCGGCACGACTCCAGCTCCAGCGCCTTGACGTCGCGCGAGGTGGTCAGGTCGTTGCGGGTGCGCGCCAGCTCCAGCTCGGTCTGCCGGCGCGCGTTTCGCCTGAGGGCGATCTGCTCCTCCAGCCTGGCCACCTCGCGCCGCGCGTCCTTGTTGTCGAGCAGGACGACCGTTTCGCCCGGACGCACTTCGGCGCCCGGCGTCTTGAGAATGCGGATGACGCGCGTGGAGACCGGCGCGGTGAGAATCTGCTCGAACCCGGGCACGACCAGACCCGAGGCGTCGAGCGTGGCGCTGACGTCGCCACGCTCGACCCTGGCCGTTCGCAGCTGGTCGCGCCGGACCGACGGGTGCAGCCAGCCGGTCACCAGCATCACGAGGATCGTCACCGCCAAGATCGATCCCACCGGCACGACCAGCCGTCGGATCGTGCGCCGCAGCCGTACGGAAGGGTCGATGGTGCGGTCCATGGCTTCCCTCGCGTGAGTTCTCTCCGAGGGAGAGCAACCGAGGTGCCAAGAGACGACTCGCCGTGCGACCGCGTCTCGTGAGCTTCCGGCTGCGGCGGGACCGTGCGGTTCCGGACGGTCGGTGTTCGGAACCGGACGGAGCAGCCGGATCGGAGACCTGGAGAGCCACGAGGTGGCATGGAGCTGTTGTGGAGCTATTCTCCCGCTTCCCCGAGGATCGTTCGGGGCACCGGGCTCCACACTATGATGTGAAGCCGCGCCGGAATGCGTTCAATCGAGCTATCGCGGCGTCGCCTTCGCGCCATTCTCTGGGTCCCGAGCTGACCATGCGTGCTTGGTACGCCGAGCGATCGGAAGGATCCGCCAGTTTCGCCAGGAATCGATCGACGACGGCCCGCTCCCTGACGTCCGCGATGGCCGCGACGCGACGCCCAAGCAGGAACGGGCTCACCAGCTCGTAGCCCAGGTCGAGATCGAGGACCGGATCGGACCAGCGCTCTGCATCGTCGTTGCCGACGATTCCGTCCATGAGGTAAGCGAGGTCTGCCAGGTCCCTGTCGCGGTCCGGTCTGTCGAGAGATGCCGCCATCTTGAGGATCGTGATCGCGGCAGCGGATGCGACCCGCGCGAAGATCCCTTCCCCGACATCGAGCCGGACGTTGTCGACGAAGGCCGCCCGGAGACCGACGGCGCTCATCGTGCTTCCGCCGGGCCAATCGATTCGGCCGGACTCCAGCGCTGCCGCATTCGCGGGAACGATGTCGATGCGGACATCGCCCGGAGCGGTCCATGCGTGTTCGATGCGTTCGTGACGAACCCAACCCGGGAGTCGTTCCAGCGATTGCCGGCACTCGTCGATGTCTGCCGCCAGGGTCAAGTCCAGATCCTGCGTCTTTCGCCAGCGAAACTCGAGGTGGCAGCCGATGGCGGTGGCCCCGATGACCACGAGTTTCTCCTCGGACCAGATCGTGCGGAGTCGGCGGAGGACTGAAGCTTGCTCCGGGGTGAATCCCATCACGCTAGGTCTCCGAGATATCGTTCCCGGATCTCAAGCGCCGTCTCGCGCGCACGTTCATCCCCGGTCGTGAGAAGTTCCGTGTAGACGAGAAGTGGGTGCACCGTTCTCGGCAGAACTCCCTCGAAAGCGAGGCGCCCTGGGACCTCGAGCAGCACGAGCGGACCGTCGGCATCCCTCTGCGCCCGAAGGCGCTTGGTCAGGTCCGGCGCCGGGTTCGCCACGTGAAGGAGGGTCGTCTCTCCACGATAGTGCTGCGTCAGCCTCATGGCCGCGGCGCCACCGCCCCATGCCCACTCCGTGTCGTTTCCAAGGACCTGCTCGACCCGATGCTCCAGATCTCGGGGATCCCTGTCTTGCGTGCGGTAGCGGCCTATGAGCAGGCGGGGCCTCACCGTGTTGGCGTATCCAGCGAGCCATCGATCAAGAACGACCCCGGGCTTGACGAGATGGCGGCGATTCTGGATGGTGGCGAGCAATCCCTCGCGCTCCAGCTTCGCGAGAGTGTCGGCAACGGTGGTCTTGCCCACGCCCGCCAGGTCGCCGATTTTGACGATGCCCTCGTTCAAGAGTTCCGGTTTCGCCAGAATCGCGAAGAGTACTTGGTGGCCCGCGGCTCGTAAGCCGCGACCTTCCGCGTCCTTTCTTTCTGGTAGCCGACCTTCGATGGCCGCGATGTAGCGGTCGCCCAGCCGGAGGTGACAGTTTCCCTCGAGATCGATGTAATTCGCACCTTGCGCCGCGAGGTGCTGGCCGATCTTCCGGGGCACGTAGGGCGCGAAGAGGATCCACTTCGGGTTCCGCCGCCTGACAAGAAGATTCTCTGCGACTGCATAGGTCAGGTGCGTACGCTTCACTTCGACCAGGAACTCGTGGTCGCCGTCCGGCGTGGTCAGGACCAAGGTCGCTTCCACCCGAGGTCCGTCCGCTCGGTCCGGTCGTCGGAGGAATCGCACCGCCCTCGCAAAGGGGAGTTTCCGCAGGTGTGCGGCATAGAGCTCGAGATCCTGTTCCATCGCGTCCCTCATTTCCGCTTAAATATACGTTCCGTTAGTAACGGAAACAAGCATAAAGCGGAAAATCAGAGCGCGTAGGGTCCATGGCACCCGAAAAAGATTGCAATATCAACAAAACATTCTTCTGGAATCACGCGAACACCCGCGAGGGTTACCGGCTCGCGCGCCGATGCCTCAGTCCGCGGAGAAGACGGCGCACACCATGGGCGGCTCGCCCGCCGCCCCGGCACGGAAGATGGACTGCGCGCTTACTCGAAGCGTCGCCGCGGTCTTTCCCAGGACGAACGTCTCGCGACCGGAGAGGCACTCGCCGCGCAGCGAGGCGCGGTAGATCAGCGACGACGCGGGAACCGACTTGCCCGTGGGGAGAACGAACGGGAACCCCGGCGAGCGGAAGAGGCGGCGGACGCGATAGGCCCATCCATCCTCGACCTCGCCCGCGCGACGATCGTGCGACGGCCGGCTCGCGTGGTGAAAGAAGCCGGCGGCGCACGGACGATCGCCCTGCGACTCGACGAGCCTGAGCGCCGCGGCCTCGAGCGACACCTCGAAGCGCTCGACGATCCGCGGCACCGCCCGCGCCTCGAATCCCGTCTCGCGCAGCGTCTCCTCGATCATCGGCATCGGCATCAGGAGATCGGCCGCCGCGCGATCGCAGAGGCCTTCGACCGCGGCTCCCTCCGGGCTGCGCTCGTAGGCGCGCCGGTCCCGGGTCCGCAGGTGCGCGCGCGCGTCGGCGCCCTCGAAGAGCGTGTGCGCGATCTCGTGCGCGAGCGTGAAGTTGAGGCGCCCGAGATGCCGCACGTTGGCGTTCGCGAGGATCCGGAAGCCGTCGCGCGTCGGGACCACGATCGCGTCCGCGTCGCGAAGGTCTCTCGTGAAGTGGATCGGGATCCCGAGGCAGCGGGCGAGGAGCTTCGGGTCCACCGGCGGCGCCGACCACGAGGGCTCGCTCTCCGCCGCGCGCGCGAGGAGGCGGTCCGCGGCCCTGCGGACCGCTTCGTACGCCTCCCGGCCGGCCACGGCGGGAACGGGAATCGGTTCGTCCATGGGGAAGCGCGCGTCCATCGCCGCCCTACCGGATGGTGCGAACGATCGTCTCGTACAGGAAGTCCCAGTCCGCGGCGGTGCGCGGCTGCCTGCCCCGGTAGCGGATGCTCCGGAGCATCTCGACGTCCTCCGGCGGAATGGGCTTGCCCTTCTCCGACCGGTCCGCGAGCATCTCCGATAGCCCCTTCGGGAGCTTCGCGCCGCTCTCCTCCACGGTGGGGCGCTCGCCGAGCAGCTCGTGCAGCGGCTTCCCGAGCGCCTCCGCGATGCGAGCGAGCGCGTCCGCGGACGGACGCGTGACGTTCCCGTTCTCGAGCTGCGACAGGTATCCCTTCGAGACCCCCGACCCTTCCGCAACCTGGTTGAGCGAGAGGCCGATCTCGTCCCGCCAGGCCTTGATCGTCTTGCCGATGGAGGGTCCATCCTGGATCGTCACGATCGTCCTCCGCCCGCGCCCGCCGCTCCCCGCCGCCCGTTCGATGCGCTAAACGATCTGCATTCACTTTACCAAATTTTCCCTCTTGACGGGATGGGTTTTGTTTGTAAAACTTCGTTCGATATCCAAAACAGCACGGAGCGACGGAGCCGGCGACGGCCAGGGCAACCTATTTTCTTTCAACGACTTGAGGGGAAATCCATGGCCTTCACGAACGCCCGGATCGACATCTTGGTCGGAAACGTCGAGTCGCGGATCTGCGGTCCCGCCCCGGTCCAGCGGCTCGACCGCGAGCTGAACTCCCACCTCAACCGCGGCCCCGGCTCGACCGCGGGTGTACCCGGCGACCACGCCCTCGTGTTCGAGCCGTCGGGCGGGACGTTCCTCACGGGGTGCCTCCCCCGCGTGAAGAGGATCCTGCGCGCGGAGGGGGTGCGCTACCGGGTCTGCGACCTTCGCTCGTCGCCCCGGCGCAGGATCCACTGGCTGCTGCAGGGCCCCGAGCTGCGCGATTACCAGCTCGAGGTGGTCGAGCGCGCCCTCGACCGCGGCGCGGGGGTCATCGACATCGGGACGGGCGGCGGCAAGACGCTTCTCGCCGCGGCGATCGCGGAGCGGCTCGGCCTCCCGACGCTGTGGCTCGTGACGACCCGCACGCTGCTCGAGCAGGCGCGCCGGCAGGTCCGCACGCTGTTCGGCGTCGAGCCCGGCGTCATCGGCAACGGGTCGCGCGAGCCGTGCGCGTTCACCGTCGCCCTGGCCCAGGTGCTCGCGCGGCCGGGAGAGGACGTGTCGCGGTGGGCGGACGGCGTGCTGGTGTTCGACGAGGGGCACCATGCCGCCGCGACGACGTACGCCCGTCTCGTGCGCCGCGTGCGGGCCCGCTACAACTACTTCCTCTCCGCCGTCCCGTTCCGCCAGGGAGGCGACCAGGCCGTGCTCGACGCCCTCACCGGCGGCACGTTGACCGGCGGCAGCTATTCCGCCGCCTACCTCGTGGATCGCGGTTACGCCTGCCCGGTCGAGGTCCGCACGGTGCACTGCCGCATCTCGGGCGCGATGCGCGAGAAGCCGGTGTGGCGGCTCTACGAGGAGTTCCTGGTGGCGAACGACGAGAGGAATGCGCTCGCGGCCGGGATCGCGCGCGAGCGGCTGGCACTCGGCGAGTCGGTCCTCGTCCTGGTGGACCGGAAGGAGCACGGCAGGAAGCTGCGCGCCCTGCTCGGCGAGGGCGCGGCCATGGCCGACGGCGACCTTTCCCGCAAGCAGCTCCGGGAGACCGTCGACGCTTTCGCTTCGGGCTCGACCCGCTGCCTCGTCGCGACGGCCGGCCTGTTCCACGAGGGGATCTCGATCGAGGGGATCCACGCGCTGATCCAGGCCGGGGGCCTCAAGTCGCGGGCCAGGGTCATCCAGTCCATCGGGCGCGGCATGCGCTTGGCGCCGGGGAAGCGCCGCTGCCTCTACGTGGACTTCCTCGACGACGACGACGCGCGCGTGCTGCGCGCCCACAGCCTGCAGCGGATGCGCGTCCTGCGCGAGGAGGGGTTCGACGTGCCGCGCTCGATCGGCGAGGCGGCGCCGGCGCCCGATCCCGAGCCGATCGAGCCCGAGTGGTCGCACGTTCCCGACAGCCGCCTCTTCGTGCTCGTGGACGACGACGGCTCGATCCACGGCGCGGCTTCGTGCCTCAGGAAGGACGTCGTCCCGGAGCGTTACTGCAAGGAATGCGTGCAGCCGGTCTGCACGCTCGGAGGGGAGGTCTCATGGCAAGAAGGCGTTCGCTGACCCCGATGCGGCTCCGCCACGTCCGCCGCGCGCTCGAAACGGAGCGACACGGACACGGCATGTTCTACGGCCCCCTGTCGCGGGCGAGGCTCGCGGCGGGAGATTCTCTGGCGCCGGTCCACGACCGCTACAGGCTGCGGCACGCGGACTCGGGATCCGGGCGCGAGCTGGGGTTCACGCCCCACGCGCTCGGCCAGCTCGCGGCCTTCGCGGGAGTTCCGATGCCGTTCCTGGAGCGCCTGCCCCTGGCCCTCGGGATCGCCGTGCTGCGCGGGCTCGTCGCGGCGCGGTGCGTCGCGGGAGACGGCTCTTTCCTGTTTCGCGTGCGGGACGGCTCCCCGCCCCGGATCCGTGCGATCCTCCCCTGCACGGCGCCGGTCGTTCACGACCTCGAGGTGTTCGACGACGTCGCATCGGTCGTGCCCGAGACGGTGAGCGCGTCGCACGTCGCCGTGAGCGAGGACGTGTTCCACCTGCGCGTGCTCCTGCGCGACGTCGCGCTGGAGCTGGGCGACGCGGCCCGCCCCGACGAGGGGATGCCGGGGCTCGACATCCGCAGCAGCGAGACGGGGCGGTACCCGCTCCAGGTGCGCGCCGTCGTCTTTCGAAAGGTCTGTTCCAACGGTCTGACCATCATGACCGCGTCGAGGAAGCTCTTCGTCGGGCAGGGCTCGTCGTTCGACCGCTTGCGCTTCCGCGAGGCGCTCCAGATGACGCTCGAGACCTCGGTGTCGCGAGGCCGCGATCTCGCCGACCGCCTCCGGTCCTCGCGGAGCGACTACGTGAAGGACCCCGGCCGAGAGATCCGCTCGCTCTTCCGCCAGCACCGGCTCGGCAACCCGAGAAGCGAGCCCGCGCGCTGGGTCGCCGCCGAGCTGCTCCGCGGCTCCTCCCTCTTCGGCGTGTCCCGCTTCGAGGTCGTCCAGGCCTTCACCGCCGTCGCCCGCGGCCTCGAGCACGACCTGCGCCTGCGGTGGGAGGACGCGATGGCGGCGTATCTGCTCGATGGGGAACGGCCCGGGGAAGACCCGGAGGAGACCGAGACGGACGCCGAAGAAGCGGCATAGGAGGCCTGGATCGTCATCACTTACGGTTGATTTCGGACCCGTAGAGCTGAATGCCTCCACCAGGACTCGAACCGGCGAGAGCGTTCGCCGGAGGCGAACGCCTCAATAGAAGCCAGCCTCCTCTCCGGTCACGAGCCCGAAGGGCGAGTAACCTGGGACCAGCGGATCATAGGGGGACTTTTCGAGGGCGCCGATTCGAGCTTTCTCGGAAACGGCGCCCGTTTTCTTGTCCGCAGCTTCCACCAGTGTGCACCGTTTCCATGCTGGTGCGCAGACTTTGCGTAGAGCTCGGTGCCACACCGCGACCCCGGCGCCTCGTCCTCGCGAGCATGCCTGCATCGCGACCTACGATTCGCGTTCCACCTCGCCTCCTCCGGTTCCGGAGGCATGCCCCTCGACGAGTCCCGGGCGTCTACCGGCCCCGCCCACCCGAGCGCACCGTCGTCTACATGCAAGCTCTTCGAGGACCTCCTCGTGGACGGAACTCACGCGCCGTGCGTTCCGGGTGGGTGCTGGCGCGCCCGCTCGGCTGTCCGTGTTCGCTGAAGGCGATTCCAGGGGGTATGCTCGCCGGGGGGGGCGGCTGGGTTCGGGGCCCGAGGAACGTCACCCAATGCGCCGTACAGGACCCTCGCGGGTCCGGAAGTACTCGGGGGTGGGAGCCGAGGCTCTTCTTACGGCGGCTACCCGTCGGAGGTGCGTGATGCGCGTTCGCCTGCTCGTGCTGCTCATGTCGTGCGTCCTGTCTGCCGCCTGCGGACATTCCGACGGACCGCCAGCTGCGAGCGCCGCACCGGCTGCGTCCGCGTCGGCGACGACCTGGAAGCCGTTCGATCTCGGCACGCATCACCGCCCTGTGTCGACGTCGTCGCCCGAGGCGCAGCGCGCGTTCGACCAGGGGCTCATCTGGGCCTTTGCCTTCAACCACGATGAGGCACAGCGTGCTTTCGAAGAGGCGGCGCGACTCGACCCGAACCTCGCGATGGCGTACTGGGGGATCGCGCTGGTCAACGGGCCCCATTTCAACAACCCGTTCGTCGACGAGGCGCACGCGAAGACTGCGTGGGAGGCGCTCGAGAAGGCGCGCGAACACGCGAAGGGCGCGAGCGAAGTCGAGCGTGCGTTGATCGATGCCCTCGGCGCGCGTTACGCGATGCCGCAGCCGGCCGACCGCGCTCCGCTCGACGTCGCGTACGCGCGAGCGATGGGAGACGTCCACAAGCGCTTTCCGAACGACGCGGACGTCGCGACACTACACGCCGAGGCGATGCTGGACCTGCACCCGTGGGACCAGTGGGACGCGCAGGGCCATCCGAAGGACGGGACCGAGGATGTGATCGCCGCGCTTTCCGATGCGCTGCGGTTGCGGCCCGACCATCCCGGTGCGCTGCACCTCTGGATCCACGCGTTCGAGGCGTCTCACCAGCCGCAGCGCGCGGCCGAGGCAGCAGATCGCCTGCGCACGCTCGTCCCCGACGCGAGCCACATGATCCACATGCCGGCGCACATCGACGCGCGGCTCGGCCGCTGGACCGCTGCGGCCGAGACGAACGAGCGCGCGATCGCGGCCGACCAGCGCTACCTTGCGCGCAAGCCGAAGATCGGCTTCTACGCGCTGTACATGGCGCACAACGTCCACTTCCTCGGCTACACCGCGATGATGCAGGGGCGCGAGAAGGAAGCGATCGCGCGCATGGACGAGATCCTCGCCAGCATGCCACCGGAGAAGGTGCGCGAGAACCCGCTGTTCATGGACGCGTTCCTCACCGTCGGACTCGAGGCGCGCAAGCGCTTCGGCCGCTGGCAGGAGATCGTCGACACGCCGCTACCGCTGCCGGAGTTCCCGATTGCGACCGCGTTCTCGCACTTCGCGCGCGGCATCGCGTTCGCCGCGATGGACCGGCTCGACGACGCGGCCAAGGAGCGCGCGGCCTTCCACGACGCGCTGCCGAAGATCCCGAAGGACGCGTACTTCGGCTCGAACTTCGCGAGCACCGTGATGGCTCCCGCGGTGCCGTATCTCGATGGCGAGATCGCATATCGCCGCGGGAAGCTCGACGAGGCCGCTCGGCTGCTCGGCGAGGCGGTGAAACTCGAGGACGGGTTGAAGTTCGACGACCCGCCGCCCTGGACGACGCCCTCGCGCCACGCGCTCGGCGCGGTGCTTCTCGAGGCGAAGCGCCCTGAAGCGGCCGAGGCAGTCTATCGCGCGGACCTCGTTCGCTATCCCGAGAACGGCTGGTCGCTGTCGGGCCTGGCGAAGGCGCTCGCGGCGCAGCAGAAGAGGGACGAGGCGGCGCAGGTGCAGACGCGCTTCGACCAGGCCTGGGCACGCGCCGACAAGCCGATCGGGTCGTCGTGCTTGTGCGTGAGAACGCAGGCCGCACCGAAGTGAGGTCCGACTGCCGAATCCGGGAGTGTGCCCCGCGCAGGGACGGGCCAATCTCTGAGCCCTCCAGCGTCTCGCCGAGGAAGTCCGAAAGGCCGGTCGCCGACTTCGGCAGGACCGTATCCTTCCGACTCTACGCAAACTCCACGCATCGCGCGCCACGATGCGTCAGCAGTCGAAGTGGCCGTTGCTCCGTGAGTTGCGCCAGTGTAGACGCCGCGACCAGCGGACCGAAAATCCGCTGGTCTGCCTCGAACGAGGCCGATGCGTTCGTCGCTAAGTGCCGCACGCACTGAGAATTGCGAGCAATGCCCCCACCAGGACTCGAACCGGCAAGAGCGTTCGCCGAAGGCGAACGCCTCAAGGGAAACCAGCCTCCCCTCCGGTCAGCGAGCGAAGCGAGCTAACCTGGGACCAGCGGATCATGAGGGAAAATTTCGAGGGCGCCGTTTCAAGCTTTTTCGGAAACGGCGCCCGTTTTCTTGTCCACCGCTTCCACCGGTGTCCACCGTTTCCATGCTGTTGCGTAGACTTTGCGTAGAGTTCGGTCGGCGCCGACCGTCTGCTACCTCAGCGGCTCTAAGTCCTCGAGCAGCCGGCTCAGCGCGATCGCACGGATCTTCGGGTGCATCGGGAAGGAACGCGATCCGGCATGGACGACGTCGATCCGCGACAGTCGGAGGTCCTCGAGGGCGACATGCATCGAGCGCGTGGTCGCCGGCGCCGTGGTCCTCTTGAACTCGAATCCGAGCCGCGCGTTGCCCCGAACGATGAGCAGATCGAGCTCGGCGCCGGAATGGGCCGCCCAGAAATGGCACTCCTCCGGTTGGGCCCCGAGTCGCGTCACGACCGCATCGAGTGCGAAACCCTCCCACGAGGCGCCGACCTTCGGGTGCGACTCGACGGCATCGCCGCTGCCGAGATCGAGAAGAGCGTGAAGCAATCCGCTGTCTCTGAGGTAGACCTTCGGTGCCTTGACCTGCCGCTTGCCGATGTTCTCGTGCCAGGCGGGTAACTGCCGGACCATGAAGGTCGCGCCGAGCAGATCGAGGTAGCGTTGCACCGTCGTGTGGGCGACCCCGAACGAGCGGGCGAACTCGGAAGCGTTCCACACCTGTGCGTGGTAGTGGGCGAGCATCATCCAGAACCTGCGGAGCGTGACCGCGGGAAGCCGCAGGCCCAACGCCGGGATGTCACGCTCGAGAAATGTCCGGATCATGGCCTTGCGCCACTCCAGGCTCTCGGACTCGGACCGCGCCAGGAACGACCGCGGGAACCCGCCTCGACGCCACAGCTTGGACCACTGCCGTGAGCCGACTTCCTCGAGAGCGAAGCCGCCCAGCTCGTGGTACGCGATCCGTCCAGCGAGGGTCTCCGAGGTCTGTCGCAGCAGATCGGGCGACGCGCTCCCGAGCACCAGAAACTTGCGGTGGGTCCTCGGCTCGTCCACGAGAACGCGCAGCTGCGTGAAGAGATCGGGACGTCTCTGCACCTCGTCCAGCACGATCAGTCCCGTGAGCGGCCGGAGGGCGAGCATCGGATCCGCGATCCGCGCCAGGTCCTCGGCGCTTTCCAGGTCGAAGTAGGTCACGGGCCCGCGATGCGACTCGACGAGCTGCCGGGCGAGGGTCGTCTTGCCCACCTGGCGCGCGCCCAGGATCCCGACGACCGGGAATTGCCGGGTCAGGCTGCGAAGTCGCTGAAGGTGTTCTCCGCGCTCGATCACGAGGGAGATCATACCATGAAATCTGAGCGATTATCGCTCACATTTCAAGTTCGTCTGTCGGGGATGCCGCGGCTTGTCGAACGCGGCGGCGCGGGATCCGGAGGTCGAGTTGCAGGACTTCGGGACGTTCGCGTCGCGCGATGAGTAGATCGAGCACGAGCGTCACACGGGAGGAAGGGAAGCTCGACGCGCGGAAGCCGCCGGTCGGCCCTCAGATCGTTTCCATGCCCAATCCCCGCAGGTACTCGAAGGTGGGGTCGTAGAACTCGGGGAGTCGCGTCGGATCGGTCTCGTCGCCCGCCGGCACGAAGAGGATCATGCCCTGCCGCGCTCGGGTGAGCAGGACCCGGTACGCGTTGAGCAGGTACTGCTTTCGCTCCGCCTTCCGGATCTGCTGCCAGGCATCCCCTCGAAAAGAGTGATGCCGCCATGCGCGGGGCGCCTCGAGCCGGAGGTCGGCGTCCCACGTCACGCCGATCCAGTCGAGCTCGAGCCCCTGCACCTGGAATTCGGTCGCGGCGTCCTCGAGGTAGTAGCTCGAACGCGTGTCGTGACGGTCGTCGAGGAACCAGTGAACAGGATCCACGTTGACGCGGACGTCGATCGCGTGGGGCTTCAGGCGCTGCGCCTGCGAAGACGCGACGAGGCCGTAGCGCTCGGAGCCTCGCGCGTGCTCTCGAATCCAACGCTTCGCGCGCGCAAGGTCGCGCGTCACGGCGATCGGGTAGCGGCGCGCGACGTCGGCCAGCAGCGCACGGGCGTTGTCGACGTCGCAGTCGAGAAGCGCCTTCACGAACGCGGAGACCTTCTCCGACCGGAAGGAGCGCATGGACGAGGCGAGGTGCAAACGCGGGTCGCGGTGGAGAACGATGCTCTCGTCGCCGGCGAAGGCGTCCAGCGCGTGGCCGGCCGCGTACTCCGAGTCGGTCAGGTCCGGCGACACCCAGACGCCCCAATGCGGGAACGAAGCGCGCACGGCGTCGAGCCACGCGCCGATGCCCGCCTCGCCGGTGTGAATCTCCTGCCCTCCGCCGACGAGGCAGATGACGACCGCCCACCTCTCGTGCCGGTCGAGGTAGGAGATCAGGAACTCTGGCTCGGACCGATCGAAGTCGCGGATCTTCTTGCGGCGCTTCATGAAATCGGACGTCTTCTCGCGATTCCACGCGCGCTGCGCCTCATCGAAGATCACGACGTGGTCGAACGGCGGCGCGTCCGGACGGCGCACCCCGTCGTCCCGGAAGTGATGCACGTTCTGGATGAACGGCTTCACCTTCTGGCGGATCGCGCCCTTGCGCTCCTTGCGTCCCGTGCGAACGTACTCGTCGCGCGTCAGCGCCTCCTGAAGAACAGCCACGAGCGGGCCGTTCCCCGAGAGGAAGACCGCGCGGGCTTCGCCGAGCTCGCGACGCCGCGTGGCGACGTTCAGCCCGACGAGCGTCTTGCCCGCGCCGGGCACCCCGGTGACGAAGACGATGGACTTCCGACCCTCGGCGCGGGATCGCTCGATGATGTCCTCGACGCCTGCGGACGTCACGCTGAGGTTCTTCGCCCCGGCGTCGTTCCGGGAGATCGCCTCCACGGAGTGCCTCGCGTAGAGCTCTCGCGCGGCCTCGATGATGGTCGGCGTCGGATGGTACGGCGCTGCGCCCCACGTCGCGCCGTCGATCTCGGCGCCCGAGCCGCTCGCGAGCGAGAGGCCTTGCGTCAGCGCGTCTCGGAGGGACGCGGCGTTGCACCGGAGCGGCGGCCGGACGCCGTCCGCGTGCGGCGGCCCCCACGTCCCGTCGCCCGGCGGGGCGTCGGTCGCGATCAGGACGGGAAAGATCGGCGCGTGGTGGCTGGCCCGGTGGAAGTTCTTCAGGTCGAGCGCGTAGTCCCACACCTGCTCGAGGTGCGCGCGCTGATAGGCGCGCTCGCCGCACTTGAACTCGAGCGGGAAGATCGCGGGACCCGAGACGACGACCGCGTCGATGCGGCTCCCCAGCCGCGGCACATCGAACTCGAGATGGATCGAGCCGGGAAGCCCGGCCAGCGCGCTCCGGAGGATCCGGATCTCGTCCTCCCAGGCGCCTTTCTGCTCCGCTTCGAGATCGTGGGCGGTCGCTTCGACGAGCCGACCCAGGATCGCGGCCGTATCCGCCGCGACGAACTCCCCGATGGGCGCCGCGTAGTACGCGGACTGACGAGAACCGAAGGTGCTCACGGGCGACAGCCTACCTCGGCTCGAGCGGGCGCGAAATGCCCTCCGGTAGTTCTGCTGAGTAGCGTATACGCCGGCTTGGGGGTTTGGGGAAGCGCGAAGTGGGCTGTGTAAGAGCGTGCGGCGATCGCGGATCCCAGCGCGTGAGTGTTCATCACTGCTGGTATTTGAGCTCAACTCGGCTCGGTCGAATTGAATGCCCCCACCAGGACTCGAACCTGGGACCAGCGGATTATGAGGGAAAATTTCGAGGGTGCCGTTTCCAGCTTTTTCGGAGACGGCGCCCGTTTTCTTGTCCACCGCTTCCACCGGTGTCCACCGTTTCCATGCTGTTGCGTAGACTTTGCGTAGAGTTCCGTCGCGGCGGCCGCTTTCTGAGAACGCCGGTTCGGACCGAACGCGGATCGGTGCCAGGAGTTGCCGTCCCCGCGCCGCGCACCACGAGAGGTTCTGATCAGAGATCCCAACGAATCGCGTATGCGTGGCTGCGCCCGCCTCCTCCAACAGGGTCGAGGCATCCCTTTGCCATGAGGTCCGCCAACTCGCGGTAGGCGGTGGCGCGGCTGACCCGGGTGAGGCTCGAGTACTTCCGCGTCGTGATGCCTCCCTCGAAACCGCCCGGTCCCGCGTCGAGCAGGCGGTTCAGAACCTTGCGCTGCCGATCGTTGAGACTCGTTCCCTGGTGCCGCAGCCAGAAGCGGGCCTTGACCAGCACCCGCGAGACCGTGGTCTCCGCGGTTTCGCAGGCGGCCGCGGTCTGTTCGAGAAACCATGAAAGCCAGGGGGTGACGTCGAGATCCCCGCGCTGAGTCCTTTCCAGCACCTCGTAGTAGGCTTTTCGCTCCTGCTCGATCCGAGCGGACAGGCTGAAGAACCGCTGGGTCTGGCGCTCGTCCTGGGCGAGGGCCATGTCGGTCAGCGCCCGCGCGATCCGGCCGTTTCCGTCTTCGAACGGATGCAAGGTTACGAACCAGAGGTGAGTCAGCCCGGCTCGCAGCAATCCGTCGAGAGATGAGGGGGGCTCGGCGAACCAGTCGAGGAAGCGGCACAGCTCGCGTTCCAATCGATTCCGCGGTGGAGCGACGAAGTGGACCCGCTCGCGGCCGGCGTGTTGCGACACCACCTGCATCGGATCCTCGCCCCGTAGGGCTCCGGTCCGAATCCGACGCAGACCGGACTGACCCGTGGGGAACAGTGCCGCTTGCCAGCGGCAGAGCCGCTCGACAGTCAACGGGGTTCGCTGGCTCCGGGTCGCATCGAGCAGCACTTCGACGAGACCGTCGACCGACCGCGAACGAGCAGCGAGCCCCGCCGACGGCAGTCCCAGGTGCCGCGCCACCGAGGACCTGACCGCCTTCACGTCTAGCCGCTCGCCCTCGATGGCGCTCGTGGCGAGTCCCTCGCCGACGAGGACTGCGGCGACGGCCTCGTTGGTCAGGGTCGGGTCGAGGATCCCTACCGCGCCCAGCACCCTGCCCTGGGCGAGCCTCGCCCGGGCCAGCGGCGCCGCGATCGTCGCCTCGTCCCAGGAGAACCGGGGCCAGCGCCTGTTCTGCCAGATCCACTGAGGCATTGCGCCCTCTAATCGCGTCACTTGGTGAAGCGATTATGGCGCCGATTCGCTTCGAAGGCAAGGACGGCGGTTTCCGGGACGCCAGGAGCTGAAAGGAGGTCGTGAGGGTCCCCAGAGGGCGCGGTAGCAGTGGGTCGCGCAGATCCGCCAGTTGTCAGGTCGGACCCACTCCGCCATTCACCGCGGCGAGACGAACAAGCTGGACGTCGCGGTCGTCCACCTCGAACCCTTCAACATCCACGAGCAGCAGCCCGTAACCGCTCGAGTCTCGCTCCACATGGCAGTATTGCGCTCGCGCCCATGGCTCGGCCCATCCCGGAGCGCCTCCAGCCACCACTTCCAGCAGCTGTCCGCGCTCGAGTGCCTGACGTTTCAGGTCATGAAAGCAGAGCTCGTCGCGATGGACCCACGGCGCTGGAATCATCTCGTCGAGGAAGCCCCATCGCAGGCGGACTGCGCCGTGCAAGCGCCCGTACTCGTAGAAGGAGAACAGCGACTTGGCATCGGCTTCCAGCCGGCGTCGCAGCTGGGTCGACCGGCCCTTCCGCAGGTACGTCTCGAGCTTTTCGTCCTCACCGAACGGTCGAGCGATCCCGCACGAGCCTTGAATGAGCATGGCCGTGGTGATCCTGAGCGTCCGGCCACGCTTGTTGAGTGTCATCGATTTCTGGGGTGGTCCGAGTTCCGCGAGTCGTCGATCGCCCGCGTCCACGCCGAGCGCTTTCAGCACGGAGCGCACGTCCACCGCACCGATGATGTCGTACGAAGCGATGCGTTTCGTCGCGTCTTCGATCTCATCTGCGAGAAACGTCTGGATGTCGCGCTTGCCGACATCCAGCAGTGCGACTGCCTGGGGTGCCCTTGGTGGAAACGCGCGCAACAGCGCGCGACTTAGCGTCGCGAGGTGCGTGGCGTGGGCGGCCCGCCGGCGCTCGAACGCCTTGCGGTTCGCCTCCATCACGATGGGATCCGGCCGCGTGGCTGCCCATCGCCTCACGATCCGCACCCGATCGCGCACCGCCTTCCTCGCCGCGAGCAGCGCCTCCCGATCGTCTCCGATCTCCCACCGGCCGTCGTCGCGGACGCGGATCGTCGAACGGGGCCTGCGGAACTTCGCCGAATCGGGCTTTACCCCGTGCCACCGGCTTAGCGCGCCGACGAAAGCGACGACCTCTTCCGGCGTCATCGCTCCGCCGTGGGCATCGAGAACTGCCAGCACAAGGCGCTGTGCCGACCAACCCCAGAGGCTCGCGCCACGCCAGGCCTCGTCGAGCTCGGCCACCTTCAGGCGCTCGTGCACGCCCGCAGGAAGCTCGGACACGGCGGGAACCACCGAAAATGTCGGCACGTTCGGTGGGCGAAGACCGAGCCTGAACGCCCAGAGGTCCAACTCGTCGTCGTGGGGATCGAGAGCGTATGTTTCGCCGTCACGGTACACCGGCGCGCGTGCGGGTTTGCAGCGCTGGAGTGATTGCAGCGCCCGTTCGAAGGGGGCGACGCCGGCAGCCGCGAAACGCTGGGCAACGTCGGCGAGTGTCATCGCGTCGCCACGCTCCAGCAGGGCGACGATGAGCAGGGAGTAAGTGTTCGCGTCCCGATGATCCTTGACCTCCTCCAGAACGGGTACGTCGATTCGCAATGCGTCGCAGTAGGGGTTGGTCATCGGACGAAACACTTTTGCACTCACTCGTTGGACGCGGTGTTGCCAGCCGTGTCGCCGACCGCCCCGGCCGTTCCGCGGCAACAAACTCTACGCCATTGCCGCGTTCGGGTAACATCCCGAAGGCGCCAGGAAATCAGCACATCTGCGGGACGTCGGCACCGAGAGCAGCGCACCAAAAGTCCGCTGGTCTTGGCTAAACGAGCTGCTTTTCGTGTCGGCAAATCGCCACGGGACAGCAACTTGCGAAACCACACACAATCCTCCGAGCAGCGCATTTTGAATCCGCTGGCCTGACATAGCCAACGGAAAGGTCGTGGTGGAAAGTCAGTCCCCATCGGGCACTTCCGCCAAGTCAGCCGAGCCGCGGGACGCGTCGGTGGCCTTGGTTTGGAGGGCGGGTGCGCACACTTTGCGTAGAGTCGTTCGCTTCGCCGTGCGGCACGTGCGGCGAAGTTGCGTGTGCCCAACCACTTACGAATGCCCCCACCAGGACTCGAACCTGGGACCAGCGGATTATGAGGCCCCCACCAGGACTCGAACCTGGGACCAGCGGATTATGAGTCCGCCGCTCTGACCTACTGAGCTATGGGGGCCCAAGCAGCGCCAGCATTGTATCCCCAGGTGCGCCGCCTCTCCTCCCGGCTTTCGGCAGGGTTCACGCCGCATCGACCCGCAGGCGGCGCGCGCCGACCAGCGCGAACACCACCCCGAACCCGACCAGCACCGCGGCCGGGAGGAGGACCGCGTCGATTCCCCGCCCGAAGCTGATCAACGCGTGGAACGCGTCCATCGCCCAGGCCGTGGGGAAGACGTGCGACGCGGTCCAGAGCCACCGGGGCACGACCTCGCTGGGCCACCAGCAGCCGCCGAGCGCCGCCATGACCATGCACGAGAGCCAGCCGATGGCGGACGCCTGCTCGGGGGTCTTGAACACGGCGCCGCACAGGGTGGCGAGCGCCGCGGCGCAGAACGCGTACGCGGCGAGCAGCAAAAACAGCCCCGCGGGCGACGCTCCGAAGCTCACGCCGAACAGGAATCTCCCCACGAGCAGCAGCACGGCGGTCTGCATCCCCGCGACCATCAGCCGGCCGAGGAGCTTTCCGGCGACGATGCCGCCGCGGCCGATGGGGCCGGCGGCCTGGCGGCGGAGGGTGCCGTCGCGCTTCTCGAGCGTCAGGAACACGCCGCCGTAGATGACGGTCATCATCAATACGGTCATGGTGAGGATGCCGGGGACGCTCTGCGCCTTGCCGCTCGGCACGGGCTTCCCCTTTCCGGCCATCGTCACGTCGAGACGGACGAGGGGCGGGCGGGCGGCGAGGCGGGCGAACTCGGCCTCGGCGGACGCCGCGGGTGTCTTCGCCTCGCTCAGCTCCACCAGCAGCGCGAGCGTTCGGGTAACGGCGCGGACGACGTTGGCGTCGGCGGCGAGGTCGAAGTCGGCGCCGGTGCCGGGGTCGCGCTCGATGGCGAGCGCCTGCTTGTCGCCCGCGAGGGCCTTGGCGGTGAACCCCTCGGGAACGACCAGGGTGCGGATCTTCTTCGGCTCCTTGGCGGCCTGTTCGGGGGTCAGCTCCTTCACGTCGACGTCGGGCGAGGCGAGCTGGGCGATGAACGCCCGCGCGAGCCAGCCGTGGTCGCGGTCCACGACCGTGAGTCGGACCTTCGTGGCGCCCCCTCCCCCTCCCATCTGCCCGAATACCCACATGAGGGCGACGGGGAGGACGAGCATCCAGAAGAACGCGGCGCGGTCGCGCACGGTCAGGCGCAGGTCGTGCAACGCGAGGAGCAGGACGCGCTTCATGCCGCGCCTCCCCTCCGCACGGAGCGGCCGAGGGCCCAGCCTCCGAGGGCGAGCAGGGCGACGCCGAACGTCGCGAGCACGGCGGCGTTGAGGAGGACGTCGGCGAGGCCGCCGCCATCGGCGATCAACTTCCGGAAGCCGGTGCCGCCCCAGTAGAACGGCGTCATCGGCGCGACGCGGCGCACGGCGGCGGGGAGGTTCTGGAGCGGGACGAAGCTGCCGCCGGCGAACCCCATGAAGAGATAGACGACGGACGCGACGGTGGCGCCGACGCGCTCGGTGCGGGCGAAGCCGTAGATCGTGGCGGCGGCGCCCGAGACGGCGAGCACGATGGACAGCGAGAGGATTGCGAACCCCGCGGGATCGACGCCGCGACGCAGTACGGCGGCGCCCACCGCCGCGAGCACGACGAGGGCGATCAGCGAGAGCGCCGCGGTGTAGAGGGCCTTGGCGAGAACGAGCGTCCCGGGGCCGATGGGCCCCGCGAGCTGGCGCCGGAGCGTGCCCTGGACCGCTTCGGTCATGACGTCGCGCATCGCGGAGTCGCCGACGAGGAACAGCGAGTAGACGCCGACTCCCGGCAGGACGAGGAGGAAGATCGCGGACGTCGTGCCGTCGTCGGACCTGTCGTCCTTCTTCTTGTCCTCTTCCTTCTTCTTCGCGCCGAAGACCCCTTCCAGGGTGATGGCCGGCGGCAGGACGTACTTGCCGGCGCTCTCGATGACGCGCTTGAAAGAGATGGATATCGCGGAGACGGCCGCGTCGGTCGGCGCGCCGGAACCGTCCGCGAGGTACGGGCGGAGGTCGTCGAGCGGGCCGCGCAGCACGCGCGCGCCGCCGTCGAGCAGCTGGGCGAGGATCGACGCGAGCTGCTCGGCGACCGCGGGAAGGATCCCCTCGGCGGGGTTCTTCACGAGGGCGAGCGTGACCGGGGTGCCGTCGAGCACGTCCTTCGTGAAGCGCTTGGGGATCACGAGGAGGGCCGAGGCCTCTCCTCGCTCCATGAGCGCGCGCCCTTCGTCGCCGACCAGGCGCACGTCGAAGCGCTCGGCCATCCGCTCGGAGGCCATGGCCGAAGCGAGCGCGGAGGCGAGCATCCCGTCGTCCTGGTTCTGCACGAGCAGGCGCACCTTGGGGGTCTGGTCGCCGCGCGCGCCGAAGACCAGGGCGATCATTCCCGCGAGAAGGACCGGGAACAGGAGCGTGACGACGAGGCCCAGCGGGGCTCGGAGCTTGCGCCTCAGATCCTTGCCGACGAGGAGCAGGATGCGGCGCATCAGTCGCGCAGCTCGCGGCCGGTGAGATCGAGGAAGAGCGCGTTCAGGCTGGGCGGCTCGACGGAGACACCCTCCACCTGAAGTCCGCCGCCGAGGGCCTCGGTGAGCAGCTCGACGGCCGCGCGGCCTCCGCCGTCGACCGTGAGGACGACCTTGCCCTGCTCGGCGGAGAGGACGGTCGCGCCGGGGACCGCGCCGAGGCGGGCGCGGGCCTGCTCGGGGTCGAAGCCGCCGCGGACGGTGACGACCTCTTTCGTGCCGACGCGGCGCTTCAGCTCGTCGAGAGTCCCCTCGGCGAGGATCTTGCCGTGGTCCATGATCCCGATCCGGTCGCAGAGGGTCTCGGCCTCCTCGAGGTAGTGCGTGGTGTAGACGACGGTGGTGCCGGAGGCTGCGACGGCGCGGACGACGTCGAGGATGTTGAGGCGGGCCTGGGGATCGATGCCGACGGTGGGCTCGTCCATGAGGACGGCGCGGGGGGAATGGACGAGGCCGATGCCGAGGTTGAGGCGGCGCTTCATCCCGCCGGAATAGGTGCGGATGGGGTCCTTGGCGCGGGCCGCGAGGCCGGTCTGCTCGAGGACGCGATCGACGGCGCGGTCGAGGTCGGCCCCGGCGAGGCCGTAGAAGGCTCCCCAGAAGCGGAGGTTCTCGCGGGCCGAGAGGGTCTCGTAGAGCGCGGGCTCCTGCGGGACGATCCCGAGCTGGGCCTTGACGCGGAGGGGGTCCGCGGCGAGGTCGATGCCGTCGAACTCGACGCGGCCGTCGTCGGGAGCCAAGAGGCCGGCGAGGATCGACATGGTGGTGGTCTTGCCGGCCCCGTTCGGGCCGAGGAGGCCGTAGAGCTCCCCCTTGCGAACCTCGAACGAGATCCCGTCCACCGCCCGGATGTCCCCGAATCGTTTCGTCAGCTTCTCTGCTTTGAACATGATCGGGGATTCTACAGGATTTGCTCGAGCTCGAGACGGCGCCTCGAGGGATGGCCTCGGGAGAGACCGAGCCGGGCTCCACCTCCCCGCACGCGCCCGTCCGCGTTCCGGCCCGCCTACTTCACCACCCAGACCCCATCCTTCACCACCAGCTCCGTCCCGTCGATCATCACCTTCCGCCCGCACCCGCCCGGCCGGAAGTCGGCGACGAGGTCCACGTGCTGGGCGCTGCGATTGACGACGTCGGCGGCGGTCAGCTCGGCGATGCGCTTCTTTCCGTCGTCGGACGCGGGGTCCTCGACGTAGCAGTGCTCGTAGCTGGCGCCGATCGCGATGTGGACGGTACCGCCGACCTTCTCGACGAACAGCGGGTGCTTCAAGACCCGGGTCAATCCGGGGTTCATGCCGAGGGCGAACTCGCCCAAGCGGTGCGAGCCGTCGTCGGTCTCGATGATCTCGCGAAGGTGCTGGTGGCCGACCTCCGCGTGGTAGTTCACGATCCGCCCGTGCTCGAAGCGGAGGCGGATGCCGCGGATGTCGTTTCCCGCGTTCGAGTTCGGGAGGTCGAGGTAGATCTCCCCTTCCGTCGCCGACGCGACCGGGCTGGTGTACACCTCGCCGTCCGGGAGGTTGCGCAGGCCGTACGACATCGCCGGGATGGACGGGCCGATGTCG
This sequence comes from Terriglobia bacterium, assembly GCA_963748015.1. GTDB lineage: Bacteria > Acidobacteriota > Polarisedimenticolia > Polarisedimenticolales > JAIQFR01 > JAIQFR01. Next base: position 133,875 of record CAVVHE010000009.1, on the reverse strand, counting down.
AGTACCAGCGCCATGTTGCGCCCGTCGGGTGCCTCGGTCACGACCGTGGCGCGCCGGCCCTCGCGGAGCAGCGGGGCGATCCTCTCCTCCGCGTCGCGCAGCGGCCGCGGGTCGGTGATCGACGCGTCCACGACGAAGCGCACGTACTCGTCGAACTCGATCCCCTCGAACGCCGCCATCGCCGGCGTCGGGTAGAGCGTGATCACCCAGCGCCGCGCGAGCCTCAGGTTCGCGAACGGCCGGTCCGCCATCGCGACGGCCTGCGCGCGCGCGGGCTCGAGCCCCTGATAACGCGACGGATCCTCGGCGCCCAGGACCTCGACGTACTTGTTGAACGACTCGTACCTCGCGCGGTGCCAGTCGGGGACGCGCGCGAGCTGCTCCGGCGTCGCGACCCGCCCCACCCCCGCCGACCAGACGCGGCCGCGGTCGTTGTTCGGCGGGACGAGCAGCACGTCGGGCACGGCACCGGCCTCGACGACGCGCCGCTCGAGCACCTCCATGAGCGGCCAGCCGATCCGCTCTCCCTTGATCATCACGCGGTCGCCGGGCTCGATCCCGCCGAGCGAGTGGTCGAGGAGGATCGAGGCCCAGGTCTCGAGGTCCCGGGCATCAACGACGGGTTCGATCATGCCGCTCTCCCTACTTGAGGTACTTCGCCAGGAAGTCGTAGACCTCTTTGCGCGACTCGCGCGCCGCCGTCGTGTCCAGCCGGTTGAAGCTGTGGCCGCCGGGGGCGTCCTTGTAGATCTTGTACTGGAAGTCCTTCCCCGCCGCCTTGAGCGCCTGGATCAGGTGCTCGACCTCGACCACGTTCACGTCGCGGTCGTTCGTGTTCGTGTGGATCAGGAGCGGCGTCTTGAGCTTCTCGACGTTCCACACCGGCGAGCGGCGCCGGTACTCGTCCACGTCCTGGTTCGCGGTCTTGCCGATGTGATACGGGGCGGAGAACTCGGCGCGGTAGCCCTCCTCGGTGTAGCCCATCCTCGCGATCAGGTCCGAGACCGGCACGCCGGCGTACGCCGCCTTGAACTTGTCCGGGTGGTCGAACACCGCCATCAGCGCGATCAGCCCGCCGTGGCTCCAGCCGAGGATGCCGGCGCGCGCCCCGTCCACGAACGGGAGCGTCTCGACCGCCCAGTCGCGGCCGGCCACGACGTCGTCCACCTCGAGCCCGCCGTAGTCGATCGCCTCGCGGTACTCCTTGCCGTAGCCCGTGGAGCCGCGGTAGTCGGGCGCGACGACGACGTACCCGCGGTCGATCAGCTCGCGCACGATGTGCGTGTAGTAGGTGTCGAAGTCGGCGTGGACGCCGCCGTGCGGGAGGAGCAGCAGCGGGTGCTTCTTCGAGCGGTCGAGCTTCTTGGGGACGAACACGTACGACCAGATCTTGAACGGGTGGCGCTCGTTCTTGATCCCGTAGGTCTCCTCCCCTTTCGGGTTGGGGGCGCTCGGGTACCAGATCTTGTCCACGTCGGCGACGTCCCCGACGCGGTCGAACCACAGGACGTCGTCGATCTTCTTGAGCAGGACTTCCATGCGGTCGGAGAGGGCGCCGAGCTTGTTCTCGGCGTCGGCGACGCGCTTCTCGAGGCCCGCCGGGGAGCCGTCCGGCTCCGCGGCGCGGGCGGGGAGAGCCGTCGCGGCGAGTGCCAGGATCATCAGGGTTAAGATGGCGGTGCGAATGGCGGCCTCCTTCGGGGCGCGCGGCGCCCCGGCGAATCATACGCCGCGGGGGTCGAGAAGTTGTGGCCGTGCGGCGCGGCGAGGTCCCGTCACTTGGCAGGATCCCTAAAGCGGACTAATAGAGTCCTGTTTATGAAGCCCCAGGGGCCGGAGGTTCCACGATGAAAGTCCTGGTCGTCTATTACTCGCTGTACGGACACATCGCGCGCATGGCCGAGGCGGTCGCCGAGGGGGCGCGGGAGGTCGGCGGCGCGGAGGTCCTCGTTCGCCGGGTACCGGAGACGCTCCCGGCCGAGGTCATCGCCAAGATGGGGGCGGCCGAGGCCCAGAAGGAGCTTTCGAAGGTGCCCGTGTGCACGATGGAGGAGTTGGGCTCGGCCGACGCCGTGATCTTCGGGACGCCGACCCGCTTCGGGAACATGTGCGGGCAGATGCGGCAGTTCCTCGACGCGACCGGCGGGCTGTGGATGAAGGGCGCCCTGGTCGGGAAGGCCGGCAGCGTGTTCACGTCGAGCGGGACGCAGCACGGCGGCCAGGAGTCCACCCTCTTGACCTTCCACGTGACCCTGCTGCACCAGGGGATGGTGGTCGTCGGACTGCCCTATGCGTTTGAGGGGCAGACGCGGACCGACGAGGTCACGGGGGGGACCCCGTACGGGGCGTCGACGATCGCCGGCGGCGACGGCGCGCGGCTGCCGAGCGAGAACGAGCTGGCCGGGGCCCGGTTCCAGGGGAAGCACGTCGCGACGATAGCCGCGAAGCTCTCGCGCTGAGCGAGCGAAGCGAGTCGAAGCGAGCGAGCGAAGCGAGTCGAAGCGAGCGGGCGAAGCGAGTCGAAGCGGGTCACTCGAGAGGAATGAGTAGGTCGGACTTCGACGACCCGATCTCGAGCCGGTTCTCGACACCGCGAACGCCGTTGGCGCCGAGAGCCAGGCGGGTCAAGCGCTTCCGGTCGTAGAGCTTCCCGACGCGGCCGGTCAGCGTCACGATCCCGTCCTTGACCGTGGGCCGGACCTTGCCCGATACGCCGAGGAGCGAGAGGTTGGCGAGGACGCCGGCGACCTCCTTGCCGATCGTCTCGTCGTCCTTGGCGGGAGTCTCGAACCGGTCCTCGACGGCGACGACCCCCGGGATCTTCGCCGCCGCATCGATCGCGGTGAAGCGGGTGCGCCCGTCGCGGAGCTTCCCCGAGAGCGTGACGGCGCCCTGGACGACCCGGACCTCGGGGGCTGCCGTGGCGACGGCGACGATGTCCTCGTAGCGCCGCTTGATGGCGGCCTCGATCGCGGCGTCGCTCGTCCCCCGCGAGTCGATCGCGATCCGGTTGTCGATCTCGAGGACGCCGCGCACCTTGCTGGCGAGGTCCTCGGCGTCCCACGACTCCGAGAGCGTGTGAACGCGCCCGTCGAGGGTCACTCGCCCGTCGCGCGCCTTCGCGGTGAGCGCGAACTGCCCGATGAGCGGGGACCGGCGGAGCTGCTCGCCCACCTTCCGGGCGACGTCGGAGTCCTCCGCCGCGCCGGCGAGGGCCGCGGTCGCGAGCGCGGCCGCGGCCAGGGCGGCGAGAGCGGAGGGTAGGCGCCTGCGCATGGGAGTATCCTCCTTCCCCAAGAGTAGCGCGGCGCGACCGGTCGGCGCGAGTCCGGCAGGGCGCGGCGGCGCGTGGAGGTGGCGATGGCGGGAGGCTGGTTCGCGACGGGGGCGATCGCGGCGGCGCTCGGCGTGGCCCTCGGCGCGTTCGGCGCGCACGGGCTCAAGGCGCGTGTGACCCCGGATCTGCTGGCGATCTACGAGACGGGAGTGCGCTACCACCTGGTCCACGCCCTCGGTCTCCTCGCGGTGGGTTGGGCCGCCGACCGCTGGCCGGGCACCTGGGCGACCCTGGCCGGCTGGCTCTTCCTGGCGGGCATCCTCGTCTTCTCCGGCAGCCTCTACCTTCTCACCCTCACCGGCCACCGCTGGCTCGGAGCCATCACCCCCCTGGGCGGCCTCGCCTTCATCACCGGCTGGCTCGCGCTCGCCCTCGCCGCGATCCGGAAGTAGAGGGAATCAGATCAGGCGTTCGAGGCGGGCGGGGTCGAGGAGGGTGACGCGGGGGCCATCCACGGTGACGATCTTCTCGCGGATGAGGCGGGCGAAGGAGCGGGAGAGGGTTTCGTGGACGGTGCCCAGGAAGGAGGCGAGGGCGCCCTTGGCGAGGGGGAGCGTGATGGTGGGCCGGGGGTCGCGGGAGTGGCCGGATTTCTCGAGCTCGTTGATGAGGTACCGCGCGAGGCGCGCGGTGACCTCGCGGAGGGTGACGCCCTCGAGCTGCTGGCTCAGCTCGCGGAGGCGCACCGCGAACCCCTTCAGCAGCTCCCACGCCACCTCGGGGTGCTGCTTCAGGAACGGGAGGAACTTGTCCCGCGGCAGGAACATGACCTCGCTGTCGCGGGTCACCCTGCCGTGCGCGGGATAGCGGGCCTCGGGCACGTCGAACAGGGGGTCCTCGGCTAGCGTATCGCCGGGGCGGCAGACGTGCAGGATCAGCATCCTGCCGTCGCCGGACTGCTTGTAGACCACCGCGAGCCCGCTCAGGATCACGTACATCCCGGTGTACGGCTCCCCGTCCGCGAAGAGCATCTCCTTGCGGCGGAGCTGCGCGATCCGGGACAGGCCGGCCAAGCGGTCGAGGTCCTCGTCCTCGAGCTCGGCGAAGAGCGGCACGCGCCGGAGCCGTTCCCGGGTGCTCTCGTGCAGCTCGCTCTTGCCGTCGCCCATGTCGCCTCTTCCCGCCCCGGCGCGCTAGGCGGTCGGTCAGGTTACCCCAGGGCAGGCTCGGTAAGCCAGCGGACAGAGGTCGAGGGCCGGGAGCCCGTGCTCCCGACCCCGACCCGGCGTGTCAGTTCTCGGCCGTCTCCAGGAAGACCCGGAGGACCCTGCTGCGCGAGGGATGCCGCAGCTTGCGGAGCGCCTTGGACTCGATCTGGCGGATCCGCTCGCGGGTCACCGCAAACGACTGCCCGACCTCTTCCAGGGTGTGCTCACTGCCGTCTCCGACGCCGAAGCGCAACTTCAAGACCTTCTCTTCACGAGGGGTCAGGGTCTTCAGCACCGCCTGAGTCTGTTCCCTCAGGTTCAGTTGAATCACCGCTTCGACCGGAGAGACGGCGGTCCGGTCTTCTATGAAATCCTTTAAGTGACTGTCCTCCTCCTCCCCGATCGGCGTCTCGAGGGAAATCGGCTCCTGCGCGATCTTCAGGACCTTGCGGACCTTCGCGACGGGGATGCCCATCTTCCTCGCGATCTCCTCGGGGAGGGGCTCGCGGCCGTACTCCTGCACCAGGCTCCGGGCGGTGCGGATCAGCTTGTTGATCGTCTCGATCATGTGCACCGGGATCCGGATCGTGCGTGCCTGGTCGGCGATCGCGCGGGTGATCGCCTGGCGGATCCACCACGTTGCGTAGGTGGAGAACTTGTAGCCGCGCCGGTACTCGAACTTGTCGACCGCCTTCATCAGGCCGATGTTCCCCTCCTGGATCAGGTCGAGGAACTGCAGCCCGCGGTTCGTGTACTTCTTGGCGATGGAGACGACGAGCCTCAGGTTCGCCTCGACCAGCTCGCTCTTCGCCCTCTTGGCTTCCTTCAGCCCGCGGTGGATGGCGGCGGCGACCTCGGCGAGCTCCTTCCGGTTGCCGCCCATCTCCTGCTCGATCATCTTGATGTCGCCGCGGAGCTGCTCGATCTTCCTGCGGACCTCGCGCCTCAGCCCCTCGTCCCTGAACGCCTTCATCTTGGCGTTCAGGTCCTGGACGTGCCGCTCGTGACGCTTGATCTTCGCGTCGGAGGAGGTCGCCTCCCTCGCCAGGGCGTCCACCTGGGCCGGGACGAGGCCGAGGCTCCTGAACTCCCGGGCCAACCGCACCTGGAGCCGCGCCACCTTCCAGCGGGCCGCGCGGTTCGCCTTGGTGCCGTCCTTGGTCCGGCGGAGGCGCGTCCTCGCGTTCTCGATCTGGCCGACGGTGCGCAACATCTTGCCGATGTTGTGCTTGGCCCGGGTGAGCCGCGCTCCCGGAACGTCCTCGTCCTCCTCGGCGCCGGCGAAGAGGTTCGCGGAAACCTGGTTCTTCCGGATCCGCTCGCCGAGCTGCCGGATCTCGTTCAGGACGTGGCTCGACCGCGAGAGCGCCTTCAGCACCCGCCGCTCGCCGCGCTCGATCCGCCGCGCGATCGAGACCTCGCCCTCCCGGTTCAGGAGGGGGACCGTCCCCATCTCGCGCAGGTACATCCTCACGGGGTCGTTCGTCTTCTCGAGCGGGCCGGTGAGGGACTCGGGCTTGGCGTCTTCGTCCTTCGCCTCGTCGTCCTTGGGGACGACGTCCTTCCTCACCTCACTCCCGCCCGTGCCGGTGAGGGGCTCGCGCGCGTCCGTGTCCACCAGCGCGATCCCGTGGTTCTCGAAGAGGGTGAACACCTCCTCGAGCTCCTCGGCGGACGAGCTGACCTCGTCGGGCAGCATCTCGTTGATCTCGTCGTAGGCCAGGTAGCCCCGGTCCCGACCGAGCAAGACGAGCTGTCGCACCTCGTCGTATTTTTCCTCCACGGAGACCGTGGAGTCCCGTTTCTTCTTCGTCATCTCTCCTCGCAGGCCGACCGCACCCTCAGTTGAGGGCATCGATCTGCCGTCCGAGCTGCTGCTTGCGCAGCAGCAGGGCATCCACCGCCGCCGGATCGGCGGTCCGCTCGATGGCGCGCTGGAGCTCTCGCCGCTCCTTCACGAGCCGCTCGCGCCGGAGCGACCTGACGCACCCTTCCACCTCGTCGGCCGAGATCTCGGGCCCCTCTCGGAAGGCGATCCAGGTGAGCAGGTCCCGGTCCTCGTCGCGTTCCAGGGATTCCAGCACCGTCGGCAGGTCCACCTCCTTCCCTTCGTCGCCGTGACGCAGGATCGCGTCCACGATGGGCGCGACCCGCGTGCCGGCCAGGTCGCCGGACTCCAGCCGGCCCCGGGCGGTCATCCGCGCCTCGCCGAGGTGAAGCAGCACCCGAACCAGCCGGGCCTGCGCCTCGGGCAGCGGCTCCCGCTCCGCGGGGCGCTGGCGGATCGCCGGCCGCGCGGCGCGCAGCGCCGTCTTCAATTCCTGGAGGACGAGGTCGTCCTCGATCCTGAGCGCGTCGGAGAGCACCGCCGCCCACGAGGCCCGCTCGACCGGGCTCGAGAGGCGCGCGATCCGCGGGAGCAGGGCGTTCACCGCGGCCACCTTCTCGTCGGTGCGGCGGAGGTCCCGCGTCGCGCACTCGCGGTGCACGAGGTACTCGAGCCACCCCGGGGCCTGCTGCACGAGCTGCTCGAACGCCACCGCCCCTTCCTTGCGCACGAAGTCGTCGGGGTCCATCCCGGAGGGCAGCTCCGCCGCCCGCACCTCGAAGCCCCGCTCGAGCAGGAGGTCGAGCGACCGCTGGGTCGCCGCGGCGCCGGCGGTATCGCCGTCGTAGCACACCACGACCCGCCCGGTGTACCGGGAGAGCAGGCGCGCCTGGCTCGGCGTGAAAGCCGTGCCGAGCGACGCCACCGAGTGCTGGCACCCGGCCTGCCGCAGGGCGGCTAGATCGAGGTACCCCTCGACGACGACCACGTGACCCTCTCTGCGGATCGCCTCTTTCCCCTCGTCGAGCCCGTAGAGGTGATCCCCCTTGACGTACGCAGGAGTCTCCGGAGAGTTCAGATATTTCGGCTCGGAATCGCCGAGGGCGCGGCCGCCGAACGCCACCGTACGGCCGGCGACGTCCCGGATCGGGAACATGAGGCGGTTGCGGAACCGGTCGTACTCTCCCGGCCCCTCCTTCCTCGAGACCGTGAGCCCGCCCTCGACCAGCTCTTGCGGCTTGAAGCGCCGGGAGAGCAGGTGCGTGCGGAGCGCTTCCCAGGCGTCCGGCGCGTACCCCAGCCCCAGACGGGTCGCGACTTCGAGCGAGACTTCCCGCCGCCCGAGGTACTGCCGGGCGGCCAGCCCCGAGGTCTCGTCGAGCAGGCGGGCCCTGAAGAATCCCTCGGCCTCGCGGTTGAGATCGAGCAGCCGCGAGCGGACGTCGCTCTCGGCGGAGCGCTCCGCGGGGACCGGCACCCCCCAGCGCTGCGCGAGAAGCTCGACGGCCTCGGCAAAGCCGACCTTTTCGTAGAGCATCACGAATTTGAAGAGGTCCCCGCCGGTGTTGCACCCGAAGCAGTAGAACAACTGCAGGTCGGGATCCACGGAGAAGGAGGGAGTCTTCTCCTGATGGAAGGGACACAACCCCTTGAGCCGGGAACCTGCCGGCCTCAGGGGAACATAGTCGGAAACCAGTCTGACGATATCGCCGGCGCGCCGGACCGCGTCGACGAAATCCCTGCTCGTCCTAATGCCCAAGGGGCCACCAGCCACGCCCGTTTCGCCGGCCGGGGCTGCCCGGCCGGCGATTCGAGTGGGGATCAAGCGTTGCTCTTACGCTCCTGGGCCAGACGCTTGAGCAGCTTCTTGCGCGCCGACAGAGCCTTGCGCTTCTTCTTCACGCTCGGCTTCTCGTAGTGCTGGCGCTTCTTGATCTCGGTCAGAATGCCCGATTTCTCGCACTTTCTCTTGAAACGCTTCAGGGCATTCTCGAGGCTCTCGTCCTCGCGGACCTTGATCAGCGGCATGGATCCGATCACCCCACTTTCGTCGCTGGTTTTCCGGGTTTCCCGGCGTGAACCGGGGCCTCCGCATCACAAAACCTTCACTCTAGCGGACGAGGCCCCCGCCGTCAACACGCCAACTCGCGCTTTTCCCCCAAAAGCCCAGCGAACACTAGGGTCTTCACCCGCGTGGGTCGCGCCGACCTGCCCCGTTGCGGGGCGGCGCATCATGCCGGGCGATCGCGTCGGGCCCGATAACAACTGTTATATATGGGTCACACCCATGCCAGTCAAGCGATTTCATTTCCTCGACGGCATTCGGTGTTGTGCGCGCGCAGCGCTACTTCTTTGTTGCCCTGGACGACCGCCCACGATTGATCAATGCGGCAAGGCAACCGGCGCCGAACCCATTGTCAATGTTGACCACGGCGACACCGGACGCGCACGAGTTGAGCATGGCCATCAGGGCTGCCCACCCTCCCGCGCCGGTGCCGTAGCCGGTGCTGGTGGGCACGCCGATCACGGGACAATCCACGAGCCCCGCCACCACGGAGGGCAGCGCCCCCTCCATCCCCGCGACGACGACGATCACCCTCGCCGAGAGCATCGCCTCGCGGTGCGTCATGAGCCGGTGGAGCCCCGCCACGCCGACGTCGTACACCGTGCGCACGTCGTTCCCCATGACGGTCGCGGTCAGCGCGGCCTCCTCCGCCACGGGGAGGTCGGACGTTCCGGCGCTCATCACGACGATCCCGGGGCGGCCCGGGCGCCGGCGGCCGGCGGGAAGCACGACGGCGCGGGCGGCGGCGTGGTGCTCGAGGTGCCTGAACGTCCGCACGAGAGAGCGGTGGACCTCGGGCCCGACGCGCGTCACCAGCACCGTTTGGCCGGCGGCGTGCAGGCGGCCGACGATCGCCTCGAGCTGCTCGACCGTCTTGCCCGCGCCGTAGATCACCTCGGGGAACCCGCGGCGGAGGGCGCGGTGCATGTCGAGGGCGGCGAACCCCAGCTCCTCGACGGGACCGTGGCGGAGGCGCTCCATCGCCTCGCCGACGGTGACCTTTCCCGTCCTCACCCGGCCGAGCAGTCTCTTGAGCGCCTCCCGTTCCATGCCCGCCTCCGCTAAATCCCGTCTCCGTCTTGACTGAGAAACCTACTCCACCCTAGCATGAGCCGACGAGGAGGAGACACCTTGAGCCCCAACCAAACCGAGAGGCGCCCGCGCGCCGAGCGACGCTCCCACGCCAGGTTCGAGCGAACGATCGAGGCCCACGGGACGGCGGAGGCCGGGGACGTCGTCGCCCGGATGGTCGCCAACGACCTCTCGCTCGGCGGGCTGTACTGCTCGTCGTCGGTGGACTTCCCGGAGATGACCCGCCTCGCGGTGCGCCTCCTGCTCCCCGAGAACCGGACGGGAAGCGTCGAGCCGCTCGACGTGGAGGCCGTGGTGGTGCGTCATCGCGAGATGCCGTCGCCGACCGGCAGCCACCGGTACGAGCTCGCGCTGTTCTTCGCCGGGATGCGCGACACGGAGCGCGAAAAGCTCGCCCGGTTCCTCGCGGTCGCCTGAACGCCTGCTCCGCCCTCCCTCCGGAAACTCCACGCGGACGCGGGTTTTCGTGCGCCCACCCCTTGACACCGCGGGTGCGGGGGAGTGTAATCGCGCTGGCGCCGCGGCGGTTCCGCGGCGACTTCACGACAAGAGGAGGTGGAAAGAGATGAACAAGGCGGCGCTGATCGGAAAGATCTCGGAGGACGCCGGCATCACGCGGAGCGCGGCGGCGACGGCGATGAACAGTTTCATCGAGGGAATCTCGCATTCCCTCAAGAGGGGCCAGCGGGTCACTCTCGTCGGCTTCGGCACGTTCTCGGTGAGCAAGCGCAAGGCGCGCATCGGCCGGAACCCGCAGACGGGCGACGCGATCAAGATCAAGGCGAAGAAGTCCGTCCGTTTCAAGGGCGGGAAGCAGCTCGTGGATTCGATGAACAAGTAGAGCTGCGAGGAAGAGATTTCAGGGACGGGGTGGCGCTCGCCACCCCGTTTTTTTTCAGTCGATGATCAGGAGCGTGGTGCCGGCTTCGACGGCGCGGCCCGGCTCGACCTCGATGGAAGCGACGCGGCCGGCGCGGGGCGCGCCGATCTCGTTCTCCATCTTCATCGCCTCGACGACGACGAGGCCCTGGCCCGCGGCGACCTCTTCTCCCGCGGCGACGAGGACGCGCACCACCTTGCCGGGCATCACGGTGACGACGGTCTCGGGGCCGTGCCCCGATTTCAGCCCCTCGCGGGCGCGGCGCGTGGCGTCGGTGAGCGACACGGTGCGCTGCGACGCGCCGTGGCGGACGTGGTAGCGGTCGCCGTCCGGCTCGATCGACAGCTCGTACGAGCGCCCTTCCATCATGATCGAGTGGAAGTCCGCCTCGAGGCGGCGCGCGTCGACGAGGTGCTCCTTGCCGTCCACCACGACGCGGAACAGCCCGTCGCGACGCTCGACCGTCACCTCGTGCTCGCGCTCCCCCGCCTTGACGGTCATCTTCACCGCGCGAACCCCCTCCGGCCGGCCCACTTCCACGCGGAGGCCGGGGCGGACGTCTCCGTGGCGCGCGCCGATTCCTGCTCGACGCGTCGGAAGTGCGCCACCGCCGCGGCGACGACGAACACCTCCTCGAGCCACGGATCGTCGTGGAGCCGGAGCAGCTCGGGATGCTCCTCGAGGAACCCGGTGTGCAGCTCCGCCTTCCGGAACGCCGGGTGGGACATGACCTGGCGGTGGAAGCTGATCGACGTGCTGAGGCCGTCGATGCGGTACTCGTCGAGCGCGCGCGCCATCCGGTCGATCGCCTCGTCGCGGTCGCGCCCCCACGTGCACAGCTTCGAGAGGAGCGGGTCGTAGTGCACGGGAACCGTCCACCCCGGGAACGTCCCTCCGTCGTAACGCACCCCGGGCCCCGACGGCGCGCGCAGGCCGCGGATGGTGCCGGGGGCGGGCATGAAATTCCGCGACGGGTCCTCCGCGATGATGCGGCACTCGATCGCGTGGCCGCGCGGGACGACCTCCTCCTGCCGCAAGGGCAGGGTGCCGCCCGCCGCGATGACGAGCTGGGCCTTCACGAGGTCGATCCCGTACACCAGCTCCGTGATCGGGTGCTCCACCTGGAGGCGCGCGTTGACCTCCATGAAGTAGAACGACCCGTCGGCGCCGCGTAGGAACTCGACCGTCCCCGCGTTGACGTACCCCGACGCGCGCGCCGCGCGGACGGCGAGCTCTCCGATCCGCCGCCGCGTCGCCTCGTCCACGACCGGCGACGGGCACTCCTCGATGAGCTTCTGGTGGCGGCGCTGGATCGAGCACTCGCGCTCGCCGAGGTGGATCGCGTTCCCGTGGGCGTCCGCGAGGATCTGCACCTCGATGTGGCGCGGGCGGTCGACGTACTTCTCGAGGAAGACCGTGCCGTCGCCGAACGCCGAGCGCGCCTCGCCGCGCGCCTGCGCGAGGAGCGACGGGAGGTCCTTCGGGTCGCGGACGACCCGCATCCCCTTGCCGCCGCCGCCGGCGGCCGCCTTGAGGAGGACGGGATAGCCGATGCCGGCGGCGATCCGTGCCGCCTCTCCGGGATCCTCGCCGAGCGGCGGCGAGCCCGGGACGACCGGCACGCCGGCCGCGGTCATGAGCTCTCGGGCGCGGACCTTGTCGCCGAGCGCCTCCATCGCGTCGGGAGGCGGCCCGATGAACACGAGCCCCGCGTCGCGGCACGCGCGCGCGAACCCGGCGTTCTCGGCGAGGAATCCGTAGCCCGGATGGACCGCCTCGGCGCCGGACGCCTTCGCCGCCTCGAGGATCCGGTCGATGCGGAGATACGAATCGGCCGCGGCCGGGGGGCCGATCCGGTACGCCTCGTGCGCGTAGCGGACGTGGAGCGCCTCGCGGTCGGCGTCCGAGTAGACCGCCACCGTGCGGATCCCCAGCTCGTGGCAGCCGCGGATGACGCGCACCGCGATCTCGCCCCGGTTGGCGATCAGGACCTTCCGGAACGGCGGGCCGGCCGGCCGCGACGAGGGGGCCGTCTTCCCGCCCGCGCTCGCTCGCGGTGCCTTGACGGCGGATTTCGGCGCGCCCGTTCGAGACGCGCCTTCCGCCGCTCCCCGGGGCTTGGCGCCGCGGGGAGGCTTGCCGCGCCCCTCGATCGTCGGTGCGGCGCGCCGAGGCTGCCGGCCGCGCGCGCTCAAAGCGGGATGTTCCCGTGCTTGCGCGGCGGGTTCTGGTCGCGCTTCCCGTCGAGGAGCCGGAGCGCCGCGATCAGCTTCGGGCGGGTCAGGGCGGGCTCGATCACCTCGTCCACGTAGCCCCGCTCGGCGGCGACCCACGGGTTCGCGAACTTGTCCCTGTACTCCCCGACGCGCGCCGCGCGCACCTTCTCGGCGTCCTTGCCCGCGTCCTGGATCTCGCGGCGGTGGATGATCCCGACCGCGCCGTCGGAGCCCATCACCGCGATCTCCGCGGACGGCCAGGCGAAGTTGAAGTCGGTGCGGATGTGCTTCGACGCCATGACGCAGTAGGCGCCGCCGTACGCCTTGCGGGTGATGACGGTGAGCTTCGGCACCGTCGCCTCGGCGAAGGCGTAGAGGAGCTTGGCGCCGTGCTGGATGATCCCGCGGAACTCCTGGTCGGTTCCCGGGAGGAAGCCGGGGACGTCCTCGAAGACCACCAGCGGGATGTTGAAGCAGTCGCAGAAGCGGACGAACCGGGCCCCCTTCACCGACGCGTTGATGTCGAGGCAGCCGGCGAGCACCGCCGGCTGGTTCGCGACGATCCCGACCGGACGCCCGCCGAGCCGCGCGAAGCCGACGACGATGTTCTTCGCGAAGTGCTCGTGGACCTCCAGGAACTTCCCGTCGTCCACCACCGCGTGCACGACCTTCTTGATGTCGTACGGCTGGTTCGGGTTCGGGGGAACGACGGCGTTCAGCGTCGCGTCGGCGCGGTCGTCGGGATCGTCCGTCGGTCGCTTCGGCGGGTCCTCCATGTTGTTCTGCGGGAAGAACGAGAGCATCTCGCGGACCAGCTCGATCGCGTCGCGGTCGTCCGCGGCGGCGAAGTGCGCGACCCCCGACTGCGAGTTGTGGGTCATCGCGCCGCCGAGCTTCTCCTTCGTGACCTCCTCGTGCGTCACCATCCGGATGACGTCCGGCCCGGTGATGAACATGTACGACGTGTCGCGGACCATCACGATGAAATCGGTGATCGCCGGGGAGTAGACGGCGCCGCCGGCGCAGGGGCCCATGATCACGGAGATCTGGGGGACGACACCCGACGCCAGCGTGTTCCGGAGGAAGATGTCGGCGTACCCCGCGAGGGAGACGACCCCCTCCTGGATCCTCGCCCCGCCGGAGTCGTTGAGGCCGATGACGGGAGCGCCGACCTTCATCGCGAGGTCCATCACCTTGCAGATCTTGGCGGCGAACGTCTCCGAGAGCGAGCCGCCGAACACGGTGAAGTCCTGCGCGAAGACGAACACGGGGCGCCCGCCGACGCGGCCGTGGCCGGTGACGACGCCGTCCCCCGGGATCCGCTGCTTGTCCATCCCGAAGTCGTGAGAGCGGTGGACGACGAGCGCGTCGAGCTCCTGGAAGGAGCCGGGATCGCAGAGCGCCTCGAGCCGCTCGCGCGCCGTGAGCTTCCCGTCGGCGTGCTGCTTCGCGACCCGCTCCTCGCCCCCGCCGCCGCGCGCTTCCGCGTAGCGCCGGCGCATCTCCTCCAGCGGTTCCTGCGACATGCTCCCCCCCGCCGCGCGAAGCGCCGGCGCGGCCCGCCCGGCCCTCGGCTACTTCTTCTTCATCTTCTCCCAGTCGGCCAGGAACTTCTTGACGCCGGCTTCGGTGAGCGGGTGGTCGTAGAGCTGCATGAGGACCTTGTGCGGGATCGTCGCGGCGTCGGCGCCCGCGAGGGCCGACTCCACGACGTGAAGCGGGTGCCGCACCGACGCGACGAGGATCTGCGTCGGGTAGTCGTAGTTGTCGTAGATGGCGCGGATCTGCCGGATCAGGTCCATCCCCTCGTGCGAGACGTCGTCGAGCCGCCCCACGAACGGGCTCACGAACGTCGAGTCCACCTTGGCGACGAGGAGCGCCTGCATCGGGGAGAAGCAGAGCGTGACGTTGGTCTGGATCCCCTCGGCGCGCAGCGCCTTGCAGGCCCTGAGCCCTTCCTTGGTGAGCGGGATCTTCACGACGATGTTGGGATGGATGGCCGCGAGCACGCGCCCTTCCTTGACCATCCCGTCCTTGTCGAGCGCCGTCACCTCCGCGGAGATCGGGCCGTCGACGAGGCTCGCGATCTCGCGAAGGACCTGGTGGAAGTCCTTCCCTTCCTTCGAGACCAGGCTCGGGTTGGTGGTGACGCCGTCGAGGATGCCGAGACCGGCCGCCTCGCGGATCTCGTCGATGTTCGCGGTGTCGATGAACAGCTTCATGTGCGCTCCTCGGGTCAGGCCCCGTTGCCTTCGTCCTCCGCGGCGAGCTCTTCCGGCCGCGGGGGCTCCTCGTCCTCGTCGGGTGCCGTGGCCACCGGCGCGGACTTCCCCTCCTCCTCGCGCTCCGCGGTGCGGATCGCGGAAACCACCTCGTCCCCCTCGTCCACCTGGATCAGGCGAACGCCTTGCGTGGCGCGGCCGATCCGGCTGATGCCGGCGGCGTCCATGCGGATGATCTTCCCCTGCGCCGTGATCAGGAGGACCTGGTCCTCCTCGGACACCTCGGTGACGGCCACCACGCGGCCGTTCCGCGTCGTGGTGCGCATGTTGATGATCCCCGAGCCGCCGCGCCCCTGGAGGCGGTACTCCTGCGCCGCCGTCCTCTTCCCGTACCCCTTGCTCGTGACCGACAGGATGTCGGGCTTGCCGGACAGCATCTCCATCTCGACGAGCAGGTCCGCGGACGCCATCCGGATCCCGATCACGCCTCTCGCGTTGCGCCCCATCGGCCGCACGTCCGTCTCGCGGTAGCGGATGGACTTGCCCGCCACCGTCCCCATGAAGATCTCGCTCTCGCCGTCCGAGATCCCGGCCGCGAGCACGCCGTCCCCCTCGTCGAGGCTGACCGCGATGATCCCCGCCTTGCTGGGCCGCCCGAACGCCGAGAGGGGCGTCTTCTTCACGAAGCCGCGCCGGCTCGCGAGCACGACGTAGCGGTCCGCGGGGAAGTCGCGCACCGCCACCATCGCCGCGACCTTGTCGTCCGGCGTGATCCGGATCAGGTTGACGACCGCCTTGCCGCGGCCGGACGAGCTGACGTCCGGGATCTCGTGCACCTTGAGCCAGTGCATCCGCCCCGACGAGAGGAAGACGAGGATGTAGTCGTGGGTGGAGGCGACGAAGAGGTGCTGGACGGCGTCCTCCTCGCGGGTCGTCATGCCGATCCGGCCCTTGCCGCCGCGGCGCTGCGACCGGTAGGTCGAGAGCGCCGTGCGCTTGATGTAGCCGGTATGACTCACCGTGATGACGACTTCCTCCTCCTGGATCAGGTCCTCGACGGAGATCTCCTCCGTGCGGGCCACGATCTCGGTGCGGCGCGGGTCGGCGAACGCCTCCTTGATCTTCTCCAGCTCGTCGACGACGATGCGGAGCTGCATCGCCTCGCTCGCGAGGATCTGGCGCAGGCGCTCGATGAGCTTGAGCGTCTCCTCGTACTCGTCGACGATCTTCTGCCGCTCGAGCCCGGTGAGCCGCTGGAGCCTCATGTCCAGGATCGCCTGAGCCTGGAGGTCCGAGAAGCCGAAGCGGGCGCGGAGCGCCTCCTTGGCCTCGGGGGGCGTCTTCGACCGGCGGATCGTCTCGATCACCTCGTCGAGGTGGTCGAGCGCCAGCTTGAGCCCCTCGAGGATGTGGGCGCGCTCCTCGGCCTTCTTGAGGTCGAACTGCGTCCGCCTCACGATCACCTCGCGGCGGAACTCCACGAAGTGCCGGAGCATGTCCCTGAGGTTCAGGACCTGCGGCCGGTTGTGGACGATCGCGAGGTTGATGATGCCGAAGCTGACCTGGAGCTTGGTGAACTTGTAAAGGTTGTTGAGGATGACGCCGGGGGTCTCGTCGCGCTTCAGCTCGATGACGACGCGGATGCCGTCGCGGTCGGACTCGTCGCGGATGTCGCTGATCCCCTCGATCCGCTTGTCGCGGACCAAGCCCGCGATCTCCTCGATGAGCAGCGCCTTGTTGACCTGGTACGGCAGCTCCGTGATGATGATCGCCTGCCGGTCCTTCCGGATCTCCTCGATCGTCGCCCTGCCGCGGATCCTGATGTGACCCCGGCCGGTGGCGTAGGCCTGCCGGATCCCCTCGATGCCGTAGATGAACCCGGCGGTCGGGAAGTCGGGGCCGGGCAGGACCTCCATCAGCTCTTCGAGCTCCACGTCGGGGTTCGCGACGAGGAGCTTGATCGCTTCGGTCACCTCGCCGAGGTTGTGGGGCGGGATGTTGGTCGCCATCCCCACCGCGATCCCCGCCGAGCCGTTCACGAGGAGGTTCGGGAAGGCCGCCGGGAGCACCACCGGCTCCCGCTCCGAGCCGTCGTAGTTCGGGACGAAGCCCACCGTCTCCTTCTCGATGTCCCGGAGCATCTCGTGCGCTAGGCGATCGAGGCGGATCTCGGTGTACCGCATCGCGGCCGGCGGGTCGCCGTCCACGGAGCCGAAGTTCCCCTGCCCGTCCACGAGCGGGTAGCGCATCGAGAAGTCCTGCGCCAGCCGCACGATCGTGTCGTACACCGCCTGGTCGCCGTGGGGGTGGTACTTGCCGATCACCGTACCGACGGTGCGCGCGGACTTCCGGTACGCCTTGTCCGCCGTGTTCCCGGTGTCGTGCATCGCGAACAGCACGCGCCGGTGGACCGGCTTCAGGCCGTCGCGCACGTCGGGTAGCGCCCGCCCGATGATCACGCTCATGGCGTAAGCCAGGTAGGAGCGCTTCATCTCCTCTTCGATGTTGATCGGGATGCGGTTCTCGGTGGCGTCCATCTCAGATGTCCAGGTTCTTCACGTCGAGGGCGTTCTCCTCGATGAAAAGGCGGCGGGGCTCCACCGCGTCTCCCATCAGCACCGAGAAGAGCATGTCCGCCTCGGCCGAGTCCTCCACGCGGACCTGCAGCACGCTGCGGCGCTGCGGGTCCATCGTGGTCTCCCAGAGCTGCTCGGGGTTCATCTCGCCGAGGCCCTTGTAGCGCTGGATCCCGAGCCCCTTCTTCCCGTCGTCCATCAGGTGGCGGAGGAACGCCTCCTTCGACTCGAGCGGGACCTCTTCTCCCTTGTGGCTCACGACGATCGGCGGGCTCGAGAGCTGCGACACCTGCGGGAGGAGGCGGCGGAGCTGCCGCATCTCGACCGCCTGCGCCAGCTCGAGGTTCACGCGCACCTCGCGCTGCCCCCTCGTGACCTCGCGCAGGTCGAGCTCGTAGAGGCCGTGCTCCTCGTCCCTGTCGGTCGAGAGGACCTGGTGGCCGAGCGCCTCGAGGCGCGTGCCGAGCGCCTCGAGCCTCTCCCGGCTCTCGAAGTCGGTCCGCTCGGCGAGGCCGGCCTCGAGGATCGCCTCCGCCACGTCCCTCCCGAGGCCCAGGCGCTCGACCGCGCCGAGGTAGTGGTCCCAATCGATGAGCGCGTTGAGCAGGTGGTGCAGGCCGTTCCCCTCGAACTCGCGCCCGGTGGCCGGGACGGTCACCTTCTTGTTCTCGATCGCCTTCCGGACGACGAAGGCCGACAGCTCCTTGTCGTCGGCGAGATAGCGCTCTTCCTTCCCCTTCGCGACCTTGTACAGCGGCGGCTGCGCGATGAAGACGTGCCCCTTCTCGATCAGCGCGCGCATCTGCCGGTAGAAGAAGGTGAGGAGGAGCGTGCGGATGTGGGAGCCGTCCACGTCCGCGTCGGTCATGATCAGGATCCGGCCGTACCGGAGCTTCGCGACGTCGAATTCGTCCTCGCCGATCCCGGTGCCCAGCGCCGCGATCAGGGTCCGGATCTCCTCGTGCGCCAGCATCTTGTCGAACCGGGCCTTCTCGACGTTCAGGATCTTGCCGCGCAGCGGGAGGATCGCCTGGTACCGCCGGTCGCGCCCCTGCTTGGCCGAGCCGCCGGCCGAGTCGCCCTCGACCAGGAACAGCTCGCACTGGGCCGGGTCGCGCTCCTGGCAGTCGGCGAGCTTGCCGGGGAGCGAGCCCGACTCGAGCGCTCCCTTCCGCCGCGTCAGCTCGCGGGCCCGCCGGGCCGCCTCGCGGGCGCGCGCGGCGTCCACCGTCTTGAGGATGATCTTCCGGGCCACCTGCGGGTGCTCTTCGAGCCACGCCCCGAGGCGGTTGTTGACGAGCGCCTCGACCTGCCCCTTGACCTCGGAGTTCCCCAGCTTGGTCTTGGTCTGCCCCTCGAACTGCGGCTTCGGGATCTTCACCGCGATCACCGCGGTCAGCCCCTCGCGGCAGTCCTCGCCGGACAGCGCGATGTCCTTGGCGTCCTTGCCGAGGTTCGCCTTCGCCAGGTAGTTGTTCACGGTGCGGGTCAGCGCGGCCTTGAAGCCGACGAGGTGGGTCCCACCCTCCACCGTGTTGATCGAGTTCGCGAACGAGTAGATCGTCTCGTTGTACGAGTCGTTCCACTGCATCGCGATCTCGAGCTCGACGCCGTCCTCCCTCGCCTCGAGGAAGATCGGCGGGGAGTGGAGGACCTGCCGCGCCTTGTCGAGGTGCTGGACGAACTCGATGATCCCGCCCTCGTAGTGGAAGGCCGACTCGCGCGGCTTCTCGCCGCGCTCGTCCTTCAGCACGATGCGCAGCCCGCGGTTCAGGAAGGCCAGCTCCCGGAGCCGCTGCGCGAGGGTGTCGTGCGAGAAGGCGAGGTCCTCGAAGATCTGCGGGTCGGGGACGAAGGTGATCTTCGTGCCGCGGCGCTTGGAGACGCCGGTCCGCCGGAACGCGGTGGCCGGCTTGCCCCGCTCGAATTCCTGCTCGTAGGTCGCCCCGTCCCTCCAGATCTCGAGGATGAGCCGCTCGGAGAGGGCGTTGACGACCGAGACGCCGACGCCGTGCAGGCCTCCCGAGACCTTGTACGCGTCGTTCTCGAACTTCCCGCCCGAGTGGAGGGTCGTCAGGACCACTTCCGCGGCCGGCCTCCCCTCCTGCGGGTGCATGTCCACCGGGATGCCGCGGCCGTTGTCCACCACGGTGACCGAGTTGTCGCTGTGGATCGCGACCTCGATGTGGTCGCAGTAGCCGGCCTGCGCCTCGTCCACCGAGTTGTCCACGACCTCGTAGACGAGGTGGTGGAGCCCCATGGAGCTCGTGGACCCGATGTACATCGCGGGCCGCGTGCGGACCGCCTCGAGTCCCTCGAGGACCTTGATCTTGCTGGCGTCGTAAACGTCGGGGTCGTGGGTTCCGGCCCCGTTCTGGACGCCGCCCGGAACGGGTGCGTCCGCGGGGAAATCGTTCTCGCTCATCCAACCTTCTCTCGGCCGCGGCCCCATCCATCCGGGACCCCATCGGGCCCACACGCGAATTCAGGACCGCATGCCTTGATGCGGGCTCTCACTCCACCCGCGCGTCCCCTCCCGCGACCCGGATCCTGCAGTGCGACGCGCCGAGCGCCGCGGCGGTGGCCTCCTTCGAGGTGGCCAGGATCGCCTGCGCCCCCCTGGCCGTCAGAAACGCCACCACCGACGCGCTCTTTTGCTCGTCGAGGTCCGAGTCGAAGTCATCCATGAGGAACAGCGGTGCGCCCCGCCGGTCCTCCCGGAGCAGCTCCAGTTTCGACAGCTTCAAAGCTATCATGGCCGAGCGAACCTGCCCAGCCGATCCGTACTTTCTCAGGTCGGCCCCGTCGAGCGTGATCGCCAGGTCGTCCCGGTGCGGCCCCTCCCCCGTGAACCCCAGGGAAACGTCCCTGCCCCGCCCCTCGCCAAGGGCGTCGAGGAAGATCCCCGCGAACCGGTCCGGCTCCTCGTCCCTCGTCCTGGCGGGCGAGGGGCGATAGTGGAGCGACAGCACGGCGTCGTCCGAGAAGAGAGCGCGTCCCGGCTCTCCCATGCGCGACGCGAGGCGCACCGCGTACTCGCGGCGCCGCCGGTGCACGCGAGCCGCCGATTCCACGAGCCGTTCGTCCCAGACGTCGAGCTCCGGGCCGCGCGCGCTCCCCCGGGGCGCCCGCAGCAGCGCGTTCCGCTGCAGCAGCACCTTCCGGTAATCGGCCAGGGCGCGGAGGTACGAGGGATCGAGCCCGGCGATCCCGCGGTCGAGAAACCGCCGGCGCTCCTCGGGCCCCTCCCGCAGCACGCGCATCCAGTCCGCCGGGAGCGCGATCAGGTCGAGACGCCCGAGATACCCCTCGAGACCCGAGTCGGCGCCGTCCACCGACAGCCTCCGGTCCGGCCCGTCGATGACCACGGCCAGCCGCGACTCCCCTCGCCGGTCGCGGACCCTCCCGCCGACCCTCAGCGGCCCGCCGCCCCAGGCGACCAGCTCGGGTAGCCGCCTCGTGCGGAACGACCGCCCCGTCGCCAGCAGGTACGCCGCCTCGAGAACGCTCGTCTTCCCCTCGCCGTTCCTCCCGACGAGCACGGAGAGCCCCGCCGGCAGCTCGATCGCCACCGCCTTGAGATTGCGAAGCCTGTCGGCCTGAAGGGAGATCAGATGCATTGGTGGTTCTGCAGTAAGCGGCCCGCGTTACCTTCGCTCTCGACGTTGACCCTCGCACCCGCACGGCGGGTACCATCCCGCGGCCCTCTCTTCGCGAGGCCGTCTCTTCCGCGGACGGCCGAGCGAAGAGCGGAGCGAGGCGGCGCGGCGACTTGCGCCGCGCAACGCCGAAGCGCGCCGCGGGATGGTACCCGCCGTGCGGGTGCGAGGGTCCGAGGCACCGAGAAGGGATTCGCTATTTCGGCGAACGTTGGTCGTGGGGCCGCCCTCAGAGGTTCCGCGGCATCACGATGTAGCGGTACTCCATGTCCTCCGAGACGCCGGGGCGGAACTCGACCGGGGCGTCCGTGCCGCGGCGGGCGCGGTCGGCATCTCCCTGGGCGGTCGGCTCCATCTGCATCCGCACGTTCGCCGTGTCCACGACGGACAGGAAGTCGAGGATGAACTGGGCGCTGAAGGACACCTTTCGCTCTTCCCCCTCGTACTCGACCGGCAGCTCGTCGGCCGCCTCGCCCATCTCGGTTCCGCTGCTCAACTCGAGCTTGCCCGAGGAGAGCTCGAACTTGACCACCCGGCCGAAGCGGTCGCTCGCGAGCAGGGCGACGCGCCTCACGGATTCCATCAGCCCCTCGGTCGGAAGCTCGATCGAGGTCTGATAGGCCTTGGGCATGACCTGGTCGTACTTCGGGAAGTTGAGGACCGGCACCGTGGAGGTCAGAACGTGGCTCCCGACGATGAAGAAAACGTGGTTCCCCTTGGTGCCGAAGGAGATGTTCTCTCCGTCCGCCACGTCGCCGAGGAGCTTCTGCAGCTCGAGCAGCGCCTTGCGGGGAACGACCAGCTTCACCTCGCCTCCGGCCGGCGCGATCGCGGCCTTCTGCGACACGTAGGCCAGGCGGTACCCGTCGGTCGCCACCAGGGTGATCTGTCCCTTCTGCATGAGGAACAGCGCTCCCCTCAGGGACGGGTCCATGGACTCCATGCTCGCAGCGAACGCGACCCGGGCGATCATCCTGCGGAGCATCCCTCCCGGGACCTGCATCGCCTCCGCCTGCTCCACGTCGAGGAAGCTCGGGAACTCGTCCCTCGGCTGCCCGGCGATCTTGTACCGCGTCCGCTCGCAAGAGATCGCGACCTGGCTTCTCTCGAGGACCTTGAACGTGACCTCGGATCCCGGCAGGAGACGCGCGATCTCGTGAAGCTTGTTGGCCGGGAGCGTCACGCTTCCGCTCCCTTTCACCTTCGCCGGCACCTTTCCGCGGATGCTGATCTCGAGATCGCTCGCGCCGACCTGGATCGTGCCCGCCTGCACCTCGAGCAGCAGGTTTGCGAGGATCGGGAGCGTCGTCCTCTTCTCGACGACTCCGGTCACGGTCTGCAGCTCGCGGACCAAATCGCTCTTCTGGATCACGAACTCCATGAGGACCTCTCTTCCCGACTCCCCATCTTTTCCCAGGGGAGAAGGAAACCTAGCAGAACCCGTAGCGCGGTGGAAGATGCGGATTCCCGTCCAACCGCTTGCGGGGCCTCCTCTTTCCCTGTGGACGCCGCCACGCGGTTCCTTGCCCGTTTTCCGCAGCCGGCCACGCGCCCGAGCTTATCAACGCCGCGCCCGAGGATTCCACACCTTTTCCACCGCGGCCCCTGTGGGAAAGGCGGACAACCTCACTTCAAAGACTGCATCAGGTTCTCGAGCATCCGGTCGAACTCTTTCTCTTTCTGCCGCTTCGCCTCGATCTTCTGGATCCCGTGGATCACGGTCGAGTGGTGCTTGCCGCCGAAGCGTCGCCCGATGTCCGGTAGCGAAGCGTCGGTCAGCTGCTTGCAGAGGTACATCGCGACCTGCCGCGGGAAGGAGACCTCGTGCCGGTTGTTGCGCGACTTGAGGACGCTGACCTTCAGGTTGTACGTGTCGGCCACCAGCTTCTGGATGCTGTCGACGGTGATCATCGGCGCCGTCTGGCTCAGGAGGTCGCGGAGGGTCTCCTTCGCGAGCTCGAGCGTGATCTCCCGCCCCGACATGGACGCGTACGCGATCACCCGGATCAGCGAGCCCTCGAGCTCGCGGATGTTCGACTTGCTGTTCGAGGCGATGAAGAGGGCGACGTCGTCGGGCAGGACGGTTCGCTCCGCCTCCGCCTTCTTCCTCAGGATCGCCACCTTCGTCTCGAGGTCCGGGGGCTGGATGTCGGCGATCAGCCCCCACTCGAACCGGGACCGCAGGCGCTCCTCGAGGGTCGGTATCTCGCGAGGCTGGCAGTCGCTCGTGATGACGATCTGCCTCTGGGCGTCGTAGAGGGCGTTGAAGGTGTGGAAGAACTCCTCCTGCGTCCTCTCCTTGCCGGCGAGAAACTGGATGTCGTCGATCAGGAGCAGGTCCACGCTCCGGTACTTCTCCTTGAACTCCAGCGTCTTCTCGAAGCGGATCGCGTTGATCAGCTCGTTCATGAAGTGCTCGGTGGAGATGTACCGCATCCTCACCGGGCCTTTCTTGAGGATCCGGTTCCCGATCGCCTGCATCAGGTGGGTCTTGCCGAGTCCCACCCCGCCGTAGACATAGAGCGGGTTGTAGGCGCGGGTCGGCTGCTCGGCGACCGCCATCGCCGCGGCATGGGCGAACTGGTTGCACGAGGAGACGACGAAGGTGTCGAAGGTGTAGCGCGGGTTCAGCCAGGGGCCGCTCGGCTCGGCGACCACGGGTGCTTGGGCGATTGCCGGCTCGGCCGCCGCCGCGACCACGCCGTCCTCGGCGTAGAACCGCACGCTCATGCCGGGGCGCTCGATGTCCCTGAGCGCGTCCTGGATCAGCGGCAGGTAATTGGTGTTGAGCCACTCGGCGAACCAGCTGTTCGGGACGCGGACCGAGAGTCCTTCCGCGTCTTCGCTCAGGAGCTGCGTGGGCTTGAACCAGGTGCTGAACGATCTCGCGTTGACCTTGGACTCGATTCGACCGAGCACCCGGTCCCACGTGTTGTTCGAACTCGGCTCGAGCACGGCGGTCCTCCGGAAGATGCCTGCCGATCCGTTGAAAATCCAGGGCTTGCGGCTCTAAGACCCCGACTATTGGTGCACAGGTTTTCCACAGGTGTGGAAAACGGGACGGTCCGTTAAGTGGTGACCCGATGGGGGGTTCGGCCCGGCGTCTTCGCAGGCGCCGTAAATATTATGTAAACTCGATTTCCGGCCCGCGCCAAGCCGCACGATTCCCTCGAGAAGAGGGCGGACACCCACTCCTTGGCACGGCGCCTCGACGGCCGACACCGCTCGCGACGTTTTCATGATTCGACCTTGCGACAACTGGACTCGTGCCTAACGGGCGCGCGGAGACTACCACAGTGGCGATCCGAGTTTCAACCGCTTGACAGCCGGCCGACGCTTCCCTACCATGACCGTTTTCGTCGGACAAGTTCTGAGGGCCGAGTCAGATGAAGCGGACTTTTCAGCCGAACAACCGGAGACGCAAGAAGACCCACGGGTTCCTGGTCCGCATGCGCTCCAAGGGGGGACAGCTTGTTCTGTCCCGGCGACGCAGGAAGGGACGCAAGCGGATCGCGGTCTGAGCCGCGGGACCGGGTCGCACGGTTTCCTCGAGCCTTCCGCCTCACCGCTCGGCGCCAGTTCCTCGCAGTCTACGAGAAGGGTCGCCGCGCGGGCTCCACGTCCTTCGTGATGTTCGCCCTGCCCAACACCACCGGTCACTGCCGGCTCGGCATCACCGTCACGCGCAAGGTGGGATCGTCCGTGCAGCGGAACCGAATCAAGCGCGTCCTGCGGGATGTCTTCCGCCGCCACCGGGCCGGGCTCTCTCCGGCCCTCGATCTCGTGCTGAACGCCAGGCCGGGAGCGCCGGTCGTTTCGACCGCCGCCATCGAGCGGGAGTTTCTCGACCGTTTCGGCGAGATCGCGAGGCGGTTCCGGTCATGACGCCGCGCGTGGTACTCGCCTCCGCGTTCCGCGCCTACAAGCGACTCCTCTCTCCCCTGCTCCCCCCGGCGTGCCGCTTCGAGCCGACCTGCTCGGAGTACGCGGCCGAGGCGGTGCAGCTTCACGGCGTGGCTCGAGGCTTGGCCCTAGCACTCTCACGGCTCCTTCGATGCCACCCGTGGGGCCGCGGCGGCTTCGACCCGGTCCCGGGTCCGCGCCCCGGCGCTCCCACCGACGCACGGAGGACAGCTCCCGTGTCTCAACCTCGAAGTCACGCCGGCTCAGGCAAGAGGTCCTAGGTCATGGAGAAGCGCGCCCTCATCGCCATCGCGTTGTCGTTCGTCGTGCTCCTCGGCTGGTACTGGCTGTTCCCCGCGCAGCAGCCGGTGCGACCGGCGGGCGCGCCCGCAGCCGGTCCCGCCGCCACGCCCGCGGCGGGCGGCGCGGCGCCCGCGACCCCCGCGGCCCCGGCCCCGGCGGCGGTCGAGGCGGCGGCTCCGTCTTCCCCGCCGTCTCAGGTCGAGGCCGAGAAGGCGGAGACGGTGCGCGTCGAAACCGACGTCTCCGCGGTCGTCCTGACGAACAAGGGCGGACGCGTGGCGTCCTGGCGCCTCAAGGACTACCGCGACTCCGCCGGCGAGCCGGTCGAGCTCGTGCCCGGATACGCCGCGCGAGACGACCTCCTGCCCCTGGCGTTCGACCTCGACGACGCCGCGCTGACGAAAGTACTGAACGCCGCGCTGTTCAAGGTCGAGCGCTCGCCGCTCGGGGCGGAGTCGGCCTCTCCCGGCGAGCGAATCCGCTTCGCGTGGGCCGACGGCAAGGGGCTCGAGGCCGAGAAGGTCCTGGTCTTCAGGAAGGGCGATCCTCTCGTGGATCTCTCGCTCCACGTCTCGGACCGCGGGCGGCCGGTCCCGGCGCGCATCGCCTGGGGCCCCGGATTCGAGGCGCGCGATCCGAGCCAGGCCTCGCG
Organism: Terriglobia bacterium; assembly: GCA_963748015.1. Lineage (GTDB taxonomy): Bacteria > Acidobacteriota > Polarisedimenticolia > Polarisedimenticolales > JAIQFR01 > JAIQFR01. The sequence continues at coordinate 107,994 of CAVVHE010000009.1, read as the reverse complement.
CCAGCTCCACTACACCGGCCAGGCCGTCGTAGACCAGGGAGGGGTCGTGGCGCGGACGAGCCGCGGCGGCGTCAAGCAGGACGTCGTGATCCCGGAGAACGGCGCGCTCCGCTGGGCGGGGATCGAGGAGCAGTACTTCGCCGCGCTGTTCCTTCCGGCCGCCGGCAGGGGCGGCGCGGTGATCCGCCAGATCCAGATCGTCCCGGAGCGGCTCGCCGGAGCCGCCGCGGACGCCAAGGAGCCGAAGCCCGAGGCCCAGCTCGTCGTTTCGGTCGGCGTTCCTCCCGAGGGCGCGCGCCTCTACGTCGGGCCGAAGAAGTACACCCTCCTCCGCAAGCTCGGGAACGATCTCGACTCGGTGGTCTGGTTCTCGTCGTACTCGCTGATCTTCTGGCTGGCGAAGTACCTGTTCCTCGCGCTGCTGTGGGTCCACGACCACGTCGCGGCGAACTACGGTCTCGCCATCATCCTCGCCACCGTGGCCCTGCGCTTGGTGCTCTTCCCGCTCAACCAGTACTCGATGGTGAACATGCGGAAGATGCAGACCGACATGCAGCGCATCCAGCCGAAGATCAACGCGATCAAGGCCAAGTACAAGAAGATGAAGGACGCGCAGGACCGCGGGAAGATGAACGAGGAGATGATGGCCCTCTACAAGAAGGAGGGGGTCAACCCGATGGGGGGCATGTCGGGGTGCCTGCCGATGCTCGCCCAGTTCCCGATCCTGATCGCGTTCTACAACATGCTCACGGTCGCGGTGGAGTTGCGGGGAGCGCCGTTCGTCGGCTGGATCTCCGACCTGACGCTCAAGGACCCGTTCTACGTCACGCCGATCCTGATGGGCGGGACCATGTTCCTCCAGCAGGCGATGACGACCACCAAGGCCGGCGACCCGATGCAGCAGCGGATGATGATGATGATGCCCGTGGTCTTCACCATCATGTTCCTCAACCTCCCGAGCGGTCTCGTCCTATACTGGCTCGTGAACAACTTGCTCGGCATCGGCCAGCAGTGGCTCGTGAACCGTCACATCAGCCGGACCGAAGCGGCGCAGAAGGCCTGATTCGCGATGCGGGTCGAGCGCGAGTTCGAGGGGAAGGATCTCGAGGAAGCCCTCAATGCGGCTTCCCGGGAGTTGGGTGTTCCCCGCGAGAGCCTGGAGTTCCGGATCGTCGAGGAAGGCCGCCGGGGCCTGTTCGGCCTCGGCGTGAAGCTCGTCCGGATCCTCGTGGCCGCGCCGGAGACCGGGAATCAAGAGCGCGAAGCGGCGCCTCCACCGGCTGCTCCGCCCCGCGCGAGCGAGCCTTCCGTGGCCCGTTCCGTGGAGGAGACGGTCCGCCGGATGGTGCAACTGATGGGCTTCGACCTCGACGTCAGCGCGAAGGCGGCCGGAGACGCGGTGAGGGTCCACCTCGACGGCGAAGACCGGCGCGCCCTCCTGCACAAGGAGGCGGAGCTGCTCGGCGCGCTGCAGTTCCTTCTCAACCGCATGGCGCGCAGGGCGTGGCCGGAGATCGACCACGTCATGGTCGAGTGCGAGGGGTTCCGCGACCGGCGCGAGGAGGACCTCGTCGAGATGGCGCGCGAGGTCGCCCGCCAGGTCGTCCGCACCGGCCGTCCGAAGAAGTTGCACTCGATGAACCCTTACGAGCGGCGGCTCGTCCACCTGACCGTGCGCGAGTTCCCCGGGCTGCGCTCCCACTCGGTCGGCGACGGGTTCCTCAAGCAGATCACGGTGGCACCCGTCGCGCGCGGCGGCGAGGCCTGATCCTCTTCGCAGGCTTCCCGTATGCGAGCACGGCCGTCCGGATCCGCAGTTGACCCGCGCGGCACGCTTCGGCGTTGCGCCGCGATGAGTCGCGGCGCCACCTCGCTCCGCTCTTCGCGCGGCCGTCTGAGGAAGAGACGGCCGCGCGAAGAGAGGGCCGCTTCGGGTCAACTGCGGATCCGAACGGCCTTTAGGTAGTGCCTGCGTCTGGTGCGATCCGAATGCACGATCTCGAGGAGACGCTCGTAGCGATTGCGACGCCACCGGGGCGCGGCGGGGTGGGGTGCGTCAGGATCAGCGGGCCGGCGGCGGCGGACGTGGCCCGGGTCCTCTTCCGCCCCGGCGCTTCGGGCGATGCGGAGCCCGGCGGGCCGCCGCGGTTCGGCCGCTTCGTCGGGAGCGACGGGCGCGCGGTGGATCACGGGTACCTCGTGCTGTTCGCGGCCGGGGCTTCGTACACCGGCGAGCCGGCCGCCGAGCTGTGGCCTCACGGAAGCCCGGCGGTCCTCGCGGAGCTGGTGGCGGCCGCGGTCGCCGCGGGGGCGCGGCCCGCGGGGCCCGGGGAGTTCACGTACCGGGCGCTGCGGCACGGCCGGCTCGACCTGGCGAGGGCCGAGGCGGTGCGCGACCTGGTCGCCGCGCGGACGCTGTACCAGGCGAGGGTGGCGTTCGCGCAGGCGGAAGGGGCGCTGTCGCGCCGCGTGCAGCCGGTGCGCGAGGCGCTCGCCGATCTCGTCGCGAGGACCGAGGCCGCCGTGGAGTTCGCCGAGGAGTCGGAGACGCACCTCCCCGGCGGCCGGCTGCGTAACGGGATCGCCTCCGTTCGCGACGCGATCCGCGAGCTGCTCGCGGGCTTCCGGGCGGGGCGCGTCGCGCGCGAGGGGGCGCTGCTCGCGATCTCGGGGGCGCCGAACGTCGGGAAGTCGTCGCTGTTCAACCGGCTGCTCATGCGGGACCGCGCGATCGTCGCCGCGACCCCCGGGACCACGCGCGACACCCTCGAGGAGTACCTCGATCTCGAGGGGATCCCCGTGCGAATCGTGGATACGGCGGGCATTCGGGAGATCGCCGACCCGGTCGAGGAGGAGGGCGTGCGGCGCGCGCGCGAGGCGGCCGCGGGGGCCGACCTGGTGCTCCTCGTCATGGACGCGTCGAGGGATCCCGGGCACGTCGAGCGCCACGCCCTCGAGCGGGCGGACGCCGAAGGGCGCACGAGCGCGACCGTCGTCGTCCTGAACAAATCGGACCTGCCGGGTGCGCTCGATGTCCCGCTCCCCTGCCCCGGAGCCCTACGCGTCTCGGCGCTGACCGGGCTCGGCCTCGGCGAGCTCAAGAGCGCGCTCCTCGCGCGGCTCGTCGGCTCGGGACCGATCGACGAGCCCGTCCTCACCGACGCTAGGCACGCCGCCGCTCTCGAAGCCGCCGCCGGCGCGCTCGAGAGCGCCGCGCGGGCCGAAGCCGACGGCCTCTCCGAGGAGCTGCTCCTCGAGGACCTGCACGACGCCCTGCGCCGCCTCGGCGAGATCACCGGCGACCCCGGCCGAGACGACCTCTACGAGCGGATCTTCTCGACGTTCTGCATCGGGAAGTAGGGCCGCCTGCTCCCACCAGGGCGTTCCTGCGCAGCAGCCCGCCGCGCGGGACTCGGTTTGCGGGCACGGCGCCGCCTGCCGGGGCGGGACAGCCCTCGCGGGGCACGCTCGCCGGATTGCGTTTCGCCGCACCGGCTCGCTCCGCTTTTGGCGCGCCGGCCACGGAAGAGCCGGCGCGCCAAAAGAGGGCCCCGCGAGGGCTGTCCCGCCCCGGCAGGCGGCGCCGGAGGTGAAGGGGGGCCGGCGGGCGACTCCCGAAAGGGACGCACGAAACACCGCTGCAGAGCGGTCCAGCCGGCCCACACCACCGCGCGCCGACCTCAGGCGTTCCTCCCGAGGCCCTCTTTTCGCGCGCCTGCTATTCCTCGGCAGGCGCGCGAAAAGCGGAGCGAGCCGGCGCGGCAGGACGCGAACCGGCGAGCGTGCCTCGGGAGGAACGCCTGAGGTCGGCGCGCGGCGCAGCGAGAGCGAGCGGCGGGCCAACGAGTGCGGACGCCCCGCTTGATGTCTAGAATGCAGGCACGACGGGGAGAACCGGTGAGCGAAGCGAGGCAGCCGAGTCGGGCCGATGTGATCGTCGTCGGCGCGGGACACGCGGGGTGCGAGGCCGCGATCGCGGCGGCGCGCCTGGGGTGCTCGACCCTTCTCGTGACGCTGCGGCGCGACGCGGTCGCGCGCATGTCGTGCAACCCGGCGATCGGCGGCCTGGCCAAGGGGCACCTCGTTCGCGAGATCGACGCGCTCGGCGGCGTGATGGGCAGGCTCGCCGACGCGTGCGGGATCCAGTTCCGCCTCCTCAACAGGAGCCGCGGCCCGGCCGTGCGCGGGCCGCGGGCGCAGCAGGACAAGGACCTCTACCACCGGTCGATGCTCGGGGAGATCCTGGCCACGCCGGGCCTGCTGCTCGTCGAGGACGAGGTCTCGGATCTCGTGGTCGAGGCGGGCTCGGCGCGCGGTGTCCGGACGGCGGCGGGGCGCGAGCTCCTCGCCGACAGGGTCGTCGTCACGGCGGGGACGTTCCTGCGCGGGCTCCTCCACGTCGGCGAGGAGCGCACGCCGGGTGGGCGCGTCGGCGAGCCGCCGTCGAACGCGCTGTCCGCCGCCCTGTCCGGGCTCGGCTTCCGCATGGGGCGCTTCAAGACCGGCACGCCGCCGCGCCTCGCGCGATCGAGCGTGGACCTCGGGCGCCTGCCGGAGCAGCCCGGCGACGACGAGCCGGTGTTCTTCTCCGAGGCGACCGCCTCGACGGTCCTCCCCCAGGTGAGCTGCCACGTCACGTACACCAACGACGCCGTGCACCGGCTCGTGACGTCGAGCCTCGACCGCTCGCCGCTCTACACCGGCGCGATCCGGGGTCGCGGCCCGCGTTACTGCCCGTCGCTCGAGGACAAGGTGGTGCGCTTCCCCGACCGGGACCGCCACCAGCTCTTCGTGGAGCCGGAGGGACTCGACAGCCCGCTCCTCTACCTGAACGGCTTCTCCACCTCGATGCCCCCGGACGTGCAGCTCCTGATGGTTCGCGCGGTGGACGGGCTCGAGGACGCGGAGATGGTCCGCCCGGGCTACGCGGTGGAGTACGACTACGTGGACCCGACCGAGCTTACGCCCACGCTCGAGACCCGCCGCGTGCGCGGCCTCTACCTCGCCGGCCAGATCAACGGGACCACGGGGTACGAGGAGGCGGCGGGGCTCGGCCTCATGGCCGGCGTCAATGCCGCGCTCTCGGCGCGAGCGGAGCCGCCGCTGGTCCTCGGGCGGGAAGAGGGGTACCTCGGCGTGCTGGTGGACGATCTGGTCACGAGGGGAACCTCGGAGCCCTACCGGATGTTCACCTCCCGGGCCGAGTACCGCCTGCTCCTCGGCGTGGATACCGCGTCCCGGCGCCTTTCGCCCGCCGGAGCGAGGATCGGTCTTCTCGACGGGGCGAGGGCGGCGGCGGCGGCGTGCCGTTGGCGGCGGCTCGACGAGACGCTCGACCGACTCGAGCAGGAGCGGTGGAGTCCCGATCCCCCGACGCGGGAATCGATGGCCTCCATCGGCATCGTCCTCGAGGGTCCGGCGAGCACGGCGGAGCTGCTTCGCCGCCCGGAGGCGGATCACGAGAGGCTCGCCGGCCCGAGCGCGATCCTCGGCGGTCTCGACGCGCGCGATCGTCGGATCGTCGCGGAAACCGCGAGGTACTCGGGGTACGTGGAGCGGCAGCGGCGGCTCGCGGAGAGGGTGGCGCGCGCCGGCGGCCGCAGGATCCCCGACGGGTTCCCCTACCGCGGTCTCGCGGGACTGTCGAGCGAGCTGGTGGAGAAGCTGGAGGCGGTGCGGCCGGACACCCTGGGCCGCGCGTCGCGGATCGACGGGATGACCCCGGCGGCGCTGGCGCTCCTCACGGTGCAGCTCGAGAAGGCGGGACCGGGCGCATGAGCGCCGGCGCACGGACCTTCGACGGCTTCCCGCTCGAGGTGGCGATCGCGGCGAGGGCGGCTTCGATCGGGCTCGCGCTCGCGGCCCCCGCCGTCGCATCGCTGGCGGCGCAGGCGCGCGCGGTGATGCGCGCCGACGAGCGGCTCCACCTCACCGCCGTGATCGAGCCCGCCGAGTTCGTCGAGCGCCACGTCGGGGAGTCGCTCGAGGGGGCGGCGATGCTCGACCCCGGCGCCGCGGGACCGCTTCTCGATCTCGGAAGCGGCAACGGCTACCCCGGCCTCCCCCTGGCGGTCGCACGGCCCGGGCTCGCGGCGGTGCTCGCCGACGCGTCCGCCCGCAAGTCGGAATTCCTGAGGGAGACGATCGGGAAGGCGGGCATCGCGGGCGCGCGGGTGCTGGAGCGGCAGGTCCAGCGCGCGGCCGACGTCCCGGAGCTCGCGGGCGCGGTCCGCGTCGTCTCGACGCGCGCGGCCGGGGGCTGGGAGCGGGTGATCCCCCGCCTCCTCCCCTGCTTGGCTCCAGGCGGGGAGATCCTCGTCTGGGCCGGAGAGGATCTCGAGAAGGTGCGCCGGCGCGTCGTCTGGCGCAGGCTCGAGCTGGTCGACCGCCGGCCGCTGCCCGGCCGCGAGCGCTCGTGGGTCTGGCGGTTCCGGGCAGCCGCTCGGGAGCGCTAGACGGATCTAGCGCTCACATCGTCCCGGAACGGCGGGACCGCACCTCGGGCGGGATGACGGCGGGCGGCCTCTCGAGGACCTCGCGGATCTTCCTCGCGAGCGTGTCCGGAGTGAACGGCTTCGGCAGGAACGGCGTGCCGGGATCCAGCGTGCCGTGTTGCCCGAGGGCGTCCCCGGCATAACCGGACATCAGGAGGACCTTCGCCTCGGGCAGGAGCGGGCGCAATCGCTCGAGCAGCTCCGGCCCGTTGAGGTGCGGCATCACCACGTCGCTGAGCACCAGGTCGATGCGCTCCGTGCGACGCTCGCACAGCTCGAGCGCCTCGATGCCGTGGGGGGCGGCCAGAACGGTGTAGCCGTTCAGGCGCAGGATGTCGGCGGCGAGATCGCGCACGCTGTCGTCGTCCTCGACGAGGAGGACGGTTTCCGTGCCGCGGGGCAGCTCGCGGGGCTGCGCGGCGGCCACGCGCTCGGCCGGCGCCTCGACGCGAGGGAGGTAGATCCTGAAGGTCGTGCCGCGGCCGGGCTCGCTTTCCACCCAGATCGTGCCGCCGCTCTGCTTGACGATCCCGTAGACGGTGGAGAGACCGAGGCCCGTCCCCCTCCCTTGCTCCTTGGTCGTGAAGAACGGCTCGAAGATGCGCGAGCTCGTGGCGGCGTCCATCCCGCAACCGTTGTCGCGGATCGCGAGGAGGACGTGAGGACCCGGCTTCACGCCGGGATGGAGGTCCGCGAAAGCGTCGTCGAGGTCCACGTTGGCGGTCTCGATCGCGAGGCGACCTCCCTGCGGCATCGCGTCGCGCGCGTTCACCGCGAGGTTCATGACGACCTGCTCGAGCTGGCCGGGATCGGCCATGACGCTGCCCAGCCCCGGCGCGGGGCGCGATTCGAGCTCGACGTCCTCGCCGATCAGCCGGCGCAGCATCTTCTGGAGATTCGAGACGACGTCGTTGAGGTCGAGGACGCGGGGCTCGAGGACCTGCTTGCGGCTGAACGCGAGGAGCTGCCGGGTGAGCGCTGTGGCGCGCTGGCCGGCCTTCAAGACCTCCTCGGCGTTCGAGTGGAGCGGGTCGCCGGGATCGATCGAGCGCAGCATGAGCTGCGAGTACCCCACGATCGCGGTCAGCAGGTTGTTGAAGTCGTGCGCCACGCCCCCCGCGAGGAGACCGACCGCCTCCATCTTCTGCGACTGCTGGAGTTGCGCGTCGCGCTCGCGCAACGCTTCCTCCGCGACCTCGCGGTCCTCCATCTCCCGGATGAGCTCGCCGGTGCGGATCTCGACACGTTTCTCGAGCTCGTCGCGCGCCCTGCGCAGCTCCTCGTCGCGGGACTCGATCAGCGAGAGCATCTCGTTGATCGCGGTGGCGAGGTACCCCAGCTCGTCGCTCCCCTCGCGGGCGACACGGACCGAGTAGTTCTTGGTCTCCGCCACCTCCCGCGCCGCGTCGGCCATCCGCTGGACCGGTCCCGACACGGTGCGCTGGAACCGGTACGAGAGCGCCAGGGCGAGCGAGATCGAGACCAGGAGCAGGAGCGCGACGAGGGTCAGCGAGCGCGCGACCAGCGCGCCGAGCTCCTCGAGGTCCGACGTGAGGACGATGGTGCCGACCGTCTCGCCGTCGAGGGCGATCCGCCGCGTGAGCCGCACGCGCGAGGCCTCGAAGCGGCTGCCGTCCGGCCCCGGCGGGGCGCCCGCGTCGTCCCCGCTGCCGGCGGGATAGCGGGCGAACACGGCGCCGCCGGGGGTGTACAGGACGGCGGAGACGACGTGGGGCTTCGCCCGGAGCGCCGAGAGCACCTGCTCCGCGGAGCGCGGGTCACGGAAGGTCAGCGCGGCGGCCGAGTTGTCGCCGCTGATCCGGGCGAGCGCGTCGAGATCCCGGACGAGATCGCCCCGGAACGCCGCGACACGGTATCCGACGAAACCGGCCGACGCGAGCAGGAGCGAGATCGCGCTCGTCAGCGTGATGGCGAGGACGAGCTTGGTCCGGATCGAGAGATCCCGCCACGAGGGGCGTGTGCGGTGCTTCGATGCGGCCGGCGCGCCGTGGCGCGCCCGTTCATTTCGCGGCGAGCGCATGGGAGTGCACCCCTGCCGCGCCGGCGGCCTTCGATTCGCGAACCACTCTCGCGACCGAGAGCAGCCTCGAGCTGATCTTGAGACCCGCCCGCTCCGCGGCGTCGAGGTCCACCTCGAAGCGCACGCGCCGGTCGTCGACGAAGAACCGGATCACGCCGCCGCCGCCCGGGTGGTCCCCGTCGGTGACGGTCAGGACGGGTTTTCCTTCCAGCTCCGCCAGCACGCGGGAAGACGCGGCGGGCGCCGCGGAGCCGACGAAGAGGATCCGGCAATCCTGCGCTCCGCTCCCGCTCCGGACGCGGCGCACGACGACGTCGTGGCCGCCGACCGTTTTCCCCGCCACCGCGCGCTCGACGGTCTCCGCGAAGGCGTCCGCGCCCAGCACGCCGATCACGAAGCTGCCCGGAGCCGTTGCGGAAGCGGAGGGCCAGTCGACGAAGCGGGCGAAGTTCAGGAGGAACGCCGCCTTCACTTCGAATTCCAGCGAGGCGGGTTCACCGTCCGCCGGCAGAGGAGTCGCCGGCGCGCACCGCGCGGGGCGCGCGAGCAAGAAGAACGAAGCGACGATCGCGGCGGCCTTGAAGTATCGCGAGGCGGCGCGCCGGGGCGAAGAGCCGCGTGCGCCGGCAGCGAGGCGAGTTCGGGTCGCGGAAGTTCGCGATGCGCTCGTCCAGGGCACGGCGGGTCGAAGCCTCCTCGCGAGTCGTCTCCGGTACGTCCGCGGACGGCGAAATCGGGCGCACGGCATTCGCCTTGCCGGGGCCCGGAGCCTCGCAATCAACCTCTCGGCAGGAAACGATGTGGCTTTAGCGGAATTCTGAGTATTATTCGGCGAAAGATAAGCGAATTATGGCGAGTATAAAACGAAAGTAGTGGGCGACAGCAAATATACAACGAAAGTCGGTTAACGGCCGGGCAGTGGTCTCCCGTGGCCGGCGGACAGCCCCTGAACCGCCATGGACGGTCGGGTGTTCCACGTGGAACATCGCGGCCCTCCCCTCGAAACGCTGTTCCACGTGGAACGGAAGGGCCGTGTTGACCTCGGAGCCTCGCGGGAGCAGAATCAGGGCTTCCTCGTGCAGGCCGCCGCGTTGCGCCGGGAGACGGTGCCGGGAGGGACCTTGGGTCGGGTCGTCGCGATCGTGAATCAGAAAGGCGGCGTCGGCAAGACGACGACCGCCGTCAGCCTCTCGGCCGCGCTCGCCATCGCCGAGCAGCGAACGCTTCTCATCGACCTCGATCCTCAGGCCAACTCCACCCGAGCGCTGGGCTTCCCCGAGGATCCGGACCGTCCGGGGATCTATGACGCCCTGTCCGGGGACGCAACCCCGGACCAGATCCGCGTGGCGGTGGACTCTCTCCCCTTCCTCTCGCTGTTTCCCTCCGATCGGAACCTGATCGGGGCGGAGGTCGAGTTGGTGGACGCCGACGCGCGCGAGTTCCGCTTGAAGGGGTTTCTCGAGCCGGTCCGGGAGCAATTCGAGCACGTCTTCATCGACTGCCCGCCTTCCCTCGGCTTGCTGACCGTCAACGCCCTCACCGCGGCCGACTCCGTGCTGATCCCCGTGCAGTGCGAGTACCTCGCGCTCGAGGGGATCTCGCAGCTGACCGATACGCTCGCGCGGGTTCGGGCGGCGCTCAACCCCGGCCTCGCGATCGAAGGGATCCTGATGACCATGTACGACGAGAGAACCAACCTCTCGAGGCAGGTCGTCGAGGAAGTTCGAAGCGTGTTCGGCCAGCAGGTGTACGGGACGGTGATCCCCCGCAATATCCGGCTCGGCGAGGCGCCGAGCCACGGCAAGGCGATTTTCCTCTACGACATCCGCTCGCGAGGGGCGGAGGCCTATCTCAATCTCGCCAAGGAGTTCCTCGAGCATGACAACAACGCGCAAGGCGTTGGGGAAAGGGCTTCGTAGCCTCATCCCGGAGGCCCCCGCACGGGTCCCGAAGGCGCCGGCACCCGAGCCGGTGCCGCGACCAGGCGCCGGAGAGCCGATCCAGCTCATCGACATCGATCGGATTCGCGCCAATCCGAAGCAGCCTCGGCAGCGATTCGACGAGGAATCGCTCGAGGCGCTGGCCCGCTCCCTGAAATCGGAGGGGGTGCTCCAGCCGGTCCTGGTGCGGCCCCTGCCGGGCGGCCGCTTCGAGCTGGTCGCCGGCGAGCGGCGCTGGCGAGCGGCTCAGCGAGCCGGAATCATGAAGCTCCCGGCAGTCGTCCGGGAGGTTCCCGACGACCGGCTCCTCGAGATCGCCCTGATCGAGAACCTCCAGCGGGAGAACCTCAACCCGATCGAGGAGGCTCACGCCTACCAGACCCTTCTCGACACGCTGGGGCTGAAGCAGCAGGAGATCGCCGACCGGGTCGGGAAGCAACGGGCCACCGTCGCCAACACCATCCGGCTGCTGTCCCTTGCCGGTCCCGTCCAGGAGCGCGTCAAGAAGGGCGAGATCAGCATGGGACAGGGTCGCGCGCTGGCGTCCCTCTCGGATCCTCGCGAGCAGGAGCGGATCGCGGAAAGGGCAGTCCAGACGGGCCTTTCCGTTCGCCAGGTCGAGCAGCTCGTGGCGGCCGCGCTCAAGGGCGGGGCGGACAGGAAGGAGCGGAGCGCGCCGCGCCGCGACCCGAACCTCGTCTCCGCCGAGGAGAACCTCCAGCGCGCAATCGGGACCCGCGTGAGGATCTTCGAGGGAAAGAAGGGGGGCCGCATCGAGCTCCACTTCTTCAGCTCCGAGGAGATGCAGCGGGTTTACCAGCTCGTCCTCGAGGTCGCGCGGCGAAAGGGGGGGAGAAGGCGCCGTGACCCGCCCCCTCGGCCAAGCGCCGACCATTCTTGCCGACATTTGTGTCGGCAAATGCGAGTTTGCCGACTATTCTGTCGGCGCTAGGCATTTTGCCGACCGTCAAGTCGGCGGACGCATCCGTGCCGACATGGATGTCTGCAATTCGAGCAATGCCGACAGGTCGGTCGGCCGCGTCTTCGCGTCGCGATCGCGACGCCCCGGCGCCGGAGCCGTGGCCGGATCCGGCCAGGGTCAGGCGGCGTGATGCGCCTTCGCAGAGAAAAGAGGCCCAAGAGGGCGCGCAACCCAGGCTTGCCGAGGGACGTGTTCGGGTTTGTCGGCAGCGGCAACCGGATCGAGGGGATCATCGAGCTCACGACGGGGCTCCGGGTCGACGGCCGCATCGCGGGACGCGTGCGATCCCCCTCGACCCTGGTCGTCGGACCGACCGGCGAGGTCGAGTCGGACGACCTCCATGTTCAGGCCCTGTCGGTCAGCGGGTTCGTCCGGGGGAAGCTGCGCATCGCCGAGCGGCTCGAGATCCGGCGTGGCGGCCGCGTGTTCGGCGACGTGACCATGGAGCGCGAGGGCGGCGTCGTCCTCGAGCCCGGCGCCTCCTTCGACGGCACCGTCCGCGTCGAGAAACGAGACGACGCGGTCTAACGGGCCGCGAGTTCGAGCGGCTGCCTCGTCCGGAGGCGAGAGCGTCCTCGCCAGCTCGCAAAAGGGTCGCCTTCGGACGCCCTCGCCTCCGGACGAATCAGCCGCAGCCCACGCCGCCACCGCGGGGCCCGAGACCGGAAGCGTTCCTCGCCGGCCCAGAAAAGGGCCGTCTGCGGACGCTTCCGGTCTCGGGCCCCGCTACCTGGTCAGTCAGTCAGGACGAGGCCGAGCGGCGGACGGTGTTGATAGCAAGCAGAAATGTCTGCTTTTCGTAGCAAGTGATTTGGCCGGTTGTCCGGTTCCGATCTGTTTGTTGTGAGGGTGCACTCCCGCCGCGAAACCCGAGCGTAGCGAGGGGCGAGCGGCGGATGGTTGACGGTCCGAAAAGGGCTGTGATAAGGTCCGCCATCTCCAACAAGGGAAACGTGTTTCCCGCGATTGTCGCGGCGGGGGAGGCGGGAAGCGAACCCGGGGTTGGGCAGGGTAGCGGCCGCTAGGATCGAGGGTCCATGAAAGACCGTCTGCTCGCGAAACGATACGCCAGGGCGCTGCTCGCCGCGATCCCCGATCCGGCGACGGTGGAGCGCGCGGGAGAGTTCCTCGCGGCGATCGCGTCCGCGATGGACGCCTCCCTGGAGCTCCGCGACGTTCTGTTGAATCCGGCGGTCCCCCGGCAGGCGCGGCGAGCGGTACTCGACGCGCTCACGCGCGATGCGGAGGCGCCGCCCGTGATGAGGGCCTTCCTCGCGGTCGTGGCGGAGCACGGAAGGTCGGCGGTGCTTCCGGCGATCGCGGAAGCGTTCCAGGAGGCGAAGGACGAGGCGCTCGGCGTGGTTCCCGCGACGCTCACGACGGCGTCCCCGATTTCGGCGGATCTCGTGGCGCGGGCGCAAGGAGTTCTCGAGAAGCTCACGGCGCGCAAGGTGCGCCTCACCTGCGAGGTGTCGCCCTCGCTGGTCGGAGGAGCGGTGACCCGGATAGGCTCGACCGTCTACGACGGGAGCCTGAGCACCCAGCTTGGCGCCCTGAGGCGCAGGATGGCCGAGGAGTAGGCATGCAGATCAAGGTCGACGAGATCAGCAGGATCATCCGGCAGCAGATCGAGGGGTACGAGCGCCGCACCGACATGGCGGAGGTCGGCACGATCCTCGCGGTCGGCGACGGCATCGCCCGGATCTACGGCCTGGACAAGGTCATGGCCGGCGAGTTGCTCGAGCTGCCCCACGGCGTGATGGGGATGGCGCTCAACCTCGAGGAGGACAGCGTCGGCGCCGTGCTCATGGGCGAGAGCACGGCGATCAAGGAAGGGGACGAGGTCCGGCGCACGCGCCGCATCATGCAGGTGCCCGCCGGCGAGGCGCTGATCGGCCGCGTCGTCGACGCGCTCGGCCAGCCGCTCGACGGCAAGGGGCCGATCGTCACCCAGACGTTCATGAACGTGGAGCGGATCGCGCCGGGGGTCGTGGAGCGCGTGCCCGTGAAGGAGCCGCTCCAGACGGGGATCAAGGCGATCGACAGCATGATCCCGATCGGGCGCGGCCAGCGCGAGCTGATCATCGGCGACCGCCAGACCGGCAAGACCGCGATCGCCCTCGACACGATCATCAACCAGAAGGGGCAGGACGTCGTCTGCATCTACGTCGCGATCGGCCAGAAGCAGTCCACGGTCGCGCAGGTGGTCAAGACGCTCGAGGAAAACGGGGCGCTCGACTTCACGATCGTCGTCTCTTCGTCGGCGTCCTCGCCGGCGCCCCTCCAGTACCTCGCCCCTTACTCCGGGTGCGCGATGGGCGAGTACTTCCAGTTCCACGGGAAGGACGGCAAGCCCGCGAGCGAGTCGAACCCCGGGCGCGCCGTGCTGTGCGTCTTCGACGACCTGTCGAAGCACGCCGCGTCCTACCGCGAGATCTCCCTCCTCCTCCGCCGGCCGCCGGGCCGCGAGGCGTACCCGGGAGACGTGTTCTACCTCCACTCGCGCCTCCTCGAGCGGGCGTCGAAGCTGGGCCCCGCGCTCGGAAGCGGCTCGCTGACCGCGCTCCCGATCATCGAGACCCAGGCGGGCGACATCTCGACCTACATCCCGACGAACGTGATCTCGATCACCGACGGGCAGATCTTCCTCGAGGCGGACCTGTTCTACTCCGGCGTTCGCCCGGCGGTGAACGTGGGGCTGTCGGTTTCCCGCGTGGGCGGGAACGCCCAGATCAAGGCGATGAAGCAGGTCGCCGGGCCGCTGCGCCTGACCCTCGCGCAGTTCCGCGAGCTGGCGGCCTTCGCGCAGTTCGGCTCGGACCTCGACAAGGCGACGCAGGCGCAGCTCGCCCGCGGCAAGCGGCTCGTCGAGATCCTGAAGCAGGGCCAGTATTCCCCGCTCCCCGTCGTGAAGCAGATCCTCGTGATCCACGCCGCGACCAACGGCTACCTCGACGACCTCGAGGTGGAAGATTGCCTCCCGTTCGAGCGCGAGCTGTACAAGTACCTGGAGACCCAGGGCCGGGAGCTCATGCAGGAGCTCGTCCGAAAGGGTGCGCTCGACGACGACCTGAAGGGCCGGATCAAGGCCGCCCTCGACGATTTCAAGGCGACGTTCAAGGCCTCCCGGGCCTCCGCGGCATAGGGGCGGAGCCGAATGGCGAAGACCCGCGACATCAAGCGGCGCATCCGCTCGATCCGGAGCACCATGCAGGTGACCCGGGCGATGAAGATGGTGAGCGCCGCGAAGCTCCGGCGCTCTCACGAGCGGATCGTGCAGGCCCGGCCGTACGCGCGGCGGATGCTCGAGGTGCTGCGGTCGCTCGCCTCGCGGGCCAATCCCGAGGCGCACCCGCTCCTCGCGGTCCGGCCGCAGGAGCGGATCGACGTGGTGGTCGTCACCGCCGACCGCGGGCTCTGCGGCTCGTTCAACACGAACGTCTACAAGAAGGCGGTGGCCTTCCTCGAGGAGCGGTCCGGCAGCCAGGCCTCGCTGTACTTCGTCGGGCGCAAGGGCCGGGACCACTTCCGGCGCGACCGCCGGCCGAAGAAGCGCGAGTGGACCGACGTCTACCGGACGCTCGGCTTCACCACCGGGGCGGAGATCGCGGGGGACCTGATGGCGGAGTACGTCGCGGGAAGGACCGACGCGGTGTACGTCGTCTACAACGAGTTCAAGTCGATCATCCAGCAGCGGCCGGTGGTCGAGCAGCTGCTGCCGATCGAGCGGCTCGACCTCGTCCCGGGCGAGGTGGCCGAGGACTACATCTACGAGCCGGGGCCGGCGGCCCTGTTCGACCGTCTGCTCCCGCGGCACGTCGAGGTGCAGGTCTACCGCTCGCTCCTGGAGTCGTTCGCGGCGGAGAACGCCGCGCGGATGACCGCCATGGACTCCGCGACGACCAACGCCGCGGACCTGATCGAGTCGCTGACGCTGTACATGAACCGGGTGAGGCAGGCGTCGATCACGACGGAAATCATCGAGGTGGTCTCGGGCGCGGAAGCGCTTTGATGAAAGTTCTGGAGCAGCGATGAGCAAGTTCGGAAAAGTCGTCCAGGTCATCGGCCCCGTCGTCGACATCGAGTTCGACGAGGACCACCTTCCTTCCATCTACAACGCGATCCGGATCCGCGACGACGGGAAGGACACCGGCGTCGCCCTCGACGTCATCGCCGAGGTCGAGCAGCACCTCGGCGAGAACCGGGTGCGATGCGTCTCCATGGAGCCCACCGACGGGATGATCCGGGGAATGGCCGCCGAGGACCTCGGCCAGCCGATCTCGGTACCCGTGGGCGAGTGCACGCTCGGGCGCGTGATCAACGTGGTGGGAAAGCCCGTGGACAAGCTCGGTCCGCTGAACGAGACCGAGCGCTGGCCGATCCACCGCGACCCGCCGAGCTTCGAGGAGCAGTCCACCCGGGTCGAGATGTTCGAGACCGGGATCAAGGTGATCGACCTGCTCGAGCCGTACATGAAGGGGGGCAAGACCGGCCTCTTCGGCGGCGCGGGGGTCGGCAAGACCGTGCTCATCATGGAGCTGATCCACAACGTCGCGCTGAAGCACGGCGGCTACTCCGTCTTCGCGGGCGTGGGAGAGCGGACTCGCGAGGGGAACGACCTCTGGCTCGAGATGCAGGAGAGCGGGGTCATCGACATCAAGGATCCGAAGAAATCCAAGGCCTCCCTGATCTACGGCCAGATGACCGAGCCGCCGGGGGCCCGCCTCCGGGTCGGCCTCGCGGCCCTCACCGTGGCCGAGTACTTCCGCGACGTGCAGAACCAGGACGTGCTGCTGTTCATCGACAACATCTTCCGCTTCACCCAGGCGGGGTCGGAGGTGTCGGCGCTGCTCGGCCGCATGCCCAGCGCGGTCGGCTACCAGCCGACGCTCGCGTCGGAAATGGGCGAGCTGCAGGAGCGGATCACCTCGACCAACAAGGGCTCGATCACGTCGGTCCAGGCGATCTACGTCCCCGCCGACGACTACACCGACCCGGCGCCGGCCACGACCTTCGCCCACCTCGACGCCTCCACGAACCTCTCGCGCCAGATCTCCGACATCGGGATCTACCCCGCGGTGGACCCGCTCGCCTCCACCTCCCGCCTCCTCGATCCGCGGATCGTGGGGGACGAGCACTACGGGGTGGCCCGGGCGGTCCAGGGGGTGCTCCAGCGCTACAAGGACCTCCAGGACATCATCGCGATCCTGGGCATGGACGAGCTGAGCGAGGACGACAAGCTGACCGTGGCGCGCGCGCGGAAGATCCAGCGCTTCCTCTCGCAGCCGTTCTTCGTCGCGGAGCAGTTCACCGGGTTCGCCGGGAAGTACGTCGAGATCGCGGACTCGATCCGCGGCTTCAAGGAGATCGTCGAGGGGAAGCACGACGACATTCCGGAGCAGGCGTTCTACATGGTCGGCCCCATCGAGGAGGCTCTGGAGAAGGCCGAGCAGATGAAGGCCGTGGCGTGACACCGCGATGGACCCACTGAAGATCGACCTCGAGATCGTGACCCCGGGAAGCCTCGTGTTGTCCGAGACGGTGGACGATCTCGTGTTGCCGGGGAGCGAGGGATACCTCGGGGTGCTGCCGGGGCACGCGCCGCTCCTCACTGCGCTCGCGGCGGGAGAGATCTCCTACCATTCCGGAGGGCGCGCGCGATATCTCGCGATCTCGGGCGGCTTCGCCGAGGTCCTCCAGCACCGCGTGAGCGTGCTCGCCGAGACCTGCGAGCGCGCCGAGGAGATCGACGTCGCGCGGGCCACGGAGGCGCGCGACCGCGCGAGGGCGGAGCTCGCCCGCGCCGACGCCACCGAGGACGACGTCCGGCACGCGGCGGCCCATCTCGAGAGGGCCGAGGTCCGGATCGCGGTCGCGAAGCGGGTTGGGACAAGCTGACCCTCCGGCGGATTCCGGGCTCGAGGGTCGGGAATCGAGAGCTCTCTGTTGAGAACGCCGGACCCAGGAGCCCGAGCCGCCACAAGGAGCGCGCTCCCGCGCGCGGCGGTCCTCCTGGCCGCGCTGCTCGCCGTCCCGGGTTGCGCGCGGCCGGTCCTCGTCGGCGCGATCGTCTCCGACACCGGCGCGGCCGCCCCCTACGGCGAGAAGGTGCGCCGCGGTCTCGAGCTGGCCCTCGACGAGGTTCGGGCCGCCGGGGGGGTGGGGGCGAGAGTCCGGATCCTCTATCGCGACGACGCCACCAACCCGGAGATCGGCGCGCAGGTGGCCCGCGAGCTGGTCGAGAAGGAGGGGGTGCGCCTCCTGATCGGGGCGGTCTCCTCGCCGGTGACCCTGAGCATCGCGCCGATCTGCCAGAGCGGCCGCGCCGTCCTCCTCTCGCCGACCTCGTCCTCGCCGGAGATCACGGGGGCGGGGGAGTGGGTCTACCGGAACTACCCCTCGGATACGCTCGAGGGCACCTCGCTGGCGGATTTCGCCCGCGACCTCGGGCTCCGGCGCGTCGCGGTCCTCGGCGTCCAGAACGAGTACGGCGCCGGCCTGTCGAAGGTGTTCGCGGAGCACTTCGCCGGAGATGCCCGCGAGGTGATCGGCACGTTCACGTTCCGGGCGGGAGACGCCGACGCGTTCCCGGTCCTCGCCGCGAGGGTGAGCGGGCTTCGCCCCGACGGCATCTACCTCGCGGGATACGCCGACGACACCGCGGGGATCCTGAGAGCGCTCCGGGAAGCGGGGTTCGCCTCCGTCGTCCTCGGCACCTCCTCCGTCACCGCCGACGCCGCGCGCAGGGCGGGGCCGGCGGCGGAGGGGCTGGTGTTTCCCGAGGTGGCGTTCGATCCGCAGTCGCCGCGGCGCGCGACGAGGAGCTTCGTGGCCGCCTACCGGGCCAGGTTCCGCGAGGACCCGGACAGCTTCGCGGCCCACGGGTACGACGCCCTCAAGGTGCTCGTGCTCGCGATCCAGAGAGGAGGATCGCCCGACCCGGACAGTGTGAGGAAGGGACTCAACTCCATCGACGACTACTCGGGCGCCTCGGGCCAGGTCGCGTTCGACGAGAACGGCGACGTGGTCCAGTACCCCAGGATGTTCATCGTGCACCACGGCCACGCGGAACCGTACGACCGGTTCGTCGAGGGGGGCGGCTCGCTGCCGGTCCCCCCGGCCGACTGAGGAGACCTTGATCGGAGAGCACGCCGGACGGCCCCACCTGACCGTGGTGATCCCCGCGTACAACGAGGAGCGCCGCCTCCCCGCCACCCTGTCGAGGATCGCCGCGTACCTGGAGAAGGCGGCCCTGTCGTCGGAGATCGTCATCGTGGACGACGGATCTTCCGACGGGACCGCCCGGCTCGGCGCGGAGTTCCTCAAGGGGCGCAGGGGCCGGGTCCTGAGAAACCCCGAGAACCGCGGCAAGGGGTACTCGGTGCGGCGCGGCGTGCTCGAGGCGGCCGGCCGGTGGGTGCTCCTGACCGACGCGGACCTCTCGGCCCCGATCGAGGAGCACGCGGTCCTCGCGGAGGCCGTGCGGGAACACGACATCGACGTGGCGATAGGCTCGCGGGCCCTCGCGAGCTCCCGCATCGAGGTCCGCCAGAACTTCGTGCGGGTGGCCATGGGGAAGACGTTCAACCGGCTGATCCGGCTGATGACCGGCCTTCCCTATCGCGACACGCAGTGCGGGTTCAAGCTCATGGACCGCGAGCGCGTCCGACCGCTCTTCGAGAAGATGGTCGTGGACCGGTTCGCGTTCGACGTGGAGCTCCTCTATCTCTGCATGCGCTTCCGCCTCGCGGTGCGGGAGGTTCCCGTGGTTTGGAGGAACTCGCCCGAGTCGAAGGTGACGCTTCTCGTCGACCCGGTCAACATGCTCGTCGACGTGGCGCGCGTGCGCTGGCGCTTCCGGAGGGGGCTGTACAACCCCGAGGTCCCCCCCGCGAGCCACGCCGGCGAGGGAGGAGGCTCATGAGCCGCGAAGCGCGCGCGGCGCGCGACAAGGTGCTCCCGCCCGCCGACCTCGCGTCGCGCCTTCGCCCGATGCGCGAGGCCGGGCGCACGGTCGTCTTCACCAACGGCTGCTACGACGTCCTCCACGCGGGACATCTCCACCTGCTCGAGGCGGCCGCCCGGCTCGGCGATCTGCTCGTGATCGGGCTCAACGAGGACGCGTCGGTCTCGCGTCTCAAGGGGCCGGACCGTCCCGTCGTCCCGTTCGACGAGCGCGCCCTCATGCTCGCGGGCCTCGAGGCCGTGGATTTCGTCGTCGGATTCGGCGAGGACACTCCCGCGCGCCTGATCGCGGAGCTCGCCCCCGACGTCCTGGTCAAGGGAGGGGACTGGGCGCCCGACCGTATCGTCGGGCGCGAGGCGGTCGAGGCCCGAGGCGGCCGCGTGGTGACGATCCCGCTCCTCGCCGGCAAGTCCACGAGCGACCTGCTCGAGCGGATCCTCGCCGGAGCCCGCCGCGACACGCCGGGGGAACCGCCGCCGGCGTCTCCGGCCCGCGGCACGGAGCGGTAGCGATGCCTTCGCCCGCGGCGGCGGGAGGCGGGCCCGGCCGGGGCCCCGCGGACGGCCCCCGTCCCGGCCCGTGCAGGGTCTGCGGCAGCGTGGGTAGCCACCGCGAGTTCCTCGCTCGCGAGATGCAGTTCGGCACCCGGGAGGAGTTCGCGTACTTCGAGTGCGCGGACTGCGGCTGCCTCCAGATCGCCGAGGTCCCGGCCGACCTCGCGAGGCACTACCCGAGCGGCTACTACAGCTCCCGCCCCCTCGACGAGCGCAAGTACGCGGGTCTCCGCGGCGCGCTCCGCGTCCTTCCGCTCGAGGCGTCGCTCTTTCCCGACACCCTCCTCCGGAAGGCGATCGCCCGGGCGTTTCCGAGACGGCATTTCGCCGCGCTCGCCGGCTTGGGCATCGACCGGTCCGCGAGGGTCCTCGACGTCGGCTGCGGCAACGGGAAGAGCTTCCTGTACCCGCTGCGGAAGATGGGGTTCGAGAGGGTGGCCGGCTGCGATCCCTTCCTCCCCGGGGACATCCGCTACGGCAACGGACTCACGATCGAGGCGAAGCGGATCTCGGAGATCGAGGGCCCCTCGAGCTGGGACGTGATCGCCTTCCACCATGCCTTCGAGCACATGCCGGACCCCCTCGAGACGCTCGAGACCGCGAACCGCCTGCTCCGCGACGGAGGCCTCTGCCTCATCCGGATCCCGACCGTCTCGTCGTTCGCGTGGAAGCACTACGGCGTCCACTGGGTGCAGCTCGACGCCCCGCGCCACCTCTTCCTCCACTCCGTCGAGAGCGTGCGCCTGCTGGCCGCCGGGGCGGGGTTCCGCCTGGCGCGAACCGAGTACGATTCGCACTCGATCCAGTTCTGGGCCTCCGAGGGCTACGCCCGGGACGTGCCGCTCAAGGACCACCCGAAGGGGCGCGGGCTCGCGCGGATCGCCTGGATGCTGCGGAAGTTCCGGCTCGCGCGGGCGGCCGTCCGGCTCAACCGGGAGCGGCGGGGCGACCAGGCCGCGTTCGTGCTGGTGAAAGGCGCGCGGCGCGAAGGGGGCGGCGCGTGAGCGCGGACCTCGCCCTGTTCGCGCCGCTGGTCGAGGCCCCCCACTTCCGCGAGCTCGAGCACCGGGTGCGCGGCGGCGGAGGGAGCGTCGCCCTCGAGGGGCTCGTCGGCGGGGCGGGGGCGCTCGTCCTGACGCTGCTCGCCGAGACGACCGGGCGGCGCGTCCTGATCGTCGTCCCCGACGACGCCGCGCTCGAGTCCCGGCACCGCGATCTCGCCGTCTTCGCGACGATCGTAGGGCGCGACCCGCGGCGCGTGGTCGTGATGCCCGCGATGGACTCCGACCCCTACAACGCGATCCCCGCCCACCCCGAGGTAGTCCGGGAGCGGGTCGTCGCGCTGGGGCGGCTCGCGCGCGGCGAGGCGGACTTCCTGATCGCCCCGGCGCGCGCCCTCCTCTCGCGGCTGCCGTCGCCGGAGGAGCTCCGGGACCGCACCCGGACGGTCCGCAAGGGCGACGCCCTCCCGCCGGATCGCTTCGTGCTCGAGGCGATGGGCTTGGGGTACCGCCGGGTGGACGTCGTGAGCGCGCCGGGGGAGGTCTCGCGCCGGGGGGGGATCGTGGACATCTTCCCTCCCGGCGCCGACGAGCCGATCCGCATCGAGCTGTTCGGCGACGCGGTGGACTCCCTCCGCTCCTTCGACACCGACCACCAGCGCTCCACGGGATTCCTCGAGGAGGCGGTCATCGCCCCGGCGGCCGAGAGCGCCGCGGGCGACGAGGCCCTCGAGCGGCTCGCCCGCTACCTCGAGGACGGCGCGTCGCGGGCGCGCAAGGAGGACGGACCGGTCCGCGAGTTCCGCGAGAAGCTCGACGAGCTGCGCGCCGAGGGATGCCTGCCCGGCCTCGAGGCGCTCGCGACCCTCACCGCCGCGAGGCCGGTCCTGCTCTTCGACCACGCGCGGGAGATGCTCCTCGCGGTCGACGAGCCGGAGCGCGTCGAGGAGGAGCTGGCGCGCGCGGCGAACGACGCGCGCTCGGCCCACGGGCAGAGCGGCGACCGGATCCTCCCGCCCCCCGAGCAGCTCTACGCCGGGGCCGTCGCGGTGCGGGACCTCCTGCGCTCGGCCGGGCTGTTCCTGCAGGAGCTGGCCGGCGCGCCGCCCCCCGGTGCGTCCATCTCGCTCCTGGCCACGGCGAGGCCGGCGCCCGGATACTCCGGGAGGATCGCCGACCTCGCGCGCGACCTCGAGGCGGGGCGCGCCGCGGGGGCGAGGACGCTCTGCGTGATGCGCGCGCCGGGAAGCGCCGCCCGCCTCGCCGAGGTCCTGGCGGAGTACGGGCAGACGCCCGCGTCGATCACGAGGGAAGGGCGGCCGCCGGGCGACGCGTGGGGCCCCGGCGGCGTGTTCGTCCTGACCGGCGCGCTTCGGTCGGGCTTCGAGTTTCCCCAGGAGCGGCTGCTCGTCCTGTCGGAGCGCGAGGTGTTCGGCGAGGAGCCGAAGGCCGCGGAGCGCAAGAGCCGGGGACGCGCGGCGTTCATCTCGGACTTCCGCGACCTCAAGGTCGGGAGCGTCGTCGTCCACGTGGACCACGGCCTCGCGCGCTACGCGGGCCTCGGCCGCCCCAAGGGGGGGAGCCTGAACCGGGACTTCATGGTGCTGGAGTTCGCCCTCGGGGACCGCCTGTTCGTCCCCGTGGACCGCCTCGACCTCGTCCAGAAGTACAGCGGGGTCGGCGGCCACAAGCCGCACCTCGACCGTCTCGGCGGCCCCGGCTGGGAGCGGATCAAGACGCGCGTCAGGAAGTCGGTCGAGTTCATGGCGAAGGAGCTGCTCGATCTCTACGCGCGGCGCAGGGCGGCCGAGGGGAACGCGTTCTCGCCGGACACGCCGTGGCAGCGCGAGCTCGAGGAGGCGTTCCCGTACGAGCTGACGCCGGACCAGGAGCGCGCGATCGACGACGTGAAGAGGGACATGGAGTCGAGGCAGCCGATGGACCGCCTGCTCGTCGGCGACGTCGGCTACGGCAAGACCGAGGTCGCGGTGCGCGCCGCGTTCAAGGCGGTGATGGACGGCTTCCAGGTCGCGGTGCTCGCCCCGACCACCGTGCTCGCCGCGCAGCACTTCAGCACCTTTCGCAAGCGGATCGCCGCGTTTCCCGTGCGGGTCGCGATGGCCTCGCGGTTCCGCTCGCCCGCGGACGTCAAGCAGGCGCTCGTCGAGCTCGAGCGGGGCGAGGTGGACGTTCTCATCGGCACGCACCGCATCCTCTCCCGCGACGTGCGCTTCCACCGGCTCGGGCTCCTGGTCGTCGACGAGGAGCAGCGCTTCGGCGTCGCGCACAAGGAGCGGATCAAGAAGCTCGCCGTGGGCATCGACGTGCTCGCGATGACGGCGACCCCGATCCCGCGCACGCTCCAGATGTCGCTCGCCGGGGTGCGCGACCTGTCCATCATCGAGACGCCGCCGCCCGGCCGGTCCGCGATCCAGACCTACCTGGTCCCGTTCCGGAAGAGCGTGCTCGCCCAGGCGATCCGCCAGGAGCTGCGGCGCAACGGGCAGGTGTTCGTGGTGCACGACCGCGTCGAGACGCTGCCGGCGATGGCGCGCGCGGTGCTCGAGATGGCGCCGGAAGCCCGCGTGGTGGTGGCGCACGGCCAGATGCCCGAGCGCGAGCTCGAGCGGACGATGCTGAAGTTCGTGAATCGCGAGGCGGACATCCTCGTGACGACCACGATCATCGAGAACGGCCTCGACATTCCCAGCGCGAACACGATCGTCGTCAACCGGGCCGACCGGTTCGGCCTCGCCCAGCTCTACCAGCTGCGCGGCCGCGTCGGCCGGAGCGAGCAGCACGCCTACGCCTACTTCATCATCCCGGGGCGCCACGCGCTGTCGGACACGGCGCGCCGGCGGCTCAAGGCGCTCCAGGAGTTCAGCGAGCTGGGGGCGGGGTTCCGGCTCGCCGCCGCCGACCTCGAGATCCGCGGGGCGGGGGAGTTCCTGGGGTCGCGCCAGCACGGGCACATCGCGTCGCTCGGCTTCGACCTGTACACGCAGCTCCTCGAGCGGGCGGTCCGCGAGCTGCAGGGGGAGAAGGTCGAGGAGCGGGCGCCGGCGAGCCTCCACCTCGGCGTCGACATCAAGGTCCCCGAGAGCTACATGCCCGACGTCGGCGACCGGCTCGTGCTCTACAAGCGTCTCGCCTCGGCCCGCGACGCGGCCGAGGTGGACCGGCTGCAGGCCGACACGGAGGACCGGTACGGCCATCTCCCGCTGCCCGCGGTCAACCTGTTCGAGATGGGCCGACTGAGGCTGGCGGCGGACGCCGCGGGGGTCCGCAGCGTGGACGTCGCCGAGGGCCGGCTCCAGATCCGGTTCCTCGACAAGCCGCCCCTCGAGCCGCGGCGCGTGATCGAGATGCTCGCGCGGGAGCGCGGCACGCTGACGCCGTCGGGGATGATGGTCCTGCCCGCCCCCGATCGCGCCACCGACAGGATCCGGACCGTGCGCGACATCCTCGAGCGCCTCGGAGGCGGGACGGAAGCTTAGGAGCCTGTCCGAGTATTGACTTCGGCTGCGACGCGCGATGCATCGCCGGCTGCTGCGTCGCGAAAACCTCGGAATAGCGCGAACTATGCCTTCGGTTTTCGCTCCTTGAAGCCGGCGCGCCTCGCGCGTCTCGCCACGAAGCCAATACTCGGACGGGCTCCTGATATGGAACGACCTGTCAACCTCGAGCTTCCGACCCGAGACACCTCCGTTCGGTTCCTCGCCGGGGCGGAACAGGCGGCGGTCGAGGCGGCTGACTCGACGGTTGATCACTCTGATATTCGCGGATCGGCCCCCAAGGGCGCGCCGTCATAATCGTGATCCGTCGGGAGCTGCCTCGGACTAGCATCGCGGATCCGGCCAGCGAGGGCCTGTCGCATAGGAGCCACGAGGATCCTCCTTCCCGTGTGCCCCTCGACCGCCGCCGGCTCCGTCCCGGATTCATCCCTTCCCTACCTGATCGTTTTCATGCAGCTTGGCGCTTGCGGCCCACCGCCGGCATCTGTCTCTCGACGTGCACGCCGATGGCCCAAATGAACCCCAACAGCTCCCGGGCCACCGCGGTGACCACCTGCTGCTTGACCTTCCCCTTGGCGGCCAACCGTCGGTAGCGTTGGTGAAGGCGATGCTGGGCTTTCCAGGCGATCTCTTTCACGTCCTCGCTCAACCCCTCTTGACGCACGCGGAGCGCCCCACCGACGGCAGGGCGGTGCCGGTAGGCCCAGGCCGCTTCCACGACGATCCGGCGCAGATGGGCATTGCCCGTCTTGGTGATCGCACCTCGCCGGGTCCGCCCTCCGGAGGAGTCTTCACTGGACACCGCTCCGCTGTACCCCATCAGCTGCCGCGGGCGAGAGAAGCGGGAAAGCTGGCCGACCTCGGCGACGATCGTGACGCTGCTCACCTTGGCGATGCCACGAAGGGCTTGGAGGGCATCGATCACGGCCCGTATTCCCTCAGGCGCGGCTTCGATCGCTTCGTCGATCGACCCCTCGAGCCGCTTGACTCGCTCCCGTGCGTGGTCCACTTCCGCCAAGTAGTCCGTCAGCACCGCCTGCTGAGCCGGGGCCTCGAACCCAACGGCCTGCCTCACCCACGCGAGATGGGTCTCCGTCCACGGCTTCACCTTCGCGGGAGCTCGGCGCCCATGCCGAAGCAAGAACTTCTGAAGTCGGTGCCGCGCCCGAAGCTGATCCCCCTTCGCGGCCTCCCGAGCGCGCACCAGATCCCGCAGAGCTTCGTGCGCCGCATCCGGCACCCAAACCGGCGTCAGCTCTCCGGCCCGGTAGCTCTTCGCCAGCTTCGTTGCGTCGCGACGATCCGTCTTGACCCGGTCACCGGGCTTCACCGGTATCAACGTCGGCGCCACCACGTCGCAGTGAATCCCCATCTCGGTCAACTGCCAGTACAGGACGTATCCCGTCGGCCCCGCCTCGTAGCAGACCTTGAGACCCCTAGCCGAACCCAACCTCTTCATCAGCTTTCTCACCGACTCCGGCTTGTTGCCAATGATCCCCAACGACCGAACCTCGCCGCCAGGCTCCGCAACCGCCACCGCGATCGAGTCCGCATGTACGTCCAGGCCCACGAATCGGCTATCCTTCCCCATGACCGGCTCCTTTCGCATGTAGCTCTGCGCTACGGTTCTTCACCGATTCGCAGCGTAACCTACGTCAACTGCGAATCGGAGCCGGTCGTTCCATGGTGACTAGCCCTGGAAGCGCCGGCTTCCCGCGGTCTATACTCCGCTGGCGACATTCCCGGAGAGAGACACGGTGACGAACACGAAGCGCGCGAAGCCGCCGGGGGCGCCCGGCCTCTATCTCGCGCCGCTCCTCGCCGTGGCGCTCGCGGCGCTCCCCGGCTGCGCCACCCCGCCGACGATCGACCCGATGAGGAAGCCCGTGGCGAAGATCGACGGGAAGATCCTCACGGCCGGCGATCTCGACGAGTACCTGCGGGACAACCTCGGGGACGAGAGCGGCGGCGAGCCGATCTCCGCCGAGGAGCTGGACCAGGTCAAGAGCCGCCTCTTCGAGAATTTCATCGACGAGGAGGTGCTCCTGGCCGAGGCGCGCCGCCGGGGAGTGACGGTGACGCCGGAGGAGCTCGGCTCCTACCTCGACCACGGCCCCGAAGGGGCCTCCGGACAACCGGCGGGGGTCGAAGAGCACGGCAAGATGGCGCTCCGGGACCTCATGATCCAGAAGCTGCGGGAGGCAAGCGCGCTCGAGGGAGCGAAGGTGGCGCCGCCCGACGTGGACGCGTACCTCGCGCGGCACCGCGACGAGTTGCGCTCCCCGCCGGTGGTCGTTCTCCGGTCGTTCACCCTCGCATCGCCCGCCGATGCCGAGAGGATGCGCAAGAAGATCGCCGGGATGAAGCGAAAGCTCGACGAGGCCGCCGCAAAGGGCGAGGACCTCGGGCCCGACGCGGGTCAGCTTCAGGAGGTCTCCCTCGACGGCTTGCCGGACGAGGTCCGCGCGGTCTTGTCGAAGATGCGGCCCGGCCAGGTGAGCCCTCCCGTCGTCCTGGAGGGCGCGTCCTACCTCTTCTACTACCAGGCAGGGCCGTCCGACCGCCCCGACACCGAGGAGTCGCTCCGGGCGCGCGCCGCGGACGCGCTCCTGCGGGAGCGGGTCGAGGAAGCGTCGTCGCGTCTCCTGGAGAAGCTGAAGCGCGCGGCACGGATCGAGCTCCACGAGGAGAACCTCCCGTTCCGCTACGTTCCGGACGACGGGAGGCCCGGCGGCGGCGCTGGCGCTCCGGACGCCCAAGGGCGAGACTGAGAGCCGGGGGGATCGGAGGTGGATCGGATGAAAGCACGGATCGGTATCGGCGCCGCGATCGTCCTCGCCGTTCTTGCGGGGATCGCCGCGTCTCCGCCCGCGCGCGGCGAGGTGGTCGAGGAGATCGTCGCGAAGATCAACGACGACATCATCACCCGGGCCGATCTGCAGGAGGCCGAGTCCGACCTGCTCGCCGACCTGTACCGCTCCTTCACCGGGAAGGACCTGGACGAGAAGGTCAAGAACGCGAAGGCGAGCCTCCTGCTCTCCCTCATCGACCGGAAGATCCTCCTGCACCGCGCCTCGCGCCTGTTCGACATGGACAAGATGGGGGACAACCTCCTGTCCCAGTTCCGCGAGGACCGGAAGATCAAGAGCGACGAGGACCTCAAGAAGATGCTCGACCAGGAGCACATGACCATCGCGGACCTCAAGAAGAAGCTGGTCGAGTGGACGGCGCCGGAGCAGGTGCTGGGGTACGAGGTGAAGGACCGAGTGGCGGTCAGCGACAAGGAAGTCGACGCCTACTACGCCGCTCATCCCGAGGTGGGGCTGATCCCGGCCGTCGCCACGCTGCGGGAGATCGTCCTCCTGGCCGACGCGGACAAGAAGCCAGAGCGGCGGGCCGAAGCCGAGAAGGTCCGCGCGCGCGCGGCGACCCCCGGGGCGGACTTCGAGGCCATCGCGAGGGAGGTTTCCGACGCCGGGACGCGAGGTTCGGGCGGGCTGATCTCGGACGTCAAGAAGGGAGAGCTAGCCACCCTGCTCGAGGCGGTGGTTTTCAGCATCCCGCCGGGGGAGGTCAGCCAGGTCCTGGAGATGCCGTACGGGTTCCACCTCGTCAAGGTGGAGACCCGGGTCGAGGAGAGGACCCGCCCCCTCGAGGAGCTGCGCCCCGAGCTGAAGCAGCTGATCTACCGGGAGAAATTCGAGCAGGCCTACAACGACTTCCTGAAGAGGGCCCGCAAGGAAGCCGATATCTGGGTCTCGCCGAAGTACCAGAGCCGGATCCCGCCCGGGGCCTTCGACTCCTGAGCTTTCCGTCCACCGTTGGAATTCTCCCAATTTCGGGTTGCACACCCCTCCTCGTAGTGCTATTTCTTATAGCGAGAGTTTTGACGGTAGGCGGGGCACGCGCCCCGCACTCGAACCAGCGCCAAACCGGATACCACAGCTCGCTGGACGATCGGCCTAGGGCCGACCGACTGCGGGCGGCATCGGGACTCGGAAGATGCCGGCGCAAGTGCTTCCGCCGGCTCCGGCAGCGCCGCCGGTCGTGGGTCTGATCCCAGGAGGATCGAGATGATCAACCGGAAGCTGGTCAGGCCGAACCTGGCCGAGATCAAGGAGAAGTTCGCGCCCAACCGCGTGCCGGCGGGCGCGCCCGGCGGGCAGCCAGGCGCGGGACGGGAGGCTCCCGCGCAGGGCGGCGGCGCTCCGCCTCCTCGTCGCCGGCCCGTTCCTCCCGAGCAGACCAGCGCCGAGGCGTTCTACTACCTGAAGCAGATGAACAGCAAGACCCCGATGGTGGTCGTGCTCGACAACGGCGAGCAGATCCGCGGCCACATCGAGTGGTACGACCGCGCCTGCATCAAGGTCAACCGCGAGGGAAGCCCGAATCTCCTCCTGTTCAAGCACTCGATCAAGTACCTGTACAAGCAGGAAGAAGAGAAGCAGGGGACAGTCCCGCCGGAGCCGCTGGCCTAGCGTCCCCGGTCCGAAGGAATCCTCTCCACCCCGTTTCCCTCGAGGGGCGAATCAGCGGCTGCCTCCCTCTCCGAACGCCGCTCTCGTGATGCGGAGCATCTGGGTGTGGAGTCCGCCGCCCGCGGCGAGAACGTCGCCGCGCTCGATGAAGCCGGGACCTCCCAGCACGTCCGTCACGATCCCCCCGGCCTCCCGGACCAGGAGCGCCCCGGCGGCGACGTCCCACGGCGACAGTCCGATCTCCCAGAACCCGTCGTACCGGCCGCAGGCGACGAAGGCGAGGTCGAGCGCCGCCGAGCCCGCGCGCCTTATCCCCGCGGTCGCGCGCACGAACCCCTCGAAGGACGCGACGTAGCGATCGAAGCGCTTGAGCTCGCGAAACGGGAAGCCGGTCGCGACGAGCGCGTCGTCCATGGTCGCGGGGGACGCGCACGCGATCGGGCTCCCTCCGAGCCGGGCCCCGCCGCCGCGGCGCGCCTCGAACGTCTCGTCGTGGAAGGGGTCGTGGATCGCGCCGGCCGCGAGCCCCTCGCCGTCCTCCACGGCGACCGAGACGCAGAAGGTCGGCACGCCGTGGATGAAGTTGGTCGTGCCGTCGAGCGGATCCAGGATCCAGCGGTAGCCGTCCCCCGCCGGCGCCGCCGTTCCTTCCTCGGCGAGGATGCCGTGGCCGGGGTAGCGCGAGCGGATGTACCCCACCGCGGCCGCCTCCGCCTCGCGGTCCA
The DNA here is from genome assembly GCA_963748015.1 of Terriglobia bacterium. Lineage (GTDB taxonomy): Bacteria > Acidobacteriota > Polarisedimenticolia > Polarisedimenticolales > JAIQFR01 > JAIQFR01. Next base: position 78,298 of record CAVVHE010000009.1, on the reverse strand, counting down.
CCTCGGTGACGAAATCGTGCAGCCCCTTCGTCTCGACGCGGAGCCGCGCCTTCTCCCGGAACCGGCGGCGCAGGACCTCGCCCGCGGCGAGCGCCGCCCCGACGGCGGTCCGCTCGAGCTCGAGGAGTGCGGCGGAAGTATCTTCCATGCGGTAGCTCCCGGTCCCGAAGGTCAGCGAACCGCCGGCTTGCGATGCGCGCGCGGGTGGGCCGCGTCGTAGACCTTCATCAGGGCGTCCATGCTGACGTGGGTGTAGCGCTGGGTGGTGGAGAGCGAGGCGTGGCCGAGGAGCTCCTGGATCGCGCGAAGGTCCGCGCCGGCGCCGAGGAGGTGGGTCGCGAACGAGTGCCGCAGGGCGTGCGGGGACACGTGCGCTCGGACCGACGCCTCGCGCAGGCGCCGGTCGAGGATCCGCCTCACGCTCCGGTCGGTGAGGCGCCCGCCCCTCGGGTTCAGGAACACGGCGCCGGCATCGCCGGTCTCGCGGAGCGGGCGGGACGTTTCGATCCACCGCAGGAGCGCGCTCTTCGCCTTGCTGCCGAACGGGACGATCCGTTCCTTGTTTCCCTTGCCGAGGACCCGCACGGTCTCGCCCGCCAGGTCGAGGTCCTCGAGATCGAGCGACACCAGCTCGCCGACGCGGAGCCCGGTGGCGTAGAGGAACTCCAGGATCGCCCGGTCGCGGATCCCCGCCTCGTCCGACCCCTCGATGCCGTCGAGGAGGGCGAAGACCTCGTCCACCGTCAGGTTGCGGGGGAGCCGCTTCGGGACCTTGGGCGTCGGCACGGTCTTGGCGGGGCTCGAGTCGATGCGCCCCTCGCGCACCGCGTTCTCCATGAAGGAGCGGACCGCGGAGAGCTTCCGCGCCACGGACGAGCGGCCGAGCCCCGAGCGGTGCAGCCGCGCGACGAACCCGCGGACCGCGAGCGCGTCGATCCCCGCGGGACCGGGCGCCGGCCCACCCGAATGCTCCTCGGACAGGAACGCGCCGAACTGCGCGAGGTCGCTCTCGTAGGCGCGCAGTGTTTGGGGGGAGGCGCGGCGCTGGTCGCGCAGGTACGCGAGGAACCGGTCCACGGCCTCGAAGTACGGCGACGCCCGCTTCGTCACGCGGCCCCCTCCTCGCCGGCAACCTGCTCCGCGGCCCACGCCTCGGCCGCGCGCACCGCCGCCGCGCCCCGCGCCTCCCGCCGGTCCTTCTTCTTTCGCACGTGGGCGGGGGGCTCGGGGAGGAGGCCGAAGGTCACGTTGGTCGGCTGGTAGCCGTCCGGGTTCGCCGCCGAGATGTACCGGCACAGGGCGCCGAGGATGGACTCGCGCGGGAGAGCCACGGGGACCGACCCCTTCGCCCGCCGCGCGGCGTTGATCCCGGCGAGGAGCCCCGTGGCCGCCGACTCGGTGTACCCCTCGACCCCGGAGAGCTGGCCCGCGAAGAAGAGCCCTTCCCGCGCGCGCGACTCGAGCGTCGGCTCGAGGACCTTCGGCGCGTTGACGTAGGTGTTGCGGTGGACCTGGCCGAGCCGGACGAATTCCGCGCCGGCGAGCCCGGGGATCGCGCGGAAGATCCTCTCCTGTTCTTTCCAGCGGAGCTGCGTCTGGAAGCCGACCATGGAGTAGTGCTCCGCGGCGAGATCGTCCTGCCGGAGCTGGACCACGGCGTGAGGGCGCCGGCCGGTCCTCGGGTCCGTGAGCCCGACCGGCTTCATCGGGCCGAACCGCATCGTGTCCCTTCCCCGCCGCGCCATCTCCTCGATCGGGAGGCACCCCTCGAAGTACGGCGTTCGGTCCACCTCGTGGAGCGGCGCCTTCTCTCCGGCGAGGAGCAGCGCCAGGAAGCTCTCGTACTCCTCGTCCGTCATCGGGCAGTTGAGGTAGTCCTCGCCCCCACCCTTGCCGTAGCGCGACGCCGCGAACACGATCGAGCGGTCGAGGGACGCCGCGTCGATCACGGGGGCGATCGCGTCGAAGAAGTGCAGGTGCGATTCCCCGGTGAAGCGGGCGATCGCCGCCGCGAGGGCGTCCGAGACCATCGGGCCGGCGGCGAGGACCACGATCCCGGGCGACGGGAGCTCACGGACCTCCTCGCGGACCACGGTGACGAGAGGCTCCTCCGCGATCGCGCGGGTCACCTCCCGCGAGAACGCGTCGCGGTCCACCGCGAGCGCGCCCCCGGCCGGGACCCGCGTCGCCGCGGCGCAGCGGAGGATCAGGGAGCCCAGGATCTCCATCTCCCTCTTGAGCACGCCGTGGGGTGTGGAGAGCTCCAACGATTTCAACGAGTTGGAGCAGACGAGCTCCGCGAGGTCGCCGGTTCGATGGACGGGAGTGGGGCGCTCGGGGCGCATCTCGTGGAGTCGCACCGCCACCCCCCGCCGGGCGAGCTGCCACGCCGCCTCGCTTCCGGCGAGGCCGCCTCCAACCACCGCGACCGTCTCTCTCACGGCTTCCATGATATCGGACCCGCGCCCCGGTCGGTGGACGGTCCCGGGGCCGCCGTGTATAGTTTTGAGGTTTTGCAGCCTCGGATTCCCCCGGGGCGCCGTGTATGGCAAGCGCTCCCTCGTGGGGCGCACGGAGGCTCGATCCATGAAGTCGCGGAACATCCCGACCCTCGCGCTGCTGCTCGTCCTGGCGGCGTTCCCCGTCGTGGCCAAGGAGAAAGACAAGGCCGCGAGCGCGCCGGCCGCGGGCTCCAGCGTGGCCGCCTATCTAGGCAGCGAGCAGATCTCGATGGATCAGGTGAACAAGCAGGCCGAGGCCGGCATGGAGAGGCTCCGCCAGCAAGAGGCGTCCTTCCGCCGGCAGGTCGCCCAGGACACCTACACGGTCAAGCGGGCGGCCCTCGATCAGATCGTCCAGCAGAAGCTCCTCGAGAAGGAGGCGGCCGCGCGCTCCGTGCAGGTCGCCGACCTGCTCAAGGCCGAGGTGGACGACAAGGCGGGCCAGATCACCAAGGTCGAGGTCAACACGTTCTACGAGCAGAACAAGGCCCGCCTCGGCGGCAAGACGCTCGAGCAGGCCACGCCCGACATCGAGAACGCGCTTCGCCAGCAGAAGCTCCAGACGCGCAGGGCGGCCTTCGTGAAGGAGCTGCAGGACAAGGCCAATCTGAAGGTGATGCTCGAGCCGCCGCGGGTCGCCGTGAGCGTGCCGGCCGGCTGGCCCGGCGTGAAGGGACCCGAGAAGGCGCCCGTGACCATGATCGTGTTCTCCGACTTCCAGTGCCCGTTCTGCAAGCGGGCCGAGCCGACGATCGAGCAGGTCCTGGCCCTCTACGGCGACAAGATCCGCTTCGTGTACCGCGACTACCCGCTCTCGTTCCACCCCAGGGCGATGCCGGCCTCGATCGCCGCGCACTGCGCCGCGGAGCAGGGGAAGTACTGGGACATGTACGCGAACCTGATGAAGGAGCAGGGGGACCTGAGCGACGACGACCTCAAGAAGCGCGCGACCGCGGTGAAGCTCGACGCCGGCAAGTTCAACGCCTGCTACGACGGCAAGAAGCCGGAAGCGGCGATCAAGGCCTCCTTCGACGAGGGGATGGCCGCCGGCGTGACCGGCACCCCGTCGTTCTTCGTGAACGGCCGGATGATCGTCGGCGCGAAGCCGGTCGAGGAGTTCAAGGCGATGATCGACGAGGAGCTTGCGAAAGCCTCCATGCGATAGTCCCCTCGCGACCCGATCGAATCGCCGGGGCCGCTCCGCCGATGCGGGGCGGCCCCGGCCGTTTTCGAGCTAGTCCCAGCGCCTGAGCGAGAGCACCACGCTCCCCACGAGGATCTCGCGAAGACGCGAGGCGTCTCCCACCTCGACGTCCTCGAAGTCGCCGTCTCCCTCGGAAGGCAGGAGCAGCAGAGAGCTTCCCTTCCACAGCGTGCGGCTCAAGACCACCTCGCCGCGAGTGCGGACGGCGTGGATCCGCTCGGGAGCGGGCGGGCGGAAGCGCCGCGAGATCACCACGAGCGAGCCGGCCTCGACCTGGCCGCGCAACCGCCGCGCGCCGCGGGCGGTCACGCGATACGCGAACAGGCCCGGCCGGTCCTCGGGCGGAACCGCCGCGGCGTCGATCCCGAGCGGCTCCAGGAGCTGCGGGCCGGCGGCATCCGGGTCGGTCCCCTCGGCAAGGAGCGGGACCAGGATGACCGGAGGCAGGCACCTCTCGTCGTGGACGTCGGCCGTCTCGCGGACGGCCGGGGCGCGCGAGACTTCCCCGACCGAACCGGCGCGAGGGCGCGCGTCGTCCCCGACCAGCTCTTCGCCGCTCGCGAGGCGCTTCCTCAAGCCCTGGTCCTGCGAGATGAGTAGCGCCCGGTCGAGCGCATCGCGCGTTTCCACGAGGTTGGCATGCCGCGACGTGCGCGCCCAGGCGAGGTAGAGGCTCTGGTCGTCGCCGAGGGCGCCGGCGATCGCCGCCGCGACCGCCTCCTCGGGGACCTTGAGCCCGTTCTCGATGAGGGAGACGTACGAGGGGGAGATCCCCGCCTTGCGCGCCAGCTCGTAACCGGTCAGCCCCCGCTTCTGGCGGAGGTTGCGGATTCGTTCGTGAAGCGGGATGCGATCCGCCTCGCGCTCCTTGAAAGGGCGTCGTCCTTCGTCTTCGCTCATCGCGCTGATTCTAGCCCAGCCCTGTCCTTAATTCACCGGTGATTCAATAAAGAGACTTGACGGAATATTGATTGCGCGGTAAATTTTTGCAAGAAACGGCGGCAAGGGGTCCCAATGACGTCAGGAGTTCCAAGAAGGCCGAGCCACCGTCTTTCGGTCGTTGAATTCTTGGTAAACAAAGAGGGAATTCGCGGGCCGCGGTGATACTTGGGGGTTGAGGCGGTGTTCTTCCTTCCGAGGAGAGGTGCATGGGAGCGTCACGGTCCGGCAACTGTCGAGCACAGGCGATCGATCCCAGACGCGGCCCGGCCGGGCTCCGGGACACCGCTTTCCTGCACGAATTCGGGTTCCCGGCGAGCCACCTGCCGGAGTGGGGAGGCGCCCTCTTGAGCGAGGCGATGAACGACGAGGCTAGAGCGCTCCGGCTCTCCGCGTGGATCAGGGGGCTCGCGCAAGCTCCGGCGCAAGACCACGGTGGCGTCGAGCTGATCCCCCTGCGGATCGGCAGGGCGACACGAACACGGGAGCTCCTCCTGCGCGAGGCCCTGTCCGCCGGCGTCCTCGAGCTCCGGGAGCGAGGCGCGGGCGCGGACGAGGTCGAAGCGGTGAACCGCGGCGGCGAGCCCGTGTTGATCCTCGAGGGACAGCCTCTGCAGGTGCGCGACCCGGATCGGGTGGCGGCCGGCTCCATTTTCGTTCCGCCGCTCGCGGTGGTCTCGGTCGCGGCCGGCCCGGTCGACCCCCGTCGTTCCCGGGTGCGAGCCCCGGAGCCCGGCCGCGGACAGGGCGGAGACGGCGTCCCCGATGCCCGCCGCGGCCGTCGGCCGCTCCGAGAGCATCGGCCTCGTGCGAGGCCAGGTCGGGATCGTCGCCCTCTCGCGCGGCCGGCTCCTCGGCCTCGAGGTCGCGGGCCATCCGGCGGCGTGGAGGGCACTCGCGCCGTGGGCCGTCCCGGCTTGGGTCGAGGCCGCGCACGCGGCGGACGCCGGGCCGGACCCTCGGGCGGCGGCCTCGACGGTGGAGCCGGGCGCCTGGATGGACGCGCTCGCGTCGGCGCGGGTCACGACCCGCCCGTCGCGAGGACTCGGGCGCGAGATGACGATTCGCGGCGACGGCATCGAGGGCGAAGCGCTCTGGCACGAAGGGCGCCCCCTCCACCTCGTCGCCTACGCCGTGTGAGCGGCCCCGGCCGCCGTCACAGATAGGACGGCGAGAGGTCCACGCGCGGGAGCTCCGCGTAGAGCCGCCTGAACAGGTCGGCGTTGCGGAGGTCCTCGAACGCCGCGGGCATCGCGCGAAAGAGGTGGCCGCTCGCGAAGATCACCAGCTTGGTGCGCGCGCGGGTCAGCGTGACGTTCAGGCGGTTCGGCGAGAAGAAGAACTTGGCCTGCTCCCCGGCGAGATACTCCGGGTCGGACGCCGTCAGCGAAACGATCACCGCCTCGCGCTCCTGCCCCTGGATCCGCTCCACGGTGTCCACCACCGGGAGCGGGATCTTGAGCGGATCGAGGGCGCGGTGGAGCAGCGTGCGGATCTCGCGGATCTGCTGCCGGTACGGGGCGACCACCGCGAGGTCCTCGGGACGCAGCCGCTGGCGCGTCAGCATCTCGAGGGCGAGGTCGGCGACGGCGCGCGCCTCGGGAGCGGAACGCGTCCGGAACCCCTCGTGGTGGATGGTGACGAAGACCGCGGAGCGCTCGGGGTCGAGCGCCGCGTCGAACGCCCCGCCCTCCACCCGGCCGAAGCGCCGCCGGCCCGCCTCGGGATGGGCCTCGAGGCGCTCGCCGTAGAACGTCCGGCTGGGGAACGCGTTGATCCCATCGTTCATCCGGTAGGTCGTCCGGAGCAGCGCCGGCTCGTACTTGCTCGCCAGGTACTCGAACACGGAGGTGCGGGCCAGCGGGTCGTCGTGGTCGCCCTGCACGATGGGGCCCATCTGCCGGTGGTCCCCCACGAACAGGAAGCGCGACGCGACGGCCATCCCGCACGGCGCGAACGCCAGCGGCACCTGAGCGGCCTCGTCGAACACCGCGCGGTCGAAGCTCAGCTTCCCCACGGCCCCGCGGAGCCCGAACAGCGTGGCCCCCAGGACCTGGGGGCGGCCCGGTCTCGGCGGCCGGACGTCCCCGAACCGCCGGAGGAGCGCGACACCGGTCCCCTCGAGGTCGTCGGCGCCGTGAGCGGGGCCGACCTTCAGCGCATCGAGGCCCTTGTCCACCTCGGCCAGCTTGCGGAGCGCGTTGTTCACCGCGCGGTGCGTGTACGCGGTGATCAGGATCCGCTCGCCGCGCCGCGCGAGCGCCGCGACGACCTGCGCGAGAAGGTAGGTCTTGCCCGACCCCGGCGGTCCCTGGACCAGCGCCACGGGACGTTTCGTCACCGCGGCGAGGAACGCCTCCTTCTGGGAATCGTCGAGGCCGCGCAGGGCCTCGGTCCCGAGGCGAAGCGAGGCGAAGCGCTCGTCCGCGTCCGAGATGGCCGGCTCGGCGGCCAGCTCGAGGACCGAGCGCGCCGCCGCCGCCGCGGGGTCGGTCCGCTGCCCGAGCGAGGCGATCGTCTCGATCGCCAGCGTGTGGAGCGTGACGGGCTCCGGGTCGAGCACGAGCGCCGCCGTCTCGTCCACGGCGCCGCCGCCCCGGTACGGGTCGCGCTTCACGACGAGCGTCCGTGTCGCCGCTTCGAACCGCTCGTAGACGACCGCGATCCCCCGCTCGTCCTCGCGCGACCTCAGCGTCAGCGAGTCGCCGCGGCGCCACTTCGACAGGTTCTCGGCGCAGCGCAGGCGGATCGTGCCCGGCGGCGCCTCGCCGAGCCAGCCGAGGCCCGCGAGGCACTCTCCGCGCTCCACGCGCTCGTCCGGAGGCAGCGCGCGCAGGTCGCGGTGGCCCATGAGGACCGCGTTCCCCTCGCGGTGCAGGAGCCGCTCGAGACGGGCCCAGATCGCCGTGCCGTCCGGCGGCTCGCCGCGGCGCCGTGCCGCGCTCATGGCGACGGCTCCAGCCAGCACCGGATCGCGCGGAGCGACTCGACGGCCGCGCCGCCCGCCGCGAGGAGGCGGTCGCGCAGCGGGGACGGGTCGGCCGCCTCGCGCAGGTTGGCGAAGTCCACGAAGAGCGCGTCCTCGGGCGCGTCGGGGGCGGGGCACGGCTCGCCCCGGACGACGGCCGCCACCTCGTCGAAGCGGTAGAGATGCACCGGCAGCGCCGCCGCGCGCCGGATCGCCGGGGAGAGGTCCACCATCCTCCCCTCGACGCCGCCGATCAGCGCCGGGTCGAGCGACAGCTCTTCCGCGCAGGCGTCGAACGCCTTGGCGGTCGAACTGCCGAAGTGATGGATCGGATCGCGCGAGCGGCCCGCGTCGAGGGCTTCGAGGAGCCTGCGGAACGACCGCTCGCGGTCCTCGGGCCCTCCCCCGAGCGCGGCGCCGGTGATCTCGAGCGGACCGCCTTGCGCCGGGCCGGACCCCCACGCGAAGAGGAACGCGTCCCCGGGGTCGAGCGGGTCGCTCTCGATCCGAAGGTAGTACTCGCGGCGCGTTCCCGCCGCGACCTTCACGTGACGGCGCCCGGCCGGGCGCGACTCCATCAGCGCGCGCGCCTGCCGCTTCAGGCGATCGAGCCCGTCGGTGGGGGCGCCGGCGCGCTCGAGGGCGGCGCGGTCGGCGCCCGAGAGGTCCTCGACCGTGACGATCCCGTGGCGGCGCAGCACGCGGTGGCGCGTCCGGGTGAGACCGTGGACCAGCGAGATGTCCCGCCCGCGGACGATGCCGGGGAGGCACTCGCCCCTCCAGCGGCAGCGGGCGCAGTGGCGGGAGAAGAAAGGAAAGGTCGAGTCCAGACCGTCGGCGATCTCGGTCACGCGGTCGAGTGCCAGGCGGAGCGACTCTCGGATCGAGGAGGGCTCGAACAGCTCGCGCGTTCCGTCTCCGAGGACGAGAAACCCCGTCTCCGGCGCGCGCCCCTGCTCCGTTTCGAGAAGCGAGGCCGCGAAGGCGACCTGGAGCGCCGCGTCCGAGCGCGCGGCGACGGCGGACTTCACGTCGCCGGCGACGTAGTGGAAGGGGCCCAGTGCCGACGCGCCGTCGGCCCGCTCGAGGAGATCGGGTTGCGCGAGCATGCGCCCGGAGCGGAGCACTCCCTGGTAGATCCCCGGCACGCCGCGCCGCATGAGGTCCCGCGTCGCCGCCGCGGCCGCTCTGTAATCCCCCGCCTCGACCCGGACCTCGGGGTAGCCCAGCTCCTTCGCGATCCGCTCCTCGAAGCGCCTGCCGTGCTCCGCGAGGAGGCGCATCGCCGCGTCGGGCGGCGTGCGCAGCGACCGGTCCAGCTTCACGTCGAGGGCGATCCGGTGCTCGCAGACCGCGAAATCGTAGAGGTGGCTCGCCAGGATGCGGGTGGAATCGGGGCCCGGGGTTTCCATCGGCGCCGGAGAATAACACACCCCGCCGCGGCTCCCGGGCCCCGCCCGCGGCCATTTGCGCGGCCGGGCGCCAGCGAATAGTGTAAGGACGTCCAGGAAGGACGGTCGGGGGAGAGCATGACGACGTCCGAGGCCGTGACGCGCGGGATCCGCGTGAAGGTCCGCGCGAAGTACATTTCCGATCACTCGAGCCCCGAGGACAGTAGGTGGTTCTTCGCCTACACGGTGACGATCGAGAACGAGGGGGACGAGCGCGCGCAGTTGCTCAGCCGGCACTGGATCATCACCGACTCCAACGGGAACGTCGAGGAGGTCCAGGGCCCCGGCGTGATCGGCGAACAGCCCGTCATCGACCCCGGCGAACGCTTCGAGTACACCTCCGCCTGCCCGCTCTCCACCCCCTTCGGCTCGATGCACGGCACCTACCAGATGGTCACGCCGCGCGGCGACCTCTTCGACGTCGAGATCGCCCCCTTCGCCCTCAGCGAGCCTTATTCGGTGAATTGAGGGAGGAGGCGGAGCAGCAGCTCGTTTCGCCAGGGCGTATCGGCTCAGCGATGGGTGCTGCGCTGCCTTTCCAAGAGTCGAGTCAGCCCGTTCCTGCCCACCGCGGCACCCGCGTACCGCTCTCACTTCATCGGATCACGCGCGCTTCGGCGTTGGCCCGACGGGAACGGATCGCCGATCGTCAACGATCTGGCAATTCACCCGCACGGAATGGGCGGACGCTGCAAGTGTCGGTCCGCGGTTCGAGCTGCGCAGTGCGGCAGGAGGGGAGGGCATCGAGGGAGTTTTCCTCCGCGTAAACCAGTTCCCCGATGACACCATGCAGCGACCACGAGACTAGCAAGAGGCAGCGAGGACATCTCTCGCGCTCATGGGTACCTCCTGTGCAGTTCGAGAACGCTGCGACGTTGTACCCTTCGTTGGGAATCGATTCAAGGGGGCAGCGATGATCTGTTGCGACGAGGCAAGGGCTGAGGTTGCCGTGGCGGGAACGCGCCTTCTCGCTCGCTGGATCGAAATCGTCCGACAGTTCCTTGAACTGCGCCAGTTCCTCGACGTCTGCGGGATCCACGCGGCGAGTCTCAGTAGCCTTCTTCCGAGCGCTCTCGCGGTGTCCTCTTCGTCTCCGCTGCGACGGCCTGGCGATAGAGGCAGAACTCCGCCTTGAACTGAAGGATCTTGTCGTTAAGGCTCTTCGCCAGATCGACCGCTTCGTGCCAGTCGTCGCGATGCCTGTCGATCCGTCCATCGGCCTCCGAATTTCCCCGAGCAGATCCGGTTGAGCACGCGTGCCCGCGTGTCGCCGACCGATGCGGCAAGTCGCTCCGCCGATGCCAGTGCTCGCTCGCGCGGACCGTCGGCCGCTCCCGATTTCGACATAGGCGTTCGCGATGTTGAGTAAGCGCACGGGCGCACTCGTTCGATCGTGCCAGCCTGCTCGTGCGCCTTGAACGCAACCTGATACAGCGAGATCGCCTTCCGGAAGTCCCTCTCGTGACAAGCCAGACGGGCTCGATTCGCGTACGCATAGCCACGCGCCGAGACGGAACCCGTCCTGCTCAGCTTTGCGTTACGGCCTCGTCTGCGAGGCGTCGAGCCTTCTCCAGTCTCGCCAAGAACCCTGTATCGCCAGGACAGCAGATCCAGAAGCAGAGGCTCGAGGTCCAGCACCGAGGTGATTCCGCGCGCGAATGTACTCCAGCTCGTGCAGCGCGAAACGAGACCTCCCCAGCCGCCCCGCCGCCGTGCTCACGTTCATGCACGCGATGAGATGCTGCTCCTCGGCGTCCCGGAACGTCGGCGATAGCTCGGCGCGCAGCGCGAGATGCACCGAGTCCCTGAAGTTCGCGTAAGCGTCCCAACGCGGCGCCGCGATTCGACGCCGCCACCCCCCGCTTCTGCAGCTCGCCGTGGCGTCAGGCCCGACGTGTCGGGGCCGCCGATGCGGTCGAGCTCGGTGTCGAGCTCCAGGCGCTCGGCGAGGACCTCGGTGGGGACGCCGTAGATGCGGCTCAGCGTGATGGCTTTCGAGAAACCGATGCCGTGGCGGCCGTTCTCGCAGCGGGAGAGGTAGCTCTTGTCCACGGGATCGGCGAGGGAGCGGGACATCGTCGCCACGTCGTCGAGGGACAGGCCGCGACGCTCCCGGAGCATCCTCAGGTAGCGCCCGAAGGCGACCGCGCAATTCTCCGCCATGAGCACTCCGCCGCCCCGCCGGCAGTCGGCCCTTCTTACACGACCTCCGGTTGGGCGACAATACCCGGCGGTTGCGCGTTCGCAACCCTCGCCCCAACGGAGGAGCACGCATGGGAGACCCTCTCGCAGGAGTCAGCGCGGCGTTTCGAGCCTTCTTGACGGAGGCGCCGGGGCACGCGGAAGCATGGAACGCGGCGGTGCAGGGGCTCGCGTCGGCCACCGCCCTCGACCCCAAGACCGCCCGGCTCGCGTACCTGTCGGTACTCGCCGCCCTGAGACTCGAGAGCGGCGTGCCCTTCCACGCGCGGCTGGCCAGGGAAGCCGGCGCGACGCGGGACGAGGTGATCGGCGCCGTCCTGATCGGCCTGCCGGCCGCCGGACTCGGGGTCACCCAGGTCTTGCCCGCCGCCCTCGCCGCCTACGATTCCGGGGTGTGACGACCGGGGCCGAGCCCAAGCTTCGTCTCGCTTTCGTCTCGACGAGCCCGACCGCGCCCATTCTCCCCGGCGAAACCCCTGGCATCCCCTCCACCCTCTTCGCGGTTGAAAGATTTGTAGTCTAGGATGTATAATGATCTTCAAGGATCAACAATATCCGTGTTGCGTCGGGGAGGGCCGCTGCATCTCAGGAGGAAGGGGAGGGCGCTTCGATGATCCACGGTGAGGCGAGCGCGGCTCGGCGAGAGCTCGACGCCGAGGTCCCGACACCGTCGGTCCGGCCTGCCACGGCAAGCCGCGAGAGCTTCGACGACCTGATCCAGTCCAACATGAGCTTCGTCGCGAAGGTCGCGTCGGAATACCGCGGGATGGGGATGCCGTTCGAGGACCTGCTCAACGAGGGCAACGTCGGCCTCGTCGAGGCGGCCTACCGTTTCGACGTGGCCCGCGGCAACAAGTTCGTCACCTACGCCGTCTGGTGGATACGCCGCTCGATTCTCAGGGCGCTCGCCGAGCACACGCGGGTAGTCCGCCTCCCCGAGTACCAGCGAAAGGAGATCCGCCGGGTCCGCGACGCGGAGCAGACGCTCGGCCACGAGCTCGGGCGCCGGCCGGACACCACGGAGATCTCCGAGCGGCTCTCGCGAAGCGTCGAGTCCGTCCAGCGGCTGATGCAGTCCCAGATGAGGGAGCTCTGGATCGATGCGCCGGTCGGCCACGACCGCGACGACCGCCTGTCCGATTCCCTCGCCGACAAGCTCCTCCCGAGCCCCGAGGACGCCGTGATCCGCGAGCAGGCCCTCCTGCTCGTCGGCCGCGCGCTCGCGCTGCTCGCGCCGAGGGAGCGCGACGTCCTCCGCCTCAGGTTCGGGCTCGACGGTGCCAAGGGGCAATCCCTGACGAAGGTGGGCAAGCGCCTCGGGCTGAGCGGCGAGCGCGTTCGGCAGATCGAGAGCGAGGCCATCTCCCGGCTCCGCCAGATGCTCCGCACCGGACGCATCGGCTCCGCGCCCCCGAAGAAGCTCCGACCGCTCCACCGGATCTGATCGCGCCACCTATAATGGCGCCATGACGGCGTCGATTCGCGTGGCGCTAGGCCGGCTCCTGGCGGGAGCCGGCATCGCCCTGTTCCTCTCCTCCCTTTCCATCGCCTCCACCCGCGTCGAGACCGGCAGGGTCGTGTGGGTCTCCGACGGCGACACGGTCACGGTCCGGCTCGAGGGGGTGAAGGAGAAGGTCCGCCTCATCGGGATCGACGCGCCCGAGCTCAAGGACGAGCGCCACGCCTGGCGGGACCTCGCGTACGACGCGCGCGCCTTTGCCCGCTCGCGCCTCCTCGGCAAGACCGTCGCCCTCGAGCGCGACCGCCTCTGCAGCAACCGAGACAAGTACGGCCGGCTGCTCCGCTACGTCGTCCTCGACGACGGGACCGATTTCAACGAGGAGATGATCCGCGAGGGCTTCGCGCGGGCCTACACGCGGTTCGCGTTCACGCGCGAGGATCGCTACAGGGCGGCGGAGAAGAAGGCCCGGGCGGCAGAGCGAGGCCGCTGGGGGCCGGCGACCGCGGGACCCGCCCCGCCGCCGCGGCAAGGGGGGGAGGACCGATGATCGGCGGATACATCCATCGCGAGCGAGACGAGGATCTCGATCGTCGCCTTGCCGCCCGGCTCGCCTCGGGCTTCGCGACGGTCCCGATCTGGGACGCCGGGTTCCTCTTCCACGACGAGCCCTTCCGGGATCGCCGGACCGCTTCGTCGGTCTCGGACGACGTCGTCGCGGTGAGCCAGGACCTGCTGGTGGCGTCGGGCGAGGGGGGCGAGTACCGCGCGCTCGACCTGGCGTCCGAGTTCGTTCCGCGCTTCCGGCAGTACGCCCTCGCCGCGCTCGACACGATCTCGAGCGATTTCCGCATGGCGGTCGCGAGCCGGCGAGGCACGGAGACGACGCTCCTCCTCGTGTCCCAGCGAGCCGGATCGGGGCGGATGTACTACCACGCGGCGAAGGGAGGAATCGTCTTCTCGTCCGACCTGCGCTTCCTGCTGGGCGTCGTGGGGTGCGAGGTCAGCCCCATCGCGATCTACGCGAACCTCAAGTACGGGGCGATCCCCGAGCCGATGACGATCGGCGCCAATGTCCGCGCGGTCCCTCCGGCGCACGCGCTCACGTACGGCGTGGGCGCCGGCTCGCAGCGGACCGCCCCGTTCTTCAAGCTGCGGTTCCCCTGCGACAGCGGGCCGCGGAGCAACCGCGGCGACGACGAGCTCCTCGCTCCGGCGAAGGAGGCCCTTCGGCGCTCCGCGCGATTCCTGGCGCCGTCGCGCCCCCTGATGCTGCTGAGCGGGGGGATCGATTCGAGCCTCTACGGCTGCTACCTGAGCGAGAGCGGCGGCGGGCCCCTCCGGTCGTTCTACTGCGCGTTCGGCGGCGAGGACCCCGAGCGGGAGTTCGCGGAGCGCATCGCCGGGCGGCTCGGCGCCGAGCTCGACGTCGCCAGGATGGAGACGCCGGACGCGCTCGCGGCCCTCGACGAGGCGGCGAAGCTCACCGACCATCCGTTCGCGGATTTCTCGAGCCTGCCGATCGCGTTCCTCCTGAAGCACGCTCGCGAGCGAGCGGGCGCTTCCGCCCCGCTCGTCGAGTGCAACGGCGGCGACGACTGCTTCGGCTTCGGTGACCTCGGCAACGAGTCGAAGTTCGCGATGAAGCACCGCTTCCCCGCCGGCCTCAAGCGCGCGCTGTCCCTCGCCATGGTCCGCTTCCCCCACTGGAAGTGGGAATCGCAAGAGGGATTGCTCGCGCGCCTCTCGGCCCTCGCCGACGTGCACGAAAAGTCGGCGCTGACCTACTTCCTCGTGGTCGCGCCCGTGGCGTACCTCGGATTGAAGACCGCGCCCGGGTGGGACGGCGAGCTCGCGACGATGCTCGAGGAGGTCTTCTCCTCCTGCGGCGAGGACGCCGGGCGCCCGAGCTACCGGACCCTCACGACGATCCGGCAGCTCATGCACGTGAACAGCCGTCGGTGGGCCGCGAAGGCGCTCTCGGTCGGCGAGAGCCTGGGGATCCGCGTGGTGTACCCCTACCTGTGGCGGGAGATCCTCGTCGAGCAGGGAAGGATCCCGTGGGACGCCAAGATCCGCGACGGCGTCGTGAAGTGGCCCCTCAAGAAGCTGCTCGAGGAGTTCATGCCGCCGTCGTTCATCTACCGCAGGAAGAGCGGGTTCGTGCCGCCCTTCGCTCGCTGGCTCGCGCAGGGCGAGTTCAACCGCAGGGCGCGCGAGGTGCTGCTCGATCCCGGCGCCGCCGTGGCCGAGGTCGTGCCGTCGCGCGTGCTCGAGGAGCTGCTATCGGACGCGGCGCAGGGGAGAACGCTGCGGCACTCCGTCCTCAACTTCCTCTGGGGCGCCCTCTTCACCGAGCTGTGGCTTCGCGAGCACGGCCGGGGCTAGGCCCGTGGAGGTGCGTTCCGAGAAGGCTCGGAGGCAGCCAGATGTCGGCTCCGAGGTCGTGTCCACGGCGTTGGCGGTCGCGAGAAAGCGCCCGTCGCGGGAGACGCTGCACGGGTAGTTCGTCCCGCGGAAGCGGATACCGTCGAGCCGCTCGGGAGGCCCGCCGCCGTCGACGCGCACGACGCGGATCTCCGCGTTGGCGTCCTTGCCGACCGCGAGGTAGCCGAGGCGCTTCCCGTCGGCGAACCAGAACGGCCAGCCGCCGGGGGACGCGACGACGCGGCTGCCCGAGCCGTCCGGGCGCACGACGCGGACGGCGCCCTCGAGCGTCCGGTCGGGCGCGTAGGCGATGAGGCTGCCGTCCGGAGACCACTTCGCCACCGTCGAGGGAGCGTCGGCCAGCGGCCGCGCCGCGCCCGCGCTCTCGAGCTCCGCGAGGTAGATGCGGTCCGTGTTCCCCTCGGTGCGGGTGAAAACGATCCACTTGCCGTCGGGCGACACGTCCGCCCAGCTGTCGTCGCCGTCGCGCGCGGGGGTCACGGCGACGGGCGGGCCGCCGGCGCGGGGCACGCGCCAGACGCCGTCGGGCCCGGGCGTCCAGTGATTGAAAAGCACCGACGCTCCGTCCGGCGTGAACCGCGGGTACATCTCCCGGAGGGCGCCCGAGGTGAGCTGCCGCGCGGTTCCTCCCTCGGCCGGGACGATCCAGATGTGCCACTCGCCGTTGGGCTCTCCCCGGTCGAAGGCGATCTCCCGGCCGTCGGGAGAGAAGGAAGGCCCCCAGATGAGCGCCGATCCGCGCAGAAGCTCCCGCACCTCGCCCGTGTCGAGGCCGAGCACGAGCAGCGCGGTGCGGGATCGCGCGTTGACGAACGCGATCCTGCCGTCGGCGGATACGGTGGGCTGGATGTCCGGACCCGGCCCGCTGGTGAGACGCGCGGGCTCGCCGGGGGGATCGATCGGCAGGCTCCAGAGGTTCAGCGCCCCGCCGCGATTCGAGGAGTAGACGACGCTTCGTCCGTTTCCCGCGAAGACCGGCGAGTGGCTGACCACTCCCGGCGGATCCTGGACGGCGCGCCGGGCGGCGCCGCCCCCGGCGGGCACGAGCCAGAGCTCGCCCGCCATCCCACCCTGGCTGCGCTCCACCACGAGCATGGACCCGTCGGGCGACCAGTCCACGGCGCGCAGGAACGGGTAGTCCGCGCTGGCCGCGAGGAGCTCGCGCTGCGCGCTGCCGTCGCTCGCGATCGTCACGAGCGCGGACCGCCCGTCGGGGCGCCGCGAGATGCATGCGAGCCGCGAGCCGTCCGGGGACCAGGCCGGCGACTGCGCGCTCTCGTGGATCAGCCGCGCCTCGCCGCCGAGCGCGGGAGCCACGCGGATCTCGGGCTCTCCGCTGGCTGGATTCCAGCGGGTGAACGCGAGGCGGTCGCCGTCGGGAGAGAAGACGGGGTCCTCTTCCCGCGCGCTGTCGTCGGTGAGCCGGACGCGGCCGCCACCTCCCGTGCGCGAAACGAAGAGATCCACGCGGCCGCCGTCCTCCGCCGCGTACGCGAGCATCTTGCCGTCCCGCGAGAGGGCGACGCCCTCCACCGGCCCCTCGGTGGACATCAGCACCCGCAGCTGGCCCGGCGACGGCAGGCCCTTCGGCGTCGTCTCGCGATGCGTGGCACGCCACGCGAACAGGGCGGCCGCGATCACGACGACCGCCGCCCCCGCGCCCGCGAAGGGGAGCCAGCGACGGCGCCGGGGCAGTCGCGCCGCGACCATGGAGTCCGTGGAATCGGCGGATTCGATCCTGCGCCGCAGCTCGCGAAGATCGCCCCCCATGTCCCTCGCGTCGCGGTAGCGCTCCGCCGGCTCCTTGGCCATGGCTCGCGCGAGGATGCGGTCGAGATCGGGCGGTAGCTCCGGGTTCAGGGACGACGCGAGCGGGGGCGAGTCGCGGAGGATCGCCGCGACCACGCCGGCGGTCGAGTCGGCGACGAACGGCCTGCGACCCGTGGCGGCCTCGTACAGCGTGACGCCGAGGGCGTAGATGTCGGTCTCGGGCTGCGCGGGCAGACCACGCGCCTGCTCGGGCGCGAGGTAGCCGAGGGTGCCGAGCACCTGTCCGGCCTCGCTCAGCTGCGGCGTCGCCGTCATCGTCTGGTCGCTGACGTCCTCGGCCGTCCGGGGCTCGCGCCCCCTCGCGAGGCCGAAGTCGAGCACCTTGACCAGGCCGTCGGGGGTGATCATGACGTTGTCGGGCTTCACGTCGCGGTGGACGATGCCGCGGCGGTGCGCGGCCGAGAGCGCGTCCGCGACCTGTGCGCCGATTCGCAGCACCTGGCGCAGGGGCAGCGGACCGGCCGAGATGCGCTCGCGCAGCGACTCGCCCTCGACGTACTCCATCGCGAGCACGAGCATCCCCTCGTGCTCGAAGACCTCGTGGACCGTGGCGACGTGCGGGTGCGACAGCGAGGCGGCGAGCCGGGCCTCGCGCAGCAGCCGCGCCCGGCGGTTCGGATCGGCCGACAGCTCGGGCGGCAGGACCTTGAGCGCCACCGGGCGGTCGAGTTGCGTGTCGGTGGCGAGGTAAACCTCTCCCATGCCGCCCGACCCGGCGCGAGCCTGCACGACGTAGCGCCCGAGGCGCTGACCGATCATCCCGTCTCCCCGGCGGAGGATCCCCGCCGACCGTGGGAGTTTAACCGCTCCGGCCCCAAACTCGACCGCAGGGTATCACCCGGGGCGTATTGCACGGCGGCCCCCGCCGGGCGTAACCTCGGGGCGGAATCCGGCGGAGACAGGTCGCTCCGCCGCCGGCCGGGCCTGCTCGTCCATCCGAGGGAGGCCACCATGTGCGAGTTCTGCCTCAAGCACGGAGAGGGCAAGAAGTGGTACCTCTCCGCTCGCAACTACTCGGAAGACCTGCTCTCCGACGTGCGCCGCCGCGAGATGATCCGGGAGTTCTTCGCCGACCCCGGGGCGATCGCGGAGCAGGTGCGCAGCTTGACCGCTCTCGAGCAGGCGCCGTGGTTCGTCAAGCGCGCGGTCGCGTGGCGCGCGACCAGCAAGGCGAAGAAGGTGCACTACGGCCAGGTCGTCCCGATCGAGGAGATCGAGCGAATCCTCGAGATGGTAAACTCGATCGTGCGGGTCGCCTGCATCTGCCGCCGCATCACCACCGGCAAGGAGAAGCGGTTCTGCTTCGGCGTGAGCATGCGGCCGAACGGCGGCGGGCTCGTCGAGATCCTGAAGGGACTCGACGGGAGCTTCTTGACCGGGCCGGACTCCGCGGGCCTGGAGACCATGGCCAAGGCGGAAGCGCTCGCGTTCATGAAGGAACTGGACAAGGATGGAGTCTGCCACACGGTGTGGACGTTCCGGACGCCGTTCATCGGCGGGATCTGCAACTGCGACCGCGCCGACTGCCTCGCGATGCGGGCGACCGTCACCCACGAGATCCCCGTGATGTTCCGGGCGGAGTACGTGGCCGAGGTGGACGCGGACGCCTGCGGCGGGTGCCGCGACTGCCAGCGCGTGTGCCCGTTCGGGGCCATGAGCTGGAGCATGGCCGACGAGAAGGTCTCCGTGGACCAGAGGCACTGCTGGGGTTGCGGGGTCTGCCGGTCCGCGTGCCCGACGGACGCAATCCACCTCCTGGACCGCGCGCAGGTTCCCGTCGCCGCGCGCGTCTGGTAGGCGCCGCTCGAACGCGCGCGCCGGGCGGCCGACGATCCTCCGAACCAAGGTGATCCCATGCCGCGAACGAGAGTGCCCACCATCATGATCGTCTCCGACGGCCGCGGCGACACGGCGAGCCAGCTCCTCTCGGCGGCCGCGGTCCAGTTCAAGGGGCAGCGCTACAAGGAGACGCGTAGGGCCGGGGTCCGCACCGCGGAAGAGGTCGAGGAGCTCGTCGGCGAGGCCGCGAAGCTCGGGGCGGTCGTCTTCTACACGCTGGTCGGCGAGGAGACGCGCAGGGCGATGCGGAGGCTCTCGGGGCGCCGCCTCGTGCCGACGGTGGACGTTCTCGGCCCCGCCTTCTCGGCCCTCAACGACCAGTTCAGGCGGAAGCGGGGAGAAACCCCGGGCCTCCTGCAGCGCCTCGAGCGGGACCGCGACGACCGGATGACCGCTTTCGACTACGCCCTGACGCACGACGACGGCCAGCGCCCGCACGAGCTTTCCCGCGCCGACGTCGTGATCGTGGGCGTCTCGCGCTCCTCGAAGAGCTCGACCTGCTTCTTCCTCGCGTTCCAGGGGGTCCGCGCGGCCAACGTGCCGATCGTCCCCGGCGTCGACCCCCCCGCCCAGCTCCTGAGGCTTCCCCCGAACCGCGTGATCGGGCTCCGCGTGAACGTGGACCGGCTCGTGGCGGTGCGCGAGGCCCGCGCGCAGGACCTCGGCATGCGCGGCGAGGAGGAGTATCTCGACCGCCGCGCGATCGCCCACGAGGTCATCGCGGCGAACCGGCTCATGGAGAAGCAGGGCTGGCACAGCGTGGACGTCTCGTACCTCGCGATCGAGGAGATCGCGAAGGAGGTCATGCGCCTCCGCAAGCTGCGCGGCCCGCGGCCGTGGTGAACTGGAGGGACCGCCGTGAAATTCGTCTTCGCGCACAACAACATCAACGTCCTGGACCTGGGCAGGAGCCTGGAGTTCTACGGGAAGGCGCTGGGGCTCGCGGAGACGCGACGGATGTCGCCCCCCGACGGGAGCTTCATCATCGTTTACCTGGGCGACGGGACGACGCCGCACCGCCTGGAGCTGACCTGGCTCCGCGACCGAAAGGATCCCTACGAGCTGGGCGACAACGAGTTCCACCTCGCGTTCACGACCGACGACTACGCGGCGGCCCACCGCCTGCACGAGTCCATGGGCTGCATCTGCTACGAGAACCCCACGATGGGGATCTACTTCATCGAGGACCCGGACGGCTACTGGCTCGAGGTTCTACCAGCCGGGAAGTACTGAGCGGGCTTCGCTGGCGATCGCGGCGCGCGGCCCTCGCCCGTGGGCACCTCCCGCGGCTCCGGTCCTCCGCGACGACCCACATCGGCCGCGCTCGAACCGCGCAAGCGCGATGGCGCGGACCCTAGCGCCATCGCGCGCGGTCCTTCGCGCGGCCGTGTAAGGGTCCCCGTCGCTCCGGACAGGAGCCGCGGGAGGTGCCCACGGGCGAGGGCCGCGGACCGTTGAAGTCAGCGTTGCAGCTTCTCTAGCACGCGCTTCAGGTGGGGGAGGACGTTGTCGGCGAGGATCTCGTGGCCGCGCGCGGTGGGGTGGATGCCGTCCTCCTGGTTGAGGTCGGGGTGCCCGCCGACGCCGTCGAGGAGGAACGGGACCCGCTCGACGCCGAGGTCTTTCGCCAGGCGCTCGTAGAGCGCCGCGAACCCCTCGGCGTAATCGGGGCCGTAATTCGTGGGGACGCGCATGCCGAGGAGGAGGACGCGGGCTCCCGCGGCCCGGCCGCGCTCGACGATCGCGCGCAGGTTCTCCTCGATGACGTCGAGGGACTGCCCGCGCAGCGCGTCGTTGGCACCGAGGCCGACGACGAGCACGTCGGGGTTCTGCTGCAGGAGCCAGGGGAGGCGGCTCAGGCCGCCCGTCGTCGTGTCGCCGCTGACGCCGGCGTTCACGACCCGCACGGGTATCCCCTCGGCGCGAAGGCGGCTTTCGAGCAGGGCGGGGAAGGCCTGCTCCTCCGACAAACCGAGACCCGCGGTGAGACTGTCGCCGAGAAACATGACGAGGGGGCCGCGCGTATCTTCGGGGGCCGGGGCTTCTCGCGGCGGGGTCTCGGGCGCGGCGGCGGGTTCCGCCGGTCCTTCGGGCCCGCCCCCGCACCCGGCCGCGAGAAGCAGGATACTGGCAAGTAACGCCAGGATGGGGTAAACAGGCCTCATGCCGACACCACCTCGCATCGAGCTTCGCGGTCTCACGAAGCGGCTGCCCTCGGGCGGCCGCATGCTGACGATCTTGGACCGGATCGACCTCGCCGTAAACCCCGGCGAGTTCGTGGCGATCGTCGGCCCGTCCGGGAGCGGCAAGTCCACGCTCCTCGGACTGATGGCCGGGCTCGACCGGCCGACCGAGGGGCAGGTCCTCGTCGAGGGTAAACCGATCCAGGACCTCTCGGAGGACGCGCTCGCGCTGCTTCGCCGCTCCGCGATCGGCTTCGTCTTCCAGTCGTTCCAGCTCCTCGACAACCTCACCGCGCGCGAGAACATCCTCCTGCCCCTGGAGCTTCGCGACGATCCCGATGCCGAGAAGCGCGCCGACGAGCTGCTCGCGCAGGTCGGCCTGGCCGCCCGCGGCCACCACTATCCCACGCAGCTCTCGGGAGGGGAGCAGCAGCGCGTCGCCGTCGCGCGGGCCTTCGCGCCGCGCCCGAGGATCCTCCTCGCCGACGAGCCGACGGGGAACCTCGACACCGCCACGGGCGCCGTCGTCCTCGACCTGCTCGCGCGGCTGCGCAGCGAGGCCGGCACGACTCTCGTCCTCGTGACCCATGATCCGTCCGTCGCCGCCCTCGCGGACCGCTCGGTCCACCTCCTGGACGGGCGCATCGACCGCGAGGAGGCCGGGGTGGGCCGCCCATGACGTGGTCGCGGTACCTCCGCCACCTGCGCCGAGAATCGCGCGGCTCGCGGGGCCGGCTCGTCTTCTTCTCCGCGTGCCTCGCGGTCGGGGTCGCGGCGGTCGTCGCGGTCGCGGGGCTCTCGTCCGGCATCGACCGCAACATCCGCAGGGAGGCGCGGCAGCTCCTCGCCGCGGACCTGCGCATCGGGGGACGCCAGCAGGTCCCGAAAGCGGTGGACGACCTCCTCGCGGCGGAGGAGGACGCCGAGCGGGCCGACATCCGGGAGCTGCCGAGCGTCGTCGCCGCCGTTCGCCCCGACGGCGCGCCGGGGCCGAGCGCGCTCGTCGAGCTGAAGGCGGTCGGCGGGCGCTATCCGTTCTACGGGGCGCTGGATCTCTCGCCCGCGCGGCCGCTCGAGGAGCTGCTCGATCCCGAAGGGGCGGTCGCGGCTCCAGAGCTGCTCTCGCGCCTCGGCCTCGCGGTGGGCGGCGAGCTGAAGATCGGAAGCGCGACGTTCCGCGTCCGAGGGACGGTGGCGTCGGAGCCAGACCGGATGAACGTCGGCTTCACCCTCGGCCCGCGCGTGATCGTCTCGATGAAAGGCCTCGAACGGACGGGCCTCGAGGCGTTCGGCAGCCGCATCGGCCGCCGCGTCCTGGTCAAGGTGCCGGAGGGGACGCCGGCGGCTCGGATCGAGGCGCTGGCGACTCGGATCCGCTCCGCGCTGGCCGGCGGCACCGGACGCTTCGAGGTCGAGACCTACTCGGACGCCAGGCCCGAGCTGCGGGAAGGGCTCCGGCGCGCGGCCAGCTTCCTCGGACTGGTCGCGCTCCTCTCGCTCCTCGTCGGCGGGATCGGCGTGGCGCAGACGGTTCGCGCGTGGATCGCGGGGAGGCTCGACGCGATCGCGATCCTGAAATGCCTCGGCATGCGGCCGCGCGAGATCCTGGCCGTCTACCTCGGGCAGACGATCCTCCTCGGCTTCGCGGGCAGCCTCTGCGGCGCCGTCCTCGGGACCGCGATCGGGGCCGTGTTCCCGCTGTTGCTCGAGGGAACGCTGCCGTCGTACGTCGCGTCGTCCTGGGAGCCGCTCGCCGCGGCGCGCGGCATCGCGCTCGGCGTCACGGTCGCGTTCTTCTTCAGCCTGCCGCCTCTCGTCGGGCTGCGCCGCATCCCGCCGTCGCGCGTGCTGCGCCGCGACGCCGACGTGCTCGCCGGGAGCCGCTTGACGGGCGCGCTGGTCGCGGCGGCCGTGCTGGCCGGGATCTTCGCGACCGCGTGGATTCAGTCCGGCAGGGCGATCTTCGGCGCCGGCTTCGCCGCCGGGATCGTCGCGGCGACCGCGGCGCTGGCACTCGCCGCGGCGCTCCTCGCCCGCGCGGTGGGACGGCTGCCGCGGAGATTCGCGAAGGTGTGGATCCGGCACGGCCTCTCCGCGGTCGCGCGCCCCGGGGCGGGGACGATCGGGGCGATCGTGGCCTTGGGGCTAGGCGTGCTGGTGGTCCTCGGCCTCTGGCTCGTGCAGCGCGGTCTCTCCGACCGGCTCCGCGCGGACCTGCCGACGGCCGCGCCGACGGCGTTCTTCATCGACATCCAGAAGGACCAGTGGCCCGGGATCAAGAAGCTGCTCGAAGACCAGGGGGCCGAGCAGATCGAATCGGTTCCCGTCGTGACCGCCCGCATCGTGGCGCTCGACGGCAAGCCGGTCCCGAAGGCCGTCGTGGAGGAGCGGCACGACGAGCGACATGAAGAGCGGCGCGGCGAGGGGCGCGGCGAGCGGCACGGGCGCTGGGCGCTGACCCGCGAGCAGCGCCTGACCTACCTCGACAAGCTCCCCGCGGGGAACGTCGTCGTCGAGGGCTCGCTCTGGAGCGACCCCGGGCACCCCGAGGTCAGCATCGAGCGCGACTTCGCGGGAGAGCTCGGCGTGCGGCTCGGCTCGACGATCACCTTCGACGTCCAGGGCGTGCCGGTCGAGGTGTGGGTCACGAGCCTGCGCACCGTGGAGTGGAAGACGTTCGGGATCAACTTCTTCCTCGTCGTCGAGCCCGGCGTGCTCGAGAGCGCGCCGCAGAACCGCGTGGCGACCGCCCAGCTTCCCGCCGGGCGCGAGCAGGCGATCCAGGACCGGCTCGCCGCCGCCTACCCGAACGTCATGCTCATCAAGATCCGCGAGATCCTCGAGAAGATCGCGGCGATCCTCGAGCGCATCGGCCTCGGCATCCGTCTCCTCGGCGGCTTCACCGTGGCGGCCGGGATCGCGATCCTCGCCGGCGCGGTCAGCGCCGGGTCCGCCCGCCGCGGCCGCGAGGTCGCGCTTCTCAAGACGCTCGGCATGACGCGGCGCGGCGTCGTCGCCGTCTTCTCCGTCGAGTACGCGCTGATCGGCCTCGTCGCGGGAGCGATCGGCGCCGCGGGCGGCGGCGTCCTCGCCTGGGCGGTCCTCACCAAGGGAATGGACACGCCCTGGCGGTCACAACCCGCCGCCTTCGCGATCGCGCTCGGCGCGACCGTCGCCCTCTCCGTGCTCGCCGGAATCGCCGCCAGCCTCGGCGCGCTTTCCCGCCGCCCGATCGACGTGCTCCGGGCGGAGTGAACGGCCTGGATCGTACCCGGATGCCGGCGGTTTCTCTTACGAAACCAGGTTTGAAGCCAAAACAGCTCTACAGCTCAGGATGAGGTCGTAGTTTCCAACCGCGGACGAAAGGTCGCAGTGGCCGCATCCCGCCTTCTCGTGTCTTGACAATATGCATAATTGTACATACACTAGAACATCAGCCTCGAGTGGGATCCTCGAAAGGCCGCCGCGAATCGGCGAAAGCACGGAATCGACTTCGCCTGTTGGCGAACGGCGCCGGTAAAGGGAACAGCGATGAAGAAAGAGTACGACTTCAGTCACGGAAAGCGGGGCGCTGTCCTCCCGACCAGCCGCGGCAAGACTCGAATCACGATTCGAATCGACGATGAAGTTCTGCAGTGGTTCCGCGACCAGGTGCACAAAGCCGGGG
The DNA here is from genome assembly GCA_963748015.1 of Terriglobia bacterium. Taxonomy (GTDB): domain Bacteria; phylum Acidobacteriota; class Polarisedimenticolia; order Polarisedimenticolales; family JAIQFR01; genus JAIQFR01. Next base: position 53,607 of record CAVVHE010000009.1, on the reverse strand, counting down.
GAGGAAGCTACCAGACGTCGATCAACGAGGCGCTTCGGGCGTTCATTGCGGCGCAAGACGACAGACTGGAGGACACCTTGCGACGTATCTTGCGCGAGGAGCTGCCTCGATACTGTGCCCGAAAGGCCGCTGGCCCAACCCGCCGCTGAACCGATCGAGCTAGCGGTAGACTTCCTTGCGATCCCCGATCTTGACGATCGTGACGGTCGCGTCGCCGTCGTCCACCAGATAGAGAATCCGGTAGTTCCCCTGGCGGGTGCGATGCTTCTCCGTGCCGGCGATCTTCTGACAACCCGGCGGGCGCGGGCTCGTCGCGAGGGAGCGAATGCGGGCGACGAGGCGCTGACGGTCCTTCTTCGACTCGACCGACTCGAGCTCCTTCGCCGCCGAGGCGGTGATGAGCAGCCTATAGCTTGCCACGCCGCTTCAAGTCCTTGACCACCACCTCGAACGAGAGCCGCGGCTCCGCCGCCCGTTGCTCGAAGACCGCCAGGTCGTCGGCGTCCTCGGCGAGGCTGCTCTTGACCGCCTCGTTGACGAGATCGGAGATGGAGCGATCGCTCTCCGCGGCCTTCAGCCGGAGTGCCCGATGGATCTGGGAGTCGAAGTAGATCGTGGCTCTCTTGTGCGTGGTTCCCATGAAACCAACCTAACGCCATGACGTCATGACGTCAAGACGACTTGGTTGCCGGCCGGGAACGTCAGCGCTGCGAGAGGACCGCGAAGGCGCCCGCGGCGAGAAGCGCCAACAGGATCACGGCCGCGACCTTCCACGGGCTGTAGGGGCGGTCGCCCTGGACCTCGCCGGTGCGGGCGTTCACCATCACCTGGTACACCTTCTCGCGGAAGCGGTACGCGGAGATCCACACCGGGAGGAGCAGGTACTTGTAGGTGATCGCCGAGTACGAGGTCTTCACTTCGCTGACGCGCTGCTCGTCGCCGCCGATGTCGCGGCGCACGTCGAGCAGGATCGTCTCGCCCATGATCCCCTTCGCTTCCTCGAACCCGGCCGCCGTGTCGAGCTGGTAGCGTTGCGCCTTGAAGCCGGAGAGGAACGCGGGATCGTACGGCTTCGTCGCGGCGAGGTCCCACGGCTCGAGGGCTTCGAGGCGCGTCCGGGGGAGGGATTCCGTCGCGGGAACGGCGACGTCGTCGAACCAGCGCTCGACCGTGCCCGACGCCGGGTACCATCGGGTCCGCATGACGCGGCGGGTGCCGCGCCGGCCGCGATTGTCCCTGTAGGTTTGCGTCTCCCAGTAGTGCTCGCCTCGCGCGCCGTCGTAGTGGCTCACCGTGTGCGCGTCGAAGGTCCAGAACGGCAGGTACACGCCCTGGATCTTCTCCTGACGGGCGACGCGCTTGAGCGCGTTGGGCGCCAACCAGCGCGTCGCGATCCACTGCCGGATCGCGCCCGTCGCCTGCTGCTTGGTGTTCCCGAACGGCAGCACTCCTTCGGGCGCGACCCACGGCTCGGCCGACTTCGGCTGCGAGACGATGACCGTGGCGCAGAAGGGGCACTCGCCGGCCGTCTGCGGGGCGGGGAACGTCACGGTCGCGCCGCAGCCGGGGCACTTCGCCTCGAGGGCGCCCGGGGCGGGCTCCGCCATCCGCTCGGGGCGGACGCGCAGGTACTCCTCGTACGACTGCTCGCGGACCTCGCCGGCGGATTGAGGGATCGGCTCGGCCCGGCCGCAGTACGGGCAGCTCAGGCTGCCTCCGCGCGGGTCGAAGACGAGCTGCGCGCCGCACCCGGGGCAGGGATAGCTCCGAACCTTCTCGGCGGGGGTCCCGGCATTCGGCTCCGTCATGGGGGAGCGAGAATACAGGGACCCGCCGCCGTTCTCAACGCGGGTCGAGGGCGCCCGCGGTCAGCTCTTCTTGTTCCGGTCGGAGACCGCCTTCGCGATCAGGTAGACGCCGAACGCGAGCGGGGCCAGCGGCCACCAGTACTTGAGCCAGTCGAGCGAGACCCCGAAAAGGGTATTGGAGAACGCCACGAGGCCGAACGCGATGAGCACGACGCCGCCGAGGATCGACCCGCCGACGCCGGTCTTGGTGAAGTCCTCGGGCAGCTCCACGTTCCCGATTCCCGCGAGGGCGTAGTTGTAGAGCGCCGCGCGCCTGCCGGCATCGATGATGTTGTACAGCCAGAAGAACGCCAGGAAGATCCCCAGCAGCGGGGTGAGCGCGCTCGCCGGTCCGGGCCCGGCGTCGGCCGCTCCCTCGGTCGCATTCAGGATCGCGATGATGCTTCCCACGGTGATCGCGTGGACGAACCCTCGCGAGTAATAGCCGACGTAGATCTGGCCGAGGCCCGGCATGAACGAGAGGATGCAGGCGAGGGCCGGGGACTTCTTGCGCGGGTCGGTAAAGGCGGCGGCCGGCTGCACCCAGGCCGCCTGCCGCACCGCGGCCGGCGGCGCCTGTGGCGGGACGGCCTGGGGATCGGCGTTCACGGTCATCGTGTCGTACTGGGAGCCGCTCATGGTTTCTTCTCCTTCTCTTCTTTCGCTTCCTCTCGGGAGGGAGTCGTCGTTTCGGTTCCAGATGTGTCGCCGTCCGGGCTGGCGTTCGCGACGAGGTGGCCGAGCCGGCTTCCGAGCGCCCGGATCGCGCCGACCGCCCCGTCCGCTTGCTTCTCGACGGTCTGGACCGGCCCGGCCAGCCGCTTCTCGAACGATTCGCGCGCGAGGCCGCCTAGCTCCCCGGCCCGCGCCTTCAGCTCCGCGACCGGCTCCGCCAGCGCCGAGGCCTGCGCCGTGATCGGGACGCGCGTCGCGGCGAGCGCGCGCGCCGGCAGCCCGCGGAAGGGCGATCCCGGGACGGCGACCAGCGCGGTGAGCACGAGCGAGCCGAGATAGGCCCCCTCCGCCGCGAACCGCGGGCGGGTCAGGAGCCGGTTGAAGCCGTAGGCGACGCGCTCGCGCCACCTCTCCATCCGCCGCGGCCAGCTCCGCGAGGTGCGGGCGAGCACGCTCTCGACGAATCCCTCGCCGGGAGCCGCTTCCGCGAGCCCCGGCAGGTCTTCCCGAAGGCGCGCCAGCGCCCTCGCGATCGGCCCGCATTCGGGGCAGCGGTCGAGGTGGAGACGGGCGAGCTCCGCGTCGGCCGGGTCGAGGACGCCGTCCGCAAGGTCGCACGCCAGCTCCTGCGCGCGGGCGCACGGTGCGCCGCTGGTGCGCTCCAGCACCGTCTCCGCCAGCCCCTCGGGCGCTTCCACCTGGTCGACGTCGAGCTCGGCCGAAAGGAGCGAGAGGAGCTTTCCGCACCGGGGACAGCCGGCCGCGTGCGCCTCGAACGTCGCCCGCTCCCCGGCGGCGAGGCCGCCGTCGAGCAGCGCGTCGAGACGATCGTCGAATCCCCGGCAGTCCATCGCGTCAGGCTCCATAGGAGGGATCGAGGGCGAGCACCGTCCGCGCGAGCGCGAGACGGGCCCGCATGGACCGGGACTTCACCGTGCCGATCGGCAGCGCGAGCAGCTCGGAGATCTGCCGCAGCTCGAGCCCCTGGATTTCGTGGAGCAGGATCATCTCCCGGTGGTCGTCGTTCAGCTCGGCGATCGCGCGGCGCACGAGCCGTCCCTCGCGGGCGGCGACCGCGGCCTGCTCGGGGGTGGGGCGGTCGTCGGCGATCTCGGGTCCTTCGTCGACGGAAACCGCGGGCACCGCGGGGCGCACCTTCATTCGTCTCAGGCGGTCGATCGAGGCGTTTCGCGTGAGGGAGAGCAGCCAGGGAAGGAAGTTCTCCTCGCGGTTCTCGAACGAGTCGAGGTTTCGATAGACCCGCACGAAGACGTCCTGCGCGATGTCCTTCGCTTCCTCCCGGTCCCTCAGGTAGTGGAGGGCGACCGAGTAGACTCTCGATTGACACGAACGCACCAGCGCCTCCCACGCGAGGTCGTCCCCTCTACGGCACCGCTCGACGAGCGCGACGATATCCGCCAAGAACCGCTCCTCTGTTCCTCGAGTCCGATCCGCCGTGGCCGCTTCCCGGCTCGCCCCTCGGCCCCGGCTCCCATAATGACGCACGGGGGGCCAAGGAGGTTCCCTCCCGTGGCGGAGGCCGGCCGGGCTCAGGGTGGCGGAAGCTGCGGCTAGCGCGGCTCGAATCGCGCGGCGTGGAAGCGCAGGATCTGCGGGAACGCCTCCCGCCAGAAGGGCCACTCGTGATCGCCGGGACCGCGGATGGTCTCGAACGCGACGCCGGCGGCGGAGAGCGCGCGCTCGAGCCGGTCCAGATTGCCGTTCAGGACCCAGGGATCCGCATCTCCCGAGATCAGCAGCATCGGCGGGACGTTCCCGGGCCCCGTGGTTTCGGTGACGATCCGGAACAACGATTCCCTCGAGATCGTGCTCGTCTTGGGTTCCTTTCCGAAGACACGGCCCAGCGCCCAGCGGCCGAACGCCCCTTGTTTCATCTGGAACTCGAAGGAGAGATCCTCGACCCAGGGCGAAAGCGCCGACGCCGAGCCGAACAGCTCGGGACGCCGAAGGGCGATCTTCAGCGCGCCGTAACCGCCCAGCGAGATCCCCGTCACGCCCCTACCGCCCGGATCGCGCCTGAGCCCAGGGTAACGAGCGAGCAGCTCGGGTACGACGGCCTCGGTCAGGAAGTCGAAGGTGCGCCGCCGGCCCCCGTGGTCGTTGCTGTTGTACGTGCCGACCGTTCTCGGGCAGGCCACGGCGATCGGGGGCACTTCGCCCCGCGCGATCAGTTTCTCGAGGAGCTCCACGAGTCCCTTCCGGATGAACGACTTTTCCGAGCCGAAGCCGTCGTGGAGGAACACCAGCAGGGGCACCGTTCCGGGCCGGGCGGCCTCGATCCCGGGCGGCAGCCACACCCGCACCGGCACGGGGTCCGGCATCAGAGGCGAGCGAATCAGGATCTCGTCCGCGCGCCCGCGCCCCGGATCCCCGGCGGAGCGCGCGCCAAGGGTGGAGAGCATCAGCAGGATTCCCGCGAAAACGATTCTCTTCCGTTTCGCATCGAGATGTGCCATGGCTTCGGCCTCTCGGCCCTTCCCCGGCAGCTAATCGTGACCGGAAGTCCCGGGATCTTGCATCCACGCGGCCGCCGGCGCCGCGACGAACGCCGCGGAGCGGTCGGCGGGTTCCGCGCCTCCGGCAGCCTCGATCGACCTCGGGGGGATGAACGCGAGCTCATCCCACCGGCCGAACCGAGCGATCCACTCCTGGCGCAGGGCCTGGGCGATCGTGAGGGCGACCGGCACGCCGCCCAGGACCGCAGGCACGAGTACCGACGCACCGGGGAGATGCGGGATCCGCACTCGCCACGATGCCGAGCCAAGATCGGCAAGGAGGCGTCGGTAGTACTCGCCGATGATGGCGTAAACGTCCCAGACCAGAGGGCCGAGTCCCGGCGGGGACCCGCCGATAGCGCATCTCCCCTGGCGGAGGCTGTCCAGGAACTCCGACTTCGAGCGTCCGGGCGCCAGGGTGTGGACGGTCCCGATGCGCGACGCGCGGTGCGCGTCGCTTCCTCCGACCAGGACCTTCGGGTCCGCCCCGCCGGAATCGATCATCGCGCTCAGCACCGCCGCGTAGCTCCGCGGGTCCGACCCGTTGCAGATCTCGATGGCGGGAACCAGCGGAACGACCTGCGCGAGGTGGCGGCGAGCGGATCGGATCGACCGGAACCCGCGAAGAGGGTGGTTCAGGGCGAAGAAGACGCACCGGGAGCGCAGCTGCTCGATCAGCTCGAAGCAGTTGCCTCGCAGGCGAGCGATGTCTTCGTGGAGTCTCTCGTCCACGTCGAACACGCTCACGTGGAGTCGCTGGGGAGAGCCCGGGAACGTGGTTTCCACCTCCTCGCCGACGATGACCCGATCCGCGTCCTCGGGGCGCCGGGACAGGAAGTCGAGCCCGCCGGAGATCGAGTTGTGGTCCGTGAAGCAGACGAAGTCCATGCCGCGCGCTCGCGCGAATTCGAACGCCGTCTCGGGTGCCACGTAGCAGTCTCGCGCACCGATCCACCGCATGTACCCCCAGCCCGAGAAGCTCGTGTGGACGTGAAGGTCCGCGCGCCTCCAGTCTCGCGGAAGCGGGGCCGGGGAGTTTTCGCGGGAGGGATTCCGATCGAGAGGCGGGCGCACCGACGTCAGCGCCTCGCCGCGAGGCCGGCTTTACGTCTCACCCTTGATCTCGTCGGACACCTCGGCCGGTCTCTTTTCGAGGAGGTCACGCGCCCGGCCGAGAGTCTACACCCGCAAGCGCTGACGGGTGAAGTGGACCGCGGCGGGAGCGGCCCCCGTCGCGACCGCGTGGGCCGGTATAATCCCGCGAGGCGCCGGTGGATGCGCATCGGCTCCGGTCCGGAGGCAATCCGTGAGTCCCGGGAGTCCCGCCATTCTCGAAGGCCGTGGGCTGGTGAGGAGCTACCGCCTGGGCGCCGCGGTGTTCCCCGCGGTGAGGGGGATCGACCTGGAGGTCCGGCCCGGCGAGTTTCTCGTTCTGCAGGGGCCTTCCGGCTCCGGGAAAACGACCCTGATGAACCTGCTGGGCTTTCTCGACCGGCCGGACGAGGGCGAGGTCCTCCTCGATGGCCGCCGGATCGAGGGGCTCGACGAGAACGCGCTCTCCGACCTGCGCCGCGACCGCCTCGGCTTCGTCTTCCAGACCTTCAATCTCATGCCGGTGTTCACCACCGCGGAGAACGTCGAATACCCCTTGATGCTGCGCGGAGCGCCCGTGGCCGAGAGGCGGAGGCGGGCCCGCGAGCTGCTCGCCCAGGTGGGACTCGCAGGCAAGGAAAACGTCCGCCCGGATCTGCTTTCCGGCGGCGAGCGTCAGCGAGTCGCCATCGCCCGGGCCGTGGCTAACGAGCCGGACGTGGTGCTGGCGGACGAGCCCACCGCCAGCCTCGACACGCGAACGTCCGAAGGGATCCTCGAGCTCGTCGACCGGCTCAATCGCGAGCGCGGGGTGGCGTTCGTCGTGGCGACCCACGATCCGAGGGTAGTCGCCAGGGCCCGCCGGGTCGTGAGCCTCCGCGACGGGTGCATCGTGGAGAGCGAATGACGCTTTGGCACCTGGCCGCTCGCAACGTGACCCGCAACCGGCGCCGGAGTCTTCTCACGGCCGGCGTCGTCGTCTTCGGATTCGCCGCGTTCGCGCTGGCGGGCGGCTTCATGGCGCAGAGCCTGGAGGGCCTGCGCGAGGGGACGATTCGGAGCGGGTTGGGGCACGTCCAGCTGGCCGATCCGGCGGAATTCGACGGCTACGGCGAGGGGTCGCTCGAGCACGGGCTCGACCGCGCCGATCGGATCGAGAGGATCTTGAGACGCGATCCAGCGGTCGTCGAGGTGCTCCCGAGGGTCGATTTCGTCGGGCTGCTGACCGGGGGCGGACGATCGGTCCCGTTCCTCGGCGTGGGACTCGACCCCGCCCCAGAAGCGCGCACGATGGACTACCCCGACCTCCTCCGATCCGGCCGCTGGCTCAAGGACCGAAACGAGCGGGGCGTCGTCCTCGGGGTCGGCCTGGCGCGGGCGCTATCCGTGACGGAGGGGGACAGCGTGACGCTGCTGGCGACCTCCGCGGACGGCGTGCTGAACGCCGTCGATGCGACCGTCGTTGGGCGGGTCGACATCCCGATCCGGGAACTGAGCGATCGCTATCTGGCCACGTCGCTCCTCCTCGCGGGGGAGCTGATGGGAACGTCGGACCGCGTCTCGAGGATCGTCGTCATGCTCCGGTCCGCCGGCGACTCCTCGGAAGCGGTCGGGAGGCTGCGGCAGCTCCTCCGTCGCGAGGGGATCGAGCTCGCCGGACGGACCTGGGAGGAGCTGGCGGTCTTCTACCGCCAGGTCCGCCTGCTGTACTTCGGCATCTTCGGGTTCATGGGCCTCGTCCTCGTGATCGTCGTTCTCCTCGCCGCCGCGAACACGATGCTGATGGCGGCGGCGGAGAGGACGCGCGAGATCGGAACGCTTCGCGCCCTCGGTACGCGGCCGGGCCTGATCCGGCGGCTGTTCCTCCTCGAGGGCTTCTTCCTGGCGGCGGTCGGCTGCGCCGCCGGTGCGGTGCTATCGGTCGTCGTCCGTTTCGCCCTGAATCACTCGGGGATCATGCTCCCGCCCCCACCCGGCGCGGCCCACGGCTCGCCCCTCCACGTGCAGTTCTTCGCGGTTGCCTACGTCGCGGGAGCCGTCGCCATGTTCTCCACCGTGATGCTCGCGTCGTACTTTCCGGCGCGCCGGGCCTCGAGACTGCCGATCGTGGAGGCGCTGACCCATGTCTGAAGGTGCCGAAGGCCGGCGCCGGTATGCGCGGCGCGGACTCGAGGCCTCGCTCGTCCTCGTCCTCGCTGCGGGATTCGGCCGGCCGTCGGCGGAGGAAGTCTCCGCCCGGGAGCTGCTCCGCGCCGCGGATGAATCGCGGCACGTCGTCGAAGAGGGCGTCATCTCGGTGCACGCGCTCGTCCGCGGGCGGGACGGGAACCCCGTCGAGTCCGAGCTGGACGTGTACGTCCAGGGCCTCGACCGCACCCTCTGTGTTTTCCGCGAGGGCAAGCAGAAGGGAAGAAAGGTGCTCGTGGTCGGGGACCGGGTGTGGTTGATCGTCCCGGGCTCGAAGCGGCCCATCGCGGTCAGCGCCAACCAGCGGCTCCTCGGGGGCGCTTCGGTGACCGACCTGGCCCGGATGCGCCTGGCCGACGAATTCGACGGGACCGTGAGAGACGGCGTGGAATCCGTGGACGCCACTCCCTGCTGGGTCCTGGATTTGAAGGCCAGGAGCGCGAGGGCGTCCTACGCGGCCGGCACCCTGTGGGTCGGCCGGGAGGATCGGCTTCCTCGACGCCTTCGCCTTGGCTTGCGCTCCGGCAAGGAGGCGAAGGATCTCCTCTTCAGCGTTTATCGCCGCGAAGGGAGCCGGATGGTCCTCGCGCGGATGGAGATCCGGCACCTCCTCGCCCACGAGCGGGGGGAGGTGACCGTCCTCGATTTCCTCCGGTACCAGCCCTCCGCCCTCGATCCTGCGATGTTCTCCCCGGAGGCGGGGGTGCGGGAATGAGCCGGTGGTACACCCACGGCTGGAACACGACGACCTCCTTGCGCCTGATCCTCACCATCATCCCGCGCGTGCCCCGGATTCTGGTTCCTCCGATCGGCGTCGTGACCACGGCGATCTGCATCTCCGCCATGAAGCCGGAACGGGAGGCCGCGAGCCGCAATCTTCGCCGCGTGCTGGGCCGGGGCGGCTGGCGCCTGCGCCGCGCGGTCTGGAGCCTCTTCTACAACTACAGCCGGTTCATGGTGAGCTACTGCGAGCTTTCCACCACGACTCCGGAGGCCCTGGAAGAAAGCCTCGCACGCGACCCCACGGGAGAGAACCGGTTCCGCGCCGCCCTCGACCGCCGCAACGGCGCTGTGGTCCTCACCGCGCACCTCGGCAACTGGGAGGTCGGAACGCGCGCGCTCCGGTCGACAGGACGGCCTGTCCACGTGGCCATGCGGCTCGAGCGTCGGAACGCCCCGGAGCGGTGGCTGAATCGCGTGCGGAGGAGCTGGGGCGTGCGGGTCCTGCAGGTCGGGCACGACGCGGGAAGCGCGATCGCGCTCCGCTCGGCGCTCGCCAGAAACGAGATCGTGGCGATGCAGGGCGACCGCGCATGGGACGAGCGCGCGGTCGAGGTCGACCTGTTCGGGGCGCCGTTCCGTTTTCCACTGGGTCCCTTCCTCCTGGCGTACGGCTGCGAGGCGGCGCTGATCCCGGCGTTCGTCCTGCAGGAGGGATGGTGGCGCTGGCACAGCGAGATCGGCGAGCCGGTGGTGTTTCCGCGCACCGCGGACCGGTACGCCGACATCGTCGCGGGCGTTTCCGAATACGCAAGGCAGCTCGAGCGAGTCGTCCAGCGCTATCCGGAGCAGTGGTTCAACTTCTACGACCTCTGGCCGCAGCGCGGCACCGAACGCCCGCGGCGGTGACCCGTCCCGCCCGGCTCGCCGCGCGTTCCGCGTGCTAACATGAACGCATGATCGATGACGGCCCGTTGAAACAGGAATTGAAGCATCTCCTGGTGGAGAGGCTGCGCATTCCAGGCGTTTCGCCGGACTCGATCGGAGATGAAGATCCCCTCGTCGGCGGACCCTTGGGACTCGATTCCATCGACATTCTCGAGCTCACGCTGGCGGTGGAAGAGCGGTTCGGGTTCAAGCTCAGGGACGAGAAGACGGGTCGGGAGGCGTTCCAGTCGATCTCCACGCTCGCGGGCTTCGTGCGCGAGCGGAGGAGCAGCGGCGGCGCTCCGGGATCCGCTCGTGCATGACCGACATGGATTGGCGGTCTCGCGTCGTCATCACGGGCTGCGGCACCCTTAACGCGCTGGGATGCGACGTTCGATCCTCGTGGGAGGGTCTCGTCGCCGGGCGGTGCGGGATCCGTCGCCTCGACGCCCGGTTCGGCGAGGAAACCGACCGAATAGCCGCCGCGATCGAGGAGGCGCTTCCGCGCGCGGGCCACGCGGGCGTGTCCTCGCGGACGGATCGTCTCGCCCTGGCGGCCGCGCTTGAGGCGGTGCGCCAAGCGGGTCTCCCCGAGGTTGGCGATCGCCGGCGCGTCGGCGTGGTGGTGGGGACCACGACAGGCGGCGTGTCCGAGTCCGAGGAATACGTCGAGGCGCGTGCGCGAGGCCGGACGGGGCGCCGCTCGGCGATCATGGTGTTCGAGAAGGCCGGGACCGCGGACCTGCTTGCGGCACGATTCGGGTTCGAGGGGCCCCGCCTGACGCTCCACACCGCCTGCGCGTCCGGCTCCTCGGCGATCCTTCTCGGCGCCGAGCTGATTCGAGGCGGGCTCGCGGACGTGGTGCTCGCCGGGGGGGCCGACGCGCTGGCCCGTCTGGTCCTCAGCGGCTTTCACTCCTTGCGCGTGGTGGACTCCGAGCCGTGCAGGCCGTTCGATCGGAATCGCAACGGCCTCTCGCTGGGCGAAGGCGCGGGGATGCTGATCCTCGAGCGAGAGTCGGGGGCCACGGCGCGCGGCGCGGAGGTCCTGGCAGTCCTTCTCGGCGGGGCGCAGACCACCGACGCGCACCACCTGACTGCACCCCTCCCGGACGGCGCCGGCGCCGCTCGGGCCATCCTCGCGGCGCTCGCGCGATCGGACGTCGCGCCCGGGGCGGTGGATCACGTGAATGCGCACGGCACCGGGACCCCGCTGAACGACGCCGCCGAGGCGGCAGCCTTGAGGGCCGTGCTCGGCGAGCGCGCGGAACGCTGTCCGGTCACCTCGCTCAAGGGGAGCATCGGGCACACGCTCGGCGCGGCCGGAGCGATCGAGGCGATCGCGGCGGTGCAGACGCTCCGGACAGGGCTCATTCCCCCGACCACCGGCTGCCGCGAGCCCGATACGGCGCTCGGACTCGACGTCGTGAGGGGCGAGGCCAGGCGGCACGACGCGCGGGTGGTCCTGTCGAACTCGTTCGGCTTCGGAGGCGCGAACGCCGTGCTCTGCCTGGGCAGGTGGGACCATCCATGAGCCCGCCGCCCGTCGTCACGGGAGCAGGCATCGTCTGTCCCGCCGGGGCCAGCGCGCCGGAGGCGCTCGCGGCGCTCCGAGGAGAAGGGCCCGCGGCGTTCCGCGCGGCATTCGACTTCGGCTCGCGGCTCTCCCCCAACCAGCGGCGGCGCCTCGACCGTCTCTCCCAGCTCCTGCTGGCCGCTTGCCTCGAAGCGGCCGATCAGGCGGGCTGGAAGGAGATCGACGGCGACCGAGCCGGACTGGTGATCGGTACCGGTCTCGGTTGTCTCGAGAAGACGGAGACCTACCTTCGGGGCATTGCGAGGGCCGGCCTCGCCTACGCGGACGCCATGGGCTTCCCCGATTCCATGGACAGCTCCCCCGCCGCCCACGCCGCGATGACGCTCGGCTGCCGAGGTCCGTCGCTGACGGTCACGCAGCGCGAGATCTCGGGGGAGAGCGCGCTGATGGTCGCGGAGCTCCTCCTGCGCCAGGGAGCGGTGGACGCGGTCATGGTCGCGGCGGGAGACGCCGCGTGCGAAGAGCTCGAACAACTGCTGGGCCGCCTCGCGCCGGGGAAACGGGCGGGGGAGGCTGCGGCCGCGCTGGTTCTCGAAACACGGGAGTCCGCCGAGCGGCGCGGCGCGCGAATCCTCGGATCGTTGATCGGTCACGGGATGGCGGGCGCGCCCCTCGCCGCTCCGGCGTTGAGGCTTTCCTCTACCGAGGTTCTGCTCCGCGCCCGGGAGCTCGCGTTCTCCATGGCGGGGATTCCCTCCGCGTTGGCCGAGGGGGTTCCTTCGGTCGGGCCCGAGGAGGTCTCGAAGCGAATCGGCTGGATCATGGCCGATGGCGTGCTCCGCGGGATCCTGGCCGTGGACCGGATCGCGGCGGGAGACGCGCCCGCCGCCATCGTGGAGCGCCGGGCTCGAGGCGGCACGGCCGCAGCGGTCGTCTTCGGTCCCGGGCGCTGACCCGTGAGGATCGTGGCGCTCGTTCCCGCCTATCAGGCCGCGAGCACCGTGGCCGAGGTGGTGGAGGAGACTCGACGCGTCCTCGAGGAGGTCGTAGTGATCGACGACGGCTCCTCGGACCGTACCGCGGCGCTGGCCGGCGATGCGGGCGCCAAGGTGCTCCGGCTCGATTCGAACGGAGGCAAGGGCGCGGCGCTGCTCGCGGGCTTCCGACACGTCCTGGACTGCGGCGCGGACGCCGCGGTGACGCTCGACGCGGACGGGCAGCACGACCCCGCCGAGATTCCCAAGCTCGTCGCTCTCTGGACGAGGTCGGGAGCCGGTATCGTGATCGGATCACGCCTGCATCTGCAAGCCGGGATGATTCCCGTCCGCCGTTTCGGAAACCGTTTCGCCGACCGCGCGATCTCGTTCTTCGCGGGTGTTCCCGTCGTCGGCACGCAGAGCGGATTTCGACTCTACGATGCGCGTCTGCTGCGCGCCGTGCGACTCGCCGGAAGCGGATATGAGTTGGAGAGCGAGGTCGTCGTGAAGGCGGCCCGGTCCGGGTTCCTGGTGCTGAGCACGCCCGTTCGGCTTCGACGGGTAGAAGGGTCGAGCACCAGCCACTTCCGGCCGTGGCGGGACACTGCCCGTATCTGCGTCAGGGTCGTCGCGAGCCGGTTCGGGCTATGACGACATTCCTGCGCGTCTCCATCGCGATGCACGTGGCGCTTCTGGCGCTGCTCTTCCGATACGGGCCGCTCACCGTGGCCCTGCTCCTGGGTTACGCCATCTATCACGGCTTTCTCGCCTGCGGCGTGCTCCACCCCCGGAGCAGGCTATTCGGACCCAACCGATCGCGTCTGCCGACCGCGGACCGGGTCGTTGCACTCACCTTCGACGACGGTCCCCATCCGGAAGTGACGCCGAGGGTCCTCGAGATCCTCCGCGAACGAGGGGTGCGCGCGACCTTCTTCCTCATCGGGAAGCACGTCGAGCGCCACCCGGAGATCGTGCGCCGGATCGTCGCCGACGGTCATGCGCTGGGCTGTCACTCCTACGAGCATTCGTATCTCTTCTGGTCGCTGCCGGCGAAGCGGCTGCTGCGCGAGGTCCGGGCGTCGCAGGCGGCCGTCGAGGCGGCTTCGGGAGAGGCGTGCAGGTGGTTCCGGGCCCCGGTGGGGATGAAGAACTGTTTCCTTTCTCCGGTTCTCGCCCGGTGCGGACTCGAGCTCGTGAGCTGGGACGTCCGCTTCCCGGGGAGCAAGACCACCGACCGCGGGACCCTCGATCGGCGCCTCCGCAAGAAGGTCGTACCCGGGAGCATCCTCCTCCTTCACGACGGGCACGATCGCAGCCCCGAAGGCAATCCCGGGACGATCGAAGCGCTCCCGCGGATCCTTGCCGCTCTCGCCGGGATGGGCTACCGGTGCGTCCCGCTTCCGCGTTCCTAGCCCGCGCGAACGCGCCGGGTGGCCGGCCGCTCCGCCTCGCCGATATCGTTCTCGGCCAGATAGGCCTCGGGCCGCATCATGCGCTGGGTGCGGAGGAGGGCGCGGGTCAAGTAGGGGATCTGCGTGGGGCGCACCTGCCGTGCCCACTGCCACCAGCTCTTTTCGCCCTGGAGATTGAGGATCGACCGGCGCCACGTCTCGGCGTACAGCTCGAAGAACCGCCGCGTTCCCAGACGTGGCTCCCACAGCACGTGGTGCATGTCGTACTTGAACCAGGGCTGGCCGGCGAGGCGCGAAGCGAGCTCGCGGAAGTACGCCGTGCCGGGTAGAGGCGTGAGGATCGAGTATCCGGCGCGATGAAAGCCGTGATCGGCCACGAAATCCCACAGCCGCGCGAAGTCGGACGCATCCCAGTCGGGGTCGACGACGAAGTTGCCGGTCACGCCGTAGCGTAGGCTGCGCGCGATGCGAGCGGCCTCGAGGGTGTCCGCAATCGAAGCATCTTTGTCGACCTGTTCCAGACCCTGGTCGCCCGCCGACTCGAGCCCGAAGAAGATGTCGAAATCCTGGGCCAGAGGACGCCAGGCCTCTAGGAGCTCGGGCTGTCGGCACGCGAGATCGGTGCGCGTTTGCACCAGGAGCCAGCGCTTCCGTACGCCCTTTCTCCGCAGCGCCCGCGCAAGCTCGAGGCTCCGCTCCGGGTTGTTCCAGAAGAGATCGTCCACGATGAAGACGTGCTCGCCGGTCGCCGCGAGGTCCTCGACGACGCTGCCGATCGAGCGCTCCCGATAGGTGCGACCGTACAGCTGCCACACCGAGCAGAACCTGCACCGGTAAGAGCACCCCCGAGCCGTCTCGACTAGCCAGACGGGTCTGAAAAGGAGGCAGTGGTAACCGCGCCGGAACGCCGCGACCCGCTCGCGCGCGGGACGAGGGACCCTGTCCAGCGCCGTCGGCGCCGCGAGAGGCTCGGTGTCGATCCATCCGGCGGGCGTCCGAAGACGCAGCGCGGGGACGCTCGAGAGCGGCCTCCGGCCGGACACCGCTTCGACGAGGGCGGGGAAGACCTCCTCCCCGTCGTCGACGCAGATCGCGTCGATCTCGGGAACCTCCAGCGCCTGGGGATACGTCGCGGCCGCGTGGCCGCCGACCACAATGAAGGCCTCCGGAGCCAGCCGGCGCACCCTTCTTGCCGTGGCGATGACACCGTCGTACTCGAGGGCGTGCGGGCAGGAGATCCCCACGATTTCGGGAGAGGTCCGCCTCAGCCACGGGCCGCTCTTTCGGGCAAGACGCTCGTCCACTACGTGCGGCGTCGCCCCGCATGCCTCGAGGGCCGCCGCGATGTACTCGAGTCCGAGCGGCTCGACACGGAAAAAGGTCCCGAGCCCGAAGCGGTCGTTGCCGGGATCGGGCCGGATCAACAGCACGTTCACCGAAGCATCCTCGGTAACCTCGGGCAAGTGCGGAGGTTGCGGAGCCCAGTGTCCCGTTTCGAAGTCGCGGACTTCGGAAGCTGCCTAACGATCCCGCGCAAAGAACCTGTTCCCGCCGATGACCTTCTCGCGGGCCAGACGCCGCTGGTACAGGTTGAGCGGAAGAAACGCGGCCAGCGAAAACAACGAGGTGCGTGGAGCCTGCCGGAACCGATCGATGATCGACGGTCCGCCGTAGAACGATTTCCACGCCTGCTGCCACCCCGTGAAGAGCTGCTCCGTGGACATGCCCTTCGGACGAAAGAAGGGAAAGCCGTCGCGTCGCTCGTGCAGCCACCAGCGCTCCTCGAACAGGCGTCCCTCCTCCTTGAGCCGCGCAAAGAGCCGCGTGCCGGGGTAGGGCGTCAGGATCCCGAAGGACGCCATGATCACCCCTGCCTTGCGTGCGAACTCCACGGTGGTCTCGAAGACGTCCGGCGTGTCTTCGTCGAACCCGAACACGAACGCCGCCCACACGGCGATCCCGTGGTCGTGGAGACGACGCACCGTATCCAGGTACTCCCGCGGCTCGTTCTGGTGCTTGCCGCAGGCGACGAGGGTCGCGCGGCTCATACTCTCGAAGCCGATGAAGACGGCCTGGCAGCCCGATGCGGCCATGAGGCGCAGGGTTTCCCGGTCCTGCATCCCGTGGAGCGAGGCTTGCCCGACCCACTTCCTCTTCACCCGGTCGAGCTCGCGAAAGAGCGAGCGGGAACGCTCGCCGTGTCCCAGGATGTTGTCGTCCGCGAACATGACCCACCCGCGCCCGAGCGACGCGACCTCCCGTGCGACATCCACGGAATCACGCAGGCGCGGAGTTCGCCCCAAGAAAGGGGTCACCGAGCAGAACTCGCAGGCGAAGGGACACCCTCGCGACGCCTGCACGGAGTGGATTGGCGCGTACCCCTGCGAGGGGAAAACCGACCGCTTCGGCCAGGGACCGGTCCGGAAATCCGGCCAGGTCGTATGCCGGTAGACCCGCTCCAGGGTCCCCCGGCGTGCGTCGGCCACCACCCTCTCCCAGAGCCCCTCGGCCTCGCCGATCACCACGACGTCACAGTGCTGAAGCGCCTCCTCCGGCATTGCCGTGGGGTGAATCCCACCCATGACCACCTTCACGCCGTGCTGCCGGTAAGCCGCCGCCAGCCCGTAGGCCCGCGACGCCGTTTTCGTCGAGACCGTGATCGCAGCGAGGTCGGCACCGCCGTCGATGTCTCTGTCGGGATCGATCTTTCGGACGATGTCGTCCAGCACCGTCAGCTCGACGTCATCGGGCGTGAGCCCGGCCAGCGTGGCGACCGCCAGGCTCCTCAGGTGGGCCGAATCCTCCGACGCCGGACACACAAGTTCGATGCGCATGGGGTTTCTTCGGCGGATCTTAACACACGCGGAACGACCATCCTCCGGCGGGGCTGCGGCTCCTCCCCGCGCGAAATCCGCTGGAACGTGCGCGGTCGGTGGAAGTAAGATACCCGCCTTCGACGAATGACGCGGGCTGGATTGGAGCGTCGGCGGCCGGGGAGGACGCTTCCGGTCCGCGGGAAACCGAGGAGAGATTGATGCCCCGTAGGCTGGCCGGGCGGGCGGTCGTCGCGGCCTCCAACGCGCTCTGGATAGCTTTTCAGAGTGTTCATCGACGCTTCGGTCCGAAGACGTTCCAGCCGGATTGGGCGCCGGCACCCTTGCTGAAGGGCTCCGAGCGAACCCACCCCTCGCTGGGTTTCCCCCGCCGCACGCGCTCGCTCTGCCCTGCCTGCGTGAGGGAGGTGCGCGAAAGGGTGCTCGCGGGAGAGCTGAGCCCGGAGGAGCTGGCGGCGGGCCATTTCGCGGAGATCGACGCCGACATCGTCGAGCGCGACGGCAAGGTCTGGATGGTGAAGAGCTGTCCCGCCCACGGTCGCATAGAGGACGTTCTTTCCACCGACCCTGCGTTCACGCGCCGCATCGAATCCCTCGACCCGGGCCGCGACTTCCGTATGGCCCCCGACGCGCTGCACGCCCACGGCTCGAGCGCGATCCGCTACGGGCGGGGCTCCGTGCTCACCGTGGATCTCACCAACCGCTGCAACATGATGTGCAACCCCTGCTTCGCGGACGCCAACCAGGTCGGCTACGTACGCGAGCTGGACTGGCGGACGGTCAAGGAGATCCTGGACCACGCGAACGAGGTCAAGCCGCGACGGCAGATGTCGGTCCAGTTCTCGGGCGGCGAACCGACTCTTTCCCCGCTCTTCCTCCGGGCGGTGGCCTACGCGCGGGAGCTGGGGTACATCGCCGTCCAGGCGGCGACCAACGGGATTCGCTTCGCCCAGGATCCCGAATTCGCCCGGGAAGCGGCCCGCGCCGGGCTGAGGTTCGTCTACCTGCAGTTCGACGGCGTCGGGAACGAGGCGAACGGCCATCGCCACGTGGCCAACCTATTCGACGTCAAGCGCCGCGCCATCGAGAACCTGCACGCGGCGGGCGTGGACGTCACCCTCGTGGCCACCGTCGTCAACACGGTCAACCACGGGCAGGTGGGCCCGATCATCCGCTTCGCCATCGACAACATCGACAAGATCAATGCGATCGTCTTCCAGCCCGTTTCGTTCGCGGGACGGGACGAGGAGGTGGACGAGGATACGCGCGCGCGCCGGCGATACACTCTCGCGCAGCTCGCGTCGGACGTGAAGGACCAGGCCGGGATCACGGAGCCGATGAGAGACTGGTACCCGCTCTCCGCCGGGGGACCCTTCACCGACCTGAAGGATCTCCTGTCGGGGCCGCGAGCGGAGTGGGGCTCGCTGAGCTGCGGGACGCACCCCGACTGCGGCGTGGCCACGATCCTCGTCGTCAACGCGCGGACGAAGCAGGCGCTCCCCGCCACCCAGCTCGTGGACACCGACCGCCTGCTCCGGGATCTCCGGGTGATCACCGATTCGGGCCGGGGTCGGGGCCTCACGCTGTTCCAGACGATCCTCGCGCTGCTGAGGAACCTCAAGCTGAGCGAGTTTCCGAAGGACCTGGGCGTCCTCGAATTGCTGAGGTCCGTGGACGGGTACAACCGGATGTCGCTGGGGATCGCGGAAGCGGACCGCTACGAATGGCGCGTGATCCTGCTCGGCGGCATGTCGTTCCAGGACGTGTTCAACTACGATTTTCAGCGCACCGAGATGTGCATGGTTCCGTACGGCACCGAGCGGGGAGAGATCTCTTTCTGCGCGTACAACACCGGCATCGGCTGGCGGTGGATCCTCGAGGCCACGAACCGGACCGCGACGACGACGGAGTGGTACCGCACGAGGGGGCGCCACACGGTCTACGCCGGCAACCGGCCGGTCCCGCTCGACGAGACCGAGGAAGACGAGACGTCGGGTATCCCGGTCCGGGACGCGCCGCATGTCGCGTGAAGCACCGGAATCCGTAGACGCGCTAAGGAGCGTCCGGGGCGGCGACTAGAGAGCGCAGCGCTTCGGCATCGACCTTGCCACTTCCCAGGGTCGGAATCGCATCGAGCACCCGGATCGTTCTCGGCACCTTGAACGGGGCGAGCCGCCCGGCGAGGTGGGCTCTCAGGTCCGCCTCCTCCTCCTCCGTTCCCTTCGCCACGGTCACGAAGAGCGCTACGGCCGTCTCGCCGTAGCGGCCGTAGGTGACGGTGTGGGCCTGTTCCACGGCCGGGTGTTCCAGGGCGGCCTGCACGATCTCGCTGGTCGAGAACCGCCGGCCTCCCACCTTGACTATGGAATCGGCGCGCCCGAGGAGCCGGAACCCCTCTCCCGCAGGCTCCGCGAGGTCGTCGGCTCGGTGCCAAGAGCCGGGCCGCTCTTGCCAAGGCGACCGGATGACGAGCCGGTCGTCGCCGGGCTCCGTCTTCCACTCCAGGCCGGGAAGCGGAGTCCAGGCCCCATCGTCGTCGCGTGTAGCGATTCCGCCGGTCTCGGTCGACCCGAAGACCTGCCGGATCCTGCGGCCGGCAACGCTCGCGAATCGCTCTCCGACGTCGGCCGGCAGCAGCGCGCCCGAGCTCAGGAACGTTGCGGCCGGCAGGGACTCCCGCACGATGCCGGCGATCAGTCGATAGTGGGAAGGCACTCCCACGACGAGGTCGGGACTCAGAGCGCGGATCCGCTCCACCCAATCTTGTGGTGTCGCGCCGCGCAGGAACGTCGTGCGGCCACCGGTGGCGGCGGGCAGGTAGAAGCCGTAGATGTACCCCAGGATGTGAAACGGTGGAACGAGGCAGAGCACCGTGCACGGCCGGGGGACTTGGAGCCAGCCCGGCTCGACCTCGAATTCCCGCGCGAGTTGGTCGGCTCGCTTGATGGCGCGCTTGGGTTCCCCCGTGGAACCCGAGGTCAGGAAAGCCACCTCAGGCGAATCCCCTTTCGGCAACACGGGATCGAGCGGTGCGGAGCCTTCCTCCCTCACCTGGATCGCAGCGCCCGACCCCGGCTCGCCGTCCGGGGCGAGGAACTCCGCCCGCCCTCTCGAGGCGTCGAGGCCGGCCGCCTGGGCTCTCAAGGCGGGATCGACGAGCAGCGGCGCCAGACCGTTCCTCCACGCCGCGATGAGCGAAGCGACGACGAACGCCGACGACTGCGAGCGGATCGCGATCTCGTCGAGAGGACCGCGCCGGATTGCGCGATCGATGTCGGCGGCGAGGGCCAGCAGCCTCCCGACGGTCCAGAGCTCTCCGTTCTCTTCGAGAAACGTCCGAGACCGGTCCCCGGAGAACGTGGCGGCGAGCGGAGACCGAAGCGGGTCGGTCATCGCGGAACGGCGCCGCTCTCGATCCACGCGGCGAGCCGCGCGAGGTCCTGGTCCAGACGCCGGTCCGCGTCCAGCACGGGGGACAGGGCACGCACGTTTCGCAACAGCCTGCGCCCCTCGCGCGACAGGCGCGACTCGTCGCGCAACCGCGCCGCGTTGGACAGCGCGATCAACTCGGCGGCCAGCACCCGCGAAACGAGCTGCACCTCCTCACCGGCGTTCAGCGCGGCGTTGAGGCCCATGCTCACCTTGTCCTGGTTGGCGGACTCGGTCGAACGGGAGAGCGTGCTGTCAGGGGCCGACCGCTGGATCGCCAGAGCCGTGAGGGCACTGCAGGTGATCTGCAGTCCCTTGACGCCGCAGCCGGGGTACGGGACCAACGTCTCGGGCAACCCCGCGTTGTGGGGACTCTCCACGAGCAGCGCGAACTGCCGGTCCGCCAGATCCGCCGTGGACGCGGCCACGATCTTGACCAGGTCCATCGCCTGGGCGACGTGTCCGCCGTAAAAGTTCCCGCCGAACAGGACGCTGCCGTCGTCGGGGTCGACGAGGGGGTTGTCGTTGACGCTGTTCAGCTCGACGCCGAGCACCTGTCGCGTCCACGTCAGGGCGTCCCGCACCGCGCCGAGCACCTGCGGGCTGCAGCGGATCGAGTACCGGTCCTGGACGGGCCTTCCCTCGATGTCGAGCGGGTCGAGGAGCTTGCTGCCGCGAAGCGCGGAGCGGATGTTCCTGGCGCTCGCGAGCTGTCCCGGGTGGGGCTTGACCTCGTGCACGAGCGGATGGAATGCCTGGGACCGCCCGAACAGCACCTCGGCCGCGAGGGCCGAGGCGCGCTCGGCAGTCGCCACGATCCGCTCGAGCCGCTCGACCGCGAGGATACCGAGGGCCGTCATGACGGAGGTACCGTTCATGACCGCCAGGGTCTCCTTCGGCGCGAACGTGAACGCGGCGAGCCCTGCCGCGCGCAGCGCCTTCCTCGCGGGAACGATCTTCCCGTGGTGCCATGCCTCGCGCTCGCCGGCCATGACGGCGGCCACGTACGACAGGGGCGTGAGGTCTCCCGAGGCTCCGACGGAGCCTAGGCGCGGGATTGCGGGAACGACGCCGTGGTTCAGCAGGTCGCGCATCGCCTCGAGCAACGACAGCCTGACCGCGGAATAACCCTTGGACAAGGACACGAGGCGCGCGAACACGACGGCGCGGCCTTCGAACTCCGAGAGCGGCTCTCCGACACCGCAGCCGTGCTGCTCCATGATGGAGCGGGCATACGAGATCTGCCGCTGGGGGCCGACCGGTTGCGACGAGGTGTTTCCGACGCCGGTCGACACGCCATAGACGGGCTCGCCGGCGCGCACTGCTCGTTCAAGGGCCGATCGCGACCGCCGTATCCGGCTCCGCCATGCGGGGCGAGGCGAAAGCTCGACACCGTCGCCGCGCAGCGCGACGCCGACGAGAATCTCGGGCGACACGTCATGGTCGTCGATCTGCACGCAGCGGCGGATTGGTCTTCTCGTGCTCATCTTCTTCGTCACCCGGTAACGGCCCGGGAGGAGGCCCGCCACGGGTCGCTCACGCGCCGGGCGCGAGCCATGGCACCTCCTGCCTGGGGGAAGAACCGTAGCGGCCGGCCGATGAGTGGTCAAGGTCCGACGAGGTCGGGTCCATTCCGGCACCTGCCGGGGAAGCGCGGGCCGTCGGACGCGTAAGTCCGCCACCGGGAGCACGGCCTCGTGGCCGGTCGGGTGTCACGGTCTCAGGGGATCGTCGTGCTGATGGTGGCCTCGACACGAATCCCTCCCTCGAAGGAGACGACGGCCTCGTAAACGCTCAGCGGTCCCGCCCGGCTCGCCAGCCGCACCGCGACCCGGAGGGGGAGGTCGACCGGCAGCCCGGGAGCGTGGAAAACGGCATCGCGTACCCCGACGAGGTATCCGATTCGGGGCGACACCGCGCCCTCGGCCTTGAAACGAGCCAGCGCCTCAAGCGCGGCGGCCGCCTGGGCCCCCATTTCGAGGCCGACGAAGGCCGGCACGCATTCCCCGGAGACGAAAGGGTTGTCCGCGGGTACCCGCGCGCGGCAGACGATCCGGTCCACCTCGATTTCCTCGACGGCCTCGAGGAGGCGGGTCGGGAACCGGTGGGGAACGAGCGCCTCGAAGTCGGGCTGTCCGGTGGTCACGAATTCACTCCCGCAGGTCCACGACGAGGATCCCGTTGCTCACGCGGTCCTGGCCGCGGCGGACGTCGAACGGAACCGTGCCGTCCGGAGCTGGCCGGCCGAGCGTGACCTCCAGCACGTCGCCGGGGGCCACCGGGTGACGGAGGCGCAGAAAGGGAACGGCGGCGACGTTCGCGGTGCGTTCCGTCACCGTGGCGAGCACGTGCGCGGCGAGCGCAAGGTGGGCGATCCCAGGAAAGACGGGATGTCCGGGGAAATGCCCCTCGAAGGCCGGATGCCCTTCGGGGATCGTGACCCGGCAGCACCATCCGTCGGGCGTCGCGGAGCGGCCCAAGATCTGGAACTCCATCCGTGTGGCACCTCCCGGCAACGAGGCTTCCGCGCGCGTCTCGCCACGCTTCAAGGCCCGTCGGCACGCCCTTCCGCCCGGCGACTCCACGCCCTCGGGTGGTTACGATACTCCGGTTCGCGCGGGGTCGTGTCCCATGCGCGCCCGGGCCGCTTGACACCAGACCCGCGGGTGCGACAGCCTCCGCCCGGGCAGGCGGCCTCGCCGGCCCTCGAGGAGGTTCTGCCATGCGCTCGGAGAACGCCGCCCGCGTTCTGTTCGCGGGGTTGCTCGCCATCACCCTCTACCTCATGTACCTGATCTTCAAGCCGCTGCTCCCCGGCATCGCGTGGGCCATCGTGCTTGCGGTGGCGTTCCATCCGCTTTACGCCCGCCTTCTCCGATGGCTCCGGGGGTGGGGCTGGACCGCCGCGGTGGCTCTCTCGGCGGTGGTGGCGGCGTTCATCGTCGTTCCGGCGGTTTTCACGGTGATCGAGGTGGGGCAGGGGCTCGTCCAGGGCTACACCTGGCTCGAGCAGGTGGTCGCCGCGAGGTCCGCGGAGCCGCTGGGTCTCGGGGGAATCCCCTGGGTCCGGGATGCGACGGAGTGGCTCGGACGATACGTGGACCTCTCGAAGATCGATCTCCAGGCGATGGCTCTGTCGGTCCTGAAGACGCTCGGCAACGCCCTCGCGTCGCGGACCACCGGCTTCGTCGCGGACGCCCTCACGACGCTGATGACCCTGCTCGTGATGCTGGTCACGATGGCGGTGTTCTTCCACGAGGGGCCGCGGCTCGTGGCGATGGTCCGGCAGCTCCTGCCGCTCTCCGAGAGCGACAAGGAGGAGGCGATCCGGCAGCTCCGCGAGGTGACGCGATCGGTGTTCTTCGGCGTGCTGTTCACCGCGCTGGCGCAGGCCGTTCTCGGAGCCGTCGGTATCGCGCTGGTCGGCATTCCGGCCGCGCTGACGTTCGGCGCCGCGACGTTCTTCGCCGCGCTTCTTCCCGCCGGAACCGTCGTCGTATGGGGGCCCGCGGCGCTGTGGCTCTTTGCGACCGGCCATCCCCTTAAGGCTCTCTTCCTCGTCGTCTGGGGGATCGCGGTGGTTTCCGTGGCGGACAACCTCTTGCGCCCGCTGTTCATAAGCCGCGGCGTCCATATCCACACCCTGCTGGTCTTCTTCGGGATCTTCGGCGGCATGCTCGCGTTCGGCCTCGTGGGGCTGTTCATCGGACCGCTGGTCATCACGCTCTTCCTGTTCCTGCTGGAGATCGCCAAGCGCGACTTCTTCCGCGACACCCCGCCCACGACATCGTGACGACCGCTACCGCGCGCAGCGGCCGTCGCGCTCCAGCTCGAGGAGGTAGTCGCGGATCCGCTGGGCGTCGCTCGCCCGCGGGTCGGTCTCGAGGTAGAGCCGGAACGAGACGCACGCGGTGGCGAAGTCCCCCTGCGAGTAAGCCAGCAGCCCCACCTCGCGGTGCGGACCGGGGCGGTTCGGGTCCAGGCGGATCGCCTCGCGGAAGGTCCCCATCGCCTCGGACCGGAGCAGCTTCTGGGCTTCGGGATCCTTCGCGGCGTCCGCCTGCTTGAGCCGCAGCAGGCCGAGGAGGTAGTGGGCTTCCGGATCGCCCGGCAGCAGCAGCATCGCGCGGTCGAGCTCGACCTGCGCCAGCTGCAGGCGGCCCATCTCGATGTTGAGCCGGGCGTCGTCGCGCACGACCGGGCGGATCCGGCGGATGAACTCGTCCGGATCGCCGGCGCGGACGGCGGGGGCGGCGGACTGCGCCGCGGCGGCGTTCGCGGTCTCGATCCGCTCCGCGAGCCGCGGGTGGCTCCCGAAGAAGAACGCCTCGGCCTTCCCCGAGTCGCCGTGGTCCTCGCGCAGCGTCTCGTACACCCTCGGCGCCTCGCGCACGTCGTACCCCGCGGCCCGCATCTTCTCGAAGCCGCCCTCGTCGGCCTCGCGCTCGAGGTCGCGGCCGTAGCCGTTCACCGCCGCGATGATCGCGAGCTGCAGGCCGAGCCCGATGAGCAGGTCCGAGAAGACCCGGATCTGGGCCGCCTTCGAGTAGTCGCCATGCTCCGCCGCGTTCCCCTCGGCCCCCGCGACGATGATGGCGCCGGCGATCGCCGCGACCGCGAAGCCGATCTGCTTGTTCTGCGCGCTCCGCTGGTAGCGGAGCATGTGCCGGTCCTCGACGTGGGTCATCTCGTGGCCGAGCACCGTCGCCAGCTCGTCCTCGTTCTCCATCCGGGCGAGGAGGCCGGTGTGCACGTACATCGAGCCGTCGGGGTAGGCGAAGGCGTTGAGCGTCGGGTCCTCGAGCACGGCGACCCGGTACGAGACGGCGGCGTTGGCCGCCATCCCGGGCGGGTTCAGCCGGGCGACGACTCCCTCGAGGTAGCTCACGAGCAGCGGGTCCTGGTAGATCCTCGCCTTGTCGCGGAGCTTCGCCTCCTCGGCCCGCGACTGCTCCCAGAGCTTGACCTCGTCCCTGTCGGGCCGGAACGCGGCCCCCGCGCTCGAGATCGGCGGGATGTGCGTCGGGGCGCAGTAAATCGTGAGGGCGACCAGCGTGACGAGCGTAACGACCCGGTGCGGCCTGCCGTGTTTCATCGGGCGCCTCCTCGAAAGCGCGTTGCTTCGCTAGCAGTTTAGCTCGGTTGAATGACAGCGCGCGTCGGAGCCGAACCGCAGGCCGGAGGTCCGCATTCCTATGCGACCCGAAGCGGCCCTCTCTGCGAGCGGCCGGTCCTTCCCTATAAGGCCGCTCGCACGAGCGGAGCAAGGCGGCGCGGCGACCTGCGCCGCGCAACGCCGCAGCGTGCCGCGCGGGTCGCATAGGAATGCGGACCTCCGGCCGGGCGTACTACACTCTGCAGCGATGCGGACGGTGTTCCTGAGCTCGCTGCTGAACGGGCTCGCGGGCGACCCGGGCCTGTGGGTGGACCTGCTCGACGAGGGGCGGTCGCTCCTCCTCGACCTCGGCGACCTGCGGCACGTCGCTCCCCGGAAGCTCCTTCGCGTGGAGCGCGCGGTGGTCACGCACACCCACATGGACCACTTCGCCGGCTTCGACCACCTGCTCCGCCTGGCGCTCGGCCGCGAGAAGGAGCTGACGGTCACCGGGCCGCCGGGCTTCTTGAGGAGCGTTCGAGGGAAGATCGACGCGTACACCTGGAATCTCATCGAGGACTACCCGATCCGGCTCGTCGCCGAGGAAGTGGACGGCGACGTGCTCCGCTCGGAGCGGTACACCGGGCCGGGCCGGATGCGCCCCGAACCGCTTCCCGACCGCCCGTTCGCCGGAACCGTGCACGCGGAGCGCCTCTACACGATGCACGCCGCGGTCGTGGACCACGGTATTCCGGTGCTCGCGGTGGCGCTCCGCGAGACCGAGCACATCTCGGTGAACCGAGACCGCCTCGAGAAGCTCGGCCTCGTCGCCGGCGCGTGGCTCCGCGACCTCAAGCACGGGGTGCGGCGCTGCGAGCCGCCCGGCGCCGAGATCCGCGCGGACACGCCGGACGGGGCGGGGCGGGTCTACCGGAGAGGGGACCTCGCGGAGGAGATCATCCTGCGCGGGCCCGGGCAGCGGCTCGCCTACGTCACCGACCTCGGCTTCACGCCGGAGAACGTCGCGGTCGTTTCCGACCTCGCCCGCGACGCCGACCTCCTGGTGTGCGAGGCGGCGTTCCTCCACGAGGACGAAGCGCTCGCCCGCGCGCGCAAGCACCTCACCGCGCGCCAGGCCGGCGAGCTGGCCCGCGCGGCCGGCGCGAAGCGGCTCGCGCCCTTCCACGTCTCGCCCCGCTACCAGGGGCGCGAGCAGGAGGTGCTCGACGAGGCCGCGGACGCCTTCGGCGGCCCGGTTCTCGTGCTGACCTCCGAGGCCCTGCGCGAGCCCTTGACGCCCGATCCGTGATTTGACAAGCAGCGGTTTGCCCCGAGAATCGGAGGGTTGTCCCAACTTCCTTCGATGAAAGGGGATACCCATGCGCATAGCCAAGGACGACGTGGAGGTCAAGTTGCAGGTCCCGGGTGTCGTCATGCGACGGCGGCTGGACTTCGGGGAAGCGAACGGCCTCGGCAAGATGGCCGGCGAGTATTTCTCGCTGGCGGCGGGCGTGGACACCACCGAGCTGTTCCAGGGGCTCGAGGGAAACCTCTGTCAGTGCCCGCACTGGGGCTTCGTCCTCCAGGGCGTCGTCACCACGACCGACGCGGCAGGCCGGCAGGAGACGGTGAGGGCCGCCGACCTCTTCTACTGGCCCAAGGGCCACAACGTGAAGGTCCTGGAGGACGCCGAGCTCATCCTGTTCAGCCCGCAGCACGAGCACACGACCGTGATCGAGCACGTGCGGCAGAAGCTCGGGGCGAAGTGATCCGCGCGGCGGAGGCGGCCGCGGCCGCCTCCGCTGCGCCTCATCCCACGCCGTCTGGGCCGAAGATCTCCTCGATCGAGGCGCCGAACAGCCTTGCAATCTTGAAGGCCAGCGACAGGCTGGGCTCGTACCTCTCCGTCTCCACCGCGTTGACGGTCTGGCGCGACACGTCGAGGCGTGCGGCCAGCTCCGCCTGCGACCAGTTCCGCTCGGCGCGGAGCACCTTCAGGCGGTTCTTCATCGATAGCGCCGCTTCGCGATGGCGAGACCGACCAAGTAGAAGAGCGGCAGGTAGGCCCATACGTGCGCGTAGCTCCAGTCCTCGAACGGCAGTTCGATCGCCCGTTGAAGAAGGCCGAGGACCATGAGCAGGACCATGACAAGTGGGAAGGCGACCGCGAGGGACTCCAGGTGGATGCGCCGCTCCAGCTCGTCCATGGAACGGATGGTGCGAATGAAGACCAGCAGAAACAGGACGAAGAACGGAATCGGGAGCAAGGCGACGGAGACGCGCAGCCAGGGCTCCCCGGCGCCACCCTTCAGGATGAGCCGGGCCAGGAAGTAGGCGAGGACCCAGAGGACCCCAAAGCCAATTAGCCACCGGATTCGAACGGGCCGATCGCTTTTCATCACGCTCTCCTCAGAGGGGATCTACCGCCCTCGAGGAGAGATAGTACGGCAAGCTTGTCTAAATGTCAAGCATGCTTTACTAAAGGCCAACACGCCACTTCATTCACGCACCCGGAACGAGCACGAGCGCGCCGCCCGCCGCCTGCAACCCACGGCGGGCGTCAGGGGCGCTGGGCTTCCTTTGCGCGCACCCGGCTCAAGAGCGCCCGCAGCGCCTCGACGACGCGCGCCGGAGCGTCGTGGTGGACCATCGGGCCGCTCTCCTCGAAGAGGACGAACTCGCCGCGCGACGACTTCGCCGCGAGCTTGCGGTTCTCCTCGACCGTGTACTTCTGGAAGGGCACGGCGTCGGCGCCGAGGATGGGGTTGGGCAAGGCCGCGCCGACGACCAGGAGCGGCAGCGCGCCGAGGGACTTCACGGCGGCGGCCTGCTTCGCCGACGAGGAGAACAGCGACTCGTTCTCCGACGCCATCGCGAGAAACCTCGGCGCCCTCTTCTTGTCGGCCTCGAGCGGAGAGGCGGCCAGCTTCTTCGCGACGTTCCTGAGGTGCGCCGTCTCCATCGGCGCGCGATCGCGCACTCGCGGCCACCCGTCGCCAGCGAGCCACGCGAGCGGCGGCGGCGCGAAGAGGGCGAGGCCGGCGAGGAGCTTCGCGTGCGACCCCGCGAGGACGTAGGCGTTCAGCGCTCCGAGCCCCTGGCCGGCAAGCAGGTAGGGCGGCTTCTCCCCGGCGTTGCGCAGGAGGGCGAGAAGCTCCTCCCCCTCCCGCCTCGCGTCGCGGGGGAACGGGCCGGGCTCGCTCGCGCCGTAGGCGGCCCGCTCGTACTGGCAGACGCGGACGCCCGTCCGCAGGTCGTCCACGACGCGCGTCCACTCGCGCGGGTCGCCGCCGATGCCCACGTCGATCACCACGGTCGGCGAGCCCGTCCCCGCGCAGGAGATCCACAGCTGGTGCCCGCCCGCGCCGGCGAGGCGGCCGGACAGCTCGACAGCGGGAACCGGCGCCCCGAGAGGCAACAAGGCGAGAAGCATCGGGAGGAGAGGGAACCGGTGCATGGAAGGCTCCGTTCTCGCGCTCCCCCGCGCGACATCCCGCGGCGTCCGCGGCCCGCAACTGCCACCAGTTGCTCCGCGCGGGTTCAGGACGAGATTCTACGTCCTGGACGCGAACCCGGCGAACTACAATGGCCGCCCGACAGGAGGCTTCCTGGTGAAATCCACCCTGCGCTGGAGCTGGCCGATCCTTCTGGTGGGGCTGCTGATCGTCGTGCCGTGGGCGATCCACGAGCTGTCGGCGGGGCGCGTGCTGGACGTCGCGGTGGTGGACAAGACGGTGCCGTTCCGCGACCGGATCGAGCACCGATCGCTCTTCTGGCTGTTGAACCACCTGAAGATCTCCCCGCCGGGCGGCGGCGCGTACGACCGCGACCGCGATTATCTCGGCGCGTTCCCCGGCCCCGTCCCGGGCGATCCCCCCGCTCGAACGGTCGACCTCACCGCCGAGCGGGCCAGGAAGGCCGATCTCGTCTACCTCGCCGACACCTACGGCGTGTACAAGAAGGACCTCGAATCCGGTCCCGCGATGAAGGCGGCGCTCGAGCGCAGCGAGCCGATCTACGGCGGCCTGAAGCTCGAGGAAGCCGAGGCCGCCCGCGACGCCCTCGCGGCGGGGCGCACGGTGATCGCGGAGTTCAACACCCTCGGCAGCCCGACCGGTGCTCCCGCGCGCTCGACCCTCGAGGAGGCGCTCGGCGTCCGCTGGACCCGCTGGATCGGCCGCTACTTCGCGAGGCTCGACGACCGCGACGAGGTCCCCGAGTGGCTGCGGCGCGACTACGAGCGGGAATGGAACAAGAAGTGGGAGTTCAAGGGCCCCGGCTACGTGCTGTTGCAGGACGACGAGCACTGCGAGGTCCTGCGCGTGGGCGAGGAGGCGCCGCGCATCGCGCTGCGGCTCGAGATCGTCGAGCCCGCCGACCCGGTGCTCCAGGACTCCGCGGACGGCACGTCGTACCCGTACTGGTTCGACGTCGTCGAGGCGGCCCCGGGCACAGAGGTGCTGGCCAACTTCCGCTGGCGCCTCGAGCCCGCGGGGTTCGAGCGGCTCAAGGCGCGAAAGCTCCCGGAGGTCTTCCCCGCGGTGACGCGAAGGATGGCACCGGGCGGCGGCGCGGGTTGGTACTTCGCAGGCGACTTCGCGGACAACCCGATGCCCGACGGGCGCGTGCCGTTCGCCGGCTACCTTCCGGCCCGGCGGTTCGTGGAGTGGCTCAAGCTCTCGCCGTCCGAGCTGGCGTTCTACTGGCGATTCTACGCGCCGATGATGGCCCGCCTTCTCGACGGCGTCCCGCGACGTTGAGACTTACCCGGGTAGCGGCTACAGTCATCCGCCGGTAGCCGGCCGCCGAGGGTTCCCCTCGCGCGACCGCCCGCCGCGGGAGACTGTCGATGCGTCGCAGCGAATCGGGTCGCGTCCTGGTCGTGGCTCTTCTCCTGATCGTGCTGCTCGGGCTCGCCGCCTTCGCCGCGCTGTCGGCGTTCCGGGCGGGGCCCGCGCCCGAGATCTCGGTGAAGCGGCCGGGAGCCTCGATCGGGAAGAAGACGCCGGTCGCCGTGACGGTGTCGGAGCCGGTGCGCGGCCTCTCCGAGGTCCGGGTCGAGCTGGTCCAGGGCCAGCGGGTCGAGAAGCTCGCGGAAAAGACCTATTCGCCGCGGCCGGCGTGGTCGTTCTGGGGATCGAAGACCGACCGCGACGAGCTGGCGCTCGACATCGGGCGCGGCGCGATCAAGGGGCTCAAGGCCGGGCGAGCGACGCTGCGCGTGACCGCCGGGCGAGTGGGGGCGTGGTTCCGCCACCCCGCCCCAACCGTGTCGGAGGTGGCCTTCGAGGTCCGCCTCACCCCGCCGAGCCTCGGCGTGACCTCGACCTTCCACTACGCGAAGCAGGGCGGATGCGAGGCCGTGACCTACCGGGTCGGCGAGTCCAGCGTGAAGGACGGCGTCCGAGCGGGGAGCCTCTGGTTCCCCGGCTTCCCGCTGCCCGGCGGCGGGAAGCAGGACCGCTTCGCGCTGTTCGCCATGACGTACGACCTGACCGACCCGACGAAGGTGAAGCTCGTGGCGTCGGACGACGCGGACAACGAGTCCGAGGTGACCTTCATCGACCAGTTCGCCCCGCACAAGCCCGTCCAGGCGACGATGAACCTGTCGGAGGCGTTCCTCAACAAGGTCGTGCCGGGGATCATGTCGGGGACGCCGGACCTCGCGGACAAGGGCGGGCTGCTCGAGAACTTCCTCGAGATCAACAGCGAGCTGCGCAAGACGAACGCGGGCGAGCTCGCCGAGCTGGCGTCGAAGTCGAAGAGGGAGTTCCTCTGGAGCCGGGCTTTCCTGCCGATGATCAACGCGAAGGTGACGGCGCCGTTCGCGGAGCAGCGCACCTACGTCTACCAGGGGCGCACGGTGGACCACCAGGTTCACCTGGGCTTCGACCTCGCGGCGACGAAGGCGGTCGCCGTCCCGGTGTCGAACGACGGCGTCGTCGTCCTGGCCCGGTTCTTCGGCATCTACGGGAACGCGATCGTCGTGGACCACGGCTACGGCCTGCAGAGCCTGTACGGCCACCTCTCGACGATCGACGTGAAGGAAGGGCAGGCGGTGAAGCGAGGGGACATCATCGGCCGAACCGGCGACACGGGGCTGGCCGGCGGCGACCACCTGCACTTCTCGATCCTGCTCGACGGCCAGCCCGTCAACCCGCAGGAGTGGTGGGACCCGCACTGGATCCGCGACCGGGTCGCCCGCAAGCTCGGCGCCGCCCTCAAGTTCAGCGACTAGCCCGCATCGGGATGCGGGCGTGCCGCGGTCAGCGCAGCTTGAAGCTCACCACCGCGGGGTAGTAGGCGTTCACCGGCGCCTTGTCCTTCTTGGCCGGCAGGAACTTCCACTTCTTGGCGCACTCGATGGCGGCCTGCTCGACGCCGTACTGCCGGAGCTGGTCGAGCACGCCGGAGGGAACCGTGCAGGTCTCGGCGACGTTCCCGTCCGTGTTGACCAGGACCATGAGCATGATGTCCGTCTCGATCCGGTCCTTTCGTGCCTCGGGCGGATAGCGCGGCGAGGACTTCCGGTCCAGCTCGGGCAGAGTCCCCTTGGGGAACAACTTCGGCGCCTTCTCCTCGGCCCAATCGCCGCCGAAGGCCATCTTGATCACCTCGCCGAGCGTCGAACTCTCCTCGGCGGGCGGGTTCTGGCTCATGAACCCGCAGAGCTCCCTCGCGGAATCCTGCAAGTTGCCGAGGCGGGCGTAGGTCGCCGAAAGCAGACCGTGGAGGGGCCTCGAATCGAGGGACAGCTCCAGCATCTTCCTGCTGAAAGCGAGCGTCTCGGCGTACTTCTCCTTGGAATACAGCGTCCGCGCGATCGCGAAGCTGCCCTCGGTCGCGAGCTTGGCGTTCTCCTTGGGGAGGCGGTCGAGAATCGCCATCGCGTCGCTCGCTCGCCCCAGCTCGGCGTAGAGGCTCCCGAGGGCGAGATAGGGGCGGGCGCTCTTGGGCGCGGCCGCGATCCAGGCCTCGTAGGCCTTGAACGCGTCGTCATACTGCCCGGCGCGGGCAAGTGCCAAGGCGCGGCTCTGGAGCGCCTGCAGCGGGGGCGGGTCCGTGGGCGCGACGCGCGCGATCTCCTGCTCGAATTTCTGCGCCGCCTCGGCGTACTTCGCCTTGGCCTCCTCCGAGCGCCCCTCCTTAGCCAGCTCGTCCCCCCGGGCAAACGCGAGGTGGCCGAGATGGAAGAAGACGTTGGGCATCCGGGGCTCGATTTGCAGCAGCTTGTTCAGATAGGTGTCGGCGGAGTCGTACTGGCCGAGGCGAAGGGACGAGACCCCCGCGATGTAGAGCGCTTCGATGTCCTCGGGCTTGCCGGCGAGCACCTTCGTCGTGTTGTCGAGCGCGGCCTGGTAATCCCCCTTCCTGAAAGCCTCCTTGGCGGCCTCGAGAACGGGGTCCGCGGGCGCGGCCTCCGGGGGTGGCGCCTCGGCCGGCGGGGCCGGCGGCTGCACCGCCGGGTCGCCCTGCGGCGGAGGTGCCGGCTGGCCCGGCTGCGCCGGGGGTGGGGGAGGCTGATCGGGCGGGGTCGCCGGGGTCTGCGCGAGGGCGCTCGCGCACGTCAGGAGGAACGCCATCAGGAGGAAGGTCGTTTTGCCTTTCACGGGTTCAACTCCTAGGCCTAGCGATAGTTGCCGCAACGAAGTCCCCTCTCCGCATAGGGTAGGACATCCTCCGCGTCACGGCCAGCCCCTCCGAGGGAAAGCAACGAGGTACGGGGTCAGGGTTCGACTTCCAGGGTGGGAGGGGCGCCGCCGGCGTGCCGGGCGTGGACGGCCAGGGCCACCCCCAGAACGACCAGGGCTGAGCCGGCGAAGGTCCGCGCGGTCACCGGCTCGTGCAGGAACAGGGCTCCCACCGCGACCGCGACCACCGGTGTCGAGTAGGCGATCAGGGACAGGCGGGTGGCCGGGATGTGGCGCATCAGCCAGTAGTAGAGGGTGAAGGTCAGCGCCGAGCCGGCCAGGGCAAGGTAGAGCAAGGCGGAGACCGAGACCGCATCGAACCGCAAGGGCCGATCGTGCTCGACGGCGAGCGCGACCCCGCCCATGACGACCGCCGACAGCGCCATCGGCACGGCCGAGATCGAGACGGGGTGGATGTCCCGCCCCCACTTCTTGATCGAGACCGAGGCCACCGCCGAAACGACCGGCGATAGCAGCATGACCAGCGACGCGAGCGCGACCCGCGGCCCCCCGAGGCGCGAGAAATCCTCGGAGAAGATCACCGCGACCCCGACGAAGCCGGCCACGATCCCGACCACGGCCTTCGTCGTGAGGCGCTCCGCGGGAAGAGCGAAGTGGGCGAGCAGGGCGACGAACAGCGGGAAGGTCGCGAACAGCACCGAGGCGAGCCCCGACGGAACCCACTGCTCGGACCAGTAGACGACGCCGTAGGAGACGCAGAACGAGAGAAGGCCGTTGGTCAGCCAAAGGCGGCGCTCGACGGCGCTCCAACCGTAGCGCACCCCCATCATGGGGGACAGCAAGAACAGCACCGCGGCGGCGACGAGGAAGCGCAGCGCGACGCCGGTGAACGGCGGTATCCCCGCGAGACCGATCCGGATCGCGGCCCAGGTCGTCCCCCAGACGAGCGTCAGGAGGGCGAAGGTGCCCGCGATCGCGAGGCGGCCCGGCCCCTTCACGGGGCTACTCCTTGAGGACTTCGACCGGCTGTGCCAGGGAGACGAACAGCACGCAGCCCATAGGCGAGACCAGGCGGTGCGCGGTCCCGCCCGGGTGGTGCACGAACGTCCCCGCCGGGCGGTCGGCCCCGCCGTCCCTCACGGACCCCTCGACGACCAGGTAATCCTCCCACTCGGGGTGCCGGTGCATCGGGTACGACGCGCCGGGGTCGAAGCGGAGGAGGAAGACCGAGCGGCCGCTGACCGGATCGTGGTGGAGGACCTTCCACCGGATCCCGGGGTAGGAGGTTTCGACCCAGGGCAGGGCATCGGGAACGACGAATGCGTTCTGTTCGCTCATGGCCGGAGTATAGCGTCAACGCGCGGCGGCGCGCCCCGGTCAGTGCTCCCCGTCCACGAGACGGAGCAGGTACTGGCCGTAGGCGTTGCCGCGCATCCCGGCCGCGATCTTTCGGACCTCGTCCGCGCCTACGAACCCCATCGAGTACGCGATCTCCTCCAGGCAGGCGACCATCAGCCCCTGCCGCTCCTGGATCGTCTGGATGAAGTTCGACGCGTGCAGGAGCGACTCGGGGGTGCCGGTGTCGAGCCACGCGTACCCGCGCCCCATCTTCTCCACGCTCAGCGTCCCGGCCTCGAGGTACTTCCGGTTGACGTCGGTGATCTCGAGCTCGCCGCGCGGGGAAGGGGCGAGGTTCGCGGCGACGTCCAGGACGAGGTTGTCGTAGAAGTAGAGGCCGGTGACCGCCCAGGACGAGCGGGGCTTCTGCGGCTTCTCCTCGAGGCTCACGGCGCGGCCGGCGCCGTCGAACTCCACCACCCCGTACCGTTCCGGGTCGCGGACCTGGTAGCCGAAGACGGTCGCCCCTTTTTCCCGCTCCGCCGCCCGCCGCAGCAGCTCGGGCAGGCCGTGCCCGAAGAACACGTTGTCGCCGAGGGCGAGCGCGACCCGGTCCTTTCCCACGAACTCGCGGCCGATGATGAACGCCTGCGCGAGCCCCTCGGGGCGCGGCTGCGCGGCGTACGAGATGGCGAGGCCGAGCGTGCTCCCGTCGTCGAGCAGCCGCCGGAACGCCTCCTGATCCTGCGGGGTCGTGATGACCAGGACGTCCCGGATCCCCGCGAGCATCAGCGTGGACAGCGGGTAGTACACCATCGGCTTGTCGTAGACGGGCACGAGCTGCTTCGACACCGCCCGCGTCAGCGGGTGCAGCCGCGTCCCCGAGCCGCCGGCGAGAATGATCCCCTTCATCCTTTCTTCTCCTGGCCGGGGGCCGCCCCGAGGCCCAGCCGCTCTCGATCGTATCGTCCGCCCTGCACCTTCTCGCACCAGTCCCGGTGCGAGAGGTACCAGCGAACCGTCTCCTCGATCCCCGACTCGAAGTCGTGCGCGGCCTTCCAGCCGAGCTCCTCCCGGATCCGCGTCGCGTCGATCGCGTAGCGGCGGTCGTGCCCCGGGCGGTCCGGCACGAAGGTCTTGAGCGCCTTGTACGAGGAGAGCCCGCGCGCGGCGAGCGCAGGGTTCGACGCCGTGGGGACCTCGCGGTCGAGCACCTCGCAGATCCTGTCCACGATCTCGACGTTCCGCCGCTCGTTGCTCCCGCCGATGTTGTACTTCCTGCCCGGCTTCCCCATCCGAAGCGCCAGGAGGATCCCCTCGCAGTGGTCGAGGACGTAGAGCCAGTCGCGCACGTTCCCGCCGTCGCCGTAGATCGGGAGCGGCTTCCCCTCGAGCGCGTTCAGGATCAT
Organism: Terriglobia bacterium; assembly: GCA_963748015.1. Classification (GTDB taxonomy): domain Bacteria; phylum Acidobacteriota; class Polarisedimenticolia; order Polarisedimenticolales; family JAIQFR01; genus JAIQFR01. The sequence goes on along the minus strand of CAVVHE010000009.1, from coordinate 17,960 downwards.
CAGCGGGATCAGCTTCTCCGGGAACTGGAAGGGGCCGTAGTTGTTGGAGCAGTTGGTGATGATCGCGGGGAGGCCGTACGTCTCGTGGAACGAGCGCACGATGTGGTCGGCCGACGCCTTGGAGGCGGCGTAGGGGGAGTTCGGCGCGTACGGCGTCTCCTCGGTGAACAGCCCTTCCGGGCCGAGGCTGCCGTAGACCTCGTCGGTCGAGACGTGCAGGAAGCGGAACCGCTTCCTGCCGGCCTCGTCGAGCGCCGCGACGTGCCGCCGCGACGCCTCGAGCAGCTCGAACGTCCCCACGATGTTCGTCTCGACGAACGGCCGCGGCGAGTCGATCGACCGGTCGACGTGGCTCTCGGCCGCGAAGTTCACGACCGACGACGGGCGGTGCTCCCGGAACACCGCGGCCACCTTCTCGCGGTCCGCGATGTCCCCCCGCACGAACGCGTACCGGGGGTCGCCGCTGACCTCCGCCAGGCTCTCGAGGCTCCCCGCGTAGGTGAGCTTGTCCAGGACGACGACCCGGTCGCCCGTGTGCCGGAGCGCGTGGCGGACGAAGTTCGACCCGATGAACCCCGCGCCACCCGTCACCAGCACCGTATCCATCGCGCCCCCACCTCCCGGCTCGGACCCCTGCCCGCGCGTCCCACGACCCCCGATCATCTCAGATCGCCCCCGCGTCCCGCAACGCTGCCCCACGCTCGGTCGCGGGGCTCGCCGGTGGGGGTCCCTCGCGGCGACCTCCCTCGGCGACGACCCGCATCGGGCGCGCGAAGGGTCGAGCAAGCGCGATGGGGGCCCCTATCCCCATCGCGCTCGACCCTTCGCGCGGCCGTGCAGGGGTCCCCGTCGCCTCGGGCATTGTCGCCGCGAGGGACCCCCACCGGCGAGCCCCGCGACCGGGGAGGGGTAACGGGACTAGAATGGCGGCTTCGCGGGCAGGGTATGCCGGCCGGGGACGGGCGGCGGGAGGAAGCGATGGCGGGGACGTTCGACCTAGAGAAGTTCCTGGTGGACGTGTTCGGGCCGGTGGCGGGCGAGCGGGCGGCGGTGCTGGTCGACATGCCGACGGCGTCGTGTCCCGATCACCCCGCGTGGGCGGACCGGCGGGGCATGGCGGAGGACTGGCGCCAAGGACTCGATAGGCTCGGGCGGAGGATCGGCTTCGAGGTGCTGCCGCTCGTGACGTACGCGGCGACCGGATCGAACGGGGCGAGCCTGCCGGCGGAGGCCGAGGTGGGCGGGAAGAGCGTCCCGCTGGCCTCGATCTTCGACGACGTGAACTTGGTCCTGGCGATGACGGAGTTCTCGGCCACCGCGCCGCTCATCGACGTCTGCAAGCGCCGCCCGGGCGCCGACGTGTTCCGGGCGGCGAGCATGCCGGGAATCATGAAGCGCATGGAGCAGACGTCGCTCGCCGCGGACTACGTCGAGGTCGCGCGGCGCTGCAGGATCCTGAAGGAGGCGTTCCTGACCGCCGACCGCGCGGAGGTGGAGTTCTCGACCGGCCACCGGTGCCTGTTCGACCTCAGGTTCCGCGTCTGCGAGGCCGACGACGGCTACCTGCACCGCGACAAGAGCGACGACATCCCCGTGATCAACCTCCCGTCGGGCGAGGTGTTCGAGGTCCCGTACGAGGGGGAGAAGCCCGGAACGCCCTCGCGGACCGCGGGCGAGCTGCCCGTCGGCGAGGGCGGGGAGACCGTCGTGTTCCGCGTCGAGGAGAACCGCATCGTCGAGGTGATCGGCGGCGGCCCGGCGGCGGCGAGGCACCGAGCCTACTTCGCCGAGGATCCCATGAGGGGGAACATCGCCGAGCTGGCCTTCGGCTGCAACGAACGGGCGGCGGTGACCGGCAACGTGCTCGAGGACGAGAAGGCCGGCTTCCACTGGGCGTTCGGGCGGAGCGATCATCTCGGGGGAGTCGTCGGCGTCGCCGCGTTCAAGAGCCCGGCGACGGTGGTTCACCAGGACATCGTCTACGCGCAGGGGAACCCGATCGGCATCGCCCGCGCCGATCTGGTCGCGGCGGACGGGAAGCGCACGACGGTGATCCGCGACGCCGCGTACGTGCTCTGGTAGGGGCGGTTGCCGGTGAGCTCCTTGCTGAACTGGGTCGAGGTGGACGCGCGGGCGCTCCGCGGCAACGTCGCCGAATTCCGGCGCCGTCTCGGCGCCGGGCCGCTCCTCGGCGCCGTCGTCAAGTCCAACGCGTACGGGCACGGGTTGATAGAGACCGCGGCGGTCGTGCGCGCCGCGGGGGCCGACTGGCTCTGCGTGAACAACCTCGACGAGGCCGTGCGGCTTCGAGAGGCCGGGCACGACGCGCCGGTCCTCGTGATGGGCTACATCCCGCTCGCCGATCTGGGCGAAGTCGTTGCCAGGGACCTCCGGCCGGTGGTCTACAACCTCGCCACCGTCGAGGAGCTGGAGCGCAGCGCCGCGAGCCAGAAGCGCCGCGTGCGCGTCCACCTCAAGGCGGAGACCGGGACGAACCGCCAGGGCGTCCTCGAGGCCGACGTCCCCGCCTTCGTCCGCCGGATCCGCGCGTCGGAGTGGCTGGAGCTCGAGGGTCTGACCACCCACTTCGCGAACATCGAGGACACGACCGACCACTCGTTCGCCGAGGAGCAGATCGCCGCGTTCCACCGGATCGAGCGTCTCGTCGCCGAGGCGGGCCGGCCGGCGCCGATCCGCCACTCGGCGTGCTCGGCGGCCACGCTCCTCTTCAACCGGACCCACCTCGACCTGGCGAGAATCGGCATCTCCCTCTACGGCCTGTGGCCCTCGCGCGAGACCTACGTCTCCTGCCTCGAGCGCGGGAAGCCGTCCCTCGACCTCACGCCGGTCCTGACCTGGAAGACCCGTATCGCCCAGGTCAAGGACGTGCCCGAGGGAGGGTACGTCGGCTACGGCTGCGCCTGGCGCGCCACCCGGCGGACCCGGATCGCCGTCCTGCCGTTCGGCTACTACGAGGGGTACGACCGCCGCCTCTCGGGGGTCGCCCACGTCCTGGTCCACGGCAAGCGGGCGCCGGTGCGCGGGCGCGTCTGCATGAACATGTGCATGGTGGACGTGACCGACATCCCGGACGCGGCGGTCGAGGACGAGGTGGTCCTGCTGGGGCGGCAGGGGCCGGAGCGGATCTCGGCCGAGCAGGTTGCGTCGTGGTGCGGCACGATTTCCTACGAGGTCGTTTCCCGGATCCACCCCTCGCTCCCCCGCGTGGTCCGGGACGAGGATTCCGGAACCGCTTGATTTGCGGTCCCGGCCGGTTTATATAAGCCCCGTGTTCCACGGACGGGACGAGGATCCGGCACACTCCCAGGAGGAAGAACCACCCGGCTCGCGCGGCCGGGAAAAGCCCCTATGAAACGCAAGCCGATCAAGATCGACTGGGACGAGATCGAGACCGCGTTCGACAACAAGCGCGAAGACCTCGTGTACTACCTCGACCTCGTCACGGGCCAGGTGGTCCTGGAGGGCGAAGGGGAAGAGGCCGACTTCGAGGGCGGCGACGATCTCGTGGACGACAACGGCAAGGAAAACGGGCCGCCGCGCGAGGCGACCACCCGCCTCTACATCGAGCCCCCCGACGAGGTCGAAGAGGCCGACTGGATGGAGAGCTTCCTCGCGGAAGCCGACGAGCTCGATCCCGAGCTGCTCGCCAAGCTCACCCTGGCCCTCGACAGCCCCGGCCCGCTGAACGCCTTCCGGGACGCGCTTCGCGCCGATGCCGAGGTGCGCGACCGCTGGTTCCTCTACCGCACCGAGCGCCTCCACCAGACCGTGGACGCCTGGCTGGACGCGAACAACGTCCACGTCTCGGAGCCGCCGCCCTGGCGGTGAGGAAAAAGGCTAGCCTTCCGCTGGAGCGGTGAAGCCGCACCCCTCGGCCTCGCAGACGATGCGGCGGCCGTCCTTCCGGCTCGCCTTCTCGACGAGGTAAGGGCGGGCGCACTGCGGGCAGGCTCGGGCGACCGGGCGGTTCCACAGCACGAACCCGCAGTCCGGGTAGCGGTCGCACCCGAAGAACATCTTGCCGCGCTTGCTCCGTCGCTCGACGACCTGGCCCTTGCCGCACTCGGGGCAGCCGACCCCGGTCTCCTTCATCTTGATGTAGCGGCACTTCGGGTAGCTCGAGCAGGCGACGAACTCCCCGAAGCGGCCGTGCTTCTTCGCGAGCTTCGAGCCGCACTTCGGGCATTCCTCGTCGAGAAGAACCTCGGCCTTGGCCTCGGCCTTCCCTTCCTGGTTCATGCGGATCCGCCGGGTGTTCTTGCACTCGGGGTAGGCGGAGCAGGCCAGGAACGGGCCGAAGCGGCCGCGCTTGAGCACCATCGCGCTGCCGCACTTCTCGCACGGCTCGGCCTCGGCCTCGACCGGGTCGGGGGTCGCGGCCGTCTTCGCCGCCTTGGCGGCGGCGGGCAGGGCCGCGCGGTCTTCCTCGGAGACCGGCTTCGTCCCGTTGGTCTCGCGGGTGTTCTTGCACTCGGGGTAGCCCGAGCAGGAGAGGAACTGGCCGAACCTCCCCCACTTGAGCACCATCGGCTTCCCGCACTTGTCGCAGACGACGTCGGTCGGGATCGCCTCGCGCTTCACGTCGCGCATCTCGACGCGGGCGCGCGCTAGGTCCTTCTCGAACTTCTCGCTGAACTCGCGGAGGGCTTCGGTCCAGGGGAGCCGGCCCTCCTCGATCTCGTCCAGCTCTTCTTCCATGCGCGCGGTGTAGCCGACGTCCACGATGTCGCCGAACGAGGCGACCATCAGGTCGTTGACCAGGAAGCCCAGCTCGGTCGGGCTGAACCGCCCGCGGTCCTTCTCGACGTAGTCGCGGTCCATGATGGTCGAGAGGATGGTCGCGTAGGTCGAGGGGCGGCCGATCCCGTTCTCTTCCAGCTCCTTCACGAGCGTCGCCTCGGTGAACCGCGGCGGCGGCTGGGTGAAGCTCTGGCGGGGGAGGATCGACCTCAGGTCGAGCGCCTGCCCCTCGCGGAGCGGCGGGAGGCGCCGGTCCTCGGCGTCCTCCGGCTCTTCCTCTTCCTTCTCTTCCTTTTCCTTCTGCGCGGTGTCCTCGTCGACCGCCTCGTGGTAGACCGCGAGCCAGCCCGCCGACTTGAGCACCGACCCCGACGCCCGGAAGGTGTACGGCCCGGCCTCGATGTCGGCGCGGGTCGTGTCGAACACCGCCGACTCCATCTGGGAGGCGACGAAACGGTTCCAGATCAGCGTGTACAGCTTCAGCTCGTCCCGTCCGAGGAACGCCTTCACCGCATCCGGCGTGAACTCGAGGAGGGTCGGGCGGATCGCCTCGTGGGCTTCCTGCGCCTGCTTGGCCGCGCGGTACCGGCGGGGCTTGTCGGGCAGGGCGGCGGCGCCGTACGTCGTCGCGATGTAGCCGCGGACCGCGTCGATCGCCTCTTCGGAGACGCGCGTCGAGTCGGTCCTCATGTAGGTGATCAGGCCCACCGTCCCGGCCTCGCCCAGCTCGCGCCCTTCGTAGAGCCCCTGGGCCAGCCGCATCGTCTTCGCCACCGGGAAGCCGAACTGCCTCGCGCCGTCCTGCTGGAGCTTCGACGTGGTGAACGGCGGGGGCGGGTTCTTCCTCTTTTCCTGCGACTGGACCCGCGCCACGCGGAACGGGACGGTCTGCCCGCCCGCGGGGAACGCCTCGAGGACGATGACCCCCGGCCCGGCTCCCTCGGGCGGCGCGGCCTCGCGGACCGACCAGCCGAGCGCGGTGAGGGCGGCCGTGACCTCGTCCTTCGAGGCCAGCTCGACCTTCTGCCCGTTCCGTGCCACGAGGCGGGCGGCGAAGACCGGCGGCTCGCTACCCTCGAGCTGGGCCAGGACCGACCAGTACTCCCGCGCGACGAAGCCGCGGACCTCGCGCTCGCGCTCGCAGATGATCCGGAGCGCGACGCTCTGCACCCGGCCGGCGCTCAGCCCCCGGCGGACCTTGTCCCACAGTAGCGGGCTGATCTTGTACCCGACGAGGCGGTCGAGGATCCGGCGCGCCTGCTGGGCGTCCACCTTGTTCGAGTCGATCTCCCGCGGGTGCTCGAAGGCGCCGAGGACCGCCTTCTTGGTGATCTCGTTGAACATGACCCGGTGGAACGGGGCGTCGGTCTCGTCCTTCAGCTCTTCCTTGAGGTGCCAGCAGATCGCCTCCCCCTCGCGGTCGGGGTCGGGGGCGAGGAACACGGCGGAGGCGCCCTTCGCGGCCTTCTTCAGCTCCGCGAGGGTCTTCTTCTTCTCGGGGAGGACCGCATAGGTGGGGGCGAAGGTCTTCTCGTCCACCCCGATGCTGCGCTTCGGGAGGTCGCGGACGTGTCCCATGGACGCCTTGACGACGAACCCTCGTCCCAGGAACTTGTTGATCGTCTTCGCCTTGGCGGGCGACTCGACGATGACCAGTGCGCGTCCCATGCTTCAGGCACCCCTCCGGCGGCGGCCAAGATAGTACCGCCCCGGTAATTGTTCAACCGCGCCCCGGACCTCTAGACCAAAGAGCGCCGTTTGGAGCCTGGCGATACCGAACGGGGCCCGGTCGGCCAGAGCCTCGAGCTGGACCGGCTCCGGATCGTCCAAAAGCGCCAAAACGGCAGCCTCGTCCGGGGCGATCCCGTCCAGGTTCGGGCCGGGGTCGGGGGCCGGCCCGGACGTCCGGAAATCGCAGCGCCCCACGATACATGGGCGACAGCTCGTCGAGGACGTCGGCGGACGGCATGGACCAGCTTCGCCCCCTGCTGGATCAGCCGGTGGCAGCCCGCCGACTGGTCCGAGGTGACCGGCCCCGGAACGGCCATCACCTCCCGCCCCTGGTCGAGGGCGTGCGCGGCCGTGATGAGGGAGCCCGACCGCTCGGCGGCTTCGACCACGACCACGGCCGCGGACAGACCGGAGATGATGCGATTCCGTCGAGGAAAGTTCTCGGGTCTTGGCTCCATGTTCAACGGGAACTCGGTGATAACAGCGCCATTTTCAGCGACCCTATCGAACATTTCTTCATTCTCTGGCGGGTAGACGCACCTGAAACCGGATCCCATCACGGCGACCGTCCGGCCTCCACCCTCCAAGGCGCCAAGATGCGCGCAAGTATCGATGCCTCTGGCCCCTCCGGACACGATTTCCACAGCCCGAAGCGCCAATCCCGATGCCAGGGCGGTCGCGACCCTCCGACCGTAAGCCGTCCCGCGGCGCGACCCCACGATCGCGATCCGGACCACCCCTTCGGGGAGGGCGCCCCTCACGTAGAGGAGAATCGGACCGTCCGGCAGCGTCTCGAGCGCGGCCGGGTAATCCGGATCGGCGAGGGTGACGAGCCGGATGCCGAGCTTCGTTGCGGCGCGGACCTCTTCCTCCGCCCTGCGCTCGAGGCCGTTTCGCCCCTCCACGATGGCGGTTTCGGCCCCGTCCCTGAGACCGAGTGCCGCCGCCAGCCGCGCGGGGGACAACCGGAACGCGACCTCCTCGGGGCTTCCCAGCTCGCGCAGGGCCCGACGCACCTGAAGCGGGCTAAGTCGCTGCAGGAGGTTGAGCGCGACCCAATCGACGAGTTCCTCGGGGGCCACGGGCATGCCTCTCCCGAGGAGGCGCGGGAAGTATCGGGACCGTCATCCTCTCGGTCAAGCACGTCGGTTGCCGGTACGGGACGCAAGGGTTCCCGATCACCGAAAGCTCCCCCTCGACCGAATGTCGACCCTGAAAGACGAGGCAAGGACGAGGTGTCGCTGTCCCGTGGGGAGTCCTGCGGTTTCAAGGTGTCTAGCCGAAATGGGGGTCAGACCAGAACTCGATAGGCGAGCGCTGCCGGACGAGAAGCGGACGAGGCGCGTGCCGGTCGTCGGTCTTCCTCCCGACAAGCCGGTTGTAGGTTCGCCGATAGTTAGCCGAGGCGGAAGGCCGGCGGCGGCTGCTACGTCGGGCGCCGGCGGCTCACGAGCAGGCGAACCACGGCCGTACGTGATGTGTCCGCCGCCGGTAAGCAGCGTCTCCGCCATAGACCAGGATGGCCTCGGGGTCGCCGGACATGGCGACGTACCGGTCCAGCCCGCCGAGAAAGTCGGACGCCACGGTTTTCCCGGACTTGATCTCGACCGGAACCCGCCGTGCACCCAGATCGACGAGAAGGTCGATCTCGTGGCCGTGCGAGTCTCGCCAGAAGAAGAGCGGCGCACGCTCTCCGTGGTGCAGGAAGAGCTTGCGGAACTCCGTGATCACGAGATTCTCGAAAATCGCGCCGCGCAGCGGATGGAGCGCAAGGTCCTCGGTTCCACGGATACCGAGCAGATGGCAGAGCAAGCCGGTGTCCACGAAGTAGAGCTTCGGACTCTTCACGAGCCGCTTGGAGAAGTTCTCGTGGTGCGGCCGCAAGAAGTCGACGACGTAGCTCGCGCGAAGGATGGACAGCCAACGCTTGGCGGTCACGTGGCTGACGCCGGCGTCGGAGCCCAGCGCCGAGCTGTTCACGAGCTGTCCGGCGCGCCCGGCACACAATCCGACGAAGCGCGTGAAGCTGTCGAGGTCGCCCAATCCGGCGATCGTGCGGACATCGCGCTCCACGTACGTTCGGACGTAACCGTCGAGCCAGGACGCCGGGTCGAGCTTCCGGTCATGAATGCGAGGAAACGTCCCCGAGAACAGAATGTCGTCGAGCCGGGCCGGGGAGGGCTCGGACTCCCCGGCGGTCTCGTCGAGCAGGCGATCCGGCGTTCGAGCCTTGCGGCCCAGAAGCTCCGCGAGTGAAAGCGGTAGCAGCTCGAGAATCGCGGCGCGGCCGGCGAGCGACTGGCTGATCTTCTCGGACAGGAGGAACTGCTGCGATCCCGTGAGTAGGTAGGGACCGCCTCGCGCGTCGTCCACGACACCCTGAATGTAAGAAAAGAGGTCCGGCGCGCGCTGGACCTCGTCGAGGATCACTCCTGGTGCTTTCCCCTGACGGCCCAGGAAACCCTTCGGATCCTCGCTCGCCTCCTGACGGTTCTGAAGATCCTCGAGGGAGAGGTAGAGGAAATCCGGAAACGCGGACCGCGCGAGCGTGGTCTTCCCGGACTGCCGGGGACCCGTCAGGAAGACGACCGGGAACGGTCCCAAGAGCGTTGAGAGCCTGTCGGCAAGCGTCCGAGTGAACATCGAGAGCTAAGATAGCGCACGCACCGGCTGATTGAAAGTCAGAATTTCAAATGGCCGGGATCAATCGGCAAGAACTGCACCCGACCGGATTACGGTCTTTGACCCGGCGGTCAACGGAAACGGGACTTTTTCCATCCAGAATAGGACCAAGAAACCGCGCAGGAAGCTCGGATTCCCCGGGAGTCCCAAGGGGCCGGCTCTCCTCGCCGCCCCCGGATCGAGATCGACGTATAGTTCCGTTGAGAGGCGCGGGATCCGAGCCCAGTTCGGGGCCTGTCGTGAGAGGAACACGATGGCGTGTGCTGCGGGACGAGAAGCGGACGCGCCGCGGGCCGGTCGTCGGTCTTCCTCCCGACAGGCCGGCGGTAGGTTCGCCGAATTACGTTTCCAGGCTCGGCCGAGCCGTGGCGGCAGGTCGAGCCCGGTGATCTGAGTCGTGCCGACCCTCGGGCCGGCGAGGCTTCGGAGTGTGCACCTGTTCTGACGGGAGCCACATGCCGCGTTCAAGACTCCGTTTGGCTCTGCTCGGGCTGGCTCTCTTGGCCTTCCTCGCCAGCGACGTCGGGACGCTGGTGAGCGCTCCGAAACCCAACGGGCCATCGGCCGCCTATGTGCCCGGTGAGCTGATCGTCAAGTTCAAGCCGCAGGCGGAGGGTCGCCACAAGGCCTCGGCCCGGGCGGACGTCGCGGGCGAGCTTCACCGCACGTTCCGGTCGAAAGCCGAGCACTGGCGCCTCGGACCCGGGGTCGACACCGAGCAGGCGATCGCGCGCCTGAAGGCGAACCCCGAGGTCGAGTACGCCGAGCCGAACTACGTGCTGACGGCCAGCGTGATCCCCAACGACGCCCGCTTCAACGAGATGTGGGCCCTGCGGAACACGGGGCAGACCGGGGGGACGCCGGGTGCCGACATCGACGCCACGCTCGCGTGGGACGTAACGGTCGGCAGCCCGAATGTGCTCATCGGCGTGATCGACACGGGTTGCGACTACAACCATCCCGATCTCGCGGCCAACATCTGGACGAACCTCGGCGAGATCCCGGGGAACGGCATCGACGACGACGGCAACGGCTTCGTGGACGACGTCCACGGCTACGACTTCTACAACGACGACGGCGATCCCTTTGACGACCACGGCCACGGCACGCACACCGCCGGCACCATCGGGGCGGTCGGGGACAACGGCATCGGCACGGTGGGCGTGAACTGGAACGTCAAGATCCTGTGTCTCAAGTTCCTGGGCTCGAACGGGTCGGGCTCCACCGCCGACGCCGCCGCCGCGGTGGACTACTCGGTCCAGATGGGCGTGGACCTGACGAGCAACTCGTGGAGCGGTGGCGGGTTCTCGCAGGCTCTCTACGACTCGATCGCGAACGCCGGCGCGCACGAGATGGCCTTCGTCGCGGCCGCGGGCAACGCCGGAACCGACACGGACACGAGCCCCTCTTATCCGAGCGCGTTCGACCTCGCGAACATCGTCGCGGTGGCCGCCACGGACCCCAACGACGCGCTGGCGTCGTTCTCGAACTACGGCGCGACCACGGTGGACCTGGCCGCCCCGGGCGTCGCGATCCTGAGCACGCTGCCGGGCGCGTCGTACGGCACGCTGTCGGGCACGTCGATGGCCACCCCGCACGTCGCGGGGGTCCTCGGCCTGATGCGGGCGCTGGCCCCGAACCTCCCCGTGGCGCAGTTGAAGTCGAAGCTGCTGTCCTCGGTGGACAAGGCGAATACCCATCCGAACCTCTCCGGCCTCGTCGGCAAGTGCGTCAGCGAGGGGCGGCTCAACGCGTTCTTCACCCTCGCGGCACCCGACACCGTTCCGCCCGGCGCGATCACCGACCTGGCGACGGTGGATCCGGGTTCCAACACGATGGCGCTGACCTGGACCGCGACCGGTGACGACGGCGTCGTCGGGACGGCGGCCTACTACGAGGTGCGCTACTCCACGGACCCGATCGACAGCGCGAACTGGTCCGCCGCGACCCGTGCGGGCAACGAGCCCACGCCGCAGGTCTCCGGATCGCCGGAGAGCATGGAGATCCACGGCCTCGCGGCGAACACGTTCTACTATTTCGCCATCAAGGCCTTCGACGAGTGGGGCAACGCGGGACCGCTCTCGAATCTCTCGTCCGGCACGACGCTGCCCCCGCCCACGGGAAGCGTGAGCCCGGCCTCGGTGTCGGCGGAGCTCTTCACCGGCGGGCAGGCGGACCGGCAGTTCACGCTCTCCGAACGTCGGCGTCGGCACGCTCGACTTCAACATCCCGGCCCCGCAGCTCGGCGCGCCGAGGAGCGTCACGCCGCAACCGCCGCGCCTCGTCGGCGAGGGCGAGGAGGATCCGCGGCACGGCGACCCGGTGGCGCAGAACTCCGGCGGGCCCGACTCGTTCGGCTATCGCTGGGTGGACAGCGACGAGCCCGGTGGCCCGACGTTCCAGTGGACGGACATCTCGACCACCGGCACGAACATCGGGATCGCGAGCGACAACGTGACGTCCACGCCGATTGCGCTTGGATTCGACTTCCCGTTCTACGGGACGTTCTTCAACTCGATCCGGGTGTGCACGAACGGCTGGGCCTCGTTCACGAGCTCGTCCACGGCGTGGTCGAACCAGCCGCTGCCGATCGGCTTCGTGCCGGAGAACCTGATCGCGCCGTTCTGGGACGATCTCGACACGACCAGCGCCGGGCGCGTGTACTTCCAATCGTTCGGAAACAGCGCGATCATCCAGTGGCAGGACGTGCCGTTCAGATGGAGGCCGGGCACCTCCACGTTCCAGGCGATCCTCGACGCCAGCGGCGCGATCACCTTCCAGTACCTGAACATGACGGGGGCGGTGAACGACGCCACGGTCGGCATTCAGAACGCGGACACTACGGTGGGGCTCCAGGTCGCGTACAACGAGGCCTACCTGCACGACAATCTGGCGGTGCGGATCGCCTCGGTACCGAATTGGCTGACCGTCTTCCCGACTTCGGGGCGACTCCGTGCTGGCGAGTCGAAGCTCATCAACCTGCACATGAACGCTTCGGGGCTCGAGGGCGGAACCTACCCGGGCGCCGTCCACGTCCTGAGCAACGATCCGGTGAATCCGGACCTCGTCGTGAACGCGCTCGCTCCACGTGACCGGCGCGCCTCAGGTCGGCGTCCAGCCGACCTCCCTCGCCTACGGTGACGTGTTCATCGGCTTCGCGAAGAGCCTCGACCTGATCGTGGCCAATCGCGGAACCGACACGCTGCACGTGACCGACGTCACGCCGAGCGATCCCACGCTGACCCCGAGCGAGCGGGTCTTCGACGTCGCGCCCTATAGATCGCACACGATCCACGTGACCTGGACGCCCGCGACGGCCGGCGCGTACTCCGGCTCCGTCACGATCCAGAGCAACGGCGCGAACAACCCGAGCCTCACGGTGCCGGCCGCCGGCAACGGCCTGACCGCCCCGCAGATGGTCACGGAACCGACGTCGTTCTCCCGGACGCTCGACACCGGACAGCAGGCGACCGTGCCGCTGACCGTCTACAACACGGGCGGATCGAACCTGATCGTCAACGCCGCAGCCGACCAGGGCAACGGCCAGCTCGTCGTCGCGGACGACGCCGGCGCGTCGGCCTCCGGAGGACCGGACTCGTTCGGCTATCGCTGGAAGGACTCGGACGCGCCGGGCGGCCCGGTGTTCGAGTGGGTCGACATCTCGGGGTTCGGGACCGCGATCAGCTTCCCGGATGCCGACGACAGTCTCGTCGCCGGCATCCCGCTCGGGATGACGTTCAAGTACTACGGGACCAACTTCACCACGATCAACGCCTCGACGAACGGCTGGCTGAGCTTCACCAGCACCATCCAGAACGGCCCCGCTTCCCGGGGGATCGAGCGGCTGCCGACGGGTGGGACGACGTTTCCCGAGAACATGCTCGCGCCGTTCTGGGACGACCTCTGGAAGCGGAACCGTCAGCCGTGCGTACTACCTCAACGACGGCAGCCGGTTCATCCTGCAGTACAAGGCCTGGGGACGTTCCCAGGGCAACGCGACGCTCGACTTCGAGGTGATCCTCTATCCGAACGGCCGGATCGTCTACCAGTACCTCGGGATGGTCGGCACCCTGGACAACGAGTCCATCGGAATCCAGAACGCGACGAGGCTCGACGGCCTCAGCGTCGCGTTCAGAGCCGCCTACCTCCACAAACAAATGGCGATCGAGTTCACCACGCCCGACTGGCTCACCGTGACGCCGGCCAACGCGACCATTCCGCCCGGCGGGAACGTGGTGTTCGACGTGAAGCTGGATTCGACGGGCCGGATCGGCGGCGTGCTCGACGGCGCGATCGTTCTGACGAACAATCTGCCCGAGACGAGGCGGATCCCGACGTCGCTCACCGTGCTCGGCGTGCCGATCGCCGGCATCGTCCCGCCCTCGCTCGACTTCGGCACGAGATTCGCCGGGTATCCCCACCTGACGACGATTTGGGTGGTGAACACGGGCATCGAAACGCTCAACGTGCTCGACGTCACCACCAACGACGCCTCGCTGACGGTCTCCGAGCCCGCGACGGGCGACGTCTTCGCCCACGCGGCCTTCTCGCTGCCGCCCGGAGGCCTCCGCCTGTTCAATCTCAGGTGGCTGCCGACCTCCCCGGGCGCGCTGCCCGCGGACGCCGCGGTGCAGGTCGTGAGCGACGACCCGGTGAACCCGACGAAGACCATGCCGGTCAGCGGCACGGCGATCCTGCCGCCGATCGCCGCCTGGACGCCGCCGTCGTTCTTCGACTCGGTCCTCTCCGGCGACGCCGTGCACCACCTGCTGCACCTCGAGAACCAGGGCGCCGGCGACCTGACCTACACCGCGAACATCAACCCGCCCGTCGGCTGGCTGGGCGTGACGCCGCAAGCCGGAACGATCCCGGCCGGCGGCTTCCACGATCTCGGCGTGGACGTCCACTCGAGCGGGCTGATCGGGGGCGATTACACGGCGTACGTCAACGTCACCACGAACGACCCCGCGCACGGCGTGTTCCAGGTCCCGGTGAGCCTCCACGTCACCGGCATGCCGCACATCGCCGCGGCCCCGACGGCGCTGACCTTCCCGATGACTTTCCCCGGCAACAGCCGCACGCTGCCGCTGGCGATCCAGAACACCGGGACCGACGTCCTGCACATCACGAGCGTCTCGGTCTCCGGCGACTTCAGCCGGACCGGCAGCACGCCGCCGGTGTCCATCCCGGCCCACGGGTCGATCCCGATGACCGTGCGCTTCTCGCCGCTGTCGCCGGGAACGCACCACGGCCAGCTCACGATCACGAGCGACGATCCGGACATGGGATCCTTCGTCATCCCGCTCGACGGCACCTCGCTGTCGCCTGCGGTCATCGGCGTTGACCCGGCGTCCATCGCCGAGATCCTGCCACCCGGCGGAACCAGCGCGCGCGAGCTGTCCATCTGCAACACCGGCGGCAGCGATCTCAATTGGAGCGGCTCGACGAGACGTCCTCTCGGCCGCGGACGCGGCTCGCCGCTCGGCACTCGACCTCGCGAAGGGCGAGCCCGATCCGATGCCCGGCATCCTCGGCAGCGGCGGGCCCGACACCTTTGGCTATCCCTGGAAGGACTCCGACGCGCCGGACGGCCCGGCGTTCAACTGGGTCGACATCTCGACGATCGGGACCGCGATCAGCTTCCCGCAGAACGACGACAGTCTCGTCGCCCGCATCCCGCTCGGGATGACGTTCAAGTACTACGGGAACGACTTCACCACGATCAACGCCTCGACGAACGGCTGGCTGAGCTTCACCAGCACCATCCAGAACGGCGACCTCTCCCGGAGGGGCCTGCGGCTCCCGACGGGTGGGACACTGTATCCCGAGAACATGCTCGCGCCGTTCTGGGACGACCTCCTGATGGGGGCCGGCAGCAAGGCCTACTACTACAACGACGGCAGCCGATTCATCCTGCAGTACCAGGACCTGGCGACGTCAGTATTCCGAGGGGAGCCTCGACTTCGAGCTGATCCTGTACCCGAGCGGCAAGATCGTCTATCAGTACCTGACGGTGACTGTCCCGCCGATCTTCGCGTCCATCGGAATCCAGAACGCGACGAGGCTCGACGGCCTCAGCGTCGCGTTCGGGGCCCTCTATGCCCACGACAACCTGGCGATCGAGTTCAAATCGCCCGCGGGGTGGGTCAGCACGGCCCCGAACGGCGGGACCATCCCGGCGGGCGAGTGCGCGACGGTCACGGTCTCGTTCGACGCGACTAGCCGCGAAGCTACTCACGGTACGCACCGCGCGTCGATTCACCTCACCAGCGACGATCCGGCGCGCCCGGCGGTGGACGTGCCCGTCACGCTCACCGTGAACCGGAAGCCCATCGCGGAGGCCGGCGACGACCAGCAGCTCGAGTGCACCGGGAACAGCGGCGCGAGCGCGACGCTGAACGGTGGCGTCTCCACCGATCCGGACGGCGACCCGCTGACCTACTCGTGGAGCGCGCCCGGCATCACCTTCGACGACCCGGCCAGCGCGACGCCGACCGCCAGTTCCCGCTGGGATCGACGGTCGCCACGCTCCTCGTCAACGACGGCTACGAGACCTCGGCGCCCGACACCACGTCCGTCACGGTGCGGGACACGGTCCCGCCGGTGATCGCCTGCCCGGCCCCGATCGTCATCGAGTGCCAGAGCAACCTGCAGTCGGCGGTCAGCGTGCCGCCCGCAACGGCGTCCGACGTCTGCGGCGCCGTGACGATCGCCAACTCCCACAACGGCGGCGGGGCCGACGCTTCCGGCTCCTACCCGCTCGGCACCACCGTCGTCACCTTCACCGCGACCGACGGCTCGGGGAACCCGTCGAGCTGCGAGACCCTGGTGACCGTGCGCGACACGATCCCGCCGACGATCACCGCCGCGGCCAGCCCGAGCGCCCTCTGGCCGCCGAACCACACGATGTGGAACATCAACGCCACGGTCGTCGCGAGGGACATCTGCGACCCGAACCCGGCCGTCACGCTGTTCTCGGCGACGTCGAACGAGCCGAACGACGGCGACGACATCCAGGATGCGGCGATCGGCACCCCGGACTTCGAGGTCGAGCTCCGCTCCGAGCGCGACGGTGGCGGCACGGGGCGCGTGTACACCCTCACCTACCAGGCCACGGACCGGTCGAGCAACAGCTCGACCGCATCCGCCCTCGTCGACGTCCCGCACGACATGGGGGACAAGAAGATCGAGCCGATCGACCTTAAGCTCGACGGCGCGCACGGCACCGTCGTGCTCTGGGGCGCGGTCGACGGGGCCCTCTACTACGACGTGATCCGCGGCGATCTCGCGAACCTCACGGTGCAAGGCCCCGAGGTCGATCTGGGGATCGTACACTGCATCGCGAGCCACACCACGGCCACGACCACGATCGGGCAGGAGGACACCGCGATCCCCGCCCCCGGTCACGTGTGGTTCTACGCGACGCAGTACACCGACTCGACGGGCAGCAGCTCGTACGGTACCGAGTCATCGGGCAAGGCCCTCGTGGTCAGGCCCGGCAACGGGGATTGCCACTAGTCAGCCGAGGCGGAAGGCCGGCCGCGGCCCGGCGCCTGGGCCCGCCTCGTCCCTCCGCGATCGCGACTTCCGCCCCGTTCCTGAGGCGAAGCGCCCCGGCCAGTCGCGAGGGCGACAGCCGGGACGCGATCTCACCCGGGCTGCCGACCTCTCGCAGGGCCCGGCGCACCTGAAGGGGATTCAGCCGCCGCAGGAGGTTCAGCGCGACCCCATCGACGAGTTCCTCGGGGACCACGGGCGTGTATCTCCCGAGGAGGCGCGGCAAGTATCGTGATCGCTACTTTCGTGGTCAAGCAGGCAGGGCCGTTCCTCGTACGGGATGCGAAGTTCGCACTCCGACGGCCGCGCCCACGGGGACGACAGCAGTGGGCGTAGCCGGGCGTTTCAATCGCCAGAAGGGGTGCCACCCGCCTTCTTGGGACGGTAGTCGCGCTGGTCGAAGCAGGCGTCGTAGGTGCCCCTCTCGATCCTGATCCAGTCGGTGCTCTCGATGCCCCGTCGATTGATGCTCGCCGGACTCGAGGGGAACGCGCTGGCTACCTTGATCCAGCGACGTTGCTCGCGGGAAATCGCGCGAATCTCCTCAACAACCTCGGAGAGATCCTGGTCCTGGCTGAAGATCAACGCTACGTCGTACTCGCTTCGATGCGCCAGGCGTATCACGTCCAGGGCGATGCGGACGTCAATTCCCTTCTCTTCGGCCGCGAGGTAGGCGTGCTCGGAGCCGTCGGGGAGTTTGACGCGGCGGTTACGGTAGCGGAGGGGGCGCGAGTACGAATGGACGCCCTGCCGGCCCATCATCGCGAGCTTGTGGATCCAGAAGTAGTTCCAGAAGGGATCGTCTGCCGGATCTGGAATCCCGGTGTAGAAGCGAACTTGGAGAAGATCCCACGCCATCCGCCCGCAGATCGTTCCCGCCAGCGCCAGGACGTCGTAGCTCGGATAGGTGTAACCGAAAGACTCGCGGGCCGCGTGGAACAGATTCTGCCCGTCTATGAAGGCGACGGCACGCTTGACAGGTGGTTCAGGGGCCATTCCGGCCCCCGAAAACGAATAACCCCGTCCGAGGCCTTGCGGCGTGTCGGACGGGGAGCAAGTACCAGGGAGATTGTACGGCGAGACGCGCCGGCGTCAAGGACGCGTGCCGGCGCCTCGCGGGCCTGCCATCGGCTCCAAGGGAACGAGGCGCTCGGCTTACACGAACGACGCGGTCAACGGGAACCTCGGTGAGCACGGGCGATCGTCTCCCGAGGAGGCGCTTGGAGTAT
>CAVVHE010000008.1:0-908629 GCA_963748015.1 Terriglobia bacterium | reverse complement strand
AAAAATAGAGCCAGGGCTCCCCCTTGCTTTTTTTGATGAATGCTTCTTGGTCGATTGCCCCGATCACCCGTTCCAACAAATCCACCGGGGTCTTAATCTCCTCCCTGGCCTTGGGGTCCGCCAGGATATTCAAGGTGTTGGCCAGCAGGCGGTGGCCGGTGCGGATGGTGTTAACGGCCTGGTGGATGGACAATCCCTCTTCCTTGCCGGTCAGGCGGGCCAGGAGCAAGGCATAAGTAAGCGTTTGGGCATAGGCGTCCGCGAATTGGAGATCATCTGCATCGGGGAAGAGATACTGTCGCCAGTCTGCGGCGAGTAACGAGAGGTTTGATTCCTTGTTTCCTAAAGCCATCAGGACATCACTGCGCAACAAACGGCAGAGGGGTGCCAGCATCTTGGCCAGGGCGGCGGGTTGGGCCGGCACGATGGGCTGCCAATAGAAAAAATCACGCAGCATCAAATCCAAGGCTTCGGCTTCCATGCCGGCGATGGCCTCATTGCCGTCTTTGGTTACATCACCGGCTAATCGCACTCTCTGCCCCTGCCGCACGCCGCTGCGGTACAAGGCCCAGTCATTCCCGTCGGTGTAGATCAGATTGGGCAGATTTTGGAATCTCTCCCATTGGTCCCGGTCGCCCCCTTTGAACTTTTCCGGGTTTGCCCCTTTGCCTGGTGCCTTTAATTCAACATGCCCATTTAATAGTCCCTTGACGGCCACCCCCAGATCAGGCCGCCCCAGTTTCTCTGCATGGACTTCCGTTGCCACTTCCACGGTCAGTCCCATCGCCTTGCCGATCTCTTTCAGCAAGGTGGCCATCGGCCCTTTCAGTTGATCTTCTGGATTGCATGTTATTGGCAGTGCAAAAGTGGCGGTTATCTCTTCAGCATAACTTTTCAATTTTTCCGTAATAATCTTAATTAGTTTCCATCCGGAAACTGTATTCTATTGAAATAGTTGCAATAAGTAAGATTTAAGCATTGTTTTTCATGATCAAAACTGATATTCTTTCTGCATAACTTATTGATTATTATAATAAAGTCATAATGCAGAGAAGAGAAAAATGCGACTCAAAAGAGACCCTCAGCTGAACCTGTTTGCGAAGATGAGAAAGAAAAATAAAGTTGTCAGTGAATTGGAAGCGATCTCTCACATCCTGGATGAAAATCGTCCTCTTTTGGATCTGATCTACCAAGATCTCGTGCCCTACCGGAGGTCTGATACCGGCCGTCCCGGTCTGAATGCTGAGCAAGTGCTGCGCTGTGCCATTTTGAAGCAATACCGGGAGTTGACCTATGAGGAATTGGCCTTTCATTTGGAAGACTCGGAATCTTTTCGAACCTTCTCCCGGCTGCAGGATGGGACAATATCCCAGTGAGTCGACTTTGCAAGAGAATATCAAGGCATTCAGCGCCGAAACCTGGGAGGCCATTAATCAGGTTTTGATCCAGTATGCTGCCGCCAAGAAGCTGGAGAAGGGTCGGAAGATACGGTTGGACTCCACGGTAGTTGACAGCAATATTCATCATCCGACTGATTCGACTCTTGCTGCAAGATGGCATCAGGGTCATCACCCGTCTGCTGCAGGCGGGGAAGTCTCTGCAGCCAACCCCGGGATACCGGTTTGCCGATCATCAGCGAGCTGCCAAGAAGCGGGTGATGATTATCCTGAACGCTCGGAAAGAAAAAGTGAGAACCAAGGCTTATCGGGAGCTCTTGACTCTGGCGACGAAGGTGCAGGGCTATGGGGTGGAGGCGCATGCCTGCCTGAGAGCCTTTGCCAGTAACGACCTGGAAGAGATCATGGCGGCACATCAGCTTGTTGGCCGAGTTGGAACGGGCCTTGACCCTTCTCAAGAGAATTCTTGACCAAACTGAGCGACGGGTACTCCGGCAGGAGAAGGTCTCTGCGGCCGAGAAGTTGGTTTCTTTCTTTGAATGTCATACCGACATCATTGTCAAGGGTGGCCGGGAGACCCAATACGGTCACAAGGTCTTTCTGACCGGAGGTCAGTTCTGGTCTGATTCTGGATTGTTTGGTAGAGCGAGGTAACCCCGCTGACGCCGCCATGTTTCCGGTCATGTTGGATCGGCAGGAACACCTCTTTCAGCGCCCACCCCGGCAAGTGGCTTCGGATGGCGGTTTTGCCTCTCGGGATAACTTGCATCAGGCCAAAGCCAGAGGGATTAAAGATGTCGTGTTTGCCAGGAAAAGAGGGTTGTCGGTGTTGGAAATGGTCAAGAGTCACCGGGTGTTTAAAAAGCTGAGAAACTTCCGGGCCGGTATCGAAGCGAATATCTCCCGGTTGAAACGAGCCTTTGGCTTGAGCCGTTGCACCTGGTCGGGTTGGCCTGGATTTAAGCAGTATGTGTGGAGTGCCATCGTTTCCTACAACCTGCTGGTTCTGGGGATGGCCCAAACTGAAGCTCATTAAAGGACTTGCCCAGATTTTTTCTTGACCAGAGGAGGAGTGCGTCCCAAAAGAGGGAAAAATCGGAGATGACTGTGACTTAACCTTAGGTTGCACTCTCATTTGATTGAATTCTTTCATCTGCCGGCCGCTTTTTACTGGCGAACAGCTATTTTAACCTTTTGAATCCGTAGTTTTCGGATGAGACTAGTTAGTGCCATGGATGCCTTCCCGCATGTCCTTCAGTCGGCGATGAACGTTTTTTTCTCCAGACTCTATGATTGTGCCTAAAAAGTCAACCTCAATACTGCCATTCATGGTATAATTACAATTAGAATGTTCATTATCCTAAAAAGTAAGGCCCTGACCATGGAAACGAAAAAATTTATTTATTATCAGGAAGACGATATGTTCATCGGCTGGCTGGAAGAGTTCCCGGACTATCGCACTCAAGGGGAAAGCCTTGCTGAACTCAAAGAAAATCTGCAGGATATCTATGCCGAACTGACCAGTGGCAGAATTCCCAAAGTTTATCAGGTCGGCGAGCTCCTTGTGGCATGAAGCGGCAGGATTTAATCCGTTTACTCTCAGAACGAGGTTGCCTTCTCATCCGTCATGGTGGTCGGCATGATTGGTATCAAAACCCGGAAACAAAAATATCCCAACCAATTCCTCGACACCGTGAGATCAAAGATTCATTGGCGAAACATATCTGTAAAGATGCTGACTAAAAAGGATTAGATAAACCAAGATAGAAGCATTAGCCCTCGCCCTTTCCTAAGAACCAACAACTTTGCCTCTTTTTCCCTTATTTCTGTTTTTAACCATTATCCCAGTCCCCCATATCATCTTAGATTTTTCGGAAAACGGAAAACCGTAAACTGAAATCTGTCTTTTAATGACATCTGTCCCACCTGTTCTGTTTTTTCCCTTCCATTTCTGCTTTAATAACCTTACCGATGGCTGCCCGGCTGCTGTGACCTTCTCAGGCTGTCTGGCAGTTATCCTGATTTTTGAAAATAATTTTTCCCGGTAGGACCCCGGCGCTGCCGTGCCCCTTTAGCTGAGACCTATGCGAACATGCCCTCGCAGAATATGTACCGCTAACTCCAAAAGACTTGTCCGACCGCGCAAAAAATGCGAGCCCCCTGTTAAGGTCCACAGTTTTTTGGACACTTTGGCGACCAAATCATGCCGCACATGACAGTGCGTGAATTTGCTCCTGTCTGACTTGAGTTGGCGTTTTATAGCCATGCCTGGCGATAATCCAGGATTCGTTATAAAGGCGTTGAAAAAGGAGGAGATCTTGGCGCAGCTCCTCGATAGTCTGGAAGGTCCTGACCCACAAGAGATTTTCTTTCAAGGTGCGGACAAAGCGTTCGGCGCAGCCGTTGCCCTCTGGAGCCCGGACAAAGGCCGGAGAGCTGGCAATGCCCAGAAAGGCAATTTCCGCTTGGAAATCACGAGAAACATATTGGCTGCCGTGATCATGCCGCAGACTCAGTCCTTGAGCCACCTGAGGCCCAAAAGCACCGAAGTGTTCCGGACCCCCTGGCGAATGGTTCCAGGGCTTCGAACCTGGTAGCGACGGGAGCGGCATGGATACCAACGCATTCCAGGGAACAATGATCGATTGCAAAGAAGATGTTGGCTTGCCCTTCGGTCAGGGTCATCGTCGTAGTCAGATCGGTGCCCCACATGTCGTTGATCCGGTTGGTGATAATGGTGCCGTCATGATGGCGTGGGCCAGGAGACCGGCCCCGACGCTGCGGCGCCAACAATCCATGTTGCCGCATCAGCCGCAGGACCCGGCGTGTCGAGGTGCGAATGCCGCGAAAACGCAAGCGGGCCCAAACCTTACGATAGCCTTCACCGGAGAAGGGCGAATGAGTCAAGACGGTGCGAATGTGCTCCACCAGCATCTCATCAGAACACGGTCCCATGGGACCAGGGCGTTGCCGGGGACCATCCGGTTGCCGGGTCCGCTGACGTTGGGCATAAAAGGTAGACCGAGGCAAGCGCCAGACCCGACAGACTCGACGCCGAGTATAAACTTTCTGGGTGGAGGGCGAGGTGGTCCGGCTTATTTCCTCGACCTCCGCCACCGTAAAGGGCGTCCGGACTCCAAGCGCTCGACCTTCTGGTGGAGAAGTTCACACTCCATGGTGACTTCACCTAATTTTTCTTTCAGTTGGGCAACTTCGGCATCTTTTTTCTCTCTGGGCTCTTTCTTGAGGGCAGCCTGGCCGGCCTGCAGAAATTTCTCCCGCCATTGGGAGATCTGGGCCGCAGTAACTCCTATTTCCCGAGAAAGCAGCTCCAAATCTTCGCCCCGCAGCAGACGCACGACAATGGCTGCCTTTTGTTTGAAAGAATACACCGGTGCCTTGCCGGGTTGGCCAGGCCCATCGCCAACCGCCCTCCGGGCGTCTGGCTCTGACCCTGGCGGTGATTTACCTTCTCGACTCATTTGGACACCTCCTCAGTTATCTTATTATCTCCAAAATTGGTGTCCAAATTAATTGTAGACCAGGGGACCCCCCAGCGCGAACCAGGCGCGACCAAACGCGAAATCAAGCGCGAAATTACCGAAAAATATGCGCGAAATGAGCACAAAAATGCCCCATAGATCTAATTAAAAGTAAAGTAATCAATATGTTATTTGATAAAAACATTTTTTCCGAAAAATGGCTAGGTAAAATAGGGGAGGGGCCCTCTAACCCGATTACGGTGGTCCACTCCTGGCAGGTGACCGGTGCGCCTCCCGCCGCCTTCTTTTTTATTTCGGTGCCGGCCAAACAGAAGTGGGAAACAAGTGGGAAAAAGCGGGAAAGCAAGCGCGAAATGAGCCGAAAATTACCGAGGACTTGGTGGATGTCCGCCCGGCCGGGCGAGATCTCGAGCCCGCGCCGGTACTCCGCGATCGCCTCCCGGTCTCGCCCCTGCCGGGCCAGGACCTTCCCGAGCTCGACGTGGACCTCCACGTGCCGGGGATCCTGGCGCATGGCTTCCCGCAGCTCTTCCTCCGCCCCCGCGAGGTCGTCGGCCTTGGCGAGCAGGACCCCGATGTTGAAGTGGGCCACGGAGGAGCTTTCGAGCACCGAGGGGATGCGAAGGGAGGAGGCGACCCTGTAGGCCCAGTGGTTTTCGGGGGCCCGGACCGGCAGGTTCACGAAGGCGAACGCCGCCGCGGCGAGGAGCAGCGCCGTGGCCGCGGCGGGCCGGCGGGACCGGTCGCGAGCCGCTTCCCGTGTCCTGCGCGCCAGCTCGACCGCGCCGAATCCCGCGAAGGGGAACAGGGCCGGGATCATCGCCATCCGGTACCGGGCGATGACGAAGAACAGGATCACGGAGAGGGTGTAGGCGCCCGCGTACACGAGTGCCCCTCGCGGCCAGCCGGGCCGCCGTAGCGCCAGCAGCGCGCCGAGCAGCCCGAGGGGAACGACGAGGCCGAAGCCCGGCAGCGGCCAGCGCAGGACCGGCGCAGTCTCCCGGTACGCGTAGTAGTCGAGGTTGTCGGGGACCTCGTAGGCGCTCCAGTAGACCATCACCTTGCGCCAGGTGAGCGCGAGCCAGTCGCCGGGGTGCGAGGTCACCCACGAGACCCCTTCCCGGAACCAGAACGAGGACGTCTCGACGGGGTCGAGGCGGCGGCCCGTGCGTCTCTCGGCCTCCGCCGTGAAATCGCGCTCCTCGTACTTCGGATTCGTCCTGAGGAACGGCGGGGGCTCGTAGCGGCCGGTGCGCGCGCCCGCGTTGTTCCCGATGTAGAAGTTCTGCCCCCCCTGCACCGTGGTCAGGATGAAGCGGCCCGTCACCCACCGGTTCCGCGCGGCGGTCGTCCCCAGTACGGCGGCGCTGCCGAGGACGAGGACCAGCGCGGCCGTCATCGCGCGGCGGCGCGTCCAGCTCTCTCCGAGCGCCGACCGGTCCACGAGGATCCAGACCGCGAGCGCCGCGACGACGAGCAGGAGGTTCCCGCGAGACAGCACGCACATCCCGAACAGGAAACCCGCCAGGACCCACTCGCGAAGTCGGCCGGAGCCGACCGCGCGCGAGAGGGCCAGGAGCGCCGCCGCCGCGAGGAACACGTCCATCCAGGTCTTGAGGACGATCGCCTCGTAGTAGATGGACGGCAGGTACGTCGCGGCGAGGAGGCCGGCCACTGCCGCCTCGCGTCGGCCGAACCACCGTGACGCGGCCAGAAAGACCATCGGGGCCACGAGCGATCCCAGAAGGAGCTGCATGGCGACCGCTGCCGCGTGGCTCGGGCCGAACAGCGAGTAGAGCGTTCCCAGGAAGTAGGGGTAGAGCGGGTCCTGGTAGAAGACCCCGCCGCCGAGCCACTCGCCGCCGGCGATCCGCCGCGCCCACTCGTCGAAGAAGAGCGGGTCGAGTCCGAGGTGCGTGAAGTACTTCGAGCCGGTGACGGTCGCTAGGTGGATCCCGCGCAGGAGCGCCGAGATGCCGAAGAGGGCCAGCGGCCATCCCGTCCTGGCCGCCAGTTCCCGGATCCGTCGCGGAGCGGCCGCCATCTATCCCCTCCGAGCGTCCACGGCCCGGCTCCGCGCGGCCCCTACTCCTTCGTCTTCCCGACGAAGTCCCGGCGCAGCGCGTCGAGCAGCCGCTCGCGCTCGTCGTAAAGGCGGCGGAGCGGGCGCGGCTCGTGGCGCGTCAGGGCGTAGGCGGCGAGGAGCGGCACGATGATCGTGCTGTCGCCGTAGACCACCACGGTGTCCGGGAGCTTGTCCGGATCGAGCTTGCCCCACGAAACCGCCTCGCTGGGCGTCGCGCCGGAGAGGCCGCCGGTGTCCGGGCGGGCGTCCGTGATCTGGATGAAGTGGTCGTGCCCCTCCTCGGGCAGGCCGAGCACTTCCTGGATCTGCGGCTCGGTCTGGAGCACGAAGTTCTTCGGCGAGCCTCCCCCGAGGAGCAGGACGCTCGACGTCCCGCCGCTCTTCTTCGCCCCGTACACGATCGCCGCGGTCTCGTTCACGTCGCGCGACACGTCGATGCGCGGGCCGCGGCTCCTGAGCCACAGCTCGGCGACGTTCATGCCGATGGACGAGTCGCCGGGGGACGACGTGTAGCACGGCACGCCGCACCGGTACGCGGTGGAGAGCACGCAGGTGTCCTGCACTCCCAGCTCGTCCTCGCGCGCGGCGAGGTACTTGCCGAGAAGGGCGTGCAGCTCGGCGGACGACATGTCGCGCTGGAACTCCGGCGCGAGCATCACTTCCCGCAGGTAGGCGTCCGTCTTCAGCAGGACCTTGTAGTCGAACACGACGTCGTAGATGCGGACGACACCTTCCTCGCGCAGGATGCGGTCGTCCACCTGGTGGTCGCCGCGGTGGAGCGCCAAGCCGAGGCCGAAGTGGGCGTCGTGATACAGATTCGCGCCGGTCGAGACGATCCAGTCCACGAACCCCGCGCGGATCATGGGGACCAGGACGGACCGGCCGATGCCGGCCGGGGTGAGCGCTCCCGAGAGGCTCATGCCCACCCAGCTGCCGGGGTCGAGCATCCGCTCGACGAACAGGCGCGCGGCCTTCTGGAGGCGCCCGGCGTTGTAGGCGAGGAAGGCCCCGTCCACGAGGTCCGCCACGGCGACGCCCTTGCGGATCGGGTCGGGATTGATCCGGCTTCCGGAGAGCCACCCGCTCTTGCTGTCGGACACGACATCCTCCCGCGGCCCCGGCGCGCCGCGCCGGACGTCCGAAAGGGCCGCATCGTAACACGGGATGCTATGATGGCCCGTATGCTCCGCGGGATTCCGCGCACCGGAATGACCCTCGCCGCGACGGCGCTCGCGGCGGCTTCTCTTCTTGCGTGCGGCGGTCCCGGAACGCCCTCGGCGACCGGGTCGAGATCGCGGGCGGACGCGGCCGCCAAGCCCGACATCGTGCTGGTCACGATCGACACCCTGCGCTACGACGCCACCGGGTTCTCGGGAAGCGGCAAGGTCGAGACCCCGGCGT
This sequence comes from Terriglobia bacterium, assembly GCA_963748015.1. Taxonomy (GTDB): domain Bacteria; phylum Acidobacteriota; class Polarisedimenticolia; order Polarisedimenticolales; family JAIQFR01; genus JAIQFR01. Next base: position 900,242 of record CAVVHE010000008.1, on the reverse strand, counting down.
TCGACCGGCTCGCGACCGAGGGACGCGCTTTCCCCTTCGCGCACGCGCACGCGGTGATGACCCTCTCGTCGCACGCGAGCATCCTGACCGGCGTGTACCCGTACCAGCACGGCATCCGAGACAACGCGGGATTCGTGCTGCACCCCGACGTCGAGACGCTCGCCACCGCGTTGAAGCGGGCGGGGTACGCGACCGGGGCGTTCGTCTCCGCGTTCACGCTCGACGGCCGGTTCGGCCTCACTCGGGGATTCGACGCGTACGACGACCGGTGCGAGGGGTTCTCGCCGAACCCGTCGAAGCTGGCCGAGCGTCCGGGCGAGAAGACCGTCGAGCTGGCCATGGCGTGGTGGGAGGCGCAGCGCTCGAGCCCTCGGTTCCTCTGGGTCCACCTGTTCGCCCCGCACTTCCCGTACGAGCCGCCGGAGCCGTTCGCGAGCCGCTACCGCGCCGCGCCCTACTACGGCGAGGCGGCGCTCGCGGACCAGCAGTTGAAGCCGCTCGTCGAGGCGCTGGAGAAGGAGCGCGACCGCTCGCCGGTGGTCGTGTTCACGTCGGACCACGGCGAGGGGCTGGGGGATCACGGCGAGCAGAGCCACGGCGTCTTCGCCTACGAGGAGACGCTGCGGATCCCGCTCGTGCTCTGGTCGCCGGGGCGGATCGCGCCGGGCTCGGACCCGCGCCCCGCGCGGCACGTGGACATCGTGCCCACCCTGCTCGAGATCCTCCGCCTCCCGGCTCCGGCGACGCTGGCAGGGCGATCGCTGCTCTCCCCCGCGGTGGACGACGCGCCGTCGTACTTCGAGGCGTTGAGCGCCTGGCTCAACCGAGGCTGGGCCCCCCTCTACGGCCGGATCGAGGGAAGCCGGAAGGCGATCGATCTCCCCCTGCCCGAGCTTTACGACCTGGCGGCCGATCCCGGAGAGAAGCAGAACCTGCTCCCCGCGAGCGGCAGGGAGTATCGCAAGATCGCTTCCGGGATCCCGGCCGCGGCGCGGCGCGAGCCCGCCCGCGACAATCCGGAGCGCGACGTGGTGGAGAAACTCCGCGCGCTCGGGTACGTCGCGTCGTCCCCTTCGCCGGCGCCGTCCCGCTTCGACGCCTCGACCGACCCCAAGAGCCTGATCGGCCTCGACGACGAAGTCAACGCGGCGGTCCTCCGCTACCGGAACGGAGGCGACGCGGAGGGGGCGATCCGCGGCCTCGAGGCGATTCTCGCCCGCGCCCCCGGCATGGCGAACGTCTACATGCAGCTCTCCTTGATCCAGGCCGAGACGGGGCACACCGACGAGGCGCTCGCGGTGCTCCGAAAGGCGGTCTCCAAGGGGATCGGCGGCGAGAAGATGAAGATCCAGCTCGCCCGCGGCCTGAGCCAGGCGGGGAAACCGGACGAGGCGTGGGCCATGCTGTCCGACGCGCTCGACTCCCCGAACCCCGAGACGCAGGAGACGCTGGGCACCATCGCCGCGACGCAGGGCCGGCTCGACGAAGCTCGCGCGCGGTTCGAGCGAGCGTTGAAGCTGGATCCCACCTACCCGGCCGCCCTGGTGGACCTGTCGGTATTGCTCCTCAACGGCGGGCGCCGGGACGAGGCGAAGCAGCTGCTCGAGCGCGCGCTTGGAGAGAATTCCTACATCCCCGACGGCTGGAACACGATGGGCGTGATCCTGGCGCAGGAAGGCAACCTGCGAGGCGCCGTCGACGCCTGGGACCGCGCGGTCAAGCTGAACCCGAGGCTGTCCATTGCCCTGATGAACCTCGCGAACGCATCGGCGCAGCTCGGCGACCGGCCGCGCGCCGAGGCGGCTCTCGAGCAGCTCATTCCGACCCTCCACGGCGACGCCCGGCGCAAGGCCGAGAACATGCTCCGGCAGCTCCAGCAAGGCGCCCCGGCGCGACCGTGAACGCGCGATAGATCTTCCCTCGCGCCAGACGCTCCCGCTCGCCACATGCTGCCCGACCCTCGCACGACCACTGCCCCCGCACTTGAAATCGCATCCTAACGGGCGTAGAAGAGCCGCACGGAGCGCAGAGGCTGGCGGCGGGATCGCACCTGCCCCCCTCCGTGGAACGACAGGGTCGCCGCCGGGGTGAGAAGTTTAGGTCTTACCGCGAATGGTGAAGTCGGTTACCCTCAACACAGTTCCGCCGACCACTGATGAGGCAGCAACATCCGTGTCGAGGTAGATCATGGCCATCGAAGCACACTACATTCTTGGTGCAATTGCCATCGGTATTGGCGCAACCCTGCTCATGGACCTGTGGAACTTGTTCCTGAAGCGTGCGTTCGGCATTCCGTCGCTCAACTACTGTTTGCTCGGACGCTGGCTTCGCCACATGCCGGGGGGAACTTTCAGGCACGCGAGTATCGGCGCTGCGCCGCAGAGGCCGTTCGAATGCACGGTTGGCTGGATTGCCCACTACACTATCGGCGTCGTGTTCGCGCTCGTGTTCGTCGTTCTTGCATCGGGTGACTGGCTCGTGCGACCAACCGTGCTGCCTGCGCTGCTCTACGGAATTGGCACCGTGGTGTTCCCGTTCTTCGTCCTGCAGCCGTCGTTGGGCTTCGGCATTGCGGCTTCCAGAACAGCCAAACCGGCGCAGGCCAGGCTGAAGAGCCTTGCGACACATGCCGTATTCGGAGTCGGGCTGTACGTATGCGCGCTCGTAGTGAGCTACGTGCTGCGGTTTCATGCCTAGCGACGACGTGCCGCCGACGCGGCAATGCGGCGTGGCACGAGGTCTACCGATGCGACGCGGCGCATGAGATACGCTTTGATCGCGCTCGGCGTGCTGGGAGGTCTTTTGTGCCTTCACAGGATCGCCGTGTGGGCGGAACGACGCGGCTGGATCTACTACCGGAGCAAGCATGGAAGCAGCGGAGCGCTCGGGAACGCGTTTCTCGAGGTCCAGGCGATCGTCGAGCCCTCCGCGCGGCACGTGCTCGAAGAGCGAGTGAAAGACGATCTCGAGGCGCAGGAGGCCGGGGATCCGCCAGTCCCTGGAGGCAGCGACGCCGTCCGACATGACGCGGCAGCGGACCTAGAGGCGCAATGAAGGCGATCGTCCAAGAGAAGTACGGATCTCCGGATGAGCTGGTGGTCCGGGAAGTCGACAAGCCGACGGCCGGCGCCGGGGAGGTCCTGGTGCGCGTACGCGCGGCCTCGATCCATCCGGACGTCTGGCACGTCGTGCGTGGGCGCCCCTATGTCCTTCGACTCATGGGGGCCGGGTTCTCCAAACCCAAGAACCCCATCCCCGGCACGGACATGGCGGGGATCGTCGAGACCGTCGGCGAGGGCGTGACACGGTTCCGGCCGGGCGACCCGGTGTTCGGCGAGACCATCGTCGCCCAGCAGTGGACGAACGGCGGCGCCCTGGCGGAGTTCGTGTCCGTTCGAGAGGACTTGCTGGCGTTGAAGCCCGACAACGTCACGTTCGAACAGGCCGCCTCCGTCCCCACCTCCGGGCTCATCGCCCTGCAGAACCTGCGGGACCTAGGGCGGTGGCGGCCGGGACGCAAGGTGTTGGTCAACGGCGCCGGGGGCGGAGTCGGCTCCCTCGCCTTACAGATCGCCAAAGCCCACGGGGCGCGCGTGACCGCAGTGGATAGCGCGAGCAAGCTGGGCATGCTCCGGTCGTTGGGGGCGGACGAGGTCGTCGATTACCGCCGGGAGGACTTCACCCGGCGTGGCGTTCGCTACGACCTCGTCTTCGATGTCCCGGGGAATCGTTCGTTCTCCGCGTGCAGGCGCGCGCTCGAGCCCGACGGGAGGTACGTGCTCATCGGGCACGAGCGTTTCGGGGCGTCGGGCAAGCGAGTGTTCGGCCTCATCCCTTACTTCCTGTGGCTGATCTTCCTCTCGCGCTTCGTAAAGCAATTGCGAGGCATGGGCGTTCCGATGCCCACCAAGCAAGACGCGATGGCCGTCCTCGGGGAGCTTCTCGAAGCCGGGAAGATCACACCGATCATCGACAGTACCTACCCCCTGAGCGAGGCCCGCGAAGCTTTCCGTCACCTGATCGAGGACGAGCTCCTGGGAAAGGTGATCATCGTCGCGAACGTCGTCTGACCGACGCGCACCGGGCCCGCCCGGGAGCGTTTATACTGCTGGATCCTCGAATCCCCTGGGGAGCGGCGTCCCGCTCCACGGAGAGACCGACATGATTCGTCGCTCCAGCCGGCAGCTTCTCGCGCTCGCCGCTCTTCTCGTGGCCCTGACGCTCCCCGCCTTCGCGGAACCGACTCCGAGCGCGGCCTCGACCGCGACCGCGGACGAGGCCCGGAAGTTCATCGAGGGGGCCGAGTCCGAGCTGCTCGGCCTGTGGATCGCGGCCGAGCGCAGCGCCTGGGTGCAGGCCAACTTCATCACGGACGACACCGAGCGGATCGCGGCGGACGCCCGCCAGGCGGTGATCGCGGCGACCATGCGCCTCGCCTCCCTGGCCACCCGCTTCGACGGGCTCGACCTCCCCTCCGACGTCGCGCGGAAGATCAAGCTCCTCAAGGTCTCCCTGGCACTCGTGGCGCCGAGCGATTCCGCCAAGCAGGCGGAGCTGTCGCAAATCGCGGCGTCGATGGAGGGGGCGTACGGGAAGGGGCAGTACTGCCCGCCGGGCAAGGAGTGCATGGACCTGGCCGCGATCGAGGATCGCCTGGCGTCGAGCCAGGATCCCAAGGAGTTGCTCGATCTGTGGACCGGCTGGCACGCCATCGGCCGGCCCCTCCGACCGAAGTACGAGCGATTCGCGACCCTCGCGAACGAGGGGGCGCGGGAGCTCGGCTTCGCGGACCTCGGAGCCCTGTGGCGCTCCGGGTACGACATGCCCCCCGACGAGTTCGCGAAGGAGGTGGACCGCCTCTGGGAGCAGGTGCGGCCGCTCTACGAGTCGCTCCACTGCTACGTGCGCTCGAAGCTGCAGGAGCGCTACGGCAAGGGCCTCGTCCCCGACGGCAAGCCGGTCCCCGCCCACCTCTTCGGGAACATGTGGGCCCAGGAGTGGGGGAACCTCTACGACTTTCTGAAGCCCGCGAAGGACGAGTCCGGCGTCGACGTGACCGCGCTGCTGCGGGCGAAGAAGCTCGACGCGAAGGAGATGGTCCGGTACGGCGAGCGGTTCTTCACGTCGCTCGGCTTCGCGCCCCTCCCGATGTCCTTCTGGGACCGCTCGCTGTTCACGAAGCCGCGCGACCGCGACGTCGTCTGCCACGCCAGCGCGTGGGACATCGACTGGAAGGACGACCTGCGCCTCAAGATGTGCATCCAGATCACCGGCGTGGATTTCACCACGGTCCATCACGAGCTGGGGCACAACTTCTACCAGCGCGCCTACAACCGCCAGCCTCCCCTCTTCGCGAGCGGCGCCCACGACGGGTTCCACGAGGCGATCGGCGACGCCATCGCGCTCTCGATCACGCCCGAGTACCTCGTGAAGGTCGGGCTCCTCGACCGGGCGCCCGCGCAGGGGGCCGACGTCGGATTGCTCATGCGCATGGCCCTCGACAAGGTCGCGTTCCTGCCGTTCGGGCTGATCGTGGACCAGTGGCGATGGAAGGTCTTCTCGGGCGAGATCAGGCCCGCGGACTACAACAAGACGTGGTGGGAGCTGCGGCGGAGGTACCAGGGCGTCGCTCCCCCGCTCCCCCGCACCGAGGCCGACTTCGATCCGGGAGCCAAGTACCACGTCCCGGCGAACACGCCGTACACCCGGTACTTCCTGGCGGGCATCATGCAGTTCCAGTTCGACCGGGCGCTCTGCCGCGACGCCGGGATCTCGGGGCCGCTCCACCGCTGCTCGATCTACGGCAACAAGGAAGTCGGCGCCAAGTTCAACCGGATGCTCGAGATGGGACAGTCCAAGCCGTGGCCCGAGGCCCTCGCGGCGCTGACCGGCGAGACGCAGGATGGACGCGACCGCGATCCTCGACTACTTCGCGCCCCTCAAGAAGTGGCTCGACGAGCAGAACAAGGGCAAGGTCTGCGGCTGGTGACGGTGCAACCGATGCGCATCCTGGGGATATCCGCCTTCTATCACGACAGCGCCGCCTGTCTCGTGGTGGACGGCGCCATCGTGGCGGCCGCCCAGGAGGAGCGCTTCACCCGCAAGAAGCACGACTTCGATTTCCCGCGAAACGCCGTCGCGTACTGCCTGCGCGAAGGAGGCTTGAAGAGCGCCGGCGAGCTCGACTACGTCGTCTTCTACGACAAGCCGCTCCTCAAGTTCGAGCGCATCGCTCGAGACCTACGTCCGGTACGCACCGAGCGGCATCGCGTCCTTCCTCAAGGCGATGCCCCTCTGGCTCAGGAAGAAGCTCTGGATGCGGGAGGAGCATCCGCGAGGAGCTCGACTACGACGGGCCGATTCTCTTCACGGAGCACCACGAGTCCCACGCGGCCAGCGCGTTCTTCCCTTCCCCCTTCGAGCAGGCGGCGATCCTGACGACTCGACGGCGTCGGCGAGTGGGCCACGGCGAGCCTCGGGCTCGGCGAGGGAAACCGCATCCGCATCCTGAAGGAGATCCACTTCCCGCACTCCCTCGGCCTCCTGTATTCCGCGTTCACCTACTTCACCGGCTTCAAGGTGAACAGCGGCGAGTACAAGCTGATGGGGCTGGCGCCCTACGGCGAGCCCAAGTACGCCGACGTCATCATCGACGAGCTGATCGACCTCAGGGACGACGGGTCGTTCAAGCTCAACCTGCGTTACTTCGACTACTGCGTGGGCCTCAGGATGACGAGCCGGCGCTTCGAGCGGCTGTTCGGCGGGCCGCCGCGGCGCCCCGAGACGGCGCTGACCCAGCGGGAGATGGACCTCGCGGCCTCGATCCAGGCCGTCACCGAGAGGGTCATGCTGAACATGGCCCGCTTCGCCCACGAGCAGACGGGTTGCCGCGACCTCGTCCTCGCGGGAGGCGTCGCGCTCAACTGCGTCGGGAACGGGAAGATCCTCCGCGACGGGCCGTTCGAGCGCATCTGGATCCAGCCCGCCGCGGGCGACGCGGGCGGCGCGCTCGGCGCGGCGCTCTTCGTGCATCACCAGCTCCTGGACGGCGCCGCGCAGCCGTGGACCCCGGTGGGCGCGACGCTGCAGCGCGGCACGCTCCTCGGTCCCGCGTTCGGCGACGAGGAGATCGCCGGTTCATCAAGCCGACCGGGCATCGTCGCCCACCGCTACGGCGATCTCGACGCCCTGGCGGACCGGGTCGCGGAGCTGATTGATGGAAGACGCACGTCGTCGGCTGGTTCCAGGGGCGGATGGAGTTCGGGCCGCGCGCGCTCGGCGCCGCGCTCGATCATCGGCGACGCTCGCAGCCGCGAGATGCAGACCCAGATGAACCTGAAGATCAAGTTCCGCGAGTCGTTCCGGCCGTTCGCTCCGTCGGTGCTGGTGGAGCGCGCGGCGGAGTACTTCGAGCTGCCCGAGCGGAGAGCCCGTACATGCTCCTCGTCGGCCCCCGTGCACCCGCGGCAGCGCCTGCCGGCCATCGCGACGGGGCGCGGCCGGCCTCGACAAGCTCAAGGTGATCCGCTCGATCATCCCCGCGGTCACCCACGTCGACTGCTCGGCGCGGATCCAGACGGTCTCGCGCGACGACAACCCGCGCTACCACCGCCTCATCGAGCGATTCTCCGAGAAGACCGGCTGTGCCGTCGTGGTCAACACCTCGTTCAACGTGCGCGGCGAGCCGATCGTCTGCACCCCGGAGGACGCCTAGCGCTGCTTCACCCGCACGCACATGGACTATCTCGTGCTCGGCCCGTTCGTGATCGACCGGAAGGAGCAGAACCTGCCCCGGCCCGACACCCGATGGATGAGCGAGTTCGTCCCCGACTGATCGCGGAGGTGAGCGTGGCGAGAAAAGTCCGATCGGAGGCCCGGCAAGCGAAGATCTTCGGCCTCGTCCTGGCCGGGGCCCTCGTCGCGCTGGGCACGCTCTTCTGGCTCCGCGGCCACCCTTTCCGCGCGAAGGCGTTGATTCCGCTCGCCCTGCTGCCGGCGCTCCTGCCGTTCGTCGCGCCCGGGGCGTGGCTCTCGGGGTTCCGCGTTTGGATGAAGCTGGCCGAGGTCCTGTCCTGGGTCTCGACCCGCGTCATCCTGGGCGTGTTCTTCTACCTGATCCTGACCCCCTACGGGTTCGTGTCGCGCCTGTTCCGGAAGGACCCGCTCGACACGTCATGGAAGGACGGGAAGCCGACGTACTGGCGGGACAAGTCGCCCGAGGAGTGCACGCTGGAGCGATACGAGCGTATGTTCTAGGCTGTAGGGGAAGCCCCGGGCGGTATCCGGAGGCGTCGGGAAAGGGGAAAGTGCGATGGGCCGAGCCTCGACGATCGCGGAAGTCTGGTACTTCCTCAGGACTCGAAAGAAGTACTGGCTGCTGCCGATCGTGATCGTGCTGCTCCTGCTCGGCCTCGTGATCGCCCTCACCGCCGGAAGCGCCCTCGCCCCCTTCATCTACACGGTCTTCTGACGATCAGGGGAGCAGGTCCCAGAAATCGGGAGTCTTCCGGAAGTGGAGGTGGGCGAACACGGCGCCGCCGACGTAGCGGTGCACGTGCTCCAGCACCGGCTCGGAGAGGTCGGGCATCGCCCACGGGAACGCGGCGCACCCCATGAGCGAGGCCGCCGCGATCGCCGGCGGGACCTTCTCGAGCCGCGACTCGACCGCCTGGAACAGGCGCCAGATCCCCGCGACCGGGAAGAGCGCGGTCTCGGGCTTCGGCGGGGCATGCTCGCTGCTGTCGAAAGGCAGCGCCGGCGCGCGCCACTCGGCTCCGTGAGGCAGCAGCACGGCAAAGTCGTCGCCGAGGCTCGCCGCCGGCGCGGACAGGGCCACCGCGGTGCTCTTGCCCGAACGGGAGGGCCCCGCGAACACGTACGCGCGCCCTCCGCGCAGCACCGACGCCCCGTGGAGAGCGAAGCCGCCGGCTTCCGCGGCGATACGGGCCACCACGTACCGGACGACGTTCTCGACCACCCGCTCGATCGGCTCGTCGGCCTCGTCCGCCAGGGCGAGGCGCCACGATCCGCCCCTCGCGTCGGGAGCCAGGGCGAAGTGATAGGAGCGCGCGAACGGCACCCCGACCTCCACCCCGCCCTCGATCCGGTAGCGCTCGAACGGCTGCCAGTGCGGCAGCCACAGGGACTCGCCCCCCCGGACCACGCGGAGGACCCGCATCGGCGCGGCATCACCGGCGGACACGGTGAAGCCCGCCCACCTCGACTCCAGCGTGTCGGCGAGTGCGTCGTCGAGACCTTCGAGGGCCAGGCACCATTCGCCCAGCGCGAGCGCGACGGCGCGCGCTCCCCGGGGCCGGTCGAACGAGCGAAGCGCGTCGATGATTCGGGGGCCCGTCATGGCGCGCGCAGTCTACCAACCCGGGAGACCCGGCTCAATCTCGAAACCCGTGGCCGGCGAAGGGCGCGTTGCCGTACGATGATCCCGACCGGGGCGCGGGGCGCCGGCATCCGGGGGAGCATGATCGGCTGCATCGTGCTGGCGGCGGGGAAGTCGGAGCGCATGGGGCGCCCCAAGCCGCTCCTCCCCTGCCGCGGGTCCACATTCCTCGGCACCGTCCTCGGCACGCTGGGGCGGACGCGAGTGGGCGCCGTGCGCGTGGTCCTCGGTCACGGTGCCGCGGGCGTCCGGCGCGGGTGCGCCCTGCCCGACGGCATCGTCGCGATCAACCCCTCGCCCGAGCGCGGGATGCTCTCGTCGGTTCGCAGCGGGCTTGCCTCGCTCCCCCCCGGCCTCGACGGGTTTCTCCTGTGGCCGGTGGATCACCCGCTGGTCGAGCCCGCGACCTTGGAACTGCTGATCGCGGCGTTCGAGGCATCCCGGGCGCCGCTCGCGATTCCCGTCCACGGCGGGAGACGCGGCCATCCGGCCCTCTTCGCGATGCGTCTCGCGGCCGAGCTCGAGTCGGCTCCCGAGGGCGAGGGGGCGCGCGCGGTGGTCAGGGCGCACGCCTCGGACCTCGTCGAGGTCCCGGTGGAGGACGCCGGCGTGGTGACCGGGATCGACACCCCCGCCGCGTACGCCGCGGCGTTCGGGCAACCGCTCGTGGGAGAATGATGGCCGGAGGTCGGACGATGAGCGAGATCAAGGTCGAGAAGAACCCGCAGCCTTCGACCCTGGACGAGCTGGGGGTCAGGAGCTGGCCGATCTGGACCAAGGAAGTCTCGACGTTCCCGTGGAGCTACGACGAGCCCGAGACCTGCCTGTTCCTCGAAGGCGAGGTCGTGGTGACGCCCGACGGCGGCGCGCCGGTTTCGGTGGGCAAGGGGGACCTCGTCACGTTTCCGAGCGGGATGTCGTGCACCTGGAAGGTGCTGAAGCCCGTCCGCAAGCATTACCGGTTCGGATAGCGCGCGTCTTGAACCGCGCCGACGAACGCAGGATGATGGAGCCATGAGACGACGAATCGGAGCGCTCGTGCTCGCCGTCATCGCCCTCGCGGGGTGCTCGGGGTCCGGTCCGACCGAGAAGGAGCGCACGATCGAGGACCACGAGCGGGGGTATCGCTTCGTCCTGCCCCCGGGCTGGCGCATGATCGGTTACGAGGCGCGCTCGCACTCCGGCAGCCTGCTCACGATCGACGTCCACTCGCTCGTCGGCGCCGACTCGGAGTTCGTCGCCGGCCTGCCGCAGTCGATCGTTCCGCAACTCGAGGCCTGGACGCTGTACTACTTCACCTCCGTGGAAAGGCCGACGACGAGCGAGACGACGATCGGCGGCGCCCCGGCCCTAGAGGTCGTCTTCCAGATCCGCATCCGCCCGCAGGACCCGCCGTCGATCGCCGAGTACTGGGTGGTGCGGAACGGCTACCTGCTCTACGTCCTCCGCGCGACCTACCCCCCGGGCCTCGCAGACGCCGAGGGCCCCGCGGTGCGCCAGGTCCTCTCCTCCTGGACGTTCATCACCGCCACCGCCCCCGGCGCCAAGCCGATCCCCCTCGCGGAGCCTCCGCCCCGCTCCTGAGCCACGAGGCTCGCTCGTCGAACGAAGCACCTTCCCGAGCCCTCTCTCGCGCGCGGAGGCCGTACCGGACCGGAGCGCGCGAGAGCGGAGCGACCGAGGCCGACGCGACGTCGGCCGAGGGAGCGTGCCCGGGAAGGTGCTCCATCCGACGAGCGAGCCGCTGACCCGTAGATGAACGGGGCCGCCGGGGTCAGCCCCGGCGGCCCGTTGCGAAATCAAAAGGCGGCGATCGCGCCGCGTACGTGGCGGGCTACATCACCGCATGCGGCGGCGCGGGCTCGTCGGCCGCTCCGGCCTTCTTGAGCGGCACGAAGATCATGTACATGGCCAGCACGCCGAAGACGGCGAGCGCCAGCCAGGCGGCGATCGGGTCGAACACCCGCCAGGCCGGGAACTCCGGCTTCTGCCCCATCCGGTCCTTCACGAACACGACCACGGCGATGAGGAGGCTCATCAGCGCCTCCCCGGCGATCAAACCCGAGGCAGCCAGGATGCCGGCATTCTCCACTCGGGCTTTCTGAGCCTCGTTGTGGCTCCGCTTCGCGGCGATCTTCTCGACGACCCCCTTGATGAGCCCGCCGACGAAGATCGCGAAGGTGGTCTCGAGCGGCAGGTACATGCCGACCGAGAAGAGCATCGGGCTGCGCACCTTGATCAGGATCATCGAGATCCCCATGAAGATCCCGACGATCACGAGCGGCCAGGCCATCTCGCCGCCGACGATTCCCTGGGAGAGGGCCGCCATGAGCCCGGCCTGCGGGGCCGAGAGGTTCGGGCCGCCGAAGCCGCCGGTGGCCGGGTTCTGCGCCAGGTCGGAGTTGTGCAGGACGTACAGCGGGAAGAACATGACGAGGCCGGCGATGATCACGCCGATGATGTCGCCGATCTGCATCTTCCACGGCGTGCCGCCCAGGATATGCCCCACCTTGAGGTCCTGGAGCATCTCGCCGGCCACGGCCGCGGAGACGCAGCCGATGGCGGCGACCCCGAGCACCGCCGCGACGCCCTGCGTGCCCTTCGCGCCGACGATCACCATGGTCAGGGCGGCGACGATCGTGGTCGCGAGCGTCAGCCCGGAGATCGGGTTGTTGGAGGAGCCGATCATGCCGACCAGGTTCCCCGAGACCGCGGCGAAGAAGAAGCCGGTGATCAGCATGACGATCGCGGCGAAGAACGCCGCGGGCAGCGCCTTCGTGAAGTAGAAGTAGAGCGCGACCATCAGCACGAAGACCGCCAGGATCCCGAGGCCGACGACCTTCAGGTTGAGGTCCCGCTCGGTCCGCTCGGTCGCCGCCTTCGCGGTGGCCGACGCCTTCACGTCCGCGATGCTGCGCTGGAGGCCGGAGATCAGGTTCTTGCGCATCTTGTAGAGGGTGAAGCACGCGCCCACGAGCATGCCGCCGACGGCGATCGGCCGGACCACGCGGCGGTAGAGGCCGCCGGTCAGCGCCGCCCAGTCCCCGCCGTACTGGTCGATCTGCGACGGCCCGAGGAAGTAGACGAGCAGCGGAACGAACATCCCCCAAGCCAGCAGCCCGCCGGCGAAGTTCAAGGCGCCCAGCTCCGGTCCGATGATGTAGCCGACGCCGAGATAGGCCGGCGTCGCCGCCGGTCCGGTGATGGTCGTCACCCCACCGGCCGGGATGGTCTTGTCGGCGGCGAGGCGAACGAAGCCGTCCTTGAGGTGCCCGACCCCGACCTGGAACCGGTTCACCGCGTAGTAGATGCCGAGGCCGTCGAACGTCTCGCCGTCGGTTCTCCCGAGGAACCGGATCAGCGCGCCGATGCCCATGGCCTGGAAGAGCTGGATCGCCGCGGCGGCGCCCCGCTGTCCCGCCTTGTGGATCTCGCCAGCGGCCACCGACTCGGGGAACGGGAGGGTCGGGTCCTCGACCATCACCCGGCGGAGGATCGTCACGAACATGATCCCGAGGATGCCGCCGAGGATCATCAGGGCGGAGGCGGTCAGGTACTCGGTCATGAGGTTCGGGCCGGGCTTGAACTGCCAGATCTGGAGGATGACGAACGCGGGGATCGTGAAGATCGCCCCCGCGGCCACGGACTCGCCGATGGAGCCGACGGTCCGGGCGAAGTTCTCCTCCAGGATCGAGCCCTTGAAGATCTTGAGCACCGCCATGCCGATCACGGCCGCCGGGTAGGTGGCAGCGATCGTCATGCCGGCCTTCAGGCCCAGGTAGGCGTTCGCCGCGCCCAGGATCACGCACATGATCAGTCCGAGGATCAGCGCTCGGATCGTGAACTCGCGCATGTCGCTGTTCGGCGGCACGAACGGTTTGTACGGCTTCTCGCTCATGCAGTCTCCTTCGCCCTTCCGTACGGCGCGCACCGGCCCGACCCCGGCCGGGGTGCCGGCGGAAGCGGGATTCTACTTCAATACCGGCCCGGCAAGTCCGGTCCCGGGCGTCCCCGGCGGTGGAGGGGCCGCGGACTCAGGGATTGGCCTCGAGAACGCGCCGGAAGTTTCCCCCGGCGATCTTCGCGATGGAAGCCTCGGAGAACCCCCGCTCCCGCATCCGGTCGAGGATGGCCGGGAAGGCGGCGCAGTCGGGAACGCCTTGCGGCAAGTCCGGGACACCGTCGAAATCGGACCCGAACGCGACGAAATCGTCCCCGACGAGCCGGACCATGTGCTCCACGTGGTCCACGATCCGGTCGAGGGGGACGGCGGCCTTCGCCATCCGCCCGCGCAGCTCGCTCGACAGTCTGCGCGACCCCTCCAGCTTTCGAGCGGGATCGTCGAGGTGCTCCTTCTCGATCTTCTGGAGGGCGACGAACAGGTCCCCCAGCTCGGCGTTCTGCCGCTCGGCGTACGCCGCGTCCAGGAAGCCGGGGTAGAAGTTGATCCCCACGAGTCCTCCGCGGTCGGCGATGACCCGGATTTGCTCGTCGGTGAGGTTGCGCGCGCAGGGGCAGATCGCCGAGGCGTCGGAGTGCGACGCGATGAACGGGCGGCGCGTAAGGCGCGCGACGTCCCGGAAGGTGGTCTCGTGGACGTGAGAGACGTCCACGACGATCCCCAGCTCGTTCATCGCCGCGACGACCTTCTCGCCGAAGGCGGTGAGCCCCTCGAAATCGCAGCGCTCCTCGCCGGACGACGCCGCCCAGGGGAGATTCTTCGCGTGCGTCAGCGTCATGTAGCGGACGCCCCGCCGGCGCAGGCGCTCGAGGTTCGCGATGCTCTCCTCGATCGCGTGGCCGTTCTCCACGGCAAGGATCGCCGCGGTCTTCGCCCCGCCCTCGAGCGCGAGGTCCGCTTCCCTCACCGTCTCGACCTTGACCAGGGCGCCGGCGGAGCGCTCGCACGCCGCCTCGACCCCGTCGAGGAGCTCCATCGCCTCCCGGAACGCCCTGCCCTTGGGGAGCGTCGACGTGACGTACGCGACGAACACCTGGAGCGCGACCCCGCCTTTCTCCAGCCGCTCGAGGTCCACGTGCCCCTCGGGATGCCCTTGGATGAGGTCGGCGCCCCCCTGGATCTCGAGAGCGGTGTCGCAGTGCAGGTCGGTGACCGGCGTCTTCATCGCGTTCCTCCCCCTTCGTGACGGGTGCTTATACGCCGGTCCGGCTCGGGGAAACAAGGGCCGGCACACCGCGAGGCCGCGACACGACGGGGAGGACCGCGGTAGTGCGACGGCGAGCCGGTCCCCGGGGCGGAGACCCGTCCGCGCCTCAGGGCGAGGCGAAAGTCGCCGTGATCTCCATGTGGCCGTTCACGTGCACGACGCACCAGAGGGGTTGGCCGGGATCCGGCGTGCAGTCTCCGGACCAGCCGCCGAGCGAGGACCCTTGGTCCGGAGTGGCCGTCAGGAGCACGGACTCACCGTTGGTGTACGGCTTGGGCCCGCAGTTTCCCGGACAATCGACCTCGCCAAAATTGGCGACCACGCGGCCGGTGCCGTTTCCGGCGAGCACGACGAGGATGGTGTCATCCGGCCCCGCCACGTCGTTGCTGCCGCCGCCGCTGCACGACGTCAGAGCAACGACCGCGAATCCGACGCACAGGACCCCGAACCGGGACAATGGCATTCCGCTGCGTTGTCTCATCTCGCGCCCCCTCTCCTGGCGATGCCGATTCCATCGAGTTGTCGAGCGCAACATGGCTACCGAGCGCGTGTTCGATACGGCAAACACCCCTACCGCCGGAACGTCCGCGACGTACCCATCTCGGAAAATATACGCCGACTCCGAAGCGGCGGTCGAGCCGTTTCGGGCGACGTGGCACTCGGCTTCCCTGGTGGCCGAAACGACGTAGAATCGCGGCGCACGGGGGGGAGGCCTGCCCTCTCGGGCCGGGGCCGCAAGGTGGAGGGATGGACGTGAGAGATCGCGATTCAGAAGCCGATGCGGGGTCCGGTGGAGGGCGGGGCTCCCTTCGAGGCGCCCTGCCGGCGGTGGCCGCTACCGTTCTCGCGCTCCTGCTGGCCATGGCGCCGGGGGCGGCGCAGGCGCCGCCCCCGCCAGCGAAGTACCCCGATCTCCCCAGCGAGACGCCGGCGAAGTTCGAGCCGGTGACGGACGGCTTCGACCACGTTCGCCGCGAGGTCATGATCCCGATGCGCGACGGCGTGAAGCTGCACACGGTGATCCTGGTCCCGAAGGGGGCGAAGGGCGCGCCGATCCTCCTCACGCGCACCCCGTACGACGCCGACGCGCTCACGACCCACCTCAGCAGCCCGCACCTCGGACCGAGCCTCTTCGGCTACGACAACGCGACCGAGGCGATCGTCGAGGGGGGGTACATTCGCGTGGTCCAGGACGTGCGCGGCAAGTACCGCTCCGAGGGGGACTACGTGATGAACCGCCCCCTGCGCGGGCCGCAGAACCCGACCCCGGTGGATCACGCGACCGACACCTACGACACCATCGACTGGCTAGTGAAGAACGTCACGGAGACCAACGGCAGGGTCGGCATCCTCGGCATCTCGTACGACGGCTTCCTGCCCCTGATGGCGCTCGTCGACCCGCACCCTGCACTCAAGGTGGCCGTCCCGATGAATCCGATGGTGGACGGCTGGATCGGCGACGACTGGTTCCACAACGGCGCCTTCCGCCAGCAGAATCTGTCCTACATCCACGACCAGGAGGCGGACCGGAAGTCGGAGACGAAGTGGTGGTCGGGGCACTTCGACGAATACGACGCATTCATGGAAGCGGGATCGGCGGGCGAGATGGGACGCCGCCACGGGATGGAGCAGCTCGGCTTCTGGCGGAAGATCCTGGCGCATCCGAGCTACGACGCTTTCTGGCGCGACCAGGCCGTGGACCGCATCCTGGCGGCGCGGCCGCTCGAGGTGCCCGTGATGATCGTCCACAGCCTGTGGGACCAGGAGGACATTTACGGCGCGATCGCCGTCTACAAGGCGATCGAGCCGAAGGACAAGGGGAACGACAAGGTCTTCCTCGTCATGGGCCCGTGGCACCACGCGCAAGAGATCGGCGACGGCAGCACGCTCGGCCCTCTGGTCTTCAACAGCGACACCGCGCTCCAATTCCGCCGCGAGGTCCTGCGCCCGTTTCTCGACCAGTACCTGAAGGAGGGCGCGCCGCCGGCCGGAATAGCGCCCGTGACGGCGTTCGAGACCGGGACGAACGAGTGGCGGCGCCTCCCGGCGTGGCCCGCCGGCTGCGCGAGCGGCTGCACGGTCCGGCCGACGCCGGTGTATCTCGCGACGGGATTCAAGTTGAGCTTCGACGCTCCGGCGTCCGAGGCCGCCCCCTTCGACGAGTACGTCTCGGACCCGGCCAAGCCGGTGCCGTTCCGCGCGCGCCCGATCCAGCCGGTCGGGTACGAGGGCCGTCTGACCTGGTCCCAGTGGCTCGTGGACGACCAGCGCGAGGCATCCGGCCGCACGGACGTCCTGGCGTACCTCTCGGACGTCCTGACCCGGCCGGTGAAGATCAGCGGCGAGCCGGTCGCGAGCCTCGTCGCCTCCACGAGCGGCACCGACGCCGACTGGGTGGTCAAGTTGATCGACGTCTATCCCGACGAGGTGGCGGGCCAGCCCGCGATGGGCGGGTACCAGCTCATGGTGTCGGCCGACATCTTCCGCGGCCGCTACCGGGAGAGCCTCGAGACGGCGGCGCCGATCACCCCAGGCAAGCCGCTCGTGTACCGCTTCGCCCTGCCGACGGCGAATCACGTCTTCCTTCCGGGGCACCGGATCATGGTGCAGGTCCAGTCGAGCTGGTTCCCGCTCTACGACCGCAACCCGCAGAACTTCGTCCCGAGCATCTTCCGGGCGAAGCCGGAGGACTATCGCAAGGCGACCCAGCGGATCCACCACGCTCCCGGACTCTCGAGCTTCGTCGAGCTCCCGCTCGTGACGGCGCCCTGAGGCGATGCGCCTGCCGCGCGCCCTCGGACACGCGGTCGTCGCGGCGCTCCTCGCGTGCGCCGGGCCCGGCGCCACCGCATCCGAGACCGTGCTGGTGTCCGCGGCGGCCAGCCTCAAGGAAACCGTTCGCGACGCGGCCGACCGGTTCGAGGCCGCGCACCCGGGAGTGAAGGTGGTCGTGAACACGGCCGCGTCCGGCGTGCTCCTGCGGCAGATCGAAGAGGGCGCCCCCGTGGATCTGTTCCTGAGCGCTTCTCAGGACGAGATCGCTCGGCTCGAGAAGGCGGGGCGGATCGAGCCGGGCTCGGCGCGGCCGTTCGCGGGCAACCGGCTGGTGGTCGTGGTGCCGGCGGGGGACGAGCCGCCGGCCTCGCTCGCGGGCCTCGCCGACCCGCGCTTCGACCGGGTCGCCGCCGGCAACCCGAAGACGGTGCCCGCGGGTCGCTATGCCGAGCAGGCGCTCCGCCACGCCGGGATCCTCGGCACCGTCGCAAAGCGGCTCGTTCCCGGAGAGACCGTCCGCCAGGTCCTGGAGTACGTCGCGCGCGGCGAGGCTGCGGCCGGCTTCGTCTACGCGACCGATGCCCGCATGTTCGGGGGGAAGATCCGTCTAGGCCCCGAGGCCCCCGCGGGATCCCACGATCCGATCGTCTACTACGCGGTGCCGCTCCACGATGCGCCGCACGGGCAGGCGGCGGGCGCCCTGCTCGCCTTCCTCCTCTCGGACGAAGGGCGAGGCGTCCTGGCCCGCCGCGGGTTCCTCCCCCCGCCCCCGCCATGATCCTCGACGCCCTGAGGCTCTCGCTCACCGTGGCGCTCGCCGCCACCGCCCTCGTCGCGGCCGGCGGGACGCTTGCGGGGTGGTTCCTGGCGCGCTCGCGGTTCCGCGGCCGGGAGACGCTCGACGCGCTGCTCAACCTGCCTCTCGTCCTTCCACCGACCGTGACCGGGTACTACCTCATCGCGATCCTCGGCCGCCGCGGCCTCCTGGGCGATCCGCTCTTCCGGGCGACGGGCTGGTCCGTCCCGTTCACCTGGGTCGCATGCGTCGTAGCGGCCTCGATCATGGCCCTCCCGCTGATGATCCGGTCGGCGCGCGTCGCGTTCGAGGGGATCGACCCTCGGCAGGAGATCGCGGCGGCGAGCCTCGGGCACGGGACGCGGTCCTACTTCCTGCGCGTCGCGCTGCCGATGGCCCGGCGCGGGCTCGCCTCCGGCGTCGTCCTCGCGTTCGCGCGCTCCATCGGCGAGTTCGGGGCGACGCTGATGCTCGCCGGGAACATCCCGGGCCGGACGCAGACGCTGCCGCTCCTGATCTACGACGCGGTGTCCGCCGGGGAGGACCGGACGGCGCTGGCGCTCTCGGCGCTCCTCACCGCGGTGTCGGTGACGGTGATGATTTCCGCGGGGCGCCTCGGCCGGAGGCGTTCGTGAAGGGCTTCGCGGTCGACGTCGCCGTCGAGCGCCCGGCGGCGGCGGGCGCGCCCTTCGTCCTCGAGGCGGCGTTCGAGACCGACGGTCCGTTCACGGTCGTGTTCGGTCCGAGCGGCGCCGGGAAGAGCACGCTTCTCCTGGCGATCCTCGGCGCGCTCCGTCCCTCGCGCGGGACCATCGTGGTGGGGGACAGGGTGCTGTTCGACTCCCGGCGCGGGATCGACCTGCCGACGCGCGAGCGCCGCCTCGGGGTCGTGTTCCAGGACGCACTTCTCTTCCCCCACCTCGATGCGCGGCGCAACGCGTCGTTCGGCCTTCACGGCCCGGACCGGCTTCGCCGGGCGGACGACTGGCTCGAGCGCGTCGGCGCGCCGGCCCTCGCGCGGCGCCACCCGAACGAGTTGTCGGGGGGCGAGAAGCAGCGAGTCGCGCTCGCGCGCGCCCTCGCCGCTTCGCCGGCAGGCGTCCTCCTCGACGAGCCGTTCTCGGCCCTCGACCTCGCGTCCCGCGTAGCGCTCGGCGCCCTCGTCACGCGGCTGCAGCGCGAAACGAAAATTCCCTTTCTCCACGTGACCCACGACCTCGGCGAGGCGATCCGCCTCGGAACGAGCCTCGTGGTCCTCGACGGCGGCCGCGTGCTCGAGGTCGGCCCGCCCGCCGCGCTCCTGGCCGCCCCCGCCCACAGCGCCGCCGCTCGCGCCGTCGGCTTCGACAACGTGTTCACCGGCACCGTCCTCCGGCACGCCCACGAGGAGGGCTGGAGCGAGGTGGACCTCGGCGGCACGATCGTCGAGACCGGCCTGCTCCCGGCCCCCACCGACGGCCGCGTCGCGCTGGGCCTGCGCTCGAACGACGTCCTCGTTTCGCTCGAGCGCGTCTCCGCGACCTCCGCCCGCAACGTCATCGAGGGAACGATCGTCGCCGCCGAGCGCCGCGGCACGGTCGTCGAGATCGTCGTCGAGACCCCCGTCCGTATCCGCGCCGCCGTCACCCCCGCCGCCGCCGCCGCCCTCCGTCTCGCCCCCGGCCGCCGCGCCTTCCTCCTCGTCAAGGCCCTCGCCTTCCACCATCTCGTGTAGCCGCGAGGACGACGCGGCGACCGGGGTAGAGGGCTACTAGCTGCGTCGGAGGCGGTACACGGCGTCGAAGGGCGAGGCGCCGGGCACGCGATCGATGCCGCGCGACGGGTTGGCGGCGAGGCGCTCGAGCACGTGGAAGGCGGTCTCGACGTCGTCGGGCGCGCCGGCATCCGCGGCGAGGTCCTCCGCCGTCCCGCCGTCGGGCCCTCGGTTGCCGAGGGCCGCGACGAGCTCCCGCTGCAGGTCGAGCACGGCCGCCGCGGCCTTCTTCCCGGCCTCGACCCCGGGCTGATGGTAGGCGTTGACGTTCACGAGGCTCGCGTAGAACCCCACCGCGCGCTCGAACAACGCCACGAGGGCGCCGACGCTGCGCGCGCTCACGTCCGGCAGCGTGATGGTCAGGGAGGGGCGGCCGCTCTCGTGAAGCGCGCGGCGCGTCCCCAGCAGGAAGCCGGCGAGGTAGTCGCCCGACGTGATCCCGGGCTCGACCTCGGGCCCCGTCCCCTCCCGCTCCTTCCGCACCTCGATGAACACCGCGAAGAAGTTCGGAACGCCGTCGCGGAGCTGCTGGACGTAGGCGTGCTGATCGGTGGAGCCCTTGTTCCCGTAGACGGCGAGCCCCTGGTGAACCGTCCGGCCGTCGAGGTCCTTCTCCTTGCCCAGCGACTCCATCACGAGCTGCTGCAGGTAGCGGCTGAACAGCGCGAGGCGGTCCTTGTACGGCAGGACGACCATGTCCTTTGCGCCCTTCCCGCCGCCGGCGTGATGCCACGCCAACGCGAGAAGAACGGCGGGGTTCTTCGCCGCCTGTCGCGTGCGCGTGAGCCCGTCCATCGCGGCGGCCCCCTCGAGCAGCTCGCGCACCGCGATCCCCTGGAGCGCCGCCGGCAGGAGGCCGACCGCGGACAGCTCGGAGGTCCTCCCCCCGACCCAGTCCCACATCGGGAATCTCTCGAGGAATCGGTGCTCCACGGCGTGGCGGTCGAGGGCGCTCCCCTCCCCGGTCACCGCCACGGCGTGCCTGCCGAACTCGAGGCCCCGCGCCGCGTAGGCGGCGGTCGCCTCGAGCATCCCGTTGCGGGTCTCGGGGGTCCCGCCCGACTTCGAGATGACGACGGTGAGGGTTCGTTCGAGGTCCGAGCCGATCCCTTGAAGGACCCGGTCGATCCCGTCGGGATCGGTGTTGTCGAGAAAGTGCGGGCTCATCGGGGCGTCGTGCGCGCCGAGGGCGTCGGCCACGAACTCCGGCCCCAGTGCCGAGCCGCCGATCCCGATGACGAGGAGCCGCGTGAAGCGCTCGGCGCGCTGCGGCCGGACCTGCCCTTCGTGCACGCGCACGGCGAAGTGGAGCACCTTCGCGAGCGTGCGGCGGATCGCGTCGGCGATCTCGGGCGCAGGGGACAGCTCGGGCGCGCGCAGCCAGTAGTGGCCGACCCTGCGTTTCTCGTCGGGGTTCGCGATCGCGCCCCCCTCGAGCGCCTCCATCGCGGCGAGGGCGCGCTGCACCGGCCCGTCCATGCTCCGCAGGAAGTCCGCCGGCAGGCCCATCCGGCTCACGTCGAGGCGGAAGCCCAGGTCGGGTGCGTCGTAGAGCCAGGCTCGGTAGCGGTCCCAGAGGTCGGTGGCCGTCATGAGTCCCTCCGGCAAGAGGATACCGCCACCCGGCCCGGGAGAGCCGGGGACGTCACAGCTCGTTGTCGATCCACGACGCCTTCTCCATCCGCCGCAGGATCCTCTGGACGTGGCGGCGGTACGCGGGGCTCGCAGAGCCGGGATGCCAATCCTCGGGGTTCGGCAGCGATGCCCCGAGCTGCGCCGCCTCCTCGTCCGTCAGGTCGGCCGCAGACTTCCCGAACCAGCGCCTCGCCCCCGCCTCCGCGCCGTAGACCCCCGGCCCCAGCTCGACGACGTTCAGGTACAGCTCGAGAATCCTGCGTTTCCCGAGCCGGCGCTCGATCTGCCAGGTGAGGACCGCCTCCTCGACCTTCCGCAACGGGTTTCGCGACGGCGAGAGCCACAGGTTCTTCGCGAGCTGCTGCGTGATCGTGGAGGCGCCGCGCGGCATCTCCTTGTCCTCGACCGCCTCTCGCAGAGCTTTCTTCATCTCCGCGACCTCGAAGCCGTGGTGGGAGAAGAACCCGATGTCCTCGCCCACCAGCACCGCGCGCTTCAGCGCCGGCGAGATCGCGGCATACGGGACCCACGTCCAGGCCACGCGGTCGCTCTTCCCCTCGGCGCGGCGCCCGGCCCGGTACAGCTCGATGAACGCGGTGGTCTTCGGGTTCGCGCCCGAAAGACGCGCGACGTCGGGCCAGGTCAGCGCCTTCCATGCGGCGTAACCTCCCGCCACGAGCGCCACCAAGGTCACGATCGCCAGGCAGCCGCTCCTGCCGCCCTTGCGCTTCCGTTTTCCCGGCCCTCGCGCTCCCATCGACTTCGCATGATACCGCGGGGCTCGCTCCCCCCGTTTCGGCACCCGGAAGTCCCCTCCCTGCGAGCGCTCGTCGCTCGGCGTTGCGCCTCGCTCCAAGGAGCCTGTCCGAGTAATCCCGTAGGCCGCGTTCGGGGCGCCGTGGGGGCGGATGCGAGGAGCCGCGACGCGGTCGATGTTCCCCCATCGACAAGGAGCGGCGACGACGCAGACGCCCCCACGCCGCCCCGAACCCGAAGGGCGCATGGGGGTTGCGGTCGGATCCATCGTCGCTCGTCGTCGTCGATGGAGGCACATCGTCTTCCTCCTCGCTCCTCGTCTCCGACTCGCAAGCCCCATGCGCGCGGCCCACGGGATTACTCGGACAGGCTCCTGGCTCTGGCATCGCGCGTCCGCGCGCCGATAGCGCGGACGCGCTCCTGCCGACGTCGCTGGGAGGGGACTTCCGGGTGCCGAAACGGCGCGGAGAACGCCACATTGCCAACGCGAAGTCGCGGACCTAGACTCCGGCGTAAAGGGACAAGGGGTAACTCGATGCGCGGACGGATCGTGATCACGCCCGACGGGAAGGTCGAAGGGGACCTCGAGGCGGCGGCGCGCGCGATCGCGGGGGCGCGGGGGGTTACGGCGCTGACGGGAGCGGGGGTCTCGGTGGAGAGCGGGATCCCGGATTTTCGGAGCCCGGGGGGACTCTGGAGCGTGTTCGATCCGATGGAGTACGCGACCCTTTCCTGCTTCCTCGACGATCCCGCGAAGGCGTGGAAGCTCTACCGGGCGCTCGGGAAGATCCTCGAGGGGAAGACGCCGAACCCGGCGCATCGCGCGCTCGCGGACCTCGAGCGGGCGGGAATCGTCAAGGGGCTCGTGACGCAGAACGTCGACGGCCTGCACCAGGCGGCCGGGAGCCGGACCGTGCTCGAGATCCACGGCGAGGCGACCCGCCTGCAGTGCCTTCGATGCCACGGGCTGGAGCCGGTATCGCCCGCCCACCTCGAGCCCGGGCCGGTCCCGGTTTGTGGGGCCTGCGGCTCCCCTCTCAAGCCGAACCTCGTGCTCTTCGAGGAGCCGGTGCGCCGGCTCGAGGCGATCTCGGCCCTCGTGCGTCGATCGGAGCTGATGCTCGTCGCCGGGACTTCCTGCGAGGTCGCCCCGGCGAGCCTCCTCCCCGAGGAGGTCCTCGCCCGCCGGGGCAGCATCGTGGAGATGAACCTGGAGCCGACCCAGCTGACCGAAGGCGGGCTCGGACCGAGCGGGTTCTTCGTGCAGGGGCCGGTCGGCACGACGCTGCCGCTGCTCGCGGCCGCGGTCCTGGAGCAGGGCGCGGCGGGAGGGTCCGCGTGAAGGGCACGATCTCGTTCCACCCCGTGGACGTGGCGTTCTTCGACGGCACGATCGCTCCGCTCGTGTCGGGCGGAAAGATCGATCCCGAGCCGTTCGTGGCCGAGGCGGCCAGGGTGAGGAAGATCCACTGGCAGGCCCGGAGATACGCGCGAGCGATCGAGACGCTCCGCGCGGCGGCCGAGCCGCCGCGGCAGCCGCAGGGGGCCGGAACCTGGGACAGAGTCAAGTCCTACATGGAGCGGTTCGACTGGCGCCCCGACGACCTGTCTCGCCGCGCGATCCAGGCGGTGGACCCCGACCTCCATCTCCACGGGCGTCCGTTCTTCGTCACGGAGGTTTCGGCGGCGAAGGTCGTCGCGACCGTGGACCGTTATCGCTCGGCGCCGTCTCCGCGGGTGGCGGACGCGATCGTGAAGGAGCAGCTGGAGCGCCTCGATCCCGAGCTCGCGCGAGCGCTCGCGCCGGAGGACGGCACCGAGCTCTCGGCCGACCTCCAGTACCGCTCCGACCTGCTCTCGGCGCTGGCGAAGATCCACGGCCTCGCGGCCGCCGCGCGCGCCGGCGAGCTCTCCCGCGAGGACGAAATGGTGGGGAAGCCATCCGAGGAGGTCCTCTCCGGCGAGCTGCCTTGGCGCGCCGCCAGCCTCCACGCGCGCGTCGTGCCGTTCTGGACCGCGCGCGACGTGGACGGCCTGGAGACGATTTGCCGCGCCGCGCGCGTTCCGGCGCCGGAGACTCTGGTGCCCGCCCGGCGCCTGTTCGCCTCGGCGTGCGAGGAGTTTCCCCACCTCGGCGCATCGCTTCGCCTCGAGATCGGAAACGCTCGCGACCTCGGGGCGTTCGTCGCTCCCGGCGACGTCCCGGAGCTCCTCGACTTCCTGAACCTCAGCGGGGCACGGATCATCCAGGCCGCCGCGCGCCACGGCGAGGGCCCCGCCTGCACGACGCTCCTCCGGAAGATCAAGGAGTGCGCGGCGTACGCGGCGGAGCACCGCCTCGGCTACCTCGAGGCCTCGGGGATCCTTCCCCCCGACGTCGAGGATGCCGAGGGCTAGTCCGAGGGCGCGCCGCCCCGGTCCGCGGTGTGCCGGCGGCTGCCGAACGGCTCCGCGTGAACGGCGATCCTGGTCAGCTCGGGGATCGAGCCTCGCAAGGCTCGCTCCAGGCGCTCGGTCAGGGCGTGGGCCTCCGCGAGCGACGCGTCCGCCGGGACGAAGCAGTGGCACGAGAGGTAGAGGCCCGAGCCCGTCTTCGCGAGCATGAGGTCGTGGACCGCCCCCTCCCCCGCGATGCCGCCCGCGAGGGCGTGGATCCGCGCCTCGAGACCGCGGCGCATGTCGTCGTCGAGCGCTCCGGCGGATTCCGGGACCTCGCCGTGAAGCTCCAGGTGGATATCCACGCGCCGCACCTCGGGAACCTCGCGGAGAATGCGGGCCTCCACACGGTCGGCGATGGCGTGTCCCTCCCCGAGACTCATGCTCTCCGGCAGCTCGAGGTGCAGGTCCGCATGCGCGCCCTCCGTCTCGTGGCGCATCGTGATGTTGTGGGCGTGGACCTTCTCCATCGCGACCGCGGTGGCGACCTTCTGGCGGAGCGTCTCGTGGTCGTCCGGCCGGGCCTTGAGCTCGACGGTGACCCCCGCGTTCGAGCCCGCGGCGGCGCGCACGCGCTCTCGCGCCACCTGCGCGATCCTCTCCGCCTCCGCGAGGGGCAGGCCGCGCTCGACGCTGAACTCCACGTCCGCGAACACGCGGTCGCCCGCCTGGCGCACGCGGATGCGCGGCGTTCCGTCCATCCCCTCGAGCCCGTCGAGCGAACGTGCGATCGCTTCGGTCACCCGCGCCGGGGCCCGGTCGAGGAGCATGTCGACGGCGCGGCGGCCGAGCTGCCAGGAGAGCACCAGGACGATGACGGCCACGATGCTGGCCGCGACGGGATCGGCGAGCGTCAGCCACTTCACGCCCATCTCCCGCGCGAGGACCACGCAGGCGAGCCCGGCGATGACCACCGAGGACGATGCGACGTCCGTGCTGAAGTGCAGCGCGTCCGCCTCGAGCGCCTGGCTCGAAGATTTCTCCGCGACGCGCTTCAGGTCCCGCGAGCGCACGACGTCCACGACGATCGAGATGCCCATCACGGCGAACGCCCAGATGGACGGCTCGACCTCGGGTCCCTCGCCGAGGATGCGCCGCGCGGCCTCCCACAGGATCCAGAAGGACGTGATCACGAGCAGCAGCGTTTCTCCGAGGGCCGAGAGGTTCTCGATCTTGCCGTGCCCGTAGGGGTGATCGTCGTCGGGTGGCCGCCAGGAGGTCCTCACGGCGAGCCAGGTCATCGCGGCGGCCACCAGGTCGAGGGCGGAGTGCGCGGCCTCGGCGAGGATTCCGAGAGAACCGGTGGCGAGTCCCGCCGCGATCTTGATCCCGGTGAGGACGATGCCGGCCAACACCGACTGGGCCGCGGCGCGCTTCTTCTCGCGAACCATCGCGGTCATTCCTTCGCCCGGTCTCTGAAGATCCGTCACGCGGCCTCCGGCATGCGAGAGAGCCCCTCTTGTATCAGAACCTCGCCGCCGTGGAAAGCGCGGGACGCGGCGTTGCCCCCGCCGCGCGGGGATGACAGAATCAGCCCCGGGGGGTGAGTCGCGGGCCGCCTCGGGAGCGGTCCTTCGGTATTCCACCCCCGCCGGAACGTCGCTCATGAACTTCACCTCGAAACCCGCATCGCTGGCGGCCGAGCGCGCAGCGCGGTTCCTGCGCAAGCGGCACGCGTCCGTCGGGAGCGTGGAGCTGGCGCGCGCGGTTCTCCGGACACGGGTGGCGAACGAGGAGGTCGCGCGCCGCCTCCTCGAGGCCGCATTCGGCGGAGATTCGAGACTCGCCTTCGGGGATGGCGGCTGGCGCGCCGCGCCCGCTCGTTCCCCGCGCACCGGTGCCGCCGAAGCGCCGCCCGCGCCTCCGGCTCCCGAAGCGGGTCGTGTGCTCCTGATCGTCCGCGGAGGGATCCCGTCCGGCAGGACCGAGTTCGTCCTCCGAGACGTCGCCGCGATCCGCATCGAGGGGGAGGCCGTCGTGGCCGCCTGCTGCGCCGACGCGACCGCCGGGCGACGGGGGGAGAGCCTCCGCCGCACCGTCCGAGACATACTGAAGGGAGCGGTGCCCGTCCTGCACGATCCTCCGGGGGCGATCGCGGCGCTCGAGCGCTGGCTCGACGAGCCCCTTGACGAACCGGTGTCGCTTCGCAGACTCGCCCAGGAGCGGCTCGGCCTGCCGGCCCGTCACGATCTCGAGGACCTGGCCCTGCGGTTGAAGCTCCCCTGGCGCGAGTCGGACGACCCGCTCGATCTCGTCGAGACCGCGGACGCGGCCCTCGCGGCGCTGCGGCGTCCGGGGGAGGATCTCGCGGCGCTCGGCGAGGCCTCCCGGCGCGGCGCCCCGCCGCCCGACTGGGCGCGCTTCGCTTTCGACCGGGAGTTCCTCTCGGAGATTCCGCACGTCGCCGGCACCTACCGGTTCTACGATGCGGCCGGCACGCTCCTGTACGTCGGAAAGTCCCGGAACCTCCACGCCCGCGTCGGCTCCTACTTCCGCGAGGTGCGCTCCCGCCCGGCCCGAGTCCAGGGCCTCCTGGACGCCCTTCACCGGATCGAGCTCGAGCCGGTGGGCTCCGACCTCGAGGCGGTGTTGCGCGAGGCCGCCGCGATTCGCCGCCGCAAGCCCGCGCGCAACGTCCAGCGCAAGATCCACCCGCGCGGAAGGCACGCGGAGCGCCTCCGCTCGATCCTGATCCTCGAACCGGCGGCTCCCCCGTTCGTCCTGTGGGCCTACCTCCTGCGGGAAGGGAGGATCCTCGACCGGGTCGGCGTCGGCCGTCGCGGGGGCGGGCTCCCCCGGATCCAGCGCATCCTCGAAACCCGCTTCTTCTCCAACGAGCCCGGCCCCGCGTCGCCCCCCGGTCCCGACGTGGATGTCGAGTCCGTCGCCCGCTGGCTCGCGCAGAACCGCGACCGCGTCGTCGCCTTCGATCCCACGCACCTGCGCTCCGCGCGGGAGGTCATCCTGCGCCTCAGGCTGTTCCTCGAGCAGGGCAGCCCCTTCGAGCCCGACGGCACGCCCACCACGGTTCGTTGACCACCGCCCCACCGCTCGGACCAGGGGGACCGGGTTCGCAGACGACCCTTTTTCGGGTCGGCGAGAACCCGGTCCCCCTGGTCCGAGCGGTGGAGGAGCGAGAGAGGACGGATTTGGGCTGTTCCTTCCGAAGTATACTGGGTGAGCCGCCGGCAGCTCGGTGTGCCGCGGCGCCACAAGATGACGACACTTGCCATACTCCTCGCGATCGGCCTCGTCCTGCTGAACGCCTTCTTCGTGGCCACCGAGTTCGCCATCGTCAAGGTCCGTCACTCCAGGATCCAGGAGCTGGTGGACGGCGGGCTCAAGAGGGCAACGGCGGTCCGAGTGGTCATCTCCGACCTCAACGCGTATCTGTCCGCCTGCCAGCTCGGGATCACCCTCGCCTCGCTCGGCCTCGGGTGGGTCGGCGAGCCCGCCTTCGCGCGGCTGTTCGAGCCCCTCTTCGCGGGCGGGGGTCCGGAAAGGAGCCTCGCGGTTCACTCGGCCGCGCTGACCGCGGCGTTCCTGCTGATCACCGTGCTTCACGTGGTGATCGGCGAGCTGGCTCCCAAGACCCTCGCCTTGGAACGGCCCGAAGCGGTCGCCCTGCTCGTCTCGTGGCCGATCCGGATCTTCCACGTCGCTTTCTACCCGCTAATCGAGGTTCTCAACCGCGCGGCGGGGATCACCGTCCGGGCGCTCGGGCTCACTCCCCCTGCGGCCGGCTCCGAGGCGCACAGCGAAGAGGAGCTGCGCATCGTTCTCGCCGGCAGCCACGCGGCCGGGGAGATCTCCGCGACCCACGCCAGGCTTCTCGAGAACGCGCTGGACTTCGCCGACCGGACGGTGCGTCAGGTCATGGTGCCGCGAGGCGACGTCGTCTTTCTCGACGCGAACCGGCCGTACGCCGCGAACCTCGCCGTGGCCCGGATGGGCGGCCACACCCGATACCCTCTTTGCGACGGAGACCTCGACCACGTGCTCGGCGTCGTGAACATCAAGGACCTGTTCCTGTCTCCCCCCAGGTCCCGGGAGGACGCGGACCTGAAGGCGGTTGCGCGCGAGCCGCTGCTCCTCCCCGAGAGCCTCCGGCTCGAGAAGGCGCTCGCGATCTTCCAGAAGCAGCACCTCCATCTCGGAGTCGTCCTGGACGAGTACGGCGGCACCTCGGGAATCATCACGCTCGAGGACGTGCTGGAGGAGCTGACGGGCGAGATCCAGGACGAGTTCGACCAGGAGCCGCCCAAGGTCCTGGACGTCGGCGGTGGGCGAGTCTCGGTGGACGCCTCGCTTCCGCTCGACGACATCGAGGAAAAGCTGGGGATCCGTGAGGACGTGGACGAGGAGGTGGACTCGCTGGGCGGGCTGGCCATCGCCCGCCTCGGGAGGATCGCGAAGGCCGGGGACGTCGTGACGCTCGGCGGGCGCCGCGTCGAGGTGACCCGCGTCCGAGGCCGCCGCATCCTGCGCCTGCTCGTTCATCCCCCGGAGCCTCCGCAGGCTTGAGGCGGGCGCCGGCCGGCCGACGATGCCGGCAGCGGCGTCGCGCGGGACGGGAGGCCTTTCCCGGGGGACGCTCGTGCGGCCGACGCGGCGTCGGCCGCTCTCGCTCCGGTTTCGCGCGGCTCCGGTCCGGTGGGTCCTCGCAGCGCGAAACAGGCCCCCGGGAAAGGCCTCCCGTCCCGCGCGAGCCTTCCGGTAGGGCCCGGCTGGGAGTGCCGCCGCGGCAAACCGCGATAGGATACCGGGACAGGGAGGCGGCGATGAACCTGCTGACCGTGACGATCGACAAGCCCGCCGACATGAACTTCGTGCTCGGCCAGTCCCACTTCATCAAGACCGTGGAGGACGTCCACGAGGCTGTCGTGTCCACGGTGCCGTCCGCGAAGTTCGGCGTGGCGTTCTGCGAGGCGTCGGGCCCGTGCCTCGTCCGGGTGAGCGGGAACGACGAGCGGCTGCAGGACCTCGCCGCGAGGAACGCCTCGGCGATCGGCGCGGGACACTCGTTCATCCTGTTCCTCGAGAACGCGTTTCCGGTGAACGTCCTGAACACGCTGAAGACCGTGCCGGAGGTCTGCCGGATCTACTGCGCCACCGCGAACCCGACGACGGTGGTCCTGGCGGAGCACGACGGGGGGAGGGCGATCCTCGGCGTGGTGGACGGCGCGTCGCCGAAGGGGATCGAGACGGCGGAGGACCGGGCGCACCGGATCGGCTTCCTCCGCAAGATCGGCTACAAGCTGTCGTGAGCGTGGACGCGTGATGCGGGAAGCGGAGACCGGCGGGACCCTGCTCGAGCGGATGAAGGCCCGGGGAGTGAGGCTCACTGGGCAGAGACGGCTGCTCGCGGAGCTGCTCGACGAGTCTCGCGGGCACCTCGACGCCGAGTCCGTGTTCCGTCTCGCGCGGAAGCGGGACCCCGGCATCCACCGCGCCACGGTCTACCGCACCTTGAACCGGCTGAAGCGGCTCGGGCTCGTCGACGAGCTGGACCTGATGCACGTCACCGGGGAGCGCCACTTCTACGAGGTCCGCCCGAGCACGCTGCACATCCACCTCGTCTGCACGTCCTGCGGCGGAGTGGAGGAGCCCGGCGGATCGTTCTGGGAGGACCTCAAGCGGAAGGTGGAGAAGGAGACCGGATTCAAGCCCTCGGTCGTGCGGCTCGAGATGGGAGGCCTTTGCTCGAAGTGCCGCGGACGGGGAAACCAGCCGCCCGGCTGACACCGCTTGCTGGAACGGAGGAGAAATGGCGCCGACGGCCCGAGAACTGATCAGGAAGAACCGGCACGCCTGGCGGATCGCCGTCGAGAACCCGTTCGTGAGCGGCTTGCACGACGGGATCATCGAGCACGAGCGCCTCGCTCGGTGGATCGTCGCGGGGCGCGCGCGGTTGAGCAGCCTGTTCTCCCTCGTGAGCCGGCTGCTCGCCGTGGCGCCGCGGGCCGACCGCGAGGTCCTTCTCGACGTCTTGACTTCCATGCAGGCCGAGCTTTGCTGGATCGACGCGTGGATGAAAAGGCGGGGCATCGATCCCGATGCGCCCGTCAACCCGGTCGTCCGGAGCCAGATCGCCTTTCACACGGCCCTCGCGCTCCAGCCCTACGTGGTGGGCCTCGTCGTTTGCTGGGGCGATCTCCTCATCACCTCGGTGGCGTGGAAACCGAGGAATCGTCGCCCGGTACCCAACCGGGAGCTCCTCAGCCACTGGAATGAGATTCGCTCGCTCGACTGGCCCAAGCCGCTGGAGAGGGCGGCGAATCGCGCTCTCGCGGCCGCCACGCCGAAGGAACTCGCCGTCGTGGACGAGGCGTTCCGCCGGCTGATCGAGAACAGGCTCGCGTTCTGGACGATGGCCTTGAGCTGACTATCCGATCAGGGCGTACCGCAGGACGAACAAAGCGCCCAGGGCGTACACGAGCCACGAGGCCTCGCGGGGCCGGCCGGACAGCAGCTTGAGCGCCGGGTACGCGATGAAGCCGAAGGCGATGCCGTCGGCGATCGACCAGCTGAACGGGATTCCCACCAGCACCAGGAACGCGGGAAACGATTCGGTGACGTCCGACCAGTCGACGCGCTGGAGGTTCCGCGCCATCAGGCTGCCCACCACGATGAGCGCGGGGGCGGTCAGGGGCTGAAGGACGGCGCCCCCGTCCACCGGGACCCCGCCCCCCACCATGCGAACGAGGGGGGCCATGAAGAGCGCGAGAAAGAACAGCGAGCCGGTCACCATGTTCGCGAGGCCGGTCCGCGCCCCCGCCTCGACCCCGGTCGCGCTCTCGATGTAGGCGGTCACCGTGGAGGTGCCGAGAAGCGAGCCGACGACGGTCCCGGACGAATCGGCCATGAGGGCGCGGGTCGCGCGGGGGAGCTTCCCGTCGCGAAGGAACCCGCCCTGCTCGCCGATGCCGATCAGCGTCCCGATCGCGTCGAACACCGCCATGAACAGGAAGAGGACCACCACGTGGATCATCCGAGGGTCGAGCGCCGCGGCGAGGTCGAGACGGAACGCCGTGGGAGCGAGGGAAGGCGGCGCGGCGAAGAGCCCCTGCCACTCCACGAGCCCGGCGCCCCACGCGATCGCCGTGGCCGCCACGATGCCGAGGAGGATCGCGCCCTTCACCTTCCGGGCCATGAGCGCCACGGTCACGGCGAGCCCCGCGCAGGCCACGAGCGCGGGCGGCCGGCCGAGCGGTGCCAAGTGGAGGATCCCGCCCCCTGCCGGCTTCTCGACGATCCCCGCGTTCATCAGCCCGATGAACGCGATGAACAGGCCGATCCCGGCGGCGATCGCGTGCTTCAGGCTTCGCGGCACCGCGTCGATGATCATCTCCCGCAGGCGGAGGAAGGTGAGCAGGAAGAACGCGACCCCGGAGAGGAAGACCGCGGCGAGGACGACCTGCCACGGCACTCCCATCCCGACGACCACCGTGAGAAAGAAGAAGTTCTCTCCCATCGCCGGCGCCATCGCGATCGGGTAGTTCGCCAGGAGGCCCATGACCCAGGTGGCCAGGCCCGCCGAGAGGCAGGTGGCGGCCATCACCGCGCCGAAGTCCATCCCGGCCTGGGAGAGGACCGCCGGGTTGACGAAGACGATGTACGACATCGTCATGAACGTGGTCACGCCGCCGAGGACCTCGATCCGGACGGTCGTGCCGCTCTCGCTGAGCCGGAAGATCCTC
This sequence comes from Terriglobia bacterium, assembly GCA_963748015.1. GTDB lineage: Bacteria > Acidobacteriota > Polarisedimenticolia > Polarisedimenticolales > JAIQFR01 > JAIQFR01. The sequence continues at coordinate 867,826 of CAVVHE010000008.1, read as the reverse complement.
TCGAGCATGGCGGTACCCTTGGGCCGGGACGGAGCCGCTCCGATCGGGCGGATTCTACTCCCCCGCGGGCGCGCCTCCGCCACCGGACGCGGCGGCGCCGGCGAGGCCCAGGTCGTCCGCGACCCCTCTCATCGCGTCGAGGACGAACGCGATGTGGGCCTCGAGCTCCATCCCCAGGAGCGCGGCCCCCTCGACGATCTCGTCGCGGTTCACCGCGCGGGCGAACGCCTTGTCCTTCATCCTCTTTCGAACCGACGAGACCTTGAGATCGTGCAGCGACTTCGACGGGATGACGAGCGTGCAGGCGGTGACGAAGCCGCACAGCTCGTCGCAGGCGCAGAGGGCCTTCTCGAGATCCGTCTCCCGCGTGACGCCGGTGTACGACGCGTGCGAGAGGACCGCCCGGCGGAACCAGTCCGGGTAGCCGAGCTTCTCGAGGATCTCCACGCCCCGCCAGGGGTGGTTCTCGGCATCGGGCCAGCGCTCGTAGTCGAAGTCGTGCAGCAGCCCCACGAGCCCCCAGGCGTGCTCGTCCTTCCCGAGCCGCCGGGCGTGCGCGCGGAGCGCGGCCTCGACGGCCATCGCGTGCTTGAGGAGCCCCGGCCCCTTCGTGTGCTCGCGGAGCAGCGCCATCGCCTCGTCCCGTGCCGGAAGCCCGCTCATTTCCCCCTCCTCTCGCGGCCCGGGTGCCTCGAGTCGCGCCGCCATGTTAGCGCAGCCGGAGGGCCCGAGAGACGGACGCCCCGCCCCCTCGCGGGAGCGGGGCGTCCCCGTGCATCGAGCTCAGAGCGGATTCCCGTCGGCGTCGAGGAACTTGATCTCGCCGAGCCCCAGCTCGCGAATCGGCCCCTCGATCTTGGCGCGGTCGCCGACGACGACCCAGATGACCGAGTCGGGGTGCAGCAGCTTCTGCGCCGCCGCCGCCTCGTTGGCCACGGTCAGGGCGCGGACCTTGTTCGGATACGTGGCGAAGTAGTTGTCCGGCAGCCCGAACCGCAGGATCTCCGCGATCGAGGCTCCGACCGCCCTTCCGGTCTCCCACCTTCCCGGCAGCGAGAGGGTGAGTCCGTCCCGGGCCTTCTCGAGCTCGTCCGCCGTCACCGGCCGCGGTCCCAGCGGGCCCCTCAGCTCCTTCGAGATCTCCGCCAGCGTCTCCTTCGTCTTGTCGGACTGGACGGGAGCGAAGACGACGTACGGCCGCTGCCCGCTGGCCGGGACGACCTGGCTGCCCGCGCCGTAGCTCCAGTGCTTGTCCTCGCGGATGTTCATGTTGATCCGCGACGTGAAGCTCCCTCCGAGGACCCGGTTCAGCGCCTCGATGGCGATCTCGTCGGGGTTCGCCTTGGGGGGCGCCACGTGGCCGGCGATCACCATCGATTGCACCGAGCCCGGCCGGTCGATCAGGTACACGACCTGCTTCGGCTGCTGCTTCACTTCCCGGAGATTCTTCTTCGGGACGTCGCCCCCCTTCCAGCCGCCGAACAGCGCCTCCAGCTTCGGCTGGATCTCGGCGAGGGTCGTGTCGCCCACCACGACGATCGCGGCGTGGTTCGGCTTGAACCACGTCCCGTGGAACTTCACCAGATCGTCCCGCGTGAGCCCGGCCACGGTCTTCTCGAAGCCGGAGCCGGTGAAGGGCGTGCCGTAGGCGTGGTCCGCCCCGAAGAGCAGCTTCGGGAAGACCCTCAGCGCCATGCTCTGCGGCTGGACCTTTTCGGACTGGATCCTCGCGATCTGCTGCCTCTTCAGCCGGTCGAGATCGGCCTGCGGGAACGAGGGGTTCAAGACCACGTCCGCGAAGATCCCGAGCGACGGATCGAGGTTCGCCTTGAGAGCGGAGAGCGTGACCGACGAGGTGTCGAGGTCCGACCCGGTGTTGAGCCTCGCGCCGAGGCCGGCCAGCTGGTCGCTGATGCCCAGCGCGTCCCGGGTCTTCGTCCCCTCGTCGAGCATCTCCATCGCGAGCCTCGCGAGGCCGGGCACGGCGAAGCTGTCCGAGGCGTACCCCGCGTCGAGGATCAGGTTGAAGTCGACGACCGGGATCGAGTGGCGCTCGGCCACGACGAGCTTCAGGCCGTTCGAGAGGGTGGCCTTCTTCATCTCGGGGAACGACGCGTCCGGCGTGGGTCCCGGGGTGGGGACCTTCGACCGGTCCACCGTGGACTTCGACGCGGTGTACTCGGGGAACGGGTGGATCTCGAGGGCGTAGACGCCGTCGGACAGCCACCGCGCCGAGGCGCCGCGCACCTCCGCCTCCGACGCGCCCTCGAGCCGGCCGAGATAGATCTTCCACGCATCGGGGGTGCCGATGTAGACCTGGCTCATCGCCAGGACGTCCGACTTGCCGCCGAAGCCGCCGATCCGCTCGACCCCGCGCACGAAGCCGGCGAGACGCTCGGTCTTGGCGCGCTTCAGCTCCTCCGCGGTCGGTCCGTCCTTGAGGAAGCGGGCGAGCTCCTCGTCAACCGCCTTCTCGACCTTCGCGAGGTCGCCGCCCGGCTTCGCCGTCGCCATGATCATGAACAGCCCCGCGATCTCCCGCCGGTCCACGAAGGCCTGAACCGACGTCGCGATCTGGTCGTCGTACACGAGGCGCTTGAACAGCCGCGAGCTCTTCCCCGAGGCCAGCACGGAGGCGGCCAGCTCGAGGTAGTCGGCGTCCGCGGAGGTGCGCTCGGGGACGTTCCAGACCTTGTAGAGCCGCGCCTGGGGCACGCGGTCCTGGGCGACCTGGCGCTGCGAGCCGGTCCGCTTCGCGATCCAGGCCACGGGACGGGACACGGGCGGTCCCGAGGGAATGTCCCCGAAGTACTTCTCGACCTTCTCCTTGATCACCTTGGGGTCGATGTCCCCCGCGACCGCCAGCACGGCGTTGGCGGCTCCGTAATACGACTTGAACCACTCGTGGACGTCCTCGAGCTTCGCCGCGCCGAGGTCCTCCAGGGAGCCGATCACCGTCCAGGAGTACGGGTGTCCCGCGGGGAAGCAGCTCTTGGCGATCGCCTCCTCGTCCAGGCTGTACGGCTCGTTGTCGCTCTGCCTCTTCTCGTTCTGGACGACGCCGCGCTGCTCGTCCAGCCTGCCCTGGTCGATCGCGCCGACGAGGTGCCCCATGCGGTCCGACTCCATCCAGAGCACCGTGTCGAGGGCCGAGATCGGGACGTTCTCGAAATAGTTGGTGCGGTCCTCGTTGGTCGTGCCGTTGAGGTCGGTGGCGCCGACCTTCTCGAGCACCTTGAAATAGTCGTCGTTGTAGTTCTCGGTCCCGTTGAACATGAGGTGCTCGAAGAGGTGCGCGAACCCGGTCCGCCCCGGCTTCTCGTTCTTCGACCCCACGTGGTACCAGACGTTCACCGCGACGATCGGCGCCTTGTGGTCCTCGTGGACGATGAGGGTCAAGCCGTTCGGCAGCACGAACTTCTGGTACGGGATGTCGATCCCCGAAGCGAGGCCTTTCGCGGCCTCCGGAGCCGGGGCCGCCAGCGCGGGCCCGCCGGCGACGGCGGCGACCAACAGGAAGATCAGGATCAATCTGCGCAGGAACATCGACGCCTCCATGACCTCGGGCGCGCGCACGAACCCTCCGTCCGCGGCGCAAGCCCGGTTGCCGGATCCTTCATTACGCACCCGGCGGGAGCGTGTTTCATGGCGGGCGGGGGTAGAATAATCGCGCCCGGGGGAGAGAACTTGAAGCGCCCGTTCGTGACGATGAACATGGCCATGACGGCCGACGGCAAGATCACGTCGGCCTCGCGGGAGTACCCCACCTTCACCTCGGCCCGGGACCGGAAGACGATGGACCGGATCCGGGCGGAGGCGGACGCGGTCCTGGTCGGCGCCGGCACGCTCCGGGCGGACGATCCTCCGCTGCACGTGCGGGATCCCGAGATGCGGGCTTTCCGCCGGTCCCTCGGCAAGCCCGACGGCCTCCTCAACGTCGTCGTGACCGCGAGCGCCGACCTCGACCCGGGTTCCGCTTTCTTCCGCGACGCGCACGCCGCCGTCAGGATCGTGGCGACGGTGGAGGACGCTCCGGCCGCCCGGCTGGCGACACTCGAGGGCCGCTGCGAGGTGTGGAAAGTCGGCCGCGGGCGCGTGGACCTCGTCGAGCTGGTTGGCCGCCTGCGCGAGCGGGGCGTCGAGCGCCTGCTCGTCGAGGGAGGCGGCGAGCTGAACTGGGGATTCGTCGAGGCGGACCTCCTGGACGAGATCCACGTGACCGTCGCGCCGAGCCTGCTCGGCGGGCGCCTCGCACCCACCCTCCTCGAGGGCGAGGGGCTCTCCATGGACGCCCGGCGGCGCCTCCGGCTCGCGAGCTGCGAGGCTCACGGCGACGAAGTGTATCTCCGCTGGACGGTGGAGCGCTGACGAATGGACCGGGCCGGCGTCGCCGACGCGCTCGACGAGATCGCGCTCCTCCTCGACCTCCTGGGCGAGAACCCGTTCAAGAGCCGGGCGTATTCCAACGCCGCGCGGGTCGTCCGCGGCCTCGACGAGGACCTCGGCGCCCTCGTGACCTCCGGCGAGATCCGCCGGCTGAAGGGGATCGGCGAGGCCCTCGCGGAGAAGATCGCCGCACTCCTGGAGAGCGAGTCGCTTCCCTATCTCGACGAGCTTCGCGAGAAGGTCCCGCCGGGGATGCTCGACTGGCTCCGCGTCCCCGGCCTTGGCCCCAAGAAGGCGCGGGCGATCCACCTCGCGGTCGGGATCTCGACGCTCGACGACCTCGAGCAGGCCTGTCGCGAGGGGCGGCTCCGCGATCTGCCGGGCTTCGGCGAGGCCACCGAAAGAAAGATCCTCGACGGGATCGAGCGGCTGCGGGCGCACGCCGGGCGGTTCCTGCAGCCGGTCGTCCGCGAGGAGGCGGAGCGGCTCCTCGCCGTCGTCCGAGCGGTCCCGCAGACGATCCGGGCGGAGGTCGCGGGATCGGTCCGGCGTCGCTGCGAAACCTCGAAGGACATCGACATCGTGGTCGCCGCCGCCGACTCGGAGCCGGTGATGGAGGCCTTCGCATCGGCCCCCGGCGTCGCGGAGGTGACCGGAAGGGGGCCGACCCGGTGCAGCCTGCGTCTCGCCGCCGGCCCCTCCGCCGATCTCCGCGTCGTGCCGGCGGCCTCGTTCCCGTTCGCGCTGATGTACTTCACGGGGAGCAAGGCCCACAACATCGCTCTCCGCGGGCGCGCGCAACGGCTCGAGCTGAAGCTGAACGAGTACGCCCTCACCCGCGAGACCGACGGCGCCGCGATTCCCTGCCCGGACGAGAAGGCGATCTACCGCGCGCTGGGGCTCGCGTTCGTCCCGCCCGAGATGCGGGAGGACCAGGGAGAGCTCGAGGCCGCGGAGCAGGGACGGATCCCGCGGCTCGTCGAGCTCCGCGATCTGCGCGGCATCCTGCACTGCCACTCGGTCTGGTCGGACGGGCTCGCAACGATCGAGCAGATGGCCGAAGGGGCGAGGGCTCTCGGGATGGGGTACCTAGGCCTCTGCGACCACTCGCAGGCGGCAGCGTACGCGGGCGGGCTCACGATGGAGCGGTTCCGTCGGCAGTGGGAGGAGATCGACGCGCTGAACACCCGGTACGGCGGCGAGTTCCGCGTCCTCAAGGGAGTCGAGGTGGACATCCTCCCCGACGGCGCCCTCGATTTCCCCGACGAGGCCCTCGCCTCATTCGAATACGTGGTCGCCTCGATCCACAGCCGTTTCACTCTCGGGGCGAAGGAACAGACCGACCGGCTGGTCCGGGCCGTGTCGAATCCCTACGTGGACACGATCGGTCACGTCACCGGCCGGCTCCTGCTCGCCCGAGACGCCTACCCGCTCGAGCTGCACCGCGTTCTCGAGGCCGCCGCGGAGCGCGGTGTCGCGGTGGAGATCAACTCCCATCCCCAGAGGCTCGACCTCGACGCGCCGGCGCTCCGTTTCGGCCTGGCGCGCGGGCTGAAGACGAGCGTGAACCCCGACGCGCACGAGGTGGAGGGGCTCGCCCACGTGGAGTACGGGATCGGGATCGCGCGCAAGGGAGGGTGCACGCGGGACGACGTCCTGAACGCGCTTCCGCTCGACCGTCTCCTCGAGTGGCTCGCGGCGAGGCGGCGCGACGCCGGGACCGGCGGCGCGCGGGTCGCGCTGCCGAGACCGCGGCGCGTCAAGCGACCGGCCGGTTCCTCGCGGCCTCGGCCGCGCAAGACCGCGCCGCGCCCGAAGGGTGGCAAGGGAGGCGGACGTGGCGGCAAGGAGTGAACCCGCCCCGGCGAGGAAGGCGCGGGCGGCGAGAATCGTCGAGGGGCTCCATCGCCTCTACCCCGACGCGACGTGCGCGTTGACCCACCGCACCCCGCTGGAGCTTCTCGTCGCGACGATCCTCTCCGCGCAGTGCACCGACGAGCGGGTCAACCGGGTCACGCCGGACCTGTTCCGCCGGTACCCGGACGCCGGGGCCTACGCGCGCGCCGACCTCGCGGCGCTGGAGGAAGCGATCCGCAGCACCGGCTTCTTCAGGAACAAGGCGAGGTCGCTCGCGGGGCTCGGAAAGGCGCTGGTCGAGCGCCACGGCGGCCGGGTCCCCGAACGCATGGAAGAGCTGATCCTCCTGCCGGGAGTCGGCAGGAAGACCGCCAACGTGCTCCTCGGCACCTGGTTCGGCCGCCCGGCGATCACCGTGGACACGCACGTCGGGCGCCTCGCGGAGCGGCTCGGCTTGACCACCGAGACGGATCCCGACAAGATCGAGCGCGATCTGATGGAGATCCTGCCCGAAAACGAGTGGACGCCCTCTTCCCACGCGCTGATCTGGCACGGGCGGCGCGTCTGCGCCGCGAGGAAACCCGCCTGCGACCGCTGCGGCCTTCGCCCCGACTGCCCGTGGCCCAGCCGCTCCGCGGTTGCCAAGGAGGGGGACGGCAAACGCGCGTAACGTCACCCACCGTGAGGAGTTCCCCACCGACTCCGCACCTTACGGTTGCCGCCCCCCTCCTTCTATAAGAACTTGCGTTAGCGCTGGTCTGAACGGGCCAGGCGGAGGGGCGTCCCCGGGAGCGATTCGCTATATTGCAGGCGGACGTTTCGGGGGTGCCGACGTTGTCTCGTGATTCGCGCTGGGAAGCCATCGGGGGAGACGAGCTCTACCGGAAGCTCGCGATGGGCGAGTCCCTGGCTGTTCTCGACGTGCGAACCGAGACCGAGTTCGAGGCGAAGCACATCCCCGGCTCCGTCCTGATCCCGCTGCAGGAGCTCGACACCCGCGCGAGCGAGGTGCCGAACAGCGGCGTCCCGGTCGCGGTCGTCTGCGAGTACGGGATCCGCTCCGCGTCGGCCTGCCAGTTCCTCGCGGAGCAGGGCCTGCGGTCGCTGTTCAACCTAGAGGGCGGGATCGAGGCTTGGCCCGGCCCCGTCGCCACGGGCATGGAGGGAAACGGGCGGCAGGTTCACCCGATCGCTCCGGAGCGGTTCCTGATCGAGAACTTCCAGCTTCTCCCGAAGGGACTCGCGCTCGACATCGCGATGGGCGAGGGGCGCAACGCGATCTACCTCGCGACGCGCGGCTTCGACGTGGACGGCGTGGACGTGGACCCCGACGCGGTCCGGCGGGCCCGGACGGCCGCGCGCAAGCTCGGCGCGCCGATCCGAGGCATCGTGGGAAACGTCGAGGACGGGACCTACATCATCCCCCTCGAGACCTACGACGTCGTCGCGGTGTTCAACTACCTCCATCGCCCCCTGTTCAACGACATCCGCGACGGTCTCAAGCCCGGCGGCGTCGTCGTGTACCAGACCTTCACGACCGAGCAACCGCGTTTCGGCCGGCCGGCGAACCCCGCCCACCTGTTGAAACCGGGAGAGCTGAAGCGGGTGTTCGACGACTGGGAGATCCTGCGCCTGCGCGAGGAGGTCGAGCCGGCCGTTCCCGGCCGTCCCGCACGCGCCGTCTCGGGCATCATCGCGCGCAAGCCCCAAGAGATATGATCCCGGCATGAAGGGTTCGCGGCACCCCGCCCGGTCCGAGCCCGAGTGCGTCTCCGCATCCGGAGTCGTGCCCGTCTTTCCGCTCCCCGGCGTCGTCTTGTTCCCCCGGACGGTCCTTCCCCTCCACGTCTTCGAACCGCGCTACCGGACGATGGTCCGGGACGCGACGGCCGGCGAAGGGCTGATCGCGATCGCGCTCTTGAGGCCGGGCTGGGAGGAGGACTACGCGGGGAGTCCCTCGTTCCACGACACCGGCACCGTCGGCCGGATCGAGGACCTCGAGCCCCTCCCCGGAGGGAAGTTCAATCTACGCCTCGTCGGCCTGCAGCGGGTCCGCTTCGGGGAGGTCGTCCGGTCCGCCCCGTACCGGCTGGTCCGCGTGCGTCCCCTGGCGGAGTCCCCCGTGGACGACGCAGACCCGGAAGTCCGCTCCGCTAAGCTGTCCCTCCTCGCCTCCCACGGTTGCCTGATTCGCGAGCTGGCCGACCGCCCCGAGGGGGGTGCGGTGCTGGACGAGCGGATTCCCTTCGAGACCGCGGTCAACGGCGCCTGCGCGAACCTCCCCGTGGACCCCGCGAAGCGGCAATCGCTCCTCGAGGAGGACGACCTGTTCGCCCGGCAGCGGCGCGCGTCGGGGATGCTCGACGAGATCCTCGAGCGCGTCCTTCGCCTCAAGGCGCTTCGCACTCCCGAGGAGGGCGGCTCCGGGCTGAACTAGGACGGGGCGGCTGTCCCAAGTCCGAAGGCGAGCCACGCCTGGCCGCGGCAGCAACCCGGGTGGGCCGCGGTCGGAGCAACGTCGGGGTTCCGCATCGACCGGATTCGGGTGCCGATCCACCCGCCGGCATACTAGTATGCGGACGAAGCCATTGGGCGTCGTCGAGCGTATCATGAGCATGTGGAGACCGGCGTCAGGGAGAATCGCATGACCGAGGCGGCTCAAGCGCTCCCCGGCTCCTCCGGCGCGGAGAAGCCGTCGAGCCTCGTGTCCTCGGCGCTCGCCGCGACCGGCCTCGAGCCGGCCGGGGCATCTCCTTACCGATTCCTCGTGGCATGGGCCGTGGGGTGGGCCGCGATCGGCGCGGTGGTGGGCGCGGGGATCGCGTACACCCGCGGCGCGCCCGACTTCTTCCCGCTCCTTCGTCAAAGCGTGCTGTTCGCCGAGGTCGTAGGGTTCACCTCGCTGGCGTCCGCGCGCCTCGTTTTCCCGTACTATGCCCGGCTTCCGTTCGCGGTTCGCATCGCCCTCCAGGTACTCACGCTGCTGTCCGGCACCGTGTTCGGCTCGGTCGCGATCCTGGCGTCCCAGCCCCTGTACTCCCTCGCGCGGCCGAAGACCGTCGCGGTGCTCGTACTGCTCAACGCGGCGTTCGCGGTGATCGTCGGGATCGCGCTGCACACCTACGACTCGATGCGCCGGCAGATCGAGGAGTCGTACCGCGTCCTGCGCGAGAAGGAGGCCATGGAGCGCGAGCTCGCCATCGCGCGCGAGGTGCAGCGAGAGCTCCTCCCGCGCTCCGTCCCTCAAGTGCGGGGGCTGCAGCTTGCCGGGGCGTGCCTGCCGGCGGTCGGCGTGGGGGGAGATCTCTACGATTTCCTGCCGTTCGCCGAGGATCGCGTGGGCCTCGTCATCGCCGACGTCTCCGGGAAGGGAATCCCCGCGGCGCTCCTGATGGCCGGGCTGCAGGCCTCGGTCCGGAGCATCGCGCTGCCGGCGCTCGGCCCGAGCGAGATCATGCGCCGCCTGAACGAGCTGCTCCTTCGATCCACCTCGGCCGCGCGCTACGCGACGATGTTCTTCGGCCACTACAACGGCCTGTCCCGGACGCTCACGTACAGCAATGCCGGGCACTTCCCTCCCCTGATCCTCGGCAAGAACGGCACCACGCGCCTGACCGACGGCGGGCTCCCGATCGGCCTCCTCGGGGAAGCGCGCTATGGCGAGGGGCAGTGCGTCCTGCAGGAGGGGGACCTCCTCGCGCTGTTCACCGACGGGGTCATCGAGTCCCCGAACTCGGAGGATCAGGAGTTCGGCGAGGAGAGGCTTGTCGGCATACTCGCCGACCACCGCGAGCGCAATCTCGAGGAAATCGTCGGGACCGTCCTCGACGAGGTGACCCGCTGGCGCGGCGGGCGCTCCCCCCACGACGACGTCACGCTGGTCCTCGCCCGCGCCACATGACGCGCCGGGACGGCTTTCCCCCCGCCCTGCAGGTCCTTCTCTGGGCCGCGAGCAACACCGCGGCCGGCACCGCGACCGGACTGGCGGTCGGCGCGTTCCGCGCGGGGGGATTCGAGCCGACGCTCCTCTGGATCAGCATCCTGTTCGGCAACGTCGTCGGCTTCACGGTGCTGATCGCATCGGTCTTCCTGTTCCCGCGGCTGCGCGGTCTCGCCCCGGCCTCGCGGGTCGCGCTGCTGGGGCTGGCGCTCCTTTCCGGCTCCATTGCCGGCACCGCGGTGGTCCTGTACTTCTTCCCGCTTTTCGTCCTGCGGGACCTGCGCCAGACGCTCGCGATCGGGGCGATCAACGGCCTCCTCGCGCTGGTGGTCGGCGGGATGGTGCACGCCTACGACACGCTGCGGTGGCGGCTCGAGGAGACGCTGCGCGAGGTCGAGGAGGTCCGCCTCGTGGAGGCCCGGCTCAAGGAGGCAGCGGCCCGCGCCGAGCTTTCGGCCCTGCAGGCGCGGATCAACCCGCACTTCTTCTTCAACACGCTCAACACGATCTCGTCGCTCCTCGAAGAGGACCCGGACAAGGCGGACGAGGTGGTCCAGACGCTCGCCGACCTGTTCCGCTACACGTTCCGGGTCGCCGACGCGGGGCCCGTTCCCCTCTCCGACGAGCTGGAGTTCGTCGCCGGTTATCTCGACATCGAGCGCGCGCGCTTCGGCGACCGCCTCCGGGTCGTCTGGGAGGTCGAGCCCGAAGCGCGGGCGGCGCGCCTCCCCGGCCTCGTCCTGCAGCCCTTGGTCGAGAACGCGGTCGGCCACGGCATCGCGCCGGTCCGCTCCGGCGGGACGGTGGTCATCCGGGCGGCCGTCCGCGACGGAACGCTCTCGGTCGAGGTCGAGGATGACGGCGCCGGGCTCCGCGACGCCGGCCCGGCCCTTCTCCGCGAAGGACACGGGCTGTCGAACGTGAGCCAGCGGCTCGCCGCGTGCTACCTCGGAAGCGCGTCGCTCGACCTCCACGCGGGACCCGGCGGGCGCGGAACGATCGCGAGGGTCACGATGCCCGCCTCTCCGAGGACCGCGGCCGGCCTCCCGCCGGCGGTCGGCCTGCAGGAGGCCGCTGCCCGATGAAGATCCGCGCCGTCATCGTCGACGACGAGAAGCCGGCGCGCGACCGGGTCCGCCGCCTGCTCGCGGACCACCCGGACGTCGCCGTGGTCGGCGAGGCGGCGGACGGACCCTCCGCCGTGGCCCTGCTCGATCGCGAGCGGCCGGAGCTTTGCTTCCTGGACGTGCAGATGCCCGAGGCCGACGGTTTCGAGGTCCTGCGCCGCGCGAAGCACGTGCCGCGCGTCATCTTCACGACCGCGTTCGATCAATATGCCGTGCGCGCGTTCGAGGTCAACTCCCTCGACTACCTGCTGAAGCCGTTCGACCGCCGCCGCTTCGCCGCGGCCCTCGATCGCGCGCGCGAGGCGCTTCGCCAGCAGGAACCTCCCACCTCCGACCTGCTCCGGGTCCTCGAGGAGATTCGCGCCGGGCTCCCCCGCCCCGAGCAGGCCGCGGCGCCGCCCCCACCTCCCCGCGAAGCGGGACCGCTCAAGATCCCGGGGCGACGGGGCGCGAAGATCGTGCTCCTCGACCCCGCCGACGTGTTCTGGTTCGAGGCCGAGGACGTCCTCGTCTTCGCCCGCACCGCCGAGGGACGATTCCTCGTCGAGCGCCCGCTCGCCGAGCTCGAGAGCCTCCTCGGCCCGTCGTTCTTCCGCACGCACCGCGCGTACCTCGTCAACCTCTCGACGATCGCCGAGATCCTCCCGGGCGACGCCGGCACCTTCCGCATCGTGATCCGCGACGCCGCGCGCAGCACCGTGCCCCTCTCCCGCCGCCAGGCCCGCCGCCTCCGCGAGCTCATCCCCTGGTAGCTGTCCATCGCGAGGACGAGGGTGCAAGCCTCCGCAGGCGGCATTTCGAGCCGCCGAGGATGCTTGCTCCCGAGGACGAGCAAGCCGAGGCTGGCCCGTTCCGGCCGAATTCGAGGTCCCGGCGGCCGGGTGGTGACGACCGCTCACCCGCGGAATCCGACCGCCGGCCGCCTGAGCCATTGACGACGGCGCGGAACCGCCCCAACACTGTCATCGGGAGGACAGGACCATGGCCAGACAACGGATAGCCGGACGGCGATTGCGACGCGCTACCGTGTGGACGGCGGGCGTCCTTCTGGCGGGGATCCTGGCGCTGCCGCTCGCCGCCAGGCCCCAGGACGACCCCGGGTTCTCCGATCTCGGAGGGAACTACACGCTTCCCGCCGGCAAGACCCACCACGGAAACCTCAAGCTGTTCAAGGCGACCGTGACGATCGCCGGAAAGCAGGATGGCAACCTCTGGGTGTTCGGAGGGACTCTCGACGTCTCCGGCGAGGTCACCGGGAACGTCAAGTTCATCGGCAACAACGTGACGGTCACCGGCAAGGTGACGGGCGAGGTGGACGCGAAAGGGGCGGAGTGCGTCATCGCGGGAAGCGTGGGGAAGGACTTCGACGCGAAGTGCGGGACGGTGGAGGCGCGCTCCGGCTCGACCATCGGCGGGGACGTCGACGTCTATGCGGGGCAGATCGGTCTCCACGGCGCGATCGGCGGCGACCTCTCCGCGCAGGGCGGCCAGATCGAGCTTTCGGGGACCGTCGGGAAGGACGCGTCGCTCGAGGCCGATGTCGTCAAGATCGACGAGAAGGCCAAGATCGCCGGCAACCTGTCCCACCAGTCGCGCGTCCCGGTGCCCGAGGACGTGCAGCGCATGGTTCAAGGCCGGGTCGAGCGAGAAGTAAGGAATCACGTCCGCATGGAGAACCGGCGCTCGTTCGTCGGCGGCTTCGCCTGGTGGTTCACCTCGCTCCTGCTGGGCCTGCTCACCGGATTGGGCGCGCTCGCGCTGGCGCGGAAACCCGGGGAGGCCGTCCTGGCGGCAACCCGGGGCGACGTGCTCCGGAACCTCGGCGTCGGGTTCCTGGCCTTCATCGTCGTTCCGGTGGCGGCGGTCCTTTCGTGCATCCTGATCGTCACGATCCCGCTCGCGCTGGCCGTGCTCCTCCTGTACGCGCTCGCCGTGTACCTCGCCAAGGTGCCGGTTGCCGTCGCGGCGGGGCGCTGGCTGTTCCTGAAGCTCGGTCGGCCCGAGCCGTCGCAGTACGTCGCATTCGCCGCCGGAACCATCGCGCTGTACGTGCTGTTCGCGATACCGACCCTCGGCTGGATCCTCTGGTTCGCCTGCGCGTTCCTCGGTCTCGGCGCGATGGTCCTGGGGACGCGCGACTGGAGGCGGGCGAGAAGGGCGGCGGCCGTGACGCCCGCCGGGCCGCCTCCGGCGGGCGGCGGGGCGCCCTTGCCGGACGCGATGCCTCCTGACCCGCCTCCGCCCGTTCCAATCGAACGCCCGCCGGAAGAAAGTTGACGGGCGCACCGAGAGAGCCTTGAGCGTCTCGAGGCGCTGGCCGGCCTATCTCTGCGCGGCGGCCGCGGTCCTCCTGTGGGGCTCGTCCTTCGTCGCGGCGAAGGTGGCGCTTCGCTCGATCACGCCGCTCGGCCTCGTCGCGGTGCGCTCGGTGCTCGGGCTGCTCGTCCTCTGTGCGGCATCCCCGTTCGCGCGCTCCGCCCGGGCGGAGTCGGCGCGGCCCGGGGACGGCCTCAAGATCGCGTTGCTCGGCGTCATCGGGCTCCCCGTCCACCTCACGCTCCAGGCGTTCGCCCTGACGTTCACCTCCGCGGTGCACTCGGGATGGCTGATCGCGCTGAACCCGGTGTTCACCGCGGTCCTGGCGGCGATCTTCCTGAGGGAGCGCTTCCCGCGCCTCAAGACCGCCGGGGTCGTCCTGGGCTTCACCGGAGCGATCGTCGTGATCGGGGGCGGGGCGGGAGCCGCGGCGCTCCGTCTCCCCTCGACGAAGGGCGACTTCCTGATCCTCCTCTCCTCCCTGAACTGGGCGACCTACACGCTCGTCGCCCGCGGCCTCATGGTCCGCCGGAGCTCGCTCCCGCTCACGCTCCGGGCGATCGCGGTGGGAACGGCGATCACCGTCCCGGCGTGGCTCCTCGCGGGGAGCCCGTCGGAGCTCCTGCACCTTCCGCTCGAAGCGTGGGCCGCGCTGGTCTTCCTGGGCGCCGGCTGCACCGGGGTGGGGTACCTCGTCTGGGCCGCCGCGCTCGCGCGCCTCGAGGCGGGCACCCTTTCGTCCTTCCAGTACGTCCAGCCGCTCGTCACCGTCGCCGTCGCGGCCGTCTGGATCGGCGAGTCGGCCGGCCCGACGGTCCTGCTCGGCGGGGCGCTGGTGCTGGCGGGCGTCGCGCTCGTTCAGCGCTCGTCCGTCCGCTCCGCCCCCGCGTAGCCGGGAGCGCGCGAGCGGGGTCGGGACGGAATTCGCCGTGGGGCCCGCGCGGTCGTTTCGCTCGAGGATGCGTGGGCGACCGGTCCCGCTCCTCTTCTTTTCAGCCAGGGTGCGGGGCGCGCCCGCGCATTGCTGCTACATTGTGTTTCGCTGCGGTCCGAGGGGAAGAGGGGGAATCGCGATGACCGTGGAAAAGGCGTACGACAACCTCGAGTTCCTGAACAGCAAGGAGGCCCGGACGCTCCGGATCCTGAGCGAGTATCTCGAGCCGCAGGCGAGGTTCCTGCGCTACCGGATCAAGGACACCGTGGTGTTCTTCGGCTCGGCCCGCGCGATGTCCGCCGAACGCGCCGAAGAGGCCGTCCGGGAGGCGGAATCGTCCTCCGACAAGGACCAGATCGACGCCGCCCGCAAGGCGCTCTCCTTCTCCAGATACTACGAGGACGCCAGGACGCTCGCGCGCCGGATGACCGAGTGGTCGAAGGGGCTCTCGGCGCCGAACCGCAGGTTCATCGTCTGCTCGGGCGGCGGTCCGGGGATCATGGAAGCGGCGAACCGCGGCGCCTCGGAAGCGGCGGGAATCTCGATCGGCCTCGGTATCAGCCTCCCCTCGGAGCCGAGCAATAACACCCACATCACCCGCGAGCTGGCGTTCGAGTTCCACTACTTCTTCATGAGGAAGTTCTGGTTCGTCTACCTCGCCAAGGCGCTGGTGGTGTTTCCGGGGGGCTTCGGCACGCTCGACGAGCTGTTCGAGCTGCTGACCCTCGTCCAGACGCGGAAGATCGGCAAGCGGATGCCGATCGTGCTCTACGGCAGGGAATACTGGAACGACGTGCTCCGCTTCGACGCCCTCATGCGGTGGGGGACCATTTCCGCGGAAGACGTCGAGCTCTTTCAGGTCGCCGACTCGCCAGGCGAGGCATTCGAGTACCTCGAGAGCGAGCTGACCCGTCTGTACCTCGGACCGGAGAACAACTCGTGACCGGCCGTCCCGCCGGCGTCCCCTTGACTCCGGCCGCGCGAGCGACGACCCTACCGCGATGATCCGTTTCGCGAGGCTGGGCCGCTGGTTCCAGGCGATCCAGCGCCGGTTCCGCACCAACGAGCGCGCGTACGCGATCGCCCTGGTGCTGAGCGTCGGATTCTTGGGCGCGCTCGCGAGCGGTGCTCGTCCGCTTCGGCGGCCTCGCGATCCAGTTCCTGGCGTTCGGCAAGAGCGGCAGCTCGCTCGACGTCGCGCGCGGCCTCAAGCTCCCGATGATCCTCGTCGCGCCGGCTCTGGGCGGTCTCGCGGCGGGACTGCTCTCCCGGTACCTCGTCAAGGGAGGGAGCGGGGGCGAGGGAACGTCCGAGATCATGGAGGCCGTCTCCCTGCGCGGCGCCCGGCGTCTCCGCCTCGGGCGGACTCTCGGAAAGTCGCTCGCGTCGGTGCTCCTCAACGCGACTCGGCGGCTCGGTGGGGCGCGAGGGCCCGATCGTGCAGATCGGCGCCGCCGCCGCGTCGCGGCTCGGGAGGCGCTGCGGGTCCCGGCCGAGCGGCGTCGGATCCTGATCGGCTGCGGCGTCGCCGTCGGGAATGGCCGCCGCCTACAACGCGCCGATCGGCGCCGCCCTCTTCGTGATGGAGGTCATCCACGGCAACTTCGCCCTCGACATCTTCGGCCCCGTGGTCGTCGCGTCGGTCACCGCGACGCTCCTCTCGCGCGGGGTGTTCGGCGCGGCTCCCCTGTATCCGGTCGCGCCGGGGCAGGCGCCGGGGCTCCTGTCGCTGCCGCTCTTTGCGCTGCTCGGGGCGCTGATTCCCGTCGTCGCGCTGCTCCTGCGGTCGAGCATCGAATCGTCCGAGCGGATCTTCCGGCGGGTGCCCTTGCCGGTGTGGGCGCGTACCGGTCTCGGCGGGCTGGCGGTCGGCCTCCTCGCGTGGTGGATCCCCGAGGTCTGGGGGAACGGGTACGACGCGGTCGGCGAGGTTCTGATGGGCAGCTTGCTCCCCGCGGTCCTGCTGCCGCTCCTGCTCGCGAAGATCGTCGCCACCGCCGCATCGATCGGCTCCGGCGGCTCCGGGGGAGTCTTCACCCCCACCCTGCTCGTCGGCGCCGCCGGCGGCGCGCTGTTCGCCGCCGGCACCCAGGCCGCGATCCCGGGGCTTCACGTGCAGACGGTCTACTACACGCTGGGCGGCATGGCCGCGGCGATCGCGTCCACCACGTTCGCTCCGATCACCGCGTTGATCATGGTCTTCGAGATGTGCCAGGACTACGGTGCGGTGATGCCTCTGGCCGTCACGGTGGTGACGGCTACCGCGCTCTCGCGCATGATGCGGCGCGATTCGATCTACACCGAGGCGCTGAGGAAGCGCGGAGTCGATTTCGATCTCGCCTTCGAGCAGATGGCGCTGGTCTCTCTCCGCGCGGAGGATTTCATCCGCTCGAACCCGCTGACCGTGCGCGCCGACACCCCGATGGGCGAAGTGGTCGACCGATTCACCGAGAGCCGGACGACGGCGATCTACGTTCTGGACGCCGGCGACCGCCTCCGCGGGGCGATCGACCTCCGGGACGCCTTCCAGGTAGCGGGCGAGCCTCACCTGCGGGAGAGCCTCGTGGCGCTCGACCTGGTCCGCGACGTCCCCCGGGTCACGAAGCGAACCCCGCTCGACGAGGTCATGCGGCGGTTCTCCCAGCTGGAGCTGGCGCAGCTGCCCGTGGTGGACGAGAAAGAGCCCGACCGGCTGGTGGGGAGCGTGGCCCGGCGGGACGTCGTGCAGGCGCTCGACCGCGAGGTCCTCCGCCGGAGGCTCGTGCTCGCGCAGTATCTCGGAGGAAGCGTCTCCGGGGAGGATGCCGGCGCGCGGCGCGCGGGCGACCTGCTCATCGAGGAGCGGCCTGCCCCGCCCTATTTCGTCGGACGGTCGCTCATCGAGTCCGACCCGTACCACACGCTCGGCCTCTACGTCCTCGCGGTGAAGCGTCGCGACGGGGACCGCGCCGTCGAGATCTCTCCCGCCCCTCCCGACCTGGTGGTTCGCGAGGGGGACAAGCTGGTGCTCCTGGGTCCGGCCGGCGCCTTCGAGGCGCTCGAGCCGCGGCCGTGACCGGCGGCTTGCCGCTTCCGGGACTCCCGCGAGGCCGCGTGCCGGCGCTCGCGCTGCGGGTTCTCATGCTCGCTGCCTGCGTGCTCTTGGTCGGGTGGAGCGTCCACTCCATCGGACCGCGGCGGGTTCTCGACGTGGCTCTCGCTGCCGACCCCACATGGCTAACCCTCTCGCTGGCGGCGATCGGGGTGAGGTACCTGATCTGGGCGGCGAAGTGGTGGCGGATGATGCGTCGCGCCGGGGAGATCGGATTCGGCACCACCCTGCGCGCGGTTCTTTCCGGCACGTTCGTGAACCTCGTGACCCCTTCGGCGAACCTGGCGGGGGGGGTGCTCCGGGCCGTGATCGTCCAGCGCAGCACCGGCTGGCGAATGGCGTCCGCCTACGGCTGGTCGCTGGCGGACCAGGTCACGAATTTCCTCGGTAGCCTCGCCCTCGGCGGGCTACTCGCCGTGGCGATCTCGCTCGAGATGCCGGCCTCGGCCGGCAACCGGGCGGTTCTTCTCTCGGGTACCGCCGCGTTGTTGCTCGCGGTGCTGTTTCTCCTGCTTCGGGACAGAATCTCGAAGGGAATCCTCCGGCCCGGCGTGGCGAGAGCGGTCGCCCGGATCACGCCCGCCAAGTTCCGCCAGGTTGGCCCGGACGGAGCGTCGGCCGAATGGCTAGAGCCGATGACGGCGCCGCTCCTCCGCACCGGCTCCGCCTGGGGCGGCGCCGCCGGGGACATCGCGCTCGCCGCGGCATCCCGCTTCGCGCTTTGCCTCGCCAACGCGATGGTGTTCCGCGCGCTCGGCGTCAGCGCGCCCCTCTTCGAGGTCGCGGCCGTCCTCTTGCTCGCCTCGTTCGTCGGAACGATGACCGGGGCGGTCGGAGGCATCGGCGCGACGGAGGTGGCGCTGATCGGGCTGTACGCGAAGCTAGGGATTCCTGCCGAGGCCGCGGCGGCGGCGACACTCCTCCACCGCGGAACGTTCTATGGGGTCAGTTTTCTGGGAGGATCGGTAGCGATGGTCGCCGGATCGCGACGGCGCGACTACGACGAGCCCACTCTCCGACGCGAGCCGCCACCGGCCATGTCGCCGCCGCCGCTCTGATCCATGCCGGGGATGAACTCCTCGCTCCCCATGGCCTGCGCGGGACCCATGAGATCGAGGATCTCCTCCGAGGTCAGGCTCGTTATTTTCGGCGGCTCGTAGGCCCGAAGCGTCTTCATTTGAACCTCGCCGGCGCGTTCAGCCCTGGAACTGCTTGCGCAACCGATCGGTGGCTATTAGATCCCGTTCAGCTACCAATGTACCGGAGACTCTCCCCGAGGGCAAGGACAAAAGGCGTCAGCCTCGGTGACCGGTGCCGAGCGAATTACGAATTCGACACGCAATGGCGCTCTCTCGAGGCCCCGGCCGCCGCCGAAGCGTCCTTGGTTCTATAGAATGCCGATGAACCTGAGTCCTCCGCGGCGGCCGCAGGGGGTAGCCGCTCCGACTCGAGCGAGGTGGATTTGAGCTGGGTCATCCTCGGGGCCGTTCCGGGAGCCGACGCCGCCGGGATCGAGCAAGCCGGCGCGGCGCTCGGGATGATCCTCCCCGGGTGGAGCGTCCTCCCTTTCGCGGGCATGCTGCTGTCGATCGCCTTGTTCCCTCTTCTAGCCCCCCACTTCTGGCACCGCCACTATCCGAAAATCTCGCTGGCCTGGGGCCTCGTCGTCGCGATCCCGTTCCTGGCCACGTATCGGGCGATCGCCTGGCACGAGCTTCTCGGGATGACGCTCAAGGACTACGTTCCGTTCGTCACGCTTCTCTGGGGGCTGTTCACCGTCTCGGGAGGAATCGTCCTGCGCAGCGGGAGCCTGGCCGCGACCCCGGCGACGAACGTGCTGATGCTGCTGGCGGGAACGCTCTCGGCGTCGTGGATCGGGACCACCGGCGCCGCGATGCTGCTGATCCGTCCCGTCCTGCGGGTCAACGCAGGGCGCCGGCACGTCGCGCACGTCGTCATCTTCTTCATCTTCCTCGTGGGGAACGCCGGCGGCTGCCTGACCCCCCTCGGAGACCCTCCGCTGCTCCTCGGTTTCCTCCACGGCGTACCGTTCTCGTGGACGTTCCGACTGCTGCCCGAGCTGGCCTTCGTGACCGCCACGTTGCTCGCGGTGTTCTTCGTCGTGGACCGCCACTACTGCCGCAAGGAAGCCGCGCCCGGCGCTCCGCCGCCCGCGCGGGCCGCATGGGGCAAGCTCCGCATCGCGGGCGCCCACAATCTCGCGTTCCTCGCGGGGATCTTCGGAGCCGTCATCGTCTCGAGCTTCCTCCGGACCGGCGGTGTCGAGCTTCTGGGAGTGCCGCTCTCCCCTGGCGATCTCCTGCGCGAGGCGGGCATCGTGCTGATGGGCGTGCTCTCCCTGGCGACCACGCCGCGCTCGCTCCGGGAGGAGAACAGCTTCTCGTGGGAGCCGATCCGCGAGGTCGCGATCCTTTTCGCGGCGATCTTCGCGACCATGATCCCCGCTCTCGCGATCCTCAGGGCGGGAGATCACGGCCCCCTGGCCTTCCTCCTCCGCGCAGTGGACACGCCGGTGAAGTACTTCTGGGCGGTCGGTGGGCTGTCGTCGTTCCTGGACAACGCTCCGACCTACCTGAGCTTCTTCACGCTCGCCCTCGGCCGGATCTACCCCGGCCTTCCCGAGACCGCATCGGTTCCTCGCCTCCTCGCGGAGCATCCGGCGGTGCTGCGCGCGATCTCCGCCGGCGCCGTTTTCATGGGAGCGAACACCTACATCGGAAACGCTCCCAATCTCATGATCAAGGCGATCGCCGAGGAGGCCGGGATCGCCATGCCGACTTTCCTCGGCTACATGTTCCGTTGGTCCATACCGATCTTGATCCCTCTGTTCCTCCTCGTGGGGTGGATCTTCCACTGAAGGGAGCGCCATGGGCACGGCATGGGTCGAGGTAGTGCTGAGGGGTTCTCGCCGCAGGGCGCGGGGCTTCGTGGAGGGGTACCTCGCGGGTAGCGGCGTACGCGACGCGGTTCTCGACGCCGAGGAGGAGGGGTTCGAGCGCGAGACGCTCCGGGAACGGCTGAGCGGCGTCCTTCACCCGAGCGCGAGGGTGATGCACCTCCTCGTGCCGGCGCCCGCCGTCGAAGCGGTTCGCGAGGCGGCCCGGGCCGCCGAGGCCCGCGGGATTCCGGCCGCCGTGGTCGAGACCCGCGAGATCGCGCGCGCGACCCTCGAGTTCTCCTTTTCCGCCTTCTCGCGGGAGCACGGCCGAAGGCTGCTCTCGCTGCTCGACGGCCTCCCCGAGGGAGTCCGGCTCCTGCGAGACCGGCCCTTCGAGGAGCGGATCGACCCGGGGGCGCTCGGCGTCGAGGCCTACGCTCCTGCCCACGAATACGAGATCCGCGGCGAAGGAACGATCGAGGGGGATCTCGAGGGCGTCCTCGCGGTGCGGCGCCGTCTCCGCGACGAGGACGCCATCCGGCTCGGTCGAGCCGGATTGTTCGCGGTCGAGCCCTGACATGGAGCGAGAGACGCTGATCGCCGGGCCGGACGACGCGGGGAAGAGCGTGCAGCAGTTGCTCCACGACCGGCTCGCCGTGCCGCACTCGAAGGCGAAGGGGCTCCTCCTGTCCGGCGGCGTCCTCCGAAACGGGGGCACGGTGACGAGTCCCGGCGAACGCGTCGCCGCCGGGGACCGGATCGAGATCGTCTCGGCGCCGGGGACCGGCCGGGCCGCCCCGCGGCGGACGCATCGCGGCCGCGGCTACCGGATCGTCCACGAGGAGCGCGACTTCGTCGTCGTGGACAAGGACGCAGGGCTGATCACGGTCCCCTCGCCGTCCCACCGGGGAGAGTCCCTGGTCGAGATCCTCACCGACCTCTACCGCAAGCGGGGCTTTCGCGTCCCGACGATGCGCGCCGTCCACCGGATCGACCGCTTCACGTCGGGTCTCGTGGTCGCGGCGAGAACCGGTCCGGCATTCGGCGTCCTTCGCGCCCAGTTCGCGTCGGGACGGCCCGGCCGGGTCTACCTGGCGATCGCCGAGGGGCGCGTCGAGCGGGACCAGGGACGGCTCGTCCACCGGCTGGCCGAGCACCCGGTGAGCCTCAAGGTGCATCCCGTCGAGAACGACCGTCCGGGAAGAAAAGCCGTCTCGAGCTACCGCGTGAAGGAGCGCTTCCGGACCGCGACCTTGCTGGAGGTCACGCTCGACACCGGCCGGAAGAACCAGATCCGGGTGCAGCTCGCCGCCGAGGGACATCCGCTGGTGGGGGACGTCGCCTACGGGCGGCCGTCGCCGCTGATCGAGCGAACCGCCCTTCACGCCTACCGGCTGGCGTTCGACCACCCGACGAGCGGACGGCGGCTGGAGTTCGAGGCGCCCCCTCCGCCCGAGTTCCGGCGGCTCCTCTCGGCCCTGCGCCGAGGAGCCTGAGGCTATTCCCCGACCAGGACGAGCACCCCGGTGTACGTGAAGAGGTGGTTCACGCCGCGAAGCGGCGCGATCTCCGCGTTGCAGAAGAACCCGAGGAGCGGGACGCCGGGGAGCGCGCGCGCGAGGAGGGCGGTGTCGATCCCGTCCTCGCGGTAAAGCGACCTACCCCGGGAGAGACAGTTGAAGTACAGCCCGAAGCGGAAGCG
Source organism: Terriglobia bacterium (assembly GCA_963748015.1). Classification (GTDB taxonomy): domain Bacteria; phylum Acidobacteriota; class Polarisedimenticolia; order Polarisedimenticolales; family JAIQFR01; genus JAIQFR01. Next base: position 845,574 of record CAVVHE010000008.1, on the reverse strand, counting down.
GTCCGGATCCGCTTCGGCGACGAGGCCGTCCAGCACGCGCTCGAGGTCCCGGCGCGCGGCGACCCCTTCCCTGAGGGCGAAAACGAGGCGCTGCCCCTCCTCCACTTCCTCCGAGATGCCGATCACGCCGGTGTCATCGTCCGCCGCGAGGATGTTGCGGATCAGGTACTCCCCCGATCGCACCCCTTCCTCCGCCGGATCGGGCACCAGGCCGACGAACAGGTAGTTGAAAGCGGACTCCTGCCGCTCGAGGATTCCCTCGGGAGCGACCTCGCGCAGCACCTGCATCGCCGGACGGCCGTCGATCTCCAGGATGAGATTCTCGTGGGCATCCGTGACCTCGAGCGGTCCGCCCAGCGGCCGGCACCCCTGGGTCACGGCGACGTGATGCCGGAACTCTCCGCCGAGCCGCACGCCGGAGACGGCGCCGCTGGTCGCCTCGCCCCCGCAGAACTGGAGGGTCTTGTCTTGCGGCCCGCCTCCCGCCGCCGCGCCCCCCACCACGGGAACGCCCTTGAGGATGGTGTCGAATCCTCTCAGAAGGCGGTCGGGTCGGACGTGAAGCGCGTCGGGCCAGGCGAGGACCAGGTCGTCGGTCCCGCGAGAGGCGACGAGCCGCTCGCCGAGCCTCTTGCCGGCGGTGAGGCCGTGATCTCCCTCGTCGGGAAACAGGAACGGTGTCGCGCGCAGCCGGTCCGACGTCACGGCGAGGACGCCGAGCGCTGCCCCGCCTTCGATCTCCCGACCGCCGGCCAGGACGCCCGCACCCGAACAGCCGGCGATGTAGGGCGTTCCGGACGCCGCGCTCAGCGCGTCGAGGGCCTCGTCGATCGCGAGGGCGTGGTGCATGGTGGCGAACGCGACGCACCAGTCGGCGCGCTCGCCGCCGAGGCCGGCGATCGCCTCGTCCGCCGCCTCCCTGGCGGCCCCTGCGGACCCGGACCTCGTGGAGATTCCGACACCCGCACGAATCATGCTTCCCCTCGCGAGACGGCCGGGTACTATAGCAAACGGGTCCCGCGCCCCGCTGCGGGGCGAACGCTGCGTTTTCCGGTGCCGGGACGTTGAAGCCGCTCCGCGTCGGGCCTATATTCCGATTGCGCTCGATCGATGCAGGGAGGCATCCGGTGCCCATCGCGGGGAAAACGGTCACGAGGCTGTCGTTGCTGGTGCTCCTCGCGGCGTTCTCCGTGCTCGAGGCCCAGGAGCCGCCCTCCACCCCGCAGGCGGCGGCCCCGGCCGCCGGCCCCGTCGAACGGCCGGAGACCTTTCCGATGGCTCCGGAGATCCGGGAGCAGGTGGAGTTCTGGCAGAACGTCTTCGCGACGTGGAGCCTCGGCGAGGTCGCGCTGCACGACACGGACCATCCCTCTCTCGTCTACGAGATCGTGCGGCTGCCCGGGGAGCCGGGAGAGGCCTACACCGCGGTGCAGCGAGAGCTCGTCCGGTCCCGGAAGCGGAGCCTCGAGACCGCGCTCTCCGTGATGGAGCGGAAGATCGCCGCGAGGGCCGAGCTGAGCGACCCGGAAAAGGAACTCGCCCTCAAGATCACGACGACCGCGGGGATCGCCTCGATCCAGGGCGCCCACCGGCGGGTACGCTCGCAGCGCGGGCTCCGGGAGCGCTTCCGTCGCGGGCTCGAGATCAGCGGCCGTTACGACACCGAGTTCCGCCAGGCCTTCCGCGAATTCGGGCTTCCGGAGGACCTCGCGTTCCTGCCGCACGTCGAGTCTTCGTTCCAGGCCTCCGCCCGCTCTTCCGCAGGCGCCGTGGGGATCTGGCAATTCACCCGGCCGGCTGCCCGGAAGTTCATGCTCTACGGCTCGGCGATCGACGAGAGGCTCGACCCGGTCGCCGCCGCCCGCGGTGCGGCGAGATATCTCAAGGAATCCCACGAGATCCTGCAGGACTGGCCCCTCGCGATCACCTCGTACAACCACGGCGTGGAAGGCATGGCCCGGGCGAAGCGGCGTTACGGGACCGACTTCGGCCGGATCGTGCGCGAGTACGACGGAAAGACCTTCGGCTTCGCCTCCCGGAACTTCTACCCCGAGTTCCTGGCCGCGCGTGAGATCGCGCGGGATCCCGTTCGCTTCTTCCCCGAGGGCATCCGGTACGAGCCGCCGCTCTCCCAGGACCGGTTCGTTCTCGAGCAGCGGACGCCGCCGGCCCAGGTGGCGCGGGTCTACGGCATGCGACTCGACGATCTCGCCGCGATGAACCCGGCATGGACGCAACGCGCCGTTCGCGGCGGTCAGGCGCTCCCCGCCGGCACCTCGGTGTGGCTCCCCGCGGGAACGCTCGCCCGGCTCGCGGCCCCGCCCTCGGTCCAGCCCGCCGCCGTCCCGGTGGCGTCCCGGCCCGCGGCGGAATCGCCGGCCCCGGCGGCCGCCGCGCGCACCTCCGCCTCCAGCGCCGCCGACGCCGCCCTCAGCGTGATCGTCCACGTGGTGCGCCGCGGGGAAACGCTGTTCAAGATCGCCACGAGCTACGGCGTCACCGTGAGCGACCTCCTCGGAATCAACCAGATCACCGAGCGGGCCATCCTCCGACCCGGACAGCGCATCAGGGTTCCCCTCGTCCGTTAAGAACGAGCGCCCCTCCGGACGGGGATCGAGCCACGGGTCGCCCGGCGGGGGGCGACTTGCCGCGCGGCCGGGTCCGTCGTATTTTCGAAGGGGTCGCCCCGGTCTCCGGGGTTTAGGCTTCCGCCCCGGGGCGGGTCGAGGAGAAAAGCATGGTCTGCCGATTCGGAGAGTTCCGTCGAGTTTTCTTGCTGGCGCTGGCCGGCTTCTTGGTTCTGGCCCCGATGAGCGCCGCGCGCGCCACGACCTCCGACGCCGCACCGGCGGCCCCCGCCGACGACACGAAGAAGGACGCGCAGGACCCCAACACCAAGGCCAAGAAGAAAAAGAAGCCCCAGACCACCCAGGCCGGGACCACCGCCGCACCCGCGGCGCCGGCAGCGCAGGGCGCGTCCGCGAAGACCCCCGCGACGCCGACGCCCAAGGCCCAGCAGGGCGCGGGCGAGAAGAAGGTCAACACCTTCGAGGACATCGTCGCGGACGCCGAGAAGCACGCCCCCTGACGGACGCTTCCCCGGGCCTGCGATGAAGTCCTCGCGCAGAGCGCACGGGGAGACCATGGGCGAGTCCAAGTACGTCAACCGCGGCTTCGGCCTGAAACAGGCCATCGTGGGGAAGCTCGCCCGCGACTACCGCAGCGACGTCGTGGAACGGATGCGGTCCGGGGGGTTCCGGCTCGACGCCGGCGACCTCTCGTTCCGTCTCGCGCAGGAGTTCGGATTCTGCTACGGCGTCGATCGCGCCGTGGAATACGCTTACGAGACGCGAGAGAAGTTCCCCGACCGGCGAATCTTTCTCGCCGGCGAGATCATCCACAATCCCGGAGTGAATCAGCGCCTCCGGGACATGGGATTCCGGTTCCTCGACGGGAGCGTCGATGGCGCCCGAATCGCGGACCTCGAACCCGGCGACGTCGTCATCCTCCCCGCCTTCGGATTGCCGCTCCCCGACATGGAATCGCTCCGCGGGACCGGCGCGGTTCTCGTGGACACGACGTGCGGCTCGGTGCTGAACGTCTGGAAGAACGTCGAGAACTACGCCCGCGACGGGTTCACCGCGCTGATCCACGGCAAGTACGATCACGAGGAGACCCGGGCCACGTCGTCGCGGGCCTTGAAGCACCCGCTCGGCCGTTGCATCGTGGTCCGGGATCCCGCGGAAACCGAGCAGGTCTGCGACTACATCGAGGGGCGCGGCAACCGGGCCACGTTCCTCGAGCGCTTCGGACGGGCGATCTCCACGGGGTTCGACCCCGACCGGGATCTCGAGCGGATCGGGTGCGCCAACCAGACCACGATGCTGTCCACCGAGTCGCTCGCCATCGCCGAACGGGTCCGCGCCTCGATGATCGCCCGATTCGGCGCCGACGAGGCGGCGAAGCGCTTCCGCTCGTTCGACACGATCTGCAGCGCGACCCAGGAACGCCAGGACGCGCTGCACGCGCTGCTGGGCAAGGTCCCGCTCGACCTGGTGGTGGTCATCGGAGGGTACAACTCCTCGAATACCACGCACCTCGTCGAGATCGCGCTCGAGAAGGTCCCGGCCTTTCACATCCGCTCCGCCTCCTGCCTCGACGGCCCGGACGCGATCCGGCACCAGCCGTTCGGAAAGCGCGAGGAGATCGTCACGCACGGGTGGCTGCCCCCGGGACCGGTGACGATCGGTCTCACCGCGGGAGCGTCCACCCCCGACGTCGAGATCGAGATGGTGATCCGCCGGATCGCATCGTTCCGCGACCTTTCGGTCTAGTCGCGGCCGATGTGCTATGTTTCCGGGCCGCGAGGAGGTCTCGTGGACCGCAAGAAGCACCCGCCGCAACGCCGAGACGCGGAACGACGGCCCCCCCAGGGGGGCCGGACCGGAGTTCGCCATCTGCCCGCCGGGGACTCGCCGAAGGTCCAGGTCGAGCGCGCCGGACCGCTCCACGTCGAGATCATCGTGGTCGGGCGCGAACTGCTCCGCGGGCGGACCCAGGAAGCCATTGCCGGTTTCCTCGCCGGCTGGCTCAGCCAGCGGGGAGCGATCGTCCACCGGATCACGACCGTGGACGACCACGATCGCGCCATCACCGAGGCGGTGACGGAGGCGATCGAGCGGGGCGCCCGACTCGTGATCACGACGGGCGGGCTCGGACCGACCTCGGACGACAGGACCTTGGGCGCCGTCGCGGATGCGCTTCGCCTTCCCCTCGCGATCCATCCTCACGCCAAGGAGATGGTCGAGTCGGCGTATCGCAGACTCGCCCAGGAGCGCCGGGTGTCGCGGCCGGGGCTGACCCCCGCGCGCGAGAAGATGTGCTCGATACCCGTCGGCGGCGAGCCGCTCCCGAACGAGGCCGGCACCGCGCCGGGAGTGATCGTCCGGAAGCCCGGCGGCGTCATCGTGGTCTGCCTCCCCGGCGTGCCGGAAGAGGCGCGCGGCGTGTTCCTCGCGGCCATCGAGCGCCTCCGCGACGTCGCGCCGCGGGGGGCGGTGGCCCGGCGGGAGGTCGAGACCCCGACGGCGGACGAGTCCTCCCTGCGCTCGATCCTCGACCGCCTCACGGAGGAGTTCCCGCAGGTCTGGGTCAAGAGCCACGCCCCCGGCTTCGGGCGCGCGAGCGACCGGATCCTCGTCACGATCGAAGCCGGCGCCGCGACGGAGGCGGAAGCGAACACGGCCGTCGAGAACGCCCTTCGCCGGCTGCTTTCGCTGTCCGGCGGCGGCTGACCGCCGTTCCAGAGGTCCTTCCGATGACGTCTCGCGGCCTTATCTTTCTCGCGCTCCTGCTGCTCCCCTCCGCCGTGGCCGCCGCGATCGCCTCGGGCCCCGCGGCGGCCATCGCGCCGGAGACGGTCAAGGCCGTCGTCGCCCGGCTCGTCGCCCGGCACGGGGAGGGGGAAGCGTCCCGCATCCGCTCCGGCGTTTCCGAGGCGGCCCAACGCTGGCGGTCCGAGGACGGCGACGCCGCGTCGTTCGCCGCCTTCTGCGACGGGAACTTCATCGCGAGCGGCCCCGAGCTCGACCGGACGTTCGCGCGAATTTCGGCCGTGCTCGAGCAGGCGGACGGCCACCTGCACGAGATTCGCCGGGAGCTCTTGACCCCGCTCGACCTCGATACCGGCCCGATCGAGAAGGTGGACCGACTGCTCGGCGACCTCGACCTCGCGGCGCACGTGGACGACGACCTTTTCCGCACGAAGGTGGCGTTTCTCGCCCTGCTCAACTTCCCGGTGAACACGCTGGCGGAGCGCCTCGCGAACGGCGCCTCGTGGGATCGAGAAACGTGGGCGCGGTCGCGTCTCATGGACCGCTTCGCGCAGCGCGTTCCCTCCGCCGTGAGCCAGGAGATCACCCGCGCGTTCACGGCGGGAGACCAGTACATCGCCGGCTACTACATCCGGATGGGGCGGCTCGTGACCCCCGACGGCAAGCGCCTGTTTCCCGACGACCTCCGGCTGATCACCCACTGGGGTCTCCGTGACGAGCTCGCGTCGCACTACGCGGAGGCCGACGGCCTCGCGAAGCAGCGGATGATCCAGAAGGTCATGGAGCGGATCGTCCGCCAGGAGATCCCGGCGGCGGTGATCGACAACCCCGACCTCCTCTGGTGTCCCGAGACCAACGAGGTCCGGGAGTATCCCGATGCCAAGGTCACGCTCCCGGAGAAGGCGGAAGCCCGCGAGCCGGACACGCGCTACGCGCGGCTGCTCGACGCCTTCAGGGCGGTGCGCAAGGCCGATCCATACGCTCCCACCGCCCCGACCTACATCGCGCGGCGATTCGAGCTCGACCGCCAGATCCCCGAGCCGCAGGTCCAGGCGCTGCTGGTCTCCGTGCTCGAGTCCCCCGAGGTCCGGGACCTCGCAAGGGTCGTCGAGAAGCGACTCGGCCGCCGGCTGGAGCCGCTCGACATCTGGTACTCGGGGTTCAAGCCCCGCGGCGCGCGCAGCGAGGAAGAGCTCGACCGCATCGTCCGCGAGAAGTACCCGACGGTCGCCGCGTTCCAGGCCGACCTCGCGGGTATCCTGATCCGGCTCGGCTTCGCTCGGGACCGCGCGGACTGGGTCGCCGAGCGCGTGGTGGTGGACCCGTCGCGGGGCGCGGGGCACGCGTCCGGGGCCGTGCGCCGCGAGGACAAGGCGCATCTACGGACGAGGATCCCGACCGGCGGGATGAACTACAAGGGATACAGCATCGCCGTCCACGAGTTCGGGCACAATGCCGAGCAGGTGTTCTCCCTGAACGGGATCGATCACTGGCCGCTCTACGGCGTGCCGAACAACGCGTTCACGGAGGCCCTGGCCTTCACCTTCCAGGAGCGCGACCTGGAAATCCTGGGGCTCCCGGCACCCGCCGAGGATTCGAGAAGCCGCGATGCGCTGGCGACGCTCTGGGCCGTTTACGAGATCGGCGGCGTCTCGCTCGTGGACATGGGGGTCTGGAACTGGCTCTACGCCCACCCGGACGCGAGGCCGGCGGAGCTGAGGCAGGCGACGCTGTCCATCGCGCGGGACGTATGGAACCGGTTCTATGCGCCGGTCTTCGGCGTCAAGGACCGCGAGATCCTCGCGATCTACTCGCACATGATCGCCTACCCGCTCTACCTCCCCGACTATGCCGTCGGGCACATCGTCGCGTTCCAGATCGCCGAGAAACTTCGGTCCGGGGGCTTCGGCGCCGAGTTCGAGCGCATGGCCCGCCAGGGACGTCTAACGCCCGACGCGTGGATGCGCGGGGCCGTCGGGGCCCCGGTCTCCTCGGGAACGCTCCTCCGGGAGGCCCGCAAGGCGCTCGACGCGGGCTACAAGTAGGACGGCCGGCGCGAGCGGCTTCGACTCACAGGTGGGGGCGGGCCCTCTTCATCGCCTCGCGGAGTCGCCGCCACCGCTTGCCCCGGACACTCCTGTAGAGCTTCGGGAAGGCCGCTCGCAAGTCCTCCGCGCGTTCCGCGTAACGCTGCGCGACCCGTCCCATGGCAAAGGCGGCGCCGCGCGCTAGCCGCCTTCCCCTCGGCCCGCACATGTCCTCGAGGTGCGCCATGGCCACCTGGGCGTCCTGGTGCAGCCCCAGGAGGTCCTGCAGCGCCACGAGCGCCTCGATCACGGCGGACGCGTCGGGGCCGTAGAGACTCGCGTGGAATTCGAGCGCGTAGCGAAGCCGCTTGAGGGCGATCCGGAGGGCGTGCCATTCGGCGGCCGGAGAAGCGGGGGTCAGGCGGTCGCCGATCCGCGTGGCCTTCCTGTAGGAGCGCAGGATGAGATCCGGAGCCGCGGCGAGCGCGGGACGCCGCGCCGCGGGGGGCCTCGAGGGCGGCTCCCGCTCGACGAAGGTGCGGAACGACTCGACGAGACGGACGTACCCGCGCGAGTCCAGCACGCGGAGCATCCTCCGCCTGGCCCGTCCCCGGCGCTGGACCACGGTCGCGAGGTAGGCCTGCATCGCCAGCCTCTCGCTCGCCGGCGCCTCGCGCAGGAACTCCTCGAGCTGCTCGAGCTGGACGTCGAGATCCCGGACCTCGCCGAGGGCGCGGCCGATGCGGCCGAGCCTGCGGCGGAAAACGTGCGCTCGCACGGGGAGGACCTCGCCGAAGAGGGCAAGCGCCGCGCGCAGGCGGCGCGAGGCGACCCGCATGTCGTGGAGCGCCTCGGGATCCTCCCCGAGGCGGGTCCCCGGCTCGTTCTTCAGGAGGGAGGCGAGGTGGCGCCGCAACACCGCATAGGCGAGCGCGCGGACGGAATCGCCCGGCTCGGCGGTGAACGGCCCCGGGACCGGCGGAGGCGGGGGCGCGACGCCGAGGCGGTGGAGCGCCGACGAGAAGACCGTTCCGCCCGCGCGGGCGAGGCCGCAGCCGTTCTCGAGCGCGGCGGCGAATTTCGCAAGGGCGGGATCGTCCGGCTCGATCCCCTCGAGGCGAACCCGTGCGAACGCCGAGGCGATCTTCCCGCCGGGACGCTGCGCCGTGATCTCCTCGATCTCGAGCTCGCCGCAACGGCGGCCCTTCAGCCGCAGCGCGAACAGGCGGCGGCGGGTCGTGCCCTCGAGAACCGGTCGAATCGCGCGCAATCCAGCCACCGCGCGGATGCGCTCCCCGAGCGGATCGGGCGATCGCTTCAGGTCCTCGGCGTCGCCCGACGCGAGGGGCAGGGGCTCGGATTCCTCTCCGCCGGGGTGGAGCGGCAGCAGGACGGCTTCGATCCGGGAGCCGTTCTTCCGCATCCGGAGCGCGTACCCCGCGCGCTCGAACGCCCTCGCCTCCGTATCGGCGAAGACGTCGTGCTCCTCGGTCCCGCCCGAGGGCTCGATCGCCGCCCCGAGTGCCGCGCCGGCCCCGAGGAGCCATGTTTCGACCGCGCCGGCGTCATCCGTCTCGAATCGCCACACCGCAGGATCTCCCGACCCGAAAAAGCCCCTTCTACAGACTACCTCAAAATCCCCCGGCCCGTCTTGACCCGGGACGCGGGAGGGTCCTAGACTCGCTGCCCGGAGAAGTGAAGCCGAAGGGGTTCGCGGAGGCCGCTCGAAGCAGCCGGCGATGCGAGCGACACGGCGCCCTCGCGAGCGGTCGGCAAGGGGGGTAACAACGTGCGCATCCTGGCTATCGTGAATCAGAAGGGCGGCTGCGGCAAGACCACGACCGCGATCCAGCTGGCCTCCTGTCTCGCCGCCGCCGGCCATCGCACCGTCCTGGTCGACCTCGATCCCCAGGGACACGCGACCCTGGGGCTGGGCGCCCCGGCCCCCGCCGGGGAAAGCTCCCTTGCGCGGGTCCTTTCCCGGTCCGGCCTCCAGGAGGACGCGGTCCCGATCACGGAAGTTCTCGTCGAGGTAGCGGAGAACCTGTCGCTTGCCCCGTCCGGAGCCGAGCTGGCGGCGCTCGAGCCCGAGTTGGCGCGCGCGCCGGGAGGCGAGGAGAGGCTCGCCGAGCACCTCGTCGCCCTGACGGGCCGAGCGGACCGCGTCGTGATCGACGGCCCGCCTTCCCTCGGCCTGCTGACCCTCAACGCCCTCATGGCCGCGCACGAGGTCTTGGTCCCGGTCGAGCCGAGCCTCTACTCGATGCACGGCCTGGTGCGCCTGATGGAGTTGGTGGACCTCCTGGCCAAGCGCAGGCGTCACGCGGCCCGGGTGCGAATCCTCGTGAACGCGTTCGACGGGCGCTCGAACTTCGCGCGGCAGACGCTCGAGGAGATCCGGTCGAGGTTCCCGGAGCTGGCGCTCGAAACGGTGGTCCGGTCGAGCGTGAGGGTGCGCGAGGCCGCCGCCCGCGGCCTCCCGGTGGACCGCTACGCCTCGCACGCGGCGATCGTCGAGGACTACCGCGCGCTCGCCGCGGAGATCGAGCGATCCGCCCCCGCCGAGACGGCCGACGCGGCGCGGCTCTCGCCCGCGCAGGGCCTCGTCGTGTCGCAGGACGGAATCCACCTCTCCCGTAGCGACGTCGCCCCCGAGGACGTGCTCGTGGCCGGCGACTTCAACGGCTGGGTTCCCGACGCCGGCGTCCTGCTGGAGAAGCACGAGGACGGGAGCTGGACGAAGTTCCTGCCGCTCAAGCCCGGCCGCTACGAGTACAAGCTCGTCGTCGGCGGCCGCTGGATCGTGGACCCCCTGAACTCCAAGCAGGTCGTGAACGAGGTCGGCACCAGGAATTCCGTGCTGGACGTCTGATCTTGCGCCGCCCCGCCGAGGAAACCGAGGCCGGCGACCACCCGCTCGCGGGAGTGCTCGACCGGTTGATGAGCCGCGAGCGCGGCGCTCGCTCGCCGGCGCTGGCCGTCTCGCCGCTCCCGGCGGGGTCTCTCGCCGAGCCGGACGCGAGGCGCATGCTCGTCGTCGCCGGGGCCGGCCCGGACTCGGGGCGAGACGCCCTCGCGGCGATCGCGCGCTGGGGGCTCTCCGCGGGCCGCAAGGTCGCGATCGTGGACTTCGACCCTGCGCAGCCATCCGCGGCCGCGGACCCCGGCGCCGGGGCGGCTCCCGAGGCCCGAACCGCGATCCCGCTCGCGTCCTTGCCGTGCGGGCTGGGTGCGCTCCGCGGGGAGGATCCGGCCACCGTCGCGGCCGTCATCGAGCGCCTCCGCCGGCACGAGGCCGGCTGCGACTTGCTGCTCGTCCGCATCCCCTTCTCCGACCGGCAATCCCTGACGAGGGCGGCGTTCCTCGCGCGCGGGCTCATCGTCCCGCTCGACGGCGGGGATTGCGCCGTGCACGCGGCCTTCCGCCTCTCGCGCGACCTGGCGGAAAGCCTGCCCGGGATCTCCCTCGTGCCTTTCGCGTCCGACGGCGCCGCGCTCGACCTCTACTCGACCATGGTGCGCGATTTCCTGGGCGTCCAGGCAGACCCGATCGACAAGGACGCCACCAGGCCGACGGAAGTCCTCGACTCGCTCGCGGCGCCGCCGGCGGAGGGGTTTCTCGCGGCGCTCCTGGCCGACGGCGCGCAAGCCGTGCCGCCGTGCCCGCGCCTGCTCGAGCTGGGAACGCTCGAGGTCTAGACCGGAGAAACGAGAAGAACTGGAGGTAGGGACAGCAACCCTACACGGGTTGCTGTCCCTCTCGGTGGTAGCTGTCCCTGATTCTTAGAACTTGTAGGAAACGCCGAGCGTTAGGATCCAGGGGTTCACGTCGACGCTGTACCCCTCGGCGGTGTCCTGCTCGGCCTTCGCCCAGAGATAGCGCACGTTCGCGTTGAACGCCCAGTTGGACTTGAACGGAACGTCGAGGGCGAAATTGAGGCCGTACACGAAATCGCTCTTCAGCGGCTGGGATTCCGTGATGGCGAGCTCGTCCGCGTAGTCGGCCGGCTTGTAGTCGCCCCACGTGGCGTAGCCGACGGTCGGGCCGAGATAGAAGTCCACCTTCCCGGTGCGCTTCAGGACGTGCAGATTCGCGTCGAGCAGGAGGGGCATGAACGTCGCGTTTCCGACCCCCCCGCTCTTGTCCGCCGAGGTGAACCGGAGGTCGGGTGTCCCGTAGAGCAAGGAGGCACCCAGGCTGAACTTGTCGTTGAAGCGGTACTGGTAGGCGAGACCGAACAGCCCCGTGTCCTCGAATTTCAGCTCCCCGGCAACAGGAACCTCGCCCACGACGAACTCGGAGTCGAGACTGCCGGTGGGCATGAGATACCCGGCGGACAGGCCCAGGCTGTTCTTCATGACCTTCGTTTCCTCGGCCGCCGCCATCTGCGAGACGGCCAGCGCGACCACCGCGACCAGAACCAGTGTCTTCACGAATCTCATCTTCTTCTCCTCCTCGTAGCTTTGCGTCGCCGATTTCGGCATGTCCGCTCGCCGTCGGGACCCGGTCAGAACTTGTAAGAGAGGCCGACGGTCACGATCAAGGGATCGACGTCGATGCTCTCGAAGCCGGCAGCGTCCGGCTCGGCCTTGACCCAGAGATAGCGCAGGCCCAGGTTGAAAGCCCAGTCCTGATGGAACGGGAAATCGACGCCGAGGTTGGCGCCGTAGACGAAATCGCTCTTCAGCTTCAGGGGATTCGGGATGTCGAACTCGACTGCCATGTCCTTAGGCTGGAGATCCCCCCACATCGCGTAGCCGACGGTCGGGCCGACGTAGAAGTCCACGGCCTTGTGCTTCCTGAACAGGTGGAAGTTCCCGTCGAAGAGCAGCGGCGTGAACGTGGTCGAGCCGATCGACCCGCTCTCGGGAAGCGTCCAGACGAGGACGTCGTGCTTCGACCAGAGCAGCGTGGCCCCCAGGCTGAACTTCTCGTTGAGCCGGTACTGGTAAGCCACGCCGTAGCCGGTCGCGGAGTCGAGCTCGATCGTGCCCGGCAGCGTCTCGCCGCCCAGTACCAGGTCCGTCGCGAGACTGCCCGAGGGGCTGAGGGACCCGACGAGCACGCCGATCTCGTGCTTCTTGTCGCCGGCAAGGGCGAATTGAGGAACGACGGAAGCCAGGGCGACGATCAGCGCCAACGCCTTCGCGAGTCTCATGGGTCCTCCTGCGAATTCCATCCCGGTCCCGGCGCTCACACCCTTCGGGGGCGGGGGCGTCCGGGAAGCGCCGCGGCCAATCCCCAGACCCGGCGCATGCGGCGCTCGAGCCTGCCGAACACGAGATTGTCCACGATCAGGCCGAGCGCGATGATCACGAGCATCACGGCCATCACCTGGGCGATGTCGTTCAGCTCCCGGCCCACCTGCAGCAGCTGGCCGAGCCCGAGGCTCATGAAGATCAGTTCGGCCGCCATCAGGGACCTCCACGCGAACGACCAGCCGAGCTTCGCGCCGGTGAGCACCGAGGGTAACGCCGCGGGGAGAATCACGCCAACCAGCAGTCGCCAGCCGCGCGCGCCGAGGTTGCGGCCGGCGCGGACGTAGATCGGCGGGATGTTCTTGACGCCGTCGCTCGTGTGGATCGCGACGGCGAGGATCGCCCCCATGATCACCACGAACTGGATCGCCTTCTCGTTGAGGCCGAACCAGATGATCGCGAGCGGCAGCCAGCAGATCGACGGAAGGGTCTGCAGCCCGAGCATCAGCGAGCCCGCCGTCTCGTCCACCCATGGCACGCGACCGAGCAGCACGCCGATCAGCGTCCCCAGGGCGAGGGAGATCGAGTAGCCGATCAGGAGCCGCTTCATGCTCACGACGATCCCGATCAGGAACGTGCCGTCGCTGAAACCGCCCCAGAGCGCCTCCGCGACCTGCACCGGCCCCGGCACGAGGTACGACGGCCACGGCCCCCACAGGTGAACCGCCTGCCACGCGGCGAGCAGCGCGACGAAGAACGCGATCCTTCTAGCGTTCCTTGGCACGGCGCCGCTCCTCCTCGAGCACGGCCTCGATCTCGTCCCGGAGATCCTCGCGAAGCTTCGCGGCGAGCGCGCCCACCTCGGGGTCCTCGATCTGCCGCGGCCTCGGGATGTCCACCAGGAACTCCCGCTTGATCCGCCCGGGACGCCGCGTCAGGGTGATGATCCGGTCGGCGAGGCAGGCCGCCTCGCGCACGTTGTGCGTCACGAACAGGATCGTCTTCCGCGTCCGGCTCCAGATCTCCTGCAGCTCCTGGTGGAGCATGTCTCGCGTCTGCGCGTCGAGCGCCGCGAACGGCTCGTCCATCAGGAGCATGACCGGGTCCATCGCGAGGGCGCGGGCCAGCGCCACCCGCTGCTTCATCCCGCCCGACAGCTCGTGGAGGTAGGACCCCTGGAAGCCGGTCAGGTGGACCATCCGGAGAAAATGGAGCGCGGTTCGCCTCCGCTCCACGCGTCCCGCGCCGCGGAGGCGCAGCCCGAACTCGACGTTGCCGAGCACGGTCATCCAGGGAAAGAGGCCGAGGTCCTGGAACAGCACGATCCGGTCGGGGCCCGGCCCGCGGATCGGCTTCCCCTCGAACACCACCTCCCCCGCCTCGGGGTCCTCGAGGCCGGCGACGATGTTCAGGAGCGTGGTCTTTCCGCACCCGCTCGGGCCGACGACGCAGACGAACTCCCCCTCGCGGATGTCGGTGTCGATCGGGCCCAGGGCGCTCACCGAGCCGAGCCGGCTGATGAAGGTCTTCTCGACCCCACGGATGGTGAGTTTCGGGGCGGCGGCGGGGGACGGATCGGCCACGAGGCGGTTCTCAGCGGACCGGCGGCCGGCCGAGCGCCTTGCGCACGTCGTTGAGGATCGTGAGGTCGTAGATCCCGGAGAGGTGCGGCTTCTCCTTGCCGAGGAACCCGAGCGCGAACGCGTCCTCTGCGGACTTCATGAGCGATCCGCTCACGGGGTCGTCGGTCAGCTCGAGGCGCGAGAACGCCGGCGCGAGGACGGATTCCGGGAGCGCCTTGCCGGTCTCGCGCTTGAGCTCCGCGTTGAGGGCCTTCATCGCCTCGGGGCGGTTCGCGTTGATCCAGTCGGTGATGCGGATGTGCTCCTCGATCCAGGCCTTCAACAGGTCCGGGTGCTCGTCGAGGAACTTCTTCGAGACGATCAGGTGCGTCGTCACGTAGCGGCGCTCCGGCCAGAGCTCGCCTTCCTCGAGGAAGATCTTCCCGCCCCCCTCCTGCACGAGACGCGAGACCCAGGGCTCGACCGTCCAGGCCGCGTCCATCTCCTTCTTCTGGAACAGCGTGAGCTGGTCGGGATTCGCGAGCGGCTGGACGCGCACCTTGCCGCCGCGCTCGAGCCAGTCCATCCCGTTCTTGAGGAGCCAGGCGCGCGCCGCGACGTCCTGCGTGTTCCCGAGCTGAGGCGTCGCGAGGCTCCGACCGTTGAAGTCCCCCGGCTGCGCGATCGGGACGTCCGAGCGGATGACGAGCGCGGCCCCGCCCGAGCACGCGCCGCAGACGATCCGCAGCGCGGTCCCGTTCGACTTCACGTAGCCGTTGATCGCGGGGTTCGGACCGATGTAGGTGAGGTCGAGCTCTCCCGCGAACATCGCCTCGATCGCGGACGGCCCGGCGTTGAAGAGCCGCCACTCCACGTCGGCCCGCTCTCCGAGGGCCTTCTGGAAGCGGCCCGTGGCCTGCCCGAGGACGCCCTGCGCGTGGGTGATGTTCGGGAAGTGGCCGGCGCGGATCGTGACCTTTCCCTCGGGCGGCGGCGCCGCGCAGGACCACGCGAGGAGCAGCCCCGCCGCGAGGGCGGCCAAACGCACCAGCCGGGTCGAATAGGCCCCAGGACTTTTCATCGCCGCCCCCTCCTCGTTCCGGTGAAGGTTACACCGATCCCGCCGGCGGACTGCGAGTCGAGGCTCGTTCCCGGCTCCCCGTAATCCCCACTACTCTTATAGGAGAAGTCCGGTTTCCGTCAAGGTCTTTGTACGAGAGGAGCGGCGTCAGATCACCCGCCGGTACGCCTCCAGATCGTAGTCCCAGACCGGCTCGCCGCAGAAACGGGCGCCCTCGGGGCACCAGGGGGTCGTGCCGGCCTCCTTTCGCACCCCGCAGGGCGGGAGGAGGTGGCGGCCGAGGCGCGGGTGGATCTCGCGGACCTGCTGGGCCTCGTCCACCGAGGCGCGCCAGATCTCCTCCTGCGCCAGGTAGCAGAGACGCATCACCAGCTTGTGGCGCAGGGCGAGGAAGTCGGTGGACTCGGTGTAGCGGACCGCGACCGAGTTGGGGAGGAGGTACAGCGCGAACTCGTCCGGCACGCCGAGGCGCGCGAGCCGCCCGATGCGCTCCCAGGTCCGCTCCATCATCTCGCGATAGCGCGCCTCGACGGCGGGGTCCTGCCGCACCAGCTCCGGCGTGACGAAGTCGGGCTCGCCGGTCGCGTGGGCGGCGAGGATCGGACGGCTGGCCGGGGTCGTGCGGTGGCGCTGGTCCTGGGAGTCCGCGGTGTGCGAGATCTTCCGGCGGAAGGTGTAGCCGGGATGGTGCATCGCGCGGGTGAGGCGGTCGAGCGTCGTGACGTTGAGCGACTCGCCGAGGACCGTGTTGCGCGACGGCGCGACCGCCAGCTCGATCGCCTCGTCGTCCGAGAGGGCCGAAGTCGGCAAGCCCAGCACCTCGCGCACGGCGGTCGCCAGCTCCTCCTCCCCTCTCGCCTTCCAGTCCACCAGCTTCGAGACGCGCCCTTCGAGCGAGCGGTCGAACTCGGCGACGAACTCCCTTCGTACGCCGCTGGCGCGAAGGGTCGGCCTCTCGGCGAAGAACTTCGCCTCGGGCGTTTCCTCCGCCGGGATCGGCTCCTCGACCAGTGTCCGGTACCGCGGGTCGGCCTCGAGCAGCGCCTCGACCATCATCCCGACGACGAGCCGCTGCTCGTGCTCGACCCCCGGCTGCCCGCACATGCGCCAATAGCGGAGGATCGTGAGGGCCGACACCGTGTGGTAGAGGTACGCGAAGGTCGCCACCGGCAGGACGTAGCGGGCGATCTCCTGCGCCTTCTTGTCGATCTCCTTCCCGTACCGGTCCCGTCGGCTCTTCCTCGCCGGGAAGCGCGCGTCGTAGGCGTCGGCCGCGAGCGGGTGGAGCCGCTCCATCAGCTCCCGGTAGAACGCGAACTGCTCTTCCAGCCCCTCGCGGTAGACGTCGAGCGCCTCCCCGCGGAGCGGCGGGACGAAGCAGGCGTCGGGCTTGACCTTGACGTACCGCTGAGAGACCTGCTCCGAGTTGTAGAACGGGTGCGCGTGGAGGAACGACCACAGGAACTGCCGCGACACGTTCTCGAGGGAGAACTGGAAATACGCGTGCTCGATCGTGGTGTGGTGGCCGGCCGCGTAGAGCTCCCGCGCGAGCGCCTCCCCTTCCGGCTTCAGGTCCTCGTCCCGGACGATCCCCTTCGACGAGTAGCAGGTGCGCGCAGCCGTCAGGATGGTCGAGAACGGGGCGTCGAACCTCCGGGTGATCCGCACCCGGGGCGCGGAGGATGCCGGATTCAATGCTTCCCCGAGGGCTTGGGCGCGGGAGCGGCCGGCTTCGCCGCGTCCTTCGCTGGAGCCTTCTCCCCCTTGGCCGGCGTCGCGAGGTCGGGGTCGGCCTCCCCCCGCCAGAGCTTGCGGACCTTCTCGATGCCCTTCTTGTAGCGCGCCGCGAGGTCGGCGGGGGTCGCCACGTTGACGAGATCGGCGACCGTGGCGCAGTACGGGGCGAGCTTCGAGGTCTCGAGGAGCGCGGCGCCGCGCGGGACGTAGGCCGCGAGCGGGAGAACGATGAGCGCTCCCGCCAGCGCCGCCGCGACGAACCCCGCCGCGGCCCCCGCCAGCCGGTCCGCCCAGCCGAGCATCGCCGCCTTGGCCAGGTTGCGCAGGAGCCAGCCGATGAGGCCGCCGATCAGCATGATCCCGAGAAAGATCAGCCCGAACGCGATGAGGTGCAGCACCTCGTTCGAGAGCTTCAGGATCGTCATGCGCTGCGCGAGCCCCACGTGGAAGTGGCTCGCCACGAGAAACGCGACGATCAGCGCCGCGGCCATGACCAGGAGGCGGATGAACCCCTTCACCAGCCCGATCAGCACCAGGACGCCGGCGATCGCGACCAGAGCGATGTCGAGTGCGTTCATGGGGGGCATTATAGAGGCAACGAGGGACAGCAACCTCGTTCGGGGACAGGTACCGGAAGCTGCGCCGTTTCAGTCCCGCTCTCGAGCCCTCGCGGAATCGCAGCGCTTTCCCGTACCTGTCCCCACCCCGTCGTCGCCACCCTACGGTTGCGGTCCCTGTCCCCGCCCTACTGCCTGCAGGACGCCGTCGAGGCGTTGATCCCCGCGTCGCGCGAGCCCGCTTGCCGCGGGTCGCCCGAGTCGTAGGTTCCAGGGCCGGCGCAATTGTTGCCGCGGGCCGCGAAGAAGAGGACCTGCCCGGGCGACGGCACCGGCGATACCGCGACGGACGTGCCGGTCGAGTCGTCGGCGAGACACCCCTGCGTCGCGCCGGAGAAGTTGCCGCCGCTGCTCCGCACCAGCCCGAGGTCGCCGTAGGCGACGTCGTAGGACTGCGCGTTCGGGTCGGCAGGCCACGTGAAACCGGTGGGACCGGGGGGGAAGGGCTGCGGATTCAATTCGACGCTGGCAGGGCCTGGCGGGAGCGGGTTGTCCGGGATGCCGTCGCAGTCGTCGTCGATCCCGTTACCGCAGAGGTCGATCCCGCCGTTGCTGTAGTTGCAAATGTTGAACAGGGCGCCGTTCGTCATCTCCGCGGTGTTCGCGCCGTCCGAGACCAGGATCCTCCCGGTGTAGACCCCGGGGTCGTCGGCGAGCTGCGCCTGCGGGATCTGGAGCGTGCCACCGGTGATGTCGAACGCCACGGGGACCGGCGTCGAGGCGCTCCCCGCCGGGCTCCCCTGCTTCACCAGGATCAGCGTCGAGTGCAGCTCCGGCGAATCGGCGTCCGACGCGTTCCAGCTCACGACCGCGGAGTGGCCGGGGCCGATCGTCGGCGTCGCGGGAACGCCCCCGGGGGGCGTGGGCGGCGCCGCGGCGTCGCGCCCGGCGCGCAGGTCGCCGGCCGACGGCGGTGACAGGCTCACCGTTCTCTCAGCGAGCACGACGCCGTCCCCCGCGCAATAGGAGTTCCAGCACGTCACGTCGAGCGGGTTGCTCGGCCCGATGAGCTGGATCGCGGTCGTCGCCGGGTCCCACGGCACGTTGATCGAGAAGCCGCCGAGCAGGCCGGGGCTGGCCGGATCGTCGAACATGCGCGGCTCGAACCGGTAGTCGCTCACCCCCGCGGGTGTCACGAGGCGGACGCGGAACGGCCCGAGGCCGGCGAACGTCTCTCCGTTCGGCGACGGGGGCTGCGCGGGGAAGTCCTCGATCCCCATGAACTGGAACGGGAAGAACGGGAGCGCCCCGGTGACGACCGGCGGGACCGTGCCGTCCCCCTGCCCGTTCGGGAGCAGGACGTAGCCGGTCACGTTGACCACCGGCGGGTCGGAGTGGGGAATGGGGTTCTCCATCAGGTACTGAAACGTGTACGTGTCGAGCCACTGCCGGTACCCCGAACCGGAGTTCGCGTCCATGAGGTTGGCCGCGCAGACGTCGCGCGAGACCGGCGGTGTCGCGGGGCAGGCGAGGGGCAGGCTCCGGTAGGTCGGAAGGTGAATCCCCGTGGGGTAGACGGTTCCCGCGACGTCGAACCCCTCCGCCGTGTAGGGCGCTCCGTCCGCCGCGGGGTGGCTGTACTCGTCGAGGCAGCCCGGGCCGAACGGCGGGCTGGAGTTGCTGCACGAGTGCTGGCTGAGGGCGTAGGTGTGCCCCAGCTCGTGCACCGCGTCGCCGAAATACTCGTTCTCCGCGAGCACCGCCCGTGGCGCGAACGTGCCGAGAGAGAGTCCGATCAGTCCGTTCGGGACGAACTGGTGGCGGAACGCGTTGTCCGCGAACCAGTTCTTGCGCACGGTGAGCACGAGTCGGTCGACGTTCATCGTGGAGGCCACGCCGTTGTAGTGGAGCAGAGTGCAGACCGGCTCGAACGGACAGAGGAGATTCGATCCGTGATCGCGTATGTACCCCGCGAAGCCGGGCTGGCTGTCGAGGGTGGCGAGCGGCCAGGAGGCCAGGCGGAAGCTCTCCTCGCGGTTGTAGAACGCCTGCAGAGCCGCGGGGGTGATGAGGTTGTCGTCCTCCTGGTAGTCGAAGCGCTCGTACAGCGTGACGAGGTCGCTCGTGTGCATGAGCGGCAGGTCGGTGGCGTTCCCCGTGTTGTCGAGGTTGGCGCAGTCCTGGAGCTGGAGCGGCGCGTTCGGGGAAACCGTCTCGGCGTAGACGACCTCCGCCCAGCCGCTGACCTTGCCGCTCCCGGTGAGGAAGGACTTCAGCGGCAGGAACGGCGGCGCGGTGGAGCCGTCGAACAGGGCGACCAGCGTCTCCCCGGGCTGCGCCGGGGTCCCGCCCTGGATGGCGACCACGCGCGCGTCGTTCACCGTCGTGATCCCGTCGGTCATGTGCCCTTCCACGGGGGCCACGATGTCGAACGGGTAGGTGCTCGAGATCCTCACGATCAGCGAGGTGGGCTTGTCGGCCACCGCCTTCGACGCGTGGTAGACCGACTGGACGATCTCGACGCTCTCGACGGCGACGTCGTCGGGGAGCCAGTTGGACGGCTCGCGCACGACGTCGAAGCGAAGCGCGGCCCAGTTGGCCGGGACGCCCGGTGTCGTGCCGTACCCTTTCAGCTCGACGGAGTTCGAGCCGACCGGCAGCCACGGCGAGCCGTTCACTCCCTTCACCTGCATCTCGCCGGTGCAAACGTCGTACTGGACGTGCGGGTTCGAGCCGGTGGGGATGTTCGGCACGTAGACACCCCCCGGAGCAAGCGGTCCTCCCGGGCCGTTCTGCGGGCTGATGTCGAAGCCGTCGTCCACGTTGCCGAAGCAGCAGGTGTCCTTGTCCCAAAGCTCGAAGTAGAGGTCGAAGAACCGCTGGTTCTTCCCCGGGACGATCTTGAAGTTGGGCGGCACGGGGTTCCAGCTGGCGTCGTCCCGGTCCCCGATCTCGGGGGCGAACAGCGGCGGGGCGCCATCGATGCTGTTGATCGCGTAGAAGTCCTGCTGGGGCCCGAAGAAGTCGTCGGCCCCTTTCTGGTTGGCGACCGCCGAGCGGATCTTTACCGTGAGCTTCCCGTCGTCGGCCCGCGCGGACCCGAGTAGCGTTGCCGCGACCGCGAGCGCCGTCGCCAACTTGATCCCCTTCGTTCCCAAGCTCCTCATCGTCCCCTCCACTCGCTGATCCCGAACGGCGAGGACTTCCGCCGGCGGGCTCACCGATGCCTTTCGACGGGGTAAACGGAAACCAGCCCCAAATTGCGACATGAAGGGTCGCAAAAAGCTTTTGGGGGTACGATGAGAGGGCGGCGAAGCGCTTTCGCGAGCCGGGCAGCGGTCGGCCTCGGGATCCCGCCACGCCACGGAAACGCCGCGGGACGGCTGAACCGTTCTGGAGCTTCTTGGGGCTAAAGCCAGCATCATGAACGGGATGGCGGAAACCGGAGAGATCACCGAACGGCTTCTGGCCCTGCAGGCGGGGGACGGGGAGGCCCTCAACCAGCTCGTCCCGCTGGTGTACGACCGCCTGCGGGCGATGGCGCACGCCCGCTTGACCGGCCATGGCCCGGGGGCGTCGCTCAACACGACTGCCCTGGTGCACGAGGCCTACCTGAAGCTCGTCGACCAATCGCGGGCCCAGTGGAAGGACCGGGCGCATTTCTTCGCGGTCGCCGCCACGGCGATGCGGCAGATCGTCGTGGATCACGCCCGGGCTCGGGGAGCTCAGAAGCGCGGCGGAGCCGCGGTCACCGTCCTTCTCGAGGACGCCGTGCCGGGCGGCGGGGCGAGCGCCGAACAGGTTCTGGCCGTGGACGAGGCGCTCGGCCAGCTCGCCGCGCTCAGCCAGCGGATGGTGAAGATGGTCGAGTTGAGGTTCTTCGTCGGCCTGTCGATCGAGGAGACGGCGGCGGTGCTCGAAACCGACCCTCGCACGGTGAATCGAGATTGGCGCACCGCTCGCGCGCTCCTTTACCGGGCACTCTCCGCCTCGGAGGCGACGTGAAGCCGCTGCCGGGGCCGGACCGCTGGCGCAGGATCGCCCCGATCCTCGAAGCGGCGATGGAGCTGCGGGAGAAGGAACGGGCGTCCTTCCTCGAGCGGAGCTGCGGCGGCGACGCCGGCCTGCGCGCGGAGATCGAAGCGCTCCTCGCGGCGGACTCGGACGCGGGCGCGTTCCTCGAGGCCCCGGTGGACCTGGGGGCCGTCTCCGCTCCGCACGAGGACGGCGGAGCCGACGTCCGCCAGCTTGCAGGGACGACGATCGGACCCTACCGGGTGGTGCGCGAGATAGGGCGCGGCGGCATGGGGGTCGTCTACGAGGCGGAGCAGCAGAGCCCGCGGCGCCCCGTCGCGCTCAAGGTGATCCTGGGCGGAAGCCACGTGGATGCGGTCACTGTCCGCATGTTCCAGCGCGAGGCGGAGAGCCTGGCGCGGCTCAAGCACCCCTCGATCGCCGCGATCCACGAGTCGGGCCAGACGGACGAGGGGCAGCACTTCTTCGCGATGGAGCTGGTGCAGGGGCATCCGCTGTCCGAGTATCTGGACGAGCAAGGCGCCCCCGCGTCGCGAGCAGAGTTGCGCCGGCGGCTCGCGCTCTTTCGCAAGATCGCCGCCGCCGTCGCCTACGCCCACCAGCGGGGCGTCATCCACCGCGACCTGAAGCCGACGAACATCCTGGTGACGGAATCGCCGCGAAGCGGGCCGCCCGGCGGCGAGAGCGCTCCCGCGGCCGGCGACGCCGGCGGCGATTCCCCCGACGTGAAGATCCTCGATTTCGGGCTGGCCCGGATCACCGACGCCGGCGCCGACGCCGCCACCGCCCTCACGGAGATCGGCCGCATCCAGGGGACGCTCTCCTACATGAGCCCCGAGCAGGTCCGCGGTCGGCGGGACGAGGTGGACGTTCGCACCGACGTTTACTCCCTGGGGGTCATCCTGTACCGGATGCTAACGGGCCGGCTGCCGTACGAGGTGTCGGGGGTGGAGTTCCCGGAAGCCGCTCGGATCGTGTGCGAGCAGGCGCCCCGGCCGCCGGTGGCACCCGGCGCGTCGAGCGCGATCGAGCGAGACCTCTCCATCGTCGTCCTCAAGGCCCTCGAGAAGGAGGCCGACCGGCGATACCCGTCCGTCGCTGCCCTCGACGACGACATCGAGCGCTACCTCGACGGCCGGCCGATCCTCGCCCGCCCGCCGAGCGCCGCATACCGGCTCCGGAAGCTGGTGGGCCGCCACAAGGCCGCGTTCGGGGTCGCCCTCGCCCTCGCCGCCGTGCTCGCCGGGGCAGCGGTCGTCGCGACCGTGCAGGCGCGCCGGATCGCGGCCGAGCGGGACCGCGCGAACCGCGAGGCGAAGACCGCGCAGCGCGTCTCGGAGTTCCTGACGGACCTGTTCAAGGTGTCCGACCCGAGCGAGGCGAAGGGAAGCGCGGTCACCGCGCGCGAGATCCTCGACAAGGGCGTCGAGAAGATCGGCCAGGGCCTGGCGGACGAGCCGGAGGTCCAATCGCGGCTCCTGGTCACGATGGGCAGGGTCTACGTCGGTCTCGGGCTCTACCGCGAGGCGGCGCCGGTCCTCGAGAAGGCCGTCGAGACGCGGCGGCGCCTTCACGGCGAGGACCATCCCGAGACACTGGCCGCGCTGCAGGCCCTCGCCTTCCAGTACGCGCAGGTCGGGCGTACCGCCGAGGCGGAGAAGCTGTACCTCCGCTTGCTGGAGACGCGCCGCCGGGTCCAGAGCGAGGAGGACCCGGCGACCCTCATGGACAAGACGAGCCTCGCCAGGGTCTATCGCCGCCAGGGACGCTTTGCCGAGGCCGAGAAGCTGGACCGCGAGACGCTCGAGGCGCGGCAGCGGCTTGTCGGGGAGGAGCACAAGGACACGCTCTCGAGCGTGATCGGCCTCGCGACAGACTATGCCCGGCAGCGGCGCTACGCGGACGTGGAGAAGCTGTACCGGCCGCGCATGGAGACGTTCCGGCGGGTCCTCGGAGCGGACCATCCGATGACGCTCGGTAGCATCTCCGGCCTCGCCGCGGCTCTCGCCGGACAGGGCCGGTACGCCGAGGCGGAGAAGCTCTACCGCGACGCGCTCGACCACGAGCGGCGCGTGCTGGGCGAGGACCATCCGTACACGCTCGAGACGATGAACGAGCTCGCGGTTCTGTACGACAGGCAGCGGCGCTTCCCGGAGGCGACGGCTCTCCAAATCAACATACTCGAAAGACGGCGCCGCAAGCTCGGCGAAGATCATCCCGAGACGCTGGCCAGCATGAACAATCTCGCAACGATGTACTCGGTCGGGGGACGCCACGCCGAGGCCGACGCCATGCTCCGCCGGGTGCTCGAGAAGCAGCGCCGCCTGGAGGGCGACCGGCACCCGGACACGGTCAACACGCTGTACAACCTCGGCTGCAACGCGGCGCTGGGCGGCGATCGGAGCACCGCGCTCGACTGGCTGCGCCAGGCGGTCGAGGGCGGGTGGGAGTACGCCGACCAGATGGCGAAGGACGAGGACCTCAAGATCCTTCGAGAGTCCCCCGCGTTCGGCGCGATCGTGGCCCGCGCCCGGGCCAACGCGAGAAAGCCGGATCCCGCAGCGCCCGCACCCACCTCACCGCGCTAGATCCGGGCCCGCCGGACCGGCGGGCACCCGCCCCCGACCCCTGCTCCGCGCGGGGTTCCGCCCACCCCTTGCGCTTCCCCTCGACGGTGCGCTCTACTATCGCATCCGGCACGCGAAAAACGACTCGCCTGCGCCCTCAGAGGAGTGTCAATGTCCCGAATCAAGCCGTTCCGCGCCTACCGCCCCCGGCCCGAGCACGCGAAGGACATCGCCTCGTACCCGTACGACGTGATCTCGTCCGACGAGGCCCGCGAGCTGGCGAAGGGCAACCCGCTGTCGTTCCTGCACGTCGGGAAGCCGGAGATCGATCTCGATCCCGCGATCTCGCACTACGACGACCGCGTGTACGCGAAGGGGGTCGAGAACCTGCGCCGCTTGATCTCCACCGGAGAGCTGGTCCGTGACGGCGCGCCTTGCTTCTACGTCTACCAGCAGCGGATGGGCGATCACGTCCAGGCCGGCCTCGTCGGGGCGTGCAGCGTCCGCGAGTACGAGCAGGACCTGATCAAGAAGCACGAGCACACGAGGAAGGAAAAGGAAGACGACAGGACGAGGCACGTCACGGAGTGCGACGCCAACGCCGAGCCGGTCTTCCTCGCCTACCGAGCCCGCAAGGAGATCGACGCGCTCGTGGATCGCGTCCGCGCGCGGAAGCCGGTCTACGACCTCGTCGCGGACGACGGGATCGCCCACACGGTCTGGGTCGTGGCCGACCCGAAGGAGATCGCGGACCTCGAGCGGATGTTCGCGTCCGTCCCCTGCCTCTACGTGGCCGACGGCCACCACCGGACGGCCGCGGCGGTCCGCCACGGCCAGCTGATGCGCACGCGGAGCGCGTCGCATACCGGAGAGGAGCCTTACGAGTACTTCATGGCGGTGGTGTTCCCCCACGACCAGCTGCGCATCCTCGACTACAACCGGGTGGTGAAGGACCCGAACGGGATGACGGCGTCGCAGCTCCTCGAACGGGTCGGAGAGAGGTTCGACGTCGCGCCGGCCGCCGACCCCCGTCCGACTCGGCCCCGCACCTTCGGGATGTACCTAGAGGGAGAGTGGCGCCTACTCTCGGCGAAGCCGGGTACGTTCCCGGCGGACGATCCGGTGAAGGGGCTCGACGTCTCGATCCTCCAGGACAACCTCCTCGCGCCGGTGCTCGGGATCGCCGACCCCAGGACCGACAAGCGAATCGACTTCGTCGGCGGGATCCGCGGGATGGGAGAGCTGGAGAAGAGATGCCGGGAGGGGTGCGCGGCCGCGTTCTCCCTCTACCCCACTTCGCTCGATCAGCTGATGGCGGTAGCCGACGCCGGCAAGGTGATGCCGCCGAAGTCCACCTGGTTCGAGCCCAAGCTGCGCAGCGGGCTTCTGGTCCGCCTGCTCGACGAATGACGAAGACCGAGTCCTTCAACGACTGGGAGGAAGTGCGATGAAGATCCTGATCGCGGATGCGTTCGACGAGAAGCTCCCCGGGCGGTTGGCCCCCTTCGGGGAGGTCGTGACCGACATGGCCAAGCTCGCCGAGGCCGACGTCCTGCTCATCCGGTCGAAGACCAAGGCGACGAAGGAGTTCCTGGAGGGGGCGCCGAAGCTGAAGCTGATCATCCGCGGCGGCGTCGGCCTCGACAACGTGGACAAGGACGCGTGCAAGGCGCGCGGGATCGAGGTCATGAACACGCCGAAGGCGTCCTCGGTCGCGGTGGCCGAGCTGGCCATGGCCCTCATGCTCGCGGTGCCGAACCGCCTCGTCGAGGCCCACACGAGCATGAAGGAAGGGAAGTGGCTCAAGAAGGAGCTGAAGCGGACCGAGCTGTTCGAGAAGACGCTCGGGATCGTCGGCGTGGGGCTGATCGGGACCGAGGTGGCGAAACGCGCGGCCGCGTTCGGGATGAAGGTCATCGGCTTCGACCCGTTCGTGGCGAAGCACGACCTCGTCCAAATGGTGAAGAGCCTCGACGAGCTCTATGCCCAGGCCGACTACATCAGCTTCCACACCCCGCTGACCGCCGACACCAAGGGGATGGTGAACAAGGACGCGCTGGCCAAGATGAAGAAGGGCGTCATCCTGTTGAACACCGGCCGCGGCAAGATCATGGTCGAGGAGGACCTCGTCGCGGCGCTCGCGTCCGGCCACGTCCGTGCGTACGCCACCGACGTCTGGTACAGCGATCCGCCGGACCCCGCGTGCGCGCTGCTCACCGCTCCGAACGTCGTCATGGCCCCGCACATCGGCGCCTCCAGCAAGGAGAACTTGTTGCGGATCGGCGACACGGTGGTGGAGATACTGGGAAAGTGGAAGCGGTAGGGGGCGGTTAGAGCCGACGGCCGCGGATGCGGCCGCGGCTCAACGCGCCGCGGAGAACCTCGAGAGCGATTCGACGATTCAGCATCAAAGGAGGCACGCATGGCCCGAGTGATCAACTTCTACGCCGGTCCCGCCGGGCTGCCGCTCCCGCCGCTCGAGCGCGCCCAGAAGGAGCTGCTGGATTTCGCCGGCACCGGCATGTCCGTGATGGAGATCTCCCACCGCGCCAAGGAGTACGACGCGGTGCACACCGAGGCGATCGCGCTGACGAAGGAGCTGCTTCAGGTCCCGGACAACTTCAAGATCCTCCTCCTCCAGGGAGGCGGGAACCTGCAGTTCGGGATGCTCCCGATGAACCTCCTCCACGGGGGGCGCGTCGCCGACTACATCGTGACCGGGAACTGGGCGAAGAAGGCATTCAAGGAAGCCCAGATCGTCAACAAGGAAGCGACGAAGCTGGCGGCCTCGACGGAGAGCGAGCAGTTCCGCCGCCTGCCGTCGCAGAGCGAGCTCAAGCTCACGCCGAACGCGGCGTACGTCCACTTCACGAGCAACAACACGGTGGACGGCTCGCAGTACCACGAGTTCCCGAAGACCGGCGGCGTGCCGCTCGCCTGCGACATGTCGTCCGACTTCATGTGGCGGAAGTTCGACGTCGCCCCGTTCGGCCTGATCTACGCCGGCGCGCAGAAGAACCTCGGCCCGTCGGGAGTCACGGTCGTTATCGTCCGCGACGACCTGCTCGCCCAGTGCCGCGAGGACCTGCCGAGCTACCTGCGCTACAAGATCCACGCCGACAAGAACAGCCTGTACAACACCCCGCCCTGCTTCGCGATCTACATCCTCAGGAACGTCCTCGAGTACAACAAGTCGATCGGCGGGCTCGAAGCGATCGAGAAGAACAACCGCGAGAAGGGGCGCATCCTCTACGGCTGCATCGACAAGCACCCCGAGTTCTACCGCGGGCACATCTCGGCCAAGGAGCACCGCTCCCTGATGAACGTGACCTTCCGCCTCCCGAGCGAGGAGCTCGACGCGAAATTCGTCGCCGAGTCCAAGAAAGCCGGGATGGTCGGCCTCAAGGGCTACCGCGACGTCGGCGGCATCCGCGTCTCCACGTACAACGCCGTCACCGTGGACAACGTCAAGACCCTCGTTGCCTTCATGGAAGAGTTCGTCCGCGTCAACGGCTGATTCGCTTCACCGCGCCGACCAAGGGGAGGAGCTTCGGCTCCTCCCCTTTCTACTTCGTGGTGTACGTCGGCTGCGCGACCTGACTCCGGACACGTTCCTCGCCTGCCCGGAAAAGGGCAGTCTGTGGACGTGTCCGGACTCAGGCCGCGCTAGTCACCATGGAACGACCGGCTCCGATTCGCAGTTGACGTAGGTTACGCTGCGAATCGGTGAAGAACCGTAGCGCAGAGCTACATGCGAAAGGAGCCGGTCATGGGGAAGGATAGCCGATTCGTGGGCCTGGACGTACATGCGGACTCGATCGCGGTGGCGGTTGCGGAGCCTGGCGGCGAGGTTCGGTCGTTGGGGATCATTGGCAACAAGCCGGAGTCGGTGAGAAAGCTGATGAAGAGGTTGGGTTCGGCTAGGGGTCTCAAGGTCTGCTACGAGGCGGGGCCGACGGGATACGTCCTGTACTGGCAGTTGACCGAGATGGGGATTCACTGCGACGTGGTGGCGCCGACGTTGATACCGGTGAAGCCCGGTGACCGGGTCAAGACGGATCGTCGCGACGCAACGAAGCTGGCGAAGAGCTACCGGGCCGGAGAGCTGACGCCGGTTTGGGTGCCGGATGCGGCGCACGAAGCTCTGCGGGATCTGGTGCGCGCTCGGGAGGCCGCGAAGGGGGATCAGCTTCGGGCGCGGCACCGACTTCAGAAGTTCTTGCTTCGGCATGGGCGCCGAGCTCCCGCGAAGGTGAAGCCGTGGACGGAGACCCATCTCGCGTGGGTGAGGCAGGCCGTTGGGTTCGAGGCCCCGGCTCAGCAGGCGGTGCTGACGGACTACTTGGCGGAAGTGGACCACGCACGGGAGCGAGTCAAGCGGCTCGAGGGGTCGATCGACGAAGCGATCGAAGCCGCGCCTGAGGGAATACGGGCCGTGATCGATGCCCTCCAAGCCCTTCGTGGCATCGCCAAGGTGAGCAGCGTCACGATCGTCGCCGAGGTCGGCCAGCTTTCCCGCTTCTCTCGCCCGCGGCAGCTGATGGGGTACAGCGGAGCGGTGTCCAGTGAAGACTCCTCCGGAGGGCGGACCCGGCGAGGTGCGATCACCAAGACGGGCAATGCCCATCTGCGCCGGATCGTCGTGGAAGCGGCCTGGGCCTACCGGCACCGCCCTGCCGTCGGTGGGGCGCTCCGCGTGCGTCAAGAGGGGTTGAGCGAGGACGTGAAAGAGATCGCCTGGAAAGCCCAGCATCGCCTTCACCAACGCTACCGACGGTTGGCCGCCAAGGGGAAGGTCAAGCAGCAGGTGGTCACCGCGGTGGCCCGGGAGCTGTTGGGGTTCATTTGGGCCATCGGCGTGCACGTCGAGAGACAGATGCCGGCGGTGGGCCGCAAGCGCCAAGCTGCATGAAAACGATCAGGTAGGGAAGGGATGAATCCGGGACGGAGCCGGCGGCGGTCGAGGGGCACACGGGAAGGAGGATCCTCGTGGCTCCTATGCGACAGGCCCTCGCTGGCCGGATCCGCGATGCTAGTCCGAGGCAGCTCCCGACGGATCACGATTATGACGGCGCGCCCTTGGGGGCCGATCCGCGAATATCAGAGTGATCAACCGTCGAGTCAGCCGCCTCGACCGCCGCCTGTTCCGCCCCGGCGAGGAACCGAACGGAGGTGTCTCGGGTCGGAAGCTCGAGGTTGACAGGTCGTTCCATATCAGGAGCCTGTCCGAGTAATCCCGTAGGCCGCGTTCGGGGCGCCGTGGGGGCGGATGCGAGGAGCCGCGACGCGGTCGATGTCCCCCCATCGACAAGGAGCGGCGACGACGCAGACGCCCCCACGCCGCCCCGAACCCAAAGGGCGCATGGGGGTTGCGGTCGGATCCTTCGTCGCTCGTCGTCGTCGATGGAGGCACATCGTCTTCCTCCTCGCTCCTCGTCTCCGACTCGCAAGCCCCATGCGCGCGGCCCACGGGATTACTCGGACCGGCTCCTAGGTGTGGCGGGCGGTTCCCGGCTGCTTCGTCCGGAGTCCGGGGGTGTCCGGAGACAACCCTTTGTCGGGTTGGCGAGGAACACCCCCGGACTCCGGACGAGGCAGCCGTGCGGGGCGCTCGCGCGAGGACCTACTGCGTGAGGACGGCGATGCCGGCGATGGCGGTGAGGGTGCCGGCGACGGCGCGGAGGGTGAAGCGCTCGCGGCCGCGGGCGACGTCGAGGAACAGGCTGAAGACGGGGGTGGTGGAGAGGAGAACGGCGGCCACGGCGGCCGGGGCGGCACCGACGCCGAACATCATCAGGAAGATCCCGACGTAGGAGCCCATGAAGGCGGCGGGGACGACGCGGCCGAGCGAGGCGGGGGCGCGGGAGAGGTCGCGGGCGCGACGGAGCGTCCCGTCGAGCAGGCCGAGCAGGAGGAGGCCGGCGGCGGCGGTGCCGAGCCGGATGAAGCTCGCGTGCAGGGACGGGAGCGTGCCCATCCCGGCCTTGGCGAGGACGATGCCGCCCCCCTGCCCTACCGCCGCGAGGATTCCGAACAAGATGCCGGCCGTCCGGCGGGACGGCGCGAGGGGCGTGGCGCCGTCCGGGCCGCTGCGCTTCGCGACGACGAGCGCCACGCCGAGGAGCGTGAGAGCCATGCCCAGGAGATGCGTCCCGCGGGGCACCTCCCGCTGCCACGCCAGGGCGAAGACGGCGGTGAAAACGGGGGCGAGCGTCTGAAGAAGCAGCGCGCGGTAGGCGCCGAGACGGCCCACGGCGGCGAAGAGCGCCGAGTCGCCTGCGGTCAGGCCGACGAGGCCGGAGAGGGCGACGAACGCCACGTCGTGGAACGGGGCGGCGGTCAGAACGCTCCCACGCCCCAGCGCGAGGATCGTTACGAGAAAGAGCGCGCTCGAGATCACGCACTTGGCGAGGTTGATGGTCCGCGCGCCGAACGCCTCGATCGGGCGGCGGAACGTGGCGACGGTGACCGCCCAGACGGACGCCGCAAGGAGGCAGGAACCTTCCCCCAGCAGCGCGCCGGACATCAAGCGAGCGACTCCCACGCCGCCGACGGCGAGTCCCCGTCGAGCCACTCGCGGGTCAGGTCGAGCCAGGCGGCCAGTCCTGCCCACCGGCCCAGCTTCGCGTACCGCCTAGCAATCGTCCTGTCGGTGACGGCGCGGCCGCCGTGGTACAGCTTCGCGTACTGGCCGCGCATCCACGAGTCGAGGGCCAGGCCGTCCGGCCTGCCGAGCATCTTGAGGAGGTTCTCCGCGACGTACGGGCCGGCTCCCGGGAGCGAGAGCATCTCCTTCCGGAGCGCCGCGACGTCGCGCCCGTCGCGCTGCCACGACTCTGGATCCACCTCGCCGTCCGCGACCTTGCGCGCGAGCGACGCGAGGAGCGGCGCGCGGTAACCGGTCCTCGCCCGCTCGCGGAGCGCGGCATCTCCGGCTCCGGCGAGCGCCGCGGGGGTCGGGAACGCGCGCGCCCCGCCCGGGGCGGGCTCGCCCCAGAGGTCCACGACGGCGCGCGTCATGCGGGTCGTCAGGCTCCACGAGCAGTTGGTGGTCAGGACGAGCTTGACCACGTCCTCGAAAAGGGTGGGCGCGCGAAGGAGGCGCCCCGCCCCGGCCTTCGCGATCCACTCGAGCCCTTCCGTTGCCGCGCAGGCGGCGTGGAAAGGCGCGAGATCGAGGTCGAGGTTCAGGATCCTGCGCGCGGCGGCTTCGAGATGGCGTCGCGCGGCGGCCTTGGGGGAGCCGGGGGCCTCGAGGACGACGGCGCCCTTCTCCGGCCGGAGGAGGAACCGCATCGCGCCGCCGCCCGGAAGCGGCACCGTTGTCGCGAGCGAGTCCGCGTTACGCCCCGCCTCGAACGGGGCGAGGAGGCACCAGCCGTGGCTCAAGAGCGTGCGTCGGAACGAGAAGCCCGGCGGCGCTTCGAGGCGGAGCTTCACGCCTTCTTGCCGACCACCAGCCGCTCCTCCTCGATCTGCAGGAGCATCCGCGGGGTGATGTCGCCGGTGGGGTAGATGCCCGAGAAGCAGGCGGTGCACATCCGCTCCACGTGGCTCTGCCCGTCGGTGACCGCGCCCACGAGGTCGTCGAGCGTCTGGTAGAGCACCGCGTCGGCGCCGATCTCGCGCGCGACCTCCTCGTGGGTCCGGCCGCGGGCCACGAACTCGCGCCGCGTGCTCATGTCGATACCGTACACGCAGGGGTGGAGGAGCGGCGGCGCCGTGGAGGCGAACAGGACCCGGCGCGCCCCGGAGGAGCGGGCGAGTTGGACGATCTTCCGGCTCGTGTGGCCCCGGACGATCGAGTCGTCCACCAGGAGCACGTCCTTGTCCCGGAACTCGTCCTCGATCGGGTTGAGCTTGTGGCGGATGCTGGCCTGGCGCTCGCCGTCGCTCGGCATGATGAACGTGCGGCCGACGTACCGGTTCTTCACGAGCCCTTCCCGGTACGGGATTCCGAGCGACTGCGCCATCGAGAGCGCCGCGGTCCGCGCGGAATCCGGGACGGGAATGATCACGTCCGCGTGGAGGCCCGAGCGGCGGAACGTCTCGGCGAGCCGCTCTCCCATCCGGATCCTCGACTTGTAGACCGAGATCCCGTCGATGCTGGAGTCGGGACGCGCGAAGTAGACGAACTCGAACACGCACGGGTGGTGCGTCGGCTCCGCGACCTTCCGACTGTGCACCTCGCCGTCCATGCTCACGAAGACCGCCTCGCCCGGGTGCCCCCAGGGCATCAGCTCGTAGTCGAGGGCCGCGAGGACCACGCTCTCGGAAGAGACGGCATAGGCGTCCCGCCCGTTCACGCGGCGGCGTCCCATCGCGATCGGCTTGATGCCGTAAGGGTCGCGGAACGCGAAGAGGCCGAGCCCGGCGATGAAGCCGACCACGCTGTACGCGCCGCGCACTTGGCGGTAGACCTCCCTCACCGCGTCGAAGTACCCGTCGAGCCGGAACCCGCTCTCGGCGCCGCGGGCGAGGGCGTTCGCGAAGACGTTCAGCACGACCTCGACGTCGCACCCGGAGTAGAGGTGGCGGAGGCCCCGGATCGCGAGATCCCCCTTGAGGTCCTCGTAGTTCGCCACGTTCCCGTTGTGGGCCATCGTGATGCCGTACGGGTAGTTCACCGTGAACGGCTGGGCGTCCTCGCCGCCCCCGGAGCCCACGGTCGGGTACCGGACGTGCCCCACCCCGAGGTCGCCCTTCAGCCGCTCGAAGTTGGCCGCCGAGAAGATGTCGCGGACGAGCCCCTCCCCCTTCTTAACGTGGAAGCGCCCGTCGTACGTGACGATCCCCGCCGCATCCTGCCCGCGGTGCTGGATCGCCAGGAGACCGTCATAGATCTCCTTCACCGCCGGCTCCGCCCCGATGACCCCGATGAACCCGCACATACCGCCATGGTAGCAGACCGAATCGGGATGGGGTCGGACATTACTGGCGTAACATGTCGGTACGGAATCGTAAGGGCCTGTAACGGCAGTAATGTCTGAACCCAGGGGTTCGGGCGCGGAGTGGCGAGGTTTCTGGGCCATGTCTGGCACTTTGGAACTGGAGTTGATTGAAGTCAGGGAAGGGACGCGGTTGCGGCTCCGCGTGAAGCCCGGCGGGCGGCGGAGTGCGGTCGTCGGACCTCACGGCGGCGCGTTGAAAGTGACGGTCGCCGCGGCGCCGGAGCGCGGGAAGGCCAATCGCGCCGTGATCGAGCTCCTCGCCCGCGCTCTCGACCTTCCCGCGTCCTCGATCGAGATCCTCTCGGGCGAAACGTCGCCGGACAAGACGGTGCTCGTTCGCCTCTCGCCGGCCGAGGTCTCCGCCCGCCTAGGGGCGCGCGCCTAGAATTTCGCCCCGTCTTCCAGGATATTCTCCGGCCCGATGCCGCGCGGCGGGATAGAATGGCCGGGAAGGAGCACGAGCATGCGCGCCATCGCCCTCGAGGAATTCGGCGGACCGGAGAAGTTGAAGCCCATGGACCTCCCCGAGCCGCACGCCGGCCCGGGCGAGGTCGTCGTCCGCGTCGTCGCCGCGGGCGTCAATCCCGTGGACTGGAAAATCCGCGAGGGCCTGCTGGAGAAGCGGCTCCCCCACGCCTTCCCGGTCGTCCCCGGCTGGGACGTCGCCGGAACCGTCGAGGAGATAGGGGACGGCGCGACCCGCTTCCGCAAGGGAGAACGGGTCTTCGCCTACGCGCGGAAGCCCGTCGTGCAGTGGGGAACCTACGCCGAGTTCGTCGCGATCCCCGAGACCAGCGTCGCCCCGATGCCCTCGAAGCTCCTGTTCGAGGAAGCCGCGGCCGTTCCGCTCGCCGCGCTCACCGCCTACCAGTCGCTTTTCGGCCCGGGTGGAGTCGGACCCGGATCGGTGGTTCTGATCCACGCGGGCGCGGGAGGCGTCGGGCATTTCGCGGTGCAGCTCGCGAGGAACGCCGGCGCCCGCGTCCTCGCCACGGCGGGGACTTCCAACCAGGAGTTCCTCCTCGGCCTCGGCGCGGAGTCCGCCATCGACTACTCCCGGGAGGACTGGAGCGAGGCGGTGGACCGCCTCAGCCCCGAGGGGGTGGACTTCGTCTACGACACCGTCGGCGGCGAGACGCAGAAGCTCAGCTTCGACGTCCTCAAGCCGGGCGGGCACCTCGTGAGCATCGTCACGCCCCCCGACCCCGCCCTCGCGAAGAAGCGCGACGTGAACGCCGGCTACGTCTTCGTCGAGCCCAGCGCGTCGCAGCTGGCGACCCTGGCCGAGCTGTGCGACAAGGGGAAGCTGAAGCCGAACGTGCAGCGCATCTTCCCGCTCGCCGATGCCGCGGAGGCGCAGAAGCTGAGCGAGGCCGGCCACGTTCGAGGGAAGCTCGTCCTGGCGCTCTGATCGGCATCCGCCCCGACTCGTCGGTCGGCGCGCGTCGGGCTCATGCCCAGCGCACGCTACCGGCCCGTGCCGAATTCGTTCAGGAATAGGTGCAGGTCGTCCGCGTCGACGCAGGATCCGGGCATCGACGGTACGCGATCAATGTTGGACTGCGGATCGTATCCCGCGTCCCCGGGGCACAGTCCGTAGCTGCTGGCGAACACGAACAGGTCCCTGCCGTCGATTCGGTCGAACGAAAAACCATCGGCCGAGAAATCCGCGGCGTGGAAGAGCGACCAGGGCTCGCAGGCGTCACCTAGCGCGTCGAGCTCGTCCTTGGCCTGGTCGGGATTGTAGATCTCCGTGCAATTGTCCACGCAGTCCGCTACCCCGTCGGTGTCGGCATCGGGAAATCCCTCGTCCGGCCTTCCAGTGCAGTCGTCGTCAAGCCCGTTGCAACTCTCGGCGGCCCCCGGACGGATTGCCGAATCGGAGTCGTTGCAGTCGCCGCCGCCGTCGATGCGCGAGTTGGAGCCCGACCAGGGCCAACACGCGACATGACGGTCGCCGTCGTGATCCGCCTCGTCGGGGGGAACGAACCCGTCGCCGTCGTCGTCGAGCCCGTTGCACGCCTCGAGGCTCGAGCAGTGGGTCGCGGTGACCGCGTCGATGTCCGCCCCCAGGTACGGGAAAGCCGTCCCGGTTTCCCGGGGCGGAAGGTCCGTGAGTCGGATGTACGAGACGCTCGCGAGACCGGTGTCAAGGAGATCGACCTGGCACTCGCCCCCGGCGCAGCCGCGGAGGAAGACGAAATCGACGCCGTCTTCGCTCGCCTCGACATGGAAGTTCTCGTCGATGCCCCCGCCGTTGGCGCCGCGCTCCGAGACGACCAGGTCGGTCCCGGGGCCATCAATCACGGGGACGTTCGTCTGCAGAACGATGCTCCCGTCGATTCCCAGGGAAACGGCCAGACCGTCCGCGGGGCCAACCGCTCCGGCGACGGAATCGTCACCCGCGCCGCTGCCGGGCACGAACTCGGCGACCCGCGCAGCGTGGCCGCACCCGGCGAGCGGAGCGTACTCCCAGGTGGCCCGGTCGGGGACGAGCGCGCCTGCCTGATTCACGCCTCCTACCATGACGATGCGACCCCGGAGGTCGTCGTATGCGAGGGCGTGGCCGGCGCGGCCCGGGGGATTGCTCGCCGGCACCGTCTGCCGCCACGAGATCCCGTCCCATTCCCAGGTGTCGGCGTACATCCGGTAACCCATGCTGACGGTGTTGAGCCCGCCCCCGAAAAGAACGATTCGCGCCCGCGCTCGGTCGAACGCCATCGAAAAGCCCTCTCGCTCGCTCGGGCCCGTGGCCGAGGTTCTTTCCGTCCATGAACTTCCGTCCCACTCCCAAGTGTCGACAAAGATGCCGGCCCATCCAACACCACCGAACAGGACAACGCGCCCTCTCACGGCGTCATAGGCCATCGCGTGGCCGTGCCGGCCCGCGGGCCCGTCGGCTCCGGTTTTCTCCACCCAGTCGGAACCATCCCATTCCCACGTGTCCCCGGAAGAGAAGTAGCCGCCGAACAGCACGACCCGTTCCCTCGCAGCGTCGTACGCCATCCCGTGGTCCGCTCGAGCCGGCGGGCTTACGGTAGGCGTCCGCTCCTCCCACGTGCTCCCGTCCCACTCCCACGTGTCGGAATACTCGGCGCCCCCGATTCCGCCGAACAGCACGACGCGCCCCCGCGCGGCGTCGTAAGCCATGGCGGGACTCCTGCGAGCCGGCGGACTGACGGCCGGCGTCCGCTCCTCCCAGGTGCTCCCGTCCCACTCCCAGGTATCGCCGAGGTCACCGGGCATTCCCGTGCCGCCGAAAAGAACGGTCCGGCCCCTCGCGGAATCGAAAGTCATGGCGTGTTCGCTCCGGGGCGGCGGGCTGGTGGCCGGCGTGCGTTCCTCCCACTTTTCGCCGTCCCACTCCCAGGTGTCCGATAGGCCCATGCCCCCGAAAAGCACGATTCGGTCTCGGACGCTGTCATACGCCGACGCGCAGCCGTCGCGGGCGGGCGGGCCGCCTGTTGGCGTCTTCTCGATCCACGCGATGCCATTCCATACCCACGTGTCGGCGAGTTCTCCCGGGTTCTGGGTTCCGCCGAAAAGCAGCACCTCTCCTCGCTCGGAGCTGTAAGCCATGGCGTGCGCTCCGCGCGCGGGAGGGCTCGAGGCTGGTTTCTGCTCGTTCCACGTGTCCCCGTCCCACTCCCAAGTGTCCGAGAGAAAGGTCCCAGACTCATGGAGCCCCCCGAAGACTACCGTGCGTCCCCGCGCGGCGTCGTACGCCATCGCGTGACCTTCCCGGGCGGACGGGCTCGCCGCCGACGTCCTTTCCGCCCATGAGTTCCCGTCCCATTCCCACGTGTCCGCCAACTCACGTCCGTTGCCGTATCCTCCAAACAGCACGATGCGCCCCCGCGCGCTGTCGTACGCCATTGCGTGACCGCCACGAGGCGGCGGCCCGGTGCCCCGTGCTTTCTCCACCCACGAACTCCCGTCCCATTCCCACGTGTCGGCGAGCAAGCCGGACTGGTCCGAACCACCGAAGAGCACGACGCGGCCGCGGGCGTCGTCGTACGCCATCGAATGACTTTCCCGGGCGGACGGGCTCGTGGACGGCGACCGCTGCGCCCAGGCGCGGCCATTCCACTCCCAGGTGCGGTCGGCACGATCCATGCTCCCTTCGCCCCCGAAGAGCACGACGCGGCGCCGCGCACGGTCGTACGCCATCGCGTGGTAACTGAGGCCCGACGGGCTGGGAGATGGCAGTGCGACGATCCAGTCGGAAGCGGCCGGCACGCCTCCACGGGCGCCCGTCTCCGAGGGCGACCTCTCGGCGCGCAACGGACTCAAGGTCAGGCATAGGGCCGTCATCGCGACGGTCGCAGTGCGCTTCACGGATGCCCCCGTGGCGGCCAGCCTTTCCGGGCCGTGAACGGGCCCCCGAGGCACGCTCGCAGCCTCGGACGATGCGGGGAGTATACGTCGAAACCGCCGCCCCTTGGCCTACCCGGAGTCGGAGGCGGAAGCCTCCGCCAAGAGCGACTATGCTGGTCCGTGCAAACGAAAGGGCGCGCGATGATTGCGATCATCATCCTCCACCTCGACATGGACGCGTTCTACGCGGCGGTGGAGGTGCGGGACGACCCGGCGCTCGCCGGGAAGCCGCTCATCATCGGCCACCGGGGGCGGCGCGGCGTGGTCTCGACCTGCTCCTACGAGGCGCGGAAGTTCGGCGTGCGGTCGGCGATGCCGTCGATCACGGCGGAGCGCCTCTGCCCCGGCGCGATCTGGCTCCCGGGGCGGATGGAGCGTTACGTCGAGGTCTCCCGCCGGATCCACGCGATCATCGAGCCCGTCTCGCCGCTCGTGGAGCCGCTCTCCATCGACGAGGCGTTCGTCGATCTCACCGGCATCGCCCGCGACCTCGCGGAGGGGAGCGAGGTCGCCCTCGCCCTCAAGGAGCGAATCCGCCGGGAGGAGCGCCTGACCTCGTCGGTCGGCATCGCGCCGAACAAGTTCCTCGCGAAGATCGCCTCCGACCTCGAGAAGCCCGACGGCCTCGTCGTCTTCCCCCTCGAGGACGTCCCCCGCCGACTCTGGCCGATGCCGGTCCGGCGGCTCTGGGGCGTCGGCCCCAAGACGGCCGAGCGGCTCGCGGCCGGCGGCCTCCGCTCCGTCGGCGACCTGCTGCGCGTCTCCGAGGACGGCCTCGCCGCGCTCGTGGGCCGCGGCGGGGCGCAACACCTCCGTGCCCTCGCGCGAGGCGACGACGACCGCCCGGTCGTCGCCCGTCACGACCCGAAATCCGTTTCCGAGGAGCGCACCTACGGCGAGGATCTGACCGACGGGGACGAGATCGACCGCGCCCTCCTCGCCCGCTCCGAGGGGGTCGCGCGCGAGCTGCGGCGCGAGGGGCTCGCGGCCCGCACGGTTCACATCAAGGTGCGCACGGGCGATTTCACCACCTGGACCCGCGCGCTGACCCTCCGCTCGCCGACCGACCTGGCCGAGGTGGTGGTGCGCGCGGCGCGCCAGCTCTACCGGGAGCGAATCGACCTCGGCGGGCGCGGCGTCCGGCTCCTGGGCGTCGGGGTGAGCGGTCTGGAGGCCGCCGGCGCCGCGCCCTCGGCGCTCTTCCCCGATCCGCGCGAGGAGCGGACGAGGCGGGCTTCGCTCGCGGCCGACGAGGTCCGGGAGCGTCTCGGCAGCGACGCCATGACGCGCGCCCGGCTCCTCCCTCCGCGCGGCGCGCGGAAGGATGGCGGCGGCGGCCCGGAGGCCTCGAGCCTTCCTTCCGTGGACTGACCCGGCGGCGCTATACTCCCGCGCGTAGACGCCCGCTCGCCGCGCGGCGCGACGGAGGCATCTCGTGGCAGCCATTCAGTCTTTCGACGTCACGGTGGGGTGCGACCTGCAGGAGGTCGACAACGCCGTCAACCAGGCGGTGAAGGAGATCACGCAGCGGTACGACTTCAAGGGGCTCAAGGTCTCCCTGGAGCTCGACCGCACCGAGAACCGGATCGTCCTGGCCGGCCCGGACGACTTCAAGGTCAGGGCGATGTGGGAGGTCCTCCAGCAGAAGCTCGCCCGCCGCCACGTTCCCCTGCGCAACATGAAGCCGGGGAAGGTCGAGCCGGCCGCCGGCGGGACGGTGCGCCAGCAGGTCGACCTCCAGCAGGGGATCCCGACCGAGACGGCGCGCGCGATCGTCAAGTTCATCAAGGACAGGAAGCTGAAGAAGATCCAGGCGGCGATCCAGGCGGAGCAGGTCCGCGTGTCGTCGCCGTCCCGCGACGAGCTCCAGAACGTGATGGCCCTCCTCAAGCAAGAGGACTTCGGGATGGAGCTCCAGTTCGGCAACTACCGGACGCAGTAGCGTGCCCCCGCGCCCCAAGATCCCGTCTCCCCGCGCCGCCGCGCGCGAGGCCCGAGCGCACCTCGAAGCGCGCGCCGACCCGCGCAGGGCGATGGACGTGCAGCGCTACTTCAAGGAGACCGTGGCGGCGCTCGGGATCCCGCTCCCGGTCGTGCGCGGCACGGTCTCCGGCCTCTACCGGGACGTGCGGAACGCGTGGAGCGTGGACGACGCGGTCGCGTTCTGCGACGTGCTGGTCCGCGACCGTCGTCTCGAGGTGAAGGCGGTGGGCCTCGAGCTCCTCGGAAAATTCGAGAAACGCCTCGAGCCGAGACACCTGCCGCGAATCGAGGGCTGGATCGAGCGGCACTCCGGCAATTGGGCGACCGTGGACGAGATCGCACCCCACCTGCTGGGCCCGCTCCTCGAACGCCATCCCGAGCTGATCCCGGACGTCAAGGCGTGGACCGCCTCGCCGGTCCTCTGGGTGAGGCGCGCGGCCGCGGTCGCGTTCGTCCCCCACGCCCGCCGCGGAAAGAACCTCGACGCCGCCTACGAGATCGCGACCCGCCTCCTGGGCGACCGCGAGGACCTCGCCCACAAGGCCGTCGGCTGGCTCCTGCGGGAGGCGGGCCGGACCGAACGCGCGCGCCTCGAGCGCTACCTGCTCGCCCACGGCCCGAGGATCCCGCGAACGACGCTGCGTTACGCGATCGAGCACTTCCCGCCGAGGGAGCGCAAGAGGCTGATGGAAGCGACGCGCGCGTGATCCTCGTGAGCGCGGGAGATTCCTCGTCTCAGGAACGCGGGGCGGCGGGGGCGGGATCCGCTCCCGCGGGGCGAATCCTCACCGGCGTCTCGTAGTAGACCGCTCCCTCCCCCGCGTCGGTGAGGCGGGCGGGCGTCAGCGCGTTCGCGCAGCGCTCCCGGTGAAGCCATCCGCCCTTGGGCACCAGCACGACGTCCCGGCGCTGCCGCGCGTCGAACACGAGTCGCACGTCGAGGCTTCCGATCTCCGACTCGAGCGCGACCACCTCGCCCTCCCGCAGGCCGGGGGCCGCCTCGGGGTGGACCGTGGCGGCGAGCGGCCCCTCCTGCGCGCGCGCGGGCCACTGCGAGCACTGCGCCTTCTCGGTCGAGATCGCCATGAGGAACAGCGGCCGCTCCGCGGGAGGGACGGGCGGCTCGGCGTCGGCGGCGCGCGCCAGGTTCACCCGCCCGCTCGGCGTCGGGAAGACCCGGTCCTCGAACAACACGCGCGGCGCGAGCGGGTTCCGCAACGCGCCGCGACGCAGCTCCTCGAGGGATCCGCCGCGCGCCGCCACGGGCTCGAGCAGGCGCCGCTTCCACGCCTCGACGTCCTCCGGGAAGTCTCCGCCGAGACCGACGCGAAGCGCGAGCCTCCGCACGATCTCGTAGTCGGTCAGGACCCCCTCGGGCGGCGGGACGGCGGGGCGCAGCTCCGCGATCCAGTGATGCCCGTACGACCCGAGGAGGTCGTCGTCCTCCAGCATGGTGGTCGCCGGCAACACGAGGTGCGCCGAGCGCGCGGTGTCGGTGAGGAACGCGTCCACCACGACGGTCAGCTCCCGCGTCTCGAGAGCGCGGGCCGTCGTGCGCGATTCGGGGAGCATCGCCACCGGGTTGCCGCAGCTGATCCACACCATCCGGACCGCCGGGTCCGACGCCTCGAGGATGCCCGGGCCGAGGAGCGGCTCCGGCAGGGTCCGCGCGGCGGCGCGCTCGCCGCCGATGAACGACAGGTCGAAGGCGCCGCGCCGGCGGAAGTAGAAGGAGACGCCGCCCCCGGGGATGCCCAGGTTCCCCGAGACCGCGCCGAGTGCGTCGAGGACGCGTACGGCGGCGGCGCCGTTGCTCCGGCGCTGCATCCCCCACCCCACGAGGATCGCGGAGGGCCCGGCGGCGTAGGCGTCGGACAGCGCGGCGAGGTCGCCGGGCGAGACGCCGGCCAGGCCGGCCCACTCCGTCTCGGCGCGCGAGAACGCCAGGGAGCGAAACGCGTCGAGGTGATCGCAGTAGGAGCCGACGGCGGGATCGACCCCGCCGCGCTCGAAGAGCCGCCGGGCGACCCCGAGCCCGAGAGCGGCGTCCCCTCCGGGGCGCGGCTGCAGGTAGACGTCGCAAAGATCGGCCCCGCGGTGGCGTATCGGGTCCACGAGCACGAGGCGGGCGCCGCGCTCGCGCGCGTCGCGGAGGACCGGCAGCAGGTGAACGCTGCTCACGTGGGGGTTCTTCCCCCAAAGCACGATCGTCCTGCTGTTCAGGAGGTCGAGAAGGTCGTTGCTGTCCGAGACGCCGAAGTCCTCCTTCTGCGCCCACTCCCCCGGCCCCGAGCAGACGCTTCCCGAGGTGACCGTGACCGGCCCGAACCGCTCGAAGAACCAGCCGGTGAGCTGCTTGAGGATGCCGAGGGAGCCGCCGCTCCGGTACTCGAGGATCGCGGCGCTCCCCGACTCGCTCTTGATGCGCAGCATTTTCTCCGCGACGAGGTCGAGAGCGTCGTCCCAGGAGATCGGACGGAAATCGGACCCGCGGCGCAGCAGCGGCGTGGCTAGCCGCCCGGGATCGTACTGCCTCTCGAGAAACCGGTTCGTGCGGTAGCAGAGGAATCCCCGCGTGACCGGATGAT
Source organism: Terriglobia bacterium (assembly GCA_963748015.1). Taxonomy (GTDB): domain Bacteria; phylum Acidobacteriota; class Polarisedimenticolia; order Polarisedimenticolales; family JAIQFR01; genus JAIQFR01. The sequence continues at coordinate 803,577 of CAVVHE010000008.1, read as the reverse complement.
CGGGGTCCCCCTCGAGACGGACCACGCGCCCGTCCTCGACCGTGGCGATCATGCCGCAGGCGTCGGGGCAATCGCGGTTGCAGGCGGTCCTGATCTTCACGATCCCGAGAATACCAGCGGGACCGGGGGCTGTCGCCCTCTCCGGGCCCGGAGGCTCACCGGGGACGGGTCCGCACGATCGGGCGCGTCTCCGAACGGCGCAGGACCTCGCGGAACCCGGCCCGCTCGAACGCCGACGGGAGGCCCGTGTAGGCGAACGCGTCGGGCATCGCGCCCTTGCGCGGCGAGACCGGGTACCCCTCGACGACGCGCGCGCCGTGGCGCCGCGCGTGGGCAACCGCGGCCTCGATCAAGCCCGTCGTGATCCCCCGCCGCCGGAAGGACCGCGCGACGAAGAAGCAGACGATGGACCACACCGGCTCCTCGTCCACGGGTGCCAGGACCCTGGACCGGGCCAGTCTCGAGTACCGCTCTCTCGGAGCCAGAGCGCACCAGGCGACCGGCTCGTCCCCGGCGAACGCGAGAATCCCCGGGACTTCCCCGGACGTCACGATTTTCTTCATCGCGCGCCGGTTCCCCGCTCCCTTCCCGCGCTCGAACTCCGGGCGCGCGAGCCTCCACCACATGCACCAGCAGCCGCCGCACGCGCCCCGTTCGCCGAAGAGCGCCTCGAAGTCCTCGAAGCGCTCCGGGGTGAGCGGACGGTAGGCGAGGCGGGGTACCGCTTCGCTCTTCTTCGTCGCCGCCATGACGTCACCTCACGAGAGGAGCGAGCGGACGATCTCCTGCACCTGCTTGCCGTCCGCGCTCCCCTTGAGCCGCGGCATGACGAGCTTCATCACGGCGCCCATGTCCTTCGCCGATTTCGCTCCCGCCTCGGCGATCGATGCCGCGACGATCGCCCGGATCTCGTCCGGCGTCAGCGGCGCCGGGAGGTACTCCTGCACGATCTTCAGCTCGGCCTCCTCGCGCGCGGCGAGGTCCTCCCGGCCCCCGCCCCGGTACGCCTCGATCGAGTCCCTGCGCTGCTTGGCGTAGGACGAGATCACGGCGACGACCTCCTCGTCGGTCGCCTCGTGGTCGCGCCCCTGCTTCTCGCGCGCGGAGACCTCGGCCTCGAGAACGCGGGCCCGCAGCATCCTCAGGACGCCCAGGCGGTCCTTGTCCCCGGACTTCATCGCCGTCTTCATCTCCTCGCCGATCCGCTCCTTGAGGCTCATCGCGCTTCCCCCTTTGCGGGAGATGATACGGCAACCGCGGGCGGCGGTTGGCGTGGGCTAAGATGGCTCCGGCGTGGGCTCTCCGCGCCGGGGGCACGCTCTTGGCGATCCTCCCCAACCCCTGGAAGGGTCTCGCCGGCCTCCCCAGGCAGGCCTGGGTCCTCTTCGCCTCGACCCTCGTGAACCGCTGCGGGACGATGGCCCTCCCGTTCCTCGTCCTGTACCTCGCGCGGGACCTGGGGTTCCCCGCCGGGCGCGCCGGACTGGTGATGACGGTCTACGGGGCGTTCGCCCTCGTGGCGGCGCCGCTGTCCGGGCGCCTTTGCGACCGTCTCGGGCACCTGCGGGTCATGAAGATGTCGCTCTTCTCCTCGGGAGCGGTCATGCTCGCGTTCCCGCTGGCGAGGAGCTGGCCGGCGGTGCTCGCCGCGACCGCGGTGTTCTCGCTGACGACGGAGTCGTTCCGCCCGGCGAACCTCGCGGTCCTCGCCGAGATCGCCCCGCCCGACCGCCGCAAGGCGATCTTCGCGCTGAACCGGCTCGCCATCAATCTCGGCATGAGCGTGGGGCCGGCGGTGGGGGGCTTTCTCGCGACGCGCTCCTTCGCCGCGCTGTTCGCGGTGGACGGGACGACGACGCTCCTCGCCGGCGCGGTTCTAGCCCTGTTCGGATCGGCGGCCCCGCGCCACGCCCGCGTCGAGACGGCTCGCCCGGCGCTCTCGGGGCCGCGGGCGATCTCCTCTCCCCCGGCGCACCTCAACGGGCGGTTTCTCCTGTTCCTCGCGGCGCTGCTCCCGGTCACGATGGTCTTCTTCCAGCACGTGTCCTCGATGCCGCTCTACCTGGTGCGCGACCTCTCGCTATCGGAGTCGTTCTACGGCCTCCTGTTCACCGTCAACACGCTCTTGATCGTGTTCCTCGAGGTCCAGATCAACACCTCCACCGCCCACTGGCACCCCGGCCGCACCCTGGCGCTCGGGGCACTCCTCGTGGGAGCCGGTTTCGGCGCGATGGCGCTCGCTCGCGGCGGCTGGTCGGTGATCGCGACCGTGGTCGTCTGGACCTTCGGAGAGATGGTCCTGCTCCCGGGCATGTCCTCCTGCGCCGCGGACCTCGCGCCCGCCGATCGCCGCGGCGAATACATGGGCTTCTACACCATGGCGTTCGGCGTCGCGTTCGCCCTCGGCCCCTGGCTCGGCACCGAGGTCCTCGCGCGCTTCGGCGGCCACGTTCTCTGGCCTTCGACCTTCGCCCTCGGCCTCGTCTCCGCGCTCGCCATGTGGCGCCTCCCCGCGCTCCGCCCCGAGGCGCCCGATCGCTGATCCGCTCGCGCCCGTTCGGGCGCGAGCCCCGACCACAACCGCGGTTATCATGGGAGCGATGTCCTGGCTCAATCTCGGATCTCTCTGCGGCTGCGTCGCGCTGGCGTTCCTGGCGTGGGCGGGCGGCGGTTTCAGGCGTCCCCTGCCCTGGAGAACGGTCGCGGGCTCGAGCGCGCTGCTCGCGCTCCTCGGGGCCACGGTGTTCTGGCTCCCCCCGGCGAGAGCCCTCCTCCTGGGCGTGAACGGCCTCGTGATCGCGATCCTCGACGCCGGCTCCGCGGGAACGAAGTTCGTGTTCGGCCCGCTAGCCCTGAACCCCGGCGAGACGCTGCCGTCGGGAGAGCGCTCGATCGGTTTCGTCTTCGCGGCGCAGGCACTCCCCGCGGTGATCTTCTTCTCGGCCCTCATGGCCGGCCTTTACCACCTGCGGGTCATGCAGCCGCTCGTGCGGGTGTTCGCCCGCCTGTTCCACCGGACGATGGGTCTTTCGGGAGCCGAGGCGCTTGCCGGCTCGTCGAACATCTTCGTGGGGGTCGAGTCGGCGCTGGTCGTGCGCCCGTACCTCGATCGGATGACCCGGTCCGAGCTTCTGAACGTGCTCGCGTGCGGGATGGCGACGACCGCATCCACCACACTGGCGATCTACATCATGTTCCTGGGGAGCTCGTTCCCGCTGATCGCCGGGCACCTGATCTCGGCCTCGGTGATCGCGATCCCCGCCGCCGCCCTGACGTGCAAGCTGATCCTGCCGGAGCGGGAGCTCCCCGCGACGCTGGGAAGCGTCCCCCCGATCGACGCGGCCGGCCGTGAGGCCAACCTGATGTCGGCCCTGGCCGCTGGGGCCTGGGACGGCCTGAAGCTCGCCGCGGGGATCGCCACCCTGCTGATCGCGATCCTCGGGGTCGTCGCGATCCTGGACCTCGGGCTCGTGAAGGCGACCTCGCCCTTCGCCGCGGCGCTCGGCGGGCCGGTCAGCATCGGCAGGATCCTCGGCTGGCTGTTCACGCCCTTGGCGTGGCTGCTCGGCCTCGAGAGGGGCGATCTGGGGAGCGCCGCGCGGCTGCTCGGGGAGCGGGCGGTGCTGACCGAGGTGGTCGCGTACCGGCACCTCGGCGAGCTGGCCGCGTCGCGCGCGATCTCCCCCAGGGGTCTCGTGGTGCTCTCCTACGCCCTATGCGGGTTCGCCCACGTGGCCTCCATCGGCATCTTCGTGGGAGGGACGGCCGCCCTCGCCCCCTCGCGTCGCGGCGACCTGGCCGCCGTCGGCCTCAAGGCGCTGGTCGCCGCGACGATCGCCACGCTGATGACCGGAGCGATCGCAGGCGTTTTCTACCACGGGAAAGCGTCCATTCTGGGTCTCTAACCTCGCGTGCCGGGACCCGCGCCGGATACCGGCGTCTAAGGCTCGTCAAACTCCCAAGACTGTTGAAAAACGACTAATCCTCCTGCGAAAAGGGGCGCGCCGATCGTTGACAGATGCAACGCGCTTCTTTACACTCGTCGGACCTGATCGCTTTTCGTTCGACATGCCGGGAACCGACCCAACGAAGCAAGGAGGAAGACCGATGAGCGCGCAACCTCTGGCCGCCATGAAGCAGAAGCTCGCCGCGAAAGTCGCGACGATGCAGAGCGAGGTGAAGGCGATCCTCAAGGATCACGGCGAGAAGAAGATCTCCGACGTCACGATCGCCCAGGCATACGGTGGCGCGCGGAGCGTGAAGTGCCTCGTGACCGAGACCTCGGCCCTCGACCCGATGGAGGGGATCCGGTTCCGCGGCTTCAGCATCCCCGAGCTGCAGGAGAAGCTCCCGCGGGCGAAGGGCGGCGAGGCGCCGCTTCCCGAGGGGCTGTTCTACCTGGTCCTGACCGGCGACCTTCCCACGGACGCCGACGTGGCGGAGATCTCGGCGGCGTGGCGCGCGGCCGAGGCCCTGCCGCCGTACGTGACCAAGATGCTCGACGCGATGCCGACCGACACTCACCCGATGACCCAGTTCTCGATGGGGATTCTCGCGATGCAGCGCGAGTCGGTCTTCGCGCAGCGCTACCGCGAGGGAATGCCCAAGGGCGCATACTGGGAAGCGACCCTCGACGACTCGATCAATCTCCTGGCAAAGCTCCCGCCGCTGGCCGCGTACGTCTACCGGCGCTCGTATCACGGCGGAAAGCACATCCCCGCCGGGCCGAAGAGCCTGGACTGGGGCGCCAACCTGGCCCACATGATGGGGGTCGAGAACCCCGAGTTCATGGAGCTGATGCGGCTCTACCTGACGATCCACGCCGACCACGAGGGCGGGAACGTCAGCGCGCACACGACCCACCTCGTCGGTTCCGCGCTCTCCGACCCGTTCTACTCGCTGTCGGCGGGGATCAACGGGCTGGCCGGGCCGCTCCACGGCCTCGCCAACCAGGAAGTGCTCCGCTGGATCATGGACGTCAAGGCGAAGCTCGGCGGCGGCGTCCCGACGCAGGAAGAGCTCGTGAAGTTCCTGTGGGACACGCTGAACAGCGGCCAGGTCATCCCCGGCTACGGCCACGCCGTGCTGCGGAAGACCGACCCGCGCTACACCGCGCAGCAGCAGTTCGCGCTCAAGTACATGCCCAACGACGAGAACTTCAAGATCGTGAAGATGATCTTCGACGTCGCTCCCGACATCCTCATGAAGCACGGCAAGGCCAAGAACCCGTGGCCGAACGTGGACGCGCACTCCGGCGTGCTCCTGGTGTACTACGGCGTCAAGGAGTACGACTTCTACACCGTGCTGTTCGGCGTCTCCCGCGCGATGGGCGTGCTGGCGTCGCTGGTGTGGGACCGCGCCCTGGCCCTCCCGATCGAGCGGCCGAAGAGCGTCACGACCGAGTGGATCAAGGCGGAGATCAAGAAGGCCTGATCCTCCTTCCGCGTTTCATGGCGCCGGGCCGGCAGGGCGACGAGCCCCGCCGCCCGGCGCTCGTCTTTTGATTGCCGAGCCGGATGCCTGCCGCGGGGTTCGACCCGCGCGGCACGCTTCGGGTCGAACCCCACGGCAGGCATCCGGCTCGGCAAGACGGGCGGGTGTGGACTAGCCCCGCCCTCCGGCGTAGAGTGACGCTCCCGGAGGTGAAGCGTGTCCGAGCTCAAGGTCGCGCTGGTGCCCGTCGGAAAGATGGACGCGGCCGAAGTGGACGAAGCCGCCGCCCGCGTCTCCAAGGCGATCGCGAAGCCGGTCGAGCTTCGCGAGCCCCTCGCGCACCCCAAGGCGGCCGAGGACGTGGCGCGCGGGCAGTTTCGCGCCGCGGCGATCCTCGCCGAGGCGCGCGCGGCGCTGCCGCTGCTCAAGGCGAGGAAGCTCGCGGGAAGCCCCGCGGGAAGTCCCCCGGGCCCGATCCCCCGTCCCGACGCCTTCGTCCTCGTCACCGACCTCGACCTCTTCTCTCCGGGAACGGCGTCGGCAATGCTGGAGACGGACGCGCCGCACCGGCTCGCGATCGTGTCGGTTCGGCGGCTTCGCGAGGCGTTCTACCGCAGGAAGCCCGATCCGGCGAGGCAGCGCGCGCGCCTGGTCAAGGAGCTCCTGCGGGCGGTCGGCACGATCCACGGCCTCAGGGAATGCGGGGACCCCGGTTGCGCCATGGCGCCGACGCAGGCGGTGGGGGACCTGGACCGCAAGGGAGAGCACTACTGCCCGGCGTGCTGGAAGCGGCTGTCCACCGGGACGATGCGGATCTGACAGAGGAGTCGGCATGAGCAGCGTGACGGGCAGGGAGAGCGACGTCATCACCGTGATCCTCGGCGGCGGGCGCGGCGCGCGCCTCGACCCGCTGACGCGGCTCCGAAGCAAGCCCGCCGTGCCGATCGCGGGGAAGTACCGCCTCATCGACATCCCGATCAGCAACTCGATCCACTCCGGCATGGAGGGGATCTTCGTGCTGACGCAGTACAACTCGATCTCCCTCCACCGCCACATCGTGCTCACGTACAAGTTCGACCCGTTCTCCCGCGGCTTCGTGCAGATCCTCGCGGCGCAGCAGACCCCCGAGGACGACACGTGGTTCCAGGGGACCGCCGACGCGGTGCGGCAGAACCTCAGGATCGTGACCGAGCTCCGGGGCGACCTGGTCCTCGTCCTGGCCGGCGACCACATCTACCGGATGGACTACAGGGACCTCCTGCGGGAGCACCTCGAGCACGGCGCGGAGGTGACGCTGTCGGTTTCCCCCTGCACCGAGGCGGAGATCGCCGGCTTCGGAGCCGTGCGCGTCGCCCCGGACGGTCGCGTGCTGGAGTTCCGCGAGAAGCCGGCGACCGAGGAGGCCCGGGCCGGAATGGAGGCCTCGCCCGAGCTGCTCGCGCGGCGGGGCATCGGCCGGGAGCGCCCCTACCTCGCCTCGATGGGGATCTACCTTTTCAACAAGGAAGTCCTGGTCGAGACCCTCGAGAACCGCCTGCAGGACTTCGGCCGGGACGTCATCCCGGCGGCGGTCGAGCAGCGCAGGGTCCACGCGCATCTCTTCGACGGCTACTGGCGCGACATCGGCACGATTCGCGCGTTCTACGAGGCGCACCTCGACCTCGTGCGCCCGAACCCGCCGTTCCTCTTCGGCGACTCCGAGTGGCCGATCTACACGCACCCCCGCTACCTGCCCGGAGCGTGGGTGAGCGGGACCCGGTTCAACCGCGCGGTCCTCTCGGAGGGGAGCACGGTGCTCGACTCGACGATCGAGGACTCGATCATCGGCGTGAGGTCCGTGCTGCACCGCGTCACGGCGCGCAGGTCGCTGGTCATGGGGGCCGACCCCAACCCGCCCGACGGTCCCAAGGGCGCGCCGCCCCTCGGCATCGGGGAGGGCACGCTGATCCAGGACGCGATCGTGGACAAGAACGCGCGGATCGGCAGGAACGTCCGGATCGTCAACCAGGACAAGGTCGCCGAGGCCGAAGGGCCGGGATGGGCGATCCGGGACGGCATCGTGGTCGTGTCGAAGAATGCCGTCATCCCCGACGGGACAACGATCTGAGGCGGGGAGAGGCACGGTGCCCTCCCGCGTGAGCGTCTCGCCCCGCGCCGCGAGGAGCTCGCCCGGGAGGGCCTTTCGGCCGCTCGGAATGGCACTGCTCGCCACCGCGTTCCTCGCCGGCTCCGCAGCGGGGGCCGGCCAGACCCCCGCCCCGGCGGCAGCCGACGACGCCGCGCTCACTTTCGAGCAGGCGGTCGGCCTGGCGATGACCGTCAACCCTTCCCTCGCCGCGGCCCGGCTCAGGCTGCCGGTTGCGGCGGCGGGAATCGGCGTCGCGAAGCAGCGGCCCAATCCCGATCTGATCCTCGAGACGCAGAAGGAGATGCCGCACGACGCCATCACGCTCTCGCTGCCGATCGAGACGGCGGGGAAGCGGTCGCGGCGCATCGGCGTCGCGGAAGCCGGGGTCAAGACCGGCGAGGCCGAGCTGGCGGAGACCGTTCTCTCCCTCCGAAACGAGCTGCGGCGGGCCTACTTCGGACTCTGCGCGGCGCAGCGGCGCGCGGACGAGGCGGAGGAGCTCGCCCGGCTCGCGCAGCGGGCGCGAGACGCCGCGAAGGACCGCTTCGAGTCCGGGGCGGCTCCGCGCCTCGAGGCGCTCTCCGCCGAGCTGGGCGCGGAACAGGCGGACAACGAGGCCTTGGCGGCCAGGGCGGATACGATCTCCGCGCGGGCCGCGTTGAACGTCCTGCTCGCGCGCCCTCCCGATCAGGCCACCGAGGCGGCGGGCGACCTCGGCTCGGGAGAGGTCCCCTCGGCGGAGGCCGCGGCGGGTATGGCTCTCGCCTCGAGCGCCACGCTCGCGGTGCTCGACGGGCGCCTCCTCGAGGAGTCGGCGCGCCTCGATCTCGCCCGGGCGCAGCGCTGGCCCGACGTCACCCTCGAGGGAAGCGCCACCCACGACTCGCCGCCGGAGTTCGAGTGGGGCTGGCGCGCCGCACTCGTCGTGAACGTGCCGCTCTTTCATCACCGGGGCGCCGAGGTCCGCGTCGAGGAATCCGCCCTCGCCCAGCTGCGCGCCGAGCGGGAGGCGGTCGTGTCGAGGATTCGCGGAGCCGCGTTCGCGGCCGCCGCGCTCGCCTCCGCGCAGCGGGAGCAGTACCTGCGCTACCGCGAGCGCGTCCTCCCGCGGGCCGACGAGGTCCAGCGGATGGCCGAGGACTCGTACCGCTCCGGCCAGACCGGCTTGGTCGCGATGATCCAGGCGTTCCAGGCCATCAGGGATCTCAGAAGAAAGGCGATCCAGGCCGGTCTCGACTACCAGATCGCCGTTGCGGAGCTCGAGCGCGCGATCGGAGTGCCGCTGCCATGATGCGACGACCCGTCCGTTCCTCCCGCCTCCCCGGCGCGCGCGCCGGGACGATCCTGCCGCTCCTCCTCTGCGCCCTCGCGGCCTCTGGCTGTGGTGGCGGCTCTACGGAGGAGTTCGAGACGTCCGACAAGGTGCCCGTGGCCGTGCAGGCGGCGCGGCGCGGCCCCGCCCGCTCCGTGGTGAGCGTGACGGGGGTCGTCAGACCCGCGCCCGGCGCCGAGCTGCTCGTCGTTGCCCCGGGACCGGCGCGCATCGCCGAGCTGCCGCGCGCGGCGGGCGACCGGGTCGCCAAGGGAGATCTTCTCGTACGCTTCGAGATCCCGTCGCTCGACGCGGAAGCCTCGACGGGGGAATCGGACCTGAGGCGGGCCGATGCGCGGCTCGCGAACGCCCAGGCCTCCCTGACGCGGGTCGAGGGACTGTTCGACCGCGGGATCGCCGCGCGGAAAGAGGTCGAGGACGCCAAGCGCGAGGTGGCGGAGGCCGAGGCGGCGGTTTCCGAGTCGAAGGCCGGACGGACGGCCACGGCCCTCCTCGCGGGGCGCGAGGCCGTGCGCGCCCCCTTTGCAGGAATCGTCGTCTCGCGGACGCACAACCCGGGCGACTTCGTGGACGCTTCGGCCGCCGAGCCGGTACTGCGAGTCATCGATCCCGACCGCATGCAGGTCGAGGCCACGGTGCCCGTTGCCGACCTCCCCTCCCTAACCGCGGGGCGTTCCGCACGGGTAGTCGGACCGGCGAGCTACCCGCCGGAGGAGGCTCGCATTCGCAGCCTGCCCGCCTCCGTGGACCCCACGACCGCGACCGCGGTCGTCCGTCTCGACTTCGCCGTGCCGTCACGGCTCCCTGCGGGAACACCGGTCTCGGTCGAGATCGTCGCGGAGGAGCACGCCGACGCCATCCTGGTCCCCTCCGCCGCCCTCGTGAGGGAAGGCGAGGAGGTCTTCGTGTACGTGGTGGATGCCGGGGGCAAGGCGCACCGGAAGAAGGTCGAGGTCGGGCTCTCCGCCGGAGCGGACGCCGAGATCCTCTCGGGGATCGCCGCCGGGGAGCGCGTCGTCGTGGAGGGGCAGAACGCCCTGCCCGACGGCGCCGCGGTGCTGGTCCGCTCATGAACCCCGCCCGCTTCGCGGCCCGGCAAGGTCGCGCGGTCCTCCTGGTGACGGCGCTGCTTTGCCTCGGGGGCGCCGCCGCGATCTTCTTCCTCCCCAGCGGGATCTACCCGGCGCTTCGGTTCCCCCGCATCGTGGTGATCGCCCGCAGCGGGACGCTGCCGGCCCGCTCCATGACGCTGACCGTGACACGGCCGCTCGAGCAGGCGGTCATGGAGGTCCCGGGGATCCGGAGGGTGCGCTCGAAGACCTTCCGGGGAACCACCGAGATCTCGGCGCAGTTCGAGGACACGACCGACATGGTCACGGCGCAGCAGCAGACGGAATCCCGCATCGCCGCCGTAAGGTCGTCGCTCCCCCCGGATCTCGACGTGGCCGTCGAGCGGATCATGCCCGCGTCGTTCCCGGTGCTGAGCTACAACCTCACCGGGGGCCTGCCGATCGCCGACCTGCGCGACTACGCGTTCTACGTGGTGCGTCCCGCCCTCGCCCGCGTGCGCGGCATCGGACGGGTCGAAGTGCTCGCGAGCGACACGCGCGAGATCGAAGTCGTCGTCGACCCCCAGAGAGCGTTCGCCGCGGGGCTCACCGTCCCGGACGTGAGCGAGGCGCTGCGCCAGACGAACCAACTCGTCCCGGTCGGCCGGTACCCGCAGAACGGGCAGCAGCACCTGGCGCTCGTGTCGGGACTCTGGACGTCGGCGCGGGACATCGAGAACACCCCTCTCGTGCTTCGCAATGGGTCGGTCGTGCGTCTGGGCGACGTCGCCACGGTCTTCCCCGGCGCGCCGGACCGGACCCTCCTCGTCACCGGGAACGGGCAGGACGCCGCCGTCGTCAGCATCTCCCAGCAACCCGAGGCGAACATCCTGAACCTGAAGGCCGCGGTCGAGGACGTGGTGCGCGGGCTCGGCAAGGCGCTTCCCTCGGGACTCAGGATCACCAAGGTGTACGACCTCGCCGAGTTCGTCGCGACGTCGATCGCGAACGTCCGCGACGCGATCCTCGTCGGCGGAATTCTCGCAATCCTCGTCCTCGTGGTGTTCCTGCGGAACGTCCGCATGACCGTGATCGCCTCGCTGACGCTGCCGATCACCGTCCTCGCCACGTTCCTGTTGATGCTGGCCTTCGGTGCGTCCATCAACCTCATGTCCATGGGTGGCCTCGCGGTCGCGATCGGCCTCGTCATAGACGACGCGGTGGTCATCGTCGAGAACATCCACCGTAAGACGCGGGCCGGCCTGGGCCGCGACGCTGTGGAGACGGCGACGTCGGAGCTGGTGGCCCCGGTCGTCGGTTCCACCCTCACCTCGGTGGTGGTCTTCGTCCCCCTGGGGCTCCTCTCGGGAGTCGTCGGCCAGTTCTTCCGCGCCCTCTCCCTGACCCTCACGGTCTCGGTTCTCGTCTCGCTCGTCCTGGCGCTGACCCTGATCCCGCTCCTGTCCGGCTGGGCGACGCGCCGCTCCGGCGAGGCGCACGCGACACCGCCCCGCGGCCGGCCGTCGCTCTACGCGCGGTCGCTCCTGGCCGCGGTGGACCGCCCTCGTCTCGCCCTCCTCGCGGCGGTCGGCCTCGGCCTCCTGGGAGGGCTCCTCTACTTCGTGATCCCGTCCGGCTTCCTGCCGAAGATGGACGAGGGGGGCTTCGTTCTCGACTACATCACCCCTTCCGGGACCGCACTGGAGGAGACCGACAAGACCATCCGCAAGATCGAAGAGGTCCTGAAGGGCACGCCGGAGGTCGCGTCGTTCACCCGGCGGACAGGGACCGAGCTCGGGATCTTCGCGACCGAGCAGAACACCGGCGACGTCCTGGTTCGCCTGAAGCCCCGATCCCAGCGCTCCCGCTCCGCCGAGGAGATCATCGCCGACATGCGGCCGAGGATCCGCGAGGCGGCCCCCGGCGCCGAGACGGAGTTCGTCCAGCTGCTGCAAGACATGATCGGCGACCTCGAGGGGGCGCCGACCCCGATCGAGGTCAAGATCTTCGGCGACGACCCGGACGTGCTGGAGAAGGTCGCCGCCGATGTCGAGCCGATCCTGTCGGGGGTCCATGGGGTCGTGGACATCGTCGGTCCGCAGCGGGGGAATCCGGAGGTCACCTGGAACCTCGATCTCGCGGCGGCGGGGAGGATGGGGCTGACGCTCGACCAGGTGTCGTCGCAGCTTTCCTCGGCGTGGCTCGGCGAGGTCGCCACCGATCTACGGCTCCTCGATCGCACGGTGCCGGTCCGCGTGCGATACCCGGACGCCGACCGCTTCGACGCGTCGCGGCTCGCGAGGACGCCGATCCGCGCCGCCGACGGCAGGATCGTCCCGATCGGGAGCCTCGCACGGCCCATCGGCACGAACGGCCAGTCGGTCCTGACGCGCGAGAACCTGCGCCAGATGGCGCTGCTGACGGCCCGCCTCGAGGACCGGGACCTCGGCGGCGCGGTCGCCGAGATCCGGTCGAAGCTCGCGGACCTCAAGCTGCCGGTGGGCTACATCCTCGAGGTGGGAGGCCAGTACGAGTCCCAGCGCCAGGCGTTCGGGCAGCTCCTGCTCGTTCTCGGCGCCGCGGCCTCGCTCGTCCTGATGATCCTGGTGTTCCAGTTCCGCGCGTTCCTGCCCTCGCTCGTGATCCTCGCGGCCGCGCCGCTGTCGTTCGGCGGGGCCTTCCTGCTGCTCTGGGTCACGGGGACCGAGCTGAACGTGTCGTCGGCGATGGGGCTGATCCTGCTCGTCGGCCTCGTCGTCAAGAACGGGATCGTGTTGCTCGACTATGCCCACCGCCTGCACGCGCAGGGGGCGACACTGCGCGACGCCGTGATCGAGGCGGCGTGCGTCCGGCTGCGTCCGATCCTGATGACGACGCTCTGTACCCTGTTCGGCTTGCTCCCGCTGGCCCTCGGCCTCGGCGCAGGAGCGGAGCTGCAGAAGCCCCTCGCCCTCGCCGTCATCGGCGGGCTGTTCTTCTCGACGCTGGTGACGCTCTACGCCGTGCCGGCGGTCTACCTCGCGCTCGCGAAGAAGCCGGAGCGACCGCGGGACTGAGCTACTTCCCCGATATCACCTTGCCGGTCGGATCGATGGACATCTCGACCTTGGTTTTTCCGGTCGCGATCTCGACTTTGAAGCGGCTCTATCGCCGTTACTTGCTCTTCGCGGGCTTGACGACGAGGATTTTCCCCTCGCGGCCGACCGCGACGAAAGCGGTGCCGTCCTCGGCCACGACCGCGTTCCGGGCGCCACTGGCCGTCGGCACCACGGCGGTGCTCGTGAGCGTGCCCTTCTCGTCGAGGTGGGCGATCGTCAGCGTCGCCGCGCCGCCCGCCGCAACGTAGAGCAGTCGCTTGCCAGGGAGATAGTCGAGGTTGTCCACCCCTTTCCCCGTGTCGAGCTTCGACAGGATCTGGCCGTCCTTCGCCGTGTCGAGCACCTCGACGTGGTCGGTGCAGGCGACCATGAGGAACCGGCCGGAAGGCTCGATCACGAGCCCCCTCGGCCCCTCCTCTCCGCACGCGGGGTTCCAGGTCGCAACGACCTTGCGGGTCGCGACGTCGATCCGGAGGGTCCGGTCCTTGTCCTCGAGGTTGGTGTAGAAGAAGCCGTGGGCCTCGTCCACCGAGTACCCCTCGGGCCCCCCCTCGAACTTGAGCGTGTCGGAGATCTTCGGCGCCTTGGGCGCCGAGACGTCCAGGACGACGAGCGCGTTTTCGCCAGGCATGGAAACCCACACTTCCTTCTTCTTCCCCACGAAGCAGACGCCGTCGATGCCGCTCGGCAGGGTCACGCAACCGCCGCGCTCGAGTGTCGAGGCATCCACCGCGCACACGCTGGAGTCGGCCCGGTCGCCGATGTAGACGACGCCGTCACCGACCGACGCGGCGGTCGGTCCGATCTTGCGCTTCTGGCCCCGGCGCTCGACCTCCTTGGTGGGGAAGTTCTCCACCTTGCGGACCTCGAGCGACTTCGTGTCGATCACGATCGCGTTACCGGTGCCGCCCGCGGGAACCCATACCCGGTGACGGACGCGGTCGGAGGCGAGGTAATCGAGCATGACGCCCTCCGCAGGAGCGCCGGGCAGCGCGACGGCCGTCACCTCCCCCGCCGCCGCGGCCGGTGGCGCCGCTTCGGGCTTCCCGCCCTCCGCGGCCCAAGCGATTCCTGCTCCGGCGAGCAGTACGCACGGCATCAGGACGGCCGGCAGCCAGCCCCTCGTAAGCTCCATTGGTCCGGTCCCCTCGCTCGATCTTCCGATCATGGTCGCCTCCGTCATGTTTGCCTTGCCCACGCCCCGTATCCTACTCCCCACATGACGACCGCGGCCGGACGGCGCCCGGCCACCAATACGAGTTCACACCGAATTTACGTTCGCGTCGCACCCCGTTTTCACGGACTCGTTACAACTGTGCCCGAAAGGAGGAACCATCGAGATGTCATCCTGGAGTCCCTTGAGGGTAACGATCGTGGCCTTGGCGCTTTGCGGCGCGGTGGCCATGGGCCCGTCCACGCTCGCGCAGGTGACCCCTGCGGCGGGCTCGACGCCGCCCGATGACACCCCCTCCGTGAAGGTGGGGGGAGTGATCTTCGCCGACTACACCTACCAGAGCTCGCCCGAGGCGGGGACGGACCCCGACAAGTACAACCCCAACTCGTTCAATGTCACCCGCGCGTACATCAACGTCACCGGCAACATCTCTCACCTGATCTCTTACCGCGTCACGCCGGACATCAAGCAGGAGACGAAGGCGACGGGAACCGACCTCGCGGGGAACTACGTGTTCCGCCTCAAGTACGCCTACGGCCAGCTCAGCCTCGACGACTGGCTTCCGAAAGGGTCGTGGGTCAAGCTCGGCGCGCAGCAGACTCCCTACGTGGATTACGCCGACTCGATCTACCGGTACCGGTTCCAGGGTAAGGGCATGCCGGACCGGGAGAAGTTCCTCTCCTCGGCGGACGCCGGCCTGACCGCGCGGTTCGCCTTCCCCAAGAACTACGGCGACGTGCACGTCGGCTACTACAACGGCGAAGGCTACGAGACCCCTGAGATCAACGGCCAGAAGGCGACGGAGATCCGGGTCAGCGTGCGGCCGGCGCCGATGACACCGGTCGTGAAGGGACTCCGTGTCGCGGGGTTCCTCCTCAGCGACAAGCCGGTCCAGGGCGGAAAGCGCGAGCGGGCGGTCGGCCTCCTCACGTTCGAGCACGACCGGATCAACGTCGGCTTCGAGTACCTGGACGCGACGGACAAGGCGACCTCCACCGCGACCGAGTACGACTCGAAGGGCTGGTCGGCCTGGGCGACCCCGAAATTCGGCAAGGGCTTCGAGGCTCTGCTCCGCTACGACGACGTCAAGCTCCCCGCGAACGGTCCGGAAGCGAGCAACAAACGGACCATCGTCGGGATCGCGTACTGGCTCCCGGTCCAGAAGGGCGTCACGACGGCCGTCATGCTCGACTATGATGGCGTCGAGTACGACCAGTACACGACGGCCAAGCCGGACGACAAGAAGTACATCCTGCACGCGCAGTTCACGTTCTAGCGACTTGTGCCCATCCGGCGGCCGCCCCACGGGCCGCGCGGGACCCGAATCAAGGACTCGATCGAGAGAGAGGTGACCCGATGAAGACCCTGAAGATCGCTGCGGCCGGCCTGCTGGTCGTGGCCCTCGCGGCGGCGCCGGCGGCGGCGCAAACCGTCCAGATCAACGGTGCCGGCGCGACGTTCCCGTACCCGATCTATTCCAAGTGGTTCTCCGACTACAACAAGCTGCACCCCGAGGTGCAGATCAACTACCAGTCCATCGGATCGGGCGGCGGGATCCGGCAGTTCACCAACCGCACGGTGTTCTTCGGCGCCACCGACGGGCCGATGACCGAGGAGCAGCTCCTCGCCGCCCCCGACCGGGTGCTCCACGTGCCGACCGTGCTCGGCGCGGTCGTGCCCGTTTACAACGTCGAGGGTGCGAGCGAGATCCGGTTCAGCGGGACCGTGCTCGCGGACATCTTTCTCGGGAAGATCACCAAGTGGAACGATCCGGCGATCCTGAAGGACAACCCGGGCGCGAAGCTCCCCGCCGTGGACATCACAGTGGCTCACAGGTCGGACGGCTCCGGGACCAGCTACATCTTCTGCGATTTCCTCGCGAAGGTCTCCCCGGAGTGGAAGAAGCGGGTGGGCGTGAATACCTCGGTTTCCTGGCCCGTGGGAGTCGGCGGCAAGGGAAACGAGGGGGTCGCCGGCCTCGTGAAGCAGACCCCGGGAGCGATCGGCTACGTGGAGCTGATCTACGCGGTGCAGACCGGCATCTCTTACGGCGCCGTGCAGAACATGAACGGGGAGTTCGTAAAGGGATCGCCGGATGCGGTGACGGCCGCGGCGGCCGCGGCGGCAACGGAGATGCCGAAGGACTTCCGCGTGTCCATCACCAACGCACCCGGCAAGGGGGTCTACCCGATCTCCTCGTTCACCTGGCTCCTGTTCTACCAGAGCCCGAAGGACAAGAGGGTCGCCACGATCATGGCGGACTTCGTTCGCTGGGCCCTCACCGACGGGCAGCAGTCCGCGAAGGACCTGGGCTACGCGCCGCTCCCGAAGGCGGTCAGCGACATGGCCCTCGAGTCGGTCCGGAAGATCAAGCTGTAGCTCCAACGTTTCGGGGCTGGGCGCGACGCCGGACCGCCGCGCCCGCCCCGGGGAGGTCGGTTTGGCCAGGACCGGTTCCGGCGACGACAGGCTCCTGAAGCTGGGCACGGGGATCTTCGCCCTCGTAGTGCTCCTCCTCGTCGTGGGGATCGGCTTCGAACTGGCCCGCACCTCTCACCTGGCGATCCGAAAGTTCGGGCTCGGGTTCTGGACTTCCAGCACCTGGAATCCCGTGGAGGGGAACTTCGGGGCGCTGCCGTTCATCTGGGGCACGCTCTACTCGTCGTTCCTCGCGCTGCTCATCTCGACCCCGGTGGCGCTCGGCATAGCCGTTTTCCTCTCGGATCTGGCGCCGAAGCGGCTGCGCCGGCCGCTGGCGTTTCTCACGGAGCTGCTCGCGGCCGTGCCGTCCATCGTTTACGGCCTCTGGGGAATCTTCGTCCTGGTGCCGGCGGTGAGGAAGCTCCAGCTGCTGGCGCCGGCTTGGCTCCGTCAGCTCCCGCTGTTCGAGGGCCCGCCGCTCGGCGTCGGTATGGGCTCCGCGGTCCTGATCCTGGCGATCATGATGCTGCCGTTCACCTCGTCGGTCGCGCGAGAGATCTTGAAGGCGGTGCCGATGGCGCAGCGGGAAGGCGCCTACGCTCTCGGGGCGACCCGCTTCGAGGCGATCCGGGCGGCGCTGTTCTACGCACGCACCGGAATCGTCGGCGCGGTGATGCTCGGCCTCGGGCGGGCTCTCGGCGAGACGATGGCGGTCACCATGGTGATCGGCAACAACCCGCAGGTCTCGGCGTCGCTGTTCGCCCCGCAATACACGATGGCGGCCGTCATCGCCAACGAATTCACCGAGGCCGCGGACGACCTCTACCTCCACGCGCTGGTCGAGATCGGTCTCGTGCTCTTCCTGATCACGCTCGCCATCAACGCCCTCTCGCGGCTCCTCATCTACGGCATGGACGCGAAGCAGAGGCGGAAGGCCGCCCGGCGGCCCGCCGCCCCCGCCGCTTCCCGGAGCGCCGCATGAGTCGCGCGGCGCGGAGGCAAATCGTCTCGAAGATCTTCGTGGGCCTGTGCGCTCTTTCGGTGGTGGCCGCGCTGGTTCCGCTCGCCTTGGTTCTCTTCTATGTGCTCCGGCAAGGGCTCTCGTCTCTCTCGCTCGATTTCTTCACCCGGATGCCCGTGCCGGTCGGGGAGAAGGGCGGGGGCATGGCGAACGCGATCGTCGGCACCCTGATCTTGATCGCGCTCGCCGCCTCGCTGGCGGTGCCGGTCGGCGTGCTGGCGGGGATCCACCTCGCGGAGTACGGCCGGACCCGCTTCTCCCTCGCGGTGCGGTTCGCCGCGGACGTGCTGAACGGCGTCCCGTCCATCGTGATTGGCATCTTCGCCTACGGGCTCGTCGTCCTTCCGGTGCGGCAGTTCTCGGCACTCGCCGGCGGCTTCGCCCTCGGCGTGATGATGATCCCGATCGTGGCCCGCACGACCGAGGAGCTGATGCTGCTCGTGCCGCAAGGGTACCGGGACGGCGCGCTGGCCCTCGGCGCGACGAGGGCGCGCGCCCTGTTCACCGTCGTTCTCCCGGCGGCGCTGCCGGGGGTCATGACCGGGATTCTCGTCGCGCTGGCGCGCATCTCCGGGGAAACGGCCCCGCTGCTGTTCACCGCTTTCGGCAACCGCTTCTGGTCCACCGACCTGACCCAACCGATGGCCTCGCTGCCCGTGCAGGTCTACACGTACGCGATCTCCCCCTACGACGACTGGCACCGGCAGGCGTGGGCCGGCGCCCTGGTCCTCGTCGGCGTCGTGACGGGACTTTCCCTCATCGCGCGCGCGGTCACGCGGCGCATGGAGCGGATGCACCGCGGGGCGTGATCCCGGCGGCGCCTCGCGAAGTCCGCTCCGGCGTCAAGGGCAGGGAGCGGTGTTCGGCCTCGGCACCCCCGACCAGTCCGTTCCCAGGCTCCACTCCGTTCCGTCCTGCATGCCGGTCACCAGGACGAACTTCACCTTTCCCGCCGCCGGGACGACCGGATCGTCGACGTTCGCGACGAGCAGGCCGCAGTGGCGATCGGCGAGCGGGTTGCTCCCCGGGACCTGCGTGTACGCGCCCGTCGTCCTCAGCACGTCGAGGTCGCCCTCGTAGACGTTCCACGACGTGGGGCCGATCTCCTGATCCCACGAGACGTGACCCGTATCGGGAGCCCGAACGAAGATCAGCCCGTCGTCGAGGTCGCACGCGTCCCCCGTCCCGTCGTGGTCCAAATCGGACTGGGCGGAGTTCTCCTCGAGCAGGCAATTGTCGCAAGCGTCGCCGACCTCATCACCATCCGTATCGGCCTGGGTCGGGTTCGGGACGGTGGGGCAATTGTCGGGCGGGCAAGTGCTGGCCGGCACGGTCGGGTAGCCGAGGCCGTCGCCGTCCGCGTCCGAGCAAGCGTCGCACAGGTCGCCGAGGCCGTCGCCGTCCGCATCGAGCTGGTCCCCGTTGGCGATGCCGGGGCAGTTGTCGGTCGAACAGGTGTTGATCGGGAAACCCGGGTCGCCGAAGCCGTCGCGGTCGGTGTCGGTGCAGGTGTCGCAGGCGTTGCCGGTTCCGTCGCCGTCGGTGTCCATTTGATCCGGATTCGGAATCGATGGGCAGTTGTCGAGGAAATCGACGACACCATCTTCGTCCTGGTCCTGATCAACGGGTGCGTAGGACATGATCCACTGCGGATCTTCAGCATCGGTTGCGGTCGAGTTCCCAAGGCGCCCGTTGTTCCCTCTCCCGGTGCGGTCGAGAAGGGTCTGCCCGTCGCCGTCATCGAAGGTCCAGTACGCCACAAGGCCAGGCTCCGTGCCCAACAACGGGCAGTGCATGAGCTCGCGAAGCTGCTCCTCCGATCGCGGCTGGTTCCAGACCCTCAGTTCGTCGATCGTGCCATGATAGGAGGCGGAGCCTTGTTGCCATCTCCCGATGCGAATCTCGTCCACGGAGCAGTTGTACGTGACGCTCGGGTTCGTCCCGCTGCTGTCGAATGCTCCGTCGAAATACACCGAGAGCGTAGTTCCGGCGCGAACCATGGCGATGTGATGCCAGGAGCCCGCGGGCGCAGCCGTGTTCGAAAGGACATGGACGTAGGGCGAAAGCGAGAATACCGTGGCGTCGATACGGCCGTCGGACGCGACGCCGAGTTGGAATGAGCATGGCGGCATTGCGCCTCCGGACAGGACGCTTCCATAGCTCCCCGGCTCGCGATACACCCACGCCTCGATCGTGAAGTCCGTCCGCACCAATTGCAGGTCCTGCGTCACAGGCAGGCTGACCCAGTCGTTCACACCATCGAAATGAAGGGCGAATCCCTGTGGGATCGGATCGCAGGCATCGCCCATCCCATCGTGATCACTGTCCCGTTGATTCGGGTTGGCCACGAGTGGGCAGTTGTCGCACGCATCGCCGCGGCCGTCGCCGTCTCCGTCAGGTTGATTCGGGGTCGGATACAGTGGGCAGTTGTCGCACGCATTGCCTTGGCCATCGCCGTCGGAATCGGTCTGGGTCGGGTTCGCAATGGTGGGGCAGTTATCGCAGGCGTCGCCGATCCCATCGAGGTCCGCGTCCGCCTGCGTCGGGTTCGCGACCGCGGGGCAGTTGTCCGGCGGGCAGGTGCTGGCCGGTAGGGTCGGGTAACCGAAGCCGTCGCCGTCGGCGTCCGAGCACGCGTCGCAAGCATCGCCGATCCCATCGCCGTCCGCGTCGGCCTGCGTCGGGTTGGAAACGGTCGGGCAGTTGTCGGTCGGGCAGGTGTTGAGCGGGAAGCCCGGGTCGCCGAAACCGTCACCATCGGTGTCAGTGCAGACGTCGCAGGCGTCGCCGCTCCCGTCGTCGTCGTGGTCGGTCTGATCGGGGTTCTGGATTCCCGCGCAATTGTCCACGCAGTCCTTGATCCCGTCCCCGTCAAGGTCAGGAAAGCTCTCATCGACGGTCCCGTTGCAGTTGTCATCGACTCCGTTACAGATCTCCACAGCTCCTGGGTGGATCAGAGGGTTTGTGTCGCTGCAATCGCCGCACGTCAGGGCGTTGTCGGCGTCGGAGTCGGACAACTCTCCCGGCGCGAACACGAGATCGCCGTCGTTGTCGCGGCCGTCGCAGACCTCCGGTGCTCCCGGATACGTCGCGCTCCACGCCGGATCGAGATCGCACGGGTCGCCCCACCCGTCGCCGTCGGAGTCCGCATAGGTGTCCGCGACGTCGTTGACCCCGTCGCACATTCCGGTCGGCGGTACCGAGGGACTGGGGTCACAGGCGTCCCCCATCCTGTCCCCGTCCGCGTCGTCTTGCGACGGGTTGGCCGTCAGCGGGCAATTGTCGTGCACGTCGGGCACGCCGTCCCCGTCTCGATCACCTCGGATCGCCGGCACGCCGTCCGCGCCGAATGGCGCGAAGACCAACCTGCCCGCCGTGGGACTGTCCTCGCGATCGTAAACGTGCGCACGAATCTGCGCGGGATCCGTCGTGCCCCACCAGTTGTCGGGGGCCCAGACGACGGTCGTGTCCGGGTGGCTGAACGGATCGAGGTACACGTCGTAGAGGCCGTTGGAGTGGATCGAGCTCGCGGTCAGCACCACGTCGAAGTCGGCGATTTCCGGAGCACCGTCGGTTTGGACCAGGAGGCCGTAGCTCTGATTCTCGACGAAGCTGCACTTCGATGCCCGGAACACGGATGCTGGCGTGCCATAAAATAGCTGATGCAGGTTCACGCCGGCGGCGCACCGCCGGATGTCCACGTCTCTCAGCGTCAGCTGGGCCGAGTACGTGTTGGTCGAGATGCCGGAGCTAGAACAGTCCGAGATGGAAACGTGCTCCATCGTGAGCTGCGCCATTTCCTCGAGGTAGATGCCCGATCCCGCATAACGAATGGTCGCGTGGCGGATCCAGGTCGTTGTAACAACGGGGTTGCGAGTGCGAAGCCCCCCCAGCTTCCCGGTTGCGGATTCGCGGAGTCCGCGGTGAAGACGATCGGTTCGGCGGCCGTGCCGTCAGCCACCAGGTTCCCCATGGCCGACTCCAAGTAGGTGCCCGGGCGTCCCCGCACCTCGACCCCCGGCTCGATCGTCAGGTTGGCCCCGTACATCGTGACGGAGCACGTCAGCACGTACGGGCTTCCCGCCTTTGTCCAGACCTCGTCTTGGGTGATGTCCCCGCACTTCTCGGTGGCGGGTGCGATCGTCGTCCCGGAGAGCGCGACGAGAACGCACGCGGCGGCGACGAGCGATCGGGCACACCATCCCCTCGCCGGCCGGACCGGCCAGGCGAATTTCCTGTTCATGATGCCGCCCCCTCGAGACCGCGTGGCACATACCGCGCGTTGCGCGCGTCGCGGGGCAAGTTGGCTCACCCCCGCGTCGCTGGCGGATGAGGTGTCGGCGATCTCGTTCACCCGGGAGGACCGCGACCACCCTTCGTGGAGGGCGCTATCCCGTCGTTTCGCGTTGCCCGCGGGCCTGCCGACCGCCGGCGGTCACCTCGTCGGTGTCATCGGGGGACTCGCGTCGCGACCCTCGCTCGTCACCGTACTCCTGTCGATTGTAGGAGTCAACGTACGGTCAGGACGTACGGTCAAGACCTCGCACGGTCAAGACGAGCGGACGGCGGCCCGGGTGGGCGCCGGCCCTCGTCCTACTCCCCGTAGCGCGACTGGTAGTACTTCTCGATCCTCTCCCTCTCCTCCTTCGAGATCCCTTCCAGCCACTTGTGGTCCGCCATCCCGCGGGCGTCTTTCGTGACGCCGGGGAGCAGGCGCTCGGCTTCCGGCAGGAACTCGGAGTAGAAGGCCTTGGCGACCTCGTAGAAGCCGTGCCACTGCGTGTAGTCGGGCCCCATCATCGCGGCGCCCATGCGCGCGCGGCGCCCCTCGTGGTGCCACAGCTCGTAGTAGGTCCACTCGATCGTCTCGTCGAAGGGGGTCGGCGTCAGCTTCTTGGCCTCGCGCAGCTTGGCCATGATCGCCTTGGCCGGTGCGGCGAACTTGTCGTTGTAGAGGCCGACGACGGAGTCGTACTGCTTGTAGAAATTGCCGATCCAGTCCTTCCCGTGGCAGTTCGAGCAGACCTTCTGCATGTCGCCCCGGCGCGCGTCGGCGTTCGGCAGCTTCACGGAGATCTCCGGGCGCAGCGTCCAGGAGATCCGCGCGCCGACGTCGTGGGTGAGCGGCAGGTCCTTCGT
Source organism: Terriglobia bacterium (assembly GCA_963748015.1). Classification (GTDB taxonomy): domain Bacteria; phylum Acidobacteriota; class Polarisedimenticolia; order Polarisedimenticolales; family JAIQFR01; genus JAIQFR01. The sequence goes on along the minus strand of CAVVHE010000008.1, from coordinate 780,781 downwards.
CGCGCTCATGTGACACGTCGAGCACGTCGGCGCAGCGCTGTAGTCCTTCCCGAGCACCCAGGTCTTCGCGTCGAGATTCATCTCGCCGATCTTCGCCCGGAAGGTGATGCCGTGCTTGCTCTCGGCGTAGATCTCCGCCTGCGGATGGTCGGGACCGAGGTGGCACTTGCCGCAGTTCTCCGGCTGCCGGGCGATCGACGCCGAGAACGAATGGCGCGAGTGGCACGCGGCGCAGGTCCCCTTCGAGCCGTCGGGATTGATTCGGCCGATTCCCGAGTTCGGCCAGGTCGCGGCGTCGAGTTTGCCCCCGGCGAGCACCTTGACGACGCCACCGTGGCATTGCCTGCACCCGCTGTTGGCCGCGGGCGGCCCCTCGGCGACTTCGCCGAGGACGTTGTCGAGCGAGCCGAGAATCTCGCCGGCTGCGGCGTGGTGGCTGGCCGCGAACTCCTTCCCCTCCTGCTCGTGGCACGGCGCGCAGTCCTTGGGGGTGACGAGGAGGGAGATCGTGAACCCGTTGTGCTCGAGGGCGTCCGGGTCGGCCTTGTCCGCCTGGTGGCACTCGTAGCAGCCGATGCCATCCGCGGCGTGCCGGCTGGTCGCCCATTGCTGCACGACCACCGGGGTGGCCATCTTCTGGTGGCACCGGATGCATGCCTGGCTCTCCTTCGAAGTGCCGGCGAGGAGCTTGACGAGGTCCGGAGGAGCGGCGAGCGCGAGGCCCGGGGAAACAACGAGGGCGACGACGAACGAAGCGACGATCGCGTTCCGGCGAGGCATCATGGCATCCTCCTGGAAACGAAACGGACACCCCATGATTCGACCTGCCGCGGATCCTAACACCTGGCTGTCGGGAGTTGGAAGCGCCGGGCGAACACCCGCGGCCTTGACGCGGCGAGCCTGCGCTCGGGCCGCCGCCTCGGACTCCGCGAGGATGCGGCGCAGGAAGGCGCCGGTGCGGGAGTCCTTCGCCGTTGCGATGCTCTCGGGGGCCCCTCGGCGACGAGCCGGCCGCCGGCGTCCCCTCCCTCGGGACCGAGGTCGAGGACCCAGTCGGCAGTCTTGATCACTTCGAGGTTCTGCTCGATGACGACGACGGTGTTCCCCTGGTCCACGAGGCGGTTGAACACGGAGAGCAGCTTCTTGATGTCGTCGAAATGGAGACCCGTCGTCGGGTCGTCGAGGAGATAGAGCGTCCGCCCGGTCGCGCGACGCGAGAGCTCCTTCGACAGCTTGATGCGCTGCGCCTCACCGCCGGAGAGGGTCGTCGCCGCCTGCCCCCCGCCGCTCGGTTATTGGCGTTGGTCGACCCAGAACAGAGAAGGGGCTCGGTAACAGCTGATCGAAGCGTCAGCGGCCTCCTGGCGGGGGGTGGAGGCGGAGTAGCCGCATGAGATGAGGCGAGATGAGCTAGGTCGCGGGGGCGACCGATAGAATCGATTGCACGGTACAGGGGAAAGTCGCCCTCGGCCCTCTCGTCGGGCTCGACGCCTGGTCCGCAAGCGGCCTCCTACTCGTTGGGGTCCGGCACAACGTTCATCGGAACCGGCCCGTCGGAAACCAACCGCGCGTCGTGGCGCAGGTGATCCACGAGCTTCCCGATGGTGATCCTCGCGTTGTCAAAGCCGATGTCCCAGATCTGCGACTCGTAGGAGACGCCCGGATCGCCCACGTAGAAGCGCGCTGCGTACACCCACCCCTTCACTTGGTTCCAGACCTCGTCGCGTGGCAGGTTCGCACAAGGCCCGTAGACGACCGCTTTTGAAGGCATATGGTGCTTCCAAGCCGGGACGGCAAAATTGTATGACTTCCATCCCGCGCCGGGCTGCGGCATCTCGGTGCCGGGGAATATCAACTCGCACGAGACCCATGTGCCTCCCGTGTACACGCCGCCCTGCAGTCCGAGAGAAACCGGGCGGTTGTCTGCCTCGCCGCTCACCGCGAACACGTTCACGTCGATGCCGAGATCACTCACACCCTGCTGTCCGTAAGGGCCGGTGAAAACGGAGGGCACCGCATTCGCGATGACGGGAATCGGGGTCACAGCGGCGGGGTTGTGAAGGAACGCGCCCGGATTCCCTCCGTCCGGGGCGATTTCGTCTCCGGGGCCCGATCTCCAGTCGGTATCCGCGAGGGTTCCCTCGAAGTCCTCCGTAACGGTCCTGATCAACGCCGCCCAGCACAGAACGGACACCAGGGCGGAGAGAATGATCAAGAGCGTGACGCGGTGCGTCTTCATGACGGTCCCCCTTTCCGGTCGAGTTGCCGTTGTTCCGAGTGTATCCCCTTTCTCTTGCTCCGAGCAGTTTTGTGCCCTGCGGATCCCTAGTCGATCGGCGATGGGGAGGTTCCTCCCCGCGATCCGATCTGCTGATTCGATTTGGCTAGGTCGAAGCCGACCACCCCCGACCCACGTGATTCGAGGCGATACTCTTCTTGTCTGCCCGCTCCTGTCAAGGCTTGCAAGGGAGAGCGCATCACGCAATGCAGATTGTCGTGATGGCGCCCCCTCCGTCACGCTTCGGCGGCAGCCCGGGAATCCGCGAGGATGCGGCGCAGGAAGGCGCCTGTCCGGGACTCCTTGGCCCGAGCGATGGTCTCGGGGGGCCCCTCGGCGACGAGGCGGCCGCCGGCGTCCCCTCCCTCGGGACCGAGGTCGAGGACCCAGTCGGCGGTCTTGATCACGTCGAGGTTGTGCTCGATGACGACGACGGTGTTCCCCTGGTCCACGAGGCGGTTGAGCACGGCGAGCAGCTTCTTGATGTCGTCGAAGTGCAGGCCGGTCGTCGGCTCGTCGAGGAGGTACAGCGTCCGCCCGGTCGCGCGGCGCGAGAGCTCCTTCGAGAGCTTGATGCGCTGCGCCTCGCCGCCCGAGAGGGTCGTCGCCGCCTGCCCCAGGCGGATGTACCCCAGCCCGACGTCGTAGAGGGTCTGCAGCTTTTCACGAATCGACGGGACCGCCTCGAAGAACGGGAGCGCCTGGTGGACGGTCATCTCCAGGACATCGGAGATGTTCTTCCCCTTGTACAGGATCTCGAGGGTCTCCCGGTTGTACCGGCGGCTGCGGCAGGTCTCGCAGGTGACGTACACGTCGGGCAGGAAGTGCATCTCCATCCGGATGACGCCGTCCCCCTCGCACGCCTCGCAGCGGCCGCCGCGGACGTTGAAGGAGAATCGCCCGGGCTTGTAGCCCCGCGCCCGCGCCTCCGGGACCAGGGAGAACATCTCCCGGATCGGCGTGAACAGGCCGACGTAGGTCGCCGGGTTCGACCTCGGTGTGCGGCCGATCGGCGACTGGTCGATGCTGATGACCTTGTCGATTCCCTCGACGCCCTTGAGCTCGCGATGGGCCCCGGGCTCGGCGTGGGCGTCGTGAAGGGCGTGGGCGAGCGCCCGCTGCAGGATCTCGTTGACCAGCGTGCTCTTCCCCGACCCCGACACGCCGGTGACGCAGGTGAACAGGCCCAAGGGGAACTTCGCGCTGATGTTCTTGAGGTTGTGCTCGGTGGCGCCGACGACCGTGATTGCCTTCCCGTTGGGGCGGCGCCGGGTCCGGGGTGGGTCGATCGTCTCCCTGCCGGAGAGGTAGGCGCCGGTCAGGGACGTCGGGTGGGCGGCCACGGTTTCGGGCGTGCCCGCCACCACGACCTCGCCCCCCAGCTCCCCGGCGCCCGGCCCGAGGTCGACGACCCAGTCGGCGCTGCGGATCGTCTCCTCGTCGTGCTCCACGACGATCACCGTGTTCCCGAGGTCGCGCATGGCGAGGAGCGTGTCGAGGAGGCGCCGGTTGTCGCGCTGGTGAAGGCCGATGGACGGCTCGTCGAGGATGTAGAGCACGCCGGTCAGCCGCGAGCCGATCTGCGTCGCGAGGCGGATCCGCTGCCCCTCCCCTCCCGACAGGGTCGCGGCGCCGCGGTCGAGCGTGAGGTACCCGAGGCCGACGTTGTTGAGGAAGCCGAGGCGCTCGCGGATCTCCTTCAGGATCGGCCCGGCGACGGCCTGCTGCCGCGTCGGGAACTCGAGACCCGCGTAGAACGCGAGCGCGCGTCGAGACCGACAGCGACGTGTGCTCGGAGATGTTCTTGCCCGCGACCTTGACCGCCAGGCTCTCGGGGCGCAGGCGCGCGCCGCTGGCAGGCGGGGCAAGGGTGGACCGACATGAACTTCTCGAGCTCCTCGCGCCTCGACTCGGACTCGGTCTCGCGGTAGCGGCGCTCGAGGGTCGGCAGGATCCCCTCCCAGGTGCGCCGCCACTGGTAGTCGCTGCGCGTCCCCTTCCAGCGGAACTCGAACTCGCGGTCGCCGGCTCCCTCCCACAGGATCTTCCTGAAAGCCGCGGGGAGCTTCCGGTAGGGAGTCGCCGGGGCCACCTTGAAGGCCTTGAAGAGGCTCGACTCCAGGATCTGCCACCAGTTGCCGTCGCCCCAGCCGAGCGCCCCTTCCCTCAGCGTCTTGTTCTCGTCGAGCAGGATCAGCTCGCGGTCGAAGGTCTGCTTGATCCCCAGGCCGTCGCAGGCAGGTGCAGGCGCCGTAGGGGAGTTGAACGAGAACATCCGCGGCGCCAGCTCGGGGACCGAGATCCCGCAGTCGGTGCACGAGAGGTGCCGGGAGAAGAGGAGGTCGCGCTTCCCGTCCACGTCGATGACGACCAGCCCTTCCGCCGCCTCGAGGGCGGTCTCGACCGAATCGGTGAGGCGCCCCCGGAGGTCGCCGCGGATCACGAGCCGGTCCACCACGATCTCGATCGTGTGCTTCTTCTGCTTGTCGAGGTCGATCTCGTCGGCGAGGTCGCGCACCTCGCCGTCCACGCGGGCGCGCACGAATCCCTTCTGCGCGGCCTCCCGCAGCTCCTTCTTGTAGATCCCCTTCCGGCCGCGCACGATCGGCGCGAGCACCTGGATCCGCGCCCCCTCCGGAAGCTCCAGCACCGCGTCCACGATCTGCTGGACGGTCTGCGAGGCGATCGGCTTCCCGCAGTTCGGGCAGTACGGGTTCCCGGCGCGCGCGAACAGGACGCGCAGGTAGTCGTAGATCTCCGTGACGGTCGCGACGGTGGACCGCGGGTTCTTCGAGGTCGTCTTCTGCTCGATGGAGATCGCCGGCGAGAGCCCCTCGATGGACTCGACGTCCGGCTTCTCCATCTGCTCGAGGAACTGGCGGGCGTAGGCCGAAAGCGACTCGACGTAGCGGCGCTGCCCCTCGGCATAGAGCGTGTCGAACGCGAGCGAGGACTTGCCGGATCCCGACACCCCCGTGAACACGATGAGGCGGTTCCGGGGCAGGGTCAGGTCGATCCGCTTGAGGTTGTGCTCCGCCGCGCCGCGGATGACGATCTCGGTCGCCGCCATGGGTCTCGATGTCCTCGATTGAAGGCCCCATTCTAGTCGCTGCCGGTACGCCGGGCCATCCGGGAAAGGTCGGGCATGGTGGTATCCTTCGGGCATGAAACCGGCATGCTCCGTCGCACGCGCCGCGCTCTCGTTCTTGCTCGCCTGCGTCCTTGCAACCTCCGCGCTGCACGGAGGCGGTTCCGCGGCGGCCCTCCCGACGTTCGCTCCGGATCCCGGGGCGGAGGGGGCCGCCCCCTTCGAGGACGGAGCGTGGAGGGTCGCGGCGCCCGGCTATTCCGCCGAGCTCCGGCTCCTCGACGACGCCACCCGGCCGGCCTTCGTCGAGCGCCGGACCGGATCGCGCGAGGACCCGTTCGCCTCGATCCCCGGCCAGAAATCGAGTCTCCTGACGTTCCTCCTCCGGATCGAGAACAAGGGGCAGGGCGAGATGGTGTTCGAGCCCGATTCCACGCAGATGGTCGCTCGCGACCACATGGCCTGGTATCCCGTCGGCTGGCCGGACATCCAGTCGGCGTACGATCTTCTCGGGCTCGAGGTTCCTCCGCTTCAGACCCGCGCGAAGCCGCTGCTGCTCGACGGCCAGAGGGTGATCCGCCCGGGAGGAGTCGCGGAAGGGATCCTGCTGTTTCGGCTTCCCCCGCCCGGAACGAAACGGTTCCGGATGGAGGTCGTGATGATGCTCCCGGATGGCTCGGGAGCGGAGTTCGGCGCCCCCTACCGGCTCGTCAAGAAATGACGCGAGGGTGACGACGTGGACGGCGAAGGAGCACGGCGTCTCGACGGCAAGGCGGTGGCGGCGGACATCCGCCGCGAGGTGGCGGAAGGGTGCGCGCGGCTCCTCGAGGAGCGCGGCGTGGTCCCCGGGCTGACCGTCGTCCTGGTCGGCGAGAACCCCGCCTCCCAGGTCTACGTCCGGAGCAAGGAGAAGTCGGCGCGCGAGGCCGGGATGAGCTCGGCGGTCGTCCGCCTGCCCGCGACCGCGCCGGAGGACGACGTCATCGCGACCGTGGAGCAGCTCAACGAGGACCCGAACGTCCACGGGATCCTGGTCCAGCTCCCCTTGCCGGGCCACGTGGACGAGCACCGCGTGATCGAGACGATCGCCCCGGACAAGGACGTGGACGGCCTGCACCCGGTGAACGCGGGGCGCCTCCTCATCGGCCTCCCCGGCTTCGTCCCATGCACCCCCGCGGGGATCGTCGAGCTGCTGAAGCGGAGCGGCATCGGCCTCGTGGGAAAGCGCGCCGTGGTGATCGGCCGCAGCAACATCGTCGGCAAGCCGATCTCCGTCCTGCTCCTCCGGGAGCACTGCACGGTCACGATCTGCCACTCGCGGACGCGCGACCTCCCCGCGATCGCGCGCGAGGCCGACCTCCTCGTGGCGGCGATCGGCGGCAAGCCCGCGATGGTCACCGGCGAGTACATCAAGCCGGGCGCCGTCGTCGTGGACGTCGGGATCCACGCGATCTCGGACGAGGCGGAGTGCCGCAGGATCTTCGGGGACGACGAGGGCCGGCTCCGGACCGTGAGAGAGCGCGGCTCGACACTCGCGGGGGACGTCCACCCCGTCGAGGCCGCCGCGCGCGCGGGCTGGCTGACCCCGGTTCCCGGCGGCGTCGGCCCCCTCACCATCGCCCTCCTCCTCCGGAACGCGCTCGACGCGGCGAGGCTCGCCGCCGGGGACCCGCGAGGATGAGCGGCGCCCCCTCGCGGCCGGTCCTGCGCGCGGGGCTCACGGGAGGAATCGCCTCGGGGAAGACGACGGTCGCGGCGTTCTTCGAGGAGCTCGGCGCGTACCGGATCGACGCCGACCGGATCGCCCACGCGATCTTGGAGCCCGGAGGCGCCGCGTACGACGCGGTGGTCGAGCGGTTCGGGCGCGAGCTCCTCGATGCGTCGGGGAGGATCAGGCGGTCCGCCCTGGCCGGGATCGTGTTCGGCGATCCCGGGGCGCGCGAGGCGCTGAACGCCCTGACGCACCCCCTCGTGGCCGAGGAGATCGAGCGGCGCGTGCTCCTCTACGCGGCGGTGGGGCACTCCCCGATCGCCATCGTGGACGCCGCGCTCCTGGTCGAGTCGGGGTTCTACCGCTCGCTCCACAAGCTGATCGTGGTGCGCTGCAGCCGGGAGGCGCAGCTGCAACGTCTCCTGGCGCGGGAGGGGATGGGCCCGGAGGAGGCGCTGGCGAGGATCGAGTCGCAGGCGCCGCTCGAGGCGAAGCTCGCCGTCGCGGACTACGTGATCGACACCGAGACCACGCTGCGCGAGACGCGCCGCGAGGCGGAGCGGGTCCATGCGGCTCTCCTCCGGGATTTCGAGCGGACCTTCGGCGCTCCCGGAGCCTCCCCGTCCTGATCCCCGTCCCCGCCCGCTGATATACTCGCCGTTTCGCCTCGGAGGCTCCATTGATCCCTGCCGATACCGTGCGTCGCGTGCTCGCCGAGCTGCTCTCCCGCGGCGGCGACTTCGCGGAGCTCTACGCCGAGTCGGTGCGCGGCGTCGGGCTCTCCTGGGAGAACCTCACGCTTGACGAGGCCGCCGCCGGCCGGGAGGGGGGCGCGGGCCTCCGGCTCGTCCGCGGCGAGGAGACGCTCTTCGCCAGCGGGAACGATCTCTCGCCGGATAGCCTGCTTCGCCTCGCGTCCGGCCTCGCGTCCGCCCTCCCCCACGGACTCCCTCCTCGCGGGGTGCCCGCGATGGAACCTGCTGCCGCCCGCTCGGTCTCGACCGTCGAGATCGAGCCGGCATCGGTCCCCATGGACGCCAAGGTGGCGCTTCTCGAGCGCGCGGACGTCGCCGCCCGCGCCTTCGACCCGCGCGTCGCGCAGGTGAGCGCGCGCTACCGGGACAGCGAGCGCCGCGTCCTCGTCGCGAATTCCGACGGCCTCTACACGACCGACCGCAACGTCTACACGACGCTTCTCGTCTCGGTGGTCGCGAAGGAAGGCGACCTCGTGCGCACCGCGCTCAAGGTCGCGTCGGGAACGTGCGGCTTCGAGCTCACCGAGCGTACCCCGCCCGAGGAGCTCGGGCGCGACGCGGCCCGCATGGCGTGCCTCCAGCTCGGGGCGGCCCCCGCCCCCGCCGGGACCTTCACCGTCGTGCTCTCCTCGAAGGCCGGGGGAACGATGGTCCACGAGGCGTGCGGCCACGGCCTCGAGGGGGACTTCGCGATCAAGGGGCTGTCGGTGTATGCAGGAAAGGTCGGCCAGAAGGTCGCGTCGTCCCTCGTGACCGTCGTGGACGACGGGACGATCCCGGGGAAGCGCGGCTCGTTCGCGATCGACGACGAGGGAACGCCGTCGCGCCGGACCGTCCTGATCGAGAACGGAATCCTCAAGGGGTTCCTCCACTCGCGCCGGACCGCCGCGAAGCTGGGGGAAGAGCCCACCGGCAACGGCCGCCGCGAATCGTTCCGCCACCTCCCGATCCCGCGGATGCGCAACACGATCATCGCGCCCGGAGGCGACGATCCCGACGAGATCGTCGCGTCGGTCGAGGACGGGATCTTCGTGACCGACATGGGCGGCGGCGAGGTGGACACCACTTCCGGCAACTTCGTCTTCCACTGCACGGAGGCGTACCGGATCCGCGGCGGGAAGGTCGCCGAGCCGCTGAGGGACGTGATGCTGACCGGCAACGGCCCCGACGTGCTCCTCCGGGTCGACCGCGTCGGCCGCGACCTGGGCTACCAGGTGGGAACGTGCGGGAAGGAAGGCCAGGGGGTTCCCGTGGCGGACGCGCAGCCGACCCTCCGCATCCCCGGGATCGTGGTCGGGGGGACGGCGCCGTGAGCGGCCGCGACAGCGACCCCGCCGTCGCCACGGCGCTCGAGGTCTTCCGCGACCTCGGACTCGGCGGGGAGGTCTACGCGGAGTCCGGCCATCGAGCGAAGGTGGCGGTCAGCGAGGGGCGGCTCGAGAGCGTCGAGGAGCGCGAGGAGCGCGGCATCGGGCTGCGCGTATTCCTCGACGGGCGAGTCGGTTTCGCCTTCACGACCGACCTCTCGCCCGATGCGGTGCGCGACGCGGTCGCCCTGGCCCGCGAGATCGCGGGGCATTCGACGCCGGACGAGGCGTGGAGGCTGCCCCTGCCGGAGCCGGTTCCGCCGCTGCCCTTCTCGAACTCGCGGGAGTGGGAGGGATCGCTCGCCATGCCGCGCCGGATCGAGATGGCCCGGGCCATCGAGGCGGCCGCCCTTGCCGTGGACCCGCGGGTCCGGCGGTCGCGGCAGGCGGTGGTCACCGACGTCCGGGGCGACGTCCGCGTCGCCAGCACGGCCGGCGTCGACGCCGGGTACCGGTTCAGCCGCGGCGTGGCATGGGTGGATCTCGCCGCGACCGAGGACGGCGCGTCCCAGACCGGGTATCACGCGGAGTTCGCGCTCGCGTCGGACGAGATCGATCCCCTGGCCGTCGGCCGCGAGGCCGCAAGAAGGGCCCTCCTGAAGCTCGGAAGCGCGCCGGGGAAGACCGCCCGCATCCCTGCGGTGCTCGACCGCGAGGTGATGGGGGGGCTGCTCGACGCGCTCGCGCCGGCGTTCTCGGGGCGCCGCGCGCTGAAGGGAACGTCGTTTCTCGCGCGACGGGCCGGCCAGGCCGTCGCGTCGCGGGCGGTGACGCTGGTGGACGATCCTCGGCTTCCCGGCGGATGCGGCAGCGCGCCGGCGGACGGCGAGGGGCTGGCGACCCACCGGACGGTCCTGATAGAGGAGGGAGAGCTCCGCGGCTACCTCCACGACACCTACTCGTCGTTGAAGCACGGTAGCGGCAGGGCCGGGAACGCCCTTCGTCCCTCGTACGGCGGCCCGCCCCAGATCGGTCCGATGAACCTGCTGCTGCTGCCCGGGGAGTCGCCCGCCGAGGCGCTTCTCGAGCGGGCCGGCCGGGGGATCCTGATCACGGAGGTGATGGGGCTCCACACGGTGGACCCCGTGACCGGCGACTTCTCGCTCGGCGGGAGCGGGCGGGCGATCGAGAACGGGCGAGCGGGCGCCCCCGTCGACCAGCTCGCGTTCTCGGGGAACTTCCTCGCCCTGCTGTCGTCGATCGAGGTGGCCGGCTCCGACCTCAGGCTCTTCCCCGGGGGCGGAGGGTCGCCGTCCGTCTTGCTGCGCGAGCTGAGCGTCGCAGGAACGTCCTGACCCACGTCCTGTTGGAGACTCAGACGCCGACGCGCACTCCCGCGCCCTCGTGGTCCTTCACGGCCGACAGGCGGTTCCGGGAGTCCACGAGCACGACCTTCGGGCGGTGGCCCCGCGCCGCGGACTCGTCCACGGCGCAGTAGCAGGCCAGGATGAGCTTGTGCCCCACCTCGACGAGGCGGGCGGCGGCGCCGTTGACGCAGCAGGCGCCGCTTCCCCGCTCCCCCTCGATGAGGTACGTGGCGAAGCGGTTCCCGTTGTCCACGTCGTAGATCTCGACGCGCTCGAACGGGATCATGTCGCCGGCTTCCATCAGCGCGGCGTCGAGGGTCAGGCTGCCCTCGTACTCGACGTTCCGCTCCGTCACCGTGATCCTGTGGACCTTGGCTCGAAGCATCTCGCGGGTCATGGATCGTGCCTCTCTTTCCCGCGGGTCGCCCGCCGTCTCGGCTGGACGCCCGGCGAAACCAAGTCTAGCAGGCCGTCGTCTCAGGCGCCTCGAGCGCCCCGCGTGGTGAGCGTCAGGCCGTAGGCCCCCACGGCGACGGCGATCGCCATCGCCACCATCGAGTATCCGGAGTACCAGGCCGAGGGATCGGCGGTGAGCGGGACGGTCGTCAGGAGCAGGCTGACCGTGGCGGTCACGATCAGGGCGTGGAGCCCCAGGCGCAGGAGAATGAACATCTGGCATGCGATGGCGGCCAGCGCGAACGCCGCGTCCACCGCGGGGTGCTCGCCCAGCGCGACGATCGGCAGGAAGACCAGGGCCGCCACCGTGACGGCGAGCCACTGCTTTCGCAGCAGGGCGCGCAGCCCCAGGATGAGGAACAGGAGGAGCATCGGGCCGAGCAGCGCCGACGTCGGCATCCTGAAGAGATGCGCCAGGAACTGCCGGATCGAGCGGAGCGCCTCCACGTTCGCCTGGATGGGGCGGGCGGGCGAGAGTCCGAGCCATCCGATCGCGAGGTTCTCGAGCGGCCCTATAAGCGAAAGCGCCGCTCCGAGCGCCCCCGCGATCAGGAGGTCGCGACCCACGAGCGGATCGCGGAACCTCCCCACCAGCAGCCGGCTCCACGCGACCAGCGTTCCGGGCCACAACTTGCGCACCGCGGGCTCGAGGGCCAGGTACAGCAGCCAGATGAACGCGCCGACGAAGAGCGCCATTCCGGATCCCCGCACGAACGAGGCGAACTCGTCGGCCACGGATGCCTGGTGATGCGCGACGAGCGCCCACTGGAGGAGGTAGAGGGCCACGACCACCAGCGCCATTCGCGTGGCGCCGCGGAGGTCGCCGCGGCCGGAGCGGAGATTGTGGCGGGCCCGGAACAGCGCGAAGCCCAGCCCGACGAGAAGGAGGAACGCGGCAAAGGCCTCGGGGAGGCTCCGGGAGCCCTCGGATCCGGCGCCGCCCGCGGCATCCGGTGGGGTCCACGGGGCGATCACCTTGAAGTACACCGGCCGGCCGAGGTATGCGGCGGCCTCGACCCGCAGCTCGACACCGGGCAGATCCGGACTGGTCCCTTTCCAGGCGGTGCGGAGGTCGGCGTACATCGGGGGAAGCCACGCGGGGGCGTCCGTCGTGAAGGCCGCGGGCTCGAGGCCGGCCGCCCCGAACAGCACGTCCCAGTCGGGCGGCCGCCCAGGCTGGCCCGTCCCGTCCTCGCGGGTGGGAACGATGCGGAGCTCCAGCAGCCTCCCCCGCTCGTCGAGAAGGACGCTCGCCATTCCGGGGACGTCCTGAGGCGGCAGATCGCGGGTCACCTGGCCGGTTGTCGCGAGCGACTCGAGCCGTTTCGGGCTTCGCCTGTACCAGAAGCCGACCGCGCCGAGCCGTCCGGTCGAAAGCTGCGACCACCTCGTCGACGACTTGTCCCGCTTCTCGAGCCAGCTCAGGACGTCGTCCGGCTGCAGGAAACCCCACGCGCGGTCCCCGGGCGCGCCGGTGACGCCGGCCTTCAGAAGGGCCTCCTGCGCGCGGTCCACCAGGGCGTCCGCGGGCTTCTCGAACGGCACACGGTGGAGCAACGCCGTCTTGCCGGACAGGACGGCGAGGAGAGCGACGCAGAGAACGAACCCCGCGAACACGCTCCAGGCGACGGCGGGGCGCAGCGTGCCCTCGGCCCCGGCGGCAGCCACCATGTCCGGGGACGGGGTCTCGCCCGCGGCGAGGGCCGCGGCCAGCGGATCGCCGCCGGGGAGCGCCGCCGACACCGCGAGCGCCGAGGCCGGGCGGTCCGCGGGATCGTTCGCGAGGCAGCGCAGAATCACTCTCTCGATGGCCGGCTCGATCTCCTCGTGGAGCTGCGACGGGCTCTCGGGGATCGTGGACTGCTGGAGGCGCTTGAGGTCCGCGAGGGTATCGGCCTCGAACGCCGGCTTGCCCGTGAACGTCTCGTAGAGCACGAGCCCGAGCGCGTAGAGGTCGCTCCGGACCGTCGCCTCGCCGCCCGCCAGTTGCTCCGGCGCCATGTAGGCCGGCGTCCCCGCCCGTTTCGCCGGGCCCTCGCCCGACGCCGCGAGCCCGGCGATCCCGAAATCCGCCAGGCGGGCCCTGCCCCGCCCGTCGATCATGACGTTGGCCGGCTTCAGATCGCGATGAAGAACGCCGCGCTCGTGCGCCGCGGCGAGCCCGGCGCAGAGCTGGCGCGCGATCTCGAGCGCCTTGTCGCGCGGGAGCCTCCCGATGCGGCGGAGCAGCGAGGCGAGGTCTTCGCCGTCCACGTACTCCATCGTGAAGTAGTGCTGGCCCTGTCCTGAGCCTGCCTGCGGACCCACCTCGCCGATGTCGTACACGCGGCAGACGTTCGGGTGCGAGACCTGCCGCGCGATCCGGACCTCGGCGTGGAAGCGCGAGAGCCAGGACGGGTCGTGCGCCAAGGCCTCGGGGAGGAACTTGAGCGCGACGGGCTGGCCCAGTTTCAGGTCGTCGGCCCGGTAGATCTCCCCCATCCCGCCGCGGCCGATGAGGCCGATCACCCGGTAGCGGCCTGCCAGCACGACACCGGGAAGGAAGCGGGCCGACTCCATCGCCTCGCCCGACGCCAGGCGCCCTGCGAGCGTCGGAGAGCGGTGCGCGGGAGGGGTCCCCGGAAGCGACGGCCCGCTCTCACCCGTCCCGATGGACGTGACGGTCGGCGTCGAGGAGGTCTCTCGCAGCGGCGCGCCGCAGACGGAGCAGAAGTTGCCGTCGGCGGGATTTTCCGCGGAGCACGAGGGGCAACGGGTCACGGCGCTCCCCCTGTCAAGGCGTCACGACGATGTTGTCGATGAGGCGGGTTTTCCCGGCGTAGACGGCGACCGCGAGGAGCATCTCCCCCTCGAGCGCCGCAACCGGCTGGAGCTTCGCCGTGTCCACCAGCTCGACGTAGTCCACCCTCAGGACCTGCTCGGCCTCGAGGAGGCGCCGCGCGGTCTCGACGACCTTCGCCGGGTCCCGCTCGCCGCTCTCGATCGCGACCTCCGCCGCCTTGAGTGCGCGGGGAATCGCCTGCGCGGCGCGGCGCTCGTCCGGCGACAGGCGGACGTTCCGGCTCGACAGCGCCACGCCATCCTCGTCGCGGACGGTCGGGAGCACGAGGATCTCCGTGTCGAGGAGGAGATCGCGGGTCATGCGCTGCACGATGACCGCCTGCTGCGCGTCCTTCTGGCCGAAGGCCACCACGTGGGGCTGTACGACGTTGAAGAGCTTGAGCACCACGGTGGCCACGCCGCGGAAGTGACCGGGCCGGCTCGCGCCCTCGAGCCTCGCGGAGAGCCCCTCGACGTCCACCCAGGTGCAGGCATCGGCGGGATAGACCTCGTCGGCCTCCGGCGCGAACACGATGTCGACACCTTCCGCGACGCACCGGTCGGCGTCGCGGGCGAGGTCCCTCGGGTAGTGGGCGTAGTCCTCTCCTGGTCCGAACTGGGTCGGGTTGACGAAGATGGACACCACGACGAGATCGGACATCTCCTTGACCCGCCGGATCAGGCTCAGGTGCCCGTCGTGGAGGTATCCCATCGTCGGCACGAACCCGATCCGTCGCGCTTTCGAGCGCGCCTGCCGCGACATCTCCTTCATCGCATGGACGCGCCGCACGATTTCCATGGGTTCCCCTACGAATAGGTCTCGGCGTCCGACGGGTACTTCCGGGCGCGGACGTCGTCGGCCCAGCGGCGGATGGCCTCGACCTCCGATTCGTGGAGGTTCGCGTAGCGGCGCACGAATTTCGGCGCGGGGCCGGGGAGCAGGCCGAGGAGGTCGTGGATCACCAGGACCTGGCCGTCGCACCGGCGGCCGGCGCCGATGCCGATCGTGGGGACCCCGACCTCGGCGGTCACCCTCTCCGCGAGACCGGCGGGGATCCCCTCGAGCACGATCGAGAAGACTCCCGCGTCGGCGAGCGCGCGGGCGTCGTCGACGAGGGCATCCGCATCGGCCTCCGCCCGTCCCTGGACCTTGTACCCGCCGAAGCGGAGGACCGACTGCGGGGTGAGGCCGAGGTGCCCCATCACCGGGATCTCGGCGTCGAGGAGCGCGCGCACGACCGTCAGGCGCCGCCGCCCCCCCTCGATCTTCACGGCGTCGGCACCCGCCTCCCGCACGAAGCGGGCGGCGTTGCGCACGGCATCCTCCTCGCCGAGGTGGAACGACAGCCACGGCATGTCGGCGACCAGCAGCGCGCGCCGCCGCACCCGCCCGACCGCCCGGGCGTGGTGCAGCATCTCGTCCATGGTGACCTTGAGCGTCGTGTCGTACCCCAGGACCACCATGCCCAGGGAGTCGCCCACGAGCAGGCAGTCCACCCCCGCCTCCTCCGCCGCGAGAGCGGTGGTACGCGTCATACGCGGTCAGCACGACGAGGGGGCTCCCCTGCCCCTTCCGGGCGCGAAAAGCGGGGACGGTCATGCGCAAGGGCTTCTTCTCGGTGGGACTCACGCGGCCTCCCGTTCTCCCCGCTGCCCCGCCGGGCGGTCGAGGGAAGCTGGGAGCCCCTCCGCGTCATCGCGCGGGTCGCGGGACGACTCGGCCGGGCTCCTAGGACGCGGAGCCGAGGGGCCGGTAGTACTGCACCCCCCGGTCCATTTTCCGGATTTGCTCGATCAGCTCGTCGAGGTGCTCCTCGTGGTGCACGAAGTCGATCTCGGTGGTGTCGATCACCAGGAGCGGGGTCTGGGTGTAGTGGAAGAAGAAGTAGTTGTACGCCTTGTTGACCTCGTTGACGTACGCCTCGCAGATCTCGGCCTCGTAGTCCCGCGGCGGCGCTTGATCCGCTCGACGAGGCGTGCGGTCTCGGCCTGCAGGAAGATCACCAGGTCCGGCTTCGGCACCTGCGGCTCCAGCATCGCGTAGAGCTTGTCGTAGATCAGGAGCTCGCTGTCGTCGAGGTTCAGGTAGGCGAAGATCTTGTCCTTCGGGAAGATGTAGTCGCAAACCGCGACCTGGGGAACAGGTCGCGCTGCCCCAGCTCCATCAGCTGCCGGTAGCGGGACAGGAGGAAGAAGAGCTGCGCCTGGAAGGCCGATCCCGGTCTTGTCCTGGTAGAAGTCCCGCAGGAACGGGTTGTCGACCTGCTCCAGGACCTTCTGCGCCTCGATCTTCCGGGCGAGGAGCTCCACGAACGAGGTCTTACCGACGCCGATGGGGCCTTCGACCGCGATCGACCGAAATTTCATGCCTCTCCCGTTGAGGGGGCGCGATTATAAGGGGCGCGCTCCCGGCAAGGCAAGCGTTCCGATCTTTCGCGCCGTGTGGGGATCGGGGAGCGCTTCGAGCTCCTCGCGGACGGTGCGGCCGGTGCCCGGGCGGACGAGGCCGGAGGCGAGCTCCTCGAGCGGAGCGAGCACGAACCGGCGCTCCCACATGCGCGGGTGCGGGAGGACGAGCCGCTCGCCCTCGCGGCGGAAGTCCCCCAGGATCAGCAGGTCGAGGTCCAGCACCCTCGGCGCGTTCCTCGAGCTGCGCACCCGCCCGACCTCGGCCTCCACCCGCAGCAGCCGGTCGAGGACCTCCTCGGGCGACAGCCGGGTGGCGATGCGGACGACCATGTTCAGGAACCAGAGCGGCTCCTCGGTGTCCACCGGCTGGGTCTCCCAGACCGACGAGAGCGCCTCCGCGACAACTCCCGGCCGGCCGATCCCCTCGATCCCCGCGCGCAGGTAGGCCTCCCGGTCGCCCAGGTTGCTCCCGAGACCGACGTACCCCTCCACCACCACACCCGCATTCTACCGGGTCCCGCGGTCCCGCCGGACGCAGTTGAATCCCTTGGACCCCCCCGCTATGATGGCTCGTTATCGCGACGCGTACGGCGGGAGCGACTCGCCGTCCGTACTCGCGAACGGCTTTGCGTCCGGAGCTGCGGAGAGCGACCCATGCCGACGAAGAAGAAGGTCCCGGCCACCAAGACGCCCGCGCACCCCAAGGCGGCCAAACCCGAGGCGCCCGCGAAGCCGCAGAAGACTCCGCCGAAGCCGAAGCTCACCGAGGCGTACGAACAGTCCCTGCGCGATTTCGCCACCGCGATCGATCTCCTGCATCAGGGGAGCTACGCCAAGTCGATGGAGATCTTCGACTTGCTCCGCAAGGAGAACCCGGACGAGCCGGTGATGGCGCAGAGGGCCAGGACCTACGCCACGATCTGCGCGCGAAAGCTCGCCCCCCCGGAGCGGAAGCCGGAGACCGCCGAGGAGCTCTACTTCGCCGGCGTCGTGAGCGCGAACGACGGCCAGTACGCGCGGGCCCTCGAGTACCTCGACCGGGCGGCGCAGCTCGACGCGTCGTCGGCGGGCGTCTTCTACGCCAGGGCGGCCGCGCGAGCCCTGTCCGGCCTCGCCGAGGGCGCGGCCGCCGACCTCCGCCAGGCGGTGGCGATCGACCCCCGCTGCCGGTTCCAGGCCGCCAACGATCCCGATTTCGACAAGGTGCGGGACGAGGCCGTCTTCATCGACGTCATCGAGCCCACCCCCGACGAGAAATGAGCCGCGGCCCGTCTCGGTCGCCGCTCACCGTCCTGGTGCTCGCCGCCGGCCTCGGCAAGCGGATGCGATCGCGGCGCATCAAGCTCCTGCACCAGGTCGCCGGGCGCCCCATGGTGGCCCACGTTCTCGAGGCGGCGCGCGGGCTCGGACCGGCGCGGCGGATCACCGTGATCGGCCACCAGGCGGACGAGGTGCGCGGCGCGCTGGCCGACCTGAGCGACGATTTCGTCCTCCAGGAGGATCAGCGCGGAACGGGACACGCGGTGCTCGTGACCGCCCCGCTTCTCCGACGGGCCCGCCCCTCGACCCTCCTTATCTTGAACGGCGACCTCCCGACGCTCCGCACGGCGACCCTTCGAGCTCTCGTCGCGCGCCACCGGCGCTCGGGCGCGGCCCTGACCCTCGTCTCCGCGAAGATCCCCGACCCGGCCGGCTACGGCCGGGTGGTGCGCGACCCCTCGGGGGGCGTCCTCCGGATCGTGGAGCACCGCGACGCGAGCCCGGCGGAGCGGGAGATCGCCGAGATCAACTGCGGCATCTACTGCGCGGACGCGGGGAAGCTCCTCGCGGTCCTGCGCTCGCTCGAGCCGGCGAACGCCCAGCGGGAGTACTACCTCACGGATGCCGTGCACCGGCTCCTCGAGCGCGGCGAGAAGGTGGTCGCCGTCCTCCACGACGACGCCGAGGAGGTTCTCGGCGTCAACACCCGCGCGGAGCTGGCGCGCGCCGGCCTGACCCTCTACGCCCGCAAGGCCGCGGCGCTGCAGGACGCCGGGGTCACCCTGCTCGATTCCTCGAGAACCTGGGTGGACCCGCGGGCGCGCGTCGGGCGGGACACGGTGCTCTATCCCGACGTCCTCGTCGAGGGACGATCGATCATCGGCGAGGAATGCACCGTCCGCTCCGGCTGCCGCCTCGTGGACGTGGTGCTCGGCCGCGGCGTCGAGATCAAGGACCACAGCGTCATCGAGGGGAGCCGCCTCAAGGACGGCTCGTCGGCGGGGCCGTTCTCGCACTTGAGGCCCGGATCGGTCCTCGAACCCGGCGCCAAGATCGGGAACTTCGTCGAGATGAAGAAGACGCGGCTCGGCCGGGGCTCCAAGGCCCAGCACCTGACCTACCTCGGGGACGCCACCATCGGACCGGGCTGCAACATCGGCGCCGGCACGATCACGTGCAACTACGACGGGCGGCGAAAGCACCCCACGACCCTCGGCCCCGGAGTCTTCATCGGGAGCGACACCCAGCTCGTGGCGCCGGTCAGGGTGGGCAAGGGCGCGTACGTCGCGGCCGGAACCACGGTCACCGAGAACGTGCCGGCGGGCTCCCTGGCCATCGGCCGCGCCCGGCAGACGAACATCCTCGGCTGGGTCGAGCGTCAGAAGAACAAACTCAAGAAGGAAGAGAAGCCGAAGACGGGACGTCGCCGGCGGTAGGACCGCTCCGGCCCGCCTCGATCCAAGGCGAGCCCGCGTGTCTCGCCGCGGCGAGGGAACTATATTCTCCCTGACCGGCACCGGTGGGGGGTGGACTCATGTGCGGCATCGTGGGCTATATCGGACCGAAGGACCCGGTCGAGGTGCTCGTGGACGGGCTTCGCCGCCTCGAGTACCGGGGGTACGACTCGGCCGGCATCGCGGTCGTGAACGCCGAAGGCGAGCTTTCGATCCGCCGCGCTCCCGGGAAGCTCCGGGACCTCGAGAAGGTGATCGCCGAGCGGCCCGTCCATGGCGTCTACGGCATCGGGCACACCCGCTGGGCGACGCACGGGCGCCCCACGGAGGAGAACGCCCACCCGCACCGTGACTGCACCGGGCGCCTCGTGGTGATCCACAACGGGATCATCGAGAACTATCTAGAGCTGAAGCACGAGCTGACGGCCCTCGGCCACCGGTTCGTCACCGAGACCGACACCGAGGTCATCGCCCACGCGCTCGAGCAGGAGCTGAAGACCACGGGCGCCGACCTCCCGAACGCGTTCCGCGCCGTACTTCCCCGGCTTCGCGGGATCTACGCGATCGTCGCGATGTCCACGGATGCGCCGAAGATGCTGGTCGCGGCGCGGCTCGGCCCGCCCCTCGTCGCCGGCATCGGAGTCGGCGAGTACTTCGTGGCCTCGGACATCCCCGCGGTCCTCGCGCACACCAAGGACGTGGTCTTCCTCGACGACAACGAGATGGTGGTGGTCACGCCCGACGGCCTGCGCTTCTCGAACTCCCACGGGGAGCCGATCGAGAAGGTGCCGTCGAGGATCCCGTGGGATCCGATCATGGCGGAAAAGGGCGGCTACAAGCACTTCATGCTGAAGGAGATCCACGAGCAGGCGCGCGCGGTGCGCGACACGCTCGTGGGGCGGGTGTCGCTCGAGTCCGGCGAGGTGTTCATCGAGGACATCGGCATCCCCGACGAGGACCTCCGCTCGGTGGATCGCGCGGTCATCGTCGCCTGCGGGACCTCGTGGCACGCGGGGCTCGTCGGGAAGTTCCTGATCGAGCGGCTCGCGCGCCTGCCGGTCACGGTGGACTACGCGTCCGAGTACCGCTACCGCAACCCGATCGTGAGCCGCAAGGTGCTGCCGGTCTTCATCAGCCAGTCGGGCGAGACCGCCGATACCCTCGCGGCGCAGCGGGAGGCGAAGCTCCACGGCGCCCTGGCCCTCGCCATCTGCAACGTCCGGGGGTCCATGCTGACCCGCGAGGCGTCGGGAACGATCTACACCCACGCCGGCCCGGAGATCGGCGTCGCCTCGACCAAGGCGTTCACCAGCCAGATCGTCGCGCTGGCCCTGCTCGCCCTCAAGATCGGGCGCGTCCGCGGGGCCCTGGGCGAGGCCGAGGCGGCCGAGTTCGTCCGCCACCTCTACCACCTGCCGGCGCAGATGGAGCGCTACCTCTCGGCGACCGAGCCGCTGCTCGAGATCGCGCGCACGTTCCACCAGCACCGCGACTTCCTCTACCTCGGCCGCGGCGTCAACTACCCGATCGCGCTCGAGGGGGCGCTCAAGCTCAAGGAGATCTCGTACATCCA
Organism: Terriglobia bacterium; assembly: GCA_963748015.1. Lineage (GTDB taxonomy): Bacteria > Acidobacteriota > Polarisedimenticolia > Polarisedimenticolales > JAIQFR01 > JAIQFR01. Next base: position 760,303 of record CAVVHE010000008.1, on the reverse strand, counting down.
CGCCGAGGGGTACCCCGCCGGCGAGATGAAGCACGGCCCGATCGCGCTCATCGACGAGTCCATGCCGGTGGTGGCCCTCGCCCCGCACGACGCGGTGTTCGAGAAGATGCTCTCGAACATCGAGGAGGTGAAGGCCCGGTCCGGCGTCGTGATCGCCGTCACCGACCGCGAGGACAAGGACCTCCGCGCCAAGGCCCACCACACCATCGTCGTTCCCGAGACCCACGACCTGCTCGCCCCGCTCCTGCTCGTTCTGCCCCTGCAGCTCCTCGCCTACCACATCGCCCTCCTGCGAGGCTGCGACGTGGACCAGCCGCGGAACCTCGCCAAGAGCGTCACCGTCGAGTAATCCGACGGGAACTGCAACCGGCCTGCACGACACCGACTGCTTGAAGGCGACTGCCTGGCATCGTACCTGAGCGGTTGCCGTCCCTCGCCGGCCCCAACTCCCCCTCCCGGGTGCAGCGGCATTCGCGATTCGCTACACTAGGCGGGCACGTCGGGATTCCGCGTTCGAGGTCGACCCGCGCGGCGCGCTGCGGCGTTGCGCGGCTCGAGTCGCCGCGCCGCCTGGCTCCGGTTTTCGAGCGGCCGTTCAGGGAAGAAACGGCCGCTCGAAAACAGGGCCGCTTCGGGTCGACCTCGAACGCGGAATCCCGACTTACGGCTTCGATCGGCAGTCGGGAGGTCGCTTGAATCCACCGGAGCGGTTCGATCAGCGTACGCGGCGCGCCGGGGCGGACGTGTGCCCATGAGCGAGCTGCTCGACGGGCTGAACCCCGCCCAGGTCGAGGCGGTCACCCACGGGGGAGGGCCCCTGCTCGTCCTCGCGGGGGCCGGCTCCGGCAAGACCCGGGTCATCACCCACCGGATCGCCCATCTCGTCCTCCACGTCGGCGTGGATCCCTCGCGGATCGTCGCCGTGACCTTCACGAACAAGGCCGCCGGCGAGATGCGCTCGCGGGTCGAGCGGCTGCTCGGCGCCGGCGCGCTGCCGGCGTGGATCGGCACGTTCCACGCGATGTGCCTCAGGATCCTGCGGCGCGACGGCATGCGGATCGGACTCGACCCGGGCTTCGTCGTGTACGACGCCGACGACCAGATGGCGCTCGTGCGCCGGATCCTCCGGGACGAGCACACCGACGACGAGCCGCCGGCCGCGCGGCCGGTCCTCTCGCGGATCAGCCGGGCCAAGAACGCCATGATCACGCCGGCCGCGATGGCCGAGCGCGCCTTCTCGCCCGAGGCGAGGCTCGCCGCCCGGACGTACGAGATCTACGAGGAGAGGCTGCGCCGGGCCGGGGCGGTGGACTTCGACGACCTGCTCCTCCGCGCCCTGGAGCTCCTCACGAAGGACGAGGAGACGGCGGCCCGGTACGCGTCCCGCTGCGAGCACCTGCTGGTGGACGAGTATCAGGACACCAACCGGCCTCAGTACGCGCTGGTCAAGGCCCTGTCGTCCCGGCACGACAACGTCTGCGTCGTGGGCGACGAGGACCAGTCGATCTACAAGTTCCGCGGGGCGGAGATCCGCAACATCCTGGACTTCGAGAAGGACCACCCCGGCACGCGGGTGGTCAAGCTCGAGCAGAACTACCGTTCCACGGGGATCATCCTGGACGCCGCCGGCGCCGTCGTCGCGAAGAACGTCGGCCGCAAGGGAAAGAGCCTCTGGACCCGGAACGCCCGCGGCGAGCCGATCGAGCTGTTCCGCGCCCCCGACGACCGGGCGGAAGCGCGATGGATCTCCCGCCGGATCGCCGAGCTGCTTCCTGGACGATCCCACCAGGACTTCGCGGTCCTCTACCGCACCAACGCGCAGTCGAGGCTGCTCGAGGAGGCCCTGCGCGCCGACCGCCTCCCCTACCAGGTGGTGGGGTCGGTGCGCTTCTACGAGCGCAAGGAGGTCAAGGACATCCTCGCGTACCTGAAGCTGGCCGCGAACCCCTCGGACGACGTCTCGTTCCGGAGGGTGCTGAACACGCCCCCGCGGGGGATCGGCGACGCCACGCTGAAGGTCATCGAGGACGTGGCTCGCGCCGAGGGCATCCCGCTCTCGGCCGCGGCCGACCGGGCCCTGGCGGACGGGCTCGTCTCCCCGCGATCGGCGCGGCTGGTGCGCATCTTCCTCGACCTGGCGCACGGTCTCGCGGAGCGCGCGGCGCGCGAGCCGGTGGTGCTCCTGCTCGAGGGGCTGATCGCCGACCTCGACTACGCGGACTACCTCTCGCGCTCCCACCCGGGCGAGGGAGCCGACCGGATGGACAACGTCCGCGCGCTGGTCTCCGCCGCCGCGGAGTACCAGGACGAGAACGGCGAGGGCCTGCTCCTGGGGTTCCTGGACCGGTCGGCGCTCGTCTCGGACGCGGACGAGGTCGGCGCGAAGCCGGGCGTGACGCTGATGACCATCCACTGCGCCAAGGGGCTCGAGTTCCCGGTGGTCTTCCTGGCGGGGCTCGAGGAGAACCTGTTCCCCCACGCGCGCGCGCAGGAGTCCGACGACGACCTCGAGGAGGAGCGCCGGCTCTGCTACGTGGCGATGACCCGCGCGAAGGAGCGGCTGCTGCTCAGCCTCGCGGAGGTGCGCCGCATCCAGGGACAGCCGACCTTCGCCGCGCCGTCCCGCTTCCTGTTCGAGATCCCGAGGGAGCTGGTCCGCGAGACCGTCTCCCGGCCCTTCGACCGCGCCTCGGAGCCGGCCGCGGGAAGCTTCCGTCACGACGCCGGGCGCTTCGGCTCGTCCGCCGCCCGCGCCGCCTCGCGACCCCGATCGGTGGAAGCGGTCCAGGCGCCGGCGGCGCCCTCCGGCCCCGTCCCCGAGGACGGGTTTCGGGTCGGGGCGATCGTGGCCCATCCCCGATTCGGGAGCGGGCGAATCCTGGAGAGGGAAGGGAGCGGCAAGACGCTCAAGCTGACGATTCGTTTCGCCGGGACCGGCTCGAAGAAGATCCTCCCGGCCTACACGACCCTCGAGGTCGTTTCGAGATGAGAGGCGAGGTCGAACCATGAAGGCCACCGAGATTCGCAAGGGCAACATCGTCAAGGTGAACAACGAGCCCCACCGCGTGATGTCGATGCAGCACATCACGCCGGGCAACTGGCGGGGGATGGTCCAGACCAAGCTCCGCAATCTCCGGAGCGGCGCCAACGCCGAGGTCCGGTTCCGCTCGGAGGACGAGGTCGAGAAGATGAACCTCGACACCAAGCAGATGCAGTACCTCTACCACGACCAGCACGGCTACCACTTCATGGACACCGAGACCTACGACCAGATCGCCCTGGCCGACGACGACCTGGGGGAGACGATGTCCTACGTCGTCCCCGAGGCGATGATCTCGATGGAGTGGATCGACGGGAAGCCGGTCGGGATCGACCTCCCCTCCGCCGTGGACCTCAAGGTCGTGGAGACGGCGCCCGGGATCAAGGGGGCCACCGCGTCCGCCCAGAGGAAGCCCGCGGCCCTCGAGACGGGGCTCGTCGTCCAGGTGCCGTCGTTCATCGAGGAGGGAGAGGTCGTGCGGATCAGCACCGCCGACGGCAGCTACCTCGAGCGCGCGAAGTAGCACGGGCCCGGCCGGCCCCGTCATGAGCGCCGAGAACGGCACGCGTCGCCTCCGGCTCGCCATCGCCATGGCGCTCGTGGCGCTCTCGTTCGCGGTCCACGCGCCCGCCCTCGGCCATCGCTTCGTCAACTACGACGATCCGACGTACGTCACGGAGAACGACGACGTCCGGGCCGGCCTGACCGGGGCCTCGGTACGCTCGGCCTTCACCTCCCCCACCGACGGGAACTGGCATCCGCTCACGATGCTGTCCCACATGGCCGACGTCGAGGCGTGGGGAGACCGCGCGTCGGGGCACCATCTCACGAACCTGCTGATCCACGCGGCCAACGCCGCCGTCCTCTTCCTGCTCCTCGCGAGCCTCCTGGGAGATCCGTGGCGGGCCGGCCTCGCGGCCGCCCTCTTCGCGGTCCACCCGCTGAACGTCGAGTCCGTCGCGTGGGTCGCCGAGCGGAAGAACGTCCTCAGCACGCTTTTCTGGCTGCTCGCGCTCGTCGGGTGGGACGCCTACGTGCGAAGCCCGCGAGCGAGGCGCTACCTTCTCGTCCTGGCGCTCGCCGTCCTCGCGCTCGCGTCGAAGCCGATGGCCGTGACCCTCCCCTTCACGCTGCTCCTCGTGGACTGGCTCCGTCTCGAGAGGCGAGTGCGCCGCGGCGAGACCCGCGCCGCGACGGCCCTTCGCCTCGCGGCCGAGAAGCTGCCGTTCCTCGCCGCGTCGGCCGCCTGCGGCGTCGCGACCCTCTGGGCACAGACGTCGCTGGGAGCGGTCCGCTCGGTCGACGCGATTCCGGCGGGCGCGCGCCTCGCCAACGCCGCGGTGTCCGCGGCCTGGTATCTCGTCAAGATGGTCTGGCCGGCGGATCTGGCGGTGTACTACCCGCACCCGGAGTCGGCCCTCCCCGCCTGGCAGGTCGGCGGCAGCCTCCTGCTCCTGACCCTCGTCACCGTCGCCGCGGTGAAGGCGGGCCGCGCCGCTTCGGTGGCGTGGACCTGGTACCTGGTCACGCTCCTTCCGGTCCTCGGCCTGGTGCAGGTCGGCTCGCAGGCGCGCGCCGACCGCTACGCGTACGTCCCCCTGATCGGCCCGCTCGCCGCGGCCGCCTGGGCGCTCCCGCCGTGGGGGGCCGCCCGGACCCGCGGCTCGCTCCGGGCCGCCACGGTGGCCACCGGGCTGGCGGCCGTCGCGGCGCTCGGGGCCGCCGCGTGGGTGCAGCAGGGGTACTGGAGAAACAGCGTGACGCTTTTCGAGCGCTCCATCGCCGTGAGCCCGCGCGATCCGCTCGGGCACGACAATCTCGGCATGGCGCTGGTCGAGCGCGGGAAGATCGACGAGGCGATCGTCCACTTCCGGCGCGCGACCGAGCTCGACCCCCGGCTCGCGCCGGCGCGCATGAACCTCGGCAACGCGCTCGCAACCAGGGGAAGGCTCGCGGAGGCGATCGGCGAGTACGGGGTGGCGGCGCGCCTCGCCCCCGAGGATCCCCGCGTGCGGTACGACCTCGGGAGGAGCCTGCTGTACGCCGGGAAGCCGGAGGCGGCCGAGAAGGAGCTTCGAGAGGCGATCCGGCTGTTCCCCGGCTACGCCCGGGCGCACGCCGGGCTCGCGTCGGCCCTCGCGGCCACGGGCCGGCCCGTCGAGGCGCGAAGCGAGGCCCGGGAGGCGCTCCGCCTGGCGCCGGACGACCCCGCCGTCCGCGCCGAGGCTCGCCCGCTCGCGCGTTGAGCCGGTGTAGCGCGCCATCGGTTCTTGGGGTCTCCCTCCCATCGTTAACGTCCCGCATGGCAACGACTTATCCAGCGCTGGCACGGATCGATTCCACGCCCCTCTCGGAGGCCCGCATGCCGGCGATCGACGATCGAATCTGTATCCCCCTTCCGAAGGACTGGTCGCGACGCGTGCGGTCCGGGGCTATCCACGCTATCTCCCTGGCCCGGTTCTCCCTTACCGCCGCTCGAAGCCACTCCGCCAATAATTGGAACGCCAGGATCCGCCTCCGGGAAGAGAACGCCCGGTTCCGGAAGGAGATCGCCCTTCTCCGAGAAGAGCTGCGAATCAAGGATGCCCGAATGGAGCGTACCCCAGCCCATCGGCGACCGCGCTACCCGTCGACGGAGAGGCTCGCAATCCTCGAGCTGCGGGCGGCCCGAGGCTGGTCGCTCGCCCAAACCGCCGGGAGCCCAGCGCTTCGGAGCCATCGGAAAGTACGGCAGTCTCGCGGTGATCGAACGGTTCATCCGGACGATGAAGACGGAGTGCACCCGCCGATCGCCCATCGTCCCGCTTCGATTGTCCGCTTTCCAGCTCGAGATCGCCTTGCATGTCGCCTGGTACAAAGGAGTTAGCGCGCACTCGCGATTGGCCGGGAGTACCCCCGACGAGATCTACTTCGGCAGCTTTCCCGCGTGCAGGCGGCCTCGATACGAACCACGAGATTGCTGGCCTCGTCGAGCCGGGTGAAGGCCCCCCTCGTCGCTTTCGCGGCCAGGCCTCTCCCCAACCAATGCCCGTGCCACGCTGGGGAACGACGTGTAGGGGCAGAGAGCCGACGCGTCGCTCTATCTAGATGACCCGCCAGACTTTGGCGTTGCACAGGATTGATAACCAGTCCCGCGGCGGTTCCGTGCCAAGAACGGTTCTTCAGGTGCCGTGACGGGTTTTGTCGATTTCCGGCGAACTGCTGTTCAAGGGAGGTTGCAGCTCGACGACGAGTCTTCCAAAGGAGACACCATGGGACGGAGGGTCAGAGAGATCTGCGTGGCGATCGCGACCTTGACTGCATTCCTGCTCTTGGGTTGCGACTTTGGCGTTTCCGACGCCGGGCCGGATTGCAGTCCGGGCACCTGGAGATGCCATAACAACATCGTCCAGTTGTGTGTATTCGACGACGGACCGATACGCTGGGTTGACCATGAGTCTTGCAGCGCCACGGGGCAAACTTGCTCCGAGGACGCGGATGTCTGCCACGGTGTCCCTTGTTGTCGATGAGGACCCGCGTGGGCATCGGGAGGGAGATTCAGATCGGGGTCGGGAACGGCCTCGCGAGGGAATTGGCGTCCAGTCGAGACAACACGCGCTAACGAGAGGGGGTTCCTATGGTCTTCGAAGAGCCGAGAAGGATGCTGCCGTGGGCGGTCCTCGCCATGCTGGCCGGTTTCTGCGTCGGTTGCGGAGGAGGAGGAAGCACCACCACTCCCGCCGCGCTCAGCTTCTCGCCGGCGAGCGGGAGCGGGGAGCGCGTGTCGATGGAGACAGGAGTTGGCAGCGGAGACACCTACACGATTCCGGTTCGCGTGCGAGACATCCATCGCGTGCCGGATGTCCATCTGCTCGTCTCAGAGCAAGCACTCGTCGGTACGGTGAAGAAAGTAGTCGTCGGCGGCGATTTCTCGATCACCTTCGATCCCGATGTCGTCTACGCCGTCAGCGCGGACGTCGTGCCCGGCGCGTTTCTCACGACACGATGTCCCCAAGGCGGTCTCGCTTTCGAGCGAGTCTACACTGACGGTTTGATGAACGTGCGGTTGTGGTGCCGACCGGTCTCTCCAGGACAAACGGACGTTTCTTACTTTTATGACGAGTTCGGTTGCGACACGAGCGGCCTCTCACCTCTGGCCGCCTGCCTGGTCGACCTCTCGGACCAAGACGACACGCTGTTCACCATCACCTTCCATAAGCAAAGCTACAGCCACGCCGGAGATTTCTCCCAGACCCAGCTTTTCGCTTCACCGTTGCATACGGCCGATTTCGATTTCAGGATACCGGAGACCGGCGAGCCGAATGTCTCTTTCAATATCACGGATTACTGGCCCAACGCGTTCGGAGGCGTACTGACGGTCAACTGACGGGCTGCGGGATCGCTGGCTGCGACGAAGGACTCCAGGACCAATCCCCTCGGTGATCCGCAGCCAATGGGCGGAACGAGGGAGATCGGATCATGCGAAGCGAACCACGTTCGTACCTGTCGGGAGCCATGCTCCGGATCGGAATGGTCCTCGTGGTCGGCGCGATGCTCTGCAGTTGCGGCGGGGGTGGCGATGGCGTCGTCAACAACAAGACGGCCACGGTCCAAGGGGTGGTGACCTCGGGGGCCGCAGCCGCCGTGGCGATTTCCGGGGCCACCGTGACATGCGCGGGGAAGCAGGACACGACGGACGCGCAAGGTTCTTTCGCGATCCTGGACGTCCCGGAGGGCTCGCAGACCCTCACCGTCACCGCGGACGGGCACGAGACTTACACCGCGGCCATCCATGTCGACGCTCCGATCACGACCCACAACGCGAGCATGGTGCCCACGGTGAGCACAAAGACGATAAGGGTGACGCTCTTCTGGGCGCATTCGCTCTCCACGACCTGCGACACGCTGAGCGGAGGTGAGTTTCGTGCCAAGTACCGGATCGAATCAACGAGCGCGGACGAGTCGCTCTACGACCTGTGGTGAGTACAAGTTCGGGCATGGACGACAAGACGGTGAGCGCCGTCAGCCGGCTCTACACTCTCGCGCCTGACGAGACGATCCGGGTGTACAGCGAGGACGCGTACGAGTCGGATCCCCTCTCCGACGACGACCTGTCCGAGTTCACCTTCAGGGTGAAAGGCTTCCGGCCTGGATACTTGAGCTTCTACCGTGATGCGTGTCAACGGGAGATCGGAACCTCCGACCAAACCAACGCGCAGGCGATCGATCAGTTTCTGCACCCCGGTTGCGACCAGTGCGTCTGGGCAGCCACGAACGCGAAAAGTGACTACTGTAAACTGACCGTTTACTTCTGTCTGTCTCCGCAATAGCGGTGCACCCTGTCCCCGGCCCGTGTCGCTGACGGGACGGTCCCCGACGTCGGCGATCTTGGCCGGCCGGACCTCGACCGCGGGACCTTCTTTCCTCCCACCGCATGTTCGGAAACGCCGGCCGGGGCGGAGCGGGGCGCGGCTCCTCGGCCGCGACGCTACCGCCCGACCGATTCCCGGGACGGCGAGCCCTTCGACGTCGATTCGACGGCAGGCGGGAGCGCAGCATGGCCGGCGGGCGGGGACACGGCGATGTCATGATCGACCGTACCCCGCCTCCGACCAACGCTGGTTCGCTCGCGTCATCGAGCGGCTGCGGAGAATCGGTCTGTGAGACGCCGGCCAGAAGTTCCGCTGCTTGGCGGATCTCCGGCCGGCGATCTCAGGACGAGTCGCTTCCGGGGGTCCGACGCCGTCCCGTCGGGCCCCCGGGGTTTCCTCTTGCGCTCACTGCTCGAGGCAGTAGAGCCGATTCGTCTCGTAGCACCACATGTAGTAGGTCTCTGACCACGTTGCATCGACCACGTGGGCGAGGCCGACGTGGCCATATCCGCTGCTCCCCGTGGCCCAGTTCGCGCAGCTGAACCCGAAGTAGTTGCCGTTGCTGGACGTGGCCGTCCAGACTTCGCTGTCGTTCATCTGAATGTCCACCCCGAGCTCGTCGACGACGATTGCGGCGCCGAGCCCCCCGTCGGTGAGATCCGCCCAATTGTCGGCGACCTGCACGCCGTCGACGCGCACGTAGGGCAGTGTGGAGTGGGTGAGCCGGGCCGACGCGGAGGTCGTGCCGTCGCTCAGCCACGCGCGGAACGTCCCCGGGAGTCCCGCCGCGACGGCCCTTTGCTGGCACTTTTCGTCCGCGCCGGCGAGACCCCCCAGATCGCCGCTGTAGACCGTGCTCGTGACGAAGACCTGCTTCGCGTACGAGGCCTGGCGCCGCTGCTCCGTCGAGTCCGTCCCCAGGTTCTCTCCGCACGCGCTCTCGACCCGGACGAGGTAGAAGAAGCCCTCGCCAGGCACCGGCGTCGCGGTGTCCGAGGCCGTCGTGTCCGTGCTCCGCGTCACAAGGCAGGTAACGCTTTGCCAGTTCTCGGCTCTGCGGCTGAGCAAGAGATCGTAGGTCAGCCCGCTGCCGGCGGCAGGCGGATCCCAGGCGAGACTGGTCGTCGAAACGAACCGCAGGTCCCGCGCCGGGTCGAGCACGGCGGTCGCGCCCGCGTTTTCCGGCGCGCAGTCGCACGCATCGCCGACGCCGTCGGTGTCGGTGTCGCGCTGGAGCGCATTGGGGATCGAAGGGCAGTTGTCGTTCGGATTGCAAGAACCGTCTGCGTCGGAGTCCGTGCAGTCCGTCGTGCAACGCGGGTTCGTGTCGTCGCAGTCGCCTGCGCAGACAGGCAGTCCATCGCCGTCGGCGTCCGTGCAGTCCGTCGTGCAGCTGGCGTAGCGGTCGTCGCAGTCCCCCCCGACGGTGACGTAGCCCGGTGGCAGCGCGCAGGCGGGAACGCCCGTGGAGGTGACGCCGTAACCGTCGCCGTCCGCGTCGGGATACCACGTGCCAATCGTGCAAGCGGGAAGGGCGCAGTAAAGCCCACCGCTGTTCGAGCCGGAGGAGCCGAGGCTGTTTCCTCCCCAGACGATCATCTCGCCGCCTGTCCATACCGCCGTGTGGCCGTCCCGCGCCGACGGTACCTCGGTGCCGGTCGAGGTCGGCGTCCAGCCGTTCGTCCCAGGATCGTAGCGGCCCCCGGTGCCGAGCAAGTCGTACGAACCGCTATACCCGCCCCAGACGATCATGTCCGCGCCGGTCCATACCGCCGTGTGACCGTCCCTCGATTGCGGCACGCCAGCCCCGGTCGAGGTCGGCGTCCAGCCATCGGTCGCAGGCTCGTAGCGCCCGCCCGTATTCAACCAGTGATTGGCGAAGCCGTCGTAGTAGTCTCCACCCCAGACGATCATCGCCGTACCTGTCCACACGGCCGTGTGCCCGATCCTCTCGTGGGGGGCGTCGGCCCCGACCGGGACCGGCATCCAGCTGTCGGTCGCCGGATCGTAACGCCCGCCGGTGTTCAAATACGGGAACGAGCCGCCATTGCCGCCCCAGACGATCATCTCCCTGCCGGTCCAAACCGCCGTGTGGAGACTCCTTGCCGACGGCACGTTGACCCCAGTTGAGGTCGGGGTCCAGCGGTCGTTCGCCGGGTTATATCGCCCGCCGGTGTCGAGCGGGGCGTCCGGACCGCTCCCACCCCAGACGATCATCTCCGCGCCGGTCCACACCGCCGTGTGACCGTCCCTCTTGCGGCACGCCAGGCTCGGTCGAGGTCGCGGTCCACGTGTCCGTCGCTGGAGCGTAGCGGCCACCAGTGTTGGTTTCCCACCCCTCGTCGTCGCCGCCCCAGACGATCATCTCCGCACCGGTCCAGACTGCCGTGTGCCGATCCCTGGCCGACGGCAAGTTGGCCCCCGATGAGGTCGACGTCCAGGTACTCGTCGCAGGGTCGTACCGTCCGCCGGAGTTTTCGTAGCCGCTGCCGTTGGATCCGCCCCAGACGATCATCTCCGCGCCGGTCCACACGGAGGTGTGCTTGGTTCTCCCCTGCGGCACGTCTGTCCCGGTTGACATCGGCGTCCACGTGTCGTTGGCCGGTGAGTATCGCCCACCGGCTCCCACCCACTTCCAGACAATCATTTCCGTGCCGGCCCACACCGCCGTGTGCAACGACGCTGCAGGCGGCACGTTGGCTCCGGTCGACGTCGGCGCCCATGTGTCCGTCGAGGGGCCGTAGCGCCCACCGGTGTTCAGGGCACCGAGTCCATCCTCCCCGCCCCAAATGATCATCTCTGCGCCAGACCAGACCGCCGTGTGAAGCGATCGTACGGACGGTGTGTCTCTTGCCAACATGGTCGGCCACCAGCTGTTGGCGACGGGGTCGTACCGCCCACCGCTGTTCAGGTAGCTGCCGGCCAGCCCGCCCCAGACAATCATCTCTGCGCCGGTCCACACCGCCGTGTGCTCCTGCCTTGCGGACGGCACGTTTGCCTCGATCGATGTCGACGTCCACGCGTTTGTCGAGGGTTTGTAGCGCCCTCCGGTGTTCACGGGTTGATTTACCCCGTTCAGTCCGCCCCAGACGATCATCTCCGCGCCGGTCCACACCGCCGTGTGACCGCTCCTCGATTGCGGCACGCCAGCCCCGGTCGAGGTCGCGGTCCACGCGTCCGTCGAAGGGTTGTAGCGCCCGCCAGTGTTCAAGGTGTTCCCGTACTGGCCCCCGTAGCCGCCCCAGACGATCATCTCCGTGCCGGTCCACACCGCCGTATGGCCGCCCCTGTTCACCGGCACGTTGGCGCCGGTCGAGGTTGGATTCCACGTGTCGGTCGTGGGGTCGTAACGCCCGCCGGTGTTCACACTCGTGACATCGTTCTGGCCGCCCCAGACGATCATCGTCGTGCCGGTCCACACCAGTGTGTGGCGCTTCCTCGCGGAAGGCACGTTGGCGCCAGTCGAGGTCGTGTTCCAAGTGTCCGTCGCCGGGTCGTAGCGCCCGCCGGTGTTCGTGATCGCCGACCACGCTTCATAGGACCCGCCCCAGACGATCATCTCCGCGCCGGTCCACACAGCGGCGCTGTAATACCCCTCGGGAGCTCTACCGGCGGTCCTCGTCCACGTGTCATCGGCGCAACCGTCGGCCGGGGCCGGCGCCGGCGCGTATCCCGCGAGCGGCGGCGGAACAGGAGCGCAGTTCTTGCCGTCGGTAACGTCGCTCCAATTCCGCGCTTCCTCGGCCCACCACGCGTCGAACGGACGCTTGGTCCAACTGACCGTCGCGGTGAGCAGCCGATCCGCCTCCTTCGACAGCACCGCCGTGACGGCGAACCGGTTGGTCTCTTCCGTGAGCGGCGAGAGGGCGCCCACGGGGAGCCCGTCGAGAAGCGCGGCTCTGTCGCCGGCTCGCTCCGGCTCGACGATGACCCCGAAGGTCGCCGCGAGGCGCCGCGCCTCGTCTTGCCATTGCGCGGGAGTCAGGTCGACGACGGCGCGGGCCCCGCGCTCCGCGTCGCCCTCAGCGGTTTGTCGCTCCTCCGGCGCTTCCACTCTCTTCGCCGCGAGGTGCCACTCCGTCTCGGTGCGAATCCCCCCGAGTTGTCCCATGGAGAGGACATCCTGGTGGGCCGCGAGCGCCGTCTCGGCCTGCTGCTTCAGCGCGCCGTGGAAGCGCGTATCGCGTGCATACCAGTTTCGCGCCAGCCGGTCGGCCAGCACCGGGCGCGCCAGGCATTCGGCGATGATGAGCGGGTCATCATCGAGGGCCGTGAACAGCTCCTTGAGCATCTCGGGTTTCTTCGTCTCGCGAGCCATGCGGTTGACCTCGGCCTGGAGCTGCTCGCCCGTGAGCGGCCGCGACCAGACGGTCCCGAGCGCAGCACTCTTCTTGAGGTACGTCGCGACGCGTTCTCGTATCGCTTCAGCGGGCAGCACACCGGCGAGTGGAGGCTTCTGGCCCGGATTCGCCGCAGGCCAGATGCGGTGCTTCCAGTAGACCTCCTCGAGGCGACGGTGGTATTCGAGGCGCCGCTCGAAGCTCAGCGTCCTGTCGGACGACGCCACCGACGACACCGCGCCGGCGGCATGCGTGATGCCCGGGGGAGCGTTTCTGTCGGCCGCAGGTGCGGAGAGCAGCACCCCCGCGCACAGGAGGCTCAGCCACCCGGCCCGCGCCCGGGTCGCCGCCCCGAACGCCCTGCGGAGGACAGGGAACCAGCTCGAGATGTTGGACATGGCTTTCTCCTCGACTTCCCGGCGGAAATCACGGGGCTTTCGGCCGCCGCGGCACGACGTCCCCGCGCCCGCCGACCGGATGGAGCGACCTTGCGTCGCCATACCACTCCCTCGTACACAGTTCGTCTTTTCGGGGAGAAGCCCTTTACGAGGGTGGTTGGCCGTATACTTACCGAAGTCCAGGGGGGCGTTCCCCCTGCGCCGAGGGCGCGGGTCCCATTTCCAAAACGGCTTGGGGTCGCGGCTTCGCGCGGTGTGGATGCTCGCCCGAGACGGGGGGGGCGGATCTTGGGGATGCGCGAGGGGGCGTTCCTCGACGCGCTCGACCGGGTTTCGCGGGGCGAGGCCTCCGCGGAGCTTGCGCCCTACCTCTACGACGAGCTCCGGCGTCTCGCCCGCTCGATGATGGCCGGTCGGCCGCGCGGGGCGACGCTCCAGACGACGGAGCTGGTCCACGAGGCCTACGCCAAGCTGGTCGGCGCGAACGATCCTCGCTGGAACGGCCGCGCCCACTTCTTCGGCGCCGCCGCTCGGGCGATGCGCGAAGTCCTCGTCGATCAGGCGCGGCGAAAGGGTCGAGCGAAGCGGGCGGAGGCTGGCGCCGCGTCGACGGCGAGATCGTCCTGCCGATCCAGCTCCCCGCCGACGACATCCTCGCGGTCCACGAAGCGCTCGGCCGTCTCGAGACGGAGGATCCTCGCAAGGGCGAGATCGTCAACCTGCGGTTCTTCGCCGGACTCACGGCCGAGGAGACGGCCAAGATTCTGGCCGTTTCGATCAGCACCGTCGAGCGCGAGTGGCGTTTCGCACGGCCTGGCTGTACGACCAGCTTCACGAGTGACCGGCGCAGGTGAGGGGTGACCCTCGATGACGAACGACCTTCTGCGGCGTGCGGAGGAGTTGTTCGACGAGGCCGCCGAGCTGCCGCTCGCGGCGCGGGAGCGGTTCCTCGAGGAACGCTGCGGGGAGGATCGTGAGCTCCGGGAGTCCCTGCGCCGCCTGCTCGACGCGCTCGACAGCATGGGCGATTTCATGGAACCCGCCGCCAGGGATCGGGCGCAAGCCCTGCTCGACGAGGACGAACCTCATCCGGAGCGGATCGGCCGGTACGAGATCGTCCGGGTCGTCGGCCGCGGCGGCATGGGGATCGTCTACGAGTCGCGCCAGGAGAGCCCGCACCGCCGCGTCGCGCTCAAGGTCATCCATCCCGCGTTCGTCTCGCGACCATGGCTGCGGCGATTCGAACGGGAGGCCGAGATCCTGGGCCGGCTTCACCACCCGGGCGTCGCCACGATCTACGAGGCGGGGCGGGCGCCAGTGGATTTTCCAGGGCGGGCACCCGTTCAGCTGCCCTTTCTCGCCATGGAATTCGTCGAAGGGCTTTCGCTGGCCGAGTACGCCCGGAGACACTCGCTCGACAAGAAGCAGCGTCTCGACCTCGTGGCCCGCATCTGCGACGCGGTTCAGCACGCCCACCTGCACGGCATCGTCCATCGCGACCTGAAGCCGTCGAACATCCTGGTCACCGAGGACGGTCAGCCCAAGGTGCTCGACTTCGGCATCGCGCGCGTCACCGGGGCCGATTGGCAGCCGCTGACGATCGCCACCGCGTCCGCGCAGTTCGTGGGGACGGTCCAGTACATGAGCCCCGAGCAGGTCGGCGGCAAGCACGAGGCGATCGACGCCCGATCGGACGTCTACTCGCTCGGCGTGATTCTCTACGAGCTGCTGTGCGGACGGCCTCCGATCGACACCCACGACCGTTCGCTGCCGGAAGCGATCCGCGCGATCCGGGAGGACGAGCCATCGCGCCCCGGCTCCCTCGACGCGACGCTCCGGGGGGACATCGACGCGATCGTGGGCAAGGCGCTGCGCTAAGGAGAGCGACCGGCGCTACGCCTCGGCGGAGGAGATGGCCGAGGACATCCGCCGCCACCTCCGCCACGAGCCGATTCGCGCGCGGCGCACAGGGTCGTTCTACCAGCTTCGGAAGTTCGCGCGGAGGAACAAGGTTCTGGTGGGCGGCGCGGCGGCCACGATGATCGCGCTGGCGCTGGGCCTCGTGGTATCCGCAGGGTACGCCCGCCGTGAGGCGCGGTACCGTCTCGTCGCCGAGGCGGCAACCGCGGAGGCCGAGCGGGCTGCCCACGAGGCGCGTCTGGTGGCGGCCGCCGCCTCGCTCGCGGCGCTCGATCCGGCGTCCGCGGCGCGGGCGCTGGACTCCCTCCCCCAGCACCTCCGCTCGTGGGCCTGGAGGCACCTGAGATGGCGGGCGGGGATGCACCGCGAGGAAGAGCCCCTACCCCCGGCGCCTCCTCCGCCGGACGGCTACGCATGGAGCCATCTGAGGCGCACGCTGCCGGACGGAACGCTGGAGCTCGTCGACGCGGGCGCTCACGCCCCCGGCACCTCGGACGATGGCGGCGGTCGCGTGATCCTCATGCGCGACCCGAGCACCGGGAAGGAGCGGTGGCACCGGCACGGGGTGTTCTCGCTGGGCGGGGTCTTCAGCCCGGACGGCGCCCTCGCGGCCGTCGGTCCCTGGAATCAGCACGCGATCCTGCTTCTCGAAGCGCGCACCGGAAAGCTCCGCCGCACCCTCGAGGTCCCCGATGCTACGGCCCTCTTGACCTCCTCGGTCGGAGCGGACGCCGCAGATCATCTACTACGATGGCAGACCCGGGTCCGTGTGCGTCGTGAGCCTCGAGAGCGGGCGCGTCGAGCGGCGCCTGGAGAACCCGGCGGCGTCGTTGGACGAGGGCGACCCCCTGATCCAGGACATTGGTGTCGATGCGCTGTCCCTGAATCCGGAGAGCAGCTCGTACGCGGCGGCGGCCAGCCCGGACGGGAAGCGGGTCGGCGTTTCTCAGCGACGAGGGAGTGAAGGTCCGGCGGATCGGCGACCGCACCATCACGTCCGTACTCCGGACTCGACCGGTCGGCGTGAGCTGGTCGCCGGACGGCAAGTCGTTGATCACGACGGACGCCGATCACGCAAGGCGGGTCTGGGACCCGGCGACCGACGCGCGGCCCCTGACGATTCCGACGCCACCGCGGCGCGAGACCTCGGTCGTCGCGGTCTCGTCCGACGGCCGTTTTGTCGCCACCGCGGGCTGGCGGTTCGTCACGCTGCACGATCTCGTGGCGGGAAGCGAGAGGTGGAACGCGTACACGCTGGAACCGTGGACCAGCGCGCTGGCCTTCAGTCCCGACGGAGGCCGACTCGCCGTCGCCGGGCAGAAAGGCCAGCTCGCCGAGTTCCCGAGACGGGTGGGCGGCCGGGCCCCACGACGGAGGCGTCGTCTGACCTCCCTGGATACGGCGACCGGCGACGTCGAGGGGCACATCGAGACGCCGAGCGGCGACGTCGTCGGGCTCGTCTGGAGCCCGGACGGCGCAACGCTCCTGATCGCGAACGCGAGAAGGCGACGCTGCGCTCGATCGAAACGTCGAGCGGCAAGACGGTGCGCGAGATCGGCGAGCCAGGTCATAGATTCCGCTGCGTCGCCGTCGGCGCCGGGGGAACGCGGGTCGCGGTCGGCTTCGACGTCGCGTCGGGAGACGCCACGGGGGCGTTGCGCGCGCCGGGCGCCGGCGTCCGGGTCTGGGATGTCGGAAGCGGTCGGAGCCTGGGCGCGTTCAGAGTCGAGAACGGCGCGGTCGAGGCCGTCGCCTTCGACGCCGCGGGAGAGAGGGTGGCGGCCGTGACGTCTCGCGGCGAGATGGTCCTGTGGAACGTCGCTCGCGGCGAGCGCATCGCGGGCCAGGCCCAGCCCAACCTCGCGCTCCACGCCGTGACGTTCTCCCCGGACGGGCTGCGCGTGGTCATGGCTGGGAGCGACGGGAAACTTCGTTTCAGCGATGCGCGAGGGCATCTCCGGGACGTCGTGCTCGAATCCGGCCTCGGGGACGTTCACCGGCTGACGTTCGCGAGGGTAGGGCCGCGCGCTTCTCGCGAGCAACGAGAAGGCGATGGTCCTCCTGGAGACGGGACCGCCTCCCGAGGGTTTCGGGGCGAGGGCGACGGCGCGCGAGGCCCGCGAGGTCGTGAACGGTCTGTACGCGGAGCTAGCACCTTCGCCGAGGACGTTGCGCGCAGGCTGCGCGCCCTGAAGACGCTGCCGCGGGACATCCAAAGCGCGGGCCTCGAGCTGGTCGAGGCGCGCGGGGATCACATCGGCTGGCTGAACAGCGACGCGGTATACGGTTACCGGAACAGAGGGCTCTCCCGCGCGGAACTCGCCGTGCTCGTCCGCAAGATCGAGATCGTCAACCGGGTTCAGCCGGGCTTTCCGGAGTACGTGGCCAACCTCGGCAAGTGTCAGTACCGCGCGGGCAGGCATCGTGACGCCTTGGGGAATCTCGCCCGTGCGCGCGAGCTGTATCGCGCCGCCGGGGAGGACACGCCGATCGAGGACCTCGCCTTTACCGCGATGTCTCATTGGCGGCTCGGGCAGCACAGACTCGGCGAGGAAGGTGATGCGCGATCTCGAGTCCATCGTCGCCGCCGGATCCCGGCCCGTTCCCCCCCATGCGCTCCCGTCGATCCGGGAGGCACGGTCGTTGCCTCTCCCGGTCGACTAATCGTCCTTCACTCGCTGGGCGAGCGGCGAAGCGGGCCTCCTTCGCTCGCTCCCTTCGGTCGCGGAGCTGCGGAGGCCGTGCTCAGAATTGACGGTTGGCGAAAGCCTGGCCGGAGCCCGATTTCAGGTGATGCTCAAAGCGGTGGGCCAGTTCGCGGTCGTCGACAGCGATGTGAAGCTTCACGTCCCAAGGCCTGTGCTGGGCAGTCGATAGGTTCGGCCCTCGTTGTGCTGCGCAAGACGTCGCCTCAGGAAAGACGCTCGTCATCCCAACCTCGAAGAGCGACCGTCGTGAAACCAGGAACAGGCGAGAGATTGCCGTCCCCCGCTGAACCTACGGACGGCACCATCCTTCGCTGATGCTCGCCGCTTTCCTCAGACCGCCGCCGTTTCCCGCCGTTTCGCGCACTTCTCTGCGGTCAACCCGGGTCGCGGACACATTCTAGAGGCGGGCCTACGCGCCGGCTCACGGGTGGAGTTCGACCGAGATACCTCCGCGTTGGGCGCACCGATCCTCGAATGACGGGAGGTCCCTGCAAGCGCACCACGCACGTTGTTCTCGGCCATCCTTTGACGGAAGAACTCGGGACACGCCAGGAGGATCTCGGCGTGACGCCCCTGTTGAAGCTCATCCCTCGCCTCCATGAGCTTCTTCGTCTTCTCGTCCGGCTCAAGAGCTTGATGGGACGACGGTCAAATCCTCGCGGCACCAAGTTCGACACCGACTTCCGGCATTCTTTCGTCACCTGCGCTTCCCGAGTGGCGCGAAACAACTCCGTGAGTGCCCGTTCATGGTTGGCCGCACACGAGTGTCCTCTCGTTCCCATGGCTGTCGATCCCCGAGCTCCCGATGAAAGGGGGTGTAGGCACGAACCAGGTAGTACTGCAAGCCTTGGGTCGGCGGATCGGGAAGCGGCGCGAGGCACGACGCGGTCCCGACCGTCACGCTGACGCAATTGGTCTCCAGGAAATCGGGACGCATCAATACCGCGACCTGGTACGAGGTGGCACCCCCCTGCTCCGGCCAGCAGAACCAGTTGTTCGCTGTCCAGAACATCGCCGCTCCCGTGATTTCGTCCACGCTGCCGCATCCGGGGTCTCCTGGACACTGGTTGTCCATGCCGTCGTTCACCTCGGGAGCCCCGGGGTAGGTTGCGCTTGCCGCATCGTCGCAGTCGGGACCCTGGATCGTCCGATACGCATCGCACCCGATGAAGAACCCGTCCTGATCCGCGTCGCGGCACCCGGCGCAGCCCCAAGCCCAGTGGTTAGGGTCATTGTCGTTACAGTCGATTGGACCTGGTCGGCCAGTCGCAGACGCCCGTGACGCCGTCCTGATCGAAGTCGAAACACGTGGCGCACGAGATCCAGTTCCGGGGATCCCAAGTCGTTGCAGTCGGGCCCGTGGATCGTCACATAGGCATCGCACCCGACGTGGTAGAGGTCGTGGTCGCGGTCCGCACATGAAGCACACGACTGCCAGTTGTTCGGATCCGAGTCGTTGCAGTCCTGGCACGCGTTCGCGCCGTCCGCGTCGAGATCCGCCGCGCAGCTCATCGACCGTTCGGAGATCCATCTCCAGGAGGCGGTTATGCGGTGCCGTGTACCAGCGACTCGATCGTGCGAAGGGCACCGTAGGCCCGGTCGTACCGCACCCGCATCCGCCAGTGGTAGGTGGAAGTTCCACTCCAGACCGGACACCGCCTGATTGAACGACGCGCCGGTCCTGCCGGTGTCAGTCCACGCCGGGCTGAACCCGGTGCCGGCCCCGTTGAATAGCGTTCCCAGCGGCTTGACCTCCCATTCCAGCTTGACCTTCGCCCTGCCAAACGGCGTGCGACCGCTCATCGCCAGGCGGAAGGAGTCCGGGAGCGCTCGAGATGCCGAGCGGCGAGATTGGGGCGGAGTCGTCGAATCGTCGTTGCTGCGGCCCGGGGCGGCAGCGTCTTGTCCCCCTCCCCCGTTTCCATAGAAGACGAACACAGCTCCCTGGTCGGTGACGCCACCGTCCCAGAGGTCAGCCCCGACGATCACGTCCAAGTAGCCGTCGCCGTTGACATCCCCCGCCGTCGCAACGGAATGACCGAAGTTGGCGCCTGCCTGATCGCTTTCGGCTGTCCACGCGGCGCTCGTCGCGAGTGGGTCCACGGTGATTGGGTAGATGGCGCGACGTGCATCCACGACGATGCGGATCCCGCGGCCCGGGGCGAGCGCGAACCCCTCCATCCAGCTCGGCAACTCTTGGCCCGTGGCGTCCGTCACCTTCAGCTCCGCGAAGTGGATCACGTTGATGCCCGTCGCGGTTCGGAAGTCGATTGCTTGCCCGTCCAGGCTTAGCCGAAGGGCTAAGGTCCCCCACCAACTCGAGGTCGAGATGAACGAGGTCCCCGCCTTCGAGGTTCCTTGCAGTCCCCGGCCGCGTCACGGTGAAGGCCCGCGCTGCCGGCCCCTTGGCCAAGTCCTCCCGGAGGCACCGGCAACACGAAACCCTGCTCCAGGCCCCTCGGGGAATTCCACGGTACCATTCCTCCACCGCGCCGCGCTCGTAGTCGACGCCGGGTAACCCGGCAGCCCTGAGCTTGGATTCCGGCAGGCGCCACGAGGGTGCCGCCACGACCGTATGCCACCGACGAGAGACCCCAATGCCAGGAGGTCCCCCCTCGATCCTCGGCACGACCCGGATTCCGAAATCGGTGACGTCTGTGCGAAATCCGTGTGCCCGATTCGGGGGTGTGCCAGGCCGCTTCGATGTCCGGGAGGTTGATCCGTGCCTGCCAAGTGACCTCGTATTCGGAGGTCTCGATGTCACGCATGACCCGTTCGCGGCCCATGCCGAGATCGACGTCCTCGACCCCTGCATGAGCGGCCGGGGCTGAGACGACCAGACAGAGCATTATCAGCAAGGCTACGACATGCCTCGTCGTAGGTTTCCTCCAGCATGGACTGGCTCATGTCTCGTAGTAACGACGCCGTCGGCCGGACACAACACCCGCCGCGGCCGGGCCCAACGGGGCGAATGCCGAAACGAACGGGGGCAAGGGGAGCAGCGGTGGGACGGAACCACGACCCGACAGGGCCGAACCCGGTCGCGACCCGAGCACGACACAAACACAACGGCACTCAGCCGCTGACTAGCTCTGCGGATCACCCGGGATGACGGTTTGACCTCCCATCGTTGAGGCATGGCCCCGGCTCTCCGCGGGCTTGCGGGAGGCGGTCGTGGGCCTGGTCGATACTGCAGGCCAGGAGCTTTGAGAAGCGAGAACAACGAGACCGCGCGGGCGTCGAACTCCTCGGTGAACCCTTCACGCGCCCGTCGGTCACGGGATGGGGAGGGGGAAATGAGGAATCCCTGGATTCGTTTCGGCGACGTGTTAAGCGCACGCGGCGCGCGACTCGAATTCCGGAAGCGGGGGGAATCGGACCGGGATGGACGGGTCCGCGGCGGCGCCCCCTACCGTGGCCTCCCTGGCATCTTCGCCAAATCGCTCGACGTGCTTCGGTGATCGACCCGGCCGAAGCGTTGCGCCTTGCGCACGAGGTCCGGGCCCTGTAGTAGATCGGGGCATCGACGTGGATGGACGCCAGGCGGCGTACGGTTCGCAGGAGCACCCGTCGGCCAAGCTCCAGCTCGACCGATTTCTCGAGATCGGCGGCAACATGGCTGGTTACCCGGCGGATCAGGTGCCACGGTTCATCGACCTGGCCGACCGCGCCCTCCCCGCTCCGCGTCGATCGCCATCAGGCGCGTGAAATCGGCGATGGCGTCGTCCATCCTGTCGCTTTGCTCGTCGACCAGACCAAGGTAGTCCCAGGCCAGGGCGTGCCGCGGGTCCCTCTCGATGGCCTTGGCGAAATCGGCGTCGGCGACATCGAACCAGGACCGGTGATCAACTTCCGCCTCGTTCACCAGCGCCGCGCCGTCGTAGAAGGAGAGGCCGCGCTTGAATTGGACGTCGGCGCTGCCGGGATCGAGCGCGACCGCCCGGTCGTGATCCTCGACCACCAGGCCGAACAGCCGGACGTACTCGTCGTGATCGATCGCCTTGCTGAACAGCGACAGGCGCGCCTTGTCCGAGTAGCCCCAGACGGATAGGAAGTTCAAGCTGCGAAACCGCGGTCCATGTCCAGGAAAGGGATTTTATGTCAACCCTCCTACCGACCCCAGAAGACACCGCCCAAACACATTGTCCTCAGAGGAAGCCCGCGGCCCCCGAAACGGGGCTCGTCGTCCAGGTGCCATCGTTCATCGACGAGGGAGAAGTCGTGCGGATCAGCACGGCCAACGGCAGCCACCTCGAGCGCGCGAAGTAGCCCGGGCCCGGACGACCCGGCCGCTCGCGCGTTGAGCCGGCGCGATCTCAGACCGTGTAGCTCGCCCCCGGCTTGACGACCGCGGCCTTGCGCCCCGTCGCCTCGACCTTCCGGACGAACTCGCCGGGATCGGCCGCGATGATGTCGAACGTCCCGTAGTGCATCGGGATGCTCACCCCGGCCTTCAGGAACCCGGCAGCCATCACGGCGTCGTCCACTCCCATCGTGAAGTTGTCGCCGATCGGGAGCAGCGCCGCGTCGAGCGGCCCCCAGGCCTCCCCGATCAGCTTCATGTCGAGGAACAGCCCGGTGTCCCCCGCGTGGTAGACCTTCTTGCCTCCCATCGTGACCACGAACCCGACGGGGTTCCCGAGCGCCTGACCTTCCGGGCCGGTCGAGCCGTGGTGCGCGATCGTGAGCTTCACGTGGCCGAACGGGAACGCGTGGCCCCCCCCGATGTGCATCGGGTGCCCCTTGCATCCCTTCCCGCCGAAGTAGTTCACGATCTCGAAGTTCGAGATCACGAGGGCGCCGGTGCGCTTCGCGATCTCGATCCCGTCCCCGACGTGATCGCCGTGGCCGTGCGTGATCAGGATCGCGTCGAGTTTCCGGAAGGCCTCCGGGCCGACGTCGGCCAGGGCGTTTCCCTTGAGGAACGGGTCCACCAGGACGCGGTGCGTCCCGTCGTCGAACTCCCAGCAGTCGTGACCGTGGTAGTGGAGCTTGAGCATCGCGTTGCCTCCGTACCGTCTCACCTTGGAGCGATCTCTCCGAGCGTCTCGCGAGCCGCCTGCAGCGTGAAGTCGACGTCGGCCTCGCCGTGCGCGGTGGAGACGAACGCCGCCTCGAACTGCGAGGGTGCCAGGTAGACCCCGCGGCGGAGCATGCCGTGGAAGAACGCCGCGTATCGCTTCGTGTCAGCGCGGGCCGCGGAGGCGTAGTCGGTGACCGGGCCCCCCGTGAAGAACGCCGTCATCATCGAGCCCACGCGGTTGAGCGTCGAGGGGACCTTTGCCCCGGCGGCGGCGGCCGCGAGCCCGTCGGCGAGCCGCGCCGAGATCCTCTCGAGCTTCTCGTAGACCCCCGGCTCGTCGAGCAGGTCGAGCGTCTCGATCCCCGCCCGCATCGCCAGCGGGTTCCCCGAGAGCGTCCCGGCCTGGTAGACCGGCCCCGAGGGAGCGATCCGGTCCATGAGGTCCGCCCGCCCGCCGTACGCGCCCACGGGGAGGCCACCGCCGATCACCTTCCCGAAGCAGGAGAGGTCCGGCGCCACGCCGTAGAGCGCCTGCGCGCCGCCGCGGTGGACCCTGAACCCCGTCATGACC
Source organism: Terriglobia bacterium (assembly GCA_963748015.1). Classification (GTDB taxonomy): domain Bacteria; phylum Acidobacteriota; class Polarisedimenticolia; order Polarisedimenticolales; family JAIQFR01; genus JAIQFR01. The sequence continues at coordinate 736,952 of CAVVHE010000008.1, read as the reverse complement.
TCGTCGAGGATCAGGACGACGCCGTGCCGCTTCGTGATGTCGCGAACGGCCGCGAGATAACCCGGCGCCGGCGCCACGACCCCCATGTTCCCGGCGACCGGCTCGAGGATCACGCACGCGATCTCCCCTCCCCTGGAATCGAGAAGCCTCTCGATCGCCCCGGCGTCGTTGTAGGGCACGACGTGGGTCAGCGCGGCGAGCGCCGCCGGGATCCCGGGACTGCCGGGGATCCCGAGCGTGAGAATGCCCGAGCCCGCCTTGACCAGGAGCGAGTCCACGTGGCCGTGGTAGCAGCCGTCCACCTTGACCACGCCGTCGCGTCCCGTCGCCGCCCGCGCCAGGCGGATCGCCGACATGGTCGCCTCGGTCCCGGAGGAGACGAAGCGGACCTTCTCGCACGCGGGGACCCTTCCGCAGACGCGCCGGGCCAGCTCGGTCTCGAGCTCGGAAGGGGTGCCGAAGGACGTGGCCTTGCCCGCCTGGTCCCGGAGCGCCGCCACGACGCGCGGGTGCGAGTGCCCGGCGATCAGCGGGCCCCACGAGCCGAGGTAGTCCACGTACTCCCGCCCCGCGGCGTCGCGAACCCGGCAGCCGTGGCCGCTCTCCATGAACACCGGCGTGCCGCCCACGCCCCCGAACGCCCGCACGGGGCTGTCCACCCCGCCCGGAATGAGCTTCCGGGCCTCCTCGAAGAGGCGCTCCATGACGCCGCCGTTTCCCCCGGTCCCTGAGCTCATCCTCTCCTCCCCCGCGCCGCCCCGGCGCGGGCACCCGTCGCGAGAGACATGCTCCCGCACGACCCGAAGTCGAACAACGCGCCCTGCCCGTGCAGCCTCTCCGGACCGGGCTTGTAGTACCCGCGGCGGCGAGCCTCGTCGAGGATCCTCAGGTAGAAGTCCTTGAACGCCGGCGAGTGGTCGAAATGCCTCAGGTGCGCGAGCTCGTGGCACAGCGTGTCCACCAGGCTCGACTCCTTGAGGAGCCGCCCCGTCGTCGCGTGCCGGAGCCGGATCCGGATCAGGCCGTCCTTGTAGCAGATCCCGTAGTGCGCGACGACCCCGTCCCGCTCCGCCTCGAGCACGGCGAAGCGGAGGCCGAAGCTCCGGGCGAGCTCCGCGGCCCAACGCCGGAGCCGCTCCATCGTCGCGCCGGACTCGGCCGCCCGGGCGGCGCGCGCCGCGGCCACCGCCCTGGCCGGCGGCTTCGGCGCGGGGACCCGCGACGGCCCGGGCCGCGCGGCGGGGTTCACCGGACCGAACAGCGAGAGGGGCGCCGGGGCCCTTCCCCTTCTCCTCCCCGCCGGGCCCATGGCTACCTCAGCAGGCGCGCCGCCTCGCGCGCGTGGTAGGTGAGGATCAGGTCGGCTCCCGCCCTCTTGATGGACGTCAAGACCTCGAGGATCGTCCGCTCCCGCTCGAGCCAGCCGTTCTTCACGGCGGCCATCACCATGGAGAACTCGCCGCTCACGTTGTAGGCGGCGACCGGCACGCCGAAGGTGTCCTTCACGCGGCGGATCACGTCGAGGTATGACAGCGCCGGCTTGACCATCACGATGTCGGCCCCCTCGTCGAGGTCGAGGCCCACCTCGCGAAGGGCCTCGTCGGAGTTTCCGGGGTCCATCTGGTACCCGCGGCGGTCGCCGAATTGCGGCGCGGAGCCGGCCGCCTCGCGGAACGGCCCGTAGAACGCGGACGCGTACTTCGCCGAGTAGGCCAGGATGGAGACGCTCTCGAAGCCCCCTTCGTCGAGCGCCTCGCGGATCGCGCCGACCCTCCCGTCCATCATGTCGGAGGGAGCGACGATGTCCGCCCCGGCTTTCGCGTGGGAGACCGCGGCCTTCGCGAGGAGCTCGAGGGTGGGATCGTTCAGGACCTCGTGCCCCCGGACCACCCCGCAGTGTCCGTGGCTCGTGTACTCGCACAGGCAGACGTCGGTGACGACGACGAGGGCCGGGTACGCCTTTTTGAGGGCCCGGACGGCGCTCTGGACCGCCGCGCCGTCGTCATGGGCTTCCGACCCCACCTCGTCCTTCCGCTCGGGGATGCCGAAGAGGATCACGGAGCGGACCCCCTCCTCGATCGCCGCACCGGCTTCCTCGACGACCCGGTCCACGGAGAAGTGGTAGTTCCCGGGCATCGCGGAGATCTCGTTCTTGATGCCGGTCCCGGCGCAGACGAACAGCGGATAGATGAAATCCGCCGCATCGAGCCTAGTCTCCCGGACCATGTCTCGGATGGCGGGTGTCCGCCGGAGCCGCCGGGGGCGGACCACGGGATACATGGGCAACCTCCTACTCGTCGCTATCGGAGAAGAAGAAGAAGTCGGCGCACGGCTGGCTGCAGAACGTACGCCCGCTCATGAGATAGGCGTGCTCGTCGCAGTAACGCTTGAAGCAGATGGGGCATTTGCGAAGCGTCGTCTCGTCGTCGCTCTTCTTGCAGTGGACGCACTCTGGCTTTTCCATGACTCGCCCCGGTGCCCTCGCGACGGCGCGGGGAACGGCTGATTGCGCCGGGATTATAGCCGATCCCGGGCGGCGGACCCGGCAGACCTCTCCGGGAGCTCCTCCTTGACGATCACGCCCGGGAGCGGCTAAATTACGCGGTCATCGGATGGAAATCGTGCCGGCGTAGCTCAGAGGTTAGAGCGAGGGTCTCATAATCCCTAGGTCGGCCGTTCAACTCGGCCCGCCGGTACCAACTCCCGGACCCTCGAGATCGAGGCCCGGGGTTGCTCCCAAAAAATCATGGCGGGGATCGGGGCGCCCGGGCCTGCCCGGACGCCCCGTCCCCGCCACCATTTCCGATCGGCTACCTGCCGGAGGCCGGCAGGTTGGCGCGACTAGAAGCGCACCCGAAGCTGCGCGTAGACGCGATTCACGGCGTCGGCGCTGGTGACCGTCGAGGTCTCGCCGTTCCAGCTGCCTTCCTTCCAAAGCTGGTCGAAGGCCTCGCCGGGCATGAGGGTGGCGAGACCCGCGCTGAACGAGGTCATCTTGTTGACGTTCATCGTGTAGCGAACGTCGATCTCCTCGCCGAGCTTGTTGTACTTGTTGCTGGTCTCGTTCGCGGGATCGCCGATCGTGATGTCTTCCGCCAGCTGGAACGAGTGCAGCGTCACCATCACGTTGTGCTTGTCGTTGCCGCTGGAGAAGCAGTAGCCGAGGTTGATGTCGTTGATGCCGGTCGTGTCGAACAGGTCGAGGTCACCCAGGCGGTTGTAGGCCCAGGTGTTGCCGAACAGCGGGATGAAACCCTTCCAGTCCTCGCCGGTCTCGGTGGAGGTCTGATCCTCGGGCTGGCCGGACGCCATCAGGGCTCCGACGTGGACGCGGCTGCGTCCGCCGCCGGTCGCGAAGTTCCAGCCGAACCAACCCTCGAAGATGCTTCCCTTGAAGGTGTACTTGTAGTCACCGTAGTACGTGGAGTCGCCGTTCTGCATCGCGAACTCCGCGTTCCAGTCGAACGCGCCTTCCTTCATGTCGTCGGCGTTCTTGACCATCCGGCCCCAGCGCACGCCGTACGTCGTGAGGGCCATGTCGTTCCACTGCAGCCACGAGGGGGCGGGAACGTTCTCGGTGTCCGCGAGGTTCTGGTAGACGATCACGTAGCCGTCGATGTTGCCGAGCTTCTTGCCGAGGTCGAAGTTGCCCGTCACGCCGAAGAGGTTGGCGTCGGACGAGGCCTGGTACAGCTCGTTCAGCTTGTAATAGAAGCCGTCGACCTTGTACTTCTCGGGGTGCCACATGATGTGGGCGCCGTCGTAGCTGATTCCGTTGTAGAACTCGTTGTCGCCCAGGAGGAGCTGGGTGCCGAGGGTGTGCTCCTGGCGGCCCACGCGGATCGAGAGGTTGTTGGTGAACAGCTTGTCGAGCTGGACGTAGCCCTGGTAGAGGTTCACGTTCCGGCCCGAGGAGTAGGGGGAGTACGGGCCGAAGTCACCCGTCCCGAAAGCCGGGTCCTGGAGCGACGTGAAGAGGGGGTACGCGTACATGAGCGGGTCGATCCGCCCGAGGCTCGCGTCGCCGGGGAAGTAGTAGGGGTTCGACCCGAAGTGGCCCGCGTTCTGGAGCTCGCCGAAGACCGTCACGTTGTCCGCGATGCTGCCTTCCATCGCGAGCCGCACCCGGTAGGGCCAGAACGAGAAGTTGTCGCCCGTGTCGTAGTCGCTGTTGTTGGTGAAGTCGAGGTAGTTCTCGACGTACTCGAACCGGGTCCGGACCTCGCCGGAGAACTTGAACTTCGCCTCGTCGTCAGCCGCGAGAACTTGCGGCGCGACGAACGCCGCCACCAGCATCGCGCACAGCCCGAACATTACGAACTTTCTCATTACCCGCTGCCTCCTTTTTCCTCCCCGATTTTCGGGTGATTCCTGGCCTTGCCTGTTCCGTTCCTGCGGCGCCCAAGCGGAGCGGAACTGCACGCGGAGCTCCGGCCCGGGTCGCCGACACATTTTCAGGGGCTTTGCCCCCCGGTTCCGCCGTTGCAAGCCGGTTGCCCATCTCGCCATCGGATCGGCACTTGTCGAGTAAATCATTACAGGTCAGCGATTTGAACAGATCTATTCTTCTCCTTCCCCTCTCATACCGACCCTTTCTTGGCCACAATTGAATCCATCGTTTTGGATCAATCCAAGACCTCGAAAAATTACGGCGAAATCAAGGCGAAAAATGCGGCGGGCTTTCTCAGCCAAAACAGGCCCTTTCCGCCGCTCCGGCAAGTCGCGCCGGGCTCACCGAGAGGACGATGCTCCCTGCCGCATCGAGGGCGGATCCACGCGACCGTACAGCCCCTTGGTGGCGGGGGTGTCGAGCGAGATCAGGGCGACGCCGGCGACGACGATGATCGTGCCGACCCACCGTCTCCACGAAAGCTCCTCGCCCAGGAACAGCCGGGCGAACGCCGCGGTGAAGACGTAGGTCGTGGCGGTCAGGGGGTTCAGGTAGCTCAGATCGGCCCAGGTGAGTGCGGCGAGGAAGAGGTAGAAGAACCCCGCCATGAACGCCACCCCGGCCAGGACGCGTGGGCTCCGCAACACCACCAGCAGCAGCTCGAGCCACTCCGATGGCTGCGACCAATCGCGCTCGCCGAAGCGCTTCATCCCCTGGCTCACGAGCACCTCTCCCACGGCATTGGCCAGCGAGGCCAGCACGACGACGATGACGGTCTTCATGGTCTCTCCTCTCGGCGCGGGGCCGGTCGTCATCGAATCCGGGCGACCGCAGGATAACCCCTCGCCCCGTTCCTCCGCGCCACGGCTCGACGTCTCCGGCCCGCGAGGACGCGAACGGCGAGACGGTCCCGTGGTAGATTGGAGGCAATTCCGGGTCGGAGGGTGTCATGGCCGCCAAGCTGAAGGAAGGCCTCGACCACCACTACTCGCTGTCGAACGACTTCTTTCGAGCGTTCCTCGACGGGCCGACGCTCACGTACACCTGCTGCTACTTCATGCGCCCGGACGAATCGCTCGAGGAGGCGGCGAGGCACAAGCTGGAGCTCGTCGCGCGCAAGCTCGAACTCGAGCCGGGCGACCGAGTGCTCGACCTCGGCTGCGGCTGGGGGAACTTCGCGTTCCACGCCGCGGAGGAGCGAGGCTGCGCCGTGACCGCGGTCAACCTCGCGGAGGAGCAAGTTCGCCACATCCGGACCGAGGTGGAACGGCGGGGTCTCGGCGGCCGCGTCGAGGTCGTAGAGGCCGACGGGGCGAGTCTCCCCGTGGACCGGCCCTGGGACAAGGTCGCGGTGATCGGCATGAGCGAGCACGTGGAGGACAAGCCCCCGTTCTTCCGCCGCCTGCGGGAGTACACGCGGCCCGGCGGGCTCGTGCTCCTCCACTCGATCATGACGCCGCGCCCCGTGGAGAAGCTCCCCGGTACGGGGAGCTGGGAGTTCCTCAAGACCTACATCTTCCCGGTGGGCGAGCTGAAGCCGCTCGGTTACCACGTCGCGGCCCTCGAGGAGGAGGATTTCGAGGTGCTCGACGTGGAGTCCCTGACGGACCACTACGCCCTCACCTGCGAGCGCTGGCTCCGGAACCTCGAGGCCGCCGAGGAGAAGCTCGTGGCGGAAGGGATCGCGGACCGGGCCACGATCCGGTACTACAAGCTCTACCTCGCGGGCTCCGCGAAGTCGTTCGCCGGCAACCACAACCACGTCTACCAGATCCTCGCCCGCCCGTTCGTTCCCTACTCGGCGCGCCCCGAGCGGCCGCTCACGAGGCGCGCGATGGTCCTCGAGCCATGAGCGAGACCGCTCGGCTGTTCTTCGGGACGCTGCTTCCCTCGGTGGTCCGGGAGCACCCGCACCTGGCGGGCTACACCGGCTCGTGCCTCCAGTTCGCGATCGAGAAGGCGGACGGGTCGGTCGAGCCGTGGCGCCTCGATTTCCGCGACCCGGACCGCTGGTCGATCGAGAGCCGCCTCGACCCCCGGCCCGACGCCACGATCCGCCTCGAGGAGCGCGCCTTCGAGGAGCTCCTCGCCGCGCCCCTCGACGAGTGGGGGCGGGCGTACGCGGACGGGCGGTTGCGGATCGAGGGGGACCTTCTTTGCGTGATGGCGATCAAGGGGTTCTTCGCCCACTGGCGGCCGTCGCCGGCCGCCATGCTCGCGCTCCGGCTGCTCGGCCCGCGGCGGGCGCTGGCGCTTGCCGCGAGGCGGGCGTCCCCGCGGTGAGCTCGCCCGACGTCCTCGTCGTAGGCGGCGGCCCCGCCGGCGCCACCTGCGCCCGCGAGCTGGCCCGCGCGGGGGTGGCCGTCGCCCTGCTCGACCGGGCGGCGTTCCCCCGCCCCAAGCCGTGCGCCGGCTGGATCACCCCCGAGGTGCTTCCCCTGCTCGGCTGGCGCGCCGAGGACTACGAGGGGACCCTCCAGCCCTTTCGCGGCCTCGTCGTGCGGTCGGGCTCGACGACGCGGGAGACCGACTTCGGCGAGACCGTCAGCTTCGGCATCCTGCGCAGGGAGTTCGACCACCGGATCCTCCGGGAGGCGGCAACGGCCGGGGCCGCGGTCGTCGAGCGCGCCGGCGTCGAGCGCGTCGAGCTCCGCGAGGACGGGGTCGAGGCCGAGGCCGGGGGTCGCACGTGGCGGGCCCCCGTCGCCGTCGGGGCCGGGGGCCACTTCTGCCCGCTGGCGCGGCGGGCCGGCTTCCGGCGCAGCGACCCCGTGGTCGCGGCGATCGAGAGCGAGACTCGCATCGGTCCGGCGCTGGCAAAGGGGCCGCTGTCCGGGAGGATGGAGCTGATCGTCCAGGCGGACCTACGCGGATACGCCTGGGTCGTGGCCAAGGGCGAGTACCTCAACGCCGGCATCGGAGGCTTTTACGGCGACGTGCGGTCGCGGTGGAACGGGCTGCTCGCCGGCCTCGAGCGCCGGGGAGTCCTGGATGCGAAGTTCCTCGAACGCGCCCGCGGCCACGCGTACCGCGTTTACGACCCGGGCGGCGCGGCAGGAACGGCCGGAGACCGATGGCTTCTCGTGGGGGACGCCGGAGGCTTCGCGGCGCGGGTCTCCGGCGAGGGTATCCGCACCGCGATCGAGACCGGCCTCGATGCCGCCGCGACGATCCTCGAAGCGCTCCGCTCGGGCGGGGGCATCTCTCGCGAAACGCTTTCCCCCTACGTGACCCGCGTCCTCGCCCGCTACGGCAGGCCGGGGCGCATCCGGCGCGCGGCGGCGACCGCCGTTCGTCCCCTTCTTCCCGTCGTGGTGCCCGCCGTCATCGGGGTCCCCGTCCTCCGGCGAAGAGTCCTCGCCGGGAGGCTGTTCGGCCTCCATCCCATCGCCGGCTGATCCTTTTCTTCTGCTCCCGATCTTCTCCGCGGTCGTCGTCGTTGATAGAATCGCCCCCATTCGCCGTCGGGCCTTCCTCGACGGCCCAGCGCATCCTGCCGGCCGGGCAGCCGCGACGACGGATCCCGGCCGCGAGGGAAAAGGGGGTCTGATGCGACGACGTGTTCCGGTTGTCCTGCTCGCCGCGCTTCTCCTGGCCGCCGCGGCCCGGTTGCCGGCGGCCCACGCCGGGGGCGGGTTCCTTTCGAACGGCCCGCTACCCCCCGTCCCGGTGCCGCCGGACAACCCGCAGACCGACGCCAAGGTCCGTCTCGGGGCCCAGCTCTACTTCGACCCGCGGCTCTCCGCGGACAACACGATCAGCTGCGCCACGTGCCACAAACCCGACGCCGCGTGGGCGAACCACGACCCGACCGACACGGGGATCAAGGGGCAGGTCGGCGGGAGGAACTCCGGTACGATCCTCGACTCCGCCTACATGCGATTCCAGTTCTGGGACGGCCGAGCGGGCTCCCTCGAGGAGCAGGCCCTCGGGCCGATCCACAACCCGATCGAGATGGGCGAGACCCTCGAGAACGTGGTGAAGAAGCTCAACGCGATCCCCGGCTACCGCGCCCAGTTCAAGGAGGTCTTCGGGACCGACGTGGACACCGACGGGATCGCCAAGGCGATCGCCGCCTTCGAGCGCACGGTCGTTTCCGGCCCGTCCCCCTACGACCGGTACCTCCTCGGCGAGAAGAGCGCGATGAGCGCGGCCGCCGTCCGGGGAATGAATCTCTTCAACGGCAAGGCCCACTGCACGCCCTGCCACAGCGGCCCGGCGTTCTCCGACCAGTCCTTCCACAACCTCGGCGTCGGGATGGGCAAGCCCAATCCCGATCTCGGCCGCGAGGCCCACACGAAGAATCCCGCGGACCGCGGGAAGTTCAAGACCCCCGGGCTGCGCAACGTCGCCCTCACCGGCCCCTACCTCCACGACGGCTCGGCGAAGACGCTCATGGACGTGGTCGGGGTCTACGATCGCGGCGGGGAGGCGAACCCCGATCTCGACCCGCTCATGCTGCCGCTCAGGCTGACCGCGAGCGAGAAGGCCGATCTCGTGGCGTTCATGGAGGCTCTCACCGGTACCCTGCCCGCGATCAAGAAGCCGGCACTGCCGGAGGACTCGCCCTCGCAGGGAGGTGCACGATGAAGCGCGCGGCTCTCTCCGTTCCGCTCCTCGCCCTGGTGCTGCTCGCCGTGGCCTGGCCGGGGGAATCCCGCGCCATCCCGGCGTTCGCCCGGAAGTACGGGTTCAACTGCACGATGTGCCATTCCGCCTTCCCGCGGCTCAACGATTTCGGCTCGAACTACCGCGAGAACGGCTACCGCCTCCCGGGCCGCGAGAACGAGGAGCGCACGGTGCTGAACAGTCCCACGCCGATCGCGCTCCGGACCAGCGCGGGCTACGTCTACGACTCGTTCAACAACTCCGACGCCTCCGACGTCAATGAGTTCCGCCTCGAGGGGCTCGACATCCTCTCGGCCGGCCTGCTCGGCTCGAACGTGGGCTACTTCGCGGTGTACACGCCCCAGATCAACGAGGGGACCCGCGGCGTCGCGCCCCAGGAAGGAACGCTCGAGTCGGCCAACGCCGTCTTCGCGCGCCTTGCCCGCTCGAGCTGGCTCAACGTCCGCGCGGGCCGGTTCGAGCCGGATTTAGTGGGCTTCAGCGTGAAGCGCCGGCTCACCGTCTCCCCGTACGAGATCTACGACTACACGTTCGCGGACGGCATCCCGCTCTCCGAGACGCAGACCGGCATCGAGGTCTTCGGGCGAGGAGGGAAGGGGCTTCACTACGCCGCGGGCATCCTCGACGGATCGAACAGCAGCCAGTCGGACGACTCCCCTTCGGACTTCTACGCGCGGTTCGACGCCGTGATCGGCGCCGGCGAGGGACAGACCGCCGGTCACCGGCTCGGGGTGATCGCGTACCAGGGTAAGGCCCGTCCGTGGATCGTCGAGGGACCCGACTCGCGGGAGACCTTCACGCGCTACGGCCTCGACGCGAGCCTCAACTTCAGGCAGGTGAACCTCTCCCTCCAGTACCTCTACGCCGAGGACAGCAAGGTCTTCTGGCCCGGAGCCACGAGCGACCCCACCTACTCCGGCGGCTTCGGCGAGCTCCTCTACCAGCCGCGGACCGACTTCGTCTGCTTCGCGCGCTACGACTGGGTGAGCCCTCCCGACGTCTCCATCGAGGACTCCCTCACGCGTTACACCGCCGGCCTCCGCTACTACTTCGAGGACCAGATCGCCCTGCACGTCGAGTACTCGAACCGCACCACGAGCTACCGGGCAACGAACCTGCCCGACGCCACCGAGGACTACTTCACCCTGCGTCTCGACTTCGCGTTCTGAACGGCGAGCGACGGCAACCGAAAGACGGTTGCCGTCGCTTTCCCGCGATCGTCCGTGGATCACCCCGCGGCGACAATGCCCGAGGCGACGGGGACCCCTGCACGGCCGCGCGCTGGGCTAGGTGACGCTCGCGCCGCCCTCGAGCTTAGCCTTCTCTTCCTCGACCAGCACCCGCCGCAGGAACTTCCCGACCATGGTCTTGGGAAGCTCGGAGCGGAACTCCACGTGCCGGGGGATCTTGAAGGGTGCCAAGTGCAGCTTGCAGAAGTCGATGATCTCGTCGGCGGTCGCCTGCTGCCCCTCCTTGAGGACGACCCACGCCTTCACGGTCTCGCCGCGGTGCGGGTCCGGGACGCCCGCCGCGACGGCCTCGAACACCTTCGGGTGCATGTACAGCACCTCCTCGACCTCGCGAGGAAGGACCTTGAACCCGGAGACGTCGATCATCTCCTTCTTGCGGTCCACGATGTAGAAGTAGCCGTCCTCGTCCATCCGGGCGATGTCCCCGGTCAGGAGCCAGTCGTCCGCGATCGCCGAGGCGGTCTCGATGGGACGGTTCCAGTACCCCTTCATGACCTGCGGCCCGCGGACCGCCAGCTCGCCGTCCTGCCCCGGCGGCATCGGCTCGCGAGTCTCGGGGTCCACGATCCTGGCGTCCACCCCGGGGACCGGGATCCCGATGCTCCCCGCCTTCCGCATGCCGTAGATCGGGTTCGCGTGAGTGACCGGCGACGCCTCGGTTAGGCCGTATCCCTCGACAAGCTTGCCCCCCGTCAGCTTCTCGAAGCTGTCCTGCACCTCCTTGGGGAGCGGGGCCGCGCCGCTGACGCAGAACTTCACGCTGCGCAGGTCGAAGTCGTTCACGCGGGGGTGGTGGTTGATGGCGTTGTAGAGGGTCGGGACCCCCGGGAACACGGTCGCCCGCCGCTTCTGCACCACGTGCATGACGAGCTCCACCGGGCGCGGCCTCGGGATGATCGCGATCTCCGCCCCGAGGTGCGTCGCGAGGACCATGCAGGTCGTCATCCCGTAGACGTGGAAGAACGGGACGGCGGCCATGAAGACCTCCTTCCCGGGCTCGAAGCCGGCGAAGAGCGCCTCGAGCTGCAGGGCGTTCGCCACGAGGTTCCGGTGGGTCAGCATCGCGGCCTTCGGCACCCCCGTGGTCCCGCCGGTGTACTGGAAGACCGCCGTGTCGGAAGGGCGAAGCGACGCGCCCGGAGGGCTCGCGGGGTACTTCGCGAGGAGGTGCGAGAAGTGGTAGATGTCCGACTGGCGGTGGATCTTCACGTACTCGCCGCGCTTGCGCTGCACCAGGTGCACCAGCGTGCGCGCCGGCCACGGCAGCGTGCCCGCCACGTCCACGACGATCACCCGGCGGATGCGCGTAGCCGCCTGGATCTCCCGGAGCCGCGGGAAGAACTGGTCGAGGAGGATGACCGTCTCGCACGCGGAGTCCTCGAACTGCTCGCGCATCTCCCGGGAGACGTAGAGGGGGTTCGTGTTCACCACGATCGCGCCTAAGCGCAGCGCCCCGAAGAACGCCACGACGAACTGCGGGCAGTTCGGCAACATGATCGCGACCCGGTCCCCCTTGCGCACGCCGAGCTGGAACAGCGCGGTTGCGAAGCGCAGGGTCTGGTCGTGTAGCTGCCGGTAGGTCATGGACGACGGAGAGAGCTTGGCGTCCACGTGGAACTGGAGGGCAATGTGGTCCGCGAACTTCTCCGCGGCGCGATCGAGGAGATCGGGGACCGTCCAGTCCGGAATGTCGATCGTACCGGGAACGCCCTTGTCGCGGAAACGGCACCAGGGTGCTTCCATGCGCTGCCCTCCCCTCTCTTCAGGGGATCCTACACGCCGCGCCGATCGGTTGGAAGCCTGGCTCGCGCGACGGATTGATCCGCGGGCCCGCGGCGGGTAGTCTTCTCCGGGGAGGGATCCAGGATGCGCTCGATGCCGTTCGTCGTCGTCGTCGCGGCCGCCGCCGCGCTGCTCGCGGGCTGCGCCCCCCGCGATCCGCTCGATGCTTCCGCGGAGGAGTACGTCAAGCTGGCGCTCGCGATCGGCCGGCACGACGCGGACTACGTGGACGCCTACTACGGGCCGAAGGCTTGGGAGGAAGCCGCGCGAAAGGGCAACCCCGTTCCCCTGAACGAGTTGCTTGGCCGGACGCGGGAGCTGCTCGCGCGAGTACGGGCGGCGGCCCCTTCGGACCGGCGCGATTCCCTCGAGAAACAGCTCGTGTCCGTGGAGGCGTTCCTGCGCCGCCTCTCGGGAGAACGGCTGACCCTCGCCGACGAGGCCCGCCTCCTCTACGACATCGCGCCGCCGGCCCCGCGCCCGCAGGAGCTCGAGGCCGCCATGACCCGCCTCGAGGCGCTGCTGCCGGGGGAAGGAGATCTCGCCGCGCGCCTCAAGGGATTCCGGGACAAGTTCACCGTGCCCCCGGATCGCCTGCCGAAGGTCGCCGACGCCTGTCTTGCCGAACTGCGCCGCCGCACCTCGACCATGGTCCAGCTTCCCCCGGGCGAGTCGTTCCGCGTCTCCCTCGTGGCCGGCAAGCCGTGGGGCGCCTACAACTGGTACCAGGGAAACCTGTCGAGCCTGATCGACGTGAACACCGACCTGCCGGTGAACCTCGTGTCGCTCCTGAGCACGCTGGCGCACGAGGGGTACCCCGGGCACCACACCTATAACGCCCTCGTGGAGCAGAAGCTGGTCCGGGGCAAGGGCTGGAAGGAGTTCACGGTGGCCCCGCTGTTCTCGCCGAACTCGGTGATCTCGGAGGGGACCGCGAACGCCGGGATCGAGCTGGTCATGACCGACGCCGAGCGGCTCGCCTTCGAGAGGGAAGTCCTGGCGCCCATCGCCGGCCTCACCGGCCTCGACTTCGAGAAGGCGGAGGAGGTGCGCAAGGCGATGGAGCCGCTCCGGTACGTCTCCGGAGAGGCCGCGCGGATGCTCCTCGACGAGGAGAAGAGCGAGACGGAGGTCCTGGCTTTCCTGCGCCGCTACGGGCTGGAGGACGAGGCCCGCGCGCGGAAGTCGATCGCGTTCGCGAAGACCTACCGGGCCTACGAGTACACCTACACCGCCGGCGAGGACCTGGTGAAGGCCTACCTCGGCGGCGGCCCGGACCGCGCGAAGCGGTTCTTCGACATCCTGGAGCGGCCCGTCACGCCGTCAATGCTGCGCGCGCAATCGCGGTGACGAATCGCCGCTCGGAAGAGGCGTCCACGTCGAGGGCGGGACGCCGGTGATGGCGGACAGGACCATCGCGAGGCGCTGACTCCAGTCCGCGAAGCGAGACGGGGCGACGGCGGGCCGGCCGGGATCGGGCGAAGCGAGAGCACCCATCGGCACGGGGTCCGGATCGTCCCCGATCGCGGTGAGGGGGACCGTTCTCCCGATCGTGATGGCGCTACCGGACACCCTGTCGGCCTTCGAGCCGAGGTCGGCCAGCGCCGGGCGCCAGGGGAGGAAGGCGAGAGCGACGGCGCAGGTCAGGAGAAGCGCCCTGACGGCGCGGCTGCGGGAGTTCATGCCTCACCTCCCGACGCATGGGAACGATAGGCTTCGACCTCGGGCATCTGCTCCTCGATTCGACCCACGTAGGCGCGAAGGGTCCGTTCGTTCGTCCTGACGCCGGCGGCGTCGTTTCGAGCGTGGGCGATCTTCCACAGGTAGTAGCAATTCCGGAAGACGATAGGCAGGTACTCCCGAGGCCTCGCTATGGCGTTGGAGCGCAGCGCGTAGGCCTCGGCGGCCGGGTGGTCCCCCGAGAGGTAAGAGAGAATGACGAGCAGGCTCAGCGCGACGGCCCGCAGCCGGTCGTATCCCGAGGACTCCGCCTCCGTCAGCCCTTCCTCGAGGTACCGGCGCGCGGCCTCGGCGTCACCCGCGTCCATCAGCACACCGCCCAGGTTCACTCGCGCCCGGCACGCCTCGAAGCGCATCGCCGCGTCCTCGTAGAGCGCGAGCGCCGCACGGTGGGCCGCCAGGGCCCCCTCCACGCGGCCCATGGACTGGAGCACGTTGCCCCGGATCGACTCGAGGGCCGCCCAGACGTCCGGCGGCGCGTCCGCCGACCCCTTTCGCCGCGCGACGTCCTCGAGCCCCATCAATGCCACGGTGTAACGCCCGAGGCGGTAGCAGCAGATCACGAACAGCTGAAGGGCCATCAGGCGCTGCTTGTCCGAGAGGGCGGGATGGCCGAGGAGATCCTCCACCTCGGACTTCGCGAACTCGTAGCGGCCGAGATGCGCCAGGCAGTCCACGAAGAACAGCCGCAGATCGATGGTGAGGCCGGGCTCGTCGTCCGCGGCCGCGCGGCCGGGCCTTCCATCGAGCGCCCGCGAGAAGAGGGCGAGCGCCTCGGAGTACCGGCCGGTCAGGACCAGCGTCCTCCCTTCCTGAAGCGTCTCCGGCCCCGTTCTCGAGACGGCCTCCGGCGGCTCCATCTGCTTCTGGAGCGCCAGGTCGAACCGCTCGGCGATGGACGCGATCGGCACGCCGTAGATCCGGCTCAGCGCGAACAGGCGCGTGAACGTCGGATAGGCGAGGCCGTTCTCGATTCGCGAGAGGTGCGACTTGGTGACCCGCTCCGGAAAGCCCGCCGACATTTCCTCGACGGAATCCAGCGAGAGACGGCGGCCCTCCCGGACCTTGCGGAGGTACTCCCCGAACTTGCGGTTCCCCTGCTCCTGTTCTTGTCGTTCCACCGCGCCCCCATCCTCGGTGTCCGGTCGCGCGGCCTCTCTCCCCCTCCCGGCGGGCACGGGGCGCCTTGCGGCGCCGGCGCATGCCCGCCTCGGGCCGCGGTCCGCCGGACGATCACGGTGGCATTAATACACTCTCAAAGTGCTCGAGGGGCCACCGGGAAATGAGAACAGGGTTGCGATTTGGCAACCCAGATTTGACGATCCCTGGAGGGTACGCTGGGCCTGCCGATACCGAGCGGGAGAATCGCGCCGCACGATCCGGTCCGGCTCCCTTGACAATCTGTATACTGAATAGTATACAGATGGCCGAGATGAGAGACGCCGTACTCGCGGTCGATTGGTCTTCGGACGAGCCGGTCTACGAGCAGATCGCCACGCAGATCCGCGCCCAGATCGCGTCCGGCAGCCTGGCCCCGGGAACGTCCCTGCCCCCGGTCCGGACCCTCGCGTCGGACCTCGGCGTGAACCTCAACACCGTGGCGCGGGCCTACCGGCTGCTCGAGGACGAGGGGTTCGTGAGGATCCGGCACCGCTCGGGGGCGGAGGTGGTGGCGCCCCCCTCCCGCCCCGACGCCGCCGCGCGGGACCGGCTGCGGGGCGCGCTGCGCGACGTGCTGGAGAGGATGCGCCAGGCCGGCTTCCCGCCCGACGAGCTGCGGCGGCTCGCGGAGCGCGAGATCGCGGCACTCGCGGCCGGGCGCGCCGGGGAGGAGGGTTGATTCCATGAAGCCGTGGGTCCTCCTGGCCGTGTCCCTGTTCGAGAACCTGCTGGTCGGGGGCTTCGCGCTGCTCTACCCCCGCGTCGTGCGCAAGGGGTTGCTGTTCGGCGTGTACGTCGGGGAGGCGACGTCCGAGGGGGAAGCGGCGCTCGCGATCACCCGGGGCTGGAATCGGGGGATCTTCGCCTCGCTCGCCGCCTGCGTCGCTCTCGGCGCGATCCTCGCGCTGTCCGCCCCCGAGCCGTGGGCGGTCGTCGTGCCGGTGCACATCCAGCTCCTGGCCTTCCTGGCTCTCTACTTCCGAGCGTACTTCCGCGCGAGGGCGCTCGCGTCGCCGGGCCCCCCGCCCCCGGCCGTCGCGCCGCTGTTCGAGACCCCGGGAACGAGCGCCTGGCTTCCCGCGCTGACGCTCGCGGCGGGGGTCGCCTGCGGCGCGTTCGTCATCGCGTACGCCTGGGCCCACTACGCGGAGCTGCCCGGCACGATCCCGACGCACTTCGGCCCTTCGGGCGAGCCGGATGCCTTCCGGCCGAAGTCGTTCTTCACCGTGATGCTCCTGCCGATCATGGTGCTGGTGATCGGGACGTTCCTCGGCGGCATGGCCTGGCTCACCGCTCACGCGAAGAGGGCGCTGAGGCGCTCCGCCGAGCGGACCTCGCTCGAGGCCCAGCTCCGCTTCCGCGCCGCCGTGACCCGCTACCTGTGCGGCGTGTCGCTCCTCGCCATCGCCATGCTGACCCTGATCACCGTCGGATCCATCCGTGTCGGGCTCGGAGCGAGCCGCAGGCTGCCCTCCGCGATGCCCGTCGTGGCCATCCTGGTGGCCGTCTACGCGGTGGGAGGCGGGATCTACCTCGCGCTGCGCTACGGCCAGGGGGGTGCGCGGCTCGAGCAAGCGCGCAACGACACCCCGCTGACCAACGGCCTCGCCGACAACCGGCAGTGGGTCCTCGGCATGTTCTACGTGAACCGCGACGACCCTTCGTTCCTGGTCGAGCGGCGATTCGGCATCGGCTACACGATCAACTTCGGGAACCCGAAGGCGGTCGCGCTCGTGGGGGGACTCGTCGCGCTCGTCCTCCTGCTCGCGATCGTGGCGACGCTGACCAACTGACGCCGGCGGCACCGGCCGGCAGGGAGTGCACCGATGAAGATGCGAGGTCCGGTCCTGCTCCTCCTGGGCGCGGCGCTGCTGCTCGCCGCTCCGCCCCTCTCGTCGGCCGAGCCCGCGCCCGCAGGCCACTTCGAGGGAGCCATCACCGTGATGGGAGTGGACCTCGAGATCAAGGTGGACTTCCAGTCCGCGCAGGGCGGCCTCGCGGCCACCATCGACATCCCCATCCAGGGAGCGATGGCTCTTCCTCTCTCGAGCCTCCGCTACGACGCGCCCAAGATCCACTTCGAGCTGCCCGCCGGTCCCGGCGTCGCGACGTTCGACGGAGAGGTGAAGGGGGACGAGATCGCCGGGAAGTTCCTCCAGGCCGGTGCGGAGGGAACGTTCCGCCTGAAGCGCGGCACGGCGGCCAAGCCCGAGCCTCCGAAGGAGGCGCCTCCTCCGTACAGGCAGGAGGAGGTGAAGTTCAAGAACGGGGAAGAAGCGACGCTCGCGGGAACCCTCACGATTCCTCCGAGCGGCGGCCCCTTCGCGGCCGTGGTCCTGATCACGGGGAGCGGGCCGCAGAACCGCGACGAGGAGATCTTCGGCTTCAAGCCGTTCAAGCTCCTCGCCGACCACCTGACGCGGAGCGGGATCGCCGTCCTCCGCTACGACGACCGCGGCGTCGGCGCATCCACGGGCAGTTCCCTCCGGGCGACCACGGAGAGCTTCGCGGGCGACGCCGCGGCCGCCGTCGCGTTCCTCAAGTCCCGCCCTGAGATCGATCCCGCGCGGATCGGCCTCCTCGGCCACAGCGAGGGCGGGATCGTCGCTCCGATGGTCGCGGCGAGGAAGGGCGGCGTCGCGTTCGTCGTGCTGATGTCCGGCATGGGGGTCACCGGCGAGAAGATCCTCCTCGAGCAAGCCGAGCTGATCGGCCGCGCCGGGGGCTCCTCCGAGCAGGAGGTCGCGCAGGAGCGGGAAATCCAGAAGAAGATCTTCGCCGCGATTCGCTCGGGGAAAGGCTGGGAGGACGCGCGCGCCGACTTGAAGAACGCGGCGCTCGCGCGCTTCGCGAAGATGTCCGAGGCCCAGCGGAAGACGATCCCGGACCCGGACCGGTACGCGGACATGATGATCGAGGGGCCGCTCGCGATGGCGAAGAGCCCCTGGTTCAAGTTCTTCCTCGACTACGACCCGGCGCCGACCCTCGAGAAGGTGAAGTGCCCGGTGCTCGTCCTCCTCGGCGAGAAGGACCTGCAGGTCCCCGCCGAGCCGAACCGGTTGGCCATCGTCGCGGCCCTCGCGAAGGGAGGGAATCCCGACGTCACCGTGAAAGTCTTCGCGGGCGCCAATCACCTCTACCAGGCCGCCGTCACCGGCGGCGTGTCGGAGTACGCCACCCTCAAGAAGGAGTTCGTGCCGGGATTCCTCGACACGATCTCGCAGTGGATTCTCGCGAGGACCCGCCCCGCGCCGCAGGCGGGCAAGACCACAGCACCCTGACGCGAGGCGGCTCCGCGGCTCACCGTGGTCAGGGGTTCATTCGAGGCCGTGCCGCCTCAGTAGAGACCGGTCGGAGAGAATCGCCGGAGTGTCTCCCTGCGCGACGACGGAGCCTCGATCCAGGATCACGACCCGCGAGCACAGCCGCGCCACGAACTCGAGATCGTGCGACGCCACGACCTGGGTTGCCCGGAGGCCCCGGAGCAGGTCCCCGAGCTCCCGGCGCCCCCGCGGATCGAGCCCGCCCGACGGCTCGTCCAGGAGCAGTAGCCCCGGACGGCACGCCAGCACGCCCGCGATGCAAAGCCGCCGCTTCTCCCCGGCGGAGAGATGATGCGGCGAGCGGTGCTCGAAGCCGGCGAGCCCGGCCGCGTCGAGCGCCTCGGTCACCACGTCGTCGATCTCCGCCTCGGGCCACCGGCGGGTGCGAGGACCGAACTCGACCTCCTCCCGGACCGTCAGGCCGATGAGCTGGTCGTCCGGATCGCTGAAGACGATCCCGACCCGCTCGCGGATCTCGCGGACCGTCTTCGAGGAGACCGCGATCCCGTCGATCGTGACGTGGGGAGCCGCGTCGTGGCGGTGCACGACGTCCGAGAGGGCGTGCCGGTGCGCGTAGCGCTGGCGCTCGGGCAGCAGCGCGGCGAGGTGCAGGAGGAGCGTCGACTTGCCGGCCCCGTTCGGGCCGAGGAGCCCGACCCGCTCACCGGGCTCGACCGAGATCCGAACGCCGGAGAGCGCGCCGACGCCGTCGGGATAGTGATAGTCGAGCCGGTCGACCGCTACCGCCACCGGTCGCGCGGGCGCCGTCATGCGTCGAGCCCTCCGCGGGCGCGGCGGGCCCGCTCGAGCGACTCCGCGCGCTCGATGGAGCGCAGGAGCAGCGCGCCGATCAGGCGTCCGAAACCCCGCAGCGTCTCGATCGGCGCTGCGGCCAGCGCCGACCACGGCGCGTGGCTCGTGCGTCGAGCGGCGCGCGCCCGCAGCATGCCCGAGACCTGCCGCCCGATGGCGGCGAGACCGACCAGCATGGCGTGGACGATCTCGACGAGGCGCGATGGAACGCGCAGCGACCGGAGACCGTGAACGAGCCCGCACGGGCCGAGGGCGGTGACGGTCGCGAGGCCCGCGGTCGCGGCGGTCAACGCGCGCAGGACGAGGGCCAGGGCGACGCCGGCCCCCCTTCCCCCGGCGGCGAACGCCACCGCGGGCAGCGTGAGCAGCAAGACGGTCGGCAGGAGCCAGGCCATGCCGCGCACCGCCTTGACGACGCTCGCGTTCGCGGCGTAGAGGACCGCGAGGGATCCGATCAGGACGACGGTCCAGGAGATCCAGCTCGACGCCGGAACCCGCCGGCCGTCGAGCCCGGCCGGCAAGAGCGCCGCGCACACGACGACGAGGAGCCCCGCCGCCAGGACGGCCCCCGGCCTAGCGATGGGACGCATCGTCGCGGATCGCCAGGGACCGGCTGATCGCCCAGGCCAGGATCGCCACGGCGAGCGTGCCGATGATGC
The DNA here is from genome assembly GCA_963748015.1 of Terriglobia bacterium. Lineage (GTDB taxonomy): Bacteria > Acidobacteriota > Polarisedimenticolia > Polarisedimenticolales > JAIQFR01 > JAIQFR01. The sequence goes on along the minus strand of CAVVHE010000008.1, from coordinate 717,205 downwards.
CCGCCACGGCCGGCGCCACGACCGCCAGCCTTGCCCAGGGGAGTCCGTATTCCGGCATGGGCGCGGGCCAGAGAGCGCGGGCCCGCTCGGCAAATCCGAGCGCCTGCGCGGTCTTGTCCAGCCCGTCGGGAAGCGACGACGCGAAGGGCGCGACGAACGCGGCGACGAGGAGCGCCACGCCGAGGACCCCGACCCCGAGCGCCATCGGCCTTCGCTCCGCGGGCGCGGCGCCGATGCCGAGCGCGAGATCCGGCCGCCACTTCAGGATCGTGACGAGAATCGCGCCGGTCAGCGCCGCCTCGAGCAGGCCGATCGCGACGTGGGTCACGAGCATCACGGGCAGGATGCCCCGCAGCGGGTACAAGCCGGACAGGCTCAGCCAGGCCGCCACCAGCGCGGCCCCGCAGACGGTGGAGGCGAACGCACCCAGGACCGCTCCGGCCGCGACGCCCCGAGGTCCGCGGATCCGCCGGCTCGCCAGGTGGGCGACCGCGTAGCCCACGACACACCCCGCCACCCCCATGTCGATGAAGTTGGCGCCGAACGCCGTGATGCCGCCGTCCTGGAAGAGCAGAGCCTGCACCGCGAGAACGGTCGCCATGGCCAGCATCGCGCGCCAAGGCCCGAGCAGCACCGCCGCCAGCATGCCCCCGACCAGGTGACCGCTAGTGCCCGGCGCGACGGGGACGTTCACCATCTGCGCGGCGAACAGGAACGCCGCCACCGAGCCGAGGATCCCCGCCGGCATCGGCGCGGCGTCGTAACGCTCGGCGCGCAGGGCGAGCGCGATGCTCCCGCCGGCGACCGCCCACGTCGAGACCGCGACACCGGGGCCGAGGAAGCCGTCGGGAATGTGCATCGGATCCTCCGAGCCTCAGTGCGCCGCGGCCTTGGGCGCATCGCCGGAACGCGGGGCCGTGGCGTCCGCCCCGACGCCTCCCGGCAGACCCGCGGGTCGAGTCATCGCCTTCCCCCTCTCGGCTCGGGACCTCCCACGCTCGCCGAGCTCATCACCAGTTGACCGTGCTTGACGCCCTTCAAGCCGATCAGATGCTCCGAGATGTGGCGGAGGTCCGCCGGCTTCCCGCGCAGGGCCATCACCTCGAGGCACAGGTCGTGGTCCAGGTGGACGTGCAACGTCGCGAGGACCCGGTGGTGGTGATCGTGTCCCGCGCCCACGAGCCGGTCGGAGAGCTCGCGCTTGCCGTGATCGTAGACCAGCGTGAGGGTCGCGACGGCCTCCTTCTTCCCCCGCTCCCACTCCTCCTCCACGAGGCGCTTCCGGATCAGGTCGCGAATCGCCTCCGAACGATTCCCCTTCCCGGCCCGGGCCACGAGCGCGTCGAACTGCTCGACGAGGTCCTTTTCGATGGCAAGGCTGATTCGCTCGAGCTCCATCGCTCCTCCGGTATTACGTTCGTGACAGTTTTCATACCACGCGGGCAGGGCAGGGGTCAAGCCGGCCCCGCCGCGGGGCCGGTCACGAGCCGAAGGCGAAGTGCCGGAGGCGGGACTCGAGCCCTCCCCCCTCCTCCCCGGCGACGCCGAGGAGCGGGAGCAGGTCGACGAGGCGGTCGATGCGGGCGTCGCCGCCATCCAGCTTGTAGCCGACGACGGGGACGGAGGCGGCGCGCGAGGCGGTGACGTCGAGCAGGGTGTCCCCGACGAGGACGGCGAGGCGGGGCGGGCAGCCGAGGCGGTCGAGGGCGAGCGTCACGAGGTCGGGGTCGGGCTTGCCGCGCGGGACCTCGTCGCCGCCCGCCACCGCGTCGAAACCGCTCTCGAGGTCGAGGAGGCGGAGGATGCGGCGCGCGAGCGCCGCCGGGCTGTTGGTGACGACGGCGGTCTCGAGGCCGGCGGCGCGGAGCGCCCTGACGGTCTCGCCGACCCCGTGCTCGCCCCGGACCTTTCCGAGGTGCCGCTCGAACCCCTCGTCGTACTCGCGGGCCAGGATCTCGGGCGATTCGCCCGGAAAGAGCGTCTCGCAGTCCGCCTTGAGCCCCTGGCCCCAGCAGGCGCGCACCGGGCCCGGCCCGAGCGGCGCCATGCCCCGCCTCTCGCGGCACTCGTCGAGCACCGCGACCCAGGCGTCGAACGTGTCCACCAGGACGCCGTCCATGTCGAACAGCACCGCCTGCGGGGGTCTCGGGATGGGGAATCTTGCGGGTACTCGAATCATGGGCCGCCCATTCTACGGGACAGTCCGTTTGACAGCCCATGGGCACGGGGGTAGTTTCAATTTTTTCCGGAGAACGGCATCGTGCAACGACCGCGATCCGATGAAGATTCGCGCCCCCTCGGGTCCTCTCGTAGCGGGAACATCCGGATGGACAAGCGGATTCCCATCTTCGCGCTGCTGCTGACGGCCGCGGGACTCGCGCTCGCGGATGACCCGCCGCAGGCGCCTCCGCCCCCGGCGGCCGTGCCGCAGCAGGGCTCGAACTACTTCAACCCGAGCATCTCCCTGATCGGCGACTTTCTCGGCGTGGTGGGCGCCAACGACACCGAGGACCTCCCGGCATTGAGCCTGCGCGAGCTGGAGCTGGGTCTCTCGGCGGTCGTGGACCCGTACGCGCGAGCCGACATCTTCCTGTCCTTCTCGGACCAGGGGGTGGACGTGGAGGAAGGATACGCCACCTTCACCTCGCTCCCCTGGGGCCTCCTCGTGAAGGTCGGGCGCATGCGCGCGACGTTCGGCAAGATCAACACGCTCCACCTCCACGTCCTGCCCTGGGCCGACGAGCCCCTCCCGCTCGCGAATCTCCTCGGGGGAGAGGAAGGCTGGATCGGGGACGGCCTGTCCGTCGCGAAGCTGATCCCGCTCCCCGGCGACGTCTTCTCCGAGGCGACCCTGCAGGTCTTCAACGGGGACTCCGGCGAGCTCTTCCTGGTGCCGCCGGGCCGGCGCGAAGTGGCGTACAACGGCCACTACAGGATCTTCAGCGACCTCACCGAGGCGACGAACCTCGACTTCGGCCTGTCCTACGGCCTCGGCCCCAATGGGCTCACGGAGACCTCGAAGACCCGTCTCTCCTCGCTGGACGTGACGCTCCGGTGGAAGCCGCTCCGGACCGCGACGTACCGGTCGGCGATGGTCCGCGCGGAGCTCATCGGGAGCCGGAAGGAACTGGCGGCGGGGAGCGCGACCGCGACCGGCTGGCTGCTGTCGGGGGAGTACCAGTTCGCGAAGCGGTGGCTCGTCGGGGCGCGCTTCGAGCGCTCCGAGCACGCGGACGACGACTCATTGCACGACAGCGGGGCGGCCGCGCTGCTGACGTTCTGCCCGAGCGAGTACTCGCGCCTCCGGGGCGAGCTTCGCAGGCGCAGTTACGCCAACGGCGAGACCGCCGACGAGCTCCTGCTCCAGCTCCAGTTCGCCATCGGTGCGCACGGCGCCCACACCTTCTGAGGAGGCTGCCATGAATCTCTCGAGAATCGCTCTCGCCGCTGCGCTCGGCGCCGTCCTTTCCGGCGCCGCGTTCGCCAAGGTCCGCGTCGTCACCACCCTCGAGGATCTCGCGTCGATCGCGCAGTCGATCGGGGGGGACCGCGTCGAGACGTTCGCCCTCGCGCGGGGGTACCAGGACCCGCACTTCGTGGACGCGAAGCCGTCCTTCATCCTGCAGCTCTCGCGGGCGGACCTCCTCGTCGTCGCCGGCCTCGAGCTCGAGATCGGCTACCTGCCGCCGCTGCTCGACCAGAGCCGCAACGACAAGATCCATCCCGGCGGGCCCGGCTACCTCGACGCCTCCGTCGGCTGCGACATCCTGCAGCGCCCGGCCATCCAGGTGACGCGCGCGATGGGGGACGTCCACCCGTACGGCAATCCGCACTACTGGACAGACCCGTCGAACGGACGCGTGATCGCGCGCGCCGTCGCGGCGCGGCTGTCGGCGCTCGACCCCGCGGGCTCGGCCGCCTACGCCGCGGGCCTTGCCGCGTTCGAGAGCAAGCTGACCGCCAAGGAGAAGGAGTGGGCGGCGAAGATGGCGCCGTACGCGGGGACGAAGGTCGTCACGTTCCACGACTCCTGGCCGAATTTCGCGAAGTACTTCAAGCTGGAAGTCGCGGGCCAGGTCGAGCCGAAGCCGGGCATCCCGCCGAGCCCCACGCACACCCTCGACATCATCAACCTGATCCAGCGCGAGAAGATCCGCGTCATCCTCGTCGAGCCGTACTTCGATCTGAAGACCCCCCGGTTCATCGCGGACAAGACCGGCGCCAAGGTCCTGGTGTTCTACCCGTCGGTGGGCGGCACGAAGGAGATCGGCGACTACTTCTCGATCTTCGACCGCGACCTCGACGCGTTCGTCGCGGCGATGAAGGAGGGCGCATGACCGTCCTGGAGATCCTCCTGCCGGCGTTCGTGGCGAGCCTGATCCTGACCGGGATCCACGCCTACCTCGGCGTCCACGTGGTGGAGCGCGGGGTGATCTTCGTGGACCTGTCGCTGGCCCAGATCGCGGCGCTCGGCACCACCGTCGCCTACCTCGCGGGCCACGACCTGCACTCCGACCAGGCATGGATCTGGTCGCTCGGCTTCACCTTCATCGGGGCGGCGATCTTCGCGGTCACCCGCGTGCACCGGAAGACGCGCATCCCGCAGGAGGCGATCATCGGGATCGTCTACGCGGTGTCCGCCGCGGTGGCGATCCTCGTCATGTCCAAGGCGAGTGCGGAGACGGAGCACCTCAAGGACATGCTCGTGGGGAACATCCTCTCCGTGACCTGGCCCGAGCTGGCGAAGACCGCGGTCCTCTACGCGATCGTCGGGGCTTTCCACTATGCCTTCCGCGAGCGATTCCTGCTGATCTCCATGGACCAGGCCGAGGCCGAGCGGCGCGGCATCAGCATCCGCTTCTGGGACTTCCTGTTCTACGTCTCGTTCGGCTTCGTGGTGACGTCGTCGGTCGCGATCGCCGGCGTGCTGCTGGTGTTCTGCTTCCTCATCGTCCCGTCGGTGACCGCCATGCTCTTCTCGACCCGCCTCGGCGTCCGTCTCGCCATCGGCTGGGCGATGGGCGCCGCGGTCTCGGCGGGAGGCGTCGCGCTCTCGTTCCTCCTCGACCTCCCGACCGGCGCGACGATCGTCGCCACCTTCGGCGCCGCGCTCCTCCTCGTCGCGGCCGCGAAGCAGCTTCTGGGCGGAAAGGGCTCCGTCGCCGCCGGCTGACCCGTCCGGAGAGAATCGAGCGCACTCGATCCGCGACGGCCACGCCGGGGGTCCGCATCCGGGGCCGCCCCCCGCGGCCCTCTCTTCGCGAGGCCGTCTCTTCCTCGGACGGCCGAGCGAAGAGCGGAGCAAGGTGGCGCGGCGAAGTTCGCCGCGCATCGCCGCAGCGTGCCGCGGGGGGCGGCCCCGGAGGCGGACCCCCGGCCCCCGCGCGCAAGCAGCACAACGACGCGCTGGCGTTCAGCTCCGGATTTGCCCCTCGGGCTCGCCCGGCTCCTCGCCGGGCGCGAAGCGCGGCGGGCGGAGGAGGTGGAAGTCCGTCGCTTCCTGGAACGCCGCCGCCAGCTGCAGCGCCTCGGACTCTCCCCACAACCGGCCCAGGAAGGTGATGCTCGTCGGGGTCCCGTCCGAGCGGCGGAAGCCGTTCGGGACGACGACCGCGGGGTGCCCCGTCAGGTTCGTGCGGAGCAGCACGTCTCCGCCGAAGCTCGGCACGACGATCACGTCGAAGTCCTCCATGAGCTTTGCCGTCTCTCGCATGACCAGGGTCCGGACGCGGTTCGCGCGGATGTACTCCACCGCCGGAATAGTCTGGCCGAGGCGGAACACCGTCGGCCAGGCGTCGGCGACCTGCCGGACGAGCTGCGCGTCGCGCCCGGACCGGGTCAACTCGTCGAACGCGGTCGCGGCCTCCGCGGAGAGGATGAGCGACAGCGCGCCCACGGGAAGGGCGTCGGGGAACTTCACCGGCTTGAGCTCGAGACCCAGCTCCTCGAGCGTCGCGAGGGTCGCGCGATCGATCTCCTTCCACTCCTTGAAGCCGGGCTTCTCGTCGTCCTTGTCCGCCCACTTCGTGTAGTCCTCGTCGAACAGCGACTCGGCCACGCCGATCCTGAGCGTGCGCAGGTCGCGCCTCGGCCGCCAGTCGAAGGGCCGGTCCACGGCCGTCGCGTCGAGCCCGTCCGAACCCTGGATGGCGTGGAAGGCGATCGCGCAATCCTCGACCGAGCGAGCGATCGGGCCGACCTTGTCCATGCTCCACGCGAGCGCCATCGCGCCGTAGCGGCTGACCCGGCCGAATGTCGGCCGGAGCCCGCTGGCCCCGCAGCGCGTGCACGGCGACACGATGCTCCCCCACGTCTCCGTGCCGATGGCGAACCCCACCAGCCCCGCGGCCGTCGCCGAGGCGGAGCCGGCCGAGGAGCCGCTCGAGCCCTGGTCGGTCTTCCACGGGTTCTTGGCGACGCCGCCGAACCAGGTGTCCCCCCAGGCCAGCTCTCCGACGCTCGTCTTGCCGACGAGCACCGCGCCGGCCTCGTCGAGGCGCGCGACCACCGTGGCCCGCTCGTGCCGGGTCTGGTCCTTGAACGGCGCCGCTCCCCACGTCGTCTTGGTGCCGGGCACCGAGAAGAGGTCCTTGACGCCCCACGGGATCCCGTGCAGCGGCCCGCGGTAGCGTCCGGCGGCGATCTCGCGGTCCGCCTTCTCGGCCTGCTTCAGCGCGGGCTCCTCGAGGACGCTCACGAAGCAGGACAGCGTCTTGCCGAAGCGGGAGATCCTGTCGAGGTAGGTCCGGGTCAGCTCGACCGACGACACCTGGCGGCTGCGGAGGTGCGCCGCCAGCTCGGTGACCGGCGCGAACGCGAGGTCGTCCCACGAATCCGGCTCGTCGGGCCCCTCCTGCTCGGGCAGGTCGAGGGGTCCGGGCGCCACCGCGAGATCGAACGGCGAGGGGTCGAACAGCAGCGCCGGCGGCACGCCGTTGTCGAGGGGGACGGCGCGGAGCTTCGCGAAGTCCCCGAGCTGCTGCCCCGCCCCCTCGAGCATCAGCTTGCGCTGCTCGTCCGTCAGCTTGACCCCCGAGATCCACTCCGCCTGCTGGAGCATCTCCGGGGTCACCTTCGGACCGTTCGGCCCCTGCGCGAGCGCCTCGAGCGCGCGAGAGAAGACCGCGGAGCCGATCCCGGCCGCCGAGATCGCCTTCAACACCGAGCGCCGCCCCCACTCCCTCCGCGGCGCCGCTTCCGTGCCACCCTTCTCCGTCATCGCTACCTCCTGGTTGGCACGAGGATACCGCAGGGCGCGGGGGGTGGGGTGCGGGTATCATGGGGGCGAACCATGCCTCGCACGCGTCCTCCACGAGCCCTTCTCGCCGCGTCGGCGCGCGTCCACGGCGACGTCCGCGGCGGGAGGTCCAACGCCTGGCAGGCGGTCTTCGCCGTCGCGCGCCGGATCCCCCGCGGCCGCGTGATGACCTACGGCCAGATCGCCACGCTCATCGAGAACCGCCTCTCGCCGAGGGCCGTCGGTTGGGCGATGCACGGCTGCCCGGAGGACGTCCCGTGGCAGCGCGTGGTCAACGCCTCCGGCGGGTGCTCCACCGAGCGGCTTCCCGACATCCCCCCCGGGCTCCAGCGCGCCATGCTCGAGGCGGAGGGGATCGAGTTCAAGCCGAACGGGACGCTCGACCTCGGCCGCTACCGGTGGGTTCCCGGCGAGAGCAGGGGCGCCGCCGGGCGCAAGCCGCGGCGAGGCCGGACCGGTCCGAGGTAGGCGGGGCGGCCGCCTCCCCTCTCGTTATACTCTCCGTTCGGCCATGATCGAAGTACGGGACCTGCGAAAGTTCTACGAGGTCCACCGGCGCGAGCCGGGGATGAAAGCCGCCGTGCGCTCGCTGTTCCGGCGGGCCACCACGACGGTCAAGGCGGTGGACGGGGTGACGTTCGACGTCGCCCCGGGGGAGCGTGTCGGCTTCCTGGGGCCCAACGGCGCGGGGAAGACGACGACGCTGAAGGTCCTGTCGGGGCTCCTTCACCCGAGCGGAGGCGAGGCCAGGGTGGACGGCCACGTTCCCCGGCGCCGCGAGACCGAATTCCTCAAGAAGATCACGCTCGTCATGGGGCAGAAGCAGCAGCTCCTGTGGGACCTGCCGCCCGCCGAGACCCTCGAGCTGAACCGGGCGGTCTTCGACGTCCCCCGCGCGCTGTTCCGGGAGAGGGTCAGGGAGCTCTCCGAGCTCCTGGAGCTCGGCGGCCTGCTCACCAAGCCCACGCGCCAGCTCTCGCTCGGCGAGCGGATGAAGTGCGAGCTGGCGGCCGCGCTCGTTCACGGCCCGAAGGTGCTCTTCCTCGACGAGCCGACCATCGGCCTCGACGTGTCGATGCAGGCGACGATTCGCGCGTTCATCCGCCGGTACAACGAGCGGAACGGCGCGACGATCCTCCTGACGAGCCACTACATGGACGACGTGGCCGCCCTGTGTCCCCGGGTCGTCGTCATCGACAAGGGAACGCTGTCGTACGACGGAAGGCTCGACGAGCTGGTGCGACGCGTGCGGCCGGAGAAGCGCATCGCGCTCCACCTCGAGCGGCCGGTGGAGCGGGCCGACCTCGCCTCGCTCGGCAACGTCGTTTCCCTCGGCCCGGCCGAGGCGGTGCTGCAGGTCCACCAGGACGCGGTGAGCGCGATCGTGACCCGGGCGCTCGCGTCGCTTCCGGTGAAGGACCTCACGGTGGAGAACGCCCCGCTCGAGGAGGTGATGAGCGAGCTGTTCTCCCGGAGCCGCGCGGCGAGGGAGGCCGAGGCCGCGGCGTCCGCGAAGGAACCATGATCCGCCCCGGCGCGTCCGCGCGCGCCCTGCCGACGCTCCTCAAGGTCGGCTTCGCCGAGGCGGTCGCGTACCGGGCCGAGTTCCTCGTCTGGATCCTCTCCACGACGATGCCGCTCATCATGCTGGCCCTCTGGAGCGCCGTCGCCCGCGACGGGCCGGTGCAGCGCTTCGGGGAGAAGGAGTTCGCCGCGTACTTCCTCGCGACGTTCATCGTGCGCCAGCTGACGTCGTCCTGGGTCTCGTGGGAGATGAACTACGAGATCCGGCAGGGAACGCTCGCGCTGCGCCTCCTGCGCCCCGTCCACCCGATGCTCGCCTTCGCCGCGCAGAACCTCGCGGCGCAGCCCATGAGGCTCGTGGTCGCGATCCCCGTCGCGGTCGTCGCGCTCGCGACGGTCGGCTCCTCGCCTCTCCCGCGCGACCCGGCTCTCTGGGCGACGTGGTGCGCGGCGATGGTGGGAGCGTGGCTGATCGGGTACCTCGCGGGGTTCGCGATGGGCTGCCTCGCGTTCTACCTCGAGAGCAGCATCCACGCGATGGAGCTCTGGCTCGCGCTGTTCTTCGTCTTCAGCGGGTACATGATCCCGATCGAGCTCTTTCCCCCCGGGGTCCGTGCGCTCGCCGACTGGCTCCCCTTCCGGTACCAGATCGGTCTTCCCGTCGAGATCATGACCTCGGCGCACGGGCGGGGGGAGGCCCTCGCGATGCTCGCACGGCAGTGGCTCTGGGTGGGCGGCTGCGGCGTCGCGGCGGTCGCGCTCTGGAAGGGCGGCCTGAAGAAGTTCGCCGCGTACGGGGGCTGAGGCTGATGGGCCTGGCGGCGCGCTACGGCAGGCTCTTGCTCGTGCAGCTTCGCGCATCGGGGCTGCAGCTCCTCCAGTACCGCTTCGACTTCTTCACCGAGGGGCTGCTCGAGATCGTGTGGGCGGGGACCGCGCTCGTGCCGCTCTTCGTCGTCTTCCGCGACCGCAGGGAGATCGCGGGATGGTCGTTCGGCGAAGCACTGCTGGTCGTCGGCTGGTTCACGCTGCTCCAGGGGATTCTCGAGGGGGCGATCAACCCGAGCCTCACGAGCGTCGTCGAGCACATCCGCAAGGGAACTCTGGACTTCGTCCTCTTGAAGCCCGCGGACGCGCAGTTCCTGGTCTCGACAGCGCGCTTCCAGCCGTGGAAGGCGACGAACGTCCTGACCTCGGCGGCGATCTTCGCGTACGCGTTCCACCTTCTCGGACGGCCGCCCTCCCTCGTGGGACTCCTCGGCGCGGCGCTGCTGCTCGCCAGCTCGACCGTGCTTCTCTACTCGCTCTGGATCCTCACCGTGAGCGCCGCGTTCTACGTCGTGCGGGTGGACAACCTGACGTTCCTCTTCGGGGCGATCTTCGACGCGGCGCGCTGGCCGTCCTCGGTGTTCCGCGGGTTCCTGAGCATCGTCTTCACCTTCGTGATCCCGCTCGCGCTCCTGACCACCTACCCGGCGCTGGCCATGCTCGGCAAGCTCTCCTGGCCCACGCTCGCCTCGGCACTCGGCGGCTCGGCGATCTTCGCCCTGGCCGCCCGCCTCGTGTGGCTCCACTCCATCGGCCGCTACACGTCCGCGAGCAGCTGAAAGGCGGCGCTTCGGGGGCCGGGTTCGCGGGCACGGGACGGGACGCGGGTCATCCTCGCGGCGAGCCGGAGAGGAGCTGCCAGAGCGTGTACAGGGCGTAGTTCGCGGAGAGCTCCATCACCGAAGCGCGATCGAGCGGGAAGAGGACCCGGCGCCCCCTCTCGCTCTCCGGCGTCGCCGCGGCCACGTGGACGAGGCCGACGGGCTTCTCGGCGGTCCCCCCGTCGGGCCCGGCGATCCCGGTGATCGAGATCGCGCACGAGGCGCCGAAGCGGCGGAGCGCGCCGCGCGCCATCGCGAGCGCGACCTCCTCGCTGACCGCGCCGTGTCGCTCGAGCAGCTCGGCCGGAACGCCCAGCAGGTCCCGCTTCGCCTCGTTCGCGTAGGCCGCGACACCGCCCAGGAAGTAGCGGGAGGCGCCGGGCACCGTGACGATCTTGTGGGCGGCGCGCCCGCCGCTGCACGACTCCGCCGCGGCGAGGGTCCATCCCCTCTCGAGAAGCAGCTCGCCGATCCGCTCCTCGAGGGAGACGCCGTCGAGGCTCACGAGATGTCCGGCGAAGCCGGCCGTGAGCCGCCGGCGCGCCTCGTCCTCCAGGGGAGCGAGCGCTCCCGCGGGGGGATCGGTCAAGGTGAGCGTGACCCGCAGCACCCCGAGGACCGGAAGGACGGAGACGGCGACACCGGGCTTCGCGTACCACGGCTCGAGCACCGGCTCGACGTGGACCTCGGGCAGCCCCGCGAGCACCGCGCGCACGACGCGGACTTCCGGCCGCTCGGGGAAGCGCGCCGCGAGGCGGGGGAGGACGAACCCCTCGAGCATCCCCGCGAACTCGGGGACGACCCCGGGGAGGAGCGCGATCACCTTCCCCTCGATCTCGAGGAACGAGCCGCAGGCGAGGCCCCGCGGATTCGGGATCGGCTCCGCCCCCTCGACGACCAGCGCCTGGCGGCGCCCCGCCTCGGTGAGCGGCCGGCCGCGCGCCTCGACCCGCCGCGTCAGCTCCAGGAGCCAGGGCCCGTCGGCAGCGACCCCACGACCGAGGAGCCGGGCGACGCCCTGCCGGGTCAGGTCGTCCCCTGTCGGGCCGAGCCCCCCCGAGGCGATCACGACGTCCGACGTCTCGAGGGCCGCGCGGAGGGCGGCGGCGATCGACTCCTCGCGATCCTCCACGCGAACGACCTGCGACAGCGGGATCCCGAGCTCCGCGAGGCGCTCGCGCGCCAGGGGACCGTTCGCGTCCGGCCGCCGGGGATCGAGCATCTCCGAGCCGACGATGAGCAGCGCCGCCTTGGGCATGCCCGAATGTTACCCCGATCGGCGCTCAAACGATGAGGGCGGGCAGCCCGCGCCGCCCGCCCTCGTTGTTTCCTTTGCCCTTGGACTTGCTACTGGCAGACCTGCCCCGACCAGGTGCCGGCGCTGGAGCCGATGTCGTAGTCTCCGGAGATCTGCGTCCCCGAGATGGTCCCCGTGGCGATCTGCGTCCCACCGGCGAGAATGGTCACGCCGTCGCCGGTCCGAGTCCCCGTGAGAGGGATCGCCGTATCGCTGGAATCGTAAGCCACGCCTTGGATCGAGCTCGACTTCACGACCATGTTCCACGGTCCCTCCGTCCCCGTCGGCGTGCCGCTCTCCACCTCGACCCACCTGCCGCAGAAGACCGTCACGGAGTTGGATCCGGCCGACTCCTCGCACACGAACGTCCCCGTGTGCCCGCTGGCGGCGGTGAAGGTCCCGGCGATCTGGCTGCCGGCAACGGTCCCCGCGAGGTCGTAGTTTCCGCACGTGCCCGTTCCGGTCATCACGAGGGTGGTTCCCGACAACGTCCCCGCGAGGTCGTTCTGGCAGCCGTCGTCGAGCTTCATGCGCCCGGTGGCCGGCTTCGAGGCCGCGGCGGCGACCATGACGCCGCCGGACGACATCGCGGCCGCCGGGGTCGTAACCGTCACCTCGATGAACCCGCTCTCGCCCATCGGACCGACGATGGTCCCCTGGTACGTGGTTTCCGTTGCGTTCCCCGAGTTGTCCGTGCTGTCGCTCGAGCATCCGGTCACGGCGGCCGTGCCGGTCACGACCAGCAGTCCCGAGTGCCAGGTACGCCATCCCTCGCATGTTTCTTCCCGAAGCCGTCGTCATGTTGCCTCCCTGTCGACGTGGTGTGCGCCCCGAGTCGGGGCAAAACCGGTGCGCGCGTGAAATTACGGTGATGGACCCTTTTTGTCCACTTTATAGATTGTGACTTGCATCACAGCAGATTCCGCCGGTCGCCGAAGCGGGTCCCCCGCGAGCCCGGACGCCAGCAGGAGGCGCCCCTGCTATGCTCCCCACGCTGCCGGTCGCCCGAGGAGGGAGCCACGAGAGAGCGACGCCGCACCGGGAGAAGATCGCGGACCGCGGCCGGCCGCCGGCGAATCCGTGCGGCAAGGCGACGCCGCCTTCGCATGGGTCGCGATCGGGATGATCTTCGCCCTCCTCGCCGTGCTGGCTTTGCGCCAGGTCGCGAGCCCCGACATCGGGTTCCATCTCAAGGCGGGCGAGCGGATCCTCTCGGGCGGCGGCTGGCCGCGGCTCGACCCGTTCACGTTCACCGTGCGCGACCACGCCGTACGTGGACACGAGCTGGGGGTACCAGGTCGTCGCGGCGCTGGCGCGCCGCGCGGCGGGGCGGCGGGACTGATCCTTCTCCACGCCGCGCTCGTGCTGGCGATCTTCGGCGTGCTGCTCCGCACCGCGAAGCTCCTCCCGGCGGGGCCGCTCGCGCTCCCGTCGACCCTTCTGCTCGGCGGTCTCGCGGCCGAGATGCGCTTCGAGGCGCGGCCGGAGCTGGTCTCGTATCTGCTTCTCGCCGTCGTCCTCCACCTCCTCCACCGCCACGCCCTGGGCAAGCCCACGCCCCTCTGGCTGCTCGTACCGATCCATCTCCTCTGGGCGAACCTCCACGGCCTCTTCGTGCTCGGCTGGGTCGCGGAGGGCTGCTTCGTCGCCGGCCTCGCGATCAAGGAGCGGCGCTTCGACCGCCGGCTGCTCGCGTGGGCGGCCGCTTCGGTGGGCGTGACGATCCTGAACCCCTACGGCTGGCGCGGGATGCTCTTCCCGCTCGAGCTCGCGACGCGTCTCGAGGCCGGAAACGTGTTCGCGCAGTCGATCGGCGAGTTCGTCTCGCCGTTCTCCCTCGGCCTCTCCCAGCAGTTCCCTTTCTACCCGCGCGTCCCGGTCTTCGCGTTCCGGGCGCTCGCGGCGCTGTCGCTCGTCGCGCTGTGGCCGCTCCTGAAAGCGAGGCGCTTCTGGTGCGGCCTCCTCTGGCTGGCGTTCATGGCCCTCGCCTCGAGGATGATCCGGAACGTGCCGCTCCTCGTCGTTGCGACCCTGCCCGCGACCGCGTGGGGCCTCACGGCGGCGATGGAAGGACGGCAGGGGCGCAAGCTCGCCCGCGGCGCCGGGATCTGGCTCCGGCGCGCGGCCCTGGCCGGCGTCGCGGCGATCGCGCTCGTGACGACGCTGCGCGTCGTGCACGATGCGTACTACATCGCGAGCCGCCGAACCGACCGGTTCGGCCTCGGCTGGAACGGGATCGCGCTCCCGCTGGACGCGGCGGAGTTCGCGCGGAGAACGGGGCTCGACGGGCCGGTGCTCAACCACCTGAATTTCGGCGGCTGGCTGATGTGGTCCCTCCCCGATCCCGTGTACATCGACGGGCGGCTCGAGGTCATGGGCGAGTCGTTCTTCGACGAATACCGGCGAACGCTCGCCTCGACGGAAGCGATGGAGGCCGCCGTCGCCCGGTACGGCATCAGGTGGTCCGCCTTCCCGTACGCCATCTCCCCGGAGCTCCTCTCGCGGATCAGCCGCGATCCGAGGTGGAGGCTCGCCCACGTGGACGCGCTCGCGGCGGTCTTCGTGCGCCGCGACGCGCCGGGAGGCGCTTCGCCCGGCGACGCCGTCCCGCCGCCGGTCCCCGCCACCGCGATTCGCGACCTCCCCGGCCTCGGGGCGACGCCGAGGGAGGGGCCGCTCGCGACCTGGCTCGCGGGACTCGTGCGGACGGAGAAGTTCCCGACCGAGGACTACCAGCTCGGCCTCTTCCACCTCTTCCGCGGCGAGGCGGAGTCGGCGGCCGCGCGTCTCTCCCGCGCGGCGGCGGCGAGCGGCGGACGCTACTACGAGATCTACAACAACCTCGCGGCGGCTTACTGGCGCCTGAAGCGCCAGGACGACGCACGCGCCTGCTACGCGATCGTGCTCGAGGACGATCCCCTGAACCGAATCGCCCGCGAGCGGATGCGCTGAGCCGCACGGAGGACGACAGGATCATGACCGTACCTTTCGACGTGGAGCGTTGCCGAGCCCTCTTCCCCGCGCTCTCGAAGGCCGTGGCCGGCCTCCCCGCGGTCTACCTCGACGGCCCCGGGGGGAGCCAGGTCCCCAAAGAGGTGATCGAGGCGGTCTCGCGCTATCTCGGGGGAAGCAACGCGAACTCCGGCGGCGTCTTCGCCACGAGTGTCGAGACCGACGCGATGCTCGACGAGGCGCACCGCGCCGCGGCCGACCTCGTGGGAACGCGGGATCCGGGGTGCATCGCGTTCGGCGCGAACATGACGACGCTCACGCTCTCGCTCGCCCGCGCCCTATCGCGAACGTGGCGGCCGGGGGACGAGGTGCTGGTCACGCGCCTCGATCACGACGCCAACATCTCCCCGTGGATCCAGGCCGCATCCGACGCGGGGGCGACGGTGCGCCACGTCGCGCTCCGCCCCGGGGACTGCACCCTCGACCTCGACGACCTGCGCGCGAAGCTCTCCGGGAGGACGCGTCTCGTCGCGGCCGGTTGCGCGTCCAACGCGGTGGGCACGATCAGCCCCGTGGGAGAGATCGTCGCGATGGCGCACGCCGCGGGGGCGCGCGTCTTCCTCGACGCCGTCCACTTCGCCCCCCACGCGCTGATCGACGTCGAGGCATGGGATTGCGATTTTCTCGCCTGCTCGGCCTACAAATTCTTCGGCCCCCACGTCGGGGTCCTCTACGGGAAGCGGGAGCTCCTCGCGTCGCTGCCGGCCTACAAGCTCCGGCCGTCGCCGGACGAGTTGCCGCACCGCTGGGAGACCGGGACGCAGAACCACGAGGGGATCGCGGGCACGCTCGCCGCGATCGACTATCTCGCCGGGCTAGGTCACTCCGCGGCGCGAGCGTCGGGGGAGCGGCGGGAAGCACTCGCCGCGGCCTTCGACTCGATCCGCGCGTACGAGCTCGGGCTCTCGGGGCGCCTCCTCGAGAGGCTGTCGGCGCTGCGGAGCGTCAAGGTGTACGGCATGACGGACCGCGGCCGGCTCGATCGAAGGACGCCGACGTTCTCCTTCACCCACGAGCGCAAGACGCCCCTCGAGGTGGCGAAGCATCTCGCGCGCGAAGGGATCTTCGTCTGGAGCGGCAACTTCTACGCGCTCGCGGTGACCGAAGCGCTCGGACTCGAGCCGAACGGCCTCGTGCGCGTCGGCCTGCTCCACTACAACACCCCGGAAGAGATCGACCGCCTCGGCAAGGCGCTGGCCGAAATCGACTGAGCCGGCGACCGGCGCGGCGAAATCGCCTATGATATTCCCCGCTTTGCGGCGTGGGGAGGCGGGAGGATCCCGGCCACCCGCGGGTCCGCGGCGCGAACAGGAGACTCCCATGGCGACCCAGCAGTACTCCGTGAGCCCGAGCGGCGAGAAGTTCCCTCTCCCTTCCCCCGCCGACTACAAGTCCGAGTTCGACCGGCTGAAGCGTCTCGCGGCGGCCCACAAGAAGGACGGGAAAGAGATCGTCGTGGTCGTCGGCGTCGGGTTCGTCGGCGCCGTCATGGCGGCGGTCGTCGCCGATTCCACGGACCGCAAGGGGAAGCCGGGGAAGTTCGTCATCGGGATGCAGCGGCCGAGCCCCCGCAGCTTCTGGAAGATCCCCCTCCTGAACCGCGGGCTGTCCCCCGTGAAGTCCGAGGACCCGGAGGTGGACGTGCTGATCGCCCGCTGCGTCCAAGAGAAGAAGACGCTCTGCGCGACCTACACCTACGACGCCCTGTCCCTCGCCGACGTCGTGGTGGTGGACGTCCAGTGCGACTACCTCAAGAGCTCTCTCGGCAACTGCCGCGAGGGTTCGGCCGACATGGAGGCGCTCGAGGCCTCGATGGCGGTGATCGCCGAAAAGATCGAGCCCGGGGCCCTCGTGCTGATCGAGACGACGGTGGCGCCCGGCACAACGGAGCAGATCGCCTACCCGATCATGAAGAAGGTCTTCGAGCAGCGCGGGATCAAGAGCGATCCCCTGCTCGCCCACAGCTACGAGCGCGTCATGCCGGGGCGCGACTACGTCCGCTCGATCCGGGACTTCTGGCGCGTGTGCAGCGGCGTCAACGACAAGTCGAAGCGGAAGGTGAAGAAGTTCCTGACCGAGGTCCTGAACACCGAGCGCTTCCCGCTGACCGTCCTCGACCGGCCGATCGAGTCCGAGACCGCCAAGATCATCGAGAACAGCTACCGCGCGACGATCCTCGCGTTCCTGGACGAATGGTCGCTCTTCTCCGAGCGGAACGGCGTCGACCTCAAGAAGGTGATCGAGGCGATCAAGGTTCGGCCGACCCACTCGAACATGATCTTCCCCGGCCCGGGCATCGGCGGGTACTGCCTCCCCAAGGACGGGGGCCTGGGCGTCTGGGCCTACAAGCACATCCACGGATTCGAGGACGACATCTTCAAGCTGACACCGCTCGCGATCGACATCAACGACACGCGTGCGCTCCACGCCGCGCAGCTCGTACGCGATGCCCTGAGGAACCTCGGCCGTCCGATCGCCTCCGCGGCGGTGCTGATCCTCGGCGCGGCCTATCGCGAGGACGTCGGGGACACGCGGTACAGCGGCTCGGAGGTCCTCGTCAGGCGGCTCGGCGAGATGGGGGCCGACCTCCGCGTCCACGACCCGTACGTGGAGCACTGGTGGGAGTTCGAGTCCCAGGAAAGCTACCCGGGGCCGGGCCAGAGCCGCGCGCGGTTCTTCCACCGGCAGGACCGGCTGACCGATCTCCGGATCGAGAAGGACCTCTTCAAGGCGATGCGCGGGAGGGACGCGATCGTCTTCGCGGTGCGGCACGCGCCCTACCTCGACCTCGCTCCCGAGAAGGTCGTCGCCGCCGTCGGGAAGCCCTGCGCGATCGTGGACTGCTTCTGCGTCCTCGACGACGACCGGATCCGCCGCTACTTCGAGCTGGGGTGCGAGGTGAAGGGGATGGGCCGCGGCCACATCCAGCGGCTCAAGGAGGCGGTGCGCAGGGAGCAGAAGAAGTAGCGGGCTGCGAGGCGCGCGGATTGCCGCGACTTCGGATACGAAAACCGGGTCGGGCCGGGGAGACGAGGATTTCTTGCGGCGCAGAGCCGGAGCGGTTTCGATCGTGGGCGCGGCCCTCGCGGCGGCTCTCGTCGCCGGCGCTTGCTCGGGTCGAGGCGCGTCGGACCGTCCCAACGTTCTCCTCGTCACCCTCGACACGACGCGCCTCGACCGGCTCGGCTGCTACGGCGGAAAGCGCGGGACGACCCCGAACCTCGACGCGCTGGCCGCGGACGGGATCCGCTTCGACGCCGCCTATTCCGCGTCCGGCTCGACGCCGCAATCGCATGCGTCCATCCTTAC
This sequence comes from Terriglobia bacterium, assembly GCA_963748015.1. Lineage (GTDB taxonomy): Bacteria > Acidobacteriota > Polarisedimenticolia > Polarisedimenticolales > JAIQFR01 > JAIQFR01. Next base: position 699,156 of record CAVVHE010000008.1, on the reverse strand, counting down.
CGGGCTGTACCCGTTCCAGCACGGGCTGCGCGTCATCTACGCGCCCGCGGGCCATCGCCTGCCGGACTCCGTCCCGACCCTCGCGACCGTCCTCGGAGAGAAGGGCTGGAGCACCGGGGCGTTCCTGAGCGCCTTCACCGTCTCCGAGTACTTCGGCCTCGAGCGCGGCTTCGAGCGGTGGGACAACGGCCTCGCGAAGCCGGTCGGCTCGATCCTGGTCCAGCCTCGCCAGGACGGGCCGTGGCTGTGGGCCCTCGCCCCGAACCAGCGCCGCTCCGACGCGACCGCGGACCGGGCGCTCGAGTGGCTCGGCAAGGCCCGGGGGCCGTTCTTCGCCTGGGTCCACTTCTTCGATCCGCACGACACCTACATCCGTCCCCCCGACGAGATCCTCCGCCGCTTCCCGCCGGAGGGGTTAGCGCCCCTCGACGTCAAGCGAGCGATCTACGACGCGGAGGTCTACTACATGGACCTCCAGATCGGGCGAATCGTCTCCGCGCTCAAATCCGCCGGCAAGTACGAGAACACGATCGTCGTCGTCGTCGCGGACCACGGAGAGGGGCTCGGGGATCACGGCTGGCCCGGACACCAACTCCTCTACCAGGAGCAGATCCACGTTCCGCTCCTCGTGCGGCTGCCCGGCGGGCCGCGCGGGAAGGCCGTCTCCGGGGTCGTCCGGACGATCGACATCTTTCCCTCCGTGCTCGACTCGCTGGGCATCGCGCCTCCCGGAAGGATGAGGGAGCACAGCCTCCGCCGGCTGATCGCCGGAGAGGCCGAGCCCCCGCGGATCGCCTACGCCGAGCAGCTCAACGAGTTCGACCTCAACGCGGACGTGCTTCGCGGCAGGCCGCTCGACGGCCGGCTCTACTGCGTCACCGACGGCGCGTGGAAGCTGATCCTGAGACGGAACTTCCCCGACCGGAGCGAGATGTTCCGTACGGCCGACGATCCGGGTGAGCTAAGGAACCGCTATGGCGACGCCCGAGAGGAAGCCACCCGGCTCCTCGCGATCCTCGACGCGATGCAGCCCTACCGCGACCAGCCCTTCGGCGACGGCGAGGGGGATCGCGAGGCCCTCGAGCGGCTGCGCTCCCTCGGCTACGTCGGGCGCCCGGCGCAATGAGGGCGCGCAAGGCGGCGGCCGGCGGAGGCGGGGCCGCGCGATGGCTCGGCGCCGTCCTGCTCGTCGCGGCCATCGTGTTATTCCTCGCGCAGGCGGCCGAGCTCCTGCGGTACGTGAATGACGACGCGTACATCACGTTCCGGTACAGCCGTTTCCTCGCCACCGGGCGCGGGCCCTACTTCAATCCCGGCGAGCGCGTCGAGGGGTACTCGAACCTCCTCTGGATGCTCGTCATGGCGCCGGTGTTCGCGCTCGGGGGAGAAGGCGCCGTGCCCCTTTTCGCGAAGGGGCTGGGCCTCCTCTGCGGCGCGGGCGGCCTGGCGATCTCCTTCCTGCTCTGCAGGCGGCTGGTGGAGCCCTTCGAGCGAGGCGGCGCGAGCCCGGGAGTGGTCGGCGCCGTCGCGGCGGGACTCCTGGCGGTCGCACCCTCCTACACCGTCAACGCCGTCAGCGGGCTCGAGACGGCGTTCTTCACCGCGCTCCTCGGGCTAGGCGTGCTGCTCGGTGTCCGGGCGGGAGAGGACGGCCGGTGGCGCGGCGCGGGGTTGGCTTTCGCGGCGGCGGCGCTGACGCGGCCGGAGGGACCGGCGCTGTTCGGCGCTTGGGCGGTCGCACAGGCCGCCGTGGCCTGGAGCGGCGGGCCGGGTGAGATTCGATCTTCCTTCCGCGAGGTCGTCGGACGTCTCCGGCTGCCGATCCTGGACGGGGCGATCGTAGGCTCCGCCACGGCGGCTCAGTACGCCTTCCGCTGGATCGCCTACGACGGCGAGTGGCTCCCGAACACGTACTACGCGAAGGCGGGCGGCGTCGGCTCGATGACCTCCTGGACCTACGTGCGCCAGGGAGCGCTTCCGCCGGTCCTGGGTGTCGTGGGAATCGCCGCCGCGATCGCGGGCTGGTATTTCGGCGGCATCCGCCGCCGCGCGGCGGCGCCGCTCCTGGCCCTGGCGGTGGCGGGCGCCCTCCTTCCCCTCGCCACCGGCCCCGACTGGATGCTCGGCTGGCGGCTCATCGTGCCGGTCCTTCCGCTCGCCGCCTGCGCGGTCGCGATGGGCTGGGCCGGGATCGCCGGGCGCTGGCTCGCGAGGCCCCGCTGGCTGGCCCCGCTCCTCCTCGTCGCGCTGGTGCCGCTCGCGGCGTGGACCCAGTCCGACGTGCGCGCGGCGTTCGAGCGGATCGTCACGGTCCGCGCCCGCGGCTACGCGGAAGGGCACCGCGCCCTGGCCGAATGGCTGCGCGGCGGCGCCGCGAGGCCCGGCGACACGGTCGCGCTGATGGACATCGGTATCGTGGGCTATCTCTGCGACGAACTGCGGGTCCTGGACATCACGGGTCTCACGGACCGCCACATCGCGAAGAGCCCCGGCACCTTCCTGCTCAAGCAGTACGACCCGGCCTACCTCTTCGACAAGCGCCCCGAGCTCGTCGTGCTCGTGTTCGCGGCGAAGGGAGACCCGGAGCGCCCCCCGGAGGGGCTGAGCCTCCTCCCCTGGTCCCCCGAGGAGAACGCGATCTTCCAGTCCCCCGAGTTCCGGCGCTGGTACCTGCGCCCCGCCGGCCCCGCTGAACCCGGCGAGCCGTGGATCGACGACCTCGCGCGGAGCCTCGGCGCCGAGCGGGTCTTCCACCACGCCTACCCGGACCGGTTCTACCTGCTCGCCGCGTTCCGCCGCCAGCCCACGCCTCGGGCGGGACGCTAGCCCGCAAACAACGTGGTGGTCCGCGAGGACGAGGCCGGGAGCGTCCTCGCCGCCCCGGAAAAGGGGCGTCTTCGGACGCTCCCGGCCTCGCCCTCGCGGGCCGGCGTTACGGGAAGGTCGACGAGGGACGCCGGCGCACTACGGGACCAGCGAGCGGCCGGTGGCGTCGGGGAGGCGCACGCCGAGGATCTTCGCGAGAGTCGGCGCCAGGTCGTAGGGCGCCGTGTCCGCGTCGGAGACGCCCGGCACGATGCCCGCGCCCCAGAACAGCAGCGGGACGTGCGTGTCGGGGCCGAACTGCGAGCCGTGCCCGGTCCCGCGCCCCGGGTCTCCCTGGAGCATCACGCCGTAGCGAGGCACGAGAAACGCGTCCCCCGAGCGGCCGGGGTGGAGATCGTTCCGCGCGAACGGCACCGCCGAGTCCGCGGACGGCCAATGGCCCTGGCGCGAAATCGGCAAGACTCCCTCGAGCTCGTCGGCGAAGAACCGCGCGACCACCCGCTCGAGCGCCCCGTCGAGGTCCACCGTGGTCACCTCGCGTCCCGCAGGGCCGCACGGGCCGGCGACCGTTCGCAGCGGGAGGATGTCCCGGTCGTAGTACACCGACCAGCAACCCAACCCGCGAATCGGACGGGCCGCGGGGTCGAGACAGAGGTCGCGGTCGATCAGCCGTCCCAGCCAATCCTGAAAGGTAGTCAGCGTGGATGCCGTCTCCCGGTCGTAGAGGCGCTTCCCCTTGAACGACGGGTCGCGCTTGCGCTCGACCTCGGGGATCGGCGACATCCCGTGATCGGCGGACAGGGCGAGCGTGACGCCCCCCTTGCCGAATCGCCGGTCGAGGGCGTCGAGGAGCCGCCCGATCGACCGATCGAAGCGGCGCAGGAGATCGAGGCTCTCGGCCGACTCGGGCCCGTACGCGTGCCCGACGTAGTCGTTCGCGGAGAACGAGACGCAAAGCAGGTCGGGCACCGAGCCGCGCCCGAGCCCGAGCTCGTCGTCGCCCAGGAGGTCGACGGCGAGGTCCGTCATCGCCTCGTCCTGAAACGGGCTGAAGAAGAAGCCGCGAATGAACCCCGAAGGCGCCTTCGCGAGGTCATGGTCGAAGCCGATCCCCACCGCCGGCACCTGGTAGGGCGCGATGTCGGCCTCCGCGGCCGGTGCCTTGACCCCCGCCGGCAGCGGTCCGCCGTCCAGCTTCCGCCAGACGGTCCCGTACCGCTCCCCGAGCTTGGCCCCGCCGCGGGACGAGTTGAACGCGGCCACGATCGCCGCCGCGCGCGGGGCGCCCGGGGCCGACGGATCGTAGGCCGGGGTGGTCACGAACTGCCCCGAGCGCGAATCGAGCCAGTAGACGACGTGCTTCGGGTTCTTCCCGGCGAGGAAAATCGCGGCGCGGTCCTTTCCGGAGATCGATACGACCCGGGCCCCCGGCCGCTGCTCGACGAGCCGGTCCCCGAGGGTCGGCGCGGCAAGTTGGAACGGCCCCTTCCTCGCCGTGGCGCCCGTGGCGCCGGCCTCTTCCGCGCAGTAGACCCGCCGCATCTTCCCGCCGGGCCCCATCTCGTGCCAGTCGTTCGCGACGATGCCGTTGACGCTAGGAGGCGCCCCGGTGGAGAGGGAGGCGTGGCCGGGGCCGGTCTCGGTGTTGAGATGCCGGTACCGGCAGGCGCTCTCCACGAGCCCCTCGTCGAGCAAGCGCTTGAGACCGGACGTGAACGCGGGCTTGGCACCCGCCAGCGCGTCCCAGGAGAGGCCGTCGAGCACGACGATCACCGCGAGCCGCGGCGATGGGCTAGACGGCGAGGGCGCCACCCCCGCGCCCGGCGCCGCGAACGCCACGCCCACTACCAGTAGCCAGGCCACGAGAGCCGGGAGCCGTCGTCCGCGCATCGTCACCTCGTCCCGCGAGGGCGGGACGGACATTAGAGCGCATCCGGGGGCCCGCCGAAACCCCGGAGGATCCCTTGCCCGCCGGGCCCCCTCGCCCTCGAGGCCGTCACCGGCGATAATCGATCGCTCGGACCCGGGGATCGTCCCCGGATGAGGTGAGACATGAGCGACCTGGCCACGAAGCACTGCAAGCCCTGCGAGGGCGGCGTCGAGCCCCTCGCCCTCGAGGCGGCCCGCAAGCTGATAGCGAAGCTCGACCACTGGACCCTCGATCCCTCCGGCAAGGAGATCCAGAAGCTGTTCAACTTCCGGAACTACCACGAAACGATGGCGTTCGTGAACGCCACGGCCTGGATCTCCCACCGCGAGGACCACCACCCGGACCTCGAGGTGGGCTACAACCTCGTCCGCGTCCGCTACACCACCCACGCCATCGGCGGCCTCTCGGAGAACGACTTCATCTGCGCCGCCAAGATCGACGCCCTGCTCGCCACCACCTAACGACCTGCGTCGTCCCGGCTCGGACGTGTCCGGAGACAACCCTTTTTCGGGTTGGCGAGGACACGTCCGAGCCGGGACGAAGCGGGCCGAAACTCCGGCTCGTCATTCGCCGTAATGAACGGTATCTTAGTGCCGGCACGGGCAGGCGCCCGCAGCGTCCTGACCCGGGGAGGTTTCGTGGCGAAAGCGTCGAGAACCGTGGCCACCGAGAGGTCCTCGAGGCTTCCGGTGAAGCTCGATCGACGTCGCCTCGTCCTCCGGTTCCGAGCGTTGCTCCCCAGCACGAGGGAGTCCATCAACCTCGCCGTCGACAAGGTCATGACGGTCGCGCGCGAAGCCGGCTGCCTCTCGTCCGACGTGGCCGACGTCGAGATAGCCGTCCGCGAGGCTCTCGCCAACGCGATCATCCACGGCAACAACAACGACTCCCACAAGAAGGTCCTGCTCCGGTGCTACGGAGACCCCGACGACGGCATCCTCCTCGCCATCCGCGACGAGGGGCCGGGGTTCGACCCCTCCGCGGTGCCCGATCCCCGCTCCGCCGAACGGCTGGAGCTTCCCCATGGACGGGGCATCTTCCTCATGCGCGAGCTGATGGACCACGCCGAGCACCGCAAGGGTGGGCGCGAGGTGGTCCTCTACAAGGCTTGCGGCCCGAAGAAACCAGCGAAGACGGCCCGTCGCCGGCGCTGACGCGCGGCGGCCGGGACGCGGCCCCCGAAGGACGTCCGGCGCTCCCCGGCGCCCGGCGGCTCGCGCCTGTTTTTCTTGTACCATTCCCGCCATGAGATCACCCTGGACGCGCCGGATCGTCGCCTTGGTCCTCTTCGCCGCCGCGATCGTCGCCCTTCGCCTCACGGTCTTCCGGAGCGCGCCGGTCCCGGTCACCGTGTTCCGCGCCGCGCCGGGGCGCGTCGAGGAGACCGTCACCAACAGCAAGGCCGGCACGGTCCAGTCCCGCCGGCGCGCATCGCTCAGCGCGGAGGTCGGCGGGCGCGTCGAGACGCTGACCGCGAGAAAGGGGGACAGGGTCCGCGCGGGCGAGGTCCTCCTGCGGCTCGCGCAGGCCGAGTACGGCGCGCAGGTCGCTCTCCAGGAGCGCGCTCTCGACGCCGCGCGCGCCTCGGAGCGGGAGGCCTGCCGCGCCGCCGAGCAATCGGCGCGGGATCTCGACCGCTACTCGAGGCTGGCGCGCGACCGCGTGGTCTCCCAGGAGATCCTCGACCAGTTCGAGAGCCGGAGCGAGGTGGCGGCGGCTTCGTGCGATGCGGCGCGCGCGCGGATCGAGCAGGCGGCCGCGGCGCTCGACGTCGCGCGGGCCACCCTCGCCAAGACGGTGCTGCGCGCGCCGTTCGACGGTGTCGTGGCGGACCTCAAGACCGAGGTCGGCGAGTTCATCACCCCCTCCCCTCCCGGCCTGCCGATCCCGCCCGTGCTCGAGCTGATCGATCCCGACGCGATCTACGTCAGCGTGCCGATGGACGAGGTGGACGTGGGACGGGTCCGCCCGGGCCAGCCGGTGCGGATCACCATGGACGCGCTCCCCGGCCGCTCGTTCCCGGGGCGCGTCACGCGCGTCGCCCCCTACGTGCTCGACGTCGAGGAGCAGAACCGGACCTTCGAGGTCGAGGCCGAGCTCGACGACGCGGCGTTCGCGAAGTCGTTGCTCCCCGGCACGTCGGCGGACGTCGAGGTGATCCTCGATTCCCGCGAAGGGGTGCTTCGCGTTCCGAGCTACGCGTTGATCGAGGGGAGCAAGGTGTTGGTGGTCCGGAGCGGAAAGCTCGTCGCCGTGCCGGTCAAGACCGGCCTCAGGAACTGGGAGTTCGTCGAGGTGAAGGAGGGGCCGGCCCCCGGCGAGGCGGTCGTGGTGTCTCTCGACCGCGCGGAGATCAAAGAAGGCGCACCGGTCGAGATCGCGGGCGAGACGCTCAAGTGATCGAGCTGCGCGGCATCTCGAGGGTGTACGGCGTGGGAGGCCGGCCGGTGCACGCGCTCCGCGAGGTCGACCTGTCGATCGGACCGGGGGAGTACGTCTCGGTGATGGGCCCTTCGGGCTCCGGGAAGTCCACCCTGCTCAACATCCTCGGCTGCCTCGACCGGCCGACCGCGGGGTCGTACGTCCTCGATGGGCAAGAGGTCGCGCGGCTCGACGAGGGCGAGCTCTCGAAGGTGCGCCGTCACAAGATCGGCTTCGTGTTCCAGGCCTTCCACCTCGTGCCGCGGCTCACCGCCGCGGAGAACGTCGAGCTCCCCTTGATGTTCGCGGGCGTCGAGCGCGCCGAGCGCGCCGAGCGGGTCGCGAGCGCGCTCCGCTCCGTGGGCCTCTCCGAGCGCGCCCAGCACCGTCCCGATCAGCTCTCGGGAGGTGAGAGGCAGCGCGTCGCGAGCGCGCGGGCCGTGGTCATGGGGCCCTCCATCCTCCTCGCGGACGAGCCGACCGGGAACCTCGACTCCGCCTCGGGGGCCGAGGTGGTCTCGCTGCTCGAGGGACTGAACGCGGGCGGGCTGACGCTCGTCGTCGTGACCCACGACCCCGCCATCGGACGGCGCGCGCACCGGCGGGTCCGCCTCGTGGACGGGGCGGTGGCGTCGGAGACCGCGGCATGACGCGCGGGGTCGCGGGCCGCCAACGCACGGTCCTGGCGGCCATTTTGCTGGCCGGTGCGACGATCGCCGTGTACGCGCCCTCGCTCGGGAACGGCTTCATCGACGCCTACGACGACGCCGACTACGTCACGTCGAACCCGATGGTGAACCGGGGGGTGACCCTCGACGGGATCGTCCGGGCGTTCACCGGCTACCACTCCTACAACTGGCACCCGCTCACCTGGATCTCGCACATGCTGGACTGCCGGTGGTACGGCCTCGACCCGTGGGGCCACCACCTGACGAGTCTCCTCCTCCACGCGGCCAACGCGGTCCTCCTGCTCCTCCTGCTCGATCGCGCGACCGGGAGGACCTGGCGCAGCGCGTTCGTCGCCGCGCTGTTCGCCCTGCACCCGCTGCACGTGGAGTCCGTCGCGTGGGTGGCCGAGCGCAAGGACGTCCTGAGCGCTTTCTTCGGCCTGCTCGCGGCGATCGCCTACGTCGCGTGGGCGCGCCGCGGGGGGCGCGGCCGGTACGCGCTGACCGCGGCGCTCTTCGCGCTGGGACTCATGGCGAAGCCGATGATCGTCACGCTCCCGTTCGTGTTCCTGCTCCTCGACTACTGGCCGCTCGGGCGGCTGACGGCGTCGAGGGGAGCGGGGCGTTTCGGCCGCGACCTGCTCTCGCGCGCGTGGGAGAAGTGGCCGCTCTTCGCGCTGGCGGCGGCGTCGAGCGCCGTCACCTACGGCGTCCAGCTCGCATCCGGCGCGGTGACGCTTCTCGAGCGCATTCCGCTGCCGGCCCGGATCGCGAACGCCCTCGTGGCGTACGTTCGCTACGCGATCCTGGCGGTCGTGCCGTCCGGGCTCTCCGTGTACTATCCCCACCCGTTTTCCGGGATCGCCGCGTGGAAGTGGCTCGCGGCGCTTGCCGTGCTGGCCGCGGTCACCTACCTCGCCGTGCGGTTCGGCCGCCGGCTTCCCTACCTCGCGGTCGGCTGGCTCTGGTATCTCGGGATGCTGGTGCCGGTGATCGGCCTCGTCCAGGTGGGGCTCCAGTCCATGGCGAACCGCTACACCTACCTCCCGCTGGTGGGGCTCTTCGTGATCGCCGCCTGGGGGCTGTCGGACCTGGCCGATCGCTTCGTCCCGCGGGGCAGGACCTGGGCTCTCGGCGTGCCGGCGATCGCGGCGCTCTTGGCGCTCGGCGCCGCCGCCCGCGCCGAGACCCGCTACTGGTCCGACGGCGTCACGCTGTTCGAGCGGGCGGTCGCCGTGACCTCGGGCAACACCCAGGCGCACTGCCATCTCGCGACCGCCCTCGCGAAGCGCGGCCGCGTGGACGACGCGATCGCGCAGTACCGCGAGGCGCTCCGGATCGAGCCGCGGGAGATCGGCGCGCTGAGCAGTCTCGGCGGCGCGCTGCTCCAGCAGGGGAAGACCGACGAGGCGATCGGGTTCCTGACGGAGGCGGTCCGGCTGAACCCGGGGTACGCGAACGCGCAGTACAACCTCGGGCTCGCGATGGCGGAGAAGGGAAGGTTCGACGAGGCCGTAGCGCGATACGCCGAGGCGCTCCGGCTGGACCCCGGGTTCGCCGAGGCGCACTACAGCCTCGCGGTCGCCGCCTACCGTCTCGGGGATCTCCCCCGCGCCCTCGCGGAGGCTCGCGAGGCGAGCCGCCTCGGTGTCCGGTTCCCGCCCGGCTTCGTGGAAGAGCTCGAGGCCAGGGCGGGCGGCCCTCGGCGATAGGAGCCGCCCTTGGGTCTCGGTGACCTACTCCGGTTCGCGGCGGGTGCGCTCCGCGGGCACCGGCTGAGGACGGGGCTGTCCCTCCTCGGCATCGCGATCGGCGTCGCGGCGGTCACGATGCTCACCAGTCTCGGCGAGGGAGCGCGGGTCTACGTCACCGGCGAGTTCACGTCGCTCGGCAGCAACCTCCTGATCCTGGTCCCCGGCAAGACCGAGACGACCGGGGTGGCTCCGATCATCGGGGGCACCGTCCACGAGCTGACGGTCGATGACGTGGAGGGGCTCCCGAGGCGGGTCCCGTTCGTGCGGCGCGTCGCGCCACTCTCCGTCGGCACCGCGACGGCGCGGTTCGGGGGGTTGAGCCGCGAGATCACGGTCTTCGGGACGACGCGCGACATGCTCGGGGTGCGGCGCCTCAAGATCGGCATCGGAAGCTACCTTCCCGACGTCGAGACCTCCAGGGCGCCGCGGGTGTGCGTGATCGGGGCGAAGGTCCAGGGGGAGCTCTTCGCGGGGCTGAACCCCCTCGGCGAGATGCTGCGGATCGGCGACGAGCGCTTCCGGGTCATCGGCGTGATCGCGCCGCGAGGGACCTCGCTCGGAATCGACCTCGACGAGGTCGTGCACGTGCCCGTGGTCACGGCGATGCGGATGTTCAACCGGCGCGGGCTGTTCCGCGCGCTCGTGGAGATCTCGTCGCACGACCGGATCGAGGAGGCGAAGGGCGAGGTCCTCCGCATCCTGACCGAGCGGCACGACGGGATCGAGGACGTGACCGTGTTCACGCAGGACTCGGTCGTCGCGACCTTCGGGCGGATCCTGGGGATCCTCACCGCGGCGCTCGCCGGGATCGCGGCGATCTCCCTCTCGGTCGCCGGCATCGGGATCATGAACGTGATGCTCGTGTCGGTCAGCGAGCGGAGCCGCGAGGTCGGGCTGCTGAAGGCGGTGGGGGCCACGGAAGGGCAGATCCTGGCGGCGTTCCTCACGGAGGCCGCGCTGATCTCGACGTCGGGGGGCGTTCTCGGTCTCCTGGCCGGCCTCGCGGGGAACCGGATCCTCCTGGCGTTCTATCCGACGTTTCCGTTCTCGCCCCCGAACTGGGCCGTCGCCGGTGCGCTCGCGGTCTCCCTCGCGGTCGGCATGGTCTTCGGCGCGCTCCCCGCGCGCCGCGCGTCGCGGCTCGACCCGGTGGCCGCGCTGGCGGGCCGATGACTTCGAAGGACCTCCTCCGTCTCGCCTGGGGAGCGATCGTCGCCCACCGGCTCCGGTCGGGCCTCACGATGCTCGGGATCCTGATCGGCGTCGCCTCGGTGATCCTGCTGACGTCCATCGGCGAGGGGGCGCGCGCGTACATCATGGCCGAGTTCACCCAGTTCGGGACGAACACGCTCGCGATCCAGCCGGGCAAGATCAAGACCACCGGGATCTCGGGCTCGGTCGTGGGCACCGTGCGGAAGCTGACCCTCGGGGACGCGAGAGAGATCCTGCGCGTGCCCGGGGCCGAGAAGTACGTCGCCCTCGCGATGGGGATGGCGCGCGTCGAGGCCGGCGAGCGGGGGCGGAGCGTGTTCGTCTACGGCGTCACGCCGGACGTTCCGGACGTCTGGAAGTTCCGGATCCGGCAGGGCCGCTTCCTGCCGGCCGGAGACCCCTGGCGGGCGGCCCCCCTCGCGGTGCTCGGGCCCAAGCTCAAGCGCGAGCTCTTCGGCGAGGCGAACGCGCTCGGCGAGCACGTGCGAATCGGGGGGCGGCGCTTCGTGGTGATCGGCATCATGGAGCCGAAGGGACGTTTCCTGAGCTTCGATCTCGACGACACCGCCTACGTCCCGGTCGCCTCGGCCCAGCGGCTCTTCAACCGCGACGACCTGGTGGAGATCGACGTCCTTTTCTCGAACCGCCTCGACGCCGACTTCGTCGTCGCGGGGATCCGCAAGACCTTGATGGCCCGGCACGGCGGCGAGGAGGACTTCACCATCGTCACGCAGACGGAGATGCTCGACGTCCTCGGGCGTGTCATAGGAATCGTCGGGTTCGCCGTGGCCGGGATCGGGGCGATCTCGCTCGTCGTGGGTGCCATCGGGATCCTGACCATGATGTGGATCTCGGTGAACGAGCGAACCGCCGAGATCGGCCTCGCGAAGGCCCTCGGCGCCGCGCCCGGCCAGATCCTCGCCATGTTCCTCTTCGAGGCCTCCGTCCTTTCGCTGTCGGGGGGTGTGCTCGGGGTGGCGGTGGGGCTGGGGCTCGCCGCCGTCCTGCGCCGCACCCTTCCCGGTCTCCCCGTCGAGACCCCCTTCCGGTTCGTGGCCGCGGCGCTCCTCGTCAGCCTCACGGTCGGCCTCCTGAGCGGCGTCCTCCCCGCCCGCCGGGCCGCGGCCCTCGACCCCGTGGAGGCTCTCCGGGCGGAGTGACCCTGCGGACGCCCCGACCGCGGCCTGGCTCTCTTGTCGGCGCCTCGCCCTTGCAGAAATCCCGGGGAGACCGTAAATAGAAGCGCGGTCCGATTTCCGGGCTCGGGGGAACCGCTGGGAGCGTGTGGCGATCTTCCCGACTTGGCGATCGGCCGTTGCGCTGTTTTCTATCGAGTTTTCGCCAGAAGGAGATGGAGCTAGCGATGAATCGAATTCCGAGACTCTGCGTTTCGATCCTGGTCGCGGCGGTGGTGCTCACGGCCGGAGCCGCCGCCTTCGCCGCAACCGACAACGTGACGACCGGGCAGTTCCTGGTGGCCGTCGCGAAAGTTCACCACCTGGAGGCCGCCGATCCTGCCGCTGCGGCGGGCTCGCTCCGCGCCGCGGGATATGCGCTGCCCGAGCTGCGGTTCGACAACACGCTGACCGAAGGGTCGGTGGCGTCCATCGCGTCGGCGCTGGGACTCAAGGTTACCACCCAGAATCCCCAGGCGATCTTCACGCCCTCGCAGGTCGACGCCTTCCTCAACAGCTTCGGCCAGGAGCTCGGCAACCGGGCGGCCTCCGATCCGACGGCGGCCGCGTCGGACCCGCTGACCAAGGGCAAGGGCAAGAAGAAGGGCCTCACCAAGTCCCGCTCCGAACCGCTCTAGTCCGGTCCCTCGGTTTCGAGCCCCGGGTGCCGGATCGGTCCGGCGCCCGGGGTTTTCTTTGTTCTTCACTCCCGCCACCTCCTCCCCTTCCCGCGTCCGCGCGGCCCGCCGGCGCCCTGTTTCTTCCCCCGACCCTCTGCTACGATGGGCCTCACTCCGCCCGGGGCCACCCGGGCCCACCGATGAAGGAACGCCCATGTCGGACACCACCACCAGCCGAAAGGTCCTCTCCGGCAACGAGGCCATCGCCCATGCGGCATTCGCCGGCGGCGTCGAGGTCGCCTCCGCCTACCCCGGAACGCCGAGCACCGAGATCCTCGAGAACGTCGCGAAGTTCAAGGAGATCTACTGCGAGTGGGCGGTCAACGAGAAGGTCGGGATGGAAGTGGTCATCGGGGCCTCGTTCGCCGGCGCCCGGTGCCTCACCGCGATGAAGCACGTCGGGCTCAACGTCGCGATGGATCCGCTCATGACCTTCGCCTACATCGGCGCGAACGGCGGGATGGTCGTCGTGACGGCCGACGACCCCGGCATGCACAGCTCGCAGAACGAGCAGGACAACCGGCACGTCGCCCGGTTCGGCAAGATGCCGATGTTCGAGCCGTCCGACAGCCAGGACTGCTACGACATGGTCCGGACCGCCCTCGATCTCTCCGAGGAGTTCGAGGTCCCGGTGCTCGTCCGGACGACGACCCGCGTCTCGCACTCCTCCGGCGTCGTGGACCTCGGCGCGTTCGAGCGGAAGCCCCGCGGCGACCGCAATTACACGAAGGACATCTCGAAGACCATTCCCGTGCCGATGTACGCGAAGGTGATGAGGGTCCGCCTCGAGGAGAAGCTCCACCGGCTGGCGGAGTACGCGGAGCGCAGCGCCTTCCAGAAGATCGAGCGCGGCGACAAGGTCGGGATCGTGACCTCGGGCATCGGGTACGGCTACGCGAGGGAGGCCTTTCCGGGCGCTTCGATCCTGAAGCTCGGCATGACCCATCCGCTCCCCGAGCGCCTGCTGCGCGAGTTCGCCGCCTCGGTCGAGAAGCTCTACGTCGTCGAGGAAGGGGACGCCTACCTCGAGGAGCAGATCGTCGGTCTCGGCATCCGCGTCGAGAAGCCCCGGCACTCGCTCCGTATCGGCGAGCTCAACCCGGACCGGCTGGCCGACCTCGCGGCCGAGGTCGCGGGGCGCGAGCCCTCCCCCCTGCCGGCGCCGATGTCCGGCCTCCCCGCGCGGCCGCCGGTCCTCTGCCCGGGCTGCTCGCATCGCGGCGTGTTCTACGCATTGCACCGTTTGCGCGCGATCGTGACCGGCGACATCGGCTGCTACTCGCTCGGCGCCTTCGCCCCGCTGGACGCGATGGACACGATCGTCTGCATGGGGGCGAGCGTGACGAACGCGCACGGGATGGAGAAGGCCGGCCAGCGCGGCCGGATCGCCTCGGTGATCGGCGACAGCACCTTCTTCCATTCCGGCATCACCGGCCTCCTGAACATGGTCTACAACAACAGCCACGGGACGGTGGTGGTGCTCGACAACCGCACGACGGCGATGACCGGCCACCAGCAGCATCCCGGAACCGGCAAGACGCTGATGGGCGCCGAGGCCCCCGAGACGAAGATCGAGGACGTCGCGCACGGCCTCGGTGTCAAGCGGGTCCGCGTCGTGGACCCGTACGACCTCGAGGCGACCTATCAGGCCCTCAAGGAGGAGCTGGACACCCCCGAGCCGTCCGTCGTGGTCAGCCGCCGGGCCTGCGTCCTGGGGGCGCGGATCCAGATCGAGGAGCGGTACGAGATCGAGCCGGACAAGTGCTCGGGATGCGGCGCGTGCCTCCGCCTCGGCTGTCCCGCGATGGAGACGTCCGACGCGGTCGCCGAGGCGACCGGGAAGCACAAGGTCCGGATCAACGACGTGCTCTGCGTGGGCTGCGGCATGTGCGTGCAGGTCTGCCGCCTCGAGGCGGTCAGCGAGAAGGTGCCGTCATGAGCGCGATCCTCAACGTGTCCCTGGTGGGCGTCGGCGGCCAGGGGATCCTCCTCGCGGGCGAGATCCTCTGCAAGGTGGCCCTACTCCGCGGGAAGGACGTCAAGAAGAGCGAGGTCCACGGGATGGCCCAGCGCGGCGGGAGCGTCGTCGGCCAGGTCCGGATCGGCGACCGCGTTCCCTCCCCGCTGATCGCCACGGGCACCTCGGACTTCCTCGTGTCGTTCGAGAAGGTCGAGGCGCTGCGGTTCTCCCACGAGCTCAAGCCGGGCGGCTTCGCCGTGGTGAACGAGCAGGAGATCCGCCCCGTCACCGTCACCACGGGACAGTCCGTGTGGCCCGAGGACCTCGACGGGAAGCTCCGGGCCACGTTTCCGCGCCTCGACCTGGTCCCCGCTCTCGAGATCGCGACGCATCTCGGGAACGTGCGCGTGGTCAACGTCGTGATGATCGGCGCCCTCTCGCGGCACCTCGACTTCGGCGAGGACGCCTGGCGGGAAGCGATCGGGGCCCTGGTTCCGGCCAAGGTGCGCAAGGTCAACCTCGACGCCTTCGAGGCCGGCCGCGCCGCCGCCGCCGCCGGCACCCGCTAGATCCCCTCGTGCCCCCTGCCGTCCTCGGTCTCGGCGTCGTACCCCGGACACTCGGGCCGCGAGGACGAGCCTGCATGGGTTCTCGCCGACCCGAAAAAGGGCCGTCTACGAACCCATGCAGGCTCGTCCTCGCGTGTGGTGGCAGCAACCGCGTGGGGTGTCTCCATCCGGATGATCCGGAACTCAGCCCGAACGAAGCGCACGTCTCGTCCCCCGGCCGGATGCGTTCGGAGACAACCCTTTTTCGGGTTGGCGAGAACGCATCCGGCCGTGGGACGAGACGAGGACCTGGCCGAGAAATCGGCGGAACGCGTTCGGAGACATCCCTTTTTCGGGTTGGCGAGAACGCATCCGGCCGGGGGACGAGACGAGGGCCCGGCCGAGAAAGCGCCGGCACGCGGTTGCGGACGGAGGTCAAAGCTCGTAGAGGGTCGTGTCCACGGCGGCGGGGAGCATCTTGCGGCGGAGGCGCGCGAGGCGTTTCTCGGGGGTGGCCGCGAAGGGGTCGGCGTCGAGGACGTCGCCCATCTCGGCCTCGACGGCCTCGGGGTCTTCCCCCGCCTCCATGCGCCGGATCGCCTCTTCGAGACCGCCCCCGACCGGGATCCCGGCCGCCTCGTAGAGCTTCCGCGCAAGGCGGGCGGCCTGGCGCGGGTCGCTCTCGTCGAGGCCTTCCATCTCGCCCGCCATGGACGACATGGCGCGCTCGAGCTTGGCCTCGTCGAAGTCGGGCAGGCCCTCCTCGCCGCCGTCCTCGGCCTCCTTGCGCCCCTTCGAGATCGCGAACGCCGAAGGGCGGCGCGGCAGATTGGCGAGCCCGCAGCGGGGACAGGCGGGCCGCTTCCCCGGGTTCACGCCGCGCGACAGGAAGCTGAACACCGTGTGGCAGTCGCGACAGTAGAACTCGTAGATCGGCATCGTCTCTCCTCCGCCCCCCTAAAGAACCACATCGGCGCCAGCCAGGCAAGCCGCTTGCGGAAGCAGCGCTCCCCGGGGCATCCTATCCCCTCGTGAATTCACCGTGCCCCCGCATCCCCCGTCGCGTCGTGCGTGTCGCCGCCGTCGCCGCGCTGATGGCCGCTTCCGCCTGCGGCGGCCGGCAACCCGTGAGCGCGCCGGCTGCCGACCCGTCGCTCTCGCGCGCCGAGCTGCTCCGCACGGTCGGGATCCTCGCCTCTCCGGAGATGGACGGCCGCCTGCCCGGCACGGAGGGTTACGACCGCGCGGCGCGGCACGTCGCCGACCGCTTCGCCGCGGCGGGCCTCGAGCCCGGCGGGGACGGCGGCTACTTCCAGCATCTCACCGTCGAGTCGAGCCGGATCGAGCGCTGCGACCTCTCGGTCGAAAACGCGTCGGGCGTCCGCGAGTACCGCCTCGGCGAGGACTACGCCTGCCGCGTCCTGACCGGCTCGGCCACCCTCGCCGCGCCCGTGGTCTTCGCAGGCTGGGGGCTCTCGATTCCCGGTCGTGGCTACGACGACTACTCCGACACCGACGTTCGGGGAAAGATCGCGCTCGTGTTCAAGGGCGCCCCGTCGTGGAAGATCGACGGGGCGGACTGGGCCGGGGCGGATCTCCCGCGCGCCAAGGCCCGAGCCGCCGCGGATCACGGGGCCGTCGGCCTGCTCCTCGTGTCCGCGCCGAAGCCGGCCCCCGCGCAGAAGCCGATCGGCAGCCTGCTGGACGGAAAGGGCGAGAGAGACGATCTCTTCCCGGTCGTTCACGTGGGAACCGCCGTCGCGGAGGACCTGCTCGCCGGCACCGGGCGCACGCTCGAGGACCTCGAGTCCGGGATCGAGACGGCGAAGCGCCCCGGTTCCCTCCCCCTTCGCGCGACCGCCCGGCTCGACATCCGGGCAGAGTACCGGAGAGAGGCACCCGCGATGAACGTCGTCGGGGTCCTTCGCGGCGAGAATTCCGGGGCCGCCGAGGAGTTCGTCGTGGTCGGCGCGCATCTCGACCACGTCGGCAGCCAGGCCGGCCGCGTCGTCTACCCGGGCGCGAACGACAACGCCTCGGGCTCGGCCGCGGTCGTTGCCCTGGCCGAAGCGCTCGCACGGGGCCCGCGCCTTCCGCGCACCGTCGTGTTCGTCCTCTTCTCCTCCGAGGAGCACTCCCTCGACGGCGCCCGCAAGTACGCCGCCTCGCCCCCCTTCCCGCTCGACCGCACCGTCGCGATGGTGAACCTCGACTGCATCGGCTTCGGCGACGCGGTGCAGGCGGGCGGAGGCAAGGACGCGCCCGCGCTCTGGAAGCTCGCGCGAGAGAGCGCCCGCGTCCTTGGTGTCGCGATGACCGACGAGACCTGGGGCGGCGGCGGCGCCGACGCGACCCCGTTCCGCGAGGCCGGTGTCCCCACCCTCTACTTCGCCGCGACGCACGCCTACGACCACCTGCACCTCCCGTCCGACCGCCCCGACACGCTGAGCGGCGCCCTCCTCGAATCCGAGGCCCGCGTCGCCTACCGCACGCTCCTCGACCTCGCCTCCGGCCGCTACACCCGCGAACCGCTCCCCCCTCTCCCGTCCGCGCCGTCGCACTGACGCATAGCCGAACCGAGACCCGGGACACTCGAGCCGCGAGGACGAGGCGGCATGGGTTCTCGCCGGCCCGGAAAAGGGCCGTCTCCGAACCCATGCCGCCTCGTCCTCGCGCGTGGTACTGCGACCGTGGGGGTGTCTCCGTCCGGATCCGGAACCAACTCGAACGAAGCCGGACGTCTCGTCCCCTGCCGGATGCGTTCGGAGACAACCCTTTTTCGGGTTGGCGAGAACGCATCCGGCAGGGGACGAGACGAGGACCCGACCGAGAAGGGGTCGAGGGCGGCGCGAGCGCGACGGCTCAGCAGATGCGCGGTAGGTCCATGCCGGAGAGGAGGTCGACGGGGCGCTCGCCGCCGATCCGGGTGCGGAGGAGGACGGGGACGGCCCCGGGCGGGGCGGCGGTGACCTCGCCGATCCGCACGGCGCCGAGGCCGAGCGGGTGGGAACGGAGGGCGTCGAGCGCGCGATCGGCGTCGGGGCCGGCGACCCAGGCGAGGACGCGGCCCTCGGAGGCGAGGTAGAGCGGGTCGAGCCCGAGCATCTCGGAGATCGCGGAGACCTCGCCGCGCACGGGCAGGCGCGCCTCGTCGAGGACGATGCGCACGCCGGCCCGCCCGGCCACCTCGTTGCAGGTGACGGCCGCGCCGCCGCGGGTGGGGTCGTGCATCGCGTGGACGTCCGCGCCCGATGCGAGCAGCGTCTCGACGAGAGATGCGATGGGAGCGCAGTCGGACTTGAGGCCCGGCCCCGCCATCCCATGGCGGCACGCCATCACGGTCGCGCCGTGGTCGCCGAGCGTTCCGGAGACCAGCAAGGCGTCCCCCGGCCGGATCCGGTGGTCGCCAAGCTCCCGGCCCGGGGGAACCACGCCGAGACCCGCCGTCACCGCGTACATGCGGTCGCCCTTCCCCTGCGGGACGACCTTCGTGTCGCCGGCCACGACCCGGACCCCCGCCTCTTCCGCGGCGCGAGCCGCGCCTTGCGCGAACGTCTCGAGCAGCTCGCCCGAGAGACCCTCCTCGAGGATCACCGCGAAGGTGAGCCACAGCGGCCGCGCTCCCGCGACCGCGAGGTCGTTGACCGTGCCGCAGATCGAGAGGTAGCCGAGGTCGCCCCCCGGAAAGACCGGCGGGTCCACGACGAACGCGTCGGTGGTCAGGGCGGGGCGCCCCGGCGGCAGCTCGGGCAGGATCGCACTGTCGGAGAGGGTCGCGAGGAACGGATTGTCGAACGCCGGAAGGAAGGTCTCCCGCACGAGGGCGTGGGTCAGCCGTCCTCCCGACCCGTGGGCCAGGAGGATCTTCTCGGGGCCGCTCAAGAACGCGCCCCGGCGGCCCAGCGGTCGTGCCGGTACCAGGCGGCGCAGGTCCCCTCGCTCGAGACCATGCACGCGCCGACGGGGGTCTCCGGCGTGCAGTCGCCCGCGAAGAGCGGGCATTCCGGCGGATCGATCGTGCCCTTCAGCACCTCGCCGCACCGGCACCCCGCGGGCTCCACCGGCTCCGGCAGCTCGACGGCGATCCGCGACGCGTCGCGGTGCGCCCACGCGGGGCGAAGCGCCAAGCCCGAGAGCGGGATGCGCCCGAGGCCGCGCCACGCCGTGTCGGCCGGCTCGAAGAACTTGTCGAGGAGCGCGCGCGCGTGGAGGTTCCCCTCCGCCGTCACGACGCGGCCGTAGAGGTTCGCGACCTCGGCCCGCCCATCCCGAAGCTGTTCCGCCAGCTCCAGCACGCCGCGCAGCACGTCGGCGGGGGTGAACCCGACGACGGCGGACGGGACGCCGAATTCCTTCGCGAGGAACTCGAACTCCAAGGCGCCGGTCACGACCGAGACGTGCCCGGGGAGGAGCACGCCGTTGACCTGCACCTCGGGGTCGCTCGCGAGCGCCCGGAGCGGCGGGGGAACGATCTTGTTGCCGGGCAGGATCAGGAAGTTCGGGATGCCGAGCCGCTCCGCCTCCTCGACCGCCGCGACGATGGTGGGGGCCGTCGTCTCGAACCCGACCGCCAGGAAGATCACGCGGGACTTCGGCTCCGCGCGCGCGATGTCGAGGGCGTCGCGCGGCGAATAGACGATCTCGATCCTCGCGCCTCTCGCCCTCGCCCGCTCGAGGCTCCCGCGGCTCGACGGGACCCGCATGAGGTCGCCGAAGGTGGTCACGATCGTGTCCGGAAGCGCCGAGAGCGCCTCGGCGCGGTCCATGTAGTCCACCGGCGTGACGCACACCGGGCACCCCGGCCCCGAGATCAACCGGACGCCGGGGGGCAGGAGGCGGCGCAGGCCCGCGGCCGCGATCGCGTGGGTATGCGTGCCGCAGACCTCCATGAGAACGACCCGCCGGGTGAGCGCCTCGGCGGTCTCGCGAATGCGGGCAACGAGGGTCGCGACCGTCTTCGGATCGAAGAAGGGCGCGTCGGCCGTCACGGCGCATCCCCCGACGCGCGGGCCAGCTCCTCGAGGAGGGCGATCGTCTCCTTGGCCTCCTCGGCGTCGAGCTTCCCGATGGCGTAACCGGCGTGGATCAGGAGGTACTCCCCCACCTCGGCCTCGGGGAGGAGCATCAGCGAGACCTTGCGGCGCACGCCGTTCAGCTCCACCTCGCCGTCGTACTCTCCCCGCTCGATCAGCTCCATCGGTATCGCCAGGCACATCAGACCGCTCCTTTCAGCTCCGGCTCGCGCCCGCGCGCGAGCGAGAGGGCGGCGAGGACCGCCTGGCCGTGGGAGAGCCCCCCGTCGCCGGGCGGAAGCGCGCGCGGCGTCCTCACGGCGAAGCCGGCTTCCTCGAGGCGGGCCGCGAGGCCCCTCGAGAGCAGCCGGTTCACGAGGCACCCGCCGCCGAGCGCTATGACCGCGGTCCCCGCGGGAAACACGCGGGACGCCGCCTCCGCGGCCAGCTTGCAGAAGGTAGCATGAAACCCCGACGCGACCCGGGCCGGGTCTTCTCCCGCCGCGACCCGCCGCGCCGCCGCGGCGAGCAGGGCGGGCCCGGGCACGACCGGCCCTCGCGGCAGATCGCGAAGCCCGACCTCCGGCCAGGCCATCGCGTCGCCGGCATCGCTCGCCGCGAGCGACTCGAGCCGGGCCGCGGCCTCCCCCTCCCAACCGTTCTCGGCCGCGAGGCCGAGAAGGGCCCCCGCCGCCTCGAAGAGCCGCCCTGCCCCCGCGGCGAGCGGCCAGGCGGGGTTGGCGGCGAGGCGCGCTGCCTCGAGCAATCGCTCCGGCGCGACGAGGTCCGCGACGGGGAGTCGGGGTAGCAGGCTCGAAGCACCTTCCCGGGCCAGGGCCGCGGCCAGGACGCGCCACGGCTCGCGGACCGCGCTCTCGCCGCCGACGAGCGGGATCTCCGCGAGGTGCGCCTGCCGCCGCCAGCGCAGGTCGCCTTCCAGGAGGATCCACTCCCCTCCCCAGGCGGTACCGTCCGGTCCCCACCCGGTCCCGTCGAGCACGATCGCCCCCGCCTGCTCGCCCGGCCTCGGGAAGACCCCGTGCTCGGCGAGGACGGACGCGGCGTGGGCGAGGTGGTGCTGGATCCGGATCAGCGGCACCCGCCGCCGCGCCGCGAGGTCCTCCCCGATCCAGGTGCTCGGGTAGTCGGGGTGGAGATCCACCGCGACCGCCCCGGCGCGCGATTCGAGGAACTCCTCGAGTCCTAACGCGACCTCCACCAGGAAGGCCCGGGCCGGCTCGCTGTCGAGATCGCCCACGTGCTGGGACGGGAAGGCTTGCCCGCCGGAGGCGAGGCAGGCCGTCACCGCGAGGTGCCCGCCGAGGGCGAGGATCGGGACCGGCGCGGGCTCGGCGAGCGGGACGGGCTCGGGGACCCAGCCGCGCGACCTCCGCACCATGACGGCGGCGCCCCCCGGGAGCGCGCGAGCCACCGAGTCGTCCACGCGGCGGACCACGTCGCGATCGTGGAGCAGGAAGTGGTCCGCTATGCCCGCGAGCCGTCCGACGGCCTCGTGGTTGCCGCGGCAGATCGGCTCGTCGCCGGCGTTTCCGCTGGTCATGACCAGCGCGTCGTAGGGGGTTCCGCGGAAGAGCTCCACGTGCAGCGGCGTGGTCGGGAGCATCACGCCGAGATCGTCGATTCCCGGCGCCACGTCCGCGGGGAGCGGAGACGGGCTCCGCCGCGCCGCGAGCAGGATCGGCGACCGGGGCGACTCGAGCAGGCTATCGTCCTCCTCCGACAGCACGACCAGGCGCCTCGCCGCCTCGAGATCGCGGACCATGACCGCGAGCGGCTTGGTCGGGCGCCGCTTCCGCTCGCGCAGGAGCCTGAGCGACGGCACGAGATCCGCGCGGCACGCGAGCTGGAAGCCGCCGAGTCCCTTCACGGCGACGATCGCGCCGCGGGCGAGCGCCCCCCGCGCGGCCTCGAGCGCCTCGCTACCGGTAGCCTCGACCTTCCCCTCGGCATCCACGAGGGACAGCTGCGGCCCGCAGGCTGGGCAGCAGACCGGCTCCGCGTGGAAGCGCCGGTCGCCGGGGTCGCGATACTCGCGGGCGCAGTCGGCGCAGAGCGGGAAGCGGGCCATCGAGGTCCGCACGCGGTCGTACGGGAACGAGAGGCACAGCGAGAAGCGCGGCCCGCAGTTCGTGCAGGTGGTGAAGGGGTACCGGTGGCGGCGGTCGGAGGGATCCTCCATCTCGCGCCGGCAGTCCGCGCAGAGCGCCGCGTCGGGCGGTACGAGGGCCCCGCTTCGCGGCCCGGCCTCCGACTCCTCGACGCGGAACGACCGGCTCCCCTCGGGCGCGATCTCCTCGGCGTCGAGAGACTCGAGGCGCGCGAGCGGCGGCAGCTCGCGGGGAAACCTCGCGAGGAAAGTCTCGACGAGCGCCCGGGGGCCCTCCAACTCGACGACGGCGCCCTCCGGACCGTTGCGCACCCAGCCGGCAAGCCCCAACTCCGTCGCGAGCCGGTGAACCGAAGGACGGAACCCGACCCCCTGGACGGCGCCGCGGCAGACGAGCCGGCGCCGCTCGACGACGCCCCCCCGCCCGTCCCGCTCGGTCCCGTCCACGATCGCCCGCCTCCCGCCGTTGGATTTCCGCGCCTGCCCGTTTAGGATACTTGACCGGCCCGGCTGCCGCCGACCCTTCCGGGGCGCGTGGTATCCGGTCCGGCGCGGAGGAGGGGCACGTGACCGGCGGCGGCGAGTGCGGGCGGCGAGAAGCGCTGGGAATCCTGGGACGGACCGCGGGACTGGCCGCTGCCGCGCACGCGCTCGGCCTCGCGGGCTGCGGCCCCACAGCCCCGCCCCTCGAGGTCCCGCTGGCGCAGGTGCCGGAGGGGAAGCGCGTCCGGATGGTGTGGGCGGAGATCCCGGTCGAGATCGTTCGAACCGGCGGCGGCATCAGCGCCCGCTCGCTCCGCTGCACCCACCAGGGATGCGAGGTCCGCTGGGAGCCCTCCGACCGCCGCTATCACTGCCCCTGCCACGGCGGCGTCTACGACGCCGACGGCCGCGTGATCACCGGCCTCCCGCCCAGACCTCTCGAGTCCGTTCCCGTCCGGATCGCCGGCGACAAGGTCGTGATCGGGGGTTGAGCACAACACCTGGAGGACTCTGATGGACGCGGGCAAGAAGAAGCTGCTGATGATCGACGACGACGTGAACCTCGTCAACGTGTTCAAGCTGGTCTGCGACGCCAGGGGCTACGAGTTCCACTCGGCGCATTCCGCCGCCGAAGGGCTGCGGAGAATCCGCGAAGTCGAGCCCGACCTGATCATCCTCGACGTGATCATGGAGGATTTCGTGGCGGGGTTCCGGGTCCTCAGTCAGCTTCGAGCAAGCGGACCGGAGTCGCCGTTCGCGGCCTACGCGAACGTCCCGATCATCATGCTGACCAGCGTGACGGCGAAGACCCACCTGAACTTCAGCGACCGGATCGGCACCGCGCTCCTTCCCGTCGATGCGTTCGTCGAGAAGCCGATCAGGCCGGCGGAGATCCTCGCGAGGATCGAGGCGATGCTGGCCGGCGCTGCCGGCACCACAGAGGCCGAGCGCTAGGAGCCGGTCCGAGTAATCCCGTAGGCCGCGGGATTACTCGGACCGGCTCCTAGCCCGGACTACTCGGACGGGACCGGAATCTGTGGACGTGGAACGGCCGTCGGAAGGGTGAATGAGAAATCGGCCCACTGCCCGGGTGCCGACTCGGCCTCGATCCGACCGCCGTGCTTTTCGACGATCACCCGGGATACGAACAGCCCGAGGCCCGTGCCGGATTTCGTGTCGTCGCCGCCGTGGGTCAGACGCGAGAACTTCCGGAAGAGCTTCTCGCCTTCGCCACTCGGGAACCCCTCCCCCTCGTTCCAGACATGGAACCGCACGAAACCGGAAGTCCCGTCGCTCCCCGCGGTGACCCGGATCCGCCCCCCCTCCCGGCCGTACTTCACGGCGTTGGACAGGAGGTTCTGGAAAACGGACGTGATCAGGCTGGGGTCGCACGCGCCGGCGACGTCGGGCGGAACCTCGCACTCGATCCGCATGCCGCGTTCGGCGGCGAGCTCGGATAGCCGGTCCAGGACGGGTGCCAGTATCTCGTCGCGAATGGCGACCACCGACCAGCGAAGCCTCAGCTCGCCTTCCTCGATCCGGCTGAGGTTGAGGTAGTTCGCGATGGTGTCCCGGAGGTAATCCGCGCTGTTCGAGGCCGCCCTGAGGATCTGCTCCTGTGCGTCGTTGACCGGACCCAGGATGCGATCGCGCAGGGCGCCGATCGCGAAGACGATGGAGGCCAGTGGGGATTTCAACTCGTGGGTCACGAAGCCGAGCATCTCGAGGTAGGCGCGGTTCTTCTCCTCGGTTTCCCTGTACGCCTTCTGGAGGGCCTCCGAAGCTTCCTGCACTTGGCTGGTTTGCCTCTCCAGGGCCTCCGCCATCGAGTTGAAGGCGTCGCCGAGCTCGGCGGTCTCGCGGCTCGCCCATCCGAGCCGCACCCGCGCCGCGAGGTTGCCGCTCGAGAGCTCCCGGGTCGCTCGGACAAGGCCGTGGATCGGCCGCCGGAAGCCGCTGGCGAGGTACAACGCGACGACCGTCGACAGCACGAGCGCGCCGAAACTGATCCCCACGTACCGGGCGGCGAGGCTCGACTTGAACTCCATGTACTTCTTCTCGAGCAAGCCCACGTAGAGGATCCCGATCACCCGGTTGTCCGGATCGCGAATCGGGTCATACGCCGACAGGTACCAGTCGTTGACGACGAAGGCCCGATTGGCGAAACGCTCGCCGCGCTTGACCACGGTCTCGTAAACCGCCTGCGAGACCCGGGTCCCTATGGCGCGGGTTCCCGGGTCGAGCATCACGTTGGTGGCGATCCGGACGTCCGACAGAAAGAGGGTCACCGTCCCCACCGGCTTCCCCTCGAAGGTCTTGTCTCCGAACACGACGTCACGGATCCGGTCCACGAATGCGAACTTGCGGTTCAGCAGGACTCCCCCCGTGAGCGCCCCGATCACTCGGTCCCCCGAGCCCACGATCGGCATGGCGGCCTCGAGGACCAGTCCCCGGTCCTCCGCAATCCTCTCGGTGGGCACAGCTCTGTCGGTGAAGATCACGGGGATGTAGGCGCGTTGTTCGAGCTCCTCGCCCTCGAGCTCGAGGGCCGAGCCGGGCATTACGACCGTGCCGCTCGCGGCTTTCCCCTTCAGCGCGCGTTCGAGGATCGGATCGCTCCAGACCTTGTCTCCCGCCGCGAGGGGGGGGCGTGACCGCGCGGTTGCAACGCCCTCGGCGTCCACCAGCGTCAGAAAATCGAGCCTGTACTTCTTGCGATAGGCCTCGAGCTCCCTACCGACGCCCTCGAGCCGCCGGGGGGGCCGAAGGGCGGCCCGCAGCGTGTCGTTTTGGGAAGCCATGCCGACGACGATCTGGATCTGGTTCCTCTCCGCCTCGTAGGCGGACCAGGCGGCGCCGAGATCCATCTCCACGCGGAGCATCGCCTCCTTCACCATCGTCTGGGAGATGAACGAGAAGCCCGCCCAGGTGGCCACCGTGGCCATGATGCCGACGACCAGGAAGAAACCGAGGAGCAGCCTCGTCCTAAAGCCCAGCCTTCTCACCGCGCCCCCTATTTTCCCGTCCGACGAGCGAGCCGATACGCGTCATTTCCTCTGGACCAGGCAGTTCCAGATGGTCTCCTCCAGCAGCTCGCGGGGGGTCCTGGCCGCCGGGACCTCGCTTGCGGGTCGCCCTTTCTCGGCCAGGGCGGTGCCTCCCCCCGCCAGATACCGCGCGTACTGCGTCTCGATCTCGTCCTTTCCGAAATCGATCGGTACCGAGATGCGATCGTAGACCGCCTGCGTGAGATCCCTCATCTCCCCGGCGGGCTCGAGGGCAGCCAAGATCGTGTCGTTCAGGATATCGAGGAAAAGCGTGAGCTCGTGAGCGGTGAAGCCGGCGCGGAAGCGGCTGATCCCGGTCACCTCCAGGTAGTTCTGGAGCAACATCCGATCGCTGCTCTGGACGGACGACAGAAGGAGGCGGTACAGCAGGCGGACGAACCATCCCAGCTCCTCGGGGTCCATCGCCTGGAAGCTCGTCAGATCCGACCCGGCACGGGCCCGGACGGCGTCGCCCACCGTCGAGATGACGTGATCCTCGAGCGCCGCCAGGGCTTGGTAGATCCTCATGTCGGGCCGGAGCGGCTCGCGCCTCATCGCCGCCTCGTTTCGAATCCGCCACGTCGCCGGGTCGCTCTTCAGCCGCTCGATCATGTACGGCATTCTTCGCTCTATCCGATGGCTGGGGCTGGCCGACCACCCGACCCGCTCGATCGTCCGCGTGTTGTCCACCACGAGCTGCGTATCGATGAACTTCCGCATCCAGGGGCGCTCGAAAGGGAGTTTCCCCGTAACGCGGCCCCAGGCGTTCATTGCGACGATTCCGGCGCCGCAAATCGGCGCGGGGAGAAAGAAGGGCGTCCTCGGCTGGCCGGAGTGATGGCGTGTCGCGAGGTAGTGGAGAATGTGGTGGGAGGTGGAACCCGAGGTGCTCGCGATGAGGATCTCCGCGGGCTCGAGCATCGGGTGGACCGCGAGGAGCCGCCTGAAGAACGCCACGATATCGCGCACGTGGATGTAGGGAATGGCCGTCTGCCCCTTCCCGGCGAGAATTCGCGCTTTCCAGGAGCGCCCGAGCCAGGTTTCGAGGAACATGAAGAGCGGCGGATACTCGCACCAGTCGCTGTAGACGGCTCCGAATCGAACGATGCACGACGGAACCGAGCTGCAGTGAGCCCGAACGAGTTCTTCGCCCTGGCGCTTGCTCCAGGCATACACATGGGGGCCGTCGGCCGGCGTGGCCTCCGTGATCGCCCCCTCGGGGCGAGGGAAATCGCACGCCGCGACGGAGCTGGCGAAGACGAGCCGCTCGAGGTCGAGAGCCTTGGCCAGCTCCAGTACGTTTCTCGTCCCCTCGACGTTCGTCCTCCGGTACTCCGGATGATCCGTCCCGAAGAAATCGTAGTACGCCGCCAGGTGGATCAGTATCCGGGCGCCGCCGGCGGACGCGATCTCGCGAAACGTCCGCGCGAGACCTTCGCGGTCCCCGACGTCGACCTGCATCCAAGCGATGTTGGGATGTACCGGCGCGCCGCACTCCTTCTGGGAGCGCCGCGCGATGCCGAAGATCCGGCACTCGTCCTTCAGCTCGTCCAAAAGGTGGCGTCCCACGAAACCGGACGCCCCGGTGACGATGAGTGCAGGCAGCGCCATGCGTCGCTCCCCGGGAACCGGCGGCGAATCCCTCACTCCCGGCCGACATCGACGCCGGTCGTCCCGGCGGCCTGGCGAGCCGTCGCGGCCCGAGGAGCATTAGACCACCACGACCGCCGCCGGTTCAAGGTCGGTTGGGCGGGTTTCGCCTTCCGAATGCGGTATGATCGAGGCAATGGCGGACCTTCCGCGCCTGCTGGTGACCGGCGCGTCCGGATTCGTCGGAAGGCACCTCCTGGACGCGCTGAAGGACGACTATGTGATTTTCGGCCTGGCGCGCCGCTCCCAGGCGCGGGCTGGCGCGCCGGTACACCCGAACGTCCTCTGGTTTCAGGTGGACGTGGGCGACCGGAGCACGCTAGGAGATGTCTTTCGCCGCATCCGCGAGCACGGCGGCGCCGAGACCGTGATCCACCTCGCGGCGCACCACGACTTCTCCGGAGAGGAGCACCCGGAGTACTGGCGTACGAGCGTCCACGGCCTCCGCAACGTGCTCGACGCGTGCCGGGACCTTCGGATCCGCCATTTCGTGTTCGGGAGCTCGCTGGCGGCGTGCAGATTCCCTCGCGCGGGCGACATGGTGTCGGAAAGCAGTGCGGCCGACGGCGATCACATTTACGCCAGGGCCAAGGGCGCGGGGGAGGAGATGTTGAAGGAGTACCGCGCCGACTTCCGCAGCTGCATCGTTCGTTTCGCCGCGCTGTTCTCCGACTGGTGCGAGTACTTTCCGCTGTTCATGTTCCTGAGCACGTGGCTCTCCGGCTCGTGGTGCAGCCGGATCCTAGGGGGGACGGGACGGTCGGCCATCCCCTACCTCCACGTGCTGGACGTGCCGCCGTTCTTCCGGAAGCTACTTGGCGTACTGGGCGAGCTCGAGCCGGGCCAGGTGCTCAACGCGAGTCCCGACGGCGCGGTCTCTCATCGGGAGATCTTCGAGTTGGCGCACCTCAGCTTCCACGGCCAGTCGGGCCGGCCCCTGTTCCTTCCGAGGCACCTCTGCGGCGTCTGCATCAGGATGCGAAACATCGTCGGCGCGATGGCCGGGGAGACCCCGTTCGAGCGCCCCTGGATGTCCCACTACGTCGACCGGCAACTCCTCGTCAGCTCCCTGCGCTCCAGGCAGCTCCTTACGTGGGCGCCCCGGCCGCGATTGGGCATCCTCCGCAGGCTGCCGTTCCTCATCGAAAACATGAAGGCCGACCCCGTGGAATGGCATCGCCGCAACCGCGCCGCGCGAAAACAGGTCGAGTTGCGCGTCAACCTCAGGGTCTACCAGCTTCTCGAGCGGCATGAGTCGGAAATCTGCCGGCGATACGCGAATCGCCTGGTGGAGCTGGCCCGCTCCGGGCGCCTTCCCAGCTACCGGAGCCTGAGCGAGGAGCAAGTTGCCTGGAACGCGCGACAGCTCCTTCGGCACCTCACCAGCGCCGTGCGGACGCACGAGAAGGGCGCGATCATCTCGTACTGCCGGGATCTCGCCGCGCAGCGGTTCGGCGAGGGCTTCACGAGCCGGGACGTCTGCGACGCGCTCGATGTTCTCAATCGGACGTGTCTCGCCGTCCTGCGTGGCGACCCGGAAGGGGGAGCGCTCCAGGAGGCTATTCGCGATCACGTCACGATGACGCTTCAGGTCGGTTGCGACCAGGCGCAGGACGTCTTCGAGGCCCTCGATCCATCCGCGTCGCACTGAGAGCCGCGCCGCGGAGCGCAGTCAGTCGTCGCACCGGCAGGGCAGGAACCCGCAGTTCAGGTAGCGGAACTTGACCCCGGGGTTGTGAAAGAGCTCCTCGGTATCCACGATCTCCACCATCGCTCTCCCGAGCAGGTCGAGCCAGTAGGAGGTGGAGTCGGGGGTCGAGGACGCGTCCGCGGAGGTGAGGGTCGCCTCGATGCGGCCGAGATCGCAGCCGATCTCGCACGCGGAGAAGACGCCCGAAGAGAGCTTGATGCGGGCGTCCTCCAGCTGCTTCCGCAGGTCGACGGCGAGGCCCCGATGAGCCAGCTCGTCGCACCAGGCGGCCAGAACGGCCCACCGCAAGCCGAACTTCTCGAGGATCTCGACCTCGTTTGCCACGCGCTTGTCGAGGGGTGTCGCACTGTCCATGACCCACCTCCGCCTCCGGGCGAGGGCCCCATGCCTGCTGGAGAATCTACCGCAATCCGGGCGACGGTACAACTGGCGCGGACGCCCGGGCGATCGTCTCAAGGGAGCGGGCCCCTCGGCTCCGAGGCGGCCTGGCGGTGGACGATCAGGACCGCGGCCCCCATGAGCGCGTCGCCCAGCGCCGAGAACGGGACGATCCACGGAAGGGCCTCGAAGAGGATCACGGTACCGAGAAACACGACCGCGATCGACTTCGTCGTGACGAGGATCGCGATGCCGCGGTAACGCCACCACTCGATGAGATAGGCGCACGCCACGACCAGGTGGAAGACCCCGACCTGCCTTGGGAAGAACATCGGGGTAGCCCCTTCGAACCCGCCGAAGCGGAGCCCCCAGGAGGTGGCAACGATCGCCGCGACGCCGATCGCCGCGGAATGGGCCGCGATGAGGACGACGAGCGCTGCCTCGATGCGGGACCAACGAGATCTCGTGGCGACCGCCTTCCGTTGGCTCATGAGACGCTATTCAACACCGAAACCGGTGCTTTCGTCGAGAGACGGTGGATCGGTCGCGTTCGGCCCCCCGGCCGGGCTACCTTTCCCACCAGAGATCCGGCTCGAGCGGTTCCGGCCGCGGCGAGGCCGGACAGCCGAGGCGCGCGAGCTCCGCGAGCACCGCGGCCATTACGGCGGGCAGAGCGCGCCGCACCGTGTCGCTCATGGGCGCGCCCTGCGCCGTCCCCTCGGGGATGACGCCCACGAGGAGGACCTCCCTCGGTCCGCGCTCCGCGAACTCCAGAGAGAGCAGCGTCTCCTTGAGGCCGGGGTCGTGCGGGCTCACGCGGGGCTGCGGCGGGTGCCGCAGGATCTGGTCCCGGCGGTAGAGACGCACCTCGCCCGGCGCGCCAGTCGCGCGGACCGTGTCCACCACCACCAACGCCTCGGTATCGGCGACGTAGGGCACCAGGTCGAGACCGGGGGTCCCGACATCGAGCACCGAGACCTCGGGGGGGAACAGGTACCGCGCCTCCAGCAGGCGGACCGCGTGCGGGCCGAGCCCGTCGTCCCCCATCAGGACGTTCCCCATCCCCACCACTACGACGCGGTTCATGCCGACTCCGTTTCGCCTCCACAAGACACGGGCGCCGCGAACCCCGCGCGGGACCTCCCGGCCTTCCCGCGCCGGTTTCGCGGCGCCCTCCCATCCTGTCGTTCCGGGCGCGGGAGTATCGCCCCCCCGGCCGGCCTACAGCGTCCGGACCGTGCCGAGCTCGTTCCCCTCCACGTCTACCGTGTGGATCGCGCAGGCGAGGCAGGGATCGAACGAGTGGATCGTCCGGAGCACCTCGAGCGGCTTCTCCGGATCGGCGATCGGGTTCCCGATCAGCGAGGCCTCGTACGGCCCCTTCTGGTTCTTGTCGTCGCGCGGGCTCGCGTTCCAGGTCGTGGGGACCACGGCCTGGTAGTTCGCGATCTTGCCGTCCTTGATCACGACCCAGTGCGACAGCGTGCCGCGAGGCGCCTCGTGGAAGCCGAAGCCGCGCTGCTCGCCCCTCGGGAACACCGGTTCGTTGAAGATCGCCGTGTCGCCCTTTGCGATGTTGTTCACCAGGAGCTGCCAGTGCTTGTCGGCCAGCTCGCAGATCACCGCGGTGCGGACCGCGCGGGCGAGGTGCCGGCCGAGCGTCGAGTGCAGGACCTGCGGGCCGAGCTTCGTCTTGGCGACGGCGCCGGCGGTCTCGAGGGCCTGGTTGGCCCAGCGCTTCGTCGGCTCGTGGCCGAGGGCGTACCCGACCAGGACCTGTGCGAGCGGGCCGACCTGCATCGCCTTTCCCTGGAACCGCGGCGCCTTGACCCACGAGTACTTCCCGGACGCGTTGAAGTCGGTGTAGTTCGGGACGGTCTCCCCTTCCCACGGGTGCAGCGTCGCGTCTCCCTGGTACCACGCGTGGGAGACGTTCTCGGTGACGTTCTCCTTGAAGTACGGGTCCTGGAAGCTCGAGATCGCCTTGGCGCCCGCGAGGTCCCCGTCGAAGATCGTGCCGCCGACGAGGTCGAACTGCGTCCCCTTCGTGTCGAGAGGCAGGTCCGGCACCGCCAGGTAGTTCTTCACGCCGCCGCCGAACGGCAGCCAGTCGGCGTAGAGCGCGCCGATCGCGCAGACGTCCGGCAGGTAGACCTGCTGGACGAACGCGGTCATCTCGTCGAGGAGGTCCTTGATCTTGAACAGCTTCGCCATGTTGAGGGTGGACTCGTTGTCCAGGTTGATCGCGTTGGCGACTCCCCCGACGGCGAGGTTCTGGATGTTCGGGGTCTTGCTGCCCAGGACCGCCACCACCTGGTTGGCCTTCCTCTGGTAGTCGAGGGCCTGGAGGTAGTGCGACACCGCCAGGAGGTTCACCTCCGGCGGCAGCTTCATCGCGGGGTGGCCCCAGTAGCCGTTCTGGAAAATCCCGAGCTGCCCGTTCGCGACGAACCCGGCCAGCTTGTCCTTGACCGCCTGCAGCTGGAGCCGGTTGTTGTGCGGCCACGGCGACAGGCTCTCGGCGAGTGCCGACGCCTTCGCGGGATCGGCCTGGAGCGCGGACACGACGTCCACCCAGTCGAGCGCCGACAGGTGGTAGAAGTGCACGATGTGATCGTGGAGCGCATGGGCGATCACGATCAGGTTGCGGATGTACTGCGCGTTCAGCGGGATCTCGAGGTTGAGCGCGTTCTCCACGGCCCGGACCGAGGCCATGGCGTGCACCGTCGTGCACACGCCGCAGAAGCGCTGGGTGAACAGCCAGGCGTCACGGGGATCGCGGCCGAGCAGCATGATCTCGATCCCGCGCCACATCTGGCCGGAGGCCCAGGCGTCCTTCACCCGGCCGCCGTCCACCTCGACGTCGATCCTCAGGTGCCCCTCGATCCGCGTGATCGGGTCGATCGTGATGGTCTTGCTCATGAGCTCACCTCTATCGCTTGGCGGCCGCGGGTGCGGCGCCGCTCAGGATCGGGAAGGTCTTGACGACCGCGACGTAGATCGCGACCTCGGCCGCGATGATCCCGAAGGTGATCAGCAGCTCGGGCAGCGACGGGAAATACGACCACTGGCCTCCGGGCCGGAACGCGATCAGGTAGGTGTTCACGCGGAACAGCGCCGAGCCCAGCAGCAGGAGGATCGACGCGCGCACCTGGCACCCCGCCTGTCGCCGCCTCTCCTCCGAGAGGAGGATCGCGGCGCCGGCCACGAGCAGGACGAGCTCCAGGAGGAACGCGACGCCCGTCTTGCTCGCGACGTGCACGAGCGCGCCGCGCACCGCGACGTCCACCACGCGGAAGGCCACCCAGAAGAGGGCGACCCACGCGGCGACCTTCGAGAGCGAGGCGAGCATGTCGGTCTCGCGCGGCCTGCGGAAGGCCACCGCCGAGAACGTCGCCTCGATCGCGACGATCGCGTAGCCGATCACGACGCAGTTGACCAGGAACAGGAACGGAAGCCAGGGGGTGAACCAGAGCGCGTGCATCTTCGTCGCGGGGAGCAGCATCATCGTCCCGAGCGACGACTGGTGCATGGTCGGGAGCAACAGGCCGAGGCCGATGATCCAGATCAGGCTCTTGTCCACGAAGCGGAGGCCGGTCTCGCCGAGCGATCGGAGCGAGGCGCTCTTGCTCCCGCGCAGCTTCTCGAAGAGCGCCGGCGAGAGCTCGACCAGCAGCACCAGGTTGTAGGCCGCGACGCACAGCGCCACCTCGAGCTGCGGCGAGTGCGACCAGCGCCAGAAGAACACCGGGACCTTCCAGAGGTCCCAGAACCGCCCGAGGTCGATCGACACCGCGATCACCGCGAGACCGTAGCCGAGCAGGCTCGTGAGGATGGCGGGACGGACGAGCGGGTGGTACTTCCCGCGGTTCAGGATGTAGACCAGGATCCCGACGGCGTAGCCGCCGCACCCGAGCGCGGTCCCGACGACCACGTCGATCGAGATCCACAGACCCCACGGGTAGCCGTCGTTGAGGGCGGAGACACCCCCGATCCCGTTGGCGAACCGGAAGGCGGCGACGACCGCTCCGACGGCGGCGATCGCGAGGAGGGCCATGAACGGGCGGGTCATGACGCGCCCGCCGACGGGAGAGTGGACGGCGGAGTGGCCGCTCATCGCTTCTCCTCCCCCTCGCCGGCGCGGCGGTTACGGTAGAGGACCGCGGCGAGGGCCGCGTAGAGGACCACGGGCGCGACGAAGCCCCGGTAGAGCCCCTCCTGCACCGTGTAGGCGGTGTGCGGGACGCCCCGGTCGCCGCCCTCGGGTAGGCCGATCTTCGAGAACGGAACGTGGGCGAGGTAGAGCACCTGCGTCCCGCCGAGATCGTTCTCGCCGTAAACGCGGTCCTGGTAGTACTTGCCGGGGCTCGCCGCGATCCGGCCCTTCGCCTCGGCCATCAGCTCGTCCCGCTTCCCGTAGATCACGGCGCCGCGCGGGCAGACCTCGCAGCACGCCGGGCCCTGGCCCGCGGGGTAGCGCGTGAAGCCGCTCGCGGCCGTGGCCGCGTCCTTCACCCGGTGCCGGCACAGCTCGCACTTCACGATCCTGGGGATTGCCTTGCTGAACTCGTACTTGGTCACGTTGAACGGGCAGGCCATCTGGCAGTAGCGGCAGCCCACGCACCACCGCACGTCGTACTCGACGACGCCCGTGGTCTCGTTCTTCTTGAGGGAGTGGAGCATGCACGCGGCGGCGCACGCCGGGTCGACGCAGTGCATGCACTGCGCCTTGACGTACGACTGCTGCGTCCCCTCGTGGTAGAGCTTGATGACGTTCTTGGTGTACTCGTTGAGGTCGAGAGGAGCGTCGTAGAGCTTCTCCTCGCCCCACGGCCCCGGATCGGGCTTCCGGTCGTTCGCCTGCTTGCAGGCCACGACGCAGGTCTTGCAGCCGATGCAGAGCGTGGTGTCGTAGAGCATCCCCATCGCTTCGGGAGGCGCCACCTTCCGCTCCCGCGCCGCCGCCGGAAGCGCGCTCGCGGCGGCCGCGGCCCCTCCCGCGGCGATCACCTTCAGCGCGGATCTCCTGTCCATCGCCATGCTCAGGCCTCCTTCTTCGGAGGCGCCGGCTTGGCCTCCCCCTCCCCGGAGTCGAGCTTCTTCGACGCCATCCAGCCGGCACCGACGAGCGCGCCGCCCACGAGGCCGGCAACGCCGGTCGCCACCGCGCTGACGTGCCCCTGCTGGGCGCGGATCGGCGGGTAGGTGTCCGGGGGCGTCGGCCGCTCGATCTCGACCGTGGCGTGAATCGGCATCCGCCAGAGGATCTGCTGCTCCGTGCACCCGACGCAGGGGTGGCCGATCCCGATCGGCCACGCGTTGTCCACCTCGCCGAAGTGGAGGCGGGAGCAGTTGGCGTGGGTCGCCGGTCCCTTGCACCCGGTCTTGTACAGGCAGTACCCCTGCCGGTGCCCGTCGTCGCCGAACTTCTGCGCGAACCGGCCGGCGTCGAAGTGCGCGCGGCGCGGGCAGTCCTCGTGGATCGTCCGCCCGTACGCGAACATCGGGCGCCCCTTGTCGTCGAGCGCGGGGAGCGTGCCCAGGACCGCGTACTGCAGGACCGTGCCGAGGAGGTTGTACGGATTCGCCGGGCAGCCGGGAATGGTGACGACCGTCTTGCCGGCCAGGACCTCCGGGGCTCCCTTGGCGCCGGTCGGGTTCGGCTCGGCGGACGGGATCCCTCCCCAGGACGCGCAGGACCCGATGGCGATCACGGCACCGGCCTTCCCCGCCACGTCGGTGACGAGGTCGAGCGCCGTGCGGCCGCCGATCTTGCAGTAGATCCCGTTGTCCTTGGTCGGGATCGCTCCCTCGACGATGCAGACGTACTTCCCCGCATTCTCCTGCATCGTCTTCTTGAGAGCCTCCTCGGCCTGGTAGCCCGCGGCCGCGAAGAGCGTCTCGTGGTAGTCCAGGGAGATCAGGTCGAGGATCAGCTCGGCGATCGCCGGGTGCGAGGTCCTCAGCAACGACTCGGTGCATCCGGTGCATTCCTGGAAATGCAGCCAGACGACCGAGGGCTTGAGCCCCTTCCCCGCCGCCGCCTCGACGATCTGGATGGCGGCGGCTCGACGTGATCCCCACCGACGCGAGCGCCATGGTGGTGATCTTCACGAACTCGCGGCGGTCGATTTCCTGCCGCGCCCCTCCTGTGACCTCGCCGTTCAACGCGTCGTGGTCCATTCCTTCCTCCTCACGAAGATGGCGAACTATACCGTGGAATCCGGGCCCCAAAAGGGAAAAAACGACCGGCGAATAGTGGATTAACTATATCTATTTCCTAGAGTTAGCGGTGTTCGCGCTTGGGGGAGAAGGCGGCGCGTCGCTCGAATCCGTCAGGTTTTCCGGAGGCTCTCCTCGGACGCTCCGTCCGGATGTGGAGGCCTATCCCGACGAGACGATGAGTAGTTCATCGGCAGCCGCCTGCCCTTTCTCGACGGACTTTCGCCTCGGACGATCGTTCGAGAACGGTGGCGAGCCAGGCGAGGTCGTCGGTCCGTGTCGGAAACTTCCGAATCGAGGTCCCGGCGCGGGACGCCCGAGCCGGGGCGCGTTGTACACTCCTACGTCGCCGCGCGCGGGCCGTCGTCCTCGCGCCCGAGGAGTCCTCGTGCCGACCTCGTTCCTCGCGTCTCTACCTCTCGACCGGCTCGATCCGGCGAGCCTCTGGACCCTTCTTCCCGCCGAGGTCCGGGCGCTCGCCGCTCGGTCGCTCTACTCAAGCGACCGCGAGGACCCGACGGCGCGGAAGCTCGCCGACATCTCGATCGCGGCGGCCTTGCGGTTCCGCGAGGTCGCCGTGAGGAAGCTCCCGCTCGATCGGAGGGTGGAATACCTGGTGCGCGCCGTGCGCCCCGACGACTCGCTCGGCTCGTCGCTCCTCCTGGCGCTCCACATGGAGCACCGGCGGCCGCTGCTCGCCGCGTTCCTCGACCACCTCGGGATCGACCACGAGGACGGCGCGATCCGCGACGGGAGCCACATCGCGCCGCAGCCCGAGGACCGGCTCTCCGCGGCGGCCGATCGCCTCCTCGAGACCTTCCCCGCGGAGGAGGTCGAGATCTACCTCGCCTCGCTTCTGGCGATGGACCCCGAAACGTGGGGCGCGCTCAAGGCCGTGCTCGAGAAGCGCCGCGCCGCCGCCTGATCCACCCCGCTCGGACGCGGCGGAATGGGTTCGAAGACGCACCTTTTTCGGGGCGGCGAGAACCCATTCCGCCGCGTCCGAGCGGCTGCCGAACAACCGGCAGCCATGACTAGTCGCAGACGACCCTTTTCCGGGTCGGCGAGGACATTCCCGGCCGCGTCCGTAGCCTCGGGCTCCCCCGCGACAGGACGAGCCGGTCTTGTGCGGATCAAGCGCCGTCGTGCGCTCGGTTACGGAACAGGACGAAGTACGCGTTCGAGGCGACGGGGCTCACCTTCGTCCCGAGCAACCGCTCGATCTCGGGCACGTCCTCGTGCTTGGCGAGGCACCAGACGGTGCCGCCCGACTCCATCAGCGGGCGGAGCCCGGCGGGATCCGGGATGAATCGGGCGGGGTCGGGCTCGATCGAGACGCCGAACTCCAGCTCGCCGATCATCCCGACCTGGATCGGCGGCCGCCCGAGGTAGTACTCGAAGCTGGACTTGACCAGCCGGAACTCCGCGACGCGGTCGCCGGGCAGGAGCCGCGGGAGGAGCGCCTCCGCGATCGGCTTCGTGCTCCGGTGCGGCCCGACCGCGTCCCCCGCCGCGAGGACCAGGAAGAACGCGGCGAAGCTCACGACGCACATCGCGAGGAGCGCGCCCACCCTTCGGTCCTTCCACAGGAGCCAGAGCAACGAGACGGCTCCCGCCCCGAGGGCGACGGAAAGCGCCGCGGCGATCCAGGAGACGTCGGCGAGCGGGACCTTCCCCTGGCGCTCGACATAGGCCGGGGCGGCGAAACGGAACGCCGCCGCCAGCAGCGCCAGCGCGGCGGCCGAGATCGCGATCGCCGCTCGCATCGACACCGCGAAGGCGCGTCCCCGCATCCCGTCGAGGAACGCCGTGAAGGCCCGCCCCGCGAGGAGTGCCGCGGGGGGGAACACGGGCAGGATGTACGGCATCAGCTTTCCGCTCGAGACCGAGAAGAACGCGAAGATCGACCCGGCCCAGAGCCAGAGGAACAGCGACAGGCGCCGCTCTCCCTCGCCGCGGCCGTCCCGCCCCACGGCAGCCGGAAGGAAGGCCCACCAGGGGAAGAACCCGCCGAGGAAGACGGGCACGAAGAACAGGTAGGAGGACTCGCGGTGCTCCGCCTGCGAGGACAGGAAGCGCTCGAGGTGTTGCCTGATGACGAAGAACTCCAGGAACTGTTGGTGCCGCAGCTGCACGAGCACGAACCAGGGCACCACGACGGCGACGACCAGCAACGCCCCCGCGAGCCACCGCATCTCGCGCAGCGTCCCCCACCTGCGCGTGATCAGCGCGTAGGCCACCGCCACGAAGCCGGTGAGCACCAGCGCGACCGGGCCCTTCGCGAGGGTGGCGGCGGCCGCCGCCGCCCAGAAGACGAGGTACAGGCGCGGGTTCCGCGACTCGGAGGCGAGGAAGAACGCGGCGAGGGCCACGGTCATGGCGCCGGCCAGAAGCATGTCGGTGGTCAGGAGCCTTCCCATCGCGAAGTAGCCAGGCGTGGCCGCGAGGATCGCCGCGGCGGCGAGGCCGGTCCCGCGATCCACGACGCGGCGGCCGAGGACGTAGATCGCGCCGATCCCCGCGAGCGCGAACAGCGCGACGGGGAGACGTGCCGCCCACTCCGAGAACCCCAGCAGCCGGAACGACGCCGCGGTGCACCAGTAGAGGAGAGGAGGCTTCTCGAGATACGGAACGCCTCCGAGGCGCGGGACGACCCAGTCCCCCGAGCGGACCATGTTCGCGGCGATGGACGCGTACCTTCCCTCGTCGGGGTCCCAGAACGCGAATCCGCCGAGTCGCACGAGGTAGATCGCCGCGATCGAGCCGAGAACGGTCGCGGTGATCGCGCGCTCGCGCCCCGTCATCGAGAGGGCCCCTGCATGGCGACGCGCCCCGCCCGCCCCTCGATCTCCCCCCAGACCACCTCCGCCCGGGGGAGCGGCTCCGCTCCCGGCGCGACGAGCCGAGCGGCCACGTCGAGGAGCCTCACGAAGCGCGTCCCGCGCGACCGCCATCGCCCGAGCAGCTCCTCGAGGAACGCCGCGTGCCCCATCCCCTCGGTCTCGGTGTGCACGGTGAGCACGTTGAGCCGCCCCTCGAGGAGGCGGCGGTCGAAGAACGGCACGAGCCCCTCGCGCGCCGCGGCGTCGGTCCCCATCACCTCGTCGAGGGTGGGCAACGTGGTCGGGATTTCGAGCGCCCGGAACGTCCGCCTCCCCGCGACGGGGACGAACGGCTCCGTCCCGCGCGTGTCGCTGTGGTAGAAGAGCCTGAGAGCGTCCTGGACCGCCAGGCTCGCCGGGGTGCACTGCCAGCCCGGCGCAGCGGAGCCTTCGGGCAGCCGGCCCAGCACGGCCTCGACGGCGCGGAGGCCCTTCTCGAACTCCTCGCGCGCCTCCCGCTCGTCCATGCGGTGGAGCCGGTCGTGCCAGCGCACGTGGTCCCAGCCGTGCGGCCCGACCTCGTGCCCCTCGGCCGCGAGGGAGCGCAGCAGCTCCGGGAACGCCGAGCCGATCGGGCGCGACGGGAGCAGCGTTCCGGAGAGGACCGTCCTCCATCCGTAGGTGCTCGCCGCGCGCGTGCGGAGCATCTTCCTCAGGAATCCCTTCCGGGTGAGGACGCGCAGGATCGCGCGCCCCGAGCGGTCCGGTCCCATCGAGACGAAGAACGACGCCGCGATCCCCGCCTCGCGGAAGATCCCGGCGAGCCGCGGGATCCCCACCCGCGCGCCGTCGTGCGTGTCCACGTCCACCTTGATCGCGACCTCGGTGACGTGTGCCGCGCTCACGAGGTCGCGCCTCCCAGGAGCGCCCCCGGCGGCAGATCGGCGCCTCGGCGATCGGGCTCCCCCTCCACCTGGCAGACGTCGAGCCGGAACACGCCGTTTCCCGTGGCGACGAGCGCCACCCCGCTCTCGCGGTCCGTGGCGACGACGCAGCCGGGCTCGGCCCCCTGCGCCTCCCGCGTCAGCGGGTACCCCTTCCACACGAAGAGCCTCTTCCCGCCGAGTTCCGTGAAGGCGCCGGGGTACGGGCGTGCGACGGCGCGGACGAGGTTGTGGATCTCGACGGCGGGCCGGCTCCAGTCGATTCGGCCGTCCTCGGGGCGGCGCCCGCGGCAGTAGCTCCCCTGCGTGAGATCCTGCGGGACGCGCGGGGCCGTCCCCGCGCGGAGCAGCGGCAGGGTCTCGCGCACCAGCTCGCGGGACGCCACGACGATCTTCCCGAACAGGACCGCCGCGGTGTCCTCGAAGCCGATCGCGACCTTTCGCTGCGCGACGATCTCCCCCGCGTCCGGCTTCGCCGTCATGTAGTGAAGCGTGACGCCGGTCTCGGTCTCGCCGTTCACGAGCGCCCAGTTGACCGGGGCCCGGCCGCGATACCGCGGGAGCAGGCTCCCGTGGAGGTTGAGCGCGCCGAGCGGCGGGATCGCGAGGAGCTCGGGCGAGATCATCTTGCGGTAGTAGAACGAGAAGAGGATCGAGGGCGTAAGGTCGCGGATCCTCTCGACCCACTCGGGCCGGTTCACGTCGTCCGGCGTGTGGACCGGCACGCCGCGCGAGCGGGCAAGGTCGGCCACCGAGCCGAACCAGACGTTCTCGCCCGGGTCGTCCTCGTGGGTGATGACCGCGAGAACGTCGTCCCCCTGCGCGAGAAGCTCCTCGACCCCCGCGCAGCCGACGTCGTGGTACGCGAGGACGACGGCGCGCAGCGGGGACCCGTCAGCCTTCATGTCGGTGGATCCGCCTCACGACGAACCGGGGGCGCCTCCGCACCTCGAAGTAGATCCGGCCGATGTACTGACCGATCAGGCCGAGCGCCAGGATCTGCAGGCCGACGAAGACGAACAGGATCGCGAACAGCGTGAACAGGCCCTGCGCTTCGGGTCCCACGATCAACCGTCTCACGAACAGGAAGAGGCCGAACCCCATCCCGAGCATGGCGACCAGGCCGCCCAGGAGCGTGACCATGCGGATCGGGTAGAGCGAGAAACCCGTGATCAGGTCGAACGCGAGGTGGAACAGGCGGCGGATGTTGTACTTCGACTTCCCCGCGGCGCGGACCGCGTGGCCGACCGGCACCTCCTTCACGGAGTGCGCGAACAGGTTGGCCAGCGCGGGCACGAACGTGGAGCTCTCGCCGTAGAGGGAGATGTTGTCGACGATCCCCCGGCGGTAGGCGCGGAGCATGCAGCCGTAGTCCTTGAGCTCCATCCCGGTCGAGCCGCTGATGATCTTGTTGACGATTCGCGACGGGAGCTTGCGGGCGAACGAGTCGTGCCGGTCCACGCGCACGCCGCCGGCGACGTCGTGCCCCTCCTCGATCACCGCCACGAGCTTGCCGATCTCCTCCGGCGGGTTCTGCAGGTCCGCGTCGAGCGTCACCACGATCTCGCCGCGCACCTGCTCGAACCCGGCGAGGATCGCGGCGTGCTGCCCGAAGTTGTGGACGAGTTCCACCACGACCACGTGCGGGTCCTCCGTGGCGAGCGCCTGCAGCATCTCGAGGGAGCGGTCGCGGCTCCCGTCGTCCACGTAGACGACCTCCCACGTGTGGCCGATCGCCTCGAGCGCGCCGCCGACCCGCCGGTGGAGCGTCGGGATGTTCGCTTCCTCGTCGAAGACCGGAATCACCACGGACAGGTAGGGAGCCGGGCCCACGGCTGCGGGACTCACCGCCGTCCGTTCTCGATCCCTCATCCCGTCACCTCCGGTGCGTCCGGACCACCTTCTTCACCGCGCGCGCCACGTCGTCCACGTCCGCCTCGGTCATCCCGGGGAAGAGGGGAAGCGACACGATCCGCTCGGACACCCGCTCCGCTTCCGGGAAGTCGCCGGGAGCGTAGCCGTACCGCGTGCGGTAGTGGGGCTGCAGGTGCACGGCGAGGAAGTGCAGGCCGGTGCCGATGTTCTCCCGCTTCATCGCCTCCATGAACCCGAACCGGTCCACGGTGAGGCGGTCCGCGTCTACCAGGATCGTGAAGAGGTGCCACGCGTGCCGGGCCGGATACCCCGCGCCCGCCGCGGGGAGCCGTATCTCCTCGACGCCGGCGAGCGCGTCGAGGTAGCGGCGCGCGAGGATCTCGCGCCGCGCGTTCAAGGCATCGAGCCTGGCGAGCTGCACGACGCCGATCGCCGACTGGATGTCGGTGAGGTTGTACTTGAACCCCGGGACGAGGACGTCGTAGGCGGCCCCGGCCCCCGCCCCCTGCCGCTGCCAGGAGTCGCGCGTGATCCCGTGGAAGCGGAGGAGGCGGATCCGGTCGGCGAGAGCGCCGTCGTCCGTCGTGATCATCCCCCCCTCGCCGGTCGTCAGGTTCTTGATCGCGTGGAAGCTGAATATCGAGAGCAGGCTCAGGCTCCCGATCGGCCGTCCCCGGTAGGTGGAGCCCGCCGCGTGCGCGGCGTCCTCGATCACCGGGATCCCCCGCTCCGCCGCGATCGTCCCGATCGCGTCCATGTCGCAGGGAAGCCCCGCGAAGTGCACGGGGACGATCGCCCGCGTCTTCCCGGTGATCGAGGCGCGAAGCTTCGCGGGGTCGAGGTTGCGCGTGTCCGGCTCGATGTCCACGAACACCGGGCGAGCGCCCACGAGCTCGACGATGTTCACCGTCGAGGTCCAGGTCATCGGGCTCGTCACGACCTCGTCCCCCGGCCCGATGCCGAGGGCGAGGAGGGCCAGGTGCTCCCCCGCCGTTCCCGAGGTCACCGCGAGCGCGTGGCGCGCGCCGACGTACGCGGCGAACTTCTCCTCGAACTCGCGAGTGCGAGGCCCGGTCGTGATCCAGCCCGAGCGCAGGCAGTCCACGACCGCCCGGACCTCCTCCTCGCCGAGGGCCGGCCGGGAGAAGGGCAGGAACGTCAGGCGGGCCCGCTCGCGATCCAAGACCGAACGCTCCACGCGCGCCGCGCGATCACTCGACCTTGAAGCCCAGGTCGAGCGTCGCCTGATACTCGACGACCTTGCCGTTTCGCAGGGCGCCCCGGAGCTCGACGACCTCGAACCAGGATGCGCCCTTGATCGTCTCCGAGGCCTTCTCGACCGCGGTCTCGATCGCCTTCTGGTAGCTCTTGTCGGAGCAGCCGATCAGCCGGACCTTCTTGAACACCTTGTCGGCCATGCGATTCCCCTCTCGCGTCACCGCTCTCCGGCGCTTCGCCGGGCGGGCGCGGCAGCGGACAGTCTATCGCGTATCGCGCCGCGCGGAGAAAACCGGCGAGCGCAGGAGCCGGAGCCCGTTCCCGATCACGAGGAGCGAGGCCCCCATGTCGCCCGCGATCGCCACCCACAGCGATGCGTGGCCGGCATAGGTCAGCGCCACCAGGACCGCCTTGGTGCCCAGGGCGAAGCCGATGTTCTGGCGAACGACCGCGAGGGCCCGCCGGGAGTGCCGGACGAGCCAGGGGATCTTCTCGAGATCGTCCGACATGAGTCCCACGTCCGCGGCCTCCACTGCGGCGTCGCTGCCCGCGGCGCCCATGGCGATGCCGACGTC
Source organism: Terriglobia bacterium (assembly GCA_963748015.1). GTDB lineage: Bacteria > Acidobacteriota > Polarisedimenticolia > Polarisedimenticolales > JAIQFR01 > JAIQFR01. The sequence continues at coordinate 655,917 of CAVVHE010000008.1, read as the reverse complement.
GGCGCGGGCCATCGCCGGGGCGTCGTTGACCCCGTCGCCGACCATCGCGACGTGCCGGTACCGCCGAACGAGGTCCTCCACGATGCGAACCTTGTCCTCGGGGAGGAGCTCGGCGTGGGTCTCGTCGAGCCCCGCCTCGCGGGCCACCGCCTCGGCCGTCGCGCGGTTGTCCCCGGTGAGCATCACGATCCGCTCGATGCCGAGCGCGCGCAGCTCCCCGACCGCGCGCGCGGCGCCGGGCCTCATCCCGTCCGCGAGCGTGATGAACCCGGATGCGCGGGACTCGCTCCCGACCGCGACCACCGTTCTCCCGGAACCGGCGAGCGCGGCGAGCCGCGCGGTCGTTTCGTCCGTCTCGGCTCCCTGCTCCGCGAGGAGACGGTGGGATCCGGCCCAGAACGCACGTCCCGCGATCTTCCCCGTGATCCCCTTCCCCCGAACGGCCCGCGTCTCCTCCGCCGGCGCGGCCCCGATCCCCTCGGCCGCGGCGTGGGCAACGATCGCCTTCCCGATCGGGTGCTCGCTCCGGACCTCGAGGGACGCCGCGATGCGGAGCAACTCGCGATCGGGCACGTCCCCGATCCCCGTCACCGAGAGGACCCGCTGCCTCCCCTCGGTGATGGTGCCCGTCTTGTCGAATGCGACCGCGCGCACTCGGGACGGCGCCTCGATGAAAGCGCCCCCCTTCACCAGCACGCCGTGGCGCGCCGCCGAGGCGAGCGCCGCGACGATGCTCACCGGCGTCGAGATCACGAGGGCGCACGGGCAGGCGATCACGAGGAGCACGAGCCCGCGGTAGATCCAGGGCCCCCAGGACTGCGCGAGGAGCAGCGGCGGGAGGGCGGCGGTCGCCGCCGCCAGGATCATCACCGCCGGCGTGTAGACGGCGGCGAACCGGTCCACCCATCGCTCCACCGGCGCCCTGCGGTGCTGCGCCTCCCCGACCATCCGAATGATCCGCGCGAGCACCGTTTCCCGCGCGGGCCGGTCCACCTCGACCGTCAGCGCCCCGTCGCCGTTGATCGTCCCCGCGAAGACCTCGTCGCCGCGCGCCTTGTCCACCGGCACGCTCTCGCCGGTGATCGGGGCCTCGTCCACGGACGTCTCTCCGTCCACCACGCGGCCATCGAGCGGGATCCGCTCCCCGGGCCGAACCACGATCCGCGAGCCGACGCTCACGTCGTCCACCGCGACGAGCTCCTCGCCGCCGCCGCTCCCGACCACGCGGGCCCGCGGCGGCGAGAGATCGAGGAGCCGCTCCACCGCCCGGCGCGCCCGGCCGACGCTCCACGACTCGAGGAGCAGCGACAGGGAGAACAGGAACGCCACGGTCGCCGCCTCGAGCCACTGGTCGATCGCGACCGCGCCGGCGACCGCCACGGTCATGAGGAGGTTCATGTCGGGGCGAAGCCTGCGCAGCGCGAGCCACGCCTTCGGCGCGACCATCGAGAGGCCGAGCACGCACCCCGCGGAATAGAGCGCCGCGGTGGCGGCGGGAACCGGGCTTCCCCCCTCCCCCGCGCGGAGGGCGGCGAGGAGCCCGCCGGCCGTCACGGCGTGCAGGACGAAGCCCCCGGCCACCAGAGCGCCGCTCGCCGCCGTCGTCAGGACCCGTGCTCGGCGCGCCGCGCGCTCGGCCCGCCGGGGCTCGCCGTGCGCCTCGACCCACGGCTCGGCGCGCAGCCCGGCGCGCGACACCGCCTCGACGATCGCCGCCTCGGTCACGCCCGCCGGAGCGGCGTGAACGGTCATCTTCGCGTGGAGGAGATCGAACGACAGCCGGTCCTCGCCGCCCACCGCGGGTCCGACCTCGCGCTTCAGCGCGGCGATCTCCTCCCCGCAGTCCATCCCGTCGATCCGGAACGACGAAGCCGCCACCGCCCTCCCCTTTCACGTCGCCGCGCGCGCCTGCGCCGCTGTAGAGCGTACCCCGCTCGGTGCGAAACCGTCCACGCAGGCCCCGGTCCCTGCCGGGAATGTCCGCAGACGCCCCTTTTTCGGGGCGGCGAGGAACATTCCCGGCAGGGACCGGGGCCGGGACTGGAAGGGCAATGCTGGGGTCGGCCCTAGCTGCGGGAGGTGCGCCCGGACTCGGCGGCGAGGCGAGCGAGCCGCTCGGCGGCCTCGGCGGGGAGCGAGTCCGGCGCGAGCCGCCACGCCCAGTTGTCCTCCGCCCGCCCCGGCGTGTTCATCCTCGCCTCGGCGCCGAGGCCGAGCACGTCCTGCATCGGGACCACCGCGAGCCGCGCAGCCGACCCGTACGCGGCGCGGATCATGTCCCACTCGATGCTCCCCTCCCGCGTGCCGATGGCGCCGCGGACGATGCGCCGTCCGTCCTCGTCCAGGCTGTCGAACCAGCCCCGCGTCGTGTCGTTGTCGTGGGTCCCCGTGTACACGACGACGTCCTCGGGATGGCGGTGCGGAAGGTGCTCGTTGTCCGAGCCGTCGAAGGCGAACTGGAGCACCCGCATCCCCGGGAGCCCGAGGTCCCGGCGAAGCTGGTGCACGTCGGGAGTGATGTGGCCGAGGTCCTCGGCGACGAGCGGAAGCTCGCCGAGCGCATCGCGCATGGCGTCGAACAGCGCCCGTCCGGGGCCGGGGACCCAGCTCCCCTCGACGGCGGTCATCTCTCCCGCCGGGACCGCCCAGTAGGCGGCAAAGCCGCGGAAGTGGTCGATCCGGAGCAGGTCCGTGAGCCGCAGGTTGCAGCGCATCCGCGCGACCCACCAGGCGTACCCCTCTTCCGCGAGGCGGTCCCAGCGGTAGAGCGGATTCCCCCAGAGCTGGCCGGTTTCGCTGAAGTAGTCGGGAGGAACGCCGGCCACCGCCACCGGCCGCCCCTCCCCGTCGAGATCGAACAGGCGCTGGTTCGCCCAGACGTCGGCGCTGTCGTGCGCGACGTAGATCGGCAGGTCGCCCATGACGAGGATGCCGAGCCGGTTCGCCTCGTCCTTGATCCGCGTCCACTGCCGGAAGAAGAGAAACTGCAGGAACTTCTGGTACGCGATCTCCGCCGAGAGGTCGCGTTTGGCACTCCGCAGCGCGCCCGCCTCGCGGCGATGCAGGTCGTGCGGCCAGGAGGTCCACGCCCTGCCGCCGCTGCGAATCCGGAGCGCCATGAAGAGCGCCCAGTCGTCGAGCCACCCCCGGTGCTGAGGCGCCTCGAGGAACGCCTCGAGGTCCCGGAGCGCGGCGGCGGTCGCCCTCCGGCGGAAGTGCCGCCAGGCCGCCCGCAGCGCCCTGCTCTTCCACGGGATGACCCGTTCGAAGTCGGTCCGGCCTTCGGGGAGCGCCGGAGGGCGCTCGATCGCGGTCTCCGCGAGGAATCCCTCGAAGACGAGTTGCTCGATCGAGATGAGCCACGGGTTGCCGGCGAACGCCGAGAGCCCCACGTACGGCGAGTTCCAGGGCCCCGTCGGGCAGAGCGGCAGGATCTGCCAGACGCTCTGGCCCGCCCCGGCCGCCCAGGCGAGAAAGAGATGCGCGTCCCCCCCGAGGTCCCCGATGCCGTACCGCCCGGGGAGGGAGGTCGGGTGAAGCAGTATCCCGGCCCGCCGCTCCGTACCGGTCATGAAGACGAACCTCCGTCGGGTCGGGCGCCGGAACGCCGGGAGCTACGCCGTCGCGAAGCGCTCCTTGACAAGGCGCTTGAACGGCTCGTAGTCCGTGGTCATGCGCTCGTAGCTCTCGGGTCGCTCCTCGATTCCTCTCAGGCTGGGGGGAAGGTCGGGATCGACGCCGAGGAGCGACTGGATCTCTTCGGGGAACTTCGCCGGGTGCGCGGTCTCCACGGAGATGGCGAGCGGGTCCGACCCCTTGGGCAGCTCGGCGAGATACCGATTCAGCCCCGCCCACCCCACGGCGCCGTGCGGCTCGAGAAGGGCCCGGTGGCGGCTCCACGCGTCGCGAATCGTCGCGCGCGTCTCGTCCTCCGAGATGCTCACCGCGTACACGTCCCGCCGCAGCCGCGCCATGTCCGGAGGCTCGAGGAGCTTGCCGGTCTCGTCCATCCGGCCGCCGTACGCGTCCACGAGTCGCGCGAGGTTGGACGGGTGCCCGACGTTCATCGCGTTCGAGATGCAGACGCGGCTGGGCACGATCTTCTCGTAGACGCCCGAGGCCACGAACTTCGGCACCTCGTCGTTCGAGTTCGTCGCGATCACGAGCCGGGACATCGGCACGCCGAGGCGGGCCGCGATCACGGCGCCCATCATGTCGCCGAAATTGCCCGAGGGGACGGAGAAGACGACCGGCTCCATCTCCGTCGCCCGTGCGAGGCGGGAGTACGCGTACAGGTAGTACACGGCCTGCGGGAGGAGCCTGCCGATGTTGATCGAGTTCGCCGAGCTGAGAGGGATCCCCGCGAGGTCGGGGTCCGCGAACGCGCGCTTGACGATCGCCTGACAGTCGTCGAACTTCCCGTCCACCCCGATCGTGGTCACGTTCCCGCCGAGCGTCGTCATCTGCTTGCGCTGCCGGTTGCTCACCTCGGCGATCGGGAACAGCACCACGACGCGCACCCGGTCGACGCCGTGGAAAGCGTGGGCCACGGCACTCCCGGTGTCGCCGGACGTGGCGGTCAGGATCACCAGCTCGGACCGGTCCTCTTCCATGAAGACGCCGATCCAGCGAGCCATCATGCGGGCGGCGAAGTCCTTGAACGAGGCGGTGGGACCGCGGTCGAGCCGCATCAGGTACCGGCGCCCCTCGACCTGCTCGAGGGGGACGTCGTAGTCGTAGGCGTCCTCGCAGATTGCCGCGAGGCGGTCATCCGGAATCACCCCCTGGGTGAAGCGCCGGAGGACGAAGTGCGCGATCTCGGGGTAGGTCCGCCCCTTCTGCGCCGCGATCTCCTCGGGCAGGAGCATCGGGTAGACGTCCGGCATGTAGAGACCGCGGTCGGGCGCCTGCCCTAGCAGCAGCGCCTGGCGGAGCGTCGCGCGGGGGGCCTGCCGGTTCGTGCTGTAGAAGAGAATGGGTTGGCTGGTCATGATGGGCTCCCGGGGGACCCATCATAGTACACGAACATTCCGGCCAATTTGACTCCGTTTCGGACCCGCACGGACGATCGGTCCGCGCGCTCTTGCGTTGTGCGAGCTTCTCCGGATGGTGTATCTTGCCCCCCAAGCGGTTCGGCGTTCCCACCCTCGCAGGAGGTCGATCATGGCGGTCGGCGAAGACACCCTCATCACTCCCGGAATGCGCCGTTACATCGAGAAGAGCAACGCGTACCTGGCCAGGCGGTCCGAGTACATCCGCGACGTCGTCAAGAAGTGGAAGTTCGACACCATCGCGGTCCACGGGCTCTACTCGGTCGAGGACGCGATCGAGGACTACCAGGGCGCGATCATCGAGCCGATCTTCATGAGCTCGTCGCAGGCCTACCGCGACTCCGACGAGATGGCCGCGGCGCTGGCGTACATGATCCCGACCTGGTGCTACTCGCGCATCGCGAACCCCTCCACCTACTACTACGAGTGGACGCTCGCCCTCCTCGAGGGGTACGGCTTCGACGGCGAGACGTCGTGCTGCTCCACCTCGTCGGGGATGGCCGCGATCATGACCGCGGTGCAGCCGTTCCTGATGCACATCCGCCACAACACCAACGAGCGGCGCAACTTCCTCGCGACCGCGCAGTGCTACGGCGGTACGTTCCAGCAGTTCAACGTGCGGCTCCAGCAGGAGCGCGACATCGAGTGCCGCTGGATCCACGACCCGACGGACCTCGACGAGTGGGCGTCGAAGATCGACGAGAACACCCGGTTCCTATACGGCGAGCTGCCGAGCAATCCGCAGCAGGGTTTCTTCGACATCAAGGCCGTCGCCGACCTCGCCCACTCTCACAACCTGCCGCTGATCGTGGACAGCACCGTCGCGACGCCGGCGCTCCTGCGCCCGATCTGCCACGGGGCCGACATCGTGGTCCAGTCCGTCACGAAGACCCTCTCGACGAGCGGCTTCGGGATCTGCGGCGCGGTGATCGCCCGCAAGGGGATCGTCGCGAACATCCCGAACCAGGACCTCAAGAACGACTTCTCCCTCTACATCAAGTACCTCCCGAACCGGGACTACGGCCCGAACCTGCACCCGATGCAGGCGATCATGGCCCTCAACGACATGCGGACGCTGCGCTCGAAGGTCGACCTGATGAGCCGCAGCACGATGGCGGTCGCCCGGTACCTCGAGAAGCACCCGCTCGTGGAGAGCGTCGAGTACCTCGGCCTGCCGGACCACCCGCTGCACGCGCTGGCGAGCCGGTACATGTGGCTCGTGGACGCCGAGCACGACGAGCTTTACGGGAAGCCGGTGAACCGCTACGGCCACCTGATGTCCTTCTGCGTCAAGGGGGGTGTCGATACGACGCGGAAGGTCTTCGACGGCCTCCAGCGGATCTGGCGCGCCACCGACCTCGGCCGGATCAAGAGCGTCGCGACCATCCCGGCGATCTCGACCCACCAGCAGCAGGGCGAGGAGGGGCGCAAGCTCGCCGGCATCCCGCCGAACATGATCCGCCTCTGCGTCGGCGCCGAGCACCCCGACGACGTGATCGCCGACCTCGATCAGGCGCTGCGGGGAGCCCAGAAGAAGTAGGCCGCGACCCGGAGGGCCGTTGCCGTCGGGCGGGCCTACCAGCACACGCCCGGGGCGGTTCCCAGGTACGTGTCGGATTCCAGCTGGTTCAGCATGAAGTCCGCCACGTCCGCGCGGGAGATGCGCACCGTCCACAGGAAGCTTCCGATGCGATGACCGTGGCGGCAGCGCCCTCGCCTGTCGCCGTCGGTCAAGGCGCCGGGTCGGACGATCACCCACTCCACGTTGCCATCCGCGATGATCCGCTCCTGGCGCGTCTTGTCCCAGAAATAGAACGGCAGGATCAGCGGAAGGACGAGGAGCGTGTAGTACAAGCCCATGCGCCCCGCGCTGTCGCCTATGCCGAGGGAGGTCTCGCACACGAACCGCCCGACACCGTGCGCCTCCATCGAATGCAGGATGTTCCGCGTCCCTTCCGACAGAATGCGGTTCGGACCGAAGTACCGCCTGTGGCCGAGCGCGCACAGAACGGCTTCCTGGCCGCGCATCGCCTCGTCGATGGAACCGGCGTCGAGGACGTCACCCTTGACGACCGTGAGTCGCGGATGATCGGAGACGAGCCTCGTCGGATCTCGTACGAGGGCCGTCACCGCGTACCCGCGCTCCAGGGCTTGCGCAACCAGGTGGCGGCCCGTGCCGCCCGTCGCCCCGACGACGAGCAGCCGCGTGGGACGAGGCCGCGGTGCGGCGCCCGAAGGCGCCCGCCGCGAACGGTGACCCGCCCGCGCGAGTGCCAGCATCAGCACGACAGCGTACGCGATGAACAGCGGAAGGAACTTCATTCACGACTCCCGGCGCCCGAACCGGCCCCCCGGACGCGTCCGGCGTCAGTTGCTATTGCCATGCTGACCACGAAGCCCTTGTCTCGAAACGTGCCGAGGATCTTGTCCAGCTCGTCGTAGCCGTGCGCGGGTGTTTCGGCCGGGCGCTCTGCGGCTCCTGCACGATCCGCCCTTGCAGGTAGATGAGGTGGCGGGGGCGCGGCGTTTCCGCGGCCCAGCTGCAGGCCGCACCCAGAACGATCGCCGTGACGGCCACGGGACCCCACCTGGCTCTTCTCGTCATTCGCCTTCCCTCCTCGTGCCGAGACAACCGTACACCTTCGCCTCCGAACGGTGGTCGGCTCGAGCCGGGCAACGCCTCGGGAATTTCCGGCCACGACCTCCAGGCGAATTGCCGCCGGTGCTCTTCCGCGAGGTTCATGGCTCAGAGCTTTCCGCACAGCCAGCGCATGACGTTCAGGACGAACCGCCGGTTGTCGTTGCCGGGCGCGTTGATGCCGTAAGGCACCCGGCGGCTCACCTGTGCGGTGACCATGCCACCCTCCCCCAGGACGACGACCCGGCCCTGGCCCACGTCGAACGCTACCCCCTGGGCGCCGCCGGCTGCTCGCTCGACGAGTCCGCCGTCGCCGACGGGTACCGCTTCCACGGCCGTCGACGGCAGTCGCAGCAGCACCGTGGCGCCTTGCGGGCCGTCGAGCGACTGTCCGGTGTAGGTCGTCACCCGCGAGACGGTGTCGCCGGGACCGCCGCCCTGGAGGATGGGGTGCCGCCCCAGCCGCCCGTTCTCGACCGAGAAGAGAAGCGGGTCCGACACCTCGCCCGGAACCTCGACGAACCCCTTGTGCATGTTCACGCCGAACGCCTCGGCGAGCGCGGCCGCGGCCTCTCCGAACGGAGCGTGGTCGGCGATGAGAAGCAGGGCGCCGCCTCGCTCGACCCATGCGTGCACCGCCTCGACCTCCTCGGGCGCGAATGCGGGATCGCTCCGCTGCTTGTCCGTGGGCACCGGGAGATTGATGCCGAACATCTGCGGTTTCGGCGCGCCGGTCGCATTCGCGACGACGAGCACGCGGACACCTTCGAGGCTTGCGGCGGTGAATGCTCCCCTCCCGCGCTCGACGCGGTAGCCGTCCGCACGAAGCAGCCTCGCAAAAGGCCAGTAGCGCCCGCTGAAGCCGGCGGTAGAAGCGTTGTCGTGCCCCTCGTCGAAGAGTACGCGCGGGTGCTCGCCCGCGAAGGAAGGCCGTGCGACCCCCGGGCTCCAGCCGTAGTCGGCTCGCTGCGCGAGGAAGAAGGCGCTACCGAAGAAGAACAGGCAAACCCCCGCGACGAGGATGCCGGCAAGCAGGAGGAGCTTCCTCAAGGCCGGCTCCCGCCGCGGGGCGATCCTCCGGCCAGCTGCGCCGCGATGTCGTCCCCGGTCGTCACGTACGCGAAGCCGAACGCGAGGTTCAGGAGGCTCGCGACGTGCATCTCCTCGCTGATCGAGCCGGTGCCGTCCGCGGGGAAGAAGACCCTGTGGTCGCGGTAGTACGCGTCCCGCGCCGTGGACTCGCAGCACATGTTGGTCATGGTCCCCGTCACCACGACGTCCTCCACCTTCAGGCAGCGCAGCACGGTTTCGAGATCCGTGTTGTAGAAAGCGGAGTACCGGTGCTTCAGGACGACCTTCTCCCCCGGCAGCGGGGCCAGGCTCGGGTGGATCTCGCTCTCGGGACTGCCCTCGATGCACTTCCCCTGCCACCACCACCCCATGATCCCGCTGTCGAGGTCGGCGGGATGGTGAACGTGCTTGGTGAAGATCACGGGGCGGCCCGCGCCGCGGAAGGCGTCCAGGAGGCGCTTCACCGTGGGGAGGATCGCCACGCCGCCGCACGCGAACGTCGGCGACGAAGCGTCGAGGAAGAACTGCTGCATGTCCACGACCAGCAGCGCGCTCGCCGCCGCGTTGAGGCGCATCGCGTGCTGGTTGAAGGGGCGGATTCGCTCCAGCCACGCCTGCGTCTTGAATCCGATGTTCTCGGCGGTCACGTAGGGGTCCACGATGTCTCCTCGCTCAAGTGTCTCGTCGCCCGACCGGCGGTCTCCGGGCTACGGCAGTCAGGTCCTTGACCATGAACACGGAGCTCGCCGGGCAGATGCCGGAGAATTCCGAAGTCCCCCGGATGCTCTCCGGGGCTTCGTCCCGAGCCAATGCGACGTAGCCCAGTCTCCCGAAGAACCTCGGATCCGGGCGGCCGCCGAAACAGGTGCATCCCGATCCCCTCCCCGCGCCGGACGGCCGGTCGCACGACCCGGTTCGGCTCAGACGACGGATCCGGCTTGCTGCCGTCCGCGAATTCGAATGGCGTGAAGGACAGTGGGAACGTCGGTCGTCCACTCCCGCAGAACGATGGAAATCGCGAGCCCCTCGACGTCGGCGAGGATGCCGGCATAGATCGCCAGATCCACGGGCAACCCGTCCCGGCCGAGCGCCAGCAGCGAGAAGAACCCCGCGAACAGCAGTATCCCCCAGATCTTCGACGACCACATGTGGTAGCTGGCCTCTCGCTTGAACTTGGCGAGGTCCAGGCAGTAGCGCGCGATCTCGAGCCCGCCGAGAACGGCCAGCGGAGCCAGGCTCCGGAGAATCGCCGCCGGGTGCAGATGCCAGGCCGCGAAGAGCACCGCCAGGTAGAAGACGGTGTCCACGATGCTGTCGAGCCGCCGCAGGGTCGTCGTCGCCACGTCGAGACGGCGAGCGACGATCCCGTCGAACACGTCCGAAAGGAACGCCAGCGCCAGGCAGATCCCGAACCCGAGCCCGGACGGCCGCCACAGCGACAAGCCGACCACCACCGGCGCCAGGAGCGCGCGAAGGGCGGTCAGGGCGAGCGGGATCGTCGCGGCCGGGCGCACCCGTGGTCCGTAAGGGCGCTCGAGATCTCGGGGACGGACCTCCACGAAACCATCGTCGCTCATCCGGCCCTCGCGGTCGAGCACGCAGGATTCGCCGCGGCGACCTGCGTCAAGCGAACCGCGCGCCGTGCTCCTCGAGAAGCGCCTTCAGGACCGAGCGGTGGCACCGGGTCTCGTCCGCGCAGTAGCAGCCCACGGAGAAGTCCGCGCGCTGCGACATCGCCGCGAGGAGATCCAGGAGCCGCGCGGCGGGAGGACGCCTCATCTCGGCCCGGTAGCGCTGGACGAATCGCCGCCATGCCCGCTCGTCGCGAGTGCCCAGCGCGAGCTTGACCAGCTCCTCGGACGGCGCCAGCTCGGGCAGCCAGAGGTCGTAGATGTCGCGCGAAGCGTACTCGGCCTTGGGCACCCCCCGCGGCGGGCGCCGCACCGTGCCGAGGCGCAGGCCTTCGCCGGAAGCCCTCGGGGTGCCGAGCCGGACGACCCGTATCGCCATGGTTCTCGCCCTCCTGAGGCGCTCGCGCGTGAGCTACTACCGGAGCTCGACCTCGCCCTCGATCTCGACCGGAATATCGAACGGAAGCTCGGCCATGCCGACGGCGCTGCGCGAGTGAGCGCCGATCTCGGGGCCGAACAGCTCGAGGACGAGATCGGAGAACCCGTTGATGACGCTCGGCTGCCTGTTGAAGCCTGGCGCGGAGTTGACCATGCCGAAGACCCGGTTCCAGGCGGCGATGCGATCGAGGTCGCCGAGGGCGCGCTTCAGGCTGCCCAGGATGGCCAGTGCGGTGAGGCGCGCCGCCGCGTAGCCTTGCTCCACGGTGAGCTCGCGCCCGAGCTTGCCCAGCGGGGCCGCGAGCGTCCCGTCGGCGCGGGTGGGGCCGTGACCGGAGATGAACGCCCGCGTGCCGGTGACCCTGACGAACCGGAACGGGAGCACCACGCCCGGCGGCGCCTCGAGAGGAGCCGGGAGCGCCAGTCCGAGAGCCGAGAGCCGTTCTTCCACTTTGCCCATGACGCACCTCGCCTACGACCGCCCCGCGATGGCCATGACGGCGTAGGGAATCAACACGAGGAAGGCCAGACCGAAGACCAGGTAGTTGCCCTTGCGCGGATCGAAGTCCTCGGCGACGGCCGCCCACCGGCGTTTCATCAAGATTCGTCCCACGGCGACGTCGAACGACGCCATGAACGCCGAGAGAAAGAACCCGAGCGCGAGCAGGGGGCCGGGCCCCGACAGGCCGAGCGTCGGGACGATGAGGCCGCACACGACGAACGCGAGCAAAGACCCGGTGACGATGCTCACCCGCTGGGCCCGGCGCTTACCCACTCGCGGGAGCAGGAAACGCACCCGGGCGATCCCGTGGATCATCTCCGCGCAGGCAAGAGCGAGGCAGAGGCCGAGAACGCGAGCAGCGGTTTCAAGCATCACGGCGTTCCGAAGGTGACGGTCTCGCCACGGTCGAAGAGCCTCGACGATCAACGCGAGCCGGCTGCGGCATCGACACCCGCCTCCCGGAGTAGCTCGCGGGGCGAATACTCCTTCCCGCCGAGAAAGACCTTCTCGATGCTGCGAATGCTGGCGATGTCGGCCGTGGGATCGGCATCGAGCACGACGAGATCGGCGCGCTTTCCGACCGCCACGGTTCCGGTTTCCGCGAGACGTCCCAGGGCCTCCGCCCCGTTTCGGGTCGCGATCCGGATCACCTCCGCGGGCGGAATGCCGGCCTGAACCAGCAGCTCCATCTCGTCGTGCAGGCCGGCGCCCGGCACCACGAAGGGATTCGGAAAGTCCGATCCGGTCGCCAGCAGGGCGCCCGCGTCGTAGTACCGCTTCACCAGCTCCAGCACTCGCGGCCACACGGCGGCGCCCCGCTCGAAGTCCTCGTCGGTCCAGGAGCCGAGAGCGCCTTTCCAGGTGTCGAGAACCTCCCGCGGCGCGACCCGCAGGTACGGGCCGTTCCGGTACCGCGGATCGCGGCCCCTGAACTTGGTGACGTACGCGATGAGCGTCGGGGTGAGGGGCGTGCGCGTCCTGGCGACGGCCTGGATGGAGCCCCGGATCTCGGCGCCATCCAGGTTCACCCACGCGAGCCAGTCGATCCTCGCGCGGATGGCGCCGACCTCGCGGCGCCGATTCAGGTAGGGCTCCTGCCGCTCGGGAGGCAGGAGTCCGGGTGTCCAGGACGAGCCGTGCGTGATCGCGTCGATTCCCGCCTCCACCGCCTGCTCGGGCGAGGCCGCGTCGAGATGGCCGACGACGCGCACGCCGTGGGCGTGGGCCACCTCGGTGGCGGCGCGGATCAGGTGCGGCGGCATTCTCGCGTAAACCTTGACGTAATCGACGCCGGTCCCGACCTGCCGCTCCACCTCGGCTCGAACCTCGTCCGCGTCGCAATCGGCCCCCCGGTCGATCGGCCGCCCCGCGGTGAGCATCCGCGGGCCGAGAACGCGCCCGGCCGCGATGGCATCGCGCAGCTCGACCGCGTCCGACTCGGGTGCCGCCGGGTTCAGAACCAGGGTGATCCCGTGAGCGAGGAGGATCTTGAGGATCCTTTCCGACGTCGCCCGGTCGTAGCCGGCGAAGCGATCCGGATCGCGCAGGAAGGTCACGTGCGCGTGCGTGTCGACCAGGCCGGGGAGGATGAAGCGTCCGGGCAACCGCTGCACCCGCCACCCTCGCTGGATCGCGACGGCGCCGGCGGGTGCGACCTGCGCAATCGTTCCATCCGTGATGACGACGGACATGCCGGGACGGGGGAGGGCGCTCTCTCCGTCCACGACGGTCACGTCCTCGAGCACGAGCGAGGAGCCCGCGGGCGCCGGGGAGGCGCTGTCCCCGCCGGCCGAACAGCTCGCCTGCAGGAGGCCCAGCACGAGGAGGGCGGCTCGAATGGCCGAAACCACTCCGGCAAGCGCACCCACCCCGTCGCCGGCAGCGGCGAGCTGGGCGCCTGGCCCGTCTTTCCTCCGGGGTCTCCCGAGCGTCGCCGGGCCCGCCGGCCTCATACGTCGAGCCGCTCGCACGAGTCTCTCGTGATCTCGGCCCGCACGTCCCCCGTGTGCGCGATGCCGGCCGGCTCGAACAGCACGAGCTTGACGTGCCCCTGCGGTACGACCCGGTGCCTCCTCCCGCGGGACACGATATAGAACTCGCCCGCACGCAGACGGAACACCTCGTCCTCGTCGTGGATGTCGAGTACTCCCTCCAGAACGTAGAACAGCTCGTCCTCGCTCGCGTGCGTGTGCCACGGGCATTTGTCGCCCTCGAGCCGGGCCACCTTGACGTGCTGGCCATTCACGTCGCCCACGATCTTCGGCGAGTAGGTGTCCGCGAACCGTTCGAAGCACTCCGCGATGTTGACTACCCGTCGCATGCGTCGCCCCTATTCCGACGACGGTCGCCCGGCCGCCGTCCCGATCCACGCGCGCCCTCGCATCGACCACGCCGGAGTCGTGCCTCCGACTTCCGCCCCCCGATTCGTCGGGACTCGCTTCGCCCGGTCAGCGCGGCGGCGACAGGTCCTTCGGGAGCGGGTTGTCGTCCCGCTCGCCGTCCCAGATCGCGGAGGCAATCCACCAGCGGGTGCCGTCCCAGAACAACTCGATGGAGTTGACGCCGCGTCCGATCACGGGGCCGTTCTTCGCAAGGCGAGTCTCGTACGTCGAGAAGACGTGGGCGATGTTGCCGAACCGCTTCGTCACCCGGTGGAGCTCCTGCTCGTAGAATCCCCCCTTCACCATCCGGGCGTCGCTACGGTCGACGAACTCCTGGTGCGTGGCCACTTCCGCGCGAGGCTTTCCGTCCTTGCCGACACTCATGGACACTAAGCGGACCCCGGGAATGTAGAGCGTCCGGTCGCGCGCCCACTGGCGAGGCTGACCGGGCGGCCCGGTGATGACCTCGTAGAACGCCCGGATGATGCCGTCCATCGTCGACACGTCTTCCGGGCGGGGTGCCACGTCGGCGACCGGGACCGAGCCGGGCGCCGGGGCCTTCGACGCCGCGGCCGGCCCGGCGGGGGGCGTCTGTGCGTGCGCAGCGACCGCCGGGAAGAATGCGACGGCGAGTACCACGAGGGAGAGCGCACGGAGAGTCGAAGTCATCTTCACGGCCTTCCCTCCTTGCTTGGGGGCTCGGAAGTGCATGCGCGGCCGGCAACACCGCGTGCGACGTCGTCGCTCGAACACGCGCACGTACGCGGCGAGCAGCTTCTGCGGCGTCTGCCTCACCCTTTCGTTCTCCTCGGTCCCCTCGGACGACCTGACGTGCCCTCCGAGCGCCGGGAGCACCTGGCGCGACCCGTGCGGTCGAACGCGCGGGCCGTGACGCACGGAACATCCCGTCAGGACGCGTCGCTAGCCGCCGCCGCTCCTGGACCCCCGCGATCTCCACCAATCCGGCAGCCCCGGGTTGATCCACTGCCAGCCGACCCCATGGTAAGACCGCTTCCGCATCTCGACCACGACGACCGCCATAGTTGCGACGAGCGAGACCGAGACCGTGACCGACCAACCCGGAGCGTCCAGCGCGACGGTCGCTGCGGCGAGGGTCGTGAACACGGCAGCCCACACGAGCTCGAGAGACCGGGACAGGCGCACGACGTTGCAGAACAGGAAGAAATGTCCGAGCACGAGGCCGACGACGAGTCCGCACCAGGGGACCGCCATCGAGAGCGCGAGCGCGACCGCCACGCCGACGACGAGGATCGTCACGTCGAGCCGCGACAGCCGGAAGCCGGGAGCGAAGGTGTGTCCCGAGTCTCTGTCGAACACGGCTTTCTCGTTCACCGTAGCCGCTATGGCAGGCCACGCCACCACAGGACTCCAAGACCGACGGTCGTGGCGAGAACCGCGTACGCGACCGCCAGCAGCCGATACCGCCGGGAGGCTCGCCGGTACGCATCGGGAGGCGTGTAGGCCCCGCCGTACTCGTCAGCCCCTCGCATGTGTAGATCGTACGCCAACCGCCAGCCGGTGAGCGCGGCGAGCACCAGGCAGATGGAGACCCACGCCCAGCCGAGCGGGGCCTCGAGAGGGAGCCCGGCGAAGATGGCGAACATGACCGCCAGGAAGACCGGGTAGCCGAGGAAAGGCACTCCACCGTGTCCGTTCGGCATGGCAGCAATGACCTCCGACTGCGACGGCCTACGTGGGGTGCCCAGGCGGGGGCACCGTCGTCTGTGCCGGCGCAAGGCCAACCCCGGCTGCAAGCACGGCGGCAAGAGGTACGGCTCTCATTTCGTTCGATGCCTTCCGCGCGTCTGACGGCCCGGCATCCGCCGCGGCCGCGCAGCGCCGTCCGCTGCGTGCCGTTTGGACCGCTTCATATCGAGTGCTGGGCCGCCCCGTGCCGCGCGCCCGCTCATGCCTGCCGATCCTCTCGATCCAGTATCCATCCGCCACAGCTGCCACACTTTCCCGTTGCGGCCGCAACGCGCTCCGACATGCCCTTGAGCGCGACGCCGCACTGCGGGCAGGTGGGACGCACACGGCCCAGTCGCCGCTCCAATCGCCACAGCAAGGCTCCGATTAGCGCCGCGTACGCAAGGAACGCGATCCCTGCGATGGCTAGCCGGGGCCCGCGCGCAAGATGCCCTTCCGCCCACCGCAGGAAGACCAGCTGGGCCAGGCCGAGCCCAACGCTGGTGAGAGCCAACACACGCCCATGCTGACGTGACACCAGCTTGGCCGCCGCTAGTTGCTGATCGAACTCCTCCCGCGTCGGCAGTTTCGTCATCTCGGCATTCACGGCGTTCCTCTGTTCCTCGGCATCGACCTGCGACGCGCTACCCTTGTCGACCCAACGCTCCGGTTCCGCGGCGTGCCCGGATGGGCGTTCGGCTCCACGCAGCGCTCAGACGGCGCGACTCCAGCGCTGCATTCGTGGCAACTCATCCGGAATTCGCCATGATACCTGCGTCGGCCGCCTTCGTGTCGGGTGCAGAAGGGCCACGAGTTCGCCGTTGCGAAACGTGTGCGGCTGAACGAAGCCCCAGACCCAACGAGCGACAAACACTTCATTACTCGCATGTTCGACAATCAACAACTGCAGTCCCCGCAGCAAGCCCCGCCTCGACCACTCGGGAACAGCGAGGTAGCGCGAATCATCCGACCACACAAAACTCGGATTGCAATTCGGAATGGTCATTCCTGTTGAAAGCCGCAGCAATCCTGCGGTCGGATTGCTCATACCTACTTCACGCGCCGTTTCGATTTCGGCGACGACCGTTCCGTCGGGCGACTCGGCGCGATGCGCCCGGCGAAAGATCGGCAGGTTGTGCGGCCAGTCCTCAGTGGTCTTCATCTTGTTGCCGTCCAGCGCTCGGCGCAACTTCCGGGCAGAACCGGCGTGCCCCTTGCGGCACGTGCATGCCGTTGTCGGGCGGCACGCCGCGCATACGATCCGTCGACGTCACGAGTACAACTCCTCTTCGCCAACTGGCGCTGGTCCTCCTTCTTCCCCCCGCCGTTGTGCGCGCCCTCGGGCGGAATACATCTTCCCACGCGCCGCCTGGGCAGGAGCGAAACAGAGGAAGCCCGTGTTCTTTACCATGTCGTCATAGACCGCCTCCATGCCTCCGCGCATGAAGTAGGCTTCGTGCCAAAAGCCTGTGCCGCCCGAGTTCTTCAAGAACTGCCGCCACCACGCACGATGGGGTTCGGACCGCGCCCATGACTCCAAAGACACAAAGTCACGCCAGTACTGGCGCATTCCGACATGCGGCGGGAACAACGAGAGAATCAGGCTCTCGTGCAACAGAAGCCCTTCCGGATGGGCCCCCACCGACTTCGCGATCTTCGGCCCAAAGCCCAGGACCGTCTTGACCCCCACGATTGCGTTGACTCGCATGCCCAGGTAAACCACCACGAGGTCCGGGTATCCGGATAGATCAACCGTGCGGCGATCGACCTTGGCCTTCACATCGTGCCCCTTTCGCGTAACGGCGTCTGGTCCGCCCAACGGATCGGCGCTCAACTGCGGACAGGCCGCGCAGAGCGCTGCCCGTCAGCTGCAGCGCATTGCTAGGTGGCCGCAGCGCACCATGGCGCGAAACCCCTTCGGCTCGCAGTTTACCGCTTTCTGGCGACGATCCAATGGACTGCCCTCGCGCGGTCCCATACCTCCGATTCGGCAATATCGAAGCCCGCTTGCGCTATTTCGGCTTCGAGCTCAAGAACGGTAAGGCTGAGCATCGGCGGTGCGAACTTCACCTTTTGGGCCAATCCAACGACCAGCTTGAACAGGAGGTCCCTTTCACCCATACACGGTGTTTCCGAGATCAACAACCCGGCCGTTGGCAAGAGTTCGTTGATCCGGTGCAACACCGGGCGGGTTGTTTCGACCAGATGCAGGACACTGAAGGCGAGCACCGCCGTATAGCCGTGCGCATCTAGCGATCGATCGAACACGTCGGACGGGCCGAACGTCACATTCTCCATTCGACGGTCGCTCGCCTTCTTCCTTGCTCGCGCGATCATGTTGGCCGATGTGTCGATTCCATGGACCCGCCTTACGGCAGGTGCGACGTCCAGGCTGTACTCACCCGATGCACAGCCAACATCCAACACGACATCGGAGGTCGAGAGAAGCGCTTTCGCCCTCGTGATCGTCCGGTCGTAAGCGGCGTCGTGCTTCTGAATGACCCGGTCGTACTTGTCGGCCCGCTTCTCCCAGAACGTCGCCGTCATCCCTTCGGCTCCTCCGTTGACGACCTTGCCACACGCATCCGTCGCGAGATCGGGTAGAACCGCATGACGACGCGCGTTCAGCCGCGGGCCGCGCAGCGGCCGGTCGCCTGCACGCGCTTGCTAGACAGCGCCCCTCGTACTCCGCCCTGCTTGTTCGTGCCGAAAGCAATCGATCGTGTGGTCGTTGACCATGCCCACAGCCTGCATGAGAGCGTAGCAAATTGTCGAGCCGACGAAAGTGAAGCCTCGGCTTCGGAGATCGCGACTCAGGGCATCTGACTCCCGCGTGCGCGCGGGCACCTGCCGGAGCGTGCGCCAGCGGTTCACTCGGGGGACTCCGCCAACGAACCCCCATAGATAGGCATCGAAACTCCCGAACTCGCGTTGGAGCGCAAGAACGGCCTGCGCGTTGCCCACCGTGCTTGCGACCTTGAGGCGGTTACGGACAATTCCAGGATTCCCGAGCAGACGCTCGACTCGGGCCGACGTGAATCGCGCCACGCGCTCCGGATCGAAACCGGCGAAAGCTTCGCGGTAGTTCTCGCGCTTCTTGAGGATTGTCTCCCAACTCAACCCTGCCTGGGCACCCTCGAGGGTCAGGAACTCGAAGAGGATCACGTCGTCGTGGACGGGTACGCCCCACTCTGTGTCGTGGTAGACGATGCCGAGCGGCGTTCGGGCCCAACCGCATCGCGCGTACGCGTCCGCTCCTTTCCCGCTGGCTTCGCTTGGATTGACCAAATTCCGCTCCAATCGGCGGTCTGAAGTTTCGGATCAGCGGCGGACCGCGAAGCGGGCCGGCCGCTACGTCCGGGTGTCAGACCGCCGGCATCTCAGCCGCGGCGCGCGGCCTCGATCAAGGCGATGTCGATCTTTCGCATCGTCATCATCGCGTCGAACGCCCGCTTGGCCGCAGCGGGATCGGGATCGGTGATCGCTCTCGTCAGGGCCAGCGGCGTGATCTGCCAGGCCACACCCCACTTGTCCTTGCACCAGCCGCAGGCACTCTCCTGGCCGCCATTTCCGACAATCGCGTTCCAGTAGCGATCCGTCTCGGCCTGGTCGGCGGTTGCGACCTGAAACGAGAACGCCTCGTTGTGCTTGAACGCAGGTCCCCCGTTGAGTCCGAGGCACGGAATGCCCATCACGGTGAACCAGACCGTCAACACATCCCCTTCCTTCCCGGACGGAAAGTCCCCCGGTGCGCGGTGCACAGCGTTTACGGAAGAGTCCGGAAAGGTCGCGGCGTAAAACCGTGCCGCATCCTCGGCGCTCCCGTCGTACCAAAGGCAAACCGTGCTCTTTGCTATCTTCATCATGACGCTTCTCCATCACAATTGGAGCCTTCGCCATCCCTGCGCGGCTTCACGGGCTTTCGCGTTGACGGTGTGGCGCCCACGCTCATCCGCGGCGGGCGGGCGCGGATCATTACGCTCTCACGGGGGCTTCGAGCAACTTGACGCCCAGCCAGGCCGCGCCACGACGCGGCGTCGGCTCGAGTGAGGGGCCAGCGCGCACCGTCCTCGTCCCATCACCAAGTCCCACTCGCCATCTTCTTGCGCCGGGCCAACTCCTTCTCGCTCGGCTCGGCGCTCGCGAACGCACCGACTCCGATATCGCCGCCTGGTACATAGGTACTCATCACAACGCCGGTGACCGACACCTGAGAGCGAACCAAGCGCAGCGCCGACGGCTTTGCGGTCTCCGCGAAGAGGCGCTTGCCCCGCCCCAGCACCACCGGAAAAGTCCACACGTTGTACTCGTCGATCAGTGAGGCCGCCTGGAGCGTATGAATCAAATTGCCGCTGCCAATCACCTGCAGGTCGGGGCCCGGTTGGGCCTTGAGAGCGATGAGTTCCGACACGACATCGCCGTGGAGCAGCGTCAGCTAGCGCCTGGCGACTGGGGCTCGTAGTCGCCTCGACCCTCGGCGGACCGGATCAGCCCGAGCCGCGCCCCATTGCGGGGGTCGATGATGGGGCTCCGGCAACCGTCATTTGGCCGTGGCTCCACCGCGCCTGCGGCCGTGGAAACCATGAAATGATCCGGCACGTCAACCGCAGCGCGTTTCGGCAAACCCACATCGGGGCTCTTCCGCTTCACCGCGCAGCCAGTCAGACCGACGATCACCACCACAGCCAGCAAACCCCGGAGGTGCCAACGCATGTGCATCGTCCTCCCCTGTTTCATCGAGCGCCTGACGGCCCGGCATCGGCCGCGGCCGCGCGGCGGCCCGCCGCCCGAAGCCGATTGTTGGTCCGCGCTGAATTCATCACCCGGCCTTCCGCAGCTCCTCGCGCAGGATCCGGCGCAGGGTTCGAGCGTCAATCGGATGACCGTCGCGTTCAGCGGCGCCGCGAAGCGGCGGCCGCTGCAACGCGCTCCCGGGCGGCGCCTGCTCTCGCTTCACGTTGCACAATCGCTCCCCCGATGCCCGCAAAGAGGAGAAGCGTCCCGCCCGTGTACCACGCACCGACGTTGAAACTGCCTGAACCGTACATGGCGATGACCAGCCCGCCGCCCGCGACCAAGGCCGCGAGCGCTCCGAACATCCGCATCCCGTAGAGAAACACAAATGGCAGATAGTGGGCTCCCAAGAGCATCATCATTGCCGGATAGAACCAGTTCAGACGATACAGACCGACCGGGAGAAGGAGGGGCATCGACAACGGCAAGACGAACGCCACCTGCATGCCCAGGTAGCGAAGCGAGTTGGTCGCGCTCAGCGGGCCCTTGGTTCCCGCGAGACGGATGAGCAGCTCCGTGGCCGGGAAGATGAAAAAGCCGCCCACGACCAATGTCGTGATGGCCGCGCGTGGGCTGCTCCAGGTCGCCAGACCCGCCGACACAACCCACAGTAAGCCAGAGACGGTCTGCCCGTAGAAGCCCCCGAGGAATCGGGTGCGAACTTCCAACTGTGCTTCACCGATATCCATTCTGTTCAGCCTCGCCTTATCTGATCTGGTCCGCCCAACGACCGCGGGCCAACCGCGGGCCGCGCAGCGGTCCGCCCCTGCCCGCGAACTTCAGGCGCCTCGTCCCCACTCCCATCCTGCAACTGCGCCTCGTCGATCGGGATGACCTTACCGAGCCTCGCCTTCGGTGTATCAGTTTCCACGGGGTGGTCCTCCTTTCTGGCCTTGGTCTTTGGCGATTCCAAGCAAACCAGTTGGAGGCCTGCCCTTCACAAGTGCGACACTTACGGTACGCTATCCCCAGGCACGCATCGCGCGGTCTTTCTGGGTGAGTCGCCAACCCTCCGTCGAAAATGAGACGGACCGCAGATCAGGCATCACGGCCTCTCCGTGCCCGCCTGACGCTCCGCATCAGCGGCGGCGCATGACGCCGTCCGCCGCATGCAGCAGTCAGGTAGCCTGGTTGGCGCCTTCAGTGGTGCAACGCCGAAAGACGTAGATCGCCCAGCCTACGGAGTCTCTGCCCCATTGCAGGTACACCGCCTTGTTCTTGGCGACTCGCCGGACCAGTTCCGCGAGATCCGGATCATCCGGACAAGTGCGAGCGTGCTCGGCCGTTGCGTACCACTGAAGGCCCTCGTAGCGGTCCCAATCGTCCGGGCTGCTCACGAGCGTGTAGACGAGATCGAGCCCTCGCCGCTCACCGGCCTCGACATTCGAGGCGTGGGTGCCGAAGCCTTCTCTGGTTTCCCCAGAGGCCTCGAGATAGTCCTCTGACGGCTCCCGCAGCCAATAGGGCTCGCCGGCGATCACCCAACCGTCGGGCTCGACCATGCTCACCAGCGCATCCAGCGTGCCAGCGTATCCACCGAAGATCCAGCTGGCTCCGATACACGAAGCCAGCTTGAGACTGTGCGGCTTGTCAGGTCTGAAATCGGCACCGTCCATCTGCGTGAAGGTCACGTTCGCCGCCGGCGCCCGGGCTTTGAGCCTTGCTTCTGCAGCGAGGACAAAATAGGGAGAGATGTCGATGCCTTTGCCACGCACCCCGTAGGCTTCAGCCAGACGGATCAGGAACTCGCCCTTGCCACACGCGATGTCGACCACGCGAGCGTCCGGCGGTAGGCGGAGGAGATCGACAAGCCGCGCCAGCGCCGCCTCATTCATGGGGTTGCACAGGACGTGCTCACGGTGAGTGATGTCGTAGAATTTCCACGTATCCATGATTCACTCCTGACTGCCCAACGACTGCCCCTCAGCCGCGATCGACGAATTCGATGCTGCACTCGGCCCCGACCTGCCTGCCGCTCGTCGGCCGCGGCGGCGACGACTGCCGAACACAGGGCCATCGGATTCGGCTGGCCAACGCTCATGCGATTGAAGAGCAACCTACCTGCGAAGGACCTTCTCGATCGGCCTGCCCTTGGCCAGTTCATCCACCAGTTTGTCCAAATACCGGATCTTGCGCATCAGCGGGTCCTCGATCTCCTCCACGCGAACGCCGCAGATAACGCCGGTGATCTTGCTGGCGTTGGGATGGAGCGATGGTGCCTCCCTGAAGAACGCTTCGAAGTCCTTCCTCTGATCGATCTGCGCGGCCAAAGCCTGTGGGCTGTAGCCCGTCAGCCAGCAGATGACATCGTCGACTTCCTGCTTGGTGCGCCCCTTCTTTTCCGCCTTCTCAACATAAAGCGGGTACACGCTTGCGAACGCCATCCTGAAGACCCGCTGGTTGTCCATGCGCTCCTCCAGTGGGAACCGCCCGCCAGTATCGCCGCGTACGCATGACGTCGCGCATCGGGAGCGGGCTGTGCCGGCGCTGACCGTGCGCAAGCACAGGCCGTGACGGCAGGGACCGAGAGCTTGATTTGCAAGTTGGTCGATTGCCTGCCGCTCCTTGGAGGCGGCTCCATCTGCGCCCCGGGTTGACGGCTCGTCATCGCACGGGATGTTTCAGAGTCGCACACCATGCGATCCAGTATCCGACGTCAGCGGCATATTGTCTCTGCTCGATCAGCTCGGACCTCTGAGCCTCGGACAACTCTGGAACCTTGCCACGCATGGCCCGCGCCTTCGCCAGGAACTCGTCCGGCAGGGCCACTCCATGAACCTCGACGTAGTGCACCAGGCCTTGGGGCCACAGCCAAGTTCCATCCGTCAGGTCAGAATCGCCCATTTCGTGATCCGGCACACCGCACCGAAAGCGACAATTCGACCACCCGCCGTACGCATTCAGTACGTGTCCACCCCGAAGGTACGACACGACGTTTGTGTCTGGCGCTTGCGATCCGAGAATCCGCAGAATTGCCTGTGGTTCCGCGATCCCCGGCCACCAGAATCCGATAGGTCGAAGGGTGCTCATGATGTCAGGCTAACGTTGCCTTCACCCGCAAGGACGCGGGCGACCGCCTCCGGCGACCGGGCACCGTGCCCGCGGCCTTGTCAGGTGCAAGGGTATGTTAGGCCGCAACCGCGCACGACCGAGATTCACACCATAGGGCGACAAACCCGCCGTCCCAAGCGGCACTATGCGTCCACGATGACTTTGAAACCTCCGTACATCATCCGCTTCACATCAAATGGCATCGCCTTCGACTTCATCATGTTCGCCAGTCGCGGATCCTTCATGACTTTGGCATTCACTCGATCGCGATGCGCGCGTGACTTGAACACGATCCACGAGAACACGACGGTTTCACTCGACTTCAATCGGATTCCTCGAGGGAACGATTGCCCAAACTTCACCTTGAGATCATCGCCTACGCACTCGAAGTATTCGACGGCGCCATGGTCGCGCCATACCTTTGCGCCCAACCGTGCCATTTCACGATAGGCCGCGATGTTCTTCTTGGGCATCGGTAGTACGAACCCGTCTACGTAGCGTGGCATGGTTGCCTCCTGCTGTTTGCTATGCGATTCATGTTTGTACGACGGATGATGCAGCGATCATTCTCGCACCTCTCAACGGCCGAGCCAAGTCGGCCGCAGACGCGGCGCAGGAAGAATCGAACGCCTTGCGCTCGTACGCGCGCGCATCACGTAGCCTGTCGGCCTAACGCTCCGGTTCAGCGGCGGCGCGCAGCATCGTCCGCTGTAGCAGGTTGTTAGCTGGCCGGCCGCACTTCTTCAAGGCTCCGGCGTCGTCTCGCTCGAAGCAGGATCAGCCCTGCGAACGACGCGACTGAGACCACCGCGATCCCGAGGATCACCGACCAGGGCGGACCCCGGAATCTCGCCTTGAATGGTGCGTTGAAAGACGCGTTCGGCTTGAAGTACGCCTCGTTGCGCTGGAAGTCGAGGATAGTGTTGAAGCGCTGGAGCACCTCCATACAAAGCACACCGCCGGGCGGGGCCTTGCTGCCGTCAGAGGGCAACTCAACGTTTATCGGAACATTGGGGATGTCGAAGCCCGCGAGCGTCAGATGTGGCAGCAGCAGCAAGTGGTTGCGGATGCCCACGCTCCCAACGCCGCGGGATGTGCTGGCGCCAAGGTACTTCATCGTGCCGTGCAGGCCGTTGGCCGCCGCGAACGCCTGGTTGACGACCATGGCCCCGCCTCCTGCTGTGTCCAGGACGAACAACCCGCTGGCGCGCCTCTCGCCGTTGACCAGGACAGCCTCGACCGCCGGCAGCGAACCGGAGAATGGCATCGGCGTTTTGGCGAATCCGGTGGCATGAGCGGGCAATGTGTCGTGAAGGACCATGACCATGCGATCGAAATCGATTTCGACCACCTTGTTCTCGAACATCGGGTATCCGACGATCCCGTCTGCGCGATCGGCCTGCTTCTCCACGTACATGACCGGCTCGTGATCCCATCGCAGTCCGGCGATTTCGAGCCGGTTATCGCTGCTAGTTTGCCTCAGGGTTGTACCGCCCGTACCGGAGTTGTTGGTTGTCCCGTCGAACCAGAGCTTGGCCCCCTTGGGTATCGCGGAGGGATAGAGCGCGGAGATCTCCGCCCCCGTATCGAAGATGAAGTCCAGCAACTGAGAGTCGTTGATTCGCCCTTCCAGGTGCATCTTGCCGTGACGGATGGAGATCGGGATAGTGTCCGGCCCCGTCGTCGGGCTCGGGTCAACGCGCCGGTAGCTCTGCGTCATCGACGAGATGCGCGTGTGGCAGGCGTCTTTGCCGTTGAGCAGAATGACGAAGTCGTACGTGTGCCCCGGCTCGATATCGAACGACATCGAATCGATGTCGGTGATGAAGGTGACCCGCTTCTTTTCGGTAGTTCTTCGCACAACGTAGACGTCGAGCGCAGCTGTGGGGTCGATGATCCAGTCCCCCTTTAAGAGCCTGTCGCCATCCCGGACGTCCACGGCTGCGGAATTGGCTCTGAGGACAGGCAGGGCTTGCTGCGCGAGCGCGGCCTGAGCCGCGATGACGGCTACCAGCAGGCATAAGGCCCGGACCCGTGAGGTCATGAAGTGTGTCTTCGTGTTCCGTGCGAATCTTCTCTTCATCCGGTGCCGCCGTTCAAGCTGGCCAGTACTTGATGTGGGCCAGCTAACGTCGTGCGTCAGCCGCAGGCCGCGGAGCGGCGGCCGATAGGCCGCCTGCGAAGCGGTCGCCGCCCGCCGCGACGCTGACTGCCGGCTGTACGCACGGGCTAGGCGCTCGCCGGCAGGACAGTGCTGGGTCTGGGAGCAATGCTCCCCTCACGAATTCTCTGCTCTTCAGTAGCTGTATCGAACGATTGCGGTCACCACACCGATCGAGGGATCGAACTCCACGGCGCAGAAACCATTTCGGTCTGTCGGCGTGTTCGCGATAGGCAAAGGGTTTCCTACATTTGGGACCACGGTCTCTGTCCCACTTCTGTCGATAGCAAGGAACTGGTTCTGATCCCCGATTTCGACCACCAGCGCTCGGTTGTTGACACCCACGATCGCGTTGAGACCTTCGCCGGAGGTGAGCTCCAGCATGTAGAGTTGACGTCCTCGAGCGTCGAGCCACACGACGTGAGTCGATCCATTGAAACCGTACGAGAACGCAGCACCACCGACGTCATCCGTCACCAACTGGACCAAGGTGGCTCCTTGGGGAATGGCGTACCTCCATTCTTTCGTCGCCGACATCGCGTCGGGGCTGAAGCTCAGAACCAGGAGGCTGCGATCATGATCAAGTGGCGAGGTTTCATAAGGACCTTCCTTTCCTGGCACCAGGGACAGCCTGGTTCATCGACAATTGGCGTTCGATCTCAGGCGACTCGCCTAACGATTCCGTTGACCGCACGGGTCGGCGGCGCGACGCGTGCGCAAGCACGCGGCGTGACGCCGAACTGCGTCGGGTATAACGGAGTGTTAGACGGCTGATTTCGCACTTAGCACGCTCAGCGGCAGTTGGGTGCCGTCGTCGATAGTACCGCTGAAGCCTTCGCCATAGAAGCTCGCCTCGACAACGATTTCGCCGAGGATCTGTTCGTTGAACGCTGGCAGTTCCTCCGCCGGAATCCACAACTCTCGGTCGTCTCGGCCCCCAACCGTTCTCTCTTCGTATCGCGTAGCGAACGACCCGTTCAAATCGAATGAGGTTACGAAGCCTGCGTAGCCGGAGGTCGCATCGACCGTGTTCCATTTGCGCGCAATCGCTTCAGCATACGAGTAAGTCAGAACCACATAGAAGATTGGCTGCGGCTGTAGCCTCGGCGGGAAGCCGCGGTACCCGCTCGCGGCTACAAGCTCTAGTTCACGAAGTCCGACCGGTCTGTACATCTTCACGGTTAGATGCCCAACTGATGTCCCAGCCGTCTAACGTCGCTGTTCAGGCGCGGGCCGCGCACCTGCCCGTCGCCTGCAACAGCATGCTAGGTTGCTGCCGCTCGTAAAATTCTTGCGCGTATGTCACGCTTGACATATCATAACCCCGGATGAGCACCTCGGACAAGCCCCTCGTCTGGTTGCACGGAGAGGTCAAGACGCCCCCTCTTTCCCAGGCTGCTAGGATCGAGGCGGGCATTCTTCTTCGGAGGTTGCAGCGAGGAGAGCCTTTGCGGATGCCCCGCTCGAGGCCGATGCCGACAATCGGGCGCCGCTGCCAGGAATTGAGGATCAACGACGCCGACGTGACCTGGAGGCTCGTCTACAGAGTTGACCCGGACGCGGTCGTCATCGTTGACGTGTTCAGCAAGAAGACTGCCGCCACTCCCATGACGGTGATCGAGGCTTGCAAGCGGAGACTTCGGGAGTACGACCATGCGTGAAGAGAAGAGGAAGCGTCTGGTAGCAAAGGGGTGGAAGATCGGCGGCGCCAGGGAGTTCTTGGGGCTTTCGGCGGAAGAGGCGGCGTACGTCGAATTGAAGCTCAAATTCGCCGATGGCCTTCGACAGCGGCGCCGGCAGCGGCGGCTGACCCAGGTGGAGCTTGCGCGGAAGGTGAAATCCAGCCAATCCCGTGTCGCGAAAATGGAGGCGGGCGACCCATCCGTGACCCTCGACTTGCTCATCCGCTCCCTCCTCGCACTTGGAGCATCCAATCGGGAGCTCGCCAGGATCATTACGCTCTCGAAGGGCCTTCCAGCAACCTAATGTTCCGGCATCAGCCGCGGCCGCGCAGCGGACCGTCGCCTGCCACGGCATGTTGGACGGCGGCTTCACGGTTCCATCTCCCCCGCGCCAAAAGAACCACCGTTCGGGAAGTAGTGCGTTCGCTGCCAGTAGTAGCGACACCCCTTGCCACGGTTTAGGGAATTGAGGCGCTCAACTTCCGCCTCCGCCACTTCGACCCTAAGGACAACTTCTTTGATCGTGATGCTGTACTCCCCCAGGTTTATCTCCGGGCCGGACGAGTCGGGGCTTTCCGCGGACCCGTCGTCGGCGACGCGGTCGGCGCGTACCACTGCGAACGCTTCTCGCCATTCTCCACGGCGGCTCATTCTTCGAGTGCCTTGTCCGTCCAACGGCGGCCGTAAGCTGCGGGACGCGTTGGCGCGGGGCGTGCGCAAGCACGCCCCGCGACAACGTGGACCGGCAGCTTCACGGCCATGTTAGACCTCCGGCCCCCAACGCTCTGCTGTGAATTCTCGATCGAGGACGTTCATATACTCCTCCCAGCCCTGACGTAGCGCCGCGAGGTTCTCTTCCAGGGTGCGTTGTTCGACACGGATCGCGTTCTCGGCGGGCATGTAGCGGATGAAGCGATTGAGCTCCGCGGGATGGTCAAACTCGCACCAGATGTCCTCGACCACCTCAAGGGGGTCCTTGAATTGCTGTCGGTGGTGATAGGCCCACAGCAGTACGAGCCGCAGCCATTTCCGCTTGATCTGTCGCTCGTCTTGCGGAGCTTCCCTGCTTGCCAAACGCCACACTGTTTCGAGGACGGGGTCATCGGACTGTCGGCCAGCCAGGTCGTACTCAAGGCGATCCACCGGACCGGATGCCTCCAGGCGGCGGTTTGCAATGTCGATGGCGTCCTTGGGCCGCAACCATCCGTTTTCAATAGCAGTGCCAACCTCACGCCACGTCGGTGTCGATCGTGTCCAGATGAATTCCAACGGCACCATGAAGGACAACACCGACCTCCTCCTCGTCCGCCTCCGGAGGTCTAACGTCGGCCATAAGCTGCGGGACACGCTGGCGCGGGCCGTGACAGCGTGGACCGACGGCTTGATGGCCATGTTAGCCGGCGTCCTCGCATGTCTGGCGATCTGAGTCATCGGCCGCCGACTTCGAGAGTGCCTGTCTCTCGTTGTCGACGATACGGATCACCGAGTCAAGTCTCGTAGTTCTGAACAACTCGCGCTGGGACGCCGACGCGATCACACAGAACGATCCCTTCAGCTTCTTCGCCTGGCGGAACGTTGCGACAATCTCACCGATAAACGGACTGGCCCCAGAATCACCCATCTCGTAGTGCGTAATGTCGATAATGAATGCGCGTTCACCACGGTCGATCAGGCAGCCAAACTGAAATCGTAGGCCGTCTTCCCAACGCTCACACAGCATTGGCCGCCCGGTGATTCGCAACACGACAGCGGAACCGAGCCTCTCGATTTCGATCCTCGTAGGTCTTCGCGGGGTCACGCGATCTGTGCGCCGACTGAACGGCCACTTGAAACCCACGCGGCGCCTCTTTCGTCCGGCTAATGTCGCGCGTGACCCGCAGGCCGGCCGGGCGCGACGCGTGCGAAAGTACGCGGCGTGACCGGACGGACTGGCGGGTCCACGCAGCAGTTAGCCGGGCCGTTACAGATCTTGTGGGCGGAGGCCGGTGCGTTTCGCGATTCGCGCGAGCATCCGTGGCCCCAATTCCTCGTCGTCATGAAAGGCGAACACATAGTCAGGCCACCCATCGCGCCGCAAGGTGCGGTGCGAACCCGACTGCCGTTTCTGTTCCCAGCCGATTCGGAGCAGCGCAGCGAGCACCCGTCGTGCTCGCGTGCTTGGCCATTCGCTCATGCCGCCTTGAATGTGATCGTGAGAAGGTCGGGACCGGCTTCGCCATGCTCAAGTCGTTCGGCAACTACGCGCAGCGCGAGTGCCTGCACTTTCGCGGTCGCATCGGCCGACGACCTGCCGTAAGCCATAACCCCTGGCAGGTCAGGTACTTCGGCGATCCATCGGCCGTCCGTTTCCTGCTCAAGTTCGACGATGAAGATCATTTATCGGCACTCCTTGCCGTCAGATGATACGTTCTGAGCGCTGCTTTGGGTAGGTTGTCTTTCGGGCTCCGGCTAACGTCGGCGCTGACCTGCGGGCCGGCCTGGCGCGGGCCGTGCGGAAGCACGGACCGTGACAGGACGGACCGTCAGGTCAAGCGCGCAGTTAGGTTGCCAGCCGCAGCTTCAGGTCTCTTGGAATCTCGATCGCTGCGAAGAGAGCCTCCGGGAACAAGTAGTCTTCTCCGGATTCATCCACTATTCGCAGTAGACCACGCGTGGCAGCTTCGGGGTCGGGGATCGTTTGGTAGATCTTGCGGACGATTAGCGATGCCCTGTAGCCTCGGTTGGTGAGGCATACGACGTAGTGGCCGGTCGTGATCTGTCGCCTCATATCTGTTCACCCATCAGGCGCTTGACCTTGAACTCCTTGCGGCCGACGCCGTGGGCTTGGTACCAATGTACCTCGGCCCACGCCTGGGTGCCATCCGGAAGTTGGACCCTGGCAATCCCCTTCATCTTGCGCCACCTGCCGGGGCCATAGATGCGCCGAAGCCTATCGAGTTCACGGATGCGGGGACCCGTGGCGATCGTCTGCACATCGCGGATCTCTCCCAGGATTCTCAGTTCCACGAGTTGCTCCGAAGGAAGGCGTCTCTTCGCTCCTCTGGCAACCTAATGTCGCGCATCAGGCGCGGGCTGTGCTGGCGCGGACCGTGCGCAAGCACGGGCCGTGAAAGCACAGACCGTCGCCTGCATGCGGCAGTTAGACATCACGCCCTACCGGTACACGTCTCGTCGGTGTCGAATCACGAGCACAACAACTAGCCGGGCGCCATCGGAGATTGAGTAAATCACTCGATAGACACCAACCCGGATTCGCCAAAGATCTTCGGCGCCGCGCAGCTTCTTCGACCCGTTGGGGCGTGGTTGATTTTCGAGCCGTTCCAGCACGTCAAGAACTCGACCTGATACCGTTCCGGGCAGACGTTCGAGTTCTTTGCGGGCTGACCGAGCAAGGACGACGCGGTAGCTAGGCACGGACACGACGGCCGTTGCGGCGGGCTAGACGCCGGCGCACGGACGCAAGAGATTCACGCGGCTCGCCGCGTCGCGATTCGGCCAACGCGCGGTCGAAGAAATCTTCCCACAGCGCCCGATTCCGCTTCAGATCAATGACGACAGCAGTTCGTTCGCCATCGTCGTCGACCAAATACTGGACCCCTTTCATGGCGCGACTCCCTTTCTCGAGGAGGCTGGCATCATTATACCGCTTCGGGTCGGCGCCCGTCTTCGTGATGTCTAACGCACGGCTAAGCTGCGGGCCGGGCCGGCGCGGGCCTTGCGCAAGCAAGGCCCGTGACGGGGCGGACCGTCAGCTTGAGCCAGTAGTTAGCCCGCCGTTGGGTCATGGCTGGAGTACGTCCGGCAGCTTTGCGTGCCACCAGGCGCGTGAATCGCCACCTGCTCCACCAGCACCGGATTCGGCCGAGGCAAATAGTTGGACTTTCAACCGAGCGTCGAGTGGTTCAATCAACCGCATCAAGCGGTCTACCTCCGGCCGCGTTGCGAAGTCGAGAATAATCTGAAGCGCATCTCTGACGCTGAGATCGTTAAGATACTCTTCGCTCATTCCGCAGCACGACCGCCACATCGCGCCCGTGTTGCGTTTACCCGGCACGTGCTCGCAGCTCTGCGTTTCAACGGATCGAATAAGCGCTTCGTAGTCGGCGAGCAACCCGGGTAACCCTTCGGAAGCGAGTTGAGCACGGAAATGATCGGCCCACCCCTCGAACGCTCGCCAGACATCGCGCTCGGTCTCGGGATCGAGAGCAACTCCGGGGATCACCACCTCTTTCCTTCGGGCATGTAGTTCATGTCGGGCTATTGACTCCTGCATAACGAATGTCCTATCCTCTTCTCGGAGGACAGGACATGAGACCTTCGGGTAGCCCGGAAGATCTCGAACGCCGACGCCTTCAGGCCATCACGCTTCTCAAAGACGGCTTCCAGCCGGTGGAGGTCGCTCGCCGTCTCGGTGTGGACCGGCGGTCGGTGCGTCGGTGGAGAGCCAGCCACGACCAGGAAGGACGGAAGGGTCTCGCAGCGAAGCCGACGCCGGGCCGGCCGCCCAAGCTCGACGCTCGAGCACGAGACGGACTCGAGCGGTCGCTGCTGCGCGGCGCGAAAGCATGCGGTTTCCCTACCGACCTGTGGACGTGCCCCCGGGTGGCCGAACTGATCCGGCGCGAGTACGGCACGCGGTATCACGTGGACCATATCGGCCGCCTGCTCCGCGCCCTGGGTTGGACGCCCCAGAAGCCGGAGCGTCGTGCCCGCGAGCGGGATGAAGAGGCCATTCGACGCTGGGTCAAGGTCGAATGGCCGCGCATCAAAAAAAAGCCTCGCGACTGAAAGCCCATATCGTCTTCCTGGACGAGAGCGGCTTCCTCACGGCGCCGCTCGTCCGTCTTACCTGGGCGCCCCGAGGCCAGACACCGGTCCTCCTTCAGTGCGGTCGGCACCGTGAGAAGGCGTCCGTCATCGCCGTGCTGTCCGTCTCCCCGGCCCGCCGAAAGGTAGGACTTTACTTTTCTCTCGCCTCGAACCTGAACGTCGATGGCTCCTGGATGGTCCACTTCCTCCGAGATCTCCTCCGCCACCTGCGTGGACCCGTTCTGCTGGTGTGGGATCGCCTGAACGTCCACAAAAGCGCGGCGGTCGCTCGGCTCCGCCGTCGTTGCCATCGCCTCCAAGTGGAATGGCTGCCGCCGTACGCTCCGGAACTCAACCCGGTGGAGCTCGTCTGGAGCCACTTAAAGCGCAACCCCTTGGCGAACTTCGCCCCCGAGAACGCGAACGACCTCGCCACAATGGCCTGTCGTCATGCCCGTCGGCTCCAGCGTCGCCAGGGTCTTCTCCGCTCCTTCATTCGCCACGGGCGTCTCTCTTTGCGCCTATGATAGGACATTATTTACGCAGGCTTCAATAACTATTCCGTTGACCCGCGCGGCTTGGCGGCGCGACGCGTGCGAAAGCACGCGGCGTGACGCCGAGACGCGTCGGGTCAAACGGAGTGTTAGGTCGCTGCTGGTTCTCTCCGAACGACGAAGATCCTCCCTGATCCTGTATCAAAGGGGTCCGTGTACAACAAGATCTTCTGCTCGTCGCCAGCTTCGTCGAGGTCGCGGTGGAATCTCGGAGTGGGCCACATGACAAATCCGGTCCGTGGCTTGTACACGTAACCTGGTTTGACTCCCGCCCGATCGAAAGCGCCGCCCGGAGCTACTTCGATGATCGTCAGGAGTTCGTGAGCACCATATTGCCGTCTCTCGGCGTGGAAACCCCACCGGGCCTCAACGGGGCGCACAACTGACACTTCCCACAGATACCACTGGAGAGGCCCCCCGACGCACACGTCTGCAATTACCGCGCACCCGCCGGCAATGAACATGAACGCGAGGATGCGCCAGAGCGCCCGGCGCAAGTCGCTTGGAGTCGTCCCTGCCCAGAGCGGAACCGCGGACACGCCCACAGATCGTATTCTCCCTGTCGACCTAACGTCGGCCATAAGCTGCGGGCCGCGCCGGCGCGGGCCGTGCGGAAGCACGGACCGTGACGGCGTGGACCGTCAGCTTGATGGGCATGTTAGAAGGCGCTATCCACATGCAGGACGTCCCTCAGTAAACCGTGATGCGTTCCCACGTTCCAATGAAGATGACCTTCCCGTCGCGTATCCGAATCTGCCAGCAGTCACCGGCCGGGCCGCTGCCACCGTGCGCGGGCTCGGTAGTGTTGCAGACCTCCCAATTCTGCTCGTCTGGCGAGCCGTGTCGGTTTTCTTCAATTCTCCAGGGGCGCAGACTGCCGTCGAGACCGCCAAGGGTGGCAATACAGATGGCCTGCTCCCTGGTGACCGCAGTCCCATAGCGGACGCCGCACTGCTCTTGGATGGTCTTTCCATTCGGGTAGAGCCGAAGCTGCGGGCCACATGAAATAGACACCAGGACAAAGAGAACGACTAGAGATTTCGGAATGCGATGCGGGCCAGTCATTCTCTGCGTCCTTCTAACGCCCGGCGTTCAGGCGCGGGCCGCGCAGCGGACCGTCGCCTGAAACGCCATGTTGGGCGGCCTGCTACGGCCAATCATCTTTCGGATCCCTCGAGGCAATCATGATCGTTGCCGCATCTTCTGCCTTGCCATGTCGCGGTTTGCTCGGTCGCGTGAACCACACGCGGACTCGCAGGCCTGCGACCAGTGCTGATGGTTGCACGTAGCCGCCATAAACCGTGAAGATCTCTGTGGCAGTTGTCACGCGGACCGGTATCGCATCCAAGGCCTTTCCGGTTACCCCGTTCACCTCGACGGTTATTTCCTCGGGACCCACTTTCCCGATGCGTCCTTCGAGCGAAGGCGGCGATGGTTCAGGCCCGCCATTGCCAAAAGGCAATACGTAGGGTCGCGATGCACATGCCACGCACGCGATTCCGGACACGGCGAACAACAGGAACCAGCGTAGCTCGATCATGGCCTTTCTCGGTCCGCCCAACGATTCCGTTGACCCGCGCGGCTCGGTGGCGCGACGCGTGCGCAAGCACGCGGCGTGACGCCGAGACGCGTCGGGTCCAACGGATTGTTAGCCAGCGTCCGTCGAGGCCGTTGACGATTGCCGCTTCTTCGCATCTCTTAGCCTTCTCGGGAAGTCGCTATTCATCATCGAAGTTGCGGCCTCACGAACGCCGACGCACCAAATGATGTCCCCGTCCCTAAAATCGAGGATTCCACCTTCTGATTCGACGCGATTGAGTGCATTCCAATAGCGCTCCCGATCCAAGAGGTACAACCCACAGATCGCATAGAGTTTGCCAGCAGGTTTCGCATCAGCCAACAACTCGTCAAGCAGGGAGATTGGGTTCTTTTGATCGAGTATCACGTTGAAGGCGTAGACCTGAGCTGGAGGGTCTTGCGTCCAGCCGTTGAAGTCCGAGGCGAGCTCATTCGTGCACAAAAGCAGTCGACGAGCTTCGGCGAGACTCCGAGGCTTTGGGGCATGTTCAGAGCAATCGTGCGCCATGTCATCCGGGCAATTGGCGTCCGGGTTCGACTTCACCACGCCGGTCCAGCGCAACGATTGCGGCTCGGGTGGGGACTCGGTTGGGCCGCAGGCGAGAAGGAGCCCGCAACCAAGGCTGACCAGCCCAATGATACTCCTCATGTCGCCGCACGCATCGTCTGGCTAACGCCGCGCGTGACCCGCAGGCCGGACGGGCGCGACGCGTGCGAAAGCACGCGGCGTGACCGGCCGGACTGCCGGGTCCACGCGCTTGTTGGGCTGCTGGCCTTCAGCGCCCGAGCAGCTCTTCGACGGTGAGGCCGATATCCCGCGCAATCTTGCGCAAGAGCGTCGGGGAAATATCTCGCGCGGCGTGAAAGGGGACGGTTGTCGTTCGTCCATCAGCATGCCGAAACTGCTTGTGAGATCCACGTTGACGGACCTCTCGAAACCCAAGGCCTTCAAGCAGTACGACTACCTCGCGCGGCTTTAGAACGGGCACGGACCCCACGGCTAGGCAACCTGAATCGTCCGAACATCGACGAACTCGGACTCCAACACTGGCTCGCCATCCTCGAGGAGCATTTCGATGACTTCGCGGAGGTTCTGTTGGAGCTCGTCGAGATCCGAGCCCTGAGTGTGGGCACCAGGCCAGCCGGGGACGTAGCCAACCAAGAGGCCCGTCTGTGGGTCACGCTCGACGACGAAGTTGAATGTTCTCAAGGTCGTGGGCTCCTTCCGGATCCCGGATACCTTACGTCCAAAATCCGTGCCCGTCCAGCAGCCCAACTTGTTAATCGACACAACTTCGTTATCACGTAAGGGCGGTCACCTTTCTGGAGTTATGGCGCAGAAGGTCTCCTGCAAACGCACTTGACACCCCTGCCCGGGCTCGGGTGGCGGCGGGAGCGACCGCCCCGGCCACGAACGCTCCTGTGCGCTTTCTACGCCCAACCGGTCGTGGACGCAAGCACTTCCGCCGGGGTTCGGCGCCGGGACGAACCCAGTGCTGCGAGAGCGCCGCGCTTGTCGGGTGGGTTGTTCCCCATCCCCACCGGTCGTAGCCGGATGGCCGGCTCTCGTCGCACCCGTAGGCTCGACCGCGCCGGCGGGGAGGAAGAGACTCGCCGATCGCTACGGATCGAGGCGGTCGACCGGGCTTACCACTCCTCGACCGCCGCGGTTCAAGACGTGGGTATAGATCATCGTCGTGGAGACGTCGCTGTGACCGAGCAGTTCCTGGACCGTACGGATGTCGTGGCCGTCTTCGAGGAGGTGTGTCGCGAAGGAATGGCGAAGGCTGTGGCACGATGCCGGCTTGGCAATCCCGGCGCGCAGGACGGCCTCCCTCACCGCGCGCTGGACGGCGGATTCGTGCAGGTGGTGCCTCCGGCGCTGGCGCGTCCTGGGCTCCATGTACGTCCGGGTCGCGGGGAAGACCCACTGCCATCCCCACTCGCGGCCGGCGTTCGGGTACTTGCGGCCAAGCGCGCCGGGCAGCTCCACCCAGCCGGCGCCCTGCCCGAGATCGGCGTCGTGGAGGCGTTTGACCCGCCCGAGGTGCTCGGCGAGCGCCCCCTTCGCGGAAGCAGGGAGCATGGTGCGGCGGTCTCTGTCCCCCTTCCCCGACCGGACGGTGATCTCGTTTCGGTCGAAGTCGACGTCCTTGACGCGGAGGCGGCAGCACTCCATGAGCCGGAGTCCCGAACCATAGAGGAGCTGGGCCATCAGGGCCACCGGCCCGCTGAGCTGGCGGAACAGCATGCGCACCTCTTGCCGCGACAGGACGACGGGCAGGCGTCGGCGTCCTTGCGCCATCACGAAGCCGTCATGGGCGGGCAGCTCGTGACGGAGCACCTCGCGATGCAGGAAGAGCAGCGCGGCCAAGGCCTGGTTCTGGGTGGGCGACGCGACGCGCCAGTCCACGGCGAGGCTCGTCAGGAAGGTGTTGACCTCGTCCTTGACCGGGGCCCCGTCCGGCCGCCCCTTCCGGAAGCGGAGGAAACGCCGGATCCAGAGGACGTACGCTTCCTCGGTTCGGGGGCTGTAGTGACGGGCCCGAAGCAGCGCCCGGGCGCGAGCGACGAGGTCCCCACTCCCGTCCACGCAGCGTGGCCCTTGCGGCTTGTCGTCGGGCGGCATCGGCATTCCGAGGGAGGCGAGGACGATTGTAGCGCTCGGTGGCAGGCCCGGGCTCGAGTTGCGTGCGGGTCGGGTTTCCTTCACGCAACCCGACGCGGTCAGCTCACCTCGCCCGCGATCGGGACGAGGAGGCGCTCCCGCACCTCGGCGGGGCCGCCGCTCGTGGCGAGGAGATGCATCAGCTTGACCGCGGCGGCCTCGACGGTCATGTCGCCGGTGCCGACCGCCCCGGCCTCCATCGCCAACCGCCCTCCCGCGTAACGCGACATGTCCACGCGCCCGTGCATGGACTGCGAGCCGATGGCGACGACGATCCCCGCGTCGGTCAGCGTCCTCACCGCGTCGGTCAGGCCGCGGTCCACCACGGGGAAGTTCCCGACGCCGTAAGCCTGCACGAGGACCGCGCCGATTCCAGCGCCCGCAAGCGCCGCGAGGGGCGCCGCGGGCTGGCCGGGCAGCAGGCGCAGCGCGGCGACGCGGCAGTCGAAGCCGCCCTCGACTCGGCAGGTCCCGCCGGGCGTGCGCGGATCGACGTGCAGCTTCACCTCCATCCCGATCTCGGCGAGCGGCGGGAAGTTCGGCGAGCGGTACGCGGCGTACGAGAACGAGCTACGCTTCATCGTGCGGTTGCCGCGCAGGAGCATCCCGTCGAAGTAGATCCCCACCTCGGGGATCGGCCGCGACGCCAGCTCCACCGCCCCCACCAGGTTCCCCCGCCCGTCGGAGTGCGGGTCGGAGATCGGCCGCTGCGCGCCGGTCAGGATCACGGGTCGCGGCAGGTCGCGCAGGACGTAGGAGAGCGCGGACGCGGTGTACGCCATCGCGTCCGTGCCGTGCGTGATCACGACCCCGGCGTAGCGCTCGATGTCGGCGGCGACCTCGCCGGCGAGCGCCATCCAGAGCGAGCAGTTCACGTCCGACGAGTCGATGTTCGAGAAGACCCGCGCCTCGACGTCCGCGATCTTCGCGATCTCGGGGACGTGCTCGAGGATCGTGTTGCCGAATTCGTCCGGGGCCAGCGCGTGGTCCGGCTCCCGCGGGCGCATGCCCAGCGTGCCGCCGGTATGGAGGATCAGGACGCGCGGTTTCACGGCTTTCTGCGCCTCAGCTCCGGAAGAAGGTGTCCATCAGGCCGTGCCCGGGCTTCATCCACAATCCGGTGCGGTCGGCGGCGGTCTCGGTGAAGCGGGTCCCGCCGTTCGGCGCGATCCCCGTACCGGCGTAGCAGAACGGCGGCGGGACGGCGGAGTGGCCGCGCGACGCGCAGTCGGTCGGGTGGTCGGCGGCCACGAGGACGCGCCACTCGGGGAAGGTGCGCAGCTTCGCGAGCACCGGCCCCGCGACCAGCTCGTCAATCCGCTCGAGCGCCTTGACCTTCTCCGATGGGGAGCCCATGTGGGCCGCCTCGTCGGCCGCCTCGACGTGGACGATCACCAGGTCGAACTCGTCGAGGGCGCGGACGGCCGCCTCTCCCTTTCCCGCGAAGTTCGTGTCGATGTACCCGGTCGCGCCGGGGACCTCGATCAGCTTCATGCCCATGAGGCGCGCCATGCCGCGCAGGATGTCCACGGCGGTGATCACGGCGCCCCGAGGCCCATAGCGCGATGCGAAGCTCTCGAACGGCGCCGGCCTCCCCTGGCCCCACAGCCAGATGCCGGTCACCGGGTCCTTCCCCTTCTCCCGCCGCCTGCGGTTCACGGCGTGGTCCGCGATCAGCGCGTCCGCCTTCCGGGTGATCTCGATCACCCGGTCGGCTCCCGTCCCCGCGGGCGCGTGCCTCGCGATCTCCTGGTCGATGATGTCGTGCGGCGGCGCGCAGCGCAGCGAGTATTCCGAGGCGCCGCCGAGGAGCATCAGGTGGCGATAGGTCACCCCCGAGTGGAACTCGCAGCCTTCGGCGCCGAGCGCGCGGCCGAGGTCCGCGATCAGCGCGTCGGCGTCCTCCTGCGCGATGTGCCCCGCGGTGTTGTCCTTCATCTTCCCGTCGAGAACGGTCACGAAGTTGCAACGGAAGATCATCTGGTCGGAGCGGACGGCCAGCCCCTTCGCGGCCGCCTCGATCGGCGCGCGGCCCGAGTAGTACCGGTGCGGGTCGTAACCGAGCACCGAGAGCGTCCCCACGTCGGTCCCCGGCGTGAAGCCGTCGGGGATCGTCACGGCGCGGCCGAGCCGCCCGTTCGCGGCGACCCAGTCCATTTGGGGCAGCTTCGACGCCTCGAGCGGCGTCCGCCCGCCCAGCTCGGCCAGCGGCTGATCGGCGGCGCCGTCGGGAAGCAGGATCGCGTACTTCATCGCGGTAACTCCTCCGGATCGTCGTGGTCGGGTGAGCGCGAATTATAGCGGAAGCGGGTCCGCCACCGCCGACCCCTGCCGAGAGGCGAGGCCGTAACGGAGTGTGCTCGTTGGCGGCCTTTTTCGGCCGCCCTAGAGCAAGCTCCGCTCTGGCCTCGCCGTCCCCCGGGTAGCCCGAGCGGTGTTAACATTGGCCCTTCGCAGTCGGAATATGTCGACCGACTCGGGCCGGACGCCCGCATCCGGATTCGAGCCCGAGCGGCCCTCTTTTCGCGCGGCCGGTCCTTCCGCAGAAGGCCGCGCGAAAAGCGGAGCAAGGCGGCGCGGCGACGTTCGCCGCGCAACGCCGCAGCGTGCCGCGCGGGCTCGAATCCGGATGCGGGCGTCCGGCCCGAGACTCGAACCACCGTCCCGATGGGAGACCGCCATGCGAAATCGCGCCCTGCTCGCCGCCACCCTGCTTCTGTCGCTCGCATCGACCGCCGCCGCCGCGGATCGCTCGCCGGGGTACTACCGGTTCCCCGCGATCCACGGAGGGACGCTGGTCTTCACCGCCGAAGGGGACCTCTGGAAGGTCGGGATCGAGGGCGGAACGGCGCAGCGGCTCACCAGCCATCCAGGGATGGAGTCGAACGCGGCGATCTCCCCCGACGGGACGAACCTCGCGTTCTCCGCGGCGTACGAGGGGCCGACCGAGGTCTACGCGATGCCGGTTTCGGGCGGCCTGCCGAGGCGGCTCACGTGGGACGGCAGCGCTTCCGCGGTCGGCTGGACGCCGGACGGCATGATCCTCTACGCGACGCAGAATCGCGGCACGCTCCCTGAGACGCAGCTCGCGACGGTGAGCGCGGCGGGAGGCCCATCGACGCTCCTGCCGCTCAGCCAGGCCGCGGACGGGTCGTACGACGACGCAGGGAAGACGCTCTTCTTCACCCGACTACGGTTCCAGGGCAGCCACACCCGCCGGTACAAGGGGGGCACGGCGCAGAAGATCTGGAAGCTCCCCGCGGGCACCGGCGAGGCGGTGCCGATGACCGCCGACTTCGACGGGACCAGCCGGTCGCCGATGTACTGGCGCGGGCGCGTCTACTTCGTCAGCGACCGCGACGGCACGATGAACCTCTGGTCCATGAACGAGGCCGGCGGCGACCCGAAACAGCACACGCGCCACGAGGGGTGGGACGTGAAATCCCCGTCGCTCTCGGGCGGCAAGATCGCTTACCAGCTCGGCGCCGATCTCAGGGTCCTCGACATCGCCACGGGGCGCGACGCCGCCGTGCCGGTCGCCCTCGCGTCGGACTTCGACCAGGCGCGCGAGAAGTGGGTCAAGAAGCCGGTCGACTACGTGACCTCCGCGTTCCCCTCCCCCGACGGCGACCGCGTCGTGTTCACCGCGCGCGGCCAGGTGTTCGTCGCCCCGGCGAAGCAGGGGCGGCTGGTCGAGGCGACCCGCAAGCCCGGGGTCCGATACCGCAGCGCGATCTTCCTTCCCGACGGGAGGTCGCTCGCGGTCCTCTCGGACGAGTCCGGCGAGGTCGAGTGGTGGAAGGTGCCCGCGAACGGCGTCGGCGCCGGCGAGCGGCTGACCTCCGACGGGAAGGTCCTGCGCTTCAGCGGCGTCCCCTCCCCCGACGGCAAGCGCATCGCGTACCTGGACAAGAACCAGGAGGCGTGGCTCCTCGACCTCGAAACGCGTAAGAGCGTGAAGATCGCCACCGGCCGCGCCGGGGACATCTCCGACCTGGCCTGGGCGCCGGACAGCGCTTGGCTCGCCTGGACCGCTCCCGGCGACAACGACCTCGCGAGGATCTGGATCTACCGCGTCTCGGACGGCACGACGGTCCCGCTCACCGGCGACCGCACGAACAGCTACTCGCCCGCGTGGAGCCCCGACGGCAAGTGGATCTACTTCCTGTCGGAGCGCCACCTGCGCTCCCTCGTGGACAGCCCGTGGGGTGTCCGGCAGCCGGAGCCGTTCTTCGACAAGGAGACGAAGGTCTATCTCGTGGACCTCGCCGGCGGGCAGCGCTCGCCGTGGCAGCCGCTCGACGAGCTGGCTCCGAAGGACGCGAAGACGGGCGACGACAAGGACAAGGAGAAGCCGAAGGAGGGGGCCGCCGCGCGGCCCGCGAAGACGGAGAAGCCCGCGGAGGCCTCGAAGAGCGGCGAGAAGGACAAGCCTGCCGAGGCGTCGAAGCCGGCCGACAAGAAGGTCGTCGTGAAGATCGAGCTGGCGGGCCTTGGGGAGCGCCTCCACGAGGTGCCGATTCCCTCGGACAACTACCGCGGCATCTCGGTTCTCGAGAAGAGGATCCTCCTCATCGTCGTGGAGACCTCCTTCGAGCGGAAGGCCCGCCTCGCGTTCGCCGAGATCACGGGCCAGGATCCGAAGCTCAAGACGATCGTGCAGGACATGCGGTCGTACGACCTCTCGCAGGACGGCAAGAAGATCCTCCTCCGCAAGACGGACGACTTCTACCTCGTCGACGCCACCGCCGGCGAGAACGTCGACCTCTCCGACAAGAAGGTCGCGCTCGACGGCTGGACCTTCC
This sequence comes from Terriglobia bacterium, assembly GCA_963748015.1. Classification (GTDB taxonomy): domain Bacteria; phylum Acidobacteriota; class Polarisedimenticolia; order Polarisedimenticolales; family JAIQFR01; genus JAIQFR01. The sequence continues at coordinate 614,396 of CAVVHE010000008.1, read as the reverse complement.
CGCTCGACCCGCGCGAGGAGTGGAAACAGATGTTCCGCGAGGCGTGGCGCCTCGAGCGGGACTACTTCTACGACCTCGGCATGCACGGTGTCGACTGGCCCGCGATGCTGAAGAAGTACGAGCCGCTCGTCGCGCGAGTGACCGACCGCGCCGAGCTGAACGACCTCCTCGCGCAGATGGTCGCCGAGCTTTCGGCGCTCCATACCTTCGTGCGCGGCGGCGACCTGCGCGAGACCCCCGACCCCGTCGGAAACGCCTCGCTCGGCGCCGTCCTCGTCCGCGACGAGGCGGCCGGCGGCTACAGGGTCGCCCGCATCTACCGCGCCGACCCGGACTATCCGGACGAGCTGTCGCCGCTCGCGAAGCCGGGGGTCGGCGTCGCCGAGGGAGACCTGCTGACCGCGATCGACGGCGTCGCGCTCCTCACGGTGGCCGATCCCGGCGTGCTCCTCCGCGGGAAGGCCGGCAAGCAGGTCCTGCTCTCGATCAAGGAGGCCAAGAGCGGCAAGGCCCGCGACGCGATCGCGGTCCCGGTGGCCGGCGCCGCGGCCGAGCTTCGCTACGACGACTGGGAGTACTCGCGCCGCCTCGCGGTGGACGAGGCGAGCAAGGGGGAGATCGGCTACGTGCACCTGCGCGCCATGGGCCCCAACGACTACTCCGAGTGGGCGAGGAGCTTCTACCCCGTGTACCGGCGGAAGGGACTGATCGTGGACGTCCGCCACAACCGCGGCGGGAACATCGACAGCTGGATCCTCGAGAAGCTCATGCGCCGCGCCTGGTTCTTCTGGCAGCCGCGCGTCGGCCTCCCGACCTGGAACATGCAGTACGCCTTCCGCGGCCACGTCGTCGTGCTCGTGGACGAGTGGACCGCGTCCGACGGCGAGGCGTTCGCCGAGGGGTTCCGCCGCCTCGGCCTCGGCAAGGTGATCGGCACCCGCACCTGGGGCGGCGAGATCTGGCTCAGCAGCGGCAACGTTCTCGTCGACAAGGGGATCGCCACCGCCGCCGAGATGGGCGTTTACGGCCCCGAGGGGCAGTGGCTGATCGAGGGGCGCGGCGTCGATCCCGACATCGTCGTGGACAACCTCCCGCGCGCCACCTTCGACGGCAAGGACGCCCAGCTCGAGGCCGCGATCGCCCTTCTCCAGGACGCGATCCGCAAGGAGCCGGTCGAGGAGCCCAAGACCCCGCGCTACCCCGACAAGTCCCGCTGAGCTCGCCCGCCTGACGGCCTCGGCCTCGGATGGGAGCGTTCTAGGGCGGCCAGAAAAGGCCGCCTACGAACGCTCCCATCCGAGGCCGAGGCCCGTCGGAGCCGGCTTTGTCGGCCGCCCTAAAACGCTCCCATCCGAGGCCGACGCGAGCCTATAATTCGATATCTGGCTCGCTAGCCCCCGCGAGCGAAAGGACCGGTCGTGCCGAAGAGCCTGGCGCTCCGGCTGATCATCGCCCTGACGGTCATACTCATCGTCGTCGAGGGTTCTTTCGCCATCTACAATGTCCACAAGCAGGAGCAGGAGCTACTGGACGGGATCGTGCTCGGCGCCGACCAGCTCTCGCGCAGCATCACCAGCGCCACGTGGCACTCGATGCTCGCCGACCATCGCAGCGCCGCGTACGAGGTGATGGAGACGATCGCGACGAAGCAGGGGATCGACCGGATCCGGATCTTCAACAAGGAGGGGCGCGTGATGTTCTCGACCGCGCCCGAGCGCCAAGCCCAGGTGGACAAGAACGCCGAGGCTTGTTTCCTCTGCCATGCCCGCGAGCAGCCGCTCGTCCGCGTGGACGTCCCCTCGCGGGCGAGGGTCTTCCGCGGCGCGGACGGCGGCCGCAAGATGGGGATGGTCACCGCGATCTACAACGAGCCGGCGTGCAGCGCGGCCGCGTGCCACGCCCACCCGGAATCGAAACACGTCCTCGGCGTCCTCGACGTGACGATGGACCTGGCTCCGGTAGACCAGGAAATCGGCGGGCTCAAGATCCGCGCCCTGCTCACGGCCCTCCTCGAGATCGCGCTCATGGCGGCGTTCATGCTGCTCTTCATCCGGCGCGTCGTCGGCCGGCCGATCGAGCGCCTGATCGAGGGAACGAGGGCGGTGAGCGCCATGGAGCTCGACCGCCCGATCGAGGTGAAGACGTCCTGCGAGCTGGGACAGCTGGCCCGCTCGTTCGACGCCATGCGCGCCCGGCTCAAGGAAGCCAAGCTCGAGAGCGAGCAATTCACCCAGCGGCTCGAGGCGAAGGTCGAGGAGCGGACCGCCCAGCTCGAGGAGACCCAGCGCGAGCTGGCCCGCAGCGAGCGGCTCGCCTCGCTCGGCCACCTCGCCGCCAGCGTCGCGCACGAGATCAACAACCCGGTCTCGGGGGTGCTCAACCTCTCGACGCTCATGGAGCGGGTGCTGAGGGACGACGGCATCCCGCCGGGCCGCGTCGAGGAGTTCCGGCGCTACCTCTCCCAGATCTCCGCGGAGACCACCCGCGTCGGCCGGATCGTCTCCGACCTCCTGTCCTTCTCGCGGAAGTCGCGGCGCGAGCCGAGCGCCTGGTCCCTGAACGAGATCGTGCGGAGCACCCTCACCCTCGTCGCGCACAAGGCCGAGCTGGCGGGGGTGCGCATCGAGCCGCAGCTGGCGCCGGGCCTCCCGTCATTGGTTTGCGACGGCTCCCAGATCGAGCAGGTCGTCACGAACCTCGTGCTGAACGCGATCGAGGCGGTCCCCCGCGGGGAGCGGGTGACGGTACGAACGGAGGCCGGCGCGGACGGCCGATTCCTGTTCCTCGTGGTGGGCGACACCGGCGGCGGGATCCGCAAGGAAGACCTGCCGCGGATCTTCGACCCTTTCTTCACCACCAAGGAGAACGGCAAGGGGGTGGGCCTCGGGCTCGCGGTGGTGTACGGCATCGTGGAAGCGCACGGCGGCGAGATCTCGGTGGAATCCGCCGAGGGAGCCGGGACCACCTTCCGCGTGCGCCTCCCCCTCTCCTCGTCGGGCGCCGCGAAGGAGACCGTGTCATGACGCGCCGGTGGCAGATCCTGGTCGTGGACGACGAGCCGGTCCAGCGGGAGTCGCTCGCCGCCTGGCTCGCCGAGGATGGCTACGACGCCGCGACCGCGGCGTCGGGCCCCGAGGCGATCGCGGCGGCCAAGGGACGGGAGTTCGATGTCGCCTTCATCGACCTCAAGATGCCCCCGGGAATGGACGGCATCGAGACGATGAGGGAGATCCGGAAGCTGTCGCCGACGACGATACCGATCATCATCACCGCCTTCGCCACCGTGGACACCGCCATCACCGCGATGAAGGAAGGGGCGCACGAGTACATCGTCAAGCCGTGCAGCCCGCGCGAGGTCTCGCTCCTCCTCGCCCGCCTCCGCCGCCTGAAGAACCTCGAGCGCGAGAACGTCATCCTCCGCCGGAAGCTCACGAGGCAGTACCGCTTCCGCGACATGGTCAGCAAGAACCCGAGGATGCAGGAGATCTTCGCGCTGATCCGCGAAATCGCGAGCCTCAAGAGCACCGTGCTGATCCGCGGCGAGAGCGGGACGGGCAAGGAGCGGGTCGCGCGCGCGGTCCACGAGCTGGGTGACCGCTCCTCGAGGCCGTTCGTCGCGGTCTCGTGCGCTGCGCTCACCGAAACCCTCCTCGAGTCCGAGCTGTTCGGCCACGAAAAGGGCTCGTTCACCGGCGCGCACACCCGCAAGAAGGGGAAGTTCGAGCAGGCGGACGGCGGCACGCTCTTCCTCGACGAGATCGGCGACATCTCGCCCAAGCTCCAGCTCGACTTGCTGCGGGTCCTGCAGGAGCGGAGCTTCTTCCGGGTGGGCGGCTCCGACGAGGTGCGGGTGGACGTCCGCGTGATCGCCTCCACCAACTCCAACCTCGTGGAGGCCGTGGCCGAGGGGACGTTCCGCAGCGATCTCTACTACCGTCTCAACGTCATCGAGGTCCGCCTCCCGCCGCTGCGGGAGCGCCGCGAGGACATCCCCCTGCTCGCGCAGGAGTCCCTCGAGCGGATCTCGACGGAGCTGGGGCGCCAGCCGGTGGATCTCGACGATGCCGCCCTCGCCCTGCTCATGAACTGCGACTGGCCGGGCAACCTGAGGGAGTTCGAGAACGCGATCGAGCGCGCCCTCGTCACCTGCCGGGGCCGCGCGCTGTCGAAGGACGACTTCGCCTTCCTGCTGCGCGACGCCGAGGAGCGCGCGGATTGCAGCGTCCCGGCCGACCTCCCGCTCGAGGAGCTCGAAAAGCGCGCGATCGCCGCGACGTTGAGGCGGCACGGCGGCAACATCAAGGAAACCGCCGCCGTTCTCGGCATCGACCGCTCGACGCTCTACGAGAAATTGAAGAGGTACGAGATTCCCCGCTGACCGGGGGAACCGTTCGCGCGGCGCGGAACTACCTGTGAGCGTGCGTTCGCGTCACGACTTCCCGGATCATCGCCACGACGATCGTCACGATCGCCGCCACCGTTCCCAGCCCGAACGCCACGTTGACGACGTTCAGCCAGAAGGTCTCGTTGCCCGACACGTCGCACCTCCGTTGGCTCTTTCGTACACCGGAGCTTCCCTGGAGAAGCTCCTCTGTGCGTAAGAAGCGCAACTAGCGTGCCGACTCCCGGACCGCGTCCCTCCTCGCCACAAGTCGCGGCAGGGATGGAAGATCGCCCGGATTCGCGCGCCCTGCGCGCTCATCCGCCCCTCCGTCGTGCCGGGTTTCCCCACATCCTCGTCCGATTTCCCCACACGCCACCCACCAGGCCTCGGATGGAAGCGTTCGTAGGCGGCCTTTTCTGGCCGCCCTAGAACGCTTCCATCCGAGGCCGATGCCCGTCGTAGCCGGCCTTTTTCGGCCGCCCTGGAGCGCTCCCATCCGAAGCGTAAGCGCGCAGGCTAGTCCCGGTCGAAATGCGGGAGGTCGTCGGGAATCGGGAAGGTCAGCTCGACGATACCGGCGAAGACGCCGTCGCGATACCACGGCACCTGGTGGACGATCTTCTTCCGGCCGTCCTTGCGGATCGTGTAGTGGTTGGGCGCGCGATCCTCGTAGAGGCGGTGGGTCGTCGAGCGAGCGGGCTCCGGGTGACAGTCGAACACGCTGCGGCCGACGAGCGCGCCCCCACCGTCCTTCGCGAACGTCTCACGCGAGCGCGCGTTCATCTCCAGGATCGTCCCGTCCGCGCCGGTCACGGTGATCGCCACGGGGAATTCCTCGAGCCAGGATCCGTCATCCTTCATGTGCCGATCTCCCCGGCGGGCTCGCGCCGCCGCGCCGATTCCACCGCATCCGCGAGGCGCGCGAGCCGCTGCTCCCGCTCGCGCGCGAAGCGCTCGATCCCCGCTAGGAGGTCCCGCGGGGAGAGGCCGGCCTCGTCCACGACCTCGTCCAACGTGCCGCCGGTCCGCCAGCGCCCGTCGTGGTCCGAGGAGAGCGAGTACTCGGCGACGATGGGGTGGGCGATCCAGTCCTGCATCAGGCGCAGCGCTCGGCTGGTGACGCACATGGCGTCCCAGCGGTCCGCCGTGGAGAGTGTGCGCTCGCGGTAGCCGGCGTCCTGCAGGCGGAAGAGCTGCGGGCTGATCGCGGCGACGATCTTCACGTTGATCCCCGCGGCGTCGAGGTCCGGGAGGATCTTCACGAGGTTGGCCGTGGCCGACGTCCCCTGGACGATGACCGTGCCGGCGGGCGGGACGCCCGGCCGGAATTCCCGGAGCACGTAAGCCCCCCTCGCCGCCTCGAGGTGCGAGGGCATTCCGAGCGCTTCGCGGTCGGGGATCTCGATGGGCGGCCGCGTCAGGTGCAGCGCGACGATCGGCGCCTTCCCGCGGAGCGCCTCGGCGAGGACCACCGGGACCTCGTTGTGCTCCCACGGGTGGAGGTCGATCACCTGCCCCTCGGGGAAGAGCTGCGTGACGCCGGGGGCGAAGATCCCGAAATGCGTCCTCGAGTCGTCCGCGGTCTCGGGCCCCGAGTGCCCCGCGACCCAGAGGATCTTCCCGACCTCGAGCTCGCAGTCCTGCGCGAGCTGGCTGAAGAGGCGCATCGGGCCGTACTTGAGGTACGCGAAGGCGCCGTAGGTCGAGCACGCCCCCCAGAAGCCGTTGAACTCTCTCCTCGGGTCGTCGGCCATGTTCACGCTCGCGAGCCCGGCCATCAGGCCGGCGTTCGCGAACTCGGTGATCTCCTGCGGAAGGAGCGCGCCGATCGGGTTCTCGCGGCGGTCGTAGCGCCCGAAGCCCGGCATCGTCCCGAACTTCTTCGCAAAGCCGGCGATGCTGGTGGACTCCGCGAGATCGGCCGAGCACGCGATGACGAGCGGCCGGCCGTATTCCTTCTTCGCGTAGGCGTTGACCCAGGCCCCCCACGAGGCGAGCCCTTCCTTGTTGGACTTCCTCTCGCCGGGCCTCGCGAACATCTCCTTGGGGTACGAGGCCGCGTCCAGGAGGCGCGTGTCCTCGAAGATCCTCCCGGCGTGGCCACCGAGGCGGAACGTCGGGATCTTCTCCGGCACCTCGCGGGCGAGGCGAACGAGCCGGTCCGAGAGGGCGTCGATCAGCGCGTCGTCGCGGCGGAGGACGTCGAGGGCGCGGTTGAGGTTGGTCGCCGTCTGCCTGCGCCGCGCGTCGGGGTCCTCCGGCGCTCCGGTGTTCATGCCGTCGTACTCGACGTCGTACTTGTCCATGAACGGCTTGCGCTGCTCCCAGAACTCGATCGAGTTCGCCGGGTGCGGCGAGCCGTGCGACGCGTGGTCGTACTTGCCGTAGCCGCGCCCCTTGCGGGTCTTGAACCACGCCGCCGAGGGGACGCCGTCGGGGTTCTCGCCCCGCGCGGCCTCGAGCAGCACACGCGTGACCGGCCCCCACTCCATCCCGTCCTCGGTCCCGAAGACGCGCCAGCCGTGGGCGTCGAACCAGGTTTCGGGCGTTCCCGGCACGACCGACGAGATCCGCTGCTCGTCGATCCCGAAGTCGTTCCAGTCCACGAGGACCACGAGGTTCGAGAGGCCGAGCCCCCACGCGGAGTTCTTCGTCTCGTGCGAGGCTCCCGCGGTCAGCCCTCCCTCCCCCTCGAGCGCGAAGACCTTCACCTCCTCGCACCCCGCGAGCTTGAGCGCCAACGCCTCGCCCGCGGCGGCGGGCAGGCCGTGTCCCGACGGCCCGGTGTTGAACTTCAGGAACAGGGTCTTCCCCTGCATCTCCGCGTGCCCCGGCAGGCCGCGCCGGCGGCGGAAGGCCAGGAGGTCGGCCCAGGTCAGCGCCCAGCGCCCCCCGTCCGGCAGCTCGAACCGCGGGTCGGCGGTCCGACGGTGCCGCTCGCGCAGCGCCTCGTTCAGCACCGCGAGCGCGGCGTACACGAGGGGGACGGTGTGGCCCGCGGCGAGAACGAACCGGTCCTGGAACGGCCGCCACGGGCGGAGAGGGTCCCACCGCATCGCTCCCGACAAGAGCGTCGACAGAAAGACGTGCACTTTCGATCTCGAGCCGCCCGGATGCCCGCTCTGCCGGTGGTTCAGGACGAGGTCGATGGTCTCGTCCACGACGTCCTTCACGACCTCCCAGCGCTCGAAGGCGGGCGCGGCCTCTTCGAACAGCTTGTCCGGGTCGCTCATGCGGCTATTATGTACCGCCATGGATCTCGCGATCGAGACGCAGGGATTGAGACGCACCTTCGGGGATCTCGCCGCGGTGGACGGGATCGATCTCGCGGTGCCGAAGGGAGCGTTCTACGGCTTCCTCGGCCCGAACGGCGCCGGGAAGTCCACGACGATCAAGTGCCTGACGGGGCTGCTCCGCCCGACCTCGGGCTCGATGCGGATCCTCGGCCTCGACCCGATCGCCGACCCCGTCGAGGTCAAGCGGCGCGTCGGCGTGATGCCCGAGGACCTCGCTCTCTTCGAGCGGCTCACCGGCGCCGAGACCCTCGCGTTCGTCGGGCAGGTGCACGGCCTCGGCACCTCGACCATCACGTCCCGCTCCGGCGAGCTTCTCGAGATCATGGAGCTGAAGGGGGCGGCCGACGAGCTGGTGGCGGACTACTCCCACGGGATGAGGAAGAAGATCGCCCTCGCGGCGGCCCTCCTTCCCGCCCCGAGGCTCCTCTTTCTCGACGAGCCGTTCGAGGGAATCGACGCGGTGGCCTCGCGCCAGATCAAGGACCTGCTCCTGGCCTTCGTCGGGCGGGGCGGGACGGTGTTCCTCACGTCGCACATTCTCGAGATCGTGGAGCGGCTTTCGGACCACATCGGGGTGATCCACCGCGGGCGCCTCGTCGCCCAGGGGCCGATCGCCGAGCTGCGCGCGGGGGCCGGCAGCGGGAAGACCCTCGAGGAGATATTCCTCGACCTCGTCGGCGCCGAGGCCGCCGGCCACGCCCGGCTCGAGTGGCTCGCCGGATGATACGGGCTCTCCGCGCGCTGGCGTGGCTGCGCTGGCGTCTCCTCCTCAACGGGTTCCGCAAGAGCCGCCGCGATTCCCTCGAGCGGGCCTCGCGGCTGGCCGCCGTCGCCGTCCCCGCTTTCCTGGCGGTGCTCGCGATCCCGACGGTGCTGACGCTCGCGGCCGCCGCCTTCGCCGGAGGGTTCCTCGCGGCGCGATCGGACACCGCCCGCGTCGTGCTCGGCATCGTGCCGCGCGCGCTCCTGGCGGTGCTCACGTTCGCGGTCCTCATCGGCCCGCTCGTGCGCTCGATCCAGGGGGCCACCCTCGGCCTCGCCCGGCTCGTGCTGCTCCCCATCCCCCGGAGGGTCCTGCACCTCGCGGAGCTCGGGGCCGGCCTGGCCGATCCTTGGATCCTCGCGGTGCTCCCGTCGCTCGCGGCCCTGCCGGCGGGCCTCCTCCTCTCGGGCTCGCTCGCGGCGGGGGCGGCGGTCCTCGCGGCCGGCGTGACGCTCGCGCTCGTCCTCGCGGCTCTCGCCAGCGCGTCGTCGTTCGTCATCGCGCTGCTCCTGCGCAACCGCCGGCGGGGCGAGTGGGTCACGCTCCTGTTCGTCGCCGTGCTCTCGGTGGCGGGATTCCTCCCGATGCTGCTCTCGCCCCCGTCGCGCCATCGGAATCCCGGAGAGCGGGTCGAGCGCGCGCCGCGCGGCGAGGCCGACGCGCGCCCTCGCCTCGAGCTTCCAGCCTGGACGCGGGGAGCGCCGTCGGAGCTCTACGCCGCGGCACTCGAGCGCAGCCTCGCGGGCGAAGCCGCGGGCGCGGTCGTCCCGGTCGCCGGACTCGCCGGAAGCGCCGCCGTGCTCTACCTCGTCTCGTGGATGGCTTACCGCCGGCTGCTGGAGACCCCCGCCGGAGGCGGCGGCAAACGGCACGCCGAGCGGCGGAACCTGTTCCTCGCCCGAGTCCCGGGGCTCTCGCCTGGCGTTTCGGCGGTCGCGCTCGCCGAGGTGCGCCTCGTCCTGCGCACGGTGCGGGGGAAGAGCGCGGTGTTCTTCACGCCGGTCGCGCTCGGCGTGCTGGCGTTCATGGGGGCTCGAGGCGGCCGGGTCGATCCCGAGGGCTCGGGGCTGCCGACGCTCGGCGGCGCGCTCCTCCCGTGGGCTACGGCGCTGTTCTCCGTGATCGCGCTGCACCCGTTCCTGCTCAACCAGTTCGCGACCGACCGGAGCGGCCTGTCGCTCCAGTTCCTCTCGCCCCTGTCGGATCGCGATCTCGTGCGGGGCAAGGCGGCGGGTCTGACGCTGCTGTGGGGACTGACCTTCGCGCTGTGCGCCGGCGTCGGCATCGCGCTCGGGCCGCGCGCCCACCCCGCGTACTGGCTCTCCGCGGCGATCGGCGCGGCCTCGATCCTGGCCCTCCTGATGCCCGCGGCGGCAGCGTTCTCCGCGCTGTTCCCGAAGGCGGCGGACCTCGGCAGGATCGGCCGCTCCGGGAACCCCCACCCGACCGCGAGCCTCGTGGGCGGCCTCCTCTCCCTCGCTCTCGGCCTGCCCCCCGCCGGTCTCGCGGCCCTCGGCCTCGCGGCGTTCAAGAGCCCGACGCTGGCGCTGCTCCTGGTGTCCGCCTGGGCCGTCATCGCCCTCGCGGCCGGCCACGCCCTCCTCGGCCCCGCCTCCCGCGTCGTCACCCGCCGCCGCGAGAACCTCGCGCTGGTGGCTGAAGGCCGTTAGGCAGGGAATTCGCCGGGAGCGACAACCGCGGTCGACCGCGAGAACCCGGCGAGCATCGCCGACCGACCTCCAATCCGGAAGCGGCCGGGAGCCCGCGAGAGCGATCGACCCCTCGCGGCCCTCTCTTCGCGAGGCCGTCTCTTCCCTGGACGGCCGAGCGAAGAGCGGAGCGAGGCGGCGCGGCGACCCTCGCCGCGCAACGCCGAAGCGTGCCGCGAGGGGTCGATCGCTCTCGCGGGCTCCCGGCGTACCTCTGGCGCGTCAGCGCGGCGCGGCCTCCATTTCGTCCGCGAGAGCGCCGGCATCGTAGATCTTGCGGAGCGCCTCGAGGATGCCGCGGACGTCCACCGCGACGCAGCGCGCCGTGGCCTCGTCGTAGACGAACGTGTTCGGGTGGCTGAACTGGTTGCCGTCGAAGACCAGCCCGACGAGGCGCCCGGCCCGGTTGACGATCGGGCTCCCGGAGTTGCCGCCGGTGATGTCGGCGGTGCTCGCGAAGTCGAGGGGGGTGGCCAGCGCCACGTCCGCCTTGCGCGCCTCGAGGCGGGGCGGGAGCGCGAAGTCGCCGCGGTTGCCGAACGCGTGCGCCCGGTCGAAGAGCCCGTAGTACGTGGTGAACGGCGGGACGAGGGTCGTCGCGAGGGGATACCCCGCCACCTTGCCGAAGGCGAGGCGGAGCGTGCCGGTGGCGTCCGGGTACCTCTCGTCGCCGTAGGCGGCGAAGCCGGCGCGCGCGACGGAGGTGAGCCCCTCCTCCACGACGGCGTCCACGCGGTCCCTGAACTGCTTCTGCGCGTCGCGCAGCATCGGGTCCACGCGCCGCGCGAGCTTGAGGAGCGGGTCGTCGCTCGCCGCGACGGCCTTCCCCTTGTTCTCGAGGAGCGCGCGGCGGGAGGCCGCGTCGTCGAGCTTCGTCGCGGCGAGCAGGCTCGAGACGGCCTCCTCGGGCGACTTCCCTTCGAGGGCCGCGCGGACGAGCGGGTCGTCCGGCCCGAGCCCCTCGAGCATCCTCCGGAGCTCCCACGCGAGGAGGACCTCCTCGAGGTCCTTGTGGACCGGCGGCGGGTTCTCGAGCTCGCGGAGAAGTTCGGGAAGCTGGGCCTCGTGGTAGCGCTCGAGGCGATCGGCGTCGGGCTTCGCGAGCTCGTCCGGGTAGCGGAGGATCTGGATCGCGGTCCCGAGCAGCGTGCGGCTCCCGAAGCTCACCTTGTACAGGCGGTCCTTCTCGTGCTCGCGCGCCCAGGCCATCGCCCGCGCGAGGTCGCTCCACGCCGAGCGGTACCCTCCGAGTCCCGGCGTCTTGTCGAGCGCCGCGAGCAGCGCTCCCTCTTGCGCCTTCTTCCGCGCCACGAGCGCCGGGTCGTTCAGGCCGGCGGTCTCCCCCTCCAGTCTCTTGAGGGAGTTCTCGATGAAGTAGACGCGCGTCCGCGCGCGGCGCGCCTCTTCGGGGCCGCGGGCCCCGTAGGCGCTCAGCAGCGCCCGCTGCTCCCTCAGCTGTGCGAGCCTGGCGGGCGAGGTGACGTCGCGCCGGTACTCGAGCATCGCGACGGTGTCGAGCCGGCTCGTCCTCCCGGGATGGCCGGAGACGAACACGGCGTCCCCGTCGGCCGCGCCCTTGGCTTCCACCGCGAGGAAATGCTCGACGCGCGCCGGCTTGCCGTTCTCGTACGCCCGCATGAAGGCGACGTCGAGGTCGTACCTCGGATACGTGAAGTTGTCGTAGTCGCCGCCGAAGAACGCCGCGGAGAGCTCGGGCGCGAAGACCAGCCGGACGTCGGTGTACTGCCTGTAGCGGTAGAGAACGTGCTTCGCCCCGCCGAAGAGCGTCACGACGTCCCCCTTGAGCCCGGTTTTCTTCCGGCACTCCTCGGAGATCTCGGCCATCTTGCCGTCGTGCTGCGCCTTCGCATCGGCGGCGGACGATCCGGGCTTCACCGCGCCGTCCACGCGCGCGGTCACGTCCTCCATCGAGACGAGGACCTCGGCGGTGAGGCCGGCGATCGGGATCTCCTCGGCCCGGGTCTTCGCGTAGAACCCGTCGCGGACGTAGTTCTTCTCGGGGGTCGCGAGGCGCTGCAGGGAGCCGAGCGCGACGTGGTGGTTCGTCAGGATGAGGCCTTCGGCCGAGACGAACGACGCGCTGGCGCCGAGGTGCACCGACGACAGCCGCAGATGGTCGAGCCACGCGGCGTCCGGGGCGAAGCCGTAGCGCTCCTGGAGCAGCTTCGTGGGCACCCGGTCGTACGTCCACATCCCTTCGTCGGCCGCCGCACCCGTCGCCGTCGCGCAAGACACCAGCGCCCCGAGGAGCACCATCCCCATCCGCTTCATGTCGCGAGTCCTTTCTCTTCCGCGCCCGGCGCAGGGCCGCCGGGCGGGAGGCCGAATTCGCCGATCTCGAGGAACGCGCCGACGCTCACGGCGTCTTCGCCGAGGCCAGGGTCTCGAACGAGATCCGCACGCCCCGGCGCGCTAGATCCGAGATCAGCCCGTCGAACATGGGCCGGTCCCGCGCGATGAGCTCGGCGGGCACGATGCCGGCGGGGAGCGCGGCCCCCTCGGCCATCCGCCGCGCGACGATCACCGCCGGGAGGCCGGTCGTGCGGGCCATCGAGGTGTCCCCGGTTCCCGTATCGGTACGGTCGATCAGGTCGGCGCGGCGGATCACGCGGCGCCCGCCCTCGAGCCCCTCCGCCTCGACGCGCATGACGGTCAGCTCGGGCATCCCCGGCTCGAGGCGCCAGGCTCCGAACAGCAGCTGCGCGGTGACGGCGATGGGCCGGACCTTCGCGTCCTCGGTGTCGAGCGGCTCCTCGGAGAAGAAACCGAGATCGCGGAGCATCCGCATCTTTTCGACGTGCCCGGGGTAGCGAAGGGTCTTCTCCCGGAGCTCCGGAACGTCGCAGGTGGTCAGGAGCGTCCTGAGGCCGTCTGTGTTGAACGCCTCGAGCGTGCCGATGCCGGGAAAGTCCACCAGCTCCGGATCGCTCAGCGCCGGCCGGGTCACCGTTTCGCCGTTCAGGCGGAACCGCGCGGGCCTCACGTACTCCTCGATGACGTCGATCGGAGAGAACGGCGCCTTGTACTCCATCGGCCAGCGCCGCTCCACGGGGAGCCCGCCGACGAGAATCGTGACGCGATCCGCGCGATCCAGCTCCGCCGCCATGCGGAGGCCGAGCATGCCGCCGAGCCCCGGCATGACGCCGCAGTCCACGACGGCGGTGACCCCCCGCGCCCGCGCCGCGGCGTCGAGCGCATAGGCATCCTCCGGGAAGAAAGAGATGTCCACGAGGTTGCGCCCCGCCTCGATCACCGTCCGGGCGGTCTCGAAGCCGAGGTGTCCCGGAACGGCGCCGACGACGAGGTCGGCCTCCGCCGCGGCCTTCGCGACCGCCTCCCGGCGCGCGAGGTCCGTCTCCTTGACCTCGATCCCGGCCGCCCGCGCCGATCGCGCGAGGGCGTGGGGATCGCGGTCGTGGAGCACCACGGCGAACCCGCCCGCCCGCGCGAGCTCCCGCGCCATGAACCCGCCCACCATCCCGCCGCCGAGCACCGCGATTCGCTTCACCTTGCGCTCCCGTTCCACCCCCGAGGACTCGGAGACCGGCACGACTCCTGGAAGGGGGAGGGGGATTGTAGGGACTCGGGGCGCGCGGTACAAACAGGGGCCGGGGCGCCCGTCCCGGCGCCCCGGGACTCCTCGCCATTTTCCTCTTGACAGGGCCCCGGCGCGGCGTATTATGTAAGTGATTGCTTACATAATACCGGGAGGCGATCCGATGGCACGACCCGACCTGACCGCCGAGAAGCGCGAGGCGTTCCTGCCGATCGTGGCGGAGGCCTTCGCCCGGCTCGGCTACCGACGCACGACGACCGCGACGCTGGCGAAGCTCTGCGGCGTGCGCGAGAACGTCCTCTATCGCCTCTGGCCCGACAAGAAGGCCATGTTCCTCGCGGCCATGCGCTACGTCTACGACCGGTCGGTGAAGATCTGGGAGGAGCAGGCGGCCGGGGGGCCGGAAGGAACGGCCGCCACCCGCCTGCTGGCCTACGAGTCGCGCCACCTCGGCGAGCTCGGGCTGCACCGCATCCTCTTCGCGGGGCTGTCCGAGACGGACGATCCCGAGATCCGGGAGCACCTCAAGGGCACCTACCGGCGGTTCGAGCGCTGGATCCGGCGCCGCATCGAATCCCACCGCAAGCTCGCCGGGGGTCCCCGCGGCCCCGACGCGGAGCTGGTGGCCTGGGCGCTGGTCGGCCTGGGCACGATCGCGATGGTCGGCCGCGAGATCGGCCTCTTCCCCGCCGGGCGCCGCGCTCGGCTCATCGAAGAGGGGGGGCGGCTCCTGCTGGATGGGGGTGCGCCGTGAGCGCCTCTTTTTTTTCTTCAAAATGTAAGTATATACTTACACAATGCCCCACCGGGGGAGCGAGGCACGCCATGAAGATCCTGCTGGTCCTTCCCGCCGCCGAGGCGGTCCGCGTCACCGGGGAGACCCGGCGCGTTCCGAGGCGGAACATGCTCCGCTTCAGCGTTCTCCCGCTCACCACGGTGGCGGCGCTCACCCCGCGGCGGCACGAGGTGGCCCTTTGCGACGAGAACGTCGAGCCCCTCGACCTCGACGCCGACGTGGACGTGGTCGGGATCACGTTCATGACGGCCCTCGCCCCCCGCGCGTACGAGATCGCCGGCGCGTTCCGCGCTCGGGGGAAGATCGTCGTCGCGGGCGGCTACCATCCGACGTTCCGCCCGGAGGAGGCCGCGGCCCACTTCGACGCCGTCGTCGCCGGCGAGGCGGAGGGGAGCTGGCCCGAGGTCCTCGAGGACATCGAGGCGGGGAGGCTGAGGAAGATCTACCGGCGGCCCGGCCCCTGCGACCCGTCGGAGATCCCGGTCCCCCGCCGAGAGCTGACCGAGCGCACGGCGCGGCACTACGCGACGGTCCACGCGGTCGAGACCGGCCGCGGCTGCTCCCACGCCTGCCGGTACTGCTCGATCACCGCCTTCCACGGCGGGCGGCACCGGAGCCGTCCTCTCGACCGGGTCCTCGACGAGCTCGAGGGCGTCCCGCGCGATTTCATGTTCGTGGACGACAACATCGTCCGCGACCCCGAGTACGCCCGCGCGCTCTTTCGCGCCATGGCCCCCCTGCGGAAGCGCTGGGTGGGGCAGTGCTCCCTCGAGATCGCGGATGACCCGGCCCTGCTGCGACTGGCGAGGCAGGCGGGGTGCGTCGGCCTCTTCATCGGCATCGAGACCCTGAGCGCCGAGAACCTCGACGCGGTCGAGAAAGGGTTCAACGACAGCGGCGGTTACCTGCGCAGGATCGCCGCCATCCGCAAGGCGGGGATCGGTATCGTCGCCGGGATGATCGTGGGAATGGACGGCGACGACACCGGCACCTTCGAGCGGACGCTTCGATTCCTGGAGCGGGCCCGCATCGACGCCGTCCAGGTCAACGTGATGACGCCGCTGCCCGGCACGCCGCTTTACGACGCGTTCGAGAGGCAGGGGCGCGTTCTCGACCGCGACTACCGCCACTACGATTTCCGGCACTGCGTGATCCGGCCGGCTCGCATGACGCCGCGGGAGCTGCAGGACGGCGCGGACTGGCTCTACGCCAGCTTCTACCGCCTCGACCGGATCCTGCTCCGCTTCGCCCGCTCGTTCTTCGCCCTCGGCCCCGCGGCGGCCTGGGTCGGCCTGCGGCTGGGCCTGACCTACCGCTACGACAACCGTCGCGAAGGGATCGTCGGGAGGAATCCCGCCCGCTCCGCGCGCCCGGCGACCGTGCCGGCGCGTCTCCTGGAGTCGGATTCGGGTATCCTCGGGTAACGCGCGCGAGCGGTCCTCGCGGGGGGCGGTGCATGGATCCGACGATCACGTCCGGACCGGGCGAGGGCGCGGCGGAGCCGCCCGGCGCGCCCCTTCCCGCGCGCGAGTTCGGCGAGTACGAGCTCCTCGGGGAGATCGGGCGCGGAGGGATGGGGGTCGTCTACCGCGCGCGCCAGAAGCGGCTCGACCGCGAGGTGGCCCTGAAGCTCGTCCTCTCCGGGCCGTTCGCGTCTCCCGACGAGGTGAGGAAGTTCCAGGCCGAGGCGCGCTCCGCGGCGGGACTCTCCCACCCGGGCATCGTCAAGATCTTCGACACGGGAGAGATCGGCGGCCAACCCTACATCGCGATGGAGTACGTGCGGGGCCGGAGTCTCGCCGCCGCCATCGCCGCGGAGAGGCCGCGGATCCGTGACGCCGCGAGCTTGGTCCGCGTGATCGCGGGCGCGCTCGAGCACCTCCATCGCCACGGCGTCGTCCACCGCGACCTCAAGCCGGGGAACATCCTCCTCGACGAGGCGGGCCGGCCCTACGTGACCGACTTCGGCCTGGCGAAGGCCTTCGGCGACGCTTCGCTTACCCGCACGAGCGTGGTCGCCGGCACGCCGTGCTACATGTCTCCCGAGCAGGCCGCGGGGCGGCTCCGCGACGTCGGCCCGCGCAGCGACGTGTACAGCCTCGGCGCGATCCTCTACGAGCTGCTGACCGGAAGCCCCCCGTTCCTCGCCGAGACCGCGATGGACACGCTGGTCCAGGTCATCGAGCAGGACCCGCCCCCGCCGAGGGCGCTGAACCGCCGAGTGCCGCGCGATCTCGAGTGGATCTGCCTGCGCTCCCTCGCGAAGTCGCTCCACGATCGCTACCCGTCGGCCGCCGCCCTGGGCGAGGACCTCGACCGGTTCCTCGCGGGGGAGCCCGTGGAGGCCCGTCCTCCCGGACCGGTCCGGCGTGTCACGCGGTGGTCCCGCCGCGAGCCGCCGCTCGCGCTGCACCTCGCGGGCATGGCGGTCTTCTACGCGATGGAGCTGGCGAACTACCACGTGTTCCGCACGATCCCGCTCGAGTGGCACCGCGACGTGTCGCTGGTGCTGCTGGCCTGGGCCTCGGCGTCGGTCGGCTGCCAGCAGGTCTTGAAGCGGGAGCGGTGGGAGCTCGCCGGAATCCTCGCCTGGGGCGCCGTGGACGTCGCGGGCACGACGACGGTCCTGCTCCTCGCCGACGGGGTCGCGAGCCCGCTGGTCGTCCTCTACCCGCTCCTCGTCGTCGCGTCCGGCCTCTGGCTCCGTGTCCGCGTCGTCGCGTTCACGACGGCCGCGGCCGTCGCCTCGTACCTCGTGCTGGTCGCGGACTTCTACTACCGGCGCGTCGCCCTGCAGGCGATCATCCCCCGCAACGCGGATCGTCACGCGTACTTCGTGCTCGCCATCCTGCTCATCGGGACGGCGGTCGCCTACCAGGTGGGCCGTGCCCGCGCCCTGAGCCGGTTCTACGCGAACCGCCGTCCCCCCTGGCTGGGCCGGCCGGGCTGAGCCCCGGGGCCACGACCGGCCGAGGTGCAACCACGGAAGGAGGCTCCCGTATCCAATGGCGCCGGGAATCCCCCGGCCGGGCGGATGCCCTCGAACCGGAGGCGACACCATGAGACGCACGACGACGGAGTACTTCGGGACGGTTTCGGGCAGGGTGCGGGGGAGCGCCGGGCTCCTTCCGGGACTCGCGGTCGCGATCGTGATGATCGCGGCGGCCACCGCATCGTGGGCGGGCGATGCCGTGGCACCGGACCTCGGCAAGCTCGAGAAGGCCTCGGAGGAGGCGTTCAAAGCCGGCAACTTCACCCTCGCTCTCGAGCTTGCCGAGAAGCGGGCCGAGGCGGTCGAGGCGTCCCACTTCGAGGCGCTCTACGACATCGCGCGCGCGAAGTGCCTCCTCGGCCGGAAAGACGAGGCCTACGAGGCGCTGCAGCGGGCGGCCGACGCGGGCTTCCCGGACTCCTTCAGGATGCGCAAGGACGACGCGTTCAAGAGCATCAAGGACGAGGACCGCTTCAAGGGGATCTACCGCGCGGTCTGGGCGCGCAGCTACATCGCGATGCTCGAGCGGCCGGAGCGCGAGGACTTCCAGAAGCCCGACCGGGTCATGAGCGCCCTGGCGTTCAAGCCCGGCGAGCGCGTGGCGGACGTCGGCGCGGGATCGGGCTACTTCACGGTCCGCGTCGCGAGAGCCGTGGGCCCGGCGGGCAGCGTCATCGCGGCGGACATCGCCCCGGAGATGCTCGAGCACCTCGACAAGAGGGTGAAGGCGGAGAAGCTCGCGAACGTGAAGTTCCTGAAGGTCTCGAAGGACGACCCGCAGCTCCCGCCCGGCGGGGTGGACACGATCCTGATGGTGGACACCCTCCACTACGTGCAGAACCGCGGCGAGTACGCGAAGAAGCTCCGCGCGGGGCTCGCCCCCGGCGGCCGGCTCGTGATCATCGACTACATCCCGAAGCCGTTCGAGGAGAGGCCTTGGGGGCCGCCCCCGGAGCAGCAGATGTCGCGAGAGAGCGTGGACGCGGACATGGCCGCCGGGGGGCTGAAGCCGGTCAAGGCGTTCGACTTCCTCCCGGAGCAGTATTTCGTGGTGTACGCGGCGAACTGAAGTCTAGCCGGCCGCGGCGTCCTCGTAGGCCTCGATCACCTGGTCGATGCCGAACTCGAGGGTCATGCTCACGTAGTCGCGCAGCGCGCGGTCGAGACCGGCCGCCTCGGGGTCCCGCTTCAGCGTCTCGAGGCAGATCCGCTCGAGCGAGCGGATCGCGTGCACCACTTCCGCGGCCCGGAACCCCTGCTGCGCCCGCCGCTCGGCGAAGTCTCGGCAATAGCTCATGAAGGAGCGCTTCTCTCCCGCTCGGACCGCCTGGGCGAGGTTGTGGACGGCGAGGCGCGCGATCCACTCCCGCTCGTCCGCCGGCAGGCCGCCGTACCCGGGCATCCCGGCGCCCTCGCCCTCTCCGGACAGCTCGCCGGCGTACCGCCGCGCGATCTCCGGCTCGTGCTTGAGCAGGAGGCGGTAGATACGGAAGCTGGGACGCAGCTCGAGGTGCGCGAGCGCCTCGCGGTTCCGGCGGTACCACTCCATCGGATCGGTCTCGCGGTTCTCCACCAGGAACGGGATCCGGTTGAGGATCTCGAGGCGCGCGCGGGGCGCCCAGCCGAGGCGCCTGCGGGTGCGGCTCGCGTCCACCTCCATCCTCTTGTCGATGTAGTCGGCCATCCACGGCTGCTCGAACGGGCGCTCGCCGCGAAGGCGGCCGACGAGGTCCCGGCCCCACATCCCCACGCGGGCGAGGGGTTTCGGGACCATGAGCGGGGTCCGCGGCGCGCCGAAGCGGTACGACGTCGCCGCCTCGAACAGCTCCCGGTGCGTGACGGCGCCGTCGGGGCTCGCGAGGAGGACCTCGGCGGGCTCGAGGTCGTCCGCCAGTGCGAGCGCCCTGAGGACGAACGATGCCGCATCCCTCACGTGGAGGAAAGGGACCGCGGACGCTCCCGCGCCGCCGAGGATCCTCGCGTTCCACCGGCTCGAGAGCCACGTCTCGAGGAAGGCGTGGAGCGGCGGGTACTCGGACCAGTCGGAGTAGAGGGCCGCGAAGCGTACGATGCAGGAGCGGAGGCGGCGGGCGCGGTCCCGCAACATCTCCTCCCCTTTCCGCTTCGTCGCCGCGTAGACGTGCTCGCCGTGGGGAAGGGTCTCCTCGGTGATGGGCCGTCCCGGAGAAGAGAAACCGCACGCGGCCACCGAGCTGGCGAAGACGAAGAGGCGCAGGCCGAGCCCCTCCGCGCGTTCGAGGACGAGCCTCGTCCCTAGGACGTTGGTCCGCTCGTATTCGAGGTTGTCCTGGCCCGTGAAGTCGTACCAGGCCGCGAGGTGGACCAGGTATTCCGCCCCTCCCCCGCGGCCGATCGCGTCGAAGGTCTCCTCGACCGCGCCCGGGTCGGCCAGGTCGATCGGGTGCCACTCGACGTTCGGATGATCGGAAAAATCGGGATCGGCCCGCGGCTGGCGGTCGATAGCGATCACGTGGTGGGTCGAGCGCAGGCGCCGAAGCAATCGGCGCCCCAGGAACCCGGCGGCCCCGGTCAGCACGATCCGCGGTCGTTCGGACACGCTCTTTCCTGGGGCGCCGGGCCCGAAGCTCTCGGCGGGATCAGCCAGAAAGCGCCTCGTGGACCTTCCCGACCATCTTGGCGCCGGGGTTGACGAGCGTCTTGTCCCCCTCGTCCTTCCACTTCGAGGGGCACGCCTCGTTCGCCTTCCTCCCCATGTACACGTTCGCCTTGAATTTCCGCAGCAGCTCGTCGATGTTCCGCCCGAGGTTGTAGAAGTTCACCTCGGAGTTCAGGAGCGTACCCTCGGGATTGATGACGAAGGTCCCGCGGAGGTCGAGGCCGGTGGCCTCGTCGTAAACGCCGAACGCCCTCGACACCTTGCCCGTCGGGTCGGAACCCATCGGGTACTTCACGCTCGCCAGCTCCCCCTCGCTCTTCTTCCACGCGAGGTGCACGAACTTGGTGTCGGTGCTCACGGTGACGATGTCGCACCCCATCTTCACGAAACGGTCGTGCTGCTCTGCCAGAGCAGCGAATTCCGTCGCTCAGACGAAGGTGAAGTCGGCCGGGTAGAAGAACAGGATCGTCCAGCGCTTCTTCGCGAGCTGGTCCGCGAGGCGGAAGCTGCCGAAATCGTCCTGCACGGGATCGTAGGTGTCGAGCGCGAAGTCGGGGACCTTTTGCCCCAGCTTCAGAGTCGCGGCCGTTTCGCACATGGCGTGGGTCCTCCTCGGGTTGGAAACCGGGCCCATGTTAACCCAAAGGGAACGGCTATCGAAACGGCGCCGGCCGGGGGGCGAGCCGCGCGCCCGCGTAGGCCGCCGGAAGGCTCACCACGGGCCGTGCGCGCGGCCGGCTCAATTCTCCTCGCGGAGCCGGTAGCCGACCCCGGGCTCGGTGACGAGGTACCGCGGGCGCGCGGGGGTCTCCTCGAGCTTGTGCCGGAGGCCATACATCTGGACCCTCAGGTAGTGCGCGTTCCTCGCGGAGCCAGGCCCCCACACCTCGACGAGCAGTTGGCGCTGGGTGACGACCTTGCCCGCGTGCTTGACGAGAAGCGCAAGGAGCTTGAACTCCGTGGGGGTGAGATGGACCTCCTGCCCTCGAACCCGGACCTGCCGCCCGGCGAGATCCACCGTGAGATCCCCCGTCGCGAAGAGGGGTCCCGCCGAGCCCGAGCCCGCCCGCGCGGCGTGCCGGAGCGCGACGCGCAGCCGGGCCAGCAGCTCCTCGACGCCGAACGGCTTGGTCAGGTAGTCGTCGGCGCCCGCGTCGAGGGCGGCGACCTTGTCCCCTTCGAGGCCGCGCGCCGACAGCACGACGATCGGCACCTGCGACCATTCCCGCAGCCGGCGGGTCACGTCGAGACCGTCCACGTCCGGGAGGCCCAGGTCGAGCAGGACGACATCGGGCGTTCGGGTCGCCGCCTGGGTGAGCCCGCTCTCTCCCGTCTCCGCCTCGACCAGGCGGTATCCGTGCGCCGGCAGCGCGGCCCGGAGGAACCGGCGGATCTGCGGATCGTCCTCGATCAGGAGAATCGTCGGCGGGGTGTCGCTCACGGTGCGACCTCCGTCTCCCCCGGCTCGCCGGACACGTCGGGCGGCTCGCCCTTGAGGGGCAGCGAGAAGCGGAACGCCGCTCCGCCTCCCCGGCGATTCTCCGCCCAGATCCTCCCGCCGTGCGCCTCGACGATGCTGCGGGCCACCGCCAGGCCCAGGCCGATGCCGTGGCGCGATTGGGCGGCCTCGCCCCGGAAGAACTTCTCGAAGATCCTGGTCTCCTCTCCGGCAAGGAACCCGGGGCCACGGTCCAGCACCTCCACGAGGACCTCGGCCGGCCCGGCGGACGCCGCGAGCTCGATGGGCGTGCCGGGGGGCGTGTAGCGCAGGGCGTTCTCCAGCAGGTTGACGAGCACCCGCTCGATGAGTACGTCGTCGATGGGGACGAGGGGCAGCTCCTCGGGAAGCCGCAGCACCACCTCGCGGCCCCTGAGGTGAAGGTCGAGCTGGTGGAGCGCCGCCCCGCAGACTTCCTCGAGAGGCTGCCATTCCCGGCGGAGGGTGACCCGGCGGGCCTGGAGCCGGCCCATGTCCAGGAGGTTGTTCGCGAGCCGGGTCATGCGCTCGGCCTCCTCGTGGATCGTCAGGACCAACTCGCGCCGCGAAGCGGGGTCGAGCCGGTCCTCGCTGAACGCCAGGCTGCTCGCGGCGCCCGAGATCGCGGAGAGCGGGGTCCTGAGATCGTGCGACACCGCGGCGAGGAGGTCGTTGCGAAGGCTCTCCCCCTCGGCCTCGAGCCGGTGCCGGTGCGCCTCCCGCGCGAGGAGCGCCCGCTCGAGGGCGAGCGCGGCCTGGTTGGCGAAAGTCTCGAGCAGGTGCATCGGGTCCGTCGCCAGCGGACGGCGATGGTGCTCGAGCCGGACGGCCAGAACGCCCACGGGGCCGCGGCTTCCCACGAGAGGAAGGTACAGCCCTTCCGCGCCCGCGAGCGTGTTGGTTCCCCGCCCGGCGGCCTCGGAGTGCTCGTGGACCCACTGCGCCACCGCCGCCTCTTTCGGGTCGAGAGCGAAGGCCGGCCCGTTCGCGGGCCGAAGCTCGAGCCGGCCGTGGCTTCCCGCGAGATAGACGGCCGATTCGCCCTCGAAGACCTCCTCGAGATGCCGCCTCACGGCGGAGATCATCTCGTCCAGGCTGCGCGTCGAGGCCAGCTCGCGGCTCAGCGCGTAGAGGGCGCCGGTCCGCCGCTCGCGCTGGCGGGCGACGTCGGCCTGCTCCTTGATCCTGACGGCCAGCGCGCTGATGGTCACTCCCACCGTCACCATCACCGCGAACGTGACCAGGTACTGGTAGTCCCTGACCGCGAACGTGAGGTACGGGGGCACGAAGAAGAAGTCGAACGCCGCCACGCCGAGCAACGCGGCCAGCAGCGACGGCCCGCGGCCCCAGCGGGTGGCGACGATCATCACGCCGAGGAGATAGACCATGACGAGGTTCGACGGCTCGAAGTGGCTCCTCATCAGGGCCGTGATCAGGGTGCAGACTGCGACCGTGGCCGTGGACCACCCGTAGCCCGGCCAGTCCACAGGGCCCGCTCGAACCGGGGCGGCGGGTCGCGCCTCGGTCTCGTCCGCGCGGCCGCCATGGACGATGAACACGTCGATGTCGCCGCTCTGGCGGGCCAGTTTCTCGACGAACGACCCGGTGAACAGCTCCCGCACCCACCAGTACCGTGCCGGCTTGCCGACCACGATCTTCGAGAAGTTGCGCGCCCTCGCGTAGCTGATGATCTCCTCGATGGCGTCATGGGCCGAGATCGTGACCGCCTCGGCGCCGAGCTGCTCGGCCAGCCGAAGGGCGTTCGGCGCGTAGTCCCGGTCGGCCTCCTTGAGCGCCACATGCCGCGACTGCTCGACGAAGAGAACGGTCCACTCGGCGCGCAAGCGGCGCGCGAGGCGGCGCCCGGCCCGGACGACCCGTGTCGCGGACGGGCTGGGACTGATGCACACCAGGATCTTCTCGGTGATCGGCCACGTGCGTTCCGGGCCCTCGGACTTCCGGTAGACCTGCATCTGCGCGTCCACCCGGTCGGCGGTGCACCGCAGCGCCATTTCCCGGAGCGCGATCAGGTTCCCCTTCCGAAAGAAGTTGGCCATGGCCCGCTCGGCCTGGTCCGGGATGTAGACCTTCCCCTCGCGGAGCCTCGCGAGCAGCTCGTCGGGGGGGAGATCCACGAGCGCCACGTCGTCGGCCGTCTCGAGGACGGAGTCGGGCACGGTCTCGCGGACCGTGACGCCCGTGATCTGAGCGACCAGGTCGTTCAGGCTCTCGATGTGCTGGACGTTGAGGGTCGTGTAGACGTCGATCCCCGCCTGCAGCAGCTCCTCGACGTCCTGGTGGCGCCGCGCATGGCGGGAGCCCGGAGCGTTCGTGTGGGCCAGCTCGTCCAGGATGAGGAGCTGCGGCTTCCGGACCAGCGCGGCGTCGAGGTCGAACTCCTCGAGCGTGTGGCCGCGGTGCGCCGCGTGTCGGCTCGGCAGGATGGGCAGCCCCACCAGGAGGGCTTCCGTCTCCGCCCTCCCGTGGGTGACCGCGTGGCCGACGACGACGTCCACGCCGCCCGCGAGACGCTCGTGCGCGGCCTGGAGCATCGCGAACGTCTTCCCGACCCCGGCCGCGGCACCGAAGAAGATCTTCAGGCGGCCGCGCGACGACAGCCGCTCCTCTTCCCGGATCCTGGCGAGCAGCGCGTCGGGGTCGGGCCTGCGATCGGTCTCCATGTTCTAATCCGGGCTCAGTGAGGGTGCCCCGACTCGGCGTCCAGGGCCAGGTTCAGCAGGAGCACGTTGACTCTCGGTTCCCCGAGAAAGCCGAGCTGGCGTCCCCTCGTGCACCGCGACACGAGCCCGTGCACCACTTCCTCCGGGAGCCCGCGCGCCTTCGAGACCCGCGCCAGCTGGGCTTCCGCGTTCGCGGGGCTGATGTCCGGATCGAGCCCGCTGCCGGAGCGGGTCACCGCGTCGGCCGGAACCGAAGCACTCGGGGAAAGGCCGTTCTCGGACCGGTAGGCGGCCGCGAGGTCCCCGATGCCGTCGAAGTTCCCGGGGGCGTCCTCGCCGCTCGGCAGCTTCCGGTGGACGCCGTGGATCAGCTTGTCCGAGGTCGGACCGAGGTTCGTCCCGGCCGACGCGGCGGCGTCGTACCCGTCGCCGGCCGCGGAGGGCCGCGGGTGGAAGTACTCCGGAGCCGAGAAGCGCTGGCCGAGTAGCTCCGACCCCACGGTCTTCCCGCCTCGCTCGATCAGGCTCCCGTTCGCCCGGCGGGGGAAGGCCACCTGCGAGACGGCGGTGATCGCGACCGGGAACACGACGCCGAGGAGTGCCATGAACCCGAGCACGCTCAGAACGGCGGAACGCAGCTGCCGGAACATCCTCGTTTCTCCTCACCTCTCGATTACACACGTTTCCCGGCGCAAGCTCAAGAGCGTTCGTCCCCGCTCCGCAGTCCGCCGCCCCGCGCTCACGCGAGCCTCAGCAGCACGAGCAGGCGATCGATGGCCCAGATCGCCGGGAACGGGACCAGGACGCCGCCGACTCCGTAGATCAGCAGGTTCCGCCTCAGGACCGCGGAGGCCCCCATCGGCTTGTAGCGGACCCCCCGCAGGGCCAAGGGAATCAGCGCGACGATGACCAGCGCGTTGAAGATCACCGCCGCCAGCACCGCGGAGTTGGGCGTGGACCGAGCGGCTCCGGGACCGTAGCAGAGGAAGTTGATCGCGCTCAGCATCGGGTAGGTCGCGGCGAACATCGCGGGGATGATGCAGAAGTACTTCGAGATGTCGTTCGCGATGCTGAACGTGGTGAGCGACCCGCGCGTCATCAGCAGCTGCTTGCCGATCTCCACGATCTCGATCAGCTTGGTGGGATTGCTGTCGAGATCCACCATGTTCCCGGCTTCCTTGGCGGCCTGCGTCCCCGTGTTCATCGCCACGCCGACGTCGGCCTGCGCCAGGGCGGGGGCGTCGTTCGTCCCGTCGCCCGTCATCGCCACGAGTTTGCCGCCCTGCTGCTCCTTCCGGATGAGCGCCATCTTGGTCTCGGGGGTCGCCTCGGCGAGGAAGTCGTCCACTCCCGCCTCCTGCGCGATGGACGCCGCGGTGAGATGGTTGTCGCCCGTGATCATCACCGTCTTGATGCCCATCGCGCGGAGCCGGTCGAAACGCTGCCGCATCCCGCCCTTGACGATGTCCTTGAGCTGAATGACGCCGAGCGCCAGCTCGTTGACGGCCACCACGAGCGGCGTGCCTCCGGCCCTCGCGATGCGGTTCACGATCTCGTCGAGCTCCTTCGGGACGTCTCCCCCTTGCCCGTCGAGGTAACGCTTGATCGCGTCCCCCGCCCCCTTGCGGATCCTCAGGCCTCCAAGGTTCACGCCGCTCATCCGCGTCTGGGCCGTGAAAGGGATGAACTCCGCGTCGTGCCCGGCCAGCGCCCGCCCCCGCAAGCCGTACTTCTCCTTCGCCAGCACGACGATGCTGCGCCCCTCGGGCGTCTCGTCGGCCAGGGACGAGAGCTGGGCCGCGTTGGCGAGATCGTCGATCGGCACTCCGGGCAGCGGGACGAACTCGACCGCCTGCCGGTTGCCGAGCGTGATCGTCCCGGTCTTGTCCAGTAGCAGGGTGTTGACGTCGCCCGCGGCTTCCACCGCCTTCCCCGACATCGCGAGGACGTTGTGCTGCATGACGCGGTCCATGCCCGCGATGCCGATGGCCGACAGCAGCCCGCCGATCGTGGTCGGGATGAGGCAGACGAGCAGCGCCGACAGCAGGAAGATCGTCGGCGGCGACCCGGCTCCCGCCGAGCGCACGCTGTAGGCCGCGAACGGGCACGAGGGTGGCGACGGCGAGGAGGAAGATGATCGTGGTCCCCGCCAGGAGGATCGTCAGCGCGATCTCGTTGGGGGTCTTCTGCCGCTTGGCCCCCTCGACCAGGGCGATCATGCGGTCGATGAACGCCTCGCCGGGGTTCGACGTGATTCGCACCACGATTCGGTCGGAGAGCACCCGGGTGCCGCCCGTGACCGCGCTGCGGTCGCCCGGTCTCGCGGATGACGGGCGCGCTCTCGCCGGTGATGGCGGACTCGTCCACCGAGGCGATTCCCTCGATCACGTCGCCGTCCCCGGGGATCACGTCGCCCGCCTCGCAGACGACCAGGTCGCCCTTGCGGAGCTCGGTCGCCGGCACCCGCTCCTCCGCGCTCCGGCCGGCGCCTTCCGCGACGATCCGGCGGGCGATGGTCTCCGTCTTCGACCTGCGGAGCGCGTCGGCCTGCGCCTTGCCCCGCCCCTCCGCCATCGCCTCCGCGAAGTTGGCGAAGAGGACCGTGAACCAGAGCCAGAGCGGTGATCTGGAAGTTGAACAGCAGGTTGTGGCGCGCCGGAGAACAGATCGCGCGCGAGGAGGATCGTCGTCACGATGCTGCCCGACCTCGACCACGAACATCACCGGATTCCTGGCGACGTGCCGGGGGTCGAGCTTGCGGAAGGCCTCGAGGCTCGCGCGCTTGACGATCGACCGGTCGAAGAGCGACTTCGGCGCGTGCTTCGGCTTCCGGTAGCCCGGACGGCTCGAGCGGGGGAGCGGCTGCGGGATTGTCCCGGACCTCGGTCACCATGGATACGTCACTCCTCGGCGCGTTGCTTCCCTTCGATCAGAAGAGCTGTCCGCCGATCATCTGGAAATGCTCCACGATCGGCCCGAGCGCCAGCGCGGGGAAGTACTCGAGCGCGCCCACGATCAGCACGACCCCGGCGAGCAGCACGGCGAAGGTGGCCGTGTCGGTCGCCAGCGTGCCGGCCGAAGCCGGCACGGACTTCTTCCGGGCCAGGCTTCCGGCCATCGCCAGCAGGGGGACGATCATGAGAAACCTCCCGACGAGCATCGCGAGGCCCCCGGTGAGGTTGTAGTAGGGCGTGTTGCCCGTGAGGCCGGCGAAGGCGGAGCCGTTGTTGCCGGTCTGCGAGGCGTACTGGTACAGGATCTCGGAGAAGCCGTGCGGGCCGGAGTTGTTGACGTTGTTGTAGGCGGCGCCGAAGTAGGTGCTGGGACTGCTGTTGTTGTACGTGGTTCCACCGGGCGGCCGGGTGGGCCTTCAGGAAGGCCGCCTCGTCCGCCGTCGCCGAATCCGCGAAAGCCCGGACGTCCTTCCCGGGGGACAGCTCGAGGTTCGTTCCCAGGCCGGTCCAGACCACCACGTTCGCGAACAGGATGAGCAGGGCGAGGACCGCCATTCGCACCTCGTACTTCTCGATCTTCTTGCCGAGGTACTCCGGCGTGCGCCCGACCATGAGGCCCGGCGATGAACACGGCGATCACCGCGTACATCAGGATGCCGTAGAGCCCCGCGCCCACGCCCGCCGAAGATCACCTCGTCGCACGAGGATGAACACCAGCGGCACCATGCCGCCGAGGGCGGTGAAGCTGTCGTGCATGGAATTCACGGCGCCGCACGACGCCGCGGTCGTCACGGAGGCGAACAGCGCGGAGTTGGCGATGCCGAAGCGGGTCTCCTTCCCTTCCATGTTGCCGCCGGGCTGTCCCGCGGTCGGCGGCCGTCTCGACGCCGAGCTTCGCCACGTTCGGGTTGCCCCTCGCCTCGGCCCAGTAGCAGAGCGCCAAGCCCCGCCGCGAACAGGAGGGTCATGGCGGCCGAAGATCGCCCATCCCTGGCGGGTGTTCCCCACCATCCTTGCCGAACGTGTAGCGTCAGCCCCGCGGGAATCAGGAAGATCGCGAGCATCTCGAGCAGGTTCGTGAGCGGGCGTCGGGTTCTCGAACGGGTGGGCGGAGTTGGCGTTGAAGAAGCCGCCCCCGTTGGTGCCGAGCATCTTGATGGCTTCCTGGGAGGCCACCGGGCCCTGCGCGATGACCTGCGCCGCCCCTTCCAGCGTGGTCGCTCGCCGTGTACGGAGCGAAGTTCTGCGGCACGCCCTGCCAGACCAGCAGCAGGGCGAGCACGATCGAGATCGGCAGCAGCACGTAAAGCGTGGCGCGCGTGACGTCCACCCAGAAGTTGCCGAGCCCGTCCGCCGAGTGGCGGGCGAACCCGCGCACGACCGCGATCGCCACCGCGATCCCCGTGGCCGCCGACATCCAGTTGTGCGAGGCCAGCGCCACCATGTTGGAGAAGTAGCTGACGACGGCCTCGGGCACGTAGTTCTGCCAGTTCGTGTTCGTGGTGAAGGACATCGCGGTGTTGAACGCGAGGTCTGCCGTCATCTCGCGGCCGCCGAAATGCTGCGGGTTCAGCGGCAGGTACCCCTGCAGGCGCAGGAGAGCGTAGCTCAGCCAGGCCGCCGACGACGCTGAACATCAGCATCGCGAACGTGTAGGTCGTCCACCGCATGTCCTCGTCTTCCCGTGACGCCGAGCAGCCTGTAGAAGAGGCGCTCGACGGGCCGCAGCGCGGGGGAGAGGAGCGTGCGCTCCCCGTGGAACACTCGGGCCATGTACGCGCCCATCGGCTTCGCCGAGAGCAGGATCAGCCCGAGGAACACGGCCAGCTGCAGGATCCCGTTCGCGGTCATGGCGTCCTCAGAACTTCTGGGGCTTCAGCAGCACGTAGACCAGGTAGAAAAGGAGGAGCAGGGCCACGAACCCCGTCCAGAGGTAGTCGCCCATACTACGCCTCCTCCTGCTCGAGTCTCTCGCAGCCTCGCGTCAAGACAACGCTTACGGCGAAGAACGCCAAGATCATCGCGATGCAGAGCAGGTCGAGCATCGGGATTTCCCCTCGCGCCGGCACCGCCGGGAGCGTCAGTATTTCACCATCAGGGCGAACGTGAGCCGGTCCTCCGCCTTGACGAGATCCGGGGTGAAGCCATCGACCTCCGTCCTGGGGTCGCCCGTGTTGCCGCCCTCGGGGGTCACGCCCCCGGCTCCGGAGAAGTACGGAACGTCGGCCGCCCGGTGGTTGAACTCGAGGCGGAAGACGACGAACGGCTGCGGCATGTAGTCGAACGTCAGCTGCGCGTCCCACGCCCGGAACGAGTCGCCGGGGTTGGCGGTGAAGTAAGGCGTTCCGGTAGAACGCGGTGGCGCCGTTGATCGGCGGTACCAGGACGAGGTAGCGGCCCGGGTTGTTGATCGCGCCGCCGCCGATGGTCAGGCCGAAGCGGTCCCGGTCGAACCAGAGCCGGTTGTAGACCATGAAGCCGAGAAAATACTGCGAGCCGCAGCTCACGCCCCCGCCGCGCTCGCAGCCCGCGTCGAGCGTGAGCGAGGCCGCCGCCTTGCTGATCCGGCCGCCCGGGGCTTCGTGGTACTTCCACATGACGCTGTCGTCCGTGTGGATGCGGGCACGGTTCGTATTGCCGAGGGTGTCCGTCCCGTAGTACTGGTTGCCCAGGATCGCCAGCCGGCCGTTCGGCCGCCAGAGGACCTGCACCCCGCCGCCGGGACTGTTGTTGAACCGGCCGTACGACTGCCAGCCGTTGATGAGCCACGGCTCGATCTTGAGCTTGTCGGTCGGGAAGATCTGGACGCGCACGCCGTTGAAGAACCACGGCGTGTTCGACGACACGTAGGACGGCTGGTAGGTCCAGTTGTCGAAGTTGTAGTAGCTCCAGAGGCCGACGTACGACATGAAGATGCCGGCCTGGATGTTGATGCCGTTCATCGCGTCGATGTGGTACCCGCCGTACGCCTCGGAGATGTACCGGTACGCGTTGTCGAGCTGCCACTGGCCGCGCCCGGGGCTCGCGTCGTTGCGCGGTGTCGTCACCGAGTACATCCCGAACTGGGTCATGAGCCGGGCCTGGACGTTCTTGTACAGGAAGTCGCCTCCGAAGCCGATCTGGGTGACCTGGAACTCGCCGTGCCGGAACACCTCGCTCGAGCCACCGATCGTGTCGTCCTTCGGATGGTTGAAGCTGTAGTGGTAGACCGTGTCGAGCCTGAACTCCCCGGTGAACGGCCCTAGCTTGAGCGGCTTCTCGCTGGCCCCCGCGCCTCCGGGCACCCACGAGAAATCCGCGAACGCGAAGGGCTCCGGGGGCGGGGTGACGGCGCTCGTCCCCTCGGGGCTCCCGGCGCTCCCGTTCGCGGCCGGTTGCGCGTCCGCCGACCCCGCGCGGGCCTCGCGACTCGCGAAGCCGGCGACGGCGGCGCCGAGCAGGACGGCGGCGACGAATGCCGCGCGCGCGGCGGAACCCGCGAGGCCGATTCCGGAAAGGGTCGTCCGGCTTCGACCCCGCCGCGATGTTCCGTTGCGAAGCACGTTTTCACTCCCTCGACCGAAGGTGCTTGTGTCCGTGATGCCGAGCTGCGAAGCCGCCGCATCCGGTTGTCCGCGGAATCGTTGCGTGCCTCCTCCGGCCGCACCGTTGGTTATAGCGCGCGGAGCGTCATCGTTGGGTTAGGATCGGGTGGCCGGACATCAAGAATTCGTCAAGGGCCGC
The DNA here is from genome assembly GCA_963748015.1 of Terriglobia bacterium. Lineage (GTDB taxonomy): Bacteria > Acidobacteriota > Polarisedimenticolia > Polarisedimenticolales > JAIQFR01 > JAIQFR01. The sequence continues at coordinate 583,406 of CAVVHE010000008.1, read as the reverse complement.
GGGGTGGGCGCCCCGTCCCGCCGGGAGAGGAGAAGCCGCGCCGCGCGGGTCGGCCGCAGCACGCTCCTCCCGGTCGGGAGGCAGATCCTGGAGCTCCTCTCGGAGTTCGTCGCGGAGCGTCGACTCCCGACCCGGTCCGAGGTGCCGCCGAATCCGCGGCGCCTCGGGTGGACGTGACCGAGGCGTGCGGTCCCGCTACGGCTCCCCGAGCACTCCCATGACGAACTCGAGGTTGACCCGCGCGACGAGATACCCGCGGCGGGCGAGGGCGAGGCTTCCGCGGGCGGATCTGAGGTTGAGCTGCGCGTCGTCGACCTCGAGACGGGTCTTGACGCCCAGGTCGAACCCCTTCTCCGCCATGGACACGAGGCGCTCGGCCTGGGTCACCGTGCCGGCGAGCGCCTCCACGATCTTCTCGGTCACCATCGCGGAATCGAGCGCGGTCCGGACCTCGAGCGCGATCGCGTCGCGCGTCTTGCGCTGCTCGATCTCGGTGGCTGCGAGGTCGCTCCGCGCCTGCATGACCTGGCCGCGGGTCCTGAGCCCGTCGAAGAACGGGAACGTCAGGTAGATCCCGGCGTTCCAGACCGTCCCGCCGGCGCTCACGTTCGAAAGGTAGTAGTCCTTCCTGCCCATGGATCCGCGGAAGTCGAGCTTGGGCTTGTCCCCGGCCTTGGCGATCGTCACGATCGCCTCCTGCGCCGTGCCCTTGTGGACGAGCTGCTGCAGATCCGGACGATTCACGATCGCCTCGGCCAGCGCCGCCTCGAAGGACGGGACCGGCGCGCGCGGCGCGTCGAGCGTGCCGGTCGCGTCCACCTCCTCCTCGAGTGCCAGCACGAACCGGAGCCGGTCCTGGGTCACCCGGATCGCGTTTTCGGTGCGGATCGTCTCGGGAACGGCGTTCTGCACCGCGACCTCGGCGGCGAGGACGTCGAAGTCGGTCGCGGTGCCGAGGGCGAGCTTGCGGCGCGCCTCGGCCAGGTGCCGGCTCTTCTGTTCGAGATTCTGCTGCGCGATCGCGTAGAGCTCCTTCGCCAGCAGGACGTCGTAGAACGCGGCCGACGCGTCGCGCTGGGCGGCCTGCCGCGCGCGGCGAATCTCGTCCTCGGACATCTCGAACCCGACCTTCGCGGCGCGGATGGCGGAGCCCACCTTCCCCCAGGTGAACAGCAGCTGGTTGACCTTGAGCTCCGCCGACCGGATGTCCTGCTCGACCGGGAACATCTGGACGAAGTCCCCGCCGAACTCCGCGCCGAACAGCGCGCGCTGGCTCTCGTCGTGGAGACGCTCCCCCGCGGCCGCGATCGTCAATTGCGGGAACGCCGCCGCCCGCTCCTCGAGGTATTTTCCCTCGATCCAGTTCCGGTTCTCGTGCGCTTTCTTCACGTCGTGGTTCTGCTCGAGAGCGATCGCCACCGCCTCGTCGAGGGTCAGGGACCGCGGCGCAGGCCCCTCCGCGAGTGCTACCCCCGTCCCCACGGCGAGGACGGCGGCGAGCGCCGACGCCGCCGCGGCCTTCCCGCTCCACCGCTTCCGAATCCAGCCGGCCAGGTCGTCGAGGAGGGTGTAGACGACGGGCACGACGAGAAGCGTCAGCAGCGTCGAGGTGATGAGCCCGCCGACGACCGCGCGGGCCATGGGAGCGCGCCACTCGGCCCCGGCGCCGATCCCGAGCGCCAAGGGGAGCATGCCGAAGATCATGGCGAGGGTCGTCATCATGATCGGGCGCAGCCTCGTGCGGCCCGCCGTGATCACGGCCTCCCGCCGGTCGAGCCCGCCCTTCCTGAGCACCTTCGCGAAATCCACGAGGAGGATCGCGTTCTTGGTGACGAGCCCCATCAGCATGATGAGGCCGATCAGCGACATGATGTTCACCGTGTCCCGCGTGAGGAAGAGCATGCCGGCCATTCCCACGATCGACAGCGGGAGCGAAAGCATGATCGCGAGCGGGTCCATGAACGACTCGAACTGCGCCGCGAGGATCAGGTACACGAAGAGGATCGCGAGCAGCAGCGCCTCGCCGAGGTAGGTGAACGACTCGACCATCATCTCGGTGTCTCCCGCGAGAGCGACCCGGTAGCCGGGGGCCATCGGAATCTTCGCCGCGGCCTTCATCGCCTCGCTCCCGGCCGTGCCGAGGGGGAGGTCCTCGAGGTTGGCGGAGACGACCGCCTGCCGCGCGAGGTCTCGCCGGTTGATCTCCGACGCCGACACGGTCCGCTGCACCGCGACCAGGTCGGAGATCGGCATCAGGACGGAGGGCTTCCCGGGGACCTGCACGGCCACCCGCAGGTTCGCGACCTGCGTCACGTCCTGCCGCAGGTCGCCCGGAAGCCGGACGCGCACGTCCACCGCCTCGCCGTCCTCGTCCTCGTAGGTCGAGACCGCCTGCCCGCCCACGAGCACGCCGAGCGTCCGCACGAGGCTGTCGGTGCTCAGCCCCGCCTCCGAGGCGCGCTCGCGGTTCACCGCGAGCCGGTACTCCGGAAGGTCCTGCTCCATCGTGGCCTCGAGGTCCTTCATCCCCGGGATCTTGTACATCTCGATCTTCAGCGCGGCGGCGTACTCCTTCAGGCGCGGGATCTCGTCGCCGCGGACGAGGACCTGGAGCTGTTTCTGCATCTGGTCGGGATCGTCCTCGACCGACAGCGTGAGTCCCGGGATCCGCTCGAGCTGCCCGCGCACCTCGGACACGATCGCCCCTTGCTTCCTCTTTCGCTCCGAGCGGTCCTTGAGCTTCACGTAGACGAGACCGTCGCGCACCGTGTCCGAGTCGCCGGCCGCTATCGTGCCGTAGGTGTGCTCGATCTCGGGGTAGCCCTCGAGCACCCCGAGGATCGCCGCGAGCCGGCCCTTGGACTCCTCGATGGAGGCGCCCGGGGCCGTCTTGAAGCGCACGTTGAACTCCCCGCGGTCGAAAGCGGGGAAGAACTCCGACTGCAGCGTCGCGAAGAAACCCAGTCCGGCGACGAACGCGAGCGTCGCGCCGGCGACCACCGTCTTCCGGTGGTCGAGCGCCCATGCGATCACCGTCTTGTACCGGTCCGCGGTGCGGTCGAAGGCGTCGTTGAACCGCTCGAGTAGGCGCGCCAGGGGCAGGCGCCTCCCCTTGCCCGCGATGGCGGGATCGAACCATCGCGACGAGAGCATCGGATCGAGGGTGAACGAAACGAAGAGCGACACCAGCACCGCGAACGTCACCGTGATCCCGAACTGGAAGAAGAACCGGCCGACGACCCCCTTCATGAACGCCACCGGGACGAACACCGCCACGATGGACATGGTCGTGGCGAGCACCGCGAGGCCGATCTCGGACGTCCCCTCGCGCGCCGCCTGGAAGTGGTCCTCCCCCCGCTCGAGGTGCCGGACGATGTTCTCCCGCACCACGATGGCGTCGTCGATCAGGAGCCCGATGGCGAGCGACAGCGCCATGAGGGAGAGGGTGTTCATCGTCATGCCGAAGAAGTACATCGCGATGAACGACGAGATGACCGAGATCGGGAGCGTGAGCCCGGTGATCACGGTGGAGCGCCACGAGTTCAGGAAGCAGAAGACGATCAGCACGGTGAGCAGGCCGCCGATCAGGAGCGTGGTCTGGACGTCCTCCACCGACTCGCGGATGAAGATCGAGCTGTCCCGGACGACGCTGATCTCGGTGCCGGGGGGCAGCTCCTCCTCGAGCTTCTCGATCGTGGCCTTGACCTCGTCCACCACCTCGACGACGTTGGCCTTGCTCTGCTTGAGGATGTTGAGCGCGACCGCCGGCACCCCGTTGACGAGTGCCAAGGAGCGCTCTTCCTCGACGCCGTCCACCACGTCGGCGACCTCGCCCAATGTGACCGGGTGACCGCCGCGGCGCGCGATCACCATCGACTCGAACCCCGACACGTCCCCCGGCTTCCCCGCGATGCGCAGCGGCATTTCGGTGTCGCTCCGGTTCAGGCGCCCGAGCGGCGTGTTGACGTTCTCGGAGCGGAGGCCCGCGACGACCTCGTCCACCCCCATTCCCATCGCCTCGATCCGCGCCGGGTCCACGTTGACGTTGACCTCGCGCTTGGACGAGCCGACCAGCTTCACCTTCCCGATCCCGGAGATGTTCTCGAGGCGCCGCTTGATCTTGCGGTCGGCGAGCGTCGTGAGGTCCCGGGGGGACAGGCTCGTGGAGCGCACGGCGAGGGAGACGATCGGGAAGGCGCCGAAGTCCAGCTTCTGGATCACCGGCTCCTTCATCGTGTCGGGGAGCTCGTTGCGGACGGAGTTGATCTTGGCCCGCGCATCCTGCGACGCCTCGTTGATCTTGACCTCGAGCTCGAACTCCACGACGACGCTCGAGAGCCCCTCGCGCGAGATCGAGGAGACGTGCTTGACGCCCGAGATCGGGTTGACCGCTTCCTCGATCGGCTTCGTCACCTCCCGCTCCACCGCTTCGGGGGAGGCGCCCGGGTACTCGGTGACGATCGAGAGCACGGGGATCTCGACGTCCGGCATCAGGTCGATCGCGAGGCGGCGGTAGGAGAACAGGCCGAGGGTCACGAGGGCGAGCATGAGGACGGTCGCGAAGACCGGCCGCTTGATGGACAGGTTGGAGAGGAACACGGCTCAGGCCCCCGTCGCCGCGGGCACCGCCACGCGGTCGCCGTCCCTGAGGTTGAAGGCCCCCCGGACGACGACGACGTCCCCCGGAGCCAGGCCCGACGCGATCTCGACGGCGTCCCCCGCCGAAGCGCCGGTGGTCACGCTCTTGCGCCTCGCCACGTCGCCGTTCACCACGAACACCTCGGCTTTCCTGGACACGACGTCCCAGGACACGAGCGCCGATCTCGGTACCTGGACCACTCCGGCGCGGTTCCCTGTGAGGATCCTGCCCTTGACGAACAGCCCCGACTTCAGCTCGCCTCCGGGGTTCGGAACCTCGGCGAGGATCCGGACCGCGCGGCTGCCGGGGTCGGCGACCGGGTTGACGAACGCGACGGTCCCGTCGAACTCGCGCCCGGGGACGGCGTCCGTCGAGAAGACGAGCTTCTGCCCGACCGCGACACCACGGATCTTCCCCGACGGCACCGTGACCGTCAGGTCGAGCAGGCGGTTGTCCACGACGTGAAACAGGGGGGCCTTGTCCGCGAAGTCGCCCACGCTGACGCCGCGCGCGGCGACGATTCCGTCGAGCGGCGCCCGGATGACCGCCTTCGCGAGGCGCGTCTCGGCCACCTCGACCTGCGCGAGCGCCGCCGCGGCCGCGGGGCGCGCGGCGTCGCGCGCGGACAGCGCGTCGTCGAGCCCCTGCTGGGTCATCAGCCCGGCTTCCTTCAATTTCAGGGCTCGCTCGTATTCCCGGTCGGCGCGGCGCGCGGCGGCTTCCGCCTGCTCGGCGGCGGCCTTCGCGGCCAATAGCGTCGCGCCCCACTCCCGGGTGTCGAGACGGGCGAGCGGCGTCCCCTTCTTCACGGGGACCCACTCGGTGACGTAGATCTCCGCCACGGTCCCGGCGTACTCGGCGTGGACCTGCGCCTCGAACTTCGGCGACAGCGAGCCGACCACGTCCACGCTCTCGACGATCGTGCCGGCGGCGGCAGCCGCCGTCTCGACCGCGACCGGGGGCCGGCCGCCCGTGGGGTTGTCCGCCTGCGACGCGCACGCCGCGGCGAGGACCGCCGCGACGAGGAGGAGACCGGCACCCGCGACTCTCGTTCTCGTGTTCATCGTCCGCCTTCCCTCTTCATTCCCCTGAGGACCACGTCGAGACTCTCGAGGAGCCCCGCCTCGCCTACCGCCTTCTCGGGATGCGCGAGCTCGATGTCGATGCACTCGTTGCAGACGCCCAGGACGGCCCGCGTCATCGCCGCGTCGTCGCCCTCGAACTCGCCCGCCTCGAGCCCCTGCCGCACGATCTTCCTGACGCTGTCCTCGACGCGGAACAGCGCGCGGTCGAAGTCGAAGAAGGGCGCCCCCTGCGGCGGGCCGTAGTAGATGGCGTGCATCACCCGGACCGCGTCGGTGTGCCTGCGGAAGATCGCGTAGATCTCCCCGCACAGACGGCTCAGGCGCAGCGCCGCGGATCCCCTCAGCGTCTCGACCGCCCCGACCCGTTCCTCGAGGTCGCTGAGCGCGCTCTCGAGAAACGCCTTGTACATCCCTTCCTTGCTGCCGTAGTGGTAGTAGAGGACGGGCTTGGTGACCCCCGCCCTCCTCACGATGTCGTTGACGGTCGTGGTGGCGTAGCCCTTGCGCGCGAACACCTCGGCCGCCGCGGCGTGCAGCCGCTCGCGAACTCCCCGTTCCGTCGTTTCGGGAGGTCCTGGCTCGGCTGCCGACATCTCGCCCACCTCGCATCACGCGGGCACGGACCCAACCCCCGCGCTCGCTTACTTACCGGTAGGTATAGCAACCGCCCGCGGACGCGTCAAGGCGAAATCACCCCTCTCAGGAATAGAAAGAGCCGGGGCGGCCTCCCGAAAAGAGGCCTTCCCCGGCTCCAATGTCGAGCGTGTGTGTTCTTGGGGACCGCGCGAGGCGGAGTGGGGCTCCGGCCAGCCGCGCTCTACTTCACTTCCACCACGTCGTGCTTGTGATCGTCGGTCGCCGCGCGCAGGAGGTAACCGTCCTGGCCGGGCATCCAGATTTCCGACAGGTAGTGCTTCTCGCCGACCGTGTCGAAGACGAAGCTCGCCTTGGGGGCATCGCTCTCGTGCTGCCTGGCGAGCCGCGTGACCACGGTCAAGCCCGAGTGGAGTTTGCCGTCGATGCTCTGGATCTGCAAGGCGGGGACGGCGCGAGGCTGGTGCACGAACCGGTACTCGCCAGCGGGGTAAGTCTTGTCGCCCACCATGAAGTCGAACGGGATCTTCGAGGAGATCGCGCCGTTCGAGCTCTGCGCGTGGGAAGGTAGCGAGGTGGCCAGGATCGCGATGAAGGTGACTACGAAAACGGTGAGAAACCGCCGACTCATGCTGCTCCTCCGATGCGGGGGAACGGCCCCCGCAAGTTGTGACTGCACCGGGATGGCCTGGTCGAAGTGCGGCTTCTCGCCGCTACCGCCAGCGCCCGGCCGGTGTGCTCCGGTTCAATTGTGGACGATTCCACTCCTCTTTTATCGCACCCCGGTCCTCCGTTGTCAAGCTTCCCCTCGGGTGGCCGGGAAGGCAGCCCTCGGCGAGGAGCGGCCGGGTTCCCGCCCGACGGGTTGATCGAGGGACGCGGCGGGAAGGTCGGCGGTCTTCCGGGTTTGCCGCGAGCGGATTGACAAGAATCCGGCCTTCGTTTAATTTATTCGTAGGTTCTGGTCGGCATCCTCTCGTACAGAAACGAAAGTATGACGTGCCAAGGCCGATGACGCGCTGAGGCACGCGTGACCGACCCGTCGGATCGGGTTGGCGGCCGGAACCCGAGATCGGCGCCATAGGAGCGCCAGGAGTTCGAGACATGGGTACCAGACTCTACGTCGGCAACCTCCCTTTCAGCGCGGATGAGAACCAGATCCGCGACCTCTTCGCCCAGGGTGGGCGCACGGTCAGCGAGGTCAAGCTCGTGACCGACCGCGACACCGGACGGCCGAGGGGCTTCGGCTTCGTCGAGATGGGCAGCAACGAGGATGCCGACAGCGCGATCCGCGACCTCAACGGCGCCGATTTCGGCGGCCGCGCCCTGACCGTGAACGAGGCGCGCGAGCGCACCGGCGGCGGTGGCGGCGGCTTTGGTGGCGGCGGTGGCGGCGGACGCGGCCGTGGCGGTGGCGGCGGCGGCAACCGTCGCTTCTAGTCCCGCCGGCTGGACAGCGATTCTGCTCAGGGGCGCCTCCTCGGAGGCGCCCCTTCTTGTTTCCGGCCGGCGGGGCCTTTCCGGGGTCGCTTTCCACCCGAAAGAAAGTTCTTGACATCCTGTGAATTGGCGATATAGTGTTCTATGTCACTAGGTCACAGGAGGTCGAGATGGCTCCTCTCCCATCGAGTGCGGCGGCTACGAGGCCCGGACCGGGGTGGTCGCACGCGGACGAGATGCGGTCGGCTCGACGCGTGCAGTCCCGGCTGCTGCCGAGCGTCGCGGCGGGAGCCGGACGGCTGGAGCGTGCGGGGCTCTGCCTCCAGGAGCGGGGGGTCGGAGGCGATTTCTACGACTTCCTCGACGTGGCGCCGGGTCGCGTCGCCGTGGTTCTCGGCGACGTTTCCGGGAAGGGCGTTCCAGCGGCCCTCATGATGGCGACGCTCCAGGCGAGCCTGCGCAGCCACTACGCGCTGGCGTCGGGCGGGCTCGAGCGGCGCCTCGAATCCGTCAACCGCTTCTTCGTCGAGTGCACGGCCTCCGAGCACTACGCCAGCCTCTTCGTCGGGGAGTACGACGACGCCACCGGCCGCCTCCGGTACGCCAACTGCGGCCACGTTCCTCCCCTCCTCCTGCGCTCCGGCCTCCGCCCCGAGCGGCTCGAGCCGACCGCGACCGTCCTGGGCCTGTTCGAGGACTGGACCTGCGCGACCGCTGAAACGGCGCTCGCCGAGGGCGATCTCCTTCTCGTCGTCAGCGACGGCGTCACGGAGGCCGTGGACGCTCGCGGCGAGACGTTCGGCGACCTTCTCCTCTCCTCGCTCGAGGCCCACCGGGACCTCAGGGCGGGCGCCCTCGTCCGCGCCGTCGCGGACGAGGCGACGGCTTTCTGCGGCGGCGCCTCCGCGGACGACCTCACGGTCGTCGCGGTCCGCGTCAGGAGCCCGCGCAGCGCCGGGCCGCGCCCGGTGGGCGAGGCCAGCCACAACGCCGGGCCGAGATGAGGCGATGATGGCCATGCAAATCCACGTCCATCCCGGAGACGAGCTCCCGATCTACCGGCAAATCGTCCGCCAGATCCTCGACGCGATCGCCGGCGGACGCCTCGCGCCGGGCGAGAAGCTGCTCTCGCACCGGGACCTGGCGGAGGCACTCGTGATCGCACCGTTGACCGTGAAGAAGGCATACGACGAGCTGGAGCAACAGGGGCTGATCGAGACGCAGCGGGGGCGAGGGACTTTCGTGAGCGAGCGGCTTCCCGTCGGGGCGCCCGGGGAAAAGCTCGAGCGCTTGCGGGACGCCGCGCAGCGCCTGCTCTCGCAGGCCGCGCTCAGCCGGGTGCCCTTTGCGGAGGTTCTCGACCTGCTCCGCGAGATGCAGAAAGGAATGGAGCCATGAAGGCGCTCGAGTTCGACGGAATCCGCTGCGCGTACGCCGGGGACAAGGAGGTCCTCGCCGGGATCGGCTTCTCGATGGAGCCGGGCGAGGTGGTCGGCCTCCTCGGGAAGAACGGGGCCGGGAAGACCACCCTGATTCGCGTCGCGATGGGGATGATGGAGCCGCGCGGCGGAAAGGTCCGCGTGCTCGGGCTCGACCCGCGCGAGTCGCCGGTCGAGCTGAAACGGCGCGTGGGGTACGTCGCCGAGGACCAGATCCTCCCGCCCTTCCTCACCGTGAAGCAGGTCGTCGCCCTCCACCGCGGGCTGTATCCCTCCTGGGACGACGCGATGGCGCGCGATCTCCTGGACCGCTTCGAGCTGCCTCTCGGGGCGAAGATCCGGACGCTCAGCAAGGGACAGGCGCGGCGGACCGCGCTGCTGTGCGCCGTCGCGCACCGCCCCGAGCTGCTCCTCCTCGACGAGCCCGCGAGCGGCCTCGATCCCGCCGCGCGGCGGGAGTTCCTCGAGACGTCGATCCGGCTGCTGAACGAGTCGGGAACCTCGATCCTGTTCTCCTCGCACTACATGACCGACGTCGAGCGCATGGCCGACCGGATCGTCATGATCCACGGAGGCAAGGTCCTCGTCGACAACGGGCTCGACGAGCTGCGCGAGGGATTCGCCCTCGTGATGGTGCCGAAGGACGCCGTCGCGGGCCGCGAGCGCCTTCTCGCGCTCGACGGCTGCCTGGGAGTGCGCGACAGGCTAGACGGGTGGCACGCCATCCTCCGGCTGTCCCCCGCCGAGGCTCGCGCCGTGCTGCGGGAGAAGCTGGGGCTCGAGGACGTGCCCTGCCGCGCGATCCCGCTCGAGGACATGTTCGTCGAGCTGGCGGGAGGCCGGTCATGATCCCCGCCGGCATCCGATACGACGACGCGTGGCGGAGGTTCCCCGCTTGGGGGGTCGTCCTGATTCTCAACGCCGGCGTCTTCACGGGACTCCTGACGACGATCGCGCTCGGGCGCCGCGAGAGCGTATCCCCGATCGCGATGGTGCTTCTCGGCTGGTTCACGTTCGCGCTGTACCTCGGGGTGGGCGCCGGAAGATCGCGCTGCCGCGCGTTCGACCTGGCGCTCCCGATCTCGGCCCGCCGGATCTGGCTCGCGCATCTCGCCGCGATCGCCCTCGCGGGCACGATCCTCGTGGCGTCGTGCGTCGCGATGGCCGCCCTCCCGTCGTCACTGGGAGGCGGACCCGACCCGCGAGCCCCCGGGCTCGGCGGCCTCGCACTCCTCCTCGAGAGCGGAATGCTCCTCGCCGCGGTGTTGCTGCAGCGGCCCGCGCCATCGCTCGCCCGCATCCCGGTGACCCCCGGCAACGTCGCGTGGGACGCCGCCGTACTGTTCGGCGTTCTCGGCCTGATGATCGCGCTCGGGAGCTCGGGGCCCGCCGTGGCGCTCCTGCTGCTGCTCCTCGCAGGCGCCGCGCTCGCTTGGGGGTACCGGTCCGTGCCGCGGGCGTTCGTGATCGTGCCGCGGAACGGCGGGAGTGCGGCGCGGGCCGTTGCCGGGGTCCATTACCCGGAAAAGGCCGGTAGCGCGCCAGGCCGGCTGGATTGGCGCGATTGGCTCGCGATCCTCCGCTGCCTGAGCTGCGGGGCGAAGGAGCTGGCCGCCTATCCCTTCATCGTCGGGTTCGGGCTGTTCCTCGGGGGCGCTCTCTCGATCTGGAAGGACGAGGCGGACCTCAGGGACCTTCGCTACGTCTACATCCCGCTCGCGACCTACATGCTCTTCAGCTTCGTCCTGCCGAGGCTCGCCCGGCTGCAGGGTCTCGATCCCCTGCCGCTCTCGAGACGACGCCTGTTCGCCGGCCTGGTGCTGCCGGGCGCGCTCGTCTTCTTGACCGCTTGGAGCTTCGGGGCCCTCGTGGAGGCGCGCTACGGCGTTCGAACGGAGCTGGTGGACTTCGTGCAGGACGAGAAGAAGGGCAGCTGGTCGGTCCGCGTGCCCCTCGGCCTCCACGAGTTCGCCTGGGACGGCCGGGTTCCCGACGTCACCTCGCCCTGGGGCGAGTCGCATCCGGCGGAGCGCACGCCGCTCTTCCGCGGCAGCCGCGCCGCGATCGGGTCGCCCTACGACGCGCCGGCCGGAAGCTCCGCCGGCTTCGTGGCGCTCCAGCTCAGCCGCGCCGCCGAGGCCGCGTACGGGCTGTCGCTCCCTCCCGGCGAGATCGAGCGGCGCTGGCTCGAGGCGCGTCCCGACGGCACCGTCGCGGGGCGTTACAAGAGTCTCCCCATCCGCGCGGAGCACCCGGGCCTCTTCCCGCGAACCGGGCCGGTCGTCCCGGTCCTGATGGCCCTCGCCATCGTGCCGTGGCTGCTCCTCGTCGCCGCGCTGTTCCGCGGCTACCGCGCCACGATTCCGGACGGGGCCCGGAAAGCCATCTACTGGAGCAGCCTGGCCCTCCTGATCTCCCCGATGCTCCTCCAGGTGATCGCGCTGGTCGCCGGCTTCTCGCGTCCCTGGCTGCTGCGCGCCTTCTTCGAGATACCGCTCGGAAAGCTCGCCGGAAGCGCGGCCTGGACCGCCGCGGCGTGGGCCGCCGGCGTGCTGCTCGTGCTCGCCGCATACCGGCTGGCCGAGCGGCAATTCCGCCGCATGGAGATCCCGGCCAAGCCCGTGACCTTCTCGATGTTCGAACGCATGCGCGAAGACCAGGGTTAGCTCAACCGCGCAGGCGAAGGGTCCAGGCGCGGATCCGGGGGCGGCGCTCGAAGTCGCGGGGCGTGATCTCGCCCGTGAGCTCCCGCGCCTCGAGGTCGCGCAGCCGCTCCTCGTCGAGAGCGAAGTCCTTCGAGTTCGTCGCGAACAGGAGCTCTCCGTCGGGAGCGAGCAGGCCCGCGCAGCGGAAGAGAAGGTCCACGTGGTCCCGCTGGACGTCGAAGTCCCCGTCCATCCCCTTCGACGTCGAGTAGGTGGGCGGCGCGGCGAAGATCAGCCCGTAGCGCCGTCCGTCGCCGCCCCGCTCGAGCCATCGAACGGCGTCCTCCCGGAGGAACCGGTGGCGGGGCGCGTCGAAACCGTTCAAGGCGAAGTTGCGGCGCCCCCAGGCGAGGTAGGCGTTCGAGAGGTCGACGCTCGTCGTGGACCGCGCCTCCCCCGCAGCGGCGGCGACCGACGCGGCGCACGTGTAGGCGAACAGGTTCAGGACGTCGCGACCGCGGGCACGGGCCCGGATCCGCTCCCGCAGGAGGCGGTCGTCCAGGAACAGGCCCGTGTCGAGGTAGTCCGTGAGGTTGACCAGGAAGCGGAGGCCGCCCTCGCGCACCTCGCGGAAATTTCGCCGGTCGTCGCGTTTCTCGTGCTGCTCCCCCGCCGCCCGGCGGCTCCGCACGCGGAGCACGACGTCGGCGAGAGCGACGCCGAGCGCTTCCGGCACGACGAGCATCGCGTCGCGAAGCCGCCGCTCGGCCGTCTCCGCCGGCACTTTCCGCGGCGCCGAGTACTCCTCGACGCGGACCGCGCCGTCGTACCAGTCCACCGACAGATTGAATTCCGGCATGTCGGTGTCGTAGAGGCGGTAGCACGTCAGGCCGAGCTCCTTCGCCCACGGCTCGAGCAGGCGCCGGTTCTTCGCGAGCCGCCTCGCGAACGCGAGCGCCTCGTCGGTCGGACGCCGCCACCCCGGTCCCTGCGCCCCGGTCACGGGGGCTTCGGCGATCGGGATCTCGAGGAAGCGGCACTCGATCGGCCCGTTGTGCAGGATGCGCCTCGACGCGGGCTTGAGGCCGATCCGCTTGGTCAGCGCGGGATTCCCCGAGAGGATCCAGGCGGTCCATCCCGGGAGCCGCCGCTTGAGCACGTCGCCGAGCAGCTCGTAGAGCGGTCCCAGCTCCCCCGCTTCGCCGAGGCGGGCGCCGTACGGGGGGTTCGTGACGACGAGCCCGGCGCCCGGCCACGGCGCCTCGACGTCACGGAGCTCGCGCAGCTCCACCCGGACGCGCGATCCCGCGCCGGCGCGCTTCAGGTTGTCGCGCGCCGTCTTGACCGCGGTGCGCGACGCGTCGGAGCCGGCGATCCTCACGGGACGATCCCGCGCCGCGTCGCGCCTCTCGCGGGCCTCGGCGCGGAGACGCTCCCAGAGCGAGCGGTCGTGCCCCCTCCAGCCTTCCGCCCCGATCCTGCCCCGCTCGAGGCCTGGCGCCCGGTCGAGCGCCATCCACACCGCCTCGACCAGGATCGTCCCCGAGCCGCAGAGAGGATCGAAGAGCGGCTCCGCGGCGCACCGCGCGTGCCACCCCGCGATCCGGAGAAGCGCTCCGGCGAGGTTCTCCTTGAGCGGGGCCGCCGCTCCCTCCCGGTCGATCCCGCGGTGGTGGAGGCTCTGCCCCGCGAGGTCGACGCTCACGGTGACCGACCGGCCGGCGAGGTGGACGTTGATGCGGAGATCGGGATTCGCGGTGTCGACGTCGGGGCGCGCGCCTTCCGCTTCCCGGACGCGGTCCACGACGGCGTCCTTCGTCTTGAGCGCGATGTAGTGCGGCGGTCCCGCGGGCGAGTCGCCCCCCGCGACGTCCACGGCGATCGTCTTGTCGGGTCCGGCGTGGGCCGTCCACTCGATGGCGTGGACCGCCTCGTAGAGCGCGGCGGCGGAGTCGGCCTCGAAGCGCGCGAGCGGAAGCAGGACCCGGCTCGCCACGCGCGACCAGAGGCAGGCGCGGTAGGCGTCCTCGAGGCTCTCGCCGAAGGCGACGCCACCCCGCCGCTCCTCGACGGCCGGGATCCCGAGCTCCCGCAGCTCCCCCGCGAGGACCTCCTCCGTTCCGCGGGACGCGGTGGCGAAGAACCGGGACGTCTCGGTGGTTTTCGTGGTGGGCCTCCGGGAAGCCGGAAGTATGATCTCCGCGACGCGCGGCGGCAAGAACCCGGGAGGACCGAATGGACGCACCGAGAAAAGTCGTGGACGTGATCGACCCGATGCCCGTGATCGAGGGCGCCGGGGTCCGGTTGAGGCGCAGCATCGCGACGCGCCGCCTCGACCTCGTGGACCCCTTCCTGCTCTTCGACCACTTCGGCTCGGACGACCCGAAGGACTACCTGGCCGGCTTCCCCATGCACCCGCATCGCGGCATAGAGACCGTGACCTACATGCTCGGCGGGAGGGTCGCCCACAAGGACAGCCTCGGCAACGCGGGGACGATCGGGCCGGGGGACGTCCAGTGGATGACCGCGGGGAGCGGGATCATGCACGAGGAGATGCCGCAGGCCGGCGGGGAGCGGCTCGACGGCTTCCAGGTCTGGGTGAACCTGCCGGCCAAGCTCAAGATGACCCGGCCGAGGTACCAGGACGTGCCGTCGGCGAGCATCCCGGTGGTCTCGCGCGGGGACGGCGTCCGGATCCGCGTCATCGCGGGGGAGGCGGAGGGCGTGCGCGGGGCCGTGACGGAGATCTTCGCCGAGCCCACCTACCTCGACGTCTCCCTACCCGCGGGCCGCTCGTTCGAGCAGCCGGTTCCGCGAGGCCACTCCGCGATCGCGTACGTCTTCGAGGGAGCGGCGGTGCTCGGGGCCGCGGCCGGCGGCGCCGGCGGGACGATGGTCGCCGCGACGCGGCTCGCGGTCCTCGGAGACGGAGACGGGGTGCGCGTCGAGACCGCGGGCGCTCCGGCCCGGCTCCTTCTGCTCTCCGGCCGGCCGCTCGGCGAGCCGGTTACCCGCCACGGACCGTTCGTCATGAACACGCGGGAGGAGATCCAGCAGGCGCTCCGCGACCTCGCCGAGGGAACGTTCGTGAAGCGGTAGAGGGACCCGCCTGCCGCCGTTCCCGAGGTTTGTCTTTCCCCTGGGCGGTAACTATATTCGGGGCGACAGCCGGGGTTTTCCCGGTGCACCTTGGTGCCGTGTGGCGAGAGCATGGACGTGACGAAAGCGGCCCACGCATCGTCCGAAGAGATGGAGCTGATCCTCCGGATCGGACTCGACATCAGCGCCGAGCTCGACCTGCAGCGGCTCCTCCTGCTGACCGCCGAGAGCATCAAGCGGTCGCTGGGCTACTCCTACTGCAGCCTGCTTCTCAAGGAAGGGAACGACCTCGTCATCCGGGCGGTCACCGAGTACCCGGAGGCGATCATCGGCAAGCGGATTCCACTCGGCCAGGGGCTCACCGGCCGCTGCGCGCTCGGCAAGAAAGAGACGATCGTTCCCGACCTCGCGCGCTGCGAGCACTACATCCACCTCGGCGACGGGATCTTCCGCTCCGAGCTGGACATACCGATCATCTTCCGCGAGAAGGTCCTCGGCGTGCTCAACACGCAGAGCACGCGCGAGAACGCCTTCGGCGATCGCGACGTCCACGTCCTCAAGATCCTCGCGAACCAGCTCGGCGTGGCCCTCCACAACGCCCAGGTGCGCACCCAGCTCGAGCTGGTCCAGGAGATCGGGATCCAGCTGCTCACCATCCGGAGCACCGAAGAGCTCTTCGCCACGATCGTCGGCCAGGTTCGCGAGCGCCTCCACTACGACTCCTGCGCGCTCCTCGAGGTGGAGGAGGGCCATCTCCGGCTCAAGGCGGCGACCGGCGAGTTCCCCGCCGACCTCCCGGGCCTCGAGATCCCGATCGGCGAAGGGATCACGGGCGAGTGCGCGCGGGAGAAGCGGTGCGTCAACGTCGGGGACGTGCGCCGCCACCCGGGGTACATCGCGTCGGGGATCGAGGACGTCCGCTCCGAGATCGCCGCTCCCATCCTCTTCGAGGGCGTGCTCCTCGGGGTCTTGACCGTCGAGAGCCGCACGGAGAACGCCTTCGACCACGACGACGAGCGTCTCCTCTCGATCGTGAGCGCCCAGGTCGCGGTGGGGATCCACAACGCGCGGATGTACGCGGCCGTCGAGGAGATGGCGGTCACCGACGCCCTGACCGGCCTCCACAACTACCGCTACTTCTACGAGAGGCTGACGATCGAGATGTCCCGCGCCTCGCGCTACGCGCGCCCGCTGTCGCTCATCATGATCGACCTCGACGACTTCAAGGGGATCAACGACACCTTCGGCCACCTGAAGGGGGACGAGGCGCTCAGGGAGGTCGCGCGGACGATCCGTAGGAACATCCGCCGCTACGACGAGACCGTGATCATGAAGGAGACGGAGATCGACGTCGCGTCGCGCTACGGCGGGGAGGAGTTCGTCGTCATCATGCCCGAGACCGGGCCCGACGGCGCCGCGATCGCGGCCGAGCGGCTCCGGAGCGCGCTGGCGACCCAGGCCTCGGAGAGGCTCGTCCTCTCCCTCGGCGGCGGCGAGACGCGCAAGATCACGGGGAGCATCGGCGTGACCGCGTTCCGGAAGGGCGAGGATCCGGAGTCGTTCATCAAGCGCACCGACGACGCGGTCTACGAGGCCAAGCGGTCCGGGAAGAACCGCGTGGTCGTCATGAAGTAGCTTCCTCCCGTTGCTCCCTCCCGCCCGCACCGGGTAAGATCCGAATTCACTTTGGGAACGAGGACGAGCATCCGGCGCGCCGGAGCGGGAGGCGGGCCGGTGCGGTACCTCGCGGGATCGGCGGGGTGAGCCCACTGCAAACGAATCGAGAGCATCCCGGGCGAGCGCGGAGCCGCGTGCGCTCCTGGGTTCCCGGCGTGCTCGCGGCCGTTCTCGTCACGGGCGCGCTCGTCGCGGCGATCCGGTACGCCGGCCCGCCCATCTACTGCGGCGACGGCTGGTTCAATATCCGTTACGCCGAGGTGCTCAGGGAGCACGGCCCTTCGCGGCACTACCCGATCTGGCAGGAGACGTTCCTACGAGACCACTTCGCCGACAAGGAGTTCCTCTACCACGTCCTGCTGATCCCGTTCACGTTCGGCGACCTCCTGACGGGGGCAAGGCTCGCAGCGGTCTTCTTCGCCTGCCTGGCGATGGCCACGTTCTACTTCGTGGCGAGGCTCCTCCGGGCGCCGGCTCCCCTGCTCTGGACGCTGGTCCTGGTCGCGTGCTCCTCCGATTTCCTCTTCCGCCTCACGTTCACCCGCTCGCTCGTGCTCGCGCTGACCGTCGCGCTGGCCGGCACGTGCGCGGTCCTGCTCGGGCGCGGGTGGTGGGCGTTCGCCCTCGCGGCCGTCTACGCGAACACCCACGTGTCTTTCCACCTCCTCCCGTGCCTGGCCCTTCTCAACGACCTTCACCGCGACCCGGTTCCGGGGCGCGGGCGCGGGTCCCGGTTCCGGATGTTCCTGTTCACGCTGGGCGGGACGGCGGCCGGCCTGCTGGCGAGCCCGTTCGTCCCCCACAACATCCGCTTGTGGTGGGATCTCAACTTCCGCGTCCTGTGGGCGGCGTGGGCGGGGGGGCGGAGCTGCGCCCCGTCACCGAGGTCGGCCCCCTGCCCTCCTCCGACCTCCTCGTCAACAACGCGGGGGTCTTCCTCGCGCTCCTCGCGGCCGCCTACGTCCTGTCGCGCGCGCGGCGCGTCTCGGCCGACGCCCGGATCCTCCTGGTGGTGTCCGGAGGTTTCCTCGCCCTCACGATGCTGAGCCAGCGGTTCGTCGAGATGTGGGCGCCTTTCACGATCCTCCTCGCCGCGGTGGCCGTTCGCGACGCTCGCGAGAGCGAGCGCCTCGAGGAAGGGGCCCCGGACGCGCTCGCCCGCGAGACGGCGCCGCCGGGGGCGCCGCCTCCCTCGCGAAGCCGGGGGTGGATCCTCGCGGCGGTTCTCGGCGCCGTCGCGATGGCCGCCCTGCTCGCGTTCAACTTCGAGGCGGACCGGCGCGAGGCGGCCCAGGAGGAGAGCGCGCAGTTCGAGGGCGCCTCGGCCTGGATGGGCGCAAACGTCCCCGGGGGCGAGACGATCTTCCACCTCTGGATGGACGACTACGCGGAGATCTACTTCTTCAACCCGCAGCTCAAATGCCTCGTCGGCTGGGACTCCACGCTCATGCTGGTCACCGACGCGGCGAAGTACCGGCTGTGGACCGACGTCGCGCTGGGTAGGGTGGACGACGTCTTCGCTCCCATCCGCGAGACGTTCCGCTGCCGCTGGGTGTGCGCGAGTGCCAAGGACCGGCGATTCCTCGCGATCGCGCGACGCGACCCGCGCTTCCACCTCGCCTACGAGGACCGCACCGCCTCGGTGTTCCGTCTCGAGGACGACGGCTCGCTGCTGGGGAGCTTCAAGGTGACCGGCTGGTATCCGGACCCGGCGCGGAAGCTCTTCGACGTGCCCCTCGGCCCCGAGCCCGGCGCGTCTACCGCGCCGTCGGAGAACGTGCCGGCTCCGCAGGGCCCGGCCGCCGCGGGACTCGCGCTTTCCGGCGCGCCCGGCTTCGTGAACCTCGACCGCTCGCTCGCCGTGCCGCCGTTCGTCGCGGACGCGTGCGCGGTGGCAGAGACGACCCTCGCGCCGAGCGCTCCGGGAGCCGCGACGCTCTCCGTGACCACCGACGACGAGATCAAGGTCTGGTTCAACGGCGAGCCGGTCCTCGAGGCGTCCCCCTACCGCCACCCGCCTCCCGGGAGGCCCGGCGGTCCCCCGCTCGCGCTCGGCGACCTCCGTCGCGTGAGCTCGCACCTCGAGGAGAAGAGCGCGAGAGTGGAACTGCGCACGGGACGGAACGACGTGGTCGTGAAGACGTGCAGGGCCGGCGACGACTTCGGGTTCTTCCTCCGCGCGGTTGGGGAGGACGGATCGCAGGTCCCACCCGTCGCGGCTCCGGCCCCGGCGCAACGCTGACGCCCGAGCGAGGGAGGTCGGTCATGGACGTCGCGGATCCCCTTCACGTGCTCGTGTTCGGCGCCGGCGCGATCGGGACCTACGTCGGCGGCAGCCTCGCGCTGCATGGGCACCGGGCGGTCTTCGTCGAGCGGGCCGAGCCGGCAGCGGCGATCGAGAAGGCCGGCATCAGGATCCGGACGGCGGACGGAGCAGTGCGCGAGGTGCCGCGGCCGGCGTTCCGCATCGCGGCGTCGGCCGAGGAGGCCCTGGCCGCCGGGAGGTTCGACGTCGCGCTCGTGGCGCTGAAATCCTTTGACGTTCCGTCGCTCCTCTCGGCGACCGAGACCTCCCTCGGCCGGGATCCGGCGCTGCCGGTCCTCTGTCTCTCGAACGGCGTGGACAACGAAGCGGTCCTCGCCGAGGCGCTCGGCCGCCGGCGGGTGATCGCCGGCACGGTGACGACCGCCGTCGGACGCCGCGCCGCGGGAGACGTCGTGGTGGAGAAGCTGCGCGGCACGGGCGTGGCCTCGGGACACCCGCTGTCCGAGCGCCTCGCGCGGTCCATGAACGAGGCCGGCCTCAACGCGCGCCTCTTCGAGCGAGCCGACGACATGAAGTGGTCGAAGCTGCTCACGAACCTCCTCGCAAACGCCACCTCGGCGATCCTCGACATGACCCCGGCGGAGATCTTCGCCGATCCGGCCCTTTACCGCGTCGAGGTCGAGCAGCTGAGGGAGGCGCTCCGGGTGATGGCCGCGCTCGGGATCCGCCCCGTGAACCTCCCCGGAGCTCCCGTCCGGCTGCTCGCCCTCGCGGCGCGCCTGCCCCTCGCGCTGTCTCGCCCGTTCCTCTCGCGCGCGGTCGGGAGCGGCCGCGGGGGCAAGATGCCCTCCTTCCACATCGACCTCCACTCCGGCCGGGGGCAATCCGAGGTGGGCTACCTGAACGGCGCCGTCGCGCGTCACGGCGAGGCCGCCGGCGTCTCCACGCCCGTCAACCGCCTGCTCACCGACACGCTGACGGCGCTCACGAACGGCACCGTGCCGCTCGCGGCCTACGCGAAGCACCCCGAGAGGCTGATCGCGGCGCTGGGTTAGCGCGCGGCGCGAAGCCAGGAGCCTGTCCGAGTAATCCCGTGGGCCTACGGGATTACTCGGACAGGCTCCTGGCCCATCATCTCCGCGACCCGGAGCGTGAGGCGGCGGTCGCGCGCGTTGCCGCAGGGCTGGTCGCAGAGTGCCAGGCCTTCGATCGAGCGGCAGTGCCCGTTGCAGGTCGCGGTGCCGTAGAGGTCGGGCAGCCCCGCCCCCGCCTCCTCGACTCCGAGCAGGCCGCGCAGCCTGAAGGCCAGCACGGAGACCGTCGAGCCACAGCGGTGCTCGAAGACCAGCGCGTTCGCGTCCGCCAGGCCCGGGGCCGCCTGGAGGCCGAGCAGCCGCACTCCCCGGTCCAGCACGAATCCCCGCCAGTCGGTCCACTCGAAACCGCAGGACCCGCACGTCTTGAAGGGCTGCTCGCTCAATGCTCAGGACCCCCCGCGGCGCGAATGCTACCGCCAATCCTCCCGGCGGCGCCAGGAGGTGGTAAACTTTCTTCGAACGGGTCCACGTCGAGTCCAGGTCGAGAGCGCACCTGCCTCGAGGGGAAGCACAATGAGCACCGAGCCGCGACCTCGCCGAGAGTTCGACTCCGAGAACCTCACCCTCAAGCTCGACGTCACCATGCCGGCCGACCTCAAGCTCCTCGGCGGCTTCATCGGGCGCGTCATGACGGTGGTCCGGAGCATGGACTGCGCCGCCGGAAGCGAGTTCGAGATCGAGCTCGCCCTGAACGAGGCGCTCGCCAACGCGATCAAGCACGGCTGCAAGGGGGATCCGACGAAGTCGGTCCGCGTGACGCTGGAATGCGACCCGGAGCACGGCATGCTCCTGATCGTGCGGGACCCGGGAGAGGGCTTCGTTCCGGAAGAGCTGCCGAACCCCCTCGTCGGCGAGCGGCTCTTCGAGTCGCACGGCCGCGGGATCTACCTGATCAACCAGCTCATGGACGAGGTGCGCATCGAGGGGGGCGGCACCGAGATCTGGATGCGGAAGAAGTACTAGGAACGAGAGGGACAGCAACCGCAAAGCGCGACAGCGACCGGTCGTGGTTCGTCACGTTGCTCCGTTCATTACGGTTGCTGTCCCTCTCGTTCCCGCCTCGTGTCGTAGATCCAGATGGAGCCGAGCTTCTCGACGGGCCGGTACGCCTTCAGCCAGGCGAGGTGGTCCGGCGCCACCCAGGCGATCTTCCCGCCCGGGGCCGGGGCCAGGTAACGCATCCCCATGACGAAGTTGACGCTCACCGCGAGCACGCCCTCGACGGGCTCCGGCGGCACGGGGTAGTACTCGATCCCGTAGAGCCCCGGATCCACATGGCCGCAATAAAGCAAGCCGATCGGCCCCGAAGGTTTGAGGCGCGAGACCGCCTCGCGGACGCGGTAGAGGTCCTGGCCCCAGTCGAGATTCGAGTCGAGAAGCCATTCGTGGCCGCGCTCGGTTCCGCCCGCGATGGCATTGAAGTACGCCAGCTCGTCCGGGTAGGCGGCGACCGCCGTCACGGGGCTGGTGACGAGAACGAAGGCCGCGAGCGCGTCCTTCCAGCGCCACCGCCCGCTGCCGCCCCAAGCCGCGAAGACCGCCCCCGTCGCGAGGTGGAGGAACGGGTGCAGCGGCAGCACGTAGCGTATGCCGGTATCGCTTCTGTTGAAGACGGAAAGGAAGAGATAGAGGCTCGCCGCCGGGAGGATGATCCGCCAATTCTCCGCGGCGACCACCCCGGTTCGACGCCACATCGCGATCCCCGCGATGGCCAGGAGCAACACGGGGATCCGCGTCTTCACGAGCCGCGCCACGAGGTTGTAGTACCACCAGCCCTTCCGCGACCACTCGCCGTGCAGGTAGCTCCCGAACTCCTCGCCGGATTCGGTGTCGCGCTTCACCGCGTCGAAGCCCACGACGTAATCGCGTGGCACCGGCACGGGCAGAACGCCCGGCAGAGCGTTCTGCACGGCGAGACAGAACCGCGAGTAGAAATGGTACGAATCGAGCCGCAGGAAAGACCCCTTGAGACCGTACGACGCGTTCACCACCAGAAGGGCCGCGACGACGACGATTGCCCCATCGCGCGCCCAGATGGCGGCGCGCCTCCCCGGCGAAGCGTGTGCCGCCTCTCGGCTCCACCCGAGAAGGACGAGCGCCGCCGGGACGATTAGAAGGGCGGTGAACTTGACCGCGAGCGCGACGCCCAGCGCCAAGCCCAGCACCGCCATCGCCGCGGCCCCGCCCCGCCGGCAGGCCCAGCTCAGGGCGAGGCAGGCGACGAGGATCGTGAGCGTGCAGCCGATGTCCACGGTCGCCAGGTGGCTGTGCGCGAGGGCTGTCGGCGAGCAAAAAAAGAGCGATGCGGCCACCGCCGCGGCGCGCTCGCCCAGGAGCCGGCGCGCCCAGAAGTAGATCAGCACCCCGGTGGCCAGCCCCAGCAGGACGATCATCAGGCGGCCGCGGAAGAAGAGATCGAAGTAGAGGGCCCGGTTGGCCTCCATGAACTTCTGGCCGTATTCCCAGGGCCCCCACGCCAGGGGGTTGCCGCTGAACACCGGGACCACGACGCGCGAGTCCGCGACGACGGGGAGCGCCATCCAGAGCTTCAGGAGAGGCGGGTTCTTCGCGTACAGGATGAGCTGCCCGTGCTTCCAGTAATTGCAGCCCGCGGGGAGATGGGCGAACTCGTCGATCGTCGGCGTCTCCCGGCGCGCCGCGAGGATGCAGAGCACGAGGAAGACCGCCGCGGCGGCGCAGGTTGCGCCGCGCCAGAACCAGACGGATCTGTCCCGCGGGGGCTCGTCCATGGGATGGGACATCGTTGCACACCGCCGCGTCGACCGCGAGGGGACGCCCGCTTCGCCGGGCGCCGGGTCACAAGCGGCGCTGTAAGCGCCCCGCGTCTACGAGCAGGATGTTGTTTCCCGCGGCGCGCACGCGGACGCGGAGGCCGGCCGTTCCGCGCCGGCCGAGGTCGTGCCGAGCCGCCCTTCCGCACCGGGGACCACCGGCGCGACCAGGTAGTAGACGCTGTCGCTCCCCGGGGCGATGGTCTCGGCGAGGTCGGTTCCCGCCGCGCAGGTCCGCGCGACGTGGTTCCACGTTCCCGAGCGGAGGGCCGAGAGCGTTCCCTCGTAGATCGCGTAGTTCGTCGCGGTACCCGAACAGGAGGCGCCCCACGCCAGGGTGACGTTTCCGCCCGCGCCCTTCGCCAGCGTGAGCGGGGAGCCGGGGTCGCCGTCTCCCGCCGTCCCCGCCGTGAGGGCGGGGGCCGCCGTGATGGTGAAGGCGGAGTTGGAGACGTCCTGGCTGCAGGCCTCGGGATACGGGGACGGTGTCGGCGACACCCGGTTGTGACGCACGACCCGCACGAGGTTCCTCGTCCCGGCAATGCTCGGAACGGTCCACGGGGCGGAGCCGTCGTTCGCCTCGCCGGCGCTGGCGACCGTCCAGGTCGCCCCGGCGTCGGTCGAGTACTCGATGTTCACGGTCGAAGCGCTCGTCCCGCTCTCGGCGGTGACGGTCCAGGTGACGTTTTGCGCGCTTCCCGCCGCCCACGACTCTCCGCCGTTCGGCGAGGTGATCGTGAACGCGTGCGGGTAGTGGCAGTGGGCGGCGTCCCGGTCGTCGTCGCCCAGGCGCGGCCCCCGCCCGTTGCCGTACGCCGTCGCCCGCATCGTGGCGTCGCTGACCGCCGAGTGCCCGAAGCCGATCCCGTGCCCCAGCTCGTGCGCGGCCACCTCGGCGAGGTTGTCGGCGATCCCGAGGAAGCACTGGAAGTTGTTGTTGAAGACCACGTATTGCCTCAGGGTCGGATAGAACGCGACGTTGTTCACCGTCCGGCCGATCGCCCCCGATCTCCAGTAGCCGCCGACCGCCAGCACTCCCGAGCAGCCGCTCGGGTCGGTGATCTCGTTGTAGGGGTCGTTGAACAGGACGATGTTCACGGGCGGATAGGCCGCGGTGGGGCTCTGCGCGTTGGCCCCGGTGAAGTCGTAGTTCTCGTTGCCGGCCTGCAGCACGATGCGCGCCTCGGGCACGTTGGTCCACGCCGCCATGCCCCGCTTGATCTCGTTGGCCGCGGCGGCGGCGTTGTTCATGGGGTTTCCCGTCGGCTGGATCTGGATGGAGATCGCGGTCGAGCTGTCCGCCTCCTGCCAGCGCGTCGGGCTCGACGTGGAGATCGGAACGAACTGCGGGACGTCCGTCCCACCGCCGGGCGGCACGACGTCCGCCGGCGCCCGCGGCGCCGTTTCCGAGATCGAGGACAGGTCCACGGCCGCCTCCCGCACCTGGTCCCACTCGAGACGATCGAATTCGGGAGGCTCCGCGGTCCAGCCATCCGCCTGCGAGGACGCTCGACCGCCCCCCGCGGGCGCCGGCGCCGCGCGCGCACGCCGGCGCACGGCAGGCCCGGAGTACGGGGTCGCGGCGACGAGCGACTCGAGGTGGCCCGCGGGAAGCTCCTCGAACGCGTCGAGAGGCGGCCCCGGAATCGTGCCGGAGCCCGAGAGGTTTCTCCGCGCGACGCGGACGCCGCGCGGGCCCTGCGCGAGGAGCGTGAACTTGCCGTAGAACATCCCCGCGACGCGAAGGGCGCCGTCTCCCGCCGGCTCCAGGAAGAGGAAGACGCTCTCGCCGGGCTCGAACACCGGAACCGCGTCGATCTCGTTGACGACGTCGCCGAACCGTCCGCCGGGCTCGCGCAGAACGACCCGGTCGAGGTCCGCCGGCCCTCGATGGACGAAGCCGATCTCCACCGTCACGTACGTCGCCAGGGCGGAGGTCACGGGATCGTAGCCGGAGGCCGTCCTCGAGACGGTCCCTTCGACGACGAGCGGCGCCGCGGCCGCCAGGCCCTCGGGGGGCAGGTATTTCGAAAGCGTAGCGCGGGACCACGGAATCGAAAGGACCGCCACGCAGGCCGAGAGGATGATGCGGTTCGCGCGCATTGCACACCTCTTCCGAGTGAGCCTCTCGGTGGATGGAAGCACGCTCCGCGCCAGCGCCGGCTTGACGGGCCTCGGGGGCGCGTCTAGGCTGTCGAGCATGGCAGTCGCGTCCCCGAGGCATCGTCTTTTCGGGTTTCCGGGCCTCCTCGGCGTCGCATTCGTGGCGGTGCTCGCCGCCTCGTCCTGCGGGGGCGGCGGCGGCGCTCCGGCGCAGGGCGGGAGCGCGTCCGGCGCCAGGCCCAACGTCCTCCTGATCGCGGTGGACACGCTGCGGGCCGACCACCTCGGCGCGTACGGGTTCCGCGGCGACATCTCGCCGCACGTCGACGCGCTCGCGCGTCGCGGCGTCCGCCTCGAGCGCTACACGACGGTCGTCCCGACCACCCTCGCGTCGTTCACCTCGATGCTGACCGGGAAACACCCGCACACCCACGGCGTCTTCCGCAATGGCGTCCGCTGGCCGGGCGGGCTCGAAGGGATCCCGTCGGCCTTCAAGAGGGGCGGCTACGAGACGGCGGCGTTCATCGCGAGCTACTGTCTCTCGTCGGAGTTCGGCGTCTCGCAGGGGTTCGACCGCTTCGACCAGAACCTCACGGTGCCGTTCGAGTCGGACCCGAACAACAAGCTCGTGCGCCCGGCCTCCGAGGTCACCTCCGCGGCCGTCTCGTGGCTCACGGAGCGCCGCGCCGGCCGCCCGTTCTTCGCGATGGTCCACTACTTCGATCCCCACGCCCCGTACCAGCCTCCCCCGCCCTACGACACGATGTTCGATCCCGGCTACCGGGGCCCCGTCACGGGCTCGATGGGCGACATCGACGTGGCCCGGCGCGTGCTGGCGGCCTCACGAGGCGCGCAAGACGCGAACACGCGCCACCTCGAGGCGCTGTACGCGGGCGAGGTCCGGTACGCGGACGACGAGATCGGAAAGCTGCTCGCCGCGCTCGACCGCCTCGGCCTCGCCGGGAGCACGCTCGTCGTCTTCACGTCCGACCACGGCGAGACCCTCGCCGAGCACGACGACTACTTCAACCACGGTCCGAGCGTGTACGACACCGAGATCCGCATCCCGCTGATCGTCGCCGGGCCGGGGATCGGCGCGCCGGGAGGCACGGCGACTCGTCCCGCCTGCAACATCGACCTCGCGCCGACGCTGCTCGAATACGCCGGCCTCCCGATTCCGCAGGGCGTCGAGGGGCACTCCTTCCTCGCCTCGCTCCGGAACCCGGAGCCGGCTCCGTCTTCCGCGGGGCGGCTCCTCTTCGCGGAGGCGACGAAGCCCCAGTCCGTCGAGCAGGGCCAGCGCTGGCCCAATCGCCTCAAGGCGCGCTGCGTCCTCCGCGGCACCTTCAAGGTGATCCACACGCCCTGGCTCGACGACCGCTGGGAGCTGTACGACCTCGCCTCCGACCCGCTCGAGCGCAAGAGCCTGTGGGGCGGCGCCTCGCTCCCGCGAGCCACCGTGGACGAGCTGGCCCGAGCACTCGATTGGTGGTCGAGGACCGAGCCCGGCGGGCGCCCCCCCGAGGCCCCGCAGGACGAGGAGACCTTGAAGCGCCTCCGCGCCCTCGGGTACGTGGATTAGAGAGACCTCGCCGAGCCCCGGCGTCGATCGCTACGGGCAGGGCTCCGAGGCCGTCAGGAGCTCCCTCGGATCCGGAGTCGCTCCCGACCCCCGCCCGTACGTCGGATCGGAGCAGGTGCCGCGCGCGAGGTAGTACCAGCCGTCGCCGGTCGCCGGATCGGGGCGGGAATCCGCCGCCTGTGTCGTGCCCGAGAGCGCTCCGAGGCATCCCGCGCGAGCGTAACCGCGATCCGCACGAAGCTCGGAGAGCAGGCCGGTCACCACGCGAAGGTCGGTCGTCAATCCGCCCATGTCCACATCGTGCGAGACGAAATGAAGCGATGTCACCCCACCCGTGATTCCTTCGAGCCATAGACCGCAATCCCTAAGGAGGTACACCGCGGTATTCCCGAAGATCCCGCGATCGACGTCGAGCGCCTCGAAGCTCACCACGCCGGGACCTTCCGGGACGCTCGCCGTGATCTCCGCCGACGGGACGGGAATCAGGTTGAACTCGAGGGGCGCTTCGAGACGGAACGGCGGCACCCCGCGCTGAGATCCGTACGGGCCGATTCCCAGATCCTGCCCGTTGACGCGGACCGCGTCGGCGACCACGAAGCTCGTGAACGTGGTCCCGCTTCCGGAGAGATAGAGCCGGTCGCCGGCACCTCGCCGGAGCGCAAGATCGCGGCGATCGAAGACGTAGGGCTCGCCGGGAACTCCCGGGAGCTCGGCGTCGGCGTCGCGGGTGCAGAGCGGCGCGAACAGGAGCACTCCGTACTGGCCCTCGCCGATGGAGCGTACGCAGGGATCGGAACCCTTCCAGACGAAGGCATCGTAGTCGCCCGCGATCGAACTCAAGTTGTAAGTGCCTGGACCCGGATCGAAATCCGTAGTGCCTGCGAACTCGCCGGCAAGATAAACGGTTCCCACGACGTCGACGGCGATGCCCATCCCCAACTCGTCGCCAGTCCCGCCGAGTTTTCCGACCCAAACGAAGTTCCCCGCGGCGTCGAGCTTGGACACGAATCCGTCGATGCCTCCCGAGGACGTCAGCTCGTACGCGCCCGGACCCGGGTTGAAGTCGGCGATACCCTGAAAGTACCCCGTCGTGTACACGCTGCCTGCGGCGTCCAAGGCGATATCGTATGCCGCGTCGTCGCCGGATCCTCCCATGCTCCGGGCCCAGACGAAAGCACCACAGGGGTCGAGTTTGCCGACGAAGACGTCGCGACCGCCTGCGGATGTCAGATGGTAAACGCCCGGCCCAGGATCGAAGTCCGCCGTATCACTGAAATACCCGATCGAGTAGACGTTGTTTTCGCCGTCCAGTTTGATGCCGTACGGTGTGTCGTCGCCCAACCCACCCATCGCCTTGGTCCAGACGAGATCGCCGGAGGCGTCGAGTTTGGAGACGAACACATCCCATCCGCCTGCCGCCGCGAACGGGTAGGTTCCTGGCCCGGGATCGAGATCCGCATTGCCCGAGAAGATCCCGTTCACGTACACATTCCCCTCGGAGTCCACTGCCACTCCGCCGCCGCAGGCATCGCCGGGCCCCCCCATGGCCTTGGCCCAGACGAACCCACCCGCGCTGTCGAGCTTGGAGACGAACGCTCCGTCGACGCCCCCCGCCGTCAGGAAGAAGGTCCCCGGACCCGGGTCGAAGTCCGCCGTGCCCTCGAACTCTCCGGTCGTGTACACGTTCCCCGCGCTGTCCACGGCGAGCGCAGCACCCCAAGTGAGATCGCCTCCGCCGAACTGCTTGGCCCAGACGAAATTGCCGGCGCTGTCGAGCTTCGAGACAAACGCGTCCCAGGCGCCGAGGGCCGTCAGGTTGTAGACCCCGGAACCGGGATCGAAGTCCGTCGTGCCCCTGAAAAAACCAGTGGTGTACACGTTCCCTGCATCGTCCACGGCGACGTCATATCCCCACCCGGAGGTTCTTCCGCCGAATTGCCGCGCCCAGACGAAGTCGCCCGAGCTGTCGAGCTTCGAGACGAAGTCGTCCACGCCGTAGAACGACGTCAAGGAGTAGGTCCCCGGTCCGGGATCGAAATCCACCGTGTCGTAGAACGGCCCCGTCGTGTGCGCGTTGCCCCAACGATCGACGGCGATCGCATAAGCGCCTTGGTAGTCTGGCCCGCCCAGTTGTCTCGCCCACGCAAGATCTTGCGCGTTCGACGGGGATGCATCGAGCAGCAGAGCGATCCCGATGAGTGCCGTGGCCGAGAGCCGCACCGCGATCTCCTGGCGACTGCTCTTGGGTGTACGGTGCATGCGCCGGTTTGTCAAGACTTCGGCGTGATTTCGGAGTCAGATTGCGAACCAAGCCGCCGGGAGCCCGCGGCGATGGCAGGATGCTCGGGCGACATCGACGAGAGGCGGATCATCAGCCCGCGCGCTTGAGCAGCCTCTCCACGAGTTCCGGCGGGTAGCGCTTGGTGCGGACGATGGTCTCGCGGCGGCCGCGCTCGTTGCGCTCGGGATAGTTGAAGCGCCAGACGACGTCGCCCGCCTGCGTGACCTCGAACGCGGTGCCGTGATCGGAGTTGGTCAGGAGCGTGTTGCCGTTCGGGAGGCGCTGCGCGGAGCCGCGGCTGACCGAGAAGAAGTCGCGCGGGTTCGGAGCCTTGTACTCCCAGACGACCTTGCCGGTGAGCGGGTCCATCTCGAGCGCCCGCGACCAGCCGCGCGCGATCCCGTTGTCGAAGAGCAGGATGTGCCCGTCGTCGAGCACCTGCGCGTCGTGCGGCGCGGAGACGACTCCCCACCCCCACGCCCAAAGCACCTTTCGCTTCTCCGTGTCCACGATGGCGATGCGGTCCTGGTGGCGGAAGCAGACGAGGACGTTGTTCGGCCCGTAGAGCGGGCTCTTCTTCTCGAGGTCGGGGCGCCGCATCCACTCGATCGAGTTGCAGTGGAAGAGGTCGATCCACGGCGGGCCGGCGGCCCGGTTGGGATTCACCCGGTAGATCGGGAAGATCCCGGGAGCCTCGCTCAGGATGTCGAAAAGGGAGAAGGAACGCTTCGGGTTCCCCCTCTGATCGAGGATCGAGATCTGGTCGTCCCTCACGGGGATCGTCTTGTCGAAGGCCGGGATCATCCGCCGCTTGAAGGTCAGTGTGAGGAGATCCCCGGCCGGCGTCACCTCGACGTCGTGGTGGGAGGGCATCATCCGCTTCCAGAGCAGCTTCCCGTTCCAGTCGAAGCGGGCCACGTACCGCTTGTCGTCGGCGATCCCGGCGTCGGCCTGCTCGTTCGCGTCCCAACCCGCGACGAGCAGGTCGCCGTTCGGCAGCAGCTCGACGTTGGACCAGCTCGAGCTCGGCTCTAGCTGCCACGCTCGCAGGACCTTTCCCTTCGCGTCGATCAGCTCCGCGCGGCACCGCTGGTGGACGCTGTACAGGCTGTAGCCGGGCGAGGAGCGCTTCTCGTCGAGAACCGCGACCCCGTCCGCATCGCTGTCGGCGGTGGGCGCATTCCCCGTGTACGGGAGCGAGCGGAGCCGGTCGATCTGCTCCTGCTGCTCCTGCGTGAGGGCGGGAGGGGCCGCCGGCTTCTGGACTTCCGGCGACCCGTTTCCGCAGCTCGCGAGGCACAGCGCGGCCGCGATCGCCGCGCCGGCCGCCAGCGCTCCGAACTGCCCCTCCCCTCTCGTCATGTCGCCGCTCCCCCGGAAAACGCGCAGACTACCACACCTCGCAGGCGTCCTTGGGCTTCATCGGCGTCCCCTCGGCGCACTGGAACGCGGAGGAGAACGCGGGAGAGTTCGACAGCGGTCCGATGACCCGGTACCTCGCGTGCGAGTGCGGATCGGTGGTCACGAGCATCCGCTCCGACTCCGGGGTCTGGATCGTGCACCAGGTCTGGCCGAAGCCCACGAAGAAGAGCTGCTCGTTGGTCAGCCCGGGCACCACCGGCTTGTCGAGCTCCGGGTGCGCCGCCGCCCACTTCTTGTAGGCGAGGTAGGCCTGCTTGATGCCGCCGAGGTCCGCGATGTTCTCGCCGAGGGTCAGCTTGCCGTTCAGCTTCACGCCGGGCTGGACCTCGTAACCGCTGTACAGGTCCGAGACGCACTTGGCCCGCTCCTCGAACTTGGCGGAAACGGACGGCTCCCACCACTCGGTGAGCTTGCCGTTCGGGTCGAACTTCCGTCCCTGGTCGTCGAAGCCGTGCGTCAGCTCGTGCCCCATCACCATGCCGATCCCGCCGAAGTTCATCGCCATCGGGAAGTTGCGGTCGAAGAACGGCGGCTGGAGGATCCCCGCGGGGAAGACCATCTGGTTGAGGTTCGCGCTGTAGTAGGCGTTGACCGTCGGGGGCGTCATCCCCCACTCGCCCTTGTCCACGGGCTTCCCGATCTTGTTCGCCTCGAACTCGAACGCGAAGCGGCGCGCGGCCATCGCGTTGCCGAAGTAGTCCCCCTTCTTGACCGCGAGCTTCGAGTAGTCGCGCCACTTGTCCGGGTAGCCGATCTGGTTCTTGAGCGCCTTGAGCTTCCCGTCCGCCCGTGCGCGCGTCGCGTCGTCCATCCACTTCAGGTTCGGCAGGTTCGCCTCGAACGCCGCCTCGATCCGGGCGACGAGATCCTGCGCGATCGCCTTGCTGTCGCCGGGGAAGTACAGCTTGACGAACTCGGGGCCGAGCAGCTCGCCGAGCGACTGGTCGGTGGCCTCGACGCACCGCTTCCACCGCGCCTGCTGTTCCTTCTGGCCCGAGAGCTTCCTGCCGTAGAAATCGAAGCTCTCGTCCACGAACGCCTTGGAGAGCAGCGGGGACGCGGCCCGCAAGAGGTGCCAGCGCAGGTACGCGCGCAGCGTCTCCGGGTCCGTCGAGGTCACCTGCTTCTCGAGCCCCTTGAAGAACTCGGGAACGCCGACGTTGATGTCCTTCACCGACGGGTAGCCGGTCGCGGCGAGGAAGCGGGACCAGTCGAGCGCGGGCGCCAGCTTCTTGAGGCCGTCGAGGTCGAGCTTGTTGTAGGTCTTGTTGGGGTCGCGCATCTCCGCCCGCGGGCGCGATCCTCGGGCCAGCTCCAGCTCGAAGTTGAAGACCTGCCCCGCGTGCTTCTTCGCCGCCTCCTCGGGCTCGCCGAGTAGCTGGAGCATCTTCGTCACGTGGGCCTGGTAATCCGCCCGGAGCTGCTTGCTGCGGTCGTCGTCCTTGAGGTAGTAGTCGCGGTCGGGGAGCCCGAGGCCGCCCTGCGAGAAGACGGCGATGGCGAAATCGGGGTTCTTGAAGTCCCCCTGCGCGCCGAGGCGGAAGAGGACCGGGACCCGGTACCCGTGGAGCTTCGCGGCCATCGTCATGACCGAAGCGGGGTCCTTGACCTCGTCGATCTCCTTGAGGAGGGGCTTCAGGGGATCGGCACCCGCCTTCTCGACCTTCTCGTCTTCCATGCAGGCGGAGTAGAAGGCGCCTAGCTTCGCGCGCTCCGGCGTGCCCCCCTGCTCCTTCGCGGCCGCCTCGAGGATGTCGCGAAGCGCCTGCCGGTTCCGCTCCGTGATCTCGGCGAAGCCGCGGCCCCAGCGCGACTGGTCGGCCGGGAGCTGCGTCTTGTCGAGCCAGCCGCCGCAGGCGTAGCGGTAGAAGTCCTGGCACGGCTGGACGCTGCTGTCCATCGCCGACAAGACGGCCGCCGCGGTGGACGTCGCCGGAGCGGCGACCGTCGCGGAGTTCCCCTTGGCGGGCTCGGCCGCCAGGGCGAGGGACATCAAGAGAACGATCGAAGCGGCAGCCATCAGGAATCGCGAAGCGCGCATGCTCTCTTCTCCTCGAAAGGACGATCCCGGCTCCTCCCTACGAGACCGGGGAACCCGGGTTTCGGCCCTACATCCTAGCCCTACATGGGCTCCCGCCGCCCGTCCCGGGGAACCTCCGCGTCCGGGAGGCGTACACTACGAGGAAGGATCAACGATTTGGGTCCGCACGCAGCGGGGGGAGCCGGAATGCTCGTCATCAAGAACCTCACGAAGGTCTATCCGGGGCCGGTGGCCGCCCTGCAGGGGGTCGACCTCGAGATCGGCCAGGGGATGTTCGGCCTGCTCGGGCCCAACGGGGCGGGCAAGACCACGCTGATGCGGATCCTCGCGGGGCTGCTCGAGCCCACGGCGGGGACCGTCACCCTGGACGGCGACGACATCGTCGGCCGTCCCGAGAGGGTCTGGGCGCAGCTCGGCTACCTGCCCCAGGAGTTCGGCTTCTACCCGCACCTGACCGGCGAGGCGATGCTCGTCCACCTGCTGAAGCTCAAGGGGGTCGAGGCGCCGGGCGGCCTCAAGAAGCTCGCCGCGGAGCTGCTGGAGCGGGTCAACCTCACCTTCGCCGCGAAGCGCAAGGTCAAGACCTACTCCGGCGGGATGCGGCAGCGTCTCGGCCTCGCCCAGGCGATCGCGGGCAACCCCAGCCTGATCATCGTGGACGAGCCGACGGCCGGGCTCGACCCGGAGGAGCGGCTGCGCTTCTACCGCCTGCTCGCCGAGCTGGCCGAGAACCGCATCGTGGTCCTCTCGACGCACATCGTCGAGGACGTGGCGGTGCTCTGCTCGCGCTTCGCGGTGATCCGGAACGGGCGTCTCGTGGCCGTCACCTCCCCCTCGGCCGCCAGGGCGGCGATCGCCGGGAAGGTCTGGGAAGGCGCCGTCAGCGGCGCGGAGCTCGAGGAGATCCAGAAGACCCGCAGCGTGACGCAGGCGATCCTCGTCGAGGGGCGCAACCGCGTCCGCATCCACGAGCCGAACGGCTCCCCGCCGGCCGGCTTCGAGCCGGTCGCCCCCACGCTCGAGGACGCCTACTTCGTGCTCATGAAGTCCGACGGGAACGCCACCGGAGACGCGTCGTGAGCGCGAGGCGCCTGCTCGCGGTCTTCCGCCTCGACTTCTCCCAGCACGCGAAGCGGCCCATGCTCTGGGTCCTCGTGATCCTCCTCGCCTTCACGGCGTGGGGGCTCTCGACGGGCTAGGCGCGCATCCAGTCGGGCGACACGGCCGTGGGCGGCACCAAGGCGTGGATCACGTCGCAGTTCGCCAACGGCCTGATGCTCTCCATGGTGATCTTCCTCTTCTACTCCTTCTTCGTGGCGATCGCCGCGGGCCTGGCGGTGATCCGCGACGACGAGTCGCGGGTCGGCGAGCTGCTGCACTCGACGCCGCTGACCGCGGGCGAGTACGTCTGGGGGAAGTTCGCCGCGGCCCTCGCCGCCTTCGTCGGCGTGATGGCGATCCACCTGTGATGACGGCCTTCTGCAACCATCTCCTGCCGAACGACCGCGCGGCGGAGATCCGGGGGCCGTTCCTCCTCGCCAACTACCTCGTGCCGTTCCTGGCCTTCGGCCTGCCCCCCATCCTCTTCATCGCGGGGACCGCCTTCGCGGTCGGCGAG
Organism: Terriglobia bacterium; assembly: GCA_963748015.1. GTDB lineage: Bacteria > Acidobacteriota > Polarisedimenticolia > Polarisedimenticolales > JAIQFR01 > JAIQFR01. The sequence continues at coordinate 549,586 of CAVVHE010000008.1, read as the reverse complement.
CGCACGCGGAAGCCCATCCTGGTGTTCGTGATCCCGCTGGCCGCGATGGTGTTCTGCGCCATGTTCCTCTGGAACTGGTCCCCCACGTGGCTCGACCCGCGGATCAACCGCCTGCTCATGCTGGCGGACCCCGCGGGCTTCCGGTGGCTCAACGAGACGTGGATGAAGGTGGACCGCGGGGTGAAGTTCTACAACGAGGGCAGGATCGGCTTCGACGTGCCGTTCCTCCTGAGCCGGCTCGGGTTCGCCGCGATCGGCCTCGGCGCGGTCGCCTACAGCCACAAGCGCTTCGCCGATACGCTGCGAGGCGTCCGCAAGGCCTCGAGAAGGAAGAAGAAGCTCGCGGCGTCCGCCCCTGGCGAGAGCCGGCCTTTCCCCGCCCCGCTGGCGAGCCTGAACATGCGCAGCCGGCCCCTGGGACTCGTCGCGGGGATGCTCGAGGTCGCCCGCGTGGAGTTCCGCGAGCTGCTCGGCTCCCCGGGGCTCTACCTCTTCGTCCCGTTGATCCTGCTGCAGGCGTCGAGCCAGTTCATGGAGGTGGGGGCGATGCAGGCGCCGGTCCTCCTGACCCCCGGCCTCACCGCCGCGAACCTCATGAACACGCTCACGCTGCTCCTGTGCCTGCTCCTCCTCTTCTACACCGTCGAGTCGCTCGTGCGAGACCAGGTCACGGGGATCGCCTCCATCGCGCACGCGAGCCCCGCGCGGTCCGCGTCCATCCTCTTCGGGAAGGCGCTGGCCAACAGCTTCGTGGGCGCCGTCATCCTCCTCGCGGCGTTTCTCGTCTGCTTCGTGATGATCCTCGTCCAGGGGAAGGTCCCCTTCCGGGTGTCGCCGTTCGCGATCGTGTGGGGGCTCCTGCTCCTCCCCACCTTGCTCCTCTGGACGTCGTTCGTCGCCGCCGCCTTCGCGGTGACGCGGAACCGCTACTCGACCTACACGGTGGCGCTCGCGGCGATCGTCCTCACCGGCTACCTGCAGTTCCGCGACCACATGAACTGGGCCGGCAACTGGGACCTGTGGGGCGTGGTGCGCTGGAGCGACATGGGCCCGCTCGAGCTGGACCGGTCGGCGTTCCTGCTGAACCGCCTCTTCGCCCTGTCGCTCACGGTCTTCTTCGTCGCGGTCGCGGTGCGCTTCTTCCCGCGGACCTCGAAGGACCCGACGCTGACCCTGCAGCGGCTCGAGCCCGCGCTCGCTTGGGAAGGGCCTGCTGCGATTCGCCCCGTTCCTGCTCGTGCCGGTCGTCCTCGGGACCGCGCTCGGGCCTGAAGGTCCACCAGGGCTACCAGGGAGGCGCCGCGAAGGAGAAGGCCAAGGACTACTGGAGACAGAACCTGGCCACGTGGAAGGACGCGCCGCTTCCCGATCTCACCGCGGTGGACCTCAAGCTCGAGCTCGAGCCGGGAAAGAGCGCGTTCAGGACCGAGGGGACCTACCGTCTCGTGAACCGCCGCGACGCGCCGATGGCCCAGGTGGCGCTCACCGGCGGACCTCCACTGGAAGAACGTGAAGTGGACGCTCGACGGGAAGGAGTACAAGCCGGAGAGCCGCACCGGCCTCTACGTCTTCACCCCGCCCGCCCCGATCGCGCGCGACCAGGGCGATCACCGTCGGCTTCTCCTTCGACGGCGTCTTCCCCGACGGGATCTCGCGAGAACGGCGGCAGGCTGTCGGAGTTCATCCTGCCCTCGGGCGTCGTTCTCACGAGCTTCTCGCCGAGCTTCGCGCCGGTCGTCGGCTACATCGAGGATATCGGCGTCGACGAGAAGAACCGCTACGAGCCGAAGGTCTACCCCGACGACTTCTACAAGGGCGTGACCGAGCCCCTCTTCGGCTCGGCGTCGTCGTTCACGACGAAGATCGAGGTCACGGTGCCCGCGGAGTACGTCGCGAACTCGGTCGGGGTACTCGCGTCCGAGAAGCGTCGCGGGCGGGAAGCGGACCTCGGTCTGGCGGAGCGATCACCCCGTGCGGTTCTTCAACGTCGTCGCCGGGAAGTGGGACGTGAAGCGCGCGGGGGACACCGCGGTGTTCTACCACCCCGCGCACACGGTACAACGTCGAGGAGATGTCCGAGGCCCTCGAGGCCGCGCGGAAGTACTACGACGAGTGGTTCTTCCCGTTCCCGTGGAAGGAGCTGCAAGCTGAGCGAGTTCGCCGGCGCACGCCTTCTACGCGCAGGGCTTCCCCACGAACATCACCTTCTCCGAGGGGATCGGGTTCCTCACCAAGAGCGACCCGCGCGCCGACGACCGCGTTCGCCATCACCGCGCACGAGTCGGCCCACCAGTGGTGGGGGAACATCCTCACGCCGGGCAAGGGGCCGGGCGGCAACGTCGTGTCGGAGGGGCTGGCGCACTACTCCGCGGCGCTGCTGCTCGACCAGGTCAAGGGGCCGCTCTTCGCGATGGAGTTCCGCAAGCGGATCGAGGAGAGCTACGGGAACTCGCGGCAGAAGGACTCCGAGCGGCCGCTCGTGAAGGTCGACGGCTCGAAGGCCGGCGACACGACGGTCACCTACGACAAGGGCGGCTGGGTCTTCTTCATGCTCCACGACCTGATGGGGCGCGATGCCGCCTTCGCCGGGCTCCGCGACTTCATCGCGGCGCTACGAGGAAGGCCCCGACTTCCCGGTCCTGCAGGACCTCCTCGCGGTGCTGCGCGAGCACGCGCCCGACCCCGCCGCGTTCGACGCCTTCGCGAAGCAGTGGTTCTTCGAGGTCGTGGTCCCCGAGTACCGGATCGTCGAGGCGGACCGGAAGCGCGCGGGCGACGGCTGGGAGGTCCGCGTGAAGGTCAAGAACGAGGGGACGGGCACGATGCCCCTCGAAGTCGCCGCCGCGAAGGGCGAGCGGATGGACAAGGACGGGAAGCCGATACCCGACTACAAGGACGCGCGGCGGCAGCTCGCGCTGGCCGCCGGCGAGGAGAAGGAAGCCGTCATCTCCTGCGCCTTCGAGCCCGACCGCGTCCTCGTGGACCCCGACATCCGCGTCCTGCAGCTCAAGCGCAACAAGGCCGTGCGGAGGTTCTGAGGGAGGCGACGAACGACGCAAGTCGGACCATTCGGGTCCCATTACTCGCCGCGCTCCGCCGCCGCGAAGCGGTTACGGGTTGACTCTCAGCCTCCTGCCGCGTACTTAGGTGGTGACCGAATTCGGGGGCTTCCATGCGAAGAGAGTCGGTGTGCCTCTTGCTCGTCGCGGCGGTGTTTTGCATTTTCGCTCCCGCCGCTCAAGGCCGCGATCTCACGTTCGAGGAGCGGGTCACGGCGCAAGAGGCGATCGAGCGGGTCTTCTGGAATCACAGGCTCTGGCCGAAGGAGAATCCGGGGCCCAAGCCTGCTCTTTCGACCGTGATGCCGCGGGAGGCGGTCCGCGCGAAGGTCGAGGACTATCTCCGAAAGTCGAGCGCCCTCGAGACGTGGTGGCAGCGGCCGATCACTGCCGTCCAACTTCAGGCGGAGTTGGATCGCATGTCGGCGAACACTCACGACGGCGGGATGCTGCGAGAGCTGTACACGGCACTTGGAAACAGCGCGCTCGTCGTCGCGGAGACGCTCGCCAGACAAACGCTGGCGGATCGACTGCTCCGCAACTGGTACGCCTTCGACCCGCGGTTCCACGCCGAGGTGAGGCGTCGGGCGGAGGAGGCCGTCGGCCGGACGACGAGTCCCACCGAGATGAGGACGATGGGCGGTGAATACTCGGAGAGCACCTTCGTGCTGCAGGACGGCGGGGCTCCCGAGGCGGCATCGCCCGCCGGGGCCGTGCGCGTGCAGGCCCTGTCCTCGGACGAGTGGGACCGCGAGATCGAAGTGATCGCCTCGGTATTCGGAGTCTCGAACGACGCGGCTCCGACCGGCACGTTGAGCCCCCTTCAGGAGACGCCGGACGCGTTCTACGTCGGCGCGGTCCTCGATCGGACCGAAACGAGCGTCACGGTGGCGACCGTGACCTGGCGCAAGACGTCGTTCGACGCATGGTGGAACGAGGTGCGGTCGACCCTCGGGTCGACCCCATTGCCCGCTTCCGGACCGTATGGGCTCCGATCGCCGCACTCCGCGCCGTGCGCGAACGACTCCTGGCGGCCGACGGCGTTCCTCCTCGCGGGCCGCTCGTACCACACCGCGGTGTGGACCGGGACCGAGATGATCGTCTGGGGGGGGCAGGTGGAACGAAACAGCGAGAACACCGGAGGCCGGTACAACCCCGCGACGGACAGCTGGCTACCGACCTCGATGGACGCCAACGTGCCCGACCCGCGCCAGGGCCATTCCGCCGTTTGGACCGGCACCGAGATGATCGTTTGGGGCGGGTACCGCAACGGTACCCGTCTCAATACCGGCGGGAGATACGACCCGATCGCGGATCACTGGGCTCCGGTCTCGATCGGGTCGAACGTGCCGGCCGCGCGCGACCAGCATGCAGCGGTGTGGACCGGCTCGGAGATGATCGTTTGGGGCGGTACGGGGGCCGACTATGCCCAACTGAAGTCGGGCGGAAGATACGACCCGTTGACGAACAACTGGCGACCGACATCCACGGGCGCGAATGTCCCGTCCTGGCGGTCCGGCCACACTGCCGTTTGGACCGGGTCGGAAATGATCGTCTGGGGCGGCTACGATGGCGGCATCACGAATCTCGACACCGGCGGTCGCTACAACCCCTCCACGGACGCCTGGGCCGCAACGTCAACCGGGGCGAACGTCCCGGAGGGACGCGAACAACACACCGCGGTCTGGACGGGGACGGAAATGATCGTCTGGGGAGGGAGACGGGACGTCTACTTCTTCCTGAACACCGGCGCGCGATACGACCCGGTCGCGGACCGTTGGGTCGCGACTTCGACCGGCGAGGATTCCGTGCTCGCTCGCGCCTTTCATTCCGCCGTCTGGACCGGCTCCGAGATGATCGTCTGGGGCGGCAGGGGGTCAAGTGGCTTCGCTCCTCTCAACTCCGGTTCGCGTTACGACCCTCGAAACGATAGCTGGACCGCCCTGTCGGCGACCGCCACGACGCCGCGGGCCGGTCACACCGCGGTGTGGACCGGCAGCGAGATGATCGTCTGGGGCGGAGGGTATTACTCGAACTTCCTCAACTCCGGCGCGAGGTACGACCCCAGCGACGGCAGTTGGGTCCCCACGGCCCCGTTCGCGGTCGTTCCGGAGGCGCGCCGATACCACACGGCCGTCTGGACCGGCACCGAGATGATCGTCTGGGGCGGCGTCAACTACATCTATTACGGACGCCCGTACAGGTTCTACGTCACCGGCGGTCGGTACGTTCCTTCGCTGGACGCGTGGGTACCGACATCAACGGGAGCGAACGTTCCGTCCTCGCGCGAAGTACATGCCGCGGTGTGGACGGGAACCGAGATGATCGTCTGGGGCGGCGCCGCATACCGCGGCAACTACTCGTGGAGTTACCTCGATACGGGAGGACGCTACAGTCCCCTGCTCGACACCTGGTCTCCCACCTCCACGGGAGCGAACGCGCCGACCGCCCGGGCCGGCCACTCTCTGGTGTGGACGGGCTCCGAGATGATCGTCTGGGGCGGTGTGGGGCCGGACGCCAGCGGGTACCCATCCTATCTCGTCACGGGAGCACGCTACGACCCGGGCACGGACACCTGGCTTCCCACCTCGACGGGAACCGGCAATCCGACCCCGCGTTCCTATCAGACCGCGGTGTGGACCGGCGCGGAGATGATCGTCTGGGGCGGCCAGGGGCCCGGGCCGACTGGCTACTACGTCGAGCTTGATTCCGGCGGGCGATACGACCCGTCGGCAGATCGTTGGATCGACATGCCGGTCGCGGCGGGGACGCCCTCGGCGCGACTTCGGCACACGGCGGTCTGGACGGGCCGCGAGATGATCGTCTGGGGTGGCGAGCAGACCGTCGGTGGCTCCAACGTCTACCTCAACTCCGGCGGGCGGTACGATCCCGCGACGAATCGATGGACCCCGGTGTCGACTGCCGCCGGGGTTCCCGAGCCCCGCGCAGCGCACACCTCGGTGTGGACGGGCTCCGAGATGATCGTCTGGGGCGGGGTTTCGCCGGCTCCTTTTGGATTCTGGAAGTTGAGCGACACGGGGGGACGTTACCGTCCGGCGAGCGACCAATGGCTGCCCACGTCGACGGGAGCGAGCCTCCCTCAGCCCCGCTGGGGTCACACCGCGGTCTGGACGGGAACCGAGATGATCGTTTGGGGAGGCACTGGTGTCGACCAGAACTCGAACGACCGCGACTTGGACACCGGCGGCCGCTACTGCGCGTTGTCGAACCAGCCCCCCGTCGCCGACGCCGGCGACGACCAAACGCTCGAATGCGCCGGCGAGCTCCAGGCTACCGCGACGCTCGACGGCTCCGGCAGCACCGACCCCGACTCCACGCCTGGCACCCACGACGACATCGAGAGCTTCGACTGGACCGAGGGCGACGCGCCGCTCGCCAGCGGGATGATCGTGTCGATGCCGCTCCATCTCGGAGCGCACGACGTCACGCTCACCGTCACCGACAAGGCGGGGGCGACGGCGTCGGACGGGACGACCGTCACCGTCGTGGACACGACGCCACCGTCGATCGCCTGCCCCGCCGCGGTCACGATCGAGTGCCGGTCCGCGGGCCAGGCCCTGGTCGCGCTCGCGCCGGCGACCGCCTCGGACCTCTGCTACGGCTCGGCGACGACCGCCAACGATCGGACCGCGGGCGGGGCGGACGCCTCCGGCTCCTATCCGCTCGGCACGACGATCGTCACCTTCACCGCGACCGACGGCTCGGGGAACCATGCGAGCTGCCGGACCGCGGTCACCGTCCGGGACACGATCCCGCCCGTCGTCACCGCCGTCGCGAGCCCCGGCGTGCTCTGGCCGCCGAACCACAAGATGTCCACCGTGAACGCCACCGTCGTCGCCACCGATGCCTGCGATCCCTCGCCCTCGATCGTGCTCGTCTCCGTCACGTCGAGCGAGCCCGACGATGCCGCGGGCGGCGGCGACGGCCAGACCACGGACGACATCCAGGGCGCCGCGCTCGGCACTCCGGACCTCCAGGTCCTTCTCCGCGCCGAGCGCGACGGGAACGGTCGGGGGCGCACCTATACGATCGCCTACCAGACCTTCGACCACTCGGGTAACTCGGCCGTGGCGTCGGCGCAGGTCGCCGTGCCGCACGACATGAGCCAGGGGGAGGAGCCGCTGAACTTCGTGATGGAGAACTCCCGGGGCACGACGCTGATCTGGGGCCCGGTCGAGGGCGCGCGCCACTACGACGTGATCCGAGGCGACCTCGCGAACCTGAGAATCGACGGCTCGAGCATCGACCTCGGGCAAGTGGTCTGCATCGCGCGGGACACCGCGGCAACCACGACGATCGGCGCCGAGGACGCCGCGATCCCCGAGCCCGGCCACGTCTTCTTCTATGCGGTCCAATACGACGACGGCCGGGAGGACAGCTCGTACGGCTCGGAATCCGCCGGCAGAGCAAGGGTGGTCAGGCCGAATAGCGGCGACTGTTCTTGACATAGAAGCCAAGGATCGTCCGCATTTCAGTGTCCGGTACGATCGAAAGTCGAGGATCTCGAATGCTGGGGAGGGCGCATGGAAAAGAGCGCCGCCCCGAGGCGTTTGCCGGGTAGAACCCACCCTGAGTCATGCCACGCGAGGCCGCGTCGGGGCTTTTCGCTTGACTCTTACCCGCCTGCCCCGTACGTACTTCATGACCTCACTCGGGGGCTGCCATGCGAAAAGGTCTGGTGTGTCTCGCGCTCGTCGCGGCGGCGTGCTTCGCCGCTCCTACCTCGCAAGCCCGCGATCTCTCGTTCGATGAGCGGGTAGCCGCTCAAGAAACGATAGAGCAGGTCTACTGGAACCACCGCATCTGGCCAAAGGAGAACCCGGGACCCAAGCCTCCGCTGTCGGCCGTGATGCCGGCGGAAGCGTTGCGGGCCAAGGTCGAGGACTACCTCGAAGAATCGAACGCCCTGGAGACCTGGTGGCGGCGTCCGATCACCGGCGGGCAGCTCCAGGCGGAGCTGGACCGGATGTCGGCGAATACCCGGGACGGCGCGATGCTGCGGGAACTGTACGAGGCGCTCGGAAGCGACGCATTCGTCATCGCCGAGACACTAGCGCGCCAGACGCTGGCGGAACGACTGGTCCGCAACTGGTACGCGTACGACTCGCGGTTCCACAGCGCGGTTCGCGCTCAGGCGGAGGCGGAGCTCGCCGGCGCCACGAGCGTGACCGCAATGAGGACGATGGGTGGAACGTACTCCGAGACGACCCTTCGCCTCGAGCGCGACCGTGGGACCGCGCCACGGGGGTCCATCGATGCCGTCCGGGTGCAGGAGGTGTCGCCGGCCGATTGGGACGAGCTGCTCGAGGACGTCGCCGCGAGGTTCGGCACGCCGAACGACGCGTTGCCGGTGAGCCAGTTGAGCGCCCTGCAAGAAGATCCGGACGGCTTCTTCGTGACGGCAGTGCTCGCGCGGACGACCGACTCGATGACCGTGGCGACGGTGACCTGGCGCAAGGTGCCGTTCGACACGTGGTGGGACCAGGCGAAGGACCCGGTCGGCTCCGTGGCCCCGGCGCCATCCGAGTCGTACTCGCTCGTCCCGCCGCAGGCCGGATCGTGCGCGGACGACTCTTGGAGTCCGACCCCTTCTCGTCCGGAGAGTCGTTTCAACCACACCGCCGTGTGGACGGGCGCGGAGATGATCGTATGGGGTGGGCTAGCTTACTATGACAGCGCCCTCAACACCGGCGCACGCTACAACCCGTCCACGGACATCTGGCTGCCGACTTCACTGGGCGCGAGCGCGCCTTCCGCCCGCGTTTCCCACACCGCCGTCTGGACCGGTACGGAGATGATCATCTGGGGCGGATACGACCCGAGCGGTTATCCCGTCACCACTTTCAATAGCGGCGGGAGATACGACCCCTCGACGGATCGTTGGACGGCGACATCGCTGGGGGCGAACGTCCCCGCGGGGCGCGCCGCGCATACCGCAATCTGGACGGGGACCGAGATGATCGTTTGGGGAGGGACTGGCGACGACTATCTGAACACCGGCGCGAGATACAGCCCGTCAGCGGACAGCTGGGCGGTCACGTCGACCGCGGTCAACGTTCCTTCCGCACGTACGGGCCACAGCGCGGTCTGGACGGGTACCGAGATGATCATCTGGGGAGGTACCGGCCGGGACGCTCAGAGCAACCTGACCTACTTCGACACCGGCGGGCGGTACTACCCTTCGACGGACCGCTGGGTGGCGACGGGGACGAGCACGGGCATGGGTCGTTACGGCCACACCGCGGTGTGGACAGGCACCGAGATGATCGTCTGGGGAGGCTGGGGTTACATCGAGGGCCGTCAGGAAGGCGTTCTGAACACCGGCGGTCGTTACAACCCGTTGACGGATAACTGGGCTGCGACATCGACGGGGACGAACGTCCCGGCGCAGCGGGCTTCCCACCGCGCCGTCTGGACCGGCTCGGAGATGATCGTCTGGGGGGGCTGGGGTGCGTACGACTACAACAGCGGGGGACGCTACAACCCGACCACGGACAGATGGCTACCGACGTCGACAGGAACGAACGTCCCGGCGCAGCGGTATTCCCACACCGCCGTCTGGACCGGCTCGGAGATGATCGTCTGGGGCGGGAGAAACTCGCTGGTGGACAGCTACCCAACCGGAGGCCGGTACAACCCGTTCACGGACAGTTGGGTGCCGACAGCAACGGGTGACGGCGTTCCGACGGGTCGCAGTTCCCACAGCGCCGTGTGGACGGGCTCGGAGATGATCGTGTGGGGTGGGTACGACGTCGGCCGTTCCTTCGTGAACAGCGGGGGACGCTACGATCCGGCCAGAGACACGTGGAGCGCGACATCGACCACGGACCCTCCTTCCGCGCGTGACCTGCACACGGCGGTGTGGACGGGGCGTGTGATGGTCGTGTGGGGCGGCTGGAATCGCGGCTTTCTCGGCACCGGCGGTCGATACGACCCGGCCACCGACAGGTGGACGGGAACCTCTGCCGTGAACTCACCTGCGGCGCGGTACGACCACACGGCGATCTGGACGGGAGGCGCGATGGTGGTCTGGGGCGGATGCAACTTCGACGTCTGCTTCGATAACGGTGGTCGGTACGATCCGATCACGGATACCTGGACGCCGACGTCGACCTTGGGGGCGCCGTCCAGGCGGGGGAGCCACGCGTCGGTCTGGACGGGGCATGCGATGTTGGTCTGGGGTGGCAGCGACTTCGACGACGCGGGCAACGTCTTCTTCTATGAAACCGGCGGGCTGTACGATGCGGCGACGGACACCTGGACGGCAACGTCGACCGCGGGAGCACCGTCCGGCCGGGGAGGGCCCGTGACGGCCTGGACGGGACGCGTGATGGTCGTTTGGGGCGGCCGCTACTTCGACGACAGCGCCAATCTCGTCTACCCCGAAACCGGCGGGCGGTACGATCCGGCCACCGACACTTGGACACCGACGTCGACCGCGGGAGCGCCGTCCGGGCGGGGCGGGGAAACGGTGGTGTGGACGGGTCGTGTGATGGTGGTTTGGGGCGGCTACGGCGACGACGGCACAGATCTCGTCCCCCTCGACACCGGAAGCCGGTACGATCCGGCCACGGACCTTTGGACGCCGACGTCGCTCGCGGGGGCCCCATCGGGACGCTTCTACCACACGGCGGTTTGGACGGGACGCGAGATGGTGGTCTGGGGCGGCTACTCGAGCTACGAGTCGGTTTCGCGTCTCGGTACCGGCGGCCGGTACCTGGTCGGTGGCTGCGCTTCCCCGGTCGCCAGCGCCGGCCCCGACCTGACGCTCGAGTGCGCGGGCGACCTTCATTCGACCGCCACTCTCGACGGCTCCGGCAGCACCGATTCCGACTCCTCTCCCGGCACCAACGACGACATCGTGCGGTTCGACTGGACCGAAGGCGGCTCCCCGCTTGCGAGCGGGATGATCGTTTCCGTGCCCTTCCGGCTCGGGATCCACGACGTCACCCTCGCCGTGACCGACCGCGCGGGGGCGACGGCCTCGGACGACTCGATCGTTACGGTGATCGACACGACGCCGCCATGGATCACTTGCCCCGCTTCGATCATCGCGGAGTGCCAGTCCGCCGGGCAAGCCTACATCGCTCTGTCCCCCGCGACCGCCTCGGACTCGTGCTCTGGCACGGCGACGCTCACGAACAGCGGGACGCCCAACGGTCCTGACGCCTCGGGCTCCTACCCCCTTGGCACCACGATTCTCACCTTCACCGCCACCGACGGCACGGGAAACCAGGCGAGCTGTCAGACCACGGTAATCGTCCGCGACACGATTCCGCCGGCCGTCGCCGCTGTGGCGAGCCCTGGCGTACTCTGGCCCCCGAACCGCAAGATGTCCGTCGTGAACACCACCGTGGTCGCTACCGACGCCTGCGATCCCTCCCCCTCGATCGTGCTCGCTTCCGTCGTATCGAGCGAGCCCGACGATGCCGCGGGCAGCGGCGACGGCGAGACGACCGGCGACATCCAGGGCGCTGCGATCGGCACTCCCGACTTCCAGGTCCTCCTCCGCGCGGAGCGGGACGGGAACGGGCCCGGGCGTACCTACACGATCGCCTACCAGACCTCCGACCACTCGGGGAACGCGGTCAGCGCTTCGGCCCAAGTCGCGGTTCCACACGACATGAGCCAGGGGGTCGAGCCGCTCACCTTCGTGGTCGAAGGCTCCAGGGACACGACGCTGATCTGGGGACCTGTCGAGGTTGCCCGCAACTACGACGTGATCCGAGGCGACCTCGCGAACCTGAGGATCGACGGCTCGACCATCGACCTCGGGCAAGTGGTCTGCATCGCGCGGGACACCGCGGCCACAACGACCATGGGCTACGAGGACACCACGATCCCGGCTCCGGGCCAGGTCTTCTTCTATGCCGTGCAGTACAACGACGGCCGGGAGGACAGTTCGTACGGCTCCGAATCCGCGGGCAGGGCGAGGGTGGTCAAGCCGAACAGCGGAGATTGCTCGTGACGGACTGATCCGGAACCGTGGGTCAGAGACTCCCGGCTGGGCACGCGCGACGCTCGTTTCGGACGAAAGTGCGTCCCGCGGTCGTATGCGTCCCTCAGCGGTACACCGCGAGGTTGTTGTTCGCGGGATCCACGGCGATCTTCTTGGGCCTCTCCCGGATCTCGAAGCGGAACTCCTGAACCGGCTTCTCCTGGAAGACGATCTTCACCTCGCGGGAGCCGTCCGGGTAGTCGAGGACTAGCGGGATGATCATCTTCTTGAAGGACGGCCCCTCGGCCTGCTCCGCCCGGCCGCTCAGGACGTACCTCCCTCCGGTCCCCGGCACGACCAGCTGCTCCACCTTGATGCTCGGGATCCCGCCCTCGCGGAACCACTCGTCGAAGAACCAGTCGAGGTTGAACTTCAGCGTCTCGGCAGCCGCCTTCTTCAGGTCCTCGGTCGTCGCCCGGCCGTAGCTCGCCTTCTCGAGGTAAAGGCGGAGGATCGAGAAGAACTTCTCCTCGCCGACCATCGCGCGAAGCATGTGGAGGATCAGCGGGCCGCGGCTGTAGAGGAGGCACCAGCGGTCCTTCGCTCCGTCCTCGCCCCCCATGTTGTTCGCGGCGGCCAGTGGCAGATCGGGGCAGTCGCGCGTCGTGTACAATTTCCACTCGCCGTACATCCGCTTGAAGCCGGCGACGCGGCGTTCGTCGGTTTCGCCGGCGCCCATCGCGAGCCCCGCCAGGTATTCGGCGAACGACTCCGAAAGCCAGTTCTCCTCGGGTGCCGCGGTGGCGGCCTTGTGGCCGAACCACTGGTGCGCGATCTCGTGGGCGATCATGCTCGGAGCCCCACGCGAGAGGTACGCCGCGATCCAGTTCTGACGGGGTTTGTAGGCCTCGGTCGGCAGCAGGATCATCCCGGACGGCGCGATGCCGATCCCGTACGAGGGAACCTCCACGATCTCCAGCTTATCGAACGGGTACGGGCCGAGGTGGTCGCGGTAGTACCGGATGAGCTCCCGCGCGAGGCCCGGAAGCACTTCCACGACGAACTTGTTGGCCATCGCGTAGCTGTGAACGCGGATCGTCACGCCGTCGGCCGTCTCCTCGTGCGTCTTGTACTTCCCCGCGAAGACGGCGACCTGCTTGACCGGCAAGGTGCTGGAGGACTCGAGTTCGAAGTACTTCTCGTCCTCTCGGAACGCGGTCGTCTTCCCCGAAACCACGGGGTAGTACGGTTTCCGTGTTCTGAGCTTGAGCGTGAACGTGTAGAGGCCCGCGCCCCAGCCGAGGGGCTCCGGGAACCAGGAATACCCGAAGAGGTCGAAGTAGTTGTCGATATTCTCCCCCCTCCGGTCGGTGAAGATCTCGCCTTCCGTCGCGACGTGCACCACGATCCGCTCGCCCTTTTCCATCTCCTTCGGAAGCTGCACGAGCAGCTCGTTGTAGCGGTGGGAGAACGGGATCTCCGCCCCGGCCACGTCGTTGACCTTGAGGACGCGCAGCCGCTTCTTCTCGGAGGCCCAGTCGTACGAGTAGGGATCGACGCTGTTGATCAGGGACAGAGGGGCGACGCGCACGCCGTTCCGAGCCGCCTCGAGCGTCAGGTCGCTGTCGATGGTGCCCCGCCGATTGTCCTCGGTCACGACGTCGAGGCGCACGTTCTTGAGGTTCCACGCGACGGAGCTGTCGCCTTCCGGCGGGATCTCGTGTCGGCTCAGGACACGGGGGAACCGCATGTCGACGCCCTGATACTTGACGAACGCGGCGAGGGTCTCGTGGAACCCCCTCATCCGGTCGAAGGTGTAACCCAGCGTCTCCCTCTCTCCCTCGATCTCCGCGTAGACATACTGGAGCTTGCCGCCATTCAGCCTGCCCTCGGCGCTCAGGTGGTCGAACTCCAGGTAGTCGCCCTCGACCACTCGATTCCAGATCTTGTCGAAGGCGGAGCGACTTTGGGGATTGAGCGGCCTCGATGCGTCGGCCCCTGCTTCCCACAACTCGGGAAAGGCCGGCGCGGCGAAGAAGACGAGGAGATGCTCGAACTGGTCGCCGACTTCGTGATTGGCCGGGCGCAAGGAGGGGACGTAGCGACGCAGGTTGGTTTCGAAGACCTGCTGATCGAGCGCACCTTCCGGCTTGTAGGCGTAGTGGCCTTTTCCGTCGAAGTAGAAGCCAAGCACGTCGCCGCCCGATCCCTTCAGCGGGAAGACGGTCCCTTCATCCAGGTGCAGCGCGAGATGGCCGATCCGGCCCGCCCGGTCCTTGACCGCGGTCCCGTCCGCGGCCGGCGCGAGCGCCCGGTACGCCTCGAGGATGGCCGGGAGAGTGGCGACCGCCTGCGAGGGCGGGACGGGCTCGCTCGCCGTCCATGCCGATGATGCAAAACAGGTCCCCATCGCTGCGAGGCCGAGGAAACGAAGCACGACGCCGAGCTCGAGCACGGCCACCTCCCGCGCCGCCAGACGCACGGCTAATTGCGGCGTTTATACGCCGGCGCCTCCCCCGAAACAAGCGACGGCGTTCGCCGGCGGTGGAAACCGACGGAACGGGCGTTTCGTAGTTGTTGCCGCCGCACGCCGGCCGTTTTTCTCTTGACTCCCGCGCCCGCGCCACGTACCAAGAGGCGTGCGCGCGATGACGCCTTCCCGTGCGGCGCTGGCGACGGTCGCGGTGGCGACGCTGGTGGCGGCCGCCGTGCTCGGGTGGATGTGCGCGCGCAGCCCCCGGATCTCCTTCCTGACAGCGCGCTCTCCTGCTTCCTGGATCGTCTACGCGGCGCCGGTGTCCACCTCGACGCACGAGGGGGGCGGGTTCGACACGGTCTTCCGGCGGTCGTTCGACCTGGCGTCGCCGCCGGCGGCCGCACCGCTCCGGATCCGCGCTCTCCGCCGGTTCGAGGTCGAGGTGAACGGTCGCCGCGTCGCCGCGGCGAGCGATCCTTCGCGGTGGAGGGACGAGCAGAGACTCGACGTGGCTCCGCTGCTCCGGGCAGGTGCCAACGAGCTCGCGGTCCGCGTCTTCAACGACGACGGGCCGCCGGCGCTCTGGCTGTCGCTCGAGGCGTCCGGCCCACCGATCCGCAGCGACGCGACGTGGGAGGCGTCGCGCGCCGGGGCCGCGTGGAAGCCCGCGGCGCTCGCCTCGGACCCGCCGGCGGGCCGGGGCTTCGATCCGGACGGGATCGCTAGGAGCCTCGCCGGCTCGCTCGCCGCGGTCTGGCCGTGGCTGCTGGTCCTGGTCGCGATCGCGGCGGCGGTGGTGCTCGGGCTCGACCTTCGCTTCGGAGGGAGCAAGGGGGCGGCCTTGGACCCCGGCCCCGTGCTCCGCGTCGCGGCGCCCACGGCCGTCGCGCTCTGGGTTGTTCTCTTCCTCAACAACGCGGGCTGGCCGTGCCCGATCGGCTTCGACGTGGAGGGGCACCTCGACTACGTCCGCCATCTTCTCGACAAGGGATCGCTGCCGCTCGCGGAGCAGGGCTGGCAGATGTACCACCCGCCGCTGTACTACGCGCTCGCGGCGCTGGTGCTGAAGGCGGCGTCGCTCCAGCCCGGCGAGCCCGCGGGGCTCGTCGCCCTCCGCTTTCTCAACCTCGTCTTCGCCGCGGCGAACATTCTCCTGGCCGCCGCGAGCTTGCGCCTCGTCTTCCCCGGCCGGCCCCGGCGCCAGGCGATCGGGCTGGTCCTCGCCTCGGCGCTCCCGGCGCTGCTCTACGTCTTCCAGTACCCGACCAACGAGGCGCTGGCGATCACGCTCTCGACGGCGACCGTCTATCTCGCGCTGCGCGTCGTCCGGGCCGAGCGCGCGCGATGGCTCGACGCCGTCCTCCTCGGAGCGTGCCTCGGCGCCGCCCTGCTCGCCAAGTTCTCCACGCTCCTGCTCGTTCCCGTGGCCGCCGCGGCCCCGCTCCTGAGGCGGATCGAGCGCCGCGAGGAGAAGGCGGGACGCCTCGTGGCGCTCGCGCTGCTCTCGCTCGCGTCGGCCGCCGCGGTCTCCGGCTGGCACTACGCAAGGGTGTGGGCGCGCTACGGGGTCCCCATCGTGGGGAACTGGGATCGGGCGGCGGGAGCGCCGTGGTGGCAGGATCCCGGCTATCGTACCGTCTGGGACTACCTTCGCTTCGGGCCCTCGCTCGGGGCGCCGCTCTACGCGGGGCTTCACGGCGGCATCTGGGACGGTCTCTACGCGACCCTCTGGGGCGACACGCTCTGCGGCGGCGTCGAGTCGCTCGTGTACCGCCCGCCGTGGTCGTACGAGACGATGGCCGCCGGGGTGCTGCTCGCGCTCCTACCGACGATCGGGATCCTGCTCGGTGCCGCGGCCCTGCTGTTCCGCTTCGTGCGCAAGCCGGAAGCGGCGCTGGGGCTGATCCTGCTCCTCGCGTTCGTGACCGGCTCCGCCGTGATCTCCATGACGCTCCTGGTTCCTTACTACGCGACGGTCAAGGCGTTCTACGGCCTCGTGGCGCTGGTCCCTCTCTGCGTCCTCGGGGCCGCCGGTATCGATCTCCTCGCGGGGCGCGCTCGCTGGCGGCGCCTGGGCGTGCTGGCGATCCTCGGCGCCTGGGCCTCGGTTTCGTACGCGACGTACTGGATCGATACGGGAAGCGCCCGCGCGCGCACGGCGGCGGGCGTCACATGGATCGCGTGGGACCGTGAGGACCGCGGGGTCGCGGAGTTGCGGGCCGCCCTTGCTCTCGATCCCCGCGACGAGGAGGCGCGGCTGGCCCTCGCGGAGACGCTCCTCGATCGCGGGGCGCGCCGCGAAGAGGTCGAGCCGCTGCTCCGGCTGGAGGACGGCGCGCGGGACACCACCCGGCGGCACGTCGTGCTGGCGCGGCTGCTGTCCATCGACGCCCGCCTCGACGACGCGCTGGACGAGCTGGACCGCGCCGCCGCCCTAGATCCCGACGCGTTCGACCCGTGCCTGATGCGCGGCGAGATCCACCTGGTCCGCGGTGACGAGGCGGGAGCCATCCCCGCCTGGCGCGAGGCCCTGCGGATCGACCCGGACCAGCCGGACGTCCACCGGAAGCTGGCGGCGGCCTACGCGAAGCTCGGCCGGACGGCGGACGCCCTCCGGCACGAGGCCTACGCCGCGCACCGACAGCCCTAGGAGCCTGCTCGGGTAATCCCGTGGGCCGCGGGATTACTCGGACAGGCTCCTGATATGGAACGACCTGTCAACCTCGAGCTTCCGACCCGAGACACCTCCGTTCGGTTCCTCGCCGGGGCGGAACAGGCGGCGGTCGAGGCGGCTGACTCGACGGTTGATCACTCTGATATTCGCGGATCGGCCCCCAAGGGCGCGCCGTCATAATCGTGATCCGTCGGGAGCTGCCTCGGACTAGCATCGCGGATCCGGCCAGCGAGGGCCTGTCGCATAGGAGCCACGAGGATCCTCCTTCCCGTGTGCCCCTCGACCGCCGCCGGCTCCGTCCCGGATTCATCCCTTCCCTACCTGATCGTTTTCATGCAGCTTGGCGCTTGCGGCCCACCGCCGGCATCTGTCTCTCGACGTGCACGCCGATGGCCCAAATGAACCCCAACAGCTCCCGGGCCACCGCGGTGACCACCTGCTGCTTGACCTTCCCCTTGGCGGCCAACCGTCGGTAGCGTTGGTGAAGGCGATGCTGGGCTTTCCAGGCGATCTCTTTCACGTCCTCGCTCAACCCCTCTTGACGCACGCGGAGCGCCCCACCGACGGCAGGGCGGTGCCGGTAGGCCCAGGCCGCTTCCACGACGATCCGGCGCAGATGGGCATTGCCCGTCTTGGTGATCGCACCTCGCCGGGTCCGCCCTCCGGAGGAGTCTTCACTGGACACCGCTCCGCTGTACCCCATCAGCTGCCGCGGGCGAGAGAAGCGGGAAAGCTGGCCGACCTCGGCGACGATCGTGACGCTGCTCACCTTGGCGATGCCACGAAGGGCTTGGAGGGCATCGATCACGGCCCGTATTCCCTCAGGCGCGGCTTCGATCGCTTCGTCGATCGACCCCTCGAGCCGCTTGACTCGCTCCCGTGCGTGGTCCACTTCCGCCAAGTAGTCCGTCAGCACCGCCTGCTGAGCCGGGGCCTCGAACCCAACGGCCTGCCTCACCCACGCGAGATGGGTCTCCGTCCACGGCTTCACCTTCGCGGGAGCTCGGCGCCCATGCCGAAGCAAGAACTTCTGAAGTCGGTGCCGCGCCCGAAGCTGATCCCCCTTCGCGGCCTCCCGAGCGCGCACCAGATCCCGCAGAGCTTCGTGCGCCGCATCCGGCACCCAAACCGGCGTCAGCTCTCCGGCCCGGTAGCTCTTCGCCAGCTTCGTTGCGTCGCGACGATCCGTCTTGACCCGGTCACCGGGCTTCACCGGTATCAACGTCGGCGCCACCACGTCGCAGTGAATCCCCATCTCGGTCAACTGCCAGTACAGGACGTATCCCGTCGGCCCCGCCTCGTAGCAGACCTTGAGACCCCTAGCCGAACCCAACCTCTTCATCAGCTTTCTCACCGACTCCGGCTTGTTGCCAATGATCCCCAACGACCGAACCTCGCCGCCAGGCTCCGCAACCGCCACCGCGATCGAGTCCGCATGTACGTCCAGGCCCACGAATCGGCTATCCTTCCCCATGACCGGCTCCTTTCGCATGTAGCTCTGCGCTACGGTTCTTCACCGATTCGCAGCGTAACCTACGTCAACTGCGAATCGGAGCCGGTCGTTCCATGGTGACTAGCCTCTTGAACCATCGAGGCGCCGCGCCTAGGATGGGCATCTCCCGGGAGGAAACCATGAGCGACGAGAAGAACCGCGAGACGGCGATCCAGCGCAGAGACCTGCTCAAGATCGGCGGAGCGGCCGTGGCCGGCATGGCCATCGGGGCGGTCACGTCCACCGGCGCGCAGGAGAAGGCCAAGCCGGAGGCCAAGCCGGAGGCCAAGCCCGCCGCTCCCGCGCGGGCCGTGGAGGCGATGCCGGTCCGCAATCTCGGACGCACCGGCCACAAGGTCGGGATCTTCTCCCTCGGCGGCCAATCCGCCCTCGAGCAGTCCGACAACGCCGCGATCGCGGTCCCGATCATCGAGCGCGCGATCGATCTCGGAGTCAACTACATCGACACCTCCGCGCGCTACGGCGGCGAGAAGCGCTGGAGCGAGCAGTACATCGGCGAGGTCATGAAGCGCCGCCGGGGCGAGGTCTTCCTCGCGAGCAAGACGCACGACCGGACGCGCGACGGCTCGCTCAAGCTCCTCGAGAAGTCGTTCGAGCTGCTCCACACCGATCGCCTCGATCTCTGGCAGCTCCACGCCGTTTCCAAGATGGAGGACGTGGAGAAGATCTTCGCGAAGGGCGGCGCGATCGAGGCGCTCTCCGAAGCGCGGGACAAGAAGCTCGTGCGCTTCGTCGGGATCACCGGCCACACCGACCCCGAGCCGCTTCTCGAGGCGATCCGACGCTTCCCCTTCGACGCCATCCTGCTCGCGCTCAACGCCGCCGACCGCCACCACCTCCCGTTCGGGGAGAAGCTCCTCCCGCTCGCGGTGGAGAAGGAGATGGGGATCATCGGGATGAAGATCCCCGCGCGGGGGCGCCTGCTCAGCTCGTGGACCCCGCCGGCGGAAGGGGACCGCACCGGCGCCAAGACTCCGGGCACGCTCACGATGAAAGAGGCCATGCGCTACGTCCTCTCGCTGCCGGTCTCGACGGTGATCGTCGGGTGCGACACGATCCCCCAGCTCGAGGAGAACGTCGCCCTCGCCCGGGAGTTCAGGCCGCTGTCGGGCGCGCAGATGGCCTCCCTCGAGGAGCGGGCGCAGCCGGTGCACCGGCAGTCCCTGTTCTTCCGGCGCTGGGAGGCGTAGTCCCCCGGCCCCCGGCCGTCCTGCAAGCCACCGGCGATTTCCGAGTTTTCCGTCCCGCCCACCTCGGGAAGTGACCGTTTTGCCCGAAGAGACTTGGGTCACGTCTCCTTTTTTGACAACAGACAAGAAGAGTCCACTATCGGAGAGGTCGGACCCTAGACAACTCGGGCGGGACGGGGCCTCGCACGCTCCTCCGCCCTTCACCCTCGGAGGTGCATCGTGGAGAAGTGGAAGGGGCTGCTCGGCGGAGCAGCGGTTGTCGCTTCGGTCGTCCTCTGCAGCGTCGCGGCGCACGCCGCCGGCGCTTCATCCCCCGCCCCGACGGTCACGCCCGTCGTGACGGGATTGAACAATCCCCGCGGCGTCGCCGTAGACGCGAAGGGCAACCTGTACGTGGCCGAGGCCGGCATGTACATCGGCACCGGCCCCGATCCGCAGCATGGCGTCACGACCGGAAACGTGTCGAAGTGGGTGAACCCCGGAACGCGCGGCCAGCGCAAGGCCTGGTCCACCTCTTTCGACGCGCTCTACACCAACGAGAACGGGATCCCCGAGGTGGTCGGCCCCTCGGGCGTGTCCGCCTTCGGCAACGGCTGCATGAAGAACAGCCCCGGAGAGCGCAACGGTTGCGCTCTCGTCACGATCATCGCGGAATCCGTGCGCGGCTTCGAGGCGGACAACCCCGATGTGCCAGCCCCGCCCCAGCTCGGCCACCTCTACAAGCTGAATCCAGGAAATGGGTCCACTACCGAGTTGAGCGACGTGGGAGACCAGCTCTACCAGTGGGGAGCGGACCACTCGAGCCTCTGGGAGGAGCTGCCCGATTCCAACCCGTACGGCGTGCTGGTCACGAAGGAGCGCCGCTCGGGCAAACCTCGGATTTTCGTGGCCGACGCCGGCGCCAACACGATCAGCGAGGTCGAGGCGGACGGCTCGAACCGCGTGATCGCCTACGTTCCCAACGACGGCGTGCGCGACTCGACCCCGACCTGCATCGCGCAAGGGCCCGACGGGGCACTGTACGTCGGCACCCTCAACCTGTTCAAGAACGGTTTCGGGGACAACCCGGGCCAGTCCGACGTGTGGCGCATCGACCCGGACACCCACGAGGACTTCATCGGCGCCGCCCACCTCTGGGCGACCGGCCTCACGACGGTCACCGCCTGCGCCTTCGACGAGCGCGGGAGCTTCTGGGCGACCGAGATGTTCCAGCCGAACGAGGCCGGTCCTCCCGGCGACATCGTCCGCATCCCGTTCCACGAGCCGACGACGCTCGACCGCTTCGGCGGCGGCCAGCTTCCGTTCCCCGGCGGTATCGCGACCGGCCCGGACGGCAGGATGTACGTCTCCGTCAACTCTCTGACCTTCGAGCCGAACACCGGCGCGGTCGTAAGAGTGTCACTCCATTGACCTTCCCCCGGGCGGCCGCGGGCCGTCCGGGCGGATCGGGGCCCCCGCGTCCCCCCCGGGCGCGGGGGCCTTTCTTTTGTGCAAGAATGAGCGACCACCCTACTCCCTGGGAGGTCCCCGTGAGAGTCTTCCGGTCCCTGACCGCTCTTCTCGCCATCTTCCTGTTCTCCGGTCTCGCCCTCGCCGACGAGGGCATGTGGATGCCGCAGCAGCTCCCCGAGCTCAAGAAGCAGCTCGAGGCCATCGGCTTCAAGGGGAATCCCAAGACCTTCGCCGACCTCACGGGCTATCCGATGGGCGCGGTCGTCTCGCTCGGCGGGTGTAGCGCCTCGTTCGTCTCCCCCGACGGGCTGATCGTCACCAACCAGCACTGCGTCACCGGCGCCCTGCAGTACAACTCGACCCCCGCGCGGAACCTCCTCGAGGACGGTTATCTCGCCAAGACGCGGGACGAGGAGCTCTGGGCGGGCCCCGGGAGCCGCGCGTACGTGACCCTCTCGTTCAAGGAGGTTACCGACGAGATCACGGGGAAGATCGACCCGAAGCTCGACGACCGCGCGCGGTACGACCTGATCGAGCGGCGGACCAAGGAGCGCGTGAAGGCGTGCGAGAAGGACGGCCTTCGCTGCCGCGTCGCCAGCTTCTTCGAGGGGTATCGTTACTACGAGATCGCCCAGCTCGAGATCCAGGACATGCGGCTCGTGTACACGCCCGCGGCGGGCATCGGCTCGTACGGCGGCGAGACCGACAACTGGCAGTGGCCGCGGCACACGGGGGACTTCGGCTTCTACCGCGCGTACGTCTCGAAGGACGGCAAGGCTGCCGCGTACTCCAAGGACAACGTCCCCTACCGCCCGAAGTACTGGCTCAAGACGGACCCGAAGGGCGTCGACCCCGGCGACCCGCTCTTCGTCGTCGGCTACCCGGGGGCGACCCGCAGGATGGAGACCTACGCCGCGATCAAGCAGATGACCGAGTGGTCGCTGCCGCGGAACATCAGGCGCTCCGAGGACCAGCTCGCGATCCTCGACG
This sequence comes from Terriglobia bacterium, assembly GCA_963748015.1. Taxonomy (GTDB): domain Bacteria; phylum Acidobacteriota; class Polarisedimenticolia; order Polarisedimenticolales; family JAIQFR01; genus JAIQFR01. The sequence continues at coordinate 527,273 of CAVVHE010000008.1, read as the reverse complement.
GCCTGTCGCGCGAGAACCCCGACACGAAGATCAAGGTCGCCAACCGCGTCCGGGGGCTCAACAACGGCCTCACGAAGAACCGCGGCACGCTCAAGGGACTCCTCCAGGCCGACCTCCTTGCGACGAAGGAGAAGCAGGAGAAGGCCCTCACCGCGTGGATCGCCGCCGACTCCAAGCGGCAGAAGGAGTTCGGCGACGCGCTCCCGGCCTTGAACGCCCTGATGGCCGAGGAGATGAAGACCCGCGAGCGCGACGCCGCCCTGCGCGGGGCGGCCGGGGGCTCGGCGCTCCTCGGCTCGGCGCGGACGGCCTACAAGCTGTCGCTCGAGCGGGCCAAGGCGGACATCGACCGGCAGCCCGAGTACCAGGAGCGCAACTGGCAGCGGATCCGCGAGCGGGAGGAGCGCCAGCAGAAGACGCTCGACCTCAAGGCGGACCGCGCCCTGTTCCGGTATGCGCTGCTCGACGCGGCGCGTCTCCCCGCCGACCAGCGCCTCGCGGTCGTGGACGAGGCCGCCGGCCTCGCGGTCGGCATGAGCGAGTCCGACGCGGGGAAGGCGATCGACGCGTTCCTGGACAAGATGTACGCCGGGACGAAGCTCGACGACATGGCGACACGCATCGGCCTCCTCGACAAGTCCACCGCCGATGTGACCGCGACGAAGGACAGCTTCATCGACCTGGCCGTCAAGCTCTACCCTGCGACGGACGAGGTCGAGGAGCGCGGCAAGAAGAACGAGGGCCTCCGCTCGCGCCTCATGCCGACCTACATCCGCGCGCTCCTCGAGTTCTCGGGCGGCGCCCTCGCCCCCGACGCCAACGGCACGCTCCGCGTCACGTTCGGCAAGGTCGAAGGGGTCGAGGAGCACGACGGCCTGATGTACCTCCCGCAGACCACGCTCTACGGCATCGCGGAGAAGCACACCGGCAAGGGAGACTTCAACGCGCCCAAGAAGGAGCTCGACGCGATCGCCGCGTTCAAGTCCGGCAAGACGTCGCCCTACGCCAGCCCCAAGCTCGGGAACGTGCCGGTGAACTTCCTGGCCACGGTGGACACCACGGGCGGCAACTCCGGCTCCCCCGCCCTGAACGCCAAGGGAGAGCTGGTCGGCCTGCTCTTCGACGGCACCTTCGACACGGTCGGCTCCGACATCGTCTTCGACCCGGTGCGCACGCGCTCGATCCTCGTGGACGTTCGCTACGTGTACTGGGTCATGACCGAGGTGGACGCCGCGACGCACATCCTGTCCGAGATGGGGAGCAAGTAGGACCCAGCCTCGCGGTTCGAGTCGCCGGCCGTCCGCGCTCGAGTTCGGCCCGCGCGGCACGCTTCGGCGCCGCGCGGCGAGACGTCGCCGCGCCGCCCCGCTCCGGTTGCGCGGCGACTTGCGCCGCGCAACGCCGCCGCGTGCCGCGCGGGCCGAACTCGACCGCGGACGGCCGGCTCGCATCACGGTGGAGCGGAGGGTGCACCGATGAGCTCTCGGCCGTATCTCAACAGGCGGCTGGCGCCGTTCGGGACGAGCATCTTCACCGAGATGACCCGCCTCGCCGTCGAGCACGGGGCGGTCAACCTGGGACAGGGGTTCCCGGACTTCGACGGTCCCGCGTTCGTCAAGGAGGCCGCGATCGCGGCCATCCGCGCGGGGGAGAGCCAGTACTGCCGATCGTCCGGCCTGCCCGCGCTGAACCGCGCGGTCGCCGCGCACCGGAAGCGGTTCTACGGGCTCGAGTACGACCCCGACTCCGAGGTCACGGTCTTCTCCGGCGCGACCGAGGCGCTCTTCGCGACCCTCTCCGCCCTCTGCGAGCCCGGGGACGAGGCGATCGTCTTCGACCCCGCGTACGATTCCTATCGCCCTGCGCTCGCCCTCGCCGGGGTGACGGTGCGAACGGTTCCTCTCGTCCCGCCCGGCTTCGACTTCGATCCGGACGCGCTCTCGCGGGCCGCGGGACCTCGGGCGCGCCTCCTCCTGCTGAACACGCCGCAGAACCCGCTCGGGAAGGTCTTCTCGCGCGCGGAGCTCGAGACGATCGCCGCCCTCTGCCGCGACCGGGACCTGATCGCGGTCACCGACGAGGTGTACGAGCACCTCGTGTTCGAGGGCGAGCACGTTCCGCTGGCGGCGCTCCCCGGGATGCGCGAGCGGACGGTCATGATCTCCTCGTCGGGGAAGACGTTCAGCTTGACCGGCTGGAAGGTCGGCTTCGCGTGCGCGCCGCCCGGGCTCTCGGCGGCGATCCGGTCGGCCCACCAGTTCGTGACGTTCTGCACCGCGACGCCGTTCCAGCACGCGATCGCGGGAGCGCTCGCGGCCGACGATGCCTACTTCCGCGAGTTCGCCGCCGCCTACCGCGCCCGGCGCGATCTCCTCTGCGACGGGCTGGAGGAAGCCGGCTTCGAGGTGCGCCGCCCCGCGGGAACCTACTTCGCGGTCGCCGACGTGCGTCCCCTCGGCTTCGACGACGCGGACCGGTTCTGCCGCGAGCTGCCCGCGCGCGCGGGGGTGGCCGCGATCCCCGTCGGGGCGTTCTGCGAGGACCCCGCGCCGTTCCGCCACCTCGTGCGCTTCGCCTTCTGCAAGAAGGACGAGACGCTCGCGGAAGGGATCCGCCGGCTCGGGAAGGCTGCGAGGAAGTAGGAGCCCCGATCAGGGACAGCCGTTCGCGGAGGCGTCCAGTTCCGCGTCGCGGCTTCCCGTCTGGCTCGGCGCGCCGGAATCGTACGTGCCGTGGCCGGCGCAGCTCGCGCCGCGCACGAGGTACCAGAAGCCGTCTCCCGCCGCCGGCGCGGCGGCATCGGTGGCGCTCATCGAGGGCGTGTCGTTCTGCAGGCACGAGTCGGTGGCGACGGTGAAGTTGCCGGAAGACGCGCGCAGCGAAGCCAGCCCTCCGCGCGCGAGGTCGTAGCCGGTCGCGCCCGTCACCCCGACCCACGAGATCGTCGCGGTGACGTTGTCGTCGGTGACGCTCAGCTGCGGCGTCCCCGTCGGCACCGGCGACGAGCAGCTCGCCGCGCAGTAGCGTCCCCCGGAGGCGAGACTCGAGGCCGCGTCGCGACCGCCCCAGACGATCAGCTCGCTCCCCGTCCACACCGCGGTGTGCGAGTCGCGCGCCGAGGGAACGCTCGTCCCTGTCGAGGTCGGGACCCATCGGTCGCCGGACGGGGCGTAGCGCCCGCCGGTGCCGAGGAATTGCTGCCCGGCGCCGTCGCCGGACGAGCCTCCCCAGACGACCATCTCGGCGCCGGTCCAGACCGCGGCCGCGTACGCCCGGGGAGAAGGCACGCCGGCGCCGGCGCTCGTCGGCGTGAAGGACATCGCACCGGGCACGTAGCTCCCGCCGGTATCGTGGAAGGATCGCTCCGTCGCGGCCACCCCAGACGATCATCCGGTCGCCGGCCCAGACCGCGACGTGCCACGCGCGCGCCGCCGGCGTGCTCGCGTCGGACGGCGTCGAGCTCCAGGTGTTCGTCGCCGGCGCATAGCGGCCGCCGCTGTTCAGCCAGGTGGCCGTTCCTCCCCAGGTGTAGTTCTCGCCTCCCCAGACGATCATCTCGCTCCCGCTCCACACGGCGGTGTGGGCGAAGCGTCCCTGCGGGCCGGTAGCGGTCGGCGTCCAGGTGTTCGAAGACGGGACGTAGCGCCCCCCCGTGCCGAAGGAGCTGAAGCCGTCCCATCCTCCCCACACGATCATCTCGGTCCCGGTCCACACGGCGGCGTGCGTGTCCCGCGCCGCCGGGGTTCCGGTGCCCGTCGAGGTCGCCGTCCAGGAGTCGTGCACCGGGTCGTAGCGGCCTCCCGTGTTGTACTCGGCGGACGGCGGATTGGATCCACCCCAGACGATCATCTCCGCGCCGGTCCAGACCGCAGTGTGATACTGCCGGGGGGCGGGAACGCCCGCGCCCATCGAGGTGGACCGCCAGGAGTCGGTGGCGGGCACGTAGCGGCCTCCGCTGGCGAGGCGGAACGCGGGCGCGGGCAGATGCGAGCGCTCCCCGCCCCAGACGATCATCTCGCTGCCGGTCCAGACCGCGGTGTGCAGTCTTCGCCGGTCGGACCAGGCCGTCGTCGGCGTCCACGCGTCCGTTCCGGGGTCGTACCGCCCTCCCGAGTCCAGCACGTGATCGGAGCCGTCGTAGAAGTAGCCGCCCCAGACGATCATCTCGGTGCCGGTCCAGACGGTGGTGTGGTATCCGCGCGTGGCGGGCGCCGCCGCCCCGTTCGCCGTCGCGGCCCAGGTATCGGACAGCGGGTTGTACCGGCCTCCCGTGGCGACGTACCTCGTCCCGCTGAAGCCGCCCCAGACGATCATCTCGCCCCCGGTCCACACGGCCGTCTGCAGATAGCGCGCGGAGGGCGTGTTGGCGCCGGCGGACATCGGGGCCCATCCCTCGGGCGACAACCGGTAGCGCGCGCCGCTGTTCAGGTGCCCCGCTCCGGAAGACCCGCCCCACACGATCATCTCGCTGCCTGTCCAGACGGCGCTGTGATGGCTGCGCGCGGAGGGAACGGCCGCACCGATGCCGGTCGGCGTCCACGAATCTCCCACGGGATCGTACCGGCCGCCGGTGTTCGTGAAGCCGAGGTCGTTCGAGCCTCCCCACACGATCATCTCGGTCCCGGTCCACACCGCCGTGTGGAGAGACCGCACCGAGGGAACGTTGCCGCCCCCCGAGGTCGGCGTCCAGGAGTCGGTGGACGGCGCGTAGCGGCCTCCCGTGTTCAGGAAGCCCACCAGGACCGAATCCCCTCCCCACACGATCATCTCGCTGCCGGTCCACACCGCGGTGTGGCTTTCCCGGATCGGCGGGACGCCGCTGCCCACGGACGTCGCGGTCCACGCGCCGGTCGTGGGGTTGTACCTTCCGCCGGTGTCCGTGTCGTCCCAGCCGCTGAAGCCGCCCCAGACGATCATCTCGGTGCCGGTCCAGACCGCCGTGTGGTTCCAGCGCGGCACCGGCGTGTTGGCGTCGACAGGCGTCGGCGTCCACGTGTCGGTGGCCGGGTTGTAGCGGCCGCCGGAGCTCAGCGCTCCGGCCAGGCCGGAGCCACCCCAGACGATCATCTCGGTCCCCGTCCACACCGCCGTGTGCGAGTCCCTCTCCTCGGGGACCTCGCCGGTGCGAATGCCGGCCCACCGATCGTCCGTACAGGCCGCACCCGTGATCGCGGGTAGCTCGCCCTGGGCGCCGAGAACCGGGAGCATCGCACCCTCGGGCCGCGCCAGGGCGTCCCTCACGAGAGCGTCTCGAACCTCGCCCCACCAATCCTCGAAGCCGCGCTTGGGCCAGCTCGCGGTCGCTACGGTGACGCGTCCCGGGGCGGCTCGAAGGACGCCGGCGACGAAGTAGCGGTCCTCGGCCTCCTGCAGGGGACTGATGCGATCTTCGGGGAGGCGATCCATCCCGGCCGCCTGCTTCTGTCGGACCGCGAAGCGCGGATCGCCCCTTCGCCCTCCTCTCGACGGGTGGAGCCCGAACCAGCCCGCGAGCCGCGCGGTGAGCCGGCCCCATTCTTCCTTCGACTCGACCGCCACCTCGCCCGCCCGTCTCGCGACCGCCCCGGCGGAACCCCGAGCGTTCTCCACCCAGGTGGTCTCGGCGTACTCCGCGCCCAGCGCTCTCAGCGAGCCGGGCGCGAGGGCGCCCGCCACGGCCTGTTCAGCGCGACGGCGGACGGCGGCGTGGAAGCTCGCGTCCGAGGCGTACCCGCTCCGGACGAGCCGCTCCGCGAGCGCGGGACGGGCGAGGCACTCCGCGATCCGCTCCGGGTCGCTTCCCAGCGCGGCGAACAGCTCCTGCAGCGTGGCGGGATCCCGCGTCGCGCCGGCCATCCGCTCCACCTCGGCGCGAAGCTGCTCCGGCGTCAGCGGGCGGCCCCAGAACTTCTCGAGGGCCTCGGAGTACGCGAGGCCCTCGAGGACCTTCGCTCGAATCGCCTCATCCGGCAGCAGGCTCTCGAGCGGCGGCTTCGCTCCGGCGTTCTCGGCGGGCCAGGTCCGGTGCTCCCAGAAAACGCTTTCGATGGCCCGCTGCGCGGCGATCCGCTCGTCGAGCGAGAGCCGCCCGGCCGGAGCGGCCGACACGACCCCACCGCTCGCAATGGCCATGGCGCACAAAACCGCGCCCAGACTCTTCCCGAGTGAGCCCAATCCGCGTTTCCACCTATCGAGTGCCGCCGGAGTCAGTCGCCGGCCGGACCTCGTACACCTTTCCTGTACGACGATCCGCGACGAAAATCACCCCGTTTTCTCCGGCCCCGACGGCGGAAAGGCGGATTCCCGCGTCGAAGAGATCGCGGCTCTCCCAGCCTCCGGCCTCGGTCCTGCGGATTCCCTTGAGGCGCGTCGAACAGTCGCCTCCAAAAACGTAATCGCCCTCGATCTCCGGATAGGTCCCGCCGCGCGCGATCACTCCTGGGCCCAGTTCGCAACCCTTCGATCGGGGGAAGACCGCCGCCGGCATGGCGAAACCGGCCTTGTCGCAGGGATCCTTGGCCCGGCAGTCGGTTCCGTCGAGCACGTTCCAGCCGTAGTTCTCGCCACCCAGGCTCGTGCCGGGCAGGACGTCGAGCTCCTCGTGCCGCGCGCCCAGCGCGTCCGTGACGACGAGGTCGCCCGTCCTCGGGTCGAACGTGAGCCAGGACGGATTGCCGAGGCCCCTGGCCCAGATCTCCGGGCGCGCCCCCGCGGTCTTCGCGAAGGGGTTGTCGACGGGAACCCCGTAGGGTTTCGCGCTCGATTCCACGTCGATGCGCAGGATCTTCCCCAGCAGCGAGGCGAGGCTCTGGGCCTCCCCGCGGCTCTTCTTCGCCGCCGCTCCCTCTCCGACTCCGACGCACAACTTGCCGTCGGGGCCGAAGGCGAGGCCGCCGCCCGGCCGCTCGCCTCCCGCCCGCGGCACGCGGAGCAGCACCGTTTCCGTCGCGGGATCGGCGGCATCCCCTCCCTGGACGAGCCGGAACCGCGAGACGACGAGGTCCTTCTCCTTCCCGACGTAGGACACGTAGAGACTCCGCTTGTCCGCGAAGTCGAAGGGGAACGCCGCCGCGCGCAAACCGCCCCCGGGCAGGTCCACCCTGGAGGCGATGTCCAGAAAAACCTGCTGCCGCGGAAGCTCCCCGCCGAAGACGACGATCCTCCCTCCCCGCTCTCCGGCGAAGAGCCGGCCGCTGCCGTCGCCGGCGTGGAGGAGGAACGCGGGCGCCTCGACCCGCGCGACCTCCTTGCCCAGCGCGAGCGCGGGCCGCTCCGCGGCGGCCGCGCCGCCGGCCGCGAGGGCCACCGCGAGGATCGTCGTGCCGAAGCGGAGCCGGAGGATCATGGCTTCTCCTCGAGTTTCGCGAGCGAGGGCTTGACCTCGAAATGCCACTTCCAGATCTCGTAGATCGCGGGATAGACGACCAGCTCGAGCAGGAAGGAGGTGAAGATCCCGCCGATCAGCGGGGCCGCGATCCGCTTCATGACGTCGGAGCCCGTCCCGGTGGACCACATCACCGGCAGCAGGCCGAGCTCGGTGGCCACGGTCATGAACTTCGGCCGCAGCCGCTTCACCGCCCCCTCGAGGATCGCCTCGCGAAGATCCTGCAGGCTCCTCAGCTTCCCGGCCTTCTTCGCCTGCTCGTACGCGATGTCGAGGTAGAGCAGCATGAACACGCCCGTCTCGGCGTCCACTCCGAGCAGCGCGATGAGACCGACCCAGACGCCGATGCTCATGTTGTAGCCGAGCAGCCAAAGCAGCCAGATCGCGCCCACCGCCGAGAACGGCACCGCGAGCACGACGATGAGCGTCTTGGTCAGGGACCGGGTGTTCATCATGAGGAGCAGGAAGATGAGGAGCAGCGTCACCGGCACGACCACCGACAGCCGCTCCCGCACCCGCTGCATCGCCTCGTACTGGCCGCTCCAGGTCAGGGCATAGCCGGGCGGCACCGGGACCGACCTCTTCAGGACCTCGCGGGCCTCCTCGATGTATCCCGCCGGATCGCGCCCGGCCATGTCGATGTAGACGTAGCCGGTCAGGAGGCCGTCCTCGTTCCGGATCATGCTCGGCCCGGACACGGTCCGGATCGTGGCGAGCTGCGACAGCGGGATCTGGGCCTTCCCCTCGTTGACCGGGACGAGCACGCGGCCGAGCGCCTCGGTGTCCGCCCGGAAATCCCGCTGGTAGCGGACGTTCACCGAGTAGCGCGCGCGCCCCTCGACCGTGGTCGTCACGCTCTCGCCGCCCACCGCCCCCTGGAGGACGTCCTGCGCCTCCTCGACGCTCAGCCCGTAGCGGGCGAGCGCGTTGCGGTCCCACTCGAAGTCGAGGAAGTAGCCCTGCGCGGTGCGCTCCGCGAACACGCTGCGCGTTCCCGGCACCGACGCGAGCGCCCGCTCGACCTTGGTTCCTACCTCCTCGATCCTCGCGAGGTCGTCCCCCGTGATCTTGATGCCGACCGGCGTCCTGATCCCGGTGGACAGCATGTCGATGCGGGCCTTGATCGGCATCGTCCACGCGTTGGACAGGCCCGGGAGCCGCAGGGCGTCGTTCATCTCCTGGGTGAGTTGCTCGACCGAGATGTGGTCCCGAGTGATCGTCCGGAAGGCCGGCTTGAGCCACTCCGGCGCCCACGACGAGTACCAGGTGGGAACGCGCCGCCACTCCGACTTCGGCTTGAGCGTGACGACCGTTTCCAGCATGGACAGCGGCGCCGGGTCCGTGGAGGTCTCCGCCCTCCCCGCCTTGCCGAGTACCTGGTCCACCTCGGGGAATCGCTTGATGATGCGGTCCGTGACCTGGAGCAGCCGCTGCGCCTCCGTGATCGAGATGCCGGGCATCGTCGTCGGCATGAAGAACAGCGCCCCCTCGTCGAGGGGCGGCATGAACTCCGACCCCAGCGAGAGGTAGACGGGCACCGTCGAGACGACCAGCAGCACCGCGAGCGCGATCACCGCCCATTTCCACCGGAGCGACCAGACGGCGACGGGGGCGTAGAGGCGCATCAGGACGCGGCTGACGGGGTGGGTCTCCTCGGAGCGCACGCGGCCGACGAGCACCGCGTTGACGGCCCGGCAGAGCCACAGCGGGCGAAAGTCGAAGCTCCGGAAATGCGTGATCAGCATCCTGAGGGCGGGATCGAACGTGATCGCCAGGAAAGCCGCCACGACCATCGCCAGCGTCTTGGTGTACGCGAGGGGCTTGAACATCCGCCCCTCCTGCGCCTCGAGGGCGAGGACGGGCAGGAAGGACACGCCGATGACGAGGAGCGAGAAGAAGCTCGGCCCCGCGACCTGCTTGATCGCGCCCATGACGACCTCGCGGTAGTCCTCGCGCCGGTCGCCGCGCTGCCATTCCTCGATGCGTTTGTGCGTCTGCTCGACGACCACGATCGAGGCGTCCACCAGGGCGCCGATCGCGATGGCGATCCCTCCGAGCGACATGATGTTCGCGGTGACGCCGAGCATCCCGAACGGGACGAACGCGATCAGCACGGTAACCGGGATCGTGACCACCGGGATCATCGCGCTGGGAATGTGCCAGAGGAACACGAGGATCACGAGCGAGGTCGTGAGGATGACCTCGATCAGCGTGGACCGCGTGTTGTCGATCGCGCGGACGATCAGCTCCGAGCGGTCGTACACCGGAACGACCTTGACCCCCTCGGGGAGCCCGGGCTCGATCTCCTCCAGCTTCGCCTTCACGCGCTCGATGACGTCGAGGGCGTTCTGTCCCTGGCGCATCACGACGATCCCGGAGACCGCCTCGCCCGTCCCGTTGTAGTCCGAGACGCCGCGGCGCAGGTCCGGACCGAGGACGACCTGCCCCACGTCGCGCACGCGGATCGGCGCGCCCCCCTCCCCCGCCTCGAGGACGATGTTCTCGAAGTCCTCGACCGACCGGGCGTACCCGCGCCCCCGGACCATGTACTCGGTGCCGCCGAACTCGATGAGCCGCGCCCCCGACTCGACGTTCCCCGCCCGGACCGCCTCGACGACCTGCTGGACGGTGACCCCGTAGTTCTTGAGGCGGTTGGGATCGAGGTTGATCTGGTACTGCTTGCCGAAGCCGCCGAGGGGGGCGACCTCCGCGACGCCCGGCACCGCCTTGAGGTGGTACCGCAGGTACCAGTCCTGGACCGATCTCAGCTCGGCGAGGCTGTGCCGCCCCGACTCGTCCTCGAGGACGTACTGGAACACCCATCCGAGACCCGTCGCGTCCGGGCCGATCTGCGTCTTCACCCCTTCGGGAAGCTGGGGGAGGACCGCCGAGAGGTACTCGAGCGTGCGGGACCGCGCCCAGTAGATGTCCGTCCCGTCCTCGAAGATCACGTAGACGAACGAGTAGCCGAAGTCGGAGAAGCCGCGCACCGCGCGCACGCGGGAGGCGCCGAGCATCGCGGTGACGATCGGGTAGGTGACCTGGTCCTCGACGAGGTCGGGGCTGCGGTCCCAGCGGGAGTAGACGATGACCTGCGTGTCGGACAGGTCCGGGATCGCGTCGAGCGGCAGCCGCCGCATGGACCGCCAGCCGGCGATCGCCGCGACGGCCACGAGGAGGAAGACGACGATCTTGTGCCGGACGGCGAGATCGACGACGCGGTCAATCATGGGCGTGAGCTGCGGGGTCCTTGTCGAAGGTCTGCTTGCACCCCGGATTGCAGAAGAAGTAGGTCCGGCCCTGGTGCTCGCTCGTGAGCCCCTCGGCCCGCGCCTTGGCCTCGTCCACGTCCATGCCGCAAATCGGGTCCTTGCTCGTGGGCTGCGCCATGCCGCCCATGGCCGCCTTCATGCGGCTCTCGGAGTCGATCAGGAAGTTCCCGGACACGACGATCTTCTCCCCGGGCATCAGTCCCGAGACGATCTGGACCTGATCGCCGACCCTGAACCCCGTCTCGACGGAGCGCGGCTCGAAGAACCCCTCGCCGCGGTCGACGAAGACGGTCTTGGCCGTCCCCGAGTCGAGAACGGCGTCCGCCGGCACGACCAGGGTCTCCGGCACGCTCACCGGCAGGTCGACGTCGACGAACATGTCCGGCCGCAGGACGTTCCCCGGATTGTCCACGACCAGGCGCACCTTCAGGGTGCGCGAGGATGCATCGAACACCGGAGGGACCTCGCCGACGCGTCCCGGGAATCTCCGTTTGAAGACCGGGTGGAACACCGAGACCGCGGCCCCGGGCGTAAGGTGCGCCGCGTCCCCCTCGAACGCGTCCGCGAGGACCCAGACCCTGGACAGGTCCGCAACGACGAACAGGTCGAGGGTGCGGTCGAACTGCTGGCCCAGCGTGACGTTGCGCTGGAGAACGATGCCGCTCGCGGGTGCTCTGACCTGGACGTTCGGCGTCGCCTTGCGGGTCCGGCCGATCTCGTCGAGCTGCGCGTCCCCCATCCCGAGGTTCTTGAGCGCCTGCTTCGTGTTGAGGACGTTCTTCTCGTTCAGCGCGATCTGGTCGGGGGTCGCCGAACCGCTCGCCTTGAAACGGTCGAGCGCCTCGAGCGCGTACAGGTAGGCCTGCTGGGGCCCCTGGACCTCCTGGGCGTAGTAGGTCGCGAGCACGTCGTCCTTCTTCACGAAGCTCCCGGTGGTCGCGGGGGAGAGCTCCCTCACCCATCCCTCGGTGACGGACGTCACGCGGAAGAGCCGCGTCTCGTCGGCGGCGACCTTTCCGGTCAGGCGCAGCTCGTACGACAGCGGCTTCTTCTCGACCTCGCCGAGGCGCACGCCGATGACCTGCTGCTTCTCGGAGCCGATCCGGACCGTGCCGGCGGGCAGCGAGCCGAGCTTCTTGGCGGCCGCCCGGGCGCCGGGGTCCTCGTCCGCGTAGACCGGCTCGAGAGGCATGCCGCACGGTGCGATCCCCGGCTTGTCGGAAGTGAGCGCGGGATTCATCGGGTCCACGTAGTAGAGGACCTTCCTCTCTCCCGCGGCGCCGCCGGCGCCCTTCGACCCGCCGGCGTACCAGGTTCCGGCGAGAAAGGCGCAGAGCGCGACGATCAGTACAGCGACGACAGCAACGGTTTTCTTCACGATGAGCATCTATAACACAAAGGGGGCCGCTGACGCGGCCCCCTCGTGTTGGAGATCGAATACGGTTACGGAGCGATCTCGTAGCGCCGCATCATCTCGTTGTCCTCGTGATCGATGATGTGGCAGTGCCAGACGTAGCCGGGTCCGCCGGGATAGCCCGCGAAGTCCACCGTCCCGAGCGGAGCGGTCGGATCGAACTGGTACGCGTTCACGCCCGGGCTAACGCCGTCCACCGGGATGTCCTCGGGAGCGAACCGGACCGCGAACCGCGTCACCTCGCCGGGGTTGGACTGGACCGTGTCCTTCCAGCCGTTCTCGACCGCCGGGGTCGGCATGGGGCCGCCCTGGAAGTACGGAGTCGGATCGGGATTGCCGCCGCAGATCGCGCCTGGAGCGCAGTTGCCGTAAGCCAGCGGCGGGCCGTAGCCGGGCATGTAGACGCCGGGGGCGTAGGTCAGGCCGTCCGCCGGATTGAAGCCGCCAGGGAACGAAGCGTCGTAGGCCGTGGTGTACTGCCTGGCGTTGAACTTCTGCCTGCTGAGGACCTGGAAGGCCACCAGGTGCGTGTGCATCGGGTGCGTGTCGGCGGTGAGGTTGACGAGTTCCCAGATCTCGGTCGAGCCGATCTGAGGCCGCTCGGTGATCGCGTTCGGCATGCCGAGCCTGTCGAGCTTCGTGTTGTTCAGGAGCATCTCGAGCGGCCCGCCGGGGCCGATCTCCTCGTTGAGCGTCAGCCGGCGCACCGGCACGCTCGCCGGGTTCGGATTCAGCCGGACGATCGGGTTGTTCGGCCGGAGGGCGCAGGCGCCCACAGCCGGATCGCAGCTGAGGTCGGGGCCCGAGAGCGGAACATTGACGTTGAACCGGAGGATCTGGCCGACGGTCTTGTTGTCGGCCGGCGCGCCGTTCGGGTAGGGCGCCTTGCCGGAGTTCGTCAGCGTGGTGAAGCCGCGCGGGACCCGCTTGAAGTCCACGATGATCTCGTACCTCTCGCCGGGGGCGATTACGAGGTTCTTGATCGGCACCGGCGCGTCGAGGTAGCCGTCGTCGGTCGCGATGACCCAGACCGGGATCTTCGGGTTGTCGAAGGTGAGGTCGTAGACCCGCGCGTTCGAGCCGTTCAGCAGGCGCAGGCGGTACCGGCGCGGCTCGACGTTGAAGTACGGCCAGGTCTTGCCGTTGACCACGATCGTGTCGCCGAAGAACTCCGGCATCCAGAACGGGTGGACGGTGGGGTTGATCCCCGCCGCCGGGAAGACGAGCTGGCCGTTCGTGTCGAACAGCCGGTCCTGGATCGCTATCTCCTGGTCGAAGGGCCCGGACGGCAGGTTCATCGGCTCGTTCGCGGGGTCCTTGATCAGGTAGAACGCCGCCAGCCCCATGTGCGGGGTCAGGCGGGTGATGCCGAGAGCGTGGTCGTGGAACCACACCGTGCCCGCTTCCTGGGTGTTCGGATACGTGTAGGTGTTCGTCACGTAACCGGGGCCGGTGATCGGCGTGAGCGGGGACCCGTCCAGGGCCAGGTTCGGCGTGAACCAGGCATCCGGGCCGCCGTCGAACGCGGAAGGAATGGCCCCGCCGTGCAGGTGCGTGCAGATCGGGATCGGGCCGGCATACGGGGTGAAGAGGGTCCCCTGGTTCAAAGGATCCGCCCAGTTCAGCGTCTGGTCCACCGCGAAGGTGGCCACGCCGCCGCCGGCGGGATACCGCTGCAGGAAGGGATCCACGAGCTGGTTCAAGAACTCCACCCTCGTTGGGACGCCTCTCTGCGCGACCACGGTGAAGGCCGGGTAGTGGGCCGGATACGTGGCCGTCACGGCTCCCGCGCTGAGCTCTTCGATCTTGTAGCCCCAGACGTACGTGCCCAGCGAGAAGGTCGCCGGGTACAGAGCCGACGGCAGCACCTGCTGCTGGAGCTCCATGGCGGTGACGCGCAGCGGCTTAGTGGCGTCCACCCGCGCCGGGAACTGCGGCAGCGGGTCCACCCATTTCGGAATGGCGGTGCCGGGCAGCGGGACCTGCTGGGCGTTCGCGACACCCGCGAGCGCCAGGCACAACGCCGCGGTCACGGCGACGCCCCAGATCGAGTATGAACGCTTCTTCATGCTCCCCCTCCTGCCTCTCGCTACAGGCCGGCGACCGGGTACTCGGAGGAGCACCGGTCGACCCCTGGCCGACCTGCGTTCTGGGCCACGATGGATGTCGTCTCCCCTGGGTCGCCCGAAATCTACGACGATAGGCCCCGAATCCGATGTTAATTTCGACGTAAATTGCTGATAAATAAGGTCTATTGAAGCATCCCCCCCTGCCTAAGTCACTGACACGGCAAGATTTACGCAGCGAAATTGTTGCGGCGTAGTTCCTACTCGGTCTGACTTGCGTCAAGTGCCCGCCTCGAGCCGTGGCAACTCGAGATACACCCCCCTCCGGAGTGGATCTCCACTCCCGTTCTGGAGCCTGCAGCCCTGCCCGGAGTGCGCTCCGCCGCCCTCGCTCCGGGCTGCCCCGGATCAGTAGCGCAACTGCAATGACGCCGTGAAGGTCCTCCCAGGCTCGGGAACCACGACTCCCAAGCGGAATGGGTCGCGCTGGTACGAGTAGTTCTCCGTGTAGTAACGATCGAAGACGTTCGTCGCTCCCGCGACGATCGAGAAGTGGCGGAACAGCACCCCGCCGCGCAGATTCAGCACACCCCAGCCCGGCGTCCGGCTCTCGAGCAGGTCGCTCGAGATGCGGTCCTGCTCCGCGGAGGCGACGCCCTCGCCCTCGGCGAACCACTTGCCGGCGTCGTACCGGAGGGATGCGCGGGCGGCCAGCGGCGCCATCTCCGGCAGATCGGGGTCCGTGATCCCGAGGGCGGGAGAGACGTCCTGCTCGCCGCGGACGTACGACACCCCGAGGCTCGCCGCGACCTTCCCGGTCGGCGCCCACCGCAGCGTGGCCTCGCCGCCTCGCATCCGCGCGTCGTTGTTCACGTACGACCGGGCCTTCGTGTTGGTCACGCCGGCGACCTCGTTGACGCGCGCGGTGTCCGTGACGGCGACGAAGTCGCTCACCGCCGCGTAGAAGACGCTCGCCTCGACGGAGAATCCGCCCGACCGGAAGCGGGCGCCGAGGTCGATCTCGGTGTTTCGCGGCGGCGACGAGGGCCGGGTTGCCGACCCAGTCGGCGCCCGCTTCGCTTCTGCGCGAAGTAGCGCTCCTGCGGATCGGGCGCGCGCTCCGTGCGGCCGAGACCTCCGAACAGCTCCCATGCCTCGGCCGGCGAGAAGGTGGCCGTCACGCTCGCGGCGCCGAGCGTGTCGGTGGCCGAGGTCGAGCGGGTGTCGTGGTAGGCGTAGTAGAGATCGGTGTTCGCGAGGTCGGGATCGGCCGCGCTCCTCGCGCGGTCGAGCCGGGCCCCGGCCTCGATCCTCCACTTCGCGGAAACCTTCGCCCCGTAGAGGGCGTAGATGCCGGCCGAGTCCACGCCGACGTCCGGAATCGTGCCCTGGGGCTTGTACGCCATGCCGGCCATGACCGTCGAGGTGTTCCAGCTCCGCTGGTAGGCTTCGATCCCCAGCGCCAGGCCGTGCCGCAGCTTGGCCTGGAGCCTCTCGCCGAGCACGGATGACCGCGCCTCTGTCGCCATGCTGTACGCCCTCGCCGCTCCGGCGGCCGAGGTCCGGAGGGCGTCCGTCATGTAGTGGTCCACGCGGGCGTAGGAGGCGCTAGCCTCGATGCCCTCGACGGCGCCGAACGGTCCCTGGGCGCGGTACGAGGCGGATACCCGGTCCGCGTCGTCGTACTCGGCGTCCATCAGCAGGTAGGGATAGAGCTGCAGGTTTCCGCTCTGCCTCGTCGCCTGCACCTCCAGCCGGTGCGCCGGCCGCAGGTTGAAGGCGGCGCCGACCCATCCCGTCCTGATGTCGAAGGCGCGCTTGCCCGAGGCGGAGGGCTGGTAGTTGGCGACGTCGGTGAACGGCGCACCTTCGCCGTCCTTGAAGGGGTCGCCGCTCCGCGACGCGTATCCCCCCTTCAGGCTCCAGGCCGCCGCGGCGTAGGACGCGCCGAGCGAGGGCGCCTGGTAGTCGAACGATCCGGCCGTGACGTTCGCGGTCGCGTGAACTCCCGCGTCAGGCTCTCGCGTGACGATGTTCACCATACCGCCGAGTCCGCCCACGCTCGTCATGTCGAACGGCCCCTTCTTCACGTCGATCCGCTCGATCTCGGCGAAGTCCACGTGGAAGGCCGGAGGATCCATGCGGTTCGGGCAGGCGCCGTAGATCCGCTGGCCGTCGATGAGCACGTTCAGGTTCTCTCCCTTGAAGCCCCTCACCACGACGTCGTTCGCGATGCCGCCCTTCCGGATCTTCCGGACGCCCTCGACCCTGGCGAGGGCCTCGCCGGCGTCCCGCGAGAAGCTCTCGCGGATCTCGCGGGATTCGACGCCCTCGCGAACCGCTATTCCCTTCACCGCGACCTGCTCGCGAATCATGTCCACGTCGAGCCGGAGCTCGATCTCCGAGACCTTTCCCGCGAGCACTTGCTGGCGCGCGAGGGTCCGGCGGTTCATCGACGGGAGCGAAGCCTCGATGGTGCACTCTCCCTCCGCCAGCCGCGGCGACAGGAACCGGCCGTTCTCGTCCGTCAGAACGGCCGGCGCGGCCGCCCCCCTGGGCAGGTGAACGTGACGACGGCGCCCGGCACGGGATCGCCGGCCCTGTCCACGACGCGCCCGGCGACGCCCGAGGCGCCGGCGAGGCTCGCCATCGGAGCCGCGAGAAGGAGCAGCAGGCAAGAGGCTGTCCAGGCCGCGTGGCGGCCGCGCGATGCTTTCATGGTCTTCCCCCTGGCGGACGGAGCCGCCGAACCTCGAGGAACCGGTCACTTCAGAGGCGTTTCGGGGGGAAGCGGCTTCAGGGAGGGGGTACCTGCGGCTTTGGCGAGACGTTGGACACCGTGATTCGTTGGCATTCCGGAATCTGGTCGGATTCGCCCGGGGTCACGACTCGCGGAGCCACCGCGGCCAGCCAGTCCATCGGCTGCCCGGTGTCGTGAGAGCCGCTCTTGGTCTCCGGAAGCGCAGGTACCGTCCGGCCACTCGAATCGTGCGACGCGCCGCAGACGCTCGACTTGCGGGTTTCCTTCGGGGCGCAGCAGGGGCGCGCGGGGCTGTTCTCCTCGTGCCCCGCGGCTGGAGCGGGTGCTTCGTGCCGCCAGCAGGCACAACCGCAGTTCCGTTCCGCGGTGCAACTGCATGCCTCGCCGCGCGGCGGCTGATAGCCCGCAGCGAAGAGGCAAATCATGACCCAACAGGCGAAGCGCCGCATCGCAGCCCTCCCGGGTCGCAAGCCGAGCCGGGCGCTAATTCATATACGTCAAACTTGATTTCGTGGGGAGCTTTTTTGGGGGTGGTTGCCCATGGGGGTACAGGGGCCGCCGGGGGTGGATCGAGCCGGCGAGAAGGCCCGGTGGAAAGCCGAGGAGGGGGTGAGAAGGGCACGGGAGCGCGAGCGGACGCTCCCGCACCCTCCCGGATCCAACGAATCCCTAGTTCGGACAGAGGACGTCGAGGCAGTAGAGCCTCTGGCACTTCATGTACTTCGACGTGACGCCCCAGCTGATGACCTCGCCGCAGCAGCCGGTGCCGCGAGCGCCGACGGCGGTCTTGTACTTCGCATCGCTGTAGTACGTGCAGACGCTCGGACCGGCCAAAGCGTCGGCCTTGGGCATCGCAGCCACGTAGATCCCCACGGCGATGACGGCCACGAGGACGGCGAGAAGAACTCTCTTGTTGAGCAGGAAACGCTTCATCTCTCCCCCACTCACCCCGGAGGCTCGACGAGCGAGCCCGGGGCCCGGAATGCCACCGGCCCGTCCCGTGCCGCTCGACGCGGGATCGAGGCGCGGCGGGTGCACTGCGCGAAGCGGACGCGTAAGCATAAGACGGTTTTCGTCCTCCATCCAGCGGATTGTCGGCCCTCACTTCGCCGGGGCGGGCGTCTCCGCGGGAGGTTCGGCGGACGGCACGGCGACCCCCGCCTGAGCCGCGGCCTTGTGGAGGTCCGCCTTGAGCTGCGGGTGGACCTTGAAGCCGAGCTTCTCCGCGCGATCGAGGCTCTCCACGGCCTCCTTGAGCTGGCCGCGCTTCCAGTATCCGAGGGCGAGGTTGTTGTACACCGGAGCGAATTCGGAGCTCCTCTCCGCGCAGGCCTTCCACTCGGCCATCGCTTCCGGCACCCGGCCGAGCTGGAAGAACGCCGTGCCGGTGTAGAAGTGAGCCTCGCCGGGCACGCCGATGTCGGGCACGCCGTCCGGAGTCGCGGCATTCTGCGCGTTCTTGATCGCGGTGTCCGTGCTGAGGCCCTGCATCCTCTCGAAGCCGGCGCTCGCCTTGACGTTGGCACGGTTGTCCTGCGTCTGGCCGAGGTCCTGGATCGCCTGGCGCCGCTCGAGGTCCGCGGCGGCCGCCTGGTCCTGCCTCAGCTTCGCGAGCCGCGTGTACCCTTCCTCGGCCTTCTGGTAGTGCGCCAGAGCTTCCTCGAAGCGCTTCTCCTTCGTGAAGATGTGGCCGAGCCCGAGGTACGCGTCGGGCTGGAACGGCACGAGGTCGAGGGCTTTCTGGTACTGCTTGCGCGCCTCGGACAGATCCCCCGCGTCGAAGGCCTTCCGCCCAGCCTGGACCTTCTGGTCGGCGGCGAGGAGTTTCCGCGCGTCCACGTCGGCGGCAAAGGCGGGCGCGACGGACAGGACGGCGAGCAGGACGCTTGCGATCGCGGGGACTCGCATGACGGACCTCCCTGCCGGAGGATCACGAGCACGGACCCGGCGCTCGCCGCGTCCCGCCGGACCGCGTCCCGGGATTCCATCCGCAACCGGTCCTGAAACGGACCACCCGAAAGGATACGCCCGTTCCGGGCTCGGCGGAATCGCCCGCCGCGGCCGCGGCCCCTCCGGGCTTACGCCTTCCCGAGGCGCTTCGCCAGGGAGATCGCGGCGAGCATTCCCTTGGACTGCCTCAGCGCCTTGACCCGTGCCTTTTGCGCCGGCTTCAGGTTCCTCAGGTGGCCGATGTAGGCCCCCTGGACCTTCAGCGCCGCTCGGCGCTTGGGTGTGAGCTTGAGCTTGCGCCCCTTCAACCCGCCGCGGGCGATTGTCCGCACGCCCATGCCGTTCGTGGCGGCGACGAGCTGCGCGAGCGACTTCTCGATCGCCTTCAGCGATTTCCGGATGACGCGGACCTGCTTCTTGACCGGGCTGACGGGGCGCTTGGGCATGACGATTCCTCCTGATGGACAGCCGATCCTATCACTTTGGGCGGCTCGCCGCTGAGTGCTTTTTTTTCACTCCCGTCCCGCACCGCCGGACTTAGACGGGGCGCACGGCCTGCGCGGCTATCCCCTCGCGAAGAGCGGGGCGATCATGTTGTCCACCGGCACGAAGTCGTCGGTCAGCACCGGGGCTTCCCTCGCTCCTGCGGCCCGCTCGACCTCCTCGAGGGTCATCAGCGTTCCCGAGGCGAACTCGTTGGGATCGGACCGGATCAAGCGGTCGAGCTCGGCACGGTCGAAGTCTCGGTTCGTGGCGATGACGACGTACGTGCTCAGCCCCCAGCCGCCCCCCGGCTGCACCAGGTACACGCCGCGGAAGCTCCGCATAAGGGTCTTCATGAACGAGCGAGCGAAGAGTCCCTCCCGCACGTCGTCGATCACGTTGGTGACGTAGAAGCCTTCCGGCTTGAGCACCTTCCGGACCTCCTCGTTGAACTCGAAGGTGGTCAGGTGGTACGGAACCGACATGTCGTTGAACGCGTCGCCGACCACGAGGTCGTAGCGCGGGCGCGCGTCCTGCCCCATCAGGAAGATCCTGGCGTCCTCGTTGCGCGTGACGATGCGCGACGCCGCCGGCAGCGCGAGATCTTCGTATGCCGTTCGCGTCACGGCGGGGTCGATCTCGGCCACCTCGATGCCCGCCTTCGGGTAGGCCACCTCGAGATACCGCGAGAACGAGTACCCTCCGCCGCCGATGCAGAAGACGCCGATGTCCTGGCGGTCTCCGGCCACGTAGCGCGCGACCGCCGAGAAGGTCTTCTCGTAGCCGTACGCGTGGTACGTCGGGTCGTTCAGGTCCACGAGGCTGTGCGTGAGGTGGTCGAGGGACAGTCCCTTCACGTTCCTCCCCGGCACGGGACTGTCGTAGACGTTGATCGCGTAGTAGTTCGATTCGCGCGTGTAGGTGGTCTGGTAGGCGTGCCGGAACGCGAAGACGCCGGCGTACGCGAGCACCCCCGCGAGGAGCATCGCCTGCTTCGCCCGGCTATTCCAGAAGCCACTCGCGAACACGGCCATCGCGAAGAGGACGGCCGCCACCTGCCAGACGATCGCGCGAGTCCCGAACCTCGAGATCAGGAGGAACCCGGTGAGAAACGTCCCCAGGATGCTCCCCGCGCACGAGAACGCGTAGAGCGTTCCGATGACGTTGGCCGTCTTCCCGATGTCCTTGAGGACCAGCTTCGCGACGATCGGCGTGGTCATGCCGAGCGCCATGGTGGGCAGGAAGAACAGGACGAAGGTGTAGACGGTCGCCCGCGTCATGAGGTGGACGGTCGCCGGCACCAACCCGCTCTTGAGGAGGAGCGTCAGCGGGAGGATCGCCAGGCTCAGGATGCCGCCCGCGAGAAAGATCCCGCTCAGGACGAGCGTCGAGGGATACCGGTCGCCGACGCGGCCGCCGAGATAGTTGCCGACGCTGATGCCGGCGAGCACCACGCCGATGATGCTGGTCCAGGTATAGACCGACACGCCGATGTACGGGGCCAGGATGCGCCCCGCCACCAGCTCGATCACCATGGTGCACGCGCTGGCGAGGAAGACCAGCGCGATGGCCTTGAATTTCCCGATGTTCTCGCCCATGACGCGGGATTGTACCCTCTCTCGCGCGGGGGCGGGGTATCATCCTCTTCCGTACGGGCGGCGCGGCGGGCCGCCGAGGAGGTCGGCGACATGGCGTCCCACACGGTTGCCTCTCTCGGACGCTTCGAGCAACTCCGGGTCACGGCGGGCATCGTGACCGCCGTTCTCGCGGTTTTCGCGTTCTCGGCCGCCCTCGCCGCGCCCCCGCCGCCCCTTCCTGCCGCCGCCGTTGCGCCCGCGGCGGAACCCGCAACCGCGGAGCACGCCGACCTTGTGTTCGCCAACCGGCAAATCGCCACCTTCCGCGCGACCCGGGGCGCCACGCTTCCTTACGAGCGGGCGCAGGCGGCGCTTAGGAGGATCGAGGACATCGCGCGATCGGGAGCCGCGGCGGACGTGACCACCCGGGTGGTTCCGGAAGGCGTGCTCGTCTCGGCGGGGAGCCGCGCGATCTTCACGATCACCGCCGGCGACTGCGAGACCCTCTCCGGCGAGTCGCCGGACGACGTGGCATCGCGCGCCGCCGGAAACCTCCGCGAGGCTCTCGCCGAGGCGCAGGAGATGCGCCGGCCCGGAGCGATCCTGCGCGCCGCGATCGAGACGGCCGTCGCGACTTTCCTGTTCCTGCTCGCAGTCCGCCTCATCTTCGCCCTCCGCAAGCGCCTGATGGCGCGCGCGACCCGTTTGGTCTCCAGGAGAGAGAGCGGCGTCGTTGTGGCCGGATTCACCCTCTTCCGGGCCCAGCAGCTCGCGACGTGGATCCGCTCGTTCGTGTCGGCCCTCTCGTGGGTGGCGGGCCTCGCCATCGCTTACCCGTGGCTCGCCTACGTCCTCACCCGCTTTCCGTACTCGAGGCCCTGGGGAGAGGCTCTCGGCGGCTACGTCCTGGGGACGCTCCGGGATCTGGGACTCGGCGCGCTCCGCGCCATCCCCGGCCTGTTCGTCGTCGCGCTGGTGTTCGTCGTCGCCAGATTCGTCGTGCGCGCGCTGGAAGGGTTCTTCCACGCGCTGGAAGCCGGCGAGATCCAGATCGGCTGGCTGCCCGCCGAGACGGCCGCTCCGACCCGCCGGATCGCCGTCGCGGCGATCTGGGTCCTGGCCCTCGTCGCCGCGTATCCGCGCCTCCCGGGAAGCTCGAGCGACGCCTTCAAGGGCATCAGCGTATTCGTGGGCATCATGATCTCCCTCGGCTCCGCCGGGTTCGTCAACCAGGTGATGGCCGGCCTCGCGCTGATGTATTCGCGGGCGCTCCGGACCGGCGACATCGTGAAGATCGGCGACGACATGGGCCGGGTCCTGCAGCTCGGGACCTTCTCCACGAAGCTGAGGACGTACCGCGGCGAGGAGGTCACCATTCCGAACGCGGTCGTCATCAGCTCGCCGACGCGGAACTACTCCACGATCGCCGGCGCCGACGGCCCCGCCCTGTGCACGGGGGTGACGATCGGGTACGACGCCCCGTGGCGGCAGGTGCATGCGATGCTCCTCGCCGCCGCCGCGCGCACGCCGGGGCTGAGGCGCGACCCCGCGCCCGTGGTGCTCCAGACGTCACTCGCGGACTTCTACGTCGTGTACGAGCTCGTCGCGCGCGTCGAGAGTCCCGAAGCGTGGGCTGCGACGCTCAACGCACTCCACGGGAACATCCAGGACGAGTTCAACGAGCACGGCGTGCAGATCATGTCCCCCCACTTCATGGGCCAGCCGCAGCAGAACGTCGTCGTCCCGAAGGCGCGGTGGTTCGAGCCGCCGGCGGGACGGGAGGGGGCGTGATGCCGGGGACGTTACGCGCTAGACTTCGCGGGGCCGTGAGAGCCTGCCGGTGAGCCGGCCGGCGCAGCGGAGGAGGAAACCATGAGAAGCGCTTCCAGGACCTGGATCGCGATTGCCGTCTGCCTTTCGCTACTGATGATCGGCGCCTCGGCCATCGCCGAGGAGAAGAAGGACAAGAACGCGGAGAAGCGGGCCGAGATCGACGCGATGGCCAAGAAGGCTCTGGACACCGTGCTCGCGAAAAGCGAGGGCGCGAAGCAACTCTACGGCAAGGCGGTGGGCTACGCGGTGTTCGACAACGTGAAGGTCGCCATCGGGATCAGCGGCGGCGGAGGCTCCGGCGTCGCGGTGTCGAAGTCGGGGAAGCGCACCTACATGAAGATGGGGACCGCGGGCATCGGGTTCGGGCTCGGCGGCCAGAAATACCAGGTGGTCTTCCTCTTCGAGACCGACGCGGCCTTCAAGAGCTTCGTCGAGAAAGGCTGGAAGGCGGAAGGCTCCGCGCAGGCCGCCGCGGGCAACAAGGGCGCGGACGCCGGCGCCTCGTTCAGCAACGGGATGGCCCTCTACCAGCTGACCGACGCCGGCCTGATGGCGTCGGCCGACGTGAGCGGCACGAAGTACTGGAAGAACGACAGCCTCAACAAGAAGTGACCCCGGAACCGGCGCAGGTGGCGCCCCCTAGCGCCGGGCGCGGACGATGTAGCGGCGGGGAGCCGAGCCCACGAAGTAGAACGGGTAACAGGTCACCATCGTGATCGCCGGCGCGGAGGTGGGCTCGAGCACGCTCACGTCGTCGGGGTCCACGATCCGGATGTCGTCCACGACGTAGGCCTCGGTGCCTTCGAGGGTCTCGAGCTCGACGGCATCCCCCACCGCGACGTCCTTCAGGCCGCGAAAGAAACCGTCGCGGTGCCCCGCGATGCCGAGGTTCCCGGCTTGACCGGGCAGAGCGGTTCCCTCGATCCGGCCGACTCCGCGGTTGAGCTTCGCCTCGTCGGTCCCGTCGAGAACGGGCACCTCGATGCCGATGCGCGGGATCCTGAGCACGGCGAGCGGGTGGCCGGTCTCCGCCCGGAGGCTCTCCTCGTAACCGCGGACCCTCTGCGGCGACCACAGCCGCGTATCCACCGCGTCCGGCACGCGAAGCGCGGGCCCGGCGGTCGAAGGAGGAGCCGGCGCGGCCGTGGGGACGGGAGCGAGGTCGACTCGCGGGGCTCGATCCCCGGAGGCGCCCTTGCGGGCCTCCTCGAAGCGGCGCAGCTCCGATCGCCGCATGAGCTCGCCGTACCCGCGCACGCCGAGGTAAACGGCGATCAGGACCAGGCCCGCGACCCAGAGCGAGCGTTCGGCGAGTCGAAGTCGTTTCATCTTGCGCAGTCACCGGCTCGAGGAGTGTACGCGTCCGTCGCTCCGTTTTCAACGAAGCCGCCCGGGTCCTTGTTGACATCGCCGCTCGGGACGCGTTAGTGTCCCACCCCATGCCGCGCCACACGAAGATCCTCATCGGTCTCGTTGCCGGGGCCGTCGCCGGGGTCGCGACCAACCTCCTGACGGACGGGGGTGCCGACACGCGGCGATTCGTCTCGCTCGTGACGGAGCCGCTCGGGAAGATGTGGCTCGCCGGGCTGATCATGGTCGTCATCCCGCTCATCCTCTCGACCCTCTCGCTCGGCGTCGTCGGCCTCGGCGACCTCAAGCGGCTCGGGCGGATCGGCGTCGTGACGATCCTGGGATTCCTGACACTGACCGCGCTCTCGACCGCCCTCGGCCTCCTCGCGATGAACACCATCCGCCCCGGCGAGGACCTCGACCCCGGCATCAAGGCGCGGCTCATGGAGACCTACCGGGGCGAGGCCTCGCAGGCCATGGGCCTCTCGGGCAACGCGTTCACGATCGATCTCCTCGTGAAGATCGTCCCGCGGAACCCGGTCAAGGCCGCGGCCGACGGCGACATGCTGGCGATCATCTTCTTCGCCCTCGTCCTCGGCGCGGCGCTCTCGGTGCTGCCGAAGCCGCAGTCGGGGCCGCTCGTCGCCTTTCTCGAGAGCCTGAGCCATGCCACGGTCGCGATCATCCACATGGTCATGGCGATCGCGCCGATCGGCGTCTTCTGCCTGATCTTCAGCGTGACCGCGCGCTTCGGATTCGATCTGCTCCTGAACCTCCTCAAGTACGTGCTGACGGTCGTCGGGAGCCTCGCGATCTTCCAGTTCCTCGGCTACGCGATCGTGGTGCGCTTCGTGGCGGGACGCAGCCCGCTCGAGTTCTTCAGGAAGATCCGCCTCGTGATGATCACCGCCTTCTCGACCTCCTCGTCGAACGCGACCCTCCCGACCACGATCGAGGTGGGCGAGCAGGAGCTCGGGCTTCCGAGGGAGATCGCGGGGTTCGTGCTCCCGCTCGGCGCGACGATGAACATGAACGGCACGGCGCTGTTCGAGGGCGCCACGGTCCTCTTCCTCGCCCAGGTCTTCGGCGTGCACCTGACGCTCGGGCAGCAGGTGATCGTGGTCCTCATGTCCGTCGTGACCGCGATCGGCACGGCCGGGATCCCCGGGGGCTCGATCCCCCTGCTCATGATGGTCCTCGGCGTCGTCGGGGTCCCGATCGAAGGGATCGCGATCATCCTCGGCGTGGACCGGATCCTCGACATGTGCCGCACCGTCCTCAACGTGAGCGGGGACCTCGTCACGGCGCTCGTCGTGGACCGCGTGGAGAAGCGGTTCGCGCGGTAGGCCTGCGCCGCTTGCACTATACTGCCCGTACAGGGGAGGTCGAATGCGAAGAACCGCCTTGGCTCTTGCTCTCGCGATGCTCGCTGCCGGCGCCCTCCAAGCGGGGACGATCGAGGTCGATTTCAATCCCAAGGCGGAGTTCGACCGGTACAAGACCTGGGCCTGGGGGCCGGACCGCGACCAGAAGCGGTATGGATTCCTCGCCGACGCCACGGGAAAAGAGCGTGTGGAGAAGTTCCTGGCGGGCTGCCTCCAGGAACGCGGGCTTCGCCCCGCGGGCCAGGGAGAATCTCCCGATCTCCTCGTGAGCTACCAGGGCGACACGGGCCAGGGAAAAACGGTGACCGCGACCGAGAACGGGACCTACTACGGGGTCCCCTCCTACATGACGCTGCAGATCACCGAGCAGGGCGCGACGATCATCGTGGACCTCGTCGATGCGTCGACGAGCGCGCTCGCGTGGCGGATGTACGTCAACGAGAAGCTGAAAACCTCGACCGACACCCCGGCCAAGTTCTGGCAGGCCTTCTCGAAGGGCATGGAGAAGTACCCGCCGAGCGAGTCGGCCCGGGCCAAGAAGGCGAAGCAGATCGAGAAGCAGTCACGCTAGGGTTTCCTCCCACCCGGGCGGCAAGAGGGGCGATGTTCAAACGTGCGATCTTGCCGGCCGTGCTGGCGCTTTGCGTTTCGCTCGTCGCCTGGGCGGCGAGTCCGGGCGCTGCCTCGCCGGACGCGGCCGCAATGGCGAAAATCCTCGCCGGTCCTCCCTCCCCCGCCTTGACCGACGCCGTCGGCGCCGCGAAGAACGCGCTCTCGTCGCTCGCGTCCGCCGAGCGCGGACAGGCGCCCTGGCTCTTCGTCGAGGCGATGGTGAACCGGGTCGAGCGGAATTGGAAGACGATGCGGGCGGTGATGGAGAAGGTCGTCGCTCTCGAACCGTCCCGGCCGGAGTACCAGTTCTGGTACGGGAACTCCATCTTCAACGGAATCGACGAGCTGGGCACGCTGTCCAAGCTGTCGTCCGCGAGGAAGGGGCGCGACGCGTACGCCGAGGCGGTTCGCCTCGATCCGAACTACGTCGACGCCCACGTGGCGCTCGCGCAGTTTTTCTCCGGGGCCCCGGGGATCGCCGGGGGGAGCATGGAGAAGGCGCGCGCGGAGGCCGCCGCTCTCCTTGCGCTTCCCGGCGGCCGCGGAGCGTTCCAGGGCAGAATGGTCCTCGCCCGGCTCGCCGCGAAGGACAAGGACTGGGCCGAGATGTCGCGCCAGTTCCAGGCCGCGGAGACCGCGGGCGGCGAGGGGGCCAACCCGGCGGCCGCGCTCTCCTCGTACGCCTGGACCCTGATCAATCAGAAGGAAGATCCCGCCGCATCGCTCCCCGTTCTGGACCGCTACGACCGGATCGCGAAGCCTGACGACACGGCGCCCGCGTTCTTCCGTGCCGAGGCCTACCGCGCCCTCAAGCGGCACCGCGAGGCCGCGGACCTCTACGCGAAAGTGCTCGCCGCCAATCCGTCCGCGGTGAACTCGCGCTGGGGGATGGCGGAGTGCCTCGAGGCGCTCGGAGACCGCAAGGCCGCCGCGGCCCAGTACGAGGAGTTCGCGAAGCGTTTCCCGAAGGACGACCGCGCCTCGAAGGGCATCGAGCGGGCCAAGAAGCTGCAATAGTCGGGCTACTCGCCCCCGCCCGATCCGCGGAAGCGGTCGTCCGGATCCGCGAACAGGACGTTGAAGCTGGTCAGCGATCCGTAGCAACCGGTGATGTAGCTCTGCAGCTTCACCTTGACGTCCTCGGGGACCTCGAGGCCGTTGACCTGCTGCTCGAGAACGCGCAGCCGGTTGCGCAGCATCACCACCTTGTGGAAGAACGAGTCGATTGGCCAGCTCTGTTCCTTGAGACCAGGCGCGCCCGGGCGGAGCACGAGATCCCCGCCTCGCCACTTCTCGGCGAGCGCGACCGGCGTCAGCCCGGTCTCCTCGCGGATCACGCGCCGCAGCATCATCTCGAGGTCCGCGGAGGAATCGCTCACGGGAAGGCTCCTTTCACGATCGGAGACGAGCGCCGCGACTGCGGGCTGAACGGGCGCCGCGGGGAACTCGGCGGGACGGTCGGGCCTCGGGGGCCCGCCGCGGAAACGGTGCCGGCTGCCGCAGAACCCGCACAGGACCTGCGAGATCGTGCCGTCCATCTCCACCGCGACGATCGTGTGGGCGCGCGTCGCCTTGCAAGCGCGGCACCAATCGTCTACGCGCTCTCCGGCGCGGCGGCGGCGAGGCGGCTCGGGCATACGGGTACGAGTCTAACCGATGGCGGGATGGAAGGGCGCCCTCGATCTCGCTCCGCCGCGGATAGCGGATTGGCACTCGGGCAAACAACTTCTCGCCGAGGCTGTCACCTCAGGTGGTTGCGGGTGTCGGGCTGGGATTCCCCGTTCCCAGGAGGACGCGGATCACGTCGGCGGCGGTGTACGAGGTCGAGCCGGGCCGCATGAAGCGGGAGAGACCGGCCAGGTCGTCGCCGGACGTCACGATGCCGGGCTCCACGAACTTTCCCTGGGCGCGGGTCTGGGGCGCGCCCGCCGTCGCCACGAGCCCGTTGCAGATGCACGCGCGGCCGACGGTGTCTTCCACCTTGCCGCCCTTCGCGACGTACGCGGCGACGGGCTCGGCAGGACAGCGGAAGTCGATCCGCCCGTCGGGCGTGCGGTAGGCTTCGCGAAGGTAGCCGCAGTCGCAGACGCGGGGCCGGGCGAGACGAACGGCGCTTTCCGAGACCGTGCCCTCGAGCTGGACGACCTTGAAGGGGAAACCGGAGGGAGAGGCCAGCGGGTCGGTGAAGACCCGAGCCTCGCCCCTGACGACCTTCTCCAGCACGGCCTGCTTGTAGTCCTCGCGCAGCCCGGACTCGACGCAGTACGCGAAGGCGGTGCCGACCTGCACGCCGGCGGCCCCGGCCTCCAGGGCCTCCCGCAGCTCGTCGGCCTCGCCGAAACCGCCGGCGAGCCAGAACGGCAGGCCGAGCTCGCGCAACTTCGCGAGATCCACCACGTCGCGCTCGCCGTAGACGGGCTCGCCCTGCTCGCTGAGCGCGGGCTTGCCGCGCGGCGGAGCGTTGTGGCCGCCGGCGGTGGGACCCTCGACGATGAACCCGTCGACTTTCCCGTTGGCCTTCTTCACCATCGTGGAGGCCAGGGTGTTCGACGCGATGATCGGCAGAAAGCGCGGCCGCACGAGCGGGGGCAGGTCGCCCTCCATGAAGTCGCGCGGTGTGAAGTGCATGGTGACGTCGTCGCCTTCCTGCGAGCCGGCGACGTAAAGCGGATACGTGGCGGGTTGGTGGTCGACGTACGCGTCGAGGACCCCCGGGATCTTCAGCGGAATGCCGGCTCCCATCAGGACGTAGGCGACCCCGGCGAGCATCGCGCCGTAGATGGCGATGACGTGGGGCGGCTGGATCTTCTCGAGGTAGTTGATCCCCACCGGGTTCGCATGACCCTCGCGGGCGAGGAACACCTCGACGAAGTTGCCGACGATGCCGGCCTCGGCCAGCGGTCGCGGGCACTCCAGGCCGTGAAACGGCAGGCGCATGTACGGAGCGCCGGGCGCCTTGCCGCCGGGGATGTAGTAGGCGTTCCACACGCGCTCGGCCATGGCGCGGAACGGAAAGGCATCGATGGCGCGGCGCATGTGGCCGCCGACGTCGCCATCCTGGAGGCGCCGGGCCAGGACGTGATCGAGCGCCGTGCCGGAGACGACTCCCAGATGACCCAGACGGGCGACGGTCCGTGCCAGCCGCCAGTTCGAGATGCCGACACCCATGCCGCCCTGGATGATCTTCGGAAGATCCGTCATGCCCTCCTATGATTCCACAGACGAGGCTAGGTTTCATCCCCATTCGGAGACGGACGGAACTTGGGCCCCCGCGCGCCGGCTTCCTCGCGGCGGCGCAGGATCGCCTCGCGCGGGGCCACGGGGGGGATCAGCGCGTCGCAATGCCGGCCGATCAGGTCGGCGCGTCCCGCCCGGAGCAGAGCCTTGCGAACCTCGAAGTAGTTCTCGGGCTTGAAGAACTGCATCAGCGCGCGCTGCAGCTTGCGATCGCCGAGGTGGCGCGCGACGAAGACGGGCTTCTTGGTGAACGGATCGATCCCCGTGTAGTACATCGCCGTGGCGACGTCGAACGGGGCCGGAATGAAGTCCTGCACCTGGTCGGGCCGGTAGCCGTTGCGCTTCAGGAACACGGCGAGGTCGATCATGGCGTCGAGGTCGCTGCCGGGATGGCTGGCGATGAAGTAGGGCACGAGGTACTGCTCCTTGCCGGCCTTCCTCGATTCTTCCGTGAACGTCTCCGCGAACCTCTCGAAGTCGTCGCCGCCCGGCTTGCGCATGAGGGCCAGCACGCCCGGGTCGGTGTGCTCGGGCGCGACCTTCAGGTGGCCGCCGACGTGATGCCTCGCCAGCTCGCGCATGTAGCGCGGCGAGCGTTGCGCCAGGTCCATGCGGATGCCGCTGGCCACCAGCACCTTCTTGACCCCCGGCGTCTCCCGGGCCTCCTTCATGATCTCGATCAGCGGATCGTGGTCGGTGCCGAGGAGCTTGCAGATCGTCGGGTGCACGCAGGACTGGCGCCGGCAGACCGCCTCGACTTCCGGGCGCGTGCATCGCATCCGGTACATGTTGGCCGTCGGGCCGCCGATGTCGCTGACGATCCCCTTGAACTTCGGGTCCGCGGCCATCCCGCGGACCTCCTCGAGGATCGACTCCTTGCTGCGCGACTGGATGATGCGCCCCTGGTGCGCGGTGATCGAGCAGAACGTGCAGCCGCCGAAGCAGCCCCGCATGATCGTGACCGAGTCCTTGATCATCTCGAAGGCGGGAATCGGCGCGGTGTAGCCCGGATGCGGCCGGCGCGTGTAGGGCAGCCCGTAGATCCCGTCCATCGCCGCCATCGAGATCGGCAGCGGCGGCGGGTTGCAGACGACCGCCTGCCGTCCGTGCCACTGCACCAGCCGCCGGGCGTTGTGGGGGTTCGTCTCGTTGTGGATGACCCTGGTCGCTTCGGCGAACGCGGGCTTGTCGTCGCGCACCCGCTCGAAGCTGGGCAGCACCAGGACATCGTCGGGAGGCGACTCGGACGCGCCGAGCGCGTAGGCCACGCCGCGCA
This sequence comes from Terriglobia bacterium, assembly GCA_963748015.1. Taxonomy (GTDB): domain Bacteria; phylum Acidobacteriota; class Polarisedimenticolia; order Polarisedimenticolales; family JAIQFR01; genus JAIQFR01. Next base: position 496,694 of record CAVVHE010000008.1, on the reverse strand, counting down.
TGTCGCGCAGGTCGCGCACCGCCTCCCCCGCGCTCAATCGGCGGGCGATCTCGACGATCCCCTCCTCTCCCATGCCGAACACCACGAGATCGGCCTTGCAGTCGAGGAGGATCGAGCGCCGGACCTTGTCGCTCCAGTAGTCGTAGTGCGCCAGGCGACGCAGCGACGCCTCGACGCCCCCCGCGATCACGGGCACCCCCGGGTACGCCTCGCGGGCCCGCTGGCAGTACGAGAGCGTCGCGCGGTCGGGCCGCAGGCCGATCTGCCCGCCGGGCGAGTACGCGTCGTCGTTGCGCACCTTCCGGTTGGCGGTGTAGTGGTTGATCATCGAGTCCATGTTGCCGGCGCTGACGGCGAAGAACAGCCGCGGCCGGCCGAAGCGCCGCCAGTCGGCGCAGGACCGCCAGTCCGGTTGCGACACGATGCCGACGCGAAAGCCGGCCGCTTCCAGCACGCGCCCGAGGATCGCCATCGCGAAGCTCGGATGATCGACGTAGGCGTCGCCGGTCACGAAGACCACGTCCGCTTCGTCCCAGCCGCGCCGCTTCATCTCCGGGAGCGACATCGGCAGCGGCTCCGCCGCCCGGCCGCGCGCCGTGGCCGGAAGCTGGGCGAGCGGGCCTTCGCCGGACGGCTTTCTGCTCGGGTGGATCATCGCTCCCGGCAGACTAGCCCGCGCGCTGCAGCAGCGCCAGCGCCTCGACCTGGGCGGTCTGGGGCATCATGTCGACCGGCTGGACCGACCGCGTCCGGAATCCCCTTCGCTCCAGGAGGTCCAGGTCGCGGCAGAGCGTCGCCGGGTCGCAGGAGAGGTAGGCGATCCGCGCGGCCGGCGTGGCGGCCACGGCCTCCAGCACGGACTCGTGCGCGCCGGCGCGGGAGGGGTTGAGGATCACGGCGTCGGGCGCCTTCTGGCCCAATCGAGCGAGGGCGCGCTCGAGGGATGACGACGCGACGTCCGCCTCGGGGATGTCGTGTCTTCGGATCGTGGCCTTCAGGTCCGCGACGGCGCCGCGCACGCCCTCGACGAAGAAAGTCCGCTCGAAGCCGCCTCGCAGCGCGAGCCCGTGCGTCCCCACCCCCGCGTAGAGATCGGCGAGCACCTTGCCGCCCCCGAGGAACTCCCCGATCCGCTGGTGGATCAGCGGGAGCAGCGCGAGATTGACCTGGAAGAACGACCCGGGCGAAACGCGCAGGCGCAGACCCGCGCAGTCCACCCAGATCTCGCGCTGACCCCAGACCGGCTGGATCGCGCCGCGGAGAACCTGCGGGCCGGCGCTCGGATTGAGATTCACCGAGATGCCGTCGATCGCGGGGCACGCCCGCCGCAGCCGGTCCAGGGGGAATTCCGGAAAGACGGCGGCCCGGAACACCAGCGTCAGGTGCTGGCGCGAGGGATCGCTGCCGCAGCGCAGATCCAGGTGCCGCAGCTCGCGCGGGATCCTCCGGCCGCCGGCGAGGAACCCGCGCACGCGGCGGGTGGTCTCGAGCAGCTCCGGAACGAGCACGCGACATTCCGGGGCGTCCACGAGCTCGCGCGTGCCCGTCCGGAAGTACCCGACGCGGACCTCCCCGCGCCGGGAGATTCCGACCGCCATCTTCGCCCGGCTTCGATAGCCGGCCGTGACGGGCGACGGCATGCAGGCCAAGAGCGTCGCGTTGCGCAGGCGCTCGTAGCGCGCGAGCTCCTTCTGGAGAGCTTCACGCTTGCGCCGCAGCTGGTCCGCGTAGCTCACGCCGAGCATGGCGCAGGCGCCGCAGTCGGCGCCGTGCGGGCATTGCAGCGGGTCAGGCTGTCGAGTGGCGTTCATGGTCGGCTCGCTCTCTTCCGTCTCCGCGATGGTACCTCATCCGATCCGCCTGAACCGTGGTACCATGGACTTGCGTCTTCACCCAGGAGGATATCTCCCTTGTTCGTTCCCTTGGCCGAGTTCGGTCCGTGGACTGCCGCCCGGTTCCAGACTGAGGAAGCCCGCGATCGCTTCCTCTGCAGCGTAGCAGCGCTCCAGAGGACCGACGTCGATGTCAACCCCATGCCCGACGAGGGCCGAGCCGCGCTGGTTCGCTGGCGTCCGGGGCAGTTCCTGAGTCTCAACGACGTCGCCTACGCCCACGGCGGCCGAATCATCGTCACCATGTCGCGACGACGCGCCCGCCTGGCCTAGACTTTCTACCCGTCGCGCTCCCTCCCGCCCGCTCGCTCGTGCTCCGCTGCCGCATAGGCGGCCGTCACGCCTGCTGCCTCTTCCGCACCCTCAGGTTCAGCATCTCCACGAACACCGAGAAGGCCATCGCGAAGTAGATGTAGCCCTTGCTGATGTGCTGGCCGAGCCCTTCCGCGACCAGCATGACGCCGATCAGCAGCAGGAAGCTCAGCGCGAGCATCTTGATCGTGGGATGGCGGTGCACGAAGTCGCTGATCGGGCTGGAGGACAGCATCATGACGAGAACGGCGATGACGATCGCCGCGACCATGACCGGCACCCGGTTCGTCATCCCCACCGCGGTGACCACCGAATCGATGGAGAAGACGATGTCCAGGACCATGATGGTGAAGATCACGCCCAGGAACGAGCGCGCGCCGCGGGTCGCCGGCGCGTCCGGGTCGCCCTCGAGCTTCTCGTGGATCTCGTGCGTGCTCTTGTAGAGCAGGAAGAGGCCCCCGGCGAGGAGGATCAGATCCCGACCGGAGATCTCCCGGCCCAGGACCGAGAACAAGGGCGAGGTCAATCGCATGATCCAGGTGATCGAGAGGAGTAGACCGATCCGAGTCAGCATGGCCAGCGCCAGGCCGATGACCCTCGCCCGCCCCTGCTGATCCCGCGGCAGCTTCCCGGCGAGGATCGAGATGAAGATGATGTTGTCGATCCCGAGCACGATCTCCATCGAGGTCAGCGTGATCAGGGCGATCCAGAGCTGGGGGTCGGTGATCCAGTCCATGGCATCGGCCTCCTGGGGACGGGTGTCGGGGCATTCTGGAAAATCGCCAGGGGTCTTGCAACCGGGGAACCGAATCTCCCGAGAACCTGTACGCGCTCGGGTAACGGGGCGACGGCGACGCGAGCATCATCCGCGCGGTCATCACTTCGTCCGGAAGCTACGGCGCGTTCGTCGCGAGGCTCGACTCGGAGGATCGCCTGGCCTGGGCGCGGAGCCCCGGCGGAACCGGCATTGAAGCGTACGGTGTCGCAGCGAACGCCGATGGGAACGGCCGGGGCGTCGTCCGTTTCGAAGGGACGGTGAGGACGTCGCGCGCGCGGGCCCTCTACTTGGCGGCGGGCTTCGCCGCCTTGTTGATCGCGGTGATTCCCTGATGCTCGCCCTTCTCGTCGTCCTGGCAGCTGAGCGTGTACATCTGGCCGGTTCTCAGGTTCCCGAGGCTCCGCGCGGCATTCCCGAGAACCGGGACGGCCTTCGTCGCGCCCTTGTCGTCCTTGATCGTGATCGTCTTCGACTGCTTGTCGACCGCAACGATCTGGACGGTCATGTCGTGCTTCTTGCCCGCGGCCGCGGCCGGAGCCTCGCTTCCGTCAGCGAAGGCGATGCCCGCCACCAGGGCTACCGCCAGTATCGCCGTGATCGACTTGATACTCATGGATCCTCCTCGGAGAAGCGTTCCATAGGACGATACTCCAACGCGTCCTCCGCCGCCCGCGCTTTACGGGCCTCCACTAGGGGGCGGTCTCCCCACGGTGATACGCACGAGGTCTCCATCGACGCGCGTCTCCACGCCGCGGAGCGCGAGGCGGACGCCGGGCGCCTCGAGGGTGACCGTCTCGCCGTCGCGGCCGAGCTTCGGCGCGCCCTCGATGCCCACGACCGTCAATTGCCGGACTCCGTCGCTCAACGGGTGGCGGCCGGCGGGAACCGTGATGCCCACCACGCCGCCGAACGTGTTGCGCGCGAAGCCCGGATTGGTCAGCTCGACGGTGCCCTGCGGAGCGACGAGCGAGAGGAAGTGGTTGTGCGCGATCTCTCCCGCGTCGAGCACCATCAGGTTGATCGGATCGAAACGCTGGACTCGGATCGCCTCGGCCCCCTCGGCGAGCTCGACGACGACACGGCCACCGCCGCGCGCGAGCAACCCGGCGCGAAGCCGCTGCTGGCGGTCGCCCAGCTCCGCGACGCCGGCCGCCGCCTTCGCCGTGAAGGTCTCGGTCTCGGACTTCGAGAACGCGGCGGGCTCCACGCCGCGGCCGCGCAGGGCCGATCCAAGCAGCTCCTCGATGGTGAGATCCGGCTCCTGGTCCACGCGCCCCTGCCAACCGGGACCCAGCCGGTCCAGTAGCAGGCACACGGCCGCGCCCGTGTCGTAGAAGCGCCAGCGGATGCCCTCCGCCGGTCTCGCGGCGCGCAGGCGCTCCGCCGTTCGCGCGGACGGCTCGCCCACGGCGCGCCTGGCGACGTAATTGGCGGTTCCCTCCATCATCTCGAGCGAGGTCTCGAAGGCGAGCGCCTCCTTCGTCAGGGCGGGGACCCGTTCCCTGCGGATCGCGAGCGCGGCGGCCGACCACCGGGCGGCCTCGCCGGTTTCGGCCGCCTCGAGCGCTCGCGCGAGGGCCTCGTCCTCGGCGAGCAGACGCCGGAGGTTTTCCACGTCCTTGACGGGGTACGCGTAGCGCGCCGACTCGTCGGGACGGAACGACGCGTGCCGGCCGAGCCAGAAGACGTGAAAGACCTCCTCCACGGTGGCCAGGGCCGTGCTCTCGACCGACTGCGCGGGCGTCGCGATCACCGTCGCCGTCCGCACGCCGGCGATGTCGCGGGTCGAGTTCGACACGACGGCCGGGTAGCGCCCCGGCGCGATCAGGACGCCGGGACGGCCCGGCATCGGCGAGAATTCCGGCGGAGGGCTCGGATGCCGTAGCAGGAGGGTGTTCTCCCCGTTGAACAGCGCGATGGGAAGACTCGATGGGTTGAACCCCGGCCACAAGCTTCGCGATGCCGTCTCGTCGAGCGCGCGGACGAAGGCGAAGACGTCGGGCCCGGCAGTCTGCGCGACCGCCGGTTGCCCCAAGCGCGCCAGCACCGAGGCGAACAGCTCGATCCCGTCCCACAGGTTCTGCAGGCGCAGGTTCTCGTTGGAGGCGTGCTGGCCGTTGTCGTGATTGACGATGGGGAAACCGATCACCGGGGTCCCGAGCCGCTCGACGAACAGGTACATCGGCACGCTGCCTCCCAGGGAGGGCATCTTGATCACGGACCCGCCCGTGGCCTCCTCGACGACCCGCACCACGGCCTTGCACAACGGCAGGTCCATGGAGGTGCGCGCGGCGGGATAGCCCGCTCCCCACGCCAGCTTGACGATCCTGGGATGGACCCGGCGAGTCTCCATCGACGGCGTCTCGGAAACGATGTGGAAGCCCTGGCGGCGAATGTGGTCCTCGACCAGTGACCGCACGCGGCCCGGCGTCTGGTCCGGCACCAGGCGGAAATCAAGGGAGGCGACGGCCTCGGTGGGGATCGCGTTCTGCGTCTCGTCGCCGACGTGACCCGACCGGATCCCCCGGAAATTGACGGCCGGATACAGGATGCGCTTCGCCAGGGGCTCCTCGCCGCCCTCGTTCCAGGCGAGCCCGAGCTCCTGGCGTAGCTGCGCCTCCACCGCCGGGATCTCCGCCAGGGCGTCCCGCTCGGAGGCGGTAAGGGGCCTGACGTCGTCGAGGAAATGAGGGATGAGGATCTTCCCCTCGCCGTCGCGCATGCTGTCCAGGAGACCCGCGAGCAGCGAGATGGGATTCGGCGCCCAGTTGCCGTAGTGCCCGCTGTGCAGGGACTGGGCCGGGCCGTAGACGGTCAGCCCCAGATCCGTGATCCCGCGCGCCCCGAAGTACAGCTGCATGCGCCGGGTCTGATGAACCGGGCCGTCGCAAAGGAGCCACACGTCGGCCTTCAGGAGGTCTTTCTGCTTCTCGAACAAGGCCTTCAGGTGGGGCGAGCCGGCCTCTTCCTCGCCCTCGAGCAGGACCTTGAGGTTGACGGAGAGCTGTATCCCGTTCGCCCGAAGCGCGTCGAGCGCGGCCAGCAACGCCATGATGGGCGCCTTGTCGTCGCTGACCGAGCGCGCGAAGAGACGCCACTCGCCGGGAAGAGGCGAAGGTGCCGACTCGAGCGCGACGTCGCGGCCGCCGTCCTCCAGCCGGCCGTCCCGGAGCACCGCCTTCCAGGGCTCGCTCTTCCAGAGTGCGGGATCGGCCGGCTGGCCGTCGTAGTGCGCGTAGATCGCCACGGTTCGAGCCGCCCCGGGCGACGACAGCTCCCCATAGACCGCCGGGGGCGCGCCGTCGGTCTCGAGAAGCCGGGTGCGAAGCCCGCGGCGCTCGAGCATCGCTCTCAGGAGGTCCGCGTTCCTTCGGATGTTCGCGGTGTCGGATTGAACGTTCGGGATCGAGAGCAGCCCGCCGAATTCCCTGACGATCGCCACGTCGTGCTGGATCCTGTACTGACGCACCCGCTCCGTCACGGATGGAGAGGAGACGGCCGTTCCCTGCGCTGAAAGACAGGTACAGGCACCGAGCGCGACGGCGTTTACCGCGCAGAACCGGAGGATTGCAGCGGAACGACCCGACATGGTAAGCCCCTTCCAGTGTCGTGCATGATCGCCGCGCGCGTCTTGCGCGCGCCTCGCCGAGACTTCTCGAGGCTCATCTCGAGGGCGGCTCGGTCTTCGTCCGAATGATCTTGACCACCAAGTTCGAGGTCGGGTCCGGGCAGCGCACGTATTCGGTCGTCACGCCGTCGGGGTCGATGACCTTCGCGTAGGGCGTCCCTTCGTATCTCCAGGAAAGCGTCCCGCCGGTCTCGAGAATCCGGATGAAATCGTTGAGACTGCCTCGAAGCCAGGGACAGACCTTTCCCCATTCTTCCGGATAGCGGAAGGTATCCCCTTTCTTGTGGCACCAGGTGTCCGGACGGGCTTCGAAGATCTCGAGATCGATCCGGTAGCGCTTCCGGGGCGGAACGACGACCGGTTTTTCGGGGCTGGTGAGCTGCTCTGCGGCCTTCTGTTCTGCGGCGGGGAGGCCCGTCGCGGCCAGGAGCGCGGCCAGCCCGCAGCCGGCCTGTCCGACGAAGTCGCGTCTGTTCATGGCATCCTCCTGAGTCCCGTTTCCCTTCCCGGATTCTACGCTTCCCGGGGAGGAGGACGAAGCGATCGGCGGACGCTTCCCCCGTGCGGGTAGAATCGGGGGCCGGTGGGACCGAGCAGGGTCTCTCTCGGGGAGGAAGCCGATCATGACGCCATCGATCATCCCGTCGAATCGACTCAAGAAGATCCTCCACGAAGGGAAGTCGGCGATCGGCACGATGATCGCCGAGATCCGGCAGGCGTCGGTGATGCAGGTGATGTCGAACGCCGGCCTCGACTTCGTCATCGTCGACAACGAGCACGGCACGTTCAACATCGAGACCGTCTGCGATCTCGCTCGCGCGGCGAGGCACCTCGGCGTCACGCCGATCGTCCGGGTCCCCGAGTGGTCCTATGCCCACGTCGTGCAGCCTCTCGACGGGGGCGCGCAGGCCATCATGGCCCCCCGGGTGACGGAGCCGCGGCAAGTGGAGGAGATCCTCCGGATGATGAAGTACCCGCCGATCGGACGGAGAGGAAGCGTGGTCGGGCGCGGTCACACCGACCTGAAATCGGGATCGGTCGTCGACGCCATGAGGGACGCGAACGAGGAGTCGATGCTGGTCGTCCAGATCGAGACGAAGGAGGCTCTCGAGCGGGTGGACGAGATCCTGGGCATCGAGGGAGTGGACGTCGCGCTCGTCGGGCCGACGGATCTCTCGGTCGCGCTGGGGATCGCCGGCAAGCTGACCGATCCTCTCCTCGTATCCGCCATCGGCTCCGTCATCGAGGCGTGCGGCCGTCACGGGGTGTACCCCGCGATTCACATGAACGATTTGGCGCTCGCATCCCAATGGGCGGGCAAGGGAATGAGACTCGTCAGCTTCAATTCCGAGGTTGGGGTGCTCACGAACGCGCTGGCGGGAGCCGTCGCGTCGATCGGCTCCGCGATGGGACGGGGATAGCCGGCCTTCCAAGGACCTTGCGGAGAGACTTCGAGTTTCGAGGAGGCAAGCTCTCCTGTCCTCGATGAGCCGCGCCCCGCGGGAGGCGCGACCTCCCCGCTGCACCCCAGAAAACGCTTCCGCCGGCCTCGGCGAATCGTATCTCAATCAGTAGAAAGCACAGGTCCCGGGCGATGCGTGGTGTCGTTCCCGTCGAGGCCCTGAAGGGGTCTTCCCACGGCGTCCTCCTCTCGAGCGCGGACGGAAGGGTGTGCTTCTGCAATCCTGCCGCCGCGCGGCTGCTCGGAACGGCGACCGTCCTGGCGGAGGGAAGGCCCTGCTGGACGGTCGGCCGCTTCGAGACACCGGACGGCGAGCCGTTCTGCGGGCCGGACTGCCCGATCCGTCACCAGGCGCGCACGGGCCGTCTCGGACCGCTCGACCGGGTCGTTCTCCGGACCCGCGGCCCCCACCCCACCGACGTCGAGCTGCTCACGTTTCTTCTCGAGCAACCCCCGGGGGGAAGGCAGGACGCGTTGCACCTTCTGCTGCCCGCCCGGCCGCCCGACGTCCTCTGGAGAGACCCGCGCGAGGCCGCGCGGGGGGACGACGTCGTCGTCCTTCCCTCCCGGATCTCCGCGCGGGAGATGGAGGTCCTTCACCTGCTCGCGCGGGGCCTCAAGACAGCCTCCATCGCCGCCGTCCTCCACATCTCTCCGGTGACGGTGCGGACGCACGTGCAGAGGATCCTGAAGAAGCTGGGCCTGCACCGGCGCCTCGAGGCCGTGCTGGCCTTCCTCGCCCAATCTCACTGAGCGCGGATGAAACGCGAAGGGGGCCTTTCGGCCCCCTTTTCGGTTCCCGCGGTCCGGGCGGCGTGTCCGCCCGGTGCGCGAGCGGGGTTCACGGAGTCGAGACGACCTGGATGTGCGTGCTTGCGGACGGCCTCCCGTTCGGGTGCTCGAGCGCGTCGAGCGTCATTTTCAGGTAGTAGTGGCCGGCGGGCAACGGGGTCCCGTTGGGATAGGCGAGGACGAGGTCGATGGGGAGGACCAGGCTCTCGCCGTGGATCGAGACCGTCATGATCCCGCCGCCCCAGTCGCCGGGCAGCGTTTCGATGGGGACGGGTCCGCCTTCGTCGCCCCCGACGTCACCGGAGGGCGGCGGCTCGGCGGGACCGCAGTTCCCTCCGTCATCCACGCGCCCCTCGAGGACGGTCACCCCGGTGTTCTCCTCCACCAAGGTCCAAGTCGCGCTGACGCACCCCATGAAGTCCCACGTTTCGACGTCGCTGGTCCGGTTGTTCACGCGGAAATCGCCCTGCAGTTTGGGCGCCACCGTGCCGGAGCCCGTGACGTGGTACACCTCGGCGTCGTGGGTGAGCGACGTCGCACTGGGGTGCTCCGGGAGCACCAGGTCACCCACCTTGGCGCTCAGGAGCGTGCTGACGACGGGCCCCCAGGCCGTGTTCTCGATCCGCATGACCAGTCCCACGTTCTCGGCGAACCACTCGGAGACGAGTCCTCCCAGGTCGCCGCACGGGGACTTGTAGTCCACTCGAATCGCGTTGATGAACTCGCCGGCCGGGACGTTGACCCTCTCGTCATGGGCGGCAAGGACCGCCTCGGAGCCGTCCAGGCAGCCGAGCGGCTCTTGCACGAACCCCAGCTTCCAGCTCGTCCCCTTGCTGGTGCCCAGCCTGTACCAGACGAGGTCCGGGCCGCCGGAGGCGAGCTCGGCGACCTCGCCTCCCTCGCCGTAGGCCACGACGCGGCCGTCGCCGAAGTAGCCGTTGAGCACGAAGCCGGCGCCATCGCCGGGGTTGCGTTCGGTCACGACGACCTTCCAGCTGGTCTCGTTCCCGGCCAGATCGCGCTTCTCGTAGATCCACTCGTTCCCGTTGTGCAGCGGGAAGTGGAACACCCCTTGCGCGAGGTCGCTCTCGACCTTCCGCGGGAGAGGTGCTTGGATTGGCGGCGTGATCGGCTCGTCCGCGCCCTGCAGGACCGCGACGGGGCGGCGCTTCTCGCCCTGCGGAACGGCGGCGAACGATGCTCCCACCGTGAGAACGGTCAGCGCGAGCACGATCCCCACCGCGATCCAGCGCTCGATGCGCACGTGTCCTCTTTTCATGGCACCCTCCCTGCCTGCGCGGGAGCCGCGGTCGCGTCTCGCCGCGCCGCTCTGAATCACCCATACCGTCGGCTCCTCCCCCTCCTTGTCCCGTGCAACCTGCTCACCTCCTTCCCACCTTGGAAGATCGCGGCGGGCGCTCTTCGCGTTGGTTTTGTTGAGCCCTGGAATGCCAGGGACCCGAAGCGCCTGGCGACCTCGAACGCCCACCGCGAGGTACGCTCTTGCTGCTCTGTAGGTACCCGTCGCGCGATGCGCTGTCAATCGTCCAAACGCATTACATCCTCGCTTCGCCGGCCGGCGGAAAGGCCGAGAGATCCGCGCCCAGAAAGGGAAAGACTCGTTCCCGATAGGGAACAGGAACTTACGTCGGCAGGTGAAGAAGATCGGGGCGGGGCGCGAGGCGGCCGGAGGAATCCGATCGCTAGGCCTCGTGCAATCGCCTCAGGACCGAGAGGGCGGTGAGGGTGATCATCGCGCTCGGCCGGCCGAGCTCTTCGAGCGCGAACGGCGTGGGCACCTGCTTCGGGTGCTGGCGAAACCAGCGCTCCATGCCGCCCTCGACGTCGGGATGGATGGCGTCGAGGTTCCAGCGGCCGTCGCGGCGCCGCTTCTTCTCGAGGAGGGAGACGGCGAACTCGAGCCGTGGATCGCGCCCGTGGCCGAGCGCCGTCATGAAGTCGAGCCCGACGAGGACGTCGTAGTAGTAGTGGACCGGATAGTGGAAGCGATACCAGGGCGGGTACTCCTCGCCTTGCAGGTGCAGCTCCCGCTCGAGGAAGAACTCGCAGCCGAGCGCCACGGCCTCCTTCATCTCCTCGGTCCACCGCGCGCGCGGGTAGACCGCGAACGCGCTCAGGGGTTCCCAGGAGTCGAGGTTCCGGCCGCTGCCGAAGCAGCTCCAGCCGCCCTTCTTGTCGCGGTTCCTTGCCAGCCACTCGAAAGCGCTCGTCACCTTCGGGTGGTCCCCGTATCCGAAGCGCACCAGCGCGCGCGCCATGTTGCCGGTGGTGCACAGGTGGCTCTCCTTGGACCCGTCCATCGCGAACCCGCCGTCCTCCTTGGCGAACCGATCGAGCCACAGCTCGCAGGCCGCGCGGATTCCCCGGTGCGCCCGGGTCAACCCGAGGTCGGAGAGGACCAGCAGCATCCAGTTGGTGGCGAGGTACTTCGGGCGGTAGAGGCTCCCGTCGCCGACCCACCAGCCGCCCCTGTCCTGCCGGGCGAGGATGTCGGCGGCCCAGCCGCGCTCCGGGATCGCCTTGCGCGCCGACCGCACCTCGGGGTCGCGCGCGGGCCGGTCGAGAAGGCGCGTCAGCGCGAGATACCGGATCGCCGGCTGGTCGTGATCCAGCAGCCACTGGATGCCTTTCTTCGTCGTTGGTCGGCTTGGTCCTCAAGGTCGTTTCCTCGGCGAATCACCCGGAGCCCGGCTCAGCACGCCGATCGCGGGCGCTCGTGCCCGCGTCGAATCAGCTCTCTCGCGGCGATGAACTCCTGGCCTTGGTCTTCGGCGACTCCAAGTAGACCAGATGGAGGGTTGCCCCTAAAGAGTGCGAAACTTGCCGCACGTTATCTTGCGCTCGGGAGAGGTCGAGCGCTTCGCAGATGTGGGAGCTAAAGTGCCGGAGATTCGGAGCTAGGCTGTCAACCACTCGGTCGGAGTCTGTAACTGGGTGATCTGGCTCCTGAGGAGGGACTCGAACCCCCGACCCGGTGGTTAACAGCCACCTGCTCTACCAGCTGAGCTACTCAGGAACACTTGACGGGGCACCGTGCGTGCCCGGGCAAATTTACCATCGGGGACCGGGAGGCGTCAACTTGGCGGGGCGGCGAGGGCCTCGGCGGCGGCGGGCGGGCCTACAGCGCCAGCGCGCCGCTCCGGACCGCGGCGACCAGTCGCCGGATCGCCTCGCCGCGGTGGGAGAGGGCCTCCTTCTCCGCGCGGGTCAGCTCGGCGAAGGTCCGGGCGGCGCCGGGGTGGAAGAAGATCGGGTCGTAGCCGAAGCCGTTGGCGCCGCGGGGCTCGTCGAGGATCCGTCCCTCGACCGCGCCGTCGAAGACGGCGAGCGTCCGCCCCGCCCGCGCGACCGCGAGGACGCAGCGGAAGCGCGCGGTGCGCTCTACCTCGGGCACGCCGCGGAGGCGCTCGAGCACCAGGCGGCAGCGGCCGGCGTCGTCGAGCCCCTCGCCGCCGTAGCGCGCGGAGCGCACGCCGGGCTCGCCGCCGAGCGCATCCACCTCGAGCCCGGAGTCGTCGGCGACGACCGGCAGCGCGGTCCGCGCCGAGTACGCCTCCGCCTTGATCCGCGCGTTCTCCTCGAAGGTCGCGCCGGTCTCCTCCACCGCCGCGCGGTCGCCGAGCGCGTCGAGACCGGCGACCTCGATGCCGCTCCCCGCAAGCGCCGCCGCGAACTCCCGCAGCTTGCCGGGGTTCAGCGTGGCGACGACGAGGCGGCTCACCGCGGGATCAGAAGGCGCGCGAGCCTGTCCCCGAGCACCTCGCGCTGCTTCGCCTGGAGCTGGTCGATCCCGAGGTCGGCCAGCGTCAGCAGCTCGCCGAGGCGGTCGCGGCGGAACGGTGTCGACTCCGCGGTCCCCTGGATCTCGACGTACCTGCCGTCGTCGGTCCGGACCACGTTCATGTCCACCTCGGCCGCCGAGTCCTCGACGTAGTCGAGGTCCAGCGCCGGCTGCCCCTCGACGATCCCCACCGAGATCGCGGCGATCGTCCCCGTCAGCACCGGGCGCGTCAGGATCTTCTTCTCCCGCAGCTTGTCGAGGGCGAGGCACATGGCGACGAACCCGCCGGTGATCCCCGCGGTCCGCGTGCCGCCGTCGGCCTGGATCACGTCGCAGTCGATCCAGATCGTGCGCTCGCCCAGCGCCGTGCGGTCCACGACGCTCCGGAGCGCCCGGCCGATCAGCCGCTGGATCTCCATGGTCCGGCCCGACGGCCTCCCGCGGGTGATCTCGCGCTGGGACCTCGTCTGGGTCGCCGCGGGGAGCATCGCGTACTCCCCGGTGACCCAGCCCTGCTTCGTGTCCTTGAGAAACGGCGGGACCTTGTCCTCGAGCGTCGCCGCGCACACGACCCGCGTGTCGCCGACGCCGATCAGGACCGAACCGTCGGGGAACCGCAGGTACCCCGGCTCGATCGTCACGCACCTAAGCTCGTCCGATTTCCGCCCGTCGTGCCTTCCCATCTCATTCCCCCGCGACCCGGGCGCGCCCGATCAGGCTGACGGGACGGCCGAGAAACCGCTCCGCCACCGACGCGAACGGCGCGGGCGAGTCGGTGACGTAGAACCTGTCGGCGGGCTTCGCCTCGCCGTGGGGCGCCGCGAGGTCGCTCTCGCGCGCGAGCCAGTCCTTGACCTCGGCCGCGACCGCCTCGGCGGAATCCACCAGCTCGACGTCCGGCCCCATGACGTCGCCGATCACTCCCTTGAGGAGCGGGTAGTGCGTGCAACCGAGCACCACCGTGTCCACCCCCGCTTCCTTGAGCGACGCGAGGTAGGTCGCCGCCACGCTCCGCGCGACGTCGTTGTCCGTCCACCCCTCCTCCGCGAGCGGCACGAACAGCGGGCACGGCGAGCTGAACACCTCGGCCTCTTGCTTCAGCGCGAGGATCGCGCGGGGGTACGCCTCGCTCGCGACGGTGGCGCGGGTGCCGATCACGCCGATCCGCCCGCGCTTCGTCAGCTTCACCGCGCGGCGGGCCCCCGGCAGGATCACGCCGATCACCGGCACGCGCGCCTCCTCGGCCACCTCGTCCATCGCCACGGCCGACACCGTGTTGCAGGCGACGACCAGCAGCTTCACGTCGTGCTTCTTGAGGAACCGCGCGGCCTCGATCCCGTAGCGGCTCACCGTCTCGGGCGACTTCGGGCCGTAGGGGACGCGCGCGGTGTCGCCGAGGTAGACGAAGCACTCGGCGGGAAGCGCCGCCTCGAGCGCCTTGAAGACGGTCAGCCCGCCCACGCCGGAATCGAACACGCCGATCGGTCGCCGGTTCATGCGCTCCTCACACCTGGACCGTCTGCTGCCCCGGCGTCGCGGGTGCCGCGTCCACGGGCGGGAGCTCCGTGCCGGGCGGCCGCTCCTCCGGGAGCGGCTCCTCGAGCAGCGACGGGTCCGCGCGCAGCGGCCGCCTCAGGTCCACGTGGCCGTTCAACGTCTCGCACGGCCGGCCTTCCACCAGGATCCCGACGCGCACGATCCCGGGCACGTTCATCGCGACCGAGTTCACGATCGAGAACACGGCCTGGACTTCGTCCGTGCTCCCCCCGCCCTCGCCGGCCGCGAGCAGCTCCATGGAGAAGTCCGCGTACGCGGTCCCGTTCTTCAGAACGTAGACCTGGCGGAGCCGCGTTCCCGGGGGAAGCGCCGGCAGTGCCGCCTCGGTCAAGGGTCCCGAGATCAGGTCGGACAGGATCTGCTTCGCGCGGTCCTCCGGCAGGGGCGTCGCGAAGATCTCCCGCCCCTCGCTCGCGAGCCCGTCGCCGGTCGCCGACGGGAAGAAGAGCGTGACCGAGGTGCGGCCGAGCGGCTCCTGCTCCGCCTGTCCCGCCGCGCGTTGCGCCTCTTCGGCGGGGACGCCCGGAGGCGGCGGCGCGCCGGCGCCGGCCTCGCGCTGGTCGGGCTTCCCTCCGCGGCAGCCGAGGGTGCACAGCAGCACGAGCGCGGCGGAGCGTGCGACGCGTCGCGTCCTCGCGGTCACCGCGCGGCCCCGGGACGCGTCGAGCCGGGCGCGCCCGTCGAGGTACTCGCGCGCGGCGCGCACGATCGCCTCGACGATCTTGTCCTGGTACGCCGGGTCCTTGAGGCGCGCCTCCTCCTCGGGATTCGTGACGAAGCCGACCTCGACGAGGATCGCGGGCATCGTCGCGCCCATGAGCACGCTGAAGGGAGCCTGCCGCACGCCGCGGTCCTTCGTCCCCGCGAGCGCGTTCAATTCTCTCTGCACCGACTCGGCGAGACGGCCGCTCTCGGCCAGGTACTGGTTCTGCGCGAGGTCCCACAGGATCAGGTCGAGGCCACGCTCCCCTTCCGGGCGCCCCGCCGACGGCGTCTCGGGAACCCCCGCCGCGCGGTTCTCGAGGGCGGCCAGGGTGCGCGCCTCGTCGTCCGTGGCGTCGGGGGACAGGAAATACGTCTCGGCGCCGACCGCGCCGCGCCGCTTCGAGGCGTTCAAGTGCACCGAGATGAACAGCTCGGCCCGGTTGTGGTTCGCGATCGCCGCGCGCTCGTCGAGCGGCACCTGCCGGTCCTCGTCGCGCGTCAGCACGACGGCCGCTCCGGTCGCGCGCTCGAGCGCGATCTTGAGACGCCGCGCGATGGCGAGCGCCAGGTCCTTCTCCACCGCGCCCGACGGGCCGGTGGCTCCGGTCTCGACGCCGCCGTGGCCGGGGTCCACGACGATGACGGAACCGCCGCGGCCGCCCTTCGCGGGCAACGGCGCGGGCTCGGCCTTCGACGGGCGCTCGCCGCGCAGGTCGAGCACGAGGCGCGTCGGGTTCTTGAGCTCGAAGCTCTCGTATCCCTTGTAGACGGCCCCCATCGTCAGCACGAGCGTGCGGTCGCCGCGCGTCTGCCAACCCTTGAGGATCGCGTCGTCGAGCTTGGAATCGGAGGGGGTGACTTCCACCGGAGCCGCGAAGATGACCTCGACCCGCCCCGGCGACGTCGTGATCGACGATGCCACCGGCTGGCTCAGCGTGACGATGACGCGCGTGGCCGAGCCGGAGGTGTCGGCGGAGACCCTCGCGGTGGGGTTCCCCGCCGCGACCGACGGCTCGACCGCCCCGAGCAGGACGGCCAGCAGCGTCGCGTGCAGAGCGCGGGACATGGAACTCATCAACCGGAATCCTCCCCTCGAATCGCCCGGCAGATTGTGGCACAGCCGGACATCCCCAACAAGGACAAGCACTTGTCGGTCGGGAGGGCCGTGCTAATATCTGTTCTTTACGGGGAGGAGCACGCTTCATGTCGAAACGAGAGCGCCAGAGAGAGGCCGGGGAGACCGCGCCGTCCCCCGGCAAGAGGTCCTCGGAGACCTCCCCCTGGCTGGTGAGGATCGCGACGCTCGCCGGCCTCGGAGTACTCATCTTCCTGAACGGCAACGCGCTGCGCGAGGCGCGGGACAGCCGGAAGGACATGGGCGACCGCCTCGGCAGGATCGAGGGGCAGGTCGGACAGCTTTCCGCCAAGGTGGACGCCGCCGCGCGCGCCTCGGCGCCCCAGCGCGGGCCGGATCCGAACCGCGCCTACCCGATCCGCACGGAGGGTTCGCCCGCGAAGGGACCGGCGACCGCGCCGATCGTCATCGCCGAATTCTCCG
Organism: Terriglobia bacterium; assembly: GCA_963748015.1. GTDB lineage: Bacteria > Acidobacteriota > Polarisedimenticolia > Polarisedimenticolales > JAIQFR01 > JAIQFR01. The sequence continues at coordinate 480,208 of CAVVHE010000008.1, read as the reverse complement.
ACTTCCAGTGACCTTTCTGCGCGAGGGTCGGTGCGACCCTCGATCAGGTCCGGAAGGCTTACGGTGACAAGGTCCGCGTCGTTTGGAAGAACTTCCCGCTCGACATGCACAAGGACGCTCCTCTCGCCCACATGGCCGCGATGGCGGCGGACGAGCAGGGTAAGTTCTGGGAGTACCACGACAAGCTGTTCGGCAACCCGGGCAAGCTGCAGCGCGACCAGCTCCTCGGCTACGCGCGCGAGCTGGGGCTCGACGTCAACCGCTTCCAGAGCGGCATGGACACGGCGCGCTACAAGGGCAAGATCGACGCCGACTCGAACGAGGCGAAATCGATCGGCGTGACCGGGACCCCGGCGTTCTTCATCAACGGGAAGTTTCTCTCGGGCGCCAAGCCGTTCGAGGAGTTCCAGAAGGTCATCGACGCCGAGCTGGCGCGCATGGGACTGGCGGGGCCCAAGAGCTGAGCCGGGAGACGGTTCTTCTCAAGGGCAAGCGGAGGACGACGCCGCGATGGCCGCGTCGCGGCTCGCCTTCTGCTTCGGCGCGCCGGAGTCGTACGAACCGGCACCGCCGCAATTCACGGCGCGGCCGACGTACCAGAATCCGGCCTCGGCCGCGGGATCCTCGCCGTCCTGAGCCGACGTTCCCGGAACGTCGTTCCCCAGGCAACCTCGGGTCGCCTGCGTGAAGTCGCCCGCGCTCCCCCGGAGGGCGGCGAGGTCCCCCTTCACGACATCGAGCCCCGTGGCGGCCGGCACCGGCGCCCAGGAAAGCACGAGCGCGCCGCCGGCCTTCGCGGCCGACAACGTGGGCGTTCCCGATGGCGCCGAGATCCCCTCATCCACCAGCTGGTTGCAGTTGTCGTCGAGACCGTTGCAGATCTCCGCCGCGCCGGGGTGGATCGCGTTGCTCGAATCGTCGCAGTCTCCCGCACAGCCGCTGTAGCCGTCCCCGTCCGCGTCCACGCCACTGCAGACCGTGAAGATGCCGTCCCCGAGGACCGTCGAGATCTGCTGCTCGTTGATGTCCCCCCGGACGACGTTCACCGGGGTCCCCTCGCCGATGGCCCCGACTACCTGGAACACGACGTTCACGAGCGGGCCGGATCCCACGATCGGCTGATCCTGGAACAGCGAAACGAACGCCTCGCCCGGCTTCGCGAGGTTGAAGGTCAGCAACATCCCGCTGGTCAGCGCCGTCTGCTGCACGGTCGTGGGCGTGATGACGTTGGGATCGAAAACGAGGCGAATGTCGATCCCCAGCGCCCCGTCCGCGGGCTGCGCGGACACCGGCACGCTCACCAGGGCGCCGGGCAACCCCTGCGACCCACTCGGCACCGAGAGCACCGAGGCCGACGCAATGACGGCGATCCGGCCATCCGAGGCGACGGCCGGTAGGGCGCCTCCATTCAGCGATGCCGAGATCCAGGAGAGGCCGGAGAAGGTCCCGGAGGCCCCGTTCACGCGAAACACGATCCAGGCGACATCCCCCGAGCCGGCGAGCGGAACGCTCCCATCGAGGGCGACGGTGATCCGACCCGGGACGGAAAGGTCCGACGCGATCGAGAACCCGTGCGTGAAGGGGGTGCGATAAACCCCCAGGGGGGCCAGGATGATCGGATCGTAGGCGAAGTCGAAGCCCATCGAGGTGACGCCGTCGGCCGGGCTGACGCGGATCGGGGCGACGACCTCGAGGCCGCTTCCCCCTCCCCGGTCCGTGGAGGTCGGCGCGGGATTCCAGAGGGTCACCGTGGCCGCCGCTGCCGGAAGAGCCGCCAGGAGCCCTAGGACGAGGCCCAGGATGGATCGTCGCACACTACCCCCGATCCGGTGCTGGAGATTACAGATTACAGTTGAATATACCGAGAACCCGTGCCGGGAGCGGGAAAAATCGTTGGTCGGAGGGGTCGTTCTCGACGCGATTGGGGGTATATAGAAGTAGCCGCAACGGTTTAGAACGGGTCCTTCATCACGCGTAGCTCGCCGCTACGGGGGGTATGAGTCGCCATGACGACCCGAACCGGGCATCGTGTTTTCGTGTGCCTTCTTGCCCTGCTCCTCACCGCGCCCGCCGCCGCGGGGGTCGTGATCACCGAAATCATGTACCACCCCACGACGGAGCTCGAGAGCGAGGAGTTCCTCGAACTCCACAATCCCGGTAGCGAAGCACTGGACCTTTCGGGATGGTGCGTGGACGGGATCGGCTTCTGCTTCCCCGCGGGAGCGTCCATCGCACCGGGACAGTTCCTCGCGCTGGCGCGCGACGCGGCCGGGTTCCTGGCCAAGTACGGGCGGGCCGCCGATCACGTCTACACCGGCCAGCTCGGCAACAGCGGAGAGCGGATCGCGCTGCTCGACGCGGCCAGCACCGTCGTGGACGAGGTCACCTACTCCGACAAGGCCCCCTGGCCCACGAAGGCGGACGGCGTCGGCCCCTCGCTCGAGGTCATCGACCCCTCGCAGGACAACTCGACGGCGCGCAACTGGCGTGCCTCGATCGCCGCGGCGGGCGCCACCCCCGGCGCCGCGAACAGCGTGAGCACCTCGGGACTGCCGCCGTGGATCTCGGACGTCGCCTTCAACGCGAGCCCCGCCGCCGGCGAGCCGGTCGCGGTCGCAGCCCGCGTGCTGGACGCCACCTCCGTCTCCTTCACCTTCGTGATCGATTTCGGCGCGGAGACCACCGTCCCGATGCTCGACGACGGCCTGAGCGGCGACGGCGCCGCCGGCGACGGAGTCTGTGGGGCAGCGATCCCCGGCCAGCCGCTCAATACCCTCGTGCGGTTCCGGATCTCGGCGACCGGTCCCACCGGCACGATGTCGCACCCTCGAGCGGACGACACCGTGAACTACGACGGGACGATGGTCTCCGACGCGTCGCTCGCCTCGGCCCTGCCGATCTTCCACTGGCTCATGGACCCCGCGGCCTACCAGCGGGCGCTGGCCCATCGGTACACGGACGAGACCGAGCCCGCCGTGTTCTTCTACAACGGCGTTCTCTACGACAACATCCAGGTGCGCGTTCGCGGCCAGTCGTCCCGGGGCTGGCCGAAGCCGCACTGGAAGTTCAAGTTCCCGCAGGGGAACGAGTTCTTCGACTCGGCCCTGATCGCGAACCCCGTGGACAACTTCGACCTCGAGAGCAGCTACGGGGACAAGAGCTACCTGCGCGAGCTGCTGTCGTACCGAACGCTAAAGGAGGCCGGCCATCCGTCCAACCAGTCGTTCCCGGTCCGCCTCCAGCAGAACGGGCAGTTCTACGGGCTCTACGGCTTCCTCGAGGATCCCGACCGGGACTGGGTCGAGCGCAACGGGCTCGATCCGGACGGCGCCAGGTACAAGGCCTACGACGACCTCTCGGACCGCGGCAGCGAGGCGAACACTCGGGGACGCTACGAGAAGGACTCCCGCAGCTACGAGGACTGGTCGGACATCTACGCGCTCACCGTCGGGATCAACCAGTCGAGCCAGCCGGCGCGGCGCGCCTTTCTGCTGGACAACGTGAACCTGCCGCTGATGCTCAACTACCTCGCGGTGAAGAGCATCGTCCACGACAACGACCACGTCGCGAAGAACTACATCCTGTACCGCGACACGCTGGGAACCGGGCGCTGGTTCATGGCCGCGTGGGACATGGACCTCACGTTCGGGCGGAACTACAACAGCGGCGGCGTGCTGAACGACGCGATCTGGGCGGACGTGGACGTGATCTCCGGCCGGACCAACGTCTCGCCGAGCCATCCGCTCTTCGGCAACGCCACGCACCAGAAGTACGACTATCTCTGGAACAAGCTGATCCACGCGATCTACCTCGAGCCGGACTTCCTCGAGATGTACCACCGGAGGCTCCGGACGCTGATGGACTCGCAGCTCGCGCCGGGTCGCTACGAGGCGATCGTGGACGGGCTCGTCCCCAAGATCGCTCCCGAGGCCGCGATGGACAAGGCCAAGTGGGGGCAGTACGGGCAGGCGCAGACGCTCGACGAGGCGGTCGGCAACCTGAAGAGCCTGTACTTTGGCGTGCGCAGGACGCACCTCTTCACGACCCATCGCGTCGCCGGGGAAATCCCCGAGGCCCAGTCGGCCGTGCCGCGGATCGCGATCAGCGAGATCATGTATAACCCGGCGGGCGGCTCGGACCATGAGTTCCTGGAGTTGTACAACCCCTCGGCGAGCGAGTCGGTGGACCTCTCCGGCTGGCAAATCGACGGAATCGGCCTCACGCTCCCGGCCGGGTCGGTGATCCTTCCCCATGCCTACGTCCTGGTGGTGAAGAACGACGTCGCGTTCCGCGCGCAGTACGGCGGCGGGAAGTTCGTCGCGGCGCAATACAGCGGGAGCCTGGCGAACGAGGGAGAGCGGATCGTCCTGCGCGACGCGAGCGGCCGCGACGTCGCCTCCGTCGCCTACGCGCCGTCGGCGCCGTGGCCGTCGCCGGCCGCCGGTGGCGGGTCGTCGCTGGAGCTGATCGACCCCGCCCAGGAAAACGGTTGGGTGGCCAACTGGGCCGCCAGCCCCGATGCAGGCGGCACCCCCGGCGCGCCCAACGGCGCGGCCGGCACGATGCCCCCGTTCCCGGGGCTGTACCTCAACGAGGTCCTGCCGGTCAATGCAAGCCTGAACCGGGACGAGGCCGGCGACCGGGACCCGTGGATCGAAATCCACAACGCCTCGGCCGCGGTGGCCGATCTCGGCGGCATGACGCTGACCGACGACCTCGCCGCGCCGGGGAAGTTCGTCGTCCCGGCCGGGACGTCGCTCTGCGCGGGTTGCTGGCTGCTCGTCTGGGCGGACAACGAGCCGGCCGAGGGGCCTCGCCACGCGCCGTTCCGCCTGAGCGGCTCGGGCGGCCGGGTGGCGCTGTTCACCGCTTCGGGCATCCTCGCCGACGAGCTCGCCTACCCCGCCCTGCCGTCGAACGTGTCGTACGGGCGGTACCCCGACGGGAGCTCCGACCGCCGCACGTTCTCCCACGTGACGCCGGAGGCCGCGAACGACGCGCAGGCGCTTCCGATGCTCCTCAACGAGTACAACGCGGTGACCCCCGCGAATTTCCTCAAGGGCGGCGCGCGGGACACGTACTGGGGAATCGTCGCCGGGAACGGCGGCGACTGGTTCGAGCTCGTGGTCACCCGCGACCATCTCGACGCGCGCGGCTACTCGCTCGTGATCAGCAACGACACCGGCGGGGCGGGCCAGACGATCACGACCCTCACGCTCACGAACGCCGGCATCTGGTCCGACCTGCGCAGCGGGACGATCATCACGGTCGCGGAGGATCTCGCCGACGACGTGAGCTATGCCCCCGCCTCGGACGACTGGTGGATCAACGTCCGCGCCTCGAGCGCGGCTACCGGCGCGAACATCACCCCCGCCAACTTCGACGTGACCCAGACCAACTGGCAGCTCACGATCAAGGACGCCGCGGGGGCCGTGGTGTTCGGGCCCTCGGGCGAGGGAATCAACCCCGTGAGCGGCGTCGGCAACGACGAGATCTTCAAGCTCGAGGAGAACCCGACCCCGTTCGTGACCCCGTACTCGAGCTACGCCGACGGCACCTCGAGCACCTTCGGGTCCCCCAACATCTTCTCCGGCGGCACCGCCTCCCAGAGCTTCGACGCGCTGCGCTGCGCCGGACTCGACTGCTCCGTTCTCGACGGCCCATGCCAGGTGGGCGCGTGCAACGGGATGGGCGCCTGCGAGGCCCGCGCGACCCGCCAGGGGCTCGCCTGCGACGACGGCGATCCCTGCACGCTCGGCGACGCGTGCTCGGGCACCGCGTGCCGCGGGACGTCGCTCGACTGCTCGGCGCTCGACGACGGCTGCAACGTCGGCGTCTGCGTTCCCTCGACCGTGAGCTGCGCCGCGCAGCCGTTCCGGGAGGGGCTCGCGTGCGACGACGGCGACGGGTGCACGGTCGCGGACACGTGCCTGAACGGGGCCTGCCTCGGACCTCCCCGCTCCTGCGACGACGGCGACGTCTGCTCGACGGATGCCTGTTCCGGCGGGGCCTGCGCCCACGGCGCGACCGGCAATTGCGGGATCGGGGGCGCCGTCCGCTACTACCGCGATGCCGCGACGGGCTCCGAGCCAAGCGGCAAACCGGTCCCCGGCGTCCGCGCGGATCTCGGCCAGGACGGGACGGCGGACGCGACGACCGGCCAGGACGGCGGGTACGCGATCGGCAGCCTCTACGGGCCGGTCATCCTCTCGACGATGCCGCGGTGGGAGGACCCGGAGGACGCGGGCCTCCGCGACGCCGTCACCTCGTTCGACGCGACGATGATCGCCAGGCAGGCGGTGGGCCTCTCGACCCTCTCGGCCAACCAGCGGATCGCGGCCGACGTCTCCGGAAACCAGGAGGTGACCTCCTACGACGCCGCCCAGGTCGCCCAGTTCGCGGTCCGTCTTCGGAATCATTTCGAAGTAGCGGAGTCCACCGGATCCGACTGGAGGTTCTTCCGCTGCGATCACTACACCGACGCGTCCAGCCAGGACTGCGCGGCGCCGCTCTACATCCACCCGTTGCTGGGCGGGGCGGTGACCGACGATTTCCACGCGGTGCTCTACGGCGACGTCACCGGCAACTGGGCGCCGGCGGCGGCGCTCCGGGCGCCGTCGTCGCCGGAGCGGGAGGCCGTCGAGAAGGACCGGCTGGAGGCCGGGCGGCTTCGCGCCGCCGGCGTGAAGATGCCCCCGGGCGGCCCGAGGAGCCGCGGGGCCCTGCTCGTCCTGAGCGGGTGGAGAGGGCCGCTCGCCGCGGGCGAGCGGCGCGAGCTGACGCTGGGCGTGCTCGAGGGGGACGGGATCGAGGCTCTCGATCTTCAGATCGGCTACGACGCCCGCTCCCTGTCGATCGTGGAGGTCCACGCGACCGGTCTCGGCGGGCAGCTGCAGCTCGTTCAGAGAGACGACGGAGGCTCGATCCGCTGCGCGATGTACGGAACGCGCCCGCTTCAGGGTTCGGGCGCGCTTCTCTCGATCACCGTGGAGGCGCGGCGACCGCTCGGGCCCGCGTACCCCCTCGGCGTGGGGGCCAAGGCGAACGAAGGCAGGATTCCCCTGCGGGTCGAGGCGCGCGCGCCGGTCTCGATGCCGCGCCGGGCGAAGTGATCCACCCCGGAGGGGCGCCGCCGCGTCGGAGCGCATTACCGTGACTAGGGTTACGGGTTCGTAATTTTGCCTCGTGCCTGCCGGTAGATCCGGTCGGCTCGCGAGCACCGTCGGCGGCTCGAAAGGAACGGCTTCCCGCCACCCTGCCGACCGGCCGCCCTCCAGGCGCCCCGGGAAGTAATATTGCTACTACTGCGCCCGGGAGACCGGGCATTCCGGCTCTCGAGGCGTCATATTCTCCGTCGTCGACGCCTCGGGGCCGAGGCTAGGACCCGATTTCGATCTTGCGGCGGGCAACTGGCTGCCCGACGGACACCTCGGCGCTCGCGGACGAACAGGAACCGATGATGCGAAAGAGCGTGCTTCTCACACTGTCGCTGCTCGCGGCCGGCGGCCTGGCGCAGGCCGCGATCCACAGCTCCGACAATGCCACCTGCACCCGGCTGCCGTGGCCAAGGGAGCCCGGGACGTCGCCGGCGCAACTGACCGACATGTCCAGCGTGGTCTACGTTCCCGCGCACCAGAAGTGGCTCGCGGTGGATCAGGACGCGGATTACCACCGCATCTGGTGCTTCAACGCGGACGGGACGCAATACGGGACCGCCGGGCACACGGCGAGCATCACCTGCGGGGGGTACTTCGACCACGAGGATCTGACCCTCGTGGACCCGTACAACCGGAACGGCTTCCAGGACATCCTGGTGGATCACAACGAGAACGGCGAGCAGCTTTGCATCTGGAGCGTGTCCAACGTGCTCGCCAGGTGCGAGGACGGCGGCGCCATCACCCCGATCCGGGACTCGATCCCGATCGGATCGTTCGTGACCGCGAGCAACAGCGAGGGGCTGACCTTCTACCCCGACACCGTCGCCTGCCCCGGCGCCCTCTACGGCGGCTGCTTCCTCATCTCGGCGCGCCAGTGGGGGCCGATCCTGAAGAGGTTCTATCTCGACAGCGGGTACAACGTGCACGTCGTGGACGCCGCCGGGTTCGATCTCTCGGCCGCCTGCGGCTGGCCGTCGTCCGACACCGGGCAGGACACCTCCGAGTTCAAGTACGACTGGATCGACGACCGCTTCTACTTCGAGAGCGATTCCAGGGACACCGTCTGCGTGACGAGCCGGGACTTCCAGACGAGGGTGGGCTCCTTCATCGAGCCGCCCAACGGGATGATCGAGGGGTTCGACTGGGGAAGCGGCCGCATGATGTTCGTGGACGACCAGCCGGGGAGCTACGACTACCGGTCCATGGTCCTCTGCACCGACGTGTACTGCAGCACCGGCGGCACGGGCTCCCAGTGCGGCCCCGTCCCGCCGGCGGCCCCTCAAAACCTCAGGGTCCGCTGAGCGCTAAGAAAAGGGCCGGGGGCGCGATGCGCCCCCGGCCCGTCTATCCTGCGTTGCGCGTTCCGGTCTAGTCGGTCTGTCCTTCCTTGCGTCCCCCGAGATCCGGCCTCCCCCTGCCGGCTCCGCGAACGTGGAGCGGGATCCGGCCCTCGTTCGCGCTCGCCTCGATCGCGAGCGCATCGGAGGTCCGGCCGGGCCTGAGGACCTCGACCGTGAGGGTCACGAGCCGCCCGGAGCCCTGGATCGGCAGGATGCCGTACAGACCGATCCGACGGTCGCCGCCCGTGTCGTTCGTCGCGAGGTGGAACCGCGCCGCCAGCTCGCCCGTTCGGGCGTCCACGATCCGGATCCTGCTCGGATCGTAGAGAAGCCTGAGGTCCAGCGCCTCGATCCCGTCGGCGTTGCCGAGGTCGAGCCCGAGCTCGACCGTCGTTCCCACCGCCGACAGGGCCTGAACGCCTTTCAGGGTGAGGACGGCCGCCGTCATGCCGTCGGGCCGCCTCGGGATGAGGCCCGCCATCGAGCGCACCTCGCTCGCGATCCGGCGGTCGTCCGCGAACGCCGCCGCCTCCGCCGAGTCCGTTCTCGTCGAAGCGGACGAGGAGAACGCCGTGACCGGCTGCCAGTTGCCGGTCACGTCGCCGTACAGCACGGCGTAGAAGTTGTCGGTGGCCGTCCCCGTGAGCGGGGTGTGGCTGTAGGAGGCCGCCGCGCAGTTCTGGTTGTACGCGTCGGCATAGAGGTCGCAGCGGAGGAACTTCCAGTCGGAGCCGGTGGAGGTCGCCACTTCGAAGTGATCGATCATCTCCACCGCGAACTGCGCGACCCTGGCCGCGTCGAAGGAGGTCACCGCGCCGTTGCCGGAGACATCTCCCGCGATCCGTTGGTTCTGAGACAGCGGGTCGGCGCCCACCGCGTAGCGCGAAATCGCGGAGGCATCGAAGGAGCTGACGGCCCCGTTGTGGTCCGAGGCCCTCGGGCTGCCGAGCTTGTTGAGCGTCCTGACCGTGACGTTACCGTGGAGACCCGCGACTGCGTAGTCGCCTGCGGGACCCGTGGTCGCGTCGGCCAGGAGGTCTTGCGTCGCGTCGATCCCGACGTTCGGAGTCGGCTTCGCGCTCGGCTCGCTGTCGCTCGCGCTGTTGCGGTAGTAGCGGACGGCGCCGGCGACCCCGCAGACCGGGACGTGGAGGCACTGCCCCGCGCTGCACGAGTCGGCGGTACACGGGTCGAGATCGTTGCAGTCGAGCGGTGCGCCGCCGACGCAAATCCCGCCGGCGCAAGCGTCGCCGGTCGTGCACGCGTTCCCGTCGTCGCAGGGCGCGGTGTTGTTGGTGTAGATGCATCCCGAGGCCGGGTTGCAGGTGTCGTCCGTGCAGGCATTGCCGTCGCCGCAGACCAGCGCAGGCCCGCCGACGCACGACCCGCCCGAGCACGTGTCGCTCGTCGTGCACGCGTTCCCGTCGTCGCAGGGTCCCGCGTTGCTCGTGTGGACGCATCCGGTTGCCGGGTTGCAGCTGTCGGTCGTGCAGACGTTGCCGTCGTCGCACGAGAGCGGGGTTCCGCCCGCGCAGACGCCGCCGGAGCAGGTGTCGTTCGTGGTGCACGCATCCCCGTCGTCGCAGGATGCCGCGTTCGGAGTGTTCTGGCACACGCCGGCCGTGCAGACATCGTCGGTGCACGGATTGTCGTCGTCGCACTGGGAGTTCGAACCGCATCCGAGGATGGTCAGAACGCAGACCGGGCCGGCCTCGAATGCGACCGGATCTGCGTTCTCGTCCGCCAGCGCCGAGCCGGGATAGGGAGCAAAGGAGATCTCGAACGTGCTCCCGAGGGCTGCGTCGGACCCGACACCGAGCACGTAGCTCGACAGGTACGCCGGCGTGGTCGTGCCCAGGGTCACGCTGCCCTGGTCCAGCGCCGACGCCGCCCTCATCAGGCCGCAGTTGGTCGCCGGGTAGTCGTTCGAGGAGCCGAAGAACAGGTAGTCGGTTCGCGAGTCGAGGATGGACACGCCGCCCGGACAGGTCACGCCGACGGTTCCCGAGCCCGAGGTGCGGGTGATCGTCAGCTGGGTCTGATACCCGCGAACACCCTGGAGATGGCCCAGGTTCTCGAGATAAGTGGTGAGAGACACCGTGCCGCCCGGCCCGGCGCTCCCGCTGCCGAGCGCGCAGGCCATGCGCGCCTGCACGCCGCTCGGAGCCCTGTAGGTGACGCTCAGCTTCGGCCGGTTCGCCGCCGTCGAACCCTCCGACGAGTCGAACTGCCACGAGTCGGAGGTGCCGGCCGGCGGGAGCCACGCCCAGCCGAGGTTGGCCGCCCCCGCGGACCAGGCCGCGAGGCTTTGCGTGACGTCGAAGGTCCAGACTCCGAGCGTGTTGTAGGTGGTCTTGGCGTCGTACGTCGCCACCGCCTCGACCCCGTCATTCTGGACACCCGCCGCGAGGCTGTTCCACGTCGCCGTGCCGGACCACGGGACGAGCATGCGGTGCAGCTCCGCCCCGTCCGCGCTGATGTTCGTCACGTTGATGGTGACCGAGGCCGAGACGATCTCGGAGCCGTCGGGGATCGTCCCGCCCTCGGACTCGAAGATCTGCCCGAAGCGGAGGAGAACCTGCCGGATGTCCGCGTCCGGGCCGCCGTCCACGATCAGCGGGGTCGTCGCGGCGTTGTTGACGTCGGGCGTGCCCTTCACGAGGAACGTGTCCACCGTTCCCGTGTACCCGCTCGAACCTTGCTGGAACGAGACCGTCACGGGCGTGCTCTCGCAGACCTGCGTCGAGTGGTTGCAGGCCTGCCCGCCTGGGCAGCTGTCGGCCGACACGCAGGTCCCGTTCGAGCAGGAGTCCGCCGTACAGGAGACGCCGTCGCTGCAAGTGTTGGTGTTGTCCACGACGTTCGAGCAGTTCCCCGTTCCGAGATTGCAGGTGTCGTCGGTGCACGGGTTGGCATCGTCGCACTGGGCGTCCGACGTGCAGTTCTGGCTCGCCGTGCTCGTCATGGACGGCGTGATCGTGAAATCGGTGCTTGCGAGCGTCAGGTTGTGGGCCTGGATCGCCAGGACGTTCGTCCCGGTGGTCAGGAGGCCCTTGTACGACGTCAGGTCGATGCCCTCCGCCGCGTTGCACGTCGAATTGCACTGCGAGCACTCGTGGTCCGCCGTTGCGACCTGGGAGTAGGCCGGCGGCGTCCCCACCACGTTTCTGCGCGCCACTTCCGTCCCGTTGATGTACGCGACGAACGCGTCGTCGTAGTCCACCGTCAGGGTCAGTGTCGCGATCGTCCCCGGGTTGTCCACCCGGAACTGGTGCCGCAGGTACACGCTCATGTAGGTGCTCAGCATGTCGGACAGCACGGTCGCGTGCTGCGCCGAGCAGTCGGTCCCGTAGCCGAAGCCGCTCGGCCCCGAGAGCCAAGAGGTGTCGTCGAACAGCGTCGCCGCCCAGCTCGACGGAGGCTCCGCCGTTCCCTTGAGGTACTTCCACGTGTCGCCGACGTTGATCGGCAGGGCCGGGACGGACGACGTCTCGCACAGTCCGGAGACGAGGTTGCACGTGCTGCCGGTCGGGCAGCTCGAAACGTGCAAGCAGCCCGTCGAGGCGTTGCAGGAGTCCATTGTGCACGCGACGCCATCGTCGCAGTTCGGAGGAGCGCCTCCAACGCACGTGCCGTTGCTGCACGCGTCGCCCGTCGTACAGGCGTTGCCGTCGCTGCACGACGCCGTGTTGTTCGCGTGCTGGCACCCCAGGGATGGGTTACACGTGTCGTCCGTGCAGGCGTTGCCGTCGCTGCACGCGGCGTCGTTGGCCACGTGGGCGCAGGCATCGGTCGTCTCGTTGCAGGAGTCCGTCGTGCAGGCGACGCCGTCGTCGCAGCTGGGAGGCGCGCCCCCCTGGCAGAGGGAGGTGGAGAGGTTGCAGGTCTCGGCCCCGTTGCACCACAGCCCATCGTCGCACTGGGCGTTGCCGGTGCATCCGGCCGCCGGGTAGTAGACGACCGTCAGCTTCGGACGGTTCGCCGTCGTGGCGGCCTCGCTCGAGTCCACCACCAGCCCGTTGGTGCTGCCCGGGATGAAGATCCAGCCGAGGGCGGCCGAGGGGTTCGTGACCCAGGCCTGGAGGCTGGAAGCAACGTCGAGATTGGCCGTGCCGAGAGCGATCGGAGCATCGGCGACGTAGGCGCCGTACTCGTCCGCCTGGACCCCGGCGTCGCCGCCGAAGTTGTTCCAGGTCGCCGTCGCCTCCGCCCAGTCCGCCAGGACCTCGCGAACCGTGCCGACCGGTGTCGCGCTGGCGTCGGTCACGTTGAGCGTGAGCGTTGCGGAGCTGATCGTCGAGCCGACCGGAATTTGACCCGCACCGCCTCCGAAGATGTTGTCGAAGCGGATCAGGCCGTACTCGTACAGGCCGGAGCTTCCCGGATCGTCGGTGTCCCATCTGAAGCTCGCGAGACCTCCCTCGACCGTGGTCGGTCCGCTCTGGTAGAGATACGTGTCCTGCGTCCCGACGTATCCTGAAACGTCCTGCTGGAACGTCGCGGTCACGGGACCGCTCTCGCAGACGCCCGTCGTGTGGTTACAGGTCTGGCCGCCGGGGCAGCCGTCCACGTGCGTGCAGCCCGTGGAGGTGCTGCAGCCGTCGGTCGTGCAGGCGATCCCGTCGTCGCAGCTCGGGGGCGGGCCGCCCACGCAGGTGCCGGCGCTGCAGACATCGCCGGTCGTGCACGAGTTCCCGTCGCTGCAGGCCGTCGTGTTGTTCGCGTACTGGCAACCCAGCACCGCATCGCAGGAGTCGTCCGTGCAGGCGTTGCCGTCGTTGCAGAGCGAGGCGTTCGGGTTGTGGACGCAAGAGTCGGTCGTCTCGTTGCAGGAGTCGCTCGTGCAGGCCACGCCGTCGCTGCAGCTAGGCGGCGTCCCCGCCTGGCAGGCCGTGTCGATGCAGCGCTCCGACCCGTTGCAGAATTGCCCGTCGTCGCACTGCCCGTCGCCTGTGCACGTGGGAGCCGGCGGCACGTAGGTGACCGTCAGCAAGGGCCGGTAGGCCGCGGTCGCGGATTCCGCGGATTCCAGCCGCAGACCGTCCGTCCCGGACGGGAGGATCGCCCACCCGTAGTTGCTCGTGGGATCGTTCGCCCACGCCTGAACGCTCCCCGTGACGGTCACGGGGTAGGCGGTGCTCGCGGTGGTCATCGTCGCCGTCGCCTCGGCGGTCGCCACCGCGTCGACACCGTCCGCCTGGATCCCCGCCGTCGCGTTCCACGGCGAGACCCCATAGGCCGCCCATACCGCGGTGTCGACCCAAGGATGAAGCAGCCGGTGATAGTTGACGGCGTTGGCGCTCTGATCGTTGGTGCCACTTCCTACCCGGAGCGTCAGCGTCGCCGAAGAGATGACGGCGCCCTGAGGTATCTGTCCCACTCCCGAGCCGACGATACCGTCGAAACGGAGAAGCACCTGCTCCACGGGGCTGCCGTCGATGATGATCGGGGTGACCGCAGCCTGGCTTCCCAGGGCGGTATCGATGAAGGTATCCGCCGTCCCCGTGTACCCGCCGACACCCTGCTGGAAGGTGAGCGTTACCGGGGCGCTCTCGCAAACCCCTGTGGCGTGGTTGCAGGTCTGCCCGCCGAAGCAGCTGTTGGTCCCCACGCAGGCACCCGCCGAGCAGGTGTCCGTCGTGCAGGCGACACCATCCGTGCACGGGTTCGTGTCGTCGGTCGGGTTCGTGCAGATGCCCGTGGTCAGGTTGCAGACGTCGTCCGTGCAGGGGTTGCCGTCGTTGCACTCGGCGTCGAAGAGGCAGCCGAGATTTTCGGTGCTCGCGAGAGTCGGGAGCACCGCGAAGTCGGAGCTCGCGGCAGTGGTGTTGTGCGCGTGGACCGAGATCACGTTCGAACCCGCGACGAGCAGGCTCGCGAAGGCCGTGAGGTCCACCGCTCTGTGCGGCGTTGCACGACCCCGAGGTGTCGCATGCCGAGCACTCGTGATTCGTTCCGCTGGTCAGCGCGTAGTTGTAGGCCGGCGGCGTCCCCGGCGTCCCGCCCATCGTCGTCGAGCGGGCTACCTCGGTCCCGTTGAGATACGCGACGAACGCGTCGTCGTAGTCCACGGTCAGCGTGAGCGAGGTGACGCGCGTGGGATTGTCCACGCGGAACGCCTTCCGGAGGTACACGCTCGTATAGGTGTTCAGCATGTCGGAGAGGAGCGTGCCCCGCTGAGCCGAGCAATCCGCGCCGTACCCGAAGCCGCTCGGACCGGACAGCCACGACCCATCGTCGTAGCCGCGCCCCGCCCAAGCGGTGAGATCGCTCGGGGTCGGCTCCTGCGTACCCTTGAAGTAGCGCCAGGTCTCCCCGGCGTCGATCGGCAGCGGATCGAGCGCGGTCGCTTCGCAGATGCCGGTCCCGCGATTGCAGGTCTGTCCCGAGGGGCACGTGTCCACTCCGCCGTTGCACACGCCGGCGGCGCAGGTGTCCGGCGCCGTGCACGCGACGCCGTCGTCGCACGTCCCGCCCTCGTTGGCCGGCTGGCCCACGCAGCGGTTCCCGGTGCAGACTCCGACGTTGCAGGCGTCGGTCAGCGCGGCGCATTCGGAGCCGCTCGAGCAGGAGATCGTGTTCGCGGCGCCCGGCGTCACCGGCATGACGACGAACCCGTCGATGCCGTCCGGGAAACGTCCCATCGCGACATCGGTCGTTTGCGTCGTGAACGTGAGCGTGTCGATCGCCGCGAGGCCATTCTCTTCCGTGTCGAACAGCCCGAGATCCTCGCCCGTGCGGGCGATGTTGAAGTTGGTGTGCATCGCACCCTGGCTCGGCGTCGAGTCGCACCAGAACACGACATGACCGTGCGGAGGAACCGTCACGCCGGTCGGGATCCGGTACTGCGACTTGGAGTCCAGGTCATCCGTGAGGAACATCCCGCTCATGTCCACGGTCGCGTCGGTCGGGTTGTAGATCTCGACGTAATCGTCGAATTCACCGTATTCGTCGGTCGCGGCCGTGTTGTTCGACGAGAGGAACTCGTTGATGACGAGGCGCCGGGTGAGCGCGTAGTTCCAGGAGCTTCCCGCAAACGACTGGCCCTGAAGGTCCTGGATGCTCCCCGCGGCCAGGGCGATCGTCACGAGACCGTTGGGAGGCACCGCGTATCCCGAGAAGATGTAGGGGCCCGACAGGCTCCCCGCGACGCTCGTCGCGGGCGAGCCGTTGACCGTGAGGTTCCCGGCCGCGACACCGGTCACCGGCTTGCTGAACGCCACGGTGACGGATGGGAGCGCGCCGATGACCGACCCGCGCGTCGGCGTTTCGCTGACGATTCGCGGCGGCGTCAGATCGATCGTGTAGGTCCACGCGTCTCCGGAGAAGATGTTCGAGGGGTTGTCCACCGAAGCGATGCTGTCGGCGACCAAGACGACCGAGACGGTCCCCTGTCCCGGCGGGGAGTAGCCCGTGAACCGGTACGTCGAGGCGCTTACCGCCTGAACGCTGGTTGCGGCGGTCCCGTTCACTGTCAAGTCGGTCGGGTCCACGCCGCTGACGGCCATGTTGAACGTTACCTCGACGTACGGGAGCGTCGAGAGTACGGACCCCTTCGTGGGATCCGCGGTCTGCACGCGAGGCGGGAGGTCGCCCTTCCGGATCGTGAAGGTGTCCCGGACGACGCCGTCGCTGCGCAGGAACGTGAGGTTCAGCTCGTTCGATCCGACGTCCACCAGGGTCGAGCCGTTTGCGGATTCCGAGTAGTACATTACCGGGTGACCGTGCGCCCCGCCCGGTCCCTGGCCGCCGGTGGCCGTGACCACGTAGACCGTTCCCTCGTGAGGCGTCTTGCCGGAGCTCTTCAGATACTCCCCGGCTCCGGCCGGCTTCCCGTCCCCGCTGTCCACGATGTGCCCTTGGGACAGAAGCGTCGAGTAGGTCGGCGTCGGCGTCGAGTACGTCCCGTCGACGAGGTACGAGCGCTCGTACCCGTGGGAGTGACCGTTCAGGACCAGGTCCACCCCCGCCGCCTCGAGGATCGGCAGGATGTTCTGCCGCATCTCGATGAGGTCGCCCTCGGTGTCCGAGTCGTGCGTGCCCTTCGTGTACGGGGGTTGGTGCCAGTAGGCGATCACCCATTGCTGCGTGGTCGCGGCAAGGTCGTTGCGGAGCCAGTTCGCCATCGGCCCCGTCGAGGAGCGGCTGACGTTCGCGCCGTTCAGCACGATGAAGTGCGCGTTACCGTAGTCCCACGAATAGTAGGCTTCGGTGTTCGACGCGACGCCGCCCATCTCCCCGCCCGACGGCAGGACGAACGTGCTGAAGTAAGGCCCGGTGCAGAGCCCGGGATCCTGGCACGTCGTCGAGTAACTGTCGTGGTTCCCCATCGCCGGGAGGAACGGCGTGTGGCGCATGACCGTCGTGTAGTAGGCGATGTGGCAGTTGGTGTACTCGTCGTCCGCGCCGGACACCTGCGCCACGTCCCCCGCGTGCAGGAAGAGATCGGGCGCCGGCGGGTGCGTGGAGACGTAGCTCACCATCGAGTTGCGGACCTGGTTCTGGATGTCGCTGCAGATTCCCGAGTCGCCGAAGATCCAGAACCGGAAGGCGCGCGGCGAGGTACCCACGGTCGGGGCGGTCGTGAAGTAGTGCTCGGCCGTACCCCCGCCCTGCTGCGTCGTGGTCGAGCCGACCGTGTAGTAGTACTTCGTCGAGGGCGTCAGGCCCGTGATCGTGACGTAGTGGTCGGTGCCGGCGGTGGCGTTCGTGGCCGCGAGGTCGTACGTGCCGAACACCGTGCCGTACTGGACGCGGCTGTTGGTCGCGACGTCCGTCCTCCAGACGATCGTCATGGAGGTCGGGGTCACGAGCTGAAGGTACGGTTGCCGCACTAAGTTGGAAGTGGGCGGCCCTTCGTTGTAAACGATCCTGAGGACCGGCCGCTCGGAGACCGTCGTCCACTCGCTCGAACGGACGTCCACCCCGTCCGTTCCCGCCGTGACGATGAACCAGCCGCGGTTGGCCGTGCCGTCGGACCAGCGTTGCACGGTCGCCGTCACGTCCGCCGATTGGAGCGCCGCCGACCCCGCCGGCGCGGTTCCAACCGTGGCGCCGTACTGGAGCCCTTCGCTGCATCCGCCTCCGCAGAACGAGTTGTAGGTCGCCGTGGACGGATCCCACGTGACCAGGACCTCGTGAAGCTCGCCGTCCGCGCCGTTGTTGTACACGACGTACGATAGGGTCGCCGATGTGATCTGCGCTCCCAGCGGCACCTGTCCGGCCCCGGACCCAAAGACGCTGTCGAAGCGCAGCAGGGAATAGACGTCGTACCCCGTCCCGTTCGGGTCGTCCCCGTCCCAGTTGAGGTTCTGTGCCGCGCCGTTGTTCGTACCGCCGGAGGACGGATTCTGTTGAAGGAAGGTGTCCTTCGTGCCGGCGTACCCGCTCTCGCCCTGCCGGAAGGTCGCGGTGGTGGCGAAGGCCGAGCCGAGCGCCAAGGCGAACGCCAGGAGCACGATCCCGATGCGTGCCGCCCCCCGGTTTCCCAGAACTCCTGACCGTCTCGTTCTCATGGCCCTGCTCCCCCGTCCGCTTTCGTCGCTACGCGTTGCGCTAATGCCTGCCCGGTTGTCGTGTGTGCGGTTCATGGCTCACCTCCCGGCGCAGGGGTTGGAGTCGGGGTAAGGCAGCGACTGGAAGCTTTCCAGCACCGCGTTGACGTCGGCTGCGTTCACGGCCCCGTCGGGCGTGAAGTCCATGAGGTCGCCGCCGCGGAGCGTACAGTGCGTGAACACCCCCTTCGATCCGTCGAGGACGCAGAGGATGTCGAACAGGTCGATGCCGTTCGCGTTGTCGGCGTCGCCCCACAGCCAGGTGGTGGCGGCTCCGGATCCTATCGGCGTGCCCGCGGTCACCTCCGCGAACACGATGTAGGTCGTCGTTGGAATGATCAGACGTCCGTTGACGTGCACGGTCCCCCAGTCGGCCGAGGACCTGAAGACCGGCGCCGGCGAAGTCGCGCGGCCGTCCGCGTCGATGTACGTCGGGAGGCACGCCAGTGGGCCGGTAACCCTCAGCGCCACCGAGGCGAGGCCCGCGGGCGGCGTCACCGCGATGTACCGCGACCCCTCCGCAGCCACGGTCATCGCGCACGGCGCGTGCTCGCAGGCATCGCTGCTCTCGTTGCAGGAATCAGCGGTGCACGCGACGCCGTCGTCGCAGCTCGGCGCCGTGCCGGCCTGGCAGGTTCCCGCGCCGTCGCAGGCGTTCGCCCCGTTGCAGTAGAGGCCGTCGTCGCACGCGGTTCCGGCGGCCACGGGGATGTGGGTGCAGCCGCCGGGATCCGTGCAACCATCGGTCGTGCACGGGTTGGCGTCGCCGCAATCCGGCGGCGACCCGGACACGCATGCGCCGGAGCCGTTGCAGGTCTCGCTGCCGTTGCACGGCAGTCCGTCGCTGCACGACGTTCCCGCCACGAGCGGGGCAAACACGCACCCGGTCGCGTCGTTGCAGCTGTCCGCGGTGCAGATGTTCCCGTCGACGCACACCGGCGGCGTGCCCGCCTGGCACGTCGAAGTCGCCAGGTTGCAGGTCTCCGCGCCGTTGCAGTAGAGCCCGTCGTCGCACTGCGCGTTGGCCGTGCAACCGCCCGTCGTCGCGGCCATGGTCGGCAAGATCGTGAAGTCCGTGCTGCCGGAGGTCAGGTTGTGCGCCTGGATCGCCAGCACGTTCGTCCCGGACACGAGCAGCCCTCGGTAGGACGTCAGGTCTATGACCTCCGCCGCGTTGCAGGTGCTGTTGCAGCTCGAGCACTCGTGGTCCGCTGTCGCCAATTGCGTGTAGCTCGGCGGGGTCCCGACCACGTTCCGTCGCGCGACTTCCGTCCCGTTGAGATACGCGACGAACGCGTCGTCGTAGTCCACCGTGAAGGCGAGCGTCGCGACCACCGCCGGGATGTCCACGCGGAACTGCCGCCGGAGGTAGACGCTCACGTACGCGTTCTGCATGTCGCTCAGCACGGTCCCGCGCTGAGCCACGCAGTCGGCTCCGAAGCCGAACCCGCTCGCTCCCGACAGCCATGCCGTGTCGTCGAAGGCGATCGCGGTCCAGGCGGTGGAAGGCTCGGCGGTTCCCTTGTAGTACTTCCACGTGTCGCCGACGTTGATCGGCAGCGGAGGTGCCTGCGAGGTTTCGCACAGTCCCGAAGTCGGATTGCAGGTTTGACCGGTCGTGCAGTTGGACACGTGCAGGCAGCCCGTCGACGTGTTGCACGAATCGTCCGTGCAGGCGACGCCGTCGTCGCAGTTCGGAGGCGCCCCTCCGACGCAGACGCCGCCGGAGCAAGCGTCACCGGCCGTGCAGGCGTTCCCGTCGCTGCACGCGACCGTGTTGAAGGCGTGGACGCAACCGTTGACGAGATCGCACGCGTCGTCGGTGCAGGCATTGCCGTCGCTGCACACGGCGTGATTCGCCGCGTGCTCGCAGGAATTCGTGGATTCGTTGCAGGAGTCCGTCGTGCAGGCCACGCCATCAGCGCAATTCGGCGGCGTGCCCGCCTGGCAAGTCGAGGTCGCGAGGTTGCAGGTCTCCGCGCCGTTGCACCACTGCCCGTCGTCGCACTGCCCGTTCGACGTGCAGGTCGTGATCGGCGAGATGTAGGTCACCGTGAGCTTCGGCCGGTTCGCGACCGTCGTTCCCTCCGCGGAGTCGAACTGCCAGGAATCGGTCCCCGCCACCGGCGGGAGCCATGCCCAACCGTGGTTCGCCGCCCCCGCCGACCACGCCGCGAGGCTCGGCGTCACGTCGAACGTCCAGGCGCCGAGCGTGTTGTAGGTGGTCTTGGCGTCGTAGGTTGCGACGGCCTCCGCGCCGTCCGTCTGGATACCTCCCGTCATGCCGTTCCACGTCGTCGTGTCGGACCACGGGACCAGCATCCGGAAGAGCTCGGCGCCGTCCACGCTGATGTTCGTCACGTTGATCGTGATCGTCGCCGACGAGATCGTCGAGCCGAGCGGGATCGGGCCTCCCTCGGGCACGAACACCTGCCCGAAGCGGAGGAGAGCCTGGACTACCGGCGACCCGTCGATCATGATCGGGGTCGTCGTGGCGTGGCCCGTCGTCGGGTTGCTCTGTTCCAGGTAGGTGTCCACCTCTCCCGCGTAGCCCGCCGTCCCCTGCTGGAACGTCACCGTCTGGGGTCCGGCTTCGCAGACGCCCGACGTGTGGTTGCAGCTCTGGCCGCCGGGGCAGTTGTCCGCGTGCTGGCAGCCGGTCGCGGGAACGCAGCTGTCCGTCGTGCACGCGATGCCGTCGTCGCAGTTCGTCGGCTCGGCGGACGCGCACACCCCGCCGGCGCACGCGTCGTTCGTCGTGCAGGCGTTGCCGTCGTCGCACGCGATCGAGTTGTTGGTGTGGGCGCAGCCCGTCACCGCGTTGCACACGTCGTCCGTGCACACATTCGCGTCGTCGCACAGCGCGCTCGACGGCGCGTGGTCGCAGGCGTCGATCGCCTCGTTGCAGGCGTCCACCGTGCAGGCGACCCCGTCGTCGCACGACGGCGCCGTCCCGGGGACGCAGGTCCCGGTCACGCAGAGCTCTGCACCGTTGCAGAAGAGGCCGTCCTGGCATTGCGACGCATCGGTGCAGCCGGTCACGGGCGCCGTGAAGGTGACCGACAGCATCGGCCGGTAGGCGACGGTGGTCGCCTCCGCGGAATTCAGCCGGAGCCCGTCCGTTCCCGTCGGGAGGATCGCCCATCCGTAGTTGCTCGTCGGAACGCTCGCCCAGGCCCGAACGCTCCCCGTGACGCTCACGGGGTACGCCGTGTCCGCCGTGGTCATGGTCGCCGTCGCCTCGGCGGTCGCCTCGGCGTCCACGCCGTCCGCCTGGATCCCACCCGTGGCGTTCCAGGGCGAGACGCCGTACGCCGCCCAGACCCCGGTGTCCACCCAGGGGTGGAGCAGCCTGTGGTAATTGACCGGATTGGCGCTCTGGTCGTTGGCGCCGCTTCCCACCCGGAGCGTCAGCGTGGCCGATTCGACGGTCGAGCCCTGCGGGATCTGGTTGGCTCCCGACCCGAAGATCCCGTCGAAACGCAGGAGGACGTGCTCCACGGGGCTGCTGTCCACGACGATCGGCGTCGTGGTCGCCTGGCTCCCGAGGGCAGTATCGATGTACGTGTCCGCCGTGCCCGAGTACCCGTTAGCATCACCCTGCTGGAACGTGAGGGTGACGGGCTCCGACGAGCACACGCCGGCCAGGTTGCAACTCTGACCGATCGGGCAAAGCTGGGTCCCCGCGCAGACGCCTGCGGTACAGACGTCGGATGACGTGCAGGACTTGCCGTCGTCGCACGACACCCCGTCGTTCCCGGCGACCCAGGAACAGGCGCCGCCCCCGCCGCAGGTGTCGACCGTGCACGGGTTGCCGTCGTCGCACTCCGCCGAGGCGGCGCACGTCCTGCAGCCCGCGATCGGAGCGAACGAGCAGGTCTTGTCCGCCTCGCAGTTGTCGAACGTGCACGGATTGTTGTCGTTGCAGTCGGCGGTTGTCGCGCAGACGGCTCCCGACGGGAATCCGAGCCACCCGATCCGGGTACCCCCCGGTCCCGCCGTGAGCGCCGGCGAACCCGTCTGCAAGTTGAAGTCGTGCGCAGAAGTGCTGACGAAGAGCGGATCGGACGAGAGGTTTCCCGTTCCGCACCCGAGACTGCCTGAGTTGCCGACGTCCGTGTAGCTGACGGTTCCGGAGCACGTGCTGATGGTGTCCGGCCACACGATCGTCTTCTGGATCACGTCGTTCGTCGCCAGCGGCGAGCCGGTGTTGATGGTCACGTACTCGGTGGACGCCGTGCCCCGCACCCCCATCGGCGAACCGAACATCAGCACGTTCCGGATCGTGGCGTGCCCGCCGGTCATGCTGATCGCCTTGTCGTCGGTGTGGGAGATGATCGAGTCCAGCAGCGTGAAGTTCGAGCCGTTGTGGTCGATCGCGTCGTCGCCGCCGTCGTTGAAGACGCAACCCTGAATCAGCTGGGCGGAGGCGGCCCCGTCGATGTGGATATGGTCGCCGTCGAGGTTGTTCGCCTCGGGCCCGAAGCCGTTCGAGATCCACCAGGAGTTCTTGATCGTGAGGGTGTGGCCGCTGCCCAGGAACTCGCCGCCGATGCCGACCCGGTTCACGAGGCAGTCCGTGATCGTGAAGGTGCCGACGCCGGGCGTCGAGAACACCATGCCGTTGTCATCGGCGAACACGCTCTGGTTGGCGACGAAGCGAGTGCGAGTTGTTGAAGCTCAGGACCGGGGGCCTCGGATGCCCGGTGACGACGCCGTTGCCCGCCCCGGTCAGGAAGACGTGCTCGTATCGCGACGTTCCCGATCCCCAGTGGAAGAAGCCGCGCCAGCACTCGGCGTTCGAGGCCGATCCGGTCTGTGTCAGCGTCATCGCCGCGGGGCCGCGATCCGAGAAGAAGAAGATCGGGTTGTCCCGGGTTCCGACGGCCTGGACGCTCCCGTTGACCGTGAAGAGCGTGCCGTTTTCGAGGCCCCCCGTCGTATCCACCCACACCAGGGTCCCAGGGTTGATCGTCAGGGTGCTGCCGCCGGGTATCTCGGTGTTGCCGGTCACCCGGATGACCTCGTCGGGCCCCCACGTGAGATTGGCGCCCGAGAGCGTCCCTGCCACCGCCCGGTAGGTCGGATTGTCGAGAACGGTCACGACCTGCGAGTCGGTTAGCCCACTCCAGGATACCGCGACCTCGATGTCGCCCGCGCCGAACGCCGCGCCGGCGTCGAGCGTGAACGATACGCTGCCCCAGCCGTTGACCAACCGGATCGTGCCGTTCGTCACCGCAATGTGCGGATCGAAGACGGTCATCGTGATCGGCACCGTGGTTCCGTCGGAAACCCTCTTGACCGAGACGGTGCCCAGCACATCCCACTTCGTGTAGTCGGGCCGTCCGATCGCGTCCGTGATCTTCGCCTCGATCGTCAGCGTCTTCGTGTTGACCATCCGCCTGGGCGCCCGCATCGTCAGGAGGACCTGCTGCGAGCCGGGCGGGTTGTAGAAGACCGTCTGCTCGACCCGGTCCTTCTCGGCGCCGGTCCGGTCCCAGGCCTGGACGACGACGGTGTTCATCCCCGGGGTCAGCGTCAAGTTGTGGCTCCAGGTGCCGGCATAGACGCTGAATGTCGACGGCAGCCCGTTGACCGTGACGTTGTGCGTTCCCGCCTGGTCGAGCTGGCCGTTGAGGGCGATCACAGGGTTCGAGTTGGTGTACGGGCTCGCCGGAACGCCGACCAGCGTGAGGTCGCCGATGATCTGGGACTGGAACGACGCGAGCTGCGCGGCGATCCAGTTCTTGAATTGCTGCTTGGTGTAAGGCTCCCAGTCGCTTCCGCCCGACGTCGCGAAGACACCGTTCGGCATCGAGTCGATCACGGCGTTCATCGTCGCCTGGGAGTACTCGTTCGCCATGAGGTCCGTGATCGCCTTGACGAAGATCGGGGCGAACGCGTTGTGGCGCAGGACGTTCCGGACGGCGGTGACGTTCGTCCGCCAGATCGTCTCGTGGTCGTAGAGCATGACCGAGTCGGTGTCCCACGGGATCATCTTCATGTTGTCGCCGGCGGGAAGGGGGTTGAAATAGAAGAAGAAGTCGTCGCCGGTGTCCCGGTAGATCGCCCCCTCCTTGTTCCCCATCAAGTTGTGGATCGCGAAGAAGCGGGCCCAGTTGTCCTCGTCGATGTGGGTGGCCACGTGCGCGGCGTACTGATCCGCCGGCGTGTTGTTGAGCGCATCGCATAGGGCGATAAGGTCGTCCCAGATGTCGGCGCCGGAATTGCTCTCCTTGGTGTAGCCGTTCCGGTCGTTGACGTCGGCCCGGTACGTATCCGGGTTCGTTCCCTCCCACCGCAAATCCCCGTCGTTCTGCCCGCGGTAGAGGTTCCCGGCGACGTCGAGACCGCGACCCGGAACCACCAAGCCGCTCTGGGAGGCGACGAAGTCCTCGTCCACCTTCTCGATGGCGAGGTGCATGCCGAAATAACCGTTCTGACCGTTGCAGCACGTGTCGTAGTTGATTCCCGTATACCGCAGGTGGATCCAGGCCGTCTTCGCCGCGGGTATGCCCGCGCGGTTGAACAGGTCGAACCCCAGGAACTGCCTCATGGGGTTCATGGCGTTGAGCTGGAGGACCGTGATCGGGAATCCCATGGGGGATTGGAGCGGCCGGTCGGTCGGGAAATCCACGCGGTACGAGCTGGGGAATTTCAGGATGCTGCTCTGCCCGCGGTATCTCTCGATCAAGTTGTACCAGAGGTTTCCCGCGCCGTCGATGAACGTGCAATCGAACTCCTCGCGGCGATCGAGCTCCCCAGTCAGCGCCTCCTGATGGTGCTTGTTCGAGAGAGTCACGAGGATCTGGTAAACCGGGTAGTCGGTCGGAAGCACCTCGTTCGAGAAGGCTGTCAGGTACGTCTGCGAGGGCTCGCCGTACTTGTTGAGCACCGCGTGACCCGAGGGCGACTCCGCGGTCCGTCCGGCGGCGGTGGCCGCGATGTAGAAGTCGAGCTGGTTGCCCGCGGCAAGCCCCGCGAGCGTCACCCCGAACTTCCCGTCTCCCGCCGCGCCGTCGCCGTGCGCGCCGTCGTCGAACATCGGAGTCGATGCGTAGGTGAGCTTCGGATCGGCGTCCTGGCGGTAGTAGAGCGTCATCGTCGGTGCCAAGCCGCCCCGGGCGATCGAGCTGGCCGTGACGGTCACTGCCTGCCCGCCCGTCGGCCTCGTCGGCGACTGCGCGGTCCCGTACACGATCGGCGCCGGATCGGGGTCGTATACCCCGTTCTGCGCGCCGGGGGTACCGTTCGTGACGAGAGAGGCCCTCCACGCCGCGCTGTATTGGTTCGGGAGCTCAGGATGGATCAACTCGAGCGAGGGGCCGTCACCGTCCGCGACGGTGGGCCATTCGCCGCTGTCGCTGTAGGTGACGCTGTCGATGACGTTGCTCGATGCGTCCCTGAGCAACACCAGCTCGCCACTGTTGGAGAGGTCGCCGCTCGTCCACTGGATGACCTGGACGCCTCCCGGGATCGTCACCTTCGACTGCAGGAACGCGGGGTCCTTCGCCAGGACGAGGTACGCGCCGGGGTCGAGGGTCGTGCCGGACGCGATCGTGTGGACGACACCAAAGGTCGTCCAGCCGGACAGGTCGACCGTCGAGGCGCCCGCGTTGTAGAGCTCGAGGAACTGGAGCCGCTCGGGATCATCACCCGGCGCCGCACTGTCCGCCGGGTGGTAGAGCATCTCGTTGATGACGACGATTACCCCCTGCGAGACCGTCCACGATTCGCCTGGGAAGGGCTTGCTGCCGGCGACGATGCCGGCCCCGGCCACGGCGATCGCCACCGACCCCGAGGACGGCGCCGCGTATCCGGTGAAGACATAGGGACCCGCGCCGGCGCCATCCGAGCAGCTCGTGCAGACGAAGGTCGTCGCGGGAGAGGCGTTGACGGTCAACGCCCCGGCCGTGACTCCGGCCACCGACTCGCTGAAGGTGACGGACACCGACGGCAGGCTGGTCACGGAGGTGCGCCGCGCGGGCGACTCGCTCGCCACCGTGACCAGGTCCTGGTACACGCTGTTGCGCGCGCCGGGAGTGCCGTTGGCGCCGACGGAGGCGAGCCAGGACGCTCCGCCGCCGTTGTCGAGCGACGGGTTGATCAGCTCGATGGAGGGACCGGTGCTCGCCGTGGTGGGCCACGGCGCCGTGGTGGCGTACGTGACCGCGTCGACGGTCGCGAGCGTGGCGTCTCTCAGCGTGATCGTCTCTCCGCTGCTGAGGGAGCCGCTGGTCCACTGGATGGGAGCCGTGTACCCGGTGGCGGTGTAGAGCGCCGAAATGCTCTTGGTGACGACCAGGTACCCGCCCGCCGGGATCGACGTGGGGGGGGAGGTTGGAATCGTGAGGACGACGGCGTCCGCGATCGACCACCCGCTCACGTCCACCGCGGCCGAGCCGCGGTTGTAGAATTCCAGGAACTCTTGCGTCCCGCTGGACACGGGGGTGTGGTGGATCTCGTTGATGACCACCTGCGCCCCGGCGCCGGTCGCGAACATCGCGGCGGCCAAGACGATCCCGGAGATCCCGATCCTACTCAGCATCGAGGCTTTCATCGCACGGCCTCCCATCGGTCACGGATCGTTTTCCGCGACGGCGCCCCGGCCCTCCGCAAGCGTCGCCCTGGCGATCCCGTTTCCCCGCCCGCCCTTTCCCGCCGCCGCACGACAGCGCGACGGCCTCGAGGGCTTTGCCCCCTGACCTACGGACACGCATTCGTGGGTGTCCGCTCCGTACCGTTACTGCCGTAACCCCAAGTCCCCGGCTGGCAAGCGTTCTGCGCGCGAACCAGGTAGTAGTAGCCCTCGCCCGCCGACGGTGCCGGCCTCGCATCGATCCAGGCCGAGATAGAGGCGTTGTCGGCGAGACAGGCCGCCGCACCGACACCGTCGTCCGCAACCAGGTCGCCGACTGCGCCGGCGGCGACGTCGTAGTGCACGCCGCCCTGATCACCCCACGTCAGCGCCGTCGCCGACTTCCCGGTCAGCATGAGATCCAGAACTTCGGCGGGTACGGGCACCGGCGTGCCGACGCACACTCCGGACTCGCAGTGGTCGCTCTCCGTGCACACGTTGCCGTCGTTGCAGGCGTTCGTGTCGTCGTTGACGGCGACGCACCCGAGCTGCGCATCGCAGCTGTCGTCGGTGCACGGGTTGCCGTCGTTGCAGAGCGCGTTCTGCGGCGTGTGCGTGCAACTATCCGTCGTTTCGTTGCAGGCGTCCAACGTGCAGGCCACGCCGTCGTCGCAGTTGACCGGCGTCCCGGGCCCGCAGCCCAGGCTCGGATCGCACGTCTCGACACCGTTGCAGTACAGCCCGTCGTTGCAGACCAGCGCCGTCCCGGCCTGGCACGTCCCGCCACCGCACACCTCGTGGCCGTTGCACACCGTGCCGTCGTCGCAAGGAGCCGTGTTGTTCGTGTAGACGCACCCCGTCGCCGGGTTACAGCTGTCGTCCGTGCAGACGTTCCCGTCGTCACAGACCAGCGCCGTACCGCCCGTGCAGGTCCCACCGGAGCAGGCGTCGTTGGTCGTGCAGGCGTTACCGTCGTCGCACGGCGAGGTATTGTTCGTGTAGACGCACCCGCTAGCCGGGTTGCAGCTGTCATCCGTGCAGGCGTTCCCGTCGTTACAGACCAGCGCCGTACCGCCGACGCACGTGCCGCCGGAGCAGGTGTCGTTCGTCGTGCAGGCGTTACCGTCGCTGCACGGTGCCGTGTTGTTCGTGTAGACGCAGCCCGTGGCCGGGTTGCAACTGTCGTCCGTGCAGACGTTCCCGTCGTTACAGACCAGAGCCGTGCCCCCGACGCACGTGCCGCCCGAGCAGGTGTCGTCGGTCGTGCAGGCGCTCCCGTCGCTGCACGGTGCCGTGTTGTTCGCGTACACGCACCCCGTCGCCGGGTTGCAGCTGTCGTCCGTGCAGACGTTCCCGTCGTCACAGACCAGCGCCGTGCCGCCCGTGCAGGTCCCACCGGAGCAGGCGTCGTTGGTCGTGCAGGCGTTACCGTCGTCGCACGGCGAGGTATTGTTCGTGTAGACGCACCCGCTAGCCGGGTTGCAGCTGTCATCCGTGCAGGCGTTCCCGTCGTTACAGACCAGCGCCGTACCGCCGACGCACTGGCCGGCGGCATCGCACGTATCCGCCGTCGTGCAGACGTTCCCGTCGTCACACGTCGCACCGACTCTCGCCACGTGCTCGCAGACTCCCGCCGAGCAGCTGTCGCTCGTGCAGGCGTTCCCGTCGTCGCAGGTCGTCGCGCAGAGGTTCACGCGGCCGTCCGCGAGGCAAGTCGCGATCGCGCCTTCGTCGATGAGGCCCCGCGACAGGTGCAGCGGACTGGACGCTCCGACGCTGCCGATCACCAAGAAGTCGATATTGACGATCGGACCGCTGCCCGTGAGCGGCACCGTCCCGAACAGCGAGATCCTCACCTCGCCAGGCGTTGCCGAGTTGTAGTTCAGGGTGAAGGTGCCCGGAATTCCCGCCGCCTTGGTCACACCGGCGACCTGCAGGACGGCCGCGTCGAACTGAACCGTCAGATCGATGCCGATCCCTGCTCTAGGCGTGGAACTAACTGGCACGATGACGTGAGATCCGGGCACCCCGACTACGTCGGTCGGGACGCTCAGAGACACCTGGGCCGCGACGACGCTCGCGCTTCCGTCGTCCGCGGCGCTGGGTACCTCGTTCTCGTTGAGCTGGTGCTCGACCCAGTGAAGCGCCGTCGTCGAGCCCACGGCGCCGATCGCGTCGAACACCACCCACGCGACCGTACCGCTGCCCGAAAGAGGGCTCGAGCCGAAGAGGGAAATGTCCACCTTGCCGGGCAGCGCGAGGTTGTACGTCAGGCTCATGGCCGCGGTGAAGGAGGTCTGCTGGACTTCGACGGCCCGGAGAACCGCCGGATCGTAAGTGAACGCGAGATCCATCGCGAGGACGCCCGTCGCCGGGCTCACCGTCACGGGGACGATCACCCGCGAGTCCGGGCAGGCCCGGATGTCGTCGGGCAGCGAGACCGTACTGGCGTCCGCCACGCAGGTGTTCAGGCTCTGGTCGCAGTGCTGCCCGGTCGGGCAGTTCGGCTCGCCCGCGCACGCGCCCGCCGTGCACCGGTCATTTCCGGTGCAGGCGATCCCGTCGTTGCAGCTCCCGCCTTCGTTCGCGGGTTGCGCCTGACACGTGCCCGCCGGCTCGACGCAGACACCGACAACGCACTGCCCGTTGAGGCCGGAGCAGTTCACCGGCGTGCCGGGCTGGCAAGTCCCGGAATGGCAGGTTTCCGAGCCGTTGCACGTGCTGCCGTCCGAACAGCCGTTCGTGTCGTCCGGAGTGTAGACGCATCCCGAAGCCGGATTGCAGGTGTCGTCCGTGCACGCATTGCCGTCGTTGCAGACCACTGCGGTTCCGCCGACGCAGGTGCCGGTGGAGCAGGTGTCGTTGGTCGTGCAGGGGTTGCCGTCGTCGCACGGCGCGGTGTTGTTCGTGTGGACGCAGCCCGTGGCCGGGTTGCAGCTGTCGTCCGTGCAGACGTTCCCGTCGTTGCACACCAGGGCCGTCCCGCCCTGGCAACTTCCACCGGAACAGGTGTCGTCGGTCGTACAGCTGTTCCCGTCGTTGCACGGCGCCGTGTTGCCCGTGTAGACGCACCCCGTCGCCGGGTTACAGCTGTCGTCCGTGCAGACGTTCCCATCGTTGCAGACCACCGTCGTACCGGGCTGGCAGGACCCGCCGCCGCACGTGTCGCCCGTTGTACAGGCGTTTCCATCGCTGCAGGGCGCCGTGTTGTTGGTGTAGACACATCCGGTCGCCGGGCTGCAACCGTCGTCGGTGCACGGATTCCCGTCGTTGCAGATGAGCCCCGCGCCCGGCTGGCAGGTACCATTGGAGCAACTGTCGCCCGTCGTGCAAGTGCTACCGTCCTCGCACGGCGCCGCGTTATTGGTGTAGACGCAACCCGTCGCCGGGCTGCAGCTGTCGTCCGTGCAGACGTTGCCGTCGTTGCAGACCAGAGCCGCTCCGCCGACGCAGGTGCCACCGGAGCAGGTGTCGCCTGTCGTACAGGGGTTCCCGTCGCTGCAGGGTGCCGCGTTGTTCGTGTAGACGCACCCCGTCGCCGGGTTGCAGCTGTCGTCCGTGCAAACGTTTCCGTCATTGCAGACCAGGGCGGTCCCGCCGGTGCAGGTGCCGCCGGAACAGGTGTCGCTGGTCGTGCAGGCGTTCCCGTCGTTGCACGGGGCCGTGTTGTTCGTGTAGACGCACCCTGTCGCCGGGTTGCAGCTATCGTCCGTGCAAACGTTCCCGTCGCTGCACACCACCGCCGCGCCGCCCTGGCAGCTGCCGCCGGAGCAGGTGTCGTTCGTCGTGCAAGCGTTGCCGTCATCGCACGGGGCCGTGTTGTTCGCGTAGACGCACCCCGTCGCCGGGTTGCAGCTGTCCGTGGTGCAGACGTTGCCGTCGTCGCAGGCCGGCGGCGACCCCGGCACGCACTCCCCTGCCGAGCAGATCTCGCTCCCGTTGCAGGCGTTGCCGTCGCTACAGTTGGTCGCGCAGACGCCGAGCAGCCCGTCGGAAAGACATGTCGCGATCGAGCCCTCGTCGATCATGCCCCTGGCGAGATCCAGGGCGCTCGAGTCGCCGATGCTTCCCAGCACCAGGAAGTCGATGTTGACGATCGGACCGCTGCCCGTGAGGGACACCGTTCCGAACAGCGAGATTCTCACTTCGCCAGGCGTTGCCGTGCTGTAATTCAGGACAAAGCCGGTCGGGATCCCTGTTGCCTTCGTCACTCCGGCGACCTGCAGGACGGCCGCGTCGAAACGAACCGTCAGATCGATACCGATCCCTGCTCTCGGCGTGGAGGTGACCGGCACGACGACGTGCCCGCCGGGCACTCCGACCACGTCCTTCGGGAGACTCAGCGAGACCTGCCCGGCCGTTACGCTCACGCTGCCGTCGTCGGCCGTGGTCGGGATCTCGTCTTCGTTGATCCGATGCTCGATCCAGTGCAGCGCGGTGGACGAGCCCGTCGCGCCGATCGCCTCGAAGACGACCCAGGCCACCGCTCCGCCACCCGACAGCGGGTCCGGCCCGAAGAGCGAGATATCCACCTTGCCGGGCATCGCGAGGTTGTAGGTCAAGCTCATCTCCGCCGTGAGAGAGCTCTTCTGCACCTCGACCGCGCGAAGCACCGCCGGGTCGAAGGTGAAGGCGAGATCCATCGCCAACGCCCCGGACACCGGGTCGACCGTCACGGGCACCATCACGCGCGAGCCCTGGCAGCTCCGAACGTCATTCGGGAGCAACACCGTGCTCGAGTCCGCCGTGCACGTGTTCAAGTTGGTGTCGCAGTGCTGTCCCGCCGGGCAATTGCCCTGGCCGGAGCAGACTCCACCGGCGCAGGCGTCGTTTGACGTGCACGAGATCCCATCGTTACAAGGCGCCATGTTGTTAACATGCCCGCACCCCGTGATGGGATCGCAGGTGTCGGTCGTGCAGACGTTCGCGTCGTCGCAGGTGATCGGTGTCCCCGGCTGGCACCCGGTGACCGGGTCGCAGGTTTCGAGCCCGTTGCAGACGTTCGCGTCGTCGCACGCCGCGTTGTTGGCTACGTGCGTGCAGCTGTCGATCGCTTCATCGCAGGCGTCCGTCGTGCAGGCCACGCCGTCATTGCAATTCGGAGCCGTGCCCGGCTGGCAGCCCGTGATCGGTTCGCAAGTCTCGGCGCCGCTGCACCACAACCCGTCGTCGCAAGTGAGCGGCGTCCCGGGCTGGCACCCGCTAACCTGATCGCAGGTCTCGAGCCCGTTACAGACGTTCGCGTCATCGCACGCGGCGTTGCTTGCCGCGTGCGTGCAACTATCCGCTGCTTCGTCACAGGCGTCCGTCGTGCAATCGACACTGTCATTGCAGTTCGGACCCGTGCCCGACTGGCAGCCCGTGATCGGGTCGCAGGTCTCGGTGCCGTTGCACCACAACCCGTCGTCGCAGGTCAGCGGTGTTCCAGCGGCCCCGCCACCGGATCGCAGGTCTCGAGTCCGTTGCGACGTTTCCGTCTCGCAAGTAGCAGTCCCGGTGACCGCCGGTCGCAGCTCTCGAGGCCGTTGCAGACGTTCGCGTCGTTGCACGCCGCGTTGTTGGCTACGTGCGCGCAGCTGTCGATCGCTTCATCGCAGGCGTCCGTCGTGCAGGCCACGCCGTCATTGCAATTCGGAGCCGTGCCCGGCTGGCAGCCCGTGATCGGGTCGCACGTCTCGGTGCCGTTGCACCACAGTCCGTCGTCGCAGGTCAGCGGCGTTCCAGGCTGGCAACCGTTACCGATCGCACTCGAGTCCGTTGCAGACGTTTTTGTCGTCGCAGTAAGCGGAGTCCCAGGCTGGCACCCGCTAACCGGATCGCAGGTTTCGAGCCCGTTGCAGACGTTCGCGTCATCGCACGCCGCGTTGCTTGCCGCGTGGGTGCAACTATCCGCTGCTTCGTCGCACGCGTCCGACGTGCAATCAACATTGTCGTTGCAGTTCGGAGCCGTGCCCGGCTGGCAGCCCGTGATCTGTTCGCAAGTCTCGGCGCCGTTGCACCACAACCCGTCGTCGCAGGTGAGCGGTATCCCCGGCTGGCACCCGGTGACCGGGTCGCAGCTCTCGAGGCCGTTGCAGACGTTCGCGTCGTCGCACGCCGCGTTGTTGGCTACGTGCGTGCAGCTGTCGATCGCTTCATCGCAGGCGTCCGTCGTGCAGGCCACGCTGTCATTGCAATTCGGAGCCGTACCCGGCTGGCAGCCCGTGATCGGGTCGCACGTCTCGGTGCCGTTGCACCACAGTCCGTCGTCGCAGGTCAGCGGCGTTCCAGGCTGGCAACCGTTGACCGGATCGCAGGTCTCGAGTCCGTTGCAGACGTTTCCGTCGTCGCAAGTGAGCGGAGTCCCGGGCTGGCACCCGGCAACCGGGTCGCAGCTCTCGAGGCCGTTGCAGACATTCGCGTCATCGCACGCCGCGTTGCTTGCCGCGTGCGTGCAACTATCCGTTGCCTCGTCACACGCATCGGTCGTACAAGCCACGCCGTCACTGCAATTCGGAGCCGTGCCCGGCTGGCAGCCCGTGATCGGTTCGCACGTCTCGATGCCGTCGCACCACCGTCCGTCGTCGCAGGTCAGCGGCGTTCCAGGCTGGCACCCGCCAACCGGATCGCAGGTCTCGAGTCCGTTGCAGACGTTTCCGTCGTCGCAAGTAAGCGGAGTCCCGGGCTGGCACCCGCTAACCGGATCGCAGGTTTCGAGCCCGTTGCAGACGTTCGCGTCGTCGCACGCGGCATTGCTCGCCGCGTGGGTGCAACTATCCGCTCGCTTCGTCGCACGCGTCCGACGTGCAATCAACATTGTCGTTGCAATTCGGAGCCGTGCCCGGCTGGCAGCCCGTGATCTGTTCGCAAGTCTCGGCGCCGTTGCACCACAACCCGTCGTCGCAGGTGAGCGGTATCCCCGGCTGGCACCCGGTGACCGGGTCGCAGCTCTCGAGGCCGTTGCAGACGTTCGCGTCGTCGCACGCCGCGTTGTTGGCTACGTGCGTGCAGCTGTCGATCGCTTCATCGCAGGCGTCCGTCGTGCAGGCCACGCCGTCATTGCAATTCGGAGCCGTACCCGGCTGACAGCCCGTGATCGGGTCGCACGTCTCGGTGCCGTTGCACCACAGTCCGTCGTCGCAGGTCAGCGGCGTTCCAGGCTGGCAACCGTTGACCGGATCGCAGGTCTCGAGTCCGTTGCAGACGTTTCCGTCGTCGCAAGTGAGCGGAGTCCCGGGCTGGCACCCGCTAACCGGATCGCAGGTCTCGAGCCCGTTGCAGACGTTCGCGTCATCGCACGCCGCGTTGTTTGCCGCGTGCGTGCAACTATCCGTTGCTTCGTCACAGGCGTCCGTCGTGCAAGCCACGCCGTCGTTGCAGTTCGGAGCCGTGCCCGGCTGGCAGCCCGTGATCGGGTCGCAGGTCTCGGTGCCGTTGCACCACAACCCGTCGTCGCAAGTAAGCGGAGTCCCGGGCTGGCACCCGCTAACCGGATCGCAGGTCTCGAGCCCGTTGCAGACGTTCGCGTCATCGCACGCCGCGTTGCTTGCCGCGTGCGTGCAACTATCGATCGCTTCATCGCAGGCGTCCGTCGTGCAATCAACACTGTCGTTGCAATTCGGAGCCGTGCCCGGCTGGCAGCCCGTGATCGGTTCGCACGTCTCGGTGCCGTTGCACCACAGTCCGTCGTCGCAGGTCAGCGGCGTTCCAGGCTGGCACCCGCCAACCGGATCGCAGGTCTCGAGCCCGTTGCAGACGTTTCCGTCGTCGCAAGTAAGCGGCGTCCCAGGCTGGCACCCGCTAACCGGATCGCAGGTCTCGAGCCCGTTGCAGACGTTCGCGTCGTCGCACGCCGCGTTGTTGGCTACGTGCGTGCAGCTGTCGATCGCTTCATCGCAGGCGTCCGTCGTGCAATCGACACTGTCGTTGCAGTTCGGACCCGTGCCCGGCTGGCAGCCCGTGATCGGGTCGCAAGTCTCGGTGCCGTTGCACCACAACCCGTCGTCGCAGGTGAGCGGTATCCCCGGCTCGCACCCGGTGACCGGGTCGCAGCTCTCGAGGCCGTTGCAGACGTTCGCGTCATCGCACGCCGCGTTGCTTGCCGCGTGCGTGCAACTATCCGCTGCTTCGTCGCAGGCGTCCGTCGTGCAAGCCACGCTGTCGTTGCAGTTCGGAGCCGTGCCCGGCTGGCAGCCCGTGATCGGGTCGCACGTCTCGGTCCCGTTGCACCACAACCCGTCGTCGCAGGTGAGCGGTGTCCCCGGCTGGCACCCGGTGACCGGATCGCAGCTCTCGAGGCCGTTGCAGACGTTCGCGTCATCGCACGCCGCGTTGTTGGCTACGTGCGTGCAGCTGTCGATCGCTTCATCGCAGGCGTCCGTCGTGCAATCGACACTGTCGTTGCAGTTCGGACCCGTGCCCGGCTGGCAGCCCGTGATCGGGTCGCAGGTCTCGGTGCCGTTGCACCACAGCCCGTCGTCGCAGGTGAGCGGTATCCCAGGCTGGCACCCGGTGACCGGGTCGCAGCTCTCGAGGCCGTTGCAGACGTTCGCGTCGTCGCACGCCGCGTTGTTGGCTACGTGCGTGCAGCTGTCGATCGCTTCATTGCAGGCGTCCGTCGTGCAAGCCACGCCGTCATTGCAATTCGGAGCCGTGCCCGGCTGGCAGCCCGTGATCGGGTCGCAAGTCTCGGTGCCGTTGCACCACAACCCGTCGTCGCAGGTGAGCGGTAGTCCCCGGCTGGCACCCGGTGACCGGGTCGCAGCTCTCGAGGCCGTTGCAGACGTTCGCGTCGTCGCACGCCGCGTTGTTGGCTACGTGCGTGCAGCTGTCGATCGCTTCATCGCAGGCGTCCGTCGTGCAGGCCACGCCGTCATTGCAATTCGGAGCCGTGCCGGGCTGGCAGCCCGTGATCGGGTCGCACGTCTCGGTGCCGTCGCACCACAACCCGTCGTCGCAGGTCAGCGGCGTTCCAGGCTGGCACCCGCCAACCGGATCGCAGGTCTCGAGCCCGTTGCAGACGTTTCCGTCGTCGCAGGTCAGCGGCGTTCCAGGCTGGCACCCGGTGACCGGGTCGCAGGTCTCGAGCCCGTTGCAGACGTTCGCGTCGTCGCACGCCGCGTTGTTGGCTACGTGCGTGCAGCTGTCGATCGCTTCATCGCAGGCGTCCGTCGTGCAGGCCACGCCATCATTGCAATTCGGAGGCGTGCCCGGCTGGCAGCCCGTGATCGGGTCGCACGTCTCGGTCCCGTTGCACCACAACCCGTCGTCGCAGGTGATCGGTGTCCCCGGCTGGCACCCGGTGACCGGGTCGCAGCTCTCGAGGCCGTTGCAGACGTTCGCGTCGTCGCACGCCGCGTTGTTGGCTACGTGCGTGCAGCTGTCGATCGCTTCATCGCAGGCGTCCGTCGTGCAATCGACACTGTCGTTGCAGTTCGGACCCGTGCCCGACTGGCAGCCCGTGATCGGGTCGCAGGTCTCGGTGCCGTTGCACCACAACCCGTCGTCGCAGGTGAGCGGTATCCCCGGCTCGCACCCGGTGACCGGGTCGCAGCTCTCGAGGCCGTTGCAGACGTTTCCGTCGTCGCAGGTCAGCGGCGTTCCCGGCTGGCACCCGCTAACCGGATCGCAGGTCTCGAGCCCGTTGCAGACGTTCGCGTCATCGCACGCCGCGTTGTTGGCTATGCGCGTGCAGCTGTCGATCGCTTCATCGCAGGCGTCCGTCGTGCAGGCCACGCCGTCACTGCAATTCGGAGCCGTGCCCGGCTGGCAGCCCGTGATCGGGTCGCACGTCTCGGTCGCCGTTGCACCACAACCCGTCGTCGCAAGTGAGCGGTAGTCCCCGGCTGGCACCCGCTAACCGGGTCGCAGGTCTCGAGGCCCGTTGCAGACGTTCGCGTCGTCGCACGCCGCGTTGCTTGGCTCGTGCGTGCAGCTGTCGATCGCCTCGTCGCACGCGTCCGTCGTACAAGCCACGCCGTCATTGCAATTCGGAGCCGTGCCCGGCTGGCAGCCCGTGATCGGGTCGCAAGTCTCGGTCCCGTTGCACCACAACCCGTCGTCGCAGGTGAGCGGTGTTCCAGGCTGGCAACCGTTGACCGGATCGCAGGTCTCGAGTCCGTTGCAGACGTTTCCGTCGTCGCAAGTGAGCGGAGTCCCGGGCTGGCACCCGGCAACCGGGTCGCAGGTCTCGAGCCCGTTGCAGACGTTCGCGTCATCGCACGCGGCATTGCTCGCCGCGTGGGTGCAACTATCCGCTGCTTCGTCGCAGGCGTCCGACGTGCAATCAACGTTGTCGTTGCAGTTCGGAGCCGTACCCGGCTGGCAGCCCGTGATCGGGTCGCACGTCTCGGTGCCGTTGCACCACAGTCCGTCGTCGCAAGTAAGCGGAGTCCCGGGCTGGCACCCGGCAACCGGATCGCAGGTCTCGAGCCCGTTGCAGACGCTTCCGTCCTCGCACGCGGCGTTGGTCGCAACGTGTGTGCAGGAGTCCGCACCCTCGTCGCAGGCGTCAGCAGTACAGACGACGCCGTCCGAGCAGTTCCGTTGCGTTCCCCCCACGCAGAAGCCGCCGTCGCAAACGTCGCCGATCGTGCAATAGGCCCCGTCCTCGCACGACAGCGTGTTGTTCGCGCGCAGGCACCTGTCGTTTCCGTACGCGGGGATAGAAGCGGAACTCGTGAGCCAGGTCGGTGTGCCGACCAGCGTCGCAGCCCCCGTCGGTGTCGATCCCGAGTCCGCCGTCGTCGTTCCGGATCCCTCGTTCATCGCCCAGCGATGGCGCAAGCCCGGCGCCGAAGTCAGCTCCCGGCCCATGTAGCTCCCGAAATCGGTTGCGGTCCAGGCGTAGTCCCAGGTCCGGAGCTCGTCGACCTTACCGTTCAGGTAGCTGCCAGAGACGATCGCGCCCGCGCTGTCGCGCGCCACGCCGAGCCACACCGCGTCGGCCGTGTACTTGTTGCTGATCGTGGAGGCGCCCCAGACCGACGTGTCGACGTTGTTCTTCTTGACCCCGTCGAGCCACAACTCGAGCTGGTTGGTCGTGCGGTTGACGACCATCGCGAAGTGATGCCACGCGCTGTCCGGGAACGTTAGCGCGGTCGCGATGTCCTTCTGGTTCCCGGTGTCGGTCTCCACGGACACCGCGAAGCCACCGTTGTACTGCACGACGACCTGCGGGTTCGTGCCCTGCCGACCCTGACGGAAGATCGCGGCGTACAGCGCCGGAGTGCTCGGGTTGTCGAACGCGAACCATCCCTCTATCGTGAAGCTGCCGCTTCCGAAGTTCGTCAGGTAGTTCACCGCCGTCGTGGCGCCGTCGTTGCCGAGGTTAACGTACTGGCTCGTGCCGTTGAGCTTGATGGCCGCGTCGTTCGCGGTGTTGCAGGACTCGGTGGTGCAAACGTTTCCGTCGTCACACTGCGCGCTGGACTGACAGCAGTCCGGAATCGGCGTGTGGATGCACTGACTGTCGACGCACGCGTCGGCCGTGCAGGTGTCGACGTCGACGCAGTCCGCGGCCGTGAGGCAACAGCCCGGCACCGAGGTTCCGCCGCAAGTGCCTGCCGAGCACTGATCCCCCGTCGTGCACGCGTTGCCGTCGTCGCACACCGTACCGCTGGACGCGTTCGCGTAAGAGCATGTCGCCGTGCCAAGGCCCGAAGCTCCCGAGACCCATGTCGGCGCGTTGACGAGCGTTCCGTTGTTCGCCCCGGTCGAGTCGCCTACCGCCCCGCCGGCTCCCTCGTCGAGACCCCAACGCCCCACGAGGCCCTGTGCTGCGGTGATGCGCCGGTTCCTCGAGGTCGAGATATCCAAGGCCGACCGGGCGACATTCCACACCCGGACCTCGTCGATTTGGCCGCTGAAGAAGCCGGCGTCCGCTCCGGTGGAATTCGTCGTCGTGGCCACGGCGAAACGCTGGATGCTGTCGGAGCGCGGCAGGCGTCCCACGACGAGCGTTCCGTCGACATTCCCGTCGAGGTAAAGCGCCCATGTCGTGCCGTCGTACGTCACCGCGACGTGGTGCCACTCGTTCAGCGGGACGACGGTATTCCCGAGGATCGGATGGTTGAGTCCGGGGCTCGCCTGGCCGACGCCCTCCTCGAAATCCGCACCCAGCTTGCCCGTCGCCGAGTCGATCGCGAAGAAGTAGTTCGCGTCGACGTTGCTGTTGTCGCCTTCGCCGACGCCCTTGGCGATGATCGGGTAGCCCACGACGCCGCCCGTGCCCGAGCTCGCCGTGGTTCCTCCCGTACTCCGGTAGATCCACGCTTCGAGCGTGAACTGCGAGAGACCGAGCTCCGGGTGGTCCGCGGCCGCCCCGAAGTCGAGACTCTGGTTCGTGCCGTTGAAGCTCAGAGCGAAGTTGCCGAACGGACCGGCGCACGTGTCGCTGGTGCAGGCCCTGCCATCGTCGCATACGGTCGGATTCGCGATGAAGACGCAGCCGAGCAGCGGGTCGCACGAGTCGCTGGTGCAGGCGCTGCCATCGTCACAGGTTACGGCAGTATGGCGGCAGCCGAGGAGCGGATCGCAGGTATCCGTCGTGCAGGCGTTCCCGTCGCCGCATGCCGCATCCGACGGCGCGTGCGCGCAAGAATCGGCTACCTCGTCGCAAGCGTCGTTCGTGCAGGCGACGCCGTCGTCGCAACTGGGCGGGGTACCCGATTGGCAGCCCCCGACCGGGTCGCACGTCTCGGCGCCGTTGCACCACAGCCCGTCGTCGCACGCCGCGTTCGATGCCGCGTGGGTGCAGCTGTCCGTTCCCTCGTCACAAGCGTCGGTCGTGCAGGCGACACCGTCGGCGCAGCTGTGCGCCGGGTGCTGGCATCCCTGGACCGGATCGCAGACGTCGTCGGTACAGAAGAGCCCGTCGTCGCACGCCGCATTCGACGCCGCGTGCGTGCAACTGTCCGTTTCCTCGTCGCAAGCGTCCGTCGTGCAGGCCACACCGTCATCGCAGCCGCGCGCGGAGTGCTGGCAACCCTGGACCGGATCGCAGGCGTCCTCGGTACAGAACAGGCCGTCGTCGCATGCCGCATTCGAGGCAGCGTGCGTGCAGCTGTCCGCCCCCTCGTCGCAAGCGTCGGTCGTGCAGGCGACGCCGTCGTCGCAACTGGGCGGGGTACCCGGTTGGCAGCCCCCGACCGGATCGCACGTCTCCGCGCCGTTGCACCATAGCCCGTCGTCGCACGCCGCGTTCGATGCCGCGTGGGTGCAGCTGTCCGTTCCCTCGTCACAAGCGTCGGTCGTGCAGGCGACACCGTCGGCGCAACCATGCGCCGGGTGCTGGCAGCCCTGGACCGGATCGCACACGTCGTCGGTACAGAACAGGCCGTCGTCGCACGCCGCGTTCGATGCCGTGTGTGTGCAGCTATCCGACCCCTCGTCGCAGGCGTCCGTCGTGCAGGCGACACCGTCATCGCAGCTTCGCGCGGAGTGCTGGCAGCCCTGGACCGGATCGCAGACGTCGTCGGTACAGAACAGGCCGTCGTCGCACGCCGCGTTCGATGCGACGTGCGTGCAGCTGTCCGTCCCCTCGTCGCACGCGTCGGTCGTGCAGGCGACGCCGTCGTCGCAGCTCGGCTCGGTGCCCGCCTGGCACCCTCCGACCAAATCGCACGTCTCGGCGCCGTTGCACCACAGCCCGTCGTCGCACGCCGCGTTCGATGCCGTGTGGGTGCAACTGTCCGCTCCCTCGTCACAAGCGTCGGTCGTGCAAGCCACGCTGTCCGAGCAGTCCCGCTGCGCCCCGCCGGTACACGCGCCGCCACCGCACGCGTCGTTGACCGTGCAGTAAGAGCCGTCCTCGCAGGGCAGCGTGTTGTTGGCGTGCTGGCAGCGGTCGTTCCCGAAAGCCGGAATGTCCCCCGGTACAGCGCGCCAGATTGGAGCGTTGACGAGCGTTGCCGCGGTCGTCGGCGTCGAGCCGGAATCCGCCGCCGTCGTCCCGGCTCCCTCGTTCATCGCCCAGCGGTGCCGCAACCCCGGCGCAGATAGGATCTGCTTGTTCATGTTCGCGGCGATTTGGGTCGCGTCGCGCGCATGGTCCCAGATCCGGAATTCGTCCAGCCGCCCGTCGAGATACAGGCCGTAATTCGCCCCGGGTGCCGTCCGGGCGGCGCCGAGGATCACGGAGTCATAGGTGCCGGAGAGGCTCGAGTCGTTGATGGGATACGTTCCCCACAACGAAGCAAGAGTGCTTTCCTTGAGGACGCCGTCCAAGTACAGGTTGAGCCGCTGGTTGGCAGGAGTGACCAGGTCACGCACCACCACCATCGCGAAGTGGTGCCAGGCGCCCAGCGTGAACGTCGGCGGGGTCGCGGTGTCGACCTGGGTTCCGGTCGTGCTCGCCTCGACCGATGCCGCGATCCTGTTCGAGCTCATGAGCTGGACCACGACCTGCGGATAGCTACCCTGACTACCCTGCCGGAAGATCCCGATCCGGTCGGTGTTCGACGCATCCGCCCAGAACCAGCCCTCGATCGTGAAGCTGTTCGTACCGTAGTTCGTCAGGAAGTTGACGTTCGCGGTGTTGCCGTCGTTGCCGAGGTTGACGTATTGGGTCGTCCCGTTGAGCTCGATCGCGGCGGCGTTGCCCGTGTTGCACGAGTCCGTCGTGCAGCCGTTCCCGTCGTCGCACTGCGCGTCCCCCTGGCAGCAGTCCGGTATCGGCGTGCCGGTACAGGTTCCGCCGGAACACACGTCCTCGGACGTGCAGCTGTTCCCGTCCGTGCAGGACGCGGCGTTGTTCGCGTGCTCGCACTGGTTCCCCGTGCACGCGTCGTCGGTGCAGACGTTTCCGTCGTTGCACTCGGCGGCCGTGACGCAGCAGTTGGCGATGGCGACGTACTCGCACTGTCCGAGGGCGGGCTCTGCCGCCGAGGCCCATGCCGGACCGCCGGTGAGCGTCCCGTTCTGCGCGGGTGTCGTCGAATCGTTGGCCGTCGTCCCCGACCCCTCGTTCAATCCCCAGTGTCCGATCAGCCCCGCGGCCGCCTGGATCTGCATGGACATTCCGGTCCGAATCTCGGCGGCCGATCGCGCGTAGTTCCACACGCGCGGCTCGTCCATCATCCCGCCGAAATAGCCGCCCGGGCTGGCTCCCGTGCTGTTCAGCGCGACACCCAGGCCGAAGTGCTGGATGCTGTCGTATCTCGGCTCGACCCCAGGACTCTGTACGCAGATCGAGCCATCCGAACACGTAGACTCGGTGCCGCAAGTCGCCGGGAGACCGTTGGCCGCGGTCACGTCCGCGCCGTCCAGGTAGAGCTTCCAGCCGGCCGCCGTGCTGTAAGTGACGGCGACGTGATGCCAGTTCTGGTCGGCGATGGCTCCGCCGGTCGAAGTGCTGCAGATGGGGCGATTCTGACCCGCCGGAACGGTCCCGCCGGTACCGCTAGCCGCGTATTGCTCGAAGTCCGCGACCAGCCGGCCGCCCGCCGTGATGCCGAAGAAGTAGTTGCAGTCCTGGGTCGTCCCGTCCGCCTCGCTGCGGCCCTTGGTGATCAGCGCCACCACGTTCTGGAGCCCGCCCGTGCCCGTCGACGCGTTCGCGTTCCCCCACGAGGCGCCGTCCCGCTTGACCCAGGCCTCGAGCGTGAACGCCCGAGCGCCGAGGGCGGACTCGCCGGCGGCCTGTCCCATCGTCACGTGGTCGTCCGCGCCGTCGAAGTTGAGGGCGTACCCGTTGACGTTCGTACCCGTGCAAACGTCGCTGGTGCAGACGTTCCCGTCGTTGCAGGTGGGGCTGCCGACGCACAATCCACCCAGGCACGCGTCACCGATCGTGCAGATCGTTCCGTCGTCGCAGCTGTTCGTGTCGTCCGGCGTGTACACGCACCCGCTCACCGGGTCGCACGTGTCGTCCGTGCACGGGTTGCCGTCGCTGCAGGTCAGCGGCGTGCCCGGGGCGCAGTCCCCGCCCGAGCAGGTCTCGAGCCCGTTACAGAGGTTGCCGTCCGAGCAGCTGTTCGTATCGTCCGGCGTATGGATACAGCCGCCCAACGGGTCGCACGTGTCGTCCGTGCAGGGCCTGAAGTCGTCGCAGGAGACCGGGGTCCCGCTGGCGCACGCCCCCGCCTGGCAGGTGTCCTCTTGCGTGCAGGCGTCGCCGTCGTCGCACAGCGTCCCGTCCGTCTTCGGCGGGTCCGAGCAGACGCCCGTGACCGTATCGCACGTTCCCACGTCGTGGCACGGATTCAGCGCGGTGCAGACCACTGGGTTCTCGCCGGTGCACACGCCGGCCTGGCACGTGTCGGTTTGCGTGCATGCGTTCTCATCGTCACACGGCGTGCCATCCGCGAGACTTCCGCAGTCCGTATAGCCGAAGTTCCACGCGCTCGCGGTCGACGTCAACACGTCGACCTGCGCGTCCCCGTCCGGAAGGAATGCGCGGCTGCTCACGCACGGGTCCGGGTCAGCGACGCCGGGGGCCCCGGTGCAATTCGGCACCGCGACGCCGTCCCTGTAGACGGCGAGCCCATCGATCAGGAGGCCGGTAGGAAGCGATGAAGCGTCGAGCCGGAACGTCAGGTGCAGCGGCGCGGCGCTCGACGCCGGCGGCGCGGTGACCTCGACCTGCAGGTCGATGAACGTGACGCCCGAGGGCGCGTTCCCGGCCGCGACGGTCTCGTGAATCTCGATCGTTCCGCTCACAGGACTGGTCACGGTGGTGGCCATCGGGTCTTCGGGCGTGGCCCCTCCTCCCGCCTCCGTGGTCAGGAAGGTGCCGTCGAACGGTCCCGCGATCTCGTTCTCGCAATCGATCGCCTGGTGCTGGCAGACGCCCGCGGCGCACGAGTCCAGCGTGCAGGAGTCGCCGTCGAAGCAGTTCAGCGGCGTGTTGCGGCAACCGCTCGCGGGGTCGCAGGAATCGGTCGTGCAGTCGTCACTGTCGCTGCAATCGAGCGGGGCACCCGGGGCGCAAGCTCCCGATTGGCACATGTCGGTCGCGGTGCACGCGTTCCCGTCGCTGCATCCGGTGCCGTCCGGCGCCGCCGGGCTCGGAGTACAGATTCCGGTCTGCGGATCGCAGACGCCCGGCACGTGGCACTGGTCCAGGGCCGTGCACGTCACACCGGCGCAGAGGTCGCTTCCCGCGCACACTCCTCCCGCGCACACGTCGTTGCCGGTGCCCGGGTTGCCGTCGTTGCACGGGTCCGTGTTGAACGTGTGGCCGCACGCGTTCGTCCCCGTGTCGCACGTGTCGTCGGTGCAGACGTTGCTGTCGTTGCAGTCCGCGTCCACGCAGCACTCGCCCGCCGGAACATTACCGCACGTGTGCGACACCGGGTTGCACGTATCGATCGTGCAGGGGTCGGCGTCGGCGCATTCGTCGTTCGTGTTGCAGCAGCCGGGCACCGGGGTGTACTCGCAGGTGCCTTCCGCGAAGGGCGGGAGGTCGGCCGTGAGCGTCCGCCACGTGGGACCGTTGACCAGGTTCGCCACCGTCGTCGGGGCGGCGCCCGTGTCGGCCATCGTCGTCCCCGTTCCCTCGCTCATCGCCCAGCGGTGCACGAGGCCCGTGGCCGACGGGATCTGCAGCTTGACGTTGTCGAGGATCTGCTGGGCCGTCCGGGCGTGGTCCCAGATCCGCATTTCGTCGAGTCGGCCATCGAAGTAGTAGTTGTAGTTCGCACCCGGTGACGGCGTGCGCGCGACGCCCATGAGCGCCGGGTCGCGCACCTCGTTCGGCGACGTGCCGGTGTAGGTGTCGTTGATCGGATAGGTGCTCCAGGCGCTGGCGGCCGCCTGCGCGCTGCCGACCAAGGCACCGGTCGCGTCGTGCAGGTAGACCGTGAGGGCCTGCGCCCCGGGTGTCCGGTCCGCCACCATCGCGTAGTGGTACCACTGGCCGACGGTGAACTGAGTAGCAACCGTCGCGTCCA
The DNA here is from genome assembly GCA_963748015.1 of Terriglobia bacterium. Lineage (GTDB taxonomy): Bacteria > Acidobacteriota > Polarisedimenticolia > Polarisedimenticolales > JAIQFR01 > JAIQFR01. The sequence continues at coordinate 435,709 of CAVVHE010000008.1, read as the reverse complement.
CCTGCGTGCCGCCCGTCGAAGTCTCGATGGAACCCGCGATGCGGTTATAGGGGCTCGTACCGGGGAATTGGACCACGACCTGCGGGTAGGCGTTCTGGCTTCCCTGCCGGAACAGCCCCATGTACGTGGTCGCGGTGTCCGCCCTGAACCAACCCTCGATGGTGAAGCTGCCCGTGCCGAAATTCGTGAGGTAGTTCACCGCGGCGGTGTTGCCGTCGTTCCCGAGATTGACGTAGTCGTTCGTACCGTCGAGCTCGATGGCGGCGCCGCCGGACGCCGTGCAGGTGTCTGTCGTGCAGACGTCGGCGTCGGCGCACTGCTCGTTGGTCGTGCAGGTCGGCGTGTTGCTGCACGTACCGGCCGTGCAGACGTCCGCCGTTCCCCCGTTCCCGTCGTCACAGTGCGCGTTCGTCGAGCAGCAGCCCGGCCAAGGAACGTACTCGCCGTCGCACGCTCCGCCGGAACAAGCGTCCGCGGTCGTGCAGGCGTTCGTGTCGTCGCACGCGGCGGCGTTGTTCGCGTGAGCGCAGCCGGTCGCCGGAACGCAGCTGTCGTCCGTGCAGACGTTCCCGTCGTCGCAGCTGACGGTGGTGCCGGCGCATGTCCCGTTCGAGCACACGTCCGCCGTCGTGCACGCGTTGCCGTCGTTGCACGAGGCCGTGTTGTTCGTGTTGACGCACACGGTGTCGACGCAGGCGTCATCCGTGCAGGGATTCGCGTCGGCGCAGTCCGCGGCCACGCAGCAGAATCCGATCGGGGGAGCGTTCACGCAGGTGTGCGACACGAGATTGCAGGAATCGGTCGTGCATGGAACCGAGTCATCGCACTCGAGATCCGTATTGCAGCACCCCGGGACCGTCGTGTGCGCGCACGTGCCGTCCCCCAGGGCCGGCAGGTCCGTCGCGATCCACAGCGGGCCGTTCGTGAGCGTGCCGTTCTGGGCGGGAGTCGTCGAGTCGGCGGCTGCCGTCCCGTTTCCCTCCTCGAGACCCCAGCGGCCGACGAGGCCCGTGCCGGCGATCAGCGCGGAGTGCATGTTCGCCTGGATGTCGGACTGGGCGAGGGCCAGGTTCCACACGCGGGCTTCGTCCATCATCCCCGCGAAGTACCCCTCGGGAGTCCCGCTGGAGTTCATCGCCGTACCGAGACCGAAATGCTGGATGCTGTCGTACTCCGGCAACACGCCCGGGCTCCTGGGGCAGGAACCCGCTGGACTGCAGGTCGTGCAGCCCGTCCCGTCCGCCGCGGTGCCCTCGACACCGTCGAGGTAGATCCGCCATCCGTCGGTCGTGCTGTAGGTCACGGCGACGTGGTGCCAGTTCTGGTCCGTGATCGTCCCGGTTCCGCAGGCCGGGTGATTCTGTCCATCGGCCCACCCGCCGGCGGCCCCGTGCTGCTCGAAGTCGGCGACCGGAACGCCCGCCGCCGTGATCCCGAGGAAGTAGTTGCAGTTGAGATTGCCGGTGTCGGACTCGCCCCGGCCCTTCGTGACCAGCGGGACCGCCGTTACGCCTCCCGACCCCGTGCTCGTAGTGGCGCCCCAGGTCGCGCCGTCCCGCTTGATCCACGCTTCCAGCGTGAAGGCCCGCGCGCCGAGCGCCGTTTCCCCGGCCGCCGCCCCCATCGTCACGTAGTCGTTGCCGCCGTCGAAGTCGAGCGCCGCGGCGTTCGGGAGATCGCACGTGTCGGTCGTGCAGGCGTCGCCGTCGTCGCAGTCCGGATCGGCGGCACAGCCTTCCTCGCACGCGCCCGTCGCAAGGTTGCAGCGCCAGCCCACCGAGCAATTGCCGGTGTACTCGCAGCCGGTGGCCGGAACGCAGGCATCGTCGGTGCACGCGACCCCGTCGTTGCAGGTCACGGCCGGGCCGGAAACGCAGGACCCAGCGACGCAAGAGTCGGGCGCCGTGCACGCGTTGCCGTCCGAGCAGGCATTCGTGTCGTCAGGGGTGTTTACGCAGCCCGCCAGCAGGTCGCAGCTGTCGTCGGTGCACTCCAAGGAATCGGCGCACATCGCGTGATTCGGAACGTGATCGCACGAGTCCGTCGCCTCGTTGCAGCCGTCCGCCGTGCATGCGATCGCATCGCCGCAGTCCGGAGGCGTCCCGGCGACGCAGGTGGACGTCCCCAGATTGCAGGTCTCCGCGCCGTTGCACCAAAGGAGATCGCTGCAGTCCGCATCCTCGTCGCACGTCGTCGCCGTCGTGAATCGCCAGTACGGGCTCGCGGCGGAGGAGTTTCCGTCGGAGGCGGTTGCGTACCACTCGTACGTCGTGTTCATCGCGCGGCCGGGCCAGGACATGCATACCTGGGTACCGCTCGCAACACCCGTCTGCGTGGAACCGATCTGCGTGAAGGGAAGGCCGGCGTCCATGTCGTACGTCAACGTGAAGTGGTTCTGGGCGGTCCCGGCGGTGTTGTCGCCGTGGGAGTCGATCAGGCTTTCCGTCTTGGGCGTGCTCGGGTAGTTCACCCAGGGGGAGAACGTCTCGACGTCGATCGTGTCGTTCTGCGGCGAGAAGATGAATCGTCTCATCCAGCCCCGCCCGCCGTACGATCGGGACTGGTAGTCCTGGACGAGCTGGTAGATGTTGTGGCCGTCGTTCGCCAGGTCCGTGCGCCGGTTCGCCTGGTCGAGGTGGCCGCTCAGCGTCAGGAAGACGTTGGGAAGGTCCTTGATGCCGTCCAGGACGGCCTGCCCGTGTTCGCTCATGGCGGCGCCGCTCGGGACGATCAGCGAATGAGACACGACGATCGCCCGCCACGCCGGGTGGGCCGCCAAAACGCCGTGCATCCACTGGATGGCCGCCCGGCAGGTTCCGCCCACGGGGCAGGTCGCCGAGTACCCGGAGCCCATGCCGTCGAGCTCGAGGTGGAAGACGGCGAAGGTCATCCCGCTCGCGGTGAACAGCTCGTAGTGGTTGTCCATGTTGCGCGGGTAGGTCGAGGGAGCGCCGAAGTCGTACCGCCCGCCGTAGTAGCTGCGGCAGGTTGAGCCGGGGTTGCAGATCCCGCTCGTGCAATCGGCGTCCTTGGTGCAGGCCGCTCCTCCCACGGCGCAGGTGCCCGGACAGAAGCGTTGCAGGCCGAAGTACTTGGTGTACTGGATCGTCGTCGCGCCCTCATCCGTCCCGGAGCGCGCGCTACCGCCGTTGTCGTGGTTGCCCAACGCGAGGCCGAACGGGATGCCGTCCGGCAGGCCGGTCGTGGCGGGATTTTCGAGGAGCACGAACGCGCTGTTCGCGTTGACCCACTGGCCTTCCTGGCCCGCCTCGTCGCCGTTGTTCGTCGTGTCGCCGACATCGGTGAAGAACACGATGTTCCGAGTGGCGCGATTGTCCGCGGCCCACTGGAACTGGGACCTGAGGAGGTCCGGATACGACATCGTCGTGACTTGCGGGTCCGGCAGTACGACGAGGGTGAAGTCCTGGGGCGCCGCGCCGGTCGCCACGCGACCAAAGAAGGACACGCCCATCGCTTGAGCCTCAGGATCCGACACGGTCACGCACAGATCCGGGGTCAGGCTCACGGCGGTCGCGTTGTTGGAGGGCGAGGGGCTCGAGGGCTGCGAGGGCGCCTGGTTGGGAGGCGAGGTCGCCTCGAGCTTCGGCGCGACGATGAAATCCGAGCTCGCCGTGCCGCCGTTGTGCCCCTGGATCGCGATCACGTTGACGCCGGAGACGAGCTTCGTCTTGTCGATCGTGAACGTCTCGGGTCCCGTGCACTCGTGATCCGGGCTCGGGACCGTGTCGTATGCCGGCGGATTGCCGGTGATGTTCGGCGAGGACGGGGTGACGCTCCGCGCGACTTCCTGCCCGTTCAGATAGGCGACGAACGCATCGTCGTAGTACACCGTGAGATCGAGACCGTAGATCGCTCCCGGGTCCGCCACGTAGAACTGCCGGCGCATGTAGACCGACGGGTACGAGTTGAGCATGTCGGTGAGGGTCGTGCCGCGCTGCGCCTCGCAATCGCTACCGGCGTTCCCGTAGCCGATCCCGCTCGCGCCGCTGAGCCACGCGCCGTCGTCGAAGGTGGTGTTCTTCCAGGTCGAGGGCGGCTCCGTCGTCCCCTTGAAGTACTTCCATGTCTCCCCAAGGTTGATCGGGAGCGGCGGCACCGTCGGCGTCTCGCACATACCGGTCGTGTGATTGCAGACTTGCCCGCCGGTGCAGCCGTCCGCGTACTGGCAGCCCGTCGGGGCCACGCACGAGTCGGTCGTGCACGCGACGTTGTCGTTGCAGGTCACGGCCGGGCCGGAGATGCAGTTCCCCCCCTGGCAGCCGTCGGGGTCCGTGCAGGCGTTTCCATCGGTGCACGTCGCGCTGTTGTTGAGGTGAACGCACCCTGTGACCGGGTCGCCGCTCGCCGGATCGCACGAGTCGTCCGTGCAGACGTTACTGTCGTTGCACGCGACGTTGTTCGGCGAGTGATCGCAGGAATCCGTCCCCTCGTTGCAGCTGTCGGTCGTGCACGAGAACGCGTCGGCGCAGCTCGGAGCGATCCCCGCCACGCAAGTCCCGGCCGGGCAGGTCTCGACGCCGTCGCAGTAAAGGCCGTTGCTGCACTCGGGGTCGGTGGCGCACGAGGTTACGACAGGCACGTACCAGACGGTCAACAGCGGCCGCTGGGCCACGGTGGTCTGCTCGGCGGAGTACACCCGGCAGCCGTCGGTCGAGTTCGGGCGGAAGACCCAGCCGAAGTTCAAGGCCGGGTTGTTCGACCAGTTCTGGAGGCTCTGCGTCACGTCGATGCCTGCCGTGACGGTCACGATGGGCGGACCTTCCGCTGCGCCGGTGAACAGAGGCGCGGAATAGGCCGGGCTCGTGCGGTACTCGTCGGACTGGATCCCCGCGTCGCCGCCGAAGGTGTCCCACGTCACGCTCGATTCCTGCCAATCGACGGCCACCTCGTTGATGCTGGCCGCGGTGCCCGACGTCGAGTTGAAGGAGACCAGCGTGAGGGTGGCGGACTGAACGGTGGAACCCGGCGGGATCTGGCCGGCATTGGACCCGAAGAGGCCGTCGAATCGAACGAGGCCAAAGGCCAGCGACGCGCTGCCGGAGGTTCCTGTCTCGGTATCCCAGCGCCAGTCGGCGACCGACCCATAGCCGGTCGTCGGGTTCGCCTGCTCGATCTCCGTGTCCTGGGTACCGGAGTAGGTACCGGTACCGTCCCGGAAGATGGCCTGGACACCGCACACCCCGCTCGCGGGATTGCAGGTCTGGCCGCCCGTGCAACTGTCGATGTTTGAGCACACGCCGGTGCCGGTGTTGCAGGTATCGGTCGTACAGGCGATGTTGTCGTTACAGTCGGCAGCGGATTGACACGCCGGGTTGAAGGTCACGCTGAGCTTGGGCCGGTTCGCGACGGTAGCGACCTCGGAGGAATCGAAGGCCAGCGAGTCGGCAGCCCCCGAACGTATGACCCATCCGAAGTTGCTCGCCGGATCGGCCGACCAGGCCTGCAGGCTGGTCGTGACCGCGATCGACTGCGATCCCGTCGAGATGTTGTTGGTCGTGATGTCGGCCGCCGCAACCGCTTCGAGGTCGTCGGCCTGGATGCCACCTGTGGCGTTCCAGGGCGAAGAGCCGAACGTGCTCCACGAGTTGGTGGCGCTCCAGGCCTGCTTCATCCGGTTGAATCGGACGTAGTCTGTCGTCGCGTAGGCGTTCGAGACGTTGACGGTCAGGGTGGCGGAGGTGATGGTCGATCCGGGAGGGATCTGGGTCGGGCCGCTGCCGAAGATGTTGTCGAAGCGGATCAGTACCTGCCGTTCGTCCGCGGCGCCGGCCGGGCCATCGGCGGTGAGGAGCGCCGCGGCCGAGTTGTCGGCCGCCGGCAACGCAACGTCATCGTAGGTGTCCACCGTCCCGCTGTACGCGTTCGCGTCCCCCTGCTGGAACGTCCGCGTCAGCGCTTCCCCCGCCATCGGGGCCGGCGGCGGCTCCCCGCCGGGGCCCGACGGAAGCCTGTCGGGCAGCCGCGGCGACGAGGAGACGATGCCGGCGGAAGTGAACGCGGGCTCGGGCGGGGGCTCGGGCGCCGGCGCCGCAAGGGCCGGAGCCCCCGCGACGGCAACCGGGACCACGGGCGCCGCCGGAGCAGCCGGAAGCACCGAGGATGTCAGGCCGCTCGGCAGCTTCCACGCCGGCGCCGGGCCGGCTTCGAGGGGCCGGAACGGGGCCCCGCGCGTGTGCCTGCCCGGGAAACCGATCGCGCCCAGCAACGACAGCGACAGAACGATGAGCGCGAACGTGTTTGCGACCGACCTGACGGTTTTCCTTGCCATGTTGAGCCCCCGCTACCCGGTGGTCTTGGACTTCGATCGGCGCGCCGGCGCGCGCCCGTCGCGGTCCCACGAAAGGACCGCCTGCTGATCGGCGAAGCGCGATTGAAAAGAGACTCGCCCCGCCCCATAGGAGCGGAGCCGCCTGCGGCCGGCGTCATCGACTGTCGGTGGAACTCGAGGAAGAGCCCGAGGTGGGAACGAAGGGGAACGTGTAGCACGCTCCCCGGATCGGCGCGCGATCGCGCGACATCGCGAGCTGTGACCGGGCGGTGAGCCCGGGGTCACGGCTGTCCCCGAGCGGGTGCCACGGTCAATCGGATCTCTCCCCCCGCGTCGCGCAGCTAGCTACTCCTCGCGCCTCCGTCGGCGCGCCCCGGACACCGCCCCTCGAGAGGACGAAACCCCCTCTGTTCCTCGACTCGACCCTGGCGCCGGGTTGCCCCCCAGCGTCGCTCCCTCGGACACCTGCATTCTCGGGAAGCTCCTTTCGGGAACCTCCCCGCGGACCGTCGGATGACCCTTGGCCCTACGAAAACCGTTCACCGCGAGGTGGCGGTGGTGCCTCTTCTCCTGGTATGAGCCTCGATCTCCGGGGACGCTCGGTAACGTGCGCTCGTTCCTTACGACCCGTGATAATCCTTTTCGTCTCGGACTGACACAAAAGTGTTACGTTCCTAATACGAGACGGCGGGAAGGATTGCAAGAGGAAATCAATTGAGACAATGACGTCGGCGAATGTGCCGAATCGAATCTCGGCATGCGATGGAAAGCCTCTTCCCATGTGGGTTTCTTGCGTTCGGAGGATGATTCGTAGCTGCTCGCCGAGTGTGCTTCTGGTCGGTGGGGGCGCGGTGCGTACGGGTCGCGCGGAGCTCTCGGTGCAAGAACGCCGCGCCTGGCTGGAAACGGGCGGCGCTCCCACAAAACCTGGAGCGGTCGACGGAACGGCGCCGCCTTCGTTGCTTAATTTATTTTATTTATTGCGTGCGCGGCAACGAGCGACCGTCCGCCGGGTCAACGGCCGCCTTCGAGGCGGAACGTCGAGACCCGCAGCGACCCCTTGCCGGCGGCGCCGTCGGTGGCGTCGTCCAGCACGAGGTGCAGCTCCGCGACGTCCCTGGCTTCGAAGTCGCCCTTGCAAGCCTCCGGCTTCGCGAGCTCGAGAGTCACCTGCCGGGCGATCTCGGCGGGTCCGCCGAGGTCGAGCCGCCAGCGGCACCACTGCCGCGGGTCCGAACCCTTGAGATAGATGAACAGCAGAGTCCCCTGCCGCGGGGCCTCTACATAGAAGGATAAGGAGGCGAACCGGGACCAGTCCCGTCCGCGGATGCCGGCGCGCAGGTCGGCCCAGTCGTTCCCGGCGGTCGTGAACTCGTACTCCACCCGGACGCCGCCCGCCGGGTCCGACGTCTTCGACAGCGTTGTGCCGGTCGCGTACTCGAGCGCCCAGGCGCCGGGGTCGTCGAGGCGCGCGAGGTCGGGAGCCGGGGCGGGAGCCGTCTCGTCGAACCGCTCGCCTTCGCGGAAGACGGGACGGAAGATGCGGGCGCGCCCCGCGAACTCGGCGGCGAGGGCGAAGTCCGTCGGGTGCTCCTCGATCCACGCCTCGGCCTGCTGCGGCCAGCGCTCCCCCCACCACGGGATCCAGACGACGATCCAGTCCACGGATCGGTCGAGCAGGAACTTCCGCCAGGCGCCGTACGTCTCGGCGGAGGACACCCCCCACGCGTCGTGGCGGCCGTCTGTCCTAGCGAAAACCACGCGGTTGCGGCCGTGCCAGCCGAAGAGCGGGGCGGCGAAGTTCGCGTTCGTGTAGGTCACGGTCTTCGGCGAGGCCGGCTCGCGCGACAGCCAGTTGAACGCCTCTCCGGCCGCGCCGAACGCCGTGCGGTAGTAACTCTGCGGCTCCCAGCGTCCCGCCCGCCAGCGGGACAGGACGGGACCGAGAGAAGGCGCGGCGCTCGCCGCGCCTCCGAGGGCCGAGAACACGAGCGCGGCCACGACCGCGCCGCGGAAGAGCGCGAGCGCGCCGCCTCCGTCCCGCCGGTCCGCGCCCGGCGCCGCGATGCGGTCCGCGAGCATGCCGAGGGCGAGCAACGCGAAGCCGCAGCACGCGATCACGTACCGCGGCTCCGGCGTCGGGTTGACGCCCAGCCAGAAGAGAACCGTGAGGGGCAGGGCGAGGAGCGCCCGGAACCGGAGGTTGTCGCGCGCGGGCGCGATGCCGGCGAGCGCGAGCACCGTCGCGACGAACCCCGCCGCGAACAGCGGTCCGAAGCCGTTCTCGAGCGTGTAGGCCGGCTTGCCGAAGAAGGTCTCGAGGAACGGGTAGCGCAGCCAGTGCAGCTTCGACGGGACGAACCAGAGCTCCTGCGCCGTCTTCCAGATCTCGACCGGGCCGTGGAAGAGCGTCACGCCGAGCACCCGCACCTCGTGCGGATACAACGGGTTCCCGGTGGCGAGGGCGTTGCGGGCATACCAGTAGGCGCACCCCCAGCCGAAGAGAACGGCCAGGAGAGCGAGGCGAGCGAGACGGCGGCGCGGCGACGACTCGACGATCCCGCGCCAGGCGCGCGGCGCCGCGATCACGAGGAGGACGGGAAGGCCGAAGTAGAGAAAGGAGATCTTGACGCCGAGGGCGAGCCCCGACGCCAGCGCGCAGAGTGCCAGGTGGCCGAACCGCCCCTCGGCCGCGGCGAGCAGGCCGAAGGCGAACGCCGCCAGCACGAACGCCGCGAAAGCCGTGTCCACGTACCCCGCGAGCGGCTGGATCATCACGACCGGCGCCAGCATCACCGCGGGAGCGAGCCAGGGCAGCGCCTCGCGGAGCCCGAGCGCGCGGCCGGCGACACGGACCGCGACCCCCGCCGTGAGCGCGAGGGGCAGGAGCGCGACCCCCGCGACCCGCCAGGACGACTCCCTCGCCCCGGACAGGAGGTAGAACCAAGCCGCGTGCAGCTCCCCGGCCTTGGGGTAGTAGAACGAGTGGCTCGGGTCGGGAAAGGGGGCGAGCGAGCGGGTCGCGGCCAGCTGGAAGACGTCGGTCAGGTGGTAGGACAGCGTGTCCCAACCGAACGGCGGCACCAGCGCGCCGACGAAGAGCAGCCAGAGGTACGCGAGGGCGGTGAGGGCGCCGAGGGCGAGGCCGAGCGGCGACGGGGCGAACGGCGGCGGCGCGGCCGTTTCCGGACCGGCGCGAGGCCGCCGCGCCGAGCGCGCGACGAGGAAGCCTCCGCCGAGGAGCCCGGCGACGAGGATCGCGGACGAGGCGAGCGGCACGGGGGCCAGCGCGCCCGCCATCCCGAGTGCCAACTCGAGCCCGACGATCAGCGCCGACGTGCCGGTGAGGGCGGCGAGGAGGCGGACCGCCGGGCGACGGTCGTGGAAGCCCGCCCACAGCCAGCAGGAACCGAAGAGGATCGCTGCGAGAAGGAGCGGCGGCGCCACGAGGACGATCATCGGCGCCGTCTCACCCGCGGCCGCGCATCCCGGCTACCCGAACAGCGCGCGGAGGACTCCCGACAGGGGCTCCGAGACCGCGCGCCAGTTGAGGACGATGTAGACCAGGATGGCGAGGACGATCGTGCCGGCCAGCAGCCACCTCGCTCTCGGCTTAAGGTCCGCCATGCGGCCTCCTTCCGCGAAGTCTACCCCGGAAACCGTCCTACCCGCGCTTTGACATCCCCCGCCCGACCGTCTCTAATCGCTGCGTGAGCGCACGATCCCGAGAGCCCAAATGGGGGGCCCCCGCCCCGCCCGCAACCGCCGCGCGCCTCGCAGCCATCCTGCCGTGGGTCATTCTCGCCGCGGGGCTGCTCCTCGCCCTCGCGGTCCGGGTCCGGCTGCTCGACCTGCCCCTCGAGCGCGACGAGGGCGAGTACGCCTACGCGGGGCAGCTGATCCTCGAAGGCCACGCGCCCTACGGCGAGGTGGACAACATGAAGCTGCCGGGGGCGTACTACGCGTACGCCCTGCTCATGGCGGTTTTCGGACAGACGGCGCGCGGCATCCACCTCGGCCTGGCCCTCTGGACCACCGCGTCGGCGCTCCTGCTGTTCGCCATCGGGCGGAAGCTCTTCGATCCCCTCGCCGGGGCCGTCGCCGCGGCGTGCTTCGCGATGCTCTCCTTGAGCCCATCGGCGCTCGGGCTCGCCGGGCACGCGACCCACTTCGTCGTGCTCCCGATGCTGGCCGGGTGCTGGGGGATCCTCTGGCCGGGTCGAAGGGAGCGGCTCGCCCTGGTCCTGGCGGGGCTCGCGTTCGGCGTCGCGTTCCTCGTGAAGCAGCAGGCGGCCGCACTGATGCTGTTCGGCCTGCTGTTCGTGCTCTCTAGAGCCCGCAACGACGGCCGGCGGGCGATGGCCGCGAAGGGCGGCCTGTTCTCCGCCGGCGCGGTCGCTCCGTACGCCCTGCTCTGCCTCTACCTCGCGGCCGCCGGCGTGTTCGGCAACTTCTGGTTCTGGACGGTCACCTACGCACGCGGCTACGTCTCGCTCGTGCCGCTTTCGGATGCCGCTACCATCCTTCTCGAAAACGCGGCGGAGGCCATCGGGCCGAACGCGGCGATCTGGGTCCTCGCCGCGGCGGGCGCCGTGCTCTTCTTCGTGCGCCACCGCGACAAGGACGCGAGGATCTTCCTGGCGGGCCTCGCGGCCTTCTCCTTTCTCGCCATTTGCCCCGGCTTCTTCTTCCGGCAGCATTACTTCATCGTGATGTTCCCGGCCGTGGGCCTTCTCGCGGGGGCGGGAATCGCAGCGCTCCGTCTCGGGGAGGAGAATCGCCCGCGGGAACGCGGCTGGCGAATCGCGTGGGCCCTCGCCGCCGTGGCTGCCCTGGCGATCGCTGCCGCGCGGCAGCGGGACCCGTTCTTCGTGTGGGACCCGAACCAGGTTTCCCGCGCCGTCTACTGGAGCAACCCGTTCCAGGAGTCGGTCGAGATCGCGAAGTACATCGAGGCGAACTCGTCGCCCGAGGACCGGATCGCGGTGCTCGGCTCCGAGCCGCAGATCTACTTCTACGCGCACCGGCGGTCGGCTTCGCGCTACGTCTACGCCTACGCGCTGATGGAGCCCCACCCGTACGCGGGGCAGCTCCAGGACCAGGTGATCCGCGAGCTGGAGGCGGCGAGGCCGCTCTTCATGGTGATGGTGCGGGTGTCCACGTCGTGGCTCGCCCGGCCGGAATCGGACAAGCGCTTCCTGCGCTGGATGGAATCGTACGTCCCGGAACACTACCAGGTCGTGGGGCTGGTCGAGATCCCCAGGGACGAGCCGACACGTTACCTGTGGGGTCCCGACGCCGCGCGCTCGACCCGCAGCTCCCCCGAGAGCGTCTTCGTTCTGAGAAGAAAGGACTAATCGCCGAAGCGCTTCACGCGGGCGTGGCAGTACGGCTGCGTCCCCTTGTGGTCGTAGTACTGCTGGTGGTACTCCTCGGCGCGCCAGAAGGCGCCCGCCGGCTCGAGGCGCGTAGCCACCTTGTACCCGCGCTTCGCGAGCTCGCCGATCAGCTTCTCGGCGGTTTCCTTCTGCGCGTCGGTCTTGTAGAACACCGCGGAGCGGTACTGATCGCCGACGTCCGGTCCCTGGCGGTTCACCTGCGTCGGGTCGTGGATCTCGAAGAAGAGCCGCGCGACGGCCTCGTAGGTCGTCTTCTTGGGGTCGAAGACCACGTGCACGGTCTCGGCGTGGCCGGTCCTGCCGCCGCAAACCTGCTCGTAGGTCGGCGAGTCCACGTGCCCGCCCATGTAGCCGGATTCCACGAGGAGCACGCCGGGAGTCTTCTCCAGCCAGTACTCGACACCCCAGAAGCACCCGCCCGCGAAGAACGCCTCCTCGGCGCCCTGGACCGCCACGAATGGGCTCTTGCCGCTCATCTCTTTACCCCCGGTTCCCCGCGCTCCGAGAAGGAACAGCGCGCCGAGCGCCAGCGCTGCGGGAACGACCAGAAGCCAGGACCTCGTGCGCCGGAACACGTTCACCTCAGCCCCGAACGGCGGCCGAAGCTCGCTCCGCGTCCGGACCTCAATTGTGGAGCGATCTTGTCCATTTCGCAAGCCGGCGGGTCGGCGAGCACCCTCTCAACCTCTCTGGTGGACGTGGAGGCGAGAACATCCATCAGGGCTTCCACTTGATGTTGCAGCCGATGCTCGGCTTCTGCTCCGCCGGCACCGGACGGCCCGCGAGGACCGCGTCGAGCGCGCCCCTCAGGTCCTTCCCGGTCACGGGTATGCCGTTGCCGGGACGGCTGTCGTCCAGCTGCCCCCGGTAGACGAGCTTCCGGCTCGCGTCGAACAGGAAGAAGTCCGGGGTGCAGGCCGCCTCGTACGCCCGCGCCACCTCCTGGCTCTCGTCGAAGAGGTACGGGAACGTGTACCCGGCGCGCTCCTTCTCGATCTTCATCCGGTCGGGGGCGTCTTCCGGATAACCGGCCACCTCGTTGCTGCTGATGCCGACGATCGCGACGCCTCGTTTCCGGTACGCCTCGCAGAGAGCCGCCAGCCCCTCCTGCACGTGCTTCACGTACGGGCAGTGATTGCAGATGAACATCACCAGCAGCGCTTTCGCGTCGCGGAAATCGGAGAGCGAGACCGTCCCGCCGTCGGTATCGGGCAGGGAGAAGTCGGGAGCCTGCTTGCCCAGACCGGGCATCGTGGAAGGGGTCAATGCCATGGGTACCTCTCGCACGGCCGGCGGAGCGGCGTCCGTCCGGGCGGCCGGAAAAAGAGATTATGATGTTCCGCTCTTTGGCTCGCGACCGCAACGGCCGGGAAACCGCGCACGAGCCGTGCGTGGCGGCTGGCCGCCGGGGCGCGCGCGCTTACCGATGGAGGCTCCCATGCTGGCTCGACGATTCGTTCTCCTGGCCGCGGTCGCGATCGCGACCCTTCCGGCGCGCGCGCTGACGGCCGACGAGCTGATCGCCAAGAACCTCGAGGCGCGCGGCGGGCTGGACAGGATCAAGGCGATCGAGACCTTGCGGATCGAGGGGACGCGTACCGGAGGAGGCGGCGGGGGCCGCGGCGGCGGAGGCGCCGAGACGCCGTTCGTCGAGATCCGGAAGCGCCCCGACCGGATTCGCTCCGAGTCCACCACGCAGGGGCTCACGATGATCCGCGCGTACGACGGGACGGAGGGTTGGACGGTCCAGCCGTTCGGTGGCCGCAAGGACCCGGAGAAGCTGTCGGCCGACGCGGCCCGCGACCTGAGCTATCAGGCCGAGATCGATGGGCCGCTCCTGGACGCCGCGGCCAAGGGGAACAAGGTCGAGTACCTCGGCACCGAGGACGTGGACGGGACCGAGGCCCACAAACTGAAGGTGACCCGCCCCGCGGGCGACGTCGAGTACGTCTTCCTGGATCCGGACTACTTCCTCGAGATCCGGCGCGTGGCGCAGCGCCGGGTGCGCGGCGCCACGATCGAGACCGAGACGGACCTCGGCGCCTACGAGAAGGTGAACGGCGTCTACTTCCCGTTCTCCGTCCAGTCCGGCAGAAGGGGCGCGACGGAGAAGGGACAGAAGACCACGGTCACGAAGGTCGAGGCCAACGTCGCCGTGGACGAAGCGATCTTCCGTTTCCCGGGCGGCTCCCCGCCGCGGCGAAGTAGCGGACAGGAGACGCCGATCATGAAGCAGACGATCTTGGCCGCCGCCCTCGTCGCCTCGGCAACCCTCGGCGGGACCTCCGCCGCGCCGCCCTCCGGCGCGCCGGCCCGGTTCGATTCCGCGACGATCTCCGGTCTCGGGGCCCGCAACATCGGGCCGGCCACGATGAGCGGCCGGATCTCGGCGTTGACCGGCATCGTCGACGGCGGGAAGTTCAAGCTGTACGTCGGCGCCGCGAGCGGAGGCGTCTGGCGCTCCGAGGACGGCGGAACGACCTTCAAGCCGGTCTTCGACCGGCAGCCGGTGCAGTCCGTCGGCGCGATCGCCGTGGATCCGACCGATCGCAAGGTGGTCTGGGTCGGGACCGGCGAGACCTGGACGCGGAACTCGGTGTCGGTCGGCGACGGGATCTACAAGTCCACCGACGGCGGCGACACCTGGACGCACATGGGCCTCCCCGAATCGGAGCGCATCGCCAACGTGATCGTGGACCCGAGGAGCGGCGGCACGGTCTTCGCGTGCGTCGCCGGCAAGCTGTGGAGCGACTCGGACGACCGCGGCCTCTACAAGACGACGGACGGCGGCAAGACCTGGGCGCTCGTCCTCAAGGGCGGCAATCCCTCGACAGGCTGCTCGTCCCTCGCAATGGACCCGAAGGACCCGGACCGGCTCTTCGCCGCGCTGTGGGATTTCCGGCGGAAGGGCTGGACGTTCCGGTCGGGGGGCGAATCGCCGAGCGTGCCGAGCGGGAGCGGGCTCTACACCTCCTCCGACGGCGGAGCGAACTGGACGGAGATCACGAACGCGGCGAACAAGGGGTTCCCGGCGAAGCCGTACGGCCGGATTGCCGTCGCGGTGGCCCCGTCGAACGGGTCGGTCGTCTACGCGGTCGTGGAGTCCACCGACTCGGCACTCTACCGCTCGAGCGACGGCGGCAGGACCTGGGACAAGCGGGACAAGAGCCAGCAGATGGTCTGGCGCCCCTTCTACTTCGCCAACCTGATCGTGGACCCGAAGGACCCCGACAAGCTGTTCAAGCCGGACCTCGGCCTCATCGTGAGCACGGACGGCGGCAAGACGTTCAGCCAGACGGGCGGCGGGATGCACGCCGACTGGCACGACCTCTGGATCCACCCCGAGAACCCGAGCGTCGTGGTCGGCGGGACGGACGGCGGCCTCGGGATCTCGTACGACGGCGGGAACCGCTGGAACATGGCGATGAACCTGCCGATCGCGCAGTACTACCACGTGAGCGTGGACGGCGAGGACCCGTACCGCGTGTACGGCGGGCTCCAGGACAACAGTTCCTGGGTAGGCGACTCGTCGCATCCCGGCGGGGTGTCCAACGCCCGGTGGGAGAACATGTTCGGCGGCGACGGTTTCTGGATGTTCCCGGACCCGGCCGATCCGGACTACCTCTACGCGGAGTCGCAGGGGGGCGAGACCGGGCGCGTGAACCGGAACACGCACGAGACGCGCCGGATCCAGCCGACCTCGGGCTACAAGGAAAAGCTGCGCTGGAACTGGAACACGCCGCTGCACCTGAGCCCCAACGAGAAGGGGACGCTGTACATGGGCGCCCAGTTCCTCTTCCGCACGCGCGACCACGGCGCGACGTGGGAGCGCATCTCCCCCGACCTGACCACGAACGACCCGGCGAAGCAGAAGCAGGAGGAGTCGGGGGGCGTCACGGTGGACAACTCCGCCGCGGAGACGCACACCACGATCTACTCCATCAGCGAGTCGCCGAAGGACCGCAAGGTCATCTGGGTCGGCACCGACGACGGCAACGTGCAGCTGACGCGCGACGGCGGCGCGCGCTGGACCGACCTGACGAGCCGCATCGAGGGGCTCCCGCCCGCCTCGTGGGTGTCCTGGGTCGAGGCGAGTCCCCACGACGCCGGGACCGCCTACGCGACGTTCGACCGTCACACCTTCGGGGACTTCCGGCCGTTCGCTTTCGTCACGCGCGACTTCGGCAAGACCTGGAAGCGCATCGTGGCGCCCGAGAAAGGGGTGCGCGGCTTCGCCCACGTGATCAAGGAGGACCCGGTCGCCCCGAATCTCCTGTTCGTGGGAACCGAGTTCGGCCTGTGGATCTCGAACGACGGCGGCGAGCGCTGGGCCGAGTTCAAGGGCGGCAACTTCCCGAGCGTCGCGGTCCGCGACCTGGCCGTCCACCAGCGGGACGCCGACCTCGTGATCGCGACCCACGGCCGCGGGATCTGGATCGTGGACGACATCACGCCGCTGCGCGGGCTGACCCCGGAGCTGATGCAGAAGGACGCGGCGTTCGTCGCGACGCGCCCGGTCCAGCAGCGCATCCAGGCCGGCGGCGGCTGGTCGGACGGCGACGGGACCTTCACCGGCGAGGCCGCGCCCGTGGCGGCGCAGATCACCTACTACCAGCGCACCCGCCACCTGTTCGGCCCGATCAAGCTCGAGATCCTCGACAGCGAGGGGAAGGTGCTGGCTACGCTCCCGGCCTCCGCGCACCGCGGCCTCAACCGCGTCAGCTGGGACATGCGCGTCAAGCCGCCGAAGGTGCCGCCCGCGGCGCAGGTGGCCGGGTCGGCGAACCGGGGGCCGCGCGTGGTGCCGGGCACCTACACGGTCCGGCTGCTCAAGGGCGAGCAGAAGTACGAGACGAAGCTCGAGGTCGGCCTCGACCGGCGCGCGACCTTCACGGAAGCCGACCGCAAGGCGAGCTTCGACGCCGCGATGCGCGTGCACGGCCTCTTCGGCAGGATGAGCGATCTCGTCTACCGCGCCGGAGCACTTCGCGACGGCGCCGCGAAGCTCGCGGCGCCTCTTCCCGAACAGGACGCGCTCCGCGGCCGGCTCCTGGCTCTCGCCGGCAAGGCGGACGACCTGCGCAAGCAGATCGTCGCGACCAAGGAAGGCGGGGCGATCACGGGCGAGGAGCGGCTTCGCGAGGAGCTGGGCTCGGTGTACGGCGCGATCCTCTCGTACGAGGGCCGTCCCGCGGCCTACCTGCTCGAGCGCGTGGACGCGCTCGAGCGCGAGCTCGCAGACGTCGAGAAGTCCTTCGGCGAGCTGGCGGGCCGCGACCTCGCGGCCGCGAACGACGCGCTCAAGGCAAAGGGCCTGCCGCCGATCGTCCTCCCGTCCGGCGCTCCCGAGCCGGGGGCCGGGGGTGGGCGGCCGCCCACCGAGGAAGAGGACGCTCTCGCCGTGGTCGAGAACGACTGAGGCGGCGGTGCGCCGGGCGCTCGCCGTCATCGACGACGTCGTGACCGGGGTGACGTACGTCCGTTTCCACCAGCCGTTCGAGCACCTCGGGGAGCGGGGGTTCGAGCTGCGGACGCTCGGCGCATCCCTGACGCTGACCCGCACGGCGCGGGGGTACGAGCCGGACGGGAAGATCCTCGACGGCGTCTCGACGCTGATCTTCCCGCAGATGGTCGCGGCCCCCGTCCTGGCCGACGGGAGCCGGCTGCTGCTGGTCGAGCCGCTCGGCGAGCTGGCGCGGGCGCGGGGAGTCCCGGTCGTCTACTCGGTGGACGACTTCCTCGAGGGGGTCGAGGCGCTCAACCCGAGCTACGAGACGATCGCCGGAGCGCCCGAGAACCTGCGGGCGCTGCTCGAAGGCGCCGACGCGTTCTTCGTCACGACGCCGGTGCTCGCGGAGACCCTCGCGCCCCGCGGCAAGCCGGTTCACGTGCTCCCGAACGCGGTGGACCCGAAGCGATGGAAAGGGCGCCCGCGCGCGGCCTCGGGCCTCCGCGTCGGCTGGGCCGGCTCGTCCTGCCACCTCGACGACCTCCTCATGGTCCTGCCGGCGATCCGCGAGCTGCAGAAGCGGCTCGATTTCGTGTTCGTCCTCCTGGGGCTGACCTCGCGCCCGCTCGACGTCGAGGTGCGCGAGATCCGCCGCAATCGCGCCGGCTTCACGCCGAGCCAGAAGGACCGGGCCGAGGCGTTCCTCGCGCTCGCCTCCGAGTTCCGGGCGATCCGCCACCGCCACGTGCTCTTCTCGGGCATCGACGCGTACTTCGACTCGCTCTCCGCGGCGGATCTCGACGTCGGGATCTGTCCCCTCCTCGACACGCCGTTCAACCGCCACAAGTCCGCGCTGAAGTTCTACGAGTACGCCGCCGCGGGAACGATGACCGTCGCGAGCGCCGTGCCGCCCTACCTCGGCGAGGTCACGGCGACCTCGCCGAACGACCCCGCCGCGTGGGCCGACACCCTCGAGCGCTGGCTCCGCGACGCCCCCGCCCGCGACCAGGAGCTCGCCCGGCAGCGCGAGTTCGTCCTGCGCGAGCGCAACATCGAAGTCCTCCGAGACCGCTGGGAACAGGCTCTGCTGAGCGTCTCGTCCGGACCCCCGACTCGATCCTGACGACCAAGCAGGAGCCGGACGCTCGCGCTCGAGTGCGACCCGAAGCGGCCCTGTTTTCGCGCGGCCGGTTCTTCCTTTGAAGGCCGCGCGAAAACCGGAGCGAGGCGGCGCGGCGACTTACGCCGCGCAACGCCGAAGCGTGCCGCGCGGGTCGCACTCGAGCGCGAGCGTCCGGCTCCGGGTCCTTCGCCACCGCGGTGGCCAATCCACGGGATGAGGGCGGAGACCGACTTCGCGGTCAGCGGACGCGCAGGTCGGGGAGCTCGAGGACCTGGCCGCCGCCGCGCGCGGCCGCGCGGCACAGCTCGAAGTTCCACGGCGCGGGCTCGGCGGGCGCCGCGGCGCGCTCCTCGAGCACGCGCTCCGCGAGGGCGCGCCGCAGGATCAGGAACTCCGGGATCGCCACGTCCACGACGGACGGGCCGCGCGGCGACGAGCCGGACGCGGCCCCGTTGCGCTTCTCGGCGAGCGCCGCGCCGTCGAAGCGGTAGCCGTAGCGGCGGCGCCCCCGCCCGTCCTCGACGCTCCCGCCGAGAACCTCGACCCGCGGCATGCGGCTGAAGCACAGGTCGGCGAGCAGGCGCCAGCGGGGCAGCTCCGGCTCGACGCCGGCGGAGGTGACCACGACGGTCTCGGCGAGGCACAGCCTCAGGGCCTCGAGGACTCCCTCGTCCCGGCGCTCGCGCGCGACGACGTCCACCACCTCGCGCAGCTTCTCGAGCTCGGCGTCGGGCATCGCCTCGCGGTCCACGACCAGGACGGCCTGGTGGTCGCGCGGCGGATCGGCGGTGGCGTCGAACCGGCCCAGCCAGCGGGCGGCGTCGAGATAGCTCTCGAGCCCGTGGACGACGAGCGACGTCCTCGCGTCCCGCGGGGAGACGAGGCTCAGCTCGATCCCGTGGCGGCGGAGGCGCGCCTCCGCGGCGCGGCGCAGCTGGAGCGGGGGCTGCCCCTTCGCGACGCGGGCGCGCACGAGCCGCCTCACCTTCTCGGCACCGTGCACGCGCAGGAACTCCGCGAAGTACCCCTTCCACCAGTGGAAGCGGAGCACGCGGTCGTAGGCGTTGAACAGCGCCTCCGCGAGACGGAGCGTGCGCTGGTCGGCGGCGGAGAACCGGTCGACCGGCGTCCCCTCGCAGAACGCGGCGGCCCAGAGCTCGCGGAAGCGCGTTCCCCCGCCCGCCAGCCCCGGCTCGAGCCGCGCGACGATGTCGAGGTCGCGGTCGCGCTCCACGGCGGAGTACATCAGGTAGCCGCGCACGACGGCATCCCACGCAGCGGGACCTCCCTCGTAGTCGGGGTGCTTCGACTCGAGGAGGACGAGCCCGGCGGCGACGCGCTCCTGGCGCGCGAAGTAGTCCCGGAATTCCACCGGATGGTTGTGGTATCCGATCGCCCCGGGGTCGTGGACGATTCGCACCCCGGCCTCGTAGAGCCTGATCCCGAGATCCGAATCCTGGCACCCGTAAGGGAATTCCTCGTCGAAGCCGCCGACGCGGTCGATCACGTCCTTCCGCACGGAGAAGTTCGGCGCGTAGAGGAACGCCGGCGGCACGTTCGTCGGGTCCTTGATCATCCAGTACGCGAACTGGAAGCCGCCCTGCACGAGATAGGACAGGAACGGCGTGACGCTCAGGGTCTCGGGGTACGGGAGGTAGCCGAGGACCGCCACGTCCTCGCCGGCGAAACGCTCGTGGCACGCGAGGTGTCGCGAGAACAGGTCCTCGTGGAAGAGGATGTCCTGCGCCGACGAGAGGACGTAGGTCCCCGACGCTCGCCGGATCGCCTCGTTCGTCGCCGCGGACTGGTTCCGAGCCTCGACGCGGTGGATCGAGAAGCGGAAGGGATAGCTCCGATCGCGGAAGGATTCGATCGTGCCGTCCGTGGACGCGTCGTCCACGACCACCACCTCGACCCGGGAGAGGTCGAAGTTCGCCCGCGCGATCGAGTCGAGGGTGAGCGCGAGTCGCTCGCGGCCGTCGTGCGCCGGGATCACTACGCTGAAGAGAGGCTTCAAGTCCACTAGGGGATCCTCCGGCGGCACGCTCCGCTCTCGGCGTTCCGCGCCTCCCTCGAGGGGAGCAACCGGCGTACCACGGCGCCGCCGGATCGAATTGCCCTTGTTTTCATGGAGATCCGAGGGCAAGCCCGGTAGAGACGCCGCTTCCCCGACGCGAGGAGGGCACTGCGGGGGGCCTACCCGTCAGAATCCCGGCCAGGCTCGCTCTCGCCCCGGCGACAAGGCAAAGACAAGGCGAATGACAGGCGCAAGTCCTTATAAAATAATGACTTATGTCACAATCCCCAGGCGACCCGCAAATCGCGTCTTCTTCTCAAGTCGGCGCCTACCGCTGCCGATAACTCAGGCGTGGCCGGAACCCATTGTGGGTTTCGGCCGCGAGCGGACGGGCCGCCCCGCCGGTGGCCACCGTGGCAAGGAAGCCGCGGGAACGATCACGGAGGATTTCAGGATGTCCAGCAGCTTTTCGATCGTCAACAACATCGGTGCCTTGAACGCCCTCAACCGCCTCGGCCGTACGAACGTCGGCCTGTCCAAGACCCTCGAGCGCCTCTCGTCCGGCATGCGGATCAACTCCGCCGCCGACGACGCCTCCGGTCTTGCCATCGCCGACGGTCTCAAGGCGAACGTCGCGGCCCTGAACCAGGCGGTCCGTAACGCCAACGACGGCGTCAGCGTGGTGCAGGTGACGGACGGCGCCCTCTCCGAGGTCTCGACCCTCCTGCAGAGGGCCGTGTCCCTGGCCGAGCAGGCGGCGTCCGACACGTCCGGCGCGGACAGCGGCGGCGCGAAGGCCGCGATCAACGGCGAGTACCAGGAAATCCTCCGCGAGATCAACCGGATCAGCCTGACGGTGGACTTCAACGGTCAGGTCCTGCTGGGCACCACGGGCGCCACGTTCGACGTGCAGGTCGGCGCGTCGGGCACCGCCGCGGCGAACACCATCACCCTGACGACCTCGGCCCTCACGGCCACCGGGTCCGCCACGGGCGGCCTCGGCCTCACCGGCACCGGCACGGGCGTGACCGTCACGACGACGGCGCTCAACACCAAGGCCGGCGCGAAGACCGAGCTGGACCAGATCCGCCTGGCGATCGCCGACCTCGCGAGCCGCAGGGGCGGCCTCGGCGCGGCGCTCAACCGCCTCGACGCGACGATCAGCGTCGTCGGAACGCAGGCCCAGAATCTCGCCGCCGCGGAGAGCCAGATCCGCGACGCGGACGTGGCGAGCGAGATCGTCAGCCTGACCAAGTGGCAGGTGCTCAACCAGACCGGGCTGTCGGCCCTGGCGCAGGCGAACGCGTCGGCGCAGAGCGTGCTCTCGCTGCTCCGGTAGCGCGGGCCCCGATTCGCTGGAGGAGGGGCCCCCCCGGGGGGCCCCTCCTTTCTTGACTCAGAGAGGTCGTCATGAGCTCTCCCATTCCGGCAGTGGACGGCATCGGCGCCGCGCCTCCCGTCGGCTCGCGTCAGCTCCGCTCGGGAGACCGCTCCCGCGCGGCCTCGGAACCCGGGGAGCGATCCTCAGCCGAGACGAGCAAGGCGGTGGCCGAGGCGCTTCGCGACGGCGGGAACAAGATCGTGCTCGGCGGCCGCAGCGCCGAATTCTCCTACGATGAGTCCCTCGACCGTGTGATCGTCCGCATCTACTCGAGCGATACCCCTCCCCGCGAGGTCGTCCGTCAGTTCCCTCCCGAGGAGTACCTCGCCTTCGTGTCCCGCTTTCGCGAGATGTTCGGCGTGCTGTTCGACCACACGCTCTGATCGGCGACAAGAGACAACATGGACATCGGCTCGATCAACTTCGGCGGCCTGGCCAGCGGCCTCGACACGAAGGCCATCGTCGACGCGATCCTGAACGCCGAGCGGCGCCCCGCGGTCAAGCTCGAGTCCAGGCAGACGCTCTACCGGGCCCGGAGGTCCGCGCTCGACCAGATGCGCTCGAAGCTGAGCGCGTTCTCGGACGCGATGCGCGGGCTCTCGGCGGACGTGACCTTCCGGGGCCGAACCGCGAAGGTGAGCGACGATTCGTTCCTCCGCGCAACACCGGGAGCCGGGGCCGAGACCGGCATCTTCTCGATCGAGGTCCTCGACCTCGCGGCCGCCCACAAGGTGCGCAGCGCCGGCGTGGCCGCGTCCGACCAGGGTCTCGTGTCGGACGGCACGATCACGATCCAGGCGGGGGGCAAGTCCGCGATCACGGTGAACGTGAGCGCCGCCTCCGGGAACAACTCCCTCGAGGCCGTCCGCGACGCGATCAACAACGCCGACCAGGGGGTCGAGGCGGCGGTCCTCTACGACGGGACCGGGTACCGCCTCGTGGTCCGCTCGGAAGAAACCGGCGCCTCGCACGCCCTCGCGATCACCGACACCACGAACCTCGGCCTCGCCGACCCCGGCAACGTGGTGGCGGCCGCGGCCGACGCGCGGCTGACGGTGGACGGCTTGCAGGTGACCTCCTCGAGCAACCAGGTCACGGGGGTGGTGGCCGGCACGACGATCAACCTGCTCGCGAGGACGACGGGGACCCCCGTGACGGTCGAGGTCCGGCCGGATCTCGACGGCGTGATCAAGGCGGTGCAGTCCATCTCCACGGCCTACAACGACGCGATCGACTTCTTCAACGCCCAGTTCAGCCGCGACAATCCGGGGGTCCTCTCCGGCGACGGCACGGCGAGGCAGATCCAGCAGGAGCTGGCCGGCCTCGTGACCAGCGGCGTCGAGGGGATCCCGATCGGCGCGATCCGCTCGCTGTCGGCCGTCGGGGTCTCGTTCGACGGCCTCACCGGGAAGATGTCGCTCGACTCGGGCTCGCTGCGCACGCTCCTCGAGGACCGGTTCGACGAGGTCGGCCGCCTGTTCCTCGCGTCCGGCGTGTCCACCGACCCGCGGATCCGCTACCAGAGCTCCTCCGCGGTCACGGTCTCCGGCGACTATGCCGTGGAGATCACGCGCGCGGCCGAGCAGGCGTCGGTCTCCGGCAGCACGGCGATCTCGGGAAGCGGGCTGGGACGCGACGAGACCCTGACGATCGCGACGGCGGGCGGGAGCACGACGGTCGCGCTGACCGCCGGCATGACGATCGGCTCGATGGCGGATGCGGTCAACGCCGCCCTGCGCGCCGCGGGAATCGCCGCGACGGCGATGAGCGACGGCGGCCGTCTCCGGATCGCTAGCCGCGACTTCGGCTCGGCGGCGACGGTCTCGGTGACCTCGAGCCTCGCCGACCCCGGCGACGGCACGGGAAGCGGCTTCGGCACCTCCGCCTCGACCTCCACCGGCCTGGACGTCGCGGGGCGGATCGGCGGCGTGGACGCCACGGGCGAGGGCCAGTACCTGACGGCGGCCGAGGGGGGGGCGTACGCCGGACTGACCCTGAAGGTCACGGCCACCGCCGCCGACGTCACGGCCAACGGCGGAAACTTCGGGACGCTGTCCTACACCCGCGGCCTGGTCCGCACGCTCCTCGGGAAGCTCGACGAGACGACGGGGCTCGGCACGGGCCCGATCGCGTCGGCCCGCGACGTTCTCGAGGAGGACCTGAAGCGGATCTCCGACCAGATCTCGCGCATCGATGCCCGCCTCGAGAAGCGCCGGGCGTATCTCACGAGGAGCTTCGCGGCGGCCGAATCCGCCATTTCGTCCCTGCAGGCCCAGCAATCCCAGCTCAGCAGCATCCTGGGCCGATAGGAGAAGGGTGAGCATGGCTTCCTCGAGCAATGCCGGTCACGCGGCGTCGGCGTACGTGGAGCAGGACATCCGGACCGCGGACCCGGTGACGCTCGTGTCGCGGGTGTTCGAGATCGCCCTCGTCCACGTCGCGCGCGCGAGAACCGCCCTCGCCTCGCGTCAGATGGCGTCGAAGGGCACGGCGGTGCAGAGGGTGGTGCGCTGCCTGTCTTTGCTCCAGGCGAGCCTCGACACGGAGCGCGGCGGCGAGGTCGCGGCCAACATGGACCGCCTCTACGCCTACCTCCTGCGCCGGGTCACCGAGGGGCACCTTCGCAACGACGACGCGGCGTTCGCCGAGGTCGCCACCCACTTGGGGGAGCTGGGCGCGGCGTGGCGCGAGGCCGCGGCCCGCCGTCTCTCCGACGCGTCCGCTCCGGAAATGGCGTCGGCGCGATGATCCGCGCCGCGCTTCCGCAGCCGCTCGCCGAGGCGCTCGACGCGGTGCGTACGGCCACGTCGAGCCTCCTCGCGGCCGCGTCGCAGGACGATCCGGATGCGCTCCGGGGAGCCGTCGAGCTGCGGGGCCTCGCGATCGAGCGCCTCAGGCCGGTCATGCGGGACCTCGAGGAGCGGCTCGCCGCGGACCAGCGCCGCGCGCTCGACGAGGAGGCCGGCGCGCTCCTGCGGCAGGGGCGCGACGCGGAGGCCGCCGTTGCCTCGATGCTCGAGGCGACTCGCGGCGCGGTGGTCTCGTTCACGAAGGGCGAGGCGGCGGTGCGGGGCTACGCGGCTCCGGCCGTCGAGGCGGGCGGGCTCGACCAGTCCGCCTGAGCGGACGGCAGGAGCCCCTCCTCCGCCAGACGGCTCAATTTCTCTAGGAACGTGGTCCGCTTGAGATCGAGCAGCTCGGCCGCCCTCGCCTTGTTCCCGCCGGCCAGGCGCAGCGACTGCAGGATCAGCTCGCGCTCGAGCTGGCTCACCGCCGTCCGGAGCGAGACGCCGTCTTCCGTGACGACGATCCCAGAGCCGAGGCTGTCCGTCGCGGATTCCCTGCCCGCGATCTCGGGCGGGAGGTCGCCGGGCAACACCAGCTCCCGGCCGTCGGACAGGATGTAGGCGTACTCGACGGCGCTCTCGAGCTCCCTCACGTTTCCAGGCCAGTCGTGGGCCGCCAGGCAGCGCATCGCCGAGGTCGAGAACCGCTTCGGCGGCACCGCGTCGAACCGCTTCGCGCACCGCTTCGAGAAGAGCTCCAGGAGCGGCGCGAGATCGGCCTTTCGCTCGCGGAGCGCCGGCAGCGCGACCCGGAACGTGCTCACCCGGTAGTAGAGGTCGAGGCGAAACGTCCCGGCGTCCACCATGGCCTTGAGATCCTGATTGCTGGCCACCACGACCCGGACGTCCACGGGGCGCGAGTCGGACGAGCCGATCCGCGTGACCCGCCTCTCCTGGAGGACGCGCAGGAGCCGCAGCTGCCCCTCCGGCTTCATCGTCGAGATCTCGTCGAGGAAGATCGTGCCGCCGTTGGCCTGCTCGAACTTGCCGACGCGGTCCCGGTCGGCGCCGGTGAACGCTCCCTTGACGTGGCCGAACAGCTCGCTCTCGAGGAGGCTGTCGGGGATCGCGCCGCAGTGCACGCACACCATCGGGCCGTTCCGCCGGCCCGGATGGCTCCGGTGCAGGAACTGGGCGGCGACCTCCTTGCCGGTGCCGCTCTCCCCCGTCAGGAGGACGGTGGTGTCGAGCGGCGCCACCTTGGACAGCCTCGAGAGGGCCAGCGCCATCGGCCCGCTTCCGGCCACGAACTCGTCCATGGGTGCGACCGCAGCCTCCCGCGAGGGGCGGCAGCGGGCGGGACGGGCGATCGCGTCCGCGAGAGCCGTTCCGTCCACGGGCCTTGCGAGGAACCCGTCCGCTCCGCGGGCCATCGCCTCGACGACCGTCTCGACGGTCGGGCGCTCGGCCACCGCGAAGCACAGGACACCCGGGTGGTCCCGCCGCGTCCGCTCGATCAGCTCCAGCCCCGCCGAGGTGTCCCGCCCGAGCTCGACCAGCAGCAGGTCGGCGGGCTCGTCCGCCAATAGGCCCTTCGCCGCCAGTGGAGTCGAGGCGACCCTGGACGAGAGGCCGCGCGCGGCGAGGACCGCGGCAACGTGCCCGGCCGATTCCGGATCGGGATCGACCACAACCGCCAGATCCATCGCGTCTCCCCCCCTCGACAGGTCCCGTTCGGGCTCGCGTCGTGGCATCCGCCTCAATAGTTGAGTTGCGTGCCGCCGGAGACGTTAAAATATGACGCTGACTAATTTTGTCAATGCATTTTCTATTTATCGAATATTTATGATTGGGCCCAATGCGGGTCGCCCCGGCGTCCGTCTTCCCGACACCTCCCGAGTCGGACGCCGTCGGCGGACCGTCGCTCCCCGCGGCTCGGCCCGGAACGACCAGATCCATGTTATTGCAAACACGGATCTTGCCATGCATGGCCCGTCGGGAACGTCCCTTGCTATCACCCCCCGACGATGAGAGAACGCCCTTGCCTCGAACCCGATCTGCGCCCGGCCGGGAGTGCCGGACCCACTCCCCCCTTGGCCATCCCGGCCGGGCTTCCCACGGACGTTCTCGTTCAAGCGTTCCACCGTTTCGAGCACGCGGCGGCGAGCCTCGAGGAGCGCCACGCCGACCTTCGCGCGAGGGCGGAGCGTCTCGAGCGGCAGTTGCTCGCAGCGCACCGCCGCCTGGAGACGGTTCTCGACGCCATGGACGGGGGCGTGGCCGTCGTCGCGTCGGACGGCGCGCTGCTCCGCACCAACCGGGCCTTCGAGCGGATGGGGCTCGGGACGACGGGCGAGCGGCTCGCCGACGACGACCTGAAGTGGCTCGGCGCGTCGTCCACGGCCGGTGGAGCGGCCCGGCTCCGCCGCGACTCCCCCTCGGGACCGCGGGATCTCGCCGTCACGGTCCTGCCGTCCGGCGAGGCCGACACGTCGCTCGTCGTGACGGTCCAGGACATCACGGAGATCCGGATCGAGGAAGAAGAGGAGGCGCGTCGGCGGCACCTCGAAGCGCTCGGGAGGATGGCCGCGGAGATCGCCCACGAGGTGCGCAATCCCCTCGGCAGCATCCGCCTGTTCGCGGGCATGCTTCGCGACGACCTCGAGGGTCACGAGCCCCTCCGCGACATGGCAGACCAGATCGTGGCCGCCACGGCGGGGCTCGAAACGACGGTCTCGAACCTCCTCGCGTTTGCCTCGCCCAGCAGCGGGAAGGCGCGACCGACCGACCTCGCCCTGCTCGCGTCCGACGCGTGCTCTCTCCTGGCGCCGGCCTGCGCCCTGCGCGGCGTGCGGCTCGCGGGACCCGTTCCCGAGGCCCGCTGCGCGGTCGAGGCCGACCCCGAGGGGATGCGCCAGGTACTGCTCAATCTTCTCGGCAACGCGCTCGCCGCGACCGAGCCGGGAGGCTCCATCGTCGTGGCGGCGCGCCACGAGAGAGGCCACGCGGTGCTCCTCGTCGAGGACAGCGGCCGCGGGATCGCGCCCGAGGATCTCCCCCGCGTCTTCGATCCGTTCTTCACGCGGACGGAGGGGGGCACGGGCCTCGGCCTGTCGATAGTTCACGGGATCGTGGAGCGCCACGGCGGGCGGATCGCGCTCGACAGCGCACCGGGCCGAGGGACCCTGGCCCGCGTCGAGATCCCCGCGGCGGGCCGCCCTCGAGCGGCGGAGGGAACCCATGTCTGAGCGGATCCTCGTGGTGGACGACGAGCCCCAGATGGCGCTCGCGATGGAGCGGGTGCTGAGCCGCGAGGGGCACGCGGTGGACCGCGTGTCCGGAGGCGAGGACGCGCTGCGCGCCCTCGCGCGCGCGCCCTACGGCGTCGTCGTCACCGACCTCCGCATGCCAGGCATGAGCGGCCACGAGCTGGTCCAGCGCGTGAGGGCCCTCTCTCCCTCTTCCCGCGTCGTGGTCGTGACCGCATTCGCCACGGTCGAGTCCGCCGTCTCCTGCGTCCGCGACGGCGCCGTGGACTACCTCACGAAGCCGTTCTCCCCCGAGGCGCTGACCCGCACGGTCGAGGCGGCCCTCGCGCGCGGCTCGCGCCGCCAGGCGCCGGCCGACGCGGCCGACCTCGTGGCCGAGGACCCGGCGACGCTCCGCACGGTGGAGCTGGCGCTACGCGCCGCCCGATCGGACGTGACCGTCCTCCTGGAGGCCGAGTCGGGAGCGGGCAAGGAGGTCTTCGCGAGGCTGATCCACCGGGAGAGCCCTCGCGCCGCCGGTCCGTTCGTCGCGGTCAACTGCGCCGCCCTTCCGCGCGAGCTGCTCGAGGCCGAGCTGTTCGGCCACTGCAAGGGGGCGTTCACCGGCGCCCTCAGGGACCGCAGGGGACACTTCGAGCTGGCCGACGGCGGCACGCTCCTCCTGGACGAGATCGGCGAGATGAGCCCCGACCTCCAGTCGCGGCTCCTCCGCGTCCTGCAGGACCAGGTGATCCAGGCCGTCGGCTCCGAGACCCAGCTCCGCGTGGACGTGCGCGTGGTGGCGGCGACGAACAAGAACCTCCGGGAGGAGGTCGCCGCGGGCCGCTTCAGGGAAGACCTCTACTACCGGCTGCGCGTGATGCCGCTCCGGATCCCGCCGCTCCGCGAGCGTCCGGGAGACGTCGAGCCGCTCGCGTCGCGCTTCGCGAGGATCTACGGCGGCCCGACGGCGACGCTCACACGCGCCGCGCTCAGGCGCCTCGCCGAGCACACCTGGCCGGGAAACGTGCGAGAGCTGCAGAACGCTCTCCAGCGGGCCGCGATCCTCGCCGGGAGCGGCCCGATCGACGCCGCGCACCTCGACCTCGAGCCCGCGCTGCGACCCAAGGACGCCGCTCCGCTGGCCGGCCGCTCGCTCGAGGACGCCGAGCGCGAGACGATCCGCAGGATCCTCGCCGAGACCCGCGGGAACCGTGCCGAGGCCGCGGCGGCGCTCGGGATCTCCCCTCGCACGCTCCGGCACAAGCTCAAGCAATACCGCGACGCGGGCACGCCGCTGACCGGGGTGGCGCCGTGACCGCCCCTTTCCCCCGCGCCGGTGCGAAGGGGCGGCAGCCGATGGCCGCGGCGCGGCAGGTTCTTGCCGGGCGGCGCGGGAACGGCGCGGCGGCGCGCCTCTGCTTCCGGGGCACGGAACTTGCGCGTCCCGAGAGGGCAGCGGGGCGGCAGGGAGACGAACGATGACGGAACCCGTGCACGACTCGACCGTGGCGCTGCTGCGCACGACCCTCGACCGGGCCGCGAAGCGCTCCGCCCTGATCACCTCGAACCTCGCGAATCTCGACACGCCGGCCTACCGGGCGCTCGACGTGCAGTTCCAGGAAGCGCTCGAGCTCGCCGGCACGCTCGACGTGGAGCGGACCGACCCGCGGCATCTTCCGATCGGCCCCTCCCCCGCGGACATGGGCACCGTGGTCGAGGTCGCCGCGGACCGGGTCCGCAACGACGGCAACTCGGTGGACGTGGACCGGGAAATGATGCTGCTCGCCGCGATGCAGGGAAGGTACCAGGGCGCGGCCGAGATGGTCCGCAAGCGCTTCGCCCTGCTCATCTACTCCGCCACGGACGGGAGGACGGGATCATGAGCCTCAACCGCGCCCTCGGAATCTGCGCCGCCGGGCTGTCGGCCCAGCGCGCGCGCATGGAGATCGTCGCGTCGAACCTCGCGAACGCGCGCACGACCCGCACCGCCGAAGGCGGCCCGTACAAGAGGAAGGAGCCGGTGTTCACTGCGGACCCGGTCTCCTCGAACTTCGGGGACGAGCTCGGGGTCGCGCTCAAGTCGGTCCGCGTCGAGAGGATCGTCGAGGACCCCGCACCGCCGGTGAAGAAATTCGAGCCGGGCCACCCCGACGCGGACGAGGCCGGCTTCGTCTCGTACCCGAACGTGGAGCCGCTCCAGGAGATGGTCGACATGCTCTCCGCCACCCGGTCCTACGAGGCCAACGTGACCACGGTGCGCAGCATCCGCGAGATGCTCCGCTCCGCTCTCGGCATCCTGAGGTGACCATGGACCCGCTCTCGATGATTCCCAAGATCGGACCGATCACGGGCCCCGCGGGCGCCGAGCGGCCCGCCTCCGCCGGGAAGGCCGCGGACGGCTCGCCGTCCTTCGGCGACACCCTCAAGGACGCGATCCGCTCCGTGGACCGCCTGCAGCAGGAGAGCGAGGTCGCGCAGGCCTCGTTCGCGCGAGGCGAGGACGTGGACCTCCACGACGTGCTGATCAAGATCGAGGAGGCCGAGGTCTCCTTCAAGACCATGATGGAAGTGCGCAACAAGCTGGTGGACGCCTATCGCGAGATCATGCGGATGGGCGCCTGACGGTTCACCGGGACGGCCCTGACGACGGGGTGATGCGATGGCAGGCATGATGGACGGCTTCCGCAACGCGCTCGCGCGGCTCGCGCCGCGGCAGAGGATCCAGCTCGGCCTGGGTGTGGTCGCCCTGGTCGGCGTCGTCTGGGGGCTGAGCGTTTACGCCTCGCGGATCCGCTACGGCGTGCTGTTCAGCAACCTCCGGGGCGACGACGCCGGCCCGGTGATCGCGGCGCTCAAGGACAAGCAGATCCCCTACCGGCTCGGCGCGAG
Organism: Terriglobia bacterium; assembly: GCA_963748015.1. GTDB lineage: Bacteria > Acidobacteriota > Polarisedimenticolia > Polarisedimenticolales > JAIQFR01 > JAIQFR01. The sequence goes on along the minus strand of CAVVHE010000008.1, from coordinate 405,125 downwards.
CGGCACGGTGGTCGAGGTCCCGGCCGAGAAGGTCGACGAGGTGCGCCTCGAGCTGGCCGGCGAGGGGCTGCCGCGGGGCGGCGGCGTCGGCTTCGAGATCTTCGACAAGCCGTCGTTCGGCCTCTCGGACTTCGTGCAGAACGTCAACTACCGCCGCGCCCTCGAGCGCGAGCTGGCCCGCACGATCCAGGGGCTCGACGTCGTGGAGTCCGCGCGCGTTCACCTCGCGCTCCCGCCGGCCTCGGTGTTCGCGGACGAGCGCAAGGAGGCGAGCGCGTCGGTGGTCGTGCGGCTCAGAGCAAGGCGGGCGCTCTCGAACAACCAGGTTCGCGCGATCTCGCACCTCGTGGCGAGCGGCGTCGACGGGCTCGATCCCGCCCGCGTCAGCGTGATCGACGGCGACGGGAGGATGCTCTCCGAGGGCGGGGGCGCCGAGTCGGCCGAGGCGCTGTCGGCCTCCCAGATCGAGTCGAAGCGCTCGCTCGAGCTGGGGCTCGAGACCACGCTCGTGTCCATCCTCGAGCCGGTCGTCGGGGGGGGGCGCGTCCGCGCCCGCGCCACCGTCGAGCTGGACATGGCAAGGGTGCAGCGGGTCGAGGAGACGTACGACCCCGACGTGGCGGTGGTCCGCAGCGAGCAGAAATCCAAGACGCGGCGCCAGTCCGGGGCGGGAGGCGGCATCCCGGGAACGGCTTCCAACCTGCCCACGGGCACTCCGGTCGCAGCCGCGGGGATGTCGGGAGCGGACGAGTCGCAGTCGAGCACCACGAACTTCGAGATCAACAAGACCGTCGCGACGATCGCCGAGCCGGTCGGCAAGCTCTCGCGCCAGTCGGTCGCGGTGGTCGTGGACAACGCCGTTGCGGAGACGCCGGGTGCGGACGGGAAGACGGAGCGCAAGTCCGTGCCGAGGACCGAAGGCGAGATGAAGAAGATCACCGACCTCGTCCGCGCCGCCGCCGGAATCAACGAGACCCGGGGCGACGTGCTCATCGTCGAGAACATCGCCTTCGACGGCACCGCCGGTCCCGCGGCCGACCTGAAGACGGAGGGAGGCGACCGCTGGGGGTTCTGGCTCCAGGTCGCCCGCTACGCCGCCCTGCCGATCGCGGTGCTCCTCGTCGTGCTGCTCGCGGTCCGGCCGGCGATCGCGGCGCTGCGCGCCGTGGGGGCGCCCACGGTGGGGGCCGGCACGGCCCCGCCGACGATCGCGGAGCTGCAGGCGAGCCTCGCGTCGGGAGCGCTTCCCGCCGCGGCTGCGGCGTCGGGAGAGCTCCGGCGCAAGCTGATCGAGGCCGCCGGCCAGCATCCCGAGGCCGCGGCCTTCGTCGTACGGGGCTGGCTCGCCGGCCGCAAGGGAGAGTGATCCATGATCGAGACGTCGCCCGCCGCCGATCTGGCCGGCCCGCGGAAGGCCGCCATCCTGTTCGTGCTCCTCGGCGAGGACACGGCCGCGAAGCTCCTCAAGCACCTCACTCCCGACCAGGTCTCGAAGGTCGGGCGGGAGATCGCGGGGCTCGGGACCATCGAGCCGGTCGTCGCGACGAAGGTCCTGCAGGAGTACTTCGTGGACGCGACCCGTCCGGAGCAGGAGCAGGGAGGGCCCGACCTCGCGCGGCGCATCCTCTCCCGCGTAGAGGCTTCCCCGGAGCGGCTCGATGGGATGCTCGGCCGCCCGGCGGAGCGGGCGTCGAAGGCGCTCGAGCCCGTGCTCGAGGCCGAGCCCGCCGTCCTGGCGCGGGCCCTCGCGGAGGAGCACCCCCAGACGTCGGCGCTCATCCTCCTGAACCTCCCCCCGGCTCGCGCGGCCCGCACGCTGGCGGCGCTGCCCGAGTCCGTCCGCTCCGAGACGGTGCTCCGCATGGCGACCATGCGGCGGGTGCGGGGCGACCTGCTGGGCGAGGTGGCCACCTCGCTGAAGGAGCGGCTCGACAACGCGGCACCGGAGGAGAGCGAGGCCGGCGAGGCCGACGGCATCGAGCGGACGGCGTCGGTGCTTTCGAGCCTCGGCCGCGGCGCGACCCGCCGCCTGCTCGAGGCGCTCGAGCTGCAGGACCCGGAGCGCGCGGCGGCTCTCAAGGACCGAGTGTTCACCTTCGAGAGCCTGCTCGCGGCCGACGACCGAGGGATCCAGGAGCTGCTCCGGCAGGTGGAGACCAAGTCCCTCTCGCTGGCGCTGCACGGCGAGACGGACGAGATGCTGCAGAAGATCACGAAGAACCTCTCGGAGCGCGCGGCCGGCATCCTCAAGGACGAGATCGATTTCCTCTCGACCGTCCGGCCGGACGAGAAGCGCGCGGCGCAGAACGAGATCGTCGCCGCGGCGCTCAAGCTCGAGGACGAGGGACGCCTTTCCTTCGCGGAGCCCGACGGCGGGGACGGTAATGCCTGATCGCGCGCGGCCGCCGCGGATCCTCGCGCGCGCCGAGCACGCGGCGCGCCCGTTCACGGAGATCCCCCCGGCGCTTCCGGTGGATCCCGTCGAGGCCGCGGCCGCCCGCGCGCGCGAGGAAGGGCGGGCCGAAGGGTATCGCGAAGCGCTCGCCGAGGGCCTGGCCGAGAGGCTCGGCTTCGGCATCGAGGCAGCGGCGTCGCTGAAGCGCCTGGCCGACCTCGAGGACTCGCTGACGCGCCAGCACGAATCGCTGCTCCTCGAGATCGCCCTCGAGGCCGCATCCAAGATCGTCCGCGCGCGGCTCCTGGCCTCCGACCCGATCGTCGTCCGGGCCGTCCGCGAGGCGACGGACGCGCTCCCGGCGGCCGCCGGCGCGAAGGTGCGCGTCAACCCGGGAGAGCTTCCCGTCCTGGCGCGCGAGCTGGCCGCCGAGATGGAGCGCGGGCGGATCGAGCTCGTCGGCGACGACACCGTATCTCCCGGCGGCTGCGTGGTGGAGAGCTCGGTCGGCACGGTGGACGCCACGATCGAGACCGCGGCCGACGCGGTGCGCTCCTCGGCGCTCGGCACGGCGGAGCGGAGCTGATGGCCGCCGCGGTGGACCTGCGCGGTGCGCCGGGGCGGATCCGCCGCGCGCAGGCGATCCGCTCGGAAGGCGTGGTGCTTCGCGTCGTCGGGCTCGCCGTGGAGTCGCAGGGGCCCGCGTGCGCCGTCGGCGAGGAGTGCCTGCTCCTCGGCGGCGACGGCGCGCCGCTGTCTCGGGCCCAGGTGGTGGGTTTCTCGGGCAATCGCGTGTTCACCATGCCGGTGGACCGGCTGCACGGCCTGGCCGTCGGAGCGCGAGTCGTCGCGCTCGGCCGCCGGCCGACGGTGGGCGTGGGCGAGCACCTGCTCGGCCGCGTTCTCGACGCCGACGGGCGCCCGCTCGACGGGCGTCCGCTCGCGGCCCCCGAGGCGCTCTACCCGCTCGAGACCGCGGCGCCTCCCGCCATGGAGCGCGAGCGGATCCACGAGCCGTTCGTCACGGGGGTCCGCTCGATCGACGCCTTCGCGACGCTCGGGCGCGGCCAGCGCCTGGGGATCTTCGCGGGCAGCGGCGTCGGAAAGAGCGTGCTGCTCGGGATGATCGCGCGCCACGCCCGCGCCGACGTCGCGGTCATCGCGCTGGTCGGCGAGCGCGGCCGCGAGGTCAGGGACTTCATCGAGGAGGATCTCGGCCCCGAAGGGCTGAAGCACGCCGTGGCCTTCGTCGCGACGTCCGACGAGCCGCCGATGCGGCGCATCCGCGCGGCGCTGGCGGCGACGGCCGCGGCCGAGTACTTCCGCGATCGCGGCCATCACGTCGTGCTCGTGATGGACTCGGTCACGCGCGTCGCGATGGCGCAGCGCGAGGTCGGCCTCTCCATGGGCGAGCCGCCCTCCACCAAGGGGTACCCGCCGTCGGTTTTCAGCCTCCTTCCGAGGATGCTGGAGAGGGCGGGGGCGCTGCGGGAAGGCGGGAGCATCACCGGCCTGTACTCGGTGTACGTCGAGGGGGACGACCTGAACGACCCGGTGGCCGACGCGGCGCGCAGCCTGCTCGACGGCCACATCATCCTCACGCGCGAGCTCGCGGGACGCGGGCACTACCCCGCGGTGGACATCCTGGCGAGCCTCAGCAGGCTCATGCCGCACGTCGCCACGGGGGAGCACATGGCGATGGCGCGCGACCTGCGCGCCCGGCTCGCGGCGCTCAAAGACGCCGAGGACCTGGTGCTCCTGGGCGCTTACAAGAAGGGGGCGAGCGCCGAGGTGGACGCCGCCCTGCGGTCGCGGGACGAGATCCGCGCGCTCCTGGTCCAGCGCAAGGAGGACGGGTCCGACCTCGCCGAGACGGTCGCCCGGCTCACGCGCGCGGTCGAGGCCGGCCGCGAGGCCGCCGCATGAGGAAGTTCGCGTTCCGTCTGGAGCGGGTCGAGCGGCTCCGCTCGGCCGAGAGGCGCGAGGCGCACGCCGCGCTCGCCATCGCGATCGCGGAGGCATTCGAGCGCCAGTCCGAGCGCGAGGGGCTGGAGCGCGTTTACGAGAACGCCGTCGCCGCGGGCGTCCCGGAGGAGCTCGCCTCGGATCCGGCTTCGCTCCGGGCCTTCGCGGCCTGGCGCGAGGACCGGCGCCGCATGGCGCTCGAGGCGGCCCGGCGTGAATTGGCCGCCTTCGACCTGGCCCGCGAGGCCGAGCGCGCCCACGCCTCCGCCGCGCGGGCGCATCGCGTCCTCGAGCGGCTGCATGCGCGGAGGCGGCAGAGTTGGTTCGAGGAGGCGACGAGGGCGGAGCAGAAGTTCCTTGACGAGGTCCATCTCCTGCGGACCGGCCGCGGGCAGGCGGACGAGGAGGCGTGAGGATGCGAAGCGCGGTTCGTTGGTTCGTCGTCCTGGTCCTGGCGGCCGATGCCGTCGTCGCCCTGCTGGTCCTGGGGAGCGCTCTGCTCGGGACGTCGGCGGCGACCGCCGTGATGCCGCCCTCCGCGAAGGCCGAGCCGGCCTCGCCGGCGGCGCAAGCGAGCGCGGCGACGACTCCCGCGCCCTTGCCGGTCCAGCCGCGGGCCGAGTCGAAGGTCCCGGAGCCGCCGCCGGCCGAGGAGCAGATCGCAGCCGCCGCCACGCCGGGCCCCATGCTGCCCGATTCGCCGGTCCTGCCCGCCGCCGGGGACGAGACCGCAGCCGCGATTCCGGGGACCGTCGGCGCCGACGCCGCCCCGCCGATCGCGTCCGAGCCCAAGGCCGCGACGGGGGCGGCGAAGAACCAGGCGTTCGTGCGGCTCCAGCGCGCCTACGAGAGCATGGAGCCCGAGTCGGCCGCGAAGGCGCTCGTCGCGCTGGCCGCCCGGGACAAGGAAGTGGTGATCGATCTCCTGATGGGTTGGAAGCCGAGGACCTCCGGCGCGATCCTCGACGCGGTCACGCAGAACAACGCCGGCCTCGCCGCCGACCTCTCCTACGAGATCTGGAGGCGGAGCGGCAATCCGGCGGAGCCGGCGGCACGATCCGGCCGCTAGTCTGACCGCCGCGCGGGAGTGCCGCGCGCCGGGATGCGCTTTTTCCCTGGCACGTCCCCTGCTTGGATCCGCCGCGGAGACGCGGTGGACATGGCGCAAAAGACCCCCATTGCCCCCTCGGCGCAGGCGGCGGAGACCGCCGGACCGGCGGGCCCGCCTGCCCGCACCCGCCGCGGCTCCTCCCGCTCGAAGGTCTGGCACTCGGCACTCGACGCCGCGCTGCTGCCCGCCGTCGGCGTGAAGACGCCCGAAGCCCAACTCCCGGCCGCGGCGCGGCCGCCCGGCGCGGACGTGGGCGGCCTCATCGCCCGCCCTTCCGTGCGAGCTCACGGTGCGCCCGTGCCCGCCGTCGCTTTCGGCGGCCCGGCCGAGGGTCCTTCCAAGACGGCGACGTCCGGAGCGGCCGCGCGGCACGACGCGACGGCGCGGGCGGCGGTCTCGCAGGACACGGCGCACGGCGAGACGCCCGCCGCGCGAAGCGGCGGCATTCTCCATCCCGCCGCGAGAAACGCTCCTCTTCGGGTGAACTCGGCGGCCGTCACGGACGGCGCGGTCGGGGAGACCCATGCGCCCCGAGCGACCGTGGCCGAGCCGCCCACGGTCCGGTCTCCGCACGTCGCGGCCGCCCCACGGGCGGTGCACGAAGCGCTTCCTGCGGCGCCGCGCGGCGTCGCGGTCGCGGCCGGTCAGGGCATGAAACCGGCTCCGGAGTTGCCGGGGACGAGCTCCGGCGCGGCGGAGCGCCCGGCGGGCGCAGCCCATGCGGAGCCGGGCCGATCTGGCTCGCCGAGCGCCGCGGTATCCGTCGGGCCGGAGAGCGGGGCCGCGGTCGCCTCCGCGGAACACCCCGCGCCGAAGCACGCTTTGGCGGCGACGACGGCGGCCTCGACGCACGACCTCCCCGCCGACAGGGCTCCCGCGCGCGCCACGGTCTTCACGCCCGCCGTGGCCCCGGCGAACGCCGTCCCCGCGACCGAGAATTCGACTGCGGAACCCGCCACCGCTGCGGTTCGCGCGCCGGCGGATGCTCCCGCGAAGTCGAGGGTGGCCACGGAGCCGTCCGCCGAAGCGGTTCGCGCGCCGATGAACGGCACCCCGGCGACCGCGGCGTTCGCCGAAGCGTCCGTCGCTGCCGCGCTGGGGAAGCACGCTGGGTCCGTCTTCCCCGAGAAGCCCGTGGAACACCTCCCGTTCGCGCATCGAGCCGTCTCCGAAGCCGGCCCCTCCGAGCCCCGCGCCATGCACGACCCCGCCGCCGTATCTCGCGACCCCGCCGCCGCGGAGCGCCGCGAGTTGGACGGCAGTACGCGGCACGGAGATGCCGGCGGCGGAAAGCGCGAATCCTTCCTCCACCGGTTCGACGATTCGAGGCTCGCGACGGCGAGGGAACAGGTCGAGGCGGAACGAGGACGGGTCCACGAGGCGGGGCGCGCGGTCGAGTCGGCGCTGATCGCGCACGCCTCGCGCCGGGCCACGCTGACGCCGGCCACGGTGGCACCGCCGGTGCTCGACGAACCGGCCCCGGCCGTGGCGTCGCGGAACGGTCAACCCCGCGCGGCGGCGCCGCGCGAGGGCTCCGCTCCGGCGGTCCGCGCCGCGGAGGAGCCGGTCGGACCGGCGGCGCACGACGACGGTGCCCGCGGAGAGGCCCGGGCGAAGTCCTCGGCGGCCGTCGAATCGCTCCGCGCCTCCGCCGGCATGCCGGCCGCGGCGCCCGCGGCCCAGCTCGCGCCGCAGAACGCGGCCGCCGCGCCCGCCGCCGACGTGGTGGCCTTGCGGCACGACGGCCTCGCGGAGGCGATCGTCGCCCGCGCCCGCGCGCTGCCCGAGAACGGCTCGATCCAGGTCCGCTTCGCGCTAGAGCCGGCGGACCTGGGGCCGGTGCGCATCCGGATCGAGACGCGCGGGCAACACGTGAGGATCGAGATCGTGGCGGCCTCCCGCGCGTCGGTGGACGCGCTGGCGCCGGGTCTCGCCCGCCTCACCGCCGACCTCCACGATGCCGGCTTCAGGAAGCCCGAGATCACGCTCGGTCTCGACTTCTCGAGGGACCCAGGCGCCGGAGAGGCGCGGCACGGGCAGGCCGGCGAATCCGACGACGCCGCGCCCTCGAGACGCTGGAACTCCTTCCGGCAGGAGACCGAGCGCGTCGCAGCGCTCCGCTCCCCGTCCTCGTCCCGCCTCGACCGCACCGTTTGATCTCCCCCCCGCGCTTCCTGCAGGGGCGGCGGGCTCGTGCCGCTCACGGTAAGGAATTGCCGCTCGGGCCGCGCGCGGCGGCGAATTTCATGGCGATCGGTCGCTTTTCCTGCTGGCACGCACCCTGCTTGATACACGGCTGCGCGCGATGAATCCGAGCGCGCGGAGACAGCGAAGATGGAAACCGCACCCGTCACCGATCCCGTAACGAGCGCCGCGAGCGCCGCGCAAGCAGCCGACGCCGCGCGCAACGCGAAGCCCCGGACCCTGGGAAAGGACGAGTTCCTGAAGCTGCTCGTCGCCCAGCTCCAGAACCAGGATCCCCTGGCACCGGCGGACGACAAGGAGTTCGTGGCGCAGATGGCGACGTTCTCGAGCCTCGAGCAGCTCATGGACGTGAACGGCAACCTCCAGGGGCTCGCGATGGGCCAGGCCAACCTCATCAACGCTCAGGCGCTGGGACTGATCGGCAAGGAAGCGCTCGTGCAGGGCGGTGACTCGATCCGTATCCACCAGGGCAAGCCGGACACGATCGTGTACTCGCTGCCGGGCGCGGCCAACGAGGCGACGCTGACCGTCTACAAGGCGGACGGCACGCCGGTCCGCGTGATCGAGCTGGACCGCTCCGCGACGGGACGCACCACCCTGAGCTGGGACGGGACCGACTCGGCGGGGAACAAGCTGGCGGACGGCGAATACCGGATCGAGGTGCGGGCGACCGACGCCCAGGGGCAGCCGATGACGGTCCAGCTCTTCCGTTCCCTCTCGATCGACGGCGTGAACTTCGGCGGAAACGGGATCTCCCTCATCTCCGCCGGTCAAGAGATTCCCTTCGATTCCATCATCGAAATCCGCGCGGGCCGCTCGTAGCCGCGCATCGGGAGGTACGTCATGGCATTCAGCTCCTTCTACGCCGGGCTTTCGGGACTTCAGGCCAACGCGGGTCGTTTGAGCGTGATCGGCAACAACCTGGCCAACGTCAACACGGTCGGATTCAAGGCCAGCCGGGTCACGTTCCAGGACATCTTCAGCCAGGCGGGCGTCGGGGCCGGGGTCAACGGAGCCGGGAACCCGCAGCAGGTCGGCCTCGGAACCCAGATCGCCGGGATCGACCAGATCTTCGGCCAGGGCTCGCTCCAGACCACGGGCCTCGTGACCGACGTGGCGATCCAGGGGAACGGCTTCTTCGTCCTCGCCGACCGGGCGGGCGCCCAGACGCTCACCCGAGCCGGGAACTTCACTTTCGACAAGGACGGCAACCTGGTGACGTCGAACGGCCAGTTCGTCCAGGGCTACACGCAGCGCGACGCCAACGGCCAGATCGTGACCTCGGGAAGCATCGGCAACATCCAGGTCCCCGTGGGACTCGGCGCGCCGCCGCAGGCCACGAGCTTCATCTCCACGCAGATCAACCTCAGCGCCGACGCGGCGGTGGACGACCCGGCGACCGCGCTGGACGAGGCGGGGGTGTTCTCGACCACGATGTCCGTCTACGACTCGCTCGGCGCCCGTCACAACGTGACGCTCAGCTTCCGTCCCGTGGACACCAACGCCGACGGCATCCGGGACCAGTGGACCTACACGGCGACCGTCCCCGGCGACGACGTCACGGGCGGCACCGCGGGGACGCCGTTCCAGATCGGAACGGGCACCGTGACCTTCGACTCCGCCGGTCAGCTCACCTCGCCGAGCGGCGCCGTGACCCTCAACACGCCGGCTTGGACGAACGGCGCCGCCGGCCAGGCCTTCGAGTGGCGCCTCTTCGACGACGCCAACGCCGGGACCATCACGGGCTTCGCGGGGCCGTCCGCGACCTCGTCCACCAACCAGAACGGTTACGGCGTCGGACGGCTGCGCGCCCTCACGATCGACCAGGACGGGCTGATGGCGGGCGTGTTCACGAACGGCGTCACCCTCGACATGGCGCGCTTCGCGCTCGCCACCTTCAACAACCCGAACGGACTGCTCAAGAACGGGATGAACTCCTACCTCGAGACGAACGCGTCCGGCCCGGCCACGATCGGCGGCGCGAACTCCGGCGGCCGCGGCATGCTGTCCGCGAACAGCCTCGAGCTCTCGAACGTGGACATCACGCAGGAGTTCACCGACCTGATCGTCAGCGAGCGCGGCTACCAGGCCAACAGCCGGATCATCACCACCACCGACCAGATCATGCAGGAAGCCCTCAACCTGAAGCGGTAACCTCCCACCCCTGTGCTCGGCGGGCCCGGATCCCTCCCAGGGATCCGGGCCCTTTGCTTTTGTCCGAGCCCCCTGCCCCCCGTCGAGAATCCGGTCGACCGGTCCCGCGGGTGTCGGCGCGCCGGCACCCCGCGCGCCCCGTGGCGGAGCCACTCCGGCCAACCCGAGCCATTGCAACAGATAGGCGGATTGGCTTCCGTGGTACGGGCGTTGCTTTTGCCCCCCTTCGGAGGATCAATCCGTGAGCGAGCAAGGTCCAGACGATCCGGGGTCCAAGTACGCGGGGTTCGAGACCGTGCCGATCCCGATCCGGGTGCGCGTGGGACGCTCGCGCTGCAAGGCCGCGCGGCTCGCCTCGCTCGCGCCGGGAGACGTGATCGCCCTCGACCGGCCGGTCGGCGTGCCCTTCGACCTGATCTCGGGCGGGGTGGAGCTGGGGCGCGTGGACGCGGTCGCGTCGGGCAAGGGAATCGCGCTGAAGCTCGTCGGCGTGGCGGGGGACGACGATGACGCCGCCCGTTGACGCGCTCGCGGCGGTGCCGGACGCGGCCCCGTCGCTCGTCGGCGCGGCGCTCCGGATGGCCGCCGCCCTCGCGCTGATGGGCGCCGCCGCCTGGGCCGTCCTCCGCTGGCATCGCGGCGCCCGCGCGTCGCGGCGGCAGCTCGAGGTGCTCGACCGCGCGGTGCTGACCCGCGGCGCCTCCGTCGCGATCCTCCGTGTCGAGGGGAAGCGCCTGCTGCTCGGCGTCTCCGCCGACGGCGTGCGCCTGCTCCGCGACCTCGACACCGGCCTTCCGTGCGCGGGCGACTTCAAGGCGGTCCTCGCCGAGGCGTCGGAGAGAGGAGCCGCGTCGTGATCGCGCTCCTCGTCCCCGCCGCCGCCCTCCCCCCCAGCCTCTCGGTGAACCTGGGCGAGCTCGCGCAGCCGTCGGGGATGTCCACCGTCGTCAAGGTGGCCCTCGTGATGACCGTGCTGGCGATCCTCCCCTCGGTGCTGATCCTGTTCACGTCGTTCGTGCGGCTGATCATCGTGTTCCACTTCCTCCGGCAGGCGCTCAGCACGCAGACGGTCCCGCCGAACCAGGTCCTCGCGGGCCTCGCGCTGATGCTCACCTTCTTCATCATGTCCCCCGTCGGGCAGCGCGTGTACGACGAAGCCGTCGTCCCCTACCAGTCGGGGCAGGTCGCCGGCGAGCAGGCGCTCCAGCAGGGTCTCGCGCCGGTCAAGGACTGGATGCTCCGGAACACGCGGGAGAGCGACCTCCTGCTGTTCGCGGGTCTGGCGAAGATTCCCCGCCCCGCCACCCGCGCCGACGTGCCGCTCCGCGTCGTGATGCCGGCGTTCCTGATCTCCGAGCTGAAGACGGGATTCCAGATCGGCTTCCTGCTCTTCCTGCCCTTCCTCGTCATCGACCTGGTCGTGTCGTCGGTCCTCCTCTCGATGGGCATGATGATGCTGCCCCCCGTGATGATCTCGTTCCCCTTCAAGATCCTCCTCTTCGTGATGGTGGACGGCTGGCATCTCCTCGTCGGCTCACTCGTCCAGAGCTTCCGGTGACACCATGAGCGAGACCTTCGTACTCGAGATCAGCCGGCAGGCACTCCAGGTGGCGCTCCTCGTCGCGATGCCGATGCTCGCGGCGAGCCTGCTGGTCGGCATCGTCGTGAGCCTCATCCAGGTGGCGACCTCGCTTCAGGACGCGACGCTGACCTTCGTCCCCAAGATCATCACCGTCGCCGCGGCGCTGCTGATCGCCGGCAACTGGATGATCCACACGCTCCTCGACTTCACGCGGCACATCTTCGCCGCGCTCCCCGCGGTGCTCGGATGATCGAGGCCCTCGCCCGCCTGGACCTCCTCGGCGAGGCGTCCCGCTTCGCCCTGGTCCTGCTCCGGACGGGAGGGCTCGTCGTGTTCTGCCCGGTCCTCGGCGCCGACATCCTGCCCGCGAGGATCCGCGTGTCGCTCGCCGTTGCGCTCGCGCTCGTCATGCTCCCCATCGCGCCGACCCTGGTCGTGCCCCCCGCGGACGCGGTGTCGTGGACGATCGTGGCGATCCGCGAGCTGGCGGTCGGGCTGGGGCTCGGCTTCGCCGCGCGCGCCCTGTTCGCCGGGATCGAGGCGTCCGCGGCGCTCGTCGCCGGGCAGTCCGGCTTCTCGCTCGCGTCCATGGTGGATCCGCTCACGGGCGACCAGGGGATGGTGACCATCCTCTTCCAGAACCTGATGGCGACGTCGCTGTTCCTCGCGGCGAACCTCCACCACGTCTTCATCGCGGGGCTGCGCGACTCCTACGAGTGGCTCCCGCCCGCGGTCGCGCTCCCGAGTGCCAGGCACCTCGACCAGGTGGTCGGACTGCTCGGCATGCGCATGTTCACCGTGGCGGTCGAGCTCGCGGCGCCGGCCCTCGTGGTCACGTTCGCCGTGGACCTCGTGATGGCGCTGGTCGGGCGGGCGCTGCCGCAGTTCCAGATCCTGACCGTCGGCTACCCGGCCAAGATGGCCGCGGGGATCGTCGCGCTCGCCCTCCTCGCGTCCGCGACCGGCTCCGCCATCGGCTGGATGGGACGGACCTTCGCATCGGACGGCGCGGCGATCGTGGCCGCGCTGGCGGGAAGGTAGGCGGCCGTGGCGACCGAGGACCGCTCGCAGCGAACCGAGAAACCGACTCCCCGCCGCCTCCTGAAGGCGAGGGAGAAGGGGCAGGTCGCGCGCAGCGCGGAGATCCCCGGCGTGCTGGTGCTCGCGGGATTCCTGATCTTCTGCCGCGTCGCCGGCTCGGGCTGGCTCGACCGGATGCGCGACTTCCTCGCGGGCTCGCTCGCGAGCCTCGCCGCTCCCGACCTCACGCAGACCGGCCTGCTCGCGATCCTCCGCTCCACCGCCTCGGCGACCGGCGCGCTGCTGCTGCCGCCGCTCGGCGTGCTCGCGGCGGCAGGCATCGCCGGGAACGTCCTCCAGGGGCCTCCCCCGCTGACCCTCGAGCCCTTGAAGCCGAACTGGAGCCGGCTCGATCCGGTGAAGAACCTCGGCCGCGTGTTCTCGCTCCGGCCTTGGGTGGACGTGCTGAAGGTCGTCGTGAAGACCTTCCTCTACGGCGCGGTGGCCTACACCGCCGCGCGCGACGCGATTCTCTCCTCGTCCGAGGGGGCGCCGGGCGCCGAGGGCACGCTGGGGGCGCTGCTCGGCCTCGGCGGCACCGTCGTGTTCCGGGTGACGATCCTCGCCGCGGTTCTCGCGGTGCTCGACTGGCTGTTCCGGCGCTACGACCACGTACGGTCGCTGATGATGAGCAAGAAGGAGATCCGGGACGAGTACAAGGAGCTCGAGGGCGATCCCCTCATGCGCTCCCGGATGCGCTCGAAGCAGCTGTCGCTCGCTCGCTCCCGGATGATGGCCGACGTCCACAAGGCCACCGTCGTCGTCACGAACCCGACCCACTTCGCGGTGGCGCTGCGCTACGAGCCCGGCGAGAGCGAGGTGCCGAAGGTGCTGGCCAAGGGGCGCGCGAAGCTGGCCGAGCGCATCCGCGAGATCGCCATCGCGAACGGCATCCCGATCTTGAGCGACCCGCCGCTCGCGCGGGCCCTCTACAAGTCCGTTCCGCTCGGTGGCGAGATCCCGGTGGCCCTGTACCGGGCCGTCGCCGAGGTCCTCGCGCTGGTTCTCCACCGCAAGGGACGCGGACGCCGCACCGCCTCGCCGGGTGAGGAGGCCAGACCTTGAGCGAATCCCGCGCGGACGGCACACTCCTCCGCGGGGCGCAGCTCGCCCTGCCGATCGCCGTCGTCGGCCTCGTCGGCATCATGGTGGTGCCGCTCCCCACGATCCTGCTCGACCTCCTGATCAGCATGGACATCGCGCTGAGCATGGTCGTCCTGCTCACCACGGTGTACGTCAAGAGCCCCGTCCACTTCTCGGTCTTCCCTTCGACCCTGCTCCTGCTGACGGTGTTCCGGCTCGGGCTCAACATCGCGTCGACGAGGCGGATCCTGCTGCACGGACCCGAGGGGACCTCGGCAGCCGGCCACGTGATCCAGGCCTTTGGACAGTTCGTGGTGGGCGGCAACCTCGTGGTCGGGCTGGTCGTGTTCCTGGTGATCCTCGCCGTCCAGTTCGTGGTGATCAACCACGGCGCCACGCGCATCAGCGAGGTCGCCGCGCGGTTCACGCTCGACGCAATGCCCGGCAAGCAGATGTCCATCGACGCGGACCTCAACGCGGGGCTGATCGACGAGCACGAGGCCAGGGCCCGCCGCAAGGCGCTGTCGGACGAGGCGGGATTCTACGGATCCATGGACGGCGCCGTGCGGTTCACGCAGAGGGACGCCGTCGCCGCATTGATCATCGTCGCCATCAACCTGATCGCGGGTCTCGCGATCGGCATGCTCCAGGCCGGGATGTCCGCCGGCGAGGCGCTCAGGACCTTCTCGGTGCTGACCGTCGGGGACGGCCTGGTCACCGCGATCCCGGCGCTGCTCGTGTCGGTGGCGGGCGGCCTCGTGACGACGCGCGCGGACACGGGGCGCGAGTTGAGCGCCGAGATGACCGGACAGCTCTTCGCCAACCCGAAGCCGATCGGCGTGGCCGCCGGCGCGCTCGCGGCGATGGCGCTGATCCCGGGGCTGCCGACCGTCGCGTTCCTCACCCTCGCCGCCCTGCTCGGGGCCCTCTCGTCGGCGCTGCGCCGGCAGGAGAAGGCGTCGGCCGAGGCCGCGATCGAGGTGCCCGCCGGTCCTCCGCCCGAAGAGCCCGTGGAGCCGCTGCTGGCCGTGGACCCGCTCACGATCGAGGTGGGCTACGAGCTCGTGGACCTCGCGGGGTCGGAGAGCCCCGGCGGCCTCCTCGACCGGATCCGCGGGATAAGGCGGCAAATCGCCCTCGACCTCGGACTCGTCGTGCCCCCCGTCCGCGTGCGCGACAACCTGCGCCTCGGGCCCGACGAGTACCAGATCCTCCTGCGCGGCGCCGAGATCGGGCGCGCCCGCCTCCCGCGGGGCCGCGTGCTGGCCATCGATCCGGGCGACGCGATCGAGAAGATGGACGGCGAGAAGACCACCGATCCCGCCTTCAACATCGAGGCGCTGTGGATCCGCGAGCCGCTCTCCGAGCGGGCGCGCGCCGCGGGTTACACCGTCGTGGACCGCACGTCGGTCCTCGCGACGCACCTCGCCGAGACCATCCGCCGCCACGGGCCCGAGCTGCTCGGACGGCAGGAGACGCAGAAGCTGCTCGACACGCTCTCGAAGTCGGCGCCGAAGCTGGTGGAGGAGCTGATCCCCGAGCGGTTCTCGCTCGGACAGGTCCAGAAGGTCCTCCAGTCGCTGCTCAGGGAGCGCGTCTCGATCCGCGACCTGCAGACGATCGCCGAGGCGATGGCCGACTGCGGCGGCCAGAACGTGGACCTGCAGACGGTGCTCGGACAGGTCCGGCAGGCGATGAGCCGCTCGCTCGTCCGCCCGCTCGTCGAGCAGGGGGCGATCCGGGTGGTCACGCTCTCTCCCGACATCGAGCGGGACATCCGCGAGCTCCTGGCGCCCGGTCCCGAGGGGAGGGCGGCCGCGCCCGACCCGCGGCTCACCCACTCCCTGGTCCACCGCGTCGCGAACGCGATTCGCGAGGTGCCGACCGGCGCGCCGGCGGCGGTGCTCTGCGGCTCGACGGAAGTGCGTGCGGTGCTTCGCAGGATGACGGAGACGGCCCTCCCGAGCGTGCCGTTCCTGTCCATCCTCGAGATCCCCGACGGCGTGCGCGTGCAGGCCGTCGGGCAGGTTCGCTGACGGGACGAGACCATGCTGCTCAAGACCTACAGGGCCCCGGATCTCGCGACCGCCCTCGCGGAGGCACGCGCCGAGCTGGGCCCGGACGCGCTGGTCCTGGCGACCAGCGAGGTGCCCGGCCGCCTGGGCCTCTCCGGCATCGAGGTGACCGTCGGCGCGGCGCGCCCGGCCCTCGGCCCGGACGCCGGGGGCGACGACGCCGTACGTCACCTTGCGCGCGAGGTGGAGCGCCTGCGGTCGAGGATCGACACCTCCCCGGCGCCGGCCGGTCCGGCCGCGGCGCCGAAACCCGCCGCCGCCGCCGCGGGAGACGGGAACGCGGCGCCGGACGCCCCGAAGACCATGACGGTTCCGGCGCTCCGCGCCGCGGTCGCGGCGCTCGTCGCATCGGGACTGTCGGACGACCTTGCGGAGCGGTTCGCCCGCATCGCCTCTCGCGCCCTTCCCTCGGGCGGGGACCCGAAGGGGCTCGCCGCCGCCGCGACGAAGGGGGTCGAGGCGCTCGTGCCGCTCGCGCCGATCCCCGTCGGCGGCCGCTGCCTGTTCGTGGTGGGCCCCCCCGGCTGCGGCAAGACGACGACCGTCGCCAAGCTGGTCGCCCGCCTCGCGGCCCCGGGCCAGAGGCACGTCTTCTTCGGAGAGGCCGACGTGGACCGCATCGGGTCGATCGAGCAGGCGGAGATCTACTCGCGGCACATCGGCGCCCTCCTGGCGCGCGTGGACGATGCCGACGACCTCGTTTGCGCCCTTGAGGACGCGGGCGAGTCGGGCATGGTCGTGGTGGACACGCCCGGCATCGCGCGCGGCGACGACAGCCGGATGCGCGCCATCGAGCAGCTGCGCGAGGCGGTCCCGGACGCGGGGGTGGCCGTGCTGCTTCCCGCGGGGCTGCACCGCGACGAGGCCGCCAGGGTGCTCGACCGGTTCGCGCCTCTGCGCCCCACCTGCGCGGGCTTCTCCCGCGTGGACGACGGCCTGCGGGTCGGCGAGCTGGTGACGGCGCTGGCGGGGTCCGAGCTCCCGCTTTCGTTCGTGACCTGCGGCCACCGCGTGCCCCAGGACCTCGACACCGTCTCCCCGCGGCGCCTCACCGCGCTGCTCCTGCGCGCCGGACGCTCCCAGGCCGGAGCTCACGAGAGGAGAGCATGATGCCCGTCCCCGCCTCCCGCCCCGCCCTCGCGTCCCGGCTCTCGCTGGCGATCACCGGCAGCAAGGGGGGCGTGGGCAAGAGCAACCTCGCGGTCAACCTCGCGGTGGCGCTGAGCCGGTGCGGCCGGAGCGTCCTGCTGGTGGACGGGGATCTCGGTCTCGCCAACGTGGACGTTCTTCTCGGCCTGGTCCCCGAGCGCACCGTCGAGCACCTGCTCTCGGGCGCGGCGCGCCTCCAGGATCTGCTCCTCGACGGCCCGTCGGGCATTCGCATCCTTCCGGCCGCCTCGGGCGTGCCGGAGCTGGCGAGGCTGGCCCCGCCGGCGCGCGCGCGGCTCGTCGCGGCCCTCGCGGAAGCCGCGACGCTCGCAGACGACGTGCTCGTGGACACGGGCGCAGGCCTCGGCGACGCCACGCTCTCCCTGCAGCTCGCGGCCTCGCGCGTTCTGGTCGTGACGACGGCGGAGCCGACGTCGCTCGTGGACGCGTACGCGACCCTCAAGGTGCTCTGGATGGCCGACCCGCGGAAGCAGGTGGACCTCGTGGTCAACGGCGTCGAGAGCGAGGAGGAGGCCGCACGAGCCTACGAGCAGATCTCGAAGGCCGCCGCGCACTTCCTCGGCAAGGAGCCCGGGTGGCTCGGCCCCGTCTTCCGCGACCCGCGCGTCGGCGAGTGCGTGCGCCGGCAGCGGGCCGTTCTCGATCTCTTCCCCGCGAGCCGCGCGGCCCGTTGCTACGAGAGGATCGCCCTCGCGATCGCCGCGGCGCCGGCCCCCTCGGCGGGCGACGGCTACTTCGAGCGGCTCCTGGCATCCGCGAGCACGGGGCCGCTCCAATGAACACGCCGGCGGCGCCCATGCCGTGGTCCGAGGCGGCGCGAGACGGGGACTCCCCCGAGCGGCGGCTCTTCCTGGAGTCGCACGTGGACCTCGTGCGCTATGCCGCGCTCCGGATCGCGTCGCGCCTGCCGGCGAGCGTCGAGCTCGAGGACCTGGTGAGCGACGGCGTCGTGGGCCTGCTCGACGCCGCCGCCAAGTACGACCCTTCGCGCGGCGTGCGCTTCCGGACCTACGCGGAGGCCCGGGTGCGCGGCGCGATCCTGGACGGCTTGCGGCAGCGGGACTGGCGGCCTCGGTCCGTGCGTCGCGGGCGGCGGGAGATGGACGAGGCGGTGGGCCGCCTCGCGAGCGTTTCGGGCGGCCCCGCCGGCGAGGAGGAGATCGCCTCCGCGATGGGGCTCGACCTCGAGTCCTACCGGAGCCTTCTCCAGGACGTCAGCGCGGGCCCGATCCTCTCGATCGAGGACCTGCCCGACGGCCTCGACACGCCGGCGGCTTCCGAATCGGAGCTGCCGGGCAGAGATCTCGAGCGGCGCGATCTCCTGCGGGCGCTCGCCGAGGAGATCGTCCGGCTGCCGGAGCGGGAGCGCCGCGTGATGGAGCTCTATTACCACGAAGAGCTGAACATGAAGGAAGTCGGTGCCGTGCTCGGCATCACGGAGTCGAGAGTCTGTCAGCTCCACGGGCAGGCGGCATCGAGGCTGCGCGTCGCCCTCGAGGCGCGGTTGAGAGCCGCTCCGCCGGCGAGGGCCGGCGCGGCGGCGGGAAGCGGAGGGAGGCGGCGATGAGCGAAGGACCCCTGCTGCGCCCCGAAGAGGTGGCCGGCGTCCTGTCCGGGATGGGCGCGAACGCGCCCGAGCCGGCGGCGGCCGGAGCGGGCCCGGGGCCGACCCCGTACTCGTTGCGGGAGCCCGTGGCGATCCCGCCGGGGGCCGAGGGCGAGGCGAAGAAGAGGATGGCGTCCATCTGCGCCACGCTCCAGGAGGCGCTGCGCCACGAGCTCGGCGAGGACGTGACGCTCGAGGTGGACGGGTTCCAGCAGCAGGCCGCGGCGGCCGCCCTCTCGGCGATCCCCGCCCCCGCCTGGGTCCCGTCGTTCGCCTGCGAGACCGGCGGCGGCCTGGCCCTCGTGCTCGCCCCCGGAACCGCCCTCGCCCTGGTGGAGCGCGCGCTCGGCGGCGCGGGAGGGCTGACGGACGCCGCCCGCGAGCCGACCCCGCTCGAGCTTCGCGTGCTCGGCAAGCTCGGCGCATCGGCCGCGGGCCCCCTCGGCAGGATGTTCCGGGGCGCGCTGGCCCCGGGCGAGCTCGGCGTGGGGCGCGTCCCTCGAGCCGTGGCGGCCGCGGGCGAGACGGTGGGTGTGGGACTGATTCGCGTCCGCCTCGGCAAGGCGGAGCGCAGCGCTCTGGTCCTCGTCGCCGCAGGACTGCTCGCGCCGCCGAAGGCCGAGGCGCGGGCGGCGGCGATCGGCGCCGGGCCGCTCGCGCACGCGCTCGGGCGCGTGCGCGCCGAGACGCGGCCGGTGCTGAGGGCGGGGCGCGTGAGCTTCGGCGAGCTGGTCGAGCTGAAGCAGGGAACGGTGCTCCTTCTCGACGCGGCTGAAGACTCCCGCCTCGAGCTGAGGGTTGCGGGACAAGCGCTCTTCCGCGGGCGGGTAGCCCGCGGCAAGGACGGATCGGAATTCAGGGTGGAGTGGCGGCGCGGCCGGCACGCGCCTTCCGCCCGGAGGGATCGGCCATGAGCGACACGGCGGCGCCCGGCGGCGCGTTCTTCGGCCTCGAATTCCCGGTCGAGGTCTGGCTCCCTGCGGAGAGCGTCCCGCTCGAGCGGCTCCTCGAGCTCGAGCCGGGCGGGCTGCTCCCCTTGAGCAGCGACCCCGACGGGCCCGTGGACCTCGTGGTCAACGGGGACGTCGTCGCCTCCGGAGAGCTGGTGGTGGTGGACGGCAAGTTCGGATTCCGCGTGACCGCGACGGCGCTGCAGCGCCTCGCGCGGATGGAGCCCGACCCGGGCGGGAAGGTGAGGCCATGAACGGAGCGATCGTACCGGCCGTCGCGGCCCTGGCCGCGCTGAACCTCTTCGCGCTCCTCGCGCTCGTCCTCGCGGGACGCGAGGGACGGAAGCGCCGGCGCGCGGCCGCCCCATCCCCCGCCCCGCCCATTCTCGCTCCCGGCGCCGCCGCGGCGGCCCTCGAGGGGGACCCGCTCGAGGCCCTCGTGAACGAGGTGGAGGAGGCGGAGTCCGTGGCGCGGGGTGAGGCGAAGCTGGCCGAGGACATCGCCCGCTGGCGGCGGCGCGCCGCCGGCGGCGGGGAGTTGCCGCGGGCGGCAACATCCGGCCGCCGTGCCGCGGAGAGCGTGGCGTGACGGCCCGGCAAAGCCGTCGCGGGAGCGCCATGCACCTGGCACAGGCCTTGATGAATACGCAGGGGGCGATCGCGCGGGGATGCCGCGAGGCGGGTGACGAGCCCGCCGGAACCGACGGGAGGAAAAGAACATGAACAGCCAGCTGTACACCGCCGCCTCGGGAATGCTGGTCGAGCAGCGGCGGCTCGAGCTGATCTCGAACAACCTCGCGAACACCTCGACGCCGGCCTATCGCTCGCAGCGCGCCTTCTCGACCGTGTACCAGAGGTTCGGGCCCGACACCGCGGAAGGGATCCGCGCGGCGAACGCCGCTGTGGCCCTCGCCGGCACGTACGAGGTGCCCGGCCCCGGCCCGCTGCGCGACACCGGCCGCGCGCTCGACCTCGCCCTCGACGCCGACCAGTTCCTGGCGGTGCAGACACCGGCGGGAAGGCGCTACACGCGCGCCGGCGCCCTCGATGTCACCTCGACCGGGGCGTTGGTCGACGCCATGGGCAACCCGGTCCTCGGCGCGAGCGGAAAACCGATCACCGGCGTGGTTCCGGGCGCGATCGTGACCGGGGACGCGCGTCTCGTGAACGGGGAGAGCGAGATCGGCCGGCTGCTCGTGATGCGCGATCCGAAGCGCGCATTGCGCCCGGAGGGGAACAACCTGCTGGCGCCGGACGGGGGCGACGCCGCCCTGGCGAAGGTGACCGACCCGTCGGTGAAGCCAGGCTGGCTCGAGGGGTCGGGCACGAACGCCCTGGGCGAGCTGGTCGAGCTGATAGAGGCCCAGCGTTCGTTCGAAACCTACCAGAAGCTCGTCTCGACGACGATGAACGAGACGAACCGGAAGGCCGTCAACGACATCGTCGGCTAGGCAATCGCCCGGCTCGAAGGAGAGCGACCATGCAGAGATCGATGTGGAGCGCCACGACGGGAATGCAGGCGCAGCAGCTGCAGATCGACACGATCGCGAACAACCTGGCCAACGTGGGCACCAACGGCTTCAAGCGCAGCCGGGCCGAGTTCCAGGACATTCTCTACCAGACCGTGACGGCCCCCGGGGCGCCGTCGTCCTCGAGCACGCGGAACCCGGCCGGGATCCAGATGGGGCTCGGGACCAAGCCGTCGTCCGTCAAGAAGCTCTTCAGCCAGGGGGACTTCAAGAAGACGGACAACCCGATGGACCTGGTGATCCAGGGGCAGGGGTTCTTCAAGGTGCTGTTGCCGGACGGGACGATCGCCTACACGCGGGACGGCGCGTTCACCCCCAACAACGAGGGGCAGCTCGTCACGGCGCAGGGATTCCAGCTCGACCCCCCCATCACGCTGCCCAACGACACCCTGACGGTCACCGTCGGGGTCGACGGGACGGTGAGCGTGACGCAGCCCGGACAGTCCGTCGCGACCGAGGTCGGCCAGATCGAGATCGCCAACTTCCTCAACCCGACGGGACTCCAGAGCGTCGGGAGCAACCTCCTGAAGCAAACCTCCGCCTCCGGAGATCCCGTGGACGGGACCCCGGGCCTCGAGGGGCTCGGAACGATCGCCCAGGGCTTCCTGGAGATGTCGAACGTCAGCATCGTGAGCGAGATGGTGGACATGATCGCCGCCCAGCGCGCCTACGAGCTGAACTCGAAGGTGGTCCGGGTGTCGGACGAGATGATGCAGCAGGTCAGCAACCTGGTGCGGTGAGGCGTCGAGCCATGCGTCTTGCAACGTCGTCCCTCGGCGCCTCGGTCCTCGCGGCGGCGCTCGCCGCCGGGCTCGGCGCACCCTCGCTCGCGAGCGAGCCGCCCGTCGTCGCGGAAGCGACGATCACCGAGGCGGCCTTCGCCGGACTCGTCGAGCAAGCGGCCGCCGAGGCGATCAAGGCTCGCATCGCCCCCCCCGATTACTTCGAGGTGGTGGCCTGCCGCATGGACGGCGGCTCGCGCCCCGAGGCGGGACCGATCCGACTCGAGGTTCTCGAGGCCGAAGGGCCGAACGGGTCCGGCGTGGCGCGGGTGCGCCTTCGCGTCCTCGCCGGCGGGAAGCCCGCGGGCGAGGCCCGCGCGACCGTGCGCGGAGAGGTCCGGGGACCCGTCCTGGTCTCCCGCGCCACGTTGCGCCGCGGCGTGCCGGTCCCGCTCGACGCCGTCGAGATCGCGGAGACGGCCGTGACCCGCCTGACCGAACCGCCGCTGCGCGGGGCGGCCGAAGTCCGGGGCCAGGTGCCTCTCCGCACGATCGCCGCCGGGCAGGTGCTCACCGCGTCGCTCCTCGGAGGGCCGACGTTGGTCCGCCGCGGCCAGCCGGTGACGCTCAAGATCGAGAACTCGAGGTTCTCCGTGGCCGCCAGCGGCACGGCGCGGCGCGACGGCGCCGCCGGCGACTCGGTACCGGCGGTGAACGCCGCGACGGGGTCCATGGTCATCGGGCGTGTGCAGCCCGACGGCTCGCTCCTGGTGCTCCGGTCCGTCGAATCGAGGAGGAGGAGATCATGAGGCTCTCGCGGATGCTGCCGCTCCTGCTGCTGCTCGCCACCGGGTGCGCGATGATCCACCGGGGCCCGAGCCCCAGCCTGAAGTCCGACGTCGAGCAGCTCGAGACCGACCTCGGGGTGCTGCCGCCCTTTCCCGTCCCCGTGCCGTCGTCCGGCTCCCTCTGGACCGACGCCGGGCCGGGCGCGGCGCTGGCGCGCGACACCCGGGCGTTCCGGGTCAACGATCTCGTGACGATCGGCGTCACCGAGTCCTCGATGGGAAGCAGCGAGGCGACGACCGACCTCGACCGGCAGTCCCAGGCGGACTACGGGGCGCCGGTGGTGTTCGGCCTCGAGAACCCCAATGCGGCCCCGGGCACGTTCGACCTCGCCCACGTGCTGAGCACGAACACCGACATGTCCCACAAGGGGAACGGCAAGACCAGCCGCAGCAACAAGCTGGAGGGATACATCACCACGCGCGTGATCCGCGTTCTCCCCAACGGGGACATGATCGTCGCGGGGCAGAAGAACGTCATGGTGAACCGCGACCGCCAGATCCTGACGCTGGTCGGGTCGGTGCGGCCCGTGGACGTGGCTCCGAACAACGCGGTCCCCTCCTCCTCCGTGGGCGACCTGACGGTGAGGCTCTGGGGGCGCGGCGAGCTGGACGACACGGTGAGGCAAGGCTGGTTCATGCGGGTGATGAACAGGCTCTGGCCGTTCTGACGGAAGGCCATGGTCTCCACAGGAGTCACGATGCTTAGAACGTGCTTGATCGTCGCGGTGACGCTTCTCCTCGCCGGGCCGCTCCTCGCCTCCCCCGAGGTCCGCGTCAAGGACCTGGCCTCCGTCGAGGGGGTGCGATCGAACCCGATCATCGGCTACGGGTTGGTGGTCGGGCTCCAGGGCACGGGCGACGGCACGCAGGCCGCCTTCACGATCCAGAGCCTGGCCAACCTGCTGCGCCGCAGCGGCGTCACCGTCCCGCAGTCCTCGATCCGCGTCCGCAACGTGGCGGCCGTCATGGTGACCGCCCAGCTGCCCCCGTTCGCGCGGCCGGGACAGCCTCTGGACGTCCAGGTGTCGTCGCTCGGCGACGCGAAGAGCCTCCAGGGCGGAACGCTGCTGATGACGCCGCTCCTCGGCCCCGACGGCGGGACCTACGCGGTCGCCCAGGGGGCGGTCTCGATCGGCGGCGCCTTCCTCGGCGGCGGCGGCGGCAACACGCTGCAGAAGAACCATCCCACGGCGGGGAGGATTCCGGGCGGGGCGGTCGTCGAGCGATCCGTCCCCATGGACCTCGCGGCCGCGACTTCCTTCCGCCTCCTGCTCGACGAGCCCGACTTCGCGACCGCCTCGCGCATCGCCGACGCGATCAACGCTTCCTTCGGGCCGGGGTCGGCGCACGCCGAGGATCCTGGGGGCGTGCGCGTCAACCCGCCCGCGAGCCTAGTCGGCGATCCGGTCGGGCTCCTGGCCAAGGTGGAGGCCGTCGAGGTACGCCCCGACTCCGTGGCCAGAGTAGTCATCAACGAGAGGACCGGCACCGTGGTCCTGGGGAGCGACGTGCGCGTGTCGAAGGTCGCCCTCGCGCACGGCAACCTCACCGTCGAGGTCCGCACCAGGCTCGAGGTATCGCAGCCGGCTCCTTACTCCCCGAAGGGCGAGACCGTCACCGTCCCCCTCGAGGACGTCACGACCACCGAGCAGCCGAACAGCGTGATCACTCTCGAGGAGGGGGTGAGCGTGGGCGAGATCGTGCAGGCGCTGAACACCCTCGGCGTGTCGGCCCGCGACATGATCGCGATCTTCCAGGCGATGCGAGCCTCGGGCGCGCTGCACGCGGAGCTGGTGATCCTGTGAGACCCGTCTCCCCGCTGAGCCTCGATCCCGCCGCCCTCAAGGCGGCGGGCGAGCGAGCGCGCCTCAAGCAGGCCTCGGAGGCCTTCGAGGCGCTCCTCGTCCAGTCGCTTCTGAAGAGCATGACCGAGGCGCAGCTCGAGGAGGGTTTCTTCGGCGAGGGCCCGGGAGCGTCGACCTACCAGGCGGTCTTCCAGGAGCAGCTCGCGGAGCGTCTCGCGGAGGGATCGCCCTTCGGCATCGCGCGCATGATCGAGGAGCAGTGGGCGGGCCGGGTCGACGCCGCGCAGTCGGCCGAGGCGGCCTTGCGGAAGGCGGCGGAGGTCCGCGCGAGAGAGGCCTACGGCGCGGCGGTGGAGTCGGCGGGCGGGGCCATGCGAAACGCCGCCGTCCTTCCGGAGGAGCAACCGGTCCCCTCCGCCCCGTCCGAGGCCCCTACAACCCCGGCGAGGCCGGTTCCCGCGGCAGCGAGCCCGACGACCGCGCCGGCCCCGCCGCCTGCCACCGAATCGGCTCCGCATTCTCCCGAGAACCGAAACATTCACCGTACTTCCGCCTCCGTATCCAGCCCTTTCGGTTGGAGAAGGGATCCGTTCGACGGTTCGCTCCGCTTTCACCATGGTGTGGACCTGCCGGCGCCGGAAGGTACGGCCGTCGTGGCGGTCGCCCCCGGCGAGGTCGTTTCCGCGGAACGGCGCCCCGGATTCGGCCTGGAGGTTCTCGTCCGGCATGCCGAGGGGTGGATCACGCGCTACGCGCACCTTTCGGGCGCCGACGTCCGGCCGGGCCAGAAAGTGGAGCGCGGCGCGCTCCTGGGAAAGGTAGGCAGCTCCGGCCGGTCGACCGGCCCCCATCTCCATTTCGAGGCGGCCAGGGAAGGGCGGGCCGTGGACCCAGGCTTAGCGGCACCCGGTTCCTTGAGGGCTCAAGTCTTGCGGCATCGAGCCGATGAGATCTAAGGCAGCCAGCAAGAGCCGGCGCCCGCCCTCGGGCGGGCGAGAGGACGCAGGAAGATGAAGATCAACGGAGCGGACGGACCCGGAAGAGCGCGGCGGACGGAAGGGCCCGCCGGCGCGCGACCCGTCCGCAAACCGGAAGCGTCCGGGACCGGAGGGGGGATCGGATCGAGCTGTCCGCGACGGCGCGCCAGGCGGCCGTGCTCGCGGAGGCGTCGTCCCGGCTCCCCGAAATCCGGCAGGACAAGGTCGACACTCTGCGCAGGGCTCTCGTGACGGGTACCTACGAGGTAGACCCGCAACGGCTCGCCCGCGCCATCCTGGAGTTCGAGGATGGATTTCCCCGCTGATTCCACCGAAGCCGCGATCAACCAGGCCCGACTCCTCTCCGAGCTGAACGCGAGGCTCGAGGAGGCCGAACGGCTCACGGACGCGGTGCGCTCCGCGATCGTCGCGGGGGACACGGACGCCATCGAGTCGCACAGGGCTCGCCTCGAGACGCTCTCGGTCGAGACCAAGGTGCTCGTCGAAGAGCTCGGGCGGCTCGCCGCGGCTCACGTCCAGGCCGACGGCGATCCGCGCGTCGAGAGCGCGCGGGCCGCGCTCGAGCGCACGGCCACCCGCCTCGCGCGCGCGTCCGCGGTGTCGAGCGGCCTGCTGGAGCGGATGGTCACGCTCCGGCGCGGACTGCTCGCGACGGTCGCCGCGGCGACCGGAGGCAACTACCTCCCGACCGGACGCTCCGCGGAATTCGCTCCGCAGGGGCTCAGGCTGAGGCAACGCGCATGAACATCTTCGCCTACTTCGACATCGGGCGCCGTCTGATGGGCGCGTCGCGCCTGGGGATGCAGGTCGCGGGGGACAACATCGCGAACGCCTCGACCCCCGGCTTCTCGCGGCGGCGGGTCGAGCTGACGCCGGGAATGCCCCTCGCGGTGCCGGGCGGCTGGATCGACAGCGGCGTCGACGTCGCGCGGGTCAGCCGGATGGAGGACCGATTCCTGGCGGACAGCCTGCAGCGCGAGCAGGGATCGCTCGGGCACGCCGACCAGAAGCTGCGCGGCCTCCAGGACATCCAGTCGGTGTTCGGGACGCTCGACGGCGACGGGCTTGCCTCGGCGCTCGCGAGCTTCTCCTCCGCGTTCAACCAGCTCGCCGCCCAGCCCGAAAACGCGGGCGCGCGCCGGGGCGCGGTCTCGGCCGCGGACGCGCTGGCACGCTCGATGCGCGACGCTTCCGGGAGGCTGCAGGCCCAGCGCCGGCAGGAGGACGCGGCCACCGGCGAGACGATCAAGCAGGTCAACAACCTCGCCTCGCAGCTCGCCTCCCTGAACCGCCAGATCGCGCAGGACGAGGCGGGAGGGGCGGTCGCGAACGGGCCCCGCGACCAGCGCGACCTGGTCGTGCAGCAGCTCGCCGAGCTGACCGGCGGCGTCTCCGTCGCCGGAGCCGACGGCCGCGTGAGCTTCGAGCTGCCGGCGGGCGCGACGCTGGTGACCGGAGACCACGCCCTGCCCCTCCGGACGGGCAGGTCGGCGGACGGCATGCTCACGATCCAAGCCGGGGGGGACGGAACCGATCTCACGGGCAGGCTGAGGAGCGGGCGGCTCGGCGCCCAGCTCGCGACGCGCGACGAGGCGATCGTGTCCAGCCTCTCCACGCTCGACCGCCTCGCGGCCGACATGGCGAGCCGCGCGAACGCCCTCACCGCGGGCGCCCGGGACGCGAACGGCAACCCCGGCGGGCCGCTGTTCGTGCCCGACCCGCCCTCCGCGACGGGAGCGGCCGCGACCATCGCCGTGAACTCCGCGATCCTCCAGGATCCGTCGCTCCTCGCCGTGTCCGCGTCCGGCGCGGCGGGAGACGGCAGTGTCGCCGCGTCCATCGCGAAGCTGCGCGACCAGGGGTCGGCGTCGCTCGGCGGGAAGAGCCCGGCGGATTTCCTCACCGACTCGCTGACGCGGCTCGGCGACGACATCGCCCAGACCGACGTCTCCTACGGCGTGTCGAGGAGCCTCGTGGACGGCCTCGTCCAGCAGCGCGACAGCGTCTCCGGCGTCTCGCTCGACGAGGAAGCGATCAACCTGATGCAGTTCCAGCGATCGTTCGAAGCGGCAACGAAGTTCATCCGGGTGCTCGACTCGGTGACCGAGACCGCGATCAACCTGATCCAGCGATAGGAGGCCCGTCATGCGGGTCGGCGACCAGAGCTTCTACCTCCGGCTCCTCACGGGCCTCGAGAACGCGCGCGGCTCGACCTCGCGCGGCCTCGACCGGATGTCGGACGGCAAGCGGGTCCGGACCGCCTCCGACGACCCGGCCGCCGCGCACCTCGCGCTGCAGGCCCGGGGGCGCGTGGTGGCCCTTTCCGGCTTCGACCGGTCCGCGCAGGCGGCGCGAACCGACCTGTCCGCGATCGACAGCGCGCTCGGCGAGGTCGTGTCCGTCCTCTCCTCGGCTCGCGCCGAGGCGATGGCGGGGGCCTCCGGGACCGGCCTGCCGGGGAACGCGGCGCGGGCCGACAAGCTCGACGCCCTGCGCACGCAGCTCCTCTCCCTGGCCAACACGAACCAGAACGGCCGGTTCCTGTTCTCGGGGACCGCGACCCGCACGCTGCCCTTCGCCCAGGACGGGAGCTATCACGGCGACGACGCGGAGGCGCAGGCCCCGCTCGACACGAACGAGCAGGTCGCCTCGACGATGTCGGGCCGCGACGCGTTCCAGGCCGGAGGGGACCTGTTCGCCCACCTCGCGGACGCCGCTCAGGCCGTGCGCGACGGCCGCACGGCGGACGCCGCGGCGCTGGTCGTGACCCTGGGGGACGACATCAGCCGGATGACGGGCGTCCGGGGCGAGATCGGCGCCCGCATGGAGAAGATCGACGCGATCACCTCGCGCCACGCGGACGAGGCGACGCGCCTGCTGCAGCGGATAGGCGAGCTCGAGGACGCGGACCTGACGCAGGTCGCGGTGGAGCTGCAGTCGGCGAGCACCGCCCGCTCGGCGCTGTCGGCGGCCGCAGGACGTATACTCGGCATGTCCCTGTTCGACTACCTGGGGTGACGACGATGAGCGAGTCCACGGTCCCGGCCGGCGCCGGCTCCACGATCTGCTTCGAGGAGGGCCTCATCGGCATCCCGCAGGCGCGGCGCTTCGAGCTCCTCGAGAGGAGCGGATCGGCCGTGCGGGTGCTGAGGTGCCTCGACGTCGAAGGGCTCGCCCTTCCGGTCACCGACCCCCGGCTCGCCGACCGGAACTACCGGCCGGAGCTCGGGTCGAGGATCCAGGAAGCGCTGGCACTTGCCGACGGCGATCCCGTGCTGTTCCTGGCGGTCACGACCCTCGAGGGTGAAGGCTGCGTCGCGAACCTCCGCGCGCCGCTCGTCGTGAACGTCAGGTGCCAGCGGGCGGTACAGGTGATCCTGGACGACAGGTCTTACCCGCTTCGCGCTCCGGTGAAGCTGGACGCGTAGCTTCTCACCACCCCGCCGCGGAGCGGCGGGAACGAGGAGCCCCGAGACGGGCTCCGGGGACAGGAGGTCCCGATGCTAGCCCTCACCCGCAAGGCCGGCGAGAGCATCGTCGTCGGCAACTCGATACGAATCACCGTGCTCGAGCTGTCCCACGGCGTCGTCCGCATCGGCTTCGAAGCCCCCCCCGACGTCTCGATCTACCGCGAGGAGATCTACCAGGAGATCGCGCGCAGCAACCGCGCCGCCGTCGAGACCTCGACTCCCTCAGAGAATAGCTAGAGCCTCAAGTCCGGCGCTCGCCTGCCGATGCGATGGGGGTGGAGGTGAGGCGTGGACATCCGGATCGGAGGCACACCGCCGGTCGGCGCTCCCGCGACGAAGGTCGCGGTTGCCGCCGGCGCGGTCGAGGGCCGTGTCCTCGGTGTGCGCGCGCCTCGGCGTAGGGGCGGTAACCCCCCGGATCCCCAGCACGAGCGGCGCCACGGCGAAAGCGCTCCCGATCCCGCCGGCGGCCGAGTGCTCATCCTCCTGATCCCCGACGGCCAGCAGCTCCCCGACGGCCTCGAGAGCGGCGCCTGGCGCGTATTTCTCCGCTTCGCCCGCCGCTAGCAATCGTTCGAACCTCCGGACCCCGGCGGCCGCCCGTGGGTCATCCCGCGGCGACGATGCCCGAGGCGACGGGGACCCCTGCACGGCCGCGCGAAGGGTCGAGCGCGATGGCGCTAGGATCCGCGCCAGCGCGCTTGCTCGACCCTTCGCGCGGCCGATGCGGGTCGTCGCCGAGGGAGGTCGCCGCGGGATGACCCGCGGGCGGCCGCCGGCACCCGAAGATGCACGACGAAGCGCGGGCGGTCAGATCAGCTGCTTGATGGCGTTGACGGCGTCCTCGAGGTCCACCATGAGGGTGGCGAGCTCGAGGTCGTTGAGGTTCAGGCGCTCGACGGCGGGGACCTCGAGCAGGTTCAGGCCGGGGTCGGGGTGCGGGTGAGCCCCCATCTTGCGCGAGATGGCGTCGGCCGCCTGGACGCGCATGAGGAGGACGTCGCCGGACGCCGGCTGCTCGTCGTGGTGGTGGAGCGCCACGCGACAAATCGGCCCGGGGAGCTTCCACCGGACGAGGGTCGAGTGGCCCAGCTCCGCGTGCAGCAGGTCGGTGAGCTCCTCGACGACCGCGTCGGTGAGGATCGTGCCGGGCTCGCGCCGCGTCAGCTCGTCCACGGCCTTGAGGACCACGAGCTTCCCGGTGTCGTGGAGCAGGCCGGCGAGGAAGGCCTCCTCGGGGTCGCCGCCGCCCGAGGCGGTGAGGTACTTCGCCGCGATCGCGGTGGCCACGGCGTGATCCCAGAGGGAGCGGAACAGGCTCAGCCTGGGGGCGTTCGCCGTGTCGAAGTTCCCCTTGTGCAGGAGCGCCGTCAGGACCGACGAGACCTGCCGCAGGCCGACCCGCGTGATTGCCTGGCTCAGCTCCGTGACCTCCTTGAGCCCGCCGAACGCCGCGGAGTTGGCCATGCGCAGTAGCGTTGCCGTGACGGCCTGGTCGTTGCGGACCAGCTCGGCCACGCGCCTCGAGTCGGCGCCGTCGTCGTCCCTCAGGAGGTCCAGCACGCGCGTCGCCAGCTCGGGAAGCGGCGGGAGACAAAACTCGCCGCGCTTCACAGCCTCACGGATGCCGTCCGCCAGCGAGTGAGTGGTGGCTCCGGTCACCGTCGTCATCGCAGCCTCCCGACCGATGCGATCTCCTGGAGGACCGCCGGGCGTCTCGGGCTCGAATCCCGGGGCGCGTTCGCGGCGATCTCGCCCAGCGTGGTGATCCCCGTCATCGCCTTGAGAAGCCCGTCTTCCTGCAGGGTGAGGAATGCGGGGAGCTGCCGGGCCAGGCCGCGCAGCTCCTTCGACGCGGCGCGCCGGAGCACGGCGTCCCGGAAATCGTCGTCCGGGAGGAGCACCTCGTGGATGCCGACCCGCCCCTTGAAGCCGGAGCCATTGCATTTCGGGCAGCCCGCCCCCGCCGTGAAGGGCGCCCCGCTGATGTCGGCGCGGTCGAGTCCGAGATACCGGACGTCCTCGCGCGACGGCTCGGCCGACTTCGCGCAGGCCGCGCACACCCTTCGCACGAGCCGCTGCGCGACGATCCCCGCGAGTGTCGACGCGACGAGGAACGGCTCGACTCCCATGTCGAGCAGCCGGATGATCGCGCCCACGGCGTCCTCGGTGTGGAAGGTCGAGAACACCTTGTGGCCGGTGAGCGCCGCCTCGACCGCGAGGGAGGCGGTGACGCCGTCGCGGACCTCGCCGACGATGACGATGTCGGGGTCCTGGCGCACGATCGCCTTGAGCGAGTCGGGGAAGGTCGGGCCGGTCTTGGCGTTCACCGAGCACTGCGTGACCCCGTCCAGCACGTACTCCACCGGGTCCTCGCAGCTGATCACCTTGAGCGAAGGCTCGTTCACGTAGTCCACGAACGAGTAGAGCGTCGTGGTCTTGCCGCTGCCGGTGGGCCCCGTGACCAGGACGAGGCCCGACGAGGTCCTGAGCACGACGTCGCGAAGCGTCGCGAGCACGCGCGGCGCGAAGGTCAGGTCCTGGAGCGGCACCAGCCCGCGGCGCCGGTCGAGCAGGCGCATCACGATCGTCTCGCCGAACATCGAGGCGTAGGAGGAGACGCGGATGTCCACCTCCCTCCCCTCCACCTTCACGACGATCCGTCCGTCCTGGTGCAGGCGGCGCTCGGCGATGTCCGCCCCGGCCAGCACCTTCACGCGGGAGACGACGCGCGGCGCGAACTCCGCCGGCAGGTCTGTGAGGGGTTGGAGCACGCCGTCCACCCGGACCCGCACGCGGACCTTGCTCTGGAGCGGCTCGATGTGGAGGTCGCTCGCGGCGAGCGTGATCGCGCGGAAGAGGAGGTAGTCCACCACCTGCACCGCGCCCTCGCCGCTCTCGTCGTCGTCCTTCGAATCCTGGATCTCGCGGTACTGGAGGCTCGAGCCCGCTCCCGCTCCCTTTCCCTCCTGCAGCCGCTCGAGCGTCTCGATCGCCTCGACGATCCGGGCCGACGTAGCGCAGCACGCGCTGATCGGCAGGCCGTAGATCCTCGCCAGCTCGCCGACGACCTGCCGCGCGAGCGGGTCCGCCATGAGGACGTTCAGCGAGCCGTCCACGACCCCCATGGGAAGGACCTTGTTCCGGAGGAGGTACGGAACCGAGACCTTCTTCAGCAGCTCCCGGTCGATCAGCCCCACCTGCGGCTCGACGTACGCGATCCCGTGTTTGTCGGCGAGGGCCCTCAGGAACTGCTCCTCGCCGACCAGGCCGTCGTCCACGAGGATGGAACGGTCGCTCCGGGAGGGAGCCTTGGCCCTCGCGGCCCGGTAGGCCTCGAGCCCCTCCGGGCCCAGGGAGCCGTCGTCGACCAGGATGGCCACGACGTCCATCCGGGAGCGGTGGAGCTTCAGTACCCGGTCGTACTCGGCCCGCGGGATCTGGCCCATCTCCACGAGGATCTCGCCCAGGGGCCGGGATTGCGCGAGGCGCGACGCGATGCGGCGCGTCCGCTCCACCTGGACGGCGGTCACCAGCCCTTCCGCGAGGAGCAACGACTCGAGGTCGGATGTCTGCGAGGTCTCCGGCACGCCATCCCCCCACGCCGCTCACGAACCGGCGCTATCCCTACCTATCGGCTCCTGGCCCCCTGACTTGAGACCGGGGGAGCCGCGGCCGCCGCCTGCGTGAGCCTCCTCCTGAGCCCCCTCCAGTGCAGGGACAGGGAGATCAGCGTCCCGCAGGTCGTCCAGAACTCCCTCTCCGCGTCGTCCGGGGGCGACTCCTGGACGGCGATGTAGACCACGATCCCCCCGAAGGCCGCGCCGTCGCAACGCAGCGGAAGGACGAGGGCCGAGACGACCCCCTCCGCCCCGGGCGGACTGGCGTCGAAGAACACCTCGCCGCTGAGGTCCTCGACCCACCGCGGCGAGTCCCCCTGGCACAGCCGGTGGGCCGCGCTCCCGAGCGACGCCGCGACCGCCGCATTCATGGGGTCGCGCCCCTCCGGCACCACCTCGCGCTCGTCCATCGTCTTCTCGTTGGGACGGAAGACGAGGAGCGACCCCCGGCTCCTGCCGCACGCCTCGAGTAGCGCCTTCATGAGTCCCGGGGGGAGCGCGGTCCCGGCGGGATCGGACAGGGCCGGGGCGAGGCGAGAGAGGGCGCCGAGCATGGCGGCGCGCCGCTCGCTCGAGGACTGCACGCCGCGCAGGCCGTCGATCCGCTCGGCCAGCTCCATGTTGGTCTGCACGGCCTCGGAGAGGAGCGTCTCCTGGTCGAGGATCCGCCGGTCGCGCCCGTGCTCCGCCCACTTGTCCTGGTAGGCGGCCATGTCCACCCGGTGCTCGAACGCGGCCGCCGCCGGCTCGGGAAGCGACGGCTCGCGCGCGCGGGCCTGCTCGAGGGCCAGGTCCACCGTGCGGTCGAGGACCTCCGGCGTGGCGATGGTGCGCCCGGACCGGGCGTACGCCTGCCGGATGGCCATCTTGAGCGCGCACGCGAAGGTCTCGATGACGCCCGCTCCCGAGGTGGCGACCGCCTCGAACGCGGGAAGCCCCCGCGTGTTGAGGTCGGCGCTCAGCTCGGCCACGGTTCGCGCGCCCGGCAGGTCCCGCTTGTTCCACTGGAGGACGATCGGCGTCTGGTCGGGGTCGTACCCGCTGCCCTTGAGGTTCAGCCTCAGGTTGTCGGCGGCCCACTGGTTGGACTTGACCTCGGACGGCGACGAGTCGATCACGAGCACGACCGCGTCGGTGCCGGAGAGCACCTGCCGCCGCGTCAGCTCGTAGTGCACCTGGCCCGGCACCGTGTAGATCTTCACGTTGACCGTGAGCCCGCCCACCTGCCCGAGCTCCATCGGCAGGAGGTCGAAGAACAGCGTGCGGTCGTCGCGGGTGGCGATCGAGACGAGGCCGTGCTGTCCGTCCGGGTCGGTGAGGCGGTGCAGCGTGACCAGGTTGGTGGTCTTGCCGCCCAGCGCGCAGCCGTAGTAGACGACCTTCAGCGTGATCGTCTTGTGCGCGACGTCCAGGACGGCCACGGCGATCCTCCGCGCCTTCCGCGCTCAGCGCGGGGCGGGACCGTCGCCCGTCTCGGTGAGGATCACGATGTCCACGCGGCGGTTCTGGGTGCGGCCCTCGGGAGACGCGTTGTCGCCGACGGGCCGGTACTCGGCGAAGCCGGTCGCCGAGAGGCGCAGCGGGTCGTACCCTTGCTGCTCGATCAGGTACCGGACGATGCTGGTCGCCCGGACGGTCGAAAGCTCCCAGTTGGAAGGATAGAGGGGCGTCTTGATCGGGACGTTGTCCGTGTGCCCCTCGACGGCGATGGGGCTCTCGGCGACCTTCAAGGCCTCCGCGAGCTCGCGGAGCATCGGCACCGCGTCGTCCCGCACCTGGGCCGAGCCCGTGTCGAAGAACCCGGCCTCCGAGAGGCTCACCGTGACGCCGCGCTGGTCGATGCGCACGTGGACCTTGCCCTCCAGCTTCGACATCCCCGGCATGCTCTCGAGGGCCCGGCGGACCTGCTGGGCGCGTCTCGAGGGGACCATCCCCGCCTGCACCGTGATCTTGGGCGGCGCGATGTTCGGCCGGATCCCGAGCCCTCCTCCCGCCGAGGGGTCCAGCTGGATCGGGTGCGGGTTCGATTCCGGGAAGACCCCCTTCATCTCGAACGCGACGTTGACCGACTGCACGAACCGGCCGAGCTTCTGCGCGTCGACCTGGGAGATCGCGAACATCACGACGAAGAACGCGAACAGGAGCGTGATGAAGTCCGCGTAGGAGACGAGCCACCGCTCGTGGTTCGCGTGCTCGGGGGGCTTCCTCTTCACGGCGGCGCGTCCTTACGCCGCGGCCCGAGGCGCGGCCTTCTTGCCCGCCTCGGCCGCCGAGGCCGGCTTGGGCTTCTCCTGGAGGAACGCCGAGAGCTTGTCCTCGATGAGCTTCGGGTTCTGCCCTTCCTGGATCGCGATGGCGCCGTACATCATCATCTCGCGCAGGACCATCTCCTCGCGGTGCTTCACCTTGAGCTTGCCGCCCGCGGGCAGGAACAGGATGTTCGCCGAGCCGACGCCGTAGATCGTGGCGACGAACGCCACGGCGATCCCCTCGCCGACCTTGGAGACGTCCGAGAGGTTCTGCATGACGTGGATCAGCCCGAGGACCGCGCCGAGGATGCCGATGGTCGGGGCGTAGCCGCCGGCCGCCTCGTACACCTTCGCCGACAGCTCCCCCTGCTCGTCCATCTCGTGCAGCTCGAGCTCGAGCGTCTCCTGCATCGTCTTGGAGTCCACGCCGTCGATGGCCATGAGGATGGCGCGCTTCAGGAAGGGGTCCGAGGCGTTCCGGACCTCGGCCTCGAGGGAGATGATCCCCTCCTTTCTGGCCTTCTGGGCGTAGCGGACGATCTCGTCGAGCAGGCCTCGCGGGTTGGAGGACCGGTTCCCGAAGATCAGCGCGGCCGCCTTGAAGCCGCGCATCACGATCGGCAGCGGGTACGTGACGAAGACCGCGCCGAGGGTTCCGCCGAAGACGATCAGCGCCGCGGTGGGCTGGAGGATGGAGCTGACCTTGCCGCCCTCGAGGGCGTTGCCGACCAGGATTCCGCCCACGGCGAGGGTCAGCCCGATCAGGGTGGCGATGTCGAACTTCTTCACCGCTCGCTCCCCCCTTGCTCGCCGCCGCCCCCTGCCGCGGAGAACCGGCTCGCGTCACCGTCCTCGCGGCGGCGGAGCGCCGCCGTGGTCGGACGCCAGCCCGAGGTGAACAGCGCCGCGAGCCCGGCGGAGCTCATCAGGTTCCTCCGGAACTCGGTGATGCGCCGGATGACCTCTTCCACGCTCTCGAGGACGAGGATGCTGTCCCCCGTGATGAGCCTCACGGTCGTGTCGGGCTTGGCCTCGACGTACTCGATGAGATCGCAGTTGATCGCGATCTCCTGGTGGTTGAGACGCGAGAGACGGATCATGTCGCACCTCGGCCGCGGCGGCCCCGCTACTGGACGATGAACTCGGTGTAGTAGACCTCCGACACGGCCGCGTCGTGCAGGACGGAGCTCACCTGCTCCTGGATCTCCTTGCGGAGCGACTCCTTCCCTTCCGTGGTGGCGACCTGCGCGAACGTCTTGCTCGACAGGAGCGTCAGGACGCGGTCCCGGACCCGGGTGATCGCCAGGTCGTCGGACTTCACGGTCTCCGCCGCCTCGGCCCGGTCGAGCACGAGACGCATGGTGCACTTGATGTAGCGGTCCCCCTCGGGATCGGCGAGGTTCGCGATGAACGACTCGAGGGACAGGACGCCGTGAGAACCGCCCTTCTCCTTCGCCTCGCCCTTGCCGGCGTGCGCTCCCTCGCCCGCGGGCGCGGCCGGGGCGGCGGGCTTCCCCGAGCCCTTCGACATCCAGATGTAGGCGCCCCCCGCGCCGGCGCCGAGCAGGACCACGACGCCGACGAGAGCGAGGACGAGTCCCTTCTTGCCGGTCTTGGATTTCTCTTGCGGCGGTGCGGCTTCTGCGTCGGCTTCGGCCATGAAGGGCTCCTCCATCCCCGTCTCAACGGTCACAACCCGGACAGCGGGCATTCCGCCGCCCCTCTGCTTATCGGCCCGGGATGTTGGTAATTTAGGCCTCTTCGGCCTTCGCGCTACTTTCGAGCAGAAAACGGCTCCGAGGCTAGGGCGCGCCCTGCAGGCGGTTCGAAACGCCGGGGAGGCTCGAGAGGCGGGAGTGGATCGTTGTCGCGACGAAGCGGTTTCCGTCCACCGAGAAGTGGTCCTTGAAGAGGCGGCGCGCCTCGTCCGGCGGGACCTTCCTCAGCTCCTCGACGAGGTCGATGAACGGGATCCCGCGCCGCTCGGCATCCCGGCGCACGAACTCGCGCCAGCGATCGGATGCCGGATCGGAATAGTCCGACAGCACCGGGAGGTAGACGAGCGCCAGCGCGGTCCCCTTCTCGCGGGTGACCCTCTGCAGCTCGCCGAAGATCCGGGAGGCGACCTCCGCGGCCCGCCTGAGATCGGGCGCGGGCGGCCCGGCGGCTCCCGCGGAGGACTGGCCGAGCAGCGCCTTGACCAGCTGCAGCGTTCTCAGACGGTAGAAGAGCCCCGCGTTTCGCGTCAGCCAGGGGAGGTAGTAGGAGCGCTTCGGCAGCGGGACGTTGGTGGGGACCAGCTTGCCGTCACGGACGCCGAGAACCGGCTTCGCGTACCCGACGAAGTTGTCCTGCGCGACCCGGAAGAAGTCCTCGGTGATGAACGCGAAGAGAAGGAGGTCGTGGCGGAGCGGCGTCCCGTCGCGCAGGTACCAGAGGTAGGCCTGGTCGAGACCGTATCCCCCCTGCCCCATGTTGACCGTCTCGAGGCGGCGATCGAGGCCGGCGAGCGCCTGGCACCACGCCTCGTCGTTGCTCACCCCGTGGCCGAGCGTGAACGAATCCCCCGAGCAGACGATCCGGAATTTCCCCGCCGGCACGTCCACCGGGAAATCGCGGTCGTTGCGGAACCCCTGCGAGTTCGTCCTGAAGTGGGCGCCGGGACCGTACAGGTCGGGGAGGTCCACGTTCGGCGTGCTCGCCCAGCCGAGAAGCGGGTCGAAGTGCGAGTGCGCGGTCAGGGGCCGCCGCGAGTACCGCGCGACGTCGTTGACGAGGAGGACGAGGCTCGAGAATCCCTCCAGCAACGCGAAGACGAGCACCGTGACCCCGGCAATGACGAGCGCGGATTTCCCCGCGGCCTTCAACTTCGGCATCGACGCGTTCCAGGGCATTCCGGCGCGCTCCGCTTCCCCGGGGACCGGGAATTCCGTGACGGGACCTAAAGGGTACCCCAACCCGCGCCGCCACGGCTCGCCGGGCGGATACGAAAGCGTCATCGATCTGACGATCAGGGGCACGAAATCGCGCGCGCGGGACGGCGGCTCTCTCCCCCAAACCGGCGCCAGCGGGGCCGCACGGCGGTTTCCGGATCGCGCGCGGGCCGACCCACGAAAAACGCGGGAACGCCAAGCCGGACGGGAGTTTCCGTGGCCTCCGCGCGGTTGACTCCCGGGGATCGGGACCCTAAGTTTGACCGCGCGAGCCCGGAGTCCGCAAGTGGGGTTGGAGCGGGAACTGCAAGTGGCTTCGTGCGGGCCCGGACAGATTGGCGTTCCGCCAGCGGGGGAAGCGTTGCGAGAACCTTTGGGTAGCAAGGCGCAATCGGATTCGGGGCGGCGCTCCGAGCGGGGCATGACCCTCTTCGAGCTCCTCATGGTCCTCTCCATCGGCGCGCTGGTGCTGGTCGCGGCGATAACGACGACCGTCGCATGGATCGGCCGCGAAGCGGCTCGCAGCGCCGTCTACTCGATCCAGACGCAGATGCAGCTCGCCCGAATGCAGGCGGTGAGCCGTAACCGCGTCTGCAGGTTCACCGTGGACACGGCCACCCGCCGGGTCCAGGTGATCGACCTCAACGACGTCTCGACCAGCACGGACGACGTCGTCCTTTCCGACGTCACGGTGTCGGCGAAGATCTCCTTCGAGCGGCCCGACGGCTCCACGCCGGTGACGCTCTACTCCCCGGGCGGCACCCTGTACCAGGCGACCTTCACCTCGGACGGCGCCGTCTCTCAGGGGGCCGGCGTGGTCTCGGTGCGTGGTGGCGAGCGCTTCGAGCAGCTCACGCTCTTCGGCGCGGGTGGCGTCCGCCTCGACCGGTGGAACGGCTCCGCGTGGGTGATCGGATCATGACGAAGGTACGAAACCAGTCGGGTTTCTCCCTGGTCGAGGTGCTGGTCGCCGTCGTCCTCCTCGGCTTCGGCGTCCTCTCGGTCGCGCCGCTGTTCGTGTTCGCGACGAGGGAAACGGCCGCCTCGGCCGACTACGGCACGGCGGGCGCCCTCGCGGTCCGGCGGATGGAGATGCTGCGGACGGTGGACTTCAATTCGCTCGCCGCGGGAGGGAGCCTCACCTCGAACGTCACGGGCTTCTTCGACACGAGCGACCCCCGCTCGACCGTGCGCTGGACCGTGACGAACAACGCGACGCCGACGACCATCAAGACCGTCGTCGTGCGGGCGATCTCGATGCGGCAGCCCGAGGGCCCCGCCAAGGTGGTGGAGCTCACCTACAGGAGGGTGAAGTGACCACCGATCGGCGGCAGGCGGGCTTCACCCTCGTCGAGATGCTGGTCAGCCTCGCGGTCCTCTCCCTCGCGATCGGAGGGATCGCACCGCTCCTCCTCGACAGCTCGCGGCTCAACCGCTCGCAGCAGATGGCGATGGCGGTCCAGGCCGACGCGAGGAACTGCCTCGAGCTGGCCACGAGCGCGATCCGCACCGCGGGCTGGGACCCCCTGAAGACGGGGTTCTCCGCGCTCACGCTCAACGCCTCCGACCCGGCGTCCGCCGACCACATCGAGATCTTCGCCGATCTCAACGAGGACGGCGACACCTCGGACGACGGCGAGGACGTGCTGATCCAGCTCAACGGGACGCAGTTGGAATGGCGGAAGTCCACGGGGGGAACGCTCGTCGTCCTGGCGGACGGTGTCACCAACGACGCGAACGGGGACGGCACCGCCGAGCTGATGTTCACCCCGGACTCGACCACGGCGCCGACGAAGATCACCGTGAAGATCACGACCCAGTCCCCGTCGAGGGATCCGCGGTCGGGCCAGTTCATCCGGTACACGGTGAGCGACGTCGTCGCGTTGAGAGGGAAACTATGAGCACGCCCCGGCTTCCGCGGTACGAAGAGCAGAAGGGGTCGGCCCTCGTCATGGCGGCCATCGTGCTGCTCCTCCTCACCACGATGGGGATCACGCTGCTGTTCGTTGCGGACTCGGACGCCAAGATGAACCAGGCCGGGATCCGCACGAAGAAGGCCTTCTTCATCGCCGAGGCCGGTCTCGAGGCCGGCCGCGAGCAGCTCCGGTTGAACAACCTCGCCTCCGCGAACCCCAAGAGCCTGAGCGACGAGCTCTATGCGGCCTCCGGCTCCAACCACGCCATCAACTTCAACGAGGCGAACCTCAAGCCGACCTACGACGCGAACGGCAACGTGACGGGCTTCACCGGATACGGCGACGACGCCCCCATCAAGGCCGCGACCACGTTCGGCGGCGGCTACTACGCCGCCTTCCTGACGAACGACCCGATCGACGGGAAGACGAGCCTCACCGATTCGAACAAGCGGGTGATGATCACCGCGATCGGCGCGGGCCGAAACCAGTCGGTCGAAATCGTCCAGGCGATCGTCACCCGCAGACGCTTCCCGCCATTCCCCTCCGCAATCACCCTTCTCGGCCCCACCGCCAACTTCGACGGCGGGAACAGCAACGCGAAGGATTTCACGGGGGACGACTGCTCGGGCGCGAGCGGCTACACGGGCATTCCCGGGCTGAGCGTCCCCGTCGTCGGCACGATCGGCACCGCGTCGGAAGCGAGCGCGGAGACGGGAGTCCAGAAGCCGGCCAACTACACCTCCGGCGGGGCCACCGGGCTCGCCACGGTGTCGGACGTGAGCAGCACGATCGATCCCACCTGGACCACCTGCCAGGATCTGCATAACCTCGCCGACGACGTCAGGGCCGCGGCCGATTACGTCTGCACCCCTTCCGCGCCCTGCAACCACTGGGCCTCCACCACGATCAGCACCGTCACCTTCGTGGACGGAAACCTGACCTTCAGCGGCAACCTCACCGGCAGGGGCGTGCTGTGGGTGACCGGAACGCTCACCGTTTCCGGGGAAATGTCCTGGGAGGGGATCATCCTCGCCATCGGCACCGGCGGCGGGTTCCAGCTCCAACGGAGGCGGCAACGGCGACACGATCGGGGCGGTGCTGGTCGGCGAACATCGCCGGACCCGACGGCGTCTACGGCAACGGCGACGACTGCACCGGAGGGACGAACGGCTTCGGCGTCGCCACGTTCTACGACGACGGCAACGGAACCCACGACACGGCCTACTGCAGCGACGCCATCAACAAGGCACAGTTCGGCTTCCCCATCAGGGTGAGCTCGTTCCGGCAGCGTTGACGGTCCGCGAGACTCCGGCGGTGCCCCTCCTCGAAGACGCGGCCATCCGGTATGATCCGGACGTGATGCCGGGACGGGGACGCGTCTTTCTTCCGGGCCGCGTGGCGGTCGCATGAGGGCGGTCGTCCTCGGCGGGGGGATCGCGGGGCTGACCGCCGGCCTCGCGCTGGCGCGCGGCGGCGCCGAGACGACGATCCTCGAGGCGTCGGACCGGCCGGGCGGGCTGGCCTCGGGGTTCCGGGAACGCGGGTACACCTTCGACTACTTCTCGCATCGCCTCTGGTCGCGCGACGCCGAGGTGCTGCGCCTGGTCGAGTCCTGCCTCGACGAGCCGCTCATCTCCTGCCACAAGGTGAGCCGGATTCTCCTGGACGGCCGTTTCTATCGCTATCCGATTCACCCATCCGACGTGCTTGGCGGCTCCCTGCGGACCGCGCTCCGAACGCTCCTCGGCTATGCCTCGGCCCGCCTCTCGGTCACGCCGCGAGGAGACGACTTCCGGACGCACATCGTGGCGCGCTACGGGGAGCCGCTGTTCGAGTCGTTCTTCGGCCCCTACACCCTGAAGCTCCACGGCTGCGCGCCGTCGGAGCTGTCCGGCGACCTTGCGACGGAGGCGGTTCCCGGGACCGGCTTCCTGAGGCAGCTCGTCCAGAGAATTTCCGGTCGCACCGATCCCTGGGACGACTTTCACTACCCGCGCGGCGGGTTCATGGCGATCCCCGAGGGGCTCGCGCGGCGATTCACCGAGTCCGGAGGGCGCCTGCTCCTCGGGCACCACGCCTCCCGCCTGCGTCATCGCGGGGGCAAGATCGAGGCGGTCGAGGCGGCATGCGGGGCGCGGGGGCTCGACCTTCCCGCGGACCTCGTGATCTCGACGATTCCCCTTCCCGCCGTTCTCCGCGCACTCGATCCCGCCCCGGATCCGCGGGCGACCAAGGCCGCTTCGGCGCTCAAGAATCGGGGAATGGTCACCGTGTACCTCGGGATTCGCCGGCGATCCTTGAGCGAGGATCACTGGATCTACGTTCCCGACCCCGCCGTCCGGTTCAACCGGCTGAGCGAGACGACCAACTACTGCGGCACGATGGCGCCCCCCGGCCGGACCGGCGTCTGCCTCGAGATCGCCTGCGAGGCGGGCGACGCGGTCTGGCGAGAGAGTGACGACCGGCAGGTGTCGCGCGCGGTGGACGACCTGATGCGCATCGGCCTCCTCCGTTCCCGAGCGGAGGTGGAGGAGGCATGGGTGCTTCGATTCGCAGCGGTGTACCCCGTCTACCGGGTCGGCTACCGCCATCACCTCAAGGTCGTCGAACGTTACCTCGAGCATTACGCGAACCTCGAGATCTGCGGGCGGCAGGGGGCGTTCTGGTACGGGAACACCGCGCAGGGGATCCGGCAGGCCCTGGACCTCGCGCACCGGCTGGGGTTCGCGGAGAGCCTGGCCGCGTGAGGTGATCGTGTCGCGCTGGGGGACGCGGCTTCTGGTCGGCGGCGCTGCGCTCTGCGCGGGCCTTGTGCTCGCCCGGGTGGTCCCGGCGGTCTGGCCGTTCGTCCGAGACCTCGCCCTCTTCGGCGCGCTCGTCTACGCGCTGCTCTCCTTCGCACGCACCCACCTGAGAGGCGACCGGTCGCAGCTGCCGCGCCTCGAGTACGCGGCGCTCGCCGGCGCGTGCGCCGCCGGCTTCGTGTTCCTCTTCCAGAACGTGCTGGTCCATGACGCCCTCTGGTACTTCGGGTACCTGCGGTCCGCGGTCGTGGACGGGGACCTCGATCTCTTCGACGAGTTCGTCCTCCGCAACCCCTACGGCATGTACCTTCCCCCTCCGGCGGCCCCGATCTTCTACCTCGGCACCTCGACCCTGGCGGCTCCCGTGGCGCTGCTCGCCCACCCCCTCGCGGCGTTCCTGGGGCGCCTGGGGATCCTCCCGGGAGGCGACGGATACGGGCCTCTCGAAATCGGCGCGGCGACGTGGTCCTCGATGATGCTCGCGGTGGGCGCCGTCGCGCTCACCCACCGCCTCGCGCGCCGTTACGCCGGCGGCCCCGCCTCGGCCATCGCCGTGACGGCATTCCTCTTCGCGAGCCCGATGGCCTTCTTCGCCTACGTCTGGCCCGGCTACCCGCACGCCGCGAGCGCCTTCCTGGTCGCCGCGTTCCTGCTCGCGTGGTCCCGCGACGACGCCCCTCCCGGCGCGCTCCGGTACGCGCTGCTCGGCCTTCTCGGCGGGGCGCTCGCGCTGGTGCACCCGCAGGACATCCTCTTCCTCGCCCTCCCGGCCATGGACCTTGCCGGCTCGATGCGCCGGGGACGGTGGATCGGCGTCCTTCAGGGGGGCGCAGCGCTCGCGGGTGGTGCGATCGCGGGGTTCGCGCCGCAGGTCGCGGCGTGGGTGCGCACCACCGGCCGGTGGCTCCCCAACGTCTACGCCGACATCGGCGACCCCTTCCGGTGGAGCCGGCCCGCGATCCTCGAGGTGCTCTTCTCGCGCTTCAACGGGCTCTTCACCTGGACGCCGCTCGCGCTGTTCGCGGCGGCGGGGATCTTCTTCCTGCGGCGCTCCCATCCCCGCATCTTCCGGGGGCTCCTCGTCATCCTCGTGCTGGAGTGGTGGGCGATCGCCTCGTACGGGTACTGGTGGGGAGGCGCCTCGTTCGGCGCGCGCTACTTCCTGAGCGTGTGGCCGGTGCTCGGCGTCGGCCTCGCGCTGGTCGTCGCGAGGCTCGCGCGCCGCGCTGGGTTCGTCGCGGCCGGCCTCGCCGCCTCGCCGTTCGTCTACTGGAACCTCCTCCTGATGGTCCAGTTCCGCCTCGAGTGGATCCCCCACAACCAGACCCCCGACTTCGGGGCGGCGCTGTCGCGCCAGTTCGTCGCGGCGCCGAAGCTCCTCTTCCCCGGGCTTGCGGGGGCGTTCCGCTGGAACCGGGTGGCGGTCGTCGACAGCTTCGTCGCGGCCTTCAAGGAGGGAAGCGTTCTCCAACTGGCCAACGTGCTCGCCGGCGTCGCGTTCTTCGTAACCATGCTGGCGCTGTGGATCGTGTTCCTCTCCCGGGAGAAGCCCCGCCTGCCCGGCATCGAGCCCCGTCGCGCCGTCGCGCTGACATTGGCATGCGCGATCCTCGCGACCGCCGGCGTGCTCGCCGTCGCAAACGGGCACGATCGCCGCCGCCTGCTGGCGGACGTTTCGGAGCTCCCGAGACGAGTCGATCCCGGGTCCATGGCCTCGTTCGCGCTGCGCCCGCCGCCGAGCGGCCCGACCCCCGAGCGGCCGACGGCGATCGTGGTCGCGCCCCCGCGTCGCCGCTCCGCCGACGAGCGCGTCAGGCTCGATCTCGTCAGCTTCCTCCTCAACGGCGAGAACCGGACGCGCGGAGAGGTCGTGGCGCGGCTCGAGCCTCTCGGCCCGGGATGTGACGGTCTCGCCTACGAGATTCGGGCGGGGTACGAGACGGCCGAGACCGCGCCGGAGCGGCTCGAGATCTCGGACCGCATGAAGCACGACCTCGCCGGGACGAACGTGATCCAGAGCTGGTGGCAGGACGATCTTTCGGTCCGGTACTACCGGGGCCACGCATATCTCGCGTCGTTCGAGATTCCCGCGGCGTGCGCGCCGGAGCGGGTGCTCGTCCGGACGAGCCCGGGCTACAACCGCCTCGAAATTCGCCGCCTCGCCCTCTCCGCCGCGAAAGAGCCCGCGTGAGAGGGAAGCGGTCCCTGCCCGCGTGGCTGGCGCGTTACGCGCGCGTGTCTCCCGGCGCCGCGGCCTACCTCGCCTTCCGGTGTCTCGGCTTCCCCCACTTCCGCCGCGTCGAGGAGGAGCTTCCGAAGAACGGCCGCATCCTCGACGCCGGCTGCGGCCATGGCCTCCTCGCGATCCTCGCGGCGGACGGGGAGCCGGGAAGGGACATTCTCGGCATCGACCTGCTCGAGGACCGCCTCCGCGTGGGCCGGGAAGTCGCGCGCCGCGAAGGTCTCTCCAACGTCCGGTTCGAGCGGGGCGAGATCGCCGCTCCGCCCCTCGGCCCTTTCGACGCGATCGTGCTCGCCGACGTTCTCCTGTATCGCCCGCTTCGCGAGCA
This sequence comes from Terriglobia bacterium, assembly GCA_963748015.1. GTDB lineage: Bacteria > Acidobacteriota > Polarisedimenticolia > Polarisedimenticolales > JAIQFR01 > JAIQFR01. Next base: position 360,285 of record CAVVHE010000008.1, on the reverse strand, counting down.
GCGGGCCGTCCTCGAGGCGCTGGCCGCGCGTCTCGCCGCCGGCGGCGCGCTGTTCATCAAGGAGCAGGTCACCGAGCCGCGGTGGAAGTCCCGCCTCGTCGAGATCCAGGAGCGGCTGGTCGTCGGCGCCAAGGTGCGGCTCGGCGGCTCGCGCGAGTGGGCCGCGATGGCTCCATCGGGCTTTCATCTCTGGGACGCGGGTGATCTCCAAGCGCGCCTGCGCTCGCTGGGTCTCGCCACGACGAGCAAGCGGCTCGACCGGCTCAGCTACCTATCCCACCGGCTCTTCATCGCCGCCGCCCCGGATCGCTCTCCGTCGCCGAGGGACCCGGCTCCACCGGCCTGACGGGAGCGCTGCCGGCCTTGCCGTTCTCCGCCTGCGCGATCACGCGCCGGGCCGCGTCCGCGTGGATCCCGGGCTCGGTCCAGAGGTCGAGGAAGCGCCGCATGGAATCCGCTGCCCCGGCGCCTTCCCCTCGCTCGAGGAAGATCTTCCCGAGCAGGTAGTACGAGTTCGGGTAGAAGGGATCGATCTCGATCGCGCGCTCGAGGTACGGGATCGCCTCGTCCCGCCGCCCGACGGTGTCGAGCGCGTTGGCATAGGAGTAGAGAGCGGCGGGGTATCGCGGGTAATCCCGCACCACCGCGGAGAGGAGGTCTACCCCTTCGCCGGTCTCTCCCAGCCGGACCAGGAGGCTCCCGGCGTTGATCCGGGCCTCGGCCTGTCCGGGGGCGACGCGCAGCGCCTGCTCGTACTGGTCGAGCGCCTCCCGGTAGCGGCCCATGCGCTCGAGCGCCGCCGCCTTGTTGTTGAAGGCGAGCGCGTAGCCGGGCGTGAGCGAGATCGCGAGGTCGAACTCGTCGACGGCGCGCGCGTAGTCGCCTCGCCGGTAATAGGCGAGGCCGAGATTCGAGCGGACCATCGCGGACGCGGGCGAGGTCTTCGCCATCCCCGAGAAGAGGGTGAGGTCGTCCTTCCATGCCTCCGCGCGCAACCCGGATTGCGCGACGAGGAGGATCACGATCAGGGCGGCCGCGCCGGCGACGATCGCGCGGCGGAAACGCGCCGCCCCGTCGCGGAGCGCCGGTGCCGCGAGCCTCGCCGCCAGGACGCACAGCCCCGCCGAGGGAAGATAGAGAAACCGATCGGCGAGCAGGATGTCGCCGAACTTCCCGAAGGCGAGGACCGGAACGAGACCGAGGCCGATCCACAGAAGCCAGAAGCACGAGCCCGGATCGCGCCGGCGGAGCCTCACGCCCAGCCAGGCGACCACTCCCAGCAGCGGAACCGAGACGAGGACGAGCGGACTCCTGAGGGTCTCGATGGCGCGATAGGGATAGTGGGCGTCGAGCCCCACCGGGAGGATCAGGAGCGTCGCGTACCTCGCGAGCACGAAGATCGCGGTGGCGACGTGGGAGAGCCACCCCAGCCGGTACAGCGGCTCGGCCTCGGCGCCGAGCGCAAGGTGCCGGAGCGGCAGGTAAAGCGCCAGAACGGCCAGGTACGGCAGCGCCGCGATCAGCCCCGCACGGGCCCCGCGCCGCCCCCCCCCCGTCCGCAGCCAGGCGTCGAGGGCGACCAGGAGCGGCAGCGTCGCCGCCATCTCCTTCGAGAAGAGGGCGAGAAGGAACAGGGAGAGCGACAAGCCGCGCCAGGCCAGGCGGCGCGATTCCGAAGCAATCGCAGTCCGGTACGCGAGGAACGCGCCCAGGAAGAACGCCGCGCAGACGAGATCGGTGCGGCCGGAGATCCACGCGACCGATTCGACGTGAACCGGGTGCGCGGCGAAGAGCGCCGCGCCCACGAGCGAGGCTCGCGGCCCGAGCCCCTCGCCCATCGCGAGGCGGTAGACGAGCCAGCAGCACAGGAGGTGCAGGAAGAGGTTCGTGAGGCGGAACCCGAGCGGGCGGAGCCCCCACAGCCCGTAGTCCACGGCGTAGGTGAGACTCACCGCGGGCCGGAAGAACGAGCGGAAGCGGTCGTGACGGTCGCCGGTCTGCCAGAAGCCGGACGTGAGGAGCGTACCGAGGCTCCCCTTCTCGCGGACGAGGTGGTTGTCCACGATGAGAGGCCGGTCGTCCCAGACGAACCCTCCCCGGAGCGAGGGGCCGTACGCCGCGGCGATGACCGCCGCGAGCGCCAGGACCGGCAGCAATGCACGCATCGTTCGGGCCAAGCTCGGTCCTCGGGCCGGACAGGCCGACGCGCCTAAGCTAGGGTCCTCGATCTCCTCTGTCAATCGTCGGGACGGCGCTTCCGTCGCTTTCCCTTTGCGGCGGATGGCCGCCGGGCCGATAATCGGCCGCGTCGTGGCCGGCCGCGATGCCGGCCCATTCCACGGAGGTAGAGAGATGGCGATCGCGAACAAGAGCAAGGGAAAGACCGCGAAGAAGAAGCCGGCCCGGCCGGTGAAGCATACGGCGAAGAAGCGGACCGCCCCGAAGGCCATGGACGAGCAGGCGATGATGGCCGCCTGGCAGAAGGCGATGACCCCGAGCGCGGGCCACGCGCGCCTCGAGAAGTTCGTCGGCGCCTGGGACACGAGGATGACGTTCGTGATGGAGCCCGGCGTGCCGCCGGAGGTCAGCCAGGGGAAATCCGAGAATCGCTGGGTGCTCGGCGGCCGCTACCTCGAGCAGCGGTTCGAGGGGACGTCCATGGGCATGCCGTTCGAGGGGATCGGCTACACGGCCTACGACAACATCCGGGGAAAGTACATTGGCACCTGGATGGACAACTTCGGCACCGGGATGATGACGTCCGACGGCGTCGGCAAGCCGACGGACAAGAAGATGGAATCCGAGCTGGTGGCCTTCGAGCCCTCCGGCAAGCGCGTGCGCTTCACGTCCAAGGTCCTCGTCAAGGACCGCGACCACCACACCTACGAGATGTGGACCAAGGGACCGAAGGGCAAGATGTTCCGCACGATGCTGATCGAGTACACCCGGAAGGCCTGACGTGAGAAGCCGTCGCGGCGGTCTCGCTCTCGTCGCGGTCCTGGCCACCGGTTTCTTCCCGACGGCGGGCGCGGCCCCGGAGAGCGGGACGGTGAAGTCCGCCCAGCCGGGCAGCCGGGGCCGCGGCGTCGTCCTCCTCCCCAACGGCTGGAAGATCGCCCCCGCCGGGCGCCACATCCCGATCGGCGACCTTCCCCTCGCGATGCTCGAGACGCCCGACGGCCGCTCGCTCGTCGTGTCCAACAACGGCATGGAGAAGCCGACGCTCACCGTGGTGGACCTCGAGAAAGGGCTAGTGCGCTACACGGTCTCGATGGACCACGCCTGGCTCGGGCTCGCCTGGCACCCGGACGGCAAGCGGCTCTATTCCTCGGGGGCCGCGCAGGACGCGGTGCTCGAGCTGGCGGACAAGAAGGGCCGCCTGGCCGTCGCGCGCACGATCGCGATCGCGCGGATCGCGGCCGCCGGCGAGAAGCAGGACGCGAACGAGAAGGGGTTCGTCGGCGGTCTCGCCGTCTCCCCCGACGGGAAGACCCTGTACGCGGTTCATGTCCTCGGCACGGCGCTGACCTCGGTGGACCTCGAGTCCGGCGGCGTGGTCGCGACGCGCAAGCTCTCGGCCGAGCCGTACACGTGCCTCGTGAGCCGCGACGGCGCCGCGGTGTACGTCTCGCTCTGGGGCGGCGCGCGGGTGCTCGTCTTCGACGCGAAGACGCTCGAGCCCAAGGGAGAGATCGCGGTCGGCGAGCACCCGAACGCGATGGCCTTCTCGCGCGACGGGCGGCGGCTGTTCGTGGCGTGCGCCAACACGAATTCGGTCTGGGCGATCGACCTCGAAAGGCGCGCGGCCGCCGAGCAGATCTCGGTCGCGCTCTATCCCGGAGCGCCGGCCGGCAGCACGCCGAACGCGCTCGACGTCTCGCCGGACGGGAAGACGCTGCTCGCCGCCAACGCGGACAACAACGCCGTCGCGGCCGTGGACATCTCGCGGCCGGGAGATTCGCGGGTCTTGGGCTTCATCCCGACCGGCTGGTACCCCACCGGCGTGAAATTCTGCCGGGACGGGTCGAAGGTGTACGTCCTGAGCGGGAAAGGGCTGACGTCGCAGGCCAACCCGCGCGCGGGCCATCCCGGCATCCCGGGGCCCGAGGGGCAGTACATCGGGCGGCTGCTGCAGGGATCCCTGTCCATTCTCCCCTACCCCGACCCCGCGGCGCTCGCGGCATACACGAAGACCGTTTACGCCCTCACCCCGTACAGCGACGCGACGCGCCTGGCGCCGGCCTCGGCTCCCCCGGGCTCGCCGATCCCGGCCAAGGTGGGCGCGCCGTCGCCGATCCGGCATGTCTTCTACGTCATCCGCGAGAACCGGACGTTCGACCAGGTCCTCGGCGATCTCGGCCGCGGCGACGGCGACCCGGGCCTCGCCATCTTCGGCGAGGACGTGACGCCGAACGCGCACGCGATCGCGCGCGCGTTCGTCACGCTCGACGCGTTCTTCGTGGACGCGGAGGTGAGCTACGACGGGCACGCGTTCTCCACGGCGGCCTACGCGACGGACTACATCGAGAAGATGTGGCCGACCAACTACGCCCACCGGGGGGGCCGCTACCTGAGCGAGGGCGGCGGCGCGGCACGGAACCCCTTCGGCAACATCACGGCGCCCGCCGGCGGGTACATCTGGGACGCGTGCACGCGCGCCGGCGTCAGCGTGCGAAGCTACGGCGAGTTCGCCATGCGCGGGCCGGAGCCGGAGGACGAGCACGACACGGGCGAAGGGAAGGTCGTGGCGACGGTTCCGGGGCTCGAGGGGCTCGTGAACCCCGACTACCCGCCGTACGACCTCAAGATCCCCGACAACCGGCGCGTGGACGTCTGGCTCGCGGAGTTCCGCGCCATGGACGCCGCGGGAACGGTGCCGCGGCTCTCGATCATCCGCCTCGGGAACGACCACACGGCCGGGACCCGCGCGGGGTTCCCGACGCCGCGCGCGATGGTCGCCGAGAACGACCTGGCCCTCGGGCGCGTCGTGGAGGCGATCTCGACGAGCAAGGTCTGGAAGGAATCGGCCGTCCTCGTCCTCGAGGACGACGCGCAGAGCGGCCCCGATCACGTGGACGCCCACCGGTCCGTCGCCCTCGTCGCGAGCCCCTACGCGCGGCGCGGGGTCGTGGACGGCACGCCGTACACGACCTCGGGGATGCTGCGCACGATCGAGCTGATCCTGGGGCTCCCTCCGATGAGCCAGTACGACGCCTCCGCGACGCCGATGTACGGCGCGTTCCAGGCGAAGCCGGTGCTCGCGCCCTACACCCATCTCGAGCCGCGCATCCCCCTCGACGAGAAGAACGCCTCCGACGCCTACGGCGCCGAGGCCTCGGCGGACATGGAGCTCGCGGAAGCCGATCTCGCCCCGGAGCTCGAGCTGAACCGCATCCTCTGGAAGTCGGTCCGCGGCGCCGGGTCCGAGATGCCCCCTCCGGTCCGCCGCGCGCGGGCGCCCGACGCCTCGCGATAGGAGCTCCCGAATGCCGAGCCAGGGCTCTGCTAGCGGGTGCCGGCGCCGCGCTGCGACCGCGATCGCCGCCCTGCCACTGATCGTGCTGGCGGCGCTGATCGCGGGGTGCGGCGCGCCGCCGGCGGCCCCCGTGGGGCTTCGGGCCGACGGTGAAGCGGCCCCGCTCGGCTTGCAGACCCCGCGACCGCGCCTGACGTGGCGGTGGCCGCCGTCCCCCTCTCGGCGGGGCGCGGACCCGGTCGCGTACCAGGTGCAGGCCGCGCCCTCGGAAGCGGCGCTGCGCGCCGGGCGCGCCGTGTCCTGGGACTCGGGACGGGTGGACGGCCGCTCCCTCGCGTGCGCCTACGCTCCGGCGCGCCCGCCGCGATCGGGCGAGCGCGTGTACTGGCGGGTGCGCGCCTGGACGGCGGAGGGCGGGCCGGGGCCGTGGTCGGAGCCGTCGTGGTTCGAGACGGGACTGCTCGAGCCCGGCGACTGGACGGGCCCCTGGATCGGCCTGCCGGCCGCGGCGCGCGGCGATGCCGAAGCGCTCCTCCGCGGCGAGGTCGCGCTGACCCGGCCGGTGGTGTCCGCCCGCGCGTACGTGTGCGGCCTCGGATGGCACGAGCTGTGGGTCAACGGGCAGCGCATCGGCGACCACGTCCTCGACCCCGCGCAGACCGACTACGGCGAGCGGGTGTTCTACGTCGCCCACGACGTCTCGAAGGCTGTGCTCGCCGGCCCGCCGGGCCGGCTCGTCGTGGGCGTCGCGCTCGGAGACGGGTGGTTCAACCAGAACCGGGTCTGGGGCCCGCGCGGACTGTCGTACGGCGAGCCGCGCCTGCGCATGCAGCTCGTCCTCGAGCATCCCGACGGCACCTCGACGAGCGTCCCCGCCGATCTGTCGTGGCGCGGGCGGCCGGGCCCGGTCCGTGCCGCGAACGTCTACGCGGGCGAGGTCCACGACGCGCGAGGGGAGGTTCCCGGCTGGGCGGGGCCGGGCGAGGCGCGGGGCGCCTGGCAGCCGGTGGTCCCGCTCGAGGCGCCCGGAGGCGAGCTGGTGGCGCAGGCGTGCCCGCCGGCGCGCCGCGGCGCGCCCGTCGCGCCGCGCTCGATCGTGCCTTTCGGTCCGGGGCGTTGGATCTACGACTTCGGCGCGAACCTGGCCGGCTGGTGCCGCCTCTCCGTGCGCGCCGAGGCCGGCACCCGGATCGAGCTGCGGTTCGCCGAGAAGCGTGCGGCGGACGGCGGGCTGGACCCGATCACGACCGGCATCGAGGCCACGAAGGTCGAGCAGACCGACGTCTACACCGCCCGCGGCGACGCCGGGGGCGAGACGTGGGAGCCCCGGTTCACCTATCACGGTTTCCAGTTCGTGGAGCTGAGCGTCCAGTCGGGCCGCCTGCTCGAGGCGCCGGTGGCCGGCACGCTGAGCGCGATCCCGGTTCACACCGACCTGGCGCGCGCGGGATCGTTCAGCTGCGCCGATCCCGAGCTGAACCGCCTTCACGATGCCGCGCTCCGCACGGTCGTCGCGAACCTGCACGGGGTGCCGACCGACTGTCCCGTGCGCGAGCGCTGCGGCTGGACGGGCGACGCGCACGTGCTCGCGCCGGTGCTGCTGTCGAACCTCGACGCGGCGGCGTTCCTCCGCAAGTACACCGGCGACATGATCACGGGCGGGCGGGCAGCCGAGCGCACCCTCGCGTTCGGGCTCGGGTTCCTCGACCGCGCGGAGCGCGAGAAACCCGCCGGCATCCCTCACATGATCGCGCCGGGCAAGCGCACGATCGGCATGGCGACCCCCGACTGGGGCTCCGCGCTCGTGTTCGTTCCCTGGAGCGTCGCGTGCGCGACCGGAAACCCCGGCGAACTGGCGCCGTTCTACGACGCGATGCGGCGGTGGACCGGATTCTCTCCTGTCGGAGCGCTCGGACGACGGGCTGCTGCGCAAGGGGCTGGGCGACTGGAGCTCTCCCTCGTTCTGCTGGGCCGGCGTCGAGCGGTGGGGCGGAACGAGAGAGGTCCCGGTCACGTCCACGGCGATGCTGGTGCGGTGCCTCGACGTGATGGCGCGAGCCGCCCGGCTCCTCGGACGGCCGGAGGACGAGCGCCGCTACGCCGTGGAGCGCGCCGCGGCCGCGCAGGCGCTGGCGGACGCCGTGACGTCCCCGCCGGGACCCGGCGCGCGCTCGCAGGCGGCGCTCGCGATCGCCTGGCCCTTCGCCCCCGACGCCGCGCGGGCCGCCGCGCTCTGGGAAGCGCTCCGGCGAGCGGTGGACGGCGGGCGCCGCTTCGACGCGGGCATCTTCGGCACGCCGGCGGTGCTCGAGGTGCTCAACCGGAACGGCGAGGGAGATGCCGCCGTCCGCCTCCTGACGAAGCCGGAGCTGCCGAGCTACCGCGCGCTGCTCGACCTCGGGGCAACGACGCTGTGGGAATGCTGGCCGCGCGACTACGCGAGCTACCGCGGCTCGATGTCGCACCCGATGCACGCCGCCTTCGACCCGTGGCTGTTCTCGGACGTCGCCGGCCTCGCCGGGCGCGCCGCGCCGGACGGGCCCTTCGAATTCCGTGCGTTCACCGGGTCGGGGCTCGCGTGGGCACGCGCCGAGCGCGAGGCGCCCGAGGGGACCGTGCGCAGCTCGTGGAAGCGGGGCCCCGACGGCCTGGTCTGGAGCGTCGAGGTGCCGCCGGGAACGGCCGGACGGGTGGAGCTCCCCGTCGCGACCGACGCCGACGTCGCGCAGGTGCTCGAGTCGGGGCATCCGCTCGCCTCCTCTCCGGGCGTGCGCCTCGGCGGCTGGTCCGGCGCCGGGCCGGCGCGGCGCTTCGTGGTCGAGGTCGCATCCGGCGCGTACGAGTTTCGGATTCCGCTCCTCCGCGACGCCGCGAGCCGCTGACCGGGACTTCGACCGAAGCGAGAGGCAAGCGAACGCGGCGCGCGGCGACCCGGTTGTGGCATATCAGACAGCGACTGATGCAGGTCGGACGATTCGAAGACCGGGCGTGCGCGGATTCGGCGGGAAACGAGCCGATCGTGCGTGGCACGGCGGTTGCTGGATGTCCCGTCGTGCGTCGGAGGTCTCCATGCGTCGGTCCCGGTTCTCGATCCTGCGGAGTTTGTTCCTGGCCGCCACGATGACGGCGGTCGCGGCGGCTTGCTCGGGCGAGGCGAGGTTCTGCGAGCAATGCGGACGGGCCGAGTGCCGCAACCTCTCCTTCGACGTGCGGCTCCAGAACGGCTCCCTGGTCCAGACCTGTTGCCCGCGCTGCGCGCTCCACTACCTCGCCCGCCCGCACCCGGCGGTGGCATCGCTCGCGGTGAAGGACTTCGACACCGCGGAGCGCATCGACGCCACCCGCGCGATCTACGTCGAGGGGAGCGACGTCTCGCCCTGCGCCGCGACGGCGGGGTCCCCGCCCAGGGACGAGCGGGGCTGCTGCTTGAAGACGGAGTACGACCGCTGCCTTCCCAGCCTGCTCGCGTTCGGGTCCAAGGCCAAGGCCGAGACCTTCGCGCGGGCCCACGGTGGCGCGCTGACGACGTTCGCCGAGCTGCAGTCGGCGACGCGCTAGGAGAGGCCGGATGCGAACGCCGTTCCTCGTGGCCCTGACGTTCCTCGCCTCCGGGATCTCGATCGTCCCGGCCGCGGCGGAGCCGCCTCCGGCCGACCTCGCCGAGCTGCTCTCCCGCGCCGATGCGTCGAACCCGGAGATCCTGGCGGCCCGCACGCGAGTCGAAGCCCTGAAGCACGTCCCCTCCCAGCTGGAGGCGCTGCCGGACCCCACGGTCAGCGTCTCCCTCACCAACGAGACGTTCAACGAGTTCACCCTGGGCACGAGCGAGATGTCGAACCTCACCTTCTCGTGGATTCAGGACGTGCCGTACCCGGGCAAGCGGCAGCTCGCCGGCGACGTGGCCCGCTCCGAGATCGGCGTCTCGCAGCAGGCGGTCGAGATCGCGAGGCTCGGCGTGCGGGCCGCCGTGAAGGAGTCCTACGTCGAGCTGCACCGTATCGACCGGACGTCGTCCATCCTCGAGGAGAGCCGGAAGCTGCTCCTCGCCTACCGCGACGCGGCGCGCGCCAGGCTGGAGACGGGTCAGGGGATCCTCGAGAACGTCCTCAAGGCCGAGACGGAGCTGGTGCGCCTCGACGTCGAGCTGGCGGGACTCGCCGAGGAGCGGAGCGGCGCCGCCGCGTCGCTAGCCGCTCTTCTCGGCTCATCGGGGAACGAGCCCTTCGGTCCTGCGTCGGCGGCCCCGTCCGGCGAGATTCCCGACGCCGCGTCGGCGGAGGCGGCCGCGCTCGAGCGCTCCCCGGAGCTCATGGCCCTGCGCGCGGCCATTCGCCGGGACGAAAGCCGGGTGACCCTCGCGAAGAAGGCCTCGAAGCCCGACTTCACGTGGGGAGCGGGGTACGCGAACCGGGGATCGCTCGACCCGATGGTGATGGGGATGTTCGGGATCAAGCTCCCGCTCTACAAGAACCGCAAGCAGAAGGAAGCGGTGGCCCAGAGCGAGCTCGAACTCGAGGCGACCGGGCGGGACCTCGACGGCCGCGGCGTCACGCTGCTCGCGGAGGTCCGGACCCTGCTCGCCCGGGCCTCCCGGGCCTCGGAGCAGATGCGCCTGACCGCGGAGGGCACGCTGCCCTTGGCGCGCAGCACCCTCGACTCGGCGGCCGCGGCCTACTCCGCCGGGCGGGCGGAGTTCGTCACGCTGATCGAGGACTTCCGCGCGTTCCTCGGCTACGAGAGGGACCTCGAGACGCTGCGCGCCGAGAGAATCCGCGCGCTGGCCGCCCTCGAGCCGCTCACGGGGACCGAATACGTTTCGCCGGGCGGCGGGGATCGCGCCGCGGGAGTCGCGAATGAGTAAGCGGGGCGTCCTTCTGATTCTCGGCGCGGCGATCCTCGCCGGCGCGGCGGGCGGCGCCTTCATGCTGGCCCGGCACGCGCCGAACGAAGGCACCGCGGCAGGTGCCGCGGCCCCCGCCGCCAAGTACCACTGCCCGATGCATCCGACCGTCGTGTCCGACAAGCCCGGCGATTGCCCGATCTGCGGCATGCGTCTCGTGCCCATCGAGGACTCGCTGACCGAGCCCGCGGTGAGCAGCGTCGAACCGCCGCCTCCTTCGCGCGCCGGCGACTTGCCCGCTCCGGAACCGGCGCATGCCGCCGCCGTTCCGGGACTCGCCTCCATTCGACTCTCCGCGCAGAAGCAGCAGCTCATCGGCGTCCGGACATCCGAGGTCGTGCGGGCCCCGTTCCGGCGAACGATCCGCGCCGCCGGCCGCGTGACCTACGACGAGACGCGGTTGCGGCACATTCACACGAAGATCGCGGGGTACGTCGAGACGCTCCACGCGAACGCGACCGGAGAGGTCGTCCGGGAGGGACAGCCTTTGCTCGAGATCTACAGTCCCGAGCTGCTCGCCTCCCAGCAGGAGTACCTCGTCGCCCTGCAGGCGCGGGCCCGGACGGCCGGCAGCAGCATCCCGTCGGTGGCCGGCTCCGGTGACGAGCTGGTGGCGAGCGCCCGCCGGCGCCTCGAGCTCTTCGACCTCTCCGACGAGCAGATCCGCGAGATCGAGCAGTCCGGCCGGGCAAGGCGCACGGTGACGATCTACGCTCCGATCTCGGGGACGATCCTGGAGCGCAACGTGACCGAGGGGCAGCGGATCGAGCCGGAGATGGACCTGCTGAACATCGCCGACCTCTCCCGGATCTGGGTCGTGGCGTCCGTCTACGAGTACGAGCTGCCGTTCGTCCGCATCGGGCAGGGCGCGGCCGTCACCCTGTCGTACCTGCCGGGCAAGAGCTTCGAGGGGAAGGTCTCGTTCGTGTATCCGGTCATGGATCCGGCGACGCGGACGGCGCAGGCGAGGATCGAGCTCGGGAACCCCGGGCTCGAGCTGAAGCCCGACATGTACGCCGAGGTGATCCTGAGTGCCGACCTCGGCGAGCGGACGGCGGTCCCCGCGAGCGCCGTGATGGACACCGGCGCGCGCAGCATCGCCTTCGTGGACAAGGGGGACGGCTACTTCGAGCCGCGCGACGTCGAGATCGGCCTGCGCCTCCCCGACACGTTCGAGGTCCTCCGTGGCCTCTCGCCCGGCGAGAAGGTGCTGACGTCCGCGAACTTCTTCGTGGATTCGGAGTCCAGACTCAAGGCGGCGCTCGCGGCCACCGCCGCGGGCTCCGCGGCGCCCGGGCCCCGAAAAGCACGAGCCCTAGAGCCGCCGGCATGATCGAACGGATCATCGAGTTCTCGGCGAGGAACAAGTTCGTCGTCCTGATCCTCTGCGCGGCCGCCGTGGCGATGGCGGTCTACGCGATGAAGGGCGTTCCCCTCGACGCCATCCCCGATCTCTCCGACACGCAGGTGATCGTGTACTCCAGGTGGGACCGCAGTCCCGACATCATGGAGGACCAGGTCACCTACCCGATCGTCACGGCGCTGATGGGCGCGCCGAAGGTCAAGTCCATCCGCGGGTTCTCCGACTTCGGCTTCTCCTACGTCTACCTGATCTTCGAGGACGGGACCGACATCTACTGGGCGAGGAGCCGGACCCTCGAGTACCTCAACAAGATCCTCCCGAGGCTGCCGGAAGGCGTGCGCACCGAGCTGGGGCCGGACGCCACGGGGGTCGGCTGGGTCTACCAGTACGCGCTCACGGACCGCTCGGGGAAGCGCGACCTGGCCCAGCTCCGGTCGTTCCAGGACTGGTACCTGCGATACTGGCTCCAGAGCGTCCCGGGAGTAGCAGAGGTCGCGTCGATCGGCGGATTCGAGAAGCAGTACCAGGTCAACCTCGACCCCGCGAGGCTCCTGGCCTACCGGATCCCGATCCAGAAGGTCGTCGAGGCGATCCGGCGAGGGAACGACGACGTCGGCGGCCGCGTCGTGGAGTTCGCCGGGGCCGAGTACATGGTGCGCGGGCGGGGGTACGCGACGTCCGTGGAGGACTTCGAGCAGATCGTGGTCGGCGACGACGGCAAGGGCACCCCGATACTGGTGCGGAACGTCGGGCGGGTGGTCCTCGGGCCGGACATCCGCCGGGGGGTCGCGGACCTCGACGGGATCGGCGACACGGTCGGCGGGATCGTCGTCATGCGGCACGGCGAGAACGCGCTCAACGTGATCGAGAGGGTCAAGAAGCGGATCGACGAGGTGCGGCCGTCGCTGCCGGAGGGTGTCGAGCTGGTCGCCACGTACGACCGCTCCGAGCTGATCGAGCGCTCGATCGCCAACCTGAAGCGGGAGCTGATCGTCGAGATCGCGATCGTGAGCCTCGTGATCCTCGTCTTCCTCTGGCACATCCCCTCCGCCATCGTCCCGATCGTGACGATTCCGGTGTCGGTGATCCTCGCGTTCGTCCCCATGTATTTCATGGGGGTGACGTCCAACATCATGTCGCTCGCCGGGATCGCGATGAGCATCGGCGTCCTCGTGGACGGCGCGATCGTCGAGGTGGAGAACGCCTACAAGAAGCTGCAGCTCTGGGAAGCGGGGGGGCGCGTCGGCGACTTCCACAAGGTGCGCCTCGACGCCCTCAAGGAGGTCGGGCCGTCGGTCTTCTTCTCGCTCCTCGTGATCGCGGTCGCGTTCATGCCCATCTTCACCCTGGTGGACCAGGAAGGGCGCCTGTTCAAGCCCCTCGCGTACACGAAGAACCTCGCGATGGCCATCGCCGCGGTCCTGGCGATCACCCTCGACCCCGCGATGCGCATGCTGTTCACGCGGATGGACAGGTTGCGGTTCCGCCCGAGGTGGCTCGCCTGGATCGGCCACCAGGCCGTGGTGGGGACCTACTACCCCGAGGAGAAGCACCCGATCAGCCGTGTCCTGTTCGCCGTGTACGAGCCGGCGTGCCGCTTCGTCCTTCGCTGGCCCAAGACGATCGTCCTGCTCGCCGTGCTGGCGTTCGCCTCGACGGTCCCCGTGTACCTCGAGCTCGGATCCGAGTTCTTCCCCCCGCTCGACGAGGGGGCGATCCTCTACATGCCGACCACCCTGCCCGGCGTCTCCGTGACCGAGGCGGCCCGGCTGCTCCAGACCATGGACAAGCTCATCAAGGAGGTGCCGGAGGTCTCGAGCGTGTGGGGAAAGGCCGGGCGCGCGGAGACCTCGACCGACCCGGCTCCGTTCTCGATGATCGAGACGACGATCGTCCTCAAGCCGCACTCGGAGTGGCGGACGGTGCGCCGCTTCTATTCCGGCCTCCCCTCTTTTCTCCAGTCCCCCTTCCGCCACGTTTGGCCGGACCGCATCTCGATGGAGGACATCGTCGGCGAGCTGGACGAGAAGCTGAGGTTCCCCGGCGTCACGAACGCGTGGACCATGCCGATCAAGGCCCGCATCGACATGCTGACCACGGGTGTCCGGACGCCCGTCGGCATCAAGGTCTTCGGGCCGGATCTCGCGGTCATCGAGAGCATCGGCGCCTCGATCGAGAGCGCCGTCCGGGACGTCCCGGGCACGCGCAGCATCTACGCCGAGCGCACCGCTGGGGGGTACTTCCTCGACTTCGACCTCAGGCGGGACCGGCTCGCCCGTTACGGGCTCTCCGTGCAGGAAGCCCAGGACGTGATCATGTCCGCGATCGGCGGGGAGGCGATCACCCGGACCATCGAGGGACGGGAGAGGTACACCGTCAACGTCCGTTACGCCCGCGAGCTCCGCGACGACCTCGAGAGCTTGAAGCGGGTGCTCGTGCCCACGATGTCGGGGGCCCAGATCCCCCTGGCCGAGCTGGCCGACATCCGCTTCGCGACCGGGCCCTCGATGATCCGCGACGAGAACGGGATGCTCGCGGGGTATGTCTACGTGGACATCTCGGGGTCGGACGTCGGCGGCTACGTCGAGAAGGCCAAGGCGGCGGTCGCCGGCGCGGTGAAGATCCCGACGGGCTACACGATCCAGTGGAGCGGCCAGTACGAGAACATCCTCCGTGTCCGCGAGCGCCTCAAGATCGTGGTGCCGATCACCATCTTCCTCATCTTCGTCCTGCTCTACATGAACACGAAGTCGGCCGTGAAGGCGTCCATCGTGATGCTCGCCGTGCCGTTCTCCGTGATCGGCGCGGTCTGGCTCGTCTACTGGCTCGGCTACAACGTGTCGATCGCGACCTGGGTCGGGATGATCGCGCTCATGGGGCTCGACGCCGAGACCGGCGTGTTCATGCTCCTGTTCCTGGACCTGTCCTACTACGACGCGGTCCGGGCGGGAAAGATGAGGACCCGCGAGGACCTACGGGAGGCGATCATCCACGGCGCGGTGAAGCGAATCCGCCCCAAGCTGATGACCGTGGCCGCGGCCTTCATGGGACTGATGCCGATCATGTGGTCCATGGGGACCGGCGCCGACATGATGAAGCGGGTCGTGGCGCCCATGGCCGGCGGGCTCGTCACGAGCTTCGTCCTCGAGCTGCTCGTCTATCCGCCCATTTACGAGATCTGGAAGTGGCGGTTCGAGATGAAGCTCGGGACCGTCGATCCCGGCGCGATCCCGATCCCGGGGTCACGACGGATCTGACGACTCGCCTCGCCGGCACCCGCAGAGCGGCCGGATTCGGGTTCACGCATCGCTCGGCCGGCAGCGATCCGGGCTAGACTATCGGCCTGCGGGTCCTGCCAGGACGCCTCCCGCCGTTACTCGAATGCGAGCGTCCATGGCCCGAGTGCGAAGAGCGTCCCGGCGCGGAGCATGGGAGTCGCCGCTGGAATCACTTCCCGGAGGGACCGGCCCCTTGAACCCGACGCAGCGCCGCGGAAGGCACGCCGCGCTTCTGCTGACGGCGCTAGCCGTCGTCGGGCTCGCGGTGCTCCTGCTCGCGTGGACCGAGATCGAGGACAGAGCGCGTCACGGGGAGATGGAGAGCCTGGTGGCGTCCGAGGGAGGGGCTCTCGTCGAGGCACTGGTTCATGCGGTGGAGAACGCGCTGTCTTCGGGGCGTGAGGTCGAAGAGCTGGCCTCGGCCCGCCTGCTCGACATCGCCCACCTCCTCGACCGCCTCGACGCCTCGGGCCGCCTCTCCCCGGAATCGCTCATGGACCTCGCCGTCGAGCTGGGACTGCATCACATCCTCCTGTTGGATCGTGGGCTGCATCGCGAGAGCGAGGCTTGTCCCGACGATCCGAGCGGGGGACCACATGCGAGCCCCTACGTCTCCGCGTTGCAGCCGCTGATCGAGGGAAAGGCTGACGAGCTCGTCCTGGGCGTCCGGCCCTCCCCTCTCGGCGAGGGAATGCGGTATGCCGCCGCGGTTCGACGCGCCCGAGGGGGCGCCCTGCTCGTCGTCATGGACGCGCGACAAATGCTCGCCTTTCAGGAAGAGGTGGGGGCGTCCAACATCATGAACGCCGTCGCCGAGACCGGAGGCATTCTCTACGCGGAGCTCGAGGATTCCGAGGGCCGCTCTATCGCCGGCACGGGACCGCGCGCGAGCGCCCCGGGGACGAGAGCCCTCGAGCTGGAGCGCCCCGTCGAGCTGCGGCGCGGTCAGACCGCGCGACTGAAGGTAGGCCTTGCCGCCGACCCCCTGGACGCGGCCGCACGCTCGGGCCGCCGGCGAACCCTGGCGGCCGCCATCGTCGCGTTCGCGCTCGCCGTGGCGGTCGCGGGGGTCGTGGCCGCGCGGCGCCGCGCCGCCGCTCTCCGCGGCGAGAGCGCCCGCGCCCGCTCGCTGACCGACGCCGTCCTGGAGGGGATCGGCGACGCAGTGGTCGTGGTGGATACGCAGCGCATCCTGCGGCTCGTCAATCCGGCGGCGTGCCGGCTGTTTCGGTGTGCCGCCCCGGACCTCGTCGGCAAGGCCTGCCGGGACACCCCGTGCGCAGGTGTCGAGGACCTGCTTTCGGGCGAGACGCGCACCCGCGAGTTCGCCATCGTGACGGAGGGTGGCGGAGCGCTGGTGGACGTCCTCGCCTCGGCTTCTCCCGTCCGGGACGACGGCGGGGAGCCGGCCGGCACGGCCCTGGTCCTCCGCGACCTCACGGAGCTGAGGCGCCTCGAGCGGGAAGCCAGGCGCACGGAGAGTCTGGCCGCCTTCGGCCGCCTCGCGGCCACGGTGGCCCATGAGGTGCGGAACCCGCTGAACACGATCTCGGTCGGCGTGCAACGCATCCAGAAACAGTTCCTGGCGGAAGAGGGAGCGGACGAGCAGCGAAGGCTCGCCGGGGTATTGCGCGCCGAGGTCGAGAGGCTCGACGGCATCGTGAGCGGCTTTCTCGAGCTGGCCCGTCCCCCGCGCCTCGATCCGAAACCGGGCGATCTCGACGCGGCGGTTCGCGAGACCATCGCGTTTCTCGCTCCGGGGCTTCCGAACGGGCCCCGCCTTTCCGTCGAGCTCGGCGTTCCCCCGCAGGCCGTCTTCGACCCCGCCGCGATCCGCCAGATCCTCCACAACCTCGTCCGCAATGCCGCGGATGCGACCGGGGAAAGCGGCCAGGTCCGGGTCGTCACGGGTACGACGGGAAACGCGGTGTTCCTCGCGGTCGAGGACGACGGCCCCGGGGTCCCGCCGGCGGATCTGGACAAGATCTTCGAATTCGGATTCTCCACCAAACCCGGGGGGAACGGTCTGGGGCTGCCGATCGTGCACCGCCTGGTCACCGAGATGGGAGGGAGCGTGGCCGTCGCACCTCGTCGAGAAGGCGGCACGGTGGTACGCATCGTGCTCCCTGCCGTGCCGGGGTCCGCGCGCTGAGGAGGGTTGGATGGCCGGGGAACACACGATCCTGATCGCCGATGACGAGGCCAGCCAGCGGGAGATGCTCGGCGGCTTCCTCCGGCATCTGGGCTACGACATCGCCGAGGCCGCCGACGGGCTGGAGGCCGTGGCACGGATCAGAAAGGGAGGTATCGATCTCGTCCTACTCGACCAGCGCATGCCGCGCCTCGGCGGCGCCGACGCGGTGCGCGCGATGCGGGCGCTCGATCCCGAGGTGGACATCGTCGTGATCACCGCCTTCGGCAGCGTGGAGGAGGCCGTAGAGGCCTTGAAGCTCGGTGCAACGAACTATCTCTCGAAACCGCTCGACCTCGACCGCTTACTGCTGGTCATCCGGCAGGTCCTCGAGCGACGCACGCTCATCCGCGAAAACCGCGAGCTGCGGCAGAAGCTCGCCGGCGGTCCCCGTCTCGAGGGGATCGTCGGGAGCAGCGGGGCGATCGAGGAAGTGCTCAGCACCGTGGCCCGCGTCGCCCCGACCGACGCGACGGTGCTCATCACGGGCGAGAGCGGCACCGGCAAGGAACTGATCGCGCGCGCGATTCACGCCGCGTCGCGCCGCGCCGGAGCGCCGTTCGTCGCCGTCCACTGCGCCGCGCTTGCGGAGAGCGTCCTCGAAAGCGAGCTGTTCGGCCACGAGAAAGGAGCGTTCACGGGCGCCGACCGCGCACGCGCGGGGCGTTTCGAGGCGGCGGACGGGGGCACGCTCTTCCTCGACGAGGTGAGCGAGATCCCCGCTTCCGCGCAGGTCAAGCTGCTGAGGGTCTTGCAGGAGCGTCAGATCGAGCGTGTCGGCAGCAATGTCCCGCTGCCGCTCGACGTGCGGCTCGTCGCGGCGACGCAGGCCGATCTGATGGAAGCGAGCCGTGCGGGCAAATTCAGGGACGATCTGTACTACCGCCTTGCCGTGGTCAAGATCTTCATACCGCCGCTCCGGCACCGTCGGGCGGACGTTCCCCGGCTCGTCGAGCACTTCCTGGTCAAGCACGCGGGGGCCGGAACGCACCGGGTGACCGCGGTGAGCCGCGAGGCGATGGACGCGCTCGTGCGCTACGACTTCCCCGGGAACGTGCGCGAGCTCGAGAACATCGTCCAGAGCGCCATCGTGCTCTCGCGGGGGGAGATCCTCACCACGGACGACCTTCCCTCGGCCGTCCGGACCCGCGCGGAAGAGGAGGGACTCACCTACCGGCGGTTCGAGGGGTCGCTGCCGCAGCAGGTGGAGCTGCTCGAGCGCGAGATGATCGAGAAAGCCTTGGACGCCGAGGGCGGGGTCCAGTACCGCGCCGCCGAGCGGCTCGGCATCAGCGAGAGAACGCTGCGGTACAAGATCGAGAAGCACAGGATGAAGTGAGCCGGATCGCGGCCGGCGAAGGCTCTGCGTCCCGATCCGATTTCCATCCGGCAGGTTTCGTCGGTTCGGGGCAGCGTCTCCGACGAAAGCGGCGATCGCGCTTCGACGAGTCCCGGAAGTCGTTGATCCAGAAGGGGCCGGGCGCGGGGTCTCGGATGGCACGCTCGGTGCAAGATGGGGTCGTGGGACCGACGAATGAGGAGGGGCTTCGGGTCGGTCGGGAGCAAGACCATGAAACAGGAAAGATGGATTCTCGGCGCGGTTTTCCTGACCATCCTCTCCGCCGCGACCGCCGGCGCCGCGACGGCGGCCCAGGAGCGCGGGACGCTGGCCGGCGAAATCATGGAGGTACGCCAGTCGGTTCGGACCGAAAACGAGGGCGCGTTCGACGAAATCCGGGTCCGCACGCGGGAAGGCCAGGACACCTGGGTGAGGCTCGGCCCCGCCAATCGGTCCCAGGAGCGATGGCAGGTCGGCGACCGGGTCAGGGCGCGCTTCGTGGGCGGCGCAGCGAACGGGCAGGCCGTGGACGCCGTCAGCGCACGCAACTACCGGACGGGCACGACCGAGCGGATCCGGTCGGGAGACGGTACGCGGCTCCGGCTACAGACCAGGGACCGGCTGCAGGATGGAAGCGGAAGCGGCACGCAGGCGCGCGAGCGGCGTCGCGATCGGATTCACGAGCCTGGAACGGGCTCCTGCGATCGCGCCCGCGGCCGTGGCGGCCGTGGCTAGAGGAGGAGGTTTCGAATCGAGGCGCGCGCCCGGCAGGCCTGCGGGAGAGATTCCGTGGCTAGGAATGCCGGAGTGCCCCCCCTTCGGCGGCCGGGCGCCGCGCCTCGGTGCAGTGGTCTGGGACGAGTGAGGAGGATCGCAATGGCCGTTCCGCGGCGGGAAAGGGCTCCGGTTCACCGGATCCCCTTCTTGGGCTTCCTCGCGGTGATCGTCGCCACGGGAGCCGCCGGAGCGGCGCCTCCGGTCCGGTCGCTGCTGGAAGCGGAGGCGTTCGCCTACCGGTCGCAGCCGGAAGGCGAGGAGCGCGCCGATCTTTCCGGGATCGAGCTGCGGTGGACGCGCTCCGGCTCTCGATGGTCTTTCAACGCCGCCGTTCCGGCACTGAGCGCGTCCGGGCCGCCGGGCATGCTGATCCTCGGCCCTTCGTTCACCGGGAACCGGTTGCGCTATGGCACGCCCGCAGCCACGGGGGGAGCTCGGGGCGCGGGTGGCCCTGCCGCGACGGCGGCGTCCGGGGCGTCGTATTTCGCCGGGCCCGGCGGACCCGGCTACGGGCTCGACGACAGCCGAAGCGGGCTCGGCGACGCGCGACTTCGCGTCTCGCGATCGCTCGGCCAGGACGCCCCGTTCGGTCGCTTTTCCGCGCGTGCCGGGGTTAAGCTACCCACCGCCGACGAGGATCAAGGCCTCGGGACCGGCGAGGCGGACTTCTGGGGAGGGGCCGGCTGGCGGCGCGAGGGTTGGAACGTGGACGTGGAGGCCTATCTCGAGTGGGTATCGCTCGGCGATCCTCCCGGTGTCGAGCTCGAGGACGGGCCGGCGGCTGAAGTGGCGGTCGATTGGCCGAGGGGACGAGGCGGCCTCAAGGCGGCCCTCGAGGCCGTGGACGCGGGCTTCGCGGGAGACCCCACGCGGGTGCGAGCGATCGCCGAGGGATACGGGCGGATGGGAAAGGCGCTGGGTTGGAACGTCGAGGTCTCCATGGGTCTGACCGACAGCGCGCCGGATTTCGGGCTCGCCGTGAGCCTTCGGTATTGATGCGATGAGATGGGACCGGATTCTCCTGGTGACGCTATCGCTCGCCGTCCTGCAGAGCGCAGGTGCGCAGACGGATCGAGATCGCGCTCTCTTGACGGTGCAGGGCAAGGTCGCGGCGGTCGAGCAAGCCCAGGACACCGCGGGAACGAGGTGGACCGACGTCGATCTTCTTCCCGCCGGTAACGCAGGTCCGGTCCGGATACGCATCGCGCCTTCGACCCTTCTCGACGCGGAGAGCTTCCGTGTCGCCGTGGGCGACTCGCTCCAGGTGCGCGTCTTCTCCGACGAGACGCCGTTCGGGGCCCAGCAGGTCAGGAACCGCGGAACGGGGCGCACCCTTCGACTGCGTTGTCTCCACGGCGAGGCGATCTGGAACGAATCGCAAGCTCGAGGCGAGGCGGGGCGGGGCGCGGGTTCCGGCGGGCAGCAGGGCGGTCCGCGTCACCGCGGCGGCAGGTAGAGTTCCTCCCCTCGCCGATTCTCCCGGAGGCCCGTCCGACGACCTGCTGCCGGCGCGCGATCCGCGAGGGCATCGCCTTCCTCGCTCAGCCCCGAAGATCCGAGGCCGCTGCACGGCGACGAAACCCGCCGGATCGGTTCGCAATCCGACGAAACCTGCCGGTCGCCCTCCTGCGCTTCCGTTCGGGTCAGGCGTTTCCGTCCGGAATCCCAGCGATTCCGAAGACCGTGATCGCCGCTCTTGTCCTGGCACCGGAATTGAAGGGGGAATTCCCGGTGGCCGCGGTGGCTGCCACGAGAAACGGGCCGATCGCGCAAGGGAGGACGAGATGAAGACGTCGAGAGTGATCCTGATGGCGTTCCTGCTCGCCGTGGGCCTGGGAACGCTCGCGTGGGCAGGTGGGCCGAACCCCGACTGCCCCGATGCCGACCACGACGGAATCTGCAACGGCCAGGACCCGGACTACGTGCCGGGCTGTTATTGCAACCCCGTCTGCCCGGACGGCGACTGCGACGGAGTCTGCGACAACGTGGATCCCGACCCGGGGCTCTACTGCAACCCGGACTGCCCGGACGCCGACAACGACGGCATTTGCAACGGCGAGGATCCGGACTACGTTCCGACCTGCGCTGGCATCGACTGCGATCGCGCCCACGACCGGGACCGCCAGCGACTCCAGAACCCGACACGAGACCGGGATCGGATCAGCCGGCCGCTCATGAGCATCGCTCCCTACCTGTGACCTAGAACGGCGTGGACGGCCGGGACTCGATGCCCCACTCGCGGCACTGTCATCGAGCCCCGGCCCTGCGTCGTCTCCCCGCCTCGAGCGCTCTCTCGCCGGGCGAGATCCCTCCACCGCTCGCGCGATCCACGACTTCTGTCAAGATGTCCCGGACACGCCGGCGGTCTCACTGTCCCTGACGGGCGGTGGACGGCCCCACCGGCGGAACCGAGGTGACGGCGTGAGCGAGAAGGCATTCCAGGACTACTACCCGGACGACGTGAGCCACTGCTACGGCTGCGGCCGCCTCAATCAGGACGGGCTGCAGATCAAGAGCCGCTGGGAAGGCGACGAGACTGTGTGCGTCTTCGAGCCGCGGAGCTGCCACACGGCGATCCCCGGCTACGTCTACGGCGGTCTGATCGCGTCGCTGATCGACTGCCACGGCACGGGCACCGCCGCGGCGGCCGCGTACCGCGCCGAGGGGCGCGCGATGGACACGCTCCCCGCTCTCCGGTTCGTGACGGCCTCGCTGCAGGTGGACTACCTGCGGCCGACGCCGCTCGGCGTCCCGCTCGAAGTGCGCGGGCGGGTCGAGGAGCTCAAGGGACGCAAGGTGATCGTCGCGGCGACGCTCCACGCAAACGGCGAGCTCTGCGCGCGAGGCCGAATCGTGGCCGTGCAAATGCCCGAAGCGATGCTGGGGTCAGACATCACCGGCGTTACAGTTCGAGGGGAAAAGGGCGGGACTCCGCGCCAATCGGCGTAACGCCCGGGGCCACCTTCGTCCGGCGCGGAGGCCCGACCGGCGCGCGCGCGTAACGGCTCCTACGGGGCGACGCGCGGCACCAGCGCCACCCAGTGGGGCGTCTCGGCGACCAGCTCGGTCCGGCTCCTGAGCTCGGCGTCCAGCCGCTGCCAGCTTTGTCGCTCCAGCAGCAGAAGGTCGTTCGATCGGGCCGCGCGTAGCCGCTCCGCGAGCACCGCGGGGTCGCCGGTGCGGGACAGGTGCTCGATCTCGCGTCCCAGGTAGACGTGCGCGTAGAACTCCCCCGATTGCTCGTCGCCGCGCGGGAACACGACCGGTTTCCCTTCGAGACGCCGGTCCCGCGCCACCGCCGCCAGGATGGTCTTGGTCGACGTGCCGTCGTCGAGGTCGGCGCGTACGGCCGCCACGGCGAGGAACACGAGCGCGGCCGCTCCCAACGCCTGCATGCACACGAGCGCGGGGACGCGGCGTGACGGCCACCCGAGGGCCGACGCCAGCAGGGCCACGGCGAGCGCGACGGCCACGACGGCCGGCCACGGGGCGTCCCGCCGGAAGGCCCAGACGGCGAGGGCGCCGGAAGCGAGTGCCGAGAGGACGAGCTGCGAGCGAAGGAGGACGGAGAACCGCGGCCGGGAGCGCTCGTCGAGACCCGAAGCCAGCGCCACCCCCGCCAGCACCGCGAGGCCGGGGAACCCCGGCAGCAGGTAGGTGGCCAGCAGCTGTCTGGCGAAGGTAAAGAACAGCGGCGGCACGAGGGCCCAGATCAGGACGTAGTCGAGCCAGGGATCGGCCGCTTCCCCGCGCCACCGGCCGAATCTCGCGGCCGCCGCCCTCACGAGCACGACCGTCCACGGCAGGGCCGCCGCCAGCAGCATGAGCCAGACGGATCCGTACGCCCTCGTGTGACCGCTGCCGTAGAGGTCGCCATACTCGTGCGAGACGTAGCGCAGGATGTGCTCGTTGACGAAGAAGTACCGCAGGAACCCCGGGGTCGCCCGCTCCGCGAGCAGGTACCAGGGCGCGGAGGCCGCGAAGAACACCGCCAGGCCCGAGAACCAGGGGTAGGCGGCGAGCAGGCTCCACCGGCGGTGTATCACGGCCCACACGACGACCGACAGCACGGCGAAGACGACCGCGATCGGCCCCTTGATCAGCATGCCGAGGGCGAGAGCGGCCGCGAACGCGATCCCCCACCCGCGCCGGGCGCGCGCGTCCTGCGCCGCCGCGAAGCACGCGAACGCGGCCATCGCCGCGGCGGACGAGGCGGAGAGCGCGACGTCCAGCGTGACCGAGCCGGCGAGCCCGAAGAAGAGGAGCGAGCCGGCGAGGACGACGGTCGAGGCCGCCGCCGCCTCGCGCCCCCAGAAGCGCCGCGCGAAGGCGAACGTGATGAACAGCATGGCCACCGCGGCGAGGTATGCGGGGAGGCGAGCGGTCCACTCGGAGACGCCGAACAGGCGGAACGACGCGGCCGTCAGCCAGAACTGGAGCGGCGGCTTCCCCCAGAAAGGCATCAGGCGGCCGCCGAAGACGGCGCGAGGGGTCACCCAGTCGCCGCTCTCGGCCATCCGCAGCCCGATGACCGCGTGCCGGCTCTCGGTGGGATCGGTGATCGCCGGCCAGCCGAGCATGGCGAGCCGGAGTCCCATGATCGCGAGGACCGCGACCAGGAGCCAGGTGGTGGCGCCGACGCTTGCGCCGCGCGGGTCTGTTCTTCTCGGACTCTCGGCCTTCGGCTCCACGCGCGCCATGATACCCGAGGCCAAGGCACCGGCGCGGCTAATCGATGAACTCGACGAACCGGCTCGCCTGATAAGCGAAGAAGGGGTTGTAGCGAAGGCGCATGAACTGGGAGACGGGGACCTCCAGGACCCCGTTCTCACCCCGCGGCTGGGCCACGCCGAGGACCAGGCGCCCTTCCGCCCGCAGATCCTCGCGGTCGCCGTACACGGGATCGTCCGGCGGGAAAGGCACGGCCACGTGGGAGAGCGAGTAGACCCCCCTCGGCCATTCCAGTTCCAGCAACGTATCCGACCACGAGGACGCTCCCGCGGGTCGCTCGTGCGCCATGACGGAGAGCGTCGCGGGATTCCGGTTGGTCACGACGGTCACGGCATAGGCGAGCGGCGGTCCCGACTCGAGCGACGCCAGGAGGCCCGCCTGACCGGCCTTGATGAACTTCGCGAAGGCGTTGCACCGGTTGACGTCGTACAGCACCAGCCGGCTGCCGTTCGCGGCCAGCCTGGAGAACAGCCGGTCCACGAGCGAAGGGACCAGAACCGTCGAGTCCACGACCGACGTGAACGCCAGCACGGGAGGGAATCTCGCGAACCCCTTCCCGGCCTCGAGATCCTTCATCTGCCGCTCGACGACCTTCGTCAGGCGGAAGATCTGGTCGCCGGCCATCTTGGGAAACGAGTTGAACTTGAAGGGATCGTATTCCGGCTCGATGGAGAGCCAAGCGACCTTGTGGAAGTACGGGAAGACGGTGAGCGCCCGGTGCCAGCCGGACACGGCCGCGAACTGCGTGATGCCGATGGCCGGGGACAGGAGGACGAGCTTCTGCGGCGGCTCGCCGGCCCCGCCCTTCTCGAGCTCGTCCAGCGCGTACTTCGCCGACAGGAGCCCCCCGTTCGAGTAGCCGCAGAGGATTAGCGGCTTGCCGGGCCCGACGACCCGGCGCGCCTCCTCGCAGGCCATGCGGACCACGGCGACCCAATCCTCCCACTTCGCTCTCGCAAGGGACCCGGGCGTCGTTCCGTGCCCGGGCATGCGAGGAGCGATGACGAGATAGCCGTGCTCGAACGCGATCTTCGCGAGGGTCCGCATGGCGTAGGGGCACTCGGTGAGACCGTGGATCAGGACCATCGCCCCCCTGGGCTCGGGCGGGCTCAGGACGAACGACCGGTTCCAGTCCCGGTCCTGGCGGCGCGGAGAGCTGGCGGAGGCCTCGTAGTACCGGTTCAGCGGGGTCTGCTGGTCCGGCGGGAGCTGCGATCCGATCTTCGCGTCGAGCTCCTGGAACAGTCTCTCCTCGAGCTCCAGGTACTTCGAGAAATCGGGGGCCGCCTCGGGATGGCTCGCATGGAACTCCCCCGAGAGCTCCGTCGTGTGCCAGATCTCCAGTTTCGGAGGGCTCTTTTCCTGGCGGACGCGGACCGCCAGGAGCACGACGACGGCGAGCACGATCAGGACGGCGACTTGCTTGGCGAGCGCCCCGAGCAGCCGTGCCATGCCCCGAAGCCGAAGTCGTCGTTTCATGATTCGCCCTCACGACTTGGAAATTCGGCCACAGGCGCCGTCCCGGGCCCCGGCACCGCCCAGGATAAGCGCAAGTCGGTCGGGCGAGAATACGCGGCGTCGAAGGCCACGAGCAGAACCTCGATGGTATTTCTCTGCGCCCACCGGCCGCCGGACTCAACCGGTTTCGTCGCCGAAGGTGGCCGGTTCCGGAAAACGCCGGCGGCGGTACGAAGCGCTCCGGGCGGTAACGAATACCTCCACTCGTCGCGGTGCACGCGCTCGACAAGGCTTGGATTTCCGTTACTTTTCGCCGGGCACGCACCTTGCTGCTACGATCGGGATGTCCGGGAAAGGGATGGGTTCATTCAAAAGGGAGGTTTCATGAGTCCGCTCACGAAGAAAGTGCTCGTCGCGACGTTCCTCGGCATCGGGCTGCTCACGGCGGCCTGCTCCGGGTCGTCGGACACGATCAATACGGCAGGCAAGGGGCAGGTTCGGATCGCGATGACCGCCGGGACCGGCCCGACGATCAACCCAGCCGGAACCACCAGCCTTCCGGCCACCGACACCCGCGCAGGCGCGCCTTCCGCGGCCCCGAACATGGACGGGCCGTCCATGTCGTCTCTCAAGAGCGCCAACGTCACCTTCTCGAAGATCCAGGCCCGGAATACCGACGGGACCTGGGTCGACGTGCTGATCGTGCTGCCCGCGACCGTGGACATGCTCGCGATTCGCGACGGCAAGAGCGTCGACCTGCCCGCTGGCTTCCTTCCCCCCGGGACGTACGACCGGCTCATGATGACCATCAGCCAGGTGGACATCGTGATGATGGACGACACGAAGATCTCGATCACGCCTCCGGCCGCGGGCTGGACCGCCGAGATCCCGACCGCGCCGTTCGAAATCGTCGAGGGGCAGCCGACCGCGGTGCACCTCAAGTTCCGCGAGGACATGTCGTTCCACTTCCTCGGCGGATCGATCGAGTTCGACCCCGAGTTCGAGTGCGAGGACTGATCGTCCTCGCTTTCCGATCGCCAGGATCGAGAGGGCCGGAGCGTTCGCTCCGGCCCTTTTCTTTTGCCCGCGAGTTCGCATGCGCGCGCCGAGCGACCGGCTCTGGATCCCGGTCGGCCTCTCCGCCTCCCGTTCCGGGAAGAGGGGGCTACCGAGGGAGAACGCCGATGCCTATACTCGGCCCGAACTCCCTTGGGCTGGGGGAATCGAGCGGAGGAAACCATGGACGGCCAAGGAGCGCTCTTCGGAGGCGCCATTGCGCTGGCGGCCTGGCTGCTTCTTTGGTTGACCCTGCGGCGCAAGACGCCGGACGTGCCCTCGATGTCCGCGGGGATCGCGGGTGCCGGGCCGTCACAGCCGACCGGCCACCCGCCCGGGGTCTCCCGGCCGCCGTCCTCGACGGCCGGCCCCCGCCCGGCCACGCTGGACGAGGTCTATGCCGCCGCCCTCGCGATGCGCGAGGTCTTCGAATCGGCGGCCAGGCCCGCCGACCTCTTGGGGCACCCCGTCTTCGAGCAGGCGGTATACGTCGCGGGAAACAGCTCGATGAGCGACGCCGAGCTCCTCTCGCTCTACTCGGGCGATCACCTGTTCGTGGCGATCTGCGCGGCGGAGGCGCTCGCGCGGAGGCGTCCCGGCCCGGGGATCCGCGCGACGATCCTCCACTTCATCAACGACCTCCACCCCTACACGCGCTTCTTCGCCCTGCGCGCCCTCTCCGCCACGACCCCCGCGGGAGGCCCCGTTCTCGTGCAGCTCCTGGCGGCGCTCAACGAGACCTGGCGGGACCGCATGCTCCGCAACATCCTGCCGGGCTTCGTCCTCGAGCGGCTCGAGGCGGGCGACCCGATCCCGATCGAGGAGATCGGGCCGCGACTCACGGACGCGAGTGCCAAGCTGCTCGAGGAGCTCCTCGGGCCGATCGACCACGAGACCGTCCGGAAGTTCGTCCAGGATCTCGACCACTGGCGCGCCGTGCGGGTCGATCGCTCGTTCCTCCAGGCGGTCGGAGTTCTCTGGGACGCGGCCGACGCCGAGCCGGCGATCGATCACCCGGCGTTCGCCGCGTGCCGAGCCCAGTTCGAGGCCTCGCTGCTCGGCGCGTCGCCGCGCTCCGTCCTCCTCGTCGGAGAGCGCGGAACCGGAAGGACGGCGCTTCTCCGCGACGCCTGGCTCGCCCTCGCCCGGAGGGGCTACTCGATCTTCGAGGCCGGCCACATGGAACTGCTGGCCGGACAGGTCTACGTCGGGCAGGTCGAGGAGCGGATCCAGCGGCTCGTCCGGGAGCTCGACGCCTCGCGGCGGATCATCTGGTACGTCCCCGACTTCCAGTCGCTGCTCCACACCGGGCGGCACTGGCAGAGCCCGACCGGTGCCTTGGACCTGCTGTTCCCCGCGCTGGCGGAGGGGAGGATCCTCATCGTCGGGGAGACCGAGCCGGTCGGTTTCGACAGCGTCGTCCAGGGCAAGCCGGCGGTTCTCTCGCTCTTCGACGTCATACGGTTCGATCCCCTGCCCGAGCCGGCCACGCTCGAGGTCGCGACGCGGTGGGCGCGGCGCGAGGCGGAGGAGTCCGGCTTCCCGGAGATGAGCGACCGGATCCTGCGCGAGGCATCGCGCCTTTCCGAGCAGTACATGGGCGACCGCGCGGGCCCCGGCCGCCTCCTCGAGTTCCTCAAGGGGGTGCTGCGGGGTCGCGAGTCGCTGCGCCACGAGCCGCTCACCCTCGAGGACCTGCTCGAGACGCTTTCCCGCTCGACCGGCCTTCCGCTCCGGATTCTCGACGACCGCGAGCGGCTCGATCTCGACCAGGTCCGGAGCTACTTTTCGGAGCGCGTCCTGGGCCAGCCCGAGGCGGTGGACGTGCTGCTCGACCGGCTGGCCATGGTGAAGGCGGGGGTCACCGATCCGACGCGCCCCCTGGGCGTGTTCCTCTTCGCCGGCCCGACGGGCACGGGCAAGACCGAGATGGCGAAGACTCTCGCCGAGTACCTGTTCGGCTCTCCCGAGCGGATGATCCGCATCGACATGAGCGAGCTCCAGTTCCCCGAATCGGTCGGGAGGCTCGTCGGTGACTCGCGCCAGGAGAACAACCGCGCCGCCCTGGTCGACCGCATCCGGCAGCGGCCGTTCTCGGTCATCCTCCTCGACGAGTTCGAGAAGGCCCACCCCGCCGTCTGGGACCTCTTCCTCCAGGTCTTCGACGACGGCCGCCTGACCGACTGGACGGGAAAGACCGCCGACTTCCGCAACGCCGTGATCATCCTGACGTCGAACCTCGGCGGAGCCATCGGACGCGGCGCGTCGCTCGGCTTCGCGGAGGGAGAGAAGCGCTTCTCCGCGAGCGCGGTCGAGCGGGCCGTGGGCCAGGCCTTCCGGAAGGAGCTGATCAACCGCATCGACCGGACCGTGGTCTTCGAGCCGCTGACGCGCGAGGTGCTCCGGGACATCCTGCAAAAGGAGCTGCGCGACGTGTTCTTGCGGCGGGGGCTCAGGAGCCGCTCGTGGGCCGTGGTCTGGGACGAGTCGGCGGTCGAGTTCCTGCTGGACCGGGGCTTCACTCGCGATCTCGGCGCGCGCCCGCTCAAGCGCACGGTCGATCGCTTCGTCCTGGCGCCGCTCGCCGCGACCATCGTCAGTCGCGAGTACCCGCAGGGCGACCAGTTCCTCTTCGTGCGGAGCGAGGGAGAGCGCCTGCACGTCGAGTTCGTCGACCCGGACGCGCCGTCCGCCGCCCCCGCGGCGCCGGCGCCCGCGGCCGCCGGCGTCACGAGCCTCGAGAAGATCGCGTTCGAGCCCCACGGGACGGTCGACGAGATCGCGTGCCTCGAGGGCCATCTCGCCCTGGTGGAGGACGCGATCCGGGACGATGCCTGGCGAGCGAGGAAGCAGGCGGGGCTCGGGCGCACGCAGGCGCCTCATTTCTGGGATTCCCCGGAGCGCTTCGCGGTCCTGGGGACGATCGAACTCATGGACCGCATCGAGGGAGCGGTCAAGTCGGCGGCGTTCCTGTTCCAGAAGCTGCGCGGGAAGCCCGATTCGGGGCGGAAGCGTTTCGTATCGGACTTCGTGGGGCGCGTCGCCGTCCAGCTCCTCCTCCTTCGCACGAGCCTCGATGACGTGAGGGAAGATCGCCCGTCCGACGCGTTTCTCCTCCTCGAGGGCACGGCAGGGGACGGCGCCGGGCGCGACGCCCCCCGCCTGTTCTTCGGCCACCTGGCGTCGATGTACCGGCGCTGGGGCGAGAAGCGGGGAATGAAGTCCGAGGTGCTCGCGGACGAGGAGCTGTCCCGCGAGCCGCGGGTCCTCCTCGCCGTCAGCGGTTTCGGCGCCCACACGCTACTGGCCCCGGAGGCCGGCCTCCACGTCTTCGAGGAGCCGCTCCCCGGCGGGCGGACGTTCGCGCGCTTTCAAGCGAGGGTCCGCGTGGTCCCGCAGCCGGACACTCCCTCCGGCCGCCGCTCGGGAGGGCTGCGCGCCCAGGCGCAGGCCGCGTTTGCCGGAGCGGTTCCGCAGGCACTGCACATCGTGCGCCGCTACCGGCGGGAGCCTTCTCCCCTGGTGAGGGACGCCGTCAGGGGCTGGCGCACCGGCAAGATCGAGCGGGTGTTCGACGGGGACTTCGACCTGTTCGCCACCGAGGGGCCGCTCGACGCCGCGGAGCTGCATCGCCTCGACCCGGGAGACGCCGATTGACGAGCCGCTCGTTCGGGACCGAGTTCTGCGTGCTGATGGTCGTGGCGGCTGCACCGGCCAGGACGCTCATCGGAAGACGAGACGGCGGCAAGGAGGAAAGAGGATGTGGAAGCGGAGTTGGATCGCGGTGGCGGCGCTCGCAGCCGCCCTCTGCGGGGGATCGACGGCGCTCGCCGCGGAAACGAAGGAGTCCAAGTTCGACATGTCGAAGGGCGCGCCGACGTGGTCGTCCGGCAATAGCAGCCTGACGTTCAACATGTTCGCGCAAATCCGGTTCACCGCCGCGGACCAGGAGCAGTTCGACGCCGACACGGCGGGGCCCGGCCTGGGCCGGGAGGACGGATTCTCGACGGGATTCAAGATCCCGCGGGTCCGCCTGGGGATCAAGGGAACGATCTACCAGCCGTGGGTCCGGTACGCGGTTAGCTACGAGCTCTCGGACACCACGGGCGACAAGGACGCCAAGTTCAAGGACGCCTACCTGGAGTTCGGCAAGGTGGAGCTGGCGACCGTCCGCGCGGGACAGTTCAAGATGCCGTTCGGTCTCCAGGAGCTCGCGCCGGACTCGAGCCTGCTCTTCCCCGAGCGGGCCATCACGAGCGTGTTCGCCCCGAGCCGCGAGCAGGGCGCCGCCCTCATGGGCCTGAGCGCAACGAAGCGGCTCGGGTACACAGTGGCGGCCGGCAACGGCTCGGGCGAGTCCAAGAGCCAGGACGACGCGGCCTTGATGTACCTCGGCCGCGCTTGGTGGGACCCGTTCGGCGAGTACAAGCTGGGCGAGGGAACTCTCGACGCGCCGGACAAGAATCTCCTCCACGTCGGCGCGGCATACCGCACCGGGGAGCCGGGCCGCGGATACAAGGCCGGCGGGGCCTGGGAAGATCCCAACAACCAGGATGCCTGGGGCCTCGAGCTGGCTTGGAAGTGGCGGCGCTGGTACGCGGCCGCGGAGTACTACTCCCAGGCCACCGAGGCGACGAACAGCGCGACGACCGTAGGGTCGGACGTGGACTCCGACGGCTGGTATGTTCAAGGAGCGTTCGCCGCGGTCCCCCAGAAGCTCGAGTTCGGCGCCCGCTACGCCGAGGTGGACGGCGACACGCACAGGCCCGACGGCAAGGTGAGCGAAACCCGGATCGTCGCGAACTACTACTGGTCGGGGAACGGCCTGAAGCTGCACTTCGACGTGGGAACGCTCGCCTACCAGGCCAACGCCCCGGGCCGGATCGTGAGCCTGATTTCCTTCGCGGATGGCGCTCGGCTCGTGGCCGGCGACGTGACCGACAAGGTGGCCCGGCTCCAGCTCCAGTTCAGCTTCTGAGGAATCCACGGAACGAAACGTGGACTGCGGCGGGAGAAGCCGGTTGACCGGCCGCGCCGGCCGATGGTCTCGACGGGAGGACGGCGCCGCGGTCAGGGCTTG
The DNA here is from genome assembly GCA_963748015.1 of Terriglobia bacterium. GTDB lineage: Bacteria > Acidobacteriota > Polarisedimenticolia > Polarisedimenticolales > JAIQFR01 > JAIQFR01. The sequence continues at coordinate 328,636 of CAVVHE010000008.1, read as the reverse complement.
AGCGGGGCCGGGATCTCGAAGCGCGCGTCGCTCAGGGGCGGGTTCAGCTCGATCGTGTCGACGACGATCTGAAGCCGGTTCGGCCGCCCCTCGGCCGCGACCTCGATCAGGCGAGGGAAGAGCACTCCACCCGTTTTCCTGAAGTCGCCGAACGTGGTCTCGATTCGGACGTCCCGCCCGCGCACCTGTCGCGTCGAGTCGGTCCGGACCAGGTAGAAGTTCTTCGCGTCGAGGTACTCGTAGCGAACCCCACCGCTCTTGAGGGTGAGCTTCACCTTGTACGTCTCTCGACCGCCGACGGTCTCGCGGCCGGCGAGCTCCACCCGATGGCCCTTGGTCTTCCAGCCGACGAGCGGTCCCTCGATGTCGCCTTGCTCGGCCGCCTCGCTCACGACGTCGCCGGAAAGCTGCCGGGGGTCCACGTCGCCGTCGAACGGGAACACCTCCCAGCCGCGGACGCCGTCGGAGAGGTAGACGGCGGTGACCCCCTGGACCTTGAATTCGAACCTCGTCCGGGCCGGGCGCTTCACCTCGCGGGTCACGAGCGCCGTCCGGTTCGGCCCGGCGGTCGCGTGCCCCTTCTGGCGCAGCGTCTCGATGGACTGGAGTTTCTTCGAGCCGCCTCGGGCCGCGACGTGCCGCGCGACGATCTCGTCGACCGTCGGGGTCGGCGCGGCCGGTCCGGCCGCCAACGCCGCCGCGACCGCGACGAGCGCGACCGCCGCCAGAGCCAGCAGCCGCCCGCCCACGAGACGCCCGCCGCGGCTCATCTCCGTCCCCCGGCCGGACGCTGCACGGGCCGGTTCACTGCGCCCCCCGTCGCGGGCCAGTAATTCACGCCGTAGCCCCACCCTCCCCAGTAGACGGGGTAGTCGTTCCACGAGCGCTTTTCCTCTTCCGCTTTGCGAGCGCGCTCCTCGGCCTCGCGAGCGCGGTCTTCCGCCTTCATGGCCGCTATCTCCGCGTCGTTCGCCCGGCGGTCGGCCTCGCGACGCGCCTGGTCCGCCGCCTCGGCCTGCTGGGCCGCCTGCGCCTCGGCGGGCGTCACCCACTCCCCGCCGTCCTTCACGTAGCCGCGGGCGCGGTAGCTCTCCTCCTCCGTGACCCAGCGGCCTTCGAGCCGCACGAATCCCATGGCCTGCCTCGCTTCCGCGTCGTCCGGCGCGATCGCGAGCACCTTCTCGTAGGCCTGGCCCGCTTGCGCCGACAGCCCCTGTTGCGTCGCCCAGCGTCCGAGACTCCGCCAGCCCGCGGCGTCCTGGGGTCCCAGCTTGGCCGCGCGATCGTCGTAATCGTCGAGGGGCGTTCGCCCCTTCACGATGCGCTCGACGCGCGACATGGGGACCCCCATGATCCCGCCCCCGATGTCCACCTTGACCATCGTCTCCGTCTGCTCGACGATTCGCCCCGAGATCGAGCCCGCGCCAGCCAGGAACACCTCGTCCGCGAGCGCCAGCGCGGGCAAGAGGAACAGGAGATACGGGAGACGTTTCAAGGAAAGCCCTCCGGTCGGGGCCGAGTCTAGGCGGGGCCTCCAGCGCTGTCAAACGCGCGGAGCCGGCACGCCGCGCGCGATAGACTCCCCGGGTTGTGGTGCGCCGCGAGCCCGCGGCTCGATGCGGGCTCGAGAGGGAGGGAGAAGGCGTGGGAGCTGCAAGGAGCTTTCTGGGTCTCGCGGGCTGGCTCGCAGTCTGTTTCGCCGCCGCCTGGATCGGCTCCCGGTACATGCCCGGGGCCTGGTACGCGTCGCTCACGAAACCGCCATGGAATCCGCCGAACTGGATCTTCGCCCCGGTGTGGACCGTTCTCTACACGCTGATGGCCGTGGCGGCGTGGTTGGTCTGGCGTCGGGCGGGCTTCCGCGGCGCCGCGGCGGCGCTGATCCTTTTCGTCGCGCAGCTCGTCCTCAACGCGCTCTGGTCCTATCTCTTCTTCGGCCTTCATCGGCCCGGCGCCGCCTTGCTCGACATCGTCGTTCTGTTCGCGGCGATCCTGGCGGCGGCAGCGCTGTTCTGGCGACAGGACTGGCGGGCCGGCGCGCTGATGATCCCGTATGCCCTCTGGGTCGGGTTCGCGTCGTGCCTCAACTTCGCGCTGTGGCGGTTGAACCGGCCCTGACGTTCATCGGAAGACGAGACGACCGGACGGAGGCGAGGCGCAGGGCTGGACCGCGGCGGCGCTCGCCGCGATCTCCTGGAAGCTCGAACAAAGTGGCCCGGCTCCGACTCCAACCCGGCTTCCGGCCTTACTCCGGCGCCGGCTCCGGCAACGGCGCAACGCCGGTCCGAACGGCCATCGCGGTTGCGGCTGACAGGGCTTTGATGGCGATGCCCACTCGATCCGGTCCGACGACGACGCTCGGGACCTGCGGTGCCGGTCCGAAGTTGTACCCGGACCTCGTAACCGTGAGCGAATACGTGCCCGGCTTGAGGGACAGGAACGAGAACGCCCCGGTGGCCCCCGTGCTGAAGTTCTTGACCGTCGTCGCGCCCAACTTCAGGGTGACCAGCGCCGACGAGATCGGCGTCGTTCCATCGTTCCTGTATACCGTGCCGCGAATGCTGTAGTAGGTCGGGGTGGCCGGCGTCGGACAGGCGAAGAGAGGGTCGCTGATCTTGAGGGCCGTGTCGACGGCCTTCAGGGTCGGCGTGTACGCTCCCGGAGAGATGTACGTGTGGGTGAAGAGCGCGCCGGGGCCGCCGTTGGAGTTGAGGCTGCCGTCTCCCCACGCCACGGTGACGCTCTGCACGGGCGTCGCGTCCGTGTCCATGGACGTGTCCCGGACCGTCATCGTCCAGGTCGCCTCGGTCCAGGTGCAGATTCCCGCGGCTACCGGGGGCAAGTCCTGAAGGGTGACCGTCACGCTTCCGGTCGCTGCGCCGGCCGTCAGGCCGTTCGCGCGGACCGTCAGCGAGATCGTGTACGTGCCCCCGGCGGGGTACGCGTGCGACGCGGCCGCGGCGGCCCCGAGATTCTGACTCCCGTCTCCCCATACCCAGTCGTAGGTCAGGGGCGGACAGGTGCCCCCGCAATCGACCAGGGCGTTCGCGTAGAGGGTCAGGCCGCTGGAGGACGAGCTGAACGACACGGGGTAGCTGACCCAGGAGGAGTCATGAATGCCTTGAGCCACCGGCGCCAGGGCGGCCTTGGTCCTGTACTGCGCCGGGGGTCTGGGCTGGTGCAGCGCGTCCTGGACGACGCCTCCTCCGTGGCACTGGCCGCAGACCTGGTCCAGGTCCACGTTCCCCGGGATCGTCGGCGTCCCCGCGAGCACGTTGACCGTGTAGGGATGGTAGACCCCTTCCCAGGGGACGTTGTGGCAACTGTTGCAGTAGATCGTGCGGTCGGCGGAGGCGGCGGCCGGCGTGCCGGGCCCCGTCATGTGATTCAGCTGGCCGGTGCCGATCGTGTGACACGCCTCGGAGCAGGGCGTGTTCCGGCAGCCCGTGTCGTGCGGCGCGGGGATCCCGTTCGGGTTGTGGCAGTCGGGACAGGACAGCTCTTGCGCCGTCGCGGCCGCCGGGAGGAGCAGAAGCAACAGGAAGCCTAGGAGGTAGCGCCCGAACCGCCGGCCACGCCTGCCGATCTCGAGGGTCTGGTGTGTCTCGCGCATGCTACACCTCTGGAGTTTCGCGCGTGGCGGTCAATGCGCCGCTTGGCACGTCGTGCCGAGCGATGCGGTTCGGTGGCAGAGATCGCACTCCGCGGAGCCCCACTCCCATCGATAGGGTGAACCCCACTTGGCTTGTGGCTGCCAGCGCGCTCCCGTGCGGCCGACGGGGACACTGGAGTGGCACGCCACGTTCGAGCAGGTCTTCGTGGCGGGATCGTATGCGGCGCTCGCGAGGCTGTAGAGATTCCGGTACCGGGCGCCGTTGACCGTGTCGAACGCGACGTCGGGCACGCCGTTCACGTGCGGCACCCGGCTGGCCAGAGGAACGGCCCCGTAGACCACCACACCCTCCCCGAGCGTCGGCGAGTAGGAGCCGGCCTGCGTGACCGTGACGTAGTGGCAGGTCCTGCACTGGACGGGATCGAACCCCATGTTCCAGGCGTGCAGGTTCCGGAAGCCCCACTGGTCGATCCACTGGTGGCTGTCGCCCACCCCGGCCGAGACGGCCGGGTCGGAGGTCGTGGGCGGGAAACCGTGGCACTCCGAGCAGGTCCTCGGCGTGGGGAACGCCTGGCCCCACGGGGGGGTCGTCACGTACACCCTCGAGTAGGCGGCCGTGTAGGGGGCGTAGGTCAGGTTGTTGCACGTGGGGTCCATGATGTAGGCGTTGTTGAGCGTGAACCCCGGCGGCACGGCCTCGGGCGGAGAGGTCAACGGCGGGCCGACGGGGCCGGACACGATCGTGTAGCCGCTGTGGCAGTACACGTCGCGGCAGGTCTTCGCGACCGGGTCGTACGCCGCGGTCGAGGGGTTCTTGGCCTTCAGCGAGCCGGCGGGCGCGACCGGGTTGTACAGCTCCTTGTCCACGACGCCGTTCATGTGGTTGACCCGGTTCAGCGGATGGCAGTTGCCGCAGCCGAACAGGTACGCGCTGGCCGTGCTTGTGACGGAGGTGTCCCCGTACCGGAGTGCGTCCGCCGGAGGGGCGCCGTAGTGGGCGAGGTGCGTGACGTCCTGCGGTGGAGATCCGTGACACGCCGAGCAGCCCGTGAAGCCCGCCGGGTGATGCTGGCCGTGGCACGACTCGCAGTCGCACGGAACGCTGCCGGCGGTCGCCGTCGACCCGTGGAAGGTTATCAGCGCGGGAAGGAACAGCAGGCACAGGGCGAGGGCCGCCGCCCGCATCGGGCCATCCATTCGGCGCCGGCCGGCGCCACGATCGTGGACGTGCTCAAGGGTGTGACGAGGCATGGTAGCCCCTCCTCTCGTGGACTCGTGCGGTAGCGCGAAATGTACCACGGCAGGGAGTCGCGAAAGCCACGATTCAGCGAGGCTTGCTGACGATCTGATCGTGAATAAAAAGGTCCCCTTGGGCCGTCAGCGCTCCGCGAGCCGCCACGCGGTGGCGAGCGCGAGACGGGCCATCCGCCGGACCTGCGCGGGATCGAGGGCCTCGGCCGTGTCGCCGGCCTCGTGGTACGCCGGGAAGAAATTTCCGAAGAATCGGATCCACGGCACCCGCGCGCGCGCGAAGTCGCGGTAGTCGCTCCCCCCGTGCGTGCCGTCGCAGCGGTCGAGGTGGAGGGCCATCCCCGCCGCCGAGCCCGCCCAGCGCAGCGCGGCCGCCAGCTCCGGCGCGTCCACCGGCAGCCCCGGCTCGGCGAACTCGGAGACCTTGGTCCGCGAGAGAAACCCCGCCCCGTCCGGCAGCTTGGTGTCGGCGACCAGCTTCGCGAGCTCCTCGGCGAGCCACGGGTGCCCGATCATGTCGAGGTTGATGTAGGCCGCGATCCGCGCGAGCGGCCACCGCGGATGCCGCACGAAGTAGCCCGACCCGAACTTCCCTTCTTCCTCCCCTGCCCAGAAGGCGACGACGACCGATCGTTTCGGCGCCGCGGGCAACGAGGCGATCCCCCGCGCGATCTCGAGCAGCGCTGCGACCCCCGAAGCGTTGTCGTCGGCGCCGGGATGGATGACGCCGCCGGGACGGCCCAGGTGATCGAGGTGCGCCCCGATCACCACCGCCTCGTCGCGCAGCGCGGGATCGGACCCGGCGAAGTAGCCGACGACGTTGCGCGCCTCGACCCTGCGCTCGCTGCCGCCCGTGTGGAACGTGGCGCGCGCGCCCGCGAGCTGGCGCGGCCCGCTCCCTTCCGTCTTGGGGTCATCGAGCCCCAGCGCCGCGAGGATCGACCGGGCTGCCGCGCCGGAGAGGTACGCCACGGGAAGAGGCTCGGCCTCCTTGTCCCAAGGCAGCCAGCACGCTGGCGGGGTGGCGTCCTCTTTCTCCGCGCGCCGGACGAGGGGCCCGGGGTCCACGGCGATCACCGCCGCGGCGCCGCGCGCGCGCGCGGTCTCGACCTTCGTCTTCCAGCGATCATCACGCTTGTCCGCGGCGTAGCGGGAAACGAGCTCCGCGGTCCGCCACGTCTCGCCGGGAGGCACCCCGCCGAGGACCAGGACGATGCGGCCGCGGACGTCGAGCCCCGTGTAGTCGTCGCGGCCGAGAGCCTCCTCGCGGATCCCGTAGCCGGCGAACGCGAGCGGCGTGGTGAGCTTTCGCGGTCCCGCCGGATCGAACACGCACTCCGTGCCCGCCGCGAACGACTCGCGGTGGGCGCTCTCGCCCCGTTGCGTCTCGATCGTGATGTCGCCGGTGAATCCGGTCACCTCGCGCAGCGGTACGGTCTGGAAGAAGCGCGCGTGAACGGATAGGCCGGCCCCCTCGCTTCCCAGAGGAACGGCTCCGAGCTGGGTCAGGAAAGCCGCGGCGTATTCCGCCGCGGCCTCGAGGCCGGGGGAGCCGAGGCCGCGCCCCTCGAGCGCCGGGGAAGCGAGGAATGCGACGTGGGCGCCAAGCGCCTCGGCCCGGATCCCGGCCAGCGCCGCTCGAAGCGGCTCCGGCACCGGAGGCGAAGGGGACGCCTCGACGAAGTCGGCGGCGATGGAAGGAGGCTCCGTTGCCGCAAGGGCTACGGACCCGAGGGCCGCCAGGCCAAGGCAGACCGCCGTCGCCAATCGCGCGTTTCGGCTCACAGGTCTCCGATCGCGGCGACCAGCCGGGTCCACAGGTCGCCGCCTTGGATGCCGTTGGTCAGGATGACGAGGCCCGATCGCCGGTCGAGCGAGAACTGGCTGAAGCAGCGGAAACCGGTCCGGTTGGCCCCGCTGTGGTGGTAGATGTCGCCGCCGTCCGTGGAGTTGATCGACCAGCCGAGCCCCCAGTGCACCGAGCGTCCCTCGGCGGAGCCCGGCCGCTCGATCGGATCCCGCGCGTCGAGGGCGACCTGTCCCCGTAGCATCTCGCGCGCCGAACGCCGCGAGAGGACCTTCGAGCGGGAGCGCGCGGCGCTCATGACCTCGACGATGATCCGGGCGTACTCCTCCGCGGTCGTGTAGAGCGTGTAGGCCGCGTTCGGATGGGTGTACTTCGACCTGGCGAGGAAGGCCCCGTCCGCGGTGTGGCCGCTGGCGAGCGAGCGGTCGACCGCCGGGCTCCAGGCGAAGCTCGAGTGCGGGAGGCCGAGGGGATCGAAGAGCGCCGCCCGGGCGCGCACGTCGAGCGGCTGTCCCGTGATCCGCTCGACGACGCGCTGCAGGTAGAACATCCCTTCCCCCGAGTAGCCGAATCGCTCCCCGGGCTCGAACAGCAGCGGCAGCGGCCCCTCGCGCTCCTCGCCCCCCGGGCGCCAGTTGGGGAACCCGGCCGTGTGCGAGAGCACCATCCGCGCGGTGACGCGCCGGCGGCCCGGCTGGTCCGGCACGAAGGGCTCGGTCGCGTACTCGGCCAGCGGGCGATCGAGGTCGAGCCGTCCCGCGTCGGCGAGCTGCAGCGCGAGGACGGCGAAGACCGGCTTGCTCATCGAGGCGGCCTCGAAGAGCGTCTCCCTCGTGACCGGCGTCTTGGTCGCGGCGTCGCTCACGCCGTACGCCTTCGACCAGGCCACCTTCCCTTCGCCGATGAGGGCGATCGAGACCCCAGGAACGTGGTGCTCCTCCATCAGTTTCGGAACGAGCCGGTCGATCGTCGCGATGAGTTCCTCGCGAGAGGGCGGCCCAGCGCGCCGCGATGGAGCGACCTGGGCCAGGGCGATGCGCGCGGCGCGGCGCACGTCCTCGTCGCGGTCGTGCAGCGCCTCGGTGAGCGCCGGGACCGCGCCGGCCGCCCCCGGTCCGATCGCGCCGAGGGCGGTCGCGGCGCAGGCCCGGATCGTCTCCTTCGCGTCGCCGAGCGCGATCACGAGCGCCGGCGCGGCGGCCGCCGCGGAAGGGCCGAGCCGCCCGAGGGCGATGGCGGCGGACCAGCGCACGCTCTCGCGCGCGTCGGCCAGGGCCTCCGCCAGCGCCGGCACGCTCTCCGCGCCGATCCGCGCCAGCGCGACCGCGGCCGCGCCGGCGACGTAGGGATCGTCGCCGGCGAACGTCGCGACGAGGGGCCGGATCGCGGCCGCTGCCTTCGGGCCGAGCTCCCCGAGCGCCGCCGCCGCGCGCTCGCGCGCCAGCGGGTCGGGATCGCCGAGCGCCGCCGTCAGGGTCGGAATGGACCTCGGACGCCTCCGGCCCCGTCGATCCGGGCGCGGGCGTCGAGAGCGAGACCGCGGCCAGCGCGACCGCGAGACCGAGGAACCGCCCCATGGCCCGACCGAGACCGCTCATGGACTCACCGCCGGATCTTCGTGCAGACGGCCTGGCCGCGGAATGCGTGCTCGAAAGCGAACGTGATCGGCGAGCCGCCGGTGTGGAGGAAGACCGTCGGTACCGCCGGGTCGAGAACGCGGCGGCGCGCGAGGTCGAGCAGTCCGCTCATCGCTTTTCCCGTGTAGACCGGATCGAGGACGAGGCCTTCGAGCCGGGCCGCGGTGAGGATCGCGTCCTGTCCCGCGGGGGTCGGGACGCCGTACTCGCCCGCGTACGCGTCGTGGCACTCGAGGTCGCCCTCGGACACCGGCGACTCGATCCCGAGCAGCCGCGCGCCGTCGCGCACCAGCTCGGCCGTGCGCTCCGCGATCGCGCCCGCCGTGCGGGAGACGCTGACCCCGACGACCCGCGCCCGGGGGAGGAAGCACCGCGCGCCGAGGACCAACCCGGCAAGGGTTCCGCACGAGCCGACCGCGGTCACGAGTTGCACCGGTCCGTCGCCGAGCTGCCCGGCCAGCTCCATCATCGCCCGCGCGTAGCCCAGAGCCCCCACTCCCGTGCTTCCGCCGATGGGGAGAGGGTGGGGCTTACGGCCGGCCCGGCGAAGCTCGCGCACCCAGTCGTCCATCGCCGCGGCGAGGGACTCGTTGGCGTCGTCGTCGACCAGGTAGCGGATCTCCGCGCCGAAGAGCACGTCGAGGAGCAGGTTCCCGTCGAACCGCTCGAAGTCCGGGCCGCCGAGAACCAGCTTCGTCTCGAGCCCGAGCCGCCGCCCCGCGGCCGACGTCATCGCCGCGTGGTTCGACTGCCAGCCCCCGATCGTGACCAGGACGTCGGCGCCCTCGCGCACGGCGACCGCGAGGTCGTACTCGAGCTTGCGGGCCTTGTTCCCGCCGAGGGCGAGCCCGGTCTTGTCGTCGCGCTTGATCAGCAGCCGCGCGAGGCCGGCGTGCGCCGCGAGTCGCGGCGCCTCCTCGATCGGCGTGGGAAGGTCCGCCAACCGCACCCGCTCGATCGCGTCGAGCCTCCCGGCGAGGTCCGTCATCTCAGCCCGGATTATGCATGAACTCCCGCGATTCCGGCTCGTCGTCGGTGGGCGCGCTGCCGCGGGTCTTCGTCACCTCGCGGTCGCAGGCGCGACGGGTATGCCGCGGGCCGCGAGCTGGTCCATGTTCTCGATCCTCGAACGGATCTCCGGATCGTGGACCGCGGCGAGCGCTTCCGCCAAGATCCGCCTGGCGCCGTCCGCATCCCGCTCGTTCAGCCGGTCGGCGGCCGCGCTCATGGCTCCCGCGGCGACGCAGCCGTCCACGCGTTTCGCGCGCGTGGCGTTTCTCGCGACGGCCGTCCGCTCGACGAGAGCACCGGCGGCGGCGGGCTTGCCGCCCCGCGCCAGGAGGCAGGCCCCGAGCTCGAGCACCTCGGCGTCGTAGGGTCTCAGCCGCCGCGCCTTGACGAGCGCCTCGATACCGGGCCCGGTCGCGCTCTCGAAGAGGTACGTGCCCGCGAGCGCCCGAAGCGCCGGGACGCTCTCGGGCTCCTTCTCGATCGCCGTTCGGAGGAAGCCGCGAGCCTCGGCGAGATCGGTCGGGGTCGTCGCCCCGGCCTTCTCCGTCGTCACCTTCTCGAACAGGATCGTTCCCAGGAGGACGTAGGGCTCGGCGGAGGCGGCGCCCGCCTCCACCGCCTTGCGGAGGTGCGACTCGGCGCTCGCCTTGTCCCGCTCGGCGGCGGCCGCCTGACCGAGCGCGGTCTCGACCTCGGCGGCGGGCCATTCCGCGGCGCGCGCCGCCTCGAGGTGGCGGCGCGCCGGCTCGCGGCTCTGTTGATGGGCCAGGAGGTCGCCGAGCCGGAACGATGTCTCGCCGGGCGAGAGCTTGCGCACGGCCACATCCATCTTCGCGCCGTCGTCGCCCAGGTCGAGCCAGATGTAGTTGCCGATCCTCTGGCTGTACTCTTCCACGGCAGTTGCGAGGGCGGTCCGGTCCATCCCGAACGCGGCCTGTAGCGCCTCGTCGGGATCCGCTCCCTCCCGCAGCCTCTGCAGGTATCGTCCCAGGGCCCTGAGGCGCGCGTCGGTCGCGGCGAGGTAGTGGACCGCGACCCAGGACTGGGCGTAGAAACCTCCCTGGCGCCTCTCCTCGTTGTACGCCGGAGAATCGACCGTCGCGGCGAAGACCTCGGACCACGGCATCAGCGCGAACCACCTCGACTCGACGTACTCGGGGATCCGGTGGCCTACCTGGACGACCGCGCCGAGGTCCTCGGTGCGGAAGGTGCCGAAGTACTGCGCGAGCCCCTCGTTGAGCCAGAGCGGCACGTCGCCGACGCTGATCCGAAGGACCTGGTGGAAATACTCGTGGTAGACCACCTTCATGGACGACGAGCCCGCGGAAGCATCCAGCGCGATGTAGTTCCGGAACGGTGTCGCGAGGAAGTAACCGCTCACGGCCGAGGGCCTGCCGCCCCGCAGGGGCTTGTAGGGCGTGAACGTCGAGTCGTTCCGGAAGGCGTAGATCACGCTGGGGAACCGGTCGCCCAGAGACAGTCCCCTGGAGATCTTCGAGAGCGCGAGGCGGAAGCGCTCCAGCTCGATGGCGGTCTTGCGGGCCCGGCTCTCGCCGGCGTCGGAATACACGGTGAAGTGGGCGGAGCGCGCCTCGATCCAACCCTTCGTCCCGGGAAGCGGCACCGCGGCGCTGTCCGAGGCCGGGACGGGGCGGTGCCCGCCGAGCAGGACGACCGCGATGCACGCAAGCGCGGAACGAATCACGGCGGATGGCTTCATCGTTCCCTCGTGCTCGTAAGCCGGGCAAAGGCGAGGGCCGGACCCCGAGGTGGCAATCGAGCGCATTCTGCGGTCCCCTGACCGCGTCGTCCGGCGCGGACTACGCTCCCGCTCGAAGGACGATCCTGTAGCGCGCCTTGTTCTTGCGGGTGAGGTCGAGGGCCTCGTTGACCTGGCTCATCGGCAGCACCTGCACCTTGGCCATGACACCGCTCTTCGCGGCGAAGTCGAGCATCTCCCGGATGACGCCCGGGTGCCCGATGGCGGAGCCCGCGACCTTCTTGTAGCCGGGGATGAGTCCCATGGCGCCGATCGCCATCGGCTCGCCGGCGGCGCCGACCTGGACGAAGACTCCCTTGGGGCGAAGCGCGGCCACGTACGCGTCCATGTCCAGCGCCGCGTGCGCCGTGTTGACGATGACGTCGTAGGTCCCCGGCGCCGGCGCGCCGACGAGGAACTCGTGCGCGCCGAACGCCCTCGCCTCCGCTTCCTTGCTCGCGGTCGTGCTGATCGCGGCGACGCGGCACCCCATCTTGCCCGCGAACTGCAGCGCCAGGTGGCCGAGGCCCCCGATCCCCACCACGGCGACGCGGCTGCCCTCCCTCGCGTATTCCCGCAGCGGCGTGTACACGGTCGCGCCCCCGCACAGAAGCGGCGCGGCCGAGACGGCGTCGAGCGCGCCCGGGAGGGGGATCGCGAAGCGCTCGTTCGCGACGACGTGGTCGGCGAAGCCGCCGTGGTGGCCCATGCACGTCGCCTTGTGGGTCGCGCACAGGACTTCCTCGTGCGCGTTGCACCACTCGCAGCCGCCGCAGCTGTCGCACTGCCAGCCGACGCCGACGCGCATCCCCTTCCCCAGCAGCGAAACCCTCCCGCCGGCCTCCACCACCTCGCCCACCACCTCGTGTCCGGGAACGAGCGGGAACACCGGACCCCAGTCCCCGTCCGCGAGGTGGACGTCGCTGTGGCAGATGCCGCAGTGCTGCACCTTGACGAGGACGTCGTGCTCGCCGAGATCCGCGTCGTAGGTGAACGGCTCGAGCCTGCCCTTGGCTTCCTGCACGGCGTACGCTTGGATCTTCATGGGAACACCTCGCTTGGGGGCGCCGGCCGGCCCTCGAGGCGGGCCGTCGTCGTCGCCGCGCCCCCCGTTCTTGTAGAACCCGCGCGATCTGGGATAGTATCCCGCATCCGGGGACGCCCGGAAACACTTCGCCGAGGACGGCTCGGGCACAGGAGGAGGGCTCATGAGGAGTAGGTTTTCTTTGGGAATAGTCCTGCTGTTGGCGGTCGCGACGGTCTGGGTCGCGGCCGATGTCTCCACGGTCCTGGCGGCGGGCAGGGAGAGCAACCGCACGGAGACGTGGGAGTTCACGTTGCCGGTGCGCTTTTACGGCGGCCAGACGTTCGACACCGGCCACGGCACGTCCATCGACGTCAACGACGATCTCGGGTGGGGCTTCGGCCTCGGCTACAACATGACCGAGAAGATCAACATCAACATGGAGTTCGCGTGGAGCAGCGCGAGCTACAACGCGACGATCGGGACCAATGATGCGGAAAACGAGTTCGCGACCGCGTCGGGATACCTGGACATGGCGTCGACCCAGTTCAACCTCACCTACAACTTCATGGCGAGTTCCTTCACGCCGTACGTCTCCGCCGGCGTCGGCTGGAACTGGGTGGACTCGAACATCCCGTCCGGCCCCAGCTACGGAACCTGCTGGTGGGATCCCTGGTACGGATACATATGCGGGGCCTACCAGAGCACCTATTCGACCAGCGCGTTCAACTACGGGCTCGGCGCCGGCTTGAGGTTCGAGCCGAAGAGCAACGTCTTCCTTCGCCTCGGGCTCAACGACAACTGGCAGGATTTCGGCGGCAACGCCGGGACCTTCGACGTCATCACCTATCGCCTCGAGATCGGCTGGAAGTTCTAGGCTGACGCAGTCCAGCCGAGGAGAGCAAGGGCGGCCGCTTCGGCCGCCCTTGCCTTTTTTCGCCGCGTTCTTCGGTCACGCGCCGCGTCCCTCCCTGCCCAGGGCCGGTCGCCACAGGAATCCCGTCGAGGCGATCCGGCCGAATAGCAGGCCCGCGGCCGCCGCGACGATGCCCACCAGGTCGAAGCCGGCGACACCGACGTACAGCACGCCGATCACCGTCGCGACCTCGACGGCGGTCGCCCACGTGATCAGGCGAGTGCGATGCGCGTGGACGAGCACGCCCCGCTCGAGAGACAGGAGGACCTCGAGCGCCGGCATGAGCGCCAGGATCCGGATGGGAAGCACCGCGAGCGAGGCCAGCTCGGCGGACAGCCCGGACACGCGCTCGAACCAGAAGGTCGCCAAGGGGGTGAAGGCGACGACCGCCAGGCCCAGCGCCAGCAGGCCGCCTGTCTTCCGGGCGAAGGCCGCGAGCGGCCGGTAGTGCTCTCGGCGATCTCCCAGGAGAGCGATGCAGACTTCCTGGTACGCGATGCCGCCGCTGCGAAACAGGAACATCAGCGACATCACGACGGGCAGGACAGCCAGCGACTCGATCGGCAGCCGGCCGCGCGCCAGGAAGAGGCTCAAGAGCGGGTTGATCCCGAAGGACAGGAGCGAGGTCAGCGCCAGCGGATAGTAGAACCACACGACGCGCCTCGTCGTCAGGTGCGGGACCCGTTCGTCGCGCGACGCCGGAGCCGTCAGAATCTCTTTCACGACACCGCGGGCCATCAGGCGGGTCGCCGCGGCCTCCAGGACGACTCCGGCCGACAGCGCGGCCGCGCCGACGCACACGCCGGGGAGCGGCGTGAGGGCGTCGAGGAGCAGGGCGACGGCCGTCATCGTCGTCAGTCTCACCACGGTGCCGTAGGCCACCCGCCGGGTCAGCTTGTGGCGGACGAGCACCCCCTGGTAGAACCGCCGGTACCCGATCGCCGCCGGCCAGGGCAACAGCACGGCCGTCGCCAGATACGTCAGCCGCGCGACCGGCACGGGCAGGCGGACGAGCTCGGTCGTAACCCACCGGAAAACGGGAGGCACGAGGAGGACGACCATTCCCGCCGTGACGAGGACGTTGAGCGAGTAGATGAACCGCCGCAGGGTCAGGAAGGACTGGCGGTCGCGCACCAGCGCCGTCGCGGCGCTCAGAGCCATGACGATCGGCGACTCGATGACCAGCGCGAAGGAGAAGGCGACCCCGTAGGCGGCCAGGTTGTACTCGGGATCGCCGAGGCGGGCGATGATCGCCGCGATCAAGGGCCCTTCGACCGACATCATGAGCCACGTGGCGGCCAGGGGCGCCCAGAAACGAAGGACGTCCCGCTCGGTGAGGGTCTCGGGTGCGCGCGCGCGTGTGCTCATTTCAGGTCGATCGAAACGGCGATCGCCGGGCCCCGGGCATCCGGCTTCGGGTCTCGCTCCCCCGGGTGAGCGTGGAGGGTAGCTTCTGGCGGATTTCCGGCGCAAGGGAGCCGTCCCGGACCGCCCGCCGCCGCCGTTGCCTCGGGAGCGCTGCCTTCGGTACGATGGGGCTCAATTTCCGCCCGCCCGAAGGAGGACGCGCATGGCGAAGTCGATCCGGTTCGTCTTGAACGGCCGTCCGCTCACCCTCGACTCCGACCCGGACCGCACGCTTCTCTGGGTCCTTCGCACCGACCTCGAGCTGACGGGAACGAAGTACGGCTGCGGCGAGGGAATCTGCGGCTCGTGCACCGTGCTCGTGGACGGGAGCGCCGTTCGCTCCTGCCAGTTGCCGCTCAGGGACGTCGCGGGGAAGTCGGTCACGACGATCGAGGGGCTCGCGAAGGGAGACGAGCTGCACCCGCTCCAGAAGGCGTTCGTGGAGCACGGCGGGTTCCAGTGCGGCTACTGCACCCCCGGCATGATCCTGAACGCGGCCGGCCTCCTCGCGAAGCACCCCCACCCTTCTCGCGCGGAGATCGTCGAGGGGATGGAGAACAACCTCTGCCGCTGCGGCGCGCACCAGAGGATCGTCGCCGCGATCGAGTCGGTGTCGCGCCCGGCGGGAGGCAAGCCATGACCTCCCCGCGCGACCTGGATCGCCGCTCCTTCATGAAGCTCCTCGGCGGGGGCATCTTCGTGTTCGTGAGCCTCCCGGCGGGGAACCTGTTCGGCCAGGAGCGAAGGCGCGGCTACCCCACCGACTTCAACGTGTATCTCCGCATCGCGGAGGACGGCCGCGTGACCGTCTTCTCCGGCAAGATCGAGATGGGCCAGGGGGTCATGACGTCGCAGGCGCAGATGGCCGCCGACGAGCTGGGGGTGTCGCTGCGGTCCGTCGACATGGTCCTCGGCGACACCGACCGCTGCCCCTGGGACATGGGGACGTTTGGCTCGCTCACGACGCGCATGTTCGGCCCGGCGCTCCGGGCGGCGTGCGCCGAGGCGCGCGGCGTGATGCTCGAGCTCGCCGCCGAGCGCCTCGGGGTCGCGAAGGAGGGGCTCGTCGTCGTCGACGGCGTCGTGTCCGTCAAGGACGACCCGAAGCGCCGCGTCACTTACGGCGAGCTGGCCCAGGGGAAGACGATCAGCCGGACGCTCGGCGAGAAGGCGGTCCTTCGCTCGGTCGCCGGTTTCAAGGAGATGGGACGGTCGCCGAAGCGGCTCGACGCGAGGGACAAGGTGACGGGCTCGGGGAAGTACGCGGGCGACGTCCGCCTTCCCGGAATGCTCTACGCGCGGATCCTGCGCCCCCCGGCGCACGGCGCGAAGCTCGAGAAGGCCGACACCTCGGCCGCCGCCAGGATGAGCGGCGTGACGGTCGTCGACAAGGACGGCCTCGTCGCGGTGCTGCACGCCGACCCCGAGACGGCGGCGAAGGCGCTCGGCGCGGTCAAGGCGAGCTGGAGCGCGGCGCCGCCCGGCGCGGACCAGGACGGCATCTTCGACGACCTGCTGAAGCGCGCGGGCGAGCCGGAGGCGAGGGGGACGAAGGGCGACGTCCAGGCGGCGCGCGGCGGCGGAGGGAAGCTCTTCGACCGGACCTATCGCAAGGGCTACGTCGCCCATGCCCCGATGGAGCCGCACACCGCGGCCGCCGAGCTGAAGGACGGCAAGCTCACGATCTGGGCGTCGACGCAGACGCCGTTCCCGACGCACGACCGTATCGCCGGCGCGCTTGGCCTCGACCCGAAGAACGTCCGCGTGATCACGCCGTACGTCGGCGGCGGCTTCGGCGGCAAGTCCGCGGGGCTCCAGGCCGAGGAGGCCGCTAGGCTCGCCGTCCTCTCGGGCAAGCCGGTGATGGTCGCCTGGACGCGCGCGGAGGAGTTCTTCCACGACACGTTCGATCCGGCGAGCATCGTGAGGATCGAGTCGGCGGTCGACGCGGGCGGCAAGATCACGATGTGGGACTACACCGTGTGGTACGCGGGCGAGCGGAGCACGGAGTTCTTCTACGACGTGCCGAACACGCGGCTGCGCGTGTCCGGCAGCTGGATGGGCCAGGGCGCGGACAAGCACCGCTTCGGCGTCGGGCCCTGGCGCGCGCCGGGCGCGAACATGAACGTCTGGGCGCGCGAGTCGCACGTCGACGTCATGGCCTCGACGGCCGGGGTGGACCCGCTCGAGTTCCGGCTCCGGAACCTGAAGGACGAGCGGATGATCGGCGTCCTGAAGGCGGCCGCGCAGAAGTTCGGCTGGAAGCCCTCCCCCGCCCCGAGCGGCCGCGGCGTCGGCATCGCCTGCGGCATCGACGCGGGCACCTACGCGGCGCTCATGGCCGAGGTGAAGGTGGACCGCGAGAAGGGAACCGTCAGGGTCGAGCGCGTCGTCTGCGCCCAGGACATGGGGATCGTCGTCAACCCCGACGGCGCGGCGATGCAGATGGAGGGGTGCATCACCCAGGGCCTGGGGTACGTGCTCACCGAAGAGCTGCGGTTCAAGGGTGGCGAAATCCTCGACCGGAACTTCGACACGTACGATTTGCCGCGCTTCTCCTGGCTCCCGAGAATCGAGACGGTCCTCGTGAAGAACGACGACGTCCCGCCCCAGGGCGGCGGCGAGCCGGCGATCGTCCCGATGGGCGGCGTGCTCTCGAACGCGATCTTCGACGCCTGCGGCGCGAGGATGATGCGCTTGCCGATCACGCCGAAGCGTTTGAAGGACGCGCTCGCGGAGACCGCGAAGAAGACGTAGGACGGCGACGCGCCGACACGGGGAACTCCCGCGCGCACTCCCGGCGGTGCCCTACCCTCACGGACACGCGTGGGAAGAGGCTGCGATCTCGGTATCCCTGTCGCCCGCCTGGCCGGGCGGCTCCGAGTTGAACGTGCCGCTCTTGCAGGCGGCCTGCGCCCGCACGAGGTAGTAGAAGCCCTGGCCCGGCCCGGGCTCCAGCGGGTCGCCGGCGAGGGCGTCGGCGCCGTCGTTCTCGATGCAGCTCGTGACGGTCGAGGTGAAATCCCCGCCGCTCGAGAGCAGAGCTAGGAGATCGCCCCCGACGACGTCGTATCGATCCGCCAGGAGCACCGCGCTCCATCCCATCGTCTGCTTGTTCGCCTCGAAGAGAAGGCCCGTCGCCCCGGCCGGCACGGCGAAGCCCTCGTCCGTCGCCCCGTCGCAATCGTTGTCCACGAGATCGCACAGCTCCGGCGCTCCCGGATGGACCGCGGGATCGCCGTCGTTGCAGTCGTTCTCGCAGGTCGTGTACGTGTCCCCGTCGGCGTCGGGACCGTTGTCGGGGCTCACGGACAGCCAGAGCGGGTTCGTCCACGCCTTGGTCGTCCTCGCGGCGCCGCGGTTCTGGACCCCGAGGTACAGGTAACGATCGGCGCTCGTCAGGTCGAGCTGCCGCGTGCCGTGGAACTCGGCTAGGTCGGCGGCGAACGGGATCGTGTCGCGGAGCGACCCGTTCACGTAGACACCGATGGAGTCCAGATAGCCCATCGTGCCGTCGCCGCGATACGCGTCGATCGAGAGGGTGACCGTGCCGGGGCACGCCGCCAGCGTGTCGCCGATCCCCTGCCCCTCGATTCCGAAATTGACGAGGGGGCCGTTCCCGAAGACGCATCGACCCTCGGCGAGGGCCGTGCGGATCGCGGCGGTGCTCATCTCGGCCAGCCGGCAGTACGTGAACGCGTGGCCGACGTCCGTCGCGTAGTGGGCGTCGCTGTCCGACAGCCCCACGACGTTTCTTCCGCTCGACAGGAGGTCCTTCCATTTGGTGAAGGAGCTTTCGTCCTCGGCTCCCCACGCCCCGTCGACGCTGTTCAGGACCTCGAGCCCCCGGTACCCCGTCACGCTCCAGTTGGCCCAGGAGAAATCCGTGTCGTACGGGTGGTTGATGAAGCTCATCCCCCCCTTGTTGTTGATGTCGTTGACGACCGTCTGCTCCGCCTTGCAGTTGTTGCACAGCAAGCCGCAGCCGTCGGCGTAGTAACCGACGTTGTCGGCGTTTTTCGGGAGCTGGAGCAGGTGCGATATGGTGAACTGGCCGCTGCGGTTGCCGGCGGATACCTCCTCGCCGTAGAGGCACCGGTAGCTGTCGCCCGGGTGCTGGCTGTTGTACGTCGCGCACTCGTTGTAGGCGCTGTTCCAGATCGTCCCGTCGATGCCGAAGCTGTGATCGGTGAAGACCTGCCAGTCGAGGTCCATGGTCAGGGCGGCGCCGATCATCGCGGCCATCGTGTCGGGCCACTCCCAGATGCAGATCCCGGAGTCCTTCTCGTAGCTCGTGTGCGAGTGCTGGTCGCCCGCGAACCATCCCGCCGGATGGGGAAGCGGCCCCGCGAGAACGATGGTGCCGGCGTCGGCGCCGGGGGTTGCGGCCGCGGAGGGCGCGACCTGGCCAGCGCCTTCCTGGATGGTCAGCGTTCGACGGAGGACGACCGGCGCGTCCCCCACGACGAGGTGCGCCTCGATCTCGATTCGCTCGCCGGCGCAGGCATTCTCCCGGGTGACCCCTTCGTCCTCGGCGGCGAGCGGGACATCCACGGTCAGGTCGAATCCGCTCGACTGGAGCGCCGCGTGGAGGTCGCCGCAGGGCTCGGCGTCGCCGCAGGTCGGCGCGTCGATGCACTCCCGGCAGAACCGGTCAAGGTCCCCTGCCGCCGGGGGCAGCTCGTTGCCGAGATGGATCTCCCTGTCGTTCTTCCGTGACGCCGACCGGACGACCACCTTGTCGAGAACGGTCTTGAGTTGCTCGCTACGGTTCCAGAGGAAGAGGTGGAGCGGGATCGCCGTGCAAACGCGGATGCTCTCCTGATGCTCGACGGTGAACGAGAACTTCTCGTCGGAGGCGCAGTAGCGCGCCGCCGCGCGGTCGTCCGCCCGGGCGGCGACGCCGGCGCCGGATCCGAGGAGGGCGAGAACGGTTCCGACGATGACCAGGCGCCGTGCGCTGAACGCAACGCTCCCCTTCTTACGCGGGTGCGCGCCCATGGGTGTCGCCTCCTTCCGCTGGGTTGTTCATACGGTCACTCGTGGGGACGCGCCAGCCGTTTCTCCCCCGCGGTGTCCGCCGCCGCTCCTAGCGCAGCCGCTCCTCGTCGATCCGGTACTTCGAGACACGCTCCTCGAGCACGGTCACGCCGATCCCGGGGCCGGGTGGGACCTCGATGAACCCGTCGGCGTCCAGGACGACCGGCGGCTCGACGATGTCCTCGTGGAAGTAGCGGCAGGTCTCCGAGGTGTCGCCGGGGAGCGTGAACCCCGACGCGGTCTGGAGATGGATGTTGACCGCCCGGCCGATCCCCGTCTCGTCCATGCCGCCGGACCACACGGGGACGCCCCTCGCGGCGCAGGCCGCGGCGATGCGGACGGACTCCAGCAGGCCGCCGACGCGCCCCTGCTTGACGTTGAGGATCCGGCACGCTCCCAGATCGAGGGCGGAGGACGCGTCGTCGAGGTTGTGGATCGACTCGTCGAGGCAGAGCGGCGTCGCCAGGCGGCGCTGCAGCGTCGCGTGCTGCACGATGTCGGCGTACGAGAGCGGCTGCTCGATCATCGTCAGGCGGAACGGGTCGAGCTGCGCGAGGTGGTCGGCGTCCTCCAGCCGGTAGTCGCCGTTCGCGTCGGCCATGAGCTGGAGGTCCGGGAACCGCTCCCGCACGGCGCGGACCCAGGCGACGTCCCGGCCGCGCATGATCTTCATCTTGACCCGGTGATAGCCGCGCTCGACGGCCTCGGCGACCGCGGCCAGCAGGGCCTCGACCGTATCCTGCAGGCCGATGCTGATTCCCGAGGGGATGCGGCGCCGGGGAAAGCCGAGGAGCTCGTGGAGCGGGAGCCCGGCGCGCTTCGCGAGGAGGTCGAGCAGGGCGTTCTCGACGGTCGCCTTGGCCATCTCGTGGCCGCGGACCTTGTGGAATCGTGAGGCGATCGCGCCGAGCGTCGAGCCGGGCTCGACGCACGGGAGGAGGAAGTCCCGGACGATGTGCCGGGCCGTGGTCGTCGTCTCGCTGGCGTAGTAAGGATCGGGGTCGGCGACGCACTCTCCCCAGCCGACGATCCCGCCGGCCTCGATGCGAAGCAGCAGGGCCTCCTTGCACGTCCAGGTGTGGACGCTCGTCCCGAAGGGACTGACGAACGGGAGACGGACGACGATCGCGTCGATCCGGTCGAGCGGCCCGACCTCGAGGGCCTCGACTTGGTCGAGGGGGGCGCCTTGCGTCATGGCGGGTCTCCCTTCCGACGAGGGCGGATCGCGGCTCGAGCCTCCTTGCGCCGGGGTAGAGCGTATCATCCCCGCGCATGCCGCAGGCCGGGGCGTACGCGGGAGCGTCGGTGGAGACAGCCGGAATCAATACCCCTGCTGCCACCGGTTGGTTGTCGGTAGGTCGACACCTCGGGTCCCTCCACACTCGCGGCGATCACCGCGGTATATTGACCTCAGGGTCCCTTCGGAGGGCGGATCGGAGGCATGTCCCAAGGGCCGTTCGAACGCGGCACAGGAGGACTCATGAGATTGTCTTGGAGGCGTCTGGGCCTCGTAGCGGGAGTCGTCTCGGTCTTGGTCGTCGGCGTGTGGGCGATCGCGGATGACGGCCCGGTGAGGACCCCGGATCCGTTCAAGCACGACAGGATGGACATCATGAAGTGCAGGCACTACGCGTGTACGAGCGCCTGCGGCGAAACGCCTTACGTCATCGGCGTCTGCGTGGATGGCGGCAACAGATCCGCCATCACGATCGAGTGCTGTTGCTGCACCGGCGAGCGCGCGAAGAACCGCTACTTCATCGGGGGATAGTCCAAGCTGGTTTCGCCCGTCGATCACGCGATCCCGTCGTCGTCGAGTAAGCGGGGCGCAGCCGCCGTCCGACGCCGTCCCCCGCGTCCACGACGTAGACACGGTCGCCCACCACGATCGCCTGGGAAGGCGCCGCGCGAAGCCTCTTGGGTATCGGACCGCCCGCGGTTCCGAGAAGGACGAGACTCGCGGACAGCAGGATGGGCAGCATCGCGGTTGGCCTCGGGCTCACCTGCTCAGTTCGTACAGATACTCTACGAACGACATCGCCGCGCCGTCGAAACCCTGGATCCTGGGGTTGGTCGACTCGATGACGTAGTACTCGTCGGGCGCGTGGGCCCCGCTCCCGTGCCCCAGACCGAAGTGGCCGGCGGCGAGGTTGAGCGGGGGCCCCGTGAAGACATAGCCCGGATAGGAGCCGGCGTTGCGCGGCCACATCACCGGATCGATGCCGCCGCGCTTCAGTACCGCGACCTGCGCCTGGATCAGCGGAGCGGTCGGAGGAGTGCTCGTCGGATCGTATCCGCCGGTCACCTTCACCTCGATGTCGGCGAACCCGCTCTTCGCGAGGTGACGCTTCAGCGCGGCGACGGCATCCGCGAACTTCATGTCCGGCACGAGGCGCAGGTCGAGCTTCGCCGCCGCGCGGTGCGGAAGGACGGTCTTGCCGCCCGGTCCCGTGTAGCCCGCCACGAGCCCCTCGATGTTGACCGTCGGCTGCGACTCCAGCCGCTCGTTGGCTTCCGGCCACGGCAGGTCGTCGATCCACTGCTTCACGCCGAATTGGGCCTTCATCGTGGCTTCGTCGCCCCGTTTCGCCGCCGCCGCGACCATCTCCTTCTCGTCGGCGGTGAGCGGCCGCGGCTTGGGATAGCCGTCGATCGTGATGGTGTTCCCGTCGGCCGAGACGAGCGTGTCGAGCGCCTTCACCAGGCGCCACACGGGGCTGTCGACCATCGCCTTCAGCGACGAGTGTATGTCCTTCGCCGGCCCGCGCCCCCACGTCTCGCCGCTGGACACCAGTTCGAGCTCGACGATGCCCTTCCCGCCGAGGGTGACCGGGACGACGCCATCGAGATCCTGTCCCGCCGATGGCATGAAGACGCCGACGGTTTTTCGCAGGGCGGCCTCGACTTCGGGCCTATGGACGAGCTGCCCGATGTGCGGCGAGCCGATTTCCTCTTCGCCCTCCGCGACGAGCACGAGATTCACCGGCAACTTCTTCCCGGCGCCTCGGATCGCGTGCAGCGCCGCCAGGAACGCCGCCTCGGGTCCCTTTTGATTCACCGAGCCCCGTCCGACGATCACCCTTCCGATGCCGGGCTTGTCGACGATTCGCGCCTCGAGGGGCGGCGAGGTCCACTCGGCCGGGTCGAACTGCTTGACGTCGTACATGAAGTACAGGCCGACCGTCTTGGCCGCGCCGGCGTCGAGCGTCGCGAACACCCCTGGCTTGCCGTCGGTCTCGATAACGCTCGCTTGTTGAAATCCGGCCTCTCGGGCGAGTTGGGCCATGAGCCGCGCTCCGTCCGGATAGCCTCGGTTCTCGGCCGCGATCGCCGGCGCCGCGATCCAGTCCTGGAGTCGCTTCACCGCGTCGTCGTGTCGCTTCGCGATCTCCCGCCGGATATCGCCCAGGTCGGTCTCGGCCGCGCGGAACGGGTTCGGGACGAGGAGCGCGGCACACGCCACGATCGCAGCCGAGAACGTCTTCTTCGGGACGGAGCGCATCATGATTCCTCCTCGCGGACCAAGGAACCTAGGCCACCGACGAATGCTACACGACGCGTACCGAACGAGTCACCCTGGCAGGAACCCGCCCCGAGGCGAGATGTCGATCGACGGCGGCCTTCGAGCGGCGGCGCTCTCTGGGTGGGGCGACGGTTACGTGGTGGAGACGGCGAGAACCGAACTCCGACCGGCGCCGCCGGACCGTCGTGTTCTACCACCTGTCGCCGTGCCGGGTCGTTGTTCGACGCGGGGGCGTGTCTTGGCCTTCGTGGAACTCATGGCGCTTTCAGCAAGTCGGGATGATTCTTCTTGAGCCACGCGACAACCTCATCCCGGAGTTTGACGGCCAACGCGCGCATCGCATCTGCGTCGGCGTCGGAGACGAGGCCGATGCGCTCGTAGCCGGTGACGTTGCGCTTCTTTCGAAAGGCGTCGAAGGTGTTGGCGGTCTGCACATCGATGCGGAGCGTTTCACGCAGCGACTGGATCACACGATAGTGGTGTTGGTCCCGCGAGGCCCGATAGCCGGCCGCCGCCAGCGCCGCCGTCGCAGCCTGCAACGCCGCGTTGTAGGCGATGTTCATGCGCCAATCAGCGCTCAGCCCTTCAGCCTCGCTGTCGGCGAGATCGCGCCCTACCACCGCGAGGAGGTCGCGAATCTCGTTTCCGCTCGTGCGGTGTGCCGTCAGCCAGCCGTTCCGCTCCCAATCCGCCAAGCTCATCCGACCCTCCGATGATGAACACGTGCGGCTCTTGCAAGACGGTCGTCAGGAAGTGGTGGCCGCTGCGGATCTTCGAAGCGAATTCATCCGACGGGTAAACCGTCGGGTTCACGTCCCGCCCAAGCCGCTCTTGCGCCTTTGTCAGAGCGGCGGCGACCGCCGCGAACGACGCATCCCCGACGACGAGCAGGTCGATGTCGCTTTCGCTGCGCAACTCCCCGCGGGCCGCGGAGCCGAAGATGAAAGCGACGGCGATGCGGTCGGCGAGCGGTGCCAACGCATCGCGCAGCACATCGACGGCTCCGGTCGTCTTCATGAGGAGCGATTGCAATTCCGTAAAGATCGGCGATTCGCGATTCGCCTGGAAGTAGACCTGACGCCCCTGAACCGTCCGGCGGAGTACGCCCGCGCCCGTCAGCGCCGCGAGCTCGCGCTGCACCGCGCCGTGCGCGGCGCCTGTCTGCCGCACGAGCTGGCGCAGATAGAACGCCTCGTCCGGGTGGCCGAACAGCCAGCCCAGTACGCGGAGGCGCGTCTGGCCGAAAAGTACGGACGCCAACCCTCGCTCCTGACGGATCGCACGCGATGCCGTACTCATTTCGAGTCCAATCGTACTCAGTAGGAGTACGATAATCAAGCTCCGAAGCAAGAAGATTGGAAACGCCGTCGCGGGCGTCGAGATCAAGCGCAATATATTCAACAGGTTGGCAGGTGGAGACGGCGGGGACAGTGAGGTGCGCCTCCATGAAAGAGTGAGGTCGGCCGGGTGACCTCGTCGGTGGCGGGAACCCGGTCCCGCCGCCTCCGGCTGCGCGTCGGGTCAAGTAGATCGCCGCATCGGCGCGGGTCGAGGCGGCGGGAAGAGGTCCGGTCGAAATGGGGTCGGACCACAGCCTGCTGGCTCGATCGTCCCGTCCTGGACGCGCACCATCGCGCCGGAAACCGCGCGGTGGACGCCGGGCATTGCGCCCTGGCGTCGCGTCGTTCAAACTACCCAGCCCCAGCAGCCAGGAACGGGGCCGCCGAACGGGACTTCGGGGGCGGCCAAGGGGTCTACATGAGCAGCGATCTTGTCATCGGAATGGCCGGCTCGGGCGGCGACGGCATCGTCACGGCCGGCGAGGCCCTCATCGCGGCGGTCGCCTTCGAGGGCTACCACGGGATCATGACGAAGAGCTTCGGCTCGCAGATCCGGGGCGGCGAGTCCTCGTGCCGGGTCCGCATCTCGAACCGCCGCGTCCTGAACCCGGGCGGCATGCTCGACTTCGCCGTCGCGCTCAACTGGGACGACTTCATGAAGTTCGGAGCGGAGCTCCCTGTGAGCGGCAGGACCGTGGTCGTCTACGAGGCCGCCACCAACGTGGAGCCCTCGAGGATCCCGCTCGTGGGGGTCAGCCCGGCGGAAGTCCTTCCCGTGCCCATCGGCGAGATCGCGAAGAAAACCACCGGGACCGACCGCGCGAAGAACACCGTCGTGCTCGGCCTCCTCTCGGGTTGGCTGGGCATCGGCGCGGAGGGGATCCTCAAGGGGATGCGCAAGCGGTTCGGCAAGAAGGGCGCCGAGCTCGTCGAGGCGAACGAGCGCGCGTTCGCGGCGGGCGTGGCGTTCGCGAAGGAGCACCCGCTCAAGGTTCCGGTCGCGCTCGAGCCCGCGATCGATCCTCCGGCCACGAAGCTCCTCACCGACGGCAACGACATGAGCGCCGCGGCGGCGATCTTCGCGGGCTGCCAGTTCTTCGGGGGCTACCCGATCACGCCTTCGTCCGAGGTCATGCAGTTCATGAGCCGCGAGATCTGGAAGTACGGCGGCGCCCTCGTGCAGGCCGAGGACGAGATCGCGGGGGTCGGCGCGGCGCTGGGCGCGTCGTTCGCGGGAAAGAAGTCCATGACCGCGACGTCGGGCCCCGGCATGTCGCTCAAGACCGAGATCATCGGGCTGGCGACGATCGCCGAGCTCCCGCTCGTGATCATCAACGTCCAGCGCGGCGGGCCCTCGACCGGCATCCCGACGAAGTCCGAGCAGTCGGACCTCTACCAGGCGGCGTTCTCGGCGCACGGCGACGTCGCGCGCCCGGTCCTCGCCCCGACGTGCGTCGAGGACACGTTCGCGATCACGGTCGAGGCGTTCAACCTGGCCGAGCGCTACCAGACCCCGGTCGTCGTCCTCTCCGACCAGGAGATCGCGCAGCGCAAGGAGACCGTGGACCCGATCGACACGTCGAAGATCGAGATCTTGGAGCGGCTCCGGCCGACCGCCGACGAGCTGCACGAGTACGTCCGCTTCCGCTACACCGACTCCGGCATCAGCCCGGTGAGCCATCCCGGCATGTTGGGCGGGAACTACCTCGGCTCGGGGATCGAGCACGACGAGCACGGAGACCCGACGGCGAGCGGTCTCGTCCACATCAAGATGAACGAGAAGCGGTTCAAGAAGCTCGAGCCGCTGAAGCGCCGCCGGGACCTGTTCCTCGTCGAGGGGGACCCGGACGCGCCCCTCGGGATCGTGAGCTGGGGATCGAGCGCCGGAGTCTGCCGCGAAGCGCTCGCGAAGGCCAGGGCGGAGGGGCTCCGTGCGAAGCTCCTCGTCCCGTACCTCCTCTACCCCGTCGCCGAGGAGGTCTACCGCGAGCTTCTTCGCGTCGGTGAAGGCGGGGCTCGTCGTCGAGCAGTCGCACCAGGGCCAGCTCTACCGGATCCTGCGGATGTACCTCGACGTGCCGGCGGGGGTCGAGCCGTTCTGCCGCAGCGGCGCGAACCCCTTCCGTCCCTCGCGAGGTGCAGTCGCCGCCTCCGGGACGTCGCGATGACCCTCCAGCGCGGGCAAGGGCCGACGCTGCAGCCGCAGGAGTGAGGTGAACCATGAGCCCGACGGCGTCTTCCTTCCCCACCCTCGCTCCGAAGGACTACAAGAGCGACCTGAAGCCCATCTGGTGCCCCGGCTGCGGCGACTTCGGCGTGGTCCAGGCGATCTACCGCGCGCTCGCGGCGATCGGCCGGCCCCCGCACGAGATCGCGTTCATCTCCGGCATCGGCTGCTCGAGCCGGATCCCCGGCTACACGACGGCCTACGGATTCAACAGCGTGCACGGCCGCGCGCTGCCCGATCGCCCAGGGGATCAAGGCTCGCGAACCCCGACCTCCTCGTGCTCGCGGCGGGCGGCGACGGCGACGGCTTCGCCATCGGCGGCGGCCACGTTCCGCACGCCGTCCGGCGCAACATCGACATGACGTACATCGTCATGGACAACCAGATCTACGGCCTGACGAAGGGCCAGCTGTCGCCGACCTCCCCGCTCGGGACGAAGACCGTCACGTCGCCCCTTCGGCAACCTCGAGGGGCCGGTGAATCCGCTGCATGTACATGCTCGGCTACGGCTGCGGCTTCGTCGCGCAGGGGACGCCCGCGGACATGCCGGGGCTCGCCACGGTCATCGAGGAGGCGATCCGCTACCCCGGATTCGCCTTCGTCAACATCCAGTCTCCCTGCGTCACCTACGGCGAGGAGGAGCAGCAGCTCAAGGCGCACAAGTCGGCGATGATCGCCGCTCGCGAGCCTGGGGCACGACGCCTCGGACCTCCTCAAGGCCATGGGGCTCGCGCGCGAGTACGGCACCAAGCTCTACACCGGGCGTCTTCTATCGCAATCCCGAGCCCGCCGCCGACCTTCGACGGCCTCGTCCGCCAGCGGCAGCGGGAGCATGATGCCGAAGGCGCCGCCCCGGGAGCGGATCCTCGATCTCTTCGTGCAGCGCTGAGCGCGGCCCCAGGACGCAGCCATGCGCGACACGCGGTATCGATTTCGCGACGCTCTCCCTCAAGGACGCGCTCGACCTCGCCATCCTCATCGAGGAGGAGGCCAAGGAGCGCTACCAGGAGTTCGCGGCGCAGATGGAGACCCACCACACCCCGGAGGCGGCGTCGTTCTTCCGCTTCATGGCGGGCAACGAGGCGAAGCACGGGGCGGAGCTCGACGGCGCGCCGCTCGATGCTGTTCGGGAGCGACCCCCGGACCGTGTCCCGCGCGATGATCTTCGACGTCGAGGCGCCCGACTACGACGAGGCGCGGGCGTTCATGACTCCCCACGCCGCCCTGCGGGCCGCGTTGCGGTGCGAGGAGAAGGCGTACGCGCTTCTTCGTGGCCGCGCTCCCGAGGATCCAGGACGCCGAGGTCCGGGCACTGTTCGAGGAGCTCCGCGACGAGGAGATCGTCCACCAGGACCTCATCCGCCAGCAGCTCGCGAAGCTCCCGCCCGAGCCGGGCGCGAATCCCGACGACTGGGCCGACGAGCCGGTGGCGCAGTAGCCTGGGCCGTTCTTCTCGAGCACCCCTGGCGGTCGTGAAGTCTGCGTGGCTGGGCTGG
Source organism: Terriglobia bacterium (assembly GCA_963748015.1). Classification (GTDB taxonomy): domain Bacteria; phylum Acidobacteriota; class Polarisedimenticolia; order Polarisedimenticolales; family JAIQFR01; genus JAIQFR01. The sequence continues at coordinate 300,588 of CAVVHE010000008.1, read as the reverse complement.
CCCGGCCGTCAGAGGCCGCGCGCCCATTCGGGGCGGAGCGGGATCCTGCCGGATAGGGCCGCGTCCAGGACCGCGAGCAGGCGGTCGCGATCGCGGGGGAGCCGGCCTTCGAGCGGCAGGTAGTTCGACGCGTGGTTGGTCCTGAAGATGGCGTCGGTGGGCGCCGCCCCGGCGATGAAAGTCCTCGCCTCCCGGAGGAGCCCCTCGACCCCGGGCAGCTCGAACCGGCCGGTGCCCTCGAGCTTCGCGATCGGAAGGCCCGGGAATGACGGTGAGCGTGAGGAGCGAGAGGAAGCGCGGGTCCATCTCGGTGGCGAGCCGCGCCGAGGCCGCCGCGTGCTCCTCGCTGCGCTCGACCCCGCCCACCCCCAGCAGGAAGATCGCGGACAGCCTCATCCCGGCCTCGCGCGCGCGGCGAGCGGCCTCGACGTGGCCCGCGAAGTCCGCCCCCTTGACGATCCGCTTCAGCGTGACGTCGTCCCCCGACTCCGGCCCGATGTAGAGCAGGCCCAGGCCGAGCTCGCGAAGGCGCCGCAGCTCGTCGGCGCTCTTCTCGAGGAGGTTCATGGCGGTCGCGTAGGCGCTGACCCGCCGCAGGCGCGGGAACGCCGCGCGGCAGGCCTCGAGGATCGGCTCCCAGGTCTCGAGCTTCATGACCAGGGCGTCGCCGTCGGCGACGAAGACCCTGCGCGACTCGCTCCCCGCAGCGCGCGCCCGCCTGCCGGATGTCCTCGAGCGTCTCGTCCAGGTCCCGGACGCGGAACGTCTTGTCCCGGTACATCGCGCAGTAGGTGCACACGTTCCACGAGCAGCCGATCGTGGCCTGCACGATGTACGAATCGGCCTCGCTCGGCGGGCGGTAGAGCGCTCCCTCGTATGGCATGGAGGTCGATTGTAGAACGGGGGCACGACACCCGCGACCGACCCCGCGACCCATCGCTTCCAAAAGGCGGCACCGGCGTTTCGGGAGACTTGTCTCGAGCGGGAGACGAGCGCAGAATGGGGCCATCCTTCACGGACGGGAGGTCGTCACCCAGCAGGGGACACCCCCGGGCACGGCCTCCCAGCAGGGTCCCGCGATGGAAATGTCGATCCATCCCCGGATCGAAAGGAGGCGGACATGGACAAGGACACCCTCACGCTCCTCCCTGACCGGCGGGTGATTCTCACGCGATTCCTTCCCGCCGGCGCGCTCGCGTGCCTCGCCTGCCCGGGCGTCTTCGCCGCGATCGAGCCCGTGAAGGGCAATTCCGCCGCACCCGTCGAGATGTCGTACGACGAGATGTTCAAGATGTTCTACCTCGAGTCGTTCATCCCGACGATGAAGGCGCTGGGCGAGGAGCTCGGCCGGGACAAGCTCGTCGAGCTGCTCAAGAGGGCGAGCGCGAAGGCCGGCGAGCAAGCGGTCAAGGAATGGACGAAGAGCCTCGACAAGCGCGACCTCGAGACGTGGACCGCGGAAATGCGGAAGCCGAACCCGCTGTACCGGCACGCGCTGAGCTACGAGGTCCTCGAGGACAAGCCGACGGCCTTCGAGGTCCGCGTGACCGAATGCCTCTGGGCGAAGACCTTCCGCGGCGCCAACGCCGCCGACATCGGCTACGCGTACGTGTGCTATCCCGACGCCGCCGCGACGAAGGCCTTCAACCCGAAGATCCGCGTGACGCACTCCGGGAAGACGCTGATGGAGGGAAACGACCGCTGCCAGAGCCGGATGGTCCTGGAGACGTAGGTCGAGCGGGCGAGCGCGCCCACCGACCGCGTCGGCGTTCGCGATTCGGCTTCGACGGTCCGCCGAGCAGCACGTCGCGCGCTTCATCGACCGCTACGACATCATCGGCGACGTGTTCCGGGACATCCTCGTGGGGCCGTAGGACACCGAGGAAGCGCTGGCCTTCGCGACCGACGAGTCCTGGACAGCTCCCGGAGCGGGCTCCGCTACCTCGTGATCGACGAAACCGCGACCGGACGCAAGGGCCCTGTCGGCCATTTCCGGCACGGAGTGGCGCGGAGGCCAGCGCCTGCTTCGCCGGCGACCGCTCTCCGCGCGGTCAACGAGGGCCTTCTCCGCTCGGGTTGACGGCTGCAACCTTGAAGAAGGCCATCGAGGGGGACGAGGCGAGCGGCTCGGTGAAGGTCGTCCCCGAGACGGTCCCGGCGAGGGCGGGGTCGACGAAGTCGCTGGAGGCGGACCGGTAGACCCGGTACGACGTGACGGCCGGATTCGCGGCCACAGGAGCCCACGCCAGCGCGATGTCGCCACCGCTGCGGCTCACCATCAGGTCCTGGACTTCCGGAGGCGGGCCCACCGTTCCGCAAGGCTGCGAGGCGGGCGGGTTCGGGGCGACGTCGAACGTGATCAGGCCGGCCGCCGCGTCCGCCTGCGCCTGCGCGCCGTAGACCCACGGCTCGTAGCTCGCGTCGCAGCGCAGGTAGTACTCGAACCAGCCGGTCGTGTACCTTCGGTAGAGCGCCTGGCGAGCCGCGTTGGCGGCGCCGCAGACCAGCGTGCAGAGGAAGTTCGTCGGGTCCTCCGGATCGCAGTGCGTCCCGTTGACGACCTTGACGCCCCGCTTGGGGGCCTGCGCGGCGGCGTAGAGGGCGCGGGCGCTCCCGTTGGCGTTGCAGGAGCTGTCCTCGGAGTAGGTGATGGCCACGGGGACGTGGACGCTGGCCAGGGCGCCGACCCCCAGCCCGTTGCTGTCCACCGGATCGCGTGGGGCCGTCGCCCGGACCCTCTGGTCGCGCGAGGCGGCGACGATCGCGCTCAAGCCGCCGGCGGAGTGGCCGGAGCTGCCGATCGCCGTAGGATCCACGCGCCCGTAGAAGATCGAAGCCGGATCCGAGTTGCGGGCGAGGATCCAGTCGATCATGACCACCAGGTCGTCCGCGTTCTTGCCGTGGTCCGAGCCCGAGAAGTTGGGAATGATCGTGATGAATCCCCGCGTCGCCAGGTGCGCGCCGACGTTGACGTATTGCTCTTTGGACCGCGAGAAGCCGTGGCCGAACACGACCACGGGGCAGAGCCCCGCCGCGGGTTCCACCTCGCCGGACGCGGTCTTGGGGTAGTGGACGTCCGTCGTCAGCACGCTCCCCTGCGTCGCGGGGATCGAGATCGTCAGCTTTCCGGAGCTGAACAGTCCGCTCGCTGCCGGATCGGTCGCCGCCTGCGCGGAGCCGACCAGGAGAAGGAGCGCGCAAAGGCCCCCGGTGCCCCGGCCTAGCGTGGGACGAGTCCGGCCCGGCACTGTCGCCGCTGTCGTCCGGTCCAGGGCGTTCTCCCCTCTCTCCGCCTGCACAGGTCTCGGCGAGTCGCCTCTGGGCGCGAGCGCCCCGCCCTACCCCGCGGCCGCGATCCGACGATCGACGGTGCGATTGTGAACGTACTTCGGGATTCCCGCGCGGTCAATGCCGGGGATCCCGAGCCTGCGCCGCGAGTCTTCCCCACCAGCGTTCGTGGTTGATCGCGCTCGACATGAGGCGCGCGCCGCCGGCGCCCGGCCGGCAAGATCCCGTGCGCCGCGGAGGACCATGTCGGATTCGCCGACCTGGAGCCGATAGAATCGTGACCGCCGCAGAGGAAGAGGTGGTGGTCTCGCCCGCGCCGGCATCGGAGATGGGCGCTCTGGACATTCGGATTCTCGACAGGCATGCCGACCTGGACGCCCGCGAGTCGATGTTCGCGGGCGTCGGCGACGACTCCGAGTGCTCCTTCTTTCTCTCGTGGAACTGGATCGAGAACTGGCTGTCGAGCCCGCCCGACGCCGTGAGCGTTTCGCCGCAGGTGTGCCTCGACAACGGCGCTCCGGCCGCCCCGTTCTTTCTCGGCCGGGCCCGCGCCGTGAGACACGGGCGCATCAGCGGCAGCGGCCTGACGCTGAAGGCCACGGGAATTACCCGCCACGACGAGCTCTGCGTGGGCTTTGACGCGCGCGACGAGGTCGTGGGTTTGGCCGACGTAGTAGGCGCCGTCGGAGCATAGGAGGATGTAGACGAAGAACATGGGGGAGTCCCGGGAAGACGGGGACCGAGACCGACGCGAGCAGCCCTTCGACTCTCTTCGCTCGCTCAGGGCATTAGACTCGCTCGTGAACCCTTCGGCCCTGGTGATTGGCCTGCCATGAGCGAGTGAGTACCGCGCGGAAGCGCGGTACGAGCGAGTCGAATGGTGGAGACGGAGGGAATCCAAGCCGTTTCGGGGTTCACAAGAAAGGCCGCTGGCGCTTGCCGTCACGGCGTGATCGGCCAGAGCTGCTCCCAGGGCGCGAGTCGTCTGCGCTGCGCGATGAGTGGTAGGCAAACGCGCTGCAGCTCGAGGACCAATGCGACTTTTTCCCGGAGCGTCATGCTCGCTCGCTGGCCGTGGAGTACGGACTTCCCCTTCCGCAGCGACGCCAGGAGCGCCGGGGCCGGTCGAGACCTTTGACGAGGCTCCGCCGTCATGTTTTAGAACTCCAATCCGAAGCGCCGGAGAAGGCCGTCGAGGGTTGCCACGTCGACGGTGGGCGATTCGCGCAGGGCCGCGGCCCGTTCCCGTCTCTTCATCGTCCGTGCACCGGGCTCCAGGTAGAGCGCCACGAGGTACTCAGGCCTGACGACACGAACCGGGACGCCTTCGTAGTCCAGCGTCGCGGCCCGTTCGATCGCCTCATCAGCGAGCTCGTCATGTGCCGGAAGAAACTGAACCGGTACACCCTCGATGATCACGTGCTCGGCCTGTGTAGGGTAGCCGCGGTCGGCCGCCCAGCTGTAGATGGGCGCGAGGCTGACGATGGGTCCTTCCCCTCCGGCAAGGAACACAAGCACGTCGAGATCGAAAGTCGGCACGGGCTCGGCCCAAAAGACCATGGCCATCGCTCCGGCCACTGCGTAGTCCTCGACGACGCGAGCTTCTTTCATGTCGTTCAGCACGCGCAGTGCGTCGGCGAAGGAGGCCATGTCTCTATGCTATCCGATCCTGGTCTTCGAGGAACACTCGCCTTGGAGTGACCACGTCTTCTGTCGCCTGATCGGACGGCGAGCCGCTGGCGCGGAAACCCCAGCACCCGGGAAGAAGGTCGCAAGTCCCTTCCTTTTGAACAGTTACCTGGCGACGGAGCGTTGGCCCGGGAGCGCGTCCCTCCAGCGCTTGACCTCATGGTGATTCGAGCAGGTCCGGATGTTGCTATCCGATCCGCGCGACGACATCGTCGCGGAGTCTGACGGCCACCGCGCGCATCGCGTCGGCATCGGCGTCCGACACCAGGCCGACACGCCCGTAGCCGCTGAGGTTCCGCGTAGTGAGACCATCTGCGGGGCGGTCTGCGAGATCGCGCTTCACGACCTCGAGGAGGTCGCGAATCTCGTTCCCGCTCGTGCGGTGTGTCGACAGCCAGCCGTTCCGCCGCCATTCCGCCAAGTGCGTTAGCGTCGACGCCTGCGAGCCAGCCCGTGCAGACGATCTAGTTGACCCGCGACAAGCGCCTCCTTCTTTGCGCGAGTCCAGCCCTTGAGCTGGCTCTCGCGCTGGACGGCGCCTGCAAGCGTCTCGTGGCGCTCGGAGTAGACGAGACGGACAGGCCGACGCTCTTTCGTGTGGCTAGCGGCTGTGCCCGCGTTGTGGGCTTTGACGCGCGCGACGAGGTCGTGGGTTTGGCCGACGTAGTAGGAGCCGTCGGAGCAGAGGAGGATGTAGACAGAGAACATGAGAGAACCAAGAGAGGCGGGGACCGACGTCGGACCAAGCAGCCTGCCCTGAGCTTGTCGAAGGGCCCTTCGACGCGCTCGCTTCGCTCGCTTGCTCAGGGCACCATTCGACTCGCGATGGATGGCCCGCCATGAGCGAGCGCCGAAGGCGCGAGTCGAATGGTGGAGGCGGCGGGAATCGAACCCGTTCTCGGGTTCACGAAAAAGGTCGATGGCGCGCGACTTTCGCCGAAGACGACCGCCAATCCGCTGCCAAGTTCCGATCTCGAGTCCTTTGGAGTCCCCTAAATTCACCTGGAGTCCACCGCAGTCTTGGAGACATTTTGGAGACGGTCTCCGAGCAGCCTCCACGGAGGCTGCCTCCTTTCTCGTCGGTGTGGACCGTTATCTACGCAGGTCCGGCGACCCGGAAGGCATGCTGGTTTGCAAAGGAGACGCAGCCTATCGACGGAGCGCCGATAACGTACGGCCGTGAAACGACCGCTCGCGAAGAGGGTGGCGGAGTATCGACCGTCCGTTGCTCCCGAGTGAACCGGACCCTCAGTTGGGGCCGGAGCGGCAGCGATGCTGCAGGGCGAGGCGTCCGGACGTTCTCGGGACGGGATGCGGTCGGACCTCGCGTCGCCCACCACGAAGGCGCGAGGTCCGACGTTGGTCCTCAGAAGCGGATTCCGGAGGTCCGGCCGTTCACGGGCCGCTCCTCCGGAACCCGCGCAGCGCTCACTGCTCGAAGCAGTAGAGACTCGGGTTCGTCCGCTCGCAGTGCTGCGGGTAGATCTGGCTCCAGCTCGAATCCGTCCGGCTGGCGAGGCCGACCCATCCGTCCGCGGCGGTCGTGCCATCGGACCAGCCCGAGCAGTGGGGATAGTACGTGTTGCCATTGGTATACGTGCCCGTCCACACCTCTCGGTCTCCGACGTTCGCGCCGTTCTCGTCGAGGTCGATGGCGTGGGCGAGCGTGCCGTCGACGAGATCCGTCCAACTCGCGGCGACCTGGACGCCGTTGACGAGGACGTACGGGAGCGTGGAGTGCGCGAGCCGGGCCGACGCGGAGGTCGTGCCGTCGCTCAGCCAGGCGCGGAACGTCCCCCCGAGTCGCGCCGCGTCCGCCGCTTGCTGGCACTTCGCGTCACCGCCGGCCAGTCCTCCCAGGCTGCCGGTGTAACCGGTACTCGTGACGAAGATTCGCTTCGAAGTGGGTACGCATGAGGCGGCCTGCCGGCGCTGCTCCGTGGACCTCGTGCCCAGGTTCTCGCCGCATGCGCTCTTGACCCGGACGAGGTAGAAGAAAGCGGCCCCAGGCGTCGGCGTTGCCGGGTCCGAGGCCGTCGTGGCCGTGGTCTGCGTCGCGGGGCAGGCGACGCTTTGCCAGTTCGAGGCCACGCCGCTTCGCACGAGGTCGTAGGTCAGCCCGCCGCCCACGGCCGGCGGATCCCAGGCGATACCGGACTTCAAGACATCGAAGCGCAGGTTCCTCGCCGGGCCGAGCAGCGTGGTGACGCCCGCGTTTTGCGGCGCGCAGTCGCACGCGTCGCCGACATGGTCGCCGTCCGAGTCGAGCTGCAGGCGGTTGGGCACGAGCCCGCAGCTGTCGGAGCAGTTCCTGGTCCCGTCGGCGTCGGAGTCGGTCGTGCAGTCGGCCGCGCAGCGCGGCTCTGCGTCGTCGCAGTCGTCGCAGGCTCTCGTCCCATCGGCGTCGCGGTCGGTCGTGCAATCGGTCGTGCAGCGCGGGTCCGCGTCGTCGCAGTCCACCCCGCTGCAATAGCCGTCCCCGTCGGTGTCCGCGAGCGGTGCGTGCGCACAGCCGCTCGCCGGCTCGCAGGAATCCGCGGTGCACGGTTCGTGATCGTCGCAGTCGACCACGCCCGCTCTTTCCATCAGGACCGTCACGTCGTTCGTGGAACTGTTCGCGCTGACAACTTCGGTTTTGCCATCGAGGTTGAAGTCGCCCACGGCGACGGAACTCGGAGACGACCCCACGGGGACGGGCGAGCCCGGAACCGGGGTGAACCCTCCCGAGCCGTCCCCCAGCAGGATCGTCACATCGCTCGTTCCTTGATTGGCCGTGACGAGGTCGGGTACGCTGTCGAGGCCGAAGTTCCCCACGGCGAGGGAAACCGGATACGGCCCCACGGCAACGGGCGACCCCGGGGGCTGGGTGAACCCTCCCAAGCCGTTCCCCAGCAGGATCGTCACGTCGTTCGTTCCTTGATTGGCCGTGACGAGGTCGGGTACGCCGTCGAGGTTGAAGTCGCCCACGGCGACGGAGACCGGTGACGATCCCACGGCGACGGGCGAGCCCGGGGTCTGGGCGAACCATCCCGAGCCGTCCCCCAGCAGGATCGTCACGCCGTTCAATACTGGATTGGCCGTGACGAGGTCGGGTACGCCGTCGAGGTCGAAGTCGGCCACGGCGACGGAACTCGGAGAAAACCCCGCGGGGACGGGCAAGCCCTGGGTGAACCATCCTGAGCCGTCCCCCAGCAGGATCGTCACGTCGTTCGTTCCTGGATTGGCCGTGACGAGGTCGGGTACGCCGTCGAGGTCGAAGTCGGCCACGGCGACGGAAACCGGACTAGCCGGCGCCACGAAGACGGGCGAGCCCGGGGCCTGGGTGAACCCTCCCGAGCCGTTCCCTAGCAGGATCGTCACGCTCGAGCTGCCGTTCGCGCTGACTACGTCGGGTTTGCCGTCGAGGTCGAAGTCGCCCACGGCGACGGAAACCGGATACGGCCCCACGGCGACGGGCGATCCCGCGGCCTGGGTGAACCCTCCCGAGCCGTTCCCCAGCAGGATCGTCACGTTGTGCGATCCCCGATTGGCCGTCGCAAGGTCGGGTGTACCGTCGAGATTGAAGTCGCCGACGGCGACGGAATTCGGCAACGACCCCACGGCGACAGGCGAGCCCGGGGCCTGGGTGAACCTCCCGGCCGCAGGGACGCACTGCCCACGCGAGCAAAAATCGTTCATCGTGCAGGCGTCGCCGTCGTCGCAGGGTCCGCCATCGTACGCAGGGGTGGGGCAGGGATCACAGGCGTCACCCGCGCCGTCCCCGTCGGCGTCCGCCTGGTCCGGATTGGGAATCCCGGGGCAGTTGTCACACGCATCCCCGGCACCGTCGTAGTCGCTGTCCGCTTGGTCCGGATTAGGGTCGACGGGGCAGTTGTCGTCGCACGCCTCCGTGGCGCCCCCGGTGCACGGGTGGTCTCCGGCCGTCCCGCTGCCGTCGCCGTCGTCGAGGATGCCGTCGTCATCGTCGTCTGGATCGCACGCGTCCCCCAGGCCGTCGCCGTCCGAATCCGTCTGGGCCGGGTTGGCGATCGTCGGGCAGTTGTCGCAGGCGTCCCCTAGGCCATCGCCGTCCAAATCCTCCTGGGCAGGGTTGGCGACCGTCGGGCAGTTGTCGCACGCGTCCCCTAGGCCGTCGCCGTCTGAAGCAGTCTGGTCGGGGTTCGCCGTCTCGGGGCAATTGTCATCGCTGTAGTCGATCAGATCGAAGTCCACGTCCAGGCTACCGTGCGCCCGGATCAGGTTCCAGATCTCGTAGTTGCCGCCGGTCTTCGTGTCCAACGGCCGAGCTGCTAATACACAATCGATGCACGAGTTCGGCGCGTGGATCGAGTCCCAGGGATACCCGGCCGGTCGCGTCGTAGACACATCTCGGATTGTTTCTTGCCTCGGAAGCAACCGAAGTGAAGCACGCCCACCCCGAGCCAAACCAGGACTCCAACAGGCCGGCAACGACGGAGCTGTGCTCACGCATGTCTTGATAACCCGAGTCGCTGTACTCATAGATCCGCCCGAGCTCGTTGGCGAAGTACTGTCGAAGCTGGTCAACATCCGTTTCGCCTTGGTACCAATTCAGCTGCAGGGCGCCGTGAAACGATTCCTCGTAAGAGGGTGTACGGAATCGAACGTGCCCCCAATCGGACGAGCCCAGGAATTCCGTGGCGGCCATGATCAGCGTGTGCGACACCGGCGTCAGCCCGGCATTATCGTAGCCATCATCACCGTCATGGCCGTTGACCTGTGTATTCCCGACCGGTGTTTCGTGAGCGCCGCGCACCTTGAAGAAGTTGATCCGTGGATTGGATGGATTGCTGGGCGGCCGCGCGGGAAAGACGGGAGAAAAGTGGAACGCGCGCTCATCCTCGGCATAGAAGCCGAGGTACTCGACGCCGGGAGACAAGTTGAACCAATCTGCATTGTTATCAGCGCCAGTTTCGTCGCCCGGCACGGGATCGAAGGCAAGGACATTGATCTTCTTGAGGCTCTGCAACCTCGACCACGGGGAGGTCATGGTCACGTGCCGCGCGAAGCGCAGGGCGGAAACTCCGCCACGGCTGAAACCCACGAGATTGAGCGTGATGCACTGTGCTTCGCATTCGTGTGTTTCGTTCAAGTGGACGAGAGCTTCGGTATTGTGAGCTTCCCAAGGTGGGTTCAGGTCTTCGTCGAAGCCCTCCACGAAATGTTTGGTGTGATTCTCGCCACGCGGCGAACGGCCCGTGTTCTGGAAATGGTGCAGTGTTGCGACCGTCTCAGGGCGCGAGAACGCGTCGTTTTGGTCGGGATCCCACATCCAGCTCTTCATCTTGGTTCCGCCAAAGTAGATCGTGACGACCTCCTCCTCCGCGCAATCCGGTACGCCGTCCGCGTCGCCGTCCGACCTGCAGTCGGTCGTGCAGTTGTGGATCGTGTCGTTGCAGTCACCGGCGCATACCGGCAACCCGTCCGAGTCGGCGTCGATGCATACCGTCGTGCAGCTCGGGTAGCGATCGTCGCAGTCGCCACCCACCGCGACGTACCCTGGCGGCTGAGCGCACGAGGGCAGGCCGGCGGAGCCGGCGCCCAGGCCGTCGGCGTCGGCGTCGGGGTACCAGGTGGCAACGGACCCTCCCCCGCAGGAGCAATAGATCCCGCCGGTGTTCCAGCGGGTGTAAGTGGACCCGCCCCAGACGATCATCTCTCTGCCCGTCCACACCGCGGTGGGAGAGTAACGCGCCGAGGGCAAGTTCGCGCCGGTCGAGGTCGTGAGCCAGCTATCGGTGGACGGGTCGTAGCGGCCGCCGGTGTTGGTCGCGCCGATATAGTCACCACCACCCCAGACGATCATCTCGTTGCCCGTCCACACCGCCGTTTGAGACTCGCGCGCGGAGGGCACGTTCGCGCCGGTCGAGGTCGGCTGCCAACTGTTGGTGGAAGGGCTGTAGCGTCCGCCGGTGTTCACGTCGACGTAATCATCAAAACCGGCCCAGACGATCATCTCGCTGCCCGTCCACACCGCCGTGTGATAGGCACGCGCGGAGGGCACGTTCGCGCCGGTCGAGGTCGCCACCCAATGGTCGCTGGGGGGGCTGTAGCGCCCGCCGGTGTTGGTCGTCGGCCAACCACCCCAGACGATCATCTCGCTGCCCGTCCACACCGCCGTGTGAAAGCGACGCGCGGAGGGCACGTTCGCGCCGGTCGAGGTCGCCTGCCAGCTGTCGGTGGACGGGTTGTAGCGGCCGCCGGTGTTCGACATGGTGCCGTCGGTCCCACCCCAGACGATCATCTCGCTGCCCGTCCATACCGCACTGTGCCCGGCACGCGCGGAGGGCACGTTCGCGCCGGTCGAGGTCGCCACCCAGCTGTCGGTGGACGGGTCGTAGCGGCCGCCCGTGTTGAGGCCGCCACTTCCATATCCACCTCCCCAGACGATCATCTCGCGGCCCGTCCATACCGCACGTGTGCCCGGCACGCGCGGAGGGCACGTTCGCGCCGATCGAGGTCGCCAGCCAGCTGTTGGTGGACGGGTCGTAGCGCCCGCCGGTGTTCGAGTAGCCGAAGCGGTCCGACCCACCCCAGGCGATCATCTCGCTACCCGTCCACACCGCCGTGTGGTCTTGACGCGCGGAGGGCACGTTCGCGCCGGTCGAGGTCGCCACCCAGCTGTCGGTGGAAGGGCTGTAGCGGCCGCCCGTGTCGGTGCCGTCGCTCCCACCCCAGACGATCATCTCGCTGCCCGTCCACACCGCCGTATGCCAGTAACGCCCGGAGGGCACGTTCGCGCCCGTCGAGGTCCCCACCCAGCTGTCGGTGGACGGGTTGTAGCGGCCGCCGGTGTTCGACCCGATGCCGGTCCCACCCCACACGATCATCTCGCTGCCCGTCCACACCGCCGTGTGGAATTGACGCGCGGAGGGCACGTTGGCGCCGGTCGAGGTCGCCAGCCAGCTGCCGGTGGACGGGCTGTAGCGTCCGCCGGTGTTCGACTCGGTGCCGTCGTACCCCCCCCCCCAGACGATCATCTCGCTGCCGGTCCACACCGCCGTGTGGTATTGACGCGCGGAGGGCACGTTGTCGCCGGTCGAGGTCGCCAGCCAACTGTCGCTGGACGGGTTGTAGCGGCCGCCCGTGTTCGACGTCGGTTCCGTCGGTCCCCCCCCAGACGATCATCTCGCCGCCCGTCCACACCGCCGTGTGGTATTGACGCGCGGAGGGCACGTTGTCGCCGGTCGAGGTCGCCAGCCAGCTGTCGGTGGACGGGTTGTACCGCCCGCCGGTGTTGGTCCCAAAAACACCACCCCAGACGATCATCACGTTGCCCGTCCACACCGCCGTGTGCCACCAACGGCCGGAGGGCACGTTCGCGCCGGTCGAGGTCGCAAGCCAGCTGTCGGTGGACGGGTTGTAGCGCCCGCCGGTGTTGGTCCTCGGATACCCCCCCCAGACGATCATCTCGCTGCCCGTCCACACCGCCGTGTGGTCTTGACGCGCGGAGGGCACGTTCGCGCCGGTCGAGGTCGCCACCCAGCTGTCGGTGGACGGGTCGTAGCGGCCGCCGGAGTTGGTCAGCGGATAACCACCCCAGACGATCATCTCGCTGCCCGTCCACACCACCGTGTGGTATTCACGCGCAGAGGGCGCGGGGAGCCCTGCGCTCGATGGCATCCAGGAATCCGGCACGCAGTTGCCAGACGCCGCGATCTCCGCCAACGTGAACGTACTTACCGCGGGCTCCAGATCGCCGCTCATGGCGGCGCTCTTCTCGCCCCACCACGAGTCGAACGCGGTCTTCGGCCAGGTCGCCGTCGCCACCGTGACGGCATCGGCGCCTTTCGCGATCACCGACGTGACGAAGAAGGCGCCGTCGTCTTCCTGCAATGCGCTGACCTTCATCAGCAGGAGGGAGTCGAGGCTTGCCCGAGCGCTCCCGGCAGCCGCGGTTACACCCCGGCCCTTCCCGGTCTCGATCGCCCTCGCTCGTTCCACCTCCCCTCCGACCAGGCCCGCGAGTCGATCCAGCTGTTCTTGCCAAGCCTCGGCGTCCAGGGGGATCTGACTCGGCTTGCGTTCCCGGTCCGCGATGCTCTCGCTCGCCTCGACCTCGCTCGCCCCGCCTTCTCGCTCCCTCGTCCACGTGGTCTCGGTGTACTCGGCCCCAAGACTCGAAAGCTGAGCAGCGCTCGACACGCCCGCCAGGGCGGCTTCCGCCCGGCGGCGCAGGTCGCCGTGGAAGCGCTCGTCGCGGGCGTACCAGTTGTGGATCAGCCGGTCGGCCAGCGTCTGCCTCGCCAGCGTCTCGGCGATCACGTACGGGTCGTCGTCCAGAGCGGCGAAGATCTCACGCAGCACGTCGGGCGCGCGGCTCTGCGCGGCCATCCGGTCCATCTCGGCCTGCAGCTGCCCCGCGGTGATCGGCCGCTGCCATAGCGCCTCGAGCGCGTTGGACTTCTTCAGGTAGTCCTCGACCTTGGCCCGGATCTGCGCGTCCGGAAACACGGCGTCCAGGGCCGGCTTGGCTCCGGGGTTCTCCTTCGGCCAGATCCGGTGCGCCCAGTAGACCTCCTCGATGCGACGCTGGTAGGTAACCCGATCCTCGAAGCCGAGCGTCCTCGTGGGCGCCGCCTGGCCCATGGCGGCGGCGAGGCCCGCGATCGGTCCGACGAACCCGGAGGGAGAGGCCTCGCGGGCCACGGAGCGGGTCGGTCCGCCGTCGTCGCCTGCGGAAGATGCCCCGCCAGCCCCGGCCGTGCTCAGGCACAGCAGGCCCACGAATACCGCGATCGGCAGCCGACGCACCAGCCGGAAAGGCGCTCGCGGAGATTCGGACAGGATCGGTAAGCCGTGCAAAGGGCTGGACATGGCTTTTTCCTCGCTTCCCAGGCGGAACGGACGGGGTGTTCGGCCGCCGCGACACGACGGCCCGGCGCTTGCCGACCGGAAGAAGGGACGTCGGAGCGCCGTACAACCCCCACGATTCAGTTCGCTTTTTCGGGGAGAAGCGGCGTTCGCAGCGGCGGTCGTCAGAGCGCACTTTCTCGCGAGCCGGGATTTCCATGGAACGGGACGTGGGACCCGCTTACCTGCGACCGGGGCGGAGGCCGGCGGTGAACCGCGATCTCCGCCACGGGGTCGTCGGGCGCAAATGAACATTGCCCCCAGCCCGAGGTTCGGAGCGAGAGTTGCTCCGAAATAATACGTCCGAACCGTTACAAAAAGGAAGCAGAAACTTGCGAATCAACGTTGTTTGTTTGCGTTGCACAGGCCGTTTCGGGACAGCCGCGATTCGCTCGACTGGCCGGTCGGGCTGCTGGGGTCACATCGAGGCTCGTCGCCGGACGACACGGTTCGCGAAGGCGTGGCCGGAACCGAGCCTGAGCCGGGCTGCGGAGCATCGGCCTGGCTTCGCCTCCTGTTTGGGGCTCGCAGGAGGGCGAGATCCTCTCGGATCAACGCTTCCTTCTTCGCGCGGCTCCAGCCCTTGATTTGGCGCTCGCGTTGAACCGCGGTGGCTTCCTTCTCGTGAGGCTCCGAGTAGACGAGGCGCACGGGGCGGCGCGCTCGTGTCTGCGTGGCTCCGCTACCGGCGTTGTGCACGTTGACCCGAGCGTCGAGATCGCTGGTGTGGCCGACGTAGTACGAGCCGTCGGAGCAGACGAGGATGTAGACGAAGAACACGGGAGAATCCGGAGAGGCGGGGACCGACGCCGGACCAAGCAGCCTGCCCTGAGCTTGTCGAAGGGCCCTTCGACGCGCTCGCTTCGCTCGCTTGCTCAGGGCACCATTCGACTCGCGATGGATGGCCCGCCATGAGCGAGCGCCGAAGGCGCGAGTCGAATGGTGGAGGCGGCGGGAATCGAACCCGCGTCCGAAAAGGTTCGTACGGAAGCTTCTACACGCTTAGCCGACTCGGTTTTTTAGTCTCGCCGTCCTTCCGCTGAGCGGCAAATGGGAGGACGGCCAGCCCGTAATTCTCGTCCAGCGGTTACGGGCGTCACCGCCAGACCATCCCGAATTGTCGTCGCCTCGCCGGGCTGCCTCGGGAGAGCGGCCCGGGAGACGTCACGGCTTAAGCCGCGAAAGCCAGCGAGTTGTCGTTGGCTGTTTTAATTCCACCGGTTTAACGAGGAGGTGGCCCTCGGCGTGCTACTCCCGCCTCTTCCTTTCCGTCGAAACCAGTTCGCCCCCGTGCGAAGGACTGGCAAGAGAAGTGTACCGCCAGGGCGCAGGGAGTCAAGCGGGCGGGCCCGCCGGCCGGCGCCGCCGCGCTTTCCGGGAACAGCCCACCGGTCAGAGATCCTGCCTGCGGAAGCGAAGGACCGCCGCCGCGACGAGCACCGCGAAGGCGAGTAGGAGAACGGCGGGATTCTCGATCGGGGTGCTCGGCACGATCGCCGCGGCGATCGGCTTGTAGTAGTGGAACGGGCTCAGCCAGCGGATCCGGTCGAGCGGCTTCCAGAAATCGGCCAGGAACTCGACGACGTAGAGGGCGAGCGTCAGCCCCACCGCGCGCCCGACGGCTGCGCCGCGCCGCTTGGCGCCCGCGGCGAAGAGCAGCGCGTACCCGCCCACCGCCAGGAGCAGGAAGACGAGCCCGGCCGCCGCGGGGACGTATCTCGCGAGCGGAAGCCTCTCCTCCACCTGCACGATGGCAAGGGCGACGGCGGCCCCGCCGAGGAGCGCCGCCGGCAGCAGCAGCGATCCGACGATGACGAGCAGCACCACGGCGAGAAGGTACCGCGCGCGGGGCACGGGCCGGGCGAGCACGAGATCGAGGAAGCCCGACTCGCGCTCGGCCGCGGGGACGGTCGCCGCCACGACCACGAACGCCGCCGCCGCGACGATCGCGACCGGGTGCATGAACCCGAACGCCACGGCCCCCGGGAACGACACGAGGCCGAACTGGGAGAAGACCGCCTCCTGCGCCTCCGGCGGGAGGAGCTGCTCGAGGAACTCGCGGAGGCCCGACCCTTCCTCGATCTTCGCCGCGACCCAGACGATCAGCACCTCGAACGCCGCGAGGCCGAGCGTCATCGAGACGAGCAGGCGCGCGTGGTGCCGCAGGTTTCGCATGAAGAGGGACCAGGTCACGGCCGGTCCTCCTCCGCCTCGCGGTACAGCTCCACGAAGGCCTCCTCGAGGCTCGGCTCGGGAAACGCCAGGTGCTCGACGGGGTGTCGGGACAGGACGCGAAGGAGAGGATCGAGCGACGCGGTCACCTTCAGCACGACGCGCGCGCCGTCGTGCTCCACCACCTCAACGCCGGGCATGGCGAACTCCTCGGCGGGGACGGGCCGGGCGAAGCGCACGACCATGCGGCGCACCGACGCGCGGCGGAGCTCGTCGGTGCGCGCGACCGACACCAGGCGTCCCGTGCGGAGAATCCCCACTCGCGAGCAGGTGCGCTCCACCTCGCTGAGGATGTGGGACGAGTGGAACACCGTGCGGCCATCGCGCCCGGCTTGCTGAAGCAGGTCGAAGACCACCTCGCGGACCAGCGGGTCGAGCCCCGTGGTCGGCTCGTCGAGGATCAGGACGTCCGGGCGGTGCTGAAACGCGGCGACGAGTCCGAGCTTCTGCCGCATGCCCCGCGAGTACTCGCGCACTCGCCGGCCGAGGTCCTTCTCCGTCAGGCCGAGGAGGTCGGCGAGCTCCCGGCCCCGCATCGCGCTCGCGGCGGGGGGTGTGCGGCCTTGCAGCGAGGAAAGGAAGCGCAGCGTGTCGAGTCCCGTGAGGCGCCCGTCGAGAACGAGATCGCCGGGAAGGTGGCCGACGCGCCGGCGCGCGTCCGGGTCCGCGGCCGGGCGCCCGAACAGCCGCGCCGTGCCGCGCGTGGGCCGGATGAGGTCGAGCAAGAGGCGGATCGTCGTGGTCTTGCCGGAGCCGTTCGGGCCGAGGAAGCCGAACACCTCGCCGCGCTCCACGGCGAGGTCGAGCCCCTCGAGCCCCACGGTCGCGCCGTAGCGCTTCGTCAGGTCGCGGGCTTCGATGACGGGCTCGCCCAACGCTCGGCCCCCCCACGTCGCTCCCCCGGGGCCGGGAGGAGGCCGAGTATATCGCGCACTCGCGGGGGCGCGGCGCGACGGCTAGCATGGAGCCCGTGCGAACGCTGCTCCTGTTCTTCGACGGAATCGGCATCGGCCGGGACGATGCGGAGACCAATCCGTTCGCCGCCGCCGGGGTGCGCCGCTTGGCGCCGCTCGCGGGACGGAAGCCCGACGACGACTGCGCGTTCCGCCCGCTCGACGCGACGCTCGGCGTTCCCGGCCTGCCGCAGTCCGCGACCGGACAGACGACGCTCCTCACCGGGGTCAACGCGGCGCGCCTCGCGGGGCGGCACCTGCCGGGGCTCCCCGGTCCCTCGCTCCGCCGGCTGCTCGAGGGCGACTCGCTGTTCTCGCGGCTCGTGAAGGGGGGACGCAGGCCGACGTTCGCCAACGCGTACACCCCCGGCCACCTCGAGGCCAAGCGTCCGCGCTGGTCGGCATCGACCCGGATGGTCCGCGCGTCGGGCGTTCCCTTCAGGATGCTGGACGTGGAGGGGCGGCGGGGCGAGGCCCTCTTCCACGATTGGGCGGGCGACACGCCGTGGAGCCGCTCGCTGGATGCCCCGGTCCACGACGCGAGGCACGCGGCGGGAATCCTCGCGGGCCTCCTCGAGCAACACGACCTGGTGTTCTACGAGTATTTCCTCACCGACATCGCCGGGCACCGGGGAAACCGCGAGGCGAGGCTTCTCCAGGCGCGCCGCGCCGAGGATCTCGTGGACGCGGCGCTCCAGGCCCTCGACCTCTCGACGAGCCGCCTCGTCGTCGTGAGCGACCACGGCAACCTCGAGGAGGGCCACCACGACCTCCACACCCTGAACCCCGCCCCCCTCCTCGCCTGGGGAGCCTCCGCCGCCGACCTCGTCTCCCGCATCGCCTCCTTCGAAGACCTGACCCCCTACCTTGCACCTTTTTTGCGCACCGAATCGGTCCTTTAGTATCTTAGGGGGCTCGACCGGAAGGAGAGGACATGACACCAGGGACCATTGCGGTGTGGTTGGCGGCGGCGCTCGGGGTGCTCGCGTTCGTGGAGGCGACGCGCTGGGCGCGGGGGCGCGAGGCTTCGGCGGCCACCTTCCGGCTTGCCTACCACGGCATGACCATCGTGCTGGCGGTCGCGTCCGTCTTCCTGATGGTCGCGATCCTGACCCACGACTTCCGGTACGACTACGTGGCGCGGTACTCGTCCCGCGATCTTCCCCTCGTCTACCTCATCTCGGCGTTCTGGGGAGGACAGCAAGGGACGTTCCTCTTGTGGGCGCTGTTCTCCGCGATCATGGGGTACGCGCTGTTCCGGAAGCGGTCGTGGGAGCCCGCAGCCGTCATGGCCTGCTACGTCCCGACCATCCTCTTCCTGATCGGGCTGATGGTGGACGTGCCGGGGCTGTTCAAGTCGGGCGGCAACCCGTTCCGCCTCTTGCTCCCGATCCCCCCCGACGGCGACGGGCTGAACGACCTGCTGCAGGACCCGTGGATGGCCAGCCACCCGCCGGCCGTGTTCGTCGGCTACGCCGCGCTCACGATCCCCGGCGTCCTCGCCTTCGTCGCGCTCCTCAAGAGGCAGGAGGAGCGCTGGCTCGGCACTGCCCTGCGCTGGGCCCTCTTCGGCTTCATCTCGCTCGGCGTCGGCGTCGTGCTCGGCGGCTTCTGGGCGTACAAGACGCTCGGCTGGGGCGGCTACTGGGGCTGGGACCCGGTCGAGAACGCCTCGCTGATCCCGTGGATCGTCGCTGCCGCGCTGATCCACGGCCTGCTGGTTCAGCGCGCGACCGGCGCGCTCCGCCGGACGAATCTCGTCCTCTCGCTGGCCGCGTACTGGCTGATCGTGTACTCGACGTTCCTCACGCGGACCGGCGTGCTCGCGAAGTTCTCGGTCCACTCGTTCGAGGCGGGGGTGAGCTTCTGGGCGGTCCCGGTGAACGTCGAGATGCTGGCGGCGCTCGTGCTCATCCTGGCCGCGGGCGCCTGGGCGCTCTTCCGCCGCGGCAAGATGGACGGCGCGCCGGTGGACACGCACTTCGCCTGGCCGCTCGTCCTCCTGCTCGTGATCGTGGTGCTGGGCATCTCGGCGCTCCTCGTGTTCTGGGGCACGACATACCCGCTCCCCTCCTCGATGCTGGGCAAGCCGGGTACCTACGAGCCCGACTGGTACAACCGCTGGAGCCTCCCGCTCTACGTCGTCCTGCTCGGCCTCCTCGCGGTCGGCCCGTTCCTCTCGTGGGTCGGCCGCCCGTTCAAGGAGTGGGGAAAGCACCTCGTCCTCCCGCTGGTCGCCGGCGTGGCGGGCTGCGCCGCCGCCCTCGCCCTCGGCTACGGCGGCGCGGCCGAGCTCGTCCTGTTCTTCGTCGCGCTGGCCGCGATGACCGCGAACGTCGTGCGCCTCGTCCTCGTCGCGCGCACGAGCCTCCTCGCCACCGGGGCGGCGACCGCGCACCTCGGCTTCGCGCTGATGTTCGTCGGGATCGTCGCCAGCGGCGCCTGGGGGAGCAAGCACGAGGTGCGCCTCCCGCTCGGCGAGCCCGTGGAATCGGCCGGCGTGATCCTGACCTACCGCGGCCACGTGGACGGATCGCAGCCCAAGGACCGCTGGCGGGTCGCGTTGATGTCGCCGGGCAAGGCCGAGGAGCTGCTCGAGGTCCGGATGTACAACAAGGGGCAAGGGGAGGACGGGAGGATGCAGACGATGCGCTTCCCGGACATTCACCGGGAGTTCTCCCGCGACGTCTACATCGCGCCCCTCGCGCTCGAGATGGGCGGCCAGTCGGGCCCGCTCCAGCTGGTGAAGGGCCAGCCGGTCCCCTTCCGCGACGCCACCCTCACGTTCGTCAAGTTCGAGACCCCGGCGAGCGGCGAGGAGCACGTGATGACCGTTCGAGCGCAGGTGCGGATCGCCCGCGGCGCCGAGCAGGAGACGGTGACGCTCCCGATGCGGTTCTCGGAAGGGCGGCTCGACGCAACGCCCGTCGAGCCGAAGTCCCTCCCCGGCGTCACCCTGAAGATGAACCGGATGGCGGTCGAGCAGGGGATGATCCTGGTGCAGGCCGACGACCGCGCGGGCTCGGCATCCGAGGTCCTCGTCGTCGAGGCCAGCAACAAGCCGATGATCGGCTTCCTCTGGGCCGGGACGATGTTCCTCGGCCTCGGGTGCACGGTCGCCGCGATCCGCCGCTACCTCGAGCTGCGCACGATGCCCGCGGGCCCCGTACCGGTCCCCGCGGTCGCCTTCGCCGGTCCCGGACGCGGCGCGTCGCTGGGCCTGCCGCTCTCGACCTCGTCCGCGAGCCCGCGCTCGCCGAAGGACCGCACGCCGTAGCCCGGCCGGCCGGGCCGCGAGGAGGTCGTCATGGCACCGAGCCACGTCGTCCGAGGCCTTCCCGGTGTGCTCGCAACCGTGCTCGCGGTCATCGCGACGACCGTCGTGGCGTTCACCGGCACCGCCAGCCTGTTCTACGAGGGGTGGGGACAGCCCATCGCGCGAATGGCGGGCTACCTGGCCCCGGCGCTCGCCCTGCTTGCGTTGTTCCTCGTGGCGCTGCGGTGGCCCCGGGCCGGCGGCGCCTTGTTGCTGGGCGCCGGATTCGTCGCTTGGGCGCTGTGGCTGACCGTGCAGGTGCAGCGAGGCATGGCGCCCCTCGGCCAGCTTCTCTTCAGCGCCGCAATGCTCCTGGGGCCCGTCGTTCTGGCGGCGCTTCTCTTCCTGCTCGAGGGGCGCCACCGGCGCCTGCTGCGAGAGGAGGGCGTCGCTGCGTCGCCGCGCTGGATCGTTCGGAGCTACCGATACGTCCTTCTCGTCGGCGTGCCGCTCCTCGGCGTCTCCATCCTGGCGGTGCAGCAGTTGCCGGGGCTGCTCGCCAGGCACGACGACGGCCTTCGAGGAGCGCGGGTCATCGAGGGGAACGGCGTCACCCTGGAGTGGGCGCCCCGGGGCGCGGGGTGGAACTCGGACGAGCCCGGGACCGGCCCCCTTTCCTGGGAGTCACTGACCCGCCACGGCGGCTCGTCAAACGATCGCTGCGCGTTTCTGAGCGAAGACGGAGCCTCGCTTCTCTCCGCGCCCGCCGCGAGCTGGCGGCTGCCGACCGCGGACGAGATCGTGCTCTCGCTCACGCGCGGTGGAACGAATGCGGGGTGCGCGTGGGACCGCCGGTCGCCCCACGCCGCGTGCCGCACGCCTCCGGACAAGGAGACCCCGCTGTGGGCGCCCGACGAGGCCCCCATCTATTACTGGTCGTCGGAGGAAGCCGACCGCACGACCGCCTTCGCGGTCAACTACACCGGTGGCATCAGCGTGCTGCCGAAGTCGATGCGCGGCATCGGGTTCCGGTGCGTGAGAGACGTCGCCGCGGCCGGCTCTCCGAGCGAGGCAAGCTGAAACCCGAGCCGGCCTCGCGTGCCCCGCGGCGACCACCTGCGCAGGAGTCAGCCATGCGGACCTCTCGAAGCGGCTGGTCTCTCTTTTTCTTGCTCATGCCTTCCCTGATCGCCGTGGCGTGGCCGGCGAGCTCGATCCGCGCCGAGCCCGAGGGCGCGGTTCCCTTCGATTCCGGCCGATGGAACCTGGACAACGCCAGGACGGTCGAGCACCTGGGCCGCAGCGCCCTCGCCGGCACGGCGTTCGTCGCGGGCGCGGAGTTCGAGAACGGAGTGCTCGAATTCGACGTGGCCGTGACCGGCGCGCGCTCCTACCCCGGGATCGTCTTTCGGTCGCAACCGGACGGGAGCTGGGAGCGTGTCTACCTCCGCCCGCACCGCGCGGGCGTCGTGCCGCCGCCGCTCTATCCCGACGTCGTGCAGTACGTGCCCGCGTGGAACCGCGTGGACTCGTGGCAGCTCTACAGCGGCCGGGGCTACACCGCCCCGGCAACGATCCCGATCGGGCGCTGGTTCCACGTCAAGGTCGAGGTCCTCGGCACCCAGGCGCGCGTCTTCCTCGACGATGCCCCGACGCCGGCGCTCATCGTGCCCGAGCTCCGGCACGGCGCGCGGCGCGGCGGCATCGGCCTGATGGGGCCGGCGGACGGCAGCGCCTACTTCTCGAGCTTCGCATTCAGGAAGGACGATTCGCTGCGCTTCGACCCGCCGCCCCGCAGGGATGTCGGGCCCGGGTTCGTGAGCGACTGGAAGCTGTCGCAGACGATCCCGGCGCTCCGCGTGGATCTCGACGAGCCCCTCTCGCGCCAGCTGCCGTCGCTGCGGTGGATCGAGGCGAGGGCGGACGCGGGCGGGCTCGTGGACGTCTCCCGGTACCGCGCTCGCGGTACGGGACCGGAGCTGGTCTTCGCGAAGACGGTGATTCGCGCCGAGCGGGACGGCGCCCGCCCCTTCCGGATCGGGTACAGCGACATCGTCCGGGTGTTCTGCAACGGCGCCTCCGTGTTCGAGGGAAACAGCCAGTACCAGGGGCGAGACCCCTCCTTCCTGGGGATCGTCGGCTCGAGCGACACCGTGTACCTGCCCCTCCGGAAGGGGGACAACGAGATCGTGATCGCGCTGATCGAGACGATGGGCGGGTGGGGCTTCACGCTCCAGGACGGGACGGCGGAGTACGCCGCGCCCGGGCTGCGCCGCGCGTGGTCCACGAAGAAGTCGTTCGCCCTGCCGGAGTCGGCGGCATACGACCCGGCGACCCGCACCCTCTTCGTGTCCAACTACGAGGCGTACGTACCGAGCGGGGCCGAGGGGCGCCAGGCGGTCTCGGCGGTTCCCGCCGGCGGCACCGGCGAGCCTCGCCCGTGGGTGACCGGCCTTCGCAACCCGACGGGTCTCGCCGTCTCGGCCGGGGTCCTGTTCGCGGTGGAGCCCACCTCCGTCGTGGAGATCGACATCGCCGCGGCGCGCGTCACGAAGCGCGAGCCCGTGCCCGGCGCGATCCGCTTGAACGACGTCGCCGTGGGCCCCGCCGGGACCCTGTACGTGTCCGATTCGGCCCAGGGCGTCATCTACCGGCGACGGGCCGGCGCGTGGGAAGCCTGGCTCCAGGGCCCGGAGGTGGACAGGCCGAACGGGGTGTGCGTGTCCGGGCAGCGCCTCGTATGGGGGAACAACGGCGATGGGAAGCTGAAAGCCGCGGACCTCGCGAGCGGCAAGATCGCCGTGATCGCCGAATTGCAGGGGGGGATCATCGACGGAGTCGCCGACCACCCGGCCGGAGGCTGGCTGGTCTCGCACAACGAGGGACGGCTGTACCGCGTGGACGCGTCCGGCACGGTCACGAAGCTCCTCGATCTGACGGCCACGGAGACGGGCATCGCGGACTTCACTTACGTCCCCGAGACCGGGCAGGTGGTGTTCCCGACGTTCGCGGACAATCGCCTGATGGCGTTCACGCTGACGGTCCCGGCTGAGCGGTGAGCCGGGCTGCCTGCGCCGCCCCGCGACGCGGCCCGTCGCCGAAGGGGGGGCTACAGCTCCCTGTCGAGAATCGCGCGGAACTCCGGCTCGCCGGCCGCGCCGCGGAGCTCGGCGAGGACGCTCTTGCGCTGCGCGAGCTTGGCGATCCGGGCGAGGAGCTTGACGTGCTCCCCCGGCGCCTCGGGCGGGCCGAGCAGCAGGAAGACCAGGTCGACGGGGATCGTGTCGGTCGCGCCGAAGTCCACCGCCGGCGCGAGCCGGGCGACCGCGAGACGCGGGTCGGGGCAGCTCGCCGTGCGCGCGTGCGGCAGCGCGATGCCGCCGCCGAGGGCGGTCGTCGCGGCCTCCTCGCGCTCGAGCAGCTTGCGGAGCGGCTCCTCCTCCTCGCGCACCGCTCCCGCCGCGCGAAGGTCGGCGACCAGCAGCCGCAGGACGTGATCGCGACTCCTCGCGGCGAGGTCCACGCGCACGACGGTCGGGGGGAAACCGGCCGCAGGCTTCACGATTCGCACGCTCCGCGGAGACGGTTCGGAGAGCTTCTCAGATCAATCCGGACGTGAGCCCGGCGAGCAGGTCGAGCAGGCGGCCGGGGGCGAGGCCGAGGTAGAGCACGCCGAGCGCCGCGACCGCGAGGACCGCGGCGAGCGACGCGGGGACCGGAAGCGGCTCCTCGTCGGTCTCGGGCTCGCGCATCCACATCGTCACGACGACGCGAAGATAGTAGTACGCGGCCACCACCGCGTTCAGTACGCCGACGACCGCGAGCAGGTACCGGTGCGAGTGCATCGCGGACATGAAGATGACGTACTTGCCGAGGAAGCCGCCGGTCGGCGGGATCCCGGCCAGCGAGAACAGGAAGAGCGACATCGCGATGCCGAGCCCCTTCCGCCGCCAGCCGAGGCCGGACCACGAGCGGAGATCGTAGCCGGGCTCGGACCTCGCGTCCCCGTGCCCCACCGCGGACGCGACCGCGAAGGCGCCGAGCGTCATGAAGGCGTAGGAGGTCAGGTAGAACAGGATCGCCTCGACACCGTCCTCGGGGCGGCAGACCACCGCGATCAGCAGGTAGCCGGCGTGCCCGATCGAGGAGAACGCGAGCAGCCGCTTGATGTTCGTCTGGGCGAGCGCGACCACGTTGGCCACGGTCATGGTCAGGATCGCGAGCCACGTCACGAGCGGGACCCAGGCCCCCTCGTTCCCGGCGAAGGCCCCGAGGAGGAACCGGAGCAGCACGGCGAACGCCGCCGTCTTGGTGGCGGTCGCCATGAACCCCGCGACGTTGGTCGGCGCCCCCTCGTAGACGTCCGGGACCCAGTGGTGGAACGGCACCACACCGATCTTGAACGCGAGGCCGATCAGCACGAGCCCCATCCCCATCCAGAGCATCGAGGAGGGCGAAGACGCGGCCGCGGCGCCGATCCGGCGCATGTCGAGCGACCCGACGGCCCCGTAGAGGAGCGCCATCCCGTACACGAGGAATCCGGACGAGAACGCCCCGAGGAGGAAGTACTTGAGCGCCGACTCCACCGAGCGCACGCGGCCGCGCGTCAAGCCCGTGAGCACGTACAGCGACAGCGAGAACACCTCGAGGCCGATCAGCACCATCAGGAGGTGGGTGGTCTGCACCATCGCGATCATGCCGGCCAGCGCGAACAGCACGAGAGGGTAGAACTCGGCGTGGTCCGCCTCCTCCCGCTCGAGGAACCTGAGCGACGCGACGATCGTGAGGGCGCCGATGCCGAGCAGGAGGGACGCGAAGAACAGCCCGATGCCGTCCACGCGGACCATGCCGCCCGCCGTCTCGATCGGGTCTCCCCCGCCCGCGACCTGCCAGAGCCTCGCGGTCGCGGCCCCCGCGACCGCGACCCCGAGCAGCGAGATCCCGCCCAGGACGCGCGACTGGCCCTTCAGCGAGGGGGCGAACAGGAGCGCGAGCAGGCCGAACGCCGCCAGCGCCAGGACCGGGAGAACCGGCATCAGGTTGAAGTCACCCATCACTCAGGCCTACAGGGTTGAGAGATAGAAGAGGACGACCACCGCCCCGAGCAGGAACATCAGCGCGTAGTTCCGAACGTACCCCGTCTGGAAGAGCTTCACGATCTGTCCCGTCATTTCGGCGACGATCCCCGCCGCGTTGACGGTACCGTCGACCACCCAGCGGTCGAACCCGGCGAAGAACCGGGACAGCGCGTAGAACGGCCGGATCAGAATGAAGTCGTACAGCTCGTCCACCCAGTACAGGTTCCGCACCAGGCGGTACGCCGGGCCGAACGACGTCGCCAGCTTCGCCGCGAGATCCTCCCGCCGGCGGTACACCACCGTCGCCAGCCAGATCCCGACCAGCGCGATACCCACCGCGAGCGCCATGAACCCCAGCTCGACTCCCGCCCCCGCGTGCGCCGCGCCGTGCTCCCCCGCGCCCTCGCCGCCGTGAGCCCCGAACATCGGCTCGAGCCAGCCTCCGAACCCGTTCAAGTTCGCCCCGAACGACAGCACCTTCGGGATCCCGATCCACCCCCCGATCACCGACAGCACCGCCAGCACCGTCAAGGGCACCGTCATCGACTTCGGCGACTCGTGCACGTGGTGCGCCTGCTCCTCCGTCCCCCGGAACTTCCCGAAGAACACCAGGTACGTCAGCCGGAACATGTAGAACGCCGTCAGCCCCGCCGCCGCCGCAAGCACCGCCCACACCCCGCGGTGACCCGACGACCAGGCCCCCCACAGGATCTCGTCCTTCGAGAAGAACCCCGCGAAACCCGGGATCCCCGCGATCGCCAGCGTCGCCATCAGGAACGTCCAGTACGTCGCCGGCATCTTCCCCTTCAACCCGCCCATCTTCCGGATGTCCTGCTCCCCCGACATCCCGTGGATCACGCTCCCCGCCCCGAGGAACAGCAGCGCCTTGAAGAACGCGTGCGTCGTCAGGTGGAACATCGCTCCCGTGAACGCTCCCACCCCCGCCCCCGCGAACATGTAACCCAGCTGGCTCACCGTCGAGTACGCCAGCACCTTCTTGATGTCCGTCGCCGCGAGACCCATCGACGCCGCGAAGATCGCCGTCAGCGCACCGATCCCCGCCACCACCGCCATCGCCGTCGGGGCGTGCAGGTACAGCACCGACATCCGGCACACCATGTACACGCCCGCCGTCACCATCGTCGCCGCGTGGATCAACGCCGACACCGGCGTCGGACCCGCCATCGCGTCCGGCAGCCACACGTACAGCGGCACCTGCGCCGACTTCCCGCAGGCCCCGATGAACAGCAGCAGCCCCACCCCCGTCAGCATCGCCGCGGGCATCCCGCCCCCCGCGATCCCCTCCGATACCGTCCGGAAGTCCACGCTGCCGAACACCGTCGCCAGGTACAGGATCCCGATCAGGAAACCGAAGTCCCCGATCCGGTTCGTCAGGAACGCCTTCCGCCCCGCGTCCGCGCACGTCAGACCCGTCCGCGCGTCGAACGGCCGGTCGTAGAAGAACCCGATCAGGAGGTAGGAGCACAGACCCACCCCCTCCCACCCCACGAACATCACCAGGAGATTCGACGCCAGCACCAGCGTCAGCATCATCCCCATGAACAGGTTCATGTAGGTGAAGAACCGGGCGAAGCCCTCCTCGTGCGCCATGTACCCCGTCGCGTACACGTGGATCAGGAACCCCACACCGGTCACGACCAGGAGCAGCACCGACGACAGCGGGTCGAGCGCGAAGCCCCAAGCGATCTCGAGCGCCTCGCCACCGGGGCTCACCGCCCCAAGGGGCATCCACGTCGCCACCTCCGTCTGGAAGTGGCGCGCGTCCGCGGGCAGCCCCGACAGCTGCACCACCGCTCCCACCGACAGCAGGAACGACAGCAGCACCGTGCCGCAAGCCACGAGCCCCACCGTCCGACGCGACAGCTTCGGCCCGACGAGCCCGTTCACCGCCACGCCCAGCAGCGGCAGCACCGGTATCAGCCAGATCAGGTTCAGCATGGGCGCCCTACCACTTCAGGAGGTGGATCTCGTCCACGTCGGTGGTCCCGCGCAGGCGGAACAGCGCGATGACGATGGCGAGCCCGACCGCGGCTTCGGCGGCCGCGAGCGTCATGACGAAGAAGGCGTAGATCTGCCCCTCGGACTGCCCGAGCTGGCGGGCGAACGCGACGAACGCGAGATTGCCGGCGTTGAGCATCAGCTCGACGCTCATCAGGATCGTGATCGCGCCCCGCCGCAGGAGCACCCCGAGGACGCCGATGGCGAACAGCACGGCCGAGACCGCGAGGATCAGCCGGGGCTCCACGATTACAGCCTCCTCTTGGCGAGGAGCACGGCTCCCACCATGGCGACGATCAGCAGGAGGGAGATGACCTCGAACGGATAGTAGAAGCGGGTGAACAGCTCGCGCCCGAGCGCCTCCACCGTGCCGAAGCCGGGGCGCGCCGCGCTGAGCCCGAGACCCGCCCCCGCGACGATCGCGCGGCCGAGGATCACCGCGAACGCCAGGGCGAGGAGCGGCCCGAGCCAGCGCTGGATCGAGCCCGATTCCCGCTGGCGCGCCTCGTCCTTGAGGTTCAGGAGCATGATCACGAACACGATCAGCACGAGGATCGCGCCGGCGTACACGATGATCTGGAGGAGCGCGAGGAACTGCGCCCTGAGCACGAGGTAGAAGCCCGCGATCGAGATCAGGTTGATGCCCAGCGCGAGCGCCGAGATCACCGGGTTGCGGTGCGTGATCACCACCAGCGCGGACGCGACCGCGAGGACGGCGAGGACGAAGAAGGCGATCAGCTCCATCGCTCTCCCCTCACCTCTTGACCAGGCCGAAGGCGGTCAGGACGGCGGTCAGCATCAGGTTGGCCAGCGCCAGCGGGAACAGCCCCTTCCAGCCGAGGCTCATGAGCTGGTCGTAGCGGAACCTCGGGAGGGTCCAGCGGACCCACACGAAGAAGACCTGGAAGAACGCGAGCTTCGCGCAGAACGCCAGGATCTGCAGCGTCCAGAGCGGCCAGCCGGCGAGCGGCACCGGGAAGCCGAGCTGCCAGCCGCCGAGGAACAGCGTGACGAGCAGCGCGGACGAGGTGGCCATGTTCATGTACTCGGCCATGAAGAACATCGCGAACTTGATGGACGAGTACTCGGTGTGGTATCCGGCGACCAGCTCCGACTCGGCCTCGGGGAGGTCGAACGGCAGCCGGTTCGTCTCCGCGAACCCCGCGATCAGGAAGATCAGGAAGCCGAGGAACTGCCAGCCGCCCGCGAAGGCGTTCCAGTTCCAGAACCAGCCCGACTGCCGCTCCACGATCGCGGTCGGCCGCAGCGTGCCGGACACGAGCAGCACGCCGATCACCGAGAGGACCATCGCCAGCTCGTAGGAGATCATCTGCGCCGACGACCTCAGGCCGCCCATCAGCGCGTACTTGTTCCGCGAGGCCCAGCCCGCGGTGACGATGCCGAGGACCCCGAGGGAGCTCGCCGCGAACGCGAAGAGGATCCCGCCGTCGAGGTCGAGGACCGCGAGCGCGACCTTGTGGCCGAAG
Organism: Terriglobia bacterium; assembly: GCA_963748015.1. Classification (GTDB taxonomy): domain Bacteria; phylum Acidobacteriota; class Polarisedimenticolia; order Polarisedimenticolales; family JAIQFR01; genus JAIQFR01. The sequence goes on along the minus strand of CAVVHE010000008.1, from coordinate 271,715 downwards.
ATCTCGACCGTCGGGCCGAACGGGATCACGGTGAACGCGAAGAGGGCGGGGATCAGCGCCATCGCCGGGGCGAGGAGGAACGCCGGCTTGTGCGCCTCGGCGGGGAACAGCTCCTGCTTCCAGAGGAACTTGATGCCGTCCGCGACCGGCTGGAACAGGCCGAAGGGGCCGACGCGGTTCGGGCCCCAGCGGAACTGGATGAGCGCCGACAGCCGCCGCTCGATCCACTCCATGATCACGACCACGCCGAACAGGCCGCCGATCGCGATGGCGAGCTTGGCTGCGGTGATCAGCACGTTGAACAGGAGATCGCTCACGTCACCCTCGCGACACGCCCAGGAGGCCGATCGCCGAGGGGGTCAGCCCCTCGAATGGTTTGCACACCGCGGCGAGCGTGGCAAGGATCTCGTCCGCCGAGGTCCACTGCGGCATCGTCACGCCCGCCGCGAGACCGAGGTCCGCCGCCACGCGCCAGCCCGGCCGCCCCTCGCCGCGCGGGAGGTGGCAACGCCCTACGCGCTGCACGCGCCCCTCGAAGTTGACGAAGGTGCCGTCCTCCTCGGCCCAGGCCGAGGACGGGAGCAGCACGTCTGCGCCGGCGGCCGCGCCGGAGACGAACGGTCCGACGAAGACGACGTGCGCCACGCGCGAGCGCGCCGCGGGCTCGAGCACCGCGGTGTCCGCCGGATCCAGCGGGTCGCCGGCCACGAGCAGCGTGTCCACCTCGCCGCGCCCCGCGGCGGCGAGGATCGCCGTCTCGGTCGCGTCGTCGCCGAGGATCCAGGACGCCCCCTTCGAGTTCGCGCCCTTGTCGGCGCGGACCAGGAGCGCGTCGTCCTCGCCGCGCGCGAGCCGGCGAACGCCGATCCGGGCGCCGCCGAGCGCGCCGAGCAGCCTGCGCCACGCGAACAGGTCCTCCGACGTGAGGCGGGGGACAGGATCGCCGCGAGGCGTCCCTTCCCTGCCGCGCCGGCGAGGAGCGCCCCCGCCGAACCTATGGCGGCGTCCCAGTCCGAAGGCGTCCCGGCCGGGGCCTCGGCGGTCGCGAGCCGCGGGGCGGCCGCGAGGCGACGGTACGAGAGCCGCCCCTCGTCGCACATCCAGTGCCCGTTCACGTCCTCGTTCGGGCGGGGGACGATCCGCTTGATCCGGTCGTCGAGCTGTCCCGGCGACGTCATCTGGACCTGCTTCTGACCGACGGCGACGAGCACGTTGCAGCCGCGGGCGCAGGCGGCGCAGACGGACGGGGTGTTCTTGAGGTACCACACCCGCGTCTCGAAGCGGAACTCCTTGAGGGTCAAGGCACCCACGGGGCAGATGTCCACGACGTTCCCGGAGTAGGCGTTGTCGAGCGGGCGCCCCGGGTAGATCCCGATCACGGTCCGCTCGCCGCGGTTGAAGAAGGCCAGCTCGGACGTTCCGGTGACCTCGTTGCAGAAGCGGATGCACCGGCTGCACTGGATGCACCGCTCCTGGTCGAGGAGGACGTGCGGGCCGATGTCCACCGACTTGCTCAGGTTGAGCTTCGTCTCGACGAAGCGGCTCTTCCCGGTCCCGTGCTCGACCGCGTACTCCTGCAGGCGGCACTCCCCCGCCTGGTCGCAGATCGGGCAGTCGAGCGGGTGGTTGATGAGGAAGAACTCCATCATCGCCTCCCGGGCCTTCTTCACCCGGTCGGTCTCCGTGCGGACCACCATCCCGTCGGCCACCGGCGTCGAGCACGCGATCACGAGCTTCGGGGCCTTCTCGACCTCCACCAGGCACATCCGGCAGTTGCCGGAGATGGAGAGCCCGGGGTGCCAGCAGTAGTGCGGTATCTCGCGGCCGCGGGAGACCGCCGCCGCGAGGACCGTCGTCCCCGGCGCGACCTCGATCTCCTCGCCGTCCAGGATCAGCTTCGGCATCTCACACCATGCACTTCTTGTGGTCCACGTGGTACTGGAATTCGGGCCGGAACTTGGTCACGAACGAGGCCACGGGCATGGCTGCCGCGTCCCCGAGCGGGCAGATGGTGTTCCCCAGGATGTTCGAGGCGATGTCCGCGAGCAGGTCCATGTCCTCCTGCCGCCCGCCGCCGCGCTCGATCCGGGAGAGGATCCGCTCCATCCAGCCGCACCCCTCGCGGCAGGGGGTGCACTGGCCGCAGGACTCGTGCGCGTAGAAGTGCGCGAGGCGCTCGATCGCCTTCACCATGCACGTCGAGCTGTCCATCACGATCACGCCGGCGGAGCCGAGCATGCTCCCCTTGGCCGCCAGCGAGTCGAAGTCGAGATCCACCTCGCACTCGTCCGCGGTGAGCACCGGGACCGACGACCCGCCGGGGATCACGGCCTTGAGCGGCCGGTCGTCGCGCAGCATCCCGCCGCCGAGCTCGTAGATCAGCTCGCGGAGCGGGAGGCCCATCGGCCCCTCGTACACGCCCGGGCGCTTCACGTGGCCGCTCAGCGCGTACAGCTTCGGGCCGGTGTTCTTCGGCGGCTTGCCGATCGAGAGGAACCAGTCCGGCTCCGCGCTCGACGATGAACGGCACGTTCGCCAGGGTCTCGACGTTGTTGATCGTGGTGGGACAGCCCCAGAGACCCGCCTGCGCGGGGAACGGCGGCTTGAGCCTCGGGTAGCCGCGGTTCCCCTCGAGGGAGCTCATCAGCGAGGTCTCCTCGCCGCAGATGTAGGCGCCCGCGCCGACGTGGAGCACGAGGTCGCAGTCGAAGCCGCTGCCGAGGATGTTCTTCCCGGCGAGACCGGCGGCGTACGCCTCGGCGATCGCCTGCTCGAGGATCCGCGAGGCGAACACGTACTCGCCGCGGATGTAGACGAACGCCGCCCGCGCCGACATCGCGAACGCGGAGATCAGGCATCCCTCGAGGACGAGGTGCGGGTCGCGCTCGAGCAGCACGCGGTCCTTGAAGGTCCCGGGCTCCGACTCGTCGGCGTTGCAGATCAGGTACTTCGGCTTCGGCGATTCCTTCGGCATGAAGGACCACTTGAGCCCCGTCGGGAACCCGGCGCCGCCGCGCCCGCGAAGGCCGGACTTCTTGACCAGGTCCGTGACCCCGTCGGGGGTCGTCGAGCGCAGCACGCTGCGGAACGCCCGGTAGCCCCCCCCCGCCTCGTACACGGCGAGCGTGTGGGAGGCCTCCTTGTCCACGTTGCGGGTCAGGATCCGTTCCATCCGATCTCCGTCAGGGGAGGCCGTCGAGCAACCGGTCGAGGCTCTCGATCGTCAGGTTCTCGTGGTAGTCGTCGTTGAGCTGGAGCATCGGCGCCGTGCCGCAGGATCCGAGGCACTCGACCTTGATCAGGGAGAAGCGCCCGTCGGGGCTGGTCTGCCCGGGCTTGATCCCGAGCCGCTTCTCGAGGTGCGCCATCAGGTCGTCGGAGCCGCGGAGCATGCACGAGAGCGTGGTGCAGACCTGGATGTGGTACTTCCCCCAGGGGCGGCGCTTGTACATCGTGTAGAAGGTCACGACCCCGTGCACGTGCGCCGGGCTCACGCCGAGGCGGCTCGCGATCCACGCCTCGGAGTCGAGGTCCACCCATCCCTTCGTCCTCTGGACGAGCCAGAGGATCGGGAAGAAGGGCGGCCTGCGGCTCCGGGTAGCGCGCGACCACCGCGTTCACCTTCGCCTCGAACTCGGGACCCAGCATGCCTACTCCGGAGATGGCTCGATCAGCGGTCCACCTCGCCCAGCACGGGATCGAGGCTGCCGATGTTCGCGATCACGTCCGCCACGAGCCCCCCCTCGCAGAGGATGGGCATCGTGGACAGGTTGTTGAAGCTCGGGGACCGGATCCTGAGGCGGTAGGGCGACTTCCCTCCGGTCGAGATCACGTAGAACCCCAGCTCGCCCTTGGGGACCTCGGTCGAGTGGAACACCTCGCCCGGCCGGGCACTCGAATCCCTCGGTGACCAGCATGAACTGGTGGATCAGCTCCTCCATGCTGGTGAGGACCTTCTGCTTCGGGGGAGGGAAGATCTTGGGGTCGTCCACGTTCACCGGACCGTCGGGGAGGTTCCGGAGCGCCTGGTCGAGGATGCGGACCGACTGCCGCATCTCCTCGATCCGGACGAGGTAGCGATCGTAGATGTCCCCTTCCGTCCCCACCGGGACCTCGAAGTCGTACTGCTCGTAGCCGGAGTACGGGCGCGCCTTGCGGACGTCGTACTCGACGCCGGACCCGCGGAGCACGGGGCCCGTGACCCCGTAGGCGATCGCATCCGCGGCGCGCAGCACCCCGACGCCGCGCGTCCTCTCGAGCCAGATCGCGTTCTTGGTCAATAGCGACTCGTACTCGTCGATCCGGCGCGGCATCGCGTCCACGAACTCGCGAAGCCTGCCCAGCCAGGCCCGGTCCACGTCGCGCGCCACGCCGCCGACCCGCGTGAAGGAGGTCGTCAGCCGGGCGCCCGTCAGGTCCTCGATCAGGTCGTAGTGCCACTCGCGGTCGCGGAAGGTGTGAAAGAACACCGTCCCGGCGCCGAGGTCGAGGGCGTGCGTTCCCAGCCAGACCTGGTGGGAGCCGACCCGCGCCAGCTCGCAGCAGAGGACGCGGATGACCTCGCAGCGAGGCGGCACCCGGATGCCGAGGAGCGCCTCGATGGCGAGCGCGAAGCCGACGTTCGCGGCCAGCGGGCTCAGGTAGTCCATCCGGTCGGTGTACGGGATGAACTGGAGGTAGGTCCGGTTCTCGGCGATCTTCTCCATGCCCCGGTGGAGGTAGCCGATGTGGGGCACGGCCGTGACCACCCTCTCTCCGTCGAGGCGCAGCACGATCCTCAGCACGCCGTGGGTGGCCGGGTGCGACGGCCCCATGTTGAGCGTGACGATGTCGGGATGCTCTTCCGATCGATCGAAGGTCGCTGCCATGATCCGTCCGGCGCGTCCGCGCTTACCCGCGGTAGAGCGGGAACTCCTTGCGGAGCGGGAAATCCGTGTAGTCGTCGGGCATCAGGATGCGTCGCAGGTCGGGATGTCCCTCGAAGGCGATCCCGAACATGTCGTAGGTCTCCCGCTCGTTCCAGTCGGCCGACGCCCAGAGGCCCGAGAGCGTCGGGACCGCCTCTCCTTCGCGCAGGCGGACCTTGAGCCGCAGCCGGTCGTTCCGCGACGTGCTGTAGAGGTGATAGACCAGCTCGAACGGCTCGGGGTCGTCGGGCCAGTGGGTCGCGGTCGCGTCGAGAAGGAGGTCGTACGCCGTCTCGCGGTCGTCGCGCAGCCAGCGGCAGACCTCCTGCAGGCTCTCCCGCCGCACGACCGCCCAGTGCTGATCGCGGAACTCCCCCGCGCCGGCCAGCGCGCCGGGGAACTTCGCCCGGATGCCGTCGACGGCCTTCGCCCCGTCGGCCATGGCTCAGTCCCACTCGAGGGCGCCGCGGCGCCAGACGTAGACGAACCCGATCACGAGGATCCCGAGGAAGACCGCCATCTCGCCGAGCACGAAGAGCTTGTCGTCCGCGAAGCCGCGGAACGTCACCGCCCAGGGATAGAGGAACGCCGCCTCGATGTCGAACAGGATGAAGAGCATCGCGACGAGGTAGAACTTGACGGAGTAGCGGTGCGACTGCGCGGGGGCGAACGGCCGCGAGCCGCACTCGTAGGGCGCGCGGTCCACCAGGGACTTCTTCGGCCGGCCGAGGAGGTGGGAGAGGAGCAGGAATGCCCCGGCGATCGCCACCGCCGCGACCAGGGCGAGGAAAACCGGCACCAGGCTGTCGCTCACGAGGCTCTCCTCCGCCCGCTGGTCTCCTGGCGCAACGCGCCGTTCCCCGCGGAGGGGAGAGACCGTCGAGGATCGTCCTTTTATCTCGCGGAGCCGGGCCGGGGACTCTAACACAGCGCTCGAAAAAGTGTCAATGCGACTCGGGGAAAAGCCTCGCCGCGTCATAGGGTTGGAACGATCGGCGCGCCGTCCCGGAGGCCTCGGCGCGAAGGTCAGCGGCCGTCGAGCTTGGCCTGGACCGCCTCGATGCCGGAGCGTGCCGCGCTGGACGGCTGGATTTCGTTGGCCCGCCGGAACGCCTCGAGCGCCAGGGAGAACCTCTGCTGCCGGTAGTACACGCGGCCGAGCCCCTCGTGGACCTCCGGCATCGTCGGGGCGCACCTCGAGGCGTCGCCGAGCGTCTGCTCCGCCTCGCGGGTGCGGTCCTGCGCGACGAGGGCCCGCGAGAGGTTGACCATCGTGTGGCACGCTCCGGGACGGGAGGCGAGCACCGTCCGAAAGGCCCCCTCGGCCACCGTGTACTGCCCGGCTCCCAGCGCGGCGCGGCCGAGGACGGCCATCGCCTCCAGATCGTCCGGGGTGAGCTGCCGCAGCCGCTCCGCGATTTCCATGGCGTTCGAGTAGAGCGCCTTCTTTCTCGCGGGGGCGGGAGTAGCGGCGGCCAGCTGCAGGAGCGACTCCGAGAGCAGCCGCACCGGCTGCGGGTCGCCGGGAACCCCGTCGATCGCCGCAGCGAACGCCGCCGCCGCGCGGTCGTAGCGCCCGAGGGAGAAGTACGACTTCCCCAGGAGGACCAGGAGCGTCGGATCCCGCTTGAGCGATACCGCCCGCTCGAGGTCGCCCGCGGCGTCCGGCCAGCGCCTCAGCGCCGCAAAGAGGTATCCCCGCAGCGCGAGGAAGGCGTACGCGGTCCGCGGGTCGTGCACCAGCGGCGTCCTGTCCGAGAGCACGGCGACGGCCATTCCGTAGCGGCGCTGGTCCTTGAGCGCCACCGCGAGACCGTGGCGGTACTCCGGCTTGTCGCCGCGAAGCTCGATCGCCTTGCGGAAATGGAGCTCCGCGTCCGCAGGACGTCCGATGCGAAGCAGGCAGTGTCCCAGCATGTACTGGCCGTAGTCGTATCCCGGAGCCGCATCCACCATCCCCTGGAACTGGGCCGCGGCCTCGAGGAACTTCCCCGCCTTGAAGTACCCGATCGCCTGGTCGAAATCCGCGCGCGCCGTCCCGCCGGCGAGGAGGAGCGGCGCCGCAATCGCCGCGAGCAGGACGAGTCGGCGTCCCTTCATGGCACGAAGTCCACTTGCACGGTGACGTACGTCTGCACCGGCCTCCCGTCGTGCAGGGCCGGGCGGTAGCGCCAGCGCTTCACCGCCCTCACGGCCGACTGGCAGAAGCCGACGTCGGGCGGCGTGCAGCGCAGCACCGCGATCGCGCCGACGGTGCCGTCGGCGAGAACGCCGACGCCGAGAAGGACGGTGCCGGAGACGCCGAGCTGGCGCGCGCGCTGAGGGAAGACCGGCCGGACGCGGGACTCCGGGATCAGCTCCGGAGCCGTCGCGACCCCGGTCTCGACCGGCGACGGGCCCGCCGGCGGCGGCTCGGGGGCGCCGAGGAGAATCGCGACATCCGAGGGGAGTTCGTCCGGCGCCATCTCCTGCTCGGACTCCACGAGCGGCTCGAGCACGTCGGGCAGCGGAGCCGGCGCCGGAGCCCGCGAAATGGAAGCGGGCCGGACCGCGGCGACGGCCGGGGTCCCCGGAGCCTCGCGGGCCGGAGGAGCCGCGCGCGGGAGCTCCGGCGGCCCGGGAACCACCGCCTGTGCCTCGACCGCCTTGCGAACGGCGGGACGCGGCGCCGGAGAGCGGCTCGATCCGGCCTCGGGGAACGGGATCAGGAACGCCGCGGCGTGGATCGCCACCGCGGCCGCGATCGCCGCGCCGAGCCGTCCTCCCTCGCCGCGGTGGAGCAGCGAGAGATGGTGCTCGCCGGTCGCGCGAAGCCGCTCCTCGAGGCGCAGGTCGCCCGTTTCGGGGATCACGGATGGTCCTCGGCGACCGCCGCGGCCCCCGTGCCGAACGGATCGCGTCCGAGCGCCCTCGCCCAGTCCCGGATCTCCGCGTGGGTGGGGATCATCAGGCGGCGCACCCTGAATCCCGTCGCGGCATCCCCCCGCGCGAGGCGGTCCACGACCGCGACCATCATCGCGTACGGCGCATCGTCCGTGACGTGGAGGACGACGGGTCTCGACGCGTGCCGGCCGATCTTCGACTCGACCCGGGAGAGGAGCAGCTCGAGCGGCACCGGCTCGCCATCGAGGACCAGCGAGGCGTCCGGCAGCACCGAGAGGAACACCGCCGCGGCCGGCTCGGGCAGCGTCGCGCGCTCCGTCCTGCCCCCGAGCCGCACCACCAGGCCACGATCCGAGGAAAACGCCGCCGAGAGCCCCACGAGCAGGATCAGGAGCAGGGACAGCGCCGCGGCCGGGGCGGCGGGGATGTCCGCGCGGCTTCCTCCGGTGCGCAGCCTCATGACGCCGGCCCCTTCGGCGGCGGCCCGGTGAGGAGGACCAGCTCGCGGACGCCCGCCTTGCGGAGCTGCTCCAGCACGTCGTCCACGAGACCGTACCGCACGCCGGCGTCCGCCTTGATCGCGAACGGCCGGTCGGGGTCCTCCGCGACCACCCGCAGGGCGGCGAGGAAGATGTCGGTGGGCCCGCCGAGGCGGCGGCTCGCCTCCCGCCCGTCCGTGAACCGGTAGACGAGACTCCCCCACTGCTCCTCTCCGGCCTCCCTCGCGATCACGACGCACGCGGCCCCGCGAGGAGCGGCGACGCGGATCTCCGAAACCGGGAGGCCCACGCGGCTGCGGTCCGCCTCGGAAACGAGCGCCAGGAGGAGGAAAGGCGCGAGCAGGGCAGCGAGGGTCGCCAGCGGCACGGCCAAGACGCCGCCCCCGGCACCCGTGGCGCGGCGGAGCGAAGGCTTCAGACCTTCGTTCCGATCCGCTCCACGTCGGAGAAGGTCTCGACGACGGCGCACGCGGCGATCTCCATCTCGCGGGCGTGGGTGCCGACGCGGTTGGAGAAGTAATCGTGGAAAGCCTTGGTCACGAAGGCGACGACCAGCCCCCACGCCGTCGCGTGCAGGGCGACCGACATCCCCTGCGCGACGACGCCGGGGTTGCCGAGCCCCTGCTCGGAGACCGCGTCGAAGGCGACGATGAGCCCGGTCACGGTGCCGAGGAACCCCAGCAGCGGGGCGATGGCGGTGATGCTCGCGAGGAGCGGGAGGTACCGCTCGAGGTACGCGATCTCGGCGAGCGCGGCGTGCTCCATCGCGCGGTCCACCACTTCGGGCGGCGCGCCGTGCTTGAGGAGGCCGGCCCTCACGGAGACGGCGACGGGACCGCGGTGGCGGCGGCAGGTCTCCACCGCCTCCTTCACCCTCCCGTCGAGGAGCGCCGCGCGGATGCTCGCGAGGAACTCTCCCGTGTCCATGCGGGCGCGGCGAAAGACGATCAGCTTGTAGACGATGGCGGCGAGCGCGACGAGCGAGCAGAGGGTGATCGGGTGCATGGCGAAACCGCCGGCCAGGTAGTGCTTCCAAAGCGCCCCCGGCAAGCTCCCGAAGATGTCCACTCGAATCCCTCCCACGCCTCTTGGGATGGTATCCCGCGCCCCGGGGACTGTCAAAAACAGGCCTGTCCGGAAGCCGCGCGCGGGCGGCCTACTCGTAGCGGAGGGACTCGATCGGGTCGAGGCGCGCGGCCTTGGCGGCGGGGTAGATGCCGAAGAACAGACCGACCGCGGAGGAGAAGCCGAACGAGAGAACGACGGCCCAGACCGGGACGAAGGCGCCGGGCCAGTTCGGGATCAGCTTGGCGGCGAGCATCCCGGTGAGGACCCCCAGGAAGATCCCGACCATTCCGCCCATCAGCGCGAGCACCACGGCCTCGATCACGAACTGCACCATGATGTGCGAGCGCCGCGCGCCGACCGCCTTCCGGACGCCGATCTCCCGCGTCCGCTCGGTGACCGACACCAGCATGATGTTCATGATCCCGATGCCGCCGACGAGGAGCGCGATCGAGACGACGCCGGCCACCACGTAGGTCACGCCGTTCGCGAACTTGCTGAACGACTTCAGGATCTGGGTCTGGGAGGTGATCTCGAAGTCGTTGGGCTGGTCGGAGCGGAGACGGTGGCGGATCCTCAGGAAGTTCTCCATCTCGGCCGTGGCGCGATCCACGTTGGCGGCGGCCTTCACGTGGACGAGCAGGGCCACCTGCTTCGAGACGTTGTCGCCGTACACGCCCACCGCGGTGCCGAAGGGGATCATCACGAACTTGTCGAAGTCCTGGCCGAGGAGCTGCCCCTTGGCCTCCATGACGCCGATGATCCGGTACGCGTCGCCGGCCACCGTGAGGGTGCGCCCGAGGGGATTCGCCGGCAGCTTCAGCTCCTTCAGCAGGCCGTGGCCGACCACGCAGACCTTCTGGCGCTCGCGATCGTCCACCGCGCTGAAGAAGCGGCCGCTCTCCACGTAGTAGTTCCGCAGGTCCTGGAAGATCGGCGTGGTGCCGATCACCGGGAAGTCGCCCGACTCCTCCCCCGCCTTGACGCGGCCGAACTGCTGGATGATCGGCGCGACCGCCTCGACGTAGCGGCTCGCCGCCACGAGCGCCAGTCCGTCCTCGTACGTCAGCTCGACGCGAGAGAGCTTCTCGCCCTCCTTGCCGGAAGGCCGCCGCGGCCCGATGACGACCGAGTTGGATCCGAGGTTCTCGATCTCGGCCGTGATGACCTGGCTGAAGCCCTGGACGATCGACACGACCGCGATGACCGCCGCGACGCCGATGACGATCCCCAGCGTCGTGAGGAACGACCGCATCTTGTTCGACCAGAGCGACTTCAGCGCGACGATCAGGTTTTCGAGGAACACGGGTCACGCACCGGCGCTTGCGGGGGTCCCGTCGCGGTGATTCAGGGTGTCCGACAAGATCTTGCCGTCGCGGAGGCGGATCACGCGACCCGCGCGCCTCGCGAGGTCGTCCTCGTGGGTCACGAGGATCAGCGTGTTCCCGTCGGCGTGGAGCTTGTCGACGAGCGCCATGATCTCGTCGCCCGTGCGCGAGTCGAGGTTCCCCGTCGGCTCGTCCGCGAGGAGGATCGCGGGGTTGTTCACGAGCGCGCGGGCGATCGCGACGCGCTGGCGCTGCCCGCCCGACATCTCGTTGGGGCGGTGGTGCATCCGGTCGGCGAGGCCCACCGCTTCGAGCGCGTGCTTGGCGCGCTCGTGACGCTCGCGCCTCGAGACGCCGGAGTAGATCAGCGGCAGCTCGACGTTCTGCAGCGCGTCGGTCCTGGGGAGGAGGTTGAACGTCTGGAAGATGAAGCCGATCTCGCGGTTGCGGATCCTCGCCAGGTCGTCGTCCACGAGGGCGCCGATCTCCTGCCCCTTGAGGCGGTACGAGCCGGTCGTCGGGGAGTCGAGGCAGCCGATCAGGTTCATCAGGGTAGATTTCCCCGAGCCGGACGGCCCCATGACCGCGACGTAGTCGCCCTTCTGGATCTCGATCGAGACCCCGTCCAGGGCGTTCACCTGGGCCTGGCCCATGTCGTAGTTCTTGTGGACGTCGTCGAGGATGATCAGCGATTCCATCTCGCGCCTTCGTCTCGCCCGCGCGGGCGTCAGTCGATGCCGGACTCGCTCCCGGAGCCCTCTTCGTCCTTGCCCTTCGTCTTGCCGCTCGATTCCTTGACCGCTTCGCCGTCCTTGAGCTTCTTCGTCGCGCGGTAGGGGCCGGTGACCACGGTGTCCCCGACCGCGACCCCCTCGAGGATCACGACGTGGGTCTCGTCGCTGATGCCGGTCTTGACCGGAACGAGAACCGTCTTCCCGTCGACCACCTTCAGCACGACCTCGCGCATGTCGGAGGCCGCGAGGCCCGTCTTCGCGGCCGCGGCGACCGCCACGGCGGGCGAGCCCGTCGCGGCGCCCTCGGCCGCCTTGGCCTCGCCGGCCGCCGGCTTGGGTTCGGAGCCGCCCTTGCCCTTGCCGCCCTTGGCCCGCTCGGCGAGCAGCTTGTCCACCTCGGCCACCGGGCGCATGAGCACCGCCTGGATCGGGACCGTGACGGCGCCGTCGGCGCGCTTCGTCTCGATCCGAGCCTTCGCGGTCATGCCGGGCCGGAGCGACGCGTCGGGCTTGGCCAGCGCGATCTTGACCGGGAAGACGAGAACCTGCTGTCCGGACCGCGTCGTCGCCGTCCCGCCGATCTCCGAGACCGTGCCGTCGTAGGGGTGCGTCTCGCCGACCGCGTCCACGGTCACCCGCGCCGTCTGCCCCGGCTGGACCTGGACCACGCGGGTCTCGTCCACGTCCACCTCGGCGAGGACCTCGCCCATGTCGGAGACCACCATGATCACCGTTCCCGGGTTGTTCATCGTGCCGGTGAGCGTCATCTCGCCCAGCTCCGCGTTGAGCAGGGTCACGATCCCGTCGATCGGCGAGACGATGGTGGTCTTCCGCAGCCAGTCCCTGGCGGTGGCGAGGCTCGCCTCGGACTGCGAGATCTGCTCGTTGAGGCTCTTGAGGTTGATCTCGCCGCTCTTCACCTCCAGCTCGTTCTTCTCGAGGATCTCGGGGGAGATCAGCTGGTCGGCGTAGAGCGCGCGATTCCGCTTCAAGGTCCGGCGGCTGTTCTCGAGCGCAACCTCCTGCTGCTCCAGGGCGATCCGTCCCATGCGGAGATTCGCCTCGAGCCGGTCCACCTCGGACTTGTACTGGTCGGGCTTGAGCTGGACGAGGAGATCGTCCCTCTTGACGGGGTCCCCCTCCTTCACCGGCAGCTTCACGATCTCGCCCATGACCTGGGACTGGACGTTGACCTTCTTGCGGGGCTGGATGCGTCCCGACGCGCTGACGGCGGAGATCACGTCCTTCTTCTCCGCCTTGGACATGTAGACCTCTTCCCCCTTCGCCTGCTGCCGGCTGAGGAGGGAGGCGGTCACGATGACGCCGAGCACGACGACGACCCCGCCGCCGACGAGCGATTTCTGGAGATTCGTCACCTTCGCCTCGACCTACCCGCCGAAAGCGGCGCCGATCACGGCGCCCGCGAGCTGAACACAGACCCAGAGGGCCCAGAGACCGACGACCGTGAAGGTCGCGCCCTTGAGCGAGAGCCGGGTGACCCGCGAGAGGGCGATCGCGCCGACCACGATCGCCCAGATCTCGAAGATGTCCACGTTCGATGCGAGGGTCAGCAGCGGGCGGCTCGCCGTCTCAGGGTTCATGAAGGCGCCGAGGTTGGACTTCAGGAGGGAGTTGATCTCCATGATGCCGATGCTCTTCCGCGGCGCCGCCACGGCGATCATGAGGATCCCCTTGAGCACTTGGACCATCTGCACGTAGGCGTAGGCCGCGACCACCGTGAGATAGCCGGTGGCCTTCCCCCAGGCCATCGCGATGCCGTGGTAGAGCAGCGGCACGAAGAAGATCATGATCGGCACGAACATGGCCGTGATGAACCGCCACGGCCCGCTGGTCATGGACTTCATGCCTTTCCGCGACGCCTCCTCGATCTTCGCGCGATCTTCGTCCGTCATCCCCGGCCGCATCTTCTCGATCCGCTGCATCTGCATGCGGACCGCGTCGTCCACGTCGAGCTTCGGCGAGATGATCAGCGCGCCGAGGATGCTGAGCGCGATGAGGATGACCACGGGAACGAGCCAGTCCCATCCGCGCTTCCGGCCGATGGACTCGAAGGTCTTCGCGGGCGAGAAGTAAACGTTGAAGAGCCGGGAGACCGCCCCCATCTCGCTCGTAGCGCCCGTCGATCCCGGTGTGGCCTCCATGGTCAGTGCCCCGCTTTCGGATCGAGGCTGAGGCCGCGGGCCTCGAGGAGGGTTCCCTGCGCCCGCTCGAGATCGGCGAGCGACTTGGTGTAGGAGAGGATCGCCTGGATCTCGGCGAGCTGGGCGCTGAAGAGGTCGTTCTGGATTCTCAGGACCTCGAACGACGTGGACATGCCGTTCTCGAACTTCTTCTGCTCGGCCTCGACCGTCTTTCGCTGGAGTACCGTGTTCGAGCGGGCCGCAGCGACCCGCTTGACGCCGGACTCGACGTTGCGCGCCGCAGTCCTCACGTCCACGCGGATCGTCTGCTCGGTGTTCTTCAGGTCGACCTCGGCTTTTCGCGATTGATCGTCGCGATCGGCGTAGTTCGCCTTGGCCGCGCGATTGTGGATCGGGAACGCCGTACAGGAGGCCTCACGCTCCAGCCCCGGCGACTCGATGGTACCTGTCGGTTGCCTGACGATCGGCGTCGAGTGCCGGAGCTGATCACGTTCCGGACTCGTGTGTACTGCTCGTTCCTCCCCAGTAAGGCGACCATGCGGCCGTCAGTCCAACGAGTGCTTACGTTCTTCCGCGCGACTCGCTCGGAAAGTTCGCTGGTCTTGGAGCTCTTGCCGCGCAGTCATGATCTCCGGGACGGAGCTCGAGGGCCTTGGCAGAGCGGCCTCGTGTCCACCGCTGCGGTCCTCGTACTTCGGCCTGTCCGTCGGGAGAATCGTCGGGACCACGACGGATCGTCCTTGGGTCGGCCATCAGATGCGCAAGTTGTCCTCGCGCGTTTTGCACCGCGGTATCGGCGACGATGACCGCCTTCCTCGCGGGACGCAACGCCCGCCTCGGCCTGGGTGATCTCGATCGGGGCGAGCGTCCCGACCTCCACCTTCTTCTTGTTGAGGTCGTAGAGGTCCTGCGCGAGCTTGAGCGACTCCTTGGCCACGTTCTGGGCCGCTTTCGCGCCGCGAGAAGGTCCCAGTAGGCGTTCTCGACCTGCTGGATGGTGGTCTGCGCTTTGAGTTTGAGGGTCTCCTTGCTGATGGCGAATTGCTTTTCGCGAGAACAAGGCTGAACGTGTTCACTTCGGTGCCGAACCCCTTCAGGAGCGGCTGCGTGAAGCTCAGCGTCGGAACGAAATTCCGTGACTTGCTCTCGGCTCGGTAGGTCAGACCCGGGCCCGAGGGTGACCAGGGACGCGGACGGATTGGATTGGCTGTAAGTGAAGTCGACCGAGTACGCTCCTCCGAACTTCAGCAACTGGCCGAACGAAAAATCGCCCCGGAGCGGCGTGTCGCGTGGGACTCGCGCTATTCGACCGGACACGCTTTCGTTCGGAGGATCGAGATAGGTTCTTGTCCCTGGTCTTCTTGTCGGTCTCGGCGGGTGTCGAGAGTACGTACCTGAAGCTTGCAGGACCGGATCGAACGGGGCCTTCTCGGTCTCGATACCCACCTCGGCGATCTTCGGGTTCTTTCCTGGCGATCACGAGATCCAGGTTGTTCTCCAGCGCCCTCTGGAGGCATTCCGCCAGGGACATGCGGAGGCCGTTCTCTTCGTTCGCAGGCGCGGCCTGCGGGGCGGCCTGCGGCGGAGTCGCCGAAAGAGAAACCAGGCATGCCGTCAGCAGCACGATAAGGATGCGTCTCACCTCGAACCCTCCCTCTTCTCCCGGAACGGAACTGGAAGTTCTCGCATTTATTACGCTTGGCTGCAACCCCCGGTTTCAGGAGCCTTGCCTGCCGGCCGGGGGGTGGATCCGGTGGCAGGCGACCTTGCGCCTCTCCCCCGCCGGGAGCAGGGCCGGGTCGAGGCGCCCGCAGACCTCGTCGGCGACCGGGCACCGCGGGTGGAACCGGCAGCCCGAGGGGGGGCTCGTCGGCGAGGGGGGCTCGCCGGTCAGCGCCGGGGGGGCCGGCGGGCCGGGCGAGGGGCGCGGCGCCGAGGCCAGCAGCGCCTTCGTGTAGGGGTGGAGCGGCTCGCGGTAGAGCGACGCGGCGTCCGCCTCCTCGACGATCCTCCCGAGGTACATCACCGCGACCCGGTCGCTGATGTGCTCGACGACCCGCAAGTCGTGGGCGATGAAGAGGTACGCGAGGCCGAGACGCTCCTGCAGCTCGACCAGGAGGTTCACGATCTGGGCCTGCACCGGCGGGTCGAGCGCCGACACCGGCTCGTCCGCGACGACGAACCGCGGCGAGCACGCGATCGCCCGCGCGATGCCGATGCGCTGCCGCTGCCCTCCCGAAAACTCGTGAGGGTACCGGTCCGCGACGGACGGGTCGAGGCCGACCCAGCCGAGCAGCTCGGCGACCCGCGCCTTGCGCTCGGCCCGGGTGGCGCCGATGCCGTGGATCGCCAGCGGCTCGCCGACGATGCTCCCGACGCGCATCCGCGGGTTGAGCGACCCGTACGGATCCTGGAAGACGAGCTGGAACTCCCGCCGCTTTCGGCGCAGCTCCCGCGGCGGGAGCGCGAGCAGGTCGGCGCCGTCGAAGCGGATCGAGCCGGCGTCCGGCTCGACCAGCCGGATCAGCATCCTCCCCGTCGTGGACTTGCCCGAGCCCGACTCGCCGACGAGGCCGAGCGTCTCTCCCTCGCGAACGTCGAGATCGACGCCGTCCACCGCGCGCACGGCCGGGCCCTTGCCGCCGAAGATCCGCCCGCGCGAGGCGAACGACTTCGCGAGCCCCCGGGCCTCGACGAGGACCTTCCCGCCCGCGCTCATGCGCGCGCTCCCGGGGCGGTTCGGGCCGGCGCGTGCGCCGGGTCCTCGAGAAAGCAGGCGGCGCGCCGGCGGGGCCCCACCGGGACGTCCGGCGGCGCAAGGCGCGCGCACGGCTCGAACGCCTCCGGGCACCTCGGGTGGAAGCGGCAACCCGCGGGAGGTGCCGCGGGATCGGGAACCGCTCCGGGAAGCGTCGGGAGGCGCCGGCGCCGTCCGTCCGGCGGCGGGGGCTCGCCGGGGAGCGCGCCCATCACCGAGCGGAGCAGCCCGCGGGTGTAGGGATGCCGGGGATCGCGAAAGAGCTCCGCCACCCCCGCCTCCTCGGCCATCCGTCCCGCGTACATGACGCCGACGCGGTCGGCGTTCTCGGCCACCACGCCCAGGTCGTGCGTGATGAGCAGGACGGTCAGCCGCATCGAGCGCTTGAGGTCGCGCAGGAGCGCCAGGATCTGCGCCTGGATCGTGACGTCGACCGAGGTGGTCGGCTCGTCGGCGATCAGGAGCGCCGGGGAGCAGGACAGCGCGATCGCCGCCATGACCCGCTGCTTCATGCCCCCCGAAAGCTCGTGGGGATACGCGCGGACCTGCCGCTCGGGATCGGGGAGCGAGACGAGGCGGAGGAGCCGGACCGCCTCGGCGGCGGCTTCCTTCCTGGAGAGGCCGCGGTGGATGCGCAGGGCCTCGCCGACCTGCGTGCCGACCCGCATCACCGGGTTGAGCGCGGCGGCGGCCTCCTGGAAGATCATCCCGATCCTCGCCCCCCGCACCTTGCGCATCTCGGGCTCGGGCAGCGCCGTGAGGTCGCGCCCCTCGAACACGATCCGGCCGCCGGTGATGCGCCCGGGCTCGGCGAGCCGGAGCACGGCGAGAGCGGTCGCGGACTTGCCGCAGCCGGACTCGCCGACGAGGGCGTAGGTCTCGCCCTCCTCGATGGCGAACGACACGCCGTCCACCGCGCGCACGGGCCCCGCGGCGCCGTCGTACGCGACGCGGAGGTTCTCGACCTCCAGCAACGCGGGCATCTAGGAGCCGGTCCGCCGCGCCACCATCAGCGTGAGGTCGTCGGTGCGCGGGACGCCGGCGCCGAAGGACGCGAGGTCGGCGAGGCAGGCGTCCGCCAACGCGGCGGGGGAGAGCTCGCGACGCGGGGCGAGGAAGGCCGCGAGGCGGTCGAGACCGTATTCCTCTCCCGCGGGATTGCGCGCCTCGGTGAGGCCGTCCGTGTAGAGGAACAGCGTGTCCCCGGGCCGGAGGGCGACGGCCTGCAGCGAGAAGCTCCCCGAGCAGAAGAGACCCATCGGGAGCCCCGATGCCGGGAACGGCGTGACGCCACCGGCGCTCAAGAGGAGCGGCGGAAGGTGCCCGGCGTTCGCTATGGCGACGCCGCCGGACGGGCCGAGCTTCGCGCAGACCAGCGTCGCGTACTTCGACGACGCCACGCTCTCGCAGAAGATCCGGTTCGCCCGCTCGAGGAGCGTCTCGAGCGGGAGCCCGAAGTCGATGAGCGTCCGGAACGTGGCGTGGAGCTGCGCCATCATGATGGAGGCCGAGACGCCCTTGCCCGCGACGTCCCCGAGGAGCAGGTACTGCTCCGGCCCGCCGCCGGCGGCGACGAGGTCGCAGTAGTCGCCGCTCACCGCGCCGAGCGGCTCGTAGCGGCGGTGGACTTCCCAGCCGTGGGCACGCACGTCGGGCCGCGGGAGGAGGCCTCCCTGAATGCGGCCCGCGAGCTGGAGGTCCTGCTCGAGGGCGCGCTGCTCCGGCGGGGTCAGGTGGTCGAGGCAGAAGCGGAGGAGGGGATCGACCGCGAGCCGGTCCTCCTCGATCGGGTCGTGGCAGGTCTCGCAGATCCCGTAAGTTCCGCCCTGCATCCGCTCGAGCGCGGCGTCCACCTCGCCGATGAGGCGGCCGAGGTCCTCGCTCGGGCCGTGGGCGTCGATCGCGGAGGCGAGCCGGCGGCGCCGGTCGGTCAATCCGTCGCGATAGCGGGTCTGTGCGGCGGCGTCCATGGCGGCCCTCCAGTCGTGCCTTCCCGAGGCGGGCCTCCCCATTCTATCGCCGTACGGGCGGAGCCGGCGCCTAGGAGCCCGCCGGCACCGGCATGGCCAGGTCGAGCGAGACGCGCCAGACCTTGCCGGGGCCCCGGCGCCAGATCCGGAGGAAGGCGGCGTCCTGCTTCCCCGGCTGCGCGAAGCGCGCGCCGTAGACATAGCCGAGGTCTCCCGAGCGCGAGAAGCCGGAGCCCTCGACCTTGAACGTCGGCCTCGAGGCGTCCGAGGCGAGCGCGGCGCCCGCGGCCGGGCGGGTGACGGCCGGGACCGACCCCTCGCGGTACAGGCGGAGGTCGTAGGCGGCGCGATCGAGGAGCGCCGCGGCGAAGCCCTTCTCCGCGGCCGCCTTCTCGAGCTCCTCCTCCGCGGCGAGGAGCGACAAGTCGATGCTCGAGCGGACCGCGTCCTTCCTGACGCTCGACGCGGAGCGGGGGGGCGGCGAGGTCACTCCTTCCGCGGCGGCGGGGTCCGGCGGGTGGGAGATGCCGATGTCCACCGCGACCTTCCATCCCTCTCCCGGGCGGTGCCGCCACACGGTCACGAAGTGCCCGTGCTCGGACGGCTGCTTCGCGTCGGCCGGGGGCCTGTACTCCCAGGGCCCCGAGGTCACGCCGAGGTCCCCCGCGTCGGAGAGCTCCGCGAAATCGGGGCTCCACAGCAGCGCTCCCTTGGGGGCGGGCCGCTCGCGCATCCAGGCGAGCCCCGGGACCGGGCGCGGACGGAACAGCACGGCGTCCTCGCCGAGCCAGGCGAGGAACGCCTCGCGCATCCCCTTCTCCTCGGACATCTTCGCGAAGGCCCGCTCGGCGGCGACGAGGCCGTCGAGGCCGGCGGAGACCTTGGGGGCGGGAGCCGTCTCCGCCCCCACCGCGAGGGCGGAGGCGACGGCGGCGGCAAGGAAGCAGGCCCGGAATCGCATGACGGTGATTCTCCCGGTGGAGGTCAGAACGAGAACGTCTCGCGGTGGACGCCGAACACCGACCGGAGCCGGTCGGAGATCTCCCCGAGGGTCGCGAGCCGCTCGACGGCGGCGAGGATCGGAGGCACGACGTTCCTCCCTTCGCCGGCGGCGGCCTCGACGGCGGAGAGGGCGTGCGACACGGCGGCCCCGTCGCGCCTTGCCCTGAGCGCGGCGAGCCGCTCGACCCTCTCGCGCTCCAGCCCCTCGTTCACCCTGAGGACGGGCGGGGGCGCCGAGGCGCCGTCCGAGAACCGGTTCACGCCGACGACGGTGGCGTCCCCCGACTCCACGCGCTTCTGCCAGCGGTACGCGGCCTCGTGGATCTCCCGCTGCTGGAAACCCCGCTCGATCGCCCGGACCGCGCCCCCCATGGCGTCGATGCGCGCGAGGTACTCCCGCGCGCCGCGCTCCACCGCGTCGGTGAGCGCCTCGACGAAGTACGATCCCGCCAGCGGGTCCACGGTGTCCGCGACCCCGGTCTCGTAGGCGATCACCTGCTGCGTGCGGAGCGCGAGCAGCGCCGCGCGCTCGGTGGGGAGTCCGAGCGCCTCGTCCATCGAGTTCGTGTGGAGCGACTGCGTGCCGCCGAGGACCGCCGCGAGCGCCTCGAGCGCGGTGCGCACCACGTTGACCTCGGGCTGCTGCGCGGTCAGGGTCGAGCCCGCGGTCTGCGTGTGGAACCTCAGCTTGCACGCCTCGGGATCCGCGACGCCGAACCGCTCGCGCACGAGACGCGCCCAGAGGCGCCGCGCCGCGCGGAACTTCGCGACCTCCTCGAAGAAGTTGGAGTGGCCGTTGAAGAAGAAGGAGATCCGCGGCGCGAACTCCTCGAACCTGAGGCCGCGCGAGACCGCCGCCTCGCAGTAGGCGACGGCG
Organism: Terriglobia bacterium; assembly: GCA_963748015.1. Taxonomy (GTDB): domain Bacteria; phylum Acidobacteriota; class Polarisedimenticolia; order Polarisedimenticolales; family JAIQFR01; genus JAIQFR01. The sequence goes on along the minus strand of CAVVHE010000008.1, from coordinate 251,529 downwards.
TTCGCGAGCGTGAACGCGACCTCCTGCACGGCGGTCGAGCCCGCCTCGCGCATGTGGTAGCCGGAGATCGAGATCGTGTTCCAGCGCGGGACGTTGTCGCGGCACCAGGCCATGAGGTCGGTCGTGAGGCGGAGCGAGGCCGCGGGGGGATAGATGTAGGTCCCGCGCGCGACGTACTCCTTGAGGAGGTCGTTCTGGACCGTCCCGCCGAGGCGGGCCGGCTCGATCCCGCGCTTCTGCGCCGTCGCGACGTAGAGCGCGAGGAGGATCGCCGCGGTCGCGTTGATCGTCATCGAGGTGGAGACGCGGTCGAGGGGGATCCCGTCGAGGAGCTCCTCCATGTCCTCGAGCGACGAGATCGCGACGCCGACCTTGCCGACCTCTCCCGCGGCCAGGGGGTGGTCCGAGTCGTACCCCATCTGGGTCGGGAGGTCGAACGCCACCGAGAGGCCGGTCTGCCCCTGCTCGAGGAGGTAGCGGAAGCGCCGGTTGGTCTCGAGCGCCGTCCCGAACCCGGCGTACTGCCGCATGGTCCAGAGCCGGCCGCGGTACATCGTGGGCTGCGTGCCCCGCGTGAACGGGAACTCCCCCGGGTACCCCAGGTCGCCCTCCGGATCGAGCGACGCCACGTCCTCCGCGGTGTAGAGCCGCTCCACCGGCAGCCCCGACCCCGTCTCGAACCGCTCCCGCCGCTCCGGCGCCTTCGCGAGCGCCTCCCGGAGGATCCCGTTCTCCCACCTCGATCTGGCGCCGGCACCTTCTTCTTGCATCCCCTCGATTATAAGCATGGTGGTGCGAAGCTTGTGGAGCGCGGCGCGAATTGGCGCGCCGGGACGGGGCTCACCCCTCCGGGATGCGACACCTGCGCCCCGAAGCTGCAAGCCCTTTCCTTTCAACATGTTCCTTGACGTTCGTCACAAGGTGCGCACCACCATGCATATAATCCCGGCATGTTCGTCACGGTCGAGAGAAGCGAGGGCGGGGTCCGGATGATCGACCAGAGGAGGCTTCCGCGGGAAGAGGTGTACCTCGAAGCCGGGAGTCCCGAGGAGGTGGCCGAGGCGATCCGGGGGATGGCGGTGCGGGGGGCGCCGGCGATCGGGGTGGCGGCGGGATTCGGGCTGGCGCTCGGCGCGACGCAGGCCGCGGGGCTCGACGGACCGGAGTTCGACCGGAGGATGGACGAGCTGTACCGGCTGATGCGCGCGGCGAGGCCCACCGCGGTCAACCTCCCCTGGGCGATCGCGAGGATGCGGGGCGCGGCGCAGCGCGCCCGGACGGGCGGCCTCGGTCCGCGCGACGTGGCGGCGCTGCTCGAGGACGAGGCCCGCCGCATCCGGGACGAAGACCTCGAGGCCTGCCGCGCGATCGGGCGCCACGGCGAAGCACTCGTCCCCGAGACCGCATCGATCCTGACCCACTGCAACGCGGGCGGCCTCGCGACCGCGGGCTACGGCACGGCGCTCGGCGTCGTGCGGGCCGCGGTGGAGGCCGGGAAGAAGGTCCGCGTGTTCGCCGACGAGACGCGCCCGTACCTCCAGGGGGCGCGGCTCACGGCCTGGGAGCTGATGAAGGACGGCATCGAGACGACCCTGATCACCGACAACATGGCCGGGAGTTCCTCTACCGCGGCGAGATCGACCTGGTCGTCGTGGGCGCCGACCGCATCGCGGCGAACGGCGACGTGGCGAACAAGATCGGGACCTATTCGGTGGCGGTGCTCGCGGCGGCGAACGGCGTGCCGTTCTACGTCGCGGCGCCCCTCTCGTCGGTCGATCTCGATTGCCCCGACGGGGACCACATTCCGATCGAGGAGCGCGACCCGCGGGAGGTGGTGGAGCTCTACGGCGTGCAGCTCGCGCCCGTGGGCGTCGCGGTGCGGAACCCCGCGTTCGACGTGACCCCCGCCCGCTACGTCACCGCGATCGTCACCGAGAAGGGGATCGCCCGGCCCCCCTACCGCGCCTCGATTCCTTCCCTCTTCGGCGCGACGTAGACGCCATGCCGCGCATCCTCGCCATCGAGACCTCCTGCGACGAGACCGCCGCCGCCGTGGTCGAGGACCGCACGCGCGTCCTCTCCTCCGTGGTGGCCTCGCAGGTGGACGTGCACCGGAAGTACGGCGGCGTGGTGCCCGAGCTGGCCTCGCGCCACCACGTGGAGGCGATCGGCCCGATCGTGACCGAGGCGCTCGAGGCCGCGGGAGGAGGGATCGAGCGGATCGACGCGGTGGCGGTGACCGCGGGTCCCGGCCTCGTCGGCTCGCTCCTCGTCGGCCTCTGCGCCGCGAAGGCGATCGCCTGGCACCGCGGCATCCCGCTGCTGGCCGTGAACCACCTCGAGGGGCACATCCGCTCGCCGTTCATCGAGCATCCCGAGATCGCGCTGCCCGCGGTCGCCCTGGTGGTGTCCGGAGGGCACACGTCGCTCTACCTCTGCCCGGAGGAAGGCACCTACCGCCTCCTCGCGCGGACGCGCGACGACGCGGCGGGCGAGGCGTTCGACAAGGTCGCGAAGCTCCTCGGACTCGGGTACCCCGGCGGCCCGGTCATCGACCGGCTGTCGGAGGGAGCGGACGAGAGCGCGATCGCGTTCCCGAAAGCGGTGATGAAGGACCGCTCGCTCGACTTCTCCTTCAGCGGCCTCAAGACGGCCGTCCGCAGGCTCGCTCAGCGGGAGGGGCTGGTGCAGCCGGCGGCGACCGGCGGGGAGGTCTCGCCGCGCGTCCGCGACGTCGTGGCCTCGTTCCAGCGCGCGGCCGTCGAGGCGCTCGTGGACACGACGCTCCGCGCCTGCCGGCGCGAGGACGTGCGGACGGTGCTGCTCGCCGGGGGGGTCGCGTGCAACCGGAGGCTGAGGCGGGCGTTCCTCGACGCCGCGCGCGAGAACGGCCTGTCCGTGTTCATGCCCTCGCCGGTGTACACCACCGACAACGCCGCGATGATCGCCGCCGCGGGGTTCCTCCACCTCGAGCGGGGCGACCACGCCGGGCTCGATCTCAACGCCGATCCGAACCTGAGGCTCTGAAGACGGGGGTGCCTGGGCGAAACGCGCCGTCGTTGCAAGTCCCGGCCCTATCTCCTAATCTACGCTATGGATATGCGGCCTGGGAGCCGGGGCAAGGAGGTAAACCGTGCGAGCCATCGACCTGAAGGGTAAGACCGCGCTCGTGATGGGCGTCGCGAACCAGCGCTCGCTCGCCTGGGCGATCGCGTCCGCGCTGTCGAAGGCCGGCGCCCGCCTCGCGTTCACCTACCAGGGGGAGCGCCTCCAGGAGAACGTCACCTCGCTCGCCTCCAAGATCCCCGGCTCGCTCGTCATGGCGTGCGACGTGATGAGCGAGGATCAGATGGACGGCGTCTTCTCGCAGCTCCGGAGCCAGTTCGGCAAGCTCGACATCCTGATCCACTCCATCGCCCACGCGCGGCGCGAGGAGCTCGAGGGGGAGTTTCGCAAGACGAGCCGCGAGGGATGGAGGATCGCCCTCGACGTCTCCGCGTATTCCCTGGTCGCGCTGGCCGACAGGGCGGCGCGGTTGATGGACAAGGAAGGCGGGAGCATCGTCGCGCTCTCGTTCCAGGGGAGCTCGCGCGTCTTCCCGAACTACAACGTCATGGGGACCGCCAAGGCGGCCCTCGAGCAGGCCGCGCGCCACCTCTCGTTCGAGCTGGGGCCGCACAACATCCGGGTCAACGTGATCTCGGCCGGCCCCGTGCCGACGCTGTCGGCGCGCGGGATCACCGGGTTCAACACGCTCGCCACGCACCACCGCAAGTACGCCCCTCTCGGCCGCAACATCGAGCCGTCCGAGGTGGGAGACGCCGCCCTCTTCCTGTGCAGCCCCCTGTCCTCCGGGATCACCGGCACCACGCTCTACGTGGACGCCGGGTATCACGTCATGGGCTACTGACGGCAGATCGACGATGCGCGAGCCTAGAGACGCATGAGGTCCCAGCGCATCCGCCACTTCGGCGCTGACCAGAAGGACCAGGCTCACCTTCGGCGCGGCCCGCCGGGATGATGCGAAAGGAAAGTGGGGCGCGGGATCGACCCCACCCGCTCACGGGCACGGATTCGTGTTCGGCCTCGTGACCCCCTGCGATCCCGTCCCCAGGCTCCACTCGACCCCGTTCTGCACCCCGGTCACCAGCGTGAACTTGACCTTGCCAAGCGGCGGCGATGCGTCGTCCGCAATCCACGTGTCCGTCACCCCGCAGAATCTGGCGGCGAGGTCGTTGGACCCGGGCTCCTGGGTGTAGACGCCGGTGGAACGGAGGACGTCCAGCTCGCCTTCGTACACGTTCCAGGTCGTCGGACCGGTCTCCGGGTACCACTCGATGCTCGAGAGGTACCCGGCGAAAACGTAGATCAAGCCGTCGTTCGGGTCGCACACGTCCCCGACATGGTCGCCGTTCACGTCGCTTTGGGATGGGTTGTAGTCCGCCGGGCAGTTGTCGCACGCCCCCCCGACACCGTCGCCGTCGTAGTCCGCTTGGTCGGGGTTGAACTCGCCGGGGCAGTTGTCGCAGGCATCGCCGACGCCGTCGACGTCGGTGTCGGCTTGGCCCGGGTTGTAGACGAAGCGACAGTTGTCGCACAGGTTGTGGACACCATCCTGATCCGAATCCGCGCCCGCGTCGTCGATCTGTCCGTTGCAGTCGTTGTCCAGACCGTCGCAGACCTCCGGGTATCCAGGGTAGACGTCGGCCCGCGTGTCGTCGCAGTCCCCCCCGCCCCAAATCGATTGGACCGCTCCTACCCACGGCGAGCAGGCGACGTAGTGGTCGCCGTCGTGATCGATCTCTTCCGGCGGGACGGTTGGCCAGGCCGGGTCCAGGCAGTTCTGGATCTTTCCGTCGCACCGCTGCTCCGGGGCACCCGGGTAGACCGATAGGTCGTTGTCGTCGCAGTCGCCGCCGCCGAGGACGTCCGGATCGGAGCCGATCCAGGGCGAGCAGGCGACGTAGTGGTCACCATCGTGGTCGATCTCGTCCGGGGGGACGGCCGGCCAAGCCGGGTCGAGGCAGTTCGGGTTCCAACCGTCGCACGGCGGATCCGGGGCACCGGGGTAGACCGTCGGGTCGTTGTCGTCGCAGTCGCCGCCACCGACAACGTTCGGATCGGAGCCGACCCAGGACGAGCAGGCGACGTAGAGGTCGCCATCGTGGTCGAACTCGCCCGGGGGGACGATGCCGTCGCCGTCGTCGTCGATGCCATTGCAGATCTCGGCCAGCTTGTACTCCCACGTATCCGCGAAAAAGTAGTTCTGGTTTTGTCCCCCGAACAGGACGACGCGCCCCCGCGCGCTGTCGTAAGCGGACGCGGCAGCGTCGCGGGGACCCGGGCTCGTGGCGGGCGTCCTTTGGACCCACGTGTTCCCGTCCCATTCCCACGTGTCGACGAGACAGTCCGGCAATCCGATCGCCATACCCCCGAACAGGACGACGCGCCCCCGCCGGCTGTCGTACGCCATCGCGGCGCCGTAGCGGGCCGACGGGCTCGTGGCCGGCGTCCTCTGAATCCACACGTTCCCGTCCCACTCCCATGTGTCGTCGTAAGCTTCGCCCGGGGGCCAGCGGAACCCCCCGAAGAGCACGACGCGTCCCCGCGCGCTGTCGTACGCCATCCCGGCCAGCTCGCGCCCGGGGGGATTCGTCGTGCTCGTCCTGCTCACCCACGTGGTCCCGTCCCATTCCCATGTGTCTGCGAGGTATCCGCTCGTACCGTTGTACCCCCCGAAGAGCACGACGCGTCCCCGCGCGCTGTCGTATGCCGACCCCCCGGCCACGCGTGCGCTGGGCCTTGTGGCAGGAGTCCGTTGGGCCCATGTCTTCCCGTCCCATTCCCATGTGTCGGCGTAAACGGGAGGATTCGCTGTCCCGTTCCAGCCCCCGAAGAGGACCACGCGGTCCCGCGCGCTGTCGTACGCCGTCGCGCTGGGAGCGCGAGGCGACGGGCTCGTCGGGGGCGCCTTTTGGATCCACGTCACCCCGTCCCACACCCAGGTGTCGGAGAAATAGAGCTCGCCTCCTCTGCCGTTGTACCCCCCGAAGAGGACGGCGTGCCCCCGGGCGCTGTCGTACGCCATCCCGGCCAGGTCGCGGGCAGGCGGGCTCGTGGCGGGAGTTCGGAGGTACCAGTCCACGGGAGCGTCGGTAGCGCCTTCCGCGATTCCAGGATCGCTCGCTGGCGTGGGCGCCCGGCCCTGAGCGAGGGCGGCAGCCGAAGAGAGAGCGAGCAGCACGCACACCGCAGTCGGAAGTGGCAGAACTCGGTTCGTTCTCATGAGTCGCCTATCGAACCAGCGTGCACGCGGGAGGGTTCGTCCCGGCCGCGCGAACCGAACGAGTTCGCTCGTGGACCTTGTACGCCCGACCAGGCCGGAAAACAAGGGCATCCGCCGAGACGCCTTTGGCGCCCCCTTTTCGAGCTGGGCGGGCGAGCCGCTGCATGCGCCTGTCGCCCTCCCACCTCGGCCCGCGGCGGACACCCTCGAGGCGGAACTCGGCAGAACGGACGCGGAACGGACACCGCCGCCCCCGAGGCCCCGAGACAGACGGTGCCGGCGGTGCTATCCTCAATCGCTCCAACGGGTAACGGGATAACATGAAATCCAAGCGCATCCGCAACTTCAGCATCATCGCGCACATCGACCACGGGAAGACGACGCTGTCCGACCGCCTCCTCGAGCGGACCCACGCGGTGTCCGACCGGGAGATGCACGACCAGATGCTGGACGCGATGGACCTCGAGCGCGAGCGCGGGATCACGATCAAGTCCCACGCGGTGACCCTCGCCTACCGGGCGAAGGACGGCGAGGATTACATCCTCAACCTGATCGACACGCCGGGGCACGTGGACTTCTCGTACGAGGTGTCGCGCAGCCTCGCCGCCTGCGAGGGGGCGCTCCTGATCGTGGACGCGAGCCAGGGGGTCGAGGCGCAGACGCTGGCCAACACCTACCTCGCGGTCGAGAACGACCTCGAGGTGATCCCGGTCCTCAACAAGATCGACCTGCCGGGCGCGGACGTGGACCGCGTCAAGGAGCAGATCGAGAACATCATCGGGATCGACACGGCCCACACCATCGCGGCGTCGGCGAAGGAGGGGATCGGCATCGAGGAGATCCTCGAATCCATCGTCGCCCTCGTCCCCCACCCGCGCGGATCGTACGACGCGCCCCCGAAGGCGCTCATCTTCGACTCCTGGTACGACGCCTACCGCGGCGTCGTCATGCTGGTGCGGGTCGTGGACGGGTCCTTCCGCAAGGGGATGCGCGTCCGCCTGATGAACACCGGCGGATCGTACGACATCGAGGACATGGGGGTCTTCTGCCCGAAATCGGTGCCGCGGGACGAGCTGTCCGTGGGCGAGGTCGGCTTCGTCATCGCCAACATGAAGAAGATCAGCGACTGCCAGATCGGCGACACGGTCACCGAGGAGCGGAACCCGACGTCGTCCCCGTTCCCCGGCTTCCGCGAGGTGAAGCCGATGGTGTTCGCCGGGCTCTACCCCACGGACGCCGCGCAGTACGAGAACCTGCGGGACGCGATGGAGAAGCTGAGGCTGAACGACTCCGTCGTTCAACTACGAGCCCGAGACCTCGGGCGCCCTGGGCTTCGGCTTCCGCTGCGGGTTCCTCGGCCTCCTCCACATGGAGATCGTGCAGGAGCGGCTCGAGCGCGAGTTCGACCTCGATCTGTCACCACCGCCCCCGGCGTGTCGTACCGGGTCACGTCCGTCAAGGGGGAGACCTTCGAGATCCACAACCCGAGCAAGCTCCCCCCGCCGCAGAACATCGACAAGATCGAGGAGCCCGTCATCTCGACGATGATCATCACGCCGCCGGAATACCTCGGGAACGTCCTGAAGCTCTGCCGAGGATCGGCGCGGGATCCAGAGGAAGCTCTCGTACCTCTCGAAGACCCGGGTCCTGCTCGAGTACGACATGCCCCTCAACGAGGTCGTCCTCGACTTCTTCGACAAGCTGAAATCGTGCTCGCGCGGCTACGCCTCTCTCGACTACCAGTTCGCGGGGTACCACGAGAGCGACATGGTCAAGCTCGACCTCCTCGTGAACGGCGAGCCGGTGGACGCGCTGTCGCTGATCTGCCACCGGGCCAAGTCGGAGCAGAAGGGGCACGCCCTCGCGGTCAAGATGAAGGAGCTGATCCCGAGGCAGCTGTTCGAGGTGGTGATCCAGGCGGCCATCGGCAGCAAGATCCTCTGCCGCGACCACCGTGCGCCCGATGGGCAAGAACGTCATCGCGAAGTGCTACGGCGGCGACATCACCCGCAAGCGGAAGCTCCTCGAGAAGCAGAAGGAGGGGAAGAAGCGGATGAAGCGGGTCGGCCGCGTGGACATCCCCCAGGACGCGTTCCTCGCCATCCTGAAGGTGGACTGACCGGAGGATCCTGTCCGAGCGAGGGACTCATGCCTCGACGCTCACCTCGCGGTCAGCGTCCCTCCCGTCCATCCCGACAGCGAGATCGGCCCCTGCCCCGCGTTCTCCACCTGCCGCGAGGCGGAGAACGCGAGCGCGCTCCCCGCCGTCGCCTGGCGAGCGCGGAAGCGGAGCACGACGAGGTCGCGCGTGCCGGTCACGAGGGCGCCGGCCGGCACCGTGGCCGTCATCGTCCCCCCTTCCCAGATCACCGAGATCGCGTGCCCGGGCGGCGGCTGCGACGAGTCCCGCACCTCGAGCGGGACCCCGAAGGCGAACGGGCTCGCGGCCGCGGTCGCCTTCGCGCGGAACGTGAGCACGAGGAGGTCGGCCGTGCCGGGGACGTTCACGCCGCGGACGGAGCCGCCCCCGTCCTGCAGGCGCGTCGCCGAGACGGCGAGATCGCCGGGAGACCCGCCGTAGAGGAAGCTCGTGCCGGCTCCTCCCTGCCGGAGGAACGAGGCGCCGTCGTCCGCCGAGACGTACTCCGCGACCGCGGGGTCGTACAGAACGTGGAACGCGGCCCCGAAAAAGTCGCTCACCCCCGTCACCGCGACCTTCACCTCGAAGGTGTCGCCCGCGGCCGTCCCCGCGGCGAGGACCACGCTCCCCGTGGGCGGGGTGCCGGACGACGCGGCGAACGACGCGTTCGGAACGGGCGGGTACGGGAGGCGCGTCGCGGTCACCGCGAGGTCCCCCGCCGCCTGCTGGTAGGTGAACTGCGCCGCCGCGCCGCCGTCGCGGAGGAACGACGACGCGTCGGCGGCGGACACGTACTCCGCGACGGAGCCGTCGTAGACGACGTGAAACGCCGCCCGGTAGAAATCGCTCACGTCCCCCGTCACGGAGACCTTCACGTCGAAGAGATCGCCCGTTGGAGCGCCCGCCCGCATGCCGATCCCTCCGGCGGGCGGCGTTGCGACGGCCGGGGTGAAGGTCGCGGCCAGCCCCGGGGGAGTGGTGCCCCCGCCGCCGCCTCCTCCGCAGGCGAGGGACGCGGCGCAGGCGAGCGCCGCGGCGGCGATCAGACATCGAGAAGTCGTGCAGAGTCGGCTCATCCCCGCCCCCTTCACCGGCAGTCCTTGCCGAACCGTGCCGCCACGTAGGCGAGGTCGTCGCCGTCCACGATCCCGTTCAGGTCGAGGTCGGCCGCGGCATAGAAGCGCGCCTGCGCGGCCGTGGAGGCGAACGCGGTCGCGATCCTCAGCACGTCCACCCCGTCCACGAGCAGGTCGCCGTTCACGTCGGGAAGGCTCTGCGTGGCGGCGGCCGTGCCGCCGAGATGCCCCTGGTTCGCCCGGCCGCCGTTCGGCTGCGGCTCGAGGTCGAAGACCTCGGCCGGGTCGGCGGCATCGGTCGTGGGAGAGCAGAGGTCCGGAACGTCGAGGGCGAGGAGCAGCGGGTCCGCCGAGATGTTGCGGTCCTCGGGAGGAGGTATGCCGACGACCGGCTCGTAGTCCTGCCCGTTCCCGAACACGTCGTTGTAGCGGATGACGTACGTCCAGTTGTCGGTGCTGCCGGAGATGGCCGGCGCCTTGCCGATGCCGAACCCCTCGTTGTCCGCGACGATCGAGTCCTCGAGCGTCAGCGAGGCCAGTCCCTCGTAGGTCCCGGAGCCGTCGAACGCGGTGTTGACCCCCACGTCGATCCCGCCCGCGGCGAGATCGCTGAGGTTGCGGACGATCGTGTTGAAGCGCAGGTCCGCGGTCGCGATCGCCGGCCCGCCCGCCTCGATGCCGACCTCGAGCCCCGCGCCGTATTGCGGCGCGGCGTCCCCGTCGCCCCCGTTGTCGGCCACGCGATTTCCCTCGAACACGAGGCTCGCGCGCGAGGCGACGTAAGCGTTGGTGGCATCCACGAAGACGTCCAGCATCCCTCCCGCCCCCGCGTACGCCTGGTTCGACGTCACGTCGTTCCCGCGCGCCTCGAAGAACGGCGCGTAGGAGACCGCCAGGTCGACGGCCTTCACGTAGAGGTCGAGGCCGCCCCCGTATCCCACCGTCATGTTCTGCGCGACCCGGTTCCCGTCGACGGTCACGGCGTGCCAGCCGGCGTACGTCGCGCGGAGCCACGCGGACAGCCCGCCGCCCCCTCCTCCCGACTCGTTCCGGCGGACGTCGTTGTCCTCGACGCGGAGCGTCTCCGCTCCCTCTCCGCCGGTGCTCGCCCAGATCCCCCCTCCGTAGCCGTAGCTGTACCCGGCGAAACCCGTCGCCGCGTTGTCCTCGATCACGTTCCGGGTGATGGCCACCTCGACGTCGCCGAGGTACGGGGTCGCGGAAAGGGAGCCGACGCCCCCACCGAAGTTCCCCGCCACGTTTCGACGCACGGCGTTCCCGTCCACGACGACGCGCCTTCCGGCCCCGGGCTGCACGTAGCCGTAGACGAAGATCCCCCCGCCGTTCCGGTAGGCCTGGTTGTCCTGGACGACGTTGCCGGAGATGACGAGGTCTCCGGCCCCGCCGAAGTAGTCGCTGGCATTGACGTAGATGCCCCCGCCGTCGTCGGCCGAGCTGTTCCCCTCGATCACGTTGCTCGTGATCGCCACGCTCCCGAGTCCGGCGACTCCGGAGTAGCCTCCCCCGCGCACCGTGAACCCCTCGATCGCCGAGCCGCCGAGCAGCAGGACCGTCGAGGACGGAGCCGACGGGTCGTCGCAGAGGCCGGTCCCGTCCACGATCGTCGTGGTCCGCAGGCCCGCCACCGCGAAATCGTCCGCGACGAGCGAGACCGGCGGGCCGATCGCAACCACGCACTCGCGGTAGGTGCCGGGCAGCACCCGGACGGTGTCCCCCGGAGCGGCGGCGTCCACGCCCTCCTGGATGCTGCAGAGCGGGCGCAGGCGAGAGCCGTCGCCCGAGACGCTGCAGCGCGCCACCCACAGGGTGGCGCCCTCCGCGGGGACCGTCGCGAGCGCAGCCCATGCCAACGCGAACGCCAAGGACTTCCTCATGGCTCCCTCGCCTTCCGGCGGACGACGCACCCCGCCGGCGCCCGCGCTCCGCGCAGGCCTGTCCCCCCGGGAGAATCTAGTGCACCGCGGGGGAAATACCAGCGGATTCGCCCGGCGGCCCGTCCCGGCCGGGTCGTTCCCCCGCGCGCGGGCGGCCCCGCCCGCCTCGCGTTCGATGCCATGCCCGAGTTGGGATACAGTTAGCGGCCGCCGCCACGGGCGGCTTCTGTGTTCGGGTCGTCTCGCCGTGGAGGAGGGTTGTCTTCATGAGATCGATCCGGCGGTTGCTGCCGCCGCTGGTGCTGGTGCTCGCCTCGCTTCCGGCCCTCGCCGCGGCGCGGACCTGGTACGTGTCCGCCACCGGCGACGACGTCGCCGGCAACGGATCGAGCTCGGCCCCCTTCGCGACCGTCGGCCACGCGGCGAGCGTGGCGGCGGACGGCGACACGGTCCGCGTGCGGCCGGGGCTCTACCGCGAGTGCGTGAACGCGTCGGGCAGGCGCCTCTCCTTCGTCGCGACCGCGAGCGAGGTGAACCCTCCGTCGAGCCTCGTCACGATCGTCGACGGCACGGGGACCTGCGGAGGCAACAGCTGCGAGGACCGGAAGAGCATCGCCTGTTACGGCCCCAGCGCGGACTACTGCAAGGGCTTCTGCAACAACAAGGTCTGCAGCGTGACCAAGACCCGGTATTGCGTGGTGGATGCCGAGTGCCCGACCGGCGAGACCTGCACGGCGACGGTGGACGTCGGGGCCTGCACGAACGACAGGACCGCGTCCTGCACGCCCGACACCTGCGAAATCCCGACCGGCCAGACGAAGGGCACGTGCAAGAGGCACCCGACGGTCGAGTGCCTCGGCAACGGCACCTGCGCCAACCTGGACTGCGACTTCGGTAGCTGCAGCCGGATCGAGGGGACCTGCAGCGTCTCGGGAGCGTGGTGCTCGTCGAGCGCCGATTGTCCCGAAGGAGAGAGCTGCGACCCGCTCACGGTGGCGCCGGTGTTCGACCTCGGGACAGGCTCGACACTCACCGGATTCACGGTGTACGGCGGGGGGTTCTCGGGAGTGCGCCTCGCGGGCTCCGGAACCATCTCCCGCAACCGCATCGCGAGCAACCGCGCGACGGGGTCCGACGGGGGAGCCATCCTTCTCGAGCCGGCGCAGGCGGCGGTGCCCGCGGCCTGCTGGGGGAACACGGCCCTCGCCTGCACGGGCAACCCGGGATGCCTGGTGTGCCGCGACGACCCGGCGGTGACCTGCGCGGTCAGCCAGGACTGCATCGACGCCGGAGCCGGATCGGTCTGCGTGCAGTGGGGGCCGTGCCTCTTGGCGACCGAGGTTCGCGTCGAGAACAACGCGATTCGAGACAACGTCGCGGACGCGGCCGGTCCGGGGCACGGAGGCGGCGGCGTGTTCCTGCGCACCGTCACCTTCCCGGACTCCGGCACGCGTCTCGTCGCGAGCGGCAACGAGATGATCCGCAACGCCGCGACGGGGAGCGGCGGCGCGCTCCTGGCGCTCGCGTCCGGCGAGGGACGCTTCAGCGTGAGTGTCGAGGACAACTCGCTCGGCGTGAACGCGGCCCAGGACGGCGGCGCGGTCGCCGTGGTGGCATCGCTCGGCGGCGATGCGGCACAGGCGGACGTCGTGCTGAACAAGAACGCCATCGTCGCGAACGACGCGGCGGGACGGGGCGGCGGCGCCGTCGTGGACCTCGGGGTCGCGGGCGGCGCGCGCATCACCGCGAGCGGCAACGTCGTGGAGCTGAACACGGCCGCGGCCGACGGCGGCGGGATGCTCCTGCGCGTCGCGGGCGACGGGCCGGGGCAGCGCCGGGTCGACGCCACCCTCAACCTGGTCTCGGGCAATCGGGCGGGCGGCTCGGGCGGAGGGCTCGACCTCGCTCTCCTCCACGGCCCGTCGTCCGCGGAGGCCGGAAGCCTCGCCGCGAGCGGAAACACGATCGCGGGCAACACGGCGGTGGCGGGAGGAGGACTGCGCGCCACCCTCTCGTCGGGAGGCCCCGGCGCGGGCGGGTCGATGGTGGTCGAGACGAGCACGATCTGGAAGAACTCGGCCACCTCTTTCGGCGCGGGCGCCGTTCTCGCGATCGAGTCCGAGGGAGCATCGGGAGCGTCCGCCCGGTTCTCTCGCAACCTCGTGGCGGAGAACGTCGCGACGAAAGCGGACACCGACGACGCCACCGGTGGCGGCCTGTTCCTCTACCTGCGCGGTGGCGAGGGGCAGGCCGGGACGGCGGTGGACTTCTGCACGATCGCGGCCAACCGGTCCGACGAGGGCGCGGCGGCCATCGAGATCGAGTCCGACGGCGCGCCCGGCGGGAGCGCTCGCGTCGACGTCTCGAACTCGATCCTCGCGAACAACGTCGGGATGGGCATCGGCGGCCCCCTGGCGCGGGACGACGGCAAGATGCAGCAGGGGGGCGAGCGGGACCTCGGCATCCACGTGGCCTACACGGACGTCTTCGGGAATACCCGGGTCGACTTCGAGCGGACGCTCGAAGGGGAGCTGACGGTGGACGACACCGTCATCTCGGGGGACCCGAAGCTCGTCGACGACTACGCGCTCGGGCGCTGCTCGGCGGCGATCGACACCGCCGACCCGGCGGCGGACTACTCGACCGAGCCGCAGCCGAACGGCGGCCGCTCGAACCTCGGCCACCTCGGCGGCACGGCGTCGGCGAAGCCGACGCTCCCCGACCTCGACGGCGACGGGCAGGTGGACGGCAAGGACCTGCTGTGGGTCACCACCGCCTTCGCCTCCGACCGGGCGCTCACGCCGGCCCGGTACTTCGCCCCGGCGGACGTGGACCTGAACGGCACGGTGGACGGCGACGACCTGGCCTTCGTGGCCGCGTTCTTCGGCCTCGCATGTCCCTGACGGCGGAGGAAGGAACGACGATGCAACGGCGAACCCCGCGTCCCATGCTTTCTCCCGCCGTCGCGGCCGCGCTCGGCTGCCTCCTCGTCCTCTCGTGCGGAGGCTCCGCGCAAACCACGGTCCCGGCGGCCGTTGCGACTTTCACCCCCGACGAGCCGTCGCCCGCCGACGGGTCGGTGACCCTGCAGCCCGGCGAGGTGTCGGGGAGGCTGTCCCAGGTGAAGGTGTCCGTGAAGGGCGTCCCGGACTTCTTCGGGGCGGCGTTCTGGATCTCCTACGACAACACCGCCGTGGCGTACCACACCTTCGACGGCGCGTCGTCGTTCCTCCGCGACGGCGGGACCGATATTGCCGTCCAGGTGGACCCGAACACGACGCCGGGCAAGATCAAGGTGGGCATCTCCCGGATCCAGAACGCGGGAGGCACGGTCGCGGGCGTCGACGTGACGGATGCGCGGGACCTGATCGTCCTCTCGTTCATCGGGACGAAGGCGATCGTCGCCAGCCCGATCGCCTTCGTGGACGGGCACGGCGAGGTCGTCGGCCCGGGCCTTCCCCCCGGCAACGGGATCGCCGTCACGTGGGCCGGCGGGAAGCTGACCGTTCGCTAGCGCGCAGCCGCTACTTCTCCTTCGGGTAGAGCGCGTCCCACCACTCCGGCTGCCCTTTGAGCCAGCGGTCGAACCACGCGAGGATCGTCCGCGACCACACGATGCGCTTGGCGTGATCCAGGATCAGGTGGTCCATCCCCTCGACCTGCACGTACTCGACCGGGACCCCGAGGAGCTTGAGGGCCGCGTAGAACGAGGCGCTCTCTCCGGGCGGCACGTTCGTGTCGACCGAGCCGTGCGTCAGGAGGAGCGGGGTCCGGGCCTTGTCGGCGCGGAACAGCGGGCTGCGCTCGACGTAGATGTCCTTGCGGTTCCAGGGGAACGACCCGGCCGTCGCGAGCGCGCTGTAGGAATACCCCCAGTACCCCTCCCCCCAGTACGACGAGATGGACGAGATTCCCGCGTGCGACACCGCGGCGGCGAACAGGTCCGTCTTGGTGACGATCAGCTCGGTCATGAACCCGCCGAACGAGGCGCCGATGCACCCGACGCGCTTCGGGTCCGCGTAGGGGTGCGCCTCGAGGAACTTCCGCGTCCCCTCGATGATCTCCTGCGCCGTGATCTCCCCCCAGTCGTTGACGTGCGGGGCCGAGAACGCCTGCCCGAACCCGGTGGCCCCCGACGGCTGGAGGACGTAGACCACGTACCCGTTCGCCGCCCACCACTCCTTCGGGTATCGACCGCCGAAGTCGCGGGTCACGGGAGAGGTCCCGCCGTAGTAGTAGACGATCACCGGGTACTTCGCGGCGCGCGCGGCCTCGAAGCCGGGCGGGAGGTAGACCCGCCCGTCGATCGTGCGCCCGCTCGCGGCGGCGAAGCTCCACAATTCGACCGTTCCCTTCCGCACCCCGGCCAGCGCGGCCGCCGCAGGCTCCAGCAGCACCTTCGACGCCCCGCTCTTGAGGTCGGCGACGGCGAGACGCGACGGCGTCCAGGGGGAGGTCCCGCTCACCGCGGCCACGGGGGCGCGCTCGGCGAACGCCGCCTCGCTCACGACCTCGCATTCCGTCCCGACCGGCGCGAAGGTCCTCGCCGCCGCGTCGTACCGGAAGACGCGCACGCGGTCGCGGTCCTCGGCTTTCACGTAGATGTTGCCGTCCGCGCGGCTCCACGTGGCCGAGGTCACGGCCGGGTCGAAGTCCCGCGTGATCGCCTCGACCTGGCTGGTCGCGGGGTCCCAGACGTAGAGCTGGCCGTCCCCCTCGTTGGGGACCGTTCCCTCGGGAACGTTGATCCCGGCGGACCCGAACTCGGAGGGGCCCGCCTGGATCAGGATCCGCTTCCCGTCGGGCGCGTATTGCGCGGACTCGAACCACCGCCCGTCGCGCAGCTTGCGGGCCGCGAAGGTGCCGAGCTCGATCTCCCACAGCTCCTTCCTCGTGTAGGGGCGCGCGCCGAAGTCCTCGACCTCGCGGACGAACAGGAGTCGATCCCCGCCGGGCGAGAACGAGGCGCCGGTCGCGGAGAGCGAGCCTGCCGTGAGCCGCCGGCGCGTCCCCTGCGGGACCGTCGCGAGGTGCAGGTAGGTTTTCGTGCGGTAGTCCTTTTGCCGGTCGAGGAGCCCTTCGAAGCGCTTGAGCCCGCGCTTGTCGGCCTCGGGCTTCACGGTCGTCGAGTAGGCGACCGCGCGCCCGTCGGGGGACCATTCGTAGTCGGAGAAGGACTCCACCCGCTCGAGCAAGGGGCGGGCTTCCTGCGTCCGGCGGTCCAGGATCCAGAGGGTGGAGCGATCCGCGTCTCCGGAAGCGCCCTTGACCTCGGTGACGTACGACAGCCAGCGTCCCTGCGGATCGTAGGCGACCTGCCTCGCGGCCGGACCGCCG
The DNA here is from genome assembly GCA_963748015.1 of Terriglobia bacterium. Taxonomy (GTDB): domain Bacteria; phylum Acidobacteriota; class Polarisedimenticolia; order Polarisedimenticolales; family JAIQFR01; genus JAIQFR01. The sequence goes on along the minus strand of CAVVHE010000008.1, from coordinate 234,795 downwards.
CGCCACGTGCCGAGCAGCGCGCCGTCGGCCGTGGAACGGAACTCCACCCACCGCTCGGCATCGTCGGTCGCGGGGACGATGCGGGAAAGGGACACCGCGACCTCGGTGCCTTCGGGCGACACCGCGAGCGACACGATCTGCGGGGGGTCGAGGATGTCGCGAATATCGAGGTCCCATACGGGGTCGAGCGTCGCCGTGAACGCGGCGCTCGCCTCGCCGCTTTCCTTGCGCGCCTTGAGGGACGCCCCGGCGGTCCAGGCGTCCGCCTTCGCCGGGTCGAACGCCGTCTCGATGACGAGGAGGTGCTTGCCTGCGGTCAGCTCCAGCTTCCCCTTGACCTCCGCGGGCGACGCCGCGTCCTTGTCCGTCCCGCCGACGGCGACCTGCTCTCCGTCGAGCCAGGCCCGGCGCGCGTGCGTCCCGTTCACCACGAGGTCGAGCGACGCGTACCGTCCCGCCGCGACGTACGTCGCGAGCCACGCGGTCGCGGGCCTTCCCTCGCCGGTGCCCGCGGGCACGCCGAGGCTCACGAGGCCGTCCGGACCGGCATCCCGAGCCGACCAGCGAAGACTCACCCCGCCGAACCACGACTCCTCGATTCCTTCCGCCGGGCGCCACGGCCTTGCCGTGAAACGGTCCGACTTGAGCAGCTCCTCGATGCCGTACGAACCCGGTTTTTCCTCGTGGAAGACAGGCAGGGAATCGAGCACCGGGCCGAGGACGAGCCATCTCGTCACGGCGGGTGCCACGGCCTTCGAAGGGATTTCTGGCTCGTTCATCTTTCTTTCCGTCCGTGCCGGGGGCTTCGCCGCGAGGGAGGCCGCCGCAAGGAAGAGCGCGAGGAGGATTCCCGTCTTGCGCGAGGATCGCATGGAGGCTCCTGGGCCGGCCTGCCGTTGGCCGGACTCGGAGAATACCACCCTGGCGCGACGGGGCGCCCCACCGCGCCGGAGGGGCTCATCCCGGAAAAACGGGACAATCCATAAAAAACTGGCGCGCGAGAAATGGGGCTTCGCGCGCGCCTAGAATGGGGAGGTCGATTCCTTTTTACACCTCTCCGGGTACGGACTGCAATCGAAAAGATTTTCCGCCATGATGGGAGCTCCGCGGACCGGTTGCGGGGCCATGCGCGCCGGGGTTAATCTTCCCTTGTGGGGATCGGCACCGGGACGGGTTCCGTCCCGCCGCCGGGGAGGTCGCTATGCACGTTATCCGTTTTAGGATCATGACTTTACCCGCGATGCTCCTCTTGCTGGCCGCGACGGCCCCGGCGCTCGCGGAGGATCCTCCGAAGAAGGAGGGCCAGGCCACCGGAACGGCCTCGGGCGAGGTCAAGGAGGCGGGGCGCGAGCTCGTCCAGGACACGAAGGAGGCGGGACGCGACCTCAAGAACAGCAAGGCCGGCAAGTACCTCGACGAGGCCGCCCGCGAGCTCGGGCGAGACGTCGCCGGGGCGAGCAAGCAGGGGTGGGACAAGACGAAGTCCTTTTCCTCGTCGGCGGCCGAGGAGGTCAAGCAAGCGACCCGCGAGTTCTGGAACGACGTGATCCGCACCAAGGAAGCGATGGCCGGGAAGCTCCGGAAGGAGAATGCCGACCTGAAGTCGAAGAAGGAGGAGGAGCCTCCCCGCTCGGAGCCCGCGAAGGAGGCCAAGTGACGTCCCGAGCGGGCCGTCGAGGCCTCGCGCCCTCGCTGTCCTTGCTGGCGTCGGCGCTCCTCCTGCTCGCCGGCTGCGGCCCGGCGGGCGATCCCCCTGCCGCACCGCGTTCCGATTCCGGCCGGCCGCCGGCCGCCGAACGCCCCTCCCCCGCCGCCGACGCGATGATCGGGAAGGCCAAGACCCCCGAGGAGCGGCTCGCGCTCGAGAAGGCCCGCGACGAGGTGGACGCCGAGATGCGCGAGAAGATCCGCGCTCTCGACGCCGAGATCGAGCGGCTGCGGAAGGAGAACGAGCAGCTCAAGAAGGCGCAGGCGGGCGCGCGTTAGACGGGTGCCCGCGCCCCCCGACCGCCGCCATCGCGGCAGGGCGGTTCTCCCGTCGAATCCGGCCCCCGCCGATTTCCGAAAAACCATTGAAATCTGCTAGCTTAGGACCCCGGCTGTTACGCCAGTAATGTCCGACCCCGGAGGTCTTCTTGGTTACGAGGATCGAGATCGCGACGCGGCCCGGACAGCGGGACCCGCGGGGGGAAGAGGTGTCCCGCACGGTGCGCGGGTTCCTGGGGATTCCCGTGCGGCGGGTGCGCACGCGGGACGTCTACCGGATCGAGGCGGAGCTTACCGCCGGAGAGGCCCGGCGGGTCCTGACGGAGTTTGCGGACCCGGTGCGCGAGACGGGGGCCATCGGGCGGGTCGAGGACGGCCCGTTCGACGTCGCGGTCACCGTCGCGTACAAACCGGGGGTGACCGATCCGGTGGGGAAGAGCGCGCGCGTCGCGGTCGAGGACACGCTACAGCGCGCGCTCGGAGAGGGCTCCGCCGTCTACACGTCGACCCTCTACCTTCTCGACGGCGTGGACCGCGCGCAGGCCGAGCGGATCGCGTGGGACCTTCTCGCCAACTCGGTGATCCAGACGGTCCAGGTGGAGACCCGCGAGGCGTGGGCCGCCTCCCCTCCCGACCTCTCCGTGCCGCACGTGGCCGGCCACGAGACGCCTCGCGTCGCGACGGTCCCGCTCTCGGGGAGCGACGAGGAGCTCGCGCGGATCAGCCGCGAGCGGCTGCTGTCGCTCTCCGTGGCCGAGATGCGGGCGGTCCGCGACCACTTCCGCGCCGCCGCCGCCGATCCCGCCCGCCGCGAGGCCGGCCTCGGCGACGCTCCCACCGACGCCGAGCTCGAGTGCATCGCCCAGACCTGGAGCGAGCACTGCAAGCACAAGATCTTCAACGCGACCGTGACGTACCACGAGCCGGGTCGCGATCCGGAAACGATCCGCTCGATCTTCAAGACGTTCATCCGCGGGGCCACCGAGAAGGTCGACCGCGCGGTCCGCGAGCGTGACGGCGTCTCCTGGCTCGTCTCGGTCTTCCACGACAACGCCGGCGTCGTCGCCTTCGACCACCACCTGAGCCTCGTCTACAAGGTCGAGACCCACAACTCGCCCTCCGCGCTCGACCCGTACGGCGGCGCGATCACCGGGATCGTCGGGGTCAACCGCGACCCGTTCGGCACCGGACTGGGCGCGGATCTCCTCGCGAACGTCTGGGGCTACTGCTTCGCGTCGCCGTTCCACGACGGCCCGGTCCCGAAGGGCCTCCTCCACCCGCGCCGGATCCGCGACGGCGTGCACCGCGGCGTGATCGACGGCGGGAACCAGAGCGGGATCCCGTACGGCCGCGGCTTCGAGGTCTTCGACGCGCGCTATCTCGGGAAGCCGCTGGTGTTCTGCGGCACGGTCGGCGCGCTCCCGGTGACCGTCGCCGGGCGGCCGGGCCACGTCAAGTCGGCCCGCCCGGGCGACCTGATCGTGATGACCGGCGGCCGGATCGGCGCCGACGGGATCCACGGCGCGACCTTCTCGTCGGCCGCCCTCGACGAGTCGTCGCCCGTGCAGGCGGTGCAGATCGGCGACCCGATCACGCAGAAGCGGATGTTCGACTTCCTCCTCGAGGCGCGGGAGCTCGGCCTCTACGAGGCGATCACCGATAACGGCGCGGGCGGCCTCTCGTCCTCCGTCGGGGAGATGGCCCGCGGGTCGGGTGGCGCGCGGCTCGACCTCTCCCTCGCCCCGCTCAAGTACGCCGGGCTCGCGCCGTGGGAGATCCTCCTCTCGGAGGCGCAGGAGCGGATGACCCTCGCGGTCGCGCCGGAGAAGATCGGCGCGTTCCTCGCGCTCGCGCGGCGCCGCGAGGTCGAGGCCACGGTCCTCGGCGAGTTCACCTCGGGCGGCCGGCTCGCACGTGACCTACGGGGCTGAGATCGTGGCGCTCCTCGACATGGAGTTCCTGCACGAGGGGGATCCGGATCTCGACCTCGCCGCCCGCTGGACGCCGCCGTCTTTCCCGGAGCCCCCGGGGCCCGCGCCGGCCGATCTCGACGCGGGCTGCTGCGCGACCTCCTCGGCCGGCTCAACCTCTGCTCGATCGAGGGGAAGGCGCGGCACTACGACCACGAGGTCAAGGGCCTCTCGGTCGTCAAGCCGTTCACCGGGGTGAACGCGGACGTTCCGGCCGAGGGAACGGTGTTCCTCGCGCGGCACGGCTCCGTCAAGGGGTACGTCCTGTCGGAGGGGATCCATCCGTTCCTCTCCGACATCGACGCGTACGCGATGGCCGCCCTCGCGGTGGACGAGGCGGTGCGCCGGCAGCTCGCGGCCGGCGCGCGCCTCGACCGGATCGCGCTGCTCGACAACTTCTGCTGGCCGGACCCCGTCGAGTCGCGAGACGACCCCCGACGGCGCGTACAAGATGGCGCAGCTCGTGCGGGCCTGCCGCGGGCTCCACGACCTGTGCGTCGCGTACGGCACGCCGCTGATCTCCGGCAAGGACTCGATGAAGAACGACTCGACGATGGGCGGCGTGAAGATCAGCGTGCCGCCCACGCTGCTGGTCTCGGCGATCGGGCGGATCGACGACGTGCGGGACGCCGTGACGCTCGACCTCAAGGCGCCGGGAGACGCCGTCTTCCTGATCGGGACCACGCGCGACGAGACGGGCGCCTCCGAGTACTTCCGCCATCGGGGAGAGCTGGACGGCCTCGCGCAGCCGCCCGGCGCCCCGTGCCCCTACGTCGGGAACAAGGCGCCCCGCGTGGACCCGGCGGAGACCCTGCCCCTCTACCGCGCCTTCGACAGCGCCGTGCGCGAGCGGCTGGTCCGCTCGGCGTCGGTGCCGGCGCGGGGCGGCCTGGCCCTGGCACTCGCCCGCGCGGCGATGGCGGGCGAGCTCGGGATGGACCTCGACCTCGACCGCTGCCCCGACCTCGCCGCGCTGCCCGCCGACGTGGCGCTGTTCGCCGAATCTGGAGGGCGCTTCGTGGCGACCGTTCCGGAGGAGCACGCCGCGGCGTTCGCGCGCCGGTTCGAGGGGCTCGCGTGCCGGCGGATCGGGACGGTGACCGGGGCGCCCCGCCTCGTCGCCCGCCTCGGCGGGAAGACCGTGCTCGACGCGGACGTGTTCGAGCTCAAGACCGCGTTCAAGGCGACCCTCGCAGAGGAGCAGCCCGAGCCGGGGCCGGCGATCGAGTCGCCCGGCCGCGGCCCCTCCCCGGCGCGGGAGGAGCCGGCCGGCCTTCGCGTCGCGCGCTTCCGGTCCCTGCCCGAGGACGAGAAGGAGCGCAGGCGCGCCGAGGTGCGTGTCCTGATCCTGACGGGGCTGGGGCTCAACTGCGAGGAGGAGACCGACGCGGCGTTCCGCACCGCCGGGGCCGTCCCCGAGCGGGTCCACCTCCTCGACGTTCTGGATGGCCGCGCCCCGCGGGCGCTCTCCGAGTACCCGATCCTCGTGTTCGTCGGCGGGTTCGCCTTCGGCGACCACCTCGGCGCCGGCTCGGTGTTCGCCAACAAGATCCGGTGGCGCCTCTACGACCGTCTGCTGGAGTTCATCGACGGCGGCGGCCTGGCGCTCGGCATCTGCAACGGGTTCCAGACGATGGTGCGCCTCGGCATGCTTCCCGGCTTCGACGGCGACTACCGCACGCCGCGCGCGACGCTGGCCCCGAACGACCGCCTGGGCTACCGGAACGCGTGGGTCCGCCTCGCATTCGACCCGGAATCGCCTTGCGTCTGGACGCGCGGCGTCGAGACGCTCGACGTGCCCGCGCGCCACGGCGAGGGGAAGTTCCTCGTCGCGGACGGCGAGGTGATGTCGAGGCTCGAGTCCGGCCGGCAGATCGCCGCGCGCTACGTCGGTCCCGACGGGAGCCCCACGCTCGCCTGGCCGTGGAACCCGAACGGCTCGCCCGGCGCCGTCGCGGGGGTCTGCGACCCCTCCGGCCGCCTCTTCGGGATGATGCCGCACCCCGACGCCTACCTCTACGCCTTCCAGCACCCGCTCTGGTTCAGGCGCGCCCGCAACGCCCACACGCCCGACCCGTCCCGCACCTTCCCCGAGGAGGGCGCCGGCATCGCGATCTTCCGCAACGGCGTCGACACCGTCGCCTCGGGACTCTAGCGACCCTCCCGCCGACGCGCCTCGAAAACGGGAGTGTCCGGAGACAGCCCTTTTTCGGGCTGGCGAGGACACTCCCGTTTTCGAGGCGCGTCGGCTTCCGGACGCGTTAGGCGGGGTACTTGCCGGTGATGTAGTCGGTGAGGACCTGGGCGTGGAACGTGGCCTCTTTCGAGACGGCCCGAACGACGTCGCCGATCGACACGAGGCCCACGAGACGCTCCTGGTCCACGACCGGGAGGTGCCGGATGCGCTTGTGGGTCATCAGGGCCATGCACTCGGCGACGTCCGCGCTGGATTCGATGCAGATGACGGGCGAGTTCATGATCTCGCGGACGAGGGTCCCGCGCGAAGTGCGGCCTTCCACGGCGATCCGGCGGAGATAGTCCCGCTCGGTGATCATGCCGCAGATCTTCCCCTCTTCCGTCACGAGGAGCGCGCCGACCCCGACGTCCACCATGCGCTTGATCGCGTCGAATACGGTCGCGGACGCCTCGATGCTGTGGACGGTCGCCCCCTTCTCCTTGATCACGTCGCAGATTCTGCCCATGCCTCGTCTCCTTCCGGAATCAAAGAGCGGTCATTGTACCCCGGAAGAGGGACGGCAACCGCCGAGCGGGACAACACAAACTTCGACGTGATCCGAATCGCAGATCAGCACCACGCCTCCAGTCAAGCGCTCGCCCCGACCACGCGAGGTCGAGGGCGGGAACGTCCGCAGACGCCCCTTTTCCGGGGCGGCGAGGAACGTTCCCGCTCTCGGCCGAAGCCCCCGGAATGCCCCCCCGGCCTCGAATGCGAAACGCGGGACGACCGCGCGAGGACGAGCTACTTCTTGGAGTCCAGGATCCCCTTGAGGTCCATGATCGTGTTCTGGTCGGAGACGATCACGGAGATCTTGTCGGACAGCTTGTCCACGTAGAGGTACCGGATGTAGTTCGGGTTCTGCCGGAGCGCCTCGTTGATCGTCTCGATCGCCTTCGAGCGCCCCTGGGCCTCGATCACCTTCCGCTCCGCTTCCTTCTGCTCCTTCTCGAGGACGTACTTCATCTGCTCCGCCGACTGCTGGGCGATCTGCTTCGCCTCGATCGCCTTGGCGAACTGCTCGGTGAACCTCACGTCCCGGAGCACCACCTCGTCGATCACGAAGCCGTCCTTCTCCACGAGCCTCTTGATCTTCGCGTTGATCTCGTCCTGGATCTGCGCCCGCCGCGCCGAGTAGACGTCCATGACGGCGTATTCGGAGATCACGAGGCGGATCACCGAGCGCACCGCCGGACGGATGATCTTCTCCTCGAAATCCGGGCCGATCCCGCGGTGGATGTCGATCACCCGCCGCGGGTCGAGGTGGTGCCAGACGGTGAGGTCGATCCCGACCTGCAGCCCCTCCTGCGTCGGCGACCAGAGCGAGTCGTCCGCCTCCGACTTCCTCCCCTCGCCGCGAACCCCCGACATCGTGTACTCGACGCGCCTGAGGTCGTAGATCTGGGTGTCGGTGACCAGCGGCACGACGAGGGCGACCCCCTGCGGCGCGAGCCGGAAGGTCTTGGTGACGGTGTTGAACACGACGAGGCCGTGGCCGACCGGCACGACGCGGACCGACGAGGCGAGCAGGACGAGGACTAGAGCGGCGAGCAAGACCCCGCCCACCAGGGTCGCGGGTGTTTTCCTCGGTGTGGGAAGCCGGCGACGGCCCTCGGTGTCCAGCACCTCGACGCCGTCCCTCCCCCTCCTCGCCTTCGACGCCAGGAATGCAGCCATCGTCGCCAGCATGGCGAACACCAAGCCGATCAGGGCGATTCGCATCGGAGCTCCCGTTACGCCGGTCCGGTCCTCGGGGCGCGGGCCCACTTTACACGGAACGCGGCCCGTCGCGACGCGAAGCGCCGGCCGACCCCGGCGGCGCGCCGTGCGGATAGGCCACGGATTCGCGAGGTTGACACGCCCGACCTTAAGGAATTATGTTTAAGCCTGAATTAATTTAATCTCGAGTCGGCCTCTCTGGCCCGGCTGCCCGGAGGGTGTCTAGTGTCCGCTGCGCTGACCGCCACAGCGGGTTCCGCGGCCGGCCTGGTGACACCCCACGACTTCCTGCAGCACTGGGCGGGTATCGCGATCACGATCCTCGCCGCGTTCGTCGCGGGCGCCGCGGTGCACCTCGTCGCGAGGCGCCGCGAGCGGCGCCGGCTGGCGGCGCTCGTCGCCGGCTCCGAGCGCCACCTGCAGACCCTGGGGACCGTGAGCCGCATTTCGCGGGAGGCCGCCGCCCAGCTGGATCCGGATGCCCTGATCCACTACCTGGTCCACACGATTCACGCGGAATTCGGCTACAACCACGTGACGATCATGACGTACGACCCCGTGGACCGCACGATGGTCTTCAGCGATTCCGCGGGGGAGATCGACGCGGAGAAATTCGAGGGCTACCGACAGAGCCTCGATCGCGGCATCATCGGCCGCGCGGTCCGCACCCGGGCCCCGGTCCTGTGCAACGACACGTCCCGCGACCCCGATTTCGTCGCAGTCTCGAACTCCCTGTCGGAGCTGGCGATCCCGCTGATGAACGCCGGGCAGCCCGTGGGCGTCCTGAACATCGAGAGCGTCCACCGGAACGCCTTCGACGAGCCGTTCGCGCAGCTCATGGAGATCCTCGCGGAGCAGATCGTCCCGGCGGTCCTCAACGCGCGACTCTTCCGCGAGATCGCGAACGCCAAGACGGAGTGGGAGAGGACCTTCGACGCGATCAGCGATCCGGTCGCCCTGCAGGATCGCGACGGCACGATCCGGCGCGCGAACCTGGCGTTCGCGGCTCTTTGCAGGCTGCCGATCGTGGCCGTGCCGGGGCGCAACGCGTCGCAGCTGCTGTTCGGCGGCGGGGTGCGGCCGTACAACGACCCGATCGCGAAGGCGCTCGAGGGAAGCCAGCCGGCCACGGCGGAGCTGGACCTCCCCCACCTCGGCGGTCTCTTCATCCTCGGCGCCTTCCCCTACCGCTCCTCCGGCGGGGCCGTGGAAGGGCTCGTCCTGATCGCCCGCGACGTCACCCGCCAGCGCGAGATGGAGATGCAGGCCCTCCACTCGGCGCGCCTCGCCGCGATGGGAATGCTGGCGAGCGGCGTGGCCCACGACTTCAACAACCTGATGGCCGCGATTCTCCTGCGCGCGCAGATGCTCGACCGGGCGCTGACCGACGCGGAGCAGCGACGGTGGGTGGAGGTGATCGCTCGCTCCGCCACCGACGGGTCCGCGACCGTCCGCCGGATGCTCGACTTCGCGCGCATGCAGGGAGAGTCGGGGCGCATGCGGCTCGACGTGAACGAGCTGCTCCGGCAGGTGGTCGAGCTGACGAGCGGCAGGTGGAAGGACCAGGCCCAGGCGCGCGGCGCCGCGATCCGCGTGGCGACCGACCTCTCGGAGGTCCCGGCGGTCCTGGCGAGCCCTTCGGAGATCCGCGAGGTGTTCACCAACCTGGTGTTGAACGCGGCCGACGCCATGCCGTCCGGCGGCACGATCACGCTGCGAAGCCGGGCCTCGGACGGCCGCGTGCGCGTCGAGGTCGCGGACGACGGGGTGGGGATCCCGCCGGAGCACCTCGAGAAGATCTTCACCCCGTTCTTCTCCACCAAGGGGTCCCGGGGAACGGGGCTCGGCCTGTCGGTCTCGGCCGGCATCCTCCAGCGGCACGAGGGGAGCATCCGCGTCGAATCGGTGCCGGGCCGGGGCACCACGTTCGCCGTGGACCTCCCGGCGGCGACCGGGGCGGCCGCAGGGGCGGCGGCGGAGCGCGCCTCCGAGATCGCGCTCGAAGTCCTCCGCGCCGCGACGGGCCGGATCCTCCTCGTGGACGACGAGGCGGACGTCCGCGAGGCGATGGCCGACATCCTCCGCCTCGAGAGCCACGAGGTGGACGAGGCGCCGGACGGCAAGGCCGCGATCGAGCTGGCCTCGAGCCGGAGCTACGACCTGATCGTCAGCGACCTCGGCATGCCCGGCATGTCCGGGATCGAGGTGCTGCGCCTCATGCGCGACCTCCAGCCCGACGCGGCGACGATGCTCGTGACGGGCTGGGGCCAGCAGCTCGGATCCGAACGGGCGTCCGAGGAAGGGATCGACAAGATTCTCTCGAAACCCGTGCCGATGGCCGACCTGCTCCGCTCGGTCGCCGAGCTGCTGTCCGGGGCCCGCCCGTCCCGTCCCGCGTGACCCGGCCGGGGTAGCTTACGGCGCGACCGCTTCCTTGTAGGGCACCTTGATGCCGTCCTGCGTCCGCAGCACGCGGAAGTCCGCGAGCAGCTTCTTGGTGATCGAGCCGGGCTTGCCGTCGCCGATGCGCCGCCCGTCGATCATGATCACCGGGACGATCTCGGCGCCGGTCCCCGTGAGGAAGCACTCGTCGGCGTTGTAGAGGTCGTGGAGCGCCAGGACGGTCTCGGCGCTCGGGATCTTCGCCTTGCGGGCGAGGTCGAGCACCGCGGCGCGGGTGATCCCGCCGAGGGCCCCCTGCATCAGGTCCGGGGTCTTGAGCGTCCCCTGCTTGACCATGAACAGGTTGTCGGCGGTGCACTCCGCCACGAGGCCGTGGTGGTTGAGCATAATCGCCTCGAGGGCGCCGGCCCGCTTGGCCTCGATCTTCGCCAGGATGTTGTTCAGGTAGTTGAGCGACTTGATCCGCGGATCGAGGGATTCCATTGGGATCCGACGCACGCTGGCGGTGACGAGCGTGGCGCCGTTGTCGTACAGCTCCTGCGGGTAGAGGGAGATCGTGTCGGCGATGATCACGACGGTCGGGCGGCGGCACTTGGCCGGGTCGATCCCGAGGTCGCCGGCTCCCCGCGACACGACGAGACGGATGTAGGCGTCCTTCTTCCGGTTCACCGCCACGGTCTCGAGCGTCGTCGCGATCATCTGGTCGCGGGTCATCGGGATCTCGAGGGCGATCGTGTTGGCCGACTCGTACAGCCGGTCGATGTGCTCCCGGAGGCGGAACACGTTCCCCTCGTACACCCTGATCCCCTCGAACACGCCGTCGCCGTAGAGGAACCCGTGGTCGAACACCGACACGACGGCCTCTTCCTTCGGAACCATCTTCCCGTCAACGTAAACCAGCACGCTCATCTGAGCCTCCGTCGCGGGCCGCCCCGCGCCCCGGTTCGTGTCAGGAAGCGACCGCCTTCGACCGCTCCTCGTCGTTCGCGTCGATGGCCGCGCGCGCCTCCTCCGCCAGCTCCAGGAAGTGCCGGTGGAGGCGGCCGTCGCCGGTCAACTCGGGATGAAACGTCGCCGCGAGGATGCGGCCCTGGCGGACCAGGACCGGCTCCCGGCGGATGCGCGCCAGGACCGTCACCTTCCGTCCCAGCGATTTGAAGCGCGGAGCGCGGATGAACACCGCCTCGATGGGCCCGCCGAGCTCGGGGGCCTCGAGACGGGTCTCGAACGAGTCCGCCTGGCGGCCCCAACCGTTCCGCTCCACGACGGCGTCGAGCAGGCCTAAGCTAGGCTGCGCGGGATTCAGCACCCGGCGCGACAGCAGGATCGCTCCGGCGCAGGTCCCCAGGAGCGCGCCTCCCTCGCGATGGAACCGCTCGACCGCCTCGAACCACGGCTCGTCCTGCATCAGGTTGAGCAGCGTCGTGCTCTCGCCGCCGGGCAGGACCAGGCCGTCGAGCCCCGCGAGCTCCGCGCACCTGCGGACTAGGGCGACGGCGGCGCCGAGGCGCTCGATCGCCCTGGCATGCGCCCCGAAATCCCCCTGCAGGGCGAGCACTCCGACGCGAATCATCACCAGCCTCGGGTCTGCAGCAGCTCGGACTCGGGCAGCTTCGACGTCTCGATCCCCGGCATCGCGTCGCCGAGACCCCGGGAGACCTCCGCGACGGCCCGTGGATCGCGGTAGTGCGTCGTCGCGCGCACGATCGCCTTCGCGCGCTTCGCGGGGTCCGACGACTTGAAGATACCGGAGCCGACGAACACCGCCTCGGCGCCGAGCTGCATCATGAGCGCCGCGTCCGCCGGCGTCGCGATGCCGCCGGCCGCGAAGTTGGGCACGGGGAGCTTGCCGTCGGCCGCGACCATGCGGACCAGCTCGAACGGCGCGCCGAGCTTCTTCGCCTCGGCCATCAGCTCCTCCGGCCCGAGGACCGTGAGGCGGCGGATCCCGGAGACGACCGCCCGCATGTGCCGCACCGCCTCGACGATGTTCCCGGTGCCGGCCTCCCCCTTCGTGCGGAGCAGCGCCGCTCCCTCGCCGATCCGGCGGAGCGCCTCGCCGAGCTCGCGGCAACCGCACACGAACGGGATCTTGAACGCGAACTTGTCCACGTGGTGCTCCTCGTCGGCCGGGGTGAGCACCTCGCTCTCGTCGATGTAGTCGACACCGAGCGCCTCGAGCACCTGCGCCTCGGCGAAATGGCCGATCCGGCACTTGGCCATGACCGGGATGGACACGGCCTCCATGATCTTCTCGATCATGTCCGGGTCGGACATGCGCGCGACCCCCCCCTGCTTGCGGATGTCCGACGGCACGCGCTCGAGGGCCATCACGGCGGTGGCGCCGGCGTCCTCGGCGATCTTGGCCTGGGCGTCGTCGGTGACGTCCATGATGACGCCCCCCTTGAGCATCTCGGCCAATCCCGTCTTGAGCCTCTGCGTTCCCTTATCGATCTCGCTCATGGCAAACCTCGCCCTCTTCTCCTAGAGAATCGGTACCGCCTCGTCCACGCGGCGGGCGGCCCCCGCCGTCCTTCCGGCGAGCCGCTCGCGGATCAGCTCTCCGAGGGCGGCGATGCCGCTCTCGATCTGCGCCGGACGGACCGAGGCATAGGTCAGGCGCAGCGTGTCGGAGCCCGAGCCGTCGGAGTGGAACAGCTCCCCGCGGCTGATCAGAACCTGCCGCTCCCGGGCGGCCACGAACAGGTCGGCGCTGTCGATCCCACCCGGCAGCGTCACCCAGAGGAAGAGCCCGCCCTCGGGCCTCGTCCAGGCCACGCCGTCCGGGAAGTGGCGCCTCATGGCGCCGAGCATGATGTCCCGGCGATCGCGGTACGCCGGGCGGACGCGATCGAGATGCTCGCGGAGGCCGCCGTCGGCCAGGAACTCGTGGAGCGCCGCCTGGAGCAGCGGGCTCGAGCCGTGGTCTTCGATCTGCTTCAAGGCGATGAGGCGGTCCAGCACCGCGGGCGGCGCGGCCATCCAGCCGACGCGGAGCCCCGGGAGCAGCTTCTTCGAGAACGTGCTGAGGTAGATGACGCGCCGCCCGCCGTCGAGGGCGTGCAGCGTCGGCAGGTCGGACCCCTCGAACCGGAGGTCGCTGGCCCAGTCGTCCTCGACCACGGCGCAGCCGTGGCGCGCCGCGAGAGAGAGGACCTCGAGGCGCCGCGCCTCGCCCATCACGCGCGTGGTCGGGTTGTGGAAGGTCGGCTGGACGTAGAGGACGCGCGGCCGGTGCCTTTCGAGCGCGATCGCGAGGAGGTCCGGCCGGATCCCCTCGTCGTCCACGGGCACGCCGACGAGCCTCGCCCCGAGGGAGCTCAGGGCGCTGAGCGCTCCGGTGTACGTCGGCTCCTCGAGCACCACCGGGTCGCCGCGGTCCAGGAGCGTGCGGAAGACCAGGTCCACCGCCTGCTGCGACCCGTTCGTGATCAGGATCCCCTCGGCGGCGACCGGCGATCCCTTGCGCCGCATGTCCTCGGCGATCGCCTCGCGCAGCGGGAGATAGCCGGAGGTCGGCCCGTAGGAGAGGATCTCGGCGCCGTTCCGCAGGAGGACCGCGTCCATCGCCGCGCGGAACCGCTCCACCGGCATCAGCTCGGCCGCGGGGTAGGAGCCCGCGAACGAGATCCCGTCGGACGCCATCGCGACCCGGAAGATCGAGAGCAGGCCGGCGACTCCCGGCCCCTCGACCGCTCGCGAGAAGGAGGTCAGCCACGCCCCGCCCGCGCCGGCGGGGCCCGCCTCGATCGCGGGCTCGAGAGCGAACGTCCCTCGACCGGTGTGGCTCGTGACCAGCCCCTCCGCGGCGAGCTCCTCGTAGGCCGCGACGACGGTGTTCCTGTTCACGCCGAGGTGGCGCGCGAGCTCCCGCGTCGGCGGGAGCTTGCTACCCGCCGCGAGACGACCGTCGGCGAGCGCCGATCGGACCCGCTCGACGATTTGCCGGTAGACCGGCACATCGCTGTCGTGGTCGATCTTCAGCCCTGGGAACATCGTCGCCGCCTCGACTTATTGGCCTAGTCCACTGGTCCATTTTAATTGGTTTCTGGAGGTTGTCAAGGGCTTTCTACGGGACAAGTGTGCATTGGCCTACCGAATTGGTTGGTCGAAGGTGTGGAAGGGTGGGCGGGTCCCCGCCTCGCGAAAGGCCTGCGCGAATCGAGACGTGATGCGGGCTCCCGGCCCGCCTCGGCTCGCTACCCGCCGGCGGAACGGGGCTTCGGAGAGCGTCCCTCCGTCGAAGCCGCCAGGCGCCGGCGGAGCCGCAGCGCGTCGCCGATTCGGCGGAGCAGCTCCTCGATGCAGAGCCCCTTGGCCGCGGAGATCGCGATCGCGTCGCGGCCGGCGAGCCTCTCGGCGCGCTGCTGGTCGTCGAGCATGTCCACCTTGTTGAAGACCAGCAGGCGCGGGATATCAGCGTAGCCGAGTTGCTTGAGGATGCCCTCCACCGCGACGATCTGAGCCTCGTGTCCCGGGTGCGCCGCGTCCACGAGGTGCACGAGGAGATCGGAGTCGGAGATCTCCTCGAGGGTCGCGCCGAACGCCGCGAGCAGGTCCTTCGGCAGGTCGCGGATGAACCCCACGGTGTCGTTGATCACCACCTCGCGCTCGCGCGGAAGTCTCAGGCGGCGGCTCGACGGATCGAGGGTCGCGAACATCCGGCTCTCGACGAAGACCTCGCTCCGCGTCAGCA
The DNA here is from genome assembly GCA_963748015.1 of Terriglobia bacterium. Lineage (GTDB taxonomy): Bacteria > Acidobacteriota > Polarisedimenticolia > Polarisedimenticolales > JAIQFR01 > JAIQFR01. Next base: position 219,785 of record CAVVHE010000008.1, on the reverse strand, counting down.
GGTTCAGCAGCGTGCTCTTCCCGGCGTTGGTGTAGCCGACCAGCGAGATCACGGGGACGTCCCTCTCGCGGCGGCGCGAGCGGCGCTGCTGGCGGCGCGTGCGCTCGGCGTCGATCATCTTCTCGAGACTGCGGATCCGGTCGCGCACGCGGCGGCGGTCGACCTCGAGCTTCTGCTCGCCCGGCCCGCGGCCGCCGATGCCCCCCATGAGACGGGAGAGCCCGGAGTCGCCGCGGCTCATCAGCCGCGGCAGCAGGTACTTCAGCTGGGCGAGCTCGACCTGGACCTTCCCCTCGCGGGTGCGGGCCCGGCGGGCGAAGATGTCGAGGATGAGCTGCGTGCGGTCGACGACCTTGAGGTCGGTCGCCTCGGCGATCGCGCGCCCCTGGGCCGGGCTCAGGTCCTGGTCCACCACGATGAAGTCGGCCTGCAGCCTCAGCGCGCGGATGATCAGATCCTCGAGCCGGCCGGCCCCCATGAGCGTCCGGGGATCGTAGGACTGGCGGCGCTGGACGATCCGGTCCACGACCGCGAGGTCGCTCGATGCCGCGAGCTCCTCGAGCTCGGCGATGGAGGTCTCGGCGCCGGCCCGGCTGCGCGTCGTCACGTGGACGAGGATCGCGCGCCCCTCCCGGCCGGCGGCCCGCGTGCGCGTGCGGCGTCGCTCGAACTCCTCCTCGAGGGCCCGGATCAGGGCGAGGAAGTCGTCGTCCACGAGACTCGCGTCGCGGGGCGGGAGCAACCGGTAGCGCTCGCCGTCCGCGACGACGTCCCGCGCTTCGGTACGCGCCGCGCGCCGCTCGCCTCTGCGGCCGGGGACGACCGCGCCCGGAGGCAGCGGGATCGGACGCTCCGCCGGCTCCTCGGGGGCCCGGGCCTGCCGCTCCTCGGCGGGGAGGAGGTGCGCGACCTGGACGCGCCCCGGGTGACCGCCCTCCTCGACGTCGATGACCGCGAGGGCGTCGAGTCGATGGAGCGCGAGCGGTGCTAACTCGGCCGCGGAGAGCGGCCCGTCGTCGAGCCGCGTCGCGAGGAACCGGAGCGTGCAGAACCGGTCGCGGCCGGCGGGGGCGCTCGGCTGGCGGGGCACTCCGATCCGCGAGGCGTCGCCCACCGCGACCGCGTCCACCCGCCCGGCGCGATCCACGAGCAATCCCACCCGCCGGTTGAGCCCCGCGCTGATCTCCGCCAGCTCCCGTGCGAGCTCGTGCGTCACGATCGAACGCGGCGGGACGCGCCGCCGGAAGAGTCGCTCGAGACGATGCTTCTCGGCGGGCGAAAGCCCGAGCAAGTTACCTTGCAACTCCGGTATGGGCCGCCTCCACTTGGGGTCAGACGTGACCAGCGTAACAGCTTTCGCGCTGCGACGCCGCCGGCTCGCGCCGGCGGGAATCAGATCTTGCCGACGAAGTGGGTGCCGGCTCGGCCTTCGATGGCGAGGGGGAGGCTCTCCGGGTTGGTGATCAGGGCGCGGCGGCCCCCTTCGCGGAGATAGTGCATCACCGCCTCGATCTTGGGGCCCATGCTCCCCGGGGGGAAGTGCCCTTCGGCCTGGAGCCGCTCCAGCTCCTCGAGGGTGACGGCCCCGAGCGCCTGCTGATCGGGCTTGCCGAAATTCACGTACACCTGCGGTACGGCGGTCAGGATCACCAGCAGCGCCGCGCCGATGTCCGTCGCCAGCACGCTCGACGTGAGATCCTTGTCGATCACGGCCTCGATCCCGCCGTACTGACCGCTGGCCTCCTTCTTGATCGGGATGCCGCCGCCGCCGCAAGCGACCACGATGTGACCGGCACGGGCCGTGTCGCGGATCATGTGCCGCTGGATGACCTTGAGGGGACGGGGCGAAGGAACGAGCCGCCGCCACCCGCGGCCGGAGTCCTCGCGGATCCGCCAACCCAGCGCGTCGCGCCGCCGCTCCGCCTCCTCCTTGCTCAAGAAGGGACCGATCGGCTTCGAGGGATCCTGGAAAGCCGGGTCGTTCTCGTCCACGAGAACCTGCGTCACCACGGTGACGACGTACCGCCGCAGCTGCTTGTTCCGTAGCTGGTTCAGAAGCGACTGCTGAAGGATGTAGCCGAGACTCCCCTCGGTCATCGCGACCAGCACGTCGAGGGGCATCGGCGGGACTTCGTCCTTCGCCATCTCGTGCTGGATCAGGAGGTTCCCGACCTGAGGACCGTTCCCGTGGGTGATGACCAGGTGATAGCCCCGGTCCACCAGCGTCATGAGCAGGCTGGCGATCCTCTCGGCGTTCCGCTCGTGGTCCTCGATCGTCCCCTTCTCTCCCTTCTGCATGAACGCGTGACCGCCCATCGCGACGAGAACGATCGGAACATTGGCGCCGTTGCTCACGGGTGGACCTCCTCGCGATTCGCAGGCCGAAAACGTAAGTCTCGCACGCGCCATGCGCACGCGGCAACCCGTATTGCCGCGGGGGGGTAAATCGGTCAAACTGTGTCCCTTTTCAGCGGGGAGAGGTGCCATGACGACCAGGAAAGCGGCGGCGCCGGCGAAGGGGCGGAAGCCGGGGGTGGCGAAGGAGATCTACCTCGACCTCTTCCGGAAGATGCTCGCGGTCTACTACCTCGAGGAGCGGTGCAAGCTCTTCGTGCGGGCGGGGAAGGTCTCGTTCCACGCTTCCTGCCGCGGGCACGAGAAGATCCAGATCGCGATGTCCATGCTCCTCGCGCCCGGGAAGGACTGGGTGTTCCCCTACTACCGGGAGAAGGGGTTGATGATCGGCCTCGGCATGCCCCTCCGGGACATCTTCCTGCACATGCTCTCCAAGGCCGACGACCCGTCGGGGGGCGGCCGGAACATGAGCGAGCACTTCTCGAGCCCCGCCCTCCGCGTCGTCTCCCCGACGGCCTGCACCGGAACCCAGTACCTCGCGGCGGTCGGCATGGCGAAGGCGATCAAGGCGGACGGCGGCGGCGAGGTGGTCTACGTTTCGTCGGGCGAGGGGGCGACCTCCGAGGGAGAGTTCTTCGAGGCGCTCAACTACGCCGGCCGCGAGAAGCTGCCGGTTCTCTTCGTGATCCAGAACAACGGCTACGCGATCAGCGTGCCGCAGGCGCAGCAGACAGGCGGGCACATCCACCAGATCGCGGAGGGATTCCCGGTCCACGGCCTCGAGGTGGACGGCACGCGGTTCACGGACATGTACCTCGAGGTGAAGCCGCTGATCGCCGCGATGCGCAAGGGGGGCGGTCCGCTGCTCGTCGAGGCGCACGCGATCCGGCTCGACTCCCATTCCTCCTCGGACGACCAGGCGAAGTACCGGAACGAGGACGAGCTCGAGAACATGCGGCACGACGACCCGATGACCTACACCGCGGGCCGGCTCCTCTCCTGGGGGCTCATCACCGAGGACCGGATCCGGCAGCTCCACGAGGAGGTGAAGGCCGAGGTGGACGCCGCCGCCGAGGAGGCCGACGCCGCGGCGGCCCCCGATCCCGCGACGGCCGCTCTTCACATCTTCTCCGGCCGCTTCCCCGCGGCCCCCGACCGCGCGCCGACGCCGGTCTCGAAGGACCCGGTCACGATGGTGGACGCCATCAACCACGGCCTCCGCGAGGAGATGGAGCGGAACCCGAGGCTGGTGATGTGGGGCGAGGACGTGCAGGACCCGAAGGGAGGGGTCTTCGGCGTCACCCGCGGCCTCACCGACGCCTTCCCGAAGCGCGTGGAGAACTCCCCTCTCGCCGAGGCGTCGATCGTCGGCGTCGCTCAGGGGATGGCGATCGGCGGCTACAAGCCGGTCGTCGAGATCCAGTTCTCCGACTACTCCTATCCTGCCTACATGCAGATCCGGAACGAGATCTCGACGCTGCGCTGGCGGAGCGGCGGGGCCTGGTCCGCCCCGGTCGTCGTGCGCATGGCCACGGGCGGCTACATCCGCGGCGGGCCGTTCCACAGCCAGAGCCCCGAGGCCCTCTACGCGCACACCCCGGGGTGGTACGTGGCGTATCCCTCGAACGCGGCCGACGCCAAGGGGCTGATCAAGACCGCGTGCCGCATGGAGGACCCGGTGATCTTCTTCGAGCACAAGGGGCTCTACCGGCAGGTGTTCTCGAAGTCGCCGGAGCCGGACCCCGAGTGGCTCCTCCCGTTCGGCAAGGCCAGGATCGCGCGCCCCGGAACCGATCTCACCGCGATCACCTGGGGCAGCGGCGTCGTCCGCTGCGAGCGGGCCGCGGCGGAGCTCGAGAAGGACGGGTTCTCCGTGGAGGTGATCGACCTCCGCACGCTGGTCCCGCTCGACGAGGAGGCCGTGTTCGCGTCGGTCCGCAAGACCGGGAAGGCCATCGTGGTCCACGAGGCGAACCTCACCGGCGGATTCGGGGGCGAGATCGCGGCGCGGATCGCCGACCGCTGCTTCGCCGACCTCGACGCCCCCGTCCGGCGCGTCGCCGCGAAGGACTGCTTCCCGCCCTACGCTCCGTCCCTCGAGGCGGCTATCCTTCCCTCGCAGGAAGACGTCACGAACGCCGTCCGCGAGCTCGCTCGCTGGTGAACGAGGAGGACCGCATGTCGAAGCGACTGATCGGGATCGTGCTGGCCGCCCTGGGAAGCGTCGTCCTGGGCCTGATCGCGGCCCAGTGGTTCTTCGGGCTCTTCAACAAGACCGTCCCGCCCGCGGTGATCACGGACTTCAACCGCAGCACGGCCCACGGGTTCTTCATTACCTACGGCCTCGGCCTGGGCGTCGCGATCTTCGCCTGGACGCTGATCGCGCTCGCCCTCGCTCGATTCTTCCCCGGCACCCCGAAATCGCCCGGCTCGTCTCGCTGACCCTCGCCGTTACTCGATCGTGGTTGGCGGCCGCGGTTCACGCGGGTGGGGTCCCTCGCGGCGACATCCCTCGGCGACGACCCGCATCGGCCGCGCAAAGGGTCGAGCAAGCGCGATGGCGCAGATCCTAGCGCCATCGCGCTCGACCCTTCGCGCGGCCGTGCAGGGGTCCCCGTCGCCTCGGGCATCGTCGCCGCGAGGGACCCCACCCGCGTGAACCGCGACGGGGACGTAGCCGCGCGAGGACGAGTGGTTAGCGGACGGACCGGGCGGCGTCGCGGAGGAGATCCCAGCAGAGGCGGACGTGGCCGGCGCTCGAGCGCGGGTTGCCGAGGGTGACTCGGATCGTGTAGCGGCCGGCGAGCTTCGTGTGCGAGAGGAAGATCTTGCCGGAGCGGTTCACCCGCTCGAGGATCGCCTCGTTCAGCGCCTCGAGGCGCGCCTCGGCGTCCGGTCCTCCCCCGCCCGTGACGGTGGCCTGCGGACGGTAACGCAGACAGACGGTCGAAAACGGTACTGGGGCGAGCCGCTCCCAGTCCGGGTCGGCGTCGACCCACGAGGCCAGCTCGCGGGCCTGCCGGCAGTGCTCGCGGATCCGCCTCGCCATCCCGTCCGCGCCGAACCAGCGAACGTGCATCCACATCTTCAGCGCGCGGAAGCGGCGGCCGAGCTGGATCCCGTACTCGTTGAAGTTGCGCGCGCTCTCCCCCTCGGGGGTGCGCAGGTACTCGGGGACGATGCGGAACGCCTCGCGGTACACGTCCGGCCGGCGGAACAGGAGGAGGGACGCGTCGAACGGCGTGAACATCCACTTGTGCGGGTTGACCACGATGGAATCCGCGCGCTCCCACCCCGAGAACAGCGGCCGCATCTCCGGAACGAGCGCCGCGGCGCCGCCGTAGGCCGCGTCCACGTGGAGCCAGATGCGCTCCCGCTCGCAGATCGACGCGATCTCGGCCGCCGGATCGACGCTGGTGGACGACGTCGTGCCGAGCGTGGCGACGGCGCAGAACGGCCACCACCCGGCCGCGCGGTCCTCGGCGATCGCGCTCCCCAACAGGTCGGCGCGCATGCGGAACTCGCCGTCCACAGGGATCTTCCTCACCCCCGCGCGCCCCACCCCCGCCGCGATCGCCGCCTTCTCGATCGAGGAGTGCGTCTCGGTGGAGCAGTAGAGGCGGAGACGGCCCGTCCCCGGCCGTCCCGCCAGCCCCTCGTCCCGCGCGTCGAGCCCGGGGAGGACGTGCCGCGCGGCGAGCACCGAGGTCAGCGTGGACATGGACGCCGTGTCCATGAACATCCCGTCGAACTCGCCGGGCAGCCCGAGCATCTGCCGGAGCCAGCCGACCACCGTCTGCTCGAGCTCGGTGGACGCCGGCGAGACCCTCCAGAACATCACGTTCGAGTTGAGGCTGGCGGCGATCCACTCGCCCAGGATCCCCGGCCCCGACGCGACGCTCGTGAAGTAGGCCATGAAGCCCGGGTGCTGCCAGTGCGTGAGGTTCGGCTCGATCAGGCGCAGGTAGTCGGCCAGGATCGCGTCCAGCGGCTCCGGCTCCAGGGGCGGCGCCTGCGGGAGCGCGCTTCGGACCTCCCCGGGTTTCACGGCCGGAAAGACGGGACGCGAGCCGATTCCCTCGAGGTAGTCCGCGACCAGGTCGGCCACGCGGTGGGCTGCCGCGCGGAACTCGCCCGGGTCCATGTCGCCGAGTCCGAGCTGCGCGGGGGTGGGCTCTTTTCCGTCGTTCATGGTCGCCTCCGGGGCGAGAGGCGCCGGCAACCCGCCCGGACCGCCGTCAGAAACGCGAGCGGATCGCGGCGATGGCCCAGTAGCCGAGCGCCCCCATCGCGCCCGATGCGGGGATCGTGAACACCCAGGCCCAGATCACGCGGCGGGCGATCCCCCAGCGAACCGCGGAGAGTCGCTGGACGGCGCCGACGCCGATGATCGCTCCCGTGATGGTGTGGGTCGTGCTGACGGGGATTCCGAGCTTCGCCGACATGAACAGCGAGACGGCCGCGGCGGTCTCCGCGCAGGCCCCGCCGTAAGGCTTCAGCTTGGTGATCTTCATCCCCATCGTCTTGACGATCCGCCATCCCCCGGCCATGGTGCCGAGGGCGATCGCGAGATGGCAGACGAGAACGATCCAGAAAGGGAACTCGATGTTCCCGCGCTCGAAAGAGGACTGCTGCCCCTTCCAGACGCTTGCGTAGAGGAGCGCGGCGATGATCCCCATGGTCTTCTGGGCATCGTTCGTCCCGTGGCCGAGGCTGTACGCCGCCGCGGACACGAGTTGGATCCCGCGGAAGTACTTGTCTACCCCCGCCGACGTGGCCTTCCAGAGCACGCGGATCAGAATCGTCACGAACAGGAGGGCGAGCGCGAAGCCGATCAGGGGCGCGATGACGATGAACTCCACGGTGGCGATCACCTTGCCCGCGTGCATCACCCCTTCCGACTTGCCCGCGTAGGCCATCGCGGCGCCGCCGAATCCGCCGAGCAGCGCGTGGGACGAGCTCGTCGGCAGCCCCCAGTGCCAGGTGATCAGGTCCCAGGCGACCGCGCCGAGAAGGCCTGCGAGGATCACCTCCGGGTTGACGAACTCGGGATAGACCCACTTGGCCACCGTGTTCGCCACGTACACCCCGAAGAACCAGGCGGCGGCGAAGTTCCACCAGGCCGCCCAGATCACGGCGTAGGCCGGGGAAAGGACCCGGGTCCCGACGATCGTGGCGATCGAGTTGGCGGCGTCGTGGAAGCCGTTGACGAAATCGAACGCCAGCGCGATCAGGACGATCAACAGGATGTACGGGTTGGACGCGATCAGCGCCAGATCTTGAAGAAATTGGGAGAACACTCGGCGGCTCCAGGGGCTCGCGTCCGTCTCGGCCGGTGGATTGGGCCTACGTGTACTTCACGAGAACGGTCTCGAGGACGTTGGCGACGTCTTCGGCCTTGTCGGTCGCCACCTCGAGGTGCTCGTAGAGGTCCTTCCACTTGATGACTTCCATCGGGTCGTTGCTGTGGTCCTTGAAGAGCATGGTCAGGGCGTCCCGGGCGACCTGGTCGGCGTCCTCCTCGAGCTGGTTGATGCGGACGCACTGCTTGAGGAGCACCTCTCCGTCCTTCAGGTTGCGGAGCATCCGCACGCCCTTGACGACCTCTTCCGCCGCCCGGGTGATGATCCGGCTCAGCTCGATGGCGTGCGGCGTCGGCTTCTGGATCTGGAACGTCACGAGCCTCTTCGCCACCTGGTCCACGAAGTCCAGCACGTCGTCGAGACGCCCCGTCAGGGCGTAGATGTCCTCGCGGTCGAGGGGAGTGATGAAGGTCCGGTTCAGGAGGTCGAGGGTCTTGTGGACGAGGTCGTCGCCCGCGTGCTCGACGTCGTGGATCTCCTTGGCGGCGAGGTAGACCCCGCCCTCGGCGTCGAACTCCTCGAAGCACTTCTGGAGGAGGCGGGCTCCCTTCAGCGTGTTCTCGGCCTGCTGCTCGAGGAGCGTGTAGAACTCTACCTTCCTTGGAATGAAGCGCATGACCGATGGTCCTCCCTTGCCGAGAGGGGCGTTTTACCATTGTCACGAGAATGTAACAAGCGGGGCGTCGTTCAGGCCTTGAGACAGGGATCCGGCCGGTCCTCCGTTCGGGACATCCACTCGATCGCGCGGTCGATCTGCGACCCGAGGAGGCCGCCACGGTTCGGTGGCGGGGCATCGTGCTCTTCGGCCAACACGGAGGGCCCCTTTCTCCCGAGCCACTTGAGCGGCCAGACGATCGTCGCGACGATCGCGGTCAGCGGGGTCGCGAGCCGGACCAGCCCGTGCTCGAGGCGGGTCGCGGTCCCCCCGTAGATGGGGACCGCCCCGGCCACGGTGGACATCGAGCTGCGGATCAGGAAACGCCCGAGCCACGGCCTGCGGTGATAGAACTGGAACGGGAAAGCCAGCGTCCCGAAGACGGGGATCGGGCTGATCACGAACGCCACCGCGTACGAGGTGCCGGTGCCGCGCCCACGGAACCAGCGGTAGGCGGTGATCATCACGCGGAAGAAGGACGTGTTGACGATGAGGGCCCACCCGACCGGGTTGTAGGGCGACACGAGGAGCATCCCGACGCCGATCGCCTTGAGCCCGCTCGTCACCGGCTCGAAGAACTTGAGCGCAAGGTGCATCCCGAAGCCCCGCGCGTACTCCGACGCCTCGCGCCCGCGTATCTCCCCGATCAGAGCCTCTCGCCCCGCCTCGTCGAGCCGGCCGAGCCCCTTCCACTTCCGCGCGGCCCCCTCGACGAACGAGTAGGCCAGGTGCTCCTGGATCCTCTCCGAGAAGAGGGCGAGCACCGCGAACTTCATCGCCGCGCCCAGCTCTCCCCAATCGGACAGGTAGCGGTGGAACCGGGGCGGGAGGATCGCCGCGCACGTGTTGTGGACCAGGAACGGGAACAGCGAGATCAGGCCGTGCGTCAGGCGGTCGATGCCGCGGGCGGGAATCCGCTGCTCCCTCAGGAACGCCGCGGCGCGGCGCTTCTGGTACGCGCGAATCTCGGCGTCGAGCACGCCGGGATGGACGAGCGCGCGGAAGAAGCGAGCGCGAAACTCCCGGTTCCCCGCGAGGCGGTGGAACAGCTTCCCGACGGGGGTCGGCACCATCCCGAGCATCACGAGGGGGTTCAGGAAGAGGAGCCGCGAACGCCGGAGGCGCTCGGCCGCCGCCTCGTCCAGGCGGCGCTCGTCGCGCCAGCGCTCGGCGAGGGCGGTGCGCACGGTGTTCCTGAGATCGCGGTCGAAGAGGAGTGCCGAGCGATGGCGCCCCGGCGCCATCTCGGTCCGCTTCCAGAGGCGGCTGTGGTGGATCAAGCGCTCGGCGGAGGCGTCGAGCGAAGCGACGCCGTCGTCCCCCAGGCTCTCGCGCAGGCGATCCCGGTGCGCGTCGAGGTACTTGCGGAGCCGCTTCTCGTCGAGGTCGTCGAACATCGGGAAGGGCTGCCCGGAGAGCGCCATCAGCACGTAGCGGGGGGCGAGCACCGCGGGTATCCCCGACTCGAGGTCCACGCAGACGAACCGGCCGCCGCCGTCGCGCAACAGGTTCGCCGTGGACACGATCGCCGCCGTGGCTACCTGCCAGCCGCTGCCGACGAGCCCGGACCGGATCAGGCACTTCTCCATCGCCCGCATCTGGCGCAGGAGGCCGTGCATCTCGCCGGGCGCTCCGCCGCCTTCCGGCCCCTCTCTGGGCTTCGGCGGGGCGACGGGCCGCCCCTCGATCCACTCCGTGCCGAGGGCCCAGTGCCCCGCCTGGCACCGCCTCACGTAGAGCGCCTCGGCGACCTTGCACCCCTCCTCGGCGGCGAGCAAGGCGCCCGCGACGTGCCGGCGGTAAAGGCAGGCAAGGGCGGAGTCCTGGTTGATCCCGTAGGGGAACGGCGCGCCGAAGAAGAGCTTGTAGACCCCCCTCGTGAGCCCGGCCGGGTCGAAGTGCTTCTCGACGACCTTGCGGCTTCCTTCCGGGGTGCGGAGGTCCACGAGGATCGCGTTGGCCGCCCGCCCTCTTCCGAGCACGCGGAGCCGGGTGACCTGAGCGGGGCCGGTCCTTCCGAGGCCGTAGTCGAGGACAGTTTCCTCGGTCGCGGACTCGAACAGTGCCGACGAGCTGTCCTGTTCGGGCATCCGGCTATCCTACCCGATCTTCACGATCTCGCCGGGCCATCAGTGCGGGGACCAGCGTGAGCGAGGTGAAGAGGCAGGTGACCGAGCCGAACAGCGCGACGGTGCCCAGGCTCCTGAGCGCGGGGTAATTGCCTAGCATGAGGGTGCCGAAGCCTGCGACGTTGGTCATCGCCGCCATGACCACCGCCTTGCCGGTCTCGAGGAGCCCCTCGTCCACGACCCCGCCGCTCAGATTCATGCGGTTCACGAGGTGGATGCTGTAGTCGATGCCCACACCGAGGATCATCGTCGCCACGAAGGCGTTGACGTAGTTGATCGGAATCCCCGAGAGCCGCATGAGCCCGAACATCATGACCACCCCGGTCAGCAGCTGCAGCATCGCGACCGCGGTCAGGCGCAGGCTCCGCAGCAGCCGGGCGCCGCCGGGCCGGCTTCCCGGAGCGTCCTGCCTCGAGGGACAGCCGGGCTGCGCGATCCCGGCGAGCGTGTAGAAGTCCATGAGGAGGAGGGCTCCGACCAGGACGAGGCCGAGCAGGACGGCCCGAACGGCGTCCCGGGAGAACACGCGCCGCATCTCCTGGCCCACCACGTTCGTGCCGGTCACCACGATTCCGTCGTCGCCGGCGGTGAGCGCATCGACGAGGCCGGGGGGGGCCTCTCGCTTCCATTTCCGCTCCGTCGGGTAGAGATACGTCACGATCCGCACGCCGTCGGGACCGCGGTTCACGTAGCGGTCCACGAGTCTCCCGAGCCCCTGCCGGGACAGGTCCTCCACGGTGATCGGCCGGCCCGGCGTGAGGAAGCGGCGCATCCGGTCGAGGTATTCCGCGAACGGCTCGCGGCGGAAACCGCTCTCCTCGAGGGCCCGCAGGAACGTCCCCTCGATCCTCCGGGGATCGAACGCGTCCCGCGAGCCGGCCTTGAGCTCCTCGATGACCTTCTCCTGCTGCGCCGCGGGGGGAAGGTACGAGAGGATCGACTCCGCCGAGCCGATGGTGCCGTCGCGGAGGAAGGGCTCGAGGCGCTCGTCGATCTTCTGCGTCCTCGCCATCGCCTCGTCCACCGTCTTCCCCTCGGCGATCGCCATCATGTACGAGAGGGAGGCGCCGAACCGGTCGGAGATGTCGTCGAGCGTGCGGGTGGACGCGGAGTTGTTGCTGCGTAGCGCCTTGATGCTGTCGTCGAAGTCGAGCCGGGTGGCGAGCGCCAGCGACGCGCCGGTCAGCAGCGCGATGACCGCGATGGTCGCCGCGCGATGGCGCGCGCAGAACGGCATCACGCGCTCGACGCCGAACGACTGGAGGTGGAGCTTCCCCACGACGTCCGTGCGGCGGGAGCGGACCCCCTCGTTCCAGGCGATCATCGCCGGGAGGAGGAAGATGATCACCAGCGCGCAGAGGAGGATTCCGGTCCCGATCAGGAAGCCGAGGTCGAAGAGGCCGCCGAAGCTGCTGATGCAGAGCGCGTAGAACGTCCCGGCGGAGGTGATCGCGCCGGTGAAGACGCCGAGGCCCGTCTCTCCCACCATCAGCTGCGTGGCTTCCGCGAGCGTCGCGCCGCGCTGCCGCTCCTCCACGTAGCGGGCGTACATCACGATCGTGAAGTCGGTGCCCAGCCCCATGAGTAGCGCGGTGAACGAGGACGACGCCGAGTTCAGCCTCCCGAACGCGAAGAACGCCACCGCGAAGGTGAGCGCCTGGCCGACGAGGAGCGGCACGGTGGAGTAGAGCAGCGCGGCGAACCGCCGGTAGCAAAGCCAGTAGAGGCCGGAGACCGCGAGGAGCGAGGCGAAGAGGTTGAACCTCACGTCCTGGCGGACCAGGGCGGCCTCCTCGAGGGCCATGGCGTGGTTGCCGCTGTACCGCGCGACGATCCCCGGCGGCTTCGCGGAAGGGCCGGCATCCCTCTCGATCTCCGCCCGCGTCTCCGCCTCGTCGGCCCGTACCGCGTCGAGCAGCCTCCGGTTGAAGTCCATGTCCTGCGAGTGGCCGGTGGGTTTGACCAGCAGGATCAGGCTCCGGCCGTCGCGAGCGAGGTAATAGCCGTCGGAGAGGTCGATCTTGAGCGCCCCGCGGTGGCCCAGCAGCCGGTTGATGAAGAGCGGCATGAGGCCGAGCGGGTCGTGCAGGACGAGATCTTCCGCGAGGGTCGCCGTCGGCGAGGCCTGCGCCAGCCGGTTCTCGCGGAACTGCCGGAGGATCGCCTCGTCGCTCAGCTTCGCCGCGACCTCCCCGAGCTGCTCGGGAGGAAGGAAGAGCAGGGCGTTCTCGGAGAACAGCTTCAGGAACCCGGCGTCCGGCTGGAACCGGTACTCGACGAACTGCACGAGGTCGCGCCGCTCCTGGAGCCTCTCGGCGAGCGCGTCGGCGAAGTCCTCGAGCTCGTCGGGCCCCTCCCCCTCCCCCGCCTCGAGGAGGACCATGAGGTAGTCGATCGAGCCGAAATCGCGCAGCGCGCTCTTGAAAGTGTCGATCTTGCGGTTGCCGCGCGGAACCAGCTGGAGAACGTCGGACTCGAGCTCGAGACGCGAGCCGAGCCACGAGGCCGCCGTCACCGCCAGCGCCGTGATGAGGAAGACGACGCCCCACCGGCGACGGCTGAAGCTCTCCGCCTTGAGGAGCCATCGCTGCTTGCGGCCGGTCGTGGGCTCGCCGATCTCGCTCTGATCCATGCAGCAGGCGCTCCAGCGGTGTCGTCGGGGAAAAACCCGGGTCCGGGCCGCGAAGCGCGATTATTCCGCCCGGCCCGGGGCGCGTCAAGCGGGCCCTTCGACAAGCTCAGGGCAGGCCGAGGCCCGGTGCGCCGCCCTGTGCTATCCTTCATCCACGAATCGCGCCCCAGTACCCGAACACGCAGCCCTCGACGACGCAGGACCGCGAGGAGCGCCAAGGAGCCCTGGAGACCATGGAGACCGTGAAGAAGTCCGCGAACGACTACATTCGGCTCGAGGACGAATTCGGCGCACACAACTATCACCCGCTGGACGTGGTCGTGGCGCGGGCCGAGGGCGTCTGGGTCTGGGACGTGGAGGGGAACCGCTACCTCGACTTCCTGGCGGCGTATTCCGCGGTGAACCAGGGACACTGCCACCCGCGCATCCGGCAGGCGCTGATCGATCAGTCGAGCAAGGTCACGCTGACGTCCCGGGCCTTCCGGAACGACCAGCTCGGGCCGCTCTACAAGCAGGTTGCCGAGCTGACCGGCTACAGCCGGATGCTCCCGATGAACTCGGGGGCGGAGGCCGTGGAGACGGCGGTGAAGGCCGCCCGCAAGTGGGGCTACAAGGTCAAGGGAGTGGCCGACGGCGAGGCCGAGATCCTGGTGTTCTCGGGGAACTTCCACGGCCGCACGACGACCATCGTCAGCTTCTCCGACGACCCGCAGTACCGCGACGGCTTCGGTCCGTTCACCCCCGGCTTCAGGATCCTGCCTTACGGCGATCTCGAGGCGGTGCGGCGCGCGATGACCCCGAACGTCGTGGCCGTGCTCGTGGAGCCGATCCAGGGCGAGAGCGGGATCGTCGTCCCGCCCGACGGCTTCCTCAAGGGGATCGAGGACGAGTGCCGGAAGCACCGGGCGCTGTTCGTCGTGGACGAGATCCAGTCGGGGCTCGGCCGCACCGGCAAGCTCTTCGCGTTCGAGCACGATGGGGTGCGTCCCGACATCGTGATCGTCGGCAAGGCGCTCGGCGGCGGCTTCTATCCCGTCTCCGCCATCCTGGCCGACGACGAGGTCATGGGGGTGTTCCACCCCGGCGACCACGGCTCGACCTTCGGCGGGAACCCGCTCGCCGCCGCGGTGGCGCAGGAGGCGCTGGCGGTCCTGGTGGACGAGAAGCTGATCGAGAACTCGGAGCGGCTCGGCGCCTATTTCCTCCAGCGGCTCCGGGGAATCCGGGGCCCGCACGTGAAGGAGATCCGGGGCAAAGGGCTGTGGATCGGCCTCGAGCTGAGACCCGAAGCCGGCGGAGCGCGCCGCTTCTGCGAGGCGCTGATGGCGAAGGGGCTCCTGTGCAAGGAGACCCACGTGAACACGATCCGTTTCGCGCCCCCCCTCGTGATCTCGCGGGAGGAGCTGGACTGGGCGTGCGAGCGGATCGAGGAGACGTTCCGCGAACTGGCCTGATCGGTCCCCATCGAGGAGATGGAGGGATTCCGTTGGCCCAGAAGTACCGGCAGCACGGCTACAAGGATAGCGAGCGGCAGGATCGCGGACCGCGCAATCCGCCGCCGCAGCCGCTCACGCCCGAGGAGAAGGCGCAGCAGCGGTCGCTCAAACACGCGCTGAACCGCGAGGCGAACGAGGTAGTGCGCTGCCCGGACTGCGGGCGCAACATCCCGGCGATCGGGGCGATCGGACCGGAGTCGGCCTGCCCCCACTGCAACGCGCCGCTCCACTCGTGCCGCGCCTGCCGGCATTTCGACACCGCGGCGCGCTTCGAGTGCCGCGCGGACGTCCCGGAGCGGGTCCCCGACAAGGGGAAAGCGAACCCGTGCACCCTGTACGCCGCGCGCCTCGTCCTCGATGCCACCGGCCGCAGGTCCGGCACGCCCCAGTCGAACGACCCGAAGTCGGCGTTCGACAGCCTCTTCAAGAGATAGCGCGCGGCGGCCTTCCCGGGGCGCGCCTACTCTCCGATCGCCTTCACCAGCACGCGCTTAGACCGCCTGCCGTCGAACTCGCCGTAGAAGATCTGCTCCCACGGGCCGAAATCGAGCCGGCCCTTCGTGATCGCCACCACGACCTCCCGGCCCATGACCTGCCGCTTGTGGTGGGCGTCCCCGTTGTCCTCCCCCGTCCGGTTGTGACGGTAGCGGGCGGGGTCGTGCGGGGCGAGGCGCTCGAGCCACTCCTTGTAGTCCTCGTGGAGCCCCGGCTCGTCGTCGTTGATGAAGACGCTGGCGGTGATATGCATCGCGTTGACGAGGCAGAGCCCCTCCCGGATGCCGCTCTCCTCCACCACCTTCTGCACTTCGCGCGTGATGTTCACGAAGTCCATCCGGGCCTGGACCTCGAACGTCAGATAGCGGGTCGCGGACTTCATCGGGCCTCCCTCCTCCGGGCATTATGCGAGCATTCCGTCCCCGGCCGGCAGCCGGTCGGAGCGGGCCGGGGGGCGGGTTGTCGGGAGGGAGGCCGAAACCTATATTCGACCCCGGCCGCGGCACACCGCCGCGGTATGGGGCGGACGGTCGCCCCCGGGGAGCGCGACGTGGCCACGATTCGAGATCAGAGGGGCGAAGGACGGATCGGGCTCCTGGTTTCCCTGGCGCTCCTGGCGGTCGGGATATTCGTCGGGGTCAAGATCATCCCGGTCCGCATCAACGCCTACGAGTTCGGCGATTTCATCACCGAGGAGTGCCGTTTCGCCGCGGTGCGGAGCCAGGACGCCGAGGTCGCGAAGCGGATCCTCGACAAGGCGGTCCAGCTCGAGATCCCGCTCAAGAAGAAGGACCTCAAGGTCCAGCGGACCGCCGGCGAGATGATCATCACCGCCTCCTACGAGCAGCCGATCGACCTCAAGGTCACCGTCTACACCTACAAGTTCTACCGCCGCGAGAAGGCCCCGATCTTCTAACGCGCCCTCCTTCTCCCCCTTGGGGCGCGGCCTCGGAGTCCGCGGACTCCGGGGTTCTCTGACGCCACGGGCTAGCGGAAGTTCTTCACCAGCACGGCGTCCTGGGTTTCGTTGCCGTAGGTGAAGACGATGGTCTTGCCGTCCTGGGTGAGGTGGAGGTCGAAGATCGACCCGGTCAGGAAGTCGGTGAGCGCGACGGGATCGCGGCCGTCGGGCCCGACCGCCCAGAGGTTGGAGACGTCCCCGAGCTGCCGGATGAGCAGTGCCGTCTTCCCGTCGGCGCTCCACGCGTAGCCACGGATCTGCCCGTCGGCGAACCGGGTGATCTGCTGCGCGGTCCCGCTGCCGAGCGCCTGGCGGAACAGATTCGACACGCTCTCGCCCGCCAGGAACGAAATCGCGCTCCCGTCGGGCGCCCACTTGTAGCCGGAGGACGAGGGGGGAAGCGACAGCCGCGCCGTCGCCTCTCCTCCCGAGGCCGGAACGACGAGGAGCCTTCGGTCGGATCGCCCCTCGATCTCGGGCGGCATCAGGTAGGCGACCTTCGTGCGGTCGGGAGAGAAGCCCAGGACCTGATCCGAGTTGGTCGCGATCTTGCGAGCCTCGCCGCCGTCCGGCGGCACGGACCAGACGTCGCGAAGGCTGTCCACGCGCAGGAAGAGCACGGCCTTCCCGTCCGCCGAGACGTCCTGAAGCCACTCGCCTGAGCCGGATGTCACCCGCCGCAAGTTGCCTCCATCGGCGTTGGCCCGAACGATGTGGGCGACGTGGTCCGCCCCGTAGGAGGCGGCGACGAAGGCGCCGCCGGGCAGGCAGTGCAACTCGTTCTCGTCGTCCTCGCCCGAGGTGAGCTGGCGGAGCCTCTCGCCGTCGATCCCGATCGAGTAGACGTGGCGGCGGTGCGCCGCGGATGCCGAGAACAGGATCGCGTCGCTCCCCGCGACGCAGAAATCGCCCACGGAGCTGTCGCTGCTCGCGTTGAAGGTCAGCTGGCGGGGACGCTCCTTGCCCGCGGCCGGCAGGGCCCAGAGATTCGCGACCCTGGACTGCCTGGCGGAGGCGAAGAGAAGGCCGTCGCGCGACAGGCTCAGTCCCGAGTAGTTGTTGTAGTCGGTGGTGATCCGGCGGCTCTCGCCCCCGGGGTAGGTGACCGACCAGACCTGGCTCGAATCGGTCACCCCGTACTTGAACGCCGAGACGAGCAGTCCTCGACCCTCCGGCATCCACGACAGCGAGTCGACTTCCCAGCCGGTCGCGCCGAAACGCTCCTGTTTGCCGTCCTCGACGCCGACGACGACGAGCTGGGCATGGACCCCGTTCTCCGGCGTGTGCACCGCCGCCGCGATCGTCTTGCCGTCCGGCGACCATGCGAAGGCCCCCCCGGCGAAGCCGAGCGGCATCTTGAGGGTCAGGAGGGTCTTCTCGCCGCCCCCGGCGAGGTCGAGGAGGACGATGGACTGCTCGCCGGTCGACGGGTTGACCCGCCCGAAGCAGATTCGCTTGGCGTCGGGCGAGAAGCTGACGGTCGAGAAGACCTGGCTCGCGATCTTCCGCGGCGTGCCGCCGAGCGAAGGCACCTGAAAGAGCGAGCCTCCCTCGCTTTCCGAGGCGAAGTCGAGATACCAGAGGTGCTCGCCGCTCGGAGAGTACGGCAAGACGAAAAGCGTCGGCTTCGGGGACGCGAGGATCCTGATCTCGCTTCCGGTCGAGATCTGGCGGACGAAGAGGGAGGCCTGGCCTCCCGCGCCGCTGACGTAGGCGAGGTACCGGCCGTCGGGCGAGAGCGCCACCGAGGAAATGCCGCCCCGGCTCGGCACGCTCGAAACCTCGAGGGCCGGCGGCGGAGCGTCGCCGCCTTTCGCCGCGTCCCGCCGGGCCCGTAGCCCGTTGACGCCGAGGAAGATCCCGATGATCCCGATGATGCCCGCGGCCACGGCGGCAGCGATCCAGCCGCGGGACATCCGCTGTGGCGCGGGCTGGAGCGCCGCGACCGTTCCGCTTCCAGCGGAGGAACCCGAGCTGGCGGAGGCCGAGAGGGTTTCGAACTCCTCGACGATCTCGCGCAGGACGAGGGCGAGGTCCTTCATCGACTGCATGCGCTGGTCGGGGCTCTTGGCCAGGCACCTGCGGATCAGCCGTCGCAGCTCGGCCGGAGCCTTCGGATTGACCTCCTCGACCGGCTTCGGCTTGTCGTGGAGGATCCGGTGCATGGTCTCGACCGTCGAGTCGGCGACGAATGGCCGACTTCGCGTCGCGGCCTCGTAGAGGATGCAGCCGAAGGAGAAGATGTCCGACCTCGGGTCCACGATCTTGCCCAGGGTTTGCTCGGGAGACATGTAGCCGGCGGTGCCGATGGCGACCCCGCCCTGCGTGTGGCCTCCGTCCTGCGTCGGCGCGCTCGACAGCGCCGGGTCCGCGGCCTGGGTCTCCGTGAGCTTGGCGAGGCCGAAGTCGAGGACCTTCGCGAACCCGTCGTCGGAGACCATGATGTTCCCCGGCTTGAGGTCCCGGTGGACGATGCCCGCCGCGTGGGCCTTCGCGATCCCCTCAGCGGCCTGCGCGAGGTAGCCGAGCAGCGTTCTCAGATCGGCCCGCTCGTCGTAGATCTTCGCCCCCAGCGTCTTCCCGGCGACGAGCTCCATCGAGATGTACTGGACCGAGCCGGATGCGACGCCCGGAACGCCGGACGCCGGGCGAACCTGGTCCTCCCCGATCTCGTAGATCGTGACGATGTTGGGGTGATTGAGCGACGACGCGGACTTCGCCTCCTGGACGAAGCGCCGGACGCGCTCCTGGCTGCGCACGAGCTCGGGAGGGAGGATCTTGAGGGCGACCTGCCTTCCGAGCGTACTGTCCTGGGCGAGGTAGACCTCGCCCATCCCGCCCGCTCCGAGCGGCGCGACGATCCGGTAGTGGGCGATCTGGTCCTCCGGCTGTAGCGTTCGTGCTGTGGTCACCCGTCGTCACTCCTCGCGTTCGGGGGGGATCACGTTCCCTCGCGGCGCGCCAGCGATCTTATTACGCCCCTCCTCCCCGGGCTAGGAACCTGTCCGGGCGACGTCACCGGGTTTCCGCTCCCGGCCTGGACGCGCCAAGATCCGCCGCCGACATGGCCCGGCGATCTCTCCCCGGGGCACCGGGAGGCGAATGCGCGTGGGTGGCGGTTTGGGCGCTTGGTGGCGGGTTGACATGAGGGTTCCTCCTCGGACGTGGAACGCCGTTTCGCGGCGTGAATTCCCTATCCCCAAGACGATCCGCGTACTCCCGCTCCCACACACGGCCAGCGGTGGCCGCGCTGCAGGAATCGTCCTGCGCCCACGCCAGTGCGGCGACGATGCAACGCTTCTCGTGGCTAGACGAGATTCCGATTGACATGTGTCCTCCCGGGAAGTACTCGTATTCATAGGCAAGAGCTCGAGGCCGCGCGCTGGAAGGAAAGCGACGCCATGTGGAGAACGACTCGGTTCGTGCCGGCGTGCGTAGCAACCGCGGCCGCCCTCAGTGTGCTCTGCGCCGCTGAGGTCGCCGACAAACCCAAGGACATCGGCCTCGTCGAGAAAGCGGGCACCCGACTGGTCCAGATCGACCTTAGCGTCTCCAAGCGAGACGGCTCGCCGGTCGACATCCAACCGACCGATCTAGAGGTACGGGTCGGCAAGAGTCTCATTCGTAATTTCTCGCTCGATCGGGTTTGCTCTTCGACGGAAACTACTGGGAACTCTATCCGATCGCCCGCGGGCACACCAACGATCGCCTCATATCTCTTCTACTTCGATGAGTCTCAACTGACGTATGCGGGGCGGGCGCGTGCCATCGACGTCGCACGGGAGCTGGTGAGGACCCTCATCGTCGGCGGTAACCGGGGCATGGTGATCTCCAACGGCCGCGATCTCCTGGCTTTGTCGTCGCTCACCAACGACTCGAGAGAGTTGCTCGCAGCGATCGATCGCCTGCAGCGAGACACGTCGCGGCAGGAACGCTTCGCCGAGGAGGAGTCCGCTCGGGTTGCTGGCCTCGAGGCGGCGACGCGTGCGGGCGCTCTCGAGGCCAAAGAGCAGGACAGTGCGTACAAGAACATCCGATCTGTAGAAGAAGAGGGCCTCAACTGCCAGGGCCCCAACCGCGACCCGTTGTGCCAATTCAAAGGCAGCGCAGCATTCGACAAGGACAATCGGGTGCGCACGGCCGGGGCGGACAGGACGGCCTCGCTTTTCACACGGGGCACGTGGAGAGCGGTCGAAGGACTCGCCAAGGACCTCCAGAGGCAGGAGATGCGACGCGCAGATGCCTCGCTGGAGCGGTTCCGATTGGCGCTCCTACGCCTGGTACCCGTGAAGGCTCCCAAGGCTGTCGTCTATTTCGCGGACGCGATGCGTCTCAACGCTGGAGAACACTACCTGCGCTCCGTGTCGAAGGTAATGGAGCAGGAGGGCGTCTTCGCCGGCAATCGACCCGAGTTCATCCGATCGGATGGAATTCGGGACGTCGCAGGTTCCTTCGATCAGGTGGTCTCGATGGCCGGCAGAGTTGGCGCACGGGTCTACGCCGTCCTGGCGCAAGGAACCTCCGCTGATAGCGGCGGACTCCGCGATGCCAAGGACGCACTGTCGAGTCTCGCTGTCGAAACAGGAGGCGAGGCCTTCCTGGAAGGTATCGATTCGTCGGCGATCGCGGGCGGCATCGCCGATGATATGGAGTGCGTGTATCTCGTCAGCTTCGAGCCGAAGGGGTTGCCGGAGGACCAGTCGCTTCTCGTTCGTATCCAGGTGACGCCGAAAGACGCGATAGTGCGCACGCGATCGCGCATCGTGATCCCGAGCGAGAAGGCCGTGGTCGACGCGCGGAGGCTCGCAGCGTTTGTAAACCCACGGGCGAATGGCGCCGCATTGACCCTCGGCCTCATCCCAGCGGGTTGCGACGGCAAAAAGTACTCGGGGCTGTTCCAACTCGCGATTCCCGACGGCGGCCCGACCGGAACGGTCTGGGCAGTTTCGGCCGCCATTATCGCCAACGGAAGCGTGCTGCAGGAGTTCGATCGGACGGTGACGACGCAGCAGAACGATCAGCCCCTCATCGTGGAACATATGCTCGACCTCCCACCAGGAAGCTACCAAGTCGTGGCGCTCGCGGAGAACGCGTCGCTCGGCGTCCTCCACTCAGGTCAGCTCGAAACTGCCCTTCCGAAATCCGAGGAGACCGGGGTAACGGTGACGGCTCCGGTAGCACTGCAGCCACAAAGCGGCTGGTTCTTGCGGGACGACACTGCGCCCCGCCCGACGGGTCCAGTCATCCGCGCAGACGGCGAGCCCATGAGAGCAGAATTGCCGACGGCGCTCGTCGGGTACGTCTGCCGCAGCAAGGGGGAGAAGGGCGCTTTGAATGTTGAACGTCGGCTCGTCGGTCAATCGGCGATCACCTTCCCGCCCATCTCCCTCGAGCCGTCAGGTGACCGCTGTGCGCAGGTGCGGGACGTGATTCCAGCGGGAATGCTCGGAGACGGGAATTTCCTGTACATGGTTACGGTTTCTCGAGGTCTAGTGCCTCTAGCGAAGACGCAGCGGCAAGTGGTGGTAGCGAAAGCCGCGAGCGGGCCGCCCGCACCTCGCTGAGTCGGAGATCGCGTGAACAAGGAGGTAGAAGCTCCAGCGTGATGCGGGGCGGGGGCTTCCGATTCGCGCAGCAGCCAATGGGTGAGAACCCCCAGGCAATGGGAAGAGAATGCGCGTGGGTGGCGGTTTGGGCGCTTGGTGGCGGGTCAGGCCGAAGGGTGGAGGAGCTGGCCGTCGTCGACGACGACTCGCCCCCCGGCGATCACGGTACGGACGCGGGGCACGCCGAAGCGGTAGACCAGGTGGTAGCGGTTGGGGACGGCGTGGACCACGAGGTCGGCGCGCTTGCCGGGCTCTAGGCTGCCGGTGCGGTCGGCCCGGCCGAGGGAGTGCGCGGCGTTCAGGGTCGTCGCGGTGATCGCCTCGTCCACGCCGAGGCGCGCGGTGAGGCAGGCGAACCACAGGACGGCGCTCATGCTCTCGTTCGGGCAGGAGCCGGGATTGAAGTCCGTCGCCGCGACGACCGGCACTCCGCCGTCCACGAGCCGGCGCCCGGGCGGCGCCTGAGACTGCATCAGGAAGAACGTGGCCGCGGGGAGCAGCACGCCGCAGGTGCCGGCGCGAGCGAGCGCTTCGATCCCGGCGTCCGAGACGTGCTCCAAGTGGTCCGCGGAGGCTGCCCCGAGCTCCGCCGCCAGCTCGGCGGCGCCGTCCGCCGCGAGCTGGTCCGCGTGGATCCGGATGCCGAGCCCCCGCTCCCGGGCGGCGAGCATCACGGCCCTCGCCTCGTCGAGGGAGAACGCGTGCGCGTCCACGAACGCGTCGGCGTACTCCGCGAGCCCGCGTCGCGCGACCTCCGGCAGCATCTCCTCGACGAGAAGGCGCAGGTACCGGGAGCGGTCGTCACGGTGCTCCGCCGGGACCGTGTGGGCTCCGAGGAACGTCCGCACGACCTCGACCGGGTGACCGGAGGCCCCCTCGCGGAGGGATTCGAGCTGCTTCAGCTCGGCCTCGAGGGAGAGGCCGTAGCCGCTCTTGGCCTCGATCGTCGTGGTCCCGAGCGCGAGCACGGCGTCGAGCCGATCCCGCACCATTCGGCGCAGGTTCTCGGGAGCCGCCGCGCGGGTGGCCGCGACGGTCGAGAGGATCCCGCCGCCGCGGGCGGCGATCTCGGAGTAGGTCGCGCCTCGCAGGCGCTCGTCGAACTCCGACTCGCGCCAGCCGGCGAACGGGAGGTGCGTGTGCGCGTCCACGAAGCCGGGCAGGACCGTGCCGGCCCGCGCGTCGAGGATCCTGGCGCCCGGCTCCATCTCGACGGCCTGGCGGAACTCGCGCTCGGTGCCGACGAAGACGATCGATCCGCCGCGGCAGGCGACCGCGGCGTCCCGGATCGTCCGGATCCGGCCGAGGTCGGCGCCCGTGCGCGCGGTGCGGCCTTCGGGGGTGGCCAGCTCGGAGATGCCGGCGACGGCGAGGTCGGCGAGAATCATCCCGCTTCGTTGGAGGTATTGCGACGGCGCAGGAACCGGACGTTGTCCAGCTCCGCGCGTTCCTGCTTGCGGAGGTCGAGCAGCGCTAGGTGCTCCTCGATGGCGCTCCGCAGCCGGTTCTCGAACGCGTCCCGCTCGACCTTCACGCGCCCGATCTCGCCCTCGATCCGGGAGAGCTGGTCCTGGGTCTGCTCGAGGAGGCGCTCGGCCTTGAGACGCGCCTCCCTGATCAGCAGCTCGGACTCCTTCTGGCTCCTGACGGCGAGCTCCTCGGACATCTTCTGCGCGGTGACGAGCGTCTCCTGGAGCATCCGCTCGCGCTCCCGGAAGTCGTCGATCCGGCCGCGAAGCGCGCCGACCTCCTCGTGGAGCTGCGCGTTCTCGAGATTCACGCGCTCGATTTCCTCGGAGACCGCGGTGAGGAACATCCGAACCTCGCCGCAGTCGTAGCCGCGGAAGGCCCTCTTGAAGTCCTGTTTCTCGACATCCATCGCGGTCAGGCGGCTCGACATGATCGGACCTCCGGTTACACGCAACCGCGGCCAAACATAGTCCGCGACCTGCCGAAAAGCAACGGAAACGTAACCTATCTCGCCCCGAACAACGCTCGGCCAATCCTCACGATCGTCGCTCCCTCCTCCACCGCCACCTCGAAGTCGTCGCTCATCCCCATCGAGAGCTCGGGCAGCTTGCGGCCGAGGCGCGTCTCGGCCCGGTCGCGGAGCTCCCGGAGCAGGGCGAACCAGGGGCGGGACGCCTCGGGATCCTCGACCGGCGGAGGGATCGTCATGAGGCCGCGCACCTCGAGGTCCGGCAGCGCGGCGGCCGCCTCGAGGAGAGGCAGGGCGGCGTCCTCCCCGGCTCCCGACTTCGTCGCCTCGCGGGAGAGGTTCACCTGGACCAGCACCGGCTGGACGGTCCCTCTCGCCGCGGCGCGGCGGGCGAGCTCCCGGGCGAGGTCGAGGCCGTCCACCGAGTGGATCAGCTCGAAGGCGCCGACCGCATGACGCGCCTTGTTGCCCTGGAGGTGCCCGACCAGGTGCCATCGCGCTCCCGCGCCGACGAGGGGGATCTTCTCGAGCGCCTCCTGCACGCGGTTCTCGCCGAAAAGGTCGTGCCCGCACGCGAGCAGCTCCCGGACACGTTCCGCGGGAAAGGTCTTGGAGACGGCGACCAGCGCCACCGACGCGGCGTCCCGCCCCGCGCGCGAGCAGGCGCTCGCGATGCGCCGGCGGACGTCCTCGAGCGCCGCGGCCGCCCCGCCGCCCACGTCACGCCCCGTCGGCCGGCGACTCGGAGACCACCACGACCCTCACGGTCTCGCCGGGGCGCCCCTTCTCGGCGCGATCGAGGGCGAGGTTCACGAGACGGTCGGCTTCGCCGTTCTCCTTGCGGGGAACGTGGACGATCCGGAAGGAGCGGAACCGCGAGATCCTGCGCTTGGCCTCGGCGTGCAACGGGATCAGGCCGGGATGCCGGACCTTGTAGCGCCCCTCGATCTGGCGCACGACCAGCTCCGAATCGGCCCGGATCTCGACCTCGCGGGCGCCGGCGGCCTCCGCGCGCTCGAGCGCCTCGAGCAGCGCGCTGTACTCGGCGATGTTGTTGGTGGCGTGCCCGATGGTCGCGGCATGCCCTTCGATGCAGCGCCCCCCGGCGTCGAGCACCGCCACTCCCCAGGCCGCGAGCCCCGGGTTGCCGCGGGACCCGCCGTCGATCGCGGCCCTAAACCGGGCCGCCATTCGCCGTCTCGATCGGGGCCTGGCCGGCATCCTCGACGGGCTGGCCGGCGGGCGCCGGCTTCAAGGCCGGCTCGTGGTAGAGATAGCGCCGGCACTGGCGGCAGTTGTGGATGCGCGACGCCAGCCGGATTTCCTGGAACACCTGGGGCCGGATGCGAACGAAGCAGGACTGGCACAGCTCCTTGTCGGCCTTCGCGAGGAACAAGCCGCCGCGGCTCTCCTCGACCCGGCGGATGCCCTCGATGAGGTCGGCCGGCAGCTCCGCCTCGAGGGCTCCGCGCTCGCGCTCCGCCTCCTCGATCCGAGCGGTGGCGGCGGCGGCCTCCGCCTCGACGCGGGCGTGCTCCTCGGCGACCTGGCGACGCTCCTCCTCGATGTGGCCGGCGCGGGCGTCGAGGTCGGTCTTCAGCGTCTCGATCTCCTCCATGCCCTTGAGGATCGCCTCCTCGTGCGAGCCGATCTGCGCCTTGACCGCGTCGATCTCCTTCAGCACGGCGGCGTACTCGCGCTGGTTCTTGACCTGCATCAGCGCTTCCATGAACTTCTTGCGCGACGCCTCGAGACCCTCGAGCTCCAGCGTCCGATCCGTGCGGTCCTTCTCGAGAGCGTCGTAGCGCTCCTTGACCTCGACGTATTCCGCGTTGCGCTCGCGGAAGCGGCCTTCGATCTCCTCGATACGGGCCGGTGCCCCCTCCACGACCGCCCGGGCCGACTGGATCTCGAGGGCCAGGTCCTGGATCAGCACGAGCCGGGTCAACTGCTCTTTCGGCTCCAGCATGCGGGACTCTCCTACCGTGCGTCCGCCCCCCGCGAGACTGCCGAAAACACGAAGGGCGCTCGGACTCCGAGCGCCCCTTCACGCGGCCTCCTCGCCGAAGCGTCCCCCGCGGAGCGGAGGCCGCCCGGCAAGGGCGGGCGGGTTGGATGCGGACTCACTTTCGTCATCACGGCAACGGCCGAACTTATCACCCCCGCCCGTGTCCGTCAACCGGCGAGGGCGCGCCGGAAGAGCGATTCCTCGGCGCCCTCGTGGGCGGCGAGGACGGCCAGGAACCCCTCGACGTCCGCCTTGAGGAGCGCCGCATCGGCGGCCTCGCCGCGCCCGGCATGGATCCGGGCCATCTCGAGGATCTCCATCAGGCGCTCGTGCTGGTTCTCGAGGTGCCGGACGTCCGCGCGACAGGCCTCGTCGGCGTCCACGAGCGCATGGAACAGCACCTGCTCCTCCCGCTGGAAGTGCTCTTGAAGCCGCTCGACGAGCCCTTCGAGCTCCGCCGCGACGCGCCGCATCGGCTCGACGTCGGCCTGCCCGGGCACGACGCCGCCGAGCGCCTTTTGGAGACGCTCCAGGAAGAAGTGGATCTGCCCGTGCTCCTCCAGCGACTGCTCGGTCAGGCGCTCGAAGGTCCTCGGCTCGCTCATGGCTTCATGCTCCGCTCCCCTACTCTCCTCCCGGCGCGGTCCCGGCGTCAATCGTCCTCCCGAGAACGAGGAGGAGCTCCCGGGCGATCTCGGCGGTCACCGCCTCGGCCGCCGCGGCGACGCGCGGCGTGAGCCCGGGCGACAGGGCGATGGACTCCGGCTCGACCCCCCAGAGCCGGTAGCGCACCCGCGCCATGTCCGGGGTCGCCGCGGCGATCCAGCGGAGGCTCTCCGGCAGGCTCAGGAAGTGGGCCGCGGCGTGACGCTGGGGGATCGAGAGGACCTCGTCGTGGGACATGCGGTGGACCGTCCCGGGCTCCGTATCGCGCAGGATCGCGTCCACCAGCCAGATCTCCTCCTCGCCCTTCCACAGGGAGAGGAGCCGGAGCGAGTCGGTATCGCCGACCTCGGCGCGGGCCCCGGCGGGGAGCTCGAGACCCGAGAGCCGCTCGGCCACCGCGATGCCGACGCCGTCGTCCGCCATCAACGAGTTGCCGAGGCCGACGACGAGCACGCGCCGCGCGTCGCCGGCCTGCCTCCCCTGGCGCCCGTCCGGCACGAGGCCCCCCTTTCCCCGCCCTTCAGGTCCGGACGACGTGGACCGAACAGGAGATGCAAGGGTCGTAGGCGCGGGCCACCATCTCGAGGCTGTTGCGGAGCCGGTCCGTCTCGGCGGCCTTCCCGCCTCGGCGGATCAGGACCTCCACTGCGGCACGGAGGTCGCGCTCGGTGTTCGCGAGATTCTGGGCCGTGGGGGTTATGACGTTGGCGGACACGACGCGGCCGTCGTCGTCGATCTCGTACTCGTGGAACAGGGTGCCCCTCGGGACCTCGATCGCGCCGACGCCCCTGCCCGCCCGCACCTCGTAGTCCACCATCTCGCTGCCGGTCTCCGGCATGTCCAGGAGCAGGTCGCACACCTCGACGCCCCGCTCGATGCAGTGGACCAGTTCCACGAGCTGCGCCCAGTTGTTCAGCAGGATGTTGTCCTTCACACCCTCCGGGAACAGGACCTCGAAAACCTCCCTGGCCCGCCCGACGAACCGGTCGCCCCAGAGCGTCAGCCGCGCGAGCGAGCCGACCATGTAGCTCTCGCCCGACGCCAGCGCGGCGTGCTTCGCGTGGGAGTGCTCCACGGTGAACTCGCGCACGACGTCGCGGTAGCGGTCGAGCGGGTACTCCTCGCCGCGCGACGTGCAGATGGACACGCCGCGGAAGCGGAAGTAGGACTTGTCGTACGGGCGGAGCGCGACGTAGATCGTCGGCTCGGTCCCCCACTCCGGGACCTCGAGCGTCTTCACCAGGTCCACGGTCTTCATCAGGGGATCGATCACGGCGGCCAGCTCGTCGCGGATCGCGCGGAGATCGCGCTTCGAGGGGAGCTTCCCGAACCCGCCCACGAGGGTGTTGATCGGGTGGACGGCGCGGCCGCCGATCAGCTCCTGGATGCGGTTCCCGAGCTGCTTCAGCTTCAGCGCGAAGGTCACCTCGTTCGGGAACTTCGCCGCCATGCCGATCACCGAGTCGTAGCCGAGGAAGTCGGGGAGCGCCAGCGCGAACACGTGCAGCGCGTGCGACTCGATGGTGGCGCCGAGAAGAAGGAGGCCGCGGAGCCTGTGGATCCGGTCCGGCGGCTCGATCCCGAGCGCGTTCTCGAGGGCGGTGAGGGCCGCCACGGTGTGGTTCGCCGAGCAGATCGCGCAGACCCGCGTGATGATCCCCTGCACCTCGAGGAAGTGCTTCCCCCGGAGCAGGGCCTCGTAGTAGCGGCTCCCCTCGTAGATGTCCATGTTCACTTCGTGGACGGTGTCGCCCACGATCTTGACGAAGATGCCGCCGTGCCCCTCGACCCTCCCGAGGTGGGGAATCGTGATGGTCCTAGCTTCCACCGCGCACCTCCTGCTCCAGCCCCATCTTCATCCAGACCGGCGAGGAGAAGTTCTCCATCCGCCGCGCGATCTCGACCCACGAGATCCCCCGGTCCTTGAACATGGTGATGTTCGCGTCGTAGTTGGTCTCCTCGGCGAGGCCGCGGCACCCGGCGCAGGCCACGCCGTGGGAGGGACAGCGCGCGCCGCAGCCGCCGCGCGTCATGGCGCCGCAGCAGACCTCGTTGAAGTGGACGACGCGGCAGAGGTTCTCGCGGGTCTTGCACTCCCAGCAGACCGGCACCTTCGGGAGCTCGGGGACGGTCGAGGCGAGCAGGGCGTTCGCGACGCGGAGGAACTCGTGCCGCTCGATCGGACAACCTGGGAGCGAGAACTCGAACGGAACGAAGTCGGTCGCCGGGCGCGCCTCGACGGTGTCCAGGAACGGGGCGTCGCTCCTGTAGACCTCCTGCTGCAGGACGTCGCGCGGGATCTCGTTCCGCATCGCGGGCAGCCCGCCCCACACCGCGCAGGTGCCGACCGCCACGAGCGTCTTCGCGCGCCCGCGGATCGCCTTCAGGTTTCGCAGGTCCCGCTGGGTGGCGACGACCCCCTCGACGAAGGCG
This sequence comes from Terriglobia bacterium, assembly GCA_963748015.1. Lineage (GTDB taxonomy): Bacteria > Acidobacteriota > Polarisedimenticolia > Polarisedimenticolales > JAIQFR01 > JAIQFR01. Next base: position 191,047 of record CAVVHE010000008.1, on the reverse strand, counting down.
ACGTCGAGGCGGCAGGTGTGGTCGTTCTGGGAACGGACCATGACCCAGTCCACGATGTCCATGCGCTCGGCGAGCCGCAGCAGCTCGTCCTCGCAGTTGAGGATCTGCAGCTGGTCTCCCGCGCAACCGGTGAGGCCGAAGATCCCGACCTTGGGCTTGGCGCTGGCCATGGAGCTCTCCCCTACGTGTAGATCAGCTCGGGCAGGTTGATCGCGTCCCAGAACGAGAATACGGGGCCGTGGAGGCAGGTGAAGGTGTACCCCACCGCGCAGTGCCCGCACTTCCCGACGCCGCACTCCATCCGGCGCTCGAGGCTCAGGAAGATGCGGTCCTTGGCGAAGTGCGCCGCCACCAGCTTCTCCATCATGAACTTGTAGAAGACCGGCGGTCCGCAGGCGACGGCGTACGTGCGGGTCACGTCCACCTTGATCTCGTCGAGCAGCTCGGTCACGACGCCCAGCTTCCCCGGCCAGGGATGACCCGACGCGCTCTCCACCGAGAGCAGCACCTCGGCGTCACCGCGGCGGGCGATCGACTCCAGCTCGTCGCGGAACAGCACCAGCTCCGGGCTCCGCGCGCCGTACGCGAGGATCACCCGGCCGAACCGGTCGCGAAGGTCGATGGCGTACTGGAGGAGCCCGCGCAGCGGGACCATCCCGAGCCCCCCCGCCACCATGAGCAGGTCCTGCTTCTCGAACTTCTCCACCGGGAAGCCGTTCCCGAGCGGGCCGCGGATCCCCACCACGTCCCCCTCGCGCACGTTGTCGAAGAGGTAGTTGGTGACGCTGCCGAGGCGGCGGATGCCGAGCTGGAAGTACCCGCGCCGGGTGGGCGACGACGGGAGGGAGAACGGGGCCTCGCCCACGCCGAGGATCGACAGCATCACGAACTGGCCGGGGCGGAACGTGAACTGCTCCGCGAGCGCTCCGTCGGTGAACCGGAAGTCGAAGAGGCGCACGTCGGGGACGAGGTCGGTCACCCTCATGACTCGCGCCGGCGCGGTCGCGTAGGGGTTCTCGCCCGTCGGCAGTCTGCGGGGCCCGCCGCGGACCGGCAGTCGCTCCGGGATCCCGTCGGTCATAGGTCACCTCGCACGTAACGGAAGACCTCCACCACGTTGATGCCGGTGGGGCAGTTCTCGATGCACCGGCCGCACCCGACGCAGGAGGGCATCCCGAACTCCCTCACGAACGCCTCCTGCTTGTGGTAGTAGCGGTTCTTGACCCGGTCGGCCCGGTCGTCCCGGAAGTTGTGGCCTCCCGCGACGAGCGCGTACTCGCGGTAGAGGCAGGAGTCCCACGTCCGCACTCGGGCCGCCGCCCCCTCCCTGGGGATCTCGTCGGCGACGTTGAAGCAGGTGCAGGTCGGGCAGACCATCGAGCAGGAGCCGCAGCAGAGGCACTTCTTGCCGAGCTCCTGCCAGACCGGATCGTCCTTCTTCAGCTCGAGCACGTACGGGAGGTCGGTCACGTCCATCGAGAGCGTGAAGGCCTTCTCGCGCCTCTTGAGGCGCTCGAGGTAGTCCCGCGTGTCCTGCGGCGTCGAGGCCTCGAACAGGCCGGAGTTGGCGCGGACGATGTCGTCGCCGCGCGCGCTGCCGACGGTGGCCAGGAACCGCCCCTCGAGCGGCGTGAGGAACAGGTCGTATCCCTCGTCCACGTTCGACGTGTTGAGCGAGTGGCAGAAGCACTTCTCGTCCGGCATGCAACCGAAGCCGATCACGGTCAACGACTCCCGGTTGCGCCGGTAGTACGGGTCGGGGTAATCGGAGAGGTACATCAGGTCGGTGATCTTGAGCGCGTGGATGTCGCAGGCGTGCGCGCCGAAGAACACGCGCGGCTCGAAGTCGTTCTCGCGGCTCTCGACCGAAGCGCCCCTCTCGCCCTGCTCCAGCATCGTGAAGCGCGGCTTGAGCAGCAGCTTCTTGAACGGGACGATCGTCCGCAGCGCCTCGGGGCGCGCGCGCGACACGTCCTCGCCCGTCGCCTCGAGCGAGTAGACCCCCGGCGCGCGCTCCACGGGAGCGTACAGCGTCCCCCAGGGCGCGAGCCCTTTCAGCAGGGTCGGGAGGAACTCCGTCTTCATCCGAAGAGTCTGCATGAGCGCTTCTCCGGTATTTGGAGGACAGGGTTACTAGAGAAGCAAGGTCCGTGCAACGGCGGGAGGCGGCGCGCCGGGGCTCGAAACCGTACCTTTCCGGTGCGGTCTGCGCGCCCCGGCGCATTTACCGATGGATTCCGCGCATCAGAAGCGCGGGTTGCCGTCCTCGAGCAGGATCTCGCCGTCCACGACGAGGGTGGGGGCGAGGATCACGCCGTCGAGGTGGAACGGGACCTTCACCGTGCCGCCCATCGAGGCGTTGTTGCCGAAGGCGATGTGCACGGTGCCGAGGATCTTCTCGTCCTCGAGGATCGTCCCGGTGATCCTCGCCCGGTCGTTGGTGCCGACTCCGAGCTCCGCGACGTTGCGGGCGTCCGGCCCGGCCTTGTCCATGAGCGCCAGGAGCCTACGGGCCTCCTCTCCGCCGCTCACCTCCACCGCGAGGCCGTCCACCACGCGGATCCGGATCGGCTCGTCCTCGATCACGCCCAAGCCCGCCATCGCGCCGTCCACGACCACGATCCCCTGCGCCGCCCCCTCCACCGGCATCAGGTAGGCCTCGCCGGACGGGAGGTTCCCGAACTGCCCGGCCTCGAGGATCAGCCCACGCGACGCGATCGCCTTGATCCCCTCGATCGGCAGCGTGACGTCGGTCCCGGCGGGATTCGTGACCCTCGCGACCTTCCCGCGCGTCAAGATCTCGGCCACCCGGTCGGCGCGCCGCGCGATCGCGTGCACGTCGGCGTCGAGGCAGCGCACCAGCGTGTCCTCGGTGATCCCCGGCATCGTGGCGACGCGCGCGCCGGCGGCGCAGGCCGAACGCCGCGCCTCGGTATGGGTCAGCGAGCGGCTCGTCGGGGCCACGACCGCGCTCACGCGCGCCATCAGCTCCGCGACGCCGGGCGGCGGCTCGCTCCCCGGCACGCCCCCCGCGGGGATCTCGAGGTAGAACGCGCGGTCGGTGAGCTTCCGCCCCGCGTCGAGGAGCGCGCGCCCGATCGCCGCGAGCTCGCCGTCCGTGACCACGAGCAGCGACTCGCCCGGCTTCACACCGAGGCAATCCCTGAGCGCGATCGTGCACGCCCTTTCGAGACCCGTCATGCCCCACCTCCCTGTGGCCTGCGCTTATCTTGCCGGCGCGGATTCCGCGGGGGAGCCCGGCCCGTCGGCGAGGCGCAGGCAGGCCTCCGCCGCCTTTCCGACGCCCGCTTCCGCCGACAGCGCGGGCGCCTCGACCTCGAACACCTCGACCCCTCGCCGCTTGAGGAGTGCCGCGACTTCCCGGTAGGCCTCCTGGAGCTTCTCGAGGAACTCCTCGTTCTCGTGCGGCTCGAGCGGCGCTCCCGCGGCCCGGCGGCGCTCCATGACCTCGGCGGGAGGCGTCGCGACCAGCACCAGGACGGATGGCGCCTCGAGCCGGGCGAGGCCGAACACGTTGAGGAGCCACACGCCGGGGGTCTTTCGCGCGAAGGTCCACCACTTCCGGACGGGGATCCGGCGCTCGCCGGAGAGGTACCCGATCGCGTGGTGCACGTCGCGCTCGTCGAACTTCCCCCGGTAGAAGTCGGCCTCGGCCCATGCCAGGAGGTCCACCAGGGCGCTGCCGTCGTCCACCACGAACCGCGCGGACCTGCCGTTTTCGAGCGACTCGTCCATCCGCGAGTGCTCGACCATCTCCGCGAACCTGGAGCCGCGGTAGAGCCCGCCCGTGCGGAACAGCCACGCGAGGAACGCGATCCACGCCCGGCTCCTCGCCACCGGGATGCCTCCCGCCAGCTCCCTCACGCCGCCGGCGTCCGCCTCGAGCGCGGGCTCGGCGATCCCGACCGTCCGCCCGGACTCCCCGAGGCGCCGCACGAGCGCGACCGCGAGCGCGCCGCGGCTCGTGGGATCGATCCCGCAGACCGCCGCGCGAACCGGCGGAGCGGGGCGCGGGCCGGGTACCGGCGCCGGGGGCGGCGCGAGTGCCAGGACGTCGTTGCGAACCTGGTCGGCGATGTCGCGCGCCTCCGCGTCGTGAGGGTACGCGCGCGGCTTGCCGACGTTGGCGTCGATCCCGAGGGGGACGGGGATCTTCTGTCCGCGCGGCCAGATGCGCTCGGGGCCGGTGAGGAACACCGGCACGACCAGCAGTCCCGGGACCGACTGCACGATCCGGCCGACCCCCGCGCGGAAAGGCGCGACGACGCCCGCCTCGCCCCGGCTTCCCTCGGGGAAGAAGATCAGGCTCTCGCCGTCCCTGAGCGCCTGGATCATCGGCTGCAGCGTGTCCGTGCCGCCCCGCGCGGTGCGCTCGATCGGGATGCCGTTCATGAAGAGGAGCGCCATCGCGCGCCGAAGCCACGTCTTCCCGAAGTAGTCCGCGGCGGCCACCGGGTGCACTTGGGCGACGCGCCGCAGCGGGAAGAGCGAGAGGAGCACGGCCGCGTCGAGATGGGAGTTGTGGTTCGCGACGACGAGGCAGGGGCCTTTCGGGACGAGGCTCCGCCTGCGGTACCGAACGCCCACGAACCAGAGGATCACCGGCCGGACGACGAGCGCCTGGAAGGTAATGACCGCGGCGGTTCGAAGCAGCCGGCGCATGGCGATCAGAGGAAGTACCGGAAGTAGTGGTAGCAGACCGGAGCGGCGTAGAGGGCGGGGATCGCTCGATCGAGGAACGCCCCCCGCCCGAAGCGCGACGAGGCGACTCCGAGGCCGAGGTCCTGCGCCACCGCGTCGGCGACGCTCGCGCCCGCCGTCACCGCCAGCGCGACCAGCGCCCCGGCGATCGTCCCCTGCTGCCGCGTCACGGCGCCGAGCGGTCCGAGCCACCACCCGATGCCCGAGCAGATCACGAGCGCCAGCGCGACGCCGATCGCGGGGCGGAGCATCTCGCCTCCGGGGCGCGGCCGGCCGGCCACGCGCTGGGGAAGCTCGGCGAACAGCACGAGGATCGCGAACAGCTCGAGCCGCCCGTGCGGCTGGTGCGCCATGAGGCCGAGGTGCGCCCCGGCGACCACGAACACCAGCGCCGCGAGGAGCACGCGCCCGACGGAGTCCAGCAGCCCCGGCTGCCTCGGGCCGAACGTGAGGAGCACCGGGAACAGCAGGAGGAGACCGACCGGCACGATGGCCACAAACAGCGAAAGGTCGTCGGCCACCGCCGGGAACAGCGCGCACGGGATCGAGAGGTAGGCCGCGAGGATCGCCCACCGGTCGTGCGGCCGGACCGGCGCGAGGAAGAAGTACTCCCGGAGCGCCATGAACATCAGCACCCCGAGGACCGGGAACGAGAACCAGATCTCGGCCCGCGAGAGAATCACGAGGAGACCGGAGAAGAACACCCAGAAGCCGACCCACCCGGGCATCCCGCGGTGGCGCCCCCCCCGGCGCCCCGCGAGGAACGCGAAGGGCGCCGCCAGCAGCAGCGCCAGCGCGAGCGCGAGGATGATGGGCGGTATCGGCAGCTTCATGAGGTCTCCGGGAGCGACCATTATGGTGCGGAACGCGCTCGATTTGTAGGGGCGGCGGCCGGCTTCTCTCGCGCGGGGGTAAAGTAGGCGGGCGGCGGGTTGCATGGCCGCGAGGAGCTCGCATGGAACTCGGGATGATCGGTCTCGGAAGGATGGGGCTCAACATGGCGACCCGGCTGATTCGCCGGGGCCATTCGGTGGTGGGAACGGCGAAGAAAGCGGACTCGCTCGCGAGGCTGAGCGAGGCGGGGGGGAAGCCCGTGCCGAGCGCGACGGAGCTGCTCGCGACCCTCTCGCGGCCCAGGCTGATCTGGCTCATGGTCCCCTCGGGACCCGTCGTGGACGAGGTTCTCGCCGGGCTGGCGCCCGGACTGGCAACCGGCGACATCGTGGTGGACGGCGGGAACTCGAACTACCACGACTCGATGCGGCGAGGGAAGCGGCTCGAGGCCGAGGGGATCGGCTTCCTGGACGCGGGGACGAGCGGGGGGATCTGGGGGCTCGAGAACGGCTACTGCCTGATGGTCGGGGGCGACGAGGCGCACTTCCGCCGCGCGGAACCGGTCCTTCGCGATCTCGCGCCGGAGGGAGGCTACCTCCGCACCGGCCCCGTGGGATCGGGACACTTCGCGAAGATGATCCACAACGGGATCGAGTACGGGATGCTGCAGGCCTACGGCGAGGGGTTCGAGATCCTCGAGCGCAGCCGGTTCGCGTACGACCTCGGCGAGGTCTCGCGCCTCTGGAACCACGGGAGCGTCGTGAGGTCGTGGCTCCTCGAGCTGGCCGAGCGGGCGTTCGAGAGGGATCCGCGGCTCGAGTCCCTCCGCGGCTACGTGGAGGACTCCGGCGAGGGGCGCTGGACGGTGCAGGAGGCGATGGACCTCGACGTCCCCGCGCCGGTGCTCACGCTGTCGCTCCTGGCCCGCTTCGCGTCGAGGCAGGACGAGTCGTTCTCGGCCAAGGTCATCGCGGCGCTCCGGAACGAGTTCGGCGGGCACGCCGTGAAGAAGACGGGGTGAGGGTGTGGAAGCCGCTCTCGAGACGAACCCGCTGCGGACCGGCCTGAGGCGCGAGCGCGCCGCCGCGCCTTGCTCCGTCGTCATCTTCGGCGCGTCGGGCGATCTGACCCGCCGCAAGCTCGTCCCCGCCCTCTACAACCTCCACCTCGACCGCCTGCTCCCCGCGGGCCTAGCGCTCGTCGGCGCGGCGCGGCGCCCGCTGTCCGACTCGGCCTTCGCCGACGCGATCCGGGACGGGATCGTGCGGAACTCGAGGCGGCCGCTCGACCTCGATCTCTGGAAGGAGATGGCGCCGAGGATCTCGTACGTGCCCTGCTCGTTCGAGGACGCCGACGGATACCGGCGCCTCGCGGACCACCTCGCGCGGCTCGACCGCGAGCGCGGGACCGGCGGCAACCGCCTCTTCTACCTCGCCACGCCCCCGTCGGCCTACCCGACGATCGTCCGCAACCTCGCGCTCTCGGGGCTCGGCCGGCCCGGAGCGGGAGGGACCTTCGCGCGCGTGGTCGTCGAGAAGCCGTTCGGGCGCGACCTCGCGACCGCGCGCGCCCTCAACGCCGAGATCCACTCCGCTTTCGAGGAGCGCGACGTGTTCCGGATCGACCATTACCTCGGCAAGGAGACCGTGCAGAACCTGATGGTCTTCCGGTTCGGCAACGCGATCTTCGAGCCGCTGTGGGGCCGGGGGTACGTGGACCACGTCCAGATCGCCGTCGCGGAGACGCTCGGCGTCGAGGGCCGGGGCGATTACTTCGAGGAGGCCGGCATCCTCCGCGACATCGTGCAGAACCACATGTTCCAGCTCCTCTGCCTCACCGCGATGGAGCCGCCGGTGTCCCTCGACGCGGACGCGATCCGGGACGAGAAGGTCAAGGTGCTCCGCGCCCTTCGTCCCGTGCCCCCGGAGCGCGCCCCCGCCGTGTCGGTGCGCGGAAGGTACGCGGCGGGAGCGTCGGGGGGTCGCGCGGTCCCCGGCTATCTCGAGGAGCCGGGCGTGGCCGGGGATTCGAGGACCGAGACCTACGCGGCGCTCCGCGTCTTCGTGGACAACTGGCGCTGGGCGGGCGTCCCGTTCTACCTTCGATCCGGCAAGCGGCTCCCGAAGCGCGTCACGGAGATCGCGCTGACCTTCCGCCAGGTACCCCTCAAGCTGTTCGGCCGCGGCGCCGGGCCCGACGCGAACACCCTCGCCCTCAGGATCCAGCCGGACGAGGGGATCACCCTGCGCTTCGACTCCAAGGTCCCCGGGCCGGAGGCCAGGATCCAGCCGGTCGCCATGGAATTCCGGTACGGCACCTCCTTCGGCCAGGAGCCGCCGGAAGCCTACGAGCGGCTGCTGCTCGACGCGATCCTCGGCGACCCGACGCTGTTCATCCGCCGCGACGAGGTCGAAGCGTGCTGGGCGTGGATCGATCCGATCGAGAGCGGGTGGGCCGCGGCGGGCGGGGCGCCCGCGGAGTATCCCGCCGGAAGCTGGGGCCCGCCCGAAGCCGACGCGCTCCTCGAGCGCGACGGGCGCGCGTGGCGGAGGCTGTGATGGAGAGCCTCGAGCCGGTCGGCGCCGGCGACGTCGAGTCGGTCGAGCGGAAGCTCGCCGAGATGTGGCGCGCCGCGTCGTCCGAGGAGCAGCCGGTCGTCCGCGCCTCCATGCATACCCTCGTGGTCGCGTGCGACACGGCCGAGGACGCCCGCGAGGCGACGAAGGTCGTGGCGCTCCTGTCCGAGAACCACCCGGGCCGGGCGATCGTCCTCTCGGGAGTGCGGGAGACCGCGCGGCCCGCCGAGCCGCTCGCGGTCTTCGTGTCCGCGCACTGCCACCGCGGGCCGGGCGGAGCCGTCGTCTGCAGCGAGCAGGTGACTCTCGAAGCGTCCCGCTCGGCGTTGCCGCTGGTACCGGCCACGGTCCTGAGGCTGCTGGTCGAGGACACGCCGGTGTTCGTCTGGTGGCGGCGCGCGGCGTTCGCCGCGGACCCTCTCTGGGAGCCGCTCGCGAGGTTGTCCGACCGATTCCTCGTGGACGCCGCGCGGCATGCCGACCCGGCCGAGGCGCTGCGCGAGCTCGCGGCGCTCTCGCGGCTCGCCCGCTGGCGCGGGAGCGCCGGCGACCTCGCGTGGACGCGCCTCGAGCGGTGGCGCGAGGCGGTCGCCTCGTTCTTCGATTCGCCGCTGACCCGGCGCCATCTGGAGGGCATCGCGGGCGTGGAGGTGATCGCCGGGGGCCCGGCCGGCCCGACGGGCTCGACGGTCGCCGCGGCGTACCTCGTGGGCTGGCTCGCGTCGCGTCTTTCGTGGTCTCGCGCCTCGAAGGGCTGGGCCTGGCGCCGCCGGGATCGCAAGGCCGTTCGGGGGCTCGCGTCGTGCGACGCCGCGGCCGGGCGCGGCGACCTGGTCGCCGTGCGCATCGACGCTCCGGGTGGCGAGCCTCCCGCGCGGTTCCGCGCGGAACGGACGGCCGCGGGTGCCGACATCGTCAGGCTCACCGTGGAGGTCGAGGGGACCTGTCCCCTCCCCGCGTCGCTGAAGCTCGGGGAGTTGGACGACGCCGCCCTTCTCTGCCGCGAGCTGGAGCGGACCTCGAGGGACGCGCTCTTCGAGGCCGCGCTCGCCGAGGCCGCGGCGGCCGTCGCGCGATAGAGAGGCGACGCGCCCACCCCGATCCGGAGCCGCCTCCCGGATCAGCGGATGCGCGCGACGATGAGCGTCATGTCGTCCTGGGGCGGGACGGGGCCGAGGAAGCGGCCGACCTCCCCCAGGATGGCCGCCATGAGGGCTTCCTCGTCGAGTCCGGCGTTCCGCTCGACGAGGTCCACGAGCCGGTCGTCCCCGAACTGCTCGTCCGCGGCGTTCGTCGCCTCGACGATCCCGTCGGAGAAGATCACCAGGAGATCGCCGGGCTCGAGGCCGATCTCCTGCTCGCTCCACCGGCGCTCCGGAAAGCAGCCGAGGATCGTGTCGGACGGCACCAGCCTCAAGAGCGGCGCCGCGCTGCCGCTCCGCAGCAGGATCGGAGGGTTGTGCCCGGCGTTGACGTAGCGGAGCCGCCGGGTGTCGTCGTGGTAAATGCCTAGGAAGAGTGTCGCGAAGCGCGCGTCGTCGGTGGACTCGCACAGGTGGCGGTTGATCTCCCCCGCGAACGCGCCGACGTCGTCCGCCTGCGCGGCCGCGTGGCTCCGCACGAGGGCCTGGAGGCTCGCCATGAGGAGCGCGGCCGACAGCCCCTTCCCGGCGATGTCCGCCACGACGAGCCCGAGCAGGTCGGGCCCCAAACGCAGGAAGTCGAAGTAGTCCCCACCGACCCCGCGGGCGGTCCGGCACGTGCCGGCGCACTTCAACGTGGACAGCACCGGCCGGTCCTGGGGAAAGAGCCTCTCCTGCACGTCCTGCGCGATCTGGATCTCCCTCTCCAGCTTCTGCTGCTCGGCGACCCGTTCGATCATCCGGCTGTAGTCGAGCGCGATGGATACCTGTTCGGCCACCCCGAGGAGTAGCTGGTGGTCCTGGCTCGTGTAGTGCTCCTCGGAGCGCTTCTGCCCCAGCACGAGGAAGCCGAGCGCTCTGCCCTGGGTCGCGAGCGGGACGACGATCCGCGCGTCGAATCGAAGGAACAGCTCCGCGTCGTCGAGACACCCCGCGGCGCCGGCGGGCCGGCCGTCCGTGGATGCCGCCGGTCCCGACGCCGCGAACACGTCCAGGATCTCCGGCTCGCCGTGGACGGAGACATCGAGCGCGTGGGCCACGGAGCGGCGCGCGAACAGGACCGTCTCCGGCGCAAGCCTCTCCCGCCACGCGCCCACGGGCCGCGGCGCCGTGCTCCGGCGGTACACGTGGAGCGCGAACCGCTCGCCGCCTTCCTTCCCGGACTCGCCCGCGTCGAAGCGGACGGCGGCGGCGTCCCGGATCGGCGACAGCCGCGGCCACGGCTCTTCCCGCAGGAACACCGCCACGTGATCGGGGTGCAGCGCCGCCGAGATCTCGTCCGTGACCTTCTGCAGGAGGAGGTCCGGGCGGGACGCCAGGTGGCGGACCGCCTTCGCCAGCTCCGTGAGGATCCTCTGGGCGTCGTAGGCGTCGCGGAAGAACCTGCGGTCGATGATCGGCATGATCCGGCGGTTCACGCGCTGCGTGCCGAAGACGAGCCCGAGCGTCACCGCGGCGATCCCGACGGACGCGACGCTCTGCGCGGAGTCCGGAACGTAGCGGACCAGCAGCGGGCCCACCGCGAAGTAGAGGGCCAGGAAGATCGCGAACCCCTCGATCGCGAGGAACCCGCGGGAGAGCAGGGCGTACTGCAGCCCCCGGCGCAGCACGAGGCGTATCCCGAAGATCCGGTGGCGCACGACCGCCATCACGAACGTGATGGGGAAGAGTCCCATCAGCGGGAGCGACACGAGGAGAACCGCCGCCGGCACCTTCTTCGGCCAGAGATAGAGGACGAGAACCGGCAGCAGCCCCGCGAGAGCGCCGATCAGGATCAGGATCAGCCTGCGCCGGTCGTCCCTCGACTCCGCCCGCGCCGTGTTCAGCGCGAGCGCGACCAGGGCGACGACGATCATGCCCGCCGCGGCTGCGGTTCCCACCATGCGGGCGCCGCTGCCGCCGAGGCCCGCCGCGAACCGCTCGTACGCGTCGAACGAGTAGGCCATCAGGCCCTGGAACGCCAGCCCGAAAACCCAGGCCACGCAGGAGACGGCGAAGCACGCCGGCACGAGCCACGGCGCCCGGCGCACGATCGCGGAGCGGCGCGGGAACTCGAGGAAGAACTTCAGGATCAGGAACGGCGCGAAAACGGTGGCGGTCACGCGCAGGACGAGGGCCGCCTCCCTCCAGCCCGGCGGGAATTGCGACACGTCCTGCCCGAACACCAGGGAGAAGCCGAGGAAGACGAGCGCCGCCTGGAACGCCTGACGGTTCTCGGGCCGGAGGAGGCCGATGAACAGCCCAGCGGCCAGGGCGAGGAGCGGCAGGTAGACGCCGAAGCCGAGACTCGTCACCCATTCGCGAAAAGTCCACTTGATGGGAATCGCCGGGGCCATGTGGAGCGAGATCCGCCTCGAGCCGCCGCTTTCGAGCGGTCGGTCCACCACCATGGTCCACGATTCCTTGCTTCCGATCGGGCGGAGGTAGGTGCCGTACGAGAAGAGGCCGGTCGCCGCGCCGCCTCTCCCCTTGCCGTCGTAGACCTCCGCGATCCGGTCGCCGGGATGCGCGTGGTCCGTACAGCCGGCCTGCTGGTCCTTCGGTCGAGGGCACTCCTCCCCCGCCGTGGTCACCGTGATGGCGCCCTTTCTGTACTCGGTCTCGAACGTGGACCGCGTCCGCAGGTCCGGGGAGAAGTAGCGCATGTAGAAGCCCATGCCCCGGTACGTCACGGAGAGGGCCGCGAGGGTCAGGACGATCGCCAGCCTGAGCTTCAAGGTCCAGCCTCCCCGGGCCAGTCTCCGCCGGCGCGTGGCATCGCGGCCGGCTCCCGGCGATTCGCCCCCGAGGTCTGAGGAGCGGACTTCCACGATGTTACTCCTCGCCTCTTGGTACGTCTCGGACCCCCGGGAGTTTTGCCGCGCTCGGCTCCTCGCATGGCGCTCGCCCCCGGCCCTTCGCCGACCTGGGGTAGACTATTTGAATTCGTTCGGTTGCCGAGCCTCAAGGAGGATCGCGATGCCTTCCGAGAAAGACGCAGCGGCCATCTGGACTCCCCCCAAGGCGGTGGTCGAGAAGGCCATCGTCAAGGACTACGACGCGCTCCGGCGCGAGGCCGCCAAGAACCCGCTGAAGTTCTGGGAGGAGCGGGCCAAGGAGCTCTCCTGGTACCAGCCCTGGAACAAGGTGCTCGACGACTCGAAGGCGCCCTTCTACCAGTGGTTCGTCGGCGCGAAGACCAACATCTGCCTCAACGCGCTGGACCGCTGGCTCGGGACGCCGATGCAGAACAAGCTGGCCCTGATCTGGGAGGGCGAGGACGGCTCCCTCAAGACGTACTCGTACTTCGCCCTGGCCCGCGAGGTGTGCCAGTTCGCCAACGTGCTGAAGAGCATGGGGGTCAAGAAGGGCGACCGGGTCACGATCTACCTCCCCCGGATCCTCGAGCTGCCGATCGCGATGCTCGCGTGCGCGAAGATCGGCGCGGTCCACTCGGTGGTGTACGGCGGATTCTCCGTCGAGTCGCTCCACGAGCGGATCGAGGACTCGGAGTCCCGCGTGGTCGTCACCGCCGACGGCGGGTACATGCGCGGCAAGGTCGTCCCTCTCAAGGCGATCGTGGACGAGGCGCTCCAGCGCTGCGGCGTGGTGGAGCACGTCGTCGTCGTCAAGCGGACCGGCGAGCCGGTGAACATGGAGCCGGGGCGGGACTACTACTACGACGACCTGCTCGGCCTCCCGATCGCGAAGACGTCCAACGGCGACCGGTGCTCGACCGAGGTCATGGACGCGGAGGATCCGCTCTTCCTCCTCTACACGTCCGGGACCACGGGCAAGCCGAAGGCGATCGTGCACACCCACGGCGGGTACCAGGTCCACATCAGCGCGACGATGCAGTACTGCTTCGACCTCCGGCCGGAGGACCGCTGGTGGTGCGCGGCGGATCCGGGCTGGATCACCGGGCACAGCTACATCGTCTACGCGCCGCTGATCCTCGGCGCCACGCAGATCATCTACGAGGGGGCGCCCACGCACCCGTACCCGGACCGTTGGTGGCGGATCGTGGAGAAGTACGGGGTGTCCATCCTCTACACCGCTCCCACGGCGATCCGCGGCCTCATGCGGTTCGGCGAGTCGTGGGTGAACCGCCACGACCTCTCGTCGCTTCGCCTGCTCGGCTCCGTCGGCGAGCCGATCAACCCCGAGGCCTGGCGGTGGTACCACCGCGTCGTCGGGAAGGAGCGCTGCCCGGTCATCGACACCTGGTGGCAGACGGAGACGGGCGGCTTCATGATCGCGCCCGTCCCGTCGTTCCCGCTCAAGCCGGGCTCGGGGACCAAGCCGTTCCCGGGAATCCAGGCGGAAGTGGTGGACGACGACGGGAAGCCGGTTCCCCCCGGCGAGGAGGGGAAGCTCGTCGTCACGACGCCGTGGCCCGGGATGCTCCGCGGCCTGTACAAGGACCCGGAGCGGTACGTCAAGCAGTACTGGTCCACGTACCCCGGCAAGTACATGACGGGCGACTCCGCGAAGATGGACGAGGATGGCTACTTCTGGATCATCGGCCGCGTGGACGACGTCATCAAGGTGTCGGGATACCGTCTCGGAACGGCGGAGATCGAGTCGGCCCTCGTCAGCCACCGCGCGGTCTCCGAGGCGGCGGCGGTCGGCCTCCCCGACGAGCTCAAGGGGAACGTCATCCATGCCTTCGTGATGCTCAGGGCCGGCTTCGCGCCCTCGCCAGAGCTCGCCGAGGAGCTGATCCAGCACGTCGGACACGAGATCGGCCCCATCGCCCGCCCGGCCAAGGTCGATTTCGTGGACGGGTTGCCGAAGACCCGCTCGGGGAAGATCATGCGGCGCGTCCTCAAGGCCCGGGCGCAAGGGCTGCCCGAGGGGGACACTTCCACGTTGGAGGGGTAGGAGCCCGGGCGTGGAGGCGCCGGGGCATCAGCCCGGCGGGCGGGCGGGAGCGTCGGAACCGTCGCGCAGCGGAGGATCCGGCGCCTTGCCGCTGCCGAGCAGCTCCGAGCTGATCGTGTAGCGGTAGACGAGCCCCTTCGGCGAGATGTAGAAGACCGCCGACGGGGCGCGCGGGACCTCCGTCGTCTCCACGTGCTGCGTCGGCATCCCCGGGTGACCCGATCCGAGCTGCCCCCGGTCGGCCGCCCAGCCCTGCTCGTCCACCGACGTGCTCACCTGCACCTTGGACTTCGCCCGATAGGTGAGCACCGTCCCCCCCTCGCCGTCCGAGCCCTTCTCCGCCGGCTGGCCCCACAGCCGCAGGACGTCCTCGGCGCCCACGCCGACCCACGAGCGGGTCGCGGGGTGCGCGAGGGTGTAGGTCGTGACCGTGGTCTCGCGCTGCGCGCAGCCCGCCGCCGCGACCGCCGAAAGCGCGAGGACGAGGGAAAGGGCAGCCGCTCTCGCGCTCGGGCAAGCGGTCATGCGGGACCTCCGTCGCGGCTTCCATGCCGCGCCGTCTCGAGTGTATCCCGTGCCGGCTCTCGAAAAGCGGAGGGCCCCGGGGTCGCGGCCCCGGGGCCCTCTCGTCGCACGATCGGTGGAAGAACTAGTTGGTCTTGGTCAGCTCGACGCGGCGGTTCTTCGCGCGCCCCTCGTCGGTCTTGTTGTCGGCGATCGGACGGGTCTCGCCGAATCCCTTCGCCGCCAGCCTCGAGGCGGCGACTCCCTTCGACACGAGGTAGTCCCGCACCGATTCCGCCCGGGCCTGCGAGAGCTTCAGGTTGAAGGCATCCGCTCCCCGGCCGTCCGTGTGCCCGCCCACCTCCACGTTCACGTCGCTCCAATCCACGAGCGACGCGGCGACGCGGTCGAGCGCGGCCTTGGACTCCGCGGTCAGCTTGGAGCTGCTGTACTCGAAGTTGACTCCCTCGAGCACCAGGCTCTTCCCTTCCTTGAAGACCGGCGCCGTGGTGTGGACCGGAGGAGGCGGCGCGAGCGGGCAGCCGCTCGAATCCACCTTCTCACCTCTCGCAGTGTTGGGACACTTGTCGAGGTAGTCGGACACGCCGTCGCCGTCGCTGTCCGGCGGGCAGCCGTCGCGATCGACCTTGACGCCCTTCGGGGTTCCCGGGCACTTGTCGAGGTAGTCCGGCACGCCGTCCCCGTCGCTGTCCACGGGGCAGCCGTCCTTGTCCACCTTGACGCCTCTCGGCGTGCTGGGGCACTTGTCCAGGTAGTCCGCGACGAGGTCGGCGTCGCTATCGAGCGGGCACCCGCTCGCGTCCACCTTGACACCCTTGGGCGTGTCCATGCACTTGTCGATCCCGTTGTAAACGCCGTCGCCGTCGCTGTCCAGCGGGCAGCCGGTTTCGTCCACGATCGCGCCTACCGGGGTGTTCGGGCACTTGTCCTTGCGATCGATGACGCCGTCGCCGTCGGTGTCCTTCGGGGTCCCGCCGAAGCCGAAGCCGAGACCGATCATCGCGTGGATGTTGAGGAGGGATGCCCCGCCGGCTCCGTCGTTGCTGCCGCCGTCGTCGACGGACTGATCTCCCCGGATCTCCCACCGCCAAACGCCTTTCCCCGTCGTCGCGATCCGCTGCCCGAAGCCCAGGGAGACGAAGCTGCGGTCGTAGATCGCCCCGTAGCTGGGGAGGAGCTCCTCCCAGCCGGCGCCGAACGTGACCGACCAGTTCTTGTTCTTCTTGGGCATGGACGACCATTCCGCGCCGCCCCGCCACACCCTCGTCCAGGCGTTGGGAACCTCCGTTCCGCAGTCGTAGTTGGCCGAGGTGAAGTCCAGGAAACCGCCCCAGTGGTCGCCGAAGAAGCGCGTGTAGCGCGCCGTACCGACCAGGCCCCAGGATTGGTTCACTTCCGGGCTCAGGAGATCCTTGTCCGGCATCGAGACGCCGGCCAGGATGTCGACCTCGTTCGGATAGTCCCCGGCGGCCAGCGTCGGCGGCGCCGTCAGCGCCAGCAGGGTCAACGCCAGCGGCAGAAGCGCGAGCATGCCTTTCGTTCGAGCCATTCCATCCTCCTTTTCTTTTTCCTTCCGGATGCTTGCCCCGTTGCGATGCTCGGTAGACCTTCGGGTCGCCCGGGTTCGCCTCAACCCAGCCACTCGAGCAGGCGGGCGACAACGCTTTCCGCGGTGAATCCGAACCTATCCCCGACGACCGCGGACGGCGCCGAAGCGCCGAAGCGGTCGATCCCGAGCGTCAGGCCGTCCAGTCCCGCCAGGACACGCCACGGATCCGTTCGGCCGGCCTCTACTGTAGCGACCGGAACGCCCTTGGGAAAGAGCTTGTCGCGAAATCCCCGCTCCTGCTCCAGGAAGAGCTCGAGGCAAGGCACCGAGACCACGTCGATCTTCTTCCCCTTCTCGGCGAGCGCCCCCCTCGCCGCGAGGGCGAGATGCAGCTCCGAGCCGGTCGCGGCCAGCACGGCGTCCGGCCGGTCGCTCCGGGCGACGAGGTAGGCCCCTCGCCTCGGATCGGCAAGCTCGCCGGCCGCCTCGCGCTCGATCGGGGGAGCTTCTGGCGGCTCAGCAGGAGCGCGGTCGGCCCGTCGGTCCGCTCGAGCGCCATCCCCCAGGCCAGCGCGGTCTCGAAGCCGTCCGCGGGGCGGAACACCCTCAAGTTCGGTATCACGCGTAGCGCCGCGGCATGCTCGATCGGCTGGTGGGTGGGACCGTCCTCGCCGACGAAGATCGAGTCGTGCGTGAAGACGTACACGACCGGCAGCCCCGCGAGGGCGGCTATCCTGATGGACGGGCGCATGTAGTCCGAGAAGACGAAGAACGTGGCGCCGAACGGCCGGAACGCCCCCTGATAGGCGATCCCGTTGAGGATCGCCCCCATGCCGTGCTCGCGGATCCCGAAGTGCAGGTTCCTCCCCGCGTGGTCCCCCGGCCCGATCGACGGCGAGCCCTTGATCAGCGTCAGCGTGGACGGCGCGAGATCGGCCGAACCTCCGACGAGGCCTGGGACCAGCTCCGCGGCCTTCTGGAGCACCGCGGCCCCGTGCTCGCGCGTGGCGGCCGCGCCGGTCGGCGCCGCCTCGAGCAGCCTGGCCGTCAGGTCCGCGGGGACCTTGGGGCTCGAGATCGCGTCCCACAGCTCCGCCTCGCCGGGGCGCGCCGCGCGCCATTCCGCGAAACGCGCCTCCCAGGCCGTGCGCAGCGCGGCCCCCTCCGCGGCGCGCGCCTTCCAGAACGCGCGGACGGTCTCCGGCACGAGAAACGGCGGCGCTACTGGCCAGCCGGGCCTTTTCCTTGGCCGCCGCGACCTCCTCCGCCCCGAGGGGCGAGCCGTGCGACGCCGCGGTGTCCTGCTTCGTCGGGGCGCCGTAGGCGATGTGGGTCCTGCAGACGATGAGCGACGGGCGCGCCCTCCTCCGCGATCGCGCCCTCGATCGCGGCGGCGATCGCTTCGTGATCGTGGCCGTCCACCCGCTGGACGTGCCACCCGTACGCCTCGTAGCGCAGGCCGACGTCCTCGGACCAGGCGAGGTCGGTCTTTCCCTCGATCGTGATCCGGTTGTCGTCGTAGAGGACCACGAGGTTGCCGAGCTCGAGGTGTCCCGCCAGGGACGACGCCTCGGCCGAGACCCCCTCCATGAGGTCGCCGTCGCTGGCGATCGCGAACACGCGCTGGTTGACCGGCTTGAAGCTCGGCGTCGTTGAACCGGGCCGCGAGCATCCTCGCCGCCAACGCCATCCCGACCGCGTTGCCGACCCCCTGGCCGAGCGGGCCGGTGGTGGCCTCGACTCCGACGGTGTGGCCGAACTCCGGATGGCCCGGCGTCTTGCTCCCCCACTGCCGGAAAGCCTGGAGGTCCGACATGGAGACCTCGAATCCGGCGAGGTGGAGGAGCCCGTAGAGCAGCATGCAGCCGTGCCCGGCGGAAAGGACGAAGCGGTCGCGGTCGGGCCAGTCGGGCGCCGTGGGGTCGTACCGGAGAAAGCGCCCCCAGAGCACGAAGGCCATGTCCGCGGCGCCCATCGGCATCCCCGGGTGGCCGGACTTCGCCTTTTCCACGGCGTCCACCGCCAGGAACTTCAGCGTGTCCACGGCGTCGCGGGCGAGATCGGAAGTCGGAGCGGCGTTCATCGCGTCACCTCGCGGCGTCCGCGCGCGGACGCCAGGAGCGCTCCCGGGATTCCTCGAGCGGCGCGCGCCGCCGCCCCGAGGAGTCCCGTGCGCGGTTCCAGGATCACCCGCACCGGGATGCGCTCGACGAATGGGGAGAGCCTCCCCTTGGACCGGAAGGCCCGCAGGAAGGCGCCCGAAAGGAGCTTGGGCAGGATCTTGGGGGCGATGCCCCCGCCGATCCACACGCCGCCGACCGCCCCCGCGACCAGCGCGAGGTCCCCGGCGGCGGATCCGTAGAGCGACACCAACCAATCCAGCGCGCGCTCCGCCGTCGGGTCCTCGCCCCGAAGGCCGGCCCCGGAGATCGCGGCGCTCGGATCCTCCTCCGCTAGCCGGCGCGTCATCGTGGGGGACGGCGCGCCCCGGCCCGACTCCACCAGGAAATCGTAGATCGCGCGCAGGCCGGGTCCCGAAACGACCCGGTCGAGACTCGGGCGGCCGAACCGCCGCATGAAGTACCGCAGCAGATCGATCTCTTCTTCGTCTCGCGGCGCGAACCCTGCGTGCCCGCCCTCGCTGGCCGCGGGCCAGTGCCGCCGCCCGTCCCAGCACAGGACCGCGGTGCCGAAGCCGGTCCCCGCCGCGAGGAGCGCCGCGTGGCCCGGGGATGGGCGCAGGCGCGGGGTCAGGCTCACGGTGCTCGCCCGAGGCAGCGCCGGGATTCCCCACCCGGTGGCCTCGAGGTCGTTGAGGAGGTGCACCTCCTCGATGCGGAGGAGGCGGGCGACGCGACGCGCGTCCACGTGCCAGCGGAGGTTGACGGCCTGCGTCCGCCCCCCGGTCACCGGGCCCGCGACGCCGACCGCGCAGGCCGTCACGCGCTCTTTTCCCTCGGAGAGGAACGCCTCGACGATTGCTTCGAAGGAGGAGTAGCCGGCGCTCGGAAACGTCGCCTCCCGGGCGGCCACGAGCCGTCCCCCCGGCGGGAGAACAGCCCGAGGATCGTCTTGGTTCCGCCGACGTCGCCAGCTAGGATCACGGCCGCATTATAGGGTCCGTCACAGCGTCTTGTGGCTCCCGTCGCACCTCGGCTCGTCGTGCGTGTGCTTGCACTGGCAGAGAGCGACCCGGGTTTTCTGCTCCAGCTTGAGCTCCATCGGCCCGAGGCCGGTCCCGGCGTGCGAGCCGTCGCAGAACGGCTGGCCGGCCGAGCGGCCGCAACGACACCACCAGTAGGTGCCGGCTTCGAGTTCGACGACGGCGGGACGCGTCGCTGCGATCGTGCGCTCGGACATGGGCGATCCTCCCTGAGGTTGATGGTCCGCATTATGCACCAGGACCGGCACGGACCCCCGGCGCTGCGACGTCCACGCAGCGCATCTTCCCGTCCTCCCCTGGAACTTCCGCTCCGCGATCCGATCTAACACTCAGGGGGCACGAGCGAGGGAGGTGCCGCCATGTTCGACACCATGATAGAGACCCGAAAAGCAGGTTCCCGAGGCCGCGCGATCTGGCCGTACCCGGTCGCTGCGTCGATGCACTTCCTTGTCGTGGGAGGAATGATCACCTCCTCCCTCCTGGTCCTCCGGCAGGTGCCGGAGTTCGAAAACCCGTTCGGGACGCAGCCGACCAGGGTGTTCCTCGGTCCGGGCGTCGGTGTACCGCCTCCTCTCGGCCAGGGCGGGCTCCGGCGGCAGCCCTCCGGTGTGGTGCCGACGCGGCGGCCGGCCGCGCCTCACGAGATCGTGCAGCCACGGGATGTTCCCCAGGCCGCCCCGCAGCCCGATGCTCCAACCGAGGCGATCGAGGAGGCCCTGCCCGGCCCTGGACCGTCCGGCCTTTTCTTTTCCGGCCTCGGTGGCGACGGCACCGGCCTGCCCTGGGGGGTGGAAGGCAGCCTCGGCGACGGCTCGGGCGGAGGTCCGGGCTCGGGCGACGGGCGTGCCGAGCCGGCCCTGCCGGCGGCACCCGTCGAGATCACACCCGACATGGTTCCGCCGGTTCTCATGCGAAAGGTCTCGCCCGAGTACCCGGCGATGGCCCGCACCGCCCGGCTTCCCGGATTCGTCCTTCTGCAGGCCGTGATCGGCGAGGACGGCGCCGTGGACGACGTGACGGTGCTGCGGGCGTCGAGCCCGCTGTTCGTGGACGCGGCGGTGAGTGCCGTCAGGCAGTGGCGGTACCGCGCGGCGCTTCAGAGCGGGAGGGCGGTGCGCGTGTACTTCACGGTGCGGGTGGAGTTCCAGCTGAGATGAGGCGGAGGGACCCG
Organism: Terriglobia bacterium; assembly: GCA_963748015.1. Classification (GTDB taxonomy): domain Bacteria; phylum Acidobacteriota; class Polarisedimenticolia; order Polarisedimenticolales; family JAIQFR01; genus JAIQFR01. The sequence continues at coordinate 170,502 of CAVVHE010000008.1, read as the reverse complement.
GTCGCGGCAAGGCACCGGATCAGACTGGCTCGAAGACGACTCGCTCCGGGTCCTTTCCCTCGAGCCTCGCGAAGTACGTCTCGATCGTGAGATCCGGAAGGGTCTCGCGCAGGCGCGCCGCGACGCGCTTGAGGTCGGCGATCTGCCGCTCGCGCAGATCTATCTTGAAGGGGAAGAACTTGCGCTCCTTGTACCACGCGCAGTCCTGGTGGGCGATCGCGACGATGCGTTTCGTCCCGTGAGCCTCGATCAGCGACTCGAGCCGCCTCCTGAAAAAGTTGAAGTCCTTCGGCACGAGGTCGAACAGCGTGAGCGGCTCGATCCCTCCGGGCACCGCCAGGAAATCGGCGTGCAGGTCGGCCTTCAGGTGGTTGATCGTGAATTCCTGGATGTGCTCCCGCCAGCGGCCGTCGACGCACGAGATGATGACCGTATCGGGCCGCTTCGGGTTCCAGGGGACCTTGCTCTCGTAGATCGTCTCGGCAGCCATGGGCGCCTCGCTCGCGGGTGCGCTAGCTCGACTTCTTGGGGCCGCCGGTCGTGGCGCGGGTCTCCGCCTCGGCGGCGGCGACGTCGGTCTTGGCCTGCACGAGGCGCACGACGTCGATGCCGAACTGGTCCTTCAGCATCGCGAGCATCGCGGTCATGCCTCCGCCCACGGTGCCCATGACCTTGCCGATGCCGCCCCCGCCGCCAGCGCCGTTCCCCATCTCGATGATGTTGATCTTGTCGATCCCCGCGAGCTGGGTGGCGAAGGCCTGGGCCAGCTCGGGCATCCTCTCGACGAGCATGTTGAGGACCGCGGCCTCGTTGAAGTTCTTCCAGGCCTCCGACTTCTTCTGGAGCCCTTCCGCTTCCGCCAGGAGCTTCTTCTTGATGACCTCGGCCTCGGCCTCTCCGATGGCGAGGACCTTCGCGGCCTCGGCGCGTCCGACCTTCTCGATCTTCGCGGCCTCGCCGGCGCCCTCGTACTCGAGTTCCTTCTGGGTCGCCTCGGCCTTGATGATCGTCGCCTGCTTTTCTCCCTCGGCGCGCAGAATGGCCGCCTGCCGCTCGGCCTCGGCCGGCTTCACGACCGTGGCCTGCAGCTCCTTCTCCCTGCGGAACGCCTCCTGCTCCTGGACCAGCACCTCCTGCGCCTTGCGCACCTGGTCGATGCGCGTCTCCTGCTCGGTGACCTTCTGCTTCGCGATGGCCGTCGCGAGCGGCCCCGCCTGCTGCGCCTCCGCCTGCTTGCCCTGCACCGCGGCGTTGAACTCCGCCTGCTTCGTTTCCTTGTCGCGCAGCGACTGCGCGATGGTCACGTCGGCCTCGTAGCGCTTCGTCTTCCCTTCCTGGTCGGCGTTGGCCGACTGGATCATCGCGTCGCGCTGGGCGAGCGCCTCGCCGATGACCGCGTCGCGCTTGACCTCGGCCGTCCGTTTCTTCCCGAGCGCGTCGAGGTACCCTTCCTCGTCACTGATCTGCTGGATGGTCAGGATGTCGATGTTGACGCCCATCTTCTTGAGGTCGACGGCGGCCTCGTCGGTCATCTTCTGCGCGAAGGCCTGCCGGTCGGCGTTGATCTCCTCGACGGTGAGCGTTCCGAGGATCGCCCGGAGGTGGCCCTCGAGCGTCTGGAAGATGACGCCCTTGATCTGATCCACGGTCATGCCGAGGAAGCGCTCGGCCGCCGACCGCAGCGACATGTCGTCGCCGGCGATCTTGACGTTCGCCACCGCCTCGACCGTGACGGGCACGCCCTCCTTGGTGTAGGCGCGCTGGATCTTGAGCGGGATCGAGATGATGTTGAGGGACAGGTAGGCGACCTGCTCGAGCACCGGGAGGCGGAGCGCGGCGCCGCCCCGCACCACGCGGAAGCCGACCCGGGTGCGCTCTCCTTTCTCGTCGACGAGCGTCTGCTTCCGCCCGTAGAAGATCGCGACCTGCGAGGGCGGCACTTTGATGTAGTTGCGGGCGAAGAGCGCCATTGCCGCGAAGATCCCGAGAAGCCCGAACAGAACCGCGAAGGCGATCCCGATGGCCGAAAATCCGCCGAGAACGCTGCTCATAGCGAACCCCCCGGAGCCCGCGCACCCACGCGCTCCACGATCATCGAATCTCCCAGGAGAGCCGTGACGACGACCGCGGTCCCCGGAGGGATCGCGCCGCCGTCCTTCGAGCGCGCGATCTGCGTCGTGCGCTCCCCGCCGTACTCGAGCGTGACCTGTCCCATGCCGCCCTGCGGGATGCCGACCGTGACCTCGGCCGTCCTGCCGACGAGCCGCGCCATCCGCACCTCGCTCGAAGCCTGCTGGGAGTAGAGGATCTTCGCGAACTGGTAGACGAGGCCGGACATCACGACGCCCGTCACGACGCCGCACCCCGCGGCCGCCGGATGCGAGAGGTCGTAGTAGCGCGCGACCACGCCGCCGACGCCGAAGGCCGTCAGAAACGACGCCATGATGCGGGCGCTGAAAATGCTCGGCCCCCCCTCGTGGCCGAAGTCCGCGTGGTCGGTGCCGATGTCGCCGACGTGGACCTCGTGGTCGCCGCCGAACAGCTCGCCGACGAACAGCATCACGAGAAGGAAGAGAAGCCCGAAGGACCCGATCGCAGCGTAGATGAGCATGTTCTCTCTCGAGCGTCGCCGCCGGGGGAGGCGCGCGCGCTTCCCTTTGGGATCCCTCCTGACGTTACCTTCGCGCGGTCCCGCGTGTCAATGCGTCGCGCATCCCGGGCCCGCTGTCGCCGAAGCGCGCGATGCGATATCCTCTGCGATCCGTCGCCCAATTTCCCTGCGGATGCCGCCATGAGTGGTTTCTACGAGCTCCTCGCGACCCAGCCGGTGGTTCTCCTCTTCACCGTCGTCGGCCTGGGCTATTTCCTGGGCAACTTGAGGATAGGCGGGTTCCGGCTCGGGATCGCGGCGGTCCTCTTCGTCGGCCTGGCGTTCGGCGCGGCCGATCCACGCTTCTCGATCCCGGAGGTGATCTACGTCCTCGGGCTCATCGTGTTCGTCTACACGGTCGGCCTCCAGTCGGGACCGATCTTCTTCAACCTGTTCCGCCGGCAGTGGCTCAAGATCACGTCGCTCGCGCTGGTCGCGACGGTGGCCGCCGCGGCGGTGACCGTCGCCGCGGCGAAGCTGCTCCACGTTCCGGCGCCCGTCGCGTCGGGGCTCTTCTGCGGCAGCCTCACCAACACGCCCGCGCTCGCCGCGGCGGTCGAGGCGCTCCGCAACAGCCTGTCCGGCACGAATCTCGACGAGGCCGCGAGGCGGCTCGCCCTCGACGGGCCCACCGTGGGCTACAGCATCGCCTACCCCCTCGGGGTCGCCGGCCTCATCGTGATCATGCAGCTCGCGACGCGGCTCCTGAAGATCGACCTTCCCGCGGAGCAGCAGCGCGCGAGACGCGCGAGCGGGATGGGCGGCGAGGAGCTTCTCAGCCGCGAGGTGCGGGTGACGAACCCGCAGATCGTGGGGAAGAGCTACGGCGAGGCGCTGCTCACCGAGCTCACCGGGATGGTCTTCACCCGGGTGAAGCGCGGGGCGAGCGTGGACCTCGTCGTTCCCGAGTGCATCCTGCAGGAAGGCGACGTCCTGGTGGGCGTCGGGTCTCCGGAGGCCGTGCGCAAGGCCGAGCTGCTGATCGGCCCGCTGGTCCAGGAGCGCGTCGAGAGCCTCTCTCCGGGGATCGAGTACCGCGACCTGCTGGTGCTCGACCGGAAGGTCGCCGGCACGTCCGCGGCAGGGCTCTCCGACGCGGTCGGCCATCCCGTGATCGTCAGCCGCATCCGCCGCGGCGGCGTGCAGATCACGCCGCATCCCGAGACCATCCTCGAGTTCGGCGACCAGATCCGCGTCGTGACCCACAGGGACTTCATCGACCGAGCGACCCAGGTGGTCGGCAATCCGATGAAGGATTACTCGGAGGCGGATTTCCTCTCGTTCAGCTTCGGCATGATCCTCGGCGTGCTCCTCGGCACCGTCCCGATCCCGCTTCCCGGCGGCCAGCGCGTGACCCTCGGATTCGCCGGCGGCCCGCTCGTGGTCGCCCTGATCCTCGGCCGCCTCGGGCGCACCGGCCCGATCGTCTGGACGATGCCCCCCAACGCCAACCTCACGATGCGCCAGCTCGGCATCCTGTTTTTCCTGGCCGGCGTCGGAACCCGGGCCGGCGGCAGCTTCCTTCACACCGTCCAGAACCAGGGGCTCACGCTCCTCCTCGTCGGCGCCGGCGTGACCATCCTCTCCTCCCTGCTGATCGTCTTCCTCGCCTACCGGGTCTTCCGCTACGACATGATCTCGACCTTCGGCATGCTCGCCGGCATCCACACCCAGCCCGCCGCCCTGGCCTTCGCCAACACCCACACCGGCTCCGACCACCCCAACGTCTCGTACGCCGCCGTCTACCCCGTCGCCCTCATCGCCAAGATCATCGTCGCCCAGATCCTCGTCCTCCTCGCGTTCTAACGGCGCCGCCCCGCGGCGTCTCGCGTCCTCGGGGCTGGTGCGGCGACGATGCCCGAGGCGACGGGGACCCCTGCACGGCCGCGCGACGGGTCGAGCGCGATGGGGAAGGGGGACCCCATCGCGCTTGCTCGACCCGTCGCGCGGCCGATGCGGGTCGTCGCCGAGGGAGGTCGCCGCACCAGCCCCGAGGACGCGAGACGCCGCGGGGGGTGGGGTCGCGCGAGGACGGCCGTCGGTCGGCTAGCGGTGGCGGGTGACGCCGACGCGGCGGCAGTCCTCGGCGACGGGACAGGCGGAGCAGATCGGAGAGAGGGGCTTGCAGACCTGCTGGCCGTGGCGGACGAGGATCTCGTTGATCGGGATCCAGTGGCGGCGCGGGAGGAGGACGCGAAGGGCCTCCTCGGTCTCGTGCGGGTGCCGCGTGCTCACCCAGCCGAGCCGGTTCGAGATCCGGTGGACGTGGGTGTCCACGCAGATCCCCGGCTTGCCGAAGCCGAGCGTGACGACGAGGTTTGCGGTCTTGCGGCCGACACCCGGCAACTCCAGCAGCTCCTCGAGGGTGTCCGGCACCTTCCCGCCGTGCCGCGCCAGCAGCAAGCGGCTGATCTCGCGGATCTGCTCCGACTTCCTGCGGTAGAACCCCACCGGGTAGACCAGCTTCGCGATCGCCGGCGCGCGGAGGGAGAGCATCTCGCGCGGCGTGCGCGCCCGCTCGAACAGCCGTTCCGTGGCCGGGTACGTGACCTCGTCCTTCGTCCGCAGCGAGAGGACGCAGCCGATCAGGATCCGGAACGGGTCCGGCCCGTTGACGTCCTTGAAGCGGGTGATCTCGTAGCGGCTCGCGAGCCGCTTCACGATCCGATCGATCGAGGCGCGCCGGCGGGAGCTCATCTCGCGTCCTCGCCGCCGCTCGCCCGAGCCGCGCGCCGGGGTCCTTCCCCGGGCCCTGTGAAGAGCGCGCCTGCCCTTCCCATGCAGGCGCGTTCTTCACGGAGCGAGTCGCTGCGGAGAAACGCAGAACGGCGAGCGTGCCCGGGGAAGGATCCCGGCGCGCGGCTCGGGCGACCCCTCGAGCTGGCGATCAATGCACCCACAACAGAACGACCCCCTCGACGGCGAGGTCCGACTTCCGCGGGCGGACGGTGACGCTCTCGATCGCCGCGCGGTCGCCGCCGGCGGCGAGGGTCGCGGTCTCCGCGTCGAATTGCGACTGGAGGTCGGCGAGGCGCTGCTTCGTGGCCTCGACTCCCTGCGCGGCCCGGTCGATGTCCTGCTTCTCGCTCGCGGCGCGGGTCGCGCTCCTCGCGGTCGTGGCTGCCCGGCCCAAGGTCCCGACGCTCACGGCCTTGCGGCCGAGAAACGCGCCGAGAAGGGTCGCCCCGAGGGAGATCGCGGTTTGCACCGACTGCTGCTGATACTGGCCCCGCTCGCGCGCTTCCCGTTCCTCCGCGCGGCGGATCTGCTCCTGGAGCGTCGCGAGGCGCGGCGCGTACTTCTTCCGGAGTGCCTCGACGCCGGCATCGCGGCGCTCTCGATCGCTCTCGTCGACGCGAATGCGGAAATCGCCGTCGCTCTCCCCGGGTTTCGAGACGAGACCGAGAGCCGGGCAGCGCTGCAGCGTGAGCGAGCGGCTCCGGTACATCGAGTCCGCGAGCTTCTTGCTCCAGGCCGGATAGCTCTTCGGCCGCGCCGCCTCCGCCGGGAGCGGCGCGAACGAAGCGCCCGGATCCGGTGCCTTGACGAGGTCGAGGCCGCCGGGCGCGGACAGGTCGGCCTTCTCCCACGGGTCGGGAGGGACGTCGGCGCCGAGTCGCGCGACGGCCGCAACGTCCTCCCACACGTCGAGGCCGGCCTTGGCGTCGACGTAGTGCAGCTTGCACGTGCCGAGGAGCGCGGGACGGTAGAGGACGGGCGCCCCGCGTGCCGCGAGGAACCTCTCCGGTACGTCGGGCGGGACCAGGGGGCGCTCGCCGCCCGCCGGCGCGGCGCTGGGCTCCGCGGCCGCGCGGGACGCCGATGGAGCGGATGCGGACGGCGCGGCGGCGACCTCGCCCTTCCTCGCCGCCATGAGCTTCTCGATCTGCCCTCTCGTGAGCGGGCCGCGCAGGTACGAGAGCGTGTGCCGGGTCTGGAAGAGGGCCGGGGCGTTCTCGTGCACGTCGTTCATCACGAACACGCGGCTGCCGAGTCCCGACAGCATCCGGTCCATCCCGGCGCGGTCGAACTCCCGCCCCGAGGCCGCGGAGGCTCCCTCGAGCCCGTCGAGCACCCGCAGCTTGTCGCGCTCGGTCTGAAGCCGCCCGAGAAACCACGTCCCCGCGTTCGAGAGCCCCTTGTAGTCGAGATCGACCGGGTTCTGCGTCGCGAGCACCACGCCGAGGCCGTACGCCCGGGCCTGCTTGAGGAGCGTGAGCATCGGCATCTTGCTCGGCGGATTGGCCGTGGGCGGGAAGTACCCGAACACCTCGTCCATGTAGAGCACCGCCCGGAGCGACGTCGTCCCCGGCCGCGACCGCATCCACGCGATCACTTCGCCGAGCAGCAGGGTGACGAAGAACATCCGCTCCGCGTCCGACAGGTGCGCGATGGACATGACGGCGAGCCGCGGCTTTCCTTCCGCGGTGTGGAGGAGGCGGCCGACATCCAGCGGCTCGCCTTCCGCCCACGCCCCGAAGCCGGGCGACGCCAGCAGGTTGTTGAACGCCATGGCGAGCTCCTGGCGCTCTCTCGCGGGAAAGAACGACTCGAGGTCCACGACGCCGACGCGCTCGATCGCGGGCGACTGGATCTCGCGCACGAGATCGCCGAGGCCGAGACTCCTCCCCCCCTTCCACGCTCTGTCCAGCAGGGTCGAGATCAGGATGTGCTCGCGGCTGCGGAACGGGTCGGCCGCGACGCCGACGAGCGAGAGGAGACCCGAGGCCGTCGCGGAGATCCTCTCGCGCTGCGCGTCGGGATCTTGGGCCGCGGCTCCCTCCGGTGCGCCCAACGAGCGCAGGATCGAGACCGGCCGTCCCGCGGAGCTGCCCGGCGTGTAGATCACCGCCTCGGCGGCGTCGCGGAAGCGGGCGACGCGGGAGGAGTCCTGGCCCCACTCGGCGAGCCCGTTGCGCCACTTCTCGGCGGTTCTCGACGCCAGCTCGTCCGGCGTGATCCCCTGCCGCGACGCCTCCTCCTCGTCCACCCACGGCCTGAACTCGGCGGCGGTGAGCCCTGGAAACGCCAGGAGCAGGTTGCCGAGGTCTCCCTTCGGATCGATCGCGATCGCGGGGATGCCGTCGATGGCGGCCTCCTCGAGGAGAGCGAGGCAGAGACCGGTCTTCCCGCTCCCGGTCATCCCCACGCACACCGCGTGCGTCAGCAGATCGCGGGAGTCGTAGAGGAGGAGGTCGTCCTTGGTTTTCCCCGCGGCGGGGTCGAACAGGCGGCCGAGGTAGAAGGCGCCTAGCTTCTCGTAGTCCTGCATCGCTCGCTCCGTTGTTGGGAGAGCCATTCTAACCTGCTGCAAGGAGCGGCGGGACGCCGGCCCCCGCGCCGCGCCGCGTGCGACGGTATACTCGTCGCACCGCCGGACGGCGCGGGGGGAGCGGATTCATCGTGCGGGACGGGACATGGTGAGGAGCAAGGACGAGCCGCTCGCGATTCCCGCATGGAGGCAGGCGCTCTACGCGGCGGTGACGGTCGTGCTGTTCTTCGCGATCGTCGAGGCGGCCCTGTGGGCGGGCGGGTACCCGACGCTTCTCTCGGAGCGCGACCCCTTCTCCGGTTTTTCCGGGCGCGTTCCGGTCTTCGAGCTCGACCGCGGCCGCGGCGTCTACGCAACGACGAAGAGGGCCCTCGCCCACTCGTTCAACTACCAGTCGTTCCGGGAGACGAAGCCCGCGCATGGCTTCCGCCTCTTCACGCTGGGGGGATCCAGCGCCTACGGGTTCCCGTGGGGCTCGAAGGTCGCGTTCACGCACCTGCTCGGAGACGCCCTGCAGGCATCGTGGCCCGGCCGGACCGTGGAGGCGGTCAACGCCGCGGGGATGTCGTACGGATCGCACCGGCTGCGCGTGCTCGCGCACGAGGTCGCCTCCTACCGGCCGGACGCCGTCGTGTTCTACGAGGGGCACAACGAGTTCATCGAGCGTCGCTTCCAGGACCGGCTGAACGCGGGGGCCGGCGAGCTCGGCGCGCTGCGCCAGGTCATCTATCGCTCGAGGCTCGGGTCCCTGATGGCGCGCACGATCGAGAAGGTACGGGGCGGAGCCCGCGCGGCGAGCCCCGCGGACGACTCGGGCAAGACCACGGGCGAGCTGCTCGGCCTCGACGTCGTCCGGGAGGACGTCTCCAACGTCGGAGACGCCGACCGCGCCGAGGTCTACCGGCTCTTCGAGGACAACCTCCGCGCGATCGTGGACCTCGCCGGCCGGGGCGGCGCGCGCGCGGTTCTCTGCACGGTCCCCTCGAACCTCGGCCGGTGGCCGCCGAACCAGTCGTTCTTCGGGCGCGAGGCCGGCGCCGGCGCGAGGCGCGAGGCGCTCCGCCTCCTCGAGGAGTCGGCGTCGCTTCTGGGCAAGGGCGACGCCGCGGGCGCCGCTTCGCGCCTCGAGGCCGCGAGGGCGCTCGCTCCCTCCCACGCCGGCATCCACTACCAGCTCGGCCGCGCGTACGAGGCCCTCGGGAGATGGGACGACGCGCGCGCGGAGTACGTCCGCGCCCGCGACACCGACGCGGCGCCTTCGCGCGCGCCGAGCGCCGTCAACGAAGCCATCCGCCGCGTCGCCGTCCTAAAGGGCGCCGTCCTCGTGGACATCGAGGCTGCCTTCGCGAAGGCATCCCCTCATGGCGTGCCGGGCTTCGACCTGTTCGAGGACTACGTTCACCCGAAACCGGAAGGCCACCGGATCATCGCGCACGAGCTGTGGAAGGTCTTCGAGGAGCGAGGCCTCGTCGGACCGCCGAGGCCGCCCGACGAGGCGGTCTTCCGGAAGGCCGTCCCGGAGGGCGTCGCGCCGACCCCGGCCGGGACCGACGCTCCCGCCGCGGCGACCGAGGCGAAGACCCCCGCCCTCCTCTACAACCTCGCCGTGGTGCTGGAGCACCAGAGCCTGCTCGACGAGGCCGCCGCGAAGTACCGCGAGTGCTTGGCACTCGATCCGCGCTACCTCATGGCCCGGTCGAACCTCGGGCGCCTGCTCCTGCTCGAGGGCAAGGCGGCGGAAGCGGCCGCGGAATTCTCGAAGGCCCTCGACGTCGCCCCCGGCGACGCGAAGTCGCTGGTCGGCCTGGGGGAGTCCCTGAGGCGCCTGGGACGGCTGCCCGATGCGCTCGGCACGCTGGAGCGCGCGGTCCGGGCCGACCCGAAATCGGCCGCGGCCTGGGGGAGCTACGGCGGCGCGCTGCTCCAGGCCGGGCGGTTACCCGATGCGGAGGCCGCCTTCCGCCGCGAGAGCGAGCTTCAGCCCTCGAGCGCCGACGCCTGGGCGCGACTCGGCTTCGCGCTCCTGTTCCAGCGAAAGCTCGACGGCGCGCAGGCCGCTTTCGGCAAGGGCCTCGACGCCGGTCCCGACCACGTGCCTTCGCATAACGGGCTCGCCGCCGTTCTCACCGAGAAGGGCGACTTCGCCGAGGCGGAGAGGCTCTTCCGCGAGAGCCTCGAGATCGCCCCCGGCGACGCGGCCGCGCAGGAGGGGCTCAAGGCGCTCGACGCCCGCCGCGCCGGGAAGCGCTAGTCCCCCGCGCCGCATGAACTGTCGTAGAATTCGATGTTCGTGCCGGAGGAACCCGTGTGAGCGTGGCCCCGGGGCAGTCGCTGCTTCACTACCGCCTGGTCGAGAGGATCGGCGAGGGCGGAATGGGCGAGGTCTGGCGCGCGGTCGACACCACGCTCGACCGCGAGGTGGCGATCAAGATCCTCCCTCCCGCGTTCGCGGCGGACCCCGAGCGGCTCGCGCGCTTCGAGCGCGAGGCGAAGCTCCTCGCCTCGCTGAACCATCCGAACATCGCTTCCGTGTACGGCCTGCACGAGGCGGGCCCTTCGACGGGCTCAGGGCCGAGCGTGCGGTTCCTCGCGATGGAGCTCGTCCCCGGGGAAGACCTCGCCCAGCGTCTCGAGCGCGGCGCGCTCCCGATGGACGAGGCGATCGAGACCGCCCGGCGCGTCGCGGAGTCGCTGGAGGCCGCGCACGAGCACGGCGTGATCCACCGCGACCTCAAGCCCGCGAACGTGAAGCGGACGCCCGACGGCAAGGTGAAGGTCCTCGACTTCGGACTGGCGAAAGCGGGGGAGCCCGTCGCGGGCGCCGACCCCTCGCGCTCCACGACGGTTACCTCCACGGGGACGCTCGCCGGCACGATCCTCGGTACCCCGGGGTACATGAGCCCGGAGCAGGCGCGCGGGCGGGCGGTGGACCGGAGGACCGACGTCTGGGCGCTCGGCTGCCTCCTCTACGAGATGCTGAGCGGTCGCCGCGCGTTCGACGGCGCCACGGCCACGGACGCGCTGGCCGCCGTGGTCGCGCGAGAGCCGGACTGGAATGCCCTCCCCGCCGCGACGCCCGCGCCGGTGCGCCGGCTGCTGCGCCGCTGTCTCGAGAAGGACGCGCGGCGCCGGCTGCGCGATGCGGGAGACGCGGGCCTGCTCCTCGACGACGCCGGCGAGGAACCCGGGGCGGCCGCCGCGACCGTTCCTCGCTGGCGCCGCGCGGCGCCGTGGGCTGCCGCCGCCGTGCTCGCCGTCCTTCTTGGAGCGTCCCTCCTCGGCGGCACGCGATCGGGCACGCCCGCCCCGCCGAGATCGCCGGTGCACCTTTCGGCGAGGCTGCCGCTCGACGTGCGTCTCGACCTCGAGACCAACACCACCGAGCACCAGATCCTCGCGATCTCGCCGGATGGCTCCCGGCTCGCGTTCGTGGGGGTTTCCGCGAACGTGAAGCGGCTCTACCTGCGGCGCCTCGACCAGCTCGAGGTCACGCCCCTCGCCGGGACGGAGGACGCGAACAGCCCGTTCTTCTCTCCCGACGGCCTTTGGATCGCTTTCTTCGCGAGGGGAAAGCTCAAGAAGGTCGCCGTGGAAGGGGGACAGCCCATCGATCTCTGCGCGGTCGGTCTCGATCGCGGCGGGGCGTGGGGACCGGACGGCACCATCGTCTTCTCGCCGTCCACGAGCTCGTCGCTCTCGAGGATCCCGAGCGGAGGGGGAACCCCCGTGGAGCTGACGAAGCTCGACCTGGCCCGCAAGGAGCGCACGCACCGTTGGCCGGCGTTTCTGCCCGGCGGAAAAGAAGTGGCGTTCACCGTCGGCACTTCCGACAAGCCCGGGGTCTACGAGGACTCGGAGATCGATGCGGTCACTCTCGAGACGGGGCAGCGCCGCGTCCTGCTGAAGGGCGCGAGCATGGTTCGCTTCGCGGAGCCGGGACACCTCGTCCTCGGACGCGGCAGTCAGCTCTTTGCCATGCCCTTCGCGGCGGCGACCGGCGGGCCCGTAGCCAACGCGATACCGGTGGCCCGGGACGTAGGAGGGGTCTCAACGAGCGGCGTCCTCTTCTTCGACCTCGCCCGCGACGGGACGCTTGCCTACGCCGAGGCCGACCCCAAAGCCTCCATGCTCGAGCTGGTCTGGGTCCGACGCGATGGAACGGTCGAGCCGCTCCCGCTCCCGGCTCGGGAATACCGAGGCCCTCGCGTCTCCCCCGACGGGAAGCTCATCGCCGTCGCGATCGGCCCCGGCCGGGGAGCCGCGAGCGACGTCTACATCCACGACCTTGCCCGCGGCACGACCGCTCGGCTCACGTTCGACGGCGCCAGCGCGTCGCCGGTGTGGGCGCCCGACGGGGCGCGGGTGGCCTTCGGCTCGAGGACGGCGGCGGGAGACAACCTCGCGTGGAAGGCCGCGGACGGCGGCGAGGCCGCCAGGACTCTCGCGTCGTTCCCCGATTCGATCGCTCGGGCCCCGCTCTGCTTCACGCCCGACGGCAAGTCCCTCGTCTACCAGCAGGACAGCGGCCCCGGCCGATCGGTGGACTTGATCGCCCTCTCCGCCCCGGACGGGCAGAGCCGGCCGATCGTGCAGACGGCGGCGATCGAGATGGGAGGGGACATCTCTCCCGACGGTCGCTGGCTCGCGTACAACTCCGACGAGTCGGGGAGCGCCGAGGTTTACGTCCAGGCGTTTCCGGGACCCGGGGGGCGATGGCAGATCACGGACGGCGGCGGGACGATCCCGCACTGGTCCCCCGACGGGAGCGAGCTGTTCTACGTGAACCAACAGAGGATGATGGCGGTGAAGGTGCTGACGAGGCCGACGTTTTCGGTCGGGGCGCCGCGGGAGCTGTTCAGCACTCGCTTCCCGACGACATCGGACACGTTCGCCAACTACGACGTCGCGCCCGACGGCCGGTTCATCATGGTGCGTACAAGCGGCGAGACGACCACCGCGCAGCATGTCAACGTCGTGCTGAGCGGGCTCGAGGACCTGCCGCGAGCGGCCGTCCCGAAATGAAGGACGTCGCGCACCGGTCCGCGTTGGCCTAGTCGCCGCGCGCTCGTTCGGGCAACAGCACCTCTCCGCCGGCCGCCAGGATCAGCGAGATCGCGAGCGCCACAAGCCAGGCCGCCGTCACGAACGTGACGAGTTGCGCGACCCGCCTCTCGGTCTCGCGCAGCGAGCGGCCGGCGACGACGAAGCCGGGCGTCGCACCGCCGTGGGCGAGCACGACGCTCGCGATCCGGACGCCTCGCTCGGGTTGCAGGGTAACCCGGTGCTCGCCGTGCGCCTTGGCGAAGGCGAGTACCCCCGGCGGGATGGCCGGCGCTCTCCCGTGCAGGAGGCCGGAGGTCGCGACGACCCCGCCCTTGTCGTCCAGCACGATCACGAATGGAGCGAGGCTCGTCGCGATGTCGACCCGGACCGGCGGAACCACCGAGGCGGCCGCCGCGTCGCGCCCCAGCGCGCCGGCCGCGTCCTCGGCCAGCTGGATCTGAGGGTCGTCCGCCGCGTTGCGGAGCGCCTGCTGCGCGGTCGCATAGACCAGAAGGCACAGGATCGTCGTCACGGCCGCGATGGGCGGCCAGTGCTTGAGAACGAGCTTGGTCCGCGTCACCTCGAGCCTCCGTTGCTTCCATGCGGTCCGCACTGCCGAGACTACGCGCCGGGCGGGAGCCCTAGCGCCCCACGAACCCGCCGCGCAGCCGTGATGAGCTTGATCCGGACGAGTCGCGCCGTTACCCCGTCGCCACGCTCGCGAGGCCTCCGAAGCGCCGCTCGCGCCGCCGGAACGCGGCGAGCGCCGCCTCGAGGTGCTCGGTGCCGAAGTCCGGCCACATCACCGGGGTGAAGTACAGCTCGGAGTAGGCGCACTCCCACAGCAGGAAGTCGCTCAAGCGCTGCTCGCCGCCCGTCCGGATCAGCAGGTCCACCTCGGGCGCCGGCCCTGCCCCCGGGTGCTCGGGATCGAGCAGGCGCTCGAACGCCTCGCGCAACCCACCGGCCGCGCCCACCGGGACACCGGCACGGGCCATCCGCTCCGCGGCCGCGAGGATGGCATCCCGCGCGGAGTAGTCCACCGCGAGCCGGAGAAGGAGCGCCGGACCGCCGGCGGTGGCCTCCTCGGCGGTGCGCACCGCGGTCAGCACGTCGGCGGGGAGACGGTCCCGGCGCCCGATCACCCGGAGCTCGACCCCTTTCTCGACGCAGCGGGCGGTCTGGCCGCTGAGGTAGTCCCGGAACAGCCGCATCAGGGTCGAGACCTCGTCCGGCGGCCGCTTCCAGTTGTCGGACGAGAAGGCGTAGAGGGTGAGCGTGCCGAGGCCGAGGCCCGGCGCCGCCTCCACCGTCCGGCGCACCGCCTTCGCCCCGGCCCGGTGCCCCGCGGTGCGGGCCTTGCCCCGGGCCGCCGCCCACCGGCCGTTCCCGTCCATGATGATCGCCACGTGCAGGCCTTGGCGGGCGGCTTCCAAAGTGCTTTGCATCGCAGAGTCTCTCCCGAAAAAAAGGGGCCGGATCACCGCTCGCGGGTGGCGCGGATGATCGCTTCCATGTGGTCCAGGTATCGCTCGAGCGCCTTGCGCCCCGTGGCGGTGAGGCGGTATTCGGTGCGCGGAAGCCGGCCTTCGAATTTCTTGGTGCACGCGATGTACCCGGCTTCCTCGAGCTTCCGGGCGTGCACGCTCAGGTTGCCGTCGGTGGTCTTGAGGAGACCCTTCAGCTCGACGAACGTCACGGCGTCGCTGACGGCCAGGGCGCTCACGATCCCGAGGCGGAGCCGCTCGTGGATCAGGCGGTCCAGCGCCGCCGTGTCCCTCGGCCGGGGCGGCGCCGCGCCCTGGGCGCCGGCGCGGCCGGCCGTCTCCGGCGCCCGCGAGGCCGATCGATTCCTAGCCACCGTGCTCCCTCCAGATCAGCAGGCCGAACAGCAGGTGCAGGCCCCCGAAGCCCGCGGCCATCGCCGGGCTCCCCCACGACGCGGGACCCAGCAGCGTGCCCGACCCCGCCCAGCATGAAGCCGAGCCCCATCACCGGCACCGCGCGGACGGAAAACGCGCCGCCCGTCACCATCCCCGTTCCGTAGAGGAGAAGCCAGGCTCCCGGGAGCAGGTCGGGCCGGCCGGCGCGGTAAAGCGCCATGGTGAGGACCGCTCCCGCGAGCAGCGGCGGCGCGAACGCCAGCGCCGCCTTGCGCCCGGGAGCGCTGAACAGGGCGACCCCCGCCGCCCGCGCCTTGATCGCCGCGGTGGCGACGCCGATGGCGAGGGCGGTCATCGCCTCCGCGAGCCAAGTGAGGATCCAACCCTCGACGGTGGCGCGGGTCGAGGCGAACCAGGCCGCGGCCAGGGCGGTCAGGCCGATCAGGACGATGCCGCGCCCCGGCACGGCGGTGAAGCGCGAGGCCCCCTCCATCGTGTCGCGGATGAAGTGCAGGTGGTCGAGCGCCCTATCGTGGAGCGCCGGGGGCTCGTCGTTTCCCGTCTCGATCGGGGCCGTGGACCTCATGCGGTAAGGATAGGGCGGGACCGCGGGTTCGTCAAGTACTTTGTGTAATAAAGCCAACCCTGCGCCCGCCGGGCCCTAGTGTTGTGAATCGGAAATCCGTTGACGCACCGAGGCCGTCGATGCGCCCGGCCTGCGAGGAGCGACGAGGGAGAATACCGGGAGTATTTGACCGAGGAGCGACGAAGCAGGCCGGGATGCAGCGGCGGCCGAATGCCAAGGGATTTCCGATTCACAACACTAGGATCAGGCCGCGGTCAGCACGAGGGTCGCGTTGTGGCCGCCGAACGCGAAGGAGTTCGAGAGCGCGACCGCGGCCCGCACTGAGTGGTTCTGCCGCGGCAGGGCGAGGTCGCACTCGGGATCGGGGTTGTCCAGGTTGACGCACCGGTGGACGACGCCGCGGGCGAGGCTCAGGACCGTGGCGATCGCCTCGATGCCCCCCGCCGCGCCGATCCCGTGCCCCGTCATCGCCTTCGTCGAGTTCACGAGAACGTCGTAGACGCGCGATCCGAAGACCCGGCGGAGCGCCCTGGCCTCCTGGACGTCGTTCAGGCGCGTCGAGGTCCCGTGGGCGTTCACGTACCCGACGTCCTCCTTCGAAACGGCCGCGGCGAGGATCGCCTGCTCCATCACCCGGACCATCATGTCGCCGCTCGGCTCCATCTGCATCATCGAGTACGCGTCGCAGGTCGAGGCGTAGCCGGCGATGCGAGCGTGGATCCTCGCGCCGCGCGCGCGCGCGCGCTCCTCCCGCTCGAGCACCAAGAGCCCCGCCCCCTCGCCCAGCACGAACCCGTCCCGGTCGGCGTCGAACGGCCGCGAGGCCCTCTCGGGCTCGTCGTTCCGGGTCGAGAGCGTCCTCAAGAGATCGAAGCCGAGCAGGCCGTAGCCGTCCACGTCGGAGAGCGTCTTCTCGACGCCGCCGGCGATGGCGAGGTCGAGCTCGCCGTCGCGGATCAGTCGATAGGCGTCGCCCAGGGCCATGGTTCCCGACGCGCACGCCGTGACGATCGCCTTGCACTCGCCGCGGAGACCGTAGCGGATCGCGACCTGCGCCGGCAGCGCGTTCGGAATCAACATGGGGAGGGAATAGCGGAGCGCGCCGGTGATCGGCTCGCCGCGCACCCAGATCCGGTGGGACTTCTCGAGCGTGCAGAGCCCGCCGATGCCGGTCCCGACGAGCACGCCGGCGCGGACGGGGTCCACCCCCTCGATGCGCAGCTCTCGCCCCTTCTCGTCCACTGCTGTGGTGCGGAGCCCCGCGTCCTCGATCGCCATCGCCGCGGCGGCGAGCGCGTAGCGCGACACGGGGTCGAGGAGCTGCGCCTCGCGCTCGGTGAGGCCGCACGCCGCGGGGTCCGGATCGGGAACGGGCGCGCCGACCCGCGACTTGAAGGATCGTCCCCGGATCCAGTCGAACTCGACCGAGCGCGCGCCGGACCGTCCCGCGAGAATGGACTCCCAGAACGGCTCGACTCCGGCGCCGATCGAGGTGACCGGCCCGAGTCCCGTGACGACGACCTCGTGCGACGGACGGCTCACGTCTCTCCTCCCGAGTCCACCGGACGTAAGCGTCCGCCCACTCAGGTTACATCATCTCCGCGCGGAGGACGGTGACGGCCGTGCCGCCGAGGATGACGCGGTCGCCCGCCAGGCGCACGTTGACCGTCCCCCCGCGCGCCGACGCCTGGTATCCCACCAGCTGGTCCTTCCCGAGCTTGGCGCCCCAGTACGGGCCGAGGCAGCAGTGCGAGGAGCCGGTCACCGGGTCCTCGTCGATCCCGGCCGCGGGGGCGAAGAACCTCGAGACGAAGTCCCGTTCCGGCGTCGCGGCGCGGCTCGTGACGATCACGCCGCGCGTCGTGATCGTGGCGAGCCACGTGAAGTCCGGCTTCAGGCGCCGCACCGTTTCCTCCGAATCCAACTCGACCAGGACGTCGAACCGGTTCCTCCCCACGTACGAGGGACGCACGCCGAGCGCGCCCTCGAGGTCGGGAGACTCCTCCGACTCCCCCGCCGGCTCCGACGGGAAGTCCATCTCGATCAGCGGGCCGTGCTTCGTGGCGGTCAGCACGCCGCTTCGCGTGTGGAACCGCGCGGGAGCGTCCGGCGCGAGCCTCCCTCCTTCCCACAGGACGTGCGCCGAGGCGAGGGTCGCGTGGCCGCAGAGATCCACCTCGACGGCCGGGGTGAACCACCTCAGGCTGAACCCCTCGCTGCGCGGGACCAGGAAGGCGGTCTCCGAGAGGTTCAGCTCGCGCGCGACGTCCTGCATCCAGGCGTCGGGGCGCGGCTCGGGAAGAACGCAGACCGCCGCGGGGTTCCCCGCGAACGCGCGGTCGGTGAACGCGTCCACCGTGGTGATTCGTATGCTCATGCCCGGGCTCCGTTCCTCGCCGAGGGGAAAGGGGAACATTGGACCACAGCCGGCGGCGGAAGGGAACGGGCGGGGCCGGGACGATCGGTCAGACCAGGGGCTTGAGCCCCTGGTAGACGACACGGTCGTCCACGACCAGGCGGTAGCTCTCCCCCTCCTTGGACACCTCGGGCTGCGAGAAAGGATCGAACTCGAACCGCTTGATGATCCGCCCCCAGACCGCTTTCAGGGCGCGCGCGCCGATCCGGCGGGAGAGCGCGGCCTCCTCGGCGACCTTGTGGGCGGCGCCGTCCGTGATCTCCAGGTCGATCTTGTAGTTCCGGAAGAAGCTCTTCGAGGCGTTGAACACGCTGTCCTTGGGCTCGAGGAAGATCCGCTTGAGGAGAGGGCCGTTCAGGTCCTCGAGAATGATCGCGTTGTCGAAGCGGGAGAGGAACTGCGGCACCATCCCGTAATCGAAGAGGTCCTCCGCCTTGAAGTGGTGGCGGAGGGCGAAGATCTCGCGGATCTGCACCTCGCCGTTCTCGTACACCGTCTCCGTGGGCAGCTTGACGCGGCTCGTCGGGGACGTGACCCGCCGGAAGACCTGGTCGTAGAGCGTCTCGAAGGCGCCGGCGCAGAGGAAGAGCATCTTCCCGGTGTCGACCGTCACGGCGACACGCTCGGGCACCTTCCCCTGGAAGACCGTCACGTGGTGCAGCATCCGCTCTCCCTCGATCAGGGTCAGGAGCGCCTGCTGGATGTTGATGCCAGTGACGTAGGGCCTCCCGCCGACGATCGAGGAGATCTTGTCGATCTCGTCGATACAGACGGTCCCCCGCTCCATGTAGCGCCCGATCTCCTCGGCGGACGCCGCGTCCCCCAGGACCTGGCGGGCCCGCTCCTCGAGGCGCGTGAGGAGGCGCGACGGGTCGACGACGCCGTCCTCGTTCGCCAGGGTGTTCGCGTTGAGGATGACGACGACCCGGTACTCCGCGAACGCGGGCTGGGACTGGTACAGCCTCTCCATGGCCCGCATGACCGTGGTCTTGCCGGTGCCGGAGTTCCCGATCAAGAGCAGGTTTCCGTACTTCTCGCCCTGGAGGTGCTTGAAGATCGCCACCGAGACGAAGCGGAGGGTCTCTTCCTGCCCCAGGACTTGCTCCTGGAGGTGCCCGTAGATCTCGACCGGCTTCATCGGCTGTCCTTTCCGGCAGTGATTCGCGCCGAGCCGAAGATTATAAGCCCTCGAGTCGGAATGCCGCCGCCGCCCCGTCCGCCGAGCCGGGAGGCCGGATCCGGAGGCGACCCGAAGCGGCCCTGTTTTCGCGCGGCCGTCTCTTCCTTGGACGGCCGCGCGAAAACCGGAGCCAGGCGGCGCGGCGACTTTCGCCGCGCAACGCCGCAGCGTGCCGCGCGGGTCGCCTCCGGATCCGGCCTCCCGGCTCGGCGGACCTCGGCGCGTTGGCTACCGCTCCGGCCGGTACCAGTAGCGCTCGACGGCGGAGTCCTTGCCCTTCGGGTCGCGGAGCATCGAGACGAACGCGCGGGGGATCCACCAGAAGCAGTGCCAGTCGCCGTGCTGGTCGAACTTGCGCACCGAGGCGACGGCCTTGACGTGGGTCAGCCGGGCGAGCTTCTGCCGCCTGGGCCTCCCGAGGCGCCTCAAGGCGGTCAAGAACGCCACGTCCTCGGCGAAGTACCTTCGCTCGTCGTAGCCACCCACCGCCTCGAAATCGTCCCGCCGGCAGAAAACGACCCCCGTGTCCATGCCGGTGAGCCAAACCAGCGGCATCATGGCCGCGAAAGTCAACGCCAGCCCGGCGGACCAGCGCTCGAGGGTGACGCCGGTGGCGCCCCCCACGTACCGGCCGGACGCCAGCGCCTCGTCCACCGCGTCGAGCGTCCGAGGGTGGATGCCCACCGTGTCGGCGTCCACGAACGCGAGCACCGATCCCGAGGCGGCGCTCGCGCCGCCGTTGCGCGCCGAGGCGATGGCGCGCCGCTCGACGGGCACGACCCGGCATCCCCGCGCCCGCGCGACCTCCGCCGTTCGGTCGGTCGAAGCGTTGTCGGCGACGATGACCTCGACCGCGTCGCGCCCGCCGCGGTAGGCCGTCCTCGCCGCGTCCACCGAGTCGAGCAGGCGAGGGAGGTAGCGCTCCTCGTTGTATGCCGGGACGATCACGGAAAAGCGCGGCGGTGCGTTCATGGCTCTCTCCATCAGAAGCTAGACCCCGGTGGGCGCCCGGTCAAACTCGGGGAAGTTGCGCCGCGGCGAGCGCGCTCCGTAGAATGCCCGCCCGCGCCCGTCCCGCGCGGTTTCCGGAGGATCCCATGACGTCTCGTCGTCCGGCCGCGTTGTTGCTCGCCTTCCTCGCTGCAGTCGCCGTCTCGACACTGCTCGGCCTAGGTGCCTCCGTCGCCCTCTCCGCGGAGCCTCCCGCCGCGAAGCGGCCGATGACGATCGAGGATCTGTGGAGCTTCGACCAGGTCGGCCGCCCCGCGCTGTCGCCGGACGGCCGTCTCGTCGCGTTTCCCGTCACCGTGCAGTCGCTCGAGAAGAACAAGGGGAACAGCGACATCTGGATCGTCCCCTCGGACGGGAGCGCGCCGCCGAGGCGGCTGACCTGGCAGGAGGGCGGAGACTCGTCGCCCGTCTTCAGCCCGGACGGCAGGCGTATCGCGTTCGTTTCGAAGCGGACGGAGGACCAGGCGCAGCTCTACGTCCTCCCCGTGGACGGGGGGGAGGCCGAACGGATCACCGACCTGCCGGCCGCCGTGGAGGACCCCAAGTGGCTGCCCGACGGGAAGCGCATCGCGTTTCTCGCCTCCACCTGGCCGGACGTGAACGACGATTTCGACGCGCAGAAGAAGCGGAGCGAGGAGCGGGAGAAGGACAAGGTCAAGGCGTACGTGACCGAGAGCCGCCTGCTGCGGTACTGGGATCGCTACATGACCGACGGCCGGGTCCAGCACGTCTTCGTGGTGGACCTCGAGACTCGGAAGGTCAAGGACCTCCTCCCGGGCTGGACGCGCCCGATGGGCCTCGATTCCCCCGGCGGGTGGGACATCGCACCCGACGGAACCGAGATCGCCTTCACCGCCAACGCCAGCGATCCCCCTTACCGGGAGTGGAACACCGACGTGTTCGTCGTCCCCGTGTCGGGCGGCAAGCCGAAGGACATCACGGCCGCGAACCCCGCCGACGACACCCGACCGCGCTACTCGCCCGACGGCCGCTTCGTCGTTTACGGGCGGAACCGCCGGGTCGAGCTCGATCCCGACTTCACCCGCCTCGCCCGATACGACCGGAAGAGCGGGACGTCGGAGCCGTTCGCCGCCGACTGGGACGGCGCGCCGTCCGACTGGACCTTCGCGCCGGACGGCAAGACGGTCCTCTTCCACGCGGAGGACCACGGCGAGGTCCACCTCTACGCGGTACCGGTCGAGGGAGGCACCCCGAAGGCGCTCGTGCAGGGTGGAACGACGGGAGGCGTGGCCGCGGGCCCGGGGGGGCTGCTCGTCTTCACCATGCAGTCGCTGCAGCGTCCTCCCGAGCTGTTCGCGGCGAGGGACGGCGGCGCGCCCCGGCACCTGACGTCCTTCAACGACGTCCGCCTCAAGGCGCTCGATCTCGGCCGCGTCGAGGACGTCGAGTTCCAGGGGGCGGCGGGCGAGTCGGTGCAGATGTTCGTGGTGCTCCCGCCCGGCTTCGACACCGCGCGGAAATGGCCGCTCGTGCACATGATCCACGGCGGCCCGCATGGCGCGTGGCTCGACTCTTTCCATTACCGCTGGAACGCCGCCCTGATGGCCTCGAGGGGATACGTCGTGGCCCTCGTCAACTTCCACGGCTCGACCGGGTCGGGGCAGGCGTTCGCGGAGTCCATCGTCGGGAGCCACGGCGACAAGCCGTTCACCGACATCATGAAGGCGACCGACTACCTGCTGGCCAAGGGGTACGTGGACGACAAGCGGATGGCGGCGACGGGAGGCTCCTACGGCGGCTATCTCGTCTGCTGGATCCTCGGCCACACCGACCGGTTCAAGGCGCTCGTGGACCACGCGGGGGTTTACGACCTGATGGCCCAGTTCGCGTCGGACGGCACGTGGGGCCGGCCCACGAACTACGGCGCCAACCCCTGGGAGGACCCGGCGCGCATCGACCTGTGGTCTCCGAGCCGCTACGCGGCGGCGTTCAAGACCCCCACCCTGATCCTCCACGGCGAGAAGGACTACCGCGTCCCGGTGTCGCAGGGGATCAACCTGCACGGCGTCCTGACCGCGAAGGGCGTGCCGTCGCGGATCGTGATCTTCCCCGACGAAGGCCACGGTGTCGTCAAGCCGCAGGCGTCGCGCCTCTGGTGGACCGAGGTGTTCGCCTGGCTCGATCGTTGGCTGAAGTAGGTGCCGGGTCGCTAGCGCGGAGGCGCGACGCTCGGCCGGGCACGGACGTGCGGCGACCTCCCTCGGCGACGACCCGCATCGGCCGCACGAAGGGTCGAGCAAGCGCGATGGCGAAGACCCTATCGCCATCGCGCTCGACCCTTCGCGCGGCCGTGCAGGGGTCCCCGTCGCCTCGGGCATTGTCGCCGCACGTCCGTGCCCGGCCGAGCGTCGCGAGGTACGTCAGGCGAGTGGCTCGGGCGGGGGCGGCAACGGTCCCGGCGGCGGATCGGGGGCGGGCGCCGGGGACGGAGGCGCCGGGAGCACCGACCAGTCGGGTCCGAACTGCGCGAGGAACTCGGGGCCGTAGGCGCGGTAGGTGACCGTGATGGGCAGGAGCAGCACCGAGCCGAGGTACGGGATCGCCAGCAGGATGAAGCCGCAGCAGAGGGTCGCGCACCCCGCGACGATGATCACCGCCCCGACCGCGATCGCGAGCACGAACAGGAACAGCCCGTACAGCACGAACCTGAGGAAGTGGCCGCGGAAGAGAGAGAGGAATCGCCCCCACGCCGCGGTTGCGTTGAGGTCGTCCCGGTACATGATCGGGACGACGAAGTTGTTCAGCAGCATCTTGACGAAGACCATGGCGACCGCGACGAGCGAAACGAGCAGCGCCAGTCCCATGAGAGAGAGGATCCGCGCGGCGAGCCATCCCCCCTCCATGCCGTTCCAGACCACCACGGCCAGCGGCACGACGAGGATCAGGATCAGCAGAAAACAGATGGCCGAGTACGCGAGGTGCCACAGGAACAGCGAGTCGCCGAGGCGCTGGAAGCGCTTCCACGGCTCGACGATCGCGGCGCGGTCATGGAGCACGTCGTCGAGAAAGACGAACTTCGCGCGCGAGCTGAGCCACAGGAACAGCACGACGAGCGCGAGCACGATGAGGAACGCGAAGAGGATCAGGACGACCCACACGGGGTTGCCGAACACCTCAATCACCCGGCGGAACCCCTCCTGCAGGCCCTCCACGCCCGTCTCCTGCTTGTCGAGCGTGTAGCGATAGCCGTTCGCCCAGCTTCCCCCGCCTTCGCCGAGCGCGGCGAGAAACGACGCGAACCCCAGGACGATCCAGGTCTCGAGCTCGAAGGGGTGGAACAGGATGACCTTCATCCGGCTCCAGGCTCGCTCGAGCGGGGCGACGTAGGCGATGTGCATGGCGCTTCGCCCTCCGCTGCCGATTGTGCGGAGGCGGGAGGGCGATTGTCAATCCCGCGTTGGGTTTTGCTCCGTTTTTCAGGGGATCCTGTAGATCAGAATCGAATCGCCGGCGCGGCCGATGGGGGTGAGCGTCTCGCGGACGCCGCGCATCCAGGTGGACAGCAGGCCGGATTCGACCTCGCGGCGCTGGCCCCCGGTGAGGATCCCGGAGGCGACCAGCCACTCCGCGAGCGACGGGAAACGCTCGCCGCGGGCGATCCGGGCGTCCCGGAGCGCGATCCAGTCCCTGAGCCTGAGGTCGGAGGCCAGGCCCCGCCGCCTCACCTCGTCGGCAACCTCGCGGTCCACCTCGATGTACACCCCCGCGAGGAGCGTGACGCTCACCGCGAGCACGTCCCCGCCGCCGGGCCTCACGGTGGGTTCCGCGGGCTCGAAGTCGTGCACGCGGAGGACCTTCCGGAACGGGATCCCGTACGCTTTGGGATCGGCGGTGCCGAAGTAGGCGAGGTACACCGGCTTCCCGCCGTTCGCGTCCACCCAGGTCTTGAGCGCCGGCAGGTCCTGCCCCCAGTCGATGTTCGAATCCGCGAGATAGCGCCAGCCGCCGCGTGGCCCGCCCGCGAACAGGTTGAAGTAGGACAGGTAGCGCGGCGTCGCGAGACCGAACGAGAGCGCGCACCCCGCGAGGAGCGCCGCCGCCGCCCCCCTGCGCACCCGCGTCCCATCGAGGAACCCGGCCGCCCCTCCCGCGGCGGCGAACAGGAATGGGTAGACGGGAACGAGGTGCCTGTGCCCGATGTTCAGGTTCCCCGCCATGGATACGGCGACGTAAACGAGCGGCGGGATCGCGAGCAGCCACCCGTCGAGCGACCGGCCGCGCGTCCGGGCGACCGCCGTCGCCAGGACCCAGAGCAGCAGGAGGACGAACGCGGGCGGCGTCTTGAGAAGGAACGCCTCGGGGAAGTAGTACCACCATCCCGTGACCGACGTCTCGCCATTGAGGTAGGCGAGCCTTGCGGACGCGCCGCCCTGCGTGTAGGTGAGACCGAAGAGCCAGGCCTCCGGCAGGATCCTCGCGTCCTTCGCCCAGGCGATCGCCGGCGCCGCCGGCCCCTTGGCCTTGCCGAGAATCTCCCACTCCAGGCGGTAGCCGGGGTCGGCGACCGCCGAGTACCGGAAACCGTACCCCGCCCAGAGAACGGCGAACGCGACCACGAACACCGCGACGAGCCCCGCCGCGGCCGTGCGCCAGCGGCGAAGGCCGAGCCGCTCGCCGGTCAGCGACCCCTCGGCGACCCAGGCTCCGGCCATCAGTACGAGAATCGGCCCGAGCAGGATCGCGTTGTATTTCGTCAGGAGGGACGCCCCGACTGCGAGGCCGGTCGCCGCGGCCCACTTCCACCCGGGCGACCGCGTGAAGCGGAGGAAGCACCAGGCGGTCGCCGCGTACCCCGCCGCCGAGGGGAGATCGGTCGTCACGAGCCCCGCGTGCGCCAGCGCCGCCGGCGAGATCGCGTACAGGAAGAGCGCGACCAGGCCCGCGTTCCTGCCCCAAACGTCCCGCGCCAGCAGGTACACGAGCAGCCCGAGCAGGAGTCCCGGAACGAGCATCGCCATCCGGGCGGGCATCAGGAGGCGCCGCGGATCGCCGCGGACCGGGTCGTCGATCCTCCCGTTCAGGAACTCGTACCCGAACTTCCACTGGTCGGCGCGGGAACGGAGCGGGTCGGCGGCGGGAACGTGCGTCCCGGTCCAGTTCGGCGAGGCGTAGTCCGCTTTCCCGCGCCCGGAGATCCAGATGGGCAGCGCCGCCCACATCTTGGCGAGGGGCGGGTGCTCCGGGTTGTGACGGAAATCCAGCCGGTCGAGGTAGGTGAAGCCCGCCGGCAGGTGCGTCGTCTCGTCGAAGGTGGCGGACAGGCGGAGGGCCGACCAGGCCCCGCACGCGACGAACAGCGCGAGCAGGAAGACGATCGCGGGAACGTGCGGGATGCGCCGTAAGAGCACGGGGAATTCTAGCCGGAAACGGCGGTGCCCTGGGCGGTCTCTGGCGCCGCTAACCTCGCAATACGCCCGTCCCCGGCGGAACGGGTTCTCGCCGGCCCGAAAAAGCGCCGGCTCCGAACCCGTTCCGCCGGGGACGGGCGGCCGCGAAAGGCGAAGGGCCGGGACCCCGGTCACCCGGAGCTCCCGGCCCTTCGAAACGTCTAACGACTCGTGGCCGCGAGGCCGGTTACTTCGGTTGGCCCTCGGCGGGCGCCGCCGCTGCTGGCGGAGCGGGGGCCGCGCCGGCCGGAGCGAGTTCGACCGCGACCTTGAACTCGTCCCGCTGCGAGACGCTGCCCGGCGCCGTACCCGGAGCCGCATCCGGCGCCGCCGGGACCGGTGTCTCGACGGTCTCGACGAACCCGAAGGTGCTCTTCGTCACGCATCCCTTGGACTTGCTCAGGAAGAACTCGCCGGAACCCTTCGCCTCGGTCAGCTTTCCGCCGCCCGGGGCCGCGGGCGGGGCCGCCGCGGCGGCTCCACCGGCCGCCGGAGCCGGCGATTCAGGCGTCTTGGTCGTGATGTAGGTGAACTTGTAGCTGTCGTCGCCGTTCAGGGCCTCGGGGCCGGCCAGCGTGTAATCGGTCTGGAGGATGAGGTTCCCGACGGCCGGGTTCGGCTCGCGAATCTTGGCTTTCTTGTAGAGGGTGCCCGGGACGACGGGCTTCTCCGGGAGCAGGCGAAAGACTCCCTCCATCTGCATGTCCAGCAGATCCTGGAGAGCGTCCTGCGCGAGGAGAACGTAGGATGCTCCTTTCGGCGCCGCCTTCACGCCGTCGATGACCTTCTGCCCCAGCTTGTCGAAGCCTGTCACTGCGAGGATCTTCCCCTTCTTGCTCACCTTGTAGGTGAGGGACTCGCCGACGATTCCCGTGTACGGGACGGCGAGCGCGCTGGTCTTGCGCTTCTCGTCGTCGGGGTTCGCGGGGTCGTAGGTGAAATCTAGCTGCGCCGAAGGGATCTGGAGCCGCACTCCGGCGGATTCGAACTTCATTTCCACGGTCGCGGTGCCGTCGGCGGCGACGTCCGTGACCGTCTGCGCCCACACGAACCAGCGATTGTGGGTCAGCTCCAGCTGCTGCGCGCCCGATGCCATCTGGTGTTTTTCGATCGTCATCTTGTAGCGAGCCGTCTCCCCCTTGACCCACTTGTACTCGGGGGCAACGGCCTCCTGGGCCAGGACGGGAAAGGCGGAGAAGGCCGCCAGCAAGGCTGCGGCGGCGATCCCCAGGACACGCTTCTCCATCGGTAACCTCCTACCCCCTCGGCACTTCTCGCCAGGTCGAAATGGCTCCCCCGATCCCGAACTCCGGGGCGGAGGCTCTCCCGCGTACAGCTTCGGATGTTACTACACGAGGCTGCCGCGCGCAGGCCAGCGGCCCCGGGAGCGCCCTGCATCCGCGGAGAGGGAGACGTGGTAGCTTGTGCGACCATGGCCACGAAGCCCTCGGTGATGCGCTCGGTTTTCAGCGGGCGGATGCTCGTGCAGCTCACGACCGGCTTCTCGTCCGGCCTCCCCCTGCTCCTGACCGGCTCGACCCTCCAGGCCTGGCTGAAGGACGAGCGGGTGGACCTGGGCGCGATCGGGCTGTTCACCCTGGTGGGCCTTCCTTACACGCTGAAGTTCCTCTGGTCGCCGCTGCTCGACCGCTACGTCCCGCCGTTCCTCGGGAGGAGGCGGGGCTGGATGCTGGTGATTCAGGTCGCGCTCGCCGTCGCGATCGCCGTCCTGGGATTTTCGAACCCCGGCGCCTCCCCTGCGGTCGTCGCCCTCCTCGCGGTCGGCGTGACGTTCACGAGCGCGAGCCAGGACATCGTCCTTGACGCCTACCGGCGAGAGTCGCTCGAGGAGGCGGAGCTCGGCCTCGGCACGTCCGTGTTCGTCAGCGGCTACCGGCTGGCCATGCTGGTCTCGGGCGCCCTGGCGCTGGCGCTGGCCGACCTCATTCCGTGGCGCGCGGTGTACTTCCTCATGGCGGCCTTCATGGCGGTGGGGGTGGCGACCACCCTGCTGTGCCGCGAGCCGGTGCTCGACGCCCCGCCGCCGCGGACCCTCAAGGAGGCGGTGGTCGAGCCGTTCGTCGACTTCTTCCGGCGGCGCGGAGCCTGGCTCATCCTCGCGTTCATCGTCCTCTACAAGATCGGCGACCAGATGGCCTCCACCATGACAACGCCGTTCGTGCTGGAGCTCGGCTTCACCAAGACCGAGCTGGCCGCCGTCGTGAAGCTGTTCGGCCTGGGGTCGATGATCGTCGGCGGGCTCGTCGGCGGGATCGTGATGCTCAAGCTCGGGATCCGCCGGTCGCTGTGGGCGTTCGGGATTCTCCAGGCGCTGTCGGTGCTCCCCTTCGCGGCGCTGGCGCAGGCGGGCAAGGTGCACGGGATGCTCGCCGGCGCCGTGACCCTCGAGAATTTCAGCTTCGGCATGGGAGCGAGCGCCTACTCCGCGTACATGGCCAGCCAGACCAACAAGCGGTTCACGGCCACTCAGTTCGCCCTGTTCAGCAGCCTCACCGGGATTCCCCGCGTGCTGGCCTCCGCCCCGACCGGCTTCCTCGCCAAGGGGCTCGGCTGGACGGGCTTCTTCGTCTTCTGCGTCGTGTCGGCCATCCCGGGCCTCATCCTTCTCTTCTGGATCGCCCCCTGGCGCGACCCGGCGCCCACCCGCGGGGACTGATCCCCGTCCTTGCCCTGACCCCCCGCCGGACCCTAGATTCCGTTTCCGTGCTCCGTGTGGGGGGTGGCGTGGACGTCTTCATCGCGAGGCAGCCGATCTTCGATCGCAAGCAGGACGTCTTCGGCTACGAGCTCCTCTACCGCTCCGGCTTCGAGAACGCCTGCCTGGCCTCCGACCTCGACGCCGCCGCGACGAAGGTGATCGCCGACAGCCTCCACCTCCACGGGATCGAGACGATCGCCGCTGGGAAGCAGACCTTCGTCAACGTCACCCAGGACGTGCTCCTGAAGGACTACCCGGCGGTCCTGCCCCCGGCGACCACGGTGATCGAGCTGCTGGAGACGGTGGCCCCCCACCCCGACGTCCTCGAGGCCTGCCGCCGGCTCAAGAGCGCGGGGTTCCATCTCGCCCTCGACGACTTCGCGGACCGGCCCGAGTACGAGGCCCTGGTCACCATCGCCGACTTCGTGAAGGTGGATTTTCTTTCGACGCCCGAGGCCTCGCGCGCGGCGATCGCCCGGCGGCTGGCGCCGCGCGGCGTCGGGATGGTCGCCGAGAGGGTCGAGACCCGCGAGATGTTCGAGGAGGCGACCCGGGCCGGCTACGCCTACTTCCAGGGGTATTTCTTCGCGCGGCCGGCAATCCTCACCGCGAAGGACATCCCCGGCCAGAAGCTCCAGATGTTCCGCATCCTGCAGGAGATCCACCGGCCGGACCTCGACTTCATCAAGATCGAGCGCATCCTCAAGCAGGACGTGGGGCTCTGCTACAAGTTCCTCCGCTACATCAACTCGGCCTGGTTCGGCTGGCGCGATCGCATCGGCTCGATCCGGCGGGCGCTCGTCCTCCTCGGCGAGCGCGAGGTTCGTCGCTGGGTCACCCTGGTCGCGGTCGCCGGCATGTCCGAGGACAAGCCCCAGGAGCTGCTGGTGCAGGCGCTGTCGCGGGGGCGGTTCTGCGAGCTACTGGCGCCTCTCGCCGGCCTCTCGCACCGCGCGGAGGAGCTGTTCCTCATCGGTATGCTCTCGCTGATGGACGCCGTCCTCGACCGGCCGCTCCCCTCGCTGCTCGCCGACCTGCCCCTCTCGGACGACGCCGCGGCGGCGCTCCTCGGCAAACCGAGCCCCCTCGCCGCGCTCTACGCCGCCGTGCTCGCCTACGAGCGGGGGAACTGGGACGAGTTCGCGGCCCGCGCCGCGGAAGCGGGCGTGGCCGAGGCGCTCTGCCCCGGCCTGTACCTCGAGGCCCTCGAGTGGAGCGGCCGCTGCTCCGAGAGCCGCGTCGCCGCCTGACGCGCTCCCAGCCCGCGGCACCACCTGTCCGCGCCCGGGCTCGACTCGCGCGCCCTCGGCAGGACGTGTCCGCAGACACCCCTTTTTCGGGGTGGCGCGGACACGTCCTGCCGAGGGCGCGCGCTGCCGCGTGCTCCTAGGAGCTCTTGTAGATGTCCATGATCGAGTGGAGCAGCTTGACCGCGTCGGCCTTCGGGCGCTGGAACGCGTTGCGCCCCATGATCGACCCGAACCCGCCCCCGTCCTTGATCGCCTTCGCCTGCTCGAGCAGCTCGGCGTCGGCCGTCTTGGCGCCGCCCGAGAAGATCACGATCCGCCTTCCCGCGAACGCAGCCTGGACGACGTGCCGGACCCGCTCCGTGAGCGTCCCGATCGCGACCTTCTCCTTCTCGTAGACCTTCCGCGCCGCGTCCTGCTCGAGGTGCGCCGTGGGGAGCTTCACCTTGATGATGTGCGCGCCGAGCTGCGCCGCGATCTGCGCGGCGTAGGCCGCGACGTCCATCGCCGTCTCGCCGTCCTTCGAGAGGCTCGACCCGCGAGGGTACGACCAGATCACGACGGCGAGCCCGGCGGCCTTGGCCTCCTCGGCAAGGTCGCGGATCTGCTCGTACATCTCGCCGGCGAGATTCGAGCCCGGGTAGACCGTGTAGCCGATGGCGCAGCAGCCGAGCCGGAGCGCGTCGCCGACGCTGCCGGTCTGCACCGAGATCGGGTCCTTGTCGGAGAGCAGCGACTCGTGGCTGTTGACCTTCAGGATCAGCGGGACCTCGCCGGCGAACGTGGCGGCCCCCGCCTCGAGGAACCCGAGCGGCGCGGCGTACGCGTTGCAACCCGCGTCGATCGCCAGCTGGAAGTGGTAATGCGGGTCGTATCCGGGCGGGTTCGGCGCGAACGAGCGCGCCGGCCCGTGCTCGAACCCCTGGTCCACCGGCAGGATCACGAACCGCCCGGTCCCCGCCAGGGTCCCGTGATTGAGCATGCGGGCGAGGTTCGTCCGGACACCCGGGTTGTCGCTCTCGTACCAGGACAGGATCTCTTTCACGCGTGGGGTCATGGTTGTTCCTCTCGGTGCGGAAAGTCCGCGTCGTCGGACCGTCTATGCTGACCGAAGCCGGTGGGCATTTCAAGCGGGAGGGGCGATCGAGGCCGGAGAATGACCGAGTTACCACGCACCGCGCGGAAACCGCTGGACGATCGCGCGAAGCACGTGGCGCGACGCTAGGCGGGGCGCACGACGGCGCGGCCGCGCTACAGCCACCCAAGGTGCCACGGCACGGCCCGGATGCCCGGTCGGAGCGACACGGGCCGGTCGACACGGCAGGCCAGGGCACCCCGCGCGGACCGGCCGGCGAGCTCCAGCCAGCGGGCGAGCTCTTCAGCGTGATGGGGCGTCGGCGTCGCCGTCGCCTTCACTTCCAGGCCGTGCAGCCGCCCGTCGTGCTCGATCACGAGGTCCACTTCATGGCCGGCGCTCGAGCGCCAGAAGTACAGCCCGGGCTGCTCACCCCTGTTCCTGCACGCCTTCACCCACTCCGAGACGACTGCCGTCTCCACCAGGGCTCCCGCGCTCGGGCCTTGGAGAACCGCCTCGCGTGAGTGCAGCCCGAGAAGGAAGGTCGCGAGGCCGGTGTCGAGCAGGTACAGCTTGGGGCTCTTCCGGATGCGCTTGCCGAAGTTGCGGTGGTACGGCTGGACCAGGTAGACGATCTGGCTCGCCTCGAGCAAAGACAGCCACTGCTTGGCCGTGGGCCCGCTCACCCCCGCTTCGCGGCCGAGCTCGGCGAGGTTCAGGAGGTTCCCGGTCCGCGTCGCGATCAGGCCGAGAAAACGGCCGAACGCGTCCAGGTCGCCAACCTGTCTCAAGTCGCGGATGTCCCGCTCGAGGTACGTCTGGACATAGCTTCCGAACCAGAGCTGCCTGTCGACTTCGGGATTGAGCCGGGGCTCGGGGTAGCCACCGCGCAAGAGCCAGTCCACGAGATCGACCTCGGCCGCGCGGCCCTCACCGCACGACGAAGTTGACCAGCCTCCCGGGGACCACGATCGCCTTGACGACGGTCTTGCCCTCGAGCCACTTCTCGACCGCGCCGAGTGCCAAGGCCTTGAGGTCGTCCTCGCTCGCGGCGCGGGGCGCCGTCACCTTGCCGCGCATCTTGCCGAGGACCTGGACGACCAGCTCGAACGTCTCGTCCTCGAGGTACGCGGGGTCGGGCTTGGGCCACGAGGCGCGGGCGACGGACTCGACGTGGCCGAGGCGGCGCCAGAGCTCCTCGGCGACGTGCGGGGCGAAGGGCGAGAGCGCCGAGACGAACCTCTCGGCCTGGCTGCGGGTGAGCGCGCCCGGTCGGTCCGACGCGTCGTTCACGAACGTCATCATGCCGGCGACCGCCGTGTTGAAGTTGAACTCGACGAACGACTCGTCCACGCGCTTGAGCATCCGGTTGAGCGAGCGCTCGAGCTCGAGCGCAGGCCCCGCGAGCGGGCGCGCGGCGGCGCCCGCGGCCAGCTCCGGCCGGACGGGTCCCGCTGCGTCCGCGTCCACCAGGAGCCGCCACGAGCGGTCGAGGAAACGCCGGCAGCCCGAGATCCCGCGGGGGTTCCACGACCGCTGGTCGGAGAGCGGCGCCATGAACATCTCGTAGAGGCGGAACGCGTCGGCGCCGTGCTCGGCGATCACGTCGTCGGGGTTCACCACGTTCCGGAGCGACTTCGACATGTTGGCGACGATCTGGCGGACTTCCTCGCCGCTCGACCTGCGGAAGAACTTCCCGTCCAGCTCGTCCACCTCGTCGGCGGGCACGAGCCGGTCGGTCGCGTCCTGGTAGGCGTGCGCGACGAGGAGCCCCTGGTTGAACAGGCGCCGGAACGGCTCCGGCGTGCTCACGACGCCGGCGTCGTACAGGACCTTGTGCCAGAAACGCGCGTAGAGGAGGTGCAGCACCGCGTGGGACACGCCGCCGATGTAGAGGTCCACGGGCCCCCAGTACTTCTCGGCCTCGGGGGCGAACGGCGCTTCGCCGTTCCACGGATCCATGAAGCGCAGCCAGTACCAGCACGACCCGGCCCAGCCGGGCATGGTGTCGGTGTCGCGGCGCGCGGGGCGGCCGCCCGCGGGGTCCGTGGTCCCGAGCCACTCCCTCGCGCGCGCGAGCGGAGGCGAGCCGTCCTCCGACGGGGTGAAATCGCTCATCTCGGGAAGCTCGACGGGAAGCTTGTCGTCGGGCACCCTCACGACGGTCCCGTCCTCGAGGTGGAGGAGCGGGAACGGCTCTCCCCAGTACCGCTGCCGGCTGAACAGCCAGTCGCGCAGGCGGTACTGCGTCTTCTCGCGCCCGGCCTTCCGCTCCTCGAGGAGCCGGATCACCTTCTCTTTCGCCTGCGGGCGTGGCGAGCCCATCGATCGGACCCGAGTTCACGGAGGTCCCGTCTCCCGTGAAGCAGACGCCGTCGGCGAGCCCCGGCGTCCCCGCGGGCGGGCGGACCACCTCGACGATCGGCAGGCCGTACTTCGTCGCGAACTCGAAGTCGCGCTCGTCGTGCCCCGGGACCGCCATGATCGCGCCGGTGCCGTAGCTGATCAGCACGTAGTCCGCGACGAAGACCGGGATCCGCGCGCTCGCTATCCTGCGCGTCCAGCAGGGGATTCAGCGCGTAACCGCCCGTGAAGACGCCGGTCTTGTCCTTGGCGAGATCGGTCCGGTCGAGGTCGGACTTCGACGCGGCCGCGGCGGCATACGCCTCCACCTCGGCGCGGCGGTCCTCGGTCGCGATCCTCGAGAGCAGCGGGTGCTCCGGCGCGATGACCATGAAGGTCGCGCCGAACAGCGTGTCGGGGCGCGTGGTGAACACGGTGAGGGACTCGCCCGGCACCCCCGCGAGGGGGAACACGATCTCGGCGCCGCGCGACCGGCCGATCCACTCCCGTTGCATCGCCTTGACCGACTCGGGCCAGTCGAGCCCCTCGAGATCGTCCACGAGCCGGTCGGCGTACGCCGTGATCCGCAGCATCCACTGCTTGAGCGGCCGCCTCACGCACGGGAAGTTGCCGCGCTCGGAGCGGCCGTTGATGACCTCCTCGTTGGCGAGGACGGTCTTCAGCTCCTCGCACCACCACACGGGAACGTCGGCCCGGTAGACCAGCCCTCGGTCGAAGAGGCGCGTGAAGATCCACTGCGTCCAGCGGTAGTACGCCGGGTCGCTGGTGTTCGACCTCGCGGTCCCAGTCGTACGAGAGGCCGATCAGCCGCAGCTGGCGGCGGAAGTTGGCCACGTTCTCCGCCGTGGTCTCCTTCGGGTGCTTCCCGGTCTGGATCGCGTACTGCTCCGCGGGGAGGCCGAACGCGTCCCAGCCCATCGGGTGGAGGACGTTGTGCCCCTCCATCCGCTTCCGTCGCGCGACGACGTCGCTCCCGATGTAGCCGACGGGGTGGCCCACGTGCAGCCCCGCCCCGGAGGGGTACGGGAACATGTCGAGCACGTAGTACTTCGGCCGCGACGGGTCGAAGCCGGGCCGGCCCGGGTTCTCCGCCGCGAACGTCTTGCTCTCGAGCCAGTACGCCTGCCAGCGGCGCTCGATCTCGCGCGGGACGTAGACATTCGACACGGAAAGCTCCTCGTTCTGTGCCGCCTCGGCGGCGCGCGGCATTGTATCGAGGCCGGAGAAGGACAGCTACCGCGGGCGGAAAAGGGACAGCAACCGCAAGCAGCGAAGCGAGGCGGCTCCCTGCGAACAATGATCGTCGGCCTGGAAGGTTGCTTTCCCTCCGCCCGGCGGTGGCTGTCCCTCTCCGCGGTTGCCGTCCCGCTCGCAGGGTGCAATGCTGCAAGCGAGCGATGGGGTTCGAATGACCTATAGGACGCGCGACGACCCGGGCGCCGGCGCGGTGAAACGGCTCGACCTGCCCGTGCTGGGGATGAGCTGCGCCGCGTGCGTGCGCCACGTGGAGCGCGCGCTCGCGGAGGCCCCCGGCGTGCGCTCGGCGACCGTCAACCTCGCGACGAACCGTGCCACCGTGGTGTTCGACCCGGGCTCGGTAGGCGTCGAGCAGCTCGCCGCCTCCGTCAAGAACGCGGGGTACGAGCTGGTGCTCCCCGCGCCGGAAGACGCCTCGAGCGAGGCGCCGGACCCCGAGGCGGCGGCCCGGGCGCGGGAAACCAGGGACGCCCGGCGCCGGTTCGCGGTGGCCACGGCACTGGGTCTGCCGGTGCTGGTCCTCGGGATGTCCCACGGGGCGCTCGGCGTGCCCGGTGCGAACTGGATCGAGCTCGCGCTGACGCTGCCGATCGTGCTCTACAGCGGGCGCCCCTACTACGCGCGAGCGTGGGCGGCCCTCCGCCACCGCACCGCGGACATGAACACGCTGATCGCCCTCGGCACCGGCGCGGCGCTGCTGTACTCGCTGGCGGCAACCCTGGCACCGGGGCTCGTCGCTCCGGAACGCGAGGGACACGCCGCCCCGCCGGTGTACTACGAGGCGGTCGCCGGCATCATCGCGCTCGTCCTCCTCGGCAAGCTCCTCGAGACCCGGGCGCGGTCCCGCACCTCGGCGGCGATCCGGAAGCTCGCGCGACTCCAGGCGAAGAGCGCCCGCGTGCTGCGCGGCGGCGAGGAGGTCGAGATCTCCCTGGACCTCGTCGCGGTCGGAGACGTGGTCGCCGTCCGCCCCGGCGAGCGAGTCGCGGTGGACGGCGAGGTGATCGAGGGCGGCTCTCGGGTCGACGAGTCCATGCTCACCGGCGAGAGCGTCCCGGTCGAGAAGGGACCGGGCGCCGCGGTGACCGGCGGCACGATGAACCGCACCGGAGCGTTCCGCTTCCGCGTCACGCGGGTCGGGAAGGACACGGTCCTGCAGCAGATCATCCGGATGGTCGAGGAGGCGCAGGGGTCGCGAGCGCCGATCCAGCGCCTCGCGGACCGCGTGAGCGCGGTGTTCGTGCCCGCGGTGCTCGTCGTCGCGATCGCGACGTTCCTCGCGTGGTACCTCGCCGCGCCCGAGGCGACGAGGCTCTCCATGGCGCTGGTCAACGCGGTTGCGGTGCTCATCATCGCCTGCCCGTGCGCGATGGGGCTCGCGACCCCCACCGCGATCCTGGTCGCGACGGGGCGCGGCGCCGAGGCGGGGATCCTGGTCAAGGGCGGGGAGGCGCTCGAGGCCGCCGGGGGCATCGACACGGTCGTGCTCGACAAGACCGGCACGGTGACCGTCGGCTCCCCCGCCGTGACCGACGCGCTACCCGCGCCGGGAGGCGTTTCAGAGGACGAGCTGTTGCGGCTCGCTGCGTCCGCGGAAGCCGGGTCGGAGCACCCTCTCGGCGAAGCGATCGTGAACGAGGCGAGGCGTCGAGGCCTTCCGCTCGCTCCGTTCTCCGGCTTCGAGGCGAAACCGGGACGCGGGATCGTCGCGCGCGTCGAGGGGAGGCGCCTCGTGCTCGGCAGCCGTCGTTTCCTCGACGAGGAAGGGGTAGCCCCCGACGCGTTCGTCGACCACGCCGCGGACCTCGCGGCCCGAGGCCGAACCCCCGTCCTGGTCGCCGCGGACGGGAAGCTCGTGGGAATCCTCGGCATCGCGGACCCGGTTCGCGAGGGCGCCGCCGAAGCGATCGCGGAGATGAAGTCGCTCGGGCTCGACGTGATCCTGCTCACGGGAGACCACCGGGCGACGGCCGAGGCCGTGGCTCGCGAGGTCGGCATCGCGACGGTGATCGCGGAGGTCCTGCCCGACCGCAAGGCCGCGGAGGTGATGGCGCTCAAGTCCGCGGGGCGGAAAGTGGCGATGGTAGGCGACGGGATCAACGACGCGCCGGCTCTCGCCAGCGCCGATCTCGGCATCGCCATCGGAACCGGAACCGACGTGGCCATCGCCGCTTCCGACGTCACGCTCGTCGGCGCCGACCTCCGCGGCGTCGTCCGCTCGATCCGCCTCTCGCGCCGCGCGCTCGCGACGATCCGCCAGAACCTCTTCTGGGCGTTCGGCTACAACACCCTCGGCATCCCGATCGCCGCGGGCGTGCTGTATCCGTGGACCGGCTGGCTCCTCTCGCCCGTGCTCGCCTCCGCGGCGATGGCGCTGTCGAGCGTTTCGGTGGTGACCAACAGCCTGCGCCTTCGCCGCGCGAACCTCGAGCGCTGACGCGGCTGGGAACCTCCGGGATACCGGCTCAGGGAGGATCCGCGCGTGGGTCCGGCGTGGTCCGTCCGGGTCTCCTCCTCGGGGCCGTGTTTCGGCGCGCCTGCTCTTCCTCGAGCAGGCGCGCCGAAACCCGAGCGAGCCCGCGCGGAAGAACGCGATCGGGCGAGCGTGCACCGAGGAGGAGACCCGGACGGACCGCGCCGCCGATGAAGGCGACGGGATTGCGCGTGGGTATTCGGTGCCTTGAGATCGCTAGCGGTCGATCACCTGGGCACGATTACGCAGCCTTGATCTCCGACGTGCAGTGCGGGCACCGCGTCGCCTTGAGCGGGATCGCGGAGAGGCAGTAGGCGCAGTCCTTCGTGTTGGGCGCCGCCGGAGGGGCTTCCTTCTTGAGCCGGTTCATCTGCTTGACGATCATGAAGATCACGAAGGCGACGATCACGAAGTCGATCACGGTGTTGATGAACAGGCCGTAGTTGATCGTCGCGGCGCCGGCCGCCTTGGCCGCCGCCACGGACGCGTGCGCCTGGCCCGAGAGATCGAAGAACAGGTTCGAGAAATCCACCTTTCCCAGCAGCACACCGATCGGCGGCATCAGGATGTCGCTGACCATCGACGAGATGATCTTGCCGAACGCGGCGCCGATGATGATGCCGACGGCCATGTCCACCACGTTCCCCTTCATCGCGAATTCCTTGAACTCCTTGAGCATGAATCCCTCCTCGCCCTCGTGAGGCGCGTCGTCAACCTCTCGCGTACGTGCTCGGGGGGGACGGTTCGCGGCACCGGGCCGCCCCATCGTACAATGAAGCACCCTGACAACGAACTCTCGCGTAAAGGGCGGCGGACATGAAAGTAGGCGACGAAGAGATCCCTCTCGACGGCAACGGCTTCCTGCAGCAGCCGGAGAGGTGGAACGATGCGGTGGCGGCGACGATCGCCCGCGAGGAAGGGATCGCCGAGATGAGCGACTCCCACTGGGCGGTCGTGAAGTTCATACGGACGTACTGGAAGGAGCACGATCTCGCTCCCCCGGTGCGCCTCCTGTGCCAGCAGACCGGCCTCGGCGTCCGGGACATGTACAAGCTGTTCCGGTCCGGCCCGGCCAAGGGGGCCTGCCGGATCGCGGGTCTCCCGAAGCCCGACGGCTGCGTGTAAGACCGCGGTCATGACGCGGTACTCGGAGATCCTGCTCGCGGTTTCGGCCGTGTGGGCTGTGGGAGCGCTCGCGGTCCAGGCGCGCGCCGCCCGCGCCGGCCTCCCCGAGCTTCACGCCCCCGCGGCCGGCGCCGCTTCGCGCGGGATCCTATACGGCTTCACGGGCGCCATGCTCCCCTCGCGGAAGGAGTCGGTCTCGAGGCACCCTCTCTCGTTCGCCGCGGGAGTGCTGCTGCACCTCGGGATCGCGGCGTCCTTCCTGAGTGTCCTGGCGTCGATGCTCGCGGCACCCGCGGCGTTCCCGGCAGGAGGCATCGCACTGGCGGCGGCGACCGGGACGGGGCTGGCCGCGGGGCTGTTCCTCCTGGCGAAGCGCGTCGCGAGCGCGGACCTGAGGGAGATCAGCCCGCCGGACGACTACGTCGCGAACCTGGCGATCGGCGCGCTCCTCGCGTCCGCCGTCGCCTTCTGGATCGGCCTCCTTCCCGGCGCCGGCCTGCGGATCGTCGCGGCTCTCGTCCTCTTCTACGTCCCTCTCGGGAAGCTGCGCCACGCGGTCTTCTTCTACCTCGCCCGCGCCGACCTTTCGGCGCGGCTGGGGCTTCGCGGCGTGTACCCGCCCCGCGGAGGGAACGATGGCCGACGCTCCTGACGGCGCGGTCCGAGCGGACCTCGACGCCGCCCTCGCCGCCCTCGACCGCGCAGCGGGAGGGCGCGCCGCGCTGCACGCGAAGGCGTGTGTCCGGTGCGGGCTGTGCGGGCAGAGCTGCCACGTCTACCTCGCGGAGCCCGTTCCCGCGAACCTCCCGGCCGCGAAGGTGGAGAAGCTCGCCTCGTTGATTCGCGGGCGCCGCACGTTCCTCGGGCGGCACGCTCCGTGGCTCTCCCGCGCGCGGGACGTGACCACCGAGACGCTCGAGGAGCTCACGGACGCGGTTTTCGGCCGCTGCACCGGGTGCGGCCGGTGCGCGCTCCACTGCACGGTCGGCCTCGACGTCGGCGCGGTCATGCGCGCCGCGAGGACCGTGCTCGCCGCCGCCGGTCTCACCCCCGGCGGGCTGCGCCGCATCGTGGACGCGCAGCTTCGCGACGGCAACCAGATGTCCATCAAGCCGGAGGAGATCGTCGAGACCGCCGGCTGGCTCTCCGAAGAGCTGGCCCGGGAGACCGGCGATCCAAGAGCGCGCGTTCGCGTGGACGAGGCCGGGAGCCGCGTGCTCTACCTCGTAAACCCTCGCGAGGTGAAGTTCTTCCCGCTCTCCCTCCAGGCCGCCGCCGGGGTCTTTCACGCGGCGGGCGAGAGCTGGACCCTCTCGAGCCGGGCCTCGGACGTCACGAACTACGGCTACTTCGCCGCGGACGACCCGGCGGCCGCCGAGCTGACCCGGCGCGCGCTGGAGGAGGCGAAGCGCCTCGGCGCCACCGAGATCGTGCTTTCCGAATGCGGCCACGGCTTCCGGTCGTTCCGCTGGGAAGGACCGGAATGGCTGGGCCACCCCTACCCCGTGCGGGTCCGGAGCGTGCTGGAGCTGCTCGAGGAGTACCTCGCCGCCGGCCGTTTCCGCGTGGACCCGTCGAGGAACGCCCTGCCGGTGACCCTCCACGACCCGTGCAACCTGGTGCGCTGGGGCGGCATCGTCGAGCCGCAGCGGGCGATTCTTCGGCAGGTCGTGGCGAGCTTCGTCGAGATGACGCCGAACCGGGAGCACAACTTCTGCTGCGGCGGGGGCGGCGGGCTGCTCTCGATGGAGGAGTACGGCGAGCGGCGCGTGGCGAGCGGAAGCGTCAAGGCGGCGCAGATCCGCGAGACCGGAGCGCGCGTCGTCGCCTGCCCCTGCCACAATTGCGCCGACCAGCTGATCGAGCTCGCGCGGGTGAACGAGCTCGACGTCGAGATCCGCTCGGTGGTCGAGATCGTGTACGACGCGATCGTTTGGAAGTGATGCGGCATCTCGCCCTTCTGAAGGGTACGGGGTCGGACATTACAGCCGTGAGGTTGAATGGTACGGGGTCAGACATTACAGCCGTAACACCTCGTTCGAGCCGGCGACGTGCCGGCCGGGTGGCGAGGTGTTACGTCTGTAATGTCCGACCCCAGCTTCTTGGCGTTCTCGGCCTGCAGCTCTTCCTCGCTGCCGTGCTCCTCGCGGCCCCGGCGCGCGCGTCGTCCCCCGACGCACACTACATCGGCCCGTGGGGACTCTCTTACGCGCGGTACGACCCGGCGCTCTTCGGGCCGGAGAGGCCGCTTCGGGAGGTCCTCGTCGGCAAGGGGATTCCCGTCGGTCCCGGCGGGAAGATCGAGGGAGCGCGCCTCCTGGTGATCAAGGAAGCGCGCCGCTGCGAGCTGTGGGTCGGCGAGACGATGGTCAAGGCCTACCGGATCCAGCTCAGCCAGCGGTCCACGGGAACGAAGATCCGCCGCCGCGACCAGCGCACCCCCGAGGGGGACTACGCGATCTGCGCCCACCGGCCGTCGAAGTACCACCGGGGACTCTGGCTCAACTACCCGAACCTCTCCGATGCCGAGCGGGGCAAGAAGGAGAAGCGGATCGGCGAGGCGCAGCGTGCGGCGATCGCCGGGGCGCTCGAGCGCGGCGAGTGCCCGCCCCAGGACACCCGCCTCGGCGGACTCCTCATGCTCCACGGCCAGCAGCGCTCTCTGACGCGCTCCTCCCATCCGTCGTCTCGCGGAAAGCGAAGCGCTCCCCGCACCGATCTCGTCGAGGGAGATGCCGATCCGGGCGCGATGCGCGAGTACCACGACTGGACCGCGGGGTGCGTCGCGCTGTTCAACCCGGACATCCGGGAGCTGTACGACCTCCTTCCGGACGGGACGCCGGTCGAGATCGTGGGGAGCGGGGTGGTGACGCGGCCGGGGTCCGGACCGGATAAGGTCCGGGGTCAGACGTTACAGCCGTAACACCTCGTTCGAACCAGCGATACGCCGGCCGGTTGGCGAGGTGTTACGCCAGTAATGTCCGACCCCAGCGTTGATGACGTGAGCGCGGTCGGTTAGTTCCGGTCGGCGGCGATCTGCTCCATCGCCCGGATCGCCGTTTCGATGTGCTCCCGCGTGTTGAACGGGCCGACGGAGAAGCGGACGGTTCCGCGCGGCGACGTCCCGAAGTGCTCGTGGACGAGGGGCGCGCACTGCAGCCCGGTCCGGGTCTGCACGCGGTACTCCACGTCGAGGATGGTACCGACGTCCGAGGGGTCGTAGCCGTCCACGGTGACCGAGCAGACCGCGACCCGTCGATCTAGCCTCCGGGTGCCGTGAAGGTGCACGCCGCGGATCGCGGAGAGCCCTTCCTCGAGGACGGCCAGGAGCTCCATCTCGTGGCGGAGCAGGTTGGCCATCCCCCGCGACTCGATCCACTCGTAGCCGGCGTGCAGCCCCGCTACCCCCATGAGGTTCAGCGTGCCGGCCTCCAGGCGGTAGGGGTACTCCTCGAGGTGGTACGGCTCCGCCGAGCGCACCCCCGTCCCGCCCCACACCGTCGGCTCGACCTGCGCGTCGTCGGCCACGCACACGCCGCCGGTGCCGGTCGGCCCGAACAGCCCCTTGTGCCCCGTGAAGCAGACGAAGTCGATCCGGCTCTCCGCCATGTCGATCGGCACGACGCCGGCGGTCTGCGCGGCGTCCACGGCGAACAGCGTCCCCGCCTCCTCGCAGATCTTCCCGATCGCGGTGATGTCCTGCACGGTGCCGATCACGTTCGAGCCGTGGTTCACGATCACGAGCTTCGTGTTCTTCCGGATCGCCTTCCGGATCTCCTCCGGGTCCACGTACCCCTCGGCGTCGGGGCGGACGAACGTCGCCGAAGCCCCGGCCTTCACCATGTGGTTGACCGGGCGGATGACCGAGTTGTGCTCGAGCGCGGTCGAGACGACGTGGTCCCCGTCGCGCACCGTCCCCTTGATCACGAGGTTCAGGGCGTGCGTCGCGTTGGCCGCGAAGACCAGCCGGTTCGGGTCCTTCGCCTTCCCCGCGATGGCCGCGCTCCCGTTGAAGAGCGCCGAGAGCGTCCGCCGGGTGGCGTGGACCATCTCCTCGGCCTCGAGGCCCAGGTCGCAGCCGGTCCGCCCGGGATTGACGCCGCAGCGACGGTAGAACCGGGTCATCGCGTCGTGCATCTCGTCCGGCTTGGGGAACGTGGTGGCCGCGTTGTCGAGGTAGATCAGCCCTTCCATGCCATCCTCCGGGGTGACGGCGCTCCGCGCCCCGTCACTACTTCCCCTTCCGCGCCAGGATCGCCTCTATCTCGTCCATCGTCTGGTTCATCTCCTTCATCGCCGCGGCGAAGGGCGCCGACGTCGTCATGTCCACCCCGGCATCGCGAAGGAGCTCGATCGGGTACTTGGACGAGCCGGCGCGCAGCATCGCGAGGTACGCGTCGCGCCGGGCCGTGGGGGCCCCCGGAGCCGACGCCTCGTCCAGGATCCCGCGGGCGACCGTGATGGACGCGACGAGGCTCGTGGCGTACTGGTAGACGTAGAAATCCCAGTAGAAGTGCGGGATGTAGGCCCACTCGATCGCGTAGCGGTCGTTGACCTCGCAGACTCCCTTCTCGTGCCCGTAATACTCGCGGAGGAGCTTCAGGTAGAGCTTGCTCAGCCCCTCGCCGGTCAGCGTCTCGCCGCGCTCCGCGGTCTCGTGGATCGCGAGCTCGAACTCGGCGAAGAGCGTCTGGCGGAAGAGCGTGCTCCTGAGGAGGTCGAGATGGCTCCCCAGGAGGGAGAGCCTTGTCGCGTCGTCCTTGCTCTCCCGCATCATCTTGCGGAAGAGGAGGCTCTCGTTCAGCGTCGACGCCACCTCGGCGACGAAGGTGGAGTAGTCGTGGCGGACGTACGGCTGGCTCTTGTCGGAGAGGTAAGAGTGCATCGAGTGGCCCGACTCGTGGGCCAGCGTCGAGACGTCGTCGTAGCTTCCCATGAAGTTCAGGAGCTGGTACGGGTGAACGCCGTAGACCGTCTCGCTGTACGCCCCCGACCGCTTCCCGGTGGACGGCATGAAGTCCACCCAGCGGCCGGCGTACCCCTTCCGCAGCGTCTCGACATAGTCCGATCCGAGGGGCGCGAACGCGTCGAGGGTCAGCTCCATCGCCCGCTCCGGCGTGAAGGTCAGGTCCACCTCCTTCACGATCGGCGCGTAGAGATCCTCGTAGCCGAGCTTCGGGAGGCCCATCATCCGCCCCCGGAGCTTCAGGTACCGGTGGAGCGTGGGCAGGTTCGCGTGGACGTCCGCGACGAGCCGGCGGTAGACCGAGGTGGGGATCGCGTACTCGAACAGCGCCGCGTCGAGCGAACTGCCGAACTTGTGGACGTCCCGGTAGAAGACGTGGGACTTGACCTCGGCGTACAGGGTGGTGCCGAGGGTGCGCTCGAACTCGCGGTAGCGCGCGAAGAAGGCGCGGAACACCTTCTCGCGGTCGGCGCGGATCGCCGAGGCGCGGTACTTCGTGTACGCCGCGGCGTCGAGCCGGACCTTCTCCCCGCTCGAAAGCGTCACCTCGGGGTACGGGAAATCGGCGTTGGTGAAGATGGAGTAGGCCGCCTCGCCGGCGTTCGCCATGTTGCCGGCGCGCGCCACGATCCCCTCCTCGTCGGGACCGAGCGTGTGGGGCTTGCGCCGCAGGATGTCGTCGAGGAAGAACGCGTAGTCGGCGAGCCGGGGATCGGCGCCGATGAAGGCCTGCACCTTCGCCGGGTCGAGCGCCAGGATCTCGGGGCGCAGGAAGGCGGTCGCGGCGCGGAAGTCCACGAGTGCGTGGTCCGCCTCCTGGACCATCTCCTGGCTCCGGCTCACACGGGTGTCCTGGTCCCTCTGCCAGCTCGCGTACGAGCGGACGGCGCCGAGGTCCCGGTCGAGGTCCATCACCGCGGACAGCGCCCGGTAAAGCGCGTCGGCCGAGCCGCCCAGGGTGCCCTTGAGCCGCGCGACCTCCGGGATCCGTTTCTGCGCGCTCTCCTTGGCGGCCTTCCAGGCCGCCTCGTCCTGGAACACGTCCTTCAGGTTCCAGGTGTACTTCTCGGGAACCTGCGAGCGTTCGACGGCGTTCGCCGGGGCGCCCGGCATCAGGAGAGCCACTGCGGCCAGGAGGCCGGCGACGCGAGGGAACACGAAGCGCATGGGATGCCCTCCTCGGCTTCGAGGTGAAGGAGCGGCGCGACCGCGGAGATTCGGGGCTGTCGGCTCATCGGGGGCGGGCATTGTAGCCGAGGAACCCGGCGGCGTCAGGAGTCCGTGACCGTCTTTCCGCAGTACCGGCAGACCTTCGCGGCGGCCTTGATCGTCTCGGCGCAATGAGGACAGGCGCGCGTCTCGCCCGCTTCGGCGGCGGGGGCCCGGCCGCCGAGGTTCTTGGACTGCGCGTCCTCGATCAGCTCCTTGATGCGGATCGCGTCCTCCTTGCGGTGCCCGTGGCTCGCGATCGGATCGGAGCCGCCCGACGACTCGATCAGGATGTCGGACCAGAGGATC
This sequence comes from Terriglobia bacterium, assembly GCA_963748015.1. Classification (GTDB taxonomy): domain Bacteria; phylum Acidobacteriota; class Polarisedimenticolia; order Polarisedimenticolales; family JAIQFR01; genus JAIQFR01. The sequence goes on along the minus strand of CAVVHE010000008.1, from coordinate 126,309 downwards.
CCCGTCTCGATCCGGACCGACGCGACCCGCTGCAGGTGAATGCTGACCTCGTTCTTCGTGAGCAGCGTGCGCCTGCGCTTGACGACGAAGGTGTCGCCCACCTCGATCACCGTCGGGAAGAGGTGGTTCCCCTGCGTCAACCGACTCGCGACGAATTGCTCGATTGCCATGGTGCCTCCGGGCTGCCTCTCTCAAATCCGTAATGCCGCGAGCCCTCGTTCCGAATCCGGACCGCACTCCGGCGGCCCTGTTTCCGAGCGGTCGTCTCTTCCGCAGACGGCCGCTCGGAAACCGGAGCAAGGCGGCGCGGCGAATTCAGCCGCGCAACGCCGCAGCGTGCCGCAGGAGTGCGGTCCGGATTCGGAACGAGGGCTCGCATCCTCATCCCGCCCAGGCGATCAGCCCGGTCTCGTGGACCTGGCCGAGGTCCTCGTGGCGCGGGAGGACGCGGACGGTCAGCCCCTGCGTGCCGCTGGTCTTGCACGGGATGCGGACGGAGAACACGCGGCCGCCCGCCGGGTCGCCGTCCCCCGGGATCATCTCGATCGCCTCGGGCTCCACGATGTCCCGCCGCTCGCGGAGCTTTCCCATGTAGACCTGGACCGAGAGGTCGGCCGGCGCGAGCGGGCCGGTCTCGATCCACGCCTTGACCTCGAACTCCGTTCCGACCAGCGTCTCCTCGGGAAGCGCGACCTCCACGCGCAGGACGCGGACCGCCCCCCACGCCTGGCGCACCCGCTCCTTCCAGTGCGCCAGCTCGCGCGCGCGCCGGTACCCGTCCTGCTCCAGCTTGCCGCGCCGATCCTGCGCGGGACAGTACGACGAGATCACGTACTGGTGGACCATCCGGTTCGTGTTGAAGACCGGGCAGAGGTCGCCCATGGCGGTCTTCATCAGCGAGATCCACCCTCGCGGCAGGTGGTCCGCGCCGCGGGTGTAGAACAGCGGGACGACCTCGGTCTCGAGGAGATCGTAGAGGGCTCCCGCCTCCACCCGGTCCTGGTAGTCGAGGTCGTCGTAGCTCTCGCCCTTGCCGATCGCCCAGCCGGTGCGCTGCGAGCACGCCTCGTCCCACCAGCCGTCGGGGACGCTGAGGTTGAGCGCGCCGTTGAAGGCCGCCTTCATCCCGCTGGTGCCGCTCGCCTCCATCGGACGGCGCGGCGTGTTCAGCCAGACGTCGACGCCCTGCACGAGGTAGCGGGCGACCACCTGGTCGTAATCCTCGAGGAAGACGACGTGGCGCCGGATCTCGGGCCGCTTCGCGAACTGGACGATCTCGCGGATCAGCTGCTTCCCGGGCTCGTCCTTCGGGTGGGCCTTTCCGGCGAAGAGGATCTGGACCGGCCGCCCCGCCGCGGTGAGGATCCGCTCGAGCCGCGCCGGGTCGCGGAGGAGAAGCGTCCCGCGCTTGTAGGTCGCGAACCGCCGCGCGAAGCCGATCGTCAGGGCCTCGGGATCGAGCACCTCGTCGGCCTGCGCGATCTCGGACATCCCCGCCCCGCGCGCCTTGAGCTGCGCCGCCAGACGCCGTCGCGCGAACGCGACCAGGCGCTCGCGCCGGCGCTCGTGGGTCCGCCAGAGCTCCTCGCCCGGGATCTGCTCGCCGCGCGCCCAGACGCCCGTGTCGCCCGGCTCCTGGGCCCAGCGGGGCCCGAGGTACCTGTCGTACAGGTTCCGCATCTCGTCGGAGATCCACGACTGCGAGTGGACCCCGTTGGTGACGTGCGTGATCGGCACCTCGTCCACGGGAACACCGGGCCACACGTCCTGGAACATCGCCCGCGACACCGCGCCGTGCAGGCGGCTGACGCCGTTGGCCGAGCCCGAAGTGCGGATCGCGAGAACGGCCATGTTGAACGTCTCGTCGCGCTTTCCGGGATGGATCCGGCCGAGGTCGAGGAACGGCTCGCGGTCGAGGCCGAGCTCCTGCCTGAACCCGCCGAGGTAGCGCTCCATCAGGTCGGCCCCGAACACGTCGATGCCGGCCGGGACCGGCGTGTGGGTGGTGAACACGCCGCTCGCCGCCACCAGCTCCAGCGCCTCGCGATAGGCGAGGCCCTGCTCCTTCATCAGGACGCGGATCCGCTCGAGGCCGAGGAACGCGCAGTGCCCCTCGTTCATGTGGAACACGCGGGGCCGCAGTCCCAGCGCGAGCAGCGCGCGAACCCCGCCGATCCCCAGCACGATCTCCTGCCGGATCCGCATCTCGCCGTCGCCGCCGTAGAGCTCGGCGGTCACCTGCTGGAGGTCGGGAGGGTTCTCGGCGATGTTCGCGTCGAGGAGCAGCAGGGTGACCCGGCCCACCTGCGCCCGCCACGGCCTCAGCGTGAGCTGCCTCCCCCCGAGATCCACGGTCACCCGCACCGGCCGGTTGCCGTCCGCGTGGAAGGGCCGCACCGCCATGACGGAGAAGTCATTGACCGGGTTGCGCTCCTGCTGCCAGCCCTCCGAGGTCAGGTACTGCCGGAAGTAGCCCCGCTGGTAGAGGAGGCCGACGCCGATCAGGGGCAGGCCCAGCTCGCTGGCCGACTTGAGGTGGTCCCCCGCGAGGATGCCGAGCCCCCCCGAGTAGATCGGAAGGCTCTCGGTCAGGCCGAACTCCATCGAGAAGTAAGCGACCGACGGCGTCTCGCACGGCCCGAACTTCTTCCGGTGCCAGGTCCCCGCGCCGCTGACGTACTCCGCCAGCGACTCGGACACGCGATCCAGGTGCGCCAGGAACGCCTCGTCCAGGGCCGCTTCCCGGAGGCGCTCCTGCGGGATCGCGCCGAGCATCAGCACGGGGTTGTGGCCGCTCTCCTCCCAGAGATCGCGGTCGAGCCGCCGGAAGAGGCTGATCGTCTCGTGGTCCCACGACCACCTGAGGTTGTAGGCGACCTCCTCGAGGGCCAGGAACCGGTCGGGAAGGGCGGGCCGGACGTGAAACGTTTTCACCGGGCGCATGGGCACCTCCGCGGGGCGTGGCGCCCAGCATAGGAACACGGGTTCCGCGCTGTCAATCGATCGAATCGAATCGTGGCTACTCGGGCTTCGCGCGAGCGTACTGCGGCGGCCAGTAGTCCGGCTTCACGCCGAGCGCCTCGGCGGCGTGGAGCGGCCAGTAGGGGTCGCGCAGGAGCTGCCGCCCGAGGAGGACCGCGTCGGCCGAGCCCTTCGCGACGATCTCCTCGGCCTGCGCGGGCTCCGTGATGAGCCCGACCGCGCCGGTCGCGATGCCCGCTTCCTTCCGGATCGCCTCCGCGAACCTCACCTGGTAGCCGGGGCCCACCGGGACCTTCGCGTGCGGCACGGCGCCGCCGCTCGAGCAGTCCACGAGATCGACGCCGAGCGCCTTGAGCCGCCGGCAGAGCTCGACGGCCTGCCCGAGGTCCCAGCCCCCTTCCACCCAGTCGGTCGCCGAGATCCGCACGAACAGCGGCAGGTGCGCCGGCCAGGCCTCGCGCACCGCCTTCGCCACCGAGAGCGGTATGCGCATCCGGTTCTCGAGGCTGCCGCCGTACGCGTCGGTCCTGCGGTTCGTGAGCGGCGACAGGAACTGGTGCAGGAGGTAGCCGTGCGCCATGTGGATCTCGACGACCTCGAAGCCGCCGAGGCGCGCGAAGCGGGCCGCGTCCGAGAAGCGCTCGACGAGCGACGCGATGTCCTCGACCGTCAGCTCCTTCGGCGCGACGTCTCCCTCGTCGAACGGGAGGGGGCTCGGCGCGACCGGCCGCCACCCTCCCTCGGCCTCCGTGGCCTGCCCGGTCCCGCGCCACGGCGCGCGGGTCGAGGCCTTGCGACCGGCGTGGGCGAGCTGGATCCCCGGCACCGCCCCCTGGCTCTTCACGAAGCTCGCGAGCGACGAGAAGGACTCTCCGTGCGCCTCCGACCAGAGCCCCGAGTCCACGGGACTGATCCGCCCCCAGGGCGCGACCGCGGTCGCCTCGACCATGACCAGGCCCGCCCCTCCCACGGCGCGGCTGCCGAGGTGCACCAGGTGCCAGTCGGTCGGGAAGCCGTCGTGGCTCGAGTACTGGCACATCGGGGAAACGAAGATCCGGTTGCGGAAGGTGACGTTCCTAAGCTTCAGGGGAGAGAAGAGCACGCTCACGGTCCGACCTCCTCGCGCTGTCGTGGTTTCGTTTGCGGGGTACAGTCTCTCTCGGACCGGTCGCACGGGCAAGGACTCGCGAACGACGGACCGTCCCGATTCAGCGGTCCGTCCCGCGACCTCCCTCGTGGCCGGGGCTTCGACGCGTCTCCGAAGGTCCGAGCGGCTCGACGGCGACGATCCAGGGCTCGAGGCGGTGGCCCCAGCGGACGCGGACGCGGTAGCGGGGCGGGTGGGGATTCGCGCCGAGCCGCTGCTGCGGGACACCGGGGGTGGTTTCGGGCTTGGCGGCCTCCCGGGCCTTGCGGTCGCTCGCGACGAGCGGGTCGAGAAGCGAGCGCTGGTCGCGGGGAACCTGGATCGCGGAGACGAGGAGCACGCTCACCCGGCCGTGGAGACGCGCCGGCTTGGCGACCTTCTCCGCGCCGGCAGGGTCGGCGGCGATCCGCACGATTCCCTTCGCCAGGACGTACCTCGATCGATCGGGATACCGGCGTCGCAGGTCGGCGGCGTCGAGGCCGGCGTCCACGACGAAGAGGCGCGTGGCCGATTCCCTCGCGGATTCGACGGCCTTCCGCGCGTCGGCGGCCCGTTTTTCGCGGGCGGCGGCGTCGGTTTCTTCGGCGATCCTCGCCATCAGCTCATCATGCTGACGCTCCCTCCCCGCGACCCAGCGCTTCGCGGCCTCCCCGTCGAACTCGAGAACGAGAACGGCCTCGCGGGGAAGCATGCGCGAGTAGTGCTCCTGCGCCGTAGACGCCTCGACCGGGAAGCGGCAATCGAAGCCGAGGATCTCGAGCTTGGCGCGATCGAGCCACGCCCCATCCTCGTCGGCCGCTCCGCCCGGACCGGACCATTCGATGCGTAGCGAGAGCCCGGTGTTCTCTTCCGGCAGCCATCGGGGAAGGGACAGCTCCCGCTCGGTGAGCCAGACATCGGCGTCCGGCGCGCCGGCGCGGTTGCGCGCCACGCCGGCGAGGGTGATCGCGCCCACGAGCAGCACGCACGCGATCGCAAGGATCGGCCCCCAGCGCCTCATCGCGCGCCCCCCCTGATCGCGGCCTGGAGGCGCCGCAGCAGCAGGAGGATACCGACGGCCACTCCGCCGAGGACCAGGAAGAACAGCCACTTCGGCATCCAGTCCCACCACCAATCGAAGAACTTCACGTAGAGGAGCACGACCAGGAACAACGTTCCGAGGACGCTCGTCTCGCGCCATCGGTGTCGCACACCGAGCCAGGCCGCGGCCGCCCCGAGCACGAACCCGGTCAACTGGTAGAGCACCTCCACCGTCTTCGGCGCGAGATCGAGCCGGCTCAGCTCCCCGGCGCTCGCGAGCACCAGGACGGGAACGAAGATCGCGAGGAGACCGGTGGCCCGGTAGAGCGGCGGGAAAGCGGGAAGCGCGCGGTGTCGCGCCGCCGCCGGGATCCCGAGCAACAATACCCCGGGGAGGAGCAAGTTCTCGGGCTGCTGGAGGAAGTACCCCCAGTAGCTTCCGTTCCAGCTCCCCAACCGTCCGGATAGGAACGCGGTGACCGCGACGATCGCCAAGAAGAGCAGCGGCGTCAACCCGTAGGCGTACGCGAGCAGGCCCGCGAAGATCCCCCAGGCCAGGAAAGCGTCGGGCGACGGCGAGATGTTGAACAGGTCGCCGAAGGTCACGAGGGTCAAGCCGAAGGCGGCGGTCGCGACCAACGCGGCGATCGCCGCGACGTAGAGGGTCCGTTCCTTTCGGGCCGCGAGCTCCGTTCCGAGGACCGCGACGACCGGCGCCGCGAGGAGCAGCCCGACCTGAGCCGCGGCCGGTATCGCCCCCCAGAACCGGTAAAAGAAGAAGAACACCGCGAACGAGAGCGCGACGGCGCCGAGGAGGGACGCGATCCGCATGCCGATCGAGAGCTGCTTCTCGGCGTCGGTGCGGTCCACGTCGAATCGCCCGGAAAGCGCCGCGAGCAGCTCGTCGTGGTGGCCGCGGATCCGCGCGGCCAGCTCCCCGGGGAGCGCCGCGATCCCGTTCGCCTCGAGGTCCCGCAACTCCTCGCGAAACGCGCGGATTCGGTCCGCGCGCGCCTGCGCCTCCTCGCGTGTCGCCGGCGCGCCCTGCCCCTCCGAGGCCAACGTGGCACCCCCGCCCTGAGATGCCTCGGAGTCTGTCCCACCCCGGCTCGCGATGTCAACGACGGCGCTCTCGTCGCGCGATTCCACCCAACTAGGCACACCTCCGCCAGGCCGGAGCGGGACCTACCCTCCAGGGCCCTGTGGATGCCGCGCCTGCAATTCCCTTGCAGGCGCGGCAGGAACGGAGCGAGCCGGCGCGGCGAGAACGCGCAACGGCGAGCGCGCCCTGGAGGGTAGGTCCCGCTCCGGCCTGGTGGCGACGGCGACGGGCACGTACGGGGGCTGCGCGGCACGGCGCGCCCGCGCTAGAATCCCCACTTGTCGCGGCGGCTGCCGCGTTTCGCGCGGGAGAATCCATGAAGCTCATCGAGTGCGTTCCCAACTTCAGCGAGGGGCGGAACCGGGCGGTCATCGAGGCGATCACCGCCGAGATCTCGGGGACCGAGGGCGCCGTTGCTCCTCGACGTGGACCCCGGCGCGGCGACGAATCGCACGGTCGTCACGTTCATCGGCCCTCCCGCGGCGGTCGAGGAGGCGGCGTTCCGCGCGATCCGCAGGGCGGCGCAGCTCATCGACATGTCGAAGCACCGGGGAGAGCACCCGCGCATGGGCGCGACCGACGTCTGCCCGTTCGTGCCGGTCCAGGGCGCGACGATGGAGGACTGCGTCGAGGTCGCCCGCAAGCTCGGGAAGCGCGTCGGGGAGGAGCTCGGGATCCCGGCGTACCTCTACGAGGCGGCCGCCACGCGCCCCTCGCGCCGGTCGCTCGCCGACATCAGGAAGGGGGAATACGAGGCGCTCCCGGAGAAGATGAAGGACCCGGACTTCGCCCCGGACTTCGGCCCCGCGGTCTTCAACGAGCGCAGCGGCGCCACGGTCATCGGCGCCCGCGAGTTCCTGATCGCCTACAACTTCAACCTCAACACGCGGGACAAGAAGCTCGCGCACGCGGTCGCGCAGGAGCTGCGCGAGGCCGGGAAGCCCAAGCGCGGGCCGGACGGGAAGATCGTGAAGGACGCGGACGGGAAGACGGTCAACCTCCCCGGCCGCTTCAAGGAGTGCCGCGCCGTCGGCTGGTACATCGAGGAGTACGGCCGGGCGCAGATCTCGATCAACTTCACGAACCACAAGATCACCCCGATCCACCAGGTGTTCGACGCCGCCTGCGACGAGGCGGCGAAGGTCGGGCTGCGCGTGACGGGGAGCGAGCTGGTCGGGCTGATCCCGCTCGAGGCGATCCTCGCGGCGGGGGACCACTACCTCGCGAAGCAGGGGAAGACGACCGGCGTCCCCGAGAAGGAGCGCGTCCACGCCGCCATCCTCTCCCTCGGCCTCGCGGAGCTCGCCCCGTTCGACGCCCAGCAGAAGATCATCGAGTACCGCTACCGAGGCGCGCCGAAGGGGCTCAAGGCCATGCGCCTGACCGAGTTCGCCGACGAGCTGTCGAGCGACTCCCCCGCCCCCGGCGGCGGCAGCGTCGCCGCGCTCGCGGGCTCTCTCTCCGCGGCGCTGTCGAGCATGGTCGCCGCGCTCACCTGGTCCAAGGCCGGGATGGAGTCCGCGCGCCCCGCGATGAAGGAGACCGGCGTCGAGGGGCAGAGGCTCAAGGACTGGTTCCTCGAGGCGGTGGACCGCGACACCGACGCGTTCAACGCCGTGTTGGCCGCGATGCGCCTCCCCAAGAAGACGCCGGAGGAGACCGCGATCCGAGCGGCCGCGGTCGAGAAGGCGAACCAGGGCGCGGCCCGCGTGCCGCTCGAGGTCGTCGAGCGCTCCGTCCGCGCCCTCGAGCTGGCCCTCGTCGTCGCGAGGGACGGCAACCCGAACTCCGTCTCGGACGCGGGTGTCGCGGGCGCGTGCGCCCTCGCCGCGGCGGAGGGGGCGTCGCTGAACGTCCGGATCAACGTGCCGAACTTGACGGATCTCGAGGTCGGCGGCGAGCTGCTCGCGGAGCAGGAGCGGCTCCTCGGCCGCGCGCACGAGCTGGCCGGCGAGGTGCGCGACACGGTGGACCGGGTTCTGGCCCGCCAGGCGAGGTGACGGCCGTCCCCGGCCATCGGGAAGCGGCTCGCGGCGGCTGCTGGCGCAGGACAAGTGACACCTTCGTCACCGCGCGCACACTGAGAGCACGCGAGCGCGCCGTCTCACTCCAAACATGGTTCCTCGACCGCCGAAGTGCAACTTCGTCGTCCTCCGCATGCCTCTTCGACTTGCATCACGATTTTCGCTGCCTATGTTTTCCCGAGGACCACCGCGCTATTACACGGTCGTCACCGGCCACGGGAGGCAACAGATGCGCGCGAAGAACGGCTCGAAAGTCATCCTCGGCATGCTCGTCGTTTTCGGCCTTACGGTCGCGCTCTCCGGCTGCAGCGGCAGCGAGAGCGGGAGCGGCAAGATCGTCGGACCGTCACCGGCGACCCTCGCCGGCGACTACACCCTGATCTCGAAGGTAACGACGGACACCTGCGGGATGGGCGCTCCGGCGGCGGCCTCGGGCAACATCCGCCTGTCGCCGGGCGGGAACGGCCTCGAGCTGACCCAGACGCTCCTCGGGGGAATGTGCAACACGTTCGCCTCCCAGCAGAGCGGAAACGTCCTGACGCAGGCGCGGACCGACACCTTGGTGTACGGCGACTGCACCTTGCAGGTGCAGACGACGTCCACGCTGTCGTTCACCGGCACTCACTTCGACAGCATCGAGGCCCGCCACTACGGTTACGGCTCCGGGACCTGCCCGGGCTTCTCGCCGTGCGACGTCGTCACGGAAGGCCAGGGCGATCTCTGCGCCGACTGCTTCCCCGGCTGCGTGAGCGTGCCCTCCGAGGGCGGTGCCGGCTCGCCGCGCCCTGCCCTCCACGTCACCGGCGTCGAGGAGTAGCGCTCCGCCCCGAACCGGCCGGAACGGCGGAATAGGCCGGGACCGTCGCCCCGGGGAGGTCCCCTTCCCGGGGCGTCCGCCATTTCCGGCTTGCGAGCCACGACCCGCGGGGTCCACCCGTCCCCCCCCCGGCCGACCTTCCCGCGGCCTGCCCTCCGATAACCGCCCGCCCGAAAAGACGTAACTAAGGCAGGATGGAGGCCTACGTCCGGCCGCTCTACCGCGCCGGACGCTCCGGGGGGTTCGGTCGATGAAGAAGGGAACGAAGATCGCGATTGGAGTCGGAGCCGCCGTGGTGGTTCTCGCAGTCGCCGGCCTGATGATGCAGAAGCGGAAGCCGGAGGGGATCCGGGTCCGCACGGCGAAGGTCGAGAAGAAGGATCTGGTCTCGCTGGTCACCGCGAACGGGTCGATCCAGGCCCGAACCAAGGTGGACCTCTCCGCGAACATCATGGGGCAGATCACCAAGCTCCTGGTCCGCGAGGGGGACGCGGTGAAGAAGGGGGACCTCCTCCTGGTGATCGACCAGGTGCGCTACCGCGCCGCGGTGGACTCGAGCCGGTCGTCGTTCGAATCGCTCGAGGCCGAGCTCGTTCGGGTTCGGGAGGTCGCCGCCCAGGCGAAGCGGGACCTCGACCGGGCCGATGCGCAGTACCGCGGCGGGATCCTGGCGACCGCGGACTACGACCGGGCCAAGAGCGTTCACGAGCAGTCGACGGCGGCGGTGAACCGCGCCGAGCGCCAGGTGACGCAGGCCCGCGCGGAGCTGTCCTCGACCCACGACGCCCTAGAGAAGACCGAGATCCGCGCCCCCATGGACGGGATCGTCACGCGCCGGAACGTCGAGCAGGGCGAGGTGGTCGTCACCGGCACGATGAACAACCCCGGCACCGTGCTCATGACGATCTCCGACATGTCGACCGTCGAGGCCGTCCTCGAGGTGGACCAGACCGACGTGCCGCTCCTGCGCCTCGGCCAGCCCGCGTCGGTGCTGATCGATGCGTTCCCCGACAAGCCGTTCCCGGCGGTCGTTTCCGAGATCGGCTCCAGCCCGATCCGCGGGACCACGTCCCTCGGCCAGGCGGCGACCGGCACCGACTACGAGGTCAAGGCCGCGCTCACGTCGCACCCCGCGGGAATCCGGCCGGGCCTGACGGTCACCGCCGACATCACGACCGACACGAGGAAGGGCGTGATGACCGTGCCGATCGGGGCGCTGATCCTGCGAAGCGAGGACGAGGGAAAGGGCGCGCCGCCCAAGGCCGAGGAAGGGGTCGAGAGCCGGAGCAAGGCCGACGAGGTCGCGACGGTCGCCTCGAGGACCCGCGACGTGGAGGGGGTCTACATCGTCCGCGACGGGAAGGCGGTGTTCAAGCCGGTGACCACCGGGATCAAGGGAGAGCTCGATCTCGAGGTGGTCGCCGGGCTCGCAGCGGGAGACGAGGTGATCGTCGGGCCGTTCAAGGCGCTTCGCGACCTGAAGCCCGACGCGAAGGTCGTCGTGGACAACTCCGAGCGCGCGGAGTCGTAGACATGATCGTCCTCGAGGTCGCCCGGATGTCCTTCGGGGCCATCGTGGCCCACAAGCTCCGGTCGTTCCTCAACCTGCTCGGGATCATCATCGCGGTCACGACGATCGTCGCGGTGATCTCGGTGGTGTCCGGCCTCAACGAGTACGCGGCCAACGTGATCGGCCAGCTCGGCCCCAACACGTTCATCCTCTCGAAGTTCGGCATCATCACGAGCCGCGAGGCGTTCCTCCAGGCGGCCAAGCGCAAGGACATCACCTGGGAGGACGTCGAGGCCGTGAGGCGTCTCGTCCCGAGCGCTGCGCGGGTGACCGGCCGGGTGTTCGGCGCCAAGGCGGTGTACGCCGAGGGGCGGCGGCTTCCCGACGCGATCGTGCTGGGAGCCGGACCCGAGTTCCCCTGGATGATCGGGCTCGAGCTCGACGACGGGCGGTACTTCACCGACGGGGAGGCGCGAGCGTCGCGCGCGGTCGCGGTCATCGGCACCGACGTCAGGGACGAGTTGTTCCCGCACGTGGACCCGATCGGGAGGATGGTCACCGTGCAGGGGAAGCCGTTCCGCGTGATCGGCCTGACCGCGAAGCAAGGGAAAGCGTTCGGGCAGAGCCAGGACAAGTTCGTCCTCGTCCCCCTCGGCGCCTACCAGAAGGCGTTCGGCAAGATCGAGAGCGTCGACGTGTTCCTCGAGGCGCCCGATGCCGCCTCCCGCGACGCCGTCCTCGAGGAGGCCCGGGTCGCGTTCCGCGCGCGGCGCGGGACCGGCTTCCGCGACCCGGACCCGTTCGGCGTGGTGGACGCCGAGGCGCTCAACGCGTTCTGGAAGCAGCTGACCTTCGCGGGGTTCGCCCTCGTGATCTGGATCTCGTCCATCTCCCTCGTCGTGGGAGGCGTCGCGATCGCGAACACGATGTTCGCCTCGGTCATGGAGCGGACCCACGAGATCGGGATCCGCAAGGCGATCGGCGCGCGGCGCCGGGACCTGAGGCGACAGTTCCTCTTCGAGGCCGCCGCGCTGAGCTTCCTCGGCGGGGTCCTGGGCGTCCTGCTCGGCTGGGCCGTTTCAAAGGCCGTCGAGGGGATGACCCCCTTCCCAGCGAGGGTGACGCCGGGGTTGGTACTCGCCGGTCTCGCGGTCTCGACCCTCTCCGGCGTGCTCGCGGGGTGGCTCCCCGCGGCGCGCGCCGCCCGCCTCGACCCGGTCGAGGCGCTGCGCGAGGAGTGAGATGAGCCGCCTTCGCGCGAGCCTGTCCGCGCGCCGCGAGAACGTCGCGTCGGCGTTCCGCTCGATCCGGGACCAGAAGCTGAGGTCGCTCCTGACCTGCCTCGGCATCGTGATCGGCGTGGCGACCGTGATCGTCATGGTCTCGCTGATCCAGGGCTTCAACGAGCAGTTCATCGCGTCCTTCCGCCAGTTCGGCGCCACGCTCGTCCAGTTCCAGATCCGCGAGGCGGACTTCGGCGGCCCGCCGCGCGAGGAGGAGCGCATCCGGCCGGTGCTCACCCTCGACGACGCGCGGGCGATCCAGCGCTACGCGTGGTCGATCCGGTACGTGTCGCCCGAGCGCTGGCAGTTCCAGGGGATCGAGGTGCGCTGGCGCGGGGAGCGCGTCGAGGGGGCGACCGTCGGCGGCGTCACTCACTGGTACCCGGACGCCAACAGCCACTACGTCCAGCAGGGCCGCTTCTTCACCGAGGGAGAGGACCGCCACGCGGCCCAGGTGGTGGTGATAGGGAAAGGGGTCGTCGAGGCGCTGTTCCCGCGGATCGACCCGCTCGGGCGCCAGCTCGAGATCAACGGCCGCCCGTTCCGCGTGATCGGCGTGTTCGAGGACAAGGGGGGCTTCCTCGACCAGGGGGGCGCGAACCTCCAGATGGCGATCCCGATGGGGGCGTTCGACCGGATCTGGCCCGAGGTGCAGAAAACCTACGGGTGCGTGATCGCGACGATCCCGAAGAAGCCGGAGTGGGTCAACCTCGCGATCGAGCAGGGAACGCAGATCCTCCGCGACCGGCGCGGGCTCCGTTTCAATCAACCGAACAACTTCGCGATCCGGACCCCCGACCGGTACATCCGGCTGTTCCGCCAGATCACCGGCGGCATCGGCGCCGCGATGATCGCCATCGCGGGGATCAGCCTCGTGATCGGCGGCGTCGGCGTCATGAACATCATGCTGATGAACGTGACCCAGCGGACCCGCGAGATCGGGATCCGAAAGGCCCTCGGCGCGCGCCGCCGCGACGTCCTCCAGCAGTTCCTGACCGAGGCCGTGACGCTGACGATGGTCGGAGGCGCGACGGGTGTCCTCGTGGGCCTCGGCGTCGCCCGCCTCGTGGCCGCGCTCAGCCGCTTCCCGGCGACCTTCTCCGCCTCCGCGGTCGCCGCGGGCCTCATCGTCTCCGCCCTCGTCGGCCTCTTCTTCGGCACCTACCCCGCCTGGCGCGCCGCGCGCCTCGACCCGATCGAGTCGCTGCGGCACGAGTGATGGGGTCGGACGTCACTGGCGTAACAGTTCGGGACGAAAAGAGCGAGATTCCGGCCTGATTGTCGGGTAACGAGGAGCCGGGTTCCGACGCCATGGCGCCCGCACGTCCGGGCCCGGCGTCGGCGGCGGCGTATAATCCCTCGTCGCGTCGGGACTCCTCGCCCCGGCGCATTCGGAGGAGGTCCCCAGCATGAGCGCGCGCCCGAACGTGATCCGGCTCGCCGCCGTCGCCGCGGCGTTACTCGTTGCCGTCGCCCTGCCCACGCTTGCCGAGAAGCCCGCCGCCCCCGCCCCGGCGGGGAAGGAGCCGGGCGAGCTGTGGGAGAACACCGTCGAGATGTCGGGGATGGGCATGGCGATGCCGCCCCAGACGTCGCGGGTCTGCCGCCCGAAGGGCGAGTGGAAGGAGCCCCCGACGGCGGACAAGAACCACGAGTGCGAGATGCTGGACGTCAAGTCCTCGCCGGGGAGGATGTCGTGGAGCATGCGGTGCAAGGGGAACCCGCCCGCGACGGGGACCGGCGAGCTCACGTTCGAGGGGCAGGACGCCTTCAAGGGCACGGTGACGATGAAGACGGCGGAGGGCGAGATGCTCACGAAGCTCTCGGGGCGCAACCTCCACCAGGAGTGCGATGCCGGCGAGCTCAAGCGCCAGGTGGCCGAGATGCAGGTGGCGAACGAGAACGCGATGGCGAAGGTCTGCGAGGACGGGGCCAAGACGCTCACGCTGATGTTCTTCGACGGCCCCTCGGCGCTTTGCAAGGAACCGGCGCAGAAGGCGGAGTTCTGCAAGAACCTGGGGACGATGGAGGGATTCGGCCGCCTGCCCAAGGAGCCGTCGAGCCCGAACAACCTCGCCGCCGCGGCGAAGTTCTGCGGCACGAGCGAGCAGACCCTGCTCGCCGATCTCTGCCCGAAGGCGCTGACCCAAGACTCGTTCGAGTTCCTCGGCAAGAACTGCCCGGCGGAGACCAAGGCGCTTGCCCAGCGCGAGTGCGCGGGGCGCAAGTACACGGCGCTGACGGGAAGCAAGTACCAGGGCTTCTGCTCGACGTTCGCGGCCGACATGCTCGCCGGCGCCAAGGCGGAAGAAGCCAAGCCCGCAGAGGCCGACCCCAAGGCGAGCGCGGTCGACAAGGCCAAGAAGAAGATCCGGGGCCTCTTCGGCAAGTAGGATGACGAGCCGGATCGCGATGCGGCGCGCCGCCGCTTGGCCGATCGCGGCTATTGCGGCGCTCGCGGTGTCGGCCGCCGGCGCGGGCGCGCCGCCGCCTTCCGACCCGTTCCCGAAGGCCGCGGCGTCGTACCTCGTCGCCCTCGACGGCGCCGTCCTCTGGGAGCGGGCCGCCGACGCGCGCCGGCGCCCCGCGTCCCTGACCAAGATGATGACGGCGCTCGTCGTCCTCGAGAAGGGGTACGACCCCGGCGCCGCCGTGGAGGTGAGCGCCGCGGCGGCCGCGGAGACCGGCACGCGGCTCGGGCTGAAGCGAGGGGACCGCGTCGCGGCGGGCGACCTCCTGAACGCGATGCTCGTGGGGTCGGCGAACGATGCCTGTCTTGCCCTCGCGGAGCACGCGGGCGGGAGTGCCCCGGCGTTCGTGGAAGCCATGAACGCGCGGGCCGCGGCGCTGGGGCTGAAGGCGACGCACTTCGAGGACCCGTGTGGTCACGACCGCGCCGGCCAGGTTTCCTCGGCGCGCGACCTCCGGCGTCTCGCGGAGGCCGCGCTCGAGAAGCCCGAGTTCGCCCGGGCCGTCGCCCTCGAGCGCGCGACCGTCCGGACGGCCGCGGGGCGGGAGCTCGCCGTGGAGACCTCGAACAAGCTCCTCGGGAGCCTGCCCGGGACCAAGGGCGTCAAGACCGGCTACACGGCGAAGGCCGGGAAGTGCGTCGTCGTTCTCGCCGAGCGGGACGGGCACCGGGTCCTCGCCGTCCTGCTCGATGCGCCCGACCGCTGGTGGACCGCGGCGGCCCTCGTCGAGCGCGCGTTCGAGGCGGCGCGTGCCGGACACTGAGGCGGGCGGACACCGCGGGCTCGCCGCCGCCGCGATCGTGGCCGCGACCGTGGCTGTCTACGCGAGCAGCCTCGGCGCGAGCTTCCAGTTCGACGACTTCAACGTCGTCGTTTCCGACCCGCGCGTGCAGTCGCTCCGGGCGTGGTGGGGGGCGATGCCCGGGATCCGGCCGCTCCTCAAGGCGAGCTACGCGCTGAACCACGCGTCCGGCCTCGGGGTGGCCGGCTTCCGGGGCGCGAACGTCGCCGTGCACGCCGCGTGCGCGCTCCTCGTGGGAGCGCTCCTCTCGCGGCTCGCGCTGCGGCACGGCCTGGATGAGGAGCGCGCGCGCTTCGCCGCGCTCTCGGGCGCGCTCCTCTTCGCCCTCCACCCCGTGCAGACGGAAGCCGTCACCTACGTGTGCGGCCGCTCGACGTCGCTCGCCGCGCTGTTCGCGCTCGGCAGCCTCGTCGCGTGGATCGAGGGGAGGGAGCGCGGACGGCCCTTGCTCTCGCACGGCCTCTCCCCGCTCCTCTTCGCGCTCGCTCTCGGCGTGAAGGAGACCGCGGCCGTCCTGCCGCTGGCGATCGCGCTGTGGCTGCTCACGGACACGCGCCGCCCGTTCCGCTTCCGCGACGCCGCGGCCGCGACGGCGGTCCACGGCGCGGTGCTCCTCGCGGGCGCGGCGGCCGCTCTCGCGAGTCCGGCGTACCGGCACCTCGCGGCGGCGAGCCTCGCCGCGCGAGGCATCGGGGAGAACCTCCTCACCCAGGCGGGGGGCGTCACCTACCTCGCCGGGCAGCTCGTGCGGCTCGACCGGCTGAACGCCGACCCGCTGCTCCCGGTCGTGAGCGCGTGGAGCCCGGCGGCGGCGCTCGAGGCGACCGTCCTCGCCGCGCTCGTCGCCCTCGCGCTCCTCGCGTCCCGCAAGCGCCCCGCCCTCGCGTTCGGCGTCCTCTGGTTCTTCCTCTGGCTGGCCCCGACGAACTCCGTTCTCCCTCGCCTCGACGTGGCGAACGACCGGCAGCTCTACGTCGCCTCGATCGGTCCCGCGTGGCTTCTGGCGTGGGGTTTGTCGAGGGTCGCCTGGCGGCGCCGGACCGTCCTCGCGATCCTGACCGGTGTCGTGCTCGTCCTCGGTGCCGCCACCATCCGCAGGAACGCCGTCTACGCGAACGAGATCGTCTTCTGGGAAGACGTGGCGCGCAAGACGCCCGCGAACGGCCGCGCCCTCAACAACCTCGGCTACGCCTACGCCCTCGCCGGGCGTCGCGCCGACGCCGAGTCCGCCCTCCGCCGAGCCCTCTCGCTCGACCCCTCCGACGTCCGCGCCGCCGTCAACCTGAAACTCCTCCTCGACGGCTCCCTCGAGTGAAACGGTCCCCGGCTCAGTCGGAGTCGAGGTTGTCGCTCCAGAGGTAGGTGCGGGTTTCGGAGACGAGGACGCCGGAGAGGGCGATGAGGGAGACGAGGTTCGGGATCGCCATCAGGCCGTTGGCGATGTCCGCGAAGGACCACACGGCGCGGAGCGAGGTGACGGAGCCGACCATCACCGCCGCGACCCAGAGGAACCGGTACGGCAGCACCGCGCGGCCGCCGAACAGGTACTCGGCCGCCTTCTCGCCGTAGTACGACCAGCCGAGGATCGTCGAGAAGACGAAGGTCAGGAGGCCGACGCTCAGGACGGCGGGACCCACGAGGGGGAACTCCGCGAACGCGTTCTTCGTGAGCGCCGCCCCGGTCAGCCCCTTCGTCCAGTCCCCCGAGTTCACCAGGACGAGGCCGGTCATCGCGCACACGACGACGGTGTCCCAGAACGTCCCGGTCGAGGAGACGAGCGCCTGCCGCACCGGGTTCTTCGTCATCGCCGCGGCGGCGACGATCGGCGCGCTCCCGAGGCCCGACTCGTTCGAGAACAGGCCGCGCGCGATGCCGTAACGGATCGCCTCGCGGATCCCCGCCCCGAGGAATCCGCCGAGCGCCGCCTGCCCCGTGAAGGCGGTCTTGAAGATCAGGACGACGGTCGCCGGCAGCGTCCTCCAACCGATCGCGAGCAGCACCACGCAGCCCAGGACATAGAAGACCGCCATGAACGGAACGAGTCCCTCGCACACCCGCGCGATCGACTTGATCCCGCCGAGGATCACGACCGCGGTCAGGACCGTCATCACGGCGCCCGACACCCAGGGGGACACCTGCCACGTCTCGAGGAGCATCTGCGAGATCGAGTTCGCCTGGACCATGTTCCCGATGCCGAACGCGGCGACGGCCGTCAGCGCCGCGAACACCATGCCGAGCCACCTCGCCCCCATGCCGCGCTCGAGCACGTACATCGGCCCGCCCGCCATCAGGCCGCTCTCGCCGCGGATGCGGTACTTCACGGACAGGACCGCCTCCGCGTACTTCGTCGCGATCCCGAACACCCCCGTGAGCCACATCCAGAACACCGCGCCGGGGCCTCCCGCCGCGACCGCCGTCGCGACCCCGACGATGTTCCCGGTGCCGATCGTCGCCGCGAGCGCGGTCGTGAGCGCGCCGAAGTGGCTCACGTCGCCCTCGCCTTCCGCCTTCCGCTGGAACGAGAGCCGGATCGCCCGGCCGATGTAGCGCTGGATGAAGCGCAGCCGGATCGTCAGGTAGATGTGCGTTCCGAAAAGAAGGATGAGGAGGGGGTACCCCCACACGAAATCGCTTATCGTCCCGAGAGCTTTTTCGATCGCCTCCACGAGCCCCTCCTCGGCGCGCCGCGTCCGGCGGCGGCGGCGATTCTACCTGGGACGCGTCGCGCCGGGACCGTCGCAGATTCCGGGATCGTGATCCGACTTACGAACCGGTATCGCGATCGCGGCGTAACTCCATTTCGGCCCGCCGGTTACGGTTCCTTCCCTTGATTCCGGCGCATCCGGCCGCTAGCTTCCCTTCGGACGGCCGGATCCCTCTGCCCGCCCGTCCCGAGTCCATTCACGAGGGGTGAGGAGCAGCGGATGCGCAAGATCGGCTTCGGGTGGATCGCGGTAGTCGTCCTCGCCGGGCTGGCCGCGGCGATCGGCTGCTCGAGCAACGACGTCGCACAGCCGAGCAACGCGGACACGCAGGCGGACGTCAACGCCAGCGCGCTGGCGGTCTCGATGACGGGACCGTCCGCCGCGGCTTCCGCGGAGCTGATCGGGGCGATGGTCGGCCGGATGGGTGTTTCCACCGGGATGACGAAGCTGGTCGCCGGCGCGCCGGTCGCGCCGGTCGCGCCGCCGCCCGCCTGCCCGGCGACATTCGACCTCGGCAACGGCATCACCGGAACCTGCTCCGCGACGACCGAGGGGACCGGGACGTTCACGTTCTCGGGAACCCTCGTCATCGACGGCGTCTCGGTCGCCGTCGAGGGAACGCTCGTCGTGACGCCATCGGTCGATCAACCCCCGAGCGGAATCCGCTACGCGGTCAACTTCAACGCCTCGGCGACGAGCCTCCTCGGCGTCGCGACCTGGACCGCCACCGGCGACGTGACCCGCGACGCGGGGGGCCAGGTCACGGACTACAACCTCGCCATGACCCACACGGTGACCCCGGCCGGGGGCACCTCCCTGGTGGTGGTCGTCGTCGTCTCTCCGACGCGCTTCGAGGAGACCGTCACCGGTCCGCGCGGCAACACGATCCGCTTCGTCCTGAACCGCGAGACGATGACCGGCACGATCCAGGTCAACGGGACCGAGGTGGCCGCGGTGACCCTCTCCGGCGGCTGCGCTCAGGTGGACTTCGTCAACCCGGACCTCACCGATTTCACGATCTGCGCGGGCACCTAGTCTCCCGTCGGAATCCCCCCTCCGGAGCCCTCCCGCGCCGCATGGACGGCGCTGCGCGGCTCGCCGCCGTGCGCTAGCATGGGGTCTTTCGTAGCGCATTCCCGGGAGAGGCGCGCCGCTCCCTTCGAAAGGGCTCGACCATGAAGACCTGTCGCCCGGTTCTCGCTTGGATCGCCGGCGTCCTGCTGGCGCTCTCGTCCACGGCCCTGCACGCCGCGGCGGACAAGAAGGACGAGAAGAAGTGGGACGTGGCGAACCCGCCGGGAGCCTGGGCCTCCGTCCCGATCGACACCTCCGAGACGACGTGGTCGAGTGTGGACATCAGCCCGGACGGGAAGACGATCGTCTTCGACATGCTCGGCGACCTCTACGCGATTCCATCGGAGGGGGGCGAAGCGAAGCCGCTGACGGAAGGGATCCCGTGGGACACCGAGCCGCGGTTCAGCCCGGACGGGAAGAAGATCGCCTTCATCAGCGACCGCGGCGGCGCCGACAACCTCTGGCTCATGAACGCGGACGGGACGAACCCCACGGCCGTCACCGAGGAGAAGGAGCACCTCGTCCACAACCCGTCATGGAGCGCGGACGGCGAGTACCTCGTCGCGAAGAAGGACTTCACCTCGACGCGCAGCATCGCCGCGGGGGAGATCTGGCTCTTCAGCGTGGGCGGCGGCGGCGGCCTCGTGCTCGTCGAGCGGCCCGACGGCGCCAAGGCGCAGAAGACCATCGCGGAGCCGGCGCTCTCCCCCGACGGCCGGTACCTCTACTACAGCCAGGACACGACGCCGGGACGGGTGTGGCAGTACGACAAGGACTCCACCGGCCGGATCTTCTCCATTCGCCGCCTGGACCGGAAGAACGGCGAGGTGGACACGATCGTCGAGGGGGCCGGCGGCGCGATCCGCCCGACGCCGTCGCGGGACGGCAAGTCGCTCGCGTACGTCAAGCGCACGCCGGACATGGTGAGCGCGCTCTACGTGAAGGACCTCGCGAGCGGGACCGAGCGGCCCGTGTACACGCGCCTCGACCGCGACCTCCAGGAGACCGACGGCAGCCAGGGGAACACCACGGCGTTCGCGTGGACCCCCGACGGGACGTCCATCGTGTTCTGGGCCGGGGGGAAGATCCGCCGCGTGAACGTCCGGACGAAGGAGGACGCGGTCATTCCCGTTCACGTGAAGACCTCGCGAAAGGTCGCCCCCGCCGTCCGCTTCCCCGTGGACGTGGCCCCCGCCGAGTTCGACGTCAAGATGCCGCGCTGGGCCCAGCTTTCCCCGGACGGGTCGAGGATCGTCTTCCAGGCGCTCGGGCGCCTGTACGTCCGGGACGCGAAGGGCGGCGCGCCGAGGCGGCTCACCGCCCAGACGGATCACACGGAGTTCCACCCGTCGTTCTCGCGCGACGGGCAGTGGATCGCGTACACGACGTGGAACGACGAGGCCTACGGCTCCCTTCGCGTCGTCCCGGCCGGCGGCGGCGAGGGGCGCGCCGTCACGAAGGACCCGGGCCACTACGTCGAGCCCCGCTTCTCCCCCGACGGCAAGTGGCTCGTGTTCCGGAAGGTCACCGACGGCTACATGAGCGCCGGCGCCTGGTCCATGGATCCCGGCGTCTACCTGATCCCCGCCTCCGGCGGCGAGGCGAAGCTGCTCTCGAAGAACGGGGTCAACGCCCAGTTCGGCGCCGCGAGCGACCGCGTGTTCTTCTCGGAGCCCGCGGACGAGACCAACCTCCATTTCAAGAGCGTGAACCTCGACGGCGTGGACGCTCGCACGCATCTCAAGAGCGACGAGGCCACGGAGTTCGCCGTCTCGCCGGACGGCCGGTTCGTCGCGTTCACCGCGAAGTGGAACGTCTTCGTCGCCCCGTTCGCCTCGACCGGCAAGCCCGTGGACATCGGCTCCGGCACCAAGGCGATCCCCGTGAAGCAGGTGTCGAAGCGGTCGGGCGAGTCGCTGCACTGGTCCGGCGACGGGAAGGCCCTGCACTGGAGCCACGGGCCGACGCTCTACACGCGCGATCTCAAGGACGCGTTCGCGTTCCTCGCGGGGGCGCCCGACAAGCTCCCCGAACCGGTCGAGGAAGGCACCGACCTGAAGTTCCGTGTGCCGTCCGACCGCCCCGCCGGGACGATCGTGCTCAAGGGGGCGCGGATCGTGACGTTGCGCGATGCGGACGCGAGGCAGGAGATCGTCGAGAACGGCGTCGTCGTCGTGAAGGGGAACCGGATCGAGGCGGTCGGCCCCGCCTCGAGTGTTGCGATCCCGGAAGGCGCCGCGGTCTTCGACGTGAGCGGCAAGACGATCGTCCCGGGCTTCGTCGACGCGCACGCGCACGGCCCGTTCGCGAACGAGGGGCTCGTCCCCGACCAGAACTGGATGCAGCTCGCGAACCTCGCCTTCGGCGTGACCACGATCCACGACCCCTCGAACGACACCGCGAGCGTCTTCGCCGCGGCCGAGCTACAGAAGGCCGGCCTCGTCGTGGCCCCCCGGATCTTCTCGACGGGGACGATCCTCTACGGCGCGCACGAGCCCTCGGTGACCGCCGACGTGGACTCCCTCGACGACGCGGCGTTCCACGTGAGGCGCCTCAAGGAGGCCGGCGCGATCTCCGTCAAGTCCTACCAGCTTCCGCGCCGCGACCAGCGGCAGCAGATCCTCGCCGCGGCCCGGGACCTCGGGATGATGGTCGTGCCCGAGGGAGGCGCGAAGTACCAGTCCAACATGACGCAGATCGTGGACGGCCACACCGGGATCGAGCACGCGACCCCGCTCGTCAGGCTCTACGACGACGCGAGGCAGCTCTGGTCAGAAGACCAAGGTCGGCTACACGCCGACGTTCGTCGTCGCCTACGGCGGCATCTCCGGCGAGAACTACTGGTACGACCGCACGGACGTGTGGAAGGACCAGCGCCTCATGACGTTCACCCCGCGCTTCATCGTCGAACCGCGCTCCATGCGCCGCACCAAGGCCCCGGACGCGCACTACAACCACGTCCGCGTCGCCGAGGAGGCGCACGTCCTCCGCTCGAAGGGGGTGTCGGTGCAGATCGGCGCGCACGGCCAGCGCGCGGGGCTCGCCGCCCACTGGGAGATCTGGAGCATGGTCCAGGGCGGCTTCACCCCGTGGGAGGCGTTCCGCAGCGCCAGCCTCGACGGCGCGCGCTACCTCGGATTGGACAAGGACCTCGGCTCGATCGAGCCCGGGAAGCTCGCCGACCTCGTCGTCATCGACGGCAAGCCGCTCGAGGACATCCGCGACTCCGAGAAGATCGCCTTCACGATGCTCAACGG
The DNA here is from genome assembly GCA_963748015.1 of Terriglobia bacterium. GTDB lineage: Bacteria > Acidobacteriota > Polarisedimenticolia > Polarisedimenticolales > JAIQFR01 > JAIQFR01. The sequence continues at coordinate 104,115 of CAVVHE010000008.1, read as the reverse complement.
CCGCCTCTACGACGCGAGCACGATGGACCAGGTCGCGCCCGCCAAGGTCAAGCGCAAGCCGTTCTTCTTCGAAAAGGAAGGCGGCGACACGATCCACCCGGCCACGTACGTGTGGCTCGAGCGCGTGTCGGAGCGGTTCGGCTGGGACGATTAGCCTGGGGCCGGCCGGGCCGCGAGCGAACAGAGCCGCGATTCGTACCATTCCTTCCGCCGCCTTGGTCGGGTATGCTCTCCGCGCGGCATCCGGGGTGCCGGATGCCATCGTCGAGACGCGCCGCCGCAGGCGGCCTGCTGTCCTGACGCCGGGCGGACCGGGGTGCCGTCCGGGTGCCTGTTCGAGTCGGCAGGCGGGGCGGACGGTCCCCGAGCCTTGCCCGGATGAACGGTCATGCTCGTCGGCGACGCCGATCTTCAGCGCGTGGCAGCGCTCTACGACGCGGGCCACTTCGTGCAGGCCCACGAGGCCGCCTCGCGCGTCGCGCCGCTCAGGGAGTGGGAAGGAACCGCCGCGCGGCTCCTTGCCGGGCGGCTCGCGATGCAGCTCGGCGCGCCGCGTCTCGGAAACGCCCTCCACGAGCTGGCGTGGCGCAAGGACCCCGACCATCCCGGCGCGGTGTACTTCCGCGCCCGCGTCATCGGCCGGCGCCTCGGACCTCTGGCCGTCATGCACTTTCTTCGCGGCAAGAGCGAGCCGCCGTCCGAGGACGAGGAGGCCCTCGGCGAGCGTCTGGCCCTCGAGGCCGAGACCCTCGCCTTCCTTCGCGATTTCGAGCGGGCCGAGCTTCTCGCCGACCGCGCCGAGAAGCTCTTGCCGCGATCCCCCTGGGTGCTCACCGAGCGAGCCTACGTTCTACTGGCCCAGGATCGCTACGAGGAAGCGCTCGGCGCCGCGCAGTTCGCCCTGGACCTCAGGCCGTGGTACCCGCCCGCGCTCCTCGTGGCCGCGGAGCTCCTTCGAATGCAGGGCCGGGACGACGAGGCTCTCGCCCTCCTCGGAGACGCCGCGAAGGAAATCGAGTGCGCGCTGGTCGCCATGGAGCTCGCGAAGACCCAGAGCGAACTGGGGCTTCATCGCGAGGTGCTCGCGAGCCTCGACCACTTCGAGAATCTGTCACCGCTCCTCGAGCCCGGTTGGTCCCGGTCCCTCGCCGCCCTTCGATCCGACGCCGCCTACGGCTGCGGAGACCTGGAGGCCGCGGTCCGGTACGCCCGGGCGTCGGACAATCCGTTCCATGCCTCGCTGCTCGAGCGGCTCGACCGGCCGGACCTGCCGAGGGCGCGGGTCAGGCTGCCGGTGGGATTCGTGCGCCAGCATCACCAAACCTGCGCTCCCGCCACGCTGGCGGCCATCGCCGGATTCTGGTCGAAGCCGGTGGACCACCTCGAGCTGGCGGACCGCATCTGCTACGACGGAACGACCATCGTGCAGCGAGCGGGAATGGGCCGAGGCGAGCACGGCTGGCTGGCGCGCGAGTTCACGGTCGACTGGAAGAGCTCGACCGCCCTGCTCGATCGCGGGATACCGTTCACGCTCGTGACGACCTGGCCCTGGGGCGCGCACCTGCAGGCGGTCATTGGCTACGACGCGCTTCGGGGCACCCTGCTCCTGCGCGATCCCACCTTCCGCCACTACGGGAAGCGCTCGCCGAGCCGCTGTTCGAGCACCAGCGCGCGAGCGGTCCGCGAGGCATGGCACTGGTGCCGCGAGAGCGGGCGGAGCTTCTCGAGCCCCTCGATCTCCCGGACGCGCCGGTCCACGACCTGCTGTACGGGATCGGAAAGGCCCTGCGAGCCCATGACCGCGCGGAGGCGGCCCGCACGCTTTCCGAGATGGAGTCCGCGGCGCCGGGTCACCCTCTCACCCTCCGCGGCCGGCTCGCCGTGGCGGCGTACGACGCGAACCGCGGCGCGATGCTCGAGTCCGTCGACGGCCTCCTGCGTCTCTTCCCGTCGGACGAGGCGCTCTCGGCCAACCGCGCGGATCTCCTGCGGGATCTGCTCCGATACGACGAGCGGATGGCCCTCCTGCGCTCCCTCGCGGAGAATCCGCGAGCCATCCGGCCGTCCGCATCGCCTATGCCGGCGAGCTGGCGGTGGACGCATGGGACCAGGACCGCGCGATCGAGCTCCTTCGGCCGGCGCTCCGCGTCGGCGGGCAGCCGACCGCGGGGGCACTCGACGTTCTCTCGCATCCAGTGGCGGCGGGGCCTCAAGGAGGAAGCGATCGAGTCCGCCCGCTTCGCGGCCTGTCTGGACGACAAGGCCGAGCAGCTCGCGCTCTCCTATTTCCAGGTCGCGTGCGCGGCTGGACGGTCCGAGGACGCCCTCCGGCTCCTGGAGGATCGCTTCCGCCGCCTCGAGGATCGGTCGGCGGGTCCCGCCTTCACGCTGTTCAAGGCCCTCTGCTCGCTGGACAGGGCCGGGCTCGCGTTCGAGATCCTCGACGAGGCTCTGTCCCGGCGTCCCGAGGACGGCGACCTCTTGGCCTTCGCGGCCGGCGCCGGCGCCGAGCGGGGGTTCATCGATCGCGCCGACGCGCTTCTCGAGCGGGCCGCCGGGCGAGTCAGCGAAAGTTCCCATCTCCGAACCTCCGCGGACGTGGCGAGGGCGCGAGGGGCGCTTCCGGACGCGCTCGCTCGCTGGGAGCAGGTGCTCCGGCGGGAACCGCTGGACATCCAAGCGCGCGAGGCCACCGTCTGGCTGATCGCCGCCGTCCGGGGAGTGGACGCCGCGCTCGACCATCTCGGCGCGGCCTGCGCGCAGTACCCCTATCACGTCGAGTTGCACCGTCAACGGCTGCGCTGGACGAGACGCTGGCGCCGCGACTTCGCGCGGGAGGCCGCCCGCTACCTCGTGGACCTCTACCCGCGCGACGCGTGGGCGCACCGTGAATACGCCCTGATCCTCTCCGACGAGAACGAGAGAGTCGCCGCGCTCGCGGAAGCCAAGATCGCCATGCAGATCGAGCCGGAGTCGAGCGCATCCTGGTCGGTCCTCGGCTGGATTCTCGAGCGAGGCGGTGACGCGAGCGAGGCGATGCGCGCGTACCGCGAAGCCGTCAGCCGCTCCGCGGACGACGTCTTCGCGATCCACCACTGGACGGCGCTCTGCCCCTCGCTGGCGGAGAAACAAGCGGCTATCGCGTTCGTCCGGGAGCGGCTCGAGGGCCCGTCGGCGGGAGTGGCGGGTTGCGCGGCCTACCGCGAGGCCGCGGCGGGCGTTCTGGACGGCGGGGAGATTCTCGCGTTCTGCCGCGCCATGCTCGAGCGCCGCCCGGGCGTCTGGGGGCACTGGTCGATCGCGATCGCGCAGTGCGCCGCGATGGACCGCCTGGACGAAGCGGCCGAGGCGGCGAGCGAGGCGGTCCGGCGCTTCCCTCTCGAGGCGGCGGCCTGGCAAGACCTGGCGACGGTCGCCCGCTGTCAAGGACGTCGGGACGACGAGATCTCGGCGTTGCGCCGCGCGCTGGAAATCTACCCGTCGTGGACGGTCGCGGCTCGGTTGCTGGCGAGAGCGCTCGCGGACCGGGGAGACGTCGCTTCCGCCCGGCAGGTTCTGGAGGACGCCTGTAAACGGGAGTCTCTCGACCCCGAGAATCAATGCTGCCGGGCGGGGCTGCTTTGGCGCCTCGGCGAGAAGGATGCCGCGGTGGCGGTTCTCGAGCGCCTCGTCGGCATCGATCCGGCCCACGAGCAAGGCTGGAGGCTGCTCCACGAGTACTCTCTCGCTCTGGATCGCGATTCCGCCGAGAGGCTGGCCCGGAAGTGGACGGAGATCTCTCCGCGGGACCCCCGTTCCTGGCTCATTCTCGGGCGATGCATGGAGCGCCCCGACCGGATCGACGAGTGCCTCCGGATCGTCGAGCGGGCGCTCGAGCTCGATCCGAGCCTCCTCGACGCTCATGATCTCAAGGCCGCGCTCCTCGTTGGTGCCGGCCGCTTCGGCGATGCCGTCTCGGCATGCAATCCGCCGCTCTGGAAGTCCTCCCCGCCGCTCTCGCTGCTGGGACGCCGGGCCTGGGTCGACTACCAGCGCGGCCGCGCCCTGGACGCGATCGGCCGGATGCGCATGCTGCTGAGGGACAACCCGGCGTACGTGTGGGGCTGGCACCAGCTCGCGGAATGGTGCGGCTCCGCCGGGGACGCTCTCGGGCTGCTGGCCGCCGCCGGGCGCCTGGCGTCCCTGGAACCGCACGATGGCCACGCCCAGGTCTTCCTGGGCCGCGCGTGCCTGGCGGCCGCCGATCCGTCCGGCGCCAAGACCGCGTTCCGGCGAGCGCTCCGGCTCGACCCGGCGCTTGCCGGCGCCCTCGTCGGACTCTTCGACGCGCACCGCCGGCTCGACGAGCTCGACGAGGCGGAGGCGGTGATCCCGAGGCTCGAGGAGGCGGGCGCAGCCGCCCAAGCGCTGGCGTGCGAGGCGCGGATCGCGGCCGCGCGCAAGGATGCCCATCGCGCCCTCGTGGGGCTCCGGAAGCTGTGCCTCGAGGCCGCCGCGAGCCTACCTCTCGTCGACCAGGCGGCGAGGGCGGCGGCGGAGACCGCCGCCCTCGGCCCGTGCCTCGACGCGATCGAGGACAGCCTGGCCACCGGCAAGGCGACGGCGTCGGCCGCCGGGTCTGGGCGTCCCTCGCGGTCGAAGCACGTCACTTCGGGAGGTGCCTCGATGGTCTGGTCCGCATCCGGGATCAGCAGGAGCTCTGGGTCGAGGCCGCCGGCCAGTACCTGGAGCAGGCGGCGCGGGCCGGAATCGCGACGGCCGTCCGCAGCCTGATGAAGGCGGAAGGAGACCGACTGCGCCGCGAGCCTCGCACGTGGGCGCTCACGGGGCTCGCGCTCCTCCGCCTGGGGCTTCACCATGAGGCGGCCGACTGGCTGGGGGATTGGCGGAGTCTCGAGAAGGCCCCCGCGTGGGGGCTCAAGAACCTGGTCCTGGCGCTCTTGGAACTGGGGCGCGACGAGGAGCTGCCGGGCATCGTGCAGGCCGCGCTGAACTTTCCGCGGGATTCCTCGTACCCGGCGCTGCTGGCATCGGGCGGCTTCGCCGATGCGGTCCACGGCGATTTCGATCGCGCCGCGACGCAGCTTCGAGGTACGAGCGCCGACGCGCTGCCGCCTTACTTCCGCTTCTTCTACCTTCTCGCGCAAACCTTGCTGCACTCCGGCACGGCCTCTTGGGACGAGCGCCGGATCGCGTTCGACTCCGCGCGCTTCTCGCTTCGCGACATCGAGCGCGAGTTCCCGTCGCGGCGGCAGTCCCGCGGACAGAAGCGGGCTTTCCGCCTGGCGGTGTGGCGGATCGCCTACCTGAACGGCGGGATCCTCGCCCGTCTCTGGTCCATCCAGCGAGTGCTCCTGCTGCCGGGATGATCCGGCCTGCGGGAGGGCCGGGCCGCGGCCGGCGAGGCGGCCCCGTCAGCGGCCGGGGGCGTCCGAGGCGGGCGCGGGCATCGCCCCGACGTCGCACGTCATGACCATCAGGTCGTGGGTGCGGCCGGCGCGGTCCATGACGAAGTCGTGCAGGACGGCCTCGAGCTTGAAGCCGTGGCGAGTGACCATGGCGATCGCGGCCTTCTGGTCCGGCGTCATGTGCCCGACGATCTTCCTGAGCCCCATCTCCCGCGCGATGCCGAAGATCTCGCAGGCGAGCTCCTTGCCGAGCCCGAGCGACCGGTACGGCGCCGCCACGACGATCCGCAGCTCGCCGAGATGGCGCTGCCAGGTCACCTCGTTGTGGTGCATGCTGGCGTAGCCGACGACCTCGTTCCCCTTCTCGGCCAGCACGGTCACGGTGAGGCCGTTCTTGATGTTCTGCCCCCAGAGCATCACCACGACCGCCTTGGTGATGTCGGTCCGCAGGAACATCAGGTCGTCTTCCGGCAGGGCCCGAGCGAACGCGTGGACGCGATGGGCGTCCGAGGGGGTCATCAGGCGGAGCGCCAGCGTCGCGCCGTCCTCGAGCGTGATGCTGCGCCGTATCGGACGCTGCCCGCCGGCCGGATCCTCTTCCCATGCGCGCCTCCTCGTTCCGGGACGCCGCGGATTGTACGCCCTAGCGGGCCAGGCCGGGAGGTATTCCCCGACGGCGATGGGACGCGCGTGCGGCGCTTCGATCTCGGGCTCGGCAACCGCCTCGCTCGCGTGCTCCCGCGCGAGCAGCATGTAGACCGACGGGATGACGAAGAGCGTGAAGACCGTGCCGATCGCCATCCCGGCCACGAGGACGAGACCGATCGAGTTTCTCGCCGCCGCCCCCGCCCCGGTGACGAGCGTCAGCGGGAAGTGCCCGGCCACGGTCGCGACGCTCGTCATCAGGACCGGGCGGAGCCGTGTCCGGCCGGCCTCGCGCACGGCGTCGAGCTTCGAGCGCCCCTGCCGCTGGAGCTCGTTGGCGAACTCCACGATCAGGATGCCGTTCTTCGAGACCAGCCCCACGAGCGTCACGAGCCCGACCTGCGAGTAGATGTTGAGCGTCGTGGTCCAGCCGTCGGTCCAGAACGACATGTTCGGGTTCGGCATCTTCATGAAGGTCATCAGCAGCGCGCCGAACATCGCGAGGGGACGGAGCCCGCCAGGATCACGAACGGGTCGCGGAAGCTGTTGAACTGCGCGGCGAGGACCAGGAAGATCAGCACGAGGGCCAGGCCGAAGGCCGGCAGGAACCGGTTCCCTTCCGTCCGCAGCTGCCGCGACTCGCCGGTGTAGTCGATCACGTAGCCGTCGGGGAGGATCTTGGCCGCCTCCCCCTCGAGGAAGAGGAGCGCCTGGTCGAGCGGCACGATCGAGACGCCGCTGATCTTCACCGCGTTCAGCTGCTGGAAGCGATTGAGCGTCCGCGGCTGGGTGGAGCTCTTGAGGCTCGCGACCGTGCTCAGCGCGACGAGCTTCCCGTCGGGGCCGGTCACGTAGAGGTTCTCGAGCTGGTCGGGGGTGAGCCGCGCGGTGCGCTTCGCCTGCGGGATCACCTTGTAGCTGCGCCCCGAGATGTTGAACCGGTTCACGAAGTTCCCGCCGACCATCGCGGCCACGTCCGCGCCGACCTCCGCGAGGCTGAGGCCGAGCGAAGCGACCTTGTCGCGGTCGACGACGATCTCCGTCTGGGGCTGGTCGATCTTCGTGTCCACGATCGGCGGGAACGCGAAGAGGCCGCTCTCGGCCGCCTTCTGCTGGATCTTGTCGGCGAAGGCGAGGATGCGCTCCGGCTCGACCGTCGAGGCGAGGACGAACTCGACCGGGAACTGCCCGCCGCCGGGAAGCGCGGGGGGCAGCAGCGGCAGGACCCGGACCCCCGCGATCGAGCTCACCTTCCCCGCGATCTCGGGGAGGACCTCGAAGGCGGTGCGCTTCCGCTCGCCCCAGGGCTTGAGGACCGCGCCGCCGAAGCCCCCGCTCGGGAAGGTGATCTGGAAGGTGTAGGCGGTCTCCGGCAGGCTCATGAAGTCGCGGTTGACCTTCTCGGCGTAACGGGACGCCTCGTCGATCGTCGATTCCGCCGGCCCTTCCAGGACCCCGAAGACGACCCCCTGGTCTTCCGCCGGCGCGAGCTCCTTGGGCGACATCAGGAACATGGGGATCGCGAGCAGGCTCAGCGCGATCCAGAGGACGTACACGGCGGGCCGCGCCTTGAGCGTCCGGTCGAGGAGGCGGCCGTAGAACTCGCGGAAGCGGTCGAAGTCCCGGTTGATCCTCCCGGTGAACCCGCGGGTCTCGCGGCGGGGATCGAGCAGGCGCGCCGACATGACGGGGGAGAGCGTCACGGCCACGACGCCCGAGATCAGGACCGCCCCCGCCAGCGTGAACGCGAACTCCCGGAAGAGCGACCCGGTGAGGCCGCCCTGCAGTCCGATCGGCGCGTACACCGCCGCGAGCGTGACGGTCATCGCGACGATCGGCCCCACGAGCTCGCGGGCCCCGAGGAGCGCGGCGTCCACCGGCTTGCGCCCCTCGCGGAGGCGCCGCTCCACGTTCTCGACGACGACGATCGCGTCGTCCACGACGAGCCCGACCGAGAGCACGATCGCGAGCAGCGTCAGGAGGTTGATCGTGAACCCGAAGACCTGCATCAGGAAGACGGCGCCGACCAGCGAGACCGGGATCGCGACGAGCGGCACGAGGGCCGACCGGAGGGACCCGAGGAAGAGGAAGATCACGATGACGACGATCGCGAGGGTCTCGATCAGCGTCTTCAGCACCTCGCTCAGGGCGTCGTTGATGTAGGCGGTCGCGTCGTACGCGACGCTGGCCTTCATCCCGGTCGGCAGGTCCGCCTGGATCTTCCCGAGCTCCGCGCGGACGCGGCGCATGACGTCGAGGGAGTTCGCGTTGGGGAGAGACCAGATCCCCATGAACACCGCCGACTGGCCCGAGAAGCGGACCTCGCTGTCGTAGTCCTCGGCGCCGAGGACGACGTCGGCGACGTCCTGGAGCCGGACCAGGGCGCCGTCCTGCTCCCGCAGGACCAGCTGCCGGAACTCGTCCACCGACCGGAGGTCGGTGTTCGCGGTGAGGTTCACCTGGATCAGGGAGCCCTTCGTGCGGCCGACCGCGGCGAGGTAGTTGTTCGCGGCGAGCGCCCGCCGGATCTGCGCCGGGCTGACGTTGAGCGCCGCCATGCGGTCGGGCTTGAGCCAGACCCGCATCGCGAACGTCCTTCCGCCGAGGAGGTCGGCGCGCTGCACTCCCTCCAGGGCCGACAGGCGGGGCTGGACGACGCGGACCAGGTAGTCCGTGATCTCGTTGGGCTGCAGGATGTCCGAGCTGAAGCTGAGGTAGGCCGACGCGAACTGCGAGTCGGCCGACTCGATGTTGATGACCGGCACCTGCGCCTCGGGCGGCAGGTCGCCCCGGACCTGGTCCACCTTCGAGGAGATCTCGGACAGGGCCTTCGTCGCGTCCTGGTTGAGCTTGAGGCGCGCGGTGATCGTCGAGACCCCCTGGGCGCTCTGGGACTCGAGGTAGTCGATCCCGTCCGCCGCCGCGATGGCGCGCTCGAGGGGGGTCGTGATGAAGCCCCTCACGAGATCGGCGCTCGCTCCCACGTAGACGGTCGTCACCGTCACGGAGGCGTTCTCGCTCTGGGGATACTGGCGCACGTTGAGCGAGCGGATCGCCTGCACCCCCGCGATCACGATCAGCAGGTTGACCACGATCGCCAGCACGGGCCGGCGGATGAAGACGTCGGTGAAGGAGCGCATGGTCTTCCGATCAGGAATCGGCCGGCTGGGGCTTTGCCTGCGCGGCCGGGGCCAGGGAATTGTCCACGACGATCGGGGAGCCGTTGCGGAGCTTGAAGACCCCCGAGGACACGACGGTCTGTCCGGCCTCGAGGCCCTGGGTCACCGCGACGAAATCGCCGCGGGTCTCGCCGAGCCGCACGGTCGTGAGGCGCGCCTCCTTGCCGCTCCCGCCGGCCTTCGCGTCACGGGGCTCGGCGATCACGAACACCGAGTCGCCGTACGGCGCGTGGAGCACCGCGGTCGCGGGGATCACGAGGAGCTTCTGCGCCTCCGGCAGGACCACCTCGACCTTGGCGAACATCCCCGGCCGAAGCGTGCCGCCCCGGTTCGGGAGGGTCGCCTGCAGGAGGATGTTGCGGGTGGACGCGTCCACGTCGGCGTTCAGCGCGGTCAGCGATCCCAGGAAGACCTGCCCCGGAGTGGCGTCCGTCGTCGCGCGCACGACCAGGTCGCGGCGGACCGACGCGAGCTGCTGCTCGGGCAACGAGAAGTCCACGTACACGGGGTCGAGCGATTGCAGCGAGACGATCGGGTCCCCCGCGTTGACGAACTGGCCGAGGTTCACCAGCCGGATGCCGAGGCGGCCCGCAAAGGGGGCGCGGATCGTCTTCTTCGCGATCGCGGCGCGGATGTCGTCCACCGAGCCCGCGGTTTGCCGCGACGCCGCCTCGCTCGCGTCGAGCTCGGACTGCGGGAGGAGCTCCTGCGCGTGGAGCCTCCTCGCGCGCTCGAGGTTGAGCCGGGCCAGCTCGGCCTGCGCCTCCGCCGCCCGCAATCGGGCCTCTTCCGACGACGTGTCCAGGTGCACGAGGAGCTGGCCCGTCTCGGCGGCCCTTCCCGACTCGAACGCGATCTCGCGGACGGTGCCGGCGAGCTCCGCCCGCAGCACGACTCCCTGCACGGCCCGGACGGTGCCGACGGCCGAGAGCGTGGACGGCCACGTCTCCTCCCGGACCGTGACGCTGCTCACCGTCTCGGCTGGGACGGTGAAGTCCTTTCCGGCCTGGACCATTGCGGCGATCTGGAAAGCCTTGACGCCGGCGAGCGCGCCGAGGATGGCGACGAGAATGACGATCGAGACGACGACCTTCCGCATCGTGACCTTTCCTTTCCAACCCCGAGAGGCGGCCGCGCCGCGAATGCACCCCGCCGTCCTCATCCCTGACCGAAATAGGATAGAATTAGTCCTCTATGCTGTCAAACGGGACCTCGCCCGAGGCGCGGGACCGTATGATCGAGAATCCCCGGCGACGCCGGGAAGGAGGAGGTCGTCATGCCCTTCGGAAGCCTGTGGATCCCCGTCGTCGTGTCCGCGATCGCCGTCTTCGTCCTCAGCTCCCTCGCGCACATGATCCTGAAACACCACAACCGCGACTACCGCGGATTGTCCAACGAGGACGCCGTAAGAGAAGCGGTTCGCAAGGGCAATCCCGCGCCGGGGGTGTACTTCATCCCCTACTGCCCCGACCACTCGCAGATGAAGGACCCGGCCGTCCAGAAGAAGTTCGCCGACGGCCCCGTCGCGCTGCTGACGGTCATTCCGAACGGCCCCCCCAAATGGCGAAGAATCTCGTGCAGTGGCTCCTCCTGTGCTTCTTCGTCAGCTTCACGGCCGCCTACGTGGCCCGGCACACGCTGTCCGCCGGGACCGCCGGCCTCGAGGTCATGCGCATCACCGGCGCCGTCGCGCTGGTCGGGTACGCGTTCGGCTACCTGCAGGATTCGATCTGGAAGGGAATCCCCTGGGCGAATTCCCTCCGCGGGATCGCCGATGCGCTCGTCTACGCGCTCGCGACGGGCCTCGTGTTCCGGCTTCTCTGGCCGGGAGCGTAGGCGGGTCCTCGCGGCGGGCTGGACAGGACGCCTCCGCATCGTTCAGGCTTAGGCACTGTCCGGGCGGCCGGACGCGGAGGACTCGGCATTGCACGCGGCAGGGTGGATCTTCGTCACGAGACATCGGGCCTTCCTGGTCCTCCTGCTGCTGACCGCCGCGCTCCGCCTCGCGATCCTCTTCCTTGCGCAAACGCACGTGCACAGCGACGAGGCGATCATCGGCCTCATGGGGATGCGCATCCTCGAGGGCCGCCTCTTCCCCGTCTACATGGCCGGGCAGTTGTGGAACGGCGGGGCCGCCATGGAGGCCTACCTGGCCGCCGCGTCGTTCGCCGTCTTCGGAGCCGGGGTCGTCCCCCTCAAGGGCTGCATCGTCCTGCTCTCGCTCCTCTCCCTCGCGGCGCTCTACGCGGTCGTGCGGCGATTCTGGGACGAGCGAACGGCGCTCGTCGCCGCCTCGATCTACGCGCTCGCCCCGACGCTGCTCAAGTGGCACTTCCAGGTCCGCGGGTACGGCCCGTACCTTCTCTCGATCCCGATCCTCTTCGGCCTCTTCCTGCTGCTGCTCGAGACCCGGCCTCGATCGCCCTGGCCGTTCGTCGCTTTCGGAGCGGTCGCGGGGCTCTCGCTGTGGGCGATGGAGCTCGCCCTTCCCGTCGCGGGGACGGCCGCTGTCCTCCTGCTGCTGCGGCGAGCGCTGCCGCCGAGGCAGGCGGCCGCTGCCTTGGGCGGCGCCGTCGCCGGCTATCTCCCCGCCCTCCTGTTCAACGTCACGCACGGCATGGCGAGCTGGAAGGAGATCGCGGCGCGAAAGCTGGCGGCCGAGCCCTCCCCCGTCGAGGTGCCGATCCTCCGCCTCGCGCGGCGGTTTTTCCTCGTCGAGCTTCCCCGGTTCTTCGGCGCCGACACGGTCATGTGGTACTACCCCGAGAAGAGCGCGACCGGGACCCTCTACGCGATCGTCTTCCTCCTGGCCTTGGCACTCGCCGTGTGGCTCGCGCGGCGCCGCGTCGGAGGGTTTCTCCGCGATCACCTGCTGCGGAGCGGGCGAGACCCGCCCGGAGGACCGGGTCCTCTACGCGATCGTGTTCCTCGGCGCCTGCTCGCTCCCCTACTTCGCGGCGCACTTCAGGGTCGCGGGATACCTGATCGGGGCGTACCCCTTCATCGCGGTGATCCTGGCGAGCGTCATCGGCTCGCTCCTGTCCGGCCGCCTCGTCGCGGCGAGAGCCGGCGCCGCGGCCGTGCTCGCGATCCTCCTGCTCGGAGGGCTCTACGAAGCCTGGAACGTTCCTGCGGAACGGCGGGATCGATACGCTCGTCACGGACGAGGCGGGGAGCACGCGAATGAGGAAGATCCCCGCGGCGGACATCGAGGGAATGCTCGGCGACCTTCGGGCCGGCGGCGTGCGCTTCGTCCAGTCGAGCGCGCCGTTCCAGTACCCGATCATCTTCGAGAGCGGCGGGAGCGTCCGGGCGTCGGCCGCGCTGTTCGGATGGAGCCGGCGGCTGTTCCCCGACCTCGAGACCCCGCCCGACGCCGGCGCTTCGGCGATGACCCTCGTCTTCGAGACCGGCATGCCGCTCCGGCGATTCGTCGAGCTCCCGGCTCCGGGCGATGCGGAAGGCCGCCTGTCCGAGCGGCGTTTCGGCGGTCTGACGGTGATCCGTCTGGCCCCGCCGGGGGGCGCGGGAGAGCCCGCTCGGCCGTCCGGGGAGTAGCCGGGAACCGCGCCTTCGGGGTGCTCCATTCCGCTCCCTCCTGGTGGTAATCTCTGCCTCCGTCCGGACCGGCCGGCGGAAAGGAGGCGCTCGTGGACTATCCGATCTGGGACGTGGCACTCGGCGGCGGCGTCCTCATCGGGATCGTGGCCATCGCCCACGTCCTGGTCTCGCACTTCGCGGTGGGAGGCGGCATCGCCATCGCGATCGTGGAGACGCTCGCGGTCCGCCGCGGAGATCCCGCGCTGCGCGAGCTCGCGAAGCGCTCGTCGCTCATGCTCATCCTCGTCTCGACCGTTTTCGGGGCGATCAGCGGCGTCGGCATCTGGGTGACGATCGGGCTCGTGCAGCCGGCTGCGACCTCCGCGCTGATCCACAACTACGTCTGGGGGTGGGCGGCCGAGTGGGGGTTCTTCATCCTCGAGGTCGTCACCGCGCTGCTCTACTGGGCGACCTGGGAGAAGGTGCGCCCCCGGACGCACCTCCTGATCATCTGGCTCTACGCCTTCGCGGCGTTCATGTCGCTCGTCATCATCCAGGGCATCCTGTCGTTCATGCTGACGCCGGGGCGCTGGCTGGCGACGCGCTCGTTCTGGCACGGCATCTTCAATCCGTCCTACGTCCCGGGCACCGTCCTGCGGACCGGGATCTGCCTGCTGCTCGCCGGCGCCTACATGACGTTCGCCGCGCTGCGCGAGCGGGACGCCGCGGCGCGCGCCTCGCTGGTCCGGCTCCTCGCGGGCTTCTCGGTCGCCGGCGCGATCGTCGCCTACGGCGGCTACCGCTGGTGGGAGGCCGCGCTCCCCGAGTCCGTCGCGGCCATCTTCCGCGGAGCGTCGCCGATCCTCCCCTCGCTGGCGACGACGCGGCACTTGGCCCTCTGGGCGCTCACGGCGTTCCTGCTCCTCGCGATCCTGCAGCTCGTGGTGCCGCGCGCGCAGCGATGGCCCCTCGCCGTCGTCGCCCTGATCGCGGCGTTCCTCTTCTTCGGTTCGTACGAGCGGCTCCGGGAGGGATCGAGGAAGCCCTTCGTGATCCGGGATTTCATGTTCTCGAACGGCATCCTGGTCGGCGAGATCGGCGAGCTGAACCAGAAGGGGAGCCTGTCCAAGGCGACGTTCGCCGCGAGCCAGGCGGGGACCTCGATCGAATCGAAGGGACGCGCGGTGTTCCGCGCGCAGTGCGCCTCCTGCCATACGCTCGGCCACTATCTCTCGATCCGGAAGATGGTCGGGCGGGTGGGAGTGGACGGGCTGCCGGCCGTCCTCGACACGCTGCACGCCCAGGGAGAGGCCATCCGGGGCGCGACGTCGGCGGACGACCACATCGACATCCGGAAGCTCGACTACCCGCTCATGCCCCCGCTGGTCGGGACCGACGAGGAGGTCAGAGGCGCTCGCCGCCTACCTCGCGAGCCTCGTGTCGTCGAAACCCACGGAGGTGACCGATGCCCGGTAGCCCGATCCCCGCGCTCGACCCCGCTCCCCTGCCGGGACCGCCGTGGCTCTTCCACGCCCTCTGGCTCCTCACGTTCTTCATCCACCTGGTATTCATGAACGCGGTGCTCGGCGGCTCGATCCTGGCCGCCGTGGTGGGGACACGCGACATCGGCCGCGACACGCGGACGTTCTTCGTCGAGACGAACTCCTGGGCGATCTCGCTCGCCATCACGTTCGGGATCGCGCCGCTCCTGTTCCTGCAGGCGCTCTTCGGGCGCTTCTTCTACTCCGCGACGATCCTGGTGGCCTGGTACTGGCTCGGGATGCTCGTCCTGCTCACGGTCGGCGTACTACCTCAACTACGTCGCCAAGCACCGTCTCAAGAACGGCCAGGCGGCGTCCCTGGTGCTCTGGCTCGAGGCGGCCTGCTTCCTCCTCATCGCGGCGATCCAGGTCGCCGTGAACCTGCTCCAGCTGCAGCCGGGGCGCTGGGCCAGCGGTCGCCGCCGGCTCCTTTGCCGCCTTCCTCGACCCGAGCTTCCTGCCGCGGTTCCTGCACTTCGTGCTCGCCGCGTTGAGCCTCGCGGCGGCCCTGCTCGCCTTCGTCGCCGTCCGACGGGCGGGTTCCGGCCACGAGACCTCGCTCTGCCGCGACATGGCCAGGTTCGGCGTCGCGACCGCCCTCTACGCGACGGTCGCGCAGATCGTCGTCGGCATCTGGATGCTCCTCGCCCTGCCCGGCGACGTGCTCCGCGGGTTCATGCGCGGCGGGGCCGCGACGATGATCCCGCTGACCCTCGCCATCCTCGCCGCCCTCGGCCTCGTCGTGGTGCTCGCCCGGATCCGAGATCCCCTCGAGTCGCCGAGGCTCGTGCGCCACGCGGCCGAGCTGATCGTCGGGGCGATGGTCGTGATGGTGATCACGCGCCACCAGCTCCGCGGCCTGTACCTCGCCCCCGCGCGGGCCACCGAGTCCATGACCGTCAAGCCGCAGTGGGACGCCTTCGCCCTGTTCCTCGTCGTCTTCGTGCTCTGCGTCGGCCTGACCGTGTGGGCCGTCGCCCGCTCGCTCCGCGACCGCCCGGCTCCCGGCGAGAAGGGCGCGTAACGCGACGCCGCGAACGGCATAGGAGGATCGGCCGGCCGGCGGAAGGCTGCCAGATCTGGCTCAGTGCAGGTAGCCCAGGGAGCGCAGCGCGTCGCGCAGCTCCGGGGAGACGCTGACACTGCTCGAACGTGCCCCGGGCCGAGAGGACTCGCGCAGGCGCTCGAGGGCGCGACGGAATCCCTCGACCTCCCCCGCGTGCCGGGCGATGACGTTCGCGTGCTCGCCCGGGTCGCTGTCGAGATCGAAGAGCATGGCCTCGCGGGGTCTTCCCGCGGGCTCGATGTACTTGAAGCGGCCGACCGTCAGCGAGTCGATCTCCACGTCCGTCAGGGTGGACGCGTGGATTACGCGATCGCGCGCCGGCTCGTCGCGCTCGATCAACGGCAGGAGGCTCGCCGCCTGGATGGATAGCGGCGGCTCGATCCCGGCTGCCTCGAGGACGGTGGGGAACACGTCCATGACGCTGACCGGGGCCCCGATCGTCCGTCCGGCGCCGCGACCGTCGGGCAGGCGCACGAGGAGCGGTACCCGCAGCAGCTCCTCGAAGAGCGTGTGTCCGTGGCCGAACGCTCCATGCTCCATGAACTCCTCGCCGTGATCGCTGACGACCACCACGAGGTCGTCGTTCCCGATCTCGAGGAGATCGAACAGGACCGCGACCTGACGATCCACGAAACGAACGTCGCTGTCGTGGGAAGCTCGCGCGTATGCGAGGACCTCGGGCTCCCTCCCGGGACCGAGGGCCGAGAGCGCCGCCGGGTTGTTGGCGGACTGAACTCGGCCGAGCAATGCGCGGTCCGGCCCGACGGCGTCGGGGAGGTACTCGCGCAGCATGGGCAGGTTCGAGTCGTAGGGCAGGTGCGGGTCGAGGTAGTGGACCCAGAGGAAGTAAGGCCGCTTCGGGTCGATCCGGCGGCGGATCTCGAGCAAGGGCTCGCGAAGCGACGGCGCCGATTTGAAACCGACGCCGAGGAAGGAGTCGAAGCCGCGCCGGAAGCCCAGATCACCCCTCAGGTGCTCGTTCGCGGTGAGCCCGAAGGTCTGGTACCCCCGGGCATGGAGCAGCTGGGGAAGGAACGCGAGATCCCCGGGGAGAGCCGGCTGACGGAGCAGCCGCCCGTCGTCGTCCGTGGTCGCGTCGTTCATCCCGTGGACGGCCGGATCGAGCCCGGTCAGCATCGAGACGATCGCGGGCAGGGTCCAGGACGACGTGCTGTACGCCCGGTCGAAGCGCACCGCCTCCCTCGCCAGCCGATCCAGGAACGGCGTCGTCGGGTGCCGGTGGCCGTAGCAGGAGACGTCGTCCTGCCGGAGCGTGTCGATCGTGACCAGCACGATGTCGGGCGCCCGCCGGGCGCGCGGCTCCGGGGCCTTCGCGGGGGCCGCCAGAAGGGATGCGAGCAGGATCGCTCCCAGGAGCTTGATGCCGAGCGCGCCGGCGTGCAGGTCGCGGAACGAGCGCAATGGACCCTCCAGGGGCGTCGTGGAGAGAACTTAGGTTGCCTCCTCGCAGTAGTCCAATCCGCGCCGGCGGACGCCGAGCGCCCTGTCTCGTCGTCTTCGTGCTCTGCGTCGGCCTGACCGTGTGGGCCATCGCCCGCTCGCTCCGCGACCGCCCCGCTCCCGGCGAGAAGGGCGCGTAGCCCGCGGGCTCGGCCCGGCAATCGCTCGCCCTCACAGGCCGACGACCGAGCGGGGTCCGAGGCCGGAAGCGTCCGGAGACGGCCCTTTTCCGGGCCGGCGAGGAACGCTTCCGGCCTCGGGCCTCGCGGTGGGAGCGCGGAGCGCATCGGATGGCGACCGCGCGCCGTGCTCGGGATAGAATCCTCGGGATGCGCCGATTCCGGGAGTTTCTCGCGGCCCGAAAGGTCGAGCTAGCCCACGTCGCCATCCTGGTCGCGCTGACCACGGCGGTGTACGTCCCGTCGCTCGGCAACGGGTTCATCTGGGACGACGACAACTACGTCACCCACAACCTCGTGCTCGAGCGCCCGCACGCGCTGCGCCAGATCTGGTTCTCGTACGAGACCCCGCAGTACTACCCGGTGGTATTCACGTCGTTCCTGATCGAGCGCGGTCTCTGGGGGAACGATCCGTTCGGCTACCACGCGGTCAACCTTGCGCTCCAGGCGGCGAACGCCATTCTCCTCTACCTCGTCCTGCGGCGGCTCGCGAGACCGCTGGCCTTCGCGTGCGCCCTCGTGTTCGCGGTCCACCCCGTCCAGGTGGAGACGGTCGCGTGGATCACGGAGAGAAAGAACCTCCTCGCGGCGCTCTTCTACTTCCTCGCGATCCTCGCGTATCTCGACTATCGGAAGACGGCGAGGCGGCGGAGCTACGCCCTCGCTTTCCTGTCGTTCCTGCTCGCGCTGCTGAGCAAGACGGTGACCGCCTGCTTCGTCGTGCTTCCCCTCGTCGTCCGGTGGTGGAAGAAGGAGGAGATCCGGCCGAAGCACCTCCTGGAGCTCGTCCCCTTCGCGCTGGCCGGCCTGGCACTCGGCCTGAACACCGTCTTCGTCGAGATCCACCGGGTCGGCGCGTCGGGCGAGAAGTGGACTCTCTCCGCGCTCGACCATCTCGTGCTGGCGGGCCGGATCATCGCGTTCTACCTCTACAAGCTGGTCGCGCCGCTCCAGCTGGTCTTCTTCTACCCGCGCTGGGAAATCGGCTGGAGGGAGCCGCTGCAGTGGCTCCCGGCCCTGGCGCTCGTCGCGGCCTTCGTCGCGCTCTTCCGCTATAGGGAGAGGATCGGACGCGGAGCGTTCGCGATGCTCGCGTACTTCGCGGTTTCGCTCTTTCCCGCGCTCGGCTTCTTCAACGTCTACCCGATGATGTACTCCTGGGTGGCCGACCACTTCCAGTACGTCGCGTCGCCGGCCGGGATCCTCCTCGCGGTTTCGGCGGCGGCGGCGCTTCTCGGCGCGCTCGCCCGCTCGCTCGCGATGGGAGCCGGGACCCGTCGTGCCGCCGCGTACCTGCTCCTCGCGCTCGCGGTGGCGCTCCTCGGCGGGAAGACCGTCGCCCACTCGAGGAATTTCCGCGACTCGGAGACGCTGTGGAAGAGCGTCATCGCCGAAAACCCGCGCGCGTGGATGGCGTTCAACAACCTCGGCGCGATGTACATGGCCCAGGGGAAGGCGGACGAGGCCATGGAGACCCTCCGGAAAGCGGTCTCGATCAAGCACGACATCGCCGAGGCCCACAGCAACATCGGCCTCCTCCTGGTGCAGCAGGGAAAGAACGTGGAGGCCGCCGAGGCTCTGGAGGAGGCGATCCGCGTGGATCCGAGGTACGCGAACGCGCACAACAACCTCGGCCTTCTCCTGCTTCGCGCCGGGAAGATCGAGGAGGCGACCGAGCAGTTCCAGGAAGCGGTCCGCCTCAACCCGAGGCTCTCCCCCGCCCACTACAACCTCGGCAACACCCATGCGCTGAAGCGGCTCTACGACAAGGCCATCGACGAGTACCGGGCCGCGATCGAGCACTCCCCCGCGGACCCCGACGCCCACGGCGCTCTGGGCATGGCCCTCGCGGCGACCGGGCGCAACGACGAGGCGATCCGCGAGTACGGCGTCGCCCTCGAGCTCGAGCCCGCGTCGGGCCGGACCCACTACCGTCTCGGAGAGCTCTACCGGAGAATGGGCCGGCAAGACGACGCGAGGAGTCACTTCGCGCGCGCACGGGAGCTGGGAATCAAGCTTCCCCCGGACGCAGAATCACTCCTCTCGCCCTAGGATCTCCCGCCCGCGGTTGCTCGGAAGAGGCCGAGGGCGTCCGGAGACGGCCCTTTTCCGGGCCGGCGAGGACGCCCTCGGCCTCTTCCGAGCAACCGCGGGCAGCGGGAGGCGGCCCTTGTCCGGGCCGGCGAGGACGCCCCCGGCCTTTCCCCGGCAACCGCGGGCGGCGGGTGAACCTCCCGCTCCCCTACTGCGTACATCTTGATGTGAAGAACCGACCGGCGCGCACTCGACCTGTCTTACAACGGCGAACGAAGGGGGACCGCATGAGGACCGGACGACGGACGATGCTCGTGTGCTTGGTGCTGCTGGCGGC
Organism: Terriglobia bacterium; assembly: GCA_963748015.1. Classification (GTDB taxonomy): domain Bacteria; phylum Acidobacteriota; class Polarisedimenticolia; order Polarisedimenticolales; family JAIQFR01; genus JAIQFR01. Next base: position 84,725 of record CAVVHE010000008.1, on the reverse strand, counting down.
CGCCGCGACGGGTGCCGCGGCGGCGGACGACGCGGCGATCGCGCAGAAGCTCCAGGGCTTCGACGCGTACATGGAGAAGCTCCTCAAGGACTGGAACGCTCCCGCCGTCGGCGTCGGGATCGTCGTGAACGACAAGCTGGTGTTCGCCAAGGGGTACGGCTACCGGGACTACGAGAAGAAGCTCCCCTTCACCCCGGCGACGCTGGCCCCGATCGCGTCCAACACCAAGCTCTTCACGGCCGTCGCCGCGGGGCTTCTCGTCCAGCAGGGGAAGATCGAGTGGGACCGGCCGGTCCGGGAGTTCGTACCGACCATCAAGTTCTACAACGACGACCTCGACCGCACGGTGACCTTGCGGGACATGCTCGCGCACCGGACGGGAATCACGCGCCACGACACGATCTGGTACAAGTCGGACTTCTCCCGCAAGGAGCTGTTCGAGCGGATCAAGTACCTCGAGCCGAAGGAGCCGGTGCGCCAGCTCTTCCTTTACAACAACATGATGTACGCGGGGGCGGGGTACATCGTCGAGCTGCTTTCGGGCAAGACCTGGGAGGAATTCGTCCGCCAGCGGATCCTCGATCCCCTGGCGATGAAATCCACCGTCTACACGATCGCCGAGATGACGAAGGCGCCGGACCACGGCGTGCCGTTCACCGAGAAACGCGACTCGTACGAGATCTACCGGATCCCGTACTACGAGGACACGGCCGGCGTCGCTCCCGCCGGCGCGATCGCCTCGAACATCGAGGACATGTCCCACTGGCTGATCGCCCTCATGAACGAAGGGAACTACGGCGGGAAGCAGGTCCTGCCGCCGGAGGTGCTGAAGGCGACGCTGGCCCCCGCCATCGCGCTCCCCAACACGGCGGGCGAGGTCCGGGGCTTCTGGGAGCTGCTGAACTCCGTCTACGGAATGGGGCGCTGGACGGCGTCGTACCGGGGGCACCTGATCGCGTACCACGGCGGCGACATCGACGGGTTCCACTCGCAGGTCTCGCTCATGCCCCAGGAGAAGATCGGCGTGATCGTGTTCGTGATCGGCGACCACTGCGCGGGCCTCTACAACACGGTGAGCTTCAACGTCTACGAGCGGCTTCTCGGCATGAGCCCGACGCCCTGGAGCGAGCGCGGTCTCGACTCCCGCGCGAAGGGGAAGAAGGCCGGCACGGAGGCGCGCTCCAAGGCAGGCGCCGACCGCGTGACGAACACCACTCCCTCGCATCCCGTGGCTGCCTATGCCGGGAAGTACGAGCACCCGGCCTACGGGACGCTCGCGGTGGACCTCAAGGACGGCCAACTCCAGTTCGACTTCCACAACATCCGGCTTCCCCTCTCGCACTTCCACTACGACCGTTTCGACACTCCCGACGACGAGCGGGTCGGGCGGTGGTCCGTGAACTTCCTCACGAGCCCGCAGGGGGACGTGGACCGCGCGGCCATGTCGCTCGACGAGGCCGAGGCCGTCTTCACCCGCCGTCCGGAGACCGTGGATGCCGCGATGCTGGCCCGTCTCGCGGGAACCTACGAGACGCCGACCGGTCTCAAGTTCTCGGTGGTCCTCAAGGAGGGCGGCGGACTGTTCCTCGTCTTCCCGGGACAGCCCGATCAGGAGCTCCTGCCGCACAAGGGGCTCGCCTTCAGGATCAAGGACTTCTCGGACGTCGTCTTCGAGTTCGTGGTGGAGAACGGCTCGGTGAAGGCGCTGAAGCAGCGCGATCCGTCCGGGGAGTACACGTTCAATCGGAAGTGAGGGGCGGTTACCTACCGAAAACCCCGAAAACTCCGATTCTCCGGAGGTAACGTACGGTCATTACCATTGCGGGCGGCGACACCCCGGGGTAGATTGCGAATGGAATAATAGGCTGACCAAGAAGGAGGCTCCTCCATGTCACGCAAATTCGCCGTCGGTGCCCTCTCTCTCGCCGCCCTGCTGGGCGTGGCGCTACTCGTGGTCGGATGCTCGGGCAGTTCGACCAACTCGAGCCAGAATCCGGCCCACCAGATGTTCAACGGACTCGGCCGCGCCGAGAGCAACGGCCTGGCGTTGAGCGCGGAGCCGCAGCACATCGTCATCGACCCCGACAATCCCGCGACGCCGACCGACCCGGCGAACGGGAACAAGCGCTACGGCGAGTCCCTGCTGACGGCCGTCGCCAAGGACGCCGAGGGCATCCCGCAGGCGGGCCTCGCAATCACGTTCGGGGCGACCGCGGGAGCGCTGGCCTCGGCCGGGCTGCCGGTCCTGACCGACGCCGAGGGGATCGCCAAGGACACCCTGCGCGTGTACGAAGACGACCCCGACTCGATCGAGGTGTCCGCCGGCGACGGCACGCGGATCACGACGCTCGTCGTCACCAAGCTCGTGGCGATTCCGCCCGTCGCGAACGCCGGTCCCGACCAGACCGTCGAGTGCACGGGGAACATGCAGGCCCCGGTCCACCTCGACGGCTCGGCGTCGACGGACCCGAACGGCGACATCACGACGTACGAGTGGTTCGCGGACTTCGGAGCCCCCGCGCAGGCGCTGCTCGGCACCGGAGAGAAGCTCACGCTCAGCCTGAGCCTCGGTACCCACGCCATCACGCTCCGCGTGACGGACGCGACCGGCAAGACCTCGACCGACGAGGTCGTCATCCAGGTCGTGGACACCCTGCCGCCGCGGGTCGAGCTGGAGTTCTCCCCCTCGATGCTGTGGCCGCCGAATCACAAGATGGTCAACGTTCACTCGACCGTCCGCGTAGACGACTGCGGGCCCGTCACGATCACCCTGCTCTCCGTGACCAGCAACGAGCCCGACAACGGGACGGGCGACGGCGACACCGAGAACGACATCCAGGACGCTTACACCGGCAGCGCCGATTTCGATTTCGCGTTGCGCGCCGAGCGCGCCGGCGGCGGCTCCGGCCGCGTCTACACGATCGTGTACAAGGTCGTGGACGAGATGGGCCTGGAGACGATCGCCACCGGCACCGTCAAGGTCCCGCACGACCAGGGCCACAACTAGCCCGCTTCATCGACCAAGAAAGGGCGGCGACCGCGATCGCGGTCGCCGCCCTTTTCTTTTGCCCACGCGCCGGCTGGTGTCGAACGGCCTCTCGTCGTGTATTCTCGCCTCCCTCGGACAGGCCCCGGCCCGGCCGTCTGATTCCTGCAGGGTCGAAGGAGACAGGCATGCGCAGCGCGAAGAGAATCGGGAGAGCACTGACGGTGCTGGCGGTCGCGACGCTCGCGGTCGCGGCGTGGGCGGTGGATACCGCCGACACGCGGATGCTGGCGCAACCGGCGATCAGCGACTCGGCGGTCGCCTTCGTCTACGCAGGCGCCGTCTGGGTCGCCCCGGCCGACGGCGGCGGGGCGCGCCGGCTGACCGCGCACGTGGGCGAGGAGACGCGCCCGCGCTTCTCTCCCGACGGCAAGTGGCTGGCCTTCTCCGCGCAGTACGAGGGGAACGTCGACGTCTACGCCGTTCCCGCGGCGGGAGGCGTGCCGCGGCGGCTCACCTGGCATCCGGGCCCCGACCTCGTCCAGGGGTTCACCGCCGACGGCAAGAGCGTGCTGTTCACCTCCGCGCGGGCCTCCCACACCGGCCGCCTGGTCCAGCTGTGGACGGTCCCGGTGGACGGCGGGCTCGAGGAGAAGCTGCCCATCCCCAACGCCACCAAGGCCGCGATCTCCCCCGACGGCTCGCGCATCGCCTACGTCCCGCTATCGGAGGCCTTCCGCCAGTGGAAGAACTACCGTGGCGGAACGGCGTCGCGGATCCTTATCTTCGACGTCAAGACGAGCGCCGTCGAGCAGATCCCCCAGCCCGCGGGGCGCTGCAACGACACCGATCCGATGTGGATCGGCGGAAAGGTCCACTTCCTCTCCGATCGCGACGGCGAGTTCGGGCTCTACGCGTACGATGCCGCGTCCAAGAAGGTCTCGCGGCTCGCCGGCAATTCCGACTTCCCGATCCTCGCGGCCTCCGCGGGAGCGGGGAAGATCGTCTTCGAGCAGTCCGGCTACCTCCACTTGTTCGACCCGGCGGCGGGGAAGTCGCGCCGCCTCAAGATCGGCGTGGCCGCGGACCTGGCCGAGACGCGCTCGCGCTGGGCCAAGGGAGCCAAGTGGGTGCGCAACGCGGCGATTTCTCCTTCCGGGGCGCGCGCCGCGTTCGAGTTCCGCGGGGAGATCGTGACCGTGCCCGGCGAGAAGGGCGACCCGCGCAACCTCACCCTCACCCCCGGGGTCAACGAGCGCTCGCCGGCCTGGGCGCCCGACGGCTCGCGCATCGCGTTCTTCTCCGACCGGTCCGGCGAGTACGTCCTGCACGTCGTCCCGCAGGATGGCAAGGGCGAGCGCAAGGAGCTCCCGATCTCCGGCTCCGGCTTCTACAGCGACCCGAAGTGGTCGCCGGATTCGAAGCGAATCGCGTTCCAGGACAACTCGAGAACGATCTGGTGGATCGACCTCGAGACCGGCAAGGCGAAGAAGATCTCGACCGACCCGCTCTACGGTCCGTCCAGCCAGCCGAACTATGCGTGGTCCCCGGACTCGAAGTGGATCGCCTACACCCGGGTCACGCCGAGCTACTTCGCCCAGGTCCACCTGTACTCGGTGGACGAGGACCGCTCCTATCCTCTGTCCGACGGCCTCTCCGACGTCGGGGAGGCGGTCTTCGACGCCTCGGGCAAGTACCTGTTCCTCACCTCCTCGACGGACGCCGGTCCCGTTCGCGACTGGTTCTCGATGTGGAACAACGACGCCGCGATGACCAACGCGCTCTACCTCGTCGTGCTCTCCCGCACCGAGGTGTCGCCGCTCGCGAAGCCCTCGGACGAGGAGAAGGGGGACGCGAAGAAGGACGCCAAGCCGGAAGCGAAGGCGGACGCCAAGCCCGACGCGAAGGACGAGAAGAAGAGCGAGGCGAAGGAAGGCGCCGACAAGGAGAAGGACAAGGCGAAGGCCCCGGTCAAGGTGCAGATCGATCTCGAGGGAATCGCGCAGCGCATCGTGCCGCTGCCGACGAAGCCGGCGTTCTACGCCGAGCTCCAGGCGGGGACCGCGGGCCAGCTCTACTACCTGAAGCGCGACGGCGGCGTCAGCCGCTTCAACCGCGAGCCGTCCGCGACCCTCTGCCGCTACGACCTCGAGAAGCGCGAGGAGACCGTCCTCGTGGACAAGGTGGACGCCTACGCCCTCGCGAAGGACGGCGTCAAGGCGCTGCTGCAGCAGAAGGAGACCTGGCGCATCGTCGAGACGAAGGGAAAGGTCGAGCCCGGCAAGGGAAACCTCGACGTGGAGGCCATCTCGGTCAAGGTCGAGCCGCGCCAGGAGTGGGCGGAGATGTTCGCCGAGGCGTGGCGGATCAACCGCGACTACTTCTACGACCCCAACTTCCACGGCGCCGACTGGAAGGCGATGCGCGCGAAGTACGAGCCGTTCCTCCCCGATCTCGCGAGCCGCTCCGACCTCAACCGGCTGATCCAGTGGATGTGCTCCGAGCTGGCCGTGGGGCACCACCGCGTCGGCGGGGGCGACATGCCCGAGGACCCCGTCAAGATCAAGGGCGGCCTGCTCGGCGCGGACTACGCCGTCGAGAACGGCCGCTACCGCTTCGCCAAGGTTTACGGCGGCCTCAACTGGAACCCCGAGCTTCGCGCGCCGCTGACCGAGCCGGGAGTCAACGTCAAGGCCGGCGAGTATCTCCTCGCCGTCGAGGGGCGGGACGTCAAGCCGCCCGAGAACCTCTACTCGCGCTTCGAGAACACCGCCGGGCGCATCGTCGAGCTGACGGTCGGGCCGGATCCCGCCGGCACCGGATCGCGCACCGTGAAGGTCGTGCCGGTCGAGGAGGAGGGGGCGCTGCGCAACCGCGACTGGGTCGAGGGGAACATCAAGAAGGTCCACGACGCGACCGGCGGCCGCGTGGCCTACGTTTACGTGCCGAACACCTCGACCATGGGCCACACGTACTTCAAGCGCTACTTCTTCCCGCAGGCCGACAAGGACGCGATCATCGTGGACGAGCGGTACAACGGCGGCGGGCAGGTCGCCGACTACTACATCGACATCCTGCGGCGGCCCGAGGTCACGCACTGGGCGATGCGCTACGGCGCCGACCTCAAGACGCCGCTCGCCGCGATCGCGGGACCGAAGGTGATGCTGATCGACGAGAACGCGGGCTCGGGCGGCGACCTCCTCCCGTGGATGTTCCGCAAGCTCGGGATCGGCAAGCTGATCGGAAAGCGCACCTGGGGCGGTCTCGTCGGCATCCTCGGCTTCCCCGAGCTGCTGGACGGGGGGAGCATCACGGCGCCGAACCTCGCGATCTGGACCGAGGACGGCTTCGTGGTCGAGAACGAGGGCGTTCCGCCCGACATCGAGGTCGAGCAGACGCCCGCCGACGTGATCGCGGGACACGACCCGCAGCTCGAGAAGGCGATCGAGGTGGTCCTGGCCGAGCTCAAGGCCAACCCGCCGAAGAAGGCGGTTCGTCCGCCCTATCCGGTTCGCGTCCGGAAGTGAGGGGAGGCTCGCGATGACACGGAAAGCGATCCTGATCGTCCTGGCGTGCGCGCTCGCGGCGGGGTGCGCGGCGAAGTCGACTCCCAAGACGGCCCCCGCCGCGGCCACGCCGCCGCCGAGCTTCTTCGACAAGAAGATCGAGGAGGGCAAGCTCCTCGTCGGCGGGCAGCCGACGAAGGCCGACCTCGACACGTTCAAGGCGCGGGGGGTGACCGACATCGTCAACCTGCGCACCGCCGACGAGATGAAGGGAGTGGATTTCGACGAGGTGGCGCTCGCGGACCGGCTCGAGATCGCCTACCTCAACCTCCCGGTGGACGGCGCGCCGGCCTACACCCCGGCGCTGCTCGAGGCGTTCGCGAAGCGCGTCGAGGAGGCCAAGGGGACCGTCGTCCTGCACTGCACGTCCGGCGGGCGCGCCGGGCAACTGTACGCGGCCTACGCGGTGAAGTACCTCGGCAAGACGCCGGAGGAGGCGCTCTCCGCGCTCAAGCCCGTCGGCGGGTGGCCGCTCGCCATGGAGCGCCTCCTCGGGCAGCCGCTCACCGTCGAGTTCAAGAAGTAGGCCATCGAGGTTCCCCTCGATACCTCACGCTGCTGGCGCTTGGGGGCGGGAAGTCCGCATCCGGGCTCGCCCTCCGCGGCACGCTTCGGCGTTGCGCGGCGTAGTTCGCCGCGCCGCCTCGCTCCGCTCTTCGCTCGGCCGTCCGAGGAAGAGACGGCCTCGCGAAGAGAGGGCCGCGGAGGGCGAGCCCGGATGCGGACTTCCGGCGAGGCGGCCCGGCGTTATCCGAGCGCTTCCTCGATGCGCTCGCAGGCGGTGCGCAGGACCTTGATCCGCGCGAACCCCTTGTCGTTCGCCTCGACGAGGGTCCACGGGGCGACCCGCGTGCTGGTGCGCGCGACCATGTCGTTGACCGCCCGCTCGTAGTCCGGCCACTTCTTGCGGTTGCGCCAGTCCTCGTCGGTGATCTTCCAGCGCTTGTGCGGGGTCTTCTGCCGGTCCTTGAACCGGCGGAGCTGCTCGTCGGGGGTGACGTGCAGCCAGAACTTCGCGAGCGCGATCCCGTGGCGCACGAGCTGGTCCTCGAACTGGTTGATCTCGGCGTAGGCGCGCATCCACTCCTGCTCGGTGGCGAACCCCTCGACGCGCTCGACGAGCACCCGCCCGTACCACGAACGGTCGAAGACCGAGACGCGGCCGGACCGGGAGAGGTGGCGCCAGAAACGCCAGAGGTAGTGATGCGCCCGCTCCTCGTCGGTCGGGGCCGCGATCGGGATGACCTGGACGTCGCGCGCGTCGAGCGCTCCGACGACGCGCCGGATCGCGCCTCCCTTCCCCGCGGCATCCGATCCCTCGAAGAGGAGAACGGTCGAGATCCCCTGCGCGGCGGCCTTCCGCTGCGCCAGGTTGAGCCTCCCCTGCCACTTCTCGATCTCGGTGACGACGCTCTCCTTGGGCACCTTCCGGGTCATGTCGAGGCTCGAGAGGATCGACGGCGCGCCCTTGGCGAGGCGGGTCGAGAGGTCCTCCGCGGCGCGCAGCGCCGCCGCCGACGCGCTCTGCCCGCCGTTCGGGCCAGCCTTCCGGCCCTTGTCGTCATCCAGGCGGCGCCGCACGGCGTCGCGAATGGCGAACCCCACCGTCAGCTCGCGGTAGCTCGGGTCTTCCCCCTCGACGATCATCCACGGAGCGTTGCCCCGGCTCGTCCGCCGGATCGTCCTCTCCGTGGCCGCGATGAACCGGTCGTACATCCGCCAGTTCTTCCACTCCCGCTTGGTGACGCGCCAGCGGGTGAGCTTGCCCTTCTCGAGCGTCTCGAGACGCTTGCGCTGCGCCTTCTTGCCGAGGTGCATCCAGAACTTCAGGACGAGCGCGCCGTCGTCCACGAGCGTCTGCTCGAACTCGACGATGCGGCTCAGGCGCTCCTCGAAGGCGTCGGCGTCGAGCTCGCGGTTGACGCGCTCGAGCAAGGGCTGGGAGTACCAGCTGCTGAGGAACATCGCGATGCGCCCCCGCGACGGGAGGGCGCGCCAGAACCGCCAGTACTCGGGGCGCTCGCTCTCCTCGTCGGACGGCGCGCCGAAGGCGCGCGTCACCGTCCAGCGAGGGTCCATCCACTCGTTGAGGAGGTTGACCGTCTCCCCCTTGCCCGCCCCGTCCACCCCGGCGAACAGGATGATCACGGGAAACGAGGCGTCCCGAAGGCGCACCTGGAGGGCGAGGAGCTCCTCCCGGAGCTCCGGCACCTGCTTCCGGTAGTCGTCCTTGCTGATCCTGCGTCCGAGTTCGGCGGCTTCGAACATGGAGTCCTCCGCCGGTCGCGGGCGCACCACGGCCCCGGTAGAACTTGGTGCCGGAGACAGCGGGAAACAAGTCCCCGTCAATCGCGAGCATGCCACGGAATGGAGTGCCCGGCGGCGGTTCGCCGTTTCCGGCTCGCGAATCTCCCGATTGCCCCGCGCGTGCCGCCGGAATATCCTTCGCGGCCATCGTGCCCGGCACGACGCGAGGTGCCTGCCATGAACGAACCTGCGGCTCCGGCCGCACCGCCGCGGACAGGCGTCGCGCCCTCGACGGGAGACGGCGCGCGCCCGCGGCTCGAGCGCCGTCTCGGCACCCTCGACGGCGCGCTCATCACGATCGGCTCGATCGTCGGCAGCGGGATCTTCCTGACGACGTCGGACATCGCCCGAGCGCTCCCGCACCCGTCGTGGATCCTCGCCGTTTGGATCGTCGGCGGCCTGCTCACGCTCGCGGGAGCGCTCACCTACGCCGAGATGGGCGCGATGTACCCGGAAGCCGGGGGCCTCTACGTCTTCCTGCGCGAGGCCTACGGCCCCCTCACCGGCTTCCTCTACGGCTGGACCGCGTTCTTCGTCATCATGTCGGGAGGAATCGCCGCGATCGCCGTCGGCTTCGGCGACTACCTGGGGACCTTCCTCCCCTTCTTCTCGACGCGCCACGAGCTCTGGTCGCTCCCGCTCGGCTCGTGGGCGTGGCGGGTCGACGGGAGCCAGCTCGCCGCGGTGCTGGCGATCGTCGTCCTCACCTGGGTCAACTACGTGGGACTCCGGCAGGGCGCCGGCGTGCAGAACCTGATGACGCTACTGAAGGTGGGAGCCGTCGCGATCTTCGTCGCCGGAGGGTTCCTGGTCACGGCACCCGTCGCCGTGGACTGGACGGCGCCGCTGCCGCCGCTGCCCGGCGGGCTCCTCGCCGCCTTCGGCGTCGGCATGATCGCGGCGTTGTGGACCTACGACGGGTGGTACGGGCTCACGTTCTCCGCCGGCGAGCTGAAGGACCCGGGGCGATCGCTGCCCGTTGGACTGATCACCGGCGTCGTCACGACGTCCGCGATGTACGCGTTGGTGAACGTCGCCTACCTGCGCGCGATTCCCGTCGGCGCGATGGGCGGCACCGCGCGCATCGGCGAGGGGGCGGCGGCGGCGCTCTTCGGCGGGCAGGCGTCGCGCTGGCTCGCCGCCGCGATCGTCGTCTCGACCTTCGGCTGTCTCGCGGCGACGATCCTCTACAGCGCCCGCATCTACCTGCCGATGGCCGAGGACCGGCTGTTCTTCCGCGCCGTCGCGCGCATCCACCCGCGCCACCACACGCCCGGGCCGAGCTTGTGGGTGCAGTGCGCGTGGTCGGCGCTGCTCGCCCTCTCGGGCTCCTACGAGCAGCTCTACACGTACGTGATCTTCGCCAGCGTCCTGTTCCACGCCGCGGCGGGCACCGCCGTCTTCGTGCTGCGGCGGACCCGGCCCGCGCTGGAGAGACCTTACAGGACGTGGGGCTACCCGTGGGTGCCCGCGGTCTTCATCCTCTCGTCCTTGCTGCTCCTCGGGAACACGATGGCCGAGCGCCCGGTCGAATCGCTGCTCGGCCTCGGCCTCGTCGCGCTGGGCTTGCCCGTCTACGCGTACTGGCGGAGAACCGCCCGCGCAGCCTGACCGCTCAGCTTTCGCGATTCGGGGCGGCGTCGATCGCCGCCAGGGCGCTCAGTGCGGGCGCGAAAACGCGCCCGACGCTCCCGGGCACGCCTCGATGCTCTCGACCTCGATGCAGCCGTCGCCCTGCATGCAGAAGCTCGCGCAGGCGCGCCGCAGCTCTCCCGTGACCTGGACCCGGTCGCCGGGCTTGAAGCCGCCCGTGGTGGAGAGGATGAACGCCTTGCCGTTGTCGGCCGCGAAGAGCGGGCACTCGACGCCGCGCACGATGGTGCCGCACAGGCCGCGGATCATCGGCGGCGAGACGACGTGCAGGGCGTCGAGGCCGAAGTCGGCGAGGTCCTCCACCGGCCGGAACGGGCCGAGCAGGTCGCGGTTGCGCGCCACGATCCTCCCGGTGTCCGACAGCAGGTCCCCTTCGCCCACGACGCCGTAGCGCTCGTCGCGAAACGCGGTGTCGGTCGAGAACCACACCTCGCCGTCCGGGAACACGTGCGCGGCATCGAGACCGACGTCCTCGGGCGCGCCCGGCTCGACGTGGAACTTCGCGAGCAGATCCGCTCCCCGCTTGAAGACGCTCCCGCCCTCGGCCAGGAGGTCGGAGCGGGAGATCGCAACACCCAGGCACTCGGAGAAGAACCCCTGCTCGACCGAGAACAGCAGGCCTCCCTCGGGCGCCAGCGCGACCGCGTCGAGGCCGAAGTCCGTGACCGGCGGCTGCGGGCAGAAAGGAAAAACGAGCTCGTCGAACCGCCGCACCACCCGTCCGGCGTCGGAGAGGAGGTCGCCGTGACGAAGTTCGCCGAGCGACTCGCTCCACACGTCCTTGTCCGTGGAGAACCAGATCTCCGGCCGCGCGGAGCCCCTCGTGGGCTCCGCCTTCAAGCCGGGGACCAGAACCGCGTCGAGCCCGAGCTCGGGCGGAGGCGGCATGATGCCGAGCCTTGCCGCGAGGGCACCGCCGCGTCGCGCCACGCTGCCGTTCGAGGAGAGCAGATCGCCGTCGCTCACCCGCCCGATCTCGCGGCGCGTCGAGCCGAACGGCAGATCGGTCGAGAACCACACCTCGGGCCACGCCACCGCCACCAGGTGCAGTCGATAGAACTGGATCCGGCCGGGGGTCGGCTCCTCCACGAGGTCGATCTCGATCCACGGAAGACGGGCCTGCGGCGGAACGAGGCCGCTCGACATCCTGATCCCGGTGCGATTTCCTATGCGCAGGGTCAGGGTCATCTCCTCGACGATCGCGACCTCGCCGCCCTGGCGATAGCTGCCGCGGCCCGAGCCGGCGTAGCTCCTGGGCATGGGGTCGCCCGCGAAGCGGAACGCGCCGACCGTGTAACGGGCGAACAGCGGGTCCTGACCGCCGGGAATCAGCTGGAACGACCCGTGAATCGGCACCCGGAACGTGGGGCGCTCGCAGATCGTGCAGTCGTCGACGAGGTAACTGCCCTCGACCAGACGATACGCGGCGCCCGCAGCGGCGGCGGACCATCGAGGCTCCCCCGGCGCAGCCGCCGCAACCGGTGGCGACGCGGAGAGCGCCACGACCAAGCCCAGCGACCCGAGCAGAACCCGCGCGCTGCGACAGAGCATGACGACCTCCGTTTCTTCGCCGCGTGCGAAGACTTCACGAATGTACTTCGATTATCCGGCGCTGCACGGGGAGGGTCAAGTTCGCGCGACGATGCCGCGGCGCCGGCACCGCGGGAACGGGGGGGCAGGAACGAAGCCGGCCGCCGTGTCGAGCGACGACGGCGGCCGGCAGGAACGAGTCGTTGGGGCGGGAATCAGTCGCAGCGCAGCGTCAGATCCTGCGGCACCGGGCAGGTCGGGCTCGAGGCGTCCTCCGGCCGCTCCGCGAGGGTCGCGCCCGTCCTTCGCCGGCCGTACGAGCCTTCCTTCGTCGTGTTTCTCGCGACGACGAGGAAGAAGGAGGAGGCAGAAGGAGCGGTGAACGTCGCGGCGCCGGTGTTGCCGACGTTGCAGACCTGCCCGCCGTAACCGTACGTCGAGACGCTCGCGAGCGGGCCGTACTCCACGACGTTGTTCGTCGCGGAGCAGGCGGTGCCGAAGCTGATCGTCACGGCCTGGGTGCCCTTGTCGTAGGCCGTGACGAGCAGGGTCGCCGTCGCGCCGGCCTCTCCCGGCGTCGACGTGGCCGTGGCGCAATCCGGATCCGCCGCGTCGTAGAGACCATCGCCGTCGTTGTCGAGGCCGGCGCAGCAGTTGACCGTCCAGTTCTCGTTGAGGCTGGTCGTAGCGGTGAGGTTACAGGTGTTGTTCGCCTTGGTTTCCGTGGTGCCGTAGTAGTACGGCTGCTGGCTCTCCGGCGGAGGCGTCCCGTCGTTGGAGTGGCAGCCCACGCACTCGCTCACGCCGTTGATGTCGTGGTGGCGCCGGAGCCCGAGGGGCTCGTGGCAACCGACGCAACCGAGGCCGTTGACGGTCCCGGCGCCGTCCGAGGACGCCATGAAGGGGTTGTTGCCGTCGTCCGAGCGGTGACAGAGGCCGCAGGTGGTGTCCATGTTTTGCGCCGACCGATGCATCGCGTGCTTGTCGTTGCCGGGGAACGTGCTCCCCTTCGTGGAGGTGGAGTCCGTGAAGGCGCCGTGGCACGACTGGCAACCGTCGTTGTACTGAGTGTAGGCGAGCGCTGCGCCGCTGCAGACCAGCGCGGCGAGCGCGACAAAGAACCCGAAGGTCAGCGTACGTCTCACGGTCATCGTCTCTTCTCCCTCGTCCCATCCGCGCCTCCCTTGCCGGCGCGGAGCAGAAATTTCCTCGAGGACTCCGTCGGGACCGCGGTGCTCGTGGCCCACCGCCTCGTGCGGATGATGCTCCGACTCGTCAGCGCGATTGCAACGCCGATGCCATGAGGTACGCGGCCGAAAGAACGAAATGCGCCAAGAACTGTCCGTAATTGCAAGGAGCGGGGGGCGGAAACCGGAATCGGAGCGCGAATCGAATCGAACTCCTCCGGCCACCCATTCGCGAGCGGAGGTCAGGGTGGAATCATCGAGTGCGATAGGCTCGAAACGGCCCGAGGCAGCAAACAGATCAGACGTGCGTCGGACCAAACGGCGCGGAGTTTCTTCCCGGTCGTGCCCGCCGTCGTGCCGATCTTACGCGATCAGGAACCGGATGGCGCCAGGCGCTTCGCCAGCATCGCGTCCTGCTCGTCGATCCACTCCGAGTTCTTCGTGGGGGGATCGAGCCTCTCGAGGAAGGAGATTCCCCACGGACCGAGGTAACGGTCGGGGAGGCGATACACGGGATCGGCCAGCGCCTCCTCGAGCGTGACGAACCGGAATCCGGCCCGCTTCAGATCGGCGAGTGCCTCCGCGAGGTGATCGGCCGCGAGCGCGTTCGCGTGCAGGAGCAGGACGTGGGCGACGTCGCGTCCCGTCCTCCGCCTCGCCTCCTCCTGGTAATGACGCGCCGCGGCCACGATGTGCTCGCGGTAGGCGCTCGCGATGGCGGCCTTCCGCGCCGCGTTCCCCTGCTTGGCGGCCTCGCCGTACCAGGCGGCCAGGCGCCACTCGACGTTGTCGATCGAGACGTGAGCGACCGTAAGTCCCAGCTCGCGGACCCGCGCGGCGGCCGCGTCCCGCCGCGCGGCGTCGGGACCCTGGTGCAGCATCGGATAGCGGAACCAATGCACGGGTTTGCCGGTGATCTTCTCCAGCGTGACGTTGCAGCGGGAGACGTCGTCGAGCCACGACGCGAGGTCGGCCTTGTTGAGGTCGAGATGGGCGTCGGTGTGATTGCCGAGGTCCATGCCGGCCTCGAGCCACTTCTCCAGGATCGGCTCGCCGGGGCGGATGTGCGAGCAGATGACGAACCCGGTGGCGGGCGCTCCCTCGTCCTCGAGGGCCCGCAGGATCCGCTCCGTGGCCTCTAACCGGTCGGGAACGTCGTCGCGCTGCCAGGGAAGATCGTCGATCGTCACCGCCAGGCGCGCCTCGCCGGCCGGGACCTGCGCAGGCGGTGGTGGAGGAACGGCGCAGGCCGCGAGGGTCGCGAGGAGGACGATCGAGAGGCCGGGCCACCACGGTCGTCTCCTGAGCCGGCGCACCATGCTCAGAGCCCGGCGGCGAGACGCCGGACTTCCGGCGCCTCCCGATCGTCCGGAGCGAGTTGGAGGAATCGCTCGAAGTGAGCCTTCGCCTCCTTCGGACGCTTCAGGTAGTGGAGATAGAGAAGCGCGAGATTGAGGTGCGCCTCCGGCTGTCCCTCCTCGATCGAGAGAGACCGGCGGAAGAAGGACTCGGCCACCGCATAGTCGCCGCGGGCCGCGGCGAGGTTGCCGAGGTCGAGGGCGGAGATCGCGTCGGCCGGATCTAGGGCGAGCGCCTTGCCGAAGGCGCGCGCGGCCTCGGCGCCGTTTCCCATCGCGGCGAGGACCTGTCCCCGCTCCTGGTGAGCCATCGCGGAGTCGGGATACGCGCCGACGAACGCGTCGTAGACCCGCAGGGCTTCCGCGTGGCGCCGGGCCGAGAACAGCCGCCGCGCCTCGTCGAGCCTCGACAGGTCCGCCGCGAAGCGGCGAAGGTCCACTCTCCTGAGCGCCCGACGGGCCGTCCGCGGCCCCTCGACGTAGCCGAGCGATCTCAGAGCCTCCGTCTCCCCTCTCGAGAGCGAGAGCGTCCGCTCGGTCGCGTCGAGCTCGGATCCGAGGAGCCTCTCCTTCTCGACGAGCGCGCGGCGGGCGAACTCGCGGCCGCGGTCCGAGGCGGCCAGGTCCGTCGCCTGGCCCGCATCGGAGGCGAGGTCGTAGACCTCCGGGCTCCCGTGCTCGAGGTAGACCAGGCTCCCCCTCCGCAGGAGGGACGCCGGGTTCAGGCCGTAGCCCAGGGCCGGGTAGACCGTCTCCGCGGCGAGCCAGCGGTCCGCGGGCGCGCCGGAAAAAACCGAGACGCCCTCGCCGACGAAGCGGCGCACGCCGGCGAGGTCGCAGAGCGTCGGCGCGACGTCCACGAGACCGAAAGGGGCGGCGCCCGCCGCCGGCCCGCGCGCCGGCCAGAGAATGAGCGGGACCTCCGTCGTCGACCCGTACAGAAGGATCCCGTGCGTCCTCTCGCCGTGATCCCCCAGCCCTTCCCCGTGATCGCCGGTCACCGCGACGACCCACGGTCTCGACGCATCCGATCGCGCGCGCTCGAGCAGCGGCGCGAGCTGCGCGTCCACGTAGGCGACCTCCCCCGCGTACGGCCTTCCGGGGTACCGGTCGAAGAAAGGAGAGGGGGGCAGATAAGGCTCGTGGGGATCGTAGTAGTGGACCCACAGGAAGAGGCGCGCGTCCCGCGGCTGCTTCCCTAGCCATTCGAGCGCCCGCGCCGTCGTCACCTCTGCCGGCCGGGAGGACGGCGTGATCGCGTTGTCGCCCTCGATCCCGAGCCCCTGGTCGTCGTAGTGGTCGAACCCGCGGTCGAGGCCGTAGGTCCTCCGGAGCGGCGCGCCGGAGATCACGGCGCCGGTGCGGTAGCCGCGCTCCTTGAACTTCTCCGCGAGCGTCGTCACTCCCGGCTTCAGCGAGAAGTGCTGGTTGTCCCGGATCCCGTGCCCGAGAGGCGGGAGGCCGGTCAGGATCGAAGCGTGGGCGGGCGTGGTGAGCGGGCAGGTGCTCTGGATCCTCCGCAGATACGTCCCCTCCGCTGCGAGCCGGTCCAGGTTGGGCGTTTCGACCTTTCCCTGGGCGCTTGCCCCGAGATGGTCCCATCGCCACGTGTCGATCGTGACGAGGAGAACCGACGGCGCTCCGCCTGCCTTCGCCGCTCGTGGCTCGCGCGACGCGGAAGCTGGCGGGGCCGGCGCTCCGCTGCCGGAGCAACCCACCCATGTCGCAAGCGCCAGAACGCAGACCGCCGCGCGCGAGCGCGCCGAAACGGACCTGCGCATGACTGCTCTCATGCTCGCTCCCACGGATGATCGGGGGTAACGATACACCGCGAGGAGCGCGCCCGTCGCGGCGGGGACGGCCCTGGCTACGGCCGCCAGTCGGCGATGAACAGGTTGACGTTGCGCTCGCCCTTGGCGTTGCGCCCAGAGCCCCAGATCAGCTTCTTGCCGTTGGGGCTGAACATCGGGAACCCGTCGAAGCCCTCGTCGTTCGTGAGCTGGGTGAGGCCGGTGCCGTCGGGCGCGACGAGGTAGAGATCGAAGTTGGCGCTGCGCGGGTTTTTGTGGTTCGACGAGAAGATGATCAGCTTGCCGTCCGGCGTCCACGACGGGCCGAAGTTGGCGCCGCCGAGTCGGGTGATCTGCCGCTGATCGCTCCCGTCGGCGTTCATGACCCAGAGCTCCATCTTGTTCGGGCGGATGACTCGCTGGGCGAGCAGCGCCCGGTAGTCCTCGAGCTCGGCCGGATCGGTCGGATGATAGGCGCGATACACGATCCTCTTGCCGTCCGGCGACCACCACGGGCCGCCGTCGTATCCGGGCGCGGTCGTGAGGCGGCGCACGTCGGTGCCGTCCACGTTCATCGTGTAGATGTCGAGGTCGCCGTCCTTGAGGGAGGTGAAGACGATGCGCTTCCCGTCGGGGGAGAGGGTGCCTTCGGCGGTGTAGACGCCGTAGCTGGTGAGCCGGCGCAGGTCGCTGCCGTCGCGGGCGACGGTGTAGAAGTCGAAGGGGTCGATCCCCCACACGTACCCCTTGGAGGGGTCGGGACGCGGCGGGCAGGCGTCCCCCTGCGCGTGGGTCGAGGCGAAGAAGAGGTGCTTCCCGTCCTTCAGGAACCAGCCGCAGGTGGACTTGCCCCCGGCCGGCGAGATCCGGCGAAGGCCGGTCCCGTCGACGCGCATCACGTACTGCAGGTCGCACGGGTGATCGCCGCGCGTGGCCTGGAAGGTGATCCACTTCCCGTCGCGGCTGAAGTAGGCCTCCGCCTGCGTGCCCTCGTCCGTGAGCTGCCGGAGGTTCGCGAGGTGCGATTCCCCCGCCCGCGCCTCGCGAGGGATGTTGACCTGCGCGAACGCGCGCGGCGACAACGCCGCGCACGCCGCGGAGACCGCGACGACGCTCATGATCCAGCGACGCATTCGTATGACTCCTCGCCCCTTCGCCGGTCGCCCGACGCGGGACGCGATCGTTAGGTTGAATTGGCGGTGTCGGGCTGCTACCCGACCCCGGCGCCCGGCCCCCCGAACATTCTCTCCCGGCCTCGGGAGGAGTTCAAGGCGCCCGCCGCCGGGCGGGGCGAAGCGCGCTGCCCGCGGGAATCAGGGCTGGAAGACGACTTGCACGGTGAGCCGTGTCTTCACGGGCACCCCGTCCTTCGTGGCCGGGCTGTAGGTCCACGTTCGCACGGCCTTGATGGCCGCGGCGAGGAACTCCTTGCGGGCCGGGGCGCCTTCGGGCTCCGCCTCGGCCACCCTGCCCGTCTCGTCCACCAGGATCCGGAGCACCGCCGTTCCCGAGTAGCGCATCCTTCGCGCAAGCTCGGGATAGGCCGGCTGCGCGCGGGACCTGGCGACCGGCTGGGTGTCCACGCTGTCGAGCTCGACCAGCTCGCCGGCGCGAGTCGGGGACTTCCGAGAAGGGTCCGCCGTCGGTGGCTGCTCGGGCGTCGCCGCTGCGTAGAGTTCGGGCGAGAGGAGCTTCAAGAGCTCGCCGCTCGCGGCAGCGGGCTCCGGGGGGGCTACGGGGACGGCCGCGGCGGGCGCGGGCTTCGCTTCGGGCGTGATCGCGGGTTCCGATACCGGCTCCGATACCGCGCCGCGCGCATCCGCCGCGACGCTCGGCGACGCTGTCGTGGAGGGAACGGGGACCCCGGGCTCTTCCCTCGGGGATTCGGAGCGCGGATCGGTCGCGAGCTTCGAGCCGTCGCGGGTCGACTCGGGGAGTCGTTGCACGGATGCGCGCTCCGGCGAGGCCGCGAGTGGCGCGACGCTCGCGGGATCCTGCGTGGCCGCACCGGCAGGCGTTTTTTCGTTCGACGACTGTGCCTCGTTGGAGACCGCCTCGGACGGCACCGAGCGATCGACGCCCGGGGACGCCGGCGTGCCGGGCTCGCGACCGGGAAGGGCTCGGCCCCGGAGGGCGAGGATCACCACGAGGAGGCCGGCTCCCAGGGCGAGCGCCGGGAGGACTCTCGTCCACCGGACCCCCGCTCGTCCCGGCCCCTTCCCCTGGACCGGCGAACGCACCGGTCTCTCCACCACCGTCGCCGTCGTCGTAGGGGTGGCGGTCGTCGCCGCCGTCGCCGTCGCCTCGACCGCCGGGCTCGCGTCAGCCTGGGTCTGCGGCAGCGGAGGCACCGTGGACGGCGCGGGCGTCTCGTCGCGAATGACCGCGGCCGGCGCGGCCACGGCGCTCTCCACGATGGGAGGCGGAGGGATCTCCACCGGCCTCGAGGGAAGAAACGCGTCCAGTCGCTCAAGGATCTCCGCCGCGGCCGCCGCGTGCTCGCTTTCGCTGGAGAGGGGCGCTTCCGCGGGGACGCCGTCGGGCTCCGGCGACTCGACGATCTCCTCGAAAGCCTCGACACCGCACCCCATCAGGTAGTCGTTGCAGGTCGCGACGAGCGTCTCGGGGTTCATCGGCGCGACGAGATAACCGCTGGCGCCGGCGGCGAGCGCCTGCGAGCGCCCTTTCTCCGCGGGGGTCGTGCCGTAGACGAGGATCGGAGGCCGTCCGGCGGGCCGGGTCTTGCGGATCTCCCGGCAAAGGTCGAGCCCGGGCAGCTTCGGAAGCATCAGCTGGGTCAGCACGATGTCGGGGTCCACCTGCAGGAACGCCTCGAGACCGGCCACGCCGTTCTTCGCGAGGGCGACGTCGTAGCCGGCAAGGGCGAGAGGACCCCGGGTGCTCTCGATGCTCATCGGATCGTAGTCGACGAGAAGAACCGTCGGCTTCTTCATGACCGACCCCCCGTTGCAGCTTGGAACCGTCCGCCGACGGCGCTCCGTGCCGATGGCCGGACGGGACCGTTACGAAACGGAGCAATCTCCGTTCCGGCTTCTCCCACTGGACAATGCCCGCGGCGAGAGCGATTGTCGGAAGTCGACTTTCGGCTCGAATCACGTTTTCGAGGTCCGGGATACGAGCCCGTTGTTCGTGGGGACCGGAACGACCCCGAAATCGCGGGTTGAACGGGTTCCCGCCCGCCGAGGTTTTCGGAGGTCTCGCCCCTGCCCGTTCACGGACACGGGTTGTTCGTGACGTGGCTCGTGATCCCAGGACAGGCGGAGGAGGCGCCGGAATACGAGAGCTCGCCGCCGGATTGCGTTCGGCCGTAGCTTCCATCCCTGCTCGCGCCGTCGGTGGCGGCGACGACGAACCACGAATTGTCCGGGATCGCCAATGTGGCGGACCCCGTCGGCGAGAGGCCGCAGTGGCCCCCGGTGAACGCCGCGAAGCTTCCCATCGCGCCACGGTACACGTTGATTGCCGCTGCGGGGCACTGGGACGTGTCCCAGGTTACGGCGACGTTGGCGCCGCTCCTCGAGGCCCTCATCGGCTGTCCCGGCACGATCGCGCCGTCGGGGACCGGCGGAGGACCGGCAGTCGTCGTCGTGCATGCGCTCGGGACCATCGCCTTCGTCACCGAGACGTCATCCACCTGCCAGCTTCCTCCGGGATAGAGGTAATCTCCGGAAAGGTGGAAGCGTATCTTCACATCACCCCCAGCCCAGTTCCCGAGAGAGGCCGAGTAGGTCGAGTACACGGGCCGAGGCCCCGTGAAATAGTTGCCTGGATTTTGCGTCGTCGCGCAATCGTTGAAAGCGAAATCGACGATTGCGGGGTAATCCGGAGAGAGCGGCACACGGGTCCAGTTCGAGTACGAGGGGCCTGCGGCGATCTCCACCTGACCGAGCGAGCCTTCGCGCCCGAGGATCTCCCCGTAGGGGTCGTACTCGAGGTCGTGCTTTGTCGCGAAGGAGAGTTGGGGGCCCTGCGCGGGATCGGCGAGCGTGAGCGTGGGACTCGTGAGATCCGCGCAGGCGCCCGCGCTGCTGGAAGCGGTGTACACCCCCGGTCCCGCGTTGCCGCCGGTCGGGGCAGCGATCCAGGGTGACACCGCCGACAGTTTGGCGGTACCCGTGTCGCCCGCGTCGTCGGTCCAGGTCCCGATCGCCGACGGCCCGTCGGGCACGGCCGCGAGCGACGCCAGGTTCGTCTCCTCGTTCCCGCCGCGGCAGGGCCCGCCGTGTCCGCTCGAGGCGTCCTCGGCGCGGACCACGTACCATTTCGCCGCGCCGGGCACGAGGTCCACCGCGTCCGTGAAGGAGGTCCCGACGAGGCAGCGGGCGATTCGGTTCGAGGAGCCCGGCACGAAACCGCTCGTGGTCCCGCGATAGACGTTGTAGCGAACGTCGCCGGGACAGTACGGTATCGCGGGATTCCACGCGAGGTTCACGGCGCAGTTCGACGAGCCGGCGCTCCCCGCGGCCTTGACGCCGGCGAACGACGGGGCAAGCGAGCAATCCCCCGTCGGCACGACCGACGCGCACGGCGACCGCGCCGACTCGCAGTAGCCCGAGGCGTCCGAGGCGGCTACGACGACGTAGGCGTAGGTCACCCCCCCCGAGACCGTGGTGTCCAGGAACGACGTTCCCGTCACCGCACTCGCGACCGACACGAATGGACCGCCCGGGCACGCGCCCAAGGTTCGATAGACGTTGTACGCGGCGGCCCCCGAGACGGGCGACCAGGAGACGAGCACCTCTCGGTCGGCGGGGGTCGCGAGGGTCGGCGCAGGTGGAGCTGCGGGGGACGCGCAATCCGCAAGATCACCGCGCACGACGAGCGCGAACGGCTGGGGCCCCCAAGGAACCGCCACGCCACGGACCCGCACGACCCACCGGCCGGCGGCGGGGTGCTCGAACACCAGCCGCTCGACGACGTTGCGCGAGTCGTGAGGGTTCGAGGGGTTCGAGCTGGGAACCGGAAGCCCGTTCGCCGGATCGAGCGTCTGGAACCAGACGTTGCCGGCGGGATCGACGACCTCGAGCTCGAGCTCGTTGACCCGCGCAACCGCGGCGTTGATCGCCGCGGGATAATCGGTGAAGGCGAGCGTCGCTCGCAGCGGCGTTCCGGCCGAGACGTCGTAGGCGTGCGTCACCACGCCCCCCGTCCCGATCCCCTCGCGGCGGTCGTCCACCCGCAGGCGGAACGCGCCGCCCGCGAAGGAGAGCGTCCGGTCGAGCTGCACGCGGCCGTAGCCGGACGTGAAGTCCGGGTACGGCGCTTCCGGGCCGAGCGGAACCGCGCCGTCCACCAGCGTCGCCTTGATCAGTGCGGCGCTCGGCACGAAGCCCTGCGCCGGGTTGCGAGCGCCTCCCGGATAGAACCCGGACGTGTAGTACTCCCGCACGAGTGCCGCGAGGCCCGCTACGGTAGGGGCGGACATCGACGTACCGTCGAGGGAGCAGCTCGCGCAGTTGTTCGTGGCCAGGCTCGCATCCGACGCCGCCGAGACGGTGAACTCGCCCTGCGCCGCGAGCGTCGGCGCCAGCCGCCCGTCCTCGACCGGACCCGGGCTCGAGAACCCCGAAGGTATCGAGGCGGAGGCCCCGTGGCCGACCGAGCCGACCGAGATCGGGTTCTTCGCGTTGGCGGGCGTGCCGATGGAGATCGGCGGCGGGCAGTATAGGCCGCCGTTTCCGGCGGCGGTGACGATCAGCAGGTCGGGGTGGGTCCACATCGCGAGATCGGCGTCGCGCGCGTAGGAGTCGTAGGGCATGGTGCAGCCCGGCGTGCAAGTTCCGAAGACGTCGTAGCAGGCCCCACCCCACGAGTTCGAGTGGATCCGCGCCCCGCTCTGGAACGCGACGTCGGCGAGGTTCCACAGCGTCCCGCCGAGGTTGTTCAGGTACTCGAAGCCGTCGCCGAGCTCCTCGATGACGAGCTTCGCGCCGGGGGCGAGGCCGTCGCCGCCGCTCCGGTTGGGCGTGGAAAAACTCGAGCAGTCGGCATACGGGGAGTTGTCCCCGGCGAGCGTTCCCGAGGTGTGCGTGCCGTGCCCGGAGGTCCCCGTGATCGTGGCGGGACACGTATCCGCTTCGCCCGTGGGGCCGCCCGACCAGTCGTAGTAGAGGATGTCCTTCCGGCGACTCGGCGCCGGGGCGGCGGGCGGGCAGGGCGGCAAGCTGCACGTGGCGACCGGTGGAGGACCGTTGACCGTGTCGCGGAAGTAGCAGGCGTCGTAATCCTGCGCGGTGTCTGCAATGGCAAGTATCTGGCCGCAGCCGAAGATGCCGTGGTCGAAGACCGGGGTCTGCTGCGGTGACGGGCCGACGAAGGACTGGTGGACCCAGACGGCGTCCTGGTTGAAGGCCCGAACGGGCTTTGCCGACTCGATCGCCTCGACCTCCGGAAGGTACGCGAGAGAGGATAGAAGCCCCGCGAACCGGCCGCCGGGCACCGCCACATGGATTCGCCACGCCCCGCCGAAACCCGATGGGGCGGCAGTCGAGTCGAGACCGGCGATGGCCGCCATGACGCGCCCCTCGGGCTCTCCGGCGGCGAGCACGACGCGAACGGCCGTGGCGGCCGCGGGGGTTTCCGCCCGCGCGGCGAGTCCGCGCTCGAGCTTGAAGTGAGCAGGAACCTCGCCGAGCCACGCAATGAAGGGCAGGCGGCGCACTGCGCTCTCCGCCTCCGGGGCCAGACGGATCCGGTATCCATTTCGCGGGATGTAGCCGATCAGCTCAACGCCCGCAGCCTCGAGCTGTTGCCTCTCGCCGGCACTCAGCGGAGCGCGAGCGATGGCAACCACGTAGCGCCACCGGGCCGCGCTGGTCCGTATCTCCGCGGCCTTGAACCAGGTTGGCGGCGCGCCGGTCCCGTCCTCGAGCGGACGGAAAGTTCCCCTCGCCATGTCGAGCTCGATGGGGGGTTCGGGCGCGGTCGCTCCGGCACTCGGGTAAGCGGCGGTGAGCCAGATCAGCAGCGCCAGCCCCCGAAGGACGATCGGTAGGATCCGGTTGCGCACGTCGATCACCTCGCCGCGCGAGCGGGGCGCGGCCATGGTGATCAATATATGCCGCCGCCCACGACGCGAGCGCACGTCAACGGCGGAGATGAGCACGAAAACGTATTCGGGCCCCAGCCATGGGACTTCGGATCGTGCCGGACGTCCGAGTCACGCCACCTCGTACCGGCCGGCGAAGACAACCTCCTCCGGAAGAGGCCACAACTCCGACCGGCTCGTCATCGTGAAGCCGTCGGCGCCGGCGTCGAGAATCGCGCCCGTGGCGGCCGGGACGCTGCACCCCCTATTGGTTGCGACGTGCGCTCGGCGTCACCGCTTCGTTTCCTCGCCGCCGAGGAATGCGATGAGCTCGCCGTGGGAACGCACGCTACGGCTGAACCTCGAGACGGTAGTCCTTCTTCCCCTGCTGGAACGGGCCGCCGACGCCATAGGAGTACGCGGCGAGGGTGAACGCGAAGGTGCCCGCTTCCTCCGGAGTCCCTTCTAGCGTCGCCGTGCTCTGGGGGCTGGCATATCGAAGGTTGACGCCCCGAGGCAGCGCCCCGGATACGACGGAGATGGCGCCGATCGACTGGTCGTTGTTGTGCACCGCGATCGTCACGGTGAACGGGACGCCGACGCGGACCGTCGGAAGGGCGTCGGGGGAAAACGAGAGGGAGTCGCCTCCCGTCGAGCAGGAAAGCGCCGCGATCAGAAACGCGGCGAGCGAGATGCGCCGTGAAATCGTTCGACCGGTCATCTCGGAGACCTCCTTTCTCATCGTCCCCGGGGACCGAGGATCGTCAGGGGCCGAGGAAGGTCGCCTCGACCTCGATCGCGCGCCCCGAGCGCTCGTCCCGCACCGCGAAGCGCAGGGGAAACGGTTCCGAGTAGCTCTCCCTGGGAAAGGTCACGAACACGGGAACGGTCGCGTCGCCGAAGGGCGGGAGCGTCACCTCGGACTCGGCGATCAAGATTTCGGGGACCGGCTTTCCAGCCTCCGGAACGAACGCGAGCCGGTACGCGCGAGGCTCCGCCTCCTTGTTCTGGATCCTCACGTTGAAGAGGTTCCGGATCGCGCGCTCCTCGAGGACGTACGGCATGCCGCGGGTCCTCAGGACACGGGCCTCGAACGGCTCCCGCCGCGCGACCGCCGCCGTGAAGACCGCGAGCCCGACGAGGCCGAGGACCGCGTAGAGCCACACGCGCGGGCGCAGGAAGCGCCGCGCGCCCCCCTCGAGCCCGCGCTGCGAGTCGAACCTCACGAGCCCGCGCGGCTTCCCGATCCGCTCCATGATGGCGTCGCAGGCGTCGATGCAGTTGGCGCAGCCGACGCACTCGAGCTGAAGCCCGTTCCGGATGTCGATGCCCGTGGGGCAAACGGCGACGCACCTTCGGCAGTCGATGCAGTCGCCTCCCTTGTCCTCCCCGGACGACCGCGGCTCCCCTCTCCGGGCGTCGTACCCGATGACGATCGTGGAGTCGTCCACGAGTGTGGACTGGAGGCGGCCGTACGGGCAGACGACGAGACACGTCTGCTCCCGGAACCACGCGAAATCGAGATACAGGACCGCCGCCGTGACCCACCCCCAGAGAAACGCCGTGCCGTGCCCCGACGGGCTCGACCGGACGAGTGCTGCGAGGTCGCGCGCGGGGATGAAGTAGGCGAGGAAGGCGTGCGACATCCCCAGGCACAGCGCGACGAACGCGGCGTGCTTCGCGGCCTTGCGCCAGGCCTTGTCGAGGGTGGGCGGCCCGAGATTGCGCCGGATCCTCGTCTCTCTCGGCCCCTCGATCCAGCGCTCGATCTTCCGGAACACCCCCTCGAGGTACACGGTCTGCGGGCAGCCGAAGCCGCACCAGACCCGGCCGAGGAGCGACGTCAGCAGGATGAGCCCGAAGCCGATCCCCGAGATCACGAAGAAGAGGAGCACCACGTCCTCGTTCGTGAAGGTCGCGCCGAAGAAGAACGCGCGCCGGCCGGGGATGTCCAGCAGGACGGCGGGGCGGCCGCCGATCTCGATCCAGGGGAGCGCGAGGTACACGACGATCAGAGCCGCGAAGACGAGGTTCTTGACCCGCTGCCAGCGGCCGCGGACGTCGGCCGGGTGGAGGAAGTTCCTCGAGCCGTCCTCGTTGATGGTGAACGGCGTCTCGAGGTCGGGCAGCCGCCGGGCCGCCTGACGCCTCGCCCCACCCGGCTCGGCCACGTCAGGCCCCGGGAACGGGAGCGGGCTTGGCGGGCTCGGCGGTCTTCGACCCAGGGGCAGGAGCGGCCGCGGGTGCCGTGCCCTGCGCCTTCTGGGCGGCGCCGGGCGCCTCGGGCGGCTCGGGCTGCCCCTGGGGCGCCTTCCCCGGCCGGTTCGAGTCCTTGACGCTCAAGACGTACGCGACCACGGTCTGGACCCGCGCGGGACCGAGCTGCCCGCCCCACGCCACCATCCCCTTGTCCGGGACTCCCGCCGTCACCGTGCCGAGGATCTGCATCGGCTTCCCGCCATGGATCCAGTACGCGTCGGTCAGGTTCGGTCCGACGGATCCTTCCGCGTTCGGTCCGTGGCAGACGGTGCAGAACTGCTCGAAGAGCTTCCTGCCCTCCGCGATACGGGAGGGAACGGACGCCATCAACAGGAGGGTCTTGTCGGACACCTCCTGCTTTCCCATCCTGGCGAGCTGCGCCTCGGCCGCCCGCGCCATCTCGTCCTCGTACTTCTGCGTCGGGAGCCGCCCGACGCCGAACGTCTGGTAGCCCATCCAGTAGAAGATCGCGACCACGATGGAGGCCCAGAGGAGCCACATGATCCAGTTCGGCGGCGGGTTGTCGTACTCACGGATCCCGTCGAACTCGTGGTCGAGCATCTCGTCGCGGACGCGTTTCATCGGGTGCCCCCGTCGCCCCCGTGGGCTCCCTCGCGCTCCCCGTCCCCTGCGTCGTCGAGGGCCAGCCGCGCGAGCTTCTCCGCGCGCTTCGCCGCGTCGCGTCCGAGGAGCGCGTGCGCGAGGACGGCGAGGAAGACGAGAAAGAGGAAGCAGGTCGCGGCGGCCCCGAGGCCCGGGAGGCCCTGCGCCGCCACGAACTCCCTGAACAGGCTCACCGTGCCTCCGCCACTCCCGGCGAGGAGAACTGCGGCCCGCGCCCTAGGCGCTGCAGGTACGCGATCATCGCGATCAGCTCGGTGTCGGCGGGAATCTTCGCGCCCGCCTTCTCGAGCTCCGCGCGGATGCTCTCCGCTTGCGCCCGAGCGAGGGTCGCGGCCCCCCGGACGTCGAGGTCGGTGTACGGGACCCCGAGCGACCGCATCACGGATAGCTTCTTCGACACGGATTCGAGATCGAGGGGGGCGGTCTTCAGGAACGAGTAGGACGGCATGTTCGAGCCCGGCGACGTCGAGCGCGGGTCCATCAGGTGCTGGTAGTGCCACAGGTTCGGGTACTTGCCTCCCTCGCGCTGGAGATCCGGCCCGGTCCGCTTCGAGCCGAACTGGAAGGGCCTGTCGTAGATCGACTCCTCGAGGCGCGTGTACTCCCCGTAGCGCAGCGTTTCCGCGCGGAACGGGCGGATCATCTGGCTGTGGCAGTTGTAGCACCCCTCTCGGACGTAGAGGTCCCGCCCCTCGAGCTCGAGGGGGCTCAGCGGCTTCGCGACGAACGCCGCCTCCTTGGATCCGGGCGCCGGGACCGTCCGGCGAATCGCGATGCTCGGGATCAACTCGACCAGGCCGCCGACGAGAATGGCGACGAGCACGAACGACGCGAACGTCATCGGCGCGCGCTCGACGAGACGGTGCCAGCTCCCAGCCTGCCGGCGCTCCATCCCCGCGACCAGGATCGCCGCGACCGTGACGGCCGCTCCTCCCGTCAGGACGAGCGGGGTGACGACCGGGCCGGCGAGGCCGAGGCACACGGCGAGGACGACCACGATCACGGACAGGACCGCGGGCGCCCCCTTGACCAGCGACCAGAACGTCGGGCCGGCCTCGGGCTCGGGCACGGCCACCGTCGCGCGGACCGTCGTCGGGGAGCCGGACCGGATCGTCCGCCAGAGGTTGACGGCCATCAGGACGAAGCCGGCGAAGTACGCGAGGCCGCCGATCAGCCGCGCGATGTAGAGGGTGTACGCGTTGAGAAGCCCCTGGATGAAGTCGGGATACTTCAGGAAGCCGTCGGCGTCGAGGGCGCTCCAGAAGAGCCCCTGGTTGATCCCGTTGATCCACATCGCGACCATGTAGAGCAGGATGCCGAAGGTGCCGATCCAGAAATGGGCCTCCGCGGCGCGGGTGGAGCGGAGCTTCGTGCCCCACAGCCGCGGCACGATCCAGTAGAGCATCCCCGCCGCCATGAAGCCGTTCCAGCCCAGCGCCCCGCCGTGGACGTGGCCGATGATCCAATCGGTGTAGTGCCCCAGCGCGTTGACCGTCTTGATCGAGAGGAGCGGCCCCTCGAACGTGGACATGCCGTAGAACGTGATCGCCGCGGCGTAGAACTTGAGCACGGGGTCGGTCCTGAGGCGGTCCCACGCGCCCCGAAGCGTCAGGAGCCCGTTGACCATCCCGCCCCACGACGGGGCCAGCAGCATGATGCTGAAGACGGTCCCGAGCGTCTGCACCCAGTCGGGGAGCGACGTGTTCAGGAGGTGGTGGGGCCCCGCCCAGATGTACACGAACACGAGCGCCCAGAAGTGGACGACCGAGAGCCGGTAGGAGTACACGGGCCGGTCCGCGGCCTTCGGGACGAAGTAGTACATGATCCCGAGGATCGGCGTCGTCAGGAAGAATCCCACCGCGTTGTGGCCGTACCACCACTGCACGAGCGCGTCCTGCACCCCCGCGTACACCGAGTAGGAGTGCAGGAGCCCCGTCGGGACCTGCATGTTGTTGACGATGTAAAGAACGGGGATCGTGACGATCGTCGCGATGTAGAACCAGAGCGAGACGTAGAGGTTCCGCTCGTTCCGGACGGCGACCGTCCAGAAGAAGTTGACCGCGAACACCACCCAGATCACGGCCACGAGGACGTCCACGGGCCAGATCAGCTCGGCGTACTCCTTCCCCTCGGTCAGCCCCAGGGGGAGCGTCACCGCGGCCAGCACGATGATGAGCTGCCACCCCCAGAAGTTCACCCGCGAGAGGACGTCGGAGGCCATCCGGGTCTTGAGCAGCCGCTGCGTGCTGTAGTAGATCCCGGCGAACATCATGTTCCCGACGAACGCGAAGATCGCGGCGTTCGTGTGGAGCGGCCGGAGCCTCCCGAACGCGAGCCAGCTCTGCCCCAGGTTCGCCTGCCAGTGCGCGAGCTGCGCCGCGGCCAGGAGCCCGACGAGGAAGGCGACCAGGCTCCAGAGGAGGGTCGCGAGCACGAACTGGCGAACCACCGCGTCGTCGTAGACGACCTCGCGGGTCCGCGCGTCGGCGGGTGCGGCCACGCTCACTCGGCTCCTCCCTCGCGGCTCGCACCCGCGGCGCCTCCGGGCGCCGGGGCTTCGCCCGTGCCGCTCGATGGGCCGGGCCCCTCGCCGCCTCGTCGACCGCCTTCGCCTTCGCCCGCGTCCGGCTCGAGCGGGAGCAGGGAAAGACGCTCGCCGTGGTCGAGATCGCCCGCCCGGGTGCGCATGATAAACAGGAGCACGGCCCCTGTCACCAGGACCAGACACACGAAGACCAGGACGATCAGGACGTCCACTACGGGCTCCGTTTCCTCATGCGCGCGACCGTGTGCCCGACGACCGCCAGGGAGCTGACGGGCATGAGCACCGCCGCCGACGAGGGGGCCGACCGCCCCCGCGAGGCACAGGGCGACCGCCCCGGCGTTGTAGACCGCGGCGAAGACCAGGTTCGCGGACTGCACGCGCCCCGCGAGGGCGGCGGTCTCGAGCGCCTGGCGCACGGCCGCGATCCCGCCTCCCAGGAAATAGAAATCCGCGCGCGCGGGGATCGACGGCCGGTCCACCGCGGGGGTCGCCGTGCAGAACGCCGCGGCGAACGCCGGCGCGTCGTTGACGCCGTCGCCGACCATCAGCGTGTCGCGCCGGTCGAGGGAGGCGACCCGCCCGGCCTTTCCCTCGGGCTCGAGGCCGCCCTCGCAAGCGTCCGCCGGCAGCCCGAGCGCCTCCGCCACCGCGAGCACCCGGGCCGGGCGGTCGCCGCTCAGGATCCGCACGTCGAGCCCTCGCTCGCGGAGCCGCGAGACTTCGTCCCTCGCGTCGGACCGGATCTCCTCGCCGAACGCGAGCCTTGCCACGAGCGAGTCGTCGCGGGAGAGCCAGGTCTCTCCCTCGGACCCCGCCGGGGGATCCGTTACGGCGAAGGACGGGCGCCCGAGCCTGAAGCACGCCCCAAGGGCCCGAGCCTCGAGGCCGCGGCCCGGGGCCTCGACGAGCTCCACCGCGGGCGGGTTCGCCGAGGCCGCGGGACCGAGGCGATCGAGCGCCTCCGCGACGGCACGGCTCACCGGATGATTGCTGCGGGAGGCCATCGCGGCCAGGACCTCGCGGTCGCCGTCCCCGAGCGAGCGGAGCGCCTCGATCGTCGCGGCGTCCGGCGCCAAGCGCCCGAGCGTGAGCGTCCCCGTCTTGTCGAAGAGGACGCGCCGGACGCGGAGCGCGCGGTCGAGGAACGTGGCGTCGCGGACGAAGACGCCCTCCCGGCGGAGGCTCGCGTACGCCAGCTCGCGCCCGAGGGGGACGGCGAGCCCGATCGCGCACGGGCAGGTGACCACCAGGATCGAGATCGCGATCGCCGCCGCGGTCTCGATCCCCTCGCCGAGCCGGGAGAGGAAGCCCGCCGCGGCGAGGAGGATCACCCCGGCGACCCAGGCCGAGCCGGCGCGGTGCCAGAAGAGGGAGGCTGCCCCGGGCCCGCGGCCGGGGGCCGGCGGAGCGGGAGAGGCAAGGAGATCGTGCAGCCGGGACTCGGCGAACCCCTCGAGCGCGGCGAGGCGCATCGGCGCCGTGCCCGCGTTGAAGGCTCCGGCGGGAACGGTCTCTCCCGCCGCGACCTCGGACGTCCCGGGCTCGCCGGTGATCCAGTCGAGCGCCACCGTCCCGGTCCCCTCGAGGAGCGCTCCCGCCACCGGGACGAGGTCCCCCGCGACGACGCAGAGCTCGTCCCCCGCGGCGATCCGGGACGCCGGGACCGGCTCGATCCTCCCGTCGCGCACCCGGCGCACGATCAGGCTCTCGAGCTCGGGGGACGCCAGCACGCTCGCCCGGTTGCGCTCCAGGACCCGCTCCTGAAGCACCCGTCCCGCCAGCATGAGCGTGACGAACGAGGCGACCGTGTCGTAGTACGCGTGCTCGGGGCCGCGCGCGAAGTGCAGGCGGACCGAGCCCGCGAACGCCAGAGCGATGCCGAGCGCGATCGGAAGATCGAGATGGGCCACCCGGGCCCTGAGTCCCGCGATCGCCGAGCGGAAGAACACCGATCCGCCCGCCGCGACGGCGACGGTGGTGAGCGCGAGGCTCAGCCAACCGAAGACGGCGTAGAGAGTTCCGTCCCCCGCGCCGAGCCCCGAGTAGTACGAGATGCTGAACAGCATGACGTTGCCCGCCGCCGCGGCGCACACCGCGAGGCGGACCAGGAGCCCCTCGGAAGCGGGCCGGACGGCCCGAGGGCGGCGCGGGCCGAACCGGTACCCGAATCGCTCTACATCGTCGAGGTACGTCGAGAGGTCGAGGCGAGAAGGAACGAAGACCAGGTCCGCCTGTCCCCGCGAGGGGTTGATCACCACGTCGATCGCCCCTTCCCGCCGGCGAAACAGCTCGCGGAGGAGCCAGACGCAGCCGGCGCAGTGCACCCCCTGCACGTCGAGCGTCAGGCGGACCGGCCGGTCGCCCCGGGCAGCGGCCGGGGGAAGCGCCTCCTCGAGCCATGCCCGCCCCCCGGGGCGCAGCTCCGGCGGGGGCGTCCCCGCCGCTCCCCGCAGCTCGTAGTACCGGTCGAGCCCCTCGCCGAGGAGGAGCGCGCGGACGCGGGCGCACCCGTCGCAGCAGTGCGCGTCACCCCGCGCTAGCCGGTTCGCGGGAATGGGGAGGCCGCAGTGCAGGCAGCCCGCCGCGGCCGTTCCTCGCGCCACGCGCCTACCAGAGCACGAGGGGACCGAGCTCGCCGGTCCCCAGGAGTCCGAAGCCGTGGAGGCCGCGCAGGACGAGCTGGGCCCCGAGCAGGACGACGAGGACGGCCCCGACGCGTTGCAGCCGCGCCCGGGCGCCGGCTCCGAGCGCCGACGCCCCCAGGCCCAGGGCGAGCATCGCCGGAACGGTCCCGGCGCCGTACGCCGCCATGGCCGCCGCGCCGCGGAGGGCGCCGCCGGCCCCCGCGGCGGCGAGCGCCGCGGCCGCGACGGGTCCGCACGGCAGGAAGCCGTTCGCGACGCCCAGGGCGTAGTTCCCGAGAGTGCTCCGGGAGCCGATGAGCGACCGGATCGCGCGGGAGACGGCCGAGCCGAGGGGCGAGGCTTCGAGCCACCGCGTCGCGGGCAAGATCCCCGCGAGTGCCAACCCCGCGGCGAAGACCAGGATGCCCGCGGCGAGAGAGACCGCGGCGCGCGCCCCGCCGACGGACGCGAAGAGCGCCCCGGCCAGGCCCGCCGCGACGCCGATCGCCGAGTAAGCGGTGACGCGTCCCGCGTTGTAGAGCGCGAGCGGCGGCAGAAGCCGCCACCTCGAAGCTCCCGAGGGAGCCTGCGCGAGCGCGAACGCCGCCGCGATCGGCCCGCACATGCCGAGGCAGTGGCCGAAGCTCATCAGGAGCCCCGTCCCGAACAGGAGCGTCAGGGAAAGAGGATCTCCTCCCGTGGCCCCGTGCGCGCAGCAGGCATCCGTTCCGTTCATCCCGGACAGGATGGCGCGGAGGCGCGGTTGCCGTCAATTCGAGTGGTGGGACAGCCGCCACGCCGGAGCGCTCGACGGCCCCCTCAACTCGGTCCCGAGAGCCTGCGACGGTCGAGGATCGTCAGCATGCGGCCGTCGAGACGAATCACGCCCTCGTGAGTCATCCGGCTCATCGTCCGCGAGACGATCTCGCGAACGGTCCCGATGCGCGACGCGATGTCCTGGTTGGTCCAGGGAAGCTCGACCTCGTCCCGATCGCCCGCGAGGTCGAGGAGGAGCGTCGCCAGCCGCTCGCGCACGTCCCTCAGCGAGATCTCCCCGACGAGCGAGACCATGTGGCGGAGGCGCTGCGAGAGGCTCGAGATGACGGCGCGCGCGAGCAGGGGGTTCGCCTCGACGAGCCGGTGAAAGGTCGAGGCGGGCATGGTGAGGACGATGCTGTCCTCGAGGGCCGCGCAGGAGGCCGGGTACGGCAGGCCGTCGAAGAGCGGCAGCTCGGCGACCGTCCGCCCGGGCCCTTCGATCTCGAGGATCTGCTCCCGCCCGCCGTCGCCGACGTTGTAGACCTTCAGCTCCCCGCGCCACACGACGAACAGGCCGACCGCTTTGCCGCCCTGGAGGAAGACGGTCTCCCCTTTCAAGTAAGTCGTTTCCGAGCAGAGGCTTAGGATCTCTTCGAGGAGGGGGTCCGGAAGCTCCCGGAAGATGGGTACCGAGCGGAGGATCTCGCGCTTGCCCTTCATCGCCCCGAGCATGCCACAACCGGTGGGTCCCGACGCGCGAGGCTGCCGTGACCCTGGTCACGGCGCGGAAGGAGCTCGGATGATCAGATTGAGGCCCTGCTCGGGATCGTGACCTTCCCGGGACCGTGGGACAAGGAGAGGACGATGGCAACGAGAAAGATCATTACCATCGACGAGGCGCTCTGCGACGGCTGCGGGGAGTGCGTCACCGCGTGCTCGGAGGGCGCGCTCGCGATCGTGGACGGCAAGGCCCGCCTCGTGAAGGAGCAGTACTGCGACGGCTTCGGCGACTGCATCGGGGAGTGCCCGACGGGAGCGCTCGTGATCGAGGAGCGCGAGGCCGGCGAATTCGATTTCGAGGCGACGCGCGCGCACGTCGCGGCGACCGGCGGCGCCGAGGCGGTCAGGCGTCTCGAGGAAGCCGCGGCCGTCCACGAGGCGCGCCATGCCTCCCCCGCGCCGCCGCACGCCCATGCCGGCGGCGGCTGCCCCGGCTCGCGGGCCCGCCTCGACCCGGCCCCGCCGGCCGTCGCGCACACCGGGGACGGCTCGGGGCCGAAGCAGGCGATCCCGTCGGAGCTGCGGCAGTGGCCGGTCCAGCTCCACCTGGTGCAGCCGGGCGCCCCGTTCTTTCGCGGGAAGGAGCTGGTGCTCCTGAACTCCTGCGGCGCCGTCGCGTCGGCCGACGTGCACTGGAGGTTCCTGAGGGGGCGCTCGGTCGCGATCGCCTGCCCCAAGCTCGACGACACGTCGCCCTACGTGGCGAAGCTCGCGGCGATCCTCCGCGACGCGACGATTCCGAGGGTCGCCGTCGTCCGGATGGAGGTGCCCTGCTGCGGAGGGCTCACGCTGATCGCCCGCCAAGCCGCCGCGATGAGCGGGCGGGACGACCTGGTGGTGGACGAGATCACGATCGGATTGAACGGCGACATGGGAGCGTCCAGGACCATCTTTGGGCCCGGGGCCGGGATCGCGGCCCCGCCGGCGGAGCCGCGGATGCAGGGGGCGGCGTCGAAGGGGCTCGGGCTCGTCGGAGGGGGAACGCGATGAGGAACGTGCGGATCGCGGCCTTCATCGTGCTGCTCGCGGGCCGGTAGCGAAACAACCGCGCCTTTCCGGCGCGTCACGAAGCCCTCCTCCCGGCAAGCCGGGAGAAGGGCTTCCCCGTGCTCGCCTTGGCGCGGGATCAGAACTGCGACCACAGGTACTGGTTCGTCACCTCGTGGTGGAACTGGATCTCGCTCCGCTTGATGCGGGTGCCGAGCGCTTTCGGGCACCGCTCGGCCGAGGCAAGCTTGAGCTCGGCGAACTTCTCGTGCACGTCGGCGCCGAGGATCTGCTGCGCGAACTTGCTCCCCTTGAACATCCGGACGGCGTCGTAGATGTTGTCCGGAAGGAAACGCGTGCGCGTGCGCTTCCCGTCGTTCTCGTCCCCCCCGAGCGGCCCCTCGAGCCCGGTGCGGACCAGCGCGTAGATGGCGAGGTACGGGTTCGAGTCCGGCGCGATCGACCGGACCTCGATCCGGGCCGACCTCTCGTTCCCGATCGGGATTCGGACCATCGAGCCCCGGTCGGAGGCCGACACCTTGATCTGGTTCGGCGCCTCGAAGTGGGGGTCCAGGCGCCGGTAGGAATTCACGCTCGAGTTGAGGATCAGGCAGATGTCGTTGGCGTTCGCGAGAATTCTCTGGATGAAGTCCCAGGCGAGCTTGGAGAGCCCGTCCTGCCCCTTCTTGTCGTGGAAGAGGTTCTTCCCGTTCTTGGCGAGGGACATGTTCGTGTGCATACCGTTGCCGTTCACGCCGGCCACCGGCTTCGGCAAGAACGAGGCCGTGAGGTCCATCTGCGCCGCCACCTGGCGCGCGACCAGCTTGTAGAGCTGCACCTGGTCCGCCGCGAGGACCGCCTCGGTGTGGGAGTAGTTCATCTCGAACTGCGACGGCGCGACCTCCGGGTGGTCCTTCTCGTTGCCGAAGCCGAGGGCGCGCTGGACCTCCGCGTTGCCGTCGATGAACTTGCGCAGCGTGTCGCCCGGGAGCGAGTGGTAGTAGCCGCCCGTCGAGATGAACTCGAAGGCCCCGACCTCGCGATACCGGCGCTCGGCGTCGCGCCCGTTGAAGAGGAACCCCTCGATCTCGTTCGAGGCGTGGGCGACCATCCCCTTCTTGTTCAGCTCGTCGCTGAGCCCCTTGAGGCGCGCCCGGACGTCGCCGACGTAGGGGGAGCCGTCCTGGTCCAGCACCTCGCCGAAGACCAGGACCTTTCCCGGACCGAAGACGTCGGCGGGGAGCCAGCAGAACGAGGGCCAGTCGATGCCGAGCCTCAGGTCCGACTCCGCCTGCCGCGAGAAGCCCTTGATCGAGGAGCCGTCGAACGTCAGGTTGTCGTCCGACCCGAGGAGGAACTTCTTGTCGTAGTCCAGCATGTGAAGCCGGCCCTCGAGGTCGGTGAAGCAGACCGTCACCGCCTTGATCCGCTTCTCGTCCCGCAGGTACTTGAGCCGCGCCTCGCGGATCTTTCCGGGGTCCTTCCGGGCGAGGCGATCCTGCCTCGCCGACTTGTTCATCTCCTCGAGCTGGTCGTAGGGGATCTCCAGGAAATCGCGCAGCGCCTGCATCGGGGCCTCCTTGGTGTTGAGCCGGATTTTGTCCACGGAGGATAAAATATACGCAACTTATGCTTCAGGTCAATAACTTTAGCGTAAACGCCGAATCCCGTACCCAAATGGGCCGCCGCGACGGGAAGCTCGCGAAGCACGTCGCGTCGGTGCCGCTCGCGGAGTCCGTTCCGATCTGGGGAGTGCCCACGGGGCCGCGCGAGTTCCAGTCGCGCTCGACGGCGCCCGCGACGCGATCCTGACCGACACCCTGTCCGCGGACGCCGACGTGCCGAGCGCGCCCCAGAAGGGGTTCCACTACCTGGTGAGCCACGCGACGGGCGCTGGCGAGAAGGGGCTCGGCACGAACAGCTTCGGGAATCCGAGGACGGTCGCGCCTCCTTGCCCTTGACCCGTCGGGGGCGACGCACGGCCGGCAGGCGGCGCTGGCTCGCCGGCCCGTTCGACGTTCACCCCGCCCGGCGTCTCAGAGCAGCCGCTCGCTCCTCGCCCACGCGTCGAATCCGTCGGCAAGCTGCTCGAACGAGTCGATCGCGTAGAGCAGCGGCTGGAGGTGCCAGACGTCGTAGTCCTGCTCCACGATCTCGGAGGGATCGAACGAGCGCACCTCGACCGCGGTCGTCAGGGAGTGTTTGGCCTCGGTGAACGACGACAGGATGCCGTTGCCGTAGATCCGGAGGCCGCCTTCCGTGTGGATGAGGCCGAACTCGACGGTGAACCAGTAGAAGCGCTCGAGGCGCCTCCGGTTCTTCCCCTCGGCGCGGAGCGCCACCTGGCCGATCCTCTGGTAGAAGTCGGCGAACGCCGGGAGCGTGATCATCGGCGTGTGGCCGAACAGGTCGTGGAACATGTCGGGCGCGGGGGTGTAGTCCAGCTCGTGGCGAGGGCGGATGTAGTCGGTCGAGGGGAACACGCGCCTCGCGAGGAACGCGAAAAAGTCCTTCTCGTGGAGCAGCCCGGGGATCCTCGCGATCTGCCAACCGGTCGTCCTCTCGAGGACACGGCCGGCATCCTTCAGCGTGGGGATACGGTCGACGGGGAACTTCATCATCCGGAGCCCCTCGAGGTACTCCTCGCAGGCGCGCCCCGGCAGCAGCTCGCTCTGCCTCCGGAACAGGATCCGCCAGGTCTCCTGGTCCTCGTCGGAATAGTCCGGGTAGGGGATCGCGTCCGCCTCCGGCACCGGCCCGTCGAGCTTGATCGGCACGATGCGCGGGTCGTTCCCCGTCTCGGCCGCCTTCTCGTACGCGGAGAGCTCGTCGTTCGGCTTCATCGTGCCTCCTCCCCTACTCCTCGAGCTCCGGCAGATCCCTGAAGAACTCGAGGGCCTCCGGGTTCGACAGCGCGTCGGCGTTCGTGACGGGGCGGCCGTGGACCACGTCTCGCACCGCCAACTCTACCAGCTTACCCGAGAGCGTCCGCGGAAGCGCGGGCGCCTCCAGGATCTTCGCGGGGACGTGGCGCGGCGTCTCCTCGGTGCGGATCGCGACGCGGATCCTCTCGCGGAGCGCCTCGTCGAGGGCGATCCCGTCGCGCGTGCGGACGAACAGCACGATCCGCTCGTCCCCCTTCCACTCCTGCCCCACCGCCAGGCTCTCGAGCACCTCGGGGAGCTTCTCCACGACCCGGTAAATCTCCGACGTGCCGATCCGGACGCCGCCGGGGTTCAAGACGGCGTCGCTCCTCCCGTGGATGATCGCGCCCCCCTCCGGGGTCAGCTCGATCCAATCGCCGTGACACCAGACGCCGGGGAATCGCTCGAAGTACGCCGCGCGGTACCGCGATCCTCCGGGATCGTTCCAGAACCCGACCGGCATCGAGGGGAAAGGCGCCGCGCACACCAGCTCGCCCTTGCGCCCGACGACGGGGCTCCCCTTCTCGTCGAAGACCTCGACCTTCATGCCGAGGCCGACGCACTGGATCTCCCCGCGGACGACCGGGAGCACCGGGCTTCCCAGGACGAAGCAGGAGATGATGTCGGTGCCTCCCGATATGGACGAGAGCCGGACGTCCCGCTTGACGTCGCGGTAGACCCAGTCGAACGACTCCGGCGCCAGCGGCGAGCCGGTGGAGAGGACGGAACGCAGCGCGCCGAGCTCGTGGGTCGCGGCCGGGGAGAGGCCGGCCTTCTCGCAGGCCGCGAGGTACTTGGCGCTCGTCCCGAAGTGCTCGATCCGCTCCTCCGCGACGTAGTCCCACAGCGCGGACTCGGGGGTCAGCGGCGCGCCGTCGTACAGCATCACCGTCGCGCCCGACGCGAGCGACGAGACGAGCCAGTTCCACATCATCCAGCCGCAGGTGGTGAAGTAGAGCAGACGCTCGCCGTCCCGGATGTCGCCGTGGAGGGCGTGCTCCTTGAGGTGCTGGAGGAGCGTCCCGCCGGCGGAGTGCACCATGCATTTCGGGAGCCCGGTGGTTCCGGAGGAATACATGATGAACAGCGGGTGGTCGAACGGAAGCTGCTCGAACTCGGGCGGACCGGCCGGGGCCGATCCCGCGAAATCGTCGAAGAGCACGGCACCGCGCGCGCCCGAGAGGTCCGGCGCTTCCGAGACGTACGGGACCACGACGGTCTTGCGCACGGACGGGAGACGGTCGAGGATGCCGCGGACCCGCGAGAGGGAGTCCTGCCGCTTCCCGCCGTACACGTACCCGTCCGCGGTGAACAGCACCTTGGGCTCGATCTGCCCGAAGCGGTCGAGGACGCCGCCGATCCCGAAGTCCGGAGAGCAGGAGGACCACACCGCCCCGATGCTCGCGGCCGCCAGCATCGCCGCGACGGTTTCCGGGAGGTTGGGGAGGAAGCCCGCGACGCGGTCGCCCGGGCCGACCCCCTCGCTGCGGAGCGCGCGGGCGAGGCGCGCGACGAGCTCCCGAAGCCGCGCATGGGTGAGGCGCCGGCGCGCGCCGCCCTCGCCGCGGAACACGATCGCATCCGAATCGTCGTCGCGCCGGAGCAGGTTCTCGGCGAAGTTCAAGCGCGAGCCGGCGAACCAGCGAGCGCCGGGCATCCGGTCTCCGTCCACGAGGACGGCGTCCCACGGCCGCGACGATCGCACGCCGCAGAACCGCCAGACCGATTCCCAGAAGCGCGCCGGCTCGTCCACCGACCAGCGCCACAGCGCCGGCCAGTCCGCGAGCGCAAGGCCGTACCGTTCGTTGACCTCGCGGCGGAACGCGGTCGCGCGGGCGCGCTCGACCTCTTCCTCGGTGGGGCGCCAGAGGACCTCGCTCATCGCGGAGCCCTCACGGAAGAACGGGGAGCACCGTGCCCGAGCACTCCCCGAAGCCGATCCGGTAGCCGGCCCCCTCGCACCAACCGGCGAGCTCCACCGTGTCGCCGTCCTCGAGGAAGCTCCGGCAGGCGCCGCCGGGAAGCCGTACCGGGGTCGTCCCCCGCCACGAGAGCTCCAGCATGCTGCCGCGGCTCCCCTCGTCGGGGCCGCTGATCGTCCCGGAGGCCATCAGGTCTCCCGGGCGCACGTTGCAGCCCGTGATCGTGTGGTGCGCGAGCTGCTGCGCGACGCTCCAGTAGAGGTGCCGGAAGTTGCTCCGGCAGATCGTCGCGGGTACTTCCATCTCGCGCGTGCGGAGGCGCACCTCGAGACGGATGTCGTACGTGCCGTTCCCCTCGTCGCGGAGGTACGGCAGCGGCTCGGGGTCCTGCTTCGGCCCGGCGCAGCGGAACGGCGCGAGCGCGTCGAGCGTCACGACCCACGGCGAGATCGTGGTCGCGAAGTTCTTGGAGTTGAACGGCCCGAGCGGCTGGTACTCCCAGCGCTGGACGTCCCGCGCGCTCCAGTCGTTCACGAGGACCAGTCCGAAAACGTGCTCGCGCGCGGAGGCGCATGGGATCGGGCGGCCCAGCTCGTTCCCCGGCCCGACGAGGAATCCCACCTCGAGCTCGAAATCGAGCTGCCGCGACGCGACGAGCGAAGGCGCGGGATCCTCGTCGGCCTTGACCTGCCCGCGCGGGCGGCGGATCGGCGCGCCGCTCGGCACGATGGAGCTCGCGCGGCCGTGGTAGCCGACGGGAAGGTGGAGCCAGTTCGGCATCAGGGCGTTGTCCTTCCCGCGAAACATGATCCCGACGTTGGTCGCGTGCTCCCTCGACGAGTAGAAGTCGGTGTAGTCGCCTATCCGCGCGGGGAGGAGCATCTCGACGGCCGCGGCCGGGAAGAACAGGCGATCGCGCAGCGGCCCGTCGTCTCGCAGCCCCGGCTCGTCCGCTCGGAGCAGGCGCGACAGCCTCTCGCGCGCCTCCCGCCACGCGGGGCGTCCGAGTGCCAAGAGCGGGTTGAGCTCGGGCACGGCGAAGGTGCCGCGGGGCAGGTGCGCGCACCCGTCGAAGCCGCCGGCCTCCTCGAGCCCGCGAAGGTCGAGCACGAGGTCGCCGATCCGGATGCCCGGCCGGGCGCCGCCCTCGCGCGGACGGAACACGCCGTAGGGGAGATTCTGGATCGGGAAGTGGGAGCCGTCCGGGACCTCGACGAAGGACTTCAAGCCGGGATCGTGGGTGGGATCCATGGTGCCCTTTCCATGCTGTCTCTGAGCCCGTTCAACACAGGAAGCCGAGGTCGCGCAGCGCCTGACGCGGCTCGTCGAAGGAGCAGCTCCCGAACCCGGTCGCGAGCGTCCTGCGCGCCTCCTCCACCTCCGCGGCGGAAGCGCTGCGCCCGCGCCACGAGAGCGCGTCTTCGTCGAGCCGGAAGCTCGACGGCTCCTCCTCGCGCACGCAGGCCTCGATCTCCGCTTCGGCGAGACGGCGCGCCGACGCGAGGACCGCTGCGGCGAAGACGTTCAGGAACCCGTGACGCTCCGGCCCTCCGCCCGCGCGCCGCATCGGCTGGTGCAGCCCCGCCGTGCACTTCAAGGGCACGCCGCGGTCGCGGCACTCCGCGATCGCGCGCGCGACCCGTTCGGGCGGCGGCACGTCCGCTGGCTCGGGCCCGCCGCAGCGCAGCTTGAACCCCGGGTGCGGCCAGGGATCCGCCGCCCCCGCGTCGGCGAGCCCCACCACCGCGTCACGGTCGGTCTCGCGCCACCGCGCGCCCTGCGCGGCCTCGAAGAAGACCGGGATCCCCCGGAGGCCGGCGCCGGCGAGCACGGCGCGGAAGTCGTCCACGTAGTCGCGCACGCGCTCGGCGTCCGCGGCGTCCACCGTCTCCCTGGGGAGGCGCGTCTCGATCGCCTCGACGGCCGCCTTGCCGGGGCGGGCCTCGACGAGCGCGCGCAGCGCCGTCGCCTCGGATCGGATGAGGTTGAGCGCCTCCCGCTCCGTCGGGCCGCCCCCCGCGAGAACCGCGAGACGGAACGGCCGTCCCGCCGCCGGGTCCGGGAGCCGGTCGAGGAGCTCGCCGGCGCGCGCGGAGGGGATGATGAAGCGGCCGAGCATGAAGCTCTCGGGCTCGCCGAGGTGCCGGACGTACTCGTCCACGGCGGGCCCGAGCTCGAGGCGCGCGGGCGGGAACAGCCCCGCGTAATCGATCAGGCCGCTCATGAACGCGCGGAATGCGGCGCTCGTTTCCGTGGAAGTCATGGCTCGAGCCACGACCGGCCGTACGACGCGTCCTCGCTCGGGAGCGCCGCCGCCGCGACGGTCAAAGGGCGCGAAGGTGTCCACCATGACCGCCAGCTCGTTGGTCGCGGTCTTTCCGACCGACTCCTCGGCCTTGCCGGGCTGCGGGCCGTGCGGGAGCCCGTCGGGGTGGAGCGTGACCGAGCCGTACTCGATCCCCTTCCGGCTCATGAACTCCTCGTTGCAGTAGTAGAGCATCTCGTCCGAGGCGACGTTCGAGTGGTTGTAGGGGGCGGGGACGGACAGCGGGTGGTAGTCGTAGAGCCTGGGCACGTACGAGCAGATCACGAACCCCTCGCTCTCGAAGGTCTGGTGG
Source organism: Terriglobia bacterium (assembly GCA_963748015.1). Lineage (GTDB taxonomy): Bacteria > Acidobacteriota > Polarisedimenticolia > Polarisedimenticolales > JAIQFR01 > JAIQFR01. The sequence goes on along the minus strand of CAVVHE010000008.1, from coordinate 43,258 downwards.
ACCGGCGGGGGCTGGTGGACGCGGCCGGTGATCGGCTCGAAGTCCTCGATGTTGAAGGCCCAGGGGTAGTAGCACCCGTCCCAGCCGACGACGTCGAACGGGTGGTGGCCGAGCACGACGCGGTGCAGCGCGTTCCCCTTCTTGACCAGGACCGGGAACTCGCCGGTCTCGTCGTGGACGGGAAGCGCCCCGGGAACTCGGATGTCCCGCTCGCAGAACGGGCTGTGCTCGAGGAGCTGTCCGTGCGCGTTGCGGTAGCGCCGCGGGGTCCTGACGTACCCCTCGCTCTCGATCACCAGGAAGATCTGCCCGACCGGCGCCAAGCGCCAGCGGTGCAAGATTCCCCTCGGGATGACGACGTAGTCCCCCTTGCGGAACGGCAGCTCGCCGAACTGCGACTCCAGGACGCCGCCCCCCTCGGCGACGTAGACGAGCTCGTCCCCCTGGGCGTTCCGGTAGAACGCCCCGAGCGGAGCCGACGGCCTCGCGAGGGAGACCGCGACGTCCCGGTTGAACAGCAGCGGGAGCCTGTCGGTCGCCGCGTCCGGCCCGGCCGGCGGCAGGCGGTGGGTGAAGAAGTGGCGCATGCGAAGCGTGGCGTCGGGATCGGGAGCCCAGCGGATCTCCCCGAGGCACTTCGCCTCGAGCACGACCGTGGGGCGCCGCACGTGGTAGAGCAGCGACTGGAGCCCGGTGAAGCCCAGGTTCCCCATCAGGTGCTCGTAGTACATCCCGCCGCCTTCCTTGGGGAAGACGGTGTGGCGCTTGTGCGGGACGTTTCCGAGCCTGTGGTAGAACGGCATGGCGTGACCCTCAGAGGTTGCCGCGGCGCGCCTGCTCGCGCTCGATGGACTCGAACAGCGCCTTGAAGTTCCCCTTGCCGAAGCTCTGGCAGCCGTGGCGCTCGATCACCTCGAAGAAGAGCGTCGGCCGGTCCTGGATCGGCTTCGTGAAGAGCTGCAGCAGGTAGCCGGTCTCGTCGCGGTCCACGAGGATGCCGAGCTTCCGGATCGCCTCGCGGTCCTCGCCGATCTCCCCGACCCGGTCCCAGATCGTGTCGTAGTACGACTCGGGAACGTGGAGGAAGTCGAGGCCGTTCTCCCTGAGGCGCGTCACCGTCGCGACGATGTCGTCGGTCAGGAGCGCGACGTGCTGGACCCCCGCGGTGACATTGAAATCGAGGTACTCCTGGATCTGGCTCTTCTTGAGGCCGGTGGCCGGCTCGTTGATCGGCATCTTGATCCGCCGGTCGGGCGAGCTCGCCATCACCTTGCTCCGGAGGGCCGAGTACTCGGTGGAGATGTCCTTGTCGTCGTACGAGACGAACTGGTGGAAGCCGAGCGTGCGGATGTACCAGTCCGCCCAGCGGTCCATCTGCCGGTCCTCTACGTTCCCCACCACGTGGTCCACGACCAGGAGCCCCGTGTCCGCTCCCTTGCGCTCCACGTCCCGGTACCCGGGGAGGAACACCCCGCCGTACCCGTTCCTGGCCACGAAGGAGTGGATCGTGTCGCCGTAGGTCTTGATCGCGAAGACGGTCACCGACCCGTCGCGATCCTTGAACTCGGTGGGCGGCATCACCGTCTCGGCACCGCGCGAGACGACCTCGCGGTACGCCGCGTCCGCGTCGTCCACCTCGAAGGCGAGATCCTTGACGCTGTCGCCGTGGAGCGTGAGGAAGACGTTGCGCGGGTCCTCGTGGGACAGCGGCGACGTGAGGACCAGGCGTATCTTGTCGTTCCCGACGACGTACGACGCCCTTCCGCGGGTCCCCGTTTCCGGCCCCATGTACGCGATCTGGCCGAAGCCGAACGCCTTCCGGTAGAAGTACGCCGCCTGGAGCGCGTTGCCGACGATCAGCTCGATGTGATGCACCCTCTTGAGACGCAGCGGGTGGGTCACGGAGCCACCTCCTCGTTCGTTGTCGAATCAGGACTAAATGAGGAGTGTATCCCCGCCGAGCCCGGAAACGCAAGCGCGCGGGGACGAACCCCCGTCTCGCGCCGCGAGGGCCGGCGGGCGCCCCCCGAGCGGGGGGCCCTTCGCGACCGACGGGCGTTCCGGGAGCCGGGTCAGGAGTCCGAAGCGGTCTCGAGCACGCCTGGGCGCGCGGCGACGGGGTCGCGCGGACGCGCCGCCGGGTCGCCGCTCGAAAGGCGGTAGATGGAGCCGCGCCGCTCTCCCATGCGCTCGATCAGCCCGCGCTCGACGAGGCGGCGCAGGTTGTCCTTCAGGGTGTTGCGGTTCGCGCCGGTCGCCGCCATGAGGAGGGAAGCCGCCACGGTGCCATGCTCCCGGACCGCGTCGAGGATGGCTCGCTGCAGCGGCGTCAGGTCGAGGGAGCGGCGCTCGAGATCGACCTTCGAGTCCACGCGCTCCCGGTGCCGGTCCATCGCTTCCAGGAAGAAACGGATCCAAGGGGACAGGTCGGCCTCTCCCGCCCAGATCCGCGTCTCGGCGGCGTCGAACGCGTCGTGATAGGCGTCGCGCATCTCCTCCATGACGCTCTCGAGGCTCGCGTACGAGACGTAGTCGTACCCGGCCCGCCGGAGCAGGTGGACCCCCAGCAGGCGGCCCATCCTTCCGTTCCCGCGGGAGAACGGGCTGATCGCCAGGAAGGCGAGCATGAACGACGAGATGACGAGGAGCGCGTGGTGCTCGCCGCTCCGGAGCTCGAGCTCCAGCCACGTCGAGAGGTCATCCATCTTCTCCGCGATGAGTCGCGGCGGCAGCGTCTGGAAGACCCGCCCGATCGCCCGGCCCTCGGCGTCGAACGCCTCGAGGTGGAGGACCTCCGTGCGCCACGCGCTCGGAGACTCGGGGTTCTCCCGGACGCCGAGCAGCACGGCGTGCAGCTTGCGGATCTCCTCGGGCGTGACGAGCGGGCCGTCGGACGGGAACGGGCGGTCGAGCGCCTCGGCGTAGCCGAGGACTTCCTTACCCTCCCGAACCGGCGGGGCATCCCCCCGAAGGAGGCCCGCGACCTCGGTGTCGGTGACCCGGACCCCCGACATTCGCGAGGAGGCCGCCACGCTACGGATCCTCGTGGCCTCCTTGAGCCGGGTGAGCCGATCCGGCGGTATCAGGGTTCCCGCCGCCCATATCCCTCGAAAATGATCGAGTCTGGAGACGACGTTCAGGACTTCCGGCGTTACCTGGATCTTGAGTTCCATGTGACCTCATTGTAGCACCCAAAACCACCCAAACAAATGGGTGGACTAGGGTGCCCTAATGATCCGCCATGGCTGGGATCTACCCTAGCGATGTCCGCGACATCGATCGTTGACAGCAGACCGCCGTCGAAATACGATTCTCTCGCTCCCAACCGCTGGTATTCGGGCTCCCAAGCGACACGAGGATACCACGATGCGCCCCGATTCGAGCAGCACCACCTCCAGGGGGTTCCGGTTCCAGGCCGGGCTGCCGGCCGCGCTCTTCGCCGGGGACGAGGAGCTTGCCTGCCGGGCGCACAACCTCAGCCGGACGGGCGTGCTCCTGGTGGGTGCGTTTCCTGCCCCTTCGGGCCAGGAGATCGAATTCGCGATCCGTACGCCGGTCGGCGGCCTGGAGCAGCGGTTCATCGGGCGCGTCGCGAGAATCGAAGAGGGGGACGAGGGCGGCGAGCTCCGGCTGGCGGTCGAGTTCCTCGCGCTCGACCTCGACCAGAAGGAAAAGCTGGAGATGCTGCTCGCGCGGGTGATGGAAGGGATGGCGCCGGCTCCTCTCGAGGCGCTGCGCCCCGGTTCTCCCCCGCACGAGATTCGCAAGGCGCTCGAGTCGGTCCCCCTCGCCCACCGGATCGGGCTCGCCGCGCGTGCGGGCCCCCGCGAGCGGGAGTACCTGCGCCAGGACACCCATTCCGCCGTGCTCGAGTCGCTGGCGAGGAACCCCAACATCCTGCTCGCCGAGGTTCGAACGCTCCTCGCGGTCATCCACCTGCCGGCGTCCACGCTGGAGCTGATCGCGGCGGATCCGCGCTGGTCGAAGGACGAGGAGATCCGGATCCTGATCGCCACCCACCCGCACGCTCCCTATCCGCTCGCCGAGCGCATCATCGCGGGCCTGCAAGGGCCGGCCCTCAAGAAGTTGCTCGCCCGCCCGTCGCTGAACGCGGTGCTCCGCGACAAGATCGTCAGGCGGGTCGCCCGCGGCTAGCCCGTTCCCTTGGTGGGGATTGGTGGAAAGGCGCGGCATTCCCCATAATCGTGCCATGTCCAAACATCGGATCGCGGCGGCGCTCCTCGTCTTCGTCCTCCTCTCTCTCCACGGCGCGCTCCCGCGCGCCGAGGACGGCGATGCCGCGACGCGGATCCTGGCCGCTGCCGCGGCCGGGGGGCAGGCGCACGCGAGGCTGGCCTGGCTCACCGACCGGATCGGACCGCGCCTGAGCGGCTCGCCCGGCTACGAGGCCGCCGTCAAGTGGGCGGTCGAACAGCTTGCGCGGGACGGCGCCGACCGCGCGTGGACCGAGAAGGTCATGGTCCCGCACTGGGTTCGCGGGATCGAGACGGGGGCGATCCTCTCGCCGGTCTCCGCGCCCATGGCCATCACGGCGCTCGGCATGAGCGATCCGACGCCGGAGGGGGGTATCGCCGCGGAGGTCGTCGAGGTGTCGAGCTTCGACGAGCTGAAGGCGGCGGCGGGACGGGTTCCGGGGAAGATCGTGCTCTACAACCTCCGCATCCTGCCCAACGGCGGGGAGGCGCACGGGTACGGCGCCGGCTCGAACCTCCGGCACCGCGGGGCCATCGAGGCGGCCAAGCTCGGCGCGGCCGGCGCGCTCATCCGGTCCCTCGGCACGGCCGCGTTCCGGCTCCCCCACACCGGCATGACCGAGTACGAGGAGGGCGTCAGGCGGATCCCCTACGCGGCGATCAGCGAGGAAGACGCCGACCTCGTGCACCGCTTCCTGGCCGCGGGCGAGACCGTCCGGGTCCGGTACACGCTGGGCCCGCGCACGCTGCCCGACGTCGAATCGGCCAACGTTCTCGCGGAGATCCGGGGACGCGAGCGCCCGGACGAGGTCGTCGTGATCGGGGGCCACCTGGATTCGTGGGACCTCGGGACCGGCGCGATCGACGACGGCGCGGGGTGCGCGATGGCCATGGAGACGATCCGCCTTCTCCATTCCCTGGGACTCCGGCCCCGCCGCACGATTCGCGCCGTGCTCTTCGCCAACGAGGAGAACGGGCTGCGCGGCGGGCGCGCGTACGCCGAGGCGCACCGCGACGAGCTCGGCCGCCACGTCGCCGCCATCGAGGCCGACAGCGGCGGCTCGCGCCCCACCGGGTTCGGGGTGAGCGCCGGTCCGGGCGGCCTCGAGGCGGTGGCGAGGATCGCGGCACCCCTCGCGGCGCTCGGGGTCACCGAGATCTCGAAGGGAGGCGGAGGGGCCGACATCTCGCCGATGCGCGACGCCCGCGTCCCCATGCTCGGCCTGCGCAACGACACCTTGCACTACTTCGACTACCACCACACCGCGGCGGACACCCTGGACAAGGTGGACCCGCAAGAGCTCGAGTCGTGCGCCGCCGCGCTCGCCGTCGTGGCCTACGGCCTCGCCGATGCGGCCGAGCCGTTGCCCAGGCTCGAGCCGGCGCCGGCCCCGCCGAAGACGTCGAAGTAGCCGGGCCGGGTCGCCCGGTCCTGGAGGGAGAATGCGCGTCGCACTTTTCGGGCTGGCACTAGCGGTGGCGGTGGGAACCTGGGCGGGCGAGCCGGCGACGGTCGTCGAGGCGACGGACTTCGCCCGCACCTCGCTGTACGCCGAGGTCGTCGAGCACGTCCGCCGGATCGCCGCCACCTCGGACCTCGTCGCCCTCGCGTCCCTCGCGCGCTCGGCCGAGGGGCGCGACGTGCCGCTCGTGATCCTCTCGAAGGAGCGGGTGCGAACCCCCGCCGAGCTGCTGGCCACCGGGAAGCCGGCGGTGCTGGTGATGGCCAACATCCACGCCGGCGAGGTGGAGGGCAAGGAGGCGTGCCAGATCCTCATCCGCGACGTGGCGGCCGGCCCGCTATCGGGGCTGCTCGAGCACCAGGTCGTGCTCGTCGTGCCGATCTTCAACGCCGACGGCAACGACAAGCTCGGGAAGAACCGCCGCGACAAGGGGCCCGAGCTGGCGGGCGTCCGGCACAACGGGCAGTACCTCGACCTCAACCGCGACTACACCAAGCTCGAGACCCCGGAGGTGCGGGGGCTGGTCCGGCTGCTGCGGGAGTGGGACCCGGTCCTGCTGGTCGACATGCACACCACCAACGGCTCGTACCACCGCGAGCCCGTCACCTACACCACCGGCGGGAACCCCAACGGTGCTGCGGCGCTGGCCGACTACATGTGGGGCAGCCTCTTCCCCGCGGTCGCGAGATCGCTGCGCGAGACGCATGGCTGGGACAGCGTCCCCTACGGCAGCTTCGTGGACGCCGAGCACCCCGAGAAGGGATGGGAAAACGACAGCATCGAGGCGCGGTACGGCACCAATTACGTGGCCTTGCGGAACCGGCTGTCGATCCTCGACGAGAACTACTCCTATGCCGACTTCAAGACGCGGGTGCTCTCGTCCTATGCCTTCGTTCGGGCCGTCCTCGAGTACACCGGCGCGCACGCCGGCGAGCTCGCCGCCCTCGTCCGCCGCGTGGACGCCGAGACCCGGGACCGCTACCGGGAGCAGTCCTTCGCCGCCGAGTGGAAGCTCGACCGGCTCATGGACGTGACGGTGAAGGGCTTCGAGCACGTGAAGACGCCGACGACCCCCGAGGAGCGGGCCAAGTACCCGCAGCTGGGCGAGTTCCGGATGAAACCCACGGAGGTGCCCCGGGACTACACCGCCCCGTACATGGCGCTCGCCGTGCCCTCCCGCACCGTGCCGCTCCCGGCCGGATACGTGCTGTTGCCGGGGTTCGACGAGGCGGTGCGGACCCTGCTCGCTCACGGCATCGCCGTCGAGCGGATCGAGCAATCGTGCAAGGTTCCCGCGGAGCGCTTCGCCCTCGAGAAGGTCGAGACGGCCAAGGACCTGTACCAGGGACACGTCCCCGTGACCCTGTCGGGCCGCTACGAGAAGGCCGATCTCGAGCTGCCGCCGGGGTCGGTGTTCGTCGACATGCGCCAGCCGCTCGCCCGGCTGATCCCGGTCCTGCTCGAGCCCTCCTCGACCGACGGCCTGGCGGCCTGGGGGCTCTTCAGCCGCGCGTTGGTCCGGCAGTGGAGCGCGGAGCCGGGGGTCTACCCGGTCGTGCGCGTGAGCGCCCGTCCCCCCGTGCCACTCGTCGTCGTCCACGAGGATTGATTTTGGAGGTATGTTGGTCGCTCCGGCGACCCGGCGAGCCGCGTCCGCGAGAACGCGGCTCGCCGGGGGTGCTAGGCCTGTTCGCGCCACGGAGTTCACGGTGAGGGGGGAACCAGCCAAAGGCCCGTCGGGCGATTCCCGCGAGGAGCGTGCTTCCGGGATCGTCTTCGCCGGATGGCTCCTGGCCGCGCTCGCCCTCCTGGGCGCGGCCCGGGTCCCCGCCCAGGACGCGCCGCCCGCGCCGCCGTCCGCTGCGGCCCTGTCCGATCCCGACCCCGTCGTCCGCCTGCGCGCGGTGTCGGAGGTGCGCGACGGCGCGCTGCTCAGCCGAATCGCCATCGAGGACCCCAGCAAGCAGGTCCAGATGGCGGCGGTCGGGCGGATCGAGCAGCAGGAATTCCTCGACCGGGTCGCCCGGAACGCTCCCCGCGAGGAAGTCCGGGCCGAGGCCATCAGGCGCCTGACCGATCCGGCGACTCTCGAGGAGTTCTTCCGGAGCGAGAGCTGGATTGTCCGGAAGGCGGCGGTCTCCCGCACCCCCGACCGGGCATTGCTGGTCGAGGCCGCGATCGACGATCCCGACCCGTACGTCCGCGAGGAGGCCGTGGGCCGTCTCGACGACCCGGACCTGCTCACCCGGATCACGCTCAGGGACCCGAGCCGCATGGTCCGCTTCCGGGCCTTGAAGAAGATCTCCGACCCGGACCGCCTGATGGAGATCTCCCTGCGGGACCGGATCGGGGACATGAGGGACGTGGCGGTGCCCCTGATCACGGACTCCGAGCGCCTGCTCGCCCTCGCCCGGAAGACCAACGACCCGAGAACCCGGGAACTGGCCTTTTCCAGGATGAAGGACCAGGACCTTCTGGCCCGGATCGCCCGGCTCGACAGGGACCCGTCCCTGAGGCTGGCCGCCGCGAGCCACCTCGACGATCCCGCCGTCCTGGGGGAGCTGGCGCGCGCCGACACCGACGTGGCCGTCCGGCTGGCGGCCGTCGAGAGAGTGAGGGACCAGGCCCTCCTGTCGGGCGTGGCGAAGGGCGCCGGTCCCGAGAACGTTCGCGCGGCGGCCGTCGGCCGCCTCTCGGACCCGGCTCTCCTCGCAGATTTCGCGCTCAGGGACCCCTCGCCGGACATCCGCTGGGCCGCCGTGGACGTGCTGGAGGACCAACTCGTGCTGGGTAGGGTCGTCGCGTCGGAGGCGGACGCGCGGGTTCGCGCGCGCGCCGCCTCGAGGCTGACGGACCAGACCCTTCTCGCGCGCGTCGCCACGACCGACCGCGACGCCGCGGTGCGGAAGGAAGCCGCGGCCCGCCTCGCCGATGCCGCGGTGCGCCGGCGCATCGTGCTCGGGGACAGGGCCGGGCCGGTGCGGGTCGCCGCGCTGGCCGGCGTGGCCGGCGATCCCGAGCTATTCCTCTCGCTGGCGACGAAAGACCCCGACGCGCAGGTGCGCTTCCACGCGGTAGCGCGGCTGACGGATCCCGTCACGCTCGAGCGGATCTGCCGGGAGGACGCGAGCCCCGCGGTGCGCTCCACGGCCCTGAAGCGCCTCTCCGTCCCGTCGGCGCTGTCCGGGATCGCGCGCACGCATCCCGACTGGGTTCTTCGCAAGGCCGCGACGGAGAGAATTTCCGACCCCGCGATTCTCGGCGGGATCGCCTCGTCGGACCCCGACCCGGACGTCCGGAATGCGGCGTTCCTTCGGCTCGACGAGAAGGCGATCGCGGCCGTCGGCCGTTCGGCGCGATCGCGCGAGGCGCGGCAGCAGGCGGTGGATCTCCTGACCGACCAGGGGCTCCTCGCCGAGCTCGCGCTGGGGGCGCCGCAGAAGGAGCTTCGCCTGCTGGCCGTCCGGCGGCTCTCCGATTCGGGGACCCTGCGGCAGGTCCTCGACGCGTCGACCGATCCCGATCTTCGCGCCGCGGCGGTCGAGCGGACGATCGAGCTTCAGGCCAAGATCGCCGACCCCCGGGACATGGAGCTGCGCCACCTTCTCCTCGATCCCGCCTTCGTGGCGAATTACGGCCATCTGGACCTGGATTTCCGGGTCTCCACGGACGAAAAGCGGTACATAAGGGAGCGGGACGAGGGGGCGGAGCCCCCCGCGAAGGGCAGGGTCTTGGTGGAGAGCCTCAGCGTCACCGTCCGGAAGGGAAACGAAGTCCTCTTCCAGAAGACCTACCGCGGCCACAAGGCCAGGAGGGCCGAGCCGTTCAACCCCGGGGCCCCCGTGCAGGGCGGTTACCTGACCAAGGTGAATCCCGTCGACCTCGACTACGTGGAGATCTCGGAAGCCCTCCTGAATTCCGCGGACAGGGCTATCCTCCAGCGGGCGGCGGCCTCGGAGAACAAGTACGTCCGGGCGGCGTCGGCCGCGCTGTCGGACCCCTGGCGGAAGATCGGATCGCGCGAGGCCGAGACCGGTGAACAGGAAGACGACGACTAGGATGGCGAGGGGGTACTCGATGACGAGCGTGAGGCGCGTTTCGATCCTGTTGGCCGTGCTGCTGGCCCTTGCCCCGAGGATCGCGGCCGCGGAGAACAAGAAGCCGGTGGAGCCGCCGAAGGGCCCCGTCCAGGTGAGCGAGCCGGTGGTGCCGACCATCACCCCCGCCGTCAAGGACTTGCCCGACTGGAAGCCCGATCCGAACCTGTTCGGCCTCGAGATGAAGCGGCGCGACGACTTCGGCTTCATCCCGATCGAGTACCCGATCGTGCCGCGCGTCGACCCGCTCGTCGAGCTCCAGCAGCTCGGTGGCCCGGTCGTTTCCGATGCCTTCGCCACCCCGGTTCACAATTACGCGGGGCAGACCTCCACCGTGTCGCCTCCCGACACCAACGGCGACGTCGGCCTCACCGACTTCGTGCAGGCGGTCAACCAGTCCGTCTCGACCGTCCAGGTCCTGGACAAGAGCACCGGCGCGATCAAGAGGACCTTCACGCTGCAGTCGCTGGCGACGACCTCGCCGTGCAACAGCGGCTTCTGCGACCCGGTCGTCAACTACGACCGGGTGGCCGACCGCTGGCTCATCACCGAGCTGCCGAGCGGCGGGGGCAGCGTCTGCGTCTACGTCTCCACGTCGGGCGACCCCACCGGCACCTACTACGCGTACGCGTTCCTCGTCGAGACGAGCCTCACCGACTACCCGAAGTACGGGGTCTGGCCCCTGGGGGAGAACGGCGGCTCGTACCTCATGGGCGCGAACGCCGGCTCGACGGGGCGCGACCTCTTCGCATTCGACCGGGCCAAGATGCTCGCGGGGCAGCCCGCCTCGTTCCAGAAGTTCACGGTCCCGAGTCTCCCGAACTCCGGCTTCGAGCTGGTCCTCCCGGGCACCCTGCAGGGAAAGACCCCTCCCCCCGGCGAGGAGCCGGCCATCTTCGCGCGGCCGCGCGACGACGAGGCCCAGGACGGCGCCAGCACGCCGTCGTACGACCTCCTGGAGCTGTGGGAGCTCAAGGTGGATTGGAGCACTCCGGCCAACTCCACGCTGACCGCGCTCCCGTCGATTCACATCGGCGACTACGACATGACCCTGTGCGGGTTGGGAGGCACCTGGAACTGCATGCCCCAGCCCGGCACGGCCCAGAAGATCGATCCCATTCGCGAGCCGCTCCACCATCCCTTCGTGTACCGGAATTTCGGCGACCACCAGACGCTCGTCGGCACCTTCGTCGAGGACGTGGACGGGACGGACCACGCGGCGCAGCGCTGGTTCGAGCTTCGCAAGCCGGCCGGCGGCTCGTGGGCCCTCTTCCAGGAAGGCGTCGTGGGGGGCGAGCCCGGCGTGCACCGCGCGGTGGCGTCGGTGTCCATGGACGGCTCGGGAAACATCGCGATGGGGTACACGCGGACCGGGGGCGTGGCTCCCTACTACCCGTCGATCTACTACAAGGGCCGCCTGTCCACCGATCCCCCGGGCACGATGCCCCAGGGGGAGTACGTGATCCAGGACGCGTCCTTCTCGAAGACGAACAACGAGCGCTGGGGCGACTACGCCGGCATCGGCGTCGATCCCGCGGACGACTGCACGTTCTGGTTCACCACCGAGTACATGAGCGCGAACACCACGTCGAGCACGAGAGTTGCCGCGTTGAAATTCGAGGCGTGCGGCTGCCTCTCGGTCCCCCCGGCCCCGACGGCGTCCGCGTCGGCCCCCCAGGACAACCGGATCGACGTGGGCTGGGACGACTCGAGCGTCTCCGCGATCGTTCGTTACCTCGTCTACCGCTCGACGACCGCGGGCGGGCCGTACAACCAGATCGCCACGGTGCCCGACTCCAGCCCCGATGTCGGGAACGGGCCTTCGTACACCTATCACGACGACACGGTGAGCGGCGGTACGCGGTACTACTACGTCGTCAAGTCCACCGACGGCGCGTCGTGCTTCTCGCTGGCGTCGGGCGAGGTGGACGCGCTCGCCACCGGGCAGTGCCTGCTTCCCCCGGCCTTCTCGGGCGTCAGCACCGTGACGAACCCCGGCAACAGCACGTGCACCCTGAACCTGGGCTGGAACGCCGGGGCGTCCGTTTGCTCCGGCCCCCTGACCTACAACGTATATCGGAGCACCGCGGCGGGCTTCGCGCCGGCGCCGGCCAACCGGGTCGCCTCGGGGATCGCGGGAACCTCGTACACCGACGCGATCGGCATCGCCAGCGGCACGACCTACTACTACGTCATCCGTGCCGTGGACGGCTCGAACGGGATCGAGGAGACCAACGTCGTCCGGAAGAGCGGCGTCCCCACGGGACCCATCACGACGACGAACTGGACCGACACCTTCGAGGGCTCCCAGTCCGGCGGCGGCTTCGACCTTTCGGGCTGGACCCACAACGCGATCACCGGCTCCACGAACTGGACCTGGTCCACGGCGCAGAAGCACGACGGAGCGCACTCCTGGTACGCGCAGGACGTGTCGACCCTCTCCGACAAGGTCCTGGCGAGCCCCGCGTTCGGCGTGGGCCCGAACACGGTGCTGAGCTTCTGGCACACGTACGCGTTCGAGGGATCGACGACTTCGTGCTACGACGGCGGAACGCTCGAGTACTCGACGGACGGAACGACGTGGACCGTGGTGCCCGCGGCGGACTTCGTCGCCGGCGGGTACACGGGCACGATCAACTCGGGCTATTCGAACCCGCTCGGCGGCAAGCGCGCGTGGTGCGCCGGGACCGTGGGCACGATGACCGAGGTCACCGTAAACCTGGGGACCGACGCCGGCCTCCTCGGCAGGAACATCCAGATGCGCTGGCACGAGGGGGACGACAGCTCCATCTCCGCCACCGGCTGGTACGTGGACGCGGTTCTCCTCAGCAACGCGGAGGTGGGCGGCGCCTGCACCATCGGCACCGTCTGCACGCCTCCCGAGGCGCCGGCCCTGGCGAGCGCGTCGGGGGACTGCGCCGGCGTGCACCTCGCCTGGACCGCGGGGACGGGCTCGAACGTCTCGTACAACGTGTACCGCGCGACGTCCTCGGGCGGCCCGTACACCAAGCTCGGCGGCATGCCGGTGACCGGAACGGCGTACACGGACAGTTCGGCCGTAGGGGGAATCCTCTACTTCTACGTCGTGAGAGGCGCCTGCGACGCGTCGGGCGCCACCGAATCCGCCGAGAGCAACGAGGTCTCCGCGTCCGGTCTGGCGAACGGTGCGGCGTGCGAGGACGGCATCGCCTGCACGGCGGGGGACACCTGCCAGGCCGGCGTCTGCCTCGGCGGCGCGGCGGTTCCCGGGCCCGGCGCGACGGCCGGGCTCTCCTTCGACACGGTGAGCGATCTGAGCTGGGCCGCGACCGATGGAGCGACGGGCTACGACGTGGTCCGGGGCACGCTATCCATGCTGCTCGGCGGCGGCGGATTCACGCCCGCCACCGACGCGTGCGCGGGAAGCCACGTCACGGCGACGCTCCTGTCCGACACCCACGCCCCGGCCGAGGGAGACGCGGACTGGTTCCTGATCCGCGCCTACAACGCGTGCGGCACCGGCACGTACGACGACGGCGACCCGTCTCAAACCGCCCCGAGGGACGCCGGCATCACGGCCTCGCCAAACGCCTGTCCGTAGTGGGGTCACCCATTAGAAGGCCCCCGTCAATAGGCGACCACATCGAAGACACCTCCCCTGCGGCACCCCGGCGTGATCGTGGGGGTGATTGAGGGGAGGGGCCCGTTTCCATCGTTCCAGCGATCCAGCGCAGCGCACCCGGGGTCTTCCGCGGGTCGTGGCGTCGGATTCGTTTGGGGCGTTGATCGAACGATTCCCTCTCGTTCGGTGTTCCCTCGGATCCGCGCCAGTCACCCATCTGGATCAAGAGCCTGGGGCACGAGACGGCAGCCCCTGCTCCCTGGCACTCGGAGTGCCCCAGAAAACCGTTGGTTCCCGACCGCGTCCAATCGTTCGTGAGGACAGATCTCGTGGCTCCCGTTGCCGGGTCCAACCCCTCGTGGCTCGCAGTCAGGGCGCATCCGCGGGATCGCTGGAGGGAGGACGCCGCCGCCCACTCAGACGTTCGGGCTTCATGCCAAACCCCACCCAGGGATCGGCGGCGTCCGCCCACACCTACCCGAACGCCAATTCCATCTTGAACGGCACGCGATCGCGCATCACGTAGTAGCCAGCCCGGGCTAGCTTGTGAGCGACCGCCTTCAGCGCCACGACCCGGTGCGTGCGTGCCCGTTTGCGCTCGTAGAACCGGCGCACGTCGGGGTGGTAGCGGATGGCGAAGTGGGCCGCCTCGATCCAAGCCCAGGACAAGTAGGGATTGCCGTTCTTGGTGTTGCCCCGGCCCTTGGCCTTGCCATTGCTGACGTGCCGGCTGCCCACGCATCGGCAGTACGAGACGTAGTGCCCGGCATCCGCGAAGCGTCCGATGTCCCCGGTCTCCAGCCGGATCGTCGGTGCCAGAATCTTGCCCACCCCCACCACCGACTTCAGCAACTCGAGCAACGGGTCGGGCCGGAGCTGTCTCCATACCTCCTTCTGCAGACGGTCCACCTCGACCTCGAGACACATCAGCACCGTCCGCGTCGACTCGGCAGCCAAGCTCACGTTGGCGTCGCCGAGCTGATCGAGATCGGTCTCGCCCAACCCCCGTCCCGACGGTCGCCGGCCCGTGTTGCGTTGCACTTGGTTCCCGAGACTCAGCACCATCGCCGTCCGTTGCTGCACCAAGCAGGCCCGCCGTCGCAGCAGGTCTCGCAACCCTCGCTCCGCTCTCGGGTAGATGTACCCCTCCGGCAAGATCCCGATCCGCAGCATGTGCGCGAGCCACCTCGCGTCCGAACGGTCGTCGGCGTGCTTCAGCCCGCTGTACTGCTGCATCGCGGCCGTATTGGCCAGGTGCGCCCGGTACCCCGCCGCCATCAGACCGTCCACTAGCCAGTACCAGTTGAAGGTCGACTCCACGACGATCCCCACCAGATCCCCTCGATGAGGCTCGAGCGTCGACAAAATCACCGGCAGATCGTTGGGCAGGCGACACCGCAACACCACGCGGTCGTGCTCGTCGGGCACTACGATGAAGACGTTGTTGGAATGCAGATCGATCCCACAGTAAAGTCTCATGCAGGCCTCCTCCTTTTACCGAGGGTTTGGGTGTGTACCGGCCTACGGTACTCCCTCGGCGGAGGGGGCCTTCTAGATGATTCTCAGACATTACTAGCGTTACAGTTCGAAGTGAAAAGATCGCCAGTTAGCGTTTTTCGGGAAACGGTGTGGGGCCAGGTTCGCGCCGGCAATACGGAAGTCGCTTTGAAAGAGCGAATTAGCGGTGCCAGCCCGCGAAACGTGTTACGCCAGTAATGTCTGACCCCTTCTGCGCCCGCGCGTTCGCTGCGGTCACGGCCGCGAGGTCGCGCTCGCCGTACTCGAGCATCGCGAGGCACTCGACGCTGGCCGCGGCGCACTCCGCCGTGTAGTCGAGATCGCGCCGGGCGCGCTCCACGGCGCTCGCGTCCGGCGGGTGCGCCGGGTCGAGCAGGAGCTTCGCGCGGAGGCTGGCTGCGACCAGCGGCAGCTGGAATCCCGTCTTGAAGGACTCCTCCGCGCGGTCCAGGTGCGCGAGGGCGGCGGCCGGGTCCGGGTTCGTGCCGTCGAGGTAGATCCGCGCCGCCCAGTAGTGCTGCGTGTCGAGCTGGACCTGCCGCGCGTTCAGCTTCTCGGCCTCTGCGCGGCCGGTCGCGTAATCCGCGCGATGGACGGCGTACGCCAGCCGGATCAGCGGCGGCCAGGAGGAGCGGCTATCGTCCGGGAGGCTCGCGAGCACGCGGGACAGCGGCGGGTCCTCCCCGGCCCGCCACTCCAGGAGCATCCACGAGTAGTAGTAATCTCCCGCGGCGGATGGACCGGTGATCCAGTCGTCCAGGATCCGGCGAGCCTCGCTCGCACGGCCGAGCCGGAGCAGCAGATCGGCCTGGTTGATCTGGTAGTGGGACGGGACGCGCGGCTGCGACTCGATGGCGATTGCGCGGGCGACGTCGTCGAGGGCCTGCTCGAGAATCGCCGTTCGCGACGCCCTCGGGTCGTCGGGCATTGCCGCCTGGCGCATGCGGATCCGCGCAGCCCGGTAGAGGGCGACCGACAGCAGCTCCGGTGATCCCACGCGCTCCGCGGCGAAGTCCTCCAGGAGCCGCGCACCGGCCTCGGACTGCCCGGCGTCCCTCAGGTCGCTCGCCTTGAAGAGCGCCTCGAGGAGCCGGCGACGCCGCGCATCCCACGCCTGCTCGGAAAGTCCACCGCGATCCGAGGCCTCGGTCGGGATGCCGGTGGCCGCATGAAATCGGAGCGGGCTGCGACCCTCGAGCTCCACCACGCCGGTCTCGCCCTCCAGGCGGAGACGGGTGTCGAACTGCGTCACGCGAGGCAGGAACAGGTAGTAGGCCGAAGTTTCCTCCCGTAAGTGGGGTCCGACGTAGGGAGGACCCTGGCCCGGGGGGAGTTCTGCGGCCGGTAGCGCGACGACCACGTTTCGGGGTCCGAGCAGGTAGTTGGTGCCTGCCGCGATGATGAGAGGCGGTCCCGATTCTCTGGGGAGCGTCGCGAGTCGGGGCAGAAGGCCCGGGTGATCGTAGGTGAACCAGATCCTCCCGGTTTCATCGCTCCCCACGAGTCTCGCGGGACTCGAGACCACGTGCACGGCGTCCAGGACGAGGCGCGGACCGTCGCCCAGCGCGACCCCGGGCACGTCGAGGAGCGTGGAAGGAACGTAGGCGGGATCGAAATTCGGATAGAACCCCTCCTCCAACGCGCGCGCGCTCCCGCTCGAGAAGACCGGCCTCGCCCCCGCCAGAACATTCCTAGTGAAGTAGAGCATCGGCGGAAAGGGAGGATGCGCGCGCCACGGCTTTCCCTCCACGGCCTGGCTCCACACTCCGACGTAGGCCTTTCCGAACGGACCCAGCCAGGACCCCACCATCCGGATCGACGCGACCGGCTGCTCGAACGGCGAGCTCGCGATCTCCCATCCGCTCCGCGTCTTCCAGAGTACCTGCTTCCCCTGATGGCGTACGCCGATCGGCGTCAGGAGCCAGAGCCCCGCATAAACGACCGCCGCCAGGGCGGCCAAGGACATCGCCGCGAGCAGGCCGAGCGCCCCCTTCCGACGGGCGAACCGTCGCGCGGCGGACCGCAGGAATCGTCCCCGCTTCCACAGGGACACGGGAGTATCGAGCATCCGCAGCGCCTCGGCGGCGTCCGGCGGGCGGTCGGCCACGGTCTTCTCGAGACAGGCCAGCGCGAAGGCCCGCAGGCGTGGCGGCGCGTGCGGCATCTCCCGTTTCGCCGGCGGTGGAGGCGCGTTGACGTGCGCGTTCAGGACGTCGAACTGGGAGTCTCCCCGGAAGGGCGGCTTGCCGCTGAGCATCGCCCAGAGCGTGATCCCGCACGCGTAGAGGTCGGTCGCGGGGGACACCGCGGTGCGGCCCCGCACCTGCTCGGGCGCGCAGTACTCCGGCGTGCCGACGAAATGGCCGGTCGCCGTCAGGCTCGAGTCCTCGCTGGACCGCGCGAGACCGAAGTCGAGGAGGAGAACGCTTCGGGCCTCTTCTCGCGCGCCGCTCGCGAGGAAGATGTTCGCCGGCTTGATGTCCCTGTGGACCACGCCGGCGGCGTGGGCCGTCGCAAGCGCCTCGAGAACGCGGCGAAGGATCCGCTCGGCCTCGCCGGCCGGCAGCGCTCCGTCCCTTCGGAGCCTCTCCGCGAGGCTCTCGCCCTCGAGCAGTTCGGACACCGCGTAGAGGACCCCGTCGACCTCGCCGATGTCGAAGATCTTCACGATGCCGGGATGCCGCAGGGACCGGAGGATCCGCACCTCGCGGCGGAGCCGCTCGAGATCGTGGCTCGGTTCGGCGCCGGGATACAGGATCTTCAGCGCGACGTCGATCCCGGCGGTCGTGTCGAGGGCGCGGTAGACTTCCCCGGCCCCACCCGAGCCGAGCGACTCGAGGACCTTGTACCGGCCGGCGAACAACCCGCCCGGCCCCAAGCTCGCGATCCGGCGAATCCGCTTGCGGATGCCGTCCGAGTCGGGGCGGGACCTGTCGCGTTCCTCTTCGGTCTCCATCGGCTCCTGGCGCGTTCCCGCTCTCCGGCACGCCGCCGGTGTCGCCACCGCTCTCGCGACATTCTACCGTTTTTCGGCGAAAAGCGGCGCGCCCTCCGGCGCCGCACGGTCCCGTGTGCCCCCCCGCGGGAAGGCCGGATATCGGGAAGGCGAGGGGCGGCGCGCGCCGGCGCTACATGTGAGGGAGATCGACCGTGATGCCGTCCCGCGCCGGCGAAAGCTCGGCCAGCGAGAACGACGCCGCGAGGCCGGACGGATGGACGGGAACCGGCGCCGGCCGCAGGCCGAGGAGCTGCGCGAGGCGCCCCACGATCCGCTCCGCGGCGAGCCCCGCCTCGCGAAGCTCGCGGATCGCGGTTCCCGCGTGGCGCTTCGAGAGACGCACGCCGTCGGGGCCGAGCAGCAGCGGCACGTGGCCGAACGCGGGAGGGTCGAGGCCGAGCGCCCGGTAGAGCAGGAGCTGCCGCGCGGCGGACGGAAGCAGGTCGTCGCCGCGGACGACCTCGGTGATCGCCATCGCGGCGTCGTCCACGACGACGGCGAGCTGGTACGCGGGGGTGCCGTCCGCGCGCCGGACCACGAAATCGCCCGGCGCCACGCCGTCGCATCGCCCGCGGACGAGGTCGTCGAATGTGGGCGCGTCCTTCCCTTCCACGCGGAAGCGCCATGCGTGCGCTCGACCGCTCTCGATCCGCCGGGCGGCCTCGGCGGGGTCGAGCGCGCGGCAGAACCCGGGGTAGCGGACCTCGTCTCCCGGCTCCTGGGGCGCGCTCGCGGCGCTCGCGATGTCCTTCCGGCTGCAGAAGCACGGGTAGACGCGCCCCTCGACGCGCAGGCGCTCGAACGCGTCGCGGTAGAGCGACGTCCGGAGCGACTGCTCGTAGGGCGCGCCCGGGCCTCCCACGTCGGGCCCCTCGTCCCAGTCGAGGCCGAGCCACGCGAGATCCTCGAGGATCCGCTCCGCCGCGCCGGGCACGACGCGAGGCCCGTCGAGGTCTTCCATGCGGATCACGAAGGCGCCGCCCCTCGCCCGGACGGACAGCCACGCGAGGAGCGCCGTCGAGGCGTTGCCGAGGTGGAGGTCGCCGGTGGGGCTCGGCGCGTACCTCCCGCGCGGGACCACGCGGCCGGTGTCGGGCGGCGTCATGGGGCCATCGGATCGAAGAAGAGCTGCGTGAAGTAGAGAGCGCCGTCCTCGTCGGAGGCGATCCCCACCCCGGTCTGGCTCACCTCCGGATCCGTCATGTTGCGGAAGTGGCCGGGGCTCGCCAGCCAGCCGTCCACGGCCGAGCGGACCGGCGCCTCCTGCCCGAGGCTCTTGGCGATGTTCTCGGAGACCTTCCGGTACTCGAGCCCCTGCTTTCGCACCCGCTGCGCCGGAGCGAGCCCCTCGGGGGACACGTGGTCGAAGTAGCCGCGCCGGGCCATGTCCTCGCTGTGGGCCCGAGCGATCGCGCGCAGCGCGTCCGAGAAGGCGAGCGGCTGCAGGCCCCTCGCCTTCCGCTCCTCGTTCACGGCCCGCTCGACCTCGCGTTCGAGTGCCCGGAGGTCCGGGGGAGCCGCGGCTTCCTGGAAGAGCAGCGCGACGATCACGACGACGCCGTCGGGAGCCCGGGCGGCTCCGGCGCCCGCAGCGGTCCAGCGCCGGTCGAGGAGGCGCGAGTCGGGGCCTTCCGACCACTGGACGATCGCCTCCGCGGCCGGGTCTTCGTATCCGCCGAGGATCGCGACGCGCGCCTCGGCGCGCTCGATTCTGCGGATACCGCGGCTCCTGAGGAGCGCCTCGACGGAGTCCCTGCGGTCGAGCCGTTTGGCCATCGGGAGCGCGGCGATCTCCGCCGCCCGGGCCCGCGCCGCGGCGTCGAGCTCCGGCATGCGGTCGAGCGCCGGCGCGCCGGCATCGGCACGGAGCCGGTCCATCCGTTCGTGGAGGCGCACCTCGACCGCGTCGGGCGCGGTGGGCGCGTGCGCCCCCGACACCGCCAGCCACGCCAGGATGCCGACGACGATCATCTTGCTCCTCGCCCTCGCGGTCGCCATGTTGCCACGGCGCCGGCCCGATGTCGCGGCCGGGGGCCGTTCTTGCCCGAGCCGGGCCGGGAACCTACCTTCTCCTCATGCGAAGACAGGGCTCCGGCTTCGGCTTCGTCGTGCTCGTCGTCGTCCTCGCCGTGGTGCTCCTCCTGGCGACCCGGGCGCTGAAGTCCACGCTGCCGGCCGCGCAGGCGCTGGCGAAACCCTCCGATGCGCCAAGCGACCCCGCGGCGACCGCCGCCTCGTCCGGGGGAGATTCCATCCGCCCGTCGCGCCTCCCGGACCTCAAGGACGTCAAGCAGCGGACGGATGCGCACGCGGCGCAGGTCAAGGACGCCGTCGAGTCGACCCGGGATTAGACCCACCGGCCTGATTCGCGCCACTTGACGCGCGGCGCGGCGAGGGAAATCCTAGCCTCGGTCATGGAAGCTCTAATCGAGCGGTGGGGCCTCGTTGCCGTGTTCCTGGGAGCCCTCGTCGAGGGAGACGTCACGATGCTCCTCGCGGGGGTCGTGGCGCACCTGGGGTTCCTGGGATTCCCCGCGGCTCTCCTGGCCGGCGCCGCAGGCGCGTTCGTCTCCGACGTCGCGTGGTTCGCGGCGGGACGGTGGCAGGCCGGGCGCGTTAGCGAGTCGGCACTTTATCGCCGCGCGGGACCGGGCATCGCGCGAGTCGCCGACCGGATGGGCGCCGCCCAGGTCGTGTTGTGTCGGTTCGTATTCGGCACGCGGGTGCCGACGCTGCTGCTGTGGGCCGTGCGCGGACTGCGCTTTCCGCGATTCCTGGCGCTCGACCTCGCCGGCTGCGTCCTCTGGGCCGCCGCGTTCGGTTGCCTCGGGTACTTCGTGAGCGGCAGCGCCGCGCTGATAATGGGTGAGGTGAAACGGGTTGAGTACTGGCTCCTCGGCGGCCTTCTCGTCGCGATCGCCGTCGTCCTGGGCCTCAGGGCGCTGGCGGGGTGGCAGAAGCGCAGAGCGGCGTCCTAGTCTAGGGATGAACGTCCGGACCTATTGCGGCTCGAGGTTAGCGCAGGAGGAGACTCCCACGTGGGCAACGCCCGACGGACGCGCCGCCTCCGGTTATTCCATGCCGCGGTCCTCCTGATCACCGCGGCGGTCGCGTGGAGCGTCGGCGGGCACGCGAACGCTCCCGCGACGGCCCCCGTCGCGACGAGCCGGGGCGAGTTCCGGCTGATCGTCTACCCGCCTGCCGGCGGGCGGACCGAGGGCGGCCCGCGCCGGCCGCTCGTGCTCCTAGTTTCCGGCGAGGGCGGGTGGCGCGAGTTCGACCTTGTCCTCGCGGGCTGGCTGCGCGACGCGGGATACTGGGTCGGCGGCGTCGACATCAAGCCGTACTTCCAGAAACCCCAGGACGATCGGAGGGCTCTCTCGGCCGACTTCCGCGCCTACGCCGCGGCGCTGGCCGCCGCCGCGGGGTCGGCACCGGATGCGCCGGTGGTCCTCGCGGGGTTCTCCTTCGGCGCCGATCTCGCGCCGTGGGTCGCGGGCGCCGGAGGCTGGGACGAGAAACTCCTGGGGCTCGTCTTGATCGGACCGGACGAAACCGGGAGCCTCGAGTACCGCCTCCGCGAGATACTCGGCGTCCAGCCGGCCACCCACGTCTTCTCGGTGGCGGCGGCTCTCGAGAGCGCCGAGAATTTCCCCGTGCTGTTCCTCCACGGCGGGAAGGACAAGGTCTCCGCGGCGCCCGCGCTCGCCGAGCGGTTCCGCGGAGCGAAGAAGCTCGTCGTGATACCGGAAGCTGGACACCATTTCAGCGGACACGAGGCGGAAGCGCGCGCCGCGCTGCTCGAGGGGATCGAGTGGCTCTCGAGCGAGTCCGCGCGCGCGTCCCGGAGACGCGAGCCTTGAGCGAGGACGACGCCGGCCGGCTGGCCGCCGGGGAGCCGGACGAGCCGGCCCCGGACATCGCCCCCTCGTCGGAGCGGTCCGGGATCCTGCTCTCCGCTCTCCTCCTGCGGCTCCGCGCGGCCTGGCCGTGGCTCGTCCTCCTGGCGCTGACTTGGATCGGCTGGGAGGAGCTTCAGCGGGTGGACCTGACGGTCGTTCGGCGAATCGCCCGCTCGACCCCGGTCTCGACGATGCTCGCCATTCTCGCGCTGACCGCGGTGAACCTGGCGGTCGCGGGGCTGTACGACGTCGCGGCGCTCGGGCCGCGCTCGCGGGGCCCGCGCGTCGGCGCGCGCTGGATCGCGGGAGTCCTGAGCTTCGCCTGGAGCAACTTCCTCACCGTCGGCCCGCTCGCGGGGCCCGCCCTGCGGCTCTGGCTGTACCGGCCGCTCGGCGTGGAAGGCGTGCGAGCGCGCGCGGCGCTAGGAACGGTGCTCGCGTCGTTCTCCGTCGGCCTCCTCGCCTGGTGCGGGGCGGTGGCGGTGCCGCTGCCGGCGGGGCTCGACGCGATCTGGGTCCGGATGGCGCTGGCCGCGGCACTCGCCGTCGCGGCGGGCGCCGTTCTCCGCGCGCTGCCCCAGCTGCGCGTCGCGCCCCCGTCGGTGCGCGCGTGGGAGGCGAGTCCGTGGGAGGCCGCCGCGGTCGCCGCGGTGGACTGGCTCCTCGCGTGGGCGGTCTTCCACGTCGCGCTCTACGCAGTGCACGGGGAGATCCCGGCCGGCCTCTCGCTCCGGGCGTTCTTCCTCGGGCAGCTCGTCGGGCTGCTGAGCTTCGTGCCCGGCGGCCTGGGCTCCGCGGACGCGTTCTGGATCTACTCGCTCGCGGGGGCGGCCGGCGGTCACGACCGGATCGTCGCGGCGCTGCTGCTCTACCGCATCGTGTACTACGTCCTGCCCTGGGCGGCCGCGACGCTCGTCCTCGCCGGGAGGCTCGTTCCGACGCGCCGGTGGAGCGCGACGTTCATCCGCACGGCCATGGCCTCGTACGCCTTCCTCTGCGGCGTCGTGCTCCTCGCGAGCGCAGCGACCCCGGCGCTGTCGGCGCGTCTCGCGTTCCTGAACCGCACGATCCCGTTGGCGGTGGTCGAGCTGTCCCACGGGGCTTCGGTGCTCCTGGGATTCATGCTGCTCGTCGTCTCGCGCGGCCTCGCCCGCGGCTACCGCTCGAGCCACCGGGTCGCGCTGGCGCTCTTCGTCGCCGGGGCGCTCACGACGTTCTTGAAGGGCCTCGACTTCGAGGAGGCGCTGATCGCGCTCCTGGCGGCGGCGCTCCTCGTCGTGTTCCGCGAGCCGTTCTCGCGGCCCGGCCGGCTCCACGCATCGGTGGAGTTCGTCGTGTCGGCGGGGCTCTTCGCCGTCGTGCTGTTCGCCGCGCTGGGCTTCGGCTCTTACGTGGCCCCGTCACACTTCGACGTGGAGCTGGGGCGGTTCGGCCTGCATGCCCAGGAGGGCCGATTCCTCCGCGGCCTTCTCCTCCTCGGCGCGCTGGCCGGCGCCGCCGCGTTCCACCTCGCGCAGCGCGCCGGCGCGCGCGATCCGCTTCCCGACGAGGAGGGGATCGCGCGGGCGATGGACGACATCCGCCGCATGTCGCGGAGCACCAACCCCCTGCTGGTCGCGTGCGGGGACAAGGCGGTGCTCCGAGCCGCGCCGGGCGGCGACGCCCCGACGGGTTTCATCGCGTACCGCACCGCCGGTAGGTTCCTCGTGGCCTACTCCGACCCCGTCTGCCCCGCCGGCGAGGAGCGCAAGCTCCTCCTGGCGTTCCTCGACGAGGCGGCCGCGGGCGATCGCGACGCGATCCTCTACCAGCTCTCGGCGTCGCTCCTCCCGGTGGCGCACGACCTCGGGTTCACGTTCTTCAAGCTCGGCGAGGAGGCGGTGGTCGACCTCGCGCGGTTCGACCTCAAGGGGAACAAGGCGAAGACCTGGCGCCATTCGGTCAACGGCGTCGAGAAGGCCGGCGGCCGCTTCGAGCTCGTCGAGGGGGACGCCCTTCGACAGCTCCTCCCGGAGCTCCGCGCCGTGTCGGACGAGTGGCTGCGGATCAAGGGGGTCTCGGAGAAGCGGTTCTCGATCGGGCGGTTCGACGAGGGTTACCTGCTCCGGTTCCCCTGCGCGCTGGTGCGGGACGCGGAGGGGGCGGTGGCCGCGTTCGCGAACGTGCTCGAAGCGCCGCTCTCCGGGGAGGCGTCGGTGGATCTCATGCGCCATCGCGCGACCGAGGGGGAGCCGGCGCCCCTCAAGGACGTGATGGACTACCTCTTCATCAAGCTGATGCTGCACGAGAAGGAGCGCGGCTTCACCCGCTTCAATCTCGGGATGGCCCCGCTCGCCGCGGTCGGCGAGCTGCACTGGGCGCGGCCGGTCGAGCGGCTGGCGCACGTCTTCTTCCGTTACGGCGAGTCCTGGTACAACTACCAGGGGCTCCGGCGCTTCAAGGAGAAGTTCGATCCGGCGTGGGAGCCGCGCTACCTGGCGTATCCGAAGCCGTGGGACTGGCCGCGCGCGGTCACCGCGACGGCGGTGCTCATCGCCGGCGGGTGGCGCGCGCTGCTCCTTCCCGCCAAGAACTCCGCGAGGTCACGATGATCGTCCTGGCCGCGGCCGCTCTGCTCGCCTCCGCCGTCTCGGCGGCGCCCACTCCCGCCCCGGCCGGCACGGCGGAGCAGAAGATCCGGGTGCCTCTCTTCGGCGAGGTGTCGGTGTACCGTCCCGAGCCGATCGAGCGCGCCCGCGGCGTGATCCTGTTCGTCTCGGGGGACGGCGGCTGGAACCTGGGCGTCGTGGACATGGCGCGCCGCAGCTCGCCGCACGCGATCGTGGTCGGCCTCTCGATGCGCGCGTGGCAGAAGGCGGCGGAAGCGAGCCCCGGGAGGTGCTGGTACCCGGCAGGCGAGCTGGAGTCGGTCGCGCAGGCGGTGGAGAAGACGTTCCATCTCCCGCGCTATGTGCCCCCCATCCTCGTCGGTTACTCCTCCGGCGCGACGGTCGTGTACGGCGCCCTCGCGCAGGCGCCGGAAGGGACGTTCGCGGGCGCGGTGAGCCTCGGCTTCTGCCCCGACCTCGAGGTCGCTCGCCCCTTCTGCGGGCGCGGGAGCTTCAAGCCGAGCTACGACGCCAAGAAGCACCTCTCGCTCCTCCCCGCGAGGCCCGATCTCCCCGCGCGGCCGGGCGGCAGGCCTTCGTGGACGGCGCTGCAGGGAGACATCGACCAGGTGTGCGATCCCCCCGCGACCCGCCGCTTCGTCGAGCAGATCCCCGCGGCGAAGATCGTCTGGCTCGAGAAGGTCGGGCACGGCTTCTCCGTGCCGCGGCGTTGGGGAGCGGAGTACGACGCGGCCGTCGA
Organism: Terriglobia bacterium; assembly: GCA_963748015.1. GTDB lineage: Bacteria > Acidobacteriota > Polarisedimenticolia > Polarisedimenticolales > JAIQFR01 > JAIQFR01. The sequence continues at coordinate 18,117 of CAVVHE010000008.1, read as the reverse complement.
GTCGCTGCTCGACCGCGCGGGTCCGTGGTCCGAGCCGCCCCGCCGCGCCGCCGCGAGCCCGCCGCCGGAGGAGATCGGGAGGCGGCTCGACGCGCTCGGCCTGCCGCTCGAGGTCGAGTGGCCGCAGGGCTCGCGCGAGGCGCTCGTGTTCGTGTCGGGGGACGGAGGCTGGGCGGAGCTCGACCGCGAGGTGGCGGCGGCCCTCGTCGCGCGGGGCATCGCCGTGATCGGCTGGAACTCGCTGCGGTACTTCTGGAGCGCGAAGCCGCCGGAGACGTTCCGGGCCGACCTCGCCCGCGTCGTCGAGGCGATTCCGGAGGACGTGAAGGTCTTCGCCGGCGGCTACTCGTTCGGCGCCGAGGTGCTCCCCGCCGCGTTCGCCACGCGAGCCGCGGAACTTCCCGCGCCGCTGGCCCGGATCGGCGCTCTCGTGCTCCTCGCCCCCGGCCCGTTCGCGACGTTCGAGGTGAGCCCCCTCGACTGGATCCGCACGAGCGACGCGCCCTCGCCGTACCCCGTCCGCGCGCCGCTCGAGGCCGGTATCGGCCGTCCCGTCCTGTGTGTCGAGCCGTCCTCGGAAGACGAGTCGGGCTGCCCGGCCCGGCCCGGAGCCGGCGTGACCCGCGAGGCGGTGCCCGGCGGCCACCACTTCGGCGGCGACTTCGCAGCACTCGCCGGACGGATCCTCGAGTTCGTGCGATCCCAGCCTCGGGACGGCGCCGGCCCAGGCCGCTGACCGGTTGGATTCCGGCCGATCCGCGGTGAGCCGGACGCGGATCAGCCTGCCCGACGGTCTTCGCCGACCTCCCGCCGCGATCACATCCGCGCGGTCAGCTCGCGGCGAAGCGCGCGCACCTCCGCCAGCAGCTCGAGCGCCGCGGCGGCGGCCTGCGGGGCGGGCGGGGGCTCGTGGCCCTCGGAGTCGACTTGGAGCCGCTGATCCTCGGGATCGCCGAGCCCCGCGTCCTTGAGTCGCTTCAGCCGCGCGAGGATCAGGTCGCGCACCCCGGGGGCGTCGTCCACCCCGCGCAGGCGACCTTCGTGGAGCGACGGCCCGTGCTCGTGCCCCTGCGTGCCGACGGCCCCGGCGCCCCCGGCGGTCTCGACCACGACGTCGGCCAGGCCGAGTAGGCGCTGGAGCGGCCCCTGCCGGATCGAGACGTTTTGCACGTTGGCGAAGGTGAGGGTCATCTCCCGGACGTTGACCAACCCCTCCCGGATCCTCAGGCTCCGATCGGTCGTCACGTACCAGCGCATCTCGTAGTCGAGCCGCACCATCGCGAACGTGAAGGGGATCTGGACGACCAGCAGCACCAGGCCGCCGATCTCGATGGCGTCGAAGGCCAGCCGCCCCTTCCCGAGCCACCACGCGGACCGCTCGAGACGTGCCCGCTTCGAGTTGGCCGTCGGAGCTTGCGCGGCTTTCTCGGCGAACCTCCGCTGCGATACCACGAGGCTGCGGTCGATGATCGAGCCGATGAGGACGATCGCCATGATCGCGCCCACGACGGCGGACACCTGGCGCAGTCCCCAGAGCGCGAGCCTGTACTTGTAGTAGTTCTCGCCCGCGCGGAAGACCCGAACGGAACCTGGAGATCCCAAGGGCGCGTGGGGCTCCGGCGGGACCTTCAGAAACCGCAGCACGGCCCGCTTGAACCGGTCATACATGGCGGGCGAGCTCGGCGCGCAGGGCGCGAATCTCCGCGGCGATCTCGCGCAGCGTCGCCGCGAGGTCGACGGCGCCGGCCGTGGCGGTCGGCGTGACGGGCGCCGGGGCCGCGCCCTTGAGGCCGCGCATCTTCGAGTAGACGAAATCGCGCACGGCCTCGAACTCGAGCAGTCCCTCGAGCGTCATCTCGGCCTGCGAGCTCCCCGACGCGGTCTGGATCTCGATCCTGGCGAGGCGCAGCCAGCGCTCGACGAGGTTGCTCACGAGGTGGAGGTCCTGGATGCGCGAGTACGTCAGGTGGATCTCGCGTCGAAAGAGGATGCCCCACTTCATCGAGATGCCTTCGTCGTCGAAGCGGTAGCGCATCGTGTGGTAGCGGAAGTAGCGGTAGACGACCAGGAACGGAAATAGCGGCCCCGTCAGCAGACTGACCAGGACGTAGTACTGCAGCAGCTTGCGATCGGGCCGCTCGATAGCCTGGACGTACATCCTCTTCCCCTCCGGACTCCGGCCCCGGGACGGTACGAACCGATTCTAGGGTAAAACGACGCACGATCGTCATTTCCGTTTCGAGATCGCCGGGATCACGCCGTCCCGCCGGCCGCGGGCGGTTCACCGCGCGGCGACCGGGAATCCCCGACGAACGTGATGTACTCCATCGAAGTGAACGGCTGGCGCGTGTTCCACGAGGGGGATTCGAATGGGAACGTGGACGAGTATCGGCGCTTCGGGCTGGGCGAGTCCCCCGTGGACCTGGCCCTGGTCCACTTCTGGTTTCCCCTGAGGCCCGAGCAGTCGGAGTTCCTGCAGGGCCTACTCGGGCCGGACCACATCGCCCTGATGCATCTTCCCATCCGCCTCGAGAGCGACGCGCCCGGCAAGATCGACCAGGTGAGGCAGCACTACAGGGACATCTTCCTGTTGCTTCCCGGAATGCAGAAGAAGGACTTCCGGGAGTAGACCGGCCGGGCAACCGCTCCACTGCCGATTCGATCGAGGTCCGGCCGTTCTCGTCCGCCCGCCGCGCCGTCGCCTCCTTCCGCGCCGGCTACTTGGCCCCCGAGCGCAGCCGCGCCAGCATGTCCTTCCCGTTCTGGTTGTCCGGCTTGAGCTCGAGGGACTTCTCGTAGAGCTTGATCGCCTCGGCGTTGCCCCCGTTCTTCATGTGGGCTTCGGCCAGACTGTCGTAGACATTCCAAGATTGGGGGAAGAGGTCGGCGTTGATCTTCAACAGCCGGACGGCTTCCTTGTTCTTGTTCTGGTTGAGGAAGAAGTAGCCACGGCCATTGATCTCCGCTTCCAGGAAGAAGAACCGGGCGGGTTTCTTGCCCCGATCGGCGAGGACCTCCCGTACCGCGTCCTCCGAAGCCCCCTGGTCGACCAGCTCGTACAGCCTCTCCGCTGCCGATCGGGCCCCCGTGGCGTCCGAGTACAGGCTCAGGATCGTGGTGGCCTGGTTCTGGCCGCTGAAACCCGGGCTGTTGACCAGCTCGGGGAACTTCGCGCTCAGCCGAAAGTCCACGAACAGATCCTCGAGGGTCTTCCCTTCTTTTACGGCCTGCGGGATTCCTTCGGACATGGCCTTGGTGTAGCGATACCGGTCCTCGAATCCCTTGATGCTGATGTCGCCGTTCCAGTGTCCGGGAATCAGGTCCTTGATCTGGTCTTTCTTGGCCAGCAGCAGGCTCCAGTTCTCCAGCAGGAGGGGGAAGTTGTGGGGAACGCCCGGATTGACCCTGAAGCCGGCCAGGCACCCCGGTGTGTCGGTGAGCCAGAGGTCGGCCATGGTGTCACCGGTCATCAGGATTCCGTACTGAGGGATGAAGACGAAGATGTCGCTGGCGGTGTGGGTGCTCCCGGCGTAGTAGAGCTCGAGCGTGGTGTCGCCGAGATCCAGGGTCATCCGGTCGGAGAACGTCTTGGTCGGCAGCGTCGGCGGCAGGTTGGCTTTCAGCGCTTCCAGGCTCAGGCGCTGCTGGATCAGTTGTTCGTTGAGCTTCCTTGTCTCGGGGGAATCCGCGGGGAGCTTCTCGATCTGCTTCGACAGGTCCTGGATAGAATCCTCCTGCCACTTCAGGACCTCTTCGCGGTGCTGGGGAGGCAGTTTCATCGCCTCGAGGCAGAGCTCGTGCGCGATGATGACGCAGTCGGCATAGACCGAGTTCCCGCCGGTGTGGTCTCCGTGCTCGTGGGTGTTGATCAGGTACTTGAAGTCGTTCCGGCCCAGCTCACGCGCGATCACCTTGCGGAGCTCCCGGTCCACCTTCGGAAAGCCGAGCGTGTCGATGACCACGATGCCCTTGGCGGTGGCCACCGCCACGGTCGCCGTGGAGGAGATGTGATCGCCCAGCCAGACCCGGACCGTACTGGGATTGAGCTTCTGGACGTGCAGCGGAAGCCCGAGGACTTCCTCCGCGGCGAAGAGGGCGCCGAACGAGAGCAGAACGACGAGGCCGACGACGGGGATGATTCTCACGGGTGAGCCTCCTTCTCACGGCAGGCTGGGACGCCGCCGCTCATGGAGTCTACGTCGCGCCCGCCGGGCGTTTGTGAAGCAGGTGAAATCAGTTGTGAAAAGACGTAAAGCGCGCCCGGAAGCGGGCGACGGTCACCTTGCGCCGGGCTCGCGGGAGAGGAAACCGCACGAAAAGATCCCGAAACCTCGCCCACGTCGGGCGACCCCGCTGTCCGCGAGGGCGCACCGCAGCTCCCCCCGCGCGATCGTGATCGGCCTCTCCATGCGCTCAACCTCGGCTTCTGCCCCGACCTTGCGGTCGCTCGCCCTTTCTGCGGGCGTGGGCCCCCAACCGAAATCGCGGCTTTCACGACGCGACCGGAACTAGGTTGACGGTCGACTAGCCGACCCGTCGTGAAGCGGGTGTTTCGGGCCCCCCTTCGAACCCTCCTCGATCGCGAACTTCCGTGATCTGCGCCACCTGAGGCTCCTCGGGCGATCATCCGGGATGGGCGTATACTTCGCGCAGGTAGCGTCGGTGCGGCCGGGCGCGCGCAGCGGAGGGTCTCCTCCGATCCGCGCCGGCGGTTCGGTGTCCGGTGGCGGTGCCCCGGCTCATCCGCTCGCGGAGGCGCTATGGGAAGGATCGTCGGGCTTCCCGTTGCCGGGAGAGATCCCGTGCACACCAGGCGTCTGACCGTGTTCGTGACTTCGCTCGTCCTCCTGATCGCGGCCCCGATGGCGATCGCGCTCGCGTCACCGCGCGGGGAATCCGCGGAGGCTCCCTACGTCCAGGGCGAGGTCCTGGTCAAGTTCAAGGCCGGGGCCGATCCAGCGGTCAAGGCAGGGGCGCGCGCCGCCGTCGCCGCCACGACCCACCACATGTTCCGCTCGAAAGCAGAGCAATGGCGGCTGGGACGGGGCGTCGAGGTCGAGCAAGCGGTGGCTCGGCTCCGTGCGAACCCGCTCGTCGAGTACGCGGAGCCGAACTACGTTCTCGAGGCCCAGGCCGTGCCGAACGACCCGTGGTTCGGCGACCTCTGGGGACTGCTCAACAACGGTCAGTCGGGAGGGACACCGGACGCCGACATCGACGCCGAGCTCGCTTGGGACCTCTCGACCGGAAGCGCGGCGGTGATCGTCGGGATCATCGATACGGGGGTGGACTACAACCACCCCGACCTCGCCGCCAACGTGTGGACGAATCCCGGCGAGATCCCCGGCAACGGCCTCGACGACGACGGCAACGGATTCGTGGACGACGTCCACGGTTACGACTTCGTCAACGAGGACGGCGATCCGTTCGACGACAACGGCCACGGCACGCACCTTGCCGGGACGATCGGGGCGGTGGGCAACAACGGGGTCGGGATCGTGGGAGTCAACTGGACCGTGAGGATCATGGCCCTCAAGTTCCTCACCTCGACCGGGAGCGGGACCACCGCGGACGCGGTGAGGGCCGTCGATTACGCAACCGCGATGGGAGCGGACCTGACGAACAACTCGTACGGGGGCGGGACGTTCTCGCAGACGTTCCACGACGCGATCGCGAGCGCGGGGGCGGCCGAGTCCGCCTTCGTCGCGCCGGCGGGCGGCAGCCAGGTCGACCTCGACGTCTATCCCACGTATCCGGCCAGCTACGACCTGCCCAACGTCATCGTGGTGGCCGGGACCGACCGGAACGATCTCAAGCTGTCCTCGTCCAGTTGGGGTCCCGTGACGGTCGACCTCGGCGCGCCGGGCGGGGAGATCCTGAGCACGGGGCCCGGCGGCGCGTACCAGCTCATGTCCGGGTCGTCGATGGCGGCGGGACACGTGAGCGGGGCGTGCGCGTTGATCCGAGCCGTCTCCCCCTCCATCCCGGTCGCGGCGATGAAGGCCCGCCTGATGGATTCGGTGGACCCCATCCCTTCGATGAGCGGCATCGTGGCTTCGAACGGACGCCTGAACCTGTTCGCGGCGATCTCCGGGATGGACACCGCGCCTCCAGCTGGAATCGTGGACCTCCAGGCCGTCGATCCCGGCTCGAGCACGATGGGCCTCACCTGGACCGCGACGGGAGACGACGGTGCGATCGGCACCGCGGCTCGTTACGAGATCCGCCATTCGACGTCGCCAATCGTCGACGCGTCCTGGCCGGCCGCGACACGGGCCGGAAACGAGCCGGCGCCGCTCGTCTCCGGCTCCCCGCAAGCAATGGTGGTGCGGGGACTCGCGGCGGACACGCCTTACTACTTCGCGATCAAGGCGTTCGACGAGGCGGGGAACGCGGGGCCGATCTCGAACCTCGCCAGCGGTTCCACGCTCCCCGGCCCGGCGCTCCGGCCCCCCAATCCGGTCGGGAACACGCTGCTCGTGTCGCTCGCGGGATCCGATCTGCAGCTCGACTGGCAAGCCGCCCTCGTCGACGAGGACCACGGTCCCGCCGACCACTACCACGTGCTCCGCGCGGAGAGCCCCTCGGGGCCGTTCACGCGCGTCGCGGTCGTCATGGTGGGCATCTTGTCTTACATCGAGCCGCTCTCCGCGACGAAGGGCGTCAACGCGTTCTACCGGGTGATCGCGGCGAACGCCGCCGGCGAGTCGGGCTAGCCCGCTCGAGCCGGCTCGGGGAAGCTTGTCCCGGAAAGGGTCTTTGTCGTTCCTACCGGATCCTCAGCACCCGGGCGCCCCCCTTGCTCTCTTCCCGCCGAAACCCGAGACGGCCGTCCGACCGCTGAACGTGTCGTTACCGGCCGTTCCGCCTGTTAGAATGACGCATTCAAGCAGCGGTCCGTGCGCCGCGGTCCGCCCCGGCCAAGGAGAACCCATGGGTTGCTCGTCCCGAACGCTCGCCGCCGCCTGCCTCGTCATGCTCTCGATCGCGCCCACGCTCCGGGCCCAGACGGTCGCCGTGGACGGCGCCGTCGGCAAGATGATCGAGGTGGATGGCGCATTGCTCGATTCCCTCGGGCGGCAGAGTCGCCTGATGAAGGTGTTCACCCCCGAAAACAAGTACGCGGGCACGTTCGAGCAGTCCGGCGCCGGTCTCAAGCGCGTCCTGGAGCTCGCCGGCGTCGTCAAGAAGACCGACGATGGATTCTCGCGGCCGCTCGACGTCTATCTCGTCGCCACGAGCCGTAGCGGCCGCCGCGCGGTCTTCTCCTACGGCGAGATCTTCAACGTCGCCGATCCCGGCGCCGTCCTGATCGCCGACATGAGCCGGTTCCTCATTCCCGGCCACCACGACGCGGAATCGCTCGCCAAGTGGGACCGCGGCCTCCTGGGTCCCTCGGAGCGCGAGCGATTGGATCTCGGCACCTGCTCCTCTTGCCACGGCACCGACAAGACCCCGCCCCTCGCGACCCTTCGAGGCCTCGCCATCGTTCCTGCGACCGATCGACGGAGCGAGCGCTTCCTGAGCGAGCTCGCCGACCTTCGCCTGTGCCAGGCGGGACCGCTGGCGGGCGTGACCGGGAAGAAAGGCCAGGCGGTCTGGGTCGAGGAGCCGGCGCTCGTGCTCCCGGACGGGAAGAGCATCCCGATCACGCGGAAGCTGACCAAGGGGCTGCCCGTCGTCTCGCTCGACGACGCGTCGTACGGAGAAGGTCGCGGCTACGGCGGCGAGCACGCGAGAAGCGGCGTCGGGATGGCCGCCGTCTTGCGAAAGGCCATGGGCCGCCAGCTCGACATGCGGCGCGTGCTGCTGCTGGTGACCGCGTCGGACGGCTACCGGAGCGTCTACTCGGGCGGAGAGCTTGCGCTGTCGTCCCTCGGCGAAGGCCTGATCCTCGCCGACCAGGAGGACGGAAAGCCTCTCGGGCCCAAGGACGGCCGCTACCGCCTGGTACCCCGGCTCGACTTCTTCGTGGATCGCAGCGTGCGGAGCGTCAAGGAGCTGCGCGTCATCGAGATCGCCGAGGGAAGCGACCCCTGCGGTCTGCCGGCGACGCCGCCCGCGGCTCAGGCGCCGAAGTAGCGCGCCACGAGGCTTCGGGCGAGGGCGGTTTCCGCCGTGCCCTTCACGGTGCACCGGCCGTCCCGGAAGAGCGTCAGCTCGTACGGCGCGATCCTGAAGCGCAGCACGAACTCGTTGACGAGGACCTCGCCGAGGGGCCCGAGCCTCGCCGCGATCTCGGGGAGGCGCGGCGGCGACCCGGCGAGGGAGCGCACCATGACGGCTTCCCGGCCGCACAGCGCCTCGGCCGGGCTCGTGGCCGCATCGAGGAACTCGAACCGCCGCTCCACACAGCAGGGACATGGCGGCAGGCTCTCGCGGGGCGGCAACTCGGCCCGGTGCAGGCGCAGGGTCCACACGTCCGCGGAGACGAGCACCGCCGGGTCGGGCGCCTCCCGCGTCACGAGCCAGCGAAGCGCCTGCGCGACCTCGAGCGACGCGACGAGATGCGCGGCCGGCCCGAGGATCCCGGCGGTGTCGCACGTCGGGGCCGCCCCCGCGGCCGGCAGCTCGGGCTGGATACAGCGAAGACAGGGGGTACGCCCCGGCACGACGAGCGCGCTGACCCCCGACTCGCCCACGCAGGCGCCGTAGACCCAGGGCACGCTCTCCCGGACGCACGCGTCGTTGAGGAGGAACCGGCCCTCGAAGTTGTCGAAGCCGTCCACGACCAGGTCGATGTCGGAGAGGAGGCCGAGGATGTTCCCGGCGTGGATGTCCGCCACGATCGGCTCGACGGTGACGTCCGAGTTGACGCGTGCGAGGCGGCGGGCCGCGGCGACCGCTTTCGGCAAGCAGGCGCGGGCGTCGTCCTCGTCGAAGAGAGCCTGCCGCTGGAGATTCGAGAGCTCGACGACGTCCCGGTCGACGATCCGCAAGCGTCCGACGCCGGCCCGCGCGAGGAGGCTTGCCGACTCGCCGCCGAGCCCGCCGCACCCGGCGACCAGCACGTGCGCCCCGCGGATGCGCGCCTGGCCCTCGGCGCCTATCGGGGGGAACAGGATCTGCCGCGAATACCGGTCGTTGCGGTTTCGAGCCATGGAGGAAACCTCCCTCCTCGAGCGCGCGGCGACCGCCGCGCTCGCCGGGCGGGGCCTACGAGCCGGCGTCCGCGCTCCGTGTCGTCTCCTCGGCGATCAGGTGCACGAGCGCCGGCGCGAAGGCGACGCCGACGCGCTCGCCGGGCCTCAAGCCGAGGTCCCGGACCGTCCTCCGGGTAACCAGGACCGAGACGGGAAAGCCGCAATCGACCTCGACCTTCACCGTGGGTCCGCCGCCGAGGAGCGCGACCACGGTCCCGTCGAGGCGGTTGGCCCCGGCGTCTCCGTTGCGGGTCAGGTGAATCTCCTCGGATCGAATGCATGCGAGCACGCGGCTCGCGGGAGGAAGATCGGACGAAGCCCAGAGCGTCCGGCCGCCGACGCGAACCCGCGCGAGACCATCCTCCCGGGCCTCGATCTCGCCGGGGAGGATGTTCCCGGTCTGCAGGAACTCCGCGACCGCGCGTCCTCTGGGCCGGTAGAAGACCTCCTCGGGGGTCCCGAGCTGGAGCAGCCGCCCCGCGCTCAGGATCGCGATCCGGTCGGCGAGGGCGTACGCCTCCCCCTGCTCGTGGGTCACGTACAGGCAGGTGATGCGCCGCTCCCGGACGACCTGCCGGAGCTCCTCGATGAGGTGCTCGCGGATCGGCTCGTCGAGGGCGGCGAGCGGCTCGTCGAGCAGCAGGAGCTCGGGCTCGAGCACCATCGCGCGCGCCATGGCCGCCCGCTGCGCCTCGCCCCCGGACAGCGTCGAGGCCCGCTGGCGCGCCGCGTGGTCGATGTGGAAGCGCCGCAGCATCGCCTCAGCCTTCGCGCGGGCGACGGTGCCCCGCTCGCCGCGGATCCCGAGGCCGTAGGCGACGTTGTCGAGGACGCTGCCGGAGAAGAGCAGCGGGGACTGGAAGACCATCGCCATGCGGCGGCGCAGCGCGAGGGGAGCGGGCCACGGGACCTTCTCGCCCCGCCAGAAGCTGTCGCCGCGGTCCGGCCGCTGGAGGAGGTTGGTCACCCTCAGGAGCGTGCTCTTGCCGGCGCCCGTGGGACCGAGGACGACGAGGATCTCCCCCTCTTCCACGTCGAGGCCGGGCAGGTCCAGGATCGTCCGGTCCCCGGCGGAAACGGCGACGTTCTCGAGGCGCAGGAGGCTCATGCCCTCCGCCCCTGCTGGATCCAGGTGAACAGCCAGTTGAACATCATGGTCAGCAGCAGGAGGATCACGCCGAGGACGACCGCGGCCGCGAACTCCCCCTGCCGCGTCTCGAGGACGATCGCCGTCGTCATCACGCGCGTCTGGCCCCGGATGTTCCCCCCCACGATCATGACGGCGCCGACCTCGGAGATGATCGAGCCGAAGCCCGCCGCGAGCGCCGCGACCAGGGAGAGCCGGGCCTCCTGGACGAGCTTCCAGTGGTACTGGAGCCTCGAGGCGCCGAGCGAGAGGATCTGCAGGTGCACGCGCTCGTCGAGGCCCTGGATCGCGGCGAGCGTGATTCCGGTCACGAGGGGGGTGGCGATGACGATCTGCGCCAGGACCATCGCCCATGGCGTGTAGAGCAGCTCGAGCGCGCCGAGCGGCCCCGAGCGCGCGAGCAGGAGGAAGACGAACAGGCCCACCACCACCGGCGGAAGCCCCATCCCGGTGTTGACGAGGGTGACCAGGAGGCGCCGGCCGGGGAAGCGCCGCAGCGCGAGGAAGATCCCCGCCGGGACGCCGAGGAGCATCGCGGCGACGACGGCGGCCCCGGAGACGACGAGGGACAGCGCGAGGATTCCGGCAAGCTCCCCGCGGGCGGCGAGGATGGCCCGGAGGCCCTCCGCGATCGAGCTCACTTGGCGTCCGGCACGAACAGGGACCGGCCGAACTTGTCGCGGCCGAACTCGCCGATCATCTTCTGAACGTCGGGGGTGACCAGCCATTCGGCGAACTTGCGGGCGTCGACGGCGTGGACCTTCGGGTGCTTCTCCGGGTTGACGACGATCACTCGGTAGGTGTTCAGGAGGTCCTTGCTGCCCTCCGCCACGGGGACCAGCTCGAGCTTCGCCTTCATCGCGAGGTAGGTCCCCCGGTCGATCAGCGTGTAGGCCCGCTTCTCGGAGGCGATCCGGGCCGTCTCGCCCATCCCCTGTCCGGTCGAGACGTACCAGCCCTTACCCGCGGGGTCCACACCGGCCTTCTTCCAGAGGTCCAGCTCCCTCGCGTGCGTGCCGGACCGGTCGCCGCGGGAGGCGAACGCCGCTCCCGCCTCGGCGATCTTCCTGAACGCCTCCGCGGCCTCGAGGCCCTTGACGCCGGCGGGGTCGGCCGGCGGTCCGACCACGAGGAAATCGTTGTACATGACGTCGAGGCGGAGCGAGCCGTACCCGTCGGCCATGAACGCGTCCTCGGCCGCCTTCGAGTGGACAAGGAGCACGTCGGCGTCCCCGCGCCGGCCCATCGCGACCGCTTCGCCGGAACCGACGGCGATCGTCTTGACCTTGATCCCGGACTTTGCCTCGAAAGCGGGAAGCAGCACGTCGAGGAGGCCCGAGTCCTGCGTGCTCGTCGTGGTGGCGAGGATGAGGGAGTCGGCCGCGAGTGCGGCCGGCAGCACGAGGAGAAGGGTGACGAGGATGGCGATTCCGATCCGACGATTCGACATTCGATCTCCTCCGGTCGGGCTATCCGCCGCCGATCAGGTGCACGACCTCGACGACGTCGCCGTCGTGCAGCACCGTCGCGGCGGTCTGGTCGCTTCTTCACCAGCTGCCGGTTCACGAAGATGACCTTGAGCGGGAACGTGAAGGCCTTCTCCCGCAGCAGCGCCTCGACGGTGAGCCCCTCGCGCGCAGGGGTGCGGGTCGCCGTTGACCGTGAGCGTCATCGCTCACTCCGTCACGCCGTGCGCTGCGAGCAGCTCGACCACCCCGGCACCTTGTCGATGCCGAGCGCGCGCACCTTGGCCAGCGTGGGATGCCGTCGCGCGTCCAGCCGCGCCGCTTGTAGACGGCGTCGAGGAGCTTCTCGTAGCGGTCCTCGCGGTAGCGCGCGCAGCGCGGCGCGCCTCTCGTCGAGCGTCATCGCCGCGGGATCGACGCCCGACCTCCTCCTTGAGCTGCTTGTCGTAGCGCTCCTGCCGCGAGAGGTACTCCTCCGCGGTCACCGGGCCCTGGGAGCGGTACGGGATGGCGTCGTGCCGCGCGCCGGCCGAAGCCCATCTTCAGGTTGAAGATGCGCTGGAAGTTGTAGACGCGCTCGCTCTGCAGGATGAGGTCGTCGGGCTTGACCTCCTTGCCGGTCATGCCGGCGACGAACTCGCAGTAGCCCTGCACGTGCCGCGGCACCTTGGCCGGCGCTCCGGACTCGGCGTTGTCCTCCGGCTCGACGTCGTTCCACAGAAGCTTGCACAGGCCGTTGAGCCCGAACCAGGTGCGCCACATCGGGAAGTAGTGCAGCGCCTCGGCCTTGTCCTCGAAGGTCGGGATCTGCTTGTTCACCATGTCCATGAAGATGAGCCACGCCTCGTCGTGCTGCGGCCCCTTGAGGGCGATGCCGTAGCCGCCCTGCTGCGCGAGCGACTCCTTGGCCACGTACCCCGAGTACTCGAGCCCCTTGGCCTCCATGCCGATGTCCTGGAGGAACGCGGGGTCGGCGCCGAAGCGCTCGGCGAAGATCTTCTTCATGCGGCGCACGCCCTGCCCGGCGATGAGGCCGAAGCCCTCGCCGCGCGCCATCTGGTGCAGCACCTCGAGGGTGCCGTCGGCGCTGCCCGAAGCGAGAGGTCGAGCCCGCCGGTGCGCTCCTCGTTCAGGACGCCCGCCTCGTAGCACTCCATGACGAAGGCCATCAGGGTGCCGAACGAGATGGTGTCGACGCCGTACTGGTCGCAGTAGTAGTTGATCTCGACGATCGCCCACGGCTCGAAGATGCCGATGTTGCTGCCGCAGCCCGGAGACGGTCTCGTACTCGGGGCCGTCCACCAGCACCTTCTTGCCCTTGTCGGGTCCGGTGCGCAGCTCGTGGCCCTCCACCGCCTTGGCGCACGCCATGTCGCAGCCGAGCGAGCAGCCGTCGGCGACGCCCTGCGTGAAGACCGCCGTTGAACTTGTCGGAGGCGATCTTGTGCGTCTTCGGGTGCGGCGCCGAAGTGGTAGTTGTGCACGGGCAGCAGATCGTAGTCGTTCATGATCTCGGCGAGGTGCGCCGTGCCGACCTCGCGCATGTGGCACTGGCTGCTTGTCGAGCACCACGACCTCGCGCGTGAGCTCGGCGCCTGCGCGCCGGATGCGCTCGGCGTCGGCGGGGTGGTTCGGGTCGTTCGCGAACTGGATCGCGCCCGTCGGGCAGATCGTTGGCGCACGGCCATGCAGCCGACGCACTCCTTGGGCTGCTTGCCGTAGGGCATGGTCACCTTGCGGGAATCGCCGCGCCCCTCGAAGGCGAGAACCTTGTGCCAGACCCCCTCGTGGCAGAGCCGCACGCACAGGCCGCAGAGGATGCAGGCGTGCGGGCTCTCGTTGCGCTGCGGGTGGACGAAGCGCGCGGCCGTCGAGCCCGGCCTCGCGGCGCCATGTCCTGGACGACCTTCACGTTGGGCCAGCGCGCGAGCATCATCTCGAGGACGAGGCGGCGGACGTCGAGCGCGCGCTTGCTCCGCGTGGCCACCGCCGCGGGCTTGCTTCAGCGGGTAGTTGCAGGCGGTGACGATGCGCTTGCGCCGCCCTTCGTCGACCTCGACGCTGCACACGCGGCAGGCGCCGTAGGGCTCGACCAGCTCGCTGTCGCAGAGCGCGGGGATCGCGATCCCCACCTTCTTCGCGGCCGCGAGGATCGTGGTGTCCGGGCTCGACCTCGGTCGTCTTGCCGTCGATCGTGACCTGTGATCATTCCCGTTTCCCTTGTCGGCGCTCATCGGACCTTCACCGCTCCGTCGTTGCAGACGTCCATGCAGGTGCCGCACTGGATGCACTGCCCTCGTCGATCACGTGGAGCTTCTTCGTCTCGCCCGCGATGGCGTCGGTCGGGCAGACCTTCACGCAGGCCCCGCAGCCCGTGCACTCGTAGGTGATCGAGTAGCTTGATCGAGCGCCTTGCACACCCCGGCGGGGCAGCGGCGGTCGCGGATGTGCGCCTCGTACTCCTCGCGGAAGTAGCGCAGCGTCGAGAGCACCGGGTTGGCGGCCGTCTGCCCCAGGCCGCACAGCGAGCCGTCGGCGAGCACCGCGCCCAGGTCCTCGAGCAGCGCGAGGTCGCCGTCGCGCCCCTCGCCCGCGCGTGATGCGCGTCGAGAACCTCGCGCAGGTTGACGAGGCCCTCGCGGCACGGCGTGCACTTGCCGCACGACTCGTCGCACAGGAAGTCGACGAAGTAGCGCGCCACGTCCACCATGCAGGTCCGGTCGTCCATGACGATCATGCCGCCCGAGCCCATCATCGAGCCGGCCTCGACCAGCGTGTCGAAGTCCACCGGCAGGTCGAGCTTCGACTCGGGCAGGCAGCCGCCCGAGGGGCCGCCGGTCTGCACCGCCTTGAACGCGCGCCCGTCCGGGATGCCGCCGCCGATGTCGAACACGATCTCGCGCAGCGTGATGCCCATCGGCACCTCGACGAGCCCGGAGTTGCGCACGTTGCCGACGAGCGAGAAGACCTTGGTGCCCGATGCTGCCGCCCCACGGCGACTCCGAGACGTCGCCGGTGCCGATCGCCGCGAACCACTCGGGGCCGCGCGACGACGATCTGCGGGATGTTGGCCCAGGTCTCGACGTTGTTGAGCACCGTGGGCTGGTTGCGGTAGCCGTACTCCACCGTGTGCACGTACTTGGCGCGCGGCTCGCCGGCGCGGCCCTTCCATCGAGGCCATCAGCGCGGTGGACTCGCCGCACACGAACGCGCCGGCGCCCCTGGTGGATCGGTGATGTCGAACTCCATGCCGGTGCCCAGGATGTCCCTTGCCGAGCAGCGCCCCACTCGCGCGCCTGCGCGATCGCGCGGCGTAAGCCGCTCGAGGGCCAGCGGGTACTCGTGGCGGATGTAGACGAAGCCCTCGGTCGCGCCCAGCGCCCGCGCCCCGATCAGCATGCCCTCGATGACCGCGTGCGGATCGGCCTCGACGATGCTGCGGTCCATGAACGCGCCGGGGTCGCCCTCGTCGCCGTTGCAGACGACGTACGGGGCGACGCCGCGCTTCGCGAGCCGCCTTGAGGCAGGTCTCCCACTTGACCCCGGTCGGGAACCCGCCGCCGCCGCGGCCGCGGATCCCCGAGCGGATGATCGCCGCGACGATCGCGTCGCCGTCCGTCCTCTCGCGAGGATCTTGCGCAGCGCCCGGTAGGCGCCGGCGCGGATGGCGTCCGCGATGTCCTCGGGATCGATCTTGCCGCGGTTCCGCAGCGCGATGCACTGCTGCTTGGCGAAGAACTCGATGTCCTTCTCGAGCGGGATCGGCCGCTCCTCGCCGTCCTTCCGGTACAGGAACTTCGTCGAGCGGCTTGCCCTTCTGACGAAGTGCGACTCGATGAGCTCGGGCACCGCCGCGGCCTTGAGCCGCTCGTAGAAGACCCCCTCGGGCTGCACCACGCAGATCGGGCCGTGCGCGCAGAACCCGTTGCAGCCGGTGGCCACGACCTGGATCTCGTTCCGCGAGCCCGCGGCGCTCGAGCTCCCGCGCGCATCACGTCGCGGATCGGGCAGCGACTTGGCCGACACGCAGCCGGTGCCGGCGCACACCATGAGCATCGCCCTGTACCCGGCGTGGCGCTCCGCTCGGCCTGCTTGCGCGAGCGCGTCGAGGTTGTCGAGCGTGACCCTAGGCATCGGCCTTCTCCTTGTCGCCGCGCCTTCGCCGTCTGCGCCCCTTGGCCCGCGGCGGTCTTGCGGTGACTTCTTGCATCAGCGGGCCGACCTTGGACGAGTCCACGCCGCCGATCAGCTCGGGCCCGATGGTCACCACCGGCGCCAGCCCGCAGCAGCCGAGGCACCGCACGCCCTCGAGGCTGAACTTGAGGTCCTTCGTGGTCTCGCCCGGGCTGCACGCCGAGCTCGCGGCCGAACGCGTCGAGCACGCGCGCCGCGCCCTGCACGTGGCAGGCCGTGCCGGTGCAGACCTGGATGGCGGTCTCGCCGCGCGGCTCGAGCGAGAACGCCTTGAAGAAGGTGGCGATGTGGTAGAGGCGGCCCATGTCGGCGCCGGTGCGCTCGCGCGATCCGCTCGAGCGCCGTCCTTGGGCAGGTAGCGGAACCGCTCCTGGACGTCCTGCAGCATCTCGATGGCGAACTCGGGGTCGCGCGGCCCAGCGGTCGATGATGGCGTCCACCTCGAGCATGTCCGTAGCAAACGGCGCATTCCATGGATGGCACTCCCGTCGCGCTCAGGGCGCCTCGACCGACAAGGACCAGCGCGGGCGGTTCTCGCTCGCACTTGGCCACGATCGCCTTGAGCCTCTTGTCCATCATCACGGTGCCGAGGCCGCCGCGGCCGGCCTGCTTGAGGCGCGGCTCCCTGCGCTTCCAGTCGTAGAACGAGACGTTGATGCAGCCGATGAGGGTGTGCAGCGCGCCTCGTCCCGCGGAGACGACCGAGAGGCTCTGCAGCTCCTCGTCGCTTCGCGCGTACATGTGGTGGAGCTGCCCGGCCACGTCGTAGCTGTTGAGCGCCTCGTGCGGCGCCGTCTCGATCGTCACCCGGTGCGCGTCGCCGTCGATGACCAGCAGCGACGAACTCCGTCGGCCTTGCCGCGCACCTCGAGCGCGTCGAAGCCCGCGAACTTGAGCAGCGGCCCGAAGTGCCCGCCGACGTTGCAGTCCATCACCGAGCCGGTCGTCGGCGAGATCCCCGGTGACCAGGCACTTGCCGGAGCCCGAGAAGTACGGCGTGCCGCCGAGCGGCCCGGCCGAGAAGTAGAGCCCGTTGCGCGGGTCGTCCCAGGCGATCGGGCCGGGGATCGAGTGCCACATCAGGTAGAGGTCGAAACCCTTGCCGCCGGTGAAGACAGTCCTTCATGTACGGCGTGACCGGCCGGATCTCGATCCGGTTCTCGCGTCGAGGTCGACGTGGAGCGTGCGGCCGGCGTAGCCGCGCTCGCACGCGCCCCGGCGGGTAATCGAGCGAGGCGAGCACCCGGTGGGCCGCCCTCATCTCCTTCAGTTCCATGAGAGCCATGTCGTCTCCGTGGTGTCCGCCGCGTCGCGATGCGGGGCGCCCGCCGGGCAGCGGGTTCGCGCAGCCCCGCAGGATCGGCGCCATGTATGCCACAAGCGGCGCGGGCCGTCACGCCTGCGGCGCCGAAACGTGCGCGCCGCCGCCGCGCGTCCGGCAGCGGCGCCCAGCGGCGCGGCGCGGCGGCCGCGCTCCCTTCCCCGCCGGGGTGGCATTGGCTAGAATGCCGTGTCGTCTTCCCGCGGGAGGGTGGGACATGCACTACACGCGCTTCAAGAACGAACCGATCTGCGACTACGCGAACGACGCCAACGTCAAGGGCGTGGAGGCGGCCGTCCAGGCGCTCGAGCGCGGCCTCGGCGCCGGCTATCCCGCCGTCATCGGCGGCCGCCGCGTCGAGACGCCGCAGACGATCGACTCCCTCTGCCCGGCGCAGCCCGACCGCGTCATCGGGCGCGTCGCCCGCTGCGGCGGCGAGCACCACGAGGCGGCCGTCGCCGCGGCCCAGCAGGCGTACCCGGCGTGGTCGCGGACCGAGCCCGAGGAGCGCGCCGACGCCCTGGTGCGCCTGGCCGCGCTCATCCGGCGCGACCGCTTCGCCTTCGTCGCGCTGCTCGGCATGGAGATCGGCAAGGACTGGTACGAGGCCGACGCCGAGATCGCCGAGGCGATCGACTTCTGCGAGTACTACGCCCGCCTGGCGCTGACCCACTTCCAGTACCACCCCCTCACGCGCCTCAGCACCGAGGACAACTGCTACTTCTACATCCCGCTGGGGGTCGGCGCGGTGATCGCGCCGTGGAACTTCCCGCTCGCCATCCTCGCCGGCATGGCGATGGCCGCCGTCGTCTGCGGCAACACCGTGCTAAATAAAGACAATGCGTC
>CAVVHE010000007.1:0-60109 GCA_963748015.1 Terriglobia bacterium | reverse complement strand
ATCGAGCTGCCCTTCGCGAGGTCGGGCGCCGGCTGGGGAGTCGCGCCCGCGGCCGAGATGACGTGCGTCGAGCCGCTCCACGTGAGATCGCTGCTACCGGCGTTGCAGACGGACAGCTCGCGCGTGCCGGTTCCACCGGGTGCAAGGATCTCGGTAATGGACGCCGGATCGACGCCGATGACCGGCGGCACCTGCGAGGTGCCGTCGAGCGGGATCACGAGGGATCCCATGTCCGGATCGTCGCTCGTGATCGTGAGCTGGCCGTGGTACGTTCCCGGGGACGGCGGCGAGAAGCGCACGGTCACCGGGATCGACCCGTGGGCCGGGATGGATACCGGCGGCGTGATGCCGATCTGGCTGAAGTCGCCGGAGACCGAGACGTCCGTGATGTGCAGGACGCCGGTCCCGGTGTTCTGGATCGTCAGCGGCAGCGTGCGGCTGTAGCCGGCGAAGGTCGTCGGGAAAGCCAGCGCCGTCGGGGCCGCGCCGATGTGCGGAATGCCGGTGACGTGGAGGCCCACCGGGACCTGGAACACGCCGTGCGCGGGGTCGTTCGTGGTGAAGTTGACGTACGCCGTGTAATCGCCCCCGATCAGCCCGCTCGAGTGGACGTCCACGACGAGATCGTGGAAGCCGCCGGCCGGGATCGTTCCGGATTGCGGCGTCACGCTCAGCCACCTGGCGGGCGGGTTGATGTTCGCGGCGTAGGTCAGGTCGCTGGCGCCCTGGTTTTCGAGGTGCAGCAGGTGGTGCACGGCGTCGCCGGAGAGGACCGAGTCGAGGAACGACGGCGGCGTCCAGGCGGCGATCGGCGGCAGGATCGCCGTGCCGCTCACCGGCATGGTCTTCGTCGGGTTCACCGGGTCGTCGCTTACGACCTGCACCGCGGCATCCGCGGGCAGCGCGCCCGGGGAAGTCGGCAGCCACCTGAGATTGAAGAGGCGGGAGCCTCCGGGCGGCAGCGAGAAGGCCGCGTGGGTGTAGACGTCGCCCGTCGCGGGCTCGGAGACCGTCAGCGAGGCGTCGTTGGTGGTGACGTCGAGCACGTTGAGCGTATCGATGCCCGTGTTCACCACCTGGAGCGTCGTCAGGTAGGGATACCCGACGAATCTCGTGCCGAAGTCGAACGAGGTCGGGACGATGCCGGCGATCGGCGCGCCGAGCAAGGTGAGCGACGTCGGGATCCGCCTCGTCTCGGGCAGATTGTTCGTCAGGACGATCGCGCCGTTGAGCACGGCGCCGACCCGGTCCGTCGTATCGAACTTCACGTTGAACACGGCGTTGCCGCCGGGCGGGATCGTGGCGCTGGCGGGAGTCACGACGAGCCAGTCGGGAGGCTCGCTGATCTCGATGGCGAGGAAGTTGTGTACGTAGTCCGCGTTCGCGACCACCTGCAGCGCAGGGTACGGAGACGTCCCGCCGCCCTGGATCCCGATCGTCGCGCTGTTCTTGACGGTGGAGTTCATCGTCCGGTACTGGAGCACGATCTTGCCGTTCTGGTACAGCTGGACCTGGAACGTGTTGGTGGCGAGTTCTCTGATCAGGTCACGAGCGGAAAACATCCGTGAACTGGATGATGAATCGGCCGTTGGCGGTGTCGTTCAGGTAGCGTCGCCCCCGAGCCGTCCGAACCACCAGGTCGTCCCAGAACAGCGCGATCGAGTTCTTGGGCAGCGTCGTGGTCGGGAGCGCGACGTTGTCGGGCGGACACGAGGTCGCGGTGGTGTCGAACGTGATGAACCCGTTCGTGCAGACCTTGAGCTGGGAGAAGTTCGTCCCGTAGAACGGGAACGTCATCCCCATGCTGATGGCCGGGCTCATGGCGTCATCGCCCGCCTAGCGGGAGCAGCGTGCCCGTGGCGCTGATGTCCACCCAGCTGAACGTCGGCCCGCCCGACGCGTCGGAGTCCTTCCAGACGTAGCCGAAGCCGTCGGGTCCTCCGGAGCCCGACGCGCCGACGTCGTCCGCGACGACGAGCTGGCCGTTGCCCTGGTCGGCGGCGGCGTTGACGATCAGGTTCGATCCGCCGGTGTTGTAGACGGTCAGCGGCTGGATCACCTGCTGTCCGGTGTGGAGGGTCTGGGAGAGCGACGTCGGCTCCGTGACCATCTGCGGCGCGATCAGGCCGTTGCCCGTGACCGGGACGGGGAAGCTCGGGTTGTTCGCGTCGTTGCTCTGGATCGTGACGGAGCCGGAGTACGCGCCGGCCGTCACGGGCGTCCAGATCACGTGGATCGTGTGCGATCTCATGGGCGCGACGTCGAAGACCCGCTCGCTCAGGGTCAGCGTGGCGTCGCTCGGCGTGATGTCGGTCACGTGGAGCGTGTCGGTTCCGGGATTGGCGACGATCAGGTCCTGGCTCTTCGCGAAGCCGATGAACACGCCACCGTAGGCGAGGGAGGTCGGCTGGACGCTGACCTGAGGCGCCCCGGTCACGTGGAGCGACGCGTTCACGACCAGGTCCGGATGCACCGGATCGTTGCTCAGGACGTGGACGGCGCCCGGGTAGGTACCGCCCTCGAGCCCCGACGCGTTCATGTGCAGGTTGATGAGCTTGGACTCGCCCGCGCGGAGTCGACCGGTGATCGGGAAGACGTGTCAGCCACTTCGGGACCGAGATGATCCGCACCGCCAGGTTGTCGTGCAGGTACGCCTGGTTGAACGCGACCTGCGAGCCCCACCGTCTTGTCCGCGTTCTGGATTCCGACCGTAGCGCTCGTTCACCGCCCCCGTCATGTTCAGGTACTGGAAGGTGATCGCGCCGCTGGCGTCGAGGATCGCCTGGAACGTGGAGGTGCCCGAGCCGCCGTACTGAACGGCACGTCCTGCCACTGGATGATCGCGCTCGTTGCCGAACGACTGGAAGTACACGCGCGCCGGCGCTGGTCATGTCGAGGTCGTCCCAGAACGGGGCGATCAGGTTCTCCGGCGCGCCGGAACTCGGCAGCGGCTGGTTCGACCACGCCGTGGACGAGCTCGTGAACGAGGCCCAGCCGTTCGTGCAGACCCGGATCGAGTCGAAGAACGTCCCGTAGAACGGGAAGTTGAAGCCCAGCGGAATCGGCGTGGGACGTCGCGTCGTCGCTCGCGAGCCCGATGTTCGTGCCCGTGGTCGAGATGTCCGTCCACTGGAAGGTCGGGCCGCCGGGCTCGTCGCTGTCCACCCAGCGATAGCCGAACGAGTCGGGCCCGCCGGAGTTCTGCGCGACCGGGTCGCCGTGCCGCGGATCCTCCTCGCCCTTGCCGACGAGGAGCGGCGGCTGCGGCGTGACGCTCATCGGCTCGCCGAGCTGCGGGGCCGGGATGTTGAAATCGAGCGTGCCGACGCCGACGTTGGAGAGCGTGAACTGCCGGTCCGCCTGCCCGCCGGTGAAGAGCTCCGCCGACACCGAGGTCGGATCGACGCTCCCCGTGGGCGGGGGCAGCGTGGTGCCGGAAGAGAGGTTCGAGAGCGGTCCCGCGTTGCCCCACTCGTCGAAGGCCTTGATCGCGAAATAGTAGAGCGTGCTCGCCGCGAGGCCGTGGACCTCCATGCTCTCCGGCGATCCGGAGACCTGCGGCGTCGGCTCGTTGCCCGCACGGGTCGCGGCGGACCAGTTCGTGTCGTCGATCGGGGACGTGGAGTAGCGCACCTCGTAGTAGGCCGCCGTCCCCACGCCGCCGTCGTCGCCGGTCGCGGTCCAGGTCAGCGCCATCGTGTTGGAGCCCGGATCCACCGTCGCCAGGTCGGCGATCGCGCCGGGCGGAACGGTGTCGGGCGCCGCGATGGTGAAGAACGCGTTGAGCCGGCCCTCGCTGACGCACTTGCCGACGAGGCCGGAGAGGTTCGGATGGGTATTCGCCTTGTCCACCGAGGACAGCAGCTTCGCCTTCATCTGCGCCACGGGGAGGTTCGGGGCCAGCGCCCGCATCAGGCCGAGGACGCCCGCGACGTGCGGGGTGGCCATCGAGGTGCCGGACAGCGTGCCGTACGACGCGCCCGGCAGCGTGCTCAGGATCGCGACGC
Source organism: Terriglobia bacterium (assembly GCA_963748015.1). GTDB lineage: Bacteria > Acidobacteriota > Polarisedimenticolia > Polarisedimenticolales > JAIQFR01 > JAIQFR01. The sequence goes on along the minus strand of CAVVHE010000007.1, from coordinate 56,102 downwards.
CCGGGGCGGCCAGGTCCACCGTGGTCGCGCCGTAGTTCGAGAACGACGCCAGCGCGTCGTTGGGGTCCGTGGCGGCCACCGCGACGATGTTGGCGAGGTCGTACGCGCTCGGATAGTAGGGGCTCGTGTCCGTGTCGGTTCCGGCGTTGCCCGCGGCCGCGACGAACGCCATCTCGTGCGCGCCGGCGTTCGCGATCGAGTCGTAGAGGGCCTGCGAGAACCCGCCGCCGCCCCACGAGTTGCTCGTCAGGTCCACGCCCATCTGGACGGCGTAGTCCACCGCGGCGGCGGCGCCGGCGGTGGAGCCCGACCCGCTCGAGCCCAGGAACTTGAGGCACAGGATCTTGACGTTCCAGTTCACGCCCACCGTGCCGATGCCGTTGTCCCCGACCGCCCCGATGGTGCCGGCGGTGTGGGTGCCGTGGCCGTGGTCGTCGAACGGATCGCCGTCGTCGTTGTAGAAGTCGTAGCCGTGGACGTCGTCGACGAAGCCGTTGCCGTCGTCGTCGATGCCGTTCCCCGGGATCTCGCCCGGGTTCGTCCAGATGTTGGCCGCGAGATCGGGATGGTTGTAGTCGCAACCCGTGTCGATCACGCCGATGAGCACGTTCGGGCTGCCGACCGTTACGTCCCACGCGAGCGTGGCGTCGATGTCCGCGCCCGGCGTTCCCCCGGTCTGGCCGGTGTTCCGCAGGGCCCACATCTCGTTGAAGCGCGCGTCGTTGGGGATCACGTCGGCGGTGAGGATGTAGTTGGGCTCGGCGTACTCGACCTCGGGATTCGCCTTCAGGCGCGCGATCGCCTGCTCGGTGTCGACCCCGGGTCCGAGGCGCCAGTGCTCGGCTTTCGACCGGAACGTGCGGTGCAGCTCGCCCGCGACGTCCGCTCGGGCCGAGGCCTTGTGGCGACCCTCCGCCTGCGGCTTGAACTTGACGATCAGCTCGCCGGGCACATAGGCGGCCGATGGCCCGTTGGGTTTCGGAGCGCTCACCAGCGTCCCGACGTCGCTGGCGAGGAAGGCCAAGAGCGCCAGCCCGAGCAGAGCCAAACGGAGTCTTGAACGCGGCATGTTGCTCTCGTCAGAAGAGGTGCACACCCCGGACGCCCGCTGAGCCGCCGCTCGTCCGCTTCTCTTCCGGCAGCGTTCGCCTATCGTGTGCCCCTTACGACAGGCGCCGAGCTGGATTCGCGTTTTGCACATCTGAAGGACTCTCAAGTGAATATACGCCGAGTCCGCAGGTGCGTGGCCTCATGAACGAGCTCCTTTTCGACGAGCCGGTCGGCGATCGCCGAGGCGACCGCGTTGTCGCGGAAGAGCCTGCCGCACTCCCGAATGCCAGGTTGCTCGTCCCACCGATCATCCCCTCCAGTACCTCTCGTCGCAGCCCGGCTGCTGTCGCCCATCGGTGACGGAACCGGCGCCATTCTGGCGCGGTGCTTTCGCTGGCTCATTTCATCCAATTATTTGACGGCTTTCTCGGGATCAGTTCTTCCCGAAAACGATCGTCTTCGCTTCCGAATCCACGGAGAACCCGGCGCCGCACGACTCGGCGATGGCCTTCACGACGTCCGCCAGATCACCTTGGAATTCCCCGGAGACTCGGTAGGCCGCAACGTCGTCCTGGGCCTCGACGGACCAACGGGTCGTGTTCTGGAGGATCGCCGCCACGTGCTCGAGAGAAATGTCGCCGTGGCGAATCGAGATGCCGACCTCCTGGCCGATGAGAGGAGCGGCCAGCTTGGGATCGGCTTCCTGGCGCATCACCGGGTGGCCGGCCTTTCCCGCGAGGCGTTCGCCGCCGCTGCACTCGCAGGAACACGAGGACTGGCCCTGACCGCAATTGAAGCTGCACGAGCACGTCTCCCCGATCGCGCAGATCCGCGTGGCCCGGCAGCAGCCGGCTTCGATGCAGCATTCGCCGGGGAGGCAGGTGGCGTGGGACGTTTTCGTCGATGCGAGAACGACCAGAACGAGCGCGATCCACATGGACAATCTCGGGATCCTCATCGCGTCACCTCCTGGCCGGCTTTCCGTGCCGGTCCGAGATGAAAGAACCCCGTCGGGAGGCGATCGTTTCAGTGAACCGTCATTTTTCTCTCGAGTCGCACCTCTGAAGTCGGTCGCGAGTTCAACGAGCCGGCTGGTCCACCGTCAGAATCAACGCATCCGCGGACGACGCATACGGGACCTCGGACTGCTGCGGGTCGGGAAGGACGACGGACACGGTGTTCCCCGGTGCCGTTTGGAACACCTTTCGACCGCGGCCGAGACCGAGGTTCGACGACGATCGCCGACCGGCTTTTTCGAGATCGAGCGAGCGCGACGACCGCAGCTCCACCATCACGGTCCCGTCCCGGAGCTGGCGCGCGCGGAGGGTGCCATCGACCTGGAGTACGACTTCCTGTCCGTCTCGCGCCGATGCGAGGCGCACCGGCTCCATCTGGAATGCGACGGGCTGTCCCGGACTTCCCTCTCCCCGGAACCGCCGCCGGATCGGCTCCTCGCCGGGGACGCGGTGCTCGAACCAGAGGTCGAAGGACAATCGCGTGCCCGCCAGCGAGGGATCGTCGGGAATGGAAGCTCCGATCCGGATGGAGGCGTCCGAAGCGCACTCCGGGGTGACCGAGTCCGGCAGCTTGATCCAGTCCAGCGCGTTCACGCCCCCTTCCTCCATCGCGATCTTCCGCGTCTCGCCCGCGGCTCGTACCGGGCGTCCAGCACCGTCCGCCTCCCAGCGGGACCACGTGGCCTCGAGTGCCACGCGCCCGAACTCGGCCGGGATGGGCCGCGCGACGATCCACCACACGTAGGGATGCGAGGCGAGCATCGCCGGCGTCGGCCCGTCGAGGTCCTTCCCCGGCGGGCGGCTTCCCACGGAGCCGGAGCACAGGTCGCCCGCGCGGGGACGGCCGTCGGGCCCGAAGGACCCAAGGCCTACGTAGAAGACGCCGGCCGCATCCGGCGGCACGGTCGCCGAGGCGGAGCCGGTCGTCTCCGTCGCGCCAAACGTCCCGTCCTGGAAACTGGTCTGCACGAGAGAGATGCCGATCCGGAGGCCCGCGTCGTTCCAGTCCTTTCGGGAGCCGGCGGTTGCGACCGCAGCGTCTGGCGCTGTGGCCCACGCGACCGAGAACGCGAGCGCCGTCACGGCCAGCGCGATGCGCGAGACGTTTCGCTCTCTCATGACGTCCCCTTCCGATCCGAGATCCACTCGGTACCCGGCTCGAAGCGAAGGACCTGATCCGGTTTTGGCGGGCGGTCCGCGGCGCGTCCGCGGGTTCCTTCGTAACGTCCCCCGATCCAGAGGAAGAGCGCCAGGACGACCAGGGCCGCCGCCGCCATCGGCACCGCCACGCGGAGCCAGCGGAGCCGGCGCGGCTCCTCGAGGGAGCGTTCGCGCAGCGCGGCGCGCATCCGACGCCGAAACGCTTCGGAGGGCTCGGCCGTGTCGGCGCGGATCTTCGCGCGAAGCAGCGCCAGGTCGCGGAGAAGCTCGCCTGCACCCGGCCGCGCCATCGCCGCGCGCAGCTCCTCCGGCTCCACATCCTCGCCGTCCAGGAGCGCGGACAGGACTTCCGATGGATCCTGACTCATGGCGTCGACTCCTTTTGCTCCCGGGAGCGGAGAGCGTCACGAAGCTCCAGCCTCGCCCGGTGAAGGCGCGAGCGCACGGCGTCCTGGGTGGTTCCCGTGACGCCGGCGATCTCGTCGTAGGTCAAGCCTCCCAGCTCCCGGAGCAGAACCACCTCGCGATCGGCGAAGGCGAGCGCCTCGAGGGCTTCTCGAAGCGCGGCCCTGTCTTCCTGGGCACCCGTTCCGATTCCTAGGGCCTCGGCGTTCTCGAGCGGCGAGCATTTCGGACGCCGCTCGTCGTCGCGGCGGCGGTTGAGCAACAGGTTCCTCGCCACGCGAAAGAGCCAGGACCTTTCCGATTCGGCTTGCCACCCGTCGGGACCCGCGGCCATGCGCACCGCCCGGAGGAACGTGTCCTGCGTCAGCTCCTCCGCCGCCGCGCGGTCTCCGCTCATCCGGAGAAGGAAGCGGTAGACCGCCAGGTGGTGACGCTCGAACGCCTCGGCGGGGTCGGACACCAACATCCTCCTAGACTATACGAACCCCAACGGAGTAGAAATCTCGCATGGTTGCGCTCGCCCATGACAAGCGACTCGTTATCTTGTTGAAAACAAGCATCTTGAATGCAGCGGCGTCGGCGGTCGGGGCCACCGGAAGGTCCGTTCGGACCTCGGAGGATGCCGTCGATCCTGGGAGGCGGGTCAGTCTTCCTGGGCGCGGAGGGCTGGGACCGGAGCGTCGGCGGTGCGCTCGATGTCGGTCATGAAGCGGAGGCACGAGATGAGGGTCTCGCGCATTTGCGAGCGCTCGACGATCAGGTCGACCATCCCGTGCTCGACGAGGAACTCGCTGCGCTGGAAGCCCAAGGGCAGCTTCTGCCGGATCGTCTGCTCGATCACGCGCGGGCCGGCGAACCCGATGAGGGCCTTCGGCTCGGCGACGTTGAGGTCCCCGAGCATCGCATAGGAGGCGGTCACGCCTCCCGTCGTCGGGTCGGTCAGGATCGAGATGTACGGCAGCCCGGCCGCGTCGAGGCGGGCGAGCGCGGCCGAGATCTTGGCCATCTGCATCAGCGAGAGCGCGCCCTCCTGCATCCGGGCCCCTCCCGAGCACGAGATGACGATGAGCGGGATCTTCTCGGCGAGGCAGCGCTCGACGCAGCGCGTGACCTTCTCCCCGACCACGCTCCCCATCGAGCCGCCCATGAAGCCGTACTCCATGGCGCCGATGACCAGGGGACATCCGCCGATCTTCCCCGCGCAGGAGATGAAGGCGTCCTTGAGCCCGGTCCGGGCCTGGTAGTCCACCAGCCGGTCGCGGTAGGGCTTGGTGTCCTTGAATTCCAGGGCGTCCACGGGGGCGATCTCGGTGTCGAACTCCTCGTAGATCCCCTCGTCGAACAGCTGGTCGAGACGCTCCCTGGCGCTGATCCGGAAGTGGTAGTTGCACTTCGGGCAGACGTTCGCGTTACGCGCGACCTCTTTTTTGTAGATGATCTCCTTGCAGTTCTCGCACTTGACCCAGAGCCCTTCCGGCATCTGCAGCCGGCGCTCCTCGGGAGGCGCCTGCTTCGGTATCTTTTCTTTCTTGAACCAGGCCATGTTGGGTCGGTCCGCTTCCTTTCCGGTTATGGGTGGCGCGCGCCTCCCACCCTACCAGGGGTCCTCTCGGACCGTCAAGCGAGCTATCGCCCGTCCCGTTCCTTGACGGCGAAGACGCGGTACCGGCCGGAGCGTCCCACCTCCTCGATCGTCTCCCGCGTTTCGGAGGGGAGCAGCGGCAGGTCTTCCTGGTCCACCACCAGCAGCGGGTGGTCGGGGCGGGCGACCCTCTCCCCGACCTCGGCCACCCCTTGCCATTCGAGAGCGCGGTCCAGGTAGAAGGTCAGGGTCGGCAGGTGCTTCTCGAACGTGACCACGGGACGGCCCGACGACAGCGCGGGTACGTCGCGGGCGAGGCCCGCTGCGCTCCGGTCTCTCCCGAGGACCGGGAACGCGATGGCCGAGCACACGATCGCGAACGCGAGACCGGCCGCCGCGACCGCCGCGTGGACCTCTCGCGGCCGGCCCCTCGCGAGCCCCGCGATCGCGGCCAGGGTGCCGGCCCCGAGGATCGCCGAGCCGGTCGCGATCGCCGCGCGGAGCTCCGGCCGGACTCCCGCGAGGGCCGCCCCGGCCAACGCGGCGGCGCCGATCGCGAGGCTCGCCGCCGCCAGGAGCGGCCCGGCCCTCCGTCCCCGCGCCGCGGCGGTCTCCTGCCCGATCTCCCACGCGATCACGATCGCCGCGAGCGGTGCCAAGGGAAGGACGTAGCTGGGGAGCTTCCCGCGCCCGATCGAGAAGAACGCGAGGCACACGACGAGACCCGCGGCGGCGTAGGCCGCCGTGCGCGCCGCCGGGTCGCGGCGCCTCTGGAGCGCCCGGACCGCGCCGAGGACGAGCGTCGCGCCCCACGGGAAGAAGCCCAAGGCGACGACGACGAGGTAGAACCAGAACGGCTTGCCGTGGAGCGTGTCGTCCGAGAAGTAGCGCTCCAGCGCCTCGCGCCGGATCAGCCCCGCCGTGTCGGCAACGCCGACGCGCCGGACGAACGCGAGCCCCCACGGAAGCACGACCGCGCACCAGGCCGCGGCCCCGAGCAGCCAGGCCCGGACGGGCGGGACGACCTCGCCCCCGACCGCGGTGCGCCCCCCCAGCATCACGAGGAGCGGCACGACCACCCCGACCGGCCCCTTCGCCAGGAACGCGAGGCCGAGGACCGCGCCGATCGCGGCCGGCACCGCCGACCGGTGCTCGCGCGTGCCCGCCAGCTCGAGCGCGAGCACCGCGCCGACGTGGAGCGAGAGCAGCGCGTCGATGGTGCCGATCTTCCCCAGCGCGACGACGAGCGGGAACGCCGCGAAGGCGGCCGCCGCCCAGGCCGCGCCCTCGTCGCCGAACCGCCGCCGCACGGCCCCCAAGGTCATGAGGAGCAGGCCCAGCGTCGCGGCGATCGAAGGAAGCCGCGCGGCGAGCTCCCTCGGCCCCAGCACGCGGAACAGCGCCGCCTGGATCCAGTGGAGCAGCGGCGGCTTGGTCAGCCGCGGCTGTCCCTCGAAGGTGGGCACGACGGGATCGGCCGCCCGGAGCATCTCGAGCGACGTGCGGGCGAACCGCGCCTCGTCGGGATCGAGGAGCGGCACGCTCCACGCCCCCCAGAGGAGCCCCGCGGCGAGAACCGCGACGACGACCACCCATGCCAGCCTACCCTGCACGACGTGCTCTCCCGGTGGCGAGTGCCGCCCGCTATTATGGGCGGGATGGCCGGCGATCCGATCCGATGGCTTTACGGGCTGCAGCAATTCGGGATCAAGCTCGGGCTCGGGGGGATCTCGACACTCCTCGATCGCCTGGGCCATCCCGAGTCGGCGTACCCGTCCGTGCTCGTCGGCGGCACCAACGGCAAGGGCTCCGTGGCCGCGATGATGGAGGCGGCGCTCGCGGCGTCCGGGTGCAGGACCGGCCTCTACACGTCGCCGCACCTCGTTCGCCCCGGCGAGCGGGTGCGGATCGCCGGGAGCGACCTTGCCCCGGACGATCTCGGCCGCCACCTCGAGACGGTGCGAGGCCGCGATCGAGCGCGCGCTGGCGGACGGCGGGCTCGAGGCCCACCCGTCGTTCTTCGAGGTGATGACGGCCGCCGCGCTCGACGCGTTCCGCGAGGCGGGGATCGGCGCGGCGGTGCTCGAGGTGGGCCTCGGCGGCCGGCTCGACGCGACGAACGCCGTCGAGGCGGCGCTCTCGGTGATCGTGACCGTGGACCTCGACCACACCGACCGGCTCGGGGAGACGATCGCGGAGATCGCGGCCGAGAAGGCCGGGATCGTGAAGCGCGGGCGCTCGCTCGTGACCGGCGTCCGGCGGCCCGAGGCGCTCGAGGTCCTGCGGCGCGCCTGCGCGCGAGGCCGGCGCGACGATGATCGAGGCGGCGTCGGCGGCGACCGTCGCTCCGGGGCCGGCGGGAACGTTCACGGTCGAGACGGCGGCGGCGAGGTACGGCGGCCTGTCCGTCCCGCTGCCGGGCCTGCACCAGGTCGAGAACGCGAGGGTCGCGATCGTGGCCCTCGAGGAGTTCGGCCGCGCGGCGGGGATCGCGATCGATCCGGGTGCGGTCCGGCGCGGCCTCGCGAGGACGCGCTGGCCCGGGCGCCTCCAGTGGGTCGAGGGCGCCCCGCCGATCCTCCTGGACGGGGCCCACAACGCCGCGGGAGCCGAGGCCCTGGCCGCCTATCTCCGCGAGCGCGGCGGCGACCCGCCCGTCCTGCTCTTCGGAGCGATGGCGAACAAGGACGCGCGAAGCATCCTCGAGCCGTTGGCCCCGCTCGTCCGCGCGGCCGTCTTCACGCGGCCTCCCGTGGACCGCGCGGCCGAGCCCGCCGAGCTCGCTCGCCAGGCGGCCGGGCTGGCCCTCGAGATCGAGACCGTCGCCGATCCGGCCGCCGCCCTCGCCCGCGCCCGCGCGCTGGCGTCCCCCGGCAGCTTCATCCTGGTCGCCGGCTCCCTCTACCTCGTCGGCACGATCCTCGGCCTTCTCGAAGGCGCGGACACCCCCGGCCCCGTCGCGATGTAGGAGATTCGAACGAGGGACAGCAACCATCTCGGGGAACAGCAACCGCGCGAGGTTGCTGTCCCCGTTTGAATTCCTCTAGAATGAGCGCATGAGCGAAAACGCCTCGGCTGCGGTGGTGTCTCGGCTTCGGCTCGATCCCGACCGGGCTCTCGACGGGCTCGACTGGGCCGAGGTGTTCGGCTCGGAGGGGCGTGTCGAGGTCGAGATCGGGATCGGCAAGGGGAAGTTCCTCCTTGCCGTCGCGGCGGCCCGGCCCGACGCGCACCACCTCGGCGTCGAGTGGGCCAACGAGTACCTGAGGATCGCCGAGTCCCGGGCGGAGAAGCGCGGCCTCGAGAACATCCGCTTCGTCCGCGTGGACGCGCGCGAGCTGGTCGCCCGGGGCATCCCGAACGCCTCGGTGGACACGTATTACGTCTTCTACCCCGACCCGTGGCCCAAGAAGCGGCACCACAAGCGCCGCTTCCTGCAGCTCTCCACCGTGGAGCACCTGGCGAGAACGCTGAAGCCCGGCGGCGGGCTGCACGTCGCGACGGACCACGACGAGTACTGGACCGCCATCGAGCCGCTGCTCGACTCGCATCCCGCGTTCGAGAGGCTGCCCGCGTTCGGCGGCGACGACTTCCCCCTCCCGGCCGACGCCCCGCTCACCAACTTCGAGGCCAAGTACGAGGTCCAGGGGCGCGGCCGCCACCGGGGCTCGTGGCGGCGGCGCAGCGGTTGAATTCGCCTTCGGCGGCGTGTACACTGGCCTGTCGCCGTTCACCCGTTCTTACGCCAAGCGCTTGGGCGCCAGCGAGATAGCTCGGGTGGCCGCGGCGTCCCGGCATCCGGATCGGCGCGTAGGGGAGTAGCTCAATTGGCAGAGCACCGGTCTCCAAAACCGGGGGTTGCAGGTTCGATTCCTGTCTCCCCTGCCATTCCGGGGCCGAGGTTGGTGGCGATGGGGTTCCAGGGCGCGGCGCCGGCCGCGTGTCGGGTGGCGGCCGGCGAGAGGAGCTTGGCATCGCTCCTAAGATCTTCCTGACCGGGGATCCCGGCTGCGGCAAGACCACGGCAATCCGCCGGGTCGTCGAGCGGCTGCGCGGCTCCGTGCGGATGACCGGGTTCCTGACCGAGGAGTTCCGCGAGGGAGCGCGCCGCGCCGGTTTTCGCGGCATCACCCTCGAGGGACGTGAGTTCGTGCTGGCGCGCGTGGGAGGCGGCGGCCCCTACCGGCTGGGGCCGTACACGGTGAGCGCCGAGGACCTGGACGCCACCGGCGTCCCCGCGCTGACCCCCGGCCTCGATACCCAGCTCGTCGTCCTGGACGAGGTGGGAAAGATGGAGTCGTTCTCGACCGCGTTCCGCGACGCCGTGGAGCGCCTTCTGTCGGGCGACGTGCCGCTGCTCGCCACGGTCGCGAGCCACGGCGTCGGGTTCCCCAAGAAGGTCCGCCACGATCCCCGGATCGTGCTCGTGAAGATGGGGCGCGACAGCCGGGGGGCGGTGGTCGGCGAGCTCCTCCGCCTGCTGGCGGTTGCCGGGATCGGCGAGGGAACGGGCGGCGCCCGCGTCGCTTCCGCGCGCCCCCGCCGTCCGGCGAGGCCGCGGTGAGCGCGTCGCGGCCGCCGCTCGAGCCCGCCGTGCCGCTCGGCGTGGCGGTCCTGGACGCCGCCGGAGCGATCGTCGCCGCCGACGCCGGATTCGAGCGGCTCGCCCGGAAGAACGGCCCGGCGCTGCTGGGGACGCCGTTCTTCGAGGAGCTCGGCACCGCCGAGGAGATCCGCGCGCACGGCCGGTCCTGTCTCGAAGCCGGTGGACCGCTCGAGGCGGGCTTCACGGTCTCCGCCTTCGGCGCGGCGCGGGGAGAGTTGCGCGTCCGCTTCCTCGCGTTCGCCGCGGGAGGCGGCCGTCACGCGGTGGCCCTCGTCGAGGACGTCGCGGAGCTGGGCAGGCTCCGCGCCGTCGAGTCGGCCTACGACCGGGCGCTGGAGGCCGCCTCCAACGTCCGGCACGAGATCAACAACTCCCTGATGGGGATCCTCGGCCACGTCGAGATGTTGCTGGCGCAGGCCGGGACCTCCGAGGCGATCCGAAAGCGCGCGGAGATCCTGCTGCGGGAAGTCGGGAAGATCCGGGACGGCGCCGAGGCGCTTCAGACGATTCGCCGCGAATGACGTAACAGGTTGCATGAGAATCCCGGACAGCGTAGAAGAAACGTCCTGAGAGGGGTCGCCGACCCAAGGAGACACGGGACATGACGTGCATTTCCGAGATCCATGAACGAAGCCCGCTCCGCGTGCTCGACCGCTCCCTCCACGGGGGTCTCGGACGGGGCGATCTGGGTGTGGTGTGCTCCCACGCCGGCGCGGGCAAGACGGCGTTCCTCGTGGGCGTCGCCCTCGACGTCCTGCTCGGCGGCTGCCGGGCCCTCCACGTGGCGCTCGACCATCCCGTGGACCGCGTCCGGAACTACTACGACGAGATCCTCGCCGAGATGTCTCGCGTCGAGCGGTTGGAGAAGCCGGGCGACGCCCGGCTGCTCGTCGAGCGCAACCGGAGGATTCACATCTACCAGAGAGGGGCGTTCAGCGTGGAGGCGCTCGCCCGCTCCCTGTCGTTCCTCCGGTCCCACACCGACGTGCGCCCCGACCTGATCGTCGTGGACGGGTACGACTGGAGCAACGGATCCGAGACGGAGGTCGCCGCACTCAAGGACCTCGCCCGATCGGAAGACGCCGCGCTCTGGATGTCCGCCAAGCTCGACCAGGGAGCGGCGGTAGCGCCGCTGGGCGGCTTCCCCGAGCCCCTCGGCCGCTACGATGCGATCATCAACGTGCTCCTGCGGCTCAAGGGAGCCGACGGCACGGTTCACCTCTCGGTACTCAAGGGACACGGCGACAGCGCGCCGGGAAGTCCCGGGCTCGACCTCGATCCGACCACGCTGCTGCTGGTCAAGAGATAGGGCGGCGCGAGCCGTCTCGCTTCCGCCGGCGTGGGGGAGGCTTTCATGGGCACGGCCAGAATCACGACTGCGGCGCTTCTCAAACGGCACGCTCCGCTCTGGAGGGTGACCTGCCGCAACCCCTTCGTCGCCGGCGTGCGCGATGGGAGCCTCCCGGTCGAGGTGTTCGACCGGTGGCTCGTCCAGCACGGCCACCTCGCAAACGGCTTTTTTCCCGCGTACTGCCGGATCGCGGCGGCCGCGCCCGAGCGGGACCGGAAAGTGCTACTGGAGATTCTCCGGAATCTCCTCAGATATCTGTCGTGGCTCGAGCCGACGCTGAGAGCCCGCGGCGTCGATGCCGGAATCGGGCTTCAGCCGGTCTGCCGCGCGTACGTGGACTACACCGTTTCGCTCGGCTTCGAGCCGTACACGATCGAGCTCGTGGTGCTGTGGGCCCAGTACCGCGCTTACAGGGACGCCTGGAAGTGGGCGCACCCGGGCGCCCCGAAGTTCCGCAGCTTCGTCCAGTACTTCTACGCCCCCGTCTACGAGTCCGGCCTGGCCGCGCTGGCCCGCGCGGCGGACGCGGCGCTCGCCGAGTCCTCGCGCCGGGAGGTCCAGCGCGCCGAGCAGGCCGTCCTGGATGTAGCGCAGTACGAGCTGGCGTTCTGGGTGATGACGATGCAGACCCCCCCGGGGGAGTGAGCCCGGGGGGAGGGCGCGTCACCAGCCGCCTTGCCCCAGCTCGCGCGCCGCCTCGACCCGGCGCAACAGGTCCTTCACCAGATCCCCGTCGGCGCGAAACGGGATCGCCGGCATCGGCCCGGCGCCGACCGGCTCCACGTCGAGAGGCAGTTGTTCCGCGAGGCGGTCGTACGCGTGCGCGAGCAGCGGCTTCAAGTGCACCACGTCCTCGAGGCAGTAGGTGACGAGCGTCTCGAGCGCGCGCGGATGCCCCTTGAGGTGCTCCTCCCACAGGAGCACCGCGAGGTAGCCGTCGACGCCCTCCACTTCCGTCGCGCGCGCGAGGCCGAGCGCGCGCTCGACCCCCTTCAAGCCCCCCTTCAGGCCGAGCCGGTGCAGCGGGTACCGGAGATCGACGTGGTGGAATCGCCGGAAGTCGATCTCGGGAAAGGCGGCCGCGAGGATGGGCAGATCGAAGCAGGAACCGTTGTACGTGACCAGGAGGTCGAAGCGCTCCAGCTCCTCGGGGAGCCGGTCGAGATCGCGTCCCGCCACGAGCGCCACCACCCCCTCGCCGTCCGAGAGCCCGACGCACGTGACGCCGTCGCGCCCCGGGGCGAGCCCCGTCGTCTCGATGTCGAGGAACGCGGTGCGGCCGGGAAAGGCGCGCGCGAGTCGCCACAGCTCGCGTCGCGGCATGTCTCGCGCCGCGCGCTCGCGGTCGAGCCTCGACGCGATCAGCTCGCGCCAGGGGTTCCTCGGGTGGTCGCGCAGGAACGCGTCCCAGTCGGTGTAGCCCCGCTCCCAGAGCGCGCGCTCTCGCCGCTCACCGACCCCCGGGACGTGGATGAACGATCGGGTGAGCAACCCCGTCACTCGAGCCCGTAGATCCAGCCTTCCTTGCGTACCCGGTCTCCCTCCCCCGGCGCCAGCTCCTCCGGCGTCTTCTCGGTCTCGCCGGTCAGCACCGCGAGGGCGGCGCAGCGGGCCGCGACCACGGCGTCCAGAGCGTCGCGCCGCGAGAGACAGCGCCTCAGGAACGGCTGGCCGATCTCGACGGGCAGCCGCTCCGCGCGGGCGAGGGCGCTCGCGATCGCCTGCGTCCGGCCGTTCTGCTCGTCCCTCTCCACGCCGAGCCGCAGGACGGCGGCGCCCGGATACACCTCGATCAGGAGCCGTCCCCTGGCGCTCTCGAAGGGGCGCACCGCGTAGCGCGAGCGCTCTTCCGCGATCATCCGGATCCCCTGGTAGGTCATCGGCCCGAGGTCGGGGTTCACGCGATGGAGCGGCGAGAACGCCCCCGCGCGCTCGTCGGTGAGACGCTTGGTCTCGCCGTTCGCGTCGCGGAACTCCTGGAGGGCGATCAAGTACGCGGGCCGCGTGGTGCGCTCGAGCTTCTTGACGAGCGACCACCATCCCTCGTCGGAGTAGGGGTGGCCGAGCAGTTTCTCCGCGAAGGAGACCGGCAGGCCGAACGGGAAATCGAGCCCGATCGCCTCGGTGTGCAGCATCGCCGCGTCGGGGTTCCTGAGCTGGTATTCCAGTCCGGTCCGCCCCGTCGCCTCGAGACGCACGACGCTGAGCCGCTCGTCCCTGAGCTCGAGCATGGCGAGCCAGGTCCCTTCCTTCGGGTCGCGCATGTCCCCGCTGAAGTCCACCCCCGCGAAGAGCCGCGCTCCCGCCGACGGCCCCGCCCAGGCCGGAGCGTGGGGCATCCCGTTCGGTTGAGGCGCGACGGTGTCCGGCGCTTCGGCGGCCGGCTCCTCGGGAGCGGTCTCCTGCGCGGCGGCGCGCGTCTCCCCGACGACGCGCGGAACGGTCTCGGCGGGTCCTTCGACGTCGCCGGGAAGGGGCGCCCAGCCGGCCGACACCGCCGCGTCGAACACGCGGCGGAACAGGGCGACCTCGCGCTCGGGCCAGCCTTGATCGCAGCAGAGGAAGACGCGGCCGGGGGACGCGCCCAGGTCGAGCGGCGGGTCGAGCCGGTGCGCGGTCTCGAGGTCCACCCAGACCGACCCCGGCGTCTGCGCCCTCCGCAGGCCGATCACCCGGGAGATGCCGACGAACCGCTCCGAGCGATTCGCATGGGTCTGGCTGGTCGGGTGATACACCGCGATGAGGTCGCCGAGGCGCAGTCTCGACCCCATGGATTCGAAGGCCAGGAGCTGGCAGGGCATCCCCTCGTGCCAGAGGTTGGGGTAGCGCGCGCGAGTGTCGTTCCACTCGAGGGCGCGGATCATCCACCGGGAGTGGCGCCGGAGATCTTCTGTCGGCATGAGGTTCCTCGTCGTGCCGGTTGCGGTTGGGGTCGTCCTCAAACCTTAAGTGTACGCCACGACAAGGTCGCTTGGTAGGTCGGGATCGCTTCCGGGACGGCAGGACGTCCGGGCGGGCATTTCGGGCCGGAGCGGAACGGCAGGCGGAAACAGCCGCCCCCGCTCGCCCTTCCACGGCGGCGCAGCGTCGGTCCTCTCTCCCCGGGGCCCTGTTTCGACCGCGCCCGCAATTCCTTTGCGGGCGCGGTCGAAACCGGAGCGAGCCGCCGCGGCAAAACGCGGAACGGCGAGCGAGCCCCGGGGAGAGAGGACCGGCGCTGCGCCGCCCCCCGGCAGAGCGACTAGAACGTGTCGAGAGCATTCTGGAACTTGCCGGCGTGAGACCGCTCGGCCTTCGCGAGCGTCTCGATGAGGGACAGCAACCGCGGTAGGTTGCTGTCCCTCATTGAAATTCCTCTACCAGCGGGTTGCTGGCGGTCTGCCGCGGCGGCTAGACTGACGGGACCGCGGCGCGCTTCGCGCGGGGAGGTCGTTCGATGTCCACGGAGACGCAGCCGGCGCCGGCCGGGCCGGGAGAGCAGCCCCGCCGCGATACGTTCACCCTGTTCCTCGTGGTGGCGTGCATCGCCCTCGCGGTGCTGGTGATCGTGCTGGCGCGTCAGAACCGGCAGCTCAAGATGGGGATGGGCGCGGTCTCGGCGCCCCAGTTGCCTCCGGATGCGCTCAAAACCGGCGACCGGGTGGAGCCGTTCGCGCTCGTCGGCGAGGCGGGGCGGAAGGATCGCCTCGAGTTCCCGCCGAACGGCCCCAAGACGCTGCTGCTCGTGTTCTCGTCGCACTGCCCGGCCTGCGAGAAGACGCTACCGGTCTGGGGCGAGTTCCTCGCCTCGGCCAAGGCTTCGGCCTTCCGCACGATCGGGATCGAGACCGATCGCCCCGGCGACTCGCCCGACGTCTCCGGAATCGTCCCGGCGGCCGTGGGCTTCCCGATCTTCAGCGTCGAGAACCCGGAGCCGCCGGTCATGCGCAAGCTGCCGTACATCCCGGCGACCGTTCTTCTCGACGGGAACGGGCTGGTCGTGCGCGTGTGGTTCGGCATCCCGTCGAAGGAGCAGCTCGACGAGCTGAAGGACCTCGTCTCGGCATAGAAACGGTGCCGGGGTTTCCTTCCCAGCATCCCCGGCCTGCGCGAGCTCAGGGCTCCGGAGCGTCTCCCGCCGCGGCGGGATTCGTGAGCCTCTCGAGCTTCCGCACATCCCCTGTGATCTCGATCAGCCCGCATTTCCGGCACATCGTGGCCCGGGTCATGATGTCCGACGTCTCGAGCGTCATGAACTTCGCTCCCTCGGGGCGGAACGACGCTCGCACGAAGCCGTGCAGAGCTCCTCCCGCGAGCGACTCGCTTCCGCAGCCCCTGCACTTCGGTGTCGTCACCGCATCACCCCCTCCCGGCAGCGTTCTTCTTCTCCCTGCGCTTGGCGAAGAGCAGCCCGGACCACGTGGCGTCCACCGCGCAGATCTTGTAATCCACCAGACCCGCCGCGAGCCCCGCGCGCCGGACATCGGCCTGGCCCACGTCCGCGCTCACGCCCGAGGCCTTCTTCGGCCAGAGGATCCACAACCCCCGGAAGTCGTCGCGCCCGGCCATCGCTCCGATCTCCGCCTCGAGCGCCTTCTGGGAGCGCACGAACCAGAGGATCGTGTCGTAGCGGCCCCGCACGCTCGCCGACACCCTCGCGCCCTCGGGAAGCTCGCCGAGGGTCTCGCGGAAGTCCGGCGGCGCGCCTCGGAGGCCGACCGTCCCGTTCGGCTTGATCCCGAGCTTCGCGGGAAGCGGCCGCCCCGAATAGCCGTCGAGCGGCGAGCGCGGCACGACCGGGGCCTTCGGAGGACGGCGGATCGCGCGGGCGACCGCGCCGTGGATCCCCTTCCAGGCGGCAAAGGCCGCGTCGGGCAGCTTCTCCCGAACGCGCGCCACCTTCTCCGGCGCGCCGCCGGCGAAAACGATGGGAACGTGGCGCGTCGCCTTCGAGTGGCGGAGGGAGAGCGCGATGTCCCGCCCCTGCGACGGCAGCCGGTCGAGGTCGATGACGACGGCGTCCGGAGGGTCTGCCCGGAGGGCGCGGAAGAACGTGAAGTCCTTCGGAACGCCGGACTCGACCTCGTGGCCCGCGTCGCGCAGGAGCGCCGCGCGCGCGCGCCCCTCGTCCTCGTTCCAGTGGATCAGGCGAATTCGGCTCATGCCGGTCTCCGCGACTAGACGTCCTCGATGAGGAGCATTCTCGCCGTGGAACCGACGGCGCGCGCCTTGTGCTTCTCGACGCCGCCAGGCCGGATCACGAATCCGTCGCCCGGGCCGAAGCGCTCCGCGCGGTCCTCGAGCTCGAGCTCCAGGTTTCCCTCGAGCACGTAGCCGACGTGCCCCTTGAGGCACCAGTCGGGTTCCACGAACTCGGTGCCGAACTCCACGAGGCGGACTCGCTTCCCCGCCCGCTCCACGGCCTTCTGCCGGCCGCCGGGCGCCACGACCCGCCACGCTTCGCTCCCGAAGTCGATCTTCACGTCGCTCATCGCGGCCCCTTTCGCGGCGCCGGCCCCCGCTTCGGACGGAACGCGCCCTGGTAGAGCGCCGAAACCAATGGCCGCCCTCGCTATCCGCCCATCCCTTCCACCAGGATCATTCTCGAGCGGGCCGTCGCGTGGCGCAGCTCCTTCGCCGGGCGGTACGCCTCCGAGGCCCACCACTCCCTCGCCCGCTCCATGCTCGGGAACTCCAGGATGACGAATCGCCCGACCGGCCACTCCCCCTCGAGGGTCTCGACCTTCCCTCCCCGGACGATGTACTTGCCGCCGTAGGCGGCCACGGTGGCCGCGGCGGCCGGCTTGTAGTCCTCGTACCGGACCGGGTCGGTCACCTCGACGTCCACGATCACGTATGCCGCCATCGCTTTCCTCCGCGGCCCGCTACCGCCGCGCCTCTCCCCGCCCCGATTCTACGCCCGGGCCACCCTCCACGTCCGTTTCTCGACGGCGCGGAAATCGGGCTGGTCCTCGAGCCACTCGAGGAACGGGAGCACGTCGAGGAGCTCGCGGTCGCCGGGGTCCCCCTCGAACGGCCCGATGCGAACGTGGTTGCCGTAGTTCCGCGAGACCTTCTCAGGGCTGTCGTCCAGGATCAGGACGCGGCGGAGATCGTGCCCGAGCCGCCGGACCTTCTTCAGGTCCTTGAGGTAGTAGCTCCCGAGCGACTCGCCGTCGTATCTCGGGGTGCAGCGCGTCCTCCCCCACACGAAGCGGAGCGCCTCCGCGCCGGGGAACAGCCTCGCCGCCATGGCCTTCGCGTAGGCGTCATCGCTCGAGCTCCACACGGCAAGGTCGAACCAGGCCGAAACGCGCGCGAGAAACTCGTCGAGGTGGGGACGCTTCGTCACGTAGTAGACGAAGAGCTTGAAATCGAAGCCGCGCGCCGGCTCGGTCTCGGTCGAGAAGACCAGGGTCTCGTCGAGGTCCAGGATGAGAAGGGGCCGCGTCATGGTCCAGCCGTCCACGTCCGGTCTAGAGCCCGCCGGTTGTCGCCGTGCGGCAACGCGCTTCAGCGGGTCCTCTCGAGACTCTCCTTGTTCCCGTCCTCGTCCGTGAAGATCAGCTTCTCGACGCGTCCGCCCGGCCCGGGGACGAACTCGACGCGCACGCGATCCTCGGCCTCCGTCGAGAAGACCAGCGGCGTGACGGGCTCGAGCAGGAACGGCCGGTTGACGTCGCGCTCGACGCGGAGCTGCCCCCCCTCGACCCACACCTTGGCGGTGCCGAACGTGCCGGCGAAGCGTTCCAGATCGGAGGGAGCAAGGGTCGCGGGACGCAGGCGGGCCTGGGCTCGCTCGATGGCCCAGCCCAGGCGCGCGCGATCGTCCGCGTCCGTGGCCTTGGCCTCGAGCGACCGCAGCGCGTCGAGGTGCGCCGCGGCGAGCGCGTCCCTGGCGCTCGCCGCGATGTCCGGCCGCACGCCGGTCCCTTCCCAGTTGGTTCCCGTGTCCCGATCGACGGGTCGGCCCATGGGCATCCACACGGTGAAGAACGGCGGCACGTCGAGTATGCCGCCGGCGTTCGCCCCGCCCCCGGTCACCTCGCCGACGATCTTCGCGCGCTTCATCACCTGGAACCGGTAAGCGAACCCTTCCGCGCCGGAGAACGTGTAGCCGCTGGTCAGGATGTACATCGGCACGTCCGCGATCCGCCGGCCGGGGACGTACGCCTGCGTCCAGAAGCGCTCGGTGAAGCCGCTCTCGCGGAACACCATGTCGAAGAGGCTCGCCGGCTGCTTCAGGAAGTAGGCGCCGAACAGCGGCATCATGTAGACGCTTCCGCCGTGGCAATTCCGGACGTCCACGATGATGGCGTCCACGTTGGCGAGGAAACCCATCACGCCGACCAACGTGTCGCCGGCGACCTCGGGGGGCTCGAAGCGCCGCACGTTGAGGTAACCCACGTTGCCCGGCAGGATCTCCGCCCCGAGAAGGCCGAAATTGCCCCGACGCATGCCCGCGAGTCTCGCGGCCTGCCCGGCGGCCGGATCGGCCGCCTTGCCGGGCGCGGCGCCCGCCGGGCGGTCCGGAACCCCGAACTTGAGGTGCTTGTCCTTCGTCGCCGCCCTCAGATCGGAGTCGATCCGCTCGCCGAAGCTCTTCGCATCGCTCACCGAGTCGTACGCGCCCTGCGCCAGCTTCTCCTCGATGGACCGGGCGGCGGCCTCCGCCGTCCCGGCGATGGCGTAACGCTCCCGCAGGAGCTTGGCCAGGACCGTCACGGCCTCGCGCTTCTGCTCGGGGGTGACCGGCATTCCGTCCTGAGCGTGGGCCGTCGCGGCGGTCACGAGCCACGCGATGGTGAGCGGGGCCAGGAGGATTCGCGCGCGCATCGTGCCCTCCCGTCGGGTGCCGACGCCGTTCGGGCCGCGGCCTAGGTCCGGGCGTCTCCCGGCCGGTAGAAATGGACATAGGCCTTCTCGATCGTCGCGAGCCCTTCCGAGATGGCGGGATCGATGACGGCCAGGAAGGCCTCGAGCTTCTCGCGGGTATCGACGATCTCGACGATGATCGGGAGATCCGACGAGAGCCGCTCGATCTTGAACGTGTGGAGGCGGCTGTGGGCGCCGTACCCCATCAGCCCGCGGAGGACGGTGGCGCCGGCGAGCCCGTGCTCCCGGGCGGTCAGCACGAGCCACTCGTACAGCGGCTTGCCCGCGTGGCGGTCGCTCTCGCCGATGAAGATGCGAAGGAGGGAACCTTCCTCGGGAAGCGTCATCGCTACCTCCAGACCAGGTACGCGGCGTATCTGCCGAGCCACACGCAGCCGAGGCCGCCCAGGACCTGGACCGCGACGTTGACCCAGGCGAGCAGCGGGCTTCCCGACCGGAACAGGCCGAACGTCTCGTTGGTGAAGGCAGAGAAGGTCGTGAAGCCGCCGAGGACGCCGATGAAGAGAAGCGCGCGCGACGAGTCGCTGAACGCTCCCCGCGCCTCGGCGAGCTGCGAGCCGGCGCCGATGAGAAGACAGCCGGCGAGGTTGACGAGCAGCGTCCCGACGGGAAACGTCGAGTTGCGAAAGAGGTCCTGGGCCAGACCGCTGGCCGCGTAGCGAAGCACCGACCCGATGCTCCCGCCGACGGCGACGAGCAGGACCTTCAACATGGGCCCATTCTAGCGCGCCGTCCCGCCACCCCGGTCCCGCCCTGCGCGGCTCATTTCATGGAGTGGAGGCCGAACAGGTTCCCCTCGGTGTCGAACGCCAGCGCGATGAAGCCGAACTCGCCGATCGAGAACCGCTCCTTCAGGACGCGACCCCCGGCGGCGGCGACCCTCCCCGCCTCCGCCGCGCAGTCCTCGCTGTGGAAGTAGACCACGGTGCTGTTGCCGCCGGACGCCATCCCCTCGGCCTTGACCAGGGCGCCGGACGAACCGTAGCTCGTGAAGTTCTGGGGAAACGACCACATCTCGATGATCGGGCTGGGGAGCTCGTTGAGCGTCACGCCGAGCACGGTCTCGTAGAACCGCTTCGCGCGCGGCATGTCCTGCACGTAGATCTCGAACCAGCCGACGGGATTGCTCGCCATGTCATCTTCTCCTTCCTGCGGATAACGGGGCTCTCGACGAACCGCCTGCCGTGGCGACTCAGCGGCGGCGCTTGGCGCCGACCGTCGCACGCGGCTGACGGGTAGCCTTCACCGCGATGCGGGCCCTCACGAGCTTGCGCACCAGAGCGGCCGGCAGCGGCCTGTCCGGCTGGAAGCGGATCGTTCCCTTGCTCGTGTCGTAGGTCTCGAGATCGTCCTCGTGCGCCTCGATCGGGTAGGCGCCGGGATAGAACGCGCAGTGGTTCGCCGCAGCGCCGAAGGCCACGAGCATCTTCCCGCGAAGGCGGAAGGCGGGGACCCGGTAGGCGATGCACTCTACCGCCTCGGGCGCCGCGGCCTTGATGGCCGCGCGGAGTTTCTGGAGGGCGGCGCGCTTCTCGCCGCTCACGAGCGCCAGGTACTCGTCGATGGTCCGGGGCTCCCCTCGCTTCACTCGAACTTCTCCTTGTAATCCGCCAGCGCCGCGGAGACCACCCTGAGCGCGTGCTTCTGCCCGTACACCTTCTCGATGTGCGCTTTCGGCCCTTGCCGCGGCACCATCTTGTACGTCAGGAAATAGTGCTCCAGCCGCTCGATCAGCACCGGCGGCAGGTCCGTGATCTCGCGCGCCTCCCCCCAGATCAAGTCCTTGTCCAGCACCCCGATGATCTTGTCGTCGGCCTCGTCGCCGTCCACCATCTGAAGGCCGCCCACCACGCGGGCATGCACGATCACTTCCCCGCGGGTGATCTCGCGCTCGCTCAGCACGCACATGTCGAGCGGGTCCCCGTCCCCCCGCTTGGACTTCGGCGACAGCCGCTGCACGCGGCTTCCGCAATACGTCCGGGGCACGAAGCCGTACAGCGCCGGCGGCTGCGACGAGCTTCGCTGCGGCCGGTCCACGTGAAGGTAGCCCGACACCTTGTCCACCTCGTACTTGACCAGGTCGAAGGGGGTGATCTCGACGAACACGTTGAGGATCTCGGGCGGGGAGGGGCCCTCCTCCAGGCCGTGCCACGGATGCGGGCGGAAGTGGCTGATGGACGTGCGCCGGGCGGTCTCGGAAAGCGGGTGTGAACGCTTGGAGTTGCGCATCGGCTGTTTCCCCTTGCCCTACCCTGTTGTGGCGGGCTCGAAATCGGCGCTTCGGGATTGGCGCCTAGCACCAGCCCGCCGCGGGTTGTTCGAGACTCAACCCTCCCGTGTGTGGAAACTGTACGTATTGCTCGGGAGGTTTCGGCAACGCTTCCATGCAATGTTGCGAACACGCATGTACGAGCAACGGCATCACGTCGGTCCCGACCCGCAGGGAGATCCACGCCTGCAAGGGCGCTCCGGGACAAGGCCCGTCGCACACGCTGCAAGGGACGGGCGCCTCGCGATCCGAACGGAGGTTGCCGTCCGTGATGGCGAACATCAGGCGATCGGACACGGGGAGTTTGGGGAACGGCGGCCTCAGCTTGAAGTTGCCGTACAGGTGGCGAATGCTGATCAAGCTCAGGCGCAGGTTCTTGCAGCGCGTGATCTCGTAGGGAAGCCAGTGGAGTCGCGAGGAGGTGTAGGGATTGAACCACTGGAGGCTCGTCATCTCGCCGATCTCCCTCGGGATCCGGACGAGAAAGCTTCCGTAGAGATAAAGATGCTTGACCGACCGCAGCTTCCCTATCGTCGGGGGCAGCGTAACGATTTGCGGTCGCTCCTCTCGCGGGATCCCCTCAAGCGGGTCGAACTTCTCGCGCTCGTCCAGGGATGCCTGGTCGATCGCTTCGATCAGTCGTTTCCAGGCGTCGCAGGTCACGTCCTGGATCTCGTCGTGGAATTGGACTCCCACCCAACCCTCGGCGCCACCGCGAAAGCACGAGCACGACGGCAACTCGGTCATTCGCACATCTTACAGGCTCGCCGGCCAGAGGCGTAGCCGTCCGCCGAGGTGGGCGGACAGACGCGCCGCGAGGACTCCGGGCCGACCGGATGCTGGCCCCCTCCCGCCTAGGGTTTCTCGCAACCGTCCCGATCGAACCACGCCGCCGCATGAACCCCTCCGTCCTCCGCAAAGTACACGAGGAACGGACCGTCGATGACGACGCGAAGTCGAGTGTGGGGCCGGCAGAAGAAGAGTTCCTGGACGCCGTGCGTTTCGCGAGCGAAGAACCCGTTCTGGTCGGCAGGGCGAATCCACTGCTCACGAAGTTCTTCACGACGGACAGGCGGTTCTCGCTGACCAGCCGTAGTCCGGAAGAGTCTCCGTCCGTGCCGTGGGGAAGACCACCGTCAGCCCTTCGCGCTCGAACGCCCCGCGACCCTCGAAGGCGGATGCCGCGAGCCGGGCCGCGCTGTCCTCCCGAGCCCCGCGGGGCTGGAGGAGGTTCACGTACCGCCTTCCCTTCGTCGGAAGTCCGACCAGGCCACTCGAGAAGAGAAGGGCTCCCCCCGCGGTCACGCTGGCTCCTTCCACGGGAGTGCCGTCGTGAAGAACGTGCCTGGTGGATCGGGCGCCAGGGTACGCGTCTGAAAATGCGATGGACTCATGTTCTCGACTCCTCCGGACTCCCGACAGCGAGCGCAGAGTGGCTGGCGACTTCGACTGCGGTACGGTCCGGCCTGCTCGAGGATCGTGCTAGCCGGCGCGACATCCCCGCTCCTCCTCGAGGACCCGCCGGATTCGCTGAAGCTCCGTATCGTCCGCCGCGTACGGCGCGGAAAATGACCTGATCGGCAGCCATTGCCGCCGTTGTTCCGGGACGACGTAGTCCTCGTAGTCGTCGATCAGGAGCGTGCGCTCGACGGTGGCCCCCGGGATCAGCGCCAGGTCCTTCTTGTCGCCGCTCCACCGGACGTACTCGATGCTCGCGAACCAGGCGGGGGCCGAGCCTTCTTCGACGAGGTTGGCCGCGACTTCCCGCAACTTCCTCTCGGCAACCCCCGTGTAGATCACCACCCTTGGCGCCGCTCGCCGGCAGAATTCGAGGAACTCGTACAGCCCGGGGCGCGCGATCTGGCTCACGGCGTTGGAGACCAGCGTGCCTTCGAGATCCAGGGCGAGCACTTCGATTCGACCCGCGACCATCCCTGCGCCCGGCATCGCGATGGGCTTCGCTCCGGTTTCAGGCGGATCGCGGCGCTCGCGAGGCCCCGTGTCGTCATGACTCGGGTCTCCGACCGGCCCTCGCGGAAACCTCTCGCTCGTCCTCACGCAGGATCGTCGGGAGGTTCAAATGGCGAGCCTTTCGAGAGCCGGGGCCTGAACAGCTTGCCGACTCCCGGTACGAACGACAGGTTGAGGCGCGCCTCCGAGAGAGCACCTCCGACGGCCTGGAAGAAACCCTCTTCTTCGATGACTCGCCGCCGGGACGCGTTGTGCGCGATCCAGGAACCGCCGAACAACCAGGTCAGGATGAGGGTCCAGACGACACCCTTCGCGACGACCGCGAGCATGCCTCGACCCAACGAGTCCGACAACCCCGCGAGGGTCTCGAACACGACGGCGAAGCACACGAGGATGATCATCTCATAGACGAAGAAGTGAACCAGGTACGTGAGCGCGGTCATGGGCGGCCTCCTTGGTCGTGTCGGGGAGGCGAACTGCGGCGAGTATACCCCGCGGCGCGAAAGGCGTGACGATGCCCTTGCGGGCGAACACGTGATGGGCCGCCGTGAAGGACACATCACGCTCCCGCTGGGGGGCCGCGTCCCAAGCGGAATCCTGGAAGCAACGCGAGGCGCCGTATTCCCTGGTGCGCGTAAGATGCAACCTGCCTTCCAGATACTTGACCTCCGACGCGGTGGGCGGCCGACAGACAAGTAGCCATGCTCGACCGCGTCATTCGTATTCGCAGATGTAGCCCAGGCGGTGCTGAAGCGGGTTGTTCGACTCGCTGTCGTCCCGATGATCGCCGATGAGGCCGCCCGCCTTGAAGAAGCGAAGACGATCCTGCTCGACCGTACCGAAGTCGCCAGGCTGGCCAATCTCCCAGTTCACGTAGACGAAGGGCTCGCCGGTGACCCACTGCCAGCCCGCATTCGGCGCCGTCGGGCTGGCCTGCTGGTAGCCTCCGAGCCACGGCCCTAGGCCGTTGCCGAACCCGTCGAGATACCAGAAGGCGTTGATTCCGCTCACCAGGCCGAAGACGAAGGCGTTCTCCTTTGCCGATGTGATCGTTACAAGGTGACCGCCTCGGGCCGCGCAGCTGTTCTGCGAGTCGGACCAGGAGAAACCCGGCGCCAGAATCGCCTCGTAGCAGTGAGCGTTGCTCCACGGGGTCGTTCCGCTTGGACAGTTCTTCGGCGTGGAGCCGATCGTGCCATGATCACAGCCAACGAGTGCGGGCAGGACCAGACCCAGGAAGCAGAGAGATCTCCACATACCGTCCCCCTTTCCTCGGGTCGCTTCGTCCCGTGGGCGCCGGTGTTCTGCGAGCCGTCCCGGTCGAGCGACCCGACTCACCGCTGGCAGAACCTCGCGGTCGTCACGCCAATCGAGCATTCGCTGCGTGACTTCAAGCTCGCCCGACTCGCCGCTGTTCTCCTCGACGGCGACGGCAAGGTGAGCCCGCGCCGCTGCCTTGGTTGCTGGGTTTCTTGTACGCCCAGTCGTGGGGGAATGCAAGCCAGGGAGCGGGCGCGAGCGTTGCGGCTGCCGCTGCCACCTCCAAGGAGGCGGGGCGAGAGAGGGTGGCGGGGATACCAACCGGTATCCGCCGGGCGCCGTTTGGACGCGGTTGCTCCTGCGGCTCGAGGCCGGCGCTCAGGCGCCGTCCGTCCATTCGAGGAGCCGCTGCAGCAGCGGTTCGTAGATCTCGCGTCCGCGAAGGCCGTTTCGCCAGCCGATCGGGATGGAATCGATCCCGTCCCGGATTCCGGCGATGCCTCCGGCCACGCAGGCCGTCGTGTCGGTGTCGCGCCCCAGTTTGATCGCGGCTCGGACGACGTCCAGGTAGGTGCTCTCTCCGAGCGCGAGCCGCGCGGAGCGAAGGCAATCCACGACGTAACCGGAGCCCGTCCCCTCGATCAGCTCGTCGGGACGGATGGATCCCTCGAGCTCCCGGAGGGCCTCGTCGTCCTCGCGATAGAGACCTCGCAGGGCCGAGACGGCCGCGTCCCAGGGCCCCCGCGAGCCCTCGAGCATGCGCCGAGCCCACAGGCAGTACAGGGCGCAGCAAACCTGGGAACGTAGATGGCCGTGGGTGACGCGGGATTGGAGCTGCGCGTCCCGGACCAGCGCATCGTCGGTGCCGCGGTGCCAGAGCGCCAGCGGGAGCGCGCGCATCAGCGACCCGTTCCCGTTGTCGTCGGCCCCCGCCGGGCCCGCGCGTTCCGGACGAGCGCCGCCGCGGAGCGCTCCGATGGCGCGCCCGGTGGTGACGCCCACGTCGAACACGACGCCGTCCACCGCGAGGTAGCCCTGGTCGTACCATCGCACCAGCCGTTCGGAGAAGTCCGCCAGATCGAGGTGGCCGTGCTCCAGGAGCGACGCCAGCAGGCAGAGCGCCTGCGCGCCGTCGTCCGACCAGGTTCCGGGAGGCACTCTCCCGTGGGCTCGCGCGAAACCCGTGGGCGGCTCGATCTCGATGGCGTCGTGAGCTGGCAGATCGGCCGGGTCGTGAAACTCGTAGGGCACCCCGACCGCGTCGCCCACCAGGAGCCCGACGAGGCCGCCGCTGATCCGGTCGCGGCGTGTGACCGTCCCGCTCGGCATGACGTCGATTCCTCCTTACCGCTCGGCCGACGCTCGATTCCCGCCTGCCAGGCCGGGCGCGCGCCCCAGGAGGCGACGGCGCAGCACCCGCCGTAGCCGATCTCCAACGCTCGTGGCAAACGACGGTGCCTGCTCAGATCCTCTTTCCGAACCGAGCCCACCGCACGCCTTCCTCGGCGTCGGACGACCACGCGACGCCGAGCACGCGGCCCCGGATCGCGGAGACGGGGACGAAGCCGAACACCCTGCTGTCGGCGCTGCGGCTCCGGTTGTCGCCCAGGACGAACACGTGCTCCGTCGGGACCGTGCCGGGACCCCAACTGCATCGGTCGCACTCGCCGATCTCGTACCGGTGCTCGCCCAACGATTCCAAGATCCGGCTTCCTTCGCCGATCTCGACGCGCTGCGACGCGGGACGGCCGTCCACGAGCCAGACACCGTCGCGCATTTCGACCGTCTGTCCGGGAAGGCCGGCCAGCCGCTTCACGGACCAGATCCCGGGTTGGGCGGGAACCTCGAACACGACGGGCTCGCCCGGCACCATGCCGGCGCTGCCGCGGTGCAGGACGTCCGCCAAAACGACGTCGCCCACCAGGAGATTCGGCTCCATCGCGCCGGACGGGACCCTTAGCATGCGAACCGGATAGTACGAAACCAGGTACGGCGGCACCATGAGCGCTATCGAACTCGTCGCGGCGAAGTAGAGCGGGTACACCCAGTCCCTATTCCAGCGTGTCAGGGGCGCCGCGCGCCGCCGCCTGGCCACGATCGCGCCGTCGATCGGCACCAACACGGCGAGGCCGCAGAGTAGGGTCAGGCCCAGGATCGTGCGAGCCGGCGACCCGAGGAAGAGGATGAGGATCGCCTCGCCCAGCGGGACGAACAGCAGCAGGAGAAAGAGAAACGCGCCCACGCCGCGCCAGGGCCGCCCGGCGTAAACGTGCCCGAGGCCAGCCGAGACAAACCCGAGGAGGAACGCGAGCCACGCCCGACGGGGCCTTTCGAGCTCTTCGGCGGGCTTCGAGACCGTTTCCGTCATCGTGATCCCTCCGGGTCAGCGAGCTCGCGCTCTTCGCCGCGGTGCGGGCATTCGGATCTTCCGACGCTTTGAAGGGGGAGCGATCGGGGATTGCCCCGGAGCAGCCGTCCGACGATCGGCGCGAACGAATGGTCGAGGCGGGCCTCCGACAGCGCGTCGAAGGGTTCGAACGAGACGGCGAAGCAAGCTGGGACCGTCATCTCGTGGACGAAGAATCGGACAAGTACGTGAACGAGGTCACGGGCGTCCTTCCTCCTCGGGCCGACGAGGAAAGCTGGCGCGAGTATACGCGAGGGACGCACGAGAATGAATCGCCGGGAACCGAGGCGGAATCGCGCGGCTACGGCCTCGAGGCGGGGCTAGCGCAGCCGCTTCTCGAAGAACGCGAGCGTCCTCCCCCAGGCGAGCTTGGCCGCGTCCGCGTCGTATCGCGGCGTCGTATCGTTGTTGAAGCCGTGCTGCGTGCCGGGATACAGGAACCGCTCGTACTTGACTTTCGCCGCCTTGAGAGCCCGCTCGAATTCCGGCCAGCTGGCGTTGATGCGGTCGTCCTTCTCCGCCGAGTGCACCATCAGCCGCGTCTTGATCTTCGGCACGTCCTGCGTGTCCGGGGCGGAGCCGTAGAAGCAGACGGCGGCGGAGAGATCGCCGCCGAGGCGCGTGGCCAGGTAGTTCACCATGCCTCCCCCGTAACAGAAGCCCACCGCGCCGATCTTGCCCGTGCACTCCGGGCGCGACTTCAGGAACGCTGCGGCGGCGATGAAGTCCTCGCGGGTCTTGGACTGATCGAGCTTCGGGAACAGCTCGCGCGCCTTGTCCTCCTCGCCGGGGTAGCCGCCCAGAGGGTAGAGCGCGTCGGGGGCGAAGGCGACGAAGCCGTCGAGGGCGAGGCGCCGTGCGATGTCCTCGATATGCGGATTGAGGCCGCGGTTCTCGTGGATCACGAGGACGCCCGGAAGCCTCCCTTTCGCCGCCGCCGGATGGACGAAGTACCCTCGGGCCTTGCCGTAGCCTTTGGGCGAGTCGTACTCGAGGTGCGTCGCCGCGATCCGCGTGTCCTCGGCGCCGACCACCTGCGCCGCGAAGTTCGGGCTCAGCTGATCGAGCAGCATCATCGCCGTGACGCCACCGACGGCGAACTTGGCAGCCTTGTCGAGGAACCTGCGGCGGTCGATGGCGCCGTGGACGTAGGCGTCGAACAGAACGAGCAGCTCCTGATCGAAATCGTGCGCGGTCTTGCGGGACATGGATTCGGCCCTCCGATTAGCGCGTCCAGATCATACCCGCCACGGATCTCGGCAACCACCTCGATCGCGGGCGCATGACGAACGCCCACACGACACCGACCGGTAGCGAGTCTGCCGCCTTGTGGTTGATGGACTTGTCGCCGAAGGCCTCCTCAGATCTTTCCAAGGTTGGACGATCTTCAGTGCCTTGACTGCTGTCTCACGATGGCCGCTCAAGACCATCGGGAGGATTCTCCGCCTACGCCTGACGGATGTCCGACGTAACCCAGCCGGGCAGGGCAGCCGCCTGCTTTACCCACCTCGCCATCTGCGCCTCGTCAAGATCGTCTTCGTGGACGTCGATCCAGCGCGCGTCCTTGCCCGTGCCTCCGGGTGGGACAGGTCGCAGCGAGGCGCCTCGGAAGAAGGTCGCCTTTACGTAGTTCGTGAAGGTATGCAGGCCGAGGAACCAGCCCTGGCCCTCGATGCCATAGAAGGGCGAGTTCCACTTCACGGCCTTGCGCACGTTGGGCACGATGCGCAAGACGAGCGCGTCGAGGCGGCGCCCGACGTCGCGTTTCCAGCCCGGCATGGCCGAGATGTAGGCTTGCACGGGGGCGTCGCCGTCGGCCTTGGGGATCTGAGGATTGCCGCCTGCGAGGAGGACCGGCTTCGCGGCCACCGAGGGATCCTCGCGCTTGATTGCGGCGGATCGCCGGCCCTTGCCGGCGGCCCCCTTGGGCTTGGTCGCGGCGGGTTCCCCGTTGACGACGCGCGACGGGCGCTTGGCCTTCTTGGGCTTGGCCTTGCTGCGTGCTTCGCCCACAGCTCTATCCGTGTGTGCAGCCCAAGGCTGCAAGCGTTTGCTGGCCCGGCGCCTCCGACGGTGGCCAGGCACTCAAGGCGTTGACTTGTTTCTGCAAACTTCCCACCGCGGCAACGCTTCTACTTACGCCTGGCGGAGATTTGCATCGGGAACACGTCGCGATAGCCACAGAAGATACGAGCCGATAACAGCATCAACCACAAAGCAGAAGACGGGATACCAACCGGGAACGCCCGTGTTTGTGATGAGCTGACTGTGCACCAAGTCGTACAGCCCGTGCAGTAGCCAAAATACACCGACCACTACTGCTGACTGCCGGACGCTAACAAACGCGAAGACCAGGCCGGCGACAACGTACGGAGCACCGTAGATCATTTCCTTGATGCCCACAGCCTGCTCGCCTGCTTGTAGAGCGAAGAACGCGTAGATGCTAGGCAGACTGAGCAGGCCCAACGAATACAACCAACGTTCCCCACGAATGAATCGCGCAGACAGAATGGTAAGAACACCAACCGCTGCACCAATGAGGGCCGCAATCACAATCCTCTCCTCTCTTAAGACGGAGAACGCCCACGCTCAGTGGCGACGGGCGCGCCACCTGGCTGTGGATTCACCCGTGAAGATGCGCGCGCCCGCCGGTCGCTGTGGCGCGTTGTTAGACGGCGTAGCACAGCCGATTCATTGTCCATGGGGTGGCCGGTAGACGACTCCGAACACAACACCCAGGATGAGACCGTTCGTGAACTGCTGCGCAGCGATGGCCGCCAGCAGCTCACCCGGCCAGGCAACGATCGAGGCAATGCCCGCCACGCCCGCGACACCCGCAACGGCTAAAACAAGACCAGACTGCAAACCACAACGGAACCCCGCCCAACCGCCGCGGACGAGAAGAAACCCGAATGCGGCGACGATACTCATGATCGCTCCCCAGCCGAGCCAGACGCGGACGTTTAGCTCGTGCGCCGGAAGGAGAAAGGACGCCGACCTCGTGTAGACCTCCCGAGAAATGACCGCGTTGAGCACCAGGTCGGCCACGAGCGTCAGTAGGCAAGCGACAGCAAGTGCTAGAAAGTAGCGGCGCCAGTTCAAGAGCTGCCTCCTTTACGTCGTTGGGGTGGCCGTCTAACGCCCAGCATCAGCGGCGGCGCGCAGCGCCGTCCGCTGCATTGTTAGCCAGCCGAACGCGGCGCTCCGGCTTTCAGCTTGCGCTTCAGGAAGTCGATTGTCCGGCTCCAGGAATCAGTGGCTTCGGCCTGTGAGTAACCCGCGGCCCATGGTGCATTGAATCCGTGCTCCGCGTTGGGGTACAGCTGCATTTCCACGTCCCCGCCATGAGCATGAATCCGATCATACAGGCGATGGGCCAGGGCTACGGGGATGTCGCTGTCGGCCTCGCCGTGGAGGATGAGAAGCGGGGGGAAATGCGCCATCAGGCTATCAGGCGGATCCTCGTCACTCCCCGCACCGTAGAAGTCCACAATCGCCGAGATCGGCGCATCTGACGCTCCCACGGAAATGGCCAGCATAGCGCCTCGGGAGTATCCGACCAGCGCGATGGGTCGCCCCGAGACCGCTGGAGTTGCTTCCAGGTAGGTGGCGGCGTTGCGAATCGTGGCTTGCCACGAAGGCCAGTTGCGCATCTCCTCCTCCCGCGTGTCGCCTCGTCCCGTGACCGCGTAATAGTCAATGGCCAACGCGACAAAGCCGGAGTCGGCAAAGGCCTTTGCGAATCGAGTGTAGCCTGAGCGCCAGCCGCCAGAGCCCGGAACTAAGATTACACCGGAGTGCGGGCCGGGCGCGGCGGGGACGACGAGGACGCCCCAAACGCCGGGAGTCACCGCGGCGCCGGTGAGCAGACGCGGAGACGGACCCGGGTTGCACGCGGTCAAGGCGAGCGGCAGAAGCAACAGGCAGGTCACCTGCATGTGACGTCGTGACGGGTGGACCGGCATGAATCGAAGGCTCTCCAGGCTGGCTAACGGCGGCCGTGACCTGCGGGCCGCGCTGGCACGGGCCGTGCGCCAGCACGGACCGTGACAGTGCGGACCGTCAGGTCGACGGCCTTGTTAGAGGGCGAGCCGGGACTGTCCACAGCGGAGGTCCGGCTTCTCGGCAGCCCCCGATCGAAGACCAAGTTCGTTCTTTGTCGAACGGTACCCGCAGGCACCGACGGTTGGCGACGCGGTTCGCATGGTTCGAGGTTTCTCATCACCCTGCCCGCAACTGCCTCTGGGTACCGTTCATACCACAGTCTGAATCTTTGGTTCCACCTTGGCCGCCTGCCGCCGTTTCAACCCAGTCACTCCCCGGCGGACAACACGGCGATTACCTTCCATCTCCCGGCCTGCTCCGAGATTCCGTGGTCTCCTCGGATCGGAGGCGTTACTTCCCTGCGTTCGAGCCCCTCTAACTTGTTATTCGACGGCGCCACTCACTTGCGCCACCAGGTATCTGCACGTTCCAAACTCCGGATCCTCGAAGTCCCGGAACGTCCGAAATCCCGCCTTCTCGAATGCTCTGATTGCCGCCCGATTCGACGTCGATGTCCCGAGGCCGGCGAACCCCACCCCCTCGCCACGCAGTTTCGCAAGAACCAAGACCAGCGCTCTCGGACCTACGCCACGACCCAGGAACTCTGGCTCACCGATCAGAATGTCGATGTCCACCAGATCGTCGGGGACGTCCATGAGTCCTGCAGCAGCGAGTTCTGATGGTGACGGCGCCTGCCAGCACAGGTAGCCAACCGGTTTGCGGTCAAAGGTGATCACGGCATCTGTGTCCCTCGACCGCTGAGCCAGCGTGGTCGCGTGCAGGTCTTGACTCCCCCACCATCGGACTACATGCGGACTCCGCAGCCAACGCTCGAGCAATGGCAAGTCCGCCTTCACATCAAGCGCCTTGAGTTCAACGACGTCGCCCCCGAGAACTTCTTCGTTCATTGCGTCGTGTCCGTCGAACGTCGGCCATGAGCTGCGGGCCGCGCCGGCGCGGGCCGTGCGCAAGCACGGACCGTGACGGTGTGGACCGTCAGCCTTATGGCCATGTTAGCCGGCCGCCGATGACTCATCCGCACCTGCCCACTGCCAAAACGCGACAACGTAGCCGTCCGGGTCTTTCACTCTTATTTCCAGGGTAACCCCACGAGCTTCGATCTCGACAAGACGCTCCTTGAACTTGGCTGACAGTTCGCCCCTAAGCGATTCGAGGTCATCTACTTTTATGCGGACGTCTTTTTCGCCCAACCGCAACTGCGGGGGAAGATAACCAACCTCTTCGTAGCCCCTCTGATCGAGGAGAAGCAGCATGGTGTCATCCCGCCGGAGGTGCGCGTAGATAAGTCGCTCACCTGACTCATGGGTTCGACCGAGGTCAAACCCCAGCTGTTTGGAATACCACGCAACGCTATCGGCCACGTTGCCAACCGGCAATGCTCCGCCGCCTTGCAGAAACCGTGGTCTGCGTACCTGGTCCATTCCACGCGTCCGGCGTCCGGCTAACGACCCGGCATCAGCCGCGGCCGCGCAGCGGCCTTCGGCTGTATTGATGCAATGGACTCCTCCCACGACTTGAGCGGCATCATGGTGCCAAAGTCGTTGGCCACGCTAAAGCTCCCACGAGGGGAGGAGGAGTCCGCCATGAAGCATACGACCATTTCCGTTGATGTCGCGAAGTCGGTATTCGAGATCGCCATTTCCCGCCGCCCCGGCCATGTCGCCGAGACCCACCGGCTTCCCCGTGCCCGGTTCAGCACCTTCTTCGCCGCCCGAAAGGACGTCACCGTCGTCATGGAAGCCTGCGGCTCGGCGC
Organism: Terriglobia bacterium; assembly: GCA_963748015.1. Lineage (GTDB taxonomy): Bacteria > Acidobacteriota > Polarisedimenticolia > Polarisedimenticolales > JAIQFR01 > JAIQFR01. Next base: position 23,329 of record CAVVHE010000007.1, on the reverse strand, counting down.
ACTATTGGGGACGGGTGCTCCAGGATCAGGGACACCGGGTCGTGCTTTTCCCCCGCACGCCGTCCGGCCCTACGTCGTCCGCAACAAGACGGACCAGACCGACGCGAAGGGTATCCTCGAGGCCTTCCGCAACCGAAACATTCATCCCGTTCCCGTCAAGTCCGTCTCCCAGCAAGCCCTCGCGGCCCTCCATCGCTTGCGCTCGCGCTGGCTGGCCTGTCGTACTTCCAGGATCAACACGGCACGGGGGATCCTCCGGGAGTTTGGTCTCGTGATTCCCCTTGGTGCCCTTCGGGTCGTTCCCACCGTCCTCGCCGCGCTCGAAGACGCGGAATCCGGCCTTCCGGATACCGTACGACCCTCGCTCGCTGAAGTGTGCCAAGAAATCCGTCAACTCGAAGCCCGCATCGCATCCGTCGAAGATCAACTCGCAGCTCTGGCTCGGGAAACTCCCGTGGTTCCCCAGCTCCGTTCCATCCCCGGCGTCGGCCTCCTCACCGCCACCGCTCTCGTCGCGGTCGTTGGAGACATCCACCGGTTCCCGTCGGCGCGCCGCTTCGCCAGCTACCTCAGCCTGACTCCACGAGAGTCTTCCAGCGGGCAGATTCGCCGGCTCGGTGCGATCAGCAAGCGTGGGGATCGGTACGTCCGCATGCTCCTGGTTCACGGCGCCCGATCCGTCCTCTGCCACGCCAAACACTCCCAGGCTCACGACCGACTCCGTGCCTGGGCGCTCGACCGAGAACAACGCCGTGGCCACAACAAGACCGCTGTCGCTCTCGCCAACACAATGGCCCGCATCGTCTGGGCCGTCTGGCGCAACAATGCTCTTTATCGCGAGGCCCCAGCTGCCTAAAACCCAGAACACTTCCACGTAGGGAACAAGCTAACCATGCCCCGACTGTACCGGGTAAATCGAATGGATGGCGCATCGGTTCGGGCCGACGCGAGGGGAAAGCCGATAACTTCGCTGGCCCACGAGGTCGTGTGCATTGATTGGCTCCCCGCGCGCGGATTCCACCATGGCCCGGAGCACCAGAAGCTCCACTCAGAGGCCGGAGATACGACTGCAGTCGAGCCTGATCGCCTGGGATTCGATGCCGAAACAGGGAGGAGCTAAGCACAAACGCGATCACATCTCACTTGCGGGGGGAGTCCAGATACGTTGTTAGGCGACCCGAACAACCGGGTGATTGACAGACTATGCAAGGACTTGTATATTAGTCTGTGGTGGACAAGCCGCTGAAGTGGGTCGGCAGCTCGAGGGACGACCTCAGGAGGTTCCCGGAGGCGGTCCGCGCCATCGCCGGCTATCAACTGCGGCGTGTCCAGGGCGGGCTCGATCCGAACGACTGGAGGCCAATGCCGTCCGTGGGGCCGGGCGCTCGGGAGATAAGAATTCACACCGGGCTCGAACATCGCGTCCTGTATGTCGCCAAGTTCGCCGAGAGCGTATACGTGCTTCACGCCTTCGAAAAGCGCTCGCGCAAGACGGCCACGGCTGACGTGGAACTTGCGAGGCATCGCCTTGGGATGGTGGTCGCTGAGCGCAGGGCGGCGAGAGGATAGGTGAGTTATGAAGTCTAGAGTGACCGCGTCGAGCGGCAACGTGTTCCGGGACCTTGGGTTCTCTGAGGACGAGGCTGAACATCTGCGGGTCCGCGCGGATCTCATGATCAGCGTCCAGAAAGCCATTGCTTCCCGTCGCATGACCCAAGCGAAAGTTGCGGATCTCCTTGGCGTCACCCAGCCCCGCATCAGCGACCTTGTGCGGGGTCGGATCGATCTCTTCAGCATCGAAACCCTCATCGACATGCTGGCTCGCCTCGGGATCCGCGTGACACTCGTTCTTCAGCCTCCCCGGAAACGTGCAGGGGTCGCCTAACGCCGCGATTCAGCGGCGGCCGAGCGAAGCGAGGCCGTCCGCTGGAATCGCTCGTTAGGTGCGCGGAGCCTACTTTCCGGATGCCGAACATACGTTGTTGGCATGCCTGAATGCCAAACGCCACTTTCCATCGTGCTGCATCCAAGCGTTCGTGTAACGCCTTCGAAGGACCTTGCCTTCATTGGGCGCACCAGGCGCGGGGACAACAGTCTCATCACCCATCACCACGACCAAATCCCGGTAAAAGAGGAACCTCTCTGGTCGACGTTCGAACCGCGCATACCGAATCACGCCGTCGTCAATCAGTTTCAGAAGCTCGATCTTCTCCTGGACAATTCGATTCGTCGGATGGTTGACAGTATGGTCATCTGGAAGCAACTCCTGCAATGCGGCCTTATTGCCCTTGAAGATTGCCTCTGCGTGGGCCATGTCCAGCTTTCGGATCTGCTCCTTGAGTACAGGGTCTTCGGGAAGCTGTAGCTGCTGTGCGAACGACGCTGTGCAACAAAGGGCCAGCACACTGGCAAGGACCAAGCACTTCCACTTCATTTGACACTCCTTCCGTTATGCGCACCTACGCCCAGCATCAGCGGCGGCGCGCAGCGCCGTCCGCTGCATGCTGCTGTTGGGCTGCCGCGGCAGGTGGGGCTACTCCCCTCCTCCAGTTGCGCTCTGGATGGTAACCGGCGCGGCTTGCTCAAAGGCGACACTACCTGTGAGCCCGCTCGTGACATCCACCACCGCATGGAGAGCCATCGGCACCCAGAGAGTCCCGGTGAGCAGATACGCCGCGCCGAGGACCACACCCACTACTGTCGCGCGAAGCACCCCCAGCCCCCATCCGAGGTAGACATGCGCTACTCCGAAGACAACCGCTGAAGCCGGCACGGCCGCCAGCGCCGGAAGCCATGTCATCAGATACCACATCAGGAACCCACGGTAGAGCACTTCCTCGCAACTACCAGCCGTGACGCTCAGACCCACCCACATCCGGCGTTCACGGTTGTCGCGGGGCACCATCAACGCTGCGACCCCTCGGAACTGCTTCCGCACTTGTTCCCGTGCTTCAGCCGAACCGCGCACCAGTGCGACCTGACGTCCAAGAACAACCGCAACGGCGACAACGACGATCATCCCAACCCAGAAGGCCCACCCCCCCGGGGCCCCCATGCCAAGAGCCGAAACAGCCCGTCCCGACCACAGCCACCACATGAGAACCACCGGGGTCAGCAGCCAGAGCTCGATCATGCCCCGGCGATAGAGGCGAACTCGAGAGTTGGTTCCGTCCCCCTCCAACTGAGGACGAAGCCGTCGATACCAGTCCAGCGTGGAGTAGAGCGGATACGCCACAGCGATCAGCGCAACAAGCAAATGGTCACCCGGACTCGGCATCATCCCTCGACCTCGTTCATTCGTCAGCCCAACGATTGCGCTGACCCGCAGGCCGGCCTGGCGCGGCCCGTGCGAAAGCACGGACCGTGACAGGACGGACTGGCAGGTCCAGCGCGTTGTTAGGCGTCAAGCCTCGGACTTCCCTTAGTCCTAGTAGGCATAATTACTCCGTATGTCCCCTGTGAGCGCACAGGCGGCGCCATCACAGGAGAACAGCACCGACCGCCGCGGGCCCCCGCCGAAGTTCACGCTCACAAGACCATCGTCCGTTCCTTCAACGGTGATCGGAGCACTTGGACGAAGCTTGACCGATCGCAGCCGAACCCAGGCGGCATCCACAAGGCCTGGGATATCTGATGGAGATAGGCTTGCAGGAGGAGCGAACGAGATGGCGGCGTAGTTCGGCCGATCCGGGTTGCACCCGTAGCTCCCGTCGGGAGTCGAAAGCTGTAGATACGAATTCACCACCGGCGTCTTGGCGGCTTCGCCCATACCAAGTTCCAGGTAGATGTAGCGACCCTTTCGATACCTGGTTTCAACGATATCAGGCTCGAAAACGATTACCACCGAGTCGACGGTAGTCCGGTAGTGGTTCTCCGGAACTACCACAAACCACACTTCCTGATCAGCAACGATGCTGCCTGCGCGATTCATGATTGGTTGAATCGACGCCCGAGTGAGTCGTTCAGGTTCTAGGCCACCAGTGGGGTACAAAATGCTGACGTTGGCAACTTCGCGAAGGACAAAGCGCTTGCGCGTCGCACACGCACAAGGTACCAGCGCGAGCAGAACCAGCGCGACTAGCCCGGTAGGAACGACGCGACGAACCATTTCTGTTCTCGTGTCTCTTGACGCCTAACGCCCGCGATCAGCTGCGGGATGGGTTGGCGCGGGCCGTGCGATGTTTGCACGGACCGTGACAACCCAGACCGACAGCTGAATCGCGTGGTTAGGCGACCTGCCGCGCTTCATGGGCCTGCCTTCGGCACCGTCGGGCCATCGGTCGGCCGCTGGTACCAATCGGGCGTTTGCCAACTGTTGGGAGATGGTACAAGCCCGAGGATCTCAGCCCACACTTTGAAAAAGCGGCCGCTCGCGTCTCGTACTTCGGGTTCGCATTCCGTGTCGCCCAAACAACTCACCAGGCCGGAGTAAACCGTGACCCGGCGAGCGCAATCGGTCGTCCGGACTTCAACGCGGAGCGTATCCTGATCGGTGATGACCAGTTCGGTGCCGCCATGTTTGTAGGTATCGGGGTACTCGCTCTGGAGGGAGCAGAAAGAACTGCGCCTGATCACGTCGATCAGGAGAGCCATCTGCCCTGCGGAGAGCGACGGGCTGCGGCTCGGGGGCGACTCTGGCGACTCAGCACCGTCCCGGCGCGCTTGCACATCCTGTTGAACTCGACCGTCTGAGAATATGCGAAGCCGCCACGGGTGATCATCACGCCAATTCGGCTGGTACTCGGCGATCAGTATGGGCGCGGGATCGGCTGCGGCAATGATACCGAATGCAACGAGTACCACCGTCAGAAGGACCGAGAGTAGCTTCATCGTCTTTCTTGTTTCAGGTCGCCTAACTTGTTAATCGACAGAACTTCGTTATCACGTAAGGGCGGTCACCTTTCTGGAGTTATGGCGCAGAAGGTCTCCTCCCGACGCACATGGCACACCTGCCCGCGCTCGTGTGGCTGGGGGAGCGACCGCCCCGGCCGCGCGCTCGCCTTTGTGCTTTCTACGTCTAACCGGTCGCGGATGCAAGCACTTCCACCCGGCCCGGGCGCCGGGACGAGATCGGCGCTGCGAGAACGTCGCGGCGGTCGGATCCGGTGTTCCCCGTCCCCGACCGGTCGTCGCGGGAAGGCTGGCTCGCTTCCCGCCCGCAGGCCCGTCGTCGCCGACCGGGAGGAACGCCCCATGCGGTCGCTGCGGATCGAGCCGGTCGACCGGGCTGACCGCTCCTCGACTGCCGCGGCTACTTCTGCGGCTCGACGATGACCTTGAGCGAGTCGCCGGCGTCGGCCACCAGGCGGAACCCCTCGCCCGTGCGGGCGAGCGGCAGGCGGTGCGTGATCATGGGAAGGACGTCCAGGCGCTTGCCCGCGATCAGCTCGATGGCGGCGCGCATGTCGGCGGGCGGCCCGGCGTAGGAGTGCACGATCGTCAGGCCGGCGTTCCACACGTCGAAGAGCGGCAGCGGAAACGTCTCCCCGGGCGTCGCCGGCGCGAATAGCAGGACGGTGCCGCCGCGGTCGGCCGCGCGGAACGCGTGCCCGATCGCGGGGAGCGCGGCCGTCGAGACGACCACGAGGTCGGCGCCGCGGCCGCCGTTCGCCTCGCGGATCCGCGCCGGCACGTCGTCCGTCGCGAGGATCGCCGCGGAAGCACCCGCCGCGCGCGCGAACTCGAGCCTCCGCGGACTCACGTCGGTCGCGATCACGCGCCCCGCGCCGAGCGCTTTCGCGAGCCGCACGAACAGGATCCCCGAGATCCCGCTGCCGAGCACCGCGACGGTCTGCCCCGGCGCGAAGCGCGCGATGCGCAGGCCGCGCACGACGCACGCGAGCGGCTCGACGAACGTCCCCTCCTCGTAGGTCATCCCGTCCGGGAGCAGGAACGTCCCGCGCTCGACGTTGACGGCGGGGAGTCGCACGTACTCCGAGAACCCCCCGGGATCGAACGTCGTCGCGCGCAGCGTGTCGCAGTAGGGGTGCTGCCCCGCGAGACAGTACCGGCACGCGTCGCACGGCACGTGGTGCGTCGCCACGATCCGGTCTCCCGGCTCGAACCCCGCGACGCCGGCGCCCGTTTCGACGACCTCCCCCGCCACCTCGTGCCCGAGCACGATGGGCGCCTTCCGGATCCGGTACCACTCCATCACGTCCGAGCCGCAGATCCCGCTCGCCTCGACGCGGAACACCACCTCGCCCGGACCCGCCGCAGGCCGCGGCTTCTCCTCCACGCGAACGTCCTTGTTGCTGTAGTAGACCGCCGCGCGCACGCGCCCTACCGCCCCTTCTCCTGCAGGTAGACCTGGTGCGCCTGGTCGACGCCGGCGCCCTCGTGGACCACGGCGCGGACCGCGCGGATCATCCCGACCGGGCAGTCGGACTGGAAGATGTTGCGGCCCATGTCGACGCCGCGCGCGCCGTCCCGGATCGCGCTCCACGCGAGGGAGATCGCGTCGCGTTCGGGGAGCTTCTTACCGCCGGCGATCACGACGGGGACGGGGGTGCTGCGGACGATCTCCTCGAACCCCTCGCAGTGATAGGTCTTGACCATGTGCGCGCCGAGCTCCGCCGCGATCCGGCAGGCGAGACCGAGGTAGCGCGCGTCGCGCACCATGTCCTTGCCGACCGCGGTCACCGCGAGGACCGGGATGCCGTACTTCTCGCCGGCGTCCACCGCCTTCGCGAGGTTCAGCAGCGTCTCGCGCTCTCCCTTCCGACCCGACGAAGATGGACAGCGTGATCGCCGAGACGTTGAGGCGGATCGCGTCCTCGATCGCCACGGTCAGCCCTTCGCCCGACAGCTCCCTCAGGACGCTGGTCCCCCCCGAGATCCGCAGCACGACCGGGATGTCCGACTGCGGTGGCACGCACCGGCGCAGCACGCCGCGCGTCAGCATGAGGGAGTCGGCGTACGGGAGGAGCGGCACGATGGTCTTGCCCGGCTCCTCGAGGCCGCCGGTCGGCCCGAGAAAGTAGCCGTGGTCCACGGCGAGCATGACGGTGCGCCCGGTGTCGGGCTTCAGGATACGGGCCATCCGATTGGCGATTCCCCAGTCCATGGCGTGTTCTCCCGGAGAGCCGTTCATTCTACCGCAGGGCCGCGCGCAGTCCCTGGATCTCCCGCGCCATCGCGTCGAGCCGCTCCAGCACCTCGCGGTGCCGCGCCTCCTCCGGCTCGGGCTTCCTCGCGATGAAGGTCAGCGAGCCGCCCGGCTCGATGGCGGCTCGCTCCACGTCGTCGAGCGAGCCGAATCCCTGCTTGTGCGCCGCCGCTTCCAGCTCCGCGCGGGTGATCAGCTCCTTATCGAGACGATCCTGCCGGATCCGGCCTCCCTCGATCAGGACGTCCCCCTCCCCCTCGACCAACCGGTCGATCCGCTCGTGCTTGAACAGGAAACGCACGACGACCCAGTTCAACGCAAGAAGCGTCGCCGCGCCGACCAGTCCGCCCGTGACCGAGTTGTCGTTCCCGATGATCGCGTTCTGGACCGTGTTCGACAGGAGGAGCAGCACCACGAGGTCGAACGGGTTGAGCTGCGCCAGCTCCCGCTTCCCAGCGAGGCGGAGCCCCGCCACCAGGAAGAAGTACACGACCACCGGCCGCGCCACCTTCTCGGCGAGCGGCAGCCCGATCTGGAACATGTCCTTGAGCATCGCCTCCATGGCTCACCCTCCCGTCACCGCCAAGTCGACTCACGCCACACGCCTCCCGGCTCCGCCGGTCTCGCGCTTGGACATCCCGCGGCGACAATGCCCGAGGCGACGGGGACCCCTGCACGGCCGCGCGAAGGGTCGAGCGCGATGGCGCTAGGGTCCGCGCCATCGCGCTTGCTCGACCCTTCGCGCGGCCGATGCGGGTCGTCGCCGAGGGAGGTCGCCGCGGGATGTCCAAGCGCGAGACCGGCGGAGCCGAGCGGGCGGACGAAGGAAGCTACCACGGGCTCGACCAGCGCGTTCCGAGGCCGGGGCCGTAGAGGATCGCGTTGAGCAGCAGGCGGCGCGTGCCGAGGGTCCAGCTCCGGAAGTCGGGGTCGTCGGCGAAGAGGATCACCTGGCCGCGGCCGACGCTCTCGCGGGTGGCGTACGCGGTCTTCGCGATGCGGCCGGCCGCCTCGGGCCAGAGGAGGCCGCCGAGGTGCAGCCGGTCGAGGCCGGCGAACCGCGCGGCCACCTGCACCGGCGGCTCGGCCACCAGCGTGTCCCCTGCGTCCATGAACACCGCCAGGTCGTCGCGCCCGAGCCCCCATGCGAGCCACGCCTCGGGATCGAGGTCGATCCGGAGCAGCGAGCCGCGCGGCATGAACCGCCGCAGCCGCTCGTCGCCGCGCTCGAGATCGGCCGCCTCCGGCTTCTCCTTCCCCGGCGGCAGGAGCGGCTTCAGCCACGCGGCGAGATCGCGCGCGCGGTCGCTCGCCGGCGTCCCCTGCGGGAACCCCTCGGCGAACGGCTTGGCACCCGGGCCGAGAATCGGCGCGACGTCGTACGGCGACGACGGCGACGCGGGCTTGGCCTCGGCCTCGCCCTTCGCCGCGGTCCCCTTCGGCGGCTCCTTCGGCTCGGGCGGCGCGGCGCGCTCCCCCGACGCGCGGAAGGCCCCCGCGACCTCGACCGTCTCGGCGGACGGGCCGAGCACGACCGGCGGGAAGCGGTCGAGCGCCTGCCGCCGCATCCGCGTCTGTACCAGGCCGTTGTCCTTGTCCGCGAGGAACTCGGCGCCGCCTCCGATCCCGATCACGGTCCCGCCCGCCTCGATCCACCGCTTGAGGCGCTCGAGCCCTTCCTTGCCGATGCGCCCGCGGTATCCTCCCTCGCCCCAGCCGCCGGGCGGGAACACCAGGACGTTGAAGCGCGCGAGGTCCAGGCGATCGAGCCTCGCCAGCTCGACCCCCGTGAATCGCAGCGGCGTCTCGACGTCGAGGAGGCGCCACAGGCTGCCGTACACGCCCGACGACACGCCGGCGCCGCCGAGGATCGCGGTGCGCGGCGCGACCAGCGGGTGGAAGTAGTTCCCGCCGATGTCGGGACCGTCCTCGCTCTTCGAGGTCCCGACCGCGCGGGCGTCGATCCCCCAGCGCGTCGCGACCTGCTCGAGCTGCGCTCCGAGGTCGGTCGGATTCCCCTCGCGCTTGACCAGCACCGTGCCGCTCTCGTAAGCCGCGCCGGCGACGCGGAACGGTTTCTCGGCGACGCGCACCGCGATGCCGCGCTGCAGCAGGTCGGCGAGCGCCGCGACCGAGCGGTCCGAGGTCCCCTCGAAGAGGTAGCCGAAGACCGGGTCGGTCTTCGCCAGCGAGCCCTTGGGGGCCTGCGGCGTGTCGTCCCGCCAATCCCCCGCCGGCTTCGCACCGGTCCAGTACGCATCGACGCCGTAGAGGAGCGGCAGCGACCACGCCGTCGTGTCGTAGAGGCGCGTTCCCTTGCCGCGCTCGAGCCACTCGCGCTCTTCCCTGAAGAACAACGCCTCCATGGGAACGTGGGGGTCGAGGAGCGCGCGGGCGAGCGGCTCGGCCGGCTGGTCGAGCGGCACCATCCACGTGCCGGCGGGAAGCTCGAGCGACAGCGTCTTGCCGGTCCAGGCGTCGCGCAGCCCCGAGGCCTTCACCGGCGCCGCGGCCCGCACCACCTCGATCCCCTGGTCGCGGAGGAGTGCCGCGAGCCGGTCGGCGCGATCCGGGTGCTTACCCTGCGCCAGGATCCACGCCCTGACCGGCCCCTCGGCCCCGCGCCGCACCGCCTCGCGCCGCCCGGCGAGGAACTGCGTCATGAACTCCTTGCGGTTCGCGGAGAGCGTCTCGAGGTTCGCGATCGAGCTCGCGAGCTGGTGGTCCACCGTCTCCGCGTAAGTGCGCACCGTGCCGGCGCGCTGGCGGACGAGCGTTCCCTCGACGCCCCCCATCTCGTAGAGGATCCCGACCGCGCCGAGGTACTGCGCCCACGACGAGCCGTACCCCGGGAAGAACTCCTCGTTCCACTCGCGCGTGTAGTAAGCGTAGCCGCGCGCGTCGAGCGCTTTCGCCTGGTCGGCGGCGAAGCGGCCGGCCCACGTCTCGAGGTATTCGGGCTTCCGCGGGTTGAACGGCGCCCTCGGGGGCGAGAACAGGTAGGTGTCGTCCGGCCCCATCTCGTGGCTGTCCACCATGAGCTGCGGGTTCCAGCCGGCGATCACCGCCACCCGCCGGCTCTCGGGCTCCACCATCGAGATCCAGTCGCGGTTCAGGTCGTAGAGGTAGTGGTTGCCCCGCCCCGCGGGCCAGACCGTGCTGTGCGACAGGTCCTCGGAGTCGGGGTTCGGCGTCGCGTGCGCGAACGAGGCCGTCATCGAGAGGAACCGCGCGCGCCCGTCGGGGTTCTCGCACGGGTCGATCAGCACGACGAGGTCGCGGCGCAGCGCCTTAGCGCGCTCGTCCTCTCCCGCGACCAGCCAGTACGCGAGCGCGACCGCGGCGTCGGCGCTCGACAGCTCGTCGCCGTGGATCGCGTACGCCATCCACGCCACCGCCTTGGCCGGCTCGGCCGCCCGACGGTCGTCCTCGGGCTTCCGCCCCCTCGGGTCCGCGAGACGAGCGTGCTCGGCGCGGAACGCGTCGAGCCTCGCGATCGTCGCCTCGTCGCTCACGGCGAGGACGATGAGCGGCCGCCCCTCGCGCGACCGCGCGTACTCGATCAGCTTCGCGCGCGGCGACGCCGCGGCGAGCGCGCCGAAGTAGCTCGCGATCTCGTCGGGGCGGAGAGGCCTCGCCCCCGGCGCGACCCCGGTCGCGCTCTCCGGCGACGGCACCCCCTTCGCGTACACCGCCCACGGCAGCGTCGCGGGCTCCGCCGCCGCGGCGGCCCCCCACATCACGATCCCCGCGACCACCATCCCGAGCTTCGACCGCGACATCCTGGCAACCTCCTCGCCGTCCGCTTCCGTCGGGACGGCGCTTCATCTTCCTACGTCCTGCCCAAATGCGGAAGCGCCTTGCGCGCCACCCGCCGGAGTGCACGCGTGCGGCGACGATGCCCGAGGCGACGGGGACCCCTGCACGGCCGCGCGAGGGGCCTCGCGCGATGGGGATAGGGTCGTCCCCATCGCGCTTGCGAGGCCCCTCGCGCGGCCGATGCGGGTCGTCGCCGAGGGAGGTCGCCGCACGCGTGCACTCCGGTGGGTGGCGCGCTCGGGGGGCCGAAACACGGGTGCCGTCGGGTAGCGCGGACCGGAATCTGCCGAGTGGCCCTCGGCGCCGGTCAGTCCCTCGGCGCTCCCGTGAACATCACCTCGAGGTCGGCGTTGCGAGCGCCGTTCTCGTCGCAGACGGCGTACTTGCCGCTGGTCCCCGCGTAGAAGGCGGCGCCGGCGTGCTCCCCCTTCGAGCTGAGCGCGTAGAACTGTAGGTTGAAATTCGGGAGGCCGCGCGGGTTGAGGAGGCGCTTCTCCACGGTCGAGGCCCGCACGCGCTTCAGCGCCTCGAGCGCGGCGTCCTTCGGGTGCATGCCGCGGCGCATGCACTCGACGATGAAGAACGACGAGAGGTTGTACAGGTTCGACTCGCCGCGCCCGGTCGAGCCGGCGGCGCCGACGTCGCCGTCCACGTACAGCCCCGCGCCGAGGACCGGCGAGTCGCCCACGCGGCCGGGGATCTTCCAGGCGAGGCCGCTGGTGGTCGTCGCCCCGGCGAGCTCCCCCTTGGGGGACAGGGCGTCGCAGTTGATCGTGCCGTAGGCGTGGTCGGCGTCCACCAGCCTCTCGGCGACCATCTGGTCCCTGGCCCGGTCGGCCGCCGCGGCGCGCTGGTCGGGATCGAGCCAGTGCTCGGGATCGGACCGTCGCTTCCACTCGAGCCAGAGCGCGCGCGAGCGGTCGGTGTTGAGGTCGTCCTCGATCTTGAAGCCCATCCTCCGGGCGAACGCCTGGGCGTCCTTCCCGACGATGAGGTGATGGTCGGTGTGCTGCATCACCGCCTTCGCGACCAGGGACGGCGTCCGCACCCCCTCGAGCGCCGCGACCGCCCCGGCCCGCTTCTTCGGCCCGTGCATGCACGACGCGTCGAGCTGCACGATGCCGTCCGCGTTCGGGAGCCCGCCGTAGCCGACCGAGACGTCCTCCGGGTCCAGCTCGACGATGTTGACCCCCGCCATGATCGAGTCGAGCGGGTCCTCGCCGCGCGCGAGCCGCGCGAAAGCCTCCTCGACGCAGGTGCGCGGCCCGCCGTTCTTGAACTTGTTGCCGTTGGCGGACGCGACGACGACGGGCTTGGGCCCGCGCGGCGCGACCACCGCGGGCCCCTGCGCGAGGAGGGGCGCCGCGGCGACCGCAGCCCCCGCGACCGCACCTGCCTTCACGAACTCCCTGCGCGTGACCTTTTCGCTCATGATCCGGCCTCCCCGCGAAGCGGTCAGTCTCCCCCCCGCGGCGCGCCGCGTCAAGCCGCGCGGCGCCCGGCCGTTTGCGGGCCCCCGGAGTCCGGGCATACACTCGTGAGGTTCGGGGAGCTGCGGAGGGAACCGTTCCCCCGCGTCAGGAGGAATCGAGATGAGGAGAGTGCTGGCGTTTTTCGTGGTCGCCGCCGTGGCCCTGGCGCTGCCCGTCCTGGCCGCGGACCAGGCACCCGCGAGTCCGCCCCAGAAGGCCGCTGCGAATCCGCCCCAGAAGGCCCCGGCGAGCCCTACCCTGCACACGTACGGCCAGGTCAGCAAGTGGGACGCGGTGAAGAAGTCGTTCTCGCTCAAGACCGGCAAGAGCGGGAAGCACGAGATCCCGTTCGTCTTCAACGAGAAGACGAAGTTCGAGGGAGTGCCGGCCATCGGAGAGGTCGTGGACGTTCAGTACGTCAAGGAAGGGCTGAACACGTTCGTGGCCGAGAAGATCAAGCTCCGCTCGGCCAACCCGGCCGCCAAGTAGTACCGGCGCGAGCCGCCGGGAGAACCGAGGGGCGGCCCGGTGCCGCCCCTCTTCGTTTTGCCGCGCTCGCGCCCCGCCCGGTCAGAACGGAACGGTGAGGAAGGCGAGGCAGTGATTCCAGTCCTCGTCGAGACCGTTCTCGCGGTACCGGGCCTCGACACCCAGACGAATCGGTCCGGCCTCGCGAGTCGGGTCTCCCAGACGGGCCTCGACGCGCGCGAAGTACGAGTTGGCCGTGTAGTGGGGCGAGCGCCTGTCGCCGATGGTCCCGTGATCGTAGCGCGCCACGTAGTGCCACCGATCGCCGGCGTCCCCCGCGACCTCCGCGAACAGCGTCGTGGCGTGCGTGTTGTTGGTGTTGTAAGGCCCGGTGTGGAACGCGTAGTGGTCCCAGAAGTACTCCGCGCCTAGCGACAGCGGCTTGAACGAGTGCGGCGTCCAGGCGAGCGTCCCGCGGAGCTGCCGCTGCGTGTTGTTGTCCGGCGGCCCTTCGATGAGCGAGTCGCCAACGATTTCCTGCGGCTTGGTCGCCCCGTATCGTCCCGCGAGCGCCTCGGCCGAAAGCCGGAAGCCGAGCGGCAGCGCGACGCTCCCGCCGAGCGACAGGGCGTCGTAGGCGATGAAGTCCAGCTCGTTCATGTCGTTCAGGAATCTCGCGGGGAAGGGGTCGTGCCGGTAGTGGAGCGACGCGCCGTAACGCCCGCGCTCCCAGTTCAGGCCGGCCGAGGCGAAGAACGGCGTGTTGCCGTCGTCGAAGTGGGCCACCTCTGCCGAGGCCGTGGCCGTGAGCCCTCGGTGGAGCGACCGCTCCCATTTGGCCCCCAGCCGGTCGCGGTCGAAAATGCGGAACTGCGTGTTCCCGGCGTAGCCGCGCCAGATGAACGAGTCTCTCGCCGCCAGGAAGTCAAGGCGGGTCCGGCCGTCGTCCCGCGCGAGGCGGGCTTCGCCCTCGAGGTGTGTCTCCGTCGAGATCGTCCCTTCCGAGCGGGGCGAGTAACGGCTCCCGCCCGCGCGCCACGTCAGGCTCCAGAGGTCCGAGAGCGTCTGGTCGAGCCCGGCCGCGGCGCCCAGGACGTCGAAGTCGTAGATCGTGCTGCGTCCTGCCGGTCCGCCCGGCGGGCCCAGGCCGAACACCGCCTCGCGCCGCAGCGAGATCTCGGTGACCAGCGCCATGCGGTCCCCGAGCGTCCAGCGGAGGTCGCCGGAGCCGCCCGCGTTCAGGTACTCGACCCGCGCCGGCGTGATCGTATTGCCGTTCTCGTCGGTGAGGCCTTCGTCCTCCAGCCCCTCGACCACCCGCGCCCGGTCGTAGTTCCCCCCGATCCCCCAGGCCCGCCGGTCAGGGAGACGATCGAGGAGGATCCGCGCGTCGCCGTCGTCGGGGTGCCGCTCGAGCTCCGCCCGGTAGTCCTTGCGCGCGGCCTCGGTGCGCCCCATCGAGGAGTAGAGCTGGCCCCGGAGCACGAGCGCCTCGCCGTTCTCCGGATCGTCTCGAAGCGTGTCCTCGACCAGCTTCAGCGCGCCGGCCCGGTCCCCCTCCGATCGCAGGATGCGCGCCTTCCCGACGCGCGCGCCGGAGTCGGCCGGGTGCTTCGCGAGGATCGCGTCCCAGGCCTGCTTCGCCTCGTCGCGGTACCCGAGGCGAGACGCGAGCACGCCGATCCAGTAGAGATCGCCCGTCCCCTCGCGGTCGAGGCGCGACGCGCGGCGGTGCGCATCGAGCGCCGCCACGTCGTCGCCGCGCTGCCGCTCCGCCTCGCCGAGGGCGCGGAGCGTCTCGGCGGTCTCCCCCGCCTCGAGCGCCTTCCGGTAATGACGCGCCGCTTCTCCCGGCTGCCCGGCCGCGAGCGCCGCGTCGCCGAGCCGCTTCTCGACCTCGGGCCCCGAGAACTCCTCCGCCGCGACCTTCTGGGCTCCCTCGAGGTCGCCGTGGTCGGCGAGGAGGTCCGCGAGCAGCCCCGCCGCCTCCTCGTCCCCGGGCCCGCAGCGCAGCGCCTCGCGCAGATCGGCCTCGGCCCCCCGGCTGTTTCCCACGGACCGCTTCGAGCGGGCGCGTCCCTTGAGGGCGTCGAGATGGCAGGGCGACACCTCGAGCACGCGGCCGTACTCGTAGATCGCGTCCTTGTCGCGCGAGTGCCAGCGATCGAGCGTCCCGAGCCAGAACCAGGCGTCCGCGTCGGCGGGCTCGAGGGCGGTGACCCGCGCGTAGTCGGCGCGCGCCTCGGCGGGCCGGTCGCCGAGGCGTCGCGCCTCGGCACGGATCGAGAGCGCGCGGGCGTCCTTCGGATCCGCGGAGATCACGGGATCGAGGAGCGCCGCCGCCTCGTCGTAGCGTTTCGCCTCCACGAGGGCCCGCGCCTTCGCGAGGACGTCGTCGGTCTCCGCCGCGCGCGCGGGGGCGAGAGAGAAGAGCAGGAAGAGGGCGGCGAGGATCCCCAGGAAGGTCGCGCCCGCGCGCGGTCTCGTCGGCATCGTCGTTCGGGTCATCTCGCTCCCTCCCCCTTCGCGGCCCGCGCGGCGGCGGAATCCGGCTCGAGCCGGAACCCCGCGACCCGCAGCGTTCCCTTCCCGGTCAGCGCATCCTCGGGGTCGTCGATCACCAGGTGGATCTCGGCCACGTCGCGCAGCCCGAAATCCGGAGTCTGCCATTCGGGCTCGTCGAGGTCGAGCCGCACGCGCCGCGTCCCGCCGTCGCGCAGGTCGAGCCGGTAGCGGCTTGCCCTCCGCGGGTCGCGGTCCTTGAGGTACACGAACAGCAGCGCCGCGCCGGGCGGCGCGTCGAGGTCGAACGAGAGGTAACGGAACGCCGACCAGTCCCCTTCCTCGACCTCGGCGCGAAGGTCGGCGTAATCGTTCTGCGCGGTCCCGAACGAGTAGTCGAGGCGAACGCCCCCCGCCGGGTCGGGCGAGATCCTGGCCTCGGCCCCCGCGCGGTACTCGAGGAACCACGACGGCGCGGCGTCGAGGGCGGCGAAGTCGGGGCCGCTCCCCGCGGCCGCGAGCGTTTCACGCTCTTCGGCGGAGAACACCGGGCGGTAGATCCTCGCGCGCACCTGCTCGGGGCCGCCGAACTCCTTCACCTGCTCGAATCCCTCGGGGTGCCCGCGGATCCACCCCTCCGTCCGCACCGCGCCCTCCTCGCCCCACCACGGGACCCAGACCACGATCCAGTCCACGCGCGAGTCGAGAAGGAACTTCCGCCAGCCCGCGTACGTGCGGCAGCGCGGCCCTTGGCCGACCGGCGGGTCGTCCGGGGTGGCGCGGTAGACGAAGCGGTTCCGCCCGTTCCAGCCGTAGAGCGGGGCCATGAAGCTGGTGTTGGTGAGGGTCACGGTCTTGCCCGCGCCCGCATCGGACGCGAGCCAGTTGAACGCGTCCCCCGCCGTGCCGTACGCGATGCGGTAGTACTTCTCGGGGCTCCAGCTCCCGTGACGGTACTGGGCGACGACCTGGTCGAGCCCTTCCGCCGCCGAGACCGCGCCGCCGACGGCGCCGAAGACGATGCCGAGCGCGATCGCGGCGTGCGCGAGGCGCAGGGGTCCGCGCCCCGCCGCGCGCGGGCCGTCGCCCGGGAGACGGTCCGTCTCCCCGAGGCCGCCCGCGGCCGCCTCGACGGCCGCCGCGAGACCGATCAGCGCGAAGCCGCAGCAGGCGATGACGTAGCGCGGCTCCTGGTACGGGCTGATCGCGATGAACGGCACGACCGTGAGCGGCACGGCGGCGAGCGCGCGGGCGAGCACCCACAGCCGGCGGCGGATCGCGAGGACGAACGCGGCGAGCGTCGCCACGAGCCCCGCCGCGAACAGCGGGCCGAAGCCGTTCTCGAGGGTGTACGCCGGCCTCTCGTGGAACGTCTCCAGGAACGGGTAGCGCGCCCACGAGACCGTGTCCGGAACGAACCACGACTGCTGCCGCTTCGTCGGATGGATGTCGCGCGGCCCCGGCAGGATCGTGACGCCGGCGACGCTCACGCGGGTCGGGTAGATCGGGTTCCCCGTCGTCAGCAGGTTGCGTCCCAGCCAGAAGCCGCACCCCGCGGAGAAGCAGGCGAGGAGCAGCAGGAGACGCGCGAGGACCTGCCGGGTCTCCCCCGCCGAGAGCAGGCGCCACACGCGAGCGCCCGCGAGGACCGCGACCACCGGCAGGCAGTAATAGATGAAGGAGATCTTCACGCCCATCGCGAGGCCGGACGCCACGGCGCAGAGAGCGAGGTGCGCGACGCGCCCCTCCACCGCGGCGAGGATCGCGAACGCGAGCGCCGCGAGGAGGAACGCGGCGAACGCCGTGTCCACGTACCCGGCGACGGGCTGGATCAGCATCACGGGGGTCAGCGCCATCGCCGGCACGACCCAGCCGAGCCCCGCGCGGAGCGAGAGGCCGAGGCAGGCGGTGCGCACCGCGACCCCCGCGGTCAGGCCGAGGGGGAACAGGCCCACGGAGATCGCGCGCCACGAGGCGTCCTTCGCCCCGGACAGCAGGAACGCCCACAGCTCGTGCAGCTCGCCGGCCTTCGGGTAGTAGGAGCTCCGGCCCGGGTAGGGGAACAGGGACAGCGTGCCGGTCGCCGCCGGGTGGAACACGTCGGACAGGTGGTAGGTGAGCGTGTCCCAGCCGTACGGCGGCACCAGCGCCGCGATGCCGACGAGGAGCGCGTAGAACGCCACGGCCACGATCCCCAGCGCGAGGCCGAGAGGCGTCGGCGGCGCGAGCCCGGCGCGCGACCACAGCCGCGCGAGCGGCGAGACCGGGCCGGGCGGGAGCGGGGGCGCGGGATGCGGCACGCGGTAGCGGAGCCCCGCGACGCCCCCGGCCACCGCGACGACCCACGCGAGGACGAAGAGCGACATCGGCGTCAGCACGCCGAACGAGCCGAGGAACACCTGCAACAGCACCTGGAGGAGCGAGGCGCCCACGAGGGCCGCGAGCAAACGCACGGTCGGCCGCCCGTCGTAGCGCGAGGTCCACGGCCACAGCGCCGCCGCGAGGGCGAGCGCCGTCAGGAGCGGCGGGAAAGCGAGCGCGATCATCGCGCCGCCTCGCCGACCGCGCCGCGCTCCGCCGGCCCGGCGGGTACGCGCCACCGCGGCGCGATCGCCGCGCCCGCCAGCCCCGGCACGAGCGAGTTCGAGAAGAACACGAGCAATGCCACGTTCACCGCGATGGCACCCGGCACCGAATAGGTCGAGAACAGGATCACCGAGGCCCACTCGCGGATCCCGACCCCGGAGAGCGTGACGGGAATCAGGTTGGAGAGGACCAGGAGCGGCATCACGAAGACCGTCGCGCGGGCCGGCGCGGCGACGAACGCCGAAAGAAAGAGGTGGAACTGCACCGCGGCCAGGACGAACGCGCCGGCCGCCTGGAGGAGCGCCAGCGCGCGCGTTCCGTGCCGCGCATCGGCCGCCGGCCGGACGAGCCTCTCCGCCAGACTGCGCGCGGGCGCGAACGGGACCGCCCGCGCCGCCGCAGACACGGCCCTCGCCGGCAGGAATATCCCGGTGAGGAGCGCCACGGCGAAGAGGGACAGCAGCGCCGCCGCGGCGAGGAACCCTTGCGCGGCGCACCCCGCCGCCCCCGCCGCGACGATGACCGTCACGTCGAGCACCTTGTCCACGAGCGCGGCGCCGCTCACGTACGCCCGATCCGGCGCCGCCATGTACAAAGAGCGCGCGACCTCGCCGACCCGTCCCGGCGTCGTCAGCCCGACCGCCATCCCGCCCAGGTACGAATGGAGCGCCTCGTTCGGAGCGCACGCGACACCCAGCCGTCGCAGCAGCCACCCCCACCGGAACGCCTTCACGGCCGTGAACCCCGCCCCCAGCGCCAGCCCCGCGACGAGCGGCCACACCGCCGCCCCCGCCAGCGCCCCCGCGATCTCCCCCGGCGACACCTTCCGCAGGATCAGCGCGAGCAGCAGCCAGCGTCAGCGCCACCCTCGCCGCCATCCACGCCGTCCCGCGCCCGCCGCTCATGACCCGAAGCCTCGATGTTCTCGCTCGCTCGTGACTTGCCCACGATGCAGCGCCGGGCGGACGGGAGTCGTCCTCCCGGGGCCCTGTTTCGCGCTGCGAGGACCCACCGGACCGCAGCCGCGCAGAACCGGAGCGAGCGAGGACACACGACCACGCGCAGCGCCGGGCGGACGGGAAACGTCCTTCCGGGGCCCTGTTTCGCGCTGCGAGGACCCACCGGACCGCAGCCGCGCGAAACCGGAGCGAGCGAGGACGACGCATCGTCGTCCGAGCGAGCGTGCCCCGGAAGGACGTTCCCGTCCGCCCGGCGCGGGACCACGACCGACTGTATCGGGAAACGCAGGCGGTAGGCATGGCTACTTCGCGGCCTGCGAACCGGCCTTGGCGGGCTCGGATTCGCGGAAGCCGGCGCGCTCCATGCGGCCCCAAGCGCGGCGCCGCCGGATCACGTCCCAGAACGCCTTGACCTTGAACAGCGAGTTCATCTGCCGGTAGCCGAAGTTCTCGAGGATGCCGAACACGACCAGCTTGGTCAGGTCTAGCCACCCCGGATACCTGCGGAACGAGATCTCCTCGAGGAGGATCGCCGCGATGGACAGGAAGACCCCGTACAGGACCGACACGCCGAGGAACAGCAGGAAGAACTCCAGGTTCAGGATGCCGAGGAGGTACGACAGCGCCACCACGGCGTAGCCGAGGATCTCGACGAACGGCCCGAGCATCTCGAACAGGAAGAAGTACGGGAACGCGACCAGCCCGACGGAGCCGTAGCGCGGGTTGAACATCATCCGCCGGTGGGTCCAGAGGGTGCGGACGAGGCCGCGGTGCCAGCGGTTCCGCTGTCGGTTCAGCACGGCGGCGGTCTCGGGGGCCTCGGTCCAGCACACCGGGTCGGGCACGAACACGATCCGGTACTTGCGCTTCTTGCGGCGCATGTGCTCGTGCAGGCGGACGACCAGCTCGAGGTCCTCGGTGTCGGTGTACCGGGAGTAGCCGCCGATCTCGACGACGACGTCCTTCCGGTAGATCCCGAACGCGCCGGAGATGATCAGCAGCGACTGCAGCGCGCTCCAACCGACGCGGCCGGTGAGGAACGCGCGGAGGTACTCGACGACCTGGAAGATCGGGAGCGGCTTGTCGGGCAGCTCGATCCGCACGACGCGCCCGTCGCGGATCTCGCACCCGTTGACGATGCGGACGATGCCGCCCGCCGCCACCGTCTCCGCCGGCCGCTCCATGAACGGCTTCACGACCCGGAGGAGGGCGTTGTCCTCGATGATCGAGTCGGCGTCGATGGAGCAGAACAGCGGGTAGCGGCTGAGGTTGATCCCGGCGTTGAGCGCGTCGGACTTCCCGCCCTTGTCCTTGTCCACGACGGTGAGGTTGGCGTGGGCGAGGGAGCCGAATACGCCGCGCACCGGCTCGGTCGGGATCGAGCGCCGGTACACGCGGTCCATCCGCCGGAGCTCGAACGCGTCCACGAGGCACTTCAGGGTGCCGTCGGTGGAGCCGTCGTTGATCACGACGATCTCGAACTCGCCGTAGTTGACCATCATCAGCGAGCGCACGGTCTCGACGATGGTCTTCTCCTCGTTGTGGGCCGCGACGAGGACCGAGATCGGCCAGGTCATCTCGGACTGCATGATCTGGCGGTAGTCCGAGAAGAACGTCCGGCGGACGAACCGCACCACCTCGACGAGCGAGATGACGAACAGCCCGAGGTAGATGCTGTTCAGCACCAGGAAGTAGACCAGGACGAAGACGTTGAACGCGACGACGCCCCAGGTGAGCCAGCCCAGCCAGTTCATCGCGCCCCCTCCGTCTGCTGGCCGGCGACGCCGAGGAGGCCCGCCAGCGCCTCCTTCACGCGCGCGTCGGGGTGGGTCTCGAGCAGCTCGCGCAGCCGCCCCAGCTGCCCGACGCGGACGAACCGCCGCACGAGCGATTCGGCCGCCTCGCGCTCGGGGCCGTCGGGCTTCGCGAGGAGGGCCACCTGCCGGTCGAGAACGCCGGACGACTCGAGCATCAGCACCGCCTGGTGCCGCGCGTAGACGTCGCGGTCGTCGAGCATCCGGTCCAGCGCCTCGTCCCCCTTCGGCCCCATGACGCGCAGCGCCTCCGCCGCGTTGGCGCGGACCCACCACTCCTTGTCCCGCAGCGCGCCGCAGAGCGCCGCGATCGCCGGGACGTGCTTGATCCTCCCGAGCGCCTTCGCGGCCATCGCGCGGACCGGCCATTCGGAGTCGGAGAGCGCCTTGACGAGAGGGGCGCCGCAGTCGGGGTCGCCGATCGCGCCGAGGGCATGGCAGGCGCGGGCGCGCACGTCGCGCTCCTTGTCCTCGAGCCGCTGCCGCAGCCAGGAGACCACCGAGAGGCTCCGTATCCTCCCGACGATTTCGAGCGCCGCGAGCTTCGCGTGCTCGTTCATGCCGTCGAACTCGGCGACCAGCTCCTCGACGACGTCGTGCTTCATCTCCGCGAGGATGTCGGCGATGCGGATCGTGGACCAGCGGTTCGGCTCGGAAAGGGCGTGGACCAGCGGCGCGATCGCCGCCTTGCCGCCGACGAGGCCGAGCGCCTTCGCGGCGCGGATCCGCACCTCGGGCTCCGGGTCCGAGAGTGCCCGCGCGAGGAGTCCGGTCGCGCGGGCCGCCCCGGCGATCCCGAGCTTCTCGGCCGAGTCGGCGCGGCGCCACCAGCGGCGGCTGCCGAGGCCGGCGAGGTAGCGGTCCACGTACCCCAGCTCGTCCATCGCGCGGCCGAGACGCTCCCGCTCGACGCCTCGCACCCGCTGCGCGTGGTCGAGCAGGATCTCCTCGGCGACGCCGCGGTCCCGCAGGCGCAGCCTGCCCCCGAGGGCCGGCAGGACCGAGGGTCCCTCGCCGTGCGCGAACGAGAGGATGGCGGGCTCGAGCACGCGCCGGCGCGCGCGGCGCCAGTTGGCTCGGACCTCCCTCCACGCCTTGTTCGCCACGATGACGAACGTCAGCAGGAGGAAGACGCCCCCGATGGTGAGGATCGTGACGGTCAGCACGCCGTACATCAGCCGCGCCCTCCTCCCCGCGCCAGGAGCTTGCGCACCCGCGCGAGCAGCTCCCTGGCGTTGAAGGGCTTCACCACGTAGTCGTCGGCCCCGGTCTCGAGGCCCAGAACGATGTCTTCCTCGCGGTCCTTCATCGAGAGGATCACGATCGGCACGTCGGAGAGCGCGCGGCTCCCGCGGATCGCCCTGACGATGTCGAACCCGTCCCGGTAGGGCATCACGAGGTCGCTCACGATCAGGTCGGGCTTCAGCTTCATCGCGATCTCGAACGCATGCTCGCCGTCCGGGGCCACGAGGACCTCGTACCCCTTCTCCGCGAGCAGGGACTCCACGAACCTCGCCGCCACGGGGTCGTCGTCCGCGACCAGGATCCGCGCTCTAGTCGTCGCAGCCCTCACGGATGCTCCCGCGACCCTCGCTCGAAGCGACCGAGGTCGCCAACTCGTACGAATATGCGAACACACAAAAATGGCATAGAGGCCCTCGGAATCCTCCAGATATCAAACATAGGCCCGGAGTACATAAGTGCAATTCGAGCCGCAAGATCCCGTGGGGGGAACCCACACGATTGAAGCCGGCGCGGGGGGCCACGATACTACAGGTCGCCTCGTCGGCGGAGCTCGGTCCGGGCACTCGCCTGTGGTGGGGAGTGACCCCTCGTGAGAGCGGAAGGAGGCGTGGCTCTCGAGGCTCTTCGAGGGGGCGAAGCCGTCGGCGGCGGCCTAACGCTCGACGGGGTTGAGCAGGGCGTAGATTCCTTCCAGCACTTCCCCCAACCGGCGGCGGCTGAGCTTTCCGATTCGCCCGGCCAGCATGGACCGATCGACCGTGGCGAGCTGCGAGATGTTCACCACGCTGCTTCGCCGCAGTCCCGCCTCCCCTTTCCGGAGAAGGACGTTGCCGAAGGCTTGTGCAAGCCGCAGGTTGCTCGTGATCACCGCGACCACGACCGTCGCGATCCTGCTCCCGTTGAACGCGTCGTTCTGGACGACCACGCACGGCCGCCGGAACGCCGGCTCGGAGCCCTGCGGCGCCCCGAAATCCACCCAGTGGACCTCGCCTCGAGAGATCATCGCTCCTCGCGCCCCAGGATCCCGCGAAGGTGCGACAGCGCGGCGCGGCGGAAGAGGGCGTCCCCCGGTTGCTCCTCGGCGTCGTGCACGCGGTCGAGATTGGCGGTGACCGCCTTCGCGGACACCGACCGGAGGTACAGCCTCGCGGCCCGTTGATAGAACTCGCTCCGCGAGATCCTCGCCGCCTTCACGAACGCCTCGATGCTGTCGTACAGGGGATCCGGGACGGAGATGGCCGTCTTCATCGTCACCTCGAGTTATACTCATAGTATAACCCTGATGGGTGATCGAGGCCAGGAAGCGCGTTGCCGCTGGGCAACGGCCGCCATTGACCGCCGCAGCGACGGTCGAGA
>CAVVHE010000006.1:0-268827 GCA_963748015.1 Terriglobia bacterium | reverse complement strand
CAACTTCCATTCGAACGGCGCGCTGCAGACGTACACCGCTCGGGCGTTCGACGGAAACACGGAGGCACCCCGCGGCGCCGCTGGTCTTCCTCAACCCGGCACGGTACTTCCGGATCCAGAACACGGCGAACGTGTTCAGCACGACCACCGCCACGGTGCAGCTGTCGTATGGCGCCGACGACACGATCGGCTCCCCCTCGACCGCCGGTGTTTCCCAGGCGAGCACCGCGGACGGCACGTACGCCTCCCGCGGTGGGACGACCGCGACGTCGCCGGCGACCGGCATCGTCAGCTCGGCCGCGATCACCCCGGGAGACGACTACCTCGTCATCGGCAACGAGGCGGCGCCGCCGCTGCCGCCGGCCAACGACGACTGCTCCGGCGCACAGGGGATCCCGGGCGCCGGGCCGTTCCCGTACCTGGCGGCCACGGTGGACGTCACGGCCGCGACGACGGCGGGCGATCCGGCGTTCTGCGCCACCGCGTCGCACACGGCGTGGTACACCTTCACGCCGGCCGTGACCGCCACCTACACGATCACCACGTGTCAGGCCGCCGCGCCGGGAACGACGGCGACCGACACGGTCCTCGGCGTGTACACGGGGTCCTCGTGCGGCGGGCCGTTCACGCTGGTCGCCTGCAACGACAACGACACGGCGTGCTCGGGCGGAACCACTCGATCCACGGTGTCGACGGTCCTGTACGCCGGCACGACCTACTACGTCGTGGCCGGCACCGCCGGGACGGCGGCGCCGACCTACGGGAACATCCAGCTGTCGATCGCCCAGGCGCTGCCGCCGGCGAACGACAACTGCTTCGCGCCGCTCCCGCTGGCCCTGAACACGCCGGTCGCCGGCACCACGGTCCACGCGCTCGACGACTACGAGCTGGCCTCCGGCTCGGCCTGCTTCGCGGGCGCCGGCCAGATCGCCTCGACCGCGGTCGGCAAGGACGTCGTCTACGCCTTCACCGCGCCCGCGAGCGGCAAGTACTCGTTCCGGGTGAGCAACTACGGAAGCACGACGGGCAACCCGGTACTGTACACGGCCGCGACCTGCCCCGGCTCGACGCTGCCGGCGCCGGCCGTCGTGGGCTGCAACTCGGCGGCGAACCGCACGACGACCTCGACCGGCCTCTATGCGACCGAGGCGGTCGCCTGCCAGACGATGGCCTCGGGCGAGACGGTCCACGTCTTCGTGGACGAGACCGCCCCGGCCGGCGCCGGGTTCGTCCTCGAGGCGACCGCGTGCGACCCGGAGGCCGAAGCCAACGATGCGCCGGCGACGGCCAACGCCCTCGCCTGCGGAAAGGAAGGCGCGATCACCGCGGGCGATTACGACTACTACGTCCTCGGCGCCCCCGGCGCCGGCTGGCGGGCGTTCGCGATGATCGACGGGAGCGCGTCGGCTTCCGGCGACACGCGCCTGCGAATGACGGACGCCGCAAACGTCTGGGAGTTCGACGACGACGACGGCGACGCGGCGTTCGGCGCCTCCGGCTACGAGTCGGTACTCGCCGGGGCGGTTCTGCCTGCCGGCGCGACGTATCTGAGCGTGGGAGGCTACGGCGCCTCGACGTTGGTCGACCCGTACCGGTTGTACTCGTTCCTCGAGCCGCCGATCGCGGATGCCACGATCGAGAACGAGCCCAACAACTCCGCGGCCGCGGCGAACTCCGCCGGAAACGACTACTTCAAGGGGACCCTGTCGGCGAGCACGGACACCGACTACTTCGCGTTCACCGCGAACGCCGGGGACGAGCTGCTGGTCGGCCTCGACGGTGACGCGAACCGCGATGGCACCGCCCTGGACGGCGTCTTGACGCTCTACGCGCCGGACGGGACCACGAGTCTCCTCGGAGTCAACGGGAGCGCCGCGAGCGTGACGGCGACCCCGATTCCCGGCGTCGGCCCGACGGCGACGACGCCCGCATTCGCCGGGGAATCGCTGGTCTACCGGATCCGCACGACCGGCACCTACTACGTCAAGGTCTCCGGGACGATCACGACCGCCGCGAGCCAGGACTACCTGCTCGCCATCTCGAAGAACTGCGCGATCCCGGGAAGCGACCTCGCGATCGCGGAGGAGGCCGGTCCGGAGCCCGTCGCGACCGGCGGCAGCCTCACCTACACGATCGTCGTGACCAACAACGGCCCGATTCACGACCGCGCCACCGCGCACGACACTCTCCCGGCGGGCGTGATGTTCGAGTCGGTATCCGCGACGAACGGCTGGACCTGCGTCGCGCCTCCGGCGGGCGGGACGGGAACGGTCGCCTGCTCCGGGGCCCTCGCCGTCGGCCAGTCCGCGACGATCACCCTGGTGGTCAAGGTGGCCTGGTGCGTCGGCAACGTGCAGATCTCCAACACCGCGACGGTGACCTCCCAGGGCACGGATCCGAACCCGGCGAACGACTCGGCGACGGCCGTGACGGCCGTCACCGACGCCGGCTCCTGCAGCGACAACGACCCGTGCACCGCCCCCGACAGCTGCGTCGCGGGCGCCTGCGTACCGGGCCCCAACCCGTGCGACGACGGCAACGCCTGCACGCTCGACCTCTGCTCCGGCCAGGCCGAGTGCTCGTATCCCCTCGTCAACTGCGACGACGGCAATGCCTGCACCTCCGACGTCTGCGTGCCCGCGTCCGGATGCGTCTTCTCCCCGGGCAACGCCGGCGCGGTTTGCCGCGCGGCCGCCGGCGAGTGCGACGCACCGGATCTGTGCGACGGGAGCAGCCCCAGCTGCCCGCCGGACGCGAAGAGCACCGCGGTGTGCCGCGAGCCGGCCGGGTTCTGCGACGCCGCCGAATTCTGCGATGGCGTGACGAACAGCTGCCCGGCCGACACCTTCCAGCCACCGACGCTGGAGTGCCGGGCCGCGGTGGGGGCCTGCGACCTGCCCGACTTCTGCACCGGAGCGAGCTCTGTCTGCCCGGCCGACGCGAAGGGCACCGCGGAGTGCCGCGCGTCCGCCGGCGGCTGCGATCTCGCCGAGCTCTGCGACGGCACGTCCGACGACTGCCCGGCCGACGCGAAGAGCACCGCGGTTTGCCGGCCGCCCGGAGGCGCGTGCGACGTCGCGGAATCCTGCGACGGCGTCGGCGACCTCTGCCCGCCGGACGCGCTCGAGCCCGACACGGTGCAGTGCCGGGCGTCGGGCGGCGACTGCGACGTCGCCGAGCTCTGCACGGGAACCGACCCGGCGTGCCCGGTCGATGGCTTCCAGCCACCGACCCTGGAGTGCCGCGCGGCCGCCGGAGCCTGTGACTTGCCCGAGCTCTGCACCGGATCGAGCGCCGCCTGCCCGGCCGACGCGAAGCGCACCACGGAATGCCGCGCGTCCATCGGCGCGTGCGACCTCGCCGAGCTTTGCGACGGCGTGGCCAACGACTGCCCCACCGACGCGAAGAGCACCGCGGTTTGCCGGCCTCCGGCAGGCGCGTGCGACGTCGCGGAATCCTGCGACGGCGCCGGCGACCTCTGCCCGCCCGACGCGCTCGAGCCCAGTACAGTGCAATGCCGGGCCCCGAACGGCGCGTGCGACGTCGCCGAGCTCTGCACGGGAACCGACCCGGCCTGCCCGGTCGATGGCTTCCAGCCGCCGAGCCTGGAGTGCCGGGCCGCGGCGGGCGGCTGCGACCTACCCGAGCTCTGCACCGGTTCGAGCGCCGCTTGCCCGGCCGACGTCAAGAGCACCGCGGAGTGCCGAGCGGCCGCCGGCGACTGCGATCTCGCCGAGCTCTGCGACGGCGCGGGCAACGATTGCCCGGCCGACGTCAAGAGCACCGCGGAGTGCCGAGCGGCCGCCGGTGATTGCGACCTCGCCGAGCTTTGCGACGGCGTGGCCAACGACTGCCCCACCGACGCGAAGAGCACCGCGGTTTGCCGGCCGCCCGGAGGCGCCTGCGACGTCGCGGAGTCCTGCGACGGCGCCGGCGACCTCTGCCCGCCGGACGCGCTCGAGCCCAATACCGTGCAATGCCGTGCCCCGAACGGCGACTGCGACGTCGCCGAGTTCTGCACGGGAACCGACCCGGCGTGTCCGGTCGATGGCTTCCAGCCGCCGAGCCTGGAGTGCCGGGCCGCGGCGGGAGGCTGCGACCTACCCGAGCTCTGCACCGGTTCGAGCGCCGCCTGCCCGGCCGACGCGAAGAGCATCACGGAATGCCGCGCGGCCGCGGGTGGGTGCGACCTCGCCGAGCTCTGCGACGGCGTGACCAACGACTGCCCGGCCGACGCGAAGAGCACAGCGGAGTGCCGAGCGGCCGCCGGTGATTGCGACCTCGCCGAGCTTTGCGACGGCGTGGCCAACGACTGCCCCGCCGACGCGAAGAGCACCGCGGTTTGCCGGCCGCCCGGAGGCGCCTGCGACGTCGCGGAGTCCTGCGACGGCGCCGGCGACCTCTGCCCGCCGGACGCGCTCGAGCCCAACACCGTGCAATGCCGGGCCCCGAACGGCGACGTGCGACGTCGCCGAGCTCTGCACGGGAACCGACCCGGCGTGTCCGGTCGATGGGTTCCAGCCACCGACCCTGGAGTGCCGGGCCGCGGCGGGAGGCTGCGACCTGCCCGAGCTCTGCACCGGTTCGAGCGCCGCCTGCCCGGCCGACGTCAAGAGCACCGCGGAGTGCCGAGCGGCCGCCGGCGACTGCGATCTCGCCGAGCTCTGCGACGGCGTGGCCAACGACTGCCCCACCGACGCGAAGAGCACTGCGATATGCAGGGCGCCCGGAGGCGCGTGCGACGTTGCGGAGTCCTGCGACGGCGTCGGCGACCTCTGCCCGCCGGACGCGCTCGAGCTCAATACCGTGCAATGCCGTGCCCCGAACGGCGACTGCGACGTCGCCGAGTTCTGCACGGGGGCCGACCCGGCCTGCCCGGCCGATGGGTTCCAGCCACCGACCCTGGAGTGCCGGGCCGCGGCGGGAGGCTGCGACCTACCCGAGCTCTGCACCGGTTCGAGCGCCGCCTGCCCGGCCGACGCGAAGAGCATCACGGAATGCCGCGCGTCCGCGGGTGGGTGCGACCTCGCCGAGCTCTGCGACGGCGTGACCAACGATTGCCCGGCCGACACGAAGAGCACAGCGGAGTGCCGGGCGGCCGCCGGTGATTGCGACCTCGCCGAGCTCTGCGACGGCGTGGCCAACGACTGCCCCGCCGACGCGAAGAGCACTGCGATATGCAGGGCGCCCGGAGGCGCGTGCGACGTCGCGGAGTCCTGCGACGGCGCCGGCGACCTCTGCCCGCCGGACGCGCTCGAGCCCAATACCGTGCAATGCCGTGCCCCGAACGGCGACTGCGACGTCGCCGAGCTCTGCACGGGGGCCGACCCGGCCTGCCCGGCCGATGGCTTCCAGCCACCGACCCTGGAGTGCCGCGCGGCCGCCGGAGCCTGTGACCTGCCCGAGCTCTGCACCGGTTCGAGCGCCGCCTGCCCGGCCGACGCGAAGAGCATCACGGAATGCCGCGCGGCCGCGGGTGGGTGCGACCTCGCCGAGCTTTGCGACGGCGTGACCAACGATTGCCCGGCCGACGCGAAGAGCACAGCGGAGTGCCGAGCGGCCGCCGGTGATTGCGACCTCGCCGAGCTCTGCGACGGCGTGGCCAACGACTGCCCCGCCGACGCGAAGAGCACCGCGGTTTGCCGGCCGCTCGGAGGCGCCTGCGACGTCGCGGAGTCCTGCGACGGCGCCGGCGACCTCTGCCCGCCGGACGTGCTCGAGCCCGATACGGTGCAGTGCCGGGCGTCGGGCGGCGACTGCGACGTCGCCGAGCTCTGCACGGGAACCGACCCGGCATGCCCGGCCAACGGGTTCCAGCCGCCGACGCTCGAATGCCGGGCCCCGGTTGCGTCCTGCGACCCGCCGGAGTACTGCACCGGGAGCTCCGCCGATTGCCCGGCGGACGTCGTCGCGTCGAGCAACCCGCTGGGCAACACGGTCGCGGCGAGCCACGACAAGGGGACCGGCACGACGACCGTCGACTGGACGGAAACGGAGGCCGGCCCGTTCAACCTATACCGGGGAACGATCCTCCCCGGCGGCCCGTTCGCATACAACCACGCCTGTTTCGCCCAGGGGGTCCCCGGACCGAGCGTGGACGACACCGACACGCCGGTGCCTGGCCAGGCGTACTTCTACCTGGTCTCGCGCAAGGCCCCGGACTGCGCGGAGTCCAGCCTCGGACAGCGGAGCGGCGGTACCGAGCGGCCCAACCCGAACCCCTGCGGCGCGCTCCTCGCCGATCTCGAGAAGGACGGCGTGCCCGACGTCCACGACAACTGCCCGAACGCCGCCAACGCCGACCAGGGCGACGCCGACAAGGACGGCTGGGGCGACGCGTGCGACAACTGTCCCGAGGTCTCGAACCCCGATCAGGGCGACTTCGACCGCGACGGCATCGGCGACGCCTGCGATCCCGACGTGGACGGCGACGGCGTTCCCAACGAAATCGACAACTGTCCCGCGGTCGCCAACCCCGACCAGTTGGACGTGGACAAGGACGGCGTCGGGGACGCGTGCCAGCCTCGGACGGGGGGCGGTGCGTAGAGCGTAGGAAGGAAGAACGGTAGGACCGTGGAGGGGGCCTTCGGGCCCCCTCCGTCGTTCAGGGGAGCGGCACCTCCGCGTACCAGTCCTTCGAGACGATCTTCGTCCGGTATGGCTCCGACAGTTTTCTCACCCGATCCAGGATCTCCTTGCCGCGCTTCGTGCCCGCGAGCCGGGGCACCCCGTAGAGCGGCCCCTCGTCATCGATCGTGACGGGGAGGAGCTCGATCCGCTTCAGCTTGTCGGCGTTGACCGTGAAGCGGACCAGGACCCCCTCGAAGATCGACTCGGGATCGCGCCGGTCCCACACGGACACGTTGTTCGGCCGCTCGAGCTCCGAGTCGCGCTGGTGGATCAGGTCGATCGGGATCTTGTCCGGGGTGCGGTACTGGTAGATGAAGTCGGAAAGGCTGTAGAAGATCGGCTTCCCCTTGTAGATCTCGATCCCGCGCAATACGTGCGGGCCGCTGCCGAGCACGACGTCCGCCCCGGCGTCGATCGCGCGCCGGTACATGATCTCGTCGTTGGGCGGGGTCGTGTCCTGGATGCCGTACGCGCGGTGGTGGCTCAGGTCGTGGTTGTGAAGGGAGACGAGGACGAAGTCGTTGTGCCGCTTCGCGAGGACGATGTCGTCCTCCATCGCCTGGATGTCGCTCTCGAGAAGCCCTTCCACCGCCTCCTCCCCGCCACCCTTCTTGGCGACCAGGATCGTGGCGGGATTGATCGTCGCCAGGCACGCGCCGGCGGGATCGGAGCAGCGGTACTTCTGCGTCCAGTAGCGCATGTACGAGAGGAGGGCGTACCGGGTCTTGCGGCTCTGGACGCGCGTCGTCCCGGGGGCGCGCGCGTCGGCGAGGGTCATCCCCGCGCCGGCGTACGTGATGTTCGCGCGGTCGAGCGCCTTCAGGCAGTCCCGGAGCCCCTCGGGGCCGAAGTCGAGAGCGTGGTTGTTGGCCATGCTCACGAGGTTGATGCCGATCGCGGCGACCTCCCACGCGAACTCGGGAGACGCCCTGAAGTTGTAGAACGGCCGCTGCAGCTCCGGGTGGTCGTTCATCGAGAACTCGAGATTGCCGTACGCGAGGTCGGCCTCCTGCATGACCCGGAAGAGCTGCTGGTGGTAAGGCTCCGGCAGGTTCGAGATCTGCTGGTTGAAGATCATGTCGCCGACCGCGGTGAGGATCGTGTCGCCCTGGGCCTCGACGAGGAGCCTCGACACGCGCCCCTCCCAGTCGATTTTCTCCGCGGGCTCGACGGGGCGGATCCGCCGGTTGTAGACCGACTTCGACGGGTCCCAGGCCATGGGGGCCGGCGGCTCCGCCGCCTGGACGGCAACGAGCGAGACGACGAGGGCCGCTCCGAGGGAGAGCCCGGGAGTGGTGCGCGTGGCGAGACGCCCGAGGACGCAGGTCATGATCCGCTCCTTTCCCCGCCCGCGCCGCCGCGGACGATCACGGCCCGCTTGACCGGGTCGTACTCCTCGCCGTCGAGCAGTACGTGTACGCGCAGGTCGTGCACGCCGAGAAGGTCCTTGCCCCCGGCCTCGACGCCGCGGCGGATCGAGGCCCCCGAGGGGTCGATCACCATCACGGACCCCTTTCCGATCACGCGGAAGGTGCCGTCGGGCCGGACCCAGACCGCCGTGTCCTCGTCGACGCCCACGCCGAGCAGGTCGGGGTGCTCGAGGATCACCGAGATCAGGCGGTTCGAGCGCTGCCGCGCGATGAAGTGCTGGTCCACGATCACGCCGCGGAAGAAGCCGAATCCCGGTTTGAGCTCCACCGCGTTCGCCCGGATCACCGTGAAGTCCCCCTCGCCGGTGATCATCGGCCCGCTCTGGCACGCGGTCCCGGCCGAGGTGCCGCCCACGACGGCGCCGCGCGCGAACGCGTCGGCGATCGCCTTGCCCACCGGGGTGTCGAGCAGCGCGGTCGTGATTCGCACCTGGTCGCCGCCGCCGAAGAAGATGCCGCGGGCGTTCGCGACCGCCTCCACGAAGTCGGGCCGCGTCGCGTCCTCTCGTTTCCTTATGTCGAGAACGGTCGCCGCGGTGCAGCCGAGCTCCTCGCGGAACTGCTTCGCGTAGTACTTGCGGGTGCTCTTTTCGGTCGAAGCCGTCGGGATCACCACGATGGGCGACTGCGGGCCTCCGGCGAGCTCGACGAACTTCCGCATCGCCGCGTCCGGCTTGTCCCCGCCGCCGATCAGGATCAGGTCGCCCGCGGGCTGAGGCGCCTGGGCAAGAGCCCCCGCGGCGGCCAGGACGACCGCGAGACAGAAGAAGAGCTGCTTCATGAAAGGCTCCAGAAACCGGACGCGGCCCGGGGAGGGCCGCGCGCGCGCGCCGGGGCGGCCCGTCGGCCGCCCCGGCGCCGGTCACGCTTTCCGGCTCAGAACGAGAACCTCACGCTCGCCCGGATCTGCCGGGGAGACTCGATCTGGTAGGTGTCGCCGTAGTTGCTCCTCTCGTAGCAGGATCCGTCCTCGAGGTAGCAATTCGACTGGCGGTTGTAAACGTCGAGGACGGTGGCGTCGTTGAGCGTGTTGAAGCTCTCGAGCGCCGCGGTCAGCTTCATGTTGCGGAACTGCTTCGCCCACGCGATGCGAAGGTCGAGGAGGTTCCGGCTCGGGAACTGCTCCGAACCGCGCGGGAGCAGGTTGATGTTCCGGCCCGTGCTTCCGTTGTAGCCGTAATCTCCGAGGTCGGCGATCCTCGTGTACGGCGTCCAGTACCAGCCGGAGTAGTAGACATACTGGCCGCCCACCTGGAACCCGAGGGGCAGGTCATAGGTCCCGTTCAGCTTGACTTCCCACTTGCTGTAGGCGTAGTCCATCCGGCCGTCCCCGTTGGTCAGGCCGTTCCGGTCCTCGTACTCGGGGGCGTAGCCGTTGTTCTTGAGGACGTTGCCGTTGAGGTCGGTCCAGACGACCGAGGCGCTTCCCGACCAGCGGTCCGCGTAGCGCTTGTCGAAGCGCAGCACCACGGACTGGAAATCGCGGTACGCGCCGTTGTCGGTGGTCAGCACGAAATCGGGGGCCGAGTTGAGGACCCAGACCGGCAGGGGCTCGCCGGTGAGCGGGTTCGTGATCTCCGGCAAACCCAGGTCGGTGCTCAGCGTGTAGTCCTCGTTCGCGTTGATCATCGTGATGATGTTCCGGAACCTACGATCGATCACGTCCACGCCGACCAGCATCTGCTTCCCGAGCGCCTGCTCGAAGGTGAGGACCGTCTCGTCCGCATAGGGCTGCTCCACGTTGCCCATCCTGGCGGCGATCGTCGTCGGGGTGTCGCAGAGGTCGTATTCGCCGGTGTCGGGGTTCCAGTAGCAGTCCTGGTCGGGGATGACCGCCTTGCCGGACGCCTCGCGGTCCCACATGTACGTGTAGACCTTGTCGTGGTAGCGGCCCCAGTGCGCCTTGATCGCGGTCCGCTCGTCGCCGCGAACGTCCCAGATGACGCCGATGCGCGGGTCCCAGAAGGTGGTCTTGTACACGCTCGGGTTGCCGCGCCCCGCCTGCCAGCCGCCGTCGTAGCTCCCCTGCCGGATGCCGGGATTCACGGTGAACCTGCCGATGCGCATCGAGTCCTGGGCGTAGAAGGCGAGGCCGCTGTACTTCGGCGCCTCGTCGTACTCGCCGTAGCCCCGCTCGATGAACGCGTCTTCGGTGACGCCGCACTGCGGGTTCGCGAAGTACGCGTCCAGGCTCTCGCAGGCCGACGAGTCGTCGAAGTAGGTGAACCCGCCGTTCCGTCTCCAGACGTCCTCGGACCTTCCCTCCTCGTAGACCACGCCGAACTTGAACGCGTGGGTGTCGCTGCCGCCGAACAGGCCGTTCTTGTAGATGGTCGCCGAGCCGTCGTAGGTGATGATCCGGCGATGGTTGAGCTCCTGGATGTCCTGGTTCTGCCACTCGTATTCCGTGTTCCAGTAGTCGTTGCGTCCCGGGAGGTCCGTCCCGTGATACGGCAGGTAGTCGTCCTTCCCGTCGTAGCCGGTGACCTTCATGTTGAGGAAGAGGCTCTGGCTGATGATCGAGTCCCAGTGCAGCGCGATCATGTTGCCGGGGGCCTTCTGGTGCGACGTGGCGTCGGGGAGCACGAGTTCGCTGATCCCGCGGCGCTCGTTGTCCACCGAGTCGTACTCCGCCATCAGCATCAGGCGGTTCGCCGCGTTCGCCTGCCAGGTGAGCTTGGCGAGGTACCGAGGGATCAAGCGGTCCGACGTGTCGATCGCCCCGTACGGGGTCGTCACCTGGTTCCATCGCTCGGCGGAGACGAAGAACCAGAGCTTGTCCTTGACCACCGGACCGCCGAAGCTCGCGGCGAAGTCGCTGAACTTGTAGGTCTGCTGGACACCGGTGGGATCGTTGTTGGCGGTCCAGGACTCCGGCTGGTAGTAGTACTCCACGTCGCCGTGGAACTCGTTCCCTCCCGACTTCGTCACGCCGTTGATGAGGCCCCCGGTGAAACCGCCGTACTCGGCGTTCGCGCCGAGGCCGCCGATCTGGATCTCCTCCATCCACTGGATGCTCGGGAGGACCCAGTGCTGGCCGGCCGCTGCGTCGGCCACGTTGACCCCGTCGATCGTGAACCCGTTCTGCCCCTCGCTCGTGCCGCCGTAGGCGAGCATCGCGCTCCCGCTCGAGCCGGTGTAGTCCACGTTCACGCCCGGCGCCGCCCGGATGACCTGGTAGTAGTTCCGCGGAACCGGCCGGTCCTCGATGAACTCGCTGTCGAAGTTCGCGCCGACCTTGTTGTCCACGATGCTCACGATCGGCGCCCGGCCGCTCACGGTGACCTCTTCCTTGAAGTCGCCCATCTCGAGCTGCAGGTCCATCGCGAGCGAACGCCCCGCCTGGACGACGATATCGCCCCGTTTCGCCGTCTTGTACCCGATGAGTTGGGTCTCGATGACGTACTTACCGGGAGGCAGGGACGGGAACCGGTACACCCCGTTCGCGTCCGTGATGGACTGCGCCTTCCGGCTGACGAGCGCGTCCGACGACACGGTCACGGTCACGTTCGCCATGGGCAAGGCCTTGGGATCCTTGACGATGCCCGTCAAACTCCCCGAGATGGTGGTCTGCGCCCACGCCGAGGTGAGGAGACCGAGCAGCAGGACGACGGAAACAACCCAGATCTTCGCTCTCATACCGCCCCCTCCGGCGCCGGGCGCCGCCCGCACCCCGGGCCGCGACCACCTCGCGTCCGAGGCACGACCGGTTCGGCCGTGGCGCTGTCCACCGAGAAAGAAGAGGAACCCGCGACTCTCAACGAGCAGCCCTCATCGCCGCGACGAGGGCGATCCCAGCGGATTGGATGTGCTCCCTGACGGCACGTTCGGCGCGATCCTCGTCGCGAGCGGCGAGCGCGGACACGATCTCCTCGTGCTCCGCGGCGTCCGGGTCGTCGCGGCCGGGCGCGGACCCCGCCGCGACCCCCGGGATGACCCCCCACAACATGGTGGGGAAGGCGGTCCAGAGCTGGCCTAGCGAGCGGACCAAGAACGGGCGCTTCGACGCCCCGATGATCGCGAGATGGAACCGCCGGTTCAGCTCGCGGTACTCGGCGAGATCGCGCGGGGTCTCGCAGGCGCGCATCCGCGCGTGGAGCCGCCGCAGCTCGTCGAGCTCCGCCGCGCTGATGCGCGCCGCGGCGAAGCGCGCCGCGCGTCCCTCCTCGATCAGCCGGCTGGCGTACAGGTCCTCGACGTCCTCGGGAGTGAAAGGCACGACGCGCATGCCCCGGTAAGGAACGTGCTCGACGACGCCATCGGCCGCGAGCTGCTTCAAAGCCTCGCGGACGGGTGTCTGGCTGACCCCCAGCTCCCGCGCGAGTCTCTCCTGCCTGAGCCACTCTCCGACGGGGATCCGGCCCTCGAGGATGTCCCCGCGAAGGCGATCCACTACCCACTGCCGCAGTTGCCGCGGAGAACCGTCGGACTGACTCGCTTCGGTACCGCCTGTGCGATACATAATATTTAATGGAACCCTAGTGGTAGACTCTGGCTGTTGTCAATCGAGAAAATGCTGCCCGTGACGCGAATGTAAGGTGAATGTCGAGCCTCTCCGGCCGGTGCCCGCTCGAGGGATCGGGATGGGAGACGCGGATGGCGATCGACCAGCGGTTGGTGGATCTGTTCCTCGAGGTGGCGAGAATCGAGGGGACCTCCGGAAGAGAGCGGGCGGTCGCCGATCACCTCCGACGCTTTCTCGAGGATCTCGGGATGGAGGTCCGCGAGGACGACGCCGGCGCCGCCTCGGGTGGCAACGCGGGGAACCTGATCGCCCGCGCGGGCAGCGGCGGCGACCTCGCGATGATGGCCCACATGGACACCGCGCGTCCGTCGGGCGGATCGGTGGCGGTCGTGCACGCCGACCGCATCACGAGCGACGGGACGACCGTGCTCGGCGTGGACGACCGCGCCGGGATCGCGATGCTCCTCTACGCCGCCGAGAAGGCGCTGAGCACAGGAGGCGGCCGCCGGGATTTCACGCTCGGGTTCACGGTGGCCGAGGAAACCACGCTCGGCGGCTCGCGGCACATCCGGTTCGACCCCGCGATCCTCATGGCCGTGCTGTTCGATTCCTCGGAGCGGCCCGGGCGGTTCATCTGCCGCTCTTACGGCTGCCAGGCCATCAAGGTCGCCGTTCGCGGGCGCGCCTCCCATTCCGGCATCGCCCCCGAGAAGGGCGTCAGCTCGATCGCGGTGGCAGCGAGGGCGATCGCCGCGCTCCCGCTCGGCCGGGTGGACGCGGAGACCACCGCCAACGTCGGCATCATCCGCGGCGGCTCCGCCGTCAACGTCGTCCCCGAGGAGACGACGCTCGACGCCGAGGTGCGCTCGCTGCACCCCGCGCGCGTCGAGGCGTTGGTTGCCCGCTTCCACGAGATCTTTCTCGCGGAGGCGGAGCGCGCCGGGGCGGCGCTGACCTTCGACGCGCAGTGGGACTTCGAGCCCTACGAGGTGGACGAGTCGAAGGAGCTCTACCGGCGGGTGGCGGCGGCGCTCGGGAAGGCCGGGCTCGAGCCCGTCCCCCGGATCTCGGCCGGAGGCTCCGACGCCAACTCTCTCAACGCGCGGGGGCTCCCCGCGATCAACCTCGGGATCGGGGCGCAGAACCCGCACGGCAACGACGAGCTCATCCTCCTCGAGGACCTCGAGAAGGGGGCCGCGATCGCGATGGCGCTCCTCTCCTGAGCGCGGCGGACGGAGGTGCCACGCATGGCCGAAGCAAGCAGGGCGACCCGGCAGCCCTTCCGCATGCCCCACACGCTGGTGATCGTGGCCTCCCTCGTCCTGATCGTGCTGGTCCTCTCGTGGATTGTCCCGTCGGGCGCCTACCAGCGCGTCGAGAAGGACGGCCGCCAGGTCACGGTGCCCGGCACCTACCAGCGCGTCGAGAAGTCCTATCTCGGCCCGCACTGGCTGCTGACCTCGCCGCTCAAGGGCTTCAAGGACGGGGCGCTCATCATCGGATTCCTGCTGGCGATCGGCGGGGCCTTCAGCGTCGTCCAGGCGACCGGCTCGGTCGAGTTCGCGATCCGCAGGATCACCGGCGCCCTGACCACGAGGCCGTTCCTCGAGAAGCTCACCATCCCGGTGCTGATGATCGTCTTCTCCCTCGCCGGCTCGATCTTCGGCATGGCCGAGGAGACGATCCCGTTCGTCCTCATCTTCGTTCCCCTCGCGATCTCGCTCGGCTACGACTCGATCGTGGGGGTTTCGATCCCCTTCCTCGGCGCCGCAGCGGGATTCGCGGCGGCCTTCTTCAATCCCTTCACGGTCGGCGTGGCGCAGGGGCTCGTCGGACTCCCCCTCTACTCCGGGCTCGGGTACCGCGTGCTGACCTGGGTCGTCGGCACGTCGGTGATGATCGTCTGGGTCATGATCTACGCCGCGCGCGTGAAGCGCCGCCCCGAGTCGAGCCCCGTCTACGAGCTCGACCGCGAGCGCGGGGCCCACGAGGGCACGCTCGCCGGGGAGATCCCCCCCTGGACGCGGCGGCACGCGGCGGTGCTGGCCCTGTTCTTCGCCGGGATGGTCGCTCTCGTCTGGGGGATACTCGAGAAGCAGTGGTTCATCGAGGAGATCGGCGCGCTGTTCCTCGGCATGGGGCTCGTGATGGGGGCCGTCGCGGGCCTTCGCCCCAGCGCGATCGCGACGAACTTCCTGTCCGGCGCCAAGGACATGGTCAACGTCACGCTCATCATCGCCTGCGGGCGCGCGCTGCTCATCCTGGCGAGGGAGGGGCAGATCCTGGACACCGTGCTGTACTACAGCTCGCTCGCGATCTCGGCCTTGCCGCAGGTCGTGGCGGCCCAGATGATGTTCGTGGTGCAGTCCGGGATCAACTTCTTCATCCACTCCGGGACCGCGCAGGCCGCGCTGACCATGCCGATCATGGCGCCGCTCTCCGACCTCGTCGGCCTGACGAGGCAGACGACGGTGTACGCCTTCCAGCTGTGCGAGTTCGTGAACCCGATCCTCCCCACGTCGGCGGTGACGATGGGCGTGCTCGGCATGGCGAAGATCCCGTGGGACAAGTGGGCGCGATGGTTCCTGCCGCTGATGCTGGTCTTGGTCGCGCTGAGCCTGCTCCTGCTCATCCCGCCGGTGCTGCTGCGCTGGGGACCGTTCTGATCGGCCGCCCGCGACCGCCGGGCCGAGGAGAAGACGACGATGAGGAGCCGTAGGGCCGTGCTCGCGGTCGTGGTCGCGCTCGTAGCGGGCGGCTGCGCCTTGTCGGTGAACGTGCACGAGAAGAAGGCCGCGGCGGCGGACGCCGCGAACGCACCGGACGGCGAAGCGCCGCTTCAGGTCATCGACGCCCACCTCCACGCGTCGTTCAGCGGCCAGGTGGACCCGGACAGCAAGGTGGACGAGAGCCGCTCGGGGCTGGCCGCGGAGATGACGAAGAACCGCGTCGTCGGCGCCGTCGCGATGGACCACGACGGGAAGCCTTACGAGGACCTGTCGGAGCTCCACGTCGTCCACTGCGCGGGCCTCGACGGGCCGCTCGACATGGAGCCGGTCGAGAAAGGCCTCGCGTCCGGCCGGTACCGGTGCATCAAGATCTACCTCGGGTACGTGCACCGGTACGCGTCCGACCCGGCCTACGAGCCGGCGTACCGCCTCGCCGCGAAGTACCGCGTGCCCGTGGTGTTCCACACCGGCGACACGGACTCCCCCCGCGCCAAGCTCAAGTACGCCGACCCGCTCACGGTGGACGAGGTGGCGGTGGAGCATCCCGACGTCACCTTCGTGCTGGCTCACGCCGGCAACCCGTGGATCGAGTCGGCCGCGGAGGTGGCCTACAAGAACCGAAACGTCGTCCTCGACGGCTCGGCGTTCCTGATCGGCGACCTCGACCGCTTCCCTCCCGAGGCGATCGAGGAGTACGTGGTCAAGCCGGTGCGCTGGATCTTCGGCTACGTCGCCGATCCGAAGAAGCTCATGTTCGGCACCGACTGGCCCCTCACCCGGATCGGCCCGTACCTCGAGGCGTTCAAGCGCGCGATCCCCAGGGAGCACTGGCGCGCCGTGTTCCACGACAACGCCGCGCGGGTCTACGGCTTGGGCGCGAGCCGGGACACCGCACCCGCGCACCCCTGAGCTAGGAGCCTGCGATGGCAACCCGGCATCTCCGCCACGCCCTTGCCCTGCTCGTCCTCGCCACCGCCGCGCGCGCAGCCGCCGCGCCGCTCCCCGAGGACCACCGCGCGCTCGCGCGAACGGTCTCGTACGCCGAGATGGCGGCGCTCCTCGCCGAGGTGAACGGCAAGGGGCCGGTCTCCGTCACGGAGGAGGCGAAGACCTCGGAAGGCCGGTCGGTCTACCTCGTTCGCGCGACCCACGGGGGGACGGCGCGCTTCCGCATCCTGTTCTACGCCCAGCAGCACGGCGACGAGCCGTCGGGGAAGGACGCGCTCCTCTTCATGGTGAGGGACATCGCCCGCCGTCCCGAGCTGCTGCCGCAGGGTGTGGAGCTCTCTATCTTCCCGATGATGAACCCGGACGGGGCCGAGGCGGGGAAGCGGCGGAACGCGGCGGGAGCCGATCTCAACCGGGACCACATCGCGCTGGAGCAGCCGGAGACGCAAGCGCTCCACCGCGTCGCCCGCCGGGTGCGCCCGCACGTGGCGGTGGACTGCCACGAGTTCGGGCGGGACTCCGACGCGCGCCGCGCGAGGGGCTGGAGGACGTGGCCGGACATCACGATGGACGGCCTGAACAACCCGCTGTTCGATTTCGCCCTGATCGCCGCCGCCCGGGGCTGGGTGGACGAGTCGGCGGACTTCCTGGCGGCCAAAGGGCACCCGTTCTACCGCTACACCGTCGGCGGGATGCCGCCGGACGAGGAGCAGCGCCACTCCGCTCCCGACATCGACGGCGGCCTCAACGCGATCGGCATGTACGGCGGCCTCTCGTTCATCATCGAGGCCGCGGCGCTCAAGGATACCGGCGCGCCTCCTCCCGACCTTCCCAGCCGCGTGGACGCGTACCTCGCGCTGCTCTGGCGCTTCGTGAGGGAGGGCGCGGGGCACGCGAACGACGCCGCCCTGGTCGAGCTGCTTCGCGGGCGCCCGCTGCCCCCCTTCATCCCGACCAACTACCTCTGGGTCAACCCCGGCATGACGATCGGCGAGTTCCCGGTGATGGACGCCGCGACAGGGAAGAAGCTCCTGATCCCCACCGCGAACCTGATGACGACGCTCGCCGTCAAGTCGTCGGTGCCCACGCCGGCCGGGTACGCCGTCGAGCCGCGCGCCGCGGCGGACTTCAGGGTGCTCCTCGACCGGCACGGGATCCCTTTCGAGGAGATCGCGTCTCCTTGGCCCGTCACGGCCGAGCGGTGCACCTTGCTCCGGATCGAGGACGAGTTCGACGACCTCTACTCCCGTTACGAGGGGAGGCAGATCGTCCGCCGCGAGAAGGCCGGGCCGCTCGAGCTGCTGGCCGGCTCGCTCTGGGTTCCCCTGCAAGGCGAGTCCGCCGTGCGCGCGGCGCTGCTCCTCGAACCTGTCTCGCTCTACGGCGTGTTCCAGTACCCGCGTTTCCGCAAGCACGCCGAGGCGAGGAAGGCGCTGCCGGTCGCGCGCGTCGTAGCGGCAAAGAGGTAGGCCGGGACGGCCGGCCTCGGGCGGGTTCAACGGCACGGGGCGAACTCCCGGCGCCGCGCCGCAGCGCGAGCTTGCGGCGGTTTTCTTGACCCCGGTCGGGTTCCCGTTTGCCTGCCGCCCCGACAGGGCATAGCGTGTAGGCTCGATGGGAATCCCCAAGAGCCTCGTTTGTAGTGTGCGTGGACGCCGGCGGTTCATCGG
Source organism: Terriglobia bacterium (assembly GCA_963748015.1). GTDB lineage: Bacteria > Acidobacteriota > Polarisedimenticolia > Polarisedimenticolales > JAIQFR01 > JAIQFR01. The sequence continues at coordinate 250,955 of CAVVHE010000006.1, read as the reverse complement.
AATCGGCTGGGCCGTCGGCGGTTTCGTGGCCGCGGCGCTCTGCCTGACCGGCTGCGGCGATCCGCCCATCGCCTCCTATCGCGTCCCCAAGGAAATCGTGACCGCCGCTCCGGCGGAAGCGCGCGTCGCCGGCCTGGAGCCGGAGGCGCAGCCGTCCGTACGGTGGAAGGTGCCGGGCGGCTGGAAGCCGCTCGCCGCTGGCCAGATGCAGATGGCGAGGTTCTCCGTGCCGGACCGCGGCGACGCGCACGCCGAGGTCAGCGTCAGCGTGTTCACGAGCGAGACCGGTGGCGCGCTGAGCAACGTCAACCGCTGGCGAGGGCAGATCGGCCTCTCCCCCATCTCCGAAGACGAGCTTTCGCGCCAGGCCACGCCGCTCGATCCGAGAACACCCGGCGCGATCCTCGTCAACATTAGCAACCGCGGCCGGCAGCTCGTCGCGGCGATCGTGCCGCGCGGCGGCCAGTGGTACTTCTACAAGCTCCTGGGCGACGCGGCGGCCGTCGCTCCCGAGATCGACGCGTTCGCGGCCTTCGCGAAGTCGGAGCCGTAGCTCATGGGCGAGCGCATCTGGAAATTCTTCGCGTCGCTGCGCCTCACCGTCGTGTTGCTGGCCCTCGGCATCCTGTTGGTGTTCGTGGGAACGATCGCGCAGGCGGACGAGGGTCTCTACCAGGCGCAGCAGCGATACTTCAAGCAATGGGTCGTCTGGGGGATCAGCTTCTTCGGCTGGAAGGTCCCGGTCCCCCTTCCCGGCGGCTACCTCCTCGGCACCCTGCTGTTCGCCAACCTCGTCGCCGCGCACGCCCTGCGGTTCCAGTGGAAGTGGCGGAAGCTCGGCATCCACCTGACCCACGCGGGCGTCATCCTGCTGCTCGCCGGGCAGCTCGCGACGGACATGTTCTCGCGCGAGACCGAGATGCACTTCGCCGAGGGGGAGACGCGCAACTACTCCGAGAGCTCGATGAGTTACGAGCTGGCGTTCGTCGCCGACGCGGACGAGAGCACGCAGCAGGTCGTGGCGATCCCGGCGCGGCTCCTCGCGCGGGGAGGGGAACTCGGGCATCGCGACCTCCCGTTCACCGTGCGAGTGAAGAGCTACTGGCCGAATTCCGAGCCCGCGTTCCGCGCGCCGATGGTGCAGAACGGGCCGCCCCTGGCGCCGAACGGCGTCGCGAAGTTCTTCGACTTCCGGCACGTGCAGGAGACGCGCAGCATGGACTCGCGCAACGTCCCCACCGCCGTCGTCGAGCTGTCGGGCGAGGGAGGGACGCTGGGGACGTGGGCCGCGTCGGGCTGGTCGGGCGACGAGCGGATGGCCGCGGCCGTCCGGATGAGCTACGCGCAGGACATGGGCCCGGCGATGGCGCGGCAGATCGCTTCGCGCCTGACCGAGCCGCAGACGGTCGACGCCGGCGGCAAGACCTGGTCGCTCGCGCTGCGCCCGGCCAGGGTCTACAAGCCGTACTCGCTCACCCTGCTCAAGACGACCCACAGGGTCTACCCGGGCACCGACATCCCCAAGGACTTCCGTAGCCGGGTGCGCATCGACAACGCGGCGTCGGGCGAGAACCGCGAGGTGGAGATCTACATGAACAGCCCGCTCCGCTACGGCGGGCTGACGTTCTACCAGTTCCAGATGGGGCGCGACGATCTGGCATTCAATCGGGGCACGAGCACGCTCCAGGTCGTTCGCAACCCGTCCTGGCTCACGCCGTACGCCGGCTGCATCATCGTCGGGCTCGGCATGATCATCCAGTTCATGCTCCATCTCGTCCGGTTCGTCTCGAGGAAGAGGGCGGCATGAAGAAGTGGATCCCGCTCGCGGTCGCCGCCACCATGGCGCTGTGGATCCTGGCGGGGCTGCGCCAGCGGCCGGACGCCGGCTTCGCGTTTTCGGAGTTCGGGCGGCTGCCCCTCGTGACCAACGGGCGCTGCCAGCCGATGGACTCCGTGGCGCGCAACTCCCTTCTCCTCATTCGCGAGAAACAGTCCGCCAACCTCGAGCCCTGGAAGGGAGCGCTCGACCGGCCGAAGATCCTCCCCGCCATCGAGTGGCTCGCCGCGGTGACGATGACCCCCGAGGTGGCGGACGGCTGGCCGGTGTTCCGCGTGGACCACCCCGAGCTGATCTCGCAGTTGAGCCTCCCCGAGAAGGACGCCGGGAAGCGGTCCGACGGGAAGCACTATTCCTGGAACCAGATCCAGCCCTCGTTCACGACGCTCGAGCGGGAGACGACGCGCGTATTCGCCATCGAGGAGTCCCACCGGACCCCGTACGACCGCGCCGTCCTGAAGCTCGAGCGGCAGCTGACGCTGTACGTCGGCCTCAAGAACGCGCTCGTTCCCGTGGACGCCGCGGACTGGCCTCGAGATCTGGCGGAGTTCGAGACCCTCGTCGCGGCGCGCGGCGCGGGAGCGGCCGGCGACCGCCTCGCCGTCTTCCTGCGCCGTTTCGACGCCATGACCGCCTTCGACCCGCCGCTCGTCGTCCCGCCGCAGGCCCCCGGGCACTCGAGCGACGAGTGGATGCGCATGGGCAACGCGCTGAAGGAGGCGGCGCGCACGGGAAAGGTGCCCGAGGCCGCGCGCGACTACGCCGCCATCGCCGCCGCCTTCCGGGCCGGCGACACGGGCGGCTTCAGCCGGGCCGTCGCCGCCTATCGCTCCTCGCTCGCGGCGAGCTCCCCCAAGGAGCTGGCCAAGGCCGGGCGCGAGCTCCTTTTCAACCGCCTGCAGCCTTTCTACGCGGCCATGGTCGTCTACGTCCTCGCGTTCCTGCTCGCCTGCGCCTCGTGGGCGAACGGCGCGGCGACGCTGCGGCGGACGGCCGCGTACCTGATCGTGCTCGCTTTCGTGGTGCACACGTCGGGGCTCGTGTTCCGCATGTGGCTCGAGGGGCGCCCGCCCGTCACCAACCTGTACTCGTCCGCCATCTTCATCGGCTGGGGCGCGGTCGTGCTCGGCATGGTGCTCGAGCGGTTCTACCGCGACGGCATCGGCTCCGCGGTAGCGTCCTCGATGGGGTTCATCACGCTGATCATCGCGCACAACCTCGCCCTCGGCGGCGACACGATGGAGATGATGCGCGCGGTGCTCGACACGAATTTCTGGCTGGCGACCCACGTCGTCGCGGTCACGATCGGCTACTCGAGCACCTTCGTCGCGGGCTTCCTCGCGATCCTCTACATCCTGCGCGGCGCCTTCACCCGGACGCTCGACGCGGCGACCGGCTCGGCGCTGGCGCGCATGGTTTACGGCATCGTCTGCTTCGCGACGCTGTTCAGCTTCGTCGGCACCGTCCTGGGCGGGATCTGGGCGGACCAGTCCTGGGGCCGCTTCTGGGGCTGGGATCCGAAGGAGAACGGCGCGCTGATCATCGTCCTGTGGAACGCGCTGATCCTGCACGCGCGCTGGGGCGGCATCGTGCGCGAGCGCGGCCTGATGAACATGGCGATCTTCGGCAACATCGTGACGGGCTGGTCGTGGTTCGGCATGAACATGCTCGGCATCGGCCTGCACAGCTACGGCTTCATGGACGCCGCCTTCATTTGGCTCATGGCGTTCATGGCGAGCCAGCTCGTGCTCATCGCGATCGGCGTGCTCCCCGACCGCTTCTGGCTCAGCCTCCGCAGCCGGCCCGGGCCGCCGCGCGGCGGCCCTCGGCCCCGTCCCGCCGCGCCCGTCGAGGACGCCTCCCCTGCAGCGCCCGCCTAGTCCGCCTGTCCGGCACCCCGCGCTAATGCGCGAGCCAGGCGGCCTCGGAGACCAGGCAGATTCCCCCATGGCGCCGCAGGACGCCGCGGAGCTCCTCGGCGACCGCGTCGATCGTCTCGGGCGAGCAGGCTGCCAGCACGAGGCAGTTGGTGAATACGTCCGTGAGGTCGTCCCCCGAGCGCTCGCCGCGCTCCCCCCGCCCGGTCACGTCGTGGACGACCGTGTAGCCCGACACGCCGGCGCGGTCGAGCAGGCGGAGGATCTCGTCGAGGTGCGGGGTGTCGATCACGATCTCGAGCTTCTTCATCGGCCTCATGGGGTCCTACCGTAGCGCGTCGATGACGGCGAGATAGAGAGGGATGCCGACGGCGATGTTGAAGGGGAACGTGACCGCGAGCGCCATCGGCACGTAGAGGCTCGGGCTCGCTTTCGGAATCGAGAGCTTCATGGCGGCGGGGACGGCGATGTAGGACGCGCTCGCGCAGAGGACCGCGAGCAGAAGCGCATCGCCGCGGCCGAGGCCCAGCGCCCACCCCGTCGCGATCCCGATCGCGGCGTGCACGGGCGGCGCGACGAGCGCGAACGAGACGAGGAACACCCCGGACGACCGGAGATCGCGCAGGCGCTTCGCCGCCACCAGTCCCATGTCGAGGAGGAAGACGCACAGCACCCCCTTGAAGGGCTCGTGCGCCAGCGGCTTCACCGCCTCCCACCCCTTCTCGCCGGTCAGGACGCCGATCAAGAGGCTGCCCAGGAGGAGGAAGACGGCCCCGTTGAGGAAGGCCTCGCGCAGCAGCTCGCGCCATCCCGCCCTCTCCTCCGGCGCGTCTTCCGCGCCGCCGAACCGGCGGGCCAGCAGCACGCCCACGACGATCGCGGGAGATTCCATCAGGGCCATCGCCGCCACCATGTGGCCGCCGTACGGGATTCCGAGGCCGTCTAGGAAGGACCCCGCGGTGATGAACGTCACCGCGCTGACCGAGCCGTACGTCGCCGCGACCGCCGCGGCGTTGAGCGGGTCCAGCCGGAAGCGCAGGGCGAAGAACGACCAGACCGGCGCCGCGAACGCGAAGAGGACCGCCGCGCCGAGTCCCAGCATCGCTCCGGCCGCGAGCCCTCCCCTGGCCAGTTCCACCCCGCCGTGGAAACCGATCGAGAAGAGGAGGTAGAGCGACAGGAACTTCGCGACCGGCTGCGGGATCGTCAGGTCCGAACGAAGCCACGTCGCCGTCATGCCGAGGAAGAAGAAGAGAATCGGCGGCGTCAGGATGTTGTCGAACAGGCGAGAACCGCTCACGCTCGAACCCTCCTCCGTCCCCGGCGGGATCGCGCTCCGGGAACGCCGACTCCTCTCGAACCCGTTCCGGCAACGAGGATTCTGCAGCCTCGACAGGGTCCGTGCCAAGCGCTTGCGCGACGGGGTGCCTGGAATCGCCCCAACGGCTGATAGAATCGCGCCCTTCGTCCCGATCGGAGGGGGACCGATGAAGAGGCTGCTGCTGGTCGCGCTCGTCTCCTGCCTTGGCGTGGCGTGCGTCCAGGGAGGCAAGGTCCTCCCCGGGGCGCCGACGCCCGCCGCCCCCTCTTCCCCGGCAGCCGCCCCGGCCCAGGGGACGCCCCCCGCCGGCGCGGCGCCCCCCGTGGTGCTCGAGGCGTCCGCGGTGCCGGGCGCCGCGACGGCCGCCGAGACCCGGCTTCGCTCGCTCCGGTCCCTTGAGTCCCACACGAGGGAAACCGCCTCGATCGCCGCGGCCCTGCCCGGCCGGCTCGAGGCGATCGACCGTCTCGCGGAATGGACCGGATCGCGGACGCCGCGCCAGCAGACGCCTCGATCCCTCCGCAGCCTCTCCCAAGAGTGGACCAACCACGCCGACGTGCTGCGGGACTGGATGGACACGATCGGCCGGCGGCTCGACGCGCTGAACAAGGCCAACACCGAGGTCCGCGCTCTCGAAGCCACGTGGAGCGCCACGGAGAAGGAGCTCGCCGCCGGCGCCGGCGCACCGGAGATCGTCGAACGGGCCCAGAGCGTTCTCGCCTCGACCCGGGAGGTCGCCACGTCGCTCCGGGAGCGAGTCGACGAGAACCTCCTGCTGCAGAACCGGATCAGCGGAAAGCTGCTCGACGCGGAGGAGGCGCTCTACGCGATCGACGCGGACCTGCGGGAGGAGCGGAAGAACCTCCTCGTGATCGAGAGCCCGCCGCTCTGGAGAGCTCTCGCCGCCGCGCCTGAGAGCGGGTCGATCCTCTCCGAGATCGGCGCGGCGCTGTCCGAGGGCCGCCGCGCCGTCCGCCAGTACGCCGAGCAGGCCGGCGGGAGAATCCTGGGCCAGTTGCTGCTCCTCGCCGCGCTCGCGGCGCTGTTCTACCGACTGAAGCGCCGGATCGTAGCCTGGCCGGTGAAAGAACGCGGCGTGCGGGCCTGCGCGAGCGTCGTCGGGCAGCCTCTCATGGGCGCGTCGCTCGTTGCCCTCTTTCTGACCCGGGAATTCCATCCCAGGGCGCCTCTGGCGTTCGACGAGGTCGTCTGGCTGCTCACGCTTGCCCCATTGCTCGCCGTGATGACGGGGGTCGTGACGCCCCGGATGCGGGCCCCGCTCTGGGCTCTCGCCGGACTCTTCGCGATCGAGCGGATCTGGGAACTCACGTGGGCGGGTTCCGTCCTCGAGCGCCTCGTCCTGCTCGGCATGACCGTGATCTCGGCCGGCGTCCTCTTCTGGACGATCTACCCGGGCAAGCGCGCCGCGGCGGGGTTCGCGAACCGCTGGTGGCGCGCGATGACTCTCGCGGGGCGGATCGCTCTCGCGGCACTCGTGGTCTCCGCGTTCTCGAACGTGCTGGGAAACGTCACGCTCGCGAGGCTCCTGACGAGCACCGTCGTCCGCTCGGCCTACCTCGCGGTTTCGCTCTACGCCGTGGCGCTGCTCCTCCGGGGAACGCTCACGCTCTTCCTCGCCTCCGGAGTCGGGCGCTCGATCCGCACCCTGGCGCGTCACGAGGAGCTGATTCGTAGGCGGGGCGGGATCGCGATCGACCTCCTCGCGGTCGGGTGGTGGACCTTCCGGGTCCTTTCGATGACCGGCCTCGGCTCCGTGCTCCTGAGTGCCTCGGCGGCGCTCCTCAACAGGCAGTGGGGCATCGGGGCGTTCCGGTTCTCTTTTGGGACGGCCGTCGTCTTCCTCGCGGCCGTCTACGCGTCCGTGCTGCTGTCCCGGCTGATCCGGGTCCTGCTCGAGGAGGACGTCTTCCCGCGCGTCGACCTTCCGCGCGGGGTCCCGGGGACCCTCACGATGCTCATCCGGTACGGCGTGATCACGGCGGGCTTCCTGCTCGCCGCCGCGGTCGCCGGCATCCCGCTCGACCGCCTCACCATCGTCTTCGGCGCGCTGAGCGTCGGGATCGGCTTCGGCCTGCAGACGGTCGTGAACAACTTCGTGTCGGGGCTCATCCTCATGTTCGAGCGCCCGATCCAGGCCGGCGACACGGTGGAGGTCGGCGGCCTCCTCGGGCGTGTCCGGACGATCGGCGTGCGCGCGAGCACGATCGAGACCTTCGACGGGGCCGAGGTGATCGTGCCGAACGGGACGCTCGTCTCCGACCAGCTGATCAACTGGACCCTCTCCAACCGGAATCGCCGCATCGAGATCCAGGTCGGCGTCGCGTACGGCACCGACCCCGCGAAGGTGATGTCGCTCCTCCGCGACGCGGCCCTCTCGCACCCGAGCACGCTGGCCGAGCCCGAGCCGTTCGCGGTCTTCAGGGCCCACGGCGAAAGCGCGCTGACCTTCTCTCTCCTCTTCTGGACCGGTGACTTCGAGGGGTGGTTGAAGGTGAAGAGCGACGTGACCGTGCGCGTCGACGCGCTGCTCCGCGAGGCCGGGATCGAGATCCCGTTCCCGCAGCGGGACGTGCGTATCCGCTCCTAGGAGCCAGGCTTCCTCCCAATAGGCTACGACTGGAGAACGGACCGTGAATGCCAAGACGACTTCGTGGCTGGTCGCCTTCGCGATCATTCCCATGCTGACGACGGGCGCGACGATGACGGCGGCCGCGCCCCCTCCTCCGGCAAAGGCCGAGATCGAGCTCGAGACCGGGGGCGTGTGGCAAACGCGGAACGACGTCGCCGTCCCCGGCGACACGGGGACCCGTTTCGCGCTCGACGACGTCACCGGAAGCGGCCCCTTCGCTTTCGCGAGAGTGAACGCCGCCTGGAACCTGCCGGGCCGCCACGGGCTGCGATTCGTGATCGCGCCGCTTTCCTTCGACGGCATGGGAACTCTCCCCAACCCCGTGGATTTCGCCGGCAGCGCGTTCGAGGCGGGCGTGCCGACCGAGGCGCGGTACCGGTTCGACTCCTATCGCGCGAGCTACCGCTATCGCGTTCACGACGGCGAGCGGTGGCGATGGTGGATCGGCGGGACGCTCAAGATCCGCGATGCCGCCATCTCGCTCCGGCAGGCGGACATCTCTGCCGAGAAGAGCAACGTCGGCGTCGTCCCGCTGTTCTACGCTTCCGGCGAGGGATTCGTCGGCGCGCACTGGCGATTCGTCCTCGATTTCGACGGGCTCGCGGCGCCGCAGGGGCGCGCGTTCGACCTCGCGCTGAAGATGGTCCGGGACTTCGGGAGCGGTTGGAGCGTCGGCGCGGGCTACCGGACGCTCGAGGGCGGCGCCGACAACGACGAGGTGTACAGCTTCGCCTGGCTGCACTACGCCCTGGTCTCGGCCTCCTACCGCTTCTGAACAGGGGAACAGCGGCCGCCGATACGCGACGCCGCTCCTGGCCGTCCTCGTCGCGGTCGAGGCCACGAACCTCGTGTTCGCGGTGGACTCGATCCCGGCGGTGTTCGCCGCGACCAAGGACCCCTTCATCGTCTACAGGTCGAACGTCTTCGCGATCCTCGGGCTGCGCGCCATGTACTTTCTGCTCTCCGGCGTGATGGACCGGTTCCGATACCTGAAGGTCGGCCTGGCGGGCGTGCTGGTCTTCGTCGGCGTGAAGATGACGGTCTCGAACGTGCTGAAGATCCCGGTGGGGGTCTCTCTCGGCGTGGTGGGCGCGATCTTGTCGATCTCGATCGCCGCCTCTCTTCTGGTTCCGAGACGAGGAGCGGCTGGCCCCGACGGGCCCGCGGCTCCGGCGGACGGGACGGCACGCTAGTCGGGGTGATCGTGCCCGTGATGCAGGTCCGGTGCGTGCGGGTGCGCGTGGCTCGTCGCCTCGTGCCGGTGGGCGTGGGCGTGGTACCCGCCGGGACTCACCTCCCCCGGTGCGTGCTCGTGGTCGTGGTGGCCGTCGTCGTGAGCGTGGCGATGATCGTGGGCCAACGCGTGATGATGGTGCTCGTGCTCGTGCGCTTCCCCGAAGAGCAGAACCGCGCCGGCCGCCATCAGCGCCGCCGACACCAGGAACGCCGTTCCGGGAAGGCCCGGAGCGACCACGAACGAAATCGCGGCGCCGAAGAACGGCGCGGTTCCGAACAGAGCGCCGGTCCGCGCGGCGCCAAGATCGCGGAGCGCCCCGACGAACAGCGCGATGCTGAGCCCGTAGCTCGCGAACCCGAGCAGCATGACCTCCCCCGCGAGAGGGCCGGTCGGGATGGGCACCCCCAACGAGAGAGCGAGAACGAGCGAGAATAACCCGGCCGCGAGCCCCTTGATGGCGACGATCGCCATCGGGTCCTTCGCCGACACCTTTCGGGTTAGGTTGTTGTCGAGTCCCCACAGGGCGCAAGCGGCCATGATGCCGAGCGCACCGGCGGAAACACCCCAGGTATCCTCCGGCTTCCAAGACAGGAACACGCCTGCGGCAACGACGAGCGCGGCCGCCGCCCAGACGCGGCGGCCCACCGCCTCGCGAAACAGCAGCGCGGCGAGGAGCACGGTCGCGACGGTCTCGAAGTTCAGTAGCAGGGAAGCGGTTGCGGATGGCGTGGACCGCAGCCCGGCCAGCAAGACGATCGGCGCAGCGACGCCGCCCGACAAGACCGCGCCGCCCAACCACGGTAGGTCGCTCCGCGCGAGTGGCGCGTGGCTCGCGTGCGCGTCGGTCCCCGCTCCGAGGCGCCGACCCAGGAGCACGACGGCTCCTCCGGCCCCACTCCCGAGGTACAGGAGCGCGGCCATCGGCACCGGGTCGATCTCGGCGACGAGCAGCTTAACGAAGGGTACGCCGGCCCCGAAGAGAGCGGCGGCGAGGAGCGCCTGCGCAACGGGTCTTGCCCGCCGCGCGAATCCGAGGTTGATCCCCATCGCCGCGAGTTTACCGCCGAACAGGCGGTTTTCGGTTGCCGCGAATGCCCTCTGGTGGTACTTGTCTACCCGATGAGTTCCTGCATCCGACGCCCGCGGCGCTTCTCGCGCACTACCCTCGTGGCCGGCCTGTCGATCCTGACGCTCTGCGCGCCGTTGATGATCGTCTGCGAGGGCGTCGAGCACTCCGCGACCGAGTGGATCTTCTCGAATTGCTGCGACCCCGCGGATCAGGAGCATCCATCTTCTCCCGGCCTCGCCCCCGCAGCGGCCCCCGTGACGACGGAGACCCCGGACGGACGGTGCTCCGACGCGTGCGTGGACACCTTCCTGCTCGCGTGCGCTCCCGAGCCCTCGGCCCCACCGCATCCGCACTCTCTCGTCTCCGCCGTTCGGATCGGCGACACGAGCGGGATGACCGAGCCGGCAGGATTCGAGCGCGCGCAGGATGCTCCGGGCCCACCGCGGCCTCTATCGGTCACCACCCGCTCGACCGTCCTCCTGATCTGATTTCCGCCGTTCGGCCGCCGGCGTCCCGGGAGTGATTCGCCCGGGCCCCTTTCCTCCACTTCTTGCGAACGGACGGACGACATGGACAGGACCACGATGCTCGCCCTGGCACTTGCCCTGAGCGCGCTTCCAGCGTTCGGCGTGGATCCCATCGGCACGGCGCCGGTGGCAGACGCGACGCCTACCACGCCCGGGACGCGCACGCCGATCACCCTCGCGGAAGCGCAGGATCGGGCCATGCGATCGAACCCCGATCTTGCCGCCGCGGCCGCCGCCGTGCGCGCGGCCGACGGGGCCTGGCGGCAAGCCCGGGCTCTCCCGAATCCGGAGTTCTCGATCGACGCCGCCGGTCTGGGCGGACAGATCCCCGAGCAGGCGGAGGCCGAGACACTTTACGCGTTCGAGCAGGTCCTCGAAATCGGGGGAAAACGCGGGGCGCGCTCCCGGGAGCGCGAGCTCGCGCGGACTGTGTCGCAGGGGGACGCCGAGGTCCGGCGGCGCGACGTCCTCGCCGAGGTGAAGCGCCGCTTCGTCGGCGTCCTCGGCCTCCAGGAGCGAAGCAAGATCCTGGAAGGGGCGCTCCGCACCGCGGAAACCGTGCAGCGAACGGTCCACGAGCTCGTGGCCGCCGGAGAGGTTTCCCCGATCGAGGAGCTGAAGGTCGAGTCCGACGCATCCCTCGCGCGGATCGACCTCCGTGCGGCCGCGTCGGGCCTTGCGATCGCCCGGCAGAAGCTGGCCGAGATGTGGGGCCGGCGGGTGCCCGATTTCGGCGACGCCGCCGGAGAGCTCGACATGCCGGCCACGCTGCCCTCCCGGGGCGACCTGGACCGGCGCTTGGCCTCCCTCCCCGACATCGCCCGCGGCGAGGCGGACGTTTCTCGCCTCGAGGCGGCACTCGAGTCCGAGAAGAAGAGGAGGATCCCCGATCTCACCCTGAGCGCGGGGGTGCAGCAGTACCGCGCGTACGGCGATCACTCGTACGTGGCGGGCGTGAAGATCCCGCTCCCCGTCTTCGACCGCAACGCGGGAGCCATCGCCGAGGCCTCGAGCCGCCTCGACCAGGGCCGGTACGAGCGCGCCGCGGCGGAGACGCGAATCGTCACCGCGCTCGCGGCCGCCCACGAGCGCCTGACGGCGACCGCGCAGGAGGCCACAGCGCTCCGCGACGCGGTGTTGCCCAAGGCGCGCCAAGTGCTCGAAGGAACCGAGGAGGGGTATCGCCGGGGGAAGTTCCGCCTTCTCGATCTCCTCGACGCCCGGCGATCCCTCGCGGCGGCGGAGCTCCGCTTCAACGACGCCCTCCTCGAGTTCAACCTCGCGGAGGCCGAGGTCGAGCGCTGGACCGGCACGCCGGTAACCGTGGCGCAGGGAGGGACGCGATGAAGAGGCGCTTGGCCCTTGGCCCGATCCTTCCGGTTCTCGCCGCGTGCGCGGCCCTCTCGTTGGCCGGCTGCGGCTCGCGGCCCGCGGCCTCGCCCGCGCCCAGCGCGGAGGCTGCGCCGCCGGGCGAGAGCCCGGGTGCGGGAAAGGCGCCCGCCTCGGATCTCGATCGCCCCCTGGAGCAGATCTTCTCGAAGGCGACGCAGTGCGAGCACGGAATTCCCCACTACACCTGCGCGGAGTGCCGCTACCAGCTCGGCGTGGTCAAGGTCTCCCCGGAACTGCTGGCCGGAAAGGAAGGGCACGGGTTCGAAACGGCGAGCGTGGGCGTGAGACCGATGCCGGTGGGAGAGCTGTTGAACGGCGAGGTGGAGCTGGACGAGGGCAGGTCGGTCTTCATCGGGCCCCGCGCCCCGGGAGTCGTGCGGGCGATCCTCGTGGACGTCGGCCAGAAGGTGCGCCAGGGACAGGTCCTCTTCGAGATCGAGAGCGCCGAGCTGAGCGAGGCGCGCGCCGAGCTGATCCAGTCGTCGGCCGCGCTCAAGCTCGCTCGCGCCACGGCGCGGCGGGAGGAAGACCTCTTCGAGCGAAAGATCTGCCCCGAGAAGGACGTCCTGGAGGCGCGAGCCACCCTGGAACAGGCCGCCGCCGCCGACGGCGCGTCCCGCGAGCGGCTCGCGAGGCTGGGGCTCGCGGGCGACGAAGTGGACGCGATCGCGCGGGGGCTCGCGGGAGGAGAGGGCGGGCTCATGCCCGTCCGGGCCCCGTTCGCCGGTACCGTGCTGGAGCGCTCGCTGAACCTCGGCGCGCTGGTGGAACCCGGCCAGAGGAACTTCCTCCTCGCGGACACGTCCCGGATGTGGGTCATGACGAATGTCTACGAGCGCGAGCTGGCGGCGATCGTGGAACAGCAGGCGCGGGGTAAGGTCCCCGCGGAGGTGATCCTCCCCGCGTTCGCGAACAGGGTCCTCGAGGGACGCGTGGATGTGGTCGGCGGGACCCTCGACGAGGCGACGCGCGCCGCGAAAGCGCGCGTGGTCGTGGACAACCCCGGCGGCGTCCTGAGGCGCGGCATGTTCGTGCAGGTGCGGCTCCTGCTCGACACGGGTAAGACGGTGCTCGCGGTTCCCACCGAGGCCGTCGTCGAGGACGAAGGACGATCGTTCGTCTTCGTCCGGCACGATCCCGAGTACTTCGTCCGCAGGCCGGTCGCGTCGGGCCGCTCCTGGAACGGCTGGGTGGAGATCACCCAGGGGCTGCGCGGCGGCGAGACCGTCGTGGCCCGCGGCGCGTTCCTCTTCAAGTCGGACGTCCTGCGCTCCAAGATGGGCGCGGGATGCGCGGACTGAGCCGGGGGAGGACGACCGTGCGCAGATTCGCGAGCGCCCTGCTCTCCCAGCGATGGGCCGCCCTGCTCCTCGCGGGACTCGTCGTGGCCGGCGGCATCGTCGCGTGGCTCCGGCTCCCCATCGACGCGTTCCCCGACGTCACGAACATCCAGGTGATGGTGCTCACCAAGGCCGCCGGCCTCTCCTCCGAGGACGTCGAGCAGCAGGTGACCTATCCGATCGAGCAGCAGATGGGCGGCCTTCCCGCCATCCTGCAGGTCCGTTCGATGTCGAAGGCCGGACTTTCTCAGGTCGTGGTCGTGTTCGAGGACGGCACGGACCCGTACTTCGCGCGACAGGTCGTCTTCGAGCGCCTCGCGGGCGCCCGCGAGGACCTGCCGGCCGGGATCGAGCCGGAGCTCGCCCCCCTCAGCACGGGGCTGGGCGAGATCTTCCAGTACACGCTGGAGGGCTCCGAGCTCTCCCCGATGGAGAAGCGCACGATCCAGGACTGGGTCCTGGCGCCCCAGCTCCGGACCGTCAAGGGCGTCACGGAGGTCAACAGCTTCGGCGGCTTCGTCAAGCAGTACCAGGTCCTGGCGGACCCGGCTCGACTGCTCAAGTTCGGCCTCTCCCTGCGCGACGTCCTCGAGGCCGTCGAGCGCAACAACGCGAACGCGGGGGGCGGCTACATCGTCAAGGGCTGGGAGCAGACCTACATCCGCGGGAAAGGGCTCTTCGAGAAGCCCGAGGACATCGAGCGGATCGTCCTCGGGGCGAAGGACGGCACCCCGCTGTTCCTTCGCGACATCGCCGACGTCGTCGTCGGGCCGGAGGTCCGGCAGGGCGCCGTGACCCGCGACGCCGGGGGCGAGACCGTCGCCGGCATGGTCATCATGCTGCGGGGCGAGAACTCGAAGACCGTCGTGGAGCGGGTCAAGGAAGCGGTCGCGCGGCTCGCGCCCTCCCTGCCGAAGGGGCTCAGGCTCGACGTCTTCTACGACCGGACCGATCTGATCGAGGCCTGCATCGAGACCGTCACGCACGCGCTCCTCGAGGGCAGCGTGCTCGTGATCCTGATCCTGTTCCTGTTCCTCGCCGAGTTCCGCGCGGCCATGATCGTCGTGCTGTCGCTGCCGGTCACGTTCCTCTTCACCTTCATCGTCATGGGGGCCGCCGGACTGTCGGCGAACCTCATGAGCCTCGGCGGGCTCGCGTTCTCGGTCGGCATGGTCGTGGACGCGTCGATCGTGGTCGTCGAGAACGTCCGACGCCACCTCGCGCACCAACGGGAACCCGGCGCGCGGCGGGAGACGGTCATCGAGGCGCTGGCCGAGGTCGCGCGACCGGTGACGTTCTCGATCCTGGTGATCGCGCTCGTGCTGGTGCCGCTCCTGACCCTCCAGGGAACGGAGGGGAAGATGTTCCGGCCGCTGGCCCTGACGCTGCTCTTCGCGCTGCTGACCTCGATCCTCGTGGCGCTGACGGTGGTGCCGGCGCTCTGCGACGCGATCCTGGCCCAGCGCGAGGAGAAGGAGTTCCTGCCGGCGCGGCGGCTACGCCAGGGCTATCTCCGCCTGCTAGGGGCGGCGTTGCGGCGCCCCCGTGCCACCCTCGCGACCGCGGGCCTGTTCTTCCTCGCGGCTCTCGGCCTGATACCGCTGCTGGGGACCGAGTTCCTCCCCACGCTCGACGAGGGCTCGGTCGCGATCAACGTGGTCCGCCTGCCCAACGCGTCCCTCGACGGGTCCGTGATCACGGCGGGGCTGATCGAATCGAGAATCGGGCGATTCCCGGAGGTCGCGACGGTCGTCACCAAGACCGGCCGCGCCGAGATCTCCGAGGACCCGATGGGCCCCGAGCAGAGCGACGTCTTCATCATGCTCAAGCCCAGGCGCGAGTGGGGCACGGGCAGGAGCAAGGCGGAGCTGATCGAGGCGCTCAACCGCGATCTTTCCTCGATCCCGGGGCTGCGGCTCTCCTTCTCCCAGCCGATCGCCCTCCGGGTGAACGAGCTGATCTCCGGCGTCAAGAGCGATCTGGCGGTGAAGGTGTTCGGCCCGGACCTCGCCGTCCTGAAGCAGTTCGCGGACCGCGCCGCGGTTTCCCTCGGCGGCGTGGCCGGCGCGGCGGACGTGAAGGTCGAGCAGGTGTCCGGCATGACCCAGCTCGACGTCGTTCCCAATAGGGACGCGATGTCGCGCTACGGGATCAACGCCGGGGATCTCAACGAGGTGATCGAGGCCGGGATCGCAGGCCGCGCGGTGACCCGCTTCGTCGAGGGACAGCAGCGGTTCTCGGTGGTCGTTCGTTTCCCGGAGCGCGCGCGGAGCGACGTCCCTGCGCTCGAGGGCCTCCTCATCCCCGCCCCCAGCGGCGAGCGCGTCCCGCTCGGCCAGCTCGCGGCGATCGTTCCGCTCGAGGGGCCGGCGCAGATCAGCCGGGAGAAAGGCATGCGGCGCGTCGTCGTCGAGACGAACGTCCGCGGCCGCGACCTCGGCGGTTTCGTGTCCGACGTGCAGGACCGGCTTCGCCCGCTCGTGGCCGGGCTGCCGCCGGGCTACTGGGTCGAGTACGGCGGCCAGTTCGAGAACCAGCAACGCGCGATGCGGCAGCTCGCCGTCGTCGTCCCGGTCGTGCTGCTGCTCGTCTTCATCCTGCTGTACTCGGCGCTCGGCTCGGCGAAGAACTCGCTCCTCGTCGCGCTGAACCTGCCGTTCGCCCTCGTCGGCGGGGTCATCGCGGCGGTGGCGTTCCGCATGCACCTGTCGGTGTCCGCCGCCGTCGCGTTCATCGTGCTGCTGGGCATCGCGGTGCAGAACGGCGTGGTGCTCGTCGCCTTCTTCCGCCAGCTCCGCGAGCGCGGGCGCACGGTCGCAGAAACGGTGCGCGAGGGGTGCGAGCTGCGGTTCCGGCCCCTGGTCATGACCGCCCTCGTGAGCTTCACGGGGCAGGTGCCCCTGCTCCTCGCGACAGGGTCGGGCGCCGACATCCAGCGGCCGCTGGCCGTCGTGGTCATGGGCGGGATCGTGACCTCGACCCTGCTGACCCTCGTCGTGCTGCCCGTTCTCTACTCCCTCGTGACCCGGGACTCCGCCCCGGCGAACCCGTAAGAAGAGGCGCGAGACGGCGAACGGCGCCGTCGCGGCTACCTGTCTCCGATCTCGGCGGCGCGGCGGCCGACCCGGCGGACGAGTCCGCTGAAGATGAAGGCGTGCGCCGGGTAGAGCGCGTACCAGTAGGCCCAGCCCGCGAGCCCCTTCGGAGCGAAGAACGCGGTCTGCGTCAGCAGGGAGCTCCCCCGGCGTGCGGGACGACCTTGAACTGCAACCACGCGCGTCCCGGCACCTTCATCTCCGCTCGCAGGCGGAGCAGGCGGTCGGGCTCCACCTCCTCGACCCTCCAGAAGTCGAGCGCATCGCCGACGCGGACCTCCACGGGATCGCGGCGGCCGCGGCGAAGCCCGACGCCGCCCACGAGGCGGTCCGCCAGTCCGCGCAGCCGCCACGCGAAGTTCCAGTACAGCCACCCGACGTCCCCGCCGAGGCTCGAGAAGGACCGGAACACGGTCTCGGGCGGCGCGGGCACGACGAGCTGCCGCTGCTCGACGATCATCCCCTCGACGTCCGCGAAGACGACCGGCGGTACGTCCCCCTGGCTCGTCGCCAGCGCGTCGCTCCAGCGGGTCTCGACGTGCCCCGCATCGAGCCGGCGAAGCGCGAGCCGGACGGCTTCCTCGTAGCCCACCGGGCGTATTTCCGGGAACAGGCGCCGCGCGGCGTCGTCGCGGACGACGACGTCGTTTCGGAGTCCCTCGACGAGCGGCCGTGCGATGGAAGCCGGCACGGGGGTCACGAGATGGACCCAGTACGACGACAGCCGCGGCGTGAGCACCGGCACCGAGACGAGCCAGCGGCGCAGCCCGCGGACCCCGGCGTAGACGGTGAGCATCTCCCCGTACGTCACCACGTCCTCGCCGCCGATTTCGATCACCCGGCCGCGTGCGTCGGGGCAGTCGAGCACCGCGCACAGGTAGTCGAGCACGTTCCGGATCGCTATCGGCTGGATGCGGGTGCGGACCCAGCGGGGGCAGATCATGACCGGAACGCGCTCCACGAGATACCGGACCATCTCGAAGGAGAGGCTGCCCGAGCCGACGATCACCCCGGCCCGGAACTCCGTCACCGGAACACCGGACTCGCGTAGCGCGTCCCCCGTCTCCTGCCTCGAGCGGAGATGGCGGGAAAGCTCGGTGTCCGGGTCGCCGAGCCCGCCGAGGTAGACGATCTGCTCGACCCCCGCATCCCGGGCGGCGGCGCCGAAGTTCCGTGCGGCGGCGAGATCGCGCTCGTGGAAGTCCGCCCCGCCCGCCATGCCGTGGACGAGGTAGTAGGCGGAGCGGACCCCGCGCAGGGCCGGGGCCAGGGTCTCGGGGCGCAGCGCGTCGGCGCGGACGATCTCCGCATGCTCGGCCCAGGCGCGCCCCGCGAGCCGCGCCGGGTCGCGCACGAGGCAGCGCAGCCGCCGGCCCGCGTCGAGGAGGCGAGGCGCTAGCCTCCCGCCGACGTAGCCGGTGGAGCCGGTAACCAGGACGAGGCCGCGGTCTTCGCTCACGAGAGGAGAGTCTACCGGATCCCGGTATTCGAAGTCGGCGGCCGCACCGTCCGAGTGCCTCGGAGCAGCCCGGAGCCTCCGAAGCGCCCTCGTACTCTGCCTGGGGTAGACTGGCGTCACCGAACGGCCCCTGGCTAACGGGTACGACGTAGACGGGAACATCGCCCGCCGGGAGAGGTTCTCGCATGTCCTCACGACACGAACCCCATTCGACGCGGACAGAGACCACGGGGGTGCCGCACCCGCGGCGGGAGGGTCCAATGATCGGCAGGCGGATTCGGAAGGTACGGCCCTGGCCGGCGGCGGCGCTCATCGTTCTCGCGGCTTCGTCCCTGCTCGCTCCTGCCGCGGAGAACGCCTACCAGATGCCGACGGACTACGCGAAGGAGTGGGCCAAGAACATCGCGCTGTTCCTCGCCGTCGCCGCCATGGTGCTGCTCCTGTACACGCTCCTCTTCCGCCGCGGCCGGCTCGCCGCATTCCAGTCGCGGTGGCTACTCTTCATCGGCGTGTGCGTGGTGCCTTTTCCCGTGATGGTACTGAGCAGCGCAGTCGGGCTGGAGCAGGCGAAGGCCGTCGCCTTTTGCAGGTCCTGCCACCTGATGAACACGTTCGTGGCCGACATGGAGGATCCCGGAAGCCAGCGGCTCGCCGCGCTGCACTTCAAGAACCGCTACATACAGGACTACCACTGCTACACCTGCCACACCGACTACGGGCTGTTCGGCACGATGGAAGCCAAGGTCGGGGGAATGGCGCACATCTGGAAGGACACGGCGGGCACCTACAGGCTCCCCGTACGGATGAAGGCGCCGTACCGGTTCACGATCTGCCTCAACTGTCACGGGCAGTCGCAGAAGTTCATCCGGCAGAAAGCCCACGCGGGGATCCTCGAGAAGGTGCTGCGAGGAGAGAAGGCCTGCACCGATTGCCACGGGCCGAGCCATCCGCCGGCGATGGAAAGGAGTTGACGCTCATGGACACCAGCCTCTCCCACCCTCGCGGGACGCAGCTCTCGGTCGCCGGTCTTCTGGCGTTTCTCGGCCTGGGCACGGCCGTCGTGTACACCCTGCGCTCGACTCCCTACACCATGGTCCTCTTCATGGGGGGAGGACAGCTGCTGCTCTTCGCGGCGCTCGTCGTATTCCTGTGGGTCGTGGCCGCGGACATCAGGGCGCGCCTGCAGAGCGTCGTGGAGAAGCACTTCAAGAAGGGCGAGATCGTCTTCCGGCAGGGAGATCCCTCGGACCGCCTCTACGCGATCGGACGGGGGGAGGCGGAGGTGGTTCGCGAGGATCCCGCCGAGGGCGACACGATCCTGGCGCGCCTCGGCCCGGGGGAGTTCTTCGGCGAGATGGGCATCCTCGGGAACGCGCCGCGCATGGCCACCGTGCGGGCGGCGACGGACCTCGAGGTCCTGAGCATCCACCGCGTCTACTTCGGCCAGCTGTACTCGTACATGCCCACGCTGCGGGAGGGAATTCTGGCGGAGTACAGGCGCCGCGCGAAGGGACCGGAGCGATCTGGTGACGGGGGAACCGGCGGCGCGAACGCCTGAACCAGTCCCGACGGCTTCGTCGTCATCGAGTGAGTCGCGACGCCGGCGCGTCCCGATCCCCGGGCCGGACAGCGTCGGCGGAAGCCACCGGGCTCGGTGCTCCGCCGTGGCCGATGAGGACGTAGGGCGCCCAGAGCAGGGGCGACTCCCTGAGCGGGTTCCCACTCGCGGTTCGGATCTCGCCCCGCCGGAGGGCAGCCAGGGTATCGAGCTGGGCTCTCCGCAGGGCGAGCGACGGCGCATCCCCTTCCGCCAGCCTGGCATAGAAGCGGTTCATCTGGAACCCGCCGACGAGATCGGACACGCGCCACAGGCTGACGATGACGGAATCCGCCCCCGCGTGGAGGAACGAGCGGCAGAGGCCGAGCATCCCCTCGCCCGTGACGCGCCCCAGACCGCTCTCGCAGGCCGAGAGGGTCACGAGCCTCGCGCGAAGCGGCAGGTCGAGAATCTCCCGAGCCGTCAGGCGCCCATCGCCCGCGGCGCCCGTCCCCGGGGAGGGTGCCAAAAGGAGCGCGCTCTCTAGCGGATCGTCGTCGCGAAGCACCCCGTGGGTCGCGAAGTGGATCCAGGCGCGGGACGGAGCGAGGGACTTCACGACGGCTTCAGTCGCGCCGGCCCCTACGAGCAGGTCGCTCGATCCGCGCCCGAGGGCCTCGGCGGCGAAGAATGCTTCCGCCTCGGCACCCGGAAGAGCCGGAAGGGGGAAGGACCCGGGAACGGCGGGCGCCAGGGAGGGATTCCCGATCGCCAGGCAGCCGCCCGCCGCTATGTTTCCGCTCGCCGCCTTGGCGTCGAGCACGGCGAGCGCGGCGACGGAAGGGGCATAGTCGATCGTGAATCTCTCGACGAGGTACTTCCCTTCCGGGTCGATGAGGCTCGAGAACGGGAGCACGAGGAGCGCGCCGTGCGGCACGATCGTCACGCGATCCCCCGCGCCTTGGGGCAGCCACTGCGCGATGGGCTCCCACAGGTCCCTCTCGAGGTCCCGGAGGAGGAGCCCCGCATCCGCGGAGCAGCGGACCGTTCCGCTGCCGAGACTCCCGCGGAGCGTGTCGAGCCTCTCGACCCACCGATCCGCTCCGACGGCGAGAGTGACGGCGCGCACCGGGGCGCCGGGAGCGATGGTCCAGGCGAACGTCCGCGCGCGGGCGGCGAAGTACTCGACGATCGTCGCGCCGTGACGCAAGGCGGCCCCCCGCAGCGTCGCGAGCGTGGGGATCTCACCCGAGTCCGCGACGGCGTGGCCGCGCAGGAGGTCGACGAAGGCGCGGGCCCTCGCGCGCTCCGCGATCTCGAGCGCCTCGCCGGATCGCCCCAGTTCCATGAGGAGATCCACCGCTTCCGCGAAGACCTCCTGCTTGTCCTCGAGGAAACCCACGAGCGCCTCGTCGAGGGGCACGACGCGCCGGCGCATCTCCTCGATGACGGAAAGACAGCGCCGCAGCGAGGCGAGCGCTTCCTCCCTGCGGCCCTCACGCCGCTCGACGAGCGCCCGCCGGTACAGCGCGGTCCAGAGCATCTCCGAGATCCCCGATCGCTCCGCGGACGCCACGGCCCGAGAGGCGAGCGACCGCGCCTGGGGAGCCTCGCCACGCCGGGCGGCGAGCCACGCCATGTCCGAGAGGACGAGCGCCTCGTACGGGAGCGCGATCTCGTCCTCGAGACGGAGCGCGTTCTCCCAGGCGCTCCACGCCTCGTCGTATCGTCCCGTCCGCTCCAGGAGGCGACCGCGCTCGTAGGTGAAGTAGGCGGCGGCGCGGCGGTCCTTGAGCGTGTCCCAGATCGCGAGCGCCCGCGCGAGCGATGCCTCGGCCTCGCGGAACCGCCCGAGCGCGGCCATCGAGCGTGCCCGGCGCGCGAGATTCCAGGCTTCCTCGCGGCGGTTGCCGAGCGAGGCGAAGGCGGCGATTGCCTCGTCATGCGCGGCGATCGCCCCCTCGTGGTCCCCGCGAAGGCGACGCGCGTTCGCCTCGAGATACCGCACGCGGGCGAGGAGGGCGAGATCGGCCGGGTCGCTCGCGAGCGCCCGGGCTCGGGCGAGGCACTCTAGGGCCGCATCGGCCGCCCCCTGGACGATCCAGGTGATCGCCTCCTGGGCCAGCGCCTCGACCACGACGTCGCGGTCCCCGAGTTCCGCGCCGCGCTCTTCGAGGGAGCGTGCCCCGTCCATCGCTCGGTCGAACTCGCGCCGCTCGAGGCGCGTCTGGAGCAGGCCGAGCCTCGATTCGACCTCGCCGTACGGTTCTCCCGCCGCGGCCCGGAGTGCTGCGGCCTGGTCGAGCAGCGCGAGCGCGTCGTCGGTGCGTCCGAGCTTGAGGGCGATCCGCCCGAGCAGATCGATGCTGGCCCCCTCTCCGCCGCGATCCCCCACGGCGGTCTGGATCGCCAGCGCCTCGCGCGCCAGCCGCTCGGCTTCGGCGTACTCCGCGCGCCTCCAGTGCCCGAAGCCGACATCGCGGAGCGCGCCGGCCTCGCCGCGGCGATCGCCGGCGCGACGCGCCGTCTCGATCGATTGCGAGAAGGCGCGGGCCGCTCCCTCTGCGTCCCCGGTCGCATCGAGGAGAATGCCGCGCCACCGCAGGGCCCGCGCTTCCGCCGCCTCGTCCTCGCGGCGCTCGAGCAGCCGGGTCGCCTCATCGAGCGACCGGCGGGCCGGCTCGAAGGCCGCCTTGCGGATGAGGCGAGCCGCCTCGTCGATCCGTCGTTCGGCGGGATCGGCCGCTCCCGTCTCCGACAGGAGCAGGACGGCGACGACCACCGTCGTGGCGACGCGCCTCACCGGGGCATCTCCCCGGCGAGACGACGCAGCAGCGCGCGCGCCTCGTCGCGGTGGGGGCCATCCGACGCGGCAATCCGCTCGAGCTCGACCCGCCCGCGGGAAAGCCTCCCCGATTTCAGACAGGCGAGCGCGAGATACCATGACGTATCGGACGGAGAGCCCGGCATCGCTAGTGCGACCTCGAGCTCGGAGGCCGCGAGCGACACTCTTCCGCTCAGGAGTCTCGCGACTCCCAGGTAGAACCGGCCTCTGGCATCGTCGGGGTGCTTGACTACGTACGCCGCGAGATCCTCGGCGGCGGCCGGAAAGTCACCGGCCCGGTATCGCGCCGCGGCGGTGTCCAGAGGCGAGGCGTCCTCCGCCGGGCTCTCCCCCCTCCAGACGAGTTCGTCGGGCCCCGAGCCGTACGGCGCCGGTGCGACGGCGATCGCCGACCACGTTTCGCCCGCCGTCTCCCCATCGGCCGACGGGAGATCTCCGATCCGCCCCGCGAGATAGAACGTCCCCGCGAGGAGCCCGATCCCCGCGAGCGCGGCCGCGATCGCGAGGCGGCGTATCGGCGGGGCCGCCCGCGACCGCGCCGGTCGCGCGTCCCCCATCGCCTCGACGAACCGCCGGGCGTCCCGGGCCGCCTCGAGACAGTCGGAGCAGGTGGAAAGATGCGCACGCACCGCATCGGCGTCCATCTCTGTGAGCGTGTCCCGGTAGAACGCGACGAGCCGGTCGTCCTCGATGCAATTTCCGTCGGGAGCCAGCGCGCGCGCCCCCTCCCGAATCGCGCCATCGACCTCCTCTTCGCGAATCATCGGCGCGGCTCCTTTTCCCGGAAGATCGATCGTCTCAGCGACTCCTTCGCCTGGGCCAGATGGTTGCGCACGGTGAGCGGGCTCAGTCGCAGGGTCTCCGCGATCTCCTCGTAGGTCAGCTCCTCGCGGATCCTCAGGAGCAGGCATTCCCGCTGCCGGGCCGGAAGCTCGCCGATCGCGCGCGCGACCGCAGCGGCCCGTTCCGCCTCGATCGCGGCCCGCTCCCCCCCGGCGTCCGTTGCGGCGGCCGCGCCGTCGCTGCCGGGATCGATCGGAGGGTATTCGACGCTTCGCCGGAGTCCCACTCGACCGCCGCGGTGCGCCGGACGTTTCTGGCTATGGCGAAGAGCCATCCATAAAAGCGCTCGGGCTGGTGCAGTTGCTCCACGCTGGTATAGACCCGCGTCAGCGTCCTTTGTACCAGGTCCTCCGCCTCGTCCGGCGGCCAGGGGCCGTGCGCGAAATAGCGGCGGAGCTTCGGACGGAGGACACGGTCGAACTCGCGCTCGGCCGCCTCGTCGCGCCGGCCGTCCCGCAATCTCGAGACCAAATGCAGCAGGTCCTGATCCATCGCCTCTCCGGCGTTTTCTTGGGTATCGCGGAGTCTAACGCCGCGGGAGACTGGTACAAAGCGCGGGGAACGGAGTCTTGATAGGCACAGGAGGAGACCGACCATGAACGCTCTCGAATCGTCCCGCGCGATCCGCCGTCTCGTGCTGCTGGCGATCCTCTGGATCGTCCCGTGGCGGGCCGCCGCGCAGGTGTGTCCTCCCCCGAACTCGCCGATCCAGGTGACCGTCCAGTTCTCGGAGGCGCACGCCATCGACGACGCCGAGGGGCTGTTCGCCGGCGATCCCGAGCTCTACCTCGTGGTGAACCTGACCTCGAATGCCGGCGTGCAGTCCTGCACCCTCGGCCCCCGTGGGTCGAGCCGGACGCTGAGCGGCCCGCTGGGGTGCTCGATCCAGGTGAACTCCCCGTATCCTCCGATTACCGGCGAAATCCAGCTGTGGGATCAGGATGGAGGGCTCGGAGGGGACGACACGCTGCTCGACCTGACCTCGACCAACGGGAGCGCCCTGAACTTCAGCTACGACCCGCTGTGCGCGCGGGTCCGGGACGCCGCGGAAGCCGGGGACGTGCCGGGATGCGGCGCGGGCGCCCTCGCCAATACCTGCAGCGGGGAGGTCTTCCGGAGAGTATCGGGGACGGACGGTCCGCGGGGGCGGGTCACGTTCCGGGTCGTCTCGAACGCGAACATGGTGAGCCCCAACGGGGACGTCCGGATCGAGAACGTCGAGCTGATCCAGGTCACTCCCGACGCGACCGCGCTCGCGCACAACAAGCCCACGATGATGCGCTTCAACGTCCGAAGCTCGTACAACGTCGCGCAGGCCGGCGTCGTCGTTCGCGCGACGGCGACCGACGAGCTGGGAAACGTCTTCACCCACTCCCGCCCGGTCGATCTCCCCGCCTGCTCGGTCACCCCGATTACCCTCTTCGAGGCGGGCTGGAACGGGCCGGGCTCACCAGCCGGCTTCCGGCCGCAGGCCGGCCCCGGCTCGCCGCCGCTCGCGCTGACCGCATCGGCGTCGGTGGACCCCGGGCACATCCTCGAGCCGTGCTTCCCGGAGACGCTTTGCCAGACCCTGTGCTACGCGCTGAACAACAACGCCGCCATCGCAGGCATTCCGGTCAAGCCCGTGCTCCGCCCGACGATCGCGTTCCAGGCGTTCCTCGCGACCACCGAGAGCGCGGACACCGACGGCGACGCGAACGACGCCGAAACGACGCGCGCCGCGGCGACGCCCTACATGACCGACCTCTACCCGACCGACGTCGTCACGACTTTCACGCTCGCCGAGCCGCTCGCCTTCGACACCTCGATCGGGGCGCCGCACCTGACGATAGCCCTTCTGGACCTTCCCGCGCTGCTGGCCGGAGGATTCGACCGTCTCGCGGGGACGGTGAAGGACGGGTTCTTCTCGGAACACTTCATTTCGCCGTGGGACGGGGCGATCGGCGCGTCCGCCGGAGACTACGCTCCGCGGGTCGTGATCTTCGAGAGCCCGGCCTCGGCAGTCAGCTCGGAGGTCGTCGTCCACGAGCTCGGCCACACGTGGGGGCTGAGCGAAGCGCCGTGCCGGATCGCGTTTCCCGACTCGATCTGGCAGTGCGAGGACGAGTACAACTTCTGCCCGTCGGGCCCCGCAGGGCAGTGCCCGGGGGCGCTTCAGGACGGCGTGACCTCGTTCGGTTTCTGGATCTCGCAGTGGCAGAGCATGGACAACGCCTGGTGCATCATGGGGAATTCCGGCAAAGACCCTCTCGGCGACTTCCCGCCGCGGTGGATCCACGGCGGGGATTACAACCACCTGATGGACC
The DNA here is from genome assembly GCA_963748015.1 of Terriglobia bacterium. Taxonomy (GTDB): domain Bacteria; phylum Acidobacteriota; class Polarisedimenticolia; order Polarisedimenticolales; family JAIQFR01; genus JAIQFR01. The sequence continues at coordinate 225,620 of CAVVHE010000006.1, read as the reverse complement.
GGTTCAAGACCGAGGCCGATCCCGATCTCCTCTGGATGCGAATTCACCTCGCCAAGGGACGGAACGGGAGCTTCTTCCGCGACGACGTCTCGCGGGTGACGGGAACCCCCGACATCCTCTCCGAGAACGGGGGCGGCAGTCCGGATCCAAGCCAGGTGACGACCAGCGTGGTCTTCCGCGACCAGGCGGGGGTGATGCTCGACCGCGTGAACTTCACCCCGGAATCGGTGGACACGGACGGAGACGAGCGCGACGACTCGTTCGGGATCCCGGAGAAGGAGGCGCCGTCGGACACCGTCGACATGGCGGTGGCCCTCGCGCTTCCCGCGGGCACGCGCTCCCTCGACCTCGTACGCCGGGAGTTCCTCCCCGGCCCCGGACTCGTGGAGGCGACGACCGACACGCTCGTCCTGCCGCAGGCCCCGGTCGCGATCGCGCTCGACTGGCCGCTCAGCTCGGTTCGGGTCCACCCCGGCGATCTCATCCCGATCCGCTGGCACGAAGCCGGCGCGGCACTGGCGCCGGCCGCGACGCGCCTGTCGTACGTATTCGTCAGCCCCGACAACGGCGCCCGCTGGATTCCGATCGCGGCGCGCGTCGCGGGGAGCGAGTTCCTCTGGCGCGCCCACACCGATGCCCGGTATCTCGTCCGGGTGTTCGCCACCGGCGGGTACAACGTCTCCGACGTGCGCGGGGAATCGGACCTCGACGGGGACGGCTGCGGCAACTCGAGGGACCCGAACCCGACGTCCCCGAACCCCGACGGCGACGGTGACGGCGTCGCGACCGTCTGCGACAACTGCCCGACGATTCCGAACCCCGTGCAGCAGGACACCGATCACGACTCGATCGGGGATGCCTGCGACAACTGCCCGACGGTCGCGAACGCGACGCAGGCCGACATCGACGGCGACGTCCGCGGCGACGCCTGCGACTGCGCGCCGACGATCGCCGGGGCGTGGGCCGTGCCGGTGGAGGCGCAGGGGCTCACCGCCGGGAAGGGATCGGGCGGGGCCGCGGTCGTCGTGCTCTCGTGGGACTCCCTCGCGGCGCAGGCGGGGCCGGCTGTCCGCTACGACCTGCTGGCCGGGACGCTGGGAAGCCTCCCGATCGACGGGGGGATTCACCGGCGCGACCTGTCTCATGAACGACGCGACCTCGACGAGCGTCTCCATGACCCAGTCCTGGCCGCCGGCGAGCGGCGCCTACGGTTACTGGTATCTGTCGCGGGGTCAGAACGACTGCGGCCGTGGGACTTACGGTGACGCGACCCCGGTTCCCGATCCCCGCGATCCGCTCGACGGGAGTGCCTCGCCCTGCCCGTGAGCGCGCAGCACTCGAGCACGCCCGCGAAGACGATCCAGCGGCCGGAGGGGGCGCCGAAGCTCATGCGCACCCCCTCCGGCGCGTCGAGCCATGCGGGCTAGGGCGCGCAGCGCGAGGGTGCCTGCTGGATCGGCCCATCCCGGTCCCCGGCCTGTTGCGACACCCCCTCGTTGAATCCCCCTACCGCGCACGGGCCCTCGCCGCGCAACAGGTACCAATCGCCCGCGCCCGGGGCGGGCGCGGGACGGTAGAACGTCCCGGAGGCCCCCGCGGCGTTGTTGCCCAGGCACGCCGCGTCCGAGAACCGCGAAGTGCCCGAAAGGAGCCCGAGGCTTCCCGCGAGGACGTCGTACCTCACAGACGGCCCCGCTTGTGACACGAGCGAGTCCCACTGGAGATCGACGTAGTCCGGTCCCTGTGCCGAGCGGCCGGCGAGCATCCCCGTCGCCTGGCCCGGCGCGGCCCACGTTTCGGGATCCTGGACCGCGCAGTCGCACGCGTCGCCGTGAGCGTCCTGGTCCGCGTCGGCCTGGCTCGGGTTGGCCACGACCGCGCAGTTGTCGCAGGCGTCCCCGACCCCGTCGAGGTCGTTATCCTCCTGCGACGGGTTGTGCACGGCCGGGCAGTTGTCGCACACGGTCGCGACGCCGTCGGCGTCCTGGCCGTCGGGATCGGGCTGCTTGGGCGAGGGATCGACGCCGTTGCCGCAGCCGTCCGCGTCCGAGTCGAGCTCGGCCGCATCGTCGGCGGTGTCGAAGCCGTTCGTGCCGAAGACGCGAAGCAGGTAGCGCCCGTCCTCGGGGACCGTCCAATCGTAGCTCGTCCCGGCCAAGCGGATCGCCATCGGGAACCAATTCGCGCCGTTGTCGGGGCTGGCGAAGAGGTACGAGAGCACGGGACGCGGCGTGTCGGTCGCCGCTCTGCCGGCGGGGAATGGGGGCCCGAACCGCCAGTGAATCCGGATCATCTCGCCGTGGAGGGCGAAGAAGGAGCTCGGGGGAGAAACCAGCGTGCCCACGATCGGCTCCGAAACGATCGCCATCGTGTCGACGGTCGTCTCGTGGACCAAGTCGCCCTCGTACCTTCGGCGCACCAGGTCGATGCTCGCGGCGCCGGCGGGTAGCGGGACGACGACCGAGTGCTCCACGCTGTCGGAAACGCCGTCCCCGTGGGGAACGCCGAACGCGTCCAGGATTCCGTCCCCGTCGGTATCCACGGACTCCGGGGTGAAGCTTGCCGACGAGAGCACCGCGGCGGCCGCGTCGCGGAAGACGAGCGAGGTCGAGTAGCGGAGCGGGTCGCGGGCGGCGGCGGCGTCCAAGAACAGCCTCGGCCGCGTCGTGACGCGAGACGTCTCGTCGGCGACGAACGAACCTCCACCACCGCGAGACAGCGTCATGCGAACGAACAGGGAGACCTCCGGGGTCGCCTCGGTCATGCGCGCGAGCAGCGAGTTGTATTCCGCCGGCTCGATCCAGTGGTACGGCGGGCCGATCGGAGAGACTCCCATCAGGCAGGGGCGCCCGTCCCGGTTGTTTCCCGCCCCGTTGGGATCGGCCAGAGGGCCCAGCACCTGGAACCCGGCTCCCGGGAACCCGTCCGACGCCGGGCCGAAATTGTACTCGTCGAGGCACGCGATCCCCGACCCGATTCCCAGGGGACACGCGGCCTCCGAGAGTCCGTACGTGTGTCCGATCTCGTGGGGCGCGACCTCGCTCGGGATCGCGCCGGCCCGTGCTTCCATCACCGAGACCCTCGATACCGGCGGCATCGAGGCGCCCGAGAATCCGCCTGCGAGGCTGCAGATGGGGAAATCGCAGTCGAAGTAACCCGGTAGGACGACTCCCTCCGCGTTGTCCCAGCCGGCGATCATGTACGGGAGATCGAGAAGCGGCAGCGAAATGTGAGGACAGCCCAAGAACCCGAGGATCCCGCCCAAGGTCGGGAGAGGCATCGGGATCCCCGTGCTCGACGCGTCGACACCGTGGACGGGGAAGAGGTCTCGGAGGACGGGCAACGCGGCGTCCCTCAGCGCACTTGTATCGGATCCTCCGGCGACGAAGTCCAGACATTCGAACCTGAACGGGTCGGGATCGAAGAACGGCTGGAACACGACCCGCAGATCGCGCCCGAGCACCAGTGGGATCGCGTCGAACTGCTGCCGGTTGTCGACGACGCGGCAGTCGGTGGGCTGGCACGGGATCGGGGAGCAATCCACCGCGGGGTCCACCTCCGTGGTGATCACCATGTTGTTCAGTATCCCGTCCTGCGGCCGGAAGCCGTTGGCCGTCCCGCCGTCCCAGCCGGCGAGGAACATGTTCACGTTCGGGGTCGTGCTGCACGCCGGCAAGGGAACCACCTTCTCATCGGTGAAGACATTGCCGGCCTTGTCGCGGACCGTGACGCGGACCGTTGCCGTCACGGGGGCGTCGTGGGAGCTGCCGAGGGACATCCTGACGATCGCCGGGCGATCCGCGATCAGCCCCTGGATCGTCGGCGCCACCTGCACGGGCTCGACACCCGTCACGCTGACGCTGTGCTCCACCATCGGGATGCCGTCGGAAGGTCCGATCCGGAAGGTGATCCGGCCGGGGCCGTCGGCCCCGGAACCGGTCCCCTGCACCGCGTGCGGGCTCGACCCCCGGCACGAGGCCGATTTGTTCCCGGCGGGGCAGGTCGGGATCTCGCCGGGGTCCTTCTCGCTGATGATGTCGCACTGCGGATCGTAAACGAAGCGGAGGCCGGTGGCCGGGCCGGGGATGACGTCGAGCAGGTCGTCGCCGCCGCCCCCGCCGGAATCGTACTCCCGCATCACGACCCACACCTCGAACGGTTCGAGTGTCGAGCGGGTGACGGTGCAGACGTAGTTCGAGATCGCGGGAGTGCTCGGAGCGCTCGCGCGGGGCATGGCGCACTGCAGCGCGCCGTCGACGGACACCATGAGATACGGCTCGGGGTTCCCCATGAGGAGCCCCTCGATGTCCGTGAGCACGCGGGCCTCGTCGATCGTGATCGCGAAGTTCACCGGGCTCCCGTCCCGGCACACCGCGCGCGCGGGGGCGGCCGCCAGACATCCCGAGAAGACGAGAACGGCGAGGCCGACCGCACGAAGGGGGCGTGGTACGCGCACCGCCGTCCTCCAGTCCTACCGTTTTTCGCCGGACGGCGTTCGCGATCGCCCCGACGAGCAGCGGGTGCGGGCTATATACAACAAAAACAACCCCAATGGGGTTATTTCTTTTCCATGGCGTACTCGGGACTCTTCCGGGGCGGGGGCAGAGCACGGCGGGCCGCGCGACGGAGAGCGTCTCCTCGAGAGGAAGAGAACGGCCCGCCAGCCGCTCCGCAGCGGAGAAAGCGAACCCCACGCCCGGAGGGACGGCCAGATAAGGGGTCTCGCCGCGAGCCTTCGCGAGCAACGCGCGCTAGTTCTTCCTCACCGCGCAGTCCTCGAGCGAGCGTTCGAATCCGGCATCGCAGATCCAGTCGTTGCCGGAGTAGTCGAGGTGCGCGTTCAGGGGAAGGGTCACGGCGACGCACGAGCTTCCGATCTTCTTGTAGCCGCGAGCGCATTCCCAGTCGTTTCCCGAGCGAGCGAGGAATGCGTTGGAGGGTAGCGAGACGGACGCGCAGGCCTCGCCGCTTCGCCGGAATCCGCGAGCGCATTCCCATTTGTCGCCGGGAGAGTCGAGGTAGGCGTTCGCCGGCACCACGACGGCCTGGCAGGCCTCGCCGACCTTCCGATGGCCGCGGTCGCAAGTCCAGCCCTGTCCGCTCGCGTCGAGGTACCCATGCGCGGGCACGGAGACGGGAACGCAAGCCTGACCGGTGGCACGGTATCCCCGATCGCATTCCCATCCGCGACCGAACGAATCCAGGAAGGCGTTCGGCGGCACCTTGACGCGAGAGCACGCCCCGCGATCCTCGAGGTAGCCCCGGTTGCACTCCCATCCGCTCCCGAACGGGTCCAAACGGGCGTTGGACGGCACCGTGATCGCCACGCACGACAGGTCCACCATCCGGTAGCCGCGATCGCAGTCCCAACCTCCACCGTAGCGCCTCGCATGCGAGTTCTTCGGAGCGTCGGCAGCCTGCCCCGACGCGACGCCGGGCGCGATGACCAGGAGAGACAGGAGAAGCAGCAGCCCTAGGCGGGCCGGTAGCCGAAGCGTCGTTGCTTTCATGGGATGGAACCTCGTCCCCGCCTTGAAGACCAGCACCTCGCCACGCCCGCAAGGCAAGCGGCCGGGCCGGTGTCCGGGACTCGAGCAGCGCGCGTCCCGCGAGGGAAGCGCGTGAAGGGTCAGGAGCGCCCGGAACCCCGCCGCGCTCTCCGGTTTCGACCGCGGTGGATCGAACACGGGCTCAGTTTACCATTTTTTGTTAAGATCGTCCTACGTTGCGGATTAGAACCGGCCCGAATGTAATTGTTTTCAGTTAATTCCGGGGGCAGGAACATGAATCTCGCTTCCGTGGTGAGATCCCGCCTGGCGAAGCTGGGCCGGGGGCAGAAGGATCTCGCGAGGGCCGCCGGGGTGACCGACTCGTACATTTCGCAGCTGCTCACGCGCAGGCGGGCGCCGCCCGGGCGCGAACGAACCGACATCTACCCGAAGATGGAGGCCTTCCTCGAGCTCGAGCCCGGAGAGCTTGGCCGCCTCGCGGAGGTCGAGCGCGCCCTCGAGCTCGAGCGAAGGCTCCACCGGAACGCCGCGCCGCTCTTCGGGGAATTTCGCGAGCTGCTGCTGCGGAAGTGCGCCCCCGGGCAGCGGGCCGAGATTCGTGGGATCTTCGACTCTCGTCCTTTCGGGACGCTCGAGGGGCTCGTCGCCCGGAAGATGCTCGAGACCGTCCAGCGCATCGCCCGCCGGGAGCTCGACGACGAGAGCTGGAACCGGCTGGCCGCGCGCTTGGGCAGGCGCAGCAGGACCGCGATGCGGGTGATGGTGCTCGAGTTCCTCGACGCGGACGTCTCTCGCGTCTCCCGGCAGAGCTGCGTGAACTTCCTCGACCCGCTCGTGGTGTCCTGGAGCGTGGATCTCGAGACGTTCCGTCTCGAGATCCTCCTCGACCGCACGCTCGTCGAGAGACCCCACCGGATATTCGGCTTCGTCGAGGGCGAGCCGGACGACGGAGGGGACCACGAGCTCGGCCTCGCCGAGCTCCTTCGGGATCCGCCGCTCCGCGGCCAGGCTACGGAAGAGGAGATCCGGCTCCTCGGGCAACAACGGTTCCGCGACAGGCGGCCGAACAAGCTGTACTACTACCGTGCCCTGCAGAACCTGAGGGATCCGATTCACTTCGAGGAGGAATCGAAGGCCGATGCGCCCCAAGCCGTCCCGTCGAAACCGGGCCCGCGAGGAAAGCGCCGCCGGGTCGGGAATCCCCGGCCGGCGTCGCGGCGATGAGGCCGGCCTCCCTATCCCCGTCCATCGACCTTCTGATACCTTGGCAGGCGGGCGCGACGTCCGGATGTCGGCATCGCCCGCCAAAGCCCGGAGGTGACGGAGGCATGGTTCGAGAGACGGCCGAAGGAGGGTGGAGCGCCCTCGTCGACGAGATGGAGAATTTCCAGGAAATCGCCAAGTTCCTCAGGCCCGAGCCCGGCTCCGTCCCGGAGCTCGCGGGCGTGGACATTCACGGACGGTCCCTTCCCCTGAACGGCATCGTCGGAGGGGACCACATCGTCTACATCGACTACCGGAGGCGGTACGACCTCGATGCCCGGATCTCGTGGGCGGAGGCCGCGGGCCGCGCCGAGGTCGTCGAGCAGCTCCGGCTCAACAAGCAGCGCGCGGGTATCCTCCTGGCGGACGCGGCGGGGCACCGGCTCACCGACGCCCTCCTCGTGGCGATGCTGCACCAGGCGTTCCTCCTGGGCTCGTACTACGAGCTGGACCGCCACGGGACCATCACGACCAGGATCTTCGAGAACATCAACGCCCGGTTCTACGAGTCCACGACCGTCAACAAGTACCTCACCGCGATGTACGGCGAGATCTCGAGCGAGGGGCAGTTCCGCTTCATCTCCGCCGGGCATCCGGCCCCGGTGGTCTTCTCCCGCGAGTTCGGGAAGATCATGAAGATCAGCGAGGACCGGACGATCTCGTACCAGCCGATCGGCGTCCTGCCGTCGGCGAGCGACCTGGACACCCCGCGCGGCGGGGGCCTCTTCGACTACAAGAAGCGCTACACGGTCAACGAGATCAACCTGCTCGGAACGGGAGACATCCTGGTCCTGCACACCGACGGCCTATCCGACCACGGCGACGGCGAGTATTTCCCGGGCGAGCTCGAGCGTTGCCTCCGAGAAGCCAGAGACCTGACCGCGCGGGAGATCGCGGAGCGGATCGAGGGGAGCCTGGCGGCCTGGGGTGCCCCGAAGGACGACGTCACTTTCGTCGTCATCAAGAAGGCCTGAGGCGGCGACGATCCGGAATGGTAACGTGCTCCAAGCGGAGGGCTGAACCTTGGCACAGAAATCCCGAGCGAAGTTCGAGAAGAGGCAGAAAGAGCTGGCCAGGCAGGACCGGCAGAAGCTGAAGCGGGCCCGCCGCGCGGAAGCCCGAGCAGGCAAGCCCGAGGACGCTTCGGAGACTCCAGGCGATACGGACCCCGATGCCGCCGGCTACAGCGACGAGGGCGACACGCCGCCACCGCCGGACGAGCCCTGAGACTCGGGGCGCGAGCGCGGCGGCCGAGCCGCGCCGGCGCTCTTACTTCGCGAACTCGCGGTACCAGCTCTCCACCAGGACGATCCCGCCGAGGTCCGCCTTGGAGCTGACCGGCTCGGCGACGACGAACCGCTGGCCGTCGGCCGACACGTCGAAGCCGGCGGGCCAGCCGAAGATCAGGCTCCACCCCAGCGGCTTGCGCTTGAACAGGTCCCGGGGCGCGCCGAGTCGCAGGTCGTTCCCGGTCGCCACGTCCACCTCCACCAGCGTGTCCTCCCGGGCGTAGTACAGGCGGTCGCCGCGGCGGCTCCAGCGCGGCCACTTGCCGCCGCCGGAGGAGACCTGCCACTTCCCCTCGCCTCCGGGGAAGCGCTTGACATAGACCTCGTCCTTGCCGCTCTCGTCGGAGGCGTAGGCGACGTATCGCCCGTCCGGGGAAAGACGGGGCCACACCTGCTCGGCGCCTTCTTTCAGGAAGAGAACCGGCTTGCCGTCCCCCTTGGAGTCCCTGTACCAGATGTCCCAGGCCGTCTTGGTGTCGTAGTCCGAATAGAGGAGATAACGCCCATCCATCGAGTACGACGCGGCCCAGCCCGTGCCCAGCTCCCTCGCCTCTCCGCTGCCGTCCGAGTTCTTCACGAAGGCCTTGAGAGGCGCGGCGGTTCCCTCGGTGAAGACGATCGTCCGGCCGTCGGGCGACCAGGCCTCGACGCTGTAGTCCACGCGCGAGACGTCGAGACGGGTTCTGGTGCCGCGCTCCACGTCGTGAATCCAGACGTCGTTGACGTCGTTCTCCTTCGCGGCGATGGCGAGGCGCTTGCCGTCGGGGGATAGCTCCGGAAAAGGCCACTGCTCCTGCGCCGCCCCGATCGGGGCGAGGATCCTGCCGGTGCGATCCGCCCAGGCGAGCTGCGTCATCCGCGATCCGCCCGACCGCACGTGCACCAGCGTGCCGTCGTCGGAGACGCTCGGTGCGTCGCCATCCGGGGCGACCATGAACGGCTCGCCCGTGACCTCGTGCCGCGAGAGGGAGAACGGCAGCGCCCAGACCCCGGCGTTCGCGGGCTGGCGCCGGAAGAGGATGTGGCCGTACCGGGAATACACAGGGAACGCGAGCGTCTGGTCCGGAGGCAGCTTGAAGAGGTCCTTCCGACGTCCGTCGGCGAAGATCGCGAGGACGCTCGGGCGGCCGCCGGTCAGGTGGGGCACGAACAGCAGGCTCCCGTCGGGAAGGCAGCTCGCGTCGTGGATGTCGGCCTCCTTGCCCGCCTCGAGCGGGATGAACTCCTCGAGGTCGCCGCCGTGCGAGGGGACGCGAAGCAGGGGGCCGTCCCCCGTTCCCAGCACGATCTTCCCGTCCGGGCACCAAGTGGCGCTGCTGCCCCCGGTCATCTGGTGCCGTACGTCGGAGATCAACGTGCTCTCGCCACCGGCGCCCGGGACCTTCCAGATCTTTCCTCCCGCCACGTAACCGAGGTACGCGCTGTCGGGGGACCAGAAGAGCACCTGCGGCTCCCCCGCGGTGGCGATCGCGGTCGGCTCGATTCGGGACAGCCGCCGGACGAACAGCTTGCCCGCCTCGCCGTAGGCGATCGTCCTCCCGTCGGGAGAGATCGCGATGAGTCGGCTCCCGCTCCCCGACTTGAACGGCCCGTGGGCCGCGATCTCGAAGCGCCGCAGCTCGGGCTTGGCGGCGGTGGGGCTCAAGAACCGGGTAGCGCCCACGGTCGCGAGCGCCGCGACCGCCGCGACAGCGACGATCGCAGCGGGGAAGAGCCACGGCGCGCGCGGCGGCGCCGCGGGAGCCGGCGCCACGGGTTGCGAGCCGGCCTGCTCGGGCGCGCCCGACAGCACGTCCTCGAGAAGGAGGCGGGCTTCCCCGATGTCCCGCAGGCGCCGGCGCGTGTCCCTCTCGAGGCAACGGCGCACGAGGTGGCGCACCCGCGGGGGCAGCGACGGCGGCAAGTCGTCCAGCGCGATCGGCGCCATGATGACCGCCGCCAGGACCTCCGAGATCGTCTCCCCCTGGAAGAGGAACCGGCCGGTGAGCATCTCGTGGAGGATGCAGCCGAAGGCCCAGATGTCGGTCCTGCGGTCCACCGGCTTGCCCTTCGCCTGCTCGGGGCTCATGTACGCCGCGGTGCCGAGCACGACGCCGACGAGCGTCCCGAGCGACGTGACCGTCGGCGACCTCGTGGGATCGGAGGGGGCGGCGCCAGCCGACGCGAGCGGATCGAGCGCCTTCGCGAGGCCGAAGTCGAGGACCTTGACCCCCCCGTCCGGCATCAGCTTCACGTTCGCGGGCTTGAGGTCGCGGTGCACGATCCCCTGGTCGTGGGCGGCCTCCATCGCCTCGGCGATCCTGCGGGCGACCTCGAGGGCCTCGTCCACCGGGAGCGGTCCGCGCGCGATGCGCTGCGCGAGGTCCTCGCCCGGCACGTACTCCATCGCGAGGAAGCGCACCGCCTGCCCTGAGCCTGCTTGCCCTGAGCTCGTCGAAAGGGTCGAAGGGCCGATCTCGTGGAGCCCGAAGATCGCCGCGATGTTCGGGTGGTTCAGCGAGGCCAGGACCTTGGCCTCGCGCTCGAAGCGCTGGAGCCTGTCCGGGTCGGCCGCGAGCCCCGGCGGCAGGAACTTGAGCGCGACCTCGCGGTCGAGCGAGGTGTCCCGGGCCCGCCACACCTCCCCCATCCCGCCGGCGCCGATCTTCTCTAAGATCTCGTACGTCCCGAGACGTGCACCTGGAGCAATCGAGTTCGCCATCCGACCAGTATAAAGGGTGCCGCCCGCGCGGGAAAGGAAGCCCGGCCGACCGGCCGCCTCGCCCTCACCGGGCAGGGCCCCCCCGTGGTAACCTTGGGACATGCCGGAGTCGACCGATCGAGACACCTTGCCCCCGGCCCTGCGCGCGACGGCGCTGGGCCACAGGGCGGGGCCGCCCAGCAATCCGGCGGTGGCGGTCCGGGTGGATTCCTTCGGGCTGTCCGATCGCGGCAAGGTGCGCTCGGAGAACCAGGATCACTTCTACCTCGGACGCCTGGGGCGATTCTCGCAGATGATCGCGACGAGCCTGCCGGCCGGCGAGATCCCGGGTCGCCTCGAGGAGGCGGGGTACGTCGCGGCCGTCGCCGACGGGATGGGCGGCCACGCCGGGGGCGAGATCGCGAGCCGGACGGTGCTCATCGTCTTCTTCCACCTCCTGTTCGATACCCCCGACTGGGTCCTGAAGGTGGACGATCAGAGCGCGCAGAAGATCCAGGAGCGCAACGTCAGCCGGTACCGGAGCCTCGATTCGCTCCTCGCGGAGCGCTCGCGCATCGACCCTTCCCTCTTCGGGATGGGAACGACCCTGACCCTGACGTACAGCATCGGCCTCGATCTCTTCCTGGCCCACGTAGGGGACTCCCGCGCCTACCTGTTCCGGGAAGGAACGCTGCGGCAACTCACGCGCGATCACACGCGGGTGCAGAAGCTCGTGGAGGCCGGCTTGCTGACCCGCGAGGAAGCGGCGACCCACCGGCTCCGGAACGTGCTCACGAACGTCCTCGGCGGGGGGGCGCCCCTCACGGACGTCGACGTGCATCGAATCCAGCTCGCCGAGGGAGACTCCGTGCTGCTGTGCACGGACGGCCTCCACGGCGTGGCGGCCGACGAAGAGATCGCGGCGATTCTCGCCGAGCCGACGTCCGCCGAGGCGGCGTGCCGCTCCCTCGTCGAGATCGCGCTCGGGCGCGGCGCCCCCGACAACGTGACGGTCGCCTTGTCCCGCTACGGGCCCGCCTGAGGTCAGGCCTCCGGTCCCCGGGGTGGTTGCTCTTCCGGCAGCGCGTCGAGCGCCGGTGCGCGCGGCGGCGCCAGCGCGTACGCGAGGGGCCCGACGGCGGCCAGGGCGAGCGACCCGAGAACGGCGGGCAAGCCGATGTCGCGGCTCCTGATCTCGAGGAGCACGGTCGCGACGATCAGGAGGACGGGAAGGGCCGCGAGCGCCGCGAGCGCCGGGACGCCCAGGGGGACCCGGAAATCGCCGCGCAGGCCGGGTTCCGAGCGGCGCAGCTTGAGGAGCGCCGCGAACTCGAGGGACAGGGCGGCGGTGTAGAGGAGCACGTCTCCCGCGAGCAGTCCGCCGAATGGCACGAGGGCGAAGACCGAGTAAGCCGCGGCCGAGACGAGGACGGCGTTCCGCGGCGTGCCCCTCTCGTCGGTGCGGGTGAGGATCTCGGGAAGCAGGCCGTCCTGCGCCAGCACCAGCGGGACGCGCGAGTAGACGAGCAGGAGGGCGTTGAACAGGGCGAACGCGCTCGCCATCCCCGCCAGCGCGATCCACGTCCCCAGCCATCCCCCGGCGAGCGCGCTGGCGAGGGCGGGCCACGCGCCGTCGGTCCAGGCCTCCCATCCGGTCACGGCGAGCACCGGCACGATCGCCAGCAGGTAGATGCCGGTCGTGAGCGGGAGGGCGAGCGCCAGCGCGCGAGGGTAGTTCGACGAGGGGCGGTCGATCTCGCCGCCGATCGTCGAGGCGTTGTCCCACCCGCTGTAATTCCAGATCGACTGCGACAGGCCGATCCCGAGGGCGCCGAGGAACGACGTCCCCGCGGCGTGAAAGGGCGTCACCGGAAGCGTCGCCGCCGTCGAGCCGCCGAGCCACCGCGTGAGCGCGACCGCCGTGAGCACGGCGAACGGCGCGAGCACCGCGACCGCCAGCCAGCCCGAAGCGAACCCCACGGCGCGCGTTCCCCGGAGATTGAGCCACGTCGCTCCCCAGATCATCGCGAGCGCCACCATCCACGCGCCGATCGTCGTGAGGTCGGGGAAGAAGAAGCGCAGGTACTGGATGAGCAGGACGGGATAGATCGCCATGTCGAGGAGCGAGTAGATCCACGACAGCCAGCCGTTCCAAAAGCCCCAGAAGCGACCGAACGCCCTGCGGACCCAGACGTAGTACCCGCCTTCGGCGGGGAGCATGGACGCCAGTTCGCCGACGAGAAGCGCCTCGGGCAGGCTGTAGAGAATCGGCGTGACGACGAGGAGCAGCAGGGCCACGCCCGGCCCGACCGCGCCGACGAGCCCTTCGAGCCCGTAGGGCCCGCCGGAGACGGTGAAATACATCACCGCGACGAGCGGGCCGAGACCGATCAGCGAAGATCGCCGGCAGGCGGGCTTCGGAGGCACGACCCTAGTTTCGGGGCACGCGCTTGCCGCGTCAAGGCCGCGAATGGCCAGGATGGACGGCTAGGCCGAAGGGGGTTTCCCTGCCGCCGCGGCCGCGGGCCGCGGGGCCGCCGCGCCCTCGCCTCCCATGTCGATGCTGCCCTTGAAGCGGGCGCCGTCCGCCAGGACGACTCGGGGGGCGCGGATATCGCCCTTCATGCTCCCGGTCGCCGACACCTCCACCTTGTCCTCGGCGGTGATGTTCCCCTTGAGATCGCCCCCCACGACGACGGTCTTGGCGCCCACCTCGGCGACGACGCGGCCGCTCTGCCCGATCGCCAGGTTGTGACCGTTCAGGAGGATCTTCCCCTCCACCGCCCCATCGATCGTGAGATCCTCGTTGCCGCTCAGTTCGCCCTTGATCTGGAGCGATTTGCCGATGTTCGCCATCTGGGTCATCTCCGGTCTCTCCCCGCGGGGATTCGCGAGCGGAGCCGCGGCCGAGTGCGGCGCGGGGGCCGCCGCCGGAGCGGGACGCTCGGGTTCGGTGTTCGTGTTCTGGGCGATCCAGGACATAGGACTTCGCCTCCCCTCTTGCCGCTTCGCGTGACGCCTTGGGGCGGACTTGCGCCGTCGCCCCCCCGGGAAACCGCAGCAAGAAACGTACCGGCCGCGACGGGCCGCACTCGGGCGGCATCCACGGCCTTCCTAGGGTTCACGCCGGCCCGCCCCGCATCGACTCGAGGAAAGAACCACCGTGTAAGCACGACACGGGGAGGGGCGGCGTCTACTCGAACACCAGCCGGACGGTGAGGGTCGCGTCCTCGGGCTTGCCGCCTCTCGTGGCCGGCTGGTATCGCCACTTCTTGACGGCGTCCATCGCGGCTTGCTCGAAACCCATCCCCGTCTGCGACGCCTCGAGCACGCCGACCTCTCCGACGGTCCCGTCGCTCTTCACCTGGACCCTCAGCGAGACGTTCCCCCGGAAGTTCATTCTCCGGGCGAGGTCCGGGTAGCGGGGCGGGACATACGACGCGGGAATCAGCACCGGCTCCGGGACATCCGCCGGGGCCGGGACGGGCGCGGCGTTGGGCGGCATCGCGGAGGCCTCGGGGGACATCTTGAGCTCATCGGGAGGCTTCGACTGCGGCGCCGAGGCCGCGCCGGCGACGGCCAGCGGGGCGAAGCTCTCCGACATCCTGGAGGCCTCCGCGTCCGCGAAGCGGATCGAAGCGATCTGCAGGAACAAGGTTCCGTTCCCCGGCTGCCACCACTCGGCCTGTCCGCGATACGCCGAGACCTCGACGCCGCAGCTCTCGTCGTCCCAGACCGTCGCGCCGTGCGTGAAACCGTCCGAGAGGTGCTCCTGGCCCAGGGCCGGCTCGGCGAGATCGGGGACGATCGAGCGGACGAACGCGACCGGGTCGGCGACGCCCGCCCGGGGGCGCGCGCGCACCAGGACGACCTCGGCATCGGCGCTCTTCGAGATGTCGAGGTCGAAAAGGACGTAGACGACGAGGTTGTCCCTGGAGTAGGTCACCCCGCTCTGGGGACCGGCGGGCCCGCGGACGACCTCCGTGGCCTCGCCCGCACCCAGCCGTTTCCGGACCTCGGCGAGCGTCATGCCGGGAACGACACCGCGCACGGAGTACCGAGCGCACGCCGACCCGCCGGCACCGAGCACCGACGGCTCGAGCGCCGCGGTCAGGCACCACGCGAGCAGCAGGACTCCCGCGGCCCGCGTAAGCCCTTGACGATCTCGAAGCCGCATCTCCGCCTCAACCGGGTCATTATAGCGGCGTACTACCGGGCAAGTCGCCGAGCCGATACTCCCGTCACGACGACGCAGGCTTCTCGAACCGGGTTTTCTCGATCGGGACGTTCTGCCGCGTCTCGTCGACCGAGATCTCGAACCGGCTCCCCGGCCGGGAGACGGCCCACCGGAACGGGATCTTGACGCCGTCCGCGTCCCGGTAGTCGGCGTAGTCGATCCGCGTCGGGTTGCGGCCGAGCGGCGTCTCCGAGTAGCGCATCATTCGAACCAGGAACCCCGACTGCGCGTCGAACCAGAACTCGACGGGCGGCTTCCCGTCGTTGATCCCTACGAGATGGTTGGCGTCGCGGCCGTCGACCTTCTCCTGCGGCGCGATCTTGATCTCCTTGAACAGCTGCTTGATGCGCGCCGGCAGCCGCAAGTCCGCGTCGAGCCGGGCGGCTTCGCTCTCGGCCGGCGACATGTCGCGCGGGGGACGGCCCGCGCTGCCGAGCCAGCCGGTCTTGCCGTCGTAGGCGGTGATGCTGTCGCCCCTCGGCGTGTGGACGATCGAGACCCGCCTGTCGGGCGCCTCCGAGTACACCTCGACCGGCATCTCCGCGGGACCGAACCCGGCCATCTTCCCCTTCTGCACGCGGCTCGTGATCTTCTCGAGCGCCCCGGCTCCGCCGACGGCCTGCAAGTACTTGTCGAGGACGGCATCTGCGGCGGGCAAGTCGGCGGGCTTCGCCTCCGCGCCGCCCCGCTCCGGCGCCGTCGTCGAGGCTGATTCCGCGACTGCGGGGGCCGCGGCGGGACGCACCGCGCCGCGATGGCAGGAGTTGCAGGTGACCTCGCGCTTTCCCGCGAAGCTGTCCCGGTTGACCGCCATCACCATCGAGATCATCTTGCGCGCCGTCTCCTTCTCCTTCTTGTCGTCCTTCTCGTTGGCGCGCTCGACGTGGCAGTGCTCGCAGTCGACGCCGAGGGAAGCCGACATGAACTGCATCGCCGGGATCACCTCGTCCGCCGGGACGCCGGTCAGGACCTTGATGTTCTTGAAGTACTCCTCCGCCTTCTGGTCGTGCGTCGGCGGCTTGGAAGGAGGCCCCGTGCGCTGCGGCGGCGGCACCGCTCCGGGAGCGGCGGCCGGCGGAGCCTGCGCCGACGCTCCGGGCTCGAGGTCGACCACCGCGCCCAAGATCAGCGCGCACGCCGCAAGCCCGAGGATGGTCGCGAGTCCGCACGAGAGGCGAACGGAGCGGTATCGGCTCATGTCGAGATTCCTCCGGGGGTAAACTCCGATTGTACACGGCACCGGCCGGCGGCGCCGTCGGGCCGCACGAGCGGCGGCTGCCGGACGCGACACTCCCCTCACTGCACCAGGAAGACGCTTCCGGCGACCGCGGGATCCGTGTACGTGTACTGCCGGATGTTGCGAGCCTTGTCCTGCAGGGTGATCAGCCCGATCCTCCACGTGCCCTTGGCGGCGAACTGCGGCACCACGATCTTCCCGGTCCAGGGAGCCGAAGGATCGTTGCGATCCGGGATGCAGGAGAAGTAGTTCCTGGGGGCCTGACCGCTCGTCGCGACCGGTCCTTCGAACCACCCCGTCATCGAGATCGCCCCGCTCCCGACGTCGCTCACCGTCGCCGTCACCAGGATCTCGCTCGCGGCCTCGTTCGAGACGACCGACGACGAGAGGGCGAGCGAATCGAGACTGGGGGGGCTGGAATCGCATTCGGTCCCACCCGAGACCTGGAACGCGGCACCCGCCATCAGCGGAGAGTTCTGCGGCAGATAGGCGACGTTGCCGGCCTTGTCCGTGGACTTCACGAACTGCAGCGTCCACTCCCCGCAGTCCGCGGTCGCGGGGACGCGTAGCTCTCCCACGCACGGGTCCGCGCTCTCTTTCGGCGCGCAGTTGAACCAGAGC
The DNA here is from genome assembly GCA_963748015.1 of Terriglobia bacterium. Lineage (GTDB taxonomy): Bacteria > Acidobacteriota > Polarisedimenticolia > Polarisedimenticolales > JAIQFR01 > JAIQFR01. The sequence continues at coordinate 208,783 of CAVVHE010000006.1, read as the reverse complement.
TGCGCTGCCTTCCCGGGACTGCGGAAATACCCCATGATCGAGGCGACGCCCGAGCGATCGTCCCGGGCTTCGATCTCGACCCGGTTCGTTTCCCCGCCTTCCACCGACGGCTTCTCCACCCAGATCCGGGTCACCTCGGGCGGGGTGGAGTCCGACTCCGCGGAAACGACCCGCAGCGTGCCTCCCGGAGGGACCGTCGCCGTCGTGAAGCTCTGGACCGCGGTGTTGCCCGCCTTGTCGGTCAGCGAGAGGGTCGAGACGTACCACACGCCCGTCTCGGCCTCGGCGCCGATGGGGATCTTGAAAGCCGCCTGGCCGTTGTCGGCCAGGGCTTGGGGACCGAACTGCAGGTTCGCGGCCCCGCTCGGGCTCCGGAGCACGCCCCAGACGAGCTTCACGCCCGACAGGTCGTCGCCCACTTGCGCCACCAGCGTCGTCACGCCTCCGTCCGCGACCTCCGGCGGATCGAATACCAGGGCTTGAAGCACCGGCGGGCTGCGATCCGAGGCGGGGTCGGATTCCACGGCCGGCTTGACCGCCGTGGCCGCGGCGTCTTCGGCCGATCGGGTCGAGCCCGGCGGCGCGGCGACGGAGGCGATTCCCGGGCTTCCGGCCGGCGGGCCGGAACCGCCGGGACGGGCTGCGTCCTGCGGACGAGATGGCGGCGCTACGACCGGCGCGGCCGACGCGGGACGACCCGCGGGCCCCGTGTCCCCCGCGAAGCCCGTCGCTTCGCCTCGTTCCCCGCTCCGCGTGCCCGCGTCCATTCCTTCGGTCGCCGCGTACCGGCGAGCGGTCTCGTCGGCACGCCGCCCGTACCCCGGTCCCGCGGCGGCCGGATTCTCTCCTTGGGGCCGTGGCCGGGGCGCCGCCTCCTCGCCCTCCCCTAGGAGTCTCGCGCGCTCGCTCGATTCCACCGGGAGCGAGGAAGGAACCTCCCCCGCGAGCCCGTCCGCCTCCTGCGGCGAGACATCGACCGTCGCGACGGCACGCTCCTTCGTCCAGAGCATTCTTCCGATCAGGACCAGATTGACGGCGATGGAGACGAAGATGACGGCTACCGCTGCGCGGCGGCCCAGGCTCGGCCGAGGCGTTCCCTCATCCATCTTCATGAGCGCTCTTGCTCTCGGTCGCGGGTTGCTTCCCCGCCCCGTCCGTCACGACCCGTGACCAGCATACACGGAGGAACGCTACTTCTCCCGCCTCGCGTCCAGGCTCCACGGCCCCGCCCCGGCCGCGGAGAAGTAGAGCCAGACGAAACAGTAGAGCGCGGCGGCGACCCCGCCGTTCATGCTGGGCCAGAAGCCCTGGGGGAAGTGGAACTGGAAGTACGCCACGGCCATCTCGCCGGCCAGGAGGAAGGCGACGGGGCGGGTGAAGAGCCCCACGAGGAGCAGGGCGCCACCGACCAGCTCGAGAACGCCTCCGATCCAGATCTGGGACATCAGGGGGGCGGTACCGCCGTCAGGGGGCATCCCGGCGGGAACGGCGAAGACGATCGTCGTGCCGGAGAGCATGAACATGAACGCGGCCACGATCCGAAGCAGACTCTGCAGCCGAGGTCCCAGGGCGACCCACCTCGCGACGAGATCTCTGTTTGCCGGCATCTTGTTTCTCCTCGTTCGTCCGCCCGGCGGGCGGGGAGCGGTTCCAGGGTACGCCCGGTCCTCTTGGTTCGCCTCACCCGCCGGACCGAATCGTGGCGGCAACGCTTCCGCGGGGGGCCGATGGGGGGCCGGCCGAGGCCTCGTCGTACAATCTCGGGCCGGACGCGATCTCAGCCCGCGAGGAGCGCACTCGATGACCCGCCGGCCCGCCAGGTTCGTACGCTTCGTGAAGGAGCTGCTCGGCCAGGAGATCGTGGTCGTGGTGCCTCTGCTCGTCGCGGTCTTCGCGGGACTCTGTTTCATCGCGATTGCGGACGAGGTGACCGAGAGGGACACGCAGAAGATCGACGAGTGGGTGCTGACGAGCCTCAGGCAGGCCCCCGATCTCGCGCGCCCCATCGGGCCGGAGTGGATGACGGAGGTCGCTCGCGGTGTCAGCGCCCTGGGCAGCACCGTCGTCCTGTTCCTGGTCACGATGATCGTGGTCGGATTCCTGCGGCTGTCGAACAAGCGCCACGCCATGTGGCTGACCGTCTTCGCAACCTTCGGGGGTGCTCTGCTGACCGCCCTCTTGAAGGCCTACTTCGGCCGGCCGCGCCCCGCGATCGTCCCGCACCTCGAACACGTGTCGTCGCTGAGCTTCCCCAGCGGCCACTCGGTGCTCGCCGCCACGGTCTACCTGACTCTCGGCGCCTTGCTCGCGAGGGAGGTTTCGCCGCTGCGCATGCGCGTCTACGTTCTTTCGGTCGCCGTCGTCCTGACCGCGCTCATCGGTGTCAGCAGGATCTTCCTCGGCGTCCACTACCCGACCGACGTGCTCGCGGGGTGGGCCGCCGGGCTGGCGTGGTCCCTCACGTGCTGGATCGTCGCCCTTTTCCTCCAGCGCCGGGGCGCGATCGAGGAGAGCTTCGGATAGGAGTCGGCGGCGGTATTGACAGACTCCGTTCCATGGCGTACCTTGTCGGCAGGTTCTGGTCGGCAAACTCTCGTACAGAAACGATAGCTTGACGCGCCGAAGCTGAAAACGCGCTGACGCGCGTGTCTCTGACCCGTAGGATCGGGTCGGCGGCCGGAACCGGACATCGACGTCCTACTCGGACGTCAGGAGTTCCAGCATGGGTACCAGACTCTACGTCGGCAACCTCCCCTTCTCCGCGGACGAAACTCAGATCCGCGAACTCTTCTCCCAGAACGGTCGCGCGGTCGGCGAGGTCAAGCTCGTGACGGACCGCGACACCGGCCGCCCGCGCGGCTTCGGCTTCGTGGAGATGGGCAGCAGCCAGGACGCCGATGGCGCGATCCGCGACCTGAACGGCCACGACTTCGGAGGCCGTGCGCTGACCGTCAACGAGGCGAAGGAGCGCACCGCCGGCGGCGGCGGTGGCGGCGGCGGCTTCGGTGGCGATCGTCGGGGTGGTGGTGGTGGCGGCGGCCGTCGCTACTGACCCCTCCGCGCATCAGAGCTTGATCTCGACCGGGGCGCCTCTCGCGAGGCGCCCCTTTTTTCATGGCGCCGGGACCGTGGTAGGCTCGAAAATCCGATGCCCGAGCTCTTGCTGTCCTGTCAGGGCCTGACGATGTCCTTCGGAGCGGCGCCGCTCTTCGAGGACCTCTCGTTCGGTGTCTTCGAAGGCGACCATATCGGGCTCGTGGGGCCGAACGGCTCGGGCAAGTCGACGCTCCTCAAGATCCTGGCCGGGCTCGAGCCGCCTTCCGCCGGCACGCGCGTCACGCGAAAGCGCCTCAGGATCGGGTATGTCCCCCAGGAACCGACCGTCGCGCCGGGCGCCACCGTCGCCTCGGTGCTGGGCGAGGCGGCGCGCGATGCTGGCCTCGACGGGCGCGAGGCGGAGGCTCGCATCGCCGTGGCGATGGGAAAGGCCGGCTTCGCCGAGCCCGCCCAAGCCGCCGCGACGCTCTCCGGCGGCTGGAAGAAGCGGCTGATCATCGCCCGCGAGCTGCTCCGCGAGCCCGACCTGCTCCTTCTCGACGAGCCGACCAATCATCTCGACCTCGAGGGGATCCTGTGGCTCGAGGAGCTGCTGCAGCGCGACCCCGAGGCGTTCCTGGCCGTGAGTCACGACCGCTACTTCCTGGAGGCCGCGACCGGGCGAGTGATCGAGCTGAATCGAGCGTTCGCCTCCGGCCTGCTGGACGTGAAGGGAAGCTACAGCCGGTACCTCGAGGAGAAAGACGAGCTTCTGGCCGGCCAGGCCTCCTACCAGGACTCCCTTCGCAACCGCGTCCGGGGCGAGCTGCAGTGGCTCTCCCGCAAGGCGAAGGCCCGCACGCGAAAATCCCAGTCGCGCATCGACGAGGCCCATCGGCTCCAGGACGAGCTTGCCGATCTCGACACGCGCGCGCGCCCGGCCGCGGTCGGCATCGACTTCGCAGGCACCGAGCGCAAGACCAAGCGCCTGCTGACCGCCCGGGGGCTGACGAAGCGCTTCGGCGCCCGAGCGGTCGTGCGCGATCTCGACCTCGTGCTCTCGCCGGGCTTGCGACTGGGCCTGCTGGGAGCGAACGGCAGCGGGAAGACCACGCTCCTGCGCCTTCTCGCGGGTCTCGATTCGCCCGACGCGGGGACGTTCGAGCGCGCGCCCGGCCTCAAGGTCGTGATGTTCGACCAGCACCGCTCGCGGCTCGACCCCGGAACCTCGCTCCGGCGGACGCTCGCCCCGTCCGGCGACTCGGTCGTCAGCCAGGGGCGCGAGATCCACGTGGCCGGCTGGGCCAAGCGCTTCCTTTTCCGCCCCGAGCAGATCGACACCCCTGTGGGCCGGCTCTCGGGCGGCGAGCAGGCGCGCGTTCTGATCGCCAAGCTGATGCTGGAGCCGGCGGACCTGCTGTTGCTCGACGAGCCCACGAACGACCTCGACATCCCGACGCTCGAGGCGCTCGAGGAGAGCCTGCTCGAGTTCCCAGGCGCTCTCGTGCTCGTCACGCACGACCGCTACCTGCTCGACCGCGTCTCGACGCGCATCCTGGCCCTCGACGGAGCCGGGGGCGCGACAACCTACGCGGACTACGCGCAGTGGGAGCTGGGCCGGCGCGAGACGGCCGAGGAGGCCGCGATCGAGACGGCGGCGGCTCGCCCGAAGGGGTCGGCGGAAGCCGCGCCCCCGATGGAGAAGCCCAGGCGGCTGGGATACCTCGAGCAGCGCGAGTGGGAGCAGATGGAGCCGCGAATCCTGGCCTCCGAGGAGAAGCTCGCGCAATGCGAGAAGGCCGCGGTGGATCCCGCCGTGGCCTCCGATCACAAGGCGCTCGCGGAGCGGCTCGACGCGCTCGCGGCCGCGCAGGCGGCCGTCGATCTCCTCTACGCGCGGTGGGCGGAGCTGGAAGCCAAGATCAAGCCTTGATCCCCCGTCCCCCCCGCCGCGTGCCGGCGTTTCGCCCCCCCTTGACATCTACGAATGCCTTCGTACATAATTGCGCCATGCGAAAACGACCGACCCCCGCGGAGCTCGAGATCCTCCAGGTGCTGTGGGAGCGCGGCCCCTCGACGGTGCGCGAGGTGTTCGAGCGGCTGAACGCGGACAGGCCGACCGGCTACACCACCGTGCTCAAGCTCCTGCAGATCATGACGGACAAGCACCTGGTCCGCCGCGACGCCAGGCAGCGCGCCCACGTCTACCAGGCCCGCGTCCTCCGCGAGGACGCGCAGTCGCAGCTCGTCGGCGACCTCGTGGACCGGGCCTTCGGCGGATCGGCGTCTCGCCTGGTCATGCACGCCCTGTCGAGCGAGCGAGCGAGCGCCGAGGAACTCGCCGAGATCCGCCGCACCCTCGACGCCATGGAAGGCAAACGCAAATGAACCACGCCGTAACGGTCGCCCTCGGCTGGGCTCTCGTGCACTTCGTCTGGCAGGGCGCGCTTGTCGCGCTTCTGGCCGGCCTCGCCGGCGCCGCGCTTCGCCGGGCGCGGCCCGGCACGCGCTACGCGATCTTCTGCGGCGCCCTGGCGCTGATGGTCCTGGCGCCGGCGGTGACGTTCCTCGTGGCGGCTTCGAGCGCGTCGCACCCGGCCCCGGTCGTGGCGGCGGTCCCGGGGAACGCGGCATCCGGCTCGGTTTCGTCGGCGGTTTCCGGGCCGGGGGGATCGAGCTGGCTCTCGTGGCTCGTGGGAGTCTGGCTGTGCGGGGTGACGATCTTCGCGGCGCGATCGCTGGGCGGGTGGGCGCTCGCTTGGCGCCTGAAGCGGTGGCGGACCGCTCCGGCGGCGGCATCGCTCCAGCGGGCGGCGGCGGCGTTGTGCGCCCGGCTCGACATTCGCCGCGCCGTGCGGCTCCTCGACTCCGCGGCGGCCGAGGTCCCCTCGGCCATCGGATGGCTACGGCCGGTGGTCCTCCTCCCCGTCGGTGCCCTCGCCTCTCTGACGCCCGAGCAGGTCGAGCTCCTGATCGCGCACGAGCTCGCGCACATCCGGCGGCACGACTATCTGGTCAACCTCCTGCAGACCGCCGTGGAGACGGCGCTGTTCTATCACCCGGCGGTCTGGTGGATCAGCGCCCAGATCCGGATCGAGCGCGAGCACTGCTGCGACGATCTGGCGGTCGAGGCCTGCGGCGACGCCGTCCGCTACGCGAAGGCGCTGGCGACGCTCGAGGGGCTCCGCGCGGAGAGCGCCGCCCTGGTGGTCGCCGCCGAACGGGGGATCGTTGCTCCGGCGCATCCAGCGCCTCGCGAACGGCGAGGGCGCGCTCCGCGTCGCACCCCCGGCATGGGCGGTCGCGCTGGTGGCCGTCGCCGCCGTCGTCGCCCTCGCCTTGCCTCTCGCCCCGCGCCGGTCGGCCGAGCCCGCGGAAACGAAGATCGAGGCCGCGCGTGGCGGGTTCCTGGCGGGGCTCGCCGGGGCCGGGCTCACGAACGCGTCCGTGGACGAGATCATCGCGCTCAAGGCGAACGGCGTGGAGCCGCGGTACATCGGCGCCATGCGGTCCGCCGGGCTCGGCCTGCCGAGCGTCGAGCAGCTCATCCGGCTGCACCAGCGCGGAGTACGCCCGGATTTCGTCGAGAGCATCGTGAATTCCAGCCTCGTCGCGCGCCTCACCTTCGAGGACGCCATCCGGCTCCGCGAGCACGACGCGAGGGGCGACGAGATGGCCCGCATCCGGGGGCTCGGCTTCGGTCCCTTCTCCGCGGACGAGGTCATCGAGCTGCGACGGAACGGCGTCCGGGCGGCGTCCTTCGAGGCGCTCCTCGAGGCCGGCATGGACCGCGCCGGGGTCGCGGACGCGATCACCGTGCAACAGAACGACATCACGCCGGGCCGGGTACGGGCCATGAAGGCCCAGGGGCTCACGAACGTCGGCCTGGATCAGCTCGTCAAGCTACGCCGCGCGGGCGTCATCTGACGGAGGTCTCGATGAGACGCATTGCAACGGGAATCGTCGCGCTGCTCCTATGTGCCGGCGCGTCCTCGGGCGCCGAGGGCCCCGGCGGCCCGAACACCTACCAGGGAGAGTGGAGCCTCAACAACTGGAAGCCGGGCGACTCCCTGCGGCTGGAGCTGACCCGCCGCACGTCCACCTCGAGCTGGACCTGGAGCAGCGACCTCCCACTTTCCGACCTGAGCGGCCTCACCCGCGAGCAGCTGCACGCCGCGCGCGCGGCCGTCTCGTTCACGGTCGATCGCGACGCAGGTGCATTCGTGCTCGAGGGCACGGTGACCCTCGGACTTGGTCGTGGCGGGTACCGGTTCGTGCCGAACCCGGCGTTCGCCCCGGAGCTCCGGGCGCTGGGCTACGCCGACCTGGGCGAGGAAGACGTCTTCGCCATGGCCGTCCACGACGTTTCCCTTTCCTTCGCGAGGGACGCGAGACGCCTCTCGCCGGGGATCGTGGACACGAAGGACCTCGCCCGCCTGCGCGATCGCGGCGTGGACGGCGACTACCTTCGCGCGCTCGCGGAATCGGGCTACATCGGCCTGGCGGCCGAGGACGTGGTCAAGCTCAGGGAACGCGGCGTGGACGCCGGATTCGTCAAGGGCCTGGTCGCCGCGGGTCTTGGCCGCGCGAGCGTCGAGGAGATCATCCGGCTCCGCGAGCACGGCGTCGACGTGGCGTACGTCGCCCGCGTCCGTGCCTCCGGGTTCGAGAATCTCACCGTCGATCAGATCGTGCGCCTGCACGATCACGGCGTGGATTGAGCGACGGGCGCCGCCCCTGGCGGCTTCCCCGCCCCGTCAACGAAATGTGGCCACGGCCGTGATGCTCGCCGACCGGCCCGGCGCGTACACCCATCGCGGGTCCGGGCTGGCCCAGTACTCGGCATCGAGCACGTTGCGTACCTGCGCGCGGAACTCGAGCGACGGGGACGGCCGCCAGCCGGCGCCGATGTCCACGAGCGTGTAGCCGGGAGCCGTGGCCTGGCTCTCGGTGGGGCCCGGCCGGTCGTCCGGGGCGAACCAACCGGCGCGGATCTGGGCAAAGCCCTTTTCCCCAAGCTCCTTGCGCAGGAGGATCGAGAGCGATCCCGCCGGCACGTCGTCGAGGCCCTTGCCGTCGTCCTGCGTCGTCCCGCGCTCGGTCTGCGCCGCCGCCTCGAGAACGAAGCCGCGCCCCAGCGCCGATTGCAGCTCCAGCTCGAGCCCTCGAAGCCGAGCGCTGCCGCGGTTCCGGAAGAGGAAATCGTCGGGATTCTCCTCGCTGGCGTAGCGCTCCACGAGATCCTCGATCGTGTAGCGATACGCGTACGCCGCGACTCGCACGGGACCGGCCGCGTAGCGAAGCGCGAGGTCCCACTGGACGCTGGTCTCCGGCTCGAGGTCGGGGTTCCCCGTGACGTAGCCCCGTCCGGTGGGGCCGCGATAGTAGCGGTCCGACAGCATCGGGTCGCGGAAGCCGCGCGAGAGCTGCGCCGTGAAGGTGAACCCGCGAGCGGGGCCCGCCGTCACCGCGCCGAAACCCGAGACCGCGGAGTTCGACGTCGAACGGTCGCCGAAGTAGCCGCCCTCGTTCTTCGTCCTGACCCGGTCGGCCCTGAGGCCGCCCGAGACGAACACGACGCGCGAGAGGGCCGCCTGCGCCTGCGCGAATGCCGCCGTGTCGAGACGGCTCGCGTCGGCGATCGCCGTCAGCGACTCGCTCTGCGCGAGCTCTCCCGCCGCGTCGTACGCGATGCGGATCTCCTCCGCCTCGAGCCCGAGCCGGCCGGCCGCCTCCGCCCCGAACTCGAGACGCACCGGACCGGCGAGACGCTCCGCGACCCCCCGGACCTGGAAATCGTCGGCCGAGATATCCGCCCGGTCGATGGTCCGCTCCGGGGCGGAGAAGCGATCCTGGTCCGTCCGCTGCTCGTAGCGACCGAAGAACCCGTTGAAGGCGAGCTTCTCGAATCCCGCGACGGCCGGGAGCTCGTAGGCCGCGGTCAGGCGGTGCGAGTTCTCGTACGGGTAGTAGAAGCGGACCGAGCCGGAATTACTGCGCGGCCGCTCGACGTCCCGCGCGAAGTCCCCTTGGTATCCGAGCGAGAGCTCGCCGGGGCCGAGACGGTCGTCGAGGCGCACGAGCAGGCCGCGGTCGCTCCAGCCCGAGTTCAAGACGCTCTCGCCGTCCGGGCCGGTGTAGTCGTCGGCGTCGCGCCCGTGCGCCTGCACGAGGATCCCGCCTTCGGCGAAGCCCTTCGACAGCTCGATCGAGCCGCGCCTTTCGGGAATCCCGGTCCCGGCGGCGGCCAGGAAGCGCAGTTGGAGCGGGCTGCGAGGCTCGGCGCGGCGCGTGCGCAGCGAGATCACCCCGCCCAGCGCGTCCGAGCCGTAGGCCACCGAGCCGGGCCCCCTCGCGACGTCGATTCCCTCGAGGATCGACGGGTCGAGGTAGGTCGCGCTCGGCCCGACCCGGCGCTCCGAGGAGACCCTCGTGCCGTCGACCAGGATCAGCGACCGGCCGCGCGCGAGGCCGCGGATCGCGGGAACCGCGGCCTGCCCCTCGGAAACCTGGCTGACTCCGGGGACCGTCTCGAGCGCCTGCATCAGGTTCGCCGGGTTGCGTCTCGCGATCTGCGCATCGGACAGCAGCGTCGTGCCCGCGGCCGGGGTCGTGTCGATGCTGGGCGCGACCCCCACGACGGTCACCGACTCGTGGACCGCGGCCTCGAGCTCGATCGTCGTAACCGCGGCGTGGTCGATCCGCTCGACCCGCGCGGGCCCCGCGACGGCGCCGCCCGGGAGCACCACGACGATCGCGAAGGGCGTCGGGGGGTCCGGCTTCCACTCGAATCGCCCGTCGCCGTCCGTGCGCGCGGTCCCGCTGCGTCCCACGACCGTGACCGTGGCTCCCGCCACCGGCGAGCCGGTGCGGCGATCGACGACGCGTCCCTCGAACGCCCAGGCATGCGCGAACGCGCCGGCCGCTAGAATCCCGACGGCGACACATTCGCACAGGGTCAGCCTACCGGCCCCCGGATTGCGCTTCATGCCCTCCGCCCGGGCACGATTCGCCCCGATTCCTTCTTCTCTTCGTCCTTGATGGAAGCGCCCCGCTTCGATTTCCGAGTGTCCGAGCGTCGGCGGGTGCCGGCGCTCGGCGGGATCCTCAGCGCCCACCCTTTCTTTCGAATTCGATCCGCCAGTTCTGCACCAGGACCATGCGCCGAAGCGTGTCGGCGGCGCCACCCGCGGGGCGGACGAACAAGAACTTCGACCCGTCCGCGGTAACGTCGAACCGGCGCGCATCCGAGAGGTCGAGTCCGTCGCCAAGCTCGAACAGACGGGTCATGGCACCGAGCGGCGGCTCCTGCGAGGAATCCACGTTCACCGAGACCATGCTGCGTCGGGTGGGACCGCTGCCGGAGATGAAGAGCAGCTCCTTGCCGTCGCGTGCCCACCGCGGCGCGCGCCCGCCCTCGGTGCCGACCTGCCACTTCCCTTCGCCCGAAGGGAACCGGGTCAGGAACAGGTCCACCTGCCCCGGGTTGTTCGTCACGTACGCAAGGAGCCGCCCGTCCGGCGAGACGCTCGCATCGTTGATGTCCGGCTCGGGCTGCGTCTTCAGGACCGGCCGGAGCGGGCCGAGGGTGCCGTCGGGCAGTACCTGGGCGACTCTCAGCCGTCCCTGTCCGCGGTCGTCGACGATCCGGGCAGCCCACGTTCCATCCGCGGCAACGCTGAGATCGCCGCCCGATCCCCCCAGGCCGGCTGCCGGCGCGAACTCGCTCTGCGCTCCCGATCCGTCCGCATTGGCCGCGACGATGCGCCCCTCCATGCCCTTTTGCTCGACGTACGCGAGCCGGGACGCCGAGGCGAGCCAGACCGGCAGGCTCTCCCTCTGCTCGCCGAACGTGATCCGGGTTTCGGTGCCGCGGGACAGGTCGCGAACCCAAACATCCTGGTTGTTGCCGTCCGTGGCGCTGAACGCGATGCGCCGGCCGTCGGGCGAAAGCGCCGGGTCGGCGAGGCCGGGATGGGCAGGCCCGACCGCCTCGAGCACCTTCCCCGACCGGTCCGCCCAGACCAGCTCTCGCGCCGCGTCGCTGCTCGATCCCTCCACGTAGAGCAGGGAGCCATCCTCCGACGCGCTCATCCACACGGCGTCGGGCGCCACGAGGACCTCGGTCCCTTCTGCGCGCCGGCGCTCGAGATCGATCGGAATCGACCAGATTCCGGAGTTCGCGCCCCGGCGCAGGAACAGGAGCTGCCCGGTGGACGTCACGATGGGCGACTCGTCGTCGCCGCCGAAACTGCCGGCGACCGGGATCTGCCGCTTGCCGTCGAACACGCTCAGGTGGGGCAGCGGTTGGCCCTTGCCGTCTCGCGCGGACTTCCAGTGTGTGGTGTAGAGGAGATCTCCGTTCGCCAGCCAGGAGGGGCTGTGGAAGTCGATTGTCGTGGCCGGGTCGATGTCGATCAGGAGCTCCGCGGTCCCTCCTCCGGCGGGCACTCGGTACATCCCGCCTCGCCAGGCCGAGAAGGCGATCGTTCCCGAGCGGGACCAGGTCACCCCGATGATGTTTCCAGCGCCGGGGATCTCGCAGATGGCGATCGGCCTGCCCCCCTCGACCGGCACCTTCCAGAGCTTCTTGCCGTCCACGAACGCCAGCGAACCGGAGTCGGGCGACCAGCCGATCGGCGTCCGCGACAGGACGTCGGCGACGGCGCGGGGCGCGAGCCGGTCGAGGTCCCGCACCCAGATCCGGTTCCTCGAAAGATAGGCGATCCTCGAGCCGTCTGGAGAGAGAACCGGTCCCTCGGCCCAGGAGACGACGATGTCGCCCGCGGACAGGTCGAGCTTGCGCAGCGGAGCGGGTGCGGTGGACGAGCCGAACCTCAGCGCGGCAGACACCGTCAGAGTCACCAGGGCGAGGGCGAGCGCCGCCACCGCCCACCAGGACAGGCCCCCCGGGCGCGAGGCGGGCGCCGCCGCGGTTCTCTCTTCAAACGGAGACGCGAGGACGATGCGCGCCTCGCCGATGTCGCGCAGCCGCTCCCTGGCGTCCTTGTGCAGGCAGCGGGCGAGCAGCTCGCGCACGCGCGGCGGCATGTCGGGCGGTAGGGCGCTCCAGTCCGGCTCCGCCCGGAGTATCTTCGCGATCAGGTCCGAAACCGTCTCGCCCTCGTAGGCCTGGTGGCCCGTGAGGCACTCGTAGAGGACGCAGCCGAACGCCCAGACGTCGGAGCGCTTGTCCACCGTCCTCCCGCGCGCCTGCTCGGGACTCATGTACGCCGCCGTCCCGAGAATCACGCCGGCTTGCGTCGCCGCGTGCGTCACGGTCGGCGATGCCGCGAGGTCCGTGCCCGATGCCGTTCGCTCGGCCGCGCCCGCCTTCGCGAGGCCGAAATCCAGCACCTTCACCGCGCCCGACGGCGTCAGCATCACGTTCCCGGGCTTGAGGTCCCGGTGCACCACCCCGCTCTCGTGCGCCGCTTCCACTCCCGCCGCGATCTGCTTCGCGACCTCGAGCGCCTCGTCGAGCGGCAGCGGCCCGCGCGCGAGCCTCGCGGCGAGCGTCTCGCCCTCGACGAGCTCGAGCACCAGGTAACGCCCCCCCTCGACTTCCTCGAGCCCGTGGATGCCGGCGACGTTCGGGTGCGACAACGACGCCAGGAGCCTCGCCTCGCGCTCGAAGCGCGCGAGCCGCTCGGGGTCCTGCGCGAACGCCGCGGGCAGGGCCTTGATCGCCACGTCGCGCCCGAGGCGCGGGTCTCGGGCGCGGTACACCTCGCCCATCCCGCCCGCGCCTAGTGCCCCGACGATCTCATAAGGGCCGAGTCGTGTGCCGACGGAGAGGAACATCCTCTCACTTTACACTAGTGTCCCGAGTCCGAGGTACGTTGCCTATTTCGCCGAGCCATGGGCGGTCCTGGCAAGGAGGGCCGACGAAGGAATACCGGGAGTACTTCGAGGAGGCCCGACGCAGCCAGGGCCGGCCAGGGCCGGCGAAATAGGTGACGCACCTCGGACTCGGGACACCAGCCCGCGGCCGCTTCCGAATCGAGTCGCGAGGGGACCTCGCTCGCGCCGCTCCGGTACTCACGGACAGGGCGATGGCGACGGGGCCCACGTGAGAGTCTGGTGGTCGGCTAACCGCGACGAGGCTCGCTGACGTTGGCGCAACAGTTCACTTGCGCCGGCCGTCTTCCTTGCCATCGAGGTTCCCCCAAACGTCCTCCGGCAGGGGAAACCAGCGAAGGTGCTCGAACGATGAGGGACGCGGCGACTCCCCCGCCGAGGGTGGGAGGGCGCGCGCCGCCTCGTCCAGGACCTGGCGGGCCTCGGCGAGATGAAGCACCAGCGCGGATTCGGGCAGCGTGGGGTGCTTCGAGAGGTACTCCATGCGCCCGTCGCGGTAGGTCACGTCGGTCAGGCGCATCGCCGGGTCGGTGCGTGCATCGCGGTGCGTCCACCTTCCGGTCGCGGGATCGAATCGGTACTGCGGGAGGAGCGCCCACCCGCGCTCCGCGACGAGATGCACCGCCTCGAGGACGAACTCGAAAACCGGCTCGGAAAGGAAGTAGTTGAAGTTGACGCGGACCCACCCCGGCTTGATCCCCTCGTTCCCCTTGACGATCTCCTCCTCGAACTCGCGAGATCTCGTGAGGTCGATGCCGAGCAGCCGGTGGCCGTAAGGGCCGGCGCACGAGCAGCCGCCGCGGGCCTGGATGCCGAACAGGTCGTTGAGCACCGCCACGACGAAGTTGTGGTGCAGGTGGCGTGCGCCGTGCCGGACCACGAAGGAGACGATGGAGAGGCGGCGGGCGTCCTGGTTCCCCAGGATGTCGATGTTCGGGTTCCGCGACCACGACGCGATCGCGCGCCGGATGAAGGCGTCCTCGCGCCGGCGAATCAGGTCGGTCCCCACCGCCTGCTTCAACTGGAAGACGAGGCCCGCCCGGATCGCCTCGACGATGGCGGGGGTCCCACCCTCCTCGCGGTGCACCCGATCGTCGAGGTAGCGGTGGTCCCTGGGATTGACGTACGCGACCGTTCCTCCGCCCGGCATCGTGGGAACGCGATTGCGGAGGAGCGCGCGCTTCACGACGAGCACCCCGGGCGTGCCGGGACCGCCGACGAACTTGTGCGGCGAGAGGAAGATGGCGTCCTTGCGCGCGAGCTCGGCGTCACTCCCGCCGCGCGGGTTCATCTCGATCTCGACGTAGGGAGCGGCGGCGGCGTAGTCCCAGAACGAGAGCGCGCCGTGGCGGTGGAGCAGGACGGTGATCGCCCTCGTGTCGGTCTCGATCCCCGTCACGTTGGACGCCGCCGAGAAGCTCCCGATCCTGAGCGGCCGCTCCGCGAACCGCTTCAGCTCGCGCTCGAAGTGGTCGAGGTCCACGCCGCCGTCTCCGCTCTCGTCGATGACGACGACCTCGGCGATCGACTCCCGCCACGGGATCTCGTTGGAGTGATGCTCGTAGGGCCCGATGAAGACGACGGGGCGCTCTTGCGGCGGGATCCTCTCGCTCAGCCGGTAGCGATCGTCGAGGTCCGCCGGGATCCTCAGGTTCAGGATTCCGATCAGGGTGTTCACCGCCGCGGTGGCGCCGGATCCGCAGAAGATCACCCCGTCGGCGTCGGTCCCCCCGACGCTCTCGAGCACGATGCGTCGGGCGTCCTCCCGGAAGCGCGTCGTCTGCAGGCCGGTCCCCGACGTCTCGGTGTGCGTGTTGGCGTAGAGCGGGAGGACCTCGCGGCGGATGTAGTCCTCGATGAAGGCGAGTGAGCGCCCCGACGCGGTGTAGTCGGCATAGGTGACGCGGCGCGGCCCGAACGGCCCGTCGAGCACCTGGTCGTCGCCGATCACGGCGTCGCGGATCGCGTCGAGCAGGGATTCCTGAGGCGTGGGCATCGGTCCTCCTTGCCAGGACCGTCCATCATAACGCGCCGGTCGGGGCCCCGGGAAACACCGACCGGCGCTGCTTCGTGGTATTCTGGGAAGATCATGCCGCTGAATCCTGGAATACGGCTCGGCCCGTACGAGATCCTCGCTCCCCTCGGGGCCGGGGGGATGGGAGAGGTCTACAAGGCACGCGACACGCGGCTCGACCGGACCGTCGCGGTCAAGGTCCTCCCCTCCCACGTCGCCGCGAGCCCCGACGTCCGCGAGCGGTTCGAGCGCGAGGCGAAGGCCGTCTCGAGCCTCAACCACCCGAACATCTGCACGCTGCACGACATCGGCGAGCAGGACGGCGTCGACTACCTCGTGATGGAGTATCTCGAGGGGGAGACGCTCGCCCGGAAGATCGAGAAGGGACCGATCCCGACCGACGACCTCCTCCGCTACGCGATCGACGTCGCCGACGCCCTCGACAGGGCGCACCGGGGCGGGCTGATCCATCGCGACCTCAAGCCGGGAAACATCATGATCTCGAAGTCGGGGACGAAGCTCCTCGACTTCGGCCTCGCCAAGAGCATCGGCTCCGCCGCCGCGCCGTCGAACCTCACCGCGTCGCCGACCATGACGAGCCCCCTCACGGCGGCGGGGACCCTCGTCGGGACCTTCCGGTACATGGCGCCGGAGCAGCTCGAGGGGAGCGAGGCCGACCCGCGCAGCGACATCTTCGCCTTCGGCGCGGTGCTCTACGAGATGGCGACGGGGCAGCCCGCGTTCGAGGGTAAGACGCAGGCCTCGCTGATCGCCGCGATCCTGAAGGAGCAGCCGCGACCGATCCCGGAGATCCGGCCGATGAGCCCCGCGGCGCTCGATCGGATCGTACGGCAATGCCTCGCCAAGGACCCGGACGAGAGGTGGCAGGGCGCCGGCGATCTCAAGCGCGCGCTGAAGTGGATCGCCGAGAGCGGCTCCCAGGCCTCCGCGCAGTCGGTGCCGCTGCCGACGGCCCCGATCCGGCGCGGACGCGCGTGGCTTCCCTGGATTGCGGCGCTCGTCCTGGCGGCCGGCGCGGCAGCCGGCGGCTACCTTTCCCATCGTCCCGCGCCGAGACCCGTCGTGCGGGCGAGCGTGTTGCTGCCGCCCGGGGCCACGCTAGACTCCCAGAATGCGCCCGTCGCCCTCTCGCCGGATGGAACGAAGCTGGCGATCGTCGCGTCGGAGGCCGATGGTCCGCTGCGTCTCTGGGTCCGGCCGCTCGACAGCCTCGTCGCGCAGCCCCTCGCGGGAACCGAAGGCGCGACCTGTCCCTTCTGGTCCCCCGACGGGCTACACATCGGCTTCTTCGCGGACCGCAAGCTGAAGAAGGTGCCCGCCAACGGTGGGACGGCGGTGACGCTCTGCGATGCCGACGACGGCCGCGGCGGAAGCTGGTCGCGAAACGGCACGATCGTCTTCGCTCCCGACCCCTTCGGCGCCCTCATGCAGATCCCCGCCGCGGGCGGAACGCCGGTCGCGGTCACGACCGTGGACAAGACCACCCTGACGCACCGCCTGCCGCACTTCCTTCCGGACGGGAATCGTTTGCTGTTCCTGACCGCCGCGGGGAACGTCGGCGGCAAGGACAACGAGATCCGGTCGCTCGATCTCGATACGAAGGAGACGAAGGTCGTCGCGAAGGCGGACGGTGAGGGGTTCTACGCCGAGCCCGGCCACCTCGTCTGCGTGCGCGACGGCAATCTGACCGCGCAGCCATTCGACGCCGCGTCCCTGAGCACCCGCGGCGAGGCCGTGCCGATCGCGGAGAAGGTCACCTTCAACCCGTTCCGCTATACCGGCGTCTACACGATGTCGAGCACGGGCCTGCTCCTCTTCCAGGCGGGGGTCGCCGTCCCGAAGAGCCAGCTCACCTGGTTCGATACCGACGGGAAGAAGGGAGCCACGGTGGGAGACGCGGTCACCTTCGTGGGAGTGGGCCGCCCTGCGCTCTCTCCGGACGGCCGGCATGCGGCGGCGGCCATCCAGAGCGCGGGAGACAAGATCGACATCTGGACCTACGATCTCGATCGCGGCGTGGGCACCCGCTTCACCTTCGGCCCGTCGTTGTGCACTTTCCCGCTCTGGACGCCGGACGGGCGCAACATCGTCTATTCCGACGGCACCGGGAAGCTCTCCATCAAGGCGGCCGACGGCGCATCGGACGCCACCGTGCTCGTCTCGACGGACATGGGGGGCCGGTTGGTGCCCCTGTCCGTGACCCCGGACGGCTCCTTCCTCGCCTACCGCGTGCAGGGAGGCAAGTCACGCTGGGACGTCTGGATCGTGCCTCTCGGGGGAGATCGGAAGCCGTATCCCTTCCTAGCGACGCCGGCGTCGGAGGGGGGCGCGGAGTTCTCGCCGGACGGGAAGTGGATGGCGTACACCTCCAACGAATCCGGAAAGGACGAGCTGTTCGTCGTCCCGTTCCCGGGCCCGGGCGCCAAGAGGCAGATCTCGTCGGGTGGCGCCTCGGCCGGGTTCTGGATCGGCGACGGCCGCGAGATCGCCTACGTCACGTCCGGCAGGAAGCTCGTCCTCGTTCCGCTTTCCTTGACGGGATCGAACCTCGCGATCGGGACCCCTCGCCCGCTCTTCGGCGGAGGACAGCTCCCCCAGGGACCGGGAAGGCTCACGGCCGACGGCCGCCGCTACCTCGCCGAGGTCCCCCTCGAGCAGACGGTCGCGCCGCCCTTCACGCTGGTCACGAACTGGCCCGCGGAGCTGCAGGCAAAGTAGGCGGGAGCATCCATGGTACCCGGCGATTCGCTGCATCAGTACCGCCTCGTCGCCAAGATCGGCGCGGGCGGGATGGGCGAAGTCTACCGCGCCCGCGACACGAAGCTCAACCGCGACGTCGCGATCAAGGTGCTGCCCGACGTCTTCGCGAGCGATCCCGACCGGCTCGCGCGGTTCACCCGCGAGGCGCAGTCGCTCGCCGCGATGAACCACCCGAACATCGCCCAGATTTACGGACTCGAGGAGGCCGGCCCTTCGGCCCTTTCGACGAGCTCAGGGCAGGCAGGCCCAGGGCAAGCCGTTTGCGCGCTCGTCATGGAGCTGGTCGAGGGGGAGGACCTCTCCGCGCACATCGCGCGCGGCCCGATGCCGCTCGCCGAGGTCCTGCCGATCGCGCGACAGATCGCCGACGCGCTCGAGGCGGCGCACGAGCAGGGAATCGTCCACCGCGACCTCAAGCCGGCGAACGTGAAGGTGCGCCCGGACGGCACGGTGAAGGTGCTCGATTTCGGTCTCGCCAAGGCGATGGACCCCATCGCCATGTCGGGCCCCGGCGCCGCGAACTCCCCGACGATGACCGCCCGTGCGACTCAGATGGGAACGATTATCGGCACGGCGGCCTACATGGCCCCCGAGCAGGCGCGCGGCAAGTCGGTGGACCGGCGCGCGGACATCTGGGCGTTCGGCGTCGTGCTGTACGAGATGCTGACCGGCCGGCACGCGTTCGACGGCGACGACGTCTCGGTCACGCTCGCGAGCGTGCTGAAGGAGGACGTGGACTGGCAGGCGCTGCCCGCGGACCTGCCCCCGCCGCTTCGCCGGCTGCTCAAGCGGTGCCTCGAGAAGGACCCGCGCCGGCGCCTGAGCTCGATCGGCGACGCGCGCCTCGAGCTCGACGAGAACGAGCCGGCCCCCGCGGCGGCGGCGGCGACGGCTCCCGCAACCTCGAGGAGATCGCCCGGCTGGCCCGTCATCGCGGGCATCGCCGTCGTCGCGATCCTCGCGACCGCGGGAATCATGCGGCTCCTGGCGCCGGGGACCGCGCCGGCGTCCGGCGGCCATGCCCATCTCGCCGTCGCGCTCCCCGAGGGCGACGAGCTCGCCGAGACCAACCGGATGCCGCTCGCCCTGTCGCCGGACGGCTCCCTGCTGGTCTACGTGGGCCGGCGAGAAGGCAAGCCCCAGCTCTACCTTCGCAAGCTCTCCGAGATGGACCCCGTGCCGCTCGCCGGCACGGAAGGCGCGGTCAGTCCCTTCTTCTCCCCCGACGGCCAGTGGATCGCCTTCTTCGCGGACGGGAAGTTGAAGAAGGTGGCGGTGGACGGCGCCGGGCTTCAGGTGGTCTGCGAGGGGACCCGCGATTCGCGCGGCGGCAGCTGGGGCGCCGACGGCAACATCTACTTCGCGCCGACCAACGTGTCCGGCCTCTCCAAGGTGCCGGTGTCCGGCGGGACGGCCACGGAGTTCACCCAACTCGATCGGGCCAAGGGGGAGATCAGCCACCGCTGGCCGCACGTCCTCCCCGATCGTCGGACCTTGCTGTTCACGATCTGGAACGGCCCCGGCGCGGACGAGCGCAAGGTCGTCGCGCAGTCGCTCGCCACCGGCGAGCGGCACGTCCTGATGCCCGGCGGAGACTCGCCGCGCTATGCGGCCCCCGGATATCTCCTGTACGCCCGCCGTGACGACCTATTCGCCGTGCGGTGGCGGCCGTCGCAGAGCGACCTCTCGTCCTCGGTGCCGGTCGCGTTGCCCGAGCATCCGCGCATGGAGGGCGAAGGGGCCTCGGCCTACGCCGTCTCGGAGAACGGCACGCTGGTGTACATGCCGGGAGGAGCGGCGCGCTACGCACAGCGGCTGGTCTGGGTCGATCGCCAGGGCAAGGCGGAAGCCGTGCCCCTCCCCGAGAGGGACTACGAGGCCGTGTCGATCGGGCCCGATGGGCGGCAGGCGATCGTGCAGCTCGCCGAAGGGTCGACCGGCCTCTGGCTCCTCGACCTATCGCGCAACACGCTGGCGCCGTTCGTCACGGGCGGCGGCAGCAGCCAGGCCCCCGTCTGGACCGCGGACGGCCGCCGCGTCGCGTACCGCGCCACTCGAAACGGCTCGCGCAACATCTTCTGGAAGGCCGCCGACGGCACGGGAGACGAGGAGCGGCTGACGTCCAGGGAGGGCGTCATCGACACCCCGACATCCGCTTCGCCCGACGGCCAGTGGCTGGTCTACGGTGCGACGGCCGGCCAGTCGTCGGGAGGCGTCACCCTCTGGAGGCTCGCGCTGCGCGGCGACCGCTCGTCGCAGCCGGTGACGGAAGGCTCCGCGTACGAAACCGACGGGCAGGTCTCGACGGACGGCAGGTGGCTGGCCTACCAGTCGGTCGCTTCCGGCCTGTCGGAGGTGTTCGTGCGGCCGTTCCCCGGTCCGGGGCCGAGCCGCCAGGTCTCGAACGGCGGCGGCACCGAGCCGCTCTGGTCGCGGGACGGCCGCGAGCTGTTCTTCCTCCAGGGCAACAAGCTCCTCGCGGTGGACGTCGCGACGGCCCCCACTTTCTCCGTGAGCGAGCCTCGCCCGCTGTTCGAGGGGCGCTACCGGACGAACCTGAACGCCAACACCGCCTACGGGGTGTCGGCCGACGGGCGCCGCTTCCTGCGGATCCAGCAGGCGCAGTCCAACCGGGCGGCGGACCACGTCGAGGTCGTCCTCGACTGGTTCGGTGAGCTCGGGCAGCTCGCTCCGGGGAAGTGACCCGAGAGCCTTCTCGGGCTCCTTCGGGACAGTTTCGGTCGATTGCCGCGCGCTCCCCTGGAAACTTCCGCTTGACCGCGGCAGCCACCCGTCGTAAATCGCTACATAGTCGGAAATCCTAGCCGAATGGGGGCCGCATGGCCGGGACGCTGCGAGAGCGGCCGGACGCCTCGGTACGTGGGTCGTTCGTGCATGCGAAGGCTGTTGTTTCACCAGGGGAGATCACCATGAGCAGATCGCCGAGGGGAAGAAGCGTGTCTCGTCCCGCTGCCTTGCTGTCGACCTTCGCCGTCGCCCTGAGCTTGGCGGCGCTCCCGGTCGCGGCGCAGCAGACCGCCGGGCCCCTGGCCGTTCCGGCGAACGACCAGTGCGCCGGCGCCGAGGTCGTGCCGGGAAGCGGCCCCTTCTCGTACCTCACCGCCGCGACGGACATCACGGACGCGACCACGACCGGCGATCCCTCGTCGTCCACGTGCGCCGACCTCCCCAGCCTGTCCCGCAGCGTCTGGTACAAGTTCGTCCCCGCGACGACGGCGCTTTACACGATCTCCTCCTGCCTGAACGACTACACCGGAACGACCGTCCCCGACACCGTCGTCGGGGTCTACACGGGAACCTGCGGCGGCTCGTTCAGCCAGGTCGCGAACGGCTGCGACGAGGACTCCTGCGGCGCGCTCGATCTCCAGGCCGTCGTGCGGAACGTCCAGCTCTACTCGGGCACCACGTACTGGATCGTCGTGTGGAAGTTCGGCGCGGACGCGCCGGACCCGAGCCAGTCCACCGTGCAGCTCCTCATCTCGCAGAGCCTGACCCCGTCGAACGACACCTGCAACAGCCCGATCCAGCTGCCCCCGAGCCGCATCGCCGACGGCACGAACTCCCTGGCGAGCCTCGACTACTCCATCTCGTCGCTGAGCGACCTGTGCTACCCCGGGGTCGGCCAGTCCACCCCGTACAGCGCCGCCCCGGGCCCGGACACCGTCTGGTCGTACTGGCCCATGACGCCGGGCGACTACTCGTTCAGGGCGCAGGTCACCCAGGGGAGCGGCAACCTCGTTCTTTTCGTCACCTCGGGCAACTGCCCGCCGGCGGGAGCTGGCCCCTTCGGGTGCGGGACGGGAATGGGCGTCGCCAACAGGAATACCCTGAGCAGCAACTGGGTGTCGGCCGAGGAGGTGTTCTGCCGGAACTTCGCCGACACGCGGCCTATCTTCGTCTTCGTGGACCAGGCGGAGACCTACCAGAACATCACGGGGTACACGGTCGAGGTGAGCCCCTGCGTGAGGGAGGCCGACACCCCCAGCCAGTCGAACCTCAACGACACCCCCGCGACTGCCGGCCTCCTGTCGTGCGAGACGGGGGGATCGATCGGCGTGGCCGGAGACAAGGACTTCTTCTCGCTCGGCACGCCGCCGGCCGGCAGCAGCGTGTTCGCGATGGCGGACGGGGTGCCGGCGGGACCGAACAACCGCTTCGACCTGCGCGTCACGACGGCCGCCGACACGCTCGAGTACGACACCTCCAACAACTCCCCCGCCTTCGGAGACTACTCCTCGAACGTCGCCGGCACGAGGCTGACCGGCGTCGCCTCGTACCTGAGGGTCAACTACAACGGCGACGCCACCGCGGCCGAGCCTTACCGGCTGTACGCGGTCGTCCAGCCGCCGGGCAGCGGTGCCTACGGAACGTCGGCCACGCCGGAGACGGAGCCGAACAACACCGCCGCCACCGCGAACGCCGCGGGGAACATGTTCTTCTCCGGCAGCACCACCGGGAGCGATCCCGATCTGTACCGGTTCTGCGCTGCGGAAGGCGATCTCATCTACGTGAGCATGGACGGCTCCCCGGCCCGCAACGGGGTCGCGTTCAACCCCACGGTCTTCCTGTTCGACCAGGGCGGCGGGAAGCTGATCAACGCCGACTACTCCCTCGGCGGCATCTCCTACTTCGACGACCCGGCCTACACCGCGTCCACCACGTCGGGAGCGGGCTCGCTCACGGCCACGACGCCCTACTCTCCGGGCGAGGCGGCGACCTGGCGCGCCCGGTACACCGGCGCGTACTACGCGGGGGCTCGGGGCGGGAGCGCCGGAGCGGGGAGCCCGAACGGCAACTACCTGCTCTCGATCGCGGTCAACTGCGATACCGGCAGCCAGCAGTCGGCTACCCTGTGGGCGACCGTGACCGACGATCAGGAACCGGTCCAGCCGGGCGCCACGCTCACCTACGGGATCACGGTGTACAACGACGGCCCGAACATCGCCCTCGACGCGGTTCTCACCGATCCGCTTCCCGCGGGAACGACCTTCCAGTCGCTGACCGCCGAGCCGGGGTGGACCTGCACGACGCCGGCGGTGGGAGCCGTCGGCGCCGTGACGTGTACGACCGCCTGCTTCCCTCAAGGGTCGGCCTACTTCATGCTTCAGGTGAAGGTGGACAACTGCCTCGCCTCCGGCACCGAGATCCTCAACGTCGCGACTCTTTCCAGCAAGACCGCCGGGACCAGCACCCCGGGCAGCCAGGAAACCCTGGCGACCTGCGACGACGGCAACACCTGCACGGACGACGCGTGCGATCCCGGCGGGGGTTGCCTCTACACGAACAACACGGTGCCGTGCGACGACAGCTGGACGTGCTCGGTCGACGACACGTGCGTCGACGGGTGGTGCCTTGGAACGATGGTCCCTGCCCCGGCCGAGGTGCCGGGCCTGCTGGTCTCGCGCGCGGGGACGATCGCGACGGTCTCCTGGAGCCCGGGGACCGGCGCCTCGTGGTACTCCGTGCACCGCGGCAGGACCGACACGTTGCCCGTGGGCTCGGACTACTACAGCGAAGACTGCATCGCGAGCAACGTCACGACGACGTCCGCCGACGATCCCGAGGTTCCTTCCGCGGGGGTTGCCTACTGGTATCTCGTACGCGGCGCGGGCCCGTGCGGGATCGGGACGTACGGTTTCGCCGCCAGTCACGGCGTACCGGGGACCGAACGGATCGGCCTCCGCTGTCCCTGAAGCGAAACTCGGGCTCCCCGATCAGGGCGCGTTCCCTCCCGACGGCACGCCGACGACGGAGCCGAACGGCATTGCCCGCCCCCGACGACGAGCCTCAGGGCTTCTCGACCAACGCGACCTCGCAACCCAGCTCCAGCCGGAACCGGCCGCGGCCGGAAGGCACGAGGCGGATCTCGGGACAGCGCTCCTCGAGGCGGCGCCTGAGGAGGATCAGCCGGCTCTCGAGGTTGTCCTTGAACTCGGGGAGCGCGAGGGTCTTGTCGAGCCTCAGCTGCCGGTTGGTGAATTCCCCCCTGCCGGACTCGCCATGCTCGCGGAGCACCTTCCACAGGATCCTCGCGGGAAGGCTCCGCACCAGGTACTCGCCGTCCACGAGGATGCACTCGTCGCCACGGTAGAAGGCGACCTCGATGCGGCGCGGCGCTCCCCCAGCGGTCCCGATCGCCTCGCACGGCGCGGGCGGCGCGGCGTCCAGCTCGTCGACCTCCTCGGCCCGCTCGCGAAGAAGCGCGTTCTGGATCGCGATCGCGAGGTATCCGCCCAGGACCTCGAGATAGGTCTTGTCCTCCTCGTGGAAGCGGTACGGCTCCTGGCTCTCGATGCAGAGGACGCCGATCAGCTCGTCCCGGACGAGGAGCGGGATGCCGAGCTGGCTCTCGGGACCCGGAAGACCTGGCAGCGGGATGCACCGGTCCTCGGGGCAAAGTCCCTGCTCCCTCGCGCGCCGTGCGACCGCGTGGGCGTAGAGCATCTGCCGGATCATCCCCGAGATCCGGATCGGCTTCCTCGCCTCCGCGACCATGCCGATGATCCCCTCGCCGAACCCGACCTCCGACCCGACGCCGCGCTCGGGGTAGCCTCGGCTCGCCAGGGTCACGAGCCGGTCGGGCCGCTCCCCCGCGAGCAGGATCATCGAGTGACCGAAGCCGAACAGGCTCTCGATCGCCTCGAGGATCGACTCGAGGAGACACTCGAGGCTCGACGCCCGCTGGATCCTCTCCGAGAGATCGGTGAGCGCCTTCATCGTGAACGGGACGGCCGCCGGCTGCTCCGCGTGTCGCCGCGCGGCCGCGACCGCCTCGGGCGCTCCCTCCTCGTCCTTCGCCGGCAGGACCGACTCGACCTCGTAGATGTCGGCCGCGATGAGCTTGAAGATCCCCTTGAGCCCCGAGTACGAGGCGATCGCCTCGATCCGCAATTTCATCGACTCGAACGTCGGCCCCTCGGTCTCCGAGCGCACATAGCGGAGGCGGAAGACGTACGTCTGGAGCGTGTCCGGGTCGTAGAGCCGGACGAGCGCCTTCGGGTTCTCGGCGATGTTGCGCCGGCTCTTGTTGAAGAACTGGAACGAGAGCGCGACGTGGCCGGGATCCACGTAGTCCACGTGGCTGATCACCGACACGTTCGGCACGCCGTCCTTGGAGCAGGTGTAGAGCGTCGCGGGGATCAGCCCCTGGAAGCAACTCGCGAGGGTCTCGAGGGCGATCGTCATCGCATCCGCTCCCCCGCACCCGGTCCCGGCGTCTGGACGAAGATGTCGGTCACCGCGAACCGGACGGCGATCGCGGGCCAGGTCTTCCAGCCCGTGAAGGCCGCGCGCGGGAAGCCGATCCTTTCGAGGTCGGCGAGGAACCCCGCGAACTGCCGGTCGATCTCCTGCCGGTCCGTGGAGCGGCAACGCGCCGATCCGACGAAAGCCCCCTTGAGCTGGCACGCGCGGCTGTCGGACGGCCGGTCGAAGCCGAGTGCGACCCGGGGATGCGCCTCGAGGTCGCGGAGGATCGTGCCCGCGGTCTTCGCGTACAGGTACGCGGTCACGTGGCGCCGGTCCTCGTCCACCACGGCGGCCCACGCGCGCGTGCCGTTGGGGTTGAGGTCGCCGTCGCGGGTCGCGATGGAGATGGCGATTCCGGAGCTGAGGAAACCGGCCAGCTCCTCGGTCAGCACGACGGTCGAATCGGCCCGGCCCATCTTAGGAATAGTTTACGAAAGAAAAAGGAATCCCGCAGCAACGGGCCGGTCCTGCGGAGCGTACCTTGCTGCCGTGAAGCGAAAGGAGTCGCCATGAAACACCGCACGCTTTCGATCTGGATCGCCCTGGCCGCCTCGACCGTTCCCGCCCTCGCCGGCCCGGCCGGCGCCGACAAGGCGCTCGTCGCGCGCGGGGCATACCTCACCCGCATCATGGGCTGCAACGACTGCCACACGCCCCTCAAGTTGGGGCCCAAGGGCCCCGAGCCCGATCTGAGCCGCCTGCTCTCCGGCCACCCCCAGGATCTGGCCATGCCGCCGGCCCCGTCGCTCGGAGCGGGACCGTGGCTCTGGGCCGGCGCGGCGACCATGACCGCGTTCGCCGGCCCCTGGGGGACGAGCTACGCCGCGAACCTGACCCCTGATCCGGAGACCGGACTCGGGAGCTGGACGCTCAAGACCTTCACGGACGCAATACGCACCGGGCGCCACGAGGGAGCCGGCCGACCGATTCTCCCCCCGATGCCGTGGCAGACCGTCGCGACCGCGACCGACGACGACCTTAGGGCGATCTTCGCGTACCTGAACTCGATCCCGCCGGTCCGCAACCGCGTCCCGCAGCCGGTGGATCCGCCCGAGGGGCACTGAGGCCGGGGGGAGGGAGGCATCCATGACCTCGAGATTCCTGATGCTCGCGGTGGCCGCTCTCTCGGCGGCCGCCGCGTGGGCCGGCGAGGCCGCCCCCGTCCTCCCGCCCGAGAGGCTCTCGGAGACCGGCCTTTACGCGGCCACCGGTACGGCGACCATCGCCGCGGGGAATCTCTCGTACTCCCCGCAGTACCCGCTGTGGACGGACGGCGCGGCGAAGTCGCGCTGGATCCGCCTGCCCGAAGGGTCGAAGATCGATGTCCGGAATGTCGACGCGTGGCGATTCCCCGTTGGCACGAAGCTCTGGAAAGAGTTCGCCTTCGCGGGGCGCAAGGTAGAGACGCGCATGTTGTGGCGCGCGACGGCGGACGCATGGGTATACGCAACGTACGTGTGGAACGAAGCCCAGACCGACGCCGAGTTGGCGCCCGAAGAGGGACTCCGGGAGTACGCCGAGATTGCGCCGGGAAAGCGCCACTCGATTCCCGCGATCGCCGACTGCAGGACTTGCCACGAGTCGGGGCCGTCGACGGTGCTCGGGTTCAGCGCGCTGCAGCTCTCGGACGACCGCGATCCCTTGGCCCTCCACGCTGAGCCGCTCCGGCCCGGCATGGTCACGCTCTCGTCGCTCGTCGAGCGGGGCAGGCTCGAGCCGCCGCGCCCCGACCTCGCCTCGAGTCCGCCGCGCATCGCGGCGTCGAGCCCGCGCGAGCGCGCTGTGCTCGGTTACCTCGCCGGGAACTGCGCCCACTGCCACAACCCTTCGGGCCCGCTCGCGCGCCTCGGCCTCGTGCTGGCGCACGACCCCGCCGCGGCCACGAAGGGCGGCAAGGAGCCCGCGATCGTGACAGCGATCGACGCGAAGGGGCGATTCCAGGTTCCCGGCGCGCCCGACGGCGCGTCGCGAACGATCGCACCGGGCTCGGCCGGACGCAGCGCGCTCCTCTACCGGATGGCTTCCCGTCGCCCGTCGTCGCAGATGCCTCCTCTCGGAACGGTGATCGCCGACGGGGAGGCGATCGAGCTGGTCGGGAAGTGGATCGCGGAGGACCTGGCGCAGGCGAACGCCGCGGCGCGCTGATCCGGATCGGGTAGCCCGCATTATTCACGAAGGTCCGTCGCGGTAATGGACCGCAAGCTCCTCGCCGCCTCGTCCTGGGCCGAGATGGAGACCGAGGTGCGCCTTGCGAGCGGGCTCGGGACGAACTACGGCCTCGGTCGACGTTGCAGGTCCTGGAGCGCGAACTGCCCGACGGCCGGATCGAGCCATTCACGGTCGTGGCGAAGCCCTGAGCGACATGCCGCAGCTCGGCCATCTACACGTTTATCTAATTGATATCTATTGACATATAATCATAAACGGACTATGATATCGACATGGACCGGAACGTGAGGATCTATCTCTCGGAGATCGGGCGGAGAGGCGGCCGGAAGAGTCGCCGCGCGCTCGACCCCGAGACCGCGAGGGCTATGGTCCGCGTGCGCGAAGCGCGACGGGCCTACCGGCGGTTCCACGCGGTGTGCTTCTGGTCGTTCGATCCCGCGTATCGCATCGGCCCGTCGGACGTCGCCTGGGTCGCGGAGCAGCTGCGCAAGCACGGCGGGCGCGACGCCTGGGAGACCGCGAGGAAGCTATGCCGCTGACGGAGTACCAAGCCGGTCTGGCCCGCCTTCTCTCGCGGAACAGGACCTTCGATTCGTACCTCGCGGGCGGAGCGGCGATCCTCATCGAGCCCAACACGACGCGCTACAGCCGCGACCTCGACTACTTCCACGACTCGGAGGCACGGGTCGCGGAGGCGTTCGCCGCCGACCGGAGTCTGCTGGAGACCGGCGGGTATGCGGTCGCCGTCGACATGAACCAACCCGGCTACATCCGCGCGGTCGTGCGCAAGGGCGCACAGGCGACCAAGGTCGAGTGGGCGCGCGACTCGGCCTGGCGTTTCATGCCGACGGTGCGCGACGAGAGGGTCGGGTTCCTGCTCCATCCGGTGGACCTGGCCGTCAACAAGGTGCTGGCGCTGGCAGGCCGCGACGAGCCCCGCGACGTTTTGGACGCGCTCCATCTTCACAGGCACGTGCTCGGACTGGGGCCGCTTTGCTGGGCGGCCTGCGGGAAGGACCCCGGCTTCACACCCCTGTCTCTCCTCGAGCTGCTGCGTCGACGCGGAAGGGTCCGCCCGGAAGACATCGCGCGGCTCGACCTCGCGGCGCCGATCGACCTCCAGGAATTGAAACGCGGGTGGCTCGACGCGCTGGACTCGGTCGAGCCGTTCGTCGCGTTCCGCCTCGCCGACGAGATCGGCTGTCTCTACTACAGCGCCGCGAGTGGCGCGTTCGTCGATCCTCGCAACGCTGCCGACGCCGTTCCCCATTTCGGCCGGCCCGGCGGCGTGCTGCCGCGGATTGCGGAGCCGTGAGCGTCGCATCTCGGTTTCGTCGCGCGGAAGCCTGGAGGAGGCACCGATGAGGAAGTTGCTCGCCTCGAGTCTGTTGGCGCTCTGTGCCGCGGGCCCCGCGCTCGCGCGGAAACCCGCGCCCACGCCGGGGCCGGAGTACGAGCGGCTCGATTTCCTGGTCGGCAAGTGGAAGGGCGGCGGCGAGCTGAAGACCACCCCGGTCAGCGCCGCCGGGAGCTTCGCCGCGAAGATCGACTGTTCCAGGTTCCCGGGCGGGCGCAACGTCGTGTGCCGGCTGGATGGAACGATGGGTACCGCGCCCTACCACGAGCTGGCGATCTTCGGCTACGACCCCGACGCGAAGCAGTACACCTGGTACGACATCGACAGCCAGGGCGTGGGTTCCCTCGCCCGCGGGTCGATCGAGGGCGAGACGTGGATCTTCGCCTTCGAAATGAAGGCCGAAGGGAAGCCGGTGAAGGTCCGAGCCACGATCACGCAGCGCGGAACGACGCGTTTCACGAACGACGCGGAGGTCTCCGTCGATGGAGGGCCGTGGCTGCTCATGCAGGCGGTCACCATGGACAAGATGAAGTAGCGGGGTTTCCCGGCGCTCCGGCCTTGGGGCGCGCCGTCCATGCCTGCCCGAGAGTGCGTCGGAGCTGCTCGATCTCACCGGGACTCCGGTTGTCTCGCCCGCCCGAATTGCCTTATGCTGCTTGTCCGTACGCCGGTCCACCCGGCGTTTCGAGTGATCATCTCGGAGAAGGGACGGCCACCATGCAGAGGACCACGCCGCGATACCGCACGGTGAGACCGGGGCGTCGCGCCCTCATGGCGCTCACCTGTGCGATCCTGCTCCTGCCCGGGGAAGGGCTATTGCTAGCGCAGGAGAAGCCGGCGGCCCCGCAGCAGGTCGCGCCGCAGGCTACCGCACCGGCCCCCGGCACACCCGCGCCCGCCAAGCCGAACGGCGCCGCCGCGCCGGAGGCGACGAAGCTTGCCCCCGAGCAGCTCGAATCCCTGGTGGCCCCGATCGCCCTCTACCCCGATCCGCTGCTCGCCCAGACGCTCGTGGCGTCCACCTACCCGCTCGAGATCATCCAGCTCCAGCAGTGGCTCGCGAAGAACAAGGAACTGAAGGACAAGGCGCTCGCGGACGCGGTCGCCAAGCAGCCCTGGGACCCGAGCGTCCAGTCCATGGCGGCGACTCCCGAGGTGGTGAAGCGCCTCGCGGACGACATTCAGTGGACGACGGACCTCGGAAACGCCTTCCTCGCGCAGCAGAGCGACGTCATGGACGCCGTGCAGCGGATGCGGAAGAAGGCCATGGACAAGGGCGCCCTGGAGACGAACCAGCAGCAGAAGGTCGAGACGCAGGTCGTCGAGAACAAGACCGTGATCGTCGTGGAGCCCTCGAACCCCGAGGTCATCTACGTCCCGTCTTACAGCCCCGTGGTCGTCTACGGCCCGCCCGTCTACTATCCGTATCCACCGATCTACTATCCCCCGCCCCCGCCACCCGGGGCGGCGTTCGTGGCGTTCTCCTTCGGGGTGATGTGGGGCGCGGCGATGTGGGGCGGCGCGTGCTGCGGGTGCGGGTGGCACGGCGGCAGCGTCAACATCAACGTCAACAACAATTTCAACAGGGTCAACCACTACGGCGGAGGGGGCGCGGGCGGCAACAACTGGCAGCACAACCCCCAGCATCGCGGCGCCGCGCCGTACGGCGACAAGGCGACGGCGAACAAGTACGGCGGCGGGTCGAATCGCGGAGGCGGGCCGAGCGCGAGCCAGACCGGCGGCGCGGGTACGCGCGGCGGCGGACCGAGCGCGAGCCAGACCGGCGGCGCGGGAACCCGCGGCGGCGCGCCCAGCGCGAGCCAGACTGGCGGCGCGGGAACGCGGGGCGGCGCGCCTAGCGCGAGCCAGACCGGCGGCGCGGGAACGCGGGGCGGCTCTCCCAGCGTGTCGGGGGGCGCCGGTGGAGACAAGGTCGGCAACCGGAGCGTCCCGAGCAGCAGTGGATCGAGAGCCGGAGGGAGCGGCTTCAGCGGAGGCTCCGGCGGGTACAGCGGCAGCAGCGCCCGGGCCAGCTCGTCGCGCGGCGCCTCGAGCTATGGCGGCAGCAGGGGCGGCGGTGGCGGAAGAGGCGGTGGTGGCAGAGGCGGCGGGCGGAGGTGAGCGCGATGACATCGAAAACACTCATGCGGGCTTTCTTCCTCCTTTGCCTCGGCATCGCCTTCGCGGCGTCCTTGCCCTCCGGTGCCGCCGCGGCTCCCGCGCAGGGAGCACAAAAGAAGTTCGACACGCCGGAGCAAGCGAGCGAGGCGTTGATCGCCGCGGCCGAGAAGTTCGACGTCGCAGCATTGAAGGAGATCCTCGGGCCTGACGGCGTGGACCTCGTGGTCACCGAGGACCCGGTCCAGGACAAGAACACGGGCATGGCGTTCGCCGCGCAGGCCCGCGAGAAGCACCGGATCGTCCGCGACCCCGCGAAGCCGAAGGTGGCCATCCTGGTGACCGGCGACGAAGACTGGCCGATGCCGATCCCGATCGTGCAGGACGGCGGCAAGTGGCGCTTCGACTCGAAGACGGGAGCCAGGGAGGTCCTGTACCGCCGAATCGGACAGAACGAGCTGGACGCCATCGAGGTCTGCCGCGGTTACGTCGAGGCGCAGATCGAGTATGCCTCCGAGAAACGCGATGGATCGCCGGTCAACCAGTACGCGCAGCGGGTGATCAGTACCCCCGGCAAGCACGACGGGCTCGCGTGGCAGGGACCCGATGGATCCTGGCAGGGGCCGGTAGGCGAGGGGATCGCCAGAGTGATCGCCGAGGGCTACTCGGAGAAGTACCAGCCGTACCACGGCTACTACTTCAAGATCCTGAAGGGTCAGGGCCCCGCCGCGCCCATGGGGGAGATGGACTTCCTCGTGAAGGGCGTGATGATCGGGGGCTTCGCGATGGTTGCCGCGCCGGCCGACTATGAGGTCACGGGCATCAAGACCTTCATCGTGAGCCACGACGGCGTGGTTTACGAGAAGGACCTCGGCCCGAAGACGCTCGAGACCTTCAACGCGATGACCCGCTACAACCCCGACAAGACGTGGAAGCCCGTCACCACGCCGTGACTCCAAGGCCCCGGGTCCCTCAGGGCTTCCGGTCGCGCGGGCGATCGAACCAGAGGAATTGCCATCCGACGAGAACGGTGTCGAAGTCGGTTCCAGTCCGCGTGGAGGTGCCGGTGCTGGCCGCGAGCTTCATGGACTGGCGCTTGGTGATCGGGACGGCGACCGTTCCTCCGAGGCGGGAGTTGCTCTGACGCTCCGACGGGGAGCCCGAGTCGACCGTGGACGCGCCCCCTCCGTACCACGTCGCGTCGGCCGCGACCCAAGCGCGGTTCTTGAACGTGTAGCTCGCGTGGGCCTGGAGGGTGTAGAGCGGGTCCTGGCGCCGGGTGGCGTCGCCCGGGTAAAACTGGTCGTTGGTTTCGAAGAACCAGGCGCCCGCGTACGCGTCGAGAAACCACCGGCCGACCGGGACCGACAGGCCGACCTCGGGCTTGATCGCCCACCGGCCCGTCCCCAGATTGATCAGCTTCGTCCTGTCGTACTCCCCGGTGGGCGCCTGGACGGCGAGGCTCACGCCCAGGACCGTCCGCCGGGGTGCCTTGCGGAACTCCTCCGGGCTCATTGCCTTCGGTCCCAGGAGATTGAGCGAAGCCTTGACGCGCATGTCACCGAACCCGTCCCGATGGACGCGTCGGGTCTCCTCCTGCACCGCCCCTTCGGCGTAACCCCACGCGTACGGGACCCCGACCAGCACGAGTCCTTGCCGGCCGAAGAGACCGAACGACCGACCGTAGCCCAGAACGGTCTGGCCGAGCTCCGCGTGGGCGTCGGTGATTGGGACCGCGGGATCGAAGAGGATCGCGCCGCGGGTCCCGCCGAGGACGACCGCGACGAAGTTGGTCCCGACCGGGGACGGCGAGTAGGCGCGCGGCTCCATGTCCTGCGCACCCGCCCGGCGCGCTCCCGCGAGGGTGACGAGCAACGCGAGGACGATCAGCCTGGCGATCTTCACGTCGTCCTCCCGTCGATATCCGCGGCATCGTGAACGGTTCCGACGCCGGGACGGTGGCTCGATCCTAGAACGTCTGGCCGATGCTCACGTAGTAGCGCTGCCGCCCGTTCTCGGCGAAACCGCAGGCGAAGTAGACGGGGCCGATCAAGGTGTCGGCCCCCACGAAGATCGACCCCCCGGCGTCGAGGGCGTCGAGGGAGAAGGGATCGCTTTCGCTGAAAACGTTGCCGGCCTCGAGGCTGCCGCCAATGTAGACGTTGGTACGTACGACACCGAGGCCGACCTTCATGAGCTCCCTGTAGAACACGGCCGAGGCGAGAGCCATGCGCTCCCCGAGCAGCTCGTTCTGCGCGAGTCCTGAAAGGCGCCAGAGTCCGCCGAGGGAGAACAACTGGCCGAGGTTACTCTGTGTCCGGAAACTGTCCCCGTACTCGACGTGGGGAATGACGGTCGTGCGGCCGATGCCGATCGCGCTCAGCACTCCCGCGAACGCCCGGCCTCCCGGAGCGTCGGCGCCGAAAGCATCGAGGGAGTTCGAGTACTCGGACAACAAGCGCCAGCCGCGCCGCGGGAAGATCACCGAGTCGAGGGTGTCTGCGTTCCAGCGGAGTCGGACCCCGGCGTCCGTCTCGGCAAACGGGGGAGCGACGTCGGGACCGATCAAGACGGAGCCGCTGCTCCGGGTCGCGAACCCTCCGATGCTGAGGTCGCCCCAACTTCCCAGCACGCGTCCCGCGTCGAGACTTCCGCCGTAACTCTTCACGCTGTAATCGGCGACGTGGGCGCCGTCCATCCAGAGCCCCCGGTTAACCTTGAACCACTGCGCGGCCGGCACCACGAACCACTTCAAGCCGGCGTCAAGCGGCTGGTAAAACTCCGTGGCCAAACTCATCCGCTCGCCGATCTGGAAGGTGTTCTGCCACTCTCCGCCCCGGCGATTCGCGGCGAGGAGGAGGTGCCGCGCGGTGATCGTGGCGGAGCTCTCCCCTTTCAGGTCGCTGTAGAAGCCCAGGCCCGCCTGGAGACTGCTCCTTCCGTAGGGTTTCGGCGGAACGACCATCGAAAGGTCGCCCTCGCCCTCCCGGCGCTCGAACGTAGGCCTTATCACGCCGAAGTAGTCGAGACCCTGGAGCCGCATGATACTTTCGCCGAACGCCTTCTGATCGAGCGGGCGACCGAGGGGCA
The DNA here is from genome assembly GCA_963748015.1 of Terriglobia bacterium. Lineage (GTDB taxonomy): Bacteria > Acidobacteriota > Polarisedimenticolia > Polarisedimenticolales > JAIQFR01 > JAIQFR01. The sequence goes on along the minus strand of CAVVHE010000006.1, from coordinate 175,088 downwards.
CCTCGATGTGCGCCCGCACGATGTCGTCGTCGACGAGGCTCTCGTTCTTGACCTCGAAGTGGTCGACGACGAGCTCGCTCGCCGGGCGCTTGTGGTGGCGGGCCTTGTAGGCGGCCCACTCCTCGTCGGGAACGGCGAACGCCTTGAGCCGCTCCGCCGCCGCGCGAGCGGCCTTCTCCCCGATCACGATCGCCTCGGACGCACGGGGAAAATCCGAGAACGAGATGTCGCCCAGCTCCGGGCGAATCAGCACGTCCTGGGGCCTCAGCTTCCGGATGTCCTCCCCGCGGTTCCCGGTCGTGAGCAGCGAGCTCATTTGGCTCATGACCGAGAGGAACGATCCCAGCTCGTCCTTGGTCCCGAGCGGGCTCGTGATGTCCACCGCGACGACCGCGTCGGCCCCGAGGCCCTGCGCGATGCGGACCGGGAGGTTCGCGACCGCCCCGCCGTCCACGAGAACGTGCCCTTCGATCTCGACGGGCGCGAAGGCGCCGGCGATGGACATGCTCGCGCGCATGGCGGTGGCGAGGCTCCCGTGGTCGACGACGAACGGCTCGTTCTCGTTGAGGTCCGCCGCGACCGCCCGGTAGGGGATCGGGAACTTGTCGAAGTCCGTCTCGCCCGTGGACTCGAACTCGACCGCCCGGAGCATCAGCTCGAGGCGCTGGCCTCCGAGCACGCCCGCAGGGATGTACGGCTTCCATCCCTTGAAGCGGATCTTGGCCTTGACGAAGAATCGGGTGTCGTCTTGCCGGCGCCGGTACGGCTTCTCGTCCCGGTCCACCTGGTCGATGAAGACCCGGTCCCAGTCGACCTGCAGCAGAAACGCCTCCATCTCGTCGGGCGTCCAGCCGGTCGCGTAGAGCCCTCCGACGATCGATCCCATGCTCGTCCCGACGACCATGTCCACCGGGACGTGCAGCTCTTCGAGGACCTTGAGAACGCCGATGTGGGCGGCACCGCGGGCTCCGCCGCCGCTCAGCACGAGGAAGAGGCGAGGCTTCTGGCCCGCGCCGGGAGCGGGGGCGGCGGGATCCGCCGCCGACTTCGCGGCAGGCGTCGCGGCCCGGACAGGGACGACGAGAACGCCTGCCAGCAGGATGACCGCCCCAAGGAACGCAACCCTCGTCCACGTCCGCATCGGAAATGCCCCCCTTTCGCGTGCGCTGCCGTGCTTCCCGGAGCGATTTCTACGGTCCAAGCCAGGGAGTGTCCTTGAGCGCCGCCATCGTGAGACCCAGGAGGTCGCCGACTCCCGCTTTGAGGTCCCGAATGGAGACGGCGCGCGTTCGCGCCGCCCACAGCGGTCGCGACGCCTCGGCGTCCCACAGCGCGACCTCGACCCCGTACATCTTCGCCTTCTTCTTCGCGACCGGCACGGTGCTCCGGACGAGGTCGCGCACGGTCGAGGGCTCGTCCACCCAGGCGGTCCAGGCGGCGCTCCACGTCGCCTCGCTGACGTCCTCGAGCGGCACCGCGCGGACGGTCAGGGCGCCGTCCACCTTTTCCCGGGCCAGGGCGTCGAGGACGCTCTGACGGTCTGCGGGGGTCGTGAGGTCGGGCACGAGCTCGTGGCTGATCAGCGCGTCGAAGCCCTTCCCCTTGAGGTGCGTGACGAACTTGTCCTCGAACCGGTTGCGCACTTCCCGGTCGTCGGAGATCGCGATGACGATGAGCTTGTGGAGCTTCCGCGGCCTGACGTCCGAGTTCGTCCTGCGGTCAGCGAGCTCGTAGACGGGAGAGGCGCCGAAGGCCAGGATGCACCACGTCGCCAGGGCCAACGGGATCCACGAGCCTCGCTTCATGGCACGCACCTCCTCAAATGAGCTTCGCCTTCGCAAGCGCCTGCGTGACGGCGACGCCGACCTCGCGCGCAGCCTGGACCAGCGTCATGGGGTCGAACAGATCGGTCGTTCCCGACCAGACAAGCCGCCCCTCCTTGCCCGACGCCCGCCAGAAATCGGTGCGCACGCGGACGCGGGTCTCCTTCGAAAGGTACTCGGGAAGGGTGACCTGGTGGTAGGTGAACCAGTACCCGCCCCACACCCCCATGCCCAGATACTCGGGCTGGAACGAGTCGGACCCCTCCTTGTACGTGGACTTGTCGTTCCGGCCGACGAGGCGGCTCACGGTCACCGCGTCGAAGCCGTCCGCGACGAGCTTCTCCTCGAACGGGCCGCGCTCCTTCGGAAGCTCGGGGAACGAGACGTGCGAGGCCACGGCGGTGGCGCCGCGAAGCGAGAGCTCGCCCGCGATCACTTTCTCGACGGCGATCCGCGTCGTCGGATCGGGCGCGACCACCAGGACGAGGATCTTGCGAGGCCGCGTCTCGGGCGACGACTTCCCGCCCTGGCTCTCCGCCGTCTTCGTCTGGGCGCCCGCCGCGGCGACCGCCAAACCGCAGGTGACCGCGACGACCCGGAAGATCCCCCAGCCACGCTTCGTCATGAAACCTCCCGGCGCGGGCACGCCGCAGAGCGGCGACATCGCGCTACGTTTCGCCCGGAGCCGCGGAGGTCTCGTGCCCTCGTCCCGAGCCTGGCCCGCTGGGCTAGCGCGACGCCGGCATCGGCGTACACGCGCCGAACACGGAAACGGTCAGACCGCGCCTGGCCACGGCGACCGACATCAAGCCGGTCTCCTCCTCGATCGCGAAGCTGAACGCGCGGCCGGCCTCGATCCCCTGGATGAAGATCCACCCGCCCTCGCGCTTCACCGTCCCCATCGGCGTCTGGCGGTTCTCCCCGCTAGCCTTCGTCGTGGCGAGCATCTTGCCGGGAAAGTCGAGCTCCATGAACTGCGGGATGTTCCAGGTCCACGGCACGGCCGTCTCGCATTCCCCGTCGTCCCCGCACACGGTCGCCTGGGCGGCCGAGCACAGGATGCGGCTCGCTCCCGTGACGTCGTCGGCGAGGGCGGAGCCGGAAGCCAGGACGAGCAGGAGCCCCGCGAGCGCGCACTTCGAAGCGTTCGTCATCGTCTCCTCCGTCCCGCCTCAGAACTTGACCATGTAGTTTTTCGACTCGAGACACACGCTGAAGGCCTTCTTGAACCCGTCCAGCTGCTGCTGGGTCGCCTGCTGGGCCGCCTGGCCCTGCTGCTCCGCCTGGGCCATGGCCTGATCCTGTGCCTTTTCTTTTTTTCGCCGCCCCGCGATCGCGCCGGCCGCGGCGCCGTACGCCGCGCCCTTGCTGGCGTTGCCGGAGCCGACCTCGCCGATGAGCGCGCCCACCGCGGCGCCCTTCACCGCACCCTTCGCGCCCGCGCCGTCGCCCGCGGTCGCGGCCTGCTGCTTGGCCTGCTCGGTCTGGGCCTTTTGCTGCTCCGCCTGCTTGCCGAGCTGGAACGGATCGGTTCCCGTGTTCTGCACGGCCCAGTTGTAGCACTCCGCCTCTTCCTGCGACTGCTTCTCGGGTGTTTGCCCCTTCGCCGGGAACACGTAGAGGCCGACCGTTGCGGCCAGCGTCTTCTGGCCCGCCGGGGCGGTCGGGGGTGGGGCCTGAGCCCACGCGAGCGTCGAAACGGCAGCCAAGACGAGAAGAGCGATCAGGCCTTTCATGGATCCGACCTCCTTGGGCGGCCCGGATATCGCGCGGCCGCCTCCCATCGTTCTAGAAGCTGGCCTTCCCGAAGATCGCCAAGCCAGTGAGGTTGTAGCTGAACGTCGCGAATTGGCCGTCTTTCTCGTAGCTCGGAATGCCGATCGCGATCCTGTCAAAACCGGCGCCGAGGGCCCAGTGCTTCCAGGGGTGGTAATACCAGTGAAACGAATTCTCCGAGATCTGGGCTCGCAACCCGGAGAAGTTCGCGTAGATCATGCGGCCGGACATGACGATGGAATTGCGCTTGGAGACGGCCCAGTCCATCTCGAAACCGATGACCGGGACGGGCAACCCGATCGACATCTCGGCTTTCCTGTAGCCCTCGATGAGATTCCCCTCGGGGTCGATGACTCCCGCGTCGGCGGCCAGCCAGGCCGTGAGGTCGATGTACGATATGCCGGCCGAGCCGGAGATCTTCACCTGGTCGAGCTGGAGGAAATCGTACCGGTATGCCAGGTAGGGGAAGGACGAATCGAGCCCGCCCTCGAGCTCGGATCCCGCGAGGAAGGTGTAGTCCCTGAACTCGACGTCCTCGGAGTTCATCCGGCTGCCCGAGCGGTCGATGTTGAGCCAGCCGAAGTCGATGTACTGACGGCCGGCGAAACGCCAGGAGCCGTTCAGGAAACCTGTCCAATTGGAGCTCGGCATGTTGAAGAAGTCCTCGAACTTGATCGTCATGCCGAGACCGCCGCGCGTCTTGCCGGCGGAGGCCTGCGTGTCGAGGGCGGTGACCATCCCGCCGAACGAGACCTGAAGGCGATCCGGGACGTCGCCGGGAAAGCCTGCCGCGACCGGCGTTGCGGCGACAGCCAGGACGACGATAACGGCGCCGATAGCGTTTTTCATGGGCAGCCCCCATCCCCCGGCCCGAGGCCCGGCACGGATCCTCCATGGCCGAGAGCTTGATCGAAGCGGATCTTATCACGCTCGCGCGTCGGGAGAGGTGCCATCCGATCCAAGATCGGTCTCGGCTGTCGACCTGGTACTTCTACTAGTTCTTGCTCTTCTTCGGCTTGAGCAGCTCGGAGACGACATTCGTGACCTTCTGCGGCCCCGTGTTGGTCGGAAGCGATCTCACCTGGAGCTTGCCGTCCGAGCCGAACTCGACCTGCGTCGCGACTAGGAGCACGCCTTCCCCCTTCCCCTCGGGGGGAAGGACCAACTCGATGAACCCGATTGGGTAGTCGGAGCTCCGGCTGTTCATCGCGGTTTCCTGGTAGTTGATCGGCCGGTTCGTCGCGAATCGGACTTTGCGGCCCTTCTCGGTCTTCCACGAGGCGGCGGAGCGGATCGGCCAGCGCAGGTTGTTCTCGATCTGCACGTAGCCGGCCTGCAGCTTGTCCATCGCGTCGACGAGGGCGTCGTTACCTCCGCGGCTCGCCTCGTTACCCGAGCGGATCGCCTCGGCGAGCGTCTTCCGCTCCTCGTCGGTCGTCCAGTGCTCCACCGTGATCTTGATCCGGCCCATTTGAGCCCCACCCGGCCCGCTCACGATCATGAGCGTCCCGGTGAAGACCTCGGTCTGCGGTTGGAGCGCCTGCTCCTGCTGGGGTGGGGGCGCCTTCTCCTCGGCGAGCGCGGCCCCCGCTGCGGCCGCCAGGCAGGTCACGACGAAGGCGGCGATTGCGACTCGTCCCGATTTCGGCATGTGAGAATCCTCCACCCGATAGTGTACTTCATTCGATTCGGAGGCCCACCCGCGCGCGCTAGAGGGCAAAGGTCAGATAGACGGATACGGCGCGCACCTGGTAGCGGAAGCGCGCCTTCGTATCGCCCTTCTCGTAGGACCTCAAATCGATGTTCTCGGTGTCGATGCCGGCGCTGATACCGGCGTGCCTGGCATACCACCAGCTCATCCGGATCGAGGTCTCGGCGAGCGAGCCGTCGATGCCCGCGACGTCCTTGACGTAGAGGGTGCGGTAGAACCCCAGGAACGCCAGGCGAGGGGTCGGCGCGTAGTCGACTTGCAGGCCGACCATCGGCACCGGCGCCGTGACGCGGGCGGCCTCGTCGACGGTGCCCTCGACGACGTTGCCCTCGCGATCGGTCACGGTGCCCGACGCGACGAGACCCGCCTCGAGGCCGATGTCGCTCACTCCCACCGAGCCGGAGAGCCGCACCTCGGGCAGGTCGAGGAACAGGTAGCGCCAGGCGCCGTAGATGAACTCGGAGTTGAACCGCGCGCTCACCTCGCCGCCGGCCTGGTAGACGTAGTCGCCCCACTGGATGTCCTCGTCGAGGACGCTCGAGCCGGACCGGTCGAGCTTGAAGTAGCCGAAGTCGATGAGCTGGCGCTTGGCGACGTGCCAGCTGACGTCGGCGCGGAAGATGTCCTTGTTGGAGGGCAGGCCGAAGCTGTCCTCGAAGTTCACGGTGCCGCCGAGGCCGGCGCTCACGGAGCCGTATCCGGCGTCCGTGAAGGCGTTGGCCAGCATGCCGCCGAGGGAGAACCGCAGCTTGTCCGGGACTTCGCCCGGCATCTCGGCCCGAGTCCCGCCGTGAGACGCGAGCGCGAATACCGCGAGCGCGACGAAGCCCGCCCTCGTCCGCTTCATCGGCACACCCCTCGTCTCGTCATGACTCCACATCCCGCAAGGCCCGTACCGCCAGCATTCACCCGCGCGCGAGGACCAGAACCGTGACGTCGTCCGCGAGGATCGCGCCCGGCGGGAACGGTCCGGAAAAGACGGACGCCGGGCGGCGCGTGAGCCGCGCGGCCCGGCGGGTGGATGCTACGGCTCTCGAAGCTACCAGCGGAACCCGAGGCTCACGGGGAGGATCTCGGCGCCGTTCTTCGTGTCGATCCAGTGATAGACGGTTTCCAGGTACAGCTCCGACCTCTCGCTGATCTTGATCGTCATCCCGATGCCGGCGTTGAGACCCCACTCCCAGTTGGACTGGGATTCGAGCAGATACTCGGCGGTGCCCGCATACGGGTAGCAGTAGCCCCACCACGGGTCGCAATAGTAGCCCGTGCCGTAGCCGTATTCGGAAAGCCAAGCCTGGGTGTAGTAGATACCGGCACCGGCGACGAGATACACGCCTACTTTGCCCTTGCTCCTGGGGTTCCACATGAGATCCGCGGTCGCCGACCAGGCCCGTCCGTAGCCGTTGTCCGGCGGCTCGATGATCTCGGTGTCGGGGTTCGTGTCGATCCCCCTCAGGAACTCGTCCTTCATGTCGTACCAATCGATGCCGAAATCCAGCCGGAGGCCCAGCGCCGGCTTGCTCGGAGAGAACCAGGTCGCGCCGCCGTGGATCGCCCAACCATCCTTGAGGGCCTTGGTGGCGTCTCCCTGCGGGAAGCTCGGCCCGAAGGAGAAGTGACCGACGACCGGCTCGTCGACCGCCCAGACGCTCGAGCCGGCAAGCACGGCGATCGCCGCGAGCACGGCCAGCATTCCCGCACGCTTACCCGTCATGGGAATCCCTCCTGTCTCGAAAGCCGCGCGAGCACTGTCGGTCCGACGCGGCGGAAAGCGACATGATGACACACAACCATCCCGGCTCCAAAGCTCGGAACCGATCGGACCGCCGCCCTGTCGCCGGCGGAATCCGGACGAAAAAGGGAGACAAGGAAAGGGAAAGACGAAGGTATGATCCTCCCCCGATAGACTGGAGGAAGCCCGGTGGAACGGAGCCTCTCGAAGCGATTCGCCCGGATCGGCCTTGCGTTAGGCGCGCTCGTCGCGTCCTTCACGATCTCCCTCGCGGCGCCCGCGGCGGAAAACCCGCCGAAGACCCCTCCGAAGCAGGCCGCGAAGCCCCCCGCCAAGAAGAAGCCGACCGTCGCCGAGCTGGCGCGCCTGCTCGAGGAGCAGCGGGCTCTTGTCGAGGCGCAGCGGACGCTCGTCGCCGAGCAGCAGGCGAAGATCGCCGAGCAGGATTCGAAGATCGGCGAGCAGGCCCTCGTCATCGATGAGCAGAAGACGAAGCTGGCGGACATGGAGCAGAAGCTCGCCGAGCTGACCCGCCGCCTCGACGAGCTCGCGCAGCAGGTCCCCGGCCTACAGGAGCAGGAGGAGCTTGCCAAGCGTCTCGCGCGCATCGAGGCGGAGGCCCAGAAGCCGCCGGAGCTTCCTCCGACCGTGGTGTCCGCTGGGGAGTTCCCCGGCTCGATGCGGGTCCCGGGCACCGACGCCGCCATCAAGTTCGGCGGCCGTATCCGGACGGCGGCTGTCTTCACCCTCGGTCCCCTGGGCTCCGAGGACCGGTTCCTGACCAACTCGATCCCGGTGACCGCAGAGGACGCGGCCGCGGGCAAGGGGAAGCGCACCACGTTCTCCGCGAACACGAGCCGCCTGAACTTCGAGATGCGCACGCCGACCGGCGTCGGCCAGATGCGCGCGTTCCTCGAGGGGGATTTCTACGGCGCGACCGGGGCGACCTCGGAGAGTCGGACGGCGTTCCGGCTCCGTCACGCGTACGCGCAGTTCAAGGGGATGCTCATGGGCCAGACGTGGTCCACGTTCTCGGACCCGTCCGCGGACCACCAGGACCTGGACTTCGAGGGGATCAACGGCGAGAACGTGATCCGGCAGCCGCAGTTCCGCTACACGTGGCAGGTGCACGACGACCTCAGCGTGGCGGCGGCCGCGGAAACCCCGCAGGTCTCCCTGAGCGGGGGGCAGGGGGTGAACCTGATCCCGGACCTGATCGGCCGCTCCGTCTGGAGCTTCAAGGAGATCGGGCACCTGCAGGGAGCCGTCGTCCTCCGCCAGATCCGCGGCGAGTGGACCGAGGCGCCGGGGGCCGTGCAATCGGCCTTCGCGTGGGGGGCGAGTGTTAGCGGCGTCCTGCCGTTCCGCTACTTCGACCTGACGGACCGGTTCATTTTCCAGCTGACGTTCGGAAAAGGGAACGCGCGCTACATCAACGATCTCAACTCGCTCGGCGGGCAGGACGCAGCGTTCGACGACACCGGCCGCCTCTATACGATTCCCGCCGCCGGCTGGTACGTGGACTACGAGCACCAGTGGAAGGGGTGGAAGCTGGGACGCGACATGAAGCTCCGCTCGTCGCTCATCTGGAGCTTCGTCACCGTGGACAACCTCGCCTTCCAGCCGGACGACGCATACCGGACGACCAATCGCCTCTCGGTCAATCTCGTCTTCTCCCCGACGAACCGGATCGACGTTGGAGGCGAGTACGTATTCGGGACGCGGGAGAACAAGAACGGCGAGCGCGGGGAGTCCGACCAGATCCAGGTCGTGGGAATCTTCAGGTTCTGACGGGAGCGCCGAACCGCTTTCCCGTCTCCGCAAATAGTCCGTCCCAAGCGGTGCTGGTAGTTTTACGAGGTCCCTGCACCGCCGACCCGCGCTATGATCCGCGGAGGTTGGGGGCCACGATAACCGAAACGAATGCGAGGTGCGCGCTCCCGGCCGATCGCCGACGCGGTCCGCGCGGGGGTTTGCTGTCCTTTCCTCGCGGAGCGGCGCTAACTACGGAGGAAGATCCGTGACGGGGTATTCGAAGGGCCTGACGGTCTTGATCCTAGTCTTCGCGGGCGCCGGTTTCCTGCCGGCACTCGCCGCCCCGCCGGCCTCTCCCGGCTCGAAGATCACCTGCTCCTCCGACGCGGGCAGCCGCAATCACTGCCCCGCCAACACGTCGGCAGGCGTCGCGCTCGTCGCTGCCGCGGGAGCCGCGCCGTGCCTCCTGGGCAAGACGTGGGGCTACGACGACAAGGGCATCTGGGTCTCGGATGGGTGCGGCGGCGAGTTCGTGCTGGGGCAGGCGGCTGGCACGCCCCCGGAGCCCGCGAGCGCGAAGGAGAAGTTCATCGGTGGACCCAACGCGGGACCGGACGAGCCCGAACGGTCGAGCTATGGGGTGTTCGACGCCAGCGGCTCGGGCTTCCTGGTCGGCCGGACGAGCGCCGGCGAGTTGAAGATCGGCGGCTACGCGCTCGTGCGGTACATCAACCAGATGCCGGCCACACAGGAGTTCACCGATCACCTCGGGGGCGTGCGCCCCATCGACACCCGCAGGGACATCCAGTTTCACCGTGCGATGGTCCATTTCCGAGGGTGGCTCGGCTCGCCGAAGTTCCGCTACCAGATCACCATCTGGACCGTCCAGTCGACCGACCAGACGACCCTGTACGGCTTCTTCGGTTACCAGTTCAACAAGTACTTCAACCTCTACGGCGGCACGAACGGGATCGGGGGAAGCCGCTCGCTGTACGGATCCCACCCGTTCTGGCTGGCCAACGACCGCGTCATGGCCGACGAGTTCTTCCGGGGCGCGTTCACCAACGGCATCTGGGCCAACGGCGAGGTGGCGCCGGGCCTCTGGTACCAGCTCGCCGTCGGCAACAACCTGAGCAATCTCGGCATCACCGCCAAGCAGCTCAACAGGAGCCTCGCCACCGGCGGGTCGATGTGGTGGATGCCGACGACGCACGAGTTCGGCCCGAACGGCGCGTACGACGACTGGGAGTACCACGAGAAGGTGGCGACGCGGTTCGGATTCTCGGTGGCCAGGAGCGGGGAGGACCGGCAAGAACAGGCGGACGGCACGCCCGAGAACACCCAGGTGAAGATCGCCGACAGCCTCAACCTCTTCGACACGGGCTCGCTGGCCACGGGCTTCACCGTGCAAGAGGCCGACGTTCGCCTCCTGTCGGTGGACGCCGGCGTGAAGTACCGCGGTATCTTCGTCCAGGTCGAGATGTACAAGCGGTGGCTCAACGGCTTCAAGGCGGACGGGCCGATTCCGGTCACGGAGATCGTCGACACCGGCTTCTACGTGCAGGCCGCCGGCTACCCGATCAAGAAGAAGCTCGAGGTGTACGGCGCGACGTCGTGGGTGTTTGGCGACGAGAGCGCCGGGTTCAAGACGAGCCACGAGTACCTCCTGGGCATGAACTACTTCTGGTTCGACTCCCGAAACATTCGGTCGAACCTGCAGTTCATGCGCGTGGACCGCTCCCCGGCCAGCAGCACGTTCGGCTTCTACGTGGGCGGGCAGAAGGGGCCGACGGTTTCGGTGGCCACGTCGATTCTGTTCTGACGGAAGGAGTCGGATCATGAGACACGTCCGGAACCGGTGGATCTGCGTCGCCGTCATCTCGGTCGGGCTCGTGCTCGCCGCCGGGCGCTCGGCCGCCGTTGCGGCCGGCGCGGACGGTTACGTCGTGAACGACGCGCACCTCCATTTGACGAACTACGTCCAGCAGGGCACGGACATCCGCGAGTTCCTGAAGATCATGGGGGACAAGGTCGGCCGGTCCACGCTGTTCGGCCTGCCGCTGCAGCAGACCTGGTCGTACGGGAACACCGGCGACTTCGCCCCGACCTACTACCTGCAGACCGACGCGCCGCTCTACTACTACTCCTTCACCGACGCCTTCATCGCGATGGCGTATAGGTCCCTCACGAAGGAGGAGCAGGCCCGATTCGACCCGATGATCACGGGGTTCAACCCGGCGGACATGTACGCGGTGGACCACATCAAGCGCGTGCTGACGACGTTTCCCGGAGTGTTTTCGGGGATCGGCGAGTTCACGATCCACAAGGAGTTCGTGTCGGCCAAGATCGCGGGGGAGACGGCGAGCCTCACGAACCCCGCGCTGGACCGGATCTTCGATTTCGCCGCGGAGGCGGGGCTCGTCGTGCTCCTCCACAGCGACATCGACACCCCGTTCCCGAAGCCGGGACAAGAGCCCTACCAGGTTTATCAGCTCCGGGACCTCTTCAAGCGGCACCCGCGAACCACGACCATCTGGGCGCACATCGGTCTCGGCCGCATCGTCCACCCCATTCACGACCAGCTCGGGATCATCGAGCGGGCGATCAACAATCCGGAGCTCGCGCACGTCTACTTCGACATCTCGTGGGACGAGGTCGCGAAGTACGTGGTGTCGAGCCCCGAGGCGACCCAGGCCACGGCCGACGTGATCAACCGCCACCCCGACCGATTTCTCTTCGGTACGGACGAGGTGGCCCCGTCCGATCAGAAGAAATACCTGAAGGTCTACGACATGTACGCTCCCCTGCTGGCCAGGCTGACCCCCGAGGCCAGGGAGAAGCTGCTGAAGGGAAACTACGAACGTCTGTTCGACGAGGCGCGCCGCCGTGTGCGGGCCTGGGAAAAAGCCAACGTCCGATAGCAAAGGAGGAGGCAAGATGCGGAGTGGAATCGTAAGACGCCGGGCGGGCGCGCTCGCGGTCGTCGCGGTGGCGGTTCTCGCCGTCCTGGCAATCCCTGCGTTCGCGCAGGAAAAACCGAAGGTGGAGCTCTACGGCTTCGCGATGCTGGACATGGGGTACGACTTCAAGCAGACGGACCCGGACTGGTTCGACGTGGTGCGGCCGACGAAGCTCCCTGAGTACAAGGACCAGTGGGGCAAGGACGGAAACACCTACGCCGGCGTGCGCCAGAGCCGGCTCGGCGTGAAGGGGTACTTCCCCACGGCCCTCGGCGAGCTGAAGACCATCTTCGAGTTCGAGATGTTCGGGGTCGGCGCGGACGCGGGGCAGACGACGATCCGCTTGCGGCACGCCTGGGGAGAGCTGGGACACTGGGGCGCGGGCCAGTCCTGGAGCCCGTTCATGGACATCGACGTGTTCCCGAACTCGATCGAGTACTGGGGGCCGAGCGGCATGGTCTTCTTCCGGAACGTCCAGATCCGCTGGATGCCCATGCAGGGCGAGGACGAGCTGTTCGTGGCCCTAGAGCGGCCGGGCGCCTCCGGTGACGCCGGGAACTACAGCGATATCATCGAACCCGGCCGGGTCAAGGGCCGCTACCCGCTCCCGGACCTCTCCGCGCACTACCGGATGACGAGGAAGTGGGGGCACGTCCAGGCGGCCGGCATTCTCCGCGAGATCAAGTGGGACGACATGGACCCGGGAGTTTACGACCTATCGGGAGATGCGCTCGGCTGGGGCGTGAACCTGAGCACGAACTTCAAGTTCTCGGATGACGTCCTCCGGGCGTCGGTCGTCTACGGCGAGGGGATCGAGAACTACATGAACGACGCCACCGTGGACGTCGGGATCACGGAGGATCCGACCGACCCCGGCGAGCCGCTGCCGATCCTCGGCATCGTGGCCTTCCTCGACCACTCGTGGAGCAGCAAGTTGAGCACCAGCATCGGCTACTCGATGGTGGACATCGACAACAGCGACGGACAGTCGTCGAGCGCGTTCAAGAAGGGGCAGTATGCGCTCGTCAACCTCCTCCGCACTCCGGTCCCGGGCGTCATGTACGGGGCGGAGTTCCAGTGGGGCCAGCGCCAGAACAACTCGGACGGCTGGACGGTGGACGACTACCGCCTGCAGGTCTCGTTCAAGTACAACTTCTCGATGAAGTTCGGAGGATAGCCCGTCATGCGGAACCGATTCCTGATCGCAGCGCTCGTCCTGATCGCGTGTGCCGCCACGATGGCCGCGTACGCGCAGGCGCCGGCGAAGGCCGACATCGATGCCGCGCTCAAGGCGGCGTACGACAAGTACGTCGGGCTCCAGGAAGGCAAGAACGCCGACTACATCCCAGCGCTCGCCAAGGTGGACTCCAAGATCTTCGGCATCGCGCTCGTGACGGTGGACGGGAAGATCTACACCACAGGCGATGTCAAGTCCGAGGTGTCCATCCAGTCGATCTCGAAGGTCTTCACGATGGCGCTGGTGATGGAGGAGCAGGGCACCGACGCGATCTACAACAACATGGGCGTCGACGCGACCGGGCAGGTCTTCAACTCGATCGTGGCGGTCGAGCAGTACAAGGGCGCGGAGATGAACGCGATGGTGAACCCCGGCGCCATCACCACGACGAGCATGGTCAAGGGCGCGAGCCGCGACGAGATCTGGAAGAAGATCCTGGCCTGGCACGGGGAGTTCGCGGGGCGGCCGCTGTCGGTCAACCAGGAGGTCTTCAAGTCCGAGGCCGACACGAACCAGCGCAACCAGGCGATCTCGATGCTCATGTACGCCTACGGCCACATCAAGGACAAGCCGCTGCAGGCCACCGACATCTACACCGAGCAGTGCGCCATCAGCGTGAACGCGAAGGACCTCGCCACGATGGCGGCCACGCTCGCGAACGGCGGGAAGAACCCGGTGACCGGCAAGCAGGTCATGAAGAACGAGAACGTCCCCGAGGTCCTGGCCGTCATGGCGACCGCGGGCCTCTACGACGATTCCGGCAAATGGCTCTACAAGACGGGGCTGCCGGGGAAGAGCGGCGTCGGCGGCGGTATTCTCGCCGTCTCGCCGGGGAAGTTCGGGATCGCTGTGATCTCGCCCCCGCTCGACGCCGCGGGCAACAGCGTCAAGGCGCAGAAGGCGATCCAGTTCGTGGACGAGAAGCTGGGCGCGAACCCTTACGCCGTCACGCCCCGCTAGTGTAACGAACGAGTGGACCGGCCGGCTGGCGGCCAACCGGCCGGTCCATTTCGACTCTTTTCCCGCTCAGGAAGAGCCGGAAGCGTAACCCCTCACTTCGCCGCGTTATCCTCGGGAACGACGATCTCGACGCGGCGGTTCTTGGCCCGCCCGTCGGGGGTGTCGTTCGACGCCACGGGTTGGGCCGCGGCGAGCCCCTTGGCCGTCATCCGCGTCCCGTCGACACCCTGCGCCTTCATGAAGTCCATCACCGACGACGCCCGATCCTGGGACAGCTTGACGTTCGTCGCCTCGGTTCCCGTCGAGTCGGTGTGCCCCTCGACCTGGATGTTCGCGGTCGGGATCATGAGCAGGATCCCGGAGAGCTTGGCGAGGGAGATCTTGGCGCCGGCCTTGAGGTCCGACTTCCCCGTCTCGAAGAGGATACCCCCCGAGAGGCTCACCACGAGCCCCCGAGCCGTGCGCTCGGTGGCCGACACCGTGCCAAGGGCGCCGGACAGCCGCTTCGCGAGAGCGTCCCGTTCCTGCCGGATCTGCTCGCGATCCGCCGCGATCCGCGCCATCTCGATCTTCAGGGCCTGCTGCTGCGCCTGAACCGACGCGAGGTCCGCCTCGGTCTTCATGCGCGCCGCTTTTTCCGCCTCGGTCTCGGCCTGCTTCTCGGCCAGCGCGGCGAGCTGCTTGGCCTCGGCATCCTTCACCTTCTGCGCGTCGATCTGCTTCAGCGCCACCCGCACGGCCTCCGATGCGAGGGCGAGGGTGCGGAGGGAAAGCTCCGGCACGTCCTTGCTCTTCCCCACCCGGCCCGAGTAGGCGTCTTCGGCCTGTCCCAAGGCGACCCGCGCGTCCCGTGCCGCCTGCTGCGCGTACTTCTCCGCCTCGTAGCGGTCCATCAGCGCGATCGCCTTCCGGGCTTGCTGGAGCTCCACCGGGATCTTGTCCTTGTACTCGAGGCCGGCGATGGACTCGTTGTCGCGCTTCGTGCCCGTACGGAAAGCGCCGAAGGCGAAGGTGGAGTTCTTCGCGAGCTTCTCCTTCGAGGGCAACGAGACGAACGCGACGAGCTCCGAGACCCGCCGGACGACGGGGAGAGGCTCCGCCGTGACGACCAGGGCGAACTGCTTGAACGGCGTCGAGAACTTGGCATCCCCGCTCCGGTCGTCCCGCACGGGAAGCTCGCCGAGCGCTTGGGCCGTCCCGTCGGGGGTGATGGTCCAGAGGACCCAGCAGTTGATGTCGCCGCCGAAGAGCAGCGCCGGCTCGAGCTTGCTCCAGGAGACCTCGATCTGCGACTGGCCCTGCTGCGAACGCACCGTGCCGGTGAGCTTCGCCTTCGGCGCGCGATCCGTCGTCTGGAACGTGACGTCGGCCTTCTGGCCGTCCGGATAGAGCACGGCGTTGAGCGTCAAGTCCGCCGCCGGCGCCGAGGTGGTCGCAAGCAACAGCACGGTCACCACGATGGAAACGATTCCCGCAATCGTCCTGAATCTCATGTCGGATTCCCTCCAGGCCCATTTATGTGACTTGCAGGCAGCCCGGGGGGGGCCGATTCACCCGGACGAGGCACTTCGACTTCTTCGCGGTATCCACGAGGCGGAGCCGCCCGGCCATTTCGCGGCGAGAACCGCGCCGAGCGTTTCTTGGGCACACCTCAGCTTCTACCCGTGGGCATCGCGAACGAATCACTGCCGGGATGCTGCCAGTTCCCCTCGGTTCCTGCAACTCGTAGTTTTACTAGTGCGCCGCGACAGAGAGCTCGATGGGCCCCGGGAACGAAAAGCCTATTGTCAGGCCTTCTCGACGGGTCTATCGTCGTACTGTTCCGCTCCATGGCCCACGAAGCGGCGCGCCCGCGCGGCTGTTTTGGTTGAGAATCGCTCGGGACAGCGGGCGGCGTTTCTTGTTTGTCCGGGGCGTTGCAGACGCCCAGTGAAGGAGGTCGAAGATGAGACGTGTGTTCCTTATCGCTTTACTGCTGACGGTCGCCGCGGCGAGCCCGGCCCTCGTGACTCCTGCGAGCGCCCAGACCACGACAATGGAGCTTCGCAACGGAGAAGTGCTGGCGGTGGAAGGCAACGTGGTGACCGTTCGCGGGCCGCAGGGCGTGAAGCAGTTCGTCGTCCCGGACAACTACCGGTTCGACATGAACGGGCAGAAGCTCTCCGTCCGCGACCTGAAGCCGGGCATGAAGTACACGGCGATGATCACCACCACCGAGACGCCGATCGACGTGACGACCACCGACGTGCGCGAGGCGGAGGTCGTCTACAGCACGGCCGGCGTGGTCGTCGTTCGGGACCTCCAGACGAAGGAGCTGAAGAAGTTCACCGTCCAGGAGCTCAGGACCAGGAACGTGGTCGTCCTGGTGGGCGGCAAGGAGGTCGAGCCCAGCAAGCTGAAGCCGGGCGACCGCCTCACCGCGACGATCGTGACGAAACACCCGCCGGAGATCATCACCGACCAGGACCTGAAGGTCTTCGTCGCGCAGCCCCCGCCGCCGCCTCCCCCGCCGAAACCCGCTCCGGTCGCGGCGCCTGCTCCCCCGCCCCCGCCGCCGCCGGCCGAGCCTCGCCAAGCTCCCCAAGACCGGAAGCTCGCTGCCGCTTGTCGGCCTTTCGGGTCTCGTGCTTCTCGGGCTGGGCGTCGGCGCGAGCGTTCTGCGCCGGCTCGTGTAGGAAGGCTGTTACTCTCGCCGCTCGGACTCGGCGGCTTGGGTTCTCGCCGGCCCGAAAAAGGGCCGGCTACGAACCCAAGCCGCCGAGTCCGGGCGGCCCGCTGGGGGGCGCCGCGCGCGAGACGGCTACCGCAGGACCTTCGCCTCGATCTCCACGAATCCCGGCTGATCCGCCTCTCCCTCGACCCGCGTCACCTCCAGCGGTGCTCCATCCGAGAGGATCGCGTTGATCGACAGTTGCCGGGTCTCGACGAAGGGGGGCTGGTTCCCGGTGCGCTCCTTGACGCGGCTGTCCTCGAGCTCAGCGAGGAGCTTGATCTTCTTGTCGCCGACGATCCACACCTTCGCGTCGACCGAGAAACCGATGTTCTGGTAGACGAAGCGGGTTGCGCCGTCGTTCCCCACGCCCTTCTCGGCGGCATCGCTGCCGGCGGTCGGGATCGGAACCCTGGCGCCGCTCAGTAGCTTCGAGCCGACGGTTCCCGCCGCTACGACGAGGTCGTAGCTCTTCAACACGTTGCGCTTCCCCTGCTCCATCCTGCCGAGGCGGATCGTGACGCGAACGTTGGTCTGAGGCTCCGCCGGGGAGGGCGCCTTCGCCTCCTCGGCCCGGGTAGCCGTGCAGAGGCCGGGAGCAACGAGCGCGGCGAGCAGCGCGCCGGACAGGACAGCCGCGAGTTTCCTGAGCATGGGGTTCCTCCTCGACGCCGGTCACAGACCGGACCGGTCCATCATACATGGTGGACGCGAGATTGTGGGGTGTCGGACATCCCACAATCTCGCGTCCACCATGGGGTATGCTGACGATATGAACGGGAGGAGCCTTCGCCGCCTCGTCCTCGCCCTGGGTGCCGCGTACCTGGCGACGGCGGTGGCCCTCGGGGGTGCGGAGCTGGTGCTGGTGGACGGCCAGGTGGTTCGCGGAGAGTCGGTCCGGAAAGAGGGGGACGTCTACGTCCTGACCACGGCCACGGGCGACGTCACGATGCCGGTCGATCTCGTGGACCAGGTCCGGCTCACCGGTCCCTCGGAGACCGCGCCGCCCAAGATCGAGGGAATACCGGAGGGGCCGACGGGGATCGAGATCGGCGGACCGCGGACGCTCGCGGGCAGGCCCGTCGAGCCCGCTACAACCGACGAGCAGCTCGCGGTCTTCGGGAAGCCCGCGGAGTGGCAGAAATCCTCCATCGACCCGAACTGGGTTCCCGAGAGCGACTGGAACATGGACCCCGGTACGCAGAACAACTGGAATCCTTCGAAGTGGGCGCAGTCCTCGATCGACCCGAACTGGACACCGACGTCGGCTTACGACGCGAAGGAAGACGTGCTCGCGGATAGCCGGTCCACCTGGCAGCAGGCACCGACCGACTCGAACTGGGTCCCGACCGACGGATTCAAGAAGAGCGCCTGGTAGGAGATGGGCCCTACCGGGCTCCCTCCTCCGCCACCTCGACCCAACCGCCTCCCATCGCCTTGTACACGTTGACCGTGGCGGCGAAGAGCGACGAGCGGAGCTGGGCCTCGTTGAGCTCGGCGGGGAAGAGCTGCTGCTCTGCCTGCAGCACCGTCAGGTAGGGGGTGACGCCCCCGTCGAACTGGAGGCGCGCCAGCCGCGCGTACTCCCGGGAAGCGGTGACCAAACGCGCCTGGGCCGCCAGCTGCTCGACGAGCTTCTCCCGCTTGACCAGCGCGTCATCCACGTCGGCGAACGCGCTCTGGATCGCCGCCGCGTAGCCCAGCTCGGCGCCTTTCCGCGCGGCCTCGGCCTGCCGGACCTGGGCCGTGATGGCTCCGCCCGCGAAGATCGGGCCCGTGATCGAGCCGCCGTAGCTCCAGACCCGCGCCGACCCCTTGAAGAGGTTCGACAGCTCGGCGCTCGCCGTGCCGAAGGTCCCGGTGAGGGAGATCGTGGGGAAGTAGCGTGCCTTGGCCGCGCCGATCTGGGCGTTCAGGGCGACCAGGTTCTGCTCGGCCTGCCGGACGTCGGGGCGGCGCTCGAGCACCTGCGAGGGAACGCCGGCCGGGATCGTCGGCAACGCGAAATCGTTGATCGACTTCCCCCGCTGGATCGGGCCGGGATTGCGGCCGAGCAGGATCGAGATCGAGTTCTCGGTCTGCGCGATCTGCGCCTCGAGCTGCGGAATGGCGGCGGCGGCGGTCTCGTACTGGGTCCGCGCCTGCTCCACCGTCATCCCGGATTTCAGGCCGTACTTGAATTGCAGCTCGAAGAGGCTCACGGACGCCGCGTAGACGTCCCTGGTGCGCATCGCGATCGCGAGCTGCTCGTCCAGGCCGCGGAGCTGGAGGTAGCCGTTGGCGACGGAGGCCACGAGGCTGAGAATCACGCCGCGGCGGGCTTCCTCGGTGGCGAGCACCTGCGCTCGCGCCGACTCCGAGAGGCGCCGGATCCGGCCCCAGAGATCGATTTCCCAGCTAGCGCCGGCGAGAACCTGGTACGAGTCCCGGGGATTCGGGACCTCGAACGGGACGGATACCGACCCCGCTTCGCTCGCCCGCTCACGCGCGCCGCCGGCGCCGTAGCCGACCTGGGGATAGAGCGGCGAGCGGACCTGGGTGAACACCGCGGCGGCCTGCTCGACGTTCGCGGCGGCGATCTTGACGGTCAGGTTGTTGGCGAGAGCCTCGGCGATGAGCCCGTCGAGCACCGGGTCCTGGAACTGCTGCCACCAGGTCGTGTTCGCGGTCTCCTGGGCATCCGCCGTCTCGTAGCGGAAGGCGGGCGGCGCATCCACCGCGGGACGCTGATAGTCGGGCCCCATCATGCAGCCGGTGAGCGGCAGGACGAGCAGCGCCACGATGGCTCGGCGCATGTCAGTCCCCCTCCTTGCGCGCGGCGGGAGACGGCGACTTCTTCCGGTCACGCAGCCACTCGGAGAAACTCTCGAAGATGTAGAAGAACAGCGGGACGTAGAGCATCGCCAGCGTGGTCTCCCCGAGCATCCCGCCGATGATTCCCGTGCCGATGGAGTGTCGCGAGTTGGCGCCCACCCCCATGGCGACGGCCAGCGGCAGCACGCCGAGGACGAACGCGAGGGACGTCATGATGATCGGCCTCAGGCGCATCTCCCCCGCCTCGATCGTGGCGTCCATCAGCGACTTTCCCTGCTTGCGCAGGTCCACCGCGAAGGTCACCCGAAGCAGCGCGTTCTTCGCCCCCAGGCCGATGAGCACGAGCAGTCCGATCTGGAAGTAGACGTCGTTCTCGAGCCCCCGGATCCAGTTCAGGAGCAGCGCTCCCAGGATGCCGAACGGCACGGCGGTCATGACCGCGCCGGGCAGCGTCCACGACTCGTACTGCGCGGCCAGGACGAGGAACACGATGATGAAGCCGAAGACGAACGCGGACGTGGAGGTCCCCGCCGACTTGGTTTCCTCGAAGGCGAGCCCCGACCATGCGAAGGTGTAGCCGGCGGGCAGGACCTCTCCGGCGACCTCCTCCATCGCCTGGATGGCCTGGCCCGAGCTGTAGCCGGGGGCGGGCGAGCCGTTCACCTTGGCGGCCGGGAGGCCGTTGAAGTGCGGCAGGAGATCGGGCCCCGCCACCCACGACGTCTTGACCACCGCGGAGAGCGGCACCATCTCGCCCTGGCTCGAGCGCGTGTAGAGGCGCGTGAGGTCGCTGGGGCTCTGCCGGTATCGGGGGTCCGACTGGAGCACGACCCACCAGACGCGGCTGAACTGGTTGAATTGACTGGCCGTCAGCGAGCCGAACTGGGCCTGGATCGCGTTGTAGACGTCCTGTACGGAAACGCCCAGCAGCGTCGCCTTCTCGCGGTCGACCTCGGCGCGCAGCTGCACGGTGTTCGAGCGAAAGGTGCTGTTCAGCCCCGTCAGCTCCGGGCGCTCCCGTGCCTTGCCGAGGAGCTTCCGGGTCAGCTCGTCGAGCCGGGCGGGATCCCCGGCGCCGCGGTCCTGGATCCAGAACTCGAATCCGCCGGTCGTTCCGATGCCGGGGATCGCCGGAGGAGCGACGGGGATGACCATTCCCTCGCGAATCTCCCGGCTGCGCGCGTACACGCTCCTCAGCACCGCCCCCGCGTTCTCGGCCCGGGCCTTCTTCGCGGAATCGTAGCGCTCGTCGTACGGCTTCAGCGTCACGAAGAGAGTCCCGGCGTTCGTCTTCAGGCCGCCGTCCAGCAGGCTGTAGCCGGTGATCTGCGTGCGGTCGGCGACTCCCGGCGTCTCGGCGAAGATCGCGTCGGCCCGTGTGGTGACCTCGTCGGTCCGGTCGAGGCTGGCGGCATCCGGCATCACGACGGCCGTCATGACGTAGCCCTGGTCCTCGTTCGGCACGAAGCTGGTCGGCAGCACTTTGAAGAAGAACACGATCCCCGCCACGAACACGGCGAGGAACGCCAGCGCGATGAGCTTTCGGCGGATGATCGCCACCACCATCCGTCCGAAGCCCTGGGTCATGGCGTCGAACTGGCGGTTGAACCAGGCGAAGGGCCCTCGCTTCGGCGGCGCCTTGTGCCTCAGCAGGACGCCGCACATCGCCGGGGTCAGGGTGAGGGCGACGAACCCGGAGATCGCGACCGAGATCGCGATCGTGATCGCGAACTGCTTGTAGAGCTGCCCCGTCGTGCCCGGAAGGAAGGAGGCGGGGACGAAGATGGAGGCCATGACCAGAACCGTCGCGATGACGGGGCTCACCACCTCCCCCATCGCGGCGATGGTGGCTTCCTTCGTGCCGAGGTGGCGCTGGATCATGTTGCGCTCGACGTTCTCCACGACGACGATCGCGTCGTCCACGACGATGCCGATGGCTAGCACCAGTCCGAAGAGCGTCAGCAGGTTGACGGAGAACCCGAGGGCGAGCATGAAGGGGAACGTGCCGAGCAGCGCGACGACGACCGCGATCGAGCAGATGACGGTGGCACGGAAGTTCTGCAGGAAGAGGTAGACGACGAGGACCACCAGGGCGATGGCGATGAACAGGGTCTCGATGACCTCGTCGATGGAGAGACGGACGAACTCGGTGGTGTCCAGCGACACCAGGTAGTCCAGCCCGTCGGGGAAGCGCGCCTTCATCCCTTCGAGAGCCTCGCGAACCGCCTGCGAGACCTGGAGCGCATTCGCGCCGGGTTGCTGGTAGACGGCGACGAAGGTGGCCGGCAAGCCGTTCAGCCTGCTGTCCACGACGTACTGCCGGAGTCCCACCTCGACCCGCGCGACGTCCTTCAGGCGGACGATGGCGCCCTCGCCCTCGCCGGCGAGGAGAATGATGTTCTCGTAGCCGGACGGGTCCGTGAAGGCTCCCTGGGTGACCACCGGGAACGTCAGCTCGACGCGCCCCGCCGTGGGCTGCTGGCCGATCTGTCCCGCGCCGTAGAGGGCGTTCTGGCTGGACACCGCGCGCTGGATGTCGCTGGTGGTGATCTTGAGCGAGGCCATGCGATCCGGATTCATCCAGATCCGCATGGCCTGGTCGGGAACCCCCATGATCGACGCCTGCCCGGCGCCGGGGATCCGCTTGAGCGCGTCGAGGACGTACACGTTCGCGTAATTGGCGATGTACTCGCTGCTGTAGCGCTTCTCCTTCGAGTAGATGCCGATCAGCATCATGATCGACGAGGATTTCTTCTGCACCGACACGCCCTGCTGGACCACGGCCGAGGGAAGCTGCGGGACGGCGAGGTTGACCCGGTTCTGCACCTGGACCTGCGCGATGTCCGGGTCGGTGTCGAGCGAGAAATAGACGGTGAGGTTCAGCATCCCCGTGGAGGAGCTGGTCGACGTCATGTAGAGCATGTTGTCGACGCCGTTGATCTGGGCCTCGATCGGCGCCGCCACCGAGTCGGCGAGCGTCTTCGAGTCGGCGCCCGGATAGGTGGCGCTGACGGTCACCTGCACGGGGGTGATGGTGGGGTACTGCTCGATCGGCAGAGCGCGCATGGCCACCAGGCCGGCCAGGCACAGGATGATCGAGATCACCGACGCGAAGATCGGTCGCTCGATGAAGAACTTCGAGAACATGGCTGCGACCCTCCGCGCTCAGCGCACCGATCCGGTAGCATCTGCCGGGGCGGCCGGCGCGGACTTCACGACGACGGGCGAGCCCGCCCGCAGCGCGAGGGTGCCGTCCACGATCACCTGGTCTCCGGCGTGCAGGCCCTCGGACACGAACCAGTCGTTCCCGTGCCATTCGCCGACCTGGACGGGGCGCGGCCTGGCCTTGCTCTCCTTGTCGACCACCCAGACAAAATGCCCCTCCGAGCCCTGCTGCACGGACCGCTGGGGGACGAGGATCGCAGCGGGCCGCACGGCTCCGCTCAGCCGGACGCGCACGTACGCGTTCGGTCGGAGGATCCCTTCCGGATTGTCGACGCTGGCGCGGACGAGAAAAGTTCCCGTCTGGGCGCTGAACGACGGCGCGGCGAAGGTGATGCGGCCGGTGTGCGGGAAGACGGAGCCGTCGGTGAGGAGGACCTCGACGAGGTAGCTGCCGTCCTTGGGTCCGCGTAGCCGGCCCGTCGCGAGCTGTTCACGGTACGTCTGCATCTCGTTCTGGGAGAGGCTGAAATTCACCCAGATGGGGGAGAGCACCGCGACGGTGGTCAGGAGGCTGTTCTGGGGACTGATGTAGGTGCCGTCCTGCTGGAGGGCGGCGCTCGTGATGCCGCTCACGGGGGAAACGATGGTGCAGTACGACAGGCTGAGCTTCGCCGTCTCCAGCCGGGCCTTCGCCTCCTCGACCGCCGCCGACGTGCCGAGGAACTGGCCGTTGGCGTCGTCCAGGTCCTTCTGGGAGAGCGCGTTCGCGGCCGTCAGCGGTTTCGTGCGCTCGAGGTCGGCCCGCGCGACCTCGAGGGCCGCCTGCTGCCTCGCCAGCGCCGCCGCCTGCGCTTCGACCTGGACCTCGAACGGCTTGGCATCCATGAGGAAGAGCACCTGCCCTTCCTTGACCGGACTCCCCTCGGTGTAGACCCTTTTCTCCAGAAAACCGCTGACGCGCGCCTGGATGTTCACCTGGCGAGAGCTCTGGGCCTGCGCGACGTACTCGAAGGAAACGGGGACGTCCCGCGAGGCCACCGTCAGCGCGACGACCTCGACCGGGCCCCCGTCGCCCGGGCCCGTCTTCGCGCGGTCCTTGCCGCACCCGGAAGCCGCAAGAAGAGCCAGGATGATGAAAACGAGCGCCGCGGAGTGGATCCGGGGCCCGGCGACGCGCGTGCCTCGCGGCGCGGCGGCGCCGAGGAAGAGTGGAGAACGCATGGATGCCCCCTTCTCTTCCGCCGACGAACCGGTCAACTCCGTGCGTCGGCCCGACCCGACGGCGACGACCCGATTAGGTTGCGATGCTACCCGTTTGGGGCAGCGAAATACAAGCGGATGCGCGGTGTTTTTGGGGGGGAGGGACGCATGGAAAACCGCGGCCTTGAATCCCGCAACGCATTGCCTAGATTTGCCGTGTGACAATGCACCGTCCGCGGCATCCCGGACGCGCAGGAGCGTTGATTTTCGAGCCAAGGGAGGATTCGTTCCATGAGGCGATTCGTTCCGGTTCTCTTCTTGCTGATGGCCGCGTGTGCCACGAGCGCTAGCGCGGGTATTTGCGTGGGCGCGAGCGCGTTGAGCACCAGCGCCGAGTTCCAGGACGCGGCAGCCAGCTTCGACACCAGCGCGACCGCATGGAAGGCGTTCGCCGGAATGACGTTCTTCAAGTTCGTCGGCGTGGAGGCGTCTTACCGCGATCTCGGCAGCCACAGCGACACGTCGGGCGCTAACTCCGTCGAGGCGGACCTGGAGGCGTACGACCTGAGCGTGCGGGGAATCTTGCCCGTCGGCAAGAAGATCCAGCTGTTCGCCAAGGTCGGCTACGCCAACATCTCCGCGAAGGGCTCGTTCACCATCGACGAAGCCGTCTCGACGTTCGACGAGGACAACTGGCAGATGCTGTACGGCGTAGGGGTGGACTGGACCTTCTTCATGGGCCTTGGCGTCCGCGCCGAGTGGGAAACGTACGACGTGGACACGAGCCTCAACTCGCTGTCGGTCGGAGCCTACTGGCGATTCTGACCGCTCAAGACGAGGGCCACGGATCCGCGCCTCACCGCGCCTCTTCGAAGACCGCCTTCACCTTTCCCCCGCGGACGGCGCGGTCGAGGGCGGCGTGGTCCTTCTCGTTCTGGTCGGCATAGGCCGCCGAGAAGGCCGCGATGGCCCGGTCGAAGACGTCGCTCTTGCCCATGTACCCGCTGAGGGTGGCAGGGCTTCCGGAGCGGGCGTGGGAGAGGGCCAGCGCCCTGCCGCACCAGGTGCCGTAGACGCTCATCTCGGGGGCGCGGAAGGTCTCCACCATGAGGCTGATCTTGATGTCCCTCAGCTGGCGGACGAAGAAGTCGCGCTTGGGGCCCCGGCACCACCCGAGGAAGATGTCGCTCGCGGGCTGCATGAGCCGGTAGCCGTTCACGACTCGCTGGCCGTGGTTCGGAAAGACGCTCCGGCCGGCGTACGGCTCCAGCACCGAGGAGCGCGCCTCCTTGACCTGGAGGAAGAGCGGGTCGTCTTCGCCGGCCATGAAGAGGAACACCCAGCAGGCGGTCCCGACGCTGCCGATCCCCACCACCTTGATGGCGACGTCCTGGGGCTCGTAGCGATCGAGCAGGGATCGGGAGGAGTGCGACAGGCTCTCGCGGTAGGACGCGAGCGTGTCGAGTAAGGCCTGCTTGATCTCGCCCGGCGGGAGATCCTTCGCGTGGAAGATCGTCGGGAGCTGATCCTTGATCAGCGGCTTCCCTTCCTTGTGTTCCACGAGCTTCGGGAACATCTCCTCGCCGCGGCTCTTCGCTTTCTCCTTCTCGATGCGCTTCAAGGCGCGCTTCCGGAGGGCGGGGCTCAGACCGGCGATCAGCTCGTCCGCTCCCAGCGATCGATACCACAGCTCCAGCGTCTTCATCTGGCTGAACTCGGCCATGGACTCGCGGTAGGTGCGGACGCAGGTCATGACCGCGTCCCTGGCTGCGGCCTCGCTCAGGCCGTTGTCCCGGCACGCCACGACGAAGCTCGCCGCGAGGCGCTTGACGTCCCACTCCCAGGGGGCCGGCAGGGTCTCGTCCAGGTCGTTGATGGAGAAGATGATCCGGCGCTCCGGCGTCGCGAACCCGCCGAAGTTGCACAGGTGGGCATCCCCGCAACACTGGACCCGGATCCCGCTGACCGGGGTGGACGCGAGGTCGCTGGCCATGGCGAGGGCCGAACCCCGGTAGAAGGTGAACGCGGAGCGGACCATGCGCCCGTGGCGGAGGGGCAACAGCTCGGGCAGGCGTCCCTTCTCGGCCTCCAGAACCAGCTCGACCGCGTCCGGGCGATCCTTGGCGGGCTTCCAGATCGCGTGCGCGTCACGGGGGCAGCTCTCCCGCAGGGCCTTCCCCCTGGCATACCGTTCCTTGAAGGTCCCCACGGAGCCCGACACCGGGACCGCAGCCTCCTTGGCCGCAACCGCCGGCTTGGGCTTCTTCGTCTCGGCCATAGAGCCTCCTCGGGGCGGCGTTACTTGCCGGCCTTCCACTCCGCGATCTGCTTCTCCAGCTTCGCGACCTCGTCGGCGGCGTTCGGGTCGGCCTTGCCGACGGCCACGGCCTTCTCGCCGAACGCGACGGCGTCCTTCGGCTTGCCGTCCTTCGCGAGCATCTGCGCCTTGAGACGGAGGTTGTAGAACGTCTCCTTCATGGCGATCGACTGGTCGATCCACTTCATCGCCTCGGCCTTGTTGTCGAGGTTGTTGTTGAACACGAAGCCGGCGGCGCCGTACGGGACGTTCCACTCCTTCACCTCGCCCGCCAGGGTCTTCCGGATCTCGGCGAGCGCCTGGTTGTTGGTGTCGGCGCCGATCGTGAACGCCACCCGCAGCTTCTCCCAGGCCAGCTCCACCTGCGCGGAGTCGTTCTTGATGTCGGGGAAGGAGAAGGTCAGCCACTCCACGTGCGGCCCCGCGGCCGGCGCGGCCTCGACGCGCAGCGCGTCCTGTGCGGCGTCGTAGCTGTAGCTGCCCCACTGGTCGGCCTTCTTGTTGAAGATGAGCGTCCAGGAGCTCTTGCCGGGGATGGTGTGCAGGCTGTACGTGCCGGCGGGAAGCGGCTTGCCGTTGATGGTCACGTCCTTGCCGAACACGATGGTGGTGGCCTCGTTGGCGCCCGTCCGCCAGACCTTGTCGTAGGGAACCAGGTCGCCCCAGATGGTGCGTCCCTTCACGCCGGGACGGCTGTAGGTGATCGTGACGTCGGTCAGCCCGACCGTCTGCATGACCGAGCCCTTCTGGCTGGGCCGGGGCAGCTTGAGCTGCGCGAACGCGGACGGCATGAGCAACATGAGAACGGCGGCGGACAACAGGATCTTCTTCATACGGTTCCTCCTCGAGCGAGACCCTGGACTTGAATCGAAGGTAAGAGCCGGCCGATTCTAGCTCCCTCCGACCCCCGGGGCAACGGCGTTCCTGCGTGGACCCGGCAGGAGGGTCTCGAACGCCGCGCCCAGCGCCAGGACCATCATGCAGCCGATGAGGTTGTACCAGAGATAGCCGATGTGGGTGGTGAAGTAGAGCGTGACGACCGTGCCCTCCGCCAGGAGGGCCGCAAGGAACACCGCGGTCCCCTGCACCCGCTTCAGCAGGAACGCGGTCAGGAAGATCCCCAGGATGGTGCCGTAGAACAGGGACCCGAGAATGTTGATCGCCTCGATCAGGTTCTCGGCGAGCGAGGCCGCCATGGCGAACGCGATCGCGACCAGTCCCCAGAACGCCGTGAGCGCCTTCGACACGAACACGTAATGCCGCTCGCTCTCCTTCGGCCGGACGAGCCGGCGGTAGATGTCGACGGTGGAGGTCGAGCCGAGGGCGTTGAACTCGGACGAGCTCGACGACATCCCGGCGCAGAAGATCACCGCGATCAGGAGACCGATGACGCCTCGCGGGAGGTGCTGCACGACGAAGGTCAGGAAGACGTAGTCGGAGTCCTTCGCCTCCATCCCCGGGGCGACCTCGGCCACCAGCGACTTCGCCTCGTCCCGGATCTTCTCCCCCGCGCCGCGAGGTCCCCGACCCGGGCCCTGGCCAAGGTGACCGCGCCGTCGTCGCCTTTTTTGAGGGCCGTGGCCAGCGTCCGCACCGCTTCGCGCTTCTCGGTGAACACCGCGGCGTAGCGGGTCTCGAGCGCCTTCATCTCCCCGGCGCGCGCCGACGCGTACACGGCCTGGAGCGCCGGCCGCTTGAAGAGGATCGGCGGCTGCACGAACTGGTAGAACAGGAACACCATCACCCCGGTGAGCAGGATCAGGAACTGCATCGGCACCTTGAGCACGGCGTTGAACATCAGTCCCATGCGGCCCTCGGTGACCGACTTCCCCGTGAGATAGCGCCCCACCTGCGACTGGTCCGTGCCGAAGTACGACAGCGCCAGGAACAGGCCTCCGAAGATCCCCGACCAGAAGGTGTACCGCCGGCTGTAGTCGAAGGAGAAGTTGACGATCTCCATCTTCCCCAGCTTGCCCGCCAGGGGCAGGGCCTGCGCGATGGGGATCTCCCGGGACAGGTACACGACGACGAGGAGGAACGCCACGCCCATGCCGACCAGGATCACCGCCATCTGGTGCTTCTGCGTGAGGCTGACCGCCCGGGAGCCCCCGGCGACCGTGTAGATCACGACCAGGAGCCCCGACAGCAGGATGGTGGAGTTGAGTCTCCACCCCATGAGATTCGAGACGATGATCGCGGGGGCATAGAGCGTGATGCCGGAAGCGAGTCCCCGCTGCACGAGGAACAGGACGGCGCCCAGCTGCCGGGTCTTGAGGTCGAAGCGCCGCTCGAGGTACTCGTAGGCCGTGTACACGCCGCTCCGGTAGTACACGGGGATGAACAGCGGCGGACACGAGGACCAGGGCGATCGGCAGGCCCAGGTAGTTCTGGACGAACTCCATTCCCTTCTCGTAGCCGAAGCCGGGCGTCGAGAGGAAGGTCACGGCGCTCGCCTGGGTCGCCATCACCGAGAGGCCGATGGTGCCCCACTTCATCGAGTGGTCGCCGCCGAAGTACTCCTCGAGGTCGCGGTTGCCGCGCGTCTTCCAGGCACCGTAGGCGGCGATGCCCACGAGCGTGCCGAGGAGGACGACGACGTCGAGAGCGCTCACCCGAGAATCCTCGTGAGGAGGCTGAAGACCAGGACCAGCACGCCGAGGAGACCGATCACCGCGGCGTACACGTCGGTCCAGGTCCGGAAGAACGGCGGCCGGTCGTCGAGGATCCGTTTCGCCTTTTCGGGATCGGTCGTCATGCGGTCGGCTTCCCGCGGTCCGGCCGGCCGGATCGTGTCACGGAGTCACTTGCCCAGCGCGATGAGATTCGCGAACAGCCGGTAAGCCCCCGGCACCCCGGCCGGGAGCTGCCGGAAGAAGGAGTAGCCGGTGTACACGAACCAGCCCTCGCCGTACTTCGCCACGAGCAGTCCGCCGTCGCGCGGGGGCTCGCCCGCGTCGTTGCTCGAGAGCACCGCGGTGAAGGCGGGGTCCCACTTGCCGGCGAAGTAGAGACCGCGCTCCTGCACCCAGCCCTCGAAGTCCGAGGCCGTGATCCGGTTCGGCCGGTTGAGCACCGGGTGGTCCGGAGCCAGGAACCGGACCTCGGCCCCCTCCTCGCTCACCCGCTCGCGCGAGATCGTGAGCGGCAGCGGAGCGACGGACTCGACCTTCAGCTCCTGCCCGGTGGTGTACTGCACGATCAACGTCCCCCCGCCCTTCACGTAGTCGAACAGCGCCGGCTGCTGGAAGCGGATGCGGTCGAGCGTGTTGTACGCCCGCACGCCGAGGACGATCGCGTCGAAGCCACGCAGGCGGTCCGGGACCAGATCGTCCACGGACAGCTCGGTCACCGTGTAGCCGATCTCGCGCAGCCCCGCCGGCACCTGGTCGCCGGCTCCCTGCACGTAGCCGACGTTCTGCCCCTTGCGACGCACGTCGGCGCGCACGACACGGGCCTCGGCGGGCGGCATGACGACCTGGGTCGGGATGTGGTCGTGGACGATGTGGACGAGCCCGCGCTGGTAGCGCCGCCCGGCGATCTCGGCCACCGCCCGCAGGACCCCGGCCGACGGCGCGGCCGGCGGCACGAGATCGAAGGTCACCGTGGCGGTCGCGTCCTTCTCGTCGATGCGGAACGGGCGCGACGCGGGGCTCGCGGTCCAGCCCGCGGGCGCCTCGAGCCGCACGGTCCCCTCGACGCCGGCCCGGCCGGCACGGAGCTCGACCGCCACCTCGTGCGACGACAGCTCGGGCGGCAGGACGAAGACGCTCTCGGTGACGGTCACGGCGACCGCCGGGATCACCTCGAACGGCCGGTACTGCTCTCCGTGCACCGGGTCGGTCCGCCTGTAGACGACCGGCCTGTCGAAGACGATAGGCGTCCCCTCCACCTCGAGGGCGAACGACGCCGTCAGCGCGGGCGGGTTCTCGGGCAGGCCGATGAGCGCCGCTTCGTCGACGCGGAACATCCCGAGGGTGCCCTTCTCGCGCAGCCAGTACGGCTGCGAGTCCGGAAGGTCCGCCGGCAGCGTCACCTCGACCGTCTTCTTGAAGCTCTGGCGGCTGTCGAGGTCCTGCTCCCACGGGAGGTCGCTTCCTGCGGCGGCGACGGTCACCTTCTTCAGCCGCACCGCCACCGGCGACCGGTTGACCGCCTCGAGATTGATCTTCAACGTGTCGCCGGGCACCGCCGCATAGACGTCGGCCGCGGCCTCGAGGTAGAGGCCGAGGCAGGCGGCGATGACCTGGTCGAGGTCGGCCCTCTTGGCGGTCGTCCAGCGGCCGGGCGGCAGCGCCGCCAGCTTCGCGCGCGCCTCGAGCAGGCGCGGCACGATGCCGGCCGGGCTCTCGGGGACGAACTCGCGGTAGGCCCGATCGAGGAGGCCGCCCACCGCCTTGCCGCCCGGCACCCTCCCCCACGTCGTGTCGATCCCCTCGAAGAGGTCGCGGGGCGTCCCCTCGCCTTCAGCCGGCGCGAGGTACTCGAGCACCTCGCCGCGCTGGCCGCTCGACCCGAACCCCTGGCTCTTGTGCATGCTGCGGGCGCGGGCGGCGAGTTCCGTGTACGACTCCCCGAGCAACGGGTTGTACGCGCCGGCGTCGACCTTGACCAGCGTGTCCGGCTTGAGGTCCTCCGGCTTGTCGTAGAAGAAGCGCGAGGTGTTCCAGAGCAGCCGCCGCGGCCGCCACGTCGCCAGGCGATCGAGCTGCTCGGGGAAACGCTTCGGGTCGCCGGCCGCCGCCATGGCGTCGCGCGCGATCCACGCGGACGAGGTGTGGTGCCCGTGCGTATCGCGATTGGCGGCGGGGAACCGGGTGATCACCACGTCCGGCTGGAATTGCCTCACGATCCGCACCGTGTCGGCGAGCACTTGCTCCCGGTCCCAGATCCGCAGCGTCTCCTCCGGCGTCTTGGAATACCCGAAGTCGATCGCCCGGGTGAAGAACTGCCGCCCGCCGTCGATCCGGCGCGCCGCTAGCAGCTCCTGCGAGCGGATGATCCCCAGCAGGTCGCCGATCTCCGGACCGATCAGGTTCTGCCCGCCGTCGCCGCGGGTCATGGAGAGATACGCGGCGTCCGCCAGGCGTCCGTTGACGAGCCACGCCATGAGGCGCGTGTTCTCGTCGTCGGGATGCGCCGCCACGTAGAGCGCGCTTCCCAGGAACTGGAGCTTCTTGAGCGCAAGCTGGATCTCGGCCGCGTCGGGCCGCTTCGGCACGAGCGCCATGGCGGAGCCCGTCCCCATGCATCCCAGCAGAATCCCCATGGCGCACGCTCCGGTGGCTTTCGAGGTCCATCTCGTCACGTCTTCGTCCCCCGCCTACTCCCGCGCTTCCCGGGACACTAGAACCTGCCGGTAGAAATCGAGATACTCCCCCGTGATCCGCTCGGCGGAAAAGAGCGCCCTCGCCCTCTCGTAGCCCCGCTCCCCCATCGGCCGGTAGCGCTCCCTATCCTCCACGATCGCGTCGAGCTTCCCGGCGAGGCCGTCGATGTCCCCCACCGGCGCCAGGAAACCGGTTTCCCCGTCCACGACGACCTCCGGGACGCCGCCGGCGCGCGCCGCGAGAATCGGGTGTCGGTGGAACATGCTCTCCAGGATGCTCAGGCCGAACGACTCGTGCTCGGAGGTGTACAGCCCCACGTCGGCGGCGTTGAGGTAGTTCTCCACGTCCAGTACCGACTGCATCACGGTCACCTGCGACGCGATCCCGAGTGCTTCGACCTGCCGGCGGTACGGGGCGAAGTCGCCTCCGGCCAGGATCAGGAGCCGCACGCGGTCGCGGTGCCGCGAGGCGGCGATGACCCGCAGCAGGTCATCGATCCGCTTGACCGGCCGGAGGTTCGACATGTGGAGCACCAGGAGCTCGTCGCCGACCCCCAGCTCCGCGCGCACCCGCTCCCGGTCGCGGCTCGGGCTGATGGGCGCGAAGAAGTTGTGGATGACGCGGATTTCGTGCTCCACCTGGAAGGTGCTCTTCGTCTCGTCGCGAAGGAATGCGCTCACCGCCGTCACCCCCGAAGAGTGCTCGATGGCGTGGCGGATCACGGGCTGGTAGTTCGGGTCCTGCCCCATGAGCGTCGTGTCGGTGCCGTGCAGCGTGGTGATGACGCGAGGCGCTCCCTCCCCGATCATCTGCCGGGCCAGGTAGGCAGCGACGGCGTGCGGCACGGCGTAGTGCGCGTGGATCAGGTCGAGATCGAAGTCCCGGCTGACCTCCGCCAGAGTCACCGAGAGCGGCAGCGTGTAGTCCGGATAGCGGAAGAGATCGTACTCGTTGACGCTCACGGGGTGGAAGAAGATGTTGGGCGCCGTTCCGTCCAGCCGGAACGGCATGCCGTAGGAGACGAAGTGCACCTCGTGGCCCCGCGCCGCCAGTTGCTGCCCGAGCTGCGAGGCGAGAATGCCGCTGCCGCCGACCGTCGGGTAGCAGGTGATGGCGATCCGCAGGGGACCGTCCGCCGTGCGAGAGCCGCTCAGAACCGCCTCCCCGAACCCCGGAGGTCCGTGAGCCCCTCGAGGCGGATCGGATCGTTCGCACGGACCGCCATGGCGTGCTCGACGCCGATCTCGAGTCCGAGCGCGCGGGCACGCGCCAGTTGCAGCTCGACGTAGTTGCGCGTGGCCAGCTGCGTCGCGTGACATTCCATCGCTTTGCGCCAGGTCGCCACGACATCCGAAACGTCCACGACGATCCAGGGCAGGCCGGTCGAGGCGGAGCCGAGG
The DNA here is from genome assembly GCA_963748015.1 of Terriglobia bacterium. Classification (GTDB taxonomy): domain Bacteria; phylum Acidobacteriota; class Polarisedimenticolia; order Polarisedimenticolales; family JAIQFR01; genus JAIQFR01. The sequence goes on along the minus strand of CAVVHE010000006.1, from coordinate 142,201 downwards.
CCGGTCCCGGTGATCTCGAAGAAGTAGAGCGCGTCGATGGCGTGGGCCGGGGCGGGCGCCAGGTCCTCGAGCCCGCCGTAGCGGGCCAAGCGCGCGGCATCGCGGACCAGCCGCCCGGCCTTGGCGTGATCGGGGTGCTGGTTCTCCTCCGGCGACGGCGCGAGCAGGATGTGCGGCCGCAACCGCCGGATGACGCGCGCGATGGCGACGGCGTTCGGCGGCCGGTACTCGATCCGCGAGTCCCCCTCGAGATCGAGGAGCTCGAGACGCGCGCCGATGACCTCCGCGGCCGCCTCGCCCTCGCGCCGGCGCGTCTCGGGGTCCCCGTTCGAGGCCGCCTCGCCGCGAGACAAGCTCAGGATCGTGACCTCGTGGCCGCGGGCGGCCTCCTTGACGAGGATGCCGCCGCAACCGAACTCGACGTCGTCGGGATGCGCGCCGACCGCCAGGATACGGCGTGGCGATGGCGCGGTGGCGCTCGGGGCGTCGTGGTTGGCGTCGCGACTCAAGCTCGAATCTCCGGTTGAGCTTGGAAGCCTACCACCCCCCCGCTGCGGGGCCACGCCGACGAACGACCCGTGGGAGTCGTCGATCGCGTCGCGCTCCACGAAGGTGATCTCCGGAGTCTCCGACGTGTTCAGGTACTGCACCTCGCTCGCCCCGGCGACGTAGTGGGTGCAGCGCACCACCGACTGCATCCAGCGCAGGCGGGCGTCGCGCGCCGGGCTGATGCTTTCCTTGCCGGTCTCGAGGTCGGGGAGCTCGATGAACTCGCCCCCGCCCTTGTGCAACCGGAGCCTTCCCCCCTGTCGCCGGGCCCGCACAATCTCCCCCTCGTACTCCACGTCCACGTACGGGTCCTCGATCGCAACCGCCTGGCGCCGAACCTCGGGATCGCTCGAGCGCATCACCTCGACCCCCTCGAGGAGCCCGAGGCGCCGGTACATCTCGAGGCAGAAGTCGGCCGCGAGCGTGGCCCGGACCGACCGGAAGAGGTCTACCAGCTCCGGACCCACGAAGCACGGCAGGACGCGCGCGGTCCGCTCCTGCCAGTCGTCCTTGATCCGCTTGACGTAGAGGGGAGAGTAGCTCTTCTGGATCTTGCTCACGTGGTCGAAGTTGATCCGCTTGAGGTCCCCCGTCTTGAGGTCCACGAGCGGTGTCGTGGTCTCGCGGTAGTCGTGGTCGCTGTCGTGACAGAACCACACGACGCGCCCGCCGAGCTCCCGCCGCAGCCGGAGTGCCGTGACCAGCTTCGCGTAGAAGAACCGCTTCGGAAAGAAGCCGCAGGGCTGCTGCCCGAAGCAGATGACCGGCTCGCTCATGAGTGGGTCAGCGTACCACCCCCCCTCGCTCCCGACCAAGCGCCTTCGCCGCCTGCACCGCGTCGATCGGGGGGGTGCGGATCGTGCTGACGGCGAGTCCGATCAACGGGTCGTCGGTCCTGCCTTCTCCCCCGTGGCGGAGCGGTCGGCCAGAACCAGGGCTTGCTCCCGACGCACGCGACCCGCTGGAATCGACGCATCCGCTGCGATGAGACGCGAGAGCATCGCGGCCTTCTCCACGCCGGTCACCACCCAGAGGATGCGCCGCGAACGATCGAGGATCGGATAGGTCAACGTCATGCGGCGCCGCTTCATGTAGACGCCGGTCGGCGCGACGTCCCGGTCCACGACGTCCAGGACGGGATCGCCGGGAACCAGAGATGCCGTGTGGCCGTCCGGCCCGAGCCCGAGATGGGCGAGGTCGAGCACCGGCGGCGTGCCGGCGATCCGTTCGAGGGTGCGCGCGTAGCCGCGGGCGGCCGCTTCGACGTCGGCCTCCTCGACCGGCATGGCGTGGATCCGCTCCGCCCGCAGCGGCGCATACTCGAGCAGGCTAAGGCACAGGTGCGTGAGGTTGCGATCGGGATCGCCGGCGGGGGCGATGCGCTCGTCCACCTGCACCACGTGCACACTGGCCCACGGCACGTCTTCGGCCGCGAGCGCGCGCAGCATGAGCCGCGGCGTACGGCCGCCACTGACCGCCAAGACGAAGCGCCCACGCGCCGCCACGGCCGCCCGCGCCTCGGCGGCGATCACCCTTGCGGCTTCGGCGGCCACGGCATCGGGGCCGGCGAGGATGCGCACGTCCATCACAACACCTCCCTATCGATTCATGACCGGGTCATGCCACCCGTCGGGGGGCGTGACGCGCTCGACTTCCGTTCGTCCCGAGTATTGCGGTTCGTGAGGGAAGACGGGGTTCCGGCCTCTTTGCGCCCCCCCCAGTTCCTTCACCCGGGCTTTCAGCCGGTCGAGATTCCGGTCTGCCTTGGCCACGCCGATGACCGGGGCGGGATCATCGCGTTCTCCTCACCTCGCGGGCTTCTCGTGATGCCCGCCGAACTGGAATCGCATCGCGGACAGCAGCTTGTTCTGGAACTCCGCCTCTCCGCGCGACGAGAACCGCTCGTAGAGGGAGGCCGTGAGGACCTCGGCCGGCACCCCCTCGTCGATCGCCGCCAGGATGGTCCAGCGTCCCTCTCCCGAATCCGACACGCGCCCCGAGAACTCCCCCAGGTCCGGGGACTCGATGAGAGCGCTCGCCGTCAGATCGAGCAGCCACGAGGCGACGACGCTCCCGCGCCGCCAGACCTCCGCGATCTCGGGGATATTCAGGTCGTACTGGTAGTGCTCGGGGTTGCGGAGCGGCGTCGTCTCGGCGTCCACCTCGCGCCCGTTCTTGCCCACGTTGGCGTGCTTCAGGATGTTCAGCCCCTCGGCGTAGGCCGCCATGAGGCCGTACTCGATGCCGTTGTGGACCATCTTGACGAAGTGGCCCGCGCCGTTCGGACCGCAATGGAGGTACCCCTCCTCGGAAGTGCCGCCGGCGTTCCCGCGCCCGGGCGTCCGCGGCACGTCGCCGCGCCCGGGGGCGAGGCGCTTCAAGATCGGGTCGAGGCGCTTCACGATGGCCTCCTCGCCGCCGATCATCATGCAGTAGCCCCGCTCGAGCCCCCAGACGCCGCCGCTCGTGCCGACGTCCACGTAGTGGATCCCCTTCGCGGCCAGCTCCTTCGCCCGCCGGATGTCGTCCACGTAATACGAGTTGCCGCCGTCGATCAGGACGTCCCCCTTCGCGAGGAGAGGGAGGAGGTCGGCGATCGCCTTGTCCACGACGGCCGCCGGAACCATGAGCCAGATCGCGCGGGGCTTCGAGAGCTTCGCCACGAAATCCGCCATCGAAGACGCGCCGACCGCCTGGTCTTTCGCGAGCTCCGCGACCGCCTTCGGCGACATGTCGAACACGACGCATTCGTGGCCGCCGCCGATCAGCCGGCGGACCATGTTCGCCCCCATCCGTCCAAGTCCGATCATCCCTAGCTGCATGGCGCCCCTCCCCCTCCCCACCGACCTCCCCGCGTGCTACTTGTTGCAGGCCTTCTTGAGGCCGTCGGTGAGCGTCTCCATGGCCGGCGTCTCCGCCGCCGGAACCTGTCCGCTTCCCAGAAACACCGCTCCCGCCATCATCGAAACCGCGATTATCTTGCGCATCGGTCTTCTCCTTGCTCTCGCCATGTTTCGGGTCGTCCCGCGATCGGGGTCATTATAAAGGGGCAACCGGCGCGGTTGATTCGATTAGACTGGAGCCGATGCGACACGTCGAGCTTCACCGCACCGAGCACATCGGCTGGCTGCGCGCCGCCGTCCTGGGAGCCAATGACGGCCTCATCTCGACGAGCAGCCTGGTGGTCGGCGTCGCGGCGGCCCAGGCGACACGCGGCCCGGTCCTCCTGGCCGCCTCCGCCGGCCTCGTCGCGGGCGCGCTCTCCATGGCCGCCGGGGAGTACGTCTCGGTGAGCTCCCAGGCGGACACCGAGGAAGCCGATCTCGCCCGGGAACGCCGCGAGCTGGCCACCGCCCCGGAGGCCGAGCGGGCCGAGCTCGTGGCGATCTACGTCGCTCGCGGCCTCACCCCCGACCTCGCGGCCCAGGTCGTCGACCAGATGTCGGCTCACGATGCCCTGGCCGCGCACGCGCGAGACGAGCTCGGGATGTCGGAAACTACCCGGGCCCGCCCGGTCCAGGCGGCGTTGGCGTCCGCGGCGGCGTTCGCCGTTGGCGCCGCGCTCCCGCTGTTTCTGGTCCTGCTCGTCCCGGTCCCGCTCCTGACCCGCGTCGTCGCGGGAAGCTCGCTCCTCCTGCTCCTCGCCCTCGGTTGGCTGGCGGCCCGGCTCGGCGCCGCCCCGCCGTTGCGGGGCGCCCTTCGCGTCGCGTTCTGGGGAGCGGTCGCCATGGGCTGCACGGCCCTGCTCGGGAAGCTGTTCGGGACCGTCGTGTAGACGCGGCTCTTCGGCGACCATCGTCCGCGCGAAGCGCAGAGCCGGCGATGCCGCGCCGGGCCCCGTCGACGGCGCTTGGGCGAACGTGGAATTCGGTGCGACAATTGGGGCCGAGTGGACCCATTCCCGTCACTGGGCGGACCGCTGATGGATAGTCACACGCACCCTTCCGCCGACGCCCTCGAGAGCCGTCTCGAGTTCGAGACGCTGATCTCCGACCTCTCCTCTCGCTTCATCAACCTGCCTCCCGACGCGGTGGACCGCGAGATCGAGGATGCTCTACGTCGTGTCTGCCAGTTCCTCGGCCTGGATTTCGCAGTGCTCTGGCAATGGTCGAGCGCGGCTCCCGATACCCTCGCGCCCACCCACTTCCACGTGTCGGAGCAAGGTCAGCCGCCTCCCGGGCCGCTGAGCCAGGAACAGTTCCCCTGGTACCTACGGCAGATGATGGCCGGCCGCACGGTTGCCATCTCGTCGTTGGAGGAGTTCCCGGCGGAGGCCGCCGTGGACCTCGAGAATGCTCGCCTTCTCGGCGTCAAGTCGAACTTGACCCTCCCCCTCACGGTGGGGGGCGAGCCACCCGTCGGCGTCCTGGGTCTGAACACCATGCGGGAGAGGCGCGATTGGCCGGACGCGGTGGTGAGGAGGCTGCAACTGGTCGCGCAGGTCATCACCAACGCCCTCGCCCGCAGGCGCCGCGAACTGCGCTTGCAGGAGAGCGAGGAGCGCCTGGCCCTGGCGGCGGACTCCGCCGAGGCGGGGCTCTGGACCCTCGACCTGCGGACGGGCGCGTTCTGGGTCACGGAGAGGGCCCGGGCGATCTTCGGGTACACGTCGGACGAGGTCGTCAGCATGGAGCGTTTCGAGGAATCGGTCCATCCCGGCGACTGGGATCTCGTTCGGGGAGCCATCGAGCGGTCCGCGCGCGCGGGCGACCCCATCGACGTGGACTACCGGATCTTGCTCCGCGACGGCCGCGTGCGGTGGATCGCCTCGCGCGGACGACCCCAGCGCACGCCCGAAGGCGACCCGGAGCGGCTGACGGGGGTCTCCATCGACATCACCGAGCGCAGGCGTGCCGAGGAGGCGCTTCGGACGAGCGAGGCTCGCCTGGCGGCGGGCGCCGACCTCGCCGGCCTCGCGTTCTACGAGGTGGACTTCGGCGAGGGCGTCACGTACGTCGACCACAGGCTCCGCGACCTCTGCGGCGTCCCGCCGGAACGGGAGCACGGCCTCCAGGCCCTGGACTTCTGGTTGGAGCATCTGCATCCCGACGATCGCCCACGCGTGCTGGACCTGCGCCGGCAGCTGCACGACGGCAGACTGGACCGGCTATCCTGCGAGTATCGCTACCTGCATCCGGCCCGCGGGGAGCGGTGGATCCAGCACCTGGCGGGCGCGGGCACGCGCGACGCCACCGGGCGCGCGATCCGCACCTTCGGTGTCCTCCGCGACGTCACGGAGCGCAAGCGAGCCGAGGAGGAGCTGCGCGACCTCTCCCAGCGCCTGATCCGGGCCCACGAGGACGAGCGCGCGCTGCTCGCGCGCGAGCTCCACGACGACGTGACGCAGCGGCTTGCCGTGCTGGCGATCGACGTCGGCCGCGCCGAGCTGGCCGCGACCGGCGGGGCGCAGGCCGACACGATGCGCACGGTCCGCGAGGGGCTCGTGCGTCTCAGCGAGGACATCCATTCCCTGGCGTACCAGCTTCACCCGTCGGTCCTCGAGGAGCTCGGCCTGGCCGAGGCTTTGAGGACGGAATGCGAGCGGACCGGACGCCGCGGCGGTGTCCGGCTCTCGCTGGAGCTCGACCCGCTACCCGCGGTCGTCCCGAGGGACGCGGCGCTCTGCCTGTTCCGCGTGGCGCAGGAGGCCCTGAACAACGCGATCCGTCACGCCGGTGCGAGCAGCGCGAGCGTGGTTCTACGGCAAATGGACGGCGGCCTGCTCCTCGCCGTCCGCGACGACGGTGCCGGCTTCGATCCGGGAAATCCGAGACAGGGGCGGAGCCTCGGCCTGGCGAGCATGCGCGAGCGTTTGCGACTGGTGAACGGCACGCTCGACGTCGAGAGCGCGCCCGGCCGGGGCACGGCGGTCGTCGCCTGGGTCCCCGTGGAAGGAGGGTCGCGATGAGCCTCCCCGCGCCGTCCGCGAGTCCTCCTCGCCGACGACCATCGCATGGTGGCCGAGGCGCTCAAGAGCCTGCTCGACCCCGAGTTCGATCTGGTAGGCGTGGTGGAGGACGGGCGCGCCCTGGTCGAGGCGGCCGGGGCGTTGCGGCCGGACGTCATCGTCGCCGACGTCACCATGCCCCACCTCAACGGCATCGACGCCCTGGTCCAGTTGAGGCAAGGCGGGGATCGAGTGCCGGTCGTGTTTCTCACCATGCACCGGGACGTGACGTTCGCGCGGCGCGCGCTCGAAGCCGGGGCGTCGGGCTTCGTGCTCAAGCACTCGGCGCCCGCCGAGCTGGTCTCCGCGATCCGCGCCGCGCTCGAGGGCAGGACCTACCTCACGCCGCAGCTCGCCGGGGAGGTCCTGGACGCCATGAAGCAGGGGCCTGAGAAGGCCGGCGATCCGGTCGTCTCGCTCACGCCGCGGCAGCGGGAGGTCCTCCAGCTCCTGGCCGAGGGGCGCTCGGCGAAGGAGATCGCCTCGAGCCTCTCGATCTCGGCCCGGACGGTGGAGTTCCACAAGTACCAGATGATGGAGACGCTCGGCCTTCGCACGAACGCCGAGCTGGTTCACTTCGCCATCAAGCACGGCCTCGTCGAACTCTGACCCTTCCGCCCGGAGGCCTCGCGAGTGCCCGGTGACGAGCCCCGTAGTTTTACGAGGTCACGAGCCTCCGCGGCTCGTCTAACATTCTCTCGCCGTCAGGAGCCGGCACCCATGACCACCGGCTTGGTCGAGCTAAGGGTGGTAGGGACCTTCCGGTTCAACGTGACTGCAGACGGGAACTACATGCGACTCCACGTATCGAGAATCGCCTTTGCAACGCTGTTCCTCTCGGTGGCCCTGACGTTTGCTCCGGCCCAGGCCCAGCAGTTCAACTCCGACAGCTGGCTGTCCAAACCCCACGGCACGGTGACGATCATCCCCACCGTGGGTCAACGAAACTCGATGTTGATGACCACGTTTTCGCTCTTTCCCAAATGGGAGTTCACCGTATCCGGGTACTTCTACAACGACGACAACGACCCGACGACCAACGACGGGTACTCGAATTCGCTGTATGCCAAGTACATGTTCTACGAGAACAAGGCGAAGACCGGCGGCATGGCGGTCAAGTTCGGCACCGGCATGTTCCCGGGCTACCTGGACGTGGACGCCAGGACGAACGATGCGTTCCAGACCTACTGGGTGAATACCCCCCTGACCGTGCCGTTCCTCCGCGACAAGCTGTCCTGGGACGTCACGCCGGGCGTGAGTGTGACCCGTAACTACGGAGAGGAAGAGGAAACGTCCTGGGATTTCACCTACTGCACCCGCCTGGCGTGGTACCCCGTCAACCCGCGATGGTCGCTCGTCGGGGAGATCTATGGTGCGAAGGGCGAGGCGGGGTCCCCCCCGCAATACCGGGCCGGCGTGCGCTGGGAGCCGAACCCGTATGCCGTCTTCGCGATTACCTATGGCGCCGAGTTCAGCGGCTCGAGCGGTCCGGGAATCGAGTTCGGCGTCATGCTGTTCTCTCCGCCGTTCGCCTGCTTCGGCCGCTGCAAGTAAGACCCCCGCCGATCGCGCCGGGAACCAAGCTCTTTCACCCGTCCCGAACGTGACGCCCCTCCACCCCACATTCCCCCTCCTACCCGGGGTAGCATCGTAGTTCCCAGGCGGACGACCTCGTAACTTTACTAGGCCAGCTCCCTCCGAAACGCGACTAGAATCGCTTCAAGGCCGGGCAACGACACGCATCGCGCCAGGCAGGGTCGCAGAGCAGAGGTTTCGGCCTTCCGCATTGCGAGTCCGGGAGAGGCCCGCTGTCGAACGTCCCGGGACGAGAGGAGTAAGGTCATGAAGACAGCCGAACAGCTCAGGCTCGAAGAGGCCCGCGAGCGGAAGATCGACTGGAAGAAATGGGGGCCCTACCTCAGCGAGCGCCAGTGGGGAACGGTCCGCGAGGACTACAGCGAGAACGGCGACGCCTGGAATTTCTTCACCCACGATCAGGCCCGCTCGCGCGCCTACCGCTGGGGCGAGGACGGGCTGGCCGGCATCTCCGACGACAAGCAGCGCCTCTGCTTCGCGCTGGCCCTGTGGAACGGGAAGGACCCGATCCTCAAGGAGCGGCTCTTCGGATTGACCAACAGCGAGGGGAACCACGGCGAGGACGTGAAGGAGTACTACTTCTACCTCGACAGCACGCCGACCCACTCGTACATGAAGTACCTCTACAAGTACCCGCAGGCGCCTTATCCCTACGCCGACCTGGTGGAGACGAACCGGCGCCGCACTCGCAACGAGATGGAGTACGAGCTGCTCGACACCGGCGTCTTCGACGACGACCGGTACTTCGACGTCTTCGTGGAGTACGCCAAGGGCGGCGCCGAGGACATCCTGGTGAAGATCACGGCGGCCAACCGGGGACCGGACGCGGCCGAGCTGCACCTTCTGCCGACGCTGTGGTTCCGGAACGACTGGTCGGCGTGGATCGCCGAATCCAACCGCGCCGCCCGGAAGCCGAGCCTCGAGCAGATCGAGGGCACGGCGGGCACGAGCGCGGTTGCGGCCACGCATCCGCTGCTCGGCGAGTTCATCCTCTCCTGCGAAGGCGACGTGCCGCTGCTCTTCACCGAGAACGAGACGAACCACGAGCTGCTCTTTCCCGGGCAGAAGAACGAGAGCCCCTACGTCAAGGACGGCATCAACGACTGCGTGGTGCACGGCAACCAGGGCGCGGTGAACCCAGGCCAGCAAGGGCACCAAGGTCGCGGCGCACTACCACGTCGCCTGTCGGCGCCGGCCAGAGCAAGGTGATCCGCCTGCGGCTCTCCAAGGCCGTCCGCGGGCCCGAAAGGCAAGCCCTTCGGGAAGCCGTTCGACGACGTCTTCGCCGACAGGCTCCGCGAGGCCGACGAGTTCTACAAGTCGGTCACGCCGCCGTCCGTGAGCGAGGACGCGGCCAACGTGATGCGCCAGGCCCTCGCCGGCATGCTCTGGAGCAAGCAGTTCTTCTTCTTCGACGGCGACAACTGGCTGGACGAGCACAACTCCAACCCGCTCCACACGGGATATCGAGCTGCCCGGAACTCGGAGTGGTTCCACATGCTGAACGAGGACATCATCTCCATGCCCGACAAGTGGGAGTACCCGTGGTACGCGGCCTGGGACCTGGCCTTCCACACGCTACCGCTCTCGATCGTGGACCCCGACTTCGCCAAGGAGCAGATGGAGCTGATGCTCCGCGGGCGCCTACCTGCACCCCAACGGCCAGATGCCCGCCTACGAGTGGAACTTCAGCGACGTGAACCCCCCGGTCCACGCCTTCGCGACGCTCTTCCTGCACCGCACCGAGCAGGCCCTGCGCGGCGAGGTGGACCTCGATTTCCTCAAGTCGACCTTCAACAAGCTCCTGCTGAACTTCACCTGGTGGGTCAACCGCAAGGACCGCTTCGGCAAGAACGTCTTCGAGGGCGGCTTCCTCGGCCTCGACAACATCGGCGTCTTCGACCGCAGCGCCCCGCTTCCCACCGGCGGCCACCTCGAGCAGGCGGACGGCACGGCGTGGATGGCCCTCTTCAGCCAGAACATGCTGGAGCTCGCGGTCGAGCTCGCCGCCCACGACCCCATCTACGAGGACATGGTCTTCAAGTTCGTCGGAGCACTTCTACTACATCGCCGCCGCCATGAACCGCCCCGGCCAGGACGGCATGTGGGACGAGGAGGACGGCTTCTACTACGACATCCTGCGGCTCCCCGACGGCAGCGCCACGCGGCTCAAGGTGCGTTCCCTGGTGGGGCTCCTGCCCCTCTGCGCCACCACGGTGATCGAGAAGTCGCAGCGGGAGCGCATCCCGAGGGCGATGACCGGGATCTACGAACGCCTGCGCCGCATGCCCGAGCTCATGGATGACCATCCACCCCACCGGCCCGGGACATCTCGGCGTCGCCGAGCGGGGGATCCTGGCCCTGCGTCAACCCGGAGCGGCTCCGCCGGATCCTGACGAAGATGCTCGACGAGAACGAGTTCCTGGGTCCCCACGGCATCCGCTCGATCTCGAAGTTCCACGAGCGGAACCCGTACGTCCTCCACGTGCAACGGCCAGGAGTACCGGGTGGACTACCTGCCGGCCGAGTCGAACACCGGCATGTTCGGCGGCAACTCCAACTGGCGGGGCCCCGTCTGGATGCCGGTGAACGCGCTGATCATCCGGGCGCTGCAGAACTTCTACCTGTACTACGGCGACAACTTCAAGATCGAGTGCCCGACGGGATCGGGAAGAATGATGAACCTCTTCGAGGTGAGCAAGGAGATCGCCGACCGGCTCACCAGCACCTTCACCCGCGACGAGCATGGCCGGCGCCCGGTCTACGGCGGCACCGAGAAGTTCCAGACCGATCCCCACTGGCGCGACCACATCCTCTTCTACGAGTACTTCCACGGCGACAACGGCGCGGGGCTGGGCGCCAGTCACCAGACCGGCTGGACCGGGGCTCGTGGCCAAGCTCATCGAGCTCTACGGCCTTCTGGATGCCAAGCGCGCCCTGGAGGTGGGCAAGCAGGCCGCGTTCGTTCAGGGTGCCCGAAAGGGCACGGGGGAGCCCGTTTCCTGAATCCGGCGGGAGGGCGACATGGAACCGTGGCCGACCAATCCCGTGATCTACGAGATCAACACGTGGGTGTGGCTCGACGAGCTGAGCCGGAAATACCGGCAGCCCTTGGACCTCGCCACGGTTCCGAATCAGGAGTGGGACGCCATCGCCTCCCGTGGCTTCGACGCCGTCTGGTTCATGGGGGTCTGGGAGCGGAGCCCCGCCGGCATCGAGATCTCCATGCGCAACGCGGGCCTCCTCGAGGACTTCAGGAGGGCCCTCCCCGACTTCTCGCGCGGAGGACAACGTCGGCTCGCCGTACTGCGTGCGCCGCTACGTCGTCGACGCGCATCTCGGCGGGCCGGAAGGGCTCGCCGCGGCCCGCGACGCTCTCGCGACGCGCGGCATCCGTCTCGTCCTCGATTTCGTGCCGAACCATGTCGCCCCGGACCACCCCTGGGTATTCGAGCACCCGGAGTACTTCGTCCGGGGAGACAGGAACGACCTCGAGAAAGATCCGGCTTCCTTCCTCGAGGCCGGAGGCAACGTTTTCGCCTGCGGACGCGATCCGTTCTTCCCCGCCTGGCCCGACGTGCTCCAGCTCAACGCCTTCCAGCCGGGGCTCCGGAAGGCGGTGATCGAGACCGTCTCGGAGATCGCCGGGCAGTGCGACGGCATCCGCTGCGACATGGCCATGCTCATGCTGAACGACATCTTCGAGCGCACCTGGGGCGCCCGCGCCGGAGACAGGCCCGTCGACGACTACTGGACGACCGTCATCGCGGCGACAAAGGCGCGGTGGCCGGAGTTCAGGTTCATCGCCGAGGCCTACTGGGACCTCGAGTGGGAGCTGCAGCAGCAAGGCTTCGATCATTGCTACGACAAGAAGCTCTACGACCGCATGGAGCACGCTTCTGCCGAGAACGTCCGCCTGCACCTCCTGGCGGACCTTTCCTACCAGGAGGGGATGGTCCGGTTCATCGAGAACCATGACGAGCCCAGGGCCGCCGTCGCGTTTCCGGGGGAGAAGGGCCGGGCCGCCGCGGTGGCCATCCTCACCCTTCCCGGGGCCAGGCTGCTGCACGAGGGGCAGTTCGAAGGGTTCAGGGCGAGGCTCCCGGTCTTCCTGGGCCGCCGCCCGGTAGAGCCGGTCGATCGCGATCTGGTCGCCTTCTACGAGCGCTTGCTGACGGCGACCCACCGCGGCGTCTTTCGGACGGGCACATGGCGCCTCTGCGAGCGGAGCGGCTGGCCCGACAACCAGAGCTGCCAGAACATCGTCAGCTGGTGCTGGGTCAAGAACGGAGACCGCTTTCTCATCGTCGTCAATTTCGGACGAGAAACCGCCCAGGCCCGGGTCCACGTGCCCTGGGATGAGTTGAGAGGAAAGACGTGGCGCCTCGACGATGTCCTGTCGAGTGAGGTGTACGACCGGAGCGGGGACGACCTGCGAGATGCCGGCCTGTACGTCGAAATGGGGGCGTGGAAGTGCCACCTCTTCCGGGTGAGCGCGTCGTGAAAGCGAGTGCGATATGAAAGCCATCACCGTGGAACCCAGGAATCCCGGATCGGCGCGTTGGGAGGCCTTTCCGGAACCCGGGGTTCATGAAGGCCAGGTTCTCGTCGAGGCGGTGGCCGTCGGCGTCTGCGGGACCGACGTCGAGATCGTCGAGGGCAAGTACGGCTGGGCGCCCCCGGGAGCGACGCGCCTGGTGCTGGGGCACGAATCCCTCGGCCGCGTCGTCGATCCGGGTCCGGCCTGTTCCTTCAAGAAGGGCGACCTGGTCGTGGGGATCGTCCGCCGCCCGGATCCGGTCCCCTGCCCGAACTGCGCGGTGGGCGAGTGGGACATGTGCCGCAACGGCCAGTACACCGAGCGCGGGATCAAGGAGATCCACGGCTACATGTCCGAGCGCTGGAGGATCGAGCCCGAGTACGCCATCAAGGTCGACCCCACCCTGGGCATCCTCGGCGTGCTCCTCGAGCCGACGACCGTGATCACGAAGGCCCTCGAACAGGTCGCGACCATCGGCCGGCGGTCCTTCTGGGAGCCGAAGACCGTGCTCGTGACCGGCGCGGGCCCGATCGGCCTTCTGGCGGCCCTCGGCGCCAAGCTGTTCGGCCAGGACGTCCACGTCCTCGACCGCGTGGAATCGGGCCCCAAGCCGGACCTGGTGCGCGCCCTGGGTGCGACGTATCACTCCGGCTCGGTGAAAGCAATCGGCTTCGAGCCGGACGCCATCATCGAGTGCACCGGGGTGGGACAGGTGATCGCCGACTCGATCCAGGCGATCGGGTCGAGCGGGATCGTGTGCCTGACCGGGGTCGGGCACGGCGGCGTGGTCACGTCCGCAGCCTGCGCCGACATCGCCGCGGCCGCGGTGCTGAAGAACAACGTGATCGTGGGTAGCGTCAACGCCAACAAGCGACACTGGTACAAGGCCGGGAACATCCTGGCTCGCGCGGACCGGGCTTGGCTGGGCCGCCTGATCACCCGCCGCGAGAAGCCGGAGAATTTCGCGCAGGCCCTGGAGAGAAGGCCCGACGACATCAAGGTCATCCTCCAGTTCGGGGAGATCTAGAGCGCATCCAAGGCGTATCGGCCCGGCATCGCGCCTCTCGGTCGACAGGCGCGATTGCCGGGGCCGTGTCCCCGGCCCGGGAACCTCGTAATTCCACGGCAACAAGCCCGTAGTTTCCCGAGGTTACATGCCCCCCTCGGCACGGCTAAGCTCCACCCGAAGCCGGGCGGCAACATGCAACGCGACGGGCACGGTCGCAGAGAAGGAAGGGTATCGATGCCCGAGAAGCTCCCGAGCTGCGTTCTACTGGCGGACCGGCACCACGGCCTCACGGAGGGCGTGCGCGGGCTGCTCGAGACGGCGTTCGGAACGGTGGTCATGGTCGCCGACGAGGCGTCGCTGCTCGAGGGGGCGGGCCGGCTCCGGCCCGACGTGGCGGTCGTGGATCTCTCCCTGGCCCGGGACAGCGGCCTGGGCTGGTTGCGAGCGCTCCGGCAGCGCTGTCCCGACCTCAAGGTGATCGTCCTCAGCGTCCACGACGAGCAGGCCGTACGCCGGGCGGCGATGGAGGCCGGCGCCGACGCCTTCGTGCTCAAGCGTGCGATCGCGACCGACCTCTTGCCCGCAGTTGAACTCGTCCGCAATAGCCGAAGTGAAATGACAAAGGAGAGCAAGCCATGAAGAGTCCCCGATCCTGGATGGTGGCCGCCTGCGTGGCGGGAGCCGTGTGCCTTGCGTCCGCAACCCTGGCCCAGGAGCCCGCGAAACCCGCCGCCCCGGCCAAGGGCGAGGCCGTGGTGGCGTCCGAGGTGGTCACCGCGACCGTGACGAAGATCGACCAGAAGACGCGCGAGGTCACGCTCAAGACCGCGGACGGCCAGGAGTACAGCTTCGTCGCCGGCGACGCGGTGAAGAACCTCGCCCAGGTGAAGAAGGGCGACCTGGTCACCGCGACCTACACGGAAGCCCTCGCCTACGAGGTGAAGAAGGGCGGCAATGCGGCCGGCATGGGAACGAACGTCACGACGGAGGCTGCCCCGCTCGGCAAGAAGCCGGCGGCCGCCGTCGCGCAGCAGACCACCCTGACCGTCACGATCGCGGCGATCGACCCCAAGGTCCCCTCCGTCACCTTCAGGGGGCCGGCCGGCAACACGCGCACGATCAAGGTGAGGCACCCCGAGAAGCTTCAGGGCGTGAACGTCGGGGACACGGTCGAGATCACCTACACCGAGGCTCTCGCGATCAAGGTCGAGAAGGCTCCGAAGAAATAGCCTCCGTATTTTCCGAGCGTTATGGACACCCAGGCGGACACCTGAGCGTGACTGATCGAGCAAGCAGGTGTGGCACATGCGCCGCTCTGAGTTCTGGATCGCCGCGACCTGCCTGCTGAGCGTGCTGGCCCTGGGCCCGCTGCGCGCGGTCGTCATCGCCTTCCTCATGTCGGTCATCGACGTGATCCGGCGGACGTCCCGTCCGGAGACCGCGGCCCTCCAGGAGGCGCCGGACGGCTCCCACTTCGTCCCCGCGGGGGCCGGACAGGCGTCGGGGTCTCCGGGCTTGCTCCTGTACCGGTTCGGCGCGCCGCTCTACTTCGCCAACGCGACCCTGTTCCTCGAGGAGGTCGAGCGGTTGGTCACCACGTCGCCCGAGCCGATCCGGTGGTTCGTGCTGGACGCCCAGGCGATGGTGGACGTCGACACCACCGGCGCCGGGGCCCTGCGGCAGGTGATCACGATGCTGGACAAGCGGGGCGTCACGTTCGCCGTCAGCCGCGCCGAGCGGTCCTTCCGCTCGTGGCTGGAGAGGTACGAGTTGATGGAGCTGATCGACCCGCGCCGGTTCTTCCCGACCAACCGGCACGCGGCGGCGGCATTTCGCAAAGAACTGAAGCCCGACAAGGAGGCCGGATCATGAAGCGCGTTCTCTGCATCGCCTGTCTCGTTCTCGTCGTCGGCTCTTCCGTCGCGCTGGCCCAGGCGCCCCCGCCCGCGTCCGCACCGGCCCCGCCGAGCGGGCAGAAGACCCTGGCGGCAACCCTCAACGTCTCCGCGTTCCCGCAGAAGGGCCAGTCCGCCACCCAGCAGTCCCAGGACGAATCGGCGTGTTACCAGTGGGCCGTCCAGAACACCGGCAAGGACCCGTTCGAGCTCCAGAAGCAGGCGCAGCAGCAGGCGCAGCAGGCCGAAGCCGCCAAGGCCCAGGTGGAGGGATCAAGCAAGGGAGCAGGGGCCAAGGGAGCGGTGAAGGGCGCCGCGGCGGGAGCCGTCGTCGGGGAGATCGCGAACGACGACGCGGGCAAGGGCGCGGGCGTCGGCGCCGCCGCGGGCGCGGTGGCCGGCCGGCGAAAGGGCAAGAAAGCGGAAGCGGAAGCCACCAAGCAGATCGATCAACAGGCGCAGGCCCAGCAGGCGGCAACCTCGCAGGACATGACCAATTTCAAGAAGGCGTTCACCGCCTGCCTCGAGGGAAAGGGATACATAGCCAAGTACTGAGACTCGGATTCGACGAGAACAAGATCGCTCGACGAAAGGAGATCCCGATGTTCGCGCGTAGGACCGGTGTCATCGCATTGCTGTCCGCTTGTCTCTACTTGCCTGCTGCAGCGCAGCAGGCCCCGGACGCAGCCGCCGGGAAGACGGACCACGTGACTGCCGTGAAGGAATCGCTCCAGAAGAGCATGGTGGCGCTGCGGAAGTACGAGTGGATCGAGACGACGGTGATTTCCCTGAAGGGCGAGGAAAAGTCGCGGGCGCAGAAGAATTGCTACTACGACGTCGCCGGAAAGCTCCAGAAGATCCCCCTCACCGCTACCGAGGAGAAGAAGAAGGGGGGGCTCCGGGGGAAGGTTCAAAAAAACAAGAAGGAGGAGCTATCCGACGCCGTGAAGGAGGCGGTCGCCCTCGTGAAGCAGTACGTTCCGCCCGACCCTGCCCGCATCCAGGCTGCGAAGGAGGAGAGCAGGCTCTCGCTGACGCCGCCGAACTCGAAGGGTGAGGTCCGGTTGGTCATCAAGGACTACCTCAAGCCGGGGGACTCGCTCACGTTCGACGTGAACGCCGCTTCCGACCGCATCCTGGGAGTGACGATCACGACGCTCACCGACAAGGAGAAGGACGCGGTCGGCCTGAAGGTCGCGTTCGGGGCCTTCCCGGACGGCACGGTCTATCCGGAGAAGATACAACTGGACGTGGCCTCGCAGAAACTCGCGATCGCGATCGAGAACTCCGGCTACAAGAAGATGGGGCCCTAACCTGGACAATCTCATCCGTTTCGGCGGCTTGTTCCCGCCCATCCACGTTCACGCGGACGTCCGCAGGACCCGGCTCCTGGGCTTGACGCACGCGCCGCACGAAGGCGGCTGCATGATGGTGCGCTCCAGGGACGACATCTACCTGATGAAAGACCTGAAAGGCAAGAAGAACGGCCTCTCGAAGAGCCTGAACAGGATCAAGAACGATTTCGACGTGAGGAAGTGGGCCGCGCCGGAGTTCCTCGAGCAGGCCGCCAAGGAGCTGCTCGAGGCACAGTGGAAGAAGACGACCACCTCGAAGCTGCCCGGGGTGACCGAGCTGCTGGCGGCCTCGCAGCGGATCGGGTAGCGGTATGATACTGCCCTCCGGCGTGTCGCGGTGGCATGCCGGGGGGTTCCTCGCGGGTCAGAGGGGGGGTGCCCTTCGGGTCCGACCCCAGGAGGTTTTCGATGCGAGAGCGACTCTTCGTTCGGCTCGGAGTTCTGATGGCGGCTGCAACGATCGCCCTGTGCGGGGTGTGCCTGCCGGCGCACGCCCAGGAAGCCTACCTCGGCGCGAGCTACCTGAGCTCGAGCGGGACGTTCAGCTCCTCCGGCGAGTCCTTCGACCCCAACGCCGACGGCTGGAAGATCTTCGGTGGATGGAACTTCAACAAGTACTTCGGAGCAGAGCTCACGTATTACGACCTCGGCAAACTCCAACAGACGAAAGACAACGAGACGTTCACCGCCGACGTCAAGGTCACCGACGTGGCCTTCAGGGGCATTCTCCCGGTCGGCGAGAGGTTCGAGCTGTTCGCGAGGCTGGGTTATTCCAACGTGTCCGTCGATTCGACCCTGACCGGCACGGGCGCCTCGGCGAGTCTCAGCACCACCGACTGGAGGCTGCTCTATGGCCTCGGCGCCGACCTGAAGCTCGGGAAGCGATTCGGCCTCCGCGCGGAATGGGAAGGGTGGGACGTCGACGGCTCGCTCCAGGAGTATGCGCTCGGCGCCTACTTCCGCTTCGGCAAGAAGTAGCGCTGAGCTTCACGCAGGTGGTTCGGCGACACCGTCTCGCGAGGGCCGCGAGAGGGTGATGGTGTACGCACTGCCATGTCGTTCATGGTGATCGTGGTGGTAGGCCAGCTTCGGTACTTCTCCCGGCGCGGCTGGCTCAAGTGAGCCCGTCCCCGAACGGCGTCCGGCGCACGAAGAGTGCGGCGGCGAAGGCCGCCCGGATCCTGGTATCTTCGGCTTTCGCCGCGTTGCTCCTGAGCGTCCCCGCGCGGGCCGGCGACCCCTGGGAGTTCTGGCCCGAGCTCAACCTCTACAAGGGGCTCGGCCCCACGAGACGGGCGTACTTCGTGGCGGCCTACGCGACCGGGAAGGAATCGGAGTTCCTGACCCTGGACGTCGCCGGGTACTTCGACATGACGTTCCGGCCGTTCGCCCGGGACGTTCTACGCCAGGACGACTGGCGGACGCAAGAGGATTGGCGAAAGAAGCGGTACCTCTGGGTCCGGATCGGCTACGACCACGTCTTCAAGCAGGAAGGCGAGGTCATGTCGACCCCGGAGGACCGGGGGATCCTCGCCGTGCACGGAAGAGCCTACCTTCCCGCGCGGTTCCTCTTCGAGCTGCGCACCCGCGCGGACCTTCGCTGGATCGACGGGGACTACTCGACGAGGTACCGCCTGCGCGGCGAGCTGAACCGGGACTTCACGGTGCTCGGCGTGGTGTCGAACGTCTTCCTGCAGGCGGAGTACTTCTACGACACGCGCTACGACGGCTGGGCCAGGGAGCTCTACCAGCTCGGCGCGGAAATCGCCCTCACCAGGCACTTCCGGCTCGAGCCGTCCGTGGCGCGGCAGGTGGACCGGCTTCCCGAGTCCTCCGGCCTCTACGTCTTCGCCCTCGTAGCTCGCTGGTATTACTGAGCGGCTAGTCGCCGACGACCCGGTCGAGCTTCAGGAGCCAGCCCGCTTCTCCGGCGACGAGCCTGTACCGGAGCTGCCGCGTCCCGCCCGTGGGCGCCGCGTTGGTGTCGCCTTGCCGGTAGACCGGGAACCGCCGAACCAGGGTGTTCCCCTCCACGGCGAACGCGTCGTGCCCCTGATAGCCTTTGACTGCCTTGTCGTCGGCGGCAACGGGTGGAAGATAAATCTGGCTCAGGGACTTCCGGTTGTTCGCCGAGTAGGCCGCGAGCGAGCCGTAGGAGCCGCTCCCCACCGACTGCACGTACACGTAGATCTCGGGCGAGCCGTCCGCGTCGAGGTCGGCGGCCTCGGCGCCCACGACGATGCCCTCCACCTCGCGGATCACGGCGGAGTTGTCCACCTCGAGCCCCGCCGGCACGATCCTGAGCGTGGGAATCGAGCGGTCGTTCGGACACGATACGTCGAACGTGATCCCCCCGAGCCGGAGGGTCCGCTCGAACGCGCGAGTCGGCGCACCGGCCGGCGGCCGCGCCTTGCACCGGAGCTCGATTCCATACCAGTCCACGGCCGCCTCGCCGTGGTGCTCCCAGAACTCCATGTTCTCCGCGGTGTACCTCGCGCCGCTGGCCGACCGGGCCTGGAACGCGATGACCTGGTCGTCGCCGAACGTGATGACGGCGCTCGGCGGATCGGTTTCGATTGTAGAACGTGGCGAAGAAGGGCTTGCTCTCCCATCCGGTGCAGGCGTAGCCGACCGGCTCGGGGGCGGTGAGCTCCCCGGACTGGATCTGCAGCTCGACGATGCGGGTGCGGTAGGACAGCTCCGCGCAGGACCTCTTGTCGTCCGCTTTCCAGCAATCGTTCCGCCCCTTGATCCAGCCCCGCTGGAGGGCCTTCTGCCTGGAGACCTCCTCCGCGGGCCAGGCCTTCATCGCCTTCTCGTAGGCGGCCGCCATCTTGCGGTCGAGCGCGGCGAGCCCGTCGTCCTTGCAGACCATCGCCTCGATCTCGCCGCTCGCCTTGGCGCAGTCGAAGGCCGGCGATGAAGCCCCGGCCGACGAGGACGCGATCGTCGCGGCCAGCACGAGCGCAAGGCATGTCGTCACTCTCGCCGTCATGGCGGCATCTCCAATCCGAATGCCGGGGATCAAGAGCTCTTATACGCTCGAAGGCGCTCGAAGAGAAGGCGCCGAGCTGCAGGCCGAGGCCCTGCCATCGTCACCCGGCGGGCCCGTTCGTACGGGTGCGTTTGACAAATGGGACGCAAAGGGTGAACATTGTGGTGAATCGCGAACGGAGCGCCATAACCGCACGGCTGGATCAATCAAACAGATGAGCAGGATCGTCGCGGCATCACGCCGGCAAGAACGGCGTCCAATAAGGAGTGTCCGAATGCGGAGCAGACAAGCGATCGCCGCGATCGTCGTCACGATCGCGCTAACGGCCGTGGCCGGCCCGGCATGGGCCCAGCAGGCGGCCAAGAAGCCCAACATCCTCGTCCTCTGGGGCGACGACGTCGGCTACTGGAACGTCAGCGCCTATAACCAGGGGATGATGGGCTATAGAACGCCCAACATCGATCGCATCGCGAGGGAAGGCGCGCTGTTCACCGACTGGTACGGCCAGCAGAGCTGCACCGCGGGGCGCGCGGCGTTCCTGACCGGGCAGAGCGGCTTTCGCACCGGCCTGCTCAAGGTCGGCCTGCCCGGCGCGAAGGAAGGGCTCCAGGCGCGGGATGTCACGCTCGCGCAGCTGCTCAAGGCGCAGGGTTACATGACGGCGCAGTTCGGCAAGAACCATCTCGGCGACCTCGACGAGCACCTTCCCACCGCGCACGGGTTCGACGAGTTCTTCGGCTCGCTCTACCACCTCAACGCCGAGGAGGAGTTCGAGAATCCGGACTACTTCAAGGACCCGGAGCTGATCAAGAAGTACCAGACGCGCGGCGTGATCCACGCCTGGGCGAACCCCGACGGCACGCAGAGGATCGAGTCCACCGGCCCCCTGGGCAAGAAGCGAATGGAGACCATCGACCAGGAGTTCACCGACGCCGCGCTGGCCTATCTCGAGAAGGCCAAGAAGTCGGACAAGCCGTTCTTCCTCTGGTGGAACTCCACCCGCATGCACATCTGGACGCACCTGAAGGAAGGCAGCAAGGGCAAGACGGGGCTCGGCACCTATCCCGACGGCATGGTCGAGCACGACGCGATGGTCGGCCAGCTGCTGGACAAGCTCAAGGAGCTGGGCCTCGATCAGAACACGATCGTCATGTACTCGACGGACAACGGCGCGGAGAAGATGACCTGGCCCGACGGCGGCCAGTCTCCCTTCCGCGGCGAGAAGGGCACGCAGTGGGAAGGCGGCTTCCGGGTGCCCTGCGCCATTCGCTGGCCCGGCACGATCAAGCCCGGCACCGTGCTCAACGACATCTTCGCCCACGAGGACATGCTCCCCACGCTGATGGCGGCCGCCGGCGTGCCCGACGTGAAGGAGCGGCTGCTCAAGGGCATGAAGGTCGGCGACAAGACCTTCAAGGTGCACCTCGACGGCTACGACCTCACCGACGCGCTCGCCGGCAAGGCCCCCAGCCCGCGCAAGGAGTTCTTCTACTTCGGCGACGACGGCAACCTGACCGCGATGCGCTATCAGCAGTACAAGGTCGTCTTTCAGGAGCAACGCGGCGAGGGCGCCGACGGGTGGCAGGAGCAGTACACGACGTTGCGCGTTCCCAAAGTCTACAACCTCCGCTCGGACCCCTTCGAGGCGGCCGACCACGCCATCGACTTCTGGCGGTGGAGGATCGATCACATGTTCATCCTCGTGCCGGCGCAGCAGTACGTCGCGCGGTTCCTCGGCACGTTCGGGGAGTTCCCGCCGAGCCAGAAGGTCGGTAGCTTCAGCCTCGACCAGGTTCTCGAGACGCTCCAGGCCGCGCCGAAGAACGCCAACTGAGGTGAGACTCCCACCCGGCCGGTGCTATGCTCCGCTGGACGGACGAGAGCGGGGGGCTCGGGGCCGGCATGGGCGAGGACAAGACCGGATCTGAACCGCGAGCGGCCGGGGCGAAGGCTCCGGCTGCCCCGGCGGTTCCCGCCGCGAAGAAACCGTCGGGCTTCTCGAACCTCCTGCTTCACCTCCATCCGAAGATGGTGCCGGAGGAATCGCTCGCGCTCGAGCGCACCTTCGGCCTCGGCGGGATGGCCCTGGTCCTCTTCCTGGTGTTGATCGCGACGGGAGCGCTGCTCCTCTTCTCCTACGAGCCGTCGACCGAGCGCGCCTACGCCTCGGTCGCGTCGATCCAGGAGGAGGTGCCGTTCGGCGCGTTCGTCCGCGGCATCCACCACTGGGCGGGGAACCTCCTGCTCGTGGTCGCCTTCCTCCACCTCCTCCGAGTGTTCTTCACGGGGGCGTTCCTCCCTCCGCGCCGCTTCAACTGGGGCCTGGGGCTCGGGATGCTCCTCGTCGTGATGGCCGCGGACTTCACCGGCTACCTGCTCCCGTGGGACCAGCTGGCCTACTGGGCCGTGACGATCGGCACCGGGATGCTCCAGTACGTGCCGCTCGTCGGCGATGCGCTCCAGCGCATGGCGCGTGGAGGGGACGAGGTGGGGCCGAAGACCCTCTCGCTGTTCTTCGTCCTCCACATCGCGCTGCTCCCGATCCTGCTCTTCCTGCTGACGGGGTTCCACTTCTGGCTCGTGCGAAAGGCGGGAGGCGTCATGCTCCCGGGCGGATCGGGCCGGGGCGGCGCCCCGCGCCCCACCCTGGTCCCCGTTCGGCCGAACCTCCTCGTCCGCGAAGGGGTCGCCTCGCTGGTGCTGCTCGCCGTCCTCCTGGCGATCGCGGCCGTCGTCCCGGCGCCGCTCGAGGAGCAGGCGAATGCCGGGATGAGCCCGAACCCTGCGAAAGCGCCCTGGTACTTCATGGGCATCCAGGAGCTGCTGGTCCACCTGCACCCGTCGTTCGCCGTGGTGGTGGTCCCCCTGCTCGTCTGCGCGTTCCTCGCCGGCCTTCCGTTCCTGCGTTACGGCGAGGCGCCGACCGGCTCGTGGTTCCACTCGGAGCGCGGGAGGCGCGCGGCCCTCCTGGCCGCGGCGGCGGCGCTCCTGATCGTCCCGGTCGCGGTGCTCCTCGATGAGCACGTCCTGCAGTGGTCGCGCCTCTTTCCTGCCCTGCCGGCGGCGATCGCCGGCGGTCTCGTTCCGCTCGTCCTCTGGGGATTCGTGGCCGGGGTACTCGTGCTCCTTTTGAAGCGGTCGCTGTCGCTCTCGCGTCTCGAGACCGTGCAGTCGCTCTTCTCGTTCGTGACCGTGGCTTTCCTCGTGCTCACGGCCGTCGGGGTCCTCTTCCGGGGCCAAGGGATGCGCCTGGAGTGGCCATGGTGAGCGAGACGACGCGCCGGGGATTCCTCGGCACGCTCTGGAAGGTCCTCGGCGTCGCCGCGGCGGCGCAGCTCGGCGTGGTCACCGTCGCCTACCTGTGGCCGCGCAAGGGTGCTCCCGGCGCGTCCGACCAGGGGATCGTGGACGCGGGGCCGGTCGCGGAATTCACGCCGTCCTCGGTGACGGCGTTCCCGGGCGGGCGCTTCTATCTCGTTCGCCTCCAGGACGGCGGGTTCCTCGCGCTGTCGAGCACCTGCACCCACCTCCAGTGCACCGTGCCGTGGAGCGAGAAGGACCGGAAGTTCCCGTGCCCCTGCCACGGCTCCGCGTTCGACATGACGGGGCAGGTGCTCAGCCCTCCCGCCCCGCGCGCGCTCGATCTCTTCCCCGTGACGATCGAGGGGGGCGTGGTGCGCGTGGACACGAGGAAGAAGGTTCGGCGAGAGCGGTTCGAGCCGTCGCAGGTGACCTACCTGTGAGCGCGACGCCCGACGTTCTCGATCGCTGGCGGAAGGTCGGCGTCGCCGCGACGGCGGTCCTGGCGCTGTCGGTCCCGCTCTATCTCGCGGCGCGGGCCGTTCGCGGTCCCAAGCCGGCACCCCCCTCCGTGCCGCTCTACGTCGGGAGCGAGGCCTGCCGCGAGTGCCACGCGAAGGCGTACGACGGGTGGAAGGGATCCCACCACGCGCTCGCGATGCTCGCGCCACGACCGAACACGGTCCTGGGAGACTTCCGGGACGCGGTCTTCGAGGAGAGCGGCAAGACCTGGCGGTTCTCGACGCGGGGGGACAAGTACTTCGTCCGCACCGACGACCTCGCGGGGCCGCCCGCGGAGTTCGAGATCGCCTACGCGTTCGGGTGGACCCCGCTGCAGCAGTACATCGTCCAGTTTCCGGGCGGCCGGCTGCAATGTCTCTCGGTCGCGTGGGACGTGCCGAAGAAGCGGTGGTTCTCCCTTTATCCCGGCCAGAAGGTTCCTCCCAGCGACTGGCTCCACTGGACGCGGCCCGCGCTCAACTGGAACACCATGTGCTCGCAGTGCCACTCGACGGGCGTGCGCAAGCGCTACGACCCGGAGGCGGACACCTACAGCACCACCTGGGCGGAGATCTTCGTCGGGTGCGAGGCCTGCCACGGCCCCGGATCGCTGCACGTGGCGTGGGGAAAGAAGCCCGCGATGGGCCGGCCCCCGGTCGCGAACGCGGCGCTCACGGTGAAGACCTCCTCCATGGCGCAGCGCGACCTCGTCGACCTCTGCGCGCCCTGCCATTCGCGCCGCGCCGAATTGAAGGACATGGACCGGCCCGCGGCGGAGCCGCTCGACGCCCACCTGCCGACGCTCCTCGCCCCGGGCCTCTTCCATCCCGACGGCCAGATCCTGGACGAGGTGTACGAGGTCCATTCCTTCCTGCAAAGCAAGATGTACGACAAGGGCGTCCGGTGCAGCGACTGCCACGACGTGCACTCCGCGAAGCGGTACAAGGAGGGGAACGAGCTCTGCCTCCGGTGCCACCGGGCCGACACCTACGACACCGCGTCGCACCACTTCCACAAGAAGGTGTACCAGGGGAAGCCGAGCGACGGGGCGACCTGCACCGCGTGCCACATGCCGGGACGGAACTACATGGTGGTCCACTTCCGGCGCGACCACAGCATGCGCGTGCCGCGGCCCGACCTCTCGCAGGCGATCGGCACGCCGAACGCCTGCAGCCAGGCGGGGTGCCACGCGGACAAGCCCCTCAAGTGGGTCGTGGCGGGCTACGACAAGTGGTACGGCGCGAAGCGCAAGCCCCACTACGGGACCGTTCTCGCGGCGGCGCGCGAGGGACGGCCCGAGGCGCGGGCCGAGCTGCTCGCGCTGGCCGGCGACCGGCTGCGGCCCGCGATCGTGCGCGCCACGGCGCTCGACCTCCTGTGGGGATATCCCGGCGAGGACAGCACGAGGCTCCTCGAGCAGGCCATGGGCGACGAGGACGCCCTGATCCGCCGGACCGCCGTGAACCGCTTCCGCCACGACGACCCCGCGCATTTCGTCAAGGCCGTCGCCCCGCTCCTCAAGGACCCGGTCCTCGGCGTGCGCGCCGAGGCGGCGTCGCGTCTCGCCGGGGCGCCGCCGGAGGCGCTGAGCGAGTCCCAGCAGGGGGCGTTCCGCGCGGCGCTCGAGGAGTACCGGAGCATCCTGGCGTACTCGGCCGACATGCCGTCCGGCCGCCACAACTGGGCGCTGCTCGAGGACGCGCTGGGCCGGCCCGGCGAGGCGGAGAAGCAGTACCGGAAGGCCCTGGCCATCGACGACCAGTTCTACATGTCCGCCGCGAACCTCGCGATCGATCTCAGCCGGCAGGGGCGCAACGAGGAGGCCGAGGGGCTGCTGAGGCAGGCCCTGCGGGCGAACCCGCGCAACGCCGCCTCCTCGTTCAATCTCGGCCTGCTGCTCGCGGAGATGGGAAAGAGCGACCAGGCCGAGGCCGCTCTCCGGCAGGCTCTCGACGCCGATCCCTCGCTCGCTCCCGCCGCCTACAACCTGGCGGTCCTGGTGGGGGCTCGGGATCCCGCCCAGGCGGCGAGCCTGTGCCGGCGGGCCGCCGAGCTTCAGCCCGCGGAGCCGAAGTACGCGTTCAGCCGCGCCTACTACGAGCTGCAGCAGGGGAAGGAGAGCGACGCGACCGCGACGCTCGAGGCCCTGGTCGCGACCCACCCGGCGTTCGGGGACGCCGTCCTCATGCTGGGAGACCTTTACGGCAGGAAAGGCCGCTCGAAGCAGGCGGCGGAGCTGTACGACCGCGCCCTCGCGGCTCGAGGCCTAGACGATCGCGAGCGCGCCGCGATCGCGGGCCGCCGCCGCACGCTTCCATAGGCCGCGCCGCGCACCTGGAATTCGGAGTCGTCGCCGAGCCTCTTCCCGCCGAGATAGCCTCCGCGGAGCAGCATGGCCTTCATGTCCTCCGCTCGCCCCTCGTCCAGCAGCCGCCCGTTGTACAGGCGTCCCGGCTTCCCCCACGCGTAGTCGGCCTGCAGGACGACGTTCCCCTCGCGGTAGTCGGTCTCGGTATTGCTCGCGATGGCAAGGAACATCGAAAGACGCCACGAGGGCGGGAGCCGCAGCCAGAGATCGAGCTCGGGCCACGACTCCTTCGACGGGTCGTCCCCGACGGCGCGACCGGTGGCCCCGAGCCCGACCAGGAGCGCCAGAAGGGCCGGGCGCAGGCACCTTGGGCGCCACGCTTCCCGTTGCGTGCCCGTTGATCGCATGGCGTATCCGTCCTCAGCGACCCGCGGGAGCCTGGGGCCCCGGTCTCGGCTGGATCGGAACTCGATCTCGATCGCTCTCGCCTTCGCCACTTGGTTCGGCGAAGCCACGCGGCGGGCCGCATCGGCCTCGTGCGAACCGGCGCGTCGGGCCGCTACCTCGCGAACACGGCCCACAACCCCGCCAGGAAGAGGAGGGAGACCAGCAAGGACACCGTGATGCTGAGGGGCCAGAGGGACACCCTCGGCGTATGCCCCCGTCGAAGCTGACGGAGCGAGGAGAATTGCGACAGGGCGGAGAGCACGGTCGCCAGGATCCCGAGCACGATCAGGGCCGTGCCGAAGTAGATGGCGCCTTGATGCAGCCGGGCCGTCAACGGATTCGGAGCAGTCTCCCTTAGCGAACGGAAGAAGGCGACCATTCCCAAACCGAAGCTGGCCATCGTCAGCGTGGTTCGAATCCAGGCCAGCGCCGTGCGATCCAGAGCCAGTTGGGTTCGAAAGCCGGCCATGGCCGAGCGGTCGGGAGCTACGCCGTGCTGCGACTCGACGGACCCGTTCGTTCTGTCGATCATCTTGGTGCGCCTCGGGTCTACGCCTACTGAGCCGGGATGGTGATCAACGGCAGCCTCTCGTTGCCGCCGGTCTCCGAAAGCGTGAAGAAGAACATGACCGCCGTCAGCAAGCGCTTCGTCTTCCAGTCGCCGTCGTCGATCCAGAACCAGTAGCCGCGGTAGCTCACGGCCGCGAACGAGGCCTCGGGCCTGTCCTTGCCGCTGCGAATCCGCGCCACGTCCTGCCGGGTCTCCGCGGCGGTGTGCTCGAAGGCAGGCACGGCGCTGTTGTCCTTCAGGTGCTCCTCCGGCACGTCGATGTAGCTCGAGAACGCCCCCATGATCTGGAGCATCGATCGGCTGTTGACGGCCAGCTCGTTCTCCGCCCCGCGCGCCGGCGAATAGATGAGGCTGAACCTCTGCTGGTCGGGGGGGAGCTTGAGCAATCGCCGGACTTCCGCGGCCTTCTCCACGACGTCGGCGGGCACGTCGTCGCGCCGGAAGAACACCACGCCGGTCGAGCCCTTCGCCTTGTCCTCCTCCACGCGCATCCCGACCGCTCCGGCGGCCTGCACCTCGCGCAACAGCTGCAGCGCGCGGCTGAAATCCGGGTCGGCCTCCCGCATCGCGCCAGCCCCCGCCGACCGATTGCGGACGCCGTTGAGCGACTCGACGGTCAGCGCCAGGATGAAATCGGCCGGGTAACCCGACTGCATCAGGAAGAAGATGTTCTTCGGGTCGATCGGTGCCAGAAGGCCCTTCAGGAACTTCTCGCCGGTGAGCGGCGTGTACGTGATGGTGGGCCGGTCGGTGTAGACCGCTTGCGCGCCTACGGCTGCGAAGTTGCCCTGGATCGCCTTTTCGGACGATACGGTGCCGCCCACGTTCACGCCGGTCTGCAGCGAGTAGCCGCTGACGATGGACGACACGTCCACGAACACCGGCAGGTCCATGTAGCGCATCTTGACGATGTTCAGGAGCGTCTGCTGCTTCCACGAGTCGGCGACCGCCGTGCTGTAGTCGAAGCGGTCCACGGGAATGGTCCTGGGACCGATGTGAGTGCAGCCGGCGAACGCCACCATCGCCCCGAGCAGGAGAACCCGTGTCGTTGAAGCGCGCCCCGGACGATCGGCCGCCGCGGAGCGACTGTCGCTGAACCGTCTCGGTCCCATCGAGCGAGGTTCCCTCCCGCGCAGCCCGGCCAACGGACGCGGCGCCCGTGTCGGCGTTGGTCCGGGTTTCGCGCCTGCCGACCGCGACGCTCTCCGCGAGACCGGTTGCCTGGGCCAGGAGCGAGCCCCGACCCGGCGAGAAGGGCGACGGGCCCCTACTCTTCTTTCAGCCGCCGCGCTCCCTCGACGAGCGGGTGCCACCCCGACACGAGCGTGATCGTGAACCCGTCCATGCGAAGGTCCGCAGGATTGCTGTCGTTGACCGTCGACTTGTACCCGAACATGAGGGTCATGTTCTCGTTGAGCTGGTACCCGAGCGTGATGCCGAATGCCAGGTTGTCGAGCTCGTCACCCTCCACGCCGTCGATGCTCGACTGGCCGCCCTTGTACCAGACGCCGTCGAGCGACCCCCAGAGGCGCTCGGCGAAGTCGCGCGTCAGATGCCCGTCCACCTGGAGCACCGGATCGGTCGTGAGCGACTTGCCGCCGTCATAGTCGTTGTTGGCTCCGAGGAGCCACACGGCGGGCAGGAACTCCAGGGTCGTGCGACGGCCGGGCACCCACGGGCCGAGCTGCCAGATGATCGGGGCGCCCAGGCGCCCGTACCACCGATTCTGGCCGATATTCAGGGCCTGGCTGCTGTCGTACTCGCCGATCGGCACCGCCAGGTCGGCGATCAGGTCGAGAGAGAACTTCGGCTCGTACCGGAAGGCGTCGACCAGGTTCTTCTGCGCCGGCGGGCCGAGCACGTTGATGTTGAACTCGAACATCGGGTCGCCGAACCCGCTGGTCGCCTGGCCGATCGTCTCGCCGTTCCTGACGACCTGGCCCGAGATCCGCCCCATGGGCAAGAGGACCGCGGCCATGGCCGCGCGGCCGAACAGGGAAAACGTGCGCGCATAGCCCGCCAACTCCAGGGTACCGTCGAAGTTCGCTCCCTGGGTCACGGTGTTCGAAGGGTCGAACGGGTTCGAGTTGCCGCTCGACGACGTGACGATGAGCGGAACGGCGTTCGCGCCCGAGAGGCTCTTCCAGTAGAACCGCGGCTGGGCCCACGTTGCCGGCGAGCAGAGCGCGCCCACAACGAGCACCGCCGCCGCGGTGAGCGACAGTCGCACGACCCTTCTCCTCGAACTGCTCTCGTCGTTCATGACATCGGCTCCTTCGCGGAATTGCGGGGAGGTTCAGCGCTCGCTATTTCGGATCGGCCATCATGTCCGCGGGCGGGACGTACTGGCGCTTCAGGTTGACCGGTGGGTAGCCGGCCTGGACCGGGACGCGCTGCGGGAGCGCCTTCTCGAGGGCCTCGTGGGGCGAGCGGTTGGGCAGGACCACGTTGTTCCTCCGGGCGAAGTCGTCCCAGAGCGCCACCATCTCCTTCAGCTTGTCGGGGTGCTCCGCCGCGAGGTCCTTCAGCTCGGCGGGATCCGCCGCGAGGTCGAAGAGCTCCCAGTCGCCCCTTCCCAAGGGCCTCCACTCCCAGCGCAGCTTCCAGCTCCCCTGCCGGACGGCGCGGTTGCCGAAGACCTCCCAGGCGAGGACGTCCTGGTCCGTCCGCGGCGACTCGGCCCGGCCCTCCAGCACCGTGACCCAGGACTTGCCCAGGGCCGGCGGCAAGTCCTTCCCCTTGTACGTCTTCGGATAGCTCGCGCCGGCCACCTCGAGGAGCGTCGGCATGATGTCGGCGACGTGCATCAGCCCCTGGGTGTTGATGCTCCCCGCGGGGCGCTTGACCCCGGGTCCGCTCACGATGAGCGCGTTCCGGATGCCGCCCTCCGCAACCCAGGCTTTGTACTGGCTGAAGGGCGTCATGGAGACCTGTGCCCAGGCGGGCCCGTAGGCGAGCCAGGAGCCCGGGTCGCCCCACGCGTTGGGATTGTTCTGCGACCAGCGCGTGGCGGCGAAGAGGTAGTCGCGTGAGCCGGGCGAGCCGGCGATCAATCCGTAGAGGTCGTTGCCCTCGGCGCCGTTGTCGCCGAAGACGATGAAGATCGTGTTGTCGTACTCGCCGATCTTCTTGAGATGGTCGATGAGCCGTCCGACGTGGTAGTCCAGGTTCTCGACCAGCCCGGCGTAGATCTCCATCTTCTTCCCCATGACCGCGCGAGCGGCCGGGGCCAGCAGGGTGGAATCGGGCACGAACCACATCCGTTCGGCGAGCCCGGTGCCGGCCGGCACGATGCCCATCTCGATCTGCCGCTTCAGCCGCTCCTGACGCAGGGCGTCCCAGCCCTTGTCGTACTCGCCGACGTGGCGGTTGCGCCACTCCTTCGGCAGGTGGTACGGCTCGTGCGGCGCCTGGTGCGAGACGTAGGCGAAGAACGGCTTGCCGTCGCCGTGGTTGGCGTCGATGTAGGAGATCATCTTGTCGGTGTAGGTCTTCGTCGCGTAGAAGTCCTTCGGCAGGCGCTTCAGGTAGCGCCCGTCCTCGGTGTAGAGCGACTTGGGGGTGGCGGCCGCGAAGTTAGAGTCGTCCCAGTAGCTGCCCATCCCGTCGAGCAGCGTGAAGTCGCGCTCGAAGCCGCGCGCGGCCGGGATCTGGGTCGGCTCCTTCCCCATGTGCCACTTGCCGACCATGTAGGTGTGGTAGCCCGCGTCCTTGAGCAGCTGCGGCAGCGTGGCGACGCGGTCGTTGAGGTAGCCCTCGTAGCCGTCCAGGCCCATCTGGTTCGGCGCCGTAAACTCGCTCATGTTGCCGAGGCCGTTGAGGTGCGTGTCCACGCCCGAGAGGAGCATCGACCGGGTGGGCGAACAGCTCGCGTGCGTGTAGAAGTTCGTGAACCTCACGCCACCCTTGGCCAGGGAGTCGAGGTTCGGCGTCCGGATCTCGCTGCCGAACGAGCCCATGTCGGCGAAGCCCAGATCGTCGCCAAGAATGATGACGATGTTCGGCCGGCGCGGGGTATCGGCCGCATGGGCGAAGGCGGACGCGGCGAGCGCCGCGACGACGCCGATGGCGAGCGATCTCGGCAACCAGCTGGGGGTGCCTGTCTTCCTGAGTCCGGCGCGATTCGAGCTCTGCAGCGCAGTCTCCATGTTCCACTCCCCTGCCCGTCGGCTCATCGGAACTCCTCCTCGATTCCCCGCGTCCTCGTCACCTTGCAGGTCGAATCGTATCGTGTCGCCGCACCCGACGGCGCGTTTTTTTGTTACGCGCTTCGCGCCTGACGACATCTCACGGGCCCGTCGGCGGAGGCACCACCTGGTAGTAGGGTCCCTGGTCGCACTGCTGCTGCTTCAGCCAGCTGGGCCCGCACTGGTAGAGGGGTTCGCCCTTCACCGAGATCTTCAGGCAGCCCGACGGCAGCACCCACATCGTGGAGTCCATGGGCAGGGGGGTGGTCACCGGCGGCGGCGGCGGGGCGGTCGGCGGCGGATGTGGGGTTGCCGGCGGCTTGGACACCACCGCCGCAACCACCGCGACCGTCGCGATGACGGCAACGGGGTGGTAGACCGGGTGACGGACGACAACGATCGCCGAAGCGGTGCCGGGGACGGCCAGGGCGACCAGGAGGCCGGCGACGACGAGAGGTCTGGCACGCATGCGTGGCTCCTTTAGCGGAACGAGTCGGCGGCGTCGCGGAAGCTGACCTCGGCGCCCCCTTGGGGCTTGGACAGGGTGAAGGTGGATTCCGGCAGCTTCGGGTCGAGCTTCCACTCGGTGAACTCCACCAGGAAGTGGGGCCGCAGCGGATGATCGACGTAGACCACGAGAGCGCGCGCGGGCAGCGCCGCGCCCGGATCGATCCAGTACTCCAGATGGAGCTCCGGGCTCGACAGCACGAGGTGCTCGACCTTCTTGCCCCGGATCGTGGCCTGCCCGGCCTTCACGACCTCGGTGACCCCCGCAGTGATGGCGGCATAGGGGTCAGCGACCAGCAACTCGTCGAAGGGCATGTTGAGGCCCCCTTGCTCCCCCGCCGCGCGGAGCATGGCATCGAGGGTGGCGGGGGCGCTCGTGGAGCCCCATAGCTTCTTACTCGGCACCAGCACCGTCATGGCCTTCCCGTCGTAGGCGAAGCGGAAGTCGGGTAGGTCGCCGACCCGGTGCGCGGCCAGGCCGTCCGGGCGCCGCACTGCGATGTCGTACTCGGTGAAGAACGTGGCTAGCTCCCCGCCGGTCACGGGCAGCTCCAGCGAGTTCTCGCCCCGGACGGTGAAGGTCCTGGCCGCTTGCAGGCGGTCGCACATCCGCTTCAGGAGCGCCATGGCGGAAGGGTCCTTCGCCGTCGCCGCGGCGGCGGCCGGCGGCGGCGAACCGGGCGCGGACGGCTGCGCCGGGGCGGCTCCCACGCCCAGGACCAGGAGCAGTACGGTGGACCAGGTGGCGACTTTCATGCGGTTCTCTCCTTGCCCGTGGGCCGCCGGTCGTGAGTACTGGTACAATTTGGAGCAGGCATGCCAGTCCTTCCGCGTTTCTCAACGTCTGCGGGCTACAGCCTGTCCGCCCGGAGTGTGGACTCGGACGGACGGGACGGTCTATCGGAATTCCGCAAAACCTTATGACGATGACCGGCCGCCTGTCAACGCCCCAATCCGGAGCGCCCCCCGCGGTGACGGTCGTCGAGCTCACCGATCCCACGACCGCCGACGAGACGATCGAGGGTATCGAGCGGGACGTGGTGAAGCTGGAATCGCGGCGCCTGCGGGCGAGGCGCGTCACCGTTCGCCTCGAGGGCAGCCTGGTCGTGTTCCATCGGACGAACCTTCGAGTCCGTGCGCGGACTTCGGTCAACCGCGAGCTCGTGGCGTACGGCGTCTGCGGCCCTCGCGCCGAGGGCTCGGTGAACGGTCTGCCGATACGGTCCGGCACGATGCTGGCCGTCGAGCCCGGAACCGAGGTCATCTTCGTCGCCGAACGAGGCTACGAGAGCGTCTTCGCTCTTCTCGAGCCGGACGAAATCGAGGCTCACCTCCGCGGCCGGCAGCGGGAGGACGCCTTTCGCATGCCGCACGGCGCGGAGATACTGCACCGGGACGCCGCCTCGGTGCAGCGTTTCTTCGAGTGGGGAAAGCGCCTGGTCGACACCGCCACCCGGCGGCCGGATTTGTTCAACGATCGGAGGGAAACACGTGTCGCGGCTCAGGTGGAGCTTCTGGAGACGCTTCTGACGACCCTCGGCGCGGCGACGGACTTCCAGCCGCCCCGAAGCGACCGCACGCGTCTGGCCCAGAGTCGTATCGTCAAGATCGCCGAGGACTACGCCATGGCGTACGCCGGAGATCGTCTCTACCTGACGGATCTCTGCCGGGCCACGGGGGTGGGCGAGCGCTCCCTGGAGTACGCCTTCAAGACGATCATGGGAATGACCCCGACGGCGTACCTGACCCGGGTCAGGCTCCACCGGGTGCGCAAAGCGCTGCAGTCAGCGACTCGAGCATCGACCACGGTCTCGGCCGAAGCGCTCAACCAGGGCTTCTGGCACTTCGGCGAGTTTTCCCGCGCCTACAGGGCCTGCTTTGGCGAGCTGCCGTCGGCGACCCTTCGACGCACGGCGGCCGGCACGCAGCGGTAGGCCACGAGCCGTATCCCGAGGACCCCGCCGGTCGAGGGCGGTCGGGCCCCGCCATTCCTCGGCACCTCGATCCTGCCTGTCCCGATCGCGCGCATCACGCCGGGCGCTTACCGCGTGATCACTTCGCCGCTTCCAGCTTCGCCGAGGCCTCCGCGCCGGCCTTGCTCGCGGCGGCCTTCTCCCCCGCCCCCATCGGCTTCACGTCCACGACGACCTTGAGGATCTTGCCGGTGAACTTGTTGTCGTAGGCCTTGTAGTCCTCCGTCACCGGCGTGGCGTCGTCCTCGCCCACGTCGGCCGTCTCGTCGGCGGAGAAGATCATCGGCTGCGTGCGCTCGATCCGCCCCTCGGCGACCTTCTTGTCGTTCACGTAGATCGCGCCGAGGCCGCCCTTGGCGAGGCCGCCCCCGTCGTAGGCGAAGTCGAACCGGACCCTCGCCTTGCCCCCGGGAATGGGCTGCGGCGCGGCGACCGTGAATCGCTGGAGCCCGAGGAAGTTGTAGACGTAGGTCGGCTTGCCGCCCTTGAAGTAGAGGCTCCACCCTCCGAACCGGCCGCCCTGCGCGATGATCACGCCGTTGGCGCCGCCCTGCGGGATCTCGAGGTCGGCGGTGATCGTGAGCGAGCGGTTCTTGATGTTGAGGAACACGTTCTCCGACATGCCCTTCATGCCCGCGTGCAGCGTGAGCGACGCGCGGTCGCCCATGAGGTCCGGCCGGCCGACCAACTTCGCGTTGATGCGCTCGAGAAAGCGATCGTCGATCGGCAAGACCTTGTTTTTCACGGCCTCCTTCATGAACAAGTCCTGCAGGTCCTTGAGCTTCGCCGGGTTCTTGGCGGCCAGGTCGTTCGCGAGGCTGAAGTCGCTGCGCGTGTCGTACAGCTCCCACTTGTCGTCGATGAGCGCCGCGCGGGGCTTCGGCTCCCAGGGCGCTCTGTGGATCGTGCCGGCGAACCACCCGTCGGCGTAGATGGCGCGGTTGCCGAAGATCTCGAAGTACTGGATCTTGTGCCGGTCCACGGCCTTCGCATCGTCGAAGGTGTACGCCATGCTCACGCCTTCGATCGGCTCCTGGGGCGTGCCGTTCACCGACTTCGGCTCGGGCAGGCCGGCGGCTTCCAGCACGGTGGGCGCCACGTCGATGACGTGGTGGAACTGCGAGCGCACCTCGCCCTTCGCCTTGACCCGCTTCGGCCAGTGGATCACCATCCCGTTCCGCGTTCCGCCGAAGTTCGACGCCACCTGCTTCGTCCACGAGAACGGCGTGTCGCCCGCCACCGCCCAGCCGGCCGCCATGTGGGGATACGACATCGGCCCGCCCAGCTCGTCGTAGTGCTTCAGGATGTCCTGGACCGTCTCCTGCACCCCGTTGAAGTACGTCATCTCGCTGAACATGCCGTTCATGCCCCCCTCGGCGCTCGTGCCGTTGTCGCCGAGGATGTAGAACACCAGCGTGTTGTCGAGCTGGCCGGTGTCCTTGATGGCGTCGATCAGGCGGCCGATCTCGTTGTCGGCGTACTCTCCGAAGCCCGCGTAGATCTCCATCTGGCGGGTGAAGAGCTTCTTCTCGTCGGCGGTCAGCTTGTTCCAGTCCTTGATCGCCTCGGGCTTCGGGGCGAGCTTCGTCCCCGGCGGCACCACGCCGAGCTTGATCTGGCGCGCGAGGACCTCTTCCCGCATCGCGTCCCACCCCTTGTCGAACTTCCCCCTGTATTTGGCGATCCAGGCCTTCGGCACGTGGTGCGGGGCGTGGGTCGCGCCCGGCGCGAAGTACATGAAGAACGGCTTGTCCGGCGTCAGCGCCTTCTGGAACTGCATCCAGCCGATCGCCTTGTCCGTCATGTCGGTCATGAAGTTGTAGTTCGGGTCCCGCGGGATCTCGACCGGGTTCATGCCGTGGTAGAGATACGGGGCCCACTGGTTGGTCTCGCCGCCGAAGAAGCCGTAGAACTCGTCGAAGCCGGATCGCGTCGGCCAGCGGTCGGTCGGGCCGGAGGGGCTGGCCTCCCACGGCGCGGTCTCGTGGTTCTTGCCGAAGAAGCCGGTGCTGTAGCCGTTCAGCCGCAGCATCTCGGCGAGTGGCGCCACGTTGGCCGGGCGCTGCCCCGTGTTGCCCGGGAACGCGGTGGCCGTCTCCGTGATCGATCCCATGTTGTTCATGTGGTGGTTGCGGCCGGACAGCAGAGCCGTGCGCGTCGGCGAGCAGAGCGCCGTCGTGTGGAACTGGTTGTAGCGCAGCCCCTCGCTGGCCAGCCGGTCGGCGGTCGGCATGTGGATCGGCCCGCCGAACGCGCTGGGCATGCCGAAGCCCATGTCGTCGACGAGGACGATGAGGACGTTCGGCGCGCCGTCGGGTGCTCTCACCTCGAAGCGAGGCGGGGGCGTCGCGTTGCGGGCGTCGAGCTCCGTGATCGGCGGGTAGCTCGGCTCCGGGATCGGCAGCACCGTGCGGTCGAGCGCGCCGGCCTTGGCCGGTCCCGCGGGAGCCGCCGGCTCCTTCGCGGCCTGGAGCCCCCACGCGCCCGCCACGATGGCCACCAGCGCTGTCGCGCACAGGATCTTCGCTCGTCTCATTTCCGTCCTCCTCGTCCGACGCTTCAACCCTGCCTCCCCGAGATCTCGAGGAGCTTCATTGCGCAGGGATCGTGATCAACGGCAGCCGCTCGTTGCCGCCGGTCTCCGCGAGCGTGAAGAAGAACATGACCGCCGTCAGCGCCCGCTTCGTCTTCCAGTCGCCCTCGTCGATCCAGAACCAGTAGCCTCGATACTTCACGGCCGCGAACGAGCCCTCGGGCTTGTCCTTGCCGCTGTGAATCCTCGCCACTTCCTGCCGGGCCTCCGTGGAGTCGCCCTTCAGGACGGGCAAGGCGCTGTTGTCCTTCAGGTGCTCCTCCGGCACCTCCATGTAGCTCGAGAACGCCCCCATGATCTGGAGCATCGAGCGGCTGTTGACGGCCAGCTCGTTCTCCGCCCCGCGCGCCGGCGAGTAGACGAGGTTGAACCTCTGCTGTTCGGGGGGGAGCCTGAGCAGCCGCCGGACTTCCCCGGCCTTCTCCGCGACGTCGGCG
This sequence comes from Terriglobia bacterium, assembly GCA_963748015.1. Lineage (GTDB taxonomy): Bacteria > Acidobacteriota > Polarisedimenticolia > Polarisedimenticolales > JAIQFR01 > JAIQFR01. Next base: position 105,491 of record CAVVHE010000006.1, on the reverse strand, counting down.
GGCACGTCGTCGCGCCGGAAGAACACCACGCCGGTCGAGCCCTTCGCCTTGTCCTCCTCCACGCGCATCCCGACCGCGCCGGCGGCCTGCAGCTCGCGCAGCAGCTGCAGCGCGCGCAGGAAATCGGGGTCCGCCTCGCGCAAGATGCCGCCGCCCCCGCTCGAACGATTGCGAACGCCGTTGAGCGACTCGACGGTCAGCGCCAGGATGAAATCCGCCGGATAGCCCGATTGCAGCAGGAAGAAGATGTTCTTCGGATCGATCGGGGCCAGGAGGCCCTTCAGGAACTTCTCGCCGGTGAGCGGCGTGTACGTGATGGTGGGCCGGTCGGTGTAGACCGCCTGCGCGCCCGCCGTCACGAAATCGCCCTGGTACGCGCCCTTGGACGAGACGGTGCCGCCGACGTTCACGCCGGTCTGCAGCGAGTAGCCGCTGACGATGGACGACACGTCCACGAAGACCGGCAGGTCCATGTAGCGCAGCTTGACGATGTTCAGGAGCGTCTGCTGCTTCCACGAGTCGGCGACCGCCGTGCTGTAATCGAAGCGGTCCACGGGAATGGTCTTGGGACCGATGTGGGTGCAGCCGGTGAACGCGACCACCGCCCCGAGCGCCAGGATCAACGTTCCTGCGGCGCGAACCGATCCGACGGTCATCGAACGCCTCCACGGGCACCGCCCGGAGCTACCCTCGGGCGCGGTGTGGCTCGCCGAACCAGGGACCGCCGTGGAGAATACACCAAGGAACCATCGCGACCGTGCTTCGTTAGGAGACGAGTCGGATCGGGGATTCCCCGATGAGAGTCGAGCGCGAACCGTTGGCGGGCCGCCTGCGAAGCGAGTGTACACTGCCTCCGCGACCCGGGGGGAACCGCCATGCGCCGTGCCGCCGTCTTGCTGGCCCTCTTCACCGCCGCTTTCGTGTTCGCGGGCTGCGATCCCGCCTGGGCCGGGAAGTCCCGAACCCCGGTCGCGTCGAGCGCCAAGAAGCTCAAGATGTCGCCCGAGGAGCTCCGGATCCGCGTGCGCGCCCTCATCCGGCCGACGCTGGGGACCGTCGAGGAAGCCGCCGATCGAAGCCTCCGGGAGACCACGGATCCGGTGATCCGCCGGGGCACCGTCCTCTGGAAGATCGAGACGACGACCACGCTCCTGTCGGCGCTGCTCCGGAACGACCCCGTGCTGGCGCTCGCGGACGCGTGGGGCTACGCCTTCCAGGTGGAGAGCTACCTCGCGCGCCCCGAGATCGTCGCGAGGTACGGGAAGAGCGCGCCGGACGCCGCCGCGGCAATGGCGCTGATCCGGGCGAGATTCCGCAGTTTCGCGGGTAGTGTCCAGGACGAGGCCACCGCCGGGTCGTTCGAGGCAGCGATCCGGCAGTGGGCGGATCGCAACCCCATCGAGGGGGCCCTGTACCGGCGGCCGTCGATGGACTCCGAGTTCGCCGCCGTCCTTGCCTCGTCGGGAGGCGGGGGCGCTTTCGCGGCCCTCGGCAGCCTCGACGAGACGACGTCCGACGTGATGACGCGGATGGACCTCTACACCATGTACCTGCCGCGGCTCGCGCGCTGGGAGGCCGAGCTGGCGGTGGACGACCTGGCGAGGGGCATCGATCCGGGCGCGTTGATCGCCGATGTCGATCGCTTGGCGCGGGCGGCCGATCGGCTGGCCACGGTGGCCGAGGGCGTGTCCGACCTGGCCGCGCGCGAGCGCGCGGCGGCGCTCGACGGCCTGCGCGCGGAACGCCTCGCGGCGACCCGGGACCTCCAGGGGGAGCGGCGGGCGGTCGTCGCCGCGGTCGACCAGGAGAGGATCGCGACGCTGCAGGAGGTCGAGGCGATCGCCCAGCGGCTCCTGGACCGCATGGGCGGTCCGCTGAACGAGGCGGTACGCGACGACCTGGCGGAGCTCGTCCGGGAGGTCGAGGAGATGCGGAAGCGGACGATCGACGACGCCGGCCTTGTACTGAACCGCGTGGTGGACCACGCGTTCCTGCGCGCCGTCGAGTTGCTCCTGATCGCCGCCGCGCTGGGGGCCGTGGGCCTCGTCCTCTACGCACGATTCCTGCGCCCCTAGAGGACTGCGCCGGACTATTCCTTCTTCTTGTCCTTTTCCTTCCCCTGACCCTTCGACGGCTCCGCCTGGCGCTTGTGTTCGGCGGAAGGCGGCGCCGGCGCTTTCTGGACCTTGCCCGACTCGACGACGGGCTTGCCGACGATCGGCGGTGTCGGGATCGCCACCCTCTCGGGCCGGGTCAGATGCACGTCGCGTGGGGCGGCGACCGCGGCCGCGTGCTCCGGGACGCCCTTCTGACCCCGGGCCTCGACGGGCGGCGGAGCGGGTCCCTTCCTCCCCGTGGGCTGAGTCACCTGGCCCTTGGGTTCGCCGGCCGGAGGAGTGGCCACGGGCGTCACGCCGGGCGATTCCCACTTGGCCCGCGCATCGCGGAATCTACCCACTTCGGATCCGTTCTTCGCGATCATCCGTCTCTGCTCGGTGCTGATCTGCTCGAACTTCGGCGGGCTTGCCTGCCTCTGCACGACGGTCCTGAGCGGCCCGGCCAGCGCGATGTTCCTCCGCTGCGGCTCGGGCAGCTTGGCCATGCGGGTTTCCTGCTCGTGGTAGGTCCGCGCCGGGCGGAGGACCGGATCGGCGCGGCGATGATCATAGTCCTGCCGCTGGCGCTCCTCCCAGCGGGGATCGTTGCGGCCGCCGCGCCACCGGTCGTATTGGTAACCCGGGTCGTACCACGTGTGCATGCGCTCGCAGTCGAACCGTGGGTAGATTCCGACGCGCAGGTACGCGTCGTCGTAGTAGTCGCCGAAGTAATAGTGGCTGTAACGCGGATAGGCGAACAGGTTGGCGAGAAGCAACCCGATATCGATGACGATGCTGGGCGAGTACGAGAACCCCACCCGGGCATAGACGGACGACGGGAAGTAGACCGGAGCGTACAGCACGCCGCGCTGCGCCACCGAGTAGTCCCAGTGCCCTTCGGCGAAGACGTAACCCCGCGGGCTCCAGTGGTAGTGGGACGGCACCCAGACCCAGCCCGGCTGCTCCCGGAGCCAGTACCCCGGCCGCCGCACATACCGGCCCTGATACCAGTACCAGCACCCGGGCACCCACACGCGGTCCGGGGCCGGCGGTGGACCCGGCGCCGCGATGTCCTCGGTCGCAGGCGGGGCCGGCAGGTAGTCGATCGCCTGAACACCGGCAGGCGCCCAGAAGCCGGGGACCCACTCCCAGCCGCCGGTCACCGGCGTCCAGTAGCCGGGCACCCAGTACATGTTCGGCGGAGCGACGCGCCAGCATGCGCTCACCCAGATGAAGTCGTTCCTGTCGGCGTCCCAGCTCCAGTAGCCCGGGACCCAGATGTAGCGGTCGCCCTGCGGCCTGTCGGCCGACGGGACCTCCTCGATGTTGGACGGCGGCCGGCTTGGCGCCACCAGGCCGGCCTGGGCCTGCAAGGTGACCGGCTCGTCGAAGGCCTCGTTCACGGGGCCGCGGGTCAGCACTTCGGTCCCGGCCGGCTGCTCCTCCGGCGGCACGGGCGGTTGCTGTGCCGCGGCATGGCCGGCTAGGGACATGGTCAATAGCGCGATGATCGGACCCACTGCACGGGCTTTCATGGCCTTCTCTCCTCTTCCCCGAAATCCTGAGCCAGGGCCGCGTCGCGGGGATGGGCATCGGCCGAGCAGGTCGCTGACGGACCTTTGCAGCCATGCTAGCTCACCTTTGCCAGTCGGGGGTGCGGGTCCTTGAGGAGCCGCTCACGCGCCGGGATACAATCCCCTTCTACGGACGAGTTGCCGCCGGACGCACCGGATCGAGATGACGCTGATGCCACGCCGCGATCGCGTTGGCTCCCCGCGCAGCATGGTGAGGAAGACTCTGCTCCTCGGGGGCGGCCTCGCGATTCTTCTGCTGCTCGCTGCCATCGCATTCGCGGCGTGGTTCGACCTCAACTCCTGGAAATCCAACCTTGAGTCCGCGGTCTCGCGCGCCACCGGCATGGAGGTGACGATCAAGGGCAAGATCGCTCTCACGCGGTGGCTGCCCCCGGGCGTCGTCATCAACGGCCTCCAGTTCCGGATCCGGGGCGACCCGATCCTCGAGGTCGAAACCGTCAAGCTGTCGTCTCTCCGTCTCTTCCCGCTCCTCCGGAAGAAGATTCGAGTGGGCGCGTGCGAGCTCGTGGGTCCCGTCGCCACGGTGGTCAAGGACGCGGAAGGACGATTCAACTTCGAACGCGCGCCCGAGACGCCCGCCGGGGCAGGCCAGGACACCCCCGTTCTTCTTGCCGCCCGCCTGAGCGTCCGTCGCGGCTCCTACGCATACGCCGACCGAAAGTCCGGCGATCGAGCGGACGTCGAGGGCATCGAGGCCGACGTCCGCGACTTCGCGATCTCGCCCGCCGGCAACGGGATCCTGCGTGCCCTCTCGTTCGCGGGCAGTGTCGCATGCAAGACGGTGCACAGGGACGCTCTCGTCATGACCGACGTCAGCTCTCCGATCACGGCAGAGAAGGGTCGCTTCGTGTTCGATGCCGTGACCATGGAACTCTTCGGAGGAAAGGGCTCAGGTACCGTCATCGCGGAGATGAATCCATCGGAGCCCCGTTACGAGATCACGGTCAAGGTCCCGCAATGCCGCGTCGAGAGTCTTCTCGAGGGATTGGGCAAGAAGAAGCTTCTAGGCGGCGAAGCAGCGCTCGCAGCACATCTGCTGGCAGCCGGCCGGAACGAGGCAACGCTCACGAAGAGCCTTACCGGCGAAGTTTCGCTGCACGGCAACGATCTCGTGGTGTACGACATGGACGTGGATCAGCTCATCGCCAAGGTCGAGAAGACGCGCCGCTTCAGCCTCATCGACCTTGGCGCCTTCTTCATCGCCGGCCCCCTCGGCACGGTCGCAACCAAGGGCTACGATTTTGCGCGCGTCTACCAGCAGTCCCAGGAGGGTCACGGGACCCTCGAGCGGCTGGTGGCGACCTGGAAGATCAAGGACGGCATCGCGGAGGCTGCGGACTGCGCGTTCGCGACGAAGAAGAACCGCGTGGCGTTCGTTGGAAGCATCGACCTGCTTCAGGAGACGTACCAGGATGCGGTCGTGGCGGTGCTCGACGACAGGGGCTGCTCCCGGTTCACCCAGCGACTCTCCGGACTTGTCGCGAGCCCCCACTTGCTCACGATGAGCACGTTGCAGAGACTCGCCGGCCCGCTCGTCGGGATTTTCAAGAGCATCCAGCGGAGCGTCGCGCCGACCGCCGAGTGCGAGGTCGTCTACAACGGTTCCGTTCAGCAGCCGCACGAAGCCGCGGGAGCCGCCCACGGAGCGCGGCGCTGAAACGTACCGGTTCGTCGCCCAGGCCGACGCATCGACGGGCAGCATCTCGGCCGGCGGCCGGCCGGCTCCCGCGCTCCGCGGTGCGCTCGGCCTCCCTACCGGTCCGCTCGGCGGCTCGCCGCGCCGGTCTCAGAGGCTCCACCTCAGGCTCGCCGCGAGGAAGTGCATCGCCGTGTTGTCGTAGGATCCGACGAGATCGCCGGCGAGCGGCCGGCTCGTCTGGCTCATGGGCAGGTTCCCGCCCCAGGCCAGCTCGTAGCCGATCGCGAGGTCGAGCTTCTCGCTCATCGCGCGGCGCCCACCGACCCCGAACCGCCAGCCCGCCCCGATCGGAAGCGTGGGCGTCCGGTTGACGTCGTCGATGCAGCTGCTGTCGTAGGCCGCGCCGAAGGAGATCGACCACGGCGACCCCGTCTTCACCTGCGCGCCGAGCGCCGCATGCCAGGTGTCCTTCCAGTGCCCGTCCACGGTGAGGCCTTCCTCGGCCGTGCCCACCTGAATGTCCACCTTGCCGAATTCGGACCAGTCCTGCCAGCCCACGTTGCCGAGGAGCGACCACCGGTCGTTGAGACGGTGGTCGAAGCTCGTCATGACGGTCTGGGGCACCGTCATCCCGAGATCGAGCTGGGCGCTCAACAGTCCCGCCTCGCCGAGCGCGAGCTCCAACCCCGGCCCGAGGTCGGTGAACTGCGGGACCGTACCGAAGTCGAGCTTGACCGGCGACGTGTACGTGAGGCCGAAGCGGGTGTTCGCGTTCGGCTCGAAGAGCATCCCCAGGTTGGCACCGAACCCCCACGTCGTGTCGTCCGCCTTCATGCCGCCGTCGGGCAGCGATTCGGCGATGTTGTTCACGGCGAGCTTGGTGTCGAACACCCCGTACATCGCGTTGAGGGCCGCCCCGATCGAGAACTTGTCGTTCACCTTCCAGGCGATGGCGGGCATGACGGACAGCCCGATGAGCGTGCTGTCCTGAACGTAGTAGCGCCCCGCCCAGTCGTCGTCGTAGTCGAGCCCCAGGCCGAAGTTCCCGGTGACCGCAACGCCCAGGCGGAGACGGTCGGAGGTGGGGTTCACGTAGTAGATGCCCCCGCCGGGGAACCAACCGACGGGATTGCCGCCGTTGCCCCCTCCCCCAGGGACGTCCGTCAGCGAATTGGGGGTGAACCCGATGTCCGCGTACAGCGCCTGCATCCCGAGCATGAGGTCGTTCTTTTTGAGGCGCGTCATCCCCGCGGGGTTCGTCAGGATCGTCGCGGCATCCTCCGCCCTCGCCGCCCAGCCGGCGGAGGCCAGGCCCACCTCCGGCGTGCCCGCCTCGTAGAGGATCACGCCCCCGGCGAGTGCAAGGGACGATGACGCGAGTAGAAGCAGACACGCGATGCCGACCGTTCTCTTCATTGGCCCCTCCCTGCTTGACCCGATCACTCTTCGTCTCGGGACGCTCGTGCGCACGGTGCCCAGGCTCGGTCCTTGAACGCGCAGTCTACTCCCGCGACAAGCAGGCAGGAAAGCGCGTCCGGCCGCCCGCCGACCCGGATCGTCGCGCCCTCGAGGGCCCTCCGCGCCCCAGGTCACAAATTCTTTAACGACGATAGAAAGATGCGAGCCGCGATCGGGATCGAGTCGCCTGGTCGGAGCATCGCGAGGGATTGACCCGCACGGGCGAAAGACTTAGCCTCGGTTGCCAGCTAGGGACGCTTCGTACGTCTAGGGTGGGGCGAATGCGCTCTTCGCCCGCAGGTGGCAGCGATGAGCTCGCCCATGCATCGCGGCAGACCGGTAGTGCGGGTGCACGCATCGGTCGAGCCGACGGCGCCCGTCGCCGGACCACTCCAGCCAATACGCAACCCGGAACAAGACAACGAGGAGAAACCACCATGGGACTGCAAAGAGGAGGACTCCGCCGGGCCGGCGCCTCGGTGGTGGTCGGCTCGCTTATCGCAGCCAGCTTCCTGATCTCGGCGAAGCCGGCGCGGGCTGCGGACGACCCCGCAACCGGCTCGGGGCAGGCCAGGCCCAACATCCTCGTCATCTTCGGCGACGACATCGGGCAGGCCAACATCAGCGCCTTCACGAAGGGACTGATGGGCTACCGGACGCCGAACATCGACCGCCTGGCCAAGGAAGGCCTGACCTTCACCGACTACTACGCGGAGCAGAGCTGCACGGCCGGGCGCTCCACGTTCATTACCGGCCAGACCGTGTTCCGCACCGGCCCGAGCAAGGTCGGCATGCCCGCGGCGCCGGTCGGCCTGCACCGGGACGACCCGAGCGTGGGCGGCGCGCGCCTCTCGGTCCAGGTTCACCACACGGATGCCGAGCGCGAGTGGGCCTACGACCGCGCCTCCGGCATCGGGCGCCTGGACAAGGGTCTCGACGAAGCGAAGGCCAAAGGCTGGACCCTCGTGGACATGAAGACCGACTGGAAACGGGTGTTCGTTTTCGAGAACCAGGGAGGTCGGTAGGAAACCCAATCAGGACGCGCCGCGGCGGCACGCTCTCCCGTCGCGGATGCCGAGCGGTGACGCCGCCGGCCCGCTCCTCAACCGTCCCGCGCAAGGAGACTGTCATGCGTCGCATCACGATCGGAATTGCGCTCACGCTGCTGTTGGTGGCGTCCGTCGCCATGACGGCCATCCCGGATCAGGACGACCGGTGGAAGTCGCAGACGTTCCTGAGCGACTACAGTCTCCTGAAGCCGGTGCCCTCCAAGGGCCGACAGGATTTCGTGTACGTCGCGCCGGGGGCCGAGGAGAAATTCGCGAAGTTCCATTCGGTCATGGTCGACCAGCCGGAAATCTCCGTCAGCGCCGCCTCGCCCTACGGCAGCGCCAAGCCCGACGACCTGAAGGCGATTTCCGAGTTCATGCGCGGCACCATCGTCGAGCGCCTCAACGCCCGCGGCTACAAGGTGGTCGACAAGGCAGGCGAGAGCGTGCTCTACCTGCGGGTGGCAATGACCGACCTGCAATTGAAGAAGAAGAAGCGCGGGGTTCTCGCCTATACCCCGGTCGGGGCGGTCGTCCACGAGGTGAAGGGCGCCGTGCAGAACGTCATGAAGAACGTCGACATCATCGACATGGCCGGTCAGGCCGAGGTCGCGGCCAGCCAGACCAGCGAGGTGCTCGGCGCGATGGCGTCCCTGCGCTCCGCGGAGGCGGAAGCGAGCGGGAAGCCCGAGCGGATGACGTTCGAGCAATTCAAGGCGCACGTCGAGGAGTACAGCGATCGTCTCGCTTGCCGTCTCGAAAACGGCAAGCAGCCCCCCGACCGGCGTATCGATTGCACCGATCCCGCGGCCCGGAGCGCCGCCCTCGGAGCGGTGCCGGGCAAGTAGCCCCGCCGGTCCCGGCAGGCGAGGCGACTCCGCTTGGAGTTCGCGAGAGGGTTGGGCCGTCGCTGACAGGGCGGGCGCCCCGCGATATCCTCCGCCTTCCGCCTGCGTATTCATCCCCGAGGCCGGCGAGACCCCGGCCGGGAGGAAGAGCCTCGCCATGAGAAGCCGATCCTTGTCCACCCTGATCCTGCTGGTCGCGTTTACCGCCGCCCTCGCCGGGGAGCCCGCTCCGGCCAAGCGGCCCCTGGCCGAGCTTCCCTACACGCCGAGCCTCGAGCCGGCTTTCATGGACCGCTCGGTCGATCCGTGCACCGACCTGTACGCCTTCTCCTGCGGAGGGTGGATGAAGCAGAACTCCATTCCGCCGGACCAGGCGCGATGGAACGTGTACATGAAGGTGACCGACGAGAACCAGCAGTTCCTCTGGGGGATGCTGGAGAAGGCCGCGGAGCCCGCGGCAGGGCGCACCGCGGAGCAGCAGAAGATCGGCGACTACTTCGCGGCGTGCATGGACGAAGCCGCCGTGGAGGCGGAGGGCGCCGCCCCCCTGAAGCCCGACCTCGACGCCATCGCCGCGCTGCGCTCGAAGAAGGACATCGCCCGGTGGGTCGCCGGGGCCCACCTGCGGATCGGCGGAGGCTATTCGCCGACGGTCTTCGGGTTCGGCGCCGCGCAGGATCCCGGGAACTCGGAGCAGGTCATCGCCTGGGCGACCGCGGGCGGGCTCGGGCTGCCGGATCGCGACTACTACACGAAGGAGGACGCCCGCTCGGTGGAGATTCGCAACCGCTACGAGGCGCACGTGGCCTCGATGCTCCAGTTGATCGGGGAGACGGCGGAGGCGGCCGGGAGGGACGCCGGGATCGTGATGCGCATCGAGACGGCCCTGGCCAACGCGTCGCTCACCCGGGTGGAGCTGCGGGATCCGTACAAGTCCTATCACAAGATGACGGTCAAGAAGCTCAAGAAGATCACCCCGTCGTTCCGCTGGGACGACTACCTGAAGACCGGCGGCGCGGGGGCGGTCCGCGAGCTGAACGTGACCGAGCCCAAGTTCTTCGAGGCGCTCGACGCGCAGCTCGAGAAGGAGAGCCTCGACGCCTGGAAGACCTACCTGCGCTGGCACCTGGTGAAGGACCGCGCGCGTTTCCTGTCGTCGAAGTTCGTCCAGGCCGACTTCGATTTCTACCGGGGCTACCTGAGGGGCGTGAAGGAGCAGCAGCCGCGCTGGAAGCGCTGCGTCGGCTGGGTGGACCAGGATCTCGGGGAGGCGCTGGGGAAGGTCTTCGTCGAGCGGACGTTTCCTCCGGATGTGAAGGCCAAGACCGTGGACATGGTTCAGCGCATCGAGAAGGCCATGGAGGCGCGCATCGAGGGGCTCGACTGGATGAGCGGGGCCACGAAGAAGCAGGCGATCGTCAAGCTCGCCGCGCTGCGCAACAAGATCGGCTATCCGGACAAGTGGCGGAACTACTCCAAGCTCGAGATAAGGCGCGGCGATTTCCTGGGGAACGTCGATCGCGCGACGACCTTCGAGGCGCGGCGCCAGCTCGCCAAGATCGGAAAGCCCGTGGACCGCACCGAGTGGGACATGACCCCTCCGACGGTCAACGCCTACTACAACCCGTCGATGAACGACATGAACTTCCCCGCCGGCGTGCTGCTCCCGCCGCTGTTCGATCCGAGGATCGACGACGCCCCGAACTACGGGAACACCGGCGGCACCATCGGCCACGAGCTGATCCACGGCTTCGACGACGAGGGGCGGCAGTACGACGCCGCCGGCAACCTCAAGGACTGGTGGTCCGAGGCCGACGGCAAGGAGTTCGAGAAGCGGGCGGCCTGCGTCGCGGACCAGTACGCCGGGTACACGGTGGTGGACGACATCAAGATCAACAGCCGCCTGACCCTGGGTGAGGACGTCGCGGACCTCGGGGGGCTCATCCTCGCGTGGGTCGCCTGGAAGGACGCCGTCGCCGGGAAGACGCTCGAGCCGAGGGACGGCCTGACACCGGAGCAGCGGTTCTTCGTGGGCTTCGCGCAGTGGACCTGCGAGAACCAGCGGGACGAGGACAAGCGCCTGAACGCGATGACCAACCCCCACTCGCCCGGGATCTACCGGATCAACGGCGTGGTGGTGAACATGCCCGAGTTCGGCGAGGCGTTCGCGTGCAAGCCGGGGGCGCCTCTCGTGAGACCGGCGGAGAAGGTCTGCAGGATCTGGTAGGCGCGACCGAGCCGGGACAGCGGTTTCTTCACGCTCGGCTCGCCCGCGGCCGCCACCCGCGAGGGGAGCCAGTCCTCGTGGGATACGGTGGCGCTGATCTCGGCGCCCGCCCTGACGGCGCCCAGCCAGCGCATCGTGGCGGGGACGCGTTAGCCGCCTTCCCAACTCGGGTTCTTCTCGCCAAGGTGCTCGTTGCGGTCACCCACGGGGTTCTCGCCCAATTGGCCGCCGGCGTAGCCCTGCGGCTTGAACCGCTCGGCGATCGGCGGGTCGTCTTGTGAGAGCCCTTCCTTCGCGCCCGGCAGGCCGATCTTGAGCAGGCCCGTGCGGAGGCAGCTCTGGCCGGTGACGAACGCCGCGCGCCCTTCCAGCGCCCGCGCGCTCCTCGCGGCACGATCACCGGCCTGGCGGACCGCTCAGTCGAAGATGTCGCGCAGCCACGAGCGCCGGCCGTGCTGGCCGGCGTACTGGCCGCCGTGCTGGCCATGCTTGTCGTGGTGGGAGTCGTCGCGGTAATCCCTGAAATCGTCGTTCCGGCCGCTCCCGCTCTGGGGCGCGGCGGAGCGTTCCACGATCTTGTCCAGCTCACCGCGATCCAACCAGACGCCGCGGCACGTGGGACAGTAGTCTATTTCGATCCCGGCTCTCTCCGACATGGTCAGGTTCACGTTCTCGCAGCGAGGGCAGTTCATGGACTTCTTTCCTCCAATGGCTCGAGCCGGCCGGTTCGGGTGAGCCGGCGGCCGAGCTTGAACAAGTCGAGCCACATCACGCAGAGAACCCCGGCGACGGCGCTGATCGCCACGTCGGCCGCGTGGAGGGGCGCGAAGTGGAACATCCGTTGCGCGACGGGGACCAGCAGCACCAGCGCGAGCAGGGCGGTCGTGCCTCCCAGCACCCACCAGAGAGCCGTGTTCGGGACGCGGAGACTGCCGACGATGGTACGAGCCCACGACCGGTTCGCCAGGATGATGGCGAGGAAGGCGACCACCAGCGTGGTGAAGGTGAGCGCGCGGGCGGCGTCCGGCGCGTGGCCCTGCCGAGAAACCAGGAACACCGCAAGGCAGGCGGCGAGCACGCCGAGCCCCTGGAGAACGGCGAACCCGACGGTCTTGAGCGAGAACAGGCGCTCCCGGGGACTGCGCGGCGGGCGCGTCATCACGTCGGCCTCGGCCCCCTCCGCCTCGAAGATGAGCGTGCACGAGGGATCGATCACGAGCTCCAGGAAGACGATGTGGATGGGAAGGAGCAGGAGCGACCAGTCGGCGAAGAAGACGGGGAGTATCGAGAGCCCGGCAATGGGGACGTGGACCGCGAAGATGAAGGCAATGGCCTTCTTGATGTTGTCGAAGATCCTGCGCCCGAGCCGCACCGCCGCGACGATCGACGAGAAATCGTCGTCGAGCAGCACCAGCGAGCCCGCCTCGCGGGCCACGTCGGTGCCGCGGGCACCCATCGCGATCCCGATGTGGGCCGCCCTGAGGGCCGGGGCGTCGTTGACCCCGTCGCCGGTCATCGCGACCACCTCGCCGGCGGACTTGAGGGCGGTCACGATCCGGAGCTTCTGGGCCGGCACCACGCGCGCGAAGATGCGGACGTCCCCGACGCGGCTCGCGAGCGCCTCGTCCGACATGCCGTCGAGCTCCGGTCCGGTGATCGTGGATCCGTCGTCGAGGAAGCCCGCCTGCCGGGCGATGCTCTGAGCGGTGGCCGGGTAGTCGCCCGTGACCATCACCACGCGGATGCCCGCGGACCGGCACTCGGCGACCGCCGCGGGGACGGCGGGCCTCAGGGGATCCTCGAGGCCGAGCAGCCCGACGAACGAGAGGTCCAACTGCCGCTGCTCGTCCGGGAGGCTGCCTGATCTCGCCCGCCCGCGCGCCACCCCGAGCACCCTCAGGCCCTGCGACGCCAGCGCCGCGACCTCGCTCGCCAGCGCGTCTCGCTCCGCCGCGGACATGCGGCACAGTTCGGCGATCGCCTCCGGAGCCCCTTTGGACGCGAGGGCCACGTCGTCGTCGCTGCCGTGTTTCCAGGCCTGCGTGACGGCGAGCAGCTCCGGGCTCAGCGGGTACTCCCGCACCAGGGACCCGCCGAGATGGACGCGGTCCGTCGGATCGAGGAGTCTCTCTCCGGCAACGTGCAGGGCCCGTTCCATCGGGTCGAACGGGTCGGGCTTGCTGGCGAGGACGGCGTGCTCGATCAGCGCGCGGAGCTCCGCCGGCAGCTCTCCGGCGTGCCGGGTCAGATCCACCTGCCGCCCGGATACCGAGAGGTACTTCAATGTCATCTGGTTGAGCGTGAGTGTCCCCGTCTTGTCGACGCACAGGACCGTGGCCGCGCCGAGCGTCTCGACCGCGGGCATGCGTCGCGTCAGCACCTGGCTGCGCGAGATGCGCCAGGCCCCGAGGGCCAGGAAGACCGTGAGGACGACCGGGAACTCCTCGGGCAGTATGGCCATGGCCATCGAGATCCCGGCGAGGAGGCCCTGCTTCCATACCGCCGCGCCGCCGCCGCGTGTGAGACTGTAGATGACCACGACCAGCGTGCAGGCCGACAGCCCGGCCAGAGCGCAGGACCGGACCAGCCGCGCGGTCTCCTTCTGCAGGAGCGTGGCTTCGGGCTCGACCAGCGCCAGGGCCTTGCCGATCTTGCCGAGCTCCGTGCGAACGCCGGTGGCGACGACCTCGGCAATCCCCTGGCCCGCGGTAACGAGCGTGCCCGAGAAGACCGACGGGAGATCGTCGCCGCCGGGACGATCGAGATCCCGGGCATCCGGCGACGGCGTCTTGCGAACCGGAACGGACTCGCCGGTCAGCAGCGATTCGTCCACGGATAGGTTCATCCCGCGCCGCAGGACCGCGTCCGCCGGAACCCGGTCGCCCTCCGACAGGGCCAAGAGGTCGCCGCAAGCCACCTCGCGGCCGGGAATGCGCCTGCTGGCCCCGCCGCGGATCACCAGCGCGCGAGGACTCGACAGATCCCGCAGCGCGTCCAGCGCCCGCTCGGTACGCCGCTCCTGGATGATCGTGATCGCCATGACCACGAACACGAAGCCGAGGAGCATGAGGGCATCGACGGGCTCCCCCATCACCAGGTAGAGGCTGCCGGCGGCGACCAGCATCAGGAACATCGGCTCCCGCACGACTTCCAGGGCGATGGCCAGCAGGCCGCGCTTCTTCTGGGAGGGGATTTCGTTGAAGCCGTCCTGCTCGAGGCGGGCTCTCGCCTCGTCGTCCGTGAGACCGCGGGGGAAGTCTCCGGACGTGGCCGCCGCCCCTTCTCTGCCTCCGGTTGACATCGCGATCTATTCTGAGTTATTACTCAGATTATGACAACTCGCATTTCAGCGGTGAGGCGTGCGTCGCCGAAGAAGAGGCTCGATCCAACCAAAATGCCGGTCCAAGAACGCTCACGGGCCACGGTCGAGCGTTTGCTGGCCGCGGCGGCTCAGGTTTTCGAGGAGCACGGATACGCGGCCGGAACCACCAACCGCATCGCCGAACGGGCCGGGCTCTCCATTGGGACGCTCTACCAGTACTACCCCAGCAAGGAGGCGGTGGCCGTGGTGCTGCTCGAGCGCCACATCGAAGAGACGGGGCGCAGGCTGCACGAGTGGGTCGGGCACACGGTCGCGGAGCGCCATTCCCTTCACGGAGCCTTGCGCGATTACGTCGCGGGAATGCTGGACATGCACTCCGGAAGACCGCGCCTCCAGCACATCCTGCTGGAAGAGACGCCGCTCCCGGAGCGCGTCCACCGCGCCGTGCTGCGTGCGGAGCGCGAGGCCGCCAAGACCGTGGCGGGCCTTCTGAGGCTCTATCCGGAGGTCCGCCACCGGAACCTGCAGCACGCCGGCTTCTTCCTCGTGCAGGCGGTCGAGAGCCTGACCCATCGCTTCGCCGCGCATCCCGACGAGCAGCCGATCGGACGCCAGGTCTTCGCGGACGAGCTGGTCGCGATGATCGAGGCCTACCTGCGGCAAGCGCCGGCCCGCGCCGCGGAACCGGACAAGGGCCGCGGCGCGCCGATGCTTCGAGTCTAGCGACCTCGCCTGCGCGCGGACCCTGCAGACAGGTCCTCGCCACCCCGAGGTCGGGAGATCCCGCCCTGACCGCAGCCCCGCGCGACTAAGGCGCCGTTCCGGCCAGGTCCCGCAGGCGAGCGAGCAATCCCACGAGGCCGGACGTGTCGAGCGAGCAGTAGCGCAGCAGGGCCTCGCGCAGGCGTTGCCTTTCCTCGGCCGGCATGCCGTCGCCGCGGAACATCAGCCGCTCGAGCTCGACGCTGGCGGTCGCCCCCTCGGCCACCTCCAACTCGTCGTATCCCGGCCCCGGCACGAGCGCGGGAACGACGGCCTTGAGGCTGAAGCTTCCACCGAACGCCGGGTGATAGACGTGGTTCCGGACCACGGGGAGCAGGTCCGCGAGCCGGGCCGCGATGTCCAGGAGCTCCTCCGACAGCTCCGGCACCGCGGCCGCCAGCGACTCGATACCCTGGCGCTCGAAGCTCGCGTTGTAGGCCACGACGGTCCGGGCGCCGCGGCAGGCCTCGACGAGCCGGCGAGCCAGCCCGGGGCGCGGGTCCTCGGGCCCGTCCGCGAGCCACTCGTGGTGAGCGACGGTTCCGTCCGCGGCGAGGCGATGGCAGCTGAACTGCACGGGCACCGCGTCGTGAGGATGACAGCCGTTCCACACGGGGATCGCGAGCCCGACCGTCTCGAAGTCGAGGAACGCCAGCGGCTCCCGGAAGGCGGCGAGCGCTTCCGCGAGGCCCGGCTCGACGATGAGCGCGCCCGTCCGGACCGCCTGCCGCTGGCGCTCCTGGATCGCGCTGAAGCTCCCGCCATCGGGCAATTGATCGATCGTCTCGAATCCTGGCCGCGATCAGGTCCGCTCCCCCCCGCCGCACGCGGTACAGCGTGCTCACGTGATGCTCCGGCGCCTCGTCCCAGCAGCGGGCCATGAACGGGCACTCGTAGGGCTTGCTGCAATGCTCGCCGACCTCCACTTCGGGGAGATCTTTGGCGAGCATGCTCAGCTGCTCGGCGATCCGGCCGGGCAGGCCGGACTGCGCCGCCTCGGCCTCCGCGGTGACGTCCCTTCGAACGAACAGGTCGGCCAGGTGGGGATAGACGCACGCGCGGTTGAGGTGCATCACCTCGACGCGAACGACCTCGAGCCCGCTTCTCCTCAGGACGTGCAGCTGGATGGCCACGTCGGGGAGATGCTCGTCCTTGAGCCGGGTGGACGACTTCACCTCGATCAGGCGGAAACCGCCGGCCTCCCGCTCCAGGATGTCGATCGCGGCGTACACGCCGTCCGCGAAGAACGACGCCTCGTAGAGGACCGGCACGTTCCGGTCGAGCAGCTTCCGCGTCATCGCGGCCCGATCGCCGAGCGCGTAGTACGGAAGATCCACGAGCTGGCCTCCCGGCACGTAGGTCCGGGCCACCTCCCCCACCCGCGTGCCCTGATCGAAGACCGCCTGCTGCGCGAGGTCGGGGACGAGCTCGGGCGCGTCGGGCTCGTGCACCTTCCACCACAGCAGCTTGTGGCACTGGAGTCCGGCCGTGAACCGGGACTTGGAGAGCCGGAAGGATTCGTCCATCGCGGGCGCGCCTCCCCCACCGGCGCACCGATCCGCCGATGCTCGGGAAGTCTACGTCAGGTCGCTCGCCGGAACCGGCGATGACGCAAGGCGACTGCGCCGGCCGGAGAGGATGGGTTCCACCTTGATCCTCCCTATTTTCCTCACGAAGTCCTTCCCACGGGCCGCGCCGTCTATCTATGCTCTGGGCGCCAGGCAACCGACCCGGGGTTCGCTGCCGTCACGGTCCGAAGGGGAAGCATGATGCGAAGAGGGGCCCGCGGGGTTGGCCTGAGCCGGGCGTTCCGCCGGTCCTTTCATGGGGAAACACCGTGATGCGACTTCTCCCCGGCCTGCTCCTCACGGCCTTGGTGGCCGCCGGGGCGCGCCTCCTCCACGGCGCACTGCCCGGCCCCGCGGAGAAGGTCGTGGGGGAAGTGATCTTCGCCGTCTTGCTCGGTCTCGTCGTGGGGAACTTCCTGACGCTCCCTCCCTCCACCACGCCGGGAATCCGCTTCGCGTTCCAGACCGTCCTGCGCCTGGCGATCGTCCTCCTGGGCGCCGGTCTGTCCTTCGTCGCGACGCTCTCGATGGGCCTCCGGGCGCTGCTCCTCATCGTGACGCTGATGGGACTCGCCCTTGCCGCGGCGCATCTTCTGGGCCGCCGGCTGGGCGTGCCCGCCAAGCTCGCCTCCCTGATCGGGGTCGGGACGGCGGTCTGCGGGAATTCCGCCATCGGCGCCGTCGCTCCGGTCATCGGCGCCGAGGACGAGGACGTCGCCTACGCCATCGCCACCAATACGCTGTTCGGGACCCTCGCGGTGTTCGCGTACCCGCTCGTCGGGCACGCCCTAGGACTGAGCGACGCCGGGTTCGGCAGCTGGGTGGGCACGGCGGTCAACGACACGTCACAGGTCCTGGCCGCGGCTTTCGCTTTCAGCGACGCGGCCGGGCGCGTGGCCACCGTCGTCAAGCTGACCCGAAACGCTCTCATGGGAGCGGTGATCGTCGCCATGGGAATCCTCCACAAACGCGGCTCCGTCCGGGCGCCTTTCGGCACGCGCGTGCGCCAGTCCGTTCCGCCGTTCGTCGTGGGATTCCTTGCCATGGCCGCGCTGAACACGATGGGAGTCTTCGGCTGGCTCGCCGATGCGACCGGCGTGGACGTCCAGGCCTCTCTTCAGTGGGCAACCCGTGCGCTCATCTTGCTGGCTCTGGCGGGGGTCGGCCTCGGCACCCGCGCAGCGGCGATGCGGCGAACCGGCCTCATGCCCCTTTGGGTCGGGCTGGCCACCGCGCTCGTGACCTCCCTGGCGAGCTTGGCGTGGATTCGTTTCTTCGGGCCCGTTACGGGCTAGCGCTCGGCCGCCGGCTCCAGGAGCTCGTCACGGAACAACGGCCGTCCCGCTTGCGAGGTCCAGAACCCGTAGAGCGCCGGCGCAGCGATGAACGCGAGCGCCAGGAGCATCGTCCCCAGGTACCAGCCGGCCGGGTGCGGGGTCAGCGGCATCTGGTCGATCAGCGAGGCGACGCTGGTCATCGTCGCAAGGGCCAGCAGGCCGGCTCGGAACAGGACGACCCAGAAGAGAGCGATCGCGACGAGGGCGCCGACGAAGTAGCCGGGAATGCTCCCCGAATCGGGGTAGTACATCACCAGCGCGAGCAGCGAAACTGCGACGATCGCCGGACCGGTGCGTCGCAGCAGAAGACGAAAGATCAGTAGCATCGTGACCGGAAAGATGATGCTCAGCAGCTCCGTGGTGTGGATGCCCATGATGGACACGAACGCCGGCACGGTCCCACGGAGCGACTCGAAGCTCCATTCGTTCCATTGCGGCAGAACCGGCGCCCCGCCCAGCATCGCGGGAACCCCGCGAGCAAGGCGCCCGAGCAGCACGCCCAGCGCGGCCGCGGCGCACCCGATCAGCAGGTCGCGTCCCACCAGGGGATCGCGGACGCGTCCCTCCAGCACCCGCACCCACGAGACGAGCATCCGCGGCCACAGCCGCCGGGCGTACGGCTCGATCGCGAGGTAGAAGACGTAGGCCAGGCCGACCCTCTGCATGGCGTACGAGAGATGGCCGACGAAGAGGTTCAGCTCGGAGGGCGACGCGACGTGGTGCGCGCCGAGGAACCACAGCATCCGCGCGGCGCCGAGGTAGAGAGCCAGCCTCAAGGCGCCACGACGGTCTCCCCTTCCGCGGCGGACGTTCCGCAGCGCCACGATCCCGGCGGCGGCGACCACGACGACGAACCAGAGGGTGTTGACGAGCTGGGACGCGCGACGCCAAAGGCCCTGCGGCGGCGCGGACTCTTCCAAGGGACGGTCCCAAGGCTCCACGATCCGCAGCGACACCGGCCGGCCACCGGCCGCCGCCGCCTCGATCCGTAGGGGTATCTCCGGCGTTCCCGGCCAGGACCCCGTCCACGCGGCGCGGCGATCCGCGAAGACCGGCGGAGCCCATTCCGGCCGCGCGGGCACGAGCGTCTTCGCATCCACGCCGGTGGCCCGGAGGAGAGGCGCCCAGTCCGGCTCCGCCGGAGCCGGCTCCGGCTCGGTGCGCTCTCCCGGAACGACCAGCAGCGAGATCAGCCGGCCATCGGGATCGAGCCCGACCCTCGCCATTCCCGGCGCCGAGTCCGGCGGGTCGTCGAGCCACACTGCGATGGTCGCCCCGTTCAGCGGCTCCAGATCCCGCGGGCTCTGGCGGTACCAGAAGCGGATCCCGCG
Source organism: Terriglobia bacterium (assembly GCA_963748015.1). Classification (GTDB taxonomy): domain Bacteria; phylum Acidobacteriota; class Polarisedimenticolia; order Polarisedimenticolales; family JAIQFR01; genus JAIQFR01. The sequence goes on along the minus strand of CAVVHE010000006.1, from coordinate 86,259 downwards.
CGGGGGGGACGACTGGAGACCCTCCCACGGTCCCGCGCCCGCACCCGTCGGATTGCGGCGGAGCAGCTCGTCGAGATAGCCGCGGTCCGCATCGAACGCGAAGAGGCTGTCGGCCGGTTTCCGGTCGTGGCCAGCCTGCGAGAGGATCTCCCTCGCGCGCTCCCGCAGGAACTCGGGCGGCTTGTCGAGCTGAACCATCCCCAGCAACGTCGCGCGCGGGGCCAGCGCGATGACGCCGGCGAGGGCCACGAGGAACAGGGCGAGGGCGCCCCAGGAGACCCATGGCGAGGCAGCGCCCTTGTGTCCGGCCTCGGCCACCATCTCGGGGGACGGGGTCTCGCCGGCGGCGAGGGCGGCGGCGAGCGGATCGCCGCCCGGAAGCGCGGCGGCGACCGAAAGCGCCGAGGCGGGCCGGAGCGCCGGATCCGTGTCCAGGCAGCGAAGGATGACCCGCTCGACCGTCGGGTCGAACCCCTCGACCAGACTGGAAGGGGACGCGGGCGTAGACTCGGACTGCATGCGTTGCAGCTCGCCGTAGGACGACGCCCTGAAGGCCGGCTTGCCGGTGAACAGCTCGTAGAGGACCAGGCCGAGCGAGTAGAGATCGCTGCGCACGGAGACTTCCCGGCCCGCGAGCTGCTCCGGCGCCATGTAGCCGGGGGTTCCGGAGCGGATCTCCTCGCCGCCGATCTCCTCGGCGAACGCCGCGAGGCCGAAGTCGGTGATGCGCGCCCGCCCTCGGCCGTCGATCATGACGTTCGCGGGCTTCAGGTCCCGGTGCAGGACGCCGGCGTCGTGCGCGGCCGCGAGGCCGGCGCAGAGCTGCCGCGCGATCTGGATCGCCTTGTCCTTCGGAATGTGCCCGATCCGGCGCAGGAGCGATGCGAGGTCCTCGCCGTCGACGTATTCCATCGACAGGAAATGTTGTCCGTCGGCCTCTCCGGCGTCGTAGATCCGGCAGATGTTCGTATGGGAAACCTGGCGCGCGGTCCGCACTTCGTTGAGGAAACGCTGGAGACGCTCCGGGTTTTCGTCGAAGCCGGGGGGCAGGAACTTGAGGGCGACGGGCTGCCCGAGCTTCAAGTCGTCGGCCCGGTAGACCTCCCCCATGCCCCCCTTTCCCAGCAGGCCCACGATTCGGTAGCGGTCGGCGAGGATCGCTCCGGGAACGAACCGCGCCGCCGCGGGAGCGAAGTGGGACGGGACCGGGCGCGCCGACTCCGGGCCGGCGCTCCGCGCGAAATCCTCGGTCGGCAGCGCGGACGAGGGGGACACCGCCTGGCCGCAGGAACCGCAGAAGCGGCTTCCCGCGGAGAGGACGCTGGAGCAGCTCGGGCAGGTGCTCGGGGCCCACATTGCGACGAGTCTAACACGCGAGCCGAGAGCCGCCTGCCGCGCCCGCCCGGCCGGCGGCGTGCAGCCCACTAATTGTTGACTATAATAGTCCCGTTCCCTCGCGAGCGACGCGGGAGCGGTCGAGGCACTCGGCGCGCGGCGAGTGGCACGTGGAGAAGAGGAGCGAGCCATGTCGGAGCCGTCAGCGAACAACGTGTCGAGCGCGTGCGACGACCGCGTCGCGATGAAGCGACTCCTGGACCATCCCTTCTACGTCGCGTGGAGCGAGGGACGGCTCCCGGTTTCCGCGCTCAGGGTCTATGCGCGGGAGTACGGCGCGTTCATCTCCGCCGTTCCGGAGGGTTGGCGCGCTGCCGGGGACGCGGCCCACGCGCGTGAAGAGGAACATCACGCCCGGGTCTGGCGGGACACCTTCGCCGGCACGCTGGGGGAGTCGGCGTCCACCCCGTCCGTGCGAGAAGTGACCGAGCTGCTCGCGCTGTCGAGCGACTTGTTCTCGACCGAGCCCACGGCCGCGGGGGCGCTCTACGCGTTCGAGACGCAGCAGCCGGGTACGGCTCGGAGCAAGCTGAAGGGGCTGCTCGAGTTCTACCCGGAGATCCCCGCCGCCTGCCGGGAGTACTTCGTGCTTCACGACGGGGACTACGGCGAGCGGGAGGCGTTGGCGGAGAAGCTGAACCGTCTGGGACCGGAGGATGGGCAGCGTGCGATCGAATCTTGCGAGCGCATGGCGTCCGCGCTCTACGATGCGCTCACCGGAATACACGCGCCGTTCGCGTGCTGAAGCGGGTTTACCGCTGCTTCAGGACTCGAGGTACAGCTCGCCGGTCGCCTGGTCGAACGAGAACAACTCCGCGAAGCGCCCCCAGGCGATGATCGTTTCGAGCTCGGCCTCGGCCTGCTCGCCGTACTCGTCGCGAAGAAGGCCCAGGAAGTAGGTGCGGTCGATGCGGTGGTTGTCGTCCTGCTGCAGCGCCTCGTAGACCCGGTTCACGACCGGGATGCGCAGCACGCGCCCCGCGATCAGCTCCTTGCGGGCCAGGATGCTCGCCTCGGCGTACGTCTTGCCCAGATCGGAGAGCAGCAGGTCGCCCTCGGCGACCGCGAGCATCCCGAGCAGCTCCCCCACCTCCACGACCGGCAGGAGGTCGTCGATCTCGAGGGACAGCTCCGCGGAGAGCCGGTAGAGGTCGGCGCGGCCGTCCTCGGCCGCGAGCTTCTCCACGAGGCCCGCGAGCGCGTTGGGGCGCGCCCGCGGCAGGCGGCGTCCGGGCTGCCGCTGGACGTCGGCGTCGGGGCGGGTCTTCCCGGCGACGGCGGCGTAGACGGTGTCCACCAGCGCCTGGAACGCGGTGTCCTTGCGATGGCGGGGGTGCCGGAGGCTCACGGGGATCTCCGTGAGGATCCGGCCCGGGTCCTTGCCCATGACGACGATGCGGTCCGCCATCAGCACCGCCTCCTCGATGTTGTGCGTCACCATGAGGATGGCCTTCGTGGGGATGGCACGGCTCGACCACAGCTCGAGGAGCTCGCCGCGCAGCGCCTCGGCGGACAGCACGTCGAGGGCCGAGAAGGGCTCGTCGAGGCACAGCAGCTCGGGCTCGACGGCCATGGCCCGCGCGAAGCCGACCTTCTGGCGCATGCCGCCGGACAGCTCCCGCGGATACGCCGACTCGAAGCCGTCGAGCCCCACGGTGTCGAGCAGCCGCAGCGCCCGGACGCGGCGGTCGGCGGTCGGAACGCCCCGGGCACGCAGGGCCACCTCGACGTTGTCCTGCACGGTGAGCCACGGGTAGAGCGCGAACGTCTGGAAGACGATGGTCGCGTGGGGGTTCACGCCGGCGAGCGGCGCGCCGCGGTAGAGGACGCGCCCCTCGGTGGCCGGACTCAGGCCCGCGATGATGCGCAGCAGCGACGACTTGCCGCAGCCCGACGGCCCGAGCAGGCACACGAACTGCCCGGGCTCGATCTCGAGGGTGACGTCGGCGACGGCGGTGAACACCTTGGGCTCGCGGCCGTAGGTCTTCGTGACCCGGTCGACGGTGAGAAGGGCGGTCTCGCTCACGGCGTCTCCCTCAATCCATGCGGTAGCGCTCTTCCGCGAGGCGGTAGAGCCGCATCCAGAACAGGCGGTTGATCAGCACCACCGTGCCCACCAGGGCGAGCGTTCCGGCGAGAAGCGCGGGGTAGTCGGCCTCGGCGGTCGCCAGGGCGATCGCCGAGCCGACCCCGAACGTCGCGTGGGTCCTGCCGCCGAACTCCACGAACTCGGCGACGATGCTGGCGTTCCACGCGCCGCCCCCCGCCGTGATCGCCCCGGTGACGATGAACGGGAACAGCGAGGGAAGGACCAGCGTCCGCCACCGGGCCACCCGTCCCAGGCGAAGCAGGTCCGTGGTGTCCCGCAGATCCCTGGGAATCGCCGACGCTCCGGCGATGATGTTGAAGAGCAGGTACCACTGCGTGCCCATGAGCATGAGGAGGATCGCCGCCAGGTTGAGGCCGGCGGGAAGCCGGATCATGAACAGAAGGATCACCGGGAAGAGCGCGGTGGCCGGCACCGCGGCGAGCACCTGGGCGGCGGGCTGGAGCACTCTCGCCAGGCGGGGCCGGGTGCCGATGACGTAGCCCACCGGCAGGGTCCAGGCGAGCGCCAGCGTCAACGAAGCCGCCACCCGCGCGAAGGTCGCGAGGACGCCGGCGCCGATGCGCCCCCACGCGGCCGCGGGCACCGAGGCGAGCATCGCAGCCGCCCAGAAGGCGCCGTAGGCGATCGCGGCGATCGCCAGGACGGCGGCGGCGCGCGCGGGCCAGCGCGATCGTCCGCCGTCCGAGCGCGACGGCGCCTCGCTCGCGGGCGTCGACGCGAACAGCCGGTCGGCCCGCTCGCGAAGCGGCACGACGACGCCGGAGCGGAATCGGGCCGCCAGCCACGAGCCGCCCATGGCGTTCAGGAACCACGAGGTCGGCGGCTGCTCCCCCTCCACCGTCTCGATCTTGAACTTGTTGGCCCACGCGAGGAGCGGCCGCCAGACAAGCTGGTCGAGGGAGACCACGATCACGACGAGGACGAGAACCCCGAGCGCCACCGCGCGGATGTCCCCCTGCGAGGCCGCGGTCTGCAGGTAGGAGCCCAGCCCCGGAAGGCGGAAGTCGCGGCGCCCGACCTTGAAGATCTCCGACGCCATGAGGAAGAACCACCCTCCCGCCCAGCTCATCACGCTGTTCCAGATCAGCCCGATCGCCGCGAAAGGGAGCTCGACCACGCGAAGGCGCATCCAGGGGGAGAAACGGAAGATCGCCGCCGCCTCGCGAAGCTCGTCGGGAATCGTGGAGAGGGACTGGTAGAACGAGAACGTCATGTTCCAGGCCTGCGAGGTGAAGATCAGGACCACCGCGGCGATCTCGGCGGCGAGCTTCTGGGGCAGCACCGCGCCGAGACCGAGGAGCACGACGGGGAGGAACGAGAGGATCGGCACGCTCTGGAGGACGTCCAGGAGCGGCATCAGGAGCTTCCTCGCCGAGGCGTTTCGCGCGGCGGCGTACCCGTACGCCAGGCTGAATCCCAGGGACAGCGCGTAGGCGATCGCCATCCGGCCCACGGAGAGGAGGGCGTACCACGGCAGGGCCCTCGGCGAGGTGGAGATCTCGGGCCCCGCGATGGCGCGGGGGGCGAAGAACGCGAGACGCGCGCCCGCATAGAGCAGGGCCGCGATCCCCGCGAGGATGAGCGCGTCGCCGATCCCGAACGCGGGCCGCCGCGAGAGGACCGGCCCGAAGCGGAGCTGAGCCATCCCGAACCTCGCCGAACGCGCGCGCCCCCGGCACCCATCATCCGGGGAGCCGGCTTTCGATGCAATCCGCCATCCGGGCGCAGGGGCCCCTGCGTCGCGATCATCGCACGATCTCGCGGCGAGCGGCGCAGGTGTCTGCGGCGGGGCTCGAACCGCGACTCCCCCGTGGGAAAGGGACTTGAAGGGGCCGCAGGAGGCGCGGCGAGAAGACGTTTCGCCGCCTCGCCGAGGCTAGTCTTCCCGGGCGGCGCGAAGCATCTTCGCCATCCGCTGCAGCAGCTTCCAGCCGATCAGGCCGTTCGCCACCACGAGCGGGCGGAAGTCCCAGTAGGTGAGGCCGTAACAGACGAGCTCGCTGGAAGCGACGATCGTCGCCATGCGCGTGCCCTCGTCGATCAGGGCGATCTCGCCGAAGTAGTCGTCCTCCTTCAGCGTCGCGCGCTTCTTGCCGCGGATGACGACCTCGGCCTCCCCGGACTCGATCACGAAGAAGGCGGCCCCGCCCGAGCCCTCATGGACGACCGTCTCGCCTTCGGAGAAGCGACGCAGCTTGAACAGGCGCGCGATCTGCTGGACCTCGCGCTTGGACAGGTCCGCGAAGAGCGGAACGCGCTGCAGGACCTTGACGGGGGCGCCTCTCATGAAGATCGATCCTCCCTCGCGGCATGCGCCGTGGGGCGCCGCCGTCGTCCACGGTGAGCGCGCGCCTCAGCGCCCTGACTTCGTGATCGCCCTGCACTGAAGCAGATAGAGGGTCCCGCCCGCGATCGCCCACTCGACGTCTCGGCCGGGACCGTAAACCTCCTCGCACCGGCCCGCCAGCCGGTTCAGCTCGAGGAGCTGATCGTCGTCGAGGCACAGTCGCTCGACGCGGTCTGGTGGGACCGTCTCCTCGACCGTGCCCCCGCCGGGAACGCCGCGGACCGCGACCCGCTTGAGTCCCGGCTTCCGCTCGAGCACCTGGCCCGAGCGGTCGACGCGGTAGTGGTCGGGAATCACGATCCCCGCGACGACCGCCTCGCCGAGGCCCCAGCTCGCCTCGATCACCCGCTCGTCGGCCCCGGTGACGGGATTCCTGGTGAACATGACCCCCGCGGTATCGGGATCGAGGAGCGCTTGGACGACGACGCCGACGCTCGGGCGGGTGAAGAGGCCGACGCGCTGCCGGTACGTGATCGCCGAGTCCGAGTTCGCCGACCACCAGATCCGGTTCAACGCCGAGCCGAGCTCCTCGGCGGACGGAACGTTGAGCAAGGTCAGGTGCTGGCCGGCGAAGCTCGCCGCGGCGCCGTCCTCGTCCGCGGCGGACGAGCGGACGGCGAGGGGGCCGCCGAGCGGCTTGACCCACCTGGCGACTTCCTTGATCGCGGCTCGCTCCCCGGCTGCGACGGCCTCGACGATCGAGCCGGAGAGCGCGACTCCGGGCGGGACCGGAAGACCGTCCCGGATCGCCTGACCGAGCCCGACCGCCTTCGATCCGAAGAGCGTCTCGTCGAGCGCTTTCTCGAGCGGAACGACTCCCTTCATCCGAGCACCGTGACCTCGCCGGCATCCCCGTCGACGCGCACCCGGGCCCCGTCGGCGATGCGCTCGGTCGCCTCGCGCGTGCCGACGACGCCCGGAATCCCGTACTCGCGCGCGACGATCGCGGAGTGGGAGAGCAGGCCGCCGCTGTCCGTGACGATCGCCCCGAGCAACGGCAGGAGGATGTTGAACGCTTCGGTCGTCGATTCGGTGACGAGGACGTCGCCCCGGACGATCCGGTCGAACTCCGAGGGATGGGAGACCCGGCGCGCCGGCCCTTCGTAAACGCCCCGGCTCGCCGACAGCCCGCGCAGCATGTGCGCCTCGTGCGGCGCCTCGGAGCTGCCGAACAGCGCGTTCAGGGCGATTCCGGTCGCGCGCATCAAGCGCGCGGCGGAGGGCGGCAACCCGGACAGGTCCGGCCGAGGAGGCGGCGGGCCCAGCACCGGCGGCGCTTCCTTGGAGCTGTGCGACGCGCGGTAATTCCACCGCTTCGCGAGTTCGTCCGCGGAGGGTCCGCCCGAGCCGGACAGCAGCGCGCGCATCTCCTCGAGGCCAGCGTCGACGAAGTGAGCGGCATCGTGGATCCGCCCCTTGCCGGCGAGCCGGCGGCCGCCCGCGAGCGCCGCCCGCCGCATGAGCCCGGAGGCCCAGATGTCGCTGAAGACCCCGCGCTCGTCGCGGATCGGATAGGTGAGCCGAGCCTCCTCGAGCAGCTGGTCGAACTCGGCCCGATGCTGCGCGGGCACCTTCCCGCGAACGTCCGCGATCCGGCCCTCGATGTCCGACGCGGCGGTGCCCGTCTCGGCGACGGCGGCTCGAATGGCCCGGCGCAGCACGTCCGGCAGCTCGAGCGCGCAGGGGTTCGAGATGTCGAAGCCGTCGAGCAGTCGGTACCCGACGAGGTCGAGGTACGCGGACACGGCGGCGCCGGTGCCGCGATCGAGCGCGCGCAGCGCCTCGAGCATGCGACCGGGATCCTCTTCCGACTCGAGCAGCTTCTGCGCTCGCGAGTCCTTCCGTATCGCGGCGATCAGCGCCCCGAGCTCCGCGGACGCCCCCGCCGACACGGGCGACGTGCCGCGCATGAGGCCTAGCAACTCGGACGGAGGGAGGCCGGTCCAGTCGCCGACGTGCGCGAGGAAGTCCCCCGTCGGGACGATCGCCGCCGCCGTGAAGCGCATGTGCTGAAAGAGCATCTCCGCATGGTGATCGCGGCAGCGCTTCAGATGCGCGGCGAGGTCGTCGTCCGAGAGCCCGTCGGGGTCGACCGATTGCAGCTCCCGGTGAGCCTCGATCGCGGTCGGCTTGAACTTCTCGTTCCAGTCGCGAAGCTGCTCCCGCCAGTACTTCCGCCGGTAGACCTCGTCCGCGCGCTGGAAGCGCCCGGGGATCTCGTCTTCCGGGGCCGGACTCACGCGCCTGAACGCGAAGCCGTTGACGTACGCCATCTTCGAGCGAGTCGATCAGCATGCCGTAGGAGCCGGCGAACTCGCGCGTGCCGCGCTTGAACGCTTCGGGATGGACCTCCATCCAGTATCGCGTTGCCGGGCGCGGGAAGTGAACGGGGTCGAGCTCCCAGAAGCCGGGACCGGGGGGATCGAATCGGAGCGGGGCCGCTTTCTCCGTGGGGGTCATCGCAGTTCCTCCCTTTGCGGTCGGATGTTGTCGTTTCGTGAACGGCCCCCACGGGAGATTATGCACCTCTTTTGTCGCCTGCGCCGGTGACGCCTCCCCTCGTCCAGATGGATACGGCTCACCCGACGCTCCATGCGAGGTCGTCACCCGCGTCGTCCGGGCGGCCGCTTCGAGAAGGGGTGTACGATCCGCGTCCACTGCCCTCTTCCGCTCCGGAGGAAGCGATGAAGCGCCGGGACGGACGCAAGAGAGCGCCGCGCGCATCGCCGGCCCCGCCGGCGTGGGTCACGGCGGCCGTGCTCGCGTTCACCTGCGTCGCCGGCGGCGCGAGCTTGCCGACGCTCGACGTGCAGGGCCACCGCGGCTGCCGGGGCCTGCTGCCGGAGAACACCCTGCCCGCGTTCCGGCGTGCGCTCGAGCTCGGAGTCACGACCCTGGAGATGGACCTGCAGCTCACCCAGGATCGCGTGGTGATCGTGGCCCACGACCCGGGCCTCGATCCCGCGTACTGCCGGCGGGAAGGCGGAGGGAAGGTCCCCGACGCCCCGTTCGACCAGCTGCGGCTCGCCGATCTCGAAGGGATCGATTGCGGCTCGGTCCCTCGAAAGGACTTTCCCGAGCAGCGGCCCGTCCCCGGCGCGCGGATCCCGACCCTCGACGAGGTCCTGGATCTCGCACGGGCCGCGCCCTACCCGGTTCGGGTCAGCGTCGAGATGAAGGCCGGCTCGCCCAGGCAGGCCATCCCCCTCGGGTCCTTCGCCGAGCTGGTCGTCGCCGCCCTGCGCCGACACGGCATGGAAGGCCGCGCGATCGTGCAGTCGTTCGACCCGGCGGCGCTGAGGGCGGTGCGCGAGCTCGCCCCGGGAATCGCGCGGGCGATCCTCGTGCGAGATCGGGAAAGCTACGACGCGCTGCTCGAGTCGAGCGCGGCGACCATCCTCTCTCCGAGGTTCACGGATCTGCGGCGGGACGACGTGCGCCGGATGCGCGCGCGCGGCGTCAAGGTGATCCCCTGGACTGTCAACGAGCCGGCCGACATCCGGCGCATGGTCGAGTGGGGAGTGGACGGAATCATCTCGGACTACCCCGACCGCGTGCTCGCGCTCCGCGGTGGGAGCCCGCCTCCGACGGCTCCCCGCAACGCTCGCGACCCGGGTCCGTGACCGCGCCGCCGTCCCCCTCCGCGGCTCGAGTGACGGCGGCCGGGGACGGATTCTCTCTCGAAACGAATAGCCTCCTGTCGGATCGGAGAGTTCGCCCTGCCCGATTCTCCGGAAACGACCGCCTCCACCCGCGGCACGCGCCTTGCTCCTCCGGTTCCGGGCATTTCGAAATCCAGTGACGCAAGCGCTCCCCGGCGCGGCGACCTGTCCGGCCCCGGGGGCCGGACACGGGTCGTTGGCGCCGAGAGCGGGGAGGTTCCGATGGGTTCCGCTCACCGCTGGTCCGGCTCCTTCAGGATCGCCCTGCTCGGGCTCGCGCTCGTTTCGGCGCTCGGAGCCCCGCCGCGGGCATCGACCACGGTGACGACGGGGCGCCACGCCGCCAGCGAGACCTGGACGATCGCCGGGTCGCCCTACATCGTCCCTGGACCCGTCGAGTTCGCGAGCACGACCTCGACGACCGCCACCCTGACGATCGAGCCCGGGGTCGAGGTTCGCTTCACGCCGGGCACGACCAGCGCGAACACGGGGCGTCTCTACTTCGGCAATCTCGGCCCCGGCGCGCTGCAGGCCGACGCCTCGGCCGGCGCCCCGATCGTCTTCACCTCGAACGCGGCGTCCCCCGCCGCCGGCGACTGGTACGGGATCGACTTCTACCCGACCGCCAAGGCCTCGACGATCAAGAACGCGTCGATCCGGTACGCCGGGAAGAGCGGCGGGCTCGGGGCGAACCTGACCGCGAACCCCGCCGCCGCGGTCGCGATCGCGCTCGACAACTTGACGGTGCAGAGCTCGGTCGGCCACGGCGTGCGCCTGATGAACGGCACGGTTTCCCTGTCTAACTCTACCGTGAGCGGCAACGCCACGTACGGCGTCCGCATCGAGGGGGGTACCCCCTCGCTCTCGAACGTCACGATGTCGGCGAACGCGACCAACGACTTCTACGTCCAGGGGGCCGTCACCGGGACGATCTCCGGGTGCACGTTGTCCTCGCTGCGCTACAACGACGACAGCCCAAACTTGACCTGGTCGAGCACGACGCTCGTCGACTGGGGGCAGACGCCCTCGCAGCTCGCTCCCAACGACGCCGGCGGCTTCGCCTCGAGCGTGACCTCGATCACCTCGGTCGGGGGAGCCGAGGCGACGCTGATCGCCGGCCGGCTCCGCAAGAACGCCACCTGGCCCACGACGCTCGGCCCGTGGCACCTGACCGGCAACGTCGAGGTGGGAAACGCGACCGCGGTCACGCTGACGATCGACCCCGGCGCCGTGGTGACCGTGGACGCTTCGAACTACCTCTTCGCGGGAAACACGGGCCCGGGCGCGATCGTCGCGGACGGGACGGTGGGGCCGGGAGCCCCGGCGGCTATCACGTTCACCTCGTCCACGGGGACGCGCAACGGCTGGTACGGGATCTGGTTCTACGCCTCGGCGCGCGCGTCCACGCTGCGTAGGGTCGTGGTCCAGCACGGGGGCTACGCCTCCCACACCGGCTACGGCGTGATCTACGCTGCGGGACCCACCGCGCAGACGATCACGCTCGACGACGTGCAGATCGTGGACTCGGAGAAGAACGGGCTGGCCGTGGCGGCGGGAACCGTCTCCGCGACGAACGTGAACATCCAGGGGGCCATCGCTCGCGGCGTCTACCTGGCCGGCGGCTCGCTCTCGATGTCGTCGTCGTCCATCTCCACGAGCGGCTACGGCGTCCTCACGGCGGGCGGAACGCTGACGCTGTCGGGCTCGACGCTCAGCGGGAACACGACGCACGACGTGTCGCTCTCCGGCGCGACGTCGGGGACGATCTCGGGGTGCACGCTGACCAGCGTGACCTACCCGGACTCCTCCCCCACCCTGACCTGGTCGGGGAACACCTTCGACGGCTGGGCCACCCGCGTCTCCGACGTCGATCCGAACGCGCTCGGCGCGATTTCGGCGTCGAACTTCGTGAACACGGCCGCGTCCCCGTCGGTCAACGTGATCGCCGGGACGGTGGCGGCGACGCAGACCTGGAAGACGACCGTCGGCACGATCAACGTGACCGGCAACGTCGAGGTCGCCGGCGCGACCGCGCCGGTCCTGACCATCGACCCCGGCGCGGTCGTCCGGTTCGCCGCACAGAGGTACCTTTACGCGGGGAGCACGGCCGCCGGCGCGATCGTCGCCGACGGGACGGTGGGGCCGGGCGCCCCGGCCGCGATCACGTTCACGTCGTCCACGGGAGCGCGCAACGGCTGGTACGGGATCTGGTTCTACGCTTCCGCGCGCGCGTCCACGCTGCGCAAGGTCGTGGTCCAGCACGGGGGCTACGTCTCCCACACCGGCTACGGCGCGATCTACGCCGCGGCGGCCGTCGCGCAGGCGATCACCCTGAACGACGTGCAGATAGTGGATTCGGAGAAGAACGGGCTGACCGTGGCGGCGGGAACCGTCTCCGCGACGAACGTGAGCATCCAGGGGGCGCTCGCGCGCGGCGTCTACCTGGCCGGCGGATCGCTCTCGATGTCGTCGGCGTCCATCTCCACGAGCGGCTACGGCGTCCTCACCGCGGGCGGAACGCTGACGCTGTCGGGCTCGACGCTCAGCGGGAACACGACGCACGACGTGTCCCTCTCCGGCGCGACGTCGGGCTCGATCTCGGGTTGCACGCTGACCAGCGTGACCTACCCGGACTCCTCCCCCACCCTGACCTGGTCGGGAAATACGTTCGACGGCTGGGGAACGCGGGTTTCGAGCGTGGACCCGAACGCGCTCGGCCCGATCTCGAGCTCGACCTTCGTGAACACGGCCGCCTCGCCGTCGGTCAACGTGATCGCCGGGGCGGTGGCGAACACGCAGACGTGGAAGACGTCCGTGGGCACGGTCAACGTCACCGGGTCCGTCGAGGTGGCCGGCGCGTCCGCGCCGGTGCTGACGATCGATCCCGGCTCGGTGGTCCAGTTCGCTCCCTCGACCTACCTGTACGCGGGGAGCACGGCCGCCGGCTCGATCGTCGCCGACGGGACGGTCGGACCGGGCGCCCCGGCCGCCATCACGTTCACCTCGTCCACGGGAGCGCGGAACGGCTGGTACGGGATCTGGTTCTACGGCTCCGCGCGGGCGTCCACGCTGCGCAAGGTGGTGGTCCAGCACGGGGGCTACAGCGTTCACACCGGTTACGGCGTGATCTACGCCACGGCGGCCGCCGCGCAGGCGATCACCCTGAACGACGTGCAGGTCGTGGATTCGGAGAAGAACGCGCTGGCCGTGGCGGCGGGAACCGTCTCGGCGACGAACCTGACCATCCAGGGGGCGATCGCGCGCGGCGTCTACCTGGCCGGCGGCTCGCTTTCGATCTCGTCGTCGTCCATCTCCAGCAGCGGCTACGGCGTCCTCGCGACCGGAGGCGCGCTGACGCTCTCGGGCTCGACGCTCAGCGGGAACACGACGCACGACGTGTCGCTCTCCGGCGCGACGTCGGGGACGATCTCGGGGTGCACGCTGACCAGCGTGACCTACCCGGACTCGAACCCGACCGTCACGTGGTCGGGGAACACCTTCGACGGCTGGGGCACGCGGATTTCCAGCGTGGACCCGAACGCGCTCGGTCCGATCTCGAGCTCGACCTTCGTGAACACGGCGGCCTCGCCGTCGGTCAACGTGATCGCCGGGACGGTGGCGTCCACGCAGACCTGGAAGACGACGGTGGGCACGATCGATGTGACCGGGACTGTCGAGGTGGCCGGCGCATCCGTGCCCGTCCTGACCATCGATCCGGGGTCGGTCGTGCGCTTCGCCGCGTCGACCTACCTGTACGCGGGGTACAGCGCGCCCGGCGCGATCGTCGCCGACGGCGCCGTCGGGCCGAACGCCCCGTCCACGATCCTCTTCACGACGTCGGACCCGAGTCCCGCGCGCGGGAAGTGGTACGGGCTCTTCTTCTTCGGCAGCGCGCGCAGCTCGACGATCCGCAGGGCCGAGGTCCGCTGGGCCGGGAAATCCACGACCAACCCCGGCGGGATCTCCGTCTGCATCGGCGCCGGTCAGACCGTCACGATCGACCAGACGGGCGTCTTCGACTCCGCAGCCTACGGCATCCAGAACTGCGGCGGGTCCACCGCGATCTCGACCGTCGAGCTGGCCAACAACACCCTCGACGGCCTCCGGGTCGCGGGAGGAACGGCGAGCGTCACGGGCGCCAACGTCCACGACAACGGCCATAACGGCATCAGCGCGACGGCGGGGACGCTGAACGTCGCCTCGAGCACCGTGAAGCCGCACGCCTCCGGGTACGACTTCTGGTTCTCCGGCGGCGGCGGCTCGATCACCGGGTCGTCGTTCGAGAGCATCTACTACAGCGACGGCTCGCCTTCGTTCACGTGGACCGGGAACACCGTGACCAATTGGGGCGCCAAGGTCTCGCGCCTGTCGCCCAACGACGTCGGCTCGCTCTCCGACACGTCGAGCAACACGATCTCCGCCATCGCCGACCCGTTCACCGAGATCGCCGGGGGAATCGTCGGCAAGGACACCACCTGGCGGCCGACGCTGGGGAAGCTCGGCGTCACGGGAAGCGTCGAGGTAGCCGGGACCGCCGGCGCGGGCGGCGTGGCCACGCTCACGATCGCCCCCTCGACCGAGCTCCGCTTCGATCCCGCGACCTACCTGTACGTGGGGTCGTCCGCGGTCGGCGCCCTCGTCGCGAACGGCGCCTCGGGGGAGATCCTCATGACGTCGAACGCGGCCTCCCCCGCCGCCGGGGACTGGTACGGCCTCTACTTCTACGCCGGCGCGCGCGCGTCCTCGGTCAACAACGCGAGGTTGCGGTACTCCGGACGGGCCGGGGCAAACGCGACCGCGGTCTCGGTCAACAACAGCGCCCTGCAGGCCGTGACCCTGACCAACGTGAACGTCGAGGGGTCGAAGAATTACGGCTTCCGCGTGTTCTCGGGGAGCGTCACGATCGCCGGCGGCTCGGCAAACGCCTCCGCGCTCGACGGATTGCGCGTCGAGGGGGGGACCGTCAACGCGAGCGGCGTCACGCTGACCGCGAACCGCTACGGCGCCGACTGGGCGGGCGGGACGTTCAACCTCGAGAACGCGACCCTCTCCGGCAACACCGAGCAGGACCTCTACCTCTCGGCGGGCGTGGGCGCGGTCACCGGCTCGTCGTTCCAGAGCGTGTTCTACGCCGCGACCGATCCGAACGTCAGCTGGAGCGGGAACACCGTGACGAACTGGGGCGCGGGGCCGAAGTTCCCCCGGCTCGAGCCGGACGTCGTCGGCGAGATGGCCGCGAGCAACGCGGTCACCGCGGCCCCGGGCGCGGTCACCGAAGTGATCGCCGGCACGGTCGCGCGCGACGCGAACTGGACCGCGGAGCTGGGCGGGGTCTACGCGATCAAGGGATCGATCGAGGTCGCGGGGACCGACGGCGCCGACGCCGTCACCACCCTGACCCTCGACCCCGGCCTCGAGCTCCGGTTCGACCTCGCGACGCAGCTCTACTTCGGCAACAGCGCCAAGGGCGCGCTGGTGGCCGACGGAACGGCGGGTCCGGGCGCCCCGGCCACGATCCGGTTCACGAGCGGCGCGGCCACGCCGGCCCGCGGCGACTGGTACGGGATCGGGTTCTATCCCCTGGCGAGGTCCTCCACGATCCGCAAGGCGGAGGTCTTCTGGGCCGGCCGCGGGACGAGCGCCTACGGCGGCATTTTCGCGGGCCCCGCGACGTCGGCATCGATCCTCCTCGACGACGTCACGATCCGCCAGTCGGCCCACTACGGCGTGCGCGTGGACTCGGGCGCCGTGACGATCCAGAACTCCCGCATCGACACGAACGCCTCGCACGACATCCTCCTGCAGGGCGGAACGACCTACGTGCGCAACAACCCGTCGATCGAGAGCGTCTTCTTCAACTCCGAGACCCCCGTCGCGACCCTCACCGGCAATACCTTCACGAACTGGGGTCAGAGGACGTCGCGGGTGCCGATGAGCACGGTCGAGTCGCTTTCGTCGGGCAACGGCTTCGTTCCCGCCGTGACCCCTCCCGTCGTGGAGGTGATCGGCGGCACCCTCGCAACCGACGCGACGTGGCGCAACTCGGCGGGCACTCTCCGGTTCCTCTCGGGTGGGCGCGTGCAGGGCACCGCGGGAGCGGACGGCCGCTCGACGCTGCGCATCGAGCCGGGCGTGCGCCTGGAGTTCCCGGCCGCCTCGGGCCTGTGCGCGGGAGGCGCCGCGGGCGCCCCAGGCGAGCTGGTCGCCGACGGTACGGGCAGCGGCGTGCCCGACCCCATCCTGTTCGAGAAGGCTCCCGCCGCGGCCTCGCGCTGGCAGGGGCTCTGCGTCGAGACCACCGGCCGCGCCACGCTGCGTCACGTGAAGATCGAGGACGTGACGACGGCGGTCAGCGTCAACGGCCAGCTCAGCGCGGGCACCGACATCGACGTCAACCGCTGCCAGAACGCCCTCTGGTTCTACAACGGCTCGACCGCGACGCCGATGACCGGCGTCCGGGTCAACCAGTGCGCGACCGCGCTCTACGCGTACGGCGCCGCTCCCGAGATCCACGACAGCGAGCTGATCGGGACGTCCTGGGGGGCGCTGAACGACACCCCCGCGACGATCGTCAACGCCACCTACAACTGGTGGGGGGCGACGGACGGGCCGTCGGACGTCGGCGCGGGATCGGGCTCGCAGGTCAGCACGGGGGTCGACTTCGCGCCGTACCGAACCGCCCCGTTCACCCCGGCGCCGCCGACGGTCGCCTCGATTCGCCCGTACGACGATCAGGCCGACGTGCCCTGGTCGGCGAGCGTGAACCTGACGTTCACGGGGGTCGTGGATCCCGCGACCGTGACGCTCCTCGACGTTCCGGCTGCTCGACGGCACTGGCGCTCCCGTCCCGGCGGACGTGCGCGTCGGCCGCGCCGGCACGATCGCGACGCTCGACCCGGTCGCGGCGCTCCGTTCGGCAACACCATCTACACGGTGCAGGTGGACGGCGTCGCGGACCTTCACGGCACGGCCGTCCCCGCGTTCACGAGCCGGTTCGCGACCGGCGTCACCGAGAACGGCGACGAGGACGTCCCCCCGCCGCTCGACAATCCCCCCGCCTCCGCCTCGGCCCGCGCGGGCTCGGCGGTCGCGATGGCGGGCGACCTCAACGGCGACGGCATCGACGACCTCGTCTCCGGCGCGCCGGGGTACCAAGCGCACGGTTACACGGAGGCCGGCGCCGCGATCGTCTATCTCGGCAGCACGGTCGAGGCCGAGCGGAACACGCCGGACATCGTGTTCGAAGGGGTCTTCGGCGTGGGACCGCACGGGGGTTTCGGTCTCCGGCGGGTGCGACTTCAACGGCGACGGCAGGCAGGACATCGTGATCGGCGCCGAGCAGCTCGATAGCGGCACCGGCCTTCCGACCGGCAAGGGGAAGGTGTACGTGATCTTCTTCAATCCGTCCGAGTACCCGAACCTGGCGAACGACGCCGTGATCGACACGGTCGACCTCGCGAAGGTGGGGCAGCCCGGGCTGCCGGGCGGCGTCAGCGGCGTCGCCTTCGAGGGCGAGAGCCTCGGCGACCGGGCCGGCTTCGCCGTCGCCTGCGGCGGCCACATGAGCTCGACCCCGCGGAACGATCTCCTGATCGGCGCTCCGGGCGCGAGCCCTTCCGGGGGCTCCCACGCGGGGCGCGCCTATCTCGTCTTCGGCAACTCCGCGATCGCGGAGGCGACGATCTCGCTCGGCCGCGTGGCCGACGGGCTCGGCGACCAGCTCCCGGGAATCGTCTACTCGGGCGAGGCGCAGGACGACGGCTTCGGCTCGGCCGTGGCCTTCCCCGGCGACGTCGTCGGCTCGGTCGGCGAGGACCTGGCCATCGGCGCTCCCTACGCCGACCCGCCCCAGGAGGAAGGGCCGCCGGCGCAGGACGCGGGAGCGCTCTACGTGGTTCACGGCGGCGCGCTCACGTCCGGACGGGTCGAGGCGTCGGCGATCGGGTTCTCCGTCGCGGGAACGCTGTTCCGCGGCTCCGAGCCGGGCGGGTGGTTCGGCTTCTCGGTCTCCGCGGGAGGCGACAACCAGGCCGACGGCATTCCCGATCTCCTGATCGGGGCGCCGATGGGCGACCCGCTCGGCATGGTGGACGCGGGACGCGTCTATCAGGCCTCGGACACCATCAACTGGGGCGTCTACTACGACACCGACATCGGCGACTGCTCGATTCCGGGGCACCTCGCCGGCACGGTATGGGAAGGCGAGGCGGCCGGCGACCAGTACGGCTGGTTCGTCGCGTCGATCGGCGACTACAACGGCGACGGCCTCGACGACATCATGGTCGGGGCGCCGGGCGCCGATCCCGATGGGATCAGCGACGCCGGCGGCGTCTGGATCATCGACGGGCAGACCTTCGAGGCGGGAACTTGCCGGCTCGGCTACTGCACCTGCCACATCGGCCACGACGCGCCGGGCCGGAAGAAGAAGTGCAGGCTCCCCGGCGGGCGGTGCGGCACGTCCGGGTGCGACAAGGGAGACTTCGACGGCAATCATCGGCACGATGTCTTCGTCGGCGGGCCCCATCCGGGGCCGCACGGCCCGGGAGATCCCGAACCCCCCGGTGGGACGCACGTATTCCCCCCGCCGCCGACGGACCCCGGGTGCATCGACGGCTGCACGAAGATCGACCCCGACCACGGCGGCGTGTGCACCGTGCCGCCCGGCGGCCTGCCGCCCGGCCGGCCGGCCCCGACCATCCACGGCATTCCGGGACCCGGAGGGCTTCCGGGTGGTCCCGGCCCGGGCGGGTATCCGCCGGGCATGACCCCGATCGGCGGGGTCGACACGGGGCCGGCCTTCGCGCCCTACAACTTCCCGCCCGGAACGACGCTCGACATCCCGATCTGGGATGGGCCGGGCGGTGGAGGCGATCCCACCGTACCGATCGACATCTACTACTGGGACGGGACGACTTGGGTCTTCTATCCGATACCGGGGCCGGACCCGCCGGTGCCGACCGACGACCCGTACCGCCCCGGCCACAAGCGCGTGCGCATCCGCATCCCGTTCGACTGCACCTGGGTGCCATTCGTGCACGACCGCGATCACGACGGGATCCCGGACGTGAAGGACAACTGCCCCGACGACACCAACCCCGGCCAGGAGGACGTGGACACCGACGGCGTGGGCGACGTCTGCGACAACTGCCCGACCGTCCCGAACCCGTCGCAGGCCGACTCCAACGGGAACGGGATCGGCGACGCGTGCGAGGTGTGCCTCGACAGCGACGGCGACAGCATCCCGGATCCCAATCAGGGCGCGGAATGCACGCCGGCGGACAACTGCCCGACGGTTCCCAACCCCGGACAGGCCGACGCGGACCACGACGGCATCGGCGACGCCTGCGACCCGTGCACCGACACCGACGGAGACGGCTTCGCGGATCCGGGCTATCCGGCCTCGACCTGCCTGGTCGACAACTGCCCAACGGTAGCGAACCCCTCGCAGGCCGACGCCGATCACGACGGCATCGGCGACGCCTGCGACAACTGCCCGTACGACGCCAACCCCGACCAGCTCGACTCGTCGGGCGGGACCTGCGGCGACGCGTGCGAGCCGCTGCTGGGCACCGTCCGGTTCGAGCCGAGGACCCTGAACATCGAATCGAAAGGCAACTACGTCATGGCGGACCTGACGATGCGCTCCGGCTACTCGCTGGGCAACATCGATCCGGCCGCCCCGATCTATCTCTCGGTCGCGGGAGGGGTCCCGATTCCCGAGTTCGACCGGCAGGTGACCGGGTCGAAGCTACGCGTGCGTTGGGACCGCCAGCAGGTGCAGAGCGTCGCGCCCGTGGGCGATTCGGTGGAGTTCCGCGCGAGCGGGCTCATGCTCGCGGGCGCCTGCCGCTTCGAGGGCGTCGACTTCGTGCGGGTGATCGACGAGGGCCGGACGCACAACTCGGCCCCCGAGGCACCGGACGACTTCTCGACGATCCTGGACGACGTCATCCGCGGGGACCGCGTCAACCTGGGCACCGGGGCTCCCGGCAACCTGGGACCGGTGGCCTGCCTTTCCAACTTCAAGTCGAACTACACGTTCTCGTTCAACCCGGACGTCACGGTGCCGGCGCCGGGACAGGTCCTTTTCTACCTGTACAAGTTCTGCAACGGGACCACGACGTGCTCGTACGGGCAGACGTCGGGCGGCGCGGAGCGGACACCCGCGTCGGGAGCGTGCCCGTGATTCAGTTCCGGCCGCCGAGGCCGTACTGCTTGAGCTTCTTGTAGAGGGTCGGCTCGCTGATCCGGAGGCGCTCGGCCAGCTCCCGCCGGGTGCACCCCGCGTGGCGCTCGAGGGCGCGGGCGAGCCACTCGCGCTCGTAGCGCTCGAGGGACGCCGGCAGGCCGTCGTCTCGATCCTCGCCGGCCGCGCGGCGCTCCGCGACCGCCGGCCCGGCGTCGAGGACCCTCGCGAGGTCGTCCGCCGAGGCCGGGGCGCCGAACGCTTGGAGCGAAAGACGGGCGGCGAGTTGCTCGATCTGGCGGACGTTGCCCGGCCAGACGTGGTCGAGTCCGGCGATCCACCGCTCCGCGTCCCGGCCGATCTCGATCCACCGCCCCGACCCGGTCCGGTCCAGCGCGTCGCGAAGGAGGAGCGGGATGTCGCTCCTCCGCTCGCGGAGCGGCGGTATCGTCACGGTGAGGTAGTTCAGGCGCTCGTAGAGGTCGCGCCGGAATCGCCCGGCCGCGACCTCCTCGGGGAGATCGCGGTTCGTCGCCGCGACGACGCGCACGTCCGCGACGCGCTCCTCGGGGTCGCCGAGGCGCTCGTAGGTTTTCTCCTGCAGTAGGCGGAGAAGACGCGGCTGCAGCTCGAGGGGGAGCTCGCCCACCTCGTCCAGGAAGAGCGTGCCGCCCTCCGCGGCCTGGACCTTGCCCGCCCGGTCGTGATCGGCGCCGGTGAACGCGCCGCGCCGGTGGCCGAACAGCTCCGACTCGACGAGCCCGCGCTCGAGGTTCGGACAGAACACGGTGACGAACGGTTTCGACGCGCGAGGACTCGCGTAGTGGAGCACGCGGGCGACAATCCCCTTCCCCGTCCCCGTCTCTCCCAGGATGAGTACGGGCCAGGAAGCCGCGGCCGCCTTGCGGACGTGCTCCTCGAGCGCGCGAACGGACGGGGAGCGGCCGACGAACCTCCCGAACGACCAGTCCCTCGCGAGGACGCCGCGGCTCTCGGCGACCTCGACCTCGACCTTCTCCCGCGCCTCGCGCAGGCGGTCGCGCTCCTCGAGCGTGCGGCGGCCCGCGAGGAGCGTCTCGATCAGGGGACCTCCCACCCCGACGAGGGACTCGACGAGGCGGCGCTCCGCCTCGCGGAAGCGCCCCGGCGTGCCGTGCTCGAGGTGGACGATCCCCGCGATGCGCCCCTCCGCCCGCACCGGGACGCAGAGGACCGACACGAGGCGCATGGCGCGGACGGAGCTCGCCGCGCCGCCGCCATGAGAGCGAAGCGCGTTCTCGAGCACGATGCTCTTTCCCGTGCGCAGCACCTCGGCGAAGAGGCTCCGGCTGAACTCCCCCGCCGTCCCCGCGACCTCGCCCGGCGAGTAGCGATGCAGGACGGTGTAGTCCATCGTGCCGCCGGCCCCCACCTGCACGAAGATCCCGCGCTCGGCGCCGGAGCGGCGGACCGCCTCGTCGAGAAGGGCCCGGAGCACCCGAGCGGGATCGGAGGCCCCGTCGAGAACGGCCTTCAGGGCCTCGACGAGCTCCAGCGGGACGGGGTTGTCGGACTCCACGGCGGCGTGCACCTCCGGCCCGGAAAATGCGGAAAACACCCTGTCGCGGCTGGCTCGGCGGAGCCGGCTGACAGTATATATAGGGTTTCAACGCGACGGCATGATGGAAGCACCACTCTCGGATCACGACGTGGCCCGCCCGAGCCGGGTCGGCCCGTTCGAGGTGCGCGCGGAGCTGGGCCGCGGCGCCATGGGGGTCGTGTACGAGGCGGTGCAGGACGAGCCGCGCCGCGTCGTGGCGCTCAAGGTCCTGCACGGCGGCTCGTTCGCCGACCCGGACGCGCAGGCGCTGTTCCGGAGGGAGATCCGGGCGCTGGCGAGGCTCGACCACCCCGGCGTCGCGACGCTCTACGCATCCGGAGCGACGCCCGACGGGCTGCCCTACTTCGCGATGGAGCTCGTTCGCGGCGAACCGCTCGACGTGTGGCTGCGGCGCCGAAGGGGGCTCGCGGGCGAGGGCGAGACGCGAGTCCGGCTCGAGGCCTTCCTGCAGATCTGCGACGCCGTCGCGTACGCGCACCAGCGGGGCGTCCTGCACCGGGACCTCAAGCCATCGAACATCGTCCTGCTGGACGCGGCGGGGGGCGCGTCGGGCGCACCCCTCGTGAAGGTGCTCGACTTCGGCCTCGCTCGGATCACCGACAGCGACTTGCCGGCCGGGACGTTTGCGACCGAGCTCGGGACCGTCCGGGGAACGCTCGCCTACATGAGCCCCGAGCAGCTCTCGGGGAACCCCGAGACGGTGGACGTCCGCGCGGACGTCTACGCGCTCGGCGTCGTCCTCTACGAGCTCTTGACGGAGCGGCACCCGCTCGGCCTCGAGGACGCCCCGGCCTTCGACGTGCCCCGCCGTGTCCTGGAGGGAACGCCGAGGGCGATCTCGAGGAGCGGGCCGGGCTCGCGACGTGTCGATGCGGACCTGGCGACCATCGCGCTCAAGGCGCTCGAGAAGGAGCCCGACCGGCGTTACCCCACCGCGCAGGGGCTCGCGGACGACGTACGGCGGTATCTCGCCGGGCAGCCGATTTCCGCGCGCCCTCCCAGCACCGCGTACCAGCTTCGCAAGCTGATCCGGCGCCACCGCGGCTTCTTCGCGGTGCTGGTGGGCGTCTTCGTGCTCGTCGTCGGCTTCGCGGTGAGCATGGCGGTGCTCGCGAGCTACCTACGCACGGAGCGGGATCGCGCGAGCCGAGAGGCGGAGTCCGCCCGGACGGCGATGGCTGCCCTCTCGAAGATGCTCGACCGGCAGATTCCCAGCCTCGGCTACGCGCGGCGGATCGACGATCCCGAAACCGCTTCGCAGACCATCGAGGAGCTCGACCGGGAGTGGCGAGGGGACCCGGAGACCGAAGTCGACGTATTGAAGTCGGCGGGGCTGTCGATCTTCGAGAGCGGCGGGTTCGCCGCGGGCATCCGTTTCCTCGAGCGGGCCGCGGAAGTCGATCGCGAGCACGTCGGCGGCAAGTGGGCGGCCCACGGCATCGCGCTGTGCCTGGGAGAGTGCTATCAGCGGGCGGGCCGTCTCGCCGAGGCCGAGGCCACGTTCCGCCAGGTGGTCACCCTGTTGCGGAAGTGGCCGGCCGGCTTGCCCCCGCAGACGCTGGCGAACGCCCTCGAGGATCACGGGTGCGCCCTCCGCGACCTCGGCCGGTTCGACGAAGCGGAGCCGTTGCTTCGCGAGGCGCACAGGATCTACGACAGCGTGCCCATGCCGCAGCCGGAGTTCCTGGCGTCGATCCACGACAGCCTCGGAACGTACTACCTGGCGCGCGGCGAGCTCGCGCCCGCCGAGGCGAACCACCGGGAGGCGCTCGAGACCCGGCGGCAGTTCAGGGCCGAGAGCGACCCGCACCTTCTCCGCTCGGAGCACTACCTCGGACTGGTTCTCCTCCGTCGCGGGAGGCTCGAGGAGGCGGAGTCTTTGCTGCGCCGGGCGCTTGCCGGACGCGAAAAGGCCCTCGGTCCCGGCCACCCGGACACCGGCGCGACGGTCGCTGTCCTCGGAGAGGTCGCGCTGGCTCGCAGGAACTTCGCCGAGGCCCGGGCCGCGTTCGACCGCGCGGACAGGACCTTCGCGGGGCGCGTGGCCCCCGAGCACCCCGACGCCGTCATGCTGCGCCGTGCCCGGGAGTCGCTCGATCGGCTCGCGGCCGGCAGGTAGCCCCTCGACGCGGATTGCGGGAGGCCAGCCTTCTTCGCGTAGTATGGCGGCCGGGCGCCGGGCGGATGGAAATCGCGGCCTCCCCGATCGCGGGCCTCGGGACGGCAGGATGAAAGCCATCGTCCAGAACGGTTACGGCTCCCCCGACGATCTCGAGCTACGGGAGATCGAGAAACCACTCGTTGGCGACGACGGGGTGCTCGTGAGGGTTTGCGCGGCCTCGGTCAACGCCGCCGACTGGCACCTCCTTCGAAGGCTGCCGCACCTGGTCGGCAGGCTGATGCGTCAGCCCCGCAGCGACGTCCGGGGCTTCGACGTGGCCGGGCGCGTCGAGGCCGTGGGCAAGAACGTGACGAGGATCGCGCCCGGCGACGAGGTGTTCGGCACGGGAATCGGGACCTTCGCCGAGTACGCGGCGAGCTTCGAGAAGCGGCTGGCGCCGAAGCCTCGCAACCTGACCTTCGAGCAGGCCGCCGCCATCCCGGTCGCGGGATTCACCGCCCTGCAAGGTCTCCGCGACGCCGCACGCGTCCAGCCGGGTCAGAGGGTCCTGATCCACGGAGCGGGCGGCGGCGTGGGCACGCTCGCGGTCCAGATCGCCAGGGCGCTCGGCGCGCACGTCACTGCCGTGAGCCGCACGGAGAACCTGGGCCTCCTCCGCTCGATCGGCGCCGACGACGTCGTCGATTACACGAAGGAGGACTTCGCCGCGCGTGGGCAGCGCTACGACATCCTGTTCGATCTCGGCGCGAACCGTTCGCTCGGCGATTGCCGTCGCGTCCTGACCCCGAACGGAGTCCTCGTGCTCGCCGGCGCGCCGAACGAACTCCGGGCGGTGGCGTGGCGGATGCTCAAGGCGCAGTTCATGTCGCGCATCGGGAGCCGGCGCATCCCGCCGTTCATGGCCAGGGCAAGATTGGAAGACCTGGTCGCGCTGAAGGAACTGGCAGAGGCCGGGAAGCTGGTCCCGGTGATCGATCGGCAGTATCCGTTGAGCGAGGTCCCCGACGCCCTTCGTTACCTGGGCACGCGCGCGGCGCGAGGCAAGGTCGTCATCCGGATCGATTGAGAGGTAGGCCGCCATGATCCTCCAGACCGTGATCGATCACTTCGGGGTCACGATTGCCGCGATCTCGGGCGTGCTGGCCGCCCGGGGGAGACGCATCGACCTCTTCGGCGTCGTGGTGCTCGCGCTCGTCACGGCGTTCGGCGGCGGGACGATCCGA
This sequence comes from Terriglobia bacterium, assembly GCA_963748015.1. Classification (GTDB taxonomy): domain Bacteria; phylum Acidobacteriota; class Polarisedimenticolia; order Polarisedimenticolales; family JAIQFR01; genus JAIQFR01. The sequence goes on along the minus strand of CAVVHE010000006.1, from coordinate 61,614 downwards.
GACGTCACGCTGGGGGACGTGCCGGTGTTCTGGGTCCGGGACTTCGGGTTCATCGGGAACGCCGCCATCACTGCCGTCGCGACCTTCTTCGTCGCCCGGTTCTTCGATTTCCGCCTCGGCGTGCTCGTCCTGGCGGACGCCCTCGTTCTCGCGGTCTTCACGATGGCGGGGGCGCAGAAGGCGATGGCGTTCCATACCTCGCCCGGCGCGGTCGTCTTCATGGGCGTGACGACCGGGGTGGCCGGAGGGATCGTGCGCGACCTCCTCACCGGGCAGGTCCCGCTCGTGTTCCGCAAGGAGACGTACCTCTACGCGTCCGCCTCGTTCCTCGGCGCCCTGTCGTTCCTGCTCGCGGGATCCGTGGGGGCCTCGGCTCGCTCGAGCGTCCTGATCGGCTTCCTGGTGACCCTCGGCGCGAGGCTCGCGGGCATCCGGTGGCGCATCGCGCTGCCCGTGTTCGAGGCGCGCGACGACCGGCCGGCCTGATCCCGTCTCGATCGCGGTCGTGAGACGAGGGCGAAGGTCGCGGCGATCGCGAGGGACAAGGCCTAGCCGGGAACCCGGGGCTGCGGATACGGTAGGATGCCCCCGTGACCGCGAGCCCTTCGCCCCGCCCGGTTTCCGCATCGCCCGGCGAGCGCATCGTGCGGGTGGGCTGTCCCGCGCACAACTGCGGCGGGCGGTGCCTCCTGGTCGCGCACGTCCGGGACGGGCGCATCGTGCGCCTCGACACGGACGACCGCCCCGGCGACTCCCCCGCCGACCCGCAGCTGCGCGCGTGCGCGAGGGGCCGCGCCTACCTCAAGCGCCAATACCATCCCGACCGGCTGATCCATCCGCTGAAGCGGACCGGCCCCCGCGGCGCCGGGCGGTGGGCACGCGTCTCTTGGGACGAGGCGCTCGACCTCGTGGCCGGCGAGATGCGGCGAGTGCGAGAGACCCACGGCGACGGCGCCCTGTTCGTCCCCTACGGCACCGGCAGCTACAACCAGCTGGGGGGCGCCCAGCCGGCGCGTCGCCTGATGAACCTGTCCGGCGGCTGCCTCGGCATCTGGAACAGCTACAGCTGGGCCGCCATCAACGTCGCGACTCCCACCGTCTACGGTACGCTCCAGACGGGGAACCAGCGCCAGGACTGGCTCAACGCGAAGTACGTCCTGATGTGGGGCTGGAACCCCGCGGAGATGCGGGACGGCACCAACAGCGAGTGGTTCCTGAAGCTCGCGCGCGAGCGCGGGGCCCGCACCGTCTGCATCGATCCGCGAATGAGCCTCACCGCGGTCAGCCTCGCCGACGAGTGGGTCCCGATCCGCCCCGGGACCGACGCGGCGATGATGACCGCAATGGCGCACGTGATGATCGCGGAGGGGCTCCACGACGCCGCGTTCGTCCGCACCCACTGCGTCGGCTTCGACGCCTCGCAGATGCCCCCCGGCTGCGAGGGGGACGAGAGCTACCGCGACTACGTGCTCGGTGCGCGAGACGGCGTGCCCAAGACACCGGAGTGGGCGGAGCGGATCACGGCGGTGCCGCGGGAGACGATCGCGAGGATCGCCCGCGAGTACGCGACGACGAAGCCCGCCGTGCTCTACCAGGGATACGGGATGCAGCGCCGCGCCTACGGCGAGCAGGTGGTGCGCGCCGGCTGCGTGCTGGCGGCGATCACCGGCAACGTGGGGATCCCGGGCGGCTGGGCGAGCGGCCTCGCCAACCAGCCCGACGGCGGGTGTCTCTGGAACGTCTTCCCCGCGGGCGAGAACCCCGTGAAGGCCGCGATCCCCGTCTTCCTCTGGCCGGAGGCGGTCCTCCACGGGAAAGGGATGGGCCGCGAGCACGGCGTGATCGGCGCCGAGCGCCTCGACACCGACGTCAAACTGATCTATGCGGTCGCGACCAACTGCCTCGTGAATCAGCACGCCAACGTCAACCGCTCCGCGGAGATCCTTCGCGACGAATCCAAGGTCGAGTTCCTGGTGGTGCAGGACCAGTTCCTCACGTCCACCGCGCTCTTCGCGGACCTGGTGCTGCCGGCGTGCACGCAGTTCGAGACGTGGGGGGTCGAGGACGGGTGGAAGTACGGCGAGGAGGTGCTGCTGATGCCGAAGCTCGTCGAGCCGCCCGGGGAGGCGAGAAGCGACTACCGCATCTGCGCCGACCTCGCCGGGCGGCTCGGCATCGGCGAGGCCTACACCGAGGGGCGCGACGAGCGGGGCTGGGTGGAGTGGTGCCTCGACCGGTACCGGCAGCGCCTCCCGGGCCTGCCGCGGCTCGACGAGTTCGAGGCGTCGAACGCAGGCGTTTACGCGCGGCCGGTGGAGCGGCCGGCGGTGGCGTTCGAGGACTTCCGCCGCGACCCGGAGCGGCACCCGCTGAGCACCCCGTCGGGGCGGATCGAGATCTTCTCGAAGGCGCTGCGCGACCTCGGCAGGCCCGGCGAGATCCCGGCGGTGCCGAAGTACGTTCAGGAGTGGGAGAGCCCCTTCGGGCCGGAGGCGGAGCGCTTCCCCCTGCAGGCGATCGGCCACCACACCCTGCACCGCGTGCACTCGACCCACGACAACAACGAGTGGCTCGCCGAGGCGTTCCCGCAGCGCGCGCACCTCAACCCGCTCGACGCGGCGGCCCGCGGGATCTCGGACGGCGACGAGGTGCGGATCTGGAACGACCGCGGCGCGATCCGCCTGCGCTGCCGCCTCACGCCGCGGATCCTGCCCGGGGTCGTGGACATCCCCCAGGGGGCGTGGTGGGCGCCGGACGCCGACGGCGTGGACCGCGGCGGCAACGTCAACGTCCTCACGTCGGAGCGGTGGACGCCGCTCGCCTTCGGTTCCGCCCAGCACACCGCGATGGTCCAGGCGGAGAAGGCCTGACGTGACCACGCGCTACGCCTTCCGCTTCGACCAGACCGCCTGCTCGGGGTGCAAGGCGTGCCAGGCCGCGTGCAAGGACCGGAGCGCGCTGCCGGTGGGCGTGCTGTGGCGCCGCGTGTACGAGGTCGCCGGAGGATCGTGGCGCCGCGACGGCGAGGCGTGGCGCACCGACGCGTTCGCCTTCAACCTCTCCCTCGCCTGCAACCACTGCGCGGAGCCGGTCTGCGCGGAGGTTTGCCCGACGGGAGCCATGGCCCGCCGCGCGGACGGCGTCGTGCTCGTGGACCGCGAGCGCTGCGTTGGCTGCCGCTACTGCGCGTGGGCTTGCCCCTACGGCGCGCCGCAGTACGACGAGAGCGCCGGGAAGATGACGAAGTGCGACCTGTGCGGCGACGAGCTCGCTGCGGGCCGGCCGCCGGCCTGCGTGGCGGCCTGCCCGATGCGCGTTCTCGACCTCGTGCAGCCGGACGGAGACGAGCCCGCGCCCGGCGCCGGCACCTTCCCGCTCCCCGACCCCGCGCTCACCGAGCCGGGGCTCGCGGTCGTGCCGCACCGCGACGCCGCCCGCGCGACCGATCGCACGGCCGACGTGGCGAACCGGGAGGAGGTTCGCAAGTGAAGGAGCGCTCGCTGGTCGCCTTCACCCTCCTCGCCCAGCTGGCCGTCGGCGCTTTTCTCACCCTCGTCGCGCTCGACGCGTGGGCCGAAGCGCTCGCGCGAGACCCCGCCGCCCGGGCGCTCACGAACGGAATCCTCCTCGCGATCGGCCCCGTGATCGCCGTGGCGCTGGCCGCCTCGCTCCTCCACCTCGGCTCACCCGCCCTGGCCTGGCGTGCGATCGCCAACGTCCGCGGCTCCTGGCTGAGCCGCGAGGTGCTGCTCGCGATCCTGTTCGCCGCGCTCGGCGCCGCCTTCGCCGCGCTGCGCGCAACGGGGCGCGGCGCGGGGAGCCCGCGAACCCTCCTCGCGGCCGCAACCGCGCTGTCGGGCATCGCGCTCGTCTACGCGATGGCTCGGGTCTACCGCGTAAGGACGGTTCCGGCGTGGGACTCGCCGCGCACGACGGCGTCGTTCTTCGTCACCACCTTGCTGCTCGGCGCGCTGGGGGTCGGCGCCGGCCTCGCGCTCCTCCCCGGCGCTCCCGAATCGCTGATCTCCGGACCGCTGCGCGGGATCGCCCTCGTGGCCGCCGTCGGTTTCGGTGCCCGGCTCGCCGCGCGGGAGCCCGGCGTCCTCCGCGCCCCGCGGCGGGCCCTGCTCCTCCTCGGGCTCGTCCTGTCGCTCGGCCTGCTCGCCGTCGCGAGCCGCGCCCCCGCCCTGCCGCTCGCGGCCTTCGCGGCCGCGCTCGCGGCCGAGACGCTGGGCCGCTACCGGTTTTACGTGGAGGGGCTGCGGCGACCGCTCTGAACGCCGCGTCCCCGGCAAGGGCGGGCGGAAGCTCCTGGCCGAGTTCCGGAGCGGCGCCGTCTTCGATTGCCGCTTCACCCCCGACTCGAAGGGCGTCGTCTTCGTCTACGGGACCTCGAGCAAGGACGTCGTCCTGATCGGCGATTTCCAGTAGCGCGGGAGCGGCGGGGAGACTTCGCAGGCTCCGCGTATCCGGCGTGTGCTCGGTGCCGGTCGCGCGTGGCGTCCGAACTCGGCGCGTGGCCGACTCGCCCCTTTCACCTTAGAATCACGGGTCGCGCTTCACTGGACGAGGAGTTCGCGTTTGGCGCTGTCCCAGGGAGACCGCCTCGGGCCCTACGAAGTCGTCGCACCCCTCGGGGCGGGCGGCATGGGAGAGGTGTATCGAGCGAAGGACACGCGGCTGGGTCGCGACGTCGCCGTGAAGGTGCTGCCGCAGCACTTGTCGTCGAACCCCGAGATCCGCGCGCGGTTCGAGCGCGAAGCGAAGACCGTCTCGTCGCTCAACCACCCGCATATCTGCACGCTGCACGACGTGGGACGCGAGGGGGAGACCGACTACCTCGTCATGGAGCTGATCGAGGGCGAGACCCTGGCGCAGCGGCTGACGAAGGGCGCGCTCCCGCTCCCGGAGGTGCTGAAGCTCGGCGCGCAGATCGCCGACGCCCTCGATCGCGCGCACCGCGCGGGTGTGATGCATCGCGACCTCAAGCCCGGAAACGTCATGCTCACGAGGTCGGGCGCGAAGCTCCTGGATTTCGGGCTCGCGCGCGCGACGGGGCTCGGACCGGCGAGCGACCTAACGAGCTCCCAGACGGTCGCCGGCCCACTGACGGCCGCGGGGACGATCATCGGGACGTTCCAGTACATGGCGCCGGAGCAGCTGGAAGGACACGAGGCGGATGCGCGCGCCGATCTGTGGGCGCTGGGGTGCGTGCTCTACGAGCTCGCGACGGGAAGGCCCGCGTTCGAAGGGAAGAGCCAGGCCTCGCTGATCACCGCCATCATGGGGAGCGATCCCGCTCCGATCTCGCAACTGTCCCCGCTGGCGCCTCCGGCGCTCGACCGCCTCGTGCAGGCGTGCCTCGCGAAAGACCCCGCGGACCGGATCCAGAGCGCTCACGACGTGAAGCTGCACCTGCAGTGGCTCACCGCGGGCGGGTCGCAGACGGGCGCGGCCGCGCCGGCGACCGCGAGGTCGCACGGAGGCGGACGCAGGCGCTTCCCGTGGCTCCGCGTTGCGACCGTCGTCCTCGCGCTCGCCCTCGGCGTGCTGGCCGGCTACTTCGGCCGCGGCCGATCGGCCCCGACGTCCGCGGGCATGGCCGACGTGACCTACACGCCCATCACGTTCGAGGAAGGGTTCGTTTTCGCGGCCCGATTCGCGCCCGACGGCCGCACGATCGTCTACAGCGCCGACTGGGACGGCCGTCCGCGCGACGTATTCGTCACGAGCCTCGACAGTCCGGATTTCCGGCCGCTCGGCTTTCCGGGGGCGGACCTGCTCGGGATCTCGCGATCGGGGGAGTTGGCCATCCTCAGCGGATCGACGGTCACCGGCGGCAACCCTTACACCAGGACAGGCACGTTCGCTCGCGCGTCGCTCACCGGCAGCGCGCCCAGGCCGGAGCTCGACGGCGTGCGCTTCGCCGACTTCGGCGCCGGCAACGCGATGGCGGTGATTCGTGACGACGAGCGCCGGCGGACGGTCGAGTATCCCGTGGGCCAGGTGCTCGCCGAGATGCCCATCGTCAACGGTCGATCCTGGGCCAACCAGGCCGGGTTCGTGGTGCCGCGCGTGTCGCCGTCCGGGGACTACGTGGCGTTCTTCGACACGCGCCTCACGGGCGCCAACACGGTGAGGGTCTTCGACCGGTCGGGGAAGCTCGTGGTTTCCAGTCCGCCGTTCTCCGACTGGTGGGATCTGGCCTGGACGTCTTCGAACGAGGTCTGGTACTCGGCGGCGGAGGTCGGGGGCCGACAAACGGCCATCTTCGGACTCGATCTCAAAGGCCGTCGGCGCGTCGTGTTCCGCGCTCCGGGCTCGTTGACCCTGCACGACATCTCGCCGCACGGTGACGTGCTCGGATCGATCGATCACATCTTGAACCGCATCGAGGTCGTCGATGGCGGCGGACCCGTGCCGGTCGATCGTTCATGGCGCGAAGGCGGCAACGTGGCCGCGTTTTCCGCCACCCACGCCCTGCTGCTCAATCAGAGCGGAGACAGCGGAGGCCCGCGAGGGTCGGTCTACTACTGGCCGCCGAGCGGCCGGGAGCCCATTCGCATCGCCGATGGTTCCGGACTGGCCCTCTCGCCCGACAGCGGCAAGGCCCTCGTCGTCTCGAGCGAGTCGCCTCCAAAGGTGTCGATCGTGCCGACCGGCGCCGGGCAGCCGCGGGTCTTGGACCTGGGTCCCGTCGAGTCGGTGGAGTGGGCCGGATGGCATCCCGACGGACGCATCGTCGTCGAGATCGTGCGGCCTGGCGCGAAGCCCATCGTTCACGTGCTCTCTCCCGAAGGCCGCAGTCCGGTCGCGCTTCTACCCGAGGGCAACGTCCTGCGGGGCGGCAATCTGTTCTCCCCGGACGGGTCGAGCATCGTCGCGATCGATGCCTTGGGCAAGCTCGCGGTTTGCACGCTGGCGGCCTCCGCATGCCGGCCCCTGACGGGCGCGCGCGACGACGACGAGGTGGCGGGGTGGAGCGCGGACGGCAAGTCCGTGTTCGTGTATCGGAAGCAGAGCATTCCCGTTCAGGTCGACCGGATCGAGGTCGCGTCGGGGGCGCGGTCCGCGTGGAAGACCGTGCAGCCCATGTACGCCGCGGTCTGCGGCCTCGGCACCGTCATCGCGTCGCCCGACGGCGCCCTGGCCTACGGCTACAGCAGGGCCCGCAGCGAGCTCTACGTCATCAAGGGGCTCAAGTAGAGGGCGCGCCGCGGTGGTCGTCGGTCGGCCGCCGCTAGGATCCCGTGGATACGGCGAACCATCCCCTTCAGGGCGCCAGCCTTCTCGTTAGGCCGTCCCACGCGCCGACGACGTCGCCCGCGCCGTCCGAGACGTTCGACAGCACCACGAGCGTCCAGTCGCCGCCGCCGTAAACCCGCAGATCCCCCGCCACTCCGGGGAATCCCCCGGAGTGACCGAACGCCGTCGGCCCCGCTCCGTCGCGAACGACGAATCCAAAGGCGTAATGGCTTCCCGGAAGGAAGGGCACGCGCGGCGTCAGGAGCGTCGCGAGCGTTTCGCGCTTCACGAGCTTCGCGTCGACCAGCGCCCGGGCGAAGCGGAGCAGATCCCCGGCCGTGGACATCCCGCCTCCCGCGGACGTCCCTCGCGTTCCCTCGAATCCCCGGTTGCTCCTCCACCCCCGGCCGAGCTCCAGCGCCTCGGCCTCGTCGGGCGGAATGTAGCCGACGGCGCGCCCTTCGACGATCTCGTCCCGGCACCACGAATCGGTCCGCGTCATCCCGGCCGGCGCGTAGATCTCCGATCGAACGAAGTCGAAGTAGTCGCGCCCGGAGACGGCCTCGATCAGCGCTCCGAGCACGACGTAGCCGGTGTTGCTGTACCGCAGGCCATCTTCCGGCGTGCCCTCGACCTTCGAGCGGCGGACGAGGTCGCGATACGCGGCCAACGTTCGCGCCGCGCGCAGCTTCGGATCGATTTCGATCTGATGGAGGTAATCGCCGAGCCCGGAGGTATGAGTCAGCAGCTGCTCGACGGTCACGCGCGCCGCCAGATCATCGGGCAGCCATCCCTTGAGGTGCCGTCCGACCGGATCGGAGTAAGCGAGCCTCCCCTGTTCCACGAGCTTCGCGACCGCGACCGCCGTGAACATCTTGTTCATCGACGCGAGGCCGAAGACCGTGTCGAACGTGTTCGGCACGTGCAGCCCTCGGTCGGCTTCCCCGGCGGCCCGTTGCAGGACCACGTCCTTTCCCCGCGCGAGCAGCACCACGCCCGAGAATCCCTCCCCGACGAGCCGATCGACCTGCTTCCCGAACGACGCGATCGCCTGCTCCGCGGCCAGATCGGGAGTCTCCTTCGGGAGGTCCTCCGGATCGGCGGCCAGGAGGAAGAGCCCGGCGATGCGATGAGGCGCCGCCGGCTCGACGGCCACGTTGAAGCGGTACATGCGAGACGGATCAGCCACCGATCGCACGACGGCCGTCACTGCCTGCCCGTCGCCGCCGACGGTCCTCACGACCTCGAAGCCCCGGTGGCGCTGCGACAACTGCAGTAGGAACGGGAGGATGCCCGGATCGCCGGCGGCGGGACGCCGCATCGAGTCGGTGAACGACGCCTCGGCATAGGCGCGGATCCCGGCCTCGTCTCCCGCGCGAAGCAGGGCGTTGATCTCCTCGAGCCGGACGAGCGCCGGTCCCTCGGCGCCGAGGGCAACGACGGTGACGCAGACGAGGGTGGCGAACAGCAGGGTCTTCTTCATTCGACGGTTCCTCGACGGGATGATACGAGCGGAGACGTGACTCGGTCGAGACGTGGCGCCTACCAGACTGGGGGACGCCCACTTCGGTGGGGTAGATCAGCCGGTCGGCCGGTCAGGGTTATCGTTGCACGGTGCGTCTCATTCCCCGGGAACGGGGAGCCCGATGCCCGCCCCGGCGTGTCGCCGGACGGGAAGGCGGTCATCCCCTGGGCGGCGGTCTGGGACTCGCGCTGGCGCGCTCAGCGGCCGGTCATTCGCTCCAGCTTCTCGGGGTAGCGCGGGCCTTGCACCGTGAGTTTCGAGGCTGAGCTCGCGATCTCGCGGAGATCGTCCGCCGTGAGTTCCAGGGCGACGGCGCCGATGTTCTCCTCCAGGCGCGCGAGCTTCGTGGTGCCGGGGATGGGAACGATCCACGGCTTCTGCTTCAGCAGCCAGGCGAGCGCGATCTGGGCCGGCGTCGCATTCTTTCGTTGCCCGATCTTGCCCAGCAGGTCCACCAGGGCCTGATTGGCTCTCCGCGCCTCCGGCGTGAAACGCGGCAGCGTGTTGCGGAAATCGGTGCTGTCGAACTTCGTGCTTGGGTCGATCTTGCCCGTGAGGAAACCCCTGCCGAGGGGGCTGTAGGGAACGAAGCCGATGCCGAGCTCCTCGAGGGCCGGCAGCACTTCTGCTTCGGGGCTCAGCCACCACAGCGAGTATTCGCTCTGGACCGCGGTGACCGGCTGGACCGCGTGCGCGCGACGGATCGTTTGCGCTCCGGCTTCCGAAAGGCCGAAGTGCCTGACCTTCCCTTCACGGATGAGGTCCCTCACCGCCCCCGCCACGTCTTCGATCGGCACGTCCGGGTCGACACGGTGTTGATAGAAGAGGTCGATCGCCTCGACCTTGAGTCGCTTGAGCGAGCCCTCGGCGACCTCCTTGATGTGTTGCGGCCGACTGTTCAGGCCACTCCACTGCGGCCCCCCGTTGGGATCGAGCGCGAACCCGAACTTGGTGGCGATGATCACCTGCCCGCGGAACGGAGCCAGGGCTTCGCCCACGAGCTCTTCGTTCGTGAAGGGGCCGTAAACCTCGGCGGTGTCGAAAAACGTGACGCCTCGTTCCACGGCCGCCCGAAGCACGGAGATCATCTCCTGCTTGTCCGCAGCCGGACCGTAGCCGAAGCTCATTCCCATGCAGCCGAGACCGACGGCCGAAACTTCCAGGTTACTGCTTCCCAATCTGCGCTTCCGCATTTTCGTCCCCTCCTTCGGCGCTTCAACCGGCTCGGTGTTGCACGTCACGGAAATCTACCACCCATGGACGACGCTGCGCGACGCGCGGCATCGTTGGTTCGAGAGCCCGAGTCTGATCGATGGGCGCCGCCGTGGGTGGCGGCTCCGATGAATGCTACCCGCGCTTGAGCGCCCAGACCAGCGTGTTGCCCCCGTGGAGGATCGAGCTGGCACCCTCGAGGCTGCATTCGAGACCGAGCCCTGAGAGGTCGGCCACGAGGTCCGTGCGTTCCCGGTAGACCAGGCCAGGCCCCCGGTTCCAGCATGACCGCACGGAGATCCGCTCGAGCAGCCGCGTCAATCGTACGCGACCGCCACGGAAGCCGCATGTCTCGCGGATCACGAGCCGTCCTCCGGGCCGCAGGGCCGTCGCCGCTCGCTCGAGAAGCGCCCTCTGCTCCTCGACAGGGTAGTAGTGAAGGAGATCGACGAGGCACACCGCATCTGCGGGCGGCAGCCGGAACGAGCGCGCGTCGGCCGCGTGAAGGATCACGTTCGAGAGACTCGAGCAGGCGAGCCGCGCGCTGGCGAGCTTCGCCTCGTCCCATTCGACCGCGACGATCTCGTCGGCCTGCCGGCGGATGGAGAGCAGGGCGGGGAGAAGAGCGAAACCCGTTCCGAGGTCCACGACCGAACCGACTCGGCCCAAACGCTCGCAGATCAGCCTGTAGACGGGGTCCATCCGGACCTTGAATCGCACGTACCCGCGATGTTCGCGGCGCGCGCCCCGGTAGAGCGCGACGGTGCCCCGCACCGATTCGAGCCAGCTTTCGCCGGCAACCTCGCCGGCGCGCGGCGGGACTCGCATTCCTGGTCCGCTCCCCGATTCTCCGGACACCTGGAGCACTTCCTCTCCGGTCGTCCTGCCGCGGTGCGATTGCGATGCAGGGCATTCTCTCGCCCGACGCGGGAGAAGAGTATGCTCTATCTGAGCGGTGGCTTACGACGCGTTTCGGAGTTGTCATCGGGTGTCGTCAGCTCGCATCGCGACCAGCCGCGCGCCGAGCCGGGACTACCACGGCCCCGCACAGCCTCCCGACCCCATACGTGATCGCCATGGCGTGACCAGCCCGCGCAGCGGGCGGTAGGGAAACACCCCATGTGCGGCGCGATGGAATGGGCAAATGATGGAGTCACCATGCGTGGCACGATTTGTCTTGCGCTTCTGGTGCTGTCCGTAACGATCGCTTTCGCGGGCGAGCTGCCTCCGACGGCCGGAGCAGAAATCGACGCCCTGCTGAGCAGGCTCGAGGCGTCCGGCTGCCAGTTCTATCGCAACGGCACCTGGCACACCGGCGCCGAGGCCAAGGACCACCTGCGGCTGAAGCTCGACTACTTGATCAAGCACGGTCGCGTCGCCAGCGCGGAGGAATTCATAGAGAAGGCGGGCACCAAGAGCAGCCTCAGCAAACGGCCCTACAAGGTGGCGTGCCCGGGTCAGGAGGAACAGCCCAGCGCGGTCTGGCTCGGTGCCGCACTGCGCGCATCCCGCGAGAGCGGCCTCGTCACTCCCGGACGCGGAGCAGGTCGTCGACGGTCTGCGTGGCGCCACCGGCGGCTCGGGTGTGATCCTCGGAGTGAGCGGAAGCTCGACGGACTTCGGGGCCGGACGCGGGACACCAAGCGGCATCGGAATCAGTAGTAGGGTTCCCAGAGGCCGGAGAAGAGCTCAGCGAGGCGCGCCGTCGTCCCGCGGTGCCGCCAAGCCTCGTACGTCACCTGCTTGCAGCGTTCCAGGTCCCTCTGGAACATCGCCTCGATCAGTGCCGCGAACGAGCGGTCGTAGAACGAGAGGCTCTCCTCCGCGTTCTTGGACTTCGAGCGCGAATCGAAGTTGATCGATCCGATGGTCGCGAACAATCCGTCGACGACAGCGGTCTTCGAGTGGATCATCGTCGGCTGGTATTCGTAGATCTTGACCCCTGCTTCCAGCATGGGCCCGTAGTGGCGGCGCGATGCCAGGCGTACCATCGGGATATCGATGTTCTTTCCGGGGACCATCACCTTCACGTCCACGCCCCGTCCGACCGCCGCGATGAGCGCCGTGCGGATCAGATCATCGGGAAGGAAGTATGCGTTCTGGATGTGGATGCTCGTCCGGGCGGACTGGATCGCCATGAAGTAGAGCATCTGGGGGAGCGACGAGGCGTCGCCCTTGGACGCCTTGAGCGCCTGCGCCTGCATGGCCCCCTTCGGTTCCGTCTTCGGATAGAACGCGTCGCCGGCGAGGATCTCACCCGTCGTGAACGTCCAGTCCTCGCTGAAGATCGCTTGCATCTGCGCGACGACCGGACCTTCGACGCGGACGGCGGCGTCGTGCCACTCCGTCTTGTCGCGGGCGTTTCCGAGCCATCGCTCGTCGATGCCGAATCCCCCCGTGTACCCGATCCTGCCGTCGACGATCGCGAGCTTGCGGTGCGTCCTCCGTCCGCCGATGGAGTAGTGCGACGCGGGCCGGTAGGACTTGCAGTTCACGCCCGCGGCCTCCATCCCTTTCCCCAGTTCCTTCAGCTTTCCTCCCTGGGCATCGACCAGGAGGCGTACATGGACACCGCGGCCCGCCGCTTCGATGAAGGCACCGGCGAACCGCTTACCGGCTTCGTCGGGCATGAAGATGTACACCTCGAAGTCGACCGAGACCTTGGCCTCCCGAATGTCCTTCAGCATGGCCGGGAAGACGCCGTCGCCGTTCTCGAGCAGCACGGCGGAGTTTCCTCCGACCATGGCGTTGCCGACGCTGTCCAGCGACCGGCGGAACTGGGGATCCTCGATCGAGAATGTCGGGGTGAACGTGTAGTAGTCCCGCTGGCCCGAGGGTGACGAGTGCCCCATCGTCGCGCACCCGCCCTGAGCGAACGCCGCCATGTCACACGCCAGGACGAGTGCGACGCGGCACGCGAGCCAGCGGTTTCGCGCGTTGCGGCTCATCTTCACCTACTGTTCGTCCTTCCCGGCAAGGCCGTGCGGGGCGCCGATCGGGACGATCTGGTCGTCAGCCTAGGTGACCGGATCGTCCCGGTTCCGTGGCCGGCCGCGATTCCGGTCCCGTAATACGACCGTGTGCCGTCCCATGTCGTGACGGCGATCAACGTCCCTGTCCTGTTCCGATCGGGCCGTCGGGCGTCACCGAAGGACACACTAGGTGTTGGGTGGGCGAACCTCCATGGGGTGTAACCCCACCCGCAACAGGATGGCAGCGCGTGGGAGCGTGCCCCGCCCGCGCGGACGACGGCGCGATCGCCCCGGATCGTCAGCGTCAACCGCTAAACGCCAGGCGCGGCCCGGCTCTTGTCGACGAACGCCTCGGTCGCGGCAGCGCCGAGACGTTGTCCGGCAGCGAGCCTTATTCTCTCAAATCCCATTCCTTGAGTTTCTTCGCCGCCGTGCCGAACGGCCCGAGCTGGTAGACGGCCGCGCCCGCAGGCGAGAACGTGAACGACTCGAACGACTCGGCGAGCATCTTGTCGAGATACTCTCTCGGCGCGACGCCGGTGCTGACGTGCGGATTGAAGTTCTCTCCGCTCATCTTCGGCACATACGTCGAGACGTACTGGATCATGGCCGCGTCGGTGGCGGGATCGTCGTGCGGGGCGGTGAACGCGCCGATGGGTCCGGTGTCCACGACGAACGGCTTCACGGCGGCGATGATGTCCGCTTGCAGCTTGAGGATCTCCGGCGTGGGCTTCGCGCAAATCCCCGCGATGCCGACAGCCCCGGCCGGAGCGTAGTAGTACTTGAACGCCTCCAGCTTCATGCTTTTCACGCGGGCGTCGGCCAGGACCTTGCCGGCGGCGGCATGGACCTTGTCGAGATCCGCCGTGCGGACGAAACGCTGAATCAGCGTGATGTGCGGCCGGTGCGTCTCATCCAGGGCGAATCCCTTCGGGTAGACCTTCAGCAGGCGCGCATTGTTGGCTTCGCAATGCCGGAGCATCGTGGCGTCCGGTTCCAGCAGGACGTCGATGGCCGTGATCGCGGCCTGCTCGGACGGGAAGACCTGTTTCCAGTCGTTCTTCATACTGACGACGGTCCAGCCGTCCTTCTTCGCATGCTCATCCAGCGCGGGCGGGAAGGCACCCAGTTTGACGTCCGGCAATCCGCGGGCCGGACCGTAGGCGTATTCGCGCGCGGCATCGTCGTGCAGCACGAGCAGCATGAATCGCGCCCCGTCGCCGCCCTGCGTGTATTCCAGCATCTCCTGGTCGCCACGGGAGTTGCCGAAGGCGGCGATGGGCCGCCGCCCGATGTGCTGGTTGATGCCGACCGGCTTGCCCCCCCTATCGTCGTTGAAGTTCAGCTCCGGCAGGCGCGCGAGGACCGGCTTGCTGTCGCGCATTTCGAACTTCGTCTTGATGCTGCTACCGATGACCTGTTCCGGCGGGATGCCGTAAACCTTCTCCGCCCAAGGGCGCATGAACTCGATGCCGCCGCCGGACACGATGAAGTTCTTGAAACCGTTCGCCCGGAGGTAGGCGAGCAGCTCGAGCATCGGCTGATAGACCATTTCGGTGAAGAGCCTGCCGGTCTTCGGATGCTTCGCGGTGGCGATCCAGTCCTTGACGATTTTCTCGAACTCCTCCGTGGTCATGCCCGTGTGCGTGGCCATGAAGAGTTCCAGGATCGCTTGGTCGCCGCCCGCGAGCGCGGTCTTGAGATCGCCCTTGAGCAGCGAGGCGAACGGTTCCTTGTCCTTCCATTCGGGATGCTGCGGCGCGAGCGACTTCACGCGGTCAATCGCGAAGTACAACTGAACGGGCGCCGGCTGCTCGCACCAGAGCGTGCCGTCGTTGTCAAACGTGGCGATGCGCTCGGGGACGGGCACGAAGTCCGTCGAGCCGGGCTTGGTGACCCTCTCTACGAAGGCGATGATCGCTTTCTTTGGTGCGGTGTCGTTCCAGGATGGCAGCGGATCGGCGGCGGAGGCCGCGTTCGTGAGCAACAGCAGAGGGAGCAAGAGCCTCATCAGCGGGCTTTTCATCAATAGCCTCTTCATCTGCGGATTCGACGCGGGGCACTTCCATCGAAGCGCCCCGCCGCGTCCGACCTACTTAGACCCGCCGCTTTCCTTCAGGCTCTGGAGAACTTCATCCATGTTGAAACTGGCCGCCTTCTGCCGTTGCGGGTAGTCCTTGAAGGTCATAAGAAACTGGCCCACGTAGCTCTGCGCGGGGACGAAAAGGAAGACGTGATCCATGATCCAGTCGTAATACGTGTTCGAGGTGATGTCCGCCCGCTCATACGGGTCCGTTCGAAGATTGAAGAGCTTTGGGACCCGGACGGTGACGAAAGGCTCGGCCCAGATTTGCAGCGTGCCGGGAACCCTCTGTTCCATGAACACGATCTTCCAGTTGTCGTAGCGTAGTGCGACCAACTGCTGGTCGTCGTTGACGTAGAAGAACGATTCCCGCGGGCTCTTCGCGGTCTGGCCGGTCAAGTACGGGACGAGGTTGTCGCCGTCGAGGTGGACCTTGTAGGTCATGTCCCCGACCGTATAGCCTTTGAGCAGCTTGTCCTTGACCTGCGGGTCACCTCCGACGGCGACGAGCGTCGGCAGCCAGTCGAGCGCGGCGACGATTTCGTTGGACACGCTCCCCGGCTTGATGTGGCCCGGCCAGCGGACCATCGCGGGCACCCGGTACGCCCCTTCCCAGTTCGTGTTCTTCTCGCTGCGGAACGGCGTCATCGCTCCGTCAGGCCAGCTGTTCATGTGCGGGCCGTTATCGGTCGAGTACATGACGAACGTGTTGTCCGCGATGCCCAGATCGTCAAGCACCTTGAGAACCTGCCCGACGTTCTTGTCGTGATCGATCATCGTGTCGTGGTACGGGCTCTGCCAGCGACCCGCCTGGCCGATGCTCTCCGGCTTGGTGTGGGTGCGCAAGTGCATGTGAGTGAAGTTCACCCAGACAAAAGCCGGCTTGCCTGCCTTGTTCTGCCGCTGGATGAAGTCCACGGCCCGCGCGGCGATGTCGTCGTCGATGGTCTCCATCCGCTTCTTCGTCAAGGGGCCGGTGTCCTTGCACACCTGCTTGCCGACCTTGCCGAAGCGCGTGTCCATCGTCGGGTCGTCGGTGGCGGAGGCCTTGCAGTCCAGCACGCCGCGCGGCCCGAACTTGGCGCGGAAGGCCGGGTCTTTCGGGTAGTCCGGAAGCTCCGGCTCTTCCTCGGCGTTCAGGTGGTACAGATTGCCGTAGAACTCGTCGAAGCCGTGCACCGTGGGCAGATACTCATTGCGGTCGCCCAGGTGATTCTTGCCGAACTGGCCTGTGGCATAGCCTTGGGATTTCAACAGCTCGGCAATCGTCGGGTCTTCCTTCTGAAGTCCTACCGTCGCCCCCGGCAACCCGACCTTGGTAAGGCCCGTGCGCAGGCCGGACTGCCCGGTGATGAACGACGCGCGGCCGGCGGTGCAGCTCTGCTCGGCATAGTAGTCCGTGAAGATCATGCCTTCCTTGGCGACGCGGTCGATATTGGGCGTGCGAAAGCCCATCAGCCCCATGGAATACGCGCTGACATCGGACTGGCCGATGTCGTCGCCCCAGATGATGACGATGTTGGGTTTACGCGCCTGGGCCTGGGCCGGCGCGACCGCGCCGAGCAACGCCGCGCCCGCTATCAGGAGCGGCAAGCCGTACTCGAGTGTTCTCGGTCTCATTCATTCTCCTTCGTGTTCTCCTGCCGAAGGGCATGGGTGATCGAATCATATCGCCTTTTCGATTTCGCGGGGCTTCCAGCTCTTGACGACGGCGCTTCGGTCGGAGCGTCGCGCCGGAAGATGGCGAGGTCTGGCCCTTCTTCTTGCAGCAGAGAGAGGCTGTAGGTCCGTCTGGCGCCGGAGGCAGGGCTCGACCTTGCGCGGCCCCGAGGCCGGGGAATCTCAAGAGGTCGAGAATAGGGCGCCTGATGGACGTCTCATCGATTCGTCCCTCTTTCCAGTCCACGAGGAGTTCGAGGAGGGTCGTGCCGTTCGAGGGTTGCGGTGACCCGGATGGACACCTGGGTGCGGCTCGGAAGCCGAGTTCGAGCCGGTCCGTACGGTACGAGCGACCACACGTCCAATCGATGGCGAGCGGGAGAAGCTGTTCCGGGTGACCCGAAGCCGCAGGTGTACGATTTGCGTTCCGCCAAGCACTGTGCGGCAGACGACTGCAGTTGAGCTAGGCTATCCTCATGAAAAAAATACTCGTTACCTACGCCGCGGTGCTGGCGGGCATCCTCGTGCTGGACGCCATCTGGCTCGGAGCGGTGGCCAAGCGGTTCTACTCCCACAAGCTGGGATACCTCCTTGCGCCGGACGTTCGCTGGTGGGCGGCAGTCTCGTTCTACCTCGTGTTCGCCGCGGGCGTGGCGTACTTCGTCGTGCTGCCCCTGGCAGCAAGCGGTTCGCTGGGACGCGTGTTCGTGACGGGCGCCTTCTTCGGGCTGGTCACCTACGCGACCTACGACCTGACCAATCAGGCGCTGATACGTGATTGGCCCGTCGTCGTCACCGTCATCGACCTCGGGTGGGGTGCGCTATTGACCGGTGCGGTGTCCGTGATCGGCGTCGGGGCCGTGCGACTCCTGAGGTGACGCCAGGAGGTAGGAGGAAACGTCAGTTTGCGTCGCTCCGTAACGCCGCCTCGATCGCGTCTTTCAGCTCCTTGCTGTCCGGAGTCACGGCGCTGGCAAACGCGGCGCGCACCTGGCCGTTTTTCCCGACGACGTATTTGTGGAAGTTCCACTGGGGCTCGCCGTGCTTGGCGGTCAGGAACTCGTAGACGGGCGACTGTCCCTCGCCTTTCGTCCTCACCTTGGCGAACATCGGAAACGTCACTCGGTACTTCCTTTCACAGAACGTCTTGATCTCAGCGGCGGTGCCGGGCTCCTGGCCTCCGAAGTCGTTCGAGGGGAATCCGAGAACGACGACTCCCCTGTCCTTGTAGCTCTCGTAGAGCCGCTCGAGTCCCGCGTATTGAGGCGTGAAGCCGCACTCGGAGGCGGTGTTCACCACCACGAGCACCTTTCCCCTGTACTCGGAAAGTCGCCTCGAAGCTCCTTCCAGGGTGTTCGCGGTGAGATCGTGAAAGGACATGTTCTTCTCCCCCGTCGCGGAAGCGGGCCCCGCGAGAAGAGCTACTGCGCAGAGTGCCATCGCGAGCTTCACGTCTTCTCCTTCGAAACGGTCCCGGGGAGGGCGCGACGGCCGCGCCCTCCCCGAGCCTGGAGGGTCCGCCTACTGCGGCAGGATCACGCTGTCGATCACGTGAATGACACCGTTGGAAGCCTTTACGTCGGCCTTCACGACCTTGGCGCCGTCGATCATCACACCGCCGTCCTTGGTGGAGATCTTCACCGACTGCCCCTGAACCGTCTTTGCGGAGGTCATCTTGACGACCTCTCCGGAGGAAACGGCTCCGGGAACGACGTGGTACGTGAGGATCGACACGAGCTTGGTCTTGTTCTCGGGCTTGAGCAGGTCCTCCACGGTGCCGGCCGGGAGCTTGGCGAAAGCCTCGTCGGTCGGCGCGAAGACCGTGAACGGCCCCTTCCCCTTCAGGGTTTCGACGAGACCGGCCGCCTTCAGCGAGGCGGCCAGCGTGTTGAAGGACCCGGCGGCGACCGCCGTGTCCACGATGTCCTTCTGCGGCGCCTGGCCGGCCTGTGCCGCGACGATCCCGAGGGCGAGTACGGCGGCTACAGCAATGGATCTATTCAGGAAGCTCTTCATGGGTCTACTCCTTGTTGGCGTCGGTAGATTTCTCTGTCACCGATTTTGACTGTAGGTGAACGACTGTTGCACCGCAATCAAATCAAGCGTAGAATCAAATGTCGTGTGATTCAGGATCAAAGTCCGGTCGGAGTTTTGAATGAAAGTCAAAACGAGGTGAGGCATGCTATCCAAAACGCTCGAGGACGGCCTTTCGAAGTACTCCATCGGGGAGAAGCTCCGGGCCCTCAGGCTCCGGAAGAAGATCGGGCTGGTCGATCTGGGCAAGCACACCGGGCTGTCGCCGGCGCTGCTCTCGAAGATCGAGAACGGGAAGCTGTTTCCTACCCTTCCCACGCTCCTCCGGATCGCGATGGTGTACAGCGTCGGGCTGGAGCACTTCTTCGCGGCCGAGGAGGGCGGACCGGTGCTCGCCGTCGTTCGGCGCAGAGAACGGCAGAGCTTCCCGGATTCTCCCGACTCCAAGGACGTCGCCTATCACTTCGAGAGCCTGGACTTTCCGGTGAAGGACCGGCGACTCAACGCGTACTACGCGGAGTTCCATCCCCTGGCGGCGGAGAAGGTCCGTCGGCACCACCACGCCGGGGTCGAGCTCGTCTATCTGCTGAGGGGAGACCTCGAGGTGCGAGTCGGGAAGGACGAGCACACGCTCGAAGAAGGCGACGCCATGTACTTCGACGCCTCCGTGGCCCACGGATATCGGAAGTTGGGAAAGAAGCCCTGCGCGGCGATCGTGGTGTCGGCGCCGTGAGACTTCGCCTTGGCGCGTGCCTGCTCGCCCTGATCCTCTTCGCCCCAACCGGCGGCGTGAACGCGGAGGACCGCACGATCATGCTCATCGACGACTTCTCGCGGGAGGACGGGCGGTCCGCGCTCGGCACCGAATGGCGGGCGTTCACGGACCGGGTCATGGGCGGGGTCTCGCGCGGCTCGGCCTCCCGGGACACTCTCGCGACGCTCCCCTGTCTCCGGCTTCGCGGCGAGGTCTCCCTGGAGAATCGCGGGGGTTTCATCCAGATGGCCCTTCCTCTCGGCGGCGCGAAGGGGCCGCTGGACGCCGGCGGCTACCGGGGCTTCCGCATCACCGTGACCGGGAACGGCCGGGCGTACTCGATTCATCTGCGCACGGCCGACACGCGCCTGCCGTGGCAGTACTACCAAGCCCCCGTCCCCACCGCGGAAGGTTGGCGCGAGGTCGAGATCCCGTTCGCCGCCTTTCGCGGCGAGAACCTTCGAGCTCCGCTCGACCCGACCCGCCTTGAGCGCGTGGCCATCGCGGCCGCGAAATGGGACGGCACTGCCGATGTGGCCATCGCCCGAATCGCTCTCTACCGGTAACCCGCGCGGCCGGCGATCCGTTGGCTCGGATCCAGGAGATCCGTCGCCGGCTCGACGTGATGGGGGAGGTCCTCGGGCGCAAGGACCCCACCCAGACGTCCTGATCCCGAGCGCGCCTCGATAGTCGGCGGGTGGGAGTCCCTACCCGGAGCCCGGAGCAGGCAAGATGATCTCGGTGAAGAGGGGCGCGCGGTCCCTCGCGTCGAGCTTTATCACGTTGTGATCTCCTTGCCGAATCCGCTGGTCGTCCGTATCCTCCGGGGATGGTATGGATGTACGCGGGCTTCGTGGCGCTCGTGCTCGGCCTCTTGGCACTCGACCTGGGCGTGTTCCATCGCACGGCTCACGTCGTCTCGGTCAGGGAAGCGCTCGGCTGGTCGGCCTTCTGGATCGTCCTCGGCCTCGCCTTCGCCGGGTTCATCTACTTCGGGTACGAAAACCACTGGCTCGGACTCGGCCTCTCTCCCGACCGGATGACGGTCGCGCCTCAACCGGTCGAGGGGATGGGCGTCGTCTACAACGACGGCGCCAGCGCCACGGTCAAGTACGTCACCGGCTACTTGGTCGAGAAGTCGCTGGCCGTGGACAACATCTTCGTGATCGCGATGATCTTCGGTTTCTTCGCCGTCCCGGCCATCTACCAGCACCGCGTCCTCTTCTGGGGGATAGTCGGGGCCCTCCTGATGCGCGGCGCCATGATCGCGATCGGGGCGCAGATGATCCAGCGTTTCTCCTGGATCATCTACGTGTTCGGAGCCTTCTTGATCCTGACGGGGATCAAGATGCTCTTCCTGAAGGCGGACGAGACCGATCCCAACCGGAATCTCGTGGTCCGTCTGACGCGACGGCTCTTCCCCATCACCCAGCGATTCCACGGACAGCACTTCTTCGTCAGAGCCGGCTCCGCCGCCTCGCACGAGGCCCCCACCCCCGGGGCCGCGCAGGAGTCCGATCGCGTGGTGGATGGGGCTCGCCCCGGAACCCTGCTCGCGACCCCGTTGCTCCTGGCGCTGGTGATGGTCGAGTTCACCGACCTCATCTTCGCCGTGGACTCGATCCCGGCGATCTTCGCGATCACCGCCGACCCTTTCCTTGTCTTCACGAGCAACGTGTTCGCGATCCTCGGGCTGCGCAGCCTCTATTTCGCCCTCGCCGGCATGATCGACAAGTTCCGCTATCTCAAGGTCGCGCTCGCCGTCGTGCTGATGGTGGTCGGCGTGAAAATGATGATCCACGTTTGGCTGAAGTCCATTCTCGGCAAGCACTTCAACCTGTATCTGCTGGCCGTCGTCCTGCTGATCCTGGCCGCCGGGATCGCGGCGTCGTTGTTCGCGACGAAGCAGGATCGGGACCCGACTCTCTCGGCCTGAGACGTCCGGTGCCGCCGATACCGAGCGTCTGGCTCTGCGACACCCAACCTCGAAGAGGGACGAAGATGAGCGAAAACGGCAAGTGCCCGATGACAGGCGCCTCCGGTAGAACCACCGCTGGCAGAGGCACATCGAACCGCAACTGGTGGCCCAACCAACTGAATCTGGGCATCCTTCACCAGCACGCGCCGGCCTCCAACCCGATGGGGCCCGATTTCAACTACGCCGAGGAATTCAAGAAGCTGGATCTGGCCGCCCTGAAGAAGGACCTGTACGCGCTGATGACCGACTCGCAGGATTGGTGGCCGGCCGACTGGGGCCACTACGGCGGCCTGTTCATCCGCATGGCTTGGCACAGCGCCGGCACCTACCGCACCGCTGACGGACGCGGCGGCGGCGGCACCGGAAACCAGCGCTTTGCGCCGATCAACAGCTGGCCCGACAACGGCAATCTGGACAAGGCGCGCCGACTGCTCTGGCCCATCAAGCAGAAATACGGCAACAAGATTTCCTGGGCCGACCTCATGATTCTGGCCGGCAACTGCGCGCTGGAGTCGATGGGCTTCAAGACCTTCGGCTTCGGTGGTGGCCGCGCGGACATCTGGCAGCCCGAAGAAGACATCTACTGGGGCAAGGAAGACACCTGGCTGGGTGACAAACGCTACAGCGGCGACCGCGATCTGGAGAGTCCGCTGGCCGCCGTGCAGATGGGCCTGATCTATGTGAACCCCGAAGGCCCCAACGGCAACCCCGACCCGGTGGCCTCGGGCCGCGACGTGCGCGAGACCTTCGCCCGCATGGCCATGAACGACGAAGAAACGGTGGCCCTCGTCGCCGGCGGCCACACTTTCGGTAAGGCGCACGGCGCGGGCGACCCGGCGCTGGTGGGGCCGGAGCCCGAAGGGGCCCCCATCGAACAGCAAGGCCTGGGCTGGATCAACCGGTTCGGCACCGGCAAGGGCGCGCACACCACGACCAGCGGTATCGAAGGCGCATGGAAGCCCAACCCCACGAAATGGGACAGCGGCTACTTCGACATGCTGTTCGGCTACGAGTGGGAGCTGGTCAAGAGCCCGGCCGGCGCCTGGCAATGGCTGGCCAAGGACGTCAAGGAAGAGCACATGATTCCGGACGCCCACGACCCATCGAAGAAGCACCGGCCCATGATGACCACCGCCGACCTGTCGCTGCGTTTCGACCCGATCTACGAGCCCATCTCGCGCCGCTTCCGCCAGGACCCGCGGGCCCTCGCCGACGCCTTCGCCCGCGCCTGGTTCAAGCTGACCCACCGCGACATGGGGCCCAAGGCCCGCTACCTCGGCCCGGAAGTCCCGTCCGAAGACCTGATCTGGCAAGACCCGCTCCCCGCCGTCGATCACCCCCTGATCGATTCCAAGGACATCGCCGGCCTCGAGGCCAAGGTCCTGGCCTCGGGCCTGTCGGTGGCGGAACTGGTCTCCACCGCCTGGGCCTCGGCCTCGACCTTCCGCGGCTCGGACATGCGCGGTGGCGCCAACGGCGCGCGGATTCGCCTGGCGCCGCAAAAGGACTGGGGAGCCAACCAGCCGGCGCAACTGGCCAAGGTGCTAGGCGTCCTCGAGACCATCCAGCGGGATTTCAACGGCGCCCAGACCGGCGGCAAGCGAGTCTCCATGGCGGACCTCATCGTGCTGGCCGGTTGCGCCGCCGTTGAAGCGGCGGCCAAGGCTGCCGGGCACGCCGTCAACGTGCCCTTCACCCCGGGCCGCGCCGACGCCTCGCAAGACCAGACCGATGTGGAGTCGTTCGCCGTGCTGGAGCCCGAGGCCGACGGATTCCGCAACTACCAGAAGAAAGCCTTCACCGTGTCGGCCGAGGAGATGCTGGTGGACAAGGCGCAGCTCCTCACTCTCAGCGCGCCGGAGATGACGGTGCTCGTCGGTGGCCTGCGCGTGCTGGGCGCCAACGTCGGTCGATCGACGCACGGCGTGTTCACGACGCGGGGCGGAACCCTCACGAACGACTTCTTCGTCAACCTGCTCGACATGGGCATCGTGTGGAAGCCCGCGTCCGATGCCGGGGACACGTTCGAAGGACGCGATCGCAAGACAGGCGACCTCAGGTGGACCGGCACCCGCGTGGACCTGGTTTTCGGCTCCAACTCGCAGCTGCGCGCTCTGTCCGAGGTCTATGCGCAGGACGATGCGAAGGAGAAGTTCGTGCGCGACTTCGTCGCGGCCTGGAACAAGGTCATGAACCTGGACCGGTTCGACGCGACTTCCCGATGAGATGACGAAGTTCCTGAAATAATTCGAGCAGCCCAGACCGAATTTGATCGACCCATTGCCTCCGCGTCGTGGCGGAGCCGCGACACGGCTGGCCGGCACATTGACGGCGTCGCCGCGAGCGGGCAGCATCTCCGGAACGTGCGAGCCCGAGGGGAGGTGGGTCGTGACGACGACGCGGCGACGGGAGTTCCTGGGACTCGTAGTCGGAGCGATGGTTGCCCCGGCGCTCCCGGCCGGCGCGGGGCGCGCGGCTGCTGCACCGGCGCCGCGCGGGCTGCCACCCGTTCCCAACGGTCCCGTGATGGCAGGCAAGGACCGGGGCGCCTACGTCGTTTATGACGCCCGATCGCTCGAGCCGCTCCACGCCGAGATGCGGGGTCGGCCCCTTCCCGAGCGCACTCCCGCCGCATCGGTCTCCAAGACGTTCTGTGCCTACGCGGCGCTCCGGGGCGGTCTGCTCGGCGAGGACGAGAGAATCCTCTGCGACGGCGACGGCTGGATCCCCGACGGACATGGCGCGATCACGGTGATCGACGCGCTGGCTTTGTCCTGCAACTCATTCTTCGAGAAGGTCGGCGCGCGGCTGACCTGGGAGTCGTACCGTGAGGCCTGCGACCGGCTCGGCGGGCTCTCGGATCGTCTCGCCGCGAAGCCCTCGAACCTCCTCGAGCGCCTCGACGCGTACGCGCACGGCACGCTTCTCGCGACCGGCTGCGAGGAACTTGCTCGCCTCGCTCGCGCGGTGGCGTTCGCCGATCCCGCCGACACGGCGCTCGCCGCGGTGAGGCGCGGCTGGCGCGAGGCGGTCCTACGCGGGACGGCCACGGCCGCGAACGTGCCGGGCCTTGACGTCGCCGGGAAGACCGGGACGCTCCCCGGAGCCGACGCGGAGAAGAAGTTCGCGGCGTTCGCTCCGCTCGCCGAGCCGCGATGGGTGCTCGCGGTGCGCACCACGGGCGGCGGGGGCGCTTCCGCGGCCGAGATCGCCGGCCGGGTGTTCGCGAGGCTCGGGACTCCGGCCTGAGTGACTTGCGAACCGTGCCATTGGCCGCGCTGATCCCGCCGCGCGGATGACATCTTGGCGCCGGAGCCGGGACTCGCAGTCGCCAGCGAGCGAAGCGAGCCTCAATCTCGCGCGTGACCCGCCCCCATTAGATCGGTCCAGCGCGACGGTTAGAATTGACCGTTTCCGCCGGGCTGGCAAGGGGGTTGAGGATGGCGAAGAAGCGGTAAACACCGGAGCAGATCGTCGCGAAGATTCGTGAGGCCGACGTCGATCTGGCGAGGGGACAGACGACACCGCAGGTCTGCAAGAAACTGGGGGTCAGCGAGCAGACGTACTACTGCTGGCGGCGAGAATACGGCGGTTTGCGCCTGGAGCAGGCGAAGCGTCTGAAAAGCCTGGAACGGGAGAATGCCCGGCTGAAGAGGCTGGTGGCTGACCAGGCGATCGACATAGCGATTCTGAAGGAGGTGTCCTCGGGAAGATGCTGAGCCCGGACCGACGACGGCGCGCGGTGGAACATGTTCGTCGTGTTTTGCGCGTGTCGGAGCGCCGGGCCTGTCGGGTGGTGGCTCAGTCGCGATCGACCCACCGGCACCGTGCCACCCGTCGAAGCGATGAGCCCCGGCTGGTGAGCCGCATTATCGAACCGGCGACGGAGTACGGTCGGTACGGTTATCGACGGATCACGGCTCTTCTTCGCCATGAGGGATGGCGAGCAAATCACAAACGCGTGGAGCGGCTAGGGCGACGAGAAGGGCTCCGTGTGCCGCAGAAGCAGCCGAAACGGGGTCGGTTGTGGCTCAACGACGGCTCGTGCATTCGACGGAGACCCGAGTGACCGAACCACGTGTGGTCGTACGACTTCATGGTGGAGCGGACCCACGATGGGCGACCGATGAAGCTTCTCAGCATCGTCGACGAATACACAAGGGAGTGTCTGGCGATTCACGTGGAGCGGCGGATGCGGTCCATCGACGTGCTGGAGCACCTGTCGGAACTATTCATCGAGCGTGGGGTCCCGGAACACATCCGGTCGGACAACGGTCCGGAGTTCACCTCCGAGCTCGTTCGGGTGTGGCTCGAGCGGCTCGGAGTGCAGACGCTCTTCTTCGAGCCCGGCAGCCCATGGGAGAATGGGTACGTGGAATCCTTCAACGGGAAATTCAGGGACGAGTTGCTCGACCGTGAGATCTTCTACACGCTGGCCGAGGCCAAGGTTCTCGTCGAGCGGTGGCGGCGGGAGTACAACACGATTCGACCGCACAGTACGTTGGGGTACCGTCGACCGGCCCCGGTCGCGACCGCTCCATTGCCATCGGTTTCCGCCGCGCTCCACCCGCCGGCAATGGCGCTTAGACTAACATAGGCACTGGTACGATGGACGGGGGCGGGTCAACGCAGCTCGAGCGGCGCTGCGGCGTGTGCGCGACCCATGGCTGCCTCGAGTGCTCATGCGCGGGCGAGACGTCCATCGACTACCGTGCGCGAGCACGAGCACGCCCCCGCCATCCCGGTCACGGTGCCGACTGAATCATTCGGCCTCCCGGCGAACGGCGGCTCGACGAGCAGCGTCTTCACAGTGAGCTATCTTGATCGCTCGAGCCTCCCCCTGCGCTTCACGATGTTCTTGTAGTCCCACTGGATCTCGACCGCCTTCTTCAGCCACCGCTCGAGATCCGCGGCGACGATCTGATCGACCGACGTGTACCGCGTCTCCGCCGCCTTGAAGCTGCCTTCGGCCGCCAGACCCGGCTCGTCGAACGACTGCCCGCTCCAGAACAGCAGGCGAATGCAATCCTTGAGCTTGCTATACCCGACGATCGGGTTCCCGTCGAGGAACCACACCGGGTGCTGGTGCCAGATCTTGTTCTCCGCGCCTGGAAGATGTAGATCGATCGCCTTCGCGAGGACGTCGCAGATGCGCTTCTCGCTCCCCGGCTGGGCCGCGTGGTACGCGACGATGTCCTTGTGGATCGTCATCGGGGGACGCGCCTCACTTCTCGTCCGCGGCGACAGGGCAGCTCAGGCTCTTGGCATACATCCCCGATCGATCGAAGCAGCATGGCCGCCGCTTCCCCTTCGCCAGCATGTCGCAGGCATTCCCGACCCGCCGCGCCCGGGTCTCCGACTGCTTCGCCGAAACTACCCAGAACACGAAATCGCGCCGCGCGGCAGGGGTGATGTCCACCCACGCCTCCAGGGTCTTCGCTGACGCAGCCGCCAGCGCCTTCCGCAGATCGGCGGGCACGTCCGGCTCAGGCTCCTGATCGGGCGCGACCGGCGCAATCTCCAGCGTGACGGCATCGCCCACATCCGCGCCCGCGGCCTTCCGTATCGTCCCGTCCACCTTGAGCCAGTGCCCGCCCCGGCCATCCGGCCTCAGCGTCGCCCGAAGGGGTGAGCCATTGATGGTGCCCTGCACCGACACCATGCCCCGCGAGGGCATCTTCGAACTGGCCCGCTTCGGCAGGGTCAGAAACGCCCAGGACGCGGACTTCGGCTCCGCCGGCCTGTGGAGCGTCGCGCTGAAGCGGATTCCGGGAGAATCCGGGGTCTTCGCGGTCGATCGTGTCATGAGCTCGTCCTCCGGCTCCGCCACCGCGCGGCATGCGGCAGCACGAACAGCTACCCCCCGCCGAACCAGAGCAACGCAAGCGGGAGCAGCGGCGACCGGGCTTTTCCTTGGTCAGTTCTCCGCGCCTTGCAGAGAAGAGTCTAGACGATCTCGCGGCGGCGGGCGAAGAGCCTCCATCGAGCCACCCGTGCTCGCCATCGCATTGCGTCCAATCGCTGTGACTCGTTAAAGACCCCTGGTGCCGGGAAGTTCCTTGCGACGGAGCAGCCGGTGGCCTTCGAACACGGTGAGAACTTCGATGGTGCTCGCGGTCCGCCGATAGACGATGCGGTAGTCGTCTACGACGAGTTCCCGTAAACCACTGCCCGGGAGCTCAGGTAGCCTCCGTCCGCGGTCGGGATACGTCGCGAGCGCGTCGCCGCGATCGACGAGCTTGTCGACAAGCTTCGCAGCCGCGGCGGGACGCTCTCGTGCGATGAACTCCTCGATCTCGGAAAGGCGCCGCCAAGCCTGCTCGGTCCAGACCACTCTCATGTGCGGGTACGCTTCGCGCGCCGCGATCGAATCAGCTTCCGGAGCGCGGACGTGTCGATAACTCTGCCCGCTTCGGCGTCCGCCAGTCCGGCGGCGATCGACTCCAGGAACCGTTGCCGCTCTTGAATCCGGTCAAATTCCTTGGGCGACACCAGCACTCCGGCCGGCCGCCCGTTCTGGGTGATCACCATAGGCTGACCCGATTCCCCGAGGCGCTTGAGGAGTCTGGCCGCTCGCGACTTGAACTCGCCGAGCGGAACGATGCCATCGGACACTTGTACTTCCTTCACGTCAACCTCCGGTTCAATAACAGTCCGAATATAGTCTGAATTCAGTCCTCCGTCAACGTGGTTTCGAACGGCGGCCCATGAACAGGCGATCTCGAGGCTCCGGCGCACATCTTGCTCCGAAGCAGGGTTCACCACGCCGGATTCTTGCCGCCTGTTCATCCACAGCCGGGGCATACTTTCGCACGTGAACCATGCCAACACGTCGGGAAGCCTCGATCGAAGGTCCTCGGAGTGATGGGTCCATGGGTTCGTCCCGCGCCGACCTCGTTCGACGCCTCGCCAAGGAGGAAGCGCGCCTTGCTGCCCTCGAGCGCGATCGCGAGAGCACCCTTGCCGAGATCGAACCCGGACTCCCCTGCGGGAAGGGGATTTTCCGCACCGGTCCGAGTGCCTGCCATGTCGTTCCGTACGTTCCATGCCGTACGCGCCTGACAGTTCCAGGCCGCGTCACGGCCCGTCCCGACACGGCACCGTGCCGGGCACACGGACAAAACGCGCACAACCGGTGCCAGACGCACGGGGTCTTGAATCCCGTGCGCGCTGTCAAGTCACTACGAACAAGCGACTTAGCGCGCACTGTGCGTGAATTGTGCGAGTCTAGATCGACGGATTCCGACGCGAACGTGTATTCGAATCGCTCCTTGCATGCGGCCCAGTCGTGTGGTAAATACTGAACCGTATGGTTCAGTATACGACAGCCCGCCTCGATGCCTCGTTCGCCGCGCTCTCGGACGCCACAAGGCGCGGCGTTCTGGAGCAGCTCAGCCGCGCAGACGCTTCGATCACCGACCTTGCCGGGAAGTTCCACATGACGTTGACGGGTATGAAGAAGCACGTCGGCGTCTTGGAGCAGGCCGGTCTCGTGACCACAGAGAAGATCGGTCGCGTGCGGACCTGCAAGCTCGGGCCGCGCCGGCTGGAGCACGAGACGGAGTGGATCGAGAGGCAACGCCAGCGCTGGAATGCACGCTTCGACGAGTTGGACGGGATTGTAGAGGAGCTGAAACGGAAGGAGAAGGTCCATGGACGCAAGAAGAGAGAGTGAGCCCATCCCCATGAAGAACCGCACGACGGTGGAACGGAAGTCCGAGCGTGAGATCGTCGTCACGCGAACCATCAACGGGCCAGCCCGCATCGTGTTCGAGGCGTGGACCAAACCCGAGCTGTTCGAGCGGTGGTGGGTTCCGAAGTCGTTCGGCCTGTCCCTGCTGTCCTGCGAGTTGGATGTGCGTGTCGGGGGCCGGTACCGGCTCGTATTCAGTCACGAGGGCTCGGAGATGGCGTTCTACGGCAGGTACCTCGAAGTGACCCCGCACGCGCGCCTCGTCTGGACGAACGAGGAAGGGGGCGACGATGGGGCGGTCACAACGGTGACCTTCGAAGATCAAGGTGGCAAGACACGGGTGGTCATGCACGACCTCCATCCCTCGAAGGAAGCGCTCGACGCCTCCGGGAGTACGGATGGGATGCACGAGACGTTCGAGCAGCTGGACGAGCTTGTCATCTCCCTCGGCGCGAGCGTGGAACCGTCATGACGTCGGCGGCGCGAGACGCACGCCGCTCTTGATCCCGGCGGCGTTTCGCGGTGTTCGGTGGTGCCGGAGCCGGGACTCGAACCCGGACTCCCCTGCGGGAAGTGGGATTTCAAGAAGGAGAAGACAGGGCGACAGATCAAGGTTCTCTTGATCTGTTGCCCTTTCTCTCTTCGAGCGTTACGGGCAGCGACCATATTTTACGAGCGTCATGGACACCCAGGTGGACACCTGTTCAGCGCTAGTGTGAGGTTCGACGCGAAGCATTGTCTCGTCCGAAGGCTTGTTGGAAGTGCGTTGATGGCCCCTTGCTCACACTGGCGCGCGTCTTGTCACGGCGAGCAGGAGCGTGAGCCAGTCGCGGATGTGGCGCGTGAGCAGGAAGTAGTGACGAACGAGCTCCCGTCCGCGCGCTCCCATCTCGTCGGCCAGAGTCGGGCGGTTCAGCAGGTACCGGATCCGGTAGGCGAGCCCCTCGACCGAATGGACGAGGAAGCCCGTCTTGTCGTCGTAGACCTGCACCTTGATGCCGCCAACAGCCCCGCCGATCACGGGCCGGCCTTTCCACAGCCCTTCGGTCACCGTCAGCCCGAATCCCTCCTTGACGGACTTCTGCACGATGATCGTCGCCGCTCGCTGAAACGCGTTGATCTCGCGATCGCTGTCCGGCGGGATGTTCAGGATCGTGATGTCGGGGTCGTCGCCGGCCTCGTCGTGCACTTCGCGGAGCACCTGAGCGCCCTCCGGGTCATCGCTCGCGCCTCCGCCCACCAGGAGCAGCCGGCAGTCGTCCCGCCTCCGGACCATCTTGAACGCCCGGACGACGCCCAAGGGGTCCTTGAACCGATCGAACCGAGACACCTGGACGACCAGAGGACGGGAGCGATCGAGACCGAACCTCGAGAGAACCTGGTCCACCTCCGCATCGGTCATCTCCTGGTTCTTGGGCGCGAGGGGGTCGATCGAGGGCGCAATCAGGTACTGGGGGTGCGGGAGGTTCTGCGCGAACGCCGGCATGGAAAAGACGCTCGCGTCGTACTTGCTCACGTACCGGCGGACGAAGTGCCAGACGCTCCGATGGGGGCGCGACGCGTCGATGTGGCATCGCCAGATCCAAGGGCAACCGCGGGGCACGTACTCGACCAGAGCCGCCGGCTGCGGGTCGTGAATGATGACGACGTCGGCGTTCAGATCCAGTCTCTCCGCGTTGCGCCGGTTCGTCTCCAGGTACGCGGCCTGCATGGCCGGACTCAGCTCCCGCGAAGCTCCCTGGAGCGCGTTGTGAATCGTCTTCGTCGCGTCGAAGAACTCCGGAGTTCCCTCGAGAACCTCCCACCGCATGTCGATTCCCAGCTCCCGGAACAGCGGGACGTGGCGGTTCAGCATCTCCGCGACGCCACCGCCCACGCGGGTGGAATTCACAGCGACGATGCGGAGTCCCTCCAGCCTCCGGGCGAGCCGCCGCATGACGGCGATTCGCTCCGGTCCCACGATGGCAGCGTAGTCGTCGAGGCGTGGTGCCGTCATGCCGTTGCTCCGTGGCGGCATTCGTCGAAGATCATCAGGATCCGCTGCCGCAGGTCCTCGAGCGAGTAAAAGAAGAAGTCGATGCTGCGAAGCTGCTGAACGACGGAGAGAGGCCCGAACTGAGCTTCGATCCACCTGGAGAAGTCGTCCGATTCACCCTCCCGCACGCGAAGCCTCGCCTCGTGAAAATGAAAATAAAGCGAGCTCAGGGAGACCACGGATAGCGCGTCCCGCAACTCGCAAAGCGTCCACACCTCGCGCTCTCCCGGAAGCGCCAGGAAATGACCGCTGGCGAAGTGGAACTCGAAACCCGCGCGCGCCCACGGCACGATCGGGAGACTGTCGAGGTGCTCCTCGAGTAGCTCGAGGATCGCCTCGCGGGCGGCCTCGAGGTTTGCGTGTGCGAACGGGTCGAGACCCGCGAGCTTCTCCGCGAGCGCGAGATCTTCCAGCGAGTGCGCGGCCCATTGCGCGAAGTCGTTCGGGTAGTCCCAGACTCCGAACCGATGGCTCAACGGCGTCCGGTGAAGGTGATGGTGGATCACCTCGACCGGGACGCTTCGCACGCCGTCGATCAGGTCCTTGAGGTTCGCTGCGCGCAGGCCAGTCGGCATGACGAGGCCTTCGTAATCGACGAAGCGAAACGACTCGGACGCGCGTCGATGAAAGACGTTGTCGCTCATGGCTTGCTCCGGCCGCGGTTTCGTTTCGGAGGCGCGAGCGCTCCTGCTGCCAGCGAGCGACTTCCGGCGCGCCGGATGCCTGGCGACGATTCGACGAGTCGTTCCAGGAATCTCCGAACGGCGGCTGGCGAGGCGAGCGTCCGGGTGGCCAGCGTGAGACGTTTCTCCCGGCCGACGCGGACCGAGAGACCTCTCCCCCACAACGCGCGGAAAAGGTCTTCGTCCGTGGAATCGTCCCCGAGGGCGACGAGGCTGGCGTCGAACAGGCGACTCCTTCCCGCAGGCGCGAGATGTCGGAGCACGACGCCCTTGTTGGCGCATCGCGGGCGGAGTTCGACGACACGGCGACCGAGCAGCACTTCGAAGCTGCCCAGCTCCTGCTCCTCGACAAAGTCGCGAACGCGTCGCCTCCACGCGGGCAGAGCCTCGTCCGGGACCTGACGATCGTGAAACGCTATTCCCGCAGGCTTCAGTTCCACCCGCGCACCTCGAATGCCCGATGCCAGCCGCCTGGCCGCCGCAACCAACATCGACAGTTGCCGAGCCGTTCCCGCCGAGAGCGTCGTCCCCCGCCGGGAGCTGCCCGCCCGCTCCAGTCCGTGGCTGCCGAACACCTGCACCCCGGGAATCGGAACCATCGTCTGCACCTGGCGAGCGGGCCGACCGGATACCACCGCTACGGTCCAGCCGGCTCCGACGAGCCTTCTCAAGGCGTCGAGCGTCGGCTGCGGCACGCGCGCCTTTTCGGGAGTCGGGGCGATCGGTGCGAGCGTTCCGTCAACGTCGAAGATGAGCGTCTTGCACCCGCCCGGTCGTCGAGCGGCTCGCGCGACCTCCTCCGCCAAGACCTCGGCTGAGCGTCTCATCGGCGTCAGGGCTCCGCAACGTGAAACGAGCTCGCGGCGAGATCCTCGGGATTCGCCTCGGGCGGCGGGGCGGCGAGCCCGACCCGCGACGAGACGCGCAACATGCAGCGATCTGCCCACCTGGATGCCGGGTTCGAGCGGACCCTTTCCCTCAGTCTCGACATCCGTTCCCGCCGCTCGAAAGGACCCATCTCGATAGCTGCCGCTATCGCCGCTGCGCAAGCCTCGAGGTCGTAGGGATTGACGAGGATCGCTCCGGGACTTCGCTCCGCAATTCCCGCGAACTCGCTCACCACGAGAACCCCGTCGCCGTCCACCCGCGATGCCGCGAACTCGGAGGCGATGAGGTTCATACCGTCTCGGAGGGACGTGACCAGCGCGACGTCGGTGGCGAGGTAGTGGGCGACCAGCTCTTCGCGGTCGAGGGCGTGGTAGCGGTAGTGGATCGGCACCCATCCGTCACGGCCGAACTCGCCGTTGATGCGCCCGACCTCGCGGTCGATCTCCCGCTTCATCATCCGGTATTCCTCCACCTGGTGGCGGCTCGGCACGACGATCTGGATCAGGACGAGCCGACCGACCGCGTCCGGGTGGGTGGCCAAGAACCGCTCGACCGCCTGCAATCTCTCCTTGATGCCCTTCGTGTAGTCGAGCCGGTCCGCGCCGAACAGGATCCGGCAGTTTCCGTGAGCGTCTCGAAGACGCTTCGCCCGAGCGGCGACCTCCGGCAGACTCGCGATACGTTCGAAGTCCGCGACGTCGATCCCGATGGGAATCGCGCTCGCCTCCGTCTCGCCCGCTTCGTGCCAGACCAGCTTGGGACCATTCGGCTCCTCGGCGACGAGCTCGGCTCCGACGACCTGACACGCCGATCGTACGAAGTTGTCCCTGTAGAGCGGGACGTGAAATGCCACGGTGTCCGCCGCCAAGAGTCCCCGGAGCACTTTCTCCCGCCACGGCAGCGCCCGGAAGATCTCCGCTGGGGGGAACGGGATGTGGAGGAAGAAGTCGATGCGTCCCTTGAACCCGAGATCCCGGAGAAACTTCGGCACGAGCATGAGATGGAAGTCGTGGATCCACACCCGACTCCCGGCATCTGCGCGTGCCAGGGTGACCTCTGCGAAGCGCCGGTTCACGCGCTCGTAGGCGACGTAGTCCTCCGACTCGAACACCGCCTTTCCTGGAAAGTCGTGGAAGAGTGGCCAGAGGGCCCGATTGGAGAAGCCGTGATAATAAAGCCCGACTTCCCGCTCGCTCATCGGGACACCGTGGAGATCGATTCTCGTCCGGGTTCGAAATACGAGCGGCCTCGAGAGCGCGGACTCGACGGCGTTTCCGGAGGGCAGCGGCGATCCGTCCCATCCGATCCAGCAGCCTCCTCGTTGAACGAGAACGGGCTCGAGCGCGTTGACGAGCCCGCCGACGTTTCGTTTCGGCGGGCGACTGCCCGGCTTCCTGGGGAGATTGTAGGGCAGACGGTTCGACACGACGACGAGTCGTGCGGTGTCGCGGCCACCGCTTTCGAGTCTCAACATGGATCATCCTCCTATCAGAAGCGCCACCGCGTGGGCCGCGGCCCACGCGGCGACGCAAATCGCCGACAGCACCGCCGAGTAGCGGCGCCAGTGAGCCCGCGTGGCGGGAGTCCCCTCAGCCGTGCTTCCACCGAGACGAGTGACATCCACGTAGCGGACCGCGATGAGGGACGCGAAGACGGCCCAGTAGGCAAGATCGAACGAGGAAAATGCGGGCCGCGATTTCGCGATGAACGCGAGGAGGAAGCCCAATGCGGCGTTCCCCCCCATCATCCAGTAGAGGCGCGCGAGCGCGGCAGGCGCGCCTGAAGAAGCTCGGGTCGGGTCAGTTCGGATTCTGGGCTCGGAAACGGCCATAGCTACCCTCCGGCGGGTCGCGAGGCCTCCCGAAGCGAAACCGACGAAAGCTGTTGCTTCGAAGGCCTTCAGGGGAGCGCGTGCTCCCCCCGCGACGAACCGGATGGCGGCCCGACCATCCGTACCGACCTGCGGCGGCAACGACGCCGTCCGCACCCTTGGCCGCATCTCGTGGAAGGTGAGATGCGTTCTGAACTCTGGCTTTCTAGCTTGACCTGTCGAGTTTAGGCTCTCGCATGGCTGTTGTCAAACATGTGGATCGGCGTTTTCGTTACTCCTTCTCCATCGCTTCGCTTTCCGCGCGGACGTGAATGTGCTGCAGCTGCTGACCGTACGCGACGATGAGGTCGTGGCGGCTGAACGTACCGAGAATTCTGCGCTCGCGGCGATCGTCCACGACGCTGATCTCGTCCGTGTAGTGGGACGCGAGCGAGCGGGCTACTCGTGCCAAGTCGTCGTCGAGGGCGAGCGGATCCGGTACCTCGCGCATCAGATCCATCGCAATCAACGAGGCGACGGGCGCCTCCGAGAGCAACGCTTGACGCATGTCTTCCATCGAAATTTCGCCTGCGAGCCGCCCGTCGGAGTCTGCAACGGGGAACACGCCCTGCGGGCTCTCCGACGCGAGTCTTAGTACGTCGTTGACTGGGGTGTTCCGCCCCAGGATCACGGTCTTCTTCGGTCGAGGCTCCCAAACATCCTTCAGCCTCACTTTCTGGAGAATCTCGGTGGCGAAAGAACCGAGGTGCACCGGAGAGTCGATCCGCCGAGGAACTTGATTCTCGTACAGGCGGAGGTTCGGAGGGAGAAACAGGTATGCAATGGCGGCGACCAGGAGCGATGGAACCAGGAGACCGTAGGATCCGGTCATCTCCATCACCATGATCACCGACGCGAAGGGCACCTTCGCCACCCCCGCGAAGAAGCCTCCCATCCCCACCATGACAAAGGCGGCGGGCTCGGCGGACATGCCGGGGAGGTACTGGATCGCCGCTCTGCCGAAGGCTGCTCCGAGGGCTCCGCCGATGACGAGCGATGGCCCGAATACGCCGCCGCTACCCCCGCTCGAGATCGTCAGCGACGTCGCTAGGATCTTCACGAACGCGAACGTCAGCAGGAAGCCGATCGCGTGTTGCCCGTGAATTGCCTCTTGAATGTAGCCGTAGCCCATGCCGAGCGCCTGGGGAAAGAAGACCGCGACGACGCCCAAGGCGAGTGCGCCGAGGGCGGGTTTCAGCCAGCGCGGAATCGGCAGCGGGCGAAACACCCTGTCGCGAACCCCGTAGAACACCTTGGGATAGATCGAGCCCACCAATGCGCAGAGAAGCCCAAGCACCGCATAGAGAAGTAGCTGCCGCGGCTGGTGGAAGGAAATCGCCGGGACATCGAAGAGCACGCCCCAGCCCGCGTAGGAGGAGTAGATCGAGTAGGAGGTGATCGACGAGATCAGGCCGGGTACCAGCACCTCGTACTCGAAGTCGGCCGTGCTGTAGAGGACCTCGGCCGCAAAGAACGTCGCCCCGAGCGGTGCCTTGAAGATCGCACCGATTCCCCCGGCGACGCCCGCCATCATCATGATCCGCCGGTCGTGGTTCGTCAGGCGGAGAAAGTTTGCGAGGACCGAACCGAACCCGGCTCCGATCTGCGCGATGGGACCCTCCCGCCCGGCGGAGCCGCCCGATCCGATGGTGATCGCCGACGCGATCGCCTTGACGACCGGCACGCGGCCGCGGATCTTGCCGCGCCGCCGATGGAATGCGTCGATGACCGCATCGGTGCCATGCCCCTCGGCCTCGGGCGCGAGACCGAATACCATGGCGCCGGCGAGAAGCCCGCCGAGCACAAGGGACACCGGGAGAAGCCAGGGCACCTGGGGCGGGAAGCCGGGCCCTCCCTCGCTCCCGGCCGCGGGAGGCAGGAAACGCCCGATTTTCTGCAGCAGACCCCATTGCGCCGCCCGGAACGCCAAGTCGAAACCGATCGCACCGACACCCGCGACGGTGCCGATGAGCGCGCTGTAGAAGATCCACCGACCGCTCTGCGCCAGCACCGGATCGCGAAACACGCCGAACGGCAGGCGAGCCCAGTTATGAGGGAATCGGTACGCCATGACCCCTTCACTCCGATCAAAACGGCCAGAACCGGGGGATAAGCACGGTCGCCAGGATCCAGAACAGGATGTTCAGCGGGGTTCCGACGCGCAGGAAGTCGGCGAAACGATATCCGCCGGGTCCGTAGACCAGCGTGTTGGTCTGGTATCCGACGGGTGTCATGAAACTCGCCGAGGCGGCGAACGTGACCGCCATCAGAAACGGTCGCGAATCGCATCCGAGCGTCTCGGCGGCGGCGATGGCAATCGGAGCGAGCAGCACCGCCGTGGCGTTGTTCGACATCATCTCGGTGAGAAGAGAGGTGAGCAGGTAGAACGCGGAGACCACGGCGCCGGGACCCCACGCCCTCAGGGTCGAGACCATCCCCTGCGAGATCAGCCGTGCGGCTCCCGTCGTCTCGAGGGCCGTGCCGAGGGTGAGCACGCCGGCCAGCAGGAAGACCACCTTCCAATCGATGGCCCGGTAGGCCTCCTCGAGGGTCACGCAGCGTGTCACGACGAGCAGGGCGCATCCGACGATAGCCGCGGAGACTATCGGGAGCAGGCCCACCGTCGCTGCGGCGACGACAGCGGCGATGATCGCGAGAGCCGGTAGCGCCTTTCTTTTCCGAATCCTCGGCTGGCGGACCTCCGACACGAGGACGAAGTTCCTGTCCTTCCGGAAGCGCGGGAGTTCCTCCCGGCCGACCTCGATGAGAAGGACATCCCCGGCCCGCAGCGGTGTGTTTGAGAGTTTCTCCCGCAGGAGCTGGCCCTGGTGGCGGATCGCGAGCACGGCGCCTCCGAAAGACTGCCTGAACCGCGCATCCCTGAGAGTCTTCCCGCTGTAGTCGGAGTTCGGAGCGAGGATCGCCTCCACGAGGACCGCCCCGGCCGTCCGTAGGTCCTCGGCTCGCCACGGCGCGTGGGGCCGGATCGCAATTCCCTCGCGTTGCTGCAGTTGCCGGATCCCGTCCGCGGCGCATCGGACCCAGAGGACGTCTCCCGCCTGGAGCACGAACTCGACCTTCGGAAGCGAGATTCGCTCCTCGCCTCGTCGAATCTCCAGCACCGCCATCTCGACTTGCCGGACAAGCGGCGACTCCCCGAGGCGCTTGCCGACCGAGGCCGCCTCCGGGAGAATCACGATCTCGGTAAGGTAGTCCGAAATTTCGAACTCGCCGGCAAGGTCCCCCCCCGACACTCTAGCCGGCAAGAGCCGCACGCCCAGGGTGGCCATGTACAGGGTGCCGACGGCGAAAAAGACCAATCCCAGGGCGGTGAACTCGAACATCCCAAACGGTCGAAGGCCATGCGCCTCGGCGATCGAACTGGTGAGGATGTTGGTGGAGGTACCGATCAGCGTGCACGTGCCGCCGAAGATCGAGGCGTACGAAAGCGGGATGAGGAGCTTCGACGGGCTCGTTCCCGTCTCGCGGGCGAGCGCGAGGATCACGGGCAGGAAGATCGCGACGGCAGCGGTGTTGTTGATGAAGGCCGACACCGCCCCGATGCCGATCATCATCGCCAGGAGTGCCACGCCGGGGCGCCGCCCCCTTAGAGCGGCGAGGGCACCTCCGAGGGCGTTCATCGCGCCGGTCCCGGTGAGGCCGGCGCTCAGGACGAACATCGCGGCCACCGTAACCGTGGCGGGGTTCGCGAACCCGCGAATTCCCTCCTCCGCGGTCACGACACGGGTTGCCAGGAGGACGGCCATGACGAGGAGCGCGACGAGGTCGACCCGCACCTTCTCGGTGGCGAAGAGCACGACCGCCACCACGAGCACGGCGAGAACGATGGCGATATCGACGCTCACGAGGCGCCCCTCTCTCCCCGCTCAGCGGCGTTGGGTACCCGTACGAAAGCGCGGATCCCCTCGCGCCTCGTCCTCGGGCCGAGCGACGGCAGCATTGAGCCACTCGATGACGGCCGCGTGGCCGAGGCTCTCCGGATCGTTGCGCAGGTATCCGGGAACGACCGCCAGGATGTGGAATCCGCGCCTGAGCTGGAAGGAAACGGTCGGGTCCGAGATGGTCCGTCTCGCCACCTCGATGGCGTATTCCTCGGCGCTCATGCGGTCCGCGTAGCGGTGGTAGCCGCGAAGGCGCGCACCGGCGCGAATCCTCAGCAAGCCGAGGCGAGCGACGAGGTCACGGCGGGCCTCGTAGAGCCGACTGCCAACTCCGCGGCCCTGGAGTTCCGGATGGACCATGACCTCCGCGCCGTAAAGCGTGCGACCTCTCGCTGGGTCGTGGTTCGTGAACATGCCGTGATCTGTGAAGTCCCTCCAGCTCGAGGTCATCTCATAGTCGTCCCAAAGGACGATGAGGCTCGCGGTCATGCCCAGGACCCGGCCAGTGGCCGATTCGACGGCGACGAACTGCCCCTGGGGGAAGACGCGCAGGTGCGAGCCGAGCTGCGCCTCGGTCCAGGGGACACTCACGGGGTATACGGCACGACAGAGCTCGATCACGGAGGGGATGTCCTCCGCCCGCGTTTGCCGGATCTCGATCGTCGGCGATCCACCGCTCAAAGCCGAACCACCTCCATCGTCGAGATCACGTCGCTGGTCGAGCTGCTGTCGCGGAGCGGGAGAACCGTGCCGGTGGAGCGGCTCTCTCGGATCGTGACCAGGTTGAGCTCCCCGATGACCATGCTCTCCTGGTTCGGAACTCCCTCCGCGAGAATGCCATCCCGGGAAAACGCGAAGTCGCTCGGGGTCAGGATCGCCGCCTGCCCGTAGTTCAGCGATACCGCGGGAACCATGGGAAGGGAACCCACCGTGCACGCCTGGACCACGTAGAGCTGGTTCTCGATGGCCCGGGCCTGCGCGCAGTATCGCACCCGGAGATAGCCTTGACGATCGTCGGTGCAGCTGGGCACGACCAGCAGGAAGGCGCCGTGGCGCGCGGCGGCCCGGGCCAGCTCCGGGAATTCCACGTCGTAGCAGATGGCGACGGCGATCGTCCCGAGGCTCGTTTCCAGCACCCGAAGCCTGGAGCCGGAGGAGATCTTCCACTCTTCGGTCTCGAAGCGCGTCATGTGGAGCTTTCGCTGGACGCCGTGACTGCCTCCCGGACCGAAGACGAAACACTGGTTGTAGACCGCCTCGGCTCCGTCGTCCATCACCGGAATCGTCCCTGCGACAACATACATCCCGCTCTTGCGCGCGAGAGAGCCCATCAGCTCGACGAACTTGGGCACCTGGCGCGCGAGATCGCGGATCTGCTCGCGGATGGGCCGCTTCACGTCACCCAGGGTGAGCAGCTGGACCGTGAAGTACTCGGGAAAGACCAGCAGCTGGCACTTGTAGTCCACCGCGGTCTCCACGAGGGACTCGACCTGGTCGCGGAACTGATCGAAGGTCGAAACGGGTCGAATGTAGTACTGCAGGGACGCGACGCGGATACGGTCCATCTTCTCGTCTCCTCGACGGCACGGAAACCGACACCCCGCTCGAGCACGGGTCAGTCGCCACCCGCGGTCGTTTCTCCACCGACCTTGCGAACGCGGAAGGCGCCGGGTACATGGCGCGCCGAACGCTGTTCCGGCGGGATGGCCGCGGTGTTTCCGTCCCGCAGGCTCGAGTAGTGGGGCGACATGATCTCGACGCCCGCGGCGAAGAACCGGTCCTGGATGTTCTGGTGAAGCTCGCCATAGATCGTCGCCATGCGCCGAGGCTCGCGCGTGTAGGCGTTGATCTCGTAGTGAACGTAGAAGTCGTCGAGCCCGGTCTGCAACACGAACGGCTCCGGATCGGCGAGGATGCCGCCCGTGGCTCGTGCAGCATCGATCAGCAACGGGTGAACGGTCCTCCACGGGACGTCGTAACCGATCGTCACCGCGGTGTGGAGTATCAGCCCCTTACCTTCCGCCAGCTCGGTGTAGTTCACGATGTGGTTGCCGAGTATGGCCCCGTTCGGGATCGTGATCTCCTCGTTCTTGATCGTGACGATCTTCGTCGAGAGCAGGCCATGGTCGACCACGTCGCCCGTCGTGTCCGCGATCCTCACGCGATCACCGATGGAGAAGGAACGCGTGTACGTGAGCACGATTCCGGATACGAGGTTTCCGATGGCGCCCGCCGAGCCCAGGGACACCATCAGCCCGACGAAGACCCCCACTCCCTGGAAGGCAGGGGTTCCGCTTCCCGGCAGATACGGGAAGATGACCACGAGGCCCAGGGTCCAGATCAGCCAGCGGGAGATCTGCTTGGTCGGGGCGGCGAGCTCCGGATAGAAGCCCGGCAGGACGAGAACGCCGCGTGCGATCGCGTCGAAGATGAAGCCCACGAAGCGGTTGATGTACCGCAC
This sequence comes from Terriglobia bacterium, assembly GCA_963748015.1. Taxonomy (GTDB): domain Bacteria; phylum Acidobacteriota; class Polarisedimenticolia; order Polarisedimenticolales; family JAIQFR01; genus JAIQFR01. The sequence continues at coordinate 20,620 of CAVVHE010000006.1, read as the reverse complement.
CACGACGACGGTGAGAGCGATCATGAAGAGATTCGGAATGTAGCCGAAGATCCCCCGCGCTACGCGGACCACCGCGCCAAGCACGAAGTCCGCCGAAGCGCGGCCGTAGGGCTGGGTCCACGGGAAGAGAAACATGATCACCGAGACGGCCACGTACGCGACGAGGAGAAAGACCGCCGCTCGCAATACGCTCAGCGTCGTCTGGGCCCCGGACACCATGGTGTCGGCGGAGACCAGGTCCAAGCCCCGCACGCGGATGCCTCGAAGTCGCGTTCCCCTCCAAAGGGCGATCCGCTGCCGCGCGCGGCGGAAGAAGCGTATCAAGAACCGTTCGAGGCCGACCACCGCGACCAAAACGAGGAGCGTGAGGCCGGCGGCCCAGGCGAGTCTCTGGGGCGACCTGCTTGCCCGATCGAGTCCTATGGCTTGGGCGAGCTCGCGAGCCACCCGGTCGGCGGCCTCTCGCGGCGACTGTAGATCCTCTTCGGGCAGATCGCGGTCCACCACTGCGAAGAGAACTCGATCGCCGTATGCGATGTTGAGCCGCCCGTTCCTCTCGAGGACGCGAATCTGCTCGGGAGCGTAGCGCGGAGCGAGAACCACCTCGCGAATGCGGCGCTTCGCGGCCGCAGCCCTCTCTTCCGGGGTGAACGCGCCCAGGGAAGCCCTCAGGCCGACGATCTCGCGGCCGGCCACCCGTATCGGCACGCTTGGCGGCCGACCGGCGGCTTCGGTTTCTCTCGGTAGCGACTCGACGGGATCGGTCGGCGGGGCGGAAACGGCGGGTTGTTGATTCTCCCCGGCGGTGTCCGATCCTCCTGTCGGTGCCCCGGCGGCTCCACCCGGGGTCTCCGCAGCCAGCGCCGCCGTCCCCATGAGGGCGACGCAGAGGGAGATGTGGACGAGGTGGGAGAACCGGCAGCGCTTCTTCATGACGAGCGACCTCCTGTCTTCGTGATCATCACCCGTTCCTTTCAGGCTCGTCGAGAATCGCTTTCCACATACGCGCCACCGCATCCCGGCTCCCCAAGCCCACCGCGAGCACGACGACGAGCCCGAGGCTCCCGAGCCCGATCCTGAACGCCGCCTGAACGGTCTGCGGGGCGATTCCCAGCTCCTCGAGCGTGATCGCGGCCACCACGATCATGAGTCCCCAGAGCGTCAGCCGGCCGACCAGACCGGCGCGGCCGAAGCCTTCGAGGGCCAGCCCCGTGCGAACCCGGTTTGCCGCCATCGTCGCGACGATGCTCCCCGCGATCAGAACGACCGTGCCCACGATCAGCTTGGGAAGGTAGAAGACCAGCCCGCCGATGAGTCGGCCCAGAACCTCGAGTTGCCAGACCACGAACGCGTTCTCGAGGAAAATGAGGAAGACGAGAACCGCCCCCACGTTGCCGACGACGTTGGCGAGGACATGCCGGGTGTCCGCCTGGGAAAGCCCCTTGGCCCACCGAAAGTTCCTGAGTGGCCGGTCGAGCCGCAAGAGGAGGAGAATCCGAACGATCACCTTCTTGACGACCCAGCAAACGACGAGGCCGAGGAGCAGGAGCAGGACGCCCGCAGCCAGGCTGGGGAGGTAGTCCAGGATTCTCGACCACATCTGCTGGAACGGACCGAAGACCGTCCCGTCGGGTTGCCGTTCGAGCATGGCTTCCTCCTTACCGAAGGCTCAACGCTCTCTCGAGCCAGCCGATCTTTGACGATTCGTACTTTCTCACCATCAGCACCGGTACCTGCCCGCGCTCGATCAGCTCGAGAGGCACGGAGGGCGCCAGAGCCTCCGCCAGCACGCCGGCAGTGGATCCTCCGACGACGACGAGATCCCCTGTCCCGCTGCTGCGGAGGATGGCCTCTGACACGTCGTCGTGCCGCAGCACCGACAGCCGGGCGTCGAGGCCCGCGTGCCGGACGACGTCCTCGACCGCCTCCCGCTGGCGCTGGGCCTCGTCGGGAGAGGCCAGCGTCGGGACGACGGTCAGCGGCCGGACGTCGGCGTCGCACCACTCCGCGAGGGCGGGCGCAAGCTCGGACGCCAACCTGGAGTGGCGTCCTTCGTCGAGAGCGACGACGAGGCGGCGGATGATCCCCTTGCGCACGGTTCCCCCGACCACCGCCACATCGCAAGGAGCATCCCGGACCACGTTGTCTAGGGTGGCCGCGAAGAACCACTCCAGTAGCGTCGGGCCCCGGCGTTTTCCCATGATGAGGAAGTTGCAGTCTTCTTCGCGCACCGTCTCGACGATCCCCTGGCTGACGCGGTGGGACACTTTGATCAGCCCTCGCGCGGACAGCCCCGCGTCGCGGGCGGCAGCGACGCCCTCGGCGAGCAACGGATTGAGCCGGCTCGTCTCCTCCAGGCCCGCGACGAGCGGCTGGCTCTCCGGCACTTCCACGACGCCGAGGCAGACGATCTCGCCGCCGTGGCGGCGAGCTATCGCGACGCCGACCTCGACCAGGGAGCGGGCGTTCTTCGGCGATGAGAGCGCCACGAGCACGCGGTATTCCTTCCTCTCCATCTTCTCGATCCTGGCCACCCGGTCGAGCACGGCCTCCTCCCTGGGGCCGGCGTAGAAGCGATGCAGGAGGTAGCCGCCTCCGATCCACACCCCTGCGGACAACCACGCCATCGGGCTGAACTTGAAGAGCCACGCCGCAACGAAAAGGTTGCCGGCGATCCCGAGTATGGGGATCAGCGGGAACAAGGGGGTCGTGAAGCCCCTGTCGAGATGCGGCATCTTCCGGCGGATCGAGATCACCGCGAGGTTCACCTGGAGGAACAGGAGCAGGAACATGATGTCGGCAGCGCTGGCGACGTCCTCGATGGGGAGCCAGAGCAGCATGGCGACGACGATCACCATCGAGAAGAAGATCGCGACGTGAGGGGTCTTGCGGCGCGCGGAGAGTCTCGTGAAAATCGCCGGCAGGTTGTGATCCCGCGCCATGGCGAACGAGACCCGGGACGACGAGTAGACCGTCGCGTTCAGCGCGCTCATCGTCGAGAGAAGTCCTCCGACCAGGATCATCAGCCCGCCGCCGGCGAAGAACTGCTTCGCCGCCTCGACCATCGCGGTTTCCTTCTTTTCCGCGAGGTACTGCCAGGTCGGGATTCCGCCGCCGTCGATGGCGCCGATGGCGACCCAGGCGATGAGGAGGTAGACGGGCACGACGATGACCAGCGAGAGGAAGATGGCCCGGGGAATGTTCCGTTTCGGGTCGCGGACTTCCTCGCTGCACTGCGCGATGATCTCGTATCCCTCGAAGGCGATGAAAGTGAGCCCCATCGCCATGAAGACGCCGCCCCATCCCTGCGCCATGAAGTCACGGAAGTTCGCGGTCCAGTCGGGGTTGCGGCGCATGACGGTGAGGCCGAAACCGATGAAGACGGCGAGGACGACGAGCTTGGCGGCGGTGACGACGTTGCCCGCCTTGCCGGTCTCGGAGGCTCCGAGGTAGTTGATCAGGCAGAAAAGGATCACGACGCCCGTCGCGAGGAGTTTCTCTAGGCTAATCGGCCAATCGTGGCCGCTCGCGAAGCCGAGCATCTTCAAGACCAGCGCGAAGTAGGCGCCGAATCCGAGGGCGTACAGACTGCAGGCGACGGAGTGCGCGAACCAGGACATCCAGCCTGACAAGAACCCGTTGGCGCCGGGGAGGCCGTGCTTGACCCAAAGGTACCCCCCGCCGGCGTCGTGGAAACACGAGCCGAGCTCGGCGTAGACCATCGCGGTGCAGAGGCTGATCACCGCGTTGAGCGCGAAGGCGAGGATGAGGGCCGGGCCGGCGACCCCCGCGGCGATGCCGGTGAGAACGAAGATCCCGGCCCCGATCATCGCCCCGACGCCGATCATCGTGACGTCGAGGAGCCGCATCTCGCGGCTCAATCGAACCTCGGCGCGAGTCTCCGCCATGATCCTCCCCGATTGCCGCCGCCCGCGCGTGGTTCGGGCGGGGATTGCGCCGATTATAGGTCAGGCCGCGTCCCGCGGATGGAGCCGGACTACCAGAACGGAACAGTGCGCCAGATGAACGACGGCTTCGGCGACACTTCCGAGAAGGACCCGTCGCAGGCCGGTCCGTCCCGACGTGCCCACGACGAGAAGCTCCGCATCGACTTCCTCCGCGACCCGGACCAGCGCCGCAGCGGCGGGACCCCGCTCGACCCTACCCTGGCCCTCGATCTCGAGCGTGGCGAGAATCTCGTCGAGCCGGCCAGAGGCCGTCCGTTCCGCCTCGAGCACCGCCTCGATGGGCCAAGGGGTCATCGACGCCGTTGCGGGCATGAGGGGATCGACGGGAATCATCGGGAGCTCGACGCTGTGAACGATGGAGAGCGTGCCGCCCATGCGCTGCACCTCGGCCGCTGCCGCGGCCACCGCTGGCAGGGCCGGATCGGAGAAGTCGGTGCCTGCGACGACCTGTTTCGTCTTCCGATGTCGCCGCGCGACGAGCACGGGGCAATGGGCATGCCGCGCCACTCTCAGCGCCACACTGCCAAGAAGCATCCGGGGGATCGCTCCTGCGCCCAGGCTGCCCACGACGATGCGGTCGGCGCCCCAAGTCTCGGCCGTTCCCACGATCACCGCATGCGGGGCCCCACCTTCCACGAACACCTTGCACGAGTCCGGATCACGGCCGGTCACGTCGTGGATCTTCGATTTCACCGCCTCGACAGCCGTCCCGTAGGTCGACGGCACCTGGAAGGCCTCGATCCGGCTTCGCTCCGGAAAGAGCGGGTGACTGAGGATCTCCGTGGGAACGACGTGGCAAACCCCTAGCTCTCCATGCACCTCCCGCGCGTACTCGTGCGCGCGAAGAAGCGCATCGTCGGCATGGAGACTCAGATCGGTAGCGGCGAGCACCTTGGGGCGACGGCTCATCGTTCTCTCCCTTCTCAGCGACTTTCGCCGGGCCAGACCACGGTTGCGTCTCGCTTTCCCTGTGGCGGCATGCTGGCGCGCCGGCGGTTCTCCCGAATCGCCTTCATTCTTCGGCGCTGACGCACGAGCTTGTCGAAAGCCAGATCCATCGCTCTGCGGTAGGCGCTGGAGTGAACAAGGACGCGATAGAAACCGCTTCTGGAATGCACCCTGCATCTCACCACGCGCTCGTGAGATTCCGAGTCGAGCACCCAGTCGACCGAGACGACTCTCCTGAAGTACCGATCAAAGCGTCGGGAGAGTCGCCTAGCGTAGGCCGCCACCGCCGACCTAGGCGTTCGCGCGTCACGGATCTCCATGGTCATCGTCATGATGTCCTCCCTTGCTGGCGAGGCGCCGGCTCAGGATCCCGAGCCGAGAGATCTGGATCGAAGGCCATGTCTCATCACCGCGAGAACTTCACGATCGCCGGGTAGTAGGCGTCGACCGGAGTGCCATCGGGCGCCCTCGCCGGGGAAAAGCTCCAGCGCCCGATGCAGTCGAGGGCCGACGGCACCAGCCCGTAGCGCTCCAGCTCGTCCTGCGCGCGCGATGGGACCAGGCAGGTGCCGCCGACCGACCCGTCGCCGCGGACGAGCACCATGACCATGATCGTCGCCTCGATCCGGTCGTGGTAGGCCTGCGGGGTGTACTTCGGGCGGCGATCCTTCTCGACCTTCGGAAGCGAGCCCTTCGGCTGCGTGGCCGGCGCCTTGTTCTCCACCCAGTCGCCTCCGAACGCCATCCGGAAGACCTCGCCGACGTTCCACGCCTCCTCCCGCGGCGGCTCCTCGCCCACGAACTTGCACAGCATCCGAGCTGCATCCTGAAAGCGACCCAGCCTCGCGTTCGTTGCCGCGAGGAGGCCGTCGATATCGCGCGACTCGAGGTGCCATTCGCGCATCTTCTCGAGGGCGCCCAGAGCGTCCTCGTAGCGTTCCTTGACGTAGAGCGCCCGCGCGATCTGGAACGCGCCGTCGGCAAATGCCTTCTCGTTGTCCTTCGGCGCCCTCTCGAGGACCCCGACGGCGTCGGCCCCGCGCCCCAGTTCCGCGTAGAGGCTGGCGAGCGCAAGGTAGGGAACCAGGGTCCCGGGACTCGCGGCGATCGTGTCCTCGTAGGCGCGGATCGCCTCGTCGACGTTTCCGCCGCGGGCGAGGCAGAGGGCGCGCGCCCGGAGCGACTCGAGCTTCCCCGGCTCCCGGGTCAGGTCGTTCTCGAATTCCTTTGCGGCCTCGAGGTAGTACTTGCGGGCCTCTTCGCCCTGGCCCTGACGAGCCAGCTCCTCGGCGCGAGCGAAGTCGAGGTGGCCGAGATGGAAGTGGACGTTCGGCATGTCGGGCTCGACCTTGAGGAGGGTGTTCAGGTATTCGCCGGCCTCGTCCAGATTGCCGAGCCTGAGATCCGAAACACCCGCGATGTAGAGGCTGTTGATCTCGTCCGGTTGCGTCGCGAGCGCCTGTTTCGAGGCGTCGAGCGCCGCGGGGTAGTCGCCTTTCCGGAAGAGTTCCTTCGCTCTCTCGACGTCAGGGTTCGGCGCCTGCGCGGTCGAGGCCGGGCCTGTCGCTGGCTGTTCCTGCTTCTCGGAAACTGGTGCCGCCGCCTCCCCGGGCCTATCCGGCGAGCGCGGCTGAGTTTGACCGTACGCTGCCGCGAACGAGACCAGGACCGCAGCCAAGGACAGAATGACGCTTCTCATACATAGCTCCGAGGGCCCGCTCACAGCCCGCTACCACCCTTCGCGGCGGGCAGGTGGAAATGGAGTGGGTCCGAGTCGCCCTTCGCCTTTCGCCGTGCGATCCAGAACTGAGCGGCGGACGCGCCTGCGAACAGCGCGAGGAGGGTTCCGAGCAGGGCGGTCCACAGGGTTCTGCTGCCGCTCGCAGCCGCGAGTTGCTCCCGGAGGTCCGTCTCGTCTTCCTTGAGCATCGCGATCTGGTCCTGCTGGGAGGCGTTGGAGGCGCGGAGGCTCTTGACGTCGCCCTGAAGGCTCGCGATCGTCTCGTCCTTCTTGGAGAGAGCCGCGTCCCGATCCCCGATCTCCTTCCGAAGGTCGCCGATGCGGACTTGCAAAGCGGTAGCGTGCTGTGCCGCCGACCCTGCCTCCTCCTCGTTCTTGGACCGGAGCGCGACGATCTCGGCGTCCCTCTCGCGTTTCACCGTCGCCAACTCTCCGGTCAGGTTCGTGACCGAGGCACCGAGCTCGCTCTTCTCCCGGTTCGATCTCTCGAGGCCCGAGGCGGTCTCCTCGACCCGCGCGGTAAGCGCGGAGTTTCGGGACTCGAGGTCCTTCACGCGGCTTTCGTACCGCTGGATCTCCTCAGCCTGGGTGTCAACGCGGCGCTGGAGCTTCTTGGCCGCGCATCCCCCAAGCAGTGCCACCATCAGGAGGCCAGCGAGCGCCTGGACGAAGTGCATGCGGTTCGTCATGGTGTGTTCCTCCTTATGCCGGACAGCTCGGGTCGGATGCTTTGAAGAGGACGGGGCCGACGTGGCCACCCTCCTCCGCACGCTGAACGACCGAGCGCTGCCTGCTTGCTCGCCTGCACCTCTGCCGAGGTGGCGTCGCCCTCGAGCGAGGTGAGAGTTCTGCAATCCATGGGTCTCTCCTCATCGCGGAAGAGGGCAAGGCGCCTGCCAGCGGTCAAGTCCCGTGGTTTCTGCAAGTTCTCGGCTTCGTGCACCGTCCCCGCTGTGACGCTTTGTCATAGTGATCGCCACTCTGTCACATCCGCTCTGGCCCCATCCGATGAGAACGTCGCGAATCGCGGGAATCGGGGGCGTGCACGACATTTGCGAGAGTTCCCGCAGGAGCGAGCCCGTCGGGCTCGCTCCGTTCACGACCAATCGAGGCGGTCGTCGCGTGCCCGGTGCCGTCACGAGATGGCTCCTGCGGTGTGCGGTGCGAGGTGGATTCGCGCGCCGGTCCAAGCCAGTAGTGGTGAAGGAGGTCGTCATGAACTTGGAGCGAACTCGGGAGTGCATGCGACACGCGTTCGCGGTCCCTTCCGTTGCGTTGGTTCTCGCGGTCCTGTTGATCGCGATCGCTGAAGTAGCCGCAACCCGCGCCGCGTCGCCACCGGCGGCGATGGAAGCCGACCCGAGCGGCTCTCCTTCAGCCCACACTCCGCGGACCGCAATCGAGGGTTTTCTCGAGCGTTGTCGCGAGCGTCGCTATGCGGAGGCCGCCTCGTACCTGGACCTCGAGCAGGTATCGCCCTCCGAGAGAGCTTCCCGCGGGCCCGAGCTGGCCCGCCATCTGGAGATCGTTCTCGACCAAGCGCTCTCGCTCGATCCCGACAAGCTCAGCGATGCTCCCGAGGGCGATCCCCAGGACGGACTTCCGCCGGGCATCGACCGTGCGGGAGTCGTGCAGACCAGGAAAGGGCCGGTCGACGTGCTGCTCAAGAGGGTCGAGGGACCCGACGGGAAGATGATCTGGGAGGTCGCCCCGTCGACCCTACGGCGGATCCCCGCGTTGTACGCCGAATTCGGGTACGGCAGGCTCGCGGAGATCCTCCCGGCCTGGTGTTTCGACATCGTCGTCCTCGACGTCCAGCTCTGGCAGTGGGCCGGCCTCGTGCTCGCGACCCTGATGGCGTGGCTCGTCGCCATAACCGTTGTCGGCATCGTGCGCCGGATGCTGCAGCCCGCCGTGCGCCGGACGCGAACGCATCTCGACGATCGGATCCTCGAGATGATGACTCCCCCCTCGCGGTTCGTCATCGCCCTTTTGCTATTCGTCTTCGTGGCCGCCTTCCTGAAGCTGTCGGTGGGCGTGCAGGCGTTCCTCCGCGATGCGGAGAAGGGGCTGGCGATCGTACTCGGAACCTGGATCCTGATGCGGCTCACGCACGTGGCGACGGATCTCCTCGCCGAGCGGCTCGAGCGTGAGGGGAAGCGATCCGTCGTGGCGATGATGCCGATCGCCAGGAAGACAGCGAAACTCGCGCTCGTGGGCATGGCGGCGGTCGGTGTGCTCCAGAGCGTGGGCTTCAACGTGACCGGCGTCGTCGCGGGGCTGGGAGTCGGCGGCCTGGCGGTCGCCCTGGCGGCGCAGAGGACGGTCGAGAACCTCTTCGGCGGGGCGACGATCGCCGCGGATCAGCCCGTGAGGGTGGGCGATTTCTGCCGATGGGGAGACAAGCTCGGCACCGTGGAGGACGTCGGGCTTCGCTCCACGAGGATCCGCACCCTGGATCGTACGGTCGTCACCGTCCCGAACTCCGTCTTCTCCCAGATGGAGATCGAGAACTTCGGCGCTCGGGACAAGATACGGCTCCACGCCACGATCGGCCTGAGGTACGAAACGTCCCCGGATCAGCTTCGCCACGCCCTGATCGAGTTGCGAAAGCTCTTGGTCGGCCACCCGAAGGTCGATCCCGATCCCTCCAGAGTCCGATTCGTCGGCTTCGGCGCGTCCTCGCTCGACCTGGAGATCTTCGCGTACATCCGGACGTCGGACTACAACGAGTTCCTGAAGATCCGGGAGGACATCTTCCTGAGGATCATGGACATCGTGGAGGCGAGTGGAACGGGCTTCGCCTTCCCCTCCCAGACCGTGTACTTCGGTCGGGACGGCGGGCTCGATCCCGAGAAGAGTCGTGCCGCGGAGAATGGAGTGCGCGCGCGCCGCGATCGCGGAGAGCTGCCGTTCCCCGATCTGCCCGACGAGATGGTGACGGAAATCCAAGACGCTCTGGATTACCCGCCCAAGGGTTCGGCGGTGCGATCGTGAGCCGGGGAAAGCGCCTTCAGGTTTGGAGCTGTCGCCTCGCTGCCTCGCAGATCGCGACGACGGCCGGATGCGCGATGCGTCGTTCTCTCGAGATCGCGTAGAACCGCGTGCGCAGGTCTCGAACGCGGCCGGCAACGGAGAGATCGTAGCGCTTTCGGAGCTGACCCTCGAGCGCCTGCGGGGCGGGAAAGAGTCCCAATCCGGCCCTTCCGAACTCGCGCATCAGGGCGTAGTCCTCGAACTCACCCACCACGTCGGGCCGGATACCCTCCGTTGCGAGCCACTGGTCAAGAGCCCGCCTGATCGCCGTGTTGTCCGTCGGGAGTAGCAACGGAGCGCCGTCCAGCGACCGCGGGAAACCGCGTCTCCTTCTCTCGGCGAGGCCGGAGACCCCAACGAAGCTGACCCCTGTCTCTCCGAGAAGGTGGCTGTACGCTCGCACGCTCGCTCCCGGCCCGACCGGAGCGTCCGAAAGTACGATGTCGAACTCGTGCATCGCGAGCCGCGCTAAGAGGGTCTGGAAGCTCCCTTCTCGACAGACGATTCGAACGGGCGCCGCGAGCCGAAGTGCGGGCTCCACGAGCCAGTGCGCGATGATCTTCGGGACCACGTCCGTCACGCCGACCACGAGGCGAAGCGGGCGACCCGTTGGGCGACCGCGGATCGTCTCCCGGAGCTCCCGCCCCAGGGTGAAGATCTCGTCGGCGTACCGAAAGGCCGTGCGCCCTGCGTCCGTGGGCACGAGCCGGCGCCCCTTCTTCTCGACGAGCCTCTCGCCCAAGGTCCGTTCCAACTGGTGGATCTGGGATCCCACCGTCGTGGGCGCCAGGCGCAACTCCTCGCTCGCCGCCCGTATGCTGCCCGCGCGGAGCACCGTCCAGAAGTAGTACAGGTGGTGGTAGTTGAGCCACTCCATGACATCGCCTCCGTGCGAAATAACCTTACGATCTTGAAGAGATTATCTGCTTTTCCTGCGGTATTGTCACGTTTAGACTGACACTGACGAGAAAGGGTCGAGCACTCCAACGGGCGCCTTTCCCCGGACCGCCGGTCGTGGGCACCGGCGGCCCCGCACGGAAGGGACGGAAGGAGGTACACCGATGGCACGAAGACGGATCGTTCTCACGGAATCCGACATGAGGAATCTCCGCGAGCTGTGCCGCGAGTGGTGCGCGGACGAGCAGGACGAGCGGTGCTTCGAGGAACTGGAGCGGGAGCTCGATTGCGCGGTCGTCAAGGACGCGCAGGAGATCGGGCCCGACGTGGCCACCATGCACAGCCGGGTTCGCGTCTTCGACATGCGGATGGGGAGGTTCTTCGAGTATACGCTCGTGTATCCGCACGAGGCGAGGTTGACGATAGGGCGCATCTCCGTTCTCGCCCCGATAGGTTCCGCCCTTCTCGGCGCCCATGAGGGAGACGTCGTCACCTGCCGGGTTCCGATCGGTTGGCGCGAGATGCGGGTGGTCGAGGTCGTCCAACGACCGTTCCCGGACTCCTCGACGGGAGGTCCGTGGCGGATGCGGCCGCGGCGCAGCAGGATCGTCGGGCGGGAGAGCGCCGGGCGATACGAGGTCCGGCACGGGCGCGGAAGCGCGCCCCGTCGGGCCGGATTCCTCCAGGAGGCCGGGTAGGGCGCTCGCGGGGCGAAGGCGACGACGAGGCGTGGCGGTGCTCAAAAGAAACGCGGACCGCAAAAGAGTTCGCATCTCGCCCGGTCCGGCGGTCGCGGCGCACGATGCCGGTGCCAGGCCGGCCGCGGTGGCGCGAGGGCCTCCGAGAAGCCGTCCCGTGTCGCGCGCCGAGAGGAGGAGAAGCCATGAGCCACGCACGACCGGTCTTCTGCGTGATGGGCGCGGGCCACGGCGGCCTGGCGATCGCGGGCTACCTGGCTTTGAAGGGACTCGAGGTACGCCTGTACAACCGGAGCCCTAACCGCCTGGAACCCATCCGCTCCCGCGGTGGGATCGAGATCGACGGCCCCGGCGTCTCCGGCGACGCCGAAATCGCTCTCACCACGACCGATGCGGGCGCCGCGATGGAGGGCGCCGACGTCGTCATGATCGTAGTGCCCGCGACGGCCCACGAAGATCTGGCGAGGACCTGCGCCCCCCACCTCAAGAGGGACCAGATCGTCGTCCTCAACCCGGGGCGCACCCTCGGCGCGATAGCGTTCCATCAAGAGCTGCGACGCCTCGGCGCAGAGACCGAGGGGATCATCGCCGAGACCCAGACATTCATCTTCGCCAGCCGCGTGGTGGGGCCCGCCCAGGCCAGGATCTTCCGGATCAAGAATTCCGTGCCGCTCGCGACCTTGCGAGCACACCGGATCCCGCGTTGCCTGTCCGTCGTCCGGCAGGCGTTTCCCGAGTTCGTGCCAGGGGACAACGTCTTCAAGACGAGCTTCGGGAACGTCGGGATGATCTTCCATCCGGGAATCGTCCTTCTCAACACGGGCTGGGTCGAGGATCCGACCGACTTCGAGTTCTACCATCACGGGGTTACCCGTTCGGTGGCCCGGGTCCTGGAGAAAGCCGACGCCGAGCGCGTGGCCGTATCGGCGGCCCTCGGGTGGCAGACGATCACGGCGCGCGAATGGCTCTACCTCGCGTACGCGGCGGCCGGACGCGATCTCCACGAGGCGATGCACGCCAATCCGGGATACCGCGGGATCAACGCCCCCAAGCGGACGGAGATGCGCTACATCACCGAGGACGTTCCGTGCGGCCTTGTGCCGATGTGCTCCCTTGGAAGGAAGTTCGGCGTGCCGACGCCGACGATGGATGCATGGGTGACCCTCGCGTCGGCGATGCACGATCGCGACTACCGGGCGGAGGGCCGAACCGTCGGTCGCCTCGGCCTCGAGGACCTCGACCTGAAGGCGATCCGGCGCCTCGCGATCGGACAGGAGGCTGTGGCATGAGTCCGACGAGCCGAAGACCGACGGTGTTCGGGGCCGCAATCGGACAGTGCGTGCACGTAGCCGGGCTGGAACGGTTCCTCAGGCTGTGCGAGGACGCCGGATGGGTGGCGACGTCGCTGGGACCGGCCGTTCCCGTGGTGCGCCTGCTCGAGGCGGTCGAGGAATCGAATCCCGAGATGGTGGCCGTGTCGTACCGGCTCACGGCCGAGGACGCGGTCGCGCTCTTGGAAGAGATCCGGGACGGGATCGAGCGACGAGGCCTGTCCCGTCGGCGCTGGGTCTTCGGCGGAACACCTCCCGTCGCCGCCGAGGCGCGCAGGAGCGGGCTGTTCGCCCGAGTGTTCGACGGCACCGAGGCGCCCGGAGAGGTCGCGGCGTACATTCGCGGAGAGGGCGCTCCCGTCGGAAATACCGCCCATGCCGACGACCTGGTTTCCCGCATCGCCGCGTCGTACCCGCGACCGATCCTCCGCCACCACTACGGTGAGCCCGATCTCGCGCGAACCATCGAGGGTGCGCGCCGGATCGCCGAGTCGGGCGTGCTGGACGTCCTTTCCATCGGTCCCGACCAGAACGCGCAGGAGCATTTCTTCCGACCTGAGGGAATGGATCCCACGCAAGACGGCGCCGGGGGCGTCCCGCTGCGGCGCCCGGAGGATCTGGGAGCGATCTACGAGGCCACCCGCTGCGGCAACTTCCCGCTCCTGCGCTGTTACAGCGGGACGCGCGACCTGATCCGGTGGGCCGAGATGAGCCTCGAGACGATTCGAATCGCGTGGGGAGCGATCCCGCTCTGCTGGTACAGCGTGATGGACGGACGCAGCACGGTTCCCTTCCCCGATGCGATCGTCGAGAAGCAAGCGGCCATGCGCTTCTACGCCGATCGCGGAGTGCCGGTCGAGGTGAACGAGTCGCACCAGTGGAGCCTGAGGGACGCGCACGACGCGCTGGCGGTCGCGATGGCGTTCCTCGCCGCGTACAACGCGAAGAGGCAGGGGGTGCGCCAGTACGTGACCCAGATGATGCTCAACACGCCTCCCTCGACGAGCCCGGCGATGGACCTCGGCAAGATGCTCGCCAAGCTCGAGTTGATACGCGAGATCGAGGACGAGAACTTCCGGACGTTCCGCGAGGTGCGCGCGGGGATCACGAGCCTTCCGCCGGATCCGGACGAGGCGAAGGGGCACATGGCCGCCTCCGCGACGTATGCGATGGCCCTCGCTCCCCACATCCTCCACGTCGTGGGATTCAGTGAGGCGAGCCGGGTCGTCGACCCCGCCACGCTCATCGAGAGCTGCCGCATCGCGCGCGGGGCGGTCCGTCTCGCACGCTCCGGCGCCCCCGACATGACGAGGGACCCCGCCGTCACGCGAAGGAAGCGGCACCTCGTCGCCGAGGCTCGCGTGCTCCTCGAGGGGATCCGCGCGCTCGGACCGGATCTCGAGGACCCCTGGTCCGACCCGGAGACCCTCACGCGGGCGATCCGTCGGGGAGTTCTCGACGCTCCCCATTTTCGCGGGAACCCGCATCTTTTTGGCCGGATCCTCACGGCATGCGTCGGCGGAGGCTGGGAGGCGATCCACCCGCGCACGAGAAGGCCGGTGCCGGAGCGACGCCGCCTCCGTTCGCTGGTCGTCGAGGTCGGAGGCAGCTGATGTGCGGCATCGTGGCAGCGTGGGGCGGCGACGCCGGCGAACCGCTCGTTCGCGAGATGCTCCGCCGCATCCGCCACCGCGGGCCCGACGGGGAGGGCGTGCGGTGCACCGGGAGCGCGGCTCTGGGACACGTTCGGCTGGCGATTCTCGATCGCGAGTCCGGGGAGCAGCCGATGGCGAATGAGACCGGCGATCTCCTCGTCGCGTTCAACGGGGAGATCTACAACCACCGCGAGCTACGCCGGGGGCTCGAGGCGCGGCACCGCTTCCGGACGCGCACCGACACCGAGGTCCTCCTGCACCTTTTCGAGGAGGAGGAAGAGGACTCGCTGATCCGGCTGGACGGGATGTTCGCGCTCGCGATCGCGGGGCCCGGTGGGCTTCTGCTCGCTCGCGACCCCCTCGGGATCAAGCCCCTGTACTACGGTCGCGCCGGTACGACGTTTCTGGCGGCCAGCGAGCTCAAAGCGTTCCCGGCCATGGACGAGCTGCACCAGCTCCCGGCCGGCCATCTCCTCCATGCCGGTGAGACGCCTCGCCCGCACGCGCTTCCCTTCCCGCCGGGCCCGGCGGTCCGGCCGCCGGCGCTCGACGAGGCCCTGGCGGAAATCCGCAGGCGGCTCGAGGAGGCGGTCGTCAAGCGGCTGATGGGGGACGTTCCCGTGGGGGTGTTCCTGTCGGGTGGGCTCGACAGCAGCGTTGTCGCGGCGTTGATGCGCCCCCACTCGCTCTCGCTCCACTCCTTCACAGCCGGCATGGCCGGAGCTCCCGACCTCCTTGCCGCACGGGAGGTCGCAACTTGGCTCGGAACCGAGCACCACGAGCTCGTCTACGACGGAGAGGACATCGAGCGTGAGCTTCCGGGGGTCATTCGACATCTCGAGTCTTTCGACGCGCCTCTTGTGCGCTCGGCGATTCCCATGTTCTTCCTGTCCCGCCTCGCGGCCCGACACGTCAAGGTCGTCCTCACCGGGGAGGGCGCCGACGAGCTGTTCGCGGGGTACGCCTACCTCGAGCGCCTCGGCGGAGGAGAGCGCCTGAAGCGCGAGCTCTCCGAAATCACCGTTCGCCTTCAGGACACCAACCTGCAGAGAGCGGACCGGATGACCATGGCCCACGGAATCGAGGGGCGCGTTCCCTTCTTGGACCTCGGCCTCGTTCGGTACGTCTCCCGGCTTCCCCTCGACTACATCCAGCCGGACCCGAAACGCCCGGAGAAGTGGTTGCTGCGCGAGGCGTGCCGGGGCCTCGTGCCGGAATCCGTCCTGAATCGCAAGAAGATGAAGTTTTCCGAAGGCGCCGGCTCTGCCCGGCTCGTCGCGGACCGCCTGCTTCAGCGCGGCACGACCGGCGATCCCGCGGGAGACGAAGACACGGACTTGCGGCTTCGATCGGTCGAGGAAACCTATTACCACCGATTGTGGAAGCGTGCGTTCGGTCCCGCGATCCCTCTTCGTCTCGTCGGCCGCACGCTCGACCCTACCGCGGCGGCGGAATCATGAGCGTCGTCCTGGGGCACCTCCAGGCGGTTCTGCACGATGCGTTTCTCCTCTTCGCGATGGTGAACGTGGTGGGGAACCTGCCCTTGTTCGCCGACGTGACGGCGGGGATGGACCGGGCTCAGCGCAACCGCTCCTTCCGCGTAGCCGTTGCGGTCGCCGGAACGATCGTGCTCGTGTTCGCGTTCATCGGGAACTGGCTGCTGCAGGACTTCTTCCAGGTGGAGACGTGCGCCTTCCTGATCGCCGGGGGGATCGTGGTGTTCGCGGTCGCCGTGCGTGGAATCGTGCTCGGCCCTCATGCCAACCGTGTTGCTTCACCCGAGTCCGGCGACCACCTCGCGGTCTTCCCGATGGGGTTCCCCTTCCTGGCGGGACCAGGGACGATCGTCACCGTGATCCTCTTGATGCAGGCCCGCGGCTCGTACCACACGGCGGCCGCCGCTGTCCTGGTTTACGCGGCCGTGATCCCCGTGCTTCACATGTCGTCTCTGATCCGGGCAGCGGCGGGCCGCATCGGAGTGCTCGTGATCCCCCGCATCCTGTACATCTTCATCGCCGCGAAGGCGGTTTCCTTCGTGCTGCGAGGCCTCAGGACCTGTTTCTCGGAGCCCATTTAGGCTCGAGGTCGGCGTGGGCGGCACCCGGTGAGTCCGGAGCGGCCGGCCGGCTCGAATCCGTCGCCGTTGCTCGCCCGCGCGTCATGATTGGCCGTATGCCGGGTCCCGAGCCGCCGCGGGGAGGGCGGCGGCTCAGCTTGTTTCCAACGCGGTGAATCCTTCGGGGACCGAGCGCAGATGGAGATCGCGCTGCGGGAACGGTATCTCGACGTTGTTGTCCTTGAAGATCCGCCAGATGCGGAAGAGCAGATCGCTCCTGAGGACCCCCGGCGTCTGAACCCGCCGAATCGTCCAGAATCGCAGCTCAAAATCCAGCGAGCTGTCGCCGAACCCCGAAAAGAGGACGTCCGGGGACGGATCGGAAAGCACGTCAGGGTGTCCCATCGCCGCCTCGAGGAGGAGACGCCTCACGAGATCGGGATCGGTCCCGTAGGCCACGCCGGCGGAAACGGAGAACCTGACCTGCCGGTCGTTCGCGGTCCAGTTGACCACCCGGCTGTTGATGAACTCCGAGTTGGGAATGATGAGGGCCACGTTGTCATTGGTGCGGACCCACGTGCTCCTCGCACCGATTCTGACGACGTCACCGTTCACTCCCCCAACGTCGACCCGGTCGCCGACCTTGATCGGCCGTTCCAGCAACAGAATGATCCCTGCCACGAAGTTCGCCACGATGCTCTGCAGGCCGAACCCCACGCCGATGCCGAGCGCCCCGCCGATGACGGCCAAGCTGCTGAGATTGACGCCGAGCACCTGCAACGCCACGATGAGGCCAAAGGCGAAGATCCCGTATCCTGCGAATCGCTCGATGGCGCATCGTTGCCCCTCGTCGAGCGCGAAGTGGCTCAGCACGTGACTGCGCAGCAGGCGCTGGCTGATCCGCGAGAACAGCACGAGCAAGGCGAGCAACAGAATCGCCTTGACCAGGAACGCTGGGGTGACCTGCAGGTCACCGAACTGGAAATAGGGTTGATCCCAGAAGCGAAGCGCTTCCTTCTCGCCGAGGCCCGCCGCGTCGGGCAACCTCCGAGGCCGGAGGACGCCGAGATCGACGACGAGCAACGCGACGATCGCGATCAAGACCAGACCTTGGAGCGATCGCAAGACCTTCGTCATGCTGCCTCCGCGTCCAGGGCTCGATTCGGCGGTTGGCAACGGATCCTCGTCCGCTCTTGACGCGCGCGTCGGTTGCGCGCGTCTGCCGCGAGCCTCCCGCCCGGGCGTCCTCGCGCCTACTCCTTCTCCGCCACCGAGTCGGACACGATCTTCGTGAAGTCGTCGCGGCGGTTCTTGGACCACGCCGCCTCGTCGTGACCGGGGTCCGCGGGGCGCTCCTTGCCGTACGAGACGATCTGGACGCGGGACGGATCGATCCCGAGATCGATCAGGTATTGGCGCGCCGAGCGAGCGCGCCTCTCGCCCAAGGCGAGGTTGTATGCGACGGTACCCCGCTCGTCGCAGTTCCCCTCGATGAGAATCCGGTCCGTCGGGTGCGCCGTGAGCCACTTCGCGTTCTCGTTGAGTCGCCGCCGATCATCGGGGCGCAGCTCCGACTTGTCGAAGTCGAAGTAGACGGCCACCAAGTCGGCTCCGACAGCTTGGGACGGCGTGGACTCCGACCCGGCGGACGGCGACGGGAAGGACTCGGTGAACTCCTTCGCGGGTTGCAACGTCGGCGCCGCGCTCGTCGAAGCGGAAGCGGGCGTCGGCGCCGCTTCCCGGTGATGGCACCCCGCGACGGGCAGAAGCGCCGGGACGGCCGCCGAGGCGCAAAGCAACACATACCGCGCGTTCATTGGAAGCTCCATTCGTCGGGGATCTTCCCCTGTGTGTGACCCGCTGTCTCCGTTCCTTTCGGCGGCTCCCTGGCGGAGAAGTAGCGGGATAGCTCCGCATAGGAGATCGGCTTCGCGAAATGGGCGGTGATCGAGATTCTGTCGTCGGATAGCCGCCGGCCGAGCCAGACGACTCGGGCATCACCCCGGCGCCGGCTCACAGCGTCGACAAGGGACCTGCCAGCCGTGTGCACGACGTCCCCGTCGAGAAGCAGCCAATCGAATCGTTCCGCGGCGAGTCGGGCGACAAACTCACGGACGTCGGAAAGGACCTCGACGTGGTGTCCCAGCGCCCCGAGGCGCGTCGCGAGCAGTAAGGTCGTCGCGATGTTGTCCTCGATCAAGGCCAGGATCCGGTACCTCATACGCGCCTCCCGGATGGACCGGAGGGCAAAGCGTCTGCCAGCGGTGAAGTCTATTAGTTGGAAAGAGTTGTCGAGCGAGATCGGCAGCTACGACCGTGCCAGCTTGTCGAACTTGTGACAAACTGTCATAGATCCGTGCGCACGGAGCGGCGCGCGAGGCAGAAACGGGGGTGCACCATGAGGGCTGCCGATCTGAGAGCGGTGGAACTCCTCGACTTCGGCGAAATGAAGGGCGCGATCTCGTTCCACGGCCGGCGGATGCTGCTGTACGACGCCGATGCCATGGGAATGCTCCGTCGGGAGCTGGTGGATGCGGTCGGCTGGAAGGCCGCGCGGGGTCTGTTCACACGCCTCGCGTACGCCAACGGCTACCGGGACGCCGAGACGCTGAAGACGCTCTTTTGCTGGGATACGCCGGACGAGTGGTACAAGGCCGGCCCCGTGCTTCAGGGATTCGAAGGGAAAGCGGCCGCCATCCGGAGCGAGATCCGTCGGTCGCCCGACGGCGCCGTCTCGGAGATCGAGATTGCATGGGAGAACGGCCACGAGGTCGAGCTGCACGCGCGGCATTTCCGCTCCACGGACGCGGGGGTCTGCTGGACTCTTGCCGGGTACGCGAGCGGATACTTCTCCGCGTGCCTCGGGGAGGAGATCTACTTCATCGAGCAGGAATGCGCCGCGACCGGTGCTTCCCGTTGCCGGGCGGTGGGGAAGGAGCGGTCGGCGTGGGGAAAGGAGCTTGAGCCCCTTCTCGATTACTTCAAGGCGGCATCCGTCCGCACCGAGATCGCGAGACTCGAACTGGCGTTGGATCGTCAGCGGCAGGCCGCGACGCGACAGAAAAGGGAGGCGGAGCGATGGAGGAGTCTGGCCCAGCAACTCCAGGGTCCGCAGGCTCCCGTGGCCAGGAGCCCGGGCATGCGCGAGGTCCTGGAGCTCGCCGCGCGGGTCGCACCAGGTGACACCACGATCCTCGTGACCGGCGAGAGCGGCGTCGGGAAGGAGCTCGTCGCGCGGTGGATCCACGATCAGGGGCCACGGGCCGGTGGGCCCTTCGTGGCGGTGAACTGCGGCGCCCTGCCCGAGCCGCTTCTCGAAAGCGAGATGTTCGGGCACGTCAAGGGCGCCTTCACGGGAGCGGTGAGCGAGAAGAAGGGGCTGTTCGAGGAGGCCGCCCACGGCACGCTCTTCCTGGACGAGATCGCCGAGACGCCCCCGGCGATCCAGGTTAAGCTCCTGCGGGCGCTCCAGGGCCACGAGATCCGTAGAGTGGGCGCGACCCGGCCGATCAAGGTCGACGTCCGCGTGATCGCGGCCACCAATCGGGACGTCGAAAAGGCGGTGGCGTCCGGGAAGTTCCGCCGCGACCTCTACTACCGGTTGAACGTCATTCCCATCGCCATTCCGCCCCTGCGTGAGCGCCGCGACGACATCGTCCCTCTCGCGAGGCTCTTCCTGGAGCGCTATTCCCGCAAGCCGGAGAAGCCGGTCCACGCCCTCTCGGCGGAGGCGCTCGACCTTCTGACGACGTATCCGTGGCCCGGCAACGTGCGCGAGCTGGAGAACGTGATCGAGCGCGCTGTCGTGCTCGCGTCTCGAGACCGCATCACCGTCGCCGACCTGCCGCCCGACGTGCGCACCGGAAGCCCCGCTGTCGGCCTCGGCCGCCTCGCGGGTCCGACGAGACTCGACGAATTGGAGAAACGCGCCATCCTCGTCGCACTCGAGCGACACCAAGGCAACCGCAGCCACGCCGCCCGCGAGCTGGGGATTAGCTTTCGTACGCTGTTGAGAAAGCTCAAAACCTACGGCGCCAGCGACGGCGTGCGGCGATGACCAGCAGGCCGCCGCACGGCTCGATCGCGTTTCACGGAGACTACTGCGAGCGAGTTTCGGCCTGGTTGTGCCGGAGCCGGGACTCGAACCCGGACTCCCCTGCGGGAAGGGGATTTTAAGAGGTTCGGAAAAGGGCGGCGAATCAAGGTTTTCCTAATTCGTTGCCCTTTCCCGTTTCCGAGGAGTACGAGGAGTGGCGTACAGTCCGAGGGTTCGGGTGACCCAGATGGACA
>CAVVHE010000005.1:0-703579 GCA_963748015.1 Terriglobia bacterium | reverse complement strand
ACCTCATTTCGGCCGCGGGCGTGACCCCGCAGTCGGCGCTCGACCTCGCGGAGGGCGAGCCCGATCCGAGATCCGGCATCCTCGGCACCGGCGGGCCGGACGCGTTCGGCTATCGCTGGAAGGACTCGGACGCGCCGGGCGGCCCGGTGTTCAACTGGGTCGACATCACGTATATCGGGAGCGCGATCAGCTTCCCGAATGGCGGCGACAGTCTCGCCGCCGGCATCCCGCTCGGGATGACGTTCAAGTACTACGGGAACGACTTCACCACGATCAACGTCTCGACGAACGGCTGGCTGAGCTTCACAAGCACCATCAAGAACTACTACTCCTGGAATAACGCTCGGGTGCCGACGGGTGGCCCATCGTATCCCGAGAACATGCTCGCGCCGTTCTGGGACCATCTCGTGAGGCGCGCCGACAGCCGCGCGTACTACTACAACGACGGCAGCCGGTTCATCTTGCAGTACAAGGCCTGGGCACGGTGGGTACTCAACTCGACGTTAGACTTCGAGGTGATCCTCTATCCGAACGGTCGGATCGTCTTCCAGTACCTCTCGATGGTCGGCACACTGAACTCGGCCACCGTCGGAATCCAGAACGCGACGAGGCTCGACGGCCTCAACGTCGTGTTCGACGCCGCCTACCTCCACAAGAACATGGCGATCGAGTTCAAGCTGCCTCCGGAGTGGGTCCGCATCGCCCCAAACGGCGGGACGATCCCGGCGGGCGCGTGCGCGACGGTGACCGCCTCGTTCGACGCGACGAGCCCGGAGCTCACCCACGGCACGCACAGCTCGATGATCCACTTGACCAGCAACGATCCCGTGCGTCCGTTGGTGGACGTGCCGGTCACGCTGATCGTGAACCGGAAGCCCGTCGCGGAGACGGGCGGCGACCTGCAGCTGGAGTGCACCGGGAACAGCGGCGCGAGCGCGACGCTGAACGGCCTCGGCTCGAGCGACCCGGACAGCGAGCCGCTGACCTACACGTGGAGCGCGCCCGGCGTCACCTTCGATAACCCGGCGAGTCCGGCGCCGACCGCCTCGTTCCCGCTGGGATCGACGGTGGCCACGCTCCTCGTCCACGACGGCTACGAGATCTCCGACCCGGCTAGCACATCGGTCACGGTGAGGGACACCACGCCGCCCACGATCTCCGTTCCGGCCCCGATCGTCGCCGAGTGCCATGGCAACGGGCATGCCACGGTCAGCGTGCCGCTGGCCTCCGCGTCGGACATCTGCGGCGCCGTGACGATCGCCAACTCCTTCAACGGCGGCGGGGCCAACGCATCCGGCTCCTACCCGCTGGGCACGACCACCGTCACCTTGACTGCGACCGACGGCTCGCTGAACACTGAGAGCGGCCAGACGCCGGTGACGGTCCGGGACACCACCCCGCCCTCGATCGCCTGCCCGGCTCCGATCGTCATCGAGTGCCAGAGCAACCTGCAGTCGACGGTCAGCGTGCCGCCCGCCACGGCGTCCGACGTCTGCGGCGCCGTGACGATCGCCAACTCCCACAACTCCAGCGGCGCCAACGCCTCCGGCTCCTACCCGCTCGGAACCACCGTCGTCACCTTCACCGCGACCGACGGCTCGGGGAACCCGTCGAGCTGCGAGACCCTGGTGACCGTGCGCGACACGATCCCGCCGACGATCGCCGCCGCGGCCAGCCCGAGCGCCCTCTGGCCGCCGAACCACACGATGTGGAACATCAACGCCACGGTCGTCGCGAGGGACAGCTGCGACCCGAACCCGGCCGTCACGCTGTTCTCGGCGACGTCGAACGAGCCGAACGACAGCGACGACATCCAGGGTGCGGCGATCGGCACCCCGGATTTCCAGGTAGCAGCTCCGCTCCGAGCGCGACGGTGGCGGCACGGGGCGCGTGTACACCCTCACCTACCAGGCCACGGACCGCTCGAGCAACAGCTCGACCGCATCCGCCCTCGTCGACGTCCCGCACGACATGGGGGACAAGAAGATCGAGCCGATCGACCTGAAGCTCGACGGCGCGCACGGCACCGTCGTGCTCTGGGGCGCGGTCGACGGGGCCTTCTACTACGACGTGATCCGTGGCGATCTCGCGAACCTCACGGTGCAAGGCCCCGAGGTCGATCTGGGGATCGTGCACTGCATCGCGAGCCGCACCACGGCCACGACCACGATCGGGCAAGAGGACACCGCGATCCCCGCCCCCGGTCACGTGTGGTTCTACGCGACGCAGTACACCGACTCGACGGGCAGCAGCTCGTACGGTACCGAGTCATCGGGCAAGGCCCTCGTGGTCAGGCCCGGCAACGGGGATTGCCAGTAGGTAGACGAGCACGCGGGGACCGAGGCCGGAAGCGTTCCTCGCCGGCCCGGAAAAGGGCCGTCTGCGGACGCTTCCGGCCTCGGACCCCGCGGCGGACCGTCAGGCCTTGCTGTCCCAGAGCGTCTCGGGATGGTCGCGGCGTCGGTTCTCGACGCGCGCGAGCGCGAAGAGGGCGTCCGAGAGGCGGTTCAAGTACCGGATCGTCGCGGCGTCCACGGCTTCTTCGTGGGAGAGGGCGACGAGGAGGCGCTCGGCGCGGCGGCAGACCGTGCGCGCGAGGTGGAGCTGGGCGGCGCCGGGGGTGCCGCCGGGCAGGATGAAATTCTCGAGGGGGCCGAGCTCGTCGGTCAGGGTGTCCAGGAGCTGCTCGAGGGCCTCGACGTGCTGCGCGCCGATCCGGGGGCCGGTTGCTCGGGACCCGTCGGTGTCCGGGACGGAGAGCTCCGCGCCGAGGTGGAACAGCTCGTTCTGGATCCGGCGCAGCTCGGCCACGACGCCGGTGTCGAGGCCGGCGGCGAGGGCCACGCCGAGTGCCGAGTTGAGCTCGTCCACGGTGCCGTAGGTCTCGACGCGCAGCGAGTCCTTCGGGACTTCCTTTCCGTTGCCGAGGCGCGTCGTTCCGCCGTCGCCCGCCCGGGTGTAGATCTTCGTGATGCGCGGCATGGTTTCCCCTTCCTTCACATCCGGACGTCGAGTCCCGCCACCACCCTTCGCCCGAGAGCGGGGTAGCCGTCGACCTCTTCGTACTGCCGGTCGAGCAGGTTGTCGAGACGGACGAACGGAGCGTACCGCCCCAGCTCGCCCCGCGCGAACAGGTCCACGCGGAGGTAGGACGGGCTGCGGCTCGTCTGGTAGGTCAGCGGATCGAAGTCGGCGCGGTCGCCCGCGAAGGTCGCCCGCGTCGTGACGAGCAGCTCCTTCATCGGGCGCGCGACGGCGGCCACGAAGGCCCGGTGGCGCGGGCGGCGCGGCAGCTCCTGCCCGGTCGAGAGGTTCTCGGCCTGAAGATACGTGTAGCCGGCGTCGAGCGACACGCGCCGCGTCACCGGGAGCCGCCCCGCGACCTCGACGCCGCGCGTGCGGGCGCGGCCGACGTTCTCGCTCCTGGAGGTCGCGACGTCGTAGAGGATCAGGTCGCGGTAATCGCTCCAGAACGCGGAGAGCTCCGCGCGGCCCCGCCGGTCCCGACGTACCGCTCGACGCCGGCCTCGTACGAGGTGGACAGCTCGGGCCTCAGGCTCTCGTTCCCGGAGTACGGGTAGTAGAGGTCCGCGATCGACGGCGCGCGAAACGCGCGGCCGGCCGACGCGCGGACCTTCCAGCGCGAATCCGCGGACAGTCGGGAGATCGTGGCCCGCGGGCTCAGCTCGCCGCCGAACGCGCTGTGCCGGTCGTAGCGCGCCCCCGCGGTCGCGGACCAGCCGCGTCCGAAGCGAAGGGATTTCTCGACGCCCGCCGCCCACACACGGGTTTGCTCCCCGTCGAGCGTCGGCGCGCCGGAGGTCTCCGACGACACCTCGGACCTCTCCCACGAGCCGACCACGACGAGCGTCCCGCGCGCCGACCGCCAGGTCTCCGCCGCGCGCACCTGGAGCGTCGTCTCGTCGCTGCTCGAGGAGGTGAAGTACGGGTCGTCCGGATTGCTGTAGGTCGGCACCGCGTGGGTTCGCGCGAGGAGCACGGAGGTCTCGCGGCCGTCGGCGTGTTTCCAGGTGAGCGGCGCCGCGAGCCGCTGCTCCCTCGCGCCTCCCGCCGCGCGCGGGGTCTCGGCGCCGACCGGCCCGGGGATGCCGCCCTCGGCGTCGCGCACCTCGCCCTCGACCGAAGCGAAGAACTTCTCCGAAGGGCGGAGGTCCACGCGGATCGAGCCGCTCTTCGAGCGCCACGCCGCGTTCTCCCGCTCGCCGTCGGTCCGAAAGCCGTCCGCGGAGACGGCGACGCCCACGTCCTTGGCCCCCGCCGTGGCGAACAGCCGCCCGCCTTGCGTGTTCGCGCCCCCCGCCTGGATCGTCCCGCCCACATCCGGTCGCGCGCCCGCCGCGCGGGTGAATATCTGGATCGCCCCGCCGACCGCGTCGGACCCGTAGAGCGACGAGAACGGGCCGCGGACCACCTCGATCCGCTCGACGTTCGCCGTGCTCAGCGACGAGAAGTCGTAGCCGGCGAAGTAGGGGGAGTTGACCCGCACGCCGTCCACGAGCACGAGAGCCTGCGAGGAGCCCGCGCCGCGCAGGAACACCGAAGTCACCGCGCCGTCCGAGCCCGCCCGCACGACGTCGAGGCCGGGCACGAGTCGAAGCGCCTCGAGGACGGTCACGGCACCGGTCTCCTCGATGCGCTGGCGCGTGATCACGGTGCTCGCGGAGCCGGTCTCGGTCTCGTCCTCGGGGGCGAGCGCCGCGGTCACGACGACCTTCTCGGAGTAGGGGGGCGGGTCGGCGGCGAGGGCCGCCGGCGGGAGAAACACGAGGAGCGTGAGAAGGAGCCACCTGCGCGGCTTCGACACTCGAACCTCCCGTTCGACTCGACGCCGCCCGCCGAGGCCTCCGGCCTCGCGCGGATGCACGGGGGGTTCGCATCGCCCACCGTACCCCGACGGGTCAGCGTCCCGTCCGGCAGGTCTCCTGGCTTCCGGATCGTCCGCCCCGGGCGCCTTCCCAGACGCGCGACCGGCCCGAGGCCGATCCTTCGCATCCAGTGGCATCTTGCCCGGAGCGTCCCCGGTTACAGTGGCGGGGGCCGCGCGGGAATCTCACCCGCTTCCCTAGGAGCCGACCACCATGAGCGGCTCCGACCGGACGACTCAAGCCGATGACTCGCGGACGTTACCCCTCCGCCGGGGCGGAGTCAAGCCGGCGCCGCTCTCGTCGCGGTCAGGCCTGGACGGGTACGGGCGCCGCGGGCGCCGGGGCGGGGTCGATCTCGAAGGCGAGCCTGTCCCCTTCGAGCCGGATCTTGACCGTGCCGCCCTTCTCGAGCCGGCCGAAGAGGATCTCGTCGGTGAGCGGGTCGCGGACCTCCGCCTGGATGACGCGGGCCAGTGGGCGCGCGCCGAAAACGGGGTCGTACCCCTTCGCCGCGAGCCACGCCCGCGCGTCGGGCTCGAGGGCGAACGCGACGCGGCGCTCGGTGAGCTGCGCCTCGAGCTGCAGGATGAACTTCTCGACGATGGACTCCATGACCGCGGGGGTCAGCGTGCCGAAGGGGACGATGGCGTCGATGCGGTTCCGGAACTCGGGGGCGAACAGCTTCTCGATCGCCGCCTTGGCCCGCGACTTCGCGGTGCGCTGCCGCGCCCCCGCCCCGGCCTCGCCCGACGGCGAGAACCCGATCGCCGCCTCGCTCATCTCCCGCGAGCCGGCGTTCGACGTCATGATCAGGATCGCGTGGCGGAAGTCCGCCTGGCGGCCGGTGTTGTCGGTGAGCGTCGCGTGGTCCATGACCTGCAGCAGGAGGTTGAACACGTCGGGATGCGCCTTCTCGATCTCGTCGAGGAGCACGACGCAGTACGGGTGCTTCCTCACCGCATCCACGAGCAGGCCGCCCTGGTCGAAGCCGACGTACCCGGGGGGCGCGCCGATCAGCCGGGCCACGGCGTGCTTCTCCATGTACTCGCTCATGTCGTAGCGGAGGAACTCGTTTCCGAGGTGAAGGGCGAGCTGCTTCGCCAGCTCGGTCTTCCCCACCCCGGTCGGCCCGGTGAAGAGGAAGCAGCCGGACGGCCGGTCGGGCTGTCCGAGCCCCGCGCGCGAGCGCTTGATGGCGCGGACCACGAGGCGGACCGGCTCTTCCTGCCCGAAGACGACGCGGGAGAGCGACTCCTCCAGCGTCCTCAAGCGATCCCGGTCCGAGGCCGTCGCTTGGCTCTCCGGGATGTGGACCATCCGCGCGACGACCCTCTCGATTTCCGGAGCGTCCACCGTCCTGCGCTCGCCTTCCGCCGGGGCGTCCGCGGCGTCGCCGAGAGACAGGTGCGTGGCGGCGCCGGCCTCGTCCAGGAGGTCGATGGCGCCGTCGGGGAGCTTCTGCTCGCGCAAGTGACGGCGCGCGAGCCGCGCCGCGGCCTCGAGCGCGGCGTCGGTGTAGCGGACCTTGTGGTGCTCCTCGTAGCGCGTCCTCAGCCCGTGGAGGATCTTCACCGTCTCCTGCTCCGACGGCTCGTCCACGACGATCTTCTGCAATCGCCGGGCGAGGGCGCGGTCCTTCTCGATCTGCTTGAAGTCCTCGAAGGTGCTCGAGCCGATGACGCGCAGGCGCCCCTCGGCGAGCACGGGCTTCATGAGGGTCGCGAGGTCCGTCGTGCCCCCGCTCGTCGCGCCGGCGCCGATGGTGGAGTGGATCTCGTCGATGAAGAGGATCGGCTTCGCCCGGCGCTCGAGGGCGGCGAGCACGACCTTGAGCCGCTCCTCGAAGTCGCCCCGGTAGCGCGTTCCGGCGAGGAGCGCGGCCGTGTCGAGCGCGAAGATCTCGGCGCCCTGGAGCGGCTCGGGCACCGCACCGTCCGCGGCGACGAGCCGCTGCGCGAGCCCCTCGGCGAGAGCGGTCTTGCCGACGCCGGCCTCGCCCACGAAGACGGGATTGTTCTTGCGCCGCCGGCAGAGGACCTCGAGGGTCCGTCGCAGCTCCGCCTTCCGGCCGATGAGCGGGTCGAGGAGCCCTTCCCTGGCGCGCGCGGTGAGGTCGGTGGCGTAGGCCGCCAGCGCGTCGCGCGGGGCGGACGCGCCCTGCTCCCCCTCGCCCGCCGCCGCGGGCCCCTCGTCCTCCTCGACGCCGCGCGGGGGCGCCGGCGTCTTGCCGATCCCGTGGGAGATGTAGTTGAGGATGTCGAGGCGGGTGATCCCCTGCTGCGCCAGCAGGCGCGCCGCCTCGGTCTTCGTCTCCTGCAGGATCGCGGCGAGAAGGTCCCCCTCGCGCACCTCGCCGCGGCCCGCGCTCTGGATGTGCAGCACCGCCGTCTGCAGGACGCGCCGGAAAGCGAGGGTCTGCTCGGGCTCGCGGCTCCGCCCGCGCGGGGCGCGGTCGACCTTGTTCTCCAGGACGTCCTCGAGGGCGATGCGCAGCGCCTTGAGATCGGCGCCGCAGGCCGCGAGGATCTTCTCCCCCTCGAGGTCGAGGGTCAGCACGTACAGCACGTGCTCGAGCGTCAGGTGCGTGTGGCGCCGCGCCACCGCCTCGCGGTACGCGACCGACAGGATCCGCTCGACAGCCGCGCTCAACATCCCTCAACCCTCCTCGACGCTGGCGAAGAGCGGGAAGCCGGCCTCCCGCGCCAGGTCGACGGTGGTGTGCGCCTTCGTCTCGGCCACCTCGTGGGCGTACGCCCCGGCGATGCCCCGGCCCTCGATGTGGACCTGCATCATGATCCGGTACGCTTCGGCGGGCGACCTGTCGAAGACCTCCTCGAGCACCTCCACGACGAACTCCATCGGGGTGTAGTCGTCGTTGTGGAGGACGACCTTCCACACGTCCTCGATCCGCTCCTTGGAGCGAGGCTTCTCCTGGACCTCCGAGCCGCTCTTTCTTCGAACGTCCGTCATGGCTTCACGGAAGAGTCTAGCCCGCCCGGCGATTCCAGTCTCCAGGAGCCGGGACGCCCCGGCTCCCGCAGGGCCTCGCCCAGGGCGCGAAGGTAGCTTTCCCGCGGCCACTCCCTCGCGCCGAGCGATTCGAGGTGGCCGGTGTGCGCCTGGCAGTCCACGAACCGGTATCCCCAGGCGAGCAAGCAGCCGGACGAGCGTGGCCAGCGCGACCTTCGAAGCGTCCGTTTCGCGGGAGAACATCGATTCCCCGAAGAAGGCGGAGCCGAGCGCCAGGCCGTAGACGCCGCCCACGAGCCGATCGCCGTGCCAGGCCTCCGCCGAATGGGCGATCCCGCGCTCGTGTAGCGCCGTGTACGCGCGGACGAACTCGGGGCCGATCCACGTGCCGTCCTGCCCCGGCCGGGGAACCGACGCGCACTCCTCCATCACGCTCTCGAAAGCCGTGTCGAGACGGACCTCGAACGGACCGCGCCGGAGGGTCCTGCCCAGCCTGCGGCTGACGTGCAGCTCCTCCGGCAGCAGGACCATGCGCGGGTCGGGCGAGAACCAGAGGTACCAGCCGTCCTCCTCCCACCACGGGAAGATGCCCGCGGCGTAGGCCTCGACGACCAGCTCCGGGGTCAGCGTCCGTGTCAGCGCGAGGAGACCGTCCTCCTCCGCCTCGCGCGGATCGGGAAACGGGCCGCCGGCCTCCACGACGTAGATGGGCATGCCCGCATTATGACGAATGTCTCGAGTCGTCCGCTTCCGTAACGCGCCCCGCTCGGGCGAGGGAAGAGGAGCCTTTGCTCAGGGGCAGCTCCTTCCGGTCCGCAGGTGATCGTCCGAATCCACCCCCATGTTGCTCCCCAGGCTGTTCTCCGACCGGATCAGGTAGTAGAAGGTCCCGCCGACCATCGGCGTCTCCCCGTCGTACGCCGCGAAGTCCGTCCCGTCGGACTCGACGCACACCGAGCTCCCATTCCACGCCGCCGGGGATGGGCTTCTCAGGACGTCGTACACCGTCGTCGTGCCGCCGGGATCCGCGGGGGCCCGCCATGTGATGCTGGGTCCCCCGGTCGCGTTGGAGATCGACAGGCTCTGCGGGGCCGTAGGCGGCGACCACAGCGTCCCGTCGGCCGGAGCCTGGTCGGAGCCGTTGTCCACGCCGTCCCCGTCCATGTCCGGGTCGCACACGTCGCCGGTCCCGTCGGCGTCGAGATCCGCCTGGTCGCCGTTCGGGACTGCCGCGCAGTTGTCGTGGCGGTCGTCCACGTTGTCCCCGTCCGTGTCGAGCCAGACCCGGATGTCCGCCTCGTTCCATCCGCCCCACGGCTGCGTGAGCCAGCGGCCCCACTGCTGGAACGGGGAGTCCGTGTCGCGATAACGGATCCGGACGCGCCAGTGCGAGGTGCGGTTCGGCTCGCTGCCGCTCATGTCCGTGAGGCTTGCCCCGGCCGTCCCGGAATCGGACCAACCGTAGTTGCTGTAATAGTAGAGGTCGGTGAACGGCGTGTCGTCGCGCTCGACGTCCCACTCGAGCTTCACGTCCCCGCGCCCGAGGAAGCCGTGGCCGATCGCCGCCATCTTGAAGAGCACCGTGTCGTCCGAGCGGCCGAGCCGGTCGACCGGCGCCTCGCTCGAGTACGCGAGCTGCCGGGGGCGCACGGTGCGTCCCTTGCCGCCGCCACCGTAGAACCACGTGACCTTGCCCGACTGCACACCACCGCCGGTGTTCGCGTCGGGAGAGCCGACTAGAAGATCGGCGTAGCCGTCGCCGTTCACGTCGCCCGCCGAGGAGACCGCCGCGCCGAGCCGGCCGCTCGTGTCGGGTCCCGTCCAGGACCAGGCCAGCGAGGAGATACCCGACGCGGAGCCGAGGTAGACGAACACCGCGCCGTCGTCCGGATTCATCCCGTCGAAGCCGGGCTCCCCGACCACGATGTCCGAGAACCCGTCCCCGTTGACGTCCCCCGCGGACGCGAGGGAATCGCCGAAGAAGTACGTGGCCGAGATGCCCGTCCCCTGCCAGGCCGGCGACGAAGCGAGCCCTGCGGCGGAGCCGTGGAAAGTCCAGGCCGAGCCGGCGTCGACGGGACCGATCAGCGAGTCGTACAGGGGGGCGCCCACGAGCACGTCGGAGTACCCGTCGCCGTTGACGTCGCCTGCGCCCGCGACCCGCCAGAGCTGCGCGTTCGTCTGACCGCTCTCGAAGCGCCAGCGGGCGTTCACCGGGCTCCCCTCGGGCCCCAGTCCCGTCTGCGAGCCGTGCCAGACGAACGCCGCCCCCTCCTGCGCCTCCGGATTCGACCATCCGTCCGCCCCGGCGATCACGTCCGAGAAGCCGTCCCAGTTCACGTCGCCGGCGGAGGACACGCTCGCTCCCAGGTGAACGCCAGCCGAGCCGCCCTTCGCCACCCAGTCCGCGTTCGCGGGCGTCCCGCTCGGTCCGAGCCCCGCGAGCGAGCCGTGCCAGACGAACACCGCTCCCTCCGAGGCGGCGGCGTACGTGTAGCGGTCGGCCCCGACGATCACGTCGCCGATCCCGTCGCCGTTCACGTCCCCCGCCGAAGCGGCCGAGATGCCGAACGCGCCGCCCGTCTGGTTCCCCTCGGCGGTCCAGTCCGCGTTTGCCGGGGTCCCGTTCGCTCCCATGCCGGTTGGGGAGCCGTACCAGAGGAAGACCGCCCCCTCGTTGGTCTCGCCGTTGGCGTAGTGATAGGTGCCCGCGAGTACGTCGCTGTAGCCGTCGCCGTTGACGTCCCCGGCGCCTGCGACCGTGACCCCGAGCGCCGCGTTCGCCTGGTCGCTCTCCGCGCGCCAATTCGGCGACATGGACGGACCGCTCGAGCTCCCGAGGTAGAGGAAGACGCCCCCCTCGTCGGCCTGACCGTTGTCGTACAGGCGGGCCGCGATCACGACGTCGCCGTAC
This sequence comes from Terriglobia bacterium, assembly GCA_963748015.1. Lineage (GTDB taxonomy): Bacteria > Acidobacteriota > Polarisedimenticolia > Polarisedimenticolales > JAIQFR01 > JAIQFR01. Next base: position 692,809 of record CAVVHE010000005.1, on the reverse strand, counting down.
CCGTCGCCGTTCACGTCGCCCGCGGGGGCGACCGCGCCGCCGTACCGCGCGCCGGCGGAGGGACCCGACCAGACCCGGCTGTAGAAGCCCTCGATTCCCGCGGGGCCTCCGAGGTAGACGGACGCGCGGCCTTCGTCGGTCTGGCCGTTGCCGTGGTAGGGAGCGCCGATGATCACGTCCGAGAATCCGTCCCCGTTCGTGTCCCCGGCCGTCGCGACCGACGATCCGAGATAGGCATTGGCCTGCCCACCGACCGCCGTCCAGTCGGGAGTGGAGGACAGGCCGCTGGGCGCGCCGTAGTAGACGTATGCCTTCCCCTGGTTGACCAGGCCGCCGTCGAACTGCCACGCTCCGACGACGACGTCCGAGTAACCGTCCCCGTCCACGTCCCCTGCGGTGCCCAACGACCACCCGTAGTTCGCGTCCGCCTCGTTTCCCTCGTCCTGCCAGTCGGGAGTGGACTGGAGCCCGGTCGCCGAGCCGAGGTACACGTACGCGCGCCCCTCGTTCGTCTGGCCGTTGTCGTAGGTGGGCGCGCTCACGATCACGTCGGAGTACCCGTCCCCGTTCACGTCCCCCGCGCTCGCGACGCGGTAACCGAGCTGCGCGCTGGACTGCCCGCTCTCGATCTTCCAGTCGGCGTTGTTGCGGGTGCCGTTCGCGCCGAGCCCCGTGGCGGAGCCGTACCAGGCGAAGACGGCCCCGTCGGCCGTCACGGCGTTCGAGAAGGACGGGGCTCCGACGACGATGTCGGAGTACCCGTCGCCATTCACGTCCCCCGCGAGGGCGGCCGACTGTCCGAACGCCGAGACGGCCAGATCCGCCTCGCCGCGCCAGTCGGCGTTCTCGGGCGCGCCTTCGGCTCCCAGTCCCGTCGAGGAGCCCAGGAACACGAACACCCCGCCCTCCTCGCTGTGCATATTCCCCCAGCCCGGGGCGCCCACGATGATGTCGGAGTAGCCGTCGCCGTTGACGTCTCCCGCGCTCGCGACGGAGGCGCCGAATTCCGCCCCGGCGACGCGGCCGCGCCCGCGCCAGCTCGGGGTGGCGGGCAGGCCACCGAGCGCGTCCGAGTTCCCGTACCAGACGTAGACGCGCCCCTCGTCGGTGAGCGTGCTCTCCTCCCACAGGGGGGCGCCCGCGATGATGTCGCCGTAGCCGTCCCCGTTGACGTCGCCGGCGGGGGCGACGACCATGCCGAGACGCATCCCGTCCGTCCCGCCCTCGGCGCTCCAGGACGGGTTCGTCGCCGGGCCGGTCCAGCCGCCGTAAAACACGAAGACCTTCCCTTCGTCCACCTGGCCGTTGTCGAAGTCGGGGGCGCCGATGATGATCGACCCGAAGGGAACGCCGTGAACGTCCCCCGCGGACGCGACCGAGTAGCCGAAGTGCGCGCTCGCCTGGTTGATCTCCTTGATCCAGACCGCGCTCGTCGCGAGCGGGTCCACGGTGAGCGGGTACAGCGCCGCGGAGTCGTCCACCACGATGCGGATGCCCTGGACGAGGCTCTCCGCGAACCCCTCGAACCGGGCGCGGAGCTCGGTCCCCGTCGCGTCGCGCACCACGAGCTGCGCGAAGCGGAGGACGCGCCTCCCGCTCGGGTCCGCGAAATCCAGGGCCTGCCCGTCTCCCGAGAGGATCGGGCGAAGCGTCCCGGAGAGCGCCAGATCGAGACGGAGCGGGGAGCTTTCTCTCCCGCCGCCCGGGGGCTCGTCGATCGTGAACCCCTGCTCGAGGCCGTCGGGGCCGTTCGCGTACCACTCCGCGAGCCCTTTGCGCGCGTAGTCGATCCGGTTTTCGCGGGCTTCGAGGGTCGCGGCGCCTACGGGCCGCATGGCCCCGACGCGTCCCCAAGCGGCGAGCGCGAGCCCCCACTCCCACGAACACCCCTGCTCGGTCCTGGGGATCACCCGGATGCCCCGCTCCGTGAAGTACGTTCGGAAGCCGTGCGCGCGGTTCGGCGCGTGCCAAGCTCCAGGAAGATCCTCGAGATAGGTTCGGTCCTGCCAGGTGACGTGGTACTCGGACTCCTCGAGGCTCTTCTGGACCGTCGCCCACCAATCGGCCGGAACGCTGTCGGTGGACGCGGTCTCCCCGGTGTCCGCGCAGGCCGTGCCGGCGAGAGCTGCGAGAACCGCGAGCGTGAAGGTGGACAAAAGGACCCGGTTGATCGTCGTCATGGGACCCCCCCGGTTGAGTTTCGGTGAGAAGTTACGGGGAACGGCCCTTGCGGGCACCACCTGTGCAGGTAGGGAATTCAGGGACAGCCACCGACGCGGTCTTCATGGGAGGCGCGGCCGAGCCCGCGGGCGGCGATCGGGACGAACGGGCTACGCGCTGTCCGAAGGGGAGAGCGGGATCACGAGCGGGCGGCCCGTGGAGGGCTCGATGCGGACGTCGGCGCGGACGCCGTAGACGCGGCGGAGGTTCTCGGGGGTGAGGACGGCGGCGGGGGGGCCGTCGGCGGCGACGGCGCCGCCGTGGAGGAGCACGATGCGGCCGGCGAAACGCGCGGCGAGGTCGAGGTCGTGGCTCGCGATCAGGAGCGTCAGTCCCGTTTCGCGGTTGAGGCGCGTCAGGAGGTCGTAGAGAAGGAGCCGATGCCGCAGGTCGAGAAACGCCGTCGGCTCGTCGAGGAGGAGGAGCTTCGGCTCCTGCGCCAGCGCGCGCGCGACGATCACCCGCTGCCGCTCGCCCCCCGAGAGGTGGAGGAAGGGACGGTCGGCCAGGTCGGACACCGCGGTGCGGCGCATGGCCTCGTCCACCACCAGGGCGTCTCGGCGGCTCTCGAGCCCGAAGAGGCCGAGATGGGGGGCGCGCCCCATCCGGACGACCTCGCGCGCGGTGAAGTCGAACGCGGGACGCGACTCCTGCGGGACAACCGCCACGGTCCGCGCTCGCTCGCTCGCGGCGACCGAGGCGAGATCGCGCCCGTCGAGGAAAACCGTGCCCGCGGTGGGCTTCAGGCCGCCCGCCGCGAGACGGATCAGCGTGGTCTTCCCGGTGCCGTTCGGGCCGAGCACCGCGGTCAGCTCGCCCTCGGCCAACTCGAGCGAGAGCCCGTCGAACACCGGCGCCTCGCGGTAGGCGAAGCGGACCGAGTCGAAGCGGAGGGCCGTCGCCATCCGTCACGCCTCCCGCAGCCGGCGGAGGAACAGCGCCAGGAAGAGGGGGCAGCCGATCAGCGCGGTCAGCACGCCGACGGGCAGCTCGACGGGCGCGACCAGCGTGCGCGCCCCGGCGTCCGCCAGGACGAGGAACGCCGCGCCCCCCAGGGCCGAGGCCGGGAGGAGGGCGCGATGGTCCGCTCCGAAGACCGTGCGCAGCGCGTGCGGGACGATCAGGCCGACGAACCCGATCAGGCCGGTGAACGAGACGGCGGCGGCGGTGACGAGCGACGCCCCGACGACCACCGCCCACGTCGTGCGCTCGACGTCCACGCCGAGATGCCCCGCGGTCTCCTCGCCGAACGCGAGGAGGTTGAGCCGGTGGGAGAGGGCGAGCAGCACGGCCAGCCCCGCCGCGACGAACGCGCCGACGCCGCCTACCACCGGCCACGGCGGCGACCCCACCGAGCCGACGAGGAACGACATCACCCCCTGGAAGCGGCTCGGGTCGCCCACGGTCAGCAGGAACAGGATCACCGCGGAGTCGAAGGCGTTGAGGACCACCCCCGCAAGGAGGAGCGACATGGATCCGGTCCGGCCGCGGGCCCTCGCGAGCCGGAACAGCACGACGAGGGTGAGGAGCGCTCCGGCGAAGGCGGCCACCGGACGCGCGAGCGGCCCGCCGAGCGGGTCGCCTCCCGAGATCGCGGTGAAGATCGCCGCTCCGAGCGCCGCGCCGCCCGACACGCCGAGGATGTACGGGTCGGCGAGCGGGTTCCTGAGGACGGCCTGGAACGCGGTGCCGGCTCCTGCCAGGGCCGCGCCCACGATCGCCGCGAGCAGGATGCGCGGGAGCCGGACGTCGAGGAGGATCGCGCGGGTCGGCCCGTCGGCGCGCCCGAGGAGGACGTCCACGATCCCGGACCAGCCCGCCGGGCTCGCGCCGAGGCCGAGCGCGAGCACCATCGCGCCGACGAGTGCCACGAATAGCATCACTCCGCGCAGGAAGACCGGGCGGGACGTCCCGCGCGCGCTCACGGCCGGGCTCCCGCCGCCGCTCCCTCGAGTCTCGGGGTGGAGCAGGGCGGCGAGGGTCTCGACCGCCTCGGCCACCCGGGGCCCGGCGCGCAGGGCCGTCGTCGCGTCGATCACGAACACGCGCCCGTTCTTCACGGCGGGGATCGAGGGCCAACGGCTCCAGTGATCGAGGACCCGGCCGGGACCGCCGGAGTCGGGGGCGTCCATCCGCGCGACGACGATCGCCTCCGGGGCCGCCGCGAGGACCGACTCGATCCCGATCCGGGGGTAGCGCTCGGCGCCGATCACGTTGCGCCCGCCGGCGAGCTCCAGGAGCTCCGAGGGGAGAGTGCCACGCCCCGCGGCCAGGAGCGGGTCGAGTTGCACGCAGAACAGCGCGGGGATGGGCGGCGCGCCGCGGACCCGCGCGGCCGTCGCCTCGACCCTCTCGCGAATCGCCCGCGCCAGCGCCGCTCCCCGCTCGTCGACGCCGCAGAGGCGCGCGGTTTGCTCGATCGCCGCGTAGGCCTCCTCAAGCGTCTCGCAGCGCACGATCTCGAGGCGGATCCCGAGGCGCCGGATCGCCAGCGCCGCGTCGCGGTTTCCCGCCGCGGGCGAGACCAGCACGAGGTCGGGAGACAGGGCGACGACGGCCTCGACCGAGGGATCCACGTAGCCCCCGATCTTCGGGAGCCGGCGCGCCTCGGGTGGCCAGTCGCAGTAGGTCGTCACGCCGACGACGCGCTCCCCGAGTCCCAGCGCGAACAGGATCTCGGTGAGCGCGGGGCTCATCGAGACGATCCGCGACGGGATCGCGGCGCGATCCTTGGGGGCCACGGCCGGAGCCCCGCCGCAGCCCGCCGCGACGAGGAGGATCGCGGCCGCGAGCCCGGCCGCCGGGCGCATCGAAAGTGATCGGTTCGTGGCGGAGTTCCTCTCGGACGCGCTCCGGCTCGTCCGGGCCGGCGCGCGCCGGAGATGCTATCCGCCGGAGTCGCGGGTGTAAAGCGACCGCCGGGATGACGAGAAGACGCTTCCCGGGCGACGGAGGTCCCGGCTCAAGGCCCGAACGTGAGCTTCTCGAACTTCCAGACCTTGACCGGGACGCCGTCCTTCGTGGCGGGCTGGTAGACCCAGCCGCGCGCGGCCTGGGCGGCGGCGTCGTTCAGGTCGGAGTCCGGGATTCCCTGGATGACCTGGACGTCGGTGACCCTTCCGTTCTCGTCCACCAGGATGTTCAGGAACACCAGCCCGCGCTGGCCGAGCGTGCGGGCGCGTTCGGTGTACGCGGGCAGCGCACGCTTGACCCCGACCGGCTGGACGTCCACCGCGTCGAGGTCCATGAGGGTGCCCCGGGCGACGGTGGTCTTCGGCGCGGCGGCGGCGGTCTCGACGGGAGCGGCCTGGGCGGCAGGCGCGGCCTCGGCCGGAGCCTGGGGGACGGGCTTGGCGGCCGCGGGGATCGGCTCGGTGACCGCGGGCTGGGCCTGCTGGACCACCGCCGGGGGCGTAGCCGGCGCGGGCGACTCGTTCCTGGGCTGGGCCTGCACCGTCGGCGGCGCGGCCGCTGCCTGGGCGGCGACGGGCACGGACTTGGGCGCGAGCACCGGGGGCGCCTTCTCGACGCGCTCGGGGACGGGCTTCGGGGCGGAAGCCTGGGCGGTGGCGCTGCCCTGGGCCGGCTTCGGCGGCGCCTGGGGCTGGACCACGGGCTCCGCGTTCCGCGCGGCGCCGCGAGTCGCGGCCGTCAGAGGCGGTTTCTCACTCGAAGGAACGGCGGGTACGGTCGTCTTCGGCGCCGGAGGATTCTCCGCAGCCGAGGTTCGAGGGGGCTGGGCGACGGCCGCCTGCCGGGCGACGGCGGGCGCCTCGGGAGTCGTCTGGCTGCCGGACGACCCGAAGAAGAGATACAGGGCTCCGACGGCGACGATGCAGGCGACCGCGCCCCACACCCACAGGGGGACGCCGGCCTTTCGCGTCGAGACCTCGGGGACAGGGACCGGCTCCGCCGCCGCGGCGGCGACCTTGGCGGCCGGCCGTTCGCGGACCTCGGGCTGCGCGACGGCCGCGGGGGCCTCGGGGTGGGCCTGGAGCATGTCGGCCATCGAGATGGCCTGGGTCTCCGTGGCCGCGGCAGGGCTGGGCGCCGGGCCGCGCGACCCTTGCCGCTTGCGTTTCCGGGCGGGGTCGAAGGACACCACCTGGGGATTCGACTCGCTCTCGGTCTGCGGCGAGGTGGCCTCGCGCGCGGCGGGTGCCACGGGGCGAGACTGCTCGGGGACCGCCGGAGACGTGGGAAGGAGCCCCGCCAGCACCGAATCCAGCTCGGGGATCGGATCGAATTCGCTCTCGGGAGTACCCATTTGGGCAAAGACCGATTCGGGAACCGGCGGAGCGATCGGGGCCTCTTCGGGTAGGGGCGCCACGGCCATGGGCTCCGGGTGAAGCTCCGGGGCGGCTGAACCATCCGTCCAGGGCGTGCGCCTCAATCCGTCATCCGGAAGGATGGCGTCGAGCCGGTCCATGATCTCCTGCTCGGTCAGGTCGGAGACGATCGCTGCCGCGGCCGATGCCCTGGGCCCGGTGCTCGTGCGAGCGACGGCCGAGGAGACGAAGGACGCGGCCGGGGAGTTTGTCTTCTGCTGGGACGGGGCCGCCGTGGCGGCGGCAGCGGTAGCGGCAGCGGGCGTGGCGGTGGCGACCGGCATGGCGGTAGCTGCGGCGGGGGTGCTGTCCTTCAGAAAACGGCGGCACAGCTCGACCAGCGCCTCCGGGGCGATCGGCTTCTCGACGTAATCGTCGCAACCGTAGATGTGAAGCGCCTGGGTGCGGTACTTCCGTCCCTTGTAGACCGCGGTCGTGATGAGAACGGGCGTCTGCTTGCCGGCGGGGGAGCTCTTGATCGTCTGGCAAACCTCGAACCCGTGCTTCTTCGGGAGCATCGCCTCGATCAGCACGAGATCAGGCTTGATCCGGTTGTAGGCTTCGAGCCCCGCAACGCCGTCGGCCGCGGTCTCCACCTTGAAGCCGGCGGCCGCGAGCGGAGCGCGAGACACCTCGAGGCTTCGCGGCTCGTAGTCCACGACGAGTATCGTATAATTCGACATCGGTTATCCCCGGGCCGGTTACTGATCGAGCCGTTCGGCCTGTCCCCGCGGCCGAACTGCTGGACCGACGGGCGGTCCGCCCCTTTCGGTGAACTCCCGCCGGTGCCCGAGAGAACATAGGGCCCGGGAAAACCGCTTTCAAGTAGGTCGAGGCACCACCCGTTGCACCTTTCTCCCGCAGCGTCGGACGATCTCTGGGAAGCGCCGCTCCTCTCCGCCGCGGCGCTGCTGCGGGGAGGCCGGGGGAACCCGCTGCTCTTCCTCGAGGAGCGGGAAGATCTGCGGATCGAGGCAGGAGATGGGGGGGTCCGGGAGGCGGCCCACGCCTTCCTGTGCGGACTGGCGGGGCGGGGTGGGCCGGCCGGCCGCTTCGAGGCGTCGGTCCCGGACCCCTTGCCGCGGGACGCCGCCATCCTGGCGCGGGCCATCGGCGCCGGGGTCGCCCCCCGCCGGAGGGCCACCCATTCTCGGGTACGACCCGAGGCGACCCTGGACCCGCGGGCGGCCGAGGAGGTCGTGGCGAGCCTCCTGGCGGCGGCCCGGCAGGCGGTCGGCCCCGTCAGAGCCTCTTTCAATGCCCGTTGGGTGGCGTTCGATCAGAGGATTTGGGTGGCCCGCCCGGGACGGGAGGTTGCTTCGGACGTCAGGGTGGGGCGCCGGGTTCGCCTCGAGGTCCGGGTGGCCATGAGGCAAGGGGTCGGCGCGGCGGTGGGCGAGGAGGCTTTCGGCCCGGGCCCTGTCCAGGGGCTGGACGAGCTCGCCCGCCGGGTCGCGGAGCGAGCCCTGCTCCGGGTCGGGGCGCGCCGGGCGCCTCCGGGACGACTGCCCGTCGTCTTCGCCCCGGGCACCGGCGGCATCCTCATCCACGAGCTGGCGGGGCACGCTCTCGAGGCGGACACCGTGCACAGGGGAGCGTCAGCCCTCGGCGCGGCGGAAGGTCGGGTCGCGCCGAGGCCGGTCCGCATCGTGGATGACCCTCGCCGCGGTCGCGCGCCCTGGCGTGTGGATGATGAGGGTGAGCAGGCAAGTGCTGTCGTCCTCGTCCGCGGTGGGAGAGTCGCCGGCCTCCTTCATGATCAGAGGTCGGCCGCCGCATCGGGTGCTCTCCCCACGGGTCACGGGCGGAGGTCGTCGTATCAGGAACCGGTCCGCCCAAGGATGGGCTGCACGTTCCTGGCGCCGGGCAGCCACGATGCCGCGGATGCGCTCGAGGGAGTCGCGCGTGGCGTGTACGTTCGACGCATGGAGGCCGCGAGCACCGACCCCTCCACGGGCGAGATGACGCTGCGTGTCACCGACGCGGATCTCGTTCACCGTGGTCGTCTCGACGTGCCGCTCGAGCCCTTCCTTCTGACCTTGACCATGCGCGAGGCCTTGTCCAGTTTCGAGAGGATCGCGTCGGATCTCGCGTTCGACACGTGCATCGGGTCATGCATGCGCGATGGTCAACCCCTGGCTACCAGCGTCGGCGCGCCGACATTCAGGATCGGGCTGACCACGGTCATTTCATGAGGACAATTGAAAGCTCTTTATTCCCGCCGATCGAGCAGGGGAGCATCGATCAGGGTCGCACGCTGAGCGCGATTGCCAAGGATGAGCAGCGTTGCGCATCGCGGCCGTTCGATGTGCGCTCCCTCCTTATTGATGCGAAGTCGTTTCTCCATCGGGCGCGATCGTTCGCGCCAGGGTCGAAGGTGGAGATCTTTCGAAGGCTCTCGACCCGCGTGCGCGTGAGTGTCGATCCGCCCGAGACGCGACCGAGGTCGTTCTCGGCGCGGGACGAAGGCATGGCGATCCGGCTCGATCGCGGAGCGGAAGGCTTCTCGTTCGCCGCGTGCTCGGGAGGCGGGGGTGCGGCTCTCGAACGTGTGATGAGCATGGTCCTGCGAGCGACGCCGCAGGCCAGTCCGTCGGAGGAGAGCCTCTGGGGGCGGAGCGCGCGTGGGCCGCTGGAGGATCGCGAGCGCGGCGCGACCCTCCCGGCCGTCGAAGAGCTGCGAGGCTGGTTGACGGAGGCCCTCGCGTTGTCTCGCAAGGCCGCGAGCCGGCATGGAGTCACCCTCGGTCCCGCATGGGTGGAGGCCGCGGTCACCGCGGAGGCCTTGATCGCCGACGGCGGCCTGATGGCCGTGCGCACCCGAAGCAGGGTTTGGGCGTTGGTCATGGTCCGGGGTCAGGGCCTCGGCCATGATCGGGAGCGCCCGCGGGTCGTGGCGGCGCGATCGTTGCGCGCGTTGCCCCCGCGGACCTGGGCGCAAGGGATCGAGAGCGAGGCCCTCGGCAAGGAAAAGGGCGCATCGCCGCCCGTCGGAGCCCTCGCCGTGACCGGCGACGCGGCGGCGGCCCTAGTCGCCGCCCTCGCGGCGACCCTCCATGCCCCCGGCGCCCACCCAACGGTCGCGGTGGGTCGAGCCTGGAGGCTATCGGACGACCCCTTATGGGTGGGTGGGCTGTCCGGCGGCAGTTTCGACGATGCGGGGTTTGCCGCCCGGCGGCTGGTCCTCGCGGACGGGGCCGGCGTCGTAGGCCACCTTGGCACCCGGGGCCATTACCGGAGGCCGTCCTACCGGGACATGCCGTCGCCGATGTTCACCACCCTGGTCCTCGAGGGCGGGGGAGACCCGATGCCATCCAAGGGATTCGGCGCGCACGACCTGCGGGTCCATCGCCTGGCACCCGACCGCTGGGTCCTCGATCTCCTGGGAACCTGGCTCCACGAAGGCCGCCCATCCGCCTCCCTCGACCGCCTCCGTCTACCGGTCCATCCCCGCGACCTCGTAGCCCGCTGCATCCGCTCCGTCGGCCCCTCCCAACACTTCGCCAACGGCGTGGTCACTCCCACCCTGGTCTTCGAAGGGATCCGCTTTCGCTGATTCAGTCCGCGAGTAGGCCGGTGGCGCGGAGGTGGCGGGCGATGGAGGCGGTCCGTGGGGACCGGGGGAGGAGTTGGGAGAGGCGGGATAGGGTGCGCGGCACCCCGTCGAGGTAGCGGCGGCGGCCGAGGACGGAGGCTTGGTAGCCGAAGGTGCCCAGGGCCTTGATCATGCGTTGCGCGGCGAGCAAGGTCAGAGAGGCGTCGAAGGTGACCGGGTCGGGGGGATCGGGAAGGGCGGCGCGGTAGCGCTCGACCAGCCGCGAGACAAGTGGCTCGTCGAGCTCGACATAGGCGTCGTAAATCAGGGACGCCAGGTCGTACCCGAGTGGGCCACGACGGGCGTCCTGGATGTCCACCATGGCGAGGGTCCCGTCGGCGCGGACCATCAGGTTCCGGCTGTGGTAGTCGCGGTGGCAGAGCACCGGCCGGGAGCAGCCGGCGGCCTGGTCAGCCAGCTCGTGGAGGACCGAGACCAGGGTTGCGGGCACCGGGTGGAGCCCCATGAGCCCCCCCGCGTAGTGCTCGACGAAGAAGTCCATCTCGAATCGGAAGCGCGCCGGGTCGAGTGCGGGGGAGGTGGCGCGGTCCGACCGCTCGAGGGCGGCCGTGCCGCGGGTGGCGATCGCGACGGCAAGGCCGACCGCCTCCTCGTAGAGCCGGTCCCGCTCGGCCGTTTCCCCAGGCGGGAGCCCGAGCAGCGTGCTCTCGAGCGTGCGCCTCCCGAGGTCCTCGAGGATTAGGCAGCCTTCCGCCGGGCACACCCGCTCGACCCGCGCGACCGGAAGCCGCGCCTGCTCGAAGATCCGGCCGAGCCGGATATCGTCGGTCTCCCCCTCGAACGGCGCGCCGTAGTCCATGACGATGCGGGACGGGCCGTCCGGCGGGACGACCCGCAGGAACCGGCGGGTGGAGGCGTCCCCGGCGACGGCCTCCGCCCTCGCTCCGGGAAAGAGCGCATCGAGAAGCCTTCGGATCTCGGGGCGGAGGGCCTCGCTCACCGCGGTCCGCTCAGAAGAGGCCGGACGAGCAGGCCGTCGCGCCTCTCCGTGCGGGCCGGCAGCTCGACCCTGGGCTCGACATCACCGCAGACGACCGCATCCTCCAGCTCGAAACCCGCGGGCAACTCCGTCCCCGGCCCCACGATGACCCGCCGGAGGCGGCACCCCGGGCCGACCCAGGCCTCGTCCAGGATCAGCGAGTCCTCGACGCGGGACCCTTCGCCGACCCTCGCGGCGAAACCGATGGCCGCCCGCCCGTGGACCTCCACCCCGTGGTGGAAATCGGCCCCGGGCCCTAGCGCCACGATCGCCTGGCCGATACTGCGAACCGGGTCGGTCTCGAGCATGGCGGCGCGCGTGTCCGAGGACAGTTCCAGGAGGTCCAGCGATCCGTCGAGGTAGTCCTTCGGCGAGCCGAAATCGAACCACCGCCCCGAATGATCGAACGACCCGAGCCTCCCCTCCGAGGCGAGGCCCCGGTACACGTCCCTGACGATGTCGCTCGCGCCGCGCGCCGGGATCAGGTCCAGCACCTCCTCCTCGATGAAGTGGAGCCCGGTGAAGAACCGCCTTCCCGCGACGCGGGACGGGTCTGCCGGCGCGCCGCCGAGGGAGAGCACCCGCCCCGCGCGGTCCACCTCTACGACCGTGTACCCCGGACGCGCGGGCCCGAGGACCAGCGTGGCGAGGCAACCGCTCGCCCGGTGGGCCATCGCGGCCCGCATGATGTCCACATCCGCGAGGAAATCCGCGTTCCGGACCAGGATCGTGCCGCTCCCGCGCAGGAATCGCGCCGCGTGCCGCAGTCCCCCCGCGGTTCCGAGGATCTTTTCTTCGGAAGAGAGGTGCAGGTGCTCGACGCCGAGATTCCGCGCCTCGAGGAGGACCTGCCCGAGCCTTTCCGGGAGGTGGTGGAGGTTCACCGCGACCGAGGTCGCGCCGTTCCGCACGAGCTGTCTCAAGATCTCGAGGATCATCGGGCGGCCGAGCACCGGGAGCGCGGGCTTGGGCACGGTGAGGGTGAGCGGGAGCATCCGCTCGCCGAGCCCCGCCGCCAGGACCATCCCCTTCACGGGCGGCCGGCTCCGGCCGGGCCGTTCCCGAACACGAGGTCTCCCGGCTCGGTGTCCAATCCGGCCGCGAGTTGCTCCTGGAGCTGGCGGTAGGTGGCCAGGATGTACTGCGACGCGTCGAACCCGAGGCGCGCCGCGACCCGGTCGATCGCTTCGGGCTCCCCTTCGAGCTCCACGAAGCAGCCGATCGGCGTCTCGTCGAGCGCGATCTCGAGCCCCTCGAGGGCGAAGGTCGTCCTGTACTTCTGATAGCGATAGCGCGGCGCGTATCCGAGGCCCTCGAGCAGCAGGGCCACCGCGTCGGGGCGGTCCACCGACGTCTCGTGCTCCACGCGGACCTTGTGGCGGTGCTCGCCGGGCACCGGCCCCTTGAACGTGAGGACCGCGCGCCCACCCGCGCGCCTCAATCGCAGCAGGCGCCCCGAAGCGCGCAGCGCGTCGCCGGGAAGGTCGAAGAGGACGTTCTCCTCGAACTCCCGCGCGCGCTCGCGCGTCGCGCCGATCGCGGCGAGGCGCGCCTCCGCCTCGGCCGGCGACGCGAACGGGAGCTTGATCTCGGTTTCCCTGCCGGAAGGAGTCATCACTAGGATGATAACATCCGAAAGGGAGGGCAACCGTCGGGAGGGACAGAAGCCGGAAGAGGGGATGCGGAAGAGGGACAGCAACCGCACTCCCGCGCATGGTCGAAAGAAGCGATCGGTCAGGCCTGAGTGCGGTTGCCGTCCCCGCGGGCTGAGGGGTATTCGTTGGACGCTTGGACGAAAAGCCACTGGCGGCTGCCGGTGCTCTCCGGCTTGTTGCTCGCCGCGGCGTACGTCGCGATCCCCCCGCTCGTTCCGAATTTCGTCGCGTTCCTGCCGATCCTCCTCTGGCTCGACGCCAACCGAGAGCGGCCTCGGAAGGAGCGGCTGCGCGCAGCGCTCCTCTTCGGCATGGTCGCGTTCGTCCTGGGCCTGAGCTGGATGCGCGCCATGCTGGAGTACTCGTGGCTGGCCGCGGTGCTCTGGCTCGGGCTCGCGGCGGCGTTCGCCGCGTACGCGATGCTCGGTCTGACGCTCGCCGCCTGGCTCCGGCACTCGGCGGGGTGGCCGTGGGCCGTCTCCCTCCCGCTCGCGTGGATCCCGCTCGAGTGGGAGCGGAACCTGACCGACCTGCGCATGACCGCCGACCACTTGGGGCACTCGCTCGCCGCCTACCCGTTCCTCGTCCAGTTCGCGGACCTCGTGGGGCCGTACGGCGTCGGAGTGGCGATGCTGGCCGCGAACGGCCTCCTCTACGAGGCGTGGCGGAGCCGGGGACGTCCCGCGGGGCGGCGCGCGGCCGCCGTTCTCGGCGGGCTCGCGGCGGCCGTGCTGCTCTACGACGCCTGGGCGTGGACCCACCCGCCTCGGCCCACCCGGACGGTGCGGGTCGGCATCGTGCAGCCGAACGTCCCCCTCGACGTGAAGCACGGGCTCAAGACCGAAGGGGAGCAGTGGAAGACGCTCGCGGCGATGAGCCGCGACGCCGCCGGCCGCGGGGCCGAGATCGTGTTCTGGCCGGAGACCGCGCGCCCCTGGCCGCTCAAGCACTGGGTCGAGCAGCCGGCGACCTACGCGATGCCGGAGCTGCAGGACCTCGCGCGCGAGACCAGGGCGGACTACGTCGTCGGGATCGAGTACATGAAGATCCTCGACGCCAATCGCTTCGAGTTCTACAACGCCGCGATGGCCGTGCACGCCGACGGCACGGTCGAGCCCGAGTGGAGCGCGAAGATCTACCTGGTGCCGTTCGTCGAGGGGATCCCGTTCGAACCGCTGCTCGGACCGGTGCTCGCGGGGCGCGGCGGCGAGCTGAGGTGGCTCGGGGGCGGGTTCACGCGCGGACCGAAGGTCAACCCGATCCCGGCGGCGGGTGCTCGGGTCGGGACGATGATCTGCTACGAGGAGCTGTACTTCGATCTCGCGCGGCGCCTCAGGAACGCCGGGTCGGACTTCATCGTGATCCTGACCAACGACGCCTGGTTCGGCCGGACCTTCTTCCAGGCGTACCAGGCGAACACGGTGAGGATGCGCGCGATCGAGAACCGTTGCGCGTTCGTGCGGGTCGCCAACACGGGGATCTCGGGATTCGTGGACCCGCTCGGGCGCTATCACGGGTGGACGGCGCTCGACGTCGAGGCGATGGAAGTGCACGACGTGCCGATCATCCCGGGACGCTCGGTGTACGGCAGGATCGGGGACGTCGCCGCGTGGCTCGCGATCGCGGGGCTCGCGGCGGGAGTGTTCACGGCGATGCGCAGGGATCGCCGGCAGGAGGCGTCATGAGCTGGCAGCTGGCCGATCTCAACTGGGAAACGTTCCGGAGCCGCGTTCCCTCCGAGGTGGACGCCGCGATCGTGCCGGTCGGCACCGTCGAGGCCCACGGCGCGATCCCGCTGGGGACCGACATCCTGATCCCGTCGGCCCTGGCCGCCGATCTCGCGCCGCGCCTTCCGGCGCTCGTCGCGCCGCCGGTGCCCTACGGCGTGACCAACTCGCTCCTTCCGTATCCCGGCTCGACCACGGTGTCATCCGCGACGTTCGTGGCGTACCTCTTCGAGGCGGCCGCCGGGCTCGCCGACGCCGGCTTCCGCCGGATCGTCCTCCTGAACGGCCACGGCGGGCAGAGCCGCGAGGTCGGCGACGTCGTCGCGCGCCTCTGGGCGGAGAAGCGCGTCTTCTCGGTCGCCGTCGAGTGGTGGGGCCCGGCCCGCGAGGCGACCCTCGAGCTCTACGGCGACGTCACCTCGGGGCACGCCGGCGTCGAGGAGACCGCGATGGTCCTGGCGATCGCCCCGAATCTCGTGGACACCGCGCGCGCCACGTCGATCCGTCGCGCGCCGGTGATCGACGGCGTCAAGGCCCGCCCGTTCCCCGCGAGCATCATCCTCGAGCGCCCCGAGCGAAACGGCGACGGCGCCCCGGTTCTCGACCCCGCCGAAGGCCGCGGAGTTCCGCCGCCGCGCCACCGACCTCGTCCACGCCGCGATTCGCGAGGTGTTCGAGGGGTGGGAGGAGCTGCGGGGGAAGTAGGGGCCGCCGGCCCGCTACTGGACGGTGAATGCCGGCCCCGACGATCGCGCGGAGCAGAACCAGGGCGAGCCCGGTTCGTGGCCACCGACGGCGATGGCGTCCACGAACCAGGTGTACGCGCCCGGCGCCAATGTCCGGGTCGCCGAGCCCTGGTCGACCACCGACCATTTCGTGACGCTCCCCGTCGATGTCAGGGTGGCCCACACCGTGTACTCGATGCCGGAGCCCGCGAGCGACGACCACTGGAACGTGACCGGGCTCGCGACCGTTCCGTTCGGCGCGATGGCGGTCGGGAGCGACTCCTGCCAGCAGGGGATGGTGGCCGCCCGCTGGAACACCCGCTGGCCGTCGTCGATCGTGAACACGTAGGCCGTCGCCGACGCGGGGTGCGACGCCCCGAGCGGGATGCTCGCCTCCCAGACGCCGTCCGACGAGCACACCAGCCCGACGCTCACGGACCCGCTCGCGCCCGGACCGGTGGCGTCGACCGAGGCCGCCCGGCAGTGATCGTTGAAGTACCGCAGCTCGGCGAAGTAGGACCCGTCATTGAAAGCCGAGCCGGCGCCGGCCACTCCCGGCGGCGGGCCCGTCGAGTCCGAGGAGCAACTCGCGAGCAGTCCGCAGGCGGCGATCAAGGCCCATCGGGTCGTCAACCTCATTCATGCCTCCTTTTCATCCAGCACCGCTCGCATGATCCCTACTTACTCGGCGGCAACAGGCGCGTCAAGCGAAAAGCGCCCGGCACGGTCCGGCTTCGCAGCGAGGAGAAGTGACTGTTCGTCCGCACGCGACCGGCTCCCGCGATGGGCACTCTCCCGCGCCCGGGGCTCAACGCGCGTGCTGGCCTGTCCGCTTCATGATCGCGCTATCGAACATCTGCAAGCAGTACGGCCGCCGGATCCTCCTCGTGGACGCCTCCTTCCAGCTCAATCCCGGGGAGAAGGTCGGCCTGGTGGGCCGGAACGGGGCGGGGAGGACGGCACTCTTCCGTTTCTCACCTGGCCCAGGACCACCCGGGGATGGACAGTCCCGTGCCGGTCGAATAGCCGGTCTGACGCCACTCGATCTTGCCGTTCCCGTCGACCAGGACGAACGTCGGGGTGCCGCTCACGCCGTAGGTCACGAGGCTCCTGCGCAGCTCGTCGCTCGCGACGCGCTCGGGGAATGGCTTCGTCCAGCCCGCGAGGAACTTCCGGATCGTCTCCTCGGATTCGTCGCTCACGGCCACGACGGGAACGCCGGTCCGACGGCTCCACGCGAGGAGCTCGGGGAGGGCGCTCTTGCAGGGGCCGCACCACGTCGCCCAGAAGAAGAGCAGGTACCGCTGCCCCGGCTCGTCGGGGCGTCCGCCGTCTCCCGGCCGGACGAAGCGCAGGGAGTCGAGTCGGGGCGCGGTGTCTCCCTGCTTCGGCGGCGTGGGTAGGAGGGGGCCCCCCTTCGGATACGGAACGAGCGAGACCGCAACGTCGATCGTCCGCCCGTCGCGCAGAAGCTGCAGCGGGAGCGGGGTCCCGCGGGGAGAGCCCGCCGTCCACTCGCGGATCTCGTTCGGCTCGGCGAACCGGTGGCCGGTCGGTCCGAGGAGGATGTCCCACGGCCGGATCCCCGCCGCGCCCGCCGGGGAATCCGCGAAGACGTCCTCCACGACGACCGCTCCCCGCTCGAGCGAAAGCTCCTGCCGCTGCTTCTCGGAGACCGGCCGGAAGCGGATGCCGAGCCAGGAAGGAAGCGCCCGCCGCACCGCCTCGAGGTCCTGCTCGAACGGAGGAAGGGGCTCCGGCGCCTCCAGCAGGACGGGCTTCCCGCGCGCGGGCTCGAAGCTCCCGATCGGCGAGGCCTCGCAAGCCTCGAGCGCGGCCAGCGCGAGCGCGGGCCCGCTCGGTCGTTCCTCGGCTGACGGCCCGTCGGCCGAACGCGTGCGCGGATCGCCGAGCTTCTGGAGCCCCGCCACGCGCACGAGCAAGATCCGCATCCTGGTCAGCGCCGCGAGCCGCACGTCCACGCGGTACCTCGCGCTCTTCGCGCCCTCGTAGGTGTCCCGGAGCTCCCGCATGCGTTTCAGGACGTCCGGCCGCCCCTCGACGAATTCCTTCACCGCGACCAGCACCTCGGCGAGGGTGGTCTTCTTCTCGTCCGCGCCCAGGGTCCCGAGCTGTCGGGCGTCGAGACGCTCCTTCCATGCCGGGTACGCCTCGACGAAACGCTCCAGGTTGGCCTTGCGCGCGTCGTCGAGGACCAGCTTCCAGCGGTCCTCGTAGGTCTCGAGCTCCTTCGAGAGCGACTCGAGGCTCTCGATCCGCGGCTCGAGCTCCGCGAGCGTGCGGGGGCTGAAGATCCCGTAAACCTCTCCCATCCGGTCGAGCAGCCGGATCTCGGGCTCCCAGCGCGCGCGGTCGCTCCACGCGAGAGCGAGGAGCTCGTCGGTCAGCTTGTCCGCGTCGATCTTCCGGCGCGCGGCTTCCTCCCGGAGCACCTGCTGGATGAACAGATCGGAGGTCCGGACCGGGACGTCGGGGCTGGTGTCCGTGAGGAGCACGGCCCGGTGGACCTCGTCCAGCGAGGCGTGCCGGTCCATCGCGTCGATGAAGTGAAAGGCGTGCCCGATGCGGTCGCGGTCCCGGCCTTCGGGGTAGCAGCCGTACGCCGGGCGGTCGCGCGTCGTGGAGAAGAAGCCGCAGACGTCTCCGTCGGGGAGGCGCGCGCGAAGCGGCGTCATGGCGTCGGCGAACGCGCCGGAGAAGCACTGGCTCATCACGTTGACGACCCGCACGCCGGGCCTCAAGTGCCCGAGGAGCGCGCGGAACTCCAGGAGCGACAGGCTCTCGTTCCAGAGCGAGATGAGCCCGTTGTCCGCGTCTTCGTTGTTCGTCGTGCCGTGGTCCGTGACGAACACGAGCAGCGTGTCGCCGGGCTCCAGCTCGTCCCGCATCCGCACGAACCAGCGGCGGAGCTCGCCGAGGCGGGCCGGGCGCAGCGTCACCCCCTCCCAGACCGTGTTGGTGAGGTCCACCCGGTGGAGCGCGCTCCCCGCCTCCGTCCCGTCGACGAGCCAGAACTCCGCGGGCTCGCTGCCTCGGACCGCGAGATCCGGCTTCGGGTCCGCGCCGTCCGCGGAAAAGACGTGGATGCGCTCGCCCGCGATGCCGCGGCTCTCGAGCGCCCCCACCATGTACTGGAGATGGTGGAGGTGGCTCAGGTAGTTCGTGGACGCGGACGCGCCGCCGTTGATCAGGAGCGCGTGGGTGACGGGAGGCCGCGTCCCCGTGGCCGCGGCGCCGGCGGGCTCCGCCGCGACCGGCGACCAGGCCGACAGCAGGCCGATCGCCGCGCCGAGGAGCACCTGCCATCTCGAGAGACGGCGCCGGGTGCCGTGACGCGAAGCGCGTTGTGTGGCGGTCGGCGAAACGTCCATGGGTTTCTCGAAATCCGTGGGTGTTGCTGGAGGGCAAGCGTACCCGACCCGACCGGATTCGCAAGTCGAGACCGCCTCGCCGGGTCAGCCTCCGGGCTGAAGGGTCTTCTTGATCTTGCTCAGGTCGTAACCCTTGGCCGCGATCCGCTCGAGAAGCCGGTCGTAGAGGGCTCCGTCCATCTGCGGCGTCCGGCTCAGAATCCAGAGGTAGCTTCGGTTGGGAT
Source organism: Terriglobia bacterium (assembly GCA_963748015.1). Taxonomy (GTDB): domain Bacteria; phylum Acidobacteriota; class Polarisedimenticolia; order Polarisedimenticolales; family JAIQFR01; genus JAIQFR01. The sequence continues at coordinate 673,943 of CAVVHE010000005.1, read as the reverse complement.
GGCCGACGACGGCCCACTGGTAGTCGTCGTCCAGCTCGATGATCCAGTAGTCGCCGGAGAACGGCCAGAAGAAGCGGACCTTGAGCTTGGCGTTGGTCGTCCTGTCCACGATCCAGGCCTTGCCGTGGACCGAGCGCTCCTTCCCGTCGAGCGTCGCCTCGCGGCAGACGTTGAGGACCTCGACGTCGCCGTCGTCGCGGAGCGCGTAGCGGGCCGTGACCCCGACGCAGCCCTTCTGGAAACGGTGAGGGATCGTGGCGATCTCGTACCACGTTCCGAGGTATCTCCGGATGTCGACGGAACGGACGACCTCGAGTGGCTTCGATTCGGCCCGGGCCCCCATCACCGCCGCGGCCCCGGCCACGATCATCACGACGAGCGTCGATTCACCCCTCATGGCTCTCCCTCCCCCCGCATCCGTCACGAGCGTTCGCCCGATGCGGCGGGTCCGCCGATTCCGATCGCCGTCCCCTGTCGCCGCCGGGCCTCCTGCGACGACAGGTTACCCCGCTCCGGACGGTTCCGCGCCCGGATTCCGCTTCCGCGGGCCGCGGGGTCAGACATTGCCGGCGTAACACTTCGCGGCGAAAAGCCCGAGGTTCCCATCCGGTTGCGGACGAGAACGGGGCCAGGTTCGCGCGGCGGCCCCCGTCAGAACGTCACCTCGAGCCCGAGACGCGCGGCCGCCGGCGGGTAGTATTGCTTGACCATCCCGTACGTCGGGTTTGGGTTGGCCTGGTTCCCCTCGGCATCGCGGTTGAAATAGTGCGTCTGGTCGTAATCCACCGGCTTGCGGCCGCTGAAGAGGTGGTAGACGTCGAGAATCAGCCGCGGCTTCCAGCGCCCCGTCGATTTCCGCAGGAAGGTGTAGTCGAGTCGCAGGCCAAGGTCGAAGATCGACGGCGTTCGCCCGGCCGTGCCTCGCGGCCGCAGGAGTGCAAAAGGCCACCCATGTGCGTCACCGCCGAACTCGTTGAGCGGCGTTCCACTCTGCCAGAGGCCCGACGAACCGATGTTCAATCCGGACGCGAAGCGGTAGAAGCCGGAGGCCTTGAACACGTGCGTCCGGTCGTTCGGCAGCAGGCCGTCGGAATTGACCATCCATTCCGGGAAGTCAAACGATCCATAGTTCGGCGTGGTCTGGCCGTAGTCCGTGTTGTAGAGACCCATGTAGTTCCCGCGATTCTCCGAGAGCACGTACGAGGCGAGGTAGCCAGAGCGCGTCGACGGCTGCCCCTCGATGGTGAACTCGAGAGCTCGGTACACGCGACTGGCCCGTGGGTAGTCCGCTGCCAGCTCTCCCCGGCCCGGGTTGCCCCACACGAAGATGCCGGTAGCCGTCACCAGCGCGTCGTCGATCGTATCGCCGAGCGTGCGGTAGATCGCGCGGACGCCGGCTCTGTGTCGCGCGCCGAATTGTCGCTGGTAACCGAGCGAGTATTCGTCGGTGTAGTCGCCGCGGAGGCCCTTTACCTCGGGCTGTACCGGAGAGAGGTATCCGAAGCAATCGCCCCCCGTCGAATCGAGGCGAGGGTCGTGATCGTAGGTGCACAGCTCCCAGGAAACCCCGCCCATCTCGTAGTTCTGGAGCGCGATGCTCGCGACCTCCTGGTAGTAGCGCGCCGCCGAGCCATAGATGCGCTGCGAGCCGATTCGGCCGGGTTGGTAAACGAAACCCATGCGCGGCTGCCACTCGTCATCGAGCCTCTGCACGACGTCGCCCGACGGAGCGACGAATCCCTCGCGTGCCCAGCGAAGGCCGTAGTTCAGAACGAGGCGCTGGTCGACACGCCAGGAGTCCTGAACGAAGAGGGAGGGAATCCGATTCCCCACCGATCCCTCGCCCTGTGCCGTGAATCGCGTGTAATAGGTATCGCTGTAGCGGTACACGTTCTCGTAGTGATTGCTGTCGCCGTCGAGCCGGAGACCGTTATCTCGATATTCGGCGCCGAACTTGATTTCGTGACGCGCAAGCGCCCAGATCGCCTTCACCCCGGCGGTCATCTGGCTGTTCCGGTAGCCCGATTCGCCCTGCGACCCCCCCGACCACACGCCGGTCGCCGCGTCGATGAACAGCACCTCGTTACGTCCCCGATCCGTCGCCGGGAGGTTGCGGTCTTTCCGCCACAAGTTCGATAACGAGGTCTCGAGCAGAACGCGCGGTCCAAGGACGTGCGTCCCCCGAACGGAGATGCCGACGCCACCCCTCTCGATACTCCGCAGATAGGGATCCGGGTTGAGGAACGACACCGGGTTCATGCCAACCGAACCCGGAAGCTCTCCGACGGCGTCCCGTTCCATCGGGTCGCCCACGACCGTCAGCCCGAGACTGTTCGAACCGTTGACGCGCCAGTCGATCTTCCCGGCAAAGCGATGCGCCGTCGAGGAATCCTCGAAGTAGCCGACGCCAGGAACCTCGGTCTCCACGCTCTGATACGCCGGGTCGTAGGCGAGGAAGAACCATGCGCGATCCTTGGCGAGCGGGCCGGACAGGCTGAAGCCAACGTCGTGCTGCGCGAAGTCCTTTTGCTGCAATTGGAGCGGGCTCTGTCTCGAGTCGGTTGAAACGACGTGGCTAGTCCAGTAGCCGATGAACTTGCCGGCCAGCCGATTGCCTCCCGTCGGGGTCACCACGTTCACCATCCCGCCCAGCGCGCTCCGGTACTCCGCCTCGTAGCCTCCCGTCTTCAGTTCGACCTCCTGAATGAAGTCTGGGGGGAGCACCGTCCCGCCGAGTCCTCGCGACGGGTCGGTCATGTCGATCCCGTCCACGAAGTAGCGGTTCTCCTCCCCCGTCGCACCGTTGAAGTTGATCCCGTCGCCGAGGTAGCTCGTGCTCACGTTCGGCAAGAGCATCGCGATGCTCTGGTAGTCGCGCTGGAGGGGGAGATTGTCGAACAATGCCGCCGAGATGTTTCCTCCCGTCGACGTGCTCGCGGGATCGATAGGCGGCGCCTTGCCGACCACCTCGACGCGCTCGACGAGACTGCCGAGAGGAGCCAGACGCACGGCTGGAACGCCGGTCGTCCGGCCGAGCCGCACCACAACCTGATCGATCGTCGACGGCTCGAACCTCGGATCGCGGACCGCGATCTCGTACTTCCCCAGTGGGAGAGCCGTGATGCGGAAGCCGCCGTCGCGGTTCGTGATCCCGATTCGCTCGACCCGCGGCGAGGGTTTCTTAGCAGCGACCTCGACTCCGGCAAGCGGCGTACCGTCTGGCGCCAGAATGGTGCCCTCGATCGCTCCTGTGGTTTCCTGGGCGAACACTTCCGACCACGGTTCGAGGAAAGACAGGACGACGGCCGCGACGACCGCGAGCGTTCTGGCGCAACGGACCGATAAGCCTCGAATCGAGCTCATGGCCGCCCCCCGATGTCCGGTTTGGCCAGATTGTACGGCTTCCATCGCCGCTGTGGAAGCGGGGAGAGGACTACAGGGGAGGCGCCTACCAGGCGGGCACGTCCTTCCAACCCGGGAACGGTCCGACGTCGAGACGCCAGCCGGTGGAGGAGGACGGGTCGGGGACGACGCGGAGGTTCGTGACAGAATCCAGCGTTCTCAGGAGCTCGCCGTGGGGCAGGATGTGCAGAGGCGGCTTCTTCACGTCAGGCATGGGCCACAGGAACAAGTCGTCGAGGCCTACCGAGGCGATCCATCGACCGTCGGGCGAGACGGCGAGCGACTCGACGTACTGTGCGCGGTGACCCAATAGCAGGTGGGGCTCCTCGCCTGTAGCGAGCCCGACTCTCACGATTCCTTCCACGTCGCCGGTCACGATGATCTTCCCGGTCGGATCGAAGGCGGCGGTGAAGAGCCTCTGTCCGTGGGTGGTGATCCGGCTGCGGTGTCCCGTCGTGAGGTCGACCAAGACGAGGTCTTCGAATACCGAGGTGTTGGGATCGTGCCCCGTGGAAGCCAGGACGAGAAGCCTCCGGCCGTCGGGGCTCAACGCGAAACGAGCGCGGCTGGCGGGGTAGATGTTCTCCCCCGAGAGCGTCCCGCTCAGGTCATTCGGAATCTCGAGGCGAAGAACGCCGCCCTGCGAGGCGCAGTAAAGGACGCCGTTCGGAGCGAATTGAAAGCTCTCGCACCCCATCCAGTCGGCGCCGGTGAGGTTCGCGATCGGGAAGGTCCGTTCTTTGCCCGACTCCAAGTCCCAGGTCTTGAGCACATGCAGTGCCAGGTCTCCCCGGCTGCCGAAGTCGATGGCGGGGGTCGCGACCGCGAGACGGCCCCGCGGGTCGAATGCCACGGCGTAAGTCCCGGCGACGCCTTCCCATCCAGTCCGTAGCTGACGGGGCGCTCCTCCGGCGATCGGGAACAGGAAGACGCGCCCATCCGCGGGCCCGGACTGCGAGAAGGCCCAGGTCCCGACGAGGAGACGCGTGCTTGCGGCGTTGGCCACGACGTTCCAGGACGGCACCCGGGGAACCAGATCGCGGAAGGACCCATCCCGAGGATTCATCGGCCACAGCCGCACCGGCTCGCCAATAGCGCTCGAGGCCAGCCAGCGGCCGTCCGGTGTGAACTCCAGTCTCCACGTGCCCGAGCCGTGGTGAGGCAACACACGCCTCCGCGGCGTCCGGACCGGCCAGAAGTAGTACTTGTTACCGCTCCCCGTAACGAGCCACTGCGCTTTCGAGTCGAAACCGCCGACCAGCGTCGTGTTGCTTTCGAACCGTAGGAGGGCCGCCTCGGCATCGGGAGGATCGCGCAGGTCCCAAAGCGCGATACCATCCAGATCGATCCCCGCGAGGTGCGAGGCTTCACGACTGACGTCGAGTAATCCGACCGCCTTTCCTCGACGTAGCACGCGCGGGCGCTCGCCCCCGCCGATGGTCCAAAGTCGAATGACACCGGGCTGCTCCAGCGAGACGAGGCCACGACCGTCCTGGAAGATCTTCAGCGGATTGTCGTCCCACGGGTCTCCCTCGAGGCGGCCCAGGACCCGATCCGACGACGGGCCAATCGGGGCGAGCGCGCGGAGGAAGATCGTTCGCTCGTGCTCGTACGCTAGCCACTTTCCGGTGGGATCCAACTTTCGGGTCCTCGCGCTCGGCGGCTCGAACCTCGCCACGACCGTCGGCTCGCCCGCCGGGAGCGGCCAGGAACGAATCAGCGTCTGAGCGTCCTCCCGAGAAAGGCGCGTCGAAGTGAGAAGTCGATCGCCCGCGACCCACGCGTCGGACGAAACGCCCCCGAGTTCCACGGTCCCGACCTCGCGCAGGTCGGGCAGGGACAGGAATCGCAAACTCGACCCGGGACCATTTGTAATCAGCAGATCGCCGCCAGGACCGAACGCGAGCGCGGAAGCGTTGCCGTCGGGAGAAGGTGGTAGGACCCGCGGTGCGCTCCCATCGTTTGGAAAGAGGAAAACACGGCCCGACGCGGGATTTCGCAGCGCAAGCCACTTTGACTCCGGGTCGAGGACCGGGAGGCTCGGCCAACTCGAGATCTCCCCCGGCGCCAATCCCTCTGCACTCGTACCGGGGGACAAGATGCGAGCCGCCGGCCCACGCCAGAGGACCTCCACCGCGAAGCGCCGGGCCTCGGGCGTGTCGGCCAGTTCCAGGCTCTTTCGCACGTACGCGAGCGGGGACGTGGAGTCGCTCGCGACGGCCGCCCGGGCGAGGGCCAGCAGCTTGCCCGCCTCGGCGCGCTGCGCTTCGGCCTCGGCCCGGTCGCGAGACCTCGCGGCGCGGTACCCGAGGATGCCGATGGTGACGGCGATCGTCGCCAGCGCGACGATGACCGAGGCGACCGTCGTCCTGAGGAGGCGCTTTCGCCTGCGCGCCTTGCTCGCCATCGCCCGGGCGAAGTCGGACTCCGCCGAGGTGAGCTTCCCCGGGTACCGCTCGCGCCACAGCTCGAACTCCTCGTACGCCGTGCCCGTCCAGAGCAGATCCCCGGTCCGGTTCTTCTCGCTCCACAGCCTCGCGGCCTGCCGGAGCTGGTCCCGGAGAAGCGCCCCCTCCTCGTCCTGCGTCTGCCACCGCACCAGCCGCGGCCACGCCTCCAGCAGCGATTCGTGCACGATCTCGACCCGATGCCGGGTCGAGCGGCCTTCCGCTTCCGCAACCTCGTAGCTCGTCAGGAGCCGCGCGTCGATGAGCGCGCCCAGTACCTCGTCCGCCGCCGCTCGCTCCTGAAACGCGGACAGCAACTCCTCGCGGTCCAGGACCGCCCTCGTACCCTGGGCCGTAACGAGCTGCCGAAACATCTCGCGCACGATCCCGTGCCGCTCCGAACCGATGCGGGCCATCGTGGCCTCGGCGTGCTGGGCGAGCGCTCCTGCCACGCCCCCGATCTCCTCGTACGCCTCCCATGTCAGGAACTTCGTTTCCCGCTCGCGCTTCTCCCACAACCTGGCCACCGCGAAGGCCAGCAGCGGCAGCGCCCCGCGCGCCCCTTCGACCGACGCGACCATCTCGTTCACGAGGGCGTCGTCCTCGAAGCGGTACCCGAGCTTCCTCGCCGGCTCGATCAGCGCGCGACGGAGCCCGTCGGCCGTGAGGGGGCCGAGAGGCGTGAGGTCCGAGAAGATCGCGCCGAGCGGCTCGCGGTCGTGACACCGCATCAGGAAGTCGTCGCGGAGGGACAGGAGCACGTGGATATCGGTCTCGGAGGCGAGACGGCCGAGGAGCGCGGCGAAGCAGGCCTGGGATTCGGGCGGATTCAGCGTGAACAGCTCCTCGAACTGGTCCACGACGAGGAGGGCCTCGGCGTGCGCCCCCCGCCACCTCGACAGCATTTCCAACGCGATCTCCGGCTCGTCGGAGGAGAGGAGCTGCGTCACCGCTTCGGGATCGTTCGCCAGCTCCGGCGCCACCGCGTTGGCCAGGTTCCGCAGCGGCGCCGCCCCGGGCTTGCAGACGATCGCGCCCCAGCCCTCGGGCCTCGACGCGACGACGCCCGCCCGCACGAAGGAGGTCTTCCCCGCTCCCGAAGGCCCGATCACGGCGAGAAGACGGCGGCTCTCGAGCCGCTGCCAGAGCGCCTTGACCTCGGTCTCGCGGCCGAAGAACGCCCCCGCGTTCTTCTCCGTGAACGACTGGAGGCCGGGGTACGGGCTCCGCTCCTCCGCCGCCGCGAGCGAGGCCGCTCCCGGAGGCGCCTTCAGCACCGCCTCGAGCGCGACGGCCAGCTCGTGCGCGCTCTGGAACCGCTCCTCGCGGTCCTTCTCCAGGCACCGGCGCACGATCCCGTCCAGTGCCGGCGGGATCGTGGGCTCGAGCGACGACGGGGCGGGCGGCGTCTCGTAGAGGATCGCCTCGACCGTCGCCTCGGCCGTCTCGCGGCGGAAGGGATGCCGGCCGGAGAGAAGCTCGTAGAGGACGATACCGAACGAAAAAAGGTCGCTGCGGGGATCGATCGACAGGGCGCTGGCCTGCTCCGGCGACATGTACGCGACCGTGCCCATCAGGAACCCGGCCCGCGTCACGTCTCCCTTTGTTTCGCCTGGAGAGGAGGACTTCAGGGGAGCGCCGAACCGGGCCAGTCCGAAATCGAGGATCTTCGCCCGCCCCTCCGCGGTGAGAAAGAGGTTCTCGGGCTTCACGTCGCGGTGGACGATTCCCTTCTGGTGCGCGGCCGCGAGGCCCTGGGCCACCTGGACCGCCATGGTGAGGACCTGGCGCTGCGTCGGCGGGCGGCGGGCGAGCACCTCGCGGAGGTTCTCCCCGTCGAGAAGCTCCGTGACCACGTACGGGGTCCCGTCGTGGGAGCCGATGTCGAAGAGCGTGAGGATGTGGGGGTGGTTCAGGGCGGCGACGGCGCGGGCCTCCTGCTCGAAGCGGTGCAGGCGCCCGGCGTCGTCGGCGATTCCCGCCGGCAGGATCTTGATCGCGACGTACCGGCCGAGCCGGGGGTCGCGGGCCCGGTACACCTCGCCCATGCCGCCGACGCCGATGAGCTCGACGATCTCGTACGGCCCGAGTCGCGATCCGGCTCCCAGCGTCATCGCCGCGTCACCGAACGGGAACGAGACTTTGCCGTGGCGACCCCCAATCGGCTTCGCATCCCGTGACGGACCCCCTCGGCAGCTCGTTCGCTGCCGGGAAGCATACCGCGGTCGCGCTCGATCCGGAACGGCCGCCTCCCTGCAGCCGCGTGCTAACCTGTCCGCTTCATGATTGCGCTATCCAACATCTGCAAGCAGTACGGCCGCCGGATCCTCCTCGTGGACGCCTCGTTCCAGCTCAATCCCGGGGAGAAGGTCGGCCTGGTGGGCCCGAACGGGGCGGGGAAGACCACGCTCTTCCGGATGATCGCCGGGGAGGAGGCTCCCGACTCCGGGGAAGTCTCCGTCCCCAAGAGGACGACCGTCGGCTATTTCCGGCAGGACGTCGAGGAGATGGCGGGGCGCCCGGTGCTCGACGAGGCGATCGCGGGGAGCGGCCGCCTGGGCGACCTCCACCACGAGCTGATCGACCTCGAGCACGCGATGAGCGATCCGGGGCGCGCGGGCGAGATGGAGAGGATCCTCGCGCGGTTCGGCGAGGTCCAGCACGAGTACCAGGAGCGGGGGGGCTACGAGCTCGAGGCGCGGGCGCGCGAGGTGCTCCACGGTCTCGGCTTCGAGGACCGGATGATCGACGGGGACACCGGCGCGCTCTCGGGCGGCTGGAAGATGCGGGTGGCGATGGCGAAGGCGCTCCTGGGCAACTTCGACGTCCTCCTGATGGACGAGCCGACCAACCACCTCGACATCGAGTCGATCCTCTGGCTCGAGCGGTTCATCCGGTCGACGCGCTCCGCGGTGCTCATGACCTGCCACGACCGGGACTTCATGAACCGCGTCGTCGACAGGGTGGTCGACGTCGACGGGGGCGAGCTGGTCTCGTACTCGGGGAACTACGACTTCTACACGCGCGAGCGGGAGCTCCGGGAAACCCAGCGCGAGGCGGCCTACCAGCGCCAGCAGGCGATGTTCGCCAAGGAGAGCCGCTTCATCGAGCGCTTCGCGGCGCACGCCGCGAAGGCCGCGCAGGTCCAGAGCCGCGTGAAGAAGCTCGAGAAGATCGAAGCGGTCGAGCCGCCGCGCCGGCGGAGGCTCGTCACGTTCGACTTCCGCACCCCGCCGCGCTCGGGGGACGACGTCGCGATGCTCGCCGGCGTCTCGAAGAGCTACGGCGACCGGGCGATCTACGACGGGCTCGACCTGACGATCCGCCGCGGCGAGCGCTGGTGCGTCATGGGGCGGAACGGCGCGGGGAAGACGACGCTCCTCAGGATGGTCTCGGGCGCCCTGAAGCCCGATGCCGGCACGGTGCGCCTCGGGGCGTCGCTCGTCATGGGGTACTTCGCGCAGCAGTCGCTCGACCTGCTCGACCCGGGCCTGACCCTCTTCGAGCAGATGCAGAAGGACTTCCCGTTCGAGACGCAGGGGACGCTGCGGGCGCTGCTCGGCGCGTTCCAGTTCTCGGGGGACGACGTCGACAAGCCGGTGCGCGCGCTATCGGGGGGCGAGAAGTCGCGGCTGGTCATCGCGCGCATCCTCCTCAACCCGCCGAACTTCCTCGTGCTCGACGAGCCGACCAACCACCTCGACCTCGAGACCAAGGAGATGCTCGTCGCGGCGCTCGCGAACTTCGAGGGGACGATGCTCTTCGTCTCGCACGACCGCACGTTCCTGCGCGGCCTGTCGAACCGCGTCCTCGAGCTGCACCCCGACGACGGCGACCGCCGCCCGAAGACCTACCTCGGCGGGTACGCGGAGTACGTGGCGTCCACCGGGCAGGAAGCCCCCGGCGTCCACGCGTAGGGGCGGCTCAGTTCGGGGACGCCGCCGAGGCGTCGTCCACGACGACGCGGTTCTTTCCCTGCTCCTTCGCGCGGTAGAGGGCGCGGTCGGCGGCGCGCACGAGGGCGTCGGGGCTGTTGATGTCGGGGTGGGAGGGGAAGGTGGCGACGCCGCCGGAGACGGTGAGGCGCGTCGGCATGTCCTCGCCGAGGAAGACGAACTCGCGCACCGCGGCGAGGATGCGCTCGGCGACCAGCGCGGCCATCGTCCCCGTGGTGTGGGGCAGGATGATCGCGAACTCCTCGCCGCCGAACCGCGCGGGGACGTCGGTCGCGCGCGCGCCTCCGCGGACGAGCGTCGCGAACTCCTTGAGGGCCCGGTCGCCCGCCGGGTGGCCGAGGGTGTCGTTGACGCGCTTGAAGTCGTCGAGGTCGAGCATGACGAGCGAGAGAGGCATGCCGTAGCGCTGCGCCCGCAGCCACTCCTGGGCCAGGTGCCGCTGGAAGTCCCGGAAAGTTTGGAGGCCGGTCTTCTCGTCCACCTGCAGCAGGTCGTTGAGGCGCGCGTTGGTCGCCTGGAGGTTGCGCGCCAGATTGTCCTTCTGGCGGTAAAGCTCCCGTTTCCGCAGCATCGCCCGGATCCGCGCGTCCACCTCCTCGAACGCGAACGGCTTGACCACGTAGTCATCCACCCCCGCGGCGAACGCCTCGACCTTCGCCTCGATGGTGTTCACCGCGGACAGCAGGATGACGGGGATCCCGTTCGTGGTGGGCTCGCGCTTCAGGCCCCTGGCCACCTCGTGCCCGTCGAGCACCGGCATCTTGAGGTCTAGCAGGATGAGGTCGGGCAGCTCCCGCGCGGCGGCCTCGAGCCCCGCGGCGCCGTCCCTGGCCTCGAGGATCTCGTACGGTTGCCCGCGGAACCAGGTGCGGAGGAGCCGCGCCGTCTCCGGATCATCGTCCACTACCAGGATCCGGGTGAGAGCCTCGGCACTCACCGCCTCTTCGATCATCGCGCCTCAGTCCATCTGCTTCCGCAGGAACGCGGGGACGTCGAGGTCGTCCTTCGTGACGCTCAGGTTCGGCGTCCACCCCTCGTCGGTGTTGTCGAACTCGAGCTTCTCGTTGCCGTGCCTCAGGAAGCGGTCCGGGTTGCGGACGACGGCCGGCGGGGGCTCCTGCGAGGAGACGGAGGGACGGGCCGACGCGCGGGCGATTCCCGACAGGGCCGCGAGACCGCGCTGGTCCTCGCGCACGAAGCCGGTCGCGATCACGGTGACCTTGACGGTTCCCTTCATCGCTCGGTCGATCACGGTCCCGAAGATGATGTTGGCGTCGGGGTCGGCGGCCTCGTGGATGATCTCCGCCGCGTCCGACACCTCGTGCAGCGTCATGTCCTCCCCGCCGGTGATGTTGATCAGCACGCCGCGGGCGCCGTGGATGGACGCGTCCTCGAGGAGCGGCGAGGAGATCGCGCGCTGCGCCGCCTCGACGGCGCGGTGCTCGCCCTCCGCGACACCGGTCCCCATCAGCGCCATCCCCATGCCGGACATGATCGTCTTCACGTCCGCGAAGTCGAGGTTGATCTCCCCGGGCACGGTGATCAGGTCGGAGATCCCCTGCACGGCCTGCCGCAGGATGTCGTCGGCCATCAGGAACGCCTCGGCGAGCGGCGTTCCCCTCTCGACCGTGTGGAGCAGCTTGTCGTTGGGGATCGTGATCACCGTGTCCACGACCTGCCGGAGCCCGGCGAGCCCTTCCTCGGCCTGCGCCTTCCTCCGGCGCCCCTCGAAATCGAAGGGCTTGGTCACGACCGCGACCACCAGGGCGCCCATCTCGCGCGCCAGGTTCGCGATGATCGGCGAGGCGCCGGTCCCCGTGCCGCCCCCGAGGCCCGCGGTCACGAAGACCATGTCGGCGCCGCTCAGCAGCTCGAGCACCTTGTCGGTGTCCTCGAGAGCGGCGCTGCGGCCGACCTCGGGGTTCGAGCCCGCGCCGAGCCCCTTCGTGAGCTTCGCGCCGAGCTGGAGCTTGACCGAGGCCCGGTGCGACTTGAGCGCCTGGCAGTCGGTGTTCGCCGCCAGGAACTCGACGCCGCAGACCCCCTTGGCGATCATGCGGTTGACCGCGTTGCCGCCCCCGCCGCCGACCCCGATCACCTTGATGTTCGCCGCCGACGCCTGTGCGTCGTCGAACGCCACGTGAATCGGCCGGATCCGGCGCGAATCGTCGTCCATCGTGATCATCTTGTCCCCTCTCCCCGATTATCGTCTTGCCGTGAGCGTTCCCGCCTCGTCTTCAGAAGAACATTTCCCTGAACAGACCCTTGATGCGGCCGCCGAACCGTCCCAGAAAGCCCCCGCCCGGGTGCAGCGACGGCCGGGTCCCCGGGCGTCGGTGGTGCGCGCCGTACAGCGCGAGCCCGATGGCCGAGCCGTGCTGCGGGCCGCACCCGGTGCCGCCGAGGCCGACCTCGGCTCCCGCCTGGCCGCGCCGGACGGGAAGGTCGAACACCTGCTCGGCGACCTCGGTCATCCCCGGCAGCAGGCTCCCCCCGCCGGTCAGCACCAGCCCGGCGTTGAGCTGCTTCTCGAACCCCGCCCGCCCGACCTCCTCGCGGAGCAGGGTGAAGATCTCCTCGGCGCGGGGCTGCAGGATCGACGCCATCACCTGGCGCTGCAGCAGCCTCGGCTTCCGCTCGCCGCCGATGGACGCGACCTCGATGGCGTCGTTGTCCTCCACCATCGTCGCGAGCGCGCAGCCGTGCTTGAGCTTCAGGCGCTCCGCGTCCGGGATCGGCGTGCGAAGGCCGACCGCGAGGTCGTTGGTGAAGTGGCCCCCGCCGACGGGCAGCACCGAGGTGTGCCAGATCGAGCCGCGCTCGAAAATGGCGAGATCGGTGGTCCCGCCGCCCACGTCGATCAGCGCGACGCCGAGCTCCTTCTCGTCCTGGCCGAGCACCGCCTCGGCGGACGCGAGCGACTCGAGCACCGTGTCCCGCACCTCGACGCCGGCGCGGTTGACGCACGTGACGAGGTTCTGCACCGAGGTGGTCGAGGCGGTCACGATGTGCACGTTCGCCTCGAGGCGCGATCCGTTGAGCCCCACGGGCGACGTGATCCCTCCCTGGTTGTCCAGCACGAACTCCTGCGGCAGCACGTGGAGGATCTCGCGGTCCTGGGGGATGCTCACCGCGCGCGCGGCGTCGAGCACGCGCTTCACGTCCTCCTTCGAGACGGTCCGGTCCTTGCCGGACACCGCCACCACCCCCCGGCTGTTGAAGCTGCGGATGTGCGGGCCGGCGATCCCGACGGTCGCCGACTCGACGTTCACCCCCGCCATGACCTCCGCCTGCTCGACGGCGGCCTTGATCGCCTCCACGGTCATGTCGAGGTGGACCACGACCCCCTTGCGCAGCCCGCGCGAGGGAGCCTCGCCGAGGCCCACCACCTCCACGTTTCCCTGCTCCTTCATCTCGGCGACGACGCACGAGATGCGGGTGGTCCCGATGTCGAGCCCCACGACGTAACGCTCGTTCCTGGCCATGATTAGTTGGTCTCCGCGAGGGAATCGTCCCCGGCCGGCAGAATCGAGATCCGGCGGCTCCAGCGAAGGTCGACGTAAGCCGCCGGCCCCATCCGCCTCTCGACTTCGGGCTTGAGGGCGAGGTAATCGTTCAGGTTCCGTTCCACGCTTTCGGCGTCGAGAAGGATCCGGGGGCCCGCCTTGCGGGTGACCACCGCGATCCGGTCAGGCTGCGACAGGTCGAGCTCCGAGACTTCCCGCTCCCACGACGGGCTCGCCGCCTTGAGGCGCGCGATCGCCCGGGCGCCCGAGGCGAGCGCGCCCGTGAGCGAGGCGCCGCCCAGCCGGTCGAGCCCCGTGAGCACCGGCTGGTCGAGCGGGACCTCGGGGCCCGCGGGGGCCATCACGAATCCCGTCTCGTCCACCACGTGGACGACGCCGCGGATCACCGCGAGCGCCGCGGGCGCGCGCTCGACCACCGCGACGCGCAGCGTGTGCGGCAGGATCCGCCGCACCGCCGCCTCGCGCACCCAGGGATCGGACGCCGCGCGCGCCGCGATCGCGTCGAGGTCGAGCGTCAAGAGGTTGCGGCCGACGTACGGGGCGAGCAGCGCGCGGATGGCCTGCGGCGACGTGCGCGCGGCGCCTTCCACCTCCACGGCCGTCAGCGCGAGCGCCGGCGTCGTGGTGACGTGCAGCATCGCCTGCCAGCCCGAGTACACGAGGAACGCCGCCACGACGAGGTTCACTCCGACGATCAGGAGCCACCTGAAGAAGGTCCGCGCGCGCCGCGCCTTGCGGACCTCGCGGTTCACCCTGCGCCGCCAGTAGCGGCGATCGGGCTCGGCGGTCGGCGTGCCGCGCTCGACGATCACCGTTTCCTCCCGCCACGCTTGGGCCCCGAGGAGAGCCGGATCAGGTCCTCGCCCACCTTCCACACGTTGCCGGCGCCGAGGGTCAGGACCAGGTCCCCCTCGAGCAGGATCCCGCGCAGCAGCTGGGGGATCTTCGAGAAGGTGGGCTCGAACGTCACCGACGGGATGCCCGTGCCGCACGAGCGCGTCGGCCACCGAGGCGCCGTCGACACCGGGGATCGGCGCTTCCCCGGCGCCGTAGATCTCGGTCACGATGACCCGGTCCGCGAGGAAGAAGGCGCGGCCGAACTCCTCGAGGAGCGCCCGCGTGCGGGTGAAGCGGTGCGGCTGGAACACCACGATCGTGCGCACGCCGAACCCCTCGCGCGCCGCGGCGAGGGTCGCCGAGATCTCCGTCGGGTGGTGGCCGTAATCGTCCACCACCATCGCGCCGAAGGCCGTCCCGCGGAGCTGGAACCGGCGGTCCACCCCCTTGAAGCGGGAGAGCGCCCGCGCGGCCGACGCGAAGGGGACGTCCAGCTCGAGCCCGACCGCGATCGACGCGAGCGCGTTGTAGACCGAGTGCCGCCCCGGCACCTGGAGCTTCACCGCGCCGAGACGAGTCCCGCGGCGGAGCGCTACGAAGCTCGAGCCGAAGCCCGAGACCGCCACGTCGGCCGCGGAGATCTCGGCGTCGCTCGAGAGGCCGTAGGAGATCACCCTGCGGTCCACGCGCGGGAGGACGGCGCGGACGTTCGGATCGTCCACGCACGCCACCACCGCGCCGTAGAACGGGACGCGCGACAGGAACTGCACGAACGCGTCCTGGATCTCGAGGAGGTCGGCGTAGTGGTCGAGGTGCTCGCGGTCGATGTTGGTGACGACCGCGATCGTGGGCTTCATCTTGAGGAACGAGCCGTCCGACTCGTCGGCCTCGGCGACCATGATCTCGCCCTTGCCGAGCTTCGCCCCCGACTTGAGCGTCCCGATCCGCCCGCCGATGACCACGGTCGGGTCGAGGCCGCCGCTCGCGAGCACGGCGGCCGTCATGGCGGTCGTCGTCGTCTTCCCGTGGGAGCCCGCGACGGCGACGCCGTACTTCATCCGCATCAGCTCCGCGAGCATCTCGGCACGCGGGATCACCGGGATCTTCCGGCGGCGCGCCTCGACCACCTCGGGGTTGTCCGGCGGGACGGCGGTCGACACGACGACCACGTCGGCGTCGTGGACGTGCGACGCGCGGTGGCCGCGCTGCACGGTGGCCCCCAGCTTCCGGAGGCGCCGCGTCGCGGGACCCGCCGCGAGGTCGGATCCCGAGACCGGGTAGCCCAGGTTCACGAGGACCTCGGCGATGCCGCTCATGCCGGCCCCGCCGATCCCGACGAAGTGGAGGCGCCTCGCCTTACGAAACATCGCGCGCCTCCTTCCTCGATGGAGCGTCCCCCGCGGACGGAGCGCGTCCCTCGAGCAGCGCGTCCGCGACGTCCGCGATGAGCGAAGCGGCATCGATGCGCGCGAGGCGCCGCGCGGCGTCTCCCATCGCCCGCCGCCGCGCGGGGTCGGCGACGAGCGAGGCGACGGCCTCCGCGAGGCGGCTCCCGTCGAGGTCGCGGTCGAGGAGGACGACCGCGGCCCCCGCCCCCTCGACCGCCTCCGCGTTCAGCCGCTGGTGGTCGTCGGCGGCGAACGGGTAGGGGACGAGGATCGCCGGGCGCCCGGCGGCCGCTAGCTCCGCGAGGGTCGTGGCACCGGCGCGCGACACGACGAGGTCGGCCGCGGCCAGCCGCGCCGGCATGTCGTCGAGGAAGGCGCGCACCTCGTGGGGGCCCGGATACGCCCGGTAGGCGGCGGCCACGTCCGCCACGTCCGCCTCTCCGGTCTGGTGCACGATCCTCGGCGGCGGGGAGAGTTGCGCGAGGAGGGGGAGCGCGCCGGCGGCGGCGCGGTTGATGGACGAGGCGCCCCGGCTGCCGCCGAAGACCAGGAGCGAGGCCTCGCTCGCGGCCGGCGGGGGACCGATCGAGGCGAACTCGCGGCGGACCGGGTTCCCGGTGACGATCCCGCGGCCGCCGAGCCGCGCGCGCGCCGCCTCGGAGGGGACGCACACCGCGTCCACCCGCGGCGCGAGGTGGCGGTTGACCGCTCCCGGGAAGTGGTTCTGCTCCATCACCATCGTTCTCACGCCGAGAAGCCTCGCGGCCAGCATCGCGGGCCCCGACGCGTACCCTCCGACCCCGATCGCGAGGTCCGGCCTGTCGCGGACCATCCACGCCAGGCACCGGACCGTGGCGAGTGCCGCGGCGACGGCCGCCGCAACTCTCGCCGGAACACCGGCTCCCTTGAGCCCCGCGAGCCACATCGTCCGGAGCGGATACCCGCCGGCCGGGACCAGCTTCGTCTCGAGCCCGCGCGTTCCGCCGACGAACGAGATCGCCGCGTCCGGGTGCCGCCGCCTGAGCTCGTCCGCCACCGCGAGCGCGGGGAAGAGATGTCCGCCCGTTCCCCCCCCGCGACGACGATCCTCGAAGCACCCGCTCTCCCCCTCATCCCGCTCAGCTCGAATGCTGCGACACGTTCAGCAACAGGCCCGTCGCGGCCATGCTCGCCACGAGGGACGATCCGCCGTAGCTGATGAACGGCATCGGAAGGCCCTTCGTCGGAAACAGCCCGAGGCACACCGCCATGTGGATCAGCGCCTGGAGCGTCAGCAGGCTCGTCGCCCCGAGCGCCAGGTAGAACCCGAAGCGGTCCGGCGCGCGCAACGCCGCGCGCATCCCGCGCCAGAACAGGAGCGAGAACGCGACGAGCAGGAGCGCGGTCCCCACGAGGCCCAGCTCCTCGCCGACCACGCTGAAGATGAAGTCCGTGTGGGCCGCGGGGAGGTAGAACGCCTTCTGCTGCCCCTGGCCGAGGCCGACGCCGATCCACCCGCCGTTGCCGACGGCGATGAGCGACTGCCAGAGCTGGAAGCCCGAGCCCTGGAGGTCCGCTTCGGGGTGCAGGAACGTCCTGATCCGCGCGATCCGGTAGGGCTCCGCCACGATCGCGACCGCGATCCCGACGACGCCCGTCCCGACCACCGCGCCGATGTACCGCCAGCGCAGCCCGGCGACGAAGAGCATCACGCCCATCATCGCGGCGACCATCAGCGCCGAGCCGAGATCGGGCTCGACCGCGATCAGGGCCGCCATGATCCCGGTGACCGCGACGGCCGGAGCCGGAACGATCCAGAACTCGTTGACCTGGCTCTCCTTGCGGGAGAGGAGGTAGGCCATGAACACGATGACGACCAGTTTCGCGACCTCCGACGGCTGGACGCTCGCGATCCCGAGGGGGAACCAGCGGCGCGCGCCGCCGGCGGCCGGCATCGCGAGCACCGCCACGAGCGCCGCGATCGAGATCCCGACGAGGGCGGCCACGAGCCGCGGATGGTCGAGCTTCCGGTAGGGGAGCCACATGCCTGCGAGCAGGGCGGCCACGCCGAGCACCACGTAGACGCCGTGCCGGAGCAGGTAGTGGTACGGGCTCTGGCCGAGGCTCATCGCGAGGTAGTGCGAGGAGCTCCCCACCATGAACAGGCCCGCGAGCGTCAGGAGGCCGGCGATCACGAGCAGCCAGCGGTCGGGCGCCGTGCGCTTAGGCATCTCGCCCTCCCCCCGGAAGCAGCGCCTCGACCGCGCGCCGGAAGTCGTCGCCGCGCTCCTCGAAGTTGCGGTACTGGTCGAACGACGCGCAGCCCGGCGCCAGGAGCACCACGTCTCCCGGCCTCGCGCGCTCGTACCCCGCGCGAACGGCCCGCCCCACCGTGCGGCAGTCGAAGAGCGGGACCGTGCCCTCGAGTCCCGCGCGCACCGCGGGCGCCGCCTGCCCGACGAGCAGGACGCAGCGCGCGTGCTCGCGGACCCGCGGGGCGAGGGCCGGCCAGTCGGCGCCCTTGTCCTTCCCGCCGAGGATCAGCAGCACGCGTCCCGGTGGGAACGCCGCCAGCGCCCGTTCCGCCGCGTCGAGGTTGGTCGCCTTGGAGTCGTCGTAGAACTCGACGCCGTCGAGCGTGCCGACGTGCTGGAGACGGTGCGGCAGCGCCCGGAACGCGCGCAGGGCCCGCGCGATCGCCGCCGTCTGGCAGCCCGCGAGGCGGCACGCGAGCGCCGCGGCGAGCGCGTTGGCGACGTTGTGCTCGCCGGGGACGCGCAGCTCCGAAGCCGGCAGGATTTCCTCCTCCCGCCCGTCCAGCCGGAGGACCAGCACCCCGCGGCGGAGGAACGCCCCGTCCTCGACCTCGCGGCGCGTGGAGAACAGGCGGAGGCGGCCGCGCACCGACGCGCGGAACCTCTCGCTCTCCGCGTCGTCGGCGTTCAAGATCGCGTTCCCCGAGGCGTTCTGCGCCTCGAGCAGGCGGGCCTTCGCGGCGGCGTAGGCGTCGTAGCTCGGGTAGCGGTCGAGATGGTCCGGGCTCAGGTTGAGCAGGAGGGCCGTCTCGGCGCGGAAGGCGTCGATGGCCTCGAGCTGGAACGACGACAGCTCGAGGGCGTGCACCGCCGACGGGCCGTCGAGCGGGAGCAGCTCGGCGAACGGCGTGCCGAGGTTCCCGCCGGTCCCGCCGGGGACCCCCGCCTCGCGGAGGATCGCTCCGGCCATCGAGGTCGTCGTGCTCTTCCCGTTCGAGCCGGTCACCGCCAGGATCCCGCCGTGGCAGAACCGGAAGGCGAGCTCCACCTCCGCCCAGACCGGGAGCTCGAGCTCCCGCGCTCTCGCGAGGATCGGCTCGTCCGCGGAGACCCCCGGGCTCACCACGATCAGGTCGGCGCCGTCGGCAAGCGCGGGAGGGTGCCCTCCGCAGAGCAGGAGGGCGCCGGCCGCCGCGGCTTCCTCGGCGGCCTTTCCGAGCTCCGCGGAAGCGCGGCGGTCGGCGACGGTCACGCGCGCGTCCTTCGACGCGAGGAGCCTCGCGGCGGCGAGGCCGCTGCGCCCGAGCCCCACGACGAGGGCCCTGAGGCCCGCGAGCCTCGGCTCCTTCCGCGAGAGGGCCGGCGCGACCATGATCCCCGTCACCTCAGCTTCAGCGTGGCCAGCGCGAGAAGGGCGAACATGATGGCGATGATCCAGAAGCGGATCACGACCTTCGTCTCGCTCCACCCCGCCAGCTCGAAATGGTGGTGCAGCGGCGACATGCGGAAGATCCGAACGCCGCGCAGCCTGAACGATCCCACCTGGAGGATCACCGACATCGCCTCGATCACGAAGAGGCCGCCCGCGATCACCAGCAGGAACTCCTGCTTGATGAGGAGCGCCGTCGTCCCGATCGCCCCTCCGAGCGCCATGGAGCCGACGTCGCCCATGAACACCTCGGCGGGGTGGCAGTTGAACCAGAGGAACCCGAGGCTCGCCCCCACGAGCGCCCCGCAGTAAACCGTCAGCTCGCCGGTTCCCTTGACGTTCGGGATGCCGAGGTAGTCGGCGACGATCGCGTTGCCCGCGGCGTACGCCAGCACGGTGAAGGCCGCCGAGACGACCAGCACCGTCCCGATGGCGAGGCCGTCGAGTCCGTCGGTCAGGTTCACGGCGTTCGCCGACCCCGTGAGCACGAGCACCGCGAAGAGGACGTACCCCCACGAAAGGTCGGGAAGGACCAGCTTGAAGAACGGGAACGACAGCCGCGTCGAGAAGTGGCCCTGCCACGCCAGCCAGAGGAGCAGCGCTCCCAGCGCGCCGCCGACGAGGACCTGCAGCGCGAACTTGCGCCGCGCGGTCAGGCCGAGGTTCCGCTTCCGCGCGACCTTGAGGTAGTCGTCGGCGAAGCCGATGGCCCCGAAGAGCACCATCGACGCGACCGCGATCCAAACGAACTCGTTGCGCAGGTCCGCCCAGAGGAGCGTCGGGAGCACCACCGAGGCGATGATCAGGAGGCCGCCCATCGTCGGCGTCCCGCGCTTCGACTGGTGCGAGCTCGGGCCTTCCTCGCGGATCTCCTGCCCGATCTGGAACTGTCGCAGGCGGCGGATCAGCCCCGGCCCGAGCGCGAAGGAGAGCAGGAGCGCCGTGAGCACGGCCATCGCGCTCCGGAACGTGATGTACCGGAAGACGTTGAAGGCCCCGAAGTGCGCGTGGAGGGGGTAGAGGAGGTGGAACAGCATCAGCTCGCCTCCTCGCGATACCTGAGGATCGCCTCGACGACCTTCTCGAGGCGGATGCCCCTGGATCCCTTGACCACGACGAGGTCCCCGGAGCCGATCCTCGGCGGCACCGACCGGGCGGCGGCGGCGGCGTCCGCCTCGTGCCAGGCCTCCGCGATACGCGACCGGCGGGCCGCCTCGACCGCGGCCTTCGACCGCGGACCGACGCCGACGAGCACCTGCACCCCGCTCGCGGCCGCGCGCTCGCCCGCCTCCCGGTGCAGCGCCTTCTCGGTCGGGCCGAGCTCGAGCATGTCCCCCATCACGAGGACCTTCCGGCCCGAGGCCGGAGAGCCCTCGAGCGTTTCGAGCACCGATTCGAGCGCCGCCGGGTTGCTGTTGTAGGACTCGTCCACGAGCAGCGCGCCGTTCGCGAGCCGGTGGACCCTGCCGCGGCCGGGAGCCGGCTCGACCGACGACATGGCCGCGGCGGCCGCGTCGAGGTCTTCCCCCGCCGCCGCGACGGCGGCGAGCGCGGCGAGCGCGTCGAGCGCCGCGTGCGCGCCGCCGATCCGGAGGGCGAGCGTGCGGCTCCGCCCGCCGTGCCGGAACGCGAGCGCGGCTCCGGGGACGAACCGGTCCTCGACGCTTTCGAGCGCCACGTCCGCCGACGGATCGCGTCCGAACGTCACGCGCGGGCCTGCGTGCCTCAGCGCCTGGACGCGGCACCGCTCGTCGTCGAGGTTCACGACGGCCGTCGCCTCGTGCCGGAGGAGAGCGTACAGCTCCCCCTTCGCGGCGGCGATGCCGTCGAGCGAGTCGAAGAACTCCAGGTGGACCGGCCTCACGTTCGTCACGAGCGCGACGTCCGGGTCGGCGATGCGCGTCAGGAATCCGATCTCCCCCGGGGCGCTCATCCCCATCTCGATCACCGCCCACTCGGCACCGTCGGGGCAGGCAAGCAGGCTCAGGGGCACGCCGAGGTGGTTGTTGAGATTCGCCTGCGTGCGGTGCACCTTGCGCGACGCGCCGAGCCCCGCCGCCAGCAACTCCTTGGTCGTGGTCTTGCCGGCGCTGCCGGTCACCGCGGCGACGCGGAAGCCGCCCGCTCGCCGCGCCGCGGAACCGGCGCGCGCGAGCGCGTCCGCGACGTCGTCCACGCGGAGGAGGGCGGGAGGGGCGGCCTCGCCGACCGGGGGCTCCTCGCGGATCACCCCCGCGGCGGCGCCGGCGCGCGCGGCCGCGCCGAGGAACGAGTGCCCGTCCGACCGCGCGCCCGGGAGCGCGAAGAAGACCCCCCCCGGCCGCAGCGTCCGCGTGTCGATGGAGTACGAGTCCACGCGGGTCTCGCCGCTGCCGCGCAGCAGGACGCCGCCGGTGGCCGCCGCGAGCTCGCCGAGGCTAAGCGCCGGCACGGACGCCCCTTCCCCAGCCGAGAGCGGCCAGCGCCTTCCTCGCGACCTCGCGGTCGTCGAGGTGTTCCACGTGGTCCCCGAAGGTCTGCGTCGTCTCGTGCCCCTTGCCCGCGATCACGACGGCGTCGCCCTGGCGTGCGAGCGAGACGGCGGCCGCGACCGCTTCGGTCCGGCCCGGGATCACGCAGCACCGCTCCGGCCCTCCCGGGACCGACGCCACCCCGGACTCCACCTCGCGGAGGATCGCCAGCGGATCCTCGTCGCGCGGGTTGTCGGAGGTCAGGAAGACCAGGTCGGCGCGCTGCGCGGCGGCGCGCCCCATCGCCGGCCGCTTCCCGCGGTCCCGCTGGCCGCCGCAGCCGAACACCACCAGCGTCTTGCCCTTCACCAGGTCGCGGACGCCGTCGAGGAGGCGGGCGAGCGCCTGCTCGGTGTGGGCGAAGTCCACGAGCACCGCGAACGGCTGGCCCGCGGAAACAGGCTCCATCCGGCCCGGGATCTGCGCGACCGCGCGCGCTCCCCCGGCGACGGCGCTCGGGGGAAGGCCCGCCGCGACCGCGCACGCGGCGGCCGCGGCGACGTTGTCGAGGTTGAACCTGCCGAGCAGCCGGGTGCGGATCTCGAGAGGGGAGCCGCGGATCTCCAGAACGGCGGAGGAGCCCTCGAGGTCGCAGGCCTCGTCGCGGAGGCGCACGGTCGCCCCCTGCGAACGGCCGAACGTGATCGTTCCGGCGCGCGTGCGGGACGAAAGCTCCGCCCCGCGCGGGTCGTCGGCGGGGAGCACGGCGGTCTGGTCGGGGCCGAGCCCGTCGAACATCCGGGCCTTCGCCTCGAAGTACGACTCGGGGTCGCCGTGGAAGTCGAGATGGTCCTGGCCGAGGTTCAGGAAGGCGGCCACCGCGTACCGCGCTCCCTCCACGCGGCCGAGTGCCAGCGCGTGCGACGAGACCTCGATCGCCACGAGGTCGACGCCGGCGTCGCGCATCTCCGCGAGGAGCGCGAAGAGCTCGGGAGCCTCCGGCGTCGTGCGCGGGCTCGGGCGCTCGTTGCCGCCGTAGGCGCAGCCGATCGTCCCGATCCGGCCCGGCGTGAGCCCGCCGGCCCGGGCCATCGCCTCGACGAGGTACGTCACCGTCGTCTTCCCGTTGGTCCCGGTGATCCCCACGAGTGCTACCGCCTCGTCGGGCCGCCCGAACCACTCGCGCGCGAGGAGGCCGGCCGCGCGCCTCGCGTCCTCCACGCGGACCCAGGCGATGCCCTCGTGGAGCGAGGGCGGCCGCGGCGAGGACGAGACCACGGCGGCCGCGCCGCGGCCGACCGCGTCGGGAACGAAGACGACGCCGTCCGTCCGGAAGCCGCGAAGCGCGTAGAACAGGTTGCCGGGCTCCACGCGCCGCGAGTCGAGCGAGACGCCGGTGATCTCGGGGTCGGCCGCGACGGGCTCGAGGGGGAGGACGCCGGCTCCGTGCAGGAGGTCCGACAGGAGACGCGCCGCCGCGATCATCGCGCCCTCCGTTTCGCCGGGGCGCGGACGGATGCCACGAGCGGCTTGGGTGCCGCGGGGGGGCGGCCGGCTTCGCGGGCGTGACGGCCCGCTCGTCCGAAGGGGCCCCGAGCCGGATTTCGCAGACGCCGCCTTCCCCGAGCGGGGAGCCCGGCGGCGGGACCTGCTCGAGCACGGTGCCGCTTCCCGCGACGTGCGCGCGGTACCCGCGCGCGGAGAGGGCGACGACGGACTCGCGAAGACCGAGGCCGCGCAGGTCCGGAACCTGGCCGGGGCCCGTGGCGATCGGAGCGTCCGGCAGCTGCGGCGCGGCGCCCTCCTCGCCGTCCGAGGCCTGCTTCCTGGCGGTCTTCTGCGCCGGGGACGCCGGCTTGGCTTCCGGAGGGGGCAGCGGGTCCTCGTCGGGCGGCACGCGCAGGTAGGCGAGAGCGTCGGCCATGATCCGGCCGAACGCGGGCGCCGCGATCTGGCCGCCGTAGTAGACCCCGCCGCTCGGCGAGTCGAGCACGAGGATTCCCGCGAGGCGCGGCGATCCCACGGGGCCGAAGCCCGCGAACGAAGCGACGAAATCCTTGTGAGAATAGCCCTGGCCCGGCACGACCTTCTGCGCGGTGCCGGTCTTCCCGGCGAGCCGGTAGCCGGGGACCGCCGCCTTCGTGCCGGTGCCGCGGACGACGACCCCCTCGAGGATCCCCGCGATCGTGCGCGCGGTGCGCTCGGAGATCACCCGCACGGGCTCGGGCCGAGGTTCGTGCGTGAAGGTCCCCGACGCGTCGCGCTTCCCGAGGACGATGCGCGGCGGGACGCGGAGGCCGCCGTTGGCCACCGTAGCGAGCGCCGACGCGGCCTGCATCGCGGTCACCGCGATCTCCTGCCCCATGGACATCGAGGCGGGGGAGAGGACCGACCAGCTCGCGAGCGGCGTGATCTGGCCCGAGCGCTCCCCCGGCAGCTCGATCCCGGTGCGGCGCCCGAACCCGAACCTGCGGATGTACTCGTCGAAGCTCTCGCGGGGAATCGTCCGGCCGATCTTGATGGCCCCGACGTTGCTCGACTTCTCGAGGATCTCCCGCACCGTGAGCACGCCGTAGGGGTTGTGGTCCCGGATCTTGAACCCCGCGATGGAGATGCTCCCGTTCTGGCAGTCGAACGTCCGCTCCGGCGTGACCGTGCCGAGATCGAGCGCCGTGGACGCGGTGATCACCTTGAACGTGGAGCCGGGCTCGTACTGGTCCACGACCGCGCGGTTGCGCCTCCCCTCGGCCGTGGCCTCGCCGTAGCGGTTCGCGTCGGCGGTCGGGCGGTTCGCGAGCGCCAGGACTTGCCCCGTCGCGGGGTCGAGGAGGATCGCGGCCGCCGCGCGCGAGCCGCTCTCGGTCCACGCCCGGTCGAGCTCGCGTTCCACGATGTGCTGCAGGTCGAGGTCGAGGGTCAGCACGACGTCCTGCGGGACCTTCGACGCCGGCTGGACCAGCTGCAGCACGGTACCGCCGCGGCCGTCGCGGACCGCGAGGTACCGAGACGAGTCTCCCTGCAGCTCCTCGTCGAACACCCGCTCGATCCCCTCGACCCCGTGCTGGTCGATGTTCGCGATGCCGACGACGTGCACGGCGAGCTCGCCCTGGGGGTAGAAGCGCTTCCCCTCGTCCTCGAGCCCGAACGGCTTTCCCTTCCCGACGGGGAGGGGGAGCGCCTGCACCGCACGGGTCATCGCGGGATCCATGCGCCGCTTGAGCCAGACGAACGGCGCGTCCGAGCGGAGGCGGTCGTAGATCCGCGACTCGGGGACGTCGAGGACCCCCGAGAGGAGTCGCGCGGCGCGCCGGGGGTCCGCGACGCGCGCGGGATGCGCGAACAGCGACGATGTCGCGACGCTCACCGCGAGCTCGCGGCCGGTGCGGTCGAGCACGGCCCCGCGCTCGCCGCCGATCTCCACCATCTGCTCGTGCTGCCGCCGCGCCTGGGACTTCATCTCGTCGGCGCGGAGCACTTGCAGCTCGACGAGCCGCGCGGCGACGGCCAGCGCGAGGAGCGCCACGGCCACCGTGAAGATCGCGACGCGGGTGCGGGTCAAAGACTCCACCGAGACTCTCGATCCGCCGCCTGCGCCGGACGCCGGCTCAGCGCGGCGAGGGGAACTCGCCGAGGGTGCGGGACGCCGCGGTCCCTCGGTCCGGGGCCGACGAACGGACGACCACCATCTGGTGGGGCGTCGCGTGGACGAGACCGAGCTCGCCGAGCGCGCGCTTCTCCACCCGCGGGAGCGTTTCCAGCGTCGCTCTCTCGATCCTCAGGCGGCGCTCCGTCTCCTCGAGGCGCTGAAGCCGCCCCCTCAGGTCCTCGATCTGGTAGCGAGCCTCCACGTACTGCATCTGCTGGACCAGGTAGGCGGCGACGGGAACGATCGCGGCGAGGATGCCGGCGAACAGGAACAGCACCCATCGCATCCGGCGCGGGTCGCCCTCGCGGACCACGGTCACGTTGCGCCAGCGTCGGGGTTCGGCCTGGGCGGGGACGGTCATCACAGCCTCTCCGCGGCGCGGAGCCGCGCGCTGCGCGAGCGCGGGTTCGACTCGACTTCCTCGGCCGACGGCGTGACCGGTCGCGGCGTGAGGATGCGGATCAGGTCCTCGCGGCCGCAGCCGCACACCGGGAGGCCCGGGGGACAGACGCAACGCTCGGCCATCGCGCGGAGCGAGGTCTTCACCGCGCGGTCCTCGAGGGAATGGAACGAGATCACCGCGAGCCGGCCGCCGCGTCGCAGGAGCGAGACCGCGTCCGCGACGAGCCTCTCGAGCCCCTCGACCTCGCGGTTGACCGCGATGCGGAGGGCCTGGAAGGTCCGGGTCGCCGGGTGGATCCGGTATCGCCGCGCGGCGGGGCCCGCGGCTCGCACGACCACCTCGGAGAGCTGGTGCGTCCGGACGAGAGGGAGGCGCGCCCGCTCTCGCACGACCGCGCGCGCGATCGGCCCCGCCATCCGCTCCTCGCCGTAGGTCCTCAGGATGTCCTTGAGCTCCGCCTCGCTCAGCGTCGCGAGGAGATCCGCGGCCGAGGGGCCCGACGTCGGGTCCATGCGCATGTCGAGGGGGCCGTCCAGGCGGAACGAGAACCCGCGGCGCGGATCGTCGAGCTGGAGCGAGGAGATGCCGAGATCGGCGACGATCGCCTCGACGGCGAAGACGCCGGCGCCCTGGAGCAGCGCGACGAGGTCCCTGTGGTCGCCGCGCAGCGCGACGAAACGGTTGCCGAAGCGCAGGAGCCGCGCCGTGGCGTGGGCGATCGCGTCGGGGTCGCGGTCGATTCCGAACACGCGTCCCGTGGGTCCCACCGCCTCGAGCAGCTGCTCGGCGTGGCCTCCCGCGCCGAGGGTGAGATCCACCGCCGTCGCGCCGCGGGAAGGCTCGAGCAGCGACAGCGTCTCCGCGGCGAGGACGGAGCGGTGCGTCACCGGTCCCACGTTCTCCTCGAGTCGTGCGCTCGATTGCATGGACGCGACCCGCCCCCCCGCTCAGATCCCGAGGCTCGCCAACGTCGCCAGGTCGGCGTCCGTCAGCGGGTCGCCAGCGAGCCGTTCCTCGAAGGCCGAGCGGTTCCAGACCTCGAGGAATTCCTGCTGCCCCAGCACGGCGACCTCGCCGCGGATCCCGGCCTTCTCTCGAAGGAGCGGATGGATCAGGACGCGTCCCTGGCCGTCCATGACCGCGCACTGGCCATGGAAGTTCACGGAGTTCTTGAATCGCATCACGGCGGGATCCACCGACGACGCGCGCGCCAGCTTCTCCTCGACGCGCGCCCAGACCCGCATCGGGTAGATGCGCACGCTCTCGCCGCGGAGGCTCGTCACGAAGAACTCGGTGCCGTACTCGGGCTCGATCGCCGCGCGGAACTGCGCGGGGAGCTTCAGGCGCCCCTTCTCGTCCACCTTGGCGATCGAGTTCCCGCGCAGCATCCGATAACCCCCTGAACGCGACGTGGTAGGCTTCGGTGTGCGAAGCCGTCGCGTCCTGACCGGTTCCTCGGGAGTCCCCTTCGTCTCCAGGTTGCCCGTGGAGAAGCGTGAAGAAGGGCCCCGATGGGCCACTTTGCTCCACTCTCGACCACCGCGAGATAGTAGGGCGACCCTTTTCGGCTGTCAAGACGTTTCAATTAATTAACGGGCCTCGAAAAAGACAAAACTAAGGCGATAGTCGGGCCGCGCGAGCCCACTGAACGACCGGGCCGGAGGAAGCCGGCCCGACGGCCGGCCTTCGGGGCCCACGGGGGTGGCCGGAGCCGGTCTCTCGTTCCGGAGACCCGTCGCGGTCGAGGGAGGATTCCATGGACTTCCGGACGCGCTGCGCGCGCGGCACCGGCGCCGTGAGCGACGTCGGGCGCCCGCTCGCGCTCCCGATCGTGACCGCCTCCACGTTCGAGTTCTCGAGCCAGCGGGACATGGAGTCGTACTACACCGAGGGGCGCGGATGGCTCTACTCGCGTTACGAGAATCCGACGGTCCGTGCGGCGGAGCGGTTCCTCGCGGACCTCGAAGGATCGGAGGACGCGGCGCTCTTCTCGTCGGGCATGGCGGCGATCTCCACCACGGTGCTCGCCCTCGTCCGCGCCGGGGAGCGAGTCGCGGTGCAACGAGAGATCTACGGAGGGACCGCAGCGCTCTTCCGCGACGTCCTTCCGCGGCTCTCGATCGAGGCGACATGGCTCGGGCTCGACGAGATCTCGCGCCTGACCCCGGAGCGGCTCGCCGGATGCCGCATGCTATGGCTCGAATCGCCCACGAACCCCTCCCTCAGGATCGTGGATCTCGCGGCCTCTGCGGCGGCCGCTCGCGCCGCCGGGGCGCTGGCCGTGGTCGATGGGACGTTCGCGACCCCCGCGCTGCAGCGCCCGCTCGAGCTCGGCTGCGACGTCGTGGTCCACAGCGGGACCAAGTACCTCGGCGGGCACGGCGACGTCACGGCCGGCGCCGTCGCGGCACGGAAGGACCTCGTCGCCGCGATCTCCGCGTCGCGTCGCTCGCTCGGCGGGACGGCGGACCCCTTTGCGGCGTTTCTCCTTCAGCGCGGCATGAGAACGCTCTCGGTGCGCATGAAGGCGCACGAGGAGGGAGCGGCGGCCGTGGCTCGATTCCTCGAGGAGCACGGAAAGGTCCTCCGCGTTCACTGGCCCGGACTGACGACCCATCCGGACCACGCGATCGCCCGCCGGCAGATGAGCGGCTTCGGCGGCATGGTCTCCTTCGAGGTCGAGGGGGCGGCGGCCGCGGCGGAGCGCGTGCACGACCGCCTGCGGCTGTTCGTCAGGGCGGCCAGTCTCGGCGGCGTCGAGTCGCTCGTCTCGATCCCGTCCACGATGTCCCACCGCGAGCTCGACGGGCCGGAGCTGGAGCTCGCGGGCGTCGCTCCCGGCATGCTGCGGCTTTCGGTGGGGCTCGAATCTCCCGACGAGCTCGTCGCGGATCTGCGGGAGGCTCTGGGCTGAAAACGCAAAGCGGCCGCTCTCGAAGAGCGGCCGCTGCGGATCGAATCTGGCGGAAGGCGGCCTGACTTCTACTTCGGCGCGCCGCCCGGTGCCGTTCCCGCGTCGATCGGGGTGCCGCCGGTGCCGGCACCCGTGTCGGAGCCCGTGCCGCCGAAGCCGAGCGGGTCGGTCCCGTCCGGGTTGTCGTAGATCCCGTTCGGAACGATCGGCTTGTCGAGCGGCAGCAGGCCGAGGAACGCGGCCTTCCCCGTCATCATGCCGCTCGACACGGCCGGCGCGCCCACGAGAGGCGCGCCTCGAAGCGTCACCTTCCCGTCGGCGGTCCGGTAGCCGAGCACGAGGAAGTCCGCCAGCACCGCCACGGTGGGCGAGAAGCCTCGCTCGCCCCGGGAGGTCGCGAGCACCGGCGCGGACCAGGTCGATCCGCCGCGGGGCAGGACGGAGAGGAAGATCTGCGAGGTCTGCCTGACGGCGAACGCCATGTAGACGTTCCCCGACGGGTCGGAAACCAGGGCCGGGGCCAGCTGGTCGAGACCGTCGAGCCGCCCGATGAACGCGGGCTCGCTCCAGGCTCCCGCGAGATCGCGCACCGAGACGGCGATGTCGAACTCCCCGCGCGACTTGAAGGCCCAGGCCGCCCACACCGCGCCGGTCGTGGCGTCGGTCGCGTACGCCGGCTTCCCGTCGAGGACCGGGTCGAACCGGAAGGGGAGAGCGGCGCCGGGTCCCGCGGCGGCCGAAGCCACGGCCGCGGGGACGAGGAGCGCCAGGAGGAGAATCGGGAGTACGCGCCGGTTACGCATCGCTGCGCCCCCTTTCCACGTACGCGTCGAAGGCCTCGACTTCCGGGAAACGGCGCTCGACGCAAGGCCGCAGGGCCTTCATTCGGCCGAAAGCGATCTTCTCGCGAGTGGGGTTGGCCTGTGCCGCAGCGATCTTCCACTCGTAATACGCGTTCAGGAACAGCAAATCGGGGTATCTGCGCTCCCCGCTGCCCGCGAGCGCGTCCGACTGTCTCAAGCAACCCTGCGCGCGGAGCGGCTCCTTCTGGCGGAAGTAGGCCTCGCCGAGGCAGCTCAACGCGTAGGCCTCGAGGTAGCGGTGCCCGCCGCTCGCCGCTTCGTCGAGCGCCGTCCGCAGCAGGCGAATCCCCTCGCGGCTCTTGCCCAGGCTCACGTAGCACAGGCCGATGCTGATCCGCACGCGAGTCGCCTCGTAGGCCTCGCCGGAGCGCGCGTACAGCTCGGCCGCTTCTCGATACCGCTCGATCGCCTCGTTCTCGTGCTTGCGCTGCGCGAGCACGCCGGCCAGTACGTGGCGGGCCCGGGCCGCGATCACGTCGAGGCTCGCGCGCGCCGCGATTCCGTGGGCGCGCTCGGCCTCCATCTCCGCGAGGAGCAGGTCGCCCTGGTCGGAGTGGACGCTGGCGAGCTGGAGGAGCGCCCGGGCCTGCAGCGTGTCGCCGAGGCCGTCCGCCGCGCGGAGCGCGTTCCGGAGCTCCTGCTCGGCGAGCGACAGCTTGCCGAGCCGGATGAGGGCGGCGGCGAGATTGATCCGGGCCTGCGCCACCTGCTCCGCCCAGCCCTCTCCGCCCGGCTCGGCCTCGAGGATCTCGAGGGCGCGCTCGAAGTGGGCGAAGGCCCTGCCCATCTCGCCGGCCCGCATGGCCCCGGTCCCGGTCTCGATGATCTCCCGCGGGTCGCTGCTCTGCGGCTTGAGGTCCTCGTATTCCTCGAGGTCCACGACGTCCGAGAACGCCTGGATCGAAACGTTGAACACGCTCGCGAGGACTCGCAGCTTGTCGAACGACGGGTAGCAGATCCCCTTCTCGTAACGGCTGAGCTGGGAGTTGTCGATCTCGCCACCCTCGGCCCGCGCGCGCTCCTCGACGCGGCGGAGCGAGTAGCCGTACCCGGAGCGCAGCCTCTTCAGGTAATTCCCGAGGCGAGCACTACCCTTCAGGTTCGTCTGGACCTGTGCTTCCATGACGTGGGGCCCCTCCTCCCGTCCGTTCCGTCGTGCACCGCGTCCTGCGGCGCCCCCCCCGGGGAGTCCACAGTTCCAGCCTAGACAAGTCACTCTACTATAGTACTTTAATATCCGCCTCCGAGGGTCTGATACTCCGAAACCGGCAAGGGTTCAAGGGCCGGGATCGAAGGAGGCCCGTGGGTGCGGTGAATTTGCAGCGTCGGGGTCCGGGAGGGGGTCGGAAAACCGCCCTTTCGCGGTTTCCTCGGGGGGAACCGCCGGGGACCTCCGGCGCGGCGGGCGGGCGGGCCAGAGACGCTCGATCCGGGCGGGAAAAGGGCGAGTGAGAGAGGGAAAGGGCAAGCCGGGGGATGTGCCGGGGGCAGGGGCCTGGGGGGAAACCGCCCGGGCGTTCGTTCTCTTCGCCCTGTGCCTGGTCGCCCTGGCGGCCGTCGCCGGTCTCCTCGCCTTCCGGGACCTGAGCCGGATGGTCCTGGCCCACCGTTCCGAGATCGCGCGCCAGGAAGCGCTGCGGATCGCGGAAGCGGTCGTCGCTCTCGGGCGCGAGAGCAACGGAATCGACTTCTACAAGGTCCGGCAGAAACAGGGCACGCTTGTCCCGATCATCCAGGAGCGCCTCAAGGCGCAGCCGTTCCTGCGCCAGGTGGAAATACGGGACCGGTTCGGCGCGAGGCTCCTCTCGCTGGGGAACAAGGGATCGCGCCGGCCGGCGGACCTCAGGGAACCCGCCGGGAGCGGCGGCTCGCCCGCCCAGCCGCCCGATCAGATCCTGGCCGTTCAGCTCGGGCGGGGAGCTCACCCCCAAGGGGAGATCCGCGTGGCGGTCTCGCAGGAGACTTCCCCCGCCGAGCTCGAGGACCTGAGACGCTCGCTGCGGATCAAGGTCGGCGCCGCCGCGGCGTTCGGGGTCGGCGTCCTCCTGCTCGGCTTCCTCTACGTCCTGCGCCTCATCCGCAAGAACCGGATGCTCGAGCAGTCCCGTCTCGCCGCGGAGAGGCGGTCGTACGTGGGGCTGCTCGCCTCCGGCCTGGCCCACGAGATCCGCAATCCGTTGAACGCGATGAACATGAACCTGCAGATGCTCGAGGAGGAGCTCCAGGGCGTCGCGGGGCTCGACGCCGCCGACTGCGGGGAGCTGCTGACCTCCACGAAGAGCGAGATCAAGCGGCTCGAGCGCCTCGTCAACAACTTCCTCGCCTACGCGCGGCCGGCCGAGCCGAGATTCGATCCTCGCGATCTCAACGTGGTCCTGCAGGAGGTCGCGAAGTTCCTGCAGGCCGACTTCCGCCAGAGCGCCGTGAGCCTCACGCTGGAGCTCGAGCCCCTTCTCCCGACCGTGGAGATCGACGTCACGCAGTTCAAGCAGGCCCTGATGAATCTCCTCGTCAACGCGCGGCAGGTCCTGCGCTCCGGCGGGATCGTGGTCCTCCGCTCCCGCGCCGGGGCCGCGGGAGAGGTGCTGATCGAGGTCGAGGACGACGGCCCCGGCATCCCGCCCGCGGACCGCGAGAGGATCTTCCAGGTGTTCTACTCGAATCGCGGCGGCGGCACGGGCCTCGGCCTGCCGATCGCCCGGCAGATCGTGGAGCGCCACGGCGGGACCCTCGAGGTGGACGCGGGGCGCGAGCGCGGAACGCTCTTCCGGATTCGAATACCGAGGCGTCACGCCGACGGTTCGGCGCCCGCCGCGGGGAGCGGAGCGCGATGACGGGAGGAAAGGAGCACGGGAGCCGGCGGAAGGCGGCGGCGAGGGCGGACGCTCTGAGACGCCTCATCGCGCATCACCGCAAGCGCTACTACGTGGACGACGCGCCCGAGATCTCCGACACGGAGTACGACGCCCTCGAGCGCGAGCTGAGGGAAATCGAGGAGGCGTTCCCCGACCTCGTCACTCCCGACTCCCCGACGCAGCGCGTGGGCGGGGAGCCCTCGGAGGCGTTCCTCGCCTTCCGCCACCGGACCCCGCTCCTCTCGCTCGACAACGCCTACTCCGAGGCGGACATGCGCGCCTGGGAGGCGAGGCTCGCCCGCGCGCTCGAGGGGGAGCGGCCGGCGCGCTACGCCGTCGAGCCGAAGGTGGACGGGCTGTCCATCGCGGTCGCCTGGCGGGACGGCGTGCTCGAGCGGGGCGTGACCCGCGGCGACGGCGTGGTGGGCGAGGACGTCACGTCCAACGTGAGGACGATCCGCTCGATACCGCTCCGGCTGACGCGCCCGGTCGCCTTCCTCGAGGCGCGCGGCGAGGCGTACATGCCGCGCGCCGCGTTCGAGGAGCTCAACCGGCAGCGCGCGGAGGCCGGCGAGCCGCCGTTCGCGAACCCCCGGAACGCCGCCGCCGGCTCGGTCCGCCTACTCGATCCGCGGATCACCGCGTCGCGGCGGCTCGACTGCGTCTTCTACGTCCTGGCGGAGATCGAGGGGGAGGCCGCGCCTCCTTCCCACCTCGAGCGGCTCTCCCTCCTGAGGGAGCTGGGGCTGCGCACGAGCCCCTTGAACGAGGCGTGCTCGAGCCTGGACGAGGCGCTGCAGAGCGTCGCCCGGCTCGAGGAGAAGCGCCGCGCCCTCGACTACGAGATCGACGGCGCGGTCGTGAAGGTGGACGACACCGCGCTGCATTCCCGCGCCGGGGCGACCTCGAAGTTCCCCCGCTGGGCGATCGCGTACAAGTACGCGCCCGAGCAGGCCACCACCGTCGTCCGGGAGATCGCGGTCCAGGTGGGGCGCACGGGAGCGCTCACCCCCGTGGCGGAGCTCGTGCCGGTGCAGCTCGCGGGAACGACGGTCTCGCGCGCGACCCTTCACAACGAGGACGAGGTGAAGCGCAAGGACGTCCGCGTCGGCGACACGGTCTTCATCGAGAAGGCCGGCGAGATCATCCCGCAGGTCGTGTCCGTGGTGCTCGCGAAGCGGCCGAAGTCCTCCCGGCCCTTCGTGCTTCCGGCGCGCTGCCCCGTGTGCGGCTCCGCGGTGGCCCGCGAGGAGGGGGAGGTGGCGAGCCGGTGCACCGGGGCCACCTGTCCGGCGAAAAGGCGCCTAGCGCTCCTCCACTTCGCCTCGCGCGCCGGGATGGACATCGAGGGGCTGGGGGAGGCGCTCGTGGACCAGCTCCTCGCGAAGGAGATGGTCGAGGACGCGGCGGATCTCTACCGTCTCGACCCCGGCGCCCTCGCCGGGCTCGACCGGATGGGGACGAAGTCCGCGGCGAACGTCCTCGAGGAGATAGAGGCCTCCAAGTCGCGGCCGCTGCACCGCGTCCTGTTCGCGCTCGGGATCCGGCAGGTGGGCGAGCGCGCCGCGAAGGACCTCGCGTCCGCGTTCCTGTCCATGCAGGCGCTCGCCGAGGCGAGCGAGGAGCGGCTCCAGGCGGTCGAGGAGATCGGGCCCAAGACGGCGGCGTCGCTACGGCTGTTCTTCGAGCAGCCGACGAACCGCGAGCTCGTTCGCCGTCTCGCCGGCGCCGGCGTGAACATGCGCGCCACCCGGGAAGAGCGCGCCAGGCCGGGAGCGGGGTCCCCGTTCGCGGGGAAGACCGTCGTGCTCACCGGGACGCTCCCGGGGAGGACGCGCGACGAGGCGAAGGAGATCGTCGAGCGCCTCGGCGGGAAGGTCGCCGGGAGCGTGAGCCGCAAGACCGATCTCGTGGTCGCGGGGGACGAGGCGGGAACGAAGCTCGACCGGGCCCGGGAGCTCGGCATCGCGGTGATCGGTCCCGATGAATTCGAGCGGATGATCGCCGGCTGAGCGGGAATTCCCCGGGACGCTGCACTACAATGGGACCGGGATGAGCGACCCCGCCCACATCGTGATCATCGAGGACGACGAGGGGAACCGGAAGGTGTACACCCGGTGCCTGTCGAAGCTCGGGCACACGGTGGCCGCGTTCCCCGAGGCGCCCCCCGCGTTCGAGTACCTCAGGGAGCACCGGGACGTCGCCCTGGTGGTGACCGACCTGATGCTCCCCGGGATCGACGGTTTCGGCGTGCTCAAGTCCGCCCGCCAGATCAACCCGAACGTGGGCGTGCTGATGATCACCGGCCACGCGTCGATCGAGTCGGCGGTGGAGGCGATCAAGCTCGGCGCCGACCACTACCTCAAGAAGCCCGTCGATCTCGAAGAGTTCAGGGTCCAGACGGCGAGCATCATCGAGAAGCGCCGCCTCACGCAGCGCGTCGAGGACCTCGAGCGCCGCCTGAGCGAGAAGTTCGGACGGCTCATCGGCCGCTCGAAGCCTATGGAGGCGCTGATCCGGCAGATGGACCTCGTCGCCCCGACCCGGTCCAGCGTCCTGATCGTCGGCGAGTCGGGGACCGGGAAGGAGCTCGTGGCGAACGCGATCCACGAGAATTCCCCCCGCCGCGACGCCCGGTTCCTCCCGATCAACTGCGCGGCGATCCCCGCCGAGATCCTGGAGTCCGAGCTGTTCGGGCACGAGAAGGGGTCGTTCACGGGAGCGGTCGGGCGCAAGCTCGGCAAGTTCGAGCTGGCGGACAAGGGGACGCTGTTCCTCGACGAGATCGGCGAGCTGCCGCTCGAGATGCAGGTGAAGCTGCTGCGCGTCCTCGAGGAGCGAGAGTTCATGCGCGTCGGCGGGACCGACACGATCCACGTCGACATCCGGCTGATCGCCGCCACCAACGCGGACCTCGAGGCCGCGGTGAACCAGGGCCGGTTCCGCAGCGATCTCTACTATCGCCTGAAGGTGGTGACTCTCCGGATCCCCCCGCTCCGCGAGCGGCGCGAGGACATCCTCCATCTCGTGGACCACTTCCTCCGGCAGTTCGCCAGGGAAAACCACCGCGAGGGGATGCACTTCGCCCCCGACGCGATGAAGGTGCTCTACGCGGCCCCGTGGGAGGGGAATGTCCGCGAGCTGCGCAACGTGGTCGAGAGCCTCGTGGTGCTGGCGCCGGCCGAGGAGATCTCCGTCGCCGACCTCCCGGAAGAGTACCAGCGCTACGCCGGGGAGGCGGCCGAGGCCGGGCGCCCCCCGGCGGCCGCCGGGACGGCGGGTGCCGAGGGAATCCCCGCCGGGAGCGCCGGGCTGACCATGGAGGAGATCGAGCGCCGGGCGATCCTGGGCGCGCTCGAGCAGACGGGAGGCAACCGAACCCAGGCGGCCGACATGCTCGGCATCGGCCTGCGGACCCTCCAGCGGAAGCTCAAGGAATACCGTCTCGCCGGCCGGGAGTCCGAAACCCCGCAACCCTGACGGGATGGCGCCCCCGGTGCGCCAGTTTGGCGGTCGTGTTCTCTCGTCGCCGAGCCAAAGGTGCCGTAGACCGCTGATTTCCCGCGGATCATGCCCCGCAGCGAGACGGCACGCCGTTTGCCTCTACACACCCGCTGGTGACTCCCTACTCTTACGCCCGCTACACGGTTCTGGTGGTCGACGACGACCCTTCGGTCCTGTCCACCTACAGGCGGCTCCTCGCACGCGCCGGCTATCGGACGCTGATCGAGGACAGCCCGTGCCGCGTCCTCGAGAACGAGGACCGTCTCCCCGAGGTGGATCTCCTCCTCCTGGACTACAAGATGCCGGGAATGGACGGCCTGACCCTCCTGGCGGAGCTTCGGCGGAAGGAGTGCAGGGCCCGATGCATCCTGATCTCGGCCTACCTCAACGACGGCGTCCGCCAGCAGGCCCGTCTCCTGGGTGTCGATCGGGTGCTCGAGAAGCCGGTCGACGTCGGTCTGCTGAGGACCGCCCTCGACGATCTGCTCCCGGTGATCGGCGCGCGCCCCGCCGGCGTCGGTGGCGCGGCCTGATCCCGACGAACCGAACGACGCTCGCCTGCGGGGGATGCCCTCCCGGCGCGGAACGAGTACGATTCCATAGTTCCTTATCTCGGAGGTTGAAGCCATGAACCGGAAGTGGACGTTCCCCCTACTGCTCGCCGTCGTCGGCGTGAGCATCGTGTGCGGGATGATCATCGGCGGCCGCCTGAACGCGCCGCAAATCGCGCTCGCGGCGCGCGACGTTCCGACGGTCGGGCTCGCTCCCGCGGCGTCGATCCCCGCGGCGGCGGCCGCTCCGGCCTCCCCGGTCGCGGACTTCGCCGACATCGTCGAGAAGTCCATCCCCGCCGTCGTTGGAATCACGAGCACGTCGGTGAAGAAGGCCGGCTCTCCGGAAGACGATCCGCACGGGTCGATGCGCAACGACCCGTTCTACCAGTTCTTCTTCGGGCCCGACCCGCAGCAGCGGAGGCGGCTCACGCCGGAGGATCGCCGCGAGCAGTCCGGCGGCTCGGGGTTCGTGGTCTCGCCCGACGGCTACATCTTGACCAACAACCACGTCGTCGCGGACGCGACGAAGGTCGAGGTGAACTTCAACGACGGCACGCGGACGACCGCGGAGATCGTCGGTGTGGATCCGAACGTCGACCTCGCCCTCCTGAAGGTGGACCCGAAGGGACGCACGCTGCCCTCGCTGCCGCTCGGCGACTCGGACAAGCTGCGGCCCGGACAGTGGGTCATCGCCATCGGCAACCCGTTCGAGCTCTCCGAGACCGTGACCGTCGGCGTGATCTCGGCGAAGGACCGGCAGGTCCCCGTCGGCGACACCGACCAGGGGCTCGTCAACTTCCTCCAGACCGACGCCGCGATCAACTTCGGCAATTCCGGCGGGCCGCTTCTCGACGCCTCGGGGCGCGTGGTCGGGATCAACACCGCGATCAACCGCGGAGGGCTGGCGGAGGGGATCGGCTTCGCCCTACCGATCAACATGGCGAAGAGCGCGATGGAGCAGCTGCGGGACGGCGGGAAGGTCCGCCGCGGCTACATCGGGATCACGATGAGCGACGTCGGCGACGCGACGCGCGAGTACATGGGCCTGCCCGACAAGAACGGGGTCTACGTCCAGGCCGTGAGCGAGGACGGCCCGGCCGCGAAGGCCGGCATCGAGTCCGGCGACGTCATCCGCAAGGCCGCCGGCGAATCGGTCCGGAACGGACGGGACCTCCTCGGCCGCGTCGCCTCCCGCAAGCCCGGGGACAAGATCGATCTCGAGGTCCTGCGGCAAGGCAAGACGATGGCCTTCACGCTGACCCTCGCCGAGCGGCCCGACGCCACCCAGATCGGACAGGGAAACCTCCGCCCGAGGAAGGGACAGGGCGAAGAGGACGGCGCGACCTCCTCCGCCGGGTTCGGGATCACGGTCGAGGCGATCACGCCTCGCGTGCGCGACCAGCTCGAGCTGCCCGATACGGTCAAGGGCGTCGTCGTGACCGACGTCGAGGTCGGGTCCGAGGCCGCCACCGCGGGCATCCGGATGTACAACGTCATCGCCGCGGTGAACGACGCTCCGGTGGGCAGCGTGACCGCCTTCAAGGAAGCGGTCCGCAAGCTCAAGGCGGGCGGGGTGGCCAAGATCAAGCTGGTCCTGGGCGGCGGCGCGACGACCGTCGTCTTCATGCGGGTGCCCGAGGGCGGCAAGAACTGATCCGGAATACGATCGAGCGCGCCGGCCGCGACCCGACGGCCGGCGCGCTGTGCTATTCTCGCCGCGCCTTTCATTCTCGAGGACGGCGCCATCCATGACCCCCGCGCGCAAGCCGATCGTTCTCCTGGCGGACGACGAGGAGGACATCCGCTCGTCGCTGCGGATGATCCTCGAGTACGAGGGGTACGCGATCCTCGAGGCTTCGTCCGGGCCGGAGGCCCTGCGCAAGACGGAAGAATCCCGGCCGGACGCGGTGCTCCTCGACATCAAGATGCCCCGAATGGACGGGCTCGAGGTCCTCGCCGAGATCCGCAAGCGCGGGCTCGAGCCGCCCGTGATCGTGGTGTCCGGGCACGGCACCATCGCGACCGCGGTGGAGGCGACGCGGCTCGGCGCCTTCGACTTCATGGAGAAGCCGCTCGAGCGGGACCGCGTGCTCCTCGTCCTGCGCAACGCCATCGAGAGGCGGCGCCTCGAGGAGGAGAACCGCACCCTCAGGCTCTCGTTCGAGGAGCGATTCCGCATCGTCGGCGATTCTCCGCTCCTCCGCCGCGTGCAGGACGAGCTCGCGCGCGCGGCGCCCACGAAAGCGTCGGTCCTGATCACCGGCGAGTCGGGAACGGGGAAGGAGCTCGTCGCCCGCGCGATCCACAGGAACAGCACGCGGGCCGGCAAGGCCTTCGTCAAGGTGAACTGCGCCGCGATCCCCGAGGAGCTGATCGAGTCCGAGCTGTTCGGGCACGAGAAGGGGGCGTTCACCGGCGCGACGCGCGACCAGTCCGGCAAGTTCGTCCAGGCCGACGGCGGCACGATCTTCCTGGACGAGATCGGCGACATGAGCCTCAAGACCCAGTCGAAGGTGCTCCGCGTCCTCCAGGACGGCGAGGTCGAGCCGGTCGGCGCCGCGCGCTCGTTCACCGTGGACGTCCGGGTGATCGCCGCGACCAACAAGGACCTCCCGGCGGAGATCGAGGCCGGAGCGTTCCGCGAGGACCTGTATTTCCGCCTCAACGTCGTACCGGTCAGCCTCCCCCCGCTCAGGGAGCGGCGCGAGGACATCGAGCCGCTCGTGGCGTGGTTCGCGGAGAATTTCTGCCGCGACAACAACTTCCGTCCCAAGCGATTCGCGACGGACGCCCTCGAGGTCCTGCGGGGGCTGCCCTGGCGGGGGAACGTGCGCGAACTGCGAAACGCGGTGGAGAGGCTGATCATCATGACGCCCGGCGACGCGGTGCGCGCGTCGGACATCCCCTCGGGCCTGTCGATGCCGCTGGGGGTCGAGGGAGCGCGGCGCGACGGGGACGCGGTGGTCGTCCCGCAGGCCGGGGCCACGCTGCAGTCGTTCAAGGACGCCGCCGAGCGCGGCTTCATCCTCGCGAAGCTCGAGGAGAACGACTGGAACATCGCCGCGACCGCCAAGGCGATCGACACGCCGCGCTCGAACCTGTACAAGAAGCTCGAAGCCCACGGGATCGCGCGGGAACGGGAGCCGCAGGGTTGATGCGGGAGGGCATTTGATCGGCGACCGCGACGCGGTGATCGTCGCCGGGGTCCGCACGCCGTTCGCGAGGGCGGGGACCGTTCTGCGGGACGTCCCGGCGGCGGAGCTCGCGCGCGTGGCGATCCGCGAGGCGGTCGAGCGCGCGGAGATCGACCCCGACGCGATCGACGAGGTGGTCGTGGGGAACGTCGCGTCGCCCCCCGGCACGCCGAACATCGCCCGCGTGGCGTCGCTCCTCGCGAAGCTCCCTCGCCGCGTCCCGGCGCTCACCGTCTCGCGCAACGGCGCGTCGGGCCTCGAGGCGATCGTCGAGGCCGCCTACCGGATCCGCGCGGGGGACGCCGACTTCGCGGTGGCCGCCGCGGTCGAGTCCATGTCCGCGGTCGGGGACCTCGAGCTCCTGCTCCGCGACCCGGTGACGGGACAGAGCGCCGGCGAGACCGCCGAGAAGCTCGCTCGCGAATTCGATCTCTCTCGCGAGGACCAGGACGCGTTCGCGCTCCGCAGCCACCGCCTGGCATCGGCGGCCTGGTCGGAAGGCCGGATGGCGGGGGAGGTCATGATCGTCCCGATCCCTCCCGAGTTCGAGAGCTCGGCCACCCGCGACACCGGTATCCGGGAGGACGCGAGCGCGGCGGCGCTCGCGGCGCTTCCCCCCGCGTTCGATCCCCGTTTCGGCACGGTGACCGCGGGGAACTCGGCCCCGGTCGCCGACGGGGCGGTGGCGCTGGTCCTCGCGTCGGCCGGGAGAGCAAGGGCGCTCGGCCTGCGCGTGCTCTGCACGGTGCGATCGTGGGGGTTCGCGGGCTGCGACCCGGCCCGCATGGGGCTGGGGCCTCTCTTCGCCGTGCCCGAGGCGCTCCGCCGGGCCGGAGGGCTGGCGCTCGACCGGATGGACCTGGTGGAGCTTCACGAGGCGTTCGCGGCGCAGGTCCTCGCCTGTTTCCGCGCGTTCGAGTCGAGGACCTGTTGCGAGGGAGAGCTCGGCACGGGTCCCCTGGGGACGCTGGACCCCGCCTTGGTGAACGTCAACGGGGGCGCGATCGCGCTCGGGCACCCCCTGGGCGCGAGCGGCGCCAGGATGGTGCTGACGCTGGCGAGGGAGATGGAGCGACGGGACGCGTCGCTCGGCGTCGCCACGGCCTGCGCGGTCGGCGGGCAGGGCGGTGCCTTGATCGTGGAGCGGGCCTGATGCAGGACGGAGCCGCGCCGGGCATGGTCCACGAGCAGGATCCGGACGGGATCGTGCGGGTCACCTTCGACCAGCCCGGCTCCAAGGCGAACCTCCTCACGCGCGACCTCCTCGAGGCGCTCGACCGCCTCCTCGACGAGCTCTCTCGCCGCGAAGGGGTGCGCGGCCTGCTGTTCGAGAGCGCGAAACCCGGCATGTTCCTCGCCGGGATGGACGTGGAGGCGATCGCCGCGATCAAGGACGCCTACGAGGCCGGCGAGGGAGCGCGCCGGGGACAGGCGGTCTTCCAGCGCCTCGCGGACGCGCCGTGGCCGACGGCGTGCGCCATCGGCGGCGCCTGCGTCGGGGGCGGGAGCGAGCTGGCGCTCGCGTGCGCTTTCCGCGTCGCCGCCGACGATCCGGCCGTGAGGATCGGCTTTCCCGAGGTGCGCCTCGGGATCGTGCCGGGATTCGGCGGGACCCAGCGGCTCCCGCGCCTCGTGGGGCTCGTCCACGCGCTCGACCTGATCCTCACCGGCCGGCAGATCGGCGCGAGGCGCGCGGAGCGGATCGGGCTCGTGGACCGGATCGTCCCCCCGCTCCGCCTCCGACGCGAGGCGCTCGCTCTGCTCCGGGAGGCCGCCGAGCGAGGGCGGCACGGCGCCGCGCGCCGCGGCCGGCCGCTCGCGGCGCGGCTCGTGGAGAGCGCCGGTCCGTTGAGGCGCCGCCTCCTCGCCGACACGCGGCGAAAGACGGCGAAGCGTTTCTCCCCCGCGGACTATCCCGCGCCGTTCCGGGCGCTCGACGCGATCGAAGCGGCCTTCGCGGTCCCCCTCTCGCAGGGGCTCGACCTCGAGGCGCGGATCGTCGGCGAGCTGGCGCCGACTCGCACCTCGAAGAACCTGATCTGGCTGTTCAC
Source organism: Terriglobia bacterium (assembly GCA_963748015.1). GTDB lineage: Bacteria > Acidobacteriota > Polarisedimenticolia > Polarisedimenticolales > JAIQFR01 > JAIQFR01. The sequence continues at coordinate 632,289 of CAVVHE010000005.1, read as the reverse complement.
CCAGCGCAACGCCCTCAAGAAGGACGTCGGGGGCTACCGGGCGACCCCGCGGCGGATCCGCAAGGTCGCCGTGCTCGGCTCGGGGGTCATGGGGGCCGGGATCGCCGGGCTGGTGGCGCAGCGCGACGTCCTCGTCCGCCTCCGCGACGTGCGGGAGGAACCTCTGCTCCGCGGGCTGAAGAGCGCGCTGCGCGACGCCCGGGAGGCGGCCGCCCAGGAGGGGAACGGCCCGGGCCACGCGGAGCGGGCCATCGGCTTCATCGCCCCGACCCTCGGGCTCGAGGGGCTGGCCCGCGCCGATCTCGTCATCGAGGCGGTGGTCGAGGACCTCTCGGTCAAGCAGGCGGTCCTCGCCGAGGCAGAGGAGCGGATCGGCGAGCGGGCGGTGTTCGCGTCGAACACGTCGACGCTTCCCATCACCGAGATCGCCGCCCGGGCCGTTCATCCGGAGCGCGTCGTCGGGCTCCATTTCTTCAACCCGGCTCACCGGATGCCTCTCGTCGAGGTGGTCGCGGGCCACAGGACCTCGCCCGAGGCGGTGGCCACGGTGCACGCGTTCGCGCTCGAGCTCGGAAAGACGCCGGTCGTCGTGAGGGATTCCCCCGGCTTCCTCGTGAACCGGATCCTGATGGCCCACGTGAGCGAGGCGGCGCGCCTCCTCGGCGAGGGGTTCGGGATCGACGCGATCGACCGGGCGATGAGGGCGTTCGGGATGCCCGCCGGTCCGTTCGAGCTCCTCGACCGGATCGGCCTCGACACGGCGAAGCACGCCTCGGCCGTGCTCGAGGCCGCGTTTGGCAAGCGGCTCGGAGGGGCGGTGGCCCTCCTCGACGCGATGGTCGCCGACGGGCGTCTCGGGGACAAGAACGGCAGGGGCTTCCACCGGTACCGGGGCGGCGTCCAGGCCGGCGCCGACCCGAAGGCCGCGAAGCTCGCCGGGGCGCCCGCGCCGAAGGAGCTGCCCGGCGAGACCCTCCAGGAGCGGATGGTGCTCGCGATGGTCAAGGAGGCGGTGGTCTGCCTCGAGGACGGCGTCGCGCGGGAGCCGCGCGACGTGGACGTCGCGATGATCCTCGGAACCGGCTTCCCCGCCTTCCGCGGCGGCCCGCTGCGCTACGCCGACGCCGTCGGGATCCCCGTCCTGGTGGACCGCCTCTCGCGCCTCGCCGACGGCCAGGGGGAGCGCTTCCGCCCCGCCGGCCTCCTCCGCGAGATGGTCCGCGAGGAGCGCGGGTTCTATCCCGGCTGAGACGAACTCCGCCTCCGGCTGAGACGAACTCCGCCTCCGGCTGAGTCGAACTCCGCCTCCGGCTGAGTCGAGCTCCGCCTCCGGCTGAGTCGAGCTCCGCCTCCGGCGGAGTCGAACTCCGCCTTGCCGGAACGAGTGGTTCGGCCGAGCACCGCCGGTTCCGGTCCGGGGGATCCCTTCCCGGGCGCGCTCGCCGTTGCGCGCTTCGCCGCGCCGGCTCGCTCCGGTGAAACCGCGCCTGCAAAGGAATTGCAGGCGCGGTGTTCACAGGGCCCGGGAAGGGACCCCCCGGACCGGAACCGGCGGGGAGCCGAGGCGCGCAACCTCGGCGGGCCGGGGACGTAACGAACAGGCGTCTTGGCCCCGCGAGGGCGGGGGGAGGCCCCGGATGCAGTGGCCGGTGGGGTAGAATGTCCCCCACAGCTCGCCATGCCGGGCCGCGGAGCGGGAGGGTCGCCGTCCGGCGATCTCCTCCGGGAGGTTTGAAATGTCCAGTCTCGTGTCGCGGGGTCTCCTTGGTTGGGTGGTTATCGCGGTCGCCGTCTCGGCGGGTGCGCTGCTCCCGCCCGCCGCCGCCTCCAGCGTACCGGTTCCCCTCGACGTGTACGAGTCGATCGACGCGTTGATGCAGAACAAGGTCGGCGACCTCCTGTCGCAGAAGAACGCAGACGGGGTGGTGATCGCCCGCGGATCGTACTCGCCCGACTTCCGGATGGTGAACGACTCGACCTACGCGGTGACCTTCTTCAGGTACCGGGCGGAGAAGGACTCGGCGAAGGTCGAGCGGCTCCTTCTCACGGTCTCGAGGGGCGCCGACAAGAGGTGGAGCGTCACCAAGGAAGAGGTCCAGGACACCTACGACGGGCTGCACCGGAGCGTGCGGGAGGAAGACGAATTCTACCGCTTCGACAAGTTCGCGTTCGACCGCTACGGCATGAAGGTGACCGCGACGAACGGCAGCTTCTACAAGACGAGCTTCATGGGCAAGCCGTCGAGTTTCACGCTCATGGCGGACGACCTCAAGTACGAGTACGCGCCCCCCAAGAACCTGAACCTGGGGTACTACGAGCGCTACAAGCAGGTCATGATGAAGGAGTACCCGCAGTACTTCGTCTTCGACCCCGAGATGGTGTTCGCCAACGGCGACGCGGCTTCGTGCGAGGAGATCCTCCAGACGGCGTTCACCGGCCTCAAGAAGGTGAGCAAGGGCGAGACGGCGTCGAAGCTCCAGCACCAGTACGACGACATGTTCACCGACTGGACGAAGAACCTGAAGGACAACGGGTTCTTCGCCTTCCGCCGTCCGTACCCGCCCGACCGGAAGACGTGGAACCTCGCGGTCCGCCAGACGGGCACCGAAGCGAAGGGCGTCTGGATCGACTACGACAACTACGAGCCCTGGGACCTCCGCTTCGGAGCCGTCGTGCCGTCGGGCGGGGGGGCTGCCTACCCGCAGGAGATCTTCGGCTACTACTCCGAGGACGTCACCAAGGGCACGCCGTCCCTGACGGACCTCGAGCGCCGCCCGGACTCCGACGCGCGGGACTTCGACCTCGACAGCCTGACCGGCATGGTCGAGGTCGGGCTCGACAACGAGGACGGGCTGACCGGAGACCTGACCTACGGGATGACGATCAAGCAGCCGCTGCGCGAGCTTCCCTTCCGCATCTCCCGCATGCGGCGCCCCGGCGACGAGCAGCGCGAGACGAAGAACCCCAAGATGACGATCAGCTTCGTCCAGGACGGCGACGGCAACGAGCTGAGCTGGGTGAAGCTCGGGTCCGCTTCGGCGCTGGTCGTGTTCCCCAAGCCGCTCCCCGCCGGGACGAAGGTCACCCTCCGGATGAAGTTCACGAACACGGACAGCATCTATCGCGTCAATCCGTCCTACGCGATGATGGATCGCGGCGGCTGGCTCCCGTTCGTGAGGTTCACCGATCCGATCGAGAAGTTCGACCTGACCGTGAAGGTGAGGTCCAAGTACCGCGTGCTGGGGGTCGGCCAGAAGCTCTCGGACGAGACGTCCGGCGGCATCAACACGACGCGCTGGGCCTCCGACCGCCCGGTCTCGTTCCCCACGATCATCTACGGCGATTACATCGACGACGGCCCCAAGATCAAGGCCACCAAGATCGACGGCTCCGAGATCCCGGTTCGCGTCTATGTCGACAAGGTCAGCACCCACACCCTCGCGGAGTCGAGGACCGTGCAGAGCATGGGCGACGTCGAGGACCGGGTAGCGCGCGCCGCCGAAGGGGCACGGGGGATCCGGGGCAAGCAGCTCGGCGCGATCGCCGACCAGGCGGTGAACGCCCTGAACCTTTACCGGGCGATCTGGGGACAGGACTACAAGTTCGCCAAGCTGGACCTCGTCGCCGATCCCCTGGGGGCCTTCTACGGCCAGGCCCCCGCCTCGATCATCTACCTCGGCTTCGGCGTGTTCCGGGGCGAGGGCGCGGTCGCCGGCGGCGGGATGTTCGACGGCGGCGCCGACATCGCGAAGTTCAACAAGGACGTCGTCGCGCACGAAACCGGCCACCAGTGGTGGGGCTCGCTGATCGGGAACGCGAACAACCGGAACTATTGGTTCATCGAGAGCCTGACGGAGTACTCGGCCGCGCTGTTCGTGGAAAACGTGCGGGGACGGAAGGCCTACGAGGAGAAGGTGGCCGACTGGCGCCGCGGCCTCATGAAGTTCGAGCTGCTCAGCAGCGTCGAGGACTCCTCCGCCCTCTGGGGAGGCGAGAACCCCGGCGCCGCGTACCAGTACAACGTCTACTTCAAGGGGCCCTACGCGTTCCACGTGCTCCGCCAGACGTTCGGCGACGAGAAGTTCTTCAAGTTCCTCAAGGACCTCGCGGCCGAGTTCGCGGAGAAGCAGATCGTCACCGGCGACATCCAGCAGGTCGCCGAGCGGAACTTCGGCGGCACGATGGGGTGGTTCTTCGACCAGTGGTTCCGAGTCGCGGGGCTGCCGCAATACGCGCTGTTCTACAACATACGGCAGACCGAGGACGGGAAGTGGCTCGTCGAGGGGAAGATCAAGCAGCGAGTGCTCGCGGGGAAGAGCGAGACGGAGCTGCCCGGCGTGTACTTCCGCGCCCTCGCCCCCCTCACGTTCGTAACGGCCGACGGGAAGGAATTCAAGTCGTCGAAGCCGCTGCTCGTCGAGGCGGCGGAGACGCCGTTCAAGCTGAAGCTCGCGCAGAAGCCGGCGCAGGTTTTCTTCAACAAGGACGGCGAGATCCTGGCCCACGACGTCCTCGTGAACCAGAGCTGGTGAGGCCCCGGGCGGGCACCGCATGATCCGCGCCGAGAGCGTGTCCAAGCGGTACCCCCACGGGACGACCGCCCTGCAGGACGTCTCGTTCGAGGTCGGGCGGGGCGACTTCGTGTTCATCACCGGTCCTTCCGGCGCCGGGAAATCGACGCTGTTGAGGCTCCTCCTGCGCCAGGAAGTTCCCGACGAGGGCCGCCTCGAGGTCGCGGGGAGAGACCTGGCGAAGCTCCGGGCATCGCACGTGCCGGAGCTGCGGCGGCTCATCGGGTTCGTCTTCCAGGACTTCAAGCTGATACGGCGGAAGACGGCCCTCGAGAACGTCGCCTACGTGCTCAACGTGGCGGGGCTCCCGGTCGCCGAGCAGAGGCGGCGCGCGTACCTGGCGCTCAAGGGGGTCGGGCTGCAGCACCGGATCGGCGTGCTGCCCGACGCGCTGTCCGGCGGAGAGCAGCAGCGGGTCGCGATCGCGCGCGCCGTGGTCAACGAGCCGGAGCTGCTTCTCGCGGACGAGCCCACGGGGAATCTCGACCCCGACCTCTCGGTGGAGATCATGAGGCTCTTCCGCGAGATCAACGCGCGGGGGACCACCGTGGTCGTCGCCACGCACGACCGCGAGATGGTCCGGCGGATGCAGCGGCGAACCCTCGTGATCGAGCGCGGCCGCATCGTGGACCCTGGGGACCGGCCGTGAGCCCCGCGGCAGGCCGCCTGCGCTACTACGTCGCGGACGCCTTGGACGAGTGGCGCCACAGCCCCGGAGTCAACATCCTGGCGACGGTGACGCTCGCCGTGGTCCTCTTCCTCGCGGGCGGCGCCTTCCTCGCGGTCCACAACGTCGGCGCGCGGCTCGACGGGTGGCGAAGCGCGGTCCGTGTGCAGGTGTACCTCCGGGACGACGCCGACGAGAGCGCGAGAAAGGCGATCTCGGGCCGGCTGGCCGCGCTGCCCGACGTCTCCTCGGTCCGCTTCGTCGGGAAGGACGAGGCGCTAAGGCTCTTCCGGGAGTCGCTCGGGGAGCTGGCGGACGTCGCCTCGGCCGTGGGGACGAGCCCGTTCCCCGCCTCGATCGAGGCCTTCGTCGCCCCCGGCCCGGGGGCGGCGACGGCCGCGCGGCGCGTGGCCGCCGCGGTCTCGGGTCTCGCCGGCATCGAGGAGGTGCGCTTCGACCTCGCCTGGCTCGACCGCCTCGACGGCATGCTGCGCATGGCGCGTCTCGCCGGCGGAGGCGTGGCGCTCGCGGTCCTCGCCGCCGTGATCTTCGTGATGTCGAGCGTGATGCGCCTGGCCGTCTACGCGCGCCGCGAGGAGATCGAGATCATGTTGCTCGTGGGGGCGCCGCCGGCGCTCGTCCGCGGCCCGTTCCTCGTCTCCGGCTTCGTCCAGGGGCTCGTGGCGTCGACGTCGTCGCTCTTCCTGCTGGAGCTGGCGCGCCGCGCGGTCCTGGCGTCCGCGGGAGAGGCGCCGGGCGTGGTACTCGATCTCCTGGTGGGGCGCGCGCTGCCCGCCGCGGCGAAGGCCCTCGTCGTCGGCTCCGGGATCCTGGTGGGGCTCCTGAGCGCCGGCTTCGCGGTCCGGGGCCGCTCGCGTTTCGACTAAAAATCGTAAACGATGTAGAACGAGTAACGCCAGCCGTCCACGTCCCCCTTCTTCGGAACCAGGACGATCTGGTCGCCGTCGAGCGCCGGCTCGTAGCGGGTGTACGCCATCCGCTGCGCCCAGGTCCAGTTGAACTGGAGGCCGCCGACGAACATGAACTGGAACCCCCAGCCGTAGGAGCCGCGGCCGTCCATGAACCGGCTGTTGTCGGAGTCCCACATCGAGAACTTGATCGGCTTTCCGGTCTGCGGGTCGATCCGGATGGCCCCGTACCCGAGCTCGGGGTCGTAGAACACCCCGCTCTCGGACCAGGCTGCCCCGACGTCCATGAAGAGGAATCCCCGGATCGATCGGATCGCGCCGAAGGGGAAGCTCATCTGGTCGACCAGCGGGAAGCGTAGCTCGAGATTGCTCCAGGCGACGCGCGTCCCGAAGTAGTCGCGGAAGTCGTACCCGCGCAGCTGGTTGATCCCGCCCAGCGAATAGTAGGTCGGCCGTGCGCCCGCGCTGACCGCGGCCGCGAGCCTCCACGCCAGCAGCGAGCGGCGGGTCAGCTGCTTGTAGGCCCGGAAGTCCGTCGAATACTCGAGGAGGTCTCCCGGGACGTCGCCGCCGGCGTTGGCCCCGTAAAGGACCCCCAGGGTGAAGCGCTTCCCCTGGAAAGCCCCCCACTCCTGGAAGCGTGTCGTGTCGCCGGTGAGCGTGGTGCCGAGGAGAACGAACCGGTCGACGACGGACTCGGTGACAGGGGCCCCGGTGATCGGCGACGCGCCCACGATGTAGTCCTGCGCGCGGTCCATGAGGCCCACGGACCCGTCGAGGCGGTAGTGGCGGCTCATTGGGTACTGGACGAAGAAGGTGGCGCCCGTCGTTCGCTGTATCTGGTCCTGCTGGGAGGTGTAGCCGCTGGAGTAGACCTGGGCGTAGTAGTCCCGGTAGTCGTACACGATGGCGCCCCAGCGCAGGCGGTGCCGGAGATTCAGGTACTGCGCCATGAGGTTCGAGAAGCTAGCGACGCTGTACGCATTGAAGAAGACCCGCTGGTCGCCGAGGAGGTCGGTGAACTGGATCGCGGCGTTCGCCAGGAATGTCCCGTCGTCCGTGACCCCGACCGAAACGTACGGCGCGTCGATGCTCCAGCGGTTCTTGAACGGACCGATCTTCCCCGCGTCCACGGTCAGGGCGAGCGGCGGCTCGAACGGCCGGATCTCGGCCGCCGGCTCCGGAGCGGACGGGGGAGCGATCCTCGCCTCGGGTTGCCTGAGCGGCATCCGGAACAGCCGGAAAGTCCCCTGGAAGAACGACGAGAACACGAGGTAGGGCTCGCCGTCCCGCTCCGCCATCTCTACGGGGGTGAAGCAGCCGCCGACCACGTCGGTGTACTGGCGCAGTTCCCCCGACCCGAGGTCGAGGGCGAAGATGTTGAAGACGCCGCTCGTCCCACGGTCCGACGAGAAGAACAGGGTCTTGCCGTCGCGCGACATGGCGGGCTGGATGTCGAGGGACGGGCCGAACGTGAGCTGGGTTTTCCGGGAAGGATCCTGAAGGTCCACTTGGAAGATCTTCCAGTAGGGGCCGATCCTGCGGTTGTACACCAGCGTCTTGCCGTCGGCGAGGTACCAGGGGTTGGCGTCGTAGAACTCGTCCTGGGTCAGGTTGCGGACCGAGCCGGTGGCGATGTCCAGCTCGAAGAGGTCCACGACCCCGTCCTTGTTTCCCTCGAACGCGACCCGCTTGCCGTCCGGCGAGAACACCGGACTCTTGCACTGGGCGATCCCCGGCAGCGGGATCCTGCGGAGCAGCCGTCCCGTGAGCGCGTCGAACAGCAGGAGGGGCCGGATATTCTCCCGCCGCGCGAACACCGCGATCTCGTCCTCCTCGGGCGACCAGGAGAGGTCCCGGCGTCCGCTGAACGCCTCCGCCACGAGGTACTCGTACCGGTTGGTCCAGCCCTTCGTGAGGTTGCGGATGACGGAGCCGTCCTCGGCGGACAGGACCACGAGGTCGAGCTCCATCTTCGGGGTGGCGAGCGCGGCCACCAGCTGGCCGGACGGGGAGAGCGTGGGGGAGAAGGTGAACACGCCCTCCTTCTTCATCCCGATCTCCTTCCCGTAGTCTTCCGGCACCTTCTTCTCGAGGAGGACTGGGAAGTACTTCCGCCGCAGGAACCGGTTGAACCGGCGGTTGAACTCGTCCAGGTCGAAGCCGAACGCCTCCTTCACCGCCTTCTCGACGTTGTTGGTCAGCAGCACCTTTCGGTACTCGTAGATGAAGTTCCGGAGACCTTCCTTGCCGAACTCCTGCTCGATGAAATCGAAGACCGCATGGCCGAAGCGGTAGGCGAGAAACGAGGGATACGTCAGCGCCTGGATCGGGGGCAGGATGTTGTTCACCACCGCGTCGCGGATCACCATCCGGTCGAAGCTGTCCTCGTCCTGGCCGAAGTACGAGGCCATCCCCTCCATGATCCAGGCCGGCGGGTTCGAGCGCAGCGCGCGACCGAGGTACCCCTCGTAGAAGAGCGAGTACTGGAAGATGTGGGTCAGCTCGTGGGCGATCAGCGTGAACAGCCGGTCCGGGGGCTCGTCGAGCGGGATCACCATGCGGTTCTGGATCGGCTCGGCGAAGGCTCCCACCGCCTCGGGCAGCTCCTCCATCGTGATGTTGGTCTGCTCGAACTCGGCGTGGGTCTTGTAGATCACCAGGGGGATGCGAGAGCGGAGCTCGTGATCCAGGTCCTTGCTGATCCTGACGTAAGCGCTCTCGGCGTAGGAAACCACGTCCTGGAGGAGGTCCGCCTCCGCCTCGTAGTAGTACACGTCGAAGTGGGGCGACGGATAGGTCTTCCACTCGAAGCGCTCGTAGGCGATCTTGTTCTGGCCGAACTGCGCTCCCGCAGGGAGGGTCGTAAGACCCAGGGCGAGCACCAGGGCGGCCGCGCAGCGGAGCGACAACTTCATCGACGCCTCCCGTCATCGGCCATTATCCGGCCAGGGCGGCCGGGTGACAACCGAGCCGGCGCTCCCGGAAGCGTTTCTAGTTCTTGAAGATCAGCCGGCTGTCGTCGCGGTTCCGCGGCGAGACCACGGCGAGCACGTCTCCCGCGATCGTCTCGCTGAGGTCGTAGAAGGCGGTGATCGGATCGTTCGAAAGCCCCCGGTAGAGCGCGCTCCGCTGGAAACGGTCCCGGAACAGGAGGCTCCCCGCCTTGGCGTCGAAGAAGAAGATCTCGACCTCGAAGGTGAACTGCTCCTGCTCGATGAACCTCGTCTGCCGCACCTTCTGGCCGGTCACCGGGCTGATCGTGTCCACGTCGCCGAACCCCGAGGCATCGCGCTTCCCGTACTTCACGACCCCCGACAGCACCAGGTCGACCTCGTACTCGCGGCCGAGGTGCTTCCAGAACTCCGCGTTCGCGACGAAGTCCTCCACCGTCTGCTCGGGCACCGCGGGCGGGGGCGTGACGTCGCGGACCTTGAGCGCGGTGTGCTTGTGGAGCTCGGCCCGGAGGAAGCGCACGATCTCGCGGCCGGTGTCGAGCAGCTCCGTCTCGTTGCTCAGGAAGCTCGCCACGAGAATGCTCTTGTCGCCGGAGAGATCGAGACGGGCCGGGAGCGGCAGCTTCACGTCGACGCGGACCCCGCCGCGCTTGGTTCCGCGGGAAGGCGGGGCGTCGGGAGCGGGCGCCCCCGTTTCCTTGGACGCCGCGGCTCCCCCCGCGGCCCGCTGGAACAGCGCGGCCCGCGCGGCGTTGTCCTCGATCCGCGAGTCGCGCCCTCCGGCCTGGAGCGCGCGCTGGTAGAGCTGCCGGGCCTTTTCCGCGTCGCCGAGGACCTCGCTGGCGACGGCCAGGTTGTTCAGGATGCGCGGATTGTCGGGGTCCAGCTTTGCCGCCTGCTCCCACCGGTACCGCGCCTCGCGCCAGTCCCCCTTCTGGGCGACCTGGACGGCGAAGCGCAAGATCTCCTGGAGGTCCGCCTCGGTCGCGACCGCGCGGACCGTCGCCGCGGCGAGGACCGCGAGAAGGAGCAGGGCCGCTCGGAGGCGCCTGCGCGCGGCGCACCCGCCGAGACGAACCCCGCCGGCCGGCAGGATGCCCATGGGATGCACCGCCTCCGGGTCAGAACTGGTACGAGAACCCGGCGTGCCAGACGTCCACGAGGAAGTCGCGCGTGTTGTAGAGCGCGGACGTTCCGGCGGGAGCCTCCTTGATTTGCTTCGGGATCAGGAGGGTGGTCGGCACGAGGATGCAGTCCTGGAAGGAAGTCTGCCCGTAGCCGGCCTCGAACTGCAGCCCCTCCACGACCCTCGCCCTCACGCCCACCTCGCCCGTTACCTGCCAGGAGGTCTTCGATCGAGTTTCGACGAGCCGCGACGGGACCGGGTAGATGGTTCCGGCGGTGGCGTCCGTGACCAGGGTGAAGAAATCCTGGGTGTCCGACTCCAGCGTTTGGTAGACGAACGCGAACCGACCCTGCAGATAGAACGAAAGCCGGTTGCGGAAAAGGCGATACTGCGCCTCGAGCGACCCCGTGGGACCCCAGGACTTGGCCGACTCCTCGAGCGGCAGGAGGTGGACGTAAGTGCCGTCCGTGTAGCCGACGCCGCCGAAGTCCGCGTTGTTGAGCCAGGCGGCCGCGGGGAGCGTCCCGTGGAACGAGAAGTAGCGAAGTCCGGCCGACCACCGGCCCTTGAACGTTCGCCCGCCGAACTCCCGCTGGTAGAGGAAATCGAGGGTTTGCGCCTTGTTCAGGAGATCGGAGGAGATCGTGTTCTGGAGGGTCGTGTTGAGGGCGGGGTTGTCGTACTCGTACGAGATGGTGGTCCCATCCTCTTCCACGATCGGAATGCTCTGGAGGGCGTTGAGATTCCCGTTGTCCACGTTGACCTGCCACCAGACGACGGGGTTCTGCAGGCCGCGGACGGCGTCGGTGACCTCTCCGTCCACCCTGAGCCGCGCCGCCGCTTGGTAGCCGCTCGCCTGGAAGGAGTAGCTCGTCTCGGCGAACCCGCTCCAGACGATCTGGAGGATCCCCTTCTCCACGGGAAGCTTCCAGCCGACGGCGAGGCGGCCGTAGTCCATCTCGTTGAGGTTGAGCGAGCTCAGCGAGTTCACCTTGGCCGACGTGTAGACCGACGAGTCGATGTCGCGGGCCGTGCTCGCGCCGCCCGTGTTCGCCTCGATGTAGAGGGAAAAGCGGTCGCCCCACCAGTGCGTTGCGGGGGCGGCCGGCGGCGGCGTGGCGGTCTGCGCCGGCTTTTCCTCGCCCGCCGGCTTCGAGCCGGTACCGGGTTCCTCCGCCGCGAGCGCGGCGGGGCCGGAGAGGGCGATCGCAAGGAGTAAGCCCGACAACGCAACCAACCGCTTCCAGGACATGACAATCGCCTCCGTTCCGCCCCGACTTCCGCACACGCGTCGCGGGAGGACCTTCTCCACGGCCCGGTAACAGAAAGGTGTCTTTATATGGGGAACCGGGGGCGGAGTCAAGCTACTCCGGCAGGCCTGGGACCCGGGGGCGTCATTCGTGCTGCATCGGTGCAGAAACCGGGGGATGGCCCCGGCCCCGTGCTATCCTGGCCCCCGTTTTTTTCCGGACTTCGAGGTCTTGCCGGAGAACCGGGTGCTGCGAGGGGTCCCCGGAAGGGGCCAGGGGCAAGGGGGCAACGATGAGAAGAGGGAGTTTCTGGGTTCTGGCGGCGGTGCTGGTGCTCGCGGGCGCGCTGCCCGCGCTGGCCTCCGGCTTCAGCGTCTTCGAGCAGAGTGCCAAGGCGTCGGGACAGGCGGGGGCATGGGTGGCGAGAGCCGACGACGTGGCCGCGAACTGGTACAACCCGGCGGCCCTGACCCGGCTCGACGGGACGCACGTCCAGTTCGGCTTCAACTTGATCACGATCGGGATCGACACGAAGCTCAACGCCACCGATCCCGCTTGGCTCGCTCTCGTCGGCGAGGACACCCCGCAGACGTACAAGACCGAGCAGGAAACCGGCACGCCGATCAACCTCTACGTCGGGACGCACATCAGCGACCGCCTGGCCTTCGGCTTCGGCATCACCGCGCCGTTCGGCCTCTCGACCCAGTGGAAGGACCGCCCGGTCACCTACTCCAGCAAGAGGGTCGAGCTGGTGACCCTCGTGGCGAATCCCAACCTGGCGTTCGAGATCAACGACAAGTGGTCGGTCGCGCTCGGGGTCGACTACATGTGGGCGGACGTGAGTGAATTCTCGAAGGAGTTCGACCAGAGCGCCCTGCTCAGCCAGCCGCCGGGGACCGTCGTCGGCCAATCGAACCTGACCGGGGACGGGAACGCCTGGGGCTGGAACGTCGCGACCCAGTTCAAGGGCGATCCTTGGACCTTCGGCTTGACCTACCGCTCGGCGCTCTCGCCCGAGATCAAGGGCAACGTGGCGTTCTCCGGGGTGCACCCCGCGCTCACCGCCCTGTTCCCGAACGGCCCTGGCAAGACGACGGTGGACCTCCCGGCGGAGGCGGCGATCGGCGTCGGGTACCAGCTGAACGACAAGTGGCAGCTCGAGGGGGACATCTCGTACGCGCAATGGTCGAGCTTCGAGAAGCTCTTCCTCGACTTCGAGAACGAGACGAGCGTTCCCGGTCCGGCCGGGCCGATCGACGTCGTCGCCGACATCACGCAGGTGGAGAACTGGAAGGACACCTACGCCCTGCGCGTCGGCGCGGCGTGGAGGGTCGTGGAGAAGCAGGAGTTGCGGTTCGGCGCCCTGTGGGACACCAACCCGATCCCGGACGAGACCCTGCGGCCGTCCATTCCCGACGGCGACCGCTGGTCGGTCACCCTGGGCTACGGATACAGCGGCAAGAGCTTCGGCATCGACGCGTATTACATGCCGCTCTTCTTCCAGACCCGGAACGCCAAGGGGGCAGCCAACGGCAAGCCGAGCGCGAACCCGTACCAGAAGGTGGACGGCGTCATCGACGGATCGTACGAGTCCTTCATCCACCTGTTCGGAGCAAGCCTGACCTGGCGCTTCTGAGCCACGAGAATCGGCCGCCCGGCGCCCGGGAGCTTCTCCCGGGCGCAGGGCGGCGTGACCGACCTCAAGACCCGTAATGCACTCCCGCACCTTCGTCGATCTCGTCCTGGACGCCGCTCGCGGCCCTTCGACCGCGTCGCTCGTGGGGGTTCGGGAAGCGTCCTCGGGCCTGACCGCCGCCGATCTCGACCGGCGGTCGGCCGAGCTTGCGGCGGCCCTGGCCACCTACGGTCTCGAGCAGGGGGCGCGCGCTGCCATCCTGACGGCGGACGGCGCCGAGGCCGTGCTCGGGCTCCTGGCGATTCTCCGTGCCGGCGGGACCGCGGTGCCACTCGATCCGGGCACGACCGACGCGGAGCTCGCCGGAACCCTGCTCGGGGCGTCCGTCCGGCAGATCCTCGTTTCCGACGACGGGCTTCTCGCCAGGATCCAGCGAATCCGGCCGGAGCTACCCGAGCTCGATCTCGTGCTCCTGTTCCGCGAGCCGGGGGAGAGCCGCGCCGCCGCGCTCACCGTAGCGGGAGCCTGCGCCGCCGGATCGGAGGCCCTCGCGGGGGAGCCCGGTCTGCTGGACGAGGTACCGCGCGGCGCTCGTGCGCCCGCCGTCCTCCGGGTCGCCACGGGGGGAGAGACGCTCCTCGAGACCCATGAGAACCTCCTCGCGGCCGCCGAGGCGACCGCGAGCGCGCTCCGCATCGAGCGGGACGAGACGGTCTTCTCGGCCCTGCCGGCCACGGACGCGGCCCACCTCACGCTCGCGATGGCTTGCCTCGGCCGCGGCGCGCGCCTCGGCCACGCGGGCCTGGCGGAGAGCCTGGCACAGGCTCTGTCCGCCTTGCGCCCCACGCTGGCCGTCGTCCCGAGCGCCTTCTCCGCGACACTGAAAGCGCATCTCGAAGCCGCCGTCGGCGCCAGGGGATGGCTGGGAGGGAAGCTGCTGCGGTTCGCGATGGGACAGGGAGAAAAGCGGGGCGCGGCCGACCTCGCCGCGGGGCGGCTTCCCGCGGGGAGCACCTGGGGCTGGAGGGTGGCCGAGGCGCTCGTCGTCCGACGGATCGCGCGGGCGACCGGAGGGCGGCTCTCGCGGATCGTGTCGCTCGGGGAGCGGCTCCCTGCCTCGGAGCTCGGGTTCTTTCTCTCGCTCGGCCTGCCCTTCCTCGAAGGGGTGGCGTTTCCCGAGGCCGCGGGGCTCGTCTCGGTGAGCCGGGTCGACGCGCTCCGGCCCGGTACGGCCGGCCAACTGGTTCCTGGTCTCGAGGCGAGAGCGGGAGACGCCGGGGTCCTGGAGCTCCGGGGGCCCATGGTCGTGGGCGGCGGCTGGCGGCGCGTCCCTTTTCGAGGACAGCTCGACGGCGACGGCTACCTTTCCGGTTCGCCCCTGCGCTGATTCGAGGCGTCGGTTTCCGGGTTCCCTTGACGGAATGGCCTCGGAATTGCACATTGCAGGGAGGGGGACAAGGGGAAAAGCCGTGATCCGAGCTCGCGCCACCTCGATCATCGCTTCCGTGGTCATCGCAATCGCCGGTTGGCGAACGGTGGCGGCGGGAGAAGGAGCACAGGAGGGGCCGAACGCCGCCCCCGTCGCCCTCGCGGCGGCAGCGGCGGCCTCGTCCCCGGGCTCCGCCACGGAACCGCTGCTCAGCGGCTACGTCGAGGTCGAGAAGGTGCGCGTCGTCCTGCTGCCCACGAAGGTCGAGGACAGGCGCGGGCGCATCATCGCGGGGCTCAAGGCGGACGACTTCAAGCTGCTCGAGGACTTCATTCCCCAGAAGATCCAGTTCGTCTCGGCGGAGTCGGATGCCCCGGTGGCCGTCGCGTTCCTCCTCGACGTCTCGGGGAGCATGCGGGTCAGCGGCAAGCTCGAGGCCGCGAAGGAGGCGATCCGGTACTTCGTGGACAGCCTGCGCCCGCAGGATCGTTTCGCCCTGATCGCGTTCGCGGACGAGCAGGTCGCCTGGATCACCGAGTTCACCTCGGACCGGCAGCGCTTTCTCGACCGCCTCGCCGTCCAGACGGGATACGGCCAGACGGCGCTGAACGACGCGGTCGCGGCCGCGCCGGGCCTCGTGCAGGCGGGAACGGACGGCCGGAAGGCGATCGTCCTGATCACCGACGGTGTCGACAACGCGAGCCGGACCAGCCTCGACCGGGCGATCGAGCTGGCGCGGCGCGCGAGCGTTCCGATCTACACCCTGGGGTTCTCCTCGCTGCCGCGAGAGCTTCTCCCGCTGGAGCAGGAGCTGGCGACGAACTTCAGCGTCCTGACCCGCTTCTCGGCCGAGACCGGCGGATCCCTTTTTGCCGTCCACGACCCGGACGAGCTGAAGGAGGCGGTCGTCCGGATCGACCAGGAGCTGCGCCTCCAGTACCTGATCGGGTACACCCCCACCCGGGCGCTCTGGAACGGCGCCTACCGGAAGATCCAGCTCGAGACCCGCAAGGGCCGGTACTACGTCCGCACCCGGAACGGGTACTACGCCACGCCCTGACCCGCGGATCCCCGCCGCGAGCCCACTCCCGCCCCCCCAACCGGGCAGATCGTTCCCTGGTATATCCCTTTTTACACTCTGTTCCGTGCCTCCATCCGGTCAAACTCACGGGAATGGGCCCGCGGGGGATGGCACGACGATTGAAGTGATCAGGTTCAGGGGGCGATTGCAATCCTGTAGGGAGCGGAATACAGTAACGAAACGTCGAAGCCGAATGGTTCGACGCATATGTGCCGAGAAGGCGACCGGGTTCCCCGACCGGCGCCCCAGGCAAGTGGCCCGACGGGGAGCACTCAAGGAGAGCAGGCTATGCAGAAGCGAACGACAGCGATGGTGGCCTTGCTGGCCGTCGCGGCCCTGACCGTCTCGGTGGGCTGCGTGACCAAGAAGGTCTACACCAAGGACCAAGAGCAGACCGACCAGCGGATCAAGGGAGTCGAGAGCGGCGTCGAGCAGAACGAGCGCCGGGTCGGAGACCTCCGCACCGAGACGGACACCAAGATTTCCGCGGTGAAGGGAACCGCGGAGAAGGCGGTCGAGATCGGCTCCCAGGCCATGACGAAGGCCCAGGCCGCCGAGAAGATGGCCAAGGGCAAGATCCTCTGGACGGTGACGCTGTCCGACGACCGCGTCAAGTTCTCCTTCGACCAGGAGTCGATTCCGCCGGAGGCCGCGAAGGATCTCGACGACCTGGCCGCGAAGGTGAAGTCCATGGACAAGGCCGTCTACCTCGAGATCGAGGGCCACACGGACAACATCGGTAGCGACCAGTACAACCTGCAGCTCGGCGAGAAGCGGGCGAAGGCCGTGATGACCTACCTGAACGAGAAGGGCGGCGTGCCCCTTCACGCGATGAGCGTGATCTCCTACGGGAAGTCGAAGCCTGTCGCCGACAACAAGACCGCGGATGGGCGGGCTCAGAACCGCCGCGTGGTGATCCGGGTCCTCGAGTAGCCAGCGGCCCGGGTCGCTGCTAGCTCATCACGGAAAGGGGCCGCCCCTTCGCGGGCGGCCCCGCGCCGTCTCTTCGGCCGGCGCCGAGGTCTCCGGGTGTGAGCCGTGCCACGTGATTTCAGGCGTCTTCTCGCGGAGCGCATCGTCCTCTTCGACGGTGCGGTGGGGACGCGCCTGTACGATCGCGGGATCACGCTGAACCGCTGCTTCGACGAGCTGAACCTCTCCGCCCCCTTCCTCGTGGAGGAGGTCCACCAGGAATACGCCGCCGTCGGGGTGGACGTCCTCGAGACCAACACGTTCGGCGCGAGCCGGCTGAAGCTCATGAAGCACGGCCTCGCCGACCGGGTCGCCGAGATCAACGTCTCCGGCGCGCGGATCGCCCGGAAGGCCGCCGGCGACGACCTCTTCGTCGCGGGCGCGATCGGCCCTCTCGGTCTCAGGATCGAGCCCTGGGGGCCCACCTCGATCGACGAGGCCGCGGCGTTCTTCGCCGAGCAGGCGGCGGCCCTGGTCGAAGGCGGCGTGGATCTGTTCTCGCTCGAGACCTTCTACGACCTCGCCGAGGCCGAGGCGGCCGTGCGGGGCGTGAGAAGCGTCTCCGATCTTCCGATCGTCGTGCAGATGACCATCCAGGACGACGGGACGAGCCTCGAGGGGGTCAGTCCCGAGGACTTCGGCGCGGCGCTCGCGGCGCTTCCCGTGGACGCGGTCGGCGTCAACTGCTCCGTCGGGCCGGGGCCGATGCTCGAGGCGGTCGAGCGTCTCGCGACGACGGTCTCGCTCCCCATCGTTGCCCAGCCGAACGCCGGCAAGCCGAGGGTCGTCGAGGATCGCAACTTCTACCTCTGCAGCCCGGAGTACATGGGGAGCTACGCGGCCCGGTTCATCGGGGCCGGCGCCCGGATCGTCGGCGGCTGCTGCGGGACCACCCCGGAGCACCTCAAGCAGATCCGGCGCGCCGTGCGGGCGCTCGCTCCGCGCAGTCTCGGCGCGGTCAGGGGCGCCGCGGGACCCGCCGCCGCCCGTCCGACGGCCGCGCCGCGCCCCCTCGCGAGCCGCTCGCGACTCGCGGCGTCGGTCGCCGAGGGGCGGTTCGTCGTGAGCGTCGAGATGCTCCCTCCCCGGGGCCACGAGCTCGGGAAGAACCTCGACGGCGCGCGCCTCCTGCGGGGCGCCGGCGTGGACGCGATCAACATCCCCGACGGTCCGCGGGCCTCGGCGCGCATGAGTCCGATGGCGATGGCGGTGCGGATCGAGCGCGACGTGGGAATCGAGGCGCTGGTTCACTACTGCTGCCGCGACCGGAATCTGCTCGGGATGCAGTCGGACCTGCTCGGCGCCCACGCCCTGGGCCTGCGAAATCTCCTGGTGATCACCGGGGACCCGCCGAAGCTGGGCGACTACCCGGACGCCACCGCCGTGTTCGACGTGGACAGCATCGGCCTCATGAACATGGTCCACCGCCTCAACGTGGGGATGGACGTGGGCGGGAACCCGATCGGGGAGACGACGTCGTTTCTTGCGGGGGTCGGGGTCAATCCCGGCGCCGTGGACCTCGAGAGGGAGATCGCGCGCTTCGAGTGGAAGGTGGACGCCGGGGCCGACTTCGTCGTCACCCAGCCGGTGTTCGACGTCGAGCAGCTCCTCTCTTTCCTGGAGCGGATCCGGCACGTCCGGATTCCGCTCGTCGCGGGGGTCTGGCCGCTCGCTTCCTACCGCAACGCGGAGTTCATGAACAACGAGGTTCCCGGCGTGCACGTTCCGGACGACATCCTCGAGCGGATGCGCCGCGCGGACACGCAGGAGAAGGCCAGGGCCGAGGGGATCGCCATCGCGCGGGAAGCGATCCGCGCGCTGGCATCTCACGTGCAGGGAGTCCAGATCGCCGCACCCTTCGGGCGCTACGCCGTCGCGATCGAGGTCGCGGAGGCGATCCCGGAGGGACTCAGGCCGGGCTCGAAGAACGGCGGAGGCGAAGGCCCGGCATGAGGACCGCAGAAGACGAAGTTCTTTCCTTGAAGGAGGTCGATCCATGAATCGTCGGCTAGCTACCGCGTGGTTCCCGTTGACGTTGATCGCCGCGGCCGCGCTCGCGGCCGTTGCCTGCGGCGGTGGGGCGCAGCAGCAGGCTCCGCCGGCCGCCGTCGAGCAGGCCCAGCCGCCCGTCCAGCAGCCCCCGGCGCAGCAGGCCGAGCCCGCGGCGCCTCCCGCCGCAGCCCCGGCGGAGCCGCCGCCGGCCGTCGCGCAGGCGCCCAAGCCCACCCAGAAGCCCGCCCAGAGGCCCGCACCGAAGCCTCAGGGCGAGGAAGCCGGCCGGACCACGGCGCCGCCGCCGGTGGCGGCGGCCGAGCCGCCTCCCCAGCCCGAGCCGATCATCAAGACCGTTCCCGCGGGAACCGCGATCGAGGTCTCGTTCCTGGACGGCGTGTCGAGCAAGTCGAGCCAGGCCGGCGACAGCTTCCGGGCGCGCGTCGCGAAGGACGTGCTGCAAGACGGCATCGTCGTGATTCCCGCCGGCTCGGTGGTCGTGGGCAGCGTCACCGAGGCCGTCTCGCTGAAGAAGATCGGCGGGCAGGCCAAGCTCGCGCTCGCTTTCAACAAGCTCGAGCTCACCTCGGGCCGCAGCGCCCCGATCTCCGCGTCGTTCGCCGAGACGGGGAAGAGCGAGACGGGAAAGGACGCCGCGACGATCGGCGGGGCCACCGCGGGCGGCGCGGTGCTCGGCCGGATGCTGAGCAAGGGCGACAGGGGCAAGGGGACGGTCCTCGGCGCCATCGTCGGCGCCGCGGCGGGCACCGCGATCGCGTCGAAGACCCAGGGTCAGGAGGTCGAGATCCCCGCGGGGACGGCCATCACCCTGAAGCTCGACCAGGCCGCCCAGGTCACCGTCCGCCCCTAGATATCTTCCCGGACTGTCCCCGCGCGGTGTCCCACGCGAGGGACACCGCGCGGCCCCGATGCCGCGCCGCGGCGCACTTTTTGGCGCCGTGACGTGGCGCGGCGATTGCAATTCCTCCGATCGGCCGCCACTTCGATACCCGCCTCGCAGAGCGGGGGCCGGCCGACGGAGGGAACATGAAGCGCGCACTGCCCGGTCTTGCGGTCCTGGTACTCGTCCTGGCTGCCGCCGCTCCGGCCCACGCGGGGTCCCCCGGCCGAGAGCCCGGCGGCTACGGCTTCCAGTTTCGCCTCGGCGGTTTCCTGCCGGCGGGCGGCGGACAGCTCTGGGACAACAACGAGCAGATCTTCACCCTCGACGCCAGCGACTTCAACGACGCGGCGCTCGGATTCAGCTTCATCGCGGGGGTCAACAACAACTTCGAGGTCGGCTTCAACGTCGACTGGTACGAGTCGACGGCGGGGTCCTACGATCGCGGCTTCGAAGGAGCGCCGGGGCTCAACCCGCCTCACGACACGCAGCTCCGGCTGAGCCCCGTGACGTTCGATTTCCGATTCTTGCCCGCGGGGCGGTACAGCTACCGCGGCAAGGGCCAGCACCGGGTCCACCAGCCCGTTCCCTACTTCGGAGCCGGCGTCGGCCTCCTGTTCTGGGACTACAACGAGTACGGGTACTTCATCTACCAGAACACCGATACCGGCGACTACGAGAACCAGTACGCCGACATGGGGGATGACGGCACGGCACTCGAGGTCCACGTTCTCGCGGGGGTCGAGATCCCCATGAGTCGCAGCTGGAACCTGCTGTTCGAGGGCCGTTACTCCTGGGCGGACGCGGACGTGAACAACTCGTACGTGGCCGCTTCCGAGCTCGCGAGCCAGAACCTGAAGCTAGACGGAATGTACTTCTTCGCCGGCGCGAGCTGGCACTTCTAGCGTCCGGTGGGTTCCGGCGGCTCCGGCTCGCCGAGGAGCACGGCGACCTTCCTGGCCAGCGACTCGCCCACGTTGATTCCCTTGATCACGAGGTCGTCGACGCCCAAGGCGCGCAGCCGGTCCCACGACTCGCCGTACATCTCGGTCTCGTCCTCCGCGGTGTAGATGATCACCGGGCAGGGCTTGAAGGGCAGGTCTCGAAGGAGCGAGAGCCCCTCCTCGCCGCGGTCGAGCGTCAGGTCGAGGAGGATCAGGTTGATCCCCCCGGCCGACAGCGCCTGGCGCGCCTCCTCGAGCGACGTGGCGGTCTTGACGTCGTACTTCGGCGAGAGCGCGTCCGTCGCGATCTCGCGGAAGTACTCCATGTCCTCGACGACCAGGACGGTCGCGCGGCACGAGGCCGGGGCGGCGGACACGGTCTTTCCCGGCACGAAATGCAGGGCGCACCGGGGACAGACGACCTGTCCCGCGGCGGCCGCCGGATCGTCGGCTCCCGCGCGCGCGGGGCGTGCCGTCGGCGAGGACGGGGCGGGCGGCGCGGTCCTCGGCGGCGGGGGCCCGGCAGCGGGAGCGTCGCGCTTCGGGAGCTCGATGCCTCCGCCGCACGCCTTGCAGGCGACGACTCCGCCTGCCGCGGGGATCTTGGCCTCGTCGATCAGGTAGCCGCGCCCGCAACCGGAGCAGCGGATCTCGATCTTCACGGGCGGTTCTCGGCCAGCCGGGACACGTACAGGAGCGGATCGACCGGGATACGGTCCTTGCGGATCTCGAAGTGGCAATGGGGGGTCGTCGCGTTGCCCGACCGCCCGAGGCGGGCGATCGGCTGCCCCTTGTCCACCTTGTCGCCGATCCGAACCAGGACGTCCTGATCGTGGGCGTAGAGCGACTCGATGCCGCTGCCGTGGTCGAGGATGACGAGCTTTCCGTAGCCGGTCTTCGTGCGCCCGCTGAACGTGACGACCCCGCTGCGCGCCGCGAGGATCTCCTGTCCGCGGTCGCCTCCGATGTCGATCCCCGCGTGCCGGTGGGTCCTGCGGCGCGCGCCGAAGTAGGAGATCACCTGGCCGCCGGCCACGGGCCATTCGAAGCCGAGGTCGCGAGCCGGCGGGGCAAAGGCCCTCGGCAGGGGCACCGGGACGAGCGGGAGCGGCGACGGGTACGGCGGCACCGCCATGACGGAAGTGGCCCCCGGGACGAACAGGTCCTGGCCGATTTCCAGCCGGCCCGCGTCATCGAGGCCATTGACCTCGCGAAGCTCCTCGAGCGGTACGGCGTAGACCCGCGCGATCCGCCAGAGGGTCTGGCCGGGCTCGACGCGATGGAACACGCCCTGCGGCGAGTCGCCGTCCTCGGCGCGCGCATTCCCCGTGGCTCCCCTCGTGGCGGCCGCGACATCGGCACCCGGCGCAACGGCCGTGGCCTGCTCCGCCGCCGGCGCGCTCGTCTCGACCTGGGTCCGGTGGACCCCGGCGCACCCCGGGGTCATGAGGATCCCTATCGCCAACGCCGACACGAGCGCACCGAAGGGAGCAGAGAACCCCCTCCTCGAGACGGGGCAGACACCATCCCCTCGTCGCATCGCGGGGACTATAAATCCCCGATCGCCTCGGGACAACCCCGAAAATCGAAATTTGCGAATGTAAGACGAAAGCTCTTTCCGGATCCGAGCGAGAGAGTCGCCGGGACCGTTTGAAGAAAAGAGCAACTGTCCGCATAATTCAACGCGCCCTATTCTCGGCGCCATCGAAAAGGTGAGGACACCATGCGGATGAGTCGGCCTTCCCGGGCGGCGGCCCTGAGCCTGCTGACCCTGACCCTTTCCGTCTCGACGCTCGTCCTCGGCGCTCCCGCCGAGACCTCCCCGCAGGCAACGGCCGCTTTCGGCGAGGTGTTCCCGGCGGGGACGTATGTCAACCTCAACCCGGGTGCGGGCGGCGAGCCGAGGATCGACCTCAAGGGCGTGATCGGCAAGACGCCCGTCGTGCTCTGCTACTGGATCCCGCAGCACCCCCGCGCGGAGGAGACCCTGCTGGGTGTCCAGGAGCTCGCGGACGCTGCCGGTCCTTCGAAGCTGGCCGTCTACGGCGTCGTGACCGCGCCGGTCGGCGCGAGCGAGGCGGCGGCGCAGAACTGGCTCAAGGTCACCAAGGAGCGGATCGCGGCGCTCAAGATCCACATACCGGTGCTCCAGGACGACGGGTTCAAGATCGGTCGCCTCCTCGCCGTGCGTTCCGTCCCGAACGTGTCCGCGCTCGACGCCGAGGGCCGCCTCCGGATGACCAACGCCGGCGGACTCAAGCAGGTGATCGAGTACAAGATGGACGTCGCCGGGGCACTGAGGCGCCTCGCGGAAACCGGCCGCGTGGGCAGCTACGGCGTGCTTCCGCCGTACTTCCCGGCGGTCGAGCTGGTCGGAAAGAAATGCCCGGACTTCGAGGCGCCGCTCGTCGGCAGCGGCGCCGTGCGCAACACGTCGAGCCTGCTGGCCCCGAACAAGCTCAACGTGCTCATCTTCTGGGCGGAGGACTGTCCGCACTGTCGCAAGTCGCTTCCGCAGATCAACGCGTACGTGAAGGCGCATCCGGAAGGGATCAACGTCGTGACCGCGGCCAAGGTCCTGAGCGACGCCGCGCGGACGCAGACCGAGGAATACTGCAAGCAGGAGGCGTTCGTCTTCCCGACCGTCATGGACAAGGAGCTCAGGCTCGGTACGTTGTTCATGGTGACGTCCACCCCGACGATCTTCATCATTCGCCCCGACGGGGTGATCGACTCCGTGCTCTTCTCGGGCGAGACCGACTACTCCAAGACCTTCGAGGAGAAGAAGAAGCAGTTCGTGAAGTCCTGATCGCCGGTCAGGGCAGGCCGCTCCTCACGATCCGCGGCAGCGCCGAGAGGTCGGAGAGGGCCCCGAGCGCCGGGTCGAGGCGAGAGCGCCGGTCCACGAGCACGCAGTCGATTCCCGCCGAGCGGGCCCCTTCGAGGTCCAGCTCCGGCACGTCCCCCACGTGGAGCGCATCGCGAGGCGCCGCGCCGACCGCGTCGAGCGCGCTCCGGAAGATGCGAGGGTCCGGCTTCTCGACCCCGATCCTGTGGGAGAAAACCACCGCGTCGAAAAGGCCGTCGAGGTCCAAGACGTCCAGCAGGTAGGGCAGGCGCGAATCCCAGTTCGAGACTACCGCGAGCGAAGCCCCCGAGAGTCGGAGCAGCGACAGCGCCGGTCTCACGTCGGGATAGACGAGCCACGCCCCGGGCTCGCGGAACGCCGCCCGCAGCGGCTCGAGAGCCGCCTCGACGAACCCGTCCGCCGCGTCGGCACCGGCGGCCCGCTCGACGGCCCCGCGTGCGAAACGGAGCCAGTATGCGTCCTCGCCTCCCGGGAAGAAGGCGTACCGGTCCGCCCCGCGGGGCACGAGCCGGTCCATCTCGCGCCACGATTCGCGGATCGCGGACTCGAAGACCTCCGCCGGGCGAACGAGCCCGAGCGGCGCCAAGACCCGCGCGTACACCGCGCCGAAGGATTCCCGCGGCCCGAACAGCGTCTCGCCCGCGTCGAGGAGAACGCACCGGTAGCGCATCGAAGCAGGATCCTACCCGAAAGGAAGAGGGCCCCGCGAGCGGGGCCCTCCACGAAACGAAACCGGGATCAAACGGTCATTCCGCCGGCTTCTCGAACAGCTTCTCGTCGACCGGCGGGTCGATCTTGAACGACTCGAGGGTCAGGGAGAACGCGTCCTGCCCGTCCGACTTGACGACTTCCTTGTACGGGACCATCCGTCCCTCGACCGCGCGGTAGTCGGAGTAGTAGGCCTCGATCTGCCCCGGCGCTCTCGTGATGGGGTTCTCGCCCTGGTAGCTCTGCTTCAGGACCTTGCCGTCCATAGCCACGCAGAGCCTGGACTCCGTCCCCTTGTAGGTCACCGCGACGACCTGGCACTTCGTCCCGTCCACGGTGTCCTCGCCGCCCGCGACGGCCTCGAGCGACGGGTCCGAGGCATAGCGGACGAGGAACCGCAGGTCGCGGGCCATTCCCTTGGTTTGCCGCTCGAGCGACGCCGCGGGGAGCGGCATCGTCTTCCCGCCCGCGATCGCGAACCCCTCCGAGCCGGTGACGACGACGGTCTGGTCCCCCATCGGGGTGGACATGACCTGCCGCATCCGGTCGGGGAACACGATCAGGGTGGTACGCGACATCTGGATGGACTGCCCGCCCAGGCTCAGCGTCATCTTCGCGCTGGCCTCGATCGCCTTCACGTCGGCCGGGTTCGTCCCGCCGAGCGCCGCGGCGGCCTTCGCCAGGAGCTGCTGCCCCGCCGCGAGGGACGCCGCGCTCTTCGCCACCTTCGGCGCCTTGTCCGCCGGCGGCGGGATCGCGATGTCCACGTTGGTGACCGCGCCGAGGCTCGCGACCGGCTTGTCGAAGTCGGCGGACTTGCCGATCACGAGGATCGCGAGCTTGTCGGGATGGACGTACTGCTTCGCGACGCGCGCCACGTCGTCCTTCTTCACCTTCTCGATGTTGGCGCGGTACTGCTCGAGATAGTCGGCCGGGAAGCCCCAGAAGGCGTACGCCATCTGCTGGTTCAGGATCTTGGCCTTCGAGTCGTAATTGAAGACGAACGAGTTGAGGATCGCGTCCTTCGCGCGCTTCAGTTCGTCGTCCTTGGGCGGGTTCTCGATGATGCCGACGATCTCGGCCTTCACCGCCTCGACCCCCTGGGCCATGGACTCCGACTTGGTCTGGAGGCCGGCGCGCAGCAGCCCCGGGACGAAGTTGTCGGCGCCGAGACTACCGAACGTGTTGTACGCGAGCCCTTTCTTCGACCGCACGTTGCTGAACATCCGGCTCGCGAAGCCGCCGCCGAGGACCTCGTTCATGACCTGCACGGCGAAGTAGTCCGGGTTCTTCTGCTCGATGCCGAGGTGCCCCATCACCACGTACGCCTGGTTCACGTCGGACTTCTCGATGAAGTACACCCCGGGCTTCGGGTCCTTGGCGTACGGCACGGGGGGAGCGCGGCTGCCGGCGCCTTCTTCCAGTCGCCGAACACCGCCTCCACCTTCTTCTTCATCTCCGCGGTGTCGAAGTCCCCCACGATCCCGAGGTAGACGTTGCTCGGCACGTAGTACTTCCCGTGCCAGGCTACCAGGTCGTCGCGCGTTACGGCGCCGACGGTCGCGTACTCCTCGAACCGCGCGGCGGGGGAGTCGTTGCCGAAGACGAGGCGCGGGAACTCGCGGCCCAGGATTCCCATCACCTGGTCGTTTCTCCTCGCGATCCCCGTGTTCGTCTGGACCTTGGCGAGGTCGAGCTTCTCCTGGGCGAACTTCGGCCGGCGCAGCACGTCGGCGAAGACCTTGAAGACGTCGTCGAAGTTCTCCTTGAGGCAGTTCATCGAGGCGGAGCCGGAGTCGCGGCCGACGCCCGTCTCGACGGTGGCCGCGCGGTTCGCCAGGTAGTCGTCGATGGCGTCGCCTTCCATGGCCTCCGTGCCGCCGGTCCGCTGCACCGTTCCCATCAGGGAGGCGAGGCCCGCCTTCTCGGCGGGCTCCCAGGCGGAGCCGGTCCGGATCCTGGCGGTCACCGAGATCAGCGGCAGCTCGCGGTCCTCCAGGAGGAACACGGTCATGCCGTTCTCGAGGGTGTAGGTCACCGGCTTCTCGATCTTGAAGTCGGGGAGCTTCGGGTACTTGATCTTCTTGTAGCTCTTCACCTGGGCCGCCGCGGGCACGGCCAGGAGCACGGCGAGCGCCGCCGCGACAGCGACACGGAACGTCGTGGTTCTCATCGTCCGCCCTCCCCTAGTTCTTCGCCGACGGGGAGTCGGTGTTGACGATCATCCCCACGGTGCGGTTGGTCGGGACGAAGGTGGACTGGGCCACGCGCTTGATGTCGTCCTTCGTCACCTTGTCGATCTTCTCCACCTCGCGGAACAGCTCCCGCCAGTCGCCGTAGAGCGCCTGGTACGTCGCCAGCTGCCCGGCGATCCCCTGGTTCGCCCTCGAGACCCCGGATCAGGTCGGCCTTCGCGCGGGTCTTCACCCGCTGGAGCTCCTCGTCCGAGACGGGCTCGTTCTTGATCTTCTCGATCTCCTCGCGGATCGCCTTCTGGACCTCCTCGTTGGCGTGCCCCGGGGTCGGGACCGCGAAGAAGACCATCAGGCTCGGGTACTTCTCGCCGGGCAGGCCGGACATCGCGACCGCCTGGGCGGCGATCTTCTTGTCGCGGACGAGGCTGCGGTAGAGGCGCGAGGAGCGGCCGGAGGAGAGCACGTCGGAGATCGCGGAGTACACCGCGTCGTCCTTGTCGGTGCTGGCGGGGCGGTGGTATCCCTCGACGTAGATGGGCTGGGACTTGTCCGGCAGCGTGACGGTCTTCTCCGCGATCTGCTTCGGCTCCTCGGTGCGGAGCACCGGCGGGGCCGGGGAGGCCGGGAGGCGGCCGAAGTACTTGTCGAGGATCGGGATGATCTCGGCGGCCTTCACGTCCCCGGCGATCGCGATGACCATGTTCGAGGGGACGTAGTAGGTGCGGCGGAAGAGGTCCGCGTCCTCGCGCGAGAACGACATCAGGTCGCTCATGTAGCCGACCACCGGCTGGTGGTAGGGGTGCGCCTGGTACGCGGTGGAGAGGAACTGCTCGATCAGGCGGCCGGTCGGCTGGCTCTCGGTCCTGAGCCTCCGCTCCTCCATGACCACGTCCCGCTCCTTGTAGAACTCGCGGAACACCGGGTCGAGGAAGCGCTCCGACTCGAGGTGGGCCCAGAGCTCCACCTTGTTGGCGGGAAGGGAGTAGAAGTAGACGGTCTGGTCGGAGCTGGTCCCCGCGTTCAGGCCGGCGCCTCCCTCCCGGTCGATGATCTCGCCGAACTCGTTCTTCACGATGAACTTGTCCGCGGCTTCCTGGGCGTCCTTCCACGCCTTCTTGAGCTGCTCGAGGCGGGCGGGGTCGGGCCCGCCGGTCTTGCGCCGCTCCAGGTCGTAGGCGTGGTAGGTCTCGTCGACCTTCGCGAGCGCGGTCTTCTCGCCCTTCCAGTCGTTGGTCCCGATCTGCGTGGTTCCCTTGAACGCCATGTGCTCGAACATGTGCGCGATCCCGGTGATCCCCGGGACCTCCTGCGCCGCCCCCACCTTCGCGTAGGTGAAGAACGAGACCACGGGGGCGCCGGGGCGCTGGTAGATCAGGAACGTGAGACCGTTGGCCAGCTTGTGCTCGGTCACGTTCTTCTCGAAGGAGGCCAGATCCTGCGCCGCCGCGGGGAGCGCGGCGAGCAGCAGGATCGCGGCCGCGATCCATCCGACCCGCGAATATTTTCTTGGCTGCATACCATCCTCGCACGCCGACCCGTCGCCTCCCTCGCGGAGGCTCCCTCGGCCAGCGGTCCTGAACACTTGAGGGGGGAGTCTACGCCATCTGGCCCCGCGGGTTCCAACCCCCCACGCGACATGGGATAATGGAGGCGCGGCGAGGCGAGGAGAGCATGCTGTTTCGCCCGGCACCGCGGTTCGAAGGGCTGCCCGCGGAGGCGTTCGAGGCGTTCGCGATCCACGACCGCGAGCGGCGGCGGAGGGCGATCCTCGCCGGGTTCCACCCCGCGCTGAAGCTCCTCGGCGACGACCTCCTCGAGATGCTGGGCCCGCTCACGCCGTCCCCGCTCCACGCGCACCTCCCGCGCCTCGACTGGCCGGCGGGGTACCAGCCGTTCTGCACCTGGCTGGCGATCTCCCACGAGGCGCACGGCTACCAGGCCGCGGCGCAGCTCAACGTGGGCGTGCACCCGGATCACGTCGCGGTCCGCCTCGCCTGGGACACCGGGGCGGCCGGCTTCGGGCGCTTCGAGTTCCTCTGCCGGCACGGCGGGCTGGGGGCCGCGCTCGTGGAGGTCGCCCGCGAGCACGGCCTGGCTTTCCGGGTCTACGCGGCCGCGCCGTGGCCCGAGGGCTCCCGCCGCGTGTTCGAGTCGGCCACCGACTGGGCCGGGTCGTTCGAGGAAGTCCGGCGGCGCGGGGTCTGGTGGGAGATCGGCGTCCGCCACGACTTTCCCGAGGCCAGGGAGCGGCTGTCCGGGACCTGGCTCGTCGACGAGGCCGCCCGCGTCTTCACGGCCCTCCTCCCCGCGCTCGACCGGAGCGTGGGGATCGCCCCAAGGCGGGCGCCCACGGCAGAAAAACCCTAGGAGCCCGTCCGAGTATTCGCGCGGCCCACGGGGTTACTCGGACGGGCTCCCGGCCGGTCCGGCACCGCTCGGTGATTCCCTTGACAGGCCGTCCTGTCGTCGTATTATGTTATACAAACGTTTAATTAGAACGTTCGGTCAATTGGAGGCCCGATGAAGGCTCAAGCGGGGGAACGGGTCAAAGGCCAGCGGGATCCCGAGGCGACGAGAGAGGCCTTGCTCGAGGCCGGGTCCGAGTTGTTCGCCACGCACGGCTTCGACGGGACGACGGTGGACATGATCGCCCGGAGGGCCCGCGCCAACAAGGCGATGATCAGCTACTACTTCGGCGGCAAGGAGCGGCTCTACGAGCGGATCCTGATCTCGACCTTCAGCGAGGTCGGCTCGGGGATCGAGACCCTCCTCGAGGGAAGCGGCCCGGCGGACGAGACGCTGCGCGCCTTCGCCGGGATGTTCGGCGAGCTGACCGCTCGCCGTCCGCACTTCCCCGCGATGATGATGCGCGAGGCGATCTCGGGAGGCCGCCATCTGGGCGAAAGGGTCCTCCCGGCCTTCCGCGACATGTTCGTCAAGGTACGGAGGATCTACGAGCGGGGGATCGAGGAGGGCACGTTTCGCGCGGTGGATCCGGTCCTCACCCACCTCGTCGTGATGGGGAGCCTGCTCTTCTTCTTCGCCACGGAGCCGATGAGGGCCCGCCTCATCGCCGACGGGGAGCTTCCCGTCGCGCGGGCGCCCGAGCCCGAAGCCTTCATCGCCAACCTGCAGGAGATCCTCGTTCGCGGCCTCGTTCGCGAGTCCGGCGCGTCCCCCGCCGCGGCGGACGGCCCGGCACGATAGGAGCACGGTCATGACGAGAAGCTGGCGCCTCGCATTCGTCGTTCCCATGGCCCTCGCGGCCGCCGCCTGCGGCGACCGGAACGATCCGTCGCTCATCGTCGCCTCGGGGCACGTCGAGGCCACCGACGTGCGGATCTCGACCAAGATCGGAGGACGGCTCGTGCTCTTCGCGGTCCACGAGGGCGACCGCACGACGCCGGGGCAGGAGCTCGCCCGCATCGACGCGACCGACATCGGGCTCGCGCTCGACGGGGCGAAGGCCGACCGGGGCCAGGCCGAGGCCGAGCTGCGGCTCCGCGTCGCCGGCTCCCGCAAGGAGGACGTCGCCGGGGCCGAGGCGCAGGTGGCGCAGGCGCGGGCCGACCTCGACGGCGCGCAGCGGGACCTCGACCGGCTCCAGGGGCTGCTCGACGCGGGTTCCGGCACGACGAAGTCCCGCGACGACGCGCTGACCCGGCGCGACGTCGCGGTGGCCAGGCTCGACGCTTCCCGCGAGACGCTTCACAAGCTGCGATCGGGCTCGCGCGCGGAGGAGATCGACGCGGCGCGCGCGCGTCTCGCGGCGGCGGACGCGCGCATCGCCCAGCTGGAGCAGCAGGCGAGGGACGCGGTCACGGCGAGCCCGCTCGCGGGGATCGTGACCGAGAAGATCGCCGAGCAAGGGGAGCTGCTCCCCCCGGGGCGCCCCTCTGCGTGATCACCGACCTCGACGACGCCTGGCTCACGGTTTACGTCGGCGAGCCCGACCTCGGGCGGATCCGGCTCGGGCAGGAGGCGGAGGTGGTCACCGACGACGGGCAGACGCGGAAGGGGAAGGTCACCTTCATCGCCTCGAAGGCCGAGTTCACGCCGAAGAACGTGCAGACGCGCGACGAGCGGGTGAAGCTGGTCTACAAGGTCAAGATCGGCCTCGAGAACAAGGATGGCCTCTTCAAGCCCGGAATGCCCGCCGAGGCGAGGCTCCGGGCCGCCGACGCCGCGCGATGAGCGACGCGGGACCGGTCGTCGCGCTCGAGGGGGCGGTCCGCCGCTTCGGCGCCGTCACCGCGGTGGACGGCGTCTCGTTCGACGTCGCGCCCGGGGAGACGTTCGGGATCATCGGGCCGGACGGCGCCGGGAAGACCACGACGCTCCGGATGGTCCTCGGCCTGCTCGCGCCGGGCGCGGGGACCGTGCGCACGCTCGGGGTGGACCCGGTGCGCCGCGCCCGCGACCTGTCGCGGCGCGTCGGCTACCTCCCCCAGCGCTTCTCCCTCTACGGCGACCTGTCGGTGGACGAGAACGTCGGCTTCTTCGCGCAGGTCCACGGGGTGCGGCGGTGGCGGGCGCGCCGCGACGAGCTGCTCGAGACCCTGAGGCTCGCCCCGTTCAGGACGCGCCTCGCGGACCGGCTCTCGGGCGGGATGAAGCAGAAGCTCGCGCTCGCCTGCAATCTCATCCACACGCCGGAGCTCCTCGTCCTCGACGAGCCGACGACCGGGGTGGACCCCGTGTCGCGGCGGGACTTCTGGAAGATCCTGTCGGGGCTCGAGCGCGACGGGCTCACGATCCTCCTCACGACGCCGTACCTCGACGAGGCGGAGCGATGCCGCAGGGTGGCGCTGATGAGCCGGGGCCGGCTCCTGAGCGTGAACGAGCCCGCGGCGCTCCGTGCGTCGTCCGGGGCGGCGATCGTCGAGGTGCTGGCGTCGCCGCGGCGGCGGGCCGCGGAGCTGCTCTCCGGGATGGCGGGGGTCGCCGACGTCCAGTCGTTCGGCGAGAGGCTCCACGCGACCCTTCCGGGCGCCGGCCCCGCGGCCGCGGACGAGGCCGCGCGGAGGATCGCCTCGGACCTCGCCGCCGCGGGGATCGTCGTCGAGTCGGCCCGGCCGACGGTGCCTTCCCTCGAGGACGTCTTCATCGCAAGGATCCGCGACGCGGAGAACGCGGACGCGGGTAAAGAGGTGTCGCCATGAGCCGCGTCGTCGCGGGTGCCCTCGCGTTCCTGCTCGCCGCCGCGCCGGCCCTTGCCGCCGCCGCGAACGACGAGCCCGTGCCGCCGGAAGCCGGGCCGGGGCAGGCTTCGCGCCGCGACGAGTCGAGCCCGGCGGTCCGCTTCACGCTGGCCGAGGCGGTCGCGCGCGCGAGGGACCAGTCGCCGCGCGTCGCCCAGCTTCGCGCCCTCGAGTCGGCGGCCGACGCCGGCATCGCGGGCGCCAAGGCGCAGCGGTTGCCCTCCCTCGACCTCACCGCCAGCTACGCGCGGAACTCGAGGATCCCCGAGTTCAAGCTGCCGCCCCCCATCGGGGTGACGGTCTTCGAGGACATCCCCGACAACTGGCGGACGCGCCTCGCCGTGACCGCGCCGCTCTACACCGGGCGCAGGATCGAGAGCGGCATCGCCGCCGCCACCGGCGACCGCGAGGCGGCGGCGAGCGAGACCCGGGCCGGCCTCGACGACCTGACGCTCGAGACCACCGCGGCGTACTGGTCGCTCGTGACCGCGCGGGAGAGCGCCTCGGTCGTCGCCGGCGCGCTCGACACCTTCGAGGCGCATCTCGCCGACGCGAGGAACCGCGAGAAGTTCGGCATGGCGGCGCGCAACGAGGTCCTCGCGGTCGAGGTCGAGCGCGACCGGGCGCGCCTCGCGGCGCTCCGGGCGGACAACGCGGCCGAGATCGCCAACGCCAACCTCGTCCGCCTTCTCGGCCTTCCGCCCGAGACCCGGATCGAGGCCGCCGATTCCCTGGAGACCGCGGAGGCCCTTCCGGAGAGCCTCGAGAAGCTGGTGCAGGAAGCGCTCGCGGCGCGCCCGGAGCGGGCGGCGCTCGCGGCGCGGCTCGCCGCCGCCGAGGCGCGGGTCGAGGCGCAGCGGTCGTCCCGCTACCCGCAGGTCAGCGCGGCGGCGGCGTACGACTACGCGGACCCGAACGCGCACTACCTCCCGCCGCAGGACGTCTGGAAGTCCAGCTGGAACGTCGGCGTCGGCCTCTCCCTGAGCGTCCTCGACGGCGGGCGGACGCGGGCGGCGGTCGCGCAGGCGGCGGCGCAGGCGGATGCGATCCGAAAGCAGATCGACGACCTCGACCGGCGGATCCGGCTCGACGTCACGGCGCGCCTCCTCGACGCGAGGACCGCCGGCGCCGCGGTCACCGTCGCGTCGAGCGGCCTCGCCTCGGCGGAGGAGAACCGCAGGGTCTCCGCCGACCGCTACCGTGCGGGCGTCGGTCTCTCCTCGGATCTCCTGGATGCCGAGACCGGGCTCCTCCGCGCCGGGCTCGAGCGGACCGCGGCGTTCGCGGGTCTCCGGATGGCGGTCGCGAGTCTCGACCGCGCGGTCGGGAGATAGGCGTGGCCGCCGCGCTCGAGGTCGAGGGGCTCACCAAGCGGTTCGGCGCGTTCACCGCGGTGGACCGCCTCTCCTTCCGCGTCGAGGAAGGGGAGGTGTTCGGCCTCCTCGGCAGCAACGGCGCCGGCAAGTCCACCGCGATCCGGATGCTCGTGGGGCTGCTCGACGCCGACCTCGGGCCGGGGGCTGCGTCCTCGGCACCGACGTCGTCGCGGACCCGGAGGAGGTCAAGCGCCGCATCGGCTACATGACCCAGCGCTTCAGCCTCTACGAGGACCTCACCGTGCGCGAGAACCTCCGGTTCTTCGGCGGCGTCTACGGCCTCCGCGGGAAGGAGGCGGAGGAGCGCTCGGCGTGGGCGGTGGCGATGTCCGGCCTCGAGGGGAAGGAGGACCTCCTCACCGGCTCGCTCCCCGGCGGGTGGAAGCAGCGCCTGGCGCTGGCCTGCGCGGTGCTGCACCGGCCGAGGCTGGTGTTCCTCGACGAGCCGACCGGCGGTGTCGACCCGATCTCGCGGCGGAGGTTCTGGGGGCTGATCGACGACGATGGCGGGGGAAGGCGTCACGGTCATCGTGACCACCCACTACCTCGACGAGGCCGAGCACTGCTCGAGGATCGCGCTGATGCACGCCGGCCGCCTGGTGGCCCTCGGCAGCGTGCGGGAGCTGAAGGAGGTGTTCGCGGGGAGGGCGGTGCTCGAGATCCGCGCGCCGAGGTTCCTCGACGCGTTCCGCAGCCTCGAGGGGGAGAGCTGGGCGCTCGAGACGTCGGTGTTCGGCACCCGGCTGCACGTCGTGGTCGAGGACGCCGAGGAAGGGCGGCGGCGGGTCCTCGAACGCCCTCGAGCGCGACGGGAACGTCCCGGCGGCCGCCGAGCGGATCGTGCCGTCGCTCGAGGACGTGTTCATCCACTACATCGAGCGCGAGGACGCCGCGGGCGCGGCCGGCGGCCGCCCATGAGGAAGATCTGGGCCGTCGCCCTCAAGGAGCTGCGGCAGGCCTCGCGCGACCCCCTGAGCCTGCTCCTCCTCCTCGGCATGCCGACCGCGATGCTGCTCCTCTACGGCTACGCGCGTGAACTTCGACGTGCGGCACGTCCGCCTCGCGCAGTCAGGACCGGGACAGGAGCGCCGCGAGCCGCGATCTGACGGCCTCCTTCGTCAACTCGACCTACTTCGACCTCGTGGCGGACCTCCCCGCCGGGGCCGACCTCGTGGACGTCACGCGGCGGCGGATCGCGAAGGCGGTGCTGGTGATCCCGGAGCGCTACGCGCGCCGAGCTCGCCGCGGGGCGCACCGCGAAGGTCCAGCTGCTCCTCGACGGGAGCGACGCCAACACGGCCACCACGGTGCTCGGCTACGCCGTCGGGTCTCGTCGCGGCGGCGAACGCCGCGCTCGCCCGCGAGGCGGCGGGCGGGACGATCGAGGCGGTGCCGATCGGGTACGAGCCGCGGGTCTGGTACAACCCCGAGCTGAAGTCCACCCTCTTCCTGGTCCCGGGGCTCATCGGCTTCATCATGATGCTCACCGCGGTGCTGTCCACCGCCCTCTCCGTCGTGCGCGAGAAGGAGCGGGGGACCATGGAGCAGCTCCGCGTGACCTCGCTCCGGCCCGGCGAGCTGATCGTCGGGAAGACCCTCCCGTACCTCGTGATCTCGCTGGCGGCCACGGTGATGATCGTCGTCGCGTCGCGGTTCCTGTTCGGGGTCGCCGTGAGGGGGACCGTACCTCGACCTGTTCCTCGCGACGCTGCTTTACCTGATCGGCGCGCTCGGCCAGGGGCTTCTCGTCTCGAGCTTCGCCGGCTCCCAGGCGATGGCGTTCCAGCTGGGCTTCCTGACCTCGATGCTCCCGGCGATCTTCCTCTCGGGGTTCATCTTCACGATCCGCTCGATGCCGGCGGTTCTCCAGGCGATCACGACGGATCGTCCCCGCCCGTTACTACCTGGTGATCGTGCGCGGGGTGATGCTCAAGGGGGCCGGCCTCGGAGCGTTCCTCCCCGAGCTGGGGTTCCTCGCCCTGTTCGCGGCGGGGGTCCTGGCGCTCGCGTGGGTCCGGCTGGTCCGGCGGGAGGTCTGATCGTGCGCGTCCTCCTCCACGTGATCCTCAAGGAGTTCATCCAGCTCCGCCGGGACAAGAAGATGATCCCGGCGCTGGTGGTCGGCCCGATCATGCAGCTCCTGGCACTCGGCTACGCGGCGAACATGGACGTGAAGGACATCCCCCTCCTGCTCGTGGACCAGGACCGCACCGCGGCGAGCCGCGCGCTCCTCGACCGGTTCGAGGGGTCGGGCTACTTCCGGCTGGCGGGCACGGAGGACGAGACGGGCCATGTCGAGGCGTGGCTCGTGAGCGGCAAGGCGCAGGTCGCGCTGGTGATCGGCGCGGGATACGGCGAGGCCGTGGAGGCGGGGCGCGCTCCGAGGGTGCAGGTGATCGCGGACGGCAGCGACTCCAACTCGGCGGTGGTCGGCCTCGGCTACGCTTCGCGAATCGTCGCCGCGGCGGGGGCGAAGATGGTCGCGAACCGCCTCGCGGCTTCGGGACGTGGCGCGCCGCGGCCGGCGGCGGTCGAGCTGGTCCCGCGGGTCTGGTACAACCCGGATCTCGCCACGCGCTGGTTCTACGTCCCCGCGATCCTCGCGATGACCCTCATGCTGATCACCATGATCCTCCCGTCGGTGGCGGTCGTGCGCGAGAAGGAGATCGGCACGCTGGAGCAGCTGAGCGTCACGCCGGTCCGTCCGTGGCAGATGATCCTCGGCAAGCTGGCGCCGTTCGCGGTGATCGGGATGGCGGACCTGGTCCTGGTCTCGGCGCTGGTGGTGTTCCTGTTCCGCGTCCCGCTCCGGGGCTCGTTCGCGCTCCTGGCGCTCCTGACGGTGCCTTTCCTGCTGACGACCCTCGGGCTCGGGCTGTTCGTTTCGGCGCTGGTGCGGACGCAGCAGCAGGCGATGATGACCTCGGCCTTCGTGTTCATGATGCCGATGATCCTCCTGTCCGGGCTGATCTTCCCGATCGAGAACATGCCGCCCGCGATCCGTTACGGAACCGTCGTGATCCCTCTCCGCTACTACAACGACATCGTCCGCGGGATCTTCCTCAAGGGGTCCGGGATCGACGTGCTCTGGCGGGAAGGGGCGATCCTCGCGGGGATCGGCGCCGTGGTCTTCGCCCTGGCCTCGAGGCGGTTCAGGAAGAGCCTGGACTGACCCCCCCCGCGCGGGGACGAATCCGCGGCTTCGGCCCCGCCCTCCTGCCGTCGGGAACTTCGAGGGCGTACAACGGTCTCACAGGCATGTTCCGAACCCTGCTGACGGGAGGACGCGCCATGAGACCCACGAGCCCGGCCTGCTTTCTCGCCATCGCGACCCTGCTCCTCGCCTCCGCCGCTTCCGCCGCGGACGACCCGGCGACCCCCGGCGCCCTCCGGGTCACGGAGCCCGGCGGCGCGATCGTGGAGATGCCCCTCCGCCACACCAGGGTGACGGCGGAGATCTCCGCCTTCGTCGCGCGAACCGTGGTCGAGCAGACCTTCGTCAATCCCTACGACCACCCGGTCGAGGCGGTCTACACCTTCCCGCTCGGCGACCGCGCGGCCGTGGACGATTTCGAGCTCGTCGTGGGCGACCGGACGATCAAGGGGGAGATCAAGCGGCGCGAGGAGGCGCGGCAGATCTACGAGTCGGCCCGGGAGGCCGGCTACCAGGCGGCGCTCCTCGAGCAGGAGCGGCCCAACATCTTCACCCAATCCATCGCGAACCTCGAGCCCGGGCGCGAGATCCGCGTGCGCCTCCGGACGGTTGAAACCCTGCGCTACGACGCCGGCACTTACCGTTACACGTTCCCGCTGGTGGTCGGGCCGCGGTACGTCCCGGGAGGCGGCGCCCCGGCCGGCGCGATCGCGACCGGAAGGGCGAAGCCGGCTCCCCGGGTGCCCGACGCCGGCCGGATCACGCCGCCGGTCCTGAAGCCGGGTTACCGGTCGGGCCACGATGTCGAGATCGAGGTGTCGCTCGACGCGGGCGTTCCCATCGTGAACCTCGCGAGCCCGAGCCACCGCATCCTTGCCCGGAGCCCGGCGCGCTCGACCGCGCGGGTGTCGCTCGCCCCGGACGACGCGATCCCGAACAAGGACTTCATGCTCCGCTGGAGCGTGTCCTCCGAGAAGCCGGCGATCGGCTTCCTCGCCCATCGCGAGCGCGGCGACGGCTTCTTCACGCTGCTCGTCCAGCCGAAGGGGGAGGTGAGCGCCCTCGAGGCGGCTCCCAAGGAGATTCTCTTCGTGCTCGATACGTCCGGGAGCATGCGCGGCATCCCGCTCGAGGCGTCGAAGCGGCTCGCACGCGAGTCCCTCAAGACGCTGGGGCCGCGCGACACGTTCGACTTGATCCGGTTCGCGAACGGCTCCTCGATGCTTTCGGACAAGCCGCTTCCGAACGACTCCGCCTCCGTCGAGCGCGGCCTCGCGTGGCTCGACTCGCTCGAGGGGGGCGGCGGTACCGAGATGCTGGAGGGCTTCAAGGCGGCGTTCGCCCGTCCGCCGGACCCGGACCGGCTGCGGGTCGTGGTCTTCCTGACCGATGGGTACATCGGGAACGAGCACGAGATCCTCGCGGCGATCTCCCCCGTCGTCGGGCAGGCCCGCATCTACACGTTCGGCATCGGCTCGTCGGTCAACCACTACCTGCTCGACCGCATGGCGGCCCTCGGCCGCGGAGCGTACGTGTTCGTCCGCCCCGACGAGAGCCCGGACGAGGCCGTGGACCGGTTCCGCTCGTGGGTCACGAGGCCGTACCTGACCGATCTCTCGATCGACTGGGGCGCGCTCGCCGTCGCGGACCCCGTGCCGGAGAAACTCCCCGATCTCGGTTCCGGGCAGACCCTGACCGTCGTCGGACGCTACCTCGCGGCCGGCGCGGGCGAGGTGATCGTTCGCGGGAAGCTCGGCGGCCGCTACTGGGAGCAGAGGCTACAGGTGGCCCTCCCGGAGCGCGAGGCGGCGCACGCCCCGCTCGCCTCGGTCTGGGCGCGCCACCGGATCGAGGAGCTGCTCCTGAGCCTTCCCGGGGGAGAGTCGCCGCCGTCCATCGAGGCCGAGGTCACGGCACTCGCCCTCGAGTACCGCCTGATGAGCCCGTACACCTCGTTCGTCGCGGTGGACGACTCGCGCGTCGTGAACCCGGGCGGGAACTCGGAGAGGATCGACCAGGCCCTGCCGATCCCCGAGGGGACCTCGTTCGCGGGAGTGTTCGGCAGCGAGGGCCCCGTCGCCATCTGCGCGAAGGCCGGGACCGCGGAAGGCGGAAGCGCGCCGACAGCGGCGGTCGCCGAGGACCATTACGAGAGGCTCGCCCTCGAGGACGAGCGCGCCGGGAGGGGCGGCGGCAAGAAGGACTCCGCGCGCGGCTTCGTCGGCGGGATCGTCGGAGGCGTCGTCGGAGGGCTGATGGGCGCGTCGAGCGCGCCTCCGCCGGTACCGCGAAATGCGGCCTACAAGCAGACGATGCTCGCACCGGTCGCGGCTCTTTCCGCCCAAGGCGCTTCCTTGGAAGCGGCCGAGATGGTCACGGGCTCGGGCGCCGTCGCGGGAAAAGCGGTCGCGTCTCCCGGAAGGGGATGGGACACCCGGGACGATCCGTCCTACGCCTCCCCGTCACGCTCCGCGCCGCTCCCCGCACGGGTGGCCGCCCTGCACGGCACCGAAGCCGGTGACCGCCTGCTCCTCGCGGCGATCCGGGTGCTGTCCGATCTCGCGGAGGATGGGCGCCTCTCGCCCGCGCAGGGAAGGCCCGCGCTCGCCGCTCTCCTCGGCGCCCAGCTCCCGTCGGGCGCGCTGGCGGAGGACTCCGCGGTGCAGGCGTTCGCCGCGTGGGCGCTCGCCGAGGCGGCGCAGGCGTTGCCAAGCGACCCCTGGGTCCGGGAGGCTTCCGAGCGCGCGGCCGCGGATCTCGTATCGCGGAGCGAGCCGAAAGGGGCCGCGCCCGCGGCCGGCGCGGAGGCCGGTGCGGCGGATTCCGCCCGCTGGGTCCGTCTCGTGCTCGGCTGGCTGCGGCCGGCGAAGGCGCTCCGATTGACCGTTCCGCCGGGCGTCCCCTCGGCGCCCTACCTCGAGCTCACCCGCGCCGTCGCGGGCACGCCGGCGGCAGGCGCGCGAGGTGTCGACGCCTGGAGCCGCCTGCTTCGCTCCGTCCCGCTCGGCAACCTGAAGTACGTCCGCTGATCCGCGACGCGGGTTTGGGGCTATATTCCCCGGCGGGCCGGGCGGGAGACGCCCGGCCCGCCGGAGCGCATCGATGAAGCAATCGAAGCACCGCAGGAAACGGGGGATGCTGACCTCGCTGGTCAAGTATCCGAAGGATGCGCGTCACGGGAAGGACAGTCTCTGGCGCAAGGCCGGGAGGTGGGTCGGGGGGGCGCTCCTCATCGCGGCCCTCGTCGTCATGGTGGCCGGGCTCCTCGTGATGATGTTCCGGCCCGACCTCGCCCTCGCCACCAAGGAGGGCGAGTTCCAAGTGCTCGACGTGAACGCCTCGACGGCGGGGTTCCGGCCGGAAGAGCGGGCCGTCGGCGCCGCGGTGATCTCCATCGACGGGGACTCGGTCCGCATCCCGCTCCGCGCCGACAACCGCGCCGGCGTGGAGAAAGGCCGTACCCTCCATGTCCGCTACACCGGAGGATCCCGCGGCGGGATCGTCAGCGTCGAGAGCTGGAGCCTCGTCGAGCAGACTCCCCGCTGAGTCCTCGCCCGTCCTCGCGACCCGAGGGAACCGTCGGGGGGTCCCGCGCGTACAATCCTTCGGTAATCAAGTGTCCCGAGTCTGGAGTACGTCGCATATCTCGCCGGCTCTGGCCGGCCCTGGCTTCGTCGGGCCTCCTCGGAATACGCTGGGTATGCCTTCGTCGGCCCTTCTCGCCAGGACCGCCCATAGCTCGGCGAGTCATGCAACGTACTCCAGACTGGACACTAAAGGGAGGAGATCATGGCGCAACATCGCCAGGCGATGCGGCTGCTCGGACTGTCGGTTCTGGTACTGGCGCTCGCCCTTCCCGCGGCGGCGGGAAGCAAGATCGAGAAGACCCTCGATCTCGCCCCGGGCGGGAAACTGGCGGTGGACACCGACGCCGGCAGCATCACGATCACGGGAAGCTCCGAGCCCGGCGTCCGCGTCGTGGTCACCTCGACGTCGGACGAGATGGAGCAGCGATACAAGTTCGAGTTCCAGGCGGGGCCGGGAGAGGTCCGCATCAGCGGGAAGAAGATCGACTCCAGCTGGCATCGCGGCATCCCGATCCACTTCGAGATCCGCGCGCCGAAGGCCACGAGCGTGTCCTTCCACACGGCGGGCGGGTCCATCGAGGCCTCGGGGCTCGAGGGGATGGCGGACGTGCGCACGTCCGGAGGCTCGATCTCGGTGGGCTTCCTGGCGGGCAACCTGAAGGCCCACACCTCGGGCGGTAGCATCCGGCTCCGGGACATCAAGGGAAACGTGAGCGTCGAGACTTCCGGGGGCAGCATCGAAGCCTCCTCGATCGCCGGTCCGCTGGAGGCGCACACGAGCGGGGGGCACGTCGAGGTCGCGGACGTCACGGGCGACGCCGTGCTCCGCACCTCCGGCGGCTCGGTCCGGGCCGTGAATGCGGGAGGGCGCGTGATGGCCAAGACGTCGGGCGGCTCCATCGAGGCGTCCTTCGCTCGCGGGAACTCGAAGGGGGGCGATCTCGAGACGTCGGCGGGCTCGGTCACGGTGACGCTCGACCCGTCGGTGAACCTCGCCGTGGAGGCGTCCACTTCGGCCGGCCGCATCTCGACCGATTTCCCGCTCCAGGTGATCGGTACGATCGGCAGCTCGAGTGTCCGCGGAACCATCGGAAAGGGCGGCGAGGCGCTCCGGATCCGTACCTCCGCGGGCTCGGTCGAGCTCAAGGCGCTGAAGTAGCCGCTTCCCGGGGGTGACGCGCGGCATGACGGTCTGCTTCGCGAGAATGGAGTCGCCCATCGGCGCGCTCCTGATCTACGCGGCGAACGGATCGCTGTGCGGCCTGGCGTTCGCGGACCGGTACGAAGGGCTCAAGAAAGACCTCAACCGCCGGTTCGGGGGGCAGCCGGTCGAGGAAGACGCGGACCCGGCGGGGGCGGTGTCGCGACTCGCCGCGTACTTCGCCGGCGACCTCGGCGCCCTCGACGGCGTACCCGCCGATCCCGGCGGAACGCCTTTCCAGCGGGACGTCTGGGCGGCGCTGCGGCGCGTCCCGGCCGGCAGGACCGCCTCCTACTCCGAGCTCGCGGCGCTTTCCGGCCATCCCGCCGCCGTCCGGGCGGTGGGACTCGCCAACGCGCGCAACCCGATCCCCCTCGTGATCCCGTGCCACCGCGTGATCGGCGCCGACGGCTCCCTCACCGGCTACGGCGGCGGGCTCGCTCGCAAGGAGTGGCTGTTGCGCCACGAGCGCGGCTTGCTTTGACCCGGGTGGTGGCATCGGCACGCGTCGAAAGCTCGCGCTCGACCACGGCCCGCGCGGCACGCTGCGGCGTTGCGCGGCGAAAGTCGCCGCGCCGCCTGGTTGCCAGCCCTTGGCCGCGGGCCAAGGACTGGCGACCTCGGCTGCAAGGAATGGAAGCGCCGATTGACAGCCTCGGTTCCGGTTTTCGCGCGGCCGTTCAAGGAAGAAACGGCCGCTCGAAAACAGGGCCGCTTCGGGCCGTGGTCGAGCGCGAGCTTTCGACGCGACGGTGACGCGGCCTGGCCATCCTCCTCGGGCGCGATCTTCCGCGGTCTCGCCGGACTGTTGTGACGTTTCCGCCGATCGCCGCATCTCGTAAGCTGACCGCGCGAGCGGCGGAGGAGCGACCATGGAGATGACGATCGAGTTTCCGGGGGGAGATCGGGTGGACGCGCGCTACGACGGGCTGACGGTCGTCACGAACCAGGACGGCTCCGCCCCCGCCCCCTTCGAGCTCTTCCTCGCATCCATAGGGACCTGCGCCGGCTTCTATGCTTCCCGCTTCTGCCGCCAGCGCGGGATACCGATCGAGGGGATGAAGATCACGCAGCGCGCGACGGTGGATCCGGCGACCCACCTGATCGATCGCATCGACCTCTCGATCGAGCTTCCCCCCGGCTTCCCCGAGCAGTACCGGGACGCGATCGTCCGCTCGGCGCAGCTCTGCGCCGTGAAGAAGCACCTCGAGGCGCCCCCCCGCATCGAGGTCCGCACGGCCTGACGACGAGACGGCCCCTCACTCCAGCGTCAGCGTGGCCGGAGCGCCCGGCGCCGTCTGCGCGGTGCCGCCCCAGGTCTTGCCATCCGACGCCGACACGGAGACGGCCCAGCTCCCCGGCGGTAGGTCGTCGACGCGCAGGCGCCCCGCGTCGAGCCGCAGCTGGGTCCGCGGTTCGCTGTACCGGCTGAGCGTCCGGAAGGGGCGGCCGTCGGCCCCCGTGACCGTCGCGGTCGCGACCGCGGAAGACCCCTCGAGCGCGGGTACCCGCACGTCGAGCACGCACGCCGGCGAGAGCTGTACCGGGATGGGCCCGCCGGGAGCCGACGCCCGCATGGACAGGGTCGCGCTCCCGCCCGCGCCGACGAGGAGATCCCACGAGCCCGGGGGCACCGTCGAGAGGCGCAGGCGGCCGTTCTCGCCGGTCGCGTATCCTCCGCCGAGGACCGACCGTCCCCCGGCGTCCAGCACCGCGACGAACGCCTCGGCCGGCGGCTGACCCGACGCCAGAGTCACCATCAGCGTCAGCCCTTCCGTCGCGTCGAGCGCGAGGCTCACGTTGTCCACGTCG
This sequence comes from Terriglobia bacterium, assembly GCA_963748015.1. GTDB lineage: Bacteria > Acidobacteriota > Polarisedimenticolia > Polarisedimenticolales > JAIQFR01 > JAIQFR01. The sequence continues at coordinate 589,731 of CAVVHE010000005.1, read as the reverse complement.
CGGCCGCTCCTCACGGTCACGTCGGTGGTCTTCGCGGCGTAACTCTCCGCGGTTGCCGAGACACGCCACGTTCCGTCCGCGACGTTCGCGATCGAGAAGCGTCCTTCGAGGTCGGTGGACGACGACCGGTCGAGGCGGAAAGCCGCGTTGCGCGCAGCGTCGGGATCCTGCGAGGAGACGGTGACACGCACGCCGGACACCGGCCGCCGGTCCGCGGCGTCCACGACGCGTCCGGAGATGCGCGCGGTGGGCACGCGCACGAGCACGTCGCGAGGGCCGCGGACATCGAGCTTCTCCTCGTGGAACAGGCCGGTCTCCCACTGGTTCAGCTCGAGCTGGTAGGAGCCGGGGTCGAGACCGCCGACCGAGAAGCGGCCGTCGGAGTCGGTGCGGCCGCGCCCCGAGGATTCGATGTCGGTTCCCACGAGCGCGAGATCGGCGCCGCGAACCGGCGTGTCCCCCTGGACCGCGCGGCCGGTGAGCGTGATGCCGCCCCCGAAGCGAAGATCGAGCGTCGCCTCGGTGGCTCCGGGCGCGATCGTCAGGTCGCCACGCGCCTGCTGGCCGCTTGGAACGTGGTAAGCGACCAGGCGCCACTCGCCCGGCGCGAGGTCCTCGAGGCGGTAGCGCCCCTGCCGGTCCACGGCGGAGGAAGATTGCGGCCAGCCGCCGCTCGCCTTCTCCGCCCGGACCTCGACCTTCGAGAGCTTCTCGGGGTCGAGCCCCGAGACGGTACCGGTCACCACCACGCCCAAATCGAGCTTCACGGCTAGGCCGGTGACCGGCGCGCCGGCGACGTGGACCTTCGTTCGGTCGTCGGGAGCGGCATAGCCTCGCTTCGCCGCGAGGACCTCGTAGTCGCCGTCCCCGACCCCCTCGAAACGGAACCCCCCGTCTGCGCCGGTGGCCGCGTCGGAGCCGCCGAAGTACCGGCCCGGCGTGGCGAGCTGCACCGACGCCCCGGCGACCGGAGCGCCGGCCGCGTCCATGACGCGTCCCGACACGTCCTGCCCTCCCTGGAACTGGAGGTCGACCGTGTTCACCCCGGGCTTCGCTTCGAGGTCCTTCACGACGCGCGCCCAATTCTCGTGGGTCGCCTCGATGGAGACCTTCCCCGGGGCCAGCCCCTCGATCCGGTAGTAGCCGTCGCCGTCGGTTCCCGTCCCACGGAACCGGACCATCTGCGACTGCTCCTGGACCTTCGACACCTCCGCTCCGACAGCGGGCCGGCCGTCCGGCGCGACGACCCGTCCCTCCACGACGGCCCCCTGTTTCAGCGGGAGCTCGACCCCCGTGAGGTCCGCTCCCTCGACGACCTCGAGATCGTCGAGCTTGGCCTCCTGCCAGCCTGTAGCGCTCGCGCCGAGCGAGATCTTGCCGGGCTCGACGTCCTCGAACAGGAACCTCCCCGCGGAGTCGGCGGTCCCGGGGCGCCGCATGACCATCAGGATCCGCTGGCCTCCCACGCCGCCTCCTCGCTGCTGCGGTGAGCGTCACCTGCGCGAGCGGGATCGGCTTCCCGTCCGGCCCGACGACGGTGCCGGAGACCTTCGAGGACGGGTGGAGCACGATCTCGAGCGGATCCCGGCCGGGAACCTCGACGCCGGTCTCGCGCTTCCCCAGGAAGCCGGTCCGGCTGAACGCGAGGTTGAGGGGCTCGCCGCGCGGCAGATCCTCGATCGAGAACCAGCCGTCCGGTGCCGAGACCGTCTCGGGCCGGGACGGAACTCCGCGGCCGAAACCCACCGGCCCGCTCTGGTCCTTGACGATCGCGACCTCGACCCCGCCGATGGGCTTGCCGGCGGGATCCGCGGTCCGTCCCTGGACCCGCTCGCCGGGGGAGAGGACGACGTCGCCGAGGTCCGTCGGCTCCGCGGCTTCGGCGATCTCGACGCCTTCGACCGTCTTCCGCGCGAACCCCTTGCGGCGGATCTCGAGATCGTAGGTGCCGGAGGCGAGAGCGGCGATCTCGAAGCGCCCGCCCTCGTCGCTGACGGCGGACCGCTCCTCGGCAGCGGGGCCGCCCGTCGCCCGGTTCAGGACGATCTCCGCCGAGCGCCCGCGCTGCGACGCGCGGAGGGCGGCGGTCGCGCCCTCGACCGGACGGCCGTCTCCGTCCACGGCGCGGCCCGTCGCCTTGCGACCGCGCTGCAGCTCGACTCTCAGATCGCCCAGCGTGCGCCGCCGCTCGAGTGGAGCGAGCTCGCGCGTCGTGGTGGCGAAGCCCTTCGCGTTGACCTTGAGGTCGTAGCGCGGTGTCGCGTCCACGGGGCTCAGCCGGAACCGGCCGCGGCTCGAGGTCACGGCGTGCGGGGCCGTCGAGCGTCCGCCGATGAAGATCTGGTACATCCCGCCTTCCATGCGCCGAGCGAGGTCGACGCCCGCCCCCGCGACCGGCTGGCCGTCGCCGTCCACGACCACGCCTTCGACCGCGGCGGCGGGCTCGAGCGCCAGCGTCGGCCCGGGACGGCCGCTCGTTGGCACGGTCAGCGGTCGGGGCTCGCTCTGGAGGTATCCCTGCGCGCCGCCGGAGAGAACGCCTCCCTCCCCGGGGAGGACGCCCAGGGAGTAGCCGCCGGCGTCGCCGGTGACCGAGGCCTCCCACGGACGGTTGGAGCTCCAGACGAGAGCCTCCGCGACCGGGCGCCGTGTTTCGAGATCGATCACGCGTCCGGACACGGCGAGACGGTCCGGGAGAACGAGACGGATCGGGGCCGGGCGGTCCTTCGGCGGCGGGGAGAGCCGCTCCTCGAGGCGGCGGCCGTCCGCGGCGAAGAAGGTCACCGCGAGATCGCCGCGGGATGGAAGGGCGAGCACGACGCGTCCCTTGGCGTCGGTCGCGTCGAGGGGGTGGACCGTCTCTCCCGTCGTGGCGAGGACGCCCGCCGCGGGGGTGCCGTCCGCCGCGCGCAGGTCTACCGCGACCTGCAGCCCCTTCTCGAGCTTGACGGTGAGGGAGTCGCCGCGCCCGCCGCGCCGCTCGACGAGGAGGTAGCCGGGAGCCGACACGGTCAGGACCACCCGCTCCGCGTCCGGTTGGGGCAGCCGCGCCGTCCCGTCCTTTCCGGTGTAGACGGTCGCCGGCGGGAAGCCCCAGCGCTCCTCCGCGGGACCCCGGGGAGCGGACTCGGCGGCATGCGCCGCCGCGCCCTCGACCGGCGCTCCCGCGCGATCCGTCACCCGAAGCGTGAGCCCTGCGTCGCGCAGCAGCTTGACCTCGGGCAGGTCCACCGCCTCGAGCAGCGGCACGAGCAATCTCTGGCGCGGCGTGAAGCCGGGAGACTCGACGCGCACGCGGTACACGCCCGCCCGGGGGGCCTCGAGACGGAACTCCCCCTGGGTGGTGGTCACCGCCTTCGCCGCCGGCTCCTGCGGCCGCCCCTCGCGGTCGAGCTTCGCCGCGGCGACCGGATCCAGGACCGGCAGCAGGAGCACCTGCGCGTCGGGAAGCGGGCTCCCCGAGGGGCCGAGCACGCGGCCCGTGACCGGGATCTCCGCGGCGGCCGCCACCGAGATCGCCGCGAGCAAAGCCAGACACGCCACGAGGCTTCTGCGATTCTGCATGGCCGGATCCTCCCGCCGCCGCCCCTAGGGCGGTGCGCTCATGATACGCACGAGCCCCGACCCGCGACGACCGGTCACCGGGCGGACGAGGCACGGGGCCGGATGTGTCCTCGGCGGCCCGGAAAAGGGCCGCTACGGGCACATCCGGCCCCGTGCCTCGCCCGCCCATCGGCCGTGCAGGATCAGGGGAATTGGCCTTCGTGCGCGGGTGACCGCTGGGCCAACCTCCGGCGGGAGCACGGCTCCGGACCCTCTCCGCGGCGGCCCTCTCTTCGCGAGGCCGTCTCTTCCTCGGACGGCCGAGCGAAGAGCGGAGCGAGGCGGCGCGGCGACGTTCGCCGCGCAACGCCGAAGCGTGCCGCCGCGGAGAGGGTCCGGAGCCGTGCTCCCGCCGGCGTCGCGCGGCAGGAGCGTCGGGAAGAAGTCAGGGGCCGGTGACGTTCGGGCGGCCGCGGGTCATCGTGAGGAGGAAGACGAACCTCTCCTTCGCGCGGATCGCGTGCGGCAGTCCGGCGGGCATCACGTAGAGCGCGCCGGGCCGGGCGTCGTGGACCTCGCCGCCGAGCTTGACCTCGGCGTTCCCCTCGAGGACGTGGATCACCGCCTCGAAGGGGGCGGAGTGCTCGCTGAGCATCTGCCCCGGCTCGAAGCAGAAGAGGACCAGCTTGAGGGCGGGGGAGTCGTGGACCGTCTTGCTCACGATCCCGCGATCGGCGAACTGGATCATCTTGCCGAGATCGGCGGCCAGGGGCTTCGGCGCTTCGGCGTTCATGCGTGGCTCCTGCGCGGGGTCCGGTCCCGCTTCGCGATCGAGCGTAGCACGGCGATGACGAGCGGCACGACGCCCACCAGGATCACGGTGAGATCGCCGACGATGCGCAGCCACTCGAGGGTGTGGAAGGGGCCGGTCATGAGGAATTCGACCTGCCGGGCGTGCCAGTATCCGTTCTTGATCACGTCGAGGAGCTGCAGGACGCCGGCGGGAAACAGGTTGAGGATCAGCATCAACGCGAGGCCGACGTTCACTCCCCAGAAGCCGGTCCGAACGTAGCGCTCCGTACCGGACCAGGCCTCGTCGCTCTGCATCGAGCGCAGCCCGAAGACCAGCACCGCCAGGGCGAGCATCCCGAACACGCCGAACATCGCGGCATGACCGTGATTGGGCGTGAGGAGCGTGCCGATTTCGAAGTACGACACGATCGGGAGGTTGATCAGGAACCCGAACACTCCGGCGCCGACGAAGTTCCAGACGCCGACCGCCATGAGGAAGTAGATGGCCCACTTGTGGCGCCGCGCCTGCTCGAGCACGCCGCCACCCTCTCCCGCCGCGTTGCGGAGCCGGATGAAGTCCCAGGCGTCGAGCGTCAGGAGCGTCAGCGGCACGACCTCCATCGCGGAGAAGCAGGCGCCCAGCGCCATCGCCAGGGTGGTTTGCCCGGTGAAGTACCAGTGGTGCGCCGTGCCGACGATCCCCGCGCCGAGATAGAGGATCGCGTCGAGGTACACCACGCGCGTGGCGGTCTTCGCGGTGACGAGGCCCATGCTGGCGAACATCACCGCCACGAGCACCGTCGCGAACAGCTCGAAGAAGCCCTCGACCCACAGGTGGATGATCCAGAACCGCCAGTTGTCGATCACGGCGAAGTTGGTGTGCTTGCCGAAGAAGAAGGCCGGGAGGTAGAAGAGCGGGATCGCCACCGCGGCGTAAAGGAACAGCGAGGACAGCGTCCCCTTCCGAGGGTCCCGCATCGCGGGCCGCAGCGCCCGGAACATCAGGAAAAGCCAAAACACGAGCCCGGCGGCCAGGAGGACCTGCCAGAACCGGCCGAGGTCGAGATACTCCGATCCCTGGTGCCCGAGCCAGAACCACAGGTTTCCCAGGCGGTCGTTGATCCCGAGGTACTCGCCGAACAGCGAGCCGAAGACCACCACGGCCAGCGCGCCGAGCAGGACCAGTACGCCGGCCCGCTGCCCCTTCGGCTCGGCGCCTCCGACCAGCGGAGCGAGGAACAGGCCGCCTGCGACCCACGCCGTGGCGATCCAGAACACGCCGAGCTGCAGGTGCCACGTCCTCACGAGGTTGTACGGGAGGAGCTTCGCGATGTCGAACCCGTAGAACGCCCCCGGCTCGACCCGGTAGTGCGCCATCGCTCCGCCGGTGAGAACCTGCAAGAGAAGAAGGAGCGCGGCCACGGCGAAGTACAGGCCGGTCGCCCACTGGCTCGGTGTCAGCCCGCGGTCCTCGAACACCGCGGTGGGGCGGTGCTCCCCGGGGCTCCCTCTCCACCCGAGAAAGTCGAATTTCCCGAACAGGAAAAGGACCAGGCCGAGCCCGCCCAGGAGGAAGACGAGGGACAGCGCGCTCCAGAGGTAGGCGGCGCTGGTCGGGCCGTTTCCGGCCAACGGCTCGTACGGGAAGTTGTTGGTGTAGGAGTAGTCCTTCCCCGGCCGGTTCGCGCGCGACGCCCAGGCGGCCCACGCGAAGAACGAGGTCAGGCGGGAGATCTCGTCCGCCTTCGCGATGTACCGGGTCGGGAGTCCCGGGGCAGCGTCCTTCTTCGAGAAGTACTCGGCCCACTCCCGCTGCTGGATCCGCCACGACGCCGCCTCGCCCTTCGTGAACGTCAGGGTCGAGCTCGCGGGATCGAACCGGTTCGCCTTGAGCGACGCCCTCACCGATCCGGCCACGGCCTCCTGCTCGGGCGGGGCGAGCGCCGAGAATTTCTTGCCGTACCCGTCGGCGGCGAGCGTGTCCCTCGAGATCTCCGCATCGCGGTGGAGGTAGTTCGTGCCGTAGTCGGGGCCGAGGTACGCCCCGTGGCCCCACAACGTCCCGTGCTCCATGAGTCCGTACTTGAGGAACACCTCCTGGCCGCCGAGGATATCGTCGCTCGTGAAGAGGACCGAGCCCGACTCGTCCACGACCCTCGCCGGAATGGGCGGCGCGTGCCGGTAGGTGTTGAAGGTCATCACGCTCAGGATCGCGAAGCCGATGACGATCACGAGCACCGCCGTGTTACGCCACCACGAGGAGAGCGGCTGTTCGGCCGGGGGGGCGGCGCTCATCGTCCCGCCTCCGCCTCGTGAAAGCCGCACGCGCCGCAGGACGGGCTGTCACCGCCGCCGGCCGGCGGGTACGCCTCGATCAGCTGTACCGCGAGGCGGTGGAGCTCCTCGTGCTTGCCCTCGCCCATCTCGTGGCGCTCGTGCCCCTCGAAGTCCTCCGCGAGCCGGTCCATCACGTCGGCGGGGAGCGCGTCGCTCGCCATCGGGTAGAGGACGCGGTCCTCCTTCAGGATGTGCCCGCGGAGCAGCGGGACGTACGCATGGACGTGGTAGCGCACGGACGCGCACTCCTCGGCCGAGAGCGGCCCGCTCCCCTCGCCGGCCTTCGCGAGCCCGCCGACGTGGGCGCGCCCCTCCACGTGGTCCGACAGCATCACCGCGATCGGCCCCTGCTCTCGCGGGAAGCCGTGCCGCACCATCTCGACGAACAGGCGGTCCTCTTCCTTCGCGTGGTGGCACCGGTCGGCGAACTCCTTGAAGAACCGTCCGAAGTCGCGCAGCGTGCCGCGCGGGTCCGGCTCGCTCTCGAGCCGCTTTGCGAACGTCTCGAGCGATCCGAGCACCTGCTCGATCACGCGGTGCTCGTCCATCAGGATATCGAGGGCCTTCGCCATGTTTCTCTCCTGCGTGCGTCCAGCACGAATTCTCAGCGCATGCGCAGATGCGCTGATGGCTCAAAAAAACTCAGCGGCGTACCGCCGTCAGGTCTCCGATCGAGGTCTTGCGAAGCATGTCGTCGTAGGTCTCGCGAATGCTCTCCCAGAAGGGGTGCAGGGGGCAGGGATCGGTCGCGTCGCACCGCGAGAGCCCGAACACGCACTCCTGCGCTCGTCGCGCGCTCCGCCCCTCGAAGACCGTCACGATGTCGGTGATCGGGCGGCGGAGAGCCTCGCGACGGAGCATGAACCCGCCGCCCCACCCTTTCCGGGAGTCCACGATGCCGGCCTTCCGGAGCTGGTTCAGGATCTTGGAAAGGTAGTTGGCCGGGATCCCGGTCGCGCGGGCGATCTCGTCGCCACGGACCCGCTCCTTTCCCCGGCTGCGGAGGTAGCCGAGGATCTGGAGCGCGTACTTCACGGTTTGCGTGATCATCTCAACATCTCAAGACATGACTATATCTATTGAAACCGCGCCCGTCAAGGGGCGGGTCGCCCGACCGGCGCGAGGGCGTACGCCTCCACGACGGGTCGCGACCGGGACCGCCGCCGTGCCTGGGTTATGATGGTCGTCGGGCCGGCTGCCCGGCCGTCGCCATCGAGCCTGCCGGGGCGGATTCGCGGCGAGCGGATGCCCCCTGGGCGGCGGGAAAGGACCCCCTCTTGGTCGACGACGTCGCGGTGGTGGGGGCCGGCATCGCCGGTCTCTCCTGCTCCGGGTTCCTGCGCCGATCGGGGCGCTCGGTCGTCGTGCTGGACAAGGCGCGAGGCGTCGGGGGACGCTGCGCGACGCGGCGTGTCGAGGACCAGGCGGTGGACCACGGCGTCGTGTTCCTGCACGGCTCGAGCCCGGCGTTCCTCGAGGCGCTCGACCCCGAGGGCGCGCCCGGCGCGCTGCCGGGCTGGCCGGAGCGAATCCACGGCGCGGGCTTGCCCTGCCAGCCCCAGGCCTTCCTGGCAGGCGAGACGCGCACCGCGTTCCGGCAGGGTCTCAGCGCGTTCCCGAAGCGCCTCGCGGCCGGGCTTCACGTCCGCCTCGGCCAGCGGGTGCTGTCGCTCTCGGAAGGAGAGCGCTCGGTCACGCTGCGGCTCGAGGGAGGCTCCGACCTGACGGCTCGCACCGCGGTTCTCGCGCTCCCGTCGGAGCAGGCCCGCGACCTGGTCGCGACGCTTCCTCCGGGACTGCCGGACGTCGAGGCCGCGAAGGTCCTCCTGGGAGCGGCGGGCACGCATCCCTGCCTGACGGTGATCGCGGGCTACCCGCCCGACACCGAAGGGCCCGAATGGGACATCGACTACCCCGAGGACTCGAGGATCCTCCAGCTGATCTCGAACGACTCCGCCAAGCGGGACCAGCCGCGCTGGCTCGTCCTGGTGTACCAGGCGCGGCCGGGGTTCTCGCGAGAACGGCTCTCGTCGCCGCCCGAGTCGTGGACCGCCGAGGTGCTCGAGGAGGCGGCGCGCCTGATCGGCCCGTGGGCCTCGAGGCCGGAGTGGCACCAGGGCCACCGCTGGCGATACGCGCGCGTGGATCGCGGGGCCGAGCTGGCGGGGCCGATGCTCCTTCGCCTCCCGGGGGGCGGGCACCTGGGCCTCGCGGGAGAGATCTTCTGGCCGGGCGGCGGCGTCGAGGCGGCCTGGTCCTCCGGACGGCGCCTCGCGCAGCGAATTCTCTCGGAGACAAAGCCATGAGCACCAACGCGTCGGCGCTCGCGGCGCTGGTCGAGCGCGACCGCGACCACGAATGCGAGGGTTTCGGCCCGCAGAGGGTCTGCGTGCGGATCGCGGGAACCGCCGATCTCCCCAGCCGCTTCGGAGAGTTCCGGATCGTCGCGTTCTGGAACAACCGCGACGCGAAGGAGCACGTCGCGATGGTCCACGGGGACATCGTGGGGGCCGCCGAGGTGCCGACGCGGCTCCACTCCGAGTGCCTGACCGGCGACGTGATGGGCTCGCTGCGCTGCGACTGCCGCGACCAGCTCGAGGCCGCCCTCGCAACGCTCGGCTCGATGGAGCGCGGGCTGCTGCTCTACATGCGGCAGGAGGGGCGCGGCATCGGCCTGATCAACAAGATCCGGGCCTACGCGCTTCAGGACCGCGGGCTCGACACGGTCGAGGCGAACCTCGCCCTCGGCTTCCGTGACGACGAGCGCGACTACGCGGTCGCGGCGCACATGATCATGAGCCTCGACGTGAGGTCGATCCGCCTGATGACCAACAACCCGGCCAAGATCTCGCAGCTCACGCGCTACGGGGTCCCGGTGGACGGGAGGATCCCCCACGTGATGCCGCCGAACCCGCACAACCGGTTCTACCTGGAGACCAAGGCCGAGCGCTCCGGCCACTGGATCGACTTCTCCGGGAAGCGGCACCTCGAGGAGCAGAGCGATCCGGTGCGCGTCGAGGGGATGCCGGAGGAATGAGCGGCGGCCCGGCGCGGGTGGCGGCTCGAGCCGCGGCCGCCGCCGCGTGCCTCGCGATCGCGCTCGCCACCCCGGCGCTCGCCGACGTCTTCCGCATCCTGGACGGCGACCAGGAGGCGGCGCAGGCCCGCATCGACCTGGTCCGTCAAGCCCGCCTCTCGCTCGACGCCGAGTACTTCATCGTCGAGGACGACCAGGTTTCGATGATCGGGCTCGCGTTGCTCCGCGAGGCGGCGCGGCGCGGGGTGGCGGTGCGCCTGATCGTGGACGGCAGCTTCAACAGGATGTCGAAGGCGATCCAGGCCTACCTCGTGGACCAGGGGGTCGAGATCCGGGAGTACCACCCCTTCCGCCTCACGAAGCCCCGCTGGTGGACGCGGCGGCTGCACGACAAGCTCCTGGTCGCGGACGGCGAGCGGATGCTCACCGGGGGCCGCAACGTCGCCAACCCGTACTTCGGCTTCGGCGGAAGGAACTACGTCGACAGGGACGCGCTGGTCGCCGGGAGGGCGGCGGCGGACGCCCGCGCGTACTTCCACGATCTCTGGTACAGCGGCGAGGTGAGGCGCACGCGCCTCGGCGACCACGACCCGTCGATCCGCGAGGCCCGCTGCGAGGACCTGCCGCGCGAGGACGAGCGCTGGCGCTGTTCGATTCGCCGGGGCGCGGCGGTCGAGGCCTACCGCCGGGCCGGGCTTCGGATGGACGAGGCGATCGCCGTGCTCGAGATGGCTTCCTGGTTCCGTTCCGGCGAGCCGGTGGACTGGACGGAAGGGCTCCTAGATCTGGGCGAGGTCCGCTTCCTCCACGATCCGGTCGGCCGCAAGGGGGAGGAGCGGGGGATCGGGAACGAGCTGCTGGACCTCATGACGTCGGCGACCGGCACGCTCGAGATCGAATCCCCCTACCTCGTGCCGTCGAAAGCCTTCCTCAGGGGGCTCGAGGATCTGCTCCGCCGCGGCGTCGACGTCCGCATCCTGACGAATTCCCTCAACTCCACCGACAACCTGCTCGCCCAGGCGGGATACGTCGGCAAGAAAGAAAAGCTCGTGCGCATGGGGGTCGAAGTCTGGGAGTTCCGCGGTCCCGAGTCCATGCACGCGAAGTCGGCGGTGATCGACGCCACGACCTCGATCGTGGGGACCTTCAACCTCGATCCGAGGTCGGAGTACCTCAACACCGAGCTGGCGGTCGTCGCGAACGACGCCGCCCTGTCGGAGCAGCTCCGGGCCTCGATGGACGCGCACCTGTCGAAGGCGTTCCGGATCGGTAGCGACGGGAAGCCGGTGGGCGGGGAGGAGCGCTACCCGGGCGTCTCCCGCCTCAAGATCCTCAAGCTCAACCTGCTCCGCCTCCTCGCGCCCTTCATCCACCGTCAGATCTGAGCGCCCGGCTGCTCTTCCGACCGGAGGCGACGGGCGGGGCTCAGGCGAGGCCCGGGAGGAGCGCCGTCACCGCGAGCTCGGACGCGGCGAGGTGCCGCTCGACATCGCGGAGGAGCGCCTTGGCGGGATCGTCGCAGGACGGCGGGAGATAGCCGAGGATGCGCGCCGGGGCGCCGAGGTGGTCCTCGTGCACCTCGTCGGAGGCCGCGATGCACACCCGGCAGACCGAGCGCACGGCGACGAGAAAATCGCTCGCGGCGGCGAGCGAGTCGTACAGCGGACGCCTGCCCGGATCCCGGCGCGCGAGGCCGCCGAACAGGTCGTCGTCCACCGCTTCCCACGCATTGAGCCGCGCCTTTTCCGCGGCGAGGCAGAGGTCGATCTCGCGGAGGCCGCCCGGGGCCTCCTTGAGCTGGATCGTTCCCGCGGACATCGGGCGGAACGCGGCGCGCCGCTCCCGGATCTCCCGCGCGACCCGCGCGATGAACGCGTCCGCCTCGCCGAAGACCAGGGGCCGGAGCACCTTCTCTCGCAGGGCCTCCTCGATCTTGCGGCCTCCGGTGATCATCCTCGCGCCGAGGAGCTGGCACCGGTCCACGAACAGCCCGTCGTCGATGCCTGCGAGGAGCCGAACGAGGGATTCGAGAGGCGTGACGAAGCCGCCGAGCCTCTCGCCGAGACGGTACTGGGCCACCACGCCGCGGCGGGCGATCTCCCGGTTCATCCGCACGACCGCGGTCTCCGCGATGCGGCGGGCGGCGGCGCCCGTTCCGTCGAGGAGCACCAGGAGGTCGTAGTCGTCGTCGTACGGGCGCCCGCGAGCGTTGCCGCCCGCGAGGAAGATCCCCAGGAGGTCCCGGTCCGGAAGGCGGATCCCCTCTTCCCTCTCGACCTCGCGCAGGCAGAGATCGAACAGGTTGGTCAGATAGGTCCGCGTGATCTCCATGTAGGACGAGCGCGTCGCGTCGCCGGGGGTGCCCTGCAGCGTGCCCATCGCCGTGCGAAGGAACGAGAGATCGTAGTAGTCGCCCAGCAGCCCCTTCTGCTCCTCCGGGCTCGGATGGCTCTCGCTCGCCGCGAGGCGTCCGAGCGCCAGCGTGCGCAGCGCGGCCGCGTCGGAGAGAGCGAGCACCGTGGCCGGGTGGCGGACCGTGATCCTCGCGAGGACGCGCTTCACGTACTGGCTGGTCCCCCGGTGGACCTCGACGAGCGCCGCGAACCGGTCGCGCGCGGCGGCGACCTCCGGGTCGGCGATCGGCGCGGCAAGGACCTCGCGGAGGCGGTCGAGCCTCTCGTCGCCGAGAGTGAGGAGGAACCGGTTCATCAGGTCCGGGTACGAGCGGAACACGCGAGACAGCGCGCGGATCTCCTCCGGCCTCGATCCGAGACGGTCGAAGAAAGCCGTGCCGATCTCGAGCGCCGGCGACGGCGGGGGAGCGGAACCCTCCTCCCGCGCGAGCAGCGTGAGCAGCGTCACGACGGCGTACGGCGCGTGACGGCCCCAGTCGGCGTACCCGACGGCGAGGCCGCGGCGCGCCGTGTCCGGGATCCGCCGCCAGCTCGCGCGGAATTCCCCGAGGAGCCGGCCGTCCGGCGCGGCGAACGCCTCGAGGACGTCGTCCCAGAACCTGACGCCGCGGAACGACCGGCCCGCGGCGTCGAGGTCCCCGGCGAGCTCCAGCGCGAGGTCTCCGGGAGTCGTCCCCCGGATCCACCGGGCCGAGCGCGTGATCGCCGCCAGGTGGCGGGCCAGCTCCTCCATCAGGCGGGGAGCGACGGCGTGCGCCTCCTCCACCGCCTCGTGGTAGTGGACCAGCAGGTAGTCCACCGCGTCGACGGCTCCCCGGTCGCGGTATCCCATCGCCGCGGCGACGCGGCCGAGGTTGTCCCGCGCGGCGTCTCCTTCCACCTCGATCTCCTCCTCCTCGACGATCAGCAGGTGGGCGAGATGGCGAAACGTGTCAAGAAAGACGTAGCTCTCCTCGAGCCGTGCGAGGTGCGCGCGGAGCGAGCGGCGGCGCCGCGCCAGGAGCCGGAACAGCTCGAGGATCCGGGTCTCGCGCACCCCCTCCACGGCTTTCAACGCGCTCGCGAGGCCGAGGACGAGGCGCAGGCCGTCGTCCTTCGGGTGGACCGAGGACGCCGAGGGCGGACGCAGCAGCAGGGAGCGGGTCTCGCCGAGGATGCCTCGCAGGTAGAACTCGTGTGCCGGGTCGTCGTGGCCCGGACGATGGAAGTAGCCGGCGGTCACGGCCTCCCTGAACCGGTCGAACAGCTTCCGGCTGCCGGCGACGGGCTCCGCCCGGAGCAGCTCGGTGACGATCACGAAGTCCGGCCGGCCGGTGCGGAGCGCCTCGCGAAGCTGCGTCGGGGAGACGCAGAAGCCTTCGAGCCCGAGCTGCTCCGCGACGTAATGGTCGAGGGGGCTCGCGTAGCGGAGCATCTGCCCGCCGAGGGCCGCGAATCCTCTCTCGAGCGGCGCGCGGTCGGCGTCCTCGTCGACGACGATCGCGACGTCGATGTCGTCCTGGTGCGACGGAGTGCCGACCGAGAGCATGACGTAGGCCGCGCGGAGCTTCGGCGGAAGGGCCGCCGCGAGCACGTGCCGCACGTAGACGCTCTCGAGCCGCGAGAACTCCTCCGCTGCCCGCCGCAGGAAGGTGCGGCGGACCCCCCGGCGGTCGGGCTGCTCGGCGACGTCCTGCGCCAGCCTGCGGAGCGAGGTCACGTTCTGGTGCAGGAGCTGGACCGCGTGGAAGGTCCCGAGCAGCGTGAGGACCTCCGCCGGATCGCGCCCGGCGGACGCGACGAGATCGAAGTCCTCCTTCAGGGAGGGGGCGGCCCGGTCCAGGTGGACGCGCGAGACGCCCCCCGACGCCTCGAGGCGGGAGAGAAGGAGATCGGCGTGCCGCTCGACGGCGCGGAGGAACTTGCGCGCGGGATTGCCGAGTGCGTGTGCCCTGACGACGAGGGGCTGGAGCGCGCGGTCCATGATGTCGGGCGGCGCGCCCCGGCGCGCGGCGTCAGACCGCCGACGGGACGAGAGCTTCGGCCGCCTCGAACCCGGTGCGGAAGGCGCGGCGGTTCAGGTCCTCGGTTCCCTTGGGCACCCGGGCGAGGATCGCCTGCTCCGCCGCGTTCTCCGTGACGGCCCTGGAGAGGCGCACGATGAGGCCGAGCGCCACGATGTTCGCGACCACGACCTTCCCGAGCGCCTCGCGAGCGGTCCGCACGAACGGGAACTTCACGATCTTCCAGTCCCCGTCCGGGATCCGGCTCACGGCGTCGGCGTCCACGACGAGATAGCCGCCGGGCTTCAGCTCGCCGACATACTTGTCCAGCGCCTCCTGGGTGAGGGCGAGAAGGAGATCGATCCGCTCGGCCTTCGGGTAGTCGATGTCGCCGTCGGCGATGATGACGTCGGACTTGCAGGCGCCCCCCCGCGCCTCGGGGCCGTAGGATTGGCTCTGCGTCGCGTTGTGCTCGTCGTAGATCGCGGCGGCCTCGGCGAGAATCTTCCCGGCCAGGACCATGCCCTGGCCGCCCTCGCCGCTCAGACGCAGCTCGTAACGGAAGCCCATCAGACCTCCTCGCCCGGCGCGATCACGCGTGGCCGGCGGCGGCAGTGCCCAGCCTCTTCACGAGCGCCTGGTACTGCTCGATGTACTCCGGCTTGTTCACGTCCACGAAGACGCCGGTGGCGATGGCGTCCTCGCGCTCGTCTTCCGGAAGCTCCTCGACCCGGCCCTTCCCGACCGAGCGCTCCTTCAGGTCGCGCACCATCTCGACGGGATCCGCGGGCTTGTTCCGGCGGCCGTACGTGGTCGGGCACGGGGTCATCACCTCGACGAGGGAGAACCCCTTCTTGCGGATCGCCCGCTCGATGAGCTTGTCGAGGACCAAAGGCTTCGCCACCGTCTCCCGCGCGACGAAGGACGCGCCGGCGCCGGCGGCCAGCGCCGCGATGTCGAAATTGGGCTCGAAGGAGCCGAACGGCGCAGTGGATGCGCGCCTGCCCTTCGGGGTGCTCGGCGACGCCTGGCCGCCGGTCATCCCGTAGATCCAGTTGTTGTAGAGCAAGACGGTGAGGTCGATGTTCCGCCGCGCGGCGTGGATGAAGTGGTTCCCGCCGATCGCGGTTGCATCGCCGTCGCCGGTGACCACGATCACGGTCAGGTCCGGGCGGGCCATCTTCACGCCGGTGGCGAACGTGATCGCGCGCCCGTGGGTCGTGTGGAGCGTGTTCACGTCCACGTATCCGGGCGTCCGGCTGGAGCAGCCGATCCCCGAAACCATGCAGATCTCGTCTCGCGACAGCCCGATGCGGTCCACCGCGCGGAGGATCGCCTTGAGGACGATCCCGTCGCCGCAGCCGGGGCACCAGATCAGCGGGAACTTGTCGAGGCGGAGGTACTGGTTGTAATCGGTCATGGCGCCTTCGACCGGCCCGAGGCCGCCTCCTCGATCAGGTTGAGAATCTGCGCGGGACTGATCGGCAGCCCGTCCACGCGCCCGAACGGGATCACCGGACACGAGCCGCGCACCGCCCACTCCACCTCGTGCGCTATCTGTCCGAGATTCATCTCGGGGACGACGATCGCGCGCACCCGGCCCGCGAGCTCCCGGACCTCGGCGTCGGGGAAGGGCCACAGGGTGCGCGGGCGGAGGAGCCCGACGCGGATTCCCTTCTCGCGCGCCTCGCCGACCGCCTGGTGGGCGGCGCGGGAGACCGAGCCGTACGCGAACACGGCGATCTCCGCGTCGTCGCACCGCTCGCGAACGACCTCGACGATGGCGTCTCGATGGCGCTCGATCTTCCAGTTGATCCGCCGGTTCAACCTGTCGATCTGCTTCGGGTCGTTGGTCGGAAAACCGGTCTCGTTGTGCGCGAGTCCGGTCACGTGGAAGCGGTACCCGTCCTTTCCGAACGTCGCCATCGGCGGGACGCCGGACTCGGTGTGCCGGTACGGGAGATAGCGGTCGGGCGGCGCGTCGGGACCGGTCCGGTTCACGACCTCGACCCGCTCGGGGAGCGACACCTTCTCGTTGACGTGGCCGATGATCTCGTCGAGCAGGAGGATCACCGGCGTCCGGTACGCCTCGGAGAGGTTGAACGCCCGGACCGTCAGCTCGAAGGTCTCCGCCACGGAGTTGGGAACGAGGGCGATGATCGCGTGGTCGCCGTGGGTGCCCCACCGCGCCTGCATCACGTCCCCCTGCGCGGGCATGGTCGGGAGGCCGGTGCTCGGCCCGCCCCGCTGCACGTTGACCACGACGCACGGCACCTCGGCCATGCAGGCGAAGCCGATGTTCTCCTGCTTGAGGGAGAACCCGGGCCCGCTGGTGGCCGTCATCGTCTTGGCTCCCGCGAGAGCGGCGCCGATCACGGCGCCCATCGCGGCGATCTCGTCCTCCATCTGGATGAAGGCGCCGCCGCGCTCCGGGAGGAGCGTCACGAGCTCCTCGGCGATCTCGGAAGAGGGGGTGATCGGATACCCGGCGAAGAAGGTCAGTCCGGCGGCCATCGCTCCCAGGGCGCACGCCTCGTTCCCGGACATGACCCGCACGCCGGAATGGGACTCGACTTTGGCGCTCATCGCGGCTCGCTTTCCGCCGGGGACGCCTCCACGGCGCCCTCCTTCACCTCGATGGCGAAGTCGGGGCAGATCGCCTCGCATTGGAGGCAGCGGCTGCACCTCTCCGCGTGAACGACCTGCGGGACCGTACCCTGCATCTCGAGCACATCGCGATTGCAGTACTCGACGCAAAGACCGCATCCCTTGCACCAGGAGACCTTGACCGCGATGAGGGGATGGGCCTTTCCGCCTGACCCCTGCGTGCTCTTGGCCTGCGGAACCGGCTCGGAAGTCGGCATGATCGACCCAAGCACCACGACCGCGCGCCCCTCCGGCTGCAGGTGTCCCCAGCCAAGAGGGCGGTCCGTGTGCGGAGGAAACCTGCCACGGAAACCGTGGTCGGGCCACGATAGCACGAACGCGATGATGCGTCCCGGCTGCGGGCGGCGGCGGAGGATGCCGTCGCGCGAAGCGAAGCGACGCAGGCGGTTCGCCGATTCGACCCCTTGACTTGCCCGCCAAGTCGATACATATTGAAGGTGTAAGATTCAAATTCTTGGAATTGTTCCAGGCGGAAGGAATGAACGACAAAAACGACAAGGCAGTTTTCACGACCTTCGAGGCGGCGAAGCTCTGTCACGTTTCGCCCCTCTCGATCATCAACTGGGTGAACGCGGGGAGGCTCCCCGCCTTCCGGACGCCGGGAGGGCACCGGCGGATCCGGAAGGAAGACCTGCTACGTTTCATGCGCGAGAACGGGATCCCGATCCCGGACGCGCTGCGGGAAGGGTCCGGGCGCCCCAAGGTGCTCGTCGTGGACGACGACGCGGGGATCCGGGACGTGGTCGCGGAGCACATGTCCACGCGCCTCCGGCCCTACGAGGTGACGACCGCGGCGGACGGCTTCGAAGCGGGACGTCTCGTGGCAACCTTCCGTCCGGACGTGGTCCTGCTGGACCTCAGGATGCCGGGAATGGACGGCTTCCAGGTCTCGAGGGCCATCAAGGCCGACCCGGATTCCTCGGCGACCGTCGTGATCGCGATGACCGGCTACTACACGCCGGAGACCGAGGCACGCATCCTCGAGTGCGGCGCGATCCGCTGCTTCGCGAAGCCGGTGGAGCCCTCGGTGCTGACGGCTTTCATCGACTCGGTGCTCCAGCAGAGCGCGGCGTCGAAGCCTCGCCGCCGCAAGCAGCCGATGCGGGCTTGATCCAGCCCTAGCGCAGCAGGCTCTCGAACTCGTCGGGATGCGCGACGCGGCGCAGCGCCTCGTCGCGAGCGACCGTGCCCGTCTTGACCAGCCGCGCGAGCGACTCGTCCATCGGGAGCATACCGGCCGTTCGTCCCATGGTCACCTGCGCCGGGATCTGGTGGTTCATCCCTCGGCGAACGAGGTTGCGGACCGCATCGTTGGCCAGCAGCACCTCGACGGCCGGTACCCGTCCGGGACCGTCGCTCCTGGGAAGCAGCTGCTGGTGCACGATCCCCGCGAGCGAGAGGGCCAGCTGAGCGCGCACCTGGGGCTGCTGGTCCTCGGGGAAGACGTCCACGATCCGGTCGAGCGTCTGCGCCGTCGTGCCCGTGTGAAGCGTCGAGAGCACGAGGTGCCCGGTCTCGGCGGCGGTGAGCGCCAGGGCGATCGTCTCCCGGTCGCGCATCTCGCCGACGAGGATCACGTCCGGATCCTGCCTCAGCGCGTGTCGCAGCGCATCGCCGAACGAAAGGGTGTCGAGCCCCACCTCGACCTGCTCCACGATGCTCGTGCCGTGCGCGTGCACGTACTCGATCGGGTCCTCGATGGTGATCACGTGCGCGTTCCGCGTGCGGTTCACGATGTCCACGATCGCGGCGAGCGTCGTGGACTTCCCGCATCCCGCCGGGCCGCAGGCGAGCACGAGGCCCCGCTCGAGCGCGGCGAAGCGGGTCAGGACCTGCGGGAGCCCGAGCGCGTCGAGGCCCGGGATCGCCGCCGGAAGGGCGCGAATGGCGGCCGCGAGAGATCCCCGCTGGTGATGGACGTTGCAGCGGTAGCGCCCGAGCCCCGGCCGGTCGAATCCGAAGTCCGCCGCCTTCCGCTCCTCGAGCACCTTGGCCCAGCGCTCCTCGAGCACCTCGCCGATCAGGGCGGCGGTCCCGCGATCGTCGAGCCGCTCGGGATCGATCGCCAGGAGCCGCCCGTCCACCCGGGCCACGGGGGGCACCCCGGGGACCAGCAGGAGATCGGAGGCGCGGATCTCCGCCGCGCGCGCCAGGAGGAGATCGAGGCGTAGCTTCCCGCCGGGATCGCGCGCGACGGGAGAGAGCGATGCGTCGCCGCCGAGCGAGTTCACCTCGCGGGCGAGGCGGCGGAGCCGGTCGTCCTGCGCGGTCACAGGACCTTGACGACGATCGCGTCCGGATTCAGGTAGCACCGCGTGAACGAAGGATCGCATCCGACGAGCGTCACCCGGTCGTCGAACTGCACGACCAGCCTCACCGCGGCGTTCGGGCTCACGTTGATCGTCACGGAGGGGAGGGTGATCGTCACCGGCCCGGGCCCGAGGACCACGCGCGCGATCTGCTCGCAGGCGTCTCCGATCCCGTCGGAATTCGAGTCCGTCTGCGCCACGTTCCGGACCCAGGCGCAGGTGTCGAAGTCGTCGTCCACGAGGTCCCCGTCGTTGTCGACATAGACGCCGCCGGACAGGGGGTCGGAATACGTGCACGCGGCCCCCGTGCTCTGGCCGGGGTAGAAGATCTGGTCGGGGTTCGCGATGAGGGGGCAGTTGTCCAGCCCGTTCGAAACGCCGTCGCCGTCGTAGTCGCCCGCGGCAGGAAGATCCGGGCGGTACGCCTGGCGCGCCTCCATCGCGGAGATCACCAGCTGCACGGTCGCTTTTCTCGGCCCCGGGGCGCCGAGGACGATCCCCGATCCGCCGCAGACCCTCTGGAGGGTCGGGCTCAGGAACACGTTGGCCGCGAACGTGCAGGGCGAGACGGCGAGGTATTCGTAGGTGCCGAAGCCCTCGATGGTCGCGTTGGCGGAGAGCAGCGTCCAGCGCACTTCCTGCCGGGACCGCGCCGCTGCGGTCTGCGAGCCCAGACCCGGGTCGCGGATGTCCAGCGCGACGGTTCCGTTCGGCGGGTAAACCGTTCCCGATGACGAGCAAGCGCACAGGCCGACCGCCAGCATGACGAGGAGCGGCGCCCGGAACCGGCGGGCGAGCATCGCGCGAAACGCCCTAGGGCAGCTGGACGGAGACTAGCGGCCCGAGCTCCGCCGCCGTGAAGGCGGTCAGCGTCGCGCCGTTCGTGGTCGTGCTGCAGGTGGCGTGTTGCTCCATGTCCGTCGTCAGGGTGGCGCCGTCGAGCACCACGCGCAGGCGGGTGACCTCTCCGGCGCGGATCTCGAAGACCGGCTGGCTCGTGGGAACGATGCCCTTTTCCTGGCTTCCGCCGGCGACCAGGAAGTTCGCGGACATCAGCACGCCGTCGAAGCAACGGGCGATGTTCGTGATGGGCGGCAAACCCGTCGTGCTGCACGTCTCGGGGCTGTTCTGGCACGTCGGGCCGCAGTCCGAGTCCTGAAGGCAGGCCTTCGTGCCGTCGTCGCTGCAGAAACTGTTCTGGCACGTCGGGCCGCAACCGGAATTCTCCGTGCAGGCCTTCGTCGCGTCGTCGCTGCAATGCATCGTGGGGCAGTCCGCGTCCGTCTGACATTCAAGGATCGTGGTCACGCTGCAGTACACGGAGGCGTTCACGTCGAAGCCATTGACGAAGACCTTGTCCATCACATAGGAGCCGGCGCTGATCTGGATCGTCCCTAGCGATTGCGTCCCGCTGCTCTCCATCTGGGCCAGCACGGGCTCGAGCAGGATCTGCAGGGGGTAGGGACCCAAGGAGATCGGGGCGAGCGGGTCGGTGGGCTTGAAGGTCACGGCGGCGAGGTTCAGCTTCGCGTAGTTGTACGGGGGCTTCGAATCCTCACGCGGTCCGACCGCGGGCTCGACGACCAGTTGCAGCTCGAGTTGGCCGTTACCCGGCTGCATCACCTTGTCGCCGGTGCAGCCCGTCGCGGCCACCAGGGGCAGCAACGTGATCGCGATCGTCGCGAGCTTCCAGTTGAACCTCATGGCTCGAGCCCCCTCCGAGGAAAACTCCACGTTTGCGAGCTTCGGAAGATACCGCGTCCGGGCACCGGAGCCGAAAACTATAGTCGAACTCCTGCGGTGACACAACCGCAGCCCCCCGTGGCCGGACGGTGTCCGAGGCGCTAGGCTCGGTCCGGCGGGGGATCGGCGAGTCCACGGGCCGGTCCGGCGGGTCCGCCGGGAGGAGGGGGGCCCCCCCGGTCCCGCCGTCCCCTAGGGAGGGCCTAGCAGCCGCTCGGCCTCGTCCCGGAGCGGTCCCGGGGCGATCTGGGCGACGATGCCCTGCGCCCGCTCCCGCTGCTCCCGGGCCAGCCACGCGGCGACGAGCTGCACCCTCAGCCGGTCCCGGCCGTCCGTGCTCACCGGGGCCGGGGCGACGTACTCGAGAGGGGAAACAGCGAAGCGCTCGATGTAGGCGAGCGTCGGATCCGAGGTGTCCTCGTACAGCGACTTCGGCGCGGAGAACTCGACACGGGCGTTGTCGTCGGTGTTGCGCGGGGCGCCGGCGACGAGACGCGTCACCTCCGCCGTGCCGAGACGGAACAGCGGGAGGACGTCGGCCGGCCGCCGGACGCGGACGCGGCCGAGGTCGGCCCATACCCTGAGCTCCGACATCCGCCGCCCCATCCTTTCGAGGTCGAGCACGATCGGCGCGTCGGATCCGAGCAGGAGCAGGTCGGTTCCCTCGAAGGTCTCGAACAGCATCGTGTTCGGGAAGGCGGCGTGGAACGCGGCGACGATCGACCGCAGGTCCTCGGTGGCGAGCCCGTACGTTTGTATCCACTGCGAGAAGATCCCCGACGGGTTCAGGCGCTCCCGCGCGAGCCGGAAGAACTCCTCCGTGAACAGGTTCGACGCCACCGTCATCCACGGGTTCGAGGGCTCCGAGACCACCACGTCGTAGCGCCGCGAGGAGAAGGTGAGCTCGTTCCGCGCGTCGTTGATCGTCAGCGTCAGCCGGGGATCGTCGAGAACGCCGCCGTTGACCGAGTCGAACCGGCGCGCCGCGGGAATCATCGCGGCCTCGATCTCCACCACGCGGATGCTCCGGACGGGGTGCGTTGCGACCGCGCCCGAGGTGATCCCGCTCGCCAGTCCGATCACCAGCACGTCGCGCGGCGCCGGGTGCAGAATGAGCGGCAGGTGGGCGCACATCAGCTGCGTCTCCATGTCGCCGGCGGTGGACGCCTCGACCTTGCCGTTCACAGCGAGGAAACGATTGTTGACCGCCGGCTGTTCCGCCACCATCACGGACGCCGTCAACCCCTCCTTGACGAAAACCACGCGGTTGTTCGCCGCCACGAGGCGCACGAACTCGTCCCCGTTCGAATCCTCGGGGAGATCGACGACGTTGAGGTACACCCCGCTGTTCATGATCAGCGTGTCCCACTGCGGGCGAACCCAGGGGATCGTCGCCGCCGCGGCCACGAGCGGGAACACGAGGGCCCAGCGCGTGCGGGCGCCGTCCGGCTTCAGCCAAAGCGCGGCGACGAGCCCGAGCAGGACCTCGGCGAGGGCCACCGCGAGAAGGGTATTCCGGACGCCGAGGAGGGGGACCACCGCAAACCCGGCGGTGGCGGACCCGACGATCGTTCCCACCGTGTTGGCCGCATACACCGATCCCACCGAAGATCCGACGCGGTCGAGTCCTCTCGCGTGGAGCTGGAGCACCGAGGGGAAGATCCCGCCCAGGGCGAAGGTCGCCGGGAACATCACCGCGAACCCGATGAGGAACTGGACCGCGAGCCACGCGTTCGGGCCGAGCCCGCCTCCGAAGTAGATGTCCGCGAAGAGTTTCGGCATGCCCTGGAATAGGAAGGCCGTGGCGTACGCGAGGATTCCGGAAGCCCCCAGTAGCCCGGCGACGAGCGCGCCCGGGTCGAGATCCGGCCGTTTCCTGAGCCACGCGGAGAACGTCGCACTTCCGGCGGCGAGCCCCGTGAGGAACGCGAGGAGCATCAGGGAAAAAGCGTACACCGAGCTGCCGACGACGAGCGCGAGGCCGCGGGTCCAGGCCACCTCCAGGAGCATCGCCGCGAATCCCGACACCGCGAACAGCGCCAGCGCGAGCCTCGTGCGCCCGCGAGCCGGCGCGGCCTCGCGCGCCGCGGCGCGAGGGGAATCGGCGGGCGCGGCGAAGCGGCGAGCCAGGGCGAGGGCGCAAGCCCCGACGATGACGTTGACCAGCGCGGTCGTCCAGAGCGTGTGCCGGACGCCGAGTGCGGGAATCGCGACGACCCCCGCGAGAAACGTCCCGGCCATCGCGCCGAACGTGTTGGTGGCGTAAAGGGCGCCGACCTCTCCGCCGACCCGGTCGGGGTCGCCCGCGATCTGCCGGGCCAATACCGGGAGGCTCGCGCCCATAAGGAAGGTGGGAGGCAGCAGCACCACCAGGATCACCGCGGTCTTGGCGAGGCTGAAGAGGACGAACGAATTCTCGCCCCCGGCGCTCCAGAGGGCGGCATAAACCGGGGTCAGGAGCCGGAAGAGAAACGGGACGGCGAGGGCGTACGCGCCGATGCCGATCTCGAGCAACCCGTAGATCCGGAGAGGGGCCGAGGAAGCTCGGTCGATCCAGCGTCCCGCGGAGAGCGATCCGAGAGCGAGCCCCCCCATGAACGCGGTGAGAACGGCGCTGGTCGCGAACAGCGTCGAGCCGAGGACGAGTATCAACTCGCGAAGCCAGAGCACTTCGTAGACGAGGCTCGTGGCTCCCGAAATGAAGAAGAGAAGGTAAATACCCGCGCGGCCGGCGCCCATTTTCGGCATCAAACGGTCTTCTCCGAAAAAAGAAAACCGCCACCGCTCGAAGCGGTGGCGGTCTTCCGAGGTTTCCGCCGGAACGGGTCCGCTGACACAGCCGGATCGCTCGAACCGGCGCTACGGCGCCTTACGACCTCACACGGGCTCGGTGCGGGACTTGGTGTGCCCCTTCTTCTTGCCCTTGCTCTTCGGGTCGAACGTCGGGGCGTTCGGGGACACCGTGGGTGCGCCGACGGCGAACTTGCCGAACTGGTCGCCGAAGCTGGACACGAACGCGTCCACCTGGGGCTGGCCGAACGGCGCCTGCGGATTGCTCGTGGTCACGGTCAGCCCGAGGCTGCCGGCTACCTGCGCCACGGTCCCCTCCGTCAGAGGAGCATTGAGATCGAGCGCCGGAAGGTTGACCCCGGCAGCCCTGAGCGACGCCGCGGCGGTGGCGCCGTCGGTGGCCTGCAGGTTCTGCACGTGGGCGATCTGAGTCAGGAATCCGCCGACAGTCACCTTACCGGCAGCATGCGCCGGCACCATCACTGCGAGTGCGACCAAAGCCATCAAAGCGATCCGAATCACTCTCTTCATAAACATGACCTCCCCGCTCCGGGAACCTCCAGTTAAGAAACCTCATGACTGCGAAGTGACCTAGATATACGGCCAATCTCTCTATCGTCAAGCCAATCTTCGTCGGCGCTAACTACAGCGGGTCCCTCGACCACCTTGCTTTCGCTCTATCTTCGCGCGCACTCGATCCCAACCGTGTCTCGACCTCGGGAATGTGTATACGGCGAAACCCCCCGTCGTGCAAGGGAAGTTCGCGGGGGTTACCGCGCGTCATGATCGACCGCCTCCTCATCGCCGTGCGGCCTCCCGGGGGTCACGGACACGTCGCGCTCGACCGCTCGAGGGTGGGCACGCCGCCCTGCACCACGAAGCCGTAGGACCCCTTTCCGGCGCAGGCGTTGCCTCCCCGGACCAGGTACCAGAAGCCGGCCCCGGTCGCCGGGTCCTCGCCGTCGGCGAGCGTGCTCGTCGTAACATCTTGAGCCAGACAGGTTTCGTCCCCTCCGCCCGGTCCCACCGGAAGCCCGCTCACGAGGCCCCGCAGCAGATCGGACGATGTCGCGCCGGCGGCTAGGTTCCAGCTGATCACCGTGTCGAGGCCGGTGCGGCCCAGGCGAACGCCGTCGTCCACCTCCGCCGGCGCGACCACGGGGGTGCCGCCACAGACCCCGCTCGTGCAGGCGTCGTTCGTCGTGCACGCGTTCCCGTCGCTGCACGCCGTTCCGTTCGGCACCGTCGTCGGAGCCGAGCAGACCCCCGTGGTCGGAGTACAGGTCCCGGGCAGATGGCACGCGTCCGGGGTCGTGCACACGACCGTGAGGCACCGGCAGGCGTCGCCGACGCCGTTCCCGACCGAGTCCTGCTGGCCGGGGTTGGGAACGGTCGGGCAGTTGTCGCACGCGTCGCCTGCGCCGTCCTGGTCCGTGTCCGTCTGCGTCGGGTTCGAGACGGCCGCGCAGTTGTCGCACGCGCTCCCGATCCCGTCGCCGTCGGGATCGAGCTGGTCGGGGTTGGCGGCCGCGGGGCAGTTGTCGCACGCGTCGCCCACGCCGTCCACGTCCGCGTCCGTCTGCGTCGCGTTCGCCGTCGTCGGGCAGTTGTCGCTCAGATCCTTGACCCCGTCGCCGTCCGTGTCGCGATTCGCCGCCGCACAGGCGGGCGAGGAGAAGTGGTCCAGGCCGAGCTGGTCCTTCCCCGACGCGCTCTCGCCGCAGAAGTTCTTGGCGCTGACGAGGTAGAAGTACGTCGTCCCGACGGCGGGATTCGACGCGTCGGTCAGCTCGGTGCCCGCGATCTCGTTGCTCAGGCAAGTCTCGTTGTACGCCCAGGCCTGGCCGGACACCCTCGTGCCCCGGTACACGTTCGAGACGTGTCCCTGGATGCCCCGACCCCAGCTCAGCCTGCCGCCGCCGGTCTTGTCCAGCGTGAGCGTGTTCTGCACCTGGCCCGGCGCCGCCGACGTCCCCTTGTTGAGCGGGGCGCAGTCCTGCGCGTTGAGAACACCGTCGTTGTCCGTGTCCGGGTCCTGCCAGTCCTTGAGCCCGTCGCCGTCGAAGTCCGGCGAGAACTCGTACGCCCCCATGTCCACGACGTTCGTGCCGAGGTAGTGCGCGTCCTGCGGGCGCGGGGCGCCGTCGCGGTCCACCGCGGGCGCGTTCGCGTTCTCGCCGACGTCGATCACCGGGCTCGTCGTGAGCAGGTGGAAGTCCTTCCCCGCGCTGTTCACGAACTGGGGATTCAAGGACAGGTTGCCGTCCACCCCGATGTAGCTCGCGTCGCTCTTGGCCCCCGCGACGTTCTGCGGCGTGTTCGAGAAAAGATCGTTGAACCGCACGACCGGGTTGAACCCCGTCCCCAAAACGAACAGGCCGCCGCCGCCGGAAGCCGTGTTGACGCTGTTCGAGGCGAAGATGTTGTTCGCCACGGTCGGAACGTCGGTGGTGGAATTTCCCGGATCGAGGTTCAGCGCTCCGCCGTAGCTCGCCGTGTTGTTCACGAACGTGTTGTTCCGGATCCGTATCAGCGTCGTGTCGGCGCGGCCGCCGCCGCCGTTCGGCGCATCGTTCGCGTCGAAGACGTTGTTCTCGACGAAACCCACGCTGCTCTCGTAGGCGGTCCCCTGCAGGGATCCGGTGGTATGAAACCCGCCGCCGTAGTTGGCGGCGACATTGGCCTGGATCAGGTTTCTCGAGGCCACCGTCGTCGCCCCGGCCGCCGCGCGGCCATAAATCGCGATGCCGCCGCCGTTGGCGATCTGGTTCGAGGTCGCGTAGTTGCCGGCCCGGTTGTTGCGGATCGTGTTGCCGTCGATGGTCGGCGCCGCGTCGGGGCCGGAGTAGATTCCTCCGCCGACTCCGTACGAGCTCTTGCTCCCGGACCCGGCGGGCGGGTCGGCGAGGTTGCCGTCGATCAAGTTCTGGGTGATCACCGGTCTCGCGACAGGGACTCCTCCGACGAGGTTGCTGTCCACGTAGATCCCGCCGCCGTAGAAGGCCTTGGTGGCCGTCGTCGCGATCGCGTTGCCGACGATCTCGTTGCGCGTGATCGTCGGGGAGCTGTTCCCCCAGACGAAGATCGCGCCACCGACGGCGGTCACCGGGGTCGTCGTCCAGACGTACCCCTTGCCGCCGACGATGTGGAAGCCCTCGATCCGGTCCGCGCTCGTCTGGCCCACGCCCCCCACGGAAGACGACTGGATCGCGGTACAGGACGTGGTTGCCGTGTTGACGGTGCAGTCCGACTTGATGCACGGCTTGCCGGTGGCGTCGATCGTCGTGACCGCCGGGCCGTCGGTCGAGACCACGCTGATCCCGGCGAAGACGCGGATCGCTTCCGCGTAGGTCCCCGGCCTCACGAGAACGGTCCCGCCGGCGGGGCTGTTGGCCTTCAGGTAGCAGATCGCGTCCTGGATCTTGCAGTACGGGTTGGCCGGGTGGGGATTGGGGCAATTTGCCCCATCCACGTAGACCGTCTGCTGGGCTGCAGCGACGGAGATGGAGGAGAGAAGACCTAGGACGGCGACACGCCCACCACGTGTGGCGAGTAGTCCCATCATCGCTCCATCCGGCCGACGCCGACGCGAGGAACTCCATTCAACCCAAGACCCGCAATCCTCCCCTATACGGTGATCTTCGCGAGCCGGCAAGGAATGGACACCGCGCTCTGGCTAGAGCCTGCGCTCTTTCGCGAGAGCGACCGACCGGCTCGACCGGTGCCTCGCTCGAGAGGACGCCGCTCCGATGACAAGAATCGCCATCGCGCGACGCGATGGCGATTCTCGGAATGCTCCGAGAGAACGGATTCGTCATCCGTCTCGATTCCAGCCACGTCCCGCGCGCTTTCCCGGCGCTTTTCGGGGCTACGGGCAGGTCGCGCTCGTCCGCTCGACCGTCGGCGCGCCGTGCTGCGTGGCAAACCCATACGATCCCTTACCCGCGCAGGCGTTGCCTCCCCGTACCAGGTACCAGAAGCCGGCGCCGGTCCCGGGGTCCTCGCCGTCGGTGAGCGTGCTCGCCGCAAGTCCCTGAGCCAGACAGGTTTCGTCCCCTCCGCCGGGTCCCGCCGGAAGGTCGCTCACGAGGCCCCGCAGCACGTCCGACCCTGTCGCTCCTGCCGCCAGGCCCCAGGTGATCACGGCTTCCAGGCCGTTTCGTGCCAGGCGAACGCCGTCATCCACCTCCGCCGGGACGCCGACCGGGGTGCCGCCGCAAACGCCGATCGCGCATGCGTCGTTCGTGGTACAGGCGTTGCCGTCGTCACAGGTCGCGCCATCGGCCTTCGGCGGGTTCGAGCACACGCCCGTGCCCGGATCGCAGACCCCGGCATCGTGGCATGGATCGAGCGGCACGCAGGTCACGCCGGTGCAGAGATCCGGCGGGCCGCAAATCCCGCCGGTGCAGACGTCTCCCGTCGTGTTCGGGTTGCCGTCGTCGCAGGCCGTACCGTTGGGCTTCGGGGGGTTCGAGCAGACGCCGGTGCCCGGATCGCAGATTCCCGAGTCGTGACACGGGTCGCTCGCGGTGCAGATCACCGGACTGCTTCCGGTGCAGACGCCGGCCTCGCAGGCGTCGGCCTGGGTGCACGCGTTGCCGTCGCTGCAAGCGGTGCCGTTGGGCTTGGCCGGGTTCGAGCAGAGACCCGTAGCGGAATCGCAGGTGCCGACGTCGTGGCAGGCATCGCTCTCGGAACACGTGACAGGGTTGCTGCCGGTGCAGATCCCGGCCTCGCAGGCATCGGTCTGGGTGCAGGCGTCGCCGTCGCTGCACGCCGAGCCATTGGGCTTCGGCGGGTTCGAGCAGACTCCCGTCCCGGAATCGCAGGTGCCGACGTCATGGCAGGCATCGCTCGCGGAGCAGGTGACCGGGTTGCTGCCGGTGCAGATCCCGGCTTCGCAGGCGTCGGTCTGGGTGCAGGCGTCGCCGTCGCTGCACTCCGAGCCGTTGGGCTTCGGCGGGTTCGAGCAGACTCCCGTCCCGGAATCGCAGGTGCCTACGTCATGGCATGCATCGCTCGCGGAGCAGGTGACCGGGTTGCTGCCGGCGCAGACCCCGGCCTCGCAGGCGTCGGTCTGGGTGCAGGCGTTGCCGTCGCTGCAAGCGGCGCCGTTGGGCTTGGCCGGGTTCGAGCAGAGACCCGTAGCGGAATCGCAGGTGCCGACGTCGTGGCACGAATCGCTGGCGGTGCAGGTGACCGGGTTGCTTCCGTTGCACACCCCGGCTTGGCAGGTGTCGGTCTGGGTGCAGGCGTTCCCGTCGTTGCAGGCGGAGCCGTTGGGCTTCACCGGATTGGAGCAAACGCCGGTCAGCGAATTGCAGGTGCCGGGATCGTGGCACGAATCGCTTGCGGTGCACGCGATCGGGTTGGCGCCGGTACAGACTCCCGTCTGGCAGGTGTCGCTCTGGGTGCAGGCGTTCCCGTCGTTGCAGGCGGTGCCGTCGGGCTTCGAGGTCGGGGCCGCGCAGACGCCGTTGCTGGGGTTGCACGTCCCGGGATCGTGGCACTGGTCGGCCGGGCAGACGACCGGCGTGCCGCTGACGCACACCCCCGACTGGCACGTGTCGCTCAGCGTGCAGGTGTTCCCGTCGCTGCAGGCGGCGCCGTTGGGCTTGGCCGGATTCGAGCAGACGCCGTCGCTCGGGTTGCACGTACCGGGATCGTGGCACGAATCGCTGGCCGGACAGGCCACGGGATTGCTGCCGGTGCAGACGCCCGTCTGGCAGGTGTCGGTCTGCGTGCAGGCGTTTCCGTCGTCGCAGGCGGAGCCGTTGGCCTTCGGCGGGTTGGAGCAAACGCCGGTCACCGAATTGCAGGTGCCGGGATCGTGGCAGAGATCGCTCGCGGTGCACGTGATCGGGTTGGCGCCGGTGCAGACTCCCGTCTGGCAGGTGTCGCTCTGGGTGCAGGCGTTGCCGTCGTTGCAGGCTGTGCCGTCGGGCTTCGAGGTCGGGGCCGCGCAGACGCCGTTGCTGGGGTTGCACGTCCCGGGATCGTGGCACTGGTCGGCCGGACAGACGACCGGCGTGCCGCTGACGCACACCCCCGACTGGCACGTGTCGCTCAGCGTGCAGGTGTTCCCGTCGGAACACGCCGTGCCGTTGGGCTTGGCCGGATTCGAGCAGAGGCCGTTGCTCGGATTGCACGTCCCGGGATCGTGGCACGCGTCGCCCGGGCAGGTGACCGGCGTTCCGCTGGTGCAGACCCCGGCCTGGCAGGTGTCGGTCTGCGTGCAGGCGTTCCCGTCGCTGCACGCCGTTCCGTTCGGCACCGTCGTCGGAGCCGAGCAGACCCCCGTGGTCGGAGCACAGGTCCCGGGCAGATGGCACGCGTCCGGGGCCGTGCACACGACCGTGAGGCACCGGCAGGCGTCGCCGACGCCGTTCCCGACCGAGTCCTGCTGGCCGGGGTTGGGAACGGTCGGGCAGTTGTCGCACGCGTCGCCGGCGCCGTCCTGGTCCGTGTCGACCTGCGTCGGGTTCGAAACGGCGGGGCAGTTGTCGGCCGGGCAGGTGTTGGCCGGGTAGCCCGGATTGCCGCGCCCGTCGCCGTCGGTGTCGGTGCAGGCGTCGCAGGCGTCGCCGATGGCGTCGCGGTCCGCGTCGCCTTGCGACGGGTTGGACACCGAGAGGCAGTTATCGCAGGCGTCGCCTGCGCCGTCCTGGTCCGTGTCCGTCTGCGTCGGGTTCGAGACGGCCGCGCAGTTGTCGCACGCGCTCCCGATCCCGTCGCCGTCGGGATCGAGCTGGTCGGGGTTGGCGGCCGCGGGGCAGTTGTCGCACGCGTCGCCCACGCCGTCCACGTCCGCGTCCGTCTGCGTCGCGTTCGCCGTCGTCGGGCAGTTGTCGCTCAGATCCTTGACCCCGTCGCCGTCCGTGTCGCGATTCGCCGCCGCACAGGCGGGCGAGGAGAAGTGGTCCAGGCCGAGCTGGTCCTTCCCCGACGCGCTCTCGCCGCAGAAGTTCTTGGCGCTGACGAGGTAGAAGTACGTCGTCCCGACGGCGGGATTCGACGCGTCGGTCAGCTCGGTGCCCGCGATCTCGTTGCTCAGGCAAGTCTCGTTGTACGCCCAGGCCTGGCCGGACACCCTCGTGCCCCGGTACACGTTCGAGACGTGTCCCTGGATGCCCCGACCCCAGCTCAGCCTGCCGCCGCCGGTCTTGTCCAGCGTGAGCGTGTTCTGCACCTGGCCCGGCGCCGCCGACGTCCCCTTGTTGAGCGGGGCGCAGTCCTGCGCGTTGAGAACACCGTCGTTGTCCGTGTCCGGGTCCTGCCAGTCCTTGAGCCCGTCGCCGTCGAAGTCCGGCGAGAACTCGTACGCCCCCATGTCCACGACGTTCGTGCCGAGGTAGTGCGCGTCCTGCGGGCGCGGGGCGCCGTCGCGGTCCACCGCGGGCGCGTTCGCGTTCTCGCCGACGTCGATCACCGGGCTCGTCGTCAGCAGGTGGAAGTCCTTCCCCGCGCTGTTCACGAACTGGGGGTTCAAGGACAGGTTGCCGTTCACCCCGATGTAGCTCGCGTCGCTCTTGGCCCCCGCGACGTTCTGCGGCGTGTTCGAGAAAAGATCGTTGAACCGCACGACCGGGTTGAACCCCGTCCCCAAAACGAACAGGCCGCCGCCGCCGGAAGCCGTGTTGACGCTGTTCGAGGCGAAGATGTTGTTCGCCACGGTCGGAACGTCGGTGGTGGAATTTCCCGGATCGAGGTTCAGCGCTCCGCCGTAGCTCGCCGTGTTGTTCACGAACGTGTTGTTCCGGATCCGTATCAGCGTCGTGTCGGCGTGGCCGCCGCCGCCGTTCGGCGCATCGTTCGCGTCGAAGACGTTGTTCTCGACGAAACCCACGCTGCTCTCGTAGGCGGTCCCCTGCAGGGATCCGGTGGTATGAAACCCGCCGCCGTAGTTGGCGGCGACATTGGCCTGGATCAGGTTTCTCGAGGCCACCGTCGTCGCCCCGGCCGCCGCGCGGCCATAAATCGCGATGCCGCCGCCGTTGGCGATCTGGTTCGAGGTCGCGTAGTTGCCGGCCCGGTTGTTGCGGATCGTGTTGCCGTCGATGGTCGGCGCCGCGTCGGGGCCGGAGTAGATTCCTCCGCCGACTCCGTACGAGCTCTTGCTCCCGGACCCGGCGGGCGGGTCGGCGAGGTTGCCGTCGATCAAGTTCTGGGTGATCACCGGTCTCGCGACAGGGACTCCTCCGACGAGGTTGCTGTCCACGTAGATCCCGCCGCCGTAGAAGGCCTTGGTGGCCGTCGTCGCGATCGCGTTGCCGACGATCTCGTTGCGCGTGATCGTCGGGGAGCTGTTCCCCCAGACGAAGATCGCGCCACCGACGGCGGTCACCGGGGTCGTCGTCCAGACGTACCCCTTGCCGCCGACGATGTGGAAGCCCTCGATCCGGTCCGCGCTCGTCTGGCCCACGCCCCCCACGGAAGACGACTGGATCGCGGTGCAGGACGTGGTTGCCGTGTTGACGGTGCAGTCCGACTTGATGCACGGCTTGCCGGTGGCGTCGATCGTCGTGACCGCCGGGCCGTCGGTCGAGACCACGCTGATCCCGGCGAAGACGCGGATCGCTTCCGCGTAGGTCCCCGGCCTCACGAGAACGGTCCCGCCGGCGGGGCTGTTGGCCTTCAGGTAGCAGATCGCGTCCTGGATCTTGCAGTACGGGTTGGCCGGGTGGGGATTGGGGCAATTTGCCCCATCCACGTAGACCGTCTGCTGGGCTGCGGCGACGGTGGCGGAGGCGAGCAATAGAACGGCCACGATGGCGGCGTGCCCGCCACGAAGGCTCCGAAACCGCATCATCTCTCCAGCCGGCGCTAGCCGAAGCGATTGATCGAGTTCACTTAGTATTTGCGAGGGTTCCATATACGGTGGCGGTGGCGGAGCGGCAAGGGAATTTGGACGACTTGCGTCCAGATGACCAATTCGCAACCCGCCGGCCGGCGCACGACGCCCCCGTGGCACACGGCGCTAAACCCGGCGCCGGTCCATCCGGTTAGCGTTTGTACGGGTTTTCGGCGTGGACGATCGCGGGGGACCACCCCGGTCAGCGCTGCACCGCCTTCTCGGACACCGTCATCTTGCGGATCCGGATGTCCTTGATGGGCTTGTAAAAGGGGCGCGCCGTCTGCTGCGTGCTCGGGAGCCTCGAAATCTTTTGCACGACGTCGAGGCCGTCCACGACCTGGCCGAGCGCGGTCGCCTGGCCCGTCCAGCTGGGCTCCGGCCGCAACATCACGATGAACTGCGACCCGTTGGTGGGAGGCGACGGACTGAGCGGCTTCATCACCACCGTCCCCGCGACCACCGGCACGTTCCCCGGATCCGCGGGGTAGCGAAGGGGGGGAATCCCCGCGCCGTCGCCCTGGGGGTCGCCCCCGACCACGTACTGGTCCGGATGGAGCTCGTGAAAGGTGAGCCCGTCGTAAACTCCCGCGTTGACCATGTCGATGAAGGCCTTGGTGGCGATAGGGGAGGTCTTCGAAAAGAACTCGATCGTGAACGACCCCTCGTCGGTCTCGACGCGGACCCGGTATTCCTTGGTAGCGTCGTACTTGGGGATCACGCGCACGACGAGGGTCGGCGACGTCACGCCGTCCGCGGTCCAGCGGATCTCGTACTGGCCGGGTTGGGCGAGCTCGGGGTACATCTGCGCCGCATCGATCACGGCGCTGTAGGCGTACTTCGGAGCGAGGCGCTGCGGCCGGGAGGGCTCGCTCGAATCCGGCTTCGACGCCCTCTTGAGGAGCACGCCGCCGGGGCCTCGCACCTCGAGCCCGGCCGGCAAGGGCGTCTTGACGGGATTCGGGACCTCGGAGGCCCCGTCGTTGCCGACGCTCACGCGCAGCTGCAGGGGATCGCCCGCGTAGTAGAGCTGGCGTCCGAGCTCCAGCACCGCCTTGACGGGCCCGTCTTTCGGCGCGGCCGTTTCAGGGGCGGCCTTGCCCTCGGGGGCGGCCGCCGCGTGACCGAAGAGGAGCACCGAGCCGAGGACCACGACCGCACAGCGCATGACGACCTCACCCTTCCAGGGGGGCACACGGGGTGCCCGCCGCGTTCGAGCCGGATGAAACGGGCATTATAGGCGGCCGTCGCCCGGTCGGCCAAACCCCCCCTCGACCCGGAGGGTGCGGGCCCACGCGGCCACCCGAACTTCCCTCGCTCCCGCGCCCTTCAAGGCGGCGGCGCAAGCCCCGGCGGTCGCCCCCGTGGTCAGCACGTCGTCCACGAGCAGGACCGTGAGACCGTGGACCCGGCGGGAGGCGCGGAACGCCGGGGCGAGGGCCGCCCGCCGGCGCCGCGCGCCGAGCCTCTTCGCGGCGAGCGCGTGGCCGAGCTTGCGAGCGAGCAGGCGGCTCCGAACCGGCAGATCGAGCGACCTCGCCACGGGGACCGCGATCTCGAGCGCGGCGTTGTGGCCGCGCCGCATCCGCGTCCACGGGTGTGCGGGAACGGGGACCACCGCGTCGCAGCCCCGCGCGAGGTCCGACGCCTCCAGCACCTTCGCGAGCTGCCCGCCGAGCGCGCGCAGCACCTCGGGCCTCCCCCCGAACTTGGCCGCGAGGAGGAACCGCCGCGCCGCTCCCCGATACGCGACCGCCGCCTGGGCCGCGTCGAACGGCGGCGCGGCGAGGACGCACGCCGCGCACCTTCCGCCCGCGGGACCGTTGAGGTCGGTCGAAGCGGGGACGGGCAGCCCGCAGGACGGGCAGAGCGGCGGGAGAAGGGCCGTCAGCTCCGCCCAGCAATCCGGGCACGCGCCGAGACGCTGCCGCGCCCCAAGCCGTCTCCCGCAAGCGAAGCACCCCCCCGGCAGGAGCACCGAGAGGATCGGGAGTCCGAACGCGCGATGGAGCCGCCGCGCGGCGCGCAGCCAGGCCGGGACCGGTCCCTCCTTGGGTCCGGACACGATGCACCTTGCACCTTTCGAGGAGGCGACGTGAACCGGGCCAGCCCCCGCCGGATCGGGAGCGCGTATCCGGATCCGACTCGAAGCGGCCCTCTCTGCGAGCGGCCGGTTCTTCCTTCGAAGGCCGCTCGCAGAGCGGAGCCAGGCGGCGCGGCGACTTTCGCCGCGCAACGCCGCAGCGTGCCGCGCGAGTCGGATCCGGATACGCGATCCCGATCCGGCGAGCTCCGCTTCGAGTGGAAACGGAATGCGAACGGCCGAGTTGCGGCGCTACGTGCGGGCGGTGTAGACGGGAGCCGGCGGAAGGCCCAGCTCCTCGAGGGACATCTCCTCGCGGAAGTTGAGCTCGGTGACATTCCACTCGCCGCAGCCGGTACAGCGGTCGACCCACTCCACGGACGTCTCGCCGCACGTCCGGCAGCGGTACTCGAGCTCGACCAGCTCGGTGTCCTTGATCACCTTGCGGTACTCCGCCGTGGCCTCGCGGTAGTTCTTCCGCCGCTCGTAGATCCGGCCCAGGAGGTAGTGGAGGGTCGGCGCGTACGAGGCGCGGCTCTCGAGCGAGGAGAGCACGGAGAGGGCGTCGTCGAGCATCTCGAGGCGGAAATAGAGCTTTCCGAGGAAGAAGCGCGCCAGCGTGTCCCGGCCGGCCCGCGCGGCGCAGCGCTTGAGGGCCTCGATCGCGGCGAGAGGCTGCTCCCGCTGCAGGAAGTGGTCCTCGATGAGCGTGAGGAACACCGGGTCGTTCGTGGACTCGAAGGCGTGCTCCCACGCCTCGACCGCTTCCGCGTTCTTCTCGTCGCCGCGCATCGCGTGGCCGAGGAGCACGTGCGCGGGGACGAACTGCGGGGAGTCCTTCAGGAGCTTCCGGAGCGCCGCGGTGGCCTCCCTCGCGCGCCCGGCCCGCAGCTGGTCCGCCGCCATCTCGTAGCGTATGCCGAGGCCGACGCGGGCGTCCGCGGCGTCCTTGGGATCGTCCGCATCCGAGTACTTCTCGACGCGCTCCTGCGCCTCGACCGCCTTGCTCCAGCTGCGCTCCTTGATGTGGAGCGAGCGCAGCTTCCGCCACGCGAGCACCGACTGCTTCTTCAGCGCGATGATCTTGCCCAGCACCGCGCGGGCCCGGTCGAGGTCCCCCTTCGCCTCGTAGTCCTCGACGAGGTCGTAGAGCGGGCGAGGGTCGTCCTCCTTCAGGTGGTGCGCCTTGCGGTGATACTCGA
Organism: Terriglobia bacterium; assembly: GCA_963748015.1. Lineage (GTDB taxonomy): Bacteria > Acidobacteriota > Polarisedimenticolia > Polarisedimenticolales > JAIQFR01 > JAIQFR01. Next base: position 553,981 of record CAVVHE010000005.1, on the reverse strand, counting down.
TCGCCTCGGCGTACTTTTCCTCGTGGCGCAGGACCTCGCCGACCTTGAGAAGCGTATTGAAGTGGCGGCTGTCGCGCTCAAGCACCGCGCGGAAGTGGCGGAGGGCCTCCTCCTCGCGCCCCTCGAGCACGGCCGCGAGCCCTCGCGTGTACTCCTCCTCGATCTCTTCCGAGCGCTTCGTGGCCTTCCGCCGGCGCGACCGATCCACCAGCATTCCGGCTTCGCGGGTCAGGCCGGCGACCAAGGTGATCGCGACGCCGACCAGGAGGAAGATCAGGAGCGCCAGGCCGACCGGGAGATCCACCCCCCCCCAGAAGTGGAACGGCCGCTCGAGCACGTCGCGGTTCGAGACGAACAGCGACGACGCGGCGTAGACCACCACCATCGCCAGGAGGATGAAGAGGAAGGTGCGTACTTTCATGAGGTCGGTTCCCGGCCGGTTTCGCGGCCGCGGCTTCGCGGCCGCGCGAGACCCGGGCAAGATTAGTTCACGCTCGGGGGTGCGTCAAGAACTCCGCTACTTGTGGTACGGCACGCCGCGCAGGATCGTGATCGAACGGTAGATCTGCTCGGCGACGAGCGCGCGCGCGAGCTCGTGCGGGAACGTGAGCGGCGAGAGCGACCAGACGCGATGCGCTCGGTCGAGGACCGACCGGTGGAGGCCGAGCGGTCCTCCGATCACGAACGCCGCGCCGGGAGAGCACCAGCGCTCGAGCGCCCGGGCCAGCTCCTCGCTTCCGAGGAGGGATCCGCTCCGGTCGAGGGCGACCACCGTCCCGGCGGTCGGCCACTTCCGGAACAGGGCCTCCGCCTCGCGCTCCCGCACGTGCTCCTCGGAAAAGCGTCCGGTTGCGCGAACCTCGGGCACGAAGCCCGTCCCGTACCCGACGCCGAAGCTCCGGATGCGGTCGGCGTAGAGGTCGTGAAGCGCGGTCGCGGCCGGGTCCTTAGGCTTGCCCACCGAGAGGACGAAAACCTTCACTTCCGGGCGCCGCGTCGCGGCTTGGCGGGCGCCGTCTCGCGTGGCGCCTCCTCACCCGGCAGCGCGAGGCGGGGGGCGTCGCCCCACAGCCTCTCGAGGCTGTAGTAGGCGCGCTTCTCCTCGGTGAAGACGTGGACCACGAAATCGATGTAGTCGAGGAGGATCCACTCCGCCACTCGCTGCCCCTCGACGTGGCCGGGGCTGCGCCCCGTTTCCTTCTGGATCCGCTCCTCGATGGCATCCGCGATCGAGAGCGCTTGGCGGCTCGACGTGCCGTGGCAGATGAGGAAGTAGTCGGTGAAGACCTTCAGGGGCCGGAGGTCGAGGACGACGAGCCCTTCCGCTTTCTTGTCCTCGGCGGCCTCGACGGCGAGGGCGAGTTCCCGTGTCAGCGGCGTGCCTCCTTTCGGTAAAGTCCGTGCGCCTGAATATAACGGGCCACCGCATCGGGAACAAGCCCGGCAATGGGCTCTCCCGCCGCCGCGAGCGCGCGGACGCGGCTCGACGAGATCGGCAGCGGAGCGATGCGCACGAGGTAGATCCGTCCGGGCGCCGGCGCTTCGTCCGAGCCGGCGCCGGCTCCCGCTCCGGCCTCGCACGCGACCGGCACCACGCCGGCCGCGACGTCCGCGGGGAGATCCAGAGCGTCGGATGCGGCGCGGACCGCATCGTCCGGGGGGCGGTCCACCGCGATCAGGTCGAAGTCCCGGAGCAGGTCGTGGTGGCGATACCAGGTCCCGATCTCGCGCAGAGCGTCCACGCCGAGGATCAGGAGCGGGCGCGCGGGGGGCGGGCCGGAGGCGAGGGCTCGGAGGGTCTCGAAGGTGTACGAGACGCCGCCGCGGGCGAGCTCGAGATCGCTCACCTCGAGCCCTTCCCGGCCGGCGGCCGCGGCGCGAAGCATCGCGAGACGGTGCGCGGCGGGGGTGAGATCGGGACGGCTCTTGTGGGGCGGGGTCGCGCACGGCACGAGGAGGACGCGGGGCAGCGCGAAGACGCGCCTCGCCTCTCCCGCCGCGTGCAGATGGCCGAGGTGCACGGGATCGAACGTCCCGCCGAGCACGCCGACGCGCGGAAGGCGCTGCCCGGCCCCCCCGGTCACCGCCCCGCCTTCTTCACCCGGCGGCCGCCCCGCGGCGCCCGCTCGCTCGAGGGCTCGAAGACCGGCTCGCCTCGGTCGAGCCTGTCGAGGGCGGAGCCCGTCTCGGCGACGAGGCGGTCGACGCCGGTCCCGGCGACCGCGGAAACGACCAGCAGCCGGAGCCGACGACGCGCCGCGTACTTCTCCAGCCGCCGCAACGCGGCGGCGTCCTGCGAGGCGTCGGACTTGGTGCCCACCAGGATCTGGGGCTTGTCGCCCAGCTCCTTCCGGTATCGGCCGAGCTCCCGGTCCACGACCTCGATGTCCGCGATCGGATCCCCCGAGGGAGAGGCGAGATCCACGAGGTGGAGGATCAGGCGGCACCGCTCCACGTGCCGCAGGAAACGGTGGCCGAGCCCCGCGCCGCGGTGGGCCCCCTCGATGAGGCCGGGAATGTCGGCGACGACGAAAGAGCGGAAGTCGCCGCGATCCACGACGCCGAGATTGGGGACCAGCGTGGTGAAGGGGTAGTCGGCGATCTTCGGCCGGGCCGCGGAAATTCTCGAGATCATGGTGGACTTGCCGGCGTTCGGAAGGCCGACGAGCGCGACGTCGGCGAGGAGCTTGAGCTCGAGACGCAGGACGCGCTCCTGGCCCGGGATCCCGGGCTCGTGACGCCGGGGGGCGCGGTTCGTGGAGGTCGCGAAGCAGGCGTTGCCGCGGCCGCCGTGGCCGCCGCCGGCCGCGACGAAGCGCTCGCCGGGATGGGAGAGGTCGGCAAGGAGCGTCGAGCCCGACTCGTCCATCACGACCGTGCCGACCGGAACGGCGACGACGAGATCCTCCCCGGAGCGGCCGGTCTTCAGGGCGCCCTGCCCGTGCCGTCCGCGGTCGGCCCTGTAGATCGACCGGTAGCGGAACGCGAGGAGGGTGGTGACGTCGGGCCCCGCCAGGAGGATCACCGAGCCCCCGTCCCCGCCGTTGCCCCCGTCGGGCCCGCCCCTGGGGACGTATTTCTCCCTGCGGAAGGAGAGGCAGCCGTCGCCGCCGTCGCCGCCGGCCACCGTGATCCGGGCCTCGTCCACGAACAAGGGCAACTCTCCGACACGTAGTCTAATACCGCGGCTCGAAACAAAGGTGCGGCGACCGCCACGGGGGACAGCCACACTCCCGCGCAGGGTCGAACGGAGTGAAGGCGTAGGCCCGAGTGCGGTTGCTGTCTCCTGGGGAAGAAACACGAAGGCCGGCCCGAGCGTGCCGGGCCGGCCTCGAGATTCGCTGGATCGTTACTCGGCCGGGACGACGCTCACGAACCGCCCCAAACGGCCGCGGTCCACGAACTTCACGTGCCCCGCGGTGAGCGCGAACAGGGTGTCGTCCTTTCCGCGGCCGACGTTCTTGCCGGCCTGGATCGGGGTCCCACGCTGCCGCACCAGGATCGTGCCGCCGTGCACGAGCTCGCCGCCGAACCGCTTGACGCCGAGCCGCTGCGCGTTCGAATCGCGGCCGTTCCGAGAGCTTCCACCCGCCTTCTTGTGTGCCATGGCGACCTCCGGGATCAGGCTTCGATGGCGTCGATCTTGACCGCCGTGAAGTTCTGGCGGTGGCCCCACCGCTTGCGGTTGGAGTTCTTCCGGTGCTTGAACAGGTAGCCGATGATCTTCGCGCCGCGCCCGTTCGAAACGACCGTGCCGGTCACGCGGGCGCCCTCCACGGTCGGCGTCCCGATGCGGGCCGCATCTCCTTCTCCGACAAGGAGAACGCGGTCGAACACGACCGGCGCGCCGGCCTCCGCGGGAAGTGACTCGACCCGCACCACTTCCCCCACCCGGACGCGGTGCTGTTTACCACCAGTCTCGATCACGGCAATCATCGATGGGACCTCCGCCTATTTGCAAAACGCACACTATAGACACCCCCCAGGGGGGTGTCAAGACGCCGTCGGAGCGCGGTTCCGCATTCTCCGCCGCGCTTGGGAAGGGCCGAGGGAGGTCGCCGAGGATTGCCCCGGCCCTTCCCAAGCGCGGCGCGCCGATTGGGCTTACCGGCTCCGCAGGTCGAGGAGGACGGACTTGACGATGGCCTTGAGGGTGTCGAAGACACCCAGGCCCCGCGGGGCGACCGCCTCGTAGACCGGCTCGTTCTTGATCCGGAGGGCGGCGACCATCTGCGGCACCGGCACGGCGGTCGGCAAGTCGCGCTTGTTGAGCTGCAGGACGTACGGGACCTTCATCAGGTCGTAGCCGTGCTCCTTGAGGTTGTCGCTCAAGTTGCGGATGGACTCCACGTTGGCGTCCATCCGGACCTCCTGCGAGTCCGAGACGAACACCACGCCGTCCACCCCCTTGAGGATCAGCTTCCTCGACGCGTCGTAGAACACCTGTCCGGGCACGGTGTAGAGGTGGAAGCGCGTGCGGAAGCCGCGGATCGAGCCGAACTCGATCGGAAGGAAGTCGAAGAACAGGGTGCGGTCGGTTTCGGTCGCCAGCGAGATCAGCTTTCCCTTGGTGTTGTTCCCGGTCTTCTCGTAGATGTACTGGATGTTGGTCGTCTTTCCGCCCAGACCCGGGCCGTAATAGACGATCTTGCAGTTGATCTCGCGCGCGGCGTAATTGATGAAGGTCATCGGTAGCGGATGATACTACGGCCGAACCGAGTCAATTGAAGAGGGCGTCGATATCTTCGTCGGTGATCTCGGCGAACGGCGAGCGCGCGCCGGCCGCGCCCGCCCGCAGCGCCTCGGCGCGCGCCACCACCTCGTCCAGGACCGCGCCGAGCTCGACGGTCGCCTTCTTGACCCTGAGCCTCACCAGGCCGAGCGACGACCGGAGATCGAAGAGCACCAGGAGGATCGCGCTCCCCCCCACCACGTTGATGTGGAGGTTGTCGTGCTCCCCCTCGTGGAAGAGGATCGAGAACTCGCGCTCGCCGACGAGCTTCGCCAGCCCGTCCGTGGCCGCGACGTTCCCCGCGGTGAGCGACGCGAGCGAGGTGATATCGATCGAGTCGGCGTTCCCGGAGAGGGCCATCTGCTGGCCGTTCTTGTCCAGCAGGAAAACGAGCTTCGAGTTGGAGTCCTGGCGGAGCCGCTCCAACACGGCCACGAGCCGGGCGTGGTCGGACTCGAGGAGGACGAGATCGGCGACAGCCATGGAACCCGCAGGGACCTCCCCCCGGCGGACGTCGCCGGGCGAACGGCGCTAATCTAACGCCCCATCTCGTGCCGAGGCAAGTCGGAGCCGAAATCGTCTTCCGGTCCCGGGTTCTGGGGACACCCCCTGCGCGCGCTCGGCTCCGGGTCGCGGCGGTCGGACATCCCTCCCCGCGAGCGCCTACCGAACGGCGTCGACCTCCAGGGTCCGGGTTCAGGGGGTCCCTTCCCGCGAGCGCTCGGCTCCGGTGCGCGGCGCTCAGGGATCCCTCCCCGCGAGCGCTCGTCGCTCGGCGTTGCGCCTCGCTCCTCGCTCTGGCATCGCGCGTCCGCGCGCCGAAAGCGCGGACGCGCTCCTGCCGACGTCGCTGGGAGGGATCCCTGAACGCCGCGCACCGGAGCCGAGGGAGCGGCAGCGTTTTCAGGTCAGAACTCCCGGCGGCCCTCGAAGGCGCGGGTCAGGGTGAGGTCGTCGGTGAACTCGAGGTCGGCGCCGGCGGGGAGGCCCTGCGCGAGCCGGGTGACCGCGACGCCGAGAGGCTTCAGCAGGCGGGAGAGGTAGACGGCGGTGGCCTCGCCCTCCACGTCGGGGTTGGTCGCGAGGACGACCTCACGGAACCCCTCCTTGCGGGTGCGCTCCACCAGCTCGCGGATGTGGAGGTCGTCGGGCCCGACGTCCTTGAGCGGCGAAAGGGCTCCGCCGAGCACGTGGTAGACGCCGTGGAAGGAGTGGGTCCGCTCGATGGAGGTGAGGTTCGCGGGCTCCTCCACGACGCAGACCGCCGTACGGTCGCGGCGCGGGTCGGAGCAGACCGGGCACAGCTCGCCCTCGGCGATGTTGAAGCAAACCGAGCAGAAGCGCAGCCGGTCGCGCAGCTCCCGGATCGCGTCGGACAGGGCGAAGACGTCCTCGCGGGGTGCCCGCAGGAGATGGAACGCCAGGCGCTGCGCGGTCTTCGTCCCCACGCCGGGGAGCTTCGAGAGCTCGGCGATCATCCGCTCGAGCGCGGGGGGCAGCGCGGTCACGGAGTGCCTATCGCATTCCGGGGATCTTGAGCCCCGCGGTCATTCCCTGCGTCAGCCGCTCGACCTCGGCGTCCACCTTGCGCCCCGCCTCGTTCACGGCCGCGAGGACCAGGTCCTCGACCATGCCCGGATCGTCGGGGGTGATCGCTTCGGGCGCCAGGTGCAGGGACACGAGCTGCTTCTTCCCGTTCATTCTCGCGGTGACCACGCCGCCGCCGGCGGTCGCTTCGACCTCCAGCGTTTCCACTTCCACCTGCAGCTTCTCCTGCATCTTCTGCAGGTCCTTCATCATCTTTCCCAGGTTCATGGGGTCTCCTCCGGCCCGTCGGCCGCGGATTCCGCCGGCCGCACGGCCTCCAGCGGGCGGATCTCGATCACCTGCGCCCCGAATTCGGAGAGGAGCTTGCGGATCGCCGGCTCCGACCGGGCTTTGTCCAGAAGCGAGGACGAGTCGTCGCGCGCCGCGGGCGCCGGCTGGGCGACGGTCGCCTTCGGCCGCGGCGGCGCGGCAGGCGCCGCCGTGACGGGCGGCGCCTCCCTCCGCGGTTCCCCCCGTACGGCCGCGGCAGCCGCCTCGATCCGCACCTCGAGCGGCCTGCCGAAAGACCCGAGCGCGCAGCGGCGGAGCGTCGCGAGATTCTCCTCTCGCTCGACCACCTTCCGGATCCCGTCGAGCGCGGGAGGGTAGGCGATGAGGATCGCGCCATCTTCCAGCGCGACGGAGGCCGCCTGCGTGAGGGACGCTCCGAGCATGCCGCTCGATTCCGATACCGCCGCGCGGAAACGCTCGACCGCGCCTTCGTCGCGGACCGGGGCGCTCGCGACCGGCGGGGGAGCGGCGGCCACCGGAGCCGGAGGATCCGCCTCGCGGCCGCCGGCAGGCTTCGCTGTCAGCGCTGGCTCAGCGGTCTTTTTTTTTTGAGCCGGAGCGGCGGGCACGGGGGCGCGGGGGGCGGGGGAGGGAGCCGGAACCCGCCGATCCCCGCCGGTGCCGGCGCCGAACGCCGCGAGCAGCTCCTCGATCGGCGTCACGGCGCCGAGACTCGCGAGCCGCACGAGCGCGGCCTCGAAGAGGAAGCGCGGCTGGCTCGATCCCTTGAGGCCCGGCTCGAGGTCGGCGAGGATCTGGAACGCCCGGGAGAGGTCCTCCCGCGAGAGCCCTTCCGCGGCCTCCGCCAGCGCCCGCGCCTCCTCGCTTCCCCGGGACAGAAGGTCCTGGCGCTCGGGGAGCGTCCGGAGGAGGATCAGGTCGCGGAGTACCGCGATCATCTCCCCCCAGAAGTGGAGGAGGTCGTGCCCCTCCGCCGCCAGCGCGTCGAGCAGCCCCAGCATCTCGGCGGCATCGCGGCCCGCGAGACCCCGGACCATTCCGACCAGCGTCTCGGTGCGAACCGCGCCGAGGACCGCGAGCGCCTGCTCGTCCTCGACCGTGTCGCCGCAGAAGGCCAGAACGCGCTCGAGCACCGAGAGGGAATCCCGCACGGATCCCTCCCCCGCGCGCGCGATCCTGTCGAGCGTCCGTTCGGAGATCCGGAACCCGCCGCTGTCGCAGACCTTACGGAGGTGCGCGGCGACCTCCCTCGGCGCGACGCGCCGGAATTCGAAGACCTGGCAGCGGGAGAGGATCGTCGGCAGGAGCTTCTGCAACTCCGTCGTCGCCAGCACGAAGACCACGCGGGGCGGCGGCTCTTCGAGCGTCTTGAGGAGGGCGTTCACCGCGGGCTTCGAGAGCATGTGCGCTTCGTCGAGGATCAGGATCTTGTAACGATCCCGGACCGGCGCGTAGGCGACTACCTCCTGCAGCTCGCGGATGTCGTCGACACCCGTCCTCGACGCGGCGTCCATCTCGAGCACGTCCATCGAGTGGCCGTCGACGATCTCGCGGCACGAAGCGCACTCGCCGCACGGGGTGGGGGTCGGCCCGCTCTCGCAGTTGAGGCACTTCGCGAGGATGCGGGCGACGGTGGTCTTGCCGGTCCCGCGAATCCCTGCAAAGACGTACGCGTGCGCGAGCCGGTTCGCCTCGATGGCGTTCCGAAGCGTCCGGGCGACGTGCTGCTGCCCGACCAGCTCCTCGAGCCGCTGCGGCCGCCATTTGCGGGCCAGGACCTGGTACGTCACGGCTCTCCGACGCGCTCGATCGTTTCCCGGACCGAGCGCCGCGGGCCGAGGACGGGAGCCGCCGCGAAGCGACGACCCCTCGTCCCCGACACCCGGCTCCGCTGATGGGGCCCAAGTTGACCTGCGGCACCTGCGGCGGCCCGCTTACCGTTGCTCCCTTCCGGGCCTGGCGGGGTTCGCGGAACCGCAGTGCACAGGGCTCGGGCCCCGCAATTCCTAGTTCCGCGTCGCTCGACGCGGGACGCATCCTTCGGTGGCGGAGAGAGTGGGATTCGAACCCACGGTACGGTTACCCGTACACACGCTTTCCAAGCGTGCACCTTCAGCCACTCGGTCATCTCTCCGAGGCTGTTCCAACCATCCTCTTCGACGTCCGGAGGTCAGCGCGACGACCTCTACCTCCGGCCTCCGACGAATCCCTTGCTGGCGGAGAGGGTGGGATTCGAACCCACGTGCCTCCTCACGGAGACAAGCCGCTTTCGAGGCGGCCCCGTTACGACCACTTCGGTACCTCTCCGCTCTCCTCGAACGTCGCGATCGAAGCCTGAATTCTCATGGCTGCCCGCTTCTCCCTGAAGAAGTCGAGCAGCAACTCGGCCGCCCTGTCGGCCAGGATGCCGCCCACCACCTCGAACCGGTGGTTGAAGTCGGCTCCGGCGCCGCGCAGCGCCGAAAGACGGCCGATGGCACCCACCCGGAGGTCCGGCGCGCCATAGACCACGCGCGCGATCCGCGCGTGCATCGCGGTGCCGAGGCACATCAGGCACGGCTCGACGGTGCAGTAGAGGCTGGCCCCGTTGAGCCGGTAATTCCCCACACGGGCCGCCGCCGCCCTCATCGCAAGCACCTCGGCGTGGGCCGACGGATCGGTGAGGGCGAGGACGGAATTGTGGCTCTGGCCCACGATCTCCCCGGAGAGGACCACGACCGCCCCCACCGGGACCTCGCCGGCCAGGCGCGCAAGGACGGCTTCCTCGAGCGCGATCTCCATGAACCGCTCGTCCATCGCTTCCCCTGGCCGTTTCCGGAGAAACCTACACCCCACCGCTGGGATCTGGTCGGACCGGAGGGATTCGAACCCCCGACCTACTGGTTCGTAGCCAGTCGCTCTATCCAGCTGAGCTACGGTCCGTTCCGGTCGATCCCGGCCTGCGATGCGCTACTCCGCGAGGCAAACCCGGATATTACCATCCCCCCCGGGACCCCGTCAACGCTTCGTGCCCCAACACTTCCGGCATGATGCAAATATGTAATTCGTCATTTGCATAGTTGAATCGCTGACTTTATATTGCTTCCTGAAAGACCCGATAACGCGGAAACACGCAAGATGAGGAGTTGCGCCATGGGGAGCGAGACGGAGAACGGGCGGCGCTTCTTCACGACCTCCGAGGTCGCGCGGTATTGCGCCGTGACCAACGATGGCGTGCTCAAGTGGATCAAGTCCGGGAAGCTCAGGGCCTTCTCGACGCCGGGCGGCCACTACCGGGTCGCCATGGACGATTTCCGGGCGTTCCTCCAGAAGTTCGACATCCCGATCGACGAGGCCTTCTTCAAGGGGGCCCAGAAGACCCGCACGGTCCTCGTCGTGGACGACGAGGAGGACATCCGCGAGATCGTTCGCCGCGTCCTGACCGAGGTGGAGCCCGGGCTGAAGATCGAGGAAGCCGTCGACGGCTACGACGCGGGGATCAAGATCGGGACCCTGCGCCCCGATCTCATCGTCATGGACGTGCGAATGCCGCGCGTCGACGGCCTATCGCTCTGCCGCTCGATCCGCCAGAACCCCGAGACCAAGGGAATCAGGATCCTCGCGATCACCGCGTTCCCGGAGCAGGACATCATCCGGCGGATGTACGACGCGGGAGCCGATCTCTGCCTCATCAAGCCGCTTCAGCTCGAGCACTTCCGCCTCGAGGTCCTGCGCCTCCTGAACGAGTCCGCCCACACGGAAACGGCCAGCGCCTAACAAGGTACGCGCCCGGGTCGCTCGCATTCGAGTTCGACCCGCGCGGCACGCTTCGGCGGATCGCGGCGCAAGGTCGCCGCGCCGCCAGTTGCCAGCCCTTGTCCCGCGGCCAAGGGCTGGCGACCTCGGCTGAAGGGAAGCTGAGTATCGACCTACAGCCTCGCTTCGCTTTTCTCGCGGCCTTCAATGGAAGAACCGGCCGCGAGAAAAGAGGGCCGCTTCGGGTCGAACTCGAATGCGAGCGACCCGGGCGCGGCGTGACTAGACGGCGAGCAGGCCCCGCTCGACGAGCTCCGAGATCACCGCCGAGACGTCCGTCCGGGACGTCGCCTCGCCCACGGCGTACGTTTCCGCGAACGACCGGGTGATCGCGTCGAGCGTCCGGCTCCCGTCGCAGAGCAGGTAGATCTCGCGCGCGGTGCCGTTCAGGACGTGGACCTGGTCTCCGCCATGGTCGTAGAACAGGTACTCTCCGGCGAGGTCCTTCTCGTGATGGGTCCGCGTCGGCCGCGGCCGCGCATGGTCAGGCAACATCGGCTCGATCCTCCGGTTCGCGGTCAGTCGTCCGACTTCTCCAAGACGTCGCTCAACAGCTCGAGCGCCTCTTCGGGGCGTCCCGGCCAGAGTGCCAAGCACCGCGACTCCTCGAGGAGGCCCGAGATCTCGGCGACGAGGTGCGTCTCGCGTCCTTCGAATTCCCTCGCGAGGATGCTCCCCTGGTGCCGGTTGAGCATCTCCTGGCCCAGCTCGAGCGCGGCCTGGAACGGCCCGATCGGGACCGCCCGCGATCTCTTGGAGAAGTCCGGCGCGCGATCGGGAAGCTTGATCGACGCGACGACGATCTCGTGATGGTCGCGCAGCCAGCGGGTCAGGGGAGCGGCTTCCTCCGCGTCCACCCGGATGACCTCCGGCGACCCGGCGTCCGTGAGCACCCGCCGCACGCCGCGCAGCTCCCGAATCTCGTCGGCCGCGCTCTCGTGCCCCTCGAGCAGCCAGATCTCGTGGGAGCGGAAACGCCGGACCGACACGCCGTCCCCTTCCGAGCGAAGGAGGACCACCGCGGCGACGCGGAACGGCTCGGCCACGGGCGCGCGGAAGGCAAGGGGATCCACCGCCCACTCGTCGCCGCCCGCCCCGCGCGCCGCGCGGGCCAGGGCGTCGAGCTGCGCCGGGCCGAGCGTCGTACGGGATCCGCGGCGCAAATTCAGCGACCTGGGCAACGGAACCAGGCGGCCGGTGCCGCGCTGCACGACGGTCAGATCGTCCGCCAGCAGGGAGTACCCGTGAAAGGCGAGGTGCACCGCGAGGGTCGTCTTGCCGAAGTTCGAAGGCCCCGCGAGGAGCATGGCGCGCCCCCCGGCCCCGAGCGACGAGGCGTGGAACACGAAGTGCCCGCCCACGGAGCCCAGGAGGTCCCGCATGAGGAGGTTGTAGGCGTGCCAGGAAGGATGGCGTCCGTCGAGCGGCTGCTCGCCGCCGGGGCCCCGGAAGCGCGCGCGGCCGGAATCGGCGAAGGAGATCTCGTACTCGCGGAACGGCCCCTCCGACGCGGGCGACGCGCCCCAGAGGCGACGGACGATCGCGACGAATGCGTCGTCGTCCGAGCGCACCCGGGCGCTGCCGTCGAGCCACCCGAACCGGATCTCTTCCAGGAGCGTCCCCTCCACGCCGCGCCGGGCGCGGCCCGACCGGGAGAGACAGTCTACCGCGCGCCGGGTGGATCCGGTGAATCGGAGAGGAGCCGGTCGCGGGCGGGGATCAGCGGGCGCCGCAGCCGAGAAGAACGACCTTGACCGTTTTCAGCGCGATCCAGAGATCGAACAGCGCGTTGCAGTTCTTGATGTAGTACAGGTCGTACTTGAGCTTCTCGAGCGCGTCTTCCTCGGAGGCGCCGTACTGGTACTGCACCTGCGCCCAGCCGGTGATGCCCGGCCGCACCGTCTCGCGAAGCCGGTAGTAGGGAATCCGCTTCTCGAGCTGCTCGACGAAATGCCGTCGCTCCGGACGGGGCCCGACGAAGCTCATCTGGCCCGCGAGGACGTTGAAGAGCTGCGGGATCTCGTCGATGCGGAGCTTGCGAATGACACAGCCCACCCGGGTAATCCGCGGGTCGTCGGTGCGGGCCCATGTCGGCCCGCACTGCTTCTCGGCGTCCTGGACCATCGAGCGGAACTTCAACACCTCGAACTCCCGGCCGTTCTGTCCCATTCGCTTCTGCCGGTAGAGCACGGGGCCGCCGCTCTCGAGACGAACGAGCACCGCGGTCAGCGCCATGAGCGGCGCGGTCACGACGAGGAGAATGAGCGAGAGGGTCACGTCCAGCAGCCGCTTCAGCGCGAGACGCAGCGCCGACGTCTTGAACCCGTCGGAGAAGATCAGCCACGAGGGGAGCATCGTGTCCACGGCCAGCCTGCCGCTGGTCCGCTCGATGAACGAGGTCGTGTCCTCGACGTCGATTCCCGCGAGCCTCAGCTGCATCAGCGGCTCGAGCGGGAGCTTCCCTCGCTTCTCGTCGAGGGCGACGATGACCCGGTCGGCATGGCTCGGGCAGTACCGGCTCAGCGAGCCGAAGTCGGTTTGGATCCGCACGCCCATGGCGAGCATCTGGCCGATCCGCGAGTCGTTTTCGTCCGCGAAGCCCACGACGGTATAGTCGTTGGCGAGGTTCTGCGCGATGAACTGGCAGAGCTGCTTGGCGTTCTGCCCCGTGCCGAGCACGAGAACCCGCTCGCGCCACCCGTCCAGCACGTTGAGCCGGATCGCCGTCCACCGCCACGCGGCCACCGCGGCCGGCACGGCGAAGGCCCCCTCGAGCATGAGGAAACCCGTCAGCGGGCGAGGCGTCCCTCGGAACGTCCAATCGACCAGGAACGCGCCGACCCCGAGGGTCAGGGAAACGACCGACGCCAAGGCGACCTCGCGCCTCAGGTTGCTCTCGTCGCCGGCGCGGGCGCTTCGCGCGAGCGCGACGCAGAGGACGAACAACAAGCTCAATCCCGCGATCTGCGCGACGGGAGTGGAGCGGGTGATCCCCTGCGTCACGGCCGTGGTCACGTTCGCGAGGCCGTAGAGGACGACGAACGTCAGGCCGCCCTCGAGCGCGAAGGTAACGACCGACCTCGGCCGCGTCATGCGGATGAACGTCATCGAGACCACCGGGGATCGAGTTGAGGCCGCCTCGGGCCAATATAAAACGCGTCGTCCTCACCGCGGGCGATCATTGCACCTCCTGGGTGCAGCCCCCCTCGGAACGAACACGCACCCTGAACTTGTCACGCCGTCTCAACGCTGGAGACTGCATGAAGATTACGGGGCAGCGGGGTCCTTGTCAAGGAATGTTGCACCCATTCTGAGGTGTCTCGGAATCGTCGATATAGTCTTATTAATTATCGCGACCGGCTCTTCGAAAGACGGTGACAATAAGCAAGAAAAACGCAAATACCGACGTTTCTTGGCAGCAGGTACCCGGGGAGAACGGGTGGCACTCGGCGCCGTTCGCGGCGATGATGGGAGCGTTGGGGGCCAGGACTCTGATCAGTGGATGTCGAAATCCGAAAGATGTCGCGCGATCGGCTCGTCGGCGAGGTGGCGCGCGACGGAGGGTCCTGGCGTTGCGCGGCCGGACACGCCGGATTGACCGGCGCACGGGGTCTCGCGTCCGGGAAAGAAACGCGCCAACCCCACGCGGCGCCGTCGCTTGACCCCCCCTGCTGGGGCCCTATAATTTACATTCTGGGAAGGGTTTACGTAGACGTATCCTCGGGCTGGCGAAGTGTCCGCGGATCCGCGCCGGCGGGAGGTCAGCGATGAGGTGGTTCGTGGCGGTCGCGGGGCTCTTTCTCGTCGCCGGCGCCTCGTTCGCGCAGGCGCCGGCGGGGACCGAGCCGGTCGTTTCGCCCGACTACACGATCGGGGTCGAGGACGTGCTGAACGTCTCGGTCTGGGGGGAGAAGGACCTTTCCGTCTCCGTCAAGGTGCGGCCCGACGGGAAGATCACGCTCCCGCTGGTCAATGACGTGCAGGTGAGGGACCTGACCCCCGACCAGGTGCGGCAGCTCGTCGCCACGCGTCTGGCCGGGTTTATCAAAGACCCTAACGTGTCCGTTGCGGTGACGGAGATCAATAGCTTCCGCGTGTTCGTTCTCGGCGAGGTAAACAAGCAGGGTCCCGTGAACTTCAACCGTCCGACCCGCCTCCTGCAGGCACTCGCGGCGGCCGGAGGGTTCACGCAGTTTTCCAAGAAGCGAGTCACCCTGATACGGGAGATCGGCGAGACGGAGACCCGTGTCCGCTTCGATTACAAGCGGCTCGTTTCGGCGGATGGCGGCCAGGAGAACGTTTACCTGAAGCCCGGCGATACGTTGGTGGTCGATTGAGTCAGGCGCGTCGGGTCGCTCTTCCCGGCCGGCTCCGTGAGCTTTCGAGGCTCCCGCTCGTCCTGCTAGGCGTCGTCGTCCTCGGCATCCGGCCGGCAACGGCCCAGCGGACCGCGTTCCTGCCGTCGGTCTTCGTCGAGGAGGCGCGGACCGGCAACGTCGGGTACCTGGGTGCCGGAGGGGGACAAATCGCTCCGGACTGGATGACCCGTCTTGGAGTCTCGCTCGCGCTGCGGCGGGATGGGAAGAGCGGGCAGGCCGGAGTCCGGTACGGAGGCTACTACGAGAAGTACCGTACTCATTCGGAACTCGACCACAGCGAGCATTCGCTGGGGGTGGATCTGAGCTCGCCCGCGGGCCAGCGGTCTTCTGTGGGTTTCACAATGGGGTACAACTACGGGCAGGTCCAGGGGAACCCGTCCAGCGTCGATGCCTCGGATCGCTTTCTTTCGCAGAGGGTCACGCGGCAGGTGCTGAGAGGAACGCTGCGGTACGATCGGCGAGGGTCGGGTCGCTGGTCCCTCGGGGCGACGGCCACCGGCTCGCAATACTGGTTTCGCCAGATCTCGGGCCTGCCCGAGCAGCAGCCTCCTGAGGAGCCCCCCCCGGAGCCGGCCTCGACCACGGTGGAGGACCGGCGAGAGCTCGGCGCCACCGCGGGGATCCGGATGGCGATGTCCCCCCGCAGAGCGATCGGCTGGGTCTACGGCTACACGAGATACGATCTGGACGTCTCCGGCATGGAGGAAGTCCATAACCTGGCGATGACTTTCGATCTCGGATTGGGCAAGAACGTGACGATCGGTTTCCAGGTCGGCGCTTTCCAGCGCCGCAAGACGAGCGAGCCGGGGGGGCCGGTAACCGTCGAGCAGGGGCTCGGGTTGCAGGCGCGCGGCGGCTTGAGCATCACCAAGGTGGGAAAGACCACCACGACCAGCTTACTGGCGGACAGGAGCGCGTCCAACGGGGGAACGTTGAACGGGACGTCCACCGACACCACGGTCGGGGTCACGGTAAGCAACGTCCGCCCGATTCTCTGGTTCTGGTCCGCCTCCGGTCGATACGTCCTGCGAGAGCCGACCCAGAGCGCCATGACCAACGTCCAGACGATCGCGGGCGGCGGCAGCGTCGAGCGACGGTTCCGCAACGCCCTCTCGCTCCGGCTCACGGCGATCTACGTCCGGCAGGTTAGCGGGGACTCGGCGTTCACGGGCACCGCGCCGTCGGGGGCGGTGGGGCTCGTCTGGAATCCGCGGGGCTACGGCGTCGGAAGCGACGCATTCGGTAGGATAGGCTAGGGAATTCCGGACATGGACTTCAGCGCCGACACCTTGATCGAGATCCTCGACCGCGTCCTGCGGTCCTGGTGGACGATCGTGGCGGGGATCTGTCTCGGCGCCGCCGGCGGCCTCTGCGGGATGCACTATCTCCCGAAGGTCTACCAAGCGAAGACGAAGATCTTCGTCGCTCCCCCGAAGGTACCGGAGGACTTCGTCCGCACGACGGTCGTGGACGATGTGTCCATGAGAATGGCCTCGCTCGAGCAGGCGGTTCTCAGCAGGCCGCTCCTCGAGAAGCTCATCCAGAGCGAGTTCAAGCCGGTGCCGAGCGCGAACGAGGGGATGGAGAGCCTGATCCAGTCGATCCGCGGGAGGGTCGCCGTCCAGGTGATCGGCGGCGTCTTCGAGATTTCCTTCCGCGACGTGATCCCGGCCAGGGCCGCGAGCGTCGTGAACACGCTCGCCGACCTCTACATCCAGGAGAACACCCGGTACCGGACCACCCGCGCGGGCGAGACGACCAAGGCGATCCAGGAGATCGCCGCCAGGGTTCGCGCCGATCTGGAAGCCCAGGAGAAGAGGATCGCGGAGTTCAAGAGCGCCCATCTGTACGAGACCGCGGACCGCCAGCAGGCGAATCTCCAGCTCCTGGCGGCCCGTCAGAAGGACCTCGAAGCGAAGGAGGCCGAGCTCGCCGACGCGCGCGAGGCGCTCCGCGTCGTCACCGAGATGGAGAAGGAGGCGGAGTCGGCGCCGGCGATCGCGCCGAGGGGTCCATCCCCGTCGAGCGGAGGGGCCCGCGTTACGGCGCTCGAGCGCGAGCTGCAGACCCTCAAGCTCCGGTACTCCGACGAGCACCCGCAGGTCAAGGCGAAGCAGCGGGAGCTGGACGAGGCCCGGGCCGCGATCAAGGCCGACGGCAAGAGCGAGAAGCCGCCACCCCCCGCCGCGTCGAAACCGGCCGACGGGATGCGAATGCAGCGCACCATGATGGAGGGCCAGGTCGCCGACATCGAGGCGGCGGCGCAGAAGATCCGCGGGGAGATCGCCGTCTACGAGCGGCGCATCGAGCAGACCCCGCAGATCGAGTTCCAGCTGTCCGAGCTCAGCAAGGGGTACGACGTCCTGCTCGAGCAGTACAAGTCGTACCAGTCCAAGGTCGAGGCCGCGAGAACATCGCAGGAGATGGAGGAGACTCGAAAAGGGGAGCAGTTCGAGGTCCTCGAGCGCGCCTTTCCTCCCGTGCTGCCAACCAGCCCCGCGCCGCTGCGGGTGTTCGGTGTCGCGATCGTGATCGGGCTCGCCGGGTTCGTGGGGCCCTTGGTGCTCCTCGTTATCCTCCGGCCCCTCGTCAACTCCGAGGCGACGCTCCGCTCCCTCTCCGCGGAGGTGCCGTTCCTGGTGAGCATTCCCCGGCTGCAGGTCCCGGAAACGGTCCTCGGGGACCGGCGCAGGCGCATCTGATGAACATCGGTCTTTCGGCGGTCTCGGTGGTTGTCCTCCTGACGGCCGCCGTCGTTCTGCGCTAGGGAGTTCGCATGCCCCGGATCGATTTCCGCTTCGGTGTCGAGCCTCCCGGCGGGTCCTCTCCCGCCGGCGAGGGAGCCGCCGCGAGCGACGAGGCGGCCGTCGAGAGCCTCGCCGCCGGCGTGCCGCTGGCGCAGGTCGTGCCACGAACCCTGCTGGCTTCCCCGACGGTCGTCATGCTCGGGTCGGCGCCCGTCCGTGGCGGCCGAGAAATTCCAGCGGCTGAAGACCAAGATCGCCAACGAGTACAAGGACTCGGCCCAGGTCATCGTGGTCACGAGCGCGGCGCCCCGCGAGGGGAAGTCCTTCGTGGCGTTGAATCTCGCGCTGGCGTTCTCGGGCGACCCCGGTCGGACGGTGCTGGTGGACGCCGACCTCCGGCGGCCGACCGTCCATCGCCTGATCCACCCGGAGGCCGCACTGGGGCTGAGCGAGGTTCTCCGCGGCCGCGTGGGGCTGGAGCACGCGCTGGTCCGCTTCAAGAACTCTCCGCTGAGGGTGCTTCCCGGCGGCAAGCCGGAGGCGAACCCGGTCGATCTGATCTCGTCGGAGGCGTGCAAGAGCCTGATCGCGACGCTGCGTGAAGGATACCAGCGGGTCATCGTCGACACGCCGCCGGTCGTGCCGTTCACCGACGCCGACGCGCTGGGTGCCATCGCAGACGGCGTCATCCTCGTCGTCCGGTCCGGCTCGACGCCCAAGACGGCCTTCACCCAGGCGCTCGCGCAGATAACCTCCGCCCGCATTCTCGGCACGGTCTTCAACGACGTGGCGTTCAGCGTGGCGAACTACAACCACTACAGCGACTACTATCACTCCTACTACCAGAAGAGCTCCGAGAAATGACGATCACCACCCGCCCCGCGACCCGTGCCGTGCCGCGGCAGGCACCGCGCCGCGTCGTGGCCCTCGGTGGCGGCACGGGGCTGCCCGCCGTCCTTCGAGGGCTCCGGGGTTTCGTGAGCGGTGGCGACATCGCCGCACTGACCGCGGTCGTCGCGATGACCGACGACGGCGGGAGCTCGGGGAGGCTTCGCCGGACGATGGGCGTGCCCCCCCCCGGCGACGTGAGGAACTGCCTGGTCGCCCTCTCGGAGGAGGAAGGGGTCCTCGCCGACCTGTTCCAGCACCGCTACGGCGGCACCGACGAGCTCGGCGGCCACACCGTGGGAAATCTGATCCTGACGGCGCTGGCGGAGCGGGCCGGGAGCTTCCTCAAGGCCGTCGAGCTTTCGAGCCGCGTCCTTCGGACCGCGGGGCGGATCCTGCCGGTGACGCTGGACGACGTGCGGCTCGAGGCCATCCTCGAGGACGGATCGAGCCTCGTCGGAGAATCCGAGATCACGAGAAGCCCCAGGAGGATCCGGAGGATCCTACTGGCCCCTCCCGACGCGAAGCCCACCCCGGGCGTCGTGGAGGCCGTGCTCAGGGCGGATCTCGTGGTGCTCGGTCCCGGCAGCATTTACACGAGCATCGTTCCGAACCTCGTGGTGCGGGAGGTCGGCGAGGCGCTCCGGCGCACGCGCGCCGCGGTGATCCTGGTCGCCAACCTGGTCAGCGAGAGAGGCGAGGCGGCCGGGCTCGGACTGGCCGAACACCTCGACATCATTCACGATCACGCCGGCGGACGGATCGTGGACGCCGCCGTCGTGCACGAAGGCCCGATCGACACGGGAACCCTCGACCGATACCTCGCCGAGGGCGCTCACCCGCTCGAGTGGCCGGATCGCGGCCCGCGAGGCGTCACGGTGGTGCGGAGAAACCTCCTCGGAGCGGGGCCGAAGCTCCGGCACGATCCGCTCGAGACCGCCGCCGCCCTCATCGATGCGTGGCGCCTTCTCTCCTCGGCGGGCGCTTGATCGACCAGAGCCGGGTGCTGGCCCTACCGGCCGGGGTCGCAAGCAGCAGCGGGGAGGAGAGGGTTGCCCACGCGTCCAGAGCAGCCATCTTCCCCAGCATCCCAATGCGGCGGACCAGGCCGGGGCGAGGCTTGAGGGACGGTAAGGCCGGGGCCCGTCGGAGAAGCCCGGCCAGCATCGGGACGCGTGTCCGGACGGTGGGGAGCAGCCAGAAATGGAGCAGATTCCGTCCGGCCTCGCCGAGCGCAAGCCCGGGTGGCGCGGGGCGGAGCGCGTGGAGCAGGGAGATGCGAGCGCGGGACACCGGACCGGGGCGGAGCTCGTCCAGGACGCTCGCGGGAACCCTTGTGCCGAGGAGGCGCCCCGCGAGTTGGAGGGAGAGCGCAGCGGGCGATCCGAGGTTGCCCTCCCGCGCCTCCGACGCGAACGCGGTCCAGTCGATCGAGGGGGTCGTCGCGACGATCCGGTCGATGTCCACGAGGCGCCCGAGCCGGGTGAAACCCTCCTGCACGTTCTGGAGCACGAGGTGAAGCATCATGTGCTCCGCGGTCGGCACGCGCAGGACCGGCTCTCCCGTCCGGGCGTTCCGGACGGCCCGGTCCCACACGTTGCTCCCGCTCAGGCGGAAGTGGGCGTCGGGTCTCGAGAGCTCCCAGTGGATCTCGACGGTCGGAGCGCTCGGAAACTCCATCGGAATGTGGAAGTGATGGCGTCGAAACGTGCAGAGCTCCTTCCACGTGGCCGGGCCGGCGTACCCCGCCGCCGCCAGCGCGCGAACGGCGAACTTGAGGCGCTCCTCGGGCACCAGCACGTCCACGTCCAGGAGGTCTCTCTCGGTCGGATCTTCGTACAGCGTGCCGAGGAGCGCGGCGCCCTTCAGCAACACCGGCTCGACCCCCGACTTCCGGAGGATCTCCGCGACGACGTCCCGCTGTATCTCGAGCAGGGCCGCCCGGCGGCGAAGATGCGGGAGGCGAGAGAACACCGCGGGGAGCGCCGGGGCGATCTTCCCGTCGAGACGCGCCGCGCGGTCGAGCGTCGAGAGCACGAGGCCGAGCAGGTTGTGGCGCGCGGCGAGGCGGGCGACGCCCTCCAAGGCGGCGCGGTCGGGGACGGGGCGCCAGGCCCCGCCCGCAAGGGACTCCACGGCGTCCCGGCGGCAGACGGAGAGGAGGAGCGGCCAGCACCGCCGCTCGAGGGCTCGCGCCGCTCGGGTCGAGGTGCTCATGGCGCGGCCTGCCGGTGAACGATGCATCATGTCTCGGTTTCCGGGACGGCCGGATTCTACCCATTTGAAAGCGGACTTGCAGGATGAACTCGAAATCGACCGGTGACGGAAAGATCCTCAACGCGCTCACCGTGGACGTGGAGGAGCACTTCCAGGTCTCGGGGTTCGCGGGGACGGTGCGCCGCGACGCGTGGGAATCCCACGAGAGCCGCGTCGAGGCCAACACCGGCCGCCTGCTCGACCTGTTCGACGCGTGCGGCGTGCAGGCGACGTTCTTCGTGCTCGGCTGGGTCGCGGAGCGGCATCCCGCCCTCGTCCGGCGTATCGCCGGCCGCGGCCACGAGATCTCCTCGCACGGGTACAGCCACCGGCTCGTCTACGAGCAGACGCCGGCGGAGTTCCGCGAGGAGACCCGCCTCTCCCGCAGGATCCTGCAGGACGTCTCCGGCCAGCCGGTGCTCGGCTACCGCGCGGCCTCGTTCTCGATCGGCCCCACGAACCTCTGGGCGCTCGACGAGCTGGCGGAGGCCGGCTTCGCGTACGACTCGAGCTTGTTTCCCGTCACGCACGACCGGTACGGGATGCCCGGCGCGCCGCGGAGGATCCACCGACTCGCGACCCCGGGCGGGGCCACGCTCCTCGAGGTGCCTCCGTCCACGCTGGGCCGGGGAAAGGCGACGCTGCCGGTCGCCGGCGGAGGCTACCTGCGGATCTACCCCACCGCGGTTACCCGGTTCGCCGTCTACTGGCTGAACCGGAGGGAGCGGATGCCGGTGGTCGTCTACGTCCATCCGTGGGAGGTCGATCCCGGGCAGCCCCGCATCGCGGCGCCGCTCGCCAGCCGTCTGCGGCACTACTGGGGGCTCGGAACGACGGCCGGCAAGCTCCGCGGCCTCGTCAAGCGGCACGCCTTTGCTCCGATGCGCCAGGTTCTGGACGAGTGGGAGACAGCGAACCCGCTCACGGCCTAGCGGCCGCGTCGACGGAGGTCGGTACCCTTTGAACATCCATCTGCTGGGAGAGCGCGGATTCGAGGACGAGGGCGTCTGGGATCGCTTCGTGCGGTCGTCTCCCGACGGCACGGTCTTCCACCTGTCCGCCTGGAAGCGGGTCGTCGAGGACGTATTCCGGCACCGGCCCCACTACCTCATCGCCGCGGAAGGCGCCGAGATCCTGGGCGTGCTGCCGCTGTTCGAGGTCCGCGGCCTCCTTTCCGGCCGCTCGCTGATCTCGGTTCCCTGCGGGGTCTACGGCGGCGTCTGCGGGGCCGATCCCGCCGCCCGCGACGCGCTCCTCGACGAGGCCCGGCATCTCGTGACCCGGCTCAAGACGCGCTTCGTCGAGCTGCGCAACCTGCACGCCCCGGCGGAGGGGCTGCCCACGAAGACCCTCTACACGGTCTTCACGAAGCCGATCGAGGCCGACCCCGAGGCCAACCTCGAGGCGATCCCGAGGAAGCAGCGGCGCATGGTCCGCCAGGGAATCAAGAACGATCTCGAGGCCCGGCGGGGATGGGAGGCGCTGGGGGAGTTCTACGAGATCTACCTCGCGAACCGCCGCCGGCTCGGCTCCCCCCCGTACTCCGTCGGCCTGTTCGAGTCCATCCGGGACCGTTTCGGGAAGGACGCCCAGCTGCTCACGATCTGGCACGAGGGTCGCCCGCTGTCCGGGGTCATCTCGCTCTACTACGGCGATCGCGTCATGCCCTACTACGGCGCGGCGAGGCCCGAGGCGTTTCGCCTCGCCGTGAACGACTTCATGTACTGGGATCTCATGCGGCAGTCCTGTCTCGACGGGTACCGGGTGTTCGACTTCGGCCGGAGCCGCGAGGGCGCCGGCTCCTACGATTTCAAGCGGCACTGGGGTTTCGAGCCCGCGCCCCTCGCGTACCAGTACGTCCTCGCGGAGGGGCAGACGATCCCGAACGTCAACCCGTCGAACCCCAAGCTAAAGATCTTCATCGAGGCGTGGAAACGCCTGCCCGTGCCGGTGACCCGGCGGCTGGGTCCGCCGCTGACCCGATGGCTGGCGCTCGACTGAGGTGGGTCGGAGTGGGGGTACGATGAGGCGGAACGACGCGAGCGGAAAGCGGGGACGATGAGCGGGATTTGCGGAGTCGTGTTCAGCGACCGGACGGCCCCGGCCGGGCCGTCACCCCTCTCGGCCTCCCTGCGCGAGCTGGCCGGACCGGACGGGGGCGCGGGCTCGGAGCTGGCGCTGGGCAACGCTCTCCTGGGCGCCCAGCCGTTCCGCGGGCGACTCTCGGGGGTGGCCGGGGTGCGGGCGTGCGGGGCGCTCGCTGGCGATCGCCCTCCACGGGAGCCTCTTCGACACCGCCGGAGTTTTTCCCCAAGAGGCCGAAGGGACCGCCCGGATCGAGCGTGTCGCGCGCCTCTACCTGGAGAAGGGCGAGGCCGCGCTGCGAGAGCTGAGAGGGGAGTTCGCGATCGCGATCTGGGACGAGGGAGAGCGGGAGCTCCTGATCGCGACCGACCGCTTTCGGGTGCATCCGCTGTTCTACTACCACGACGGCCGGGGTCTCGTGTTCGCGTCGCGGATGCGGAGCCTCCGCGCGGCGCCCATGAAGCTCGAGCTGACCATCGACCCCGAGGCGATCGTGCAGGTGCTCGGCTCCTCGATCATCCCGACGCCGGGCACGATCTTCCGCGAGGTCAAGAAGCTCCCGCCGGGGAACCTGCTCGTCTTCAAGCAGGGGCGGGTCCGCGTGAGCCCTTACTGGGACTTCGACTTCCGGTCTCCCTCCGCCGCCCCTGAGGCGGAGCTCGCGCGCACCCTCAGGAGCCGGTTCTCGGAGGCGATCTCGGTCCGGCTTGCCACGGACGGCGCACGCGACCGGATCGGGACGTACCTGAGCGGCGGCGTCGACAGCAGCACGGTGACGGGGGTGCTCACGCAGCAGACCGGCGGGCCGGTGAGGAGCTTCTCGATCGGATTCTCCGAGGAGCACTTCAACGAGATGCGCTACGCCCGCCTCAGCGCCGCGGCCTTCGCGTCCCCGCTCACCGAGCACTTCGTGACGCCGGCGGCCGTCCACGAGGCGATCCCCGTGCTGGTTCATGCGTTCGACGAGCCGTTCGCGAACGCCTCCGCGGTGCCCGCGTACTTCTGCGCGAAGGTCGCGCTCGAGCACGGCGTCGACGTCATGTACGCGGGAGACGCCGGCGACGAGCTGTTCGCCGGAAACGAGCGCTACGCGACGCAGCGCCTGTTCGAGTACTACAACGGGATCCCGGCCTGGCCTAGAGAGCGGCTCCTGAAGCCGGCCGTGTTCGCGGCGGCCGCCCTCACGCGGCGCGGCCCCTTCGTGTCGGCCAAGAAGTACATCGCGAGGGCCGGCATGCCGTACCACGAGCGGATGTCGTCGTACGACTTCTTCTGGGTCGTTCCCCTCGCCGAAGCGCTCGACGACGGGATGCTCGATGCGGTCGGAAGGGACTACGATCCCTACGGTTTCGAGAGCGCCATCTTCCTTCGCGCGCCCGCGAGCGATCCGCTCGACCGGCACCTGTACCTCGACCTGAAGGTCACGATCTCGGACAACGACATCCTGAAGGTGACGCGGACGAGCGAGGCGGCCGGGATCACGGTACGCTACCCGTTCCTGGACCACAGGCTGGCGGAGTTCGCGGCGTCGGTGCCGGCGCGCGTCAAGATGCGCGGGAGGCGCCTGCGCACGTTCTTCAAGAACGCCTACTCGGACCTGTTGCCGCGGGAGACGCTGGCGAAGACGAAGCACGGCTTCGGCCTCCCGGTCCACCTCTGGCTTCGCGACCACCCGCCGCTGAACGAGATGATGCGGGAGCTGGTCCTGAGCCCGAGGAGCGTCGGCAGGGGGTACTTCCGGAGGAAGACGCTCGAGTCCCTCGTCGAGCATCATCGAATCGACGCTACCTCGTTCTACGGAACGATCCTCTGGAACCTGATGGTCCTCGAGCTCTGGCATCGCAGTCACTGGGACCGGCGGTAGCCGGGTAATCCACGGACGGGCTGTATTCATGGGAATGGGCGGGATCGCACGGCTCGCGGGTGGGATCGGAGCGCGGCTCGGGGCTCCTCCGCGCGCTGCTCCGGCTCGGGAGACTCGTGGACGCTCGGAAGTGGCGGCGGACGGCGCGGCCCGGGCCTACCGGCGTCCGCAGGCGCACCAGCACGCCCTTCCAGATTCTGCTCTTTCACCGTGTCACGACTCGAGGAGCCCTCTCTTCGACACGGTTTCCGTCCGGGTCTTCGACGGCCAGATGGCGCTCCTCCGGCGCCGCTTCAACGTGCTCTCCTCTCGACGAGCTCGTCGAGCGCCGCTGAGCGGAACGACGTTCCTCCGAACGCCGTCGCCATCACGTTCGACGACGGCTACCGGGACAACTACGAGAACGCCTTCCCGATCCTGAGGCGGCACGGGCTCCCCGCCACGGTCTTCCTGACCACGGCGGCGGTCGGGACCCGGGAGGCTGCTCTGGCACGACCGGCTCCTGGATGCGTTCCGCGCAGACCGAGGTCGCGTCCCTCGACGTGGACGGGGACCTCGCTTCCCCTGCGCACTCCCGCTCTGCAGAGCGGCGCCGCCGTCTTCCCTGCCTTCGCGGCTTCGGCAGTCTGGATCCCCGCCGCCGCGACGAGGAGATCGCCCGGCTTGATGTCAGCGCTCGCGTTCGCCGAGCCCGAGAGCGCGATGGAGGAAGCTGACCTGGGACGAGATCCGGGAGATGGCCGGCGGCGGGATCTCCTTCGGGGCCCACACGGCGAACCACCCGATCCTGACCCGAATCCCCCGCGACGAGGCAGTCCGGGAGATCCTGGACTCGCGCGACGCGATCGCTCGCGGTCTCGGGAGGCCCGTGACCCTGTTCGCCTATCCCAACGGCGGGCCGGGCGGATTTCGACGAGGGCGTCAAGCGGGCGGTCCGCGACGCCGGGTTCCGGTGCGCGGTGACCGCGATCCCCGGAGCGAACGACGCCACGACGGATCCCTTCGAGCTTCGGAGAGACGCGATGTGGGATCCGGTCCCGCAACTGGCCGTGATGAGGCTGGCGTGGTCCAAGCTCACTTCTTGAGCGAGGCCTCGCCGGGCCATTTCCGCGAGGAGCGGTCCGCTCCCGCCGCGATGCTCGCCACATGAAGACGATCCTCATGGTCGCGTTCCACTTCCCTCCATTCCGGGGGAGCAGCGGAATCCAGCGGACGCTTCGCTTCGCCAAGTACCTTCCCGTTCACGGCTACAGGCCCGTGATCCTCAGCGCGAGCCCGGCCGCCTATCCCCGCGTCGGCGACGACCAGCTGGCCGACATCTCGCCGGGGACCCCCGTCGGGCGGGCCTGGGCACTCGACACGGCAAGGCACCTCTCCGTCCGCGGACGGTTCACGGAGCTCATGGCGATGCCGGACCGCTGGGTGAGCTGGTGGCTGGGCGCCGTACCGCTGGGACTGCGCCTCATCCGCGAGTACCGCCCTGACATCTTGTGGTCCACCTTTCCAATCCCCACGGCCCAGATGATCGGCCTGACGCTGCACCGCCTCACCGGCCTCCCTTGGGTCGCCGACTTCCGGGACGCGATGACGGAAGACCACTACCCGCCGGAGCCGAGAACGCGAGCGGTGTGCCGTTGGATCGAGAGGGGGGTCGTCCGCCGCGCGTCTCGCATGGTCTTCACGGCGCCCGGCGCGCTCCGGATGTACGCCGAGCGGTATCCGGAGATTCCGAAGGACCGGTGGCTCGTCATCGAGAACGGCTACGACGAGGACAGCTTCGTCGCCGCGGAGCGGAGGCTCGGACCCGCTCGCGGCGACGGGCGGATCGTTCTGGTCCACAGCGGCATTCTCTACACCGGAGGGCGCAATCCCCTGCCGTTCCTCGACGCCCTGCGGGACCTCAGGGGGCGAGGGGCGATCTCCCCGGCGACGCTACGGGTCGTCCTCCGCGCGAGCGGCGAGGAGGCGACCTACCGGCGTGGCATCGACGAGCGGGGCCTCGCCGACATCGTCCTGCTCGAGCCGGCCACGGACTACGTCGAGACCCTGGCCGAGATGATGGCCGCGGACGGCCTGCTGATCTTCCAGGGATCGAGCTGCAACGACGAGATTCCGGCGAAGGCCTACGAGTACTTCCGCGCCGGGAGACCGATCTTCGCCCTCGTGGACCCGGTGGGCGACACCGCCTCGCTCTTGCGCAACGAGGGGATCGGGACGATCGTCCGCATCGATTCGAGGGAGGAGATCGCGCGAGGCCTCGAGGAGTTCCTCGGGCGCATTCGGCGCGGCGAGGTCGACGGCCCGCAACGGGGCGGCGCCGAGGAGCATTCCCGCAGGGCGAGAACCGCCGAGCTGGCGCGCCTGTTCGATTCGATCCTCTCGTCGGGGAACGCCGCGGGTTCCGGAGGGAATGCGAAGTGACTTCGTTCGACCACGGGAGCCGCGAGGAGTTCTTCGACTACTACGCGGAGGCGAGCCAGAGCCCGGAAACCGTGCGCCGCTTCGCCTCCATTCGCGACGCCGCCCTCCGGGTGCTCGCTCGCGCCGGGTCGCGCACCGAGCGGCTCGACGTGGCGGACATCGGGTGCGGGGCCGGGACGCAGTGCTTGATCTGGGCGGAAGGCGGCCACAGGCCCCACGGGCTGGACGTCAACGAGCCGCTTGTGTCCCTTGCCCGGAAGCGCGCGGAGACGGCAGGCGTCCCGGTCGATTTCCGGCTCGGCTCGGCGACGGAACTGCCGTGGGCCGAAGCCTCGATGGACGTCTGTCTGGTCCTGGAGCTCCTCGAACACGTGACCGAGTGGGCGGCCTGCCTCCGGGAGTTCACGCGCATTCTCCGGCCGGGCGGCGTCCTCGTGATCACGACGACGAACCGGCTGTGTCCCCGGCAAAACGAGTTCCGCCTGCCGATGTACAGTTGGTACCCGGGCCGGCTGAAGCGGCGATTCGAGCGCCTCGCCGCGACGACCCGACCGCATCTGGCCAACTACGCGACGTACCCGGCGGTGAACTGGTTCAGCTTCTACGACCTGCGCGACACGCTGGCGCCCTTCGGCTTCGACTGCTTCGACCGGTTCGACGCGATGGACACGACGCGGGCCTCCCCGGCCGTCCGGGCGACGGTCGCGGCCATCCGAGCCGTGAGAGCGCTGCGGTGGCTCGGTCACGTAGCGACGCAGGGAACGGTCCTGTTCGCGGTCCGGAAGGCCACGTCGCCGCGCTAGCCGACGGGTGTGCCATTTCGTTACGGTAAGAACGATATCGATATGACCGTCCCGATCCACCGCGCATGGCGGCGATCTCCAGGCCGCTGGGAAGCGCCGGCCCGCGCCCGGCACGTCTGTTGCTTGCCTGGAGGGTGCACGGAGAGTAGTTTTGCACACGTGTACCCGCCGACGCAGCGGCGGCGCGGGCGGGACAGAGGTTCGATCGAGGAGAGAGTTGGCATGAAGACAGGCGGCCCTCTTCCGATGCGGGGTCCGCTGCTCCCGGAACCACGGCAACTTCCGTGGAGGGGATTCGCGATGCGGAAGTTCCTGATGCTCCTGCCGGTCGCGCTGTTGCCGGCCCTGGCGGTGGCGGCCGGCCCGACCCTCACCCCAAACGTTTGGACCGATCTCAGCAAGGTGACCCCGGTGCTTCAGGGAGATCCCCTGGCGACGGGCCACGACTGGCTGGGCAACGTCGACAAGACCGGGAATCAGGGTCTTGGCACGCAATCCGGGGTCGCGGGTTACGTCCCCGCGACGCGAACCTGGTTCGCGATGACGTATCACGCCGCCCGCCAGAAGGTCGTCGTGTTCGGCGGCGGCCATGCCAGCTGTCGGGGTACCGCTCCCGAGTATGGTGGTGGATACTGCAGTGGAACGTCACCGCGTGTTGCCTGTTCAACGACCAATCCGTGTGCTTCGGGTACTTGTACTTGCAGCAACTATAACGACGGGTACACGAACGATCTGTGGGAATATGACTTCCCGACGAACAAATGGACGCAGTACGCGGAAACCGCCAGAAATTCGTCGGTATTCCCCAATGGATCCGATAATCTGTCAATGTACTATGTCGATTATCCAGCCGGTGTAGGTAGATTGTATAACTTGGGTTTCACTGGACAAGGGGCCGGGAATCAATTTGCCTATTATGACTACAATGCCAAGAGCATGCATAAAGTAACTGCAGCAAATCAACCGGGAGCTGCTGCTGGTAATGTAGTCTATGATGCTGCATTCGCATGTGGTACGGAAGCCGACGGGTCTCGAAAATGCGTCGCATTCTCGGGTCAGCCGGCGGATGCCGATAACCCTGGCAAGAGAACTTCCGTTTATGATCCGGCGACCGACACGTGGACTTCTTATCAAGCTACTTGTTCGGGATCACAATCCGCGCCCGTAGAGAATCGAACGTGTGTTTACAACGGTAGTCCAGTACCTCCTCCGCGATGTCAATCTCAGAAGAGCATGGTTTATGACAGCGATAGACACAAGTACATTCTCTTCGGCGGTTACAGCGAAAACTACTCGTATTCGATAGACGATACCTGGGAATACGATCTTCCCACGAATACTTGGACCAAGATCAACCCATCCACGAAACCTCCCGCGCGAAACAAACACATGATGGTCTATGTCTCACGATGGAAAAAGGTCCTCATGCACGGGGGAATTGGAGCGGGTTCGACACTTAGCGATACCTGGATCTACGACCCGGCGGCGCGCATCTGGACGCTGCTGACCGGTGCCAATGGTCCTCCGCGTGACATGGCGGGAATCGCTTTCGACGACGTGAATGATGTCGTGATCATGGCAGAAGGCGAAAGCAGCAATAGTAATCCGGTGCAGGGAACGTGGGCCTTCCGCTACCAGCCGGCGAGCGCGCCGACGGACCCTCCTCCCGCGCCGGGGGCGGTGAGGGCCCGGTAGCGTTCGAGCCAGACGGACTTCCGGGACGAGAGGTCCTCTGGTGGCGCCAAGGCGGGGTCCGTCGGCCCTTTCGGGCGAGATCGCGCCGTCCCGGCGTTTCCTGGAGCAACCCCCTTCCTGGAATTTCGTGCTACTGTCGCCACGGCCGATCGAGCCTCACTGCCGAGGCGGCCCGGAGTGCCGGTGCCGGCGGCGAGCGAAGCACCGACTTGACGAACGCTTCTCGGCGCGCCGCGCGCGCCGGCGCAAGGACGCAGGAAGGAACCAGCGTGTGCGGGGTGGTCGGAATCCTCGACGCCAGGGAGCGGCGGGACATCGGCGAGGCGCTGCTCTCGCGAATGAACGAGTCTCAGCATCACCGAGGGCCGGACGGCGGCGGGCTCCACGTGGAGCCGGGCCTCGGCCTCGGCCACCGCAGGCTGTCGATCATCGATCTCGCCGGTGGGCACCAACCGCTTTTTAACGAGGACGGCAGCGTTTCGATCGTATTCAACGGCGAGATCTACAACTTCCAAGATCTCCGCGAGCAGCTGATCCGGGCAGGGCACGTCTTCCAGACGCGAAGCGACACCGAGGTGATCGTCCACGGCTGGGAGGAGTGGGGCGCTTCGTGCGTCCGTCGCTTCCGCGGGATGTTCGCCTTCGCGCTGTGGGACCGCAACCGCGGGACTCTCTTCCTCGCGCGAGACCGGCTGGGGAAGAAGCCGCTCTACTACGCCCTCCTCGACGACGGGATGCTCGTGTTTGCGTCCGAGCTCAAGGCCATTCGCCTGCATCCCGGCTGTCCCCGGAAGATCGACGACCGGAGCGTTGAGGACTACTTCGGGTACGGTTACGTTCCGGAGCCGCGAACGATCTTGGAGGGGGTCTTGAAGCTCCCTCCGGCCCACACGCTGACGGTCGTGCGGGGCCGGCCCTTGGCACCGCCCGAGCCGTATTGGGACATCCCGTTCGAGGAGAACCGCACGATCTCGGAAAAGGACGCCGAGGAGGAGATCCTCTCGCGCCTGCGGGACGCCGTCAGGGTCCGCCTCATCTCCGAGGTGCCGCTCGGCGCCTTCCTCTCGGGCGGCGTCGATTCGAGCGCCGTGGTCGCGATGATGGCCGGTCTCTCGGAGGAGCCGGTGAACACCTGCTCCATCTCCTTCGGCGATCCCGCCTACAACGAGTCGGAATACGCCGGGGGGATAGCCCGCCGGTTCGGGACGCGGCACCACGTGGAGCAGGTGGATCCGGACGATTTCGACCTGCTCGACAAACTGGCGAGCGTGTACGACGAGCCGTTCGCCGACAGCTCCGCCATCCCGACCTACCGGGTCTGCGAGCTGGCACGCAAGCGCGTTGTCGTGGCCCTCTCCGGCGACGGCGGTGACGAGAACCTCGCCGGCTACCGCCGCTACAAGTACTTCATGATGGAAGAGCGGCTGCGCTCGATCCTGCCGTTCGCGATCCGGCAGCCGGTCTTCGGCCTTCTCGGCGCGCTCTACCCCAAGGCCGACTGGGCACCGAGATTCGTCCGGGCCAAATCGACGTTCCAGGCGCTTGCCCGGGAGAGGGTCGAGGGGTTCTTCCACGGCGTCTCGGTGATGCACGACGGCATCCGGAGCGCGCTCTTCAGCGAGGGCTTCCGGCGCAAGCTCGGCGGGTACTCCGCGGTGGACGTCCTGCGGGCCCACGCACGCCAGGCGCCGACGGACGACCCGCTCTCCCTGGTCCAGTACCTCGACATGAAGACCTATCTACCCGGCGACATCCTCGTGAAGGTCGACCGGGCGAGCATGGCGCACTCGCTCGAGGTTCGCGTTCCGCTGCTCGATCAGGAGTTGGTGGAGTGGATCTCGAGCCTGCCCCCCGCGTTGAAGCTCCGCGGCGGCGAGAGCAAGTACGTCTTCAAGAAGGCGCTCGAGCGGCACCTGCCGGACGAGGTCCTCTACCGGCCGAAGATGGGTTTCGCGGTCCCGCTCGACGCGTGGTTCCGCGGGCCGCTCAGGCAGCGGGTCCGGGACGCCGTGTTGGGCCCCACTCTCGGCGACGCAGGCATCTTCGACCTGAAGTTCCTTCGTACGCTGCTGGACCAGCACCAATCCGGGATGCGCGATCACAGCGCGCCGATCTGGTCCCTGCTGATGTTCGAGGCCTTTCTCCGGACGACCCTCTGAGCCTGCTTGCGTCCGCCGGGGAGGGGGCGCGACCCATGGAGGCGGAGCCGGTCGGTCGCATCGACAGGAAACCTCGACTCGCGTGTGCCCGCCGGGTGTTTTCGCTGTATTCTCAACACGGTCCCCGATCGGCGGCGCCCTTCGGCGTCCGCAGGGGGAGAGCAATGGCTTCGCGGCGGTACGGCATGCAGCGGACGATCACGGTTCTCGCGGGCGCCTGCCTCTTGGTGATTCCCGCCTCGATGAGCGGCGTGGCGATGGCCCAGACGAGCCCGCCCTCGACCGGCAGGGGAAACTACTTTACGGTAAAGCCCCCCGGATCGGTCGACTACCTCATCACCGACAAGCCGGTGATCATCGCAGCGCAGGTGCAATACGCCCTGAAGCGTGAGACGACGGCCAGGCAGATGCTCGCGGGTTACGCCGACTTCGAATCCCTCACCCCCATCACGGATGTGATTCACGACGGCTACGTCCTGCTTCGGACCGCCCAGCACGGCCTCGAGAGAGCCCAGAGCAACGCGAAGTACCCGAATCCACTCCTCGCCACGCGCGCGCAGAAGATCAGAGACGCAAGAGACCACCTCCTCTCCTGTATGAACGCGATGGGTAACGCGCAAAAGTGGCAGGACGCCCGGTACGTCGCGGAGGCGTCCGACTCACTCGACATGGCTATCGAAGTGATCGAGGCTCTGATTCCTTTGATGCTGTAGCGCGCGCCGCGGACGTCACGCTGGAGCTCCCGCGAGGAACGGGCCCGGCGAGAGAAAGGCGCCTCGAGCTTGCCGTCACACTCCTCCTACCCCCAACGGGCGCCGGCTGTAATCCTCGGCGACGACCCGGTCAACGGGCTGGGCCTCGCGAGGAATCTCGGCCGGGAAGGAATTCGTGTGCTTCGCGTCGGAGGGGCGGACCCGGGCGTGCTGCGCTCCCGTTACATCGAGACCACCAGCGTCGTTCCGGCCATCGAGGAGTGTCCGGATTCCGCGTTCGTGGAAGCGCTCGAGCGGGTGGCTCGGCAGGCCGGCGACCGGCCCGTGCTGTTCCCGATTTCCGACGTGCTCGTGCTGCGGGTCGCGCGAAACGCCCCGGCGATCCGCGGCAGCTTCCGCCTCCTGGCGTCGAGCGCCGATTCCACGGAGACGCTGGTCAACAAGCGGTGCTTCTACGAGTCGCTCGAGCAGAGGGGCATTCCCCACCCGGCGACGCGCTTCCCCGGATCGCGGGCGGAATTCGAGAAAGCCGCGGGGGAGATCGGCTGGCCGGTCCTGATCAAGCCCGAGATCTCGCCCCTCTTCGCCCGGAAGTTCGGCCGCAAGGGATTCGTCGCCCACGAGGCGGAGGAGCTGTTCCGGCACTTCGCGACGCTCGAGTCGTCCGGGCTACGCGTGATGCTCCAGGAGATCGTTCCCGGCGACGCGCGCTGCATGCACGGCTGCGCTGGGCTCAGGACCGCCGGTGCGACGCTTCACGTTTGCTATCGCAGGGTACGCGAGTTCCCGCCGGGGTTCGGCTGCGGGTCGCTTCTGGAGAGCGTCCCGTCGTTCGTCGGGGAGACACGCCTTCTCGAGTATCTCGAGGGCATCGGCTACGAGGGGATCTTCGACGCGGAGTTCAAGCTCGACCCGCGGGACGGGGTGTACAAGCTGATCGAGATCAACGCCCGCTCGTGGTGGCAGAACCTCCTGCCGACGGTCAGCGGACTCAACGTCATCAAGGCGGCCTACGACCACGCGGTCGGCCGGGCCGTCGCTCCCGCTCCGTACCGGTCGGGGGCGAAGTGGATCCACCTCTACAACGATTTCTTCGCCGCCCGGGACGCGAAGCTCGGGATCGCGGGCTGGCTGCGCTCGCTCGAGGGCGAGAGGGCCTTCGACGTCTGGGCTGCGGACGACGTGCGTCCTATGCTCTCGATGCTGGCGGGCTTGGCCCGCGGGAAGCTCGTTTCGCTGCTCGGGCTCCGCCGGGGATAGCCGCTCGCGGGATTGGGGGTCGCGCCCCGACCCGGCCAGGGCGCCGTGGCCCGCGAATTGCTAGACTCGAAGCAGGGGAAGAAGGGGGTTGGCATGAGTGTCGGCAGGTCCCTCCCGGGCGAGCCGGCCCGCAGGTACCCGGCCCATTCCGTCGCGGCCGCCGCATCGGTGATCGCGCTCGCCCTCTTGGCGGGCTCCGCCTCCTCGTCCGCCGCCACCAAGGAGATTCGCGACGGCGCCGGCTTCGAGGCCGCGGTGGAGTCCCTGGCGCCGGGCGACGTGCTCATCGTGCATCAGGGAACGTATGCGGACAGCGGGAGGATCTCGGTCGGAGTGAAGGGCACCGCGAGCGCCCCGGTAGTGGTCCAGGGCGCGCCGGGGGAGACCCGGCCCCTCATCACGCGACGCGCCGTTGACGAAGTGCAGAACACGATCAACATCGAGGGCGCCACGTACCTTTCCGATCACCGGGCCTCGAGATCTCGAGCAACGGCGGGGACGGGATCAACATGAACAGCAACCCCGCGTACGTCACGCTCGAGGACCTCGACATCCACGACGTGGACGTCGGGATCAACTTCCGCAGCAGCATGCACCACATTACGGTCCGGCGGAATCGCATCCACGGCACGGGTTCGACCGCCGCCACCGGAGAGGGAATGTACGTCGGCTGCAACGACGGAACGTGCGCCGTGTCGGACTCCCTCATCGAGGGAAATCTGGTCTACAACACGCTCGGTGCGTCGCAGGGGGACGGCATCGAGATCAAGAAAGGCTCGCACTCGAACGTCGTGCGGGACAACGTGATCTACGACACCCACTATCCCTGCATCCTGCTCTACGGCACCGAGGGAACTCCGCGGAACGTCGTCGAGCGGAACGTCATGTGGAATTGCGGCGACTCCGGCATCCAGGCCGCCGCCGACGCGATCATCCGGAACAACGTCATCCTCTCGAGCCCTTCCAATGCCTTCAATTCGCAGGACCACAACGGCGTGACCCCCCAGAACCTCGAGTTCGTCCACAACACCATCGTGGGGGCGGGCATCGGCCTGCGGCTGAGCAACTGGGCCAACAAGACGGGCCTGGTCCTGGCCAACAACGCCGTCTACTGCGGGTCCGGTGGGTACGCGATCTCGGGTGTGGACGGGGTCGTCGTGACCGGCAACGTCATCCTCCCGTCCACGTCCTCGCTCCCCTCGAGCGGCTACAGGACCGGGCGGTCGGTCGCCCAGGACTTCGTCGACGCGGCCAACCGCAACGTCTATCCGTCCGCCGACTCCCCGTCGATCGACGCCGGAACCCTCGCCCGCGCCGTGGCCGACGACTTCAACTGCACCTCGCGAACAGGCACGCCCGATGCCGGCGCGTACACCTGGAACGGGAGCTCCAATCCGGGATGGAGCGTCGGGCCCGCGTTCAAGCCGCCTTGCGGGGCCGCGCAAAGCCCGCCGCCTGTCCCGGGCAACGTGCGTGCCCGCTGAGCGCTCGGACGCTCCCTTGTCGGATATACTCGGGGCGTGGCTTCACGACCCCGCAGGCCGGGCGAATCCCGACTCTCCTCCGCAGGGTCCCGTGTCGACGGACCGATCGTTCGCGACGCCCGAGAGGACGTGAAGAAGGGGGCCGCGGGCCGGGGCCGTCCACCCCTTCGAGAGCGGATGCGAGACGTCTTCGTCCTGCTGTTCGTCCTGTCGAGCGCGGTCGTGGCCCTCAGGCGGCCCGTCGTCGGGGTGCTCGCCTACGCTTCGCTCAGCTTCTTCAGCCCGCAGAGCTTCGCCTGGGGCATTCGCCCGCACCTTCCCGGTCTCGATGATGGTCGGCGGCGCGACCGTGCTGGGATTCGTCTTCTCCTCGGAGCGCAAGAAGTTCCCGATGCAGGCGGAGCTGCTGCTGCTCATCGGGCTGTGGATCCAGTTCGCCATCTCCACGACGTTCGCTATCTCCCCGGAGAAGGCGCTCGCCCGGTTCATCTTCGTCTCGAAGATCCTGATCGTTCCCTTTCTCTGCACGAGCCTGCTCACCAACGAGAGCCGGCTCCAGTGGCTGCTGCGCGTGATCGGGCTCTCGCTCGGATTCCACGGACTGAAAGGCGGCTTCTTCGCCGTCGTCTGCGGCGGGAACTTCCTGGTGTGGGGCCCGGAGGAGAGCTTCCTCTTCGCGAACAACGCCATCGGCATGGCGCTCGCCATGAACGTGCCGCTGCTGATCTACCTCCAGAAGAGCGAGAAGTCGCGCTGGCTGCGAAACGTCGTGCGCGTGATGCTGCTGTTCTCCTATCCCGCCGTCGTCTGCACGTTCTCGCGGGGCGCGTGGATCGCGCTCGCTCTCGTGACGGCCCTTTCGGTCCTCAAGAGCCGGCACCGCTTCCTGATCGGCGCCGTGGCGACGGTCGTCCTGTTCCTCGCCCTCCCCGTCCTGCCCAGTCTCCTCCCGGAACGCGTGGTGGGCCGTTACGACACCCTGGAGAACTACCAGGAAGACGATTCCGCGCAGAGCCGGTTCTGGAACTGGGAGTTCTGCAAGCGGGTCGGCATGGCCCATCCCCTCACGGGGGGCGGGTTCGAGTACTACGGGATCAAACAGTACCGGAAATACTACCCCGAATTCCTCGCGCGCTGGCCCGGCAAGTTCTGGTCCTGCCACAGCATGTGGCTCACGATCTTCGGCGAGCACGGCTTTCCGGGGATGATCCTCTGGATCTGCCTCCTCGTATCCTCCTTCTTCAGCCTGCGGCGCATCCGGCGACGCGCCGCGGAGGCGGGCGTGCAGCTGCTCGCGGATCGCGCGAACATGGTCGAGGCGTCGCTGGTCGCGTACCTGACGGCGGGGACCTTTCTCGACATCGCGTACTTCGAGATGTTCTACAGCCTGATCGCCGTGCTCGTCGTGCTGAAGGAGCGCGCCTCGGAGCTCGTCCCGGGAGGCCCGCCCCCGGTGCTCGAGTCCCGTGCGCGGAGCCGGCCGCTCGTCCCCGTCCCATAGGACCTGCCCGGAGAGGGCGTGCAGGATCGGCATGGCCGCCAGGCTGCGTTACGATTTCGTTCTCGCAACTCCCGGCTTCCATCGAGCTTGGGGCCAGGGCCTGTGCATCCCGTCTCGATTACAGAATGGCACTCTTATTGCTCTATAATTCGATCGGCTGCAGTCGAAGTTCACTCGAGCGGCAAGGGAGTGAATGCGTGAAAAGAATACGGGGCGCCCTGCGCCTGTCCTCGTTCGCAGCGATAGGCGTGCTGGTCTTTCTTCAGATTCCGGCCGAAGCAGAGGCCTCGAACATCGCGAGCGTCGTCATCACCAACGAGGGGGCTGCCGGTAACGTGATCGCGACGTTCGGACACGTGTTCAAAGCGGGAGACATTCCCTCGGGGTCTTACGTCGGCGTCACCAAGCCGGACGGATCCTCCGTGGCCGGCTTTCAGGTGGACGTGAAGGCCACGCATCCCGACGGCTCCGTGCGTCACGCGCTCGTGACCGTGGACATGGGGAACATGGGCGGAGGCGCGGCGGCCACCATCGTCATCACCAGCACGACGATCGCGCCCGCCGGCGGCGCGTGGACCGACAAGTCCACCTGGCTTTCGCAGAACGCCGCGTTCGACGCCAACGTGAGCATGACGATCAGCGGCACGACTTGGACGGCGTCCGCCCGAACGCTGCTGAGCGGCGACAATCCGATGACGTGGTTATCGGGCCCGGACGTGATGGAGTGGGTCGTCGGCGCGCCGCTCAAGGACAGCAGCGGGAACGCGCACCCTCACCTCGCCGCCTACTTCCACATCCGGGCGCCGAAGGGGAACGGGAGGGCGAGGGTCGATGCCATCGTCGAGAACGGCTGGACCAAGGTGGCTGGTTCGACTTCCTATTCCCCGACGAGCGTGATCGTGACGTCGGGAACGACGCCGACGACCGTGTACACGAGCTCCACCCTGGTCCAGTACCACCATACCCGGTGGAGCCAGCGGTTCTGGTGGGGTCCGCCCCAGAGCCTGTTCGTGAGGCACGACACGCAGTACCTCCGGAGCACCTGCGCCGTCCCGAACTACGATGGCACGCTGACGCTTTCGTCCGCGCTGCTCGACGGTTTCGCGCAGACCTACACGCCAATGTCGCACGGCAACTACAGCACGAACTGGCCCTCCACGGGGTACCAGTCCTCCATCGGACTGCTCACGGAGCGCGAGGCGGCGTACGTCATCTCCGGGGACGAGCGCGCGTACAAAGCGCTCATCGCCGACGGGTCCGCCGCGGGGTCCTACGCGTTTCACTACAGGGACGAGGCTTCGGGCAAGGGAGGCGTGCCCTCGATCGTCACCTATCCGACGCTTTCCTACCAAGGCCCGAGCGGCGGTTTCGTGAGGGGGAACGATGCGACGTCCAACCCGCTCACGCATGACCAGGAGCACCAGCCTTCCATCGGTTATCTCGCCTATCTCCTCACGGGCGACTACAGGTTCCTCGAAGAGCTCATGTTCATGGCGAATTGGAACCTGATCTGGACCGGCTACGACTACCGGAGGTGGGATGGCGTTTCCTTCAGCGGTGGCGCGACGGGACCGTACTACGGGATCCTGCAGGGCGGCGGGACGGTCCGGCAGTTCGCGTGGGGGCTGAGGAGTCTGGCGCAGGCGGCGTACGCGGTTCCGGACGGATTCACCATCGGGAACGAGAACTACAAGACGTATTTCAACGACCGATGGAACGCGAACATGGCGTTCCGAGGCAACTGGGTCTCCCCTTCCAACACCGCTGTCTCGACGCTGGGGGTCCTCCCGGACTGGAACAACGAGCCGGCACACAACCCGTGGGAGGACGACTTCGTCACGGCGACGATCGGTTATGCGGTGAACATGGGATTCACGAACGCCACCCCCTTCAGAAACTGGCTGAACCGGTATACCGCGGGACGCATGGGATCGAACCCGGCGACGGAGTGGTGCTACATCTACGCCACCGAGTACAACTTGTCCGCCGGGACCGACGTGAAGCGCGATGGGGGTGGCAACTGGTATACGAGCTATCGGAGCTTCTACGTCGGCTGGATGGCCGCCAAGCATCCGACCGTCGACGTGAACAGTTGTCCCGCCGGCCAGAGGATGCAGCTGCCGGCGTCCTACTCGGACATGGCGACGGGCTACTACAGCAACATGCAGCCGGCGCTGGCCGCCGCCGTGGAGTCGGGGCACGCCACGCAGGCCCAGTGGGACCTGTTCCGCAGCGCCGGGACACCCGACTACACCACCGCTCCGGTGTGGGCCATCGTGCCGCGGACGCCGGGCACGCCGGGCACGAAGCCCGCGGCGCCCACCGGAGTCAGGGTCCGCTAGACGCGGGTCGGAGGGCCACGGCGGCTTCGGCGCGCGCCGTCTCGCCGAAGGGGGGATTCCATGATCCTTGACCGTCGTCACGGGGCGCCTCCGGAGTGCTCCGCGAGGACGAGTCTCGTTTCTGTCGCGTTCGCGATTCTCGCAGCTTGCCTGCAGGGAACTTCCCTTGCATCGCCCGCGGTGGGGCCGAAACCCGCCGCCGTGCGTCCTGTGCGCGTCCTGCGAGTCGGGCCCGGCGAGAAGCTCTCGTCGCCGAGCCAGGCGGCGGCCGAGGCGCGCGACGGCGACACTATCGAGATCCGGGCCGGCTCGTACGAGGGGGACGCGGCAGTCTGGACGAAGGACCACTTGACGATCCGAGGCGTCGGCGGCCGTCCGCACCTGAAGGCCGGCGGCGCGGCCGCCGAAGGGAAGGCTATCTGGGTGATCCGGGGGAAGGA
This sequence comes from Terriglobia bacterium, assembly GCA_963748015.1. GTDB lineage: Bacteria > Acidobacteriota > Polarisedimenticolia > Polarisedimenticolales > JAIQFR01 > JAIQFR01. Next base: position 514,578 of record CAVVHE010000005.1, on the reverse strand, counting down.
CACGACGGTCGAGAACGTGGAGTTTTCCGGCGCCACGGTCTCCGACGGCAACGGCGCTGGGATTAGGGGCGAGGCGGAAGGCCTGATCGTCCGGCAGTGCTTCTTCCACGACAACCAGACCGGCATCCTGGTCGGCACGAACGACGGCGACCTCCTCATCGAGTCCTCGGAGTTCGCGAACAACGGCACGGGCGACGGACAGACCCACAACATCTACATCGGGGGGGTGCGATCGTTCACCCTCCGCGACAGCTACTCCCATCACACGAGGACGGGGCACAACCTCAAGAGCCGTGCACGGGAGAACTTCGTCCTCTACAACCGGCTGATGGACGAGACCACAGGCTCGGCGAGCTTCGAGGCGGAGTTCCCGGACGGAGGCGTCGTCTACCTGATCGGCAACGTTATCCAGAAGGGGCCGGAGGCACAGAATGCCATCCTGTTCTCCTACGCCGCGGAGAGCATGGCGTACCCGGTGAACGAAGTGTACGTGGTGAACAACACGTTCGTGAACGAGCGCCCGAACGGGGGCGTCTTCGTTCTCCTGAGGAACGCGCCCACCGTGGCGAAGGTCGTCAACAACATCTTCGCCGGGCGCGGGGAGCCGACGAGGGGGGCCGCCGTGGAGAGCCACAACCTCACCTCCTCCAGGCCGCGATTCGTCGATCCGAAGGGCTTCGACTACCGCCTCAAGTCCGGCTCTCCCGCGATCGACGCGGGCGAGGACCCGGGGAGCGTGCACGGCTTCCGCCTCGTTCCGGCGCTCCAGCCGGTGTCCAAGACGGGGGCGACGCGGAGGCCCGCGGTGGGGGCGATCGATCTCGGCGCGATCGAGTTCGAGCGCTCTCGCTAATATCCCGCCGGCGTCTGGCCTGGGCCCCGGGCGCGGCCCGATTGCCGGCGTCCTTCCCGGCATGCGAGAATTGCCCGCCGACGGCCCCTGAAAAAACTCGCGCGCGAAAGGTCCACGGATGAACGTCCTGTTCCTGGCGCACCGGATCCCGTTTCCGCCCGACAAGGGCGACAAGATCCGGTCCTTCCACGAGATAGTCCATCTCGCGAAGCGGCACACGGTAGACCTGGCGTGCATGCTGGACGAGAAGAACGACCGGGAGCACGTGGGCGCGCTTCTCGCCCACTGCCGCTCCGTTTCCGCCGTGTACCGCGGCAAGAGGGTCGCGAGGATTCTCGCCCTCATGGGGATTCTGACCGGGAAGCCGCTGTCGGTGCTGGCGTTCCGCTCCCGCGCCCTCGAGCGGAAGATCGCGGAAGCGATTCGCGCGCGGCGTCCCGACGCCATCGTCGTGTTCTCGTCGGCCATGGCGGAGTACGTGAAGGACGTCGAGGGCATTCCCAGGATCATGGACTTCGTGGACGTCGATTCGGAGAAGTGGCGGGCCTACGGCGAGCGCCAGAAGTTCCCACTCTCCTGGGTCTATCGCCTCGAGGCGGACCGCCTGGCCTCGTACGAAGAGGACATCGCCCGCTCTTTCGATCGCTCGATCGTCGTGTCCGAAAAGGAAGCGGAGATCCTCAAGCGGCGCGTGCCGGGCATCCGCGAGATCGACGTGATTCCCAACGGCGTCGATCTGGAACGATTCGCGCCTGCGGGCCCGGAAGGCGCCGGTGGCAAGGAAATCTCGCTGGTCTTCACCGGCGCGATGGACTACTTCGCGAACGTGGACGGCGTCCGTTACTTCTGCGAGGATGTCTTCCCGGCCATCCGGGAGGCGGTCCCGGGCTGCCGTTTTTACATCGTCGGCCACAACCCGACCCGTCCCGTGAGGGAGCTCGCGCGAGACCCCGCCGTGACCGTCACCGGGTACGTTCCGGACGTCCTGCCCTACCTTCGGCGGGCAAGCGTCGCCGTCGCCCCCCTCAGGATCGCCAGGGGAGTCCAGAACAAGGTCCTCGAGGCGATGGCGGCGGGCCTGCCGGTCGTCGGAACGCCGCAGTCGTTCCAGGGCCTCGGGGCCTCGGCCGACGACGGCATCCGGGCCGCCGCGAACCCCGCTGCGTTCGCGCGCGAAGTGATCGCGCTGCTACAGGATTCCGCCGCCCGGAAGCGGTGCTCGGCGGCCGCGCGGAGCTTCGTCGAGCGAACTCACCGCTGGGACGATCAGATGGCGCGTCTCGACGCGCTGCTGGAGGACGCCGTGCGCGAGGCGGCGCGGCGCCGGGGAACGGGAGCCTAGCGTGCCGTCACGCCCGGGAAGCGAGCACCCGCCCGAAGAGCTTCAACTGGCCTGCCGTGGTGTCGTCCCAGTCGAATCGCTCGGCATAGCGCCTCGTCGCCGCCCGGTCGGGATAGCTCGAGAAGAGCTCCCGGACCGCCTCGGCGACGCCCTCGGCGGTGCGCCGCGCCATGAGCACGCCGGCCTCCGGCGCGGCGACGACTTCGGGAGTTCCCCAGACGTTGCTCGCGACCACGGGGGTCCCGCACGCCATCGACTCGAGGAGGACGTTGGCCCAGCCCTCGCGGCTCGACGCGAGGATCAGGGCGTCCGAAGCGCCGTAGTAGCGCCCGAGCCGCTCCTGGGGCACCGCGCCGAGGAACGTCACCCGGTCATCGACCGCTAGGCTGGCGGCCAAGCTTCGGAGCCTCTTCTCCTCGGGGCCCTCGCCCGCGACGAGCAGCCGGAACTCCGGGAGGTGGGGCAGGCTCCCGATCGCGAGGTCGTGGGCCTTCCGGGGGATCAGGTGCCCCACCGACAGCAGCGTTTTGCCGCCGAGCCCAAGGGCCGCGCGTTCCGTGTCCCGGTCCACCGGACGGAAGCGCTCGAGATCGACGCCGTTGCGCAGCACCTCGATCCTCTCCGACGGCACGCCCAGGGCCGCCATCTCCTCCTTGAGCGCCGCGCACACCGCGACCAGGCCGGACGCGCGCCGCGCGGCCCACAGGATCATCGCCCGCGGAAGGCGATACCTTGGGATGAGGTTGATGTCGGTCCCACGGGCCGTGATCACCACGGGCCGGCCCAGCATCCTGCCGAGCAGGACGGCGGCGACGCCGTCCGGGTAGAAGTAGTGCGCGTCGATGATCTCGAAGCGGCACCCGTCCCGGAGGAGCCGTCTCAGGACTCTCGCGGCGGCCGCGGCCAGCAGGAACGGCGCGACCGACATGCCGACTGCGGGAATCACGGCGTATCGCGGGTGAAGCGCGCGGATCCCGTGACGGACCTCCTCGCGCGGCGCGCGGGCGTACGCCGCGTACCGTCCGAACCGGGGATGCCCCGAGGGGAACCACGGCACCGGCGCGACGACCGTGGAGCCCGCCTCTCCGGAGGCCAGCAGGTACCGGAGCCTCGTCTCGACGAAGATGCCGTGCGTGGGGGCGGCGGCGTTGGGGTAGAGGGTGCTGAAAGTGAGCAGATTCATCGGGTGCGTCTGCCCGGACCGGTCAACCGGCCGTAGACCTCGCGATACCGCGCCACGCTCGCGGGCCAGTTGCGTTCGGTCTCGACGAACTTCCGCGCCGCGGCGCGGAGCGCCGGCCAGCGATCCCTCGCTTCGAGCAGCGACACGACCGCCGCGGCGAGGCCCTCGGGGTTTCCGGCCGGGAACAGGACCCCGTTCTCCCCGTCCCGGATCAGCTCGCGATGGCCGCCCACGTCGGACGCGGCCAGGAGCCTTCCCTGCGCCATGGCCTCGAGCGGCTTGAGCGGCGTGACCAGTTCGGTGAGGCGTATCGACACGCGGGGGTACACCAGCACGTCGATCAGGTCGTAGTACCGGTGGACCTGGTCGTGGGGGACTCTTCCGGTGAACACCACCTTGTCCCCCAGGCCGAGCTGCTCCGTCGTCCTCGCGAGCGCGGCCTCCTCGTCGCCCCCTCCCACCAGCAGGACCTTCGTGTCCGGCGCCTTCGCCAGAATCGCCGGAACCGCGCGGAGGAGCACGTCCAGCCCCTCGTACCGGTAGAACGAGCCGACGAAGCCCAGCACGCGCGAGCCCGAAAGGCCCAGCCGGCTCTTGAGCGCCTCGTCGGCTTCCCCGCCCAGACGGAACTTGGTCACGTCTACCGCGTTGGGGATGACCGTGATTCGCTCCTCGGGAATCCCCCGCGAGATCATGTCCCGGCGGAGTCCCTCGCAGATCGTCGTGACCGCGTCGGCGCGGCGAAGGGCGTGGCTCTCCATCGCGCGCGTCGCGCGGAAGCGGAAGCCCCCCTCCCGGCCGGTCCTGTGGCTCGACCGCGGCGTCCTCCCAGAACGCTCTCACCTCGTACACGACCGGGAGGCCGAGCCGGCGCCCCACCCGTAGCGCCGGGAGGGCGTCGAGCACCGGAGAGTGCGCGTGCAGGATCTGCGGGGCCTTCTCGTCCGCCACCTCGGCGATCCGCCGTCCGAGATCCCTCATGAGAAGGAGCTCGCGGACGCCGGCCACCCGCGACAGGAGGTCGCGCCGAGGCTTCGTGCGGTGGAACGGCAGGCCCTCGGCTTGCTCCAGGAGAGCAGCCGCAGGCCCCCTGCTTCGGGCCCGTGAGGTGGATCGTCTCCCATCCGAGCGCGCGCTGCTCGCGCAGGATCGCCAGGGTGCGGAACGAGTAGCCGCTGTGCAGCGGCACGGAATGGTCGAGTACGTGGAGAATGCGCATGCGATCCAGGGTTCTCGGCGCCGTCAGCGGAGCGCGATCATGCGGCCACGGCGGCGAGCAGCAACAGGATCAGCGGGGACGAGCCCGACCACCCACGTTGGCCCGGCCCTTGTCGATGTCCTCGAGCGCCCTGAGGTAGGTGAGCCACCAACCCGTGTACGGCACGGCCGCGTTCGCCGGGCCCGGCTCCGGCGCCGGCCGGTCGCGGACGATCTCGCAAAAGGAAGACACGGTGACACCGCCAAGCCCGGCTCCTCGACGAGGAAATCCAGCAGCCGCTCGAACCGCCGTAGCGTACCACGATCGGGCCGGCCGTATCTCACGAACGGAAGCTGTGCATCATGATGTTGACGTTCTCGAGCGAGCGGTCCCGCGCCTGGCGGATGACCGTTCTTGAGCTCCCGCAGCGAGCTGGCCTCGAGGTCCAGGATGCGCTGGAACCGCCTCCGGCCGAGACGGGCCTGGGTGTAGTAGGTCACGGGCAGGACGACGACGTCCCCGCGACGGAACCAGTGGTTCGTCGGCGTGAGCTGCCGCGAGAGCTCGGTCGAGACCGCCGGGCAGAGTGACGCGTCCAGCGCCAAGCCCCGCTCGACGGCAGGCCTCGATCGTCTCGAGATTCGCGCCGTAGGCGCCGGCCCGGTGCGCGACGACCGTCTTCCCGGTCCACCGCTCGAGCATGTCCTTGCCGACTTGCGTAGGACCTCGAGCTGGTCGTCGATCGCAGCGTTCGACATGTCGTGGAAGCCGAACATGGCGAAGGGATGGGTGTGCAGCTCGAGGTCGTGGCCCCTCTCGTGGATCCGGCGCGCGATCGCGGCGATCTCGCCTCGCCGTACGTCGCGGCCTCGTACGGCGTGAGGAAGAACGTGCCCTTTACCCCGCGGGACTCCATGAGGTCCATGATCCTGTCGATGCCGAACGGTTCGGAGGTCCCCGTCCACCCGGCCCCAGATCTGGTCGGCTGGCCGGCCCCGGATCCCGGACTCGACGTCCACGGTGATGAGCACGTGGGTCACGTGCCGTCCCGCCCGACGCCCCTCATGAGGCGCCCCTCGAGCACCGCCCCGTAGACGCCGAGGTAGCCGTCGATCATGCGGTCATGCTGAACTGCGTCTCGATCTTCGCCCGGGCCGCTTGCCGTGCGCGCTCGAGCCGCGCGGCTCGAGCGCGTAGGCGTCGGATCGCCTTCGCCATCGCGCCGACGTCGCCCGGGGGAACCAGGCTGCCCGTGACGCCGGGCTCGACGAGCTCAGGGTTCCCGCCCACCGCGGTCGCCACCACCGGCAGGCCCGTCGCCATGGCCTCGAGGATGGTGTTCGAGATCCCCTCGCCGAGCGAGGGGAGCACGAACACGTCCATGCAGCGCATCAGGTCGGGAACGTCCGGCCGCTCCCCCGGAAGCCACGCCAGGTCGGCGGCGTTTCCCTCCCGCAGCAGCCGCAGGCACGCTTCCCGCGAGTCCCCGTCCCCGACGATGAGCAGCCTCAGCCGGTCCCGCAGCGAGGGCTTCCCCGACGAGCGCAGGAACGCCTTGACCAGCATCGTGAAGTCCTTCACGGCCGCCATTCGGCCCACGCTTCCCACGACGATCGCGTCCCGCGGAAACACGGCCTCCGCGTCGCGCGCCCGCGCCCGTCCCTCGGGTGGAAGCGAAGCGCAGTCCACCCCGTTGTAGATCTGCGTCACCCGGCCGCGGGGCACGCGGACCGTCTCGAGGAGCCACCGCTCCAGGTCCTTGCTCACCGCGATGTAGTGGCCGACCAGCGGACGGATCCCTCTCCGCAGCAGGTTGTACTTGAATCTCCGGCCGTGCAGGTCGTACATGTCGCGGCCGTGCTCGCCGTGCACCCTTCCCGCGCACCCCCGCCAGGGCACCCACCCACTGCCCCTCGAGGGCCGGGAGGTTACGGGTGTGCACGACGGCGGGGTCGCAGCCCCCGCAGGGCGCGATAGAGCTTCGCGTAGAGGCCGAGGTCCTTGCCGGCCTTCTTCCCGAGGGCGATCACCTCGACGTCCGGGCGCTCGATCCGGTCCCTGTAGCTCGTGGAGTCCACGAGGCAGACGATGGCGTGGCGGTAGCGGTCCCGCGGCATCCCGTTGATCAGGTTGACGAGCCCGTTCTCCATCCCGCCCACGCCGAGCCGGTAGATGACGTGGGCGATCAATGGGCACCGGCTCATGTTTCCGTCCGCGTCCAGGCCTGCTTCGTTGGTCTTCGCCGTCTTCCGCGCCGACAGCTACAGGATCGTCGCCCTAGGCCCCGTGCTTCGCGTGCGTATCGTACCACCCGATACCACGCCAGAAGAGCCGATCGAGGATGTGATCGGACCCTCCAACTCGGTATCTTGTTGAACCAAGCGAGAGGCGAATGCGAGCTTCCCGCCAGCCTGTAGCCCATCACGATCTTCCGGTACTCCCTCAAGATCTGTCGTTGATCCATCCATTCGCCGGGAAGTTCCTCGCCAAACAGCCCGCTCTGGCCATGTTTGAAGGGATAGTCCACGTGGGAGCCCTCGCGCGCAGGGAACGGGCACTTCTGTAGCTCGATGTCTCGTTGCTGAATGATCTTGAACTTCCGGTATCCGAGGTCGGAAAACAGTTTCATGACTTTGCGAACGTGATGCATGGCGCCGGCGCCGATGACGTCCGTGCCGCTACGAGATGGAGATGAATTTGGGGCGGTCTTCGAACTCCAGGAGCGCTTCCAATACGTGTAGCTCCGCTCCCTGAATGTCGGCCTTGATGTAGTACGGAACGCCGAGCTCCCGAAGGATCTCCTGAAAGGTCACTGCGGGGACGATCAACGGGCAGGCCTTGGTGCCCTGTCCGACGCGGGTATTGAGCCAAACGGGGTTTGTCGTCGTCCAGCCGCTCGTCGCCTCGTTGACGAACAACTCGATCTGGCCGCCGGACCGTGCTGATGGCGCTGTTGATCGATACGGAGCCTCCCGCTCTGCACCTCCGCCGCGAACCTCTGAGTTCCCAGTGCGCACAGATCGGGGTTCGCCTCGACCGCGACGACTTGGAATCCTTTTCTGAGATAAAACTCCGTATCGTCGCCGTTGTTCATTCCGAGATCGAAGATCAGGTCTCTTGTCATGGGTCCGCCTTTTCGCTATCCGGCATGAGGCCATCGTGGAGAGGCCATTGCCGGCAGAGGTGCCGGAGCTTTCCGCGAGTCGAAGACGTCCCGCGCCGCAGCCACCCGACGGCTCGTGCTTCGAAATGGCTCCGTGAGGCATCGCGGGAAGCGCAAAATAGCCCGAAGAGCTCCGATCATCCACCAATTCGCGATGGCGCCTGCGGACCCGCGTCAACCATCTCGCTCAGCCAATTCTCGAGTTGATCGACCCGAGGTCCCATGTGTTCTCCCACGCAACCGCGCGGCGGCCCTCGAGTGTCCCGACGCCCCCATGAAAGAATGCCCGATCGAGGGCGTGTATCCACTCGACATCGGAGCCTGCAAGGTCCACCACATGGGCAAACGGCTTGACGCTTGCAATGGCGCGCTGACCACCGGCCTTCCGGCCGCAAGGTACTCATGCAGTTTGAGCGGATAATCCGCGTTCCACCAGCCAGCTTCCTGGTGGCGATAGCACATTACGTTGACGTCCGCGTGACCCACGTATGCGGGCAACTCACCCACGGGCTTGGTGCCGAGAAAGTGGACGTTGGAAAGACGGCAACAGATCTCGTAACCTTCGGCCAGCTTCGGATCGCTCGATGGATGACCGAGCCCGCGAATGGTGGGCCCGACCATGACCCATTGCCAAGCCGGCCGCGCACGGGCGATGGCGGCGATGACGTTGAAGTCCACTTTTAGATTCAGAATCGCCGACGTAGCAGATCCGCGGATGCGGAATTCTCGCGAGATCCTCGGGGCAGGGCAGGCCCGGGCCACTCGCAAAGGCAGCCACGTCGGCGCCGTTGTGCAGTACGCGACGGGGCGCCGACCCTCCGGCTGGCAGTCTGGAAAGCGTGTCTTCTGTCGTCGCGAGCACGAGATCGGCACGCGCGACCGCTGCTTCCTGGAGACGCTCCATCTCGCGCGTCCAGCCCGACGTCTGGGCGTAGTCGTCGACAGCATGGTAGACCAGATAGCGGCACCCAAGGGAATGCGCGTACGACAGGAACTCCGGCAGGAAGAGATAGGCGATTCCCTCTCGCCCTCTTGGAACGCGCCCGCGGCGCTTGAGCGCCGCACAGTAGCGCGCGACAACCCAATCGTTGTAGCGAGGACGCGAAGGCCATACGGGTAAGAAGCGCCCGGCGATGTCCACTCGCACGCCATCGCTTTCGTACTGCCGTCCGAAGAGCGGGGCCATGCGCCACGACGTGGAGTTCCGTTCCCAGACACTCGGCACGCCTGTGCTGTAAATCACGGGCCAGCCGCGGTGCCCCAATCGCGAGAGCAATTGCTGGCGGTTCATCCAGGGGCCCTGCCACGCGTTCGTGCTGAATGCGTAGCAGGCGGGTCGTGGTTCAGGGTTACGCGGCATGGCTAGGTTCCAAGCGTCGATCGGCCTGCGGAGGAAGCGCGTTGAACGGACCTTCGGCTGGCTGATAACCGCCCGACTGCTTCGAAAAGAGCGTCACCGAGGCATTCGAAACGGACCGACGTTCGCAGCACACGATCACGAGGGAACGGCCTCGGCACAACCTCGGCGACGGGTGGAATCGAGTCGTCGTCCCGGCGTTGCCTTTCTCGTCAATACACAACTCAGGCCTCCGCTCGGGGGTATGGGCTAACGGCAGAGAGCGTTCTTGTTCTGTACGAAATCCCCCTCCATCCCGAGCGCCCTAACGGGCTCCATCGGCTGCAGGCCCGGTCAGCTTTTTCAATCTAACACGCCCGATGCGCGGCGCAAACGGATGGGAGTGTCGCGAGTACGAGATATCGCGGTGAGTATTCACCACCACCCGTCGCGGGACGGGCTGCCTCACTCACAGCCGCTTCGCCCCGCGGGGTGTTCGTCGCCTGCAACGGTGACGCGCAAGCCGGGCGGCAGTTGACCGGGGTCAAGTGTTCTCGTCGCGGATCAGCCGGTCGAAGTACTCGACCGTGCGCCCGAGGCCTTCATCCAGGGAGATCTTCGGCTCCCAATCGAGCAGCTTCTTCGCCAACGCGGCATCGGGTTTCCGCTGCCTCGGGTCGTCCGCCGGCAAGGGACGGAATTCGATCTTCGAGCGCGAGGCGGTCAACTTCAGGACCTTCTCGGCCAGCTGGAGGATGGTGAACTCACCAGGGTTTCCGAGGTTGATCGGCCCCGGGAAGTCTCCTGATCGGTCCATCAGACGAACGAATCCCTCGATCAGGTCGTCCACATAGCAGAACGCGCGCGTCTGGGAGCCGTCCCCGCAGACCGTCAGCGGTTGACTCCGGAGTGCCTGCACGATGAAGTTCGACACGACCCGCCCGTCGTTGGGATGCATGCGCGGGCCATACGTGTTGAAGATCCGCGCCACCTTGATCTGCACCTTGTGCTGCCGGTGATAATCGAAGAACAACGTCTCCGCGCAGCGCTTCCCCTCGTCGTAGCACGCGCGCGGCCCGATCGGGTTGACGTGCCCCCAGTAGCCCTCCGGCTGCGGGTGTACCTCGGGGTCGCCGTACACCTCGCTGGTCGAGGCCTGGAAGATCTTCGCCCTGGTGCGCTTCGCCAGGCCCAGCATGTTGATGGCCCCGTGCACGCTGGTCTTCGTGGTCTGCACCGGATCGAACTGATAGTGGATCGGCGACGCCGGACAGGCGAGGTTGTAGATCTCGTCGATCTCGAGGTAGATCGGGAAGGTGACGTCGTGGCGCAGGACCTCGAAGTGCGGCGACTCGAGCAAGGGCAGGATGTTGTCCCGCGTTCCCGTGTAGAAGTTGTCCACGCAGATCACGTCGCAGCCATCGCGGAGCAAACGCTCGCACAGGTGCGAGCCGAGGAAGCCCGCGCCGCCGGTCACCAGCACCCGCCTGCGTCGAAGGTCTCGCATCACGAGCTCCGTTTCCCGAGCACGAACCGGGCGATCTTCTCGATCGAGTCGAGGTTCTCCGGCACCAGCTCGTCGTCGCGCAGCGCGATCTCGAAGCGGCTCTCGAGGAAGTTGACGATCTCCAGCACGCCCGTGGAATCGATTATTCCCCGATCGATGAAGGAATCGGTCTCCTTGAGGCCGGTGTTGTCGTCTCCGTAGAGAAAGTTCTTCACGACGAACTCCCGCACTTCCCGTTCCACATCCATAGAGGCAACTCCTCCTCGAGAGCCTTCATCGGTCTCCCTCGACAACCCGAACGCCGCGAATCTCCTCTCCGCCGCTCGCGCCGAAATCGCGGATGAACAGGCGGTGGAGCATCTGCGTGGATAGGATGCCCATGAAGGCCATGTTGTCCTTGAACCCGCTGACCTCGCTCGCCCCGAGCTTGGCCACCAACTGCCCCACCCGGAGCGGATCAAAATACCCCGATTCGGCGAGATTGTCCGACGAGAGCAGCTCCGGGACCGACGTATCACCCGCCCCGCCGAGAAAGCACCGCGCGTCCGGGGCCCGGTAGGGCTGCTTGACCATGCCCAGGATCGCCTCGGGCAGCAGACCGGCCATGGCTCGCCGGAGGATGTGCTTCTCCCTGAGCCCCTTGAGACGAAGGTGGGGCGGGATGCGCAGGCTGAACTCCACCACCCGGTGGTCCAGGAAGGGGAAGCGCCCCTCGACCGAGTGGGCCATCAGCATCCGGTCTCCCTGGGACGAGAGGAGGTAGCCCGGGAGCAGCGTCCTCATCTCGATCTGCTGGGCCCGCCCGAGCGGATCCCCGCCGGGATTCCCGAGCGCCCGAGCCACGCGCTCCTGCGCCGGCTGCTCGGCGGCCCGCCGCAGGATTTCGTCCGAGAAAAATACCTTCCCGCCCGCCGTCATGTTCCAGCGCGGCGCGTGCGAATGGAATGCGCCGTCGAAGGGTGCGATCGGCGCTCCGAAGAAAGCTCTCGCATAGGCGAGCGATTTCGTCGGCGACTGCCGCAGGTACGGATAGAGCCGCTGCAGGAGGAGCGGTCGCAACCGGGAATCCGGAAAGACCGCCATGAATCGCCGGATCTTGTCTTCCTTGAACAGGTCGTAGCCGGCCAGGATCTCGTCCGCGCCTTCGCCTGTGAGGACGACCTTGTACGAGCTCTCGCGTACGAGGCGCGACAGCAGGAACAGAGGAGCCGGCGCGGTCCTCAAGACCGGGACCTCCGCATGCCAGATGACCGATGGGAAGGCCTCCGCGATGTCCTGGTCGCCGCAGGCGACCGCCGCGTGGTCCGTTTTCAGGAACTCGGTCATGATCCGCTGCTTGTCGCTCTCGTCGAATTCGGGATCGCGGAAGGTGACCGAGAAGGTGGACAGGCGGCTGTCGGTGAAGTGACGGACGAGACCGGCGGTCACGGAGGAGTCTAGGCCGCCGCTCAAGTACGCCCCCACGGAGACGTCGGCTCGGAGCTGCAGTCGCGTGGAGTCGATGAGAAGCTCTCGCAACCCCTCGGCGTAGTACTCCTCCGGCCGCGCGCCGGCCGGTTCCGCTTCAGTCGGCAGGTCCCAGTAGCGTCCCATGACCGAGCCGTTCTCCCCGATCCGCATCCAGTGGGCCGGAGGCAGCTCGCGCACCCCCACGAAGGCCGTGCGAGGGGAGAGCGGCATCCAGAAGGTGAAGACGTCGTCGAGGGCAACGGGGTCGATCTCCCGCTTCAGACGGCGATCGGCGAAGAGGGCCTTGATCTCCGAGCCGAAGAGCCACTCGTCACCGTGCCGCGCGTAGAACAACGGCCGGATGCCCACGCGGTCGCGGGCCAGGAACAACTCCCGCTTCAAGCTGTCCCAGATGGCGAACGCGAACTGGCCGTTCAGGTCCGCCAGCGCGTCGGCTCCCTTTTCCTCGTAAAGGTGGAGGAGGACCTCGGTGTCCGACGTCGACGCGAACCGGTGGCCGCGCCGCAGCAGGCCCTCCCGCAGCTCGAGGTAGTTGAAGATCTCGCCGTTGAACACGATCCAGAGCGACCGGTCCTCGTTGCACATGGGCTGCTGCCCGGTGCTCAGGTCGATGATGGATAGCCGGGTGTGCGCGAAGCCGATCCCCCGGCCCCGGTAGATGCCGAACTCGTCGGGGCCCCGATGGTGGAGCAAGCGGAGCATCCTCCGCAGGAGCGCCTCCGAGGAGGGGCCCCCGGCGGGGTCGTACCATCCGGCCAGACCGCACATCGGCGCCTCGGGGTCCCTTCGCCCGGTCAGGAGGCCGGGTTCGTGTCCACCTCGGGCACGGGCTCCAGGAGAACCGGTTTCAAGTGCAGGGGTCGAGTCGTCCGTCGCTTGTCCCGGATGTCCTGGAAGACGAGGCGGACTCGATCCGCGCCGAGACCCGTCTCGGCGGCGATTTCTTCCACGCTCCGGCCGTGGTTCATCCCGAAGAGGATCAGGTCCATGGCTTCGTGAGGCACCACGAAGTAGAACTCGTCCTGCCCCTGCTCGAGGCTGTACGTGTCCGTGGTCGGGCGAGCCGAGAGGACCACGTCCGGCACGCCCAGGAACCTGGCCAGCTCGTATACCTGGCTCTTGTAGAGGTGCGCGATCGGCTTGACGTCGGCCGAGCCGTCGCCGTTCTTCACGAAGAAACCCTGGTCGTACTCCAGGCGGTTCGGCGTTCCGATGACGGCGTAATGCATCCGGTCGGCGTGGTAGTACTCCATCGTTTTCCGGAGGCGCTGCTTGAAGTTCGTGGCCGCGACGATCTCCAGGTACTCCCGCAGGGGAAGGCGTTTCTCCATCCGCTCCCCGCCGGGCGACTCCACCACCAGCTTGAACCAGGTGAACCTGTCCGTCTCCGAGTTCCTCCCCGCGGCGACGATCTTGCTCTTCCACCCCGCGCCGTAGTCCGGAAAGACGCCGCGGAACGCCTCGTCCCGGCGCCGGTAGCAGCCGACGGCGTCGAGAGCGGCCGACAGATCCTCGGTCACGAGGGAGATCCCGAGATGTGTCGCGACCTGCTCCGCCAGCCGAAGACTGGACGGAGAGGAATCGCGCTCCGGGAGCGCCAGGCCCAGGACACGTTCCGGCGAAAGAGCGGAGGCTGCGAGAGCGGCGCAGACGGAGCTGTCGATCCCGCCGGACATCGCGACGACGGCGCCCTTGCGCCGCAGCTCGCCATGGATCGCCTCCCGGAACCGCTCCGACAGGGAGGCAACGGCTTCCGCGGGGTCGAATCGCAACCAGGGATGGAGTTCTCGGTAACGATCCATCGCTTTTTCACTCCCTCAGTCGCGTCGGGCATCGTCCGCGGGCACGGCGCCCCGTGGCCGGCCGGATCCGTATTCGATGCCCGTGAAGGCCGTTTTCACGACGCCGTGACGGTCCGGCAGGCCCAGCAAAAGCGTCGTCTCTTCGGTGAGTTCGAGCTCCACCATCAACGCGTCCATGAAGAACTTCACCGCCCAACTCGGGATCTCGAACTTGCCGTACTCCCCGTGGATCGGATAGGAGCCGCAGATGCCGCCATGGATGTCCGGCCGGCGGGGGTCGAGGATTTGCAGGCTGCGCTGGAAAGCGTTGATCGCCTTCAGCCCGTCGAGGTACTTCTTCTCGCTGAGAACGTGGTAGAGGCGGCCGAAGGTCAGAGCCAGCTGCGAATTGCCGGTGAGGCAGCTCCACGTCACGGCGGGTTTCCATGCGGGGTCGAATCGCCCGGCGAGGCTGCCGTCCTTGCGAATGGCCCCGAGCAACGCATCCGCGGCCAGGACGACCGAATCCAGAAAACGCCGGCTGCTCGCCAGGATCCCCACCTCGAGAATCCCGCGCAGGCAATAGGCGATCGTATGCAGCAGCGCTTGGTCCGACTCGTCCAGGCAGTTATTCCAGAAGTAGCCGTTCTCCGCCCGCTGCGACATCGCGTGGTCCACGTTGCGAATCGCCGCATCCCAGAATTCGCGCTTGCCGCAAGCGGAGGAGAGCAACAGCAGTGCCCACGCGGTCCTGGTGTTGTAGGTGTAGGTCGGCATGGTCGGGGAAGCATACCGGGATAGATTTCGCCGCCAGGCCCCGTCCGGGTCCTGCTGCTGCACGAGGAAGTCGCCCGCCCTGACGGCACACTCGAGGTATCTCGTGTTCCCGCTCTCTTGCCAGGCCCTGACCCACCCGAAAATCACTTGGCCCGTGTTGAAGATCGCGGGAGTCGGCTCGTGATCGATCGTGCCGCCCTGCACGGCGCCGCTCGGCATCTGGACGTCGCATTCCCAGTCGGCCATCCTGAGCGACCGGTCGAACAGCTCCTGGCTGCCCACCATGTGGGCATAGTCGAACACCGTGGGGATGATGTACCCCGTGGTTTCGGGATATGCCGGCTGCCACCCGCCGCGCCCGAAACCCCTCTTGTAGACGAAGGAGTAGCCTCGGGCGACCCCCCCGTTGCCGGTTGCGTCCTGCGCCCGGCACAGCCACGCGGCGGCCGCCGCCAGATGCGCGCGGGTCTCGACGGGGTGCCGACGCCGGCCTGTCAGGTACAACCCGACGAGCTGCGGGCTCAGAAGGGACGTTCCATACCTCAGGAGCTCGCCGATGCTCAAGGGGGTCATCGCCGCCCTTCCTCGGATCGATAAAAGAAAGTTCCTTGTGCTGCCATCTCCAGGGCTTCCCGGGCCGCGTCCTCGCTCTTCACGAGCATCAGTCTGGTCCGGCCGACCTTCGCGTGCCCAAGGAGCTTCTTCTTTCGCAGACGACTCTCGAGCACCGAAGGGTTCCTCGTGGTCACGGCCTTTTCGCTGAAGACGCGCGTCGGCACCACCAGCGTCATCCCACGGTCGTCCACCACCCGGGCCGGGATCGGCTCGTCCCGGTAGACCGGGAACGGAAGGGAACCCTCGAGCAAATCCTCGATGTGGTGGATGAAGGTGAACGTGTCGAACGGCACGTCGAAGAAAAGCACCTTTCCCCCCAGCTGCCGGAACTTCCCGAAGGGGGTGTCCACGCCGCACGGGACGGTGGACTTCTCGTGATCCCGGACCAGCCAGTCCGCGTCCTTGCCGAAGGCGAGAACGGGATGCGTGGGGTGCAGACTCCGGCGCACGCCGCTCCTTCGCCGGAAGATCTCCGAGATTATGCCCATTTGGGACATCGTCCGTCGCACGTCGAAGAGCGGATCCTCGCGGAGGTATTCGTAAGCAGAAGTACGAAACGGCAACGAGACCATCAGCAGGTTGCCTTCCGCGCCCACCGCCTCGAGGAGGCAGCCGATAACGTCTTGGGGATTCCCGGTGAAGCCGCTGGTCTGTCGGATCGAGCTGTGCACGAGGAGCGTGTCTCCCCGGCGGACGCCGAGTCCGGCCAAAGCATCCGCCAGATCCGCCGGCCCATAACGGAACAGGAGGTCGGCGAACGACTTTTCCGCGGTCCGCAACGCCTCCTTGATCAGGACCTTGCGTTTCGGAGTCAGGAACCTCTTCAACATTTCGCCGAGCATCCTCCCCACCTGGTGACCCGCGGGCGCGAAGCTCTATCGTCCGCGGAGTCTCGCATCATCGCAAGCTCCTGAAATCTTACGACCTTCGACGAAACCCCGCCCGGGAAATCGTCACGCGAGGCCTTCACGACGCCGCTACGCCGGACAGTCCACTTTTCCGCTCGGCGTCTTCGGTAGCGCGTCGAGGACCTCGACCTTCTTGGGTAGCATATAGGGGGGGAGCCTCTTGTCGCAGAAGGACACGAGTCGTTCCGGGTCCACCGTTTCTCCCTCCCGGGGGACCACGAAACCCCTCTCGGTCGGTTTGATCCGGAAGTCCATCGATTCAATCTCCGCGCCGTCCCATCCCTCCAGCGGGGATGGAGCCGGAAGCGCAATGGCTCGAGCGTTTGGTGGCGCGCGAGTGTCATCATAGGCCGAGATCACCGGCGCCTTGCAACGCCGCCGAACCATGGATCGTCCCGGCCAGCCCTCGCTCGGACCGCCGATTTCTCCGTGACAGGGTAGGGGTGGGCTATTAGCCTTCCAGTCACTATGTTATGAATGGGTTCCGGCCCGCCTAGTCCCGGGCAAGGGGGGAGCATTGGCGATCCCGGGGGCGGCGGGCCACGGAACCCCTAGGACCTGGCGGTGGTAGACGAGGACGGAGAATTGGGGTCTGTGGCCGCGAGCGGGACCCGGGTGACCTGTGTTGGAGTCGGATTGATGAGCGTGCGCCTAACTCGCGGGTGGGTGCGCATCAGGACGATCGTGGCGCCGATCCTCTGCGCGCGACGTTTCGAGGTTCATCCTTGAGCCGGATCGAACTCACCCATCCCGAGGTCGGGGTCATCGCTCTGGTCGGGCATGAATGGACGCCGTACTGGCAGGTCCCGCACCAGGTGCTCACTCGTCTCGCGAGTCACTTCCGAGTGGTCTGGGTGAATCCCGCGCACGGTTGGCGGGATTCCTGGTCGCTGGCGAAGGAGGCGTTGCGTCCCGACGAAACTCGAGAGAACCTTCCCGCCGGCTTCTCGGTGTACAAGCCCGGGCTCCTGCTTCCGAAGGTGCACCGGCCCGCCTGGCTCGGCGCGGCCCTCGCGTCGGCGCGGATCCGCCAGGCGAGGCGGATACTCTTGCGCCAGGGCTGCCGCAAGATCGTGCTCTACTTGTGGAGGCCGCAATACGCCTACGCGCTATCGCGGACGGACTACGACGCAAGCTGTTACCACATCGATGACGAGTTCTCGTTCTCGCCGGTCGAGGTCCCCATCGATGAGTCGGAAGCGCGGCTCATCCGCTCCGTGGACCACGTGTTCATCAGCTCGCCGACGATGTTCGAGAAGAAGGGGCCGCTCAACCCGAACTCGTTCCTCTGCCGCAACGGCGTGAACTACGAGGCTTTCTCCCGGGAAGAACCCGAGCCCCCCGACCTGGCCGCCGTCCCCCGACCGAGGATCGGATACATCGGATTCATCAAGAAGCAGCTGGACTGGCAGATCCTCGCCCAGTTGCCCGAGCGACACCCCTCGTGGAACTTCGTCTTCGTCGGGAAACGAAGCCCTCACGCCGCGATCGAGGAGCCCCTCCGGCGGATGGCGGCGCTGCCCAACGTGACGTTCCTCGGCGCGAGAAACGTCGCGAACCTGCCCGCGTATCCTCAACACTTCGACGTCTGTCTCATGCCGTACCGGGTCGATGACTACACCAAGTACATCGACCCGCTCAAGCTCTACGAGTACCTCGCGAGCGGCCGGCCGGTGGTCAGCTCGCCGATTCCGGCGATCGACGGCGTCTGCCACCTCGTCGAGGTGGCCACGACATGCGACGAGTGGTCGGCCGCGATCTCAAAGCTCCTCGGGCCGGCCGGCCTCGACCCCGAAGCGCGCAGAGCCCGTCGAGAGGAAGCGAGGAGGCATGACTGGCAGGCGAGCGTCGAGATCGTGGCCGACCGAATCGCCGCTTCCCTCGGGATCGCCGCGGACGGCCCGGGCGCGGCGAACGGGGCCCCGATTCCCGTGGCCGGCGATGCCCCACGCGACTTTCCGCACGCTCGCCCGACCCGCTTGACGGGGCACGTCGAAAGTTTGCAGCAAAACTCTCCCCGTCGCCTGCTCGTCTAGGCCGGTACCCTCCCGCTCGACCGTTCGCGGCCGAATCGGAACTCCCGTGCGACAAAAGCACTCTCGCGGCGCCGTCCCAATGCGGCCCAGCCACAAATCGGTTTTGCAACAGGTTCCGCCTCGATCCGGAAACCATCAGGCAGGGAGCAAAATCTCCCGTTGCCCGTCACGTTGCTCGGGGCGTCAAGGAAGCCCCCCAGGTCGTCCTGGCTTTTCACCTAGGCCGGCCATATATTAACAATCGATGGTCCATTCTAGCCGAGGGCTGGTCTCCCGGGGTGGTGGGGCTTTCGAGGGGTCGAGGTATGTCGGCGCGGATCACCGTGCGGCGAACTCCTGCGGCGCGGGTGAGTTGCCTGCGCTCCTCGCGGGAGGCGACCCCACAGAGCTCTCGCTCCGCTGGCACGGGATTCCCACTATATGCGCTCTCGGAGGTCGAGTTCCTCGTCCTGTGCTGCAACATGTCTCATTTTGCCGGGAGGATCGGTTACACATACGCGACATCATAGAGAACGAATTCCATGCCGAATGAGAATCCCGTTTCCGCAGAGGAGTGGAGATCATGAATTCTCCCCAACCCACACACCGGTATCTGGCAAACTGCATTACCAGATCCGTTTTGCTCCTGACAATTGCCTTGGGTTCCGGATCACCAGCGATTTCGCAGACCCCGGAAGCCCCCAGGAATGTCAGAATCCTAAGCCTCCCGGACGGCAATTCCCATGATTTCTATGGCACGGGTTTCCCGCTCGCGGAGAATCCGATCTCCGAGGGTGGGAATTGGATCAACGGCAAGACGGTCGGACTCGACTGGAACAACGTGCAGACGATACCCGGCAGAGCCTACGGGGCGGTGATCGTCAGCAGCTACAACGACGACATCGCGGTCCTGAACACCACGTTCGCAGCCGACCAGTACGCACAGGGGACCGTGTACCGCGCGGCAGGCTACGCGCCAAGCGGGAGCCACGAGATCGAGCTTCTGCTCCGATTCAAGATCACCGCGCACAACGCGCGCGGCTACGAAGTGCTGTGGGGAGGGGGCGGTCAGACGAACGGCGAAATCGCGATTATCCGCTGGAACGGCCCGCTCGGGGACTACACGTCCCTTGCCAGTACCACGATTGCACCGGCGGTCGACGGCGATGTGCTGCGGGTCGAGATCATCGGCAGCGTCATCAAGGTATACAGGAATGGCTCGCTCGTGCTCACCGGCCCATCCAATTCGACATGGACCGATGGACAACCCGGGGTGGGATTCTGGCCTACCGATAGGGGCGGTGTCACCTCGTCGAGCTACGGTTGGAAAACCTTCGAGGCGGGAAACCGGTAGACGAGCAACTCGATGAATGAACGCAAAGTGATCATTGGCCTTCCAGTGTATAACGGCCAGAAGTATCTCGGCGCCGCGATCGAAAGTCATTTGGCCCAGTCCTTCGGCGATTTCGATCTGGTGATTTCGGACAATGGTTCGACAGACGCGACCCCCGAAATCTGCGCCGTCTACGCGAGCAAGGACAAGCGGGTCAAGTACCTGCGATCCGATGAGAATCGAGGAATTCTCTGGAACCATCGACGGGTGCTCGATGCGATCGAGAGTCCAAAGCAGTATTTCCGTTGGGCTGGGGCCGACGACATCATGGAGCCCGAATTGCTGCTGGCGATGGTAACGGTGTTGGACACCCGGCCCGAAGTCGAAGCGGTCGTGCCCGACACGAAGAACATCGACGAGCAGGGTGAAATCATCGGTTCCGCGCCTAGGACCCTTGACTTGCAATCTTCCGACGCGTTTGAGCGCGCGCACGCCGTCCTATTGGCGAACTATCAGCATGTGATCGCGTACGGCTTGTTGCGTGCGTCAACGCTGCGGCTCATGCGAACGGGGCCCAACTATCCCGGTTGGGACCCGGTCTTTCTTTGGGAACTGGCGCTGCGAGGCCAGGTGGTCCAACCGGTAGGACCGGTTCTGCTCAGGCGATTTCATCCCGGCTCGATATCGCGTGTAAAGACAGCGAAAGAAATGAGGAAGTGGGTGGAGCCGACCGCCAAGGCCGGCTTGAACTTCCCGCACTGGACTTGGGCGTACGAGCGCATGCGAGTCTTGCTCGCGTGCCCGCTGTCAACGGGCGATCGCTTGCGAATTGGGAAGTTCCTCGCGCGCGCCACGCTATGGGAAAGAAGCTCGCTGGTTCGTGATGTCACACAGGCGGCGCGGCGCGCGCTCGGCCTTTCCGACGAGTACACGATCTAAAGACTTGCCTTGGACGGCGCGAGACGCGTGAATGAGCCGTCGTGCTAATTCGCAAGCTCGGCTATGATAAGTCCAAAGTACTCCCTCAGCAGGAGACTCACCGCCAGACATGCCCGCACCCCGCACGAGAAGGGGACTGCTTCTCCCCCAAGCGTTCCGCTCGGTATCAGCGGCATGTTCGGGCGGGAGCTTCCCGGCGAGTGGCTCGCCGGCGTCGCCGCTCGCAAGGAGCGCAAGAGGATCGTCGCGGGCCATCGGTTCGCCGGACACTCGCGTTCGCGGGTCGCGTGGTTCGAGAAGCGGCCGAGCGAGAGGCTGAGTCGCGCCCTCGATCGCTTCTGTTGGCACGGATTGGGCCGGTACGATACCCATGCCGCCAGAACGGTGGATGTTGGACCTTTGCG
This sequence comes from Terriglobia bacterium, assembly GCA_963748015.1. Taxonomy (GTDB): domain Bacteria; phylum Acidobacteriota; class Polarisedimenticolia; order Polarisedimenticolales; family JAIQFR01; genus JAIQFR01. Next base: position 493,754 of record CAVVHE010000005.1, on the reverse strand, counting down.
GCGCGATCGCTGGAAGTTGCGTGAAATCGAAGTCGACCGGACGCGAATCGTCGATCGGGCTGCCTTCCTGCGACGACTCACAGGAGCGGGAAAGGACGTGAGCGCGAACGATCGTGATGAATGGACATTGTTTCACAGCCACCGTGCTGACTCGCTGGAATCGTGAGCTGTCATTCCAACCTCGTACTCCGCAGCTACGCAAAGACGACGGTCGCGTGTCTGGCGCTCGTTCTAGTGGCGCTGCTGTTCGCTCTCCTTGCGCACCATGGGCTTCCGAGGATCCTCGGGGCCGTCGTCGCCACCCTGAGCGTGCTCGTCGCGCTCGGGTCCGCCACTCTTGCGTGTGCGGGTGCGGTCGTGATCGTCCGGCACAAACGTGCCGCACGTGGCGAGCGGGATCTCTTTCTCGACCTGAACCGTTCCCGCGAACCTGAAGCAATCACGGCAGCAGCAGCCGTGCACGTAAGTCGCACGCGTCGCTGGCTTGCGCGGCGCGTGTTGGGACATGACTTCGTCGTAGGAGACCTGGTTGAGATCAAGCCATGGGCCGAAGTACGCGCAACGCTTGATGAACGCGGGTGTCTGGAGCAATTGCCTTTCATGCGAGAGATGCTCCCGATGTGCGGCCAGCGCGCGCACGTATTCCGGTGCATGCATCGACTGTTCGACTACAGGAAAACTCGCCGCATGCGGCACATGGATGGCGCCGTATTGTTGGTCGGGATGATGTGCGGCGGTTCGGATCACGGAAGTTGTGAGGCTGCGTGTCATACGATTTGGAAGTCGGCCTGGATTCGAAGAATCGATCGGATTAACGACACCGCAGGGGCGCCGGTATCGTCCGATCTGTCAGATCCGCTGAAGGACGCGTCCGTTCTGCAGTTCGGCACCCAAGGGCCTCACTACGCCTGTCAGCTGACACAGCTTCACGCGGCGTCGCGGCCGATCGGGGATTGGAGCGCGATCAATTTCGTGCGGCCGCTCGTCGCTGGGAATGTGGCACCGGCCGCGTTCATCGTCGGATGGCTGACGAACCTCTTCAACGAGCTGCAGCACCTGCGTCAAGGAGTCGGTTTCCCTGAGTTTGGGGTTGCCGTGCCTGCTGCTGGAACACGCGACGAGGCTCGTGTGGAGGCGGGTGATCGAGTCGTCGTCAGGTCGTCCGCCGAGATTCGGGCGACGCTCAACGGCCAGCTTGTTCACCGAGGACTGGGGTTCGAGCTGGATATGTTGAAGCACTGTGGTCGTCGATATCGCGTCGAATCCGAGGTCAAGAAGCTCATCGATATCGTCACAGGTGAACTGCGGACAATGAAGACGGCAGCCTACATTCTGCGCGACGTACACTTCTCGGGGGAGCGACAAGAGTTCAACGCCCAGTACGAGCCGTTGTTCTGGCGCGGCGCTTGGCTTGAGAAAGACGGAGACTGACGCGAAGTGCGAAGCTTCGTAATGCGCTCGTCGAGGGGGCGGATGCACCTGAGACGGCGGGTTCCATCCCGGACGGCACCGGACGCGAGTTGACCCCCAGGAAGAACGTGGGGTTACAATCATCGGCATCGTGGCACGCGCCCTGGGGGGGCGGGCCGGCCCGAGGCTGTCCGTGCTGGCGCGCGCGCGGGGCGCCTCGGCGCGTACTCCGACGGGAGTGATCGAGACGTGTCGGAAGGAGAATCCGATGCTCTCCAAGCTCCGAATCCTGCTAGGCCGTCTTCGGTGGGAGCGGGCTTCCGCGGAATCTAGGCAGGGCGGGTGGACCGGCCGAAGACTGGACTTCTTGGTCTACACGTTGATCCTGGGATTCGGAACGCTGGCGGTCTTGTTGCACCGCAGGTCCGACTTCTACTGCGACGACTACGGATACGCCGAGCGCGGCATGTCGATGCTGCGGCACGGACTTCACGGATTCGACGGCAACCCGGAACTCGTGCAGCCCCCCGGCCTGCCCGTCATCATCGCGGCGATCTCCGCGCTGTTCGGCAGTAGCTATTCGATCCTGCTCGGCGCCATGGCCGTCTTCGGGACGGCTGGCCTGATTGTCACGTACGAACTGCTGAAGCGCGAGGAGAGTCGCCCGCTGGCGGCGGCCGTTTGCCTGCTTCTCGCCTCTTCCGAGTGGTTCTTCTTCTATGCCGCTGAGGTTGTCGTCCCCTGCTATCCCTACATCCTTGCGGCGTCGGCCGCACTGCTCTTCGCGAGAACCGCGGACCGCTCGTCCCGGCGGCTTCCCCGGGCGCTTTGGGCGTTTCTCACGACGCTCCTCGTGCTCGCCGCCCTCATGATCGAGTCGAGAGGCATCGCCCTCGTGATCGGCCTGGCGGCCTGGATGGCGGCGTCGTTCGTCCTCGACCGCCCGCGCGCCGCGACGCGCCTCCGGACCTTCGTTCCCGTATTCATCGTCGGCGTTGGCTGCCAAGGCTGGTGGATGCACCTTGCTCCCACGTCGTCGGATTGGCCGCTACCGGGTTATCCCGCGTCCTACCTGTCCCAGATGACCCTGAAGCTCGGCAACTTCCCCGAGCTGGGAAGAGCCTCCGCCGGCGACTGGCTCTTTCGCGTGGGACGCAATCTCCGCGACGGCGCCGAGGGAGTGAGCGAGATCCTGGCCCACCATTGGATCGACTCGCTGTGGTCATCGCCCGCGATCGCCGGGATCATCGTCTTGGCGCTGATCGGCGTGGCCTACTCGTTGTGGCGAACCGGCGGCCGTCTCATGGACTGGTACTTCCTTGGTGCCGAGGCGGCGTTCCTCCTGTGGTCGTGGGCGTTCGAGTTTCGTTTCCTGATGCCGACGACCCCGTTCGCTCTCGTCTACGTCTGGCGCGGGGCGCAGGCGGTCCGCAGGTTGTTCGCGAGGAGACCCCGATGGGGGGCCATCTGCACGCTCGCCCTCGCGGTTCCGCTCGGAATCCACTCCGCTCTCTGTGCCTTCGGGCTCCGGAGCGCAGACGTCGCCAGCGGCCGCATGCAGGCGGATCTTTCGGCGCTGTTCTGGTCGGTCGCCACCGTCGTTTCGGCGTGGATCGCGTGGAGCGGGCGTCTTCCCTTCACCGCCGAGAGACCCGACAAGCTGCAGCACTGGCTCGATCGTACCCGCCCCCGCCTAGCGGCGGTGGGATTCGTTCTGGCGCTCTTCCTCGTCGCGGTCGGCCTTTCGCAGGAGGTCAAGGAGGGGTGGCACAACCTGCATCTCACCGCCGACGAGATCAGCCCACCCGACGTCGAAGGGGCCAAGTGGATCGCGGCTCACACGCCGCCGGGCGCGATCGTGCTGGCGAGCCACTACGCGATCGTCTACTACCACGCGCACCGGCGCGTCTTCTGGTTCCCGCCGATCTCGAGGCCTGCCGTGCTGCTGGAGGGAATCCGCAAGCGTCAAGTGAGCCATGTCCTCGTCGTTCAGCGGGCTCAGTCCTACTACCAGCCTTCCGACCAGGTGTGTTTCGACAAGATGCTCGACGCGTACCCAGAGGCCTTCAAGCTGGTGGGCAGCGGTCGGAAATTCAAGGTGTACGAGGTGCTCGGCGAGCGTGGGCCGGCGTGACGAGCCTCGGGCTCCCCGAAGGCCGAGCGTCTCCTTTCGCGGGCAGAAAGCTCCCGCGTACTCCGGCGGCTCAAGTCGAGGCCCGCCGGGCCGATGAGACACCCGGGAAGTTGCACGAAAATTGCGATATGATCGCGCGGGCGGCTCTCACCGAGGACTAGTGCGCAGCCACCCGCGGCGGGCGGCTCGGGCCCGCCCTCCTGATGAGGTCGCGACACCCACGATGAACCGAAGTTACTGGAAGGGAAAGCGCGTCCTGCTGACCGGTCACACGGGCTTCAAGGGGAGCTGGCTCTCTCTCTGGCTCGAGTCGCTGGGAGCGGAAGTGACCGGCTACGCCCTCCCTCCCCCGACGGACCCGAGCCTGTTCGAGCTCGCGGGCGTCGCAAGGGGGATCGAGTCCGTCAACGGCGACGTGCGCGACCTCGACGCCCTGAAGCGCGCCGTGGCCGCGGCGCGGCCCGAGATCGTGATCCACATGGCGGCCCAGTCGGTCGTCCGATACTCCTACGAGCACCCGGTCGAGACCTACGCGACCAACGTGATGGGCACGGTCCACCTCCTGGAGGCGCTGCGGCGAGGTCGGAAGGCCTTGCGTCGTGGTGAACGTCACCAGCGACAAGTGCTACGAGAACCGGAACCAGGTGTGGGGCTACCGGGAGTCGGAGCCCCTGGGCGGGCACGATCCGTACTCGAACAGCAAGGCCTGCTCCGAGCTGGTCACCGCCGCCTACCGGCAGTCGTACTTCACCGGCGAGGGGGCGGCGCAGCCGGGCATCGCGGTAGCCACCGGCCGGGCGGGCAACGTCGTCGGCGGCGGCGACTGGACCCAGGACCAGCTCATCCCGGACATCATGCGGTCCTTCGCCGCCGGCAAGCCGGTGCGCATCCGGAACCCGCACGCCGTCCGGCCCTGGCAGTTCGTGCTGGAAGCGCTCCGCGGCTACCTGTCGCTCGCGGAGAGCCTGCACGCCGACGGAACGGCGTTCGCGGAGGGGTGGAACTTCGGCCCGTACGAGGAGGACGCCCGCCCCGTGTCCTGGATCGTCGAGCGCATCTCGACGATGTGGGGCGAGGGGGCGCGCTGGGAGACCGACGGGGGAGCGCATCCCCACGAAGCCCATCTCCTCAAGCTGGACATCTCGAAGGCCCGGTCGCGCCTAGAGTGGTCGCCGCGCCTGCGGCTCGAGGAAGCGATTCCCTGGATCGTCGAGTGGTACCGGGCGCATCGCGAGGGCCGGGACCTTCGCGCGGTCACGATGGCCCAGATCGAGCGCTACGAGAATCTGCTTGGGCTTCGTTGACCGAGCGGAAGTAGGGGAGCGTCGTGCGTTTCAGGGAAACCGCCCTCGCGGGCGCTTGGGTGATCGATCCGTCGCCGCACCAGGACGAGCGCGGCCGGTTCATGCGGGCCTGGTGCGCGCGGGAGTTCGAGGAGCACGGCATCCGCTTCGCCCCCGTCCAGGCGAACATGGGCTTCAGCCGGTGCCGGGGAACGATCCGGGGCATGCACTTCCAGGCGGCGCCCGCGCTCGAGGCCAAGCTGGTCCGGTGCACGCGGGGAGCCATGTTCGACGTCGCGCTCGACCTCCGTCCGGGCTCGCCGTCGTTCGGGAAATGGTGGGGGGAGGAGCTGACCGCGGAGAACGGCCGGATGCTGTTGCTGCCCGAGCTCTGCGCGCACGGCTACCAGACCCTCGAAGACGACACGGAGATGCACTACATGACGTCGGCGTTCTACGCCCCGGCGTCCGCGACCGGCGTGCAGGTTCGACGACCCGGCGTTTTCCATCGCGTGGCCGCTTCCGGCCACGGTGGTTTCCGAACAGGATCTCGGCTGGCCGCTCTTCGAGCGGTGAGAGGTTGCATACGACATGAACACGGATACCGCTCTTCGGGAGCGTGAGTTGGATGGCCGGCCCGTCAGGGTCGGAATGATCGGAGCGGGGGCCACGGGGCGCGCCATCGCGCTGCAGCTCGGGACGCCCGCGCCCGGCATCCGCCTCGTCGCCATCGCCAACCGGACGCCGCAGCACGCCGAGCGAGCGTTCCGGGAGGCGGGCATCGAGGGGTGGCGGCGGGTCGAGTCCGCCCGCGAGGCGGAGGCCGCGATCTCCCGCGGGATCCCGGTCCTCGCGGAGGACCCGGGAGCGCTCGTCGCCTGCGATGCCATCGACGTCCTCGTGGAGGTCACGGGGACCGTGGAGCCGGCCGCGGGCATCGTGCTCGACGCGTTCGATCACGGGAAGAACGTCGTCATCGTCAACGCAGAGCTGGACTCGCTGCTCGGCCCGATCCTGAAGGAGAAGGCGGACCGCGCCGGGTTGGTGATCACCAACACCGACGGCGACGAGCCCGGGGTCGCGATGACCCTCCTCAGGTATCTCCGCTCGCTCGGGCTCCGTCCCGTCGCCGCCGGCAACATCAAGGGGATGGTGGACTACTACCGGACGCCGGAGACCCAGCGGGCCTTCGCCGAGAGGAACGACCAGGACGCCCGGAAGGTGACGTCGTTCGCGGACGCCACGAAGCTCTCGATGGAGACGACGGTCCTGGCCAACGCCACCGGGTTCCGGGTCGGCCGCCGCGGCATGTTCGGTCCGGCGTGCGAGAACGTCCGGGACATGGCGCACCTCCTTCCCGCCGGGCCGATGCTCGAGACGGGGATCGTGGACTACGCCCTCGGCGCCGCGCCGCACACCGGCGCGTTCGTGGTCGTTCACGAGGAATCCCCTCTCAAGAAGGCGCAGCTGGCCTACTACAAGCTCGGCGACGGACCGTTCTACGTCTTCTACACGCCGTTCCACCTACCCCACATCCAGATCGCCTCGACGATCGGCCGGGTGGCGGTGCATCACGATCCGACGGTCGCGCCGATCGGGGGACCGGTCTGCGAGGTCGTGGCCGTCGCCAAGCGCGACCTCAAGACGGGCGAGCGACTCGACGGGATCGGAGGTTTCTGCACCTACGGCCTCATCGACAACGCCTCCGCGGCGCGGTCCATGTCGGCCCTGCCGATCGGCCTTTCGGAGGGGGGCGTCCTGCGGCGGGACGTCGCGAAGGACGCGGTCGTCTCTTTCGACGACGTGGAGCTGCCGCAGGGCCGGCTGTCCGACGCGCTCTGGAAAGAGCAGAGCGCGCGATGGCCCCTCGAGGCGGCGCTGCCGTCGAAGACGAAGTAGGGAGGCGAGCATGCCGAACATCATCGTCCTGGGAACGGGAATGGGGGGGCTCGGCGCGGCCTACCGCCTCCATGCCGAGGGGATGACGCCGACCCTCTACGACAAGAACGGCTACCACGGCGGCCACACGGCGTCGTTCCTCCACGAGACCGGCTTCCTGTTCGACCTGGGACCGCACATCTCGTTCACGAAGGACGAGCGCATCCAGGAGCTGCTGGCGGAGAGCGTGGATCACCGGTACGAGACCGTCCAGATCAACCTGAACAACTACTGGCGCGGGTACTGGCCCACCCATCCGGTCCAGCTCCACCTCCACGGCCTTCCGGACGACCTGGTCGTGAAGATCATCACGGATTTCGTGGAGGAGCAGCAGGCGCCGGAGCGTCCGATACGCAACTACGCGGACTGGCTCTACGCGAGCTTCGGCAAGACGTTCTCCGAGACCTTCCCGATGCCGTACGCGCGGAAGTACCACCTCACCACGGCCGACAACATGAGCACGGACTGGCTCGGACCGCGCATCTACCGGCCGAGCCTCGAGGAGGTGCTGCGCGGCGCGCTCTCGAAGGCCGCGGCGCACACCCACTACATCACCCACTTCCGCTATCCCACCGAGGGAGGATTCGTCTCGTACCTGAAGAAGTTCGTCCCGATGGGGAACATCCGGCTCGGCCACGAGGTGGTGTCGGTCGATCCCGCGGCGCGGCGCCTCGTCTTCGCCAACGGGCACGAGGACCGCTACGACGGGCTCGTCTCCTCGGTCCCCCTGCCGGAGCTGGTGCGCATGATCCCCGGCGCTCCGGCCGACGTCGTGGCCGCCGCGGGGCGCCTCGCCTGCTCGACGTGCGTGCTGGTCAACGTGGGCGTGGCCCGGGAGGACCTCTCCCCCGCCCACATGACCTACTTCTACGACGAGGACATCTGCTTCACGCGCCTGAGCTTCCCCCACATGCTCTCCGCGAGGAACGTCCCCGCGGGGACGGGCAGCATCCAGGCCGAGGTCTACTTCTCCCCCAAGTACCGGCCGTTCACCGGGTCTCCCGACGACTGGATCGAGCCGGTGATCGCGGATCTCCGCCGCTGCGGCCTCCTGCGCGAGGACGACCGCATCCTGCACCGCAACGCGACGGTCGTTCGGCACGCCAACGTCATCTTCGACCTCGAGCGCGCCAAGGCGCTCGAGACGGTCCACGGCTACCTCGACAGCGTCGGTATCGCCTACTGCGGGCGCTACGGGGACTGGGGGTACATGTGGACCGACGAGAGCTTCAAGAGCGGGGAGAAGGCGGCGGAGAAGGCCCTCAGGGCGAAGACCTCCTGACGCGCGCGGCCCGGCGGCGGCGCGCTTTCTTGACAGCGGGACGCCCGGGCGAGACATTTGGCGGGGGGCGCCGGCGGCGCCCGAGAGGTGAACCGTGAAAGTCGTCCTGTTCTGCGGCGGTCTCGGGATGCGGGTCCGCGAGTACGCCGACAACATACCCAAGCCGATGATCCCGATCGGCCACCGTCCGATCCTCTGGCACGTCATGAAGTACTACGCCCACTTCGGGCACAAGGACTTCATCCTCTGCCTCGGCTACCGCAGCGATCTGATCAAGAACTACTTCCTGCACTACGACGAGTGCCTCTCCAACGACTTCGTGATCTCGGGCGGAGGCAAGAACGTCGAGCTGCTCGGGGCCGACATCGCGGACTGGCGGATCACCTTCGTGGACACGGGGATCAACTCCAATCTCGGCCAGCGCTTGAAGGCGGTCGAGAGCCATCTCGAGGGCGAGGAGGAGTTCCTCGTCAACTACAGCGACGGGCTGACCGACCTGCCCCTCAACGCGATGATCGACGACTTCCACGCGCGGAACAAGATCGCGAGCTTCGTCTGCGTCAAGCCCAACCTGAGCGTCCACTTCGTCTCGCTCGACTCCGGCGGCCGCGTGACCGCGATCAAGGGCGTCGACACCTCGGACGTCAGGATCAACGGCGGGTACTTCGTCTTCAAGAGCGAGATCTTCCGCTACATTCGCAACGGGGAAGACCTGGTCCTCGAGCCGTTCCGCCGCCTGATGACCGCCGGAGAGCTGATCGCCTATCCCTACGACGGCTTCTGGATGGCCCTGGACACCTTCAAGGACAAACAGCGCCTGGACGAGGTGTACGAAGGGGGCGACGTCCCGTGGGAGATCTGGAAGTACGACCGCAAGAACGGGTCGCGAGCGGGGGGGTAGGACGATGCTGTCGTTCAGGCTCGGGCCGGGCGCAGGAAAGCGCCTCGAGATTCTCTGCCTCGGAGCGCACTCCGACGACATCGAGATCGGATGCGGGGCGACCGTGCTCGGCCTGCTCGCGGAGCATCCTCGCGCTGTGGTGCACTGGGTCGTGCTGAGCTCCGAGGGGCAGCGCGGGAAAGAGGCCCGGAGGAGCGCGGCGCGCTTTCTCGGCCGCCGCCCCGGCGCCAATGTCGTCGTGAAGGGGTTCCGGAACGGCTACTTCCCGTTCGTGGGGGCCGAGATCAAGGACTTCTTCGAGAAGCTGAAACGCGAGGTCTCTCCCGACGTCGTCTTCACCCACTACCGCGACGACCGGCACCAGGACCACCGGCTGGTCTCCGACCTCACGTGGAACACGTTCCGCGACCACCTCGTGCTCGAGTACGAGGTGCCGAAGTACGACGGCGACCTGGGCACGCCGAACTTCTTCGTACCGGCGAGCGGCAAGACCGCGCGGCGGAAGTCAAGCCTGGTCCTTTCGTCGTTCCCGTCGCAGCGCGACAAGCACTGGTTCACCGAGGAGGTCTTCCTCGGCCTGATGAGGCTGCGGGGCGTGGAATGCGCCTCGCCGACGGGATACGCGGAGGCGTTCTACGCGCGGAAAGCGGTCCTCGGTTTTCGCGGGGCGTGACACGTCACACCTGCGGAGGCCCCTCCGGCACCCTGCCCAGCCGACGCGGACGACCGTGGCGGCCTGGAATCCGTCAAGAATGAAGCGCGACGCGAGCTTCCCGGCCGAAGTTGGCGCAGCAGCGGATTCATTCCCAGCTTCTTGGCGACGACGTCCCCGAGTGCACGCGGGGTAGCGATTCGGGGCGTTTGGGACCATGTTTGACGTGAGTCAAGTCGGCCGCCGGGCGGTGGGAAGGTGAACTCGCGCCAGATTAGGATGGAGGTCGCCTTGATCGGGAAGGACCCTTCCTGCCTTCGCGTCCTTCCGATGGGAGAAGGAGAACCGCACGGTCTCGTGGAGGAGAAGCGTCGGTGAGATCCCCGGCGGTTTGCGATTGGGTCTTCGAGCACGCGAGAATCACGCCGGAGGCCAGGGCGGTGGACGCGCCGGGGGTACGGTTGTCCTACGGCGTGTTGGCGAGCCGGATCGCAGCCGTCGCAGGCCATCTTCGGAATCGCGGCGTCGGGGCCGGGGACCAGGTTCTCGTCGCGCTGCCGAACTCTCCAGCTTCGGTGGTGGCAAGTCTCGCGGTGCAGCACCTCGGCGCCGTGAGCGTCGAGGTGAGCTGCGAGTGGAGCTCCGCGGAGCTCTCCATGGTCTTCGAGGATACGCGCTCTCGTTGCGTCGTATTCGCCGGCCGCGATGCGGGCAAGTTCGGGCCGCTGGTGCGGTCCTCCGGCGCGGGCTCGGCGCTCGTCGTGCACCGTGGCGAGATGGCCCCGTCGATGCGGGGCGGTCTCGAAGGAATCGCGACGACGATGATGGCCGACGACGGGAGCCTCGCCGGTGACGACCACCCGGCGGAGATCCCGGAGGTGCTGCCGGAGCGCGAGCCCTCGAGTGTCACGCTGCTCCTTTACACCTCGGGGAGCACTGGACGCCCGCGCGCGGTGATGCAGACCATGGAGAACATCGCCGCCAACACCCGCTCGATCGTCAGCTACCTCGGTCTGTCCGCGCGCGACCGCGCGATGCTGATCCTCCCCTTGTCGTACTGCTACGGAAGGAGCGTTCTGCAGACCCACCTCTTCGTGGGCGGGTCCGTATTCCTCGACTCGCGATTCATGTACCCGAATGTCGTGCTCGAGGCGATTGGAACCGAGGAATGCTCGGGATTCGCGGGCGTGCCGCTCACGTTCGAGCTGCTTCGCCGTATGACCCAACCCGATCCCGGGAGGATGCCCACGCTCCGGTACCTGACCCAGGCGGGCGGGGCCATGAGCGTCGAGACGGCGGACTGGGTTCGGCAAGCGTTTTCCTCCGCGGAACTGTTCATCATGTACGGGCAGACCGAGGCAACCGCGCGCCTCAGCTACCTGCCCCCCGAGCACGCGGTTGCGAAGCGCGGATCGATCGGGATTCCCATCCCTGGGGTCGAGATGCGCGTTCTGGACGACGACGGCGCAGACGTCCCCGATGGCACGCACGGTCAGATCGTCGCGCGCGGGCCCAACATCACGCCGGGCTACTACCGGTCGGAGGAAGACACCGCCAAGATCCTGCGAGACGGTTGGCTGTGGACCGGCGACCTCGGCTATCGTGACCCGGATGGGTTCTTCTATCTGGTTGGCCGCGCCAAGGACATCTTGAAGATCGGTGGCCACCGCGTGAACCCGGCACAAGTCGAGGCGGCGCTCGTGCTGCACCCGCAGGTCGCCGCTGCGGCGGTGGCGGGCATTCCCGACTCGCTCATGGGCGAGGTGCCCGCCGCGCTCGTGGTCACGGAATCCGGGCAAGGCGTCGCGGAGGAAGAGCTCCGGCGTTTCTGCAGCCTACACCTGCCATCTTACATGGTGCCGCGATTCGTCCGATTCGTGGACGAGTTGCCGCGCAATGCGGCGGGCAAGCTCCTTCGCGAGCGAGTCTCGCAGACTCTGAGAGACGAGCGCCCTACAGCCTGAGCACCGCCCCCGTCTTGCCGGCATCCGCCTCCCGCCGGCGTTTCCGCCCGATTCCGGCCATTCCGGGCAGGACCCCCCGACTTCCCAATGCTGTAACTCGTATACGCTATCGGTGCAGGCTGCGGCGCCTCGACCGGGGGGCCCGTCGACGATGCTCCCTTTGGTAAGTGGCGCAACTCGAGCCTCTTACCGACCTCCCTCGCACCTATGCGAATCGTGGCACGAATCCGGCAATTCATCACGCTCCAAGGCTCTGGGGAAGCAACACATCCCAAGGAGGAGCGATGTCGTTCACGAATCCGTGCCGCCTCGTCCTGGTCCTGCTCTTTGCCCTGGGGCTCGCGGTCTCGGCCGCGTCGGCGGGGAGTGTCATCGTCGCTTGGGATGCCTCCGCCAACGCGACGGGGTACCGCGTGTACTGGGGAACGAGTCCCGGCGTGTACGGGGCCAGCCCGCTCGACGTCGGGAACGTCACCGAAACGACGATCAGCACCCTCTCGGACTGCACCACCTACTACTTCTCGGTCAAGGCCTACAACAGCGCCGGCGACTCCGGTTACGCGACCGAGGTGGCGAGCTGGCCGCGACCGGTGGTGACGGTCTCGGCGCCCTCCGCGGCGGAGCAGGGACGGCGTCTCGACCTCACGATCGCCGGAACGAACTTCCAGAACGGCGCGACGGTCCAGTTCGCCAACACGGGCGTGACGGTGAACTCGGTCACGGTGACCTCCTGCTCACAGCTCGTCGCCAACGTGACCGTGGGAGCGTCCGCAACCGTCGGCTCCACCAACATCGACGTGACGAATCCGAACGCGGTGAAAGGAACCGGGGCAAGCCTCTTCACGGTGCAGGCGGCCACGATTCCCACGGTCGTTTCGACCTCGCCGGCCGACGGCGCCACCGGCGTCGCCACGTCGGTGAGGCCCGCGGTGACGTTCAGCGAGGCGATGCTCGCGACGTCGATCACCTCGGGGACCGTCAAGCTGATGGACGGGGTCAACGCGGTGGCGCAGGCCGCCGGCTCGCCGTCGCTCTCGGCCGACGGCCGCACGGCCACGATCACGCCGGCCTCCAGCCTGACGGCCGGCAAGACCTACAAGATCCAGGTCGTCGGCGGCGCCTCCGGCGCGATGGACCTGGCCAATCACGCGATGGCCGCCACCTTCACACACGCCACCGGGTTCGCGACGGTGCCCGACACGACGGCGCCGGCCGTCTCCGCGGTGCTGTCCGGTTCCGTTGCTTCGACGACCGCGTCGATCACCTGGACCACCGACGAGAACGCCGACAGCCAGGTCTTCTACCGGAAGGCCGGCCAGACGGGGTACCAGCAGACGACGATCGACACGGCCCTGGTCACCAGCCACGCGGTGAACCTGCAGGGTCTCGAGCCGTCCACGACCTACCAGTACCACGTGCGGAGCGCCGACGCGGCGAGCAACGTCACGACCTCGTCGCCCGACCAGACGTTCTCCACCTCCGCCGGCACGTACGGTTACCTGCGGTTCGAGGCGGAGGCCGGCACCCTCGTGGCGCCGGTCCGCGCGACGGCCGGGGCCGGGACCTTCGGCGGCGCCTACATCGACACGCCGTCCGGAACGGCCACCGGCAGCGCCGCCTCTCCGTCCGGCACCGCGACGTTCGGCGTCAACGTGCCCACCGCCGGCACCTGGTTCGTCTGGGTGCGCCTCTACGGGGCGAACGCGTCCTCGAACGCCTGGTTCGAGTCGGTGGACGGAGCCGCACGCGCATCCATCACCGCTTCCTCGAACGGCGCGTGGGTCTGGGTCGCCGGCCGCTCCTACACGCTGACGCAAGGACTGCACAGCGTCGAGCTGGGTGGGTACGAGGCCCAGGCGCGTGCCGACCGCGTCCTGCTCACGAACGATCCGCTCTTCGTGCCGACCGAGCAACCGGTGGACGACCAGACGCCGCCGGCGGCGCCGACCGGATTCGCGGTGGCGGCCGGCAACGCGCAGAGCACGCTCAACTGGACCAACCCGGCGGACGCCGACTTCGCGAAGGCCGTCATCCGTTACCGGACCGACGGGAAGTACCCGGTCAGCCCGTCGGACGGCTTCGCGGTTACCGAGAAGCCGGCCGCGCCCGGCAGCGCGGACAGCTACCTGCACACCGGGCTCGCGAACGGGACCACCTACTACTACAGCGTCTTCGCCGTGGACGCGTCGGGGAACGCCTCCTCCTCGGCTCGCGCCCAGGCCACGCCGGTCGGCGTCTTCCCGCCGACGGCGCCACTGAACGTCAGGGTCCGGTAGCGGCGCAGGCCGAGACCGAACCCCTCGGACAAGGCGGTCCCCCGGTTCTCCGGGGGGCCGCTTTTCTTTTGGGGTGCGGGGCCCTCCGCGAGCCGTCGCACGACGGAATCCCGACGCGGATATGCCCGACGGCGTGCCGTGGGGATGATCAAGGGAACGCAGGTTTCCTCGTCATGCTCGGCGGCGGTCGCGCCACCGGTTCAACAGTTCGAGGGCGTGCTTCTCCGTCCCTTCAGGGCGTCCGGTCAGAAGCCACAGCGCGGAGAGCACGATCGCGTAGACCGACGCTCCGATGGCCGCGTCCCGAATCAGGTTGAGCAGCGGGATCCCGACGGACGCCGGTCGAAGTGCGCGCAAAACGAGCAACATGGCGACACCCGATACGCAAGGGCGCCAGATCTGCAGGGCGAGTTGTGATACCCGTATCGAAGTGACTCGCGTCAGCGCACCGAACAGCAGCAGGGCAAACACCAGGGCCGTACATAGCTTTGCGATGGCAACACCGAGAATGCCGAATCGCATCCCCGCAATCGTTGTCGCGGGAATCAGGAAGACGAACTGCAACCAGGTGAGCAACGCCAGCGCTCTCACGTGTCCCAATGCCAGCAGGACGTAGCCGGCCTGCCCGTAGATGGCGCGCAGCACGCCGAAGAAGGCGAGCCATTGAATGAGGGGGACGGCGTCCAGCCAGCGCTCTCCGAGGACCGTCTTCGTCAAGTCCGAGGCGACGGCGGCGATGCCGAAGCCTGCTGCCACAGAGAACGTCGCGATGAAGCCGAGAACGTTCAGATAAGCCTTGAAGAGTCTCTCCGGCTCGGGTGCCAACTTTGCAAAACCCGGATACAGCGCGCGAGATATGGGAAACAGGAGCTCCGTTGTCGGGAGGTTCGAAACTTCGTACGCCACGGTGTAGATGCCCATTTCCCGCGGCGCGCTCAGCCTCCCGACGACGAACTCGTCACCCTTCTCGTACGAATAGTTGCCGATGTTGATGACAAGGACCCACTGGGAGAACGACCAGATCTCGCGGAAGGCTTGCAGCGAGAGACGGGGCCGGTAGGGGTGCATGGCATAGCTGAGTACGACGCCGAGAGCCTGGCTCACGACCATTCCGGTGGCGAGCGCCCAGTAACTGCGCAAGAGCAGGGCAAGCCCGACCGTCACCGCGAACGAGAGGAGCTTCTTGTAGATCGAGAACTTGAACTCCAGGTTGAAATCCAGATCCTTTCGAAAGGCCACGACGCCGATATTGGTGAAGCCGCCGATGGCCATGCCGACGGCCAGGAACCGAATCAGCGCTCCGACTCTGGGTTCGTGGAAATAGACGTTGGCCAGAGGCGCGGACACGGCGAGCAGGATGGCGATGCCGACCCCCTGGATCACCTGAATGGTCCAGGCAGTGTCGAAATGACGACGACCAGCCTGCGCGTTCTGAATCAGCGCCAGATCCACGCCAAAGGCGGAGAGCGTCTCCAGCAGGCCCACCATGATGGACGCCATGGCGACGAGACCGAAATCTTGGGGTAGTAGCACTCTCGCGAGCACGATCGTACTGACCAGGCCGATGCCGCGAATGCCCCACCGCATCGCAACCATCCAGAGGGAGCCCGTGATCATCTCCCGTCGGAGCGAGGGAGACCCTGGGGCCGATTTGGACGGTTGCTCGGGCGGTCGTTCCTCGGTCACGTTCGTCGAGTCTCCCAGCCCTCATTCCGCCAGGGAGGCGAAAAAAGCGCTCGTCTTTTCTTGCATGTTGCTCGATGACCTGACGGCGGAGGAGGGTACTTCCGTCCACCGCATCGCGGAAGCCTGCGGGTGAGCCTCATCGCGGGCGCGCGACGCAGCCCCCGAGCGGGAAATCCATCGCATCGGGAGCGTACTCCCGCTTCGCCCCGAGCCGCATCCCGCCCTCGGCGCAGCGGCCCGACTTAGGCCTTCTTCGCCTGCAGTACTTCCCGGATCTCCCGCAGCAGGATGGCGATCACGAAGATCACGAGGACTCCGGCAAGCTCGAGGACGCGCTCGCCGCTGTAGCCGTGGAGAATCGTGAATCCGCGGATGTTGGCGATCTTCTCCACGACAATCAGGCACAACAGCACAAAGGCCCCGAAGAAGAAGACCCGAGAGACTAAGGAGTACAGCTTATCGAGAGTCATTGGGAATCTCCTTGTTCTGCTTCATGGTGGCCACGTCATCGACGCGGGAGGATCAGTGCTCTATTGTCGACCTTTCCGAGAGAGAAGTTGACTTTGACGAAAACGATGGTCTTGTCCGCCTTCTCGAACCACAGCCCGGCGGTGTACGGACCTTCCGGAATAGAAGTGACGCCGACGAGAGTTCCGTAGTCCAGAGGGATCGCGTCGTCGTACGCGATGTCCTCCGTCTGGAGCGCTCCCGGCGCGGTGGAGCGGGGTGCGGGAAGCTGCTGGCAGGAGGTCGCCCCGAGGATCAGGGCAAGCGTCGAGAGCAGCAAGACGATCCTGCATTCGCATGGATGGCTCCTTTATCCGCCCAGCCTTGCTGGCGCGTGAACCGGAGGAACTGTCGCCGCGAAGCGCGGCGCACCGGCCGATCGCCGGGATCATCACGCTGCCTCGACAAGCGGCCCGACGTGGGCCCGCGGGGAGTTCACGCCCTGACATTCGGTCGATTCGAACCACGGCTTCCTCGATGCGCCTAAGTCCGCCCAGAACCCCCGCACTTCGAGCGCCGCACGGCAACTCGCGAGCGTCCTGGTGAGGTCTATACCCCAGGATCCGGGGATCGTCAATGCGTCCTTCGGCTACCGGGGTGGGTCATCGTCCTCCCGACGATAGCGCCGCGCCGCCTTCCGGGTGAGGTGGGGGATCAGCAACCACGCCGGCATGCGCAGCCAGTGAGCGCCGGATATAGACGAAGCACTCGGCGACCGCGATGCCCGCTCGCGCCCGCTCGCACGTTTTCCCCAGAAGGCACCTCGTGAGGAGAGCGTCCATTATTCGGGTGACGGGCCACGGCGGCTTCCCGGCCCGCCGGAGTTCGGCGTTCACCGCGGCGGGAATCTGCGAGCCCAGTATCCGGCCGCAGGAACGCAGCGCGTAGAACAATGGTCGCGACAAATCGAGCTCGCGTGCGCGCGGGACGAGGCGGTCCCAGAAGCCGGGTTCCGCGGCCGCGAAGTGCCTCAGCAAGGCGTCGAGGTCGACGAGGTCCCGCACGGCACCGCCGAGCGTCTCGTCCGAGAGCATGTGGGCCGCCGCGTGCAGGACCATGTCCACGGGCGCGAGGACCAGGAACCCGGGCTCCCCGATCGGACGCGCTTGCTCGAACAGCTTGCGCGCATCCGGCCTCAACCGTCCCGTCTCGGGGAGGATCGTGTGGTGCACGTCGAGCAGGGTGTCCCGCGTGCGGTGGCGCAGCGGCGGCAGCTCGTGCATCCAGGCGCGGTAGTAGCGCTGGTCGTACGGATCCTCGTTCGCCCACTCCCATCCCGCCTCCAGGAGAGCCCGCTCGACTTCCGGCAGCTTCTCCTTCGGGACCATCACGTCGAGGTCCTGCACCAGGCGTCCTCGGCCCGGCGGGAGCCCGGCGAGGACGTACGCGGCCCCCTTGAGGACGACGACGTCCACCCGCAGGTCGCGAAGCGCGCGCCGGATCCGGTTGGCCTCCCAGCGGATCACCCGCGCGTGGGCGTCCCCCTCGAGCCGGGCCGCCAGCAGATGCTCCCGCACCTTGCGCGGCAGGGCGCTCGACAGCCCGGCGGAATCCACGGCGAACGCGAGCGCGGGGAGCAGCCCCTTTCTCCGGTAGCCGCGCAGGACCCGGTCCCACTCGGGCTCGCCGAGCGATGCGAGCGAGCGCGGGTCGCGGAGGGCGTCGAGGCGCATCTCGCGCCCCGCCGCCCAACGATCGCCGCCCGCGCCGGTTTCCGGCCGCATCCCTCAGGCTTCCTTCGCCAGCTCGGCGAGGCGTCGCACGGCCTCGCCGAGATCGCCGTAAACGAGATCGTACCCGTCGCAGCCGCTCACGACGTCGGCCAGGCTCTCGAAGCCACCCGCTCCGAGCAAGCTGTAGTTGAAGCCGTTCCTCCCCGCGCGCAGGAGCGTCTCGGCCTTTCGGACCGCCTGCAGGCTCGCGGGCGCTCCGGCGGCATGCCGCGGGAAGACGATCCACCGGGGGGCGGCGGTTTCGCGCGATCGGTCGACGCTGTCCGCCGGTGGCTGGAGATGGGTGACGGTGCCCTTGCGGGTCTCGGGGAACGAGGGGCCGAGCATCGCCGACGGCTCGAAGGCGCGGATGACGTCGAGCGATTCCTCCTTGAGGGCCACGGGCCTCGGAACAGCGAGGATCTCGCCGGTCGAGGGGCGGACGATCGCGACCTCGTCCGACAGCAGCCGCCAGCCGCGGAGGATCAGTGCGGCGCAGAGCGTGCTCTTGCCGGCCCCCGGCTCCCCCGGCAGGAGCAAGGCGCGCCCGCCGCGCTCCACGGCGGCCGAGTGAAGGACGAGGTACTGGTGCGGCCGGTTGAACAGGCACCAGTTCAGCACCCACTCCAGCATGGGAAAGGCGAGTCGTCGCGGGAAAGGATGGAACGGGCGCTCGCCGTCGATGTAGGCGACGACCTGGCGCGCAAACCAGCGGCGAAGGGAGGGGGGTGGCTCGATGCGAACGTCCGCGTCCACGATCGCTCCCTCGCTCGCGATCGTGTGGTTCCCGTAGAGGAGACGCATCGGTCCCGCCAGCTCGGGAATCGAGCCGCGGATTCGTACGGAGAACGGCCCGGTGTCCAGGACGATCCCTGCGCCCCGCAGGCGAGCGAACTGCGCGGACTCGCTCAGCTCACGCAGGATCATCGACCGGCTCGATCAAACCGACCTCGTCGAAGGCGCGCAACAAACGCTCGACAGCCGCAGGAAGCTCCTCGGCGGCGGTGGCGTCCGTGCCGCCGGCAAGGCGCTCGACGAGCGCGGCGGCACCGGCCGGCGAGGCCTCGAGCGACCGGAGGGCCTCCGCGGCCAGCGGGTCGAGCAGGTGCGTGTCGCCGGAATCCGGGTGATACACCACCCACTCGCCGTCCCAACCGCGCCACCTCAGCGGCGTGCGAGACGCAACGCGCCAAACGACACGATCGTGGATCACGTCGTCAGGTTATGCGTTGTGGAGGTCGCGGGGCAAGCGGCTTTCATCCACATCCGCGAAAGGCGACGCGAGCACGACGGATCAACGCCTTCGCGCGATGTCGAGGATTTCGAGAGGAGGTGCTTGCGTCCTCGGGATGGAAGATCGACGGCGAGGATCCGGAGCTCGGCCCTATCGGTTGTCTCCCTGCGAAGTCTTGCTGGAGCCCCTGCCGCCGCCCTTGCCGCCGCCCTTGCCGTGGCCGCCACCCCTGTCGCGGTCGTCACCGTATCCGTAAACACCCAGCGAGCCCTGTCCGCGAGCTCCACCGGCGCGGGCCGGCAGGGCATGGAGGGTCACCAGGAACGGCACGGCCACGAGGCCGGCTTTCAGAAGGCGGCGCCTCGATTCGACGCGATCCAGTTCGCTATCGTTCTCGGAACGGACTTCCTGGGGAAGGCCATTTTCAGTGCTCATCCACCCTCCTCGTCTCCCGCGTTGTCCGGGGTCGTCATGCAGGGACGAGACCAAGAAGTAGATCCTGCCGCAGGACACGTAAACACGCTAGCATCCCGAAGCCAGACCCAACCTCTAGAATAGTTTATACCGCAAACAAGCGGATCAGTCAAGTCTCCTTTTCGAAACGCAAGCAAACAAGCGACTTGAGAGCCCGAAAATGGCGCGGCCGCCGACGCGATCCGCGAGCTTTTCCTTCACTACTGAATCGGGGGATGGATCTGCAGGTTGCCTCCGGTGATGTAACCGTGCACGTGGTAAATGATTGCCGAGGCGGGACTCGTGTCCGCGTGAATCGTGAAGGAGTAGAAGTCGGGGCAGTCGCAGTCGGCAATCGCTCCAGCCGAGCCCTCGGGCGGGCAGTAGGACGCCGGCGGCTCTACCTTTCCGCCCTTGCCGGGTTCGCCCAGGTCTTCGACGTGGGCTTCGAACCAATGGAAGGTCACGCCCGGAATCACCCCCATCAGCGGGGCGGAAGGTTTCCTGATGTTCTTGAACGCCCCGATACCCACATAGTCGATCTGCTTGTCCGGGGCCTGGCGCGCGGGGTTGCACCAGCCGGGATCACTGCAGTCCACCCGCGCAATCCTGGTTTCCGCAGGCGCGCTCGAGGTGCCGGCGTGGAACACGAAGTACCCATCCGGCCCGCTCTGCTGGTGGTGGGTCCACTCGCCGTGGGGGGACGGCTGGGCCGCCGTGGGGGCTCCGACTTGACCGCCGAACGTGTAGCGGTCGGGATCATCCGTTCCGGTGGCCATCGTTCCATTCCAGTTGAAGAACGTGTCCACGCCGCCACCGGTCATCCGGCAGCCGTCGGGAACCCCGCCGCAGGTCAGGTCGGCGCAGTAGCCGCCGAAGGCAGTGCCATCCTGTGCCCAACAGAACTCCTGAGATTCGACCTCCACGCAGGTGTTGTCCGGCAGGCAGCATGCATACGGACACGCCTGCACGTCCGATGAGAGGGACCCCCCGGCCGCCAGAAGCCCGGCGACCGCCAACCCAAAGAAGAATTTTCTCATCTGCTCACTCCTTTTCGCCGGGGAGGTCCCCGGCGTGTGCTTCACCATGGAAGACCGGCCTCTCTCGCGCCTTCGCTCGCGGGGGGCGCGGGCACACTTGCTCATCGAACGCGACGAGGGGAACCGCCCGTCCTGAATGAGCGACCCCGGTTGGAAAGCCCATCCCATGCCAACGCCCAGGCTCTCGAACTGCCTATTTTCGCGACCGACCCGCGGTCGAGGATGCTCGCTGGCGTGCCTACTAGAGAGGTACCGCCGGACTCCCGCGTTGTCCATAGCAAATTGCTGATTCCTCCTCTTTCCCGAGTTGTCGGGGGTTCTGGGATCGAGGCCATTGCCTCTCGGCTCCACCCGAGCGTCGCCCGCGAGGGTTGCACCACCGGCCGCAGGGTCGTGCTAATCTGACGAGGAGGGGGAGGTGTCATCGAGTCCCGATGGGGGGCCCGCGGGTGACATCAGGTCGTCCCTGACCCCGACCACGGCAGGCCCGCAAGCCCCGACGATCGCTCGAGCGGCCGAAGGCGGACCCGGATCACGAACCCGAAGGAGGAAACGAAAGGTCGGTATTACCCGCCCGTGGAAGAAATTGCACTTTTGAAATCTGAAGCCAATGTCTGCCCGGCGGGGGCAAGGTCCAGAAACACCTCCAATCCGCGCCAAAAGCCACGCGAATCGGGCTATTCGGCCTGGGCATCGCGCTCGATCCCGAAAAGACCTCGATGGCATCTCGGTTGCTGAGTCTAGGGCGGGGGCCCGACCGGCCCGTCTTGGAGGATTCTCAAATGGTCGTTCGCAGGGTCATCCGCCTGGTAGGGATAGCGAGCGTCCTCGCTTCGCTTCCCGTGTTGCTCCACGCGGCAACCATCGATCTCACCTGGGATCCCTCCACGGGAGCATCCGGCTATCGCGTCTACTGGGGAACCGCCTCCGGGCAGTACGGATCGACGCCGAAAGAGGTTTACTCCACCGGGGCCACCGTCGACACCCTCACGGACTGCACGACCTACTACTTCGCCGTGAAGGCGTTCAACAGCGTGGGCGAGTCGGGGTTCTCCGCGGAGGTCGCCGCCTATCCACGGCCCGTGGTCGGGGCCGCGAGCCCCTCGGTGGCGATCCAGGGCGCCCAGTTCACCCTCGATCTCACCGGCAACAACTTCGAGCCCGGCGCCACCGTGACGGTCGACAACCCGAACGTGTTCCTCGACAACCCGACGCGGCTCGCCTGCAACCACCTCCAGGCCGCCGCGACCGTCATGCCCACGGGTCCCGGCATTCGCGCGGCGGAGGTCGGCTGGTTCACGCTCACCGTGACGAACCCCAGCGGCACGACGCTCTCGAAGACGCAGGCCTTCGGGGTCCAGGTCAACCCCGCGCGCTTCGATCTCGACAAGGGATACGACTGCACGACCGGCTGGCTCGACGGCTGGGACACGAACGCCCTCTCCGTGGTCTTCGGGAGCCACGCGGGGGACAGCGTCTATCAGCCCGACGCGGACATCGACGGCGACGGCGCGGTGGACGGCAGCGACCTGGCGTATGTAGGAAGCGCTTTCGGCAAGTTCTGGTCCGGCTCGGCGTGGGTGGCCAAGACACCCCGGCCGGTATGCCATTTCTGATCTCGAGCTCGATACAGGAGGAAGCCGGACCATGACGCGCGCCATGCACCTAGCGGTCCTTGCCCTGGTGGCTGCCGCCCTTTCCTGTGGCGGCGGATCGAGCGGCGGCACGATCGGCCCGGGGCCGAACCCCATCACCGCGAGCTTCGCGCCGGATCCCAGCGCGCCGAGTCCGACGAGCGCCCTCACCGTCACGATGGCGCAGAGCGCTGTGTCCGACGATCTCGTCACCGTGCAGGTCAACGTGTCCGGGACGAGCGGGGTCAACGGCGCGGCGTTCGAGGTCGCGTGCGACTCGACGGACGGCTGCATCCCGGCGAACGTGGAGTTCGTCCAGCCGTCGGCGGGCTCCCTCCTGGAGCAGGGTGGCAACGCCCCGAACTACACGGCGACGGCCACGGGGGTGTGGCCGGTCGTCGTGGGCGCCTCCCGCACCGGAGCGGTGGCCGGCGTGAACGTCACGACGCCCCAGACCCTGGTGAAACTGACGTTCCGCGTGAAAGCGACGGGAACCTACAAGATCAAGGTCCAGAACGCCGCGCTCATCGACAGCGCGGGGACGGCGATCCCCGGGGTCGGCTGGTACGCCGGCTCGCTCCAGGGGAGCTGAGCCCGGGGACCGGGGGGAGCCGATGAGGGCGCGGGGGGAGATCGGTCCAAAACCCGCCCACGGCTTGCCTCCCGCAGGTCCGGAACCTAAATTCCACCTTCGTAACGGGTCCGAGCACGCAGCGTTCGAGATCGGCGGGTCCGCCTGCCGAGGGGAGGTCTCGATTCCGATGGCCGGGGTGTGCGGCGAGTTCGCCGCGCGGGCCACTGCTCTCGAGGAGGACCGGTTCTACCGGGGCCTCGTCAGCGGAATGAGGTGCGGCGTCCTCACGATCGACCGCGAGGGACGCATCGTCCTCATCAACGATCCCGCGCGGCAGATCCTGGACCTCGCGGACGCGCCGCACCGGGGCGCGCCGGTCGAGGCCGCGCTAGGAGACCACCCGCAGCTCGTCCGGATCCTCCGCGAGTCGTTCAGCATGTCGAGCCTGCCCAACCGGGCCGAGATCGATCTGACCACCCGCTCGACGAAGGGGAAGACGATCGGCTTCACGCTCTCGCTCGTGCCGGGAGAGGACGGCGCGCCCCTCGGCGCCGCGATCTTCTTCAAGGACCTCACCCACGTCGAGCACAAGGAAGAGCAGGAGCGGCTGCGCGACCGGCTCGCCGCGCTCGGGCAGATGTCCGCCAACCTGGCCCACGAGATCCGCAACCCGCTCGCCGCGATCGAGGTCAGCTGCTCGCTCCTGAAGCGCAGGCTCTCGGCGGAGACGGCCGGCAAGGACCTCCTCGACAAGATCATCGCCGAGGTGCGCCGGCTCGATCGCACGATCACGTCGAGCCTCGAGTTCGTCCGGCCGCTGTCCCTCTCCCTCGCTCCCGCGCGCATCGAGCCGGTGCTCGAGGAGGCGCTCGGCGTCGCCTCCGGCCGCGTGGGAGGGCCCGGCATGGAGATCGAGCGACGCTTCGCCGAGGGGATCCCGGCGTGCCTGATGGACCGCGGCCAGCTCCGGCAGGTGTTCGAGAACATCTTCCTCAACGCCATGGAGGCCATGGGCGGGAAGGGGATCCTCGTCGTCGAGACGTCCCTGACGCCGGCCCCCGCCGCCGCGAGCATTCCCTACCGTCCCGCGGGCGCCGCCGGCGGCGACCCGTGGCAGCTGTTCGACCGCTATCTCACCGTCAGGGTCTCGGACACGGGCCCCGGGATCTCCGACGAGCACCGGGACAAGCTGTTCTACCCGTTTTTCACCACGAAGAAGCAGGGTTCCGGCGTGGGGCTTTCCATGGCGAAAAAGATCGTGGACAGCCATCGGGGCCTGATCGACGTCGACGGCCGGCCGGGGGCCGGCGCCGTGTTCACCGTCCGCATTCCGATGGTTGGGGGCGGCGGCGGAGTGAGCGCATGAAGAAAATCCTGGTCGCCGAGGACGAACCGACCCTTCGCGAGGGGATCGCCGCGGCGTTCCGCGACCGCGACTGGCAGGTCTCCGAAGCCGCGGACGCCGGGCAGGCGATCGCGCGCCTCGAGGAGGAAGTCTTCGACGTCCTCCTGACCGACTACAAGATGCCCGACCGGAGCGGCCTCGAGGTCCTGAAGCGCTGCAAGATGCTCAACGAGGGGACCGTCGCGGTCGTGATGACCGCCTACGGCACCGTCGAGTCCGCCGTCGAGGCGATGAAGGCCGGCGCGTTCGACTACGCGCTCAAGCCGTTCGACCTCGAGGAGCTCGAGATGAAGGTCGAGCGGGCGCTCGAGCACCGCCGCCTCATCGTCAGGCTCCAGGCCTACGACCGCGAGACGATCATCCCGAAGTTCGAGAACATCGTGGGCGAGAGCCCGCAGATGAAGGAAGTCTTCCGCACGATCGAGAAGGTCGCGCGCTCCAACGCGACCGTGATCATCCTCGGGGAGACCGGCGTCGGGAAGGAGCTCGTCGCGGAAGCGCTCCACCGCAACTCCAGCCGCGCCGACCGCCCGTTCGTGAAGATGAACTGCGCGGCGCTCCACGAGAGCCTGCTCGAGTCCGAGCTGTTCGGCCACGAGCGCGGGGCCTTCACCGGGGCCGACCGGCAGCGGACCGGCCGGTTCGAGCTGGCCAACGAGGGGACGCTCTTCCTGGACGAGATCGGGAACATGAGCGCGTCCACCCAGACCAAGGTGCTGAGGGTCCTCCAGGAGCGCGAGTTCGAGCGGCTCGGCGGCTCCCGGACGATCAAGGTGGACGTCCGCGTGGTCGCCGCCACCAACAAGAACCTCGAGGACGAGGTCCGGCGCGGCGACTTCCGCGAGGACCTCTACTACCGCCTCAACGTGGTGAACCTCAAGGTCCCCGCGCTTCGCGAGAGGAAGGAAGACATCGTCCCGCTGGCGAGCTACTTCATCCAGCGCTTCGCCGCGGAGCTGAAGAAGGACGTTCGGGGCCTCGAGCCGAACGCGGTCAAGAGCCTGAAGCGCCACACGTGGCCGGGGAACATCCGCGAGCTCGAGAACGCGATCGAGCGGGCGGTCCTGATGTGCGAGGGCCACTTCATCAACGACGAGGACCTCAACCTGTTCCCGGCCGGCGCCGCGTCGCCCGCGGGGGACAACGTGACCTCGCTCAACCTGCGGCTCCCTCCCAACGGGATCAACCTCGACGACCTCGAGAAGCTCGCGATCCTCGAGGCCCTGCGGATCAGCAACTGGGTGCAGAAGGACGCGGCGAGCTTCCTCGGGATCTCGTCACGGGTGATGAACTACAAGGTCGCGAAGTACGAGATCAAGAGCCCGCGCTGGAGCAAGAACAAGCTCGTCAGCTGAGCCGCCCTCCCGTCCCCGGACGCTGCGTCCTCGGCGGGGTGCGTTCGCAGACGGCCCTTTTCCGGGCCGGCGAGAACGCACCCCGCCGAGGACGCAGCCCCTACTTCTGCCGGGGAGCCCTCGCGAGGAGGAGCCGGCGCGCCCGCGCCAGCGCCTTCACCTCGAGCTGCCGGACCCGCTCCCGGGTGCAGCCGAGCGCGCGGCCGAGCTCCTGGAGCGTCAGCGGCACGTCGCCGTCCAGCCCGTAGCGCGTCGTCAGGATCAGCCGTTCCTGCTTCGGCAGGAAGGGGAGGATGCCGCGAATGGCGTCCGCCAGCTCCTGGTGGAGGATCAGCTCGTTCGGGTCCTCGACGTCGGCCGCCAGCCTCTCCAGGATGCCGCGGTCGCCGTCGACCCTCGTGAAGGCCTCGAGAGAGATCAGCTTCTGCCTCGCCGGCCGGCGGGGGGCGTCCTTCTGCGCCGCGGCCGACGTCCTCCCGGCCGGAGCGTCTTTCGGCTTGGGAGGCGTGGGCGACAGCGACGAGCCCTGGACGACGTTGCGGCTCAGCGCCGCGACCATGAACTTGCGGATCCACCAGGCGGCGTAGTTGCTGAAGCGGACCCGGCGGGAAGGGTCGAAGCGGCGGGCGGCCTCCATCAGGCCGAGGTTGCCCTCGCTGATCAGGTCCTCGATCGGCGTGCCGTAGCTCCGGTACTCGTGGGCGATCTTCACGACGAAGCGAAGGTTGGCCTCGACCAGCGCGTTCCGGGCGGCCTGGTCCTGCTCCATGGCCCGCGTGGCGATCTTGAACTCGCCGCTGGGCGTCAGGAACTCGTAGTCCCGGATCGACTCGAGATAGCGATGCAGCGCCCCCCGGTATCCCGGCGACCGTTTCTTCGGGTTGCTGCCGCTGCTGTCCTTCATTCGGTCACGATGCTCCGGGCCTCTTCCCTCGGCCGGACCGGGAGTCCGGCCCCCCTCCCCCGCCGATCCATGTATGGCGGAAGCACTTCCATGTCAAGCCCCCCCTGCCTGCGCGGTCGACCGGGGCGCTCGTCCCGCCGGGGCGGGTGACGCTAGACTGTCGCAAGCCGCCTCCGACGAAGCCGGGAGGCAGGCGGGGAGGAGGCCGATGTCCCAACGAGTCGACTGGCACACGTACTTCATGAACATCGCCCGGCAGGCGGGGACCCGATCGACGTGCGACCGAAAGCACGTCGGCGCCGTCATCGTTCGCGACAAGACGATCCTCTCCACCGGGTACAACGGCTCGATCCGCGGCATGCCCCACTGCGACGACGTGGGCCACCTCATGGAGAACGACCACTGCGTCGCCACGGTGCACGCCGAGGCGAACGCCATCATCCAGGCGGCCAAGAACGGCGTCCGCATCGAGGACGCGGAGCTCTACACGACCGCCTCGCCCTGCTGGTACTGCTTCAAGCTGATCGCGAACGCCGGGATTCGCGCGATCTACTACGGCGAGTTCTATCGCGAGACGCGGAGCATCGAGGTCGCCCGGCAGCTGGGCATCCGCCTCGTGGACCTGAGCGAGGCGCTCCGCGAGGGTTGATCGTTCCGCGAGCCGAAAACGGAGAGGGCCGGCGTCGTGCGCCGGCCCTCTCCGTTCGGTACTGAGATTTCTTGGTGGCGAAGACTACTTCTTCTTCTTCACTACCTTCTTTTTCGCCGTCTTCTTGGCGGCCTTCTTCTTCGTAGCCATCTGTCGATCTCCTATCCCGGGTCCACCGTTGAGCCCTACCCCGGGCCATGGGGCTCAAGATCTGGGACCATCTCCAGATCAGCGCCCAATATATAGGGCTCCCCCTCGATGTCAAGAGTTTTTTGGAGGTCCGGCCGCGGCGCTCCGCCGACGCGGCGCGGGAGGCGGACTACGGCGCGGCGAAATCGATGTTCGCGCCCTTGAAGAGGGTGAGGAGCGACATCTTGTCCACGCACTTCGCGAACGCTTCTTCGGGCGTGACGACCCCTCGCCGCACGAGATCGAGGAGGGCGTCCGCCATCAGGACCATTCCGTGCTTGCGGCCGGCCTGCATGATGCTCGGGATCTGGAAGGTCTTGCCTTCCCGGATCAGGTTGGCCACCGCGGGCACGCCGATGAGGACCTCCATCGCCGCGACCCGTCCTCCGGTCTTCTTGCGGAGCAGGACCTGCGAGATCACGCCCTTGAGCGACTCCGAGAGCATCACGCGGATCTGGGCCTGCCGGTCGGGCGGGAACTGGTCGATGATGCGGTCCACGGTGGACGGCGCGGTCGAGGTGTGGAGGGTGCCGAACACGAGGTGCCCGGTCTCCGCCGTCTCGATCGCGATGGCCACGGTCTCGAGGTCGCGCATCTCTCCGACCAGGACGATGTCGGGATCCTCGCGCAGCGCGGCGCGGAGCGCGGTCTTGAAGCTGGCGGTGTGGGTCCCGACCTCGCGCTGGTTCACGAGGCACTTGCGGCTGGGGTGGACGAACTCGATCGGGTCCTCGATCGTGATGATGTGATCGGACCGGTTGCGGTTGATGTGGTCGACCAGGCTCGCCAGGGTCGTGGACTTGCCGGACCCGGTGGGCCCCGTCACCAGCACGAGCCCCTTCGGAAGGAAGCAGAGGTCGAGGATCGCCTTCGCGAGGCCGAGGTCCTCCACGGTCGGGATCTTGCTGGGGATCACGCGGAACACGGCGCCGGCGCCCTTGCGGTCGGCGAAGACGTTGCACCGGAACCGGGCCACGCCGGGGATCTCGTGGGCGAAGTCGGTATCCGACGCGGACTCGAACTCTTTCTTGTAGCGCGCGGGCATGAGCGGGAAGAGGAGGCGCGCGGTTTCCTCCGGGGAGCACGGGCCCGTGCCCGGGATCCGCAACATCTCCCCGTGGAGGCGCATCATCGGCGGCTCGTCCGCGGAGATGTGCAGGTCGCTGCCCCCCGTCTCGAACAGGTAGGTCAGGTACGCCTCGATCGCCGGGGCCCCGGGGCGCATCGCCGCGGCGTCGAACGGCTTGGGTCCGAGGGCGGTCGTCGCGGCCGGAGGCTGGCCGGCCGGAGCGGGAGACGTCGTCGCCGCCGTTGCGTCCTGCGCGGCCGAGACCGCGGTGGCGAGCGTCGCGAGGACCGCGAGCGTGCCGCCGGACACCGCGGACGAGAAGGCGAACGACTTGCCGTCGCTCAGGCGGTAGGTGAACCGGACGGGCTCCCCGGCCGAGAGCCGGCGCGCGTCGTCCGCGGGGGCGATCTCGGAGACCAGGGCGACGATCTGGCTGCGCGTGAGCGTCGAGGGCGAGACCGCGCGCTCCCCGTCGGCGTAGGAGAACACCGGCTGCGCGCCGTCCGTCAGGCGCAGCTCCCTCGCCCCTCGATCCGCAAGCGCACGGAGCATCCCGTCGAGCTGGGGCAATCGTCCTCCCCGCTGGCCACACTGGTACTCGCCCGGCCTCGGCTCGGAATATAGGTCCCGCGTCCCGGGCGTTCAAGGCCGGTTGCGCCGCCCGGAAGCGGGGGGTACGATGCAACGCCGTGCGTGGATTCGCGGGGTTTCGCTAGCCCCGGAGTTCCCGCCGAGGAGGATCCCGATGAGAGCCACCCCGTTGGCCGTGCTCGTTCCGGTGCTTGCGCTCGCCATGACGGCGACGTTCGCGGCCCCCGCAGCAGGCACGGCGAAGGAGAAGCTGATGAATCCCGCTGCGCTCAACGAGAAGGCGCCGGACGCCTTCCGGGTGAAGTTCGAGACGAGCAAGGGCGACTTCGTGGTCGAGGTGAACCGCGCCTGGGCGCCGAACGGGGCCGACCGTTTCTATAACCTGGTCAAGAGCGGGTACTACGACGAGGTGAGGTTCTTCCGCGTCATTCGCCAGCCGCGGCCCTTCATGGCCCAGTTCGGCATCCACGGCGACCCCGCCGTCTCCGCCGTCTGGCGGGGAGCGAGCATCCCCGACGACCCCGTCAAGGAGAGCAACAAGAGGGGAATGCTCACCTTCGCCACCGCGGGGCCGAATACCCGCACCACGCAGCTGTTCGTCAACTACACCGACAACTCGTTCCTGGACGGGCAGGGATTCTCTCCGCTCGGCAAGATCGTCGAGGGGATGGAAGTCGTGGACGGTCTCTATGCCGAGTACGGCGAGGGCGCGCCTCGCGGCCGGGGACCCGACCAGAGCAAGGTCCAGAACGAGGGGAACAAGTACCTCGCGGCGCAATTCCCGCAGCTCGACTTCATCAAGAAGGCCACCGTCGTGAAGGGCGAGGCCAAGAAGGCCGCGGAGACGAAGCCCGCCGAGGGTAAGCCCGAAGCCAAGCCGTAGTCGCGGAAGACGGGGGAGTGGGCGGATGAGCACGGGCACGCGGAGTCTCTTTGCCTCCATCGTCGCGGTCCTCGCGCTGTCGGGGACCGTCGGCGGCGAGCCCGGCGCGTCTCCCCCTCCCGCCCCGCCGGCGCCCGCGGCTGCGACCGCGCCCGCTACCTCTCCGGCACCCGCGCCCTATTCGCTCTCGCCGACCTCGCCCGTCGCCGGCGAGGCCGTCCCGCTGCCGAAGGACCTGCAGGAAGGCTGGTACGCCCGGATCGAAACCAGCATGGGCACGATCGTCGCCCGTCTCCTGCCCGACCAGGCGCCCCAGTCGGTCGCGCACTTCGCCGCGCTCGCCGAAGGCCGTCTCGGCTGGCCCGATCCCGTCAGCGGCGAGCCGCGCCACGAGCCCTACTACGACGGACAGCTGGTGTCGCGCGCCATCGCTTCGGAGCGCGTCGAGCTCGGCGAGAGGACCGACGCGGGCCGGTACTCGGCGCCCTTCTACGTGCCGCAGGAAGGGGACGGTCCGGTGGACTTCTCCGCTCCCGGGCGGCTCGGCATGATCCGCTCGGTGGGGAACCGGATCAGCGGCGTCAAGTTCGTGATCACTCCCTGGACGACGTCGTTCCTGACGCGGAATTACCCCTGCTTCGGCATGGTGGTGTCGGGGCTCGACGTGGCCCAACGCATCAGCGAGGTGAAGACCTCCACGAGAACCGGCAGGCCGATCGAGCCGATCACGGTGACGAAGATCCGCATCGCGAAGGTGGGGAGCCCGCCGCCGCTCCCCGTTCCCGTGCCGCACGTCCCGAAATCCGTCCAGCTCCAGCTCCGCCCCGACGCCCCGCGCTGATCGATCGCGCCGGGGACCGGAAGCTCACCTCCGACCTCGACCCGCGCGGCACGCTGCGGCGGATCGCGGCTTAACGTCGCCGCTCCGCCTTGCTCCGCTTTTCTCGCGGCCTTTAAAGGAAGAACCGGCCGCTCGAAAAGAGGGCCGCTTCGGGTCGAGGTCGGAGGTGAGCTTCCGGTCTGTGCGTCAGGCGGGGGGGAATTCCAGGACGAATCTCGAGCCGTGGCCGAGCTCGGACTCCGCGCGGACCGTTCCGCCGTGCAGTCGCATCAGGTGCTTGACGATCGCGAGGCCGAGGCCGGTCCCGCCGAGGTCGCGCGAGCGGGCCTTGTCCACCCGGTAGAAGCGGTGGAAGATCTTCTCGAGGCTCTCCGACGGGATTCCCGTGCCGGTGTCCTCGACGACGATCGTCGGCCTTCCGTCCTCGATGCGCCCCACGATGCGAACGGACCCGCCGGGGCGGTTGAACTTGATCCCGTTGTCCACGAGGTTGACGAGGACCTGCGTCAGCCGCCTGCGGTCGGCCTCTATCCTGAGCGGCGAGGGAAAATCCACCTCGATGGCGACGCCCGCCGCCGCGTGGCGGAGCGAGACCTCGCCCGCCACCTCGCGGGCGAGCTCGCCGGCGTCCACCTCTTCCCGGACCAGCTCGATCGAGCCGGTCTCGATCAGGGACAGGTCCGTGAGGTCGTCGATCAGGGCCTCCATGCGGGCGGTGTGCCTCCGGGCGATCTCGAGGAACCGGGTCGCGTTCTCGCGGTCCTCGATCCCGCCGTCGAGGAGGGTCTCCACGAACGCGCGGATCGAGGTGAGGGGCGTGCGGAGCTCGTGCGAGACGTCGGCGACGAAGTCCCGCCGCACGCTCTCGAGGGCGAGAAGGCGCGTGACGTCGAAGAACAGCACGAGCGCTCCCCCCGGCAGCCCCGACGGCCTCGCCGGCAGGGGGGTGACGTGGACCTCGAACGAACGGCCCGAATCCGCCGCCTCAAGCACCAGGTCGATCACCTCGGAGCCCTCTCCCAGCGCCCGGTCGAGATCCCGGATCACCGCGGGATTCCGGATCGCCTCGGCCAGAAGGTGTCCCGAGGGATCGAACGGGACCCCGAAGATCTGCCGGAACGCGTCGTTGGCCAGCTCGATCCGCCGGTCGGGCCCGACGAGCAGGAGGCCCTCCTTCATCCCGCTGACGACCGAGCGCAGGACGGCTCGCTCCGAATCGAGCTCGGCGATCTTGTCCACGAGCGCGCGTTTCATGCGGTTGATCGACGCGGCGAGATGCGCCAGCTCGTCCGTCCCCTCGTACGGGACCTCCGACGACAGATCCCCCGACGCGGTCCGGTCGGCGGACCGGCTCATGTGCTCGATCGGCCTCGAGAGGCGGCGGACGAGGACGTAGGCGATCGCGGTCAGAGCCAGGAGCGAACCGAGCGTGACGCCGCCCATGAGCCAGAGGTAGTGGGTCTCGACCTGCCGGACGCGCGAGGTCGGAAGCGCGATGCGCACGTAGGCGACCGGGCCCTTCCCCTCCACGCGGCGCGCCGTGTAGAAGTACTCGATGCCGGTGCTGCGCGACACCCGCGTGGCTTCGCCGAGCCCGTCGCGGCCGGCCTCGACGATCTCCGGACGGGAGAGATGGTTCTCCATCGCGGGCAGGTCGGCCTCGGACTCCGCGGAGTCCCCGACGACGACACCGTCGGCGCCGATGAGGGTCACGCGGACCCCGAGAAGTCTCCCGGCTTCCCTCGCGAAGGCCTCCGGGCCCTCCGGGGGTATCCGGACCGCGGCCGAAGCGGCCAGCAGCGCGATCTCGGAGCGGATCCTCTCTGCGAAGCGGCCCCCGACGGCGGAGTGAAGGAGCCGCGCCGAGCCGAACCCGACGGCCACCGAGGCGACGAGAGCGGTGGCCAGCAGCGCTACCAGGAGCTTGTGGCGGATCCTCATTCGCTCCCTCGCCAGCGGTAGCCGACGCCGACCACCGTCTCGAGGCGCGGCTCGATCTCCGGTCCGAGCTTCTGCCTCAGCCGTCGAACGTGGACGTCCACGGTCCGCGTCTCGCCCGGAAAGTCGTAACCCCAGACCTTTTCGAGCAGCCGCTCGCGCGTCCGGACCCGGCCGCGATGGCGGAGGAGATCGGCCAGTAGGTCGAACTCCCTCCGAGTGAGGGCGACCTCCCGTCCTGCGACGATCACGCGGCGGGCCTCGAGATCCAGGACCAGGGGCGGGTCCGAGAGCGATCCGCGCTCCGCGGCCTCGGGCCCTGCGCGGCGGAGCACCGCCCGGACCCGCGCCTGCACCTCGCGGAGCGAGAATGGCTTCGTGATGTAGTCGTCCGCCCCTTGGTCGAGCCCGCTCACGCGCTGGGACTCCTCGGCGCGGGCCGTGATCATGATGATGGGGATTTCCGACGTGGACTTCGCTGCGCGGAGACGTCGGCACACCTCGACGCCGTCCATTCCGGGCAGGTTGAGATCCAGGAGGACGAGGTCCGGCGGGCGCTCGAGCGCGGCCCGGAGGCCGTCCTCGCCGTCGCGGACCGTCGCGACCTCGAACGCGCCGTCCCTTTCGAGATTGTACCGGAGAGAGAGGGCGATGTCCGCGTCGTCCTCGATCAGGAGAATCCGTTTCATCCCGCCGATTCGTCCTTGTGGTCGGAGGCGAGCCAGGGGTGCTTGATCACCTGCCCCTCGCACATGTAGACCACCTGCTCGCAGACGTTGGTCGCCTGGTCCCCGATCCTCTCGAAGTACTTGGCCACGAAGGTCAGGCGGAGGGCCCGCGTGATGGACTTCGGCTCCTCCACCATGAACGAGAGCAGCTCCCGGAAGATCTGCTCCATCCTCGCGTCGAGGTCGTCGTCCATCGCGATCACCGCGCGCGCGGCGATCGCGTCCCGCTGGACGAAGGCGTCGAGGGCCCCGTGGACCATCTCCTGGGCCCGCCGCGCCATGAGCGGCAGGTCCACGAACGGCTTCAGCTGGGGCTCCTCGTTCAGCTCGAGGGCGCGCTCGCTGACGTTGACGGCGAGGTCGCCGATCCGCTCGAGATCGGTCGTGATCTTCATCGCGGTGGTGATGAACCGGAGATCGCGCGCGAACGGCTGCTGGAGTGCGAGCGTCTCCATGCAGATCCGGTCGATCTCGAGCTCCACCCGGTCCACCTCGGCGTCGTTCGCGATCACCAGGCGGGCCACGTCCGAGTCCCGTCCGACGAGGGCGTCCACCGAGCGGCCGATCGCCTGCTCCACCAGTCCGCCGAGGAGGAGGATCTTCTCCGTGAGGAGGTCGAGCTGCTCCTCGAAATGCCGTACGCGTCGTTCCATGGGCCTTTCTCCGCGGGCGCCTCGGCGGCACTACCGGGGAAGAGTCTACCGTCAAGCGCCGCGGGACCGGAACCCCGCCGCCGGGCTATCCGAAGCGGCCGGTGATGTAGTCCTCCGTCTGCTTCTTCGACGGATTGAGGAAGAGCCTCTCGGTCTCCCCGAATTCCACCAGGCGGCCGAGATAGAGGAACGCGGTGTAGTCCGAGACCCGCGAGGCCTGCTGCATGTTGTGCGTGACGATGACCAGCGTGTAGCGGTCCTGGAGCTCCCGCATCAGCTCCTCGACCTTCGCCGTGGCGATCGGGTCCAGGGCGGAGCAGGGCTCGTCGAGCAGGATCACGTCGGGCTCCACCGCGATCGCCCGGGCGATGCACAGACGCTGCTGCTGGCCGCCGGAGAGGCCGAGAGCGCTCTCGTCCAGGCGGTCCTTCACCTCGTCCCAGAGAGCGGCCCCGCGGAGGCTCCGCTCGACGGTCTCGTCGAGCTGGTGGCGCCGCCTCACGCCGTGGATCCGGCACCCGTAGGCGACGTTCTCGTAGATCGACTTCGGGAAAGGGTTCGACTTCTGGAACACCATCCCGATCCGCTTCCTGAGCGCGGTGACGTCCACGCCGGGGTCGTAGACCTTGGTCCCCTCGAAGAGCACCTCTCCCTCGATCCGGACGTCGCCGACGAGGTCGTTCATGCGGTTGAAGCAGCGGAGCAGCGTGGACTTCCCGCATCCCGAGGGGCCGATGAACGCCGTGATCTTCTTCGGCGGGATCTCGAGCGAGATGCCGTCGAGCGCCCGGGAGTCGCCGTACCAGAGCGAGAGGGACCGGACGTCGAGGACGGGGCTCTCGATGCGCTGGCGTCCCGCCGCCTCCTCGGAGGCGGCCGCGAGCGCGGACGGGCCTCCCTCCGGACGAGCCGCGCCTTGCGTCCGGTGCTGGGATCCTCCCATCGCCTCCGCCATCTTCACGCCGGGAGCGCCGTTCTCCACGAGTTCCATCCTATCCCCCCGTTTCATTGGACGACAAGAAGGCAACGGGGGGGTTAACGGCGGGTTAAAGCGGTGTTAAGAGTGCCCCGGAAAAAAACGGGGACGCCGCCGGCGGCGTCCCCTTGAGATCTTTTTTCTTTCCGAGTCAGGGGCCCGAAGCCCCACGTGGTTCTTCGAAGCCTACTTCTTCTTCGCTACCTTCTTCTTCGCGGTCTTCTTCGCCGCCTTCTTCTTGGTCGCCATGTTGGATCTCACCTCCTCTCTTCGGCCGCTTCCGGCAGCCGTTGGTCTACTTCGACGTCGAATATAAAGGAGCGCAGCGGAGAGTCAAGATGGAAAATCGTCGTCGCGCGAAATCGGACGTCGCGACTCGAGCGACGCATCGAGCGCGTCGCGCTCCGCGGCGCGCTCGACGGCGTTCGCGACCGCCCTCAACGCCCGGCGTCCACGACCGGGCGCCGGCGCGGCCGCCGCCGCTTCGACGGGACGTCGATCTCGAACCCGCGGATCTTCCGCTGCAGCGTCCGCACGCCTATGCCGAGGAGGGAGGCGCAGTGCGTCCGGTTGCCGCCCGTGTGCTCGAGGGTCCTCCGGATCAGCTCCCGCTCCATGTCTTCGAGGGTCATCCCCACCGCGACCTCCGGCTTCTCGAACGTCGCGCTCTCCCGTCGGACCGACGGGGGCAGGTCGTCGAGGCGGATGACGTCGCCGGCGCTCGACACCAGGACGCTCTCGAGGATGTTCTTCAGCTCGCGCACGTTGCCGGGCCAGTGGTAGGCGACGAGCGCGGAAAGCGCCTCCGGCACGATGGTCTTCGGACGGACGGCGTTGGCGCGGGACAACTCCTCGAGAAAGGTCTCGACGAGCACCGGGATGTCCTCGCGCCGGTCCTTGAGCGGGGGCACCTGGACGATCAGGACCTTGAGCCGGTAGTAGAGGTCGCGGCGGAAGAGCGAGCGCTCCACCATGTCCTCGAGGTCGGCGTTGGTCGCCGCGATCACGCGGACGTCCACGCGGATGCTCTGGTCGCCCCCGACGCGCATGAACTCCTTCTCCTCGAGGACCCGGAGGAGCTTGGCCTGGGTCGAGTGGTTCATCTCGCCGATCTCGTCGAGGAAGAGGGTCCCGCGGTGCGCGATCTCGAACTTCCCGCGGGCGCGGGCGTGCGCGCCGGTGAACGACCCCTTCTCGTGGCCGAACAGCTCCGACTCGATGAGGTTCTGCGGCATCGCGGCGCAATTGAGCGCGATGAACGGGTACTCGCGCCTCGGCGAGTTGAAGTGGATCGAGCGCGCCACGAGCTCCTTGCCCACGCCGCTCTCGCCGTGGATCAGCACGGTCGCCCGGAGCGGCGCGATCCGCAGCACGCGGTCGAGGACCGCCTGCATCGCGGGGGACCGGCTGACCAGGCTCTTGAGGCCCTGGTTCTTCGAAAGCTCCCCCTGGAGGAGCGCGATGCGGGAGTCCAGGTCGTGGCGCTCGAGAATGCGCCCGAGCCGCGTGCGCAGCTCGAACGGGTCGGGTGGGCGGAGCAGGTAATCCTCCGCCCCCTGGCGTAGCGCCTGGACCGCGGCCTGGAGTCTCGCCGGATCGGCGAGCACCAGCACCGGCGTGCCGGGGCTGTCCCGGCGGAATCGCCGGAGCAGCTCGGAAGCGTCCGTCGTCCGGATCTCGAGGTCGAGCAGCACCGCGTCGTGGTGGCGGGCGAGCAGGATCGGCAGCGCCTCATCCCCCCGCTCGACGGGGGTCGGCTGATAGCCCGAGCGCGCGAGGATCGTCGTGGCCCGGTCGCGAAGATCCGCGGCCTCGACGACCACCAGGATGGCCTTGCTTCCCGGAGGCGCGCTCGACATGCACCCATCATATAAGGATGGCGGCGATCCGGCCACATTGGCGGAGTTGCGGCGCCTTGGCGCGCCAGGGTGACCGGCTTGGCGGATGGTCTCGCGGCCCCGGACAAGCGGCCAGGACGGCGCCGTCTCTCTCCGGACCGCATTCCCATTGAGTTTCCCGCGGTCGCGAACCGCGTCGAAGCGTTCCGCGAATTCCTGGTACGGGATTTGAAACACAAAAGGACAAGACGACGACAGCGTCCGGCATGGAGGGCGGCAGCGTGGCACGCAAGAGCACTCGTCGGAAGGCGGAAGCGCAGAACGGCGTCATCAACTTCGACTTCGGGAATCGGACCTACCAGATCGACCCGCTGCGCCGGAAGGTCTACCGGAGCTTCGTCGAGATCGAGACCTCGAAGGCGTTCGAGATCTTCCTGCACTGGCGGTCGAGCGAAGCCCGCGTCTGACGTTCCCGGTCCGCGTGCGCGAAGCGGGATCCCTGGTTAGAATCGCCAGGCACATGAGACTCGCGAGCGCTCCCCTTTCCGTACTGCTTCTGCTGTCGCTGGCGGCCGCCGCCGAGCCCGAGCCGACGCGCCTCACGTGGAATCCGCCGGGCAGCGGCGCGGCCGCCTGGAGCGTCGATCTACCCGCCGGGGAGGGGAAGACCCCCGCGGCCGGAACTCCGCTCGAAGCTCCGGCCTGGTTCGAGCCGCTCCCCGAGATTTCGATCCCTCTCCTCACGGGCGGATCGCTGCCGCTGGCGCAGGCGCAGGGAAGCCTGCTGCTGCTCGACTTCTGGGCGTCGTGGTGCGCTCCCTGCATGCAGGAGCTGCCGCGGCTCCAGGAGCTCTACCTGGCCGAGAAGCCTCGCGGCCTCGCGGTGATCGCAGTCAACGTGGACGAGCCGGTCGAGACGGCGCGCCGCACCGCGTCGTCCCTGAGGCTGACCGTGCCGGTCGGGGCCTGGAGCCCAGCGGTCGGAGAAGCCTTCCGTCCTCGACAGCTCCCCCTCCTCCTCCTGGCGGACCGGCGCGGGAGAATCCGCGAGCGCTGGGACGGCTGGCTGCCCGGACTCGAGAAGACGGTCGCGTCGCGCGTGCGCGAGCTGCTCGAGGAAGATCCCGCGGGGCCGCGCCGCGTTCTCGGCGAGGTCGTCGCCGGGGCGGGCCGGCTCCGTGTGGATTGGGCGCGCGATCTCGGAGGCACGGTGAGCGGGGTCGCGGCCATCCCGGTTCCCGGCGAGGCCACCCGGATCGCGGTGAAGGCGGGGCCGGAGCTCGCGCTGTTCGAGCCGAGCGGGCGCACCGCCAGGAGCCTGCGGTCCACGAGCGCCGCCGGCCGGCTCGCGGCGGCCGACCTCGACGGGAACGGCCAGCCCGAGCTCGTGGGCTTCCGGCCGGGGAGCGTCGAGATCGCGATCTCGGATCCCTGGACGGGGAAGACGACTTCGTTCACGGCCCCCTCGCCGGTGCTCGACGTCGCGGTGATCGACGCGTCGCCGCCCGCCCGGCCGGAAGGGGCGCTCGTCCTCGCGGCCGCGGATGGCCTCTATCTCGCCGACCGGGAGGGTAAGCGGATCCGCCGCGTCGAGGGGACGGGAGAGACCCTCGCGGTGCGGCCGGCAGGCAAGGGCGCCGCGGCGCGGCTGCTCGCTCTCGGCGCCGACGGGACGATTCGCTCGAGCGACCTCGAGGGACGGATCGACCGTACGGCGCCGGCGCCCTCGGGACACGCGAGGCTCGCCGCCGGGGAAGACCCGGGCGCCGGCTTCGGGACCGCTTCCCGTGCGGTGGCCGCGATGGCGGCGGGCCGCTTCCTTCCCGGAGGCGGCACGCAGGTCGCGCTCGCGGAGGGCGGGTTCCTGACGCTCGTGGACCTCTCGAAGCGGGAAATCGTCTGGCGCGCGCGCTGGCCCGGGATCGTGGACCTCGCGGCGGCCGAATTGGACCGGGACGGAAGGGACGAGCTCGTGGTGGCCGCCCGCCAGTCGGTCGCCGTGCTCCGCGCGAGGTGATGAGGGGCCGCGTCCCCTTCGAGCGGCTCGCTCGAGAGATCGCCGGGTGCACGCGTTGCCGGCGCCTTCGAGCCCACTGCATCGAGGTGGCCCGCGTCCGCCGCCGCGCGTACCGCGACGAGACGTACTGGGGACTTCCCGTGCCGGGCTTCGGGGACCCTTCGGCCCGCGTCCTGATCGTCGGCTTGGCGCCCGCGGCGCACGGGGCGAACCGCACCGGCAGGATGTTCACCGGGGACTCGTCCGGGACGTGGCTCGCGCGAGCCATGCACGAGGCGGGCCTCGCGAGCGGGCCCGATTCCGTCTCGCGCGACGACGGCCTCTCCCTCCGCGGCGCGTTCGTCACCGCGGCCTGCCGCTGCGCTCCGCCGGGGAACCGGCCCTTGCCGGCGGAGCTCGACTCCTGCGCCCCGTTTCTCGAGCGCGAGATCGAGCTCCTCGAAGAGGTTCGCGTCGTCTTGGCTCTCGGCAAGATCGCCTGGGACACGGTGATCCGCCAGGCCCGGGCCGCGGGCGCCGGCGCGGTCCCGCGGCCGAGGCCGGCGTTCGCCCACGGCGCCGAAACGCGGGTCGCCCTGCGCCTTCCGAGGCGGCCGGTGATCCTGCTCGGCTCCTATCACCCGAGCCGTCAGAACACGCAGACCGGCAGGTTGACGAGGGAAATGTTCGGGTCCATCATCCTCCGCGCCGCTCGTGAGGCGAGAGAGAGCTCATGAGGCCGAGGCCGCAGCCGTTCGAGTTCCACCTGTACGACGACAACTGATCCCTGCTGTCCCGAGTCGAGACGGAGGAACCGGGATCCGCCCCGCCATCTCGATCGTCATCACCACCTATCGCGCGGTGGGCCACCTGGCCTGCTGCGTGCGGTCGCTCTTGCGCACCCCCGACCCCGCGGGGATCGAGGTGGCGGTCTACGGCGACGGGGGAGGGGCGGCGTCGGCGGAGGGGATCGCCGCCTCCGAGCTACGCCTCGCCCGGGCCGGCTTCGCGGTCTCGGCCCGCTACGAGGAGCGCAACGTGGGGATCACCCGCGCGCTCAACCGCGCCGTGGAGCTCGCCTCGGGCGAGTGGCTGTTCGTCGTCAACGACGACATGGCGTTTCCCCGGACGTGGCGCGAGCGCGCCGCTTCGCTCCTGTCCCCGGGGCGGGTGCTCAGCACCGCCGCCGTCGAGGCGCCGCGTTCCGGGCGCCACATGGCCGACTGCTGCTACCCCCTCGATCTCGGATCCGACCCCGAGCGCCTCGACCTCGACCGGCTCGACGCGTTTCACGAGGAGCTGCCGCTGGGGACGCTGGCGCCCGGCGTGAACTACCCGTTCTTCATCGAGCGGAGCCTGTTCCTTGCGGTGGGCGGGGCGGACGAGCGCTTCCCCGGTCCCTACCACGATCCCGACCTCTTCCTCCGGCTCAAGCTGCGCGGCGCCGAGCTGGTGAGGACGCCGTCGATCGCCCCCTACCATTTCTCGGGGGCGAGCCTGCGGTTCGGCGAGGAGGGCGCCGCCGCGAAGCGACGGTCCGTGCAGAGCGCCGACTGGATCCGGAGGGAGAACGAGGCGCGCCTCGTGTTCGTCCGCAAGTGGGGGGCCAAGCCCAAGACCCGCTTCGGCTACGTTCCCCGGACGCCGGTGACCGCCCCCTGGGAGGGGCGCGCGCACGGCCCGCTCGAGGCGTTGGGATTCCGCGCCCTCGTCGCGTGGGAGACGCTCCGCGCACGCGTTCGCGAGTTACGATACCGGCGGTGACGGGTCCCTGGCGCGCCGCGAGGAGGAGGCCATGCCGAAGATCTCCGCCTACATCCTGACGTTCAACGAGGAGGACAAGATCGAGGAGGCCCTTCTGAGCATCACCTGGGCCGACGAGATCGTGATCGCCGACTCGTTCAGCACCGACCGGACACTCGAGATCGCGCGGCGGTACACCGAGCGGATCGAGCAGATCCCGTTCCAGGGATTCGGAAAGCTGAGGAACGAGGCGGTCGCGCGCTGCGCCCACGAGTGGATCTTCAGCCTCGACTCGGACGAGCGGTGCACCACGGAGGCGCGCGACGAGATCCTCGCGACCGTCGCCCGCGCCGACGCCGCGGACGCGTACCTCGTCCCGCGGCGGAACCGCTTCCTCGGACGCCCGATCCGCCACTCCGGCTGGTACCCCGACTACCGGCAGCCGCAGCTGTTCCGCAAGGGGAGGCTCCGCTACCTCGAGGACCCCGTGCACGAGCGGTACGAAGTCACCGGCACGCTCGGTCGTCTCGAGCACCCGATCCGGCAGATCCCGTACAAGGACCTCGCCCAGAGCATCGCCAAGTGGCAGCGTTACTCGACCCTCGGCGCCGAGCGCCTCGAAGCGCGCGGTGTCCGCGCGAGCATGGGGCAGGGGCTCGCGCACGGCCTAGCCTCGTTCTTCAAGATCTACGTCCTCCGCCTCGGCTTCCTCGACGGCTGGGCCGGCTTCGTCATCGCCTTCGGCTACCTCGAGCAGACCTTCTACAAGTACGCCAAGCTCACCGAGAAGCAGCGCGGGCTGAAGTGAAGGTCACCTCCTCACGTTGAAGCCGGTCGCGCGCCGGCGAGGGGTCCGGGCGCAGGACCGTCCTTCGTCAGCACGCTCGCCGGTTCGCGTGCCGCCGCTCCGGCTCGCTCCGCTTTTCGCGCGCCCGCCGAGGAATAGCGGGCGCGCGAAAAGAGGGCTTCCGAAGGACGGTCCTGCGCCCGGACCCCTCGCCGGCGTGAGGCCGCAGTCCGCGAGGAGGAACGACGGCCCCCCCGACCTGGTGGTGTTGACCCCGACTCCACGATCGCGCCGCTGGGTCGAGTAGTTCGTCGTCGGGATCCGCCAACCGTTGACTTCGACCACCGGCGTTGCTTGCGGACGCAGGGCCCCCTCCCAGGGCCCTCTTTCGGCGCGCCTGCTATTCCGCAGCAGGCGCGCCGAAAGCGGAGCGAGCCGGCGCGGCAAATCGCGACCCGGCGAGCGTGCCCTGGGAGGGGGCCCTGCGTCCGCAAGCAACGCCCCCCGCAAACCGAGGCCCAAACGCGGGGGACACCGGTCAGGCAGGCAGGCCGAGGGCGGTGAGAACGGCGGGGAGGTCGGAGAGGTCCTCGAAGAGGAAGTCGGGGTGGGCGGCGGCGAGACGGTCGTGGGGGACCCAGCCGGAGTAGACGGCGATGGCTCGGAAGCCGTTGGCGCGCGCGCAGGAGATGTCGAGCTCGGTGTCGCCGATGACCGAGACGCGGCCGGGAGGAATCACGGCGCCGGCGTGGCGCGACGTCTTCTCGTGCGCGAGGCGGGCGATCTCGGAGCGGTCCCGGTGGTCGGAGGAGAAGCCCCCGGACGGGAAGTAGCGGTTGAGGCCGAACGGCTCGAGCTTCGCTCGCGCCCCTTCCTCGATGTTGCCGGTGAGGAGCCCCAGCAGGACGTCCGGGCGGTTGCCGAGGGCGTCGAGGAGCTCGCGAACGCCCGGCATGATGCGCCGCCGCGGATCGGGACGGGCGAGCTCGGCTCGAAGCGCGGCGAGATACGAGGCGCGGAACGCTTCCTCCGCGGCGGCGACGCTGTCGCCGGGCAGCCCCGCCTCCCGCGCGATCTCCTCGACGATGACCGGATCGGTCTTCCCCTCGAAGCGGACACGCTTCGACGGCCCCTCGATGTCGGGAAGGTCGAACACCTCCCGGAACGCCGCCTCGATCGCGCGGCGACCCGCCCCCGCGCAGTCCACGAGCGTGCCGTCGAGATCGAACAGGACGAGGTGCAGGTTCATGAGAAAGGGATTCTAGCTTCAAGCGGCCTGCAAATCCCGGCCGGCATTCGTCCCGGCAACGGACCCCGTCCCACGGCA
This sequence comes from Terriglobia bacterium, assembly GCA_963748015.1. GTDB lineage: Bacteria > Acidobacteriota > Polarisedimenticolia > Polarisedimenticolales > JAIQFR01 > JAIQFR01. Next base: position 451,202 of record CAVVHE010000005.1, on the reverse strand, counting down.
CGAGGCCGCAGTGGACCCGGACCGCCCTCCCGAAGCCCTCTTTTCGCGCGCCGGCTCTTCGTTGGCCGGCGCGCGAAAAGCGGAGCGAGCCGGCGCGGCGAATCGCGAACCGGCGAGCGTGCTGAGGGAGGACGGTCCGGGTCCACTGCGGCCTCGTGCCGGCCGACCGGTTCGCGGCGGTCGCGTGCCGGCCGACTGACGCGTGAGGCCCACTCGACGCGGCGCCGCGAGGGGTCTATGTTCTCGCTACCGGGAGGACGTCGGGTGCCGGCTCGTGCGCGTGTGCAGCAGGTCGCGAGGCGAGCGGAGGAGGTCCGCGAGCGGGGCGAGAGATTCGCCGGCGTGCGCAGGATCCTGGTGGCCCGCACGGAGCCGCTCGGACCGCTCGTGCTCTCGTTGCCGGCCGTAGCGGCGCTGCGGGGGGCCTATCCGTCGGCCTGGCTCGGGCTCCTCGTCCGCCCGAGCACCGCGCCGCTCGCCCGCCTCGTGGGGGGTGTAGACCAGGTGATCGAGGACACGGCGGACGCGAGCCGTTTCCCGTCGATGCTGAAGGCGTTCCGCGCCGACCTGTTCGTCTCGATGTCCGCCGGCGGGAGAGTCCCGTGGGCGGCGGCCACGGCGAGGATCCGGCACCGGGTGGGTCCCGGGGGCCGGGTCTACTCGGCGCTCTTCGAGCGGCGCGTGGACGAGAGACGCGCCGCGCGGGATCGCCACGAGGTGGAGGTCGCGCTCGCCTACGCGCACCGCTGCGGCGCGCCCGGCGGCCCGGCCTGCTTCCCGCTCGTGATCCCGGCGGCGGCCACCGAGAGCGCGACGGTGTGGCTCGGCGAGCACGGCATCCGAAGACCTTTCGTGGTGATCCGGCCGGAGAGCGGGGGAGCGTCCTGCCCTCCCTGGCCGGCGGGGCACTTCGTCCGGCTCGCGACGTTGCTCGCCGGGGAAGGGGTGCACGTCGTCTTCTCGATCGGTCCCGCCGACGAGGCGACGTCGCGGCTCCTCGACGCGGCCGACCTCTCGACCCGGCGCATGGCGCGCTTCACCGGCGACCTCGCGACCCTGCCGGCGCTCGTGCAGGCCGCCTCCCTCGCGATCGGCAACGGCACGGGCCCCCTGCATCTCGCGGCCGCGCTCGGTACGCCCACGCTGCTCGTCCAGCCCCCCTCCTCGGCCCACGGGCCCGCGCGCTGGGGGCCCTACGCCTCGAACGGCTACAGCCTCGTCCCCGAGCCGGCCGGCGGGGCGGCGACGAGCGGCCGCGAGGAGCCGGAGAGCTGGCGCGAGCTGATGGCGGGGATCTCTCCCGCCGCTGCGCTCTCCTGCGCGCTCGCGATCCTGGACGGCCGCGCGCCCTCGCCCTGAAGGAAGGTCAGATCTCCGGCATGCGATGATCGATCCCGGCGTGGAAGGCCGAGATCGTCTCCCAGGCCTCCCGGGCGGTTTCCGCGTAGGTGAACAGCTCCCTGTCGCTCTCCGAGATCACCCCCTCCTCCACGAGCACGTCGAAACGGATCGCGCGATCCCAGAACTCGCGGCCGAAAAGGATGATAGGTACCGGGGGCACCTTTCCGGTCTGGATGAGCGTCAGCGTCTCGAACAGCTCGTCGAAGGTGCCGTACCCGCCGGGAAACGCCACGAGCGCCTTCGCCCGCATGAGGAAGTGCATCTTGCGGATCGCGAAGTAACGGAACCTGAAGCACAGCTCCGGCGTGACGTACGGGTTGGGCCGCTGCTCGTGCGGCAGCACGATGTTGAGCCCGACGCTCTTCGCGCCCGCGTCGTGCGCCCCCCGGTTCGCCGCCTCCATGATCCCGGGCCCTCCCCCGGTGACCACCACGTAGTCGCGGCGCGAGCCGAGCTGGCAGGTGGAGGAGACGATGCGGCTGAACTCGCGGGCCTCCTCGTAGTACCGGGCGCTCCGCGCGATGCGCCGCGCCCGCTCGAGCCCCGCCCGCGCGGCCGCGTCGCCGGGGCTCGCCTTCGCCGCCGCCTCGGCGGCCTCGAGGCACCGCTTCGCCTCGGCGGGCTCCGGGATCCGCGCGCTGCCGAACACGACGATCGTCGAGACGATCCCGTGCTCGCGCTGCACCAGGTCCGCCTTCAGCAGCTCCAGCTCGAGCCTCACGGAGCGCAGCTCGTCGCGGCCCAGGAAGTCCACGTCCTCGTACGCCATCCGGTACGAGGGAGAATCCATACACGGATCACTGGTGCTCATGACACCTCCGATGGACGAGAGCGGGAACCGCAGGACGCTTGCATACGTCACAAGACGTTCGCAGCCGAACACGACCCGAAGCGGCCCTCTTTTCTCGCGGCCGGTTCTTCCCTAGAAGGCCGCGAGAAAAGCGGAGCAAGGCGGCGCGGCGACTCTCGCCGCGCAACGCCGCAGCGTGCCGCGCGGGTCGTGTTCGGCTGCGAACGTCCGCCGCGAGATCCTAGGCGGCGGAGGTTCCGGGAAGCGGCTCGACGCTCGCGGGGCCCGAGGTCACGGTCTCGAGGGGGTCGTCTCCCGGATCCGCCAGCGGGACCGCGACGAACCTCGCGATCTTCCCCTTCTCGAGCGTTCCGAGCTGGTTCTCGAGCCTCAGCGCCCGCGCGCCGTTCAGCGTCGCCATCCGGAGGACCGCGGCGGGGGAGAGGGTGGGGTGCTCGCGGCGCAGGCCGGCCATCTCCGCGAACATGTCGAGATTCGACACGCTGGCCAGAGAGTCGGTGCCGAGGGCGACCGGGACACCCGCGGAGAGGAGCTTCGGGACGGGTGTCTTCCCCACGGCGAGGCGCAGGTTGCTCCTCGGGCAGGTCACGACGGTCACGCCGCGAGCCTGCAGCTTCGAGTGATCCTGCTGGCCGAGGTGGATGCAGTGGATCGCGAGGGTGCGCCGCGACAGCACGCCGAGCCGGTCGAGGTACTCCACCGGCGAGCTGCCGGGAGCGCGCCACCCGTCGTCCCAGACGCCGCGCGCCCGGAAGAGATCCGGAAACGGCCCGGAGCCGTCCTGGATCATGGCGCTCTCGTCGTCGGTCTCGGCGAGGTGGATCGAGAGGATCTCGCCCGACGCGGTGGCGCGCCCCGCCAGCGCCTTGAGGAGCGTCGTGGACACGGTGTGGGCGGAGTGCGGCGACAGGACGACGCTCACGCGGCCACGGGCCGCCTTCACGTCCGCCTCGCTCTCGATGGTGTCGAGCGAATCCGCCGCGTGGTCGAGAAGCCGCTCCGCCTCGTCCGACCTCAGCCCCATCAGCTCGAGAAAGACCACGGCGTGGAGCGGCGCCCGCGCGAGGATTCCCGCGGTCCAAGGCACCCCGGCCACGTCCCCCACGGCCACCGTGCCGCTAGCGATCATCTCGGCCGCGGCCTTCTCCGCCGCCTCGCGGCGGACGGTGTCGGCGGACTGGTCGACCCGCTCGGTGCGGTCCTGGAACCAGGCGAAATACGACCCGCCGGGAGGCGGATCGTCCCGCATCCAGGACAGGTCGAGGTGCGCGTGGGCGTTCACCAGCCCGGGGATCAGCACCGCATCGCCGAGGTCCTGGACCGTAGCGCCGGCGCCGGCCGCCTTCAGGACCTCCGACTTGCGGCCGACCGCGGTGATGCGTCCCTCGTGGACCGCCACGGCCCCGTCGCTCGCGGGCGGAGAGGACACGGGAATCACGTGCCTGGCGGTGTAAACGATCATCGCGTAGCTCCAGCCACCGGGCGGAGGCCCGAATAATGAGGATTCCCGCGGCCGATTATAGGGGAAAGCGGCCGGTTCGTGACCGGGGCGCATGGTAATATTCGGGGCGACCCCGGAATCCTCGCCGCGGGGGCCGCAGAGGGGGCCGCCGGCGCGCGCGGCGCGGGAAGCGGGAAGCCCCCGGAGGACGCAATCCCATGAGCAGGCGCATCTTCCTCGCTTTCTTGCTGGGGGTCGCCGCGGCCGCGCCGGCTCCAGCCCGCGCCGACCTCGCCGCCGAGGTCTACGCCGCCATGGGAATCAAGACCGGCGACGTCCTCTCGGGAAGCGTCCTCACGGCCAGGGTGCTGCCCGGCGAGGCGAAGCAGGTCGTGGCGATGGTCACGTACCTCACCGGCAAGAAGGACGACGCCGGCGGCGTCAACGTGCGCCTCGAGGTGCTCCGGAGGGAGGCGAACGCGCTGGTCTCCCTCTACGCCCGCGACTACGGGAAGGAGAGCGGCGGGTTCGTGGGGCGAGGCGACGTCGAGCTCGTGGACCTCGACGGGGACGGCGCGGCCGAGATCGTCGTGACCTACGACCAGCAGGGGAATCCGCTGGTGCAGCGCCGGCCCGGGGAAGTCATCGTCCGGGACCCGGCGGGTTTCCGCGTTGCGTGGACCGGCGACATGGAATACGACGCCACGCGCGCCGCGCGGGACGTGCCGGCCGACCGCCGCGACCGATTCCTCCGGAAGCTCGACGCGGCCGCCACGCTCAAGACGCGCGGGATCACCTTGTTCATGACCAAGAAGGTGATCGCGGTGGCCGGCGAGCGCCTCGCGGAACCGAAGGAGGTCCGCGAGACCTTCCCGCTGCGACCCCAGCCCGCCCCCTGATCCGGGACGCGCGCCCGATGCGGCGCTACTCGTACCGGAGCGCCTCGATCGGATCGAGGCGCGAGGCCTTCCGCGCCGGGTAGAACCCGAAGAAGATCCCGACGAGGGCCGAGAAGCCGAAGGCGAGCGCCACCGACGTGAGGCTTACCTCGACCGGCCATCCGAAGATGCGGGTGACCACGCGCGACGCGACCGTCCCCAGCGCCACGCCGATGGCTCCTCCCACCAGCGACAGCACGATCGCCTCGAGGAGGAACTGGGCCAGGACGTGGTGCCCCTTGGCGCCGATCGCCATGCGGAGGCCGATTTCCCGGGTGCGCTCGGTGACCGACACCAGCATGATGTTCATGATGCCGATCCCGCCGACGAGCAGCGAGATCGCCGCGACCGTGCCGAGGAGGACCGACAGCGTCTTGGTGTTCTCCGCGGCCATCGAGGCGATCTCCTCCTGGGAACGCATCATGAAGTTGTTGTCCTGGCCCGGCTGGAGCTTCTGACGCTGCCGCAGCAGCGCCTCGATCTCCTTCATCGCCTCGTCCACGCGATCCCCCGAGACGGCCGACGCGAGGATGGACCCGACCCGGTTCCCGTGCCCCGCGTGTCCCTGCAGCCGCTTCGTCACGGTGGTGTAGGGGGTAATGACCAGGTCGTCCTGGTCCTGCCCCATCGTGTTCGCGCCCTTCTTCTCCAGCACGCCCAGGACCTTGAACGGGACGTTCTTGATCCTGACGACCTGGCCGGCCGCGTCCCCCGCCGGGAAGAGGTTGTCGGCCACGGTGCGGCCGAGCACGCAGACCTTCGCGGCGCCCTTGACCTCCGACTCGCCGAAGAAGGTCCCCTCCTGGAGGTTCCAGGCCCGGATGAAGGGCCAGTCGATGTCCACTCCCTGGATCTGCGTGGCCCAGTTCAGCTCGCCCGCGACGATCTGGCCCGAGCTTCGCTCGCTCGCGCTGACGTACGCCACCGCGGGGCACTCGGTCTTGATCGCCACCGCGTCCTCGGGGGTCAGGCTGGACTGCCCGGTGAAGATGCGCGCCCCCGACTGGGTCACTGCGCCCGGGAAGATCATGATGAAGTTGGTTCCCAGCGACGTGATGGACGACTGGATCGCGGCCGACGCGCCCGCGGTGACCGCGAAGATCGCGATCACGCACGCCACGCCGATGATGATGCCGAGCATCGTCAGCGTCGACCGCATCTTGTTCCGGAGGATCGCCTTCAGGCCGACCTTCAGGATGTTCGCGGTGCGGACCAGCACGACTCTCATGCCCTGGCCTCCTCGCGGGCCCGCGCGTCCGCCCGCAGCGCCTTGACCTGCGCGACGGGCTCGTCCCTGACGATGACGCCGTCCCGCATCTGCACGACCCGCTTGGCGTGCATGGCCACGTCGTGCTCGTGGGTGATGAGGAGGATCGTCTTTCCCTGCTCGTTCAGATCCTGGAAAACGGCCATGACCTCTTCCGACGTGCGCGTGTCGAGGTTACCGGTCGGCTCGTCCGCCAGGATGATGGCCGGGTCCGTGATCAACGCCCGCGCGACCGCGACGCGTTGTTGCTGCCCGCCGGACAGCTGCGACGGGTAGTGGTGCTCGCGCCCGGTCAGCCCCACGTGCTGCAGCACCGTCCTGGCGCGCTCGAGCCGCTCGCGCCCGCCCATGGCGCCCCGCCCGTAGAGGAGCGGCAGCTCGACGTTCTCGAGGGCGGAGGTCCTCGGGAGCAGGTTGAAGCTCTGGAACACGAAGCCGATCTTCGCGTTGCGGATCTCGGCCCGCTCGTCCGCATCGAGCTCCGACACGTCGATGCCGTCGAGCTCGTAGGTGCCCGACGTGGGGCGGTCGAGGCAGCCGAGGAGGTTCATGAGCGTGGATTTTCCGGAGCCCGAAGGCCCCATCACCGCCACGAACTCGCCCGCGTTCACGGAGAGGTTCACGCCGTCGAGCGCGCGGACCTCCACCTCGCCCATGCTGTAGATCTTGACGAGATCGTGAATTCCGACGAGTGGGCCGCTCAAAACATCCTACCCCCGCCCGGCGGCCGCGCGCTGGTCTCGACCTTCGACGTCACCTGGCCGACGACGACCCTGTCCCCCGGCTTGAGCTCGCCTTCGGCGATCTCGGTGAACTTGCCGTCCGAGATCCCCGTCCGCACCTTCACCGGCTTGAGCTGGTCCTTTCCCTCGAGGACGTAGATCGTCTGCATGAGCCGCCCGCCCCGGCCCCGCATGCCGCCCGGGAAGGCCGCCGCGGCGCCCTCCATCCCCGGCCGGCGCTCGGCGGCCATCGCCGCGCGCATCTCGGGAGACGGCCCGCCGGCCCCCGGGCCGGAGCCCTGTCCGGTCCCGGACGGAGAGCCCTGCGCCCGCTGCTCGCCGCCGCCCGGCCTGCCGTTCCGCTGTCCCTCGGCTCCCGGGCCCTGGGTCGGCCGGAAGCGCAGCGCCGCGTTCGGCACGCGCAGCACGTCGCTGACCGTGGCGACCTCGATGGTCACGTTCGCGGTCATCTGCGGCCGCAGCTTCCCCTCGGGATTCGGGACCTCGACGATCACCGGGTAGGTGATGACGTTCTGGTTGGCGGTGGCGTTCAGGCGGATCTGCGAGATCCGTCCCTTGAACTCCTGCTCGGGATAGGCGTCCACCGTGAACCGGACCGGTTGCTCCGCCTTGACCCGGCCGATGTCCGACTGGTCCACGTCGGCCTGGACCTGCATCTTGGTCAGGTCCTGGGCGATCGTGAACAGCGTCGGCGCCTGGAAGGAGGCCGCGACGGTCTGCCCGACGTCGTACTGGCGGGCGACCACCGTGCCGTCGATCGGGCAGGTGATCTTCGTGTACTCGAGGTTGTTCTCCGCCTGCCGCAGCGCCGCACGGGACTGCTCGACCTGGGCCTGCGCGGCTTCGTAGTTCGCCTTCGCGGTGTCGTAGTCCGACTGCGGCGCGAGGCTCTCCGCGATCAGTCGCTCCTGCCGGTGGAACGAGATCTCGGCGCTGCGCATCTGGACCTCGTTCTGGAGGACGTCCGCGCGCCGCTGGGCCACCAGCGCCTGGAAGTTCGTCGGGTCGAGCTCCGCGAGGAGCTGCCCCTTCTTCACGGTGCTGTTGAAGTCGGCGTAGAGGCGGGCGATGATCCCCGAGACCTGGCTGCCGACCTGCACCGTCGTGACCGCGGAGATCGCCCCGGTGGCGGTCACGGTCAGCGTGACGGTCCCCCGGTCAACGGCCTCGACGCGGTACTTGTCCTCGCTCTGTTTCGCCTGCCGCCGCTTGACGTACAGGCCGGCGCTGCCCACCGCGACGACGAGGACGAAGACCCAGATTGTCCAGCGAAGCGTGCGTTTTTTGGCCATAGGTGTGTTATACGTTCCCGGGGTTGCGAAGTTGGTGAAGATCCATTCTTGCCTATCGCTCGATGCGTCGCAAGCCGCCTCGCCGCACGAGCGCATTCCTCCACCAGGGAGACGTCGTTGACCGGCACCGTCGTGTCACTCGCCGTATTCTTTCTCGGAGCGGTCCTGGGGGGGATCGTGGTCGGCCTGGCGCGCGCCCGGGCCGTAGCGGGTCTGCGCGAGACGGCCGCGGCCGCCCGGGAGGAGCTGGCCCGCAGGGAGTCCGATCTCGAGAACGAGCGGAGAGTCACCGCGGAGCAGCGCGCGCAGGCGGAGCGGCTCGAGGCGCGCTTCCGCGACGCGTTCTCCGCCCTGTCGGCCGAGGCGCTCCGGCAGAACAACCAGTCGTTCCTCGACCTGGCGAAGACGGTGCTGGGGGAGTACCAGAAGAGCGCCTCGGGGGACCTCGAGACCCGGCAGAAGGCGATCGGCGACCTGATCGCGCCGGTGCGATCCGCCTTGGACAAGGTGGATGCCCGGCTCCACGAGGTGGAGAAGCAGCGCGTCGGCGCGTACGCGGCCCTCCAGGAGCAAGTTCGGTCCCTCGGTCTCGGCCAGCAGCAGCTCCAGACCGAAACCGCGAACCTCGTGAAAGCCCTGCGCGCCCCGCAGGTTCGCGGTCGCTGGGGGGAGATCCAGCTCCGCCGCGTGGTGGAGATGGCCGGGATGCTCGCCTACTGCGATTTCGCGGAGCAGGAGAGCGCGGCGACGGAGGAAGGGCGGCTCCGCCCCGATCTTCTCGTGCGCCTCCCCGGTGGAAAGAGCGTGGTCGTGGACGCGAAGGCCCCTCTGTCCGCCTACCTCGAGGCGGTCGAGGCGCCCGACGACGCGGTGCGGGAGGCGCGCCTCAAGGACCATTCCCGGCAGGTCCGGGAGCACATGACGCGGCTCGGAGCCAAGTCGTACTGGGACCAGTTCCGGCCCGCGCCGGAGTTCGTCGTGATGTTCCTTCCCGGCGAGATGTTCTTCAGCGCGGCGCTCGAGCAGGATCCGGGGCTGATCGAGTTCGGCGTGGATCGCTTCGTGATCCCCGCGAGCCCCACGACGCTCATCGCCCTCCTCCGCTCCGTCTACTACGGCTGGCAGCAGGAGCGGATCGCCGAGAACGCCGAGGCGATCCGGGACCTCGGCGCCGACTTGTACGACCGGCTCGTCAAGATGACCGCCCACCTCGACGACTTGCGCACTCACCTCAACCGCGCGGTCAACGCGTTCGACGCGGCCGCGGGCTCCTACGAGCGCCGCGTCCTCGTCCCGGCGCGGAAGCTCAAGGAGATGGGAGCGGCGACGAGCAAGGACCTGCCGGAGCTTCCCACCCTCGGGCGGAGCGCGCGGGCGCTCGCCGCGGAGCAGGGGGACGTCGAAAAGCCCGGAGACGAGGACTGACCGGCTCCCGGGCGGCGCGGAGAGAGACGATGTCCCCAGGTCGCGAACGCGAGCGAACGGGGAGATCCCGCGCAGGACCTTTCCGGCTCGCGCTCGTGCTGGCCGCGGCCTGCTCGATTCCGGGGCTCGCCGCGGAAGGCCCCGAGCCGCTCGCGGACGCGATTCGGAAGGCCACTCTCGAGAACCGCCGCGCCGTCGCGCTGCGCGGCGTGGAGATCGTCCTCGGCGCCGCAGCGCTCAAGATCGAGGAAGGGATCCTGGTGCCCGCGACGCCGATCGGCGGCCACTCCGCGGAGCTGGCGTTCGCCGGGCGGGCGGTGTTCACGTTCGACCCGCCGGACGACGTCGAGGCGGCGCAGCTCGAGCAGTTCGCCCGGTCCCGGGCCTTGAGGGAGCCCGTGGACGAGGCGGTGCTGGTCATCGCCGACGACAAAGCGGTCTCGAGCCTCCTCCGGCGCCCCGGCCCCGAAGCTCCCGATCCGGCGCTTCTCGAGCGGGCGCGCTCCGCCTTCGAGAAGTGGAAGGAGGGCCCGGAGCGGCGCCGTTTCGGGGTGGAGTCCACTCTTCTTCGCGATGCGCTGGGGGACGCGCCCGCGCAGGGCTTCTTCGCGGGATGGTTCCGGTCGAAGCGCCTGGGCGACTTCTTCTACGTCCTCGACCCGGACGTCCTGGAGCCGTCCGTTCTCGGCCAGTTCGTCCCCGCCGAGGTCGGGGATCACGAGGGCGACCTCATCCGCCGGCTGATCCGCGGGCAGCAGCAGGAGGGCCGCCTCTCGGGAATGCGGCTTCAGGACCTCGGCGACTGGGACACCTGGTGCTCGTCCGCCCTCCGCGGCGAGGACGGCAAGCCGGCGACGGGCGGCGCGGGCTTCGAGCCCGTGAAGTACACGATCGAGGTCGAGATCTCGAAGGACCGGGAGCGCATCGAGGGAAAGACCCGAATCGACCTGCGGTCCGAGTCGGCGGGCCGGCGCGCGGTGGTCCTCGCGCTCCAGCCCGATCTCGAGGTCAGGAGCGTGCGCGACGCCGCGGGAGGCGCCTTGGCCTTCGTCCGCGAAGGCGGCGCGGTCACGGCCATCCTCCCCGCGGCCCCCGCTCCCGGCGAGCCGCTGGCGATCGAGGTGGAGTACGCGGGCGTGGCCTTCGACGAGGCGGAGAAGGGGGTTCCGGTGCTGCGGGACACGCGGCGCTGGCACCCTCACGCCGGGAGAATCGACCGCGCCTCGTACGACGTGACGCTGCGTTGGCCGAGGAAGCTCGAGCTCGTCGCTCCCGGCCGCCGGGTGGCCGGAGGGCTTTCGGGTGACAGCAGGTGGGAGCGGAGGGTCGTGGACCTGCCGAGCACGGCGTTCAGCTTCGAGGTGGGGGAGTTCGACACGGCGGAGGAACAGGTCGGGCACGTGTCGGTCACCGTCGCGTTCAACCGCACGTCGAAGCGAGTGCCGAGATCCGTTCGTGCGGAGGTCCGCAAGACCGTCGCGGACGCGCTCCGCTACTTCGAGCAGACGTTCGGGGCGTACCCCCTCGACACGCTCGCGGTGGTCACCGTCCCCAGGGGTTTCTCCCAAGGGTTCCCCGGCCTCGTCACGCTGGCGCACGAGCTCGTTCTCGAGCGGCCGCGGACGAGCCGGTGGGCGATCCGGAACGCGCGGGTCGAGACGATCGCCCACGAGATCGCGCACCAGTGGTGGGGAGACAAGGTCGGATGGTGGAGCTACCGGGACCAGTGGCTTTCCGAGGCCCTCGCGAAGTACGCCGCCGTCCGCTTCTCCTTCGCCTGGCTCGGAGACGACCTCGACTACCTGGCCTGGACGTCGCGCGGCACCTGGGGGTCTCTCGTGGAAACGGCCGCGAACGGCGCCCCGCTGGAGTCGCTCGGCCCCGTGGTGCTGGGGCAGCGCCTCGCTTCGAGCCTGAGCCACGCCGCGTACAAGGCCGTCGTGTACGGCAAGGGCTCCATCGTGCTGTCCACGCTGGCGGAGCGCATCGGGCAGGAGCCGTTCCTCGAGATGCTCCTGACCCTCTCCGATCGCGCCGCGAACCGCGTGATCGACACCCCGGCTTTCCTCAAGTCCATCGAGAGGATGTCGGGCCAGAACCTCGACGCGTTCGCGCGGCGGCTCGTCTACGGGACCGGAGTCCCCGAGTTCCACTTCACCTGGAGCGTCGAGGCGGCGGAGGACGGGAAATGGAGACTGCGCTGCCGCGTTCGCCAGTTCCCCTCGGGCCGCACGCGCCACCGTCTCGTGCGGGCCGGAGAGCGCGGGTGGGACGTGCAGAGGGAGTGGGTCCCGGACTTCGACGTCTCGGATTCGTCGCTGGTCGTGCCCTTCCAGGCCGAGATGGGGGTCGCGGAGGAGGAGCGGGAAGGCCGGGGCGCTGCCGCCGGCGTGGCGCCCAGGGGCGGGCCGACCGTCAAGGTGAGGGAAGTGAGCGGACGCGCCGAGCTCACGGGGGAGATCAGCGAGTTCTCGAGAATCCTCGCGGAGAGGCCGGTCCGCCTCTGGCTCGACCAGCGGGGCGAGGTGCTCGCGACCTTTCACGACGAGACCCGCGACCCGAAGACCGCTCTACGGCACGAGGGCGACTGGCTGGCGGACACCGGGCGGCCGGACGAAGCGGAAGCGCTCTACGAGAAAGCACTCGCCGCGGAGACGCGGGTGCCGGTGGGCTACCTGGGGATCCGGTCGTCCCGGTGGGACGCGAAGCGCGCCGCGAGACTGCTCGACGCCCTCGTTCACCTCAGGCGGTCGCGTCTGTTCCTCGATCGCGGGCGGGACGAAGCGGCGGAGAAGGCGCTCGAGGCCGCGGAGAGCCTGCTCGCCGGCGCGGACGCCGGCAAGTTCAAGCCGGCGCGGCTGCTCCTCCGGGCGCGCCTCGAGACGCGGCGCGGCGACTTCGGTGCGGCCTACCGGCGGCTCTCCGGCGAGCTGCGCCTCGACTTCCGGGACCGCCAGGACGACTCCGTCGTGGAGCAGATCCGCAACCTGCGCTTCCGGTTCGGGTCGGTGCTGGGAGGCGACGCGTACGCCCTGCTGGCCGCCGCGGCCGCGGAGACGGGGCGGGACGAGGTGCGGGCGCGCGCGTCGCGGGAGGCCGAGCGGCGAGGGGCGGATCTCGGAGCACTTGCCGCTCCCCCGTCGGCGCCGCCGGAGGACCGGGACCCGAGCGATCCAGAACCGCGGTGACCCCCGCGCGGCCGTCGTCATCGAGGCGAGGCGAGTCCCCGCAATTCCCGCACGACGAGGCGGGCGTTGGCTCGCGGTCGCGAGTACGCCCCCGAGTGTCCCGAGAAGCGCAGAACCGAAACGCGCGCGCCGGGGATCGAGGCGGCGAGGCGCCGCGCCCCGGCGAGGGGGGCGACGGTGTCCCACGCACCGGCGAGGATCGCCGCCGGGATGCGAGCCTCGGCGGGAGGCAGGCCCGGGGATTCGTCGAGGAGCAGGCGGAGCTTGGCGAGGAAGGTCGAGGCCGGCGTGGCCGCTTCCCGCGACGCCCGGAGCAGCGCGGGAAGGCGGATCAAGGTCGTCGGGTACAGGCCCTCCCAGGCCACGAGCACGTTGAACCCGGCGACGAACAGGAGCCGCGCCGCGCGCGCCGGATCGCGGCGCCCGGCGGCCCAGCGAATCGCCGCCGTCTGGAAACGCGGGAGACCCCGCGGCTCGGGAGGGCGGCAGAGGAGCAGCCCCGAGACGCTCTCCGGGCGGCGCGAGGCCGCCGCGAGGGCGACGAGAGAGCCGAACGAAGTTCCCCACAAGATCGCGCGCGCGGCGCCGAGAGCCTCGAGGCCGCGAGCGACGTCGTCCGCGAGCGCGTCCCACGTGATCCCGGCGGGGGCCGGATCGTCCGAGCGGTCCCCGGTCGTATCGAGCGCCGCCACCCGGAAGCCGGCCGCCGCCGCGGCCTCCATTTCCTCGTCGTAGAGCCCGGTGCCGCCCGCGGTCCCCGCGAGCTTGACGACGAGGGGCCCGTCCCCTCGAACCGAGAGCCTCATCCGTTCCCCTCTGGTATTCTCAACAGACGAAGGACGGGCCAGGAATGAAAGGCGGGAACGGGGAAGCGGACCTCGAGAGGGTGCGTTTCGTGCTGGTGGGGCCGCAGTCGGGCGGCAACGTGGGGGCCGCGGCGCGCGCGCTCGCCAACCTCGGCTTCTCGCGGCTCGACGTCGTCGCGCCCGAGTGCGACGTCCGGGGGGAAGAAGCCCGAAGGATGGCGGTGGGCGCCGCCGGCCTCCTCGGCGACGCGCGCGTCCACGCCGATCTCGACGAAGCGCTCGACGGCGCGGGCGCGGTCATCGGCACGACGCGTCGCGAGGGGAAACAGCGCCGGCCGCACTACCGCCTCGACGCGCTCGCGCCCCAGCTTTCCCGCCTCGCGGCGATGGGGGAGCTGGCGTTCGTTTTCGGACGCGAGGATTCGGGACTGACCGACGCCGAGCTCGACCGCTGCACCCACCTCGTGCACTTCGTCTCCTCCGACGCGCTGCCGTCGTACAACCTCGCGCAGTCGGTCCTCCTCGTAGCGTACACCTTGCGCCTCTCGGTGCCGGGGGCCGCTCCCGCACCGGTCGAGGAGCCGCTCGCCGACCACGCGTCGCGAGAGGCCGCGCTCCGGCACCTCGAGGCGGCGCTCCTCGCGATCGGCTTCCTCCAGGAGGACACCGCCGACGGGATGATGCGGAGGGTCCGGCGGATCCTCGGTCGCGCGGACCTCTCCCCGGGGGACGTGCAGGTGGTCCGCGGTGTCGCGAGGCAGGTGCTCTGGCTCGCCCGCGCGGCGGGCCTTAAGGTGCCGGCCGAGGAGGACCTCCCGCGTCCCTTCGAGCCGTCCGCCCCGGACGAGTAGGCGATGGACGCCGGCGCGCTCACCCGGGCCCTCCTCGATCGGGCCCGCGAGGAAGGGTTCGACGCCGCGGGGATCGCGGCCGCCCGTCCTCTCCCGCGCGACGGGCGGGCTCTCGAATCCTGGCTCGCGCGCGGCTTCCACGCGGCGATGGGCTGGCTCGCGCGGGACGTGCCGCGCCGGGCCGATCCGCGGCAGCTCCTCCCGAGTTGCCGGAGCGTCGTCTCGCTCGCCATGAACTACGGACCGGAGCGCGGCACCCCCGAGCCCGCCGCGGGGCGCGCGAAGGTCGCGCTGTACGCGAGGAGGCGCGACTATCACCGCGTGCTCGGGGCGAAGGCGAAGCGCCTCGCGGCGTGGCTCGAGGAGGCGTCGGGCCTCCCCGCGAGGGCTTTCGTGGACACGGGGCCGGTGCTCGAGCGCGGCTGGGCCGAGGCGTCGGGCCTCGGATGGATCGGCAAGAACGCGAACCTGCTGACGCGAACGCGAGGATCGTGGCTCCTTCTCGGAGAGATCCTCTCCGCCGCTTCTCTCGAGCCGACGCCCGGGCCCCACGACGACTTCTGCGGGACGTGCACCGCGTGCCTCGACGCGTGTCCCACGGGCGCCATCGTCGAGCCCGGCGTCGTCGACTCGAACCGGTGCGTGTCGTACTGGACCATCGAGCACCGAGGCGCGATCCCGGAGGCGATCCGCCCCGGGATCGGCGACTGGCTCTTCGGCTGCGACGACTGCCAGACCGTCTGTCCGTGGAACGTCGGCTTCGCGCGCTCGGCCGCAGGCGGCACGCTCGCGGCGCGCGACGATCTCGACGGTCTCGATCCCGAGGAGGTCCTCGGGATGGACGAGCCCGCCTTCCGCGCGCGCTTCTCGGGCACGCCGCTCATGAGGGCGCGCTGGGACGGGATGCGGCGGAACGCCTGCGTCGTGCTCGGGAACCGCGGAGACCCGAAGGCCCTCCCGGCCCTCCGCGCGGCACTCGCCGATCCGGACCCGATGATCCGCTCCCATGCCGAATGGGCGATCCGGCGGCTTTCCGGAGCGTAGGGACGAGGCCCTCCCGGGTTGCCCGGCCGGAAGGCCGGGACCATATTGTCCTCCGCCGGGAGCATGCGAGAGCGGACCATCCCGGGATCGGAGCCGGAATGGCGACAGGGCGCAGCGGGGCCAACGCTCGAGACGGCTCGCCGTCGGCGAAGGCCGACAGCCGGCGCATCAAGCGGGCCAGGAGCCGGCTCCTCGTCCGGTTCGGCACCGCCGTCCCGGACAAGATGGGCTTCACGAAGAACGTCTCCGATACGGGCCTGTTCATCCACACCAACCAGGTCTTCCGGCCCGGTACGACGGTCCAGCTCTCGGTCCAGTTCCCGGACCGCGTCTTCACCTTCTGGGGGCGCGTCATCTGGGCGAAGCGGGTTCCGGCCCAGCTCGCGCACATTCTCGATTGCGGCATGGGGATCTGCTTCGTCGATCCCAGCCCGGAGTGGCTTGCGTTCTACGCGACCTGGAAGCAGAAGGTCTGCGTGCTGTAGCCCCCCCGGACGGGGAAGAAGGACACCGGCCGCCGGCCGGGCTCCGTCGTTCTTCTCGACCGCGATCCCCACGTGGTTGGTCTAAAATCGTGCCATCGTAACTCGAAGTGTCGGCTGGGTTTCCGGGGACCGTGGACGACCGCCCCTACCACAATATGTTGTGGTGACGGACAAAAGATGTCCAATACTTGGTAGTTTTCGTGGGATTTGCCCTTGACAAGGCCGGAAGCGCCCTGCTATCTCTAAGCGCGCTTTTTTCACGTTCCCGGATGGGGGGCGGGCGGTACCCGGAACGAACCCGATACCGAATTTTCCTTGAAGCCGGCCTCCCTCGTGCCAGGGGGCCGGGCGAGCCAGTTTGGAGGGCATTTCGATGCTCCACCCCGAGTCGCGACCCTCGAAGGACGACCCCGCGGCCCCGGTCTCCGGCGACGTCGCTCCCGGTGCCTCCGACCGCGTCCCGAACCCGCGGGACGGGTTGAGAATCCCCCGGCGGTTCACCCGGCCGGGAACGCACCCGTACGAGGAGGTGGAGTGGGAGCTGAGGGACGCGCTCATCACCAACGACCGCGGCGAGGTCAGCTTCGAGCAGCGAGGGGTCGAGGTGCCGAAGTCCTGGTCGCAGCTCGCGACCAACGTCGTCGCCCAGAAGTACTTCCGCGGCCAGCTCGGCTCGCCCGACCGCGAGCACAGCGTCAAGCAGCTTCTCGACCGCGTGGTGCGGACCGCGGCGCGCTGGGGGCGGGAGGGAAACTACTTCGCGACCGAGGCGGACGCCGAGGCGTTCGAGGCGGAGCTGAGCCACCTCCTCCTCCACCAGATGCTCTCGTTCAACTCGCCGGTGTGGTTCAACTGCGGGGTGGAGGAGCACCCGCAGGTCTCCGCCTGCTTCATCAACTCGGTCCAGGACACGATGCAGTCCATCCTCGGTCTCGCGAAGACCGAGGGGATGCTGTTCAAGTACGGCTCCGGCACCGGCTCGAATCTCTCCCCCCTCCGCTCCAGCCGCGAGCCCCTCGCGGGCGGCGGCACGGCATCGGGCCCCGTGTCGTTCATGAAGGGATACGACGCGTTCGCCGGCGTGATCAAGTCGGGCGGGAAGACGCGCCGCGCGGCGAAGATGGTCATCCTCAACATCGAGCACCCCGACATCGAGGACTTCATCACCAGCAAGTCCGACGAGGAGAAGAAGGCCTGGGCGCTCATCGACGCCGGCTACTCGGGCGAGTTCAACGTGCACGGCGGCGCCTATGATTCCGTGTTCTTCCAGAACGCCAACCACTCGGTGCGCGTCAACGACGAGTTCATGCGCGCCGTCCTGAACGACGGCGAGTGGCAGACCCGGGCCGTGACCAACGGCCGGGTCATGGGGACCTACCGCGCGCGAGACCTGATGCGGAAGGTCGCCGATGCGGCCTGGACCTGCGGGGATCCCGGCATCCAGTTCGACACCACGATCAACGCCTGGCACACCTGCCCGAACACGTCGCGGATCAACGCCTCGAACCCCTGCTCCGAGTACATGTTCCTCGACGATTCGGCCTGCAACCTGGCTTCGCTCAACCTGATGCGCTTCCGCCGCGGAGACGGCGAGTTCGACACCGAGGCGTTCCGCCACGCTGTCGCGGTGGCGATCGCCGCCCAGGAAATCTGGGTGAGCAACGCCTCGTATCCCACCGACGCGATCGCGCGGACTTCCCACGAGTACCGGCCGCTCGGGCTCGGCTACGCGAACCTCGGCGCCCTCCTCATGGCCCGCGGCCTGCCCTACGACTCCGACGCGGGGCGGGCGTACGCGGCCGCGATCACCGCGCTGATGTGCGGTCACGCCTACGCGACGTCCGCGCAGCTCTCGGGCCGGGTGGGGCCTTTCGGAGGGTACGAGCGGAACCGCGAGCCGTTCCTCGGCGTGATGCGCAAGCACCAGGCCCACGCCGACGGGATCGACCCGCGTCTCGTCCCGTCGGACCTCCTCTCGGCGGCGCGAAGCGCCTGGGCCGACGTGGTGACCCTCGGCACGGAGTACGGCTTCCGCAACGCCCAGGCGACGGTGCTGGCCCCGACCGGCACGATCGCGTTCATGATGGATTGCGACACCACCGGCATCGAGCCCGACCTCGCCCTGGTGAAGTTCAAGAAGCTGGTCGGCGGCGGCAACTTCAAGATCGTGAACAACACCGTGCCGCTCGCCCTCCGGAAGCTGGGGTACGACCACGACGGGATCCAGCGGATCCTCGACTACGTCAACGACAGGGGCACGATCGAAGGCGCCCCGGACCTGAAGGCGGACCACCTCCCGGTCTTCGACTGCGCCCTCCGGCCGATGAACGGCGAGCGGTCGATCCACTACCTCGGGCACGTCAAGATGATGGCGGCGGTCCAGCCGTTCCTTTCCGGCGCCATCTCGAAGACGGTCAACATGCCCGCCACGGCGACCGTGGAGGAGATCGAGCAGACGTACGTCGAGGCGTGGACGCTCGGCCTCAAGGCGATCGCCATCTACCGCGACGGCTGCAAGCGGACCCAGCCCCTCTCCACCGGCAAGGAGAAGGAGCCGGCGCTCGCGATCGCGCCGGCCTCCCACCTGCGGCGCCACAAGCTCCCGGACACGCGCCAGTCGGTGACGCACAAGTTCTCGGTCGCCGGGTTCGAGGGGTACATCACCGCCGGCCTCTACGAGGACGGCAGCCCGGGCGAGATCTTCATCACGCTCGGCAAGGCCGGCTCGACCCTCGCCGGGTTCGCCGACGCGTTCGCGACCGCGATCTCCTTCGCGCTGCAGTACGGCGTCGAGATGCGGTTCCTCGTCGACAAGTTCACGCACGTGCGCTTCGAGCCGTCGGGGTTCACGGGGAACCCCGAGATCCCGCTCGCGCAGTCCATCGTGGACTACGTATTCCGGTGGATGGCGCTGCAGTTCCTCCCCAAGGAGGACCAGCCGGCGAAGGCGACCGCGGTGAACGGGACGGAGATCGAGCCGGACAAGAAGACGCGGGGGGGCCTGGCCGAGCGCGAGCACGAGGTGTTCGTCCGCCAGGCGGACGCGCCGCCTTGCTCCGACTGCGGCCAGCTCATGGTGCGCAACGGCGCCTGCTACGTCTGCGTCAACTGCGGCGCGACCAGCGGGTGCTCGTAGTCGGCTGCCTCCTCGCCATGGGCGGGTGATCGTAGTCTGCAGCGTCCGGAATCCGCGTTCGAATTCGGCCCGCGCGGCACGCTGCGGCGTTGCGCGGCGAACTTCGCCGCGCCGCCTGCTCGCCCCGGGCGAGAAAGTGTTGATTCAACTTTTTTTCGCGCGGCCTTCAAGGGAAGAACCGGCCGCGCGAAAACAGGGCCGCTTCGGGCCGAATTCGAACGTGGATTCCGGACTTTCGGCTAATCCCGGCGTCGGTTGTACCTGGACAGGTCCGTTCCCGTCCTTCGGTCGACCCCAGCATCGGCTGCTCCCAAGCGAACGATCGCGGGGCCTCTCGCGGCGACGATGCCCGAGGCGACGGGGACCCCTGCACGGTCGCGCGAAGGGTCGAGCGCGATGGCGCTAGGGTCTGCGCCATCGCGCTTGCTCGACCCTTCGCGCGACCGATGCGGGTCGTCGCCGAGGGAGGTCGCCGCGAGAGGCCCCGCGAACGTTCGCCCCCCGGCGAGCCTACGGTTCCGGTGGTCCGCCGCCCAAGCCATGGCGCGATCAGTCTTCCTCCACGAGCAGCAGGAGGCCGCTGCGGCCGGGACGGGGCTGGGGGTCGTCGCGGATGGCGCGGTCGAGCAGGGCGGTGACCTCGCGCGCCATCCGGTCGGCGAGGGCGGCGCGCCCCGCGATCAGGACGAGCGGCCTCGCGGTCGAGCACTCGAGCAGGAAGCCCGCGACGCCGCGCGCGGTGGCGCGCAGCGGCGCGGCGTCGCACGACGCGTCCGCTCCGTCGCGCGCGCGGTCCCAGACGGGCAGGCCGCCGAGGAGCGCGATCGGCAGTCCCGCGAGAAGGCGGTGCCGCTCGACGATGGCGCGAGCGTCGGCGCCGCGGTCGAGCAGGAGGCGCAGCACCGTGCGGCCCAGGCACGCCCGCCCGCCGGACGACAAGGGGTGCGCGGCCAGCCCGTGAATGCCCGCGAGCACCCGGGCCTCGCGCAGGAGAGATGCCGCCGCCCCATCGGACGCCGGTAGCGCCAAGCGGCGCCTCGCCCCGAGTCGCGCGGCGTCCATCGCCAGGCGCAGGACGGCGCGCTCCGCGCGTCCCGCGGCGAGGCAGGGCGCGGCCGGATGCGGGGCCTCCCGCGCGCCGAGCAGGTCGAGCGCCTTCGCCGCCGAGGCGGGGCGCAGGTCGCGGTCGCGGGCCATCAGTCTGGAGATGAATCGCGCGAGGCGCGCGGGGATCCGCGGCGCGGCGTCCCTCGGATCGGGACGGGCCCCCGAGAGGTGCCAGCGAAGGATCTCTCCGGGCTCCTGGCCGGGGGCGGGCATGCGGCCGGTCGCGAGGTGGTAGAGGAGGATGCCGAGGCCGTAGAGATCCGCGCGGCCGTCGAGCGCCTCTCCCGTCAGCGCCTCGGGGGCGAGGTAGGGGATGGACCCGCTCACCTGGCCGGGCACGCCGGTTCTTCCGGCCTCCACCGCGAGACCGAAGTCCGTGATCTTGACGCGATCCGGCAGGCGTCCCGCGGGAGAGACCAGCACGTTTCCCGGCTTGACGTCGCGGTGCACGAGGCCGGCGTCGTGAACGTGCGCGAGTGCCCTGAGGACCCCACGAGAGACCGCCTCGAGGGAGTCCGCGCTCACGCTCCCAGGACGGAGCGCGCGGTGCACGGGAAGGCCCGGGAAGTACTCCAGCACCAGGTACGGCCTTCCCGCCTCGATCGGGCCGTGCCGCGAGCGTCCCAGCTCGAGCGCCTCGACGATGTTCGGGTGCGCGAGGCGCGACCACGCCTCGAACTCCGCCGAGAGCGGGTGCGAGGGGCCGGCGGGCTCGGGGTCGTCGAGGATCTTGAGCGCGACGTCGCGGCTCTCCGCGCGGTCGAACGCGCGGTACACGGTTCCCATTCCGCCGCGGCCGAGGCTCTCGATCAGGAAGAACCGGTCGTCGAGGACGGGAGACGCCGACGTCGCGGCCGCGGCTTGCAGCATGGTGCCGTCGAATCTAGGCGGTGCGCACCGCCGCGATCAATGCCCGGGCCTCGACCTCGTTGCGCGCGGGAGCGTTCGCGGTTGTCTCGCGGCAACCCCGGATGTAGTCTGGCCGGGGAGGGTCTCATGAAGCGCTTTCGACTCGCCGGGCTCGCGATGCTCGCTCTGATCCTGGCGCCCGGCCTCGCGGCGGCGAAGGAGCTGCCGCGTCCGTCCCCGGACCGCGCGGGAGCGCTCGCGGCGTCTCTCGCGGAGCGCCTCGCGGGCAAGACCGTGCGCCTTCCCGACGGCACCGAGGAAACCGTGCTCGGGTCCCCGGGTGCGGTGCTCTCGGCGGACCGGGTCGCGACCTGCGTCGAGACGTTGTTCGAGGCGGACGGCTGGCCGTCGAGCTGGCTCGTGATCCAGGACGCGGGGCGCCCGTTCGACCTCGTGATCCACGTGGTGCTGGGCGAAGACGGATCCGTGGCGGCCCCCGACGTGCTGTTCGCCGCGCCGCGCCGGGAGTGGGACGCCGACGCCGTCGAGGCGGCGGTCAAGAGCGCCACCGGGAAGAAGCCGCCTCGCGAGAGGACGCGGAGCGTCGTCGTCCAGAGCTTCACCACGCGCGTGGTGACCACGTACGTCTACGAGCCGCCGAAGGCGGCGAAGGAGCGAGGCACCCTGTCGTCCCTGCTTCCCGAGGGGGCGATCTTGAGGGACGCGCGCAGCGTGGATCTCGGCGACGGCTACCGCCACACGCTCGCGATCGCGCTGATCGGCGCGAAGTTCGTCCCGTCCGGATGCTCCTCCTGCCCCGACCGGGTCTTCGGCCACGCCGACGCGGCCGAGAAGGTCCTGTTGGTATTGGCCGGCGAGAAGGGGCTCGAGGACACGCTCGACCTGACCGCGAGCCTGAAGGGGACCGGGGGCGGGCCGCTCCTGCCGCGCTTCCCGTGCTCCGAGGCGGACGCGACTCCCGGCGCCGCCTCCCGCGGCTACGAGGAGCGCTTCGGCGCGCGCGAGCCGGCGCGCCTCGTCGACCTCGAGGACCTGAACGGCGACGGCCATCGCCTCGAGCTCGCGCTCCCCGCGGAATTCATCGACTGCGCGCGGCACACCTCGCTCGTAGCGGGCGTCGATCCGCTGACCCGAACGCTCCACGTGTTCTTCGAGCGCATGGACCGGGAGCGGGCGCGGTGAGCGGGAACGCGACGCAAGGCGAGGCAGCCCCGAGGGGAGCTACGTCATGAAGGTCGTCTCTCTCTCCGCGCTTTCCGACAACTACATCTACGTGCTCGTGGACGACGAGGGCGGGCGCGCCGCCGTCGTGGACCCGGGGGAGGCGGAGCCCGTGGCCCTCTGGCTCCAGCGAAACGCGGTGGCACTCGACTCGATCCTGCTGACCCACCATCACGGCGACCACGTCGCGGGGGTCGCGGAGGTGCGGCGGCGGCACGGAGACGTCCGCGTCGTGGGAGCGGCGCGGGACCGGAAGCGGCTCCCCGCGCTGACCGAGGCGGTGTCGGACGGAGACACGGTCGCGGTGCTCGGGCGCGAGGCGCGCGTGCTGGAGGTGGACGGGCACACGCTCGGCCACGTCGCCTACTTCGTCCCCGACGAGGCCGGGGGAGGCGATCTCTTCTCGGGGGATACCGTCTTCGGCGGGACGATCGGGAACCTCTTCGAGGGGACGCCGGACGACATGTTCGCGTCGCTCGTCAAGATCCGGGCGCTCCCGGCCGCCACGCGGATCTGGTGCTCGCACGAGTACACACTGACCTACGTCCGCGAGGCCGCGCGCTTCGACCCCGGCAACGCCCGGCTCGCCGCGCGGCTCGAGGATCTCGAGCGGCGCGCCGCCGCGGGCGACACGGTGACGGTGCCGCTCACGCTCGAGGAGGAGCGGTCGACGAACCCGTTCTTCCGCTGGGACGACCCCGAGATGATCTCGCGCGCCTCCGCCCCCGCCGGCCTCCCGACGTTCCGCCGCCTCTGCGAGCTGCTGTAAGGACGTGGGTCGTCAGGGACAGTCGCGCCCCGTTCGAGGCACGCCGCCGGGACGGGTGCCGAGATTGCCGCCGCAGGCGTTCTCCGAGCGCGCGAGGTAGTGGTACGACGCTCCAGCGGAGGGCTCGCTCGCGTCCGTAGCCGTGGTCGTCGTCGCGTCCGTGACGACACAGTAGGCCGCCGAGAAGCTGCTCGCGACGTCGCTCCGCAGAAGGTCGTAACGGACTGCCGAGCCGCCGGGAGCGCCGGGTGGTATCCACGTCAGGAATGTCTTGTCACTGGCATTCGCGAAAGCGAGACTCAGGGCTTCGCCAGGAACTGTCCATGCGGTCACGTCGTTGGGCGCGCAGTCGCTCGCGTTCGCGACGTTATCCCCGTCGATATCCGGATCGCAGGCGTCCCCAATCCCGTCGTGATCGAGATCCGTCTGGTCGGGGTTCGGCACGGTGGGGCAGTTGTCGCAGGCATCTCCCACGACGTCCCCGTCCACGTCGGATTGGTCCGCATTCGGGACCAGCGGACAGTTGTCGCACGCATCGCCTCGCCCGTCGGGCGAAGGCTGCGCGGGCACGATGCCGACGAGCTGCACCGCGTCGATCTCCTCCCAACCGTCGATCGCGGTGTGGATCCTCGCACCCGTCACGAGGTACGGCGTGCGAGCCCACGAAGCCGAGAGCGGTGCGTTGCAGGCCGATCCGTCGATACCGGTCCACACGGTGTGGTACGCGCCGGCGGAATCCACGAGATCGATCTGGAACACCGAGCCGAAGATGGAGGTCTCGTACACCGTGATGCCCGCGGCCTGGATCGGCACGCCGTAGTGGGCCTCGAGCCACTCGGGATCGGCTCCTCCTCCGGAAGGCGACCAGGCCAGGACGTCGTCCTCGCAGCTCGAGACGTTGGGAGCGCCCGTCGCCTGCACCGCGCCGTAGGGTGGCGTGGACCACTCGCTGCTCGCCGTCGCCGAGACGGCCCACTGGGACAACGTCAGGTCCGCGATGTCACCGTCGTGTTGATCGGGGTTCGCCGCCCCGGGACAGTTGTCGCAGGCGTTGCCGACCCCGTCCTGGTCCGCGTCCAGCTGTCCCCCATTCGGGACGAAAGGGCAGTTATCGTGGGGGCACAGGCTGGCGGGGAACCCCGCATTGCCGAAGCCGTCGCCGTCGTAGTCCGTGCAGGTATCGCAGGCGTCGCCGATGCTGTCGTGGTCGAAGTCCGACTGCGTGGGATTCGGGACAAAGGGGCAGTTGTCGACGGCGCAATTGTTGGACGGATACCCCGGATTGCCGTAGCCGTCGCCGTCGGAATCGGTGCAGGAGTCGCAGGCATCGCCGACACCGTCCTGGTCTGCGTCCGATTGGGACGGATTGGGCACGTCCCAGCAGTTGTCGCAGATGTTGGGCACCCCGTCCTGGTCGGTGTCGGATCCGGTGATTCCCACACACTGACCCGCGCTGCAACGGTCGTTGTACGTGCACGGGTCCCCATCGTCGCAGAGCTGCGTGTTGTTGGCGTGCACGCAGCCGGCCGGCGGGCTGCACGAGTCGTTCGTGCAGAGGTTTCCATCGTCGCACGACGGAGGCGGGCCGCCGGTGCAAGCGCCGCCGGAGCACAGGTCTCCCGTGGTGCAGGCGTTCCCGTCGTCGCACGACGTCCCGTCGAGCTGCCCGCAGCAGAAGCCGGTCGTGCAGCACTCGAGGACGGACACCGCGTCGATGTCGGCGCCGAGGTGCGGCGGGACCGGGCCCGTTTCCTGGGGAGGCAGGTCGGTGATCCTGAGATACCGCGCGAACGGCAGGCCGGAGCCCGCCAGGTCTACCGGGCAGTCGCCCCCCGGACAATCCCTCAACACGACATAGGAGACGAGGTCCACGCTCGCCTCTACGCGGTAGTTCTCGTCCACGCCTCCGCTCGCGGCGCCGATCGCGTTGACGATCAGCTCGGTCCCCGGTGCGTCCCGCACCGGCGGGTCCAGGAGGAGGACGAGCTGTCCGCCGAGACCGAGAGAGACGGCCTGCCCGTCGAGGGGGCCGAGCGCGTCGGTCGCCGCCCCGCCGCCGCCTCCGCCCGGACTGAAGCCCGCGACCGCGCCGGGATACTCGCACGCCGAGACCGGCAGGTACTCCCACGTGTCGGAGAGCAGCCGGTTGCAGTCGTAGCCCCCGAAGAGCACGACACCTCCCCGGCCGCCGTCGTAGGCCGCCGCGTGGAATTGGCGGGCCGGCGGGCTCGTCGCGGGCGCCCGCAGGGCCCAGTCGATGCCGTTCCACTCCCAGGTGTCCCCGAGGCAGGTGTACGAGTCGCCGGTTCCGCCGAAGAGCACAACCCGCCGCCGGGCGCCGTCGTAGGCCATCGCCAGGTAGTAGCGGGACGGCGGGCTCGTGACTGGCGTCCTGTGGACCCAGCCGGAGCCGTCCCATTCCCACGTGTCCGAGAGAGCGGAGCCGCCCCAGCCCCCGAACAGAACGACACGCCCGCGCGCGCCGTCGTAGGCCATGGCGTGGCCTCGCCGGCCCGGCGGGCTGTGGGAGGGCGGTCTCTGGTCCCAGTTGGTGCCGTCCCACTCCCACGTGTCGGAGCGGTCGTAGCCGCTCGAGTCGACGCCCCCGAAGAGCACCACCCGGCCCCGGATACCGTCGTAGGCCATGGCGTGTTCCTGGCGGGCCGGCGGACTCTTCGCGGGGAGTCTCTGGACCCAGTTCGTGCCGTCCCACTCCCACGTATCGGCGAGCATCCCGGAGTTGCCCGCTCCGCCGAAGAGCACGACCCGTCCGCGGGCGCCGTCGTAGGCCAACGCGTGGTCCTTGCGGGCCGGCGGGCTCGCGGCGGGCGCTCTCTGGACCCAGGCGGATCCGTCCCACTCCCACGTGTCGGCGAGAACGCCGCTGCTCTGGCCGTAACCGCCGAAGAGCACGACGCGTCCGCGGGCGCCGTCGTACGCCATGGCGTGCTGATTGCGCGCCGGCGGCGCGATCGTGGTCGTGGAGGACGTCCACTCCGCCCAGGCCGTGCCGTTCCACTCCCACGTGTCCGCGAGCAGCTCGAACCCGTATCCCAGGTCGAAGTACTGGTGCTCTCCACCGAAGATCGCGACGCGACCGCGGCTGGCGTCGTACGCCATGGCGTGGCCGCACCGCGTCTTCGGACTCGTTGCGGGCGCGCGTTGCGCCCACGCGGCGCCATCCCATTCCCACGTGTCGCCTAGGTACTCGACATAGGTCGGAGCGGGACCGTACTTCCTCCCCCCGAGGAGGACCACGCGCTGCCGGACGCCGTCGTACGCCATCGCGTGTCGATCGCGAGCCGGCGGATTCGAGCCGGATGCCGCCGGGTACCAGTTGGCCCCGTCCCACAGCCACGTGTCGCCGAGATAGCCGCCTGCCGACGCCAGTCCCCCGAACAGCACGACCCGCCCCCGCGCGGCGTCGTAAGCCATGGCGCTCCCCGTGCGGGCCGACGGGCTCGTGGCGGGCGTCCGCTGCACCCAGTCGGCGCCGTCCCACTCCCACGTGTCGGAGAGAGCCGCGGCGCCGGCGGACCCCCCGAAGAGAACGACGCGCTGACGGGCGCTGTCATAAGCCATCGCGTGAAATGAGCGGGCCGGCGGGCTCGTGGCCGGAATCCGCTGGACCCAGTCGGTGCCGTTCCACTCCCACGTGTCGGCGAGAACTCCCGAGCCGCCCGACCCCCCGAAGAGCACGACCCGCTCCCGGGCGGCGTCGTACGCCATCGCGTGAGCCGAGCGGGCCGGCGGGCTCGTCGCGGGGAGCCTGAGGACCCAGGAGGTGGCGTCACGCTCCCAGGTTCCGGGAATCGCCGCGGTGCCGAGCCCCCCGAAGAGCACGACGCGACCACGGGTGCTGTCGTAGGCCATCGCGGCGTACTTTCGGGTTTCCGGGGCGGGGGGACCCGACGCCCACAGCCAGTCGGAACCGCCAATGTCCGCCATCGCGACAGGCGCGGCCGTTGCCATCAGGCACACCACAACCGTCACGAAAGAAAGAGACACCGAGATCGTGCGCATGGGTGCCTCGCCTGGATCCCTACGAGATTCTTGTACGGCCCGGCTGCCGCGATGTCAAGCCGGATGACGCCATCCAGAACCCCGGATGGCGGTCGAACGTATTACTTGCCCGCCGGTTGACCCGCCGGAGACGGCGCGTCTACCCTCGGAGCTCGTTTTCCGCAACCGGTCACAAGGAGGATCCAGGGTCATGGCCCACCGTACGCTGACGTGTCTCGCCCTCGCCACCCTCGCTCTCACGCTCGCCGTTTCGCCCTCCATGGCGCTCGAGGAATGCCGCCTGTTGCGCCAGCCCGACATCCAGGGCGACCGGATCGTCTTCGTCTACGGCGGCGACCTCTGGACGGTCGCGCGCGCGGGCGGCGTCGCCTCCCGGCTGACGACGCACGAGGGCATCGAGCGCTTCCCCAAGTTCTCGCCCGACGGCAAGACGATCGCCTTCACCGCGCGAGTACGACGGCAACGTCGACGCGTTCACGGTGCCGGTCGAGGGCGGCGAGCCCGCGCGGCTCACCTGGCACCCCGGCAACGACACGGTGGCCGAGTGGTACCCGGACGGCAAGTCGATCCTGATCCGCTCGCGGCGCGCGCCTCGTCCATGCAGCGGTTCGACCGCTTCTTCCGCGTTCCCGCCGCCGGCGGCTTCGAGGAGCTGCTGCCGCTGCCGCACGGCGGGCTACGCGTCGTTCTCCCCCGACGGCAGCGCAGATCGCGTTCGTCACCCCGTCCTACGACAACCGCACCTGGAAGCGCTACCGGGGCGGCAACGCCCCCGAGATCTGGACGTACGACTTCGCGAAGAACATGTCGGAGAAGATCACGGACTGGGACGGTCCGGACGAGTGGCCGATGTGGCGCGGCCGCACCATCTACTACGCCTCGGACCGCGGCGGCCGGCACCGCCAACATCTGGGCCTACGATCTCGACAAGAAGCAGCACCGCCAGGTGACGAAGTTCGCCGACTACGACGTCAAGTGGCCGAGCATCGGCGGCGACGCGATCGTCTTCGAGAACGGCGGCTACCTCTACGTCATGGACCTGGCCGCGCGAGAAGGCGGCGAAGATCTCCGTCCTGGTCCCCGACGACAAGCCGGCGACGCGCGCCGAGTACCGCAACGTCGCGGAGCTGGCTCGGCGCCGCGGACCTCTCGCCCGTCGGCCAAGCGCGCGGTGATCGAGGCGCGCGGCGACCTCTTCACGGTGCCGGCCGAGAAGGGCGACGTGCGCAACCTGACGCAGCACCCCCGGCGCGCGCGAGCGCGACCCCGCGTGGTCGCCCGACGGCAAGTGGATCGCCTACCTCTCCGACCAGTCGCGGCGAGTACGAGATCCACGTCATCGGCGCCGACGGCAAGACGCCCGACCGGCAGGTCACGAAGGGCGGCGGCGACCTTCCGCTACGCGCCGCGCTGGTCGCCCGACTCGAAGAAGCTCGCGTTCTCCGACAAGACCGATGACGGTCTGGTGGTGCGACGTCGAGACCGGGAAGCTGACCCAGGTGGACAAGGGCGACGACGGCGAGATCTTCGACTACGCGTGGGCGCCCGACTCGCGCTGGCTCGCCTACTCCAAGCCGAACGCCGCCGGCTTCAGCCAGCTGATGCTCTACTCGACTCGACGACGGCAAGGCGACCGCGGTGTCGGACGGGCATGACCGACGACTCGGGCCCGGCGTTCGATCCCGAGGGCAAGTACCTGTACTTCGTCTCGCGCCGCACGCTGAACCCCGAGTTCGGCGGCTTCGAGCTCAACTTCCACTTCTCGCGCCACCGACAAGATCTACGCCGCTGTCGCTGCAGCGACCGACGTGGCGTCGCCCGTCGCGCCCGAGAGCGACGAGGAGACCGGCGAGGAGAAGAAGGACGACGCGGACAAGGGCGAAGGACGGCGACAAGAGGCGACGGCGACAAGAAGGACGACGCTGCGGCCAAGAGCGGCGACACGAAGAAGGACGAAAAGGCCGGGGACACGAAGGACAAGAAGAGCCGCCGAAGCCGGTCGAGATCGAGCTGGAGGGGCTCGTCGCCGCGCCAGGCCGAGCTGCCGGTCCCCGCCGGCCGCTACGGCCAGCTCTCCGTCTTCAAGGACAAGGTCGTCTTCGTCGAGCTGGGACCGCCCAACCTGGACGACGACGGCCCCGGCGGCGGCCCTCCCCCGAACGCGTCCATCGCCTACTTCGACCTCGAGAAGCGCGAGGACAAGACGATCCTCTCCGGCGTGGCGCCCGGCTACGCCATCTCGAAGGACGGCGGCAAGCTCCTCTACCGCTCCAAGGACGACGTTCGGCATCGTCGACGCGACGGACGGCAAGAAGTCCGGCGACGGGAAGATCGAGGCCGGCACGCTGATGGCGACCGTGGATCCGCGCCTCGAGTGGATGCAGATGTTCAACGAGGCGTGGCGGCTCGAGCGCGACTTCTACTACGACCCGGCGCATGGGCGGCCTCGACTGGAAGGCCGTCGGCGAGCGCTACCGCCAGCTCGTTCCCTACGTCGCGCACCGCGCCGACCTCAACTACATCCTCGGCGAGCTGATCGGCGAGCTGTGCGACCTCGCACACCTACGTGGGCGGCGGCGACGCCCCGCAGGTGCAGCGCGTGGGCGTCGGGCTGCTCGGGCGCCGACTACGAGCTCGACGCGAAGAGCGGCCTGTACCGGTTCAAGACGATCTACCGCGATCGCGACTGGAACTCGGAGGATCGCCGCTCCGCTCGGCGAGCCGGGCATCGCGGTGAAGGAAGGCGACTACCTGCTCGCGGTGAACGGCCGTCCGCTGAAGGCGCCGACGAACCTCTACGCCGCCTTCGTGGGCACCGACGGCAAGCAGACCCGCATCACGGTCGGCAGCGCTCCCGACGACCCGAAGCCCCGCACGTACACGGTCAAGCCCGTCATGTTCGACGAGCCTCGCTGCGCTACACCGCCTGGGTCGAGGCGAACCGCGAGAAGGTGTCGAAGGCCACCGGCGGCCGGATCGCCTACATCCACGTGCCCAACACCGCGGTGCAGGGGATCCAGGAGTTCACCAAGCAGTACTACCCGCAGGTGGACAAGAACGGGATCATCGTGGACGAGCGCTTCAACGGCGGCGGCTTCATCCCCGACTTCTTCGTGGAGCGCCTGCGGCGCTCGACGATGGTCTACTGGTCGAACCGCGACGGCGAACGGCTTCCGCACGCCGGGGACGGCGATCGACGGCCCGAAGTGCATCCTCGTGAACGAGTACGCGGGGTCGGGCGGCGACGCCTTCCCGTTCTACTTCAAGCTGCTGGGGATCGGGCCGGTCATCGGCAAGCGGACCTGGGGCGGGCTGGTCGGGATCAGCCACGGCCTGCCGCTGGTGGACGGCGGCAACGTCACCATGCCGGACTTCGGCATGTGGGATCCCGAAGACCAGCCAGTGGCTCGTCGAGAACCACGGCGTCGATCCCGACATCGTCGTCGAGAACGCGCCGCACGAGATGGTGGCGGGACGCGACCCGCAGCTCGAGCGGGCCATCGAGTGGTCCCTCGAGCAGCTCAAGGCCAATCCGCCGAAGAAGCCGGAGCGGCCGAAGTACAAGGTCCAGAAGTAGGCAGCGCTCGAACGAGGCCGGGAGCGTCTGCGGGCGTTTCCGGCCTCGTTCGCGTGGGGTCGAGCCCGAGGCTCCGGACCCGGCCGGGAATGTTCCTCGCCGGCCCGGAAAAGAGCCGTCTGCGGACATTCCCGGCCGTGTCCTCCGCCTGTCGGCAACTCGCCCTCGCTGGTCCGAGCCCGAGGCTCCGGACCCGGCCGGGAATGTTCCTCGCCGGCCCGGGAAAGGGCCGTCTGCGGACATTCCCGGCCGTGTCCTCCGCCTGTCGGCAACTCGCCCTCGCTGGTCCGAGCCCGAGGCTCCGGACCCGGCCGGGGATGTTCCTCGCCGGCCCGGAAAAGGGCCGTCTGCGGACATTCCCGGCCGAGTCCTCCGCCCGTCGGCCGGGTGTACTAGGATTCGCAGTCACGGAGGTCGCACATGAACCGATCGGTCCGCGTCGTCGTTCTCGCGTCCCTTCTCGTCGTCCTCGCCGCGCTCGTGCCGCAGGTTGCGGCGCAGGAAGACGTTACCTACAAGAAGCCGCCGAAGGAGATCCTGCAGCTGGTGGACGTGGTCCCGCCGCCGGCGGTCGTCGTGGACGGCGAAGGCAAGTGGGCCGCGGTGCTGACGAGGCCGGGGTTCAAGTCGCTCGAGGAGCTGGCCGAGCCCGAGCTCAAGCTCGCGGGGCTGCGCATCAACCCGCGCAACCACAACCGCGCCCGCACGAACTACACCATCGGCATCGAGTTCCTCGAGATCGCGACCGGGAAGAAGGTCGCGGTGACGGGGCTCCCCGAGAAGCCGCGCATCGAGTGGAACGCGTTCTCGCCGAGGTCGCGCTACCTGTCGTTCCTCGTGGTCGAGCGCGACGGGATGTCGCTGTGGATCGCGGAGACGGCGACCGGCAAGGCGAAGCCGGTCACCCCGGCGATCGTTTCCGCGGCGCTCGACCGGCCGTACCAGTGGTCGCCGGACGAGAGCGGGATCTACGTCCACGTGCGCCCGAGCCTCGAGCCGTACCCCGAGGAGAAGACGCTCCCCACGGGTCCCGTCGTGCAGGAGGCGGCCGGGAAGAAAGCCCCGGCGCGCACCTACCAGGACCTGCTGCGCAACCCGGCCGACGAGCGGAAGTTCGAGCACTACGCGGCGACCGAGGTCCGACGGTTCGCGCTCGACGGGAAGTCCGACGGCGTTCTCCCCGCCGGGATCTACCGCTCGGTGCGTCCCTCGCCGGACGGCGCCCATCTCCTCGTCGAGCAGGTCCACCGGCCGTTCTCGTACCAGTTCCCGCTGGACCGGTTTCCGTACCGGGCGTTCGTCGCGAACCGCGCGGGCAAGACGGTCGCCGAGCTGGCGGACAAGCCGCTCGCCGACACGATCCCGATCGCGTTCGACGCGGCGGAGGCCGGCCGGCGCGATTTCCAGTGGCGCGACGACGCGCCGGCGACCGTCGCTTGGATCGAGGCGCAGGACGGCGGCGACCCGGCCAAGGACGTGCCGAAGCGTGACCTCGTGTACCAGCTCGCGGCGCCCTTTGCGGGGACCCCGGGTACGCTCTGCGCGACAACGAACCGCCTGCGGGACATCACCTGGGGCGAAGGGGGCATCGCGATCGTCTCCGACTTCCGCTGGAAGGACCGGAACGTCAGGAAATACCTCGTGCTCACCGGGCAGGACAATCCCGATCCGAGAGTGCTGTTCGAGTACTCCCGCGAGGACCTCTACGGCCGGCCGGGGGAGTTCGTGACCGTGCCGAGTGTCTCGGGCCGCGACGTGCTCCTCGCGAGCAAGGACCGGTCGAGGCTGTACCTCGTGGGCGAGGGGTACTCGCCCGAGGGGAACCGGCCTTTCCTCGACGAGATGGAGGTCGCGAGCGGGAAGGCGACGCGTCTCTGGCGTGCCGATGGGATCAAGACCTACGAGCAGATCGTGCGCGTGCTCGACCCGCAGAAGAAGCTGGCGCTGACGCGGATCCAGGGGACGAAGGAGTACCCCAACCTCTACCTTCGCAAGATGGGGACGACCGAGGCGCCGAAGCAGATCACCTACGTGGCGAACCCGTTCAAGGCGCTCGAGGGCATGACGACGAAGAAGATCCACTACAAGCGCGAGGACGGTGTCGACCTGACGGCCGACCTGCACCTGCCCCCGGCGTACGACCCCGCGCGCGACGGGCGGCTGCCGATGCTGATGGAGGCCTACCCGACCGAGTTCAAGGACAAGAAGGCGGCGGGGATGGTGGACAGCTCCCCGCACGAGTTCGTGACGCCGTCGTGGGGGTCGCCGGTGTTCTGGGCGCTGCGCGGCTACGCCGTGCTGCAGAACGCGCAGTTCCCGATCGTCGGCGAGGGGAAGGCGGAGCCGAACGACACCTACATCGAGCAGCTCGTCGCCGACGCGCGCGCCGCGATCAAGGCGGTGGGCGACCTGGGCGTCGTGGACCCGAAGCGGGTGGCGGTGATGGGCCACTCCTACGGGGCGTTCATGACCGCGAACCTGCTCGCGCACTCGGACCTGTTCGCGGCCGGGATCGCGCGGAGCGGCGCCTACAACCGCAGCCTCACCCCGTTCGGCTTCCAGTCGGAAGAGCGGTCGTACTGGGAGGCGCAGCAGGTCTACGAGCGGATGTCGCCGTTCAACTACGCCGACAAGATCAAGACGCCGATGCTGCTGATCCACGGCGAGGCCGACAACAATCCCGGGACCTTCACGCTGCAGAGCGAGCGCCTCTTCCAGGCCGTCAAGGGGCTCGGCGGCCGCGCGCGTCTCGTGCTGCTTCCCTACGAGAGCCACGGCTACGCCGCGAAGGAGAACATCTTCCACATGCTGTGGGAGATGGACACCTGGCTCGAGACGTACGTGAAGGGACGCTCGCCGGAGCGCGCGGCGGCGGCGCGCTGATGGCGCTCGCACCGCGGCGCGGTGAAGCCTACCGCTAACCACCGGGTCGGAGGTTCGAGTCCTTCCTGGGGAGCCAAACCTCCAGATACAACAAACCAGGGATCTGGTTCAGTTTCAACGCGGATGGGGTTTTGGCGAGGGACAGGTGATGGGTGACGAAGACGTGGCGGAGATCGTGCAGCGGAAAGCCCGCGAGCGCCATCTGCCTCCGACACCGTTTCCGCGGTCGGCCACGTAGATCGAGTCCTCGATCTGGATCGCCTGCGCCGGGGTGGAGCGCGTCCGCTTCGGCGTCGATCGGCCGGCGGTGCCGAGAAGGACGAGCTTCGGTTCCGACGCGGCGGCCAGGTTGACTATCGCCAGGAGCGGCGCGATCGTGAAGAGCGATCTCCTCAGCACGGTCGGCGTCCGCTCTTGGTTACCGTCGCCCCGTCTCCGGTCGACTCCGGACGGATGGGACTACGGGCAGGTGGGGGGCAACGGACGCGGGTTGGGCCGGCCGTAGCCGAGCCCCGATTGGCCGCAGGCCACCGACGTGACGAGGTAGTAGTACGCCCTCGCCGGCACCGCGCCGTCGTCGTTCTGGGACGTTCCGGTCACGCCGGAGGTGAAGCAGGCCAGATCGCCCAGCCCGGCCAAGGCGCCACGGAAGACGTTGTACGAGGCGGCACCTGATACGCTCGACCAGGCGAGCGTGGCCACCGGGGATGCCGGCGCGCTGCGGCCGACGTCGAGCGAGGCCACTTCAGCGGGTGGTGGTGGCTCGTGTGTGCACGTGTCGGTGTTTTCGGTGCAGGTGTCCGTCGAGCACGCTAGGCCGTCGTCGCAGGGAGCCGGGCCGGGGGCGCAGAGGTTGCCCTGACAGATCTCGGTTCCGTTGCAGAACAGTTGATCGTTGCAGATCGCCGCGTCGGTGCACCGGCAACAGGACTCCGAAGTCTCGGCGAGCGTCTCGTAGATCGTCTTCGTCACCGACACCAGGAGGTCGTCTTCGACGGGGCTCACGGATCCCGGAACGCGTCGACCTGTCATGCGCTCGAACAGCGCGGCCGCGCTCACGGCGCTCACGGGTTTCACCGCGATGAACTCATCACCTGGCGACTGAGGCACGATCTGCCGGCGCAGCTGCTCGAGCCTGAACGCACGGAGGGACTTCGCGCGGGCTTCCGTGTCGACCGTGGCCGCCGGGCTCGAACCGCAGGCCAGGCCGACCGCCAAGGCCAGGGGGACGACGCGCTGCGCGAGTCGCGTGGCGTACGATTTCATGGAGCTGCGCCTACTGAGCGGGGCAGCCCGCGACTGTGACGGTCACCGAATTGCAGGGAGCACCCTTACCGCCCACACAGTAGTACGTGATGACCGCCTGGGAGAAATTGAAAGACACGTTCTCCGTCAAGCGGTCCTCGCCACCGCTTCCGCCGGTGGAGACGGAACTGACAATAATGTTGCTAAGGGCTATCGTTTCAGAGGGTGCGGAAGTCCCTACGGGGACCATAGTGAGCGTCGCCGACGGGATGACCGTGGTGTCCTTCATCCTGGTGAGGAGGACGGTAGAGGCCACGTCGAAGTACTTGGTAAAAGACAAGTCCTGCAGACTAAGCTTGCCGGTCGGAAAACTGCACGACGCGGCGTTGCTGGCCCCCCAGGACCAGGCGAGCACCTTGATTTGATTTTCGTAGCCGGGAAGAGTTGAATCGCCCGGGATGCCCGGGATATTGAGGACCATGTCCATCGCCGCTTCGGCGCGGCCAACCGCCGACAGGCTCATCACGATCAATGCGCCCAGGAGTAGAATTCGCCCATTTCTCATCTTTTTAGTTCTCCCCGCAGCCACAAAACCACCTATCCTGTAGCAGGAAACGTGTAAAGGTACTCGCAATTGGGTGACGTGTCAATGAAAAACAGAGCCGACGCGGGCTCGGCGAGGTTCGGAGTGCCGGCGGCCGCGGTCCTTCTGGCCACCGGCGCCGCCGGTCTGATCTACGAGGTCGCCTGGCAGCGGCACCTCGGCGCGATCGTCGGCGTCGACCACGCCGCGACGGCAACCACCTTGGCCGTGTTCCTTGGCGGGCTGTCCCTCGGCTACGCGATCTGCGGCGGACTCTCGGCGCGGACCTCGCAACCCTTGAAGGCTTACGCCTGGCTGGAGCTGGCGATCGGGGTATGGGGATTGGCTTTCCCCTGGACCTTCTTGCTGGTCGATGGCCTGGCGCGGACATGGAGTTTCTCGCGCCCGTTCGGCCTGATCGCCGGCAGCCTGGGCGCTGCGCTGCCCCTGGTGCTGGTCCCGTCGATGTTGATGGGTGCCACCGTGCCGTTCATGACGCGCGGCCTGGTCGCCTCGCTGTCCGGGCTGACCGCCACGCACGCCCGGGTCTACGGGTTGAACACGTTGGGGGCGGTCGCCGGAGCGCTCGGCGCCGGCTTCGTGCTCCTTCCCGCATGGGGCCCCAACGCGACGGTTCGCCTGGCTGGCGTGCTCAACCTCGCCTCGGCGGCCATCCTCTTCCTTCTGCCCGGGGCGGGCGCCGCGGAGCCGTCGGCCGCCGCCGCGCAGCCCGAACCCCGGGTCGCAGCACGGCGCCTGCCGGTGTGGACGCTTTCGGCGATCTCGCTTCTCGCGGGCATGGCCACGATGTCGCAAGAAAGCGCGCTGATCCGGTTGCTCGGCCTCGTGCTCGGAGGCACGCCGTACGTCTTCTGCCTCGTCGTCGCGGCGTTCGTCGCGTCGATCGCGGTGGGGAGTCTGATCGTCGCGCGCCGCAGGACGATCCCGGCGAGCGCGCTGTTTTCGGCCTGCGCCGCGTCGAGCGCCGCCTGGCTCGTCCTCTTTCCGACTTACGACACCTGGCCGTGGCTGGCGCACGCCCTGCGCTTTCTACCCGGTTCGGGCGGATTCGGTTTCGGTGCCTACCATGCATTGACCTGGCTGATCCTCTCGCTGGCGCTGCTCTTCGCCGCGGCCCCGATGGGAGCGATCATTCCGCTCGCGTTTCACGAGCGGCGCGCGTCGATTGCCGGCGCGGGTCGAACCTCCGGTAGGCTGCTGGCCTGGAATGCGCTAGGCGCGCTCGCCGGCGGCCTCTCCGGCGGATTCCTCCTGTTCCACCTGGTCGACCTGCCGCGGGTGCTGCTGGTTGCGCCGATCTTGGCCGGCGTGATGGCCTGGCTCGCCGCCCCGGGGGCCGGGCGCGCGGCGCGTCCGGTAGCGATCGCGCTCGTCGCCGTCACGGTGTTCGCCGGCTTCCGGCTCCCCGGCTTCGATCCTCACCGCCTGGCCCTGGGCACCTACCGGATGCACGCGGTGACGAGCGCCACGTTTTCCGGTCCACGAGCATTCCACGCCGCGCGCATGATCAACCACAACTTCGTCCACCAGGAAGACGGGCCGCTGGACTCGGTGGCCGTCCTCGAAGCGCCGGCCTGGGAATTGCCCCTGCCGCGACCGCTCGAGATCTACATCAACGGGAAGAACGACTCGAACACGCTGATCGACCAAGAGACGCTGCGATTGTCGGCCCACTTGCCGATGTTGCTGGCCTCGGGCACCCGGCGTGCCCTGATCGTCGGCCAGGGCACCGGAGTCACCGCCGGCGAGCTGACCCTCTGGCCCGAGTTGCAGGTCATCGACCTGGCCGAGGTGTCGCCCAACGTCGTGCAGGCCTTGCCGCTGTTCGGCGCGCACACTCACGACGTCGGCTCCGACCCCCGGCTGCGCATCCACGTGGGAGACGCGCGGTTCTATCTGCGCCGCCCCGAAAACACCTGGGACCTCATCGTATCGGAGCCAAGCAACCTGTGGGGCGGAGGCAGCGACCTGCTTTTCACGCTCGAGTTCTTCCGATCGATCGACGCGCGCTTGGCGGACGGAGGGGTGCTGCTGCAGTGGTTGCACCTTTACGAGACGGACAGCGAGGTGGTCTGCTCGGTCGTGGCCACCATCGGCAAGGTCTTCCCTGAGCTGACGGCGTTTCGAGCGACGGAGGGCGACTTGCTGATCGTCGCCTCTCGCGGATCGCCGGAGGGTGCGGAGGCGCGAGCCCGCGAGCGGCTGGCGGCGCACCCGGCCGTGCTGGCGTCGCTGTCCGAGCTGGGGATCAAGGGGTTCGATGACCTGTGGGCCCACCGCGTGCGCGCGTTCCCGGACTACGCGGACCGAGCCCGCCGCACCTGCCCGCTGCACACCGCGATCGACACGCGGCTGAACTACCGCGCTTCGCGCGGCCTGTTCTACGGCACGAGGTTGTCCGAGCGTGAGCTGGTCGGTGACGGGCCGCTTGCCCCGCAGTGAGGTTCACCCCGTTCACTTGACGTTCAGAGCCGCGGGCCCATGGTCTTCCAACGATGGGAGACGCCCACGACGGAACGACCTGCGGAGCTTCTTGGTTCCACGTCGACGAAACGAGGATTCCGCAGCACGGGTTTCACGTGTGACGGTCTGACTTCTCGCGAATCGTTCCGGCCGACTGGAGAAGGGCAGGCCCGTCCCTCTCAATATGGGTCACCTCCGACAGGAGGTTGGCTCCCTGGCGAACTCCCGGACCGGCTATCGCGCAGCAAGAGAGCTTGCCGTTCCGCTATCCTTACGAAAGAATTCGTGTTCGAGATGCGTGTCGCTTGGGGAGCCGACTAGAACTTGCGGCCGACCCCGACGGTCACGATGAACGGGTCGGTCGGGAGCTTGCAGTCGTACCCCTCCACGTCACCGTCCATCTGTAGGTCGCGGAGGCCTCCTGCAGGGTGTCGGCAAAACCACGGCGCGAGAATCCAGGCCGTTCCAGGGTCGGAACGGGATGGCACCGAGGGCGCCGAGCGCGGTGACGCCCTGGTCTTCCCGCAACCCGTTGCCGGAGATCGAGTTGCGTCCCCTTGGCGCGTCGTTGCCGACCCCTGTCGTTGCTGGTTCCTGTTGTTGCTGGTTCCTTGACATACATAGAAGTACAATGTATAAAGCTTCTATGTACGAAATCCAATCCTCGCTCGCTCGACGGTCCGGCCCATGAATGTCGGCAAGGACCTCGTCGCGGCCTCGGCCACGCCGCTGATCTTGTCCATCCTCAGCGAGGGCGAGAGCTACGGCTACGCGATCATCAAGCGCGTGGCCGAGTTGTCGGGCGGCGAGCTCCAGTGGACGGACGGCATGCTGTACCCCGTCCTCCACCGCCTCGAACGCAACGGCTTCGTGAAGGCCGTCTGGGGGCGGTCGGAGTCCGGGCGGCAGCGCAAGTACTACCGGTTGACCGACAGTGGTGAGGCGGAACTGGCGAGCCAGCGGCGACAGTGGCAGGTGGTGGACTCCACGCTGCGCCGGACGCTGCTCCGCTCGTTCCAACTGGCGCCTCAGGGAGGCTGACTCGTGTCGCAGGAAAACGATGACCCCAAGGAAAGGGCGCGCAGCTCGCTGGAAGAGGGTATCGCGGAGTGGCGTTCGTACGTCCGGCGACGGCAGGCCATCCACTCCGTGGACGCGGACGAGCTGGAGGATCACCTGCGCAGCCAGGTGAAAACGCTCCGGGAGGCGGGGCTCGCGGGGGACGAGGCCTTCCTCATCGCCGTGAAGCGCATCGGAGACCTCGATGCGCTCTCCCGCGAGTTCGCGCGGGAGCACTCGGAGCGGCTCTGGAAGCGGCTCGTCGTTGCTCCCGGCGCCGCCGAGGAGCGGGTGAGAAACGTCAAGGAAGCCCTGCTGGCGGTCGCCCTGGCGATCGCCGCCGCCGTGGCCATCAAGGTCCCGGAGCTGTTCGGCGTGAGGATGCACCCGGACCGGGAGCTGCCGGAGCTCTACTTCCGCAACTTCAGCCTGTTCGTGCTCCCGTTCCTGGCCGCGTTCTTCGCCTCGAAGCGGTCCCTCGCGCCGGCGGGCCGGCTGTGGCTGGCGGCGCCGTTCGTGGTGGCGGTCGCGGCGATCAACCTCGTGCCGTTCGCATCCGGCGCGAGCACCGAGATCCTCGCCGCGTTGCACCTGCCCATCGCGCTGTGGCTCGCCGTGGGCTACGCGTACGCCGCCGGCCGCTGGCGGGACCACGATCAGCGGATGAACTACGTGCGCTTCTCCGGAGAGTGGTTCATCTACTACGCCCTCATCGCCCTCGGCGGCGGCGTGCTGATGGCGCTCACCGCGTTCGTCTTCAGCTCCATCGGCCTGAAGCCGCAGTGGCTCGTGACGACCTGGATCCTGCCCTGCGGCGCCGTCGGCGCCGTGATCATCGCGGCGTGGCTCGTGGAGGCCAAGCAGAGCGTCATCGAGAACATGGCGCCCGTGCTGACGCTCCTCTTCACGCCGCTGTTCACCGTCCTGCTGCTGGCGTTCCTCGCGACCATGGCGTGGACCGGAAGCGGCATCGTCTTGGGGCGCGAGGTGCTCATCGGTTTCGATCTGCTCCTGGTGCTGGTGGTGGGCCTGGTCCTCTACGCGATCTCGGCCCGGGACCCGCAGAAGGCGCCGGGGCTCTTCGATGCCATGCAGCTTCTCCTCGTCGTCTGCGCCCTGCTCGTCGACGCCATCGCGCTGTGGGCCATCGCCGCCCGCATCTCGGAGTTCGGCTTCAGCCCCAACAAGGTCGCGGCCCTCGGCGAGAACCTCATCCTGCTGGTGAGCCTCGGCGGGTCCGCCGCGCTCTACGCGCGGTTCCTCGCCGGGCGGATGGCGTTCGCCAAGCTGGAGCGTTGGCAGACCGCGTACCTCCCCGTCTACGCGGCGTGGGCGTGGGTGGTGGTCGTGCTCTTCCCGCCGGTGTTCGGATTCCGGTAGGCGGGGAGGGAGCAGGAAAGATGCAGGGACGCAGATGATCCCGAAGGGTCTTACCATGACGCACATCACTCCCGCTGCATTGACCCTGGCTGCCGCGATCGCGTTGGCCGCTGGTCCTCTCCTCGCCCTGGCGGCCGATCCCAAGGCTCCGCGGGCGCCCGGAGGCGCGGCGCAGGCAGCGTGGGTGGCCGAGGCCAACAACGCCTTTGCCGCAGACCTGCATGGCAAGCTCGCCGGGCAAGAGGGGAATCTCTTCTACTCGCCCAGCTCGATCGAAACCGCGCTGGCGATGACCGCGGCCGGAGCTCGCGGTCGGACGGCCGAGCAGCTGATCGGGGTCTTGCACGTCGGGACGGGACGGGCCGACTTGCACCAGGCCATGGGCGCGTTCCTCGGGAGCCTCAATGCCGAGAAGGGCCCGGACGGCGCTCCGCGCCGGTACCAGCTCTCGGTGGCCAACGCGCTCTGGGGGCAGAAGGGGCTCGAGTTCCTGCCCGACTACCTGCGACTCGTCAAGGACAGCTACGGGGCCGGCCTCAGCCAGGTCGATTTCGCGAAGGACGCAGCCGCGGCCCGCGAGACCATCAACGCCTGGGTCGAGAGAGAGACCCGCGACAAGATCAAGAACCTCATCGCGGAGGGAGTCCTCGATTCCAGAACGCGGCTGGTCCTCACGAACGCCATCTACTTCAAGGGCAAGTGGGCCAAGCCGTTCGAGACGTCGAGGACGCTCGAGGAGCCGTTCCACCTGCCCGGCGGCAAAGAGGCGAAGGCCTCGATGATGCGCAGCCGGGAAGAGTACGGGTACAAGGAGACCGCGGACTACCAGGCCGTCAAGCTGCCGTACGCCGGCGACGAGCTGTCGATGGTCGTGATCCTCCCGAAGAAGGTCGACGGGCTGGCGGCGGTCGAGAAGGGGGTGACCCCGGCCCTGCTCGGCAAGGAGCTGCAGAGATTCGGCCAGGAAGAGGTCGATCTGACACTGCCGAGGTTCAAGATGACGCGGGAGTTCGAGCTCTCGAAGGTCCTGGGGGCGATGGGAATGCCGGACGCCTTCTCGGCGGCCGCCGCCGATTTCTCGGGCATGGACGGCAAGAAGGGCCTCTTCATCTCGGCCGTCGTGCACAAGGCATTCGTCGACGTGAACGAAGAGGGAACCGAGGCGGCGGCCGCCACGGCCGTCGTGGGGGTGACCAGCGCCGCGATTCCCGTGACGAAGCCGCCGGTCGTCTTCAAGGCCGATCACCCCTTCCTCTTCGTCATCCGCCACGAGAAGTCCGGCGCGATCCTGTTCTTAGGGCGCGTGGCCGATCCGACCCGAGAGCTCTGAAAGGGGGGTAGCGGAGCTTGTCGCGAGAGCGGTATCTCATCGCGTTCGGGATCGTGGCCGCCGCCATTCTCGTCGTCTCGGGGATCCGGCCGTACGATCGGCAGACCTGGTGGATGGAGGTGGCCCCGGTCTTGATCGTGGGGCCGATCCTCGTCGTCTCGTACCGGCGGTTCCCGCTGACCTCGCTCCTCTACGGCCTGATCTTCGTCCACGCGATCATCCTGATCGTGGGCGGCGCCTACACGTACGCGCGCGTGCCCCTGGGCTTCTGGATTCGGGATGCGCTCTCGCTCGGCCGGAATCCGTACGACAAGATCGGTCACTTCGCGCAAGGCTTGGTGCCGGCCCTGGCGGCGCGGGAAATCCTCCTCCGCGGCAAGTACCTCACCAACCGTCGGATGGCCGCCTTCCTGTCCCTCTGCGTCGCGATGACGATCAGCGCGGGGTACGAGCTCATCGAGTGGCGGGCGGCAGTGGCGCTCGGGCAAGGCGCCGACGCGTTTCTCGGCACCCAGGGCGACCCCTGGGATACGCAGTCGGACATGTTCCTGGCGCTCGTCGGCGCTGGCGTCGGCCTCTTGGCCCTCGCGCGGGTTCAGGACCGGCAGATGGGACGTCTCTAGGCGAGCGCCGTGAGAGAATAGGCAACCGGACGGTCAGGGACGGGGAAGGGATCGTCAAGGTGTCACGCGAAGCCAAGTGGACCGCTCAGGAATTCGAGACCCTGCTGCAAGGCGGCCATCGCGCGGTCGAGGAGCTGGCGAAGGACCTTCCCGGCCGCGCCGTCGAGGCGATCGACCTCCTTCAGCAGGGGATCCACAGCTACCACGTCGGGAGAGGAACGGCGATGCTCTCCGAGATGATGCTCCGCCGTCTTGGAGACCGGAGCCGGCCGGTCATCTGCCCGGTGTGCGGGATGGCGGCGAACGAGTAGCGGGGGGCAGCGACCTGCCCCCCGATTCCGGCCGATTCGAACGAGAGACCATTGCCGCCCGGGCGCGGCTCGCGCTTCCTACTTCAAGCTCTTCAGCATCCCGTCGAAGGCGGCGCGCTGCGCGCGCACGGTCTTCTCGGGGCCGGTGAGCTTGAAGAACCAGTTCGCGTCGGGGCCCTCGGCGACCGCGCCCAGCAGCATGTAGCCGGGCTTCTCCTCCGCCGCGGCCATTCCCATGGTCATTCCACCCGCGTAGGTTCCCGTGACCTCGACGTTGAGCACCTTGCGGTCGCCCGCCTGCGTCTCCCAGGTCTTGGCCTGATCGGTGGCCGGGCTGCCGTCGGCCTTCTTGAACTGCGAGGCCCACCGCTGCGCGTTGTCCATCGGGCCGCCACCCTGGCCGGGGCCGAAGTAGAAGACGACGCACTCGCCGTCGCCGCCGGGGCCGGGGACGCGGTACTGGGCCTTGCGCATCGCGCTCGACGGCGCCTCTTCGACCCAACCCTTGGGCGCGGTCCACAGGATCGCCGAGGAGCCGGTGCCCGAGCCCGGTGGCGGCGGCGGGATCGCGCCCATCGGGGACGGGGGCGCGTCGATCGGGGGATGCCCGGCGGGCATTCCCTTCGCCGCGGCCTCGGGGGTCAGGGGCGGGGCAGTTGCGGCGGCCTGCGCCGGCGGCGGCGTCCCGCCTTCGACTGAAGGGTGTCCCGGCGGAAGCTCGCCCTGCGGCGCCTCGCCGGCGGGAGCCTGCGCCGCGCTCGGGGGCGCCTCGGCCCGCGCGGGTGTCTGGGTCGGGGACGGCGCGGACTCGGAGGTCTTGGAGCCGCCTCCGCACGACGGGAACAGGACCAGCGCCGAGGCGATCAGCGCGATGAAGAGGGGCGACTTGAACCGCATGCCTTCGTCTCCTTATCCATATCCATTTCGAGAGGGCCGGCCATTGTCGCACCGGGCCACGATTCGCGCGAGGGCGCTCCCCTCAGCCGAGCACCTGCGCCTTGAACGCGCGGGGCGCGTCGGGATCGGCCGGGGGAGGGGGAACCGGCGGGAGGCCGTCCACGAGCCAGTCGCAGAGGGCGTCGACGGCGGGAGCGTCGGCGCGGCCGAGCCACGCCTCGAGCTCGCCGTCGGGCTCCGCTCCCCACTCGCGCGGATCCTCCGAGTTCACCGCCTCGAGGCCGGCGCCGCGGCGGTAGCGGCGGAAGAAGTCCTGGTGGAACGTGAGGAACTGCCGCGCGCGGAGGCGGCCGCGGTCGTCGGTGCCGAAGTGCTCGAGGCAGAGCTCGGCGTAGCGCCTGAGCACCGCGACGCGCTCCTCGGCGGTCAACGCCAGGTCGCGCCCCTCCGCGAACTCGCGGAAGATCCAGGGCTTCGCCAGCGCCCAGCGCCCGACCATCACGCCGGCGCAGCCGGTCTCCTCCATCCGCCGCGTCGCGTCGCGCCACGTCATCACGTCGCCGTTCCCGATGACCGGGATCGAGAGGCCCGCGGCCAGCTCGCGCACGAAATTCCAGTCGGCGGGGCGGCGGTAGCGCTGCGCGCGGCTCCGCCCGTGCAGCGTCACGGCGTCGGCACCCGCCTCCTGCGCCACGAGCGCGATCTTGAGAGCCGTCGGCTTCCCCTCCGTCCAGCCGAGGCGGAGTTTCACGGTGACCGGGACCGTGACGGCCGCCTTCATCGCGGCGACGATCGCTCCGACCTTCGAAGGCCGATCGAGGAGCGCCGCGCCGAACCCGCGGCGCGTCGCGTCGTCGATCGGGCAGCCGAGGTTGAGGTCGACGAAGTCCGCCCCCTGGTCCTGCGCGATTCGCGCCGCCTCGGCGACCGCCTCGGGATGCTTCCCCGCGA
Source organism: Terriglobia bacterium (assembly GCA_963748015.1). Classification (GTDB taxonomy): domain Bacteria; phylum Acidobacteriota; class Polarisedimenticolia; order Polarisedimenticolales; family JAIQFR01; genus JAIQFR01. The sequence goes on along the minus strand of CAVVHE010000005.1, from coordinate 407,061 downwards.
GCTGGGCGCCGAAGACCTTTTCGGACGGGTGGCGGCGGAGCAGCGCCAGCTCGCTGCGCTCCCCCTTCGCCACCTTGTGGGCGTACGCCATCTCGCCGAGGCAGACCGCGGCCCCCCACTCGTTCGCGAGGCGGCGGAACGGGAGGTCGGTCCCCCTCGCCATCGGCGCCATCACGAGGCGCCCCCGGAAGAGCTCGTCGGCGGTCATCTAGAACGGCGGCTCTTCGCCGCCCGAGGTCGCCTCGTTCCCGCCGGCGTCCGAGGGGGCCTCGCGCTCGAGCTGCTCGGTGATGGTGCGGACCTGCACCTCCGCGGCGTGGATCTTCTGGCGGCAGAGGGTGGTCAGCTCCGCGGCCTCCTTCACGAGGCCGGACAGCTCGTCGATGTCCACCTGCCCCTCCTCGATCCGCCCGAGGATCTCCTCGAGCCGCGTCGCGGCCTCGCCGTAGGAGAACTCCTTCCCGGCCTTTGCCGATTTCGCCATGGGACTAGCGGCCTCCTTCCTCCGTTTCGACACCTAGGGAGCGCAGCCTGAGCCGGCCGCGCTTCAGCTCCGCGTGCACCTCGGTCCCCTCCGGCGCGGCCGCGGCGTCCGTGAGCACGCCTCCCGCGGCGGCGCGCAGGATCGCGTAGCCTCGCTCCACGACGCGACGCGGGTCCACGAGGTGCAGCCGTCGGGCGCGCGCCTCGGCGCGCTCGGTCTCGAGCGCGATCCGCCGAAGCCCGCGGGGCGCAAGCGACGCCGCGAGCTCCGACACGTGCCTCGCGGCGGCGGTCATGTCTCTTCGGGCTCCCTGCACGAGCTGGCGCGTGGACTGGGCGAGCAGGACCCGGTGGCGCTCGAGCAGCAGCGCCGCCGCGCGGGGGAGCGCCGCCGCGCGGCGCGAGACGTCGTGGGACGCCGCGGCGAGCAGGGAGCGGGCGGCGCGGATGGCGCGAAGCCGCCGGTGGGCGAGCTCGGACGCCTCGCGCTCGAGCAGGCCGCGCGCCGCGAGGGCGAGCCGCCGCGCCGCGCTCGGCGTGCGCCCGCGCCTCCTCGCGGACCGCGGCGGCCGCGGCCTCGAGGATCGCGCGCGTGCTCGTCTCGACGGTCTCTTCCGCCGCGCGCACCCGGTCCACCAGGAAAGCCGCGGCGGCAGTGGGCGTCTTGCAGCGCCAGCCGACGAAGTCGAGCACCGACTGGTCCTGCTCGTGGCCGATGCCGATCACGACGGGGAGCGGGAACGCGGCGACCGCGCGGCCGAGCGCCTCGGAGTCGAACCAGGCGAGGTCGGTGCGCGAGCCGCCGCCGCGGCAGATCATCACCGCGTCGAAATTCGCCGCGCGCTCGCGGAACCAGTCGAGCGCGTTGAGGACCGACGGCTCGGTGGAGCGCCCCTGCACGCGGGCGCCGTGCGCGACGACGCGGAACGCGAACCCCGACTCCTGCAGGGTGCGGAGCACGTCGTTGAACGCGTCGGAGCCGAGGCTCGTGACCAGCCCGACGCGCAGCGGGAGGTCGGGAAAGGGGAGCGACGTGTTGAGGCCGACCAACCCTTCGGCGGTCAGGCGGCGGACGATCTCCTCGCGGCGGCGCGCCGCCTCGCCGAGGGTGTACGCGAGGTCGAGCTCCACGACGCGGAATCGGTACTGCCCCCACGGCTCGTACAGCTCGACGGTCCCGCGGACGCGCACCGTCACCTCGTCCTCGAGCTTGAACGGGCTGCCCGCGGCGGCGAGCGCGGCCTCGATGTCGGCGCGGGCCTCCTCGAACAGGACGGCGTTCACCTCGGCGAGGGAGCGGCCGCCCGGGTCGCGCTCGACGAGGTGGAAGCCGACGATGCGGCGGTGGGCGCTCTTGTTGAACCCGCTGATCTCGCCGACCAGCCAGACCGGGGCGGGGAAGGCCGCGGCCAGCGCGCGCTTGGCCTCGAGGTTGAGACGCGTGACCGTGTAGTCGGTGACGGCGCCGCGCGGCGCGGCTTCCCCGGCGGGAGCTGGCGCGGGAGGCGGCGGGTCGTCCGCGGGGGCAAAGAGGCCGGGAAGCACGGGACCGCCGGCCGGGTCGGCCGCCGCGGGGAGGGCGCCCGTGCCCCCGTGGCCGAGGTAGCGCGCGCGGGTCGCCTCGTCGAAGTCGAACCCCTCGGGGCCGAGGAGGTCCACGAGCGCGACGACCTCGTCCTCGGGGACGGTCCAGTGCTTCTCGACCGCGTTCCACCGCCGGCCCGGGAGCGTCTTGATGAGGTCCACGAGCCTTCGATCGAAGGGGAAACGAACCCGGAAGGCCCCGCGGCCGTCGTGGAACACCTGCCGGCTCACGCTGGGATTCCCCCGTTTCCATGGAAGCGACCGCCGCCCGCGTACTCTACCGGCAGCGTTTCCGTCCCGCAATGCGGCAGCGGCGCGTTCGATAGAGGACAATTATTGTCCCTTTAACCCATTCAAAACACTTGACTTGCGTCGCTGCCGCGGCTTGTGGTCTTCCCCGGGTACGGTATGTTGATCGTCCGCCTCCCGCGTGGCCGGGAGTGGAGGCGGGGCCCGCACCGCATTCCGGCCGAGAGGAGATTCGATCCATGTCCATGATGATCACTGAGGAGTGCATCAACTGCGGCGCCTGCGAGCCGGAGTGCCCGCGCGAGGCGATCACCGAGAGCGACGACCGGTACATCATCGATGCCGTGAAGTGCACCGAGTGCCAGGAAGAGGGCGAGAGCAAGTGCATCCCCGTCTGCCCGGTGGACTGCATCGTCAAGATCGAGTAGCTCGCCGATCGCTCGACCGCTGTTGACTTCAACGAGGGCGGGGATCTTCCCCGCCCTTCGTGTTTTCGGTCAACGGATCGGGTCACCCGTCGCCGAAACGTCACGCCGGTAGCGTCCGACGCCGAGTGCGATGCGGGAGGCGGCGAGGTCGGCGTCGTGCGCGGTCGTGGAGCGGCCGGTGGTGAGGCGGAGGGTGCAGCGGGCCAGGTCGGGGGGGACGCCCATGGCTAGGAGGACGCGGGAGGGCTCCGTCCCGCCCGAGTGGCAGGCGGCTCCGGCGGATGCCGCGACGCCGTCGAGCCGGGCCAGGAGGGCGTTCGCGTCGACGCCGGGAATCGCGGCGGAGAGCGTGTTCGGCAGCCGCACGGCCGCCGCGCCGTGAACGACCAGGCCGGGGAAGCTCGCGCGCAGCGCGGACTCGAGGCGGTCGCGCGCCGCGGCCATGCGAAGCACCCGCTCGTCCATCTCCCGCGCGGCGAGAGCGCACGCGGCCCCGAGACCCACGATCCCGGCGACGTTCTCCGTCCCGGCGCGGCGGCCCCCCTCGTGCCCCGCGCCGCGCAGGAACCCCGCGAACGGCGTCCCGCGGCGAAGGAACAGCGCTCCGACCCCCTTCGGCGCGTAGAGCTTGTGTCCCGCGATCGCGAGGAGGTCGACACCCAGCTCGCCGGGACGCGCGGGGATCTTTCCAGCCGATTGCGCGGCGTCGGTGTGGACCACGATCCCGCGCCCGCGGGCGAGCTCGGCGATCTCGCGGACCGGCTGCACGACGCCGGTCTCGTTGTTCGCGTGCATCACGGAGACGAGGACCGTGCCGGGGCGCAGCGCTGCCTCGACCTCGGCCACGACGACCCGCCCCTCGCGATCCACCCCGGCGCGGCCGACCTCCCACCCGCGCCGCTCGAGGTACCTGGCCGCCTCCTCCACCGCGGGGTGCTCGATCGCCGAGATCACGAGGTGACGTCCCCTCGACTCCAGCGCCTCGGCGACGCCGATCACCGCCGCGTTGTCCGACTCCGTGCCGCCGCTGGTGAAGAGAATCTCGTCCGGCTCGCATCCGAGGAGCGCGGCCACCTGCGCGCGCGCCCGTTCCACCGCGGCCCTCGCGCGGGCTCCCTCCGCGTGTCCCGACGACGGGTTTCCCCACGCGTCGCGCAGCGCCGCGCACACCGCCTCGAGCACCTCCGGCGCCACCGGCGTCGTCGCGTTGTGGTCCAGGTAGATCGACTCGTCGCTCACGTTTCACCCCGCGAAGGCCCAACCCATTATCGCCGGCTCGGCGGCATAATGGGGGCGAACGTGCACCGCAGGCGGCTCGCAGTCGAATTCGACCGCGAGCCGCCCGCTCGCTTACTTTACGCACGCACAGCGCGACGGAGAGAGCATGGCCGAGATCGAGATCGTCGAGCGGCGGGGGGTGTTCAAGGGGCGGGTCGTGGACCTCTCGGTCGAGAAGGTTCGCCTCCCCAACGGCAACGTGTGCGAGCTGGAGCTGATTCGCCACCCCGGCGCGGCGGCCGTCGTGCCCGTGGACGGCGAGGGCAACGTGCTCCTCGTCCGCCAGTACCGCCACGCGACCGGCGGCTACGTCCTCGAGGTGCCCGCGGGGAAGCTCGACCCCGGCGAGGCGCCCGACGTCTGCGCCCTCCGCGAGGTGGAGGAGGAGACCGGCCACCGGCCGAGCGAGCTCGCCCCCCTCGGCTGGATCTTCACCACCCCCGGCTTCACCGACGAGAAGATCTGGCTCTACCTCGCCACCGGCCTCTCGCCGACGCGGCAGGACCTCCAGCACGACGAGGTGCTCACCGTCGAGCGCATGCCCCTCGCCGAAGCGGTCTCGCGCGCCGAGAGCGGCGACATCGTGGACGCCAAGTCCGTCTGCGCGCTGCTCCGCGCGGCGCGACACCTGCGCTGACCCTCAGCCGGCGCCGCTCCCGAACAGCCGGCGCGCGTTCTCGGCGACGGCCTCGGCCACCGCCTCGACGGGAAGCTCCTTGAGCTCCGCCACCGCCGCGAGCGCGACGGCGAGGTTCGCCGGCTCGTTGCGCACTCCCGGCGCGGGCCCCAGCACCGGGCTGTCGGTCTCGAGGAGCAGGCACGCGAGGGGCAGGCGCCGCGCGAGCTTCTGCTTCTGCGGGGAGCGGACGACGGACGGCGGGATCGAGAAGAAATAGCCGGCTTCGACGGCGGGCAGCGCGGTCGCCACCTTGCCGTCGAACGCGTGGAGCAGCACGCGGCGCGCCCCGCGCTCGAGGAGCAGCTCGACGGCGTGACGCGACGCCGACCGCGAGTGGACGTTGAGCGGCAGGTCCAGCTCGATCGAAAGGGCGACGAAGCGGAGGAAGATCTCCCGCTGCACCTCGCGGCCCGGCTCGTCCTGGACCTTCCAGTGGTCGAGCCCTACCTCGCCGATCGCCGCGAGAGCGTCACGCCGGTCGCGGATCAGCGCCTCGATCGCCCCGGCCTGTTCCGGGTCGAGATGGACGGGATAGAGCCCGGCGGCGGGGAGCACCGTGCCGGGGAACCGCGCCGCGATGTCGAGGTTCTTCCTCGCGTCGGCCAGCGTCTCGCCCACGGCGACCACGGCGGCCACCCCCGCCGCGCGCCCTCTCTCGAGCGCCGCGTCGAGGTCCGCGTCGAACGCCGGATCGCAGAGGTGCGCGTGGGCATCCAGCAGCCGCATCCGCTCTCTCCCGCCGCGGCCGTGCCGCCGCGGCAGGGAGAGTATGCAGAAAAGAAGGAGCCTGCTCCACCGGGGGCGCGGCGGAGCAGGCTCGAGAGGGTGGAGGAGGCAGAAACGACGTCAAGGAAGGCGGCCGGCGCCGCCCGGGTCACGACCGGAATCGCTCACCGTCCGGCGATCAGGACCACTTGCTCTCCGGTCGCGCCGGGACGAGACCGGCGATAGAGGTACAGGCGTCCCGCCGGGGCGTCCCCGGTCGTGAAGCCGACGAGAACGAGGCGGCCGCTCTCGGCCCGCTCGAACACCAGCGAGGAGGACAGCAGGCCGCGGTCCGCGGCCCGGCTCCTGTCCGCGATCAGGACGCCGACGTAATCGCTCCCGATGCGGACCTGGTCCACGGTGGTCGCGGGGCTCGACTCGCCGACGTGCTGCACGGCCACCTCTCCCGCGGGGAACACTTGGCCCGAGACCTCGAACGGCTCCGGCACGTTGACGAAGAGACGATCGCCGGACGCGACGGCGGGCGGAGAGAATCCGAGGGTCGCGAACGCCAGCAGTCCCGACATGCAAAACGAAGTCACCCGTGCAACTCTCCACCGCATCCTATCCTCCTTCAATTTCGTTATTCGGTTTTTTGCGTCCCCGAATCGCGGGGTGCGGCGGAGAAGAGAGCAACGCCGATGCCAGCTAGAAGTTCTTGAGAATGTCCGGAGTCGGCCGACGGCGCGTTCCGGGAGGCGTCGGTACGACGAGAACGGCGAGCGTCAAGCAGGCGTTGAAGTTGTGCGACGACTCGCACGGCCGCGGACGCTCGAAAGCCGCCGAAGGCAACACCGGTCGCCCTTGCGGCGCATGACGGCGCGGACCGTCGCGCGCCCCGAATCGTCATCGCCGCGAACAGAAAACGGCAACGACACGCCGGGGCGACGGCCGCGGTCCGCCGTCCGGGGTCCTCTTTTCAGGATGCGGAGATCAGGTGGGGCAGCACGTCGCGCAGGTCGGGCGAGCGGACGACCGCGCCGGCGATCCGCTCCAGCTCCTCGCACTTGGGATTGAACGCCACCGTGAACCCGGCGATCCGCGCCGCGGACAGGTCGTTCGAGTGGTCTCCGACGAACGCGCAGCGGGAGAGCTCCACCCGCTCCCGCGCCGCGATCGTGCGCAGCGCCTCGGCCTTCCCCTCCATGTCGAACGGGGTGGCCCACCACGACTCGATCCTGCCGCCGGCGCCGAACGTCAGCCGGTTGGTGTAGACGTCGTCGAACGGGTGATCGGGAAACAGCGTGTCCAGCAGAAGGTCGAGCGTGCCGGAGATCACCGCCAGCCGTACGCCTCGCTCCTTGAGCGCGCTCATCGCCTCCCGGGCCCCGGCGACGAGGCGAAGCGGCCCGAACGCGGCGACGAGGTCGTCGCGCGTCGCTCCCGCGTCACGCCAGGCGCCGACGTCGAGCGCGACCCACTGGGAATACGAAAGCGTACCGGCGCGGTACATCGCCAGTCGCTCCCGGTTCTGGTCGCGGCTGCCGGTGATCGCCTGGTTGAGCACCTCCCAGACGGTCCTCTCCTCGGGGTGCTCCACGAGCGTCCCGTCCACGTCGAACGCCACCAGGTCGAATCGCCTCATGCCGTCTCCCCGATCCGGTGATCGTAGTCAAAACATCCGGGCCCGCGCGAGCGTATACTCAGGTTGAAGCTCCGCACGCTGGCTCGCAACGCAAAGCTCCCCGGCGGCGGCTCCGAAGCCTCCCCCGGGCCCTGTCGCAAGGAGGTGGCGCCATGGCCGCGGTCCTCGATCCCGAGACCCTCGACCGTCTCCGCACCTTGACCCCACGGCAGGCCTACGACACTGCGAGGCAGTCGGTCTACAGCTCGGGCCCCGTCAGCTCCGAGGACTTCCTCGACGTGTTCGAGCAGATGGTGGACGAGGGCATCCTGAGCTGGGAGCAGGTCGGCGAATTCGAGCGCTGACCCGGGTCCCTACGACTCCTTCTTCCGCAGCAGGACGGTTCGTCCCGCGTCGGCGTCGAGCGCGCCGAAGAGGGCCCGCAAGTCCCCGTAGCGCTCCGGCTCCACGACCGGAGCGGCGAGCGTGAGCTGCGTGCGCACCGTCACCTTTCGCCCGTCCCGGCGCACGGTGCGGACGAGGGACCCGGCCGCGTTCGTGAGCGACGCTTCCGCGGGGAGCACGGCCGCCTCGATCTTCTCCGGCAGCTCGAGGACCGTCTCGACGGTCTCCCTCGCGGGAGCCGGGACCACGAGCGGAAGCGTTCGCTTCCCCCGGTGCAGCTGGAGCGAAGCGCTCGAGATCGCGCCCGGGACGCGCGGCAGCGTGAGGCGGGCATAGCCCCGAGTCCGGCCACGCCACCGTCCCGCCCGCGAAGGTCGCGCGGAGGGCGGTCAGCTCGGCGCTCCGGACGCCGACGTACACGTCCTTGACCTTCGCCCCGCCGAAGGCGGAGACGGCGCGAGACGCGACCGGAGTCTCGCGATCCTTCGAGCGGTCGAAGGCGACGAGCGGGTTGTAGAGGCCGCCGAGCTCGAGATCGGCCGATCCCGACAGCTCGAGCTTGCGGTCGCCGTCCGCGACCGTCAGCTCGACGCGGAGGGCGCCGCGGTTCGAAGCCGCGTCGAGCTCCGGCTGCGTCTCGAGCTTCTGCGCGGCCCCGTCGAGGAGCAGGAGCTGCCGGCCGGCGAGGTGCGAGCGGTTCCGCCTGTCGGGGCTCGCGGTGGGGTCGAGCCAGGCGGTGTGAGGGCCGTACTGGACCCTTACCCACACCTCGTCGAGCTGCGGCGGACAGGGAACGTCCGCCGCGATCTCGCGCTCCGACGTGGCCAGCGCGACCTTGGCGTCGATGCCGAGAGCCCTGAGCATCGCGACGAGCAGCACGGCCTTGTCGAGCGCGTACCCGACGCTGCTCTTCAGGATCTCGCCCGACGGGCGCACGGCGTAATCGAACGCCGCGACCGGCCAGACGATCGTCTGCACCCCGTCCACGACGAACGCGTGGACCTTCGCGATCCGCTCCGGATCGAGAGCGGAGGCACCCGCGATCTCCTCGGCCTTCGCCTTCACCGAAGCGTCGGGAGCGAGCGCGGCCTCGAGCCGCTTCTCGAGCCACGCGCGCGCGTCCGCCCAGCTCGACGCGGTGCTGTAGGCGAGCCGCTCGACCCCGATGCGCCCGGACGGAAGCTCCGCCAGGGTCGCGCCGGGGACGTCGCGCCGCCTGAAGACGTAGGAGACGCTCCCGCCGCGGGTCGCGATCTCGGGGGCGAGCTTCGCCCGGGTCGCCCCCCACTTCAACGCGGTTCCCTCGGGCACCTCAATCGAGATGGACTGGTCGAGCACCGGCAAGTCGTCGCGGAGGTTCACCGTTCCCCACAGCGGCACGCCGGAGGGCTTGCGGTCGGCGACCACGTAGGCGAGCACCGACGTGGCGCCGTGCTCGATGCCGACCTGGGAGACGACCAGCTGCCGCATGTGCGCGTAGGGCACCGCCCACTCGAGGTCGCGGGCGGTGTTCGGCACCAGGCTGTTCTCCTTGGCGTCCCGGATCGTGCCGTCCTTCATGTAGGTGCGCGCCTGCTCGACGCGCAGCTCCGAGCGCGCGTCGTTCCAGTCGAGGTGCGGGTCGAAGTACCCGTGGCGCGAGACCCACTCCTGCAGCATCTTGACCGCGGTCTCGCTGCGCCTCGTGACCTTGCCGTCGGCGCCGAGCGTCAGCGTCAGGTACTGCCTCAGGACGAGGCCGTCCTCGTCGGGCCGGGCGCCGCTCCCGGGGGCGCTGCGCACCCAGTCCGGGACCTCCTGCGCCGCGGCGGGGGAGGGGAGCGGCGCCAGGAACGCCAGAGCGGCCAGCAGGGCGATGGCGATGATCCTGGGCATGGCTACCTCCCCCTCTCGAGCACGACGGGATCCTCGGGGAGCGCCTTCGCCTCCCTCACGACGTCGCGGAAGTTCGCGTAGTCCTCGACCGGTATCTCCCGCCGCTTCACGACGAGCTGGTAGGTGTAGGCGAGCTTCCCGTCCTTCACCTCGGAGCGGGTCGCGAGCGACGCGGCCTTGCCGTCAAGGCTGAGGTCCTTCGGGAGCCTCGCCACGCGGAAGCCGGCGGGGAGGGCGAGCGTCTCCTTGACGTCCATCATCCTCGGCGCGCCGAGCTGCACCGCCTGGGTCCGCGTGTCGTCGTCCGCGGCGTAGAGGTAGGGGGCGAGCGACCCCTGCGCGATCGGGTGGCGCGACGCGGGAGGGGCGACGATCAGCGTGTTCCCGGAGACGAGCGCGTACCCCGGGATCCTGTAGCGCACCTCGAGGCGCAGCGGCGCGTTCACGTCCTGGAGCTTCGCGTAGTCCACCTGCGCCTTCTCGACGGTCGCGCCCGCGCCGAGGCGCGAGACGACCTCCTCGAGCCAGGCCTGGCGGTCGCGCGCCGCCATGCCGTGGACCAGCTCGCGGCGGAGCCGCTGCTCGGCGACGCCGAGCCCCGAGATCACGAGGGTGCCGGAGAGGTTCCCCTGCGCGTCGAGCGACGCGGCGGAGTCGATGCGGATCTTGTTCGCGGCCGGGTCGAACGCGGGGGTCTTCTGGAGCTGCTCCCCCTCGGGGGTGCCGATCACGTAGTGCTGCTCCCCCTCGGCGCTCGACCAGACCTCCGGCGAGAAGACGACCCACGTCGGGTCGAGCATCTCGAAGCTGCCGTCGGCCTTCTTGCGGGCGACGACGCAGTGGTTGAACTGGTCGGCCGGGACCCGCTCGACGCGCGCTCCCGCCATCGTCATCGCCGGGTAGGCGGGGTACCCCGCGGCGCGCAGCATCGTGATCGCGATTCCCGCCTTGTCCTTGCAGACGCCGGAGCGGTCGTTGTAGATCATCGAGCCGGTGTGGAGGGTGTAACCCTCCCCCTTTCCCATCGAGATCCCCGAGTAGCGGATGTTGTCGGCCGACCAGTGGACGATCGCGGCGACCTTCTCGTCGTCGGTCTCGAGGCCGCGGGTCAGCTCCTCCACCTTCGCGCGGATCGCGTCGTCCGCCTCGAACTGCGGCTCGTTGACCTGGGCGAACCAGCGCGACTTCTCGGGCCAGGACGGGACCGTGGCCAGCACCACCTTCGCCTGCACGTCCGCGGCGGCGACGGAGCGCGACTCGGCCTTGTAGGCCGGGAGGCTCTCCTTCCAGAAGCGGTAGATGAGGCGCCCGTCGTCGAACGAGACGTACGACTTCACCTCGCCGCCGTACGTCTCGAACTGGACCGGCTTGTCGCGCGGTGTCGTGACCTCGTAGTGGCGGAGCTTCACCGGGGTCGCGTCCTGGAAGTAGACCACGTCGTAGAAGTGGCCGCGCATCGGCGGGACGTACCTCTCGTCGTCCGCGCCGCCGCTCGCGCCACCCCCGCCGGAGCCCAGCTCGTCGAGGTAGGCGATCAGGAACCCCTTCATGTAGGTCTTGACCTCGAACGCGTCGCCGACGCCCAAGCGCGGGAGCGCCACGAGCTTCATCCGCGCCCCCCAGTAGATCGCCTCCTGCGGCTGCGGCAGGTCCACGGCGCTCTCCGGCGGGACCGTGTCGATCGCGCCGTCCTTGCGCAGCACGCGCAGCGAGCGGACCTCGACGAGGTTCGACGTCGGGTCGAAGTCGAGCCGCAAGCGCGCGACCTGGGCGGCCCCCTTCTCGCTCAGGCACTTCACGAGCTGCCACTCGTGGATGTGCGCGAGGCCCGACGCCTCGACCTCGACGCGCGTCCGCTTGAAGACGGTCACGAGGTCGGCGCCCCCGTTGTCCTGCGCGTTGCCCGCTTTCTCCACGAGCGCGCGCAGCTCCGCGTCGGAGGAGGGTACCGGCGGCTCCTGCGCGAGGAGCGCCGTTGGCGCGGCAAACGCCACGAGCATCGCGAGAAGAGCGAGAGTCGGGGGCCGTCTTCTGTGGGGCATGGTGTCTCCTGGATCGCCGCCCGGGCGGAAGCGTCCCTTATAGATGAAGCGAGAGGCTAATTGCAATCGGCGGGATGAGGCGGCGAGGGACAGCTACCGGCGGCCGGTGCTGTACCCCGCTCCCTCAGTTCGTCAGGTACGCGTAGAGGTTCACGCTCACCGACTTCTGGCTCGTGTTGAACAGGTACACGCGGTACCTCGGGAACCCGACGAGCAGCCGCGGCTGGTCCGAGGCGAAGTAGGGGGAGGCGCTCGAGACGGCGTTCGAGGTGACCTGGAGCGGGAACTGCAGCTCTCCCTTCTCCTCGAACGATCGCACGACGGAGTCCTCCTCCGGGATCAGGATCGCCCCGACCGAGCCCGGGCGGACCACCTCTCCCTTGATCTGGCCGGAGAGGCTCAGGACGACGAACGAGAAGCCGTCGGTCGCGATCGTCCCGCCGTGGATCAGCCGCTGCGTGTCCTTCGGAGAGACGGGGGGCACGACGATGTCCTTGAGAACGACCTGCGCCGTCTGCCGGATCGGTCCGCGGACCGTGACCTCGCCCTCGACCTTCTGGCGCTCCGGGAAGTTCGTCACGAGCACGCGCCGGATCGCGTCGCCGACGTCCTGGGAGACGGCCGTGCCCGTCGGCACGAGCAGGATCGCGAGCAGGGCGGTCCCGACGCTGAGGACCGTGACCACGGCTTTCTTCGACATGTTAACCTCCTGGCCTCGTTGCGGAGGCCCGGCAGCGACACGCGATGAAGCGACTCGGAGTCCGATTCTACAGGCGGGACACGCTCGAGGTCGCCCGCGACCTGCTGGGGCGGGTGCTGTGCCGCCGCCTCTCCGACGGCACGGTCCTCCGCGGCCGCCTCCTGGAGGTCGAGGCCTACGACGGTCCCCACGACCGGGCGAGCCACGCCCGCCGGGGGCGCACGCCTCGCAACGCGCCGATGTTCGAGGCGGGCGGGATCGCCTACGTGTACTTCGTGTACGGGATGCACCACTGCTTGAACGTGGTCACCGGGAGCAAGGGCTACCCCGCGGCGGTCCTGCTGCGCGGGGCCGAGTCGCCGGACGGCGCGGTCTCCGCGGCCGGCCCCGGCCGCCTGACGCGCGCGTTCCGGATCGACCGCTCGCTCGACGGCGCGAGACTCACCGGCCCCGACCTGTGGCTCGAGGAAGGGGAGCCGGTGCCCGACCGCAGGGTGCGGCGAACGCCGCGGATCGGGGTGCACTACGCGGGAGCTTGGGCGGGCAAACCCTACCGCTACGTCGTCATTCCAGAGAGAAAGGAAACCCGGCGGTGACGAAGCCGGTCAGCGCGCCCTGGTCGTTCCGGCCGAAGCCGACCGCGATCGGCCCGAGCTGGCGGGTGTGGACGATCACGCTCGCGCCCCACCCGAGCAGCGTGGAAGCACTCCCGAGGTCGCCGCCGTGCGCGGCGGTGCGGATCGCGTCGGCGCCGGCTTCCACGTAGACGCGCGCCGCGCCGGCGTCGAGCCAGCGCAGTCGCCACGTTCCTCCGGCCCGCGCGTAGTCGGGCGCCGCCGCGCCGTAAGGGACGAAGCCGTAGAGGTCGCGGTACCCGCCGGGATTGAACCAGAAAGGCCGGCGCTCGGTCCCTTCGGACAACCCGACCCCCAGGCGCCCGGTCAGCGTCTGGCGCCTGCTCGCGCCGAACGAGACCGCGCCGTCCGCGCGCGCCTCCGCCTTCCAGAGCTCGTCGCCGGCGAGCGCTCCCTCGGCCGAAAGCCGGAGCGCTCCGCCGCGCGTGGGGAAGAGCAGCAGGTCGTGGCGGTTGACGTCGAGAGAGAGGACCGCCGAGGTGCGCGAGAGGTCCTCCTCGGGCTCGGAGGCCGTCGCCTCCAGCCGGTCGCTCTCGAAGCGGAACCCGCCCTGGAACGACACCCCCCACCGCGAGCGCCGGATCAGCGTCGCCCAGACCCTCTCGCCGCTCCAGTCCTCGGCCAGATCGCTCGCGAGGCGCTGGTCGCTGCCGGCGACGAGGGCGCTGGCGGTGAACACCTCGCCCCCCACGTCGGCACCGAGGTTCTGGAACCCGGCGCCGTACTCGGTCCGGTAGCCGAGGGTGACCGCCGAGACGTCCGACGCCGCCCCGGCGACGAGCTCCACCGCGTCGCCGCGGCCGGTCAGGTTCCCCTTGCCGGCGCGCGCCCACCCCGACCAGCCCATGGCGCCGCGGTAGGCCAGGCCGGCCGCGGCCTCGAAGTAGTCGTCGCCGCGCACGCTCACGAGGAGGTCCGCCTCTCCCTCGCCGCGCGGCAGGGGCTCGAGAGACCACTCCAGGATCGCGCCGCGCGCGACCATCTCGTCGAGGCGGTCCGCGAGGCGGTCGAAGGTGAACCGCTGCCCCTGCAGGTCCTCGAAGAAGCGCTGGGTCCGCTCGAGGCGGATCTCTCCCCGGACCTTGGTCCGGATCTTCCCGATCGTGAGGTCCGACACCCGGAGAGTGACCGTGCCGGTCGACGGATCGAATCGCCCCTCGTCCAACGCCACCAGCACCCGGCCGTCCTCGATCAGCTTCTCGCGAACCCGTCGGCCCGCGCGCGACAGCGCCTCCCAGGAGAACGGCTCGCCTTCCGGGAGCGGAAGGCCGGGACTCGAGGGGAGGGGGCCGGGGTCGCCGGCGATCTCGACGCCCAGTAGCGGCGGGTTCTCCCTGAACACGAAACGCAGCGTCCGTCCACCTGACGCCTCGAGCCACTCGACGCGCCCCGAATCGAAGGGGCCGAGGTTGAGCGCGCGCGCCAGCTCCGCCGCGACCCGGAAGCGCGTCACCGTGTGAGGGGCGCCGCCGAGCCGCCCCGAGAGCTCCTCCGCCGAGATCCACGACGTCCCGGCGACCTCGACGGATGCGAAGTCCACCGGCGCCTGGTCGAGGGACCGCGCCTCGAGCAGGTCCCAGATCGCCTCTCGCCGGTTTCGGTACGCTTCTCGCCCGAGGAGGACCAGCCGGTCCACGTTCGACCCGAACTCGAGCCGGGTGATGTCGAGGACCGCCGGCGTCAGGACCACGTCGGCCTGCGCGAGCGAGCGCGTCCCCTGGTCGGCCATCAGCACGCTGGTCCAGCGGTAGAGATTGTCGAGCGTTCCCCTGACGCGCTTCGCTTGGGGAATCCCTTCCGACACGTCCACGGCGACCACCGCTTCCGCCCCGAGCGACCGGGCGGTGTCGACCGGAATGTTCTCCACGACGCCGCCGTCCACGAGGACCGCGTCGCCGACGCGCACCGGCTCGAAGAACCCCGGCAGCGCGAACGACCCGCGCACGTAGGCGACCAGGTCGCCCGACCCGGGCGCCACCCGCTCGCCGGTCAGGATGTCTCCGGACACCGGCCGGAACCGGTACCGGAGACGGTCGAAGTCCCCGCCGGATTCGAGCTGCGCGCGAAGGAGGTACCGGTACAGCTCGCGCTCGAGGAGGCGCGATTCGGTGATCGAGCCGACCTGCAGGAGCTCGTGGCGCCTGAAGCGGAACTTCACGAGGGCGCTTCGCTGCTCGATGTCCTCGGATTCCGAGAGCACGCGGCGGCGCACGTCGAGCCCGGCGATGATCGCGTCCCAGTCGCGGTGCTTCAGGATGTCCACCACGCTGTCGGGCGAGTACCCCGCGCTCGCGAACGCGCCGACCAGCGCGCCGATCGAGGTCCCCGCGATCGCGTCGAATTCCACCCCGTCCTCGTGCAAGGACTCGAGGACGCCGAGGTGCGCGAGGCCGCGCGCTCCGCCGCCCGACAGCGCGAGCGCGAGCGCGGGGCGGCCGGGAGCGGTCCACCGGGGATACGGGTTGAACCGGCCGTCGGGCTCGAGCCGTTTCGCCTCGATCGTGTCGAGCAGGCGCTCTCCGGCCGCCTGCGCAAGGGCGCCCGGTTGGGGCGCGAGCAGAATGACGAGACAAGCACCGGCCAGCGCCAGCGCCTTCCCCGCCGCCGGGCAGGTCCCCGGCCACGACGGACGACGCCGCGCGTCCGGGAGGAGCGGCCGGGACGGAGCGCGGCGGCACGGCATGGCTCTTCCTGACCTCCGGGAGGAGGAGAAATATAGTCTCCCGGCGCGCCCACGCCTCCCGAGAACGACCAGCCCGCGAACGTCGGCGGGTACTCTCGCCACTTTCTCGCGAAGGACGGGCCGTCCGCAGAATCCCAGAATCATGTGGTCCCGCGGACCGCCGAGGTGTATAGGGTAGGTGAGAGGTCGAGGTCTGCGCGGCCCGGCCCCCCCTTTCTCACGCGCGCCTCGGACCAGGAGGCGGGTCATGGCAGTCATCAGGGTCCCTTGGCTTCGGCTTGTCGTGTGCGTGCTGCTCGCGGCCGCTCCGTCGGCGGTCCTCGCCCTGGAGCCGGCCCCGACGAATGTGGCCGCTCCCGGAGAGGTGGAGGCGATTTCCGACACGGTCAAGTGGGTTCTCAAGATCCCCCCGGCCGTCAGTGGTCACGCGATGGCCTATGACAGCGCGCGGGGGCGGGTCGTGCTGTCCGGGGGGGGACCGTCCTGGGATTCAGTTACGCGAACACCTGGGAATGGGACGGGAATACTTGGGTTCAGTGGACGCCCGCAACGAGCCCACCCGCACGCCAGGGCCACGCGATGGCCTACGACAGCGCGCGGGGGCGCCTGGTGCTCTTCGGGGGGCTCGCCTTCTCGCTCGGCGGCGATCTCGCCGATACGTGGGAGTCGGACGGGGCCACGTGGGTTCAGCGGACGCCCGGCACGAGCCCACCCGCACGGCATGGCCACGCGATGGCCTACGACAGCGCGCGGGGACGCGTCGTGCTCTTCGGCGGTTACTACGAGGACCTGCAAGGCAATTCCCAATACTTTGCCGACACGTGGGAGTGGGATGGGAACACCTGGGTTCAGAGGACGCCCTCAGGGAGCCCACCGGCACGCTGGGGCCACGCGATGGCGTACGACAGCGCGCGGGGACGCGTGGTGCTGTTCGGAGGCCACTACTACGACGGGACCGGTCGTTATCTCGCCGACACGTGGGAATGGGACGGGGACAACTGGGTTCAGCAGACACCCGCAACGAGCCCAGCAGCCCGGTATGGCCACGCGATGGCGTACGACAGCGCGCGGGGAGGCGTGGTGCTCTTCGGGGGCTTCACCTCGACATCACCCCCCTTGCTCGCCGACACGTGGGAATGGGACGGGGATACCTGGGTTCAGCAGACGCCCGCAACGGGCCCGGCGGCGCGGTATGGCCACGCGATGGCGTACGACAGCGCACGGGGACGCGTGGTGCTGTTCGGGGGAGAGCCGGGCACGTTCTCGGCCGATACCTGGGAGTGGGACGGGAACGCCTGGGTTCAGAACGCCACGAGCCCCGGCTCCCAGACCGGCCACGCGATGGCGTACGACGGCGCGCGGGGACGCGTCGTGCTCGTCTCTTCCAGGGCCGGGTCCCTGCCTCTCGCGGAGACGTGGGAGTGGGACGGGAACTCCTGGGTCCGGAGGACGTCCGCCACGAGCCCGTCATCCCGCACTTTCCACGCGATGGCGTACGACAGCGCGCGGGGACGCGTCGTGCTCTTCGGGGGGCGCGAGTCCACGGGTTCGCGTTTGGCGGATACGTGGGAGTGGGACGGAAACACGTGGGTTCAGAGGACGCCGGCCACGAGCCCTCTGGCCCGCTACCTCCACGCGATGGCGTACGACGGCGCGCGGGGACGAGTCGTGCTCTTCGGGGGTTTCGACGGAAGCAATTCGTTGGCCGACACGTGGGAATGGGACGGGGACACGTGGGTTCAGCGGACGCCCGCCACGAGCCCTCCGGCCCGCCGCAGCCACGCGATGGCGTACGACGGCGCGCGGGAACGCGTCGTGCTCTTCGGGGGCAGGGGGACCACCTCCGCGGATTTGGCCGATACATGGGAGTGGGACGGGAACGCGTGGGTTCAAAGGAGGCCGGCCGTGAGCCCGGTCGCACGCAGCTCCTTCGCGATGGCGTACGACAGCGCGCGGGGACGCGTCGTGATCTTCGGGGGCAACGGGCGCAACACCGGTCCCGGCTACTCTACCAACGTCTTGAACGACACGTGGGAGTGGGACGGCAACGCGTGGGCTCAGAGGATGCCGGCCACGAACCCGGACGTACCCAGCTCTCTCGCGCCGTACATGCGCACTTCTTTCGCGATGGCCTATGACAGCTCGCGGGGGCTCGTCGTGCTCTTCGGAGGGGTTCTCGGCCGTGTCTTGACGATCACTGGGAATACGGCCCCGCGAACCCGCCGCCCGTCGCCGACGCCGGTCCGGATCAGGTTCTGGAATGCACGGGCGACATGAACGCGACGGCGGCGCTCGACGGCTCGGCCAGCACCGACCCCGATTCGACCCCGGCACGAACGACGACATCGTCGATTTCGTCTGGACGGAGTACGGAACGGCTCTCGCGAGCGGCGAAACGGCGTCCGTTCCGTTACCGCTCGGAGTACACGGCGTGCTGCTGACGGTCACGGACAAGGCGGGCGCGACCGGGACCGACGGCACGAGCGTCACCGTCCAGGACACCACTCCGCCAGTGATCACCTGCCCGTCGAGCATGCGGGTGGAATGCCAGGCCGCGGGGCAATCACCGATTGCGCTTCCCCCCGCGACCGCAGCCGACGGCTGCTTCGGAGAAGTCCCGATCACCAACGACAGGACCCTAGGTGGAGCGGATGCGTCGGGCTCGTACCCCCTGGGCTCCACGACGGTGACGTTCACGGCCAGGGATGGCGCCGGGAACTCGGCAACGTGCCAGACCGTCGTGACCGTGGTGGATACCACGCCTCCGGTGGTGACGGTCGAGACGACTCCTCACTATCTGTGGCCGCCGAACCACACCATGTCTCCCGTCCACAGCCGCGTGGTCGTGCACGATGCCTGTGATCCGTCGCCCCAGGTCATCCTGGCTTCCGTGGTCTCGAGCGAGCCGGACGACGCGCCGGGCGGAGGGGATGGGAACACGACGAACGACATCCAGGGTGCGACTCTCGGCACCCCGGACTTCGACGTTCTTCTTCGAGCGGAGCGGGACGGTAACGGTCCCGGCCGGACGTACACGATCCGGTATCAGGCGTTAGACGCATCCGGGAACATCGGGGCAGGACAAGACGTCGTCATCGTCCCCCACGATCAGGGTGGCATCGGCCAGGATCCCATCACCAGGCAGCAGCGAAGTGCCAAACCAGGCACGCGCGGGGGGCAGTCGAGCGTCGTCGAAGTGCGAGAGGATCAGTGAAGTACTGAGGGGCGCGCAGCCCGGATGACCCTTTCCGGCGCGCGCCTCGGACCAGGAGGCGGGTCATGGCGGTCGCGCGGGTTCCGTGGCTTCCCGTTGTCGTGTGCGCGCTGCTCGCGGCCGCCCCGTCGGCCGTCGTTGCCCTGGAGCCGGCCCCCACGAATGTGGCCACCCTGGGAGAGGTGGAGGCGACTTCCGACACGGTCAAGTGGGTCCTCAAGATCCCGCCGGCCCGTCGAGGCCACGCGATGGCGTACGACAGCGCGCGGGGACGGGTCGTACTGTGCGGAGGGGAACCCAATATTGGCGCAAGCACCGCGGACACCTGGGATTGGGACGGGAATACGTGGGTTCAGAAGACGCCCGCTGTTAGCCCGTCCCCGCGCGCCGGTCACGCGATGGCGTACGACAGCGCGCGGAGACGCCTGATGCTCTTCGGGGGGTACGGCGACGACTGGGAAGAAGAAGAGTCGTATTTCGCCGATACGTGGGTGTCGGACGGGAACACGTGGGTGAAGCGGGCGCCCGGCACGAGCCCACACAGACGCAGGGGCCACGCGATGGCGTACGACAGCGCGCGGGGACGTGTCGTGCTCTTCGGGGGATACTACGCGGACTGGCAAGGTCATTTTCAGTTCTTCGCCGATACGTGGGAATGGGATGGGGACACGTGGGTTCAGAAGACGCCGGCCACGAGCCCGCCAGCCCGCTACAACCTCGCGATGGCCTACGACAGCGCGCGGGGACGGGTCGTGCTTTTCGGAGGCTACTCCTACGACGGGACCGGTCATCGGCTCGCCGATACGTGGGAATGGGACGGGGACACGTGGGCCCAGAGGACGCCCGAAACGAGCCCGCCAGCTCGCGACCGTCACGCGTTGGCCTACGACGCCGCGCGGCAGCGTGTGGTCCTCTTCGGGGGTTGGACCGACCCGGCGCTCCGTCTCGCCGACACCTGGGAGTGGGACGGGGATTCGTGGATTCAGCGAACGCCCGGCATGAGCCCACTCTCACGCGCCAACCACGCGATGGCGTACGACAGCGCGCGGGGACGCGTGGTGCTCTTCGGGGGAGAGGGATTCGGGGGCGTATTCCTGGCCGACGCCTGGGAGTGGGACGGGAACACGTGGGTTCAGCGCGCCGCGAGCCCGTCCTCCCGGACCGGTCACGCGATGGCGTACGACAGCGCGCGGGGACGCGTCGTGCTCTTCGGGGTCCGGCTCCTGGCCTGTCGCCGACACTTGGGAATGGGACGGGAACTCCTGGGTCGATAGGACTCCCGCCACGAGCCCGTCATTTCGCAGGTTACACGCGATGGCGTACGACAGCGCGCGGGGACGCGTCGTGCTCTTCGGGGGGGTCGACTCCACGAATTCGCGTCCGGCGGACACGTGGGAATGGGACGGGGACACCTGGATTCAGAGGACGCCCGCCGCCAGTCCGCCCGCGCGCGTCAGCCACGCGATGGCGTACGACAGCGCGCGGGGACGCGTCGTGCTCTTCGGGGGCGTCGACGCCACGAATTCGCGTCTGGCGGATACGTGGGAGTGGGATGGGGACACGTGGGTTCAGAGAACGCCGGCCACGAGCCCGCCGGCCCGCTACAACCACGCGATGGCGTACGACAGCGCGCGGGGACGTGTCGTGCTGTTCGGCGCCGGCTACTTCGCCGGTTCCTGGCATTACCTCGGCGATACCTGGGAGTGGGACGGGAACACGTGGGTTCAGAGGACGCCGGCCAAGAGCCCGTCCGCCCGCATGTCTGCCTCGATGGTCTATGACAGCGCGCGGGGACGCGCCGTGCTCTTCGGGGGCAGGGGGAGGAGCGGGGACCAGCTTTTCGCCGATACGTGGGAGTGGGACGGTAACACGTGGGTTCAGAGGACGCCGGCCACGAGCCCGCCCGAACACGAATCCTTCGCGATGGCCTACGACAGCGGGCGAGGGCTCGTCGTGCTCTTCGGGGGGCATAACGGCCCCGTCATCGGCGATCACTGGGAATACGGGCCCGCGAACCAGCCGCCCGTGGCCGACGCCGGTCCGGACCAGGTCCTCGAATGCACGGGTGACGTGAAGGCGACGGCGGTACTCGACGGTTCGGCGAGCACCGACTCCGACTCGACCCCACGTACGAACGACGACATTGTCGGATTCGTCTGGTCGGAGTACGGAACCGCTATGGCGAGCGGGGAAACGGTGTCCGTCCCGTTACCTCTCGGAGTAGCACGCTGTCGCTCCTGACGGTCACGGACAAGGCGGGCGCGACCGGAACCGACGGCACGATCATCACCGTCCAGGACACCACCCCGCCCGTCATCACCTGCCCGTCGAGTATGCGGGTGGAATGCCAGGCCGCGGGGCAATCACAAATCGCGCTTCCCCCCGCGACCGCGACCGACCTCTGCTTCGGAGCGGTCGCTAATCACCAACGACAGGACCCCGGGTGGAGCGGATGCGTCGGGGTCGTACCCGCTGGGCTCCACGACGGTGACGTTCACGGCCAGGGACGGCGCCGGGAACTCGGCGACGTGCCAGACGGTCGTGAGCGTGGTGGATACCACGCCTACGGCGGTGACGGTCGAGTCGACGCCTCACTATCTGTGGCCGCCAAACCACACGATGTCTCCCGTCCACAGCCGCGTGGTCGTGCACGATGCCTGTGATCCGTCGCCCCAGGTCATCCTGGCTACTGTTACTTCGAGCGAACCGGACGACGCGCCGGGCGGAGGGGATGGGAACACGACGAACGACATCCAGGGTGCGATTCTCGGCATTCCGGACTTCGACGTGCTTCTCCGTGCGGAGCGGGCCGGCAATGGTCCCGGCCGGACGTACACGATCCGGTATCAGGCGAGAGACGCGTCCGGGAAACATCGGGGCAGGACAAGACGTCGTCATCGTCCCCCACGATCAGGGTGGCATCGGCCAGGATCCCATCGCCAGGCAGAAGCGAAGCGCCACGCCAGGCACGCGCGGGGGGCAGTCGATCGTCGTCGGTGTGCGAGAGGATCAGTGAGGTTTCGAGGTGCGCGCAGCCCGGATAACCCTTTCCGGCGCGAGCCTCGGACCAGGAGGCGGGTCATGGCGATCATGAGGGTTCCGTGGCTTCCCGTTGTCGTGTGCCTGCTCCTCGCGGCCGCCCCGTCGGCGGTTGTCGCCCAGGCCCCGGCGTCCACGAGCGTGAACGCTCCGACGGCCGCCGTCCGCCCTGGATCCGGCCCCCACGAATGGTGGCCGCCCCGGGAGACGTGGAGGCGACTTCCGACACGGTCAAGTGGGTCCTCAAGATCCCGCCAACCCGCTATAGCCACGCGATGGCCTACGACAGCGCGCGGGGGCGTGTCGTGATGTCCGGCGGTTTCCCCGTGCGCGGGTTCCCCGCCCCCTCGACTCTCGCCGACACCTGGGATTGGGACGGGAATACGTGGGTCCCGCAGGCGTTCGCAACGGGGCCGACAGGCCAGGCAAGGCCTTGCGATGGCGTACGACAGCGCGCGCGGACGCGTGGTGCTCTTCGGGGGCATACGACCTGTATGAAGGCTACCGTCTGGCCGACACCTGGGAGTCGGACGGCAACACGTGGGTCCAGCGGACACCCGGTACGAGCCCACCCGCGCGCGATGGCCATGCGATGGCTTACGACAGCACGCGGGGACGCGTCGTCCTCTTCGGAGGATTCGACTACAACCGCACGACTGGCATCACGCAGATCTTCGCCGACACCTGGGAATGGGATGGGGACAATTGGATCTCGCGGGCACCATCCGCGAGCCCGCACGCGCGCGAGGGCCACGCTATGGCGTACGACAGCGCGCGGGGGCGCGTCGTGCTCTTCGGGGGGTCCTTCTACGACGACACGAGTCAGCAGCACCAGTACTTCGCCGACACGTGGGAATGGGACGGGAGCACGTGGATTCAGCGGACGCCTGCCACGAGCCCGCCGGCGCTGCACTTCGCCGCGATGGCCTACGACAGCACGCGGGGACGCGTCGTGCTCTTCGGCGGATACCGCTACGACTACGGGAGCAACCAAAGCCAGTTCTTCGCCGACACTTGGGAGTGGGATGGCGACACCTGGGTGCAGAGGACGCCCGAGTCCTTCCCGTCAGCCCGGCTCGGCGCCGCAATGGCGTACGACGGCGTGCGGGGACGCGTCGTGCTCTTCGGAGGGCTGGGGAGCGGGAATCTGTTCTCTGGAGACACCTGGGAGTGGGACGGTAACGACTGGGCACAGAAAGCCACAAGCCCATCCGCCCGCCAGAGCCATGCGATGGCGTACGACGGCGCGCGGGGACGCGCGGTTCTCTTCGGGGGGTCGACCCGAGGGCGGTCCCTCGCGGACACGTGGGAGTGGGAAGGGAACAACTGGGTCGAGAGGACGCCCTCGACGAGCCCACCCGCGCGCGCCGGCCACGCGATGGCGTACGACAGCGCGCGCGAGCGCGTCGTGCTGTTCGGGGGCGCCATCGCCTTCGGGAGTTACCTCGCCGACACGTGGGAGTGGGACGGAGACTCCTGGATCCCGCGGACGCCCGGCACGAGTCCACCGGCCCGCCAGAACCACGCGATGGCGTACGACAGCGCGCGAGGGGTCGTCCTGCTCTTCGGCGGATCCTACTACGACGCGAATCGCCAGCTCCAGCGCCTCGCCGACACCTGGGAGTGGGACGGGAACACCTGGGTTCAGAGGACGCCCGCCACGAGCCCACCCGCGCGCGAATACCACGCGATGGCGTACGACAGCGCGCGCGGGCGCGTCGTGCTGTTCGGGGGCAAGGGGACCGGCTCCCTGGTGTTGGCCGATACGTGGGAGTGGGACGGAAGCACGTGGACCCGGAAGTCGCCCGCCAACAGCCAGCTCTTTTGCGAGGGATCCGCGATGGCCTACGACAGCGCACGGGGACGCGTCGTGCGCTTCGGAGGATGGCCCACTCCAATCGGGACCCCTCCTACGTGGGAGTGGGACGGGAACACGTGGGTTCAGAGGACGCCGGCCGCCAGCCGCGGTGAGCCGCGGTTACTTCGCCATGGCCTACGACAGTACGCGAGGGGTCGCCGTGCTCTTCGGAGGCGTGAACAACAACAGCGTCCTCTTTGGCGATCTCTGGGAATACGGGCCCGCGAACCAACCGCCCGTCGCCGACGCCGGTCCGGACCAGGTCCTCGAATGCACGGGTGACGGAAAGGCGACGGCAGCGCTCGACGGCTCGGCCAGCACCGACGTCGATTCGACCCCGCGCACGAACGACGACATCGTCAGTTTCGTCTGGTCGGAGAGCGGATCCACCTTGGCCAGCGCCGAAACAGCGTCCGTTCCGTTCTCGCTCGGAGTCCACGACGTTCTCCTGACGGTGACGGACAAAGCCGGTGCGACCGGGACCGACGGCACGATCATCACCGTCCAGGACACCACTCCGCCCGTCATCACCTGCCCGTCGAGCATGCGGGTGGAATGCCAGGCCGCGGGGCAATCACCGATTGCGCTTCCCCCCGCGACCGCGACCGACATGCTGCTTCGGAGCGGTCGCGATCACCAACGACAGGACCGCGGGTGGGGCGGATGCGTCGGGCTCGTACCCCCTGGGCTCCACGACGGTGACGTTCACGGCCAGGGACGGCGCCGGGAACCCGGCCACGTGCCAGACCGTCGTGACCGTGGTGGATACCACGCCTCCGTCGGTGACGGTCGAGTCGAGTCCTCACTATCTGTGGCCGCCAAACCACGCGATGTATCCCGTCCACAGTCGCGTGGTCGTGCACGATGCCTGTGATCCGTCACCCCAGATCATCCTGGCTTCCGTCATCTCGAGCGAACCGGACGACGCGCCGGGCGGAGGGGATGGGAACACGACCAACGACATCCAGGGTGCGATTCTCGGCACCCCGGACTTCGACATGCTCCTTCGAGCGGAGCGGGACGGCAATGGTCCCGGCCGGACGTACACGCTCCGGTATCAGGCGTTAGACGCGTCCGGGAACATCGGGGCAGGACAAGACGTCGTCATCGTCCCCCACGATCAGGGTGGTATCCGCCAGGATCCCATCACCAGGCAGAAGCGAAGCGCCACGCCAGTCACGCGCGGGGGGCAGCCGATCGGCGTCGCCCGGATCGAGTAAAGCTGTCCGCGAACGCCGGCGGCGACGCGCCCGCCCGCGTAGGATTAGCTCGCCGAGACAGCCAATATCCGCCCGCGCCGGGCGGGATCGTCTCCCCTATTGACATCCAGGGTCACGCGCCGTACTAGTCTCGGGGAGAGGGGGCGCACTTCCACGCGCGACTACTGCGCGTGCGGAGCGTCCGCCCGGGAGGCGTGATGGACGTGCCGACCGGGACACCGTCCACCATGGGGTAACTATGCGCGATCGACTTCGGATCGGGTGGAGTTCGCTCGCCGGTTTCGCAGCGGTCCTCGGCCTGGCCCTGCTTCCGATGACGGGGGCGTTCGCCGATCAGCCAGCCAAGGCGCCCGATGCAGGCAAGCAGGCGCTCATCCCCGCGGAGGACGTGGACGCCCAGCTCCCGACGCTGTACCCCCGGGCCAACTACCAGTGGCCTTACGCCACCGGTCCCCACGTGGGGAACGTCGACCCGGCGAACCCGCCCGCGACGGGCGTGCTGTACACGGTGGCGGGCGCGATCGACACGAATCGAGGCGTTCCCGCCATTCCGCTGGAGCTGCGGACAACCGTCAAGCTCGGCAAGCAGAAGGCGCAGTACTTCCTGCTCGAGGTCGAACGCTCGATGTACGCGGACGGGTCGTTCGCGCGCCTACAGGAGAGCATCGAGAGCGCCGGCGGCGCCCTCTCGCAGAGCCTGGGCCCGGACGGGTTCATCGTCCGCCTGACGCAGGCCGGGTACGCCGCAGTCCAGGGGCAGGGGGGCGTTCGCTTCCTCGAGCCGTATCACCCCGCGTTCAAGCTCGATCCGGACATCGGGCGGTCGCCCCTGACGGATCCGGCGAAGGCGCTCTCGAGCGTGTACTCGCTCCAGGTCCGGCTGTTCCCTGGCGAGGACGCCGGCGCGGTCGCCCGCGCCCTCCAGGCGATGGGCGCCACGATCCTGGCGGTCTCCCCGGCGCAGGTGGACGTCGAGATCGACCGCGGCAGGCTGGGCGACATCGCCTCGCTCGATCCGGTCTACGCGGTCTACGAGGAGGGGATCTACGTTCCCCTCGACGAGAAGGCGACGACCACGATCCAGACCGGCCACTGGAACATGGGCGCGGTTCCGTACCACGACGCCGGGATCGACGGCGGCGGCAACGGGGTGACCGGGACGTCGCCCCAGGTCCTCTCGATCACCGACACCGGCATCTCGATCGACGCCGGCGATCTGTCGAACACGAAGACCGATGCCGGAACGCCCGGCACCGTCCACCGCAAGGTGGTGGACTACAGGGCGACGACCGGATTCGGCACCGGCTCGGGCGACCTGCTCGGCTGCGACGCGCCGATGACCGGCGGCTTCACGCACGGCCACATCGTCGCGTCGGTCGCCGTGGGCAACGCGTCGAGGACGGCCGCGTCCTACGGCGGCTCCTGGTACGCGATCGACCCGAATACCCAGCGGCCGTGGGCGATCGACGGCGTCGCGAAGGGCGCGAAGATCGGCGTGTTCGACTGCCAGGTCTCCACGACCCTGGCCGCGTGCGCCGGCCCGACGGCGACGACGCTGAAGCCGGGCCTCGCGTACACGCCGGCGAGCGTGTGCGACGCGACCGCGGGCTTCGCGCAGGGCACCCTGTGCTACGGCTACGGTCGGTACGGCGCGAGGGTATTCAACTGGTCCTGGGGCTCGACGGCGACGGCCGACCGGAGCGCGTACACCACGTACCCGCAGCAGGCCGACCAGTTCCTCTACGAGTATCCGGACGCGATGCTGTTCGTGGCCGCCGGGAACTCGGGCCAAGACACCGACAAGGATCTCGTCCCGGATCCGTACCGCACCTACGCCCCCGCGACCGTGAAGAACGGCATCGTGGTGGGCAACCACTACACCGCGAACGACGGCGGCACCGACTACACCAAGGCGCGCGTGTCCACGTCGGGCACCGGCCCGGCCAGCGTGGCCTCCCAGCGGATCACGCCGCTGATCATGGCGCCCGGCTCGGACGCCGGCACGCTCGGCCCGTACGGCACGTACGCGTGCCGTTCGAACGACAACGACCAGCTCAACCCGGTCCAGTGCGACATCGCCTCCCGCCAGAATGGCAGCAGCTTCGCGGCCGCTGCCGCGGCCGGCGCGGGCTTGCTGATCCGCGACTACTTCGCGCAGGGTTTCTATCCGACCGGCACGCAGGTCGAAGCGAACGGGGTGCCGAACCTCTCGGGCGCGCTGCTCAAGACCGTGCTGATGCTGTCGGGCGACTTCCTGGACGGCACGACCGTTTACGTCGGCTACTTCGTGCCGACCCTCAGCGCAAAGTACCGTTGGAATTACGAGCAGGGGTACGGCAAGATCCAACTCAACAACGTGCTTCCGCTCGCCACGTATTCTAGCCCGCCCTCGATGATCGTCGCGGACGGCGGCATCGCCGGCGGCAAGAACGACACGACGCTGAACCCCGGGGCCATTACACAGGGCGAGGTCCAGTCGTACAGCTTCCAGGTGAGCGACACGGCTCACGAGTTGCGGGTGGGCCTCGCATGGGTCGAGCCTCAGGGCGACCTGCTGGCGCACGACCTCGACCTCGAGCTGGTCTCGCCGAGCGGCAGGACGTACATCGGAAACTACTTCACCGACGACCTCAACCGGAATCGCGGGGTGGATGCCGGCGAGGACTGCCAGCTCGCTCCCTGGTGCACGACGGGGCTCATCGACGCGTCGCGCTGGAGCCTGCCGTACGATTCCGCGCACGTGACCCTCGACGTGTTCGACCACAAGAACCCGACCGAGGCGATCTTCCTGTCGCCGAGCTTCGACCCGACCGACCCGTCCGCCAACCAGCTCGAGGTCGGCACCTGGACCGTGAGCGTCAAGGGCACGACCCTTCCGGCCTCGCAGAAGTACGCGCTCGCGATCGTGGGCGCCGTGTCCCGCGGCTCCTGGACGGGCCTCGACGTCCACCGCGTCATGGGCGGCGTCGACACGGCCGTCTCGGGCGACCTCGCCTGCAACGACAGCGCGCGGGCGGTCGTCGACGAGTTTGAGGACGTGGCGGATCCGACGGCCTCCCATACTCCAGCCATCATCTCCTCGCGTACCCGCGTGGAGGTCGTGGATCCGGGCCCGGACCGGATCTACGGCACGGCCGACGACGTCGTCGTGGACATCGAGACCGGCCTGAGTTTCACCAACACGGTCGGACACGTCTGGAAATCCAACCTCCTGCCCATCAGCTCCGACACGATGCCCGATTCGGGCAACGGGGCGCTCGACGCGCGCGACGGCCAGTACGTCCGGGTCGTCTACGACGACATCGGCGCGACCCGCACCGCGGTCAAGGTGGTGAATTGCCGCGTAGAGTTCGACTTCGGCGGGTCCAAGTTCTCGCTGTATGGGCAGGACGCCTCCGCGGCGGTGAACGGCGGTTGCGAGCGCGACGCCCGCGGCTACTTCACGTCCATTCACGGCTACCCCGACCAGTACATGGACCACGGAGAGCTGATCGATTTCCAGATGGCGATCCGAGGGCTCGACAGCGTGGACCTCGAGGATGCGGTGGCGACCCTGAGGGCCGTGCTGCACGACACCGACAGCCCTCAGGGCTGCCTTCCGTTCACGAGGGACTGCGCCGACCCGAACCGCACGAACAACCCGCCGGTCGACCAGTCGATCCTGCGGGTGCTCGACTCGCCGAAGAACATCGGCTTCGTCCCCGCCCTCGCCCCGTATGCTTCTTGGACTTCCAGGTTGACCGGGCCGGCGTTCGCCATCAGCTTCACGATCCAGATGGGTGACTTCACCGGGCTGTACGACGTCGACCTGCTCCTCGGGATCTCCGCAAAGAAGTCCGGCAAGCCGGCGGAAGGGCTCGCCGTGTACAGGACCTGGCTCAACGCGAACGAGCAGGCGCTGTACTACTCGACGGACTTCCCGACGGGCGGCACGGAGTACTACGACTGGAACAACAACGAGACGATCGAGAACCCGGCGACGTTCCTCGGCGATGTGAACAACGCCTGCGACTACCGCTTCGAGACCGTGACCTGGTCCGACCTGACCCGTGGCGGCACCCGCAACACGGGCATCCAGGCCCCATGGAACTTCGACACGAACAACGGCGGGTTCACGTCCGGCATCGTCATCGGCAGCACGACGACCCTCTCCCCGCTTCCCGCGAACTGGGGCGAGGACATGAACTACAACAACCTCCTCGACGCCGGCGAGGACCGCGACCCGGCCAACGGCGTGCTCGACCAGAACTGGAGCACGCTGGGCGGCTGCGGCTGGGTGACCAAAGCCTCCGGCCAGCCGACGGGCGGCGTCTGGCACACCGGCACGATCGGCAGCGTCACCGCGGTGACCTGCATGGTGGACGGTTCGACGCTGGGCCAGTGCCAGCGGACCGAGCCGTTCCCGGCGTTCACCGGCGCCGGCCGGTTCTGGTGGGAGAACCTCCAGACCCCGGTGGTCGAAATGGTCAACCAGGACAGGGACGCCGAGGGTCGCCTGGTCTACAAGACGCAATTCACCAACTGGGCGTGGAACATGGAGATCGACCTCCCCGACTCCTGGTCCCGCGTGAGCTGGGCGCTGGACAACGACGTCGATTCGCTGCAGCCGGTCAAGCTCAACGGCTACATCATGTCCCCGGGCGGGAACAGCATCTGGGGCCCGAAGGGGGCGATCCACGGAAGCGGGTACTACGGCCGGTGGTTCAACGGCTACCCGCAGTTCGCCGACTACGACACGTCCAACGGCACGACCACGCGGAACGGCACGATCGGCGGAAACCGCGAGGCCAAGAACTGCTGCCTCTTCGAGCAGGCCGGTTCCGCGGGACGCTTCGGCCCGCCGGTCTTCCCGCTCCCGCCGGACGACGACCTCCGGAACGGCTGGTGCAACGACCCGTCGAACCCGAACGACAAGCAGACCTCCTGCACTGCGGCCACCGCATCGACCGACTGCGTCGCGACGCCGGCTCACGCCTACGACGGGACCTGCGCGTTCGATCCAACCACCACGACCGACCAGTTCGTCAAGAAGAACGGCCCGCTGCGCAACATGAACATGACCGCCGCCTACCCCTACATGGACGGCCGGTTCATCGTCTACGAGGACGCCACCGGTGACAACGGGTATCGACACGGCGACGACGGCCTCAGATGGCAGGCCGCCATCGGCTACTATGTGAACGAGGGAGTTGGCACCTCGTCGCAAGTCAGGGGCTACGGTGTCGCGATCGACGACATGGTCCTCGAGTGGAAGGAGTCCACGGTCGTCGAGGACACGACCACGAATTGCGCCGGCGGATCGTGCTCGACGCTCGACGTCGCGACCACCCAGAGCTACAACACCCTCGGGCGGCTCGACATCACGGTGACCGATACCTCGCCCGGCAATCCCGCGGGCGGCAACAACGACTGCGACCACAACGGCGTGTACATCGACGCCGGCGTCGACAGCACGGACTGCGACGGCGACGGTCGGCGCGACGTGTACGTGCACGCGACGTCGCTCGCCGACCCGGCGGGTGAGTGGGTGGTCCTGAACGAGACGACGTCCGGCTCCCGGGTGTTCCGGGCGAACCTGCCGGTCTCGTCGGCCTACAAGTCCCCCGGCACGCTGTTCGTGCAGAGCGACGGGAGCACCCAGCTAGTGGTGGCCCTCACCTACGCCGATCCGGACGACGGCACCGGCCATCCCTGCCAGCCCGGCCCGAACGCCTCGCTGTGGGGCGTCGTGCAGGCCCAGGTCACGCTCAACGTCTCCACCGGAAGCGTGGTGGTGAAGAGCAGCCGGATCACGAACGACGCGGGCAAGGGCGACGGCGATGGATTCGCCGACACGAACGAGACCGTGAACATGTACATCACGGTCTCCAACAAGACGGGGAAGGACCTCACGAACCTCGTCGCGCGACTGTCCACCAACAGCCCGAACGTGGACTGCGTCCTCCAGCCGTCGATCGTGCTGCCGTCCCTGCCGAAAGGGGCGGCGCTCGAGATCCCGACGCCGTTCGTCTGGAAGGTGGTGTCCTCGGTGAACCGGCAAATCGGGCAGGAGTTCGCCGACATCTCCGCGACGTTCAACGTCACGTTGTCGTCGGACCAGTTCGACGCGGCCGATCGCGTCCAGACCATCATCCAGGACCTCGATCTCGACGTTTCGGGCGGCGGCTCGCCGACGACGTTCATCGAGAGCTTCGAGGGAGCGGGGGGCCCCGGCGCCTTCGGCACCTTCACGTCGATGTCGCTGGACTCGATGTACACCGCGGCGACTCCGGCCGCCTCGACCCTTCTGGCCGACGGCACCCGCTGCCAGTACAACGACCCGGACTTCGTGAACTCGAACTCGTACGGCGAGACCTACTGCTACCCGGGCTTCTCCCTCGGCGCCGTGGCCCCGTACGTCTGGCACGTGCACACGACGTCCAACTCCGACGGCGGCCGCGCGTTCGTCGGCAACCAGTCCGTGCACTGGGGCGTCCACAAGGTCCCGACGAACCCCGACCAGGACACGGAGGCGCTGTCCGCGTTGCAGGCCCTCCGGAGCATCAACCCGGTGTACCTCGGCTACGACGACGAGCCCGAGCTTTCCTTCAAGCACCAGATCGCGCTGATGGACTACACGATATCGAGCTCGCTCTACCTACATGGCATGAGCCGCGCGGTCGTCGAGGTGCAGCTGGCCGATCCGAGCACCGGAAATCCGGTGGGCGTCTGGACGAAGCTGAATCCATATCAGAACGTCTACGACGTGCAGCCGGAATGGCGCTTCAGCAACTGCAGCTTCGACCCGACCGATGATGGCAACGACGAGGACAGCTACTTCGACCCGACCGATCCCGAACCGGCAGTACGGGCCTTCCTCGACCTGCAACCCGGAGTTCGTCTTCTCGCGGCAGGGGGACACGAACTGGCGCAACCCGTACATCCCCGGCAACACGCAGCGGGCATCCGACGACCTGGTGGGCCTGCGGGGCTCGATCAACCGGGGCACCTGGGTCGAGCC
Source organism: Terriglobia bacterium (assembly GCA_963748015.1). Taxonomy (GTDB): domain Bacteria; phylum Acidobacteriota; class Polarisedimenticolia; order Polarisedimenticolales; family JAIQFR01; genus JAIQFR01. The sequence continues at coordinate 375,360 of CAVVHE010000005.1, read as the reverse complement.
GCGATTCAACCTGGACCGGTACAAGGGCCGGGCCGTGCGGCTCCGCTTCCTCGTGTCGACGATCAAGGTCGGGGACGAGCGGGACGGGAGCGGCGTTCTGGGCACGAACCACGGCAGGGACGACGGGTGGTACATCGACGACGTCGAGATCTCGAACGCGCTGACCTCGCCGGCCACCGTCTCCTCGGACACGGCTCCGAACACCGGCTTCCCCGCGTGCCCGAGCACCTGCGGGTCGGTGACCGCGAGCCTGGTCGCCGGCCCTCCCGCTACCGCGGGCCCGGGACAGCAGGTCGTGCTGGACGCCGCCGGCTCGGTCGCCGACCGGTGCCTGAGCGGCACGCTGCAGTTCCGGTTCTCCGTGGGAGGCGTCACCGTGCAGGACTGGTCGGATCTCGGCAGCTTCGTCGACGCGCCGGCCGCGGCGACGACCTACGCCGTGGACGTGCGCTGCTCGACGCTGCAATCCTGCGCGGGCACGGCGAGCACGACCGTGGCCGTCGGGTGCCCGAGCACCGGGACCCTGACGTGGACGGGGCCGCTCCTGGTCGGGAAGACCGGCGGTCTTAACGGCGTCGAGCCGGACCAGGGCCTCACCTTGTCCTGGGGGGCCGACGGCTGGACCGACGCGGTGCGCGGGGATCTCGGCGCTCTCCGTACGGGCGGGACCTTCACGGGCACCGTGCTCGCGTGCGCGGTCGACGACGTGCTCCGCTCGTCCGCGACCGACGGCAGCATCCTCGCGCCCGGGCAGGCGTTCTACTACCTGGCCCGTGGCGCGACCTGCAACGTCGCTCCGTTCTCCTACTCGAGCGGAGGGCCGCAGGAGAGCGGATCCGGCCAGACGCCGGCGGCTCGCGACGTGCAGATCGGCACGGACCCGTCGGCCTGCAGGTGAAAGGGGGACCAGCGCGCGTGCGGAGCGTCGGTCCTGGAGGCGTGATGGACGTGCCGACCGGGATCCGGTCGACCAAGGGGGCGATCGTGCGCGATCAACTTCGGATCGGGTGGAGTTCGCTCGCCGGTTTCGCGGCCGTCCTCGGCCTGGCCCTGCTTGGGGTGACGGGGGCGTTTGCCGCTCAGCCGGCCACGGCACCCGAGGCAGGCAAGCAGGCGCTCATCCCCGCGGAGGACGTGGACGCCCATCTTCCGACGCTGTACCCCCGAGCCAACTACCAGTGGCCTTACGCCACCGGTCCCTACGTGGGGAACGTCGACCCGGCGAACCCGCCGGCAAGCGGCGTGCTGTACACGGTGGCGGGCGCGATCGACACGAATCGGGGCGTTCCCGCGATTCCGCAGGAGCTGCGGACGACCTTCAAGCTCGGCAAGCAGCAGGCGCAGTACTTCCTGCTCGAGGTCGAGCCCTCGATGTACGCGGACGGGTCGTTCGCGCGCATGGAAGAGAGCATCGAGAGCGCCGGCGGCGCGGTCGCGCAGAGCCTGGGCCCGGACGGGTTCATCGTTCGCCTGACGCAGGCCGGATACGTCGCGGTGCAGGGGCAGCGCGGCGTCCGCTTCCTCGAGCCCTATCACCCCGCGTTCAAGCTCGACCCGAATATCGGTCGCTCACCGCTCGCCGACCCCGCGAAGGCCCTCTCGAGCGTGTACTCGCTCCAGGTCCGGCTGTTCCCCGGCGAGGACGCCGGCGCGGTCGCCCGGGCCATCCAGGCGATGGGCGGCACGATCCTGGCGGTCTCCCCGGCGCAGGTGGAGGTCGAGATCGACCGCGGCAGGCTGGGCGACATCGCGTCGCTCGATCCGGTCTACGCGGTCTACGAAGAGGGGATCTACGTTCCCCTCGACGAGAAGGCGACGACCACGGTTCAGACCGGCCACTGGAACATGGGCGCGGTTCCGTACCACGATGCCGGGATCGACGGCAGCGGCAACGGGGTGACCGGGACGTCGCCCCAGGTCCTCTCGATCACCGACACCGGCATCTCGATCGACGCCGGCGATCTGTCGAACACGAAGACCGACGCCGGGACGCCGGGCCCGACCCACCGCAAGGTGGTGGACTACCGGGCGACGACCGGATTCGGCACCGGCTCGGGCGACCTGCTCGGCTGCGACTCCCCGATGACCGGCGGCTTCACGCACGGCCACATCGTCGCGTCCGTCGCCCTGGGCAACGCGTCGAGGACGGCCGCGTCCTACGGCGGCTCGTGGTACGCGATCGACCAGAACACGAAGCGGCCGTGGGCGATCGACGGTGTGGCGAAGGGGGCGAAGATCGGCGTGTTCGACTGCCAGGTCTCCACGACCGTGACCGCTTGCGACGGCCCGACGGCGACGACGCTGAAGCCGGGCCTCGCGTACACGCCGGCGAGCGTGTGCGACGCGACCGCGGGCTTCGCGCAGGGCACGCTGTGCTACGGCTACGGGCGGTACGGCGCGAGGGTGTTCAACTGGTCCTGGGGCTCGACGGCGACGGCCGACCTGAGCAAGTACACGACGTACCCGCAGCAGGCCGACCAGTTCCTGTTCGAGTACCCGGACGCGATGTTGTTCGTCGCCGCCGGGAACTCCGGCCGCGACTCCGACCGCGACTTCGTTCCCGATCCGTATCGCAGCTACGCTCCCGCGACCGTGAAGAACGGCATCGTGGTCGGCAACCACTACGCCGCGAACGACGGCGGCCCCGACTTCACGAAGCGGCGCGTGCAGACGTCGGGCACCGGCCCGGCCAGCGCGGCCTCCCAGCGGATCACGCCTCTGATCATGGCGCCCGGCTCGGACGCCGGCAGCCTCGGCCAGTACTCCACGTACGCTTGCCGTTCGGACGACAACGACCAGCTCAACCCGGTCCAGTGCGACATCCCGAGCAGCCAGGGCAACAGCAGCTTCGCGGCCGCCGCCGCGGCCGGCGCGGGCCTGCTGGTCCGCGACTACTTCGCGCAGGGCTTCTATCCGACCGGCACGCAGGGCGACGCGAACGAGGTGCCGAACCTCTCGGGCGCGCTGCTCAAGACCGTGCTGATGCTGTCCGGCGACTTCCTGGACTTCACGGACGCCTATTACTCTTCGAACCTGTACGCGAAGTATCGCTTCAACTACGAGCAGGGGTACGGGAAGATCCAGCTCAACAACGTCCTCCCGCTCTCCACGTACCCGAGCCCGCCCTCGATGATCGTCGCGGACGGCGGGATCCCAGGCGGCAAGAACGACACGACGCTGGCCGGGAGCATCGGTCAGGGCGCCGTCCAGTCGTTCGCCTTCACGGTGAACGACACCTCGCACGAGCTCCGGGTCGGCCTGTCCTGGGTCGAGGCCCAGGGCGACTTGATGGCCGACGACCTCGATCTCACGCTCGTCTCGCCGAGCGGCAGGACCTACGCCGGCAACTACTTCACCGACGACCTCAACCGGAACCGCGCGCTGGACGTCGGCGAGGACTGCCAGCTCGCTCCCTGGTGCGTCACGGGCCTCGTGGACGCGTCGCGCTGGAGTCTGCCTTACGACTCCGCGCACCAGACCCTCGCGAACATCTGGGACCGCAAGAACCCGACCGAGGCGATCTTCCTGTCGCCGGCCTTCAACCCGTCCGACCCGTCCTCCAACCAGCTCGAGGCGGGCACCTGGACCGTGAGCGTCACCGGCGTCACCGTTCCCTCGGGCCCGCAGAAGTACGCCCTCGCGATCGCCGGTGCGGTGAGCCGCGGCTCGTGGGCCGGCATCGAAGTCCACCGCACGGTGGGCGGCGCCGACGCGGTCGTCGTCGGCGACTTCGCCTGCGACGACAAGGCGCAGGTCGTGATCGACGAGTTCGAGGACGTCGCCGACCCGACGGTGGGCCACACCCCGGCCCTCATCTCTTCGCGCGTCCTCGTCGAGGTCGTGGATCCCGGGGTCGATCGGATCTACGGGACGGCCGACGACGTCGTCGTGGACACCGAGACCGGCCTGACCTTCACCAACACGGTCGGACACGTCTGGACGTCGGGCCTCATCGCGATCAGCGCCGGCACGGTCCCCGATCCCGGGAACGGGGCGCTCGACGCTGCGAGACGGCCAGTACGTCCGCGTCGTGTACGGCGACATCGGCGCGACCCGTACGGCCGTGAAGCCCGTGATCTGCCGCGTGCAGTTCGAGTTCGGCGGCCTCAAGTTCACGCTGTACGGGCAGAACGCCTCCGCGGCGGTGAACGGCGGCTGCGAGCGCGACGCCCGCGGTTACTTCACCTCCATCTACGGCTACCCCGACCAGTACATGGACCACGGCGAGCTGATCGACTTCCAGATCGCGATCCGGCAGTTCGACAGCGCGGACCTCGAGGACGCCGTCGCGACCCTCGAGGCCGTGCTCCACGACACCGACAGCCCGCAGAGCTGCTGGCCGTTCTCGAGGGACTGCGCCGACCCGAACCGCACCAACAACCCGGTCGTCGACCCGTCGATCCTGAGGGTGCTCGATTCGCCGAAGAACATCGGCTTCATTCCCTCCCTCGTCCTGCAGTATGCCCGGTTCACCGCGCCGGTGTTCGCCATCAGCTTCACGATCCAGATGGGGCACTTCACCGGCCTGTACGACGTCGACCTCCTGCTCGGGATCTCCGCGAAGAAGTCCGGCAAGCCGGCGGAAGGCCTCTCCGTGTACCGGACGTGGCTGAACGCGAACGAGCAGGCGCTGTACTACTCGACCGACTTCCCGACGGGCGGCAGCGAGTACTACGACTGGAACAACAACGAGACGATCGAGAACCCGGCGACGTTCCTCGGTGACGTGAACAACGCCTGCGACTACCGCTTCGAGAGCGTGACCTGGTCCGACCTGACGCAGGGAGGAACCCGCAACACGGGCATCCAGGCCCCGTGGAACTTCGACACGAACAACGGCGGGTTCACGTCCGGTATCGTGATCAACAGCACGACGACCCTTTCCCCGCTCCCCGCGAACTGGGGCGAGGACAGGAACTTCAACAACGTTCTCGACGCCGGCGAGGACCGCGACCCGGCCAACGGGGTGCTCGACCAGAACTGGAGCACGCTCGGCGGCTGCGGCTGGGAGACCAAGGCGTCTGGCCAGCTCACGGGCGGCGTCTGGCACACCGGAACCATCGGCAGCGTCAGCACGGTGACTTGCATGGTCGACGGCTCGACGCTGGGCCAGTGCCAGCGAACCGAGCCGTTCCCGTCGACGGCGGGCGGCGGCCGGTTCTGGTGGGAGAACCTCGAGACGCCGATCGTCTCCAAGGTCAACCTGGACCAGGACGCCGATGGCCGCTACGTCTACACGACGCAGTTCACCAACTGGGCGTGGAACATGGAGATCGACCTCCCCGACTCCTGGACCCGCCTGAGCTGGGAGCTGGACACCGACACGGACTCGCTGCGGCCCATCACGCTCACCGGTGACAACGTCCGGTTCAACAGCATGCTCGGCCCGATCGGCGCGCTCCACGGCGGGAATTGGCCTCTCTTCAACGGCTACCCGCAGTTCGCGGACTACAGCAACACGATCACCCGGAACGGCACGGCCGGAGGGAACCGCGAAGCCAAGAACTGCTGCGTCTTCGAGCAGGCCGGCGACGCGGGACGACTCGTCCCGCCGGTCTTCCCGCACCCGGTCGACGACGATCTCCGGAACGGCTGGTGCAACAACCCGTCGAACCCGAACGACAAGCAGACCTCCTGCACCGCGAGCACCGCGGCGGCCGTCTGCTTAGCCGCCGAGCTACGACGGGACGTGCAGCTTCGATCCGACCACGACCACCGACCAGTTCGTCAAGAAGAACGGGCCTCTGCGCAACATGAACATGATGGCCGTCAACGGCTTCATCGACGGCAGGTTCTGGATCTTCGAGGACACGTACGGTCCTGACGGCATCCACTGGCAGGGCGCCGTGGGCTACATGGTCAACGAGGCGATCTCGGGCTACCCGCCGCAGGCCAGGGGCTACGGACTGGCGATCGACGACATGGTCCTCGAGTGGAAGGAGTCCCGGGTCGTCGAGGACACGACCACGAACTGCGCCACCGGGTCGTGCGCCACGCTCGACGTCGCGACCACCCAGAGCTACAACAGCCTCGGGCGGCTCGACATCACGGTGACCGACACCTCGCCCGGTCAGCCCGCGGGCGGCAACAACGACTGCGACCACAACGGCGTGTACACCGACGCCGGCATCGACGGCACGGACTGCGACGGCGACGGCCGTCGCGACGTTTACGTGCACGCGACGTCGCTCGCCGACCCGGCGGGCGAGTGGGTGGTCCTGAACGAGACGACGCCCGGCTCCCGGGTGTTCCGGGCGAACCTGCCGGTCTCCTCGGCCTACGAGTCCCCCGGCACGCTGTACGTCCGCCCCGAGGGGACGGTCCAGCCGAAGGTGACCCTCACCTACGCCGATCCGGACGACGGTACGGGCCATCCCTGCCAGCCGGGCCCGAACGCGTCCAGCTGGGGCCTCGTGCAGGCGGCCGTCACGATCAACGTGTCCACGGGCAGGGTGGTCGTGAAGAGCAGCCGGATCACGAACGACGCGGGCAAGGGCGACGGCGACTCCTTCGCCGACACGAGCGAGACCGTGAACATGTTCATCACGGTCTCGAACAAGACGGGGAAGGACCTCACGAACCTCGTCGCGCGCCTGGCCAGCAACAGCCCGTCCGTCGACTGCATCCTCCAGCCGTCCATCGTGCTGCCGTCCCTGCCGAAGGGCGCCACGCTCGAGATCCCGACGCCCTTCGTCTGGAAGGTGGCCTCGACCGTGAACCGGCAGGTCGGGCAGGAGCTGACCGACATCTCCGCGACGTTCAACGTCACGCTGTCCTCGGACCAGTTCGACTCCGCGGATCGCGCGCAGCCGATCACGCAGGACCTCGATCTCGACGTGAGCGGCGGCGGCGCCCCGACGACCTTCGTCGAGGGCTTCGAGGGGACGGGGGGCCCCGGCGACTTCGGCACCTTCACCTCGATGTCGCTGGACTCGCAGTACACCGCCGTGGACCCGGCGCACTCCACGCTCCTGGCAGACGGCACCCGCTGCCAGTACAACGACCCCGATTTCCCGAACTCGAACTCGTACGGCGAGACCTACTGCTACCCGGGATTCAGCTACGGCGTCGTGGCTCCGTACGTCTGGCACGTCCACCGGACGTCCAACGCCGACGGCGGCCGCGCCTTCGTCGGCAACCAGTCCGTGCACTGGGGGGTTCACAAGGACCCGACCAATCCGGACAAGGACACGGAGGCGCTTTCGGCGCTCCAGGCTCTCGCGATGACCAACCCCGTCTACCTGGGGTACACCGACCCGCCGGAGCTGTCCTTCAAGCACCAGATCGCGCTGATCGACTACCGCGTGCTGGGCGACGCGTACCTCCAGGGAGCCGATCGGGCCGTCGTGGCCCTCCAGGTCGCGGACCTCGGCATCGACCCGCTCGTGGGGATCTGGCAGAAGATCTACCCGTACCAGAATGTCTACGACGTCCAGCCGACCCACAACTACATCAACTGCACCTTCGACCCGATCGACGACGGCAACGACGAGGACAGCTACTTCGACCCGGCCGACCCGAACCGGTACTACGGGCCATCCTCGACCTGTTGGCCGGAGTGGGTCTTCTCGCAGCAGGGCGACACGAACTGGCGCAGCCCGTACATCGCCGGCAACACGCAGCGCGCCTCGGACGATCCGGTCGGCATGAGGGGCTCGATCAACCGCGGCACCTGGGTCGAGACGCGCTTCAGCCTCGACCGGTTCAGGGGCCGGGCCGTTCGCGTCCGGTTCCTCGTGTCCACCATCAAGTTGGGCGACTCCCCAGACCTGATATCGGGCATGGGCGCGTCCTTCGCCCCTCGGCCGACCGACGACGGGTGGTACATCGACGATGTCGAGATCTCGAACGCCCTGACGTCGCCGGCCACCCTCGCCGCGGACACGGCTCCGAACACCGGCCTCCCTGCGTGCCCGAGCACCTGCGGGTCGGTGACCGCGAGCCTGGTCGCCAGCCCCCCCGCGATCGCGGGCCCGGGACAGCAGGTCGTGCTGGACGCCGCCGGCTCGGTCGCCGACCGGTGCCTGGGCGGCACGCTGCAGTTCCGGTTCTCCGTGGGAGGCGTCACGGTGCAGGACTGGTCGGATCTCGGCAGCTTCGTCGACACGCCCGCCGCGGCGACGACCTACGTCGTGGACGTCCGCTGCTCGACGCTGCAATCCTGCGCGGGCACGGCGAGCACGACCGTGGCCGTCGGGTGCCCGACCACCGGGACCCTGACGTGGACGGGGCCGCTCCTGGTCGGGAAGACCGGCGGTCTCGACGGCGTCGAGCCGGACCAGGGCCTCACCCTGTCCTGGGGGGCCGACGGCTGGACCGACATGGTCCGCGGGGATCTCGGCGCTCTCCGTACGGGCGGGACCTTCACGGGCAGCGTGTTCGCGTGCGCGGTCGACGACGTGCTCGGCGCGTCCGCGACCGACGGGAGCATCCTCGCGCCCGGGCAGGCGTTCTACTATCTCGCCCGTGGAGCGACCTGCAACGTCGCCCCGTTCTCCTACTCGAGCGGAGCGCCGCAGGAGAGCGGATCCGGCCAGACGCCGACGGCTCGCGACATTCAGATCGGCACCGACCCGTCGGCCTGCAGGTGAGCGGGCGAGATCAGGGCGTGAGAGCGACCGTGGAGCGCCGGAGAGCTACCCGACATGCCTCCGCGCGGCGACGGCACGGCGCGGTGGCTCGCGGTTCCAGGGCGGGTACTCCCACGACTTCCTCGGGAAGGACGGGCCTCCCGCAAGATTCGAAAGATCGCGTTGTTTCGCCACCCGACGTGGCGTATAGGGACCGCAGGTGGGGTGTCGAGGTCCGCGCGGCCCGGCCCAACCCCTTCCGCGCGCGCCTCGGAGCAGGAGGCGGGTCATGGCGGTGATACGTCTTCCGCGGCTTCTCGTCGTCGCGTGCGGCCTGCTCGCGGCCGCCCCGCCGGCGGTCGTCGCCCTGGACCCGGCCCCCACGAACGTGGCCGCGACAGGAGAGGTGGAGGCGACTTCCGACACGGTCAAGTGGGTCGTCAAGATCCCGCCAACCCGCGCTGGCCACGCGATGGCCTACGACAGCGCGCGGGGGCGCGTCGTGCTCTTCGGAGGAATGGCGAGTGGTCTTTTGGCCGATACGCTGGAGTGGGACGGGAATTCGTGGGTTCAGCGGACACCCGCAACGAGGCCATCCGCGCGCGTCGATCACGCGATGGCCTACGACAGCGCGCGGGGACGCGTGGTGCTCTTCGGGGGGTGGGGTGGGCGCGCCGACACCTGGGAATGGGACGGGAACACGTGGGTTCGGCGGACGCCACTCACGAGCCCACCCGCACTCGATAGCCACGCGATGGCCTACGACAGCGCGCGGGGACGCGTGGTGCTCTTCGGGGGGTACGACGAAGACAACGACATCGTTCTCGCCGACACGTGGGAGTGGGACGGGAACACGTGGGTTCGGCGGACGCCGGCCACGAGCCCGCCCGCCCGCGTTTACCACGCGATGGCGTACGACAGCGCGAGAGGGCGCGTCGTGCTGTACGGAGGCAACTCCTACCCCTGGACCGAGCAGGTCCTCGCAGACACGTGGGAATGGGATGGGAACACGTGGGTTCAGCGGACGCCCGCGACGAGCCCACCCGCACGCGAAGGCCCCGCGATGGCCTACGACAGCGCGCGGGGACGCGTCGTGCTCTTCGGGGGGGCAGACCGCACGGGGTTGCCTTTGGCGGATACATGGGAGTGGGATGGGGATACCTGGATTCAGCGGACCCCCAGCACGAGCCCACGCGGACGCGAATACCACGCGATGGCCTACGACAGCGCGCGGGGACGCGCCGTGATCTTCGGGGGATACGGGGGCGGGCCTCTCTTTACCGACACGTGGGAATGGGACGGGAACACGTGGGTCCAGAACCCCATGAGCCCGTCAGAGCGCGGTTACCACGCGATGGCGTACGACAGCGCGCGGGAACGCGTGGTGCTTTTCAGTGGGCACGGGGCCGGCGCCGACACGTGGGAGTGGGACGGGAACTCCTGGGTTCAGAGAACGCCCGCCACGAGCCCAACAGCCCGGTATGGCCACGCGATGGCGTACGACAGCGCGCGGGGACGCGTGGTGCTCTTTGGCGGGTACGGCTACGACGGGTCGTGGCACTACTTCGCCGACACGTGGGAGTGGGATGGGGATACCTGGATTCAGCGGACGCCCCCCGTCAGTCCGCCCCCCCGCCTATGGCACGCGATGGCGTACGACAGCGCGCGGGGACGGGTGGTGCTGTTCGGAGGCAGCTACTACGACGGGACCAGTCATCGGCTTGCCGACACCTGGGAGTGGGACGGGAACACGTGGGTTCAGACGACGCCCAGTACGAGCCCACCCGCACGCGATGGCCACGCGTTGGCCTACGACGGCGCGCGGGGACGCGTCGTGCTCTTCGGGGGCAGGGGGACCACCACGTATTCGGCCGATACGTGGGAATGGGACGGGAACACTTGGGTTCAGAGGGCGCCGGCCACGAGCCCGCCAGCCCGCAATTTTTTCGCTATGGCCTATGACAGCGCGCGGGGACGCGTCGTGCTCTTCGGGGGTAGTAGGGGCGGGCTTCTCGCCGACACGTGGGAGTGGGACGGGAACACGTGGGTTCAGAGGACGCCGGCCACGAGCCCGCCCGCCCGCGAGAATTTCGCGATGGTCTATGACAGCGCGCGAGGATTCGTCGTGCTCTTCGGGGGGCACAATGGCCCTCGAGTCGGCGATCATTGGGAATACGGGCCCGCGAACCAACCGCCGGTTGCCGACGCCGGTCCGGACCAGGTCCTGGAATGCACGGGCGACGGGAAGGCGACGGCGGCGCTCGACGGCTCGGCCAGCACGGACGTCGATTCGACCCCGCGTACGAACGACGACATCGTCGGTTTCGTCTGGTCGGAGAACGGAACCACTCTGGCCAGCGCCGAAGCGGCGTTCGTCCCGTTACCTCTCGGAGAGCACGGCGTGCTCTTGACGGTCACGGACAGGGCGGGCGCGACCGGAACCGACGGCACGATCATCACCGTCCAGGACACCACTCCGCCCGTCGTCACCTGCCCGTCGAGCATGCGGGCGGAATGCCAGGCCGCGGGGCAATCACAGGTTGTCCTTCCCCCCGCGACCGCGACCGACCTTTGCTTCGGAGCGGTCCCCATTACCAACGACAGGACCGCGGGTGGGGCGGACGCGTCGGGTTGGTACCCCCTGGGCTCGACGACGGTGACGTTCACCGCCAGGGATGATGCCGGGAACATTGCAACGTGTCAGACCGTCGTGACCGTCGTGGATAACACACTTCCATGGGTGACGGTCGAGGCGACGCCTCACTCTCTGTGGCCGCCGAACCACGCCATGTATCGCGTCCACAGCCGCGTCGTCGCGCACGATGCCTGCGATCCGTCACCCCAGGTCATCCTGGCTTCCGTTGTTTCGAGCGAACCGGACGACGCGCCGGGCGGAGGGGACGGGAACACGACGAACGACATCCAGGGTGCGATCCTCGGCACCCCGGACTTCGACGTGCTGCTTCGAGCGGAGCGGGACGGCAACGGTCCCGGCCGGACGTACACGATCCGGTATCAGGCGAGGGACGCATCCGGGAACATCGGGGTAGGGCAAGACGTCGTCATCGTCCCCCACGATCAGGGTGGCATCGGCCAGGATCCCATCACCAGGCAGAAGCGAAGCGCCAAGCCAGGCGCGCGCGCGGGGCAGTCGATCGCCGTCGAGGCGCGAGATGAGGGCGGTAGGTAGACGGCCTGGCAGGGGAATCCGCCGCACGGCTCGCGGGGTTGCGCTTCGGCCATTTGGCAGTACGATTAATGACATATGGCACAACTTCAGTCCGAGGAAACGCGAAAGGTCGCGGCCCTGCTCGGGGGGCGAGCCGTGTTCCGCGGGGGCATCACCGACGCCGGCCAGATGCTCGAAGTGGTGCGGAAGGGGCTACCCTACGCCGCTCTCGAGGCCCTGGTTCGCGTCATCGAGGTCCGGTCCGGCGAGGTCTCGCGCCTGCTAGGAGTCGCGCCGCGCACGCTGGCCCGCAGGAAGGTGGCGCGGCGCCTCGCTCCCGCCGAGTCGGACCGGCTCTACCGGCTGGCCTACATGACGCTCCTGGCCTCGGAAGTCTTGGGATCCCTCGGCAAGGCCAAGGGCTGGCTCGGCCGGCCGAATCGCGCGCTGGCCGGCACGGCGCCTCTCCAGCTCCTCGACACCGAGATCGGCGAGCGCCAGGTCGAGGAAGTCCTGGAGCGGATCAATCACGGGATCTTCAGCTAGTGCCAGTGCGTGTCTGGCGACTCTGCAGGAAACCGCACGCCGAAGAGCCGCTGAGCGGAAAGGGCGGGACCGTCGCCGCCGGGCGCTGGCACGAGAAGGGATCGCGGATCGTCTACACCGCGGCCACGCTCTCCCTCGCCGCCCTCGAGCTGCTCGTCCACGTGGGCGTGGACCACGCTCCCGCGGACCTCGTGGCCATCGAAATCGAGATCCCCGACGCTCTCGAGATCTCCGAGCTCCCCGCAAGCGCCCTGCCGCGCGATTGGCGGAATGTCCCCGCCTCGCGCCGCCTCCAGCAGCTCGGCACGAAGTGGCTCGACGGGAGGAAGTCCGCCGTGCTCCGCGTTCCGTCGGCGGTCATCCCGGCGGAAAGCAACTTCCTGCTCAATCCTCTCCATCCCGACGCCTCGCGAATCGCGGTAGCGGGGATCGCGCCCTTCGAGCTGGACGCGAGGCTGGTCCGCAAGGCCTGAGCGGGCCCCACGGATCCCAGGGCGGTCACCCGGGTTCTTCCCGGACGAGCAGGATCTCCCCGCGGCGAACGAGCCACAGCTCGGTGCGGGGCGGGGCGGTGAGGCGCATCGCGCGCCGCACCGTTTCGGCGTAGGCGCCGAGCTGGGCGCCGTAACGCGTCTCCGCCTCGTCCGCGGAGAGCGCGCGATCGGTCTTGTAGTCGGCGACGACGACGGTGCCGTCGGCGTCGCGGTAGAGCAGGTCGAGAAACCCGGCGACCGTCGTGCCGTCCTCCTCGCGAAGGAGCACGGGGACCTCTCGGCCGAGCACGTCGACCGAGCGGAGTCTCTCGGCCAGCGGCGAGGCCGCGAACGCATCGAGCGCCTCGCGCGCCTCGCGCTCGACGGCAGCCGGGTCGGCGCCGTGCTCGGCGGCGGCACGCGCCGCCAGTTCCGGCAGCCCGGCGGCAAGCGGAGCTCCCGAGCGCGGGTCCCACTGCTCGAGCGCCGCGTGGACCGCGGTCCCGGCCGCCAGCGCGACGTCGCGCGCCGGCGCCGCCGCCGCGGCGTCGCCTTCGGCGTCGTCGTGCCGCGCCGCCTTGTCCTCCCGGATTCCGGAGGGACGCCGGAAGGGGGCGCGCGCGGTGTCCTTGACGGCCCGGACGGCCGATTCCCACGCGGCCACGGCCTCCGGCTCCCCCTCCGGCAGGTCCGTACCCCGCTTCACCGGCGCGGCGTCCCGAGCGGCGACGTGCAGGACCATCCGGTCGGCGATCCGCTCGCCGTCCCCCGGGGGAGCGTCCGGCGCGTAGCCCCACGGCGCGAGGGCCTCGATCCAGGGCGCCCCCGCCTTCGGCTTCGCCGCGAACAGGATCAGCCGCTCCCTCGCGCGGGTCAATGCGACGTAGAACGTACGCAGGTCCTCCGCCTCCTCGTGCCGCTTCTCCTCGCGCTCGAGCCAGACGCGGGCGGAGTTACGGAGCTTCGCTCCCTTCAGCGCGAGCGCGGCTCCGCCGCCCGGCAGCGCGGCGATGCCCACCTCCTCGTCGGGGGAAAGTCCCCCGCGCCTCCCCTCGCGCGCGAGGTCGGCGACCAGCACGATCCGGCTCTCGAGTCCCTTGGCCTTGTGAACGGTGAGCACGCGGACGGCCTCGTGTCCTTCCCCGGCGAGAGGCGAGTCGCCCTCCACCGCTCCGGCCCGCTCGCTCTCGAGGGCGTCGAGGACCTCGTTGAGCGACAGGGTGCCGTCCCGGGCGAGATCGGCCGCGGCGGCGGCGAGCTTGCGGAGGTTGGCGACTCGCTGCGCTCCCTCGTACGCGAACCCGGCGAGGGGTAGGAGGCCGCTCCTCGCCAGCACCTCGCGGACCAGCACGTCGGCCGGGAGATCCTCGGTCTCTCTCGCGAGCTCGCGCAGCAGCCCGAACGCGCGGGAGATCCCCGGGTACGCGGCGGGATCGGGCTCCGTCGAGTAGCGCCAGGACCCCCCGCCCGCCGCGTAGACCGCTAGCTCGTGATCCGGAACGCCGCCCGCGGGCGAGCGCAGGAACGCCAGCAGCGCGGCCGGGTCGGAGGGGCGCGCCAGCGCGCGGAGCGCCGCCATCAGATGGGTGACCTCCGTCCGCTCGAGGAACTGCCTCCCGCCGTCCACGATGAACGGGATTCCCGCCTCGCGGAGCGGCCTGAGGTAGAAGGGGAGGTGCGTGAAGGCCCGCAGCAGGAGCATCACGTCCCCGGCCTTTCGCTTCCCCTCGCGGAGGATCTCGGCGACGCAGCGGGCGATCTCCTTCCCCTCGGCCTCCCGCCTCGCTTCCGCCCCGACGGCCCGGACGGTGCGGATCTCGACCCGCGGGTCGGCGGCTTGGTCCTCCCGCGCGGAGGCGATCGCGACGTACGGCGGCTGGTAGGGCCGCCGCTCGGTCCACTGCGCCCTGAAGAGGCCGTTCACGGGCTCGATCACCGCGTCGACGCTCCGGAAGTTGGCGACGAGATCGAGCTTGCTCCCTCCCTGCTCGAGAACGCGATCGACGGCGCGCAGGAAGGCGGCGTAGTCCGCGCCGCGGAACCTGTAGATGGACTGCTTCGGGTCGCCGACGATGAACAGGCGGCCGGGCTCGAGCGCGAGGTCGAAGGGATCGATCCCGCGCTCGCCGGATCGCCCGGCGAGGTACAGCACGATCTCGTACTGCAGCGGGTCGGTGTCCTGGAACTCGTCCACCAGCAGCATCCGGTACCTGCGCCGCACGTCGTCGCGCACGTCGGGGTGCTCTCGCAGGAGGTCGCGCGCGAGGGAGAGCAACCCGTCGAAGTTCACCGCGCCGCGCTCGAGCAGGCGGGCCCGGGCACGCCGCGCGAAGGGCGCGGCCGCCTCGACGAGCAGGCGAAAGACCCCATCGTCCACCTTGGCGAGCTCGCGAACGAGGGAGAGGGCGGCGCCCGCGACGGATTTCAGCTCCTCCGGAGTCACGCCGCCCACCGGCTTCGACGCCGTGGGAATGCCTTTCTCGATGGTCGCTACGTTCTCGGCGCGGCCCGCGAGATCCAGGAACGCCGCCGGGCCCTCGCGGGCGAGCGTGTCGAGCGCGCGGTGGTAGAGACGCAACTTCTCGAGACCGCTCGGGGTCATGCCCTTCTGCCGGTCGAGAACGGAGAGGACGGACGCCGCGAGCGCGGCCGCCTCCTCCCGGAACGGCGACGGGGCGTCGTCGCCGCGCGCGTCCGGGCGGAGAAGGGACTCGGGGACCGAGAACGCGGAGAGGCCGAAGGCCAGCTTCCGGATCGTGCCGAGCGGGAGTCGCTCCAGCAGTCCGCGCCAGAGCTCCGCGCGCCCCGCGCGCGGGCCGAGCTCCTCCGCGAGGAACCGCTCCCATTCCTCGTCGAGCAACTCCTGGAAGATCGGGCCCTGGTCCACGTCGAACCCCGGGTCCACGCCGGCGTCGAACGGATAGGCGCGAAGGAGATCCGCGCAGAAGCGATGGATGGTCGCCACCGTGGCGCGGTCCAGGTCCGCGAGGGCGGCGAGCGCGCGGGCCGCGACCTCGGTCGCCTCGACTCCGCGCTCGCGCAGGAGATGGTCCAGCGCCCGCCCCCACGCCTCCGCGAGGTCCGGCTCGACCCGGCCGCCCGCGCCGAGGCGGAGGCGCTCGAGCCCTTCGGCGAGCCGGTCGCGCATTTCCCCGGCGGCCTTCTCGGTGAAAGTGATGGCGGCGAACTCTCCCACGCGCACGAGGCCCGCGCCGACCGCCACGAGCAGCCTCTCGACCAGGATGGACGTCTTCCCCGTGCCGGCCCCCGCCTCGACGACGACGTTCGCGTCGAAGCGCGTGGTCGCCTCGAGGCGCGCGGCGGCGTCGGGCAGCGCTCGCGGCGTCATGCCCCGGCCCCCTCGGCGTCGCCGTCCTCGGCGGGAAAGTCGGCGAGCATCACCCGGTCCCTCTTGTTCTTCCGCACGAGCTTCCGGTAGGCGCTCGTGTCCGTCGCGTGATCCTCGCGGTGCTTCGTCGGCGGGTCGTTGCGCCGGCACGCGCTCCCGTAGGGGCACCACCGGCAGTGCTCGTCCTTCCGGAGCGGGAAGGCGCCCGAGCGGGCCATGCGGACGAGCGTCCGGGCCGTCTCCTCGAAGCCCGCGTGGATCCTGTCGCTCGAGAACCCGTCGAACACGACGTGGCGCTCGCCCGCTCGCGCCCCCGATTGCGGCGCGTACTCGGGGCCGACCCCGAGGAGCTCCACCGAGGCCCCGTCCGCTATGAGGAAATAGAGCGGGACCTGGAGGTGCTGGCCGCGGAGCATCCGCGTCTCGTCGAGGCGGTCCTCGAGGCTGCCCGCGGTCTTGTAGTCGCCCACCAGGACGCCCTCCGCTCCCTCGCAGGTCCGGTCGAGACGTCCTTCGATCTCCACCGCCTCCGAGCCCTTGCCGAAGGAGAGGGTCTTGCGGAGCGTCTTCTCGAGGTCGCGCGGCGCGTAACCGCCCCCCGCGAGTCGTCCGAGGTCTTCGCGGACGAACGCTCGCAGCGCCTCGACCCACCGGGCCCTCTCGACCGACCAGAGAACCGGAAGTTGCTCCTCGAGCCGGGCGGCGGACGGCCCGAGCGCCCGCTCCCATTCCTCGGGGAGCAGCTCGCTCGCGCGGCGCGCGAGGTCCGGCGAGCGGTCGGACGCGAACAGGCCTTCGTCCCGGAGCCGCTCGTAGAGCGTCTCGAGCAGTCCGTGCGTGCGCTCGCCGACGTCCCACGCCGCGAGCTCGAACGCCGAGGCCGGCTCCTCCAGCTCGTAGACCTTCAGGACGTGCCGGAAGAAGAACTGGAGCGGGCAGCGGCCGAGCCGCTCGAAGGCGGTCACCGTCATCCGTTCCAGCGGGACGCGAGCGCCGCCGACGCGGGCGTCGAAAGAGGTCTCCGCCGGGTCGAACGACTCGGTCGACAGCAGCATCCGGAGCCCGCGGGCGAGACGGCCTCCCGCGCTGGCGTCGAGGGCGCGCGCGGCCTCTTCCGAGACGTGGCCCCGCAGCGCGACGAGCAGCGTCTCCTCCGCGGGCGAGATCAGGCCGGGATCGCTCGCGGCGGCCTCGATGCGGAGCATCGGGTGGGCGGGCACCGGGGTGGCGGCATCCCGCTTTTCCCCGTTCTTCTCTTCCACCTCGAGGCCGGCCTTGCCGAGCGCCACGCGCCGCGCCTCGCGAAGGGCGATCGACGCGGTGCGCGCGCGCCCCCCCTCGTCGGTCCGCTGCCACGAGACGTCGAGCGCGACGCGCGCCGCGCCGAGGACGAGCGAGAGCAGCAGCCGCTCCTCCTCCTGGCCCTCGCGCTTGACGGGGACCGGCCGGGAGGTCGCGTCGCGAAGGCGGGCGCGCGTGTCGTCCGGCAGGAAAGGGTCCTCGCGTGCGACCCGCGGGAAGACCCCGGAGTTCATGCCGAGGAGGAGGACGCGTTCGAAGGTGAGGCCTCGGGCCTGCATCGCGTCGAGGACCCGGAAGCCCCCGTCGTCGCTCCGGCGCGGCTGGAGCGACGCGTCGTCGGCCGCGGTCTCGAGCCAGGCGACCATCTCGGCGAAAGGCACGGACCGTCGGTCGCCGAGCACGGTCTCGAGCGCGCGCATGTCGGCCAGGAGGCCGAGCAGCGCGTCGAGGGGGCCCTTCGAGCGGCCCTCCTTCGCGGGGCGGAGACCGTCGCGGGCGAGCGACTCGACGTCGTCCGCGTGCCGGGTCCAGGACCGGGGAAGCTCCGGACGGCAACGGACGTCGAGCGCGGCGACGGCGTCGCCGATCCGGCGCGCGCGGCGGGAGCGCTCGCTCGCTCGCCCCTCCTCCTCGGCCCGCTCCTCGTCGGTAGCGTCCTCGTGGGCTCTCGGCCGGCCCGCCCAGTCCGCCAGCCCGAACCTCCACTCCTCCACCCCTCCCACGATCCCGGCGTTCCGGCTCCAGGCCTCCGCGACGTCCCCTTCCGGGGGGACGTCGAGGCCGAGCGCCTCCCACCGCACGCGCGGCGACGCGAGGATCTCCGCGGTGCGGGCGCGCGGGAAGCCGTCCGCCACGGAGCGAAGGAGCACCAGCAGGTCGCGGACGACCGGCTCGCGCCGCAGCGGCACCGAGTGGGACGAGGTGTGGGGGAGCGCCGCGCCGTCCATGGCCTCCTCGATCGCCGCCGCGTAGGGCTCGAGGCTGCGCGCGACGATTGCGACCGAGGAAGGGGCGGCGCCGCCCTTGGCGGCCGCGAGCGCGTGCCGCACCGCGGTCTCGACCTCCGCGACCGCGCCCTGCGCGTGGCGGAAGCGCACGGCATCGCCCCGGAGAGGGCCGGGCTCGCTCGCCTCGTCGTAGAGCAGCGCGAGGCGCTCCCCGAGGAGCCCGCCCCGGCGGTCGGCGAGCCTCTCGATCGTCTCGCCGGGAGCGATGAGATGGCGCTCCGCGAAGCGCTGCGCGTACGAGGAGACCGCCGCGCCCGGCTCGACCGGGGTGAGGAAGACGACCTCGCGCCCGCGGTCGAGGGCCCGGACGAGGTCGAGGTGGACCCCGATCAGCTCGTACGCTCCGTGATGCAGGAGGAGACGGTAGGGGCGCGCGAACTCCTGCGCGACGGCGGCCGCGCCGCGGACGATCTCCGCGTCGTCCGCGAGGCCGGCGTCGCGCCGCGCGGCGAGAGCCGCGGTGTACCCGTCGTACACCTGGGCGAGCGCCTTCTCTCGCTTCCCCTGCGCCGCGCGGGCGAGGTCGCGTGGCGAGATCCCGGCGTCGCGCAGGTCGCGAAGCGTGCCGAGGAGCGAGCCGGCGGCCCCCGGCCTTTCGCGCACGAACCGGGCGAGCTCGTTGTCGGGCAGGCCCGCGAGCACCTGCTGCAGGAGCGCGAGCAGCAGAGGCCTCGACGCCACGCGGGGCGCGGGCCTTCCGCTCCCCTCGAGGATCGAGTACGCGAGCGCGCGGTGGTGGAGCACCGCGACGCCCAAGCACGCGCCCGTCCGCTCGGCGATCTTCCGCGTCGCGTGCGCCGCGAGACGAGCCGTCGGCACGACGACCAGGACGCGCGCCAGCGGCTCGCTCCGCTTCGCCTCCTCGACGCGGTCGAGCAGCGCCGCCTCGAGGACGAACGGATCGGGGTGAGCGAGGACCTTCATCGCCCGGGTTTCCGGCACATGTTCGGGATTCTAGTACGCCGAGCGTCCGACGCGTGGCCTTCGTTCATTCCCAGGCGAACGCGGCCATGGAGAGCACGCCGTACTCGAACGCCGCGTGGATCCGGCGGCCGGGAGCGCCGCGTCCCGCGGCCCCGGCGGAAACGAGGAGAGGCAGGAAGTGCTCCGGGGTCGGGTGATTCCGGCGGCCGTGCGGTGCGCCGTCCGCGTAACCGGCGAGCGCGGCCTCGTCGCCCCGCGCGACCGCGTCGCCGAGCCAGTCGTCGAACTCGCGCGCGTATTCCACGGGCGGCGCGTCGATCGCGTGGCGGCCGAAGTCGCGGAGGTTGTGGGTGGCGCCTCCGCTCCCGAGGACGAGCACGCCGTCCTTTCTCAGCGGGGCGAGCGCCTCGCCCAGCCCGAGGTGGTGCCCGGCGCCCAGGGCCGGCTGGACCGAGAGCTGGACCACGGGCACGCCGGCGCCGGGGTACATCAGCATCAGCGGCACCCACGCGCCGTGGTCGAGACCGCGAGACGGGTCCTCCGCGGCGTCGAGCCCGGCGGCCCCGAGCAGCGACGCGACGCGCCGCGCGAGCGCGGGATCGCCGGCCGCGGGGTAGCGCTTCGTGTAGAGGACCGGCGGGAAACCGAAGAAGTCGTGGATCGTCCCGGGGGCGGGCGATGCCGAGACCGTGGGACGCGAAGCTTCCCAGTGCGCCGAGACGCAGACGATCCCGCGCGGGCGCCCGACCGTCGCACCGAGTCCCTCGATGAACGTTCTCGTCGGGGTGTCGTCCAGAAGGAGTGTAGGTGCTCCGTGAGAAACGAACACGCTCGGGAGCGTCGCCACCGGCTTCCCTCGTACCCCCGGATCCGCCGCTCGAGGCCCTACGCGTGCCCCTCGCGCTTCCGGTCCTTCGTGGCCTGCCGGTGACTCCCGCGCGGCCCGCCGGCGGTGAAGACGACGGCGTCTTCCTTCAAGCTACCGCGGACCGCGTCGGCCACGAGCTCGGATATCGTGCGGTCGGTCGCGGCCGCCTTCAGTCGCAGGGCCCTGTGGACTTCGGAGCTCAGGCAGATCCTCGCTCTTCTGAGGTGCGTGTCCATGGCCCCAGCATACGCCTGTCGGGGGCCCTATGCCAATATCCCCTTGACCTACCGCCCCTTTCGAGACGAAATTGAGCCAGGCGGAGGGCCGAACGGATGTTCGAGACGGCGCGGCCGTTTCTCCTCGCGATCGCGATCGGTCTCCTGATCGGGATCGAGCGGGAGAGAGCGCACGCGGACCGGCAGATCCGTGACCCGTTCGGCTCCAGGACGTTCACGCTCCTGGCGCTGCTCGGGGCGGTGGCGGCCTACGTCGAGAGCCAGCCGTTCGCGATCGCCCTCGCCGCTTTCGCGGGAGCGATCATCCTGGCCGGCTACCTGCGCTCGCCGCTCGGACCGCAGGGCTCGGGCGTGGGAGCCACGACCGAGGTCGCCGCGATGGTGACCTTCACCTTCGGCTACCTCGCCCGCTTCCAGCCGGAGCTGACCGTCATGCTGGCGGTCATCACGCTGGTCGTGCTTGCGCTCAAGCCGCGCATCCATCACTTCGCGCAGGCGGGGCTCTCCGGGAAGGAGGTCTCGGCGGCCCTCACGTTCCTCGTGATCGCGTTCGTCGTGCTGCCCCTCCTGCCGAATCGCGCGGTGGACCCCTGGGGCCTGTTCAACCCGTTCCGCCTCTGGCTGATCTTCGCGCTGATCACGGGGATCGGCTTCGGCGGCTACTTCGCGGTGAAGTCTCTCGGCCCCGAGCGCGGGCTCGCGGTGTCGGGCCTGTTCGGGGGATTCGTGTCGTCCACCGCGACGACGCTGTCGCTCGCGCAGAAGAACCGGGAGGCCGAGGGATTCTCGCTCCCCATCGCGACCGGCATCGTCCTCGCGAACGTCGCGTCCGCGGCCGCGCAGGTCCTCGTGGTCGCGGTCGCGAACCCGGACTTGGTTCCCGCGGTGCTGCCCGTGGTCGGCTGGCCGGTGGCGGTGGGCACGATCGCGGCGTTCCTGCCCCGCTGGTATCTCGCCCGGTCCCAAACGCACGGCGCGGCGCCCTCGGCGCTCCTGGTCGACAATCCCGTGGCAATCAAGTCGTCCGCGGGATTCGCCGCCGTGATCGGCGTCATGCTCGTGGCGACCTCCGCCGCGACGCGGTACTTCGGGGCCGCGGGGGTCCTCGCCAGCGCGACGATCGGCGGCGCCGCGGACGTTCACGCGGTGACGCTCGCGGTCTCGACGCTGGCCGCGGGCGGGGCGATCACGGCGCGCGGCGCCGTTCTCGCGATCCTGGTGGGCTTCCTCGCGAACATGGTGGTGAAGCTCTCGCTCGCGGGCTGGGCGGGAGGACGGAAGCTGCTGTTCGTCGTCGCGCCGCCGCTCGTCGCCATGATGGCGGCGGGGATCGCCGCCTTCCTGCTCTTCGCGAGGCACTGATGCGCGGGCTCGCGGCGGCCGGGCTGGCGGCCGCCCTGGCGCTCGCGCCGGGATGCGGTGGGGACGTGAAGACCGTGCCCGAGAAGGACGGATCGAGAGCGAGCCGGGCGCCCGCGCCGCCGAAGCCGGTGGAGCGGGTGGACGGGCCCGCGGGCCGGCTGCGCGTGGACGACGGCGGGCAGGGAAGCGCGCTGCCGGTGGTGTTCGTGCACGGCCTCGCCGGGGACCGTACGCTCTGGCGGCTCCAGCTCGAGCACTTCCGCAAGACGCGCCGGGCGATCGCGGTGGACCTCCACGGCCACGGCGAGTCCGCGGACGCGCCCGGCGGCGGCCACACGATCCCGTCGTACGTCGCCGATCTCCACGCCGTCGCCGACGGCCTGGGCTTGCGGAGGTTCGTGCTGGTGGGACACAGCCTCGGCGGGGCGGTGGCCGGCGGTTACGCCGCGGCGCGGCCCGACCGCGTGGCCGGCCTCGTCCTGGCGGACCCCTCGGGGGACAACACCAAGGTGCCGAGGGGCGAGGCCGAGGCGATGCTGCGGCAGATGCGTCCCGAGACGTACCCGCGATTCATGAGGAAGTACTTCACGGGGATGATGGCGGGCTCGAGCCCGGAGGTGAAGGGCCACGTCCTGCGGGTGATGCGTCTCACGCGGCGCGACGTCGTCGTGGAGACGTTCCGGGGAGGCCTCTCGTACAGTCCGGTCACCGCGCTCCGCAGCTACCCCGGTCCGAAGCTCTCCGTGGCGAGCGAGGCGAACGGCGGGCCGTACAGCCTTCGCGGTGTCGTTCCCGAGCTTCCCTGGCAGGTCATGAGGGGCGTTGGCCACTGGCCGATGCTCGACCATCCGGAGGAGTTCAACCGGATCCTGGACGACTTCCTGGCGCGCGCCGATCTGGCGGAGAAGAAGCGATAGGATCGGGAGATGCGGTGATGGGCGGGCCGTTCGGCGAGAGCGATCTCGCGCAGCTTCGCGAGCGGGGCATCCCGGCGGCCGAGGCCGAGAGGCAGCTCGCACTCCTCCGCCGGGAGCCGTCCTACGTCCGCCTCGACCGGCCTTGCGTGCTCCGGGACGGCATCGAGACGATCGCGCCGCAGGAGCTCCCCGGCCTCCTCGCCCGGCACGATGCCGCGGCGCGGGCCGGGAGACTGACCAAGTTCGTCCCGGCTTCGGGTGCCGCGACGAGGATGTTCCAGGACCTGCTCGCGCTGCTCCACGCCGAGCGCGGCGGCGATCCGGCCGTGGCGCTCGACCTGCTCCGCGAGATGGCGCGGCTTCCCTTCCGCGACGCGCTCCGGGATGCGCTCGCGCGATCGGGGCAGGACCTCGACGAGCTGGTGGCGGGGGGCGCGTTTCTCGAGGTCCTCGCCGCGCTGCTCGGCGCCGAGGGGCTCGCGTTCGCCTCGATGCCCAAGGGGCTCCTGCCGTTCCACGCCTATCCCGAAGGGAGCCGCACGGCGCTCGAGGAGCATCTCGTCGAGGCGGCGGGGACGGTGCGGTCGGCCGACGGGTCCTGCCGCCTCCACCTCACCGTCTCGCCCGAGCACCTCGACCGTTTCCGCGAGGGGCTCGCGACGACGCGGCCGCGCCACGAGCGGAGGCTCGGGGTCCGCTTCGAGGTCTCGTTCTCCGTCCAGAAGGCGGCGACCGACACGCTCTCGCTCGGGCCCGATGGCGAGCCGCAGCGGAACGGGGACGGACGGCTGCTCCTGCGCCCGTCGGGTCACGGGGCGCTCATCGAGAACCTGAACGACCTCGGCGGCGACGTGGTCCTGATCAAGAACATCGACAACATCCAGCCCGACAGGCTGCGGGAGGCGACGCTCCTCCACAAGCGGGCCCTCGTCGGCAAGCTCGTCGAGATCGAGGAGTGCGCCCGGGCGCTCGTGCTGGAGCTCGAATCGGGGGCGGGCCCGGCGCTCGTCCGGGAGGCGGAAGGATTCGCGCGGACGAGCCTGCACCTCGAGCTTCCCGCCCTCGCCGGGGACGAGGCGAGGCGGCGCAGGCTCCTCTCCGCGCTCTCGCGGCCGATCCGGATCTGCGGGGTCGTGCGCAACACCGGGGAGCCCGGCGGCGGTCCGTTCTGGGTCCGCGACGACCACGGCGGTGCGAGCCTCCAGATCGTCGAGGGCGCCGAGATCGACCGATCGTCCGCTTCGCAGCGGGCGATTCTCGAGGCCTCGACGCACTTCAACCCCGTGGACCTGGTCTGCGGCGTGCGCGACGCCCACCGCCGCCCGTTCGATCTCCGCGAGTTCGTGAATCCCGACGCGGCGATCATCGCGAGGAAGTTCCAGGCGGGGCGCGAGATCAAGGCGCTCGAGCGCCCCGGCCTCTGGAACGGCGCGATGGCCCGGTGGAACACCGTGTTCGTCGAGGTGCCGCCCGAGACGTTCACGCCGGTCAAGTCGGTCTTCGATTTCCTGCGGCCCGAGCACCAGCCGCTCTGACGCGGTGAGAGATGCCCGCCAACCTCACGCCCGCCTACCACGCCGCCGAGCAGCGGTTTCGCCAGGCGCGCACCCCCGAGGAGAAGATCGCCGCCCTCGAGGAGATGCTGGCGATCATGCCCAAGCACAAGGGCACCGACCGCCTGCAGGGGGACATCAAGTCGCGGATCGCGAAGCTCCGGAAGCAGGAGGGAAAGAAGGGCGGCAAGAAGGGGTTCAGCTACATGGTGCACCGGGAGGGAGCGGGGCAGGTGGCGCTGGTCGGGCCGGCGAACACCGGGAAGTCCTCGCTCGTCGCCCGGCTCACCAAGGCGCGGCCCGAGGTGGCGGACTACCCGTTCACGACGCGCGAGCCCGTCCCCGGGATGATGCCGTTCGAGAACGTCGCGATCCAGCTGGTGGACCTGCCGCCGCTCTCCGAGGAGCACCTCGAGCCGTGGCTGTTCGATACGATCCGCGCGGCCGACCTCTTCTGGCTCGTCGTCGCCGCCGGGGACCCGTTGGGCCAGCTGGAGTCCGCGCGGGCGCTCCTCCGGCGAGGGCGGATCGAGGTCCGTCCCGCCGGCCAGCCTCCGCCCGAGGCGGCCGAGGTCGGCTGGCGCTGCCGAAAGGCGCTGCTCGTGGTCACGGGGCTCGACCGGCCCGGCGCGGTCGAGAGCGTCGCGGTGCTCGACGAGCTGCTCGAGGAACCGTGGCCGGTCGTGCCGGTCTCGGCGGCGACGGGGCAGGGGCTCGAGGACCTCCGCCGCAAGACGTTCGAGGCCCTCGAGCTCGTCCGCGTGTACACCAAGCAGCCCGGGAAGCCCCCCGACCTGCACGCGCCGTTCGCCCTCCCGCGCGGCGCGACCGTCGGCGACCTCGCCGAGCGGATCCACAAGGACATCCTCGCCCACATGAAGTTCGCCCGCATCTGGGGGAAGCACGTCTTCGGCGGCCAGACCGTCCAGCGCGAGCACGTCCTCGAGGAAGGGGACGTCGTCGAGATCCACGCCTGACTCGGCCCCGAGGTCTTGCGAGCAGGCCGCTGCTCCGGCCCGCGACCGCCCACGGCGACCTCCCTCGGCGACGACCCGCATCGGCCGCACGAAGGGTCGAGCAAACGCGATGGCGAAGACCCTATCGCCATCGCGCTCGACCCTTCGTGCGGCCGTGCAGGGGTCCCCGTCGCCTCGGGCATCGTCGCCGCGGGCGGTCGCGGGCCGGAGCAGCGGCCGAGGAGGCCGTCGCGATCGAGCTCAGAACCGGTACGCGGGGTTCTTCGGATCGAAGTCGGCGTCGGTGAGGCCGACGTTGACCTTCAGGTCGCGGTGCTCGTAGCGCTCGTAGAGGTTGCCGTCGAAGTCCCACACCGTCACGCGAAGGGGGAGGAGCAGCTCGCGGTCGATGCAGACGTCGAGGCGGCCGGCGTAGTAGCGGGGGACGAACACCTCGGCGCCGCGCTTGGGGTCGGCGGGGCCGGTCCAGCCGCGGGCGCGGTTGGCCTGGAGGATGGCGTACATCGACTTGCCCGAGGCGTGGGAGACGTCCCAGAGCGTCTCCCCCTTGTCCATGACGTGGACGGTGCCGGTCCTCGGGCTCGTCAGCTCGAGCTCGTCGCACGGGCGGCCGTCCACCTCGCGCGCGCCGAGGAGGCGGACGCTCCCCTCGCCGGCCTTCTCGGCGTCGGCCGCGCTCCCCACGATGAGGCGCACGAGGTCGAGAAGGCTGGACTCGTCGATCGGGTGGTGGGTGCCGTCGGTCGCCCACGCGCCGTGCGGGTCGAGGTTCAGGTTGACGTCCGGGAACGAGCCCTTGTGCACGCGGATCCTGTCGTTGTTCGAGCCGCGGACGTAGATCACCTCGCGGCCGGGGTTCGCGCCCTGGACGTTCCTGAAGTAGACGCGGTACGGGCGCGCCCACTTGAACAGGAGGCGCTCCTCGGGCTCGAGCTTCCCGTCGTCGAGGAAGTACTCCTGCTTGACCAGGAGCATGGTGTAGTCCTGGAGGCGGGCGACGGCGTCCCCCATCTTCCCGAGGAGCTCGCGCGGGGCGGAGGGTGCGGCGGCCGCGTCGGGCGCCGGCGCTCCGCCCGCATGGGCGGAAAGGGCGGCGAGCGCCGCGGCAAGGAGCGCCGCGGCCGCGCGCCGCGGGGGGTGTCTCAACGGTCGCCCCCGCCTTTCTCCTCGATCACCATGACGTCGCTGCTGCCGAGCGAGAACGCCTCGTGCACGACCCCGTGGACGCGGAGACGGCGGCCCTTCTTCGGGAGCGGGCGGTCGGTTATGACGGTGATCTGCCCGGTGGAATCCGCGATCGTGAAGTACTTGACGATGAGCAGGCTCGTCGCTTCCTTGACCTCGCCCGAGACCGTGACGGTCTTGCCGTCGTAGTCCCGCGGGTTGTCGAGGATTGTCTTGATGCTCGTGCCGAGCAGCCCGCACGAGGCGAGGAGCAGCAACGCGGCCAGGGCGCCGGCGAAGCGAACTGATCTCATCGCGATCCTCCCCCTCGCCGCTAGAAGTCGTAGGCGGGGTTCTTGGGGTCGAAGTCGGCGTCGGTCAGCCCGACGTTGATCTTGAGGTCCCGGTGCTCGTAACGCTCGTACAGGTTCCCGTCGTGATCGTAGATCGTCGCCCGGATCGGGAGGCGCAGCTCCTCGTCCACGTCGAGGACGACCCTGCCGGCGTAGTAGCGGGGGACGAGCACGGTGTCCCCCGCGCGCGGATCCCGGGCGGTGCGCCACCCCCTCGCGCGGTTGAAATGGAGGATGACGTACATCGTCTGCCCCGTCAGGCGCTCGACGTCCCAGAGCGTCTCTCCCTTCGCCATGACGTGGGGCGACGCTTCGGCCGGGCTCGTCAGCTCGAGCTCGAGCGCCGGACGCCCCCAGAGCGTCTCGCGCCCGAGGAACCGGAGGCTTCCCTCCCCGCGCCGGGTCCCCTCGGCCACGTTGTCGAGGACGATCTTCACGAAGCCGGGGAGGCTGGCCTGCGTCACGGGATGGTGCGCGTGCGCCATCGCCCACGACCCCTGCGGGTCGAGGTTCACCGTGATGTCCGGGAACCTGCCGCGGTGCGCGCGCAGCCGGTCGCCGTTCCACCCCCGCACGAACAGCACCTCCTGTCCCGCGTCCGAACCGGCGATGTCGTGAACGTAGAGGCGGTAGGGGCGCGACCACTTCTCGATCGCCGTCCGCTCGGGCTGGAGCCGGTCGCCCATCAGCTCCTGGCGGACGAGGGTCATCGTGTAGTCCTGGACGCGCGCGGCGGCCGCTTCCATGGACTCGAGGGCGGCGCGCGCGTCCGGGTCCGCCGGCGGAGCGGAGGGCTCGGCCCACGCCCCGAGAGCGGCGGCGAGCCCGAGCGCGATCGCGAGGCGTCGCGGAGAGCGCATCCCTCCACTCTATCCCATCGCGGCCCGAGGGGGGCCCGTGGTGGGGTACGATGAGCCGGTGCGCCCGCCGCGGAGGCGGGAAGGGGGGGCGTCATGAGCCGTCGCGCGTGGTTCGTTCTCGCCGTGCTGGCGCTCGTCGCCGGCTGCGCCTCGTCGCCTCCTCCGCCACCGCGGGCGGAAGCGCCGGCGGCAACCGCCGAGGTCGCCGAAGGAACGGTCCCGTCCGCGGACGGCGTTCCGATCCACTACCGCGCCGAGGGAGGCGGCGAGACCGCGCTGGTCTTCGTCCACGGGTGGTCGTGCGACGGCGGTTACTGGAAGAACCAGGTGCCGTACTTCTCGGCGCACTATCGCGTGGTCACGCTCGATCTCGCCGGCCACGGGACGTCGGGCATGGCGCGGAAGCGCTTCACGGTGGAGGCGTACGCCGACGACGTGAAGGCGGTGGTGGAGCATCTCGGGCTCCGGCGCGTGGTCCTGATCGGCCACTCGATGTCCGGGCCGGTCACAGTCGAGGCGGCACGGAGGATGCCGGAGCGCGTCGTGGCCCTCGTCCCCGTGGACACGCTGCAGGACCTGAACGAGAAGCCGGACCCGAAGGCGTGGGACGACATGTCGAAACCGCTGCGCGCGGACTTCCGGAAGGGGGCGGACGCCTTCGTTCGCGAGATGTTCCCGAAGACCGCCGATCCGGCGCTCGTGGACGAGGTCGCCGCGGACGTCGCCTCGGCGCCCCCCGAGGTGGCGATCGCGACGTTCGACTCGCTCGCCACCTACGACATCCGGCCGGCGATCGCGGCGCTCACGGTCCCGATCCGGAGCGTCAACTGCGACCTGTGGCCTACCCGAGTCGGCGAGAACCGGCGGACGTATGCGAAGTACGACGTCGTGATCCTGCCGGGCCTCGGCCACTTCCCGATGCTCGAGGCCCCGCAGCTCTTCAACGAGACGCTGGCGGGGGTCCTGCGCGACCTCGCGCGTTGAGGTGCCCATGCGTCGAGTCGTCCCGATCCTTCTCCTGGCGGCGCTGGCCGTCGTTCCTCTCGTTGCCCGGTCCGCCGGGACGCCGCCGTCTACGAAGGCGCTCGTCGGCGGAACGCTCCTCGACGGGCTGGGCGGGCCGCCGCTCCGCGATTCGGCGGTCGTGGTCCGCGACGGGCGGATCGCCTGCGCGGGAACGCGCGATGCGTGCCGCGTGCCCGAGGGAGCCGAGATCCTCGACGTCTCGGGACTCTTCGTCACGCCGGGCCTGGTGGACGCTCACGTGCACTTCTGCCAGACCGGCTGGGCGGACGGCCGCCCGGACGCCATGGACATGCGCGACCGCCATCCCTACGAGGAGGTGCAGGCGGGTCTCAGGCTCCATCCGGAGCGCTACTTCCGCGCGTACCTTTGCTCGGGGGTGACCGCCGTCTACGACGTGGGTGGCTACCCGTGGACCTGGCCGCTCCGCGAGCGGGCCGAGGCGGATCCTTCGGCGCCGCACGTCGCGGCGGCGGGGCCGCTCCTTTCCACGCGCGATTTCTGGCTCAATCTCCCGGCCGAGCGCCAGTTCGTCTACCTCGCGGACGAGAAGGCGGCGCGCGAGGGGGTGCGCTATCTCGCCGCGCAGGGGACCGACGCGGTCAAGGTGTGGTTCATCGTCTTCAAGGAGCGGCCGTTCGAGGAGATGGAGGCCGCGGTCGCGGCCGCCGGCGACGAGGCGAAGAAGCGCGGGCTGCCGCTGATCGTCCACGCCACCGGCCTCCGCGAGGCGAAGGCGGCGCTGAGGGCGGGCGCCGCGCTCCTCGTGCACAGCGTGTCCGATCAACCGCTCGACGACGAGTTCCTCTCGCTCGCGAAAACGAACGGGACGATCTACTGCCCGACCCTCACCGTGAGCGGCGGCTACGTGCGGATGTGGGATTCGGCGCTCTCGGGCAAGGCCCCGGTGGTGGACGATCCGAACGGCTGCGTGGACGCGGCGACCCTCGCGCGCGTGGCCGAGTCCGCCACGGCGGGCGCCTCCAAGGTGAACGCCGATCGCGTCACCGCCCGCAAGGCCTCCCTCGCGGCGCAGGAGACGGTCGCCGCGGACAACCTGCGCAAGGCCGTCGCGGCCGGCATCCCGATCGCCATGGGGACCGACGCCGGCAACCCGCTCACCCTTCCCGGCCCCTCGATCTATGCCGAGATGGAGGCGATGCAGGCGGCGGGGATGACCCCGATGCAGGTCCTGGTCGCGTCGACGCGCGGGGGCGCCGCGGCGATGGGGCGCGCCAAGGACCTCGGCACGATCGAGAAGGGGAAGCTCGCCGACCTGCTCGTCGTCGCCGGCGACCCGTCCGCCGACATCGCGGGCCTCCGCAGGGTCAAGCTCGTCGTCCGCTCCGGCGTCGTGCATCGCCTCGAGGAGCTGCGGGCGCAAGATCACTAGCCGGCCGGGTCCACGCCGGCAATCGTCCGAGGATCGTCCCGCGGCGACCTCCCTCGGCGACGACCCGCATCGGCCGCGCAAAGGGTCGAGCAAACGCGATGGCGCGGACCCTAGCGCCATCGCGCTCGACCCTTCGCGCGGCCGTGCAGGGGGCCCCGTCGCCTCGGGCATCGTCGCCGCGGGACGATCCTCGAACGATTGCCGGCGCGAGGTGTCGCGGCGATCACACTCGGGCGAAGTCGATGAAGCCGCGGTCGACGTCGGTGGAGATGAGCTGCACCTGGACGCGGTCGCCGACGTCCATTCCCTCGGAGCCGCGCTCGACGCGCCCCTCGATGGGCGGGTGGAAGAGGCGGACCCAGGTTCCCTTGGGCGACGCGCCGGTGACGATCGCGTCGAAGCGCTCGCCGATCCTCGGCTCGAGCAGAAGCGCGGCCGCGGACTTGCGGACGCGCCGCTCGACCTTCGCGGCGTCGTCCTCCTTGCGCGTGCAGTGCTCGGCCAGGGCGGAAAGCTCGGGTGCGGTGTAGGGGGCTTCCGCGCCCTCGAGCGCCGCCTTGAGCAGCCGCTGCGTGATCAGGTCGGGGAATCGGCGGTTCGGCGCGGTGGAGTGGGCGTAGTCGCGGACCGCGAGGCCGAAGTGCCCCGGCGGCTCGTTTCCCGGCAGGCTGAGGACGTACTCGCCCTTGCCGATGAGCTTGACCACCGAGAGCGACAGGTCCGGGAAGCCGGTGGGATCCGCCTTGCGCCGGTTGGCGAGGAAGGCCTCGAGCGCCCGAGCGTCGGGTTCTCCCGGGAGCCGTTCGCCAAGTTGGGACGCGAGATCCACGATCCGCGCCCAACGCTCCGGGGCGCGCAGCACGCGGCGAAGGGTCGGGAAACGCCGCGCTTCGAGGAAAGCCGCGGTGGCGCCGTTCGCGGCGATCATGAAGTCCTCGATGATCCGCTTGGCCCGGTCCTTCGGGTCCACGTCGAGGTCCACGAGCAGGTCGCCGTCGAAGACCGGCCGCGCCTCGATCGTCTCGAGGCCGAGGGCGCCGTGGCGTTGCCGGAGGTCGTGGAGGCGCTCGGCGATCCGGTCCTGAAGGCGCAGCTGCTCGTCGAGGCCGGGAACGTCCCGCACCTTGGGCGGGGGCGCGGCGCCGTCGAGCCACGCGGCGACGCTCCGGTAGGCGAGCTTGGCCTTGTTCAGGACGCGCGCGCGGTAGAGCTCGGCGCCCGCGGCCGTGCCGTCCTCCTCGAAGACCATGTCCACGACGACCGCGATCCTCTCCTGCGCCTCGTTGAGCGACGTGAGGTCCGTCGACAGCTCCTCGGGCAGCATCGGGAAGATCGCGGCCGCGGTGTAGACCGAGGTCGTGTTCCTCGCGGCATGCCCGTCGGTCGCCGTCCCGCGGTCCACGAGCGAGTCCACGTCGGCGATCGCCACGAGAACGCGCGAGCGCCCGCCGCCGAGCGGCTCGGCCACGGTCAGCTGGTCGAGGTCGCGCGAGTCGTCGTTGTCGATGGACGCCCAGAGCATGCCGCGCAGGTCGCGGACCGTGTTCCCGTCCCGCGCCGCGGCGGTCATGCGCGCCACCTCGCGCCGCACCTCCGCCGGAAAGTCCGGCTCGAGCTCGCGCTCGATCATCGCCCGCCTCGCGATCGCCGCCAGGTTCGCCCGCTGCCCTCGTCCGTTCGGTCTCACGCGCGCCTCCTTCCCATGTCGGGAGCATTCTAGTGTCGGGGGTCTGGCGCGCGCATCCGGATTCGGCCCGTCTTGCCAGCCACTTTTTCGCGACGGTCGCCCGGACACGGGTGCGGCGACAAAGCCCGAGGCGACGGGGACCCCTGCACGGCCGCGCGAAGGGTCGAGCGCGATGGCGCTAGGGTCCGCGCCATCGCGCTTGCTCGACCTTTCGCGCGGCCGATGCGGGTCGTCGCCGAGGGAGGTCGCCGCACGAGTGCCCGGGCGACCGTTGCGCTCGTGATACCCGCACGCGGGTGACGGGCCTGACGCCCGGGGCGGCTTCGCGCTAGGATGTCCCTCTCTCGAGGAGGACCCCCATGCTACGAGCCGCGCTGTTGCTGTCGCTGATCGCGCTCCCCGCCGCCGGAATCGCCGCGGCGCGGGCGGCCGAAAGCCATCCCCTGACGATCCACGACATGCTCGCGATGGACCGCATCTCGGACCCCAAGGCCTCGCCCGACGGGAAGCGGATCGTGTTCGTCCTGAGCCGGACCGACCTCGAGGCCAACAAGAGGCGGACCGACCTCTGGCTCGTCGGGACGGACGGCACGGGGCTGAGGAGGCTCACGTCGCACGAGGCGGGGGACTCGAGCCCGGCCTGGGCGGCGGACGGCGGCTCGGTCCTGTTCCTCTCGACCCGCTCCGGATCGTCGCAGGTCTGGCGGATCCCGCTGGACGGCGGCGAGGCGGAGCAGGTGACGAAGCAGCCGCTCGACGTCGGCACGTTCCTGCCCTCGCCCGACGGCAAGTCCCTCGTCATCGCGATGGACGTGTTCCCCGGCGACACGATCGAGGGAACGAAGAAGCGGCTCGACGAGACCGCGACGCGCAAGGCGAGCGGCCGGGTCTACGACCGGCTCTTCGTCCGCCACTGGGACGAGTGGGGCGACGGCCGCCGCTCGCACCTGTTCCTCGTCCCGCCGGCCGGCGGGGCCCCGGTGGACCTGATGAAGGAGATGGACGCCGACTCCCCGAGCAAGCCGTTCGGCGGCGCCGACGAGCTCGCCTTCTCGCGCGACGGGAAGATCCTGGTGTTCTCGGCGCGGAACGTCGGGCGCGAGGAGGCGTGGTCCACGAACCACGACCTGTTCGCGGTTCCGGTCGACGGCTCGGCGCCCCCTCGCAACCTGACCGCCGACAGCCCCGCGTGGGACACGGCACCCGTGTTCTCGCCCGACGGGAAGACGCTGGCCTACCTCGCCATGAAGGTCCCGGGCTACGAGGCCGACCGGCGGCGCATCGTCCTCAAGCCCTGGCCGGACGGCGCGGCGCGCGTCCTGACCGAAGGCTGGGACCGGTCCCCCGACACGATCTTCTGGTCCGCGGACGGCAGGACGATCTACGCCGCCGCCGAGAGCGTCGGGCAGACGGCCCTCTTCGCCGTGGACGCCGCGACCGGCGGCGCGAGGCCGCTGGTCGAGCGCGGCACCGTCCGCTCGCCGGTCCTCGCGGGAGACCGGATCGTGTACGGCCTCGACCACCTGAAGTCGCCGGTGGAGCTGTACTCGGTCAAGACCGACGGGACCGACGTCCGCCAGCTCACGCGCATCAACGCGGAGAAGGTGGCCGCGGCGCGAATGGGCGAGCCGGAGCAGTTCTCCTTCAAGGGGTGGAACGACGAGACCGTCTGGGGGTACGTCGTCAAGCCGGTGGACTTCGACCCCGCGAAGAAATACCCGGTGGCCTTCCTGATTCACGGCGGCCCCCAGGGGTCGTTCGGCAACGACTTCCACTACCGCTGGAATCCGCAGGCGTACGCCGGCGCCGGCTACGCGGTGGTGATGGTGGATTTCCACGGCTCCACGGGATACGGCCAGGCGTTCACCGACGCGATCCAGGGGGATTGGGGCGGCAAGCCGCTCGAGGACCTCAAGAAGGGGCTCGACGCGGCGATCAAGAAGTACCCCTTCATGGACGGCGACCGCGTCGCGGCGCTCGGCGCCTCGTTCGGCGGCTACATGATCAACTGGATCGCCGGGAACTGGCCGGACCGGTTCCGCTGCCTCGTGACGCACGACGGGAACCTGGACGAGCGCTCCGCCTACTTCGACACCGAGGAGCTCTGGTTCCCCGAGCGCGACCACCGCGGGACGCCTTGGTCGAACCCCGAGTCGTACGAGAAGCAGAACCCGGTCAACTTCGTCAGGAACTGGAAGGCGCCGATGCTCGTGATCCACGGCGGGAAGGACTACCGCGTGGTGGAAACGCAGGGGATCGCCACCTTCACCGCGGCGCAGCGCCTCGGCATCCCCAGCAAGTTCCTCCACTTCCCCGACGAGAACCACTGGGTCCTGAAGCCGGCGAACAGCATCCTCTGGCACGAGACGGTGCTGGCCTGGCTCGACCGGTGGACCAAGAAATAGAGGTATTGAAACCAGGGACAGCAACCTGCGCAGGTTGCTGTCCCTGATTGCAGCTCTTCTACCAGTTCCTTCCGTCCCGCCGTTGCCGCCTCGTTCGGCCCTCCGAGCGGAACCCCGACCATTGGGGTCCTCAACGTTTTCATCCCGTACGGGAAAGCACGACCGTTTGCTTCCCCGACTTGCTAGAATCCATATTCAAAGACCCGGCGGGCTCAGCCCCGGCGCCACGATCCCGATCCGGTCCGCCCGGCGCGGCCACGAGCGTGCGCCCGGTCACGGAGTCCGTATGTACGACATCGAGTCCTCCTTCGACCAGCAGATCCTGAGCGTGCCGAGGAACCGCCCGACGGTCGTGTTCACCGAGGCGCTCGATCCCCGCATCGTCGAGGCCGCCTGCTACCTGACGCGCTTCTGCCGCCCCGTGTTCCTGGCACCGGAGGCCGAGGTGCGCGACGTCGTCGAGCGGGAGCTCCGCCACGTGGACCCGAATCGGGTCGAGTTCGCGCTGTCGGAGAGCGCCTTCGTGGACATTGCCGAGCGCGACCGACCTGCTGGACGAGTTCGCCGCGCTGCTACCAGGACCACTGCGCCGGCGGCGGCTCGAAGCCCTCGCTGGACGACGCGCGCCGCTTCGTGTCGGAGCCCGGGCACTTCGGGATCTGCGCCGTGAAGCTCGGCCACGCCGACACGGTCGTCGGCGGCGCCGGCACGCGCCGAGGGACTACTTCCGGCCGATGCTCCGGATCCTGCAGAAGCAGGACATCCAGGTCGAGGCCGGGCGTCTTCGTGCTCCCGGACGACCACCCGCACGACGTCTTCCCCCACAACATCGTGGTGTTCGGCGACGTCGGCGTGAACGCCACGATGACGCCGGACGTGCTGGCCCACGTGGCCGTCGGCACCTGCGCGATCGCGCGCGACCTGATCCCCGAGGACGTGCTGCCGGAGATCCGCGGCGCGATCGTGTCCTACTCCCACCGCGGCTCCGACGAGGGGCCGTCGCCGGAGCTGGTCCGGAAGGCCACGGCGCTCGTGCCCGAGATCCTCGCCGAGCGCGATCGACCACGGCGCCGCGCTACGGCACGATCAAGATCCACGGCGAGGTCAAGGTCTCCGTCGCCCTCTCGCAGCGCTCCGCCACGCTACTACCAGCGGCGAAGGGGACGGCGCGTGGGAGGGCGGGCCCAACGTCATCATCTGCCCCAACCTCGACATGGGGAACCTGCTCTACCACCTCTACGCCACGCGGTATCCCGACGGCCAAGAAGTTCCCGGTCATGTTCGGCCTGCGGTTCCGCGGCGTCGACCTGCCGATGGACTGCACCCCCGAGGACGTCCGGCTCGCGGTGAAGGCCTCCGTGCTGCGCATGCACCAGTTCGGCGAGTGGAAGCGCACCCCGAGCGACACCTTCTTCCGCGCGCTACCGCGTCCTGGCGGTCAACCCCGGCTCCACCTCCACCAAGATCTCGCGTCTACGAGGGGGACGAGGAGCGCTTCACCGAAGGAGCTCGCAGCACGCGGCGGAGGAGCTGGCGCCGTTCGAGGGCAAGCGCATCACCGCGCAGTTCCCCTTCCGGAAGGAGGTCGATCCTGAAGGTCGCTCGAGCGAGAACGGCCTCGGTCCCGACGACCTCGACGCGGTGGCCGGGCCGCGGCGGCCTCCTGCGTCCGATCCCCCACGGCACCTACAAGGTGACCGACGCCATGGTGGACGACCTGCGCGCCGGCCGGCAGGGCGAGCACGCCTCGAACCTCGGCGCCCTGATCGCCCGCGAGCTGGTGGCCGGGACGCGGCAAGCCCGCGTTCATCGTGGACCCCGTGGTGGTGGACGAGGTCCCCGAGCGGGTCAAGATCACCGGGCATGAAGGCGATCCGCCGCAAGGTCATCAGCCACGCCCTGAACCAGATCGCCACGGCCCGCCGCTACGCCGAGGAGAACGAGACCTTCTACGAGAAGGTCAACGTCATCGTCGCCCACATGGGCGGCGGCATCTCGGTCGGCGCCCACAAGCACGGCCGCTACATCGACGTGAACAACGGCCTCGACGGCGAGGGGCCGTTCACGCCCGCAGCGCTCGGGATCCCTCCCGCCCGGGCAGCTCATCGACCTGTGCTTCTCCGGCAAGCTACACCCACTCGGAGCTGAAGAGGCTCAACAAGGGGCGCGGCGGCCTGATCGATCTCCTGGGCACGGCGGACCTGCGCGAGGTCGAGCGGCGGATGGACGGTGGAGACCGGTGGGCCGCCGAGGTGCACT
The DNA here is from genome assembly GCA_963748015.1 of Terriglobia bacterium. Lineage (GTDB taxonomy): Bacteria > Acidobacteriota > Polarisedimenticolia > Polarisedimenticolales > JAIQFR01 > JAIQFR01. Next base: position 338,963 of record CAVVHE010000005.1, on the reverse strand, counting down.
CGGCGCTGGCCTACCAGATCGCCAAGCAGATCGCCTCGATGGTCCCGGCCTTCGAGGGCGAGAAGGTGGACCGCATCCTGCTCACCGGCGGCATGGCCCGGTCGAAGCGCCTGGTCGCGGAGATCGGGCGCCTCGTCGCTGCGCTGGGGTGCGGGATCAGCGTGTACCCGGGCGAGAACGAGATGTCCGCGCTGGTCAAGGGCGCCCTGCGGGTCCTGTCCGGAAAGGAAGACGCGAAGGAGTACGCCGCCGAGACCGTCGCCACCTGAAGCCCGGCCCGCCGCCTCAGCTCGCCGTCAGGGCGCCGAGCGCGATCGAGTAGGTCTTGGTCGCGACGCTGTCGCCGCGGGACGAGAGGATCGCCGGCGCGCGCGCGCCGGCCACCATCGCCGCGAGCTCCGCGTCCGCGAGCTTGGTGTTCGTCTTGTAGAAGACGTTCCCCGCCTCGATGTTCGCGAAGAGGAGGCAGTCGGCGTCGCCCGCGACCTCGCCGCCGATCCCCTTGATCTTCGCGGCCTCGGAGTCGATCGCAGCGTCGAGACCGAGCGGCCCGTCCACGATCGCCCCCTTGAGCTGGCCGCGCTCGGCCATCTTCGCGAGGATCGCGGCGTCCACGCACGCCTGCATTTTCGGCAGGACCTGCTCCGACGCGGCGACGATCGCCAGCTTCGGGCGCTCGATCCCGAGGGCGCGGGCGGTGCGGATGAGGTACTGCGCGATCGCGATCTTCTCCTTCAGCTCCGGCTGCGGGATCACGGCGACGTCGCCGCAGACGATCAGCTTGTGGTACCGCCGGTTCTCGATGACCGACACGTGGCTCAGGATCGCTCCTTGGTCCATGAGCCCGCGCTCCTTGTCGAGGATCGCCCGCATGTACTTGTCCGTCGAGACGAGCCCCTTCATCAGGATCTGCCCCTCGCCCGAGTTGACCATCGCTACGGCGAGAGCGGTGGCCTTCCCCTCGTCCGGCTCGTGCACGATCGCCAGCCGGCCGGGGTCGATCCCCTCCTCCTTGCACGCCGCGGCGATCTTCTCCCGGTCGCCGACGAGCGTTCCCTCGACGATGCCGAGCTCCACGGCCCGGCTGACGGCGGCGACCGTGTGGGCGTCGTTGGCGTAGGCGGCGACGAGCCTCTTCCGGGGGCGGGTCTTGAGCGCGTCGACCATCTGCTCGAGTCGGGTGATCGGCATGGCGGTGTCTCCGGTCTCTTCCCCGGCGCGGGGCTTCGGATTGGCGGAGAGCATAGCGCACGGGCGGGGCCGGATTCCAGCGCCGGCTAGCGTTTCGAGGCGCGCACGATCTCGATCGTGCGGGCCTTCGTGTCCACGGTGATCCTTGTCCCGTCGAGGAGATCGAGCCCGAGCATTCCCGACAGCTCGACGCCTCCGAGGCGGCTGCGCATCGTCAGGTCCGCGGCGATCAGCTCTGCTCCCTCGGAGGAGAGCGCCTGGAACTCGACACCGAGCCCTCGGGCCAGCCGGGTCCCCGGCATGTTCCCGCCGTAGCCCCGCACCGGGATCGGGGGGCCGAGGCTCGCCCCCGGGACCGACCTGGCGAGGGTCGACGAGACCTCGGTCCTCGCCGCCCCGGTATCCAGCATGAAGAGGCCGGCGGCGCCGCCGCGCGCCCGGGCCTCGACGAGGATCTGGCCCGACACGGTCCAGTAGGGGCTGCCGGCGGCGGCGGCGGGGGAGGGCTCCAGAACGAGCCGGTTCCGATCGAGGTCGATCGTGACGCGATATCCCGCGAAGACCGACAGCCCGACGATGCCGTGATACCTGCCGGTGGGCTCGATCTCCTCGGTCGTGGTGGAGACCAGCGCGTCCGCGAAGCGGAGCTCGCCGAGCGCGAACGCGGGAAGGAGGCCCCGGCGGGACGCCTGGCGCCCCTCGCCCCCGCCCGCGAACACGGTCTCCTCGGAGAGCGGGACGAGACCGCCCTTCTTCGCGATCCTGTCGAGCAGGAACAACCCCCCGCTTCCCGTATCGAGGAGGAGACGCGCGCGCTTCCCGTCCCCCAGGACGGCGTCGATCAGATAGCCACGATTGCGTCCCGGCGCGCCGGCCAGCCCGTGGAGCGGAAGCTCGAGCCGCTCGGGCCGGTTCTTGGGGACCCACACCGGCCGCTCGCCGAGAGCCCTGTAGAGGCGGATCGTCCCGCGCGCCCCCTCGATCCGGTCCTTGTCGTCCCCTTCGCTCAGCGCGAGGTACTTCTCGAGCCGCGCGATCGTCTCCGCGCGGGTCGAAGCCCCTCCCGCCGCCCAGAAGACGACGAACCGGTCATCCGGCGCCGCCGCGAGCGCCCGGTCGAGCAGCGCCGCGCCCTCGTCGTCCTTCCCCTCGGCGACGCGGGCGAGACCCAGGACCGCGAGCGCTCTCGGCGGCGGAGCGCCGCTCGCGACGAGAGGGCCGAGCAGCGCCGCCGCCTCCGCGATCCGGCCCGCGCGGTAAAGCGCCTCGCCGAGCAGCGCCTTCGCCGCGGCGGAGTCCGGTCTCGCCGCCGCGAGCGCCCCGGCTTCCTCGAGGGCTTCCCGCCAGAGGTCCTGGGCGATGAGGGCGCGCACGCGCACGGCCGCGGTCGCCTCGTCGACCGGCGGGGCCGCCGGCACGGACGGGAGCGGGAGCGGCACGGCAAGCGCCGCGGCGAAGAGGACCCCTCTCCACGATACGGCGGTCACGCGGCGAGCATACTCCCGCCGGCCCGCGCGGGGGAGCGCCTTCCCTGCGAACCCGGCGTTACCGGGACGTCCGGACGGCGACCGCCAGGATCTCGACGCGCGCCCCCTTGGGGAGCTTCGCGACCTGCACGGTCGCGCGCGCGGGCGGCGCCTTCGGGAAGAACCCGGCGTAGACGGCGTTCATCGCCTGGAAATCGTCGAGGTCGGCGAGGAACACCTGGGTCTGCACGACGTCCTCGAGCCCGAGGTCCGCGGCGGAGAGGATCGCCCGCACGTTCTCGATCGCCTGGCGCGTCTCGCCCTCGATCCCCCCCTCGACCATCTTCCCCGTGGCGGGATCGAGCCCGAGCTGTCCGGCGACCCACACGGCATCGCCGGCGCGGATCGCCTGGGAGTAGGGGCCGATCGCCGCGGGGGCCTTCGCGGTTGCGATCGCCTCCCGCCGCACGGACGGGGAGGCGCAGCCGGCGAGCGCGGCAACGGCGAGCAGCCCCACCGCCCGGAGGTTCGTCTTCATCACCGCCTCAGGCTTTCGGGAGGCCATCGCGGATCGCGGCCAGAACGGCGTCGCCGAATCGGTCGAGCTCGTCGAGCGTGGTGTAGACGTTCGGCGTGACGCGGATCCCCTCGAACTCCGGGTGCTTGATCGGGGTGACGAGGATCCTGTGCTTGTTCCAGAGGTGCTGCCCCAGCGCGCCGCACTCGAGCCCCTCGACCCGGAAGTTCCCGATACCCCCGCTGAACTCGGGCTTCAGGCTCGTCAGCAGGCTCACGCGGTCGCTCGAGAGGAGCCGCTCGGCCCAGTAGTTCCGGAGGTAGCGCAGGCGCGCTTCCTTCCGCTTCGGACCGATCCCGAGGTGGAACGTCATCGCCTCCGAAATCGCGAGCGCGTTGGCCGCCGGGTGCGTGCCGACCTCCTCGAACTTCCGGATGTTGTCGTCGAGCTCCGGCCCCGAGGCCTGGAGCGGCCAGAGGTCCTTCACCTTCTCTCGCCGCACGTAGAGCATCCCGGTGCCGTGAGGCGCCATCAGCCACTTGTGGAGGCTCGTCGCGTAGTAGTCGCAGTCGAGCGCGTCCCGGTCGTAAACGAGATGGGCGAATGCGTGGGCGCCGTCCACGATCACCGGGATCCCGCGCCGGCGGGCCATCGCCACGACGTCGCGCACCGGCAGGATCTGCCCGGTCAGGTTGATCACGTGACACATGAGGATCAGGCGCGTCTTGGGGGAGATGTTCTCCTCGAAGCGCCTGACGATCGTCGCGGGGTCCTCGCAGGGCACCGGGATCGAGAATTGCTTCAGCACGACCCCCTCCCGCCGCTCCCGCTGGCGCCAGGTGGTGATCATGCGCGGGTAGTCCTGGTTCGTGGTGAGCACCTCGTCGCCGCGCTTCAAGTCGAAGCCGGACTGGCAGATCTGGAGCCCCTCCGACGCGTTGCGCGTGATGGCGACCTCCTCGGGGCTGCAGCCGAAGAAGCGCGCGAGGCGCGTGCGGACCGTTTCCTTCTGGGGCTCGAGGACCTGCCAGAGAGCGTACGCCGGCGCGGTATTCGACTGGTCGAGATACCGCTTCATCGCCGCCTGAACGATCGCCGGCGAGGGGCACACGCCGCCGTTGTTGAGGTTCAGGATGCTGCGGTCCACCGTGAAGGCTTCCTGCGCGTCGAACCAGAACGACTCGTCCGCGGCGATCTCCTCGGGCGTCCCTGAAACGCCGGCGAGGGAGGCGAGGACATCGAGGGTGCGAGCGGACGCGGCGCTCCCCCAGGCGAGAGCCGCGGTCGCGGCGGTGACGGGAAGGCCGACCGATTCGAGGAACTGTCGCCGATTCTGCATTCTGAAGCCCCCCTGCCGGTTCGAGACCCTATTCGGGCCCGGGTGGGGGAGCCGGACCGCCGTCGGCGGGCCTTCCGCGGCGCGAGCGCCGGCGGCGGCGCCGCCGCCGAGCCGGAGCGTCGGGGGACGGCGCCTGCCCGGGACGGTCCTCGGCTTCCTCCGGTTCCGGCGCCTCGAGCCCGCGAGCGACGGTGGCGGCTCCGTAACGGTCGGTGTCCCCGTCCTCCGCCTCCAGCTTCGGAGCGGTGGGAAGCGCGGCGAAGAAGTAGTTGTCGTCCCACGGCGACGGCAGGTTCTGTGGCTCCTGCTTCTGCGGACGCTCGGCGGGCCCGCGCTCGCGCGCGACGCGCTCGTGGGCCGCGGGCCTCGCGGTCTCGTGCGCCGGTCCGGCGGCCGCCGGGGCTCCCTTGCCTCGCCGCCTCGAGCGGCGCCGCCGCCGACGCTTCCTCGTCGCGACGTCGCCTTCCTCGAGGAGCTCCCCGACCTCCGCGTCGTGCTCGGGGTGCCCGTGCGAGGAGGGCTCCGCCCCGCCGGTCTCGTGCCCCGAGCGCCAGTACGCCGCCGCCTCCGCGAGGTCCCCGCCCAGCCTCGCGCCGGCCCCCTCGAGAATCCAGATCGCGTCCGCGAACGCGGGACGGTGGAGGATCGCCTGTCGGACTCCCTTCCGGAGTCCGCGCACCGGCACCATGCGCCCGAGCGTCAGCACGATCTGGCGGCAGCGCTCCTGGTCCTTGCGGGACACCCTGAGCCTGAGCGCGAGCGGGCGCAGGAGAGCGTCGGTCACGTCCCGAAGATCGATGCTGCGCGGCGGGGCGGCGCTTCCGCCGGCTCCCCACCCGAGCGGCACCGCGAGGAGCGGCAGGGACAGGATCGCCAGGATCTCGCCCGTGCTCGTCTCGCGTCCCTTTTCGAGGCGGCGGTCCACGGAGTCCATCAACCCGAGCATGAGCTCCCGGGCGCCGCCGTCGCGCTTGTACCCGCCCGCCAGCTCCGGGAGGATCACGTCGAACACGCCGGTCTCGAGGGCCAGGTCGAACGACGCGCGCGCGGCCCCTCCGCGGCAGAACCGGTTGATCTCCTCGAGAACGCGCGGCATGGCGGCGCGCGGGATCTCGACGCTCGTGCGCTTCAGCGCCTCGAGGGTCCGCCCCTCGATCTCGAAGCCGAGCCGCGCGGCGAACTTGACCGCACGAAGGATCCGGATCGGGTCCTCGCGGAAGCGGATCTCCGGATCGCCGATGGTGCGGATGAGCCGCCGCCTCAGATCGGCCAGCCCGTCGGCGTGATCGAGGACCGTCCCCTTCTCGGCGTCGTAGAACAGCGCGTTGATCGTGAAGTCGCGGCGGAGGGCGTCTTCCTCCGCGGCGCCGAACACGTTGTCGTCGCGGATCAGGAGGTCCTTCGCGGCGGCCTGGGGCGCGCCTTCCCCTTCTTCGACGTCGTACGAGCGGAACGTCGCCACCTCGATGATCTTGCCGCTCTGGAAGTAGACGTGGGCGAGTCGGAACCGGCGCCCGATGATCCTGGAATTGCTGAAGAGCCGCTTGATCTGCCGCGGGGTGGCCGACGTGCCGATGTCGAAGTCCTTCGGCCGGCGCCCGAGCAGGAGATCGCGCACGCAGCCGCCCACGAGATAGGCGGTGTGGTCGAAGCGGGTGAGGCGCTGGAGGATCCGGACCGCATCGGGATCGAGCTCGCCCGGATCGATCGGATGGTGGACGACCTTGGGGCCGCGCCGGATCTCTACCTTAGGCCCCGCTAGGACGGCGGGCGCGGCGACGGCCGCGGCCGTCGGCGCGGGAGGCTCGGGTACCTCGGCCGCAGGCACCACCGGCGTTCGGGATGCCTTCGGGGTACGGGTCAGGAGATTGCGGATTCGCCTCAGCATCGTCTCGGTGTCTCGGTTTTCCGGGGCGGCGACAGCGCGAGCTCCAGCCGCCGACCGACCCCACTATATCAGGCGTCGGGGAATGCGGCGCCGGCAACGTTTTCGGCGCGAGCCGCGCGGCGGGGTTCGGTCTAGAATGACGGGGTGCGTAGATCGCGGATCCTGGCCGTCACGCTCATCGTTGCCGCCGCATTCGCGACGGCCGCGGCACGGGCCCAGGCCCCGCAGCCTCCGGACGGGCCGGTGCTTGAGCCGCCGGCGCGCACCGCTTCCGGGGGCCCGCCCGCCTCTCCGCCGCGGGACGATGCCGGGGACAAGACCGTCGGCGATGCGCCGAGGCCCGAAGCCCCTTGGAATCTGCCCGCCGACCTGCTGTCCCGACTCGCCCGCGTCGCGGAGCTGTATCGCGACTACGCGCTCCGCTTCACCTGCATCGAGACGGTCCGCCTCGCCAAGTACGACTCCGAGGCGGAGGCTTCCGACGAGTCGGTCCGGCGGTACGCGTACCTCCTCGAGCGGGAATCGGACGGGGAGACGCTGCGCGAGTACCGGCAGAAGGTCCGCGAGGACGGCACGCCCCGCGGAGGCGAGGTCCAGGACGAGGAGCCGTTTCCCCCCGCGTACGCGTGGGTCCAGATGTTCAACCTCTTCAACCAGTCGGCCTTCGTGTATCGCGACCTCGGCGAGCGTTTCGAGGGATTCGACTGGGTGAGGGAGGTCGAATTCCGCGGCGCGCTGCCGTTCACGGACGGCAAGGACATCCGCCAGTGGGAGGGAATCGTCCTCGTCGATGCGGTGACCTTCGCCCCCGTCGAGATCCAGGCCAAGCCGGCCGGGCAGGACGCGCGGGTCCGGGCCCTCTACAACCGATGGTCGCAGGCGTTCAACCTCATCGGGTTCCACATGGCGCCGCGGCCGCTCCTGTACTCCGCGTTCGTGCAGTTCGGCCTGAGGCGAGACGGCCTGAGCTTTCCGACCGAGCTGAGGTACGACACGCGGATCGCCGTCTCGGCGAAGCAGTCGGCCCCGCGCCAGGCCTCTTCCCGGCGCTACGACGGCTACCAGTTCTTCAAGACGGCGACGACGGAGACCCCGGGCGCGGTCCTCGGAAAATAGCGGGGCGAGACGGCGTCAGGGATTCGACGGGGCGCCCGCTCCGGCGGCCCCCGCGGCGACGGCCTGCTTGCGCGGCTCTAGCTCGGAGGCCGTGATCGAGACCTTGGCCTTCGCGCGAAGCTCGGCGATCTTCCCTTCGAGCACCTGCCCCTTCAGGTTCGAGGTGATCTGCTCGCTCAGCCCGCCCTTCACTTCCTCCCACGAGAGCGGCTGCCCCGTCCGGCGCTCGAGGACCTTGATGACGTTGAACCCCGCCTGCGTCTCGAAGACCGGCGAGACCTGGCCGACGGGAAGGGAGAACGCCGCCTGGTCGAACTCGCGTAGCTGCGTACCCTGGGGGATGAACCCGGTGTCGCCACCCGCCGCCGCGTTGGGGGCCTGCGAGTACTTCGTCGCGAGCTTCCCGAAATCCTCCCCAGCCTTCGCCTTGGCGTAGGCTTCCTCGGCGCGCTTCCTCGCCGCCTCCCGCTTCTCCGGGGTGTCGGCGGGGGAGGCGGGGACGAGGATCTGGAGGACGTGGGCCTCGTCGCTCTTCTTGAACTCGTTCTTGTGCTCGTCGTAGACCTTTCGCACGGTCGCCTCGTCGGGCTTGACGCTGCCCGTCTTCGCGCGCGCCCACATCTCGGCGAGATACTGCTGCTCGAGGTCGGAGCGGATCTGCTCGAGGGAGATCCCGGCGGCGGCGAGCGCCTGGCGGTACTCCTCCTCGGTCTTGAACCGGGCCCGGTCGGCCTGGATCCGCCCGTCGATCATCTTCGTGTCGGTCTTTATCCCCTCGGCCTTCGCGGCGCGCGCCATGAGGTCGGTGTTGATCAGCGTCTGCAGGGCCATGCGCTGGAGCTCCATCTCCTGCTGTGGCGCGAGCGCGATCCCGCGCTGGTCGAACTGCTCGCGGTAGGCGCTCGCGAGACCGTAAACCTGCCGCGCCGTGATCGGCCTCCCGTCGACGGTGGCCACGACGTTGCCGGGATCCCGCATCGCTACCGGCGGCGGCGCGGCAGGGGAACCCGCTCCGGGGGCGCCGCCCTCGGCGGCCGGAGCCGCGGGGGTCGGAGCCGCGGCGGTCGGAGCCGCCGGCTTGCCCTGGGCGTCGGGGGCCCCGGTCTTGGACCCGCCGCAGCCGACCGCCAGCGCCAGCGAGACCACGAGGATGGAGCCGGCGGCGTGCCGGAGCGAGATCTTCCCTGTTCGGTCCATGATGTCTCCCGGCGGGGTCGATCCCGCGAGCGGATCCGAGCGAGCCCCGGAAAAACGACCATTCTAGAGATCGGAGGCGGGTCCTTCAACCGGCGCCGAATGTAGCGCGACATCGGAATCGGTGCACACTAGGATAGGTCCCCCGCGCCGCGCGGCAGGAGCCCTCGTGAAGCAAGACGGCCGGGACGGCGGCCCCCTCGACGACGAGATACCGGCCGAGGTGTCGCTCCCGATCGAGGACAGCCTCGACCTCCACCCCTTCCAGCCGCGGGAGGTCGGCTCCGTCGTCGCCTCCTACGTCGAGGCCGCGATCGAGGCCGGCCTCGAGGAGGTCCGGCTGATCCACGGCCGTGGCATCGGCGTGCAGCGCGAGATCGTCCGCGCGGTCCTGTCCCGCCACCCCGGCGTCGCGGGCTTCGAGGACGCGCGGCCGGAGCGCGGAGGCTGGGGCGCGACCGTGGTGCGGCTCCGCGCCGCGGGCCGACCGGATTGACGGGGCTTCCGTCCCGCCGGAGAATGGAGCGGGAGGCCACGACGATGTCCGCGACGATCGACCTGCTCTGTCCCTGCTGCGGGAACAAGATGACGGTGGACGCCGCGTCCGGCGAGATCCTCGCCGAGGAGCGCCCCCAGCCCAAGCCGACGAAGAGTTTCGAGCAGGCGATGACCGAAGTGAACACCGGGGCGCAGAAGCGCGAGGAGGCCTTCACGAAGGCCTCCGACCGGACGCGCAACCTACAAGACCTCCTCGACAAGAAGTTCGAGGAAGCCCGCAAGAAGGCCAAGGACGAGAAGGGGAAGCCGCCGAGCATCTTCGATCTCGACTAGCGTTGCTTGGCGCGCGATGTAGAATGCGCGCCGATGAAGAAGAAGCCGGCACTCGTTGCGGCGCTGCTCCTGCTCGCGGCCTTCGCCGCCGACGGCGCGATGGCCGCGCAGCCCCGAAAGGCGCGCCCCACGAAACCGCGGCGGCCGCCGCTCGACATGGTGTGGCACGTCGAGACGCTCTCCGGCGAAGTCGTGGACAGCCGGGCCGCCGACGGTCCGATCAACCCCGCGTCGGTCGTCAAGGTGGCGACCTCGTGGTGGGCGCTCGAGAAGCTCGGCCCCGATTTCAGGTTCGAGACGCGCTTCTCCGTCCGCGGCTCGGTGGACGCCGCGAAAGGGATCCTCCGCGGCGACCTCGTGGTGGAGGGTGGCGGCGACCCCGACTTCCAGTCCGAGAACGCTTTCCTCGCCGCCGCGGCGTTGAACCGGCTCGGCGTGCGCCAGGTCACCGGCGCCCTGGTCGTCAACCACCGGTTCTGGATGGGATGGGAGGACGGCTCCGCGGGGATGGAGCGCGATCCCGAGCGGCGCGCGGCGCTGATGGGAACGCGCCTCAGGCTGGCCCTCGACTCCAGGACGTGGAACCAGGCGACCCGCGCCGCCTGGCGCGAGTTCGCGACGCGACGCGGCCTCTACGCCAACCAGCCTCCGCGAGTCGCCGTCGCCAAGGGCATCCGGGTCGTGGACGTCACGCAGGGGGCCGACGTCGCCGTCGTGCACCGGTCGAAGCGCCTCGCGGACATCCTCCGCCGGTTCAACTGTTTCTCGAACAACGACATCGAGCGGGTCGGGGTTGCCCTGGGGCCCGCCGGAGAGCTGGCGCAGCGGCTCGGCGAGGCGATCGGGGCGCCGCCCGATCTCGTCCGGCTCGAGACGACGTCGGGTCTCGGCGAGAACCGCATCACGCCGCGCCTCGTCGTCCGGATGATGCGCGAGTTCCGCCGCACCGGCGAGAGGGTAGGGAGGGACGTCGAATCGCTCTTGCCCGTGGCCGGGTGCGATCCCGGCACGGTAACGCGGTTCTTCCCGCAGTTCGCCGCGGGCGCGAATGCCACCGCCCTCGTGGCGAAGACGGGGACGCTGACCGCGACCGACGGCGGCGTCTCGGTGCTCGCCGGCTTCCTCAACACCACGCGGGGCGAGCTGGTGTTCTGCATCGCGGCGCCGCGAGCGGGAGGACGGGTCCGGCGGGCCCGTCACCAGGAGGAGGAGTGGCTCCTCGACCTGGTGGCGTCACGCGGCGGGCCCGCGCCGCGAACCTGCGCGCCGCCGCTACCCTATGCGGACTCCGACGCGGACGTGGTGCTCTCGGCGCCGCACGCGGCGAGCGCGGCGCCCAGCGCGTCCGGGGTCGACGCCCGCGCCGTCGCCAACGAGGGGCGCCGGACCGCCGACCGTCCCTGAGTCCCGCCGCTCCCGTTTCCTACGCCTCGCGCTTGTGCCACCACTCCCGGAAGAGACGGCACTTCCCCTCGCCGTCGAAGTTGATCACCGCGACGCCGTCGAGGTGGACGCGCTTGCCCGCGGGGATCTTCACGAACGACGCCCACCAGCGGGCGATCCCCACGTCCCCCGTGACGGCGAGGACCTCGAAGTGGAAGTGCACCTCGTCCTGGGTGCGGGGAACGTGCTCCCAGTACGCGCGGATGGCCGCGCGCCCGCGCATCGGGTCGCGGTACGGGGTTTCCTGGTAGACCGCCATCTCGGCGAACAGCGCCGCGGCGGCGTCGGGATCGCGCTTTTCCCAAGCGGCTTTGTAAGCCTCGAGCCACGACCGGAACGTCTCGGGGGTCATGCGGGCCAGCCTATCGCGGGAGCAGGGGAGGCACAAGCAGCTGCCCGGTCGACGCTCCCGCCACGGCCCCTTCCCGTCGACCCGTCACGGGCAGGGGTTCGTGTTGGGCCTCGAGATCCCGCCCGAGTCGGTCCCGAGACTCCATTCCGTGCCGTTCTGCACTCCGGTCACCAGCGAGAACTTCACCTGCCCGGGGTCCGGCGCGACCGGGTCCGCCACGAACGCGTCCAGGACCCCGCACTCCCGCACCGCCAGCGGGTTCGAGCCCGGAGCCTGCGTGTAGACCAAGGTCGACTTCAAGACCGCGAGATCCCCCTCGTACACGTTCCAGGACGTCGGCCCGCTCTCCGGCTGCCACTCGACGTAGTCCTTGTCGGCCTGCAGGATGTAGATCAGGCCGTCGTTCAGGTCGCAAACGTCCCCGGTCCCGTCGTGGTCGAAGTCGGTCTGGGCGGGGTTATGGTCGGTGATGCAGTTGTCGCACGCGTCCCCGACCTTGTCCCCGTCGAGGTCCGACTGCGTCGGGTTCGAGGCCAGCGGGCAGTCGTCGCACGCGTCCCCGATCTGGTCCCCGTCCGTGTCCTGCTGCGCCGGGTTCGGCGCCAGGATGCAGTTGTCGCACGCGTTGCCGGCATGGTCGCCGTCGGCGTCGAGCTGGTCCGGGTTGTAAACCGTCTTGCAGTTGTCGCAGGCGTTGTGGATTCCGTCGCCATCCGTGTCCACCCCCTGAGCGTCCTCATCCGTCTGCCCGTTGCAGTTGTCGTCCAGACCGTTGCAAGCCTCGGCCGTCCCGGGGTGCACCGAGGCGCGCGTGTCGTCGCAGTCGTTCTGGCAGATCCGGTAGCCGTCGCCGTCCGCGTCGGCCTCGTTCGCGGGAACGGTCGGCCAGCCCGGGTCGAGGCAGTTGTCGTTCACCCCGTCGCACAGCTGCGCGGCGCCCGGATAGACCTTGTTGTTCGTGTCGTCGCAATCGCCCTGGCAGATCCGGTAGCCGTCGCCGTCGGCGTTCGCCTCGCTCGGCGGAACGGCCGGCCAGGCGGGATCGCTGCAATCGTCGTTGATGCCGTTGCAGAGCTGGGGGGCTCCCGGGTACACCTTGTTGTTGCCGTCGTTGCAGTCGCCGCCGCACGACGTGTACCCGTCGTTGTCCGCGTCGAATCCCTCGTCCACCTTCCCGTCGCAATCGTCGTCGATCGAGTTGCAGACCTCGGTCGCGTACGGGTGGGCGGAGGCGTTCCCGTCGGCGCAGTCTCCGGCCACGGCGACGTACCCCGACGGCTTCGTGCACGAGGACTGGGTCACCGAGGGGTTGCCGTACCGGTCGCCGTCCCCGTCCTGGTACCAGGCCTGCGGGGTGCAAGGCTCGGTGCAGTACCTCGCCCCCGAGGCCGTGAGCGAGTCGCCTCCCCACACGATCATCTCACTCTCGGTCCTCACCGCCGTGTGGGAGTGGCGCCCGAACGGGGCGTTCGTGCCCGTGCTCGTCGCGCTCCACGAATTGCCGGCCGGGTCGTAGCGTCCCCCGGTGTTGAACCTCTGCGAGCCGTCCCAGCCACCCCACGCGATCATCTCCGTTCCGGTCCAGACCAGCGAGTGCCGGTATCGCGCCGCGGGTACGCCCGCGCCGGCGCTGGTCGCGGTCCACAGATCGGTGGAGGGGTTGTACCGTCCGCCGGTGTTCAGCGCGGCGCCGCTACCGGGGCCCTGGCCTCCCCAGACGATCATCTCGGTCCCCGTCCACGCCGCAGCCGCGATGCTACGCGCGGACGGCACGTTCGCTCCGGTGCCGGTCGGCGTCCACGCGTCGGAGGCCGGGTTGTAGCGCCCGCCTGTGTTGGTGTCGCTCCCGCCCCAGACGATCAGCTCGGTCCCCGTCCAGACCGCGGCGTGACCGGTCCGCGCGGTCGGAGCGCCCACCAGGGATGTGGGTGCCCAGCTGTCGGTGGACGGATCGTAGCGCGCCCCCGTGCTCGTATTCCCGGACGAGGTCCGGCCTCCCCAGACCACCATGCGCGTGCCGGTCCAGACCGCGGCGTGCGCGGCCCGACTCGACGGGACGTTCGTGCCGATGCTCGTGAATGTCCACCGGTCGGCGATCGGATCGTAGCGGCTTCCCGTGTTCTGCACGCCGCCCGAGTTGTACTGGCCTCCCCAGACGAGCATCTCGGCGCCGGTCCAGACCGCGGTGTGGTTGAGGCGCGCGCTGGGAGCATTCGTGGAGGCCGTCGGGGTCCACCGATCCAGCGCGGGATCGTAGCTGCCGCCCGAGCTGGAACCCACGATGGACCCGACCTGGCCGCCCCACACGATCATCTCGGCGCCCGTCCAGACGGCAGCCAGGCTGGAGCTCGCCGGCGGAACCCCGCTTCCCACGCTCGTCGGGACCCACGAATCCGAGGCGGGGCTGTAACGCCCTCCGGTCCGCATGGGGACGGTGTCCCTCTGGCCTCCCCAGACGATCATCTCGGTTCCGGTCCAGACGGCGACATGATCGGCTCGGATCGATGGCACGTTGGCGCCGGTGCCGGTCGAGGTCCAGTTGTCGGCGACCGGATCGTACCGGGCTCCCGTGTTCGTGCCGCCGCCCCAGACGATCATCTCGCTGCCGGTCCACACGGCCGTTCCGCCGCCCCCCGCGGGAGCGCCGATCGTCGAGGTCGGCGCCCACGTGTCCGAACCCGGATCGTAGCGGCCGCCCGTGACCGGGGACGAATTCCCACCCTTCACGATCATGACGCTGCCGGTCCACACCGCGCGATGGTTGGCGCGCGCGGCGGGCGCCCCCGAGGTGTTTACGGCGAGCCACGAGTCCGTGAGCGGGTTGTACCGCCCGCCATCGGCGAACACGACGATCCCCTGGGTGGAGGCTCCGCCCCAGATCACCATGTACGTCCCGGTCCACACCGCCGAGTGTGAATCCCTCGGGAGGGGCACATTGATCGTGGCGTCGGCCGTCTTGGTCCAGCTGTCCGTGGCCGGGTTGTAGCGGCCTCCCGTGTATCCGGTGTCGTAGGCCGGTCCGTTTCCCCCCCAGACGAGCATGAGGCTTCCGGTCCAGACCGCGGAGTGCTTCTCCCGCGCCGAAGGGCAGCTCGTCCCGGTGCTCGTCGCCGTCCACGTGTCGGAGACGGGATCGTAGCTTCCGCCGGAATTGACGCGCGACGTCGACGGCCCGTACGCCGACTCGCCGCCCCAGACGATCATGCGCGTGCCCGTCCAGACCGCGGTGTGGTACCGGCGCGGCGACGGCACGTCGGTGCCGGTGCTGGTCGGGGTCCAGGTGTCCGTGGCCGGGTTGTACCGATAGCCGTTGTTCGAGACGTTGTCGTCGTCGAAGCCGCCCCAGACGATCATCTCGGTGCCGGTCCACACCGCGGTCGAGCGGCTGCGCGGATCCGGCGAGCCGTTCGCGATCGGTAGCCACGAGTCGTCGGTACATCCCATGCCGTCGGGCTCGATCATCTCGTAGGAGGTCGCTGGAAGCGGGAGCTCGAGCGCGATCGTCCCCTTCGCGTCGGCCCACCAGTCGTCGAACGCGAGCTTGGGCCCCGCCGCGCCGTCGTCCGCGTCGAAGTACGCCCTCGCCAGCCGATCGGCCAGCGCGGGCCGCGCCAGGCACTCGGCGATCCGGAGCGGATCGTTCCCGAGGGCTCCGAGCAGCTCGCGGAGGACCTCGGGGTTGCGGCTTTCCCGGGCGATCCTCTCCATCTCGGCCCGCAGCTGCGCCGCCGTGAGAGGCCGCTGCCAGTAAGCGTCGAGGGCGTTCGACTTCCCGAGGTAAGCCTCGACTTTCGCCCGGATCGTCTCGGGCGAGACGACCTGCTCGAGCGGTGGCTTCGGGCCCGGGTTGTCCTTCGGCCAGATCCGGTGGGCCCAGTAAACTCGCTCGATCGCCCACTGCGCCGCAAGGCGGTCCTCGAAGGAAAGCGCTCGAGGCTCGTCGCGCTCCGGCGCGGCAGCGGTGGGCTCGGAGGCGACGGCGCCCGACGCGGCCAGCAAGCCCAGCACCGCGATCGTGACGATGGTGGAACGTACGCGATCTCCCGCGCGCATCGCACACCTCCACTTTGGCGGACCGCGCCACGCATCTACCGGGTCGCGACCTCTACGTGCCGAGAGGTTACGCCGAATTCCGTCCGCGGACACGACCTTTCCCCGGTGGCGCGAGCCTTTTTGCGCCCGGCGGCAAATAGCTTGAAATTGCGCGAAAGCCTGAGGAGAATCGGGTCCGCCGGTGGCGTAGGCTTCGAAAGGGAAGGAGAGGACCTTGCGGGAACATGGCGGGATCAATCGTTACCGGAGCGTCTTGCCGATGCTCCTCCTCTTCGTGGTCCTGCTCGCCGCGGCGCAGCCACGGGGAAGGCGCGGGACCGACGCCGCCTCCGCCGGCGCCCCGTTCTCCGTCGCCGAGGCGACGATCGCGGAGATGCAGAAGGCCCAGGAGCAGGGGCGCGTCACCTCGCGGGACCTCGTCGTCTCGAGCCTGACGCGGATCGCGTTCTACGAGGACAAGCTGCACGCGGCGATCACCGTCAACCCGGATGCCCTGAAGGAGGCCGAGGAGCGCGACCGCGAGCGCGCTCAGGGAAGGATCCGGGGGCCGCTCCACGGCATCCCGATCGCCCTGAAGGACAACATCCACACGACGAACATGCCCACGACCGGCGGCGCGCTCGCCTTCGACGGGTACGTGCCGTCTTACGAAGCGACCCTGACGAAGAATCTGCGCGACGCCGGCGCGATCGTCATCGCGAAGACCGGCATGACCGAGCTCGCCAACTGGGTGGCCGGCTCCCCGAGCCCGATGCCCGCGAACTACAACGCCGTCGGCGGGTTCGGGTTCAACCCCTACGACCCGAGGCGCGATCCGCGCGATGCGACCGGCGACGGGCGGCCGGCTCTATTCACCGGCGGCTCGTCGAGCGGCATCGGAACCTCGGCTAGCTTCTGGGCCGCCAACGTGGGCACCGAGACGTCCGGCTCGATCCTCTCCCCCGCCAACCAGACCATGCTCGTGGCGGTCAAGCCGACGGTGGGGCGGATCAGCCGCCACGGCGTCATCCCCATCACCGCGGACCAGGACACGCCGGGGCCGATGGCCCGGACGGTCGCGGACGCGGCCATTCTCCTCGGCGCGCTCGAGGGCGCGGCTCCCGACCCCGACGACCCGGCCACGAAGGCCTGCGCGCCCCCGCCCGGCCGCGACTACACGAAGTTCCTCGACGCGGGAGCCCTGAAGGGCGCGCGGATCGGCATCCCGCGCGCGTTCTTCTACGACAAGTTCGCTCCGCCCGGGGCGAAGGAGCCGCGCGGCGGCCTGAACGCCGACCAGGCCAAGGTCATGACCGAGGCCATCGAGGTCCTCCGCAAACAGGGCGCCGTGCTCGTGGACCCGGCGGACATCCCGAGCGTGGTCGACAAGGACCCGGCGAGGAATTTCCTGCTGTGGGGCATCTGCTCGGGGTGGAGCGAGGCGAAGGGGAAGGACGCGGACTGCTCGGTGGCTTTCAAGTACGGCATGAAGCGCGACTTCAACAAGTGGCTCGCGTCGCTCGGCCCGGGGGCACCCGTCAAGACGCTGACCGAGCTTAGGCTGTGGAACCTGACCCACACGAAGGCCGGGGCGCTGAAGTACGGGCAGTCCAACCTCGACATTTCCGACGAGATGGACGTGCAGGCGGACAAAGCGCGCTACGAAGCCGACCGTGCGAGAGACGTCGCCCTCTCGGCCACGCACGGCATCGACGAGGTGATGAAGGCGAACGACCTGGACGCGCTCCTCTTCCCCGGCCCGTCCGGCGCCGCCCTGGCGGCGAGGCCCGGCTACCCGACCGTGATCGTGCCCTTCGGCACGGTGCCCAACGCGCCCACGGCTCCGGCCGCGCCGTTCCCTGAGGGGTTCAACGCGAAGCCGTCCCCCTACGGCGTCAGCTTCACCGGCATGGCGTGCAGCGAGCCACGTCTCCTCGCTCTCGCCTACTCCTTCGAGCAGGCGACGAGGCGCCGCGTGCCCCCTCCGGGAGCCCCGTAGCGTCGCGCTACCGTGGGTTCACTCGCGCCCGGACTCGAGCTTCTCGTCGTGGCTCGCCGGGGGCCCGTCCGTCATGCCCCGCTCCGCGGGGCCGCATCCGGGGGCCATTCAGGTGGGAATGCCGGCCCGTGGGAGGACGTAGCGGTTCAGCACGAACCATCCCGCGATGATCCCGACCAGGACGAGCGAATTGCCCAGGCTCTCCATCAGTACACCGCCTCCAGGCTCGAGACCAGGATACGCATGCAGGGCTCGACCTCGCAACGTCCGGCGAAGGAACGAAGCCCGGCCACGACCTCGTCCGCCACCGCGTCCGCGACGGGTGCGACGAGCATCTCGGCTTCCCAGCGCGGGTAGCGCCCGTGCTCCGCGGCGGCACCCGGCTTCATGCCCACCGCCCCGGGGATGCGCAGGAATCCCTCCACCCCGGCGCGCACGAGCGCGTCCTGGACGGTCTCCGCGAGATCCGAGCTGTAAAGGACGGTGATCTGCTTCATGTTCCGCTCCGCTCGGGGACCGTTCCCCGACTTCGCCTAGATCG
Organism: Terriglobia bacterium; assembly: GCA_963748015.1. Classification (GTDB taxonomy): domain Bacteria; phylum Acidobacteriota; class Polarisedimenticolia; order Polarisedimenticolales; family JAIQFR01; genus JAIQFR01. The sequence continues at coordinate 321,054 of CAVVHE010000005.1, read as the reverse complement.
TTTTCTCCACCGGAAGCACGAAGACGCGCAGCCCCTCCTCGGGGGCGCAGGTCCGCGCGAGGTCCCCGAGGGCTCCGACGAGCTCGTCGGCTTTCGCCTTGTCCGTTGCCGCGAGGATCAGCGCCGAGGTACCCGGGTGCGCGCGAGTCCCCATGTGCAGCCCCGTCGTTCCCGAGCCGATGAGATCCGGGATCTCGGTGTAGCCGTGCACCTCGTGAGCGTCGATCAGCCGGCGGACCGCGTGCACGTTCGATCCGGCGCAGAAGATCATGAGCATCCTCATGGGCGGTCCTCCCCGGCGGCGGGTGCTTCGGCCGGCGCGCGCCGCCGCATCATCATGAAGTACAGGAGCGGGATCACGACCAGCGTCAGGGCGGTCGAGACGAACACCCCGCTCATCAGCGCGACCGCGAGTCCCTGGAAGATGGGGTCGAGCACCATGACGATGCCGCCGACGATGACGGCCGCCGCGGTGAGGGCGATCGGCCGGAACCGGACCGCACCGGCCTCGAGGACCGCCTCGTACAGCGAGAGCCCGCGCTCCATGGAGAGCTCGATGAAGTCCACGAGCAGGATCGAGTTGCGGACGATGATCCCGGCCAGCGCGATCATGCCGATCATGGACGTCGCGGTGAAGAACAGGCCGGTCAGCGCGTGGCCCGGCAGGATGCCCACCAGGGTCAGCGGGATCGGGGCCATGATCAGGAGCGGCACCACGAACGACCGGAACCAGGCGACCACGAGGATGTAGATCAGCACCAGCACCGCGCCGAACGCGATCCCCAGGTCGCGGAAGACCTCGTAGGTGATCCGCCACTCGCCGTCCCAAACCACGGCCTCGCGGTCTCCCTTCGACGGGTCGTCCACCATCCGCTCGTCCACCGTGTAGCCCCGCGGCACCGAGATCGATCGGATCCGCTCGGACATGTTCAGGATCGCGTAGGCGGGCGACTCCTCGGCACCGGCGACGTCGCCGATCACGTAGGTGACCGGCCGGCCGTTCTTGCGGTAGATGAACGGCGACGCGGAGCCGGTCTCGAGCCGGCTGACCTCGGACAGCGGGACGGTCGTACCCGCCGCCGAGAGAAGCCTGAGCCCGCCGAGCGACGACAGGCTGCTGCGCTCGGCGCGGGAGAGCCGGACGACGACCGGCACGGGCTCCCGCTCGTTCCCGGGATGCGCCACCGAGGGGGAGAGGCCGTCCACCGCGAGCCGCAGCGTCGCCGCGACCTGCTCCGCGTCCACGCCCGACAGGGCCGCCTTCTCGCGATCCACCACGAACCGCGCCTTGGGCTGCGGCGCCTCGACGTACCAGTCGGTGTCCACGACGCCGGCGGTCTCGTCGAAGATCTCGAGGACCTTCCGCGCGATCTCCTCCCGCACGGCGGCGTCGGGGCCGTACACCTCGGCGACGAGGGTGGAGAGGACGGGCGGGCCGGGCGGGATCTCGGCGACCTTCACCCGCACGCCGTGCCGTTTCGCGATCTCGATGACTAGCGGCCGGATCCGGCCGGCGATCGCGTGGCTCGACGCCTTCCGGTCCCCTTTCGGCAGGAGATTGACCTGGAGGTCGGCCTTGTTCGGCAGCTGCCGCGCGAAGTAGTGGCGGACGAGGCCGTTGAAGTTGAACGGCGCCGAAGTCCCCGCGTAGACCTGTATGCCGCGGACCTCGGGCTCCGCGGAGAGGCGGTCGGCCATTTCGCGCGCCGCCGCCAGCGTGGCCTCGAGCGTCGTCCCCTCGGGGGCGTCCACGATCACCTGCATCTCGCTCTTGTTGTCGAACGGGAGCATCTTGACCGTCACGAGCTTGAGCGGGACGAGCGCCACGGACAGCAGCAGGAGCACGACCACCCCGGCGAGCATCCCCCACCGGTAGGCGGCCCGCCGGAGCATCGGCTCCATCATCCGGCGGTAGAGTCTCGCGCCGATGCCCTCGTTGCCCTCGTGACCGCCGCCGGCCGCCTCGTGGCGGAGCAGGCGGTAGGCGATCCACGGTGAAACCACGAACGCGACGAGCAGCGAGATCAGCATGGCGAACGAGGCGCCGACGGGGATCGGCCGCATGTACGGCCCCATCAGGCCGCTCACGAACGCCATCGGCAGGATCGCCGCGATCACGGTGAACGTGGCGAGGATCGTCGGGTTCCCGACCTCGTCCACCGCGAAGACCGCCGCCTGCAGCGGGGGGAGCTTCCTGAGCGACATGTGGCGGTGGATGTTCTCGACGACGACGATCGCGTCGTCCACCAGGATCCCGATCGAGAAGATCAACGCGAAGAGGGTGACGCGGTTCAGCGTGTATCCCGAGAGGTAGTAGATCAGCAGCGTCAGGGCGAGCGTGACCGGCACGGCCACCGCCACCACCACCGCCTCCCGCCAGCCGAGCGCCAACGCCATCAGCGCCACCACCGAGAGGGTGGCGAGGAGGATGTGGAAGATCAGCTCGTTGGACTTCTCCTGGGCGGTCTCGCCGTAGTCGCGGGTGACGGTCGTCGAGACGTCGGCCGGCAGCAGGCGCCCGCGCACGGCCTCGATCCGCGCGAGAGCGGCCTCGGCCACCACGGTCGCGTTCGCTCCGCGCGTCTTCGCCACCGCGAGCGTGACGGCCGGGACGGTGGGCTTTCCCCGCTCGGCGTGGAACACGTAGCTGCGCGGCTCTTCCGGGGCGTCCGCGACGCGCGCGATGTCCGAGACGCGCACGGGGTTGCCCAGCGGCGCGGCGATCACCACCCGCGCGACGTCGTCCGCCCCCGCGAGGAAATCGCCGGTCTCGACCAGGATCTCGCGGCCGCCCGCCCCGACGCTTCCCGCGGGGAGCGACTTCCCCGCCTTCTCGAGCGCCATGTAGACGGCCGCCGGTGCCAGGCCCCGCGCGGCGAGCCGCTCGGGATCCAGCTCGACGCGGATCTCGCGCCGGAGCCCGCCGAGAAGGGTCGTGGACGCGACGTTCGGGACCGCCCGGATCTCCTCCTCGATCTCCGCCGCCATCCGCCGGAGCGCCAAAGGGTCGTACCGGTCCGAGGAGAAGGTCACCGCGAGGATCGGCACGTCGTCGATGGAGCGCGGCGTCACCGAGGGGCGCATCGCCCCCGCGGGAAGGGAGGGGATCGCGTTCTCGACCTTGTTCTTTACGTTGACCAGCGCGCGCTCCGGATCGGAGTTGACCAGGAACCGGACGATGACCATCGCGCCGGACGGCCTCGACGTCGAGTACGCATACTCGACCTCGGGAATCTCCCGCACCGCGCGCTCGAGCGGCACGGCGACGAGGCGCTCGACGTCGGCCGCGTCGGCCCCGGGCCACGGGGCCAGGATGTCGATCATCGGCACGACGATCTGCGGCTCCTCCTCTCGGGGCGTCGCCACCACCGCCAGGACGCCGAGGATCAGGGCCGCGACGACGAGGAGCGGCGTCAGCTTGTTGTCGATGAATGCCCGGGCGATACGGCCCGAGGCGCCGACGCCGGCCATCAGAGCACCTCGACCCGCCGCCCGTCCTCGAGGGCGGCCGGCGGATCCGTGACGATGCGCTCGCCCGCGCCGAGCCCGGACAGGACCTCGATTCGCCCGTCCCGCGCCTCGCCGAGCGAAACCCATCGGAGCCGCGCGATTCCCTGGCCGTCCACGGTGAAGATCCCGGTGAGCGGGCCCCGGCGGACCGCGGCGCTCTCGGGAACGACGACCGCTTTCTCGTCGTCGCCCCCGAGGCGGAGCCGCGCGAACATCCCCGCCCGCAGCGCGCCGTCGGCGTTGTCGAGCACGACTCGCACCGTGAACGAGCGGCTCCTCGGGTCCGCGGCCGGGAGGACCTCCGACACCGTCCCGCTACGAGCGCCGCCGCCCGCGGAATCCACCTCGACCTCGACCGGGTTGCCGGCCGCGATGCCGCGAAGGGCGCTCTCGGGGACCTGAGCCTCGATCTTCATCTTCGAGGTGTCGTCCACGACGAAGAGCGGCATCCCCGGAGCCGCGGTGTCGCCCACCTCGACGCGCCTCTCCACCACGACCCCCGCGAAAGGGGCGGCCACCTCCGAGTAGGCCACGTACATGCGCGCGGCCGCGACACCCTCCTTCGCCGCCGCGAGGTTCGCCGCCGCCGCGTCGTACCCGGCGGTCGCGTCCTCGACGTTCTTGCGCGTCGCGGCCTGCTTCGCGAGGAGCCGCTCCATGCGCTCCTTCATGAGCCTCGCGTTCGTCTCCATCGCGGAAGCCGCGGCGACGTTCGCCTCCGCCTGCGCCAACCGGGCCGCCACCTCGCGGCTCTCGATCCGGGCGAGAGGCTCGCCGGCGCGGACGCGATCTCCCTCGCGGCGGAGAATCCGGTCCACGCGCCCCATCAGGATCGTCCCCGGCGTCGCGCGTCGCAGCGGGCTGACACCCGCGGTGACCGTGAGCGGCCTCGCCCACACGACCTCCTCGACCGCGGCCACCTTCGCGGCGACCGGCGGGCCCGCGTCGGGCCTCGCGGCCTCGTGACCTCCGCCGCACGCCGCGGCGAGGAGCGAGGCCGCGATAAGCGCCAAGGCGGCGTGCCGCGGGGTGAGGCGCATCTTCGAGGGGTTCAGGGTGAAGGTCGCGTCGTGCCGCATCGTCTTCCTCTCGCTCCGTTTCCGGGTCATCTCAACGCTCCTCGACCGCTGCCGCGGCCGCGATTCCGCGTCCCGTCGCGAGGTCGAGCGCCGCGGTCGCGATCGCCAGGTCCCTTGACGCGGCGGCCCGGTTCCCCTGGGCCGCGGTCCTGGCCGCCTCCGCGCCGAGCAGCTCGACCATCACCGCCATCCCCTCGTCGTAACGGTCGCGGACGATCCGAAGCGCTTCCTCGGCTTGCGTCAGCGCCGACCTCGCCACCAGGAGCCGCTCCGAGGCGGAGGTCCGGTCGGCCCAGGCCGCGCGGACCTCGAGGCGTACTCCCTCCGACGTCGCCTGGCGATAGGCCACCACCTTCTCGCGGTCGGCCGCCGCCCGCGCGGCGCGTGCCGTGGTCTCCTGACCGTCGAAGACCGGCCACCTCACCGACACGCCCGCGCTCCAGTTGTTGCCGTCGTTTCCCAGCAGGTTGCTCCCGTTCCACTCGGCCTGGGCGCCGACCCCGATCTCCGGCAGCCGGTGGCTGCGGGCGATCTTCTCGCCGACCGCCGCCTGCTCGAGCCTCGCGTCGAGCGAACGGAGATCCGGCCGATTCGCGAGCGCCTCGGCGACGCGCGATTCCACGTCCCCTTCCGCCGGCCCCGGCTCGAGCTCCGCCGGAGCGAGCTCGAACTCCCGGTCCTCGCCGATTCCGAGCGCCTGTCTGAGGGCGGCGCGCGACACCGTGGCCCCTTGCTCCGCGCGGATCCTCATCGCCTGCACCTCGGCGAGGCGCACCTCCGCGGACATCCGGTCGGACGCCACCGCGAGTCCCGCCTCCTCGTGCCGTTTCGCGAGGTCGGCGTTGGCCTTCGCCGCCGCCTCGGCCGCACGGGTCACCTCGACGAACTCCTTGGCCAGCACGGCGTCCCAGAAGGCGCGCGTGGCGCCGAACGCCACCTCCTCGCGCGTCCGCTCGCGCGAGCCGGTCGAGGCGTCCACGCCGAAGCCCGCCGCCTTCTTGTAGAGATGCGTTCTCCCCGCGTCCCAGACGTTCTGTCGCAGGACCACCCGGGTCGCCGCGTTCGTGAACGGGTCGGGGTGGTTGAGCGCCGCAATGTCGAAATCGGTCATCGCGAACCGCTCCTGGCCGAGCTTCGAGGCGAAAACGAAGACGGGGTTCGTCGAGCGCACCCAGTCCTCGGTCAGGTCGAGACGGGGGAGCCAGCCGCTCCGCGCCAGCTTCCCGTCCGCCACCGCCGCGTCCAGGTCGCGGTCCGCGGCGCGGACGACCGGATGGTTGGCGAGAGCGAGAGCGACGGCCGAGTCCGGGGTCAGAAGCTCGGCCGCGTGCAGGCCGGCGTCGAGCAGGGCCGCCGCGGCGAGTGCCTGTGCAACGAGGATCGGACGAAGCTTCATGCGGTGTCTCCCGGCGAGGCGTTTCGCCGCCCCACGTGAGGATGCAGCGGGCTCCGGCGAGGATACTCCCGCCCGGTCCCCGAGGGAACGCGGTGGTACCATGACCGGCCGGGAGAACCCTCGATATGGCCCTAGAGGAAGATGCGGCGCTGCTCGAGCGGATCCGGCGCGACGAGCCCGGGGCGTTCGACGGGTTCGTGGCCGCCTACGGCGACCGGATCTACGGCTTCGGCCGGCGCGTGTGCGGGGAGTCGGAGGACGCCCGCGACGTCATGCAGGATACGCTCCTCCAGGCCTACCTCTCGCTCAAGGACCTCGAACATCCCGAGGCGCTCCGGTCGTGGCTCTACCGGGTGGCGTCGAACGCCTGCCTGATGAAGCGCCGGAAGGGGAAGTACGAACCCGCGCGGGAGCTGTCGATCGAGGAGCTGGCGCCGCGTCCGGGCGAGGGGCCGGGGGTCGAGATCCCCGACCCGGGGTCGCTGCCCGACGAGGACCTCGAGCGGACATGGATTCAGGAACGGGTAAGGGGCGCGATCGGTGACCTTCCGGACCACTATCGCATCGTACTCGTCATGCGGGACATGGAGCAACTTTCGACGGAGGAGACGGCGGAAGCCCTCTCGCTGCCCGTCACGACGGTCAAGATGCGCCTCCACCGCGCGCGCCTCATGGTGCGGCAGCGGCTCGAGGCGGCCCTCTCCTCGGCCCGGGCCGCCGGAGGGAAGGCATGACCTCCCCCCACGAGCACGGCTCGGCGTCGTGCCGCGAGATGCTCGAGCGGCTCTCCGAGTACCTCGACGGGGAGCTGGGCGAGCCGGCGTCCGCCGAGATCGAGGGCCATCTCCACGACTGCGAGCCCTGCGTCCGGTTCCTGCGGTCGCTCCGAACGACGGTGGCCCACGTGGGAAGCCTGAAGCGCGCGACCCTGCCCGAGGAGGTGCGGCAGGCTTGTCTCGAGGCCTACGAGAGGCACCGCGGGAACAAGCGGGGCTGAGCCGGTCGTGGCCACGGGGCGCGTATCCCCGCGCCGCCGCTTGCATCTTCTGGTTCGTGAAGACCGGCGGAACGAGGCTGCCGGCAAGAGGAGGGATGCGATGGGGATCAATGCCTGGCTTCGGATGATCGCGGGGCTGTTCGTCGTGCTCTCGGTGGCGCTCGGCCATTTCGCGAGCCCGTGGTTCTATCTCTTCACCGTTTTCGTGGGGCTCAACCTGTTCCAGTCGGCGTTCACCGGCTGGTGCCCGATGATCAGCATTCTCAAGATGGCCGGGGTGAAGGCGGATTAGCAGCAGTTCAGGACTTCGAGCCGCGGGGAGGCAATCATGGAGATCGGAACCGGCAAGACCGTGGACCTGACTTTCGACGCCGCCCTCGCGAAGGTCGAGGAAGCCCTCAAGAGAGAAGGGTTCGGCATTCTCACCCGGGTGGACGTGAAGGCCACGATGAAGGAGAAGCTCGGGGTGGACTTCACCCCGTTCGTGATCCTGGGCGCGTGCAACCCTCCACTCGCGCACCGCGGGCTCGAGATCGAGCCCGAGCTGGGGCTGATGCTCCCGTGCAACGTGGTGGTCCGCGCGGTTCCCGGCGGCAAGATCCGAATCGAGGCGGTCAACGCGACCGCGATGGCGGCTCTCTTCCCGAACGCGGACCTATCTTCGGTGGCTCGCGAGGTCGGCGAGCGCCTTGCCCGAGTGCTCGCGTCCGTGTGACCGCCGCTCGCCTTCGCCCGCGTGCGAGGAGGCCGAGCGGGACCGCTTCTGGCTCGAAACGAGATCCTCGATGGAGGTGCCTCTCAGGACCTCGGCCATCTTCTTTTGCACCTCGAGCCAGACCGACGTCGCGGGGCAATCCTCCGACCGGGCGCACCCCGCCGGATCCGGAGTGCAGTTGGTCAGCGAGAGCGGCCCCTCGATCGCCTCGACGACGTCGAGAAGCGTGACCTTCGACGCGGGCTTCGCCATCGCGAACCCTCCGTGGACGCCGCGGGACGAGCGAAGCAGCCGCGCCCGCACGAGGCTCCGGAGGATCTTGGCCATGAAGCTCGGGGGAATTCCCTGCGCCTCGGCGATGTCACTCCTGAGAGCGACCGCACCCTCGGCCATCGAGGCTATATGGATCATGCCCCGGATCGCATAGTCGCCGGCATTCGTTAGACGCAGTCCGATGGCGGGCCTCCTTTCGGTTCGTTCCCGTGGCGCACCTCGCAGGAGGCATGCCAAGGATTCCCATCCGAATTGTACACAAAATCGGTAACTTATACCACCGTGGGACCGCGGAATCCCGCCACGTTGCGCGCTTCCGCGCTCCACTGCGGGCCTCCGCACATCGGCGCGCGTCTTGCATTTGACAAGTCGTGATGCCGTCGACACAATGGCGGCCCCGAAGGGTAGGCGTACGACTTCGGGGCGGCGCTCCCCGAGACCGTTGGTCGGGAGCCCGCCGGGGTTCCCCATAAGGAGGTTCGCGATCATGACGTTCGAGCCGCGCGCAGCTAGAAGGATGCTCTACAGCTTGTCGGCCCTCATTCTCGCCCTGGCGTTTTCCGGCGCGGCGAGCGCGGCGGGCTCCGCCCCGGCCCCGGCGACCTCCGACGACGGGCGGTTCTTCCAGTCCTTCGCGGAGGACGCCGCGATCGTGCGGAATCAGTGGTGGGAGGGGGGCTTCGAGTTCACGTCGGGCCAGCCGCCTTCCGATGGCCACCTGGACGTCAGCGCGCTGATGATCAACGCGGCCTTTCAGCCGCTGAAAGGCTTCGAGTTCGGTGGGCGGGTCGGCTTCGGGAGCTCCTCCGCCGACGGCGACTTCCCCGACGGAAACGGCGCCACCGACATGGACATCTGGGGCAAGTGGCACGTGGGCGGCAGCGGCAAGTCCCAATTCGTGGTGGGAGCCCTGGCGACGGTCCCGACCGGAGACGACACCGCGGGCCTCGGCTACGACGCATTCAACATAGAGGGATTCGGCGCGATGCGCTATCGGATGACCGAGGCGACCCTCGCCGCGCATCTCGGCTTCCGCATCAACTCCGACGGACACTTCTTGGGGTATTCGCTCGACGGGAAAACCTCGGCGATAGTCGGCATGGGCCTGATCTTCCCGGTGTCCGACCAGGTGGGGCTCGTCGGCGAGGCCAACATGGAGTCGGAGCGCTGGGAAGGCGCGGACTCCGATTTCCGCCTCCTCGTCGGCGTGAACTGGCGTCCGTTGAACAAGGGGATGATTCGCGGCGCCGTCTCCGTCGGGCTGACCGACGGTGCGCCGGACGGGCGCCTGCAGATCGGGTACGCCTACACGTTCTGACCGGCGAGCGCCGCGGCCGCGCCTGCCCTTCTCGTTCGCGGGACCGTCAGGGGACGGCCGGCGCCGTTCCCTCGAGCCAGGAGGGGAGATCCTCCAGGCTTCGAAGCCGCGGGGCGTCGGTTTCCGCGTAGAGATCGTGCCGGTCGAGGAGCAGCGGTGCGATGCCGGCGGCGCGCGCCCCCGCGACGTCGATCGACGGGACGTCCCCCAGGAACACCGCGGTCGTAGCGCTCGCGCCGAGCCGCTCGAGGGCGATGCCGAAGATCCGGGGATCCGGCTTCTCGACCCCCACGAGATGCGAGTCGACCACGGTGTCGAGGAGGCCCGCGAACCCGGCGGACTCGAGATCTCTCTCGACCCGCCCCTCGGCGTTGCTGACGACGCCGAGGCGGAAACCCAGCTCGCGGAGCCGCGCGACGACGGCGAGCGCCCCGTGCACCGGAACGGTCCAGAGACCGACTCGCTGGTGCGCCTCCCAGAGCGCGTCGATCAGCTCCTCGTGAATCGCGGGCGGCGCCCCGACGCGCCCGAGCAGGATGCGGAAGTAGTCCCTCCAAGCCTCCCCCGACCGCCCGCCGTCCCGAACGTGCCGGTCCACTTCGGTTCGCGCGATCGCCTCCGCGCGCGCAAGGGCGTCCTCCGTGGTCTCGTGGCGACGCGCCTCGAGCAGGCGCCTCAGGTAGGCATAGTCGAGGTCGAGAAGCACTCCCCCGGCATCGAGGAGCACCGTCTCGAAGCGGCCGGGCCTTTCGGGCGTGACCCGTGCTCCCATCAGTCCTCGAACCGTTCGCCGCACCGGGGGCACGAGGAGGCGTCCGCGGAAACCGTCTCCCCGCAGGCGGAGCAAAGGAACGGCGCGTCCGAGGCACCGTGCGCGTCCTCCGCCTCGTCGTAGCCGAGGATCCGCGAGGCCGCCTCGAACGCCTTCGCCGGTACCCGGAGCCAGTATTCTTCCTCGACCGGATCGCGGAGATCGGACCCTGGAGCCTCGCGGATCGCGATCTCGGCCCGGAGTCCCTCTCGTCGCAGGCTGTCGCGCGCGTGGCGGGCCTCGTCGAGCGCGAGGAAGCCGCAGTAGGTCAGGAGCGGCTCGGAGTCCCAGTCCGACCCGCGCGAGCCCTGCGAGGCCGCGCGGGCGTGGGCGGCGGCGTGGGGGCGCTCCACGAGCGGCACCTGGCACGTGGCGCACCGCTCGATGCCGGGGCGGTATTCACTGCCGCAATCGGGACAGAACATCGGCCCTCGCCCGCGCTCAGCTAGGCGCCCGCCCGAGCAGGTCCGGGCGGGCGTGCTCGAGGCAGGGGAGGCTCGCGCGGATCCCGTCGAGTTTCTCGAAGTCGATCTCCGCCGAGATCACGCCCTCCCCGCTCTCGAGCAACGCCACCACGTCGCCCCACGGATCGATCACGGCGGTGTGACCGTGGGAGACGCGCCGTGGATTATGGCGCCCGGCCTGGGCGGGTGCCACCACCCAGCACTGGTTCTCGATCGCGCGCGCCCGCAGCAGCGGCATCCAGTGGTGGCGCCCGGTGTACTCGGTGAAGGCCGAAGGAACGAAGAGCACCTGCGCTCCGTCGAGCGCCAAGTGCCGGTACAGCTCCGGAAAGCGGAGGTCGTAGCAGACCGACAGGCCGAGCCGTCCGAGGGGCGTGTCCACCGTCACCGGGTGCTCGCCGGCGGCCGTGGTGCGCGACTCGAAGATCGCTTCCCGTCCGTTCGGCCGGGCGTCGAAGAGATGGAGCTTCCGGTAGGTCGCCAGGATCTCCCCGGTCGGCCCGACGAGCACCGACGTGCAGTGCACGCGGCGGCCACGCGGGTTCTTCTCGAGGAAGGACCCCGCGAGCAAGTAGGTGTCCAGCTCGGTCGCGAGGTTTCGCAGCCAGCGCGTCAGCGGCCCCTCGAGGAGCTCGGCGTGGCGCGACGGCGACCCTTCCGCCGGGATGACCGAGAAGTACTCGGGAAAAGCCACCAGGCTCGAGCCGGCATCCACGGCGCGTCGGGCGAGATACTCCGCGACGCCGAGATTCCGCTCCGGATCGTCGGTGGACGTCATCTGGACGGCTGCGACACGCCACGTTCGAGGTGTTCGGCCCACAACGACCTCCCGCAGACCCCGAGCATAGACCGCCGGCCCGGCTTTTCAAAGCTCGAAGGGGGTGCGCCAAATGGCGCACCCGGGCCGATTCGACTATAATGCGATCCCTTTAGTTTTCTTGACGCGCGCTGCAGCCTGTCCGCCCCGCGACCCGGGGCAGGGCGACGACCGGCGAGGGCCGGCGCGCCGGGAGCGACGAGTTGAACCCGACGGCCAAGAGAGTCGAGGCCTGGAGCGAGGCCCGGGAGGAGCGGGGAAAAGGGCTCCTGTTCCGGAACGGGGTACGGCTCTGGCACTTCATGGTGCTTCCCCCCGTCCTCATGGCGGTCCTGGTCGTCGTCGCGCGGTGGGTCGACCCGGCGGCGGAAGAGAATTTCTCCGAGTTCGGTCACGTCGCGTACGCCGTTTTCCGGGGCTCCGCGATCAGCCTGATCATGGCGTCGTTGATCGCGTATCTCGCGTTTCGACACCGGCGCGAGTACGAGGCGAAGCTCCACGCCCACAACGAGGCGCTCGAGACCACGCGGGACTTCCTTTCCCGGCTCATCTCGAGCTCGGCGGAGGCCATCGTGACGATCGACCCGGAGCAGCGCGTGACCTCCTGGAACCGGGCCGCGGAGGAGATCTACGGCTGGACCGCGGACGAGATCGTCGGGCGGAGCACGCAACTCCTGCTCCCGCCCGAGCCCGAGGCCCTTGCCGATTTCAACGGCGTCGAGCAGATCGTCCGGTCGGGGCAGGCGGTGCGGGATCACGAGGTCACCCGGCTCCACAAGGACGGCCACCGTCTCGATGTGCGGATCACACGTTGGCCGATCTTCGACGCCGGAGGGGAATACCTCGGAAGCACCGGCATCGTTCGCGACGTCTCCAAGATCAAGGCGATGGAGGCGAAGCTGGTGGAGGCCGAGCGGCTCGCCGCGGTCGGCGAGCTGGCGGCTTCCGTGGCCCACGAGATCAAGAACCCGCTGGCGGGGATCCGCGGGGCCTGCGAGATCATCAGCGAGATCTTCGCGATCGACGACCCTCGCCGGGAGCTTTCCACCGAGGTCCACCGCCAGATCGACCGGCTCGACCGGACGCTCCGTGACCTGCTCCTGTTCTCGAAGCCGCGGGAGACGAAGCCGGAGCCGACGAGCATCAACGACGTGATCGACCACGTCCTGGCGGTGCTGATCGGCGACGCGCAGGCCCGCGGGGTCGCGGTCGAGCGGCGGTACGCCGACCCGATGCCGGAGATCCTCCTGGATCCGCAGCAGATGGAGCAGGTCTTCTTCAACGTCCTGCTCAATGCCTTCCAGGCGACGGACTTCAAGGGGACCGTGGTCGTGGCCACCGAGGCCGATGCCGGGGAGGTCCGCGTGAGTGTCCGGGACGACGGGCCGGGGATTCCTCCCGAGATCGCCGACAAGATCTTCAAGCCCTTCTTCACGACGCGCTCGAAGGGGACGGGCCTCGGGCTCGCCATCGTCCGGAACATCGTCAACGCGCACGGCGGCTCGATCCGGGCCGGCAACGCGCCCCAAGGGGGGGCCGAGGTGGTCCTCGCGTTCCCCAGGAACTCATGAGGCACGCTTGAGCGACAGGGAGAAGATCCTGGTCGTCGAGGACGAGAAGCTCATCCGCTGGTCGCTTCGGGAGCGCCTCCAGAAGGAGGGGTACCAGGCCAGCGCGGTGGAGACCGGCCAGGCCGCGCTCGACCACCTTCGCGACGAGGAAGTGGATCTCGTCCTGCTGGACTACAAGCTTCCCGACATCGACGGGATGGAGGTCCTCCGCCGGACGGTGGACCTCTACCCGGACACGACCGTGATTCTCATGACGGCGTACTCGTCCATCCACAACGCGGTGGAGGCGATCAAGCTCGGCGCGTACGACTACGTCAACAAGCCGTTCGACCACGAGGATCTGCTCGCCTCGATCCAGAAGGCTCTCGAGACCACCCGCCTCCGTCGCGAGGTGAAGCGCCTGAGGTCCGAGCAGAAGCACGCCTACGGCGTCTCCAACATCATCGGCAGCTCCGCCGCGATGCAGGACGTCTTCACCATGATCCGGAAGGTGGCCGAATCGGCGGCCACCACGGTCCTGATCCAAGGGGAGTCGGGGACCGGCAAGGACCTCGTCGCGAAGGCGATCCACTTCGCTTCGGACCGGTCCGACAAGCCGTTCATGAATATCACCTGCTCGGCGCTTCCCGAAACGCTTCTCGAGTCCGAGCTGTTCGGCCACGAGCGTGGCGCGTTCACCGACGCGAAGCTCCAGAAGAAGGGGCTGTTCGAGCTCGCGAGCGGCGGGACGGTGTTCCTGGACGAGATCGGCGACATGGGCATCGCGCTGCAGGCCAAGGTGCTCCGCTTCCTCGAGGAAAAGACGATGAAGCGCGTCGGCGGCAGCCGCGACATCCGGGTCGACGTCAGGATCATCGCGGCGACCAACCGGGACCTCGACAAGGCCGTCCGGCAGGGAGCATTCCGCGAGGACCTCTACTACCGCCTGAAGGTGATCCCGATCTATCTCCCCTCGCTCAAGGAGCGGAAGGAGGACATCCCGCACCTCGTCGCGTATCTCCTGGACCAGTTCAACCGGGAATTCAAGAAGAACACCCACGGAATCAGTCCCGAGGCGCTCGAGTGCCTCATGCGCTACGACTGGCCGGGGAACATCCGCGAGCTCCGCAACGTGATCGAGCGGGCGATGATCCTCGAGAACAAGCCGCAGGTGGAGATCGAGGATCTCCCGAGGGAGATCGTCCACCGCACGTCCCCAGTGGCGAGAGAGGCCACGAGCGCCGCGGCCGGGCCGGACCCGGCCGGCGACGAGACCGCTGAAGGCGAGGACGAGAACGGCTCCTTCCGGCTCCCCGACACGGGGGTGACGCTCGAGGACGTGGAGAGGGACCTCGTCAAGCAGGCGCTCGAGCGGACGAGGGGAAACCAGACGCACGCCGCCCGCCTGCTCAACATCAGCCGGGACGCGCTCCGCTACAAGATGAAGAAGTTCGGCTACCTGTAACTCAGCCGTTCTTCACGTGGCCGAGGCGCGAGAGGGCGGTCTCGATCTTCCGCCGGTAGGTCTTGACGTCGCCGGAGAACAGCGCGGCGCGCGCCTCCTCGAGCGTCCCCGCGATCTCGGCGTGCCCGAGGGCGGCGCAGGACGATTTCGCCTCTTCGAGCTTCGCCCCGAGCGCGGCGAGGTCGCCGAAGGTCAGCGCGTTCAGAAAGGCGATCAGCTGCTCGGCGGTCATGGCGTAGAGGGGCTCCTGACGCTCCGGGGCGACCGCGAAGGATAGTCAACTCCGCCGGGCGCGGCAAGGCGGCGGGGCGGAGCGCGGGCCCTCGGGATCTTGACAGCGACATGCTCAAATCCTATCGTCCGGAAACCGGCTCTTGACCTCCCCGGAGCGAAGCAGGCCGATGGCGACGAAGAAGGACTACTACGAGATCCTGGGGGTTCCCAGGACCGCCACCGAGAAAGACATCAAGGCGGCCTACCGCAAGCTTGCCCGGAAGCACCACCCGGACGTGAATCCCGGAGACAAGAAGGCCGAGGAGAGATTCAAGGAGGTGGCCGGGGCGTTCGCGGTCCTCTCGGACCCCGAGAAGCGGGCCGCCTACGACCGCGGGGGGCACGAGGCCTTCGGTCCCGGGTTCGATCCCTTCGAGGGGGCGGGGTTCGACATCCGGGATTTCGGCCTCGGCGACATCGGCGACCTGTTCGATCTCTTCGGCGGCGGGGGAGGCCGCCGCGCGCGGGCGTCCCGGCAGGCCCGCGGCCGGGACCTCGAAACCGAGATCCGCGTTCCCTTCCTCGATGCGGTACGGGGGACCACCGTCGAGGTCGTCCTGCCGCGGCAGACCGCCTGCTCCGCGTGCGGCGGCAGCGGTCGCGGTGCTACGGGAGGGGAGCGCGAATGCCCCGACTGCCACGGGTCCGGCCGGCGCACGCAGCGGCGCCGCGGCCTCCAGGTGTCGCTCACCTGCGGGCGGTGCGGCGGTGCGGGGCGGATCGACGAGGGCGCCTGTGCCTCCTGCGGCGGCGCGGGACGCGTTCCCGCGGAGGAGCGCCTGAAGGTCCGCGTCCCTCCGGGAATCGAGGACGGCGGACGGGTGAGGCTGCCCGGCAAGGGAGACGCCGGGGTCGCCGGAGGGCCGGCGGGGGACGTGTTCCTCAGGATCGACGTCGTGCCCCACGACGTGTTCCGTCGCGAGGGGAACGACCTCGTGTGCGACGTCGAGGTGGGGCTCGCCCGGGCCGCGCTCGGCGGGAAGATCGCGATCCCGTCGCTCGAGGGCAGGACCGCGATCACGCTTCCGGCGGGCACGCGCAGCGGGCAGAAGCTGCGGCTCAAGGGAAAGGGGGTGCCCGCCTCGGGATCGCGTCCCGCGGGGGACCTCTACGCCGTCATCCAGATCGTGCCGCCCGCCAAGCTCGACGCGAGATCCCGCGAGCTCCTCGAAGAGTTCGCCCGCCTCAACCCCGACACGACCTGATCGCGATCTCGGCTTCGGCGGAGCGGGCCCTCGTCTCGTCCCCCGGCCGGATGCGTTCTCGCCAACCCGAAAAAGGGTTGTCTCCGAACGCGTCACTCCCCGTTGTCTGTCGGGCCCTCGTCTCGTCCCCCGGCCGGATGCGTTCTCGCCAACCCGAAAAAGGGTTGTCTCCGAACGCATCCGGCCGGGGGACGAGACGTCCGGTTTCGATGGAGCTGGTTCCGAAACCCGACGGAGACACCCCCGCGGTCCTCGCGCCCCGCGAGCCGAAGATGACGGCGGGGGAGCGGACGGCCGATGGGGTCAGGCCCGCTTGAAGATCGCCTTGAAGCCGTAGCCGGCGATCTGCGGGTTCTCCCGGAGGCGCCGCACCGAGTAGGCGTACCACTGGCGCCCGAACGGGACGTAGACGCGCAGCCGGTGGCCGTCCGCGAGGATGATGTTGCGCAGCTGCTCGTCCACGCCGAGGAGCATCTGGAACTCGTACGCGTCGCGCCCGAGCTTGTGCTTCCGGATGAGGCGCAGCGCCTCCCAGACCAGGATCTCGTCGTGGGTGGCGATGCCCACGTAGGCTCCGCGCTCGAACATGCGGTCGAGAACGAGGGTGAAGTTCCGGCGGATGAGCTCGGCGTCGGTGAACGCGATGGGTCTCGGCTCGAGATAGATCCCCTTGCAGAGGCGGAAGCTCGACGGCTCCGCGGTGAGATCGTCCACGTCGGCCAGCGTCCGGCGGAGACGGGACTGGAGGACCAGGCCGGCGTGCCCCGCGTACTCGCCGCGGAGCGTCCGGTAGATCTCGATCGTCCGGTCGGTGCACTGCGAGTCTTCCATGTCGACCCGGACGAAGCCGTCCACCTCGCGCGCCGCGGCCATCAGCGTTCGCATGTTGTCGAGGCAGAGGCTGCGGTCGAGCAGGAGTCCGAGCGAGGTGAGCTTGACGGAGACGTTTCGCGACCCGAACCCGCCGGCGGCGATCTTTCGGATCAGGTCCACGTAGCTTTCGGTGTTGGCCCGCGCCTCCTCGGCGGTCGTGATGAACTCCCCGAGGATGTCGAAGGTCGCGCAGGCGCCCCGCTCCTCTAGGCCGCGGGCCACTCGGAACGCGTCCTCCATTTCGGGGCCGGCGATGTAGCGCTTGGAGAAGAAGCCGACGATCGGCTTGGGGACGGCGGGAAGCGTGAACGCAATGGTCCGGTCGAGGAGGCTCATGTCGGTCCCCCAGGCGATCCACTTCCGCGGCCCAGGCGCGGCGCGCGGCCGGGATCGCCGCCAAACTCGGTTCTCGTTCGCGGCCGGGTCTACGACCCTGCCTGCGCGCGGAGGAGTGCCAAGACCTCACCCGCGTTCGGGAACCTGCCCGAGGTTTTCTTCGAGAAGGCAAGCCGGCCGTCCGCGGTGACCTCGAAGACCCCGCCGTGCGACGGCTTCATCTCGCTCTCGACACCCAGCGCTTCCCTGATCTCGGCCGCCAGACCGGCGGCCCGTGGCTCGTAGTTTCACTCCGCGCAGTATTCGATGCGAACCCGCATGGAGAAACCTCCTTCCGGGACGTGCGGCATCGCTCGCGCCGCCGGATCGGTTTCCCATCCTAGCAAACGACGGCGACGTTGCCGACTTCCCGGGCCCTCCGAGCCACGGCGCCGGACGCACGGCGGTGTGGTACGATCCCCGACCGTGCCCGCGGCGCTCCGCGATCCGGCCCGCCGGTCGGGACGGGCCGGACGGATACCCGCATGGCCACTCTCACCTACCTGGGCGCCACCGGAACCGTCACCGGATCCAAGTTCCTGATCGAGCACGACGGATGCAGGATCCTTGTGGATTGCGGTCTGTTCCAGGGGCTCAAGGACCTTCGCCTGAGGAACTGGGAGGCGCCGCCGGTGGAACCCGCGTCCATCGACCGGGTGGTGCTCACCCACGCCCACCTGGACCACACCGGCTACCTTCCCGTCCTGGCCCGGCGGGGGTTCGTCGGGGACGTCCTGGCGACGCCGGCGACGTGCGAGCTCTGCGGCATCCTCCTTCCCGACTCCGGCCACCTCCAGGAAGAGGACGCCAGGTTCGCGAACTGGAAGGGGTACTCGAAGCACCGCCCGGCCCTCCCGCTCTACACCGAGGAGGAGGCCCGGCAGGCGCTGCCGCTGCTGCGCCCGCTTCCGTTCGATCAGACGATCGAGGTCCACGACGGCCTCTCGCTCCGCCTCTATCCGGCCGGCCACATCCTGGGCGCCGCGCTGGTCGAGGTGCGCATCGCATCCTCCGGCGGTCGGGGCCGGGAAAAGGTGCTGCTGTTCTCGGGGGATCTCGGCCGGCCGGGACAGCCGATCCTCCCCGATCCCGCGCCCCTTCCGCCCTGCGATCACCTGGTTCTCGAGAGCACCTACGGCGATCGCGACCACTCTCGCGACGATCCGAAGGACCTGCTCGAGTCGCTCATTCGGGACACCGTGCGGCGTGGGGGTACCCTGCTGATCCCCTCCTTCGCGGTCGGGCGGACCCAGACGCTGCTCTACCTGTTCCACGAGATGCGCCGCGAGAACCGGATCCCGTCGGACGTCCCGATCTATCTCGACAGCCCGATGGCGATCGAGGCGACGCGGATCGTCACTCGGCATCCCGAAGCCCAGGACCTCGAGATGCGCGCGATGGCCGCGAGCGGCGAGGACGCGCTCGGCCTCGCCGGGATCCACATGGCGAGCAGCGTCGAGGAGTCGAAGGCGTTGAACTCCATCGCCTACCCGGCCATCATCATTTCCGCGTCCGGCATGGCCGAGGGGGGGCGCATCCTCCACCACCTGGAGTTCAAGCTCGACGATCACCGGACCACCGTGCTGTTCGTCGGCTTCCAGGCCGCCGGGACGCGCGGCCGGGCGCTCCAGGAAGGGGCGGACAGCATCAAGATCCATGGCCGGCAGATTCCGGTGAGGGCGCGGATCGAAACGCTCGACGGCCTTTCGGCCCACGCGGACCGCGGGGAGATCCTGCAATGGCTGCGCTCGTCGGGACACCGTCCCGGCGCCGTGCACCTGGTGCACGGCGAGCCGGCGGGCCTCGAGAGCTTCGCGGCGCGGATCCGGGACGAGTTGTCCGTCCACGTCGAGATTCCGGATTATCTGGAAAAGACGCAGATCTGAGCTCCGGAGGGGCGTGGGGGGAAGATGGCACTCTGGGCCCGGACGCTTCTCGTGACCGCCGCCCCGGTCGAGCTCGAGGCGGCTCGAGCGGGGCACGTCGAGCACCTGCGCCGGCTTCACGCCGACGGACGGCTCCGAGCGGCCGGAGAATTGGGCGACGGCGAGGGGTTTCTCGAGATTTTCGAGGCGACGGACCGGATGGAGGCCGAGGCGATCGCCCGGTCGAGCCCTCTCGTGGAAGAGGGTCTCGGCACGTGGATGCTTCGAGAGTGGGCGGAAGTCCGGTTTTGATCCCATCCCGCGCCGTCCGCAGCCGGTGGGACGTCCCGGCCCCCGGGTGCCTCCGATTCGAGCGGCAGATACTCCGCAACTTCTTGGAGACCGCAATTGACAACCGCCCCCGCCCGCTGATATTGAATGCGTTTCACACGGAGGAGGAGTGTCGATGAGAACCAGGAGCCTGGTCGCTAGCGCCTTTCTGTTCCTTCTGCTGCCGGCGTTCATCGCCGGAGCCGAGGCGCGCGATCTGACCTTCGAGGAGCGCGTCAAGGCACAGGAAGCGATCGAGCGGGTCTACTACTCGTACCAGCTCGGGGCGACCCGCTCTTTCGAGGAGGCGGTTCCTCGGGCCCTCCTGGAGGCAAAAGTCCGGGCGTATCTCGAGCGGTCGGCCGCGCTCGACAACGTCTGGCACACTCCCATCACCGCCCAGATGCTCGAGCGCGAGCTGCAGCGCATGGTCTCCGGCACCCGGATGCCGGACCGGCTGCGGCAGCTGTTCGGTGCCCTGGGCAACGATGTCTTCATGGCGCAGGAGTGCCTCGCGCGTCCCGCGCTCGCGGAAAGGCTCGTCGGAAACTTCTACGCGGGCGACCGCGCCCTTCATGCGGGCGAGCGCGCCGCCGCCGATGCCCTCAGGGCGCGCCTCGCGAGCGGTAGCCTCGATCCGAAGCTCCCGTCCCCCGGCCGATCCGTGGCCGAGATCGTCGTTGCCGGCTCCCCCGCCTCGAAGTCCGCGTCGCCGTCCGCCATCGAGATGCCGGCGGCGGAGTTCGCCAGGATGACCTCGCGCCTTCCCAGGAAGTCCGGCGGCGTCGGCTCCGTCGAGGAGCTGAGCGACTCGTTCGTCATCCGGACGGTCCTGTCCGAAAGCGCCGGCAAGGTGCGCCTCGCCGTCTTCTCGGTCCGGAAGAAGAGCCGGGACGAGTGGTGGCGGCAGGTCGAGGGCGGCCTGAGCATCGCGTCGGTTCGTGCAGTCGCCCGGGACAAGGGCGAGTTTCCCGTCGCGAGCGCTCCGGCCGCTCCTCTGTTCAAGGTCCCGGGCGCTTCGTGCACCGACGACATCTGGGACAACGGATCCCTCGGCCGCGTGTCCCCGCTTCCGCGCTACGCGACGGCGGCGGTCTGGACCGGCAGCCTGATGATGGTCTACGGGGGCTCCTACGCCGGCTATCCGTGGCCCGACGGCGTCCGCTACGACCCGGCAACCGATACGTGGTCGGCGATGGCGATCGCGCCCGCGGACCCGGAACAAGGGGTCCCGTTCGAGAAGCTCGGGCACACGGCGGTGTGGACCGGCGACAAGATGATCATCTGGGGCGGTTTCTCCTACGACTACGTCAATTCCAAGAACGTGACCTCGGGTTCCGGCGCGATGTACGACCCCGTCGGCGACTCCTGGACGACGCTCTCGCCGAGCACACTTTCGCCGCGCGCGCACCACACGGCGGTCTGGGACGCCACCCACGGCGTGATGATCGTGTGGGGCGGCGGGGGTCGTTCCGACGATACGCACCCCGACACGAAACCGCTCGGCGACGGTGCGAGCTACTCGCCGGCGACCGACACCTGGGCCCCGCTCGCGTCGGACGGCGCGCCGACGCCCCGCGCGTTTCACACCGCGGTGATTGCGGGCGGCTCCATGGTCGTCTGGGGCGGCAACGACGAATACGTCGAGATCAAGGTGTGCAGCGGGAATAACCAGACCACTTGCTCGACCGATGCGGACTGCGGGGCCGACGACCAGTGCGCCGGCGTCAGGGTCGTCGGCTGGAGCAACGATCTGGGGACGGGAGCCCGCTTCAATCTCGCCGACGGGACTTGGTCGCCCACGTTCGTCGAGGATCCCCCCGATACCCCGGAGCCCCGAGCTCCGGCTCCCATCGCGCGGCGGAACCACACCGCGGTCGCCGTCGGGAACAAGATGATCGTCTGGGGCGGTCGCAGGGGAGCGGATCCCGGCGTCGCGCTGGGCTCCGGTTCCACTTACGACCCGACGACCGACACCTGGGAGCCGACCGACTTGAGCGGCGCGCCGGCGGCTCGCTACCGGCACTCCGCGGTCTCGACCGGCGACAAGATGATCGTCTGGGGCGGCTTCGACGGCACGATCTTCCGCAACGGCGGGGCCGTGTTCGACCCGGCGACCGGAGCCTGGACGGCGACGAGCCTCACGGGCGCTCCGGCGGCTCGAGGCGATCAGACCGCCGTCTGGACGGGTAGCCTCATGGTCGTCTGGGGCGGAACCGACGATTCGACGGGCGCTGACGCGTCCAACACGGGCGGCCGTTACGACCTGGCGAGCGATTCGTGGACCCCCACCGACTTCGGTCCGAGGCCGCGGTACCAGCTCACCGCGGTGTGGACCGGGAGAGACGTCTTCGCCTGGGGCGGCACCGACGACTACGTCAACCTCGACACCGGCGGAAGATACGATCCCGCGATCGACAACTTTGTCTCCGTTCCCCAGGGGGGTGCGCCGCAGGGACGAAGGCAGCACACGGCGGTCTGGAGCGGCGACTACGTGATCGTCTGGGGCGGATGGGGATACGACCCGGAGACCAATCTCGACGGGCCGCTGCGCGACGGCCGGCGCTTCGACGAGCTGGCGGGAAGCTGGCTTCCGATGTCCACGACGGGAGTGCCCGCCAAGCGGTGGGGCCACACGGCTGCCTGGTTGACCTGGCAGCAGGGGGCCGGAACCGCCGGACGCATGGTGGTCTGGGGCGGACTGAATCTGACCGCCGAGGGAGTGGTCTACGCGCTCGCGGACGGCGCGAGGTACGATCCGATCGGCAACGCGTGGGAGCCGGTGGCGTCCTCGGGCGCGCCGTCCGCGCGCTTCGAGCACACTGCCGTGTCGACCGGTCCCAAGATGGTCGTTTGGGGCGGCGACGACGGGTCGGCAGGCGAGGGGAACGCGGGGACCAAGCTCGACACGGGGGGCGTCTACGACGCCGCCACGAACGCCTGGTCGGGCGTCGCTTCCTCCGGAGCGCCTTCCGCCAGGTCCCGGCACGCCGCGGTGTGGACCGGGACGCGGATGCTGGTCTTCGGCGGGGCCACCGCCGGCAACGCGCCGGACGGGACGGGTGCCAGTTACGACCCGGGCTCCGGCGGGAGCGGCTCCTGGGCCGCGCTCCCCGGTTCCGGCGCGCCGTCTCCCCGGTTCTGGCACACCGCGGTCTGGTCCGGCAGGGAGATGCTCGTGTGGGGCGGTAACGACGGCTCCTCCGACCTCGACACGGGCGCTCGGTTCGACCCCGCGCTGGACCAGTGGCTGTCCATGTCCGCGACCGGAGTCCCCCTTGCCCGGTCTCGGCACGCTGCGGTTTGGACCGGCAACCTCATGTTCGTCTGGGGCGGCACCAATTTCGGCGTCCCGCTCGGGACCGGCGGCCGGTACCTGATCGACCAGAACCTGGATTCCGACGGCGACGGGTACTCTCCCTGCCAGGGCGACTGCAACGACGGGAACCCGAACGTGCACCCCGGCGCCACCGAGACCTGCAACGCGATCGACGACAACTGCGACGGCCAGATCGACGAGGGTCTGACCGTCCCGACCTGGTACAGGGACGCCGACGGCGACGGCTACGGCAGCTCGACCGACCTGGTCCAGCAGTGCGTGGCGCCGCTGCCCTACTATGTCTGCAACGTGTCCTTCCTGGTCCGGTGCAACGACGACCGGGATTGCCCGACCGGAGAGGCGTGCAACCGCGCGGTCGGCTTCATTCCGGTCGACGGCGACTGCAACGACCGGGACTACTTCATCCACCCCGGTGTCACCGAGGTCTGCAACGGTATCGACGACGACTGCAACGACCAGATCGACGAGGGCCTGGCTCAGGGCACCTTCTATCCCGACGTGGACGGCGACCAATACGGCAACGCGGCGAAGGCGGTCACCGGGTGCCGCCCATTGAATTTCAAGGTGTGCAGGGAGAACCCGCTCGTCGAGTGCAGCGTGGACAGCGACTGCCCGGGGACCGACCGGTGCGAAAGGACCGTGACCTGGTTGACTCGCGGCGAGGACTGCAACGACTACAACATCTCGATCCGCCCCGGCGCGGCCGAGATCTGCAACCAGCTCGACGACGACTGCGACGGGCAGATCGACGAAGGCATCCCCGTCGTGACGGCCTACCGGGACGCCGACGGCGACAGCTTCGGCGACGACGGCATCACGATCCAGACGTGCCTGCCCCGAAGAGGCTGGGCGTCCACCGCCTGCGACTGCAACGACACGGACGCCAGCATCCACCCCGGGGCCACGGAGACGTGCAACGGCCTCGATGAAGATTGCGACGGACTCGCGGACGGGAGCAAGACCTGCGCCTTGTCGCCCAGCACCCACTGCCGGACCGACGAGGACTGCCCGGCCCCGGCGTGCCGGGACAACCGATGCACGCAGGACCAAAGCGTCTGTACGACGGACGCGGAATGCCCGCAGTTGGACACGTGCAGCCAGGCGGAGATGCTTCCCACCGGCGACTGGTACCGCGACGCCGACGGCGACGGCTGGGGAGTCCCGGACGGCCAGGTCTCGGGGGTGTGCCAACCCTCCAAGGTCTGCAGCGGGTCCTTCGACCTGACCTGCCGGGCGGACATCGACTGTCCCTCGGGGCAAACGTGCCAGGACTTCACCGTTTGCAGCGGCGATCCAAGCAAGCTCTGCAAGACCAGCGCGGACTGCGAGTCGGCCGGCTCGTGCAACCGGAAGGGGGACTACGCGCCGAGGAAGTACGATTCCGACGGCACGCCGCTCGACGACTGCAACGATTTCAACGGCGGGATGAACCCGGGGCTCGTCGACAACACTTGCGACCGCGTGGACGACGACTGCAGCGGCCTCGTGGACGATGGGTTCAACACGTGCGGCAACGGAGTCTGCGCCGCGACTTCCAAGGCGTGCAAGGCCCCGGGATTCAAGGGGCAGTGCAGCACCACCTCGACGCAGCTCTGCAACACCGACACCGACTGCAGGGGAAAGATGTGCAACGTCGCCAAGGGGGCCAGCTGCAGCGTCGACGAGGACTGCCCGGCGGGGAGCTGCAGCGACAACCCGGCGACGGCTTGCGCGAAGAACTCGGATTGCGCCGAGGGAGCGAGCTGCAAGTACGGCGAGCAGGTCTGCCGGTACGGATTCTGCTCCGCGGCCGAGGTCGATCCCTGCGACCTCAACGCCGACTGTCCGACGGGAACGTGCAGCAACAACCCCTCGACGCCCTGCCATCTGGATCTCGAATGCTCCGGCGGCACCTGCTTGGGCGCGCAGAAGTGCCTGACTCGGTCGACGTGCAGCGAATCCCGCGAGGTTTGCACCGGCGACGACCAGTGCCGGCCCGGCAGGTGCAGCCTCCTCGGCAACTCGTGCCTCGACGGCTCGGACTGCTACCCCTACGAGACCTGCGTGAGGGAGACCTGCAACGGCTCGGAGTCGTGCTCGATCGCCCAGTGCACCCCCGTGCCCGGCCAGGGTTATCAGGCCGGCACCGAGACGAGGTGCGACGGGCTCGACAACAACTGCGACGGCGCGGTGGACGAGGCCCTCAGGGGCTGCGAGTTCCCGGATTCGGACGGTGACGGCATCGGCGCGATCAGCGATTCCTGCAACCCGCTGGCTCCGCTGTCCTCGACCTGCGCGTGTGGCGCCGCCCCCGAGACGGGCGTCTGCGCCGTTCCGGCGATCCAGTGCCTGACCGAGAGCGAGTGCCGGAGCGGCGAGGCGTGCGACACCACGTTGGAGGTCTGCGTCGTCCCGGCGGTTTCGTGCCAGGTGGACAACGACTGCCGGAGCGACGAGAAGTGCGACGCGCAGAGCAGGATCTGCGTCCGTGTCCCGGAAGTTTCTTGTCTCTCCGACAGCGGGTGCAGGCGCGGGCAGAAGTGCGACAGTACGAGAAAAGTGTGCATCCTCCAGGAAACCCAGTGCCAGCAGGACACGGAGTGCGAGAGCGGCGAGAAGTGCGACGCCGACAGGAAGATCTGCGTCTCCGCGCAGGGAATCCCGTGTCAGACGGACAGCGAGTGCCGGACGGACGAGAGGTGCGACAGCGTGACGAAGCTGTGCACCTTCCTCGTGATCCCGTGCCAGTCGGGCGGCGATTGCCCGGTCGACGGGAAGTGCGACGTCAACAAGGACATCTGCGTCCCGGCTCTCGACTTCCCCTGCCAGACGGAAAGCGATTGCCGGGTCGACGAGAAGTGTGACACGCAAAGAATGGCGTGCATCGCCGAGACGATCTCGTGCCAGGTGAACAACAACTGCCGGAGCGGCGAGACGTGCCTGGACGGGACGTGCAGGGTCCCGTGCCAGGTCAACGAGGCCTGCCGGAGCGACGAGACGTGCGCGGGCTCGGAGAGCGCGGTCGCGGGCGACAACTGCCCTTGCGTCGCCAATCCCGACCAAGCCGACCGGGACGGAGACGGCGTCGGCGACGCCTGCGACAACTGTCCCGATCTCCTGAACTCGAGCCAGTCCGACTACAACGGCAACCACGTGGGCGACGCCTGCGAGGCCCCGGTGTCGACGGCCGACATCGACGGATCGGGCCGGGTGGACGGCCTGGATCTCTCCCGGCTCGGAAGGGCTTGGGCGAGCCTGAGCACCATCACGACCTGCCTGCCGCCGTACCGGATCAGCGACCCCGCATTCGACTCGACCGTGGACTTCAACCAGGACGGGCGGGTGGACGGAGACGATCTCGCGTTCCTCGCGACCTACTTCGGGCAGGACGTGACGCCGGCGGCCGCCGCCTCGTCGAGGGCGAGATGACCCCGCCCGCCGGCCGGAAAAGGGCAACGAGCATGAAGATTCAACCTACGACCCGATCACTCCTCCAGCGCGGAGGGCGGCATCCCATGCTTTCGATCCTGATGTTGGTCTCTCTCCCTCTCCTGGCCCACTGCGGGGGCTCGTCGTCGGGGGGCACCATCGAGCCGACGAAGACTCCGGTGTTCACCGCCAGCGGCACGGCGAGCGCGCCGAATCTCGTCGTC
Organism: Terriglobia bacterium; assembly: GCA_963748015.1. Lineage (GTDB taxonomy): Bacteria > Acidobacteriota > Polarisedimenticolia > Polarisedimenticolales > JAIQFR01 > JAIQFR01. Next base: position 294,766 of record CAVVHE010000005.1, on the reverse strand, counting down.
CTGGCGTTCAACGGGACGTCGCCCGGCAGCCTGATCCAGCTGGACGTGAAACTGGGCGGCCCGACGACCTCCACGGATGTCTTCGCGTTCTCGTTCAACGTCGTGCTGTCCAACCCCGGAATCGTCCGCAGCGTCACGTGGATGGCGGGCGACGCCCTGACCGGCGAGCAGGCGGTGGTCACGAACTTCAGCGGCGACAAGATCGTGATCGGTGTGTCCAAGCTCGGCGGGACGGGGAACGGCGTCGGGGCCGGCGGCGGGACCATCCTGAGCCTCGTCTTCAAGATGGATCCGACCGCGCCCGGCACGACGGAGCTGAAGTTCGACACTCCGAAAGTCCAGGATTCCACCCTCGGGTTCATCGACACGGTGGAATTCGACGGAGCGGCCGCGAAGCTCACGCAGCCGCAGTAGCGGACGGATTAGCGGTACCGCGGGCCGGAAGCTCGCCGCCCCGGGATTGGGCCGCGAGCTTCCGGTCTCGGCTATCCGGGGAGGGAAGCGGCCGGAGGGTCGATCCACTTCCCGTGTAGCTTGATCAGCTCGACGAGGCGCTCCGCGGCCTCCGCGGCGGGAACGTCCTTCTCGACCATGTCCTTGCCCACGAAGAGAGCGATCTTCTGCTCTCCCCAGCCCACGTAACCGAAGTCCGCATCGGCCATCTCGCCGGGCCCGTTCACGATGCACCCCATGATGGCGATCTTGACCCCTTTGAGGTGCGAGGTCCGCGCCTTGATCCGGGCCGTGGTGGTCTCGAGGTCGAACAGCGTGCGCCCGCACGACGGACACGAGATGAACTCGGCCTTCGTGACCCGGACCCGCGCTGCCTGGAGGATGCCGTACGCCAGCCTACGGGAAGCGCCGGCCGTCTCCCCTTCGATGTGAATCGCGTCGCCTATCCCCTCGCAGAGGAGCCCGCCGAGCGAGGCGGACGGGCCAAGCAGCGGATCGGCGCCCCGCGCGAGAGGGCGATCGACGAGCACGATCGGCGGATCGAGCCGTTCCAGTTCGAGCCTCGCCGCGAGGAGCCGGACCGGCAGCAGCGGCGGACCGAGCGCGGGATCGAGCGCCAGCAGGAGGGCAACGGACGACGAGGCCCCCCGGCGCGCCGCCGCGAGCGCCAGATCCACGGCCTCCGCCGCGCTCCCCGCCGTCGAGCCGGCCTCGAGGAGCAGCGGCTTGCCGGAACGTCCCGCGCCCTCGATCAGCCGGCCGAGGAGCAGGCTCGCGCCCGCATCGAGCGGTGCGCGCAAGGTGGCGTGGATGCGGCTCGCGTGCGGCAGGACGGTCTCGAGGACCTCGGCCGCGACGCCCGGATCGAGACGGGGGTCGAGCCGGGCCGACAGCGCCACCGACGGGTCGAGCCGGGAGAGCGATTCGGCGAGCCGTGCGAAGGGGCCGGCGTCCTCCCGTCCGGCGAGCGTCGAGGAGAGGACCTCGGCGCGCGTCCCCTCGGGCGCTCGCGGGCCGATCTCGCCCTCCGCCTCCCCCCTGGCGCGGTCCTCGTCTCGCGGGGAGGAACCGAGCGGGACCTCGACCCGTACCGGGCGCGACCCGCCCGCGCCGTGACGCCCGACGGCAATCTCCCGGGCGGCGCGGCGGCCGCCGCGACGGGCCGGGGCGAAGCCGCCGGCGGATCCGGTCGCGGGCTTCTCCTCCGATTCCGGCAGCCGGACGTTGAACGGCTCGACGAGGGCGCGTGCCACCGGGATCTCCTCGACGGGGTCCTCCGTCAGCGAGACCCGGACGGTGTCGCCCAGGCCTTCCTCGAGGAGCGCTCCGATCCCGATCGCCGACTTGATCCGCCCGTCCTCGCCGTCGCCGGCCTCGGTGACGCCCAGATGAAGGGGGTAGTCCATTCCCTCGATGTCCATGCGCGAGACCAGCAGCCGGTAGGCCGCGAGGACCACCACGGTGTTCGAGGCCTTCATCGAGAGCACGAGGTCGCGGTACCCCTCGTCCTGCGCGATGCGGACGAACTCGAGGGCCGACTCGACCATCCCGTCGGGGGTGTCGCCGTAGCGGTTCATGATCCGGTCCGAGAGCGAGCCGTGGTTGGTCCCGATGCGCATCGCGACGCCGAGATCCCTGCACCGCTTCACGAGCGGAACGAAGAGCCGGCGAATTCTCCCGATCTCGGCCTCGTACTCGGCGTCCGTGTACTCGCGGAGAGCGAACCGCTTCTTGTCGGCGAAGTTCCCGGGGTTGATCCTGACCTTCTCCACGTGCTCGACGGCCATCAGCGCGACCGCGGGCGTGAAGTGGATGTCCGCGACGAGCGGGACCCGCACTCCGCGAGACGCGAGCTCCCTCCGGATGACCGGAAGGCTCTCCGCGTCCGCCGAGGTGGGCACGGTGACCCGCACGATCTCGCAACCGGCCTCCACGAGGCGGAGGATCTGCCCGACCGTCGCCGCCGTGTCGGTGGTCGCCGGCGTCGTCATGGACTGGACGCGGATCGGGTAGCTCCCGCCGACAGGGACGTCGCCGATGCGCACGATCCTCGTCGGCCGGCGCCGATAGGACGCGGTCGGATTCTCGGTGGTCAAAGGAGAGGAGCCCTCGGTGGCGGACCATTCCGCCCGGACATTCTAGTTTGCCGCGCCGGTGGCCGCGAACGTTACGGTTCCGTCGTTGGGCGGCACGGACGCCGCGCCGAAAATTGCCACTGGCGGCGAGCCCGTCCTCGACGAATACTCCTCAAGGGGACGATCGCGACAAGACCGAAGGGGAGGGGCCGATGAACAGCCGCCACCGTCGAATGGCCCTGATCCTCTCGATTCCGGGGATCGCCGCCTGCGTGCTCGCAATCGCGACCTTCCTTCTCGACTTCGACCACAACCGAATCCCTTTCCAACGCTTCGAATCCCACCGCGAGCTGTACCTCGCCCTCGGCCGGGCGTTCAGCCGCGGCTTCGTCGCGGGGTTCTTTCTCTGCTTCTTCCTGATGCTGATCGCGGTCGCCGTCGGGACCTGGTTCGACCAGCGCCGGCAGCAGCGAAGCGTCTCGGACCTTCCGCGCTGAGCCCCCGTCTCCCTTCCGCTCTGCTAAAATCATCGCCCCCGGAGGGATCCCCGATGAGAGGACGCGCGTGGATCTTCGGCTGCCTGCTCGTCGCCGTTGCCGGCGTCGCGCTGGGAAAGGGGTTGCTCTCGGAGCGGGCGGCGGCGCCCGCGGTGAGCGCGAGCGCCCAGGAGTCTCCTCCGGCCGCCCCGGCACAGGCGGCGTCGCCCGCCGAGCCGTTCCCGGAAGGGCTCGGCCCCGAGGAGCGCCGAGACATCGACGTGTTCCGCCGCGCCTCCGCGTCGGTGGTGTTCATCACGAGCATCGCGCTCCGGCGCGATTTCTGGTCGTTCGACGTGATGCAGATTCCGCAGGGCACGGGGAGCGGTTTCGTCTGGGACAAGAAGGGGAGCGTCGTCACGAATTTCCACGTGATCGAGGCCGGCGACAAGTTCTCGGTGACTCTCGCCGACCAATCGGAATGGGACGCCGAGGTCGTCGGCGCCGCCCCCGAGAAGGACCTCGCGGTCTTGCGGATCAAGGCTCCCGCGGACCGGCTCGTTCCTCTCGCCCCCGGCCGCTCGCACGACCTGCTCGTGGGACAGAAGGTCCTCGCTCTCGGCAACCCGTTCGGCCTCGACCACTCGATGACCTCGGGGATCGTCAGCGCGCTCGGACGCGAGCTGAAATCGCCGAACGGCCGGACCATCCGCGACGTGATCCAGACCGACGCCGCGATCAACCCGGGGAACTCCGGCGGGCCGCTGCTCGACTCGAGCGGGAGGCTGATCGGGGTCAACGCCGCGATCTACAGCCCGAGCGGCGCGTCCGCGGGAATCGGCTTCGCGGTACCGGTCGACACGGTCAAGCGCCTCGTGCCGCAGCTGATCGAGAAGGGCCGGGCCGTGAATCCCGGCATCGCGGGAGTGCGTTACCTCTCGGACGCGCAGGCCGGCCGCCTCGACATCGAGGGAGTCGTCGTCCTGACCGTCCTCGCGGACAGCCAGGCCGACCGGGCGGGAATCGAGGGAATCGGCCGGAGCCGCCGCGGCTACGTTATAGGGGACGTCATCACGGCGCTCGACGGCAAGCCGATCCGGTCGACCGACGACCTCGACTACGCGTTCGAGAGAGCCGGCGTCGGGGCCCTGGTCACGCTGACCGTCAAGCGCGAAGGACGCTCCCGGACGATCAAGGTCACGCTCCAGGACGTCCGGTAGCGGCTCCGCGGCGCGCCCTCAGCTCTCCCGGCGCCCCACGACGCGCGGGATCCTGAAGCGGACGTCGACCGGCGCCTCTTCGCCCCCGCTCATCCTGAGCGTCAGTACGCCTTCGAGGCCGGCCTGGGGTCGCGGGAAGTACAGCACCGTGTGGAACCACGTGAACGGCCCGAGCTCCACCCGGTCGATTCGAACTCCCCCCTGGACCATGGTCGGGTAGAAGTCCGCCGCCAATCTGAGGCTCGTGCTGAACTGGTTCCCCACCACGATCGGGTACGACCGCAACAGCATCGCGTCGAACAGTCGCTTGGGGTAGTTGCTCGCGATCTCCCGGTACGAGGCCGGGGCATGTGCCGTCCCGTCCCGATCGAGCAGCGTGAACGACTCGGGGGTCACGACGACGCTCCTCCCGGGACCGCCGAGCCCGACCGCGACGGAGAGGGGAATGTAGGCATCATCGTCGTGCAGCGCCGCCGGGTAGCCGTCCACGAGGACCGTGAGACGGTCGCCCAGCTCGCGGTAGGTGGAGTACGCGTAGTCCTCGCTGGTGGTCGGGCCGGCGGCGCCGAGCGCCAGGACCGCCGCGCCGAGCACGAGGGGAACGAGCCGTAGCCTTTTCATGACGCCTCCGATCCCGCGCGCCCCCGGATGCGGGCTTGACACGTATTCTAATGCGAAATCCGCGCCAGGCGACCTAGGAGCGGCGCGCGCCCGCAACCCGAGCCCATCCCGGCGGAGATGTGTTCGCTTCCGAGGACCGGTGTCCTGATGGGAGGGCGGATGGAGCGTCAGGAAGAACCGGTCGGCGCGACGGTGCGGCCGGGGGTGCGGTAAGCGAAGGCAAGGGCGGCGGCGAGGCAGACGGCGCCGCCTAGGCCGACGGCGACGGGGGTGCCCCACAGCCTCGCGAGGATGCCGGAGAGGAGGGAGCCGAACGGGGCCATTCCGAGGAACATGAGCGTGTAGAGGCTCACGACGCGCCCGCGGAGGGCGGGCGGGGCGAGGAGCTGCAGGAAGGCGTTGCTCGTCGCCATCTGGACGATCATCGCGGCGCCGATCACGTGCAGGATCGCCGCCGAGAGCCAGAAACTCCGGGAGAGCGAGAAGGCGATGAGGCTCGCGCCGAACGCGGTCATCGAGACCGCCACGACGATGCCGGACCTGCCCGCGGACCTGCGCCCGGCGATCGCCAGCGCGCCGAGAACGGCTCCCGCGCCCGCAGCTCCCATCAGGAATCCCAGCGTTCGCTGATTGCCGCCGAGCACGTCCCGAGCGATCGCGGGCATCAGGATGGAATACGGCATCCCGAAGACGCTCGACACGGCGACCAGGACGAGAATCGTCCTCACGCCGGGGGTCCGCGACGCGTACAGGATTCCCTCGCGGATCCCGCCGAGCCACGAGCTCTCGTCAGGCGGACGCGCCGCCGTCCCTACCCGGATCAGGGCAAGGCCGGCCAGGACCGCGAGGAAGGAGGCCGCGTTGACCAGGAAGCATGCGGTCTCGCCGAGGTACGCGAGGACGAGGCCGGCGATCGCGGGGCCGATAAGGCGGGCGCCGTTGAAGGCGATCGAGTTCAGCGCGATCGCGTTCGAAAGGTCCTCCCGGCCGACCAGGTCGAACAGGAACGACTGGCGAATCGGCACGTCGAACGCGTTGATCGTCCCGAGCAGGAAGGCGAGCACCGCCACGTGCCAGACCTGCACCGAGCCCGTCGCGGACAGCGCCGTCAGCAGCGCCGCCTGGAGCATCGCCAGGGTCTGGGTGCACAGCAGCGCCGCCTTGCGCGGGACGCGGTCCGCGGCGACTCCGCCCACCAGCGTGAACAGCAGTACCGGCGAGAAGGCGCAGAACCCGACGACGCCGAGCTGGAACGCCGAGTTGGACAGCCGCAGCACCAGCCAGCCCTGGGCCACGGACTGCATCCAGGTTCCGGTCAGCGAGACCAGCTGACCGGTCCAGAACAGGGCGAAGTTGCGGTGGCGGAGAGCGCGGAAGGTGCCCGGAGCGAGCGGGAGGATGCGCCCTGGCAGAGGGATCGTCATGAGCCCCCAATTCTAGTATGCGGGCATGAGGTCCGCTGCCGGCTTCGTCCCGAGGCAGGAGGGTCCTCAGTCAGCCCGAAAAAGGGCTGTCTGAGGACCCTCCTGCCTCGGGACTCGTCTGGTAATGGTCGGCTGGCTTCGACCTGCGAGGTGGGCTACCCTCTGCGGACCAGGCAGGGAGGACCGAAGGTGCCCGAGAAACCGTCCGATCGTCTCGAGACGTTCCCCAACCCGCAGCCGGGGCGCGACTACTCGATCGAGTTCACTTGCCCCGAGTTCACCTGCCTCTGCCCGAGGACGGGGCAGCCGGATTTCGCGACGATCAGGATCGACTACGTGCCGGACCGAAAGTGCGTCGAGCTGAAGTCGCTGAAGCTGTACCTTTGGTCCTTTCGGAACGAGGGGCACTTCCACGAGGCGGTGACCAACAGGATCCTCGACGACCTGGTCCGCGCCGTGAGCCCGCGAACGATGCGGGTCGTCGGGGACTTCCTCGTTCGCGGCGGCATCCACACGGTCGTCACCGCCGAGCACGTCGGGCGCAGGGGGCCCGGCCGCCGGCGGGGCACGGCCTCGTCCCGCGCGTCGCGGTAGCGCGCGAGCGCAACGGCGGACGTCCCGGGCCGGCCGCCGCTTCCGTCCCATCTCGTTCCCTGCGAAGGGATTGCGGGCCCTAGAATCCGGCCGCTTGGCCCGGTCTCCGCCCGATGGTATATTCTTGCCGCCAGGGGGTGCCCCGCGGCGGCCCTTTCACGGCAGGAGGTGTCGAATCGACGAGAAAGTCCGCGTCAACAACCAGATCCGCCTGAGTCCCGTCCGACTCGTCGACGCCGAAGGTCAGCAGGTCGGCGTCGTTCCCCTCGAAGAAGCCCGCCGGTTAGCGGAAGAAGCCGGCCTCGATCTCGTCGAGGTGGCTCCCGACGCGCGCCCCATCGTCGTGAGGATCATGGACTGGGGCAAGCACCGCTTCGAGACCGCGAAGAAGACCCGAGAGGCGCGGAAGAAGGAAAGCCGGATCACGGTCAAGCAGATCAAGCTTCGCCCGAACATCGACGACCACGATCTGGAGACGAAGCTCACCCACGCCCGCCGCTTCCTCGTCGACGGGGACAAGGTCAAGGTCACCATCATGTTCCGCGGCCGCGACCTGAGGCGTCCCGAGAACGGCCGGAAGGTCCTGGACAAGGTGATGGAGATGCTCGCCGACGCCGCGCTGGTCGAGTCGTTTCCCGGCGAGATCATCAACCGGGACATGAGCATGGTCCTCGGCCCGCGCAAGCACTGACGCGGCCGCGCCGGAGATCGTCTTCATGGCCATCCGCGGCTCGCCCGGCGCGAGCGGGCGCTCCCTCGGCGGAGAAGCGCCGCGCGCGGCCTTCCCCTTCGCCATCACCCGATCGGCGCTCGGCAACGGGCTCGAGGTCGTGGTGGTCCCCATGGACAGCCCCGGGATCGCGGCGCACTACATGGTGGTGCGGGCCGGCTCCCGGAACGAGGTGGAGCCGGGCCTCTCCGGGTTCGCCCACCTCTTCGAGCACATGATGTTCCGCGGAACGGACCGCTTCCCCGCGGAGCGGTACAACGACGTGCTGAAGCGCCTCGGCGCCGACTCGAACGGTTTCACCACCGACGACTGGACCTGCTACCACGTCACCGCGGCGTCGGCGGCGCTCGAGACGGTCATGGACCTCGAGGCGGACCGGTTCATGAACCTGCGGTACACCGTCGAGGCGTTCCAGAAGGAGACGGGCGCGGTGCTCGGCGAGTACAACAAGAGCATCTCGATGCCGTTCGTGTCGCTGCACGAGAAGCTGCGCGACACCGCGTTCGACCGCCACACCTACAAGCACACCACGATGGGCTTCCTCCGGGACATCGAGGACATGCCCAACCGGTACGCGTACAGTCTCGAGTTCTTCGAGAGGTGGTACCGGCCGGACAACTGCGTGCTGGTGATCGCGGGGGACGCCGAGCCCGGCAGAGTCCTCGGCCTGGCCGAGAAGCACTACGCTCCCTGGAGGAAGGGGGCGGCGGTGCTCGACGCGCCGCCGGAGGGGCCGCAGGCGGGTGAGCGGAAGGCCCACATCGCATGGAAGAACCCCACGCTTCCGTACCTCGTCCTCTCCTGGCACGTCCCCGCGTTCGTGCCGGATTCCGTCGAGGGCCGGTCGCTCGACGTGCTGGCCGCGGCGGCGTTCTCGGAAACAAGCCCGCTCTACCAGGACCTCGTCCTCGACAAGCAGTGGGTGGAGGTGCTGCGGGCGGGCCAGGAGGAGCACCGCGACCCGTACCTGTTCGAGGTGATCGCGCGGGTGAAGGACCCCTCGAGGATGGACGCGGTCCGCGGCGAGATCGAGGGCACCCTGGCGCGCCTCGCGAGCGAGTTGCTGCCTCCAGAGCGGATCGCGGCGGTGAAGTCGAACATCCGCTACTCGTTCCTCGGCGGCCTGGACACTCCCGGCCGGGTCGCGGAGACCGTGGCGTTCTTCTTCCAGCTCACCGGCGAGGTCGCATCCATCGAGAAGACCTACGCGGCCTTCGAGAACGTCACGCCGGAGAGCGTCCGCGCCGCCGCCGCCCGATGCTTCGCCGCAGAGAACAGGACCGTCGTCACCCTCGCCCACGAGAAGGAGCGGGGATGACCGGTCGCGAGCACCCCGCCCCGGAAGACCCGCTCCCGCCGGCCGGGCAGGAGATCCCGTCCACGCTCCTTCCCTCCCGGGACGATCCTCTGGTCGCGTTCCGGATCCTGTTTCACGCCGGCAGCGTGGACGACCCGAAGGGTAAGGAAGGGCTCGCCGCCCTGACCGCGGCGATGCTCGCCGAGGGAGGGTCGGAGAAGCTCGCATATCCCGAGCTCCTCGGCGCCCTCTTCCCGATGGCCGCCACCATCGGCGCGCGGGCGGACAGGGAAGTCACGGTGGTCACCGGAACCGTCCACCGCGATAACCTCGAACGCTACCACGAGCTCTTGAGCGAGGTGCTCGTCGCGCCGCGCTTCGGCGTGGCCGACTTCGAGCGGCTCAAGGCCGACCAGCTCAACGATCTCGTGACCCGGCTCCGTGGAACGGACGACGAGGGGCTGGGAAAGGAAGCGCTCGAGGCGGCCGTGTTCGCGGGCCACCCCTACGGTAGGCCGGTCCAGGGGACCGTAGGGGGACTGAAGGCGGTCACCCTCGACGACGTCAAGTCCTTCCGGGTGGCTCACTTCACCCGCGCCAACGTCGAGCTGGGACTCGCCGGGGGGTACCCCGCCGGCTTCGCCGCGGAGGTCGCGGCCGGCATAGAGCGGCTGCCGGCGGGGAGGCCGCGGCGCGCGGCGATCCCTCCCGCGCGAGCGCCCGAGGGGATAGAGGCGACGATCGTGACCAAGCCCTGCCGCGCCGCCGCGATCTCGCTCGGGTTCCCGATCTCCGTGACGCGGGCCGACGACGACTTCTACCCGCTGTTCGTGGCGAATTCCTGCCTCGGCGAGCACCGCACGTTCAACGGCCGCCTCATGAACAAGATGCGCGCGGACCGCGGCCTCAACTACGGCGACTACTCGTACGTCGAGAGCTTCGTCCAGGACGGCGGCTCGACGTTCCCCCTACCGAACGTTCCGCGGCGCCGACAGGCGTTCACGATCTGGATCCGGCCGGTCGCGCCCGCGCACGCGCACTTCGCCATTCGCCAGGCCCTGCGGGAGCTCGAGCGGCTCGTGCGCGAGGGATTGACCGCGGTGGAGTTCGACGCCACGCGCGATTTCCTGGCGAGCTACGGCCGCCTCTGGACCCAAACCGCCTCGCGGCGCCTCGGCTATGCCCTGGACGGGAAGTTCTATGGCCGCGCGGCCGTCTCCGACGAGCTTTTCCGGCGACTGCCGTCCATGACGGTCGAGGAGGTGAACGGGGCGATCCGAAAGCACCTCCAGGGGGAAAACGCTCACCTGGCCGTCGTGACGGACGAAGACACGGCGAAGGTCCTTGCGGACGGACTGGTCTCCGGGGTCCCGTCCCCGATCGAGTACGCCACAGCGACCAAGGCGGAGGTGCTTCGGGAGGACGCGGAAATCGCCGTCTTCCCCCTCCGGGTCAACCGGAACCGCCTCAGAATCGTGCCCGCCGCGGAGATGTTCTCGACGTAGTTACCCCCCGTCTGCCCGACCTGGGGCCTTGCTTCTCCCCGCTCCGCAGGACTCAAGTAATTGATAGCTTTCTCCTTGACGGACGGGTCGGCTCCTCGTAAGTATCCGGTCTGGAACAGCGCCGGAAGGACCAACGGATTTCAGCAACGGGGTAGCGGTTTGCGCCGACCCCAGCCGACCGTAGGTGTCGACGCGGATGCGCGCGTCCGATCCCTCGGACGTCCGGCGAGCGAAGAGCGAAGCGGCAAGGATCACGGGGCAGGAGTCTCGAAAGGGACGACACCGCAGGAGGTTACGATGCGCCGAGGCCTATCAGGATTCGCACTCATCGTTCTCGCACTCATCGCAACGACGTGGGCCCTCGCCGCGGACGAGCCGCCCAGGCCCACCGGTCCGGCCGCGCCGCCGTCGGCCAGCGGTGCGGTGACGGCGGTCACCGACGCGGCCGGCAATCCCGTTTCCCCCGCCGCCGTGGCGGCCGCGCCCAGGCGTGGAGTCGAGCCGCAGAGCGAGAGGGGTAGGGCCGAGGTACAGCGCGGCAGGTCTTGGTGGCCGTACGCGAGCGCGCTCCCGCCCTACACGGCCGTGGACCAGCGTGCCGAGACAATGACCGAGGACGAGATCCTCGTGAACGGCGTGGCCGCCCTCGACGTGCGCAATCCCGAGGCGGCCCATTCCCGCATGCCCAAGGACCTCCTGCTCGAGGCCGGCAGCCAGCTCTCCCAGGCGGAGGGCTTCTACCTCGTCAAGATCAAGGGCATGACTCGGACCCAGAACGAGGTCGATGCCCTCGAGGCGGCCGGCGCGGTCCTCGGCGAGTACCTCAACATCAACACGTACGTCGCGCGGATCCCCTCCGGGTCCTTCTCGTCCGTGAAACGGCTCCCGTTCGTGACCTTCGTCGGGGACTACCACCCGGCCTACAAGATCGGCCCCCGCATCGGCCTCGAGAGCATTCCCTGGGGTGAGGCCTTCGAGGCCGCGACCGGCCAGTCGAAGCCGTGGGTCTTCGACGTCACCCTTCACAAGGGGGCGGACGTGACCGCGGTCCTGGTCGCGCTCGGCCGCCTCGGGCTCGCCCCGAAGAGCGAGGAATCGCTCTCCAGCGAGGAGTTGACGGTCCTGTCCGTCGCCGCCTCGCCGGACCAGATCCCGTCCCTGGCGAAGATCCCGGGGGTGAAGCGCCTCGCCGAGAAGACCTACCCCCGCCTCATGGCCTCCTCGACGTCGCCGGCGGCCATTCCGATGATCCTCCAGAACAACGGCGCGTTCACGACGAGCACCGCCTCAGGGTGGAAGCTCTGGAACGCCGGGCTCGACGGGAACGCCAGCGGGACGGCCCAGGTCGTCACCGTGATGGATACGGGCCTCAACACGAACATGGAGCACTTCGCCCAGGACACCGTAAGCGTCGGCACCGTCGGGCCGACCCACAGGAAGGTCGTCGGCTACGACAACTACGGCGGCGACGTCTGCGTCAACGCGTACACGACCGCCGACGGCGGCCACGGCACCTGGACGAGCCAGCATGCGGTCGGCTCGATCTCCAACATGACCGCCAATCCCGACACGGTCAACACCCCGCCCGAGTACTACGACAACGGGATCGCGCGGGACGCCAAAGTCTACTTCCAGGACATCGGGGTGGCGGGCGGCTCGCTCGCCCCGCCGCTCGACATGTCGCTGGCCGTCGCTGCCGCCATTGCAAAGGGCTCGTACGTCCAGAACCACTCCTGGGGGGCGAACACGCCGACCTACGACACCCGGGCCGACAACTTCGACACCACGCTCTTCAACAACCCGAACTTCGTCATGACGGTGTCCGCCGGCAACAGCGGGGCGGCGGGTGCGAGCACCATCAACGATTCGTGCACGGCGAAGAACGTGATCTGCGTGGGCGGCGCGGACGCGGCGAACTACACCTCCCTCTTCATCGACTGCCTCTGGGACGGCCTGGCCGCGTGCAGCGCGAACGACCTCGGCTCGAGCCGTGGGCCGGTCGTGGGCTCCGGGCGCACGAAGCCCGACATCCTCGGCTTCATGGCCTTCAGCGCCCCGGTCGGGGGTGAGGTCGAGGCCGGCGAGCGCCCGGCCGCGATGTGCCAGACCGACGTCACGAAGAACGTCTACTGGGACTGGACCAACCAGAACAACTTCGGGGGCACCTCGTTCTCGGCGCCCGAGGTCGCGGGACTCGCGGCGATCGTGCGCGACTACTTCCTGGCCGGGTTCTATCCGGGAGGATCGGCGAACCCCGCCAACGCGCTCACTCCCTCGGGATCGCTGGTGAAGGCCGTGATCCTCGCGTCCGGCGAGGACATGATTACCACCGCGTCGCCCCAGACCAGCATCGCGATCGCGAAGCGCTACGGCAGCGACGTGGGGTACGGCCGGGCGAATCTCCCGGGTGCCCTGCACGTCGGCTCCTCCCCACCCTTCCTCTGGGTCCAGAACAACGACGCCCTGGGCGACGGCTCCACGAAGACCTTCTACTACACGATCAACGGCAACAGCCTCCCGCTGCGCGTCATGATGACCTACTACGACGCCTCGGGCGACGTCCTGCAGAAGGACGCCGACCTCAAGGTGACGATCGGCGCCAACGTCTACTGGGGGAACAACTTCTCCGGCGGGTGGAGCACCGCCGCCACCGCGACGCGGGATCACACGAACAACACCGAGGGAGTCTTCCTCGACGCGGCCCACGGCCTGCCGGCCTCGGGCACGATCCAGGTGGACGTGATCGGCTTCAACGACCCGGGCGGCATGAACTACTCCCTGGTCGTCGTCGGCGACGTCGCGGCGCAGAACGTGACCCAGGTCTACCTGGACCAGTCGAGGTACAACTGCGCGCAGAACGTGAACGTCACGGTGAACGACGCGTCGGCCACGTCGCCCGTCTCCGTGACCCTGACCAGCAGGAACGCCGCGAGCGCGGTCATCGACACGCAGACGGTTAGCTGCACGGGCTCGGGCGGCGTCTTCACGGGCTCGATCACGACCGGCAGCGGCATCGCGGTGGTCGACGGCGGGACGATCACCGCCACGTACGCCGCAGTGACGCCGGCCGTCGCGACCATCTCCTGCCAGCTCGCCGCGAACGACGGAGGGACGATCCTCGAGGGCGGTTGCGACAACAACGCCGCGGGCACGGACATGGTCGCGGGGCCGCTCTCGAACGGCGCGAGCAACGAGTTCTACAACAAGTACATGGACGGCGGCGAGTACACCTCCTACACCTTCGGCTTCACGAACCAGACGGGGGTGGCCCTGACCGACGTCTACGTCAGCCTCTCCTTCTCGGGAGCCGGCGCCTCCAAGATGACGGTGCTGAACAACCCGGTGCGCGTCGGGGCGGTCCCCGCGGGCGCTCTCACGGGAGCCGTCTTCCAGGTCTACACCGACCCTTCCGTCGCCGGCCTGACCGACGTCAACTTCGATTTCGACATCACGTCGCCCGCCGACGGCTACCCCGCACCGAAGCGCCTGACGCAGGTCCAGTCGCTCCAGGCGGACGACTCGATCTCGCGGCAGTCGCAGTGCACCACCTTCAACACGGCGCTCACGCCGTGGTACGAGAGCGGGGTCACGCACACCACCGGAACGGTTCTCAACCCGTGGCGGTGGACCGGGGCCGCGACGACTCCCGCCACCGTGAGTAGCGAGAACCGCGTCGACGGCGCCTGCGGCAACGCCACGGCGAATGCCGGGGCGATGGTCGGCAATTCGGCCACCACGACCAACTTCTCCGCCAGCTCGGACTCGTTCCTGCTCCAGAAGTTCCAGCCCGCGCTCGTCGGGAACGCGCCGAACGGCCAGCCGTACCATTACGTCTGGAAGTGGCACTCGTTCTACCACGCGTCCGAGGTCCTCGGGAACCAGGGCGGCGTGTGGGGAGGTTTCTACAACGACAAGTGGAACAGCGCGGTCAACCCGACGGGCGACCAGGCGCTCGGCTTCCCGATCGCGGTGGCGTACTACTACCACACGATCTTCGACTACGTGGGCACCTGGAACTGGGAAACCGCCAACACGGGGACGCCGGACGATCCGCGCCTCGGGCCGAGCAGCGGCGGCGCGCCGAATCAGCTGTTCATCACCTTCGGCGCGAGCGTGACCGGCCTCGCGACGGCCGGCACGTACTTCGCCTACGGCCACGAGCACGGGGACGTCTACTGGTGGAACGGGCAGACCACTCACCCCGCCCGGCGCGACATCGCCCTCGACAACGAACGGCTGGTCTACGACGAGTACTACAAGGCCGCTCAGGCCGGCGCCTCGTGCGGCGGCGGCGGCCAGGTCGGCCAGGTGGCCTTCGACCGGTACGCCTACGACGATTGCCCAGCCTCCACGGCCGTGATCAGCGTGGTGGACGCCAACGCGGTGGCGCCCATCCAGGTCACCGTGACGAGTCCGGGGACCGGCGATAGCGAGATCGTCACCCTGACCGGGACGGCCCCCTACTTCTCGGGCACGCTGACCCTGAACACCACGACCGGGATCGGGGCCAACAACGGCGTGCTGTTCGTCCTGCCGAGCGAGACGCTCAGCGCGACCTACACCGACGGCTCGCCCGCCGGCAGCACGACCGCGAATGCCCTCACCGGCTGCACCGGCGGCAGCGTCGCCTTCATGTCCTCCACGGTGGTCTCGGAGAACGGGGACGGCGACAACATCCCGGACAACAACGAGACGGTCACCCTCGACATCGCCATCAAGAACAGCATGGGGACCGATCTCACCAACGCGAAGGTGAAGATTTACACGACCACGCCGAGCACCGTGGACTGCATCACGGACGATCAGGCGCTCTACGGCACGGTGGCCGCCGGCGCGACCGTGACCAACCCGTCATCCGACCGGTTCACGATCCACGTCGCCCCGGCCGTCGCCTGCACCGACTGGCAGAATTCGCCGAAGGCGAGCTTCGTCGTCGTGATCACCGGAACCGCCTTCGACGGCTCCGCGGCGCTGCAGACCTTCGGTTTGGACCTCGACCTCGACACGACCACGACCGGCGGCAGCTACACCCTGACGCAGAACTTCGGCACCGATCCGGGCTGGCAGACGGGCGCGACCCCGGACGACGAGGGGTGCACGCAGCCCTACTCCAACAACTTCCACTGGTGCTCGGTTTGCGGCAACGGAGGGGGCGGGTACGGCGCCTGGATCGGCAACAGCCCCTTCGGGACCTCCGGGCAGAACTACGATCTCGACTACGACTCCTCGACGCTCTACTCGCCGCTCCTCGTCGCCAACGGCAACGTGACGCTGCAGTTCTCGGTGGCGTACCGCACGGAGTCGCCCTACGACGGCGCCGTCGTCCAGTACAACGTGGCCAACACCGGCTGGAGCTACCTCGCCAACGCCACCCCGGCACAGGCGCCCACGACCACGGGGAACTACTGCAGCCCGCTCGCGACCGGGGTCACCGCGTGGACCGGCACCGGCGTGAGCTGGACCGCCACCGACGCTCCGGGCGTCGTCGCTTCCGCCGGGCAGACCGTGCAGTTCCGCTGGAGGCTCGGCTCCGACTCCGCGGCCGGCGGCACCGGCTACGGCGGCTTCGGCGTGGACAACGTGGTGATCACCGGCCTCAAGCAGACGCTCGTGTGCGAGCCCACCCGCAATACCGGCCTGCCCGGGTGCGGGCCGGCCTGCAACGCGCCGAGCGCGCTCACGAACAACACCGCGGCCGATCTCGACCCGATCGCGGACACCGGCGTCCAGGTGAGCTGGGCGCAGGATGCCGGGAACTGGGGCGACAGCGGAAGCGGCACCCGCACCTACGACGTGCTGCGCGACGGTTCGCCCATCGCGACCGGCATCGCGTACGGGACGACGACGTACACCGACACGACCGGGGTGAACGGAACCAGCTACAGCTACAGCGTTCGTTACAACAACGGTTGCGGGCTGAACGCCACCACAGCGGGCGCGTCCGCCGCCGACAACGTTTGCGTCGCGCCTCCGGAGGTGGACAACAACGTCTTCGTCTCGAAGAGCGGGACCGACGCCGTCATCACCTTCAATCTGGCGACCGGCGCGACCTGGTCCGACGTGCTCAAGGGGCTCCTGAGCTCCCTGCCCGTCGGTCCCGGCGGCGGGGACGAGACCTGTCTCGCAAACCAGACGGCGCTCCTCTCGGTGACCGACGTGGAGGTTCCGGGATCGGGCGCCGGATTCTGGTATCTGGTCCGCGGCGGGATTACCTGCGGCGCCGGGACCTACGGATACCAGGCCGTCAACGGCGTGCCCTCGACTCAGCGGGTGAGCACGACCTGTCCGTAAGCCAGGAAAGTCCACCCCGGGCCCGTGCTCACGCCGCGGTAGCGGCGGGGCACGGGCCCGAGGTGTTTTCGGTCCCCGCCCCCCGGCGCGGCGTGAGCTATCCTCTTGCGGTGGATCCTTCCCGCGTGACGGCGTTCCGGCTCGCGGCGGCGCTGGTCCTCGCGGCGGCCGTCGTCGCCGTCTTCTGGCCGCTGTTCTCGGCGGAGTTCGTCAACTACGACGACCCTCAGTACGTCGCGCGAAACCCGCACCTCCACGAGGGGCTCACAGCGGCGTCGCTCCGGTGGGCCCTCACCGCCGGGTACGCCGCCAACTGGCACCCGCTGACCTGGCTGTCCCACCTCCTCGACTGGACGCTGTTCGGCCCGCGCGCCGGGGGACACCACGCGGTGAGCGTGTTCCTCCACGCGGCGAACGCCGTCCTCCTCTTCCTCCTCCTCGAGCGCCTCACCGCGGCGCGATGGCGGAGCGCCGTCGCGGCGGCGCTCTTCGCGGTCCACCCGCTCCACGTCGAGTCGGTCGCGTGGGTCGCCGAGCGCAAGGACGTGCTGAGCACGCTCCTGGGCCTCTCGGCACTCCTCGCGTACGCCGGTTACGCGCGGAGGCCGTCGCCCGGCAGGATGGCCGGAGTCGCCGTTCTTCTGGCCGCGGGGCTCGCCGCGAAGCCGATGCTGGTCACGCTCCCGTTCGTCATGCTCCTCCTCGACGCGTGGCCGCTCCGGAGACCGGGGCTCGAAGAACCTTCGTGGCCCGCGGTCCGGCCGCTCCTTGCCGAGAAGACCCCGTTGTTCGCCCTCGCCGCCGTTTCCGCGGCGGTGACCTATCTCGTGCAGCGATCGGCCGAGGCCACCGCCCTGACCGAGCGGATCGGCTTCCCCTTCAGGCTGGGGAACGCCGTGATGTCCGCCGGAGCTTACCTGCGGGATACGATCTGGCCGGCGGGTCTCGCGGTCTTCTACCCGCACCCCGGGAAGGAACTGCCGCTTGCGGCGGTAGCCGGCTCCGCGGTCCTCTTGGCGGCGTTGACAGGCACGGCGATCCGCCTGCGGCGGTCGCATCCGTATCTGCTGGTGGGCTGGCTCTGGTACCTCGGGACCCTGGTTCCGGTCATCGGCCTCGTGCAGGTCGGAAGCCAGGGACGCGCCGACCGCTACACCTATCTCCCACTCGTGGGCATCTTCGTCGCGCTCGCCTGGGGCTCGAGCGATGCGCTCGACGCGCTGGCCCGGCGGCGGCGCGCCGGGGCACCCGCTCCCGATTCGCCGGCGAGCCTCTGGCCTCTTCTCGTCGTGCTCCCGGCCCTGGCCGTGGCGGCTCGCGCGCAGGCGTCGATTTGGACCGACTCGGTCGCGCTCTGGACGCACGCCCTCTCGGCGGCGGGGCCGAACGCGGAGGCGCAGGTGAACCTCGCGAACGCGCTCGCGGAGCGGGGGAGGACGGACGCCGCCCTGTCCGGCTACCGCGAGGCGCTCCGCGCGAGCCCGTCGCATCCCGACGCGCTGAACGGCTTGGGCGTGATCCTCCTCGGGCGGGGGCAGACCGGCGAGGCGCTACCGCTCCTCGAGAAGGCGGTCGCGATGCGGCCGTCGTTCGCCGACGCGCACTCGAACCTCGCCGTCGCGCTCGCGAAGGCCGGACGCCGGGACGAGGCGCTACGCCACGCGGTGACGGCGGCCCGCCTCGAGCCCGACCTTCCCGAGGCGCGGGCCAACGCCGGCGCGCTGCTGCTGCGCGCCGGTCGGGCGGACGAGGCGATCTCCGAGCTCGAAGCGGCCTGCAGGCTCGACCCCGCGTCCGCCCGCGCGCACACGGATCTCGCGGCGGGGTACTATCTGGCCGGACGCTACGCCGAGGCTTGGAAGGAAGTCGCGCTCGCGCGCCGCCTCGGCGCCGAGCCATCGCAGGAGCTGCTCCGCGCTCTGTCGGGGAAGCTGCCGGATCCCGGGAGCCGTCGATGACCTCCGTGAACCTCGTCGTGGGCTGGCTGGCCGTGCTGGCGGGACTCCTGTCGGGCGCCGCGATCGGGATGTTCTTTCACCGGGACGAGTGGCTCGGCGGGTACGCCTCGTGGCGGCGCCGAATGGTCCGCCTGATGCACATCTCGCTCGTCGGCACCGGCCTGCTGAACGTGGCGTTCGCGCTTTCCGCCGGTGCCGCGAAGGCGGGCCCCGCGCCGCGCCTGGCTTCGGCGCTCTTCCTCGTGGGTGCTCTGACGATGCCGGCGGTCTGCGCCCTCGCGGCATGGCGCCCGCCGTTCCGTCACGTTTTCTTCGTGCCGGTAGTCAGCCTGATACTCGCCACGCTGGATTTCGTCCGCGCGGTGGTGAAGCCGTGAGAGTCGGGTTGATCGCGATGAGCGGTATCAGGGTGTGCGACGAGGAGCTCCTCCGTCTCGGGCTGACCCTGCCCGGCTTCGTCGAGCGGAGCAAGACGATCGCGTCGCTCCCCAGCCTCGGCCTGCTCACGCTCGCGGGGATGACCCCGGCCGAGCACGAGTGCGTGTACCTCGAGGTCGAGGACATACGGAAGCTCGACGCGCTGCCCGCGGGATTCGACCTCGTCGCGATCTCGAGCTTCAGCGCGCAGATCGGCGAGGCGTACGAGCTGGCGGACCGCTATCGCGCGCAGGGCGTCAAGGTCGCGCTGGGGGGGCTGCACGCGAGCGCCGTGCCGGAGGAGGCGGCCGCGCACGCCGACGCGGTCGTGATCGGCGAAGGGGAGGGGAGCTGGCCGCGGCTGCTGCGGGATGCCGAGGCGGGGCGCCTCCGGAGCGCGTATCGCTCCGAGGCGCCTTTCGACCTCGCCACGGCGCCCATGCCGGCGTTCCACCTGCTCGAGGTGGAGCGCTACAACCGCCTGACCGTGCAGGCGAGCCGGGGGTGCCCCCTGCGGTGCGAGTTCTGCGCGAGCTCGATCCTGCTCACGTCGAGATACGCGCAGAAGCCGGTGGAGCGGGTCCTCGCGGAGATCGACCGGATCCGCGAGATCTGGCCTCGCCCCTTCCTGGAGTTTGCGGACGACAACGCGCTAGTGGACAAGCGCCAATGGAAACGCCTGCTGCGCGAGCTCGCGCCGCGCCGCGTCCGCTGGTTCGCCGAGACCGACCTGTCGGTGCACGAGGACGAAGAGCTGCTAGGGCTGATGCGCGAGAGCGGCTGCGCGGAGGTGCTGATCGGCCTCGAGAGCCCGGTCGAGGCGGGGCTCGCCGGGCTCGAGCTGAAGCGGGACTGGAAGCGCAAGCGTTGGCCGCAGTACCGCGAGGCGATCCGGAGGATCCAGTCCCACGGGATACGGGTCAACGGCTGCTTCGTGCTGGGCCTCGACGAGCACACGCCGGCCATCTTCGACCAGGTGTACGACTTCGCGGCCGACACGGAGCTCTACGACGTGCAGATCACGCTGCTGACCCCGTTCCCCGGCACGCCGCTCCACGCGCGCCTCGAGCGCGAGGGGCGCCTGCTGCGCGAGCGAGCCTGGGAGCGCTGCACGCTTTTCGACGTCAACTTCGAGCCCCGGCGGATGAGCGCTGGGGAGCTGACCGAGGGCTTCCGCCGTCTCGCGGAGCGGCTCTACGGCGAGGACCTGACCAGGTGGCGGCGCGAGAACTTCAACCGGAAGTTCCTGCGCGCCTCACGCCACGGAAGCGAGGCGCAACCATGAAAAGCCAAGGATGGGTCCGGCTTCTGTTCGCGATCGCGGCGCTCTACGACGGGGTGCTCGGCGCCGCCTTCCTCGTGTTTCCGGACTATCCCTTCCGTACGTTCGCCGTCACGCCTCCGAATCACATGGGATACGTCCAGTTTCCCGCGGCGCTGCTGCTGATCTTCGGGCTGATGTTCCTGGCGGTCGCGAGGGACCCGGCCCGAAACCGCGACCTGATCCCCTACGGGATCCTCCTCAAGATCGCGTACTGCGGGATCACGACGTGGTACTGGGCCGCGGGCGGTCTGCCCGGGATGTGGAAGCCGTTCGTGGTCGCGGACGTGGCGATGGGCGTGCTGTTCGCGTGGGCCTACGTCGCGCTTCGCCCCGCGCCGGGGACCGACTGAGGCCTGGGAAGCCTCCCGGTCGCTCGGCTCGCGATCGTCCGGACGCGGCGGAGCGCCCGCCGCGCCCGCGGGCGGCTAGTCCTCTCCTGCGCCCCTCTTCATGAGCATCGCGTCGATCTCGGCCTCGGCCAGGAGCCAGTCCTGCTCGGGGCTCCCGCCGGAGAAACCGCGGCGCTCCGCCCTGAGGTAGGCCGCCTGCGCGATCAGTCTCTGCCGTTCTTCCGGCGGCATGCCGTGCCTCGGCTTCGCGGACTTGGCGGCCGTGGGAGTCTTCTTGCGCGTCTTGCTCGGCGCGGGGGCGGCGGCCGTCTTCTTCTTCGCCGCGACGGACCTCCTCGCGGCCAGCTTCTTCTCCGTTTCCATTATTTGCTTCACCTCCTCGATGCCAGTTTCTCTTCGAGCGTGCACGATACCTCACCTCGCCGTTCCCCTCAAGAGAATCGGGCACGCGACGCCGCGGGCCTTCCCCGCCGGATCCGCGCGAGGCCGGGTTTCGCGGTAGACTTGGCCCCGGGTGTACGGGCGGCCGCGAGAAGATCGGCGGTTTGCCTTCGAGGGGGCGCGGATCGGTCCGCGAGCCGGGCGAACCGGAGCCCGCCGCCAAGGCGCCCCTTCGTATCCGCCAGCGCCGGTCCTGGCAAGAAAGGACGATTCGATGCCGTTCTCGGGCTTTCACCTCCACCCCGACCTCCTCAAGGGGGTCAAGGACCTGGGGTTCACCCGGCCGACGCCGATCCAGGAGCAGGCCATCCCGCCCGCGGTGGAAGGCCGCGATGTCCTCGCCTGCGCGATGACCGGCAGCGGCAAGACCGCGGCGTTCCTGCTCCCGATCCTCCACCGGCTCATGCGCAAGCCGCGACGCTCCACCCGCGCGCTGATCCTGACGCCGACGAGAGAGCTCGCCGCCCAGATCCACTCGCACCTCGAGGCGCTGGCGGTCCACACGCCGGTCACCGGGGCGAGCGTCTTCGGCGGCGTGGCGATGGGACCGCAGGAGCATGCCTTCAGGAGCGGCGTGGACGTGGTCGTCGCGACGCCGGGCAGGCTGCTCGATCATCTCCGCCATTCCTACGCGCGGTTCGGCGAGCTCGAGGTCCTGGTCCTGGACGAGGCGGACCGGATGCTCGACATGGGTTTTCTCCCCGACATCCGCAGGATTCTCCGGCAGCTTCCCCGGAAGAGACAGACGCTGTTCTTCAGCGCGACCATGCCGAAGGACATCCTCGGTCTCGCGCAGGAGATGCTGTCCGACCCTTCCACCATCAACCTCGAGCGCAGGTCGGCGCCCGCGATCGGCATCACCCAGGCGGTCTACCCGGTCGCCAGGGAGCTGAAACCGGCGCTGCTGCTGGAGCTCCTGACCCGGGACATCATCGCGGACGCGATCGTGTTCACCCGCACGAAGCACCGCGCCAACCGGCTCGCCGCCTTTCTCGAGACGCACCGGATCTCGACGGCGCGCATCCACGGGAACCGGAGCCAGAACCAGCGGACGGAGGCGCTCGCGGGGTTCAAGGCGGGGCGCCACCGGATCCTGGTCGCCACCGACATCGTGTCACGCGGCATCGACGTGGAGGCGCTCGGTCACGTCGTCAACTTCGACGTCCCGGCCGATCCGGACTCGTACATCCACCGCGTCGGAAGGACGGCCCGGGCCGAGGCTACGGGAGACGCGTTCACGCTCGTCTCTCCGGAGGAGGAAGGCGATCTCACGGCGATCGAGCGTGTCGTGGGGAAGCGCCTCCCGAGGGTCACGCTTCCCGGCTTCGACTACGCGAAGCGGCCCGAAGGAAGGCTCGAGATCCCGATCCGGGAGCGCCTCGCGGCGGCGCGCGCCGCCAGGGGCGGTGGGCGGCCACGCCCGAAGGAAGGGTTCGGCGCGGGGAAACAGAAGCCGGCGCCTCCGTCCCGCGGCCGGGGCGAACGAGAGGCGAGGCTCCAGGCGATCCTCGACAAGCACGCGCCCGCCGCGGGCGCCCAGCCCGGGGTACGGCCGAGAGGGCTCGGGCCGGGTCGGAGGAGCGGCCGCTAGGATGTCCCGGAGCCGCTCCGGCAGCCGGGCCGCGTCGGGACGTCGACAGCAAGCCGCTGATCTGCTAGCATATAGCGACGTCCCGGCCACATTCTCTCGTACGGAAACGAGGACACGATGGCGAAGAGCTCCTCGGCATTCTCCGCAAACGACCGCGTTACCCACGCCGTTTTCGGGCTGGGAACGATCAGCGGGGTGGACGACCGGTACATGACGATCGTCTTCGACGAGAAGGGCACGCGGAAGTTCGTGACCAGTCTCGTCCAGCTCGGGCACAGCGACGCTCCGGCCCCGGCGCGGTCCGCCAGGACGAAGAAGGTCGCGCGGGCCAAGTAGACCGCCGGACCGCTTCCGCCCACCGATCTTCCCAGGGTCGGAGGCGCGCCGCCTCGGCGGCCTGCCTCACGCCGCGGGCGGAGAGAAGAGCGCCGACGCGTCCATGTAGATCCGGTAGTCCGCCACCGATTCTCCGCGCATGCCGAACACGTCCGCGAAGGGGACGATGAGCTTCGTCCCGTCCTTGCGCGTGTAGGTGACCTCTCCGCGGCAGATGACCGTGCCCGGCTGGGCCCACGTGTCGGTGATCCGGTGCTCGAGTCCCGCGATCATCCCGAAGAACCCCGCCACGGCCTCGCGGATCGCCCCCCTGCCGCCCACCTCCGGGCCGTTCCCGAAACGGAACACGGCGTCTTCCGTGAGAAACGAGGCGAAACGGCTCGCATCCATCGCGTCGATGGAGCGGAAAAGCGGCACGACGAACGACGTGTCGGACATGACTTCCTCCGAAAGGCGACGACGGCGGACGCCGCCGGGGAATGGCGCGGGGGCATCGTAGCGAAGCTCCCCACCGATGTAAAACGGCCGGCCGGCGGGTTCCGGCCGGCGGCATGACCCCGGTCAAGAGCATGGTGGACGGGAGATTGTGGGGTGCCGAGCGGCCGAGGTCGCGGCGGGCGAGAAAAGCGCGGTTTCGCGTCGAGAGCGAGGAGGCCGCGTCCGTCGGCGGCCACGAGTTCGAAAGGGTATATTCCACCCCCGGACACCCCACAATCTCGCGTCCACCATGGAGGAGGGGAGCATGGCGAAGGTCTGGTCCCGCGACGAGGTCCTCGAGCTTGCGCGGAGCTACCAGGGCGCGTGCGTTCTGGCGGCTGCAGCGGACCTCGACCTGTTCCGAGCGCTGGCCGGCGAGCCGATGCCTGCCGCGACGCTCGCGCGCAGGCTCCCGGCCGACGAGCGGGCGACGACGGTCCTCCTCGACGCGCTGGCGGCGCTCTCGCTCCTCGACAAGCACGGGGGCGTCTACTCCCTACCCGAGCCGGTGGCCGGCGCGCTCGGCGGCACCGGCGAGGGAAGCGTGCTCTCGATGGTCCAGCACCAGGCGAACTGCCTGAGGCGCTGGGCGACGCTGGCGAGCACCGTGAAGGCCGGAAGGCCCGGCGGGCGCGCGCCGAGTGTGCGGGGGGAGGCCGCCGATCGGGAGGCGTTCGTCCTGGCCATGAACGACATCTCGGGACCGATCGCGGACGCCGTGATCCGCCACGTCGAGCCGCTCGAGTTCCGCTGTCTCCTCGACGTGGGAGGAGGCTCGGGCACCTGGACGGTGGCCTTCCTGAGGGCCTGTCCTTCGGGCCGGGCGATACTCTTCGACCTGCCGGAGGCGATCCCGCTGGCCCGGCTGCGATTCGCCGAGGCGGGACTCGCGGAGCGGGTCACGCTCGCGGCCGGAGATTTCTACCGCGACGCGCTCCCGCCCGGGGCGGACCTGGCCTGGGTCAGCGCGATCGTCCACCAGAACTCGCGCGAGGAGAACCGCGGGCTCTTCCGCAAGGTGGGCGAGGCGCTCGCCGAAGGCGGGCGGATCGCGATCCGCGACATCCTGATGGAGCCGTCGCGCACCGAGCCGGCGGCCGGCGCGCTGTTCGCGGTGAACATGCTGGTGGGCAGCGAGGCGGGCGGTACCTACACGGTCGAGGAGCTGAGAGAGGATCTCGAAGCGGCGGGATTCCGGGACGTGGCCGTCGCGCACCGCGAGCCGACGATGAGCTCGATCCTGGTCGCACGCAATCGCTGAAGCCGCGGCCCGGCAGTGCTAGACTTTCGGGGACGACGTCAACGCGGAGGTCGGCGGATGGTCATCGAGGTTGATGGGGTCGTCTCCCACTACCGCCTGGTGGAGAAGCTCGGCGAGGGCGGCATGGGGGTCGTTTGGAAGGCCCTGGACCTCAAGCTCGACCGCGAGGTGGCGATCAAGTTCCTGTCCCCACGCTTCGCGAACGATCCCGAGCGCAGGGCGAACCTCGAGCGCGAGGCGAAGGCGATCGCCGCGCTCAGTCACCCCAACATCGTCACGATCCACTCCTTCGAGGAATCGGAGGGCGAGCGGTTCTTCGTCATGGAGTACGTCGATGGAGAACCCCTCTCCAAGCGGATCGCGCAGGGCGGCATGCCGCTCGACCGCTTCCTCAAGCTCGCGGTCCCCCTCGCCGGCGCGATCTCGGCGGCGCACGAGCGCGGCATCATCCACAGGGACCTCAAGCCCGGCAACGTCGTGGTCGGCCCCGGCGGCGCCGTGAAGGTGCTCGACTTCGGGCTCGCCCGGTATCTCGCGAAGGCGTCACCGCTCCCGTCCGAGGACGACACGACGGCCGACTCGAGGATGGGGAGGAGCTTCTCGGGCACGATCCGGTACATGTCCCCCGAGCAGCTCCGCGCGGAGTCGATCGATCACCGCTCCGACCTGTTCTCGCTCGGCGTGATCCTCTTCGAGATCGCGACCGGCGAGCTGCCTTTCGCGGGAGAAACCGCCGCGGACGCGGTCGCCTCGATTCTCAAGGACGAGCCGCGGTCGGTCGCGGAGCTGAACCCCCGGCTCCCCCGCGAGCTCGACCGGATCCTGAAGCGCTGCCTCGAGAAGGACCTTCGGCAGCGCACCCAGTCGGCGCTCGATCTCCGCAACGAGCTCGAAAGCCTGCGCCGCGAGGGAGGCTCGCTCGAGACGAAGCGGGACGCTTCCATTGCCGTCCTGCCGTTCGCGGACATGAGCCCCGAGAAGGACCAGGGGTACTTCTGCGACGGGATGGCGGAGGAGATCATCAACGCGCTGAGCAAGCTGCAGGAGCTGCGCGTCGCGTCGCGTACGTCGTCGTTCCAGCTCAGGGACGCCCCCCTCGACAGCCGGGAGATCGGCCGCCGGCTCGACGTCCTGACGCTCCTCGAGGGAAGCGTGCGCAAGGCGGGGAGCCGGCTTCGGATCATCGTCCAGCTGATCGAGGCCGGGAGCGGCTTCCACCTGTGGTCGGAGCGCTTCGACCGCGAGATGAAGGACGTCTTCGAGATCCAGGAGGAGATCGCCCGGAACGTGGTCCGCGCGCTCAAGGTGACGCTGAGCCCGCAGGAGCGGGGAGCGCTCGGCAGGGCGCCCACGCTCGACGTGCAGGCCTACGACTACTACCTGCGTGGGCGGAACTACTACTACCGGTACGGCCGGCGCGACATCGAGTTCGCCCTGCAGCTGTTCTCGCGGGCGGTCGAGCTCGATCCTGGGTACGCGCTGGCGCACGCGGGGCTCGCCGATTGCTGGTCGTACATCTACCTGTACTCCGAGCGCAAGGACGGAATACGGGAGCAGGCGGAGAATGCGAGCCGCCGGGCGGTCGAGCTCGCCCCCGACTCCGCGCAGGCCCACGCGTCCCGCGGAGCGGCGCTGCACCTCGGCGGCCACTACGACGAGGCCGAGCGCGAGTTCGAGACGGCGATCAAGCTCGACCCGGACCTCTTCGAGGCGTGGTACTTCTACGCGCGCAAGTGCTTCGTGTCGGGCGAGCTCGAGCGGGCCGTCAGCCTGTACGAGCAGGCGATGCGCGTGAGGCCCGAGGACTACCAGTCCCCCCTGCTGGCCGCCCAGATCTACGACGACCTCGGCCGCCCCGAGGAAGGCCGCACGGCCCGGTGCCGCGGGGTCGCCCTCGTCGAGGCCCGCCTCGAGCTGCACCCGGACGACGCGCGCGCCCTCTACATGGGGGCCAACGGCCGCGTCGCGCTAGGGGAGCGCGAGGCAGGCCTCGAGTGGGCCCGCCTCGCCCGCAGCCTGGCTCCCGAGGAAGCGATGCTCCTCTACAACCTGGGGTGCATCTACTCGCTGGCGGGAGAGGTGGACGAGGCGCTCGACTGCCTCGAGAGCGCGGTGCGCCACGGCGTGACGCAGAAGGGCTGGTACGAGCACGACAGCAACCTCGACCCCGTGCGGAACCACCCGAGGTTCCTCGCCCTGCTCGACGGGCTGAGCTGACCCGCCGTCGCCGGCTCGTCCTCGCGTGCCCACGAGCGAAAGGGGCCCGAGGCGGGAGGCGTCCGCAGACGGCCCTTTTCCGGGCCGGCGAGGAACGCCTCCCGCCTCGGGCCCCGCGGTGGGCCATGCGGGGTGGGGCTGCTTCGGTCCGAAGGGGGAAGCATCCGCGCCGGCCCGGAAAAGGGCCGTCTGCGGACGCTTCCCCCTTCGGACCGAAGCAGCCGATCGATCGCGCGTCAGGGCTTGGCGGTGCCCGACGGCGGGAGCGTCCGGTCCTCCGAGAGGAAGGTGATCGAGGTCCGGTTCTCCGGGCCGCCGGTCGGGGCGTGCTCGTAGCGCAGCTTCACCGACACGAAGGCGGTCGCGGAGGTCGGTATCGGGAAGCGGAAGCGCTCCACGCGCTGCTCGTCCGGGCGCAGGCGCGAGTCGGTCTCGAGCTTGACCCCCTTGGCGAAGTAGGCGCTGTCGCGGGTGATCGTCTGGCCGCTCGCGTCCAGAAAGGACTTGCCGTAGGACTTGCGCTCCTCGAAGGAGCTGCCGTCGCTGCTCCTCACGGTCAGGTCGAGGAACACGCGCCGCCCCGGCATTCCCGTCGGCACCGCGTGCCCGGCGCCCCGGTTCGCGATCCGCACGTCGAGGAGCAGCTCGTTCCCCTTGCGCTCGGGCTGGAACGAGACGGTGAGGGCCTTGTGGAGCTGGTCGAGGGAATGCCCTCCCGGCATCTCGTGGAGGTTCACCTCCTGGCCCGGGACGCGCTTCACCTTGGGATCCACGACGTTGGCCTTCGTGCGGCCCATGTGGCACAGCTGGCAGGTCTTTCCCTGCTTGGCGGACTCGCTTCCCTTCCACTCCGAGTAGGTCGTCATGATCGCCGTGCCGTCGGCGTTCGCGAACTCGTGGCAGCCCGCGCAGACGAGGGACTGGGTGTGGAGCTCCGAGTAGGCCACGTCGTGGCCCGTCGAGACCGCGTCGCGGATCGGCCCGCGCTTCACGGGACCGGGATCGAGGACCAGCTTGGGGCCGGGCCCCTCCATGCGAACCGCCGCCAGGGAGTGGCAGACGTCGCAGCCGATCCCTTCCCAGGTGATCTTCTTCTCGAGCTCGGGGTCCTTCGCGAACTCCACCGCGGGCGCGTGGCAGCCGAGGCAGACGCGGGAGACCGCGTCGCCCTCCTTGGACCGGGTGTCGCGGAAGGCGTCCTGGAAGACCGGGTCCTCCATGGCCTTCGCGTGCGCGGAGCGCTGCCACATCTCGAAGATGTCTCGGTGGCACTCGCCGCAGATGTCGCTCCGGGTGAGGCGGCCCTTGTCCATGGGCTTCCCGAAGGACAGCCCGGCCGCCACGACGGACCCGAGCAGCAACAGAAGGACCCGACCGCGCATCGTCTCCTCCCCGAAGGACGGCGGCGCTTCCCGATGCCCCGTCCTCGCTTCGGCGGATTTCACACCGGCGGAACCTCGAAGTCAAGCATCGTGGGAGCGGGCCGGGAGACGGGAGGTTCAGCCGCGCGTCAGAGGGGACTTCCCGGCCGGAGGCGGCGCTCCCGCGGCGGCCGCCGGCCCCGGGGATCCTGCCGCGCCGGAGCCCGCGCCTGCGTCGGCCGGCGCGAACGACGCAACGTCGCGGATCTTCCTCTTGAGAACGAGCAGGCTCAGCGAGAGCGCGAGCATGCGCACCAGCTTCAGGTGGTCCCGCGCCTCGCCGGCGATCCGGCCGCCGGGCCCGCCGTCGCCGAGAACGAGCGCGACGAGGCGATCGCTGAGATGCACGGGCGCCAGGAAGATCTCGGCCGGGGGTTGGGCGCCGAGCGCCCGGTAGAAGGTCGTGTGGCGGGGGTCGTCCGCAAGCGGTCCAAGGTAGTGCTCGTTGCCCAGGAGGAGATGGAAGATCCCCGCCCCGTGGATCGGGAACCTGGGCGAGGCCGCGCCGAAGGCGGCCCCGGGAAAACCGGCACCGCTCCAGATGCTCGCCTCGCCGTTCCGGACCGCGAGGAGCAGGCAGCGCGGCATCGTGCGCGAGGCGTGATCCAGGATCACCCGGGCGATCTCGTCCTTGTCGCCCGCGGCGCAGAGGCTGTCGGCCACCTCGGACAGCGCGCCGGCGGGAGGCGCGGACTGCGGCGAGGTCCTCCGAGAGACCCGGTCGGCCGGGGGCACCTCCGGGCGGCTCCCTTCGGAAGCGCAAAGCTCGTCGGCAATCTCGACCCACGACCTGCCGTAACCGTACTCGGCGTCGAAGTTGCCGAGGTCGGCATCCTTGTTGGTGCCGGAGCTGTAAGTCTCGCCGAAGGGGGTCGGTGCCGAGGGTTGCGTTTCTCCGGACTCCTCGGCGAGGCGGTCGATCGAGCGCGCGACCGCGATGTAGCGGGCCGTCCTCGGGATGTCGTAGTAGCGCTCCATCGCCTCGACGATCCGGATCTCCGGCGCGATCCACGCCGCGATCTTGTAGCCCGACCCGAACGCCAGCGCGTCGAGCGCCCGGAGGTCCCTCGGGTCGACCATCGCGACGTGCAGCGTGTTCTCCTTGAAACCGATCGGCACCGCGCGGTACTCGGCGACGAGCCGCTTCGGCAGCGCCCGGATCACGCTCTCCGGCAATATTCGAAGCGTCGTGGGAGAAGCGTAGGGGATGCCAAGACCTTGGGTGAGGGCCTTTCCGAGCTGCTCCTCGCTCACGAACTCGAGCTCGAGGAGGCAGGTGCCGAGGTGGCCTCCGAGGATGAGCTGGTTCTTGAGCGCGGTCTCGAGCTGGGCGGGCGTGATGAGTCCCTTCTCGATCAGAGTCTCGCCGATTCTCTTGGCCATCGCTCACCCCCCGGCAGGCACGGACCCTCGCCGCGCCCTCGCGTGACCGGTTCGGTACCCTTCCTCCAACAATATGGATCCCGGGGTCCGCGAAGCAAGGAGCGCCGGCCGCGGCGCCCCCGGGGCGCGGTTTCAGGCGGCGCTGGCCGGGGAGGCGGCGGGTCAGCGGGTACCGCGGGCGCCGGCGGCGGGGGCCGCCGTCTCCGCGGTGATCACCTCGACGCTCTTGGTCGCGGCCGAGTAGACGAACGCCCTCTCGTTGTTGCTCCCGTCGTCGGCCGGAATGACGAAGAACCCGAGCCGCCCGGGGGTGTACACCGTGGCCGTTCCCTGCAGCACCTCGCCGTCGAGGAAGGTGATCCTGAGCCGCTGGCCGCCCGGCCGTCCCCAACCGATGGCGAGACGTTTCTTGCGCTCCTTGTTCCCCGCGAACGTCTTCACGAAGAAGATGGCCTTCAGGTCCTTGGCGGCGACGGCGGACACCTTCTTCTCGCTCTCGGAGTCGACGAGGTGGAATCCTTCCTTGTTGGGAAGGAAATCGAAGGTGAATCCCTTCATGACCCGGCCATCCAGGTAGCGCGCGACGACCCTGTTCTTGAATGCCATGACGGCCCCTTTCGGCTGGCAGCCGATCCCTTCGATCCCGCGGGTTCAATCTAGGGTCCGCCCCGCCGGGTCGGCAAGTCCGGGCCCCTCCTCCCGCCGGGGAAAGCGTCGTATCCTCTCGAGGGAGGCGCGATCTCGCGGAGCGGCGCGGGCATCGGTGCCGATCCGCGGGGTTTCCGCATGACCGAGCCGCCCGGACTGCCTCGGATCGTCCTCGCGAGCGACCACGCGCTGCTGGTCTCGTTCGGCGAGGAGATCTCCGCGGAGAGCAGCCGGCACGTTCTCCGGCTCCTGACGGCCCTGCGCTCCCGCGCCGTCCCCGGCGTCCTGAATCTCCACCCGGCCTACGCGTCGCTGCTCATCCGCTTCGATCCCCTTGTCGCTCGCGCCGAGGCGCTGCGGCAGTTCGTGGAGGAGGCGTTGGCGGGACTCGGCCGCGTGCCGCTTCCCGAGCCGCGCCGTGTCGAAATCCCGGTGCGCTACGGTGGATCCCACGGCCCCGATCTCGGCGACGTCGCGAAGCACTGCGGCCTCGCGGAAGACGAAGTCGTACGC
The DNA here is from genome assembly GCA_963748015.1 of Terriglobia bacterium. Lineage (GTDB taxonomy): Bacteria > Acidobacteriota > Polarisedimenticolia > Polarisedimenticolales > JAIQFR01 > JAIQFR01. Next base: position 263,743 of record CAVVHE010000005.1, on the reverse strand, counting down.
CTCCACGCGGCCGGACAGTACGAGGTCGCGTTCCTCGGCTTCACTCCCGGCTTCCCGTACCTCGCGGGTCTCGATCCCGCGCTTTCCGTCCCGCGCCTGGCGACGCCGCGCAGGCGCGTGCCGGCGGGAAGCGTCGCGATCGGCGGGTCGCAGACCGGGATCTACCCGTTGCCGTCCCCCGGCGGCTGGCGGGTCATCGGATGGACGCCCGCGAGCCTCTTCGATCCGGCGCGGGAGCCGGTCTCGCTCGTCCGCATGGGGGATCGCGTGGTGTTCGTGCAGGAGACGGCGTGAGCGCACGAGACGTCGCGAGGGGGACGATCCGCGTCGTGGCGCCCGGCCTCCTGACGACCGTCCAGGACCTCGGGCGCTTCGGTCACGGCGAGCTCGGCGTGCCGCCGTCGGGGGCGGCCGATCCCCTCTCGCTCCGCATCGGCAACCGCCTCGTCGGGAACGGGGACGGCGCCGCGGCGCTCGAGCTGACCCTAGTCGGCGGGACGTTCGCGTTCGAGCGTCCCGCCGTGATCGCGTTCGCCGGCTCGGACTTCGCCCCGCGGCTCGACGGCGCCGCGGTCCCATCGTGGGCCCCCCTCGAGGCGCGGGCGGGGCAGACGCTGCAGCTCGGCGCGACTCGCGGGGGCGCGAGAGCCTACCTGTGCGTGCGGGGCGGGATCTCGGTGCCCGACGTCCTCGGGAGCGCCTCCACGCACCTCCTCGTCGGCCTGGGCGGGTTCGAGGGGCGGCCGCTGCGGATCGGCGACCGGCTCGACGTCGGCGACCGCGTCGCGGGCGAGCTCCCCTCCGCGCGCTTCGACCCGCGTGGCGTCCCCGGCCTCCTGCGCCGCGACGCCCTTCGCGTCACCCCCGGGCCGCAGGCGGCCTGGTTCCCCGAGGACGAGCGCCTCGCGTTCCACGCGGAAGGCTACCGGGTGACCGAATTGTCGAACCGGATGGGACTCCGGCTCGAGGGGCGCGCGATCCTCCCCTCGGCCGGTCGCGAGCTCGTCACCGAGGGGGTCTGCCCGGGGGCCGTGCAGGTCCCGCCCGACGGGCAACCGATCGTCCTCCTCGTCGAGCATCCCACGACCGGCGGGTACCCGAAGATCGCCAGCGTCGTCTCCGCCGACTTCCACGCGCTCGGGCAGCTCCGTCCGCGCGACGTCGTGCGCTTCGAGCCCGTTTCGTTCGACACGGCGCAGGCGCTCCTCGCGGAGCAGGAGAACGCTCTTCGTGAGCTCCTCGGCTGATCCGATCACCCCGGCCCAGTGGAAGACGCTGATCGCGGCGGGTCTCGGGTGGATGCTCGACGCCCTCGACGTCATGCTCTACGCCTTCGCCCTCGGAGCGATCCGCTCCGAGTTCGGTCTCGACGCGGCGCAGGCGGGGGCGCTCGCCTCGGTGACCCTCCTCGCTTCCGCCGCCGGAGGCATCCTGTTCGGCTTCGCGGCCGACCGGATCGGGCGGGCGCGCGCGCTGATCGTCTCGATCCTCACGTACTCCGTGTTCACGGCGCTGACGGCCACCTCGAGAAGCGTCGCCGAGCTCGTGCTCTGGCGCGCCCTCGTCGGGATCGGACTCGGAGGGGAGTGGTCCGCCGGGTCGGTGCTCGTGGCGGAGACGTGGCCGGCGCGCCACCGGGGGAAGGCGATCGGGCTCATGCAGTCGGGCTGGGCGATCGGCTACGCCGCGGCCGCGCTCCTCGCCGCCGCGATCCTTCCCAAGTACGGGTGGCGGGTCCTGTTCGCCCTCGGCATCGCGCCGGCGCTGCTCACCGTGTGGATCAGGCGGAGCGTGCCGGAGCCCGAGATCTGGAGCTCCTCCGCGCGAAGGCCGCTCCTGGACGCGAGAGCGCTACTGCGGCCGCCCCTCCGCCGCCGAGTCGTCGTCTCGACGGCGCTCGCGACGAGCCTGCTCTTCGCCTACTGGGGGCTCTTCACGTGGGTGCCTTCCTATCTCGCGGGCTCCAGGGAGGCCGGGGGAGCGGGTCTCGGCGTCGTGCGATCGTCATGGTGGATCGTCGCGATGCAGGCGGGTGCGTTCCTGGGCTACTCGTCCTTCGGTTTCTTCGCGGACCGGTTCGGGAGGCGCCCGGCGGTGCAGGCGTTCGTGCTCGGCGCGGCGGTCCTCGTTCCCGTGTACGGGATGGGCGCGCGGAGCGCGACCGCGCTCCTCCTTCTCGGCCCCCTCGTCGGCTTCTTCGGCCACGGCTACTTCAGCGTCTTCGGCGCGATGCTGGCGGAGCTGTTCCCGTCCTCGATCCGCGCAACGGCGCAGGGGATCTGCTACAACGCGGGGCGGGCGGTGAGCGCGCTCGCGCCCTTCACGATCGGCGCCCTCGCGGACGCCTACGGCCTCGGGATCGCGCTCGCCTTCACGTCGGCGTTCTTCCTCGCGGGCGCGTTCCTGGTCCTTCTGCTCCCGGAGACCCGGGGGGAGGAGCTGTCGTGAGCGAGATCGATCTCAACTGCGACCTCGGCGAGGGGCTGGGCGAGGATGCGATCTACCCGTGCATCACGTCGGCCAACATCGCATGCGGAGGGCACGCCGGAGACGACGCCTCCATGGAGGCGGCCGTGCGGCAGTCCCTCGCGCACGGCGTGGCCCTCGGCGCGCACCCCTCCTACCCGGACCGGGAGGGCTTCGGGCGGGTCGCCCTGGCGATGACGCCCGGCGAGCTCGCCGAGGCGGTGCGCTCCCAGGTTCTAGCCCTCGCGCGCATCGCGGCGCGCGCCGGTGCCATCCTCGGCCACGTGAAGCCGCACGGCGCGCTCTACGGGGAAGCGATGAAGGACGCCGCGATCGCCGAGGCGGTCGCCCGGGGCGTGGCCCTCCACGACCCCGGTCTCGTGCTCGTCGGCCTCGCGGGGTCGCCGGCGCTCGAGCTCTGGCGCGCTCTCGGATTCGCGGTGGCGGGGGAGGGGTTCGCCGACCGGGCCTACGAGCCCGACGGCTCGCTCCGCTCGAGGCGTCTGCCCGGCGCGCTGATCACGGATCCCGCCGAGGCGGCGGCCCAGGCCCTCCGCCTGGCGAGGGACGGGCGGGTGGACACGATCTGCGTGCACTCCGACACGCCGGGCGCCGCCCGCATCCTCGCGGAGGTGCGGCGCGTGCTGGCCGGGAGAGGGTTCCTCCTGCGCCCGCTCCGTGGATGAGGCGGGGCGGGGCGCCGCGGGCAGCGCATCCGCGTGCGATACTGCTTCCGGCCGGAGACGTACGCGCTCGAGTGGAGGTGCCGTAGCCTCGTCGGCTACCTGAATCGCACCCCGTACGGCATTCGGAGCCGCGTCGAGGGACCGTGGACAGGTTGGTTTCTCCTTCTCGAACGGTCGCGATCGTCGGCGGCGGGGTCAGCGGTACGTTCGTCGCCGTGCAGCTCCTGCGGCTCGCGCGGGCGCCGCTCGAGATCGCGCTGATCGACCGCGGCGGGCGCTTCGGCCGGGGCGTGGCCTTCGGCACGGCCAGCGAGCTCCACCTGCTCAACGTGCGTGCCGGGAGCATGAGCGCCCTCCCGGACGATCCGGACCATTTCGTGCGGTGGCTGAACGGGCCGAGGGGCGACGGGCCCGTGCCGGGCGCGGGGCCGGAGGACTTCTTGCCGCGGTCCGTTTACGGCGCGTACGTGGCCGCGGCGCTCGACGAGGCCGAGCGCGCGGCGATACCGGGCGTCACGCTCCGCCGGATCGCGGGGGAGGCGGTTGCCGCGCGTCCCTCGCGAGGGGGCGTCTCCATCGTCCTCGCGGACGGGGGCGAGATCGCGGCCGCGCATGCCGTTCTCGCGCTGGGAAACCGCCCTCCGAGCTCCCCTGAAGTGCCCGGGCTGTCGCGGCTCGCTCCTCCGCTCTACGTGTCCGACCCGTGGACGCCGGGAGCGCTGGAGGCGCTCGCCGCCGACGGGCCCGTCCTGCTGCTCGGCACCGGGCTGACGATGGCGGACGTGGCGCTCGTCCTCGCGGAGCGCGGGATCACGGGGCCGCTCCACGCGATCTCGAGGCGAGGGAAGCTGCCGCGGTCGCACGCCCCGCTTCCACCGGAACCGTTGCCGCCGGTGGCGCCGGGAGAGACGCTCGGATTGCGCGACCTCGTGCGGCGAGTTCGGAAGTTTCGAGGGAGAGAAGCCTCGGCGAGCCCGAGGATTGGCGGGCCGTCGTGGACGGCCTCAGGCCGCGGACCCAGGGACTGTGGCAGGGCTTTTCCGAGACTCGAACGGCGGCGGTTCTTGCGGCACGTGCGTCCCTACTGGGACACCGCCCGTCACCGTATCGCTCCCGATGTGGCGCGACGGCTCGAGGAACTGCTCCGGTCGGGAACGTTGCGCCCGCGGGCGGCGCGCCTCGTGCGGGTCGAGGCCGACGCGGACGGCGCGCGGGTGTGGCTGAGGAGGCGCGGGGCGGTCGCCGATGAGTGCCTGCTGGTGACCGCGATCGTGAACTGCACCGGCCCGCACGAAGTCTACGCCGGGACGGTGAGCCCCCTCGTCGACGAGCTCCTCCGGAGCGGCGCGGCCCGCCCGGGCCCGCTCGGGTTCGGGCTCGACGCGGGTCCCGACGGATTGTTGATCGGGGCGGACGGGGTCCGCTCGACCGTCCTGTCCACCCTGGGACCGCCGCGAAAGGGCTCGCTCTGGGAGACCCTCGCGGTCCCCGAGATCCGCTCCCAGGCGCGGGACCTTGCGCTCGCGATCCTCGCCTGACGCGGGTCACTCGCCGCCCAGAGAGTGCGAGACTCCCACGAACGCCGCATACTGAAAGTCGTTCGTCATCGCAACGCCCGTCCGAAGGCGTCCCGGAGGCCGTCATGGCGAGTTTCTTCCCCGACGTGACCCGCTCCATCGGCCGCACCCCGCTGGTGCGCCTCAACCGCGTCGTTCCCGCGGGAGGCCCCCTGGTCCTCGCGAAGATCGAGGGGCGGAACCCCGCCTACTCCGTGAAATGCCGAATCGGCGCCGCGATGGTCTGGGACGCGGAGGGGCGGGGGGCGCTCCTTCCCGGCATGGAGATCGTCGAGCCCACCAGCGGCAACACCGGAATCGCCCTGGCCTACGTCGCCGCGGCGCGCGGCTACGCCCTCACCCTGACGATGCCGGAGACGATGAGCGTGGAGCGCCGGAAGGTCCTGGCCGCCTTCGGCGCGAAGCTCGTGCTCACGGACGGCCCCGCGGGGATGAAGGGGGCGATCGCTAGGGCGGAGGAGATCGCGGCGAGCGATCCGAAGCGCTACTTCATGCCCCAGCAGTTCAAGAACCCGGCGAACCCCGCGATCCACGAGAGGACGACGGGGCCGGAGATCTGGGAGGACACGGACGGAGCGATCGACGTCCTCGTGTCCGGCGTCGGCACGGGCGGCACCATCACAGGAGTGTCCCGCTTCATCAAGAAGACCAAGGGCAAGGCGATCCTCTCGGTCGCGGTCGAGCCTGCCGGCAGCCCGGTCCTCTCGCAGAGGCTCGCGGGGCAGGAGCTCCGGCCGGGGCCGCACAAGATCCAGGGGCTCGGGGCCGGGTTCGTTCCCGATACGCTCGACCTGTCGCTCGTGGACCGGGTCGAGCAGGTGACCAACGAGGAGGCCGTCGAATACGCCCGCCGCCTCGCCCGCGAGGAGGGGCTCCTGTCCGGCATCTCCTGCGGCGCCGCGACCGCCGTCGCCGCCCGGCTTGCTCGGGCGCCCGAGTTCGCCGGGAAGACGATCGTCGTCGTCCTGCCGGACGCCGGGGAGCGCTACCTCTCGACCGTCCTCTTCGAGGGGATGTTCGACGCGTCCGGCCTCCCGGTCTGAAGCCGCGGCCGCCGCCGAGGCCCCATATTCTCGCGGCCTCGACGTGGCCCGCCTGGCCGGTTCGCCGTACCTTCATTCCATGAGGCGAATCGGCCTTCTCGCGGCCGCGGCGATCGGCGTTCTGGCGATCCAGGCGCCGGCCCGGGCGGAGCAGCTTCCGGCCGGCGAACCGGTTCCCCTCTACACCAACGCCGATCTCGAGAAGTTCGGCCCGCCGACCGCCCCCGACGGGCCCGTCCGCACGCCCGACGGGGGAGAGTGGCGCTTCGTGCAGGAGTTCCTCGACCGCGAGTACGCGCGCGTCGATGCGGACCGCCGCTACGACTTCGACCGCGCCGTGGTGGACGCGTACACCGCCCCGCCGGAGCCACGGTACAGGCTGCTGTCGCCGTACTACGGGTATTACGGATATTACGGGTACCGCGGCCACGACGGGTATCCGGGATACCCCCGCACCTACCCGTACGGCGTGCCGGCGCAGGGCGGAAGGCTCCACCGCGGGGGCAACGGCGCCCGCGCAGGGGGACGGCCCGACGCGGTCGATCCCTCGAGCTGGCGGCATGCGCCTGGCGCGAACCCTTCGCGCCAGCCGGCGCGGCCGGGAAACCGCCACCCCGGGCGTTCCAAGGGCTGACGAACCGTCGTATCTTTACCCCCGAAACCGGAGCCGCGTCCTTCAAGATCCGACGACGCCGGCGGCCTCCGGTCGGGAAACACGTGTCGATCGTCCGGGTGGGGGGCAGGAGCGGTTTCCGCCGTCTGGCGGCCGGGCTGTCGTGTCTGGCAGTCCTCCTCCTGGTCTCCGCCGGTGGCGCGCGGGCGGAGCGGTTGCCGATCGCGTCGTTCACCACCGCGGACGGGCTCGCGAGCGACTCGGTCCGGCGCATCGTTCGAGACTCGCGCGGATATCTCTGGATCTGCCACCGGTACCAGCTGAGCCGCTTCGACGGCTACCGCTTCACGACGTACGGGGCGGAGAGCGGGCTGCCGCCCGCGGCGATCGGCGACTTTCTCGAAACTCGCGACGGCACGTACCTGGTCGGAACGGCCCGGGGGATCGTCCGATTCGATCCGAAGGCCGACCGCAGCTTCTTCTCGCTGCTCGAGACCGACGGAGAGCCGGCGCCGTCCATCACGGCGCTGCTCGAGGACCGGGCCGGCCGGCTGTGGGCCGGCGCGACCTCGGGACTCTTCCGCGTGGAGATCGAGGGCAGCCGCGCCCGCTTCCACCCGGTCGGCCTTCCGGAAGATCGCGCCGACGCGTCCAGGCAGAACTACGTCTCCGCGCTGCTGCCGGCCCGCGACGGAAGCCTCTGGGTCGGCGCGCGGTACGGTCTCTATCGCTTCGGCGCGGACGGTCGCGTCGAGCGCTTCACCCAGCGGAACGGGCTGCCGGCGGACGACGTCCGCTCGCTCGTCGAGGACGGCGCGGGGCGCATCTGGGCGGCGACCGCGGGAGGCTTCGCGCGCCTCGTTGCCCGGCCCGACCCGGAGGGCTCCGCGGTGTCCGACGTGCTCGGGACCGGCGGCGGCCTCCGCGATCCCCAGGTGAGCGCCGCGCTCGAGGCGCGCGACGGAACGATCTGGATCGGAGCCGTGGGCCTCGGCGAGCTGCGCCCCAAGCAGCGCCGCGAGATGGCGTTCCGCTGGTACTTCACGGAGAACGGACTGGTCCAGAACGACATCACCTGTCTCGCAGAGGATTCCGCCGGCGACCTCTGGCTCGGCACCGAGGGCGGGGGCCTGATGCGGCTCGCGCGGCGAGGGCTCTCGTCCTACGCCGAGGCCGAAGGGCTCGCGAACCCGCGGATCGCTTCCATCTTCGAGACACGAGCGGGTGACCTCTGCGCCGCCGCGTACGATCGCCTCTACCGGCTCGAGCAGGGACGCTTCGTCGCGACGAAGCCCAACGTCCCGCAAGAGAACCTCGGGTGGGGCTGGTACCAGTGGATCCTCGAGGACCACCTGGGCGACTGGTGGGTACCGTCGAGGACCGAGCTGTACCGGTTCCACGGCACGGCGCGTGTGGACGACCTCGGTGGCGCGCGCCCGGCCTCGGTCTACGGGCGGGCGGAGGGGATGAGCGGCGAGGAGGTGTTCCGGGCCTACGAGGATACGCGCGGCGACGTGTGGATCGGCACCGTCGCCGGTGTCCTGCACGATCCGCTGGCCCGGTGGGACCGGCAGACCGGCACGATCCGCCGCTTCACGGTGGCCGACGGCTATCCTAGATCGGCCCCGACCGCCTTCCGGGACGACGGCCTCGGCGCCCTCTGGATCGGCATGTACCTCGGTGGCATCGCACGCTACCGCGACGGCCGCTTCGAGGTCTTCACCACGAAGGAGGGGTGTCCCCGCGGGCTCGTCCGCGCTATCGAGCTCGACCGGCGGGGCCGGCTGTGGATCGCCACCGAGGAAGGGGGCGTCGCGAGGGTGGACGACCCCTCGGCCTCGCCGCCGCGTTTCGAGATCCTCGACACGAGGAGCGGACTCTCGAGCAGCTACGTGACGTCCATGGTCGAGGACGACAATGGACGCCTCTACTTCGGCACCGACAGGGGCGTGGATCGCCTCGACCCGGCGACCGGCCGCGTCCGGCACTTCACGATGGCCGACGGGCTGCCGAACGCGTTCGTCAACGTCTCGCACCGCGATCGCGGCGGGGATCTCTGGTTCGGGACGCTGCGGGGCATCGCGCGGATGCGCCCCGCCGATGACGCACCGTCCCCGGCGCCACCGGTCTTCATCGGCCGTATTCGGGCGGGCGGCGTTCCGCATCCCGTCTCGGAGCTGGGCGAGATCGAGGTGGCGCCGGCCCGCCTTCCGCCGGACCGGAATCGCGTCCAGCTCGAGTTCGGCGGGATCGCGTTCGGGGCCGGCGGGGTGCTTCGCTACCAGTACATGCTCGAGGGGGCGGACCGGGACTGGAGCGAGCGGTCGGCGAGCCGCTCCGTCGACTACGCGAATTTGGCGCCGGGGCGCTACCGCTTCCGCGTCCGGGCCGTCGCTCCCGACGGGCGGGTCAGCGAGCGCCCCGCGGTCTTCGCTTTCGTGGTGCTCCGGCCGTCATGGCAACGGTGGTGGTTCCTCGGCGCGATCGCGCTGGCCCTCGCCGCGGCGGCCGAGGCGGTTCACCGCGCCCGCGTGACCCGCCTGGTGGAGCTGGAGCGCGTGAGAACGAGGATCGCGACCGATCTCCATGACGACATCGGCGCGAGCCTCTCGCAGATCGCGATCCTCTCCGAGGTGGCCCATCGAAAGGCCGGCGAAGGAGCGCCGGCGACGCGCGACGCCCTCTCGCGCATCGCGGAGACGTCGCGCGAACTCGTGGACTCGATGAGCGATATCGTCTGGGCGATCAACCCGAGGCGCGACCGCCTGAGCGACGTCGTCCAGCGCATGCGCCGCTTCGCGAACGATGCGTGCTCGGCGCGGGACGTCGCGCTGGCCTTTCGCGCGCCGGCAGGGGACGATCAGCTCAAGCTCGGCCCGGACGTGCGGCGGCAGGCCTACCTGGTGCTGAAGGAGAGCGTCAACAACGCGGCGCGCCACTCGGGCTGCTCGCTCGTGGCGGTCGACCTACGGATCGAGGGAGACCGCCTCGTCCTCGAGGTGAGGGACGACGGCCGCGGCTTCGACCCCGGCGCCGACTTCGAGGGGCACGGCCTCGCGAGCATGAAGCGCCGCGCGGCCGAGCTTGGTGGAAAGCTCGAGTTGCTTTCGAACCCGGGCGAGGGAACGCGAGTGCGATTCGAGGTGCCGGTCAGGCGGAGGCGCAACGTCTTCAGGCGCCGTTCCCTACCTGAGTAGGTAGTAGCACGGCGTGCCGCCGGGTGTACCTTTGAGAACGATGGACGTCAGCGGACAGCGGAGCGAGGTGGCGGGCCCGCCGGATCGCGGCGTGATCCGGACCGCCATCATCGAGGACCAGCGCGAGATCCGCGAGGGATTGGCCCTCCTGATCGACGGGACAAGCGGCTACCGGTGCACGAGGACGTTCCGCTCGATGGAGGATGCTCTCGCTGGGATCGGCGCCGAGCCGCCGGACGTGGCCCTCGTGGACATCGGCCTTCCGGGGATGTCGGGGATCGAGGGAATCCGGATCCTGAGGGAGAAGTTCCCCGACGTGCGGCTCCTGATGCTCACCGTCTACGACGACGACGAGCGGATCTTCGACGCGCTGTGCGCCGGCGCCTCGGGCTACCTCCTCAAGAAGACGCCCCCCGCGCGGCTGCTCGACAGCCTGCGCGAGGCCGTGGAGGGAGGCGCGCCGATGTCGCCGGAGGTCGCGAGGCGCGTGATCACCCTATTCCAGAGCGTCCGCCCGCCCCACCGGGCCGACTACGAACTCACCCCGCACGAGACGCGGATCCTGAAGATGCTGGTGGACGGCCACAACTACAAGAGCGCCGCCGGCGAGCTCGACGTGAGCGTCAACACCGTCGCCTTCCACGTGAAGCGGATCTACGAGAAGCTCCAGGTCCACTCGAAGTCCGAGGCGGTCGCCAAGGCGATCCGGAACGGTCTGGCCTGACCTCGCGCCAGGCAAGCAGGATCGAGACGGTTCCCATCCCGAGAGGAGCGTTCCGGCGCGAGATACCTACCTGAACGGGTAGTGCTCCACCCTCGCCTCTCGTCGTAATTTTCAAGGGCGCACTGATCGCAGCGAGGGAGGTCAGACATGTGTCCAGTGCACTCACGCCATCATCGGATCCTTCTCTGTCTTCTCGTCTCGGCCGCGCTCTCCGCCGGGGCCGCCGCGGCGGGAGAGCCCCAGCTTCCCACCGGCACCGGCCAGGACTGGTGGAACGCCGTCCGGGCGGACATCGAGGCCTCGGAGTACCACGTCACCTGGCAGGCGCAGCCGGCTCTCGCCGGCCTGCCGGCGTCGTGGCAGGCGCCGAACCGGGCGCACGACTTCCGGACGTACTTCACGCCGGAAGGGGTCCGCGTCGTGCCGCGCCGGGAGGCCGCGCCGTCGTGGGAGTGGGGGCTTTCGCTGGTCTCGTGGGGACGCGAGGGGGCGATGCAGCCCGCCGAGACGCCGCGCCTTTCGGCCTACGCCAACCGCATCGACTTCGGGAGGATCGACATCGCCGAGTGGTACCTGAACGACCGGCGGGGCGTCGAGCAGGGCTTCACGATCGCCACACCGCCGGATCGGATCGAGGGCGACCCGCCGCTCCGCCTCGACCTCGCGCTCGGCGGAACTCTCCACCCGATACTCGCGGAGGACCGCCTCTCGATCGATTTCGCCACGCCCGACGGTTGGCGCGCGCTCCACTACGCGGCGCTCCTCGTTACCGATGCTTCGGGCCGCGAGCTGCCGGCGTGGTTCGAGGGATTCGTCGGCGAAGGCTACCGCGGCATCCGCATCGTCGTGGACGACCGCGGGGCCCGGTATCCGGTGACGATCGACCCCCTGGCGACCAGCCCGTCCTGGTCCGACGAGGGGAGCCTCGCGCAGGGGCAGTACGGGTGGGCCGTCGCCGCCGCGGGGGACGTGAACGGCGACGGGTACGGCGATGTGATCGTCGGCGCGCCCTTCTATGACAGCCCCGTCACGGACGCGGGGCGGGCGTTCCTCTACTACGGGACCGCCTCGGGGCTGAGGGCCTCGCCCGGGTGGACCGCCGGTGCCGACCAGGCCGCGTACTACGGTCTCTCCGTGGCGACGGCCGGCGACGTCAACGGGGACACCTTCAGCGACGTCATCGTCGGCGCCCCTCACTGGACGAACGGCAACACGAACGAGGGCGCCGTCTTCGTGTACCTCGGGTCCGCGAGCGGGCCCATCGCGAGCCCGGCCGACTGGACCGCGGAGGGCCAGATGGACAACGCCGAGCTCGGGTGGTCCGTGGCCACCGCGGGGGACGTGAACGGCGACGGGTACTCCGAGATCATCGCGGGCGCCCCGCGCAACTACGTCGGCGAGGCGAACGAGGGCAGCGCGTTCGTCTGGCTCGGCTCCTCGACGGGGCTCGGCTCCCCGGGCATACCGTCGAATGCCGACTGGACCGCCCAGGGAAACCTGGTCGGCCAGGTCGGCGACCACAACTTCGGGACCTCCGTCGCCACGGCGGGAGACGTGAACGGCGACGGCTACTCCGACGTGATCATCGGCGACGCGTACCACGGCCGCGCCTACGCCTGGCTCGGCTCGTCCACGGGCCTCGGCGCGAACGGCACGCCGGCCAACGCGGACTGGATGGTCGAGGACACGCAGGCGTCCTGCTGGCTCGGGGACACGGTGGCGACGGCCGGCGACGTGAACGGCGACGGCTATTCCGACGTCATCGTCGCCTCGCCGTACTACGACAACGGCCAGACGAACGAGGGGAAGGTGTTCGTCTACCACGGCGCCTCGACCGGCCTGGCCACCACGGCGAGCTGGTCGAAGGAGATGGATCAGGCGAACGCCGACTTCGGCTCCGCCGCGGGGACCGCGGGGGACGTGAACGGGGACGGCTACAGCGACGTGATCATCGGTGCCTACTACTACGACAACGTCGAGGGGGACGAGGGACGCGCGTTCGTCTTCTTCGGCTCCTCGACGGGCCTGGCCGCGTCTGCCGCCTGGACCTACGAGCCCAACCAGACCAGCGCGCACCTCGGCGTTTCGGCGGCGACGGCGGGGGACGTGAACGGCGACGGGTACTCCGACGTGATCGTCGGCGCCCATACCTGGGACGTGACCCCCAACGGCAACGAGGGGATCGCGTACGTCTTCCACGGCGGGCCGGCGGGCCTCGCGAACTCCGGCTGGAACGACGAGTACGACCAGGCGGTTTCCGTCTACGGGACGTCGGTCGCCTCGGCGGGGGACGTGAACGGCGACTCCATCGCCGACATCCTCATCGGCGCCCCGGGTTTCGACAACGGAGAAGCCAACGAGGGCAGGGTCTTCGTCTACCACGGCAGCGTCACCGGACCGGGCGGCACGCCGAGCTGGTACGCGGAGAGCAACCAGGCCGGAGCGCAGCTCGGTGCGTCGGTCGCCTCGGCGGGAGACGTCAACGGGGACGGCTATTCCGACATCATCGTCGGGGCCCCGGCGTACGACAACGGCCAGTCCGAAGAGGGGAGCGCGTTCGTCTGGCTCGGCGGCTCCGGCGGCCTCGGAGCCCTCGGCACGCCCGCTCAACGCGGACTGGAGGGCGGAGGCCGACCAGACCAGCTCGGAGTTCGGCTGCTCGGTCGCCTCGGCGGGTGACGTGAACGGGGACGGGTACTCGGACGTGATCGTCGGAGCGCGATGGTTCCTGTACGACTACGAGATGGAAGGCGCGGTGTTCGTCTGGCACGGCTCCGCCTCCGGCCTCGGGGCGAACGGCGTCCCCGGAAACGTGGACTGGGAGGCGGAGGGCGTGCAGGAGGGGGCCGAGTTCGGCTATTCCGTCGCGTCCGCGGGGGACGTCAACGGCGACGGCTACTCCGACGTCATCGTCGGCGCGCTGTACTACGACAACGGGGCGGTCAACGAGGGAGAGGCCTTCGCCTGGTACGGCTCGCCGCAGGGTCTGGGCGCGCAGGGGTATCCCGGCAACGCCGATTGGAAACGGGACGGCATCCAGGCGGGCTGGTACTTCGGAGCCTCCGTGGCGTCGGCCGGCGACGTGAACGGGGACGGCTACAGCGACGTGATCGTTGGCTCCCCGGGGTACGGCGGGGGGTTCGTGGGCGAGGGGCGCGCGCTCATCTTCTACGGCAGCGCCGCCGGACTCGGCACCGCCCTCACCTGGAACGCGAACGGCGGGCAGGCCGGCGCGGCCTTCGGAACGTCGGTCGCCTCGGCGGGGGACGTGAACGGGGACGGGTACAGCGACGTCGTGGTCGGCGCGAACCACCTCGATGGGAGCGCCGGCGCGGACACGGGCTACGTGTCGCTCTACCTCGGCTCCGCATCGGGCCCGCCTTTCCTGCCCGATTGGAATCGAAGCGGGAACCAGGCCGGCGAGCATCTCGGGGAATCGGTCGCGTCGGCCGGCGACGTGAATGGCGACGGCTACGCGGACCTCATCGTCGGCTCTCCGTACTACGACAACGTGCAAGTGGACGAGGGGACGGCGTGGCTCTACTACGGCAACGGCGGAAAGGGGCGCGCCATCGTGCCCTACCAGCGCGGATACGACACCACCGTCAAGGTGGACCGGCTCGGGAAGTCGGACCGGTCCGACGCCTTCAACGTGGCCGTCCGCGGTCACGGCTTCATCGGCCGCGGCGACGTGAAGGTGGAGTGGGAGTTCAAGAAGCGCGGCCAGCTGTTCGACGGGACCAACTTGGTGCGGAACGGCTCCTGGTATGACAGCGTCACGACCTACGCCGCGCTCGTCGGCGGATCCGTCGGGCTCGAGACGAACGACGTTTACCACTGGCGCGCCCGGGTGACGCAGCGGGCGACGACGTCGCCGTTCCAGCTCCAGGGGCGGTGGTTCGCGCAGCCCTGGGGCGGATGGAACGAGGCCGACCTCAGGCTCTGGCTCGACACCGACGGCGACGGATTGCCGGACAACCTCGACAACTGCCCTTCGATATCGAATCCCACCCAGTCGGACGGAGACGCCGACGGCGTGGGCGACGCCTGCGACAACTGTCCCGTCATTTACAATCCGGATCAGGCGGACATGGACGCCGACGGGCTCGGCGACCTGTGCGATCCCGACCGGGATGGCGACGGGTGGTCGAACGACGTGGACTGCAGGCCCGACAGCCCGAGCTTCTGGTCCGTGCCGGGCGATCCGACGGACCTGTTGGTCACGAAGGCCGTGATCGACAACCTGGGCTGGAGCGCGCCGGCCGAGAGGGGCGGCGCGGGGCCCCGATACGACGTCCTGAGGAGCGATCGGCCCGGCGACTTCGGAATCGCGCACGCGGTGTGCGTCGTGACCGGTGTCAGCGCGCCCTTCGCGACGGACCTCGCCGAGCCGGGCGGCGGCGGGCTCTTCTGCTACCTGGTCCGCGCCTGGAACCCCTGTGGCGGCAACATGGGCACCAACTCGGCGGGCACCCCTCGCGCCGGCCGGGTCTGCCCCTGATGCCGCGCGGGGCGTCCCCCGGGGGCAGTTGACCCGGGGGACGCCCCGTCGAGGCGCCTTGACGGGGCGCCCTCGGTACGATCGCGCGCCGCGTTGCGAGCCGATAGTCGAGGGTTATACTGCGCGCTAGATGGCGTCGAGACGCGTGAACCCGATAGAAAGACATCTCGCGACGGCGAAGGTCGCGGCGGCCGCTCTCCTCGCCGCGGCGCTCTTCACCGCGGCGTGGGCCCAGGAGCAGGCGCCGTCGCGCGCCGCGAGCGCGCCGGCCACCGCGGCGAGCCGGGAGGACGCGATCGGGAATCCCTTTCTCGGCGGCGTCCCGGACGGCGCGCCCACCGCGGAGACGCTCTCGCTGACCCTCGCCGACGCCGTGAGCCGCGGCCTCGAGCGAAACCTCGGCGCGATCCTGAGCTCGCAGTCGGTGCAGAGCGCTGGGGCCAACCAGAAGCTCGCGAGAAGCGGGCTGCTGCCGACCGTCAACGCCTCGGCTTCCGGCGTGCGCCAGGAGATCAACTTCGAGGCGTTCGGCATTCCGCTCCAGCCCGGCCAGGACCCCGTGACCCCCCCGTTCAACGTGCTCGACGGGCGGGTCTACGCGACGATGCCGTTGCTGGATCTCGCCGCGCTCGAACGATCGCGCGCGGGGGGGCAGGGGCTCGAGGTGGCGAGGCTCGGATACCGCGACGCCCGCGAGCTGGTCGTACTCACCTGCGCGTCTCTCTACCTCCAGGCCGCGCTCGGCGCGAGCCGGATCGAGGCCGCCCGCGCCCAGGAAGCGGTCTCCGTGGCGCTGCTCGAGCGCGCGCGGCGTCTCAAGGAATCGGGAGTCGTCCCGGGGATCGAGGTGCTGCGGGCCCAGGTCCAGCGCGAGGCGCAGCGGCAGCGCTTGATCTACTACGAGAACGAGTTCGCGAAACAGAAGCTGGCGCTCGCGCGGGCGATCGGCGTGCCCCTCGGGCAGAAGTTCGAGCTGGCCGAGAAGCTCTCCCACCGGGAGGCGGCGCCGCCCACGGCGGAGTCGGCGATTGCGGAGGCGCTCGCATCGCGAGCCGACCTGCTGCAGGCGGAAGCCGCGCTCGCGTCCGCCGAGGCGACGCGCAAGGCCGACAGGTACGACGCTTACCCCACGATCCTCTTCAAGGGCGATTACGGTTGGATCGGCCTGAGCAATCCCTCCCTCGAGCGGACGTTCTCGCTCGGAGTCGGGGCGCGGATCCCGATCTTCGAGGGAGGGCGCATCCGGGCGCGCGTCCGGCAGGACGATGCGGCGCTTGCGCAACTTCGCGCGCGGCGCGACGACCTAGGCACCCGGGTCGAGTACGAGGTCCGCGCGGCCCTCCTCGATCTCGACGCGGCGGGGGAGCGCGTGACCGTCGCGCGGGGAGCGCTCGAACTGGCCGAGGAGCAGCTCCGCCAGTCGCAGGACCGTTTTGCCGCGGGGGTCGCGGGCAACCTCGAGGTCGTCCAGGCCCAGGACGCCGAGGCCGCCGCCTCCGACAACTACCTGTCCGCGCTGTACGCCCACAACATCGCCAAGGTCGCGCTGGCACGGGCGACCGGCTCGGCCGAGCGCACGCTCCCGGCCCTCCTGGGCGGCGACGGGGGAACGACACGATGACCGAAACGGGCACCGAGCCTTCCGCGGCGACCCCGGCGGGACGGGGACTGAGCGCCCGCCACATCAAGCTGGCGCGCGTCGTGCTCCCAGCCGGTGCCATCGTGGTCGCGATCGCCTCTCTCGTCTTCTGGACGTACTCGAGGGTGCGCGAGACCACCGACGACGCTCAGATCGAGGGAAACATCGTCCCGATCAGCGCCCGCGTCGGCGGTACGATCAGGGACGTCCTCGTGAGCGACAACCAGCACGTGGATGCCGGGACCTTGCTGGTGCGCATCGATCCCGCCGACTACGACGTTGCGGCGCGGAAGGCCGAGGCGGAACTCGCCGATGCGCGTGCGGCCGCCGCGGCCGCCCGGGCGGCCATCCCGATCACGGAGACCAACACGTCGAGCCAGCTGGCCAACGCGCGGGCAGCCGTCGCCGCGGCGAACCAGGAAGTGGACGCGGCCACGGCGCGCGTCGCGGAGGCGACGGCCAACCACGCGCGGGCGGCCGCGGACCTCACCCGCTACCGGCAGCTGGTCGACAAGGACGAGATATCGCGCCAGCAGTTCGACACCGCGGTCGCCGGCGAGACCGCGGCCCGCTCGTCGGTGCAGGCGGCCGAGGCGGCGCTTGCCGCCGCGAAGAGCCACGTGGCGCAGGCGGAGTCCCAGCTTCGCGCGGCCGGGACCGCGGCCCAGCAGGTGGAGGTCGCGCACGCCCGCTCCGACGCGGCAGCGGGGATCGAGGGGAAGTACCAGGCTGCGCTCGACCAGGCCCGCCTCAATCTCGGGTACACCGAGGTCAAGGCCCCCGTCGCCGGAATCGTCAGCCGGAAGAGCGCTCAGCCCGGCCAGGTCGTCCAGGCGGGCCAGCCGCTCCTCGCGCTGGTCCCGCTCGAGCGGGTCTGGGTCGTGGCGAACTACAAGGAAAGCCAGCTGCGCAGGATGCGTCCCGGACAGCCGGTGGGCGTCTACGTGGACGCGTACGCGCGCACCTATCGGGGTCACATCGAGAGCATCGGCGGTGCCACCGCGGCGAAGTTCAGCCTGCTCCCCCCCGAGAACGCCACCGGGAACTTCGTCAAGGTCGTGCAGCGCATCCCGGTGAAGATCGTCCTCGAGAAGGACCAGGATCCGGAGCACCTGCTGCGCCCGGGGATGTCGGTAGTGCCGACGGTGCTCACCCGCTGAGCCCCGCCGAGGTGGCGCCATGAAGAGGATCATCACGATCGCCCGCGAGCACGGGAGCGGCGGGCAGGAGATCGCCCGACGCGTCGCCGAGGCGCTGGGCTGGCGCCTCGTGGACCGGGAGCTGATCGCGGAAGTCGCCAAGCGGGCCGACGTCCTGCCGGAGGACGCCGCCGAGTACGACGAGCGGATCAACCCCTGGGTGGTCCGCCTCGCGAAGGGGCTCTGGTCCGGCAGCGCCGACTCCTTCGCCGCCGCGCCGCGCGGCACGGTGTTCGACGCCGACCTCACCGCGGAGCTGACCCGCCGTGTTGTTCTCGAAGCCGCCCTCGAGGGAAGCTGCGTGATCCTCGGCCGGGGCGCGCAGTGCATCCTGCGCGACCGGGAGGACGCGTTGCACGTGTTCGTGTACGCCCCGCGCCAGGAGCGCCTCCGGCGTCTCGCCCCGCGCCACGGCGGCGAGCAGGGAGCCGCGATCGAAATGGAGCGGGTGGACCGCGCGCGGGCGGCGTACGTCCAGCACTACTACGGCTGCGAGCGGACCGCCCGCGAGCTGTACGACCTGATGGTGAGCACCCGCGTGGGGATCGAGGCGGGCGCGCGGACGATCCTCTGCGCGGTGGGCTGCCGCGGGGAGCCTGCTTGAACGACGAGGCCGCGACAGGGACGGGCGCGGGAGTCGCCCTCCCGGTCAACCCCTGGATCGTCGCGATCTCCGTGATGATCAGCACGTTCATGGAGGTGCTGGACACCACGGTGGTCAACGTTTCGCTTCCCCACATCGCGGGCACGCTCTCCTCGACGAACGAGGAGGCGACGTGGGTGCTGACCTCGTACCTCGTCGCGAACGCGATCGTCCTGCCGATGACCGGGTGGCTGGCGAATCACTTCGGCCGGAAGCGGCTGCTGATGGGCTCGGTCATCGGTTTCACGGCGTCGTCGTTCCTGTGCGGCCTGGCCCCGAGCCTGCCGCTCCTGATCTTCTTCCGCGTCTTGCAGGGGGCCACGGGGGGCGGGCTGCAGCCGCTCTCGCAGGCGATCATGCTGGAGGCCTTCCCGCCGCGGAAGCGGGGGATGGCCATGGCGTTCTGGGGCCTCGGCATCGTGGTCGCCCCGATGCTCGGGCCGGTCCTCGGCGGCTGGCTCACCGACAACTACAGCTGGCGCTGGGTGTTCTACATCAACATCCCGATCGGCCTCTTCGCCATCGCGATGACCTACCTCTTCATCTTCGATCCGCACTACATCAAGCGCGGCTCGGGACGGGTGGACTACTGGGGCATGGGGCTGCTCGTCCTCGGCATCGGCGCCCTCCAGATCATGCTGGACAAGGGGCAGCAAGAGGACTGGCTCGAGTCGCGGTTCATCGTAAGCTTGGCCGTGATCGCCGGCGTGGGGATCGCCGCCCTGATCGTCCGGGAGCTCAAGGCCGAGCACCCGATCGTGGACCTCTCCGTGTTCCGCAACCGCACCTTCGCCGCGGGGGTGCTCCTGATCACGATCCTCGGATTCGTGCTCTACGGGAGCACCGTGCTGCTGCCGTTGTTCATGCAGACGCTGCTCGGGTACTCGGCGTTCGAGGCCGGTCTCGCGACGCTCCCGCGCGGCGCGACCTCGTTCGTCATGATGCCGCTGATCGGCCTCATGATGACCCGGGTCGAGCCGAGGAAGCTGCTCGCGGCAGGGGTGGTCCTCGTCTCGTCGTCCCTCTTCATGCTCTCCCGGCTCTCTCTCGACGTCGGGTACCACGACTTTTTCCTGGTCCTGGTGGTCCAGGGAGGAGCGCTGGGGCTGCTGTTCATCCCGCTCACCACCATCACCAACGACCCGATCCCGCGCGAGCGCATGGGAAACGCGACGAGCATCTTCAACTTGCTGCGCAACATCGGCGGATCCGTCGGAATCGCCACCTCGACGACTCTCCTGGCGCGCCGCGCGCAGGTCCACACGAGCGTCCTCGTGGGGCACGTGGACGCCTACGGCCTCGCCTCGCGCGAGCAGCTGCAGGGGATGGCCGGCGCCTTCGTCGCGCAGGGGTCCGATCCGGCCACCGCGTCTAGGCAGGCCGCCGGGGCGCTCTTCGGGCGGGTCCAGCAGCAGGCCGCGATGATGTCCTACAACGACGTCTTCTTCCTGATGGCGGTCATGTTCGCGGCGATGCTGTTCCTGATCCCTCTGATGCGAAAGCCGAGGCACCATGGCCCGCCCGCCGGCGCGCACTGAGTCACGCTTCCCTCGGATCTTCGAAGGAAGAAACGTATGCTACGCGGCTCGGGCGGCGGAGCATGCCGCTCGCTCGTCCCGAGCCCCGAGGAGCCACCCCGCCATGGTCCGGCTCGACGTCTTCCGCTCGATTCGCCTCATGGGTTCCTTCCTCCTCCTCGCCGCGCTCGCCACGACTTCCGCTCTCGCCCAGGACGCTCCCCCGCCCGCCGAGGACAAGGAGATCCGGCGGCTCCCGTCCACCGAGGTCGTCACGGTGACCGCGCCGCGGGTGGAGATCCCGCTGTCGGAGAATCCGGCGGCCACCACGGTGGTCGAAGGGAAGGACCTCGCGATCGCCAGGTCGAAGACGATCGCCGCGGACGAGGCGCTCAAGCTGGTGCCCGGCGTCAAGGTGGACAACCAGGCCGACGGCGAGCGCGTGCACCTCTCGATCCGCGGAGAGGGGATCCTCGTCGAGCGCGGCGTTCGCCGCATCATGGTCCTGCTCGACGGGATCCCGCTCAACGATCCGCTCGGCCTGGCGCCCGACCTCTTCGACGTGGACTGGGCGACGGTCCGGCGGGTCGAGGTCCTGCGGGGGCCGGCCTCGGCGCTCTACGGCGCGGGAGCCGCGGGGGGCGTCATCCACATCGCGACGCGGGACGGCGGCCCCGGGAAGGCTTCCGGCGACGTCGCCCTCGACCTCGGCTCCTACTCCTTCGGGAAGCTCTTCGCCGAGGCGGGCGGGACCGTGGGCTCGACGAATTACCGGGTCTCGGCGTCCCGGATGCAAGGGGACGGCTACCGGGTGCACACGGCCTACGACGCCACCAACGTCTACTCGAAGATCCGCTGGAACGTGGGAGCGAGGGGCCGCCTGACGGCGATCCTCGCCTCCACCGAGTACTTCAACGAGAACGCCGAAGGGCTGAACCTGGAGCAGGCGACCCAGGATCCGACGCAGCCGAACCCCGACGCGGTCAGCAAGAACGAGTACCAGTACACGCGCCGCACGACCGTCGGGCTGACCGGGGACTTCTCCCTCACTCCCGCCCAGGACCTCTCGTTCGCGGTGTACTCGCGGCTCTCGTCCTGGCGCGAGTCGGTCCCGGCCTCGCTGATCTACCGGACCTACGACAATCCGGGGGGGCAGCTCCAATACGCGCTCCGCACGGGCTCCGGGACGCTCGAGAACGAGCTCTGCGTCGGGACCGACGCCGCCTGGCAGACGGTGGACGAGCAGAAGAACGGCAATCCGCTCAACGAGGACGTGGACCACGGGCTGCAGTCCAGCGTGAGCTACGACCAGCAGGGGATCGGGCTGTTCGCGGTGGACCGCCTCGACGTCGGCCACGGGTGGGGCGTCACCGGGGGGCTCCGCTGGGATGGGTTCCAGGACCGGTCGACGGATCGCGTCAGCTCGGAGTCGGTCGACCTTCCGGACTACCGGAAGACGACCGGCCGGGTCGGGGTGACCTGGAACCCGAGCACTCGCTACGGCTTCTACGCCAACTGGGGGCAGGGGTTCCTTCCTCCCTCGACCGAAGAGCTGATCAACAACCCCGAGGGATACGGCGGATTCAACGCCGGGATCGGCGCCGCGACCTCGCACGGCGAGGAAGTGGGGGTGAGGGGGTCGAGCGGCAAGCGCTTCACCTACGACGCCGCGCTGTTCCGCCTGGACACGGAGAACGACTTCGGCCGCTACCGCATCGAGGACCGCCCTCTCGAGACCTTCTACTACAACGCGGGCGCGAGCCGCAGGTACGGGCTCGAGACGGCGATGGGCTGGTACCCGCTCGAGGGCCTCGCGCTGCAGCTCGCGTACACCTACTCCGATTTCAAGTACACGTACGTGGTCAGCCCGCCCAACGAGCTGCCGCAGACGACGTACACCGACACCTGGCTTCCCAACGCCCCGAAGCATCAGGGCTATCTCGACGCCGCGTACCGGACGGGATCCCACTGGACGATCGGCGCCAGCTTCGAGGGGCAGAGCCGCTCGTGGGTCGACCCGGCCAACGAGTCCTGGGCGTGGGGGTACGGGCTGGTCCACCTCCGCCTCGCCTACGCCTGGGAGTCGCGCGGCTGCGGCGGCGAGGTGACCTTCGTCGTCCGCAACGCCACCGACCGAAACTACATCGCGTTCACCGAGCCCGACCCGGACGGCAACTCGTACCATCCCGCGCCTGGCCGCGAGCTGTTCCTCGGCGCGCGCTTCCGAATCGGAGGCGCGAATAAGGCCTAGCGGGACGAGTCGACCGCTCGCAACGAGGGCCGCTTCGGGCCGAACTCCGATCCGGACTTTCGAGGGGCGCTCCTAGAATTCCCCGCGGGCGCTGCGGAACGGGCCGCGGGCGGCGGTCGGCGAAAGCGACCCGCCCGGTGCGGCGGACCTGCGCGCCGGAATGTCCTCGGGAAGAAGAGGCCGCTCGATCAGGACCACCTTCACCTCGCGCGTGTCCCCGTCGCGGAAGACCCCGAGGCGCACCGTGGCGCCGACCTTGAGCGAGCGGAGGGCCTGCGCGACCTTGTCCGGATCGTCGATGGGCGAGCCGTCGATCTCCGAGATCACGTCGCCGCCGATCAGGATCGGCTGGCCTCCGATCACGAGGTCGAGTCGCCCTCCGCGGAGGCCCGCCTGTTCCGCCGGGCTCCCGGGCTCGACGACCTCCACCAGGAAGCCGTCCGTCAGCGGGACTTTCAAGAGGTCCTTGAGCGGCTGGGCCACGAGCTGCCCCTGCACCCCGAGCCACGGCCGGACGACGTGCCCGTTCGCGAGGAGCGACGGGACGACGTCCTTGATCAGGTCCACCGGGACCGCGAACCCGATGTTCTGCGCCTCGGGAAGGATGGCCGTCGTGATCCCGATCACCTCGCCGCAGCGATTCACGAGCGGACCGCCCGAGCTCCCCGGGTTGATCGGCGCGTCGGTCTGGATGAGGGGCTCGGTGAGCGAGAATGGGACGTCGGGGAGCAGCCGGTTCACCGCGGAGACGATCCCACGGGTGAAAGTCTGGTCGAGGCCGAACGGGTTGCCGATCGCGAACACGTCCTCACCGACCACGACCCTCGCCGACACGCCCAGTTTCGCCGTCGGCAGACCGGCGTCCGTCGGCGCCGGGATCCGGATCAGCGCGACGTCGAAGATCGGGTCGGCTCCCACGAGTTTTGCCGGCAGGCTCGCGCCGTCGTCGAGGGTCACCGTGATCACCTGCCGCGCGAAGACGACGTGCGAATTCGTCAGGACCAGTCCCGCCTTGTCGATGATCACCCCCGAGCCGACGACCCGCGACATCCGGTCGCCGATGTCGTAGGGATTCACCGACATCGCCGAGATCGAGACGACGGCGGGCGAGACCTTCTCGTAGATACTCGGGACCGCCATGTCGCACGGGGCGGGCTGCGCTTCGGCGGGTGGTGCGGCGGCTGCTCCAGAAAGGGGAGCGGAGAGGACAGCGGCGGCGAGCACGATGAAGCGGCAGGATGCGCGGCGTTTCATGGCGACCTCCACGTGGAGCGGCCCGTCGCGGGCCGTATCCGGACTCTACGCACCATGGCTCGGCGAGTCAAAGGAAGCGAGGGGCGCTCCGCGGAGGTATGCTGCGCGCGGCCCCGCAGACAGGGTCAGGAGAGGATGCCGCGTGAAGTTCGCGATCACGAGAGACGTCAGCCCCGCGTTCGCGCGCTGCGAGCTGACCCATCTGTCGCGCCGGCCCATCGATCCGGATCTCGCGCGCGAGCAGCACCAGCGGTACGAAGCCTGCCTGGCCGCGGCCGGCTTCGCCGTCCGGCGGCTACGCGCCGAGCCCGACCTTCCGGACTCGGTGTTCGTCGAGGACGCGGCGGTCGTGCTCGACGAGGTCGCCATCCTCGCGCGCCCCGGCGCCGTCTCCCGGAGGCCCGAGGTCCCTGCGATCGCGGAAGCGCTCCGGCCCTTCAGGACGCTCGTTCCCATCGAGGCCCCCGCGACGCTCGACGGCGGCGACATCCTCGTCGTGGGGAGGACGATCTTCGCGGGCGCGTCGAGCCGGACGAACGCCGAGGGCATCGAGGCGCTCCGCCGGATCGCGTCGCCGCACGGCTACGAGGTGCGCGCGGTGCCGGTCACGCGCTGCCTCCACCTCAAGTCCGCAGTGACGCAGGTCTCGGAGCGCTCGGTGCTGATCCACTCCGGCTGGGTCGAGCCCTCGCACTTTTCCGGGCTCGAGCTCATCGAGATCGACCCTGCCGAGCCGTTCGCCGCCAACGCGCTGGCCGCCTGCGACACGGTCATCTACCCCGAGGCGTTCCCGAGGACGCTCGCCCGGCTCGAGGCCCGGGGCCTTCGCGTCGTCACCGTGGACGTCTCGGAGCTAGCGAAGGCGGAGGGCGCCGTCACCTGCTGCAGCCTGCTGTTCGAGGTCCACGGAACCCCGCCCTGAGGAGGGGCCGATTCCACGCCCCGAGCTCCGATCCATCCTCGCATCGTCGGTAGCACCCGCAGTCGGACATGACAGCGGGGAAGCTCGCGACGTGACTGTCAACCCGCGGGGCAAAGGTCGGAGTCCCTGCTGGGGAGCCAAAACACCGGAAACGAGAAGTCAGCGAGCTGGTCGACAGCCTGGCCTCAAGCCTCGGGCCATTCCCGAGGAACCTCCGCGAAACCCGGAACCCACAGCCGCGCGCGGGCCGTCACTTTCTCGATCGCCTGTCGAATCGCAGGAGCCAGTCGTAGATCTCCTGGCCCGGATAGACCTGCCAGTGGATCCCGTGGCCGAGATCCGGTTCGGCGGAGAATCTCAGGTTCCGGTTCTTCCCCTCCAGCCTCTTGACGATTCGCTCCGTCTCTTCGAAAGGCACGACGGTGTCCAGCTTCCCGTGGAAGGCCCAGACGGGCATGTCGAGCAGCTTGTCGATGTTCTTGTCGATGTAATCGAGATGGCTCGTGAATCCGCTGATCGGCGCGATGGCCGCGAACGTCTCGGGATACCGGGCGGCGATGTACCAGGTGCCCGAGCCGCCCAGGCTCGGCCCGGTCAGATAGACCCGGTCGGTGTCGATTCTGTACCGGGCGGTCACTTCCTTGTAGAAGTTCTCGAACCAGTCGTCGGTCGACCACCTGAGATGCTCGGGACATTGCGGGGCGAGCATGATGAACGGGAACTCCCGTCCCCTGTATACCTGGTCGGGGATCCCGGCTGAGTACAGCTTCTTCAGCTCGGTCCCTCGATCCGAACCTCCGTGCAGGTAAATGACGAGCGGCCACTTCCTGGCGGCGTCCGCCTCGTAGTCCTTCGGGAGGTACGACAGGTATCGATAGCTGACGTTCCGGCGATGCTGGTTCATGCCGTGCTCGAACGTCGAATCGAACTGCAGGTCTCCTTTCTCGGACCAGTATCTGACCCGGCCGTGCAACTGTCCGTCGAGCCAGTTCTGCTTCGCTTCCTTCCGCCCACTCTCGTACCAGTCGGTGCTCGCGCCGTTCAGCCTGCCCCGCGTGAAATGGCCTCGGAATCGCTTGCGCCCGTTCCGGTGCCATTCCGTGTACGGCCCTTCCTTGGTGTTCGAGTGGTAGTTGCACTGATACTCCTCCTTCACCCGTTTGTCGAAGGAGGCGTAGAAGGCGTCCATCTGGATTCGCCCGTTCTCGTAGTAGTCCCGGACGTGGAACAGACGCTTCTGGTCGTCGAAGCGGATGACGCGCTTGTAGACGATCGTCTCGCGATTCGAGACGGCCTGGTGCAACACGTAGGTTTCGGTTTCCCGAGCTTGCACCCCACCCAGGCAGAACAGGATCGAGAGAACGGAGGCAGTTCGTTTCATGTCGAGCCGGTGAACCCCATGAGGCCGGTCATCTCCGACGACAGGCGATACTAACGCACATTTGGCTCAGTTCCGCCCTCTCGGAAGCTCGCAGAGAATCCGCCAGCCAGGCGCACCAGGCGACAGCTATCCTCGAGCGGACGCTCGCAACGCTCCCCCCACGGATCCCGCCGCGGGAAGCCCGTGGCGGCGGGTGGCGGGGTAACATGAGGGTCCCGATCCGGGCTCCGGGAAGTGAGGTCCTTCTTGTGACGACGCGCATGGACTGTGAACGTCTGGACGACCGGGACGAGCTGGGCGCGCTGCGCGACGAGTTCGCCCTGAACGAGGGGGAGATCTACCTCGACGGCAACTCGCTCGGGCCGGTCGCCGGGCGGGTGCGCGCGCGGGTCAACGAGGTGCTCGACGCCGAGTGGGGCAAGGGCCTCGTGCGCGGCTGGAGCACGGCGGGCTGGATGGCCCAGCCGACCCGGCTGGGCGACCGCCTCGCCCCGCTGATCGGCGCGCGCTCCGGCGAGGTCGTCGTCGCGGACACGCTCACGCTCGCCATCGCCAAGCTGGTGGGCGGCGCGCTCGACCACCGGCCCGGCCGCCACGTCATCCTCACCGACGCGGCCAACTTCCACTCCGACGTCTACATCCTCAAGGCCGTGGCCGCGCGCCGCCCGCGGCCGCTCGAGGTCAGGGCCGTCGACCGCTCGAAGCTCGCCGACCACCTCGACGGCAACGTGGCGCTCGTGGAACTGACCCACGTCGACTTTCGCACCGGCGAGGCCCTCGACCTCGCCGCGGTGACCGCGCAGGTTCACGCGGCCGGCGCGCTGATGGTCTGGGACCTCGCCCACTCGGCCGGGGCGGTGCCCCTCGACGTCACGGGGGCCGACGTCGACTTCGCCGCGGGCTGCTGTTACAAGTACCTGAACGGCGGACCGGGCGCCCCGGCCTTCATGTACGTGCGCCGGGAGTGGCAGGACCGGCTCGAGAACCCGCTGCCCGGCTGGCTCGGCCACGCGCGCCCCTTCGACTTCGAACTCGACTACCGGGCGGCCGGCGGCATGCAGGCCTACGTGACCTCGTCGCCGTCGATCCTCGCCTTGGCCGCCCTCGACGGCGCGCTCGACGTCTGGGAGCGGACGACGATGGAACGGGTGCGCGCCAAGAGCCTGGCCCTGACCGACCTCTTCATCGAGCTCGTGGAGGACCGCCTGCCGGGGGTCTTCACCCTGGCCACTCCCCGCGACCACTCCCGCCGGGGCAGCCAGGTCTCGTGGCGTCACGACGAGGGCTACGGCGTCGTTCAGGCGCTGATCGAGCGGGGCGTGATCGGGGACTTCCGCGACCCCGACATCTGCCGGTTCGGGTTCGCGCCGCTCTACGTGCGCTTCGTCGACGTCCACGATGCCGTGGAGCGCCTGGTCGAGGTGATGACGACCGGCGCCTACCGCGACGCGCGATTCAGGGTAAGGAACGCCGTCACCTAGCGACTACCGGTCCGTCGGGACGAGAGGATCACGACGCGCTGGCCTTCTTCCGGGGCGGCTCGACGCCGCCGGTCTGGCCCTCGGCCGCGCGCTCGATCTCCGTCCAGACGCGCAGGAGGTTCTCACCGCAGATCTTGCGGATGTCGCCTTCCGAGTACCCCTTCTCGAGGAGCGCGCGGATCACGTTGCGGTAGCCCGACACGTCCTTGAGCCCGGCCGGCAGGCCGTCGCCGAGCCCCTCGAAGTCGGAGCCGAGGCCGACGTGGTCGATGCCCGCGATCTGCACCACGTGGTCGATGTGCGCCACGAGGTCCGACACGTCGCCGTAGATGCGCGGGTGCTCCTTCAGGTAGCTCTCGCGGAACTTGCGGGCCTCTGCAGACCCTCTCTTGATGTTGTGCTCCTCGAGGTACTTCCGCATCGCCGCCCAGCTTTCCGTGGATTGCTTCTGCGCGTCCGCGCGGAGGAACATGGCGCCGAAGTTGATCTGGACGACGCCCCCCTTCGCCGCGATCGCGCGGATCTCGGGGTCGGCGAGGTTCCGCTCCCAGTCCGGCGTGAAGTGCCGGCAGGAGGAGTGCGAGGCGATCACGGGCGTCTTCGAGAGCTCGAGCACCTGGCGCGTGGCGTCGTCGGAGAGGTGCGACACGTCCACCATGATCCCGAGGCGATTCAGCTCGGCGACGGCCTTCTTCCCTTCGGGGCTCAGGCCGTTCCACTTCCGCGTCGAGGCGAAGGAGGAATCGGAGAGTCCGTTGTTCTCGGAGTGGGTGAGGGTGACGTAGCGGATCCCGCGCTGCTTGAGGTGCGCGAGAACGGCGAGGTCTCCCACGAGTGGGGAGCCGTTCTCGAGCCCCATCGGCAGGGCGATCTTCCCCGACTTCGCGATCCGCCGGACGTCGGCGGGGGAGCGCGCCAGCGCGAACTTGTCGGGGCACCTCTTTGCGATGGACTCCACCAGGTCGATCAGCCGGTCGGCTTCCGCGCGGGCCGCGGCACCCTCCTCGGTGCTCGCCGGGATGTAGATCGCCATGAAGCCGGCCTTGAGCCCGCCCGCCTTCGCGCGGGGGTAGTCGAAGTTCCCGTCCGGCGTGGCGTTGCAGACGTCCTCCATCTTGTCCTTGAGGCGCTCGGGAAGATCGATGTGGGTGTCCACGATCAGGATCTTCCGGGCGAGCGCGTCCGCGCGCGCGTCGAGATCCGTGCCGGCCGGCGCGGCGGACGGGCCGGCGGCGCCGGCGAGGGCGAGCGCGAGAACGAGTGGGACCGCGACGGCGAAAACCCTGCGCGAGACGACCATCAGTTCCTCCGCGAGGCTCGGGCAGCCCGACTCGAAGAAGCCGCGGCCACCCGAGCGGTGAGCATGCTATCCGAACTTCCGGCCGCGCGCGCCTCAGGGAAACAGCTGGACGCGGTCGATCTTCACGTAGGTTTCGAGCGGGTCCACGACGAGGCCGGCGAGGCGGGCGCGGTCGAGGTCGTAGACGTGGTCGTCCTCGGTGCGGATGGGCTCGCCGAGCGGGTCGAAGACGTGGTTGCCGGCGCCGGCGAATTGCTCGCCGGGGTACTCGGAGGCGGTGAGGCAGCAGCCCACGACGTAGACGCCGTTCTCGATCGCCCGCGCGCGCAACAGCGTCTTCCACACGTGGTCCCGCCGCCACGGCCACCAGGCGACGACCAGCAGGGCGTCGGCGCGGCACTCGAGGCGCAGCGCGCGCGCCTGCTCGGGGAAGCGGATGTCGTTGCAGGTGATGAGACCGAAGGTCCAGCCGTCGAGCCGCACCGCGGCGTAGCGGTCGCCGGGCTCCCAGATCGCCGGCTCGCCGAACGGCGCGAACAGGTGGACCTTGTCGTAACGGGCGATCTCCTCGCCGCCCCGCCAGACCGTCATCCGGTTGCGGCGCTCCTCGGAAAAGGCGCCGAAACAGAAGGCCATCGCGGGGTGCTCGCGGGAGACGGCCGCGAACGTCTCGCGCGCGCGGGAAGGGGCGACCTCGCGCTTGTACCCGTGGAGGAACCCCTCGGGAAAGACGCAGAGGCCCGCTCCCGCGGCCGCGGCGGCGGCCGCCTCGACGGCGACGCGTCGCAGGTTGGACTCGACGTCGAGGCACACCCAGCGGGTCAGGTAGATTCGCATGGGAGCATTCTACCGGGAGTCGGCTCTAGGTCGACGACGGCTGCTTGAGCTCGCGGATCGCCTTGCGAAGCGTGTCGCGGGCGAGCTGGGCGCAGTCGAGCTTGGCGGCGGGGATCTTGCCGAGGAACCCCACGATGTCGTCGACGTCGAGCTTCTCCGCGTCGTCGAGGGTCATCCCGCGGATCATCGTCGTGACGCCGGCCGCGCTCGCCTGCAGGCCGGTGCAGCCGACGTGCTCGAAGCTCGCGCCGCGGATCACCCCGCCGTCCACGTCGAGATACAGGCGCAGCATGTCACCGCATTGTCCCTGGTGCGACGCCTTGATCGAGAACATCGGCAGCTGCCCGAAGTTGCGGTCCTCGGCGATGAACTCGATCGCCTTGTCGGAGTAGCCGAGTTCCCTGAGAAGCTCGCTCCTGTCGTTGTCCATGTCCGCCCTCGCCGTTGTCCGAAGTCCTCGCGGGATAAGGTAGCCCTAGCGGGCCCCCGCGTCCACGGATCGCGTCACCTCCGCCGGTCGCCCCCGCTCTCCCGCAGCTCCCGCGCGAACGCCTCCAGCTCGGCCATCGTGTGCCCCACTCGGTAGGCCGCGTCTCTCGCCTCGAGCGAGCGCGGAACGGCCCGGCCGCCGAGGACGAGCCGCGCCCCCGAGAGAGAGAGCCGCTCGACGAGGGGAGGGACCTGCGCGGCGAGACGCTCGCCCGCGGCCTCGCTGCCGACCGACAGCCAGACGAGCGCCGCGCGGTCCCTCTCGGCGGCGGCCGCGAGCGCGTCGAGAGGGAGATCCGGGCCGAGGTTCGTGGCGTGCCATCCGGCGGCGGCCAGCACGAAGGCCGACATGGCCGACGGCAGGAGGTAGGGGTCGCCCGGGGGCGTGCCGCCGACCGCGACCGGCGCTCCCTCGCGGGGAGGCGGCACCAGGCTCCGCGCCACGCTCAGCGCCTGGATGCAGAGATCGGTCGCCCGGTGCTCGATCGCGACCCCGGTCGGATCGTGGCGCCAGAGCTCTCCGATCTCGTGGAGCGCCCCGGCGATCGGACCGTCGCAGA
Organism: Terriglobia bacterium; assembly: GCA_963748015.1. Lineage (GTDB taxonomy): Bacteria > Acidobacteriota > Polarisedimenticolia > Polarisedimenticolales > JAIQFR01 > JAIQFR01. The sequence goes on along the minus strand of CAVVHE010000005.1, from coordinate 233,463 downwards.
GCGCCGACGGAGAAGCCCCCACGAGATACTGGGACACCACGATTCCGCGCACCACGTCCGCTCTCCCGTCGCGCAGCGCGTGCTTCAGCGTGCTCTCCGGCCCCCCTGCCGCGCGGCCGCGCCGGATCGCCTCGAGATCCACGAGGCCCAGGATCTCGGGCCGGACCAGCGGCATTCCGGAATCCCGGATGAACCGGACCGCTTCCCTCAGCGGAATGCGACGGTGCCCGCCGGAGGTGCGGGAGGCGGAGATGGCGCCGTCGTCGATCCAGCGCTTCACCGAGGACTCGCTGACCCCGATGGCGTGAGCGAGCTGCCGCGGCGAGTAGTCGTTGCGCATGTCCGGCCCCGTGAACGATTTGAATGATTATCCCGCGGCGCGCGGCCGACGTCAAGCCACGGGGAAAAGAGGGACGTCGTGGCTCGATCGGGCCGTCCCGAGATCCGGGGTTGCGCATTAAGAACATATGTCCATAATAGGAACGGAGGTGGAGAGGTGCCGAGACCCTTTTGCCCCCGTCGGGTTGCCGGCCGGCCGGCCGTTTCGATCTTCAAGCCGATCCGCATCCCCGTGGACGAGCTCGAGGAAGTCGTCATGACGCTCGACGAGTTCGAGGCGATCCGGCTCGCGGACCTCGAGGGCCTCTACCAGGAGCAGGCCGCCGAGACGATGCGCGTGTCCAGGCCGACGTTCAGCCGGATCGTCGAGTCGGCGCACCGCAAGGTCGCGGACGCCCTGGTGCACGGGAAAGCCCTCCGGATGGCGGGCGGTCCCGTTCACCTCGACGCGCATCGATGCTGCCGCCTGCACGACGTGGAGAAGCGCGGCCGCGACGGCGGCCCCTGTCCGCGGCGAGGCCGCGCCGGCTCCCCTCCGGCGGGGAAGCCGCGTTGAGCACCGCCCGTTGGAAGAAAACCCTCCCGGCGCGCGCAGGCCGCGCGCTTACGGAAGTTCAAGCGAAGGAGAGCTCGAGATGAACATCTGCATTCCGGTCACCGAAGACAAGGGAACCGCGAGCCCGGTGAGTCCGCATTTCGGCTCGGCCCCCGTGTTCATGATCGTGGACACCGACAGCGGCGCCTGCCGGGCGGTCCCGAACCGCAACGCCCACCACAGCCACGGCATGTGCGCGCCGCTCGCTTCCCTCGCTGGTGAGAGCATCGACGGGATGGTCGTCGGCGGCATCGGGATGGGCGCGCTCGCGAAGCTCGGCGCCGCGGGCATCCGTGTCTTTCGATCCGAGCACGCCACCGTCGACGAGACCGTCGCCGCGTTCAGGGCCGGCTCGCTGCAAGCGATGTCGCCCGACATGGCCTGCGCGCACCACGGCCACGGCCAGCGGTAGTTCGGCGGAGGTAGGGGGTCGATGGGTATCCGCCGGAGATCCCGGCTCCGCCGTCGGTTGTCGCTCGATCGGCGCGATCGGCAAGGGACTCACTCGCGCCGCTTTCACCGCAAACCGGCCGATTCGGCGAGGAAGAGACGATGAACACGAAGCGACTGGGATTCAGCTCGAAGCTGGTGCACGCCGGTGCTTCCGAGGATGCTTTCGGGAGCGCGGTGACGCCCATCTACCAGACGTCGACGTTCCGCTTCGACAGCGCGCAGGACGGAGCGGATCGCTTCGCGGGCCGCTCGGACGGGTTCATCTATACGAGGCTCGGGAACCCGACGATCCGGGCGCTCGAGAGCTGCGTCGCCGAGCTCGAGGAAGGCGCGGGTGCCGTCGCGACCAGCTCGGGCATGGCCGCGGTCACGACCGTCTATCTCGCCCTCCTCGGGAGCGGCGACCACGTCGTCAGTACGGCTTCGGTCTACGGGCCCTCGCGGACCCTGATGGAGAAGCACCTCTCGAGATTCGGCGTCTCGGCCAGCTACGTGGACACGTCGGACCTCGACCTCGTGAAGTCCGCGCTCGTGCCGGAAACGAAGATGATCTACGTCGAGACCCCTTCGAACCCGCTGATGCAGATCACCGACCTCAAGGCCGTCGCGGCCCTGGCCCACGAGCGAGACGCGATGCTCGTCGTAGACAGCACCTTCGCCTCTCCGTTCCTCCAGAAGCCGCTCCTGCTGGGCGCCGACGTGGCCCTGCACTCCGTGACGAAGTTCATCAATGGCCATGCGGACGTCGTGGGAGGGGTGCTGATCGCGCGCGAGGAGGCTGTCCTCCGGCGCCTGCGGGAGATGATGATCCTCGGCGGCTGCAACATGGATCCGCACCAGGCGTTCCTGGTGCACCGCGGGATCAAGACGCTGTCGCTCCGCATCGAGCGGGCCCAGGCCAGCGCCCTCGAGATCGCGCGTTGGCTCGAGCGGCGCGACGACGTTCGGTGGGTCCGGTACCCCGGCCTCCCGTCGCATCCGCAGCACGCCCTGGCGCGGGCGCAGATGAGCGGACCCGGCGCCATCATCAGCTTCGAGCTGGTCGGCGGGTTCGAGGCCGGGAAGCGGCTCATGGACCGGGTCCAGCTCGCGCTTCTGGCGGTGTCCCTCGGAGGAGTCGAGTCGCTGATCGAGCATCCGGCCTCGATGACCCATGCCGGAGTCCCGAGGAGCGAACGGGAGTCCGCCGGCATCACGGACGGTCTCGTGCGGTATTCCGTGGGCATCGAGGACGTCCGTGACCTCGTGGAGGATCTGCGGCAGGCGCTCGAGGATCGGCATTCGTCCTGAAGTGGCTCGGGGGTCCCCTCCCGCCGGCCCGGCATCGTCCGGTCTGCGACGGCCGCGCGGATCAGATCGCGATCCGGTAGAGCTCCATGTTTCGGAGCGCGACGCGCTCGAACCGCTCGAGGCGCTGCTCCCGCAGGAGAGTCTCGATCGTCTCCGGTTTCAGGCGGTGTTCCACGGGAGGCCCGTATTCCTCCTGGCGGTAGGGCCACTCGAGGACGACGATTCGCTGCCTGGCCACTCTCTTCGCCTCTCCGAGCGCTCGGGCCGGCTCATCCGACTCGTGCAACACGTGACCGAGGAAGACCAGGTCGAAGGACTGGTCGGGGAACGGCAGCCGCTCCGCGGCGCCGACCTCGAAGCGAGCCGCCGGGACGTGGCGCCTGGCCGACTCGGTCATCTCCGGACTCAAGTCGACGCCGGTGACGTCGAGACCCAGTTTCGCGAACGCCTCCGCGAACACGGCGGTGCCCGTCCCCACGTCGAGCACGATCTTGACCACCAGGTCGGCGAGGCTGACGGCCACGACGCGGTCCACCTCCAGAAGGGCCATCCTCTCGGGAGATCTCAACCTCGCCGGGTCGCCGTGGAAGAGCTTGTCGCTCATCGGGTCACCTTTCCCTTCGCCCATCCAGCGCACCGGCTGGAAGCCTCGCGTCGCCCGGAGGCTCGATTCCGAGGGTTGCCGGGCCGCCCACGGCGGCCCGATCAGCGACCTCAGGTCGCGCCCCGGCACGCCGCGGCGCGAGCCGAAGAGCGCTTGTGGTCGTCCTCGTCTTGGTGGCAGGCCTTGTACTTCTTTCCGCTGCCGCACCACTCGATTCATCAAGGCTTCGTCCACGGTCTCCAGAATCTGCCGGTGCGGCTTGATTCTGACGAGATCACCGGGCTTGAGGTTGAGTTCCAACGCAGGGGTTCGAGAACCTTGGGTAGCAACCCACGGCGCTCCGGGTAGGGAGTACCACCGCAAAGTCTCTGAAACACATCATATCCCGACCGAAGTACCCATCCAAAGCCAAGGCCGGATTCTGCAATGGCGGCATATGCGACAAACAACAGCGAGCACAGAGTCTGTGACAGAGTGACGTTTCCGGACGTCACGTCTTCGATGTACTGCCAGGGGCTCCACATCGGAAGCTTCGCCGAGGCACCCGGCAACTGCGTCGCCTGGCAGACATGGACCTGCTCGTTCAGACCCGTCAGGTCACTGGGCAATTGAGTGGCAGCCCAGACATCGGCTTCTGTGCATTTCTTAAGGCTTGAAGTTCCAGTCGCTCTGGGAGACGACGCTGTTCTTGGTGCGGCTGCGGAGTCCATTTTCGCATCTGCGCGTTTCAGCCACGACTCCTTCCAGAAAAGAAGGCATTGCATCTCGCAATCGCCGAAAGCCTTCCCATCGCAGCGCAATCCATCGAGCAGTACGGCGCTCTTCATCCTTCGTCCCCCCGTGCCGTTGACGGTGTCACACAGTTTATGTGCTCGCTTAGAAACCATGAACCGTTTCCCACAGTATTCAAACATCTGAGGCATGAAGGGTAGCCCATCGAGTCGCCCGCTCTTGTCAAGCGTGCTGAGGATTTCCTCTCGGCTGCGGACTTCAACCCACTCACCGGCACTCAATTTAGGACTGTGTGTCATCACTGCGTCGATCACAGGAACCATTGATTTTCAAAAGGCAGGGCCAGGGTTACAGACGATTCAGGGTCCGCTGAACTGCGCACATTCGGCCAACTGCTTGAGCCGCCCCTCCCGAGCGAGGAGGGTGGGAGTTGGCTCAAGAGCGGCCAGGCTAAGGACCTGTTTCCATCGATACACCCAGTCGTGGCGAAGAAGGGCTTCGCGTGCGTTGCGACGACCTATTTCGGCAACTCGCTCCGGTTGTGCTTTCAGCATCGACAACACCTGGGCAACATTCGAACCGTCTGGCTGCAGTTCGATCACCGAATCTGGCCATCCAAACAAGTGCCGGAACGATCCGGAATCCGGTGCTTGCCCAATCATCACGGCGCCTGCGGCAGCGCCCTCGAAGTAGCGATATCCGGGCTCGAGTTGACCCCGACTGTCAACTGGATCACTCATTTTAGCAGGGCCGACTCCAAAAAAGTGGCTTCGCTTTGCAATGTTGGCGATCAACTCCCGGTGCTGGCGGTGATCTGGAGGATTCGCCATGCTTCCCGGAAAAGTGTCATACAGGTAAAAAAAGTCTCTCTCTTCGGCCAAAGCCAGCAGGCGCTGATGCACTCCCTCGAACCGCTTGCCAATGCTGTAAACGTCCACAACCCGCTTCGGAGGGCTGGGATATGGGCTGAATCGCAGGGTGTCAATGCCGCTAGGCAGCCAATGGCAACACTGTCCGATCTCTCGACTGACTGGTTCCACACTACCACCGAAGGCCAGGAAGACATAATCAAACTGTTTCAGGGCGTGCAGCCAATATCGGTATCCGGAATCCAGTGTGCCCACAATTCGTCAAACCAGCAGACACTGGTTCGGCAGCGATCCTTCCAACCCTTGATGGAGTTGATATACAGCACGTCCCACCAACTCTGACAGACGGCGATGAATAGATCGTAATCGCGCTTAAGTCGTATCGGGCGCAATCCCGGGTTAACAAAGGCTAGTTGCCCCGAGAGATCCCGCCAGAGTAACCTGCGCTGCAATGACTCCTTCAGTCGGAAACCTGGACCTGGTTCGGGGCATACTAGATCGACATGATCAGTCTCCACGAGCACGTCTTGAGCCTCGTAGATTGCACTTTGGAAGGCATATTTCTTAAACCTACGCCAACTCGGCATGCATATGCGCGGCATTCGATCTGGTTCACGCACACCTGACATGGGATTAGGTGCAATGCCGTTTAGGAATTGGCCCAAGATGTTGAGGGGATGCTGCTCCAAGGCTACAACATAATGTGTTCATCATCAGATATTTACACTTGAACTTTTTCGCCTAGTACCCCATTAAGCTGGGGATGCCAAACAAAACCGTTGTCCCAGCTACCACCTTCAAGAGCCTTTTCCGAGAGTTGATCCCTTCTTCCCACCTCCGGAGCGTGCTCCGTCGCTGCGGTCCGCGTCGGCGTTGTCCTCCGCGCATCCGCGCCGTCGAATTGATCCACGGTCTGGTCTTCCACGCCGTGGCCGGTGGCGGTACGCTGGCTCGACACGTGAAGCAATTGACCGGTAAGGACGTCACCGATGGGGCGCTGGCCCAACGCCGGGCGCTTTTGCCTTGGGAAATCTTCGAAGCGATTATGGGCGTCGCCCTCAAACCCAAGGCCGATCCGAAGCGACATGGGGAGGCGTTTTACCACGGGCTGCGGTTGTGCGGGATCGACGGGAGCACGTTTTCGATCGCCAATACCCCGCAGGTCAAGAAACAGATGCGCAAGGCGCGCAGTCGCCGCGGGCAGGCGGCCTTTCCCAAGGTGGGTGTGGCGTTGATGGTGGAGTTGGGGCTGCACAATCCCCTGGCGGCGGCCGTAGGCTGCCGGGGGGAATCGAAAATGGTGCTGACCAAGCAGGTGTTGTCGGCGCAACCGCAAAAGAGTCTGTTGATCAACGACCGTTACTCGGGTTCGCCGGCGCTGTTGGTTGATTTGACGGCGGAGGGGGAGCGGCATTTTCTGGTGCGGGTCAAAGCCAATCTGACGCGTTGCTTGCTGGAGGTTCTGCTCGACGGCAGTGCGTTGGTGGAGATGCGTTCGGGCCCGAACCGGCGGGTGGTGCGGGAGATCCTGGGCCGGGTGCAGCGGGGCGGGGGCCGGACCTTTACGACGGTGCGGCTGTGGACCAGTCTGCTGGACTGGCGGCGCCATCGGGCGGGGGAATTGTTGGCGTTGTATGGCCGACGCTGGGAGCAGGAGATTGTTTACAAGGAGCTGAAGGTGGACATGCGCTCGACGCCGTGTTTGCAGAGCCACACGCCGTTGACGGCGATGCAGGAGATTGCCGCGCTGATCCTGGCCTATGCCGTGTTGGTGGATTATCGGGTGGGGGCGGCTGGCGTCGGGGACGTGGGGGTGCTGCGGATCAGTTTTCTCAAGACGCTGCAGGTCGTTCAAGGCCTGTGGCAATTCCTCGAAGTGTCGGCGGATCTGTTGGGACCGGACAAGGTGCGCTGGGTGGTGCGCCGGGCCCTGGCGACGCATTGCCGAGGCGGCCATTCCCCCACGGCGGAAACCATCCTGTCCGCGAGCGTGCGCCAGCCGGTCAGCAGTTGGCCACGCTTGCGCAAGAATACCTATCGCAACGGACCCGTCGAATACTCCGTCGGCGAAATCTATGCCTGAATTCCTAAACGGCATTGGGATTAGGTGCAGTGTCACTTTTCGACAGGATCATCGGATCATTCGCTGGGAAAACGCGGATTGCCCTGCAACCGCAACGAAGGCGACTATCGTCGCTAGCCCAGTGAACACGGGGCGGTCATCAGCGGCTTGCAGGAGGCAACGGCTTCTGCGCCCGACAAGTGCACCGCCAACAAAGAAGCCCAGCACCGCCTGCGACCAGGCACATCGCGGCCAGCGCCACCGGGGGACCGCTTAATCGGCCCGACAAGCCGATGTAGCACCCAAGCCCCAGACCGATCCAGAGCAGCTTCTGCCACTGGTAAGAATCGTATCGCTTGGCCAACTGGCGCCTCCCGTACCAGATACGTTGAACCTGTTCCGAAAATGGCAGAATGTGCCGCACGACTGCCGGTATAAGCCGCAATGCAAGAAGAACACCCAAGAATGAAACGAATAGAACCCAGCTCGATCGGCCATCCTGGTCGACTAACCGATGCAGGGAGAGGATAGAGAAACCTAGGACCACGCGGTAGACCTCCCCGAATGGCGTTTCATCCAAACGCACAAGAATTCCTCCCAATTTGCTCATATTCGCTTGAATCTCCTATCGCGCGCGGTTTTGATGATTCCATGCTACTCGCAGGCCCTCATGCTCTTGTATCCCAAGCGGGAGCCCAGATTCTGACCGAACTCCTGCATGAGAGACAGGGACAACCTGATCGGCTTAGTCACCCTGAGGACACCCACGGCAAGCAGCACGTAGGCACCTAAAACCGAGCTGATGGAGACCGTCAACCGCACTCCTCTGGGAGAGTCGAGCAGCCATAGGTGCTGTACCAGGAAGCCCAAACCTACCGAGAGAATCGCTGCGACCAGTTGACGTCCGGTAACTCGCAGCACCTGCGCATACCCAATGCCGAGGGGGCGGCCAGCATAACCAAGGGCCGGCAGGAACAGAAGAAAGGTTGCCACGGCACCCGCAACACACACGCCCATCATGCCAAACGGCAAGCCGCAGAAGAGAGCGACCAACTGCGCCAACGCACTCATCGACCCCCATTTCATCCAGCGATCAGACCGCCCCGCGGCGACATGAAGCCACCCCAAAGTTCTCTCGACAACATGAGCAATCCCGCGCACGGCGAAAACGCTTAGGAGTGGACCAGCCGGCTCCCATTTCGTCCCCAGCAGTAGGGTAATGACATCTTGGGAGGCAACTGCGAGCACGCCAAACATTGGCATTGCGAAGAACGCGAGGGCGGAAAGTGCGCCAGCCCACGAACTTCTGAGATCTTCCACATTGTCACGCAGCTTGGTCAGCGAAGCCACGGCCACGCTGTGCAACGGACTGACGAGAACGCTCAGCAGATTATCATAGAGCAGAAAGGCATTTTGGTAATAGCCGAGACTGCTCGCGCCCAAAAGATAACCCAAGGCGATCCGGTCCGCCGATCGGCCTGCATAATCGGTCATCGTGAAACCGGTCACATGCATCCCGAACCTAAGCAATTCCTTCACGCCCGAGTTGACTTCAGGAAGTCCCGGGCGCCAACTGCAATTCAACCAGACCCCCACACCGCCCAAGAGCGCCTGCAACACCGGCTTGGCCACCAGTGCCCAATAGCCACACCCCATCAAGGCGATGGTGATCGCGGCCACACTGCTGACCACGTTTGAAGCGGTGTCGATGACCGCTATCTTCTGGAACTCCATTGCTCTTCGCAGCAGCGAGTAATGCTGAATTGACAAAGCGGAGAACAGGAATACCAGCGCGGAGAACAAGGCTATCTTTAACAATTCCGGCTCACGATAGAACCGGGCGATAAGCGGGCTGCAGCATGCCACTACGACGGCTAGCCCCCCCCCGATCAGCAGGTTCAGCCAGAATAGACAGCTGACCTCCGCCTGACTGATTCTGGCCTTTTGGACTGTGGCGTCCGCAGTACCCAAGTCAATGAGCATGGGACCGAACCCCACCAAGGCTGTGACGATGGCCACCAAGCCGTAATCATGCGGCGAAAGCAGTCGGGCGAGGCAGAGTGTGGTTCCTACCTGAATCACCACGTTGCAACCGCGTGCGAAGATGGATATGGCTCCCCCCCTCAGAGATTTCCGCCCGATTCCGCTTTGGTTCCTGTTATCCTGAAGATAGTCAGTCATCCTATGAGAAGCACACCAACGGAGGACCCCGACATGACAGAATGTCATGCACTTGCAGTCAAGGCTCAGGAAAAGGCTTGCGGCCAACCGCGTCAAGTCCACGAATCCCAAGTTCCCCGCAGCGGGTGCATCTTGGCACTGTCCTTAGTTTGCCGCCCAAAGTTCGTCCCAGTGGCGATTGCGCCGGGCTTCATCCAAAGCGCAGAGGTTGCGCAATCCCGCTTTGGTCCAGAACTGGCCGCAGCGTTTGAAACGACACTGCTTTTGCCGACAAGCCGATTCCACCGCGCCAGACCCAATGGGCCAGCCGCGTTGGGCGATTTCCTGGTAGTTCATCCGGCCGGCATTGGTTTGAAAATAATTCTGTTCCCGTTGAATCACTTTCCCCGGCTCGCCGCGCCGTTTCTTGAGCTGGAAGATCTGGCGCAAGACCTGGCGTTCCTTTCCGTGTCGGAGTTGATGCCGCAGGGGTTCCACCCACTGCGAAAGCGCGGGCTGCTGCTGGCCGTGTAAGGCGCGTCCCAGCTCCCAGAGGTGTTCGCTGCCGTGATAAAAGTCCAAGAGTCCCCGGGCCGTGCTCCAGCGATCCTGCTTCAGGTTCCAGGTCCAGGGCGCTCCGTCGGCCAGGAACAGCGTGTCCTGAGCCCGGGCCAGTCCTTCCCGCAAGGCTTCCCAGTGGAGCCGCCGCCCCAGTTCCAGCGCTTGGTCCTGCCAACTGACGACCAGCTTGTCGATCAACAGGCCGCGGCCGCTCTCGGTGCGGGCGGCTGCCTCGTGCCGATAGAACACGCCCAGCTTCAATTCGTGCCATTCGACGCGGTTTTCGCCGGTCTTCTGCTTGCCCCAGCCGGCGCCGCGATAGCGAAGCTGACAGCCATCCACCATCAAGACTCCCAACTCGCTGGGGCCACGCTGGGGCAATCGTTCCTGGGCGGGCTCCTCATAGCGTCGTTGCGCCTGGCCTTCGGCACGGGCGCCCACCCGTTGCACCAGCGCATGCAGGGTGGAGTCATCCACGGTTTGCGACCATTTGCTGGCGACCTGCGCCGCTTCCTCGTAAGACCCGGTCGCCGTCGCCGTAAAGCAAAGCTTCTCCGCAAAGCCGGGCGTGATCTTCTCGTGCGGCCCCAATTGCCATTGCTCTCGGAGGGGGCAGCACCATCGGCCCGAGCCGGGTTGCTGTCCGTAGTCAACGACGAGCTCGATTTCGCCCAGTTCGCTGCGCAGCGTTAGGGGTCGGCGGCGGCGTTGCTTGAGGGGGAAAAACCTCGCCGGACTCATCGGCGAGTTGTTGCAGGCGCTCCTGCAGACGCTGACGCCCCCATTCACGGCTTTCGGCCACGACTTCGCGTTCGATGTCGGCCAGACGAGGGAGAGACTTGGGTGTGGAGTTTCATGAGACGACACGGCTTCCATGGTTTTTGTTTCTGCCGGTCGAGGAACCGTTACTCCTCAAATCTTAAGGACAGTGTCAAGATGCAACCCGCCGCAGCTCGGAGGCATTTATGCTGGCCAAAGCCCGGCAAATGTTTAGTGCATCGAGATGTAATGTTGAAGAAAGAGGCTTCCTACCTGCCAGCCAGCAAAAGCCAAACCCTCACATCGGTTAGTGGCTAGCAGCAGCATAGCCAGAACCGGGAACAATACGGAGGGAACTTGGTGCCGCTGGCCTCCCGTCCGCCGGCGGTTCCACTCCGAAAATGAACCGGTAGCCTGCCGGGATGTTGGTCGGCGACGCCGAGGCTGGATTAGCAGGATCAAATGGTGGATATGGAAGGTTTCCAAAAAATGCTGGCTTGCTTACGGAGAAGAGCGACGCCGGTATCAATCGGTCGCTAATCACCCCATCCCAAGATTGCGAGAACCTGAAGTAGTCGTAGTTACCATGAATTAACGTAGAAGCCGCAACAATCGGATCCCAAGTCAACGGCAAAGCACCGCTGCCACAATTGGCGTTACCAGTTCCAAGGATGAATATCGATTTATCACTGTACGTACCGCATTGCGATTGATTCGTCACGCTGTAATACGTGTGATAACCGCTCTTGCCTAAGACGTTGCCAATTACATTATTACTTCGACAAAACTGCTCAAACGCAAGTGCCACAGTGTTCCCTGACCTATTAGGCTGCCATCCCGTAAGCCGATTCCTGAAAACCGTGTTGTGCGAACAGCTACCGTGTATTGAATCGAAGTAGGCTGTGTTGGCATAATTTCCCTCCAGCAAATTCATACAGACGTGCGCGTCGTGGCTTGCGAGAGCGGCGATGTTCCATGTATTTGGTGTGTAAACCAAATTAGTGAAGTAGTTGTACGCCACCACGCAACCCGCCGCTTGAGGTCCAAAATTCATTGCTCCAGTAATGTCGTGTGCAATACAATCAATCATCAAGCCGTCGGAGCACATGTACCACACTACACCGTAGCTCTGACTTGTGGAGCTTTGTGCTTGCGCCATCGTTACACGCCGCACCTCAATGTTCTTACAAAGTGAAGTTTCAATCGCCGCCTGTGCGCTCTTGTATATGTGCACATCCTTTACCCAACAGTTCTGGGCTTGAGTTATCTGGATGGCGAAGAGGCCGGAATTGACGTTATTATTGATGGTAATGTCTTCCACACCGCACATGATTGTGTCCTTTTCATTCCAATACCACGCTTGAGGTGACTGGCCACTGCGCCAATTTGGCATGTGCAAGCCTGGGGATATCGTCACGTTGTTCCCAACCACATTCATAATACGCACATACTGCGCCATAGTACGTTCCCCGCTTTGTCTTCCGCAGTAATCGCACCCTTCTTGGATATCTGCATCAACCAGCACGTTATCGTCTAACTGGTCCAACACGAGGATGTGCCCGGGGCTTGGCAGACCGCTCACGCTATCTAAGGTGATGGAAGTTGATCCTTGCGAATAGCCACCTATCCAGTTCTTGACCTGCGCCGAAGGTGGAGCAACCCGGTTAACCGTTTGTTCCCCGATAGTGATATTCGCGCTGCCGCCATGTGCGTTGAATGTAATTATCGTCCGCCCCGCTCCCGCACCCCGAAGAACGACTCCCTCGTTCTGCCCGAAATCGATCGGCCCAGCGAAAGTGTACTCACCCGGAGAGAGATACACGACCTCATTACTTGGGCAGGAGGCCAGGCAACTGTTCAGCTTGGCGAGGGTGACGCCAGGGGACAGATTTGTATAGATTTTGGTAACGGTTGGGATCCCACCAACAACGCCGGCGTGGCTCCAGTCGGTTCGGCGTTCGGAGGGGATGATGTCAGCTGAAGTGGTCAGGTATAGAAGGAGGGAACCCAGGAGGGCGAGCAATCTTGATTTCATTGGTTGATGCTCTTGACCGACTCAAACCGAACGACTGAGGTCGGAACGTACTCCACGCCGCCGATTGCCCCCCCAGTGTCCAAGCGATCCGTCGGACCAAGCTAAATACCAGTTAGCATGTTGGAGGCCAAGCCCTGTCCTAGTGTGCACGGATGAGCCTCGCAACCACCACAAACCTCACCACCCCAGAAGGTTGGAGCAGCACTCGAGATTGCTTGGTGTCGATCAGCAACAATAAACCAAGTCTTCCGCCGATAATTCGAGCCAAAATGTGCCATGACGAGATCAGAACCGGACAGGTCTGTGCGATAATTACGCTCGAAGCCGCACACTTCAAGCCGGCATCTTTCATCCCGGGGCGAATCCTAAACGAGCATCCTGAGTCGGAGGTGCAGGGAGCATTAGTTCTCCAAGAACTTCACTCACGGGCAACACTCTTGAACCCGATCGAGCCACGCGATCAGCAATCTCTTCGAAAAAGGCAGATGCACAACCGAAGGGAGTCGGAGCCTCCGAGATATCATGGGTCGCCAGAATCAACCATCCCCGGGCACGGCGGTTGGCGTGGATTAAACGCTGAACCGCGTCAATGTCGCCCCGGCTCTGCTCAAGGAAGAATGCCCTCATGTTGTTCAGGTCCATCGTCCCGGCATTCATCGTCTGCCCTCCGCCGCGACAGCCCACGAACCGGCTTTGCATGCTTCTCTTGGTGTGAGGTCGAGGCGGACTCATCGGGTACGAGAGAGTGCGGGTGACGATGCCCGGCAACAGTTCGTGCAGTGCGCGCGTGTTCCGAATGACAGATTCCTCAAACGCCGCAGCCCGGGTTTCCCAGGCGTCAAAGTGATCGAAGGTGTGACAGCCCAATTCGTGCCCCTCATCCACCACACGGCGTAAATCCTGAGAACTGAAAATCTGTCCAGTGGGTGTCATCTGTCCCATGAGACCCAGCGAGGCATAGTAGGTTCCGCGCAGTCCATGCTTGCGAAGAACCCTGCCACCAAACTCCAGAGCCGACTTCGGGAAGTCGTCAAAGGTGAACGACACCAGTGGCTGCCGGTTTCGTAGCACGATCGGACGCCTGCACAGCAGGCGCGACAGCGTTCTCTGGTAACGACCTCGAACCCTGGTCCACAAGCTGGCGACGGCGGCACTAATCGGACCCCTCCTCCCGTATCAGGATGATCTTGTCATCCGGGATCTCCCGCCCGCGCCGAAATACGAGGGACGATACCCCATCGTTCTCACCACAGGTCTCGAAACCCAATTCCTCGAAAACCCTGCCGGCGGGAGTGTTCTTGGGGGTTTTTCGATAATTGGCATGGAAATCGAGGCGCTGGCCTGCCACGAATCGCTGCAGGAGTGCGGATAGGAATGCGTGTTCGACGCGCTTGCCTTGGATTCGGCAACTGAACATCAGGTCCAGTAACCGCGGCTCACTCGTCTCAACGACAGCAAAGCCCACGACGCCATAGCTGCCGAATCGGTCCGTGCACTTCAGCACATAAGTGTCCAACCCACGGGTATCCATGATCTCCTTCAGCCGCTCTCGGGGGTAACGGTTTCCCGAGAAGTTCATCTGGTTGGTGCGCTGCGCCAACTCGTAGACACGTTCCACGTTCTCTTGCTTCAACCGGGACATGTCGATGGTGAGTTGGCAGTCCCGCAGGAACTTCAGGTAGTCACCCGCATAGGCGGTCTCAGTCTCTTTCCGCTTCTGCTGCTCGCGATACATCAGCCGCCGGTTTCGGCTCTCCTCCGTGACCGGAACGCAACACTCCGGACGCTCGGGAATGGTCGCGTAGTGTGCTGCGTCGATCGTGGCGACGTCCGGCATGGCCGATCGCACCTCCTCTCGCTCGAATTCCTGGTCGTCCACGAAGGCGATCGTCTCGACGCCGATGTTGAGGCGCTGGGCGATCTGGACGAGGGATTGGCTCTTGGGTTGCCATCTGATCTGAGGGTGAAGGAAGTACCGGTCAATGCCAAGCTGACGCAGGACTGTCATCGCTTCCTCAGGGTTATTCTTGCTGGCAATGGAATGCAGAATGCCCCGGCGGTCCGTTTCCTTGATTACATCCAGCACGCCCGATCGGAGCCTGATTCCACTGACTCCGTCCTCCACCAGGATTCCATCCCAGAGGGTATTGTCCAGATCCCACACGATGCACTTCCACAGCTTGCGCGGAGGACTAGGTGTCCCGGGGCGAAACAAGTCGCGGCGTTCCTTCACGAAATCGGCCAGTCCCAGGTAAAGCACCGAACCGCCGGCATCGTTCGGGACGATTTCCACTTCGAACGCCTGACTCATGTCCACCGCAGTGGCCATCTCCCCAAACACCACCCGAGCCCGCGTGAATCCCGGCGTGGCTCGAAGTTTCCTCTGGAACTGAGGATGCCCTGGTTGTTCCCTCCGCCGCACGGTCAACGTGAGTTCGAGCTGCTTCGGCTCAGGATTATAGCACTCGAGGACAAAGTAATCCGGGATGCCGCGCTCTTTGCGCTTCTCCGCGGAGGTGCGCCGCAGATAGTTGATCTTGCCCAGGACACGTCTCCGAAGAGGGCGCGGCAGCGTCAGCTTGCGGCCCAGTGCTCCAATCGCCATGTTCAGCTTTTCCCGCCTCGCGGCAACGGACGGGTCCTGAAGTTCGAGGTTTCCCACCGTCCACAGTTTCGCCCACTGCTTGAATTGCAGTTTCAGCAGATAAGGGTTGACGCCCTCGGCATAGTCGATGCGCACCATTCCGTTCAAGAACTGCCGACAGGCCCCGTCTGTCCTGGGGGAATAGAGTTCACAGGACGTGTAGCAAGTAGGCCAGTTGCACTCCGTGCAATGTTCACCCCAGGGGAGGGTGGTTCGCGCAGAGATTTCACGCCGGTATTCCGCGAATCGGTTCTGGATCGCTGCTGGAATGCTTCCTATCGGCTCGAAGATGTCGTTGACTTCAGCTTCGTACATTCAAGCTTTCCCGGGTTACAAGCGTGCTACAAGGGCAGCAATGGCGGGTCAACATCGCATGCCCAAGGCGAGCCTAGTGCCCTCCAAGGCGGATACCCTCAGATCCTTCCTTTGCCGGGCGATCCGGTCCACGACTTTCGACACATCGGGGATCATGCCGTAATCATGCCAGACGATTGCGCCGTTCGGAGCGAGCTGCGCAAGGGCGTTCCTGGTATCGGAATCCACGTAGTGTTCCGAATGACATCCATCGATGAAAATGAGGTCGAACGGACCACCGAAGGCCCCCCAATCCAGAGCAGCACTGTCACCGAAAACCTGCTGAATCCGCACTTCGAGAGGATGTCCGCGATACTGGCGGCCTACCTCGTCCCGGGGCGTCAGGTTGACTTCACCCTCTGCGTACACCAAGCTTGACCTCTCGGTCTCCAGGTCAAAGTCTGGCGGCAGGTCCACGGTCGTGACCCTGCCCACCGTATCGCAGTTGGCAGCCAGGATCAGGGTCGTGTTACCATCGTACGTGCCGATCTCCAGGATCTGCCTCGCACCCACACACTTCACTATCGCGGCCAACTGGCAGGCCTCCTCTGCCGTGATGGAAGTGCCGTACTTCCGGTCAAAGGCCCGCGGCAGACACACGTCCACAACTCTGGATTCCGGTAAGATCTCAGCCAACGGAATCCTGGCCAACATTCCCGTAAACCAATAGGTCTGGCTGACAACAACTCTGTCCCTGGCAAGATGCCCACGACGAATCCACGATAAACTGCTCCGCGGGCTGCTGATCAAGCGACCCGCAGAAAAAAGAATCTTCCGAGAAGTTGAATCAGACATAATTAAATTAGCCTCTGCCGAATCACAAGCAACTCCGAACATGCAACAGCTATTCTCATTTTGGCGCTACCAGCGCGGGGAGGTTTTGGAAACATCTGGGCGTTGTAGTGCCGGGGAAGAGTCGATGGGGATATTTTGAGGGTTCTTGAGTGGTCAGAGACAATGCACAGTCTTCACGCCCCTGCAGCGTGTCGGTTCCCGGCTCTGCCGGTCTTAGCTTTTTTGAACGGCGTAGGGGCCGATTTCCAGTCCCCGCATCATGAAATCCATCAGCCGCTCCCAGCTCTCAAAATGCAGATAGGTGGTCAGCGCCTCCAGTGCTGAAAGAACCTCCGCCGCGCGCCCACCGTGGCGCGGATCAGCCGGTAGCTTGCATCGGCCAACTCCAGCAAGGTGTGCAGGCCAAAGGCCAGCAGGTTCATCGTCGCCAGCAGCGATGGACAGATGTTGCTTGCCGTGACCGAAGTTGTGCTCCAGGTGATAGCCCTGGTTCTTGAGCACGTTGTTGTTTTCGTTCTCGATCTTCCAGCGCGCCCGCCCGGCGGCCACCAGCCCGGCGACGTTGTCGGCGCTGATGTTCCAGTCGGTGATGAAGGAGTTGCGGTAAAGCACCGCTCCCTCCGCATCGGTGATCGTCAGTTCGCACCAGTTGACTTTCAGGGCGTCGTCGCTGTCGGTCAGCGGCACGCCGTTGGCCCAGCGATAGTGGTGGTGTTCCCAGCGGTTGCCTTTGCCTTTGACCCGCAGCTTCAAGGTGTGCAACTGGCGGCCCGGTTCCAAGCCTTCCACCCATTGGTGCGAGGTGGCATGGGAAGCGGGCTTGCAGGTGAACAGAAAATGAAACCCGTGCAGCAGCACCTGCCGGCAGAAGGGTTGATGGGCGTAAAGATCGTCGCCCAGCAAGGTGTCGTTGCCGGTGGAGTAACGTTCGGCGTGGGCGGCCAGCCAGCGTTTGGCGGCGTTGATTTCGCAGTCCTGCTTGACCTGCCCGTCCTGCGGCGTGATGAACTCCGGGCGCAGCGGCACGACCTGGCGGTGGCCCGGACTGACGATCACCGGCGTGATGGCGCTGTGGAAATGCGTGGTCTGGCCGTCGGCGTGTCGAATGCACGAACAGTTGGGGCAACGAATGTTTTTGGACTGGGAGGAGAAATACCAGGTGGCGTCCAGCGCGATGAGCCGGGTGTGCTCCACGGCGCGCATGTGCTCCAGCAGGCCCGCTTGATCGAAGGCTTGGTGCAGATCATCGAACAGGCTGAAGAGATGATGCGGGCGCGACCGGATCGAGCGTCTGGCGGATGTGATTGTCGCTGGGGATGCTGTTCGACCTGGAAGAGGGAGCGGGCATTGTTGCGGCCGCGGGCCTGTTCCATGGCTCGCTGAAAGCTCAGGAACGAGGGGCACTGGGTGAAGAACACCGCAGAAGGCCGCCAGGGCGATGTCGGCCATGGCAATAGCGGGTGTTGTCGCCGGTGCGCCGGTCCGGCAGTCGCGGCGGCGACAGAGCGCAGGCGTTCGATGAGGTGATCGAAGGCGCGCGAATTCACGCGCCCAGCAATGCCGGTACGCGGCTCAAAAGTACAAGTTACAATTGTGTGACAAAGAGTGACGATGAGGTGCCCCCCCTTCCCGACCCTCACCTTCCTCAGCCCATCGCCTTGCCAGGTCTCAAAATGAAACTTCCCCGCTTTTTAAGGGCGCGTTGCTCCCTTGAACCTCAAATTGCGTAAGCCATTGGCAATCAGCAGAAATGTTTTGAGGTTCATGGGCAGAATTGCTGAACATGGAACGCCCCACTGATCTCACACTAACTAAAGACGAACCGGTAGACCTCGTCTGCCGGTCCTGAGCGCGCCTTCAGCAGGTCCACTACAATCACCGTGCCACTGGTTAACACTACCGTACAGCCCAGTGACAACGTCCAACGCGCGAGATCGCTATCCGCTCCTGACAAGACCTTACGCAACAACTGAAGCGCCGCGATCTGGGCAATGTAGGCCAGCAGTGAGTAACGCCCGAGCAAGACTAAATGCTGCTGTATCGCTCCGCCGCAGGTCCATCGAATTCCAATCGAATAGATGACCAGGACGTTCAGAAATGCACTCACCAACAGCATGAGATACGGTACGCCCCACATCGAAACGAGGGCAAGGTAAACAATGTATGCCATGCCGAGCCAGCCGATCTTCCGGACAACCACATCCGGCTTGGAGATCGGCTGGCAACCGGCCAGCAGCCCAAGGAAGCCCACAGCCAGCAGATCGAGATTATAGCTTACCACCCCTCTGGTTCGAAGCGCCAGAACCAGTGCCAATGGCAGCACGCATATCACATACATCAGGCGCCTCCGTGTCAGGGCTACAGATAAGATCAGTGGACTGGCAAGCAGAAGATAACTAATGGGCACTAAAACTTCGAATGCGGCCGTTTCGCCCATTCCCTGAACATAAATAGTTGGCGCGTTCCTGATAAATGCATGCCAACCCACATCGCTGCCGTTATAGTTGGTGCTGACCACCAATCCTCCCAACAGGTTCAGCCCGGTAAAGAGAATGAGCAACTTCGATCCGCGTTTGATCATTCGCCTGGTAAGCGAAGCTCTTGTGTCTCTGTACTTGGGAAGGAGAACACTCGAAATGAGGAAACCGGTTATGAGAATAAAGGATGGAGTGACAAACCGGATGTACCTGTAAATGAATCCTTCGGTGCTGACGAAGTAGTTAATCCAATGGTAAAGCAGCATCATGGCGACCAGAACACCCTTCGCGAAATCCAGGACGAGGTTGCGATTCGCTTTCGGTGAGCTGCTGATAGTCGTGCTCCTGCTTTCCATCATGGACGACGAGACGTGCAAAGCCAGGCACTCAAACGTGTGCCCATGCAGCAGTGCCCCGGCGCAACTCCTCCGACCGTTCAGAGGACATCGCCAAGGTCGCACGACTGAGCGCGATGCGCTGTCGTGGGTATTCGATCATCACCGCCAGCAAGAGAAACCACAGCACGGCTACTTTGCTGAATGATGCCTCAGTGAAATTGTGACCCACAGCGGTGATCCAGAACACCAACCGGAGGCTACCCCATTCAAGGTCGATCAGGAGTGCCTTCCGAACCCTCACCCCGGCTGAGAGCAACATCCCAATCAGCAACCCGACACCCACCACCCCGCCAATGAGATAAGTCTCTAAGTAGCCATTATGGGCCTGATTCATACCAACACCGTACATGTCCCAGAATCTCGCGATTCTCTCTCCAGTCCAAAAGCTGTAAAAGCCTGCTCCAAAGAGGGGATTCACCTTTTCCGCGAGTGCCAACTCCCAAATGTCTGTCCTGCCGGTCAACGTTGTGTCACGATCCACTGCTGCGAGCACAATGCCGGGAAGGTCGAATACAGCACTCGCGACCAGAAGCAACAATGCGACCACTACTGCATACCAATGGATTCGGATTAGTCTGTCGCGGATGGCGGGCAACCATACAGTCATCAGGGTGCCACACGCCAGCACCGTGCAAGCCAATGATGTCGCACTGTCGGCAACGTGAAGAAGCCAAACCGCCATACTGATCAGAACGCATCGGTTGAAACGATCCACGTAGCTGTGGGTTCTCCCGATGTTTCTCCTGGAGGTTAGGAACTCCCAGGTCAGATACGTAGCACATACCATCACGGTCATCCCGAGCTGGTTCTTGAATGTCGTCACCCCGGCATTAAAGACCTCACCTGTCCAGCGATTGTAAGATCGTCCGAGTTCCGGAAAATATCTTATCAGGAGCACCGAAGCGGGTAGAAATAGGTAACAGCACCGCGCAAGCACGGCGCACATCGCCTTACGCGGCTCCGGTTGGCTGAGCATCACCAACACCATGACAACATTCCCGAGATCTTTGATCCATCGCTTAAAGGCGGTGAAGGGATAATCCGCCCATATTACGCTGATGCCCAAGTACAGGAAGTATAAACAGATCCACTTGTTGGCGGCGATGATTGCGCGCCAGTCTATCTGTTGCCGAGCCAACACGAGCACACCGGCGCCAATCAGCGCAAGGAATACAATCCTGTCAAATGAACTGCCTTCCAGGTAGTCATCCGGATTCTCGATGTGGACTCCCAGGCCAAACCATGTCGAGATGGGTCTTGAACCCAGGATGGCAACCCAGAGGGTCGGAATCCAGAGTGCACTGGACAATGTGCCGATCCGCTTCCGATCGGCGACGAAAAGCGACAAAACGAACAACGCACATATCAGCAGTGCACCTTGTGGTGTCATGAGGCCATCCCCATAGTGCAGCGTCAATATCTCCTCATTCGAAGCTCCATGCTTCCTTGCGGGGTTGTAAATCCTGGGGATTGCACGGACCGCATCAATCCCGGCACCTCAACACAAAAGGCCATCAACTCCGAGCGGATGTGGCTGGCGACAGAACTCAGTCGTTTCCGACTGCATCTCTGTTCGTCGCTGGTGGTCCCGCCGTGGATACACCTGTAAGGCACGCTTGCCTCCTGCTAAGCTGTCGCTTCACGAACTCGGCAAACCGTACAAGAAGCCTCACTGACCGGTTTGGATACGCGTCGAACTGCCCCAGGAAGTGAACCTCGCGGCCATGCTCCCCCGCCAAGCGGGACTTGAACCGGTAAACCCCCTCGTTCTGCCTTGGGTTGATGCCGTGTAGATTGTAGCGAAGGCACCCCCGTTCTTTGAGCCACTCGATAGTCCTCCACTGCGCCAAATAGGATCCGTTGGTTTTCATTCCCGATGTGCTCGTGGCGCCCAGCAGGTAGAGTCCCTGGGATCCGATGGCAGACGAGATGACGCTGGCACAGGCTCTGCCCTCCGTTCGGCAGACGACCACATGGAGCCTTTCACCAGAAGGAAGCTCTTGTTGGATCCTCCGAAATTGTGAGGGTTTGACAGCGCTGCTGAATTGCTTGCGATCGAGCATATCCGAGTAGATCGATTCAAACTCCCTGAATAATTCATCTCCTTCGCCCTCCACCACTTCCAGATTGCGCTTGCGGGCTCCGCTCAGGCAGTTGCGCCATTTCTGATGCAGACCACGATTCAGTTCCTCCAAAGAAGGCCGGATGTCCATGAGGATCGTCTGGTAAGGTGTCCGCCGGGCCAGCTCGACATATCCCTCCTGCTCCAGAATGGCGCGATGGGTTCCACACTCGCTCTCCTCGATGTGAGGCGCCACTCGGATGGCCATTCGACGTCGTTCCACATATTCGCGGCGAAGCGCGCGCACCACCTCGCGAAAAACCTCCACATCCGGGTCAACTCCTCGCGACTGCCACAGTGGTCCCCACCGGATATAGGCCAGGCGGCTTCCGAGGCAGGGAATTCGAACCAGGCGGGCCTGCGCGGCCGCCACGGGAACGGCACCGCGCTTAAGCACCAGGTGGGACACGTTCGACGATCCGCTGCGGACAGCCTCGTAGGACCACGCTTGGAAGATATTGGCATCACTGAACGCACCCAGCACCTCACTCCAGACACCGGGCGCAAATGGCCCGGTCTGAACACAATAGTCCGAGCCCGGGCTCGGCGCGCTTAAGTCTGCACGCGTCTGTGTTGGAACCAGATTTTTCACGGCGTCCCAAGCAATCCGACTCGACCTGGCGCAACATGGATACACGCTCGCTCCGCGCGGAGTTGGTCGAATATGGCATCCATGATCCGAGCCGTCACAAGGATCTCCCGATATGCAATCGGCAGGGGCGCCCCGGACCGGATAGAGCTGTAGAATGTCTCAATGAGGGACTTGATCCCAGATTCCATGTGAAAGTCATTCGCGAGGAAAAGCCTGACGCTGCGGGTGACACAGCCAAGATGTTGCCATGCGAAATCCAGCGGAGGCAGGAATTTCTCCAGATAGCTCTTCAACCTGTCACCCCGGAGCTTGATGACCGTTTGCTGATCTTCGTCCAGCATCAACCCATGTCTCGGCCCATAGATGCTGAACCGATGAAGCGACGGATGAATCTGCGAGGAGAACGTGAAGTAGGCGGTGGTCTGGCAACCGTCCGAGATGATAACCCTCAACTCATCGATGAGGTCCGCCTCGCCCACGCTCCGCAGGCAGGGGCTGACGAAACCATGCGCGACCACCTGAGGCGAGTCAGTGGGCACGAATTCGGCCACCTTGGCGATGCCGTGACTGATGATGTTGTGCAGCAGGCCACCCGGCAGGGCTCGCACCCAGTGATGCTGATCCCCCAGAAACGCCCGGGCGTAAGCCTGACCGGTCAACTCATAGCACCACACGCTTTCCATGTGGATCGGCACGCCTCCCAAGTAGCCGCCCTTGACGAGCTGTCTCAACCGCCTGGCGGCATGGCTATACTGGGCATCGTGGCCCACCGTCATTTTCAGATGGCTGGCGTTGGCAAGCGCAATGAGTTCCTCCGCCTCCCACGCGCGCAGGGTGAATGGCTTCTCCACGTAAGCGTGGCATCCCTGGCCAAGACACTGCTTGGCGAGCGCATAGTGGCTGGACGGAGGCGTTGTAATATGCACAACGTCCGGCCGAGAGGATCGCAGCATCTCCGCCACATCACTGTAGAATCGTTTGACGTGAAATCGCTCGGCCAGTTGCTCGGCCATCAACTCTTCGCGATCACACACTCCCACGATCTCGCATGATTCAATCCTCTGAATCTGGGAGGCGTGGATATCGGCGATTTTGCCGCAACCGATGATTGCAACCTTTAGCACGTTAGCTATCCTCTCGACACGCCGCCAAGTATCGTTGGATTCCCTCCGTGGTCGTAACCCGGGGCTTCCAACCAAGGAACTGCTTTAGTTTCAGGTTCGAATAGCAGTTCCCCTTCCAGTAGGCATGCCACGCCCGGCGATTGAAGGTCGGCGGTAACTGCCCTTGTGACCAGGACGAATACTTCTCCCAGGCATAAAACAACAAGTAGCTGAGGAGGTGAGGGACATAGATGGACCTGAAGCGCTGCACCTCGCTCTTGTAAAGACGCAGTATCTGGCGGCTGGTTGGCAGGTCGTCGTCAATGATGTTGAACACCTCGCCATCAATGCCGGGTTTGAGGCCCGCCAGCACGATGGCCTCAGCACAGTTCTCCACGTAGGTCAACGGGACCCGGTTCCCTCCAGCCAGGTGCAGGAAGATACCGAACGTCCCGATCCCCACCCTTCCGACGATCCCCTTCTTGCCCGGCCCATAGACAACGCCCGGGCGAACGATCGCGTATGGCAGGTTGTGCTGGATCCCATATTGCATCACGATCTGATCCTGTTTGACCTTAGCATAGCAGTAGGCCTCGCCCCTGAGTTCAGGATGTTCTTCGACGGCTGAGGATTCATCCAGCACCGGTGGCCGACGGTCGTCCCGGTTCGAGTAGACAGCGAAGCTGCTGACATTGACAAACCGCCTCACACAATGGTGATGCAGTGCTGCATCCAGCAGATTGCGGGTGGTCAACACCGAGTTCATGAACAGGTCCGGAAACGACTTCCCGCCGGCCCCCACGGCCAAATGGTAAACCACCACGGCATCCTTCGCAGCATCGAGACAGTCAGGGCGAGAGAGAAGGTTACCCCGCACGAGCTCGATTCGGGCTTCCCGCTGACACCGGTCGGCAAGCTGTTCCAAGCCAGTCACATCGCTCGACGGACGCACAAGGCAACGGACGTTACGATAGCCAAGCCCCAGCAACCGCTCGACCACCCGTAACCCGACAAAACCGGTTGCACCGGTGACTAGGACAAGGTCCTCAGGCTGTGCTATGGATTCAGATGGATTCACGACTGGCGCACCTCCATGGCGCCTCCCACCTATTCGGTAACGTAGCTCTCCTTGACCGGATTCAGCCCCAAAATGCCCAGAAGCTTGCCGAGATGATCACACAGCTTGACCAAGTATTGGATGAACACATGAAGCCCCGCGAGCAGGAGAAATGGGAGCGCGACCGCGTAGAGCACCACGGCAAGACCGGACTTCACCGTGTCGAGCAGGCCCGCAGAAGGCTCGAGTGCGGCGACCTGGCCGCGGAGCAGGGCTCTTCGCAACATGAACGACAGTCGCCAGCGTTGTGGAGGAACCGATTCATAGGCCATGGCCTCGTGGCACCAGACAAAAACATGCCCCTTTTGAATCAACCTGCGGAACAAGTCTTGATCCTCCCCCGAGAGGAATTCCGGGTTGAATGGCAGATGCTCGGCCAAAAGCAGTTGCCGCCGGAGCAGGGTGTTGCCGGTCCTGCCCTTCCGCCAGTCAATCACGAGTCCGGTTGGATAGCTGGGGCGATCATAGAAGCCTCCCTTGACAACCCACCGAGGCGGCGTTGTGTCATAGTGCGGTTTTACCGGGCCAAGCGCCCCATCGGCCTGGTACCGGTCGCACGCGCGCAACAGCAACTGGAGCCAGTTGGACGTCGGAAACTCATCGTCATCGATGAATGCAACATAATCGCCTTTGGAGTGTTGGACGGCCTTGTTCCGGGCCAGTGCGATGTTCTGCCGCTCTTCAACGTGGTAGTTGATCTCAATGTGCGGTCGTCCGAAAAACTCATCGACCACCGGCTTTGCCGACTGCTGGGTGTCGTTGTCAACCACAACGATCGAGAATGTGAAAAGGCCGTCCGTGATCTGGCTGATCAATTCTCGTAGCAATCGCCTCAAATACGAGCAGCGCCGGTAAGTACAGATGCAAACGCAAACATGCATGGCGTACGGAAGCTGAACTTCTGCGAGGTAGGGGCTGCTGGCGCCTTACGATGGAGCCCCGCCGCCCTGGAGACTGGCTTTGTACAATCGGTGCAGATGTGGAGCGTGCCGGGTTAGAGTGAGCGCCCCAAGAATCGGCCGCTAATTCATGGCAATCAGGTGCCTCTGGATCAGTTCGAGGGTGAGGGCGCGATGGATGTCATCCGTATGGTTGCAGATTCCCCTTGTGTGGTTGTTGACCATGCTCTCCAAGTAAGGTCGCTGAAAAAACTCCCGGTTGAGTGTCTGGGAGTCCAAGAGAATGTCCCGGATGTACTCGGAGAGTTCCCGACGATACCAGGTGCGGAAATGGGTGAACTTGTGCCGGCCGAGGAAGAGCCTCTCGCCGTGCAGCGGCCCCATCGCACGATCGATCTTGGCGAGCCAGGAGGGCATCCCAGAATCGTAGGCGTATTCCGCCTTCAGGGTAAAGTCCTGCCAGAGCCTCCGACATGCGGTCTGCATGGGGATGCGTCCTTGAATGATCCCGTGATCCGTGGGGATCCGGCTCAGCACCGGGTTGCCCTCCCGGATCAGCCAAAGTGACGGCTTCACACTGGAGATCAGGCTCGGATGTGCCCGATACATCAGACCGACAAGTTCCGCATCCAGGTACGGCGAACGAAGCGCCATCTGGCTTTGCTCGACGGCAAACAGCGCCCCGTGGTGCCACGGTATCTGCTTGAACGCGATGAACGAAAGCCTGTGACCTCGGGCTTCCGCGGCGTAGGTGGACTCTGCACGATCGAGGTACTGTGAAAGATCGGTGCTGAATAGCTCCCTGTTCGGAGCGCGCGGTCTTAAAGCGACGCAGCCTCTCAGGATTTCGGAGCCGTAGTTGCCGGTCAGACGCACGGGGGAAATATCTTGCGCAATCCGGTTGGCATAGAGGTTGACAGCGCCGGTCACATCCATGGCACCGTCGGACCCATACACGGCTCTGGCGGCGAGCTTCGGGAACTCGCCTAGAAACCTGCGGTCAACCGATATGACCTCATGCGACTGTCGGCATGCGTGCGCGATCTGACGCGCAATGGCGACATCTGCAGAGTCGCGGTAGAGGCCGCCAAACGTGTAACAGGGCATCGTCCCCGGGGCACAGCCCGCCCAAGCCATGATCAGTCGTCCGTCCAACCCGCCGGTCAAGGACATCGCAATTGAAGGCGCGCGGCGAAGATATCTCGGTAACACCCTGCTGAAGGTCGCCTTCAAGCTCTCGTGGAACTCGTTGCAGTCAAGTGGAGTCTGCTCCTCCCACACTGCCTTACTGAAGTAGCTTTCCTTTCTCCACTCTTGACCCCGCGTGCACGTCCACATCGAGCCAGGAGGCAGCAGCGAGACACCGGAGAAGAGCGTCCGGTTTTGCAGCGCGCAGCCGCACGTCAGCACCTCACCGAGGCTGCGGGGGTCAAGCCGTCGCAAATGCGGCAGGATTCTGAGCAACGCTTTGGCTTCGGTTGCGAAATAGAACCCCTCCGAGTTCTCGTGAAAGTAGATCCGATTAAGGCCGTATCGGTCGTTGAACAGGGCAATCGTTTGCTTACGAAGATCGATGAGGACTCCGCTGAACCAGCCATTGACTCTTTCAAGGAAGCCAGACCCGAACTCCTCATACAAATGGACCAGGTAGCTTGCACCCTCAGCGTCAACCCGATGCCCTTTCCCCTGCAAGTCTTCGATGTCGCGAGGGTCTGGAAAGCATTCGCCGGCCAGCACTAGCCCCACATCCTTGGTTTCGTTCCAGATTAACTGGCTTCCGGAACTTGTGTTGCAATGGGTGACCCAACCAATCTGAACCCCGGTCGCAGCATTCTCATAAACGCCTCCTTTGTGCCACACTTCCTGAACCATCGCCGACGCCATTTCCTGCAGCTCAGCTTTTGCGGGACTGCTCGGACCTCGTCCCACTATGCCAGCAACACCAAATACTCGTGGAGCAACCAAAACCATACTTAATAGGCCGTTAAGGACAAGAAGATCGTACTGATCTTGCAATCCATGCTTTCTAACCGATCTCCATATCCACACTCCAGCTTGACCGCCTGAAGATTGGCTCCAGAGAAAGGATTCGAACCAATAACCTTCCGGTAAACAGCCGGCTGCTCTACCATTGAGCTACTCTGGAAACCGAATACCCAATGCGCCTCGTAGACACACGCAGAAACATGGTGCGCACATTTTGTGCCCCTAATCAGGACGCAACTTCCCCTTCAGGTACGATTGAACCGAATTTAGCTGCAGAACTTTGGCTCGGCACCGCACGTAAAGGGATCTTAGCCCGGACGGAGTCAGTTCCTTGATGCCTCGGTGAAGCCCTATTCTTAGCGCGAGTTCACCTGTGAGGGTCAGCGGAACAAAATACCGCGGAAAAGGCATTTTTTGAAATCCATTGCGGCGCTTGAACTCGGTAAAGGAGCTCTTGTCTTTGCTTCCAAAGTCATACCTGTCATACACTAAATATCTCATCTTCTTCTGCTCGCAAATTTCAACTGCTTTGGCAATAAGGGCGTTGACCGGTTTCTTGTCAAAGTGCCTGTTCATCGCGATCACTTGCAACGTGCTCGCCACGCAACCAATATACACCAGTCGGATGTAACCGATCAGCTCATTTTGATAGTAGGCGCCAATGAACTCACTCCTGTCCAGGTAGGTTGAGTTTTCCAGCTTAACAGTTTTGAAATCCTTGCCATAATGCCAGAAGTACTTCCCTTGCCTCACGGGACTCTCATTATATATCTGTTGAATCCCATTCACAAACTCATCCGAGAAACTGACGGCTTTCACTTGCACCCCCATCCTCACCGCCTTCTTAACTGCCTTGCGTACGTCGTACTCGATCGAGTCCTTAAACCAAGTCTCATAGCTGCTGACGGGGATGACGGCGATGTTGTCCCATTCGATATGGTACTCGTGCCTCGGCTTGAGGTCCGGTAGTTGCTGAGTAAAGACGAAGATGTCCGCTCCCGTTCGCCGTTTCTGCAGTTCGTCTATAAATGGCCTTGGCTCTTCGAGACATGCCCCCTCTATCCACTGCTCATCAAAGATGGACGCAATCTTGATGACTCTTCCTTCAACCAAAACTGTTCGACCGTCGATGCAAGCCGATCGAGGACTAATCGCTTGACCTCTGCCATTCACCTCAGTGGCGTTCTCAACCCTATATGCCTTGCCGCTCATTATGTCGGGGTGACATGCGCACCTCACAGCTAGGCATAAGTCCCTCTGGGGAGATCCCTAACCCAGGCTGAATACTCGTCACTTTGGAGAAATGCACGCTCGTCTGGAATTTCAGGATGTGTCATGAGCTCCACGTTGGCGGTCCTGGAAAGTCCGGCGACGCGGTCAAGTCGGTTCAACCGCAGGCACTCCAGCAACGAAAAGAAGAAGTCTGTGGTTCGATAGCGTCTGGCAAGCCACGTGTCAACCAATCTCCGGTATGACCGATTCAGCCAACCCTTCTCGCCAGGCCAGAACGAAAAGCTCCGGCGCACCATCTGCCCTGGGGGAATGATCGATTCCAGAAGCATGTTGGCGCAAAGGTGCTTGTGCTGATGGCCATCGACGTGTGATGGTGGCCGGCTATAAAGCCTCATGAACTCTTCCACCTGAGCTTGGTATAGATAACGGAACTCCCGCCTCAAAAGGGGATGGTAGACAACGACTGCGTACTTGCTCCGCTTCAGGAATCGCTGAACCAGAGCTTGGGATTGTCGCAACAAGGGAGAAATTTGGGGCCCGGTAAACGGCGCTGTGAAGTTGAGGTGCAGTCCAACGTCAAGCCCACCCTCGATCGCCAACTCGGCCGCTCGCTCGGAATCATCCATGAAGACCATCGCGGTGACGGCTGTAATCCTCCCGCAGCCGACACAGGCTAATGCCGAATCAGTGGCTTGTCGCCACCCCCCCCAGTCGTCGGCGTTAATAATCAACATCTCGCCGAATTGCCGGGTTGGTGGGGACCCCTGCATCCCCTCGGTTGAGGAAGGGGAGAGTCAGCAGGAATCTATGCAACCGACTCATTTGTTCCCGGCGTCGGAAGCGAATCAACTCCGGCGAAATGGGACGTTGCACACCGCTGAGCATCGACCACAGATAACCACTGAACAAAAGCAAACCGGACAAGACATAGGGATTCCGTTTCATGCGGTAGAAGGTCCGGAACAGCTCCCACAATGGGTGACTTCCGAACATGTAATCCTTGCGTCCGTCGATATAATGCGTCTTCCAGCGCCCGGCGCTTGCAGTCCCGGAGGGACGGTGATGCCGCAGGATCCGCTCGGTGAAGGTTCTCGTTTCCCAGCCCCGCATTCTCGCCGTCAACATCGCAACCAGATCGATGCCCCCACCCCGGATCGGTTGATAACCGCCGATGGCCTCGAAGCACTCCCTCCTGAACAACTGGCAGGCCCCCGCAACATCCTCGACATTGCTGAACCGGAAGTCGTACATCAGCGAACCCTCCCAACGGTTCGTACCGGCAACCCCAAGACGTGGGTTGGCGGCAAATTGGTCGAGCAAATACTCGACATAGTCAGGCTCGAAGGACACGTCTGCGTCGAGGTTGCCGATGACCTCAAAATCGAGCCCCTTCAATCGCGCGTAACCCGCATTGAAAGCCTGGACTTTGCCTGCGAAATGCCGCTCCTTGCGCTCAGTCATTTTGACTAACTCGATCCAGCGATGCTGCCCGAGATGCGACGTGACGATGTCATCTGTGCCGTCGGTAGATCCATCGCTGACGATCACCCACCGCTCGGGGCGGACCGTCTGGGAAACCATGGAGGCGATGGTCCTGCCAATGAACTCATCCTCGTTCCGGGCGGGAGTCACCAAGACGTAGCGGCACCGCCTGCCCGGACGGGATCCGCCGACCTGCTCGGACGTCGGACGGCGTGTCATGATCTCAGAGCGCACTTTGCCTGCCTTGCCCTTTCCTCATGCTGCTTCGAGACACCAACCGGAAGCTGATCCACAAGCCCAACATCCTTCGCACCGGCGAGACAATTTACGGCTGTGACGTATCGTTGCTTCATAACAGCCCAGCACAGGGGGCGGTAATTCTCCCGCGCCCTCGCCGCCAGTCTTGAGCGCAAGGCTGGGTCGTGATAGAGCGTAGACATCTGTCGCGCCAGATCGTTCACATCGTGCGGCTTGAAAAAGGCGAGGGCCTCTTCGGAAAAGTAGTGCCGGATGGTCCGGAGGCGCGAAACGATGACCGCCTTGTCGCTGATGATGTACTCCGAGAGCTTGTTGGAAAATGACAGGTCGAGGAACACGTCCTGCCGCGTCGGCAGCACCCCGACATCGCAACGCCGCAGCCAGCCTGCGATGTCCCCCGGCGGAACGGACCCAAGAAACCGAACCTTGCCCTCGAGGCCGAGTCGTCGCGCCTGGCTCTCCAGATAATCCTGCTCGGGCCCCCGACCAAGGATCCAGAACTCGGCGCCGGGCAGGGTCTCCTGAGCCAGCGCGAAAGACTCCAGCGCGATGTCCAGCCCATAGATGCGCGTCAGTGTACCATGATACATCATCACGTAGGTCGCACGCCCCTCGGAAGGATCAGGTGGAGTCGGACAAGCGGAAGACTTCTGAAATAGCCCTTCATCCGCCGAGTTCATCACGATGGTACATTTGCCGGCGGGAAGACCGCGCTGCTCGAGAAGCCTCTGGATGGGCTCGTTGATGGCGATCACGTGGTCGGCATAACGCAGGCACGCGCGCTCGATCCTCCGGCAGAGCCGCACCAGCCAGTGCTGATCGCCCACGCCATACTTCGACATGAAGAACTCCGGAGTGATTTCGTGCATGTCAAAAACCACCCTCGCCCCACGCCGCTTGGCGCACCAAGCTCCGAAGACGAGGAAGTCCGGGAGGTTGTTGACATCAACGACAGTGTATTGTCGCTGCTCCATCATCGCCCTGACCTTGAAGAGGGACCACACAAGGAAGGCTACATATTCGAACACGTAGCGTCCAAGCGATCCGCGCTCCTTTCCCAAGGAGATCGTGTGCACCTGGACCCCATTCAAGGAATAGGCCTTGCGATCGCGACCAGGCCCGCGAAGCGCCAGTACGTCCACAGCATAGCCAGCCTCGATCAGGGCCTCCGCCTTTCGGCGAACCCTGATGTCCATGTCGTAGTGGCTCTGCAGGAGGACGCAGACCGCCTTCCGCAGGGTGCCCCGGGTTTCACTCGCGCTCTTGCAAGACATGGCAGTTCAGGAAAGTCTGCGGAGTCCCGCACTGCGCCCGACCATGGCAGCTTCGGAGTCATCAGGGATCCACGGTGAGAGATCCAAAGGGGCTTCGCCTGACCACTTGATCTCGCGCGGCTGGACACGGAATCCCTGCTGTCCGCAACGCTTGGCAGCGGGGTATGCAAGCACTCTGAATGGCCGAGAGGGAGTTCGCTGCCCCGGGAGGGCTCGGATTTTCCTGCCCCGATCGTCTTTGGCCTGACGCTCGAACCGGACGGAACGCCGGGCTCTATGCCAGTCGACGGCCTGGCCTGCGGTGCAGAACCACGGGGCTCGTTGCTTGAGGGCGGCCACCAGCCGTCGATAGAACTCACCCCAGAATCGCTCCGGTCCATGGCTCCGATCATGCCATAACACGGTCAACACCCCGCCGTGTGCCTCGGTGTGGGTAATCATGGACTGGCAGACCTCCCAAGCCTCACCTTCGGCCAGTCCCATGCGCTTGGGATAAAACAGCGCGCCATCCTGAATGTGCAGAGGAAGCTCCAGTAAATCCTGGACATCAAACGGCTGGTACGGCTGGGTGGTCCCTGACCGGTAGCCTGGGGTCTCGTTGTAGCCCATCGTGGCATCATAATCGTAACCGGCCGCCTCGATCACCTTCGCACTGAGTGCGGCGTAAAGCAGCCAATGCATGCGAATGCCCAACTTGTCGCCAGGAGATTCTTCGGCCAGCCGATTCAATTCCGCCCGCCCCAGCTCGACACTGTGCCACGCGTCAATCCCGTGGATTCCCACTTCACACCCTTCGGCCCTTAGTCTGCGAATCCAATCAGGGATGTCACCCAGGTCGTATGCTGTGGCTCGCCGTTCGGGATGTGGTGCGGAAACCCTCTCGCCGGGACGACCCTTGAACGGAATCAGGAAATAGGTTGCCGGAAGACCTTTCTCAACAGTCAGGAGCCAGTCGAAGGGAAGCCAGAAATCCCGCACGATGCCAAGATAGACAAACGGCAGTTTGCAGACCGCCCACCAGCAAGCAAGGAGGCGGCGCAGAGATTTCCTGCCTCCCAGAAAGTCCGCGGTTGCTCCGAGGCTCGCGCGGTAAACAAACCCCCACATCGTATGGTCGAACAGGTGCTGGCGGATACCGATGAAATCAATGTCATGGGTCAGGCACACGCTGAACCGGCAGCCCCATGGCGAGGGGGCGATTTCAATCAGCGGGAAACCTCCGTCAAGAATCCACTTGCGCAACCAAGCGATGTGCAAATCGAGTGAAGGAACCGGAGCGTTCTGAACAGGTTGACCATGGTTGAGAAGGTGCTCCACTTCGCGAAACAGGTTGTATCCTAGACGAAAGATACATTGATCGCCCACTTCCACGCGGAACCCAGCGCCCCGGTCTCCGGCCGCAACACACGGCATTCCCGGACCATCGGTACGGAACGTCGCAACGGCTCCGTAGACAGGCAGGCGGTCTTCCCCACACGCGAGCAACGGTGCTTGCAAGCGTCCTTCAGGGTCTAGGCCCAATTCCCTGTCAAGAGGACAGACGTCCGAACAAAAAATGAGCAGAA
Source organism: Terriglobia bacterium (assembly GCA_963748015.1). Classification (GTDB taxonomy): domain Bacteria; phylum Acidobacteriota; class Polarisedimenticolia; order Polarisedimenticolales; family JAIQFR01; genus JAIQFR01. The sequence continues at coordinate 200,705 of CAVVHE010000005.1, read as the reverse complement.
CGCCGGCACTGGTTTCCGGGACGTCGGTAAGTGTTGTAACGATCACGTCGTAGGAGCGGCTCGGCTTGTAAGGCTCCCACGGCGTCTTGAAAAGCTCGAAGAACTCCCGGACGCATCGGGCTTCATCCTCACTGTACATGACTCCAATCATTCGGGGGAACCACAAGGGGGCGGTGCTAAGAAACGCAACGCGGGCTGGTTCGACCAAGTGCCTCTCGAACGGTGTTGACCACATAAGCCGCCTGGTCGTCGCTGAGTTCGGGGTAGACGGGAAGCGCCAGGGTTTGCTGCGCGGCGGTTTCACTCTCAGGGAACGCTCCCTCCTTTCCTCCGAGGTAGACGAAACACTCCTGGAGGTGCATCGGAACCGGGTAATAGATTTCGGTGCTAATGCCCTTTTCCTGCAAGGCGAACTTCAATCGGTCGCGATGCTGCACACGGATGACGTACTGGTTGAAGATGTGCCGGTCAGTTTGGATCTTCGGCAGGTAGATCTGCGGCCCTTCGGAACTGAAGCGTTCGATCGAGCTTCCTGCCCGGAGATTCATGGGATGGTCCGATCCCGCCACACGCAACCCTGATCCCCAAAAGAGTCGGTCATAGGTGGATGCGTTCCGCTGCCTGGCCTCAGTCCATCCGTCGAGATATGGCAACTTGGCAGTGACCACGGCGGCTTGCAGGGTGTCGAGCCGGAAATTGCCTCCCACGACCTTATGGTAATACTTTGGCTTGGAGCCGTGGGCGCGTAGCCGTCTCAGGTTCTCGGCCCGTGCGGGGTCGTTCGTCACCACCATGCCACCGTCACCCGCAGCACCTAGGTTCTTCGAAGGGAAGAATGAGAAACACCCATAGTGACCGACTGAACCGGCTCGTCTTGCTTTGTATTCGGCACCAATCGCTTGGGCGGCGTCCTCGATCACGACCAGTCGATGCCGCCCTGCGATTTGCATGACTGGGTCCATGTCGGCCATCTGACCGTACAAATGCACTGGCACGATCGCGCGAGTCTTGGAGGTGATTTTCGCCTCAATCTGGGCTACGTCCAAATTATAGGTTGCCGGGTCAATGTCCACAAACACGGGCGTCGCGCCGACGCGCGCTATGCATCCCGCGGTGGCGAAGAAGGTGTAGGGCGTCGTGATGACCTCATCCCCCCGGCCGATGCCTTCCGCCATGAGACAGATGAGCAGCGCATCGGTTCCCGAGGAGACCCCGATGGCATGCGAGCATCGGCTGTAAGTGGCGATGGCTTCCTCGCATTCCTTCACCTGCGGCCCGAGGATGAAGTGCTGGGATTCGAAGACCGCCGCCACCGCCTTTTCGACATCCGGCCGAATGGTGGCAAATTGCGCCTTCAGGTCGAGCAATGGGACATTCATGATCAATGGCTCCGCTTGAGTTCGTGATAGGACTTCGTGCCTTTGGTGAACGGGGCCGGCAGGGGCGCTTCCTCGTCCAAGTCGAGGCAACGCAGAACCCCCGGCGAAGACTCCTGGTAACGATACCCGGTTTCCAGACACCGGCTCACCCCCTCTGCATCGGCGCCGTTCAATCGGTGGCCCTGCCGGCTCATCCAGCCGATCTGCCGGGCCGGATTGCCCACTACGAGGGCGTAATCGGGCACGTCCCGGGTGACCACCGCCCCGGCCCCAACGAAGGCATAGCGACCCACAGTCACGCCGCACACGATGGTCGCGTTGGCGCCGATGGTGCAGCCTCGCCGAAGGGTCGTCCGCTCGTAAAGTGAATGCCGGTTTACCTGCGCACGCGGATTGGTGACATTGGTCAGGACGCAGGAGGGACCTAGAAAGACGTCGTCCTCGATGACAGTTCCGGTGTATACGGAAACATTGTTTTGGATCTTCACGTTGTTCCCAATCACTGTCCCGCTGTCAACGTTGACGTTCTGACCCAGGATGCAACGCTCACCGATGCGGGCTCCTTTCATCACGTGCGAGAAGTGCCAGATCTTGCTGCCAGCCCCGATCTCGGCGCCCGGGTCGATGTAAGCGGACTCGTGGGCAAAGCAGGGTGGGGCTGGTGGGGGAGGCTCCACCGCCCGATTCCCCATCTCGATGGCGATGCCATTCATGAGCAGTGACCGCTGGCAGGCATCCAGAACTCCGAGAACGCGCAGTCCCTCCTCGCCATTGGTGACGGGGGATTGCCGCGTCGCGAGGCACTTCAGGAAATGACAACATTCCTCCCTTAGCGGCTCCTTGGGTTCCAAGGCCACCGCCTGTCCATTGGCCTTAATTGCGGTGGGCACCCGGTTGCGCCATTCTACCTTGTGTGGATACAACATCAGTTTGTCCTGGGCGGTGTCATCGAAGACGGCCATCTGCTCCGAGCCCACAAGAACCAAACGCTGTTCCTTGATGGGATGCAACCAGCTCACGAAGATGTGCGCCTGCACCCCGCTGGGGAACTCGAATTGACTCAAGGTCACATCGTAGACATGCCGATTCAGGTGGGCGCCACCCTGGCAGACAACGCGGCTCGGGAATTCGTTCAGCAACGCCAGAATCACCGAGATGTCGTGCGGCGCAAAACTCCACAGAATGTTTTCTTCGCTGCGGATCTTCCCGATGTTCAACCGGTTCGAGTAGAGGTAACGAATGTCGCCAAGGGCGCCGGCACGAATCATTTCCTGCAAACGGAGGACGGCGGGGTGGAAGCGCAGGATGTGCCCGACCATGAGGACGCGGCGTTCCCTCTCCGCAAGTCGCACGAGTTCTTGCCCCTGCACCACCTCGATCGCCAGCGGTTTCTCGACGAATACATCCTTGCCCGCCTTCATGGCGGCCCGGGCCATTTCAAAGTGGCTGATCGCCGGAGTCGCCAGGGCCACGGCCGTAATGGCCGGGTCCGCCAGCAGCGCCGCATAGCTGGCACAATACCGCACGGCCCCGTACTGCTGCCGCAGACTGCCCTCCACTGCCGGGTCGGAGTCACAGACCGCAGCGAGGACGCCGAGTTCGTGAAAGTTCCGCACGAGGTTCTTGCCCCAGTACCCCATGCCTACCACAGCTACTCGATGCGGGGAAATTGATTCGTCTGGTACTTTCACAGTGTTCCCTTCTTGTGTGACATTCAGCCCAGGAGCTCAACGCTTCGTGCTGAAACCCCCCCCCCATCCCCATACAAAGCGGCCCGCGCAGAGTGCGGTCGGAAAGACTGGACTGCCTCAATGATCCTGGCCTCATCGGCCCCAACCAAGAAGTTCCAGCCAGCCTGGACGGTTTCGACCCACTCGGTTTCTTCACGCAGTGTGACGCAGGGGACACCCAGCCAGTAAGCCTCCTTTTGAAGGCCTCCAGAATCGGTCAGAATCATGCGAGCTGATGCGGTCAGCGCCACCATGTCGATATAGCTGAGGGGGTCAATCAGCCGAACATGGCTCTTTATGTCTGCCGCAAGATGCTTCAGTGCATTTCGGGTCCGCGGATGCACCGGGAACACAACGGGCTCATCCAACGAGTTGAATGCCTTCATGACGCTGCTGAGTTTCGCGAGGTCGTCCGTGTTCTCGCTGCGGTGTAAGGTGGCGACCAGATATCGCTGTTCGGTGATCCCCAATCGGGTGAGGAGAGGCCCACGTCGGTTATTCGCCTGAGCCTGCGCCCAGTTGAGCACGTCCAGCATTACATCCCCCACAGGGTGAACCCCATTGGTGATTCCTTCCCGCTCGAGATTACGAACCGCGGTGGCGCTGGGACAGAGCAGCAATCGTGAGAGGTGGTCGGTGACCACCCGGTTGATTTCCTCGGGCATACGCCGGTTGTAACTCCGAAGGCCCGCCTCGACGTGGACCACCGGCACGTGCAGTTTCGACGCCGCCAGCGCCCCTGCGAGCGTGGAATTCGTATCACCGTAGACCAGCACCCAGTGCGGGCGCTCGCGTAGGATGACCCCTTCAATGCCCTGGAGCATGGCCCCGGTTTGAGCCCCGTGAGGTCCGGAACCAACGCCCAAGTTCACATCCGCGGGAGGCAATTCAAGACCGTCGAAAAACACGCCCGACATGGAGTAGTCGTAGTGTTGCCCCGTGTGGACCAGGTATTCCTGATGGCACCTCCGCACTTCCCGGCTCAGGGCGGCGGCCTTGATGAACTGGGGCCGCGCCCCCACGATCGTTACAATCTTCATGACGTCGATGGACACCGAATCGGCAATGCTTCGCTTTCGACGGTTTGATCTGCACCGAAGAGGTTCGCCCGATCCACCGCATCCGTCGGCGGCAACCCGCTCCGGGCCGCGCGGCTGAACGTCGCGACCTCACGAGGCAAGGCGTGCCAAAAGGCACCATCATACTCCGCCTTCAGCCATCTCAGGTAATCACGGTATAAGGAGGCGTCATACTCCATCCACCTCCGGGAATTACCTTCAAAGCAAGCGTAGTCCGGGTGAACGTTCAAAAGCACCATGCCTCCGTGAGCGGCGATCCAGCGGGTCTTCTGTTTCCAGATTTTGATACTCTGCTCCCGGAGGATGATGAACAGGTTGAAATCCTGCACGAGGGTGGTCGGGAGTTCGACGTAGCCAGAACGAAGAGTTCCAAACGGTTGAGAGTTGAGGGTTGAGGGTCGAGAGTCAGACGCAACACGCACGCGATTCGGTCCTGGGACCCAGAAGGGGAAGATGGTGCCGACACCTTCCGGTTGGGGCTCGAAGGGATCCGTGTCGAAGGTCGAGGCGTCGTAAAGAACGTCCAGATGTTGAATCCAGTCCAGGTTATGAAGCATAAAGCCAGACCGAAATCCGACTGCTTTCCAATCCATCAGGCTCGCGTTGATCAGACGCGATTGATCATCGAAGATTCTCCGTGACTGGAATAGCCTGCCATCATGATGGCAGTCGTGAACACCAACCTCGAAGCCGTCCTCTGTAAGCCAAGTGAGGGTTTCTCTCGGGGCTTGATACGGCCCAGCCGGGATAAGGAAGAAAGCCGAGCGGAACCCCATGGACGTTTCGAGCTTCGCTAGTTTCTGCACTCTGTCGAGTCCTTCCTGCGACTCAACATCATGGGTGAGCACCACTGCAAACTCCTTGCCATTCGGCCACCCCGACCACCCCTCAGGCTCGACCCCTGCCGACTCGAGGATCGGCCAGCGGCCCTCAGACTGTTTCCTGATGCTGCGGGCGTAGGCACGACGCAAGCCGATGCGGAACGGCCGCGGCAGCCAAGGCTTCAGAGCATAGTAAATTCGATTGCGGAGCATTTCTGCTGGCTGACTGAGCTTCAAGCCCGACGGCCAAAACAAGCTTCACGGCGAAATCAGGTCTCTTGTCTCTGCAGGCAATTGAACATCATCGCTTCGACGCCTTGTGCACCCCCCCCTGATTCACGACTCGGGCTGCACCCAATCGGGGCCATACGAGGAACTCTTGTTGAACACGCCAAAGACATTTGTGCCCGTCTGCTGAAGAAGGGCAGCCGCTTTCCGCACACTGTCCCTGGGCGTTTTCTCGGCCTCAATCACCATCAGCACCTGGTCCATGAACGAGGAAAGCGTGAGCGTGGAGGCCGTCTGGGAAATGGGTGGCATGTCAAAAATGATGTAATCATAATCGCTGGCCCGCATCTTGGGAACCAAGTCCCCGAACCGCCGCGGCAACATCAGCGAAAGATTGCTGGCGCCGTCCCCCGCCGAAGCCACATAGAGATTCTCATTCAACATCGCGTGCTGAGGTTTATCCCCATTTAAGGTTTCAGGAAGGGCCGGCGCGAGGCAGCCGCGGTAGAAGGGATGGACCGCACCCTTGCCTACATTCATGTCCACCAGCAACACCTTGCCGTCGCCCGTCTCGGACAAGGAAGCAGCCAGGCCGGCCGCAATGGTGCTGCCGCCCGCGCCCGCGGTGCAACTGGTGACCGCCACGAGCTTTGGTTTGTGCGCGAGCTTGCGCAGTTGGAAGAAAAGGATCATGCGGTCCCGCAACGCTTCGCAATAGGACTGAAGAGGTCCGCTGGAGGGCCAATGACCTGGCGGCCTCGTTCCCGATGGGCCGGTTGCGAACACCTGGCCAACCAAGACAGGCTGGGAGTCCGAGGTCGTCGCGGAGTCAGCCTCGCCCACGGAGACTGATACGGGTCGTGGCAACAATTCCGGCAATCCGTTTGGAAGACGGCCGGGCCGCAATTGCCGAAGTCTCGGAATGGACATGAGAACGCGAAGCGAGGTCCGAGCCTCGACCTCCTGGGGACGCTTAAAGGTTTGGTCAATGAAGAGTTCGACCAGGAAGGCGAGCGCGATGCCGATGCCGAAGCCGGCAGCCGCCAGACCCAGAGTGACCTTCTTGCGCTGGGGATTGCGCGCCCGGGAGACCACCGGCTCCTGCACCTTGCTGATGTTGGGCATTTTGGTGGGATCCAGCGCCTCGTCAATGCGCGCCTTCTCCAGGCTGGCGGAGAAATAGCGGTAGTTCTGTTCTTCGAGCTCCTTCCGGCGCTCGAGCCGCACAATCTCAGCCTCCACCGAAGCAATGGCCTCTGCCTCTTTCCCGGCCCTATCCAACTGTGCCTGAAGCTCGGTGATCCTCGCTTTGAGAGCAGCGACTTCCGCCCGTTCCAGGGCCAGATCACTACGGGGCACACTGCCATCGGCACGCGGCACGGGAGCAGCCAACAGCACCTGCGGATGCGCCGCCTCAAACTCGCGCTTCCATCGTTCCTGTTCCTCCACCAACCGTTGCGTCAACTGCACGATCGAGTTGCTGCTCGTGTAGATGGAGGCGTAGCCGCCGGCTTTGAGGCGCAACTCCGCCAACCGTTGCAGGATGGCTTGATACTCGGCCACGGTCGACGGGTCAATGCGTTCCGTGGCATTGGTTGCGATGGTCTCGATGCTCGCAACCACCGCGGGCTGAAGTTCCTGCAAGCGCGCCATGCGCGATGCCAATTCTGCTTCCGCATCACTCAATGTTCTCTGGAGGTTTTCAAGCCTCAGACTCACCATGCGCTTGCTCTCCTCCAACGTGACGATGTTGGCCCGGGCTTTGAGCTGATTCAAATCATCTTCGGTCTGGGCAAGACGAGAACGCAATTCATCAGTCTGGCGGGAGAGGAACTCGTAGGCCCCCACGGCCCGGTGCACTTCGAGGTGCTTCTCCAGATAGAGCTCAATGATTTGATTCAATACCTCGCGAGCCACCTCGGGGTCTGGATGGCCGAAGGAAACGACCATCACTCCACTGCGACGGGGGACATCCACGCGGACTCCTTTGACCAGCACCTCGGCTGCCGACATGAGATTGGTTTCACCACCTGCGCCACTCAGGATTCTCACCGGCCCCAATCGGCGGGCGACTTCGAGGGCCAGATCGAAGCTGGTCAGGATCTGCACCTCCGCTTCAATGATGCTGTCGCCGCCGGCGCTGGGTGACATGATGCGACGATCATCACCCTCGACCTCAGGGCCGCGAGTCTCGGTGACATAACGAACCAGCAGCTTCGCCGTGGCTTCGTACCCCGGTTGGAAGTGGAAGTAGGCTGCCACCGCGGCCGCGAGACCCATCACCCCGAAGATGAGGATCTTCCACTTGTGCCGGAAGAGGATGAACAGTACGTCTCGGACATTCATCCCCTGCGGCGCATTTTGCTGGTTTTCAGCCATGTGGATAAGGGTGGTGTCAGAGTCAGTCACGCGCAAACAATCTCGGCGTGTTTCGGCTCGGGACAACTGACAACAGGAGGCACCAGAGAATCTGAATGGGGTTTTCCCAGTGCCAGAACTCCCGGCAAAAGCCTCACGTCGTCAAGATCTCCTTGACGAAGGGAGCGGGTTGCACGTCCCCTGCTTCATCTTGGAAGTACGGCCAAACCGCTCTCTTCTCTCTGTTTGCTCCTGTTCATTGCGTCAAAAGTGCGGCATGGGCAGGCTTCGCCCCCGTCACTTCGCAGTCCCGCGATTGTTCGGCACCATTTCATTCTGTCCATCCACCCTGCGGCCCCAACGGCACCGCATCCTCTTTCCGAATGCTTTCCCTGGGCTCCCGCTTGAATCCGCTCAGGCGCGGTGGCCACCCGCACGATCAACCGATGTGACGGTAGGCGACCGAACCGATCGCCCGCAGAACCGGCGAGGGCAACCGCGAAAAAAGCCGGTTCTGCCATGCGGCGACATCCTCCCGAATCTCCATCCTGGCCTTGGTCCGACAGTCGCGCCGATGGTAGGCCAGCGGCGTTTCGACCGTCCCCCAGCCCAGCTTGAACCGACGCAAGCCGGCATTGTGAATGGAGGTCCGACCCAAATGCAAAGACTGAATTCCGTGGTTCCGGCACGACTGAATTCCCGCCCACATCACCAAGTTGTTGGAGCGAAAAGCAAGCCATCGGGGATCGGAAGCTCCGAACTTAAAGACTGCACGGTGTCCGAGCCATAAAAACACCGCGCCAGCGATCGCCCTTCTCCCGTGCCGGGCGAGGACAATCTCCCCACAGTTCTTGGCTACCAAGCATTCATGAAGCTTCTCAAAGAACCCCGCCGGCTGAGGTGGCAGCCCCTGCCTCCGCCGGGTCATGACCTGCAGGCGATGGAATTCGCGGATGGATTCCAAGGATCGCGCAGTTTCGACTGTGAGACCGCTCTTCTGCGCCTTGCGTATGGCAGTTCGCAGGGTGGGCCGGAAACCCGCAAAGAGGTCATCCTGCGACGGTGTCAGGTCGAGGATGTGCGCATAGTGCTCGATTGAAGGTGGCTCGCCATCCGGTGCGCCCCCCCCCCTGGTGTCCAGATAACGCCAGTTCCGCTGGGTGCCCAGGCTGAGGGCAGCCCCCCATAGTGATTCCAAAACGTCTGGTTCGGTGCTCAGTGGGGGACAGAAATCGGAGAAAGGCAGCGCCACACCCCGGCAGCCCGTAAGCGGGCTGCAAACTTCGACCACCGGAAGGAGGCCTGCCCATTTCTCATTCTTCTTGAGGACTAAAAAAAGGGGGCGAAATCCGTAACTCTGACGCAGCACTTCCAACCAACCACGAGTGTGAAAGATGCACCCTTCCCGAAACTGGAGCACTTGCTCATCCCAATCCGGGACAGTCGATGGGGCTGTAGCCTCGATGACAGCCACGACCGATCCTGGCATGAGCGCGCCGCGCTGAGTCTCGAGTTCCAAGAAGGGAACTTGCATATCACGCGGCAACGGGATTTGCCTTGAGCACACGCGCTGGATTGCCCGCGACCACCATGCGAGGCGGAACGTCGCGAGTCACCACGCTCCCCGCACCCACCAAGGCCCCCTCACCAATAGTAACACCACAGAGCACCGTAACACTGGACCCGATCGAGGCTGCACGTTTCACCAAGGTCTTCTCACAGTGCCAGTCCTGTTCGGTTTGGATCGTTCCATCCGGGTTGGTGGCTCTCGGACAACGGTCGTTGATAAACGTCACGTTGTGCCCGATAAACACCTCGTCCTCAATGGTAACGCCTTCGCAGATGAATGTGTGGCTGGAGATCTTGCAGCGTTGCCCCACCTTCGAACCCTTCTGTATTTCCACGAACGGACCAATCTTGGTTTCGTCTCCAATCTCGCAGCCATAGAGATTGGTAAAATCGCACACGCTAACGCCTTGCCCCAGTTTCACGTTGGGGGCAATGCGTTTCAGCCCGGATGGCCCGACTCCACTCATAGATTAGCCAACAACGGTTGACTGCTGAGCAATTGTCGGTTGCCCCACACTTGGGATTTCGTCCAGCGGCACCTCCGCTCCACCCTGGCGGAGCGACCGACTGGCGGCCTCAAGCACCCGCACCATGTTATGCCCGTCCTCACCCGATGTGAACGGTCGCTGTCCACTGCGGATGCAGTCGATGAAGTGCTGGCACTCGACCTTCAGGGGTTCCTCCTGCTTGAGGTAGGGAACATACATGTCCCCGTAATGGTAGGCGTAGTGAAACTCGGCGAAAGTGTCGTAATGGGGCGGCGTTTCCACCCGCGCATCAAAGATCTTGATCTTCTCCAAGGGCGCGACGTCGTTGTAAAGAATCATCCGCCGGTCACCCACGATGGTCATTTCGCGCACTTTCAAGGGATCCAGCCAACTGCTTTGGATGGATGCAAAGCAAGACCCACCGAAGTTAAGGCACATATTGGTGACATCCTCAATGCCCGGAGTGACGTTTGCATGGCCTCGACAGTTGACACTGCGGGGCATGTCGCTCAGCAGATAAAGCACAATCGATATATCGTGCGGTGCCAGATCCCACGCCACGTTGATGTCTTTCTGGAACAGTCCGAGGTTCAGGCGCCGGGCGCTGATGTAGCGTACCTGTCCAATGTCCCCGCGATCGATGATCTCCTTCACTTTGCGAACGGGCGCCGAGTAGAGGAATGTGTGCCCCACCATGAGCGTCAATCCCTGCCGACGCGCGATATCCACCAACTCTTTGCTTTCAGCCGTGGATCGTGCCAGCGGTTTCTCCACGAATACGTGCTTGCCCGCCAGCAGACTGGCCTTCGCCAGCGGAAAGTGTGTGCCCACGGGGGTGGCGATCACCACGGCCTGGACCTGTTTGTCATTCAACACCAACTCGAAGTTGCTCGTGGTTTTGGCCACGGTGTAGAGCGAGCTCAGATGCTGCAGCCGCTTTGGATTCAGGTCGCAGAGCCAGCGAACGCTGCAGTCACCGATGGAATTCAAATTGCGCACCAAATTCGGTCCCCAATAGCCGCAGCCGATGATGCCAATCCCAATGCGCCCGCTCACCGACTGGCGCCTGACCCGAATCACGGCGTGAGCGCCCAACTCCGGCTGCCGTCCGTGCGACTCACCGACTCCGTTGCCGTTCCCACGTGCATGCACGGTTTGTCCATTGCCGTTGGTGCCAGTGCGACGAAACCGCCGCGCGGCGTTAGATTTGTTGACCGAGTCTTTCATGGGTAGTTAGCTCCTTCTGTTTCTCAAAGTTCCTTGACTGTCTTCCCGGCATGACAGAATCCATGATCTGTCCGGACAGAACGCCAAAGGTCCTGGCCAATATCCTCAGGTCACGACCCAGCGAAAGGTTTCTGCCATATTCAATGTCCAACTGAACCATCTGCTCAAAGGTTGTCCGGTTCTTACCGCTGACCTGCCACAAACCGGTCAAGCCCGGCACTGCAGCCAACCGTTGCTTGTGCCACGGCGAATAGGCCTCATACTCATAAACCGTGCAGGGACGCGGGCCCACCAGGCTCATCTCCCCCCGCAGCACGTTGAAGATCTGCGGAAGTTCATCCAAACCGCTCGCCCGCAATACCTGACCAAACGGGATAACTCTCGGATCACGCCCCTTGTCGAGCTTGACCATCGGCTGGCCCGATTTCATCAAGTAACTGAGGTGCTCCTTGTGAAGTTTGGTGTCGGCGTTGCAATACATGCTGCGAAATTTCAAACACATGAACCGCTGTCCGCGGCACCCCAAGCGTTCCTGACGAAAAATCACCGGGCCTCTTGAAGCGATTTTGATGCCGATCGCAATGAAGAGCATGACCGGTAGCCAAAGCGGGCTGAGAAGAAAGACCAGCAAGACGTCCAATAGCCGCTTCCAAAAGGGAATCGGTTGGCAGGAGCCCCAAAGTGCAGATTCTGCAACTCCCTCCTCGCACCCAGTCAATGTTGAGTCTTGCGCGAACATACAACTACACTTTTAGCACGGCACCACCGCCTAAATGGCGTTAAGTAGTGTGAATGCTTCCCGTCCTTTATTGGCTGCTTTCTTTGTTAACTGGGTGAGAGTTAATCTAAGTTTCTAACAGCTCTTAGTCTTAGAAATTGACTGACCAGGTTCACTCTGTCAACAGGATTCTAGCACAGGATTCTAGCCACATAGGATTCTAGCCCACGGCACAAATGTTCTGCTGAGGAAGTGTCCGTGAAATCAGGCGTTTCTTTTCCGGCTTGACATCTGGCGTTTGCCGGCGCACGGTAGGCTGGGATGAAACCGACTTGCTCCGTTGCCCCACAGCCGGACGCCCACGGCCCGCTGGCCGTGCGCGTCCTCACCGACCGCTGCGAACGCCAGCGCTTCGACGCGCTCCTGGAGGCCGAACACTTTCTCGGCCCCCGCTTCCCCGCTGGCGACCGCCTCTATCAGATTGCCGAGCAGGACGGTCAGTGGGTCGGCCTGCTCCTGTGGTGCGCGCCCGCCCTGCATCTCAAGGACCGCGACGCCTGGATCGGCTGGGATCCGCTTACCCGCGCCCAGCGCCTCAAGCTCATCGTCAATCAAGCCCGCTTCCTCATCCCGGACGCCGCCCGCCGCCCCAATCTCGCCTCCCAAATCCTCGCCGCCGCCACCGCCGCGCTGCCCGACCAGTGGTTCGCGCACTGTGGTTACGCGCCGTTGCTGGCCGAAACCTTCACCGATCCCGAGGCCCACGCCGGCACCTGCTACAAGGCCGCCGGCTGGGAACCCGTCGGGAAAACCGTCGGCTTCGCGCGCCACCGCTGCGACTTCTTCGCCTTTCACGACCACCCCAAACGGCTCTGGCTCAAACCGCTGGCGCCGCACGCGAAGGAAAAACTTTGCGCCCCCGAAGTGTCCGCCCGCCAGGCCCCGGCCTTGACCGTCGGCGCGGCCGCCCGCTGTGCCTTGAACGCGGCCCAACGTTACAGCCTCCAAGACGCGCTGCGGGAAGTGCCCGACCCGCGCCGCGCCCAAGGGAAACGCTATCCGCTGGCCCCCACGCTCACCGTCGTCGCGCTGGGCCTGCTGGCGGGCAAAGTGGACCTGGCCGAAATCCAGCGCTTCGGCACCCGCCTCTCCCAAGCCCAGCGCAAAGCCCTCGGCTGCTGGCCCAAGAAAGGCACGAAGTTTTATCCGGCCCCGACCTACACCGTCCTGCGCGATCTCCTGATCGCCCTGGACCTCGAAGCCCTGGCCGACGTCCTCACCCGCTGGCTCCAAGCGCAGGCCGGACGCCTGCCCGCCTCGCTGGCCCTGGACGGCAAGACCATTCGCGACCACCTGGGCTGCATTGTCAGCCTGGTCGAACACGAGGACGGCGCGCCGGTGGCGATTATTGCCGCCCCCAACAAAGGCCACGAACTGCCCGCCGCCCAAACACTCCTGCGCTCCGACGCGGTGAACTTGCTGGGCTGCGTTGTCACCGCCGACCCGCTCCACTGCCAGAAAGAAACCGCGCAGATCATCACCCAGGAAAAAGGCGGCGACTACGTGCTGGGCGTGAAGGACAACCAACCCACCGTGCCGAAAAACGCGGCGAAGAAACTGGCCGGGGCCACCCCCCTTTTGCCCAGACCGAACCCAGCCGGGGCCGGATTGAAACGCGCGCGGTAAGCGTGGCGCTGCCGGCTGCGCCACAAGAACGCGGCCTGTGCGCTGGCGCTGCTGCGCACGGCGTTGCTGCAACCGGTGCTGCGGTGCGGTTGGGGCACGACCCGGCAGGTCTTCGAGCGCGTGGCCGCCCGCCCCAGTCACGGCCTCAATCTGCTCGCCAAACGGGCCTTCCCGTGACAGAACCCAAAAACCCTGGATTCTAGCCACAGGCAGCAATTCGCAGCGCGTATGCATGAAGGGTTTTCACAGTTTGGGACGTTGGCGGGTAACAAAGGCCATGGCCATGGCTAGATTATCTTCTCCCATGGCGGCCTGGAAATCGGTGACGGATTGGTGCTGGGGCTTGCGATGGCGTGCGCGCCAGTGCGTGAACAGGCTGATGACCAGCCGTCGGAGCATGCCCAGGATCCACAACCCGTTGGTGCTGCAAACCCGACACCGGTCCTCATTGAGGGAGACGTCCAGGCGCTGATGCGTCCCATTTTCGATTCCCCAAGCCATGCGGTTGGCTTTGAGCCATTGCGCTGCGGGCAGTTGCTCAGGCGCCAGATCGGTGATGAGGCCTACGGTTTCGTTTTTGCGTCCGACATGCTGCCGGGTCAACAGGGCCACTTGAGCCGCAAAGGGGAATCCGATGTCCTCAGCCGCGGCGGGGCAGCTCTCCAAGGTGCGTATTCCGGCGCCATTCGGACACTGATTCCGATTCTATCCGGACAGGATTCCGGCCGATGTCGGACAGTGTTCCGGCGCCAGCCGGACAGCAATCCGGGACGGTCCGGACAGTGTTCCGGTCCAAGCCGGACAACGTTCCGGGGTAGCGGGACAGTTTTTCCGCCAGCCCTGAGTGGGGTGGTGGGAAGGGATCGTGAGCAGGTCCTCTCGGGGAGGGTGACGCAAAACGTTGAATGGGCAGCCGGGCGGTCGAAACTGATCGCCCTATGCCTCGAAAAATACTCGTTATGCGTCAAGTCATCGAACTCCTACGTCTGAAACATGAACATCACCTCTCGATCCGCGAAATCGCCCGCAGTTGTGGCATCGCTTCCAGCACGGTCGGCGATTACCTCCTGCGGGCCGAGGCCGCGGGCTTGAAGTGGCCCTTACCCGAAGCCGTCGGCCAAACGGAACTGGAAGCCCGTCTGTGCGCGGTGGCCCCCCCGCGGAGGGCGGGAACGCCCCCACCGCCGGTCCCGGACTGGGCTCACCTCCACGCCGAACTGCGCCGTCCCAACGTCACTCTGCGCCTGTTGTGGCAGGAGTACATCCGCACCGATCCCTCGGGTTTGAAGTACAGCCGCTTCTGCGAACGTTATCAGCAATGGCGCAAGACCTTGGAGCCCTCACTCCGGCAGGTGCACGTTCCCGGGGAGAAGCTGTTCGTGGACTGGGCTGGTCAGACCGTCCCGATCCGCAACGGGGCCGACGGCATGACCCAACCCGCCTCCCTGTTCGTCGCCGCGCTGGGGGTTTCGGGCAAGATCTTCGCCGAGGCGTTCCCTGACCAGAAGCTGCATTCCTGGATCAGCGCCCACGTGCACGCCTACCAGTTCTATGGCGGGGTGGCGGCGCTGACGATCCCCGACAACACCCGCACGGCCGTCGTGGAGCCCTGCCGCTATGAGCCCTTGCTTCATCGCACCTACCAGGAGATGGCCGAACACTACGGCACGGTCATCCTGCCCACGCGCGTCAGAAAGCCCCGCGACAAGGCCAAGGCCGAGTCGGCGGTGCAGGTGGCCCAGCGCCAGATCCTGGCCGCGTTGCGCGACATGGATTTCTTCAGCGTCGGCCAGTTGAACCAAGCCATCGCGCCCCGCTTGCGGGAACTCAATGCCCAGCCCTTCCAGAAGCTGGAGGGTTCGCGCGACCAATGGTTTGAAGCCCTGGACCAGCCCAAGCTGCGGCCGCTGCCGCCCTCGCCCTTCGTCGTGGCCACCTGGCTGGAGGCCACCGTGAACATCGATTATCACGTGGCGGTCGATCACCACTACTACAGCCTGTCTGGCCGGAAACGCGTGTTTTTGAGATGGCGCTGAGCGCGGAGGGTGGCGGAAGCGCGATGGACGCGGTTTTTTGAGCCGGGCACGCTCAAAACCATCAAAATTCCCCGGCGACGGCGACACTGCTCCTCTCGGAGCTGGCTTGCGATTTCGCGGCGGGCGCCTTCAGACCGCCTGCGCCAGCGCTGGGCCGCGCTCGCGCTGGCGGCGCAGCCACTCCCGCCCGATCACGTGCAGGTTGTAGCTCATCACGCCGTAGCCCACATAGCGCAAGATAGCCCGCCAACCCCACGTCCAGGCACCGGTTCAAGCCGTGATGTTCCAGACTGTTGATCTCGCTCTCCACCGCGCTGTGTTGCTTGCGCAGGGCCAGGAACCGCTTGCCGTTCTCCCGCTCCACTTCCGCCGCGTTCTTCTGGCCGCGTTTGGGCATCACCACTTCCGGAATGTAGAGGCTCAACAACGCCCGGTCTGCGGCGTGCGTGAAGCCTTTGTCAAAACTCAAGCTCGCCACGCTCCCTGCCCCGTAGCGGCCCAGCAACCGGTCGGCTACCGGCACACTCTGGTCCACGTCCGCCCCGCCCACCGGCACGTCATAGTCCTGGATCAACTGGTGTTGATCGGTGGCCACCAGCAGCCGGTGCCCCAATTCCACGTTCGGGCGCTGCTTGCCTTTCTGGATCCATTCGGTGTGCGGCTCAAACAGCGAGAACACCTTCTCGTGCGCGGGGATGGTTTGCTCCTGCAACAACCGCCGCTCCACCAGATCCAGATGCTTGTCGAGCATCCCGTGGAAATACGCCAGCCGTTCCCAGCGGACAGCGTCCACCGCCTCCTCACACAAGCCCAGCAGGCTCTGATGCACCTTGGCCGAAAGCGCGCGCCCCACGGCCAGATACTCGCGCACGACCGCTTTGACCCGCACTTCCTTGTTCGGTCCGCCACGATAGACCACCTGGCTGGCGGCCCGTTCGCAGGCCTTGAGTTGCCGCCGCCACGCCTTGCACTGGCGCCAGCCCGGCAGGTCGTAACCGGAAGCCAGCAGCCCTTCCACCAGATCCACACACTTGCGGCCCGCGTCCCAGAGCAGGTTCAAGTCGGTGGGGAAATGCACGTCGGTTTCCAACACGTAGGTGTCCACCTTGATCTCAAGCGCCGCCACGGGCGCGCCGCCTTTTTTTGCGAACACCGCTCTTCCCGCCGCCGCGATTCGCGCGTTGATCTATTGCAGCAGTTCGTCATCGAGCAGGGCGACGTTGTCCCGCAGGGTCTGATGGCCGAAGACCTTGGCGTCCTCACCCCACGGCGTGGCGGACACGCCGAGCATCTGGCGCACGAGCAGATGATGATTGGCCAGGTCCTCCATCCGATCCCAATCCGCGTTGAGGCCCAGCCGGATGACGCCCAGCACCAGAATCTGCCACAGATCCATGCCCGTGCGACCAGTGGCCCGCTTGCCGGCAAGGATTTTGGCCTCCAGCAGGGCGAACATCTCGCTCTTGAGCGTGGGGTGCATCCAAATCCACTGGAGCCCCGCGGGATCGGCGGCAACTCGTCCCGGCTCTTGAGCGGCAGGCGAATCTTTTCGATGGGGGTGATCTGGAGATCAGGCTGGCTTTGGAAAGGATGGCGCATGGTGAGGAGCAGAAGCGAATGTTGCAGGATGAGACACCGGAACCCTCACAAACATTCAAACACCACCCCAACATTCGCACGCGCTCCAGCACATCAGACGCAACCCCAGCGCGCCGCTTCGCGTTTAACGCCGGACACTAAATAGACGTCTTTGATCGGAACTTGCAGTTGATGCCCCCGATCCTGGCGGCTGCGTCCTTGGGTCTGGCCGACACATTCCCAGTTGGCGGCGCGATAACAACTGCCCCGGAACCGTTGCCGATCCACGAATGTTTCCAACCAGTCCACTCCATGGCCGTAGCTCAGGCGCCAATCCGCATCAATCCGCCGAGCCACTTGTCCCAACAGGTGGCTGGCCAGATGCGCCACCCGCAGCCAGGGAAGAATCAGGAACCGGGTGTTGTTGACCACATTCCCAAGTCGCTCCTGCCGCTCTTGGCAATTCCAGCCCAACCTCCGATCCCGCGGCGCGCACCGCCACGCCGCCGCGCCAAACAATAAACATCCCACATCCCGCTCCTGTCGATCACAGGCCAGATATCCCACGTTCTCTCCCACGACCCAAAAGCCCAAATAGTGGTAGCGCCCAAGGTAATAGGCCCACCGCTTGGCCGCGGGTAGTCTAGCAAAATCACCAACAACTTCGGGATGCACGGTTCAGCCCCGGCCCTCCGGTTGAAGACTGGCGGAGGGTAACATAATCTTACCGGCATGAAAGCGACCACCATGACCCTGACCTCCAAACGTCAAACCGTGTTTCCGCTGGAATGGTGCCGGCGGGAAGGTCTGGAACGCGGAGGACCGCTCAACGTGTTTGACTTGGGGAAGGTGGGACTGCTGGTGCGCCCGGTCAAACCGCCCTCCCCGTCCGAAGTGAAGAAACTGTTGTCCCAAACCCCGGCCGGACGACACTCTGCAAAGCAGGCTGCCGCACTCGTTGAACGCGCGTTAAGCAAAGTCCGGCGGTGAAACTCGTTGTCCTGGACACCGGGGTGGTGGTCGCCGGCGTGTTCTGGCGGCACGAACCGCACGCCTGCCTCAAGGCCTGCTTGGCGGGCCTGATCTGCCCGGTGGTTTCCGAGGCCATGTTCGCCGAGTATTCCCGGGTGCTCCGCCGGGTGAAGCAGGAGGAAGGCTTCGACACGGACATCGAATCGTGGGTGGAGGTGCTGCGCTCGTCCGCACTTTGGGTCACACCCGTGCCGCTGCGTGAGCAAACCTGCCGCGATCCCCAGGATGACAAGTCCATCGAGGCGGCGCTGGCCGCGGGCGCGCGAACCCTCATCACCCGTGATCCCGACCTGACGGTTTTGCGGAAACCGTTCAGGATTGAAGTCTTAACTCCACGGGCATGGCTGTCCCGACTCCCCCGAGATCAACGGCGCCTGCTGATCAGAATTGATCGAGGCTGCGGGGGGCGCTCCCGGCGACGGCTTCGAGTTCCGCGCGCAATTCCGCCTCGGTGACCAGGCCGGATTCACCGAGCGACGTCAGGTCGGGCGCGGTGTTGAAATCCACGGCCAGCAGGCCCTCGGCCGCGGGGACGAAATCCACCGCCCACAGCACGCGCTCGACCGCATTGGGCGCGGGCAGCGGTCGTCGATCGAGCACGGTTTCCGCATCACGATGGTTGGAGCGCCAGTCGCCGCCTTGGGACTGTTGCCGCTGCCAGAAACCCAGCCGCCCGAACCGGATGAAGCGGAAGCTCATGCCCGGTGTGGACGGCTCATGAAACACCGCCGCCCACGTGTCGGGGAAGCGCCTTGCCGCCTCGGACAGCCGCATCACTTCCTTGCCCTCGCCGCGGTGCGCCAGTTCATCGTGGTACACCACGCACCGGACCTGATCCGCCGCGTCCGGGATGCTGAGACCGTCCGGCCCACGCAGCAACCGCACATGCAGTTCCGACGCCGGCCCGTGCGCCGGGGTGCGGAAACCAAGCGACTCGAGCAGGTCAAGCTGCCGGCGTTTGGCCAGTCCGCCGCGCGTGAAGGCCATCCGGTGAAAGACCGGCCCCGATTGGTCGAAGAGACCGTCGTACCACTGGGCGTGATCGGTCCGCAACCTCATGGGCGGCCCAGCTTTAGCGGCCATTCGGCGTCGAAGGTGCGATAGTCGCAGGTCAGTTCGTCGCCGGCCGCGATGGGGCACGCCGCCACACAGGTCGCCGAGCCGTCCGTGTTCATGATCACGTTAGGCGTGTCGCTGTGATTCATGAATCGGTCGTGGTCGCCGGGCAGCACGTAGAATCCCGAGAACACGCTGTGGTAGCTGTAGTGGCGGAGGTAAGTGCGTTCCGCCTCTGTCAGGATGGACAGGAGTTCCGGGGGAAACTCGGTGTCGAACGGCGGCATGAACCGCGAGACCACGCTGCCGTGGGATACGGGTTCGC
This sequence comes from Terriglobia bacterium, assembly GCA_963748015.1. GTDB lineage: Bacteria > Acidobacteriota > Polarisedimenticolia > Polarisedimenticolales > JAIQFR01 > JAIQFR01. The sequence goes on along the minus strand of CAVVHE010000005.1, from coordinate 181,395 downwards.
GGGTGAAGACACCCAGCCCATGAATCGGGCTGGGACGGAGTTCAGTGGGAATGATCAGCATATCAGGCCGCCAACCTCGCAGGGCGGGCGTTGGGAGTGTAGGTGGGACGCGTCCAGTTCGTAAACGTCGCAGTGGCCAGGCCGCGCCGGCCCCGTCCCCGCCAGACCCGCGCGGAAACCCAGCGTCTGAAAGAGACGCCGGCTGGGCAGGTTGTCCCGGGCAAGAACTGCGCGAAACCGGCCGGAGGAGGGAACAGGCGCCCGCCGCAGCAGACTGTGCAGCAGTTGGGTGGCAACACCCCGCCGACGCCAGGGTGTTTCAACTGTACACGCGGCGGATTTCGTCGCCCAGCAACGCCGCCATCCCCACGACTCTCCCGTCGGCATCCACCGCCAGCAGCAAGAAACCCCGCGGCGGCTCATAGAAGTGGCTGAACCGGGCCATGTCCGCGTCGAGGACCGGATCGGGATGCAACCCAAGGTCGGCCAGATGCTGGGAAAAGAGGCGCGCCACCTCGCCGCGGTCCGCGGATAGTGCGTTCCTGACGATGACGGGTTGAGCCGCGTTTGCGTTCATCCACGCTGCGTTTCCTCCAACCTCCCAAGCAGCCGCAGCAAGCCATCCAAAATCGTCAGCGGATGCGGCGGGCAGCCGGGAATGAACAGATCCACCGGCACGACCGCGTCGGCCCCGTTGCGCACCTGCGGATGGCCGACGAACGGCCCGCCCGCAATCGCGCACGCTCCCACCGCAATGACGATCTTCGGTGAGGGGACCGCGTCGTAGGTCTTTTCGCAGCGCCAATTCCATGTTGCGGGTCACCGGACCGGTGATCAGCAGGCCGTCGGCATGGCGCGGCGAGGCGACGAATTGAATGCCGAACCGGCCGAGATCCCAGCCAATCGTGCCCAGCACGTTGGTATCCGCCTCGCAGGCGTTGCAGCCGCCGGCGCTCACCTGACGCAGTCGCAGCGATCGGCCGAACAACCTGCGCAGCTCTCTCGATCAAGCGCCGCCGCCAGGCGCAGTTCCTCCTTCGCCCGGTCTGCCCAGCAGCAGGTCTCCGCGGCGCCGCACCGCCATGCGATGGATCGCCCGTCTGCGTGATGGCGTTGGCCGGGCACACCTCGACGCACGCCGCGCAAAACATGCAGCGACCCAGATCCAGCGCCACCGGGCTTCCCGCCGGCCGGGTGATCGCCTCGCGTCGGACACACCGGCACGCACGCGCACGCAGCCCTCGGCGCACTTCGCCGCGTCCACGCGCAACGCGCCGCCATGCCGGTCCGGCAGCGCCGGCGCCGGACCGTCCGGATAGGCCATGGTCTGGCAGCCCTGCCGCAGCCGATTCAAGATGGTTTCGATGAGCGAACATGGTCAGAGATCGAAGCCGCAGTACGACAGATTGAAGCTCTTGTTGCAGAGCGGAAAATCCGAGATCGCCTGGCCGCGCAACGCCAGCGCCAGCCCGGTCCAGTTGTGGAACGACGGATCCACGATCTTGTAGCGGCGAAACCGGCCGACAGCATCCGTCAGCGCCACATGGCAGATCTCGCCGCGCCAGCCTTCGACCAGCGCCACGGCCAGCGTATCTGCCGCGCGCTCCGGCAACGCTCGTCAGCAGCGGCCCATCCGGCGGCGCGACGAGCTGTTCCTCGATGAAACTGCGCCGGAGCGCTGCGATCTCCAGCCAGCGCACGCGCGCGCGCGCAAAGCACATCGCCCCCCGGCCAGACCGCCACCGGCATCTGCGCGAAGCGATGCCAGCCCGCCGGATGATCGAAACGCACATCGCGCACCAGTCCGCAAGCGCGTGCCGCCGGGCCCACCAATCCAACGTCCGCTCGCCTGTTCCGTCGGACACCGCGCCCGTGCCCTCGAACCGCGCGCGCACCGAGTTCGCGTCCCACAAGCCATGCCGCCGCCTGCTCCACTTCGGCCAGCGCCGCTGCGCAACCGTTCGAGCAACTGCGCCGCGCGCGTCCGGTTCGAGGTCATGCCGGCAGCCGCCGGGCACGAACCAGCCCGCGTCCGAAACGATTGCCGCACAGATCAGCGCGGTCAGGTTCAGGAAATCGCCGCGAATCTTGCCGCACGCCGCAGACGGTCGGCAGGAACGCCACGTCGTTGGCCAGCGCGCCGAGGTCGCCGGTGTGATTGGCCAGTCGCTCCAGTTCGAGCGCGATGGCCCGCAGCCACTGCGCGCGCAGCGGCGCTTCGACGCCCGGCCAGCGCTTCGAGCACCATGGCGTGAGCCGTCGCGTGGGCGATGGTCGTGTCGCCGGCCACCGTCTCCATCTGGCTCATCGTCGCGCGATGCGGTCCGCCCGCCAGCGCCTCCTCGATCCCGCGATGCTGGTAGCCCAGCGCGATCTCCAGATGCAGCACCTCCTCGCCGTTGCATTGAAAGCGGAAATGCCCCGGCTCGATGATGCCGGCGTGAACCGGACCGACCGCGACTTCGTGAATCTCACCGCCTTCGACCCGGAAGAATTCGCCGACGGCCGGGCCTGACGCCGTGCTCCGTCGGACCGGCTTGAGCCAGGGATGGCCTTCCGGCACGAGACCGTGCTGCTCCCAGACTTCGCGCTCGAACAGATGCGCCTGCGGATGACTGCAGCGTCAGTGCCGGATACCGCCCCGCGAATGGCCGGCTGCGACCCACCGCCAGCGTGTTGTCGGCGTCGTAAGCGACCACCGCCACCAGCCGCGTCGCCTGCGCCTTCGGGCACGCCGAACCACGCGCACAGCCGGCCGCCGCGATCCAGTTCCGCGGCGGCCTGCGCGACAAACTCCTCGACCGGCCACTCCGGCACGTCCGCCCACGGCAGGCTCGTGGCCGTTGCTCAGCGGGATGAATGGCTCGATGTGGTCATGGCAGGACCAGCAGGGCTTCCACCGCCGCCGCCCACGTTTCGCGCAGCAGCGGCGGCGTGGCCAGTCCCAGCCAGAGCGACAGGCCCAGGAAGACGAGCGGCGGCGCCACCAAGCCGGCGGTTTCGCGGAAGCGCGCACTGGTCGCCCGCGCCCCCTGCCCCGGCCGCCCGTCCACGATCGCAAACACCAATCGCGTCATCCCGAGAAACGCCAGGAACAGGCAGCCCAGAAACACCAGCACGGCCAACCAACGGTCGGCCGCCAGCCCCGCCCGCACGATGCCCAGTTCGCTGAAGAACGGACCGAACGGCGGACAGGCGGTGACGGCAAGCATCCCCGTGACGAAAATCCGCGCGGACCACGGCGACACCCAGGCCATGCCGGCCACGTCCTCACGCGTGCGGGCGCCGGCGGCGCGACGCAGGTTGCCCGCGCTCAGGAACAGCGCCCCTTTGGTCAGGCTGTTGGTCCACACATGAAACAGCGCCGCGCCCAACCCTGCGCCGCCCAGCGCCGCGCCGACGCCAGGATGCCCATGTGCTCGACGCTCGAGTAGGCCAGCATCCGCTTGAAGTCCGGCGTGCCCAGCAGGAACAACGCCGCCACCACCATCGAGAACAACCCGAGCAGCCAGCAGCGTCCGCTGCGGTCATCGCGCCCAGCGCCGGCGGCGTCCACCACCTGCTGGACGCGCAGCAGCGCCACGAAGGCCGTCGTGGTCATCCCGCCCGCCAGCAGGGCGCCAACCATACCCGGCGCCTCGCCGTAGGCGTCGGGTTTCCAGGTGTGCATCGGCGCCAGGCCCATCTTCGTGCCGTAACCCGCCAGCAACAAGCACCCACGCCGTCACCAGCCACGGACGAGAAAGCGCGCTGCCTTGGGCGGTCAGTCCCGCAAAAGTGAGGTCGCCGCTGCCGCCGCCGTGCAGCGAGGCGTATCCGAGACAGAACGAGCCCAGCAGCGACAGGGCAATGCCGGTGCCGCCAACGAGCAGGTATTTCCAGGTCGCCTCGAAAGCGCGCGCAGTGCCGTTGAAATGCAGCAGCGGCACCGTGGCCAGGGTGGCGCCCTCGATGGCGATCCACAGCACGCCCAAGTGCCGCGCCTGCAAGGCCAGGCTCATCAGACCCAGCAGCACCAGCAAGGCACCGTACAACATGCGGTTGGGCCGCTCCGCGCGCAGCCGCAGATAAGCCACCGCGTAGAACGAACACACGAGGAACAGCAGCGACACCGCCGGCAGCACCGCGCGCGCCACCGCGTCGAATCCCACCCACTCGCTGGCCGGCGGTGCGGGCGGCGCCAGCAACCGCCACAGCGCAAAGCGCGGCATGCAGCACGCCGGCCACGGGCAGCAGCCAGGCCGTGTCGCGTTCGATCGGCCAGGCCAGCGCCACACCCGCCGCCAGCAAGGGCACCAGGATGAGCGCCAGTTCGATCATTCGCGCAGCGCGGTCAGTTTCCGCGTGTCCAGCGTGTCGAACTCACGCTGGATGCGGTCCACGATGATGCCGATGACGAACACCGCCACGGTGAGGTCCAGCAGGATGCCCGCCTCGACCAGCAGCGGTGTGGACCCGAGCAGCAACAGGCCGAAGAGGTAAATGCCGTTCTCCAGCATGAGGAATCCGCACACCTGCGAGATGGCCTTGGTTCGGCCCATCAACAGCACCAGACCGCAGATGACGGTGGCGAAGGCCCCGGGCACCAGCAGCAATTGCGCATGCTCAGGCATCAGCGGCAGGGCCAGACCCAGCGCCAGCGCCCCCACCGTCGCCGCCGCCCCCAGCAGCAAGGACGGCACAAACCCGAGCAGCGGCTCCACCTCGCGGTCGATATTGGCGGCGCGCATCGCCCGCCGCAGCAGGCCCGGAATCACAAACCCTTTCACCCCCACCACCGCTGCTGCCACGGCCATAACCAAGGCGGACGACTCCGGCTCGAGCAGCAGCGGCAGCACGCCCAGCACCATCCCCTGCGCCGCCTCGATACGGATGATGGACGGCATGCGGCTGCTGGCCAGCGCCATCAGGTTCAGTCCCATGGCCAGGCCGATCAGCAAGTTGACTGTGTCTGTCATACCGGCGATTTCATTCTGATTCCGGAATCATGCAAACGACCCATGAACCACGAACCGGAGCACCTGCATTCCTGTCGGCTTTGTGGGCCGCACCCTGCCCGGGCGGACACCAATGTCCGCGCTCCGGGTTCAGGGTCCCAACGCGCGGTTCGCGGATCGTGGAAGCTCTCCAACTGGTGAGCAGCGCAAACAGGCAAAGGATGAAAGCCGTGGTCAGCAGTAGCGGCACCCGTCGGAACGCCAGTCGCGCCAGCAGCGACTCCACCAAACCCACTGCCACCGCCACGCCCAGGACGGAGATCACCAGCAACCCCGCGGCCGGCGCGGGTGGCAGATGCCCGAGCGGCAATGCCGCCTGGACCAGCAACGCGGCAAACAGCAGCAGCTTGACCGACGCCCCATGCAGGATCACCGCCAGGGGCGGACCGCTGTGGTCCAGCACCATCACCTCGTGGATCATCGTCAATTCCAGGTGCGTGTTGGGATCGTCAAAGGGCACGCGGCAGTTTTCGGCCAGCAACACCACAAACAAGCCCGCCGCCAGCACGGCTGCGCCCGGGCCGGCCGCCGGGGCGAGCATGACGCCCAACGACACGCTGCCGGTCTGCACGGCCAGCGTCAGCAACGCCGTGATCACCGCCGCCTCGCTGAGAACCGCATAGCTGACCTCCCGTGCCGCCCCCATGCCCTCGAAGGCCGACCCTGTGTCGAGCGCCGCGCCGGCCGTGCAAAACCGGGCCAGCGCCATCAAGTAAACGAACAGCAGCGCGTCGCCGCGAAACGACAGGGGCGCCCCCGCCGGTCCCAGCGGGAGCAACAGGGCCGCGCCCATCAAGGCCACCCAGGCGATGGCAGGTCCGGCCACGTGCCCGGGCGACACCGCCGTGCTCAACACCACCCCTTTGCGCCACAACTTGGCGAGATCGAAGTAGAGCTGAAACAGCGGCGGCCCGCGGCGTCCGGCGACCCAGGCCTTGACCTTGTTGATGAGGCCCGGCACCAGCGGCGCCAGCGCCAGCCAGAGGAACAGGCGAACCAGGAGGTCCAGCACCGTGTTCATGGCGCGCCTCCCCACACAGCCAGCAGCGCCAGCGCTGCCACGCCGATCAGCAGATACAGGATGTAAGCCGACATCCGCCCATGCTGCAGCCGGCGCACGGCGGTGGACAGGCGCATGACCATCGAACCCGCGGGTTCCACCAGGTCCTCGAGCACCGTCTCCGGCGTGTGTTGTTCATGAAAAGCGGTCGCCGGGAAAAGGCCCTGCACCGGCTGCGCATGGGTCCGCGGCCGCAGAATCCAGCCGAACCAGCCCGTGATGATGCCCGCGAACGAGCCGGCGGTGTATTGCATGCGCGTTGTCGGCGCCGCGTAACCGCAGTCCCAGGTCACCGCGCGCACGACGCCGTTGCGCTTCACGCGCGACCACAGGAGCGCAACCGCCAATGCGGCGACGACAGCCAGCGTCGTGTGGACCCTCCCCAGTGTGTTCAGGGGCACCGCAGGCATGGCCGCATCCCATTCCGGTCGCCATGCCGCCACCGCGTGGGTCACTGCGGGCCAGAAGAGCACGGGAACCAGGCCGATGGCGATGCAGGCGGCGGCGAGGATGATCATGGCCGCGCGCATGGACGGTCCGCATTCGTGGGCACATTGCGCCGCGCGGCTGCGCGGCAGGCCCAGGAACACCACGCCGCACACCTTCACAAAGCACGCCAGCGCCAGCGCCCCGGTCATGCCCAGCAGAATCGCCGCCGGCACCGCCGCCCACGACACAGGGCCGCGCGATGACGCCGCCTCGAACAGGCCGAGATAAACCAGCCATTCGCTGACAAATCCATTGAGCGGCGGCAGGCCGCTGATGGCCGCCGCGCCGAGTCCGAACAACGCGGCGGTCCAGGGCATAGTTCGCCACAAACCGCCGAGGCGGCTCATCTCGCGCGTGCCGGTGGCGTGCAACACCGACCCCGCCCCGAGGAACAGCAGCCCCTTGAACAGCCCGTGGTTCCAGACGTGCAACAATCCGCCGGCCAGCGCCAGGCGACCCCATGCCGCGTCGCCGCGCGCCGCCGCAATCAAGGCGAACCCGAGTCCGATCAGGATGATGCCGATGTTTTCCACGCTGTGATAGGCGAGCAGCCGTTTGAGATCGTGCTGGCCGAGGGCGAAGGCCACGCCCAGCACCGCACTGGCCACGCCCAAGCCCGCCACAACCCATCCCCCCGCCTCGGGCACCGGCAGCCAGCCGGTGAACCGGACCAGGCCGTAAATGCCCATCTTGATCGCCACACCCGAGAGGATGGCCGAGACGTGGCTGGGCGCATTGGCGTGCGCGGACGGCAGCCAAACATGCAACGGAAACAATCCCGCCTTCACCCCGAAGCCGAACAGCGCCAGCCAGAACAACGGGGCCAGCTCGGGCCGGTCCCGCAAGGGGCCCAGCTCCCAGCTTCCCGTTCGCGCCGCCAGGCTGGCAAAGAAGGCGAACAGGCAGAGCGTTCCCGCATGCGACGCCGCCAGGTAGAGCCAGCCCGCCGCGCGCACCTCCCGCTTGTGGCGCTCGCGCGTGATCAGAAAATACGCGCAGACCGCGAACAGTTCCCAGGCGATCAGGAAGTGCAATCCATTGGCCGACATCAACACCATGGCCATGAACCCGAGCAGCGCGTTCCACCAGATCCGGCCCGAGGGCCCCGACACCGGATGCGCGCGGTCAATCCAATACTCCGAGGCGTAAAGGCTGCCCACACCCCCGAGCAGCGCCAGCAGTGAAAGGAAGAAGGCACTGATCGCATCCAGCCGCAAATGCACGAATTGCCCGCCCAGCACGAGGCCGGGTTCCCACTCCCAAACGGGGCCAGCGATCAAAACCCACGCGCCAGCCGCCAATCCGCCCGCACATCCGGCCAGGGTCGACGCCAGCCAGAACCGCATCCGCCGGCAGCCGATCATTCCGGTCGCCAGTCCAAGGGCTGCGACCAGCAGCAGAGGGCCTGGAGTCATGGTGCGGATTGTCTGGACGCGCTGGCGTCGGCGGCCGGATCCAGCGCGGCAATAATCTCATCATCCGGTGCTCCGGCCAGCAGCAGGGGTTTCAACCGGCCCCGGAGCAGCACGGTGCTGAGCTGGCCGAGCAACTCGAGGTGCGCCCGCGGCGAGGGTGCGATGAAGAAGAGCAACCGCGTGATGGGCACATGGTCCAGCGACGGCTGTTCCAGAGCCTCACGCAACAGCAGCAGCGCGAGCACGCCGCCCTCGCGTCCCAGGGCCACCGGCACGCGGAGATGCGGCAGCGCCAGCCCCTCGCCAATCGGCGCCCAGGAGATGCCGTCGGGAGCCCGCAATCGTTGGGTCAACAGTTGGCGCACCGGGGGCGTGGCGCCTGCGAGGCGACCGACCACCTGTTCGAGCCGGTCCAGGACGCCGTTCGCCGGCACCTCGCGCCAGATGCCGCCGGTGCGCAGCAAGGGTTCCAGGCGCGGCCCGGCGTGGACATTGGGCTGCTGCGCCGCAAGAAAGCCGGCCTTCGCGGCATGGCCGCTCTCGGCGGCCCAGGCGATCACCTGCGCTCGATCAAATCTCAGCCGCCCGCGGTCCGGCACGTGCGGCAGACCCTCATGGCGCACCCAGTCCTGAATCACGCGTTCCTCGACCCCAAACGACTCGGCCAGTTCGACGATGTTCAGATACATGGCGCGTCCTTAGCGGGTCAGGGGCGGCGGGAGGCCGGGGGAGCATCCCCGGGGGATGACGGTGTGGACGGGGTTCCGCCCCGGGCCGGCGGATTCAAGACCGCATCGGCGCGTTCCAGGGCGGAGGTGAGTTCCTGGCGCACGGCTTCGATCTTGTCCTTCTCGGCGCGCAAGGGGTCGTGGCTCGCTTCGGGAGGCAGGCCGAGAATCTCGCGGGCCCGGGCCAGGGAGGCCGCGATGTGGGCGCAGACATTCTCGCGCCCGAGCCATTGGATGAACCCGGCCTTTTCCATCACCATGAAAGGGCTGGGTGTGCGGTCCGCTGAGGATGAGGTGTTTGCCTTTGCGGCGCAGGCGTTCGCAGAGGTCCTCGAGCGCGTTCAGCCCGGTGGCGTCCATCGCCAGCACCTTGCGCATGCGCAGGATCAGCACCTCGGGCTCCTCCTTGAGCCGCTTGAGCGCGCTCTCGAGCTTGTCCGCCGCGCCGAAGAAGAAGGAGCCGAAGATGCGATAGACCATCACGCCGCGGGGGATCTCGCGTGCCGACGAGCGAATGCTGCGAGCCTTCGGTCTCGGTGCTCTCGTCCACCGCGTGATCTGGGTGGTTTCCGAGACGCGTTTGATGAAAAGGACGGCGGCCAGCACCATGCCGATCTCCACCGCCACGGTCAGATCGATGATCACCGTCAGCCCGAAGGCGGTGAGGAACACCGCGGCGTCACTGACGCGGCCATTTGCGGAGCCGGCCTGAAGTTGTGCCACTCGCCCATGTTGCAGGGCCACGTTGACCAGCACGGCGCTGAGCGCGGCCAGGGGGATGTAACGCGCCAGCGGCGCGGCGACCAGAATGATGACCAGCAGGGTCAGGGCGTGAATGATGCCGGCCACGGGCGTGCGGGCGCCGCTTCGGACGTTGGTGGCGGTGCGGGCGATGGCGCCGGTGGCGGCGATGCCGCCGAAGAGCGGGCTGACGATGTTGGCCAGGCCCTGCGCCATGAGCTCCTGGTTCGAGTCGTGCCGGTCATCCATCATGCCGTCGGCCACCACGGCGCAAAGCAGCGACTCGATGGCGGCCAGCAGCGCGATGGTGGTGGCGGGTTGGACGAGGTGCGCGGATGTTGTCCCAGGACAACGTCGGGCATGTGCGGGGTGGGCAGGCCCTGGGGAATGCCGCCGAACTTGCTGCCGATGGTCTCCACGGGCAGTTGAGAACAGGGCCACCGCCAGCGTGCCCAGGACCAGCGCCACAATCGAGCCCGGCACGCGACGCTGCCAGGCTTTGCGGCCAGAAGCATGATGATCGCCAGCGAGCGCTGCGGCCAGCAGCGACCGTCGGCCATTGGACGGTGCCGGCGTGCTCGGCCAGCACGCGCATCTTCTCGACGAATTCGGACGGCACCTTGTCCATGCTGCAGGCCGAAGAAATCCTTGATCTGCGTGCTGAAGATGAGCACGGCGATGCCGCGAGGTGAAACCCATGGTCACCGGGTAGGGGATGTATTTGATCATCGTCCCCAGCCGGGCCGCGCCCATGATCAACAGGATGACGCCGGCCATGATGGTGCAGATGGCGAGGTTCTCCGGGCCGTACTTGGCGTGGATGCCGTAGAGGATGACGATGAACGCGCCGGTGGGACCGCCGATGCACACCCGCGTGCCGCCCAGCGCGGAGATGATGAAGCCCGCGATGACCGCGGTGAAGATGCCCGCCTGCGGCGGCACGCCGGAGGCGATGGCAAAGGCCATGGCCAGCGGCAAGGCCACGATGCCCACGGTCATGCCGGCAACCAAGTCCGCGAGAAAACCCTGGCGGTCGTAACCCCGAAGGCATTCCAGCAGCTTCGGTCGAAACGGGAAGAATCGATTCATCGGACTGCCTCCCCGGACACAGGCGCCGCGACTCCTGGCTGGCGAGCAGCGCGAAGCGATTCCGCCGGACTTACCCATTCCCCAGTTGCCAGACTGAACTCATCCGGCCGGTCCCGCAGGACCAGGCACATAAGCTCCATCATGATGGAAGTGAGGGTCAAAGACCGCCTGCCGTCAATGTGAATTTCAGGAGGTGGGCGGATCTCGCAATGCTCTCCAGCCCAAGAAGTGAGACGCGCCTCACCCTGCGGCGCAGGTCACGCAGACGTCGAGGACGGCTTGCGCAGCAGCTCGAAATTGCACAGGCGGATTTCCGGGTTGCCTTCGGCATCCCGGACCAAGGTGCCCTGGTGATCGAAGGAGACCAGCAGATGATCCGGTTTGGGGTTGAGATCCTCGATCCCGCAACGCTTGAGCCGCTCCAGCTTGAGCTGGAGCAATGTCTGGAGGGTGACGTTGTCGATCAGTCCCTGCTGGTGCGCTTCCCCGGCGTTGAGAGCCCTGTAGCGGCGCGTGTCGTCGGCGGCCAGCATTTCGTCCGGCCCGTTCCAGAACCCCCACACGGTGATGTAATCCCGGTCCCGGCGCAGGAGCAGCTCGCCCTCAGGCGTGAGGATTTGGTTGACCGCGTTGAACCGGCGATCATCGCTCAACGCCCGGTCCGCATCGCGCAGGCTCCCGGTCATGTAAATCGCGCGCGGATAGACCACGCGCGCGCCGCCCCGGGTCAGGTCCAGAGCGATGGCGAACTCTTCGAACGGGCTGTTATAGCCGTGCTCATGAATGGCCTTCCGGCGCGCCTTGCCCGTATGGGACCGGGCGATGTCCCCCATCCGGGAAACGCGCCAGACGAGGTTGATGTCATCTTTGGTACGCGTGTAGTAGACTTGGTTGCTCTCGGAAAGGGCGGTTTTCTGTGTCCGACGCCAGCGTTCGGGCAGGAAGAAATTGAACAGGTCCGGATCCCGCCCCACCACCCATAAGAATCCCCCGGTGCTTTCCGCGTGGCCAAAGATGTAATCCACGCCCAGGATGCTGACGGCTTTGAGATGCGAGGGGACTGGTTTGCGGGGGCCGATATCAAAGCGCCGGGCCATGTGCTTCAGGTAGAATTGGCGGGTGGCGCTGCGCACGGCCTGCTCGTGCTCGGGGGATCGATGCAAAAGCTCGTAATCGACCAGGCCATAGACGAACTGGCCGTTGCGGTCGCGCAGCAGGCTGCCGTCCGGTTGCGGTCGCATGATGATGTGCTCCGGTTTCATGTCCGCCACCTGATAGCCCTTCTGGGCCAGCTCATGCACCACCAGGCTGTTGGTCTGGGCCAGGAACCGGCTGCGCGCCTCGCCCTTCAGCCGGAGGTGGTCGGCGGTTTGCACCGCATCCAATCCCTTGATCCAGCCGAACACCACGACGTATTGACGCAGGATGTCGATTTCGACGCCGGAATGCTTGGTGATCTTGGCCTTGATCTTGGCCTCGGACCGGCCGGTCTGCCAGAGCTGGAGCCGGCGGGAGGGCACATAAATGGCCAGCGGATGCTGCGTCTTGATCTGGATGGACTGCGGCCCCATGCGCCCCTCGCGCAATTCCATCAGGAAGGAGAATTCCTCGAACGGACTGTTGAACTCGGCGTTGACGAACTTGTTGATGGTGAAGGTGTCCATTGGGATTTCCTCGCCCACCCGCGAGAACTTCACCACCAGGTTGATGGACCGTCCAGCGACCGGGCGGGTGGGAACCCGGTACACCGTGCTGGTGCCGTGCAGCCGTTGCCGGTGGGCGGTGAACCACTGACGTTCATACCAGTTGTCCGGTTGCAGGTAGCGCCAGAAGACACGCCCAAACTGGGTCAGGTAAAGGTCCCCGCCATCGCTGGTCTTGAGATGGCTGTAATCCACCCCGAGCATGTGCAGCGCCACGGCCTCGGGTGGAAAACCAGGCGGCAACTTGCGCGGCGCCGTGATCGTGGGCTTCGCAGAAGCCGCCTCCAGGACTTCATGGACCGCAGAACGCGGATTGGGTGTCAAGGAATCGTCCATTCACCGCGAAGCTAGCAAGCTCCGCTCAGGGTGCAAGCGGAGTTGACAACTTCAAACCACAACAGCGGGCCTGACCCAGGGTGAACAGCCATCAGCAAAACAGAAGTCACCCATTAGGGCACCCGGTCAAGCGGCGAAGCTACGATGGGCAGCCGATTCAAGACCGGCGTTTCGGAGAAGGTTTCGCGGAGCCCAAACTGATGAGCGCGGCCAGTTGGGCGAGTTGGACGGCGTTGTGCGCCCCGATTCGGCGCATGGCCCGGCCGCGATGGATCTTGACGGTGATCTCGGCCAGGCCGAGTTGGTCGGCAATTTCCTTGTTGAGCATGCCCCGGGTCACCAATTCGATGACCTGGCGCTCGCGCGGTGTGAGACGGGCGGCACGGGCGCGAAGTTTGGACAGTTCGGAGCGCGCGGAGGCTTCCTGCCGGGATCGTTCCAGGGCTCGGGACACGGAAGCCAGGAGCGTATCCGGTTCATAAGGCTTTTCGAGGAAATCGTCCGCCCCAAGGCGCATGGCTTCAACGGCTGTGGAGACGCTGCCGTAGGCGGTCAGGACAATGATCGGGTGATCGTGACCCTTGTCGGCGATCTGGCGCAGGAGGTCCAGTCCATCGATCTTGCCCAGCTTCAAGTCCAGGATCAGGCAGGCTGGCTTCTTGACGGGCGGTTTGGATAGCAGCTCGGACGCGTCAGCAACTATCTGGGTCTGGTATCCATTGACGCCGAGCAGACGCGCAAGGCTCCTGCAGACGCTCGGGTCATCATCCAGAATCAAGACCACACCCATCTCCAGACTCATGAAGTCTTCTCCTGACGGATGGGGAGCCGGATTCGCATGGTTGTCCCGTGGGGACAGTGGTTCTCGGCTGTCAATGTTCCATGATGCTGTTCGATCACTGTCCGGCAGAGGATCAGTCCCAGTCCGGTTCCACCCGCCTTTGTGGTCACCAGATCATAGGAGAGCCGGGGGAGCAACGCGGCAGGCACTCCCGGCCCGTTGTCGTAAACCGCGACTTCAACCGCCTTGTCACCGGCAGCCCTTGTGTGGATCTCAATGGTGGGACGCGAAGTTTCAGCCTCGAGGAGCGCGTCGCAGGCGTTGTCGAGCAGGCTCCATATCACCTGCTGCATTTGGATCGGATCCATCCAGACACCTGGCAAGCCGGCCCCCAGTCGCCGGCGCACGACCACACGCCGGGTCCGATTGTTCCGGGAATGGCGTTGCACGATGTCCGAGATCAAACCGTTCAAATCGACCCGGGGTTGCATGCGAGGCTGCCCGCGGGCCAGGGCGCGGAGGGTTTGGAGCACCCAGCGCATGCGGGTCGACTCGGTCAGGAGGTCCTGCAGGACCGCGGTGTTGCCGCAGCTTTGGTGGGGGCAGGATCGTGCCGAGTGCAGCGCAGTGGCGGCGTTGCCCACCATTGAACTGAGCGGCTGAGCCAGCTCATGCGCCAGAACATGCCCCAACTCTCCCATTAAGAAGAGCTGGTTGGACCCTGAATCCAACCGATCTGAAGATTTCCCCACCCTTTTTGATTCCACCACGCCACCTTTCTCAAGAAAACCGCCCTTATGCCAACCGGGGCAGAGGCTACCTGATCCCTCCCTGTTTCGGGCAGACATACTTTGGTATACACCTTCGGCTCGAAGGGTGCCCACCCGGCACAGTCATCGGATCTCCTCGACGGGGCCGGGGGGGGTGGTTGCGGATGCGCTCCGCCTTTCTGGGGTGCAACACTGCCAACGGCCCGTTCATCAAACCGGCCCCGGCGAAATGCGCCACGCGGCCATCGGCCCGGTCGCCAAAGCCACCGCCGCGTGGCTGCGCTAAGGGGTTGGCCTTTCCTATCGCAAAGTCCAACGCCTGGTCAACCATCGCGATCGCCTGCTGTGAAACCCCTGTCTGATGACCTTGGATTCAAGCGTGCCAAATGAACGAGCGCCGCAAGTTTCATCCGCTCCAAGCCGAGGAGATTGCCTGAGCCTTCAACGCCGAGGGCGATGGACTATCTGTTTGGTAAAGCCCACATTGGCGCCGCCCGAAGGCTCGAAACCCCTGCGCTCTGGGTCGAGGGTGGATTCGCGGCGTGCTCAAAGATTCACATGCACCACCGGCGCCGGCGGGAAGCCGTTGAACCAGGTGGCCGAGGCGTTGCTGTAGGCGCCGATGTTCTCCGAATACACCAGGTCGTCCATCTCCAGATTCGGGCAGCAGTTCGGACTGCGAAATCACGTCCAGGCCGTCACAGGTCTGGCCGAACACCGCGCAGACCTCGCGTTTGCCCTTCTTGAACGCCTTGAGCGGATATTGGCAGTGGTCGAAGATGATGCCGCTGTAGGTGTGGTAGACGCTGTCGTCGATGTAATAACAGCGCTTGCCGTCGCGCACCGCCTTGCCGATGACCCGGGCCATGGCGGTGGCCGCGGTGGCGACGAGGAATCGGCCCGGCTCGGCCAGGATCTGGATGTCCGGGGCGAACAACCGGTCGATCTCGGCGTTGATCACCCGCGCCAGTTCGCTGAACGGCTTGACGTGCTCGTTGTAGGGCGCGGGAAATCCGCCGCCGATGTCGAGGATCTTGATCTCGTGCCTGGCCGCGGTCCCGGGCCTCCTGCATGACCGCCGCGGCGGCGTTGAGGGCCTGGACGAAGTTCTGGAAATTGGTGCACTGGCTGCCCACGTGGAAGCTGATGCCCTCGACCACCAGCCCCAGCCGGAACGCGGCCTGGATGAGGTCCACCGCCTCGCCGGGATCGCAGCCGAACTTGGAGGATAGCTCGCACTGGGAACCGGTGTTCGGCACCGCGCAGCCGCAGCACCACCCCGGCATGCGGCGCGAACCGCTTGATCTTCTCGAGCTCGGTCAGGTTGTCGAAGGTGACCAGCGGCTTGTACTGGTCCAAGGCCAGCAGCGTTTCCTTGGGCTTGGTCGGGTTGGCGTAGATGATCTTGTCCCAGATGAAATCCTGCTGCTTGCCTTGGGCAGCCGGCGGATGTTCTCGTAGACCGTCATGAACTCCGGCAGGGAGGCGACGTCGAAACTGGCCCCGGCCTTGTAGAGCGTGCGGACGATTTCCGGCGCCGGGTTGGCCTTGACGGCGTAATAGCCCTGCACCTTGGGCAGGTGTTTGCGGAATGCGGCGTAGTTCCGGCGGATGATCTCGTGGTCGATGACGACCAGCGGGGTGCCGTGCTTCGCGGCCAGGGACTGGAGCTGTTTGGTTTTCATGGTGAGGGACAACCGCCAAAGATTGAACGCGAGTTGGGGCCTGGGACCGATCGAATCCCCTCACCCGCCCTGCGGGCACCCGCTCCCGGGGGGAGAGGGAGGGGTGAGGGCGAGCCGGAGTTCATGGAGAGCCTCCTGTTACTTTGGGGCGCAAGGTCACAGCACGGATCCCCGCTTTGGGCAGGCACGGGAGGCAATCGAACGTCCCGAAGCCCTTCGAAAGCGCCGTCGCCGCTGCCGCTCTGCCGGCGCAGTCCATAGTCCGCCGGCCCCGTTCAAAACACCGGCTCGCTGCCGTCGAGCATCTTCACCTTGTTGTGGGTGAAATACTCCTTCGTCAGCGCCTTCAGAACCTGGTCGCGCTGGTCGTAGAGCCGCTTGAGCTTGCGCGGCTTGTGCTTGGCCAGCGCGTAGTGGGTGAAGATGGGCATGGCGATGGTCGTGTCCGTGTAGCACACCACGGCGTCGGGCAGCTTGGTGGGATCCACCTTGCCCCAGCTCACCGCTTCGCTCGGGCGTGGCGCCGGAGAGGCCGCCGGTGTCGGGGCGCGCGTCGGTGACCTGGATGAAGAAGTCCTGGCCGAATTCCTTGATGCGGAGCACTTCCTGGATCTGCGGCTCGGTCTGGAGCATGAAGTTCTTCGGGACTGCCGCCGCCCCACAGCACCACGCCGCTCTTGCCGCCCGCCCGCTTGGCGGCCAGCACGAGGCCGGTGGTTTCGTTCACGTCGATGCTCGGGTTCATGCGCAGCTTGCTGCCGCGCAGTTCCACGCCCGCCACGTTCATGCCGATGGTCGAGTCGCCGGGCGAACTGGTGTAGCACGGCACGCCGGCGCGATAGGCCGCCGCCATCACGGAGACGTCCTTGAGCTTGTGCTTGCGTTCCCATTCGGCGGCGTATTTGCCGATCAGATAATGCAGTTCGGCCGTGCCCATCTCCTTCTGGAACTCGGGCTTGCATGAACATCTCGCGCAGCAGTTCATCCGTGGCCATCAAGCCGTCGGAGTAGGGAATCACCACGTCGTAGATGCGGACGAGGTCGTTGTCGCGCAGATCGGTGTCGTCGAACTTGAAGCTGCCGGAGTGGACCGGGTAGTTCAGCGCGAAATGCAGATCGTGATAGAGATTCGCGCCGGTGGAGACGATCCAGTCCACGAACCCGGCCTTGATGAGCGGGATGATGCTCGAGCAGCCCAGGCCGGCCGGGGTGAGCGCGCCGCGAGAAGCTCATGCCGATGGTCACGTCCGGATCGAGCATGCGGTCGGCGAACAGCTGGCAGGCCTCCTTGCAGCCGCGCGGAGTTGTAGGCGAGGAACACCTCGTCCACCATGTAGGTGAGCTTCTCCTTGCCGGTCAGGTTCTTGGGCTGGATGCGTTTGCCCGCCATGTACTTCTTCTTGTGCGGGCATTGCTTTTCCTTCATCCAGTCGGGCATTTCGGACAGGTCTTCGCGCCGGCGCACATGCGCCTTCTTGCCAACTCGTGTATGTGATCGGGTTCCCATAGGTTCGGAATTTCGTTGCCCGCAGACATTACGAATCCCGGAGCGCCCGTCCAATCCTTTTCGGGGGGATTCGAAACGGTTCAGTTGGAATCAACGCCAGGGCGCAAGGGGCCAGGACGCAGAGTGGAGAACAGCCTTGAACGCCGTCGAGCGGGCGGTCAAGGTGCTGCGAAGGTGAAGCGCGAATGAAACTGCCTGCCGATACGGTCATCCTCCGCAGAAAAGTGACGGGATACCTCCTGCGCTATCGCATGGAGGATGACAAATCCGGCTTCCTGGCCCTGGCGGCTTACACTTTGGACAACGCCGACCGGCTCTTGCGTGACCTGCGCGAGCAGTTGCTTCCGTTGGACGCCGAACTGCTTGAGGAAACGGAATACGGCCCGAAATACAGGATTCGCGGCAGCCTCACCGGGCCGAATGGCCGGGCCTTGCGCGTTGTGAGTATCTGGATGAAAGATGACGCGACAGGCGAAACGAAGTTTGTTACCTTACGACCAGATAAAGCATGAAATACGACCTTTTCATCCGCGTGGCCCTCGCCGAAGACCTGCCCGCCCGCCGCCTGCGCCGGGGTGACGTGGCAACGGTTGTGGAACAGCACCCTGGCCGCCCAGGGCAGGAGCCGGGCTACACGCTTGAGGTGTTCAACGCGGTGGGCGAATCGGTGGACGTGGTTACCGTGCGGCAATCTCAAATCGAGCCGCTCACCGCCGATGAACTCCTGACGGTGCGTCCGATGGCGGCGGTTGCCTGAATGCCCTGGCGATGAAGTTCGAACTCTACAAGGACATGGTGCTGACGCGTGACCTGCCTGCCGAACGGCTCAGGCGCGGCGACATCGGCAAGTTGGTGGAACACCCCCCCGGCGGCAGCCGGGAGGATGGCTACAACGCCGAGGTCTTCAATGCGCTGGGCGACTCCATCGCGGTCATCACCGTGCCTGAATCCGCCCTCGAATCCCTGCGGGAGGACGAAGTCTGGTGCGTCCGGTCGCTGTCGGTGTCGAAGCTCTCGAAATCTATCACCCGCGAACTGGCCAGCCAGCGTTCGGGCGCGATGGCGGTCTGCGCACTGGCTAACAGGTTGAACCACTCAATCTTTTGGATGAGCGAGTCCGCTGTCGTTGCCTTGCGCTCCTTCTGCAGTTCATAAACCGGCCGACTTCATCCCCGGCGACCAGCCGCACCGTCACTCGATCCAGAACGCCGGTCTCGCTCGCTACTCGGGGTGCTATCATGCAGCGAGGCTCTCCGATGGGTGAACAATAGTCCGGTCATGAGCCGACAACAGGTCGGCGCTCGGAGACCCGCAAGAAAGTGAGCACAGGCCAGGATGATCTTGGTCTCACGATCCCAGGGTGCGCCCCCCTGGTCAGGAAGCCGCCGGATTACCGGTTGCGCCGACGGGAGGTGCATTCGTGCCTGGCGACCGTTCAGGGGGGCGTTCGGCCTCGAGATTGAGCTTGAAGCGCAACCGCGCGCGCGCCTCCGGCACCAGCCCGGTTTCCGGATCCAGCATCTGCTTGAGCACACGCGACTGCATCTGTTCCAACGACGTGATCTCGGTGCGGACATCCGATTCCGTGGCCTTGTTGTATCGCTGGATGGACGCGGCGGCCAGGGCCATCAAGCCGGCGGCCCGGTCGTCGTTGTCGAAAACCAGGCTCATGTAGGAGCTGGCAACCAAGCCTTCCAGCAGGGCCGTCACCCGCACCTGGGACGTTTCCCCCAGATCCTCCTGCACCCGCTCAAAGCAGTATTCATCCAGCGACAGATCCCGCGGCAGGGAAGGAGCCGGACGGCTCAGCAGCGGTTTGTCCGGATACAGTTTGGCCAGGTAATCGTACCATTGCTGGGCTTCCCGCACCCGGTTGTAGGTGTAGAGAAAATACACGGCGTCCCCGAGGAAATTCCGGTGGGCCGTGGCGATGCCGTCGCGGATCTTCACGTCCTCCTCGTTCATCAACTGCTCGTAGGTGGTGCTGACTTTGCCGACGATGTCCAGGTTCGGACCGAATTGGAACAAGCGACCCTCGCCGTAGCTGATGAGCCGACCGCGCTGGAAGGCCCGCATCATGGCCTGGTAGATCGAACGCCGTAACCGGTCCATCTCCTCCCGGTTGAAGCGCGCGGGGTCGGCGGCCGCCTGCTTCATCCCCCGCGCCGCCCAGTAAATCGCGTGGGATTCCGGCAAGCGCCACTCCAGCGGGCCGTATTCCGCGTCCACAGCCTTCATGAGCGCGGGGTCCAGTTTGTAACGCTCGCGCAGGGTCCTGGCCCGGACGCGATCCTCATCGGTTTGCGGATCAATCAGGACACCAAAGCTCGGCCGGTTGGTGTTGCCGAGCACGGCAGCCATAGCCTCGGCCCAGCGCTGCTTGTAGAACATGTTTCCGTCATCGAGATTGTCCCCGAGTTTGTGATGGAAGAACCAGGCCAGCTCGACGTAGAGCAGCGGCTCGTTGGGATTGTAGCGCAGGCCCTCGTCGCGCAGCAGCTCGATGCCGCGTTGCACCCAGCGCCAGCGGTCGCTGAAATCGCCGGGCGGGTTGTCCTTGAACTTCACGCTGATGTTGTAAGCCATGTTCCAGGCCTGCACGGTCCAGACCTGGGCGAACCCCGGCTCGAGCTTGGTGATCCAGTCGGCCAGTTGAGCCATCTCGAAATACTTGCCCTGCTCCTGCAGCTCGTTCGCGCGGATCCACAGCGCGTTGGAAATCAACCCCCGAAATCCCCCCAGCGCCACCGTAGTGAAAGCCAGCACCGGCGGGGCATTCTCGAGCGGCTGAACCCGGGTCAATCCCAGTGCGTCCCGATCCTTGTTCAACTGCCGCTGCACCCCTCCAGCCCCGACCAGGCAGGCGGCTGCCAGCAGCACCAGGATGGGTTTTCGGAACTTGTCCATCGTCAGATCACTGGTTGCCTTGCGCGGTGGCCATTTCCCGCCGGCTGAAGAGGAGCATCCCGCCCAGCGCAAAGCCGCCGCCCAGCAGGACCACAATTTTCAGGAACGCAGACCCGACCGTGCCCCAGGAAACGCTGCGTCCGGTGCTGACCGCGTCGATCGGCGAATAATCCTTGGCCAATTCAATGACGCTCAACAGGACCTTGAACACCGGCACCGCCAGGGTGTCGATCACGGAGCTGCCGATGACCTTGGGGGAGTCACCGAGTCCCATCACCGTCCCCTCGCTCACCACCAACGCCATCGTGCCACTGGAAAAGGTCAGGACGAGCAACGACACCGACGCCAGGGAGGCGACCGGGAACGAGAGGAAGCTGGAGGCGGCCAGACCGATGCTGGCCAGCAGCGCCATCCAGCAGAAGATCACCAGCAGGGTGCGGGCGTAATTCACCAGGAAGCCGCCCTGTCGATACAACACCTCGATACCGTCCTCGACAGGAAACAGCAGCGCCGTCTGGTTGAGATTGAGAAACACAATGGTCAGCACGCCATCCGTTCCGATGAGGTTGGGCGGGATTTCAATCTCATGGAACGCATCCGGCGCAAGGCTCATCGGCGCACTCTGCCAGAGCCGGGGCGTGTCCGGGACCCCGATCTGCCAGACGCCCTCGAAGGTGCCGGAGGCGCTGCGTTGTGCGGCGTTGAACTTGACCCGCAGGTGCAGCGGACGGCCTTCCAACGCCTTGGCCGCAGTCCCGAAGTCCACCCGCCACCACCGAAAAGTTCGCGGCGGCACGATCTGGTGGTCCGCCTTGACCGTCTCGAAGATCTGCCGTCGCACTTCGGCCACGTTGGCTTGGGCGTCCGGGTTGGCGGCCAGTCGTTCCCGCAAGCGTTGTTCGGTTTCCTCGTGGATATCGCCCAAGGGTGAGACGGGGTGGGCGGATCCGCGGGAGACCAGCACTTCGTTGCGCAGGACGCGCTGCTGTTCGGCGGGCAGTTTGGACGCGCGCCACTGCAGCAGTGCGAAGACGCAGGCGCTGGAGAGCACCAGCAAGGCCGCGTTTAGCGAAACGATGCCCAGCCATTTGCCCAGCCAGATCTGCCAGCGGCTCACAGGTTTCACCACCACCATCTGCATCTGGCAATCCTCGATGTCCCGCGCCAGGGTGCCGCAGGCCAGCCACAGGGTTGAAAGCCCCAGCAGCGCCGTGATGACGCTCAGGGTGTAGGTCAGCAGGATCTGCGTGAACCCCCGCACCGTGCCGTCGTCCTTGAGCAGGATCGGCAACCCGACCACCGACACCAGCAACAAGACCGCCACCACCACAAACAGCCGGAACCGGAACGCGGCGCGCCAGGTCAACATCGCAATGGCCAGCAAGGACTGCATGAATCGGTTCAGGTCTGGGGCTTGCCCTCGTCGTGGCCCTTGGATCGCAGCAACGCCGCCAGCTTCTCGTTCGCCTTCGATACATCCGGGGCGGGGGACGATTCGGAACGCGGCGCGGGCGACGCAGCCGGCACAGTCGTCTGCCGGCTCAACCGGTCCAGTCGGGACGCGTCCACCTGAGGTTCCACCTCGCCTTGAGCCACCGGGCCCGTGACAGCCTCCTGCCGGGTCGGGGCGGACAACCGTTCCAAGAGCTTGTCCTGTCGCACCGATCCGATCCCGTCACTCCGCAGATAAGCGGCCACTCGGGCGCCAGAGGTCGCCCCCGACGTCTCCGCAGCCGCCTGGCGAGCCCGCTCGACGACGCCGAGGAAGTAGCTCTCCAGGTTTTGCTGGGGCGTCTCCACGTGAATCTTGTCCGCGGCAACATCCCTTCGGATCAACCCGAGCACCTGCTCGAGGGTTTCCCGCGGCAGAGCGGGCGTGGTGATCCGGACGGAATCCGGCTTGGCCAGCAACTCCTGGAGGGCGCCATTGGCCTGCACCCGGCCCCCGTAGTAGATCACGGCGCGATCACACACATCCTCGACATCCGCCAGCAGATGACTGCTCAGGATCACCGTCTTGCCGCGTCGGGCCAGGGCGATGATGAGGTCCTTCACCTCGCGACACCCAATGGGGTCCAGCCCGGACGTCGGTTCATCCAGGATCACCAGGTCGGGATCGTTGATCAGCGCCTGTGCCAGGCCGATCCGACGCTGCATGCCCTTGGAGAACTCGCCCACCGCCCGGGTGCGGGTCTGGCTCAGTCCAACCATCTCGAGCAACTGCTCCGCGCGCTTGGCCCGTTCCGCCTTGGGCAGATGGAAGAGGTTGCCGAAGAAATCGATGGTCTCGCGCGAATCCAGAAACCGGTAGAGATAGGATTCCTCGGGCAGGTAACCGATGCGCGCCTTGGTCGCCACGTGTCTGGGCGAATGGCCGAACACCTCGATGTGGCCCTTGGTGGGATTCAACAGGCCGAGCAACAGCTTCACCGTGGTGGTCTTACCGGACCCGTTGGGCCCCAGCAACCCGAACACCTCGCCGCGCCGCACGTCAAAATCCACGTTGTCCACCGCCCGGGCCTTTGGGCGGCCCCAGAAATCCTTGAACACCTTGGTCAAGCCGCGCACCGCGACAACCGGATCCCCCAATTGCGGATTGGACACGCTACGGGCGTTCATTGGAATGTGTGAGACGGCTTGTTGATTCCCTTGGTCACTTCGGCGGCGCTCATGCGGGCAATCTAGCGGCATGCCGCAGTTGGAGCAAGATTGGCGGAGAAGTCCCCACGAGTAGCAGTTTAGCAGGCCCAGTTGCTCACCAAATCGTTCACCGGCATGCGCATGGCGTTCACGCCGTTCTTCAGTTGCTCGATCACATTCTCTTGATCGCACCGCCCGTTGGCCAGGCCCACGATCTCTTCGACGCCAAGTCCCAGCGGTTGGTGATGTAGAAGAAATACCGGATTTCATCGAGCAGCGACTCGCTCGCCCTTCTGCACGCTGATGTTCTTGCGCAGGATCACCAACGCGGTACTTCCGGTGGCACTTGAGACGGCTGGTAGGTCGATTTCGGCGATGTCTTCGCCCACCAGCTTCTTGATTCTTAAACTCCTTCTCGACCACGATCGCTTCTTTGTCGCGAATCGCTTTGCGGCCGCGGTTCGGTCAGAATCTCATACTTGCGGCAATCGCTCCAAGGCGCTGCCAGGCCTGCTCGGACAGCGCCTCCGGCCAATCCCACCACCTTGGGATGCGCATCCAATGCCCAGAATAAAACGGCGCCCGGCTTCGCTCCCACCGATCCAGTTGGGCGGTGTGCGTGAAGTCCGTGTCCCCACGCATCGTCATCGTCCCGGCGACCGGCTTCGACCAACTCCACCGCCCGGTCGATCCATTCGCACGCTGCCGCTGTGACTGGCCGCATTGCCCGGGCGATTGATCAGGTAGAGCACTTCCTTGGTATTGGCCAGGCTGACCATCAACGGCGCGTAACCCCAGATCCCTTTATAGGACATGGCCGATGCCCTCCTTGCATTCGCCGTAGGTCCCGGCGATCGTCCCGTCCACGTCGATGAACGCTTCCTCCAAAAATCCCTCCGGCTGCATTTTCCACACCGCCTGCCGGGTCGATTGATGCATTCCTGCAAGCGTCAGTGATATCCTCGGGGCTGAACCGCCGCGTGAAATCTCCGGCGGTGGTCGGGTCCGGAATCCGTTGGGCGTCCAAGCCGTTGAGAAAGACTCTCGTCCTGGCGCCGCAGTTCGATGTCTTCCAATGCGCACTCCCCCCGCCAGAATGTTGTAGGCGATGTTGAGCACGTGATCGCTCTCGTGATAGGGCAGGTGCACTTTGAGCAAGTGCAGGTGGTCATCGATGTCTTCCACCAAACCCAGACGCTGCACCATCAAATGCATGGCGCCGATGCCGCCGCAGTTGACCGCCGCGCACTCGCTCGGCCATCTCGTAGTGAATGTTGCTGCCCTTTGAGCATCGGTCGGGGCTGCGTCTTCCCAATTCTTTGGGCGCCAGTCGCCGCTCGATTCTATTCTTGCGATTGCGGAGAATCTTGGGGTAGTTTCTATTCACTCGGAGAGGGAAACATCTTGTGCTGAACCCCAAAGCCGCCTGAGGCCAGGCTCTGGCCATGAGCGACGAACGGGGCGTGCAAGGGCGGAGCCATCGACGTCTCCCCAGCCAGGGCGCTTGCCCAGTTGGGAAAGTGAACGGTGGTTTGGACCCTCTGGAAGCCCCCGATTTCCTGCCCGGCAAAAGACAAACGACGTTTGTCTTTTGCCGGCGCGTGCGCCAGCCCAAATCCGGCCCCCGTCAGCCTCTCCCCGCACTGCCGGGCTTCGTCGCAACTCGTTGAACATAAATCTTGTCAACCGCGTGGTGCAGGCGTAGGAGCATGACTGAAACTCGATCTTCGCCAGTTTGTCTTTTGCCGGCGAGTTTCGGACAATCAATACTGTTCGGCCGACAGGAGCCGGCCAATCGAGAAAGGACTAGAAATGAAATCGAGAATAGTTGCGGTATCGGTCATGATATTGGCAGCCAACGCGGGATTCGCGCAGGCCACGAACTACCCCAAGGCCAAAGTCAGCTTCGATGACTTCAAGGGGCTTGTTGCGGAGGTGGAGACTCACCGAGCAAGCCGCCTCATCGACCTCAATACCTTCCTCAAGATGAGCAAGGAGCCGGGAGTCATCATTCTTGATTCTCGTTCGGCCTTTCGTTTCGATCGCATCCACGTGAAAGGCGCAAGACACTTGGCCTTTACCGACTTCACCCAAGACAATCTGAAGAAAGTCATTCCGACTTTCGAGACCACGATTCTGATCTACTGCAACAACAATTTCGACGGCAACCAGACGGATTTTGCCTCAAAGGTTGCCTTGCCACGTCCGAAGCCGGCCAACGCGGTGGCAACCCAATTCGCCGCCCAGGCAAAGCCGCTCATGATGGCGCTGAATATTCCCACCTACATCAATCTGTATGGATACGGCTATCGCAACGTTTACGAGCTGCATGAACTTGTCAAAGTGAACGATCCCAGAATTGCGTTTGAAGGATCCATTGTGGAGCAGAAACCCGCCTCTCGCGCCCCTGTTGCGAAGTGACTGGTAAGCGATGTGGATTCCGTCACAGACACGCAGGAGTGCCGAACCCGACTACCGGAATGTCGAGAACGCGAGGGCGCGAAGAGCTGGAGGGTTTGAAGTAATTGATGGAGCTCGTATGCGCGTTGTCATTGGTATTGGCGGTGGGGCGGCAGTTGGCCTCCTCTTTCTTCTCCAGTCACTGGGGATGGCGCGCTGGTGCCATCCTGGGCTGTTTATGCTCCTGCACTTTCCGTCAAGCATCCTCGTCTTCACGCTATCGCAGGGTGAGATTGAACTGGGGAAACCTCCTTCTGCTTACTTGGTCGTTTTGCAGTGGACATTCCTCGGGGCGTTGCTGGGTGTCTTGCTACACCTGAAGCGACGGTCAAAAGCCTCAGCCCACTGGAACGACTTCAGCAAAGGCCAAGCAACCCCTTCGGTGCCAAAGACCAGCGTCAGCTTCATGCGGGTAATCTGCGCGATAGTCGCATTGCTGTTCCTGCTGTCTCTATTGTTCTGGGGGTGGGTGTTGCTTAGTCCGCATCGCTGACGTTTCTGAGGTCGTTTCTGACATTGTTTCACTGCGGTGACTGGATGGCAACCTGAGCACCAGAACGAAGCGCGCTACCGCCTGGGGGTGCCTTAACGCCTGGCGTCAGGTGGGGATTGATGGAGAAGCCGCTGACCGGTGAGCCCGGCGTTCACTTTGCTCAGCTAACGTATGTCTCGTCTGAGTTCCGAGATCAGTGGTCGCTTGGTCGTCTGGGTTTTGCAGTCGGCGGCGCGGTTGCCTTGAGCTTGGCCCTGACTTCAGCCTGCCCCGAGGTCTCTGCCTTCCCGGGGTTGCCCTCTGAACTCCGTGCATTATCATCTCGGCCCGACTCGACTTGAACCTCAGCCCTTGAGGCTGTGGCCAACGCCGAGGCCGCGGCGCGATTCGCCCTGCCTTGGCAGGACGTTCAGGCCCGGCGCCCCTGCCAAGGCTGCGGCCCAGGCCTCGGCGACGTGGTCCACGCGCTCACGGCCCGCCTGGGCCTCCCGCACTGCCCCGGCTGCGGCCCGGCGCAAGCGCTGGCTCAACCGCGTGACGGCCGGGTGGGTGAGGTGGGGGCAGTGGTTGAAATGAGGGCGTGTGCTCCGTGTCTCGCAACGGTCAATCTCTGCTCGTTCCGATTCGACTGCTGTGGACACTCTGGCGTGTTCCCTTCACCCAAAGCATCGAGAGTGTTGCAGTGCCGACAAATCCAGTACGTCAAGAGTTGATGTTTTCTGCATGTCTTGGTAAGTAGAGGCCATGGCAGGTTTTACGGGTACCACCTTGCTTCCCTTTGTCCTCGCTGCAGTCCTATTTGTTGACCGTTCTGGGTCTGCTGACATGCTTTATGTTGACGTCAACAGCACCAATCCCGTCCCGCCCTACACCAATTGGGCAACGGCCGCCACCGTAATTCAGGACGCGGTTGATGCGGCTGCCGCCGGTGACACGGTGCTGGTGACCAACGGCCTGTATGCCACCGGAGGCAGGGCCGTGTATGGCACTATGACCAACCGTGTGGCCGTGGACAAGCCGCTGGCCCTGATGAGCCTGAACGGGCCGGAGCTTACGGTAATCCAAGGTGCCAAGGCCGCTGGCGGCGGCAACGGTGATGGGGCCATCCGCTGTGTTTATCTAACAAACGGCGCATCCTTGAGTGGATTTACGCTCACAAACGGCGCCACCCGAACTGCGGGTGACATCAATCGGGAACGATCTGGCGGCGGATTGTGGTGTCATTCCACGAATGCTTGGGCCTCTAATTGCACGATGACAGGCAACTCCGCTGCCAATGACGGCGGTGGCGTTTATCAAGGCATGCTGATCGACTGCATTGTAAGCAATAACCTCGCGGCTTTGTTGGGCGGCGGAGCAGCGTTTTGCTCAGGTGATCACTGCCTGGTTACAGCAAATCGAGCTGGCAGCTTTGGAGGCGGGGTGTACCAGGGCGTCTTTGCCTGGTCAGCCTTCAGAAGCAACTCTTGCACACAAGAAGGTGGCGGAGCGCATGAGAGCACCCTCCTGCATTGCCTGCTTGAAGCGAATTCTGCGTCCAAAGGAGGTGGGGCATCAAAAAGTGCCCTGACCTATTGCGAGGTGAGAGGAAACTCCGCACAGGAAGGCGGGGGCGCTTACTATGGGGTGGCGGAAAATTGCCTCTTCGTAGCAAACTCTGCTCGCTCCGGAGGCGCCATCAGCAGAGGCAACGCACTGAACTGCACAATTGCCGGGAATTCAGGGTCTTCCACAGGCCCGGGAGGCGCATTTTCATCCTCGGTACAGAACTCGGTAATCTATAATAACTCGGCCATAGTCAGTAGTATCAGGAACTTTGCGTCTGGCACGTTCGATCACTGTTGTACTACGCCGCTTCCCCCGGGTGTCGGCAACATCACGGATGACCCGCTTTTCACAGATACTAACGGATGGGCCGACTTGCGTCTCCAATCGAATTCACCGTGTATCAATGCAGCAAACAACGCGTATCTGACGACGTCCACGGATCTGGACGGTAATCTGCGAATCGTTGGTGGAACCGCAGACATGGGGGCCTATGAGCAGCAATCCCCAACCTTGATGGCGTATTTCAACTGGCTGGAGGGGTACGGTCTATCCACCGCCATCTCAATCAATTCCGAAGACGGTGACGGCGACAAAGCCACGACTTGGCAGGAGTGGAAGATGTGGACAGTCCCCACGAATGGTCAATCCGTGTTGAAGATGCTGCATCCCGATCCTCAGACCAACGGTACCTTAGTGCGTTGGCAAAGCATCAGCGGCCACAGCTACACTCTGGAACGTGCGACCCACGGTGCAGCGGACTTCAGCGTGCTTGGAAGCGGAATCCCAGGTCAGGCAGACGCGACGTCATTCACGGACACCACGGCGACGAATGGGGAATCATTCCTTTATCGGGTGAGCGTGCCGGAATAGCGAGGTTCAAGTGTTCACTGCGGCCGGTGGTGAGGTGGTTGAAGTGACGTTCTTCCTCTCACTCCTGAGATCACGGTCCTGCGACACGAACACAACGGAAGGTCGGGCTGTACCAGCCGTAGTTCTGGGAGGGGGCGAAGAAGCCGCGGCACGCTGTCCGGCAGATGTCAGCGGTGTTGAACCAACCGCCGCCGCGAACCACGCGATCGGAACCTGAGTCTAGGCCTCTGGGATCATTCGTAGGTGAACTGCCATAATAGGAATCCGCATACCAATCCCAACACCACTCCGACACGTTGCCAGCCATGTCATACAACCCATACCCATTCGGCGCAAAACACCCCACAGGACTGGTCTTGGGGAGACTGCCCGATGCGACTATTGGGTTGTAGCCTGCCGTCGGGCTGGTGTCATAGGTGTAGTCGTTGGTGCCAGATGACTGCGACACGAAATAGTTCGCCCGACTGTGATCAACGGTTTCCACATCACTCCACGGGAATCGGTGTCCTGGTGTCCCCACCCCGCGCCGCCTTCTCCCATTCTGCCTCGGTTGGCAACCGATAACCGTTGGCATTCCACCTGACCCACTCGTTGGACAGGTTCAAAACTCCGGTCCTGTAGACCGTGCTCAAGCTGGCCTCGGTGCAGTATACAGGCGTCATCCCCTCCTTCTCGCTGCGCGCATTGCACCACTTCACCATCCCATGCCAGCTATTCGCTAGATACGGATAGTTGGGTTCGGGGCGTGTCAGGTACAGCGGCAAATCCGTATAGCTATTGGTCAATCCCCACGCCCGAACATTCTCCCACAATGCCCTCGTGACCTCATACCGGTCCATGTAGAAGGCCGAGATGTTGACCGTGTGCAAGGGCAATTCATCTGCCCCCCCTCATTCGTGTCCATGCAGTTGCCCCTGGGCCGCGGTGGATGCGGCGCTGGCGGGGGGGGTGAAGATCCAGCGACTTGCTATGGCACGCTGACGCGGTAGAAGCGCATGGCGTTGGTCGCGGCGGAATCGTTCACTTGCTCCGTTCCTCCGCTGCCAGTCCGCGTGGTTACCGTGGACCAGACCACTGGCGGCGTCAGGTTCGTGGCCTGCTCGACCAAGTAGCTGACCCCGGCTTGACTGGTGAACTCCAAGCTGAAGGTGGAGTTGGTGTCGTAGCTGCCGGAGGTCAACAGAGGTGCTTCCAGCGGCAGCACGTGAATCACGGTATTTGTGCTGACTCCAGACGGGTTATCCATGTTGTACGCGGTGAAGGTCAGAGTGTAATCGCCAGCATTTGTCCAACTGTGCGAGGTGATGTAGCTCACGTTCGTCGCGATCACCCCATCGTCAAAATCCCATGCCAGACGGGCAGCCCGACCTTCAATCAGGCCAGTGAGCGGGAGTGCCACGCCTTGAACAACGTTGGTGTCGGGCACTTCAATGGATACCAGCAATAGCCCGACCAACTCTGCCTCGTAAACTTCGTCGCACCCCATGGGGGGCGGGTTCAGCCACACCTCGCCATCAATGTCCACCCCGCGGACGTATCCTGCTGATCCCATCCCCCTACAGGGAGACTGGATTGCGACACGCCCACTGCTCATGAGCAGCGGATCGTTTGCGATATTTCCAGAGCCAGACCGAGCCGGATACGTGCAGGAGTAGGTCACGCTGTTATAAGGAAACAGTTGATAGTTGGGCGCACTTGGAGCCGAATTCTGGTAGATGATCGAGTTGTAGGCGGCTCCCTGTCGGAGCCCGCCTGCGAACAACGTCGCCGTGTTACCGCTAACGATCGTGTTAAACATTGCGCCTCCGGAAACACCGGCACCACTCTGGGCACGGTTCCCATAGACCTCACAATTGACAAGAACCGCATAATCGGCACCACCGCCTTGAACGCTGGCATCGTTATTGGCGATCTTGCAATTGGCCGCGGTTCCCCCCGAGAGCCCGTTACCTCCCAGGATGCCTCCCGCGTGTTGATCCTGTGGCAGTCCAGAGGACAACGTCGCACCGCCAGTGAGTGTGAAACCCTTGATCGCAGCGCCATCGGAATCCATGCAAACGCAACGCACTGCAGCAGGACCGTTGGTTGAGACGGGGTCTTTCGACCCCTGGATGATCGTAACATCCGGGCCGTTCACACTCAGCACGAAGATCTCGCGGTCGATTGCCACCCGGTTGGTCAGGTCACCGATCAGAGAGCGTCCCCCATCCGCATACGTGCCGTTGGTCACCACAACGACTTCGCCGTAGGACGACGCATCGACGGCTTGTTGAATTGTCTTAGCTGCAGACCCCCAATCTGAATACGGAGGTTGCGGAGTCGACGCCGCATTTGAAACGAAGCGCATTTTCAGGTAGCCAACGTGGCCTGTAGTCATTCCGTATGCGTTGCTTGCCACCATTTGGTAGCCACCGGCAACCGTCGGGTCTGCGACTGCAATCTCCAAGCTTGCGGTTTCAACGTTTGTGTAAGTGCTGCCGTCTTGCAAAGGACTTCCGTCAAAAAGCCATAGGTAGCTCAACGGCTCCGAACCCCCGGCGACGGCCGTAAGAGTTATCGAACCGATAGGCCCCGCCCAATCAACTACAGGGGCGCCAGCGATTACGGGTTCTGCATACCACTCGTCGCACCCCATCGAAGGCGAATTTGTCCAAGGCTGCCCATCGATATCAGTGCCGCTTGAGTAAAGGGCATTCCCCGCTCCACGACACGGAGATCCTTCTGTAATGTGGATTCCATCCGAGACCAACTCAGGGTCAGCACTGATATTACCACTACCTGATGGCAATGGTGTCGAGCAACTATACTGGAACCAGTTGGTCGGAACCGGATAAGGGTAGTAATTGTCGCCAGAGCTGTCGCTCGTGTTGTTGTAGACGACGCAGTTCCGGGCCACTCCCGTCGATAGATAGTAGCCTCCACCACTGTACCCGGCATGGTTCCCGGTGATGGTGGAACTGTAGGTCGACCCCCGATAGGCGCCGCCGCCGCCGTTTCCCGCTTCATTCCTCACAATAGCTGAACTCATAATCACGCATTCGAATGCTCCTCCTCCGTTCAGCATCTCAGCGATATTGTCCATCAGGATTGAGGAGGTGACCGTGCCACGCGCAACGCCGCCCCCAGAGATGTGAGCGGTGTTACCCTTGACCTGGCAATTCGCCAAGACACTGCCCCATGCGCCCCCGCCTTCGTGCCCAGCTTGGTTTCCGATGAGGTCACACTCAGACAGGGTCCCCCGGTAAGCCCCACCACCATCGCTCTCAGCACTGCTGTATTCAATGCTGCATAGCTCGACAAGACAGTTCGTCGAATTGCACCAAACACCTCCGCCGGAACCGCCGCTTGCTCCTCGCAGGAGCCTAAAACCGCGCAAAACAGCACCGTTTGTCATCCAAGCACAACGCAGCGCGTTGGTTTCGGTCCAATCCTGTCCCTGAATAGTCGTTACTCCTGCTCCATTCACACTCCGCAACGTCACCGCTTTATCCAAAACCACCCGGTTCGTCAGATCATCCGCCATGACCTTGCCCCCGGTGTTGTAGGTGCCGTTGGTCACCCAGACCGTGTCCCCGACCACCGCCGCATCCACCGCATCCTGGATCACGTTGGCTGCCGTCGCCCAGTTGGTGTAGGGCGGGACGGGATTGGTGCTGTTCACGTCGACATAGAGCGTGGCGGCGAAGGATCGAGACGCGAACAGAGTTATCGTTGCGAAGGTAATGCAGACAAGCTGCGACGACGCAGGGAGCTTCATGAACAACGCTTATCAGTAAACTGAATAAGACACAACCCCGGATGTGCATCGAAGCAGGGCAAACGCATCTAAATGGCCAATAGGCGGGTGAGCCCTTCAGGCCAACGCCTAACGGGGCCTGCCGCGCCCCTCGGATTTCCTAGGCTTTTCGCACGCTGGCGACCCGGAAATTTGGCGATTATTTGGAAAGCGATCACAGTGCGCCACAGTGCGCCCAAAACCGGGGTTGGGCTGGGTGGCGCGGAAAAACGCCCGTTCAGCGTGCCGACCTCGACGTGGCGTGTTCCCGGTCGATTTCGGGCGCCAAATATTTGGCGATTGTTTGGTTTCCTTGCACGGAATTGCCTATCATTGCAGGGTCTTGCACAGCATTGCACGGCGTGCAAGCGTACGCAATAAGCCCCTGCGAGCCAGGCTCGCAGGGGCTTAAAATTGGTTGCGGGGATAGGATTTGAACCTATGACCTTCAGGTTATGAGCCTGACGAGCTACCGGGCTGCTCCACCCCGCGATCCGACTGCGGATTGATATTGTGCCAGAGTTCCGAGTCAGCGCAAGAGGGATTCCTTGAGAATTCGGCTGCCGGGGGCATCTCACTCTTGGAGCACGCTGGCGCGGTGGCTTTGCTGGAAGCGCGCATTGACTACAAGCCTACCAGCATCGCTGCCATCCTCCACTGCCCCCGTTCCACGGAACCGCGCGCTGTTCTGCCTGGAAACCGTCTGCCGCGTTCTGCCAGTCGGGGCGCGGCGGCTCCAAGCATGGACGGGCCAGGCATTCAATGGAATGTTTACGCGTGCACGCAACTTGCGCCGCCACCACGGCCAGCGGTTCGGGCAACAGCAACAGGCCGCCGGGCTTGAGGTGAAGGGTAGACTCCTGGCAGGTCGTGTTCAGCCCCGGAGCCTGCACTACCCTGCATGAAACTGATGCGCCCTGACTGGCCGACAGGAGGGCACTTCCCCACGTCGAGGCACTGCCATGAAAGCCGAACGCGGACTCATTGGGTCGCAAGCCTCGATGAACACGACTTCACCGGTTGAATTCGCCGTCACGGAGCAATGTGCGCACGCCGCCCCGCTCCGAATGCCGGTCGGAATCCATGATTGTCTCTGCAGGGGTCGCAGCCTATTTTCCTCTGCTTATGAGAAAAGCGCCATCGACTCCACGCGCGCTGCGCGTGGGCCTGATCTCGCTCGGGTGCGCCAAGAACCTGGTGGACGCCGAGATCATGCTGGGCGCCCTGCTCCAGGACGACATGGAAATCACCGCTGACCCACGGCAGGCCGACGTGGTGATCGTCAATACCTGCTCCTTCATCGACGCCGCCCAAGAGGAAAGCGTGGACACCATCCTGGAATCCGCCGAGGTTCGCGAAACTCAGAACCAAGGACAGGGGCTGGTGGTGTCCGGCTGCCTGAGCCAGCGGTTCCGCGACCAGTTGCCCGCCTTGTTTCCCGAAGTGGACGCGTTTATGGGTATCGACCAGGTGGCAGAGGCGGGCCGGATTGTCCGGGAGGCGCTGGCTCGGAGGCAGGGGAAGGTGTTAAGTCCGAAGTCCGAAGCCCGAAGTCCGAGGCGGCTAAAGCCGGTGATCGCGGAGGCGCTGGCGGAACTGGATGCCATGAAGGCTCCTGCAGATCATGAAAGGCAAAATGGCCTTCGAGGCACGACAGGGTTCGGGAACACCAGGACGGTCGTCTCCCCATTGAGGCACCACACAGCACGTGACACGGATCGGCCCGATAGCGGTTTGAATCAGGAGGGACAGCAGGGGCAGAAGAAGTGGGGGAGAGCTCAGGAGCCGGATCTGGTGCAGGTGGAGGCGCGTCCGACTTACATTCCCGACTACGCGACGCCACGGTTTCGGCTGACGCCGCGGCACTTCGCCTACGTGAAAATTGCAGAGGGCTGCAATCACCCGTGCAGCTTCTGCATCATTCCCCGCATGCGCGGCTCGCACCGCAGCCGTCCGCAGGCGGATGTGGTGCGTGAGGTAAAACAGCTTCTCCGGGAGGGCGTGAAGGAAATCAACCTGATCTCCCAGGATTCCACCTACTACGGACTCGACCTGCGGTCGAACCACAGCCGGGCCATCTCGTCGCCGGAACGGTTCGGGACGGCGACCCGGTCCCTGGCGTCCGATGCCACCACGCTTTGCAGCTTGTTGCGCGAGTTGGACGCCCTGCGCGGGGAGTTCTGGATCCGGATCCTCTACACGCATCCGGCGCATTGGACAGACGAGTTGATCGAGACCATGGCGGCATGCCGCAAGGTGGCGCGTTACGTGGACATTCCACTGCAACACATTCACGACAACATGCTGGAACGGATGCGCCGCGAAACCTCGCGTGCCTACATTCAGGATCTGCTGGGACGAATCCGCTCCGGGGTGCCCGGTATCGCGTTGCGCACCACATTCATTGTCGGATTCCCGGGCGAAACCCGGGCGAGCTTTGAATCGCTGCTGGAGTTCATCCGCCAGACACGGTTCGAACGACTGGGCGTGTTCACCTACTCGAAGGAGGACGGAACCCGCGCCGGCTCGATGGCGGGACAGGTTGCTGCCAAGGAGAAGCAGCGTCGCCGACAGGAGGCCATGGCGGTGCAACACAAGGTGGCGGTGCAAGTCGCCCAATCCTTTGTCGGCCGCACAATCCGAGTGCTGGTAGAAGGCGAGGCGACGGCCAAACAGCTCCAGACGGCCAGACTGTCCTCCCGGGAACACGGACTGAACCGCACCAACGATGATCACGTGTCCCCACTCAAGGGCCGCTACCACGTCGCCCGCGGCGAAGCGGACGCCCCGGACATCGACGGCCGGGTCTACATCCGAGGCCAGGTCCCCGTCGGCCAATTCGCCAGTGTCCGGGTGATCGGGCACACCGACTACGACTTGATCGCCGAGCCGGTATAATATATTTCCGTATGAACGCTTCCACTTCTGACGCTACGATGGCCGTATTTCTCGACCTTGAAAACATCGCCCTCGGCGCACGCGACGCGAAGTATCCGCGGCTCGACATCCAGAGGATCCTCGATCGGCTGCTTCTCAAGGGCCACATCGTGGTGAAGAAGGCCTATTGCGATTTCGACCGTTACAAGGAGTTCAAGCGCGACCTACACGAGGCGGCCTTCGAGTTGATCGAGATTCCCCACTTGCGGCAGTCCGGCAAGAATTCCGCGGACATTCGAATGGTCGTGGACGCCCTGGACCTCTGCTACACGAAGAGTCACGTGGACACCTTCGTCATCATCAGCGGCGACTCGGACTTTTCTCCGTTGGTCAGCAAGCTGCGCGAGAACGCCAAGACCGTGATCGGCATGGGGGTGAAGAACTCGACTGCCGACCTCTTCATCAACAACTGCGACGAGTTTCTTTACTACGACGATCTGGTGCGGGCGCAAGTGCCGAGGAAACCCGTGCCAGCCAAGGTGGTCTCCGCCCGGACAAGTGCGGGCGAGGCCGCACATCCTTCCGAGCCGACCCGCAAGCCCGTCATTGGCCAACCCCAGTTGCTGTTGCCGAAGGAGGCGTTTGACGAAGTGGAGAAAACCCTGGAAGCGCTGGCCGAGGAACGCGGCCCGGACGAACCCGTCTGGGCTTCCATGATCAAGCAGGCGATCAGGAGGCGAAACCCCGGCTTCAACGAACGCGCCTACGGCTTTCGGAGCTTCAATGAACTGCTGATCGAGGCTCAAAAGAGGGGATTGTTGAAACTGGAACCGGACCAGAAATCCGGCAGTTACCTGGTACGGGGCGTAGAGGGTTCGTAAACGGGTCAAACGACGTGTTGTTGACCGCGACAGAGCCACGCGACGGGCAAGGTGGTTGGATGTTCAGTCTGACGTAGGCGAGCTATGTTCCGATTCGAGGAGCGCTCATAGCCGGGAAGCTGTCCCATCGTCCGAAGAACAGCCCCCCTTCCTGACCTGATTTTGTCAGGGGGTTGTCAGGAAGTATAAGAGCTCTACGATTCCCGAGTAAAAATGGCGGGAGCGACGGGGCTCGAACCCGCAACCTCTGCCGTGACAGGGCAGCGCTCTAACCAATTGAGCTACGCCCCCGCAATGGGGCTGTAACTTTATGAAACGAATCGCTGACCGTCAAGCGTCTAGGACCAACGTTTAACCGCGCCCCCGCCGAATCATGAACGAATCATCGATCAATGGCCGCGACGGGCTGCCGATGTGAGGATGGGCGTGTCTATCCGGATCATAAGCCTACCCTCGATCCTTGATGGGCAGGTATGATCGCAGGGTTTGGCCGGTGTAGATCTGGCGAGGACGGTAGATCCGGCCCTTGGGATCCTCGGCCACTTCCTTGAAGTTGGCGATCCAGCCGGGCATGCGTCCGATGGCGAAGATGACGGTGAACATTTCCACGGGGATGCCCAGCGCGCGCATGATGATTCCGCTGTAGAAATCCACGTTCGGATAAAGGTTGCGCTCGATGAAGTAATCTTCCTTGAGGGCGGTTTCCTCAAGCTTCTTGGCGATGTCCAGCAGGGGGTCCGCCTTGTTCAGCTTGGCCAGCACTTCGTCGCAAGCCTTCTTGATGATCTTGGCCCGGGGATCGTAGTTCTTGTAAACGCGGTGGCCGAAGCCCATCAGCTTCTTGCCGCTGTTCTTGTCCTTGGCCGCTTCGATGAATCGGGAGCCATCGTCGCCATCGCGGTGAATGGCATCGAGCATCTCAAGCACGGCCTGGTTGGCGCCGCCGTGCAGGGGGCCCCAGAGGGCGCAGACGCCGGCCGCCGCGCTGGCGAAGAGATTGGCCTTGCTGGACGCCACCATGCGGACGGTAGCCGTGGAGCAGTTCTGTTCATGATCGGCGTGCAGCAGGAAGATCAGGTCCAGTGCCCGCACCGCCTCGGGATCCAGGGGAAAGTCCCGGTAGGGATGTGAGAACATCATGTGCAGGAAATTGGCGGTGTACTTGTATTCCAGCTTGGGATAAATGATGGGCAGCCCGCGCGACTTGCGGTAGGCGAATGCGGCGATGGTGCGGACCTGGGACAGCAGGCTGGCCGCCTGCTGAAAGAGGTTTTCCTTCCCAAACTTGGTGCTGAGCAGTTCCGGGTGAAAGCAGCTCGACGCGTTGATCATCGAGGAGAGGATGGCCATGGGATGCGCGCTGCGCGGGAACCCCTCGAAATGGAACTTCATGTCCTCGTGGATCATCGAGTTCTCGGTGAGCATGTTCGAGAACCGCTGCAACTCCACGCTGGTAGGCAGGTTGCCCCAGATCAGCAGGTGCGCCACCTCGATGAAGGTCGATTTGACCGCCAACTCCTCGATCGAGTACCCGCGATAACGCAGAATCCCCTTTTCCCCGTCAATGAAGGTGATGCTGCTCTTGCAGGAGCCAGTATTGCCATAGCCGTCATCGAGGGTGATGCAACCGCTTTCCGCGCGCAGCTTGGAGATGTCAATGGCGCGCTCCTTCTCGGAACCCTCGATCACCGGCAGTGTGTAGGTCTCGCCTCCAATTTTCAATTCAGCGGTTTCAGCCATAATGTGTTGCGTCGCTCCAGGTTGATTCAGGGGGCAAACAATAGTCGGGGACCTTCCCTCGCGCAACCCTCAAAAGCCCTCAAAAGCCCGGATACGGCGTCCGCGCGCTGAACGAATTGGCGTTGATTCAGGGCGTAGCCAAGGCCAGTATGCTGGCATGCAATCGGTTTTTACAGGTCCCGTCTACGTGGTCAAAGACAACATCGACACGGACCAAATCATCCCGGCACAGTTCCTCAACCTCGTGCCCACGATTCCCGAGGAGTACGAGAAGCTCGGCAGCTATGCCCTGTGGGGCTTGCCCGACTCAAGTTACCCCATGCGCTACGTGCGGGAGGGCCAGTTGGACAGCGAGTATCCCATCGTGGTCGCCGGCCGGAATTTCGGTTGCGGCAGCTCGCGGGAGCACGCGCCGATCGCCCTGGGATCGGCCCGATGCCGGGTGGTGTTGGCGGAGAGTTTCGCCCGCATTTTCTTCCGCAACTGTGTCTCGACCGGGGAACTGTATCCCTGTGAATGCACGGACCGGCTTTGCGACGTGTTGAAGACCGGGGATGTGGTGACGGTGGACTTGGATGCCTGCACGGTGACGGTGAAGCAAACAGGCAATGCCTACACCTTCAAACCCTTGGGCGATGTGCGTCCGGTGGTGGACGCCGGTGGGTTGTTCAACTACGCCCGCAAGTCGGGCATGATCTCGGCCTGAACGAGTAGGCCGAGGGCAGGCCGCCGGTGCCACGAGGCATGCCAACACCGCAACTCCTCCCCTACCCCCGCCATCTCAGACTTAGTGGCGGGGTCTGTCAGCTTCCGGATCGAGTTGCCTTAGAATCTGACCCCAGCCTGCCTTCCGCGGACTGGAAGCAGCTCATACGGCATCTGAACAGCGCGCTATCGACGGTGCGATTCGTTGCCTCCCCTCACAACGTCGAGATCGCACGTTGGGGCCATGAACGTGGTGGGGCGCCGACGCTCCGGCGCCCAGGCTGCGCAGAGCGCGGCCCTACCCGTGGGGTCATGGGTAATTCAACCGGCAAGAGCCCATCCTTACTGACACTTGTCTCCTTTCGTCGAGAAGACCGCCAAGCTGCCTGGGCGGCAACAGCATCGCTGGAAGCCTACCGGTTGACGATTCAGCCGGGGGGCATTCGCATAGATTACAGAGCGCTGCCGGGCCTGCGAGCGGGCGTGGCCACCCTCTGCCAATTGCTACGGCAATACGGTCGTCGCCTGCCGCGCCTGAGCATCCGCGACTGGCCGGACTTTGCACGTCGCGGCGTGATGTTGGACGTATCGCGGGGACGCGTGCCGTCCCTTGACACCCTTAAGCAACTCGCCACGGATCTGGCCGGATTCAAGATCAACGAACTTCAACTCTACGTTGAACACACGTTTGCGTATCGCCACTATCGCGAAGTGTGGCGGGATTGGGGGGCGCTCACAGGAACCGAACTGCGAAAGCTGGATGCCCACTGTCGAGCGTTGGGCATTGATTTGGTGCCCAACCAGAATTCGTTTGGACACCTTCGCTACTTCCTGGAACACAAAAGCCTGCGGCACATGGCAGAGGTCCGGGAACCTTACCCAAGCCCGGACGGAAGCTTCGTTCGTCGCCCTTCCACACTCGCCCCAAACCATCCGGGCACTCTGCCGTTCCTGCGGGGGCTCTACGATGAGCTGTTGCCTCACTTCAGCAGCCGATTCTTCAATGTGGGTTGCGACGAAACGTGGGATCTGGGCCGGGGGCAATCCCGTTCGCTGTGCCGTCGCCGCGGTCAGGGCCGCGTGTATCTGGACTTTCTGTTGAAAGTCCATCGTGAGGTTCAGCGGCGCGGGAGGCGAATGATGTTCTGGGGTGACATCATCCTGAAATATCCAAGGTTGATCCACCGCCTGCCGAAGGATCTCATCGCGCTGAACTGGGGCTATGAGGCGGACCATCCCTTTGACTCGGAAGCCCGATTATTCGCCCGGGCTGGGATCCCCTTCTGCGTCTGTCCCGGCACATCCACCTGGCAGACCCTGATTGGACGGAACGACAACGCGCTGGCCAATCTGACGGCGGCTGCCCAAGCTGGTCATCGCTACGGAGCAATGGGTTACCTGATCACCGATTGGGGCGACGGCGGCCATCCCCAGCCGCTGGCTGTCAGTTATCCAGCCTACCTGGCGGGAGCCGGACTGGCTTGGTGCCGCCGGACCTTTGATGTGCAACAGCTTGCGCCGACGCTTGGGCGTGAAGTGTTCCGCGATCCATCCAACCAAGCTGCAAAGGCGCTTCTCAACCTCGGGCGGGCTCACCGTCACTTCGGTTACACTGAACCGAACGCCACACCCTTTGGCGCAACACTGGCCGCACCTCCCCGACAGCAACGCGAACTGTTTTGCAGAAACGGCCTCATGTATCATACGCGACTGCAGCCCCAGCGTATTCGGTCAGCCCAAAAGGCAGTTGTCCGGGCGCGGGCGCAGCTAAAGAAATCGGTGTCTCACGGCATGTCGGCCCGGATCCTGGTCTGCGAACTGGATCTGGCGGCACGAATGGCCGGGGAATCGTGTCGTTACCTCCTGTGGCAGCAGGCTCTGATTGGGAACCGTTTGGCGGAGGCGCGCACATTGGCGGCCGCCGGAGTTCGTGAACTCCTTCGCCTCCAACACGATTTCAGCGTCTATTGGCCCCGTCGAAACAAGGGTTCCCCCTCGAAATGCGCCGCCTTTCTGGAGTGGCGAATCAACGATTATCGGTTGGGTCTTCTGGAGCTTGGACAGCAGAAGCAATTCACGCTATAACCAGTTCAGCAATGTCACTGGCGGACGAACGACGCGAGTATCAGGCCGGCACCCTCGATCGGGGGGCCATGGATGCCGATCCCATCACCCAGTTCCAGCACTGGTATGATCAGGCAAGCCATCGCCACGGAGGCCGCTTCCGCCGGTTTGCCATTGGCCTTTACAAGGCCTTCGCTCAACTGCTGGGCGCCGAGCCACTGGAGCCGAACGCCATGGTGTTGGCCACCGCCGATCCGGACGGGAGTCCTTCCGCCCGCACCGTCCTGCTGAAAGGGGTGAGTGAACGCGGCTTCACCTTCTTCACGAACTACCAAAGCCGCAAGGGACGCGCGCTGGAGCAAAACCCAAGCGCGGCCTTGGTCTTCTATTGGCCCGAACTGGAACGCCAAGTCTGCGTCGCTGGCAGCGTGACTCGTCTGCCACGTCAGGAATCGGAGGCCTACTTCCATTCCAGGCCACGCGGCAGTCAGATCGGCGCCTGGGCCTCCGCCCAAAGCTCGGAAGTGGGCAATCGCCAGCAACTGGAGGCAGCTCTCCAACGACTTGAGGCCGAATATGCGGGCAAGCCCGTCCCCCTGCCGCCTTTCTGGGGCGGTTACCTGTTGTCGCCCAATAGGATTGAATTCTGGCAGGGGCGCGCAAGCCGGCTTCATGACCGGTTCGAGTTCAGACGCAGTTCAGACCACTCCTGGACCCTGCATCGGCTCAGTCCGTAACCCGGACTGCGCATCCATTCATCAGAATCCGACCATGCGCAGCCTTCAGCCGGAGAGGCCCGGCGTTCCATGTCAGCACCCTGGCTGGCCGCACACTGCAGGAATGGCTGGGGATGCCTAAGCCCATTCCCGAAAGTGACTTTCGTAATGGTAGGGCGACGCTGCGTCGGCGCCCAAGCCGAGCCCAGCACGGCCCTGCCTGTGCGGGGATTTCTTTGGAGAATCGATCGAATCACCGCACCCGCGATTGCTCCGTTTGATTTTTCCATTTCAAGTGCGAACGTGCGGTGATCACCGGTCAGAACGTCTGATCGGGACCTAACCGGAGCTTAGACATGATAGTGGATGAATGTTCAAACAACACAGGATCGCAAGTTGATCGTTGCACCATGGTCATCCTGCATGAATCTGACGAGGCCCTCGCGCATGCCCGTGCGTTGTGCAATCACCTGATGGCGAAGCTGTGGGCTGAACTGGACATCGAGTTTCTCCAATGGCCATTTGACGAACTCAGGGAGCAACAAATCTCCAAGGAGGCTGCCGCGAAGGCAGCCGCCGCGGATGTTGTTGTCGTGGCGGCGGCCGCGGAGGGCGAATTTGACCCGGCGTTTGTCGAATGGACCGAGCGGTTGGTGGACCTGCGGCAGCAACACGAAGGTGCCTTGGTAGGCTTGTTCTCACCAGAGTTCGAGGCGAGGGCAAGCGGCCCATCTTCACGCGACATGCACCTGCACCGCGTGGCCCTGCGAGCGGGGATGGATTACTTGAAGCACCTGCCGGATCGTCCGTCCCACGGGATTCCTGACCTCGTGGAATGGTGCACCTCGCGCGCGAACAAGTTCACCGGCACCTTGGATCAGATCATTCGCACCGAGCCCACGCTGTGAGCCCAGGGGCCAGGCTCGGCGGACGGCGGAGCAGAGGACGCGGCAGCGTTCGACACATGGGTTTCGAGCGGCCCCTCAACACCTCGAAAGCGGCGTCGGCGCTGTGTTGTGCCGGCGCACTCCAAAGGTGGAACACACTAACCTTCTTGGGACGTCGACCTTCGCATTCAGACTTCTGCCTTGCGCACTCTGCCTTCTGACCTCAAGCCTCTCCCCCTGCCGCGTCCTCCTGCTGTTCGCTGATGACCGGGGCGATGGCCTGCAGTTTGTCGCCCGCGTCCAGGTTGACGAGCTTCACGCCCATGGTGTTGCGGCCGGCTTCGCGGATGTCCTTCACGAAGGTGCGCACCATCTGGCCGCCGATCGGTGATCAGCATGATTTCGTCGGTGTCGCGCACCGTCAGCGCGCCGACCACGCCGCCGGTCTTGTCGCCGGTCTTCATGGTGATGATGCCCTTGCCGCCGCGGGATTGGACGCGGTATTCGTCGAAGCCGGTGCGTTTGCCGATGCCGTTTTCGCCAGCCACCAGCAACGTGGCGTCCGGCACCACCATGGCGCCGCCACCACCGCGTCGCCCTGCTCCAAGCTGATGCCGCGCACGCCGGCGGCCGGGCGGCCCATGGAGCGCACATCCGCTTCGTTGAAGCGGATGCTCATGCCGTCCTTGGTGATCAGCACCACGTCGTCGCCGGGTCGCCCTCGCCAGTGCTGCCGCGCGTCAGCTTCACATCGATCAGCGTGTCGCCCGGCTCGATGCCGATGGCGATGATGCCGCCCTTGCGGACGTTGGCGAATTCGCTCAGCGAGGTCTTCTTCACCGTGCCCTGCCGCGTGGCGAAGAAAAGTTCGCCGGGCTGCTGCCAGGTCACGTCCTCCTTGTTCTCATCGGTCTTGGACAGGATGCGGATGAGCGCGGCGACCTT
Source organism: Terriglobia bacterium (assembly GCA_963748015.1). Classification (GTDB taxonomy): domain Bacteria; phylum Acidobacteriota; class Polarisedimenticolia; order Polarisedimenticolales; family JAIQFR01; genus JAIQFR01. The sequence goes on along the minus strand of CAVVHE010000005.1, from coordinate 138,586 downwards.
TTCGCCGGCCTTCAGTTCGAGCAGGTTGGCGATGCTGCGGCCTTTGGCGGCGCGGCCCATGTCGGGAATTTCGTGCACGCGCTCGACATACACCCGGCCCGGTGTTCGTGAAGAACATCAGGTAGTCATGCGTGCTGGCGGTGAAGAGATGCTCGATGAAATCGTTGTCCTCCGCCGTCTCCGCCTTCCCGCGTGGTCATGCCGATGACGCCCTTGCCGCCGCGGCGCTGCGCGCGATAGTGGACTGACGTTGGTGCGCTTGATCAGGCCGTTGTGCGTGAGCGTGATGATGACGCCTTCGTTGGCGATCAGGTCCTCGATGGCGATCTCGCCTTCGTCCGGCACGATCTCGGTCTTGCGCGGCGTGGCGTGCTTTTCCTTGATGGCCTGCAAGCTCCGCCTTGATGATCGCCATCACGCGCGATTCCTTCGCGAGGATGTCGAGCAGGTCCTTGATGACTTCGAGCAGCGCCTTGTATTCCCGGTCGACCTTGTCGATTTCCAGGCCGGTCAACTGATAGAGGCGCAGTTCCAGAATCGCGTCCACCTGCCGTTCGGTCAGCGCGTAGCGGCCGCCGACGCAGCCGGGCCTCGCTGCGGATCAGAATCGCCCCACTTCTCGACCTGGGCGCGCGACCACTCGAACGCGAGCAGCTTCACCCGGGCTTCCTCGCGGTTCTTGCTGGAGCGGATGATGTGGATGAACTCGTCGAGGTTCGCCAGCGCGATGAGGTAGCCTTCGAGCAACTCGGCGCGCTCCTCGGCCTTCCGCAGTTCGAAGCGCGTGCGGCGCAGGATGACTTCGCGGCGATGCTCGATGTAGCACTGGATGATTTCCTTGAGATTGAGCGTCTTCGGGCCGGCCATGATCAATGGCCAGCGCAGTTGACGCTGAAGGTGACCTCCAGCTGCGTGTGCTTGTAGAGATTGTTGATGACCACCTTCGGCATTGCCTCGCGCTTGAGTTCCATCACCAGCCGGCAATGCTCGTCCGACTCGTTGCGCATCGCGGAGATTTCCGTGATGACCTTCTCGTTGACCAGGTTGGCGATCTGCTCTTCGAGCGCCGGCGCGGTTGACGTTGAAGGGGATCTCCGTGATGACGAGCTGCTCGCGGTTGCCCTTCATCTCCTCCGACGCCGACGCGCCCGCGCAGCTTGATGCTGCCCTTGCCGGTCGTCGAAATAATTCTTGATGCCCTCCACGCCGCAAATGATGCCGCCGGTCGGAAAATCCGGGCCTTTGATGAACTTCATCAACTCGCGGAATCGTGATCGTCCGGCTTGTCAATCTGCGCGCAGATGCCGTCAATGACCTCGCCGAGATTGTGCGGCGGCATGTTCGTGGCCATGCCGACGGCGATGCCCGTGCCGCCGTTGACGAGCAGGTTCGGAAACGCGGCCGGGAAAACCGTCGGCTCGGTCAGGCGCTCGTCGTAGTTCGGGACGAAATCCACCGTGTCCTTGTCCATGTCCTGCATCAGCACCGCGCCCAGATGCGTCAGCCGCGCCTCGGTGTAACGCATCGCCGCCGGCGGATCGTTTTCGACGGAGCCGAAGTTGCCCTTGCCGTCCACCAGCCGCTCGCGCATCGCCCACGGCTGCGCCATGTGGACGAGCGTCGGATAAATCACCGCTTCGCCGTGCGGATGGTAATTGCCGGAGGTGTCGCCGCAGATCTTCGCGCACTTGATGTGCTTGCGCCCCGGGAACAGCGACAGGTTCTCCATCGCGTAAAGGATGCGGCGCTGCGAGGGCTTGAGCCCGTCGCGCACGTCGGGCAACGCGCGCGAGATGATCACCGACATCGAGTAGTCGAGGAACGAATTCTTGATCTCGTCCGCGACGTTGATCTTGGCAATCTTCTCGCCCTGCGGTGTAAGCGCCGCCAGTCGGCGGCTGGCGGCGGCGGCGGCGGATTGGATTCGGTTTCGTCTGGCATGATGCGGATTCAGGAAAAGTTGCGACTGGATCAAACGTCGAGGTTGCGGACGTTCAGCGCGTTGTCCTCGATGAACTGGCGGCGCGGCTCGACTTCGTCGCCCATCAGGCGCACGAACATCTCCTCGGCCTCGACGGCGTCGGTGAGTTCGATGCGCAGCAGCTTGCGCTTGGACCGGGTTCATCGTGGTCTCGAAAAGCTCCTTGGCGTCCATTTCGCCCAGGCCCTTGAAGCGATACATCTGGATGCCCTTCTTGCCGACGGCCTTCACGCCGCTCAGGATTTCCGGAATCGAGAACAGCGGCGTCACCGTCGCGCGCTCGCCTTCGCCTTCGGTCAGTTCAAACAGCGGCTTGTCCTGCGCGGAGTAGTGATCCACCGCCAGGCCCTTCTTCGACAGTTTGCCGAGCAGATCGGCGATGGCTTTGCTTTCGAGGTGCAGGTCGGAAACCTTCGCGCGGCGCGTCGGGCCGTCCTTCTTGCGCTCGACTTCCGTGTCGCTGCCGAACAGGTCGTTGTTCGCGGCCTTGAACGTCTCCAGCTCCTCGTTGGTGAGGAAATAATGCACGGTCTCGTCGTTGCCGTCGCGCACCTTGACCATGAACTGCGGCAGCGTGCCGTCCGGCGCGCGCTTCTCGACATAATCGGCAAAATCGCCGCCCAGCCGCCGGATGTAGGTGGCGTGCTTGTCGAGCGATTCCAGCAACGTGAGAATTTCCTCCAGCTGCTTCGGCGTGAACTCGCGGCCGTCGGCGAGGTTCTTCAACTTCACTTCCTCCACGCCGTTTTGCAGCAGGATGCGGTTGAGCTGCACGTCGTCGTCAATGTAATCGGTCTTCTTCTTGCGCGTGATCGAGTAGAGCGGCGGCTGGGCGATATAGACGAAGCCCTGCTTCACGAGCTGCGGCATCTGGCGGTAGAAGAACGTCAGCAGCAACGTGCGGATGTGCGAGCCGTCCACGTCGGCATCGGTCATGATGATGATCTTGTGGTAGCGCAGCTTCTCCAGATTGAACGCGCCTTCGCCCTCGCCGTCGCCGATGCCCGTGCCGATGGCGGTGATCATCGTGCGGATTTCGTTGTTCTGAAGCACCTTGTCCAGCCGCGCCTTCTCCACGTTGATGAGCTTGCCGCGAATCGGCAGAATCGCCTGGAACTTCCGGTCGCGCCCCTGCTTGGCCGAGCCACCGGCGGAGTCACCTTCGACGATGTAAAGCTCGGTGTTCTCCGGATCGCGGTCGGAACAATCCGCCAGCTTGCCGGGCAAACCGCCGCCGGTCAGCGCGGATTTGCGGACGGCTTCGCGGGCCTTGCGCGCGGCCTCGCGGGCGCGGGCGGCGTTGAGCCCCTTGTCCATGATGCGCTTGGCGATCGGGCGGATTCGCGTCGAAGTAGCTCATCAACCCTTCGTAGCTCACCGAGCCGACGATGCTTTCCACTTCGGGCGAAAGCAGCTTCACCTTGGTCTGCGATTCAAACTTCGGATCGCTGTGCTTCACCGAAATCACCGCCGTCAAGCCTTCGCGCACGTCGTCGCCGGTGATCTGCGGGTCCTTCTCCTTCAGCAACTCGTTCGACTTGGCGTATTGATTGATCGCCCGCGTCACCGCGCTGCGGAAGCCGGAGAGATGCGTGCCGCCGTCGGGATTGTGAACCGTGTTGGTGTAGCACAAGCACCTGGTCGTTGTAGCTGTCGTTGTATTGCAGCACGACCTCGACGTGGACCTCGATGTCCTTGTCGTCGATGCTTCTCCTTGGTTTCCTTGCGGAAGGCGATCGGCTTGGGATGCAGCGGCTCCTTGCTCTTGTTGAGCTGCTTGACGAACTCCTCGATGCCGTCCTTGTAGTAAAACGTCTCCGGCTCGGCCTCCGCCTGGCGCTCGTCCGTGAAAATGATCTCCAGACCGGAATTCAAAAACGCCAGTTCGCGCAAGCGCTGGCTGATGCGGTCCGACTTGAACTCGATCGTCTCGCGGAAGATCTCCGGGTCCGGCTTGAAGGTGATCAGCGTGCCGGTGCCCTTGGCCTTGCCGATGACTTCGAGCTTCTTCATCGTCTTGCCGCGCTCGAACTCCATGTGATGCACCTCGCCGTCGCGCGACACCTCCACCTCGAACCATTCGCTCACCGCGTTCACGCACTTCGCGCCGACGCCGTGCGTGCCGCCGGAAAACTTGTAGCCGCCCTGGCCGTATTTGCCGCCGGAGTGCAGCGTCGTGAGCACCATCTCCACGCCGGGAATCTTGTATTGCGGATGGATGTCCACCGGAATGCCGCGCCCGTTGTCGCGGATGGAGATCGAGCCATCCACATGAATCGTCACCTCGATCCGGTCGCAATGCCCGGCGAGATGTTCGTCCACGGAATTGTCCAGCACCTCGCTCACGCAATGATGCAGCGCGCGTTCGTCCGTGCCGCCGATATACATGCCCGGCTTCTTGCGGACGGCCTCCAGCCCTTCAAGTTTGCCGAGCTTTGAGGCGTCGTAATTCTCGGTCACAGTTCCCGGCAGGGGTAACAATTTGATCCGCCACGAGGGCTTCGTTGGACATAATTTGATGCGAAAATCAGAGGCCGGTTTCACGGCCTCCAAAAGCTGCCCCAAAGATACGGAAACCAGGCTCCCGGCACAATCGGGATTCTCCCGCAAAAACCACTATTCTTTGTGGCCTCCAGCGCCATGGGGCCAAACGGGTTGTGGTGCCGGACAACTCGCAAGCTGAAGATACGAAAGGCTTGCCTGCGCCCTCGGCGACTCGCGAACGCGGGCCAACAAGAGTTCACTTTTGCACCCCCTGAAGATTCGCTGCAGACACGCCCCCCATGGCACCGAACGCCGGCGCTCCGCTACCCTTGGCGCGACGAGGCGTCTGTCTTCCTTTTCCTGAACGGTTTCAGATTCTGCAGGGCGTCGCTGTGTCAACACCCAGGCTGGGCACGGCAATGTCCTGCCTGCACGAAAGTGACTTTGAGGAATCCGTCTACGCGGGAGCCGCGACCGGTTCCGGGACACCGGAGGTTGGGGACGCTTCCCGTTGGGATTGGAGGTGATCGGCGAGGCTCTGCCTGGAGGGGGTGAGGCCTTCTGTCTCAATCGCATTCAGGATGCGTTCCTCGGTCATGATGAAGCGATCCCGCTTGTAGAGAAGATAGTTCCCCCGGATTTCGGAGGGCGTCAGGTTGATGGTGACCAGGTTGGCTCCGGTTCGCAGTCCCCGACGATACCCTTCGACCGGTTGCGCGAGATTCAGGGCGCTGACCGAGGGAATCACCCAGTCCGGTCGCATGAGGCGCATGGCGGCCATGCAGTTGAGGGTTTGATTGATATCCGCGCCGGGGGCCTCTTTGAGCGGCGTTTCGTCGCCGGGAATGAATGGACTCACGCTGCACCCGACCAGCGGCAGGGTTTTGGCCAGGGCCAGGTTGGTGAGCAGGTCGGCGGTTGTCTGGCCGGGGAGGCCGGCGATGAAACCGGAACTGACGTTCCATCCCGCGTCCGCCAGCAGCCGGATGTGGCGGATGCGGCTGGCCAGAGTGCCGGGCGCGTGGAAACGTTCATAGCGGCCTGGTCCGGCCATCTCGAACTTCAGGATATAAGTGGTCGCACCCGCTTCCTGCAGTTGTGCATAGAGGGCCGGCCCCAGGCTGCCCAGACAGACGCTGATGCCCAGCGGGGTTTCCCGGCGCAACACTTGCACCAGCGGCAACACCACCTCTCTCGCTGCTAGCGGATCCTCGCCGGTCTGGATGTTGACATCCGTCACGCTGTCGGGGCGCTGGTGGATCAGGAGGTCGGCCAGTTGGTCGACTTTGGCCCGAAACCGCGACAGGCTGCGGTGGTCGCGACGCATCCCGCAATAATCGCAGTTCTGACGGCAGTAGTTGGACGCCTCCACAACCGCACGCACGAAGACACGCCGACCAAAGCGGGCTTGGGCGGTCGCCGCTGCCCGGGCGTGTAGGTCTTGCTGAGCGTTACCCGTCGCCTCCAGCAGGGGCGCGGTGGGAATGAACAATCGATCCGGCACGCGCGGATTTAACCGCGACCCGCGGCGGACTTCAAACCAAAAGCCGATGAGTGGCATCTGGCACTCATGCGCACTCATGCGCACTGGTTGAAATCCACCCCCATTCAAGCCTATCCTGCCGGGTGAACTGGTCCGAGTGTTGTGCCGCGGTGATTCCCTGTCTCAATGAAGGGAGCACCATCGGACGCGTGGTGCGCGAGGTCCGGACTCATCTTCCGACGGTCATTGTGGTGGACGACGGGTCGGTGGATGACACCGGTTCGCGTGCGCGGGCAGCGGGCGCGGACGTGATGCGGCATGCCGCCCCGCAAGGCAAAGGCGCTGCTCTTTGTGCAGGGTTTGTGGCTGCCCGGGACGAGGGGTTTGAATGGGTGTTGTGCCTGGATGGGGATGGCCAGCACGCGGCAGCCGACATACCGGCTTTCCTGGCCTGCGCCGAGCGAACGGGCGCGGCACTCGTGGTCGGCAACCGGATGGCACAACCCGGGGGGATGCCATGGATTCGACGTGTTGTGAATCGTTGGATGAGCCGGAGGTTGTCCCGCCTGACCGGGCAGGTCCTGCCTGATACCCAGAACGGGTTCCGATTGCTGAACCTTGCCCATTGGACGCCGCAACCGACGGGGGCGGCACACTTTGAAATCGAGTCCGAGATTCTACCTCGACTGTCTCCTCCAAGGCGCGCGCGTGGAGTTCGTGCCGGTGGCCGTGATCTACGCATCGGAGCGCAGCAAGATCCGCCCCTGGCGAGATACCGTGCGTTGGTTTCGATGGTGGCGCGATGCGTCGCGCCGATTTCAACGGGGCGGACGCGGTGCTTGACCCCATGCCCGACGTGCCGGCAAGGTGCGGGGACAGCGTGTGAACGAATTGACTGAAATCGCCGTGAGCCCGGTTGCCTCCCAGGTCCGCAAGGCTTCCTGGCTGCGGATCGTTCTGCGTCTGGTCCTGGCCATCGGGGTCACCGTGCTGTTTGGGCGGGTGCTGCATTATTCCGTGAAGGTGTCGCAGCGGGAGGGACGCGTGCCGGGTTTTGCCACCGGGATTGCGCATGGGGCGCTCATGCCTTGCGGATTTCCCACGCTGCTGGCCGGTCAGGACCTCCCCATCTATGCCGAGCGCAATAGCGGCCGGACCTACAAACTGGGTTACACGTTGGGGGTGAACCTCTGCGGCGCGGTCTTCTTCGGCTCGGTTTATTGGCGTGTCGGGCGGTTGCGGAAGTTTGCGAGAGAACTTCAAACCAACCCCTCTGGCCAGTGAGTGTGTGGCGGGACCGAGGGAGTCGTGGAGAAGGAAACCCTCGGCAGGAAAGCGCGGGAACAGCCTCTTCGGCGGAGCGCGGACATTTTGTCTGCCCGCTGGTTCCATGAGTTCCACTGCATGGAGGAATGTCTGCGTTTGGCGTCAGGCGGTTGAGTAGACGCGTCGGGTTTCCCGCTTTCTGGGTGGAACGCGTCAAGTCCGAGAGCGGAAGCTCGAAATTCGAAAGAAGCTCCGTCTCCAGCCTGGAACGAGCGTTGGAGACGGGGCGGCCTCTTCCTCAGGGTGCCGGTTTCGTCAACCGGAAGAATCCCCTGGCTCCGGAGGCATCGAACTCGATGCGGTTGTGCCCATTGGTGATGACAGCGGCTGCCGGTTGCGCCGTCCAGATGCCGCCAGCCAGATCGCTGCATCGTTCAACGGTGTAACCGGTGGCTAATGACGGCCAGGCCAGCGCCACAATACCCGGCTTAGCCGAGGCCAACGCCAGAGGCGGCGTGCCGGTCGCCAGCCGGAACCATTGCGAAGGTCCTGACGAGTTCGGTTCAACGACGTAAAGATTGTTAGTCAGCACGGGCGTAAAGCCCACAGGCTTCCAATCCGGCTTCAACAGGCTGGTGGTGGACTCCAGCCACCAGCCTGCCGGTTGCGCTGGCCAACTCAGGGTCAGCCGCCCGTCCTTCCAGCCAATCGCAAGTTCCGGTTCGGGCAGAATGACCGGCAGTATCTCAATGTTGCGGCTGAACAACGTCGTGTTCCCGCTTTCATCGATCGCTTCCCAGACGTAGGTGATCATTTGCGAACCGGAAGCCGTCAGGTTCGTCTCAACCGAGTGGATTCGCACGATCACCCCGCCGCAACCGTCCGTGGCTACCGGCGCTTCCATATTCCCCGCAGCGCCGGCATCGACCACCTGCAGCACCTGTGCCTCCTGAAACGCGGGCGCTGTGGTATCCCGGACGGTAATGCGCTGGACGCAGGTGCTGCGGTTGCCGCACTTGTCCATAGCCGCCCAGGTGCGGTCGATCACGCTTACGGTTGCGCCGGGGAGGGCCGGTGGTTGGGGCGGCAATGCCGGCGGGGGGGCTGCGGCAACGCCGGAAGCAACGGCTGGATCTTCGACAGGTTCCCAATCGAAACCGTCTGGGAGCCGGTGCTGATCGGCTCGGGAGGAACCGAGGCTTTCCGGGCGGAAACCAGATCCGAAGCGATGGTGCCGCCCACATGGGCTGGCATCGCGGACAAAAGGGCCACCCAGATTTCCACCACGACGCGGTCGCCGCTCTCGAGTCCGGAGATCCGGAAGGTGCCCTGGATCTTCTCATCAATGGTCCCCATGTTGACCAGTGTCGACTGGAACGATTCCACCTTTGCGTTGGCGTTCGGATCCCGCGTCCCGGGGTCGGCGAAATCTACAAAGGCGCAATAGACCATATAGTTCGTGTCGTACCCGAACCGGTCATTGGACGTGGTGTGCGTGCTCCAGGACGAAGTGAACTCGATCGTGCCACGTTCTGTCCCCGGACCGCCGCTGACCTCGATCACGGCTTCGAAGGGGACGATTTGGCCCAGGGCCATGGGTTCTCCGCCCAGCGAGGTGAGGGCATCCAACTGGCCGCCGGGCGCTGAGTAGGCCACGGCATCGCGCAGCGGGTCAATCGCCCGGCCGGACAGGCGCGCGCCTTCCGGACACTCGAGGTTGATGGGAGCCAGCTTGATATACGTTGGCTGATAAGGGCCGGTCTTCACATCAGGGTCGGCGGCATACCACTTGATGCTGTAATCGCTGGGAACCTGCGCGTCGGTGTGGGTGATCTCAACCTTGGGGGAACAGTTGTCCGTGGCCGTCGCGCTGCCGAGCACTGACGGATCCAATGAATCTCCGCATTCGACCGTCACGCTCCCCGGACAGGTGATCACGGGCGCAATGGTGTCGTCCACGGTGATCGTCTGAATGCCCTCGGCGAAATTACCGCAGCCATCGATCACCCGATACACACGGGTGACCGTTCCGGGGCAGCTCCCCATCACGCCGCCGCCGCCGACCAGCAAGAAGGACAACGTTGCGCTGCAACCGTCGCTCGCCTGCCCGCCCGCCGACAGAAACGCCGCCAGGTTGGCATACGGCAGTGGCACATCGCCCGGGCATTGAACCTTGAGATTCGGGCAAGTGATCTTCGGCCGGGTGGTGTCCTGCACGACAATATACTGAACCCGGTTTGTCGCATTGCCGCAGGCATCAATGGCCGTCCAGGTGCGGATGATGCTCTTCGTGCCGGCGCACGCACCTTCGGTCACCACATCGTTGTAACTGATGTTGAACCCGCTGGCATCACTGCCCGCCGCCCTGCCGGTGACGTTGGTCCGCGTATCGGACGGACACTCCAGGGTGATGTTCGCCGGTGCCCAAAGCATCGGTGCGGTGGTATCGCGGACGGTGATGGTCTGCACGGCCTGGGCGACGTTGCCGCATTCATCGGTGGCGGACCAGGTGCGGGTGATGATCTTGGAGCTACCGCAACCCGGGGTCACGGCGTCGGAGGAAATGACGGTGGGCGTGCCGCAGTTGTCCTGTGCGGTGGCGACGCCGGTGGCGGAGGTGCGGGTGTCGGCGGGGCACTCGAGGGTGACGTTGGGCGGGATCGAGAGTGTCGGTGGGGTGGTGTCGCGGACGGTGATGGTCTGAGTTGCGGAGGTCGAGTTCCCGCAGGAATCGCTCGCGATCCACTGGCGCGAAATAGCCCGTGAACCGCCGCAGAAATTGGTTTGGGAATCGGTGTAGGACACGGTGACCGCCCCGCAGTCATCCATTGCCGTGGCTGCGCCGGTGGCGTTGGTGCGGGTGTCCGCGGGGCATTCGAGCAGGATGTTGCCCGGGAGCGTCAGGACGGGCGGCACGGTGTCTTCGACAAGCACTTCGGCGAGGGTGGTCACGGTGCAGACGTTACTCGACACCGTGAGTGTCAGTTCAAAAGACTCGTCGCACACAGTGCTGGACAGCACGCGGACGACCGCCTGATTGGTTGCGTCCAGGATGGAAGCGTTGCCGCTGATAGACCACTGATAGCTTTTCATGCCGACAGGTGCGCTGAACTCCGCGGTGGCATTCGGACACAATGAGGTCGGGCCGCTGATGACCACCGCCGGGGGCTCCACGGCAGTGAGCACAATCTCGTCGAGGTCCGTGCACCCGTTTGCCTGACGCACTTCCAGCCGAAGCGTTGCGCGTGATGAGGAGACACGCGCCGTGGTGACCAGGGCGTCAGGATTGTCGATGGTTGCACTTCCGGAAACCACACTCCATCGGGTGGAAGCTACCGAGGTCAGTCCTGAGCTGGCACTGCCTTGCAGCGGGAATGCGGTCACACTCCCATCGGCGCAGCGAACCTGATCCGGACCAGCCTCAGCGGCGGGTCCGATCCGGAGCTTGTAGGCGATGGGATCGATCAGGTCCTCGATGCCGGCCGAGTAGGAGGCGGATGCCTTGGTCTTCACCATGATCGACTCGAAGCCGAAGGATTCGCAGGGGTCGAAGCCGCCCAGCAGGGCGGTGAGGTCGATGGCTGCTTCAGCGAAGGCATTGGGTTGGTATTGCGCGCCGCCGAACGCGGAATAGGGAACCCCGATGGTATTGGTGTTCAGAGCCACGAAGGCGCGCCCGGCCGGCAGCGCCGCCGTGCTATCCACGTAGCGAAACCCTCCTTGCCCGTCGGCTTGCCATCGCCAAGCAAAGAAGTCCGCCACCCTGCCCCCGCCGGTGAACGCGAGGCTCAGCACCAGGTCGTTGGTCGTGCGCCCGCCATGGGGGCCGGACGAGACGAAAGTCCCGCTGTTCGTTCGCACCAATGGACGCTGCAGGAGTTCGAAGTCGATGTAGGAATCCCCCGAAGTGCTGGCCCGGTCGGCTGAAATCACGGCCCAGATGTGCCCCATGTCGTCCGAAGCCAGGTGCAGCAATACGTTGTTGATGTCCGTTTTGGACGACGGCTTGCCGGTGCTCCAAACCCAGGTGTTGGGATTGTCCGCCCACTTGCTGCCGCCTGTGAAAATGAAGTCGCTCGTGCTGTCGTAGGGATCGATGAAATGGAACGTGCTGAACGGATTCAGGGGCACACCGCTCGGACTCAACACGCCCTGTCCGGTTCCGGGAATCGTGGCGTTCGGAATCCAGTCGCCCGAACTGGCGAGCGGTTGACGGGCGAGCAGGTCCCCGTCGATGCCGAATCCGCCCGCGGGCGAGTTCAGCGGCGCAAGGCCCCCCGGCGGCGGCGACGCCTGGGTGTGCATTGTCAACATCCCGCACCAACCGAGGCTCAGCAGATTCAGCAACAAGCTGGGAAACCTGAAAGCATGGCTCGATTTCATAAACGTGATCTCTCCGTGAGCCAAGAGTTTGCACGAGCAGCTTCCCGCGACAACCGGGGGAGGGCACGAGAATAGGCCCGGGGAAAGGCCCAAGGAATTGACCGTGTTTGTCCGGTCAGAGCCGGTGACAGAACATGCCATCCCGGAGCTTGGGCTCGAACCATGTGCTCTTGGGTGGCATGATGCCGTCGGCATCCGCAATGACCATCAGGTCCTCGATGCGGGTGGGGAACAGAGAGAAGGCGCAGGCGCCTTGGCCGCGGTTCACGAGCTTCTCGAGTTCCGTTGTGCCCCGGATCCCGCCCACAAAACGAATGCGTTCACTGGTGCGCGGATCCTCGATTCCAAAGACCGGTGCCAGGACGTGGGCCTGCAGAAGCGAGACATCAAGCGCATCCACGGGATTCCGGGCGGTCACGAGCCCGGGTCGGAACCGGAGGGTGCGCCAGTGTCCGTCGAGGAACAAACACACTTCGTGCTTACAGGATGGAGTCGCGCTGGTTGCCGGCAGGGTTTCGAACACCTTCTCCAAGCACGTCAGCAAGGCAGGGGCGGTATGGTTGTTGAGATCCTTCAGAACGCGGTTGTAGGGCAGGATCTGCATCTGGTCGTGGGGGAAAATCACCGCGAGAAACCGGGGGCTCTGTCCTGAACCCCGGCGTGATTCGAACACCCGGGCGGCAGCAGCGCTTCGATGATGGCCGTCAGCGATGTAGAGCGCCGGGATCCCGGCAAAGGCCGACTCAATCCCTTGGATGCTCTCCGCGTCCCGAATCGTCCACGCGGTATGCCTCACGCCGTCCCCGGAGGTGAAGTCCACATCCGGCAGGCCGGCAATCCTTGTCTGCACCAGTTGATCCAAGGTGGTCACCGCTGGATAGGTGAGGAACACCGGGCCGGTTTGGGCGTCGAGCGCCTCCATGTGACGCACCCGGTCGTCCTCCTTGTCCGGGCGGGTGAACTCGTGCTTTTTGATGGCGCCCTCGATGTATTCGCGGCAACTGGCGGCTGCCACCAGTCCCACCTGGCTGTGGCTGCCCATGACCTGACGGTAAAGGTAGAAACACGACCCGGTCTCCGGCTGCAAGGCTCCCTCCGCCACCAGGCGATCCAGATTCTCCCGACCCTTGGCATAGACCGCCGGAGCGTAGGGATCTGTGCCCCGAGGGAGATCGATCTCGGGCTTGCTGACATGAAGAAAGCTCAGCGGATTGCCGGAGGCCACCTCCCGGGCTTCTTCGGACGACATGACGTCGTACGGCAGCTCACAGATTCGTGAGGCCAGGTCCGGTCGGGGTCGCAGGGCGGCAAAGGGCTTGATGGTTGCCATAAGACAGGGGGCGAAAGATAGGGGGTGAACCGAGGGAAAGGCACGCAGATTCTGCTGAAATCAAGCTTGCACGGCGACTGCCCGAGCGATACCGTCCGGGTTCTTTAACTCGAACGTGAATTATGTCTCGGTATTGTGAATTGACAGGCAAGGGGCCGCGGAAAGGCAGCAAGATCTGGCGGTCCGGCAAGGCCAAGAAGGTGGGGGGTATCGGCACCCACGTCACGGCCATCACCAAGCGTCGGTTTCTGCCCAACCTCCAACGGGTCAAGGTGCAACTGCCCAATGGCGAAGTGCGCTACATGCGGGTGGCGACCAGCGCGATCAAGAAGGGCCTGATCACCAAGGCTCCCAGGCGCAGGCCGCAGCAGACCGCCGCCAAGACGCCCAAGGCCTGACCCCACGTCCTCCGATTTGGTCGGCGCCGCATTCGAGAGAGTGCGGCGCCGATTTTGTTTGCCGGCGCCTATCGGGCGCCGATGGGGGCGGATTGGAGTGCGTGCGTCTTCACCGCCGCTCTCGGGTTACGCTTCATTGGAAGGGGAACCACCACCGGGTGGACGCGAGTCGAGACCCTGAACCCTCAGAGGAGGGCGCCGTTGCCCGGCTCCCGGGGCGCCCGGCCCCACCCTGCGGTTCATGGGTCGCCCGATCAACGCGCGCCGCCGATGTGCAGCAGGCTCAGTCGGAAGCCGATCTGGAAGTGCAGCCAGGAGAGGTCACCCTTCTGTTCCCCGGCGTGATTCACCTCGATCTTGTTGTCCCAGGACTGGATGTATTTGACCTGGCCAAAGAGGCTCACCTCGCGATTGAAGAAATACTCGATGCCGCCGCCCGCAGCGAAGGCGGGGGCAAACCCCTTCGAGTCCACCGGCACGTTGTTGCCGTTGTCAAACCGGTCGTTGACTTCGCCGTAGGTGGCGCCGAATCCGGCCATCAGGTAGGGAACAATCCGGCCGTCCTTGATAGGCCAGCGGAACCGCAGGTTGGGGATGACGGCGTAGGTTGAGTACTCTCCGACACCGCCATTGACCCCTGCCAGATTGTTGAGTTCTATCACGCTTTCATAGTAATCGGCGGGGATCTCCACGCTCAGGTGCCGCCCGAAGTTGGCGCCGAGGGCCAGCTCCACGGACTGTCCAATCGAGCCAAGCGAAGCCATCTCCGGCACCAACTCGACCCCGGGGATCCAGTTGCCATCGGTGATCACCCCGCCGCCGAAGGCGGCGCCAAAGTAGAGCCGGATGGGAGGCTCATCGATGGCGTCAAACAGGGCCAGCGCCTCGGCATCCTCGAGATAGGCCCGGAAACCGAACGTGCCGACGAAGTCCGCCAGCTCAAAAGTGCCCGGGGTGCCGTCGACGCTGATGTTGAGGTCGTCCAGCCAGATGTATTTGCCTTCCAGATTAAACGCCACGTGCTTGTTGATGAACAGGTCAATGCCCACGCCGGCCGTAACCACCAGCTCGTTGCCCTGATCATCGACATTCTTGCCGTATCCGTCCCGGGTTGGATCGTTGAAGTCGTACCAGCCGATGCCCGCGCCGACCACGACGTAGGGCACGACGCGGTCGTTGGCCAAGGGCAGGCGCAGCCGCACCTGGGGCACCAGTGAAAGCAATGACTGTTCTCCCAGTTTGGTGCCGAACGGATCAAAATCCTTCTCGTAGGTATCAAAGGCCAACTCCAGCCCCACATGACGCGTCAGGTCGGCCCCGATGCCGAACCCCCACATGTCCTGCACCCCCCAGACCGTGTCGAATTCGCCACTGCGCATGTGGACGTAGGGAACCACCTCGGTGGTCCGGTTGGTTTGATCCAGGGCGTACAGGAACTGGGAATGTCCCAGGAGGAGCAGGAGTCCGCCTGCGAACAGCAGGCGTTGGCTCCAAACAAGGTTCCAGCCGCAGGACTGTAGGTGCTTGAGATGCATGATTGGTTTGAACCGGTATCGGATGTGGCGGTGCATGGCTTCTGGCGAATGCGCCCAACCGGTCGCGCGACTAGGATTGGGATGGCCGGCCCACTGTCAAGCGCAGGTTCGATCGCTGGGTTCGCGCGATCGTTCAATCCGATGCACCCATGCGCAGGTGTGTTGTTGAAATGGAAATGGCGCCGCGGAACCCCGGCTTCCTGCGGCTATGCTGTCCTCCAGCCGAATGTTCATCGCACGCCTGGTTGCGTCCGGTCTGCGAGCGCCGTTGCGGGATGAATCCGGTGTTCATGAGGACCGCATCCGAATCCCGTCGCGGGGCTCGCCAAAACTTGACTTGGAGAAGTGTTTCCTGAACATCGCAGCGGAATGCCGATGTTCAGCATACAGAACAGTTTTCAATACGACATCGTCCGGCAGATTTACGAGGGCGGCATGGGCATTGTTTACGAAGCCGAGCAACGGGGCGCATCCGGTTTCGTGAAGCGCGTGGCCATCAAGGTCATCCGCCAGAACTACGCCACCCAAAAGGAGTTTATCGAGAATTTCATTGGCGAGGCCAAGCTGGTGGCAGACCTCATTCACACCAACATTGTCCAGACCTATCACCTGGGGGAAACCAACCGGATGTTTTTCATCTGCATGGAACTGATCCGGGGGGTGAACCTCGAGCAGTTCGGGCAACAGTTGCTGGACAAGCGGGTGCATCTCTCCAAGGAGCTGGCGGTGTTTATTGCCAGCCGGGTGTGCCGGGGGTTGGCGTACGCGCATGCCAAGGCCGACGGGAACGGGGCGCCCCTGGGAATCGTGCACCGGGATGTGAGCTTCAAGAACATCATGATTGCCTTCGAGGGCGATGTGAAGCTGACCGACTTCGGCATCGCCAAGGCCCGCGGATTCCTTACCGACAAGGAAGGTGAAGTGGTGGCGGGCAAGGCCGATTTCATGAGCCCCGAGCAGGCCGACTTCCAGATCACCGACAAACGGTCGGATCTCTTCTCCGCCGGCGTCGTGCTTGCGGATCTGTTGCTCGGCCGGAACATCTTCAAGGGAGCCAGCCCGGAGGAGTCGCGGGACCGCATCCTGACGATGACCCTGCCGGATTTTCGTTCCCTGGACGAGCGGGTGGACGATCGGCTGAACGAGATCCTGCACAAGGCGCTGGCCCGGAATCTCGATCATCGCTATCCCAACGCGGATGAAATGCTCTACGACCTGGAGCATTACATCTACCACAGCGGCTACGGTCCAACCAATGAGACGCTCGGCAAGTTCATCCGGGGGCTGTTCGGGCAAACTCCGGTGTGCCGGGCTGCGGACATCTCGACCGGGCACACCCAGGTCCTGGAGGAAACCGCCCGGTTGCGAGACCCGAAGCCATGAAGCGCGCGGTGCCTTCCAGCGCGGTCCGACTGGGTCTGCTCCAAACCCACGCCACGGACGATCCCAGGCAGAATCTCCGCCGCACCCTGCTGCTGGCCGAGAAGGCCACTCGAAAGGGCGCCCAGATCCTGTGCACCCAGGAGTTGTTCCGGTCCCAATACTTCTGCCAGTCCGAGGATTACGCCAATTTCAAGCTCGCCGAGCGCATTCCAGGGCCCAGCACGGACGCATTCTGCCGGCTGGCGCGCAAGCATCGGGTGGTGATCATCGCCTCACTGTTCGAGCACCGCGCGGCCGGGGTCTATCACAACACCGCCGTGATCATTGACGCCGACGGTTCCTTGCTGGGCGTCTATCGGAAGATGCACATCCCGGACGATCCGCTCTACTACGAGAAGTTCTATTTCACCCCGGGGGACCTCGGGTTTCGTGCGTGGGAGACGCGCTACGGACGGATCGGGGTGCTGATCTGCTGGGATCAGTGGTATCCCGAGGCGGCCCGGCTGACGGCCCTGCGGGGGGCGCGAGATTCTCTTCTACCCCACCGCCATCGGCTGGCATCCCGCTGAAAAGGCGGCGCCGGGCGAACGCCAGCACGCGGCCTGGGAAACCATCCAGCGCGGCCACGCCGTGGCCAACGGCTGTTATGTGGCCGCCGTGAACCGCATCGGCCACGAGCGACCGGTGAGCGGGGACGGTATCGAGTTCTGGGGACAAAGCTTTGTCGCAGGCACGTCGGGCGAGATCCTGGCCAAGGCGCCGCGTGGACCGGGAAAGCGTGCTGGTGGTGCCGGTGGATCTGGCCCGGGTGGAGGAGACGCGAACGCATTGGCCCTTCCTGCGCGATCGGCGGATTGACGCGTATGGCGGCCTCACGCAGCGGTGGCTGGATTGAGCGCCGTTCAAGATTTGGGTTGAATCACGTCCAAAAGCCCCTAGTTATCCGGCAGGGCTGGGCGGCACGGGTTCCCGTGAGCCCCTGAATCAAATTCAATCACGCGCGATTTGTGAAACCAACTGATCTGCGGGGCATCCTGCAATACATCCCCCGGTTCCGGGACAAGGTGTTCATCCTGGCGGTGGACGGGGCGGTGGTGGGCGACGAGAATTTTGCCAATCTCCTGCTCGACGTGGCGGTGCTGCGTTCGCTGAGCATCCGCGTGGTGCTGGTGCATGGCGCCTCAGCGCAATCGCGCGCGCTGGCGGAACAACAGAGGGTGCACCCCAGCAATCTGGACGGCACCGGCATCACCGACGCCGACACGCTTGCAGCTCGCGCTGACCGCCGCCAATCAGCTCACCCACGAAATCCTGGAGGGCCTTTCCGCCAACGACCTGCGGGCCGTGTCCACCAACGCCGTGATCGCCCATCCCATGGGCATCCTCGGAGGGGTGGACCAGCAGTTGACCGGCAAGGTCGAGCGCGTGGACGTTGATTTTCTGCAGCACCTGCTCGACAACGGCATCATTCCGGTGCTTCCCCCGCTCGGGTTTGACGGCGAAGGCAAGACCTACCGGGTGAATTCGGACGGCGTGGCCGTGGAGGTGGCGACGGCGCTCAAGGCGACCAAATTGATCTTTATCACCACCACCGACGGGCTGCAGTTTGGTGGGCAGTTGATCCGGCAGATGCTGGTGGCGGACCTCGAGAAGATGGCTGGTGGCTGACCGGGCCAGGTTTGCCCCGGAAACGCTGTCGAAGGCGGTGCATGCGGTGGCGGCCTGCGAGGCGGGTGTCCCGCGGGTGCATGTGATCAACGGACGGGTGGACGAGGGGTTGCTGGCGGAGGTGTTCTCCAACGAGGGCATTGGCACCCTGATCTACGCCAACGAGTATCAATACATACGGCGCGCCTTGAAGAAGGACGTTCGCCACATCCAACACCTCATCCAGCAATCCGTTGCAACCGCCGAACTCGTCAAACGCACCCGCGCCACCATCGAGAAACACTCTCGGGACTACTACATTTTCGAGATCGACAAGAACCCCGTGGCCTGCATCGCCCTCCACCCGTTTCCCGAGCTGGCCAAGGCCGAACTGGCCTGTCTCTACGTCAGCCCCTCCCATGAGAACCAGGGCATCGGACGCAAGCTGATCGCCTTTGTCGAAACCAAGGCCCGGGAGGGGGGCTTCAAGGAACTGCTCACCCTGTCCACTCAGGCGTTCACCTACTTCCAGTCCAAGGCCGGATTCATGGAAGGCGCGCCGGACGACTTGCCCGCGGCCCGGCGGGAGAAGTACGACCAGAGCGGACGCAAGTCCAAGGTGCTGATCAAGAAGCTCTCATGAGCAGAGCCGCGTCTGCCCGCGCCCCTCGGGTGTCGCCCGCGCTCCGTCTGGCGCTCAGACAATGGGCAGGCCGGCCCCCCCGGTCCATTCTCCTCGTCAGCATTCGCCATCAGCGAATGGCAGAGTGCGAAATCGATCCGGCCGGGTTGATCCGTCTCAAGCGCCGGTTCCGAATCTCCACCTCGAAGCACGGGACGGGACAGCAGGAGGGCTCGTTCCGAACCCCGCTCGGATTGCATCGCGTCGCGCGCAAGATCGGCGCAGGCCACCCCATCGGCACGGTCTTCCGGGGCCGGCGCGCGGTCGGGATCACACGACAAGGAATGCCCGATGCCGCGATCTGTCATCGCATCCTCTGGCTCGAAGGGCTTGAACCCGGGCTGAATCGCGGCGGGTCCAAGGATTCCTTCCGGCGCTACATTTACATTCACGGGTTTGGGGACGAGACCACCCTCGGTCGGCCTGCCTCTTCCGGCTGCATTCACGTCGCCGCTTCCGATCTCCTGCCCCTGTTCGATCGACTCCCGATGGGCACGCTGGTTTGGATTGGAGAATAGCAACATGCCAGTTCAGGGGGGCCTGAATTCGTCTCCAACTGGAGCCAAGTTCGCACGCACCTTTAGAAGAGTGGGCTGCACGCCCTGTTCGCTGCCCGGCTGAATGAATGCAAGTGGCAACGGGCGGGGACAGATTCGCCTTGCGCGATGGGCGGTGCCGGCGTAGCAGGACGGCATGCTCACTTCCTTGGTAATGACCGTGATGGCCACTGACCGGCCCGGCTTGGTGGATGCCCTTGCGGGCGTGATTGCTGACCACGAAGGCAACTGGCTCGAGAGCCGGATGTCACGCCTGGGCGGCCAATTTGCAGGGATCCTGCGAATCGAGCTGCCCGAGGGACGGAAAGCAGCCTTCCTGGAATCGCTGCGGGCGATCGAGACCGCTGGCCTGAAGGTGGTGGTCCACGAGGATCCCAGCCGCAAGTCGATTGCGGGCGAGTTGCGCCTCCTGGAGGTTGTGGGCCACGACCGACCTGGGATCGTCCGTCAGATCTCACACGCCCTGGCCCGGCATGGGGTGAATGTCGAGGATCTCTCGTCGGAAGTCTCCAGCGCTGCGATGTCGGGCGAACCTCTGTTCAAGGCCCGTGCCAAGGTCCTCCTGCCTGCGGGCTGTGATCCCGATGCGATCCAAAGCGAGTTGGAACGAATCGCTTCAGACCTGATTGTCGACCTCAGTTTTGTGAAGCCGGCGGAAGGGTGAGCCGGGCCCGTGGCTGCTTACGGGTTGTCGGCGTCCAACAAACCGCCCAACCCGCCCAGGAGGGATCCTTCTCCGCGTGTGGAAGCACTCTGCCCGGGAGCAACCCAGGGATGATTTCCAACGTCCAGACATGGGAGCGGCCAACTGGACGCGCTGAGGCGGATCATATTCCTGCTGAAAGGACCCGATGCTGTATCAGGTTTCGCCGTTTGGATGGTCGGAAGGTGGTGTAGAGGGTGGGGAGGACCAGGAGGGTGAGGAGGGTGTTGGTGACGATGCCGCCGATGACGACGGTCGCCAACGGACGTTGCACTTCGCCGCCCACGCCGACGTTTACGGCCATGGGCAGGAATCCGGCGGCGGCGACCAGGGCGGTCATGAGCACGGGGCGCAAGCGCACCAGGCAACCCTCCCGCACGGCCTCCATGAGGGGGGCGCCGGCCTCGAGTTTCTGTTTGATAAATGTGACCAGCACCAAACCATTGAGGATGGCCACCCCGCTGAGTGCGACAAAGCCAATCGCGGCGCTCACGGTGAAGGGCATCCCACGCGACCACAGCGCCAGCACGCCGCCGACGGCCCCGAGGGGAATGCCGGTGGCGACGATGATCACGTCGCGCAGTAATCTGAGGCTGAAGTAGAGCAGGACAACGATCAGACCCAGCGCGAGGGGCACGACGAGCATCAGGCTTTGGTTGGCCCGTTCCATATTCTCAAACTGGCCGCCCCACTCGATGGTGTAGCCCACCGGGAGGCGGACCTCGCGGGCGATGCGCGCCTTCGCCTCGGCCACAAAACCCGCCACATCCCGGTCCCGCACGTTGCACTGCACCGTCACGCGGCGCCGGGCCCACTCGCGGTTGATGGCGGCCGGGCCCTCCGATTCCACCACCCGGGCGACGCGGTTCAACGGCAGGACGGGCCCGGAGGCGGTGGGGATCAGTGTTTGGGCGAGCGCCTCGGGATCGGTGCGCTGCCGGTCGGGCAATCGCACAACGAGCGGGAATCGGCGCTGGCCTTCGCGGATTTCGCCCACCCGTTTGGCGCCGACCGCTTCGACGAGATTCAGCACCTGCTGTCGGGGCAGTCCGAACCGGGCGATGGCGTCGGAATCGATCTCCACGCGCAGCACGGGCTGGCCGGTGAGTTGTTCGCCGGCCACCTCGCTTGCCCCGGGTGTTTCCCCGAGGATGCCCTGCACTTGGGAGTCGAGATCGGCGAGCGTTTCGAGATCGTCGCCGTAGATCTTCACGGCCACATCGCCCCGTACGCCGGCGATCATTTCGTTCATGCGCATCTCGATGGGCTGGCTGAACGCCGCCGTCATGCCGGGTTGTTCCTTGAAGACTTCCCGCATGGCCTCGACCAGCTCCGGCTGCGTCCGGGCCCGGGTCCACTGGGATCGCGGCTTCAGCGCGATGAAGAAGTCCGAGAGTTCAATGCCCATGGGGTCGGTTGCCACTTCCGCCGTGCCCAGGCGGGTCCAGAGGCGCGCAATCTCGTCGGGGAACCGTTCGAGCAGGACGCGTTCGATGCGGTGGTTCCAGGCGACGGCTTCCTCGACCGAGATGCCGGCCAGCCGGACGGTGCTGACGGCGAGGGCTTGTTCGCCGAGCTTGGGCAGGAATTCGCCCCCCATTCGTGTGGCCAGCCCGGCGGCACCGCCCACCAGCGCCAGGGTCAGGATGAGGATCAAGGCCCGGTGTTGCAGGGCGAAGGTGAGCACGGGTGAATAGGCTCGTTGCGCCAGTCGCACCAACCAGGGATCGCGCTCTTTGAGATCACGGGGCAACAGCAGGCTGGCCAGCACCGGCATCAGGGTCAGCGAAATCAGCAGCGATCCGAGCAGGGCGAAGATCATGGTCAGGGCCATGGGCCGGAACAGTTTGCCCTCGATGCCTTCCAGCGTAAGGATGGGCAGGAAGACGATCAGGATGATGAGTTCCCCGAACAACGTGGGTTTGCGCACCTCGATGGCGGCGTCCCGGATGGTATCCTGCCAGGGCTTGTTGCCGCGCCGGCTGGCGTGCCGGGCGCAGTTCTCCACCATGATCACCGAGCTGTCCACGATCAGTCCGAAATCGATGGCGCCCAGGCTGAGCAAGCTGGCGGCGATGCCGGCTTCCATCATCAGATTGCCCGCGAACAGCATGGACAGTGGGATGCCCAGCGCCACGATCAGGCCGGCGCGGAGGCTCCCGAGGAACGCGAACAACACGGCGATCACCAGCAGCGCGCCGGCCAGCAGGTTGTGTTGCACGGTGCGGATGACCTTGGCGACCAGCTCTGTGCGGTCATAGAGCACCTCCACCCGCACATCGGTGGGAAGGCTCGGGCGAACCTGGTCCAGTTTCTCCCTCAGCGCATGGGTCACCACGGCGCTGTTTTCGCCCATCAACATGAAACCCAACCCCAGCACCGCTTCCCCCGGCCCCCGGCTGTCACCGCACCCTGTCGGATCTCGTGCCCGACTTTCACTTCGGCCACGTCGCGCACGCGGACGGGCAGGCCGTCGTGCGCGGCGATCACGATCTCGCCGATCTGCCGGGTGTCGGTCACCAACCCGACGCCGTGCACCAGCAGGGATTCGCCCCCGCGCACGATCTGGCCGCCGCCGACATTGGCGTTGTTGGCTTCGAGGGCGGCCACGAGGTCTTCGAAGGTGAGGCGGTACTCAACCAGCCGGTCCGGATCAGTCACCACCTCGAACTGCTTCTTGTAACCGCCCCAGGAATTGACCTCGGCGACGCCCGGCACCTTGAGCAGCTCGGGCTTGATGACCCAGTCGTGCCACTCCCGCAGGTCGGTCAGGGACCGGTTCGTGTCGTCCGACCGCACGATGTAATGGAACACCTCGCCCAGACCCGATGAGATGGGTCCCAACTCGGGGCGCACCACGTCCTCGGGGAGTTCCACCCCCTGCAGCCGTTCCATGATGAGCTGGCGGGCCAGGTAGATGCCGGTGTCGTCGTCGAACGTGGCCACGACCTGGGACAGGCCGAACTTGGACACCGACCTCAGGTTGGCCAGGCCGGGCAATCCGGTGACCGCGAGTTCCACAGGCAGCGTGACCTGCTGTTCGACTTCGAAGGCGTTGAGCGTGGGGACGCGGGTGTTGATCTGCACTTGGACGGGGGTGGTGTCCGGGAAGGCGTCCACGGGCAAATGGAGCAAGGCGCGTGTCCCGAGCAGGACCAGCACCGCCGTGAGCACGCAGACCAGCAGGCGGTTGCGCAGTGAGAAGGTGATGAGGGTGTTCAGCATCTGGAACTATTCATGGGCGCAGCCGGCGCCGAGCCGGGACAACAGCAGTTGGGATTTCAAGGCGAACACCTGGCAGACAGCCACATCTTCGTGGGGCTGCAAACCGCGGCGGATGGCCCGGAGCTGGTCCCGTTCCGGTCCCAGTTCGACCGCACGGGCTTCATAGAGATCTTCCTCCAGCTTCACGAACACCAGCGGCTGGGTCCCCACGAACTGCACCCCGGCCGAGGGCACCGCCATCGAGTGCTGTGCCGACGAGGAAAGAATCCGGGCCCTCACAAACAGGCCGGCTCGGAGGCGTCCGTCCGGATTGGGAATCTCGGCGCGTGCCCGGGCCATGCGGGTGCGTTCGTCAACGGCCGGCGCAATCCAGGTGAGATGTCCGACAAAGGTGCGCCCCGGCAGGGCCTCGATCGAGATTTCCACCACCTGACCGGTTTGCACGAGCGCCAGCGCGGATTCGGGCACGCTCAGCTCCGCCCACATCACCGAGCGGTCTGCGACCGTGAACAACGGTTTGCCGGGCTCGACCAGCGCGCCCCGCACCGCATCACGCTCGACGATCTCACCGTCGAACGGTGCGCGCACTTCCAGCAGCACCGATTCCTGCGGGGACCGGCTCAGCGCGTCGATTTGCGCTTCGGTGAAGCCGAAGGTGCGCAACTGTTGGCAGGCGGCGCGATGTTCCGCTTCGGCTTGCTGCAGATCCTGCTCCGAGGTGACCCGTTCCACGCGCAGCCGGCGTTCGCGGTCGAGGGTTTGGTGGGTGAGAACGGCCTTGGCGATGGCTTCGGCGATGGTGGCCGACCACAGTTTGGCCAGGGTCTGGCCCTCCCGCACGTGTTGACCGAGGTCGGTGGTGACCTCATGCAGGAACCCACCCACCGGTGCCACGACCCGGGCCAGTTTGTTCTGGTTGAACGCCAGTGTGGCCAGGCACTCGACAGAATCTCCCAGGGCGGCAGGGCGGGGTCGGGCGGTTTCGATGCCGGCGGCCGCCGCGGATCCGGGTGCGGGCATTCGCACCTTGAGTCCCTGGCCCGGCGCGAGGCTCTCAATGAGGTGCGGATTGCAGATGCCGCATTCGGCTTCCGCTACCCGGTGTTCACTGCACATGGCCGGGGAGTTGGTTTCCCCGGAATCAGGAGTGCCGTGGTCATGCCCCGCGCCGTCATGCACGGCATGTTCTCGATCGGCGTCCCGTGACGCAGGGTCCGAGCAACCGGTTGCAACGGCAATGACGGTGCTCAGCAGGACAGTCGTGGCCAGGCACTTGAACGATGGTTTCCGGCTCTTCGTCCCCGATGCAGCGGCGGCGCTGAAAACCCGAAGACCGGGGACCGAAGATCGAAGGAACACGGGAATCCGGGGGCCGAAAGACCATGCCCGATATCCCGGTCCGCACGGGACGTTGTCTGTCGGATCCTCAACCGTTGCTCCGCCGAGTGGTGGTTTGCGCCCGATTCGGTTTTCGGGCTTCGGAACTCTTTCGGGCTTCGGGCTTCGTGCTTCGGACTCTGACTGTCGTGTGGAAGCGGGTTTCATATCGGGTCAATCTTTGGTTCTAGCGGGGGCTGCAACGGGGCAAGGTTGCGTCAACGCCTCCAACTCGGCCCGGGCGACGTTGAGATTCAGGAGCTTCTGCTGGTAGGCCAGTTGCGATTCCGCAAAGGTGCGTTGGATGTCGATCAGATCGATGAAACCAAACTTGCCTTCCTCGAAGCCGGTTTGCACCAGTCGCAGTGCCTCCCGGGATTTCGGCAGGACCTGGTCGCGGTAGGAGGCCACTTGTTCGCCGGCCGTGCGGTAGCGGTGCATGGCCTTGTTCCACTCCCGATGCAGCGCCTGCCCGACCGCTTCGATCTCCGCGCGTGCGCTCACGACGTCCGCAGCGGCCTCGGCCTTGCGTCCTTTCGAGGAATCAAGGACGGGCAGCGGGATGGAAAGCGCGAACTCGACAATGGAGGCGTCGGTTTCGCCGAGGCGGCCCCCATCCACTCCGGCGGTAATATCGGGATAGGCTTCCAAACGCGCCCTCCGCGCCGCCGCTTCGGCCTGGTGCAGTCGCGCCGCGGCCGCGATGAAACTGGGATGGCGCTCCTGCCATTGCTCCGGATCAAGTTCAAGCCACGACTCTTCGTTCGCGTTCGACAGGGAACCGGCGACTGCGATGCCCGACAGGTCCGGCCGGCCCAGCAGGGTGAAGAGGGAATGTCGTGCGGCGGCAGCTTCCAGGCGGAGGTCGGCGACCTCGTTGCGGGCTTGGGCCAGTTGAATCTCGGCGCGCAACTCCTCCTGATAGGGCGTCGCACCCGACTCGACGCGCTTGCGGGCAGCGTCGGCGGAGGATTGGGCGATGCGCAGCAGTTCTTCGCCGGCCTCGATCGAGGCTTGGGCGGCCAGGACGCGATAGAATGCAGCTTTGACATCGCGGGTCACCTCCGTCTTGAGCAGGGCCAGTTCGGACTGGCTGCGCCGCAGGCCGGCTTGTCCGAGAGCGCGGTCGTGGCGCTTTTTGCCCGGCCATGGGAGTTGCTGACTGATGCCGATGGTTTGTTTGGCATCCGAAAATGCCCCGCCGGTGCTGACTGGCCATTCCTCGATGGCCAGACCCAATTCGGGATTCGACCAACGCCCGAGCTGCCAGGCCCGACCCACGGCGGCTTCGACATTCGCCGCCGCAGCTTTCAGGTTCGGGTTGTCGGTCCATGCAATCAGGATCGCGGCTTCCAGCGTCAGAGGGGTGGACGTGTTGATGGAAAGGGGTTGGTTGTTGTTGGCCGCGGGTGCGGCGGCCATCCGCGCAATCGTCACCATGATCAGGACAAGCGTTACGAAGGATCGGCCCTGTCCCCAAAACGATTCCCGGATCGGTAGGACCGCGCTGTACGTGGCCCAGGCACCGGAGCATCCACGCCCTGTCTCATCGACAATCAATTCTGCTGTTTGACCTGAGCTGTTCTGTCTGCGCATAGACCATGGGTTCCATCGAAAGTGAGTTGCAAGCGGCACGTCCAGTGCCGCGACCATCAGGAGGGAGTCGACGGTCACCGGCAGGGCGGTGACAACCGAACTCAGAGGATCGCGTCGGGAGCGCGAGCGGGCAAGGCGGTGCGTGTCTGGAACTGGACCGCGGTGACGAACGTCGGCAACGGATCAGAAGCCTCCCCGGCCGACGGCAGGATGGAAGGCCGGTCGTCCAGAGCCGGAGCGTCAAACAGCACGAGGGTCATCAGAGGTTGTGGAGCTGCGAGCCGGCTGTGTTCGGTCTTGTAGCGGCCGGATTCCACGCCAGCACACCCGTCCGTGCTGCAGTCGCTGTCGTGCGGCTCGCTTGAATCCGTCTTGATTTCGGAACAACACGCCGGCGATTCCAGGCCGGAGAGCGCCACCAGAAGGCAATGGGACGTGGCGGGCACCCAGAGGGCCACCAGCAACACCAACGCAATCTTCCGGAGCAGCGTCACGGGGAGAGTCTAGTTGCGCCGCGGATATAGTCAAATTCGGGCTTGGTTCGGAGATCGGAGTTCGGAGATCGGGCTTCGGGTTGGGTTCGGCGTTGCGCCTTTCCTGCGCGGCAAGAGACTGAGATGCACGCGCCGCCTTCATCCGGCCCCTTCGCGGGCTTTCCTTCCCGAACGACCGCGGGCATGCTCGGCTTTTGCCTGGATGGCAGGATTGGCAGTCATGGATCAGCGATGCATCAAGATTGGCGGCGTGCGGGAGCACAACCTGAAGAACCTCACGCTCTCGATTCCGCGCGAGCGGTTGGTGGTCATCACCGGCCTGAGCGGTTCGGGCAAGTCGTCCCTGGCATTTGACACCCTGTTTGCCGAGGGGCAACGCAAGTATGTGGAGAGTCTGTCGGCCTACGCGCGCCAGTTCCTGGACCAGTTGAAAAAGCCCGACGTGGATTTCATCGAGGGGCTTTCTCCGGCCATCGCCATCGAGCAGCATTCCTCGGGATCGAGTCCCCGCTCGATCATTGCCACGACCACGGAGATCTACGATTACCTGCGCCTGCTTTACGTGCATCTGGGGCGTCCGCATTGCCCGGACAGCGGGGTGCCCATCTCGGCGCGGTCCACCACGGAGATCGTGGACGAACTCATGGCGTTGCCGGAGCGGACGCGCCTGATGATTCTGGCGCCGGTAGTGGATCAGGCGAAGGGCGAGTTTCGCGATGTCATCGAGCGGTTGGCCCGGGATGGGTTTGTGCGGGCGCGGGTGGACGGTCAGTTGCTGGAACTGGCCGCCGACACCCGCATCAAGCTGGACCCGAAACAGAAGCACACCATTGAAGCCGTTGTGGACCGGATTGTCATCGAGCCCAAGGTTCGGACGCGCCTGGCGGATTCGGTGGAAACCGCCTTGAAGCTGGGGGAAGGCGTCTTCCGCACTCTGCACCAGTTCGGCGACCAAGGTGCCGCCACTCCGCGCTCCGCGCTCCGCGCTCCGCGCTCCGAGAGTTGGACCGAATCGGTTCACAGCAACCGGATGTATAGCCCGGTGACCGGGCGGAGTTTCGAACCGCTGACGCTCAAGCATTTTTCCTTCAACTCCCCAAGCGGGGCTTGTCCGGTGTGTCACGGGCTGGGGCAGAAGATGGTGTTTGACGAGGCCTTGGTGGTGCCGGACCCGGAGAAGTCACTGGAAGGGGGCGCCATCCAGCCGTGGCGCCGCGGCGGCAAGCGGATGATCATCTATTACCGGGCGATGTTGCGGGGCGTGGCGGCGCATTACGGGCAGGATGTGGAGAAGCCTTGGAAGGACTTGCCCGAAGACTTCCGGCGGGTTGTGCTGCACGGGTCCGGCGACACCGAGATCAGCTTCAACCTCTGGCGCGCCGGCAAGACCAGCAAACTGACCAAGCCATTTGAGGGGGTGATCCCGAACCTCGAGAGGCTGTATGTGGAGAGCGAGAGCGAGTTCACGCGCAAGCGCCTCAAGGCTTGCATGAGCCCCCGGTTCTGCGACGCCTGCCAGGGGAAGCGGTTGAAGCCGGAAATCCTAACCGTAACGGTCGGAGGCGCGGAACGCGCAACGCGGAACGCGGAATCCACTCCGCACTCCGCGCTCCCCGCTTCGCGTTCAAGCATTCCGGGCCTTTCCATCATGGACGTGTGCGGGTTGTCGGTGGACGCGGCGGCGCGGTTCTTCGAAGAACTCCAATTGACGCCGTTCGAGGAAAAGGTGGCGCGGGACCTGGTGCGGGAAGTCCGGGCCCGGCTCGGGTTCCTGCAGAAGGTGGGGTTGGGCTATCTGACCCTCAACCGCGAGAGCGGCACCTTGAGCGGCGGCGAGGCTCAGCGCATCCGGTTGGCCACCCAGATCGGCGCGGGCCTGGCGGGTGTGCTCTACATTCTGGACGAACCAAGCATCGGCCTGCATCAACGGGACAACGATCGCCTGCTCGAGGTCCTCAAGGGACTGCGGGATCTGGGCAATTCGGTGATTGTCGTCGAGCACGACGCGGACACCATCCGGCAAGCGGACCATGTGATTGACTTGGGGCCCGGGGCCGGGGTGCACGGCGGTGAGATTGTTGCGCAGGGCAGTCTGGCGGACATCCTGGCCGAACCTCGTTCCCTGACCGGGCGTTATCTCAGTGGTGATCTTTGCGTCCCGGTGCCGGCACAACGGGTGCAGCCCAAGGCTGAGCGCGGCTGGATCGAGATCCTGGGGGCGGCTGAGAACAATTTGAAGACGATTGACGTCCGGATTCCCATCGGGACCTTCACGTGCATTACCGGAGTCAGCGGGTCGGGCAAGAGCACGCTGGTGGACGATGTGCTGCGGCGCACGCTGTTCCGGCGCTTCTACGGATCCAAGGACAACCCGGGCAAACATCGCGCCCTGCTCGGATACGAAGGGTTCGAGAAGGTGATTGTCATTGACCAGTCGCCCATTGGCCGCACCCCGCGCAGCAATCCGGCGACCTACACCGGCATCTTCAACTCGATCCGCGACCTGTTCGCCCGGTTGCCGGCGGCCCGGGTCCGGGGGTATGACGCAGGCCGTTTCAGTTTCAATCTGCGGGGCGGACGTTGCGAAAAGTGTCAGGGCGACGGTTTGATCAAGATCGAGATGCATTTCCTGCCGCCGGTGTATGTGACCTGCGAGGCCTGCGGTGGCCGGCGCTACAGCCGTGAGACCCTCGAAATCGCCTACAAAGGCAAGAACATCGCGGACGTCCTGGACCTGACGGTGGACGAGGCGGTGACCTTCTTCCGCGCGGTGCCGCAGATTCATGATCCCTGTCTGGTGCTGGCCGAGGTGGGGTTGGGCTACATCCGGTTGGGCCAGCAGGCCACCACACTGTCCGGCGGGGAGGCGCAACGGGTCAAGCTGGCAGCGGAACTCGGGCGCAAATCCACCGGTCGGACCCTTTACATTCTGGACGAGCCCACGACGGGTCTGCATTTCCATGACGTGTCCAAGCTGTTGGAGGTGTTGTTCAAACTGCGGGTGTATGGCAACACCCTGATTGTCATCGAACACAACCTGGACGTGATCAAGGCGGCGGATTGGGTGATTGATCTGGGGCCGGAGGGAGGAGAGGGGGGAGGGCTGATTGTGGCCGAGGGCCCCCCTGAAGTGATTGCCAGTTGTGCCGCCAGTCACACCGGCCGCTACCTGGCCCGGGTGATCGAGGAACCGCGTGCGAATCGCCTTCCGCATCCGGCGGGTCTCCGCTAACGTCACAGGCACATGAGCGGACGCCGGATTATTTGGTTGTTTCTGGTGCTGCTGCTGGTGGTCCGGCCTGCCTGGGCGGACCCGGCGCAGGAGGAGCAGCGCGCCTTCCAGACCGCCATGAAGTCCTTTCAGGGCGAGTTTTGGGCGCGGGCGGAGCAGGAGTGGAAAGATTTCACGATCCGCTTTCCACTTTCGCCCCGGGTGGCGGAAGCGGTTCTTTACCAGGCTCAATGCCTCATCGAACTGGGAGGCCAGGCGGGGGCCATCCAGTTGCTTCAGGAAAGCCTCGGCCAGGCGGGAGCTTGGGCCCAGGAATATGTGTTCTGGATGGCTGAGGCGCATTTTCGGGCTGATAACTACACCGCCGCTGCGCAGGGTTTCGAGCGGGTGCTGCGCGAATTCCCCGGCTCGAAACGGGCCTTGGAAGCTGCGCTTGGCCAGGCGGCTTCTCGCGCCCGGTTGAAACAGTGGGACAAGGTTATCGCCGTCCTTCAGGACCCGCAGGGTCCGCTGTTGAACACGCCCATGACGACAGCCAACGCCTTGCTGGTCGCCCGTGGTCACTTGTTGCTGGCCGAGGCCTTTCTGACCCTGGGTGATTACCACGCAGCGCGCTCGACCATCGAATCCCCACAACTCAAGAACCTCGATCCTTCCCTCGAATGGGAGAAGGAGCATTTGCAGGCGCGGACCCTTCTGGCGCTGCGCTTGTTGCCGGAGGCGCTGGCGGCGTCGAGCAACCTGGTTTCCGCAGTCCGCGGCCCGGGGCAGAAGGGCCTGCTCGCCGAAGCCAATCTGTTCCAGGCGCAAGTGCTGGCCGAACTGGGGCGGCTGGACGAAGCCGTGACCGCTTATCGGCAGAATCTTTCCACCAACATTCCACCGTCCGTTCAGCGTCAGACATTGCTGCGATTGTCGGCGTTGTTGATCACCAACCAGCGGTTCGCCGAGGGACGTGCCGTCATCGAGCAGTTCATTCAACTGAGTCCGGACCCCTCAACGGCCGAACTGGCCCGAGTGACCATCGCGGAGTTGAAACTGCGCCAGCACCTCCAGTCCACGGCTGCGCCCGGAAAATCAGACGCAATGCCGACCAACCTGGTGGAGCAGGCCATTGAGGACCTCGATGAGGTGATCCAGTCGGGGACCAATCGCCGTCTGCAGGGTCAGGCCTACCTCTGGCGCGGATGGGCGGAGTGGATCCGCGGCGACCATGGCCAAAGCGGTGAGGCGTTCGAGCAGGCGTCCCTGATCCTGCCGCGTTCGGAGGAACAGGTTATCGCCCGGTTCAAGTGGGCGGATTCACAGATGAGCCTGGGGGATTTCCAAGGGGCGCTCACGAACTATGAAGCGGTGGTGAAGGCGGCACCCGGCATTGGGGGCGGAGCGCTGGATCTGGTCGAGCCGGCGCTGTATCAGACGCTGCGGGCCGGGCTTGAACTCAAGCGTCCGGATTTGGCCACCCGCGCGCTCGAGGAGTTGCTTCGGGCTTATCCGGACCGGTTCCTCACCGGTGTCGGCGTGTTGCTGACCGGCCAGGGGTTCAATGAACTTGGCGATCCGGCTGCAGCGCGGAGTCTGTTCGATCGGTTTCTCGAACAAGCACCGGCCTCGCCGCTGGCCGCGGAGGTTCAACTGGCCATGGCCCGCACCCACGAGGCCGAAAGCCATTGGACCCGCGCGATTCAGCAGTATGAATCCATTCTCGCCTCCAGCCCGGCGGCGTCGGTGGGGGCCCGTGCGGAATACTTTCGCGCCCTGGATATCGCCCTGAGCGGACAGGAAACCAACGCGCTGCCTTGCTTCACGAACTTTGTCGCCGTGTATCCGACCAACGCGCTGGCTCCCCGGGCCCAGTGGTGGATCGGAGATTATCACTGGCGCCAGGGGGACTACATCAATGCGGAACTCAACTACCAGCTCCTGTTCAAAAACTGGCCTCAGTCCGACCTGGCGTATGAGGCTTGCATGATGGCCGGGCGTGCCGCCATGGCGCGTCTGAGCCTGAGTGATGCGATCGCTTACTTCACCAACCTGACAAGCGACCTGAGCTGCCAGCCGGAGATCAAATCCAAAGCCATGTTTGCGTACGGGGATGCGTTGATGCGGTTGCCGTCCTCCGTGACCAACGATCCTTTCGCCAATTATTCGGAGGCCATCAAGGTGTTCAGCAGTGTCGAGCGCAATTATCCCTCGAACGGTCTGGCCGCTTTGGCCCAGGGAATGATCGGCAACTGCTACCTGCAATTGGCGGTCGCTGATCCGCGGGCCTTCGATTCCGCCAGCAACGCCTACCAGCGGGTTCTGACCAGCGTCGAGGCGGGCGTGGCCGCGCGCAGCCAGGCGGAAGTGGGGATGGCCACGGTGCTGGAGAAGATGGCGTTGCGGCAGGAAGGGGAGGCGCGCACCGGCCTCCTTCAGGCGGCGCTCGACCACCACCTGAATGTCTTTTATGAGAAGAATCTCCAGGACGGCGAGCGGCCGGATTTGTTCTGGATGAAGAAAGCCGGCCTGGAGGCGGGCCGGTTGGCGGAATCGCTCCAGGAATGGCCGCAAGCCTTGAAACTGTATGAGCGGCTGCAGACCCTGATCCCGTCCTTGGAACCGCTCCTCCAGAACAAAATCCTCAAAGCTCGGGAGCATGTGGCGCGCGCCCGCACCTGAAACGCAGGCCTTTGACATCCCGCCCGCGTGTGCCAGTTTGAGCCCCAGTGGTATGACGGACATCCCTTCCAACCCGGCGGTGGTGACGCTCACTCCTCGGGCGGTCCAGGAGGTGCGCGCCCTGCAGGCCAGGGCCGACAACGCAGGCAAAACCCTGCGCGTTTATGTGGAGCAGGGCGGATGCTCTGGCATGCAGTACCGGCTTGGTGTTTGATGAACCCCGGGAGGGGGATGAACAGACCCGGGTCGAAGACGTGCAAGCGCTGATTGACGCCTTCAGCGCAAAATATGTGCGCGGTTCCGTCGTGGACTTCAGCGATTCCCCTCCGGTCGTGACGCGCCGAACGAGTCGTCAACGTCCCGTGGTCGCCAGTGTTCCGGCAGCCTTGACCCGCGCGCGGGTTCGGCCTAGTTATATTGCCATCGGGGAGCCCCAGGGACGGGGGCTGAGAGTTCCGATGCCTCGGAAGACCCTTTGAACCTGATCCGGGTAATGCCGGCGAAGGGAAGTCCTCCTCCGCTTTTCCCGGTTCATGACTGTAACCGCTGTCCCAGTGCGCCGCCAGAAGTGATCGCCTGTGACCGCCGCAAAGCAAAATGCCATGATTGCCGAGAACGATTCGTTAGAGCCCCATAGCAGCGAGCAATTGCCGAAGTCCAGGCGTGTTTACGCCACGGGCATCCTCCATGCAGATCTCCGTGTGCCGATGCGGGAGATCGAACTTGCTCCGACGCGCTCCTCCGATGGGCGGATGGAGGAGAACGCGCCTGTGTGCGTTTACGACTGCTCCGGCCCCTGGGGCGATCCCGATTTCAAAGGCTCGGTCGAGGAGGGCCTTCCGCCCCTGCGAGCCGGCTGGATTCGGGCGCGCGGCGACGTGGAGGAATACGAGGGACGCGAAGTCGCTTCGGACAGCGATGGCCACTCTGGCGTTGAACCCCAGCGGACGAAGTGGATCCGGACAAGTCCGAAGTCCGACCCGTCCTCCGCAGCCGTACTGCGGAGGGTGGAAGTCCCGAGTCCGAAATTCCCGACGCGCAGGCCGCTGCGTGCGTCCCCTGGGCATCCCGTTACGCAACTCTGGTACGCCCGCCAGGGCGTCATCACGCCGGAGATGGAGTTCATCGCGATCCGCGAAAACCAGGGAATCTCAAATCACAAATCGCAAATCTCAGATCTATCTGCCGACATCGTCCGCAACGAACTCCACAAACAGCACGCGGGTTCTTCGGACTTCGGACTTCGGACTTCGGACTTCGCTCCCTCCGTCTTCCGCCGCTTCCCCCAACGCATCCCTGCCGAGATCACCCCGGAATTCGTCCTCGCCGAAATCGCCGCCGGCCGCGCCATCATCCCGAACAACATCAATCATCCCGAGTCCGAGCCGATGATCATCGGGCGCAACTTCCTCGTGAAGATCAATGCCAACATCGGCAATTCGGCCCTGGCCTCGAGCATCGAGGAGGAAGTCGAGAAGATGCGCTGGGCCACCAAGTGGGGCGCGGACACCGTCATGGACCTCTCCACCGGCAGGAACATCCACGCCACGCGCGAATGGATTCTCCGCAACTCCCCCGTGCCCATCGGCACCGTGCCGATTTATCAGGCACTCGAAAAAGTTGGCGGCAAAGCCGAGGACCTCACGTGGGAACTCTTCCGCGACACCCTCATCGAACAAGCCGAGCAAGGCGTGGATTACTTCACCATCCACGCCGGGGTGTTGCTGCGATTCATCCCGCTCACCGCCCGTCGCATGACC
Organism: Terriglobia bacterium; assembly: GCA_963748015.1. Taxonomy (GTDB): domain Bacteria; phylum Acidobacteriota; class Polarisedimenticolia; order Polarisedimenticolales; family JAIQFR01; genus JAIQFR01. The sequence continues at coordinate 104,406 of CAVVHE010000005.1, read as the reverse complement.
GGCATCGTTTCGCGCGGCGGCAGCATCATGGCCAAATGGTGTCTCGCGCATCACCAAGAAAATTTTCTCTACACCCACTGGGACGACATCTGCGACATCATGGCCGCGTATGATGTCGCGTTCAGCATTGGCGACGGCCTGCGTCCCGGCTCGATTGCCGACGCGAACGACCAGGCGCAATTCGGCGAACTCGAAGTGCAGGGCGAACTCACCAAACGCGCGTGGGCCAAAGGCGTGCAAGTGATGAACGAAGGTCCGGGCCACGTGCCCATGCACATGATCGAGGAAAACATGGCCAAGCAACTCGAATGGTGCGGCGAAGCGCCGTTCTACACCCTTGGCCCGCTCACCACCGACATTGCGCCCGGCTACGACCATTTCACCAGCGGCATAGGCGCGGCGATGATCGGCTGGTATGGCTGCGCGATGCTCTGCTACGTCACGCCCAAGGAACACCTCGGCCTGCCGAACAAGAAGGACGTGAAGGACGGCGTCATCGCTTACAAAATCGCCGCGCACGCCGCCGACCTCGCCAAGGGCCATCCCGGCGCGCAATACCGCGACAACGCGTTGAGCAAGGCGCGCTTTGAATTCCGCTGGGAAGATCAATTTAACCTCAGCCTCGACCCTGTCACCGCGCGCGAATTCCACGACGAAACCCTGCCACAGGAAGGCGCAAAGACCGCGCACTTCTGCTCCATGTGCGGCCCGCACTTTTGTTCCATGAAGATAACGGAGGACGTGCGGAAGTATGCGGAGGAACAGAAAATCTCCGAACAGGAAGCTTTGGCTAAGGGTATGGAACAAAAAGCCCGCGAGTTCGTTGACAAGGGCAGCGAGCTTTACGCGAAGGCGTGATTGAAAATGAGCGCCGCGGTGATTCCAAACTTCAAATGGTATTCCGCCGAAAGCCATAGGCAGGCGGTCTCGCCGCGCTGCCCATTCCAGTCTGTTCAAGCATGTCGGCGTTACTACCAGAGTTTGTCTTTGCTCGGGCAAGCGGGCTGCACTGCAATTCCGACTGAAGAAGATGATGCGCTGGTAGAACGATGGAATCGGCATCCGCTCTGGCCGACGGTTGCGGAGCAAGCGACCGGCATCGCTGGCGATGGTAAATCCACTCACTCGTTCCATCATTTCTGTCCTGAACTCTCGTTCGACAGGTTCGGCTACTTCGCGACTTTTCTCGCGAGGTATTCAGACGAATTTGACAGCGACATGGCGGCGCAGCCCTTGGGAAAGAAGGTGCTCCGGCAGATGACCCCAGATGGACGTGGCAATTCTGCACGCCACAGCACTACACCGAATGTCCGCTCTACTCATGCCTCGCCCACGACTGGACGAAGCAGATTGCCACGTTTGCCAGTATCCTCCCTCCGACCGTCCGCTACGACGTCTTCGTTTCGCACGCCAGCGAGGACAAGGAATCGTTCGTGCGCGGACTGGCAGCAGAACTCGCGCGGCTTGGTCTGCGCGTTTGGTTTGATGAATGGACGCTCAGACTTGGAGATAGTCTGCGCCGGAAGATTGACGAAGGACTTCGAGCATCGAGCTTTGGCGTCGTAGTGCTGTCACCCGGCTTCTTCACGAAGAGCTGGCCACAGGCAGAATTGGATGCGCTGTTCGCCATCGCGGAGGAGTGTGGCTATTCGGAATGGGGCGGCTCGGTTTCAATGGTGAACTGGTCGTTTGCCGTGTTCAGGCAGCATCATCCTTTGCCTGTGTGGGCTGAGTTGGCCGACTGGATAATTGTCCACACGACGAATCCATACATCCCGTTCAACTTCCAACGAACCCGAGGTCAATGGAAGGCGTGCCGGGAGGGTTCGCCGTCACCAGAGGAGACATGGCGACGGGTCGGAGAAGCCGAAGCTCGCCGACAGCGGGAACGAACTGAGCGGATGGAGCGTGAGAGTGGGGAAGCGCGCGAGCGAGCAGTTCAGCGCGAAGCGACGCGGCGAAAGAATCGTGAGGAACATCAGGAGAGAAGCAGCACTCGCTCCTTGGAAAGGCTGGGCGTCTGTTCCGAGCTCGAGAGGTTGCCGCCACTGCAACGACTGGAGCGCATTTGCACTTACAAATCCTACCCGCTCGAATTCTATCCGACGGAGTTTGCTGCCGTGGACGACACAACCATTGCGGCAATGTCTCAAACCTTGCGCGCCGCTTTGCTTGAACGCCTGAAAGACCGGCGCAAAGGCGCTTGGCACAAGCTTCGCCTTCGGCTGCAAGCCGGTTCGCCCGCGAAATCATGAAAACCCTCGACCGGCAGAAGCTGGATATCATCAACCAGACGCGGAGCAACCTCTTCGGCTGGCGCGGCCAGTTGACGCCGGAATTTGTCTCGGAGCGAATTGCAGGTTGCGGCGGAATCGTGGTTTCATTGTCGCACGAAACGTGATAGAAAACTGTCATGCGCAACGTTGATTCAACCATCGGGAACATTTTCCAAGGCGATGCGCGGCCGTTCATGAGCGAACTGCCCGGCGAATCCTTCGATCTCATCGTTTGCGACGGACCTTACGCGGTCACGACGCATGAGTGGGATAACGTGGCGGACATCCAGCATTTCAATCTCGAATTGCTGAAATCTTTTTCCCGGCTGCTCAAGCCCGGCGGGGCGGCTTACTTGTTCGGCAAACCCGACTGCGTTGATTTCATTGATTACCGCCCGTGGCTGACGCTGCAATCGAGGCTCGTTTGGTATCAGCCGAGCCGGCTGGCGCAGGGGCGCGTTTCCTACACGAACAATTACGACGTGATTTGCTACTTCACCAAGGGCAAGCCGAAGACGTTCAATCTCGACGCGATTCGCGTGCCGCAACTGGTCGAGTTGGAACATCGGCTGCGATGCGAGCGCGTGCCGTCCGTGCGCAACGGCAAGTTTGGCAAGACGGCATTTCATCCTGACGGCAAAAATCCCGGTGACGTGTGGGGCGACATCAAGCAGCTCACCTACAAGTCGAAGGAACTGGTCAGCCGGGAATTGCTGAACACGATTCAGAAGCCGGAGAAGCTGGTGGAGCGGCTCATCAAGGCCAGTTCCAATCCGGGCGATTTGGTTTTCGATCCGTTCGTTGGGGCTGGGACAGTGCCAGTGGTTTGCGAACGCCTTGGTCGGCGTTTTGTGGCTTGTGAAATCAACCCTGATTACTGCCGCATCGCCGAAGCTCGAATGACGAAAGCTGCCAGCAGCGAAGAATCGGCTGACAATCTTTTCGAGTTTTCAACCGACGGCAGGAACGGACGGCCCGCTATTTCTCAAGCCTGCTTGGTGTGAACGATCTTGCCGTGCTGTTGCGCCCACTTGATTGTGAAGCCGACGTGGGAAATGTCATTGCGGCTCGCATCCAACTGCCGCTCGGCTTCGCGCAACATCACATCTACCGGAACTTCGTAAATCGTGATGACATCCAGCGGACTCTCTTCATCGAAGACCGCACAGTAAATCGCCGTGTTGCGCGTAATGCGTTCGAGTGATTTCGCTCGTGTGTCGTGCGGCGACTTGAACATCCGGTCGAGCTGGAATGTCCCACCATCGAAACAGGAGAGATATTCAAACTTCCGAGCCGGACTGGCTGGGTCGAACGCATCGGGTTCGTGTTTCGTGCGATGAACTTCGTGGCCGAGAATGTCGGCAACTACCAACTCCTTCACGAGTCCCGGTTGAAGCAGGTTCTTGAAGCCGTGCTGCGCGGCGATTTCCTGCGCCTTGCGAACGTAGTTGATGATTTGGCTGATGTAGTTCACGGACTGGCAGTGGGGGTATCCAGCATGGTGCTCGGTGTCGAGCGCAGCGGTTGAACCGGGATTTGATTGAGTGCGAGGACGGTTTCGGTTATCAATCTTTGACCGAGTTCGCCGAAAAGTTTTACGCGAGTTGAATTTGAAAAGTTTTGCCCAAGTTGAACCACGTTGCCGCCAGTTGCCCATGCACATGATCGAGGAAAACATGGCCAAGCAACTCGAGTGGTGCGGCGAAGCGCCGTTCTACACGCTCGGGCCGCTCACCACCGCTGAGGCCGCCGGTCAGGATGCCGTTCCAAAATCTCTGCGCCCGGCGTCGTTGCGGCGGAGCTTGTGGAGTCGCAACCACGACCACATCACCAGCGGCATCGGCGCGGCGATGATCGGTTGGTATGGCTGCGCGATGCTGTGCTACGTCACGCCCAAGGAACACCTCGGCCTCCCAAACAAAGAAGACGTCAAAGACGGCGTCATCGCCTACAAGATTGCCGCGCACGCCGCCGACCTCGCCAAAGGCCATCCCGGCGCGCAATACCGCGACAACGCGTTGAGCAAGGCGCGCTTCGAATTCCGCTGGGAAGATCAATTCAACCTGTCCCTCGACCCAACAACGGCTCGTGAGTTTCACGATGAGACGTTGCCGCAAGAGGGAGCGAAGCAAAGGCGGCAGCGCGTCGGCGTGAAGCACAGTGAGCCGTGGCCGCAGACGATTTCACGGACTCTTCCCGACTGAAGCTAAGACGTGCCGCGCGATTGACTTGGTGACCTCCCAAAACATGCGCGCGTCCTCGTCTAGGATCGACACGCCGTCCGTATATTCTTTGTGCGGGTGGATGTAATTTCGAAACTCCCTAAGCACGTTCCCAACATCCTTGGCAGACTTGGTAATCCACGCCAGCTCATGCGCGATATCGACCATGTGGACGAGCTTCCATTTTAGGAAGCATGAGCGTCTTGCCAGCTTTGTCCCGTGGGGCTGACTTCGCTTTGAATACTGCAGGTTTATCGGGGCTACCGTTGATTCGGGCGAGAAGCAGTGATTCGAGAAAGCCGCCCATCATCACCGTGGCGGCGAGGTTTGACTTGGCTGCCAAGCAACGCTGAACCTCATCCCACCGTCGCTGCAAAATCATCTGCATGTTTGCGTCGGCTGCAAGCGGCGCAAAGTTCGGCGCTGCGTCATTCGTGGTGTTTGCCGCAGCAGCAGGCGCGGCATGGAACTTTGCTGCAACGAATCCGCGCGCTTCAACCAGCGCACGCTTTGCGTCACGTAGCGCATCTGCATACGTGCTGCGAGAGGCATGTCGGCCGGTCGAATCCATTACAGTTCGATAGGCCAGATCCACGGAGGAAAGATCAGCCCTCGATGGATGTTCTTTGACGATTGGCTGGTGTGACTGAAACCACGCGAAAACAACAGATTTTAGCTGGTCAACCTCGTCCGCAGAAGAAACCTGTTTCGATTTCTTCCGCATGACAGATTGGCGAGCCTTGGAGACTTCGCGGATCGCCGCGTCGATTGCACCGAGCGCATCGGCCATAAATCACTTGGCCTTCGATTTTGCTACTCGCGCTTTTCTCTTTCGCTTTGCAGGTCGCGCTTTGCCACCATTCGCCTCGCCACTTGCGCCGGGCAGAGTCATCGCCACTAGATTCTCGCCAACGGCGTTCAACTTGAACTGCCCGTCACCTGCACGATCGAAGTAACCGAGCATGACGGCATTATTCAACGTCGCCCGAGCGTTTTTGAAGCTGTAGCCCCTCGCCTGACGCCCGGCCTGATCCAAATCCTGTGGCAAAATGACTTCTTTGCGCTCGCCCGGAGAGGATTCGAAGCGATAGAAGTAGGCAGCCACTGCTGCGAACTGCACGTCGCTCTTGGGATTCTTCTCGTTGACAAATGTTTTGATGTCCTTGGACCTGTGTGGCGGAGTGGCCGCTGGGTGCGCGTGTGCGGACGGAATTGCGGGAACGGCTGCGGGCGTCGCGGGTGTTCCGGCAATGACGCTCGGAACTGCAAGGAGACCGAGACTTTCGGTGACCTAACGAATGATTCGCTCCTGCTGGATTTTTTCTCTGCCGTGGAGAATGGCTTTGATCTCCTCAGCAGCCATGAAGTCGGATTTGGTGGCCATAACTGGCCTCAAGTAGAGCAAATCTGCCGACCACCACAAGGCGGATTATTCTTCGCGTATGGCTTCGGAGCGTGTCTGCCGTTACGCGGAGGAATCGCGGTTTGTTCTGGCGTGCATCGGCATCCGTGGTTGAAATTCTATGTGCCACCGCGTCTTTGCGTTGAAAGCAATCAGGGTTCATAAGCATTGATAGCGCCCACGACGTTGCTATCATCGTGGCAGAGCTTGTGACAACAGCCGCCATCCATCCGAACGTCCTTGCCTGTGAAACGCCCACGCTTTCGCCATTTGCTCCGGCATCGCCGGACGACTTGGACAAGCAGCACGAGTTGGGGCAGTTCCTGGCGCTGGCCTCCGACACCTCACCCTCAATCCCTCTCCCCATCCGATGCGGAGAGGGTGACATGGCGTCGCTGTTCGAGATTCCCCGGAGCAAAGTGCATTTGCTCGACGCCGGGGCTGGTGCGGGCGCGCTGTCCACAACGGTGCATTTACGCGGGCCGGGAATCTTGAGATAATCACGACATGCCGAAGCCGCTCACAGTCCAGTTGTTGCAAAAGGAAGCGTCCAGCTTTGCGAAAGCGCAGTCGAAGCACGCCGAACCGAGCCTGTTCGGTGTCACGGATGACAAGGCTGTCGGCACATATCTGGAACACAAGTTTCAAACGCATCTTCAGAGCCGCTACACTTACGGACGCGGCAATTCCGCCAAGGGGATTGATTTCCCGGAACTGGGCGTGGACATCAAGGTCACGAGCATTTGGCAACCTCAGTCGTCATGTCCGTTCAAGAGCGCCCGCCAGAAGATCTACGGCCTGGGCTATTCACTGCTCGTGTTTGTCTATGACAAGCAAGATGAAGAGAAGACGCGCACGGGCCGGCTGGACATGCGACACACGGTTTTTGTCGAGAAGGAGCAAACGGCTGATTTTCAGACAACTTCGGGACTGCGTCGTCTGGTGGAAAACAAAGCGAACCGCGACGACATCCTCGCCTTCTTCCAGGAGCGGATGCTGCCCGTGGACGAGATTGAGGCCGAGTCCCTCGCCGACGAAGTGCTCCGCAACCCGCCGGAACTCGGTTATCTGACCGTCTCCAACGCGCTCCAGTGGCCGCTGCAAAATGGCCGTGTCATCGAACAAGCCGGCAAGGTCGGCGGCATCCTCCAGCTCGTATGAAGCCGAACGCCAAAATCGAGTTCGGGGATTTTCAGACGCCGCTGGCACTGGCTCAGGAAGTTTGTTCACTATTGGTTCAGCAAGGAGTCGAAGCGGATACGGTTCTTGAACCAACTTGTGGGGTTGGTGCGTTTCTCAACGCGGCGGCAGAGGTGTTTCCGAAGGCCCGGCTTCTCGGTTGGGACATCAACCGCGACTACGTCGAGCAAACCAAGCTGGCGTTGAAGCAATCAGGCGCAGGTAAACGGGCATCCATCGGTGTGCAGGATTTCTTCGCCCATCATTGGGAAACGGAACTGGCGGACATTCGCGACTCGATTCTTGTCTTGGGAAACCTGCCGTGGGTTACCAACGCAACGGTGTCGGGCATGAATGGCTCGAACCTGCCTGCGAAGGAAAACTTCCAAGGCTTTCGAGGCATTGAAGCGCGGACGGGCAAGTCCAACTTCGACATTTCTGAATGGATGCTCATCCGGTTGTTGAAGGCTCTGCGCGGGCGTTCAGCCACCATTGCCATGCTCTGCAAGACGGGCACTGCCCGGAAGTTGTTGCGCTTCTCGTGGCAGAATGACGGACGAATCGCCGCCGCATCACTCTACCGCATTGATGCCAAGAAGCATTTCGGGGCATCGGTTGATGCGTGCTTGCTGCTGGCGACAACCGGCGAAGCCGGCCCTGCCGAGGCGAAGGTGTTCGACAGCTTTTCGGCAAAGCGAGCGGCAACAACGCTCGGTCTGGCCGGGCAGGATTTGGTTTTCGACATCCGCACCTATCGGCGACTGAAGCACCTTGAAGGACTCTGCCCGTATCAGTGGCGTTCGGGCGTGAAACACGATTGCGCCTCGGTTATGGAATTACGCCGCGCCAATGGACGTGGGTTGGAAAACAAGCTGGGGGAACACGTCAACATCGAGCCTGATTACCTGTTCCCCTTGCTGAAATGCTCCGACCTTGCCAATGGACGCATCGAACCAGAGCGGTTAGTCGTAGTGACTCAGCGGCGAGTCGGCGAAGACACCAGCGCCATCGCGAAGGCTGCCCCGCGCACTTGGCGCTACTTGGATTCGCACCGCAGCCTGTTTGAAGCGCGCAAGAGTTCCATCTACAGCAGCCGGATGCCATTTGCACTCTTCGGCATTGGTGACTACGCCTTCGCGCCGTGGAAGGTCGCAGTGTCTGGTCTGCACCGGACGCCTCGCTTCTCGCTCATCGGACCGGTGGATGATAAGCCTGTGCTTTTCGACGACACCTGCTACTTCCTGCCATTTCAGAATGAGAATGAGGCGCGAGTTGTGGCGGAAATTATGAACTCAGAGGAATGCAAAGAGTTCCTGACCTCGCTGACTTTTACCGATTCAAAGCGCCCCATCACAGTCGAGTTGCTTCAGAGATTGAACATTCGCGCTCTTGCCGAAGACGCTGGTCTGTCCGATGAGTGGGCCGCCTCCCGAAATCGCAGCGTCCACTACGCGGAGCAGCCGGTCTCAATGCAAGCGGAGTTCGTGATGGAGCGGCCAGCGAAGTAAGCTTTGACCGACTTCACGGAAAAGTTTTGCGCGCGTTGAATTTGACACGTTTTAACCGAGTTGAAGCAAATCATCATCAGCATCATCGCGACGGCCTGTGTCCCGGCTCGATTGCCGACGCTAACGAGTCCTTGCGGACGGCCACCAGTGCTGGGCGCACGGCCTCCGTGTTCGGCGAACTCCACGTGCAGGGCGGACTCACCCAACGCGCGTGGGCCAAAAACGTGCAAGTCATGAACGAAGCGTGCGAGCCGCACGGGCCACCGGCCGCGCGACTTGTCCGACGAAGCCTCGACCAAGCCGAATGCTCTGCTATGTCACGCCACAGGAGCACCCTGGCCTGCCCACCAGGAAGGACGTGAAGCACGGCGTCATCGCCTAAAGGCTTGACTCGATGTCTGTCAGCTCGTGCGCGTCAGTGCATACGTCCACAGGGTGGCGGCACCGACGGCATAGGCGATGGCAAAATCCGGTGCGGCGGTGAACCACGCGAAATGATTCTCGACGCCGCCGGGCGTGAGTCGGTAGGCGTGGATGAGGCCGACGGCGGAGAGCGCGGCGGCCATCAACAGCCAGCCGGCGGCAGATTTGAACTTCCGGTCGATCACGCAGGCCATCACCGCCGCGTAGATGATGGACGTGATGAGAAAGCCCTGGCTCAGGGCGATGACGCCACGCAGGTGGAGGGTGGGCGCAAAGCGGTCCACGGTCGAGACGAGGTCGGTGCCGGCCACGCGCAGGGCGGTCTCGATCTGCACGAGCAACCAGGCGGCGAGCGCGGGGATGAGGCCGGCGGCAACGGCGAGCGCGTGCGGTTGCGGGCTGGCCTGGAAGGCTTGCGCGGTGATCACGAGGCCGATCCACAGCAGGATGCCCAGGGTGACTTCCAAGGGCACGAACCGCAACACCTCGCCGACGACGCCGAACAGCGCGAGCGTGCAGATGACCGCCCCGTTCAACCACGAATAACTCCAGCGCGCACCCATAGCCTTCCACCCGGGGTGGCCGATGTAGAGCGTGGTGGCGAACGGACTCCCGAAGCATGCGGCGACCATACTGCCGACGCCGTTGGCCAGCAGCGACGGGCGCGTGGGGAAGCGGTCGCCGGCGGCTTCAGCGCTTTCCAGGCATTGCAGTGAGCCGATGATGTTGAACAATCCCATGGGCACGATCACCGCCAGATAGCTCCAGCCGACCTTGGAAAAAAGAAAGCCGAACAGGCGGTCACCCGCCCATTGCGGCGGATGAAAGGCGATGGCGGCGGTCGCCGCAGCCGTCGTCGTCGGGGCAAGTCCCGCTGCGCGCAAAGCCCAGGCGAGGGTGGTGCCAAGGACCACCGCGACAAACCCGGCGGGCAGACCGAGCGGCAGTTTGAGTTTGGAAGCGTAGCACACGAGGATCAGCAGCATGGGCAGCAGCCCCATCGCCGGGTTGGCGTAGATTTGAAACACAAATCCCATGGCGATGAAGGTGATGGCAATGCCCGCCAGCGAGGACAGCAGTGCCGCGCGTGGCGTGTGCCGGCGCAACAGGTCGCCGACGAACGCTCCGAGGAATTCCATCACGCCGCTGATGAAACAAGCGAAGAGGCCGGCCTGCCACGCGAGCGTGGCGTCGGCGGTCTGCCGGTAGATCGGCGCCATGATGAAGACGATGTAGGCGAAAAGGCTGACCGTGTTGATCCCGTACGGCATGGCGGTGACGTCGTCGCGGCGTTCGCGTTGTGCGATCCGCCACGCCTGCCACGCGAAGAACAGGTTGCCCGCCAGGATGGAAAGCGCCGCGCCGGGCAGGATGTGCCTGGTCACTTCCGCCGCACGGATGCCGCACAGCAACGGGCACAGCGTGAAGATGAGGAGCAACTGCAGCAGGTTGTCCACAAACAGGCCGAAGAAACCGTCGAGGTCGCCAGTGCGAATACGCCAGAAGCGCGGAGTGGTCGCCGTCATCCGCCGATGAAAGCAAAACCGGCCTGCAAGGAAAGCGCGAAAGGCCGACCGCGCCTTGCACTTGCGCCCTGCCCGGCGTCCGCGAGCCGCGCAACCCGAATCATCACCGCGTGATTCTGTCCCTGTCCACGGCGTTCTGGGACGCCTGTTGGGGTGACGACGCGGACGGGCGTGCCTGGTTGGATGGCGCGAGCCCGGATTTCGACAGTGGTGTGCAACTGGACCTCGCAGCGAGGGACTGTGTCTCTTCGTCACGTGGACCGACTGAGGTCTCCATTGCATCGTACGGAAGATTGGCCGTGGGAACTGATTTTCCGGCGGCGGGTTGCGGTGCCACGGATCGGTCGGTCAGGCAAGTTCTCCCGCGAGAATGTCTCCCGCGAGAAAAGTCTCTTGCAAAGGTTTCTCAATGCCCTCCTCGTACAGCACAAGGGCCGGCCCACTCAGACCGGCCCCATAACAATGAGAACTACAGACAGCTTAATGTAGTCCCACGTCCCCACCAGTCACCAGTCTTGGGGACAAGACCAAACCACAGGGTGGGTTCACCCGCTGCCCCAATGCCGTGCCTGGCGGTCGGTGCATTTTTGCTGGGCTGGTGTAACGTTTGTGGCTGTGGCAACATTTATCCCAGTCAAATTGTGAACACATCGCGCTATCGCGTCGTTCTCTGGGCCGGCGCTGCCGTGCTCGTGATCTGGGGGGGCGTCTTTGCCGGTTACCAGATCGCGGCGGCGTTGCGTCCGACGCCCGAGAAACTTTCCGCCTACGCGAGTTCGCTGGATCTGAACGCGCTGTCGCCCGAGGCGCGGCAGGCGGCATTGGAACGCTTGGCCAAGCAGTTGAACGCCCTCGGGTACGAGGAGCGGCGCGAGGTGCGCCTGGGACGGGTCTGGGGCCGGTTGTTCGAGCAGATGACGGACGCGGAAAAGCTGTGGTTTGTCGAGCAAACGCTCCCGAGTGGAGTGAAACAGATGCTCGATGCCTTCGAGGCGTTGCCGCAAGACAAACGGCGCCGGGCGGTGGAGGATTCCTTGAAACGATTGCGTGAGGCTCGCGCCGAGGTTCATTGGGGAGCAGCCTCCGGGTGGACGAACGAGCCGGTTCTGAGCGAGGAAATGCAGCGCCGGGTGATCGAAGTGGGCATGAAGGCGTTTTACAGCACGAGTTCCGCCCAGACCAAAGCCGAGCTGGCCCCGGTCCTGGAGGAGATGCAGCGCCTGATGGAAAGCGGGCGGTGGATGCGGGATCGGCGAAGACAGGAGTGAACCGATGCCGGACAAATCCTTATCGCCCCAAACGGGTTGTGCGGCAGCCCCGGCATTCACGCTCGTCGAATTGCTGGTGGTGATCGCCATCATCGGCCTGCTGGCCGCGCTGTTGCTGCCCGCGTTCAGCCGCGCCAAGGAATCTGCGAGGGGCACGGCTTGCCTGGGGCATCTGCGACAGGTGGGGGTGGCCTTGCAGATCCACGTGCAGGAGCACAACAACCGCATGCCTTACATTCGGGATCGCGTTCCGGACCTGCCTCCCACCAACGGCTTTCCCAGCGTGGACCGGGTGCTCGCGCGCGAATTGGGGAATGTCCACGTGTTGCGCTGTCCCAGTGATCGGCAGGGGCTGTTCGAACGCACCGGATCGAGTTATTCATGGAACAGCCTGCTGAACGGCCAGGACGCCGACCGCCTGCGGATCTTCACCTTCGAGTTCGCGCCGACGCAGGTGCCGGTGATGTATGACAAGGAGGACTTTCATGCCGCGCGCGGACCGGGGCGCGAGGTGAACTACCTTTATGCCGACGGTCACATCAAGAACCTCCTGGCTGTCGAGGGAACCACTAGCAAAGGCAAATGATCTCGTTCTCCGGAATCTCCAAACATTTCGGCGCACGGTTGGCGCTGGATCAGTTGACCTTGGACATCCCGTCCGGGGAGATCTTTGGATTGCTTGGTCACAATGGCGCCGGCAAGAGCACGGCCATCGGCATCTTGCTCGGCCAGGTCTGGCCTACCTCCGGCCGTGCCAGCATTGGCGGCCATGATGTGCTGAGCGATCGACGCCACGCCCTCGCCAGGGTGGGGGCGATTTTCGAGACACCGGTGTTTTACGATTACCTCAGCGGCTACCGCAACCTGGAGATCCTCAGCCATTACACCGGCCCGACATCGTCGGACCGAATTCACCAAGTGCTCGACTGGGTCGGCCTGTCTTCGCGGGCCCACTCCAAGCTGTGCACATATTCGCATGGCATGCGCACCCGGCTGGCGCTGGCCCAGGCGCTCCTGCCCGATCCGCGGCTTCTGATTCTGGACGAACCGGGGGACGGCTTGGATCCCGAGGGCATGCATGAACTGCGTGGCATGATTCGACGACTTCACCGCGAGTTCGGTTTGACCATTCTGCTCTCGTCCCATCTGCTCACCGAAGTCGAACAGATCTGCAGTCGCATCGCAGTGCTGAAAGGAGGACGGCTGGTGTTCGCCGGCACGGTCGCCGAGACGACGCGGCATCAAGGTTGGCTGCGGCTGCGCACGGACGCGTTTGACCAGGCGGTGGCACAGCTTCTGGAGCAGGGTCTGGTGGCGGATCATCGAAACGGAGATTCTGTTCGGCTGGCCGACGGCGTGGGGGCCGAGGCCGTGGTGCGCGCGCTGGTTGCGCATGGACACCCTGTTTACGAGATCAGTCCGGAGGAACAGACTCTGGAGGACTTTTATCTTGCGTTGATGGGAGCGTCGGGGGCTGGAGAAGCCGGCCCGGATCGGGAGGGCGGACGTTCAATCCTGCGGTCCGGAGCCGATGCAACCCAAGGGCGACCATCATGAGCTTGTTTCTTCGTCAACTGGGCAACGAGCTGTGGAAGTTGTTCGGCAAGAAGCGCACCTACATCGGGTTTGGCGCCTTTCTCGTGGCCCAGAATGCCATGCTGCTGGCGTTTCACTTCTCGGATTGGCAGGAGGGCACGGCCCGGTTGCTGCAGGGCAACGGCTACCTGGCCGAGGAATACATCTCCGCGCTCACCGTCGCCGTGGTCATGCTCATTCCGCAGATCATCCTGCTGATGCCCCTCTACGCCTGCCTGGTGGGCGGCGACATGGTGGCCAAGGAATCCGAGGAGGGCACCTTGCGCATGATTCTGTGCCGCCCGATCTCGCGGGGGCGGTTGCTGGTGATCAAGTGGCTGGCCGGCCTGGTGTTCTGCATTCTCCTGGTGGCTTCGCTGGGAATCATGGCCGTGCTGTTTGCCCGGCTTTGGTTCGCGTGGGGCGGCCTGTTTGTCTTCGTGCCCGGCCCGGTTCGCGTATTCGGCATTTTCTCCGCCGGGCAGGGGCTGGGACTTTATGCCGCCTCGCACCTCCTGCTGGCGGTCAACGCCTGCACGATGTTCGCCCTGGCCTTCATGTTTTCCAGCTTCAACATGAAACCAGCCGCCGCCACCATCCTCGCGTTGTCGGTGCTCCTGCTCAGCCTGGTGATGGAAGCCATGCCCTTCTTCGAGGAATACAAGGAACTCTGTCTGACACATCATTTTCGGGGTTGGTTGCTGGTCTTCCAGGCGCCGGTGGACTGGTTTCGCCTCGGCCAGAGCCTGGCCGTCCTCGCCGGGGTGAACCTCACGGCCTTCTTGATCGGCTTGGCCGGCTTCCATTGCCGCGACATCAAGTCGTGAAAGCGGCTGGTGGAGCATCCCCGTCCCACGGGTTGTCCTTGGCGACCCGCCAGAAACAGTCCCTCGTCAAACGCGGGAAGGGGAAGAGCGCGATCCACATTGCGCGAGTGTATGCGGGGCGACGACGGGACTTTGTGGACCAGCATTTGGGGGCACGCGGGTAATGGGTATCGACGGTCGGCAAAAACGAGGCGGCTGTGCGCCGGTATATCCACCGTTCTGGGTCATCCGTCTACCCGTCCGGATCCCCGCTTTCGCCGCCCGCCGACGCATTCCAATCCTGCCGCGGGCCATTAACCAAATCCCACTCCTCCCGCAACTCGTCCGGAATCTCCCTCAAGAATCGCGACGGTCGTTGTACCTGATCCATGCCCCCACCGGCCATGGCCCGGACCAGCGGGTAACTGAGATACAACTCATCCCGCGCCCGAGTCACCGCCACGTAAAGGAGCCGGCGCTCCTCCTCCTCTCCGTCCGCAGACTCCAAGGATCGTGAAGAGGGAAACATCCCGTCGCAAAGCATGATCACGAACACCACGTCGAATTCCAATCCTTTGGCCTGATGGATTGTGGACAACCGCAGGCGTTCGGCGTCCTGCTGCTGACCGGCCTCGGCGTCCTCGGCCTCCACATTCGTCAACAGAGCCAACTGCGTGAGGAATTCCTGCAACGTCCCGAACTGTTCAGAAAACACCCCCAACTGCTCCAAGTCCTCCAACCGGGACGGATAGTTCTCATAATTCGCCTTGAGGTAGTCCTCGTAGCCCGCCTCCATCACGATGTTTATCAGCCCGCCCGCGGTGGAGTCCGACGCTGCCGCCTCGAGTTGCGCCAGGGTCGCGGCGAACTGCGCCCACGCCACCGCCGCCTTCTTCGGCACGGCGCGCACCATGGACTGCAATGCCGCGGCGATGGGTGCAGGATCGGGGCGGTTGGATTGCGGCTCGATCAAGCGGCGGGGGGCAAACTCACGCCAGAGCTTGTCCGCCCCGCGAGCACCAATGCCCGGAAGCAGTTGCACGATCCGCTTGAAGGACAGTTCATCGCGCGAATTGACCACGAACTTCAGATGCGCGGTGACATCCTTGATGTGGGCCTGTTCGAAGAAGCGCACCCCGCTGGTGATGCTGAAAGGGATGTTGCGCCGGGTCAGCTCGAGCTGCAGTTCCAATGCATGAAAATGCGATCGGTAGAGCACGGCCATCTGCTCCAGGGGCCGGCCGTCGTCGCGCAACTCCAAAACGCGCTGGGCGACGAACTCCGCCTGCTGCCGGGCGTCCTGGCAGGGGACCACCACCGGCTTCACGCCGGCCGCACGCGCCGGCGCGAGTTCCTTGGTGAACTGCTGGACGTTGGACCGGATGGCAGCGTTGGCGAAGATAAGAATCTCGGGCGTGCTGCGGTAATTGGTCTCGATCTTGTAAACCGCCGCGTTGGGATACCGTCGTGGAAACTGCAGGATGTTTTGAAAGTTGGCCCCACGCCAACCGTAAATGCTTTGCGCATCATCCCCCACGGCCATCACGTTCCCATGCCGGGCCGCCAACAGGTCGATCAGGTCCCCCTGTAACCGGTTGGTGTCCTGATATTCGTCCACCAGGATGAACTGGAACCGGCGTTGCAGGAGGTCGCGAACCTCAGCCTGTTCCTCCATCAATCGCAGCCAGAGCGCCAACAGGTCGTCAAAATCCATCGCCCCCGTCTGCCGCTTGCGTTCCGTGTAGGCCGCCTGCACCCGCTGGATCTGCGGAAGCAGGTTCAGGAAGTAATCATACTGCTGACCGACCACCTCCCCGATCGGCATCCGCTTGTTCACCGCCAGCGACAAGATCGAACCCAGCACTTCGGCCTTCGGGAAACGCGTGGCTTTGGTGTCGATCTCCGCCTCGGCGATGCACGTGGCCACCAGGTGGCGCGCATCCTCCTGGTCGAGAATGCTGAAGTTCTTGTCGTAACCCAGCTTGTCCGCGTGCAGACGCAGGATCTGGTTCCCGATCGAGTGGAACGTGCCGCCCCAGAGATCAGACCGCTCCACGCCGAGCAGGTCCAGCACCCGCCGCATCATCTCGCGCGCCGCCTTGTTGGTGAACGTCAGCAGCAAAATCCGGTCGGCCGGAATCCCCTGCTCCAGCAGATAAGCCACCCGATAGGTCAGCGTGCGCGTCTTGCCCGAGCCAGCGCCCGCGATCACCAACGCGGGCCCCGGCGGTGCAGTCACCGCCGCCAATTGCTGCTCGTTCAGTTCCCGGGCGTAATCGATGTGCAGGTCCGCCACCCCACGAAAGGGATGGAGGACGTATTCGCGCGACATGCGGACAGCATACAGGGAACCGACTCGGGGGCAAAGGCCTACGCACAAGTACGGAGCAGAATTTCCTCAATGGACCCGACAAGGCGCTTGCCAAAAACCGCTATCGGTTTCAGGATCCGACCAACCTTCAAACTCGAAAGGATACGAATGAAACCATCGGCTTCAGTCTCCACGTTCACGTTTGTGCGATGCATCGTTGCGGTCAGCGCAGCCCTGCTGCTGGCCAATTCAGGATCAGCCCAGCAGATTGCCGGCACGGTGACCTGCTCCGATAGTGATCCGGCAACGCCGCTTCCCGGCATCACCGTCCTGGCGACAAACCTCCAGCAAGGTGGCTTTGTGTCTGCCGTCACTGACTCAAATGGGAATTACTTGATGAATCTCCCCCCCACCCCCGCCTTTTACCGGGTCAGCCTGGTCAACCTGCCGGCCGGCCTGAGCGTGACCAACCCCACCTCCGGCAGCTATGATGTCCCTCCTGACACAACCTACACCGCCAATTTCGGCCTGACCGGCTGCGCCGCACCGCCGCCCACGGGCGAAATCGGCGACCGCGTCTGGGAGGACCTCAATTGTGACGGCATCCAGGATCCCGAGGAACCGGGGAAACCGGGCGTGCTGGTGCAACTCACCGATTGCCAGGGGCAATTCCTGGAGGAGACCACGACGGACGCTGATGGGTTCTATGGGTTCGCCGACCTCGAAGCGGGAGACTATGCGCTCCGGTTCTTGCTCCCTCCCGGTTATGCGTTCAGCCCGGCCCACGCGGGCGCTGATGCAGGCTTGGACAGCAACGCCGATCCGGCGACCGGCTCCACCGTCTGCATCACGCTGGGCGGGGGGGATATCGACCTGAGCTGGGACGCCGGGTTGTGCCAACTGGAAGCGCCGGGCGTGCGCAGCCAGGGTTACTGGAAGAACCATCCGGAAGCGTGGCCGGTCGACGAGATTCAGATCGGCGGCATGACCTACGACAAGTGGGAGGCCATCCTGATCATGCAACTACCCACCAAAGGCAACAAGTGGCTCAACCTGTTCGAGCAACTCGCCGCCGCCAAACTCAATGTCCAGGTCGGCAACGAACCAGACTGCATCGACGACACCATACTGGATGCGGACCTGTGGCTGGAGATCAATCCGGGACCGGTGCGCGCCAACAGTCCGGCTTGGAAATGCGAAGGTCAATACTTGCATTCCGAACTGGACGATTACAACAACGGGTATCTCTGCGCCCCGCCTGCAGATTGACAGACAGCTTGTCCCGGCACGGTTTTGTGGGAGACTCAGCCCATGGAACCGACGCTCCTGGCGTTTGTCGACGACATCTACGAGGACCTCGAACTGTGGTATCCCAAACTGCGGATCGAGGAGGCGGGCTTTCGCACCACCCTGGCCGGACCCGAGATCCGGACCTATTCCGGAAAACACGGCTACCCGGCCAGGAGTGATGTGCGCATCGCCGACGTGGACAGCCGTGACTACGTGGGTTTGCTCATCCCTGGCGGATTCATGCCAGACAAGTTGCGTCGGGATCCGAAGGTGCTTGAGCTGACCCGCGAGTTCATGGACCAACTCAAGCTGGTCGCCTTCATTTGTCATGGCGGCTGGATCCCGATTTCCGCGCGCATCCTGCAGGGACGCCGGGCCACTGGATCGCTTGGCATCAAGGATGACCTCGAAAACGCCGGGGCCATCTGGGTGGACGAATCCGTGGTAGTGGACGGCAACCTGATTTCCAGCCGCACCCCACGCGACCTGGCGCCATTCGCCTGCGCCATGGCCGATTTCTTATGCAGTGCCGACTCCAACCCCACGGGCGCACGCCTGCGCTAGTTCCGCCGCTCCCATGTCTTTGCATCCCGGCTTCGGCGCGCACACCGACCCGACTTTCAAGTCGCAGCCCCGCCCCACCGGCGAGGTGGTGCGGCGCGTGGGCGTTTACCTGCGGCCCTACCTGCTGGATGGCGGTGGGCACCGTCGCCTGCGCGGTCATGTCACTGGGCTTCGGCCTCCTGTATCCCAAGCTCACCCGGGTTATCATCGACGATGTCATCGCGCGCTCGGCAGCGGGAACTGCTGGTGCCGGCGGCGCTCGGCTTGCTGGGGCCTTCCTCTTGCGCGAACTGTTCAATTCAGCTCCGCATCCGCATCAACAACACGCTCGAACAAAACGTCATCTTCGACATGCGCCGCGACGTGTATGCGCGGCTTCAGCGCCTGCCCGTGCCCTGGTTCGACCAGCGCGCGTCGGGCGACCTGATGACACGCGTCATCGAGGACGTGAACAACGTCGAACGGCTGCTGATTGACGGCGTGGAACAGGGGACGGTGGCGCTGCTGAGCATCGTCGGCGCGCTGGTGTTCATGTTCATCTACAGTCCCACGCTGGCGCGCGGTGTCGCTCATTCCGCTGCCGCTCGCTGATTGGCGGGGCGCTCTGGTACACCACCACGGCCCACAAGCGCTACCGCCGACAACGCGAAGCCTCGAGCGCCATGAACGCGCTGCTCATGGACAACCTTCAGGGCATCCGCCAGATCAAGGCCTTCGGACGCCAGGACCACGAGGACGCGCGCTTTGCGAAACGCGCGGATGACCTGCGCGAAGGCACGCTGGTGGTGATGCGCGCCTGGGCGGCCTACGGGCCGGCGATGCAATTCGTCGGCGCGCTGGGCATCGGGCTGGTCCTGTGGTTCGGCGGCATGCAGGTGCTGGACGGGCGGATGGAGGTGGGCGAACTCGTCGCGTTCATGCTTTACGCCGGCATGTTCTTCTACGACCCCATCGGCCGGTTGCACGGCCTGAACCAGATGCTGCAATCGGCCCGCGCCGCGGCGGCCCGCGTGTTCGACATCCTCGACTCGGCCGAGGAACGCAGCGACCGCCGGGGCTGTCTGGCCACACCGGTCCGCGGCGAGGTCGAGTACGAAAGGTCGCTTCAGCTATGGCGAGGACAACCGAACCGTGCTGAGCAACATCTCGCTCTGCGTGGAACCAGGCCGAGATGATCGCGTTGGTCGGCCCCACGGGCGCCGGCAAATCCACGCTCGTCAACCTGCTCCCGGCCTTCTACGAGCCGACCGCCGGCCGGTATCTGAATCGACGGTCAGGACATCGCGGGCATCGCGCTGGACTCCCTGCGTGCGCAGATCAGCGTGGTGAGCCAGGAAGCCTTTCTCTTCAACGGCATCGATCCGGGAGAACATCCTCTACGGCCGCCTCGACGCCACCGAGGACGAGCTTGTACGCCGCCGCCCGGGCCGCCAACTGCCATGACTTCATCACCAACCTCCCGCAAGGCTACGACTCGCCACGTGGGCGAACGCGGCATCAAACTGAGCGTCGGCGAAAAGCAGCGCGTCAGCATCGCCCGCGCACTGCTCAAGAACGCGCCCATCCTGATCCTCGACGAGGCCACGGCCAGCGTGGACACCGCCACCGAACGGCTGATCCAGGAGGCCTTGGAACGGTTGATGACCGGGCCGCACCAGCTTCGTGATTGCCCATCGGCTCAGCACGATCGTCAAGGCCGATCAGATCCTGGTGCTGCTGCACGGGGAAATCGTCGAGCGCGGCACGCACGACGAACTGCTGGGCAGGGACGGGCTCTACGCAAAGCTCGCCCGCATCCAGAACACCACCTTCATCGAGGAAAGCTTCGAGCGGCTGGCGATCACCTCTACACCATGAATGAACTGGGCAAACTACTAGCCATCTTCCCTCGATCTTACCGCAAAGGACAAACCGCTTGCGCAACAGGTTTGCTCCCGTAGACTACGCGCCGTGGAGAGCGGACAACTCCAACAATATCTTCCGGTTCTGATGCTCGGCATCCTGGCGGTCGGGTTTACGGCGTTCATGCTGTTTGGCTCCGTGGCACTTGGCCGCGCTGCGCGCCGCACGAAAATCAAGGACACCGCCTACGAGTGCGGCATGCTGCCCGAGGGCAGTGGAAGCCCACGCATGTCGGTCAAATTCTACCTTGTGGCGATGCTGTTCATCCTGTTCGACATCGAGGTGGTCTTCCTCTATCCGTGGGCGGTGGTTTACAAGGAAATGATCCGGGACAATGCCGCCCTGATCCTCGGGGGGATGATCCCCTTCCTCGCCCTGATCTTCGTCGGATTCGCTTACGAATTGAAGAAGGGCGGTTTGGACTGGAAGCAATAGTGGGCCAACCTAATCAAGCTCTTCCGTGTCCTCGTCAATCGTGATGACCTTGGTGAAGTCGCGCGAGCTTCGCTCAAGGATGCGCTTGACCTGGGGAGACATCCACGTGCGCTTCAGCGGATCCGACGGATCCACTTTCTTGAGCCGGAAATGCCCCTGCGCATCCGTTTCGACGACCCCCTTGTCCACCAATGCGTTGAGGATGGGCATGACCCACAGAGGATCCTCGTGATAGCGCCGTTTGCCCCCCAGGCGCCGACTGACCACGCGCGGGGACACGAATTGTCCCGGATATCCCCTCAGGAAGATGCGGACTGATCGCTCGTCGTAATCCATGGTGGCATCTGTAAGAGACAGGACAAAGCTGTCCCCCAACCGGACAATCCCTGGGCTTATACCTGTCGATGGACGAGTTCGAGCAGATGCCACACCAGAGGAGATCACGCAACAGTTTCCGTTTTGTTTTGCCGATGCTTCGTGCTAAACGGGTCCCGCATGAAGGCTGTCCTGAACCATCTGAAACGGAACCGCCGGCGTGCGATCGAGGATCTCTGTGAATACGTGCGGTTCCCCAGCGTCTCGGCGCAACCGCAACATCGGAAAGATCTGATGGCCTGCGCCCGCTGGCTGGTGCGACGCTGCCAAACCATGGGCTTGCGCGCCCAACTGCATTTCACGACGGGCCATCCCATCGTCCTCGCCACCACCCGCTCCCAATGCCGGCTGGATCGCCCGCATTTCCTCGTCTACGGTCACTACGACGTACAACCCCCGGAACCGTTCGAACTCTGGACCAGTCCGCCGTTTGAACCGCGCATCGCGGGACGGAAGCTGTTTGCTCGCGGTGCCAGCGATAACAAAGGCCAGAACCTGGCGCACCTCAGGGCGGTCGAAGCCTACCTCGCGACGGGAACGGAACTGCCCTGCGACGTCACCTTTGTTATCGAGGGGGAGGAGGAGGTGGGCAGCACTTCCCTGAGCCGCTTCCTTCGCGAGAACCGGGCTGAACTGCGCTGCGACGCCATCGTGGTCTCGGACACCGGCATGCCAGACAAGCGGCATCCCGCCCTGACCTACGCCCTGCGGGGATTGGCTGCGTTGGAAATCACCGTGCACGGTCCCTCCCACGACCTGCATTCCGGGGTGTTCGGCGGCAGTGTGGAAAATCCCGCGATGGCCCTGGCACGGATGCTTGCCCAGATGCGCGATGACCGGGGGGCAATCACTGTCCCAGGTTTCTACGATGACGTCCAACTCCTCTCCGCGGCGGAACGACGCCAGTTTCGCAGACTCCCGTTCAACGCAACCGCCTACCAGCGAATGCTGGGCGTACCGGCCCTGTTCGGGGAAGCGGGATTCAGTCCTCTCGAACAACGCTCAGCCCGCCCCACGCTCGAAATCAACGGCTTGACCAGCGGCTATCAGGGCGAAGGCAGCAAGACCATCGTCCCTTCTTGTGCCAGGGCAAAGCTCACCTTACGCCTGGTCCCCAACCAAGATCCCAAACGCGTCGTGCAACTGGTAAGCCGGTATCTCAAAAGGATTTGTCCGCCCAGCGTCCGATTGGAATTGGAGCCGGGCCACGGCGCCGAACCCTACCTGGTCTCCCCCTCCGGCCCCCTTGCCCAAGCCGCACTTCTGTCGCTCCGTAAAGCCTTCGGACGCCAACCCGTCCTTTTGCGCGAGGGAGGGTCCATTCCCATCGTCAATGAGTTCCGCAGGGTCCTGGGTGCGGACACATTGCTGCTCGGGCTGGGGTTGCCGGACGACAACATGCATTCCCCGAACGAAAAGTTTGACTTGGAATGCTTTGAACGCGGCCAATGCATGAGCGCCCATCTGTGGCAGGAACTCTCCCAGGCGGTCCAGACCAGTTCTCGAAAGTGATTTCCGTTGCGGCAGGCCGCCGTCCACCCGCCGCAGCAATTCCGCTTACGCCGGGCCTTCCCCGCAGCAGCTCTTGCTGCGCAGGATGGAGAGGACGGATTGTCCTGGCACCCATGCCGCGCACACCAAGGCCCTCCCTCTCCGGGGATGTCTCTTGAGAATCCCAGCCGCCGACCTCAGCCCCACATCGACAGTTCCTCGCGCAGTCGGGCCAGTGGAAGCCCCACCACATTGGTGAAGGAGCCCAGGACGTTTTCCACAATCAACTCTCCGCTTTCCTGAATGGCATAGGCGCCCGCTTTGTCGAGCGGGTTCACACGATCCAGATAAGTCGCAATCCGGGCTGGGGAAAGCGTATGCAATGTGACAAAGGAGGTTTCGAGGAACAACCGCTGGCGATGTCCACGCAAATGCAGCAGGCAGACTCCGGTCGTCACACTGTGGGTGCGCCCGGACAACTCCTGCAGCATTTGCGCCGCTTGCGGCCGGTTGGCTGGCTTGCCATACAGGCGCGTACCCAGGGACACCAGCGTGTCGGCACCAATAACCAAGCAGTCCGGGTGTTGTTTGGCTACCTGCCGCGCCTTGCGATAGGCGTTGAGTTGGGAGATCTCGCCGGCACTCAACTCCTCGTGATGCAACTCCACCACCTGGCTGGGAACTACCAGGAACTCGACGTCGAGCTGTCGGAGCAACTCCACTCGTCGAGGCGAAACGGAGGCCAGAATGACCGTTGGGAGTTTCATAGATGAACGATTCAGACTGAACCGGTGGATCGGTTCGGAAACTTGGATGCAGAGCCTACAGGCCACCGCAGCAACCGTCTAGGATGCAACTGACCCGAAATCCGGCTGTGCAACCTTTTGTTCCACCTGGGACAAAAGGTTGCCAAGCAGCTTTTGATCAGGAGTTTAGAAAAGATGGAGAGGGGGGTCCGGGACCTGATGAACTCCTGGCACGAGCTGGGCCAGCAGTTGCGACACGGTCGCTGTTTGGTGCGGCAGTCTAAGGTCGGGTGCGATCTCCGCCAAAGGATCGAGCACAAACCGGCGCAGGTGCGCTCGCGGATGTGGCAGGGTCAATTCATGCGAGCTGCGCACTTCCTGACCGAAGACGATCAGGTCCAGGTCCAAAGGACGCGCCTCGTTCATCACCTGCTTGGGCCGACGCCCAAACTCGCGTTCCAGCGCCTGCAACTTGTCCAACAGCGTCTCGGGCGTCTCCTCCGGGAGAGGAATCATGCCAACAACCGCATTGACAAAATCAGGCGAACCGGGAGGACAATCGACCGGAACGCTGCGCCAGAGCGAGGACCGCAGGATCGGAGTGCTGGAGTATTCCTGAAGCCGGTCCATGACGAACCGTATGACCTGCGCGGAATCGCCGAGGTTCGATCCCAGGGCAATCACGGCCAAAGGATATGACCGCAAGGCGCCCTCCGTGCTCCCCGTTACGTGTTTCCCACTCACTTCAGGCCCAACACGTCCTGCATACTATAGAGCCCGGGCTGCTGCGAGTGCACCCAGACCGCGGCCCGCAGGGCGCCGGTGGCAAAGGTGTCGCGACTGGAGGCCTTGTGCGTCAGTTCCACCCGCTCGCCTTGGGTGGCAAACACCACCGTGTGGTCCCCCACCACATCGCCCCCCCGAAGCGAATGCATTCCAATTTCAGTGGTGGTGCGCGGCCCCACGATGCCGGAACGGCCGTGGCGGACGACCTGGTCAAACTGCTGCTGCCGAACGGCCGCCAGGATTTCGCCCAACGTGCGAGCGGTTCCACTGGGCGCATCCTGCTTCAAGCGGTGATGCATCTCCACCACTTCCAAATCGAACGACGGGCCGAGAATCTCCGCCGCCTTGCGGGTCAGCCAGAACAGGGTGTTGACTCCGGTGGAATAGTTGGACGCCATGACAATCGGGACAAGCGATGCAAGGCTGTCAATTTGCGCCCGCTCTGTTGCCGTGTGTCCTGTTGTGCCGATGACCAGGAACTTTCCATAACGGGCGCAGAGTTCAGCGACTTCGACTGTGACGGTATGGAAACTGAAATCGATCACCCCGTCGCATCGATCGACGATCGAGGCGAGGTCGTCACCCTGGTCCACCCCCCCGACCACCTCGATGCCTGCAAGCCGCGCGGCACAACTCGACAACGCCTGGCCCATGCGCCCCCTGGATCCCGTGATGATGATGCGTGTCATCGATGACATCCGTTTTCACTTCAGCACACCACAAGCTTTGAGCGTGGCGCGCAGCCGTTGTGCACTGGCCTGGCTGATTGGCACCAGCGGCAGCCGGAGTTCGTTTTCGATGCAGTCCAGCATTGCCAGGGCGGCTTTGACCGGAGCCGGATTGGTTTCGATGAACAAATCCTTGAAAAGGGGGTAGTATTGTGCATGCAACCGCCGCGCCTCCCCCGCACGGCCCGCAGCGAAGGCCGCTACCATCCGGGTCACCGGGCGGGGGATGACGTTGGAGGCTACGCTGATGACACCCTGTGCGCCGACAGACATGAACGGCAAGGTGAGGGAGTCGTCCCCGCTCAGGATCAGGAACTTTGGGCCCAAAGACTGACGCAACTGGCTCACCCGATCCGCGTTGCCGCCAGCCTCCTTGATTCCGATGATATTGCGGCATGTCTTGGCCAGACGGGCCACAGTGTCGACCCCGATCTCGATTCCACAACGCCCCGGAATGCTGTAGAGCACGATAGGCAATCGAGTCCGGCGCGCGATGGCTTTGTAATGTTGGAACAGCCCCTCCTGCGATGGCTTGTTGTAATAGGGAGCCACCTGAAGCGAGCCATTGGCCCCTACACGTTCCGCTTCGTGGGTCAGGTAGATGGCTTCCTCGGTCGAGTTGGCCCCGGTCCCGGCCAGAACCTTGATCCGGCCGGCGGCCATCTTCACACTCAACGCAATCACGCGGATGTGCTCCTCGTAATCAAGCGTGGGTGATTCCCCGGTGGTTCCCACCGGCACGATGCCATCCACCCCGCCTTGGATCTGTCCCCGAATGAGGCGCCCCAGCGCGGCTTCGTCCACCTCACCGTTTCGAAACGGTGTCACAATCGCAGTGTAAGTTCCGATAAACATGACTTTTGACTCCTGGTCAGGGCGGGCAGGATTCCAGAAACCGTTCCACCTGCAAGCTTCGAGTGGATGGCCGTTCCCCCACATCGACTATGCAGGAAATGTCGGTTCAAACCTGGATCCTGCCGTCGAAAACGAAATCCGCCGGTCCCTTGAGGCGGACCTCCATGAAGTAGGTTCCGTTCTGCTGGAACGAGACTTCCAGATGGCCGCCCCCTTGCACGCGCACCCGCACAGGCGACGAAAAGCCCTGAAGCCGGGCACTGATTAAGGCGGAGGCGGCGACACCGGTTCCGCAGGCCAGAGTCTCCCCCTCAACCCCGCGCTCGTAGGTCCGCACTCGAATCGAGCCGGGTCCCAGGACCTGCACGAAATTGACATTGGTCCCGCGTGGCGCAAAGTGCGCATGCCGCCGGATCTCCTGGCCAATGGTGGAGACCATGGCTTGATCGGCATCCGGCACGAACAACACGGCATGCGGCACACCTGTGTTGAGGCTGTGCACCGCCAAGGGGCCGGAACTGAGCTGCAGGGTCTCGTTGAGGCGCATGTTCTGTGGTGGTGTCAGACCAATCGTCACCTGGTCGCCTTCCAATCGCGCGACCACGACACCGGCGGCGGTCTCGAAGCTGAACTGGTCCGGGGCACCGGCAACTCGCTGAACATAACGGGCGAAACACCGGGCTCCATTGCCGCACATCTCCGCCGCGCTGCCATCACTGTTGAAGAATTCCCACGCCCAATCCGCCCGTCCGGAACGGCAGGGTATCAGGCCGATAACTCCATCGGCGCCGACGCCCGCGTGGCGTTCGCAAAGCCGGGCCACGATCTCGGGAATGAGCTTCACGCGACCCTCGCGGTTGTCGAACAACACGAAGTCGTTGCCCGCACCATTCATCTTGGTGAATTCCAGCAGCATGACCAAGGCTAACCCTCGTCCCACCGGCTTCAAGTGCTAATCTTTCCGGTCAAATCGTGCGCTTTCTGGCAGCCCGACCGACCTGATGGACGGTGCTCGTTTGGAGAGGAGCACACAACGTCCCTTCGCCGCGTGCTCCTCACTTACCACTTTTCGCCGCAGAGGACGCACCCAGCCCCCGGCCTCAACACTGCCAGCCACGCCCCCCTCCCCTCCGACCCGCTGAAACTGAGTCTGCGCAACCGACTTAGTGTTTCATTTCCTCAGGCTTCGGAGCCGCCTGTTTCTCGGTGGAACTCTCCGTGTGATGGGCGCGGTCTTTCATCCACGCGAAGCAACTCACGAAGCCGCTCCAAAACCTTTTCACGCGGCCCGGACTGCCTTCCGTTCTTGTGCTCGGAGACGCCATAGTCTTGCAACTCGTTCGTTAGTCCCGTGCGCCCAGACCTGACTGCCTCACGACATTCGGTCTTAGCCGCACGCTGTCTTTTGCTGTCGGAGGTCCCCCTCTTCAACCCGAGCCTCCAACCGCAGATAATCTCGATCAATCCCGTCCCGATGCAACCGACACCAGCATATCCACCTGTGCGTGAGGTGGTCCCGATAAAATACCGAGGAGGTCGACATGTCCTGCCAGACCATTATCCAACCGCTGGGGACTACGTCAATCTACGGCACTCCCAAACAACCAAGCGCTGCGGGGCAGGCGGTATTGGCGTTTGCGAATCCGCCGTGCGGAGTGGATGGGGCTTCTCGGTCAGCCATCCAGAATGGGGGTTCTGAGAAGGCGCGACACCTCGTGAACAATCTACGCGTGGATGACATTTGACGGCGGTCCGGCTCCTGATGAATATGGGCTGAACATGAGCGCGCCGAACTGCTTCCACTCGACTGGCAAAGGCGGCTGGCATGAGGCGCAGAATCGGCATTTCAATGATGGCGGGCTTTTCGACCCAATTCACCTCACACGCTGATCCGGGGGCGCGTGGATCCCGACATTTTTCTGGCACAGCGCCCGGCTCCGAATCATGAAGCGACCTTGGAAAAAGCGGAGTGTGATTCCCGGCTTTGGGCTGGCGATGGGCTTCACGCTGCTTTACCTGAGCCTGATCGTCCTCATCCCGCTGGCCGGAACGTTCCTCAAGACCACGCAAGTGAGCTGGGGCCAGTTTACGGAGACTGTGCTCTCGCCCCGGGCGCTGGCCTCCTACCGACTGACGTTCGGCGCGTCCTTGGTCGCCGCAAGCATCAACAGCATGTTCGGGTTGCTCGTGGCCTGGGTGCTGGTGCGCTATCCCTTTCCTGGCAAACGGCTGGTGGACGCGCTGGTGGACCTGCCGTTTGCGTTGCCGACAGCGGTGGCGGGCATCGCTTTGACTGCGATCCATGCCCCGGCGGGCTGGATCGGCCGCTGGTTGGCGCCGCTGGGACTCCAGATCGCGTTCACTCCGCTCGGCGTGATGGTCGCCCTGATCTTCATCGGGCTGCCGTTTGTCGTGCGGACCGTGCAACCGGTCCTCGAAGACCTCGAACCCGAAGTCGAACAGGTGGCCGCTTCACTCGGGGCAAACCGCTGGCAAACCTTCTGGCGGGTGATCCTGCCCGTGCTCCTGCCCGCCATCCTGACCGGGTTCGCCCTCTCCTTCGCCCGCGGGGTAGGCGAATACGGCTCGGTGATCTTCATCGCCGGCAACATGCCCATGAAGACGGAGATCACCCCGCTGCTGATCGTGACCAAACTCGAGCAGTATGATTATCCGGGGGCCACCGCCCTGGCCGTGGCGATGCTGGTGGTGTCTTTCTTCATGCTGCTGGTGATCAACCTGCTCCAATGGTGGGGCGCCCGACGACACGCGTCATGAACGCTCTGGATCGATTGCACGTTGCCAAACGGATCGCCGAGCGCGCGGTAACCGAACCGCGCGTCATGCGCTGGCTGCTGATTGCGGTGGCGCTGGCGTTTTTGGCCGTCTTCCTGGTGCTCCCTCTGGCGGTGGTGTTCGTAACCGCGCTGAGCAAGGGCATGCGGGTCTATCTCTCAGCCATCTGTGACCCGATGGCCCTGGACGCCATCCGACTGACCCTGATGGCCGCAGCCATTGCGGTGCCGCTGAATCTGGTGTTCGGTGTCGCCGCAGCCTGGGCGATCGGGAAATTCGAGTTCCGGGGTCGGAGTTTCTTGATCACGCTGATCGATCTGCCGTTCTCGGTGTCACCGGTGGTGTCAGGGTTGATCTATGTGCTGATCTTTGGCCTGCAGGGCTGGCTGGGGCCCTGGCTGCTGGAGCATGACATCCAAATCATTTTTGCCGTGCCAGGCATCGTGCTGGCCACCGTGTTCGTGACCTTCCCCCTCGTTGCCCGCGAATTGATCCCGCTGGTGACTGCGCAGGGCACGGACGAAGAGGAAGCCGCCCTGACACTGGGCGCGAGCGGATGGCAGACCTTTCGACGGGTCACCCTGCCGAATATCAAGTGGGGCCTCTTCTACGGAACGGTCCTGTGCACCGCCCGCGCCCTGGGCGAGTTCGGCGCCGTCTCGGTGGTGTCCGGACACATCCGCGGCCAGACCACCACCATGACCCTGCACGTCGAGATTCTCTACAACGAGTACCAGACGGCCGCCGCGTTTGCGGTCGCGTCCCTCCTGGCCTTGCTGGCGCTGGTCACCTTGGTGCTCAAGAGCCTGGTGGAATGGCGTCTCAAACAGCAGGCGCGGGCTTCCCTGACGCTCGGACTGGAGGACATCAACGCATGAGAATCCAAGTACAGAATCTGACCAAGCGGTTCGGCGAATTCACAGCGCTCGACAATGTCACGATCGAGGTGGCCCCCGGCCAGTTGGTGGCCTTGCTCGGCCCGTCCGGCTGCGGCAAAACCACCCTGCTGCGCATCCTTTCCGGGTTGGACTACGCCGACAGCGGCCACATCCTGTTCGACGGCGAGGACGCCACCACGCAGAGCGTGCGGGCCCGCCGGGTCGGATTCGTGTTCCAGCACTACGCCCTCTTCCGGCACATGACGGTCTTCGAGAATATCGCGTTCGGCTTGCGCGTGCGCTGGAAGGGGCGCCTGTCGCAACAGGACATCCGACGGCGTGTGGAACAATTGTTGAGTTTGGTGAGGTTGGAAACCCTGGCCCGGCGCTACCCCGCTCAACTGTCGGGCGGGCAGCGACAGCGGGTGGCCCTGGCCCGTGCGCTAGCCGTGGAGCCGCGGGTGCTGTTGCTCGATGAACCGTTCGGCGCGCTGGACGCCAAGGTGCGCGTCGAGCTGCGGCATTGGCTGCGGCGCCTGCACGACGAGGTGCAGATCACCAGCGTGTTCGTCACGCACGATCAGGAGGAGGCCCTGGAGGTCGCCGACCGGGTGGTGGTGATGAACAAGGGCCGCGTGATCCAGGTCGGCGCCCCAGAGGAAGTCTATCATCATCCATCGTCACCGTTCGTCTGCGATTTCTTGGGGAACGTGAATCTGTTCCAGTGCCAGATTCGCCAGGGCCAGGCGTATGTTCACGACGTCCCGTTCGAACTGCACGAACCACCACCCGCCGAGGCTCGGGAGGCCTACGTCTATGTGCGCCCGCATCAATTGGCGGTCACCCGTGAACCGGGCGGGCGCAATTGTATGGCGGCCGGCATCAAGATGATCAACGCCGCCGGACCGACCGTGAAAGTGGAGGTGTTGACCCCGTGGGGTCAAACAGTGCAGGTGGACCTGTCCCACGAACGATGCGCCGAACTCCAGTTGGCAACCGGCCAAACCGTGTTCTTGCGCACCCGGGACATGAGAGTCTTCACCCCTTCCGCCGTTCAGGCGCCTGAGTAGGTCACCCCCCGAGGGACCGGGTGACTGAAGACACCCCCCACTCCGAATCCCGACGTGCTCTGAGGTGGCGGCTAACGGATTAGGCATTTTGCCGAGTCGGCTTCAGCACGTCTGCCGATGGCTGGCAAGGGCTACAGACGCTATAGTGAACAGAAAGGTGAATTTAGCGCAGGTGGTGCGGGTGGTTTTCACGCGATTCAAGAGCCAGAGTTGAACCACGTGGCATTTCGTCTGCAAGGACGGTGCGAGGCGTTCTGGCGCAGGAGTTTGGAAAGTGATGGAGCATGTGCATAAAACGGACGCTGCCCCTGGTGGCGGGAGCCACGAGGGATTTCAGGTCTTTATAGCCTACGAGGACGTCCAGGCTGGCCTCCGTTCAAAGGCTGCTTTGTCGCGGGTCTTCAGGCAATTTGAATGGCCTGTGGACCCTCACGTGGAACTGTGCCGGTTCGACCTGCTGCGAGTGCCGGAGGTGCATGACTGGGCTGCGAGGGAAGCGCGCCAATCGGACATGGTCGTGCTGTCCGCCCATGGCGACGGAAATCTGCCGCAAGAAGTGATCAACTGGATTGATCTCTGGGCGCATCAACCCGGCTCGCCGGGGAGCGCCATCGTTGCGTCGCTGGACGACCAGGTCCGTCCCACAGCGGAAGCCGGCAACATGCTCGCCACCCTGCGAAAAGTCGCGGCCGAAACCGGTCGGACGCTGTTCTGCCACTTCGGCACCACTTCCAAACGCGTGTTGGAGTTCACAGTCCGGTGCATCCGTAAACGATGCAAAGGAGATTCTGATTCGGAGGACGGAGCGGCGCCTCCATGGCATCCCAGCCCGCGGTGGGGAATAAACGAATAGCGCCCGGTGGAGGTGAGCCACGGGAATCACCATCCCGCGGAGGGCGTGCCGCTAAGCTTGCGGCCAGGGTTGGGCCCAGAAGTCCGAAGTCGGTTTTTCAGACCAGCGGCTCGCTGCAAGCCAGGCTGTGGGCTTCTGCCACCGCTGCATGAGTGCAGCGGCCATTCATGATATTGATGCCGCTGCGCAGGGCGGGCTGTTTGCGGCAGGCCTCCGCCAAGCCGAGATCAGCGATGTATTCGACGTACGGGTGGGTCACATTGGCCAAAGCTTGGGTGGCGGTGCGCGCGTAGGCGGCGGGCATGTTGGCGACGCCGTAATGCACAACCCCCTCCTCGACAAATACCGGCTTGTCATGAGTGGTCGGACGTGAAGTCTCGGCGCATCCCCCCTGATCAATGGCAATGTCCACAAAAACGCTGCCTGGACGCATGAGGCGGAGCATGTCCCGCCGGATGAGCCGCGGCGCCCGCGCCCCCGGCACCAGCACAGCACCGATCAGAAGATCCGTTGCCGGCAGCAGTTCCAGCAGATGGGATTCGTCCGAATACAGCGTGTGGGCGGTGTGCAGGGTGATGTCCAGGAACCGCATCCGTTCCACGTCCACCTCAAGGATGGTCACGTCGGCTCCCAGGCCCTGCGCCATGCGCGCGGCGTTGACCCCGGACGTGCCGCCGCCCAGCACCAGCACCTTGCCCGGCAAAACCCCGGGCACGCCGCCCAACAACACACCGCTCCCGCCGCAATGTTTGGTGAGAAAGTAGCCGCCTACAATGATGCTCATCCGGCCTGCGATCTCACTCATCGGCTCCAACAATGGCAACCGTCCGTTCACCTCGATGGTCTCATAGGCCAGTGCCGTCACGCCCGAATCAATCAAGGCCTGGGTCAACTCGCGGTTGGCTGCCAGGTGCAGGTAGGTGAACAGCACCTGGCCCTGTCGCAGCAGGCCGTACTCGGACGGTTGCGGCTCCTTCACCTTCACCACCAGCTCGGCCTGATCGAACACCGCTGCGGCCGCGTCCACCAGGGTCGCCCCCGCCCGCTCGTATTCCTCATCGTGGAATCCAGCATCCACCCCGGCCCCTCGCTCGACCACCACGCAGTGTCCGCGCCGAACCAGGTGATAAGCGCCTGAGGGCAGCAGGGCAACCCTGTGCTCCTGCCGTTTGATCTCTTTGGGAACGCCAACAATCATGTCAGGTCCTTTCCGTATCCCCGCCCGTTAGCCGCCCTGGTTGGGAGACCCCGCCAAGGGCCAAAGCATTGGCCCGATCCGCCAGGGCCTGAATGGAAACTGACTCCGCGGCGCGACGTTCGGCGTCATTGATGCGTTGGAACTCCCCGAGGATCTGGCGGTGCAGCGGTTCCTCCTGGAAGGTGACATCGGTGCCCTGCCCGGCCCGCAGCGCTTGGAGAACGTCGTAGCAGGAAATGGATTCGGTCGGACGCGCCGGCACATAGGCCGGCTCGCTTCCCGACACTTCGGTGATCAGGCGGGAGGCCACCAGCGTTCGCAGGACCTGCTGCGTCAGACGGGGCGGGATTTCCAGCGTCTCAGACATCTGGGATTCAGAGGGCGGCTCCACACCGCGCACGTAGGCGGCGCTGATGGCGGTCATGAGGCGCAGGGCCACAAACTCCTTGCCGCGCTGGTTTACGTTATCGCTGACTCGTTCCTGGAAATAGGCCAGTCGATTTTGCCAAGCGTAGGAAACCTGCCCGCCAAAGAGAAGGATGACCCAGGCGAAATAGAGCCCGATCATGAAGACCGGCACGAGGCCGATACCGCCGTAGATCTTGAAGTTGGTGACCACGCGCGAGACGTAGAGCGCGCTCAGTGAATTGTTGATGTGCCACAACAAGGCGGCCACCACACCGCCGACCAATGCCGCGTTCCACCGCACCTTGGTGTTGGGCATCAGCATGTAGAAGACGGCAAAAGCCAGGCATAACACAATAACGGGAAGGACTTGGAACACCACCCAGCCCAGCAGGGGAATTTCGCCGATCAGCCGCTGCGTGGCGGCCAGATGCGGTCCAGTGGCCAGGCCCAACGCCACCGCCAACATGACCGGCGCCAGGGAAATCACTGTCCAGTACAGGACCAACCGCATGAACCAGCTCCGCCCTTTGCGCACGCCCCAGACGTCGTTGAACGCGTCCTCAATCCGGATCAGCATGGAAATGGCCAGAAAAACCAGGGCGGCGGTGCCGACCAACCCCAGGGTCCCACTGCGCGTGTTCTGAATGAACTTTCGGATGGAACGCGCAACATCATCCTGCACGTTCTCATCCAGCACGCGCGGTTTGAGTGCCGGAGCGTTCGTCAACAGCAATTCTTCCCCAACCAGCGTGGAATCGGCGTTGGTCGAGATCCGCTCGATCGGATCGACCGCGTGCAAGTCCCGTCCGGGAAGTGTGGCTGGTTGTTCTCCGACGCCCGCACCGCCGACAACTCCCCTGCGGGGAGCGGTGTTAGTCAGCACAGCCGGTGGCACGACGCTTTCGACCAAGTGATCCACGAATCGGGCGATCCGTTCCTCGCTTTGGTCCTTCAGGAAGCTGCTGGTGATGCCCATGGCCACGGCTAGCATAGGAACCAGGGCAAGGATCGTCGTGTAGGACAGAGACGCCGCGCGGACGGGAAGCCGATTTCTGGTGAAGCTTTCAATCGCCAGGCGCCAGAATTGGAAGTACTGCTGCAGGTGAGTGGGCGCACGGTCGCGCCCCACCTCGTCGCCGCCCACAAACAGATGATGCAGCCTGTCCTTGAATCGGTCGAACGGTGATGGCTTGGTCTCGGACATCCGGCGCACCCCACAGTAACAGTCACAGTGACCGATTCAAGCACACGGTGAGCGAGGATTTGCGCTTTGAACTCGCACCAGAATTGCTAGGTTCGCCGCATGGCAAAACGGTCGACAACTGACCTGGATTCAACGGGCGGACTTGGGGACGTGGCGGGGATTGTGTTCATGGGATTCTCGGCGCTCCTCCTGGTGGCGCTCTTCTCCTATGATCCCCACGATGTCTCCAGGAATGGCCTGCCCGTGAACGTGCCGGTTGGCAACTGGATCGGGTCGTTTGGGGCTTGGATGGGATATTACTTCCTGTTTTGGTTCGGCATGGCGGCCTACATCCTGCCGGTCCTGACCTTCTTTCTGGGCCTGGGCTGCTTCTTTGAGGCCTTTGGCTACCTGCGCCGGCGCTGGGCCTGGCTGGTGGTCTTCATGATCTGCGGCACCGGGTTGCTGGATCTGCATGGTCACCTTATCGGAGGGATGACGGAACGGCTGTTCATCACCGCCGGCGGCGTCTCTGGCGTATGCTTGAACAAGTTCCTCTTCGGATACTTCGGCCGGGTGGGGGCCACGATCCTGTTCCTGATGCTCTATTTCATCACGCTGCTCTACCTCACCAACTTTCGGTTGGGTGTTTGGATTCGCGCGATGACGGGCAAGGGCAGCGAGGCGGTCGTGGGTTTGGAAGGATCGCGGCTCGAACGCAAGGCGCAGCAGCTCAAGGAAACCGAGGAACGGCTGCGGCGAGAGGTCGAACAGGCGCGCAAAGCAGGTCTGGGAGCCGATGGGCAGCCCGTGCCTACACCGGAGGTCAGAGACTTGAGCGTGCCCACCAAGCGCCCGGCCAAGGAAGACCGGAAAGAACCCAAGGTGGAGGAACCGGTGGAGGAGGAACCGGTGATGACCATCTCCCAGAAGGAACTGCAGGCGGCCTCCACAGCGGACATCCTCGGGGCTGACAACCCGTTCACGGCCAAGCCAGCGGAGAAGGCTGAGGCGCCAGAAGTCGAAGTCGAGAACGAGGAGGATGAAGCGGGATCAGGTGTAGAGGAGGCCGTGGCGACGGCCAAGCCCCTGGCCGCAGCCAAATCCAAAGCGGCAAAGCGCAAGCCAGTCGCCGTAGCGGCTGTGCCCATGATTGGCGATTACAAGCTGCCGCCACTGGAACTCTTGAATTACCCGGACCCTAGCCTGCGTCCCACCGAGAGCAAGGAGGAGTTGATGGCCAAGGCGCGGTTGATGCAGCAAACGCTGGCGCAGTTTGGCATCGAGGTCGAACCGGGCGACATCACCAAGGGCCCGACCATCACCCGTTACGAACTGCATCCGGCCCCCGGCGTCAAGCTGGAGAAGATCCAGAGCCTGAGCAACAACCTGGCCGCAGCCCTCAAGGCCGAACGGATTCATATCCTGGTTCCCGTCCCCGGCAAGAGTTCCGTCGGCATCGAGGTGCCGAATCCGGTCAAGACCAAGGTAATCGCCCGCGATCTGCTGGAAGCCGACGAGTGGCGCAACACCAAGGCCCGGATTCCGGTGGCGCTGGGCAAGGATGTTTACGGCAAACCGATCATCGCCGATCTGGCGGACATGCCGCACCTGCTCATCGCGGGCAGCACGGGCTCCGGCAAGTCGGTCTGCATCAATCTCATCATCACCTCCCTGCTCTACCGGTTTTCCCCGGACCAGCTCCGCTTCGTAATGATCGATCCGAAGGTGGTCGAGTTGCAGCATTATAACGCCCTCCCCCACCTGGTGGTGCCGGTGGTCACCGATCCCAAGAAGGTGACGCTGGCACTGCAATGGGTCATTCGCGAGATGGAAAAGCGTTACCAGATCTTTGCACGCGTCGGGGTCCGCAACATCAATTCCTTCAACGCCCGCCCCAAAGACAAACCGTTGCCGCCCCAGGAACCCGAGCTGCCGCTCACCGCCCGCAAGGAAAACGTGGAGGCCGGTGCGGACGGCTTCGCGGTGGAAGTGGATGAGGAAATCGTCGTGCCCCGCGAAGACGAAATCGTCATCCCGGAGAAGCTGAGCTACATCGTGGTCATCATCGACGAGCTGGCCGACCTGATGCTGGTGGCGCCCGCGGACGTGGAGATGGCCATCGCCCGCATCACGCAGATGGCCCGCGCGGCCGGCATTCACTGCATCGTGGCCACCCAACGCCCGTCGGTGGATGTCATCACGGGCGTCATCAAAGCCAACATCCCGGCACGCATCGCATTCCAAGTTGCTCAACGGGTGGACTCGCGCACGATCCTCGACGCCATGGGAGCCGACAAGCTCCTGGGCAAGGGTGACATGCTCTA
This sequence comes from Terriglobia bacterium, assembly GCA_963748015.1. Taxonomy (GTDB): domain Bacteria; phylum Acidobacteriota; class Polarisedimenticolia; order Polarisedimenticolales; family JAIQFR01; genus JAIQFR01. The sequence continues at coordinate 68,025 of CAVVHE010000005.1, read as the reverse complement.
TCTTCCGCCCGGCTCCGCCAAGCTGAACCGCGCACAAGGCGCGCTGATTACGGACGAGGAGATCACCGCCATTGTGGACTTCATCGCCAAACAGGCGAAACCGAGCTACGAGCTGGAGATTCACAAGGAACTCCAGAAGCCAGCCAGCGGTCTGCCCAGCGAGAGCAGCATCGACGAGGACGAGAACCTGATCGAGCAATGCATTGAAGTGATTCGATCGGAACAGAAGGCCAGCGTCTCGCTGCTCCAGCGCCGCCTCCGCTTGGGCTACACCCGCGCCGCGCGTATCATGGACGAACTCGAAACCCGCGGCATCGTCGGCCCCAGCAAAGGCGCCGAACCCCGGGAGATCCTCATAGACCTGGATGGCACCGGAATGGACGGCGCCGGGCGGTAAGCGGTGTAGCAAACTCTGAAGTCTGAAGGTCGGGGTCCGAAGTCCAAGAGCTTGGAAAGCGAATCAGGCGCATCGCACTGGCCCATCCTTTCGAACTTCAGACTTGCTGTTCCGTTCCTGTGGCACGCTTTCTGCCCGAAGGGGTCGTCCTCAATATCAATGGAGGGACAAGGCTGTAGCATTTGCAAAAGGATACGCATGAAAACAAATCACCCAATCTTCAATATGCTGATCCGGTCCGTCATGGCTGTGCTCCTAGGCATCGGGCTGGCTCTGCTGCTCAACAGCACAAGTGTAGCTGGGGATGCGCATCTGGACGTGATCCAGACCAAGACGGACGTGTATCGGAATGTGACAATGACCGGCCGCAACCAGACGGACATTTTCATCGTTCATTCCGGCGGGATGGCCAATGTGAAGATGAACGATCTGGATCCGGAAACGCTTTGGCGGTTGGGCCTTGGAGACAAGCCGTTGGAACCCGGCTCCCGGGAAGCGCTGGCGGCAGCCGAAGCGGCCGCGAAGGAAAAGCGGATGCCGGCAGCCCTGGCGAAGGTATTGGAATCCGCCTCCCTGCCCACGTCCGCCAGCACGGATGGCCAGGAATCGATGGGAAGCGGGGCTCCGGGGTTCCTGCCCGGACAATTGGCGCCCAACCCCGAGCAACTCAAACGACTCATGCCCTTCCTCATCGGCATTCTGGCTGTGGCTCTGCTGGTCTATCTGTTCTTCTGCTACTGCCTCAAGCTAATCGTGCAAAAGACAGGCACCGAAGCAGGACTGATGATCTGGTTGCCGATCCTACAACTCGTCCCCATGCTGCGCGCGGCCGGCATGTCGATGCTCTGGTTCCTCTTCTGGATCAGCCCGCTGCTGGTCGCCGCCGCCATCCCGGTGGTCATGTTTGGGGGGCTGGCTCTGAATGTCGCGAAAGTGATGGGCAGCCTCTCGATTCTCGGCGCGGTCACTTCCGTGCTCCAGGTGGTCGCGATGATCGTCTGGTGCGTGAAGATCGTCCAGGCCCGGGGCAAGAGCCTCTGGGTCACCATCTTCCTGATCCTGCCGGTCACCAACCTGTTAGCCTTCCTCTACCTCGCCTTTTCAAGCGCCAATGACGATGTCAAGTCTGACGCCCCCGACGACGCGGGCAAGATCGTGATTCAGAGCGCCTTTTCCGAAGCCTGACTGGAGACACTCACCCAGGTTTCCCTCAAATGCCGGAGCGTGCTCCGGCGTTTCTTCTTGTCCTGCGCCAGCCAACGCCCCGTGCGCCAGAAGTGGCTGTTACCCGGGAGGGGTCGCAATTCGGGGGTGCCGCAGGAGGACCGATTCTTCTGGCCCTAACCCCGCTGGCCCGCTAATCTTCGCGGGCCTCAGGCGAGGACAAGCGTGACCAAAGATCGTTCTCATGGTCACGGTTGCGTACTAGACCCCGGCAGGAGGCAATTCACGCCCGCCGGACTCCCTGTGCCCATTACATCGAAATCGAAACTGACAAACATGAGCGACACGAAAACACTCGGAAACGGTAAGACAACCCACGCCACATTGCACGCCTGGGTCAAGGACATGATCGAACTGTGTCAACCGGCCAATGTCTGGTGGTGCGACGGTTCGGAGGCTGAAAACCAGCAGCTTTGCGAGGCCTTGGTCAAGGCGGGTACGTTCACCAAGCTGAACGCGAAGCCAAGCGCCCCGGCAGCTATCTGGCCCGTTCACATCCCAGTGACGTGGCCCGGGTCGAAGACCGCACCTTCATCTGCTCCAAAACCAAGGAGGAGGCGGGTCCAACCAACCACTGGGCCGACCCTGTGGAAATGAAGGCCAAGATGAAGCAGCTCTTCCGGGGCTGCATGAAGGGTCGCACGATGTATGTCATTCCCTTCGCGATGGGTCCGCTGGATTCCCCCATCTGCAAGATCGGCATTGAAATCTCGGACTCCGCCTACGTGGTGGTCAACATGCGGATCATGACCCGCATGGGCCAGGCGGTGCTCAACAAGCTGGGCGCAAACGGGAAGTTCATTCCTTGCATGCACTCGGTCGGAGCGCCCCTCCAACCCGGTCAGGCCGACGTCGCCTGGCCGTGCGAACCCGATCCGAAGAACAAGTACATCGTCCATTTCCCCGAGGAACCCTCGATCTGGTCTTACGGTTCGGGTTACGGCGGCAACGCGCTGCTGGGCAAGAAATGCCTGGCGCTGCGCATCGCCTCCACCGATGGCCAAGAAGGAAGGCTGGATGGCCGAGCACATGCTGATCCTCTGCCTGACTTCGCCCGCCGGCAAGAAGCATTACGTCGCCGCCGCCTTCCCGAGCGCCTGCGGCAAGACCAATCTGGCCATGATGCAGCCCACTCTGCCCGGCTGGAAAGTCACCACCTTGGGCGACGACATCGCCTGGATCCGCGTGGGCGAGGATGGCCGGCTCTACGCCATGAACCCTGAAACCGGCTTCTTCGGCGTCGCGCCCGGTACCTCCGCCAACTCCAATCCCAATGCGCTCGCCGCCTGCGCCAAGAACACCATCTTCACCAATGTCGTGCTGACGCCCGACAACGACGTGTGGTGGGAGGACATGGGCGTGCCTGCGCCGGCCAAGGGGATCGACTGGGAAGGCAACGACTGGACGCCAGACAGCGGCAAGAAGGCGGCCCATCCCAACTCCCGTTTCACCGCCCCGGCCTCCCAATGCCCGGTGATCGATCCCGACTGGCAGAATCCCGCCGGCGTGCCGCTTTCGGCCATCCTCTTCGGCGGACGCCGCCCCAGCACGATCCCGCTGGCCAACGAAGCGTTCGATTGGGAACACGGCGTGTTTATGGGTTCGGCCTGCGGTTCGGAAACCACCGCGGCCGCGCTGGGCTCCGCCGGCGTGCTGCGGCGCGACCCGTTCGCCATGCTGCCGTTCTGCGGCTACAACATGGGCGATTACTTCGCCCACTGGCTGTCCATGGCGGAAAAGACCGACCGCAGCAAGCTGCCGAAGGTTTTCTTCGTGAACTGGTTCCGCAAGGATGACGACCGGCAAATGGCTGTGGCCCGGTTTTGGCGACAATAGCCGGGTGCTCAAGTGGATCTGCGAACGCGTGGACGGCACCGGCAAGGCCCAGAAGACGCCAATCGGCAACCTGCCGACCAAGGACGCCCTCGACCTATCCGGTCTCGACATCCCTTGCGAGGATCTGGATCAGTTGCTGGCGGTGGACATGGATGGCTGGAGAAAGGAAGTCGCGGGTATTGAGAAGTATTACCAGGAGCTTGGCGGAGTGCCGGCACCCTTGCAGGCTCAGTTGAACGGGTTGAAACAGCGCTTGGGCTGAAGCCTCCCCGCCGCGAATTCATAAACCGATCAAGCCCCGCAGGTGGAAATTCGCCCGTGGGGCTTCTTCTTTGCACACCGCCGGGCGCATCGGGTAGGGGGTGAGGGTTAGAACCCCACCGTCCTCCCACACCTGCAAGAAACTGAGCACAGGGGTGCATCGGTTCGGCTGGATCTTGCCAGCTTCCGGCTGTGGATCTAGGCTCGGTCGCCCTGCTGCTAAGGCCCATGGTCGCCAGGCAGCCAACATAACCCCGAATGAACCGCACCCTGCTCCTGATAGGCGCTGCCACGGCGGCCGCTTGGCTGACTCCCGCCCTGGTTGCCGCCGACCCCCCCGCGGCGCCCGACGAACAGCAGGCCATCGCCGAGGAGCTGAAGTCACAGGAAGACCCGACGATTCTGAAACGCCGCGTGTGGTCCGACACGGAATGGAACAGTTACGAGGGGGGCAGCCAGGACATTGAAGAAACACTGGGCACACTCTGGGCGTGGCGGGTCTCGGACCACCAGGACTGGGCGGTGCGACTCAAGGTGCCCTTCGAGTTCCACGTCGCCGGCGATGACCCCGCGGATTCGGACCAGCAGGGGTTGGGCGACATCAAACTGGGGACGGGCACGGCCTTCCGACTGGGCGAGACGTGGCGAACCGCCCTCGGACTCGAGATGCGCTTCCCCTCCGCGACCGACGACGACCTCGGCGACAACGTTTGGCAGCCCCAACTGCTGGGAACGGTGGCGTGGGATGTCACCCGGCAGCTCACGTTGAGCCCCTCCGTGGAATACAACCAGTCCATCGCGGAAGAGGATGGCGTCAACCCGCAGCAATTCATGGAGATCTACTTTCCTGCGACTTACCTCCTGCCACAGCACTGGTCGGTGTCCGCCCGCTACGAAGCCAAAGTGGACTTCGAGAACAACGATCACTGGACCCACTCGGCCAAGTTCGTCCTGGCCAAACAACTGGTGCGGCTGCCCTTGGGCTTCTCACTCTCGTTCAAGAAGCCGTTCGATGGCGGCGACAAGGAATTCCAGCTCAATTTTGTGACCACCTACTATTTCCGGTCTCGGCCGCCCAAACCTCCCGGAGCGCCCTGACCCCTTGCTCCCGGACATTTCCGTCCGCGCCAGGGGTGTTTGCCTGCAACTGCGGCCCAGCGCGCAGTATCCGCAGCCGCACCGTCAAGCCGCCGGCCAAATGCCATCCCGATCCAGACGAACAGCCGCTTTCTTGATTCGCCCCCAGACCTGCTCCATGTCGGCAATGATGGTTCAGGGGGGGGTCGCGGATGTGCAGCTTGCGGATGTCGTCCGCGAGTTGCTTCAATTCCGGTTCCGTGAGTTCATGGCCGCGGGCGGCGCGGAAAAACGCCGGCAAGGCCCGAAAGAAAAGTTTCCAGGGCAAATCGGCCGATTTCGATGTGTTTGTCTAAGAAGCCTGCTGCGTCTGCCAAGCGGAGTTCGCCGTCGAGGATGGCCTTCCCGCGTTGCGGGTCATAGCGCACCGTCATCCATTGGCCGCCGCCCTGCCGGCTTGGGCCGCGCTTGGAGGCACTGAACGCGGGTTGGTAGTCGCAGGCCGATGTCGCGGCTGATCTGGCCCACCCACACAGCCATGCGGTCTTGCCGCTTGCTGGGCGGGCTCCGGGCTTGCTAGCCTTCGTCGCTGCGTGTGAATGTCCACCTGACCACGGCGTGTCCAGCCAGGCTCTGGCCTGGCCTGCTCCTGGCCCTGGCCACGCTCTGCGCTTCGGCTGCCAGCCCCAAAAGGGTCCTCATTCTCAACCCGTCCACGCAGGAGGCGGCACCGTTCAGCAGCGTGATCTCGGCCTTCCGCACCACGTTGACGCGGGAGCTGGGGGAACCGGTGGACATCTACGAGGTGCCTCTGGACCTGGCGCGGTTCGCGGAAGCTGACGGTGAGGGGTCGTTCGTAATGTTCCTGGAAGGCCGGATCCGCAGCCGTCCGGTGGATCTGGTGGTCCCCATCGGGGGGGGCGGGGTTAGCTTTGCGGCGCGGCACCGGGAACGCCTCTTCCCGGCGACCCCGGTGGTGGTGGTGGCGGCGGACCCGCGAACGGTGCCTCCCGCGTTTCTGCGGACCAATGCAACCTTGGTGGCTCACCAGGCTGATCTTTCGGGGATGGTCGAGGACATCCTGCAGTTGCAGCCCCAGACGACCAACATCGCGGTGGTGTTCGGGGCTTCGGCGCTGGAGCGTTTCTGGGTTAATGAGTGCCGGCGCGAATTCCAAGGTTTCACCAACCGCGTGGGGTTCACGTGGCTGAACGAACTGCCTTTGCCACAGGTGCTCGATCGGTGCGCCCACCTGCCGCCCCAGTCCTTCATCCTGCATGTCTTCTTCCTGGTGGATGTGGCCGGGGTTCCCTACGAGAAGAACGAAGCGTTGCGAGGCTTGCACGAGGGCGCCAATGCGCCGCTGTTCGGTTTTTTTGCAAGCGAACTGGGGCTCGGCCCCATCGGCGGCCGGCTCTATCAGGAGGCCGAGGTGGGCTCACAAGGCGCCCGCACGGCCATCCGCATCCTGCGGGGCGAAAGGCCCGAGAGCATCGCCCCGCAAGTGCTCGACTCGGGAACGCCGGTCTTCGATGGGCGCGAACTCCAGCGCTGGGGCATCAGCGAGTCCCGACTGCCCCCAGACAGCGTAGTGAAGTTCCGCGAGCCGACGTTGTGGGAGCAGCACCGGTGGCGGATCATCGCCATCACCTCGACCTGTGTGGTCGAGGGCGTCCTGATCATCCTGTTGCTGTCAAATCTGCTCAGGCGGCGCCGGGCGGAACGGGCGCTACGGGAGAGCGAGGAACGACTGAGCGTGGCGGTCGCGGCGGGGGACGTCGGCGTCTGGGTTTGGAACCTCGATGACAACGGGGTTTGGGCGTCGAAGCACTGGCGACAGATGTTGGGCTTTCAACCCGGCGAGGCCGTTCATTACGAGAGCGTGCTGGAGCGGATTCACCCGGAGGATCGCGCCACGGTGGACGCCACCGTGCAGCGGGCGGTGAAGGAGCAGGCCGAATACAAAGGCGAATACCGCGTGGTCCTGCCGGACGGCACGCAGCGCTGGATCGCCGCGCGCGGGCGTCTGGATTCGAACGGCAACGGACGCCGGGTTCGAATGCTGGGCGCGTCGGTGGACGTCACCGGGCGGAAGCAGGTCGAGGAGTCCGCGCGAGACCTGAGCGGACGCCTGCTTCGCGCCCAGGAAGAGGAACGGGCGCGGCTGGGCCGCGAATTGCACGATGACATCACCCAACGCCTGGCGCGACTGGCGATGGATGTCGGACAGTGCGAGCGAGGCACGCCCGAGTCGTCTCCGGCCGAAACGCTGCGCGAGGTGCGCGAGGGCTTGGTGCGGCTGAGCGAGGATGTGCACGCGCTGGCCTACCGGCTGCATCCCTCGCTGGTGGATGATCTCGGCCTGGCCGACGCCTTGAAGGCGGAATGCGAGCGGTTCGCGAGGCAGGAACCCACGGCGGTCGAGGTCAAAGTGCAGGACGTGCCGGCCACGCTGCCTCAGGACACCGCCCTCGGGTTGTTCCGCGTGGCGCAGGAAGCGTTGCGCAACGTCTCGCGCCATGCCCGCGCCTCCACCGTGCAGGTCACCCTCCGGCCCATGCAGGGCGGATTGCAACTGGCCATCCAGGACAACGGCACCGGCTTCGATCCGGTCCCGAGGTCGGAGCGGCGCAGCCTGGGCCTGGCCAGCATGCGCGAGCGCGTGCGGTTGCTCGGGGGCGAACTGGACATCGAAAGTGCCCCGGGCCACGGCACCACGGTCGTGGCGTGGGTGCCGTTAACAAAGGCTGAAGGCTGAAGGCTGAAGGCTGAAGGCTGGGAAGCAGGAAGAAGGTTGAAGATTATGAATGAGGAGCGGCGAGATTTGAAACCGCGGACGAAGGAGTTCGCGCTGCGAGTTATCCGCATGTACTCGAAGCTGCCGAAAAGCGATACGGTTGCCCAAGTGCTTGGCAAGCAGGCTTTGCGCTCGGGGACCTCCGTTGGGGCGAATTACCGCGAAGCCTCGCGCGGTCGCTCGAAAGCCGAGTTCATTTCAAAGATCGGCGACTGCCTCAAGGAGATCGAAGAAACCGAATACTGGCTCGAACTTCTCGTGGACAGTGGCTGTGTGTCCGCAAGGATCATGGCTGATCTGCTGAATGAAACCCGCCAATTGGTTGCCATCTTCACAACCATTGACAAAAACGCCAAATCCAACCCTTAGCCTTCAGCCTTTAGCCTTTAGCCTTTAGCCTTTCCTTATGCCTCGTCCCCGCGTTCTTCTCGCCGACGACCACCGCATGGTGGCCGAGGGTTTGCGAAGCCTGCTCAGCCCCGAGTTCGATCTGGTGGGGGTGGTGGAGGACGGGCGCGCCTTGATTGACGCGGCGAAGAAACTGCACCCCGATGTGATCGTGGCGGACATCACCATGCCGCACCTGAACGGGCTGGATGCGCTGGGGCTGCTCAAGAAGGACAACCCGCGCGTGAAGGTTGTCTTCCTCACCATGCATCAGGAGGTGGCGTATGCGCGCCGGGCGCTGGAAGCCGGCGCCGCCGGGTTCGTGCTGAAACACTCCGCCCCGGCCGAACTGGTCGCGGCCCTGCGGGCGGCGCTGGACGGGCAAGACCTACCTCACGCCGGCGCTGGCCGGCGAAGTGTTCCAGGCCCTGCAGGACCCGCCGCCAGCGGCCAGCGATCCGGTCGCGACGCTGACCCCGCGCCAGCGCGAGATCCTCCAACTGCTGGCCGAGGGCCGGTCGGCCAAGGAAATTGCCGGCACGCTCGGCATCTCCGCCCGCACCGTGGAGTTCCACAAATACCAGATGATGGAAACGCTCGGCCTGCACCACAGCGCCGAGCTGGTCCACTTCGCCATCAAGCACGGCATCGTGGCGATCTGAAGCGATCTGTCCCGGAACCCACCGTCCGGCAACGGGCGCGGCTGGGAACTTTTCACCGCCGAACCCCGTATTTTTGCGAGGTCACACCGCCCCCGCCATCCCTCTAACTCTGGGCACACCGTTCCGCCGCGGTGCGGCGACGGGAGCGACCAACACCAGTTTCAGCGGGCCATTGCGCTCTAGCGGAGGTCTGTGACCGCTGCGGGATCAGCGGGAAGGCGTTGGCAGGGCGCCCCTGCAAGTGGACCCCAATAGCGCCATGCCAAAGCAAACGCGGTATGATGCCAGTCCATCGAGTCATGGGCATTGAACCCTTCAACTTCAACTGTGTGTTGCTGGCCGATCGGCATCACGGGATCACCGAAGGGATTCGCCGTCTGTTGGAGAGCGAATTCGAAGGGGTGGTGATGGTGGCCGATGAGATGTCGCTCATCGAGAGCGCCCTGCGGCTGCATCCCAGTGTGGTGGTGGCGGATCTCGCGCTGGCCCCGGGCGAAAGCTTCGGCTGGCTGCGGCGTCTGCTCGCCCGGTGCCCGGAGGCGCGCGTGATTGTCGTGAGCACTCATGACGAGTCGAGTGTCCTGCGGACGGCGTTTGAGGCGGGAGCGACGGGATTCGTCTTCAAGCGTGCGCTCGCCTCGCAGTTGCTGGACGCTGTGGACGCCGTTCTGACTGGCCGGCGCTACGCGCCGCCCGGCCACGAAGACGCAGAATCTCCCGCCGCTCCAGGCAAAACCGGGGGGAATTGAACAGAACAACCAACAAAACAAAGGAACACCTCATGAAACTGAAGCAGACAAACTCACTCATACTCGCCATGAACGTCCTGGTGGCCACCGCCCTGTTGACGGGCTCGGCCACTGCGGCCTCGGGCTACAAGCAAGCCGACAAGACCGGAGCGGGCATCGCCGAGTTCCGGGACGAGATCGTCAAAGGCAAGAATGCCATCGACGCCACCATGAAGTCGCTGGGTGACATCGCGGCCAACGCCGACACCAATCCGCGCAAGGCCTACGAGCAATACGCCAAGGATGTGGCCAAGCTCGAGGACGCCGCCGAGAAGATCAGCAAGCGCGCCCAGGCCATGCGGGAAAAGGGCCAGACTTACTTCAAACAGTGGGAGAAGGAACTGGCCGAGGTCAGCAACCCCGAGATCCGGGCACTGGCGGAGCAGCGCAAGGTCAAGCTGCAGGAAACGTTCGGAAACATCCGGAAATACACCGAGCCGCTCAAGGCCCAGTTCCAACCTTGGATGTCCGATCTCAAGGACTTGCAGAAGTATCTGGGCCAGGATCTGACCATCGGCGGAGTGGACGCCGCCAAGGATCTGTTTGCCCGAACCACCAAAGCGGGCCTGCAAGTGCAGGAATCTATGGACGCACTGGTGGCGGAGTTGAACACCGTCGCCGCCACCATCACCCCGGCCAAGCAGGAAAAGGGCAAGTCCGGGAAATAGCAGCCGGTCTGGCGACCCCCTCATTCCCGGTCGTGCCCGGCCTCCCAACCGCGCGACCGGGAAGGGGTGTCGGCAGGACGAACGATTGCATGACGGCGGCGAAAGCATCCCAGGAAGCATGCCCGCGCAACACCCGCGCGGACAGGGCGGCTGACGACGCTGCGGCGAACCACCCGGTCGGGTTGTTCGGGGACAAGGCTTGAAAGGACCGCGATGAACAGCGAACAACAGCGCCTGCAAGAAGCGCGCGATCCAAGCACGCCTTGGAATTGGACTTGAGGTTCCGACGGCGAAGGACCCTAATGGTGCCACCGCCGCCAGGGGCTGCGCGGCGGTTATGCCTTTGGACGACCCGTTGACCATGCCCATCCAGAACCATGACTCTGACAACGACGCGCCCGCCCCTTCGACGACTGTCATGAACCCAAGGCCGCTCTCCTCCTGTATGAACACCATGCGAAATCACCGAGCACACCTGCGGAACGCGGGCGTATTCACCAGTCCGGCTCTGCTGCTGGCGGCGCTGACCCTGTGCACGTCCGGTTGCAAGAAGGCCGCGCCGTCGGCTCCGCCGCCACCGACGGTCACCGTGCTCACGGTCACGGCGACCAACGCGGTGCTGACCGCCGAGTTCATCGGCCAGTTGGATTCGCCGCAAAACGTCGAGGTGCGGGCGCGCGTCGAGGCTTTCGTGGACAAGGTGCTGTTCACCGAAGGCACCGAGGTGAACGAGGGGGATCCGCTGTTCCAGCTCGACAAGAAGCCCTTCCTCGAACAGTTGGCCGCGGCCAACGGCATGCTCGCCGAGGCCCAAGCCGCCTTGGCCAAGTACCGGGCGGACACGAACCGGCTCACGCCTCTGGCCCGGGCCATGGCCATCCCACAGCAGGACCTCGATAACGCGGTGGCCTCCGTGGCCGTCGGCCAGGCCAGCGTCCAATCCGCCGAAGCCCGGGTCGAATCCGCCAAACTGGATCTCAGCTATTGCGACGTAAGGGCGCCGGTGTCCGGACTCATTGGCGCCAAGCAGGTGTCGGTGGGGAGTCTGGTCGGCAAAGGCGAGCCAACCTTGCTGGCCACGATTTCGACCATGGATCCGATCTGGTTTTACTGCAACATCAGCGAGGTGGACTACCTGCAAGCTCAGGAGAAGGTGAAACAGACGGGACGCCAGATCGGCGACCTGTCCGTGACGTTGATTCGGGCGGATGGCAAGGAACATCCGGACAAGGGCAAGTGGGTGTTCGTCGATCGCGCGGTGGACGTGACCACCGGCACCATCCGGGCGCGGGCGGAGTTCCCGAACACGAAATTTTTCGATGGTCACGGAAACAACAATTATGTGCTCCGCCCCGGGATGTTCGCGCGGGCGCGGATCGACCTGAAGACCGACAAGGCGAGCATCCTGGTGCCGCAGCGGGCGCTGCAGGAGTTGCAGGGCAAGAACTTTGTCTGGGTGGTGGGTGAGGGCGACAAGGCGGCGCAGCGCCGGGTCGAGGTTGGCCCGCAGATCGGCAGTGATGTCATCATTCTCACGGGGCTGGAGGTGGGCGAACGCCTCATCGTCGAGGGCGTGCAAAAGGCCAGAGACGGCGAACCGGTGCAAGCCCAGGACCCCCGAGCAGGTGGCCGAAGCCGCCGCGGCTCAAGCGGCCCAACAGGCGGAGGCCAAGCCCAGCCGGGCACGGCGCGTCCAAGCACGGCAAGGAATAACCCGTATGGCTGACTTCTTCATCCGCCGTCCCATCGTGGCGATGGTCATCGCCATCCTGACGGTCATCGTCGGAGTGATCACCCTCGGACGCCTGCCCATCGCCGAGTATCCGCCGGTCAGCCCGACGATGATCCAGGTCACCACGACCTATCGCGGCGCGGCGGCCGAGGCGGTCATGGAATCCGTGGCCACGCCCATCGAGTCCAAGGTCAACGGCGTGGACAAGCTGCTCTACATGCAGTCCTTCAACGCCAATGACGGCAAGCTGACGCTGAACGTGTATTTCGACGTCGGCACGGACGTGGACATCATGCAGGTCAACACGCAGAACCGCGTCAGCCAGGCCGAGGCGCAGTTGCCCGCCGCGGTCAAGCAGGAGGGCGTGGTCGTCAACCGCTCCAGCCCGGACATCCTCATGGTGATCGCGCTCAATTCCCCCAAGGGCACCTACGACGCCGTGTTCCTGGGCAATTACTGCGACATCAACCTGGTGGACGCCATCAAGCGCGTGCGCGGCGTGGGCGACGTGAAGAATTTTACCGCGCAGGATTACTCGATGCGCGTCTGGCTGCGGCCGGACAAGCTCGCCTCCCTGGGAATCACCCCCACCGATATCCAGAACGCCATCAAGGAGCAGAACGCCCAGGCTCCCGCGGGCCGCATCGGGGCCGAGCCCGCGCCGCCCGGTCAGGAAAACCAGTTCAACGTCCGCGCCCTCGGCCTGCTCAAGGATCCCAAGGAGTTCGAGGAGATCATCATCCGCTCCAACCCGGATGGATCCCAGGTGAAGGTCAAGGACGTGGCGCGCGTGGAACTCGGGGCGCAAACCTACGACCTGCGGGCGCGCTTGAACCGGTCCGCGGCCGGCGCCATTGGCATCTACCTCGCACCGGGCGCCAACGCCATCGACACGGCGGCCAACGTGAGAAAGATTCTCGATGAGGCCCAAGCCAAGTTCCCGCCGGACATGGCCTACGATGTCACCCTCGATTCCACCCTGCCAATCAAGGCGTCGATGCACGAGATCGTCAAGACGCTGGAGGAGGCCGTGATTCTGGTCCTGCTCGTCGTCTATATCTTCTTGCAAAGCTTCCGGGCCACCGTCATTCCCATGTGCACGGTGCCCGTCTCGCTGCTGGGCGCGTTCATCATGTTCCCGGTGCTGGGCTTCAGCGTGAATGTGCTGACGATGTTCGGCCTGGTGTTGGCCATCGGCATCGTGGTGGACGACGCCATCGTGGTGGTCGAGGCCGTGCAACATCACCTCGAGCACGGCAAGGAACCGGTGGAGGCGACCCGGCTGGCGATGAAGGAAGTGTCCGGCCCGGTGGTGGCCATCGGGTTGGTGCTCTGCGCCGTGTTCGTGCCGGTGGCGTTCATGGGCGGTGTGACCGGCCAGCTCTACAGCCAGTTTGCCCTCACCATCGCCGTGGCGGTGGTGTTCTCGGTGATCAACGCGCTGACGCTCAGCCCGGCGTTGTGCGCGTTGATGCTCAAGAAACCCACGCCCGGGCGCGGCCCGATCGCCGCCTTCTTCAAACTGTTCAACCGGTTCTTCGACTGGTTGAGCACCCACTACGGGAGCATCGTGGGCGGCCTGGCCCGGAAGGCCACGCGCTCCATGCTGCTGCTGGTCGCGGTGGTGGGTGGGATTCTGCTCGTGGGCCGGTTCGTGCCGGGCGGGTTCATTCCCGACGAGGACAAAGGCTATCTCTTTGTGGCCGTCGAGCTGCCCGAGGGCGCGTCGCTCCAGCGCAGTGACGAAGTGCTCAAGCAGGTGGAGGAGATCGTGTGCAACACGCATGGCGTGCGGTCCGCGGTCGGCCTGGCCGGCATGAACATCCTCAACTCGTTGAACGTGCCCAACGCCGCGATGATGTTCGTGGGCCTGGAAGACTGGGAGGAACGCACCACACCCGAGTTGCACTCCAGCGCCCTCGTGCGCGAGTGGAACAAGAAGTTTTATGGCATCCCCGGCGCGCGCGCCTTCGCCTTCGGCCCGCCACCCCTGCCCGGCTACGGCAACGTGTCCGGCTTCACCCTCCAGTTGCAGGACCGCTCCGGCGGCACCATCGAGCAACTGGCCGGCTACGTCCAGCAGCTCCAGGCGGCCGTGGCCAAGCGTCCGGAGATCGCCCGGGTCAGCACGACGTTCAATCCGGCGACGCCGCAGGTGAAGGTCGAGCTCGATCGCGAGAAGGCCCGCACCCTGGGCGTGACGGTGGACAGCGTGTTCGCCACGCTGCAAACCTACCTGAGCGGCCTTTACGTGAACGACTTCGTCCGCTTCGGCCGCGTGTACAAGGTGTTTCTCCAGGCCGAATCGCAATTCACCGACCAGCCGGAGGACATCGGCCAGTTCTACGTCCGCAACAGCAGCGGGGGGATGGTGCCACTGAGCACGCTGGTAAAAATCAGCAAGATGTCCGGACCCAACCTGGTCACGCGCTTCAACCTCTACAACGCCGCGGAGATCATCGGCGCGCCGGCGCCCGGCTACAGCTCCGGGCAGGCGATGAAAGCCATCGAGGAGGTCATGAAAACAATGCCCAGCGAGGTCGGCTACGAATGGTCGGGCCTCACACTCCAGGAAAAGAAATCCGAAGGCCAGGCGCCGATCATCTTCGGCATGGCGGTGCTGTTCGTCTTCCTGCTGCTGGCGGCCCAATACGAGAGCTGGGGCCTGCCCTTCGCCGTCCTGCTCGCCACCCCCACGGTCATCCTGGGCACGATGATCGGCATGCTGATGCGACACTTCGACCTCAACGTCTATGCCCAGATCGGACTGGTCATGCTGATCGGACTGGCCGCCAAGAACGCCATTCTCATCGTCGAGTTCGCCAAGATGAAACGCGAGGAGGGCGTGGACATTCTCGATGCCGCCGTCCAGGGATCGAAGCTCCGTCTGCGCCCGATTCTCATGACGTCGTTCGCGTTCATCCTGGGTTGCGTGCCGCTGATGCTGGCCACGGGGTCCGGCGCCGCCTCGCGTGCGACCATGGGCACCGGCGTGGTGTACGGCATGGGCATCTCCACCGCGGTGGGGTTGTTCATCATCCCGGTCTGCTATGTGTTCGTGCAGAAGATCGTCGAGCGCGGCGGCAAGAAAGCGCCGGTGCCCACGTCCGCCAAGCCTATCGCAGAAAAAGGAGGACATTGATGAAGTCCGAAGTCCGAAGTCCGAAGTCCGAAGCAATGCCGAATCCCGAAGCCCGACGGAGCGCGGACATTCCTGTCTGCACGAGCCGTGATCGGCATCAAGCAATGCTCCAACCCGCGCCCATCGGCGGACAAACCCGCCCCCGCCCCACCCCGGCCCACCGTCGCGCAGTCCAAACCGGCCACCATCCGCTTCCCGGATTTCGCGTCTCAGCTTTCCTTCGGACTTCCAGCGCGGCGCCGGTTGCGCTCATTCCGTGCCTGATGCTGATCGCCGCGCTGGCCGGCTGCGCCGTGGGCCCCAACTACCAGCGCCCGGCGCTGGACACCCCGTCCACGTTCCGTGCCGCCGCCACCTGGACCAATGACTTGTCCGCCACCAACTCGCTGGCGGACTTGGGTTGGTGGCAGGTGCTCAGGGATGCGCAGCTTAGGGCCTACATTGCCGAGGCGCTGACCAACAGTTGGGACATCAAGATCGCCGCCGCCCGCGTGTTGCAGGCGGAGGCGGCGGCCCGGGTCACCCGCTCCCAGTTCTTTCCCACCGTGGGCGCCGGGGCCGACGTGTCCACTGTGCGCACCTCGGAGAACGGTCCGGTGTCCATTCCGCCGGGCACAAGTCCCCAATACGAGTATGGGAATGTCTATGGGAGCATGGCGGCTTACGAACTTGATCTCTGGGGCCGGATCCGCCGGGCCAACGAGGCCGCCCGCGCCCAATTGCTCGCCACGGTGGACGCGCAGCAAACGGTCCGGCAGACATTAGTCGCACAAGTCGCCACCGCGTACCTCAGCCTGCTGGAACTCGACCACGAACTGGAAATCGCTGAACGCACCTACAGCATCCGGACCAATTCCCTGGCACTGACCACCTTGCGCCAGGAAGGCGGGGTGGCCTCGAAGCAGGACGTGTATCAGGCGCAAATCCTGGTTTCCACCGCCGAGTCGACCATTGCGGATACCTATCGCCGCATCGAGCAGCAGGAGAACGAATTGAACATCCTGCTCGGTCGCAACCCGGGATCTCCCCATCGCAGCGGAGGGTTCCTGCGCCAGAACCTCGACTTGACGGTGCCGCCCGGACTGCCGTCTGACCTGCTCGATCGCCGGCCGGACATTCGCGCGGTGGAACAACAGCTCGTCGCTTTCAATGCGGACATTGGTCAGGCCAAGGCGGCGTTTTTCCCAAAGGTGACCCTCACAGGGTTCTACGGGGTGCAGTCCGTGGCGCTTTCCGACCTGTTCGCTGGGGGTTCGCAAACCTGGCAGTTCGGTCCGGCCGTCTCGATGCCGTTGTTCACCGGCGGGGCGTTGCGCGGGAATTTGAAACTGGCCCAAGCCCGCTTCGAGGAGGCCGTGGCCCAATACCAGAAGACCGTGCAGAACTCGTTCCGCGAGGTCTCGGACAGCCTCATTGCCTACCAGCGCACACGGGAGTTCCGCGCGCGGCAGGAAGAACGCACCCAGGCCAATCGCAACGCGTCCGATCTGGCCACCATCCGGTATGAAGGGGGTGTCACCAGCTACCTCGAGGTGCTGTATAACGAGCAGGAGTTGTTCACCGCCGAGTTGAACCTGGCCCGCGCCCGCCTGAACGAACTGCTCAGCGTCGTCTCCCTCTATCGCACGCTCGGCGGCGGTTGGCAGCAACCGCCCGCGCCCGAAGACAGGGAGAACGCCGCCGCGCCGGACACCGTGAAGAACCGGGACGGCATGGCGTCAAACGGTGGTGAAATGAAACTTCCGGTCCGGTAGGGCTGCGCCGCGCCGCAGCCTGGACGCCGGAGCACCGGTGCCCGACCGGCAGCGGCAGGAAGGTTCGAGAAGCAATTTATGAGCAAGAAAGCAACATCCAAGGAGCCCGAGAACATGAAGGGCAAGAAATACCTGAAAGAGCTGCGCAAGCTCCAGGGCGAACTTTGCAAGCTGCAGGAGTGGGTCAAGCACAAGGGCCTGCGCGTCATCATCGTCTTCGAGGGCCGCGACGCCGCCGGCAAGGGCGGCACCATCAAGGCCCTCACCGAACGCGTCAGCCCGCGCGTCTTCCGCGTCACGGCCCTGCCCACCCCCTCCGACCGGGAGAAGTCCCAGATGTACATGCAACGTTACATCCGACACTTCCCGGCGGCCGGCGAGATCGTGATCTTCGACCGCAGTTGGTACAACCGGCTCGGGGTGGAGAAGGTGATGGGCTTTTGCACCGACGAGCAATACGAGGGCTTCCTCAAGGTCTGTCCCGAGTTGGAGCGCTACATCGTCCAGGGTGGCATCCAGATCATCAAGATCTGGCTCGAAGTCAGCGACAAGGAACAGAAACGCCGGTTCGAGGCGCGCCTCGAGGATCCCCTGCGCCAGTGGAAGCTCAGCCCGATGGACCTGCCCTCCCGCAGCAAGTGGTTCGAGTATTCCAAAGCGCGCGACGCGATGCTGAAAGCCACCGACACCCGGTGGGCGCCCTGGCACATCCTGCGCTCGGACGACAAGAAACGGGCCCGGCTCAACTGCATCCGCCACATTCTGAAACTGATTCCCTACAAGGATGTGCCACGGGAAAAGGTCAAACTGCCGAAACGCTCGATGAAAGGGGCCTACGATGACGAAGCCACCTTGAGGGGCCGCGCATTTGTGCCAGAGAAATACTGAGCCGGGGGCCAGGCAGGACCCCGGCAGGCGAAAGATGTGCCGTTGTGACCCCGTGAACCGGGGCGCGGCGGCAGGTGCAAGACAACAAACCAAAATAAAACAAGAGGAACAACATACCATGAACAAGAAACTTTGTTTAACCATCGGCCTGGTGACCCTGCTGGCTTCCGCCACGCAGGCCAGCCAGGAACAACTCGCCAGCAGCATCCGGGACGCCCATGTCGAGACAACCAAGACGTCCATTCAACTCCAGACCACGCTGGACGCCCTGAATGCCCTCACCAAACAGACCAAGGGCGACTTGCGCCCGGCCTACGACGCCTACTGCGCGGAAGTGGCCAAGACGGAGGCATCCGCCGCCGTGACGCAACTGCGGGTCCAGTGGATGGCCGGCGATGGCCGGAAATACTTCCAGGACTGGCAGGACACCGTAAATGGCATCAAGAACGAAGCCTTGCGGAAGAAGTCGCAGAAGCGCCTGGACGCCGTCAAAATGAATTACAACAAGGTGGAGGCGTCGCTCCAGGAGGCGAGCGAGAAGTTCAAACCGTTCCTCTCGGACCTCGGGGATATCCAACAAGCGCTCGCGGCGGACATCACCGCCGGAGGCGTCAAGGCGATCAAGAGCACGGTCAGCAGCGCCAACTGGAATCACCAGTTTGTGGATAAGGCCATCAAGGCCGCCCTCAAGGAAATGGACAAGATGGAGACCGCCCTGTCCCCGGAAGCCAAGTGAGCTGGGGGCCGGCACCGGCCGCAAACGGCTGGCCCGCGGGCCGAGGATTCGTGCCAGAAATGTAGTGACCGGCCCATCGGAACAAACAGCGATGGGAATCAAACACAAAGACAAAACATGAAAATGAACATCCACTCCCTCCTCCTCGGCGGCCTCTTGCTGGCCGCGGTGACGCACTTCAACCTGGCCGCCGCCGAGGAGGCGGCCGCCCCATCCAAACCCATGGGCGTCGAGAAATCCGTTCTCGTCAGCATCACCGCGTCGGTCGAGGCCATCGATCACAAGACCCGCGAGGTCACCTTGAAGGGCCCGCTGGGCAACACCGTGACCTTCACCGTGGACCAGCGGGTGAAGCGCCTGAAGGAAGTCAAGGTCGGCGACCTTGTCGAGGCGGATTACTACGTCTCGGTCGCGGCGGAACTGCGCAAGCCCACACCCGACGAGGAGAAGAATCCCATCGTCCTGCTGGAAGCCGCCAGCCGGGCTCCGCAGGGAACCTCTCCGGCCGGCGGCGGTCTGCGCCGGTTCAAGGTGGTCACCACCGTCGAGGGCCTGGATCGCCCGACCGAGACCATCACCCTCAAGGGTCCGGGCGGCAATTACCTGACCGCCCGCGTGGAGGATCCGACGCGGCTGACACAAGTCCACATCGGCGACACCATCGTCGTCACGTACACCGAGGCGCTGGCGGTCTCCCTCGAGAAAGCCGACGCCAAATCCTCGAAGTAGGACGGCGTCCGACCTCGACATGAACCCCAGGCATTGCCCCTCCCGCTCCCAGTGTCTGGGCGCGGCTCTCACGTTGCTGCTGGGCGCCGGGGCCGCGGTTGATGCGGCCCCGGAACCCCGCGTGCCGCCGCTGTCCACAGCAGGCGGAGACCGGTTGCCCGGCAAGTTCGTCTGGGCCGACCTGGTTACCGATGACGTCCCGGCGGCGCGGAAGTTCTACGGGCAGTTGTTCGGGTGGACCTACACGGATCTGGGCGGCTACACGATCGCCCGGAACCAGGACCGTCCACTGGCCGGCCTCCTCCTACGTCCGCGACCGGAGGGAACGGCGGCCAAACCCCGCTGGTTGGGTTACATTTCGGTTCCCGACGTCCGCAAGGCGGAGCGCGCGGTGAGGGAGGCCGGCGGCAAGGTGCTGGCCGCACCACAGAAGTATCCCGACCGCGGCGAGCAGGCGGTGTTCGCGGATCCGGAGGGAGCGGTGTTCGGCGTCATCCGATCCAGTTCCGGCGATCCGCAGGATTTCCTGCCCGAGCCCGGAGACTGGATCTGGGTGCAACTGCTAAGTGGTGACGCCCGCAAGGCGGGTGAATTCTACCAATCCGTCGCCGGTTACGAAATCGTCGAGAACACGGACACTTCCCGGCCCGACGATTTCGTGCTGACCAGCGAGGCTTACGCGCGCGCGGCGGTCATGACGATTCCGCCGGAGCGGAGCGAGGTGCGGCCGAACTGGCTGCCCTTTGTGCGCGTGACCCGTGTCAGCGAAGCGGTGGCGAAGGCGCAAGCCCTGGGGGGGCGGGTGTTGATCACCCCCAACCCGAAGCTGCTCGACGGACGGCTGGCGGTGATTGCCGATCCGACCGGGGCGGTCATCGGCATTCTCGAATGGAGTCCGGACCAGGCGAAAGGAGCCCACTGAAATGAAAGTCCTCAACCCTTCGGTCCCCATCAGTGCCGCGCTGGCGCTGGGCCTTCTTGCCCTGGCCGGATGCGAAAGCACGGGCGGCAGCGGCAGTGTCAGTGGCGGCGTCTCTTACGGCGTGGGTTTCAACGATCCCTGGTACTACGGCGGATACTACGACGACGACCCGGACATCATCGTCACGCCGCCGCCCCCCCGGCCCGAACGCCCGCCGCACGTGGAACAGCCGATTTACCGGCCCACCCCCACGCCCCGGCCCATGCCGTCCATCCCGTCGACCCCACGCGTCTCGGCTCGTCGCTGAGCCTTCTCATGAGCACGCGAGAGCAACCACGGCACGGCGCGACGCCCGCGAACCCTACGACAAGGCATGCCTGGTTCGAGCCCATCGGCCTGCTGCTGCTTTCGCTGGCCACGGTGGGAACGGCGTGGTGCTCCTATCAGGCGGCCGTGTGGGGCGGCGTGTCCCAGCGCACGATGAACCGGTCCGCCGTGGCGGGCCGCAACGCGGTCGCGGCCGAACTCCAGTCCTACCAGATGAAGCTCGCGGACGTCCTGTTGTTCACGGAATACGTCAACGCCCGCGCTGCCTCGAACCAGGCGCTCGCGGAATTCTACGCGGATCGCTTTCGCGACGAGGCGAAGACGGCTTTCAACGCGTGGCTGGCCACCCAGCCCTTCGACAATCCCAACGCCCCGGCACACCCGTTCGGGACCAACCTCTATCAACCGCGCCTCCTGGTGGAGGCGGACACGGCGGAGGCTGAGAGCCTGCGACTCTGGGAACAGGCCGGGGACGCCGGGCGCACCTCCCGCGGTTACGTGCTCGTCACCGTCCTGCTCGCCTCGGCCCTGTTTTGCGGCGGCACCGCATCGAAGTTCGATCAACTCTGGATACGGCGGAGCGTCGTGGCCCTGGGCCTGTTCGCGTTCCTCTTCGCCGTCGCCCGGCTGGTGTTGCTGCCCGTCCAGCTCTGAGTCGGGATGGAACGGAAAGGCCCTAACGCAAGGACGCGAAGCTGCAAAGGCGCAGGGACATAACATGAAGATGAAAACTCAAACCAGCGTGCTGCTGTACACCCTGCTGCTCCCGGCGTTCGGGCTGCTGTTCGTCACCGGGTGCAAGAGCGTCGGACCCGGCACCGTCGCGCGCGACCGCAGCGACTACAGCAGTTCGATCTCCGAGTCATGGAAGCGGCAGACGCTGCTCAATATCGTCAAGCTCCGCTACCTGGACCCGCCCATCTTCGTAGACGTGGGCCAGATCGTGGCCGGGTACTCGCTCGAAACCGGGGTGAGCCTCGGCGGTCAGGTCTCGGCCCCGACGGATGACAGCCTGGCGCTGGGCGCGTCCGGAAAATTCACCGACCGTCCGACCATCACCTACGTCCCGCTCACGGGCAACCAGTTCGTCAAGGCCCTGATGACGCCGCTGCCGCCCGAAGCGGTCTTCTTCATGATCCAGTCCGGCTGGCCGGCGGACGGCGTCCTCATGGCCACCGCCGCCTCGATCAACGGATTGAAGAACCAGGAAACCTCGGTGAGCGGGGTGACGCCGCCCGACCCCAGCTTCCTCCGGGTGCTGGAGTTGCTGCGCAGCCTGCAACGCTCCGGGGCCGTCAGCATGCGGGTCAAGCAGGACAAGCAGGACCAACAAACCAGCATCCTCACATTCCGGGCCCAGGATGTGGACGACGCGATTCTGGCCGAAACCCGCGAGTTGCGACAGTTGTTGCGGCTGGATCCGGAGGGAACGGAGTTCCATCTCGTGTTTGGCGCAACGCCCGCCCACGGCAAGGAGCTGGCGGTGATCACCCGCTCGCTTCTGCACATCATGAGCACCATGTCAGCGCAGGTGGAGGTGCCGCCGGAGGATGTGGCGGAGGGACGCGCCACGCCCGGCCTTGAGACGCAGGCCGAGCCGGAAAGCGCGCCGCGCCTGGTGCGCATCCACAGTTCAACCGGCAAACCGGGCGATGCGTTTGTGGCCGTCTCCTACCGGAACGCCTGGTTCTGGATTGACGACCGCGATCTCAACAGCAAACGGGCCTTCACCTTCATGCTCATGCTGTTCACGCTCTCGGATACGGGCCAGAAGGAAAGCCTGCCGCTCATCACCATCCCGGCACAGTAAGACGGCATCCACGCAGGAAACTCTCCATGAAACCGAGGCTCGCCCTCACCCCTTCTCTCCCCCGGGGAGAGGGTGCCCAGAGGGCGGGTGAGGGGATTCGTGTATGGATGAGCACGTCATGACAAGCCAGCCCGGCCCAACCTCTGCGGCGCCCCCTGCCCGCTCGCCACTTCCGCGGCGCTGGCTGCGAGGGCTGTTCACGATTGTCGGCGCGTGCGCCCTGGCCCTGTTGACGGCGTGGGCGACGGCGGCGCTCTATTTCGATGTTCGCATTCCCTGGCTGCGAGCGCCCCTGGCTCTGGGATATCTGCTCGCCCTGCTAACGGTCTGCGTCGTGGTCAAACGCCGCTGGCTTGCGGCGGGATTCATCGTCGGCGCCTTCACGCTGGCGCTCGCCTGGTGGTTCTCGCTGCAGCCCTCGAACGACCGCGACTGGCAGCCGGACCTGGCCGTGCTGCCCTACGCCGACCTCAATGGCGACCAGGTTACTCTTCACAACATCCGCAACTGCGACTACCGCACCGAAACCGACTTCGACGTCCGGCACTACGACAAGACCTTCGACCTCGAGAAACTCCGGACCGCGGACCTCTTCATGGTCTATTGGGGCTCACCCAACATGGCGCACACGATGGTGAGCTTCGGGTTCGAGGGCGGCGACTACGTCTGTTTTTCCATCGAAACCCGAAAGGAAAAGGGCGAAGGCTACTCCGCGATCAAAGGGTTGTTCCGCCAGTTTGAGTTGATTTACCTCGTCGCCGATGAGCGCGACCTGGTCCGGCTGCGGACCAATTACCGGCAGGGTGAGGACGTCTATCTGTACCGCCTGCGTGGCTCTCCCGAACAGGTGCGCGCGTTCTTTCTCGACTATGTGCGTCGCGTCAATGACCTGCACCAGCGGCCGGAGTGGTACAGCGCGATCACCCATAACTGCACCACCAGCATCCGCACGCAGCGGGCCGCCACCGACCGTGCACCGTGGGACTGGCGGATGTTGGTGAACGGTTACGGCAACGAGATGCTGCACGAGCGGGGCGCCCTTGCCGCAAGTCTGCCGATGGCCGAACTGAAGCCTCGCTGCCGCATCAACGAGCGCGCGCAGGCGGCGGACGCGTCGTCCGACTTCTCGCAACAGATCCGCCGTGGACTGCCGGGCATCGATCTATGAAAACCGTGAATGCCGAAGACCGAAGACCTGAAAGCCGAAGGAATTCTGAAGTCCGAGGTCCGAACGGTACCGGGCGGCGCCTGCAACGTGTGCCACCAGCCTTCCGGGGCGCATCGCCCGCCATTCCCTCTCCTTGGGGAGAGGGCCAGGGTGAGGGGAAACGCGGCGTTCAATCCTCCGATGACGCACAAAACGCTGAGATGCCCCCGATCGCTCGCCCGGTCCGGTCCTCGGTTGTCGAGTTTCTTTCGCACTTCGGACTCCGGACTTCGGAGTTCGCCACCTCCCTCGCTCACGCCCTTCAAAGCCTTCCGCCGCTGCCCGTCTCCACAGCCACGCTGGCGTTCGCCCTGCTCGCCGGCTGCGCCGCGCCCATCGGCACCGAGAAAGTCACCACACGCCAGGCCTACGCGCAGGTGGGGGAACACGCCCTGCTGACGGGCAAGCCGGGTGCCGACACGGTCGCGCTGCTGCATCGCTTCGACCTGGACACACTGGCGGCCCGCCATCCGGACGAGGCGGTTCGCCAGCTTCACCGGAAGGCCCGGGAGACCGGTGAGCGCGACCTGCTGTTTGCGCTGGCGGAGATGAGCTACGTGGCAGGCGAGCAAATCCGCCGCAGCGTCAAACCTTGGGATCCCCGTGACGCACGCGACTATTACTTGGGCTCGGCGGTCTATGCCTGGCTGTTCCTGTTCGGTGAAGGGGGTCAAGCGCCGCCCGGTTCGCTGGATCGCCGCCTCCGCCAGGCCTGCGATTTTTACAACTACGGCCTCGGCCTGGCGCTCACGGAGCGAAGGGGAACCAATGGAGTCGTTCGACTGCACGATGGTCGGCGCCGGCTGCCCGTGGGAGAGATCGATCTGACACTCGACCTCACCCAGTTCCCCACGCGCCTGGACGAATTCGACCAGATCCTGTTGGCGGATCAGTTTCGGGTGCGCGGCCTGAGCGTGCGCAACCGGGAACCGGGCGTGGGCGCGCCCTTGCTGGCGGTTCGACGACTCGATCCCGGGTTGGGAATCCGTCGCTCCTCGCCCGCGACCGTGTTTCTGCGCCTGCCGGGTTCACTGACCGAAGTGGACGCCGGCACCCATCCGGGTTCGCTGGAACTTTATCCCGCGTTCGGCAACACCCAACGTGGCGGTCAACGGCGTCCAGGTGCCCCTGGAGACCGACACCACCACGCACGCGGCCCACGTGCTGAACCAGTCGTTCGTTTGGGACCTGGGCATGATGCAATTCCTGGCGCCGGCCCAGCGGTTGCCCAGTCAGTTGATTGCCATCGATGCTTTCACGCCCGATCGGATTCCGGTGGTGTTGGTGCACGGGACATTCTCGAGTCCGGTCACCTGGGCCGAGCTGAACAATACGCTGGCGGGCGATCCCGTGTTGCGCCAGCGCTGCCAGTTCTGGCATTTCATGTATGGCAGCGGGAATCCCCTCCCCGTTTCGGCCGGGGAACTGCGCGACGCCTTGACGGCCAAGGTCCAGGAACTGGATCCCGAGGGCACCAACGCCTGGCTGCGCCACACGGTGATCATCGGCCACAGCCAGGGCGGCCTTCTCACCAAACTCACCGCCACGGCCATTGGCGACCAGCTCTGGAGCATGTTGAGCACGAACCGGATCGAGGACTTGCAAATCGACGAGGATGACCGCGCACGGCTGCGCCACCTGCTGTTCCTGGACCCGCTGCCATTTG
Source organism: Terriglobia bacterium (assembly GCA_963748015.1). Taxonomy (GTDB): domain Bacteria; phylum Acidobacteriota; class Polarisedimenticolia; order Polarisedimenticolales; family JAIQFR01; genus JAIQFR01. The sequence goes on along the minus strand of CAVVHE010000005.1, from coordinate 43,015 downwards.
TCCGCCGCGTGGTCTTCATCAGCACCCCGCATCGCGGCAGCTACCTCTCAAGCAGCTTCGCACGGGGGCTGGTCCGGCGGCTGATGTCGCTGCCGTCCGACGCGGTCTCCAGGACGGCAGAAATCCTGACCCTCAGCGAAGGCTCTGAGGTGGACAAGTTTCTCCGGGGCAAGATGCCCACCAGCCTCGACAGCATGTCGCCGAAGAACCCCGCGCTGCTGAGGCTGGCGGAGATTCCCGTGGACCCGGCGATCCAGGCGCACTCGATCATCCCCGTCAAAGGCGGAGGCGATTACCACGAGGGCCGGGACGGCGTCGTCTCGTACCAAAGCGCGCATGTGGATTATGTCGAGTCGGAACTGGTCGTGCGCGGCGAACACTCCTGCCAGAACCTGCCAGCCACCATCGAGGAGGTCCGCCGCATTCTGCGCCTGCATCTGACGGAACTGGATTCCCAGTCCGGCGCGGCCCGGAACCGACCCCAACAGACCCAATGAACCGTGGCCGGACGCAAAGAGAATCTCCCCAAACCCGGAACCAGGCGGAGCCGGGCTGCAAAGATCCCTAACCCCTCTACTCTTCGCGCCTTTGCGTCTTTGCGTTGAAAGTTTTCTGCATGGATACGGCTGAAGCCGGCGTTCCAGGCGCGGTGCGGATCACCGGAGGCATCCGGCAGTTTGTCCGGGTGAGCGGGAAGATGGAGTATCACACGACGGGCGAGCCGCGCTGGCTGAACATTGCCAACATCGAGCAGATTGAAGCGCCTGCCACGCTGGCGGTGGCCGAAGCTGGCGCGGCGTGGACCTACGACTACTGGGAGAGCCCATCTGCGGCGGAGTATGCACAGCGTCAGGGTGTGGCGCCGGTCAGCGACTTCTCAGCCCTGTTCGGGGCGGGTTCCGCCGAGGATTGGGAGGGATTCGACGATGCGGTGGAGCGGTGGCGGGCAGAGAGTCCGGTTTAATAGGGTGGGACCATGCTGATTGATACCAACATCGTCTCCTACATCTACAAAGGGGACACCCGGGCCAGGCCCTACGAGGCTCATCTGACGGGACAGACGCTTTTCGTCTCGTTCATGACAGTGGCGGAACTGTATCGCTGGCCTTTTGAGCGGAACTGGGGTGAGGCGAAGAAACAGGGCCTGGTTCAGTTCCTCAAGAACTTCGCCGTGCTGCCTTACGACGATGGGCTGGCGTGGAGTTGGGCCGAACTCGTTGGAAAGACGTGTCGGGGACAGCCCCTGTCGTTGCCCGGTTCCTGGATCGCGGCCACGGCGCTCCGGCACAGAATCCCCATCGTGACTCACAACAAGAAGCACTTTGAGCACGTGCCGGGAATCACGACCATTGCAGAAGGGTAAGCCATGCCGGCGAACCTGACCATCAAGACCCCGAGGAGCAAGGGTTTTGTCTGGATGTGCCTCCCTGGCAATGCCACGTTTTCGAGATGACGGCTGGTTGACCCTGCACGACGCCGATCCATGCGGCCAACGCAGGCGCCAGGAGGAACCGAACCGATGAACGAATCCCGCTCCAAACTCGAACAGAACCTCGGCTGGATCATCCTGGCGCTCCTGCTGGGCGGCTGCCTGCTGGTGATGCTGCCGTTCGTCTCGGCGTTGCTTTGGGCGGATGGTGCTGAGCTTCTCGAGCTGGCCGCTGTATCGCCGGCTGGTCAAGCTGCTGGGCGGGCGGCGCACCCTGGCCGCCTCGCTCATGGCGCTGGCGATGATCTGCGTGATCCTGCTGCCCGTTTGTCATCATCGGAGCGACCCTGGGGGACAACGTCAAGGAACTGACGGCGGCCACGCAGCGCTGGATGGATGCCGGGCCGCCGGCGCCGCCCGAATGGCTGGCCAAGGTGCCGGGCGTCGGACGGCAGGCGACCGAATACTGGCAGAGCCTCGCGGCGGACAGCTCCAAGCTGCTGGAGGCCGCCAAGCGGTTCATTGAACCGGTCAGCGGCTGGTTGCTCAAGGCCGGCCTGGCGTTGGGCCGCGGTCTGCTCGAACTGGCCCTGAGCATCCTGATCGCGTTCTTTCTCTTCCGCGACGGCGGCAAGGCGGCGGAACGCCTGGGCACCGCCGTGGATCGGATCGCCGGCGAACGCGGCAAGCACCTGCTCGAGGTCGCCGGCAATACGGTGCGCGGCGTGGTCTATGGCATCCTGGGCACGGCCCTGGTGCAGGCGGTGATGGCGGGGATCGGCTTTCTCATCGCGGGTGTGCCCGGAGCCGGCCTGCTCGCGCTGTTCACGTTCTTCCTGTCGGTCGTGCCGGTCGGCCCGCCCTTGGTCTGGCTGCCGGCGGCCCTGTGGCTGTTCCATCAGGGCTCAACCGGCTGGGGCATCTTCATGCTGATCTGGGGCGTGGGGGTGAGCAGCGTGGACAACTTCGTCAAACCGTGGCTCATCAGCCAGGGCAGCGCCATGCCGTTCCTGTTGATCTTCTTCGGCGTCCTCGGCGGCGCGTCTGGCGTTCGGTTTCATCGGCGTGTTCATCGGACCCACGCTGCTGGCGGTCGGCTACCGCCTCGTGTCAGAATGGATGTCCGCCCGCCCCACGGCAGCAACCCCGGACGCCCCGGCGCCGTAGGAAAACCACCCTGACACCAAACCAAGAGACCGAAAAGCGGCGCCGCGGGTGTGCTGCACCCGAACCCGGTGCTGGCGGTGTCCGGCTTCGACATCCAGTTGGATCGCGAACGGAATCGCAACGTTGCCCGGAAAGTATTGACCGGCCTGTGGTCGTGAAAGACAACGCAAGATATCGGCCGTTTCATATCCGCATGGCCAACACGGGGGGCTCACGGCTCACCGCGCTGGGGTGTGTGGAGCGGACGCTGGATACCGACGGCTTGCTGGAGCTGGCCCGTCGGCGCCCGCGACTGGAAGATTTTGGCCGGGATGATTTTCTGGAACCGTTCCGCCTACTGGTGGGGTGCTCCAACAAGGAAGCCCAGCTCAACTTCATCGGCCGCATGTCCGCAGCTACCTGTCCGCGCATCCCAATGAGGGACGCAGACCCCATCGCTGCCGCCTGGAGGATTATGGGTTGTCTTCGGCCCTGGTCTTGGAGACCTTCAGTCATCTCACGGCCACCGCCAGAGCACAATCCTTGTGCCGGTCAGACAACCGTGTCTAAGGCAAACCAATGAGCGAAAACCCCACCTCCTCCTCAACCCTCAGCCTGGCGCGTTGGATCCCGGCGCTCGGATGGCTGCGGTCCTACCAGCCCGGCTGGCTGCGCGGCGACATCGTTGCCGGCATCACGCTCGCGGCCTACCTGCTGCCCGCCGGCATTGCGGATGCCTCGCTGGCCAACCTGCCGCCGGAGGCGGGGCTCTACGCCTGCCTGTTCTCCGGCCTGGTCTTCTGGCTGTTTTGCAGCTCGCGCCACACCGCCATCACCGTCACGTCCGCCATCTCGCTGCTGGTGGGCGCTTCGCTGGGCGAAATGGCCGGCGGCGATCCGACGCGCTTTGGCGCGCTCGCCGCGGGCACGGCCCTGCTGGTCGCGCTGATCGCGTTTCGTCGCGTGGCTGGCCAAGGCGGGCTCGATCGTCAATTTCATCTCCGAAAGCGTGATGGTCGGGTTCAAGTGCGGCGTGGCGCTGTTCCTCGCCAGCACGCAGTTGCCGAAGCTGTTTGGCTTCAAGGGCGGCCACGGCAGTTTCTGGGAACGGGCCGGCCACTTCCTCTCGCACCTGAACGAAACCAACGCCGCCTCGCTGCTCCTCGGCCTCGCCGCGCTGGCGCTGCTGGTGCTGGGCAAGGTGTTTCTCAAGAACCGGCCGGTGGCGTTGTTCGTGGTCATCGGGAGCATCGTCGCCGCCGCGTTCACCGGCCTGGACGCGCGCGGCGTGAAGCTGCTGGGCGAGGTGCCGCAGGGCCTGCCGGCCATCGGCCTCCCCGCGATCCACTGGTCCGACTTGAACGACTTGTTGCCGCTGGCGCTCGCCTGCTTCCTGCTCGGCGCGGTGGAAACGGCCGCCATCGGCCGCATGTTCACCGCCAAGCACGGCGGCCGGCTGGACGCCAACCAGGAGTTTCTGGCGCTGGCCGGGGCGAACCTGGCGGCCGCGCTGGGCCGGGGCTTTCCGGTCAGCGGCGGCATGTCGCAATCGCTCGTGAACGAAAGCGGCGGCGCGCGCACCCCGCTCTCCGGCTTGTTCGCGTCGTTGGTCATGCTGGTGGTCGTCCTGTTCCTCTCCGGCCTGCTGCGTTATCTGCCGCAACCGGTGCTGGCGGCCATCGTGCTGGTGGCCGTCACCGGGCTTGTTCAAAGTGTCCGCGCTGCAAGCATCTCCGGCGCACCAACCGGACCGAGTATATCGTGGCCATCGCGGCGTTGCTCGGGGTGCTTGTGCTCGGGCTTGCTGCGGGGCGTGCTGATCGGCGCGATCATCTCGCTGGTGCTGCTGATCCGGCGCGCGTCGCGGCCGCACGTGGCGCTGCCTCGGACGCATCCCGGGCACGCGGCGGTTCTCGGACCGCGAGCGGCATCCGGACAACGAACTGATCCCCGGCGTCCTGATCTTCCGGCCCGAATCCAGCCTGATGTATTTCAACGTCGAGCACGTGTGCGACACGCATCCAGGAGCGCGTGCGCTCCGAAGCCACCCCGCCCAAGCTCGTGGTGCTGGACCTTTCCGCCGCGCCGTACGTGGACATGCAGAGCGCCCACGCGCTCGCCGGGCTGGCCGATGAACTCACCGCCGCCCAGATCCGCTTGCAGGTGGTCGAGGCGCGGTCCTCCGTGCGCGACCGGTTGCGCAGCGAAGGGGTGGAGGAAAAACTCGGCGGAATCAACCGCTTCACCTCCGTGGCGGATGCGGCGGACAATGTCCAGCCGAGCCGTTGAAAAGCGGGTTTGCCAGCAGCCTTCAATCTGTGTTACCAGACTGCTGTGGCCTCCCCCAACCCAACGCCCCCGCCGTGGTCCGCGCGGCTGAGATTCTGGCGCAGCTGGGTGAGGAACTGGCTTTCGTCGAAGCGGGTCGGGACACCGGGCTCTTGCCGATCAACAGCCTGCTCATGGACTTCGAGGAACTCCCCCGCGACGGCGCACCGGCAGTCCTCGCCACGGGTCTGGCCGCCGCCCGGGCGTTGCTGGACCAGATCCTGGATGGGCCGGGGATATTCACCGGCGAATCCATCCGGTTCTTGAACGAGTGGCATTCGTGGATGAGTTCCGTCCTCACGGCGTGGGAGCGAGGCGCGGCAATGCCCGCGGTTCCGGCGACGTGGAACCAGTCCACCGGGGGTGTCGTCACAGCTCCGGTCGCGGACTCAGGACCGGCTCCGTCCAAAGTCGCCGGCCCCGCAACCAGCCGCCGATGAGCCGGCGATCCGCTTGAACCTGGCGGACGATGCCGAGCTGCTGCGCGAGTTCCATGGCGAATCCCTGGAACTGCTGCAGAACATCGAGCAAGGCGTGCTGGTGCTGGAGGAGAACCCCGCCGATGCCGACACCATCAATTCCATCTTTCGCGCCTTCCACACGTTGAAGGGCGGCGCCGGTCTGCTGCACCTGGACGCGCTGCGGGACCTGGCGCACGATCTGGAGTCGCTCCTCGATGCGGCGCGCCGCTCGGAGCTGAGCATCACCTCGGAGATCATCGACCTCATTCTCGCCGGCGGGGACGCGCTCAAGCATTTCACCCGCGAGATCGGCGCCCAACTCCAGGGCGTGAAGCCGGGCGAAGCCGATCGTCGTCCCCACCCGGCAGCTCCGGCAGCGCGTGCGAGCCACCTTGGCCGGAGAACCCTCGCCCGCCGCCGTCCTGCGCGCGCCGCCACCGCCGTCGCCTCCGACTCCAAAGCAACCCGAGACCGAGTCACGCCCGAAAGCCGCGGCACGCCCAGCGGCTGCGCCGCGGCGGAACCTGCTCCGCCGCCCACGGCAACGGGAACGCCCCCGCCAAAGCGCGCAGCGAATCCGCGGCCAAGGCGGAGAGCGCCGCGGGCTTCGTGAAACTCGATACCCGGAAGCTGGACAGCCTGGTGGACCTGGTGGGGGAACTGGTCATCGCCCAATCCATGGTCGTCCAGGACCCCGAGGTGCAGCGGTTGTCCAGCCGCCATCTGGCGCGCACCCTGCGTCAACTCGGCCGCATCACCACCGAACTGCAGCGCACCGCCATGTCGCTGCGCATGGTGCCGATCCGCCGGACGTTTCAGAAAATGACGCGCCTCGTGCGCGACCTCGCCGCGCAGCAGGACAAGCAGGTGCAACTGGTCGCGGAAGGCGAGGAGACGGAACTGGATCGCAACATCGTGGAGGAGTTGAGCGACCCGCTCGTCCACATGATCCGCAACTCGATTGACCATGGCATCGAATCGCCGGCGGACGCGCGAGGCCCAGGGCAAACCGGCGCTCGGGACGATTCGGCTCTCCGCCTCCCATCAGCGCGGCGGCATCGTCATCGCGATCCAGGATGACGGCAAAGGCCTGGACCGCGACCGCATCCTGGCCAAGGCGCGCGAACGCGGCCTGATCAAGCCGGACGCCACCCCGACCGAGGAGGAGACTTTCGCCCTCATCTTCGCGCCCGGCTTTTCCACCGCCGAAAAAGTCACCGATGTCTCCGGCCGGGGCGTGGGCATGGACGTCGTCCGGCGCAACATCGAGAAGCTGCGCGGCAAGGTCGAGATCCAGTCCGTCGCCGGCCAGGGCACCACCTTCACCATCGTCCTGCCGCTGACCCTCGCCATCATTGACGGGATGCTCGTCGGGGTGGGCGACGACCGCTACATCATCCCGACGTTGTCGGTGCGCGAATCGTTCCGCCCGCGGCCCGGCATGGTCAGCACCGTGCATGAACGCGGCGAAGTGGTCAGTGTGCGCGGGCGGTTGACTCCGCTCCTGCGCCTGGGCCAGCACCTGGGCACGCCGTACCGGGCGGTGGACCCGACCGAAGGGATCATCGTCGTCGTCGAGTCCGGCGACGCCGCTCGCGGTCTCCTCGTGGATGAACTGCTCGGCAAGCAGGAGGTCGTGATCAAGAATCTGGGCGAGACCTTCCGCAAGCAGGACCTGCTGGCCGGCGCGGCGATTCTGGGCGATGGCCGGGTCGGGCTTGATCCTGGACGTGGATACGCTGGTGAAATGCCAGCAAACCGGCAACCCCACCAACGGCGAGCGGTCTCCCTGAATATGAAAGCAGGCGCCAGGCTTCCCTATGTGGTCGCCGGTGTGAAGGACCTGCAACTGGCGGTGTCCGCCGCGTATGTGCGGGAGATCACCCGCACGCCGCCCTGGCACGAGGTTCCGAATGTCCCCCGTTACCTCCGCGGGGTCATCAACCTGCGCGGCAAAGTGCTCCCGCTGGTGGATCTGCGGTTGCGCCTGGGCCTCTCCTCAGCCCTCGAAGAGGTCGAAGCGATGATTGCCATGTTGGTCGCGCGGGAGCAGGACCATGTCCTCTGGCTGCAGGAACTTCTGGCGGCGGTCAACGACGGACGCCCTTTTACCCTCGCGCGAGATCCCACCCAATGTGCCTTCGGCAAGTGGTATTACGGTTACAAACCGAAGGATATTGGTTTTGCTTCGGTGATGCGGCGTCTCGAGTTGCCACACCAACGCATCCACACCCTCGCGGATGCCGTCCTGAAGTGCGCTGAACAGGGCGATCACGCCCAGGCCAGGGCCATGATCCAGCACACGGAGCAAGGCGATCTGCGCGCGGTGATCAACCTGTTCACGGAAGCGCGGACCGCTTTTCGGGAATCGCAGAAAGAGGTTGCCATTGTGTTGACCGACGGCCGGAAGCACCTGTCCCTCGCCGTTGACACGGTCGCGTCCGTGGAACCGCTGGCCGAGGACACGATCGCGGACGCCCCGGCCGAAATGGGCGGTGTGAATTCCGACCTGCTCAGGCAGGTGGCCCACCGGGCCAACGGCAAGGGAATCGTCTTTCTGCTGGATGCGGAGGCGTTGCTCGCCAATCATTGCCAGCGAATTTCATGAACCTATGACGACGGACTCTTCTCCTGCGGCCGCCACCGCCGCCAAGCCGGGGCGCTACCTGACCTTCCGGTTGGGCCGCGAGTCCTACGGGTTGCCGGTCTTGGCGTTCGCGAGATCATCCGCCTGTGTCCCATCACGCCGGTCCCCCGGATGCCGGAGTACATCAAGGGCGTCATCAATCTCCGGGGCAAAGTCATTCCGATCCTCGACCTCCGGGCCAAGTTCCAGCTCTCGACCGAGAGCTACGGCGAACGCGCCTGCATTATCGTCGTCCAGGTCGGCGCCCCGCCCGCCACCGTCATGCTGATGGGCGCCATCGTGGACGCCGTCGAGGAAGTGGTCCAACTGGGCGAGAAGGAACTCGAACCGACCCCGGATTTTGGCGGTTCGCCCAATACGGATTACATCCTCGGCATGGCCACCATCCACGGCGGCGTCAAGACGCTGCTCGACCTCGACAAGGTTTTCCTCAAGGAAGGCCTGCTGACTCTTGTTCCGCCCCCAACAACGAATTCTCAAAACCAAACCAAACTGTATGAACTCCTGGACCATCTCTCGTCGGATCATCTTCGGCTTCGCCGCCATGCTGCTGATTTCGGTTGTGCTCGGCGCCATTCGCCTTCTGGCGGTTGCACGGACGCTCAGCCAGTCCATCACCCGGTTGGCGGACAACACTCTGCCCGCCATCCTCAACCTGCGCGAATGCGCCGGGAGCACGCGCGACAACATCTTCACCATCCTGCAATACAGCCAGGCGGAATCGGCTGACCAGCGCAAGGCCATCGAGGAACGCATCGCCGAGAACCGCGACGCGCATTGACGAATTGTTCAAACAATACGAACCGCTGATTTTGGACGCCGAAGGTCGCCGGCTCTTTGAGGAGGTGAAAAAGGCCCGCGCGGCCTTCATCGCGGCCCGCACCCCGTATCTCGAGTTGGTTCGCGAGGGCAAGGCGGAAGAACACAAGAAGCTGCTGGCGGAAAAGGTCATCCCGGCTTACGAAGCGACCGTCGAGGCGATCAGCGCCCTGATTGATCACAAGGAGAACCAGGGAACGAACGCGGCCAAGACCGGCAAGGCAGCCGCCCAATCCGGCGTCCGGCTCATTGGCCTCGCGCTCGGCGGCGGCGTTGTTGGTGGCCGGCCTCTTAGTCCTGGCAAATCGTCCGCTCGACCAACCGCGTGCTGCGCGACCTCGCGGGCAACCTCGACCAGGGCGCCACGCAAACCGCCTCCGCCGCGCGCCAGGTCTCGGCGGCAAGCCAGAACCTCTCGTCCGGCGCCAGCGAACAAGCGGCGTCCGTGGAGGAAACCAGCGCCTCGCTGGAGGAAATCTCGAGCATGATCCGCTCCACCGCCGACAACGCCGAGAAAGCCAAGACGCTGGCGGGCGAGGCCCATGCCGTGGCCCAGGCCGGTTCCCGCACCATGGTCGAGATGACCCAGGCGATGGCAGCCATTGACACCTCCAGCGCCGAGGTCGCCAAGATCGTCAAGAACATTGATGAGATCGCCTTCCAGACGAACATCCTGGCGTTGAATGCCGCGGTGGAAGCGGCGCGCGCCGGCGAGGCGGGCGCCGGCTTTGCGGTGGTCGCGGACGAAGTTCGCTCGCTGGCCCAGCGCAGCGCCGCCGCCGCGAAGGAAACGGCGGACAAAATCGAGGCGGCGATTGCCAGCAGTCGCAATGGCTCCGTCAGTTGCGCCAAGGTCGGCGAATCGCTCACGCAGATCGCCAGCAAGGTGTCGTCCACCGACGCGTTGGTTGCCGAGATTGCCACCGCCGCCCGCGAACAGGCCCAGGGCATCGAACAGATCAACACCGCCATCACCCAGATGGACCAGGTGACCCAGAGCAATTCGGCCAGCGCCGAGGAAAGCGCCAGCGCGGCCGAAGAACTCGATGCCCAGGCGGCGTCGCTCAAGGACATGGTCGGCAAACTCCGCCAACTCGTGGGCGGCGCGGACACGGCTGCCCCAGCCATCCCCATCCCTGGCGCTCGCCTCGCATGTTACCGTATTCAGCAGCCAGCCCGCCGCGCGGCCGCGGCCCCGTCCTCAGCCTCACAAGACCCTCGGCACGGGCCAGCGCAAGGCCATCCCCATGCCCGGCGATGCCCACCCGGCAGCTGGACGTGGATGACGACAACTTCAAGAACTTCTGAGCCTGCCGTCGGCGGGATCGGGTTCCCGCGCATGCATGCGTCGTTCACGGCCACGCTGTCGGCCGAGGCCTACCGGACGCTGGTGGACCTGGTGTACCAACACAGCCATATCCAGCTCGGCCCGGACAAGCAGCCCATGCTGGCCAACCGGCTGCGCAAGCGTCTGCGGGCGCTGGGGCTGGTTTCCTATGACGACTACTGCGCCGTGCTCCGCTCCGCGCAAGGCCCGGATGAAATCGAGCAGTTGGTGGATCTCATTGCCACGAACCACACGCGGTTCTTCCGCGAGCCGGAGCATTTCACGTTTCTCACGGGCCGCATTCTGCCCGAGTTGGCTCCGCGGCTCGCCGCCGAAGGGTCACTCGCTGCGGGTTTGGTCCGCGGCCGCATCCTCCGGCGAGGAGCCCTACACGCTGGCGATCGTGCTGGCGGAGTTTTTCCGCGAGCATCCTTTCGTGGACTGGCGGGTGGAGGCTTCGGATATCTCGCATCGCATGCTGGCCTGAGGCGGAGCGGGGCGTTTACCCGCTCGACCCCCGGCACGCTTTGCCGCCGGAGCTGTTGAAGCGTTACTTTCAACGCGGCGTGGGCGCCCAGGACGGGACCTGCCGGGTGAAGGCCGATCTGCGGAAGCGCGTGCGGTTTCAGCGCATCAACCTGTTCCAAGCCGAATACCCGGTGCCGCGGGAACAGCACGTGATCTTCTGCCGCAACGTGATGATCTACTTCGATCCCCCGTCGCGCGCGACTCTGGTGCAGAAACTCACCCGGCAACTGGCTCCCGGCGGCTTCCTGGTGATCGGCCATTCGGAGAGCCTGATGGGGATCCGGCACGATTTGGAATCCGTGCGCCAAAGCGTGTTCCGCAAGCCATGACCGCCAAACGCAAGATCCGGGTGCTGATCGTGGACGACTCCGCCGTCGCCCGACGGGCCATCCGGGATGCCCTGGATCAGGATCCGGAGATCGAAGTCGTGGACGTCGCCTCCGACGCGTACGTGGCGCGGGAGAAGATTCTCAAGCTCCAGCCGGATGTCATCACGCTGGACCTGGAAATGCCGCGCATGGACGGGTTGACCTTTCTCCGGATTCTCAACGAACACCATCCCATGCCGGTGGTCGTGGTCAGTTCCCTGACTCCGCAAGGTTCGGCCAAGGCCATGGAAGCGCTGGCCGCCGGGGCGGTGGATGTGCTGGCCAAGCCCGACGGCAGCCAGACTCTGGGGGAAGTTGTCCCATCAACTCGCCTATCACGTCAAAGCGGCCGCCCGCGCTCGGCTGCGACCGCATCGCCCGGAGACCAGTGCCACGCCCCTGCCGCCGGTTCTCGAAGCCATCGCCGCCCGGTGAGTTTTCCGCGCGGCGGATCATCCTCATCGGGGCTTCGACCGGCGGTGTGGAGGCGCTGCGCTTCCTGCTGCCACGCCTGCCGGACGGCCTGCCGCCCATCGCCGTGGTGCAACACATTCCACCGAATTTTTCGCGGCTCATGGCTGAGCGCCTGAACGACTTGTGCCCGTTTGAAGTCCGCGAAGCCGTCGAAGGTGATGTGCTGCTTCCCGGCTTATGCCTTGTGGCCCCCGGTGATTTCCATCTGGCCCTGGTCCGCTACGGACGCGGCTACCGGGCCCGGCTGACGCAGTCACCGCCCGTGCACCACTGCCGTCCCGCGGTGGACGTGCTGTTCCGTTCCGCCGCCGAGCATGCCGGTGCGGAGGCGGTGGCGGCGTTGCTGACCGGCATGGGAAGCGATGGCGCCCGCGGCATGCAGGCGCTGCGCGCCGCCGGGGCGCGAACCCTGGCCGAAAGCGAGGAAAGCTGTGTGGTTTACGGCATGCCACAGGCGGCCATCAAACTGGGGGTGGTGGACCAGGTGGCGCCCCTGGAACAAATGCCGCAGGCCATCCTTCAGGCACTGGCCCAACCGGTTCGCGCATGATTCCGAGAATCCTCAACGTGGACGACAGCAAGACGGTCCGGTTGTCGCTGGCCCGCCTTTTTGCGCGGTTTGCCTGCGAGTGGCGAGAGGCCGTCAACGGAGAGGAGGGCCTGGCCGCCGCGCTCCAGGAGACACCCGACCTCATCCTCTCGGATTGGAACATGCCGGTTATGGACGGCATTACCATGGTGCGCAGATTGCGCGAAACCCCCACGCTCAAACGGACACCCGTCATCATGCTGACCACGGAGTCAGGCCCGGAATATATCTCCACCGCAGCCCGCCTGGGCGTGCGGGATTACGTGACCAAACCCTTTCGCGAGGAGGAATTGCTGGCAAAAGTCGGCCGGATCATCCCGTTGATTCCGCGCGCCGACCCGGGAACCCGCCATGAACGAGCAAAATCCCAATCCCCAATCGCCCGCGAACCCGGCGCCGCCCGTCAATTCCGCGGCTGATCAGGCTGCCGACCCGTCAAAGGATGCGGCCTTGCTGGTGGTGGACGACAGCCGCACCATGCGGCTCGCGCTGATCCGCGCGCTCAAGGACCTTGGTTTTCGCAACATCACCGAGGCGACCAACGGCGAGATGGCATTGCAAGTCGCGGCGCGGAAGCCGCCGGACCTGGTGTTGCTCGACATCGTGATGCCCGGCCTGGATGGTTACGAGGTGTGTCGCCGGTTGCGGCAGACGCCGGAGATGGCGGAAGTGCCAATTATGTTCCTGTCGTCGCTCGAGGAGGTGCAAAGCAAGACGCGTGGCTTCGAGGCGGGTGCGAACGATTATCTCACCAAACCATTCGACGTGCTGGAGGTGAGAGCCCGCGTGCGCTCGCTGCTCAAGGCCAAGGCGCACACCGATGCGGTGAAGGAACAGATTGCCAGCGAACTGCGCGTGGCCCGGGAAATCCAGATGGGCATGTTGCCGCACGACTTCACGCCGTTTGAACGGGCCCACGGCGTTAGCTTCGGTGCAGTGCTCGAACCGGCCCGTGAAGTGGGCGGTGATCTTTACGGCGTTTGCTCCGGCGGGCCGGGACGGTTGGTGATCTTCATTGGCGATGTTTCGGGCAAGGGCATTCCGGCCTCGATGTTCATGGTGCGGGCCATCAGCCTGGCGCGATTGCTGGCGCGCGAGATCGCCGAGCCGGAGCGTATTCTCGCCCGGCTCAACGACGAGCTGGCGGCGGACAATCCGTCGGGGATGTTCGTGACGCTCCAGTGCGCGATGTTCGAGCCGGAATCCGGCCGGTTGACGGTTGCCAATGCGGGGCATTGCCGGCCGGTGCTGCTCCCCGCGAATGCGCCGCCGCGGTGGGCGGTGAGAAATCTCGGCACCGCGCTCGGCTTTGAGCCGGGCCTGGAATTCGAGCGCTCGGAGCTGCAGTTGAAGCCGGGCGACGCCGTGATTCTTTACACGGACGGAGTGAGCGAGGCGTTTAATCCGCAGGACGAATGTTACGGTGACGCGCGGCTGCTTGCGGATGCAGGCGCTTTGGCTGGACAGCCGGCCCTGGACGTGACCACCGGTTTGTTGCGGAAGGTCCACGCCCATGCCGGCGCCGCGCCGCAATCCGATGACATCGCCATCCTGACGCTGATGGTCAATGCCGGCGAGAGTGGCGCGTGAACCTGAAATTGACTTTGAAGACTCGAACCGATTGGGAAAGAATCGACTCATCAACATGCCACTCGAAGCAAAAGCCCAAGCCATGGATGAAGCATGACGCTTGAACTTCGAGCCACACCTGAGGAAGTGATGCGAGCCGTCGAGGCGTTGCAGGAGTTCGCACCGTCACAAGGTGTGCCGGACAAGATGGTGTTCGGTCTGGCGCTGGCCCTGGAGGAATGTGCTAGCGAACGTGGTGAATCATGGTCTCAAGCGCGATGCGTCAAGGGTGTTTCACGTCCAATTCGGTCGTGAAGCCGATGCGTTTGTCATCGAGCTGCGGGATGGAGGACCGGAGTTTGATCCCACGGCCGGGCCTACACGCAGGCGGCAGGTCGAGGACGATGATCTGCCCGGCGGCTGGGGCATCGAACTCGTCCGCCGCAGCATGGATGAAATCCGCTACCAGCGTGTTGCCGGTGAAAACATCCTGCGTTTGACCAAGCGGCTGAACCTGCCGATTCGATAAAACTGCCTTTCATCCGAATGACGAACCGCACATAATCAAACCACACAACGAATTATGCCTCTCGAAATCCAAATCCAACAGAACCTCGGCGGCAAAGACTCCGGCACCGCGACCGTGAAGCTCACCGGCAGTCTGGACACCGCCACCGCGCCCGGACTGGAGAAACAACTTGCGCCCCTGCTGGCCGGCGCGATCAAGGACCTCGTGTTTGACCTGGCGCAATTGAAGTTCATCAGCAGCGCCGGGCTGCGGGTGTTCTCCTCCGCGCGCAAGATCCTCAAGGAACGCGGCGGCCAGGCCTCCTTCATGCACATGCAGCCGCAGATTCAGGAAGTTTTCGAAATCATGAAGTCGCTTCCGGGCGTGGCCGTGTTCAAAGACGTCGCCGAGTTGGACCGCTACCTGGCGGTGCGCCAGCGTTCACACTTGGAGAAGTAGTCGCGACGGAGCGCGATCGTGCCGGCATCGCGCCGGCGGGGTTGAATGCAAATGAGCTGTCGCATCCTGGTCCCGGACGAAACGCCGGCCAACATTCAGCCGCCGGCCGGCACGTTCAATGACAGGGGTTGTCAGCTCCGCTTCGCCACCAAAGGCCGACAGGCGATGGACAACCACGTGGGTGGTTCGCGGCGAACGGACTTTTGCCTGAGCTGGCCTGTTCGATATCCCGGGTCCATGCGCGGAATCACTCCGCCCGCTTGCAGCGCGGCATCTGTCGCCCGGCCCCCCACGCCAATGAACTTGCCATGAGCGAGGAAAGCTCGAATCCCAAACCCGCCGTCAATCCGGCGCCGCGCCAAGCTGCCGCGACGGCCCCCAACGCCGCCCCGTTGCAGCAGGCGGCCGTGCTGGTGGTGGACGACAGCCGCACCATGCGACTTGCGCTGATCCGCGCTCTGAATGACCTGGGTTTTCGCAACATTACCGAGGCGCCCAACGGACGGCAGGCCCTCGAACTGGTGCTCGCGAAGCCCTTCGACTTGATGTTGCTCGACATGGAAATGCCGGAAATGAACGGCACGGAAGTCCTCGTGGCCCTCAAGGCCAATCAGGACCTGGGCGGACTGCCGGTCATCGTCATCTCCGGCGCCGATCAAATGGAGAATGCCGTGAAGTGCATCGAGTTGGGCGCGGAGGATTTTCTCCCAAAGCCTTTCAATCCACACGCTGCTGCGCGCCCGCGTCACCACCTCGCTGGAAAAGAAGCGGTTGCGCGACCTCGATCGGCAGCGATTGGCGGAACTGGCCCGCGCCCACGAACTCGTCCGCCGTGCGTTTGGACGCTATGTGTCCGAGGAAGTGGCGGCCAGCATCCTGCAGTCGCCCGAAGGCCTGGAACTGGGCGGCGAGGAGCGGGAGGTGACGATTCTGATGTCCGACTTGCGCGGCTTCACCGCCCTGGCCGCGCGGCTGACCCCGCACCAGGTGATCGAATTCCTGAACCTCTACCTCGAGGCGATGGTGGACGTCATCAGCCGTTACGAAGGCACGATTGACGAGATCATCGGTGACGCCATCCTGGTCATCTTCGGCGCACCGCTGGCCTGCGACGACCACGCCGCGAAGGCGGTCGCGTGCGGTCTGGCGATGCAACTGGCCATGACCGAGGTCAACCAGCGCCTCGTGGCCAAAGGTGCCGCGGAACTGGAAATGGGCATCGGCATCCACACGGGCCGGGTCATCGTTGGCAACATCGGCTCGTTGCGCCGGACGAAGTACGCCGCGGTCGGCTCGAACGTGAACCTCGCCGGGCGGATCGAGTCCTTCACGACCGGTGGGCAGATCTTGATTTCAGAGAATGTGCGCGAAAAGGTCAAATCGCCGCTGCGGCTGGACGCGCAGTTCCAGGTGGAACCCAAAGGCGCAAAGGAGCGGTTGCAGTTGCACGAAGTCGGCGGCATCGGCGAACCGTTCCATCTTTCGTTGCCGTCCAAAGCCACCGTGCTTTGTCCGCTGCCGCAGCCACTGCCGATCCGCTTCACCGTGCTGGAGGAGAAATTCGTCGGGCGCACCGTGCATGAAGGCCGGCTGGTGGCCGTGTCCGACTCCGAGGCGGGCATGGAGTCCCAACTGACGCTGGTGCCGCTGAGCAACGTCAAGATCGAGCTCGCAGCGGTGACCGGGGAAAACTCTGGTGGTGAGATTTACGCCAAGGTGATGGGGACCGTTGCGGGTGCGTCGGCCCAGACCCGCATCCGGTTCACCTCGGTTTCGCCGGAGCTCAACGTGTGGGTGCAACAGACGGCGGCGCGGCTGGCTGCCGCTTCAGACCCGGGTTAACCTGGATCTACCCGTGGAGGCGATTGATGAAAACCGGAACCATGCCGCCCCGCTGGGGCTTGATATGCATTGGGAGACGATTGGCTACAAACAGGCCGCTCCTACGGAGCTTTTCACCCGCCGCCCATGACCCGTGCCGCGTTCATCAAACTTTTCGAGCTGCTGGCCGACCAACCGGACGCAGTGGCCAAGATGGGTGGGTCGGGTTGGCAGTTGGCCGCACGACCGCAGCTCCGTAGGAGCGACCTGTTTATAGAAATCTACCAACCAATGAATCAAGCTCCGTAGGAGCGGCATCACCTATGGCAAACACATACACCCAAATTTACATTCAGGTTGTCTTCGCTGTGGAAGGACGGCAAAATCTTGTCCGCCGGGAATGGAAGGAGGAGCTTCAGAAATACATGACCGGCATTGTGACCGCGCAGGGCCAAAAGCAGCTGGCCATTCACTGCATGCCCGACCACACCCATATCCTGATCGGCCAAAAGCCGAACATCGCCCTTTCTGATTTGGTGGGTGACCTCAAAACCGGCGCGACCAATTTCATCAACCGCAAGCGCTGGGTTGCGGGCCGTTTCGGCTGGCAGGAAGGTTTCGGCGCGTTTTCCTATTCGCATTCCCATCTGACCACCGTCATTCGTTACATCCAAAACCAGGAACAACATCACGCGCGCAAGACGTTTCGACAGGAGTATTTGGCCCTGCTCGACAGATTCCAGGTGCCGCATGATGAACGCTACCTGTTCAAGCCGGTGGATGATAATTGATGAAGACCAGAAACCATGCCGCCCCGCTGGGGCTTGACGTTGGTTCGGTGACGACTGGCTATCAACAGGCCGCTCCTGCGGAGCTTTCAACCACCTCGTCACAGATGCCAAAGGCAGGGCCACCTGCTGCTTAGAAAGCTGGCAACCCACGGACCAGGGTTGGAATCAACGATCAACCTCGACAATCCATTACGTCGGGACTAAGAGACATCTCGTGCAAGCTACCCAAGACTCGCCCACGCTGGCGGACCGGCTCGGCGTGCTCCTTGAGCACCAAGGATCGGACCGGCGCCTTCAGTCGGTGGAGGTGCCCATCGGACGCATCAACGGCGAGCTGGGCCGGTTTGAAATGCCCGCCCTGACGGAAGGCGACGTGTTGCAGCTGGCCCGCGAGAAGGAGCAGGCGCGCGCGCGGCACCCCCGGCAATTCGTCCGGTTCTGATCCCGTGATGACCCCGTTCGAGCGAGGACTGGTAGCCCATCTGGTGGCGGATTGGATTTTGCAAAACGACTGGATGGCGCTGAACAAGCGGAGCCTGCGCCATCCCGCCGCCTGGGTTCACGCCGCCATCCACGCGCTGTGCCTGGGTATCGCGCTCGACTGGCGGGCCGGGTTGGTGCTCGGATTCATTCACCTGCTGATTGATACCCGGGTGCCCCTGGAGTGGTGGATTCGCGTCTTCAAGAAGTGCGCCAAGGCACCGGACGCCGGCACGATCGCGATCTGGCTCGATCAGACGTTCCACATCGCGTGCCTCGCGGCTTGGGTGGAGTTGGCCAGCCGCTGATACCGACCCGGACTGCCAACCCATGCCAGGTCTTGCGGTGCGCGGAGAGGATCCGACTACATTTCAGCGGCACCGGCCGCGCGTGAAAAGTGGATGGAATCCTCGTATCGCTTCGTGAGCGTCCGCACCCGGTGCGCAATCACCCGCGTCAATGCCAGCGTGAAGGGAGCGGCCAGCGCGGGGGCTTCCGCGAACATCTTCCGCAGGGCGGCGTCCGACACCTTGATCAACACGCTGGGTTGGTTGGCGATGACATCGGCCGAACGTGGACCCTGGTCCACAATGGCCAGCTCGCCGAAACATTCGCCCACGCCCATCGTGGTCAGGGTCGTTTCCTGCCCTCCCACCATCACCCGCGCCCGCACCTCGCCTTCCAGCACCATGAACAGCGCGTCGCCATGATCGCCTTTGTTGAAGACCGCGCCGAATCCCGGAACCCTGACCACCTCCATGTAGGTCAGCAGCGAGGCCAGCAAACGCTCGTCCACGTCCGCCAGCATCTTGATGCGCCGCAGTGAGCCGGGCTGGATTCCCATCGCGTCGGCGGCGGCAGCCGCAGTCGGGGGCAGCTTGGACTTGAACAGGATCTTCAGTTCCGCCAGGTCGGACGCGCGTGACCAAGTGCGGTCCCGCTCCCGGAACACCCATGAATTCGCCAGAACCTTGCCCTGCTTGATCCACGTCACCAGGCCTGGCAGCTCGACCGGTCCGTAGGCAATATTGTCCGCTCCCCAGGCCAGGTAATTGACGCTTGTGTCAGTGTTCATGTGCTGGGTCTTCGTTAGGCCAACAGGGGGCAACTGTCAAACTTTCCTCACTGGCAACGCTTCGACGATCAGCTGGGGATTCATCGGATTCTCACCTCCACCGGGCTGCCGCCGGAGTAAAATGCGTGATGTGTCGTGGCAAGACCTGCTGGATCGACCGGTGAACTTTCGTGCTGCTCAAGGCTGCTTGCAGTTGTGATCCGGGGAGGGCACTCTCCAGGAAGTTCATTTTCGCCAACAACAAACATTCTCACCGCACCATGAAACATCATCACTTCATCAGCATGGCACTGACCGTTCTGGCGGCGTTTCACATCCAGGCCGATGTGCTCGAACTCAAGAACGGCAAGACCCTCAACGGCAGGTATGTCGGCGGCACCGCCGGCACGATCCGCTTCGAAACCAGCGCCGGCGTGCAAGTCATCGAAACCGGCCAGGCCCTGGCCCTGACCTTCACCGGCGCGGCCCCGGCGGCGGCGTCCGCAGCTCCAACCCCGGCGCCAGCGGCAGCCGCCCCGGCGGCTCCGGCACCCAAGGCAGTGACGATTCCTGCCGGTACTGCGTTGCTGGTTCGGTTGGAGGATCCGGTGTCGTCGAAGGATCCGCAGGGCAAACGGTTCACCACGAAGCTCGACACCGATCTCGTGGTGAACGGCACGGTGGTGGCCAAAGCCGGCACCAAGGTCTACGGTCGCGTCCAAAGCGCAGAGCAGGCCCGGCGGATGACGGGCCAGAGCCAGCTCGATCTGCGGCTGACCGAGATCGCTGTGGGGCCAAACCTGGTTCCAATGGTCACCAGCGGTTACAGCACTGCCGGCGCGAAGTCCATGAAGAAGACCGCACGCGGTGCCGCCGCCGGGGCGGCCATTGGCGCGATTGCCAACGATGATGATGCCGGGGAGGGGGCCGCCAAGGGTGCGGCCATCGGCGCCGTGGCGTCAGGAGTGAAAAAGGGTGAAACCGTCTCGGTGGTCCCAGGGACCCTGCTCGAGTTCAAACTGCAACAACCCGTCACCCTCAACTTCACTCCCTGACCTTGACCGAACTCATTTCAACCGTTCGACAACAGATTCAACTCATGAACACTCATCGTCTCTGCAGACTGTTGCTGGCCGCCCTGCTGGCTGCGCTTGCCCTCCCCGCCCGCGCCCAGGTGGCGGAGAACGTCACCGATACCATCGAACTCATGCGCGCCGCCGTCGGCACCGAGCGTCAGGCCATCGTCGCCGAGACGCTTCAGCTTACCGAGAGTGAAGCCCAGGCCTTCTGGCCGCTCTACCGGTCCTACCGCGCGGACATGGAGAAGCTCGGCGACGGGCTGGTGAAGCTCGCGCTCGAGTATGCCGACCTTTACCCGGACGTGCCCGAGGATCGCGCCCGGCAACTGCTGAAGGACATGCTGGCCCTGGAAAAGCAGATGGGGGACAAGCGGGCCTCGTATCTCAAGAGGGCCGGCAAGATCCTCCCCGCCACCAAGACGCTGCGCTGGGCGCAGCTGGAACACCGCCTCGAACTGGCCCTGCGCCTGCAATTGGCCGGTGCCGTCCCGCTGGTGCCCACGGCTCCGAATGCACACCCCTGAGTCATGACTGCCAAGGCAGGCAACAAGACGGCCAGGCTTTCCCCCCGCGACGCGTGGGACCGGCAGTGGCAGCAACACTGAAGCAAGGTCGGCCCGTTCCCGCTCATCCTCATGGGCACCCGCTTCTGGAAAGGGCTGCGGACGTGGGGCCAGTTCATGATGAAGCCGGGCGTGTTCACCCAGGAAAAAATCGGGTTCGGGTACATCACCGACTCGCCCAAGGAAGCGGTGGACCTCATTGTGCGCAGCCTGCCACCGGTCGTTAGAGAGCGGTTGGAATCCGCAACGGAATAAACCTGTGGCCAGCACGCCAAGGTCCTACTCCGGTCAGACGTTTCACCCGTCCGAGGTGCGGGCCTTTGGCGCCAGCAGGGGGAGCATACCCTCTGACTTCGTTCTGTGGCCTCCATGAAACGAACAAGCAGAAAAGGATTGCGGCTCTCATGTGGGGGAGTATGAAGGTGCGTGTTGTCCCGAAACGAAATCATGTAAGCCCAGACTAACATCCAATTTGCATAGCTCTGGCTACGGTCACATGCGAAAACCGCGAATTTTCCCCGGAGACCCTGCCAGGCGCGCGCCCCACCGGGCGCCGCCTGATGCATTCTCGGGAAAGGCGCTTCGCGGTGCATCGAGAGGGGGTGAGCGGGTGAGCGCCCCTTCTGGTTCCGGCAGACGCAAGGAACGCACGAACACATGCCGATCATGAAAACTCCGAGCCCGTTCTGCCGTCTTCTCTGCTGTTACTTTGCCGCCTATCTCGCGGTGCCAGGTTGTCTTCTGGCCCAAACGCCCTTCTATCTGACGCAACCTTCCTTTCCCGGCAGCAATACGGTGCGGGTGACGGTGGCGGACGCGCCCACCAATGTGGCGGTGACGGTCTATGCCGCCCCGCTGCTTTCCACCAACACGGCCTGGACACCGGTCACCACGGGCTCGGTGGGGCAGACGGTGTTCGATCTGGCGCGCACGACCAATGCCTCGTCCTTCTACCGCGCCAGCCACGAGCCGCCGGGCCAGACGCTCACCGTCACCACGCCCGTCCTCGCACCGGGCGCCGGCAGTTACCCGCTGCCGACCAATGTCGTCATCACCTGCGCCACCGAGGGCGCGGCGATCTTCTTCACCACCAACGGCGCCACGCCCACCACGACGGACAGCTACATCGCCAACGGCGGCAGCGTAAGTCTGGCCTGTTCGGTAACGCTCAAGGCGGGGGCGTTCAAGAGCGGGTTTACCGACAGTGACGTGGCCAGCGCCAGCTACACGATCAACTGCCCGCCGGTGGTGAACGCCGGCACGCAGCAGGTCATCTATGCGTCGTCCACCACGCTCCAAGGGTTCGTGACGGATGACGGGCTGACGGGTGGGGGCACCCGGTTCACCAATTGGAGCCAGGTGACGGGACCGGGCACGGTCACCTTCGACAACGCCAGCCTGACGAACAGCGGCGTGACCTTCGGCGCCGATGGCATCTACGTGCTCAAGCTCTCGGCCAGCGATGGGCAATACACCAACAGCAGCGAGGTGACCGTCGGGGTCAACCCCACCTTGTCGGTGGTGCTCACTGCGCCCTCGGAAGGTTCCACTTACACGGTGCCGACGAACTTCCTGGTGCAAGCCGAGGCGGGATTGACGGGTGGCGGAGGGGTGACGCAGGTGTGGTTCTACGCGGGCAGTCTGTTGATTGGAACGGACGAGAGCGAGCCGTTCAGCGTGGAGTGGAAAAACGTGCCCGAGGGGGATCACGTTCTGCGTGCGGTGGCCGTGAGCACAAACCTCGACAACTTCAGTCTGGCCTCCGATCCGGTGAACATCAGCGTGGCGTGGCCGACGAATGTGGGTCAGGTGACGCTGGCCGAGGCGGACCTGAGCCTGCCGGGGGCGGGTTTGCCCATTGAGGTCAACCGCGTCTATGACACACGCCACGACGCAGGGGCGTTTGGCACCAAATGGCAATTGGACTATGAGTCGATTCGCATTGAGAAGTCCGCAGCACTGGGTTCGGGGTATTTGGCCCAGCGCAGCGGAGGTTCCGATTGCATCATTCCCGATCACGACACGGTGGTCACCGTGTCCTTGAGTCGTTCAGAACAGGTACCTTCTTTCGTCCACGCATCGTGTTCCAAATGCTCGGCGGCAGCCAGTGCGTCGGGTCCAGCTCCGTCACTTACCTGTCGGGGATCACCTTCGAGTTTGACCCGCTGGGCAGTTCAGGCCAGTTGGTCTCCTTCAACGCCCCGGGCGACGTCGGGATGATGAACGAGGATGCGCTGTGGGGCAGTTGGAGCGGTGCCATTGAGTCAGCGACCGAGGGCTTGTCCGGCATTACGCCGTGGGAACCTTCGTTCACGCTGTTCACCTTCGTGGCGCCCGACGGCACGCGCTACGGGTTCAGCGACGACGGCACCCTTGCCTGGAAAGCCGACCGCAACGGGAACACGCTCTACTACGGTTACAGCGGTATCAGCCACACCAGCGGCAGGCAGGTGAGCTTCGCGCGGGACGTCGAGAACCGTGTGACGGAAATCCACGATCCCATCGGCATCAACACCAGCGGACCGCCCGTACTCCAGTACGCCCATGACACCACTGGCAACCTGACCAACGTCGCCCGGTTGGTGGACTGTGCGGGGGCGGGCACCTACGAGAACACGGCTTACGCCTACACCAACGCCAGCTACCCGCATCACCTCACTGCCATCACCGATGCGCGGGGCGTGGTGACGGCGCGTTACGAATACGATTCCAGCGGGCGTCTTTACCGGCAGTTCGACGCCCTAGGCTACTTCACCACTTACACCTACGACCTCACCGGCCACCGGCAGACGGTCACCGACCGCAACGGACAGTCCACCACGCAGACCTTCACCGACGGCGGCCTGCTGGCCAGCGTGCAGGACGCCGAGAACCGGGTGACGAGTTACGCCTATGACGAACGGGGACGGCGCATCGAGGAAACCAATCCCGCCGGCGAGACCACCAGCTACGGCTACGATAGCCTCGACCAGTTGACGGGCGTGACCAACGACCTGAACGAAGCCACCAGCGCGACCTACAACGAGTTCGGCCAGGTGTTGGAAAGCGTGGACGCGCGCGGCCATGGCGCCACCAACGCCTACGATCTCAACGGCAACCTCCTGTTCACCACCAATGCCTTGGGCGTGGTCACGGCCTATGGCTATGACTACTGGGGCAATCGCACCGCCGAAACCAACGCGCTGGGTCTGCCCGAGGAAACCCGGATGGTTTACGACTACGATTACTACGGCTACGGCCAGGTGATGACCCGCACCGACGCGCTGGGCAACCAAACCACTTACACCTATGACGACAACGGCAACCGGCTGACCGAAACCCGCACCCGCACGCTGCCCGGTGGCGGTTTCGAGAACCTTGTCACGACCTGGGAGCATGACGCGCAGAACCGTGTCGTGCGCGCCATCGAACCCGACGGCCTGACCAACCACACCGCCTACAACCCCATCGGCAGGGTGGATCACACGGTTGACAAGTTGGGCCGGACCAACCTGTTCGTGTATGACGCACGCGGTCTGCTGGCCACCAATGTGCAGGCTGACGGCCTGTTCGAGTCCTTCCAATACGATCCCGAAGGCCGGCGCACGAACAGTGTGGACCGCGCTGGACGCTCGACGGCCTACGCCTACGACGCCCTGGGTCGTCTGAGCAAAACCACCTTCCCCGACCAGAGCGCCAGCGAGACGGTCTATGACGCCGCCGGGCGGGTGCTGGAAACCGTGCAACACCCCGTCAACCCGGGCGGCACCCTCCCGCCCAGCGTCAGCCCGTTGCGCACGCGCTACGGTTACGACGCGGCGGGCCGGCGCATGGCCGTCACCAACGCCTACGGCACCGAGGACGAGACCTGGACGCTCTTTGCCTATGACGCCAATGGCAACCAAACCAACACCGTGGATGCCTTGGGCCGCACCAACACCTTCGTCTTCGACGCCCTGAACCGGCAGACGCAGGTCATATACCCCGACGGCACCAGCGAACGCTACGGCTATGACGGACTGGACCGCAGAGTTGCCGTGACCAATCAAGCCGATGTGGTCAGCCGGTTGGGTTTTGACCAACTCGGTCGCTTGACCAGCGTGACCAACGCGTTCGGCACGACCGTCCAGATGGTCACCCGTTACGCCTACGACGAAGTGGGCAACCAGACGAATCTGGTGGACGCTCTGAACCGGACCAACCAGTTCGAGTACCGATTCGCTGGGCCGCAGAACCCGGGAAGTGCTGCCCGGCGGCGAAAGCCAGCGGTTCGGTTACGACGCCGTAGGCAACCTCACGCGGCAAACCAACTTTAACGGCGTGATCCTCACCAATCAGTACGACAGCCTCAACCGCCTTACCAACCGTGCCTCGGCGGGCGGGTATCAAGTGCAATGGGCCTACAACACGGTGGGTCAGCGCACCAACATGGTGGACGCCAGCGGCACCAACACCTACGCCTACGACAACCGCGACCGGCTGCTCACCAACCAGTGGTTCGTCATCGGTACCAACCAAAGCGTGACGCTCACCTACAGCTACGACGATTTCG
Organism: Terriglobia bacterium; assembly: GCA_963748015.1. Classification (GTDB taxonomy): domain Bacteria; phylum Acidobacteriota; class Polarisedimenticolia; order Polarisedimenticolales; family JAIQFR01; genus JAIQFR01. The sequence goes on along the minus strand of CAVVHE010000005.1, from coordinate 18,044 downwards.
GCAACCTGGCCACGATCAAGTCATTGACCAGTGGCGGCGTGGCCCTGACCAACAGCTTCGATTCACTGAATCGGTTGGCGACGGTGGCACAGGCTTCCGGGCTGTGTTCCTATGGCTACGACGCGGTGGGCAATCTCCAGACCCTGCGCCTGCCCAACGCCGTCACCAACACCTGGACCTACGACGCACTCAGCCGTCTGACCAACCTCACCGTCACCGCCGCCAGCGGCACGCTCGCCAGCTTCGCCTACAAGCTGGCCCCCGCCGGCAACCGGACGAACCTGAGTGAAACGATCAGCGGCAACAGCCGCACGTTCGCGTGGGATTACGACCCGCTCTACCGCCTCACCAACGAAGTGCTGGCTGGTGCGAGCCCCATGGGCACCAACAGCTACAAATACGACGCAGTGGGCAACCGGACCAATCGGACCTCGGTGGGCCTTGGGCTGACCAACCAGACCTTCGCCTACACTGTCAACGACCGGCTGACCATCGACGGGCATGATGCCAACGGGAGTACGACCAACTCCTCAGGGAACACCTACCGCTACGATCCCGAGAACCGCCTGACCAATGCCATCGTGGGCGGCACCAGCATCACGTACGTCTATGACGGCGACGGCAACCGGGTGCGCAAGATCGTGGGCACAACCACCAACACGTACGTGGTGTGCCGCCAGAATCTCACGGGCTACGCCCAAGTGTTGGAAGAGCACGTCAACGGAACGCTGTCCAAAGTCTATGCCTACGGCCTGGACCTCATCAGCCAGCGCGACGTCACAACGAGTGACACGTGGTATTTCGGCTACGACGGCTTGGGGAGCATCCGACTGTTGACCACAACGAACGCCACGGTGGCCAACGCCTTCACTTACGACGCCTTCGGAACGCTCATCGCCTCCAACGCGGCCCCGCAGACCGATTACCTGTTCGCGGGCGAGCAGCGCGACGCGAACCTCGGGTTCTACTATCTGCGCGCGCGCTACCTGAACCCCGGCACCGGACGGCTCTGGACGCGGGACAACTATGCCGGGAGCATTTTCGATCCCCCGAGCCTGCATCGCTACACCTATTGCGCGAATAATCCGGTGAACTGCATGGACCCGAGCGGGCATGAGTTTCTTCCATCAGCGCTCGCCGCGATTGCCATAGCGGTGATTCTGGTCGCGGTTGATGTGGGGTTGATTTCACAGGTCACCGTGAATTATCGGAAATACTTTGGGTTAGGTGACCGCAACCGACAACTCGCCTTACAGCACAACAATGATGTGATCGCGGCGCTGCAGAGAATAATTGCCAGCGAAGGAGAGCGGACATTCCAGGACGAACATTTGGGAGTTGGAGGGCAGATGGGCACTATTCTGCCAGGTAGCGGCCCATTTCAAGAAGCAGCGAATCTATTTGAGTCCTTTCCTTGGAACATCGAGGGATATCCAACTGCGATTGAGGAATGGTTCGCAAGGATATCAACCGATTCATTCAACCCAACCCCAGTAGAAGACAGTATAGCCGGAACCCCGGAAAAGAGAGTTGTATTGGCGAGAGCGCTCCTGCATCGCCAAGAAGCGTTCGGGCGTTGGCTGAAACGCAATCTTTGAGCTATGAACCACAAGTTACTCCATCGTAAGCAGCCTGCCCCAGCAATTGTTTGGGGTGTCCGCCTTTGCATTTGCGCAGTGATTGTGTTCACTGGCAAGTATTGGCTGATGAGCATGTCGTTGGCCTCAACGGGACGAATGACGTTCGGTGTTTTCATTGTGCTGAGTTCCTTTGTTTTCATGATGTCATTCGTGCGTTCGAGGGGGTCGTTGATGCTTCTCATGATGTACGTGGTGCTCATTCCGCTTGTCACTTTCGTCGGTTTGGGGCTGCGTCTGATCACCACATGGTGGGGGTGGTGCATCGGACTTCCGATCCAGATGTGTATCCCAGTTGCAGTCGCCTACTATATGTGGAAATCCCCGGCAATCAGGTTCTATTACTCGCGTTCGTGATCGCATGGCCAGCTACCCGCATCACCTCACTGCCATCACCGATGCGCGGGGCGTGGTGACGGCGCGTTACGAATACGATTCCAGCGGGCGCCTCTACCGGCAGTTCGACGCCCTGGGCCATTTCACCACCCACACCTACGACAACGGCAATCGGTTGACCGAAACCCGCTCCCGCACATTGCCGGGCGGGGGTTCTGAGAATCTTGTCACGACCTGGGAGCATGACGCGCAGAACCGTGTCGTGCGCGCCATCGAGCCCGACGGACTGACCAACCACACCACTTACAACGCCATCGGCAAGGTGGATCATACGGTGGACAAGCTGAACCGGACCAACCTGTTCGTGTATGACGCTCGCGGCCTGCTGGCTACGAACGTGCAGGCCGACGGCTTGTTCGAGTGGTTTCAATACGACGCCGAAGGCCGGCGCACCAACAGCGTGGACCGCGCCGGACGCTCGACGGCCTACGCCTACGACGCCCTGGGTCGCCTGGAGCAAAACCACCTTCCCCGACCAGAGCGCCAGCGAGACGGTTTATGATGCGGCTGGGCGGGTGCTGGAAACCGTGCAACACCCCGTCAACCCGGGCGGCACCCTCCCGCCCAGCGTCAGCCCGTTGCGCACGCGCTACGGTTACGACGCGGCGGGCCGGCGCATTGCCGTCACCAACGCCTACGGCACCGAGGACGAGACCTGGACGCTCTTTGCCTATGACGCCAATGGCAACCAAACCAACACCGTGGATGCCTTGGGCCGCACCAACACCTTGGGGTTCGACGCCCTGAACCGGCAGACGCAGGTCATATACCCCGACGGCACCAGCGAACGCTACGGCTACGACGGACTGGACCGGCGCGTGGCCGTGACCAATCAAGCCGATGTGGTCAGCCGGTTGGGTTTTGACCAACTCGGTCGCTTGACCAGCGTGACCAACGCGTTCGGCACGACCGTCCAGATGGTCACCCGTTACGCCTACGACGAAGTGGGCAATCAGACGAATCTGGTGGACGCCCTCAACCGCACCAACCAGTTCGAGTACGACTCGCTGGGCCGCAGAACCCAAGAAGTGCTGCCCGGCGGCGAAAGCCAGCGGTTCGGTTACGACGCTGTAGGCAACCTCACGCGCCTGACCAACTTCAACGGTGTGATCCTCACCAACCAGTACGACAGCCTCAACCGCCTTACCAACCGCGCGTCGGCGGGCGGGTATCAGGTGCAATGGACCCACACCGCCACCGGGCAGCGGGCCAGCATGGTGGACGCCAGCGGCACCAACACCTACACCTACGACACCCGCGACCGGTTGCTTACCAACGCCACCCCGCAGGGCACGCTCACCTACACCTATGACGACTTCGGCAACCTGGCCACGATCAAGTCATTGACCAGTGGCGGCGTGGCCCTGACCAACAGCTTCGATTCACTGAATCGGTTGGCGACGGTGGCACAGGCTTCCGGGCTGTGTTCCTATGGCTACGACGCGGTGGGCAATCTCCAGACCCTGCGCCTGCCCAACGCCGTCACCAACACCTGGACCTACGACGCACTCAGCCGTCTGACCAACCTCACGGTTGTCTCCGCCAGCGGCACGCTGGCCAGTTTCGCCTACAAACTTGCCACCGCCGGCAACCGAACGAACCTGAGTGAAACGATCAGCGGCAACAGCCGCACGTTCGCCTGGCAATACGACCCTCTGTATCGCCTGACCAACGAAGTGCTGGCTGGTGCGAGCCCGGTGGGCACCAACAGCTACAAATACGATGCGGTCGGGAATCGTACCAACCGAACCTCGGTGGGCCTTGGGCTGACCAACCAAACGTTTAGCTACATGTTACGAACTTTTCTGACGTCGTAAGAGCGGCCGAAGTGGCGTCGTATGGTTTTCGGGGTTCTGTCCACGCTTCCATCGTATTTTGTGGCCGAATAACCGCGCTCGGGTCGTAGCCCTGTGACCGGATGAGTCGGTTTGATTTCTTCATTCCTGTCCGGGGCGTCTTTGGCCACACTCTGATCGCAATGTGTGGTTTGCGGGACGGCTGCCCACACTGGCATCGCAAGCAGAGTCGCGTCCCGCCCGCTCGCCCTGTCGTCGTAAGGTCCGGAGGTTTGTTCGGAAGCTGATACATCGCTTTGTACGCAGCCCGACATCTCCGCAGCTTTGCAACGGTTGCGAGAGGAGGTTTTTGCCAAAGGTATGGCCCAAGAATTACAGTCGATACTTGTCCTGTGGTTGAACTTGCAACGTGCCGTGCATGCGTTTTCCTCCAAACGAAACGTGCCGGTCTCAAGCATTGCCCCTTGGGATTGCGACGACCGGGCTACTTCCGCGGCATGGGAGACCCTCACTGATCCAGCCAACTTGCCTGCACTTAAAGAGTGGCTACTTGCCGAGAAGGCCAATCAAAACGTGGGCATTTGGACCGAAATCGCGGTGACGCATTGTGAACGGCGTGCCGGGGCTGCGTCATGATGCGATTTGCCACAAGCGGTTCGGTGCGAACCCTTCGTGGAACTGCAAATTGTCGGGACTGACGCCTTCTCGACCGGGCCGGAGGCTCCCCTCGGCTTGCGGCTCAGGGCAGCAGTCTTAAGCGAAACATCTGTGTGGAGGGGGCGCCTTGCTGCCTGACCAGCAGCGGGTCTTTCGTGACGGTTGCGGAAACCAGCCCGGTCCACTGACCGAACGAAGCCGCACCCTGGAGTTCGCACTTCAACCCAGCCACCCCGCGGAAAGTCAGCTCGGTTTCATCGTCAGACAACCAGTTTACATCCGTCAGCCGGAGCGTCGGCTGGTCCACCCATCGCGCAATGCCGCCGGCCGCCGCACTGCCCGCCGTGTAGAATAAACCGCCCACGTAAACCGAGTCCTCCCCCACGGCAAGCGCAAGAACGCGAGGGTTGCTCTGTGGCAGACCGAGTCCCGAACCCAGCGCCGACCATTCCTCGCCATCCCAACAAGCCAATCCCAGCGCCGGCCGACCGCCGGCTTGGGTGAAACTGCCCCCCACATAGACGCGATGGTCTCGCGCCGCGATGGCATACACCGTCCCTCCCGTGACCCCATCCCCCAACGCCGACCACCCCGCACCATTCCACATCGCGATGTTGTCGGCGGGAATTCCCCCCGCATTCGTAAAGCTTCCGCCCACATAAACCCGGTTGCCGCGAACGTGAATCGCCGCACACATCGGCCCCGACAAACCACCTCCGAGCGCTTGCCATCCCACCCCATCCCACGCTGCGATGCCGCGGACCAGAACGCCTCCCGCGTTGGTGAACGACCCACCTGCCAAGAGCGTGGACCCCTGCATGCCCAGCGCCCGAACCGGGCCGTCCACGCCGCTGCCTACCGCGTTCCACTGGACCCCATCCCATCTCGCGAGATAACTCGCCGGCACGCCACCGGGTTGGGTGAAGTTGCCTCCAACGAACAGGTTCGTTCCATCCGAGTTCACCGCGTAGACCTTTCCGTTTAATCCGCCGGCAACCGCACTCCAGGAACCCCCATTCCACCGGAACAGATTCGTGGCCAAGCCTCCCGTATCATCCAGAGACACCCCGCCTGCAACGAGGTCTCCTTGATGACGAGTCATGCAGAAAATGATGCTGTTTGAACTGGGCAATCCCTCCCCCAGTCCGCTCCACGACCTGCTAGCGAGTGCGGCAACGGAGTTCACATTGCTGAGCCCTGCATACTGGAAGCGGCCGCCAGCCAGGACCGCTTGGTCTTCGGCCAGCAGAGCGTAAACAAACCCGGGTTCTGAGGTGCCCAGCACGTTCGTCTGCACCACAGCGTGCCACTGGCCGTTCTGCCATCGGGCAACACCTCCGGCCGCACGCCCGTCCAGGGAACTGAAGATGCCCAAGCCCAGCACAGCACCGTCGGGATCGATTGCCAGTCGAAAGGGACCGTCGGCATCGAATAACCCCCAATCAGGCAACCCCATGTCCCGCCAGTCCGTCCCGTCCCATTGAGCCACGCGGCTCAGAGCCGTTACGCCGGAGTTGGTAAACTCCCCACAGGCGTAAAGATGGGTTCCATCGGAGAGCAGATCATCGGCCGGATGACTGAACGTGTCGCCCAGCACCAACCAATTGGTGCCATCCCAGCGGCCCACGCACGGGCCGTAGCGACCGGTGGTGGTATAGAGGTATCGGCTGACATGCACGGCGCCATCGTGAAGCGCAATCGCCCCTCCCCCCGTCGGAAACGAAACCCACTGACTCCCGTCCCAACGCGCCCCACTGGAGATGGCCTGCCCGGCCAGGGAGAAAAAGCGTCCACTCAGAATCACTTCCGAGCCATTGACAACGACATCGTACACGCCCCAGTTACCAGTCTGATCAGGCGTTCCTGTGATGGCGCTGTTGAAGGTTTCCCACTGCAGACCGTCCCACCGCGCGACACCGTAATTCGTACTGGAGTCGGGAAAAGCAAACGCTCCCCCCACATATAGTCCGTGGCCGGAAGCCACCACGGTGTAAACCGCGCCGGTCAGCCCTCCAAACGATGCCCACCGGGCTTCGTCCCAACGAAACAACGCGTTGGTTGGACCCATCGCGTAGAACCTGCCTCCAAGGAAAAGCTGGCCCCCCCAACTTGCGATCGCGTGTCCAAACGAACTGGGAACCGAGATTGACTCCAACCCGGTGTCCCAGCCGCGCCACTCCTCCCCCGTCCATCCGGCCACGAACCTCGTATTCGAGCCGCCCATCGCACTGAATCCGCCCGCGACATAAAGGTGCCCCTCATGCACTGTCGCCGACAACACCGCGCCATTGGCACCGGGATAACCGAAGCGGAAATCCCAACGTGCGTCCTCCGAAAAGGCATTTGCCCCCATCGTGCAGAGCAGCAGCCAGAATGAAACACGTAATGGGATTCTGAATTCCACGAGTAGTTGAACGCTATCGCGATAGCCTTGAGCAGGCAAGCTTGCATCCCAAGAGAAGCTGACACACCAGCCAATGCCGTGGCCAGGAAGCGGCATGTTGCGCCGCCCCGCCCTCCCTGCTGCCGGGGCCGCTTCCATAAGGGGGGGATGGCAGCCCTCGGTTAGACCACCATCACGCTTTTCGCCTGCGCGAGCACCGGAGGCCCTATGCCGCTGCCCGCTCGGCGACCAACCCATAGGCAGCTATGCTCGTCAAACTTCTCATCGCCTGGGGTTGACGTCTTTGTGCGTGGCCATCGATGCGGGTGCCGTGACCTCGCCCTTGTGCTGGCCGCGACGCCAGCGCCGATACGGCCGGTCGTTTCTGGCCGTGGCCCCGGCTCTTCTTTCGGGTGGCCGGCGGGACGGGGCTGTTCCAGCGGATCGAGTTCACAGTTTGGGCGCCGTGCCATTCCCGCAATTGCGCCGGGTCCGATCTCCAGTCGGTGCTCCAGTGGCGTGGGGGAACCCGGAACGCTGCAGCGAAGCCGAATGTGTCCTCGCCCGCGGCCGGTTCACGGAAAGCTTGCTCTACGACGGGTCGGAGGGGACGCTTACCCCAGCGGACTGGCTGGGGTATGGCGTTGGTGGCCCGGCGGACACGGGCCTGCGAGACCGGGCGCGGCCTGCTCGTGGGCGTGAGCTGGAAGGTGGCCGGCCTGACCGGTGACGTGTTCAACCCCGACGCGAGTGATCCGACCCGGGTGGGCGCGTTCCGTCTGGAGTCTTGAACCATGACAACCAACAAACAGCGATGGTTGGAGCAAAAGGGCTGGGCGGTTCCGCTGGCCTACGTGGCCGTTACGGTCGTGGTGGGGATGGTCTTCCCGCGCCTGGAGCATCGTTGGCTGCCGCACCTCGTGGCCAGCATGAGTGTGGCGTCCGCCATGGCGATCTGTTCGTCCATTGCCTCGGGCATGATTGCCATGACCGGCATCGTCTTCTCGCTGGCGTTCGTCATGGTCCAGTTTAGCGCCACGGCCTACTCGCCGCGTCTGGTGCTGTGGGTGGCGCGTGACCCCGTGGTGGCCCACGCGCTCGGGGTGTTCAGCGCCACCTTTCTCTACGCACTCATCCTGCTGGCCTGGGTGGACCGGAGCGCGTCCGGACGGGTGCCGCTCATCAGCGGCTGGGCGGTGGTCCTGTTGCTCATCGCCAGCATCGGCATGTTCGTCGCCCTCATCGAACGCATCGGCATGCTGCAGGTCAACCGCATGCTGGTGTACACCGCCAGCCACGGACGCAAGGCCATCGATGAGCTTTATCCCGCCGCCAGCACCGCGGTCACTGCCAGGCCCGCGCCGGAGCATCCCACGCTCCCCCTCACCCAGACCATCAACTATGCCGGACAACCCCAGGTGATCCAGAGCGTGCAGGTCGCGGAACTGGTGAGCCTGGCGAAGGCAGCCGGCGGCGTGATTGAAATGGTTGCGGCTGTCGGAGACACGCTGCTGGAATTGACCCCCCTGGCGCGGGTGTATGGCGCGCGCCAGCCGGTGGAGGAAGCGGCCCTGAACCGCGCCATCGAAATCGGGGATGAACGCACGTTCGATCAGGATCCGAAATACGCCCTCCGGCTGCTGGTGGACATCGCCATCAAGGCGCTTTCTCCCGCCATCAATGATCCGACCACCGCCGTGCAAGCGCTGGATCAAATCCAGGACCTCTTGATCCGGCTGGGCCGGCGACACCTCGAGGTGGGCGCATACCGTGACGACCAGGGTGCGCTCCGGTTGGTGGTCCCGTTTCCGACCTGGGAGGATTTTCTCCGGCTCAGCCTGGATGAAGTCCGATACTGCGGCGCCAGCAGCGTGCAGGTGATGCGCCGGATGAATGCCTTGATCCAGAATCTCCTCGAGGTCCTGCCCGCCTCACGCCACCCGGCGCTGCGCCATTGGGAGGAACGCTTGCATGAGACCGTCGAGCGGTCCTTTGCGGACGCAGACGAGAAGCAGGACGCCTCGGTCGCGGACCGGCAGGGCCTGGGCATTGGTGGCGACACCACGGAGGAGTCAATTTGACGGAAGACCCAAAAGACGGGTGCGACTTGGCGCGGCGCTGGCTTGGCGACCACGCGGTTTCGGGGAACATTGCCCTGCCGGTCGCCGGGCTCTCGACGCGCAATCCCCAGGCCCATCCCCGGCTGGAGTTCCTGCGGGTTGGCGAGCCCACCATGCACGACTGAGACCATCCTGCGCATGAAGACCAACGCCACTGCTGGAAGTGCCCATCCGCTCGGTGCGACGCCGCGAGACGGGGGCGCGAACTTCAGCCTCTTTACACGCCACGCCACCACGGTGGAGTTGCTGCTCTTCGACCGCGCGGACGACGCCCGGCCCAGCCGCGTGGTGACACTCGATCCCGCCACGCATCGGACCTACCACTACTGGCATCTCTTCGTGCCCGGGGTGAAGGCAGGCCAGCTTTACGGCTACCGCGTGCACGGCCCCTTCGAGCCGCAGCGCGGTCTGCGGTTCGATTCCTCGAAGGTGCTGCTTGATCCTTACGGTCGCGCTGTGGTGATGCCCTTGAACTACAGCCGCGCCGCCGCCGGCCAACCCGGCGACAACGCCGCCACCGCCCTCAAGAGCGTCGTGACCGATCCGGCGACCTACGATTGGGAGGGCGACGAACCCCTGCGCCGGCCGGCGGCACAAACCATCATTTACGAGATGCACGTGCGCGGCTTCACGCGCCATCCCAGCTCCGGTGTCGCCGAGGCCAGACGCGGCACCTACACCGGGCTGATCGAGAAGATTCCTCACCTGCGCGATCTGGGCATCACGGCCGTCGAGTTGCTGCCGGTCTTCCAGTTTGATACGCAGGACGCGCCGGCCGGCAGGACCAACTACTGGGGTTACGCGCCCATTTCCTTCTTCGCGCCGCACGCCGCCTACAGTTCGCGTCAGGACACGCTCGGGCCGCTGGACGAGTTTCGTGACATGGTCAAGGCGCTGCACCGGGCGGGCATCGAAGTCATCCTCGACGTGGTCTTCAACCATACCGCCGAGGGCAATGAGAACGGGCCGGCGCTGTGCTTTCGCGGCATCGCGAACGAGGCCTACTACATCCTCGAACCGGACCGCGCCCGCTACGCCAACTACACCGGCTGCGGCAATACGCTCAATGCCAACCATCCCGTCGTCCGCCGCATGATCGTGGACAGCCTGTGCTACTGGGTCCAGGAGATGCACGTGGATGGCTTCCGCTTCGACCTGGCCTCCATCCTCGCGCGCGATGAGCGGGGCCATGTGCTGCCCAACCCGCCCGTGTTGTGGGACATCGAGTCCGATCCAGTCCTGGCCGGCACGAAGCTGATGGCCGAGGCGTGGGATGCCGCCGGCCTATACCAGGTGGGCAGCTTCGTGGGCGACAGTTGGCGGGAGTGGAACGGACGCTTCCGCGACGATGTCCGCGACTTCTTCCGCGGCGCCGAGGGTTCGCTCCGTCGCTTCGCCGACCGCCTGGTGGGCAGCCCGGAGATTTACGGGCACAAGGAACGCGAACCGGAGCAGAGCATCAACTTCGTCACCTGCCACGATGGCTTCACGCTGAACGATCTCGTGTCCTACAACGACAAACACAACGAAGCCAATGGCGAGGAAAACCGTGATGGCGCGAACGACAACCGAAGCTGGAATTGCGGTGTCGAAGGTCCGACGTCCGATCCCGCCATCGAACGGCTCCGCAACCGGCAGGTGAAGAACTTCCTCGTGGCCAACCTGCTCTCGCTCGGGGTGCCCATGATCCTGATGGGCGACGAAGTCCGTCACTCCCAGGACGGCAACAACAACGCCTATTGCCAGGACAACGAAATCAGTTGGTTCGACTGGACGCGGCTCGAGAAGCACGCGGATGTGCATCGCTTCGTGCGGCTCCTGGCGGAGCGGCGGCTATTGCGCGGCACGGAGCACGAGAATCGGCGGATGAGCCTAAACCAACTCATCTCGGGCGCGAACAAGGCCTGGCATGGCACGCGGCTGAACCAGCCGGACTGGAGCGAGCATTCGCGCAGCGTGGCCTTCACCGTGGAACTGCGCCCGGAGAAGTTGCTGATCCATCTCATCTTCAACGCCTATTGGGAACCGGTTGATTTCGAACTGCCACCGGCGGGCAACGCAGGCGCGAACCCTTGGCGCCGGTGGATTGACACCGCCCTTGACTCGCCGAACGACATTGTTCCCTGGCGCGAGGCTTCGCCGGGTCCCGGACTCAGCTACCGCGCGACCGCCCGCTCGGTCGTGGCCCTGTATGCCCCTATTTCAGATTGAACCAGTCACCATCAACAGAAACCAAGCACCAACAAACATGATGATCGTTCGCGACGGAAGGCCATGCGATTCAGGGTTAGGTGGCCACGGGGGCGATTTTCGAACACAGCATCCATAGAACAAGAACACCACACACACGCCTATGACTCCATTCGACCTCAAAGAACACGAACTGACCGTCACCGAGGTTCACCGCAACCTTCCGCCGAGCGCGCTTTACGAGCACGCCATCCGCTACGAGAAGGACGCGAGCATCGCCGAGAACGGCGCGCTGGTCGCCTACTCCGGCGCGAAGACCGGCCGTTCGCCCAAGGACAAGCGCGTCGTCAAGCATCCCGGCTTCGGAAAACGACGTCTGGTGGGGCCCGGTGAACATCCCGCTGCGACGCGCGCAGCGTTTGCCATCAACCGCGAGCGCGCCCTCGACTACCTGAACACGCGCGAGCGGCTGTATTGCTTCGACGGCTTCGCCGGCTGGGATCCCGCAATACCGCATCAAGGTCCGCGTGATCTGCTCGCGGCCCTACCACGCGCTTGTTCATGCACACGATGCTGATCCGCCCGACGACGGAGGAACTGGCGAACTTCGGCAAGCCCGACTTCACGATCTACAACGCGGGCGCAGTTCCCGGCCAACCGCCTCACCGACCGGGCATGGGTTCGAAGACCAGCATCGACCTCAGCCTCGAAGACCGCGAGCTGGTCATCCTCGGCACCGAATACGCCGGCGAGATGAAGAAGGGCGTCTTCACCGTGGCGAACTACTTCGCGCCCAAGCGCGGCATCCTCTCCATGCACTGCTCCGCCACGGCGGACAAACAGACCGGGCGCTCGTCGCTGCTCTTCGGCCTCAGCGGCACCGGGCAAGACGACGCTCTCCGCCGACCCGAAGCGCCATCTCATCGGCGACGACGAGCACTGCTGGAGCGACGACGGCATCTTCAACATCGAAGGCGGCTGCTACGCCAAGGCGATCAACCTCACGCCCGAGAACGAGCCGGACATCTTCCAGGCGCTGCGCTTCGGCGCGGTGCTGGAGAACGTCGTGCTCGATGACGACCGCACCGTGGACTTCACCGACACCAGCATCACGGAGAACACGCGCGGCGCGTATCCGATCGAGTTCATCCACAACGCGAAGATCCCGTGCGTCGCCGGCCATCCCGACCGATGTCATCTTCCTCACCTGCGACGCCTTCGGCGTGCTGCCGCCGGTCAGCTCGCTCTCGCCGGCGCACGCGATGTATCACTTCATCAGCGGCTACACCGCGAAAGTCGCCGGCACCGAGATGGGCGTCACCGAGCCGCAGGCGACGTTCTCGCCGTGCTTCGGCGGGCCGTTCCTCGTCTGGCACCCGAGCAAATATGCCGAGCTGCTGGCCGACGAAGATGAAGACAGCACAACGCCCGCGTCTGGCTGGTGAACACCGGCTGGGGCGGCGGCGCGCACGGCGTCGGCAAGCGCATCAGCCTCAAGCACACCCGCGCCATCATCGACGCCATCCACAGCGGCGCGCTCGCCAAGGCGAAGACCCAACGCGATCCCATCTTCGGCTTCGACGTCGTCACCGAATGTCCGAACGTCCCCTCGGAGATCCTCGTCCCGCGCAACGCCTGGGCCGACAAAGCCGCCTACGACGCCACGGCCAAGAAGCTCGCCGGCCTGTTCAGCGAGAACTTCAAGAAATACGAAGCCGGCGCGAGCGCCGAGGTCAAGGCCGCCGGCCCGGTTTAGGCAGGCATGAACTGGCTCTTCCAGCTCGACAGCACGCCACCGGCCGCCCACGCGCCAGGCATCCCCGCCTTGGTCTGCCTGGCGGGGCTGGCGCTCATCCTCTTTCAATGAAGCAAACCCATTCTATGAACACCTCAAATCCGCTCGCTCGTTTCAACTGTGGCCCGGTGAAATTCTCCGGTGACAACAACGCGCTCTACGAACGTCATCTCACCTTCGACCAGGTCATCCCCCTGGCTGCCGCCACGCCGCGCGACAAGTTCGAGGCGGTCGCGCGCGCGACCCGCGACCTGCTCTCCCAGCGCTGGCTCAAGACCGAGCAAACTTACCAGGAACGGAACGTCAAACGGGTCTATTACCTCTCGCTCGAATTCCTCATGGGCCGCGCCCTGGCCAACAACATCACCAACCTGCTGCTGGATCCCATCCTGGGCGAGTTCTGCCAGAAGCACCGGTTGGACCCCCTGGAGATCTGCGAGCAGGAACCGGACGCCGGGCTGGGCAACGGCGGCCTCGGGCGCCTGGCCGCGTGTTTCCTCGATTCCATGGCCACGCTCGGCATTCCAGGCATGGGCAGCGGCCTGCGCTACGAATACGGCATCTTCCGCCAGACGCTCCGCGAGGGCTGGCAGCATGAACAGCCCGATCACTGGCTCGCCCGACCCGATCCGTGGGAAGTCGCCCGGCCCAACGAAACCGTGGAAGTACGGCTGGGCTGTTCGTTCGATGTGCGCGGCGGGGATCTGTGCGTCGTGCGCGGCCGTCCCTCGACCCTGATCGGCATTCCCTACGACCGTCCGGTGATCGGTTACGGCGGCAAGACCATCAACACCCTCCGCCTGTGGTCCGCCGCCACACCGGATTACTTTGATTTCCAGCAGTTCAGCAGCGGTGACTTCGTGGGCGCATTGGCGGAAACCCTCACGGCTGAGACGCTCACCCGCGTGCTTTACCCCGACGACTCGACCACGGCGGGCAAGGGACTGCGTTTCCTGCAGCAATACTTCCTCGTGGCCTGCACCCTGGCGGACGCCGTCCGCCGCTTTCGCGCCGCGGGCAACGACTGGCCCGCGCTGCCCGACCAGGTGGCGATGCAGCTCAACGACACGCATCCGACGCTGGCCGTGCCGGAGTTGATGCGCATCCTGCTCGAGGACGCCAAACTGGGGTGGGACGAGGCTTGGAATCTTACCCGGCGCACGCTGGCGTACACCAATCACACCTTGCTGCCCGAGGCGCTGGAGAAGTGGCCGCTGCCCTGGTTCGAGACGATGCTGCCCCGCCAGCTCGAAATCATCTATGAGATCAACCGCCGTTTCCTCGACGACGTGCGCGCCAAGCATCCGGGAGATGACGCCCGCCTGTCGCGCGTGAGTCTCATCGAGGAAGGCGAACCCAAGAAGGTCCGCATGGCGCACGTGGCCATCGTCGGTTCGCACAGCACCAATGGGGTGGCGGCCATTCACACCGGCCTGCTGAAGCAAACGGTGGTGCCGGACTTCGCCGACCTGTTCCCCGAGCGGTTCAACAACAAGACCAACGGCGTCACCCAGCGCCGCTTCCTCCTGCTCGCGAACCCCGCGCTGTCCAGGGTCCTCACCGACGCCATCGGCGACGGCTGGATAACCGACCTCGCTCAACTGGAGAAGCTCAAGCCGCTCGCGGACGACCAGGCCTTCCGCGCTGCCGTCCGGAACGCCAAGCGCGAGGCGAAGACGCGGTGGACCGACTGGCTCAAGACGGCCACCGGCCAGGTGGTGGATCCCGAATCCATCTTTGACACCCAGATCAAGCGCATCCACGAATACAAACGGCAGCTTCTCAACGCGCTCCACATCGTGGTGCTTTACCAGCGGCTGCGCGCGAATCCCAAGCTGAACGTGCCGCCGCGCACGTTCTTCTTCGGCGGCAAGGCTGCGCCCGCCTACACGTTCGCCAAACTCGTCATCAAGTTCATCAACAACCTGGGCGCGACGCTGGACGGCGATCCGGACGTGAAAGGCCGGCTCAAAGTGGTGTTCGTCCCTGACTACCGCGTTTCCGTGGCCGAGCGTTTGATTCCCGCCAGCGATGTTTCGGAGCAGATCTCGACCGCGGGCTACGAAGCCAGCGGCACCAGCAACATGAAGTTCATGATGAACGGCGCGCTCACCGTCGGCACCCGCGACGGCGCCACCATCGAAATGGCCGAGGCCGCCGGCGAGGAGAACTTCTTCCTGTTCGGCCTGAGTGCCGAGCAGGTGGCGAACACGCGCGGCTTCTACAGTCCGGTGTGGCACTACGATCACGATCCGGAGACGCGCGCGGCGCTGGAGCTCATCGCCGCGAATCACTTCAGCCAGCATGAGCCGGACGTGTTCAAGCCCATCCTCACCGCGCTGTTGGGCGGGGGCGACCACTACCTGCATCTGGCCGACTTGAAAAGTTACAGCGAGGCGCACACCCGCCTGGGCGAACTTTACCAGGACCCGGACGCGTGGAGCCGCAAGGTCGTGCTGAACATCGCCGCGTCCGGCCGGTTTTCGAGCGACCGCACCATCGCCGAATACGCCAAAGACATCTGGAACGCCTCACCATGCGTGCCTCAATAGCGGTCATGGTGGGCTGACAAAGAGCGCGAATCGGGGATGTGACTATCAGCGACGCCGGCGGCAGAGCCAGTCGGCCCTTGGCGGGCCGCCCCGCGCTGTCAGGCCCGTGTGACTGACCAGACGGGTCCAGTGAGGCAAGGCGTCGTTGCGTGGAACCGGTCTGGGCTTCAGATGTTTTTGCAGGAAAGCCCAAGGCTCGAGGTCGGGCGCGATGCGTTCCGCCGTGGCGGCGATGTGGAGCAAGGTCGGCTCGCAGCGCTCAGGGACGGTGAGTCGGGCGAGCGTGGCAGCATCCACGCGGGGCGAACTGAGCAATTGGGCGGCGGCGCGGAGGTTGTCCAAGTTGTACGGGTGCTGGCCCAGGCAAAGCGCCACGCCGATTTCCTCATCCGGAATTGCAGGGTTGTCAGGGGGAAGCGCCGGATCGAAATCGCGCTGGTAGTGTTTGGCGCCGCGTTTGATGGCAACGCCGAAAGCAGCCGACGACTCTCAGGTTTTCTGCGTGTACGGTTGCTGGAAAGCACCGGTTGCGGTAAACGAAGGGGATCGATCGAAGGAGGCCCGCCGTCTGAGACGGCGGCCGCCCCCTTCCAGCCCATAGGCACCCATGCTCATCAAACTTCTCATTGCCTGGTCCTTGATGGCCGTGTGCGTGGCCATTCACGCCGGGGCCGTCACCTCCGCTTTGCGCTGGTCACAACGTCACCCCGCCACGACCACGCGCTTCTGGCCGTGGACGTGGCTGTTCATCCGGGTAGCCGGCTGGATGGTGCTGTTTCATTTGATCGAGATTGCGGTTTGGGCCCTGTTCTATTGGTGGAAGGACGCCATACCCGACCTGCCGTCCGCCGTGTATTTCAGCGCGGTGACCTATACCACCACCGGCTACGGCGACCTGGTGCTGCCCGAACCGTGGCGGTTGGTCGGCGGTGTCGAGGCTCTGACCGGCATCCTGATGTGCGGCTGGTCCACCGGCTTCTTTTTCGCTGTCGTCAGCCGCATGTATCAGGCACAGTCGCCGCAGCCTCAGCCCTGACCCAGGCACTTGCACCCATTCACATGAAACCACTCCTCCAAGAGATCCGTCACAACCCGCTGTTGTGGCTGCTGGCCTTTGTGCCCGTGGTGTTTGCCGCCGCCCAACTCAAGCCCGAAGCACACACGCTGCTCTTCGTGCTGTCGGTGCTCGCCATCGTGCCCCTGGCCGCATTGCTGAGTCACGCCACCGAATCGGTGGCGGCCAAGACCGGCGATGCGGTGGGTGGCCTGCTCAATGCCACGCTGGGCAACCTGACCGAACTGGTCATCGCCCTGACCGCGTTGCGCGCCGGCCAATACATGCTGGTGAAGGCGTCCGTCGCCGGCGCCATCGTCACCAACACACTGTTCATGTTGGGTGCGTCCTTTCTGCTCGGCGGACTCAAGCATCACGTGCAGGAATTCAACCGGGTCAGCGCCCGCCTGCAAGCGGGCCTGCTCTTCCTGGCCACGATTGCGCTGTTGATACCCTCGGCGGTTTCACAGGCTGACTCGGCGGCCGGAGCGGCGTTCACCCAGAAGTTGAGTCTCGGGCTGGCGGTGCCTGCTGATTCTGGCCTACGGCCTGGGGATGCTGTTCTCGCTCAAGACCCACAAGGAACTCTTCGCCAGCGTGGGACACGGGGAGGCCGAAGCAGAACCGCCGTGGCCCATCGGTCTGGCCCTGGGCACTCTGGCGGGCGTCACCGTGCTGGTGGCGCTGGTGAGCGAGATCTTCGTCGAGTCGGTGCAGAAGGCGGCGGAAGCCTTCGGGATGACCCCCGCCTTTGTCGGGTTCATCGTCGTGGCGCTGGTCGGCGGCGCGGCGGAGATGGCCTCGGCGTTCTCGGGCGCGCGCAAGAACCGGCTGGACCTGAGCGTGGGCATCGCCCTGGGCAGCGCCTCCCAGATCGCCCTGTTTGTCGCCCCGGTGCTGGTGCTGGCGAGCTATTTCATCGGTCCGGCGCCGATGGACCTGCAATTCTGGCCCGGAGCGGTGGTGATGATGCTCTTCGCCACCCTCACGGCGTCCCTGGTCACAAACAGCGGACGCTCGGCCTGGTTCGTCGGGGTCTTGGTGTTGATGGTCTATCTGATCTTCGCCATGACCCTCTACCTGCTGCCGCCGCGTGCGCCATGAGGAAGGAACGAAGACGATCCATGCGCCGCAAGGTGGGGCTGCGCTGTGCGCGGCCCGGGCGCCGGTGCACCGGCGCCCTACCGGGTTCAGAATCCCAGGGCGCAATTCTGAAATCGTGCAGGCGACCCAAGGATGTTCCAAACCAATACCGATGTCTCCATGTCAACCCCTGAACCCATCCAGTCCTCCAAACGGGTCCTCGAACCGGTCGAGCGCATCTCCGAAGTGCTTTTCGGCCTGATCATGGTCCTCACCTTCACCGGTTCGCTCAGCATCGCCGAGGCGGGCCGCGAGGACATCCGCGACATGCTCATCGGCGCACTGGGCTGTAACATCGCCTGGGGCATCATCGACGGCGTC
>CAVVHE010000004.1:242500-2221321 GCA_963748015.1 Terriglobia bacterium | reverse complement strand
CCCTGTCCTTAAAATTCACTATCATGCTATCCTTCATTTCTTTTGATTTCGATAAAATTGCTTCCTCAATAAGATTGACGTTATAATTCCTATTTTGAGCAGCTTGTATAGTTGCATTTACGCATTCTGCAGCATCTAATCCCACAATATACAATTCGTTTACTTTATTACAAGTCAGGATGCTATCGAGATTCGTATTCCTAAACGAATCTTTATTTTTTTTTACAACATCTAAATCTGTAACTGTTTTCAGCCGTTTATCATATTTAGCCCCTACGTGACCTTTTGCATATGAGCTATTAATTAAATTAATTAATGGGTTTGTTATTTCACTACGAATATAAACAACTGGAATATTTTGAATCTTAAACCTTTCAGCGATTTGATTTATGTTTTTTATCAAATCGTCCGAATTCTTTTTAAAGAATGGGTACATTGAAACGTCTCCTGTTGTAGCTTCTTGGATATCAATAACCAAAAGTGCATAATTATGTTCGCTATAGTTTTCTATTGGTTGCCCTTTCGATATAATAGATTCATTTTTACCTACAATTATTAGGTTAACAATCACAATTACTATGAAGAGAATAATTGTTCCAATAATCCCAAAAATAATATTCTTAACTATTCTTTTCTTCTTAGCCATAGTCTTACTTACTTAGATTAATTACTTAAGTTCATATTTCTGAATTATTTGAACGACGCACAACTCATTTAAATGTCTTCTAAAGGTAAATATATTTGACCAATCAGGGAGTGAGTTAAAAAAGTGAATATTTCGGACTATACTGTATTCCATTTGAGGTAAATAGAAGGAATACAAAAATTACAGTTACTAAACCTAATTTTTTCATCGCTTTAGGATTTTTAATTGGTTAATAAAAAGAAGTTCCCCCAACTGTTTATAAAGTTACACCTATAAATTAGCCAAAGTCAAATAAATTAATTTCGCCACATTTTAACTTAGGATGATATCTGTGGAATATTGATACGGTTAGAGGAAAGTTAATCAAAACACTTAGTTAAATCCTTGTTGTTTACTTATGTATGTTAAGTGTTTTCAGACCTTCTTTTGAAGTGGTCAAAGAAGGACGGATTTCTTAAGAAATCAAACACTTACAAGACCAATTGAGGGTGTCTTTTTGGTTGGTGCCAGTTCTGGTGCCAGGATTTTGGGTCAAAATGGGGTATTTTTATCGAAATGAGGAGTATGTTATTCTTTTAATTCACTTACAGACTTTTATTGCTCCTATTTCCAAAAGTCCATTGAACATATTAGCAGCACCGCCATGTTCAACAATTTTATTGTCGATGACCTTATCAATATTAACTCCAGTGACTTCAATTCTTTTTCCAGTTGGTTTGATATCCATCCATAGGCCAGTATGTGTCCCCCTCATAGTATAACAGGTAGCAATCCATTCCCCTTCTTCTATCTGCATATCAATTGACAGATTTCAAGTCAGGATATGTATTTCGGACACCTGTTATATGCTCCTTAGCTCCCTCAATTCCAATGGCATACTTCTTATTATTATAAATCTCAACATAATCAGATGAAATGAAATGTTGTATTATTTCTAAATTACCTGTATTTACCACTTTCTCAATGTAATCCTTTACGATTGTTTTCTTATTGGGTTTCATTTCTCAAATAATTTTACCATGTCTTTTCTCTACTCAGTTTAATCTTAAAGGTAAATATAAATAGTTGTTAAATAATGTATGTTTCCGTGTTCTCAGACCTTCTTTTGAAGTGGTCAGAGAAGGACGGATTTTACACTTCGAGATTCAGGCTACTGGAAGTTTGAATTTGCTAATATCGTATATGATGAGAAATAATTAGGTCTGAAAGGATTTTGGTATCATGGATTATTATTTGACTTGTATCTATCTCTTTCTTAACTTTATCATAATGAATATCTCCGCCAAATGGCAATCTGGACCTCTGAAATAAAAGAGCTTGAGAAACTTTATGAATCACTCAAAGGTCAGTTACCCGAATCTGGAGAAGGAACTGGAACGATTGATCAAAGCTGATGATGAGAATATGATTCTCCTGTATTCAAGAAGATGCCTGGAAGTTATAATAACTGATCTATGTGAGTGTGAACTCAAAAGACCCCGAAAGACAGAACCTTTGAAGGGTATCATAGATAAGCTGCACAAGGATGAAAAAGTTCCTTCCAATATTATCACCTCAATGGATCACCTGAATAGTCCTGTCAGCTTATGGTACCCATCCAAAAGATTTTGATCCAGAACAGGTGAAGCCTGGACTTGTTAATCTTGGTATTATCATCAAGTGGTATTTGAAGTACAAAGATTTCAAGAGTTCTGGTAAACCAGAGCAAGAAAAGTACCAAACCGAAATAAAAGAACAAGCTGTTTCACTTCCCTCAAAAATCCATTATTGTCCTGCCATTTGAGAACATTAGTTCTGATCCTGAGCAGGAGTATTTCAGCGATGGATTAACAGAAGAAATCATCACTGACCTTTCTCATATTCATGGTCTTCTGGTGATTTCAAGAAGTTCAGCTATGACATTTAAAGGAACAAAATCTACAATAAAGGAAATAACTAATAAAGTAAATGTTCGTTATGTTCTGGAAGGAAGTGTGAGAAAAGCTGCTAACAATTTGCGAATTACTGCACAGTTAATAGATGGATTAACTGATTCTCATATCTGGGCTGAAAAATTTAATGGTACAATAGATGACATTTTTGATATTCAGGAAAAAGTATCAAATTCAATTACCAGCGAACTAAAATTGAAACTCTCCAATAAGGAAAAAGACAAGGTGTCAGAAAGACCTATTAAAGACATCCATGCTTTTGAATACTACCTGCGGGCAAAACAGGAAATTTACCGTTACACAAAAAATTCGATGACCAAAGCAATCGATTTTCTTGAAAAAGCGCTCAATGAAGAGGGTGATAATAGTTACCTGTATGCAGAACTGGCTCATGCCCATTATCAGTTTTGGAATATTGGCATCAGGATTGAGGAAGAGGATCTAGCAAAAGCAAATGAATATGTCGGCAAAGCATTTGAGATTGACAATGATTCTCCTGACGGGCATTTTGTTTCAGGTTTATTGGAGAGTACAGGAGGAGATGTGAAAAAAAGTATTCCTCACTTTAAAAAGGTTCTCAAGTCATCACCAAACCATACTAACGCACTAGGCTGGATGACTCTTACCTATGCTTACAATGGAATCATTGAACCAACGAATCAACAGATAAATAAACTGATGCAGATTGATCCGTTTTCTACTCTGATAATGGTAAGCACAATGTTTCTCAGTATCTACAATGGAGAATTTGAACAGGCAGAAAATCAATCCAGACAGTTGGGCTCTGATGATTATAGTCTTTTGTTTAAAGCAAGGGCTTTAGTGTATAACAGGAAATATGATGAGGCTTATGCTGAATATAATAAGATTTCCGAAGATGCGAGGAACTCCTATGTTTATAAATGCACTTTATTACTTTTAAATGCATGCATGAAGAAACTGAAGGAAATCAATCAATTGATTGATGACAAAATGGTATTATGGGCAAAGATGGATTATGCCTATTCATATACTTTTGCGGAAACATATGCAATGATAAATCGTAAGGAAGATGCTTTGAACTGGCTGGAGAATTCAATTCTCCGTGGATTCTTTAACTACCAATTTATTTATTTGCATGACCCTATTATTGAAAACATCCGAGGTGAAGAGCGGTTCAAAAAGTTAATGGAGCGGGTAAAATACGAATGGGAGAACTTTGAAGTATAAATCCTTGTTGTTTGCTTATGTATGTTAAGTATTTTCAGACCTTCTTTTGAAGTGGTCAAAGAAGGACGGATTTTGAAGAAAATCAATGACTTACAAAACCAATCAAGAATGTTTTTTAATTGGTGCCAGGATTTGATGAAAACAGGTCGTTCTCGATAGGGATTTTCGGGAGTAGAGGTAAATTTATTTGGTGAGTAAAATTCATAACCTCGAGTTTTACTCATTTTTCTTTTTATTCAGGAAAATGACAGTTTGGTCATGTTTTTGCTCATAAATGCTGATTGCAGGGCATAATATTCCCAGACATGAAGTTCAGCACCATGCCAGATTAGATGTTACGAAGCTATTTGTTCAACCCTTGAGACGGCTAACCGTTTTGCGATTCTGACTGCATTTGCTGTATGAACACCAAAGAAGATCCAGAGTATTTCATTTAGCTCGGTGCGAGCCTTTATCTTCTTTAGACCATAATATTCCTTTTCTGTACCAAAGCTGCCTTCCATTCGAATCGTTCTCTCTTTACGCAGTTCACGGCTGATAATAAGCCGGTGTTCTTCATGTTTTCCGGCCCTGCCTTTACGCTTAAAGTTGGTAACGATATGCGCCGCTGTTGAGTATCTACGATTTGCATTGGTAGCATAAATGTCATCAGCTGATATATGGGTGATCTTACCAAAGAGACTCCTTCCGTAACGTATTGATTTTATAAGTCTTGTCCCTTCATTAAAAGCATCAAAACTCAGATGCTCGATAAAATTGATCCCGTCAAACTGGATCATGTTAACTTTAGCTCCAAATTCAACCGGTTTTGTCTCTTTACCCCTGACTATAGGTCTGATGTATGATTTAGAGATACTTACTATACGATCAGGAATGCTATTATTCCCTGTGTCAAAGATCTCTTGCTGTTGCTTCAGAACTTTACGGATGACCTTAATCCTATCGTAATACTTCCTGGGCAGATCAAGCTGATCCTGATACTGATATTCTATCTCACGGAGTAATCCCATTAATTTCCTCAATAAATAAAGAAGGCTCCTGGTTCGCATGGTAGTCTCTTTATGGGTCTTCTTCCGCTTGTGACTGTAATTGTTATACTTATTCCATTGTTCTTCATACTTGTTTCTGGGCATTCTTATCTTCAGACATTTACATATTAACTTCAACTGATCGTATGACCACTGAGTGCTTTCCCAAAGAAGTTTAACATTTGTCGGATACCGCATCGATGTCTCATAACAAGTAGCATCCTCCAGCATTACATTGGGATCTCTCAGATAAGGTTTCCAGTAACCTGCTAAAACCCCTTGAATTTCTCGGACATCAAGGGTCCTGGCAAGCCTGCACCTTATATCGCTGACTATTTTAAAATTCCTGATGCGTTCAGATCCCAGTAGAATACCGCAGAATATCTGGAAGTGGATATTGCCGTTCAGATGACAAATCAGCATCTCATCCGAACATTCTACATATGACTTCAAAAACATCAGGGCTACCATTCCCTGAGGACCAAAAATCAAATCTGGTCCCTTCTTGTTCTCTCTGATTTTTAATTTCTTAACAATATCATTCCACGGAATAGCCCGATAAATACCCCCTAATTCAGACTCATTAAATGATTTCAGGTAGAGTGAAAACTCTTTTTCTGGTGAGATAAAGCTAATTTCTTGGGTAGTCTCAAAAATTCTTCTTATTTTTCTCATAGCATTTTTAAGAAATTACCCCGATTTATAGCTGTTCAGAGCTTTTTCGGGGTTTTTTCTTAAAGTTAATGAGATCTAACTATTTGTCAATCAATAGTTTTCAGTATTTATGAACATCCCTAAATAAGGAATAGAAAAAAAACCGAAGAATTTCTTCTTCGGTTAACTTTCAGTTGGTATTTCTATTTACCAGTACTGGTATTTGGATGTCCTGGACAGGTAGTACTGACCCCACACTGGTGTACTTGACTGGTTTCAGCCCCATTGTGCTTAGGGCATGTTGACGGATCACATTTAGCATCTTTATGTGCTGTACATGTCGCAGGATCACAGGTTCCATTTTTATGGTCACAATTCAGTTGTTTGCATTTTTCAGGATCGCAGGGTACTGCTGAAGTATGGTTGCAACTTGTTGCACATGGAGAAACCAACTCAACCTTCTTGGTGTCAGATTTCCCTTTTTTATTGTCTTTCTTTGCTTCTGAAGCATTTACAAACAGAACTACAATAAAAGCCATAATTAAAAGGCTGCCGAAAATGTTTATTAATTTTTTCATAGGAATATGTGAATTTAATCAGCTTCAAAAATAAAGTAAAAAGGAAATAATAGATGTTATCCAGTGGTTAATTCGTGTTAAGCCGATGTTAAATAGTTCTTGTCAACCTAAAAACAATGTATTTTTGAGTTATGAAAACAAAGAAATTACAGTTACTCCTTCTTATTCTGACAATAACAAGCCTGATGCTCCTGGTTGGAATACAGATCAGCTGGGTTTTAAAATCAGCAAAGGTTCAGGAGGCTCAATTTAACCATACGGTTACTCTTGCCATGAACAGGATTGTCGAGAATCTTTCAAATAATGAAGCAATTTGTCAGGAAATGAACAATTGCCTCCACGCAGGAAAGTCAAGTTCATGTTTATTACTTATGAGAAACCGTATAGAATGGACCGACCTCGATTCACTTATTAAAAATGATCTGGTTTATTACAATATCAACCTTGATTATGAATTTGATATCGTTAAGAAAGGAACAGATGCTTTATTGACTTCAGGAGGAGAAACTTATATTAATGATAACCTCCAGAAGATCCTTAACGAAAGCGGCTATGAGCTCAGAATAAGGTTTCCCGAAAAAAGAGAATTTATTCGAAACCAAACTGGCTATATTTTTATCAGCTCAATTGCATTGCTGGTACTCGTTTGTGTTTCTTTTTTACTTATTTACAGGTTTTATAAGAGGGAAAAGAAACTCACGGGAAATATTATTGATTTTATCAATAATATGACGCATGAATTCAAGACTCCACTGACAAATATTGCCCTTGCAAATAGTATGATTTCAAAGAATGAAAGGTTCGAAAAAGATGAGAAACTTAGCTCATATAGTAAAGTAATTAAAACAGAACATCAAAGACTTAAAGACAAAGTTGACATTCTTCTGAAAGCAGCGATAACCGAAAATGACAAACATCTCAATTTTGAACCATTTGATGCTGAAGCTGAGATCAGGAATATTGCAGGTACTTTCTCTGTAATTCTGGAAGAAAAGAATGGTTCAATCCAAATTATAACTTCAGGCAGCCATTCCCGACTTTCAGGGAATGTTGAAATGTTCCAGATCGCAATCGGGAACATTATTGATAACGCAATAAAGTATAATACAAATAAACCTGATATAGCCATCAACATAGAATCTGGAAAAAAGTCACTTCTAATAAAAATCAGAGATAATGCGATAGGGATATCTAAAGAAAATCTGCCATATATATTTGATAAATTCTCCAGAATTTCTGAAGGTGATATTCACAATAATGATGGCTTTGGTTTAGGTCTTTATTTTGTTAAGAAAACAGTTGAGCAAATGCAGGGGAAAATCACAGTAGCAAGTACTGTCGGAAAGGGAACAATATTTACGCTTGAATTTCCTTTGCTGAAGGTATGATGACCACCGATAGAGAGAAAATAAAAATACTTCTGATTGAAGATGACATTAACCTTGGCTTCCTCCTTGTTGATTTTCTTGAGTCGAATGGCTATGAAGTAAAACTATACAAGGATGGAGAGTCAGGTTTAAATGGATTCATGATGCACCAGTATGATTGGAGCGGCGCGAAGCAGTTGTCGTTCGCCGGCGGCAGCGCCTGGGCGATCGACAGCTGGATGTTCCCGTAGGTCGGCGCCGCCGTCCCGGCGGTGCCGGCCACGACGTAGTAGGTCGTGCCGGCGTACAGGACCGTCGACACCGTGGATCGAGTGGTTCCGCCCGAGCACGCCGTGTCGTTGTCGTTGCAGGCGACCAGCGTGAACGGCCCGCCGCACGAGGACCCCGTGTACACGCCGAGGACCGTGTCGGTCGCCGTCGTTCCCGGCGCGGCGGCCTGACACGTGGTGATCGTGTAGGTGGCGGTCACGGCCGGCGTGAAGGTGTACCACGCCGTGTGCGACGCGGTGGCGCAGAACGCCGGATCGCCCGCCGTCGTCGCGGCCGTGACGTCCACCGTGGCCGCCAGGTACGGGAACGGCCCGGCGCCCGGGATCCCCTGTGCGCCGGAGCAGTCGTCGTTGGCCGGCGGCAGCGGCGGCGCCGCCTCGTTGCCGATGACGAGGTAGTCGTCTCCCGGGGTGATCGCGGCCGAGCTGACGATGCCGGTCGCCGGCGACGTCGCGGTCGTCCCACCGCGGGAGGCGTACGTGCCGTCCGCGGTGCTCGCCTGGGAAACACCGGCGGTCGAGGGGGAGCCGATCGTGTCGTCGGCGCCATACGACAGCTGCACCGTGGCGGTGGTCGTGCTGAACACGTTCGCCGTGTTCTGGATCCGGAAGTACCGTGCCGGGTTGAGGAAGACCAGCGGCGCCGCGGGGGTGCCTCCCGTGTTTCCGTCGAACGCCCGAGCGGTGTACGTCTGCAGCGCGCCGTTCGAATGGAAGTTGCTCAGGACGACCGGGCGCCATCCGGTGCTCGTGCCGATCGGGAAGTTGCGGCCGGTCACGTTCGTCGCGCTGTTCACCTGGATCGCGTAAGGCCCCTTGACGAAGCTCGTCGCCGATCCCGTGGCGAACGCGGTCACGCCGGGCCCGAGGGTCAGAACGTCGGTGGCCGTGGTGCTGAGGATGCCCGACGTCAGGGTCAGGCCGGACGCCCCGGTGATCGTCAGGGGGCCGCCGGAGAGGGTGAGTCCGTTGGGGTTGTTGAGGGTCATCGCGAGCGCGGTCCGCGACGGCGGCACCTCGTTGCCCGTCGTCCGCGCGACGCTCTCCTGCGCGTAGAGGAGCGTGTACCCCCCGCTGCCGACGTCATACGCCGGCGGCGCGGCGTAGGACCCGCCGGGCGTCGCGAGGCCGGCGGCGCCGATCTGCGTGACGCCCGAGGACGCTCCGCCCGTTCCGATCGTCAGGTTCGAGCCGTTGTGGAGGGAGCCCCGGAAGAGATTGGCGCGAGTGATCTTCATCGGCGCGTCCAGGGTCACGCCGGCCAGGTTGTCCACGCTCAGCGTCGCGAGGGGCGCCACGACGGCGCCCGCCCCGGAATACGACGTCGCGCTCGACCCCGTCATGTAGAGCGTGCTGCCGGCCGTGGTCCCGTTCAGCGTCCCGTCGTTCGTCAGCGACCCCAAGAGGTAGAGCGTGAACCCGTTGAGGTTCAGCGTCGTCGCCGGGGCGATCGTCACGGTCAGGCCGAGCAGCCCGCCGGTCGCGAGGTTTACCGTGTGCCCGGCGGACTCGTTGCCGATCACGAGGTTCGGGAAGATCGAGGCCACCGTAGAGCTGCCGGCCGACGCGTAGAACGTCTTCGCCGCGCCGGAAGAGGCGTTGCCGAACCGGATCGTACCGCCGGTCACGTTGTAACCGCCCACGGCCGCCCGGTAGTCGCGAGGGCCCGAGAGGGCGCTGCCGGCGAGCTGGAGGACGATGGCTCCGCCGCTCATCGTGAAGCTCGACGACGCGGAGATCCCAAGGTCGAAGCTCGCGAGCGCGGCGGACGCGTTCCCGGCCGTACAGACCGTCACGGTGCCGTTCGACTGGCTGTACGCGACGACGCTCGTGGACGAGCCGACGCCGAAACGACCGGCCGCGTTGACCGCGCCCCCCTCGATGACGACGGAGCTTCCGCTCGAGAATCCCATCGAGTTCCCGGTGGCCGTCCCGATGTTGAAGATCCCGCTCGAGATCCGCAGCAGCCCGGACAAGATCGGCGACCCGTTCATGCCCGCGACCGTGAAGTTCGGGTTGTCGAGCCAGAAGCCGCCGGTTGCCGGGATCGAGTAGCCCGCGGCGAGGAACACCACCGACGAGTACGTCCCCGTCCCGGACAGCTTCAGCGTGCCGGTGTAGGGGCTGCCGCTCAGGAACCCCGTCGTGTCAGCCGCCGCCGCGCCGCGAACCGTGAAGGGGATCGTCACCTCGAGCACGTTGCCGATCGCTCCCTTGCCGAGGGAAAGGAGCCTCAGGTCGGTGACCGCGCCGGCGCCGCCGAAGGTGTTGAGGGCCGCGCCGACGAATCGCAGCTCCGCGCCCGCCGTGTTGCCGTTCGTGCTGAAGTCGAGGGTGCCGTCGTTCGTCAGGTCGGTTCCCACCGACAGGAGGTGGATCGTCGTCGTTCCGCTCGCGGCGGACTGGAACGTCCCGCCCGCGGCGATCGTCACGCCGGTGGCGACGGTCAGGGTCCGCGCCGTCGTCGGCTCGAACTGCAGGACGCCCGACGCCCCCTGGCCCACCGTCAGCCGGTTGACCGTGGCCGTGGCGTCGATGGTCACCGTGCAGCCGTCGCCGATCGTGACGTTGTCGGTTGCCGTGGGCAGCGCGCCGCCGCTCCACGTGGCCGTCGAACTCCAGTTCCCGCCGGCTCCCGCGCACGAGATCTCGCCGGCGGCCGCCGTCGCCTGGGTGCCCGCCGCCGGGCCCGCCGGCGCCGCCCCCTCGCTGAAGGAGTAGACGCTCCAGTGGTAGGTCACGCCGGGGAGCAGCCCGGCCTGCGCCGAGGTCGTGGCGTTGGCACCCACCGTGCCCGCCAGCGTGTAGCTCGTGCCGTCCGTCGAGCGGTAGATCGAGAAGCCCGACTCGCCCGACGAATTGTCCGTCCAGTTGAGGGTCATGCCGGTCTGCGTCACCGACGTGAAGGTCAGGTCGGCCGGCGCCGCCGGGGCGGCCGGGGGAGTGAACGCGTAGACCTGTCCCGTCGCGGGCTTCGCGCTCAGGGTCGCGGTCTCGGTCGTGGAGCTGACCGCGGGGCCGGCACCGGTGCCGTTCAGCGACAGGAAGTTCCCGCTGCCGGTGCCGGACGCCGCGATGCCGATCGAGGCGCTCGCGGAGTTGACCCCCGCGGCGTCCTGCCGGTACACGAACTCGATGTGACCGTCCGCCTCGTACAGCTTCGCCTGGAACGAGAGGACGGCGGCGTTGGCCGCGTAGCTCCATTCCCAGTTGAGCCACTGGAAGGTGAAGACCCTGCTGCCGGCAGAGCCCGCCGTCTGGTAGGACGCCTGGCCCGCGGTCGCCCCGTCCAGGTCGTCCCAAAGTGGCGCGAGCACGAGGCGCGGCGGTCCGGCGGACAGGGCGTTGGTGAGCGAGGACGAGCCGACCGCGGCGAACGAGAGCCAGCCGTCCGAGCTGGCCGCCACGGCCGTGTACGCGACGCCCATGTAATAGAAGGTGAACCCGATCGGGATCCCGTTGACGTACGCCGCGTCCGCGTTGAGCCCGTTCACGACCGTTCCCCCGACGAGCGGGGTGAAGGTCCCGGACGAAGCCGAGAACGCGTAGTTCGCGATCGCGCCGACATCCAGCGGACCGATCGGCGCAGGCGATGTCTCTTGCTTCGCTGAGTCCTTGTCCTCGATGGTGGCCACGTGGCCGACCAGGGCGCCGTTCTTCCCCGAGACGGCCGGGGCGATCGAACTCTCGGTCGCGGCGTCCGCTGCCACGGAGGCCGTCGCGAAGCCGGCGCAGATCGCGGGCACGACAAGGAGGAGTCTCGCGAACTTCATGGCAGACCCCCTGGATGGACGAAAGAGCACACCACCCTCCGAATCGGAAGGACACTCCGCATCCGCCCCTGCCGGCCGGACGACCCTTACCTCCTGGAACAGCGACTACTTACGGCGGGCAAGTGGGACCTGCAACAACATCTTGCAGCCCTGTCCGGAGAGAAACGCGACAACCACGGGTGTTTTTCTGCCGCGCGTTCGCCTGAGGCCACCCCCAAGTCGGGATGTGTTGACCCGGCTCTCTGTGCGTGGGTGAAACATGGTAAAACGGTGCGGTCGGAAAACGATTTTGTACGCGATCGCGTGCGCTCGATAGCAGGAACGTATCCCTGGGCGCAGCCGGCGCGATGGCCCCGAGGTTGCTAGCGAAAGGACGAGTTCCCGGGGGTTTTCCGGGATCGACCTGAAACAGGGCGCCGAGGGGAGAGCATGGAGCGCGTGGAAAGCCGGATGGAGCCTCTTGCCGAAACGGTGCCGCGGGCGGTGCCGGTGGCGGAATACACCCGGCGTGCGCTCTTCACTCTCGTCGTCGCGACCCTGATCGCGGTCAACGCGGCCGGCCTGAGCTTCTACGCGGCCTCCTCGTCCATGCGCCTGCGGCATCCCCTCCGGTCCTACTTCAAGCCCTCGGGCGTCGTGGGGCAGTCGCTCGGGATCCTCGCGCTCTTCCTCTTCTTGTTCCTGTGGCTCTACCCGTTGCGGAAAGGGCTCGGCGCGAAGCTCCGGGCGGGAAGCGTGGCGCTCTGGCTCGACTTCCACATTGCCGCCGGGATCCTGGTGCCGTTCGTGGCGGCCACGCACGCGGGCTGGAGATTCGCCGGGCTCATCGGTCTCGGCTATGCGGCGCTGGCCGTCGTCGCCCTCTCGGGGACGATCGGCCGCTACCTCTACACTCGCATCCCGCGGAGCCGGGACGGCGTCGAGCTGAGCCGCGAGGAGGCCGGCGCCGAGAGGCGCGCGCTCCTCGGGAAGCTGAGCGAGGCCACCGGGTTGGCACCCCACGAGATCGAGCTGGCGCTCGCGGTCGGATCGTCCCCGGACGCGTCGCGCGGTCCGCTCCAGGCGATCGTCATGATGTTCTCCGACGACCTCGCCCGCCGGAAGACGGTTCGCGCCCTCGTCGCCCGCCTCGCGGCCGCCGGCGCACAGGCCGCGCAGCTCGACCGGGGGACGCTCCGCGAGGTGGCCCGGCTCGCGCGCCGGGAGATGGCGCTCCGCCAGCAGGTGAGAATGCTGGACGCCGCGCAGCGGGTCTTCCGCCTCTGGCACGCCGCCCACCGTCCGTTCGCGGCGACGGCGCTGCTTGCCGTGCTCGCCCACGTGATCGTCGCGATCGCGGTGGGGCAAACCTGGTTCTGGTGATCCTCCGGTGACCACGCTCGTCACGGTCGTCGTCTTCGTCTTGGTGACGGCGCTCTTCGTCGCGCTCCACCTGCGGAAGCGAAGCGGGGAGGCCGGCAGCTCGGGCGAGATCTCGCCGTGTCCCCGCTGCGGGGCGTCGTTCCCGTCGCGCGAGAAGACCTGCCCCGCCTGCGGCGCTCCACGGCAGGCCTACGAGATCGTGACCGCCGGCCTCGCGTCCGACGCGCCGCCGTCCGCCGATGCGGCAGGGCGGAGGCACGCGATCGTTCGCGCCGACCTGTGCGTGGGGTGCGGCGGGTGCGCGGCGGCCTGCCCGGTCCCGGGCGCGATCGTGCTCAGGAACCGCCTCGCGTTCGTGGATGCCGCGCTCTGCGAGGCTCACGGCCAGTGCGTGGAGGCCTGCCCGACCAACGCGGTCTTCGTCGGGGTGGGGGGCGCCGCGGAGATCATCGAGGTCCCGGAGCTCGACGCGCACTTCCAGTCGAGCGTCCCGGGGCTCTTCGTCGTCGGCGAGCTCGGCGGGCGCGGTCTCATCAAGAACGCGATCAACGAGGGGCGGCTCGCGGTGGAGCACGTCGCGTCCTGCCTCGTCGGGAGTAGGGACGCCGCGATCCTGGACGTCGTCGTGGTCGGTTCCGGGCCGGCGGGGCTCTCCGCCGGGCTCGAGGCGCACCGCCGCGGCCTCCGCTACGCCGTTCTCGAGCAGGGCTCGCTCGCGGACACGATCCGAAAGTACCCTCGCCAGAAGGTTCTCCTCGCCGAGCCGGTCCACGTCCCGCTCTACGGCGAGCTGTGGGTCGCCGACACCACGAAGGAGTCGCTCCTCGGCGTCTGGAAGACGATCGTCGAGCGTACCGGGCTCGAGGTGCTCGAAGCGCACCGCGTGTCGGACGTCGCGCGGCGCAGCGAGGCGTTCGAGGTCGCGACGCCGCGGGGGGTCTTCCGGTCCCGGACGGTCGTACTGGCGCTGGGGCGCCGCGGGACGCCGAGGCGCCTCGACGTCGAGGGGGAGGATCTCTCGAAGGTAGTGTACGACGTCGCCGAGATGGAGGGGTTCGCCGGGAGAAAGGTCCTGGTCGTCGGCGGAGGCGACAGCGCGATCGAGACCGTGATCGGGCTGGCCCGCCAGCGCGGCACCGAGGTGACGCTCAGCCACCGGGGCGAGTCGTTTCCCCGGGTCAAGGATCGGAACCTCCGGCTCCTGGGCGAGGCCGCGAAGGGCACGAATCTCCGGATCCTCCCGAAGAGCCGCGTCCT
The DNA here is from genome assembly GCA_963748015.1 of Terriglobia bacterium. Classification (GTDB taxonomy): domain Bacteria; phylum Acidobacteriota; class Polarisedimenticolia; order Polarisedimenticolales; family JAIQFR01; genus JAIQFR01. The sequence goes on along the minus strand of CAVVHE010000004.1, from coordinate 2,207,226 downwards.
GGCGATCGGCCCGCGGGAGGTCAAGCTCGAGGTGGAAGGCCAGCCGCTCGACATCGCGAACGACGACGTGGTGATCCGCGTCGGCGGCGAGCCGGCGACGCCCATGCTCGAGCGGGCCGGCGTGCGCATCGTCCGCAAGTCCGTCGCGATCGTCTCGGCGGAGAACCTGTATGGATGATAGGTGCCGGGCCCTCGGCCGGGCCGCGATCCTCCTCGCGGCGCTCCTGCCGGCGATGCCCGCTGCCGCGCAGGTTTCCCCGGGGCCTCTCTCCCGCGCCCACGCCTCGCTCGAGGGCAACTCCCACTGCCTCGACTGCCACGGCTCCCGGCACGCGGGGGCGATGGACGAGCGCTGCGTCGCGTGCCATCGCGAGATCGGCTACCTCGTCGGGGAGCGCCGCGGTTATCACGGGCGCGAGGCTTCGAAGGACTGCGCGAAGTGCCATCCGGAGCACGGCGGGACCGGCTTCGATCTCGTGTCCTGGCCGGGCGGACGCCGCGAGGCGTTCGACCACCGGCTGGCGGGGTTCGCGCTCGAGGGGGCTCACGCGAAGCTGCGCTGCCGAGACTGTCACGAGAAGAAGGCCTTCCGCGCCGGCCGCGCGGCGTCCCTCGCTCCCGGCCGGGGGGAGGGGGCGCGATTCGTCGGCCTCGAGCCCGCTTGCGCGTCGTGCCACGAGGACATTCACCGCGGCGCGCTGGGACAGGACTGCGCCCGCTGCCACGCCGCGTCCTCCTTCAAGGTCCCCAAGTTCGACCACGCGAAGACCGCGTTCCCGCTGGGCGGCCGCCACGCGGAGACGCCGTGCGCGAAGTGCCATCTCGCGGAGCGGCTCGACCTGCCGCGCGACCGCGCTGGGAAGACGCACCCGCTGTTCAAGCCGGTACCCCACGCCGCGTGCGGCGACTGCCACCGCGATCCCCACGCCGGAAGGCTCGGGACCGACTGCGCCCGCTGCCACAACGAGAGGACCTTCCGCGAGGTGGCCGCCTCGGCGTTCGACCACAACCGGACGAAGTACCCTCTCCGCGGGAAGCATGCCGCGGTCGCCTGCGCGCGTTGCCACGCCGCTCCGGCCGCCGCGTGGATCGCCTCTCCGCCGCACGACCGGTGCGGCGCGTGCCACGCGGACGCCCACGCGGGCACCGCGACCCTCGGCGGAAAGCCGGCCGACTGCGGCGAGTGCCACGGCCTCGACGGGTACGCGCCCAGCACGTTCACCGTGGAGCGCCACCGCCTGTCGGCCTATCCCCTCGCCGGAAAGCACCTATCGGTCGCCTGCCGCGCGTGCCATCCGGCCGGCGGGCGCGGGCCGGGGCGCGCGGGGGTGCTCCTGCGCCCGGCTTCCGTCCGCTGCGCGGATTGTCACGCCGACGCTCACTCCGGCCAGCCCGGAACGGTCGGGGTCGATTGCGCGCGCTGCCACGCGCTCGAGGGTTTCAAGCCGTCCACGATCACGGTGGCGGCCCACGCCGCGCTCCCGTTCCCTCTCGAGGGCAAGCACGCGACCGCCCCTTGCGCCGGCTGCCACCGGCCGAAGGCCGGAGAGCTTGCCGTGCCCGCGGCGCTCGGAAAAGCGGGGGTGATCGTGCGCCCGGCGCGCGAGTGCGCGTCCTGCCACCGCGACCCGCACGAGGGGAAGTTCGGCGCCGCGCGCTGCTCCGAGTGCCACGACGCGTCGTCGTTCAAGCCCGCGCGGTTCGACACGGCGCGCCACGACGCCTCGGCCTTCCCGCTGCGGGGAGCGCACCGGAAAGCCGCGTGCGCGAAGTGCCACCGCGACCTCGGCGCCCCGGCGGCGGAGGCGGGAGCCCCGAGGAGCCTGCCGTTCCGCGACCCGAGGCGCGCGTGCGAGGAGTGCCACGCCGATCCTCACGGCGGGCAGTTCGCATCCCGCCCGGACCGCGGCGCGTGCGCTTCGTGCCACGACGAGGAGGCCTTCCGCCCGGCTTCCCGCTTCGATCACTCGCGGGACACGGCTTTCCCACTGAAGGGGGAGCACCTCCGCGTACCGTGCGCCCGTTGCCACCTGGCCGAGATCTTGACCAACGGGGTCTCCCGGATCATCTTCAAGCCGACGCCGCGCCGATGCGACGCCTGCCACGGGGCGAAGGGCGGCAAGACAGGAGGGGGAAAGTGAGCTTCGCAACAGGCGTTTCCGGAGGAGGAGGGAGGCTCGCCCCTATCGTCCTGGGGCTCGCGCTCGGCGTCTCGCTCGCTGCACCCGTAGCACTCGCGCAGGGAAGCGACCCCGCGTCGAGGCCTTATCCGCACGGCGAGTGGCAGGGGGACTGCGCGCTCTGCCACGACGAGGCGAAGTGGATTCCGGCCCGTCCCACGAAGGAATTCGACCACGGGAAGTACTTCGGCCTGCAGGGGGCGCACAAGACGGCCGCGTGCAGGGCGTGTCACAAGACCCTGGAGTTCACGAAGGCAAGGGCGGATTGCGTCGGCTGCCACCAGGACGTCCACCGCGGGGAGTTCGGGCAGGACTGCGGCCGCTGCCACACGCCGCGGAGCTTCATCGACCGCGCGTCGATGGCCCGGCTCCACCACACGACGCGCTTCCCCTTGACGGGCTCGCACGCGGCGGCGGACTGCGACCAGTGCCACCTCGAGCGCGCGCAGGGGCAGCTCCGGTACGTCGGCCTCCCGTCGGACTGCGCGTCGTGCCACGACAACCCCACGTTCAAGACGGCCACGCAGCGGCCCCAGAGCCACGTCGAGGCGAGCTACTCGCGGGACTGCGGCCAGTGCCACAACACGGTCAGCTTCAAGGGCGGCAGCATCAACCACGCCGCGACCGGGTTCCCGCTCACGGGCGCCCACGCGTCGCTCGACTGCGCGAGTTGCCACGGCACTCCTTTCAACCCGAACCTCTCGCCAGACTGCTACTCGTGCCACGCCCAGGACTATCAGGGCACGACCGATCCGAACCACGTCCAGCTGAGCTTCCCGCAGAATTGCTCGCTCTGTCACTCGACCACGTCGTGGGCGGGGGCGACGTTCAACCATTCCGCCACGTCCTTCCCGCTCACCGGCGCCCACGTCGGCCAGCCCTGCTCCGCCTGCCACGCCGACGGCGTCTACCAGGGGAAATCCACCGCGTGCTACTCGTGCCACCAGGCCGATTACAACGGGACCACGGACCCGAACCACGCACAGGCGAGCTTTCCGCAGGATTGCTCGCTCTGCCACACGACGGCATCGTGGGCGGGGGCGACGTTCAACCATTCCGCCACGTCCTTCCCGCTCACCGGCGCCCACGTCGGCCAGCCCTGCTCCGCCTGCCACGCCGACGGCGTCTACAACGGGAAATCGACCGCGTGCTACTCGTGTCACAAGCCGGCCTACGACGGCACGACGGACCCGAAGCACTCCACGGCCGGGTTCTCCACCGACTGCACGCTGTGCCACAACACGACGACCTTCGCGGGGGCGAGATACACCCAGCACGACGCCTCGTACTTCCCGATCTATTCCGGCAATCACAACGGCCGGTGGACGAACTGCTCCGACTGCCACACGAACTCGTCCAACTACAGCGTGTTCAGTTGCTTCAGATGTCATTCGCAGGCGGACACGGACCCGAGGCATACGGACGTGTCGGGGTATCGCTACGACAGCGCAGCGTGCTACTCCTGTCATCCGCGCGGCAGTGCGGGGAACTGACCATGAAGACACGATCGTTCGTTCTCTCGCTGCTGCTCGCGGTTCCTTCCCTCGCGTGGGCGGCCGAGGTGCCGGCGCTCCAGGTCACCTACGTCGCGGGGGATTCGGTGTACGTCGGCTCGGGGGCCGAGGAAGGGTTCGGCCCGGGCGACCGGCTCGAGGTCGTGCGCGCCGGCGCGCCGGTCGCGACGCTTCGCGTCGCCGAGGTGACGGCGCACCGGTCACGCTGCGCGGCCGAGACGACCGACGGCGAGGTCCGGGTAGGCGATTCGGTCCGCCTCGCACCCGCGTCGGCCGCGGCGTCCCCCGATCCGTCGGCCGCGCCGTCTGCGTCGACGTCGTCGAAGCCGGCGCGCGACTCCCGGCCGTTTGGTCTCGGAGGGCGCGTCGGTCTTCGTTACCTCTACGTCCGGCGAACGGGGGACATCGAGGGCGGCTACCGGCAGCCGGCTCTCGACCTGAGGCTCAACGGCCACGAGCTCGGCGGCTCCCCGGTCGGCCTCGACGTGGACGTCCGCGCGAGGCGGACCTACCGGACCGACGCGAGCGGGAACACCGATTCCGAGGACCGGAACCGCGTCTACCGCCTCGCCGCGACGTACGGCAGGCCCGGCGACGCGTTCCGGTTCGGGCTGGGGCGGCAGTTCGTCCCGTCGCTTTCGGTGATGAGCCTGTTCGACGGAGGGTACGCGGAGTACCGGAAAGAGAGGTGGGCGGTCGGCGGGATGATCGGCACGGAGCCCGATCCGGTCCACTGGAGCTACTCGAACGACGTCCGGGACTTCGGCGCGTTCTACGAGTACGGCAACGCCGCCGCCGCGGAGCGGCGGTGGGCGGTCACCGCGGGGGCGGTCTCGTCGTCGCAGAACGGGGAGATCAACCGTGACTTCGTCTTCCTTCAGGGGCGCTACGACGACCGTAAGCTCTCGGCGTGGCTCGCGCAGGAGGTCGACTACAACCGCGGCTGGCGCAAGACGGCGGAGAACGGCAGCACGTTCACCTCGACGAGCACGTTCGCGTCGCTGCGCTACCGATTCGGAGAGGCGCTGTCGATCCGCGGCGGCTACGACGACCGCCGCAGCGTTCGCCTCTACCGTGACGTCGAGACCCCCGAGACGGACTTCGACGACGCGTATCGCCAGGGTTACTGGGCGGGGCTCGAGGGGCGGGTGGGACGGCACGTTCTCTGGGGCGCCGACGGGCGCCGGAGCCAGGGCGGCACCGCGGGAGCCGCGGACTCCTACACCGGAACCCTCGGCGTCGTCGGGTACACTCGCTTCGGACTCGGCGCCCGGGCGCGGAGTACGAGCTACCGCAGCGAGTCCGTCGAGGGATGGCTCCACTCCCTCTCGCTCTCGGCCGACCTCGCGGACTGGACGCGTCTCGAGCTCCACGGCGGGGTGCGGATCGAGAACGGCGCCACCCTCTGGGTGCCCGAGGGGAACCTCAACTGGTTCGGCGTGGAGTGGGATGCCTACGCCGGCCGTCGCTGGCTGATCTCCCTCACCGCGGACCGGAACCGCGGCGCCGGCGAGGACAACGACCAGTACTATGCGAACGTGAGCTGGCGGTTCTGACGGCCGCTTGACGGGGGCGGCTCATGGCGCGACGCTGGGCGCTCCTCATCTTCGCCGTGGCGCTGACGGTCCGGGTCGGCGTGCTCGTGTCGCCGCTGATTCCCCGCGAGTACGTGCTTGTCGGCGCGCACAAGGAAGTGGATGCGGTCGCGCGCTCCCTCGCGGCCACGGGCCGGTACGCCGACCCGTACTGCATCCCGACGGGGCCGACGGCGCACCCGCTCCCCCTTCACACCGGCCTCGAGGCCTTGATCTACCTCGCGCTCGGCGTCACGACGGCCGCGGCCTACGCCCGCTCCGCCGCCGGCATCGTCGCGTGCGCCGCCGCCTACGCCATGCTCCCGTGGCTCTCGCGCCGCATCGGCCTGGGGACGGCGGCGGGAGCCGCCGCGGGGTTGTTCGCCGCGGCTCTGCCGAGGTACGGCATCGAGGACGTCCTCGGGTGGCTTTGGAACGAGGCGATGGCCGCGATCGCCCTGGCCGCACTGATGGCCGCCTTCGCCGCCCGGTGGGAATCGCCGGGCCGTCTCACCGTGGCCCGCTCGGCGCTGCTCGGGGCGGGCGCCGGGGCCGCGTTCCACCTCGCGCCGGCCCTGCTGCCGGTCGTCGCCGGCTACCTGGCCTTCGAGGCGTGGTGGGTCCGCGACCGCCGCAAGACGGCATGGATCGCGGCGATCCTCTGCGGCGCGCTGTTCGCCTGTCTCCCCTGGGCATGGCGGAACTACCTCGCGCTCGACGACATGTTCTTCATCCGGAGCAACTTCGGCCTCGAGCTGAAGCTCGGAAATCACGACGGGGCGCGGGCCGACCTCTGGGCCGAACACCCCGGGCCCCGATCACTCCACCCCGGGAACAACCGGGATGAAGCCCTGGAGGCGAAGGCGCTGGGCGAGGCGGCGTACATGTCGAAGCAGAGGCAAGAGACCCTCGAGTGGATCCGGACGCACCCCGCGGAGTTCCTGCGCCTGACCGCATCGCGGGTGTGGCACGTGTGGCTCGGTCCGCCGAGGCGCCCGATCGAGGCTCTCTTCTCGGCGGCGGTGACCGTCCTCGCTTTCCTGGGGCTGCGCCGGGCCTGGCCGAAGCTGACCGCGCCACAGCGGGCCGCGATCGTCGTGCCGCTCGCCGCGTACCCTCTCGTGTACTATCTCGTGGGTTACGTCCCGAGGTACCTGTTCCCGATGAGCGTCGTGCTGCTGGTGCTGGCCGCGAGCCAGGCCGTCGCCTGGGTGCACCGCGAGCGCGAAGGGACCTGACGGCGGCGGTCCGCTCCGGCCGGCGCGGTGGCCGTTCGCCCATGGAACCCGGGGCCGCCGCCGACGTATCAAGAGGAGCATGGGCAAGCGCCCCTTTCCAATGGAGGTCCGCACGATGAGTTCTCCGTCGTTCCGGGCAGTTGTGCCACGACTCTTCCTCGCGGCGGTCCTGGCCGTTCTCGCCGCGGCCGCCACCAACGCTCCGGCCGCACTGGCCAACGCCGACGCGAAAGAGCCCGCCGCCGCGACGGCCCTTCCCCCGATCCTCGACCGGGAGCTCTTCTTCGGGAACCCCGAGATCGCGGGCGCCCAGCTCTCTCCGGACGGCAAGTACGTCGCATTCCAGAAGCCCTGGAAGGAGACGCGGAACGTCTGGGTCAAGAAAACCGGCGAGCCGTACGAGAAGGCGAAGCTGGTCACGGCCGATCCGAAGCGCCCGATCCCCGGGTTCTTCTGGAGCCGCGACAGCAAGTACGTCCTCTTCGTGCAGGACAAGGACGGCGACGAGAACTTCAACGTCTACGCCGTCGATCCTACCGCGGCCCCCGCCGCGGGAAAGGACGCTCCCGCGGCGCGGAACCTCACCGACGCGAAGGGGGCGCGCGCGCAGATCTACGCGGTCCCGAAGAACGATCCCGATACGATCTTCGTCGGCCTCAACGATCGCGACGCCGCATGGCACGACGTCTACAAGGTGAAGATCTCGACCGGCGAGCGGGCGCTCGTGCGCAAGAACACCGAGAAGATCTCGGGCTGGGTCTTCGACCTCGCGGGCCAGCTCCGCCTGGCCGAACGGGTCGCCGACAACGGCGATACGGAGGTCCTCCGCATCGACCCGGAGGGTTTCAAGAAGGTCTACACCTGTACGGTGTTCGAGTCGTGCGGCCCGGAGCGGTTCCACAAGGACGGGAAGCGGGTCTACATGCAGACCAACAAGGGCGAGCCCGATCTCGTCCGGCTGGTCCTCTTCGACCCGGCGACCGGCAAGGAGGAGTTCGTCGAGTCCGACCCCGAGGCGCGGGTGGACTTCGGCGGCTCGGTCTTCTCCGAGGCGACCGACGAGCTCGTCGCCACGATGTACCAGGACGACCGCACCCGCGTGTACTTCCGCGACAAGGACTACGAGTCCGACTATCGCTTCCTCGAGAAGAAGCTCCCGGGCCGGCAGGTCATGCCCTCGTCCGCGACGGCCGACGACCGGCTCTGGATGGTGACGGCCTACAGCGACGTGGATCCGGGCTCCCGCTACCTCTTCGACCGGAAGAAGAAGAAGCTCTCGCTCGAGTACGTGTCCCGCGAGCGGATCCCGCGCGAGCACATGGCGCCGATGACCGCCATCCGGTACAAGTCCTCCGACGGCCTCGAGGTCCCCGGGTTCCTGACGCTCCCCAAGGGAGTCCCCGCGAAGAATCTCGCGGTGATCGCCTTCCCGCACGGGGGCCCGTGGGCCCGCGACCAGTGGGGCTTCAACAACTACCACCAGATCCTCGCGAACCGCGGCTACGCGGTCTTCTCGCCGAACTTCCGCGGCTCCACCGGCTACGGCAAGAAGTTCCTGAACGCCGGGAACAACCAGTGGGGCGACAAGATGCAGGACGACATCACCTGGGGGATCAAGTACCTCGTCGAGAAGGGGATCGCCGACCCGAAGCGCATCGGCATCATGGGCGGCTCCTACGGCGGCTACGCGACGCTCGCCGGGGTCACCTTCACCCCGGACCTCTACGCGGCGGCCGTCTCGATCGTCGGCCCGTCGAACCTCTTGACGCTACTCGAGACGATTCCACCCTACTGGGAGTCGTTGCGGATCATCTTCCACGAGCGGATGGGGAATCCGAACAACCCCGAGGGCAAGAAGCAGCTCGAGCGGCAGTCGCCGCTCAACTCGGCGACGAAGATCAAGACCCCGCTCCTCGTAGCGCAGGGCGCCAACGACCCGCGCGTGAACAAGGCCGAGTCCGAGCAGATCGTCATCGCGCTCCGCGACCGCGGCTTCCCGGTGGAGTACATCCTCGCGCCGGACGAGGGGCACGGGTTCGCCCGGCCCGTGAACAACATGGCGCTGTTCGCCGCGACCGAGGCGTTCTTCGCCAAGCACCTCGGCGGCCGGTTCCAGGAAGGCGGGACCCCCGAGGTGGTGACCCGCCTGAAGGAGATCACGGTCGATCCCAAGACCGTCGTCCTCGCGAAGAAGGTGGACGCGGCCGCCGTAGGCGCGCCCAAGCCGGTCGCCGACCTCTCGGCCGGAAGCTCCTCGTACCAGGGGACGATCTCGGCAGGCGGCCAGAGCATGTCCATCTCCCTCACCAGAACCATCAAGGAGGAAGGCGGGGCCTGGGTGATCACCGACGCGACCAAGCTGCCGATGGGCGAGGCGGTCGATACGACCACCGTCGAGAAGGGAACGCTGCAGGTCACCAAGCGCAGCATCCGGCAGGGGGCGGTGGCGATCGATCTGACGTACAAGGACGGGAAGGCGACCGGCACGATGGCTGCGGGCGGCGATCCGAAGACCGTCTCGGCGGAGCTCGGCGGACCGCTCTTCGCCGACGGCGCGGGAGCCTGGGAAGCGGTGGCCCGGCTGCCGCTCGCCGACGGGTACTCGGCGACGTTCCGCAACTTCGACGTCCAGAGGCAGAAGGTCACCCTCAAGCAGGTGAAGGTCCTCGGCTCCGAGGAGGTCAAGGTCGCCGCAGGGACCTTCAAGGCGTGGAAGGCCGAGGTCTCCTCGGCCGAGGGCGACCCGGGCGTCACGACCGTCTGGGTCGCGGCCGATTCCCGGAAGGTCGTGAAAACGAGCGCGACGCTCCCGCAGATGGGAGGGGCGACGCTCACCTCCGAGCTCCAGCCCTAGCAAGCTCTTGGCACCGAAGGAGGCGCGGCCCGGACGGGCCGCGCCTCCGTCCCGCCCCCTCGACCCTCTCCTGCTGGACTCCCGCCGTTCCTGGACCCACATTGGATCCGGATTCTCCCGAGAACCCGGCGCGGGGGTCCGCGCCTCGAGGAAGGACGGAGATGAACGAGGGCTTCGAGCGCGGGAGCGGGGGTGCGGTCGCGCCGGCCGAGTCTCCGGGGGCGACGGAGCGATTCGTCACCCGCGCCCTCGGTGTCTTCGGGGTGCAGAGCATCGCGAGGAAGGTGACCGTCCTCGCGCTGATCGCGACCCTGCTGCCGTCGGCCGCCATGGGCTGGCTTTCGTACGTCTTCAACAAGAGGATCCTCGAGGCCAAGATCGGCCAGGAGCTCTCGAGCGTCACCACCCAGGCTTCGCGGGAGATCGACCTGGCGATCAAGGAGCGCCTCTACGACGTGAGGGTGTTCTCGACGTCGTCCGTGGTCGCGGGAACGACGGAGGCCCTCGTAAAAGGTTCCGCGGCGGCGAGGCCGGACGAGAAAAAGCAGCTCGAGAACTACCTGAAGGCGGTTCGGCGGAAGTTCGCGGACTACGAAGAGCTTCTCGTCGTCGATCCAGGCGGACGGGTCCTCGCGACGACGGCCGAGACCCCGGGAGCGCTCGAGCTGCCGGGGGACTGGGAACGGCTCGCCAGGGCGGACAAGCCGGTCGTCGGGCAAGCCCATCGCGATCCGGATCTCGGCAAGGACATCCTGGTCATCGGCGAGCCCATCCGGTCGGTCCGCGAGGAGTTCGTGGGACTGCTGGTCGCCAAGCTCAATTTCCGGGGGATCGCGGAGGTGCTGCGCAGGTACGCGGAGGATGCTCCCTGCGCGCTGAACCTGGTCGACCGGGACGGCCGCGCATTGGTCGCTGCCGGCAACGGCGCGGCGCCTCGCGCGGGAATCGCGCCCGAGGTCGCGGAGAAGCTCTTCTCGAAGGTGTCGGCATTTCTCGAGTATCGCGACGTGGACGGCAGGGCGACCGTCGGAAGCCTCGAGCCCCTCGAGCAGATCGAGGGGGGCGTCCTGGCCCAGCTCGACCGGAGCACGGCCTACGCGCACATCGGCCGGCTCCGCAACCTCACGCTCGCGCTGACCGGGATCCTGCTCCTCGTCGTCGGCCTCGCGGCGTCGCTGCTCGGGCTCGCGATCGTGCGCCCCCTCGGCCGCCTGGCCAGGGGATCGGCGAAGGTGGCGGGCGGCGACCTGACGATCGCCCTCCCCGTGCTCGGCAAGGGCGAGGTCGCCGCGCTGACGACGCTCTTCAACAACATGGTGCTCCGGCTGGCGCACACGCGCGAGGAGCTCGACGCCAAGAACGCGGCCCTCCGCGAGAAGAACGCGGAGCTCCAGAAGATCTCGACGACCGACAGTCTCACGGGGCTCCACAACCGTCACGCGCTGATGGGCACGCTCGCGCGCGAGGTCGAGCGGTCCGGGCGACACGACCACGTCTTCGCCGTGCTCATGATCGACGTGGACCAGTTCAAGGGGCTCAACGACTCTCACGGTCACCTCGCGGGCGACCAGGTGCTCCGAGGGATCGCGAAGCTGCTCGAGCACTCGACCCGCTCCTGCGACTGCGCCGCGCGCTACGGGGGGGACGAGTTCGTGGTGGTGCTCCCCGAGACGGACCTTGATACCGCCGTCCAGGTCGCCGAGCGTATCCGCGATCGCGCCAGCGTGGTCCGGCCCACGATCACCGACGACCCGTGGGAGGTGTCGCTGAGCATCGGCGTGTCCATGTATCCGGAGCACGCGCTCGAGCCCGACGCGCTGCTCCGGAAGGCCGACGCCGCGCTGTACGAGGCGAAGAGGGCGGGCCGGAACCGGGTGGCCGCCGCGGGCGACACTCGGGCCGCCGGGGGTCCTGCTCCTCCATTCGCCGGCCCGGACGGCGAGATCGGCATGTCGCCGATCGTCTAGACCTTGGGCGGGCTACTCCAGCCCCGCGAGGAGCGTCTGGAAGATCCAACCGATGGAGCGGTCGCCGTACGCGACGCGCACCCACTTTCCCTTGTAGGACAGGCCGGTGACCGAGGTGCCGGGCGGGAGCGTGGACAGGACATCGGCCTCGAGGCCCGGAGATTTCCTGAGCTTGCAGGACTTCGCGACCTTGAGCTCGACCGGCGCCGCAAAGCGGATCTCGCCGCCCACGGAATCCACGCTTCCCCGCGACCGCGCCTGGGCCTCCGCCGCGCGGATCTTCGTCCGGGCCTGGCCGGCCAGGTAGAGCGACCCGCCGTAGTTCTGCCTCTCGAACTCCTTGGCGCTCCCGACGAGCAGCTGCTCGGCGGCGGAGAGGGCCGGTGGTCGATCCGCGCCGGAGTAGCGGGCCTTCGCGGTCTTCAGGGCGATCTCCCCCTCGGCCATGTCCGACGCGGCCTGCGCCTTGCTTTCGATGCTGCGAAGCTTGGCCTTGGAGCGCACCACCTCCCCGATCGCCTCCTCGAGCTCGACCCGCTCCGTGGAGAGCTGATCTCGGAGCGATCGGGCGACGGCGTCCTTCTCGAGAACGCGGAGCCGCAGGGCGGCCGCCTCGTCCTCGAACTGCTGCGTGTCGCAGGGGGGCTCTACCCGTCCCTTCAGACGGTCGATCTCCCCCTCGAGCTGCGAGCAGTCGCACCGCGGGGCCTCGACCGTCTCGACCGGGCGCGTCTCGGGCTTCTTCATGGACCCCGCGCAACCGATCGTCGCCGCGAGGGCCAGCGAGGCGCAGACGGCGGCGGCCGCGCGGGTAATCGTCGAAGGAAACGTGACGTTCGGCATAGGTGTCCCCCGGCCGGTCCAGGAGCGGTCAGGGCGCTGGTCCAGGGGTTTCAATATGGTGCGGCGAATCGTGCCGCGCCAGGGTCGGCAAAGGGCTATCGCCCGGCGCGTATCAGCCCGAACGTCTCCTGGCTCCACCGGACCGCGTCCAGGTAGAGCACGGGCGTGCCGATTTCTTCGAGCCCCAGGGCCCTCGCGCGGGCGGGGAGCTCCTCCCAATCGGCCCGCTCGTAGGCGATGACGTAGTCGAGGACGTTTCGGAGGAGATTCTCTCCGCCGAGAAGCGCCTCTCGAATGTCCGCTCCGAGCGGCAGGTCCATCAGGGCCAGCGCCTGCGGCCGGTCGAGGACCGCATCGAGCAGGGAGAACATCCCGAGCAGGAAGAAGTCCTGCTTGCGGTCGCGGAAGCCCAGCTGCTCCGCGAGAGACTCGGCGAACGCCGCCCGCAGCGCGGCGAGCACCAGCACCTCGTCGGGCCGGTCCACGGACAGGCTCGACACGGAGACCAGCGTGACCCACTTCCGGATCTCGTTCTCGCCCAGCAGCGCGAGCGCGTGGCGGATCGACTCGATCCGCGCCTGCCAGCCGAAAGCGCTCGAGTTGATGAACCGCAGGAACTTGTAGGTGAGGGCCATGTCCCGCTTGATGAGGTCCTCGATTCGGGCGTAGTCGAGCTCGGGCCGGAACACCTCCTTGAGGGTTTCCACGAGGTGCAACTTGAACGCCGGCACGTCCTTCGAGGCCACGGTCATGGGCCGGCTGAAGAAGAACCCCTGAAAGAGGGAATACCCGTTCGAGCGAGCCCACTCGAACTCCTCCCACGTCTCCACCCTCTGGGCGACCAGCCGCTTGCCGGACGGTGCGCACAGGCGCACCGCTTCCGCGCGGCCGTCGCTTGGAACGTCGCGGAAGTTCACCTTCACGAGGTCCACGAGGTCGAGGAGCGACGAGCGAGGGTCCCCCGGAACGAAATTGTCGAGGGCCAGCCGGTAGCCGGCCACCCGGTGACGCCGGCAAGCCTCCAGCACCTCCTGGTCGGCCTCCACCGTCTCCACGATCTCGATGGTCGTTCTTCCCGGCGGAAGGAGGGTGGCGTAGTCGTGGAGGAGGATCTCCCGGGTCGCATTGACGAACGCGCCCGCGCCGCGGGTGATCGTGTCGAATCCGACGACGAGGAACGCGTCGCCGATGACCTTGGCCGAGGCGACCGCCGGGTCGGGATGGTCGAACTCGCTGGCGTCGACCCCGGAGCGGAACAGCAGCTCGTAGGCGACGACCTCTTGCTTCGTGTCGAAGATCGGCTGGCGGGCTATGAACACGTCCACGCGGCGACTCCCCTCCGAACGCCGGCGCACCCGCGCACGAGCCACCACCCTCGGTAGCCGCAACGGGCATGCCTCTATGGATGGATACGGACGGACGGGCAGCCCGTCAACGTTTTTGCTGCGACGATTCGCGTCCGCTCCCCTCGGGTCGATCGGGAGGCGCCGGTTTCCCCGCTGCCAGTCGCTCCCTTTCCGCGCGAACCGCGAGCGCGAAGGGGGCGAGAGCCTCGTCGGCGCGGACGGCGCGCGGCGGGGCCAGAGCGGGGTCGTTGACGAGCAAGACTCCCAGGGTGGAGTCGCGGTCGAGCCCGCCGTGAGTTCCCTCGAGCCGGCCGCCCCGGATCCAGGCGCCGGCGACCGCCGACCGCCAACCCCACGACCAGCACGGCCCGAGGGAGAACAGGACGGTCGCCCGGCTCAGGATCCGGTCGCCGGTCAGCGCTTCCGCGAGGCGGCGGAGAGGATCGGGGTAGTCCTCGAACGCCGTCTCCCGCAGCCAGTCTTTTTCGCCGGCGTACCCCGCGGCGTCGAGGAGCCCCGCGGCCTCGAGCCGGCGGCGCGCCACGGACAGTCGCAGGGGGTCGCCGCCGCCGTCCTCGTAAGCGTATCGCTCGGCCCCGGCGGGGCCGAGCCAAAGGACGCGGGCCCGGCCCGAGCGCGAGACGACCTCGACCACGCCGGGCTCCGGCGACCAGGCCGCCAGCTCGACCGCCTCGTGCCGGACGATGGCGCGGGCCGCGGTCCCGGCGCGGCCGGCGTCGCGTAGGAACAGCGCGCCGTAGTTGACGAGGCCGAACGTCGGCGCGACCACGTCGTCCGGACCCCCGAGCTGCTCCACCACCCTGAACCCCGCCTCTCGAAGAAGACGCTCGAAGCTCCCCGCGTGGTGGATCTTGCATCTGCCGCTGCCGTGGTCCGAGAAGAGGACGATCCGGAGCGGTCGTCCCCTCGCGCCGAGGTGTCGCTCGGCGAGAGCGCGCAGTCGCTGGTCGAGCTCGACGAGGAATTCGACCTCCTTCTCGTCGCCCTGCAGATGGATGAAGCCGTCGGTCGCGCCGATGTAGGCGATGACGATCTCGCGCGGGGAAACAAGGACCTCGTTCTCGATCTCGGCCAGCTCCTTGCGGGCCGCTTTTCCCGGCGAGGTGTAATTCGACAGCTTCGACATCAGGCTCCGGCCGGGCGCGTCGAACAGCTCGTTCCACGCCGGCGACTCCTTCTCGTACTCGAGGGGGCTCCCGCCCACGATCTCGTTGGCCGTCGTATCGAAATGGTGAATCTCGTATCCCCGCGAGGGGGCCACGCCGAACGGCAGGAACAGCGACGCGAAGCCGACGTGGGTCATGGTGGGGAACGGCGCGACGAGCGCCGCCGGGGACGGCCACCCCGCGAACGCCCCGCGCCGGCATGCCTCCTCCGCCACGCGGTACGGGACGGCATCGAGCGCGAGCAGCAACGTCCGCGGAGCCGCTTGAGGCGGCGCAGGAGGCTCGCCCTCGGGAGGGCGCGCCAACGCGTGCGGCAAGAGCGCGACGAGAAGGAGCGGCGCGGCCACGGGCAGGGCGAGCCCGCGACGCGGCCTGCGCCGCAGGGCCCCGCAACAGACTCCCGTCGAACCCGCCGACACGGCCTCCTCCTTGCGCAAGGGACTCCGCATTCTACCGTCTGGGCGGCTTCCCCGCGGCGCCCGCCCCGTACCCGTCCCGCCGCAACGAAATCCGCGCGAAGCCTCGACAAGAGGCATACTAGAAACGCGAGCCGCGGACGCCACCCGACGGCTTGGAGTGCCGATGACCGATCGAGACCCCACCGAGGACGGGACCGTCACGAGCGACGAGCACGGGGCGCCGGGCGGGTCGAGGGTCCCGCGGGCGGCCGACACGCATCTCGCCGCGCTAGCGTCGTTTGCCGGCCTTGCTCCGGAGATCATGGCGGAGATCGAGTCCTCGATGGTCGAGCGGCGCTTCGATGCCGGGTCCGCCCTGATGCGGCAGGGCGACGACGGGGACTGCCTGATGGTGGTCCAGAACGGCGAGGTCGAGGTGGTGGTGACGTTCGAGGGAGAGCGGCACGTCCTCAAGCGCGCGGGGCGCGGGGAGGTCTTCGGCGAGATGGCCCTCCTCACGCGCGAGCCGCGCACCGCCACCGTCACCGCGTTGACCCCCGTGCGCGCCCTGGCGCTTCCCGTGGAGGACTTCCTTCGCCTCGCGAAGGCGGAGCCCGCGCTGGCGGAGGTGCTGTCGCGCCTGACCGCCCAGAGGCTGGGGGAGGGGATCCACGACGCGCTTTCGGGGAAGATCTTCTTCGGGTACAGGATCCGGCGGCGCCTCGGCCGCGGGGGGATGGCCGTCGTCTACGAGGGCGAGGATACCTCCACCGGCCGTCGCGTCGCGTTCAAGATGATGAGCCACCGTCTCGTGTTCCGCGAGGTGTCGAGGCAGAGGTTCCAGCAGGAAGCCGACATCATCGAGTCGTTCGATCACGAGAACATCGCGCGGATGTTCGGGCGCTTCGAGGCGTTCCACACCTTCTTCATCGTGATGGAGTATTGCGACGGGTCGCCGCTCGACCGCATTCTCGCCACGCGAGGGACGATCGGCGCCGCCGATGCCCGCCGCATCCTCGGGCAGGTCGCCGCGGCGCTCGCGTACGCCCACGCCAGGCGCGTCGTGCACCGCGACGTCAAGCCGTCGAACGTGATGGTGAACCGGGACGGCATCGTCAAGCTGATGGACTTCGGCGTCGCGCTGCCGCTGCCCGCGGAGAAGGGAGGAGGCGGCGGGTCGATCCTCGGCACCCTCCCGTACATGGCCCCGGAGCAGCTCGCAGGCGACCCGTGCGGAGTCGCCGCCGACGTGTACGGGCTCGGGGGGCTCGCCTGGGAGATGCTGACCGGCAAGCCCCTCTTTTCCGCCCGCGACTACACCTCGCTCCACGAGGCGCACGAGGCGTGGGACGTTCCCGACATCTCCGCGATCGCTCCCGGCGTCGGCGATGAGCTCCGGCGGTTCCTCGCGCGATCCCTGGTCCGGGATCCCGACGCGCGGCACGTGGATCTCGGGGAGGTCGCGTCGTGGGCCGGCCACGTGAACTTCGACGAGCTTTCGGCTCCCGGGCACTGAGCGCCGGAGTGCCCGTATAATTCCCCCGGGGGTGAGGGGAGTCATGGGGCTGCCGAAAGAGCGCAAGCAACTCGGGATCGAGGACTTCCGCAAGCTGCTCGACGTCGCGCGCGCGCTGGCGGCGCCGGTGGACCTTACGACCCTGCTTTCGAGGATCGTGGATGCGGCGCGCGACCTGCTCCAGGCCGAGCGCGGGAGCGTGTTCCTGCACGATGCGGCGTCGGGAGAGCTCTACACGACGGTCGCGACCGGCAGCGGGGAGATCCGCGTGCCGCCGGGGAGGGGGATCGTCGGCGAGTGCGCGCAGCGCCGCCAGGTGATCAGCGTTCCCGATTGCTACGCCGACCCGCGGTTCGACCCCACGTTCGACAGGCAGAGCGGCTTCCGCACGCGCTGCCTGCTCACCGTGCCCCTCGTGGGGCACGACGACGCCCTCGTGGGGGTCATGCAGGTGCTGAACAAGCGGGGCGGGCCGTTCTCCGGCGACGACGAGGCCGTCGCGACCGCCCTCGCCGCGCAGTGCGCGGTCGCGCTGCAGCGCCAGCGGCTCCTCCGCGAGCTGGTGGCGAAGGAGAAGATGGAGCGCGAGCTGGAAGTCGCGCGCGAGATCCAGGTCAGCTTCCTTCCGAAGGCCATGCCCAGGGTCGAGGGGTACGACCTCGCCGGCTGGAGCCGTCCCGCCGATCAGACGGGCGGCGACGTCTTCGACGTGATCGCCGAGGGACCGTCGCGGACGGTCCTGCTCCTCGGCGACGCCACCGGCCACGGGATCGGTCCCGCGCTCAGCGTGACCCAGGTGCGCTCGATGCTTCGCATGGCCCTCCGGCTCGGCGCCGGTCTCGACGCCGCCTTCACCCATCTCAACGACCAGCTCTCGGACGATCTCTCGTCCAACCGGTTCGTGACGGCGTTCCTCGGCGTCCTCGACGCGGAGGCCCACGCCGTGACCTTCCAGTCCGCGGGGCAGGGGCCGATCCTCCACGTGCAGGCGTCGGGGGGCGTCGGCACGCCGAAGTCGACGACGCTTCCGCTCGGATTGATGTCGGGACTGCCGCTCGGCACGCCCGGCCGGCTCGCGTTCGAACCAGGAGACGTGGTGGCGCTGATCACCGACGGCGTCTTCGAGCGTACGAACGCAGCCCAGGAGGAGTTCGGCGTGGATCGGGTGGTCGAGGTGATCCGCCGCGTCGAGCGCGCCCCGGTGGCGGAAGTCGTCCAGGCGATCGTGGAGGCTTGCGACGCCTTCGCCGGCGGCGCCCCGCAGGCCGACGACATGACCCTCCTGCTCGTCCGCCGCAAGGCCTCGAGCTGAGTTCACCGCAAGCCCGGCTTCGATATCGCCTGGTCCTCGCGGGATCGACGGTGAGTCGCGCGTCCTCGCCCGAATGGGTTCTCGCCGGCCCGGAAAAGGGCCGGCTGCGAACCCATTCGGGCGAGGACGCGCGGCCGACGCGGGGATGAAGGCGCTACAGCGGGATGCTCATCCCCTCGCGGGCGACGATAACGCCGGGGAACTCCTTCTGGGCGATGCGCAGGATGTTCTCGAGCTCGGCGTCGGTGTGCTCGGGGTGGTGATGGAATAGGACGAGGTTGCGGACGCCGGCCGCGCGAGCGGTGAGAACGGCGGCGTACCAGGTGCTGTGCCCCCAGCCCTTGCGGAGCGTCTCGTACTCGGCCGGCACGTACGTGGCGTCGTAGATCAGGTGGTCCGCGCCCTTCGCGAACGACGCGAGGGCGTCATCCACCTCGGGATCGCCGTGCTCGTGGTCGGTGGCGAAGACGACCCGGCGTCCGCCTCGATCGAACCGATAGGCGACGCAGCCGTCGGGATGGTTGAGCGAGAGCGTGCTCACCTCCAAGGGACCGACCGAAAAGGGCTCTCCCCGAAGCTCGACGTACTCCATCCTCGCGGGAGTTCCCGAGAGGCGCACCGGGAAGTACGGCGGCGCGATGAACGATTCGAGCGTGTTCTGAAGGGTCCGCCCCTCGGGGGCGACGCCGTGAACGCGGATCGTCGCCTTGCGGTCGTAGAGCGGCGGGAACAGGGGAAGCCCCTCGATGTGATCGAAGTGGTAGTGCGAGAAGAGGATGTGAATCCGGACCGGGCGGCCCGCGCTCCGCTTCTGGATCTCCATGCCGAGGAGGCGCACGCCGCTGCCGCAATCGAGCACGAGATACTCGTCCTCCGCGAGCCGGGCGGCGAGGCAGGTGGTATTGCCGCCGTGGCCGAGGCGGTCCAGCGAAGGAGTCGGCACCGTGCCGCGCACGCCCCAAAACTCGAGCCGCAGATCCTGGGAGTCCATGGAACCTCGAGGGGCATCACCCCCGCGCGTCGCTCGATTCTAGTACCGAGCGAGCGGCTTGACGCAGCCGCGAAACCTATAAAGTGGATCGGTCTTTAGCTATTAGCGTTTTCACCCACGCGCTCAAGTCAAGACTGTACAATAATAATCTACCAAAATCATCCTGTTTTAGGTAGAATCTAGCAGTATACTCAATTGCAACGCGGGTTTGTTCGCCGATCAGCGCGGACAGGGGCGAGTCCAGGAGCGTGACAGAATGCGGGAGGGACTAGGGATGTTCACCAACAAGAGGGTAGCCGCGCGAGGATTCCGTCCACTGGCGTTCGCGCTGGCCGCATTCCTCGCCGCGGGATGTTCCGCGCCGGCGCTGGCCGCGACGAAGCCGGTCGACCTCGACGGCCAGGCCGCGAACGGGGCGGAGAGCAAGGTCGACCTGAACGTTCTCTCGACCTTCCCCGTGAAGATCGAGAGCGTCGTCACGAACAGCGCGCTCGGCGACGCGTTCACGTTCTCGTGGCCGTCGGCCGGCCCCGGCGGCTTCACGTCCAGCGTGACGGCGGGCACGGCGGGGGGAGTCGGCGTCAAGTGGACCTGGACGACCAACTCGACCGTCTACTCCTACACCGGCAACTCCTGCGCCAACGACATCTGTTTCCTGCAAACCGCCGGCACGGATCCCGTCGCCGGTACCTGTACCCTCGGTTGCCTCGAGGACGGCGTGACTCTCGCCGCCGGCAAGGGAGCGAACGCGGGAGACGTGGCGTTGAGCTGGTCCGGCGGAACCGCGTCGTACACGGTCTACCGGTCCACGAGCGCGTCCGCCGTCACCGCGTCCGCCAACACCGTCATCACGACCGGCCTCTTGCAGTATGTGGACACCCCTCCCCCCGGCGGCATCATTTACTACGTCGTCCGGGGCGCCAGCTGCATCACCCGCAAATCGTGCACGACCGACGCCCAGTGCAACCCGGTGACCGACGGCACCTGCATCAACCGCGGGCCGTTCGCCGTTCCGGGACGGTCCCTGAGCGCGTCCGACGTCACGGTCTCGTCGGCGTCGCTGACCTCGAGCCTCATCACCTTCTTCAGCCCGCCGAAGGAAGTGTTCCGCGTCACGAGCACGGCGCAGCCTGGAGCGGTCCAGGAAACGCTCACGAACACCTCGACGACGCCGGTTACGGTCGAGACGCCGGCCTATCCCCCCGGCTGCTGTCCGGCGAATCCCGACGTTCCGCACCAGCTTCGCTGCGGCGACACGTGCGTGGATTACCTGAACGATCCCGACAACTGCGGCTCGTGCGGGAGCGTTTGCGGCGACGGCACCTGCTGCACGAACGGGAACTGCGTGTCGTTGTGCGCCGAGGGCAAGACCTGGTGCAACGGCCAGTGCGTCGACTTCCAGAGCGATCCCAACAACTGCGGCGCGTGCGGGAGCGTTTGCGGCGACGGCACCTGCTGTTCCGGCGGCGCCTGCGTGTCCCTCTGCGCCCAGGGGCAGATCTGGTGCAACGGCCGGTGCGCCGACCTCCAGAACGACAGCGGCAACT
Organism: Terriglobia bacterium; assembly: GCA_963748015.1. Classification (GTDB taxonomy): domain Bacteria; phylum Acidobacteriota; class Polarisedimenticolia; order Polarisedimenticolales; family JAIQFR01; genus JAIQFR01. The sequence continues at coordinate 2,186,759 of CAVVHE010000004.1, read as the reverse complement.
GCGGAACGTGCGGTCTACACTGCGCCGACGGCACCTGCTGCGACGATGCGGGCTGCGCGTCGCTCTGCGCGACCGGTCAGACCTGGTGCGGAAGCCAGTGCGCCGATCTCCAGAACGACAGCGGCAACTGCGGCGCCTGCGGGAGTCCCTGCGGCGACGGCACCTGCTGCAACGGCGGAGCCTGCGGGTCGCTCTGCGCGGAAGGTCAGACGTGGTGCAACGGCAGGTGCGCCGACTTCCAGAACGACAGCAACAACTGCGGCTCGTGCGGCACGACTTGCGGTGACGGCGCCTGTTGCAACGGCGGCACCTGCGGGTCGTTGTGCGCCCCGGGCTGGACCTGGTGCAACGGCCAGTGCGTGGACTTCCGGAGCGACAACCTGAACTGCGGCACTTGCGGCGTCGCGTGCGGCGCGGGCACCTGCTGCAGCGGCGGCGAGTGCGCTTCGATCTGCCCGACCGGCCAGACGTGGTGCAACGGGCAATGCGTGGACTTCCGGAGCGACAACGCGAACTGCGGCACCTGCGGGAGCGTGTGCGGTGACGGCACGTGCTGCAGCGCCGGCGAGTGCGCCTCGCTCTGCCCGGCGGGCCAGACGTGGTGCAACGGGCAATGCGTGGACTTCCGGAGCGACAACGGGAACTGCGGCACCTGCGGGAACGTCTGCGGTGACGGCACGTGCTGCAGCGGCGGCGAGTGCGCTTCGCTCTGCCCGACCGGCCAGACGTGGTGCAACGGGCAATGCGTGGACTTCCGGAGCGACAACGGGAACTGCGGCACCTGCGGGAACGTCTGCGGTGACGGCACGTGCTGCAGCGGCGGCGAGTGCGCTTCGCTCTGCCCGACCGGCCAGACGTGGTGCAACGGGCAATGCGTGGACTTCCGGAGCGACAACGGGAACTGCGGCACCTGCGGGAACGTCTGCGGCGACGGCACGTGCTGCAGCGGCGGCGAGTGCGCTTCGCTCTGCCCGACCGGCCAGACGTGGTGCAACGGGCAGTGCGTGGACTTCCGGAGCGACAGCGGGAACTGCGGTGCGTGCGGCGTCGCTTGCGGCGCGGGGACGTGCTGCAACGGCGGAGCGTGCGTCTCGGAGTGCCCGGAAGGGCGGACCTTCTGTAGCGGCCAGTGCGCGGACCTGCAGCGTGACGGCGACAACTGTGGCGCTTGCGGCAAGAAGTGCGGCCGCGGCGACTACTGCCGAAGCGGACAGTGCGTCGATGACGACCGCACCACTTACGAGCCGAACTGCGACACGTTCCCGGCCGTGTGCCCGAATCCGAATCCGACCAATCCCGGGCCGGGCTACTGCCCGAATCCGAATCCGACCAACCCCGGGCCGGGCTACTGCCCGAACCCGAGTCCGACCACCCCGGCTCCGGGCTACTGCCCGAACCCGACTCCGACCACTCCGGGTCCAGGCTACTGCCCGAACCCGAACCCGACGGACCCGGGCCCGGGATACTGCCCGAATCCGAGTCCGACGACCCCGGCCCCCGGAGTGTGCCCCAACCCGACGCCGTCGCCCGGGCCGGTGGACGGCGTCTGCCCGAACCCGAGCCCGTCGCCCGGGCCGGTGGACGGCGTCTGCCCGAACTCCAGCCCGTCCTCGGGACCCGTGGACGGCCACTGCCCGAACCCGAGCCCGTCGTCGCCCGTGCCGGGCGTCTGCCCGAGTCCCGGCCCCCCGGCGCCGCCCGTCGCGGACACGCCGGTCTGCCAGGTCAATCCCTCGACTACGACGATCCCGCCCGGGGGAACCAGCACGGCTTGCCGGCCGGGAGGCGCCCTGTTCAAGGAAGTCGCGACGGCGGTCAGCGTCTGCGGCGACACGATTCCCGGGCCTGACGGCACCTGCGGGGACGGCGTCTCGAAGGTCACGTCGGGGACGTTCATGCGTTTGGTGCCCGACACGAGCAAGAGCATCGGGGACGCCTACCTCACCCCCGAATCGGTTCACGTGCTGAGCGACTCGAGCGGCGACGGTCTACTCCAGCCGGGCGAGAGCGCGAGTTTTGTCGTGGACGTCTTGAACGTCGGCCCCTTCAGCGTCACCGGGGCGAGCGCTTCACTCGTCGCTCCGCTCGTGGACCTGACCGACGACGGGTTGAGCAATCCGGTGGCGATCACGGTGGTGAGCGGAACCTCCTCCTACGGGACCATCGCCGGAACGCCGTCGACGACGGACTGCTCGCCGCCCGCGCTGCAGCCGGCCGGGAACCTGGTCCCGTTCCAGGTGACGGTGCCGGCCAGCCACCCCGGGGACACGTCGCACCCGTTCTCCCTGTCGTTCACCGGCGCGGCGAACGGCCACCCGTTCTCGATGAACGTGCCACTCGCCCTCGGCATCGCGCACCTCTGCAACTACAACGCCGGACTGCGCGACTACGACGGGATCGACGGGCTCTCGAGTCCGATGGAGAAGCTCGTTCCGGCCGGGGACCCCGTCCCGTTCCCGGGCAAGGCGTTCAACGCCGGCCAGACGCGTCCTCTCAAGCTCCGCATGTCCTGCGGCGGAGTGGTCCTCCGGGGCAGCGACGTGGACGCGCCGCAGATCACCGGCCTGTCGGAGGCGACCCGGGGCCCGATCGACTTCGCGACCCTGAGGGTGAACTCCGACAGCCTCTCCAGCGATCCCTTCTTCCGTTGGAACGACAGCACCCAGCAGTGGATCTACAACCTGGACACGAACCCGCTCGGCACGGGCGTCTTCACGATGACGATCCGAATCGCCGGCCGGAAGGACTACGTCACCGGGTTCGAGCTCCGGTAGACTCCGGCCATCACGGAGGCGGTCCCGACTCGTCCCGCACCCGCCCCGCCCGATCCTCTTGGATCGGCGGGGCTCGTGTGAGACGATCTTCCCAGCGGAGGATCCAGCTGCCATGAACACGGTCAAGGTGTCGCGCTTCGGGACATCGGCGATCAGGACTCTCGCAACCGCGGCGGTGGCCGCGCTTCTCGTCCCCCTGGCCGTGTTCGCGGCGCAGGAGGGATCCGGGCGCCTCGCGAAGGTCGCGGCGGCCCAGAACGCCGTCGAGTCCCGCAAAGCCGGGGCCGAAGGATGGGCCAGGACCGTCGTCGGCGAGCTGCTCTTCGCGCGCGACCGCGTCAGGACGGGTGCTTCGAGCCGCGCGGCGATCCTGTACGCCGACGATACCCTCCACCGCCTCGACGAGAAGAGCGAGGTGGAGATCGTGCCGCCTGCCCAGGACAGCCCCGGCCTGCTCAAGGTGCTCTCCGGGCGCCACTACTTCACCAGCCGCAAGCCGAAGGACTTCGGCCGGGTGGAGACCGCGACCGTCACCGCCGCGATCAAGGGGACGGAGTTCGCGGTCGACGTCGCCGAGGGAGGGGCCACCACCATCACCATGATCGAGGGGGTGGTGCTCGCCTCGAACCCGTACGGGAGCGTCGAGGTGGGCGCCGGCGAGCGCGCCGTCGCCGAGCCGGGCAAGGCCCCCGTGCGGAGCGTCGTGGTGCGGCCGAGGGACGCGGTGGCGTGGGCTCTGTACTATCCGCCGGTGCTCGGCGGCGCCGACGCCAAGCGCCTCGACGGCATGGGCGAGGACGGCGCATCCCTCAGGGAGGCGGCCGGCCTGCTCGCGACGGGGCAGGTGGAGAAGGCCAAATCGCTGGTGGACGGCGTGCGCTCGCGGCGCCCGTCCGATCCGGTCGCGCTGTCCCTCGCGACGGTCATCGCTCTCGTGGGAGACCGGAAGGACGAGGCGCACCGGCTCTCCGGCGAAGCGGTCGTGGCCAACGCCGATTCCGCCTCGGCGGCGCTGGCGGCCTCCTTCGTGGCCCAGGCCGAGTTCGACATCGAGATGGCGGCCGCGCTGGCCGAGCGCGCCGCCAAGCTGGACCCGAAGGACCCCGTGGCGCTCGCCCGCGTGGCGGAGCTGCGCATGGCGCAGGGAGATCTCCGCGGGGCGCGGAGCGCGGCGTCGAGCGCCCTCGAGCGCGCGCCGGACGACGCGCGATCCCTGACGGTCCTGGGCTTCGTGGAGCTGGCCCGGCTTCGCTCCTGGGACGCCGAGAAGCTCTTCGAGCGGGCCCTGGCCGCCGATTCGGGGCTCGCGACCGCGCACGTCGGGATGGGCATCGCGCGCCTGCGCCTCGGGGACCTCGTCGGAGGGCGCGAGCAGATCCAGTCCGCCGCGATCCTCGATCCCGGCAATTCGCTGATCCGGTCCTACCTCGGCAAGGCGTACTACGAGGAGAAGCGCTCGTCGGAAGCGGGCAAGGAGCTCGCCGCGGCGAAGGGACTGGACCCCTCGGATCCCACGCCGTGGCTCTACTCGGCGATCCTGCTCCAGAGCGAGAACCGGCCGGTGGAAGCGCTCGACGACCTGATGCAGTCGATGGAGAAGAACGACAATCGCGCCGTCTATCGCTCGAGGCTCCTCCTCGACGAGGACCAGGCCGTACGCGGGGCCGACCAGGCCAGGATCTTCAACGATCTCGGGTTCGAGGACGCCGGGCTCGTGGCCGCCCGCAGGAGCGCGGACCAGGACCAGGCGAACCACTCGAGCCACATGCTGCTCGCGGGGAACTACCGGAACCTTCCGTTCTACGCCCCGGCGTTCCTGAGCGAGGTCCTGCAGGCGCGCATCTACCAGCCGGTGAGCACCAACGCGGCGCGTCCGGACATCGTCAACGCCGTGGCCTCGTACAACGAGTACACCTCGCTGTTCGAGCGGCCGCGCGCGCGGTTCTTCGGCAAGGCCGCGTACGGAACGACCAACACGGATCTTTCCGCCTTCGGCACGGGCGAGATGTGCGGCGACGTGCCCTGCTACAAGCTTTCGGAGAACGAGCAGAGCGCGGTCCGGAGCGGTGACGCGATCGTGACCGTGAACGGCGAACGCTACGCGGCCGCGGTGTCGTACTCGAACTTCCGCGACGACGGCTTCCGGAAGAACGCCGACGAGCACAACGAGGTCGGCCGGGGGTTCGTGCAGGTCGCGGCCAGCGACAGCGACACGCTGCAGCTCAACTTCATCCAGGGCAATCGCACGACCGGGGACCTGCCCCTCCGGCAGCTGCTGCCGGCGATCACCCCGGAGCGCTTCGAGACGGACGAGACCAACGTCGGACTCGGCTGGCACCGCCGCATCTCCGCGGAGTCGGACCTCGCCGTCTCGGCGATCTGGAACCGCACCGAGCAGACGGGGATGGACTTCTACTCCGTTCCCCGCGGCACGGCAACGCTCGAAGGACCGCAGCTCGAGATCCAGTGGGTCAAGCGGACCGGTCCCGGAGCCTGGATCTTCGGCGCGGGCCAGTTCAGCGGGAACGTCGAGCTCGCGAGCGCGGACCCCGGCTCTCCGGCGCTGAAGCAGGACGACACCTTCACCAACGGGTACGGCTACTACAAGCTCAAGGACCTCGGGCCGGTCGAGCTCACCCTCGGAGGCTCCTTCGAGCGGGTCATGGCCCCGATCGGCTTCCTCCCCCCCGGGACTCGAACGTCCCCGCCTCGGACCTCTCGTACACGAGGTCGGAATTCAGCCCCAAGCTGGGAGCCACCTGGGTCCTCGGCAGGGCCACGACCCTCCGCGCAGGCGTCTACCACCGGCTCGCGCCGTTCCTCGGGCGGCTCCAGACCCTGGAGCCCACGCAGGTCGGGGGCTTCAACCAGTTCTTCGAGGACTCCGCGGGAACGCGCTCGTGGAACTACGGCTTGGGCGTGGACCAGGTCTTCGGCCGGCGCTGGTTCGTCGGAGCATCGTACCTGTACCGCAACCTCACGATCCCCGAGGGCTACTGCGATCGCGAGAACGAGTGGAGCCCGTACTCGGGGTGCGCGGGGTACGCGCCGAGCACGGTCGAGGAGCGCTCCGGCGACGACAAGTTCCTGAACGTCTACGCCAGCGCGGCCCTGACGACCTGGATGGCGGCCACCCTGGGCTACGACGACCAGGACCGCGAGTTCAACACGACCTCCATCACGTCGACGGGAGGATTCCAGGACCGGATCCACACGAAGCGATTCCGCCCCGAGGTCCGCTTCTTCACCCCGCAGGGGTTCTTCGCCCGGGTCGGCGGCACGCGCTACGACCAGGAAGTCGACCAGTTCGACAGCCTCGATCCCGAGACGGCCACGTTCTCGACGCGGAACGCGACCTTCTGGGTCGCCGACGCCGCGATCGGTTACCGATTCCCGAAGCGCTGGGGATCCCTCGTCCTGGACGCGCGTAACGTCCTCAACGAGAAGTTCGAGTTCTACGAGCGCTCGGTGCAGGAGCGGGTGATTCCCGCCCGGACGGTCATGGTGAGGCTCGAGATCACGTACTGATGCCTGTCGAGTCGAAGCGGCGACTCTGGTCCGGCCTGCGCCGGGCACGCGCCGCGATCCTCCTGGCACTCGTGCCGGGGCTCGTCGGCGTCGGGTTGATCCGCTGGCCTCCGGCCGAGGGGCTGGAGCGGGCCGGCCTCGATCTCCTGTTCCAGTGGCGCGGCGCGCGTCCCGCTCCGCCAGGCGTTTGCGTCGTCGCGATCGACGACGAGTCGTACCGGGTGTTCGAGGCCGACCGGAAGGCGGCCTGGCCCCGCGGGCTGCACGCGCAGCTGATCCGCTCCCTCGCGCGCGCGGGGGCCCGGGCCGTCGCCTTCGACGTCCTCTTCGTGGACCCGGGGGACCCGGAGCAGGACGAGGAGCTTCGCTCGGCGATGGCCGACACCGGCATCGTCGTCATCGGCGCCACCGTCGAGCTGGTCGAGGACTCGCTCTTCAACGAGGCCAGGCAGATCGAGCCGTGGGAGCCGCTCGGGAAGGCGGCCGCGGCCGTTGCGGAGGTGAACCTCCCCGCCGACCGCGATGGCGTGATCCGAAGCGCGTGGCTCGCTCTCAACGGGCGGCCGGGTCTCGCCCTAGCGGCCTACCAGGCCGCGACCGGGGACCGATCGAACCGCGAGACCGAGTCCCGCTTCATCGACTACTACGGTCCCGCCCGGATCGGGATCAAGACCGTCTCCGTCTACCAGGCCCTCGAACCCGAGCGCTACCTGCCGCGCGACTTCTTCAAGGGGAAAATCGTCTTCGTCGGACTCTCGAACCCGGCGGCGTCGGGTCCCGCCCCGAAGGACGCCTTCCGCACGCCGTTCACCGGCGGGCGAGGCGAAACGACCTACGGCGTCGAGATCCACGCGACGATCGCGGCGAACCTCCTCGACGGGCGCCGCTTCGACCTCCTCCATCCCGGGCTCGAGATGGGGATGCTCATCCTCCTGCCGATCGCGGCGCTCCTCGTGTTCGTGTGGCTCGATCCCCGCCTCGGCGCGGTCACGCTGCCCTTCCTTGCCGCCCTTCCGTGGGCCGCGGCGTACCTCGCGTTCACGCGTGAGAGCCTGTGGATCCCGGCGGTGATCCCCTCGGCGATCCAGCTCCCCCTGGCCTACACGGTGAGCGTGATCTGGTACTACCTGACCACCGTGCGCGAGAGGGAGCGGGTCAAGCGCGCCTTCTCGTTCTACCTCTCCCCGGACGCGGCCCGCCAGATCGCGGAGGACCCCTCGGCCCTCAACCTCGGCGGCGAGGAGATCGTCGCCACCGCGATGTTCACGGACATCGTGGGGTTCACGACCGTCGCCGAGTCCATGACCGCCGAGGAGACGGCCGCGATGCTCAACCGGTACTTCTCCGAGGCGACCGGCCACGTGTTCGCGACCGAGGGCACGCTCGTCAAGTACATCGGCGACGCGGTCTTCGCGATCTGGGGGGCCCCCGTGCGCGTGACGGACCACGCGGCGAGGGCCTGCCGGACGGCCCTGGCCCTGGCGCGGATGGACGCGGAGCGGGGAGCCTCCGGCGATGCCGCGAAGCGTCTCAGGACGCGCATCGGGGTTCACACCGGCCGGATGCTGGTCGGCAATCTCGGATCGGCCCAGCGGTTCGACTACACCGCGATCGGCGATGCCGTGAACCTCGCGTCACGGATCGAGGGGCTCAACAAGATGTTCGGGACGGGGGCGATCGTCTCGGGAGAGGCGTTCGCCGCGGCGGGCGAGGGCTTCGTCGCGCGGCGCATCGGCCGAGTTCGCGTGGTCGGCCGGCACGAGCCCGTGGCGCTGTTCGAGCTGGTCGCGGCGCCGGGCGAGACGCTGCCCGCGAGCCGACCCGACCTCGAGACGTTCGAGGCCGCCCTCGCCGAGTTCGACAGGGGAGAGTTCGAACGGGCCGCCGCGGGATTCCGAGAGGTCGTCGCGCGCCGCGACGGAGGCGACGGCCCCTCGTCCTACTACCTCAGCCTGTGCGAGCGCTTGCAGCGGGAAGGGGTCGAGCCCGGTTGGAGCGGCGTCGTCGTCGCGGAGTCGAAGTAGGCCCGGCCGGCGCGCGGTTGAGGGGTCCGAGAACCCGGGGTAGAGTTGAAGGCGAGTCCGGCCGAGAAGATTCCCCCGGCCGGTTGGAGGCTCCCATGTTCCGCCCGCGCTCTCTCGGTGTCGCCGCCTTCGTCCTCCTCGTGGCCTTCCAGGGGGCCGTGCCCGCGGCCGAGGGCCAAGAGGGGCGGCCTCAGGGGTGGCTCGGCGCCTCCCTCGTGCCCGTGAACGCGCCCGAGAAGGGGAACGACTCCCCGGTTCCGGGGGTCCTCGTTCGCGGCCTCGTCGAGGGAGGGCCGGCGGAGAAGGCCGGGCTGAGGTCCCGCGACGTCATCCTCACGATCGACGGCGGCGCGATCGCTTCGCCGGCCGAGCTGGTATCGCGCATCCAGGGGCTCGAGCCCGGAGCGTGGGCCTCGCTCCACGTGCGCCGGGGGCGGCGCGAGCTGGACCTCGACGTTCGTCTCGAGACCCGCCCGAGCGACCTCGGGAGCCTGCCGATGGTCACCGGCCACATCGGCGCCGTGGCCATCGACATCCCACCGGCGCTCCGCGAGCACTTCGGCGCGCCGCGCGAGGCGGGGGTGATGATCTCGATGATCGAGCCCGGGAGCACGGCGGAGGCGGCCGGCCTCGACCTGGGTGACGTCGTGTTCGAGGCGTACGGCGAGCCGGTCCGCTCGGCGGGCGCGTTCCTCTATGCCGTCCGGGGAAGCGGCGTCGGCAACGATCTCGTCCTTCGCCTCATGCGCAACGGCGCCGAGATCACGATCGACGTACCGGTCGAGAAGGCGCCCAAGCGCGGCGACTGAGCGAGGCGTCCACGCCGTTCACGATGTCGAGAATCGCCTCCTGAGCCTCCCCAGGAAAAGACGGCACTCCACGGTCCTGCTTCGCCGACGATCGGCGCGCGGTCGGCGGTCGGGCGCCGAGGGCGCGGATCGGTGGCCGGGGCTACACTGGCGGACCTTGAATCGCGGTTCGGGCTGCCGGCCGGCGTCCCGGAGGGCGGCCGCACCGATATTTTGCGAAGGAGGCGGGCCCCGATGAAGAAAGCGATTCCGGTTCTTGCGCTCTGCGCGCTGATGGCGACGGCGGTGCTGGCGGCCGATCTCAACGGCTCCTGGGTCGTGAAGATGACCGGGCGGGACGGACAGCCTACGGAGCAGACCTACGCCTTCAAGGTGGACGGCAAGAAGCTCACCGGGTCCGTGAGCGGCCCGCGCGGAGAGGCCCAGATCAAGGACGGGAGCGTGGACGGCGCCGCCTTCACGTTCTCCGTCGAGCGGCCCGGCCGCGACGGCAACATGATGACCCTGCAGTACAAGGGAAAGCTCGAGGGGGACACGATCACCCTGAGCACCGAGTTCAACGGGCAGGTCCGCGAGATGAAGGGCGAGCGCAAGAAGTAGCTCCACTGCCGGCGAGCGCCTCCCGGCGCGCGCCGGTGCCCGGTACGCTCGGCCGGCCCGAGTCGGGCAGTCGAGGACCGCTCATGACCCGTGGCGCGACGATCGTCTGGTTCCGGCTGGACCTGAGGCTCCAGGACAACCCCGCCCTGACCGCCGCTCTCGAACGGGGCGGCGCGGTGATCCCGGTTTTCATCTGGGCCCCCTCCGACGAGGAGCCGTGGGCGCCGGGCGCGGCAAGTAACTGGTGGATCGCGCAGTCCCTCCGCCGCCTCTCGGAATCTCTCGAGGCGAAAGGCTCGCGCCTCGTCGTCCGGCGGGGCGGCGTGCTGGAAACGCTGCGGGAGCTGATCCGCGCCACGGGCGCTTCGGCCGTCCACTGGAACCGCCGCTACGAGCCCCGCGTCGTCGAGCGCGACGGGATCGTGGAGCAGGCCCTGCGCAAGGACGGGGTCGAGGTCGGCACCTTCAACGCCGCGCTCCTGTTCGAGCCCCGGGAGATCGCCACCAAGGTCGGCGGCCCGTTCAAGGTGTTCACCCCGTTCTACAACGCTTGCCTCAGGATGCCGCCGTCCCTGAAACCGCGGAGAGCGCCTCGCGACGTGCCGGCCCCGTCGAGGTGGCCGCGCTCGGAGAACGTCGCGTCGCTCGGCCTCGAGCCCGAGGTGGACTGGGCGGCAGGACTCCGCGCCGCGTGGACGCCGGGGGAGAATGGCGCCGCCGGGGCGCTCGAGCGCTTGCTGGACGACGTCGTCGAGAGCTACCCGGCCGGCCGCGACCGGCCCGACATCGAAGGGACCTCGCGCCTCTCCCCGCATCTTCACTTCGGCGAGATCGGGCCTCGGGCGGTGTGGAGCGCCGTCAACGCCTACGCCGGAGTCGGCGCGGGAAACGCGCTCTCGAAAGGGGGAGAGGCGTACCTGCGGCAACTCGTGTGGCGCGAGTTCGCCCACCACCTGCTCTTCCACTTCCCCCACACCGCCGACCGGCCCCTGCGTCCGGAGTTCGAGCGGTTCCCCTGGCGGAGGGACGCGAAGGCGCTCGAGGCCTGGCGGAAGGGAAGGACCGGATACCCGATGGTGGACGCCGGGATGCGCCAGCTTTGGACGACCGGCTGGATGCACAACCGCGTCCGGATGATCGTGGCGTCGTTCCTCGTGAAGGACCTGCTGCTTCCCTGGCAGGAAGGCGCCCGGTGGTTCTGGGACACGCTGGTGGACGCCGACCTCGCGAACAACACGCTCGGCTGGCAGTGGACGGCCGGCTGCGGGGCCGACGCGGCCCCCTACTTCCGCGTCTTCAACCCCGTCGCCCAGGGGGAGCGCTACGATCCGGAAGGGGAATACGTTCGCCGGCACGTTCCGGAGCTGGCGGCCCTCCCCGCGCGCTTCGTCCACGCGCCGTGGAAGGCGCCCGCGGGCACGCCGGCCGCGGTCGCAGTCGGGATCGGCGAGAGCTACCCCCGCCCGATCGTGGACCACGGCGCCGCAAGGACCGCCGCGCTGGCCGCCTACGGCCGGATCAAGAAGAGCCGCTGAGCGCCGCCGGTCACCGGCGCTTCGGAGGCCACGGGAAGAAGGCGCTGGTCCTGCGCGCGTATTCCAGGTACTCCGGCTTGCTCTCGCGGAGCTTCCGTTCGAGCAGCGCGACACCGGAGACCTTCATCAGGAGGAACGTCATCAGCGCAGGACTCGCGACGGTCCAGGCCGACCCCGGTGTCGCGAGTGCGATGAGGAAGAGCCCCCACCAGACCATCGCGTCGCCGAAGTAGTTAGGGTGGCGCGTGTATCGCCACAGCCCGCTCTCGAGGACCTTGCCGCGATTCGACGGATCCGACCGGAACCGCGCGAGCTGCCGGTCGCCCACGGTCTCGAAGAGCAGTCCGGCCGCGTAAACGAGCCCCCCGACGACGTCGAGCGGCGCGAGCCGCTCCGGCTGCCGGGCACGCGTCGCCTGGAAGAGCGGGAGCGCGACAACCCACAGGACCGCGGCCTGCAGAAGGAAGACGGTGAAGAGGCTCCTGACGGCGAAGTTGCCCGCGTGGCTCTCCCGCATCTCGCGATAGCGGTAATCCTCCCCCTTCCCCCAGTTCCGCCGGAAGAGGTGCCAGGACAGCCGCGCACCCCAGACCGTGACCAGGGCGACGGCAAGCGGGCCTCGCGCCGGGCCGGGCCGGAGAGTGAAGAAGTAGAGCCAGGCCAGGACGATGAACCCGATTCCCCAGAACGGGTCCACGATGCTCGCGTCCCGCCGGATCACGCTGGCGGCCCAGAGCAGGACCGACAGGCCGAAAGCCGTGCCGAGGGAGAGAACGAGAACGGCCGCCGCCGATTCCATTCCGGGAGGTCCTTTCCGGCAGCGATCAGGCGTTGCGCCGCAGCAGCAGCGTCTCGATCGGCTCGCCCTCGCGGAGCTTGAGAAAGATGCGCATCGCTACCCCTTCCCGCCCAGCAGGTAGTGCGCCACCCACCACTCCTGGCCGCGCCGGTAGCCGAAGAGCTCCTCGCACGCCATGAAGAAGAGGCGCCATCTCCGCAGCCACCGGCGGGATTCGGGCGGACCGTAGGCCGAGTCGAGAACCCGCCGGACCTCGGCCCGCCGGGCGTCGAGGTTATCGAGCCAGGCTCGCGAGGTCTTCCGGTAATGCGTGCCGTCCACCCTCCAGTGCCGCTCCACCCGCAGGTGGCGCTGGAAGCGGAGCAGCAACCCGTCGGACGGCATCAGCCCGCCGGTGAAGAAGTGGCGGGCCATCCAGTCGTTCCTTCCGCCGACGTCGAACGTGTAGGCGAGATCGCGGTGGCAGAAGACGTGCACGAACAGCTTGCCTTCAGGGCGGAGCCACGAGGCGATGCGCTCGAGCAGCCGCTCGTGGTTCCGCATGTGCTCGAACATCTCCACGGACACGATCCGGTCGAACGTCCCGCCGGGCTCGAAGCCGTTCATGTCCGCGGTCGCCACGCGCACGCCGGCGAGCCCGCGGCGCTGGCACTCCGCCTCGATGAACTCCCGCTGCGTGGCGGAGTTCGACACGGCGAGGATGCGGCAGCGAGGAAAGCGCTCCGCCAGCCACAGCGTGAGCGACCCCCACCCGCACCCGAGCTCCAGGACGTCCTGGCCGTCCTCGATCCCCGCGCGCTCGGCGGTCAGGCGGAGCATCGCGTCTTCGGCCGCCGCCAGATCCGCGGTGCCGGGCTCCCAGAGGCAGCAGCTGTACTTCATGCGAGGGCCGAGCACCAGGCGGAAGAACGCGTCCGGAACCTCGTAGTGCTGCTCGTTGGCCCGACGCGTCGAGATCGCGATGGGGCTTCGGCGCAGCTCCTCGACGAGCGTTTCCAGCGCCGCCTGGTTCGCCTCGCACCCGCCACGGTCCTCCTCGCGGAGGCGCTCGCGAAGGAGGCGCCGCATCCCGGCGCGAAGCAGGAAGTCCGGAACGAGCCCGCGCTCCGCCGCTTCGAGAGTCACGTCCATGGCGGTCCCTCAGCCTCCGGCCGCCGCGGGGGATCTCCGTGGCCCGGGACCCCCCAGCAGCAGCTGCACGTCGGCCACCGTTCCTTCGAGAAATCCTCCCTCCGAGTAGGAGAAGTAGAACTCCCACATGCGGATGAACTCGTCCGAGTACCCGAGGTCCCGGATCCGGTCTCGGCTCGCGGCGAAGCTCCTGCGCCACGCGCGCAGCGTGGGCGGGTAGTGCTCCGAGATGTCGCGAACGCCGCGAACCTCGAGGCCCGTCGCGCGCGCGAGCGATGCTCGAATCGCGGCGACCGACGGGAGCGCGCCGCCGGGGAAGATGTAGCGCTGGATGAAGTCCACGGAGCGGCGGTAGCTCTCGTAGAGCGGGTCGGCGATCACGATCGCCTGGAGGAGCATGGCGCCTCCCGGCTCGAGCAGCTCGCCGGAGGTCCGGAAATAGGTGTCGAGGTAGTCGTGCCCGACCGCCTCGACCATCTCCACGGACACCATCTTGGGAAAGCGGCGGCCGAGACGGCGGGGCAGGTCGCGGTAGTCCTCCAGGACGACGGTGATCCTGCCCTCGAGGCCGGCCTCCCGGACGCGGGCGGCAGCGCGCTCGTGCTGCTTCCTCGAGATCGTCGTGGTCACGACCCGGCAGCCGTACCTCGACGCCGCGCGCAGCGCGAGCCCTCCCCAGCCCGTCCCGATCTCCAGGAGCTCGTCTCCCGGCGAGAGCTTCAGGTCCTCGCAGATCCGGTCGATCTTCCGGAGCGACGCCCGCTCGAGGTCCTCGTCCCCGGCCTCGAACTCCGCGCAGGAGTACATCAGCGTCGGGTCCAGGAACAGCGAGAAGAACTCGTTGCCCAGGTCGTAGTGCTGTCCGATGTTGACCCGGCTCCGGCCCCGCGTGTTGCGCCGGCTCAGGTGGAGGAGCCTCAGGAAAGGCGCCTTCAGGCGCGCGAGGCCTCCCTCCATGCGTTCCATCAAATCTCGATTCCTGACCAGGATCCGGACGAGCGCGGTCAGGTCGTCCACCGACCAGAGGCCGCGCATGTAGGCCTCGCCGGCGCCGATGGTCCCTCCCAGGGCGACTTCCGAGTAGAAGCGGGGCGAGCGCACCTCGACCACCGCCCGCAGCGGCGAATCGGCGCTCGCGCGGCCGAAGGTCCGCCGCTCCGCCCCCTCGCGGAGCTCGATCTCCCCGTCGCGAAGCTCCGCGAGGCGGGAGAGGAGGCCTCGTCGCGCCAGCCTGTCGAGGACGGACGGCGCAGCGCTCCGCCCGGCCAGGGTCAGCTCTCCACCCGCTGTACGGCTCATTTCGCGGCTTCTCCCGAGCGTCCCGGATGCGGATGGAACGGCACCCGCTTCATCCAGAGACGTAGGGCCTGGTAGTAGATGGCGATCATGACCTGCGCCGTCACGAGCGGATACCTCGCCAACACCCCCGCAAGGGACGCCGGGCCGATCTCCCGCCTGCGGAGCGCGAGCGCCGCGTGGAAGAAGCGCCGGCCCTCCCGCAGGTTCTCGATGTGCAGGAGGAGCGTTCGCCCCGGCCGCCCGACGCGGAAACGGTAGTCCACGTCCATGTCCATGAAAGGGGAGACGTGAAACGCCTTGCGAATGCCGCGCCGCAGGACGGGGGTGCCCGGAGAATCGCCGCGGCCGTCGAGCACGTAGCAGTGACGCTCGTTCCAGGGGGTGTTGTGGACTTCCGCGACGACGGCCTCGACGCGCTCTCCCGCGGCGTCGTAGCAGTAGTACAGGCTGATCGGATTGATGCACACTCCGAAGTAGCGGAGGTGGGTGAGTATCGTGACCGGCCCCGAGGGCCTCGAGCCCGTCTTCTCCTCCACCAGATCGCGAACGACCCGGTCGAGCGGGATCGCGGGATCTCCGAAGTGGTCGCGGCGCCGGAACCACGCCGGCGCCGGGCGGCGGGCGGACCAGAGCCAGCGGCCCCCGAAGACCGTGTCCGTCTCGCCGAGGTCGAGGTGCAACATGAACAGCGGGAAGCGGAAAGCGTGCGCCACCGGCTGGGTCCGCCTGTGAAGGACCGTTCCGACGTAGATGCAGCTTCGTCCGCCCGTCGACGTCACAGCGTCTTCCCGAAGCGGCGGCAGACCGCGAGCGCGCTGGCCACCCCGTCCTCGTGGAACCCGTTTCCCCAGTACGCTCCCGCGAAGTGGGTTCTCCCCGTGCCGCTGATCTCGCCGTGCCGCTCCTGCGCGGCGATCGAGGCGGGGGTGTAGAGCGGGTGCTCGAAGGAGAACCGGCGAAGCACGCGGGCGGGATCGATCTCCACCGTCGGGTTGAGGGAGAGGCAGATCGGCTCGAGGGTGGCGAGTCCCTGGAGGCGGGTCATGTCGTAGGTGACCGCGACGCGGCCGCCCTCGGTCTCGGGGAGCCGGTAGTTCCAGCTGGCCCAGGCCTTCCGGCGGGAGGGCAGCACCGAGGCGTCGGTGTGAAGGACGGCTTCGTTCCGGGTGGACGGAAAAGCCCGGAGGATCTCCCGCTCGCCCTCCACCGCGTCCGTGAGCAGGTCCAGGGCCTGGTCCGCGTGGGTGGCGAGGATCGCATGATCGAAGCGCTCGGGCGGGCCGCTCTCGGGGACGACCGTCACGAAGTCGGCTGCCCGGGTGACCGAGCGGACGGGCGTGCTCAGCCTGATCCGGTCCCCGAAAGACCGGGTGAGCGCCTCCACGTACCGCCGGGAGCCGCCCTGCACGACCCGCCACGGCAGATGCGAGTCGACCCCGAGCAGCCCGTGGTTCCGGAAGAAGCGGACGAAGAAGAGCGCGGGGAAGTCGGCCACCTTGTCGGGATCGGCGGACCAGATCGCCGCCACCATGGGAACGAGGTAATGATCCAGGAACTCGCGCGAGTAGCCCCGCTCGCGCACCAGCTCGCCGAGCGTCGGCGCGGCGATGCCGAGATCGAGAAGCTCCTTCGCCTCCCGATTGAAGCGCAGGATGTCCCGGAGCATGCGCAGGAACGACGGGCGCACCAGGTTGCGCCTCTGGGCGAAAACCGTGTCGAGAGAGGTCCCGCAGTACTCGATTCCCGTGCGATCGCAGCGGACGCCGAAGCTCATGCTGGTGGGCCGGCTCGCGACGCCCAGCTTCCGGAGGAGCCTGACGAAGTTAGGGTAGGTGGATTCGTTGAACACCACGAATCCGACGTCCACCGGGTGGATCGCGCCGTCCATCTCGGCGTCCACGGTGTGCGCGTGCCCTCCGGCGTGGGCACCGGCCTCGAAAACCGTGACCTCGTGGTCTTCGTTCAGAAGATACGCGGCCACGAGGCCCGACACACCCGCTCCGACGACCGCGATTCTCATGCGATGGCCACCGCCAGGCTATCCTGATTCTCGTCGTTTCTCGGGTACGCCCGCCCCCGGCGAAGATCGCGAAGTGCACCGGAGCGAGGCCGAGGCATTTGCCGGCCGTGCAGCGAACAACCCCTTCCGAAGGGGCTTGCAAGGCGCCCAGGCCCAGCGCACTCGCTCTCCGCCACGACGAGCTCGAACGGACGCTCCGTCGTTCCGATCTACCGGCCTTCCCTCGTCCATATTCTAGTCGTCCGTCGCCCGGTTGCGGAGTTCTCTTCGCGGCGGTTCTCCCAGGGGCACCTAGAGGCGAGGGCCGGAAGGCGGCCTTCGCCGCCTTCCGGCCCTCGGGAACGCTGGAGCTAGCCGGAGCTAGGGAAGGAGGACCTTGTCCAGGGTGTGGATGACGCCGTTCGGCGTGTTGATGTTCGGGTTGATCACCCGGGAATCGTCGATGTAGACGCCGTCGCGCCGGAGGCGGACGCTCAGGTTGCTGCCCTCCAGCGTGGTGGCCCGACCGGAGACGAGCAGCTGGATCGCACCCGCGCGCCTGCCGACCACGTGGTAGAGCAGGATCTTCGAGAGATCCGGGTTCGCGAGGAGCTGATCGGCCGTGATGTTCAGGTCGGCGAGCAGGCGGGCGAAGGCATCGTCCGTCGGCGCGAAGAGGGTGAACGGGCCGGGGGCGGCCACCGCGTCGTCCAGCCCCGTGAGCTCGAGCGCGGTCAGCAGGATCGAGAAACGGCCGTCGAGCGCGAGGACGTCGAGAAGGTTGTTGATGCTCGCCGGCTCCGTGGGAGGCAGCAGCACCTTGTCGATCACATGAATGGTCCCGTTGCCCCCCGGGACGTTCGCCCGCGTGACCTTGGCCCGGTTCACGAGCACGCTCGTCCCCTCGAGAACGACGAGCACGGACCTAGCGTCGAAGAGGGTGGGCTGCGTGCTGCTCTTGAGGAGCTGGAACGCGCTGCGGTTTCCGGAAGCGACGTGATACAGGAGGATGTTCGCGAGGTCCGGGTTGGCGAGCAGCTCGGGGGCCGTGACGTTGAGCTGGGAGAGCAGGTCCGCGAACGCGGCATCGGTCGGCGCGAACAGGGTGAACGGGCCGCCGGTGGCTACGGCGCCCTTGAGGTTGGCCGTTTCGAGCGCGGTCAGCAGGATGGAGAAGTTACCCATCTTCTCCAGCTTCTTGACGATGTTGTTGCTGGAGTAGCTGATGGGCGTCCCGGGGGCGCTCGACGCGCCAAGCTGCGATCGCGGGTCCAGCGAGCCCGCCCAGGCATGCCCGCCGGCGATCATCATCGTTGCCACCACCGCCAACTTCGTCGCTCCGGTGAGTCTCGTTTTCATAAGGCCTCCTGAGATCTTCCCTGTAGCGCCTCGACCTTCCCGAGGCGGGTTTTGTTTCTGACAGGGGAGATCATACGGTCTCGACGAATGAATGTCAAGGAAATGTCTAGGACAATTTATTGACCAAGATCAAGAGGTTACAGCGGCCCTTCAACCCGCAGAAAGGCCACGTTATCGGCCCTTTTCAAGTTCCTGAAGTCCCCAATCCCATCTGCCTGCGTGGGGAGAAGGAGGACTCTCGACGCACGGGCTGTCCTGAACTTCAGATTGACAAGTGCTGGACGAGCCTGTAAATTGACTTTCGTGAGCACCGAACAGGTTTCGAGCCAGGGGAAACACCCGATTCAGGTCGTTGCCCGCCGAACCGGCTTGACGCTCGACGTGATCCGGATGTGGGAAAGGCGTTACGGCGCGGTCCGGCCGCTGCGCTCGGGGACGAACCGGCGCCTCTACACCGACGAGGAGGTGGAACGTCTCGCGCTGCTCCGCCGGGCGACCCTTCTGGGGCGCTCAATCGGAGCGGTAGCGCCGCTTCCGACCGGCGAGCTGGCGTTGCTCGTCGAGGCCGACGAGGCCGCCGCGGTGGCGGTCGAGGCTCCGGCCGAGCCTTCTCCCCCTACCGCCGCGAGCGACCACCTGCGTGAATGCCTGGAGGCGCTGGATCGCCCCGATCCGGCGCGCCTCCGTGCCGCGCTGTCCGCGGCCGCGCTGGATCTGGGAACGATTGCCTTGCTCGACCAGGTCGTAGCGCCTCTCCTCCAGGAGATCGGCGAGCGATGGGCGGCGGGGTCGCTCGCGGTCTGGCAGGAGCACCTCGCCGTAGCGACGATCCGTCCGCTCCTGGAATCGCTCCGGGAGTCCCGGGCCGGCACCGGCGCCGGCATCGATCTGGTGGTCGCCACCCCGGCTAGGCAGCATCACGAGATGGGGGCGCTCATGGCCGCCGCGATCGCGGCGGCCGAGGGCTTCAGGGTGACCTACCTCGGGGCCGACGCTCCGTCCGAGGACATCGCCGCCGCCGCGGCCCGCTGCGGCGCAAGGGCGGTTGCCCTCAGCATCGTGCACCCCGCAGGGGACCCCGAGCTGGCCACGGACCTGCGCAAGCTACGCCGGGCCCTTCCCGGCTCGGTGCGGGTGTACGTCGGGGGCGGTGCGGCCGAGAGCTACGACGCGATCCTCGAGGAGATCGGCGCCACGCGATGCAGGGACCTCCGGTCGTTCCGCGCGCTGCTGCAGCACCGTGATGCCGCCGGCCGCTGAAACCTCCCGGGCCGCTTCGGGGCCCATCCCGGCTTCGTTGGATCCTCGTGCCGCGGGTGACGGACATTGAAGCATCGCGACGAGCGGGCCGGGAACGCCCTGTTTGCGAGGCGCCGGAGAGGGGCCGGGTTCTCGTGAGTGGCAATCTCGATATTTCGCGTTCCGGCAGCTCCGCGTGGACGCTCGAAACGAGCGTCTGGCTGCCCGGGCCGGTCGGGGAGGTGTTCCCGTTCTTCGCCGACGCGGCCAACCTCGACACGATCACCCCCTCCTGGCTCGGGTTTCGGATCCAGACCCCGTTGCCGGTCGAAATGCGTAGAGGCCTGACGCTCGACTACCGGATCCGCATCCACGGCGTGCCGGTCCGCTGGCGGACCGAGATCACGGAGTGGGACCCGCCGCGCGGGTTCGTCGACGAGCAGCGCCAGGGCCCTTACCGGTCGTGGGTCCATCGGCACGTCTTTCGCGAGCAGGACGGGGGGACGCTGGTCCTCGATCGCGTGGACTATCGGGTCCGGGGAGGCGCGCTCGTCCACCGGTTGTTCGTGAGACGTGACGTCGAGGCCATCTTCCGTCACCGCAGGCAAGTCCTCGTGGCGCTGTTCGCGGCAAAGGGAGGGCAACGGCGCCGGCCCGCGCCGTGACCCCGCGCGAATCCCGGCCGCGATCGTCGTCTCCGCCCCCCCCGGGCTGCGTTCTTGACACGGGGACACCCCGTTACTACAATTCGCCATCTAGCGAAATATGGGAGGGTCCGATGCGCCTCTTCGAGGCCGCGCTGAAAGCCGCCGCGGACCCCACGCGGACCCGGATCCTGAAGCTCCTCGAGGGCCGCGAACTGTGCGTCTGCCAGATCCAGGCCGTGCTCCGGTTGGCGCCGTCCACGGTCTCGAAGCACCTCTCTCTCCTCAAGGCCGCGGGACTGGTCGACGATCGCCGGGAGGGCCGGTGGATTCACTACTCCCTGGGCGGCACCGGCCACAACCCTCACGCGCGGGAGGTTCTCCGGCTCCTGCGAGGAGCGCTCGTGGGGGACCCGAAGGTCCTGGAGGACCGCCGGCGGCTCGGGGCGGTCGCGAGGATGCCGCTCGCGAAGCTGTGCGCGCTGATCCCGGCGGAGAGGGCCGCGGCGGCCGCGCCGCGCGGTACGAAGCCCGCGGGGCGCGCGAGGCGTCTCGATGCGTGAGTCGTCGCGACGTGCGGCGGTGCTGTGGGCGGCGCTGGCCGTGGCGCTCGCCGCATGGCTGGTCGCGTACAGGAGCCTCCCCTCGATCGCCGGCTGGGCGACGCGAGATCTCCTGCGCCTCGACGCCTCGGTGCCGCTCGGAAGCGCGGTCGGCTTCTTCGTGTACGAGGCGCCGAAGGTCCTCCTGCTCCTGGTCCTGGTGGTCTTCGGGGTCGGGATCGTCCGGTCGTACTTCACCCCCGAACGTACGCGGAGCCTGCTGGCGGGAAAGAGAGAGTCGGTCGGCAACGTGCTCGCGGCTCTCCTGGGAACCGTCACCCCGTTCTGCTCCTGCTCCGCCGTGCCGCTGTTCATCGGCTTCGTCGCCGCGGGCGTCCCGCTGGGCGTGACCTTCTCGTTCCTGGTCTCGGCGCCCATGGTCAACGAGGTGGCCTTAGCGCTCCTCTTCGCGATGTTCGGCTGGAAGGTGGCGGGGCTCTACCTCGTCACCGGGCTCGCGATCGCCATCGTATCCGGGTGGACCGTCGGGCGGCTCCGAATGGAGCGCCACGTGGAGCCCTGGGTGTTCGAGACGCAGGCGGGGCAGGGGGCCGTCCCGGGCGAGTCCGTCGCATGGGAAGACCGGATCCGCGCCGGCCTGGCGGCCGTTCGGGACATCGTGGGAAGGGTCTGGCCGTTCGTGCTGGCCGGAATAGCCGTCGGCGCCGGTATCCACGGGTACGTTCCGGAGAACTTCATGGCGGCGATCATGGGCAGGGGCGCGTGGTGGTCCGTTCCCCTGGCGGTCCTCATCGGCGTGCCGATGTACTCGAACGCCGCGGGGATCATCCCGGTGGTCCACGCCCTGCTCGAGAAGGGCGCGTCCCTCGGCACCGTGCTCGCCTTCATGATGGCGGTCATCGCGCTGTCCTTGCCCGAGGTCATCATCCTGCGAAAGGTCCTGAAGCCGGCCCTGATCGGGACGTTCGTCGGGATCGTGGCCGCGGGGATCATCGTGGTCGGCTATCTCTTCAACCTGCTGGTTTGAGATCGGGAGCCACCATGAGCCTCAACCGGAGAATCGCTCTCGCCGTCGTCCTGGTCGCGTTCGTCCTGTCGGGTGCGGTGTTCGCGGCCGGCAAGGAGCCGGCACCCGCCGTCCCGAAGCCTGGCGCGCCGTCGACCGGAGGCGCCGGCGCCACGGACGCCGCGATCCACCTCGTGCGGGTGTACTACTTCCGCACGACCACCCGGTGCGTCTCCTGCAAGAAGATCGAATCGTTCACCGACGAGGCCGTCAGAGGGGCCTTCGCGCGGGAGATCGAGGACGGCAGGATGATCTTCAAGGTCGTCAACGTTGAAGAGCCCGGGAACGGCCACTTCATCCAGGACTACAAGCTGGCGACCAAGTCCGTGGTGGTCGTCGACCTGGTCAACGGCGGGCAGGTCCGCTGGAAGAACCTGGCGAGGATCTGGGAGCTGCTGAACGATCAGCCGGTCTTCGTGCGCTACGTCCAGGACGAGGTGCGGCAGTATCTCGAGGGCCGCTCGTGACCGAGGGCCTCGCCGGCGGGGCGACCGCGGTGTGGCTGGGGATCCTGACCGCGATCAGCCCCTGCCCCCTCGCGACGAACATCGCGGCCGTCTCCTTTCTCGGCCGCAACGTGGGCCACTCGGGGCGAGTCGTCCTCTCGGGGCTCGCCTACACGCTGGGCCGGTCGCTCGCCTACGTCGGGATCGCGATGCTGGTCGTGACGAGCGTGCTCACGATCCCCGGCGTGTCGTGGTTCCTGCAGGAGCAGGCGAACCGGATTCTGGGCCCCCTTCTCATCGTCATCGGGGTCCTCGTCCTCGGCTGGATTCGGATTCCGATGCCGTCCGTGGGGATCGGAGAGGCCCTGAAGAAGCGGGCCGCCTCCGGGGGCGCCGCCGGGGCGGGTCTCCTCGGCATGCTGTTCGCGCTCTCGTTCTGCCCGGTATCCGCGGGGCTGTTCTTCGGGAGCCTGATTCCGCTGTCGGTCAGCGCCCGGTCGCCCGTGGCGCTTCCCGCGCTGTTCGGGATCGGAACGGGGCTTCCCGTTCTCGCCGTCGCGATCGCGATCGCTCTCGGGATCGGCTTCGTGGGCCGCACATTCGACCTGCTGGCGCGGATCGAGCGGTGGGCGAAGCCGGCGACCGGCGCGATCTTCATCCTGGCCGGCGTCTATATCGTGATCGGACGGTTCTTCGAATTCGGCAGCTGAGCCACTGACGGCTCCTGGGGAGGCACTCGATGACCGACGGGACTCGAGCTTCGGCGGCCGGCGGCGTGACCCGCCGTCTCTCGTTCCTCGACCGGTATCTGACCGTCTGGATCTTCGTCGCCATGGCGATCGGCGTCGGCGCGGGGTACGCGGTTCCGGGGATCGTGCCCTTCCTGAACCGGTTCAGCGTCGGCACCACCTCGATCCCGATCGCCATCGGGCTCATCCTGATGATGTACCCGCCGCTGGCCAAGGTCCGGTACGAGGAGATGGGGCCGGTCTTCCGGAACCTCAAGGTGCTCGCGCTCTCCCTCGTCCAGAACTGGATCGTCGGCCCGATCCTGATGTTCGCGCTGGCCGTGCTGTTCCTTCGCGACAAGCCCGAGTACATGGTGGGGCTGATCATGATCGGGCTGGCCCGCTGCATCGCGATGGTCATCGTCTGGAACGACCTGGCCAGAGGCGACACCGAGTACTGCGCGGGGCTCGTGGCGTTCAACTCGATCTTCCAGGTCCTCTTCTATTCGGTCTACGCCTACCTCTTCATCACGGTCCTCCCCACCTGGTTCGGCCTCGAGGGGGTGGCGGTCCACGTCACGATCGGGGAGATCGCCAAGAGCGTCTTCATCTACCTCGGCATCCCGTTCCTCGCCGGGGTGATCACGCGATTCACGCTCCTCCGGGTGAAGGACAAGAAGTGGTACCACGAGAAGTTCATCCCGAAGATCAGCCCGATCACCCTTGTCGCGCTGCTCTTCACCATCGTGGTGATGTTCTCGCTCAAGGGCGAGTACATCGTGCAGCTCCCGCTCGACGTGGTGCGGATCGCGATCCCGCTGCTCGTCTACTTCGTGCTCATGTTCTTCGTCTCGTTCTTGATGAGCAGGAAGGTCGGGGCGACGTACGGCCAGACGGCGACCCTGTGCTTCACCGCCGCCTCGAACAACTTCGAGCTGGCGATCGCCGTGGCGATCGCGACGTTCGGCATCGATCACGGCGCGGCGTTCGCCGCGGTCATCGGGCCGCTCGTCGAGGTGCCGGTGCTGATCGGCCTCGTCAACGTCGCGCTCCGGCTGGGGCGCCGCTACTACCCGAAGGACCCGGCGATAGCCACCGGAGGCGCGATGATATGAAGGGCATCCTGTTCCTGTGCGTCGCGAACTCGGCACGGAGCCAGATGGCGGAGGGGATCGCGAGGTCCATGGCGCCCGCGGGCCTTCGGATCTGGTCCGCCGGGTCGAGCCCGACTCGCGTCAGGCCCGAGGCAATCGCCGTGCTGCGGGAGATCGGAGTCGACATCTCGAGCCACCGCTCCAAGGCGGTCGCCGAGGTCCCCGCCTCCGAGGTCGACACGGTGATCACGTTGTGCGCCGAGGAGGTCTGCCCCGTATACCTCGGCAGCGCGAGGCGAATCCACTGGGGCTTGTCCGACCCCGCGGCCGTCCTTGGCTCGGACGAGCGGCGACTGGCGGCGTTCCGGGAGATCCGCGACGAGCTGCGCCGCCGCATCGCGTCATTTCTCGGCGAGCGCGTTCCCGAAGGAGAGGAGCGGACATGATGAAGATCAAGGTCCTGGGTCCAGGTTGTCCCAACTGCCGGAACCTCGAGAAGATCGCGTCGAAGACCGTCTCGGCGCTGGGCGTCGAGGCCACGGTGGAGAAGGTTACGGACTTCAAGGAGATCGCGAAGTACGCGATCCTGGCCACGCCCGGCCTCGTGATCGACGAGAAGGTGGTCTGCTCGGGGCGAGTTCCCGAGCGAGGCCGAAGTGGCTTCGTGGCTCGACGACCGCCGCCGCCAAGGGAGGTTCGAGGCTGAAACGGAGCCGCGAGCCGTGCGTGGCCTGCGGGATCACAGGTCCTTCGGAGAGAAAGGAAACGCCATGGAAGACAAGGAAGCCAAGGAAGAAATCGTCGTGAAGGTCCGCGAGCGGTACGCGCGAATCGCCGAGCTTGGCGACTGCGGCTGCTCCTGCGGGACGACCGCGGAAGGCGCGACGCCGGATGACGTCGCGAGGCGCATAGGCTACGACGAGGGGGCGCTCTCGCTCGCGCCCGACGGCGCGAACCTGGGCCTCGGGTGCGGCGCGCCGGTCGGCTTCCTCGGGCTGCGGGCGGGGGAAACGGTCGTGGACCTCGGGTCCGGCGCCGGCTTCGACGCCTTCCTCGCGGCGCGAGAGGTCGGGCCGGGCGGGAAGGTGATCGGCGTCGACATGACCCCCGCGATGCTGGAGCGCGCCCGGGCGAACGCCGTCAAGGCGGGGCTGCCGTGGGTCGAGTTCCGGGAGGGGCGGCTCGAGGCGCTCCCGGTCGAGACGGCCAGCGCCGACGCCGTGACGAGCAACTGCGTCATCAACCTCGCTCCGGACAAGTCGGAGGTCTTCCGCGAAGCGGCGCGCGTGCTCCGCCGGGGAGGGAGGATGGTCGTCTCGGACATCATCCTCGACGGCGATCTCCCGGCGGTCGTCCGCGAGGACGTCGAGGCGTACGTCGGCTGCATCGCGGGCGCGATGCGCCGCGAGCCGTACTTCGCTGCGATCGAGGCGGCCGGCTTCGCCCCCGCGGAGCTCCTCAAGGACGTGGACTACATCGCCGCGCTCGGCGAGGACGCGCTCCCCGACGACCTGCTGCGCAAGATGGGGGAGACCGGACTGAATATCGGCGATCTCGCGGGGAAGGTCCGGTCGGTCACCTACCGGGCCGTGCGCGCTTAGGCGCGGGGGGCGGGATCAAAACGCGTTTTCGATGACGAGGATGCGCCGCTCGGGGTGATCTCCCTCTTTCTCCCGGACGAGCACGAATCGCTTGCCGTCCGGAGAAACGTCGAACCGCGCCGACGGCTCGGCGAGCGCGGCGGCGTCGAACAGCGGGCGCGGCGTCCCGGTCGAGAAGACGGGATCCAGCCGGACGGGAACCGAGATCATGCGCCCGGACTGGCCATCGACGCAGAGGATCTCCGACCCTCCCGAGGCCCAGCGCGGCGGCGAATACGTCGTCGCGACGAACCAGCGGCCGTCCATGCTCGGATAGCGCGAGACGTAGATCTGCGGGTTCCCTCCCTCCCAGTTGCGATACGCGAGGTACCGCCCGTCCGGCGAGAGGGCCGGGGAGTCGATTCCCGCCGGGGCGTCCACGAGGGGAACCGGGGCGCCCGATCCGACGACCATTCGGTTGAGGCCGCGCCGATCCTCGCAAAACGTCTCGTAGACGAACTCCTTGCCGCCGGGATGGAAGCACGCGGACGTGGCCGACTTCGCGAGCAGCTCGCGCGCGCCGGTTCCGTCGGCGTTCATGGCGAACACCGAGCGGCAGGTTTCCGCGGGAGCGCTGAACGCGATCCGGTCGCCGCCGGGAATCCAGACCGGATCGTCCTCCGGCTCCGGCGTCGTGGTCAGCCGGGTCTTCCGTCCCTCGTCGATGTCCCACAGGTACAGATCGCGTGACTGCTGTTCGGCGGCGGCAAACAGAAGCCGCCGGCCGTCGGGAGAGAAGCTCGGCGATCCGAGCTCGGGCATCGGCTCGCCGAGCGCGCGCTCGATCGCACCGTCCCTCCCAACCAGGATCAGCTGGCCGGCACCCGCCCGGGGAAGCCCCGCGCAGACGACCGTTCCGTCGACTGCGACCGAGGGGAAACCCATGCCCGCCGCGACGAGGAACGGCTCTCCCGTCGTCGCTCCCTTCTGGACCGAGAACGGCACCGCCCAGAGCCCAGGATTGCCCAGGTGCCGCTGGTAAAGGACGTGGCCGCTGGGAGAGTAGTACGGAACGTTGACGACGTGCGGGCTGTCCTGGACGTTGGCGCGACCGGGATCGACGCGAAGCACGACCGTTCTCTTCCCGCCGCGGAGCATCTCGATCGTGTCCACGCCGGCGTTGCGGTGAACCGTGTAAAGGAGGCTCTCCCCGTCGGGAAGAACGCTCGGCTGGTGGAAATCGAGCTCTCCCTTCTCCGCGAGGGGCAGCAGAATCTCCGGGTCGCCGCCGCGGGCAGCCACGCGATACATCGGTCCCCGCGTCGTCGCGAAGGCGATGCGGTCATCGGAAAGCCAGACGCCGCCGTTCCAATCGCCCGGCAGCTTGCAGACGACCGTCGGCGAGCCTCCGGTCGCGGGGATCTTCCACAGGCTGCCGCCCGACGCGTAGCCGATCGTCGCGCCGTCGCGCGACCAGAACGGCGTCGCCTTCTTCTGGCGGGCGGGGAGGTCCGCGGCGGGGACGAGCAGGTGCGGGGAAGTCTCGCCCATGTCGCGGAGCTCGATCCCGCGATCCGACTCGAACACGAGGCGCGTTCCATCGGGAGAGATCTCGACGGATCGCGTGTTGTCCGCGGGGACGACCGCCGTCTCGATGGTGAACTTCCGTACGTGGAGCTTGGCCCCGCGCGCCGGCGCGGCGGGGCGAAGCCAGAAGGCAGCGCCGAGCGCCGCCGCCGCGACGGCCGCGATCGCGAAGAGACCCCACGCGAGCGAGGCGCGGGAGCGCGCGGTGGGCCGCGCGGGCGGCG
The DNA here is from genome assembly GCA_963748015.1 of Terriglobia bacterium. Classification (GTDB taxonomy): domain Bacteria; phylum Acidobacteriota; class Polarisedimenticolia; order Polarisedimenticolales; family JAIQFR01; genus JAIQFR01. Next base: position 2,159,731 of record CAVVHE010000004.1, on the reverse strand, counting down.
CCCCGGCCTCGAGTCCTCCCGAGAGGAGCACCCTCGCCTCCCCGATGTCCCGGAGTCGCTGGCGGGGGTCCCGCTCGAGGCAGCGCCTGACGAGGTTTCGGACCGCGGGCGGCGTGACCGGGGGGAGCGCGCCGAAGTCGAGATCGGTCTTGAGGATCGCCGCGAGCGTGTCGGAGACGGTCTCGCCGGCGAAGAGGCGCGAGCCCGTGAGCATCTCGAAGAGGATGACGCCGAACGCCCAGATGTCCGCGCGCCGGTCGGCGGGCTTCCCCCGGGCCTGCTCGGGGCTCATGTAGGCCGCGGTGCCGAGGAGCACACCCGCGACGGTTCCGAGGGAGGTGATCGTCGGCGACATCGCGATGTCGTCACCGGCCATGGCGGCGCCGGGATCGAGTGCCTTCGCCAGGCCGAAATCGAGAACCTTGACCTGGCCCCCCGGCGTGACGCGGACGTTCGCGGGCTTGAGGTCGCGGTGGACGATCCCCTGCTCGTGCGCCGTCTCGAGCGCCTCGGCGACCTGGCGCGCGATCTCGATCGCCTCCTCCACGGGGAGCGCCCCGCGCGCGATCCGGTCGGACAGGTCCTCGCCCGGCACCAGCTCCATCGCGAGGAACCGAACCGCCTGCCCCGAGCCCGTCGAGGGGGGGCTCTCGTGGAAGCCGTAGATGCCGGCGATGTTCGGATGGTTCAGGGAGGCGAGCACCCTCGCCTCCCGATCGAACCGCGCGAGCCGCTCGGGTTGTCCCGCGACCGACGCCGGGAGGATCTTGATCGCTATCTCGCGGTCGAGCGCGGCATCCCTCGCGCGCCAGACCTCGCCCATCCCACCCGCGCCGAGCTGGCCGAGGATCTCGTAGGGGCCGAGGCGTGTTCCAGTTGCGAGCGTCATCTACCCCTGCGCATCGCCGAATCCGGGCCGTGCGGCAATCAAAACAAGACAATTATCGTCTCGTATCTCCGGGAAGTCAAGCGGGCGCCTCGTCGCCTAGGGGCCAGGCTCGTCTATACTCCTGCGCCCTGGGGAAGCGACGCATCCCCGGCGACCCGAGCCCGGCCCGCCGGAGGAGGACGCCGTGGGATCGCAGCGGTCTACAATCCGCGCGAGGAGGATCCGATGAGCCAACCCGGCGACGTGAACGTGGACGAGAACCTCACCCCCGAGGCGGCGGTGAAGTTGGCGATGGAGCGCGAGCAGCGCGCGCACGAGTTCTACCGGAAGTGCGCCGCCACCGTGAAGGACCCCGGCGTCCGCAAGTTGTTCGAGTTCCTCGCCGCGGAGGAGCAGCGCCACCACGACCTGCTGCAGCGGGAGCACGACCGGTTCCTCGCGCGGGAGAACTGATCGTGGCCGACAGGATCCTGCTCTACGGAGAGGGGAAGGACCTCGACGGGGTCGGCGCCGCGCTCCACGCAGGCGCGCTCGAGCCCATCGCCGTCCAAGGCGCTGCCGGCCTCGCATCGCGCGCGCGCGACGGGGGATTCTCCGTGGCGGTGATCCTGCCGGGGCCGATCACCGAGCACGACCGCCGCATCGCGGCGGTGGCCGCGCTCCGGCGGGAGGGGTTCCGGGGACGCCTGCTCTTCGCGGGCGCGTTCCTGACCGAGAAGGAGCAGGCCCTCGCGGCCGGAGCGGACTTCGTGTTCGACCCGAGGATCCGGCCGGTGCCTGCCGTCGTCTCGAAGGCGCTTCACCGGCCCAGCGTGGCGGCGGACCACCCGTACCTCCGGTACCTCCTCTCGGACGAGTGGGCGCGCCTCGAGCCGTATTCGAACGCGCTGCCCGCGCGCGCGCCGGAGATCCTCCTCGCGTCGGTCTCCTGCCACAAGGACCCGGCGTTCTGGGACGCGCTCGCCGGTTTCGCCGCGGCGAACCCGGCGACGCGCTGCTTCGTGGTCGACGACGACGACGACCCCGAGATCTCCGCGGCGGTCATGGCGTGCGGCGTGCAGCCTTACGTCTCGCTCGCGGACCGCGGCCTGCTGCACCTGCACTCGCTCGTGCGGCACGCCCTCCACGACATCTGGCTCGGCGAGATGCTAGCGGGCTAGAGCGGGGCGTCCCATACCTACCTAGAGCCGGCTGCAGACGACCTTCGCCAACGCGGCGAGCTGGTCCTTCGTCAGGAACGGCTTCGCGCCGTTCGCGAGGTCGAGGCCGCTCATCATCTGGTAGGTGGCCTTGCCCTTGCGGAAGGCGAACGCCACGCCGCCGAGGAACGAGTAGGCCTCGTCGCCCACGCCGCTCACGGCGACGGGATCCTTGGCCAGCATCTCGACCACGGGCTTGAGCGTCCCGCCCGATCCGTCGCCGCCGATCTTCGACAGGATCACGACCATCGTCGAGTCGGACGCGAGCTCGAAGCCGAGCTGCTCGACCCGGTCGTAGGCGTCCGGCGGGGCCAGGGCCACGCCCTTGAGGCCCAGCTTCTCGATGTCGGCCGCCTTGAGGAGCGGCTCGAGCGTCGCGGCCTTGCCCTGCGCCGGCGCCTCGCCCGCCAGTATCGTCCCGAAGAAAAGTGCCGCGATGCCCACGATCGCGATGCTCGCCAGCCTTCCGCTTCTCATGTCGCCTCCTCGCGCGCTCCGGTTCTCGTCACCGTGGTCGCGCCGCCCCGCGGCTCGAAACCGGCCGCGTTCTCACAGCCTACCGCAGCTTTTCGAGGTCGGGGTCCTTCGCGGCCTGCTGCTTCAGCTTCGGGTTGAGCTCGAGCGCTCGCTCGAGGGCTTTCTTGGCGCCTTCCTTGTCGCCGGCGGCGAGCCGGATCACCGCGAGATCGTAGAGCACCTCGGGGAGCATGCCGGGCTGCTTCTCGGCGGCCGCCGCGGCGCGCTCCTGCCAGGGGAGGGCGTCCGCGAACCGCTTCTCGGTGAAGGCCGTCCAGCCGCGGTTCCAGTGGTCGTTGACCAGGGCGAGGCCGAGGAGGCGGCCGAGCTCCACGATGGGCGATGCGTGGTCGTCCACCCGAAGATCCACGGCCCGGTCGGTGAACCCGTTGTAGCCCCCCTTGGCGCGCACGACGACGAGGGCCGCCGACTGTCGCCCGCGGCTGTCGCCTCCGGCGGCGTCGCCGGCGACGATGGCCGCGTAGAGGCGCTCGGCGAGCGGCTTCCCCTTGCTCCCGAGGAACGCCTTCTCCATCGCCGCGACGACGTCCTCGCCGGTGAGGATGTTCCCCTGGACGGCGTAACCGGGCCCGCTTCGCCCCCCGGCCCACGCGTTGCACTTGGGGCCGGTGTAGGTCGCCGACGCGCCGCCGGCCGCGACGACGCCGAGCTGGCGCTGCTCCCGCCCCTCGTCGGCGCGCGTCAGCACGGCCACGACCTCGTCGGGACGGAGCCCCTTCTCGAGGAGCTCGAGCCCGCGTGGACCGAACGTCGTGTTCGCGTTCGACTGCGTGGCGACGGCACCGACCCCGGCTTTCGCGAAGGGGACCACCGTGCCGACCGCGAAGAAGCGGCTCGCGACGGCGACGCCGGCCTCGCCCGCCTCGGGATCGGCGGCGACGATCGAGAAGGTCGAGGGGTGGGGCGGCGCGGCGAGGGCGGTGCTCGCGGCGACCGCGACGAGCGTGACGGTGAGGAACGGTGCGATTCTCACGGCAGCCCTCCCGGTGGCGCGGCGTCTCCGCGGCGTTTCGCTTCGGGAAGCAGAAGCGCGGCGGCCGCCGTGAAGGCGGCGACGCCCGCGAGGATCAAGACCATGCGCAGGTAAGGCTCCCCGAAAGCCCTCCGCGCCCCCGCCAGGCGCATCGCGGTCACGATCCAGACGACGCACGCCGCCAGGAGGACGGCTCGCGACGCGACGACCGACCAGGGCCGGCGGAGGAAGAACAGGACCGGTGCCAAGAGGCAAGCGGCGGTCGCCAGGTAGCTCGCGCCGCGGAAGTAGTGCGCTCCCAGGACGAGCATCGCGAGCACCGCGGGTACCGCTCTCAGTCGCTCCACGATTCCTCCCGCTCGCGTCGCGGCGAGCCGCCCGGAGGGGTCAGTCCGCGGGCTGCCTGCAGCTGATGGACACGCCGGACCGGCTCGACGTGTCGATCGTCGTCTTGAAGCCCGGAAGCCCTTTCACGTACTCCAGGAACTCGCGGATCCCCCGGTCCCGCATCGAGGCGTTGTGGGCCACGAAGCAACCGCCCGGCTTCAGCTTCGGCGACACGGCGACGAAGTAGTTCTTGTACCAGTCCTTGTCCGCGTCGTTGAAGACGAAGTCGAAAGGTCCGGGAAGCTCGAGGACGAGGTCGTGCGCGTCGGCGAGCCGCGCGTCGATGTATTCCGACAGCCCGACGTCCCGGATGTTCTCGAGCGCCTTCTTGTGCCGCGACGCGTCGATCTCGATGGTGACGAGCTTCCCGCCCGTCTTGCTCAAGGCCCAGGCGATCCAGATCGAGGAGCGCCCGGTGGAGGTGCCGATCTCGAGAGCGCTACGGTAGCCGTTCTTGACGACGAGGTCGTAGAGCAGCTTCCCGTCGCTTTCGGGCACGTTCATGTCGTGCCAGTCGCCGGCGTGGGACTCGAGGAACGACCGCACCCGGGTGTCGAGATCCGCGCTTGCCTCGCGGGGCTGCGACGCGGCGGGGGCGAGGGCCAGGAGCGAGCCGAGGATCGCGCCGAGGAGTACCGGGAAACGCGGAGGCCGGGAACGCGGCTTGGCCATCGGGGACCTCCCTGCTCGCGCGATGCGGCGCGATGCCGGCCACAGCATAACCGACGGAGCCGTCGCGTCCGAGCGCGTCCCCGGCTATGCTCTTCGCGACCGAGCCTCGACCCGTGGGCCGGGAAGAGGCGCCGCTTGCCGCGCCGGGCGCGGCGGCGGGAGGCGCGGCCCGCGAGGGGAACACGACATGCCCCTGATCTCCGTGAACTTCGAGCTCATCCAGCGCTTCAAGGTGCCCGCCAAGGCGGCTTACGCGTGGGCGACGGACTACCGTCCGGACGATCACGCGCTGATGGGACGGCGGGGCCGGCGCAGGATCGACCGCATTTGCGAGAACACGCTCGTCCTCACCGACGCGATCGAGAAGGAAGGAGGGGGACGGGTGACCAAGAAACGGCACATCCGGCTCTATCCCGAGCGCCTCACCTGGATCAACACCCACATCTCGGGCCCGAACCGGCACTCGCAGTTCCTGTACGAGATCACGCCGGAGGGCAGGAACTCCTCGCGTCTCCGCTTCACCGGGCGCGAGATCCGAAAGGCGGGGCCGACGTCGCCGAGGCGGCTCGCGGCGCTCGTCGCCGAGGAAAGAAAGGAAGACGCGGCCCTCTGGAAGATGCTCGCACGCGCCATGGAGGCCGAGCTCGGACGCGCCAAGGGGCGCTGAATCTCGATCGCCGGGGAAGGACGGTAGGCCGCCTCCGGCCGCCGTCCCTCCCCGGCCCACCTTTCCCGCCCCGCGCTATTGATCCCGGCCGGATCGCGGGCCTAGAATCCGCAACTATTCCACCGCGGCTCCGTACAACGGCCGGGAGGGTGTGTCATGCGAATCCGCCGCTCGATTCTCGCGCTCGTCGTCCTGCTGGCCGTGGCTCCGGCGTGGGCCAAGGCCGTCCGGATCGCCCGTCATCCGGACTTGCACGATGGGAAGCTCGTCTTCAGCTATCTGGGCGATCTCTGGACGGCGGCGGAGGACGGCTCGAATCCGAAGCGGCTGACGGTCCACACGGCGCGCGACGTGTACCCGCGCTATTCCCCCGACGGGAAGTGGATCGCCTTCTCGTCCGACCGCTACGGGAACTACGACGTCTTCGTGATACCGGCGGAGGGCGGCGAGCCCCGGCAGCTCACCTTCCACGGCGCCCAGGACACCGTCGTCGGCTGGTCGCGCGACTCGAAGCGCATCCTGTTCAGCTCCGCGCGGGGCGCGATGTACCCCGGCATCGCCAACCTCTACGAGGTTTCCGTGGACGGCGGGCTCGAGCAGGTCCTTCCGTCCGATTGGGGCGCGTGGGGGAGCTACTCCCCGGACGGCACCAAGCTCGCGCTCAACAGGCATCCCATGGTCTGGTGGCGCAAGCACTACCGCGGGAGCTTCTCGGCCGACCTGTGGGTGATGGACGTCTCGAAGAAGACCTTCCGCAAGCTCCTGGATGCCGATGTGCCGGAGGACCGGAGGCCGAACAACTTCTGGCCGCTCTACGGCAAGGGGGAGATCTTCTTCGTCTCCGACCGGGACGTCGATGCGGCCCCCGGCTCGCGCGAGGTGCTCCGCTCGACGAGCAACATCTGGAAGATCCCCGAGAACGGCGGGAAGCCGGTCCAGGTCACGCACCACAAGAGCGGCTCGCTCTTCTTCCCCTCGATCTCTTCCGACGGGAAGGCGATCGTCTACGAGGAGGGCTTCGGGATCTGGAGGCTCGACACCGCGACCGGGAAGAGCGCCGAGATCAAGCTCGACATCGCCTCCGACGACAAGGACAACAACTTCGAGGTCCTGAGCCTCAAGGACGAGCTGGACGGCTACGATCTCTCTCCCTCGACCAAGCGCGCGGCCGTCTCCGTCCACGGCGAGATCTTCACGATCGCGACCGACCGCGGCACGGCGTCCCGCGTGACGAAGAGCGGCTCGCGGGAGACCAACCCCTCCTGGTCCCCCGACGGGAAGTGGATCGCCTACGTTGGCGACCCGTCCGGGCGCGACGAGGTGTGGGTCTCGGAAACCTCCGGGACGGGCGCCAGGAAGCTGTCGGACGCCGACAGCGAGAAGCTCGCCCTCGCGTGGGCGCCGGACTCGAAGGCGCTCGCGTACACGGCGTCGGACCGAAAGCTCCACGTCGTCGAGATCGCGACCGGGAAGACGCTGGACGTGGCCAAGTCCGAGACGGTCGGCCTCCAGAACCCCGAATTCTCCCCCGACGGCAAGTGGATCTCGTACACGAAGGTCGACCGCGACCTGCGGCCCCACGTGTTCGTCGTCCCCGCGGCGGGGGGCGACGAGAAGAAGATCGACGACGAAGACCTGTTCAGCACCACCGGGGCCCACTGGACCCACGACGGTAAGAAGCTCGTCTTCCTCGGCGGGTACGTCCAGGGCGGCTCCGCCGCCATCCGCCAGAACGTCGCGTCCCTCTACAGCGTCTCGCTCACCAGGGAAGAGAAGGACTCCATGAGCCGCGACATCGACGACGAGGACGCGGCGGAGGCGGCCGCGAAGACCTCCGAGGAGCGCGGCGGACGCGGGGACAAGGAAAAGGACAAGGACAAGAAGGCGCCGCCGGAGGTGAAGATCGAGTGGGACTCCCTGGCGCGGCGCATCCGCCAGGTCACGCGGCTCTCGGACAACATCACGGCGGTCGCCGTGGCGCCCGACAGCAAGAGCTACGCGTTCGTCGCGCAAACCGAGGCGGAAGGGCGCAACGTGGCGGTCCTGTACACGATCCAGGAGAACGGCGACCAGATGAAGCGGCTGACCCAGTCGGAGCCGCCCGACCCCGAGGCGGAAGGGGCGCCGGGAGGCGGGCCCGGAGGCGGCATCGGCTCGCTCCAGTACTCGAAGGACGGCAAGACCTTGTTCTTCTCCGAGGGAAGGGGGCTTTGGTCCGTGGGGACTGGCGGCGGCGCCGAGGGGGGCGGAGCGCAGGCTTCCGGGGGCCGCGGGGGCGACGGCGGGGGCCGCAAGCGCGTGAGCTTCTCCGTCCGCGTCGAGGTGGACCACGAGGTGGAGCGCGGCCAGGTCTTCGAGGAAGCCTGGCGGATCATGAAGAACCGCTTCTACGATCGCGAGATGCACGGTGTCGACTGGCCGCGGATGCGGGAAGTCTACGCGCCGCTCCTCGACGACGTGCGCGATCGCGAGGAGCTCCAGAACGTCGTCAGCCAGATGATCGGCGAGCTGAACGCGTCCCACACCGGGATCAGCGGCGGCGGCGAGCCCGATCGCGACGCGATCCGCACGCGCTTCCCCGGCTTCGAGCTCGCGGCGGATCCCTCCGGCTACTACAAGATCGCCTACGTCTACAAGCGCGGCCCGGCCGACAAGGACTTCGTCAAGGTCAAGGCGGGGGACTTCCTGCTCGCGATCGACGGCACCCCCGTGAAGGCGGGGGACAACTACTGGCGGTACTACAGCATGGCTCCGGGGCGGAAGATGGAGCTGACGGTGAACGACAAGCCGGCGGCCGAGGGGGCGTGGAAGACCCGGGTCGATCCGGTGAGTGCCGGGGCGTACGCGACGCTGCAGTACGAGAAGTGGGTCGAGGAGCGCCGGCAGCTGGTCGACAAGCTGTCGGGAGGCGAAATCGGCTACCTCCACATCCGGCAGATGAACCAGGCCGCGCTCCGCAAGTTCGAGCGCGACTTCGCCGACAACCATTTCAAGAAGGCTCTGGTCATCGACCAGCGGTTCAACCCGGGCGGCGGGATCGACGAGGAGCTCCTCGAGATCCTGCAGCAGAAGCAGTACCAGTACACGCGAAACAGGGATTCCGTCTACGTGACGCGGCCGCAGCGGGGCTTCTTCGGCCCGGTCGTGGTGATGCAGAACGAGCGCTCCACGAGCGATGCCGAGGTGTTCCCCGACGGATTCCGCACGCTCAAGCTCGGCAAGACCGTCGGCGTCACCACGTACGGCGCCGTGATCGGCACGGGGTCGTACCGCCTCATGGACGGGTCACAGCTCCGGACCCCCGGCTCGGGGCTGTGGAACGTCGGCGGCACGAACCTCGAGAATTACGGCGTGCCTCCGGACGTTGCCGTGGACAACACGCCGGAAGATTTCCTGAGGGGCCGCGACGCGCAGATCGAGAAGGCCGTCGAGGTGCTGAAGGAAGAGCTGAAGCGGACCGGCTCCCCCAAGGTGCCCGGCCGCGAGTGACCCTGGCGTCCCGTTCGTCCGAGCGCCCCCCGGAGGCCCGATCATGAATCGAAGACTGCGCCGCGTTCTTCTCACTCTGCCGCTCCTGGCCGTGATGGCGGCCCCCGCCGCCGCGGCCAAGGCGGTCCCGTCGCCATCGGAGTTCCTCGGCTTCACCGTGGGCGCGGACCGCACGATCGCCGACTACCGGCAGATCGCCGCGTACTTCAATGCGCTCGACGCGGCGTCGCCGCGGCTCGAGGTCGAGGTGCTCGGAAAGTCGACGCTCGGCGAGGACCTGTTCGCCGCCGTCATCTCCTCCGAGAAGAACCTCGCCGACAAGAATCGGCTGAAGGAGATCGCGAGAAAGCTCGCCGACCCCCGCGGGCTCTCCGCCGCCGAGGAGGCGGCGCTCGTCCGCGACGGCAAGGTGATCCTCCTGATCACCTGCAACATCCACGCGAGCGAGATCGGCGCCTCGCAGATGGCGATGGAGTGGGCCCACGCCCTCGTCACCGCGGAAGACGCGCGGACGAAGAAGTGGCTCGACGACGTCGTGCTGCTCCTTCTCCCGTCCATCAATCCCGACGGCCAGATCATGGAGACGGAGTGGTACCGGAAGAACCTCGGCACGAAGTACGAGGGGAGCCGCTTGCCCTGGCTCTACCACCACTACACCGGCCACGACAACAACCGCGACTGGTTCATGTTGACCCAGAAGGAGTCGAGGGCCGTGTCCGCCGCGGTCTACCGAGAGTGGTTCCCGCAGGTCTGGCTCGACGAGCACCAGATGGGCTCGACCGGCCCGCGGATTTTCGTGCCGCCGTACTCGGAGCCGGTGAGCCCGGCGATCCACCCCCTCGTCTGGCGCGACGTGAACCTGATCGGCGCGAACATGGCCCTGCGGCTCGAGCAGGCCGGGAAGTCGGGCGTGATCTACGGGTACATGTTCGACGCGTACTGGCCGGGAGGAACCAAGAACACCGCCTGGTGGAAGAACATCGCCGGGCTCCTGACCGAGGTCGCTTCGACCCGGATGGGCACCCCCGTCCGGATCGAGACGAACGAGCTCTCGGGGCGGGGAAAGGGGCTCGTGGAGTACGGCCCGCAGACGAACTTCCCCAACCCGTGGCCCGGAGGCTGGTGGCGGCTCCGTGACATCATGGACTACGAGCGCATCGCCTCGGACGCCATTCTCGAGACCTGCTCGGAGCGCCGCGAGGACTTCGTCAAGGACGCCCTCGCCCGCGCGCACGCGTCCATCGGGAGCTTCTCCGCGAAGGACGCGTACCGGATCCCCGCGGACCAGCGCGATCCCGCCGAGGCCGCGCGGCTCGCGTCGCTCATGGTCGAGCACGGCGTCGAGGTGCGGGCCGCGGCCAACGGCGACGTCTACATCCCGCTCGCGCAGCCCTACGGCCGCTTCGTGAACGAGATGTTCTCCGTGCAGCGCTACCCCGAGGTCAAGCTCGTGCCCGGCAAGGAGATCGTGCGCCCCTACGACGTCGCGGCGTGGACGCTGCCGCTCATGATGGGGGTCGAGGCCGTGCGGGCACCGCTCCCCGAGGGACTGGTTCCGTGGAAGCCGGCCCCCGCTCGCGTGCCGGCGGACGGCGGCGCGTTCGCGCTCCCGCCCGGCAGCCCCGAAACGGCGACGCTCGTCAACGCGGCGCTGCGAGCCGGGGGGGCGGTCAAGATCGCGAGGGCGCCCGTCACCGCGGGCGGTCGCGAGTGGCCGGCGGGCACGGTCTTCATCGACCAGGCGGCCGCCCGCTCCGCGTCGACGAGGGCGATCCCGGGCCAGAGCTGGACCTCCGTCGGGGCGATCCCGCCGTCGGCCGAGACGCTCAAGGCACCCCGCGTCGGCCTCTACAAGCCCTGGAACGCGAACATGGACGAGGGATGGACGCGCTTCATCCTCGAGCAGTACGGCTTCGAGCCGAAGAGCCTGGACAACAAGACGATCCGCGCGGGCGGCTTGGGCGCCGCCTTCGACGTCATCGTACTGCCCGACATGTCCAAGGAGACGATCGCCACCGGGAAGCCCAAGCGAGACGAGGGAGCGATGCGCTACTTTCCCGAGCCGCCGCCGGAGTACGCGGGAGGGCTCGACAAGGAAGGGTCGAAGGCGCTCAAGGAGTTCGCGCAGGGAGGGGGCACGCTCGTGGCGCTCGCGAGCGCTTCCGAGTACCTGATCGAGGAGCTCGAGCTACCGGTGCGAAACGCTCTTTCGAAGGCGGGGGCGGATTTCTCCTGCCCCGGCTCGCTCCTCCGCGGCCGCGTTTCGACGGGGCACCCGGTGACCTACGGGCTCCCCTCCGAGATGCCGCTCTTCGTGGACGACGCGATGGCCTTCGACACCGCGGTGCCCGGGGCCGAGATGGACCGCTGGGTCCTGGCGACCTACCCCACGGACGCCCCCGACGTGCTCCTATCGGGCTGGATACGCGGAGAGGAGCTGATCGCGCGGAAGGCCGCGGCGGTGGCGACGACGTACGGCAGCGGAAAGGTCGTGCTCTTCGGCTTCCGCCCGCAGTACCGCGCGCAGACGCCCGCGACCTTCCCGTTCCTGTTCAACGCGCTGTATTGGGCGACCGCCGCGAAGTAGAGCGCGCCGGCCGCGGCCGTCATCGAGGCTCGCCCTGGGACGCTTCCGCTATCGTGGAGGCGCCGCCGGGCCGATGACGCGGCCCGACCTCGTCGAGAGGTCGAGCTTCACCCGGCCGGCCGCCACGTCGCCGCCGCGCGTGTCGTCCGTCACGCGGATGTTGCCGCGTTCGATGCGGGCGGTCACTCGCTCGAACGCCCCCGCGGGGAGGCGAACGGTCGCCGAACCGTCGAGATCGGTGAACCAGCCGCTCTGGACGATCCGGTAGCGTATCGCCGGAGGCTCCGCATCCACGAACTCGACACGGGTGCCCAGCTCGCTCATCGGAAGACCGAAGCCGTGCAGCTCGCCCTCGATCGAGATGTCGGGCCCCGGGGTGTCGAGCAGCACGATCTCGACGTTGGCGATCTTCGCGACCAGCTCGAACGATCGCGGCGCCCGGGGAAACGACGCGAGCGGGATGCGAGCCGCGAGGATATCGCCGTGCGGCGTCACGAAGAGGGCGATCAGGACTCCTATCCCCCCGAGCGCGGCAAGCAGGGGCGCGGCGCGGCGAAGAAGCGTCCATCGTGCCATCGCCGCGGAGAGATCCCGCGGAGCGGCCTCGTGGAGGGGAACGCGGAGCACGTGGTAATAGAGGACGTGCGCCATCCCGAGCGCGAGCAGGCCGGACCAGACCACGTCCGACAAAAAATGGCCGCCGGCCGACATCCGGCCGAGCCCCAGAGCGAACCCCGCGACGATGCCGAGCGCGAGCGAGGCCCGGGCCCAGACGGGGCGGCGGCGCTTCCAGATCCACCAGCCGGCCGCGTAGAGGAACGCCACGGAGCAGTGGCCGCAAGGGAACGACGTCCCCCCATCGCCCCCCGGGAGCAGCGGGGGCGCGTAGCTCAGCGCCCCCTGGAACTCGACGATGTCCCGCGGGCGAGGGCGGTTCCAGTGGTCCTTGAGGACCGTGTTGACGAGCAGGCCGGGGCCGAGCACGACGGTCAACAGGAGAAAGGCCCCTTCCCGCCGCAGCGACTCCCGTCGCCGAAGGAATCCCGCGGCGAGCGCGAGCAGCCCCGCGAGCACGATCGACGCGGTGATCCACGGCGCCGCCCGGTAGAGGACCGACCACGGCGGCTCATCAGCGAGCGGCCAGCGATCCACGACTCCGGGGCGGAAGAACGGGCGGGCGGCGGTCACGTCGAGACGTGTCACACCGAAGAGAACCGTCGCCGCGGCGGCGAGACCGAGCAGCACGATCAGCTCGGGCACCCATTCGCGGCGTCGCTCGGCTAGCATCCGCATGAGCCGGCTCCGCGCCGCGGTGCGGCACGCCGCCCGGCGCGGCGCTTCAATCGACTATGCCCGTCACGGCCTGAGCGTGAGGGTGTACTTCATCTCCAGGCGCGCAGGGAAATAAGAGAGCTTCCCCTGGCGCAGCCCCGGGTCCCCGAGGTCCTCCTCGCGGTTGATCAGCTCGAAGCCCAGCGCCGCGATCACCCTCGCGGTCTCCTGGTTGACGACCTGGTACAGCCCCTTCCTGCTGCGCAGGGCGCGCTCGAAGTACACCACCGCGGTCGACGGCCCCAGGCGATCGAAGATCGAGAAGGCGGACGGCTGCCCGTCCACGCGCAGGAGGAGGCCGGACAGTCCGAGCGGCCCGAAATGGTCCAGCGCGCGCCCGAGCGCCGCGGTCTCGCCGGCCAGCGTGACCTCGGACTCGGTGGTGCGCTTCTTCGCGATGTCGTCGCCGACCTCGAGGCACTCGGCCACGTGCTGGGGGCCGAGGCTCTCGACCGTCCACGTGTAGAGGCGGGAGGCCTGGGTGATGAGATTCCGCTTCTTCGCGTAACGTCTCCCGGCCAGCTCCGCGAGATCCCCGACCGCATAGACGTAGTTCGCGCTGTCCCGCACCTCGACGGCGTCGAAGTGCGAGGCGAACGCCGCGTGCCTCTCGAGGAACTCGGCGCCGACGGACTCGATCCTGAGCGGCTCGGCAAGATCGCGAGCGTGCCGCAGAATCGTGTTCTGCAGCTCCTCCGGGAAGTCCCCGACCGGCTGCAGGAGCCCCGGCCGCCGGCAGTCCGGCCCGAACGCCGCCGAGACGAGGAGCGTGTCCGGCTCGACGACCGCGAGGCGGTAGCAGTAGACGGGCGCCCACGCAAAGAGCGAGGCGAAGCCGTAATCGGACAGGGGTTGCGGGTGCCGCGCGAGCAGCTCGTCCACGCGCCCTCGCTGCTCCATCGCGACGGGGGAGAAGCGGAACCCCAGGAACTCGTGGTCCATCAGGCGGGCTTCCCGTGCAGCATCGGCAGGTGCCCCGGAAGCGCGCGGTAGCCGAGGCGCTCGTAGAACGCTTGCGTCCCGGGCTCCGCGATCAGCCCGATCCAGCCGATCCTCGCCGCGACGCACCGGTCGGTGAGCCGGTGGATGATCTCCCGCCCGATCCCCCGGCCGCGGTGCGTTTCGAGCACCACGACGTCCTGGATGTACGCGTCGCTCACCCCGTCGGAGAGGACGCGACCCATCCCCACGACGTTTCCCGACTCGTCGCGGGCGACGAGGAAGCAGAAGCTGCCGCGCACCATCTCGGGGAGGGAGGCGCGCCAGGCCGGGTCCTCGCGCCACCAGCCGCCGGCCTTGTACAACTCGACGAGCGCGTCCTCCGGGACGCCGGTGACGATCTCGTAGGCGATGTCCGGCATCGGATGCCACTCCCCGCGCGTCCGCCACGCGACGAAAGACAGTCTAGCGCGGATCGCCCGGGTCATCAGGGGCCGCGGATCGGCCGCCCGTGTAGAATTCGATAGGGAGGGTGCGGCACGATGCCACGTCCGCGAGAGGCGAAGCCCCGCAAGGGCGCCGCGAGCAAACCCGCGCCGGGGAGTCTCCCGGCGTACGCTCGCTTGAACCGGTCCCTTCCGCCGGGCAATCACCCGTTTCTCGCGGTTCTTCCGAAGGTCGCCAGGAGCCCGGCCCTCCGGCGGATCACCGGGGACCCGGCGGCCCAGGCCCGGCTCCTCGAGAGAGCGTGCGTGCAGATTCGCGGCGGCCGCGGCTATGCCTTCGTGGACGTCGAGATCCCGTGCATCGTGGTTTCCGAGTGGTACTTCCGCGAGGGGGACGAGCGGGACCTCTATCTCGATCTGCTCCACGAGCTGACCCACCTCCGCCAGCTCGAGGAGGGCCTCGACGTCTGGGACGAGCGATTCGAATACGTCGAGCGGCCGACCGAGATCGAGGGGTACGCCGTCGCGATCGAGGAGGGTCGCCGCCTCGGCATGACCGACGAGGACGTCGTGCGGCACCTCTCGAATCCGTGGATGACCGACAAGGACGTCCACCGGCTCCTGGGGTACGTGGACACCTTTCTCGGCTCGGGCGTGCTCCACAACCTGGCGGAAGCCAAGGTGCCCGCGCCGCGCAGCGCGCGGCGCCCCTGGTGATTTCCCCCAGGATCTCCCCATAGCGGTTACAATCGGCGGAGGTCGGCGGGGGGCGAATCCATGGCGAACGGTTGGGACGAAGCCTCGGCATGGCGCGTGGCATCGGACTTGTGCGCCGCCCGAGAAGAGCGGGAGGTCGCGGCGGTCGTCGTCCGGACGGCGGGCACTCTTTCTACGGCATCCGCCGCTCGCGTCTGGATGTTCGATCACAGCGAAGGATGGCGACTCTCGGGGGCCTGGCCGGACCCGGGGACAGCCAAGGACCGCGCCCCGGCCGAGGTCGCGAAGGCGGTGGCCGCCGGAGGGCCGCGGGCGACGTCGGCGCGGGCTCCGTTCCGCTCCCGCCTCGTCATCCCGATCCTCGCTGGATCCCGGCCCGTCGGCGCCGTCGAGCTCCTCGAGAGCGCGCGAGACGCGGGACCGTACACCGTGGGCGACGCCGCCCAGCTCGAGCCGCTCCTCCTTGCGGCCGGCGGCGCGATCGGCTCGGCGCGCGCCTCGACGGCGAAGGAGCGGGACCACCTGGACACGATCGTGCGGCTGACCCGGCTCTACGACATCAGCCGTTCCCTGGGCGCCCGGATGGAGATGGACGACCTGCTCGTCCTGGTCGCCGACAGGACGCAAAACGCCCTCGGGGCCGAAGGCGCCTATTTCTGGCTCGCTTCCGCCGACGGGAAGCACCTGTCGATCGCCGCCGCCGCCGGCCCTTCCGCCGACGCGGTCTCCGAATGGACGCTCGAGGTGGGAGAGGGAGCGGCGGGTCAAACGGCCGCGGCGGGTCAAGCCCTGCTCTTCGACGACCCGGAGGAACTCCCGGGCCTCGACGAGCGGGCCGACGTCCAGGCCGGGCTCGAGGTCTCCTCCGTGGCGGCGGCGCCGGTCGCCTCCGCCGATGGGGAGCTCTTCGGGGTCGTCGAGGCGGTGAACCAACTCGACGGCGACCTGCTCGATGCGAATCAACTGCCGATGCTGGCCGAGATCGCCGAGGTTGCGGGTGTCGCGATCGCCAACGCGCGGAACCTGATGGCGGAGCGGCGCGCGAGCGACCTGCACTCGCTACTCGAGACGACGAGGGAGCTCGGCGCGAGCCTGGATCCGCAGAAGGTCACCTTCACGCTCGTTCACAAGGCGGCCGCCGTGATCGGCTACCAAACCGCCGCCGTGGGACTCCTCAAGGGATCCCGCCTCGAGCTGGCCGCCGTGAGCGGCCAGACCTTGGTCGACCCGACGCTGCCGAAGAACCGGGCCCTGATCGAGGTTCTCGCCTGGGCCGCCGAGCTCAACGAGGGGTTCTACGTCGTGCAAGGCGACGACGGATCCATCGACACGGAGCGCGCGGAGACCCGCGAGAAATTCCGAGCCTATTTCCAGGCGACCGCGGTCCGGAGCTTCCTGGCGATCCCGATGAGCGACGACGAGGGGCGGCTGGGAGTCTTCGCCCTGGAGGCCGCCGAGCCCTACGCCTTCAGCGAGCGCGACATCGAGGCGGCGACCCTGCTCGGCGTGCAGGCGACCGTCGCCATCCGGAACGCGACGCTTTACAAGCAGATTCCGATGCTGCACGTCATGAAGCCGCTGGCCCAGCGGGGGGAGAGGATCGCGCGGGCGCCGTGGGCGCGGAAAGTCGCCTACGCGGGGGGCGCGCTGCTCTTCGTCGCGGCGATGCTCATCCCGGCGCCGCTTCGGGTCGGGGGAGACGTCAGGGTGCTGCCGATCCGCCGGCTATCCTCCACGGCCGAGGTGGACGGGCGGGTCACGAGGGTGCTCGTTCGCGAGGGAGACCGCGTCGAGGCAGGCCAGGTCGTCGCCGAGATGGACGATACCGACTATCGCGGCGGTCTCGAAGCGGCAAGGTCCCGCTACGAGTCCGCCATGCGCGAACAGAGCCTCAAGCGGGCGGCAGGGGAGGTCGGCGGCGCCGCGGTGGAGGCCGCGCGGCTCCAAGGACTGCGGGCGGAAATGGCGTTGTGGGAAACCCGCGTCGCCCGAACGGTCATCCGTGCGGCGACGTCCGGGGTCGTCGCCACGCCCCGGGTCGATGAGAAGGTGGGCTCGAGGCTCTCGCGAGGGGAGATCTTCTGCGAGGTCGTGGATCCCGCCAGCCAGTCGGTGGAGGTCGCGGTACCCGAGCAGGACGCGGGACTCGTGCGGGCCGGCATGGCGGTCAAGATCAAGCTCAATGCCTTCCCGACCTCGTCGTTCCGCGGAACGATCGATCGCGTGGGGGTCGCGGCGACGCCGGTCGACAACGACCGGGTCGTCCTCTCGCGGGTTCGGATCGGCCCGGAGTCGCCCCCGCTCGCGACGGGGATGACCGGGCGAGCGAAGGTCTCGGTGGGAAGCACCCCCCTCGCGCGCGTGGTCCTCAGGCGGCCGGCACGATGGATCTGGACCTGGCTCTGGGGTTGGCTGCCGTGACTCGGCGGCCGTCGATCAAGAAAGGGGTGATCGTCCGGAGGCTGACCAGCCGGGATGAATCCTACTGCATGGTCAAGGAGCCGGACGCGCAGAAGTACTACAAGTTCGAGATGTGGGAAAGCGACCTCCTGGAGCTTCTCGACGGAACCCGCGACCGCGACCGGATCGTCGCGGAGTTCAACGCGAAACACCCCGCGCTCCCGATCGACGAGCAGTGGCTCCTGGACTACGAGGAGCAGCTGCGGAGCCTGGACCTCGTCGAGCGCACCGTGCAGGAGCGCCATCTGTTGATGATGGGGAAGCTGAAGAGCCTTCGCAAGAAGCGTTTCTACGATGCGGAGGCGTCGAGGCTCCTCGAGATTCACTTTCCGCTCTTCGACCCCGATGCCCTCATGAACCGCGTGATGCCGTGGATCCGCTGGGTGTGGTCCCGGTGGTTCGTCGGCGCGTGCCTGGTCGCGTTCGTGGTGCTTTTCGGGTTCCTGATCTACCACTGGCCGCTCTACTGGGCCGGATTCGTCGACCTCCTCACCCCCACCGGGAAGGGACCCGGGCATTTCCTGACGCTCGTCACTCTCCTCGCCGTGGTGAGCCTGTGGCACGAGATGGGCCATGCCCTCACCCTGAAGAGGTTCGGAGGCGAGGTCCACGATATCGGGTTCATGCTCTTCTACTTGCAGCCCGCGTTCTACTGCGACGTCGACGACGCCTATCTCTTCCCCAAGGTATCGCACCGCGTGTACGTGAGCCTCGGCGGGGCGTACTTCGAGATGATCGTGTGCTCGGTTGCGGCCACGGTGTGGCTCACGACTCCGGCGGAATGGTGGATCCACGAGGCGGCCCTGGCCCTCGTCTTCTTCACGGGCTTGATGGCGATCTGGCTCAACATCAACCCGCTGATCAAGCTCGACGGGTACTACGTCCTCATGGACCTGCTCGACGTGCCCGACTTGCGGGAGGAGAGCTTCGCGTACCTGCGAAACCTCGCCAAGAAGCGCCTCTTCCACCTGGAGGTGGCCCAGAAGCCCCTCTCCCGGAGGCGGAGGCGGCTGTTCGTGACCTACGGACTCCTGTCGGTGGCCTACACGACCGTGTTCCTCGCGCTCGTCTTCTTCTTCTTCCGCGATCGCTTCGTCGACTGGATGGGCCCCATCGGGCTGCCGGCGCTCCTGGGTCTGACGGCGTACTTGACCCGGCGGAAGATAGGGTCCGCGGCGCATTTCGTGAAGCACCTCTGGATCGACAAGAGGGACGTCCTTCGCCCCCGGAGGCGGCGGCTCGTGGCGCTCGGCTTGCTGGGGGCGCTGGTCGCGCTCCTGACGATCCCGCGCTTTCCGACGCGCCTCGACGCCGAGTTCATCGTCGAGCCGGGGAATCGAGCGGTGATCCGCGCGCCGGCCGACGGGTTCGTCCGCAGCGTCGCGGTGGTCGAGGGGGCGTCGGTTCGGCTCGGAGACAAGCTGGCGGTGCTCGAGAGCCCGGAGCTCGAGGCGGCGCGCGCCGTCGCGCTCTCGGACCTCGCGAGCGCCCGACGCGAGCTGATCGACGCTCGCGAGCGCGGGGACCTCGCGGTGTCTCGCGGGCGGGACGCGCAGGCGCGGGAGGCCGGGGAGCGCCTTCGTGGTCTCGACGAGAAGCTCGCCCGCATGGTTCTCGTCGCGTCCCGGTCCGGGGTGGTCTCGACCCGCGACATGGAGCAGAAGCCCGGGCGCTTTCTCGCGGAGGGAGAGCCGTTCTGCGAGGTGGACGACCTCCGCAGCGTACGCCTGGACGTGTCGGCGCTCGAGAGCGACACGGAGGAGATCGAGCCCGGCACGACGGCGCGGATCCTGGCCGCCGCCTACCCGGCCCGGCCGTTGTCCACGCGTGTGCGCTCGATCAACGCGATCGCTCGCACTCCCGCCGAGACGGAAGTCCCCTACAAGGACCTGGTGCGACGGGTCAACCTCCTCCGGGTCCTCGTGGAGGTGGACAACTCGGGAGAGCGGCTCCGCCCGGGGATGACGGGACGCGCGCAGTTCCTCGGGCGACCCCGCAGTCTGGCCGGGAACGCGCTCTGGCGTCTGCGACGCTGGGTGGGCCTCTTCGTCTGGTAGCGGGGAAGGCGGTCGATACAAAACGGGCCACGGGGAATTCCTCCCCGTGGCCCGTTTCCCTTCGCCTGGGATGTCCCTGGCGGCCTGCCTTGCCCTACTGGCCGAACTTCTTCGCCGGGGAGACCCGCTTCGCCGGGGAGACCCGCTTCGCGGGGGAGACTCGCTTCGCGGGGGAGACTCGCTTGGCCGGGGAGACCCGCTTGGCCGGGGAGACCCGCTTCGCGGGGGAGACTCGCTTGGCCGGGGAGACCCGCTTGGCCGGGGAAACCCGCTTGGCCGGGGAGACCCGCTTGGCCGGGGAGACCCGCTTCGCGGGGGAGACTCGCTTCGCCGGGGAGATTCGCTTCGCGGGGGAGGTCCTCTCCGCAAGCGGGGTCTTCGGGTCTTCCACCCTGATTTCCGTGTGCTCCTCGCCGGTGAGATTGCGCAGCTGGGAACGCTGCTTTGCGGTTAGATTGATCGTCACGCTCTTCGGATTGGCCATCTGTCATCCTCCTCTTGTGTCGGTCCGGCAACGCCGGATCGGAAGCAACCGCCCCGACACATTGCGAAGGCGTTGCCAGGAATCGCGCCGAAGACGGTGATCTCAAACCATTGATAACGAACGACATGCGCGGAGGCGAACGTGCGACCGGCCTTCGGTAGTTGAAAAAGCAGACCGTGCGAGGTCGAAAAATCAGACCGCAGCGCGCGCGGGCGACGTTTTCTTGGTGCTCCCGCGCGAGAGCGGAAAGTCATCGCGCGGTCACCGCCTCGTTCAAAGCCGGTGTTTCCGGGTGAGGTACTTCATCTGGCTCGGGTTGAGCTTGAGCTCGCGAGCGGCACGCGCCTTCACGCCCCCGGCTCGCTCGACCGCCTCGATCAGCAAGCGGCGCTCGAACTCGTCCACCGCGGACCGGAGCCCGGCCTCGCGGGCGCGTTGCAGGACGGGGTCGCCGACTCCCGCCTGCCACTCGTACGGCAGGGCGGACGGCTCGATCACCTCGCCGTCGGCGACGAGCGCGAGCATCTCGACCATGTTCATCAGCTCGCGCACGTTGCCGGGCCAGTCGCGCGACCGAAGCGCCGAGCGGACCGCCGGGGAGAATCGCTTCGCCGGCATCCCGCCCACCTCGCAGGTGCGTCGCAAGAAGTGCTCGGCCAGGGGCAGGATGTCGTCCCGCCGTTCGCGCAGGGGAGGGAGCCGGACGGGGAAGACGTGCACGCGGAAGAAGAGGTCCTTCCTGAATTCCCCACTGTCCACCTTCGCCTGCAGGTCCTCGTTGCTCGCGACGATCAGCCGGATGTCGACCGGAAAGGAACGGTTCGAGCCGAGCCTCTCCACCGCGCGTTGCTCCAGGACGCGAAGGAGCTTGATCTGGGTCGTGGCGTTCAGGCACGCGATCTCGTCGAGGAAGAGAGTTCCTCCGTTCGCCGCCTCGAACCTCCCGACCCGGGACGCGACGGCTCCCGTGAAGGCTCCCTTCTCGTGACCGAAGAGCTCCGCCTCGAGCAGCGTGTCGGGAAGCGCCGCGCAGTGGACGGCGACGAACGGCTCCTCGCGCCGGCTTCCGCCGAAGTGGATCGCCCGCGCGACCAGTTCCTTTCCCGTGCCGCTCTCGCCCTCGAGGAACACCGTGACCGGCGAGTCGGCGACCCGGCGGATCGCGTCGAACACCCTCAGCAGCGCCTCGCTGCCGCCGACGATCCCGTCCATGCGGGAGCTCTCGCGGAGCGTCTCTCGCAGTCGCCGGTTCTCGCGCGCGAGGGCCTGCTTCTCGATCGCCCTCGCGACGACGACCTCGAGCGAGGCGAAGTCCACCGGCTTGGAGAAGAAGTCGTACGCCCCCTCGTCCACCGCCCTCAGCGCGGCCTGGCGGTCCTCGACCCCGGACATCACGACGACCGCGACGTCGTCGCCGCGCGCCCTTGCCGCCCGGAGAACGCGGAACCCCTCCTCCGGCGTGCCCTCCGGCGGCAGGCAGAGGTCGAGAAGGACCAGGTCGGGGTGAACGGTCTCGAGCGCCCGGAGCCCGTCGAGCCGGTCCGCGGCCCACGATACTTCGTAGCGGTCCTTCAGGGCCCAGCGGAGCTGCTCGGCCAGCGGGCCGTCGTCGTCCACGACGAGGACGGTGGGACGGGGGCCCAAGGTCTCAATCCTCGTCGGCGGGGAACGAGAAGCGCACCCGCGTCCCGGCCCCGGGCGCGCTCGCGATCCTGACCGTCGCGCCGTGGAGGGCCGCGACCTGGCGGATCGTGTAGATCCCCAGCCCGAGGCCGTCTTTCTTGGTGCTCTGGAACGGCTTCCCCATGCACGCCCGCAGCGTCTCCTTGCTCATCCCGCGGCCGGTGTCGGCGATCTCCGCCGCGAACCGCGTCCGCCCACGCCGCGTCTCGGCTCGAGTCCGGACCGTAAGAGACCCTTCCGAACCCATCGCCTCCAACGCATTCTCGATGGCGCACGCGAACGCGGAGCGGAGGAGGAACGCGTCACCCCAGATCGGCGCCAGCCCGCCGTAGCTTTCCACCAGTCGGACGCGGGACGGAAGATCCGGGAGGCGCTCCGCCACCGCGTCCTGCAGCAACCCGTCGAGATCGACGCGCAGCTTCACGACCAGTCGTCCCTCGCGGTCCCGCAGCTCGCCAGCGAGCCCGCGAAGGTGGAGGGCCGTGTCGTCCAGCAGCTCTAGGGCGGAAGCCCGGAAGAGCGGATCGTCGAAGTGGGCGGAGAGATTGTGGCAGAGGAGCGCGAGCCGTCCCGCGATGTTCTTCAGTTCGTGCACGAGCAGGTTCGTGCCGGCTTCCGACGGGGCCGGAGCGCGCCTCTTTCGAGGCGAGGGGTCCGGCCGACCTCCCGTCACGGCGCGGTCCTCGAGACCTCGGCGGGGGCGCCGTCGGCCAGCCCCGCGGGCGGGTCGAGGACTACTTCATCCGACACGCTGAGCGGCCCGTCCACGAGCGTCGCGGCCGCGCTCGTCTCGATCACCTTCACCCGCCGCGCCTGCGCCTTACCGCCCGAGACGACGAACACGATCCCCTCGGCGCGGGATCCCGTCGCGGAGGACGTCACCGCCTCCCTGGGCAGGCGGAACAGCGTGGCCGGCGCGGTCTCTCCCGCATCGAAGCGGACCTGCACGGCCGCTCCCGGCTTGAGCCCCTCGCGCGCGGAAATCTCCACGATCACGGGGACGGTGCCGGACGCCGCATCGGCCGCGGGGGCGACGAAGACGACCCGCGCCGGGACGGCGGACCGGCCACCCGACGGCTCGACTCGGGCGGTCGAGCCCTCGCGCACCCCGGCGAGGTGCTCCTCGGGCACGTCCACCCTGGCGCGGAGCGAGTCGCTCGACACGACACGGAAGAGCGGGGTGTCGTCCTCTTCCTGAACGCGGCGCCCCGGCACCGCCCAGCGCTCGACGATCGTTCCGTCGAACGGCGCGCGAACCGTGCAGCGCTCGAGCCAGGCTTTCTGGAGCTCGACCTTGCTCGCCGCGAGGTCGCGCGCGATCTCGGCCCTCTCGAAGTCCTGCGGCGACACGATCTCCTCGGTCCGGAGCCGCTGCAACCTCCTGTATTCGGCTTCGGCGAGGCGCCGCTCGTGCTCCGCCATGGCGAGCTCGGGGGCCGAGACGTCGGTTTCGAGCAGCGCGAGCGGCTGGCCGGCGCGGACCCTCGCGCCGCGATCCACGAGGACCTTGTCGATGACCCCTGAGCGTTTCGCGGCCAGGCGGACGTCGTTTTCGACGAAAAGGCTCGAGGGGAAGGAGAGATCGCGGGAAGCCGCCTCGGGCCGGCAGACGCGCACCGCGGTGGCCCGGGGCAGGGCGGGGGACGTGGCCGGAGTCGCCGGGGCCGGGCCCGCCGTGTCCCGGCCACACGCCGATGCCACGAGCACGGCGAGCACCGCCGACACGATCACCCCGCTCCGCCAGATCTTCTTGTTGCCGTTCATACCGGTTCCCCGTGCTTACGGGCCGCGCCCCCGCGCAGCGTCCCTCCGCACCCGCTGCTCTAATGATACCCAGGGTCGGTCGAGAAAGTAGACCTTTCTTTGCGATGGGGGCCGGGAACCCGACGGACCCACCGTCGCCCGGGCGGCTGGCGAGGGTCAGGGGGGCGGTCGCCTATTCCCTCCAGGCGGCCGCGAGCGAGAATGACGGTTCCCGGGGTTCTCCGGAGTGGGATAATCCCGGATCGGACGGTCGCTCCAGAAGCGAGGAGGGGGCCATGCTCGTCGAACGAATGGCGTGCCCGGAGTGCGGCACGGTCAACGCCATGATCGCGGTGATCAACGACACACGCCAGTACGTTTGCAGCCGGTGCGGGACCGTTTACTACACCCCGAACTCCTGCACGACCGACGAGAAGCCGCGGACCCCGTAAGAGCGGCGTACGTCTACTTCCCGCCGAGCCAGCCCCCGTACAGCTCGGGGCGTCGGTCCCGCCAGAACATGCGCCGCGCGGTGGATCGGGCACAAGACGACAGGTCGAGATCGACGACGACCAGGTCCTCCTCGAGGCGCTTCCCCCTGGCGATGACCTGCCCCTCCGGGTCCGCCACGAACGACTCGCCGGCGAAGGTGAGCTTCTCCTCGGCGCCGACGCGGTTGCACAGAGCCACGAAGTAGCCGTTCTGGAACGCGGCGGTGCGCACCTCCGCCTCGTAGAGTCCCTCGGGCCACTCGCCGAGGGCCCCCGCTTGCGGGATCGCGACGATCTCGGCCCCGGCGAGACCGAGCGCCCGCATGTACTCGGGGTAGTGCCGGTCGTAGCAGATCGCGACGCCGACGCGCCCGGCCGCGGTGTCGTAAACCGGGGCCCCGCGGTCGCCTGGAGCGTAGTACCCCTGCTCGTGGAAGCCGGGCAGCTCGGCGATGTGGACCATGCGCGTGATACCGAGGAGGCTTCCGTCGGCATCGAAGACCGGGGAGCTGTCGAAGCGCCGGCCATCGTCCGCGCGCTCGTAGAGGTTGAAGATGGTCACGAGCGACAGCTCGCGCGCCGCCGCGGCGATGCGGTCGCAGGTGGGTCCGGGGATAGGCTCGGCGAGGTCCCGGGCCGACGCGTCTCCCGCGGTCTGCGGGAAGAACCGGTCCACGGCCAGCTCGGCGAAGACGGCGAGGTCCGCGCCGAGCGACCGCGCGCGCTTCATCGCCAGGACGGCCCGGTCCACGTTCTCCCGCCTCGACGGACGGGCGACCTGCTGGACGAGGGCGACGCGCATCGCGGCTCCTTCTCGCCGGACCGGCCCGGCGCCCCTGCTCAGAAGTGGCCTCTCAGCCGGTAATACCACCACCCCACGTATTCGTGGAGCGTGTCGTTCAGCAGATCGGGCCCGTCGTGGTAGGAATCCACCGCGGGGATGGCGTCGCGAAGGACTTCGAAGCCGCAGCGGCGCATGCACGCCTCGCCCCGCCGCATGTGAATGGCGTCGGACACGAGCAGCACCTTCCGGATGCCGCGTGGGCCGAGGATCCTCGACGCCTCGACCGCGTTCTCCCATGTGGTGGTCGAGGCACGGTCGACCAGGATGCTCTCCGGCGGCACGCCGAGCTCGCGGGCGAGGCCGGCCATGACGTCGGCGATCGCGCAGGATCGGTCGGGTACCTTCCCGCCGGTGAAAAGGACCAGCGGCGCTCTCCCTTTCTTGAAGGCCCTCACCGCGTGGATCGTTCGGCGCATGGAATGGAAATCGGGCTCGCAGCCCCGGCTCACCCCCGCGCCGAGGACGACGATCGCGTCCGCCGCTCCCGCGTCGTTCGGAAGGACGAGCGGCTTGCCGATCAGCAGGGCGAGGGGGGTGCGAGACAGCACTTCCCACGCGATCACCATCACCAGCACACCCGCGAGGAACGCCCAGATCGAGCGGCTCCTCAGTCTCTTCCCGAAGCGCGAAAGGAACCCGCTCACGGCCACCTCGCTCTCCCGCGCCCGCGTCTTACCGCGTTCCGTGACCTGCGAAAACGACGTTCGCGAACGGGGCGAGCCCCGCGGCGTCCGTCTCGTCGAACCAGGCCGGGCGGGTGCTGTCCACGTCGAGGACGCCCGCGACGCTCCCGTCGCGGCGCCGGACCGGGACGACGATCTCGGACCTCGACCGGCTGTCGCAGGCGATGTGTCCCGGGAAGGCGTGCACGTCGGGAACGACCACGGCTTCGCCTCGCAGGACCCCCGCCCAGCAGACTCCCCGGTGCCTTTCCAGGGCGATGCACGCGACGAGCCCCTGATAGGGGCCGACGACGAGATCCTCCCCGTCGAGGAGGTAGAAGCCGGTCCAGGAGAAGCCGGGCATCTTGTGGTGGAGGAGCGCGGCCACGGTGCTCATGCGCGCGACGGGGTCGTTCACGTTCGCGAGCAGCTCCTCCGCCTGGGAGAGGATCCTCCCGTAGCGGTCCGCCTTCGCCAGGCGCTCGGCCATGCCGCCTCCCGTCCGCGCGACCGGATGCGGCGCGCCGGGGTATGATCGCACGCGGCCTCGCGGGGAGCCAAGGTCGCCGCGCGCCGGCGCTTGCGGGCGCCGCCGGGGTCGCCTATGCTCCCGCGCTGCGGAGAGTTCTTCCCCGGCCTGGGGCGGGAGCGACCATGACGCAGGCCATCCTGGACATCCTGAGGGTCGGCGAGGCGGAGGCCGAGAGCCTCCTCGGCGGCGACCACAGCGAGCCTCACCGCATCCTCGGCGCCCACCCGGCGGCGGCCGGCGCCCAGGAGGGTGTCGTGATCCGCGTGATGCACGCGGAAGCCGCCGGCGCCGAGTGCCTGTTCGAGGATGGATCGAGCGTCGGCATGACGCGCGCGGCGGAAGGCGGCCTGTTCGCGGCGTTCGTGCCCGGCGCGCGCCTTCCGTTCCGCTACCGGATCCGCTTCTGGTCCAAGGACGGCGGGAGCTGGGAGCGCGAGGACCCCTACCGGTTCCTGCCGACGCTCGGCGAGGTGGATCTCCACCTGTTCAACGAGGGGACCCACCGGCGCCTGTGGGAGTGCATGGGAGCGCATCCCCGCAAGATCGACGGTGTCGACGGGGTCGCCTTCGCGGTGTGGGCGCCGAGTGCCAGGCGCGTGAGCGTCGTGGGGGACTTCTGCGGCTGGGACGGCAGGCATCTCCCGATGCGGGTCCTCGGCAGCTCGGGGGTATTCGAGCTGTTCGTCCCGGGGATCGCGTCCGGCACGCTCTACAAGTTCGAGATCAAGACGCAGGACGGGGCGCTCCGGCTCAAGTCCGACCCGTTCGCCTTCTCGATGGAGATCCCGCCGAGCACCGCGTCCCGCGTCTTCGCGTCCTCGTACGCCTGGGGGGACGGGGAGTGGATGCAGGCCCGGCGCTCACGGAACGCGCGGAGGGAGCCGGTGGCGTTCTACGAGGTCCACCTCGGCTCCTGGGCCCGCGTTCCCGAGGAGGGGAGCCGCTTCCTGACCTACCGCGAGCTCGCGCCGCGGCTCGTGGACCACGTCAAGCGGCTCGGCTTCACGCACATCGAGCTGATGCCGGTCGCGGAGCACCCGTTCGCCGGCTCGTGGGGATACCAGGTCTCCGCCTACTACGCGCCGACGGCCCGCTTCGGCACGCCGGACGACTTCCGCTTCTTCGTGGACCACTGCCACCGGAACGGCATCGGCGTCGTGGTGGACTGGGTCCCGGCGCACTTCCCGAAGGACGACTTCGCGCTGCGGAGGTTCGACGGGACCGCGCTCTACGAGCACGAGGACCCTCGGCTCGGCGAGCATCCCGACTGGGGGACCCTGATCTTCAACTACGGCCGGACCGAGGTCCGGAACTTCCTGATCGCCAACGCGCTGTACTGGCTCGACGAGATGCACGTGGACGGTCTCCGCGTGGATGCGGTCGCCTCGATGCTCTACCTCGACTACAGCCGCAAGGAAGGGGAGTGGCTTCCGAACCGCTTTGGGGGGCGGGAGAACCTCGAGGCCCTCGAGTTCATCAAGACGATGAACGAGACGGTGCGGATCGAACAGCCGGGGTGCATCACGATCGCCGAGGAGTCCACGGCCTGGGGAGGCGTGAGTCGGCCGGTCCTGGACGGCGGGCTCGGGTTCACGTTCAAGTGGAACATGGGGTGGATGCACGACACCCTGACCTACTTCGGCAAGGAGCCGATCCACCGCAGGTTCCACCAGAACGACCTGACCTTCGCGATGCTCTACGAGCACACGGAGCAGTTCGTGAACCCGCTGTCCCACGACGAGGTGGTGCACGGCAAGCGCGCGCTGCTCGACAAGATGCCCGGCGACGTCTGGCAGAAGTTCGCGAACCTGAGGCTGCTCCTCACCTACCAGTACACGCGTCCGGGGAAGAAGCTGCTGTTCATGGGGACCGAGCTTGCGCCGTGGAACGAGTGGAACCACGACGTGAGCCTCGACTGGCACCTCGAGTGGGACCCGATGCGGGGGGCGTTCCGCCGCTTCGTCGAGGAGCTCGGAAAGCTCTACATCGGAACGACCTGCCTCTGGCGCTCGGATCCCGACCCGTGGGGCTTCGCCTGGATCGACTGCAACGACGCCGCGAGCTCCGTGTTGTCCTACGTCCGCCGCGACGGCGAGAGCCATGCCCTCGTGATCCTCAACCTCACCCCGGTGCCCCGCGACGGATACCGGATCGGGGCGCCGTGGGCGGGCCGCTATGCCCCGCGGATCTCGACGGACGACGCCGCGTACGGCGGGAGCGGCTACGGCCATTTCGAGGAGGCCTGGACCGAGCCGGTCCCCATGCACGGCCAGCACCAGTCCGTGGTCATCTCCCTCCCGCCGCTGTCGGCGGTTGTGCTGGTCCCGGCGCCCTGAGCGCCTACTGCCAGCGGAAGAGCCGCAGGGCGAGGACGAAGCTCACGCTGCCCCACGCCAGAAGGACGAGCAGGTCCGGCCAGCGCGTGGCGAGCGAGGCGCCGTCGTTGACGACGGCGCGGAGCGCGTCGTTCAGCGCGGTGAGGGGAAGCGCGCGGAGCGCGGGGTGGAGGAAGGCCGGGAACCGCTCGTAGGAGAAGAAGGTCCCCGAGAGCAGCCACATCGGCAGCATCACCGCGTTCATCCAGCCCTGCACGGCTTCGATCGTGGTCGGCCGGGCCGCGACGAGGAGCCCGAGGCCCGCGAACGTCATGGCGCCGAGCAGCGTCACGATCGCGACGTCGACGAGCGACCCCCGCACGCGCACGCCGAAGGCGACCCACGCGAAGGCCATGACGGCCACCACCTCGAGCGTCAGGAAGAGGAGGCGCGAGAACGCGAACGAGAGCAGGTAGTGCGACCTGCGCATCGGGGTGGCCGCGAAGCGCTTGAGCAGCTTCCGCGTGCGCGCCACCACCACCGAGAAGCCGATCCCCCACATGCCGCTCCCCATCAGGTTGAGCCCGACGAGGCCCGGGATCAGGAAGTCCACGTAGCGAGACCCCGGCTCGGTCACCGGCTGCTCGGCGGTCGCGAGCGCGTCCCCTCGCCCCGCGGCCCGCTGCAGCGCCTCGTCGGCGGCGTGCCGGGACGCGAGGCTCTCGGGGCGCGTCGCGTCGAACCGGTAGGCGACGGCGGGGCGGCCGTCGGGAGCCTCTCCCGCAGCGATCACGATCACGTCCACCCGCCCCTTGCGAAGGGCCTCCTCGGCCTCGAGCGAGGGGAGGAAGCGCGCGTCGATGCCCGGCGAGCGCTTGAGCTGGTCGAAGAGGCGCGCGGCGCCGGGCGGCTCCTCGGTGACCGCCACGCGCGCGACGTCCACCGGGCGGTTGCGAAACGCGATGCCGAGCACGACCGCCATCAGGACCGGGAACACGAACACCCAGAAGAGCGCTTCGGGCTCGCGCACGAACTCGAGGATGCGCGACCGGGTCAGCTCGAGCAGGGGGTGGGGCCGCTCACTCATTGCGGAGCTCCCGTCCCGTGAGGTGGACGAACACGTCCTCGAGGGACGCCTGGTGCGTCCGCAGCGTCTCGACGCGGATGCCGTGCCGGCCGAGCTCGGCGAACAGCGCGGGGAGCGCGGTCCCGATCTCCTCGACCGCGAGCATGAAGCCGCTGTCCTTCCGGGACACCGACCTCACGCCGGGAAGCCGCTCGAGACCGGCGCCGTCCGGTTCTCCCTGCGTCCGGAACTCGACGATCTGTCTTCCTCCGAGCGACGCGATCAGCTCGGCCGGCGTGCCGAGCGCGATGATCTTGCCGTGGTCCATGATCGCCACCCGGTCGCAGAGGCGCGCAGCCTCCTCCATGTAGTGGGTCGTGAGGAGCACGGTCCCGCCGGCCTCCCGGAACCCTTCCACGATCTCCCACACCTTGAGGCGCGCCTGGGGATCGAGGCCGGTCGTCGGCTCGTCGAGGAAGAGCAGCTCGGGGTCGCTCACCAGTGCGCAGGCGAGGGCGAGACGCTGCTTCTGGCCTCCCGAGAGCTTGCCGACGCGGCCCTTGCGCTTCTCCTCGAGCCCGACGCGCGCGATGATCTCGTCCACGCTCCGCCCGCGGCGGTAGAAGCTGCGGAAGAGCCTCGCGGTCTCCTCGACCGTGAGCTTCTCGGGGAGCTGCGTCTCCTGGAGCTGGATGCCCAGCCGCTCCCGCAGCGCGTGGTCGCCGCCGCCTCCCCAGCGGTCGCCGAGGATCTCGACCGTCCCCTCGTCGGGAGAGGTCAGGCCCTCGAGGATCTCGACCGTGGTGGTCTTCCCGGCGCCGTTCGGGCCGAGGAGGCCGAAGCACTCGCGGTACGAGATCTCGAGGTCGAGCCCGGCGACCGCGACGACGTCGGCGTATCGCTTGACGAGGCCCGCGCAGCGGAGCGCGCCGGAGCGCTCGGCGGCCTTGGGATCGGGGCGGCTCGACATGCTCGATCCGGGCTAGGCGCTCGCGCCGCCGTGCCGCTTCAGGACGTTCAGCGCCGAGCCGGCGCGGAACCAGCCGATCTGCTCGTCGTTGAGCGTGTGCTTCAGCGAGATGCGGTCCTCCGAGCCGTCGTCGTGGTGGAGGACCGCCGCCAGGGGCTTGCCCGGCGCCAAGTCCTCGAGTCCGAGGACGCTGATCCGGTCGGTCTCCCGCACCTTGTCGTAGTCCGCCGGCTCCGCGAACGTGAGCGGAAGGATCCCCTGCTTCTTCAGGTTCGACTCGTGGATCCGGGCGAACGAGCGGACGATCACCGCGGCGGCCCCGAGGTGGCGCGGGGACATCGCCGCGTGCTCGCGGCTCGAGCCCTCGCCGTAGTTCTCGTCGCCGACGACGATCCAGCGGATCCCCTGGGCCTTGAGAGCGCGCGCGACGGCCGGGACGGCTTGCCCGGCCTCGCCGGTGAGCGGGTTCCGCGTTTTTCCCGCCTCTCCCGAGAACGCGTTCGCCGCCCCGATGAACATGTTGTCCGAGATGTTGTCGAGGTGGCCGCGGAAGCGCAGCCAGGGGCCCGCGGGGGAGATGTGGTCCGTGGTGCACTTCCCCTTGGCCTTCACGAGCAGCGGCAGCTTCTCGAAGCTCTTCCCGTCCCACGGGGCGAACGGCGAGAGGAGCTGCAGGCGCTTGCTGTCCGGGGAAACGTGGACGTCGACGCGGCTGCCGTCCTCCGGGGGAGCGAGGTAGCCGTGCTCGTCGCGGACGAAGCCGCCCGCGGGGAGGTCCGGCGCGGCGCCGGGGGCCGCGAGGCGGAACTTCGTCCCGTCGGGGGCCTCGAGCGGATCGGTCAGCGGGTTCCACGACAGGCGGCCGGCGATGGCGTAAGCGGCGACGATCTCGGGGCTGCCGATGAACGCCAGCGTGTCGGGGCTGCCGTCGTTGCGGCGCGGGAAGTTCCGGTTGAACGAGGTGACGATCGTGTTCTTGACCCCCGGCTTCAGCTCGTCGCGCTGCCACTGCCCGATGCAGGGCCCGCAGGCGTTGGCGAGGACCTGGCCCCCGACCGACTCGAGCTGCTCGAGCTGCCCGTCCCGCGCGATCGTCGCGCGGATCTGCTCGGAGCCGGGGGTGACCAGGAACGGGGCCACCGCGCGCATCCCGCGAGCCTTCGCCTGGCGCACCACGTCGGCGACGCGCGAGATGTCCTCGTAGGACGAGTTGGTGCACGAGCCGATCAGCGCGACCGAGATCTCGTCGGGATACCCTTCCTTCGCGACCGCCTCGGCCATTTTCGAGACCGGGCGGGCCAGGTCGGGGGTGTGCGGGCCGACGAGGTGCGGCTCGAGGGTCGAGAGGTCGATCTCGACGACGCGCGAGAAGAACTTGCCGGGGTCCCGCTCGACCTCGGGGTCGGCGGCGAGGAGGCCGCCGTGCGCGAGGGCGAGGTCGGCCAGCGCCGCCCGAGAGGTCCCGCGCAGGTACGCGTCCATCGTGGCGTCGAACGGGAAGATCGAGGTCGTCGCGCCCAGCTCGGCGCCCATGTTGGTGATCGTCGCCTTGCCGGTGCAGGAGATCGACCCGACGCCCGGGCCGAAGTACTCGATGACCGCGTTGGTCCCGCCCTTGACGGTCAGGATGCCGCACAGGAGGAGGATCACGTCCTTGGGCGCGGTCCAGCCGGAGAGCTTCCCGGTCAGCCGCACGCCGATGATCTTCGGGTACTTCACCTCCCACGGGAAGCCGGCCATGACGTCGACGGCGTCGGCGCCGCCGACCCCCGAGGCGAACATCCCGAGGCCGCCCGCGTTCGGCGTGTGCGAGTCGGTCCCGATCATCATCCCGCCGGGGAACGCGTAGTTCTCCAGCACGACCTGGTGGATGATCCCGGCGCCGGGCTTCCAGAAGCCGATCCCGTAGCGGCCCGACGCGGTCCTGAGGAAATCGTAAACCTCCCGGTTCTCGTCGATCGCGCGGGCGGTGTCCTTCTCGGCGCCGTCGTGCGCGCGGATCAGGTGATCGCAGTGGACCGTGGTCGGCACCGCGACGCGCGGGATGCCGGCCTGGCCGAACTGGAGGATCGCCATCTGCGCGGTGGCGTCCTGCATCGCGACCCGGTCGGGCCGGAGCCCGAGGTAGCTCTCGCCGGGGCGCAGGTCGGCCTTGGCGGGGTCGGCGAGGTGGCCGAGAAGCACCTTCTCGGCGAGCGTCAGCGGCCGGCGAAGCCGCTCCCGGACGATCTCGAGGTTCCTCTCGATCTTGCCGTAAGCCGTCTTCACGAAGTCCGGCGTGCTCTCGATCACGGCCATCGCGATTCCTCCTTGGTGCTCGGGCTTTCTCTCCGTCCCGCCGCGAAACGGTCGTCGTTCGGCCAATCTACCCGAAGCGAGGTAGGCCCGCAAAGGCCCGCGCGACCTCTAGAAGCTGAACGCGCCGAAGTCGGCGAGGCGGTGGAAGTCGGGGGCGTCGCCCGGGACCGGGAACGCGGCGAGGTGGCGCCGCGACCGTCCCGCGCCGTGGATCGCGTACGCATTGCCCCGGTCGAGGCCCGCGGGAAGCCAGGCGCGCGGGAACGTCGCCACGCCGCTCCAGCGGGAGCCTTCGATCCGGCTCCGGTAGTCGAGCGGTAGGCCGCGCCGCACGACGTTCCGGACTCCCCGAAGCTCGAGGACGAGGTGGTGTCCGTGAGGCCCCAGCTCGAGCTCGAGGTAGGCGTCGTCGCGGCCGAGCAGAAAGACCTCGACGACCTCGTGCTCCCAGAGGCGGTCGGTCGGACCCGGCGGGGAGGCGGGAGGCGGATCGGCGTGGAACGGCGACTCGACGCTCACGACCACGCGGTCGCGGTCGGCGAAGATCTCCGTGCGGGCCGCCTCGCCGGGTTCGATCGGAAGCCCATCCCAGGTCTTGTCGATCCGGAAGATCACGGTGCAGCGCTCCGGGCTCACGGCTCACGGGGAGCATCGGCCCGGGAAGATGATGCCAGACCGTGGGCGGGTGTTTGGAGCGGGAAAGTCGAGCGGCGGAAAAAAAACGGCGTCCGCCAGCATCGGACCCGTGAAGGAGCTGGCGGACGCCTAAGGGACCGGGCTCCCGTGGGGGGCAGGGGAGCCAGTCACTAGCAAGAGTCAGAATGGATTCAAATCGTCGCCGATCACGCTGACCGTGACGGGCGACCCGCCGCCGGCCGAGACGCTCATCACGTTCTGCACGGTTCCGGCGAAGGCCACCGGGACCACCAAGGTCTGCCCCGACAAGAGCGAGACCGGCACGTAGCTGGTGATCACGACCCCGTCCACCACGGCCTGAACGGTCACGGCGCCCGTCGCGGGGTTCCTGCCCGCGTAGGTCACCGCGACACTCACCACGTTAGGCGACGACTGAACCGCGGCGGGCGCCGCCGACCAGATCGCGGTGTCCGCGAACGCGAGCGACGGCATCGCAGCGAAGAGCACCAGCGCGGTGGCGAGAAGCATCGAGGTTCGAGTCGGCCTGGTTCGCATATTTAACTCCTAATCAGGAAGTATGCGATGAGTGGCGTTTCGTCTTCATGTTCACAGTCGAATGTACCATTCTCAAAATGAGATTCAATAGTGAAATGGGTAACGCCCGGGTTGTAACGGCGGCCTACGCCGACAACGGCGAAGGTGACTCGCCAGGGCGATTACGCTGTTGGTACGGGGAACCCGGAGAGTCCGGAAAACGGCGCAAAATCGAGCACTGATTGACTATGCATGATTATGAAAATGCAAATGTGAATTCATACCAATCGATATTCCTTGATCTTTCTGTATATCGTTGCCCTCGAAATTCCCAGAAGCCTGGCGGCCCGGTCGCGGTTCCCGGCGGCCGCTTCGAGCGCTTTTCGAATCTCGTCCTTCTCCGTCTGCTCGAGCGAGAAGAGCGGCGCGACCTGGGCCCGCGGGAGGAACACCTGACGAAGCCCCTCGTCGGACTCGAGCACCTCGCGGGTGATCGCGCGTTCTCCCGCGAGGAGGGACAGCCGCTGCAGCACGTTCTCGAGCTGCCTCACGTTGCCGGGCCAGGCGTACCGCTCGAGGAGCTCGAGCACCTCGCGCTCGAGGCGCGGGGGCTTCCGGCCGCGCTCCCGGGCGATCCGCTCGAGGAAGTGGCCCGTCAGGAGCGCGACGTCGCCCGCCCGCTCGCGCAGCGCGGGAAGCCGCACGACCAGCACCTGCAGCCGGTACATCAGGTCCTCGCGGAACCTCCCCGCGGCGACCTCGGCCTCCAGGTCGCGATGCGTCGCCGCCAGCACGCGCACGTCCACGCGGAGCGGGCGGTTCGCTCCGACCCTGCGGACCTCCCCCTCTTCCAGAACGCGAAGCAGCCGCGCCTGCATGGCGGCCGACATGTCGCCGATCTCGTCGAGGAAGAGCGTCCCGCCGTCGGCCTGCTCGAACAGCCCCACGCGGTCCCGCTCGGCGCCCGTGAACGCGCCCCGCACGTGACCGAACAGCTCGCTCTCGAGGAGGGTCTCGGGAATCGCCGCGCAGTTCTCCGAGAGGAAGATCTTCCGCTTTCTCGGCCCGTGGAAGTGGATCGCCCGCGCGACCAGCTCCTTTCCGGTGCCGCTCTCCCCCTGGATCAGCACGGCCAGCTCGCTGGCGGCGACCTTGTCGAGCAGGTCGAACAGCTTCTGCATCGGCGCCGATCGGCCCACGATGTCGTCGAAGCGGGTCCGCGCTCCCGCCAGCTCCTGGAGGCGGCGATTCTCGCGCTCGAGCTCGGCGCGCGCCCGCGCGTTCTCGAGAGCGAGCGCGGCGTGGTCCGCGAAGGCCTCGAGGAACCTCAGGTCGTCCTGGGTGAACAGGCGTCCCTCCCGCCGGCTGTCCACGTAGACGGTACCGACCAGCTTGCCCCTCGAGCGCAGGGGAACGCACATCAGCGACCGGATCCGGTAGAGGCTGATGCTCTTGAACCCGGAGAAGCGCTCGTCGTGCCCCGCGTCGAGCGCGAGCACCGACTTTCCCTCGCCGGCCTGAGCGACGACGCTCTTGCTGAACGCCTCCGCGTCGTCGGCGGTCTCCCGCTCCAGGTTCCGCGACAGTCGCACGGAGAACGAGTCTCCCTCGAACTCTCTCAGCAGGATCATCCCTCGCTCCGCCTGCACGACTCGGAGCGCCATGTCGAGAGCGGAATCGAGGAGCGCCTCGGGGTCGGTCTCCGAGTTCAGGGCGCGGATCATGTCGTACAGGGCCAGGAGCCGCCGGTCCGAGCCCGCGATCCCGGGGGCTCCTTCCTGCCGGAGGGAGCGGAAGTCGGGACGGTCCAGGAAATCCCGCCGCAGCGAGGGATCCTCGATTCGCGAGGCGGCCTCGTCGAGGAGAGCCCGTCCCCGGTCGAGCGCCTGGCCCGCGGCGCCGCTGTCGCCGAGCCGGCGCAACGCGTCGGAGACGAGGCTCTCCGCGAGCGCGCCGAACTCGGGCAGGTCGGATGCCGAAGCCAACTCCGCCGCGGCGCTCGCCGCGAGCCGGCCTCCTTCGACGTCCCCGCGCCGAAGGAGGACGGTAGCCTTGAGAATCCGCGCGACTCCTCAGCTCGGGGTCGATCTCCACTCCTCGTTGCGGCGACCGTCGCATCGAATTCGGCGCGGATCGGCTCGTACGGATCGACGCAGTCGGGCATCGCCCGCCGCGCCATCTCGACGATCAGGGAAGCGAAAATACCTCGAGGTTCCTGGCCCTCTCGGCAGCCCTTGACCATCGCAGCGCTCAGATCCCGGATTGCGTCCTGGTCCGGCGATGGCACGGACATCATCGCTTCCACGATCGTCATCCGGCAGATAGTGGATTCTCGCCGGTTCGATCCCCTCGAGCGAGCCGTCGAGCGCCGTCTTGAGTTTGGCGATGGCCTCGAAGGGACGGCCCGCGTTGACGAGGGCGGCGGCGCACAGGTATCAGACAGGTCATGTACGTGCTCTGTCACCCAGATGGAGGGCGTGATCCGCCGGCCTCGGTCGCGAGGTCGATCGCGCGATCCAATCGTCGCAGGCGCAGCGAGACGGCAGCCAGTCGCGAAAGGGCCAATTGCAGTGCGGACCAACTCTGACCCAGCGACCCGCGGCGTGAACTCTGATGTCCTCGAGGATCGCGGTCGGCTCTTCCTCGAATCGTCTCTGCCGTTGGCGGGTGATCGACAATCCGATCAGCGGAGTGAAGCGACGCTCAGGTCGTCCGGCCGCGACGTATAGACCGGCCGATCGGATTGGAAATCCTCGGCGTCGGGTCTCTGCAGATTTCCGGAGCAGCTCGCGAGCCTCTGCAGGGTCTCTGCCTGGCCCAACAGATCTCCCTGTGACGCTCGAACGTCGCCAGAGCCGTCTCGAGAACGGGAATGGCCTCCTCCGGCCGATCCTGCACGTCCGAGAGCCGTCCCAAGGGCCATCTCCGCGCGAGCCTCGACGAGGGGCTGCTTCGCCTCGCGCGCGAGGGGGAGCGCACGGGCAGCCATCTCCTGCCCGAGCCGGAATCGCCCGGCGTAGACGAGCGCCTGCGCTTGATGCGCGAGGCACTCTGCGCGCTCCGCGGGCGAGCGCGACAGGGCCGCCGCGGCGCCGAACGCCCTGATCGTTCCGAGTGAAAGCCCGCAACTGCCAGCGCGTGTCCTTGCGCGAGCCTGAGCTCGCGACGGCGTGCGTGGCGGCGTGCGAGGTGCCTCAAGGCGAACGCGTACCTGTCGGCCGCGCTCGAAGGATCTCCCGAGGCCAGCGCGGCTTCCGCGGCCTTCACGGCGAATTCGACGGCCCGGTCGCGCTCGTCGGCGCCGCTCCAGAGTCGGGCCAGGTGCCACGGATCGGCTTCGTCCCCCGAGACCGTGACGAGCAGCTCCGCGCCTCGCCGGTGGAGGGCGCGGCGGCGGTCGGGCTCGATGTCGCGCAGGACTTGCTCGGACACCGACCGGGAATCCGGCGACCAGCGCGCTTCCTTCGCGCGGGCAAGACCCGAAGCCGAGGCCTCGGCGGCTGCTTCGGCGGCCGCCCCCTCCTCCAGGTCCGCGAGCCGACCAGCAACGGCCGCCTCGGTCCCTTCGCCGAGCACCGACAGGGCCTCGAGCCACGCGCGCCCGGCCGGGCTCAGCAGCTCGAGGCGCCCCACCGCGGACCGGTCCATGGCGAGGACCTTCCGCGTTCGGCCGCCTCGCTCCCAGACTCCTTCCACCAGCAACGCCTCGACGGCGAGCGGGTTCCCCTCGGACGCCTCGAGCAGCCACTTCACCCGCGCGTCCGAGATCGCGCCGCTCCCGGTCGCGCGCTCGGCGAGCGCGCGCACCGCCGCCGCGTCGAGCGGATCGAGGTCCACGCGCCGCAGGGTCGGCACGATTCCCGTGTCGGCGAGCAGCCGCTTCAGGGCGGGGTGCTTCAGCTCTCCCGGTCGCACCGCGGCCACGACGCAGAGCGGCGCCGCGCGCCCTTCCCGCGCCGCGCGCTCCAGGAATTCGGCGGCCCGTCCCGAGGCCGTCTCCACCTGGTCGAGGAGGACGAGGACCTTGCCGCGCGCCGCCCGCGCGCGGAGCCGCCCGAGGAGGTCGCCGACGCTCTCGTCGGGGCTCGCCTGCGGCGGTAGGCCCGGCTGCGGAGCCACGACCTCCCATCCGCGCATCACCCCGTCGCTCGCCAGCCACCGGAGGAGCCGCGTCTTGCCGGTTCCCGCCCCTCCGCCGAGCCACACGACGCGCGGCCCGTCGGACCCGGAGAGGTGAGTCCAGAGCGCATCGACCTCTTTCTCACGCCCGGGCGGCGCCCCCGACGCGAGACGCGCGGCGCGGCTGGCCGGCGTCGCGTAGGTGTGGCTGACGCCGCACATCGCGTTCAGCCGAGCCAGCGCTTCCGCGGCCTCGGCGGGCCGGTCCGCGGGGTCCGGCGAGAGCAGGCCGTCCACCCAGGACGAGAAGCCCGGATAGACCCCCGCCGGAGGCTTCGGCCGCGCCCTGCGCCCCGCGCGAACCGCCTCCACGAATCCCGCGAGGTCGCCTCCCTTGAGAGCGAACGGAGCGGCGCCGTGCATCGCCTCGAAGAACACGGCCCCGAGCGCGTAGAGGTCGGTGCGGCGGTCGGCGGGTTGTCCGTCCAGGATCTCCGGCGCGAGATAGGGCAGCGTCCCCGCCGGGCCCGCCCCGGCCCCCTCCTCGACACCGCCGCGCAGCGCGAGCCCGAAGTCGAGCACGACGAGGCGGCAGCCGAGCCGTGCCTTCGACCGCACGAGGAGATTCCCGGGCTTGAGGTCCCGGTGGATCAGGCCGAAGTCGTGCAGGAACGCGAGGGCGCGCAACGCCTCGGCCGCGAGGTCGAGGAGGATGTCCGGGCCCTCGGCGCGCACCGCGGCGACGAGGTCGCGCCCCTCCACGTACTCGAGCGTGAATCGGGGGAGGCCGGTGCGCGGGTCCAGATCGAGCTCGTGGACCTCGACGAGGTTGGGATGGCGGAGCGAGGCGAGCAGCGCGAACTCGCGCCGCAGATCGTCCTCGTGACCCCGGCTGGCCTCGGCCAGCTCCTTCAGCGCGAGCTTGGCGCTTCCCCGGAGCCGGTCCTCGACGAGCGAGACTCGCCCGGCTCCGCCCTCGCCCAGTAGGCGGAGGTGGACGTACCGGTCGCCCTGAACGCCCCCCGCGTTCATGGCATGAATATACGCCAGCGCGCGTTCAATTTGGGCCGGAAAGTCTCAGGATGAGACGTCGCGGGGCGAAGGGATGGCCCGATCGTGGCCTGGGTTCCCGATCCACAGGGTTCGGGCCGAGATCTCCCGGGGATCGAGGCCCGCGGCGCGGCCGAGGCGCAGGAGCCGGTCGGGCAGGCCGCCGGGGAATCGCCAGGTGTCGTCGCGGCCCCCGGCCGACCGGATCGCGGCGGACGATCGCTCCCACCAGGGCGCCGCCCGGCGGGAAACGGGCTCGACGATCAGCACCCGCGCGCCGCCCGATGCGGCCGCAATCAACTTCTCGATCAGCCCTTCGCGCACGGCGGCCTCGACCTCGTTCAGGGTGTAGGCGGCGACCACCGCAGCGAAACCGCCGGGAAGGGGCAGCCGACCCAGGTCGGCGCGGCGGGACCGGCCGCGCACCCCGAGAGAGCGGAGCGCCAGAGCGGTCTCCTCGACGGCCCATTCGGCCCGGTCCAACCCGAGCACCTCGGGCGCGCCTCCCGCCTCGATCGCCCAGGCGGCCCCGGCGGCTCCCGTCCCGCAGCCGAGATCGAGAATCCTCTCCGGCGCGGGAGAGCCCGCCGCGAGCTCGCGAACGATGCGCCGCACGGCCAGGAAATGAAGCGGCCCGTAGAACAGGGCGTACGCCGCGCGCTTTCCGGCGCCGCGGAAGGCGTCGGAGAGAGGCGCGCGGTCGCGCCGCTCGACGTAGAGCGACGAGAGCGCCTGGAGCCCGTGCCGGACCTCCGCGAACGACAGATCGGCCAGATGACGCGCCTCGAGCGCGTCGAGCCACCGGTCCAGAACGTCCTCCCTCGGAGCCGTCAAGTCTCCTTCCCTCCCGCGCCGGGCGGCCAAGGCCCGGGGAAGGATAGACTGTCCGAGGTCCACGATGCACCGGCGATCGGTGGCTCGACGAGGCGGCGATGCTGAAAGCTCGACGGGTGTCCGCGAAGGTCCTCAACACCCTGCTGGCGCTCTCCGCCGCCCTCCTGGTCTCGACGGGCGCGGCGGCCGCGACCGGCGGCGACCCCGTCCCCGAGGCTCCGCCCGAGGCCGTGGCCGGGACGGTCGAGCCCAAGGCGCTGATCGCGGAGGTCTCGCCGCGGGTCGAGCAGATCCGCGGGCTGCGATTCAAGCGGCCGGTGTCCGCGCGAATCATCGACAACGGGGAAGCGCGTGCCTACGCGACGAAGCGCCTTCACCTCTTCGCGACCGACGAGGACCTCCGCGCCCAGCAGGCCGCCTACGTCCTTCTCGGCCTCGTTCCGACCAGCACCGACGTGCTCGCGGTCTACCTCGATGTTCTCGACGAGCAGGCCGGCGGGTTCTACGACCCGGAGTCCGGCTCGTTCTTCCTGCTGGGGCACATGCCGCGAGGCGTCGGCCCGTTTCTCACCTCGCACGAGCTGACCCACGCCCTCGAGGACCAGCACTTCGACCTGGACGGGCGTCTCAACGCGGTGAAGGGGGACGACGACGAGATCTTCGCGCGAAGCGCGGTTCACGAGGGGAGCGCGACGCTCGTGATGGCCCTCTACGGGGCGCGCGCCGCGATCGAGGGGCGGCTCAAGGCGACCGACCTGCAGGAGCTCTCGGAGAGCGAGGCGGGGAAAGGGGAGAAGCTCCAGGCGATGGCCCCCGCCTTGCGGCGGCAGCTCCTGGGCGCGTACTTCCTCGGCGCGAGGTTCCTTCTCCGCGGCAAGGGCGGCGCGATGGGGCTCGGCACCTTCCCCGCCGAGGACGCCGATCGCGCGTACCGCGAAGGTCCCGAATCCTCGGAGCAGATCCTCCATCCCGAGAAGTACTGGGACGCGACGAAGCGCGACCGTCCGCGCCGCGTCGTGCTCGGAGACGCGGGACAGCGTCTCGGGGAGGGCTGGCGGAAGGAGGGCACCGGCGTCCTCGGCGAGCTGACGCTGGGCGTGATCGTCGGGGCGCCGACGCCTTCCCTGGCGGACGCGGGGTCCTTCGTGGGAGGCGAGGCCTGGACCAACGCCGCCGCGGCGGGATGGGGCGGCGACCGCTGGGAGCTCTGGGCCCAGGACGGTAAGCGCGTCGTCCTGCTCGCCACGGCTTGGGACACGAAGCGCGACGCCGAGGAGTTCGCGGCGTCGCTGCCCTCCCGTCCCGGCCTCGCCTTCAAGAGGTCCGGCGACCGCGTGGCGGTCGTCGCGGGAGACGCCGGCGACCGGTTGCCCGACCTGCTCCGCGCCTTGCTGTCGCCGCGAAAGGCGGCGAGCGGGTCACGCTAGCGCCGGGAGCCGGAGACCGGGCCTAGCCGTCGGCGCGGGCGAGGCGAAAGGCGCGCGGCGCTAAACCGGCGGCTCCGATCGCGCCGAACGACTTCCGGAGGCCCCGCGCTTCGATCACGCTCGCCCCGTCTTGCCCTTGCGCTTGCCGGAGCCGCCGTCGGAGCGGAGCGGCGCGCCGTTCCGATCGTAGCGGACGATCTTGCCGGGGACCTTCACCTCGAGCACGCCGCTGTCCTCTAGGCTCCAAGAGATCGGATCGCCCGCTTCTCCGTACGACCAGGTATAGGCCCAGCGGGTCCCGCGGAGGAGGTCGAGCACGAGGATTCCCATCTGCGGGAGGCCGGGGCGCTCGGGGTACGCGAGGCTCACCGCGAGGAACGCGCCGTTGTTCGTGGAGGTGAGGTCGGTCACCGAGCCCTCGGCTTCGCCGATGTGGAAGGCCTCGCGCCCGTCGGGGCCGTAGAGCTCGAAGTCCGCCGGAGCGGTGAGACCTCGCGTGGTGGACAGCGCGAGCCCCGCCCCCGCGGCGAGCGGGAGGAGCTCCTTCACCCAGCGCCCCGCTTCCACCTTGACGCTGAATCGCGCCTCGGGACGCTTCGCGTCCACCCAGGAGACGACCGAGGTGCCGACCGGCCGGGGCGGCTCGCTACCGTCGGGGCTCTGCGCGCCGTCCTCGGCGGGCCGCCGGTACTGGGTGGAGAGGATCGCGGCCGACCTCCCGTCGGGGGCGACCTCGGCGTTGTCGATGATCCCCTCTTCGAACGTCCTCTCTCCCTGACCCTCGCCCGCCGGTACGAGCTTTCGCTCGTTGCGCAGGCCGAAATCCAGAACCGGGCGCCCGCCGTGGATCACGACCAGGCGGTAGGGAGCGTCCGGCGACGTGCGGCCCGCCGTGTCGAGCTGCAGCGCGGCGTAATCCGGCTGGCTCGCGAGGTACAACCCGACGCGGTCGAGCGCGGCCGTCTCCGTTTGCGGCGCGCCGGTAGACGCCGCCGTCGGCGGCTCCTCCGCTCTAGCCGCTCCCAGGGGGAGCGCGGCGAGCGCCAGCGCGATGACGGCGATTCGTGACTGCGACATGTGCGGTCGATTCTACACGCTCTCCCGGACGGCGCAGGCGGATCCTGGCCACTTGCCGACTCGACGGCGGCCCTCTAGAATGAGGACTGAAATTGTCCGCTATATAGAGGGTTCGAACCCGGGAGGATTTGGATGGCCCACGAGTTGCCCGCACTGCCCTATTCGTTCGACGCGCTGGAGCCTTGCATCGACGCGCGGACGATGGAGATCCACCACGACAAGCACCACGCGGCCTACGTCACCAACCTGAACAAGGCGCTGGAAGGGCAGGCCGCCCTCTCCGCGTTGGCGCTTCCGGCCCTCCTCGCCGACCTGAGCAAGGTGCCCGAGTCGGCCCGCACCGCCGTCCGCAACAACGGCGGCGGGCACTTCAACCACGATCTCTTCTGGAAGCTCATGAAGAAGGGGGGCGGCGGAGAGCCCGTCGGCCGTCTCGCCGGTGCGATCCAGACGACCTTCGGATCGTTCCCCGACTTCAAGGCGAAGTTCGCCCAGGCCGCGGCCGGCCGTTTCGGCTCCGGCTGGGCCTGGCTCCTCGTCCAGGACGGCAAGCTGGTCGTGGACTCGACGCCGAACCAGGACACGCCGGTCATGACCGGCGGGAAGCCCGTTGTCGGCCTCGACGTCTGGGAGCACGCCTACTACCTCAAGTACCAGAACCGCCGCCCCGATTACGTCGAGGCCTGGTGGAACGTGGTCAACTGGGAGCAGGCCGAAGAGAATTACGCGCTCGCCTTGAAGTAACCCCCCGCGGAGGGACGGCAACCGGCAACGGTTGCCGTCCCTCCGCCCGCGCCCTCCACAAAACGCGCCGTTGCCATTCCCTTCGATCGGCGGTATCTGTTAGGCTTCGCCGGTTCGAGACGGGCCGTTTCTTTCCCCGTGAGGAGGAGCCATGGCGGGTATCGTGGGGTACGGCGCATACATTCCGCGCAACCGGATCAAGGCCGAGGAGATCGCGCGGCAATGGGGCAGGGATCCCGCCGGGATCCGAAGGGGGCTTCTCCTCGAGGAGAAGTCGGTTCCCGGACTCGACGAGGACACGATCACGATCTCGGTCGCCGCGGGCCGTGGAGCGCTCGCCCGCGCCGGGATCGATCCCCAGAAGATCGGCGCGCTCTACATCGGGTCGGAGTCGCATCCGTACGCGGTGAAGCCGAGCGGCACGGTGGTGATCGAGGCGCTCGGCATCGCGCCCGAGGTTCACGTCGCCGACTTCGAGTTCGCGTGCAAGGCGGGGACCGAGGCGATGTTCGTCGCGCTCGGGCTCGTCGAGTCGGGCCGGGTCGAGTACGCGATGGGAATCGGCGCCGACACCTCGCAGGGCGCGCCGAACGACGCGCTCGAGTTCTCCGCGTCGGCCGGCGGCGCGGCCTACATCTTCGGGAAGAACGACGTCCTGGTCGACGTGCTCGAAACCTACAGCTACACGACCGACACCCCCGACTTCTGGCGCCGCGAGGGGCAGTTCTACCCGCGCCACGGCGGCCGGTTCACCGGCGAGCCCGCGTACTTCAAGCACGTGCTCAGCGCGACGCGCGGGATCCTCGCGAAGACGGGTTACAAGCCGTCCGACTTCCGCTACGCGGTCTTCCACATGCCGAACGGGAAGTTCCCGCTCCAGGCGGGGAAGGAGCTCGGCTTCAAGAAGGAGCAGCTCGACACCGGGTGGATCGTCAACACCATGGGGAACACCTACTCCGGCTCGTCGCCCACGGGGCTCGCGGCCGTTCTCGACGTGGCGGCTCCCGGGGATCTCATCCTGATCACCTCGTTCGGGTCGGGCGCCGGCAGCGACTCGTTCGTGCTCAAGGCGACCGGCCTCCTGCCCGAGCGGCAGGGGCGCGCGGCGACCGTGCGGTCCATGCTCGACGGGTCGCGGCGGTACCTGACCTACGGCGAGTACGCGA
Organism: Terriglobia bacterium; assembly: GCA_963748015.1. Lineage (GTDB taxonomy): Bacteria > Acidobacteriota > Polarisedimenticolia > Polarisedimenticolales > JAIQFR01 > JAIQFR01. The sequence goes on along the minus strand of CAVVHE010000004.1, from coordinate 2,115,705 downwards.
AGTTCCGCGAGAAGATCATCCTCAACGACTGACGGGGGAGGGAGCGCGATGCGCGAGGTGGCGATCGTATCGGCCGGGATGACCCGGTTCGGCGAGTTGTGGGAATCGAGCCTGCGCGACCTCTTCGTCGAGGCCGCGACGGAGGCTCTCGAGAACGCGAAGGTCGACCGGATCGACTCGATCTACGTCGGCAACATGGCGGCGGGGCAGTTCGTCGGCCAGGAGCACCTCGGCCCGCTGATGGCCGACCACCTCGGGATGGCGGGGGTCGCGGCCACGAGGGTCGAGTGCGCCTGCGCCTCCGGCGGCGTCGCGCTGCGGTCGGCGTTCCTCGAGGTCGCCTCGGGGGCGAGCGACCTCGTCCTCGCGACGGGCGTCGAGAAGATGACCGACGGCGCCGACGTCACGGCGGTGCTCGCGACCGCCGCCGACCAGGAGACCGAGGCGTATCACGGGATCACCTTCCCCGGCCTCTACGCGATGATCGCCCGCGCCCACATGCAGGCGCACGGGACGACGGACGAGGACCTCGCGTGGGTGGCGGTGAAGAACCACCTCCACGGCGCGAAGAACCCGAAAGCGCAGTTCCGGCGCGAGGTCAAGCTGGAAGAGGTGATGAAGTCCTCGATGGTGTCCGAGCCGCTGCGGCTCCTTCTCTGCTCGCCGGTGAGCGACGGCGCTGCGGCCGTGCTGCTCTGCCCGCTCGACCAAGCGAAGAAGTACACCGACCGCCCGGTGAAGATCCGCGGCGTCGGCTTCGCGACCAGCTCGATGGCGCTCGCGGACCGGAAGGACCCCGCGTTCCTCGACTCGGTCGCGCTGTCGGCCGAGCGCGCGTACAAGATGGCCGGGATCGGCCCCAAGGACGTGCAGGTCGCCGAGGTGCACGACTGCTTCGCGATCGCGGAGATCTGCTGCATCGAGGCGCTCGGCTTCGTCCCGAGAGGGGAGGGGCGCCACGCGGCCCGAACCGGCGTCACCGGCCTCGGCGGGAAGATCCCGGTGAACACCAGCGGCGGGCTCAAGTCGAAGGGGCACCCGGTGGGCGCCACCGGGATCGCGCAGGCGATCGAGATCTTCGAGCAGTTGCGCGGGGATGCGGGCGAGCGCCAGGTCCGCGGTGCGCGGATCGGCCTGGCCCAGAACATGGGAGGCTCCGGAGCCAGCTCCGTGGTCCACGTTCTCGAGAGGGTCTGACCATGCCGAGCCCGAGATACTGGAGAGAGGTCCCGAACCGCTTCCGCCTCGAGGCGGCCCGCTGCCGCGGCTGCGGCAAGGTCGCGTTCCCGCCCCGGCGGGTCTGTCCCACGTGCCGCGGGAAGGCGTGGGAAGCGATCACCCTGTCCTGGAAGGGGAAGGTCGTCACGTCCACCGTCGTGGAGATCCCCCCGACCGAATTCCAGATGGAGTCGCCCTACGCGATGGCGGTCATCGAGACCCCGGAGGGAGCGCGCCTGACGGCGCAGGTCGTGGACTGCGATCCCGCGACCGTTCTCCCCGGCATGGAGGTCACGCTGGTCTTCCGGAAGATCCGAAAGGAAGGCCACGGCGGGATCCTCTGCTACGGCTTCAAGGGGGTGCCGGCGGCCTAGAGCGTCGTTGGCCGCCGCGGGGAGGTGCCGATGTCGAAGGTCCGGATCTGTGTCGAGATCCCCGACGAGGCGTACCGCGCCTTCCAGGAGGCGGCGGAGCGCGAAGGGCTGGACGTCCAGGCCCTTCTCGAGCGCACGGTCGACAACCTTCTCAAGGAGCTCGAGAAGGAGCGGCGCGACGGGTTCGATCCGCCGATCGTCCCTGCCTGACGACGACTCTGAGATACAATCCGGGAACCTCGAGAGGAACGTTCGCATCAAGGAGGTTCCCGACATGGCACACGTCCTCGACCCGCTCCCCTATCCCTTCGACGCGCTCGAGCCGGTCCTCGACGCCAGGACGCTCGAGATCCACCACGACAAGCATCACGCCGCCTACGTCAACAACCTGAACAAGGCACTCGAGCCGCATCCCGCCCTGCAAGAGCTCTCGCTGGTCGAGCTGATCTCGGACCTCGCCCGGGTGCCGGAAGGGATCCGCGCGACCGTCCGGAACAACGGCGGCGGCCACTTCGCCCACAACCTGTACTGGCGAACGATGAAGACGGGCGGAGGCGGCCAGCCCGCGGGAGAGCTCGGGACCGCGATCGCCTCGGCGTTCGGCTCCTTCGCCGACTTCAAGGCGAAGCTCACGCAGGCCGCGATCGGCCAGTTCGGCTCGGGCTGGGCGTGGCTGTACCTCAAGGACGGCAAGCTCCAGGTGGCGGGCACGCCGGGGCACGACTGCCCCGAGATGACCGGCGGAAAGTCGCTCCTGGTCGTCGACGTGTGGGAGCACGCCTACTACCTCAAGTACCAGAACCGGCGCGCCGACTACGTCGACGCCTGGTGGACCCTCGTCGCCTGGGACCGCGTCGCCGACGCCTTGCGTTGAGTCGGGCGCGCGGATCGCCTAGGCTACGGGCGGGAGGAGCGCGGCAGATGTCGCAAGCGCACCGGATCCGGCTGACGACGTTGGCGTCCTGCGCCGGCTGAGCGAGCAAGATGGGGCCGGAGGCCCTGGCGCAGGTGCTGCGCCCGCTCGCCGGGATGTTCGACGCCGACAGCCACCCGGAGCTGCTCCGGGGGCTCAAGGAGCTCGACGACGCCCTCGTCTGGCGGATCGACGACGAGCGCGCGATCGTCCAGACGGCGGACTTCTTTCCGCCGGTCGTGGACGATCCCTACCATTTCGGCGCGATCGCCGCGGCCAACGCGATGTCCGACCTCTACGCGATGGGCGCCGAGCCGAAGTTCGCGATCAACCTGGTCGCGTTCCCGGACGACCTGGATCCGTCGGTGCTCGCCGAGGTCCTGCGCGGCGGAGGCGAGAAGGTGCGCGAGGCGGGCGCGGTCGTCGCCGGCGGGCACAGCACCGTGGACGCGGAGCCCAAGTACGGCCTTGCCGTGACCGGCTTCGTGCACCCCGGCCGCATCCTGACCAAGGGCGGCGCGCGGCCGGGCGACGTCCTCTTGCTCACCAAGCCGGTCGGGACCGGCGTGGTCACCACGGCCCACAAGCGCGAGGCGGTGGACGACGCCGACCTCGACGCCGCGATCGCCGGCATGGAGCGGCTCTCGAGAGGCGCGATGCGGATCCTCCGCGACGAGGGAAGCGCCGTCCACGCGCTGACCGACGTGACCGGGTTCGCGCTCGCGGGCCACGCCCACGAGGTCGCCGAGCAGTCGGGCGTCGCGCTCCGGCTGGTCTTCAAGGACGTCCCGCTGCTCCCCGGCGCCGAGCGGTACGCCCGCGAGGGGATGATCCCCGGCGGCTCGATGCGGAACGAGGGGTATTACGGCGCGTGGACCGAGTACCTGCGCCCGTTCGAGGAGTGGGAGCGCCGTCTGCTGTTCGACCCGCAGACGTCGGGCGGCCTCCTCGCCGCCGTCGACGGCGGCCGCGCCGACGCGGTGCTCGCTGCGTTCCGTGCGGCCGGCGAGCCCGTGTGGCGCATCGGCGCCGCCGTGACCGGGCGCCCCGGGGGCTTGATCCTCGAGTGAGTCCGTCGCCTCGGGCATCGTCGCCGCGGGATGGTCCGAGGAGGATCCGACGGGTCAGCCGAGGCCCTCGGCCTCCCAGTTCGAGTGCGGCTTTCGGTTGAGCACGAGATAGTCCCAGAGGAGGCCGCCGTAGGTGCGGGGGACGATGCCGTGCTTCCGGTAGAACGGCTGCAGGAGGCGGTGGAGCTTCTTGAGGTTGTACAGCGGGACGCGCGGGAAGTAGTGATGCTCGAGGTGGTAGTTCGAGTAGATGAACGCGCGGTCCCAGAACCACGACGGCTTCACCAGCGTGCTCCACTTCGCCGTATCCGACGGGTCGATGTCGTAGTGCTGCCCGAGGCGGTTGATCACGAACGCCACCGGGAACACGAAGAACACCGGGATCACCCACACCCGCAGCAGCGGCCCGCGGCCGCCGGCGAGGCCGATCGCCGTCGCCACGGAGAGATGAAACGCGATGGCCACCCAGCGCTCGATCCGGATCCGCCTTCGCAGCGGCGCGGGATAGCCCGCCGTCTCCGCCGCGGCCGCGCGGAAGTAGATCGGGAAGAGCGCCGGCGTGAAATAGAGCAGCTTGTACCAGCGGCGATTCCGCTTCGGCGTGAGCCGGAATCGCTTGGGATCGTCGGTGTCCGACCCCAGCTCCGCGTGATGGTCGAGGTGCCACCGCGTGAACTGCGACGCCGAGATGCCGCTCGGAACCGCGTACGCGAAGCCGAGCCAGCGGTTCCGGCGCGCGTTCCGCTCCCGGAAGACCGCGTCGTGGACCACCTCGTGCAGGAGGACGGTGAAGTTGAAGATCGTGAATCCCTGCACGAGCGCGAGCGGGATCCACGCCGCGGGGTGCGCGAGCCGCCACAGGCCGATCGAGGCGCCGGCGAGGAGCAGGAGCTGCCACCCGGTCCACGCGAAGTGCCTCCACGGCGTCCGCTCGTGGAGGCCGCGCAGGTCGTCCTTCGGCAGCGCTAGGGCGAGCTCCTGCCGCAGCGGGAGCGACGCCGTCGCGTAGTAGCTCCCCTTCAGCGACACCGGGCTGTCGTACCTGTCCATCTCGCGTGCACCTTCGATTGATTATCGCATCCGGGCGCCCGGTCGCGCTTGACCGTTGTCAACCGGCGGTCCGCCTCGTGCTGACGCCTGGCCACGCCCCGGCGATGGTCCGAGATCATCCCGCGGCGACCTCCCTCGGCGACGACCCGCATCGGCCGCGCGAAGGGTCGAGCAAGCGCGATGGCGCGGACCCTAGCGCCATCGCGCTCGACCCTTCGCGCGGCCGTGCAGGGGTCCCCGTCGCCTCGGGCATCGTCGCCGCGGGATGATCTCGGACCATCGCCGGGGCGGGTCGAGTTCGCGCGCACGAGCGACCGATTCGGTCAAAGCCCCAGGCGCTGCGCGGCGAAGAAGAGGAGGGGGATGGTGAGGACGCCGAACAGGGTGCTCGCGAAGGTGGAGCGGGCGGCGAGGGTGGAGTCGCCTCCGTAGCGCTCGGTGAAGACGCCGCAGTTGACGGCGACCGGCATCGAGGCGACGAGGAAGATGATTCGGCGCGGGACCTCGGCGAGCGGGACGCCCGCGGCCAGCGCGAGGAGGAGGAGCGCGGCGGCGGCGGCGGGCGTCGCGAGCAGGCGGGCGACGAGGACGCCCCAGGTCTCGCGCGAGAGCAGCGCGCCGTCGCGGGAAGCTCCCTCGAGCTTGGCCCCGGTGACGAGCAGCGCGAGCGGGATCGTCAGCGCCCCGACGAGGTCGAGCGCCTGGAAGAGGGCGCTCGCGGCCATCGCCGCCGGGGCGGCACCGCGCGGGTCGAGGTCGGCAAGCGCGCGGAGGCCCGGGAACAGCACCGCCGCCGCGATCCCCGAGAGCGCCGCGATCAGGCCGGGGTTGACCAGCAGATCGCGCAGCGCCCTCGCGTCCGGCCTCTTCCCGATCAGTATCGCGAGGCCGACGGTGAAGAGCACGACGCGCGTCCCGACCTCGCAAAGGAGAACGGTGCGCACGCCCTCGCCGCCGTAAAGCGCCTGCGCGATGGGAAGTGGGAGGTAGATCGAGTTCGCGAGCGCGACCAGGAACACGAAGGTCGGCCGTTGCAGCCGGCCGGAGAACAGCGGGGCGAGCGCCCACCCCGCTCCCGCGCCCAGCAGGAACAGCGCCGCCCCCGCGGCGGGAAGCAGCGCGTTTTCGAGGAGCGCCTCGCGCGGCACCGTGCGGACGAGCTGCGTGAACGTCAGCGCGGGAAGCGCGACGTCCACGGCGAGCCGGCTCATCGCGGAAACGGCGCCGTTGCCGAACCAGCCGCGCCTCGCGGCGACCCAGCCGATCCCGATCACCGGAAGCAGCGACAGGATCTTGAAGAGGACGACGCTCCAACCGGCCATGGGCCCCCCCGCGCGGCAGTGGATTCTAACGCAGCGTCTCGCCGTATAATCGGCCTTCGTCTCCAATTGCCGGAGGACCGAGTGCGCCTGGGATCGACGCTGCTCGTGGCCGCCTTGTTCCTGCCCGCGGCTATCCCGGCCGCGGAGCTTCCGGCCGCGGGCTGCGTGCGGATGCTGCGCGAGGCGCGTATCGCCGCCGAGCAGGGGAACCCCGCGAGGGAGCTCGAGTTGCTGCGGCGGGCGGCGAAGGACTACCCGAAGGAGATCCTCCCCGCGCTGGCCCTCGTGGAATACCCGGACAGGGCGCAGCTCGAGGCCGGCGAGCTCCGGAGCGCCCGCGCCCTCGTTCTCGATCGCCTGGCCGACCCGAGCGCCGTGATCCCGTATTCCCCGCTCGTGCGCATCGCCGAGGACCCCGCGGCTCCGCCGTCGGACCGGGCCGCGCTCAAGAGGGGGCTCGAGGCGAGGCTCTCCAGGACTCCGTCCGACCCGGAGCTCCTCGAGGCGCTCGGCCTGGTCTTGGCACGGCTTCCCGACCGGGAGGCGGAGCGCGCGGTCCTCGCGAGGCTCGACGCGGTCCGTCCATCGGCGGCGGTCGCGTGGAGGCGGGCACGGATCGCGGAGGAGCTCGGGCGCCGCGAGGAGGCGCTCGAGATCTATCGCGGCATACGTTCCCGCTACGGCGATTCTCCCCCGCTCGCGGAAAAGATCGGCCTGGCGCTCGTCGCCGCTCGGACGGTTCGACGAGGCCAGGCAGGAGGCCGCGACGCTCGGGGCGGGCTCGGCCGGAAAGGAGGCCGAGGCCCGTCTCTCGCTCGCGCTGGCGTGGGCGTTGTGGGACGCGGGTAGGGATCTCGACGCGCAGGCGGCGTTTCGCGAGGCCGCGCGGGCGAATCCCGACCACGACGAGGCGGCGGACGCCCTGCGGCTCCTCTTCGCGACCCCGGAGGAGCGCAAGGCCGCGGCGGCCGCCGAGACCGAGAGATTCGCGAGGATCACCGACCCCCAGTCCCTCTTCGAGGCGGGAACGACGCGCCTGCTCGCGGGCGACGCGTCCGCCGCGGTCGGCCTGCTGCGCCGGGCAGTGGCGGCGGCGCCCGATCACGAGATGGCGTGGTTCAATCTCGGCGTGGCGGCGTTCCAGCTCGAGCGGTGGGACGAGGCCCGCAAGGCTTTCGAAAGCGCGAGCGCGCTGAACTCCGGCCGCGCGGAGTCGTTTCTCTACGTCGGCGAGTCGCTCATCAAGCTCGACCGCTGCGGCGAGGCGGTGGCGGCGCTGAAGCGAGCGCTCTCCCTGCGCTCCGATCTTCCCGGGGCGCACGCGTCGCTCTCGGACTGCTACCGGCGAATGGGGCGGACCGAGGACGCGGAAGCCGAGATGAAGCTCGCCAAGCCCCCGCGTTAGCGCGCGCCGCTCAGAATCGCTTCACGTACTCCCGGAAGGCGGGCGCGAGCCCGGCCGGAGGCGACCCGTAGACCGCCGGGAAGACGTCGGCGGCGGAGTAGCCTTCCGCGACGTAGAGGACCAGCCGCGGGAACGCCCCGGCCGACCAGTCGGGCTGCCCGTGCCGCAGGAAGTGGACCCACATCCACGATTGGGCCGGGAACAGCCGGGCCGTCTCGCCTTCGAGATCTTCCGGTCTCGCGGCGAGGAGACGATCGAGCGGAATCGCGCCGCCGGCCCGGATCGCCTTTCCCACTTCCGCCGCTTCGGCCCGCGGCGGCTCGCCGCGCGTCTTCGCGGGAGACTTGCGGGCGGACGACTTGCGCTTCGTCTGCGGGCCGCCCGGGGGCTTGCCCGAGGTCCCACCGGTGGCCGCCACGTACTCCGCCAGCCCCTCTTCGAGCCAGAGCGGCAGCGTCACGCCGGGCCGCGCGACGTGGCCGTCGAGGAAGGCGCGCGTCGCCTCGTCGAGAATGACGCGCGACAGGGCCGCATCCCCCCCGCGCAGCTCGAGGTGGAACGCCAGCAGCCCCGCGGGATCGTAGAACCCCCCGCCGCCGGAAGCGAGGGAGCGCGGGTTCTCCGCCGCGAACGCCCCGAACGACGCGTGCTTCGCGAACACGTACACGACGATCTTGTCCGTCGCCACCTCCTCGGGGATCGCGTCGCCGAAGAGGCGCGATGCGGCGGCGAAGGCGTCCTCGAGCTGCGTCGCGATCCGCCGCGGCGTTCCGGTCGCCGGGGAGTCGGTGATCACCTCGAAGTGCTCGGTCACCGCGCGCGTGCGGCGTCCCTCCAGGAGGTGGCTTTCCGCGTCCCGCGCCGTACGCTCGCGGAGCGCGCGCCTCTCCGCGGGAGGAAGCTCGGCCGCGCGACGGCGGGCCGCGACGGCCCCCTCCTCGGCCGCGCGGGGGAGCGGCGGGCTGTCCTCCGCGTCCGCGTAGCTCCACGGCGCGTCTTCGGGGAGCGCCGCGAACTGGACCGTCCATTCGAGAGTGGCCTCGACGGCCTTCCCGTCGTGGAGCGCCGGGGCGAATCGCCACTTCGAAACCGCCGCGCGGGTGACCCTGTCGAACGCGGCGTCGAAGGGGCCGGAGGGCTGGACGCCGAGCGTCTCGACCGACAGGGTCTTGCCCCTCGCGTCGATCCGTACGCGCACGGTGACCGCCGGAGCCGCGCCCGAGCCGGCGGCCTCCGGCGGGATCGAGGGCGGCTCGTGGTGCAGGGCCACCGGAGGGAGATCCGAACCGCCGCGCGCGGCGGCGCCCGCGGCCGGCGAGATCGAGGCCGCGGCCAGGACGATGGCGAGCGTCGCGATGAGCCTCACGCTGCCATCATAACCCCGCGATGCGCCCGGGAGCCCCGACGCGGGCGGTCTATACTCTGCCCCCATGGATGGTTTCGTGAGGGTCGGGAGGATCGCGGACTTCCCGCGGGGCAAGGCGCGCAAGGCCGTCGTGAACGGCGTGCCGGTCGCGGTCTTCCGCGAGGGATCGGACTTCGTCGTCGTCGCCGACGCCTGCCCGCACATGGGTGCGTCGCTCGCCGAGGGGACGCTCGAGGCCGGGCAGGTCGTTTGCGCCTGGCACGGCTGGAAGTTCGACGTGCGCACGGGAGACAGCGGGCGGCGCTCCGGCGCCGCGCTCGACCTCTACGAGACCCGCGTCGTCTCGGGCGACCTCTGGGTCAAGCGAAGGCCCGCGCCGCCGCCCGACACCACCCCTCCGGACGAAGAGGACGAGTTCATCCCCTTCGATCCCGAGAAGCACCTCCGGAAAAAGCTAAGGAGTTCCCTCGGCGCGGTATTCCACCTTGCCGCCGACGATCGTGTAGATCACGCGAGCCGCGAGGATCTCGTCGTCGGGGACCTCGAGGATGTTCTTCGAGAGAACGGTGACGTCGGCGAGCTTGCCCGGCGCCAGCGAGCCCTTGATCCCTTCCTCGAAACCCGCGTAGGCGGCGCTCGCGGTGTAGGAGCGGAGCGCCTCCTCGCGGGTCATGCGCTGCTCGGGGAAGAAGGCGGCGCCGTTCTTCATCTTCCGCGTGACCGAGGCGTGGTAGCAGGCGATCGGGTCCACCTCCTCGACGGGGGCGTCGGTGCCGTTGACGACGAGCGCGCCGGAGTCGAGGAGGCGCCGCCAGGCATAAGCGCCGGTCCGCGCGCGCTCCTCGCCCAGGCGCTCGGCGACCCACGGGCCGTCCGACGTGCAGTGGATCCCCTGCATCGCGGCGATCACGCCGAGACGGGAGAAGCGCGGGATGTCGGCGGGGTCGAGGTGCTGCGCGTGCTCGATGCGCCAGCGCGGGTTCTTGACGTCCGGGTGCGCCCGCATCGTGCGCTCGTAGAGGTCGAGGACCTCGCGGTTCGCGCGGTCGCCGATCGCGTGGATGCAGAGCTGGAAGCCGTTCTCGGCGGCGAGCCGCGCCGTCTCCTCGAGCTGCTCGATCGGCTGGGCCGGCAGCCCCGTGGTCCCGGGGGCGTCGGCGTAGGGAGCGAGCAGCCAGGCGCCGCGGGAGCCGAGGGCGCCGTCCATGTACTTCTTGATCGCCCGCACCGTGAGGTGGCGGCGGCCGAGCTCGACGAGAGGCCCCTCGCGGAGGCGTGGAGCGAGGGTCTCGTTGCTCCCTTCCAGCATGACGTAGAGGCGCACCTTGAGCGCTCCCGTCTCCGCCATGCTTCGCAAACGGTCCACGGTCGCGATGCTCTCGCCCGCGTCGTGGAACGTCGTGATCCCCTTCGACAGGCACTCGTTCGTCGCCAGCTCGACGTCCCGCGCCAGCTCGGCGGCCAGCTCGCTGGCGGGACGCTTGGCGCGGTCGGCCGCCACGGCCTTCCCGACCGCGTCGTCCGCGTTCTCGAGGAGGACGCCGGTGGCCCGGCCCTTCCGATCTCGCACGATCTTGCCGCCGTCGGGGTCCGCCGTCGCATCGCCGATCCCCGCGCGCTCGAGCGCGGCCGCGTTGACGATCGCGGCGTGGCCGCTCGCGTGCCGCAGCATGACGGGATTCCGCGGCGCCGCGCGGTCCAGCGCGTCACGAACGGGATAACCTTCGACGACGGGATTGGGGCGAGTAGTCCATTTTTCCTGGTGCCACCCGCGGCCGAGGATCCACGCCCCTTCGGGCGCGGTGCGCGCGGCGGCCTCGACCCGCGCGACGATCTCGTCCCAGCTCTTCGCGGTGTGCAGGTCGAGGATCCGCTTCGACTGCCCGAGGCTCAGGAAGTGCGCGTGCGCCTCGATGAACCCGGGAATCGCGAGCTTCCCCTCGAGGTCGATCACCTTGGTGTTGGGGCCGGCGAGCTTGCGAATCTCGTCGTCCGTCCCTACCGCGACGATCGTGTCCCCGCGTGCCGCGAGCGCCTCCGCTTTCGGCCGCGCCGGGTCGAGTGTCACGAGATTGCCGTGGAGCAGAACGAGGTCCGCCGGCTCGCTGGAAGGACCGCAGCCGGTCGACAACGCCGCAATCGTCGTGGAAGCCATGAGGACGAGAAACCTCCGCATCGGGAAGATCATCGCCGTTTCTCCGGAAACCTTATAGGGGAGATGGGGCGGGAGGTCAACGGACATCGTCGCCGGATCTCGTCAGGGGTGCGAATCGAGCGGATTGCGGGCCCCCTCCAACTTGCGTTACCAGTCTGAGTGATGTATATACATCACATGGTCCGCACGCAGCTCTACCTGGACGAGGCAATCCACGCCACGCTGACGAAGCTGGCGCGCAGGCAGGGGAGAACGCTGTCCGAGCTGGTTCGGGACGCCCTGGCGCGCACTTACGGAGCCGGAGGCGCCGACGAGAGGCTCGCAACCCTCCGCGCCATCGAGGGACTATGGAAGGACCGCGCCGAGCTGGGCGACACCGCCGGGTACGTGAGGCGGCTCCGGCGAGATACGAGGCGATCGAGGCGCCCCCGCCCGTAGCCGGGGTGCTCCTCGATTCGGACGTCGTCATCGAGGTGCTCCGCGGCCGGCAGGCCGTCGTGCGTCACCTCCTCGCTCTCGAAGCCGCGGGCGTTCCCACCTATTGCTGCGCGGTCGCCTGGGCGGAGATCTTCGTGGGCGTCCGGCCAGGGGAAGAGGTCGTCACTGAAGCCTTTCTCGCCGCGCGAGGCGACGTTGTGCTCGACGCCGCGACCGGCCGCCGGGCCGGGGGCTACCTCGCGCGCTACTCGCGCTCCCACGGCGTCGAGTCCGCGGACGCGCTCGTCGCCGCCGCCGCCTCGACAACCGGTTTGACGCTGTGGACCTTGAACCGTCGTCACTACCCGATGCCTGACGTGGCGTTTCACGAGCCTTGATCGAAGGTTCGCGGCGGTCGGCGGACGATCACCTGTTAACCACCGGGTCCGAGTCTTGAGTCCCTGTTGGGGAGCCAGATCACCGGATTACAAACTCCCGCGATCTGGTTAACAGCCAGGACCGGAATCTCAAGCTTTTCCGCGAAAACCTCCGCGAAGCTCGCGACCTTCTCCGTCCACAAAAGCGGTTCGCGCTCTCCGGTGGTGAACCGCGCCACCGAGACCTCGTGCCCGAAATCTGCTCGAATCTGAGAGCGATCCCCGCGCGCTGTGAGTCAGAAGCGGCGCGTGAAGGCGCGTGGATGAGAGGTTGAAGGGTGGTCATTTCGTCGCGCAAGGGACGGTGCCCGACCTCGCGGCGGCACGATGCCTGGAGTCCGTCGTCACGGTGGACAGGGACCGGGACACTACGCGGCGCGATGCAGAGCGACGAGGGGGAGATGCTTCCGGCCGCCTCGGAAGTTGAGTTCCAATTTAACGACGGCGCCGGGATGACCGCGAACGAGCACGTTCGGCGTCGCGCACGGCGACCGTCGTGGCCACCGCGTACGAGGCTCGAATTGAGGCAGGAGGCAAGCCGGTCGTCGGCCGAAGTAGATCTCGTCCGGTGTCCGCGCCGCGAGCACCTCGTGAGGCCGATCGCCGTTGTACCACTCAGCGAAGATCGTGAGTTCGCGTTGGATTGCAGCGAGCCGGAGCGGGACCAGGATTCTTCGCGTGCACTCGGTCTTCATGGTCCGGATGAAGCGCTCGACGACCGCGATGCTGCCGTAGTGCCCGACGGCGCCGAAGCGTTGACGAGTGCCGCGGCGGCGACACCATCGACGGAACCGGACGGCTGCGAACTGTCGGCCCTTGTCGGTGATGAGGTGTCTTGGTGCGACTCCGGTCTCGCAGGTGACGCGATCGAGAAACCTCTGTACCGCCGCCGACGAGGGCTGGCTGCGGAAAGTGACCACGCCCATCACGCGCCTGGAGTAGTGGTCGACCACGACGGCAATCCACCAGCAGAATGGCCAGCGCTGGGTGAGTGCCCACGGGAGCCACGGCACCCAGAAGCCGCCGACGATAGGTACGGTCGTGAGGTCGGTGTGCCAGACGTCGTTTGGCCGCTTTGCCCGAATGACAGGTCCGGACTCCGCAACGACTCTCTTCGGCCGTCGTCGTGCGTTCGTGTCGGTGAGCATCCTGCGAACGGTGGTCGTCCCGAGGTGGAGTCCGGCTCGGCAGAGGACCCGGGCGATCCTCCGAGTCCCCATGGCAGGGCAGAGCGTCTTCAGCCGGCGGACGATGTACCCGACGAACTCGGGGAATCGGTTCACGGGCTCAGGGAGCCCCACCAGGGCCTCCGGTCCCTCGTCGTCGAGCCGGTGCATCCACGAGGCGATGGTCAGCGGCGTCACGAGCAAGCGTCGAGCGGTTTCGGCGAGCGACCAGGCCCGCGCCGCTCGGAGCTCGAGGATTGTCAGCCGGTCGATGGGCGGGTAGTGGGGCCGGCGCTGGGCTGGGATACGCTCCATTCGGGCATCCTTGATCCGCAGTTCTTCTCGGAGAACGGCGATCTCGCTCCGGAGTCGGTCGTTCTCGGCCTGGAGCCGGACCCGAGCGTTGAAGTGGTTTTCGGCCTGACTTCGGGTGACGGCGAAGACTACGTTGGCCAACGAGACGGCGTGGATTGCAGCGGAGCGGACGCGGCGGGGCCAACCCTTCGGAAGCGGGACGTCGTGTTCGGGGTGTTGGGCGCGCACCGAAGCCTCCAGAAGGAGAATCAGGCTGAACCTGTACCCGGTTGCGCTAAGCGCTTGAGGGGCAATCGCTTACGCGGACGAATGCGGTCCCTCGCCATCGCCGTACCATCACACCTCGCGACCCGTTTGCGCAAGTACACGTATAAGTGTACATTAACGGCATGAAGCGCAGGGAGCTGGAGCGTCGACTCCGCGAGCTGGGTTGGACGCTGCAGCGCCACGGAGGCAAACACGACGTGTGGGTCAGCGCCGACGGCTCGTTCACGGAGTACGTTCCCAGACACCCGGAGATCAACGAGAGGCTGGCGCAGATCATCCTGAGGCGGGCGAAGGAGAGGCGATGAGGTTCCCAGGGCGAATCAGGAGGGACGGCAGGTTCTGGCTGGTCGAGGTCCCTGCGCTCGACGCGGTCACGCAGGGACGCACGAAGCGCGAGGCGCTCGCGATGGTGGAGGATCTGGTCGAGACGATGGCAGGAGTGAGGGGCTTCCGAGCGACTGTCTATCCGACCGGCGGGGAGACGTTCGAAATCGGCGGTAATCGCTTGGGGGTCTTGTTGGCGCTCTTGTTGCGCCGGCAGCGGGAACGTCAGGGCCTGACGCTGGCCGAGGCCGCCGAGAGGCTGGGGCAACGCTCCAGGAACGCGTACGCCCGATACGAACAGGGACGGGCGATGCCGACCGTTGAGATGGTCGAGCGGCTCCTCAAAGCAATCGCACCCGACCAGAAGATCGTGTGGCATATCGCAGCGTGACAAAGACCCCGCTGGAGGAACCACCTGTTCGACTCGGTGGACGCCGGTCGGGTGGCGATCCTGATTGAGTTGGCGGGGTTGTAAAGACCGAGCCGGGTGGGGAGCCAGCTAATCCCGGAACGGCGAGGTTATTTGAAGCGCTGCGGGGGCCAATCTGCCCGTCGAAGCGGAATTGTGCTCGTTCGATACCCCGGCCGCGAGAAAACAAGACCCGCACCAGGCAAGAGACTCCCGGGGCGATGGGGTGACGAGCAGGTTGAAATCCGCCGTCCCCCGGGGCGGAGAATGAGCTGATGAATGACCGAGCCGCACCCTACGAAGCCCCCGAACTCCACGACGGGCCCCCTCTCGCGGGGGAAGTCCTCCTTGCCAAGGCGCCGGCGCGTCGGTTAAGGTGATGGCCCTGCATTGGGACGCCGAGACGCACCCGATGGGCCCGCGGATCTCGGCCGAGTTGCACGGGGCAGAGAGGTTGGGTGATCGTGATGGCAGCCGAACCGAAGCAGAAGGCCGAAGCGAAAGAGAAGAAAGAGAAGAAGGCCAAGGCACCGGCCGAGGCGCCCGCCGCCGCGGAGCCGAAGGCTCCTCCTCCTCCTCCGCGTCCGCCCGCCGATCCCCGGCTCGCGCTCCTGGAGAAGTTCCAGGGCAAGTTCCTGCCCAAGGGCGTCCTCCGCGACCGCTACAAGGCCCTCATGGAGCGTTGGGACTCCGGGGTCGACCACGGCGGCGTGACCGTCGAGGGGCTGAAGGCCCTGTTGGACGACTGGAAGGGCACGCGCGAGAAGCCTCCCCGCATGCCCAAGAAGTGATCGCTGATTGAAAAGGAACTCCGACCGTTTGTAGTTCGCGAGTTCTTGGCGATCCGGTCCGCTCTGATGCAATCTCCCGGGATCCGGCTGACTCAGGCCGGACTTCCTCGCTCCCCCTTGCCCGCCAGAGAGCGGGGGAGATTTCGCGCCGAAGGAACGATCGTTCTTTCCGAGGGATCGTTGAACCAACAGATGCATCGACGACGCTTGTTCCCCAGCGTGTTGGCGATGCTCCTGGCCGCGGCTGCCGGGTGCGCGAGTTCCGGCAAGCCGATCACAACACCGTCCGGGCTGGTCTACACGGTGATCAAGAGGGGATCCGGCCCGGCCGCCCATGCCGGCCAGTACGTGCTCATCCACGAAACGACGACGTTTCCGGATGGGCGGGTCCAGTACAGCACCCGCACCCGTGGAAAACCGCTGCGCTTCTTGCTCGGCGGAAAACAGGTGATCGACGGCGTGGACGAAGGGGTGACGGGGATGCGAGTGGGCGAGCGACGGACGATGATCGTTCCGCCGGCGCTTAGCAAGCGGAGCACGTATCCGGAGGGGCTATCGCCCGACGACACGCTTCACTACGACGTGGAGCTGGTTGGGATCGAGCCGCGGTAGCGATGACCTGGTCGGGGAGATGACCGCGCCCAGGTCCGCCGAGAAAGACGCATGAGAGTCGACGTCGTCTTGCGTGACGTTACGGAAGAAGACCTCCCCGCCTTCTTCGAGCATCAGCGGGACCCGGACGCCAACCAGCTGGCCGCATTCCCGGCCCGGGACCGCGAGGCGTTCTTCGCGCACTGGACGAAGATCCTGGGCGACGCGACGGTCGTCAAGAAGGCCATCCTCTTCGACGGGAGCGTGGCCGGCAACGTCGTGAGCTGGGAGCAGTCCGGCGAACGGGAAATCGGCTACTGGCTAGGAAAGAGCTTCTGGGGCAAGGGCATTGCCACGGCGGCGCTGTCGGAGTTCCTGGGTCACGAAGCCATCCGCCCCTTGTTCGCTCATGTCGCGAAACACAACGCCGCTTCGATCCGGGTCCTGGAGAAATGCGGGTTCACCGTCGTCGGCGAGGACAAGGAGTTCTCCAAGCTCGGCGATAGTCCGGTCGAGGGACTTGTTCTGAAGCTGGCGTAACCACGCCACTCCAGCGGCCGGAAGAAAATTCTTCACCTCGCCGGCTCCATAGCTCCAAATCGGCGTATGTTCTCGCCAGGCCACGGTTCTGCGGTCCCCGAGCCGCAGTTGAAGTAGGGATCTAGCCGGAGGGGGACTTCCATGAAGCGAGCCGGTGTCTGCCTGGCGCTCGTTGCGGTCTGTGTCGGTGCCGGCTTGGTCCAGGCCGGCGTTCCCGACTGGCGTCTCGCAATGGGAAGCTCGAGCCCGTCGTCTCGCGGCGGCCACGCGATGGCCTACGACAGCGCCCGGGGTCGCGTCGTGCTCTTTGGCGGATTCGGAAACGAGGTCCCCCGCGCCGACACGTGGGAGTGGGATGGGACCACGTGGGTGGAGAGGAAGCCCGCCACGAGCCCACCGGCTCGCTCGGGGCACGCGATGGCCTATGACAGCGCGCGGGGCCGCGTGGTGCTGTTCGGGGGCTATGCGCCGTCCCTCTCCGACACGTGGGAGTGGGATGGAAACACGTGGGTTCAGAGGACACCCGCCACGAGCCCACCGTCCCGTTATGGCCACGCGATGGCGTACGACAGCGCGCGGGGCCGCGTGGTGCTCTTCGGCGGTGAGACTGGCTCCGGACAGCTCGCCGGCGACACGTGGGAGTGGGATGGGAGCACGTGGGCTCAGAGGACTCCCGATACGAGCCCGCCGTCCCGCAATGGGCACGCGATGGCGTACGACACCGCACGGGGGCGTGTCGTCCTCTTCGGAGGGGGGAGCCCGTATCCCCTCCTCGCCGACACGTGGGAGTGGGACGGCGACACGTGGGTTGAGAGGGCGCCCGCTACCTGCCCACCGCCGCGTTCGGACCATGCGATGGCGTACGACAGCGCGCGTGGGCGTGTCGTGCTATTTGGAGGCTACCCGGAATTTGCGGACACGTGGGAATGGGATGGGAGCACGTGGGCTCAGAAAGTGCCCGTCACCAGCCCGACGATTCACGCGGGGCACGCGATGGCTTACGACAGCGCACGGGGGCGCGTCGTGCTGTTCGGAGGGGGCAGCACGCACGGCCTGGTCGCGGACACTTGGGAATGGAACGGAATTACTTGGCTAGAGAGGACCCCCACCGCTAGCCCTCAGCCCCGGTACGTCCACGCGATGGCGTACGACAGCATGCACGCGCGCGTGGTGCTCTTCGGAGGTCGCGGGAACAACGGCTATTTCGCGGACACTTGGGAGTGGGATGGTGTCGCGTGGTTCGACAGGACTTCCGCCACGGGCCCGTCGGTCAGATTCGGCCACGCAATGGCATACGACAGCGCGCGAGGGCGGGTCGTGCTGTTCGGCGGGGACGACAATCTCGTCACGTTCGACGAAACGTGGGAGTGGGACGGGACCACGTGGTTCGAGGTTCGGCCCGCCGCGAGCCCGTCGGCCCGGTATGGGCACGCGATGGCGTACGACAGCGCGCGGGGATGCGTGGTGCTCTTCGGAGGGGAAACCAGCCCTGGGCGACAACTCGCCGACACGTGGGAGTGGGACGGGGTCACGTGGGCTCAGAGGACGACCGCGTCGAGCCCGCCGGCCCGCAGCTACCTCGCGATGGCGTACGACAGCGCGCGGGGGCGCGTGGTGCTCTTCGGGGGCATGCCACCAATGAGTCCCCTTCTCGCCGACACGTGGGAGTGGGACGGGAACGCATGGGTCGAGAGAACGCCCGCCATGAGCCCGCCCGCACGCACGTGGCACGCGATGGCGTACGACGGCGCACGGGGTCGGACGGTTCTCTTCGGGGGTTTGGAAGACCAAGGCCGCCTGGCCGACACCTGGGAGTGGGACGGGGTCGCGTGGGCCCAGAAGACGACCGCGTCGAGCCCGCCGGCTCGTTTCTTCCACGCGATGGCGTACGACGGCGCGCGGGATCGCTTGGTGCTCTTCGGCGGTCTAGACGACGATGAAGAGATCATCGGCGACACGTGGGAGTACGGGCTGGCAAATCGGCCGCCGACGGCGGACGCGGGCCCCGACCAGGTTCTCGAGTGTTCCGCCGACGGGGTGGCGACGGCGACGCTCGACGGCTCGCGAAGCTCCGATCCCGACTCGACTCCGGGCACGCAAGACGATCTCTCGAGCTTCGCGTGGTCGGAGAGCGGGACGGCATTGGCGAGCGGTGAAATCGCGTCGGTCCCGTTCCACCTCGGGGTACACGACGTGCTCCTGACCGTCGTGGACAGGGCCGGCGCGACGGGAACCGACGGCGTGGTCATCACGGTCGCCGATACCACTCCACCGGCGATATCGTGCGCACCTGGCGTCACGGTGGAGTGCCAGTCCGTCGGCCAGTCGAGAATCGCGATTCCGCCCGCCACCGCGGTCGACCTCTGCGACGGCGCGGCCACGATCACCAACGACAGGACGCAGGGCGGCGCGGACGCGTCGGGCTCGTATCCTCTGGGCTCCACGACGGTGACGTTCACCGCCACGGACGCCGCCGGGAACTCGGCGACCTGCCGGACCGTCGTGACCGTGGTGGACACCACGCCTCCCGTGGTGACGGTCGAAGCGGCTCCGAACTACTTGTGGCCGCCGAACCACAAGATTTACCCCGTCCATGTCCGCGTGCTTACGCTCGATGCCTGCGATCCTTCGCCCCGAGTGGTGCTGCAATCCGCGGTCTCGAGCGAGCCGGATGACGCTCCAGGGGGAGGGGACGGGAACACGGTCCGCGACATCCAGGATGCGACGCTGGGCACGGCCGACCTCGACGTCCTTTTGCGAGCAGAGCGGGCCGGCAGCGGACCCGGCCGGACGTACACGATCGAGTACCGGGCAACCGACGCGTCCGGGAACACCGGGACAGGACGCGGTCGCGTCATGGTCCCACACGATCAGGGCAGCATCAACAGATGACGCGATATGTCCTCCCCAAGTTGGTCACCAACGACCTCACGGCGTGCTCGACCGTGTTTTCTTGCGAGCGGTACTGACCGCAGGGTGGTGGGGGGCGCGATCCAAGCCGAGAGCCTTTGCGGCTTCCGAGTTGACTTCCGCGCCCCCGGACCGTACTTAGGGTTTCTGCGAGCGATCGGAGGCTTCCATGCGGAAAGGGCTCGTGTGTCTCGCCCTCGCGTTTTGCGTCTGTCGGGCGGCGGTCACCGTGGCTCGAGCCCGCGAGCTGACGATCGAGGAGCGCGTCGCCGCGCAGAAAGCGATCGAGCAGGTCTACTGGTCCCACCGGACGTGGCCTCGGGAGAACCCTCAGCCGAAGCCCGCGCTGGCCGCCGTGCTGCCGGACAGCGCCATCCGGGCGAAGGTCGAGGACTACCTGGCGAAGTCCGCGGCCCTCGAGGCGATCTGGGCCAGTCCGATTCGGTCCTTCGAGCTCCAGGCCGAGATAGAGCGGATGGCGAAGCAGACCCGCAATCCGGAGGTGCTCGGAGAACTGTTCCTCGCCTTGCGCGACGATCCTGCGGTGATCGGGGAGTGCCTGGCGAGGCAGGTGCTCGTGGACCGGCTGATCCGAAACCGGTACGCGTTCGACTCGAGATTCCACGGTGCACTCGAGGAGAACGCGCACGCGGCGCTCGGCGCCGCGCCGCCGACCGCGGCGCCGGCGACCGGCGAGTACCACGAAACGACATGGGTCGCCGGAAGCGGAACGCAGGGCGAAGGCGCACGCCGGACCGGCGAGGCGCTCGAGCTCTCGGGCGAGGAGTTCGGTGCACGTGTCGCCTCGTTGCGTGCTTCCTTCGACGCCACCGAGTCGGACGTCCCGCTAAACGTCTGGAGCCCGCTCCGCGAGGACGCCGACCGCTTCTACTCGGTCGAGGTCCTCGAGCTGTTGGATGGCCGGGTCCGGGTGGCCACGCGCTCGTGGCCGAAGCGGACGTTCGACGATTGGTGGGCGGCGACGCGAGGCACACTGCTCGGCCGCTCGGCGACGCCCGCCGCACGCGCGGGCAGCGAGGCGGACGCGCCGATGACGCTGCCGGCCATCTCCGGTAGCGGCTGCGTTCGGTCGGACGACTGGGCGCCGATGTCTCCTGCGGTCCCCGATCCGCGCTACGAGCACAGCGCGGTCTGGACCGGATCCGAGATGATCGTCTGGGGCGGGTTCGCTGGCGACTGGCAGGTGAGGACCGGCTCGCGCTACACGCCGGCCACCGACTCCTGGACACCCACCTCGTTGGGAGCCGGCGTTCCGGAGGCGCGCTACACCCACAGCGCGGTTTGGACGGGGACCCGAATGATCGTCTGGGGGGGCTCACCTGGCAACCGGTGAATACCGGAGGCCGGTACGACCCGGCGAGCGACACGTGGAGCCCCACGTCCACCATCGGCGTCCCCGAGGTGCGATACCGGCACGCCGTCGTCTGGACCGGCACGGAGATGATCGTCTGGGGTGGCGACAACCAATACAACTTGCTGGACACCGGCGGACGCTACAATCCCGGGTCCGACTCCTGGTCGCCGACGTCCACCGGATCCAACCTGCCGGCGGCCCGCACGGCCCACACCGCGGTGTGGACCGGATCGGAGATGATCGTCTGGGGAGGCTGGAACGGCTCCGCGGACCTCGCCACCGGAGGACGCTACGCGCCGGCCACGAACACGTGGACGCCGACGTCCACCGTGTCAGGCGTGCCGCTGGCTCGTTCCGATCACTCGGCGGTCTGGACGGGGACCGAGATGATCATCTGGGGCGGCAACAACGGTCCCACCCAAAGCTCGAGCACCGACCTCAACACGGGCGGGCGCTACAACCCGGCAACGAACTCTTGGACCGCGACGTCCATCGGTTCGAACGTCCCTTCCGTCCGCGTTGTCCACTCCGCGATCTGGACCGGGACGGAGATGATCGTCTGGGGGGCGCTCACTGGGACGGCACGGACTACCTGCCGCTGGGCACGGGCGGGAGGTATGCCCCCACGGCGGACGCTTGGCTGCCAACGGCCACGCTCGACCAGCCCGAGAGCCGATACTGGCACACGGCGGTGTGGACGGGGACCGAAATGATCGTGTGGGGCGGTACCAACAAGGGAGACTTTCGGCGCGGCACCAGCTTCAACAGCGGCGGGCGATACGACCCCGCGCGCGACGTCTGGACGCCGACGGCGGCCGGCGTCGAGGCGCCCGCCGCGCGCGCAAATCACGCCGCGGTCTGGACCGGCGCCGAGATGATCGTGTGGGGCGGGTACTCGTACGGTCCGTCCGGAATCCTGTTCAACAGCGGCGGACGCTACGACCCCGTGACCGACGCCTGGACGCCGACGTCCACGAGCGCAGGCGTCCCGGACCCGCGCTGGGCGCGAACCGCGATTTGGACCGGCGTCGAGATGATCGTTTGGGGCGGGAACCAATGGGAGGGAAACAGCGAGATCTTCTTGAACAGCGGAGGGCGATACGATCCAGCGCGTGATGCCTGGACTCCGACGTCCGTCGGAAGCGGCAGCGCCGAGAGTCGCACTTCCCATTCCGCGGTCTGGACCGGCGTCGAGATGATCGTCTGGGGAGGGCAGGGTGCAACGGGTTACCTCGCGACCGGCGCGCGCTACGACCCATGGCAGGACGCCTGGACCCCCACGTCCACCGGCGCAGGCCTCCCGTCCCCGCGCGCGGGCCACGCCGCGGTCTGGAGCGGCTCCGAGATGATCGTCTGGGCCGGGCGGGACGGTACGAACGTCCTGAACACCGGGGGCCGTTACGACCCCGCGGGGGACGCCTGGACCCCGACCTCCGTCGCGTCCGCCCCGCCGGCCGTCTGGCTGCCCGCCGCGGTGTGGACCGGAGCCAGGATGATCGTATGGGGCGGTGTGCTCGCCGACGACAATACCGCGGTCGACACCGGAGGTTCCTACGACCCTTCGACCGATACCTGGCAACGCGCCGCGACGGGCGCCGACTCGCTCTGGCCACGCATCTCGTTCTCTGCCGTCTGGACCGGGAGCGAGATGATCGTCTGGGGCGGGTCCATCGACAATTACTACTACGGCTGGATGCCTACCTACAGCGGCGGCCGGTACGATCCGGTGACCGATACCTGGCGGTACACGTCGGTAGGGACGAACCGTCCGTCCGCGCGCGGCGCTCACACCGCCGTCTGGACCGGCAGCGAGATGATCGTCTGGGGCGGAGCCACCTACGGAAACCGAATCAGCAACTCGTTCAACACCGGCGCCCGCTATTGCGGCATCTGCGGGACGAACGGCGAGGGCGACCCGGACCGGGACGACGTCTGTGCGCCCTGGGACAACTGTCCCGGAACACCCAACAACGATCAGTTCGACGCCGATCACGACGGTGTCGGCGACGCCTGCGATCCCTGCACGGACCCCGACGGAGACGGATTCGGGAATCCCGGACTCCCCGCGGGCACGTGCCCCACGGACAACTGCCCGTGGGTGTCGAACGCGGACCAGGCCGATGCCGACGGGGACGGCATCGGCGACGCTTGCGACGACTGCCCGGCCGAGGCGAACGCCGACCAGCTCGACTCGGACGGCGACGGCCTCGGAGACGCCTGCGACAACTGCCCGACGGTCGCGAACGCGAGCCAGTTCGACTCGGACGGCGACGGCGCGGGCGACGCCTGCGACAACTGCCAGGGTCTCGCGAATCCCTCGCAGGCGGACGCCGACGGGGACGGCCTGGGGGACGGCTGCGACGGCTGCACCGACGTGGATCGCGACGGCTTCGGCGATCCCGGGTTTCCCCGAAACACGTGTCCCTCGGACAATTGCCCCGCCGTGTCGAATCCGGGCCAGGCCGACGGAGACGCGGACGGACTCGGGGACGCGTGCGACAACTGCCCGGCGGTCGCGAACCCGGGCCAGGCGGACACGGACGGGGACGGGCGCGGGGACGCGTGCGACAACTGCCCGGCGGTCGCGAACGCGAGCCAGGCGGACTCGGACGGGGACGGGCGTGGGGACGCGTGCGACAACTGCGTCTCGATCCCCAACGCGAGCCAGTCCGACGCGGACGGCGATGTCCGGGGCGACGCCTGCGACAACTGTCCGACCGTCGCGAATCCGAGCCAGGCGGACGCGGACGGGGACGGGCGCGGGGACGCGTGCGACAACTGCCCGGCGGCCGCGAACGCGAGCCAGGCGGACGCGGACGGGGACGGGCGCGGCGACGCGTGCGACAACTGCCGGACGACGGCGAACCCGACCCAGGTGAACTCGGATGGCGATAGCCTAGGCGACGCGTGCGACAACTGCCCCACCGTGACGAATCCGGGCCAGGAGGACGCGGACGGTGACGGCCGCGGCGACCTCTGCGACAACTGCACGCTCGTTCTCAACCCGAGCCAGGCCGACGCGGACCACGACGGCCGCGGCGACGCCTGCGACAACTGTCCGGCCATCCCGAACGCGGGCCAGCCGGACGCGGACCACGACGGCCGCGGCGACGCTTGCGACAATTGTCCGGCGCTCGCGAATCCGAGCCAGTCCGACGCGGACGGGGACGGCCGTGGGGACGCCTGCGACAACTGCCCGACGGCCGTGAACGCGACCCAGCTCGACACGGATGGCGACGGTCCGGGGGATGCCTGCGACAACTGCCCCACGGTGGCGAACGCGAGCCAGGCCGACACGGACGGCGACGGCCTCGGGAACGCTTGCGATACGTGCACGGACACCGACGGCGACGGCGCCGGCGACACGGGCTTCCCGGTCAATACCTGCCCGACCGACAACTGCCCGGATGTGGCGAACGCCGACCAGGCCGACGGGGACCGCGTGAACGGGCCGACGTGGCAGTGGGCCTCGTCCGCGACGGCGAGCAGCGAGTACTCGTCCTGGGACTTCGGCGCGTCCTCGGCCGTGGGCGCTCCGGACGTCCCGGGCTGCGCCGATGACGGCCGCGCCTGGGCGCCTCTGAACGACGGTCCCGATCCGGAGTGGCTTGCCGTGCGCTTCCCGATTCCGGTCAACGCGACGGGAGTCACGGTGTACGAGACGTGGATATTCGGTTTCGTCTACCAGGTCGAGCTGCTCGACACCGCGGGGACCTATCACACGATCTGGTCCGGCAGCGACACCGCCTCCTGCGCGACGCCGTTTTCGACCACCTTCGCGGCCACGGAATACCTCGTCGTCGGCGCACGGATCCGCACCAGCATCGACGGATGGGAGGAGATCGACGCCGTCGAGCTGGCGGGAACCGCCGCGGATTCCCCGTCGCCGGACGGACTGGGCGACGCATGCGACAACTGTCCCTCCCGGTACAACCCCGACCAGTCCGACACGGACCTCGACGGGCACGGCGACACGTGCGATTGCGCGCCGGCCGATTTGTCGGTCTGGGCGGCGCCGCCGGAGACGGCCGACCTCCTCTTCGCCGCCAAGACGGCGCTGACCTGGGGCTCGCTCGCGACGGTCGCCGGCCCCGGCACGGTGTACGACCCGTTGCGCGGGGATCTCGCCCGGCTTCCCGTGGGCAGCGGGCCGGGGGAGCAATGCCTGGGCTCCGGAACCTCCTCGACGGCAGCCGTCGATGCGGCGAGTCCGGCGACGGGCTCCGGGTTCTACTACGTGGTTCGAGCGAGCAACGCCTGCGGCCGCGGATCGTACGGTTCGTCGAGCGGGGGAGCGGAGCGGTCCGGCACGGCGTGTCCGTAGGCGGGGGGGCTCCTCGGTGCGGGCGTCGTGCGCCGCCTCCTCGCTCTCGAGGCCGCCGGGGGCCGAGTCGCATTCGGCTGCGTCGGTGGGAGAATAGGATCTCGAGGCGGGAGGACGGCGAGCTTCTCCCGTCAGTGGTGAAAAGGCCCATCCGGCCTTGCGATCTCGTCGGCCGCAGGTCGAGCCCGGGAGTCGTGACATTCTCCGGGAAGAGGTAAAGGACATGAACGCCGATTTCTGCAGGCAAGGCACGAGAAATCCCCGGCGAATCATGGCCATACCCGTGGCCGCGGCATGCCTGGCGCTCGCCGCAAGCGGGCCCGCGCAGGAGCGTGTCGACCCCATGGCGGCTGCCGTCGCCGAGCGGTTCACGATGATCGAGCGATCGTTCGTCGGCCTGGCCGACGCCATGCCCGCCGACAAGTACGGATTCAAGCCGGCGAGCGGAGAGTTCAAGGACGCGCGGACGTTCGGAGAGCAGGTCAAGCACGTGGCGTGCGCCAACTTCGCCTTCTTCGACGAGATCGAGAAGAAGGAGCCGCCGTCCCGGTGCGATACGGGCGGGCCGAGCCCGGCGAAGACGAAGGCCGAGATCTTGACCTACCTGCGCGAGTCGTTCGCCTACGCCCAGGGCGTGCTCCGGACGATGACGCCGGCCAACGCGCTCGAGGCGGCGGGCGGACCGTACGGCGGCGAGTCCACGCGCTTGGGGCTCACGACGCTCGCGGTCTGGCACGCGTCGGATCACTACGGCCAGCTCGTCGTGTACCTCCGCTTGAACGGGATCGTGCCGCCGGCGAGCCGGCCCGCAGGGGCACGCTGAGGAGCGCGGCGACCGTCCTCCCTGAAAACCGCGCGCTGACCGGGAGTCCTTGCGGGTGCGACCGCTACCCCAGATTCGGCGCCAGCCACTTCGCGGCTTCCTCGACCGTGATTCCCTTCCGCGCGGCGTAGCTGGCAAGCTGATCCCGGCCGATGCGGCCGACGGCGAAGTAGCGGGACTCGGGGTGGGCGAGGTAGATGCCGCTGACCGAGGCGGCGGGGTGCATGGCGAAGGTCTCGGTCAGGCGGATGCCGGCCGCGCGCTCGGGGTCGAGGAGGCGCCAGAGGGTCGCCTTCTCGGAGTGGTCGGGGCAGGCGGGGTAGCCGGCGGCGGGGCGGATGCCGCGGTAGCGCTCGCGGATCATGTCCTCCGTCGAGAGACGCTCGTCCTTGCCGTACCCCCACTCGCGGCGCGCGCGCTCGTGCAGATACTCCGCGAACGCCTCCGCCAGACGGTCGGCGAGCGCTTTCGTCATGATCGCCCGGTAGTCGTCGTGATCGCGCTCGAACCGCTCGACCACGGGCTCGATCCCCAGCCCCGCGGTGACGGCGAAGGCGCCGACGTGGTCCGGTAGGCCCGAGGAGAGCGGCGCGACGAAGTCCGAGAGGCTAAGGCACGGCTTCCCCTCGGCCGCGGCGCCCTGCTGCCGGAGCATGTGGAGCCTCGCGAGCTCGCGCGACCTCGATTCGTCCTGGAACAGGACGATGTCGTCGCCGTCGGAGTTGGCCGGGAAGAACGCGTAGACACCGCGCGCGGTGAGCAGCCGCCCCGCGACGAGCTCGTCGAGGAGCTTGCGGCCGTTCTCGAACAGCTCCCGCGCCACGGCGCCCGAGCGCGGGTCGTCGAGGATCCGCGGGTAGACGCCTCGCATCTCCCACGCGTGGAAGAAGGGGGTCCAGTCGATGTAGGGGACGAGGTCGCCGAGCGGCACCTCGGGAAGCTGGCGCGTCCCGACGAACGCCGGCTCGGCGACGGCCGAGCGATCCCACGAGAGCGAGGGCTTCCGCGCCATGGCGTCCGCGTAGGGGAGGATCGGCGCCCTCTCGCGCTCCGCGAACGCCGCGCGGGCGGCCTCCTGCCCGCGCCGGACCCGCTCGACGAACGGCGCCTGCTGCTCGGGGTGGAGGAGCGTCCCGAGAACGTCGGCGGCCCGCGAGGCGTCCTTCACGTGGACCACCGGCCCGGAGTACTCCGGCGCGATCCTCACCGCGGTGTGCTTCTCGCTCGTGGTCGCCCCGCCGATCAGCAGCGGCAGCGCGAATTCCTGCCGCTCCAGCTCCTTCGCGACGTGGACCATCTCGTCGAGCGAAGGGGTGATCAGTCCCGACAGGCCGATGCAGTCCGCGCCTTCCTCGCGCGCCCGCGACAGGATCCGGTCCGCCGGCACCATGACGCCGAGGTCCACGACGTCGTAGTTGTTGCACGCCAGGACCACGCCCACGATGTTCTTGCCGATGTCGTGGACGTCCCCCTTGACCGTGGCCATGACGATCTTCTTCCGCGCGGCCGCGGCCTCGCCCCCGGCGAGGCGCTCGGCCTCCATGTAGGGAAGCAGGCGCGCCACGGCCTTCTTCATCACGCGCGCGCTCTTGACCACCTGCGGCAGGAACATCTTCCCCTCGCCGAACAGGTCGCCCACGACTCCCATGCCGGCCATGAGCGGGCCCTCGATCACGTCGAGGGGCCGCGGGAACTTCAGCCGGGCCTCTTCCACGTCCGTCTCGACGTGGTCCGCGATCCCCTGGACGAGGGCGTGCCTGAGCCGCTCCTCCACGGTGCCGCGCCGCCACGCCTCGTCGTGCTCCCGCGTCGTCGCCTCGCCCTTCACCGTCTCCGCGAACGCCACGAGCCGCTCGGTCGCGTCCGGCCGCCGGGCCAGGAGGACGTCCTCGACGCGCTCGAGCAGGTCCTTGGGGATCTCGTCGTACACCGCGAGCTGCCCGGCGTTGACGATCCCCATGTCCATCCCGGCGCGGATCGCGTGGTAGAGGAACGACGCGTGCATCGCCTCGCGCACGACGTCGTTGCCGCGGAGGGCGTACGAGACGTTGCTCACCCCGCCCGAGATGCGGGCTAGGGGGAACCGCTCCTTGATCCGCCGCACCGCCTCGAAGAACGCGACGGCGTAGCGGTCGTGCTCCTCCATGCCGGTGGCGACCGTGAGGACCGCCGGGTCGAACACGATGTCCTCCGGCGGGAAACCGACCTCCTCGGTGAGGATCCGGTAGGCTCGCTCGGCGATCGCCACCTTGTGGTCCGCCGTGACGGCCTGCCCCTCCTCGTCGAACGCCATCACCACCACCGCGGCGCCGTAGCGGCGAACGCGGCGCGCGTGCTCGCGAAACGCCTCCTCTCCCTCCTTCAGGCTGATCGAGTTGACGAGCCCCTTCCCCTGGAGGCACTTGAGCCCCGCCTCGATCACGGAGAACCGCGACGAGTCGAGCATGATCGGCAGGCGCGCGATCTCGGGCTCCGACGCGAGGAGGCTCAAGAACTCGGTCATCGCGCGCTCGGCGTCGAGCAGCCCCTCGTCCATGTTCACGTCGAGGATGTTCGCCCCGCCGCGGACCTGCTCCCGGGCGACCTCGAGCGCCCCCTCGTGGTCGCCCGATCGGATCAGGCGCGCGAAGCGCCGCGACCCGGCGACGTTCGTGCGCTCGCCGATCAGGATGAAGTTCGACTCGGGGCGCACCGCGAGCGGCTCGAGACCGGAGAGGAAGGTGACACGTTTCGGCTCGGGCCGCCGGCGCGGCGGGAGCCCCCGGACGGCCTCCGCGATCGCGCGGATGTGGTCGGGCGTGGTTCCGCAGCAGCCGCCGACGACGTTCAGCCACCCCTCGAGCGCGAACTCGCGGAGCACTCGCGCCATCGCCTCCGGCGACTCGTCGTACCCGCCGAGCTCGTTCGGCAGCCCCGCGTTCGGGTGGCAGGTGACGTAGAGCGGCGAGATCCGCGCCAGCTCCTCGAGGTGCGGACGCATCTGGCCGGGGCCGAGCGCGCAGTTGATCCCGACCGACAGGAGCGGCGCGTGCGCGATCGAGACGAACGCCGCCTCGACCGTTTGCCCCGACAGGGTCCGCCCGCTGCGGTCGGTGATGGTGATCGAGGCCATCACGGGCACCCGCGCTCCCCGCTCCTCGAACACCGACTCGATCGCGAACAGGGCGGCCTTGAGGTTGAGCGTGTCGAACGCGGTCTCGACCAGGAGGAGGTCGACACCCCCCTCGAGCAGCCCAAGCACCTCCTCGGCGTAGGTCGCGACGAAGCCGTCGAACGACACGGCGCGGTAGCCGGGGCGGTTCACGTCGGGGGAGATCGAGGCGGTCCGGTTGGTCGGCCCGACCGAGCCGGCGGCGAAGCGGGGCCGCTCCGGCGTCCTCCGCGTCGCCTCCCTCGCGGCGCGGACGGCCACCTCCGCCGCCGCCCTGTTGATCGCGCGCGCGTGGCCCTCGAGCCCGTAGTCCGCGAGCGAGATCGAGGTGGCGGTGAACGAGTTGGTCTCGACGATGTCCGCGCCCGCGTCGAGGTACTGGCGGTGGATCTCCTCGATCACGTCGGGGCGCGTGAGCGAGAGAACGTCGTTGCACCCCGCTAGGTCGCTCGGGTGGTCCCGGAAAGCGCCGCCGCGGAAGTCCGCCTCGCCGAGGCGGTACGACTGGATGAGCGAGCCCATCGCCCCGTCGAGTACGAGGATCCGCGCGGCCAGGAGCCGCTCGAGCGTCGCCGCCGCGTTCATCGTCGTCAAAGTCCCCGTCCTTCGACTCGCGGGCTCCCGCACGGAGCCCGCTCGCTCAGGACAGGTCCCCTTCCGGGCGCTGCTCCATGTCCTGGAATTCCCGGAGGAAGAAGTCGAGGGTACGGGAGAGGCCTTCTCTCATCTCCACCTTCGGCTCGAAGCCGAAAGCCTCCTGCATGCGCCGGATCGAGGGGGTGCGGTGGAAGACGTCCTGGTACCCCTTGCCGTAGAACTTGCCGCTCGAGGTCTCGACGACGTCCGGGACCGGGAGCTTCCGCAGCGGGTGCTCGCGCCACAGGTCGCGCAGCATCTCGGCCACGTCGCGCATGCTGTAGTCGTGCTTCGGGTTCCCGATGTTGAAGATGCCGCCGTCCGCCTTTCCCCCCTCGTTCTCGAGGATCTTCATCAGGCCGTCCATGGCGTCGTCCACGTAGATGAAGCAGCGCCGCTGGTGGCCGCCGTCCACGAGGTGGAGCGGCTCGCCCTGGATCAGGTTCCAGATGAACTGCGTGACCACCCGCGACGATCCCTCCTTCGCGGCGTAGAGGCTGTCGAGCTTCGGGCCGATCCAGTTGAACGGCCGGAACAGCGTGAACCGGAGCCCGTCCCGGAAGCCGTACGCCCAGATCACGCGGTCCATGAGCTGCTTCGAGGTGGAGTAGATCCAGCGCTGCATCGGGATCGGACCGGTGACGAGGCTCGATTGCTCCTCGTCGAACTCGTCATCGGGGCACATCCCGTACACCTCGGACGTGGACGGGAACACCACCCGCTTCTTGTACTTCACGCACTGGCGGACGATCCTGAGATTCTCCTCGAAGTCGAGCTCGAAGACGCGGAGCGGGTCCTTCACGTAGATCGCGGGGGTCGCGATCGCGACGAGGGGAAGCACGACGTCGCACTTCTTGACGTGGTACTCGATCCACTCCTTCGAGATGGACACGTCCCCCTCGACGAAGTGGAACCTCGGGTCGGACAGGGACTCCTGGATCTTGTAGGTGGCGAGGTCGAGCCCGTAGACCTCCCAACCCGTCGTCCGCAGGATCCGCCCGACGAGATGCGATCCGATGAAGCCGTTGACGCCGAGGATGAGGACTTTCATGCGTTTCTCCGCGATTTCACCGACAGCCTACCCGCTTCGTCCCCGCGGCGAAAGGGGCGGCTACGGCGCCTTCGCGGCGTCGAGGTCGAAGGTGAGGCGGATGTTCTTCGCGCCCATGCGCGCCTCGGTCAGCACCGTGCGGACCCGGACGTTGCCGGACTCCGCGGCGACGGTCCACGAGGTATCGGTGGGGAGCGGCAGGACGGGGACGAGCGGCGCCACGTCCACGGAGCCGGTGAACGGGAGGGGGACGAGGACCTTCTCGAAGCGCAGGAAGGCGACCTTCTTCCCGTTCTTGTCCGCGACCTGGAGGGAGAGCCTCGGCGTCAGCGGCATGTCCACGGACAGCTCCGGGACCTTGAGGCGAACCGAGGTGAGCACGAACCCCTCCTGCTTCTGCCCCTCGGTCGGGTCGAAGCCCGTCACCTTCAGGTCGTGGAGCTGCAGGGTGACGCTGCGTCCCTCCGTGAGGGGCACCCGGACCTCGTTCGGCGCCATGACCGCGAGGAGGTCGTTCAGGGAGGCCGCGTCGAGCGTCACGTCCACCCGGGCCGCGGCGGGAAGGACCGCCGCCAGGAGCAGCAGGGTTCCGAGGAGGGCGCGCCCCAATCGCTTGGACATCTTCTCGTATCCTCCGCGCGGGCGATATGGCCCGCCCGATCAGTCTATCCTCGCGCCCGCCCCGGCGCCGACCCGGAGGCAGGAGCGACAAGGTTGACGGGGGTCAAGGCCCGGGCGGCAAGTGCCCTGTCACAAAAGGCGCCTTTGGCCTTGCGGGTTTCGGAAACCCGCCGTTATCATGAGGCCCCCCATGACGACCGACAACACCGGGCGCTTCGTTTTCCCCGAATGGGTGGACCGGCTGAGACCCGTCCTGGGGGTGGTTCTCCTTGTCGTCCTTCCCGCGTACCTGGTTCTCCTGGTCTGGTACGGCTTCTCGCCGAGGACCATCGCGGTCGGCTACGCGCCCGTGCAGCCGGTCCCGTACAGCCACGCGCTGCACGCCGGCCAGCTCGGGATCGACTGCCGCTACTGCCACACCACGGTCGAGGTCGCGGCGCATGCGGCCGTGCCGCCGACGCAGACCTGCATGAACTGCCACGCGAAGATCCGCGCCCAGAGCGAGAAGCTCCTGCCCGTCCGGCGAGAGCTGCGGCGACCGGCATGCCGATGCCGTGGGTGCGGGTCCACGACCTTCCCGACTACGTCTACTTCAACCACAGCGCCCACGTGCGGCGCGGCGTCGGCTGCGTCGAGTGCCACGGCCGCGTCGACAAGATGGACGTCGTCCGCCAGGTCGCAGCCGCTCAGCATGGGCTGGTGCCTCGACTGCCACCGCAGCCCGGAGCCGCACCTGCGGCCCGCGGCGCTCGTGACCAAGATGGACTGGGTGCCGGGCGAGGATCCCGAGGCTCTCGGGCGGCGCCTCCGCGAAACGCAGCGGATCAACCCCTCGACGGATTGCAGCACATGCCACCGGTAGAACGGCAGCGATCCGGGAAGACGCACTGGCGCAGCCTCGACGAGCTGGCGGGCACGCCGGAGTTCCGGGCGTGGGCGGCGAAGCGAGTTCCCGGCCGACGCCGACGAGATGCTGGCGCCCAACGCGGCGCGGCTTCCTCAAGGTCATGGGCGCCTCGCTCGCGCTCGCGGGGCTGACCGCCTGCCGCTGGCCGGCCGAGGAGATCGTCCCGTTCGCCCACCGGCCGGAAGGGTACGTCCCGGGCGTGCCGGTCCAGTACGCCACCGCGATGGAGCTCGGCGGCGTCGCCACCGGACTGCTCGTCACGAGCTACGACGGCCGGCCGATCAAGATCGAGGGCAACCCGCTCGCACCCGGGGAGCCGCGGCGCCACCGACGCGCCGACGCAGGCCGCCGTCCTCGAGCTGTACGACCCCGACCGCAGCCGCAGCGTCCGTCCGCTCGCGACGGCGGGCAGGAGACGTCGCGACCTGGGACGATTTCAAGTCGCGCTTCGCCGCGAGCACTTCGACCGGGCTGCGGGCGCGCGGGGGCGAGGGCTTCCGGGTCCTCGCCGAGGCGTCGTCCTCGCCGACGCTCGCCGTCCTGCGCCAGCGGCTGCTCGCCGCCTTCCCGAAGGCGGTGTGGCACGAGTACGAGCCGCTCTCGCGCGACGCCGAGCGCGCGGGGCTCGGCCGACGCGCTTCGGCAAGGCCGTCCGCACGCACCTCGCGCTCGACCGGGCGACGGGTCGTCGTGCCTCGACGCCGACCTCGTCCTGTCGACACCCGGCGGCCGTCCGCTATGCGCGCGACCTGACGGCGGGGCGGCGCGGCGCCGGCGGCACGATGAACCGGCTGTACGCGGTCGAGGCGGCCTACACCCTGACCGGCGCCGCCGCCGACCACCGCCTGGCGCTCCGGCCGGAGGCCATCCCCGCTTTCGCCGCGAGGCTCGCCGCCGAGCTGTTCCTGAAGCAGGGGGTCGCGCTTCCGGCCGGTGCTGCAGGGATCCGGCCGGCGCTCGAGCGCTTCCTGACCCGCCCCGCTCCGTCGACGCTCCTCCCCGCGATGGCGCGCGACCTCGCGGAGGCACACGGCGCTTCGGTCGTCGCGGCAGGGCCGGCGCAGCCCCCCGAGGTGCACGCTCTCGTCCATCTCCTCAACGCGGCTCTCGGGAACGTGGGCGCGACCGTGCGCTACACCGCCGAGCCGGACCCCGGCCCGGCGGGCCAGATGGATTCGCTCCGCACCCTCGCCGCCGAGATGGCCGAGGGGCGCGTGGACACGCTGCTGATCCTCGGCGGCAACCCGGCCTACGACGCGCCCGCCGATCTCGACTTCGGCAAGCGCCTCGCGCGCGTGCCGAACGCCTTCCACCTCGGCCTCTACGACGACGAGACCTCGCGCGCGTGCGCGTGGCACCTGCCGCGGGCGCACTACCTCGGAGTCGTGGGGCGACGCCCGCGCCTGGGACGGCACGCTCTCGGTCGTGCAGCCGCTGATCGAGCCGCTGTACGGCGGCAAGAGCCCGATCGAGCTGGTGGCGACAGCTGCTCGGCGAGCGAGCCCGCGAAGGGCTACGACCTCGTGCGGCGGACCTTCAGGGCGATCCTCGGCGAGGCGGACTTCGAGCGGCGTTGGCAAGCGCTGCCTCCACGACGGCGTCGTCGCGGAGAGCGCGTGGCCGGAAGAGCGCCCCGCCGTGCGCGTCGCCGGCTGGCCGGAGCGCCTCGAGGGGCTCGCCGCGCAGGCGGCGGAGCGGAAGGGCGGGGCGTTCGAGCTCGTCTTCTGCCGCGACAACCGGATCCACGACGGCCGGTTCGCCAACAACGGCTGGCTGCAGGAGCTGCCCGACCCGCTCACCAAGCTCACCTGGGACAACGCGGCCCTCATCGGCACCGGCCGACGCGAAGGCGCTGGGCGTCGCGCAGCGGCGACGTGGTGCGGCTCGAGCACGAGCGGGCGCGAAACTGGAGCTGCCCGTGTTCGTCCTGCCCGGCCAGGCGACGGGGAGCGTCGCGGTGGCGCTCGGGCTACGGCCGGACGAGCGCCGGGCAGCGTCGGCGAACGGCGTCGGGTGTCGACGCCTACCGGCTCCGGACGAGCGGCGCGCCGTGGCGGCGCGGAGCTGCGCTCGTCGAGAAGACCGGCGAAGACCTACCCGCTCGCGACGACGCAGGACCACCACGTCGATCGACCCGATCGGGATCGAGGAGCGGGCGCGGCGGAAGCCGGTCCTGCTCGGCGAGCTCGACGCGAGGCGAGTTCGCCGAGAATCGCGAAGGCGGTGGCCGAGCTCGGCCCCGAGCACGCGGAGGCGCCGCTCTGGCAGGAGCCCGAGTACGAGCGGCCACCAGCTGGGGCATGGCGATCGACCTGACCGCCTGCACCGGCTGCAGCGCCTGCGTGGTCGCCTGCCAGGCCGAGAACAACATCCCGGTCGTCGGCAAGGAGCAGGTCGCTGCGCGGCCGCGAGATGCACTGGCTCCGCGTCGACCGCTACTTCGCGGGCGACGCCGGACGAGCCCGCGCGTCGTCCACCAGCCGATGGCCTGCCATGCACTGCGAGAACGCCCCCTGCGAGCAGGTCTGCCCGGTGGCCGCCACCGTGCACAGCCACGAGGGCCTCAACGAGATGGTCTACAACCGCTGCGTCGGCACGCGGTACTGCTCGAACAACTGCCCGTACAAGGTGCGCCGCTTCAACTTCTTCAACTACCACAAGGACGTGCACGGCGACGCCGCAGAAGATGGTCTTCAACCCCGACGTCACGGTCCGCAGCCGCGGCGTGATGGAGAAGTGCACCTACTGCGTGCAGCGGATCGAGGCGGTGCAAGATCGCAGCGCGAAGAACGACGCGGCGCGCCGATCCGCGACGGCGAGATCGTGCCGGCCTGCCAGCAGGCCTGCCCGACGCGGGCGATCGTCTTCGGCGACCTGAACGACCCGGAGAGCCGGGTCGCGAAGCTGCACGCCGACGCCGCGCGCCTACGCGCTGCTCGGCCGAGCTCAACATGCAAGCCGCGCACGACGTACCTGGCGCGGCTCAGCAACCCCGAACCCGGACGGCGACGATCGAGCGAGGCGTGAGCATGGCCGATCGGCCATCGACGACGCGCTCGACAACACCGTCCGACGACCCGACGCCGGCGCGCGCCGCTGGTCCTCGGCGACAACGACTTCGCGTCGGTCACCGAGACGGTCTGCGCGATCGTCGAGCGGCCGAGCCCGCCGCGCGCCTGGTACGTCGCGTTCGGCGTCGCGTCGGCGCTGCACCGGCGCTGCTCGGTCGCGATGATCGTCTACCTGGTCTCCACCGGCGTCGGCGTCTGGGGCATCAACAGCCCGGTCGGCTGGGCGCTTCGACATCACCAACTTCGTGTTCTGGGTCGGCATCGGCCACGCCGGCACGCTGATCTCGGCGATCCTCTTCCTCTTCCGCCAGAAGTGGCGCACGAGCATCAACCGCTTCGCCGAGGCGATGACGATCTTCGCCGTCATCTGCGCCGGCATCTTCCCGGCGATCCACGTCGGGCCGCGTCTGGTTCGCCTACTGGCTGTTCCCGATCCCGAACCAGATGAGCATGTGGCCGAACTTCCGCAGCCCGCTGCTCTGGGACGTGTTCGCGGTCAGCACCTACGTCACGGTCTCGCTGCTGTTCTGGTACCTGGGCATGATCCCGGACCTGGCGACGCTGCGCGACCGCGCCACGACCACGGTCGCGGCAGATCGTCTACGGCATCGCTCGCGCTCGGCTGGCGCGGCTCGCACCGGCACTGGCACCGCTACGAGCGGGCCTACCTGCTCCTCGCCGGCGCTGGCGACGCCGCTGGTGCTCTCGCGTGCACTCGGTGGTCAGCTTCGACTTCGCGACGTCGCAGCTGCCCGGCTGGCACACCACGATCTTCCCGCCGTACTTCGTCGCCGGCGCGATCTTCGGCGGCTTCGCGATGGTGCTGACGCTGATCGTCCCGGCCCGCGCAGTTGTTCGGCCTCAAGGACCTCATCACGCTGCGCCACCTCGAGAACATGAACAAGATCATCCTGGCCACCGGCATGATGGTCGGCTACGCCTACGCGATCGAGTTCTTCATCGCCTGGTACAGCGGCAACCCGTACGAGCGGTTCGTCTTCCTCAACCGCGCGCTTCGGGCCCGTACGCCTGGGCCTACTGGATGATGGTCACCTGCAACGTGCTCGTCGCCGCAGCTCTTCTGGTTCAAGAAGGTGCGCACGACAGCCCGTGGTGCATGTTCGTCGTCGCGATCCTGCGTCAACGTCGGCATGTGGTTCGAGCGGTTCGTGATCATCGTGACCGTCGCTGCACCGCGACTTCCTGCCGTCGAGCTGGGGCTACTACCGCCGACGCTGGGTCGACGTGCTGACGCTTCGTCGGGCAGCTTCGGCCTGTTCTTCACGCTGTTCCTGCTGTTCTGCCGCTACCTGCCGATGGTGGCGATGGCCGAGGTGAAGAGCGTGATGCCGCAGGCGCACCTCGAGCTCGGCGTGCACCAGGGGCACGGCGACTACTGGGGCGACTTCCCGAAGCAGCACGAGGAGCAGGACGGGCGTCGCGATGGAGGAGCGCCATGAGCGGCGAGCGCCGGCGAAGCCGCGCCTCGACGGCGTGCTCGCCGAGTTCGCGACGGCCGGAGGCGTTGCTCGCGGCCTGCGAGAAGGTGCGCGACGCGGGCTTCAGGCAGCTGGGACGCCCACACGCCGTTCCCGGTGCACGGCCTCGACGACGCGATGGGCATCCGGCTCGACGCAGCTGCCGTGGCTCGTGCTCGGCGGCGGGCTCGCGGGGGCGGTCGGCGGCATCCTGCTGCAGTGGTGGACGAACGCCGTCGACTACCCGTTCCTGATCAGCGGCAAGCCGCTCTTCAGCCTGCCGGCGAACATCCCGGTCGCGTTCGAGCTGACGATCCTCCTGGCGCGCTCGCCGCGTTCGTCGGGATGCTGGCGCTGAACGGGCTCCCGCGCTTCACCACCCGCTCTTCGCGCAACGAGCGGTTCCGGCGCGCGACGACGGACCGCTTCTTCATCAGCGATCGAGGCGGCGGACCCGAAGTTCGATCCGGAGAAGACGCGCGGCGCTCCTGGCGTCGCTCGGCGGACGTCCACGTCGAGCCGGTGGAGGACTGAGCGATGCCGCGCTGGGTCGTCTTCGCCCTCGTCCTCCTCGCGGCCCTGGCCTCGTGCCGTTCGCGCTGCGTCGCGGCGGCGCGCGGTACGCCTGTCCCCGCGGCCGCGGATCCAGCTCGTTCCGGACATGGACGAACCAGGCCGAGTTCAAGAGCCAGCAGCGCGAACCCGCTCTTCGCCGACGGGCGCGCGGCAGCGCTCCCGGTCGCCGGGAACCGTGGCGCGCGGCCAGCTGCGACGAGGACGAGGCGCTGACCACCGGGCAAGACCGACGGGACTGGGTCGACGGCGATCCCGGTGCCGGTCACCGAGTCGCTCATGAAGCGCGGCCAGGAGCGCTTCGGCATCTACTGCGCCCCGTGCCACGGCCTCGCCGGGTACGGCGACGGCATCGTCGCGAAGCGCGCCGACCGCCTGCAGGAAGGGACCTGGGTGCCGCCGCTCGTCCTTCCACGCCGACGCGGTCCGCGCGAGGCCGGCGGGGCACCTCTTCAACACGATCACGCAACGGCATCCGAACGATGCCGGCCTACGGCCCGCAGATCCCGTCGAGGACCGCTGGGCGATCGTGGCCTACGTCCGGGCGCTGCAGCGGAGCCAGAACGCCCGGATCGAGGACGTCCCCCAGGACGTCCGCTCCGGGCTCCGCTGAGATCGAGGGGAGTAGCGTGCACGGCCCCGCGGACATCTCGAAGGACGCGCTCGTCGTCGGAGAGCGGGCGGGGCGCTGGGCGCTGACCGGCGGCGTCGTGGGCATCGTCGCGCTTCTCGGTGCGCTCGGTGCGGCGTACGGCGGCGCGGGGTGGAGCCGGTTCCTTACGCGTGGCTCGTGGGCTGCGTGTTCTTCCTGAGCCTGGCTCTCGGCGCGCTGTTCTTCGTGATGCTGCAGCACCTGACGCGGGCCGGCTGGAGCGTCGTCGTGCGCCGGCTCGCCGAAATCGTCGCCTCGACCCTGTTGCCGCTCGCGATCCTCGGGATCCCCCTCCTGTTCGGGCTGGGCGAGCTCTACCCGTGGGCCGGCGGGGCGCACGGGGCGCACGGCGCGCACGCGGCCGCGATCGAGGCGAAGCGGGCGTACCTCAACGTCCCGTTCTTCGTCGCGCGCGCCGCGGTCTACTTCACCGTCTGGATCTCGCTCGCCTGGCGCTTCGGCTCGCGCTCGCGAGCGCAGGATGCCACGGGCGACCCGAAGCTCACCGTCGGGCTCGAGCGTCTCGCGGCGCCGGGGACGATCCTCTTCGCGCTGACCGTGACGTTCTTCGCGTTCGACTGGCTGATGTCGCTGAACCCGCACTGGTCCAGCACGATCTTCGGCGTGTACTTCTTCGCGGGGGCCGTCGTCGGCTTCTTCGCGCTGTTGCCCCTCCTGGTTTCCCTGCTCCAGGGGCGCGGGTACATGCGCCACGCGGTGTCGATGGAGCACTACCACGACATGGGCAAGCTGGTCTTCGCCTTCGTCGTCTTCTGGGCGTACATCGCCTTCTCGCAGTACATGCTCATGTGGTACGCCAACCTGCCCGAGGAGACCGTCTGGTACCGGACGCGTCAGCAGGGGGGCTGGGTCTGGGTGAGCGTGCTGCTGCTCGCCGGCCACTTCCTGCTCCCGTTCGTGGCCCTGCTGTCCCGCTTCCCGAAGCGCCGGCCGGGGATGCTGATCCCGATGGCCGCGTGGATCCTCCTCATGCACCTGGCGGATCTCTACTGGCTCGTGAAGCCGGGGCGCGCGTCCGGGACGC
Source organism: Terriglobia bacterium (assembly GCA_963748015.1). Lineage (GTDB taxonomy): Bacteria > Acidobacteriota > Polarisedimenticolia > Polarisedimenticolales > JAIQFR01 > JAIQFR01. The sequence goes on along the minus strand of CAVVHE010000004.1, from coordinate 2,076,958 downwards.
CGGGGCTCCTCGACGCGCTCTGCTTCGTCGCGATCGGCGGCCTCGTCTTCGCCGCCGCGGCGGCGCGCCTCAAGACGTTGCCCCTCGTACCCCTCAAGGACCCGCGGCTCGGCGAGTCGCTCCGCTTCGAGAACGTGTGAGGTGCGCGGCGTGAAGGACGGCGGCGATCCCAACACCCCGCTGACGGTCGTCGTCGGCCTCGTCGGCGCGATCCTCTTGTTCGTGGCGATCGTCTTCCTGCAGGCGATCTTCCGGCACGCCGAGGACGCCGAGCTGGCCCGCAAGGTGACCAGCGCGCCCGCGGCCGAACTGGAGAGCCTCCGCGCCGAGCAGCTCGGCCGCCTGAACGGCTACCGCGTCGTGGATCCGCAGAAGGGGGTCGTCGCGATCCCGATCGACCGGGCGATGGAGCTCGTCGCCCGCGAGTCCGGCGCGAAACCGGCGGGGGCGAAGTAGCGGTCCTTCCCGCGGACGCCGCGGGGGAACGGGGGATTCACGATGAGAACGCGGCGCGCCCCGTTGCCCCTTCTCCTCGTCCTCGCGGCGTCGGCGATCGCGGGCGCCCGGGCGGAGGACAAGGCGCCTCCCAAGTACACCATGAAGACCTACCAGCTCGTCCTGATCCGGCAGGCCGGCAGCCCGAAGTTCATGGACGAGCGGGTGGTCCAGGCGACGCAGGAAGCGTATCTCGCCTGGTTGAAGAAGCTGCACGCGGTGGGGACGGTGCTCGTGTCGGGGCCGATCGAGAGGGGCGGGGACCTCCGCGCCGCGATGGTGCTCGACGTGCCGACGAAGGCGGAGGCCGAGACGGTCGTCAAGGACGATCCGTGGGTGAAGGCCGGGCGCGACGTGCCCGAGGTCCACCCGTGGTGGGCGGCGGACGGCATCCTGAAGAAGACCACCGACGTCACCCGCCTCACCGCCCGCTGGATCGGGCTCCTCAATCGCCCGCCGAGCGCGCCGCAGTACCCCAAGGAGAAGCTCGAGGAGATCCAGAAGGGGCACATGGCGAACATCAACAAGATGGCGGACTCCGGAGACCTCGCCATCGCCGGGCCGATGGGGGAGGACGGCGTCCTCCGCGGGATCTTCGTCTTCCGCACCGACGATCCCGAGCGCCTCAAGGCCCTCTGCGCGGAGGATCCCGCGATCAAGGCCGGGCGCCTCGCGGTCGAGCTGTACCGCTGGGCCGTTCCGGAGGGCGCGATCCCCTGATTCGCCGCGCCGCCCCCCTCTTTTCGAGTTCGCGTCCGTGTTGTATATTACGGACCGCGTTGGTCCTATTTAGGGGTTGGAACGGGATGAAGCGGCGGAACAGCAGTCGGATCGTGGCGGCGATGGTCCTCGGACTCGTCTTCGCAGCGGTGTCGGCGCCGGCGGCGGCCGAACGAACCGAGCCGCCTCGTGCCGAGCGCGTCGAGGCAGGGCCGAAGGGGCTCGACGGCGTCGGCCTCACGGACCGCCTCGACAACCAGGTGCCGCTCGATCTCGCGTTCACCGACGAGGACGGCAAGCCGGTCCGGCTTCGCGACTTCTTCCGGCCGGCCCGGCCGGTGATCCTCACCCTCAACTACTACCGCTGCCCGATGCTGTGCACCCTCATCCTGAACGGGCTGGTGGATTCGCTCAAGAATCTGAAGCTCGAACCCGGGCGCGACTTCGAGATCGTCACGGTGAGCATCGACCCCACCGAGACCCCGGCGCTCGCGCGCGAGAAGAAGCAGAACTACCTCGAGGATCTCGGAAAGCCGGGGGTGGGGGACGGGTGGCGTTTCCTGACCGGCCGCGAGGAGGCGATCAAGCCGCTCGCCGCCGCGGTCGGCTTCGGCTACCGGTACGTCGAGGAGGACAAGCAGTACGCGCACCCGGCGGCGATCTTCGTGATCACCCCGGACGGAAAGGTCTCGCGGACGCTCGCCGGCGTCGAGTTCGAGCCGAAGACGCTGCGCCTCTCGCTCGTCGAGGCCTCGCGCGGCGGGATCGGCACCCCGATGGACCAGTTCGTCCTCTTCTGTTTCCACTATGACGCATCCGCCGGGCGCTACGCGCCCGTCGCGATGAGGCTGATGCAGGTGGGCGGCGCGCTGACCGCGGCGATCCTGGCCGTCGCGCTGTCGTTCCTTTGGGTCCGCGAGAAGAGGCGGAGACCGACCTCGTGACGAGAGTCCGCACCTTGGGTCTACTCAACGGCGTTCTGGATCGCATCGGGCTGGGGGCGGCGGGGCCGAACGACCCCTCGTTCTGGCTTCCGCGAGGCGCGTCGACGTCCGCCGAGGGCGTCGATCGCGTCTTCGCGCTGATCTACGGGATCTCGCTGTTCTTCTTCCTGCTGATCGTCGCCCTCCTGGTCGTGTTCGTCATTCGCTACCGGCGACGGGTGGGGCGCGAGGCGGGCGACTCGCCGAGCCACAACACGCCGCTCGAGCTGACCTGGACGATCATCCCGCTCGCGCTGGTGATCGTGATCTTCTGGCAGGGGTTCAAGGGGTTCCTCGACCTGGCCACCCCTCCGGCCAACGCCTACGAGATCCTCGTCAACGGGCAGAAGTGGAAGTGGACGTTCACCTATCCGAACGGTTACGTGGACGACCGGCTCCACGTGCCGGTGGACACGCCGATCCGCATCGTCCTCACCTCCGAGGACGTCATCCACAGCTTCTTCGTTCCCGCCTTTCGCGTGAAGAAGGACGCGGTCCCCGGCCGGTACACGAAGGCGTGGTTCCAGGCGACGACGCCCGGCGAGTACGACCTGTTCTGCGCCGAGTACTGCGGGACCAGCCACTCCGACATGCACACGACCGTGGTCGTGCACCCGCCCGGCGAGTTCGAGAAGTGGCTCGACGGCGCGGCGAACTTCCTCGACGAAGCTCTCTCCCGCGGAGGCCGGGGCGAAGCTCTACTCCTCCGCGCGGCTGCGCGCAGTGTCACACCGTCGACGGGCGTCCCGGCACCGGGCCGACGTTCAAGGGGCTGTTCGGGCACGACGTGCCGCTCGACGGGGGCAAGCGCGTGATCGCGGACGAGAACTACCTCCGCGAGTCCATCCTCGATCCCGCGGCCAAGGTCGTGGCGGGGTTCCAGCCGGTGATGCCGACCTACCAGGGACGGCTGAAGGACAGCGAGATCACCGCCATCATCGAGTACCTGAAGACGCTCGAGAAGTGAGGGAGAGGTCCATGGATTCGACCGAATCGAGGGCCGGGGGATCGTCCGGGGCGCACGCCGGGCCGGCGGGGGACAACTACCTGACCCACGCGCACGGCATACGCTCGTGGATCTTCACTCTCGACCACAAGCGCATCGGGATCATGTACCTCGTCTCGATCCTGGGGGCGTTCCTCCTCGGCGGGATGTTCGCCCTGCTCGATCCGCACCGAGCTGCTCACGCCCGGCCGGACGATCATGTCGGCCGACACGTACAACCAGATCTTCACGCTGCACGGCGCGGTGATGATCTTCCTGTTCATCATCCCGGGCATCCCGGCGGCGCTGGGCAACTTCGTGCTGCCGCTCATGCTCGGCGCGAAGGACGTCGCGTTCCCGCGCTGAACCTCGCGAGCTGGTGGCTCTACGTCGTCGGGCGCGCTGTTCGCGGTGGCCTCGATCCTCCTCGGCGGCCGTCGACACCGGCTGGACGTTCTACACGCCCTACAGCACCACGACCGGCGACGCACGTCGTGCGCGATGGTCACTCGGAGCGTTCATCCTCGGGTTCAGCTCGATCTTCACCGGCCTCAACTTCATCGTCACGATCCACAAGCTGCGCCCGCGCGGGATGACCTGGTTCAAGATGCCGCTGTTCCTGTGGGCGCTCTACGCGCACCGCGATCATCCAGGTGCTGGCGACGCCGGTGCTCGGCATCACGCTGCTGCTGCTGATCGCGGAGCGCACGCTGGGCATCGGCATCTTCGATCCCGCGCTGGGCGGCGACCCGGTGCTCTTCCAGCACTTCTTCTGGTTCTACTCGCACCCGGCCGTCTACATCATGATCCTGCCGGCGATGGGGATCATCAGCGAGCTGATCTCGGTGTTCAGCCGGAAGCACATCTTCGGCTACCGGTTCATCGCGTTCTCGCAGCATCGCGATCGCGGCCTTCGGCTTCCTGGTGTGGGGACACCACATGTTCGTCAGCGGGCAGTCCGACCTCGCGACCATGATCTTCTCGGCCCTCACGTTCAGCGTCGCGATCCCGTCGGCGATCAAGGTGTTCAACTGGCTCGCCACGATGTACAAGGGGTCGATCCGGCTCGACACGCCGATGCTCTACGCGCTCGTCGTTCCTGTTCCTGTTCGCGATCGGCGGGCTGACGGGCCTGTTCCTCGGCGCGCTCGCGACCGACGTGCACCTGCACGACACCTACTTCGTCGTCGCGCACTTCCACTACGTGATGTTCGGCGGCGACCCTGATCGCGTTCCTCGGCGGGCTGCACTACTGGTGGCCGAAGATGTTCGGGCGGATGTACAACGAGAAGCTGGGGCCGGGTCGCGGCTGCTCCTGGTCTTCGTCGGCTTCAACCTGACCTTCTTCCCGCAGTTCGTCATGGGCACGCAGGGGATGCCGCGCCGGTACTACAACTACCTCGACAGGTTCCAGCCCTACCACGTGGCCTCGTCCATCGGGTCGTACATCATGGCGGTCGGGTTCTTCCTGACCGCCGGGTACCTCCTGCACTCGCTGTTCCGCGGGAAGCAGGCACCCGCGAACCCGTGGGGCTCGAACTCGCTCGAATGGCACACCCCCTCGCCGCCCCCGCACGACAACTTCGACCGCACCCCGGAGCCGGGCGATCCCTACGACTACAGCGGGCTCCGATGGGACCCGGCGGTCGAGGGGTACGTCGCGGCGGCGCGCACGGGCGCCTGACCCTAGGGAGAATTCGAGATGGGCGTCGCCGCGGGCGAGGGACACGCGCACTCCGGGAACAAGCACCTGGCGCATCACTTCGATACGCCGGGGCAGCAGTTCGCCTCGGCGAAGCTGGGGATGTGGATCTTCCTGGCGACCGAGATCCTGCTGTTCGGCGGGCTGTTCTGCGCGTACGCCGTGTACCGCGCGAGCCACCCCGAGGTCTTCATCTACGCGCACCGCTTCCTCGACGTGAAGCTGGGCGGGATCAACACGGTGGTCCTGCTCTGCAGCTCGCTCACGATGGCGTGGGCGGTCCGCTGCGCGCAGCTGGGGAAGCAGAAGGGGCTCAAGGTCCTGCTGGCCCTGACGCTCCTTGGGGGCTTCGGGTTCCTGGGGATCAAGGCGGTCGAGTACGAGCACAAGTGGAAGCACGGACTGCTGTGGGGCAAGAGCTACCGGCCCGTCGGCGTCGAGCACGCGGGCGGACACCCCGACGCCCACCACCCGCTGCCCGAAGGGGAGCCCGGCGGAGGGCCGATCCCTGGGACGACCGGCTCGCCGAAGAACGTGCAGCTCTTCTTCGGCATCTACTTCCTCATGACGGGGCTGCACGGGATTCACGTGATCGGGGGCATGGGCGCGATCTCGTGGCTCCTGTTCCGCGCGAGCCGCGGCGCGTTCGGATCCGAGTACTACACCCCGGTGGATCTGGTCGGCCTCTACTGGCACGTGGTGGACCTGATCTGGATCTACCTGTTCCCGCTCCTGTACCTGATCCACTGACCGGAGGCGAGGACCCATGGCGCACACGACCGCGGCAGCGGAGACCGATCACGGCGAGACGGCTCACGCGGTGCCGATCCGCACCCTCCTGCTGGTTCTCGCGACGCTCCTCGTCCTCACCTGGGCGACGGTCGCGGCGACGTGGCTCGACCTCGGCAGCATGAACCTCTGGCTCGCCCTCGGGATCGCGACCGCGAAGGCCACGCTGGTCCTGCTCTACTTCATGCACCTCAGGTACGACGCGCCGGTGAACGCCATCGTGTTCGTCGTGGCGCTCCTCTTCCTGGTGCTCTTCGTCGGCCTCGCCCTGCTCGACACGACGACCTACCAGCCCGACCTGATCCCGAACTACGCCCCGGGGATAAAGCCGTAGCTGGGGTCACCCATTGCCGGCGTGACAGTTTTCGGGCACATGGGCTCTAACCCCCTGTCTCCGAAGAGCTTGCGAGCTTGAGTTCTCCTCGAGTACCTACACATTTGCCCTGACGACCCTGGCCCCCGGCCGCTCTTGGCCGAATGGACGCAACCATGCGTCATTCAGTAACTTACCGCGGCTGGTCGCCGAGGACGGTTACGCCAGTAATGTCCGACCCGACGTGGGTGGCGTACCAGGCGAACCAGAAGGCGTAGAAGACGGGGACGGGTTCGGTGGTGGGGCTCACGAGGCGGACGGAGGCGGGGCGGACGGTGTAGTCGATGCGGAGCTCGGCGGAGCCGGCGCGAACCGTGACGACGGGGGGCGCGGGGGGACGGTCGGTGTCGAGGGGGATGACCTGCCAGCCTCCGGCGGCGGAGGGCACGGCGAGGATGCGGGCCTTGAGGGGGAGGCCGCCGGCGGGCGGGAGCGGGTGCACGGGGACGACGAAGCGGTCGGAGTTGAAGTAGGTTCCGTAGGGCTCGCGCTGGTACTTCTCGGCCGTCGCGTCGTCGGGGGTCATCACGGTGGTGTGAGGGAAGGCGCCGCGCCAGTCCGACCAGCGCGTGAGGGAGCAGGGGAGAACGGCGAGCGTCCTTCGAAGGGAGGCCGCGGGCCCGGTGACGGCGCGGGCCTCGAGCTGGCTCCAGAGGCTCTCCCCGGCCCCGCCCGGGCGGCGGTCGTACATCAGGAGCGTCGAGTTGTAGAGCAGCCCGCTCACGCCGAAATCGAGGACCTCGCCCGCGACGCGCCGGTCGAGCACGGCGACCCCTTCCGAGAGCGGGTTGTAGGTCACGGCGACCGGGACGCCGCCGATGACGTCGTTGACCACCTCGTGCCACGCCAGCACGCGGAGGGGGTACGCGCGCGCCTCGCCGCCGACCGCGACGCCCACGACGCGGTCGCCGCCGACGAGGTACCTGCCGTGCCCCGCCGGGGCCGATTCCGCCTCGGAAGCGCTCGCGAGACGCGGGCGGGTCAGCGCGGGCAGCCCGTCCTTCGGCAGACCCGACGCCGCGATCCGGCCCGGGGCGACGAGGCAGGTCGCGAGGTCGAAGCGGTAGCTCGCGACGTCCTTCCCGTCGCCGATCGCACGCGAGCGGGGGGAAAGCAAGACGGGGAGCACTCGCCAGGCCGCGGCCCCCAGCGTCAAAACCGCCGCCAGGAGGAGCACCCAACCTCCCGAGCGCATCGTCAGCATCCTCGCCTTCTCGCCCATGGCGCTCATCTTACCCCGTTCGCGGCCCGGCGGTCCCGGGGAGCTCCCGCACTTGAAATCCGCCCCGAGGTCACGCATGCTGGGTTGTATCAACGCAATGACGGAGGGTTTTCATGAGGACGCGAGTTCGCATCCGGACCTTGCTGGTGTGCTCCTTGCTCGCCGGCGGCGTGGCCGCCGGCCCCGCGGCGGCAGGCAAACTGGGCACGCTGGCGCTCGAGGAGAAACCGACCGCCCTCCTCGGCGGCCGCATCGAGGCTCGGCTTCCCGTGGGGGCCCGCATCGAGGCGCGCCAGGCCAACGTCGCGTCCGCCAATCCGTTGACCGAGGAGGAGACGCGCGTCGTCGTGGACGCAGGTGGCGAGCGCATGATGATCCTGGCGTACGAGGTGTTCGCCCGCTCGACCGCCGACGCCCTCGAGCCCGCCGTCAAGGCCCGCTGGGCCGACCGCTACGCGATCGAGCCCAAGGCGCTCCCGTCGGGCCGGCCCGCCGTGCTGATCTCGCCGAAGGGTCCGCCCGACCCGAAGCGGGAGGCCTGGCTGGCCCTCGGCGAGTACGTCCTCCACACCGACGGGACCGTCCAGATGGTGAGCTACTTCCTGGATCCGGACGCCGCCAAGGACGTCGCGGGAGCGACCGCCCTCGCCCGCAGGGTCGCGGAGACCGTGGCGCCCGGCCCGAAGCGGCTGGCCACCTCCGCCGGCGAGCGCTCTTTCCGCGGCGTGCAGGACACGGACAAGGTCGTCCTCATGGTGCCGGAAGGGACCGTGGACACCCACCAGCAGGCGCCGGACTTCTCGATGCACTACTTCCGGATCCTCCCGAAACTCGGCGACGGCGTGCCCGTCCTGGGCATCTACGTCGGCAAGCGGCCCTTGTACCTTCACGTCCAGGAGGACGCCGCCGCGAAGGACGGGAGCAAGGTCACCGTGACCAAGAAGAAGGCCGACCTCCTCGGGACGGCGGGCGCCGAGTGGCACCGTTGGGCGTCGGGCGGGGTCGAGCACGCGGAGGCGATCGTTCCCTACCCGGGGCGGAAGGAGTTTGCGATGCACGTGTTCTGCGCGGGGGCGAGCGCCACCGAGATCGACAGGCTGGTGAAGATCGCCGCGACCCTGCGGGTCGCGAGCTAGCGCGATGAATGGCGGCGGCGCCGCGTCCCCGAGGGGGGCCGCGGACATCCTGGCGATCGGATTCGGCACGAGCGCCGCGGCGTGGGGCGCGGGGTACGTCTGCCGCCTGCCGGCCGTGTCGGTCCCGAGCGGAGCGGTGCTCGCTCTCGTGGTGCTCTGCTTCCTCGGCGGCGGTGTCGTCGCGGGGCGCGCCGCCGGACGCGGGGTGCGCGGCGGGGCTTACGCCGGGCTGCTCGCGGGGCTCGTCAACCTCCTGGTCCTGGGAAGCCTGCTCGGGGGAGACCGGCCGAACGAGGTCGTCCCGTCGGCGCTGCTGTGGCTGCCGGGGTCGGTCGTCCTCACGGCCGCCCTCGGAGCGGCGGGAGCGGCGATCGGCGCGCGCACGCGCCGGCCGGACGCGGCGCCCGCCGACTGGACCGCGGCGTTCGCGCGCGTCGCGGCGGGAGCGACCTTCCTCCTCGTGATCGTCGGCGGGGTGGTGACGAGCGCCAAGGCCGGACTGTCGGTCGTGGACTGGCCGAATTCGTTCGGCTACAACATGTTCCTCTACCCTCTCTCCCGGATGACCGGCGGGATCTACTACGAGCACGCCCACCGCCTCTTCGGGTCGCTCATCGGCCTGACCACGGTCGTCCTCGCGATCCACCTCCATCGCGTCGAGACGCGGCGCTGGGTGCGTCGGCTCTCCCTCGTGGCGGTCGCGATGGTCGTCGCGCAGGGGGTGCTGGGCGGCCTCCGGGTTACCGGGACGCTCACCCTGAGCCAGGACCCCGCCGCCACCTCGCCGAACATCGCGCTGGCCGTGATCCACGGCGCGCTCGGCCAGCTCTTCTTCGCCACGATGGTCGCGCTCGCGGCCTTCACGTCGCCAGCGTTCAAGGACCCGGCGGGACCCGCTCGCGCGCGGCACGCGGGAACCGACCGGCTCCTCGCCCCGGCCGCGGTAGGCCTCCTGCTCGTTCAGCTCGTGCTCGGGGCGATCCAGCGCCACCTCGCTCACGGCCTGATGGTGCACGTCGCGATGGCGGCCGTGGTCGCCCCGGTGGCGGTCGCGGCGGGGCTGCGGGCGTGGGGGAACAACCGGGACGACCGGCTGCTCGGGCGGCTCGGCGCGACGCTCGCCGGGATCGCGGGGGTGCAGGTCGCGCTGGGCCTCGGCGCCTACGCCGTGGTGGGGATGGAGGAGAGCGCCGCGCTGCCGCAGGGTCTGCGCCTCGCGGTCGCCACCGCCCATCAGGCCACCGGCGCGCTGCTACTCGCCTCCGCCGTGCTCGTTGCGGTCTGGACCTACCGCCGGCTCTCCCCCGAGGCCTGAGCGCTCCTATTTCGGTTTCGGCGCGGGCTTCGACGGCGCGGCGGGAGGAGCCGCGGCGTCGCGCAGGATCTCGTCCGCGGCGGTCGAGAAACCGAAGGTCCGCTCGATGCCGGCCATGAGAGCCGCGGCCTCCTTGAGCCCCTTGTCCGCCGCGAGCGCGCGGTGGAGTATCGGGAGGGCCAGAAGCTCCTTCTTGTCGTCCGCGAGCTTCTTCGCCGCAGCCACGTTCTGCTTCGCCGCCGCCGGAGCGGAAGCCGCCGTGAAGAGCTCCGAGGCGAGCTCCGTCAGCGCGGCGTCGGCCGAGGCGGCGGGCGCTCCCAGCTCGCGAAGCTCGCTGATGGCCGTTTTCGTGTCGAACGCGATCGCCGCGGCGGCCGCGCCGAGCCGCTCCCCGTCCGCGCGGGTGGCCTCGAAGGCGGCCTGCCAGCTCGCCCGCGCCCGCTTGAACTCGCGGAGGAGCATGAGCGCCGTCGTCCGGCGCCGCAGGACGCGCGGGTCGGTCGGGGCGAGCTTGAAGGCCCTTTCGAGCTCCTTCAACGCGTCCGCCTTCCTGCCCGCCTGGCCGAGGATATAGCCGTAGTCCACGGCGATCGCCGGGTCGTTCGGAAACGCCGCCGTCACCGGCTGGAGGAGGACCGCGCCTCCCCGGGGATCGCCGCGCTTCGCGCGCTCGACGCCGAACGCCGCGAGATCGCTCCCGAGCGGTCCGGCGTGCGGTAGCGCGGCGAGCGCGCCCTTGACGGCCTCCAGGGCGCCGTCCACGTCCCCCGCGTCGGTGAGCAGGTAGCATTCCTCGAAGCGCAGGTCCGCGCGCTTCGGCGAGAGCTTCACCGCCTCGCGCACGTTCTTGACCGCTTCCTCGAACAGAGCCGGGTCGTAACGGACCTCGGCCTTCGGCGGGTGCTCGGGGTCGATCGCGGGGAGCGCCACCTTCCCCTCGAGGAGATCCTTGCCGTCCACCGTCGCGCTGACGACCCGGTGGATGCTGCGCCCCTTCGCCGCCAGCGCGTGCGCGAGGGCCATCCTGAGCTCGGGATCGGACGGCTTCGCCTTCACCGCCTCCCGGCCCTTGGCGATCGCGTCGTCGAGCTTCCCGTCCTTGACCAGGGCCTGGATGTCGGAAGGGGTGGATCCCGGCGCCGCGCCGAGCAGCAGGCCGCAGGCCGCGATGACGAGGAGAAGGCGCAAGCCGGAGAAATCTCGAAGTTTCATGGGAGCCTCATGAACAAGGCGCCGAGTATAAGACCCGCCCACGAGCCCCGCAAATCGCACGGGAACGGGCGACCGCGGCCGCCGGCGAAGGCCGCGGGGGCGCATCGAGAGTACAATCGCCGCCCGGAGGTCGCACCATGGGCTTCAACAAGGCGCTTGCGTTCGCGGTGGTCCTTTCGAGCCTGTCGTTCGGAGCGGCCTGGGCCGCGCCGGCGGCCGCTCCGGTCGCGAGCGCCTCCGTGGATCGCGATTTCACCCTGGACGAGTACAGCGCGCTGCTGAGCGGCGCTTCCGATTTCTGGCAGGCCGGCGTCGGCCTCACGTTCGGCGATTCGCTCCACAAGAAGTACCACCTCTTCGGCGGCGGGCGGCTGACCTGGGTGCAGGCGGGCGACGCGGGACGGACGTCGAACGGCTGGGCGCTAGGCGTGATCGGAGGCGTGGGCTTCCGGCCGCAGCGCAAGTGGTCGCCGGTCGGGACCCTCGCCGCGGACAAGTTCTTCGGCGTGGACCTGTACGAGTCGAATCTGACCCTGAGCGCGGGAGTCCGGATCCAGGTCGTCCCGAACCTCGACCCGCAGCAGGTGGTGTCGGTCCTCCTGTTCGCCGGCAGGCTCTACGGATCGAACGGCGTCGCGGACCGGAGCGACGCCGGCGTGTCGGTGCTCTACTCGCTCGCGTTCTTCGAGCAGCGCTGAGCCCTCCCATCCCGGCGGCGCTCGTCGTGCGGGCCGCGCGCCGCTTGAGAAGGACATCGCGCGCCTGAGCCGGTGCCGGGCGGTGCGACCATTTCTTCTAATTCTTCTGATCGCGGTGGGGCGAGCTGCGATGCGACGGTTTCCTGGGCGGTTTTCCCACGACAATCTGCGAAGAATTTCAATTATCCGGGGTTCGGAGCCGCTGCGGGCAGCCGTTCTCGACGAATGAAGGGCCGATCGCGGAGCGCAGCGAGGCTGGAGAAAATATTCTTGACAGCGACCTACCCGACCCGTATCCAAACATATAGCGAGTGGGGACCGGCGCTGGTCCTACGAAGTGACCGCCCCTCGGTATCACCGAGGGGCGTTGTTTTTCTGGGGCGAGTTCTTCCCGTCTCCGACCTGGTTCCCCTGGCGAACGCGTGGAACTTCTGGGGGCCTTTCGCGCCGGTCGCTTCAGGCGGTAGCATGGCGCTCCTTGCCCGATCGATCTTGAAGGAGCGTTTATGGCCGCTTTCCGCCGTCCGCTTTCCATCCTCCTGCCGGTGGCTCTGCTGCTCGGCGCCCCCGCCTTGGCCCAGAGCTTCGAGGTCAAGACGCGCACGCTCAAGAACGGCATGAAGATCCTCGTGCAGGAGGACCACTCGATCCCGAACGTCGCCTTCTACACCTTCTACCGGATCGGCGCCCGCAACGAGCGCCCGGGAACGACCGGCATCTCCCACTTCTTCGAGCACATGATGTTCAACGGCGCGAAGAAGTACGGCACCGGCGAGTTCGACCGCGTGATGGAGGCGTTCGGCGGGCACAACAACGCCTACACCAGCGAGAACGTGACCGTCTACCAGGACTGGTTCCCGTCGGGAGCGGTGAACCTCGAGAAGATCTTCGACATGGAGGCCGATCGGATCCAGTACCTGTCCTTCGACCCCAAGATCATCGAGTCCGAGCGCGGCGTCGTCGCGAGCGAGCGACGCACGAGCGTCGAGAACTCCAACCGCGGGATCCTCGAGGAGCAGCTCCAGGCGACCGCCTTCACCGCCCACCCCTACATGTGGCCGGTGATCGGCTGGATGAGCGACATCGAGGGCTGGAAGATGGAGGACCTTCAGAGCCACTGGCGCATGGGGTACGCTCCCAACAACGCGACCATGGTCGTGGTCGGCGACGTCCTCGCAGCCGACGTCTTCCGCCTCGCCGAGAAGTACATCGAGCCGATCCCGTCGCGGGAGCCGCCGCCGAAGGTGACCACCGTCGAGCCCGAGCAGCGAGGGGAACGGCGCATCGTCGTGCGCAAGCCGGCCCAGCTGCCGATCCTCATGGTCGCCTACCACGTGCCGCAGACGAACAGCCCCGAGTACTACCCGCTGCAAATCGTCGAGCAGGTCCTGACGAGCGGGCAGTCGTCCCGCCTGTACCGGCGGCTCGTGGACGCCGACCAGCTCGCCATCGGCGTTCGCGGCGGCGCCGGCGAGAGCTTCGACCCGTTCCTGTTCACGTTCAGCCTGCAGCCCCGCGCGGGGGTCGATCCCGCCGCGTGCGAGAAGGCCCTCTACGAGGAGCTCCAGAAGCTCTCGACCGCGCCCGTCACGGACGCCGAGCTGGCCAAGGCGAAGAACATCCTTCTCGCGGACTTCTACCGCGAGATGAAGACGATCAACGGCCGGGGCAACACGATCGGCAGCTACGAGGTGTTCTTCGGCGACTACCGCAAGCTTTTCGAGAAGGAGGAAGCGCTGAAGAAGATCACCGCCGCCGACGTGCAGGCGGTGGCCGCGAAGTACTTCGGCGCGAACAACCGCACCGTGGCCACGCTCGTTCCCGAGGAGAAGGCGAAATGACGACGCGCACCCGCACGACGATCCTGGCCGCGCTCCTGCCGCTGCTCGCCGCCGCCGTCCTCGCGGCCGAGCCGCCGGCCCCCGGAGGCGGCGTTTCGCTGCCGCCGTACAGGTCCCTCACGCTCAAGAACGGCATGACGGTCCTGCTGATGGAGCAGCACAAGGTCCCGCTCGTGAGCCTCGGCTACATCGTGCGCGCGGGGTCGGTGGCCGATCCCGTCGGGAAGGAGGGGCTCGCCTCGGTCACGGCCGCGCTCCTGCGGAAGGGGACCAAGACGAGAACCGCCGACCAGATCTCCGACGCCCTCGACTTCGTGGGGGCCACGTACGCCGCGTCGGCCGGCGTCGACTACAGCTCGGGGCGGGCCGAGCTCGTGAAGAAGGACGTCGCGAGCGGCCTCGACCTGTTCGCCGACCTCGTGATGAACCCCGTGTTTCCCGAGGCGGAGGTGAAGAAGCTCCTCGCTCAGCGGATCGACGGGCTCAAGGCCGCGAAGGACAGCGCGCAGGGCGTGATCTCGACGTACTACAACGCGTTCCTCTTCGGCTCTCACCCCTACGGGCGTCCGCCGGGCGGGGACGAGCGGTCGCTTGCGGCGATCGGCCGCGAGGACGTCGTCAGGTTCCACGCCTCGAGCTACCTCCCGTCGAACGTCATCCTCGCCGTCGTCGGGGACTTCGCCGCCGCGGACATGGAGGCGGCCGTCAGGGAGAGATTCGGCGCGTGGAGCTCGAAGGAGAAGGCGGCGGAGGTCCGGCTCGCGGCCGCCAAGCCCGTGCCGGGAAGGCGCCTGCTGCTGGTGGACAAGCCCGACGCCACCCAGACGAACTTCATGATCGGCAACGTGGGGGTGGCCCGGAACGATCCGGATCGCGTCGCGATCGACGTCGTGAACACCCTCTTCGGGGGCCGGTTCACGTCGATGATCAACACCGCGCTCCGCATCAAGAACGGCCTGACCTACGGCGCGTCGGCGGACTTCGAGATGCGCAGGCTCCCCGGCCCGTTCTACATCTCGAGCTACACCCGGACCGCGAGCACCGAGAAGGCGGTCGACATGGCGCTCGACGTGCTGCACCAGCTGCGCGAGAAGGGGATCTCCGAGGAGGACCTCGCCTCGGCGAAGGCCTACATGAAGGGGACGCTCCCCCCGCAGCTGCTGGAGACCGGCGACCAGCTGGCGTCCCTGCTGGCGCAGCTGCGCTACTACGGGCTGCCCGACGGCGAGATCGACGACTTCTACGCGAAGGTGGACGCGGTCACGCTCGCCGACGCGAAGCGGGTCATCGCGAGCCGCTACCCGGAGAAGGACCTCACGTTCGTCTTCATCGGCAAGGCGAGCGAGATCGAGGCGACGGCCGGGAAGTACGCGCCGGAGGTGAAGCGGAAGGGGATCGCGGAGGCGGGATTCTAACGTAGCGTCTCGACGAACTTGACGTACATGGCGGGCGGGTCGATGAGGCGGATCCCCAGGCCGGCGGGCCTGCCGACGACGGAGGTGTCGCGGCTCCAGACGATCTTGCCGCGGAGGGCGACCCGGAAGGTGTAAAGGTCGAGTCGCATCCGGAGCTCCGTGCCGGCGTCGAGCAGGTTGGGCGTGTTGATGAAGAGCCCGGTCGCCGACAGATTGGCGGTCACCGCCTCGATCGTCGGCACCAGGGGCCCGAACCAGATCGGGAACGTGCGCAGCCTCCTGCGGGCCGGGGACGGGGCGACGGCATCGGGAGCGCGCTCGTCGGCGAAGGCCCCGAGAGTCACCGGAACGACCTCGTCTCGGCGCAGCCAGCCGCGCTCGATGCAGTGGGCCTTGATGAAGGCGATGGCCTGGCGCTCGGCTTCCTGGGGGGAAGCGGCCGCGAACTTCATCGCGCCGCCCCCCCCCGGGATCGTCCACAGCACGTTCGGGTAGGTGAGGATCCGCGCCCGCCAGCTCTTGCCGCAAGGGGCGACCAGGACGCCGATCGCCTCGAGCCGGCCGCTCGTCTCCACGGTGACGCGCCACCCGGCCCGCTCGTCACCCGTCGCCAGCAGGGCCCCCGGGCAAGCCCCAGAAGGGGCGTGTCTCGTGCAGCACTGCGGGCACCAGTTCGGATTCATGCCGCGGCCGCCGCCCTCCGGGCCGTGCTAGTCGAGAAACGCCTCGAACTCCTCGACGTCCTTCAGCTCGTCGCCGAGGATCCTGAGGATGAGCACGTAGACCAGCTCGTACCCCTGCGTTCCGTGAAGGGCCTTCACGATCTTGCGATAGAGGGCGATGGCCTTCGCCTCGCGCTCCAGGTTGTACTTGATCATCTCCTTCGGCGTGTTGCCGACCTTCACCGGCGCGATCTTCATCGAGGGCTCGCCGCCGAGGGCCGCGACCCGCTCCGCGAGCGCCTTGGCGTGCCCGAGCTCCGCGTCGGCCTCCTCCGCGAGCATCTCGCGGAGCGCGACCGTCGCCATCCCCTTGAGCTTCAGCGACTGGTAGTAGTACTGGAGGAACGCCTGGTACTCGAGCTCGATGGCTTGGTTCAGCAGACCGACCAACTCCTTGTTCGTCATCCCGTGCTCTCCTCGCCCCGTCCGGGGCGCGTTCTTCTGGGGCCACTCTCGCGCCGCGCCCGTCTCCGACGGGCGTCGGCGCCCCCACATTATGCCAGCATCCCGAATTCTCCCCTAAGCCGCATAATGGGGCCGTGCCGACCTATCGTCTTACCGTGGAATACGACGGGACCCGCTACCGCGGCTGGCAGGCGCAGAAGAACGCCCGTACGGTCGCCGGGGAGCTGCGCCAGGTCATCGCCGGCGTCGCGGGGGACGTCCTCGACTTCGGCGGCGCGGGCAGGACGGACGCCGGGGTTCACGCCTTGGCGCAGACCGCGCACCTGAGGCTGCGGCGACGGGCGGATCCCGAGCGGCTTCGGAGGGAGGTCAACGACGCGCTCCCGCCGGACATCCACCTGCTCTCCGTCGTGCCCGAGTCCGAGAGGTTTCACGCCCGGCACTCGGCGGTGTCGAGGAGCTATCTCTACCAGATCTCCCGCCGGCGATCGGCCTTCGCGAAGCGGTACGTCTGGTGGGTGAGCCGCCCGCTCGACGCGGACCGGATGCGCGCGGCGGCGCAGCTCCTCGAGGGGCGGCACGACTTCGCGCTCTTCTGCGAGAAGCCGGACGACCAGACCAGCACGATCGTCGTGGTGGAGTCCGCCGAGGTGGCGACCGACGGCGCCCTCGTCCTCGTCCGCCTGTCGGCGTCGCACTTCCTCTGGAGGATGGTTCGCCGAATCGTCGGCGTCCTCGTGCGGGTCGGAGCCGGAGAGCTGCGTCCGGCCGACGTCGAGGACCTGCTGCGGCTGCGCGCGCTCTCCGCCGGCGGAGGAGGCGTCGCCGAGTGGACGGCGCCCCCCTCGGGCCTCTTCCTCGAGCGCGTCGTCTACCCCGGCGATCCCCCGCTCCCGCCGGTCTCCCCGGTGTTCCCCGTTCCCTGAGGAGCGCGATCAGCCAGCCAGGAGCACCACGACGCTGCGCGGGTTCGCGAGGTAGTGGTCCTGCGGGTCGAGCGCCACTTCCTTGCCGTCTTCGGCGAACCCGTCGGGGCCGTCGAGGTAGGTGTCCAGGATCCGGCGCCAGCGCCGGCCGTTGCCGGGCGCCGGGAGCTTCACGTACCGGAGCCTCCAGTCGGCGTTGAGGACGAAGAACAGCTCCTCGTCGCCGGGGCGCCCGTCGCGGCGGTCGCCCGCGAGCCGGTAGCAGACCGCACGCTGCTCGGCGTCGTTCCAGTCCGGCCTGCCGCCGTCGCAGGAGAACCAGTCGATGTCGGGCAGCCCCTCGTCGTCGAGATCGCGGCCGAGGAAGAACTTGCGCCGCTGGAGGGCGGGGAAGCGGCGGGTGAACGCGATCGCCTTCCGCACGAACTCGAGGAAACCGGCGTTCCTCGCCGCCTCGCGCCAGTCGAACCAGCTCAGCTCGTTGTCCTGGCAATAGGCGTTGTTGTTCCCGCCCTGGGTGCGAAGGAACTCGTCGCCGCCGAGGAGCATCGGTGTGCCGGACGAAAACAGGAGGCCGCAAACGAGGTTCCTCGCCATCCGGCGGCGAAGCCGCAGCACCTCGGGATCGTCCGTCTCCCCCTCGGCGCCGCAATTCCACGAGTTGTTGTCGTCGGTCCCGTCCCGGTTCGCCTCGAGGTTCGCGGCGTTGTGCTTGCCGTCGTACGAGACCAGGTCGCGAAGCGTGAACCCGTCGTGGCAGGTGACGAAGTTGATGCTGTTGTAGGCGGAGCGGCCGTCGTCGCCGTACAGGTCGGCGGAGCCGGTGACCCTCCAACCGAGGTCGCGAAGCTGCCCGGCGTCTCCCTTGAAGAACCGCCGCACCGTGTCGCGGAACCTGCCGTTCCACTCCGACCAGTCCACCGGGAAGTTCCCCGCCTGGTAGGTCCCGAGATCCCACGGCTCGGCGATCAGCTTCACCCGCGCGAGCACCGGGTCCTGCGACACCGCGTCGAAGAACGACGAGCCGGTCCGGAACCCGCCGTCCTCCCGCCCGAGGACCGACGCGAGGTCGAAGCGGAACCCGTCCACGTGCATGGTCTCGACCCAGTACCGGAGGGAGTCCATAACGAGCCGTATCGCCGGAGGGGTCCCGAGGTCGAGGCTGTTCCCGCAGCCGGTGTGGTTCACGTAGTGGCGGCCGGGAGCTTCGGCTGGGCCCGTGAGGCAGTAGTAGGACGAGTTGTCGATCCCGCGAAGCGACAGCGTCGGCCCCAATTCGCTCCCCTCGGCGGTGTGGTTGTAGACGACGTCGAGGATCACCTCGATCCCCGCCCGGTGCAGCTCGCGAACGAGGGTCTTGAACTCGCGAACCTCGCATCCCGGCGAGGTCCGCGAACCGTACGTGGACTCGGGCGAGAAGAAAGCAACCGAGTTGTACCCCCAGTAGTTCGCCAGGCCGCGGTCGCGGAGGAAGTCCTCGACGTAGTGCTCGTGCACCGGCAGCAGCTCGACGGCGTTGATCCCCAGCTTCTTCAGGTACGGGATCTTCTCCGCGAACCCCTGGTAAGTCCCCGGCCGCGAAACCGCCGACGACGGGTGGGCTGTGAATCCCTTGACGTGGACCTCGTAGAGGATCAGCGACTCGAGCGGGTGGGCAGGGGGAGCGTCCCCATCCCAGTCGAACGCGTCGTCGACCACGATGCACCTCGGCAGCACCGGTGCGCTGTCGCGCGAGTCCATCGCCAGGTCCTTCGAGGCCGAGGAGAGGTCGTGGGCGAGGAGCAGATTGTCCACGTTGCGAGGCTTGCCGGTCAGCGCCTTGGCGTACGGGTCGAGCAGGAGCTTGTGCTCGTTGAAGCGGAGCCCCCGGGCCGGATCCCAGGGCCCGAGGACGCGGTAGGCGTAGTACTGGCCCGCCCGTACCCCCTCGACGAAAGCGTGCCAGACGAAGCGGGTCCTCTCCTCGAGGCGGATCACGTCGGTGGGCTCGCCGTCGGGCTGGTCGAACAGGAGGAGGAAAACCCCTTCCGCGCTCCTCGAGTAGAGCGCGAAGTTGACGCCGCCGTCCCGGACGGTGGCCCCGAGAGGCCAGCTACGCCCGGAGGTGACGGTTCTCGCGGTGAACGGCTCGCGGGTGAACGCCATGTGCGCCCTCCGTGCCCGCCATGATGCCAGAAAACCCCATGGTGGCCGCGAGATTGTGGGAAGCCCGGAGGCGAGCCGGTCCTTCGCGAAAAGACACCCCCCGCGGACGCCCGCCCCCCCCCGGGACGCGGAATCGGTCCTTTTCCAGCCTCTCGACCGCGACGGCTCACGATCCCACAATCTCGCGTCCACCATGGAGGCCACTCCCTTTCGTCCAAAGCCGATCTGATATAGTGCCCCACCGTTTGCGGACCTCCGTTCCTCCTCGGGTGCATCGACCCATGGCGCGGAGATTCGCCCCTCAAGGAGCAGGATTCATGAAGCTCATCGCCGCGTTCCTCGTCACCGCGCTCTTTCTCGCCGGACCGGCCTGCGCCCAGGCCCAGGCCCCGGCCGCCGGACCCAAGCTCGAGACCGACGAGCAGAAGACCCTGTACGCCCTCGGCATCTGGCTGAGCAATCGCGTCGCGCCCCTCAACCTCTCCGCCGCCGACCTGGAGTTCGTGAAGGCGGGGTTTTCGGACGGCGTCCTCGGCGCCGAGCCGAAGGTGGAGCTCGCGACCTACGGCCCCAAGATCGATGAGCTGGCGAAGGCCCGCGCCGGCGCTCTCGCGGCGAGCGAGAAGAAGGCCGGCCAGGCCTACGCCGACAAGTTCGCCGCCGAGAAGGGGGCGGTGAAGATGCCCAACGGCGCCGTCTACCTCGAGACCAAGCCGGGCACCGGCGAAAAACCCAAGGCGACGGACCGGGTGAAGGTCCACTACAAGGGGACCTTCATCGACGAGAAGACGGAGTTCGACAGCTCGTACAAGAAGAACGAGCCGGCGGTGTTCGCGCTGAACGGCGTCATCCCGTGCTGGACCGAAGGGCTCCAGCTGATGAAGGTCGGCGGCAAGGCCAAGCTGGTCTGCCCGTCGGACATCGCCTACGGTGACCAGGGCCGCGGACAGATCAAGCCGGGCGCGACCCTCGTTTTCGAGGTGGAGATGCTCGAGATCGTGAAGGCCGAGGCCCCGGCGCCGGCGGCCCCGACGCCCGAGAAGAAGTAGGCGGGAGCGGCCCGCGCTCCCGCGCGGGCCGCATCGTCAACGGTACGGGTCGGGGGCGAACCCGGGCTCCTGGAACCCCCTGGCGTGCTCCCGGCGGGCCAAAGGATCGTCCACGGGCCGCGGCGCGGGCAGGACGCCGAGACGGGCCAGCGCGTCGCGGTACTCGTACCGGACCCGCAGCTCGACGCACGGCGCATCTTCCGGGTCGAATTCCACCGCCACGACGGGGTGGCTCGTTTCCCTCCCGATGCCGGTGGCGGCGTACTCGTCCCTGGCCGCGCGCTTGCTTTCCGCCTTGGACCGCAACGGGGCGGCATCTCCGGCCGTCGCGCCGTCGGCCGGGTTCGGCGCGTTGGCCGCCGGCGATTCGGCGAGCACTTCCGCGGACGGTTCCGCGGGGACCGTCAGGTACGGCGGCGACGGACGCCCGCCCAGCGACCAGGGCGCGGGCGCGGGACGCTTCTCCCGGAACACCGATGCGGCGATCACTCCAAGGTTCCCGGTCTTCCCGAGCCACGCGCCGTAGGAGCGATCCTCGGTGGTGAAGAAGAAGCGCCGGGCGGTGCCGGACCCGGTCTGCCAGCCGGCGATCGTCACGGTCTCGTACGGGTCGAGGATCCACTTCCTCGCGTCGCGTGCCGAGGAGGAGCGAGCGTCGATCGAGTTCAGCCCGTCCACCGACAGCGCGACCCCGATCCGCCCGCCGGTCCGGTTTCGGAGCCGAATCGCGAACTCGCGTCCCTTCAGCGCCTCGACGTAGGCCGTGCCGCGAGCGGCGTACTCGACCAGGGGACGGCCGTCCACGAGGACGTCCATCGAGAAGGCGCCGCTCTCGACCGCGAGCGCGGGTCCGCTTGATGCCGCGGCCACGATGGCGGCCGCGAGCGCTACCAAGAAAGTGCCCGTATCGATCCGCCGGAGTTTCATGATCGTCATGGCGTTCGCTCCTCTTGCCCGTCGTTCGGGCTCACCGGGTTGGACCGGAGGGGAGGCCCGAAGTTCCCTTGACGGGGAGAGGTCCGCGTCCTAGCCTCGATGGTCCCGAGCCCGCCGGGCGCGGATGGGGCCGAGGAGGATCGCGATGAGGATGACGAGTCGAGGTGTCGTGGCCCTGGCCGTGGGAGCGGCGCTGGCGGTGGGCGGCGCGCGGGCCGACGTGACCGTGAAGGAAAAGACAGTCTTCGACGGGCTCGGCGAGACGGGACGCCTGGCCAGCGAGGGGACCACCACGATCGTCGTCTCCGGCGACAAGATGCGGCGGGAGACCACCACGAGGCTGACCGGCAAGCTCATGAAGCGCTTCGCCGGAGAGGGGGGATCGACGACCGCCGCCATCACCCGGCTCGACCGCCGCGTCGTCTACCAGGTGAACCCACGCGCCAAGAGCTACGCCGAGCTGCCTCTCGAGTCCGCGCAGGACCTGCTGCCGGCCATGTCGAGGGCCGTGCCGCAGGGGCGCCCGGCCGAGGCGCAAATGAAGCGGCCGTCCCTCCAGTGCGATCCGGTCAAGGTCGGTGCGCGGCGCACGGGACAGAAGCAGGACGTGAACGGCTTCCCGGCCGAGGAGGTCGTCCTCGAGGGCACGCAGGCCTGCCGCAACGAGGAGGCCAAGCAGGCCTGCACGAATCACTACCAGCTCGATTACTGGGCCACCCCGGTAACGCCCCAGCTCCGCGAGGTCCAGGCGTTCTACCGGAAGCTGGCGGAGGCCGTGGGAACGGACCCGCGAGAGCTGTCGGCCGCGGCCGAGGCGTCCAAGGGGATGATGTCGCACCTCTCCGGCGGTTTCGCCGCGGTCTACAAGGAGCTGTCGAAACAGCAGGGATTCCCGGTGCGCTCCCGTCTCACGGTGGAGAGCGAGGGGAGCTGCGGCCTGCCTGCCTTCCGCGCCCGGAGGGGCGCGGCGGCCGACGGGCCGGCGGGGCTCGGGGGGACGCGGGACGGAGAGAAGGGGAGGTCCGCCAGGACGCCAGGAGCGTCCCAGCCGGTCCCGGAAGGGGACGCCGCTCCCCCCGCCCGGCGCGCGATCTTCGGCCTGAGCACCGAGACCCAATCGGTGACCGCGACTCCCGCGCCGCCGGGCGCGTTCGACCCTCCCGCGGGATTCACGAAGAGGGAGACGGGGAAGCGGGCCCCGGCGGAGTCGAAGAGCGCGCCGCCGAAGAGCGCCCAGCCCGAGGTACCCGCGGCCGCCGCCGCCGAGCCGGCCAAGGCCGCGCCGAAGTAGCGCCCCGGAATCAGCGCGCTAGCTTGCGCCGCCTGGCGGCGAGCCCCTCGAGCGCCGCGTGCCGGTAGAGGTCCGAAAGCGTCGGGTAGTTGTAGAGCGTCTCGGCGATCGTCGAGGCGTCGGCGCCGGAGTTGAGATACGCCTGCCCGACGTGGATCAGCTCGCTCGCTCCGTGTCCGACGAGGTGCGCGCCGAGAAGTCGCCCGGACTCCGTCTCGAAGAGGAGCTTGAGCAAGCCCTCGGTGTCCCCCGAGATCTGGCCGCGCGGGTTGAACTCGTAGAGTGCCCGGCCGACGACGAAGTCGGTGCCCTTCTCGAGCAGGCCCTTCTCGGACTCGCCGATGTAGCTCACCTCGGGGATCGAGTACAGCGCGAACGGCAGGACGGTCGTCCGCCCGCGAGGCCCGGGAGCGTCGAACGCGTGACGGATCGCCTGGCGTCCCTGCTCCATCGAGGTGCTCGCCAGCGCCGGGTAGCCGATGACGTCCCCGACCGCGTAGATGTGCGCGTGTCGCGTCTGGTACCACTCGTTGACCTCGATCAGGCCGCGCGGGCTGGACTCGATCCCAACGTTCTCGAGCCCGAGGCTCCGGGTCGCCCCGTCGCGCCCGATCGCGTAGAGCATCACGTCGGCCTCGAGGATGCGTCCCGAGCGGGTCCGGCAGCGGACCCGCGGCGGCTCCCCCTCGATCCTCTCGATACGCTCGCCGGTGTCTCCCTGCACGAACTCGACGCCGAGATGCGCTAGCTCTCGCTGGAGGATCTCGACGATCTCCCGGTCGAGGTAGGGGAGGAGCTGCTCGCGCGTGTCCACCAGGACGATGCGGACGCCCAGCGCCGCGAAGATCGACGCGTACTCGACCCCGATCACCCCCGCGCCCAGCACGATCATCGTGCGCGGCATCCTGGGAAGTTGAAGGATCGTGTTGCTGTCGAAGACCGTCTCGTGGTCGAAGGGGACGCTCCCCGGGCGGTTGGGGATCGACCCCGTGGCGATCACGATCACGTCCCCGGCGACGCGCGCGAGCTCCTTCGCGTCGGGGCCGGCCACCGACACGGTGTGCTCGTCCAGGAAGCTCCCATGCCCCTTGACGACCTCCACCTGGTACTTGTCGAGGGTCTTGTTCACGAGCTCGAGCTCGCGCTGGACCACGAGCCGCTCGCGGTACATGAAGTCCTGGACCGTGATCCGGTCGGCGATCTCCGTCCGGATCCCCTCGACCTTGTGCCTCGTGATGGACAACACGAACAGGGCGCTCTCGCGGAGCGTCTTGCTCGGGATCGTCCCCCAGTTGATGCACGTGCCGCCGACGACGTGCTCGCGCTCGATCAATACCACGCGCTTGCCGATCCGCGCGGCCGTGATGGCCGCCCGCTCGCCGGCCGGCCCGCCCCCGAGGATCACGACGTCGTAACGCTCCATTTGCCGCTCCGCCAACGATCGTCCCTTCAGATCCGTTTCATGAAGAGGGAGAGCGCCATGAGCAGGCCGATGCCCACCACCGCGCGCCTGACCGCCCTCCGGCCCAGCTTCCGCGCGAGCGCGGCCCCGGTCAGCCCGCCGCAAATCGCGGCAGCCGCCATCGGCAGCCCGTCGCTCCACAGCACCGCGCCGCGCGCGGCGAAGTACAGCGCCGCGGTGGCGTTGATCGAGAAGGCCAGGAAGTTCTTGAGACCGTTCATCTGGTGGATGTCGGTGAGCCCGAGGAGGCCCAGCGCGGCGAGCATGAGGATCCCGATCCCCGCGCCGAAGTAGCCGCCGTAGAGCCCGACCAGGAACTGGAATCCGATCGCGCCGGCCCACCATGCGGGGCCGCGCCGGTCCGCCCCGAGCTTCGCCGCGAGGCGCGAGGCCGGCTCCTGGACGGCGAGCAGTACCGTGGCCAGCAGGATCAGCCAGGGCACCAGGTCGGCGAAGGTCCTGGACGGCGTCCGGAGCAGCAGGATCGCTCCCAGGATCCCGCCGAGGATCGAGGGGCCGAGCAGCGCCGCCGCGAACCGGCCGCTCCCCGAGACCTCGCGCCGGTAGCCCCACAGCCCGCCCAGCGAGCCGGGCCACAGGGCGATCGTGTTCGTGGCGTTGGCGAGGAGCGGATCGCGACCCGCCCAGACCAGCGCCGGGAACGAGAGGAGGGTCCCGCCCCCCGCGACGGAGTTCACCATCCCCGCGGCAAAGGCGGCGAGCAGGATCAGGGGAAACTGCCAGGGCTGGTTCGGCACGCGGGGATTATGCAACAACCCCACGCTCTCGCGCGAAAGGGATGGGGGCGGCGGGGGCCGGACGGGATGGAGGCCGCCGGGCGCCCCGTCGAGGAGCGCCCGGCGGACTAAGGGAAATGAATCAGTAAGCGACGAACGGCTCGGTCGGGACTACCTTCACCGGGATCCCGTCGATCTCGGTCGGAAGCCCATGGGGGCGCATGTGCCGGCCGCTGTCCACGTAGATGACCATGACCGCCCGGAACGCATCGTCGTCCGCCTGGCCGACGCCGACGCCGATGACGCCGGGATGGGCGAACAGGGCGGCCTCGTTCGCCTCCTTGATCTTCGTGACGTACTCGAGCTCGGCATCGGGCGGGTTCAGCGGGCGCTCCTTGAACGCGGCCGCCGCGCAAGTGTTACCGACGAACGAGAAGGTGTGCCCGCCGGACTGGAACTGCGCGACCACGTCGGAGATCCTGTTTCCGATCGTCGTCGTGGTGTTCCCGGCGAACAGCAGCCCCACCGGGTTCGGGGTCCCGTCGTTCGAGACGATCAGCGAGCCGGAATCGCCGCCGGCGCTGAAGGAGCCCCCGGTGCCCGTGATCGTGATCTGGTTGGTGTAGGTCTGCGTGAACTTCTTCCCGGTCCCGCACCCCTTCTGGTACTGAACGGTCACCGTGCTGTTGATCGCCTGGACGGTCCCCGTCGTGGTCCCCGTGGTTCGTCCGCTCTTCTTCACCGAGAGGCCGACGGTCGGCGCCTGCACGGTGTTGCA
The DNA here is from genome assembly GCA_963748015.1 of Terriglobia bacterium. GTDB lineage: Bacteria > Acidobacteriota > Polarisedimenticolia > Polarisedimenticolales > JAIQFR01 > JAIQFR01. Next base: position 2,051,621 of record CAVVHE010000004.1, on the reverse strand, counting down.
GGGCACCCCGATGTCGATGATCGCGCCGGTGGAATCCACCATCCCGGTGTTCGCAAACGAGATCGCGGCGTCCACGTTCCTGCCGAGAGGAACGAGATTGCCCGCGAAGGCGCCGACGGAGTTCAACCCGGTCGAGCTGCAGTTGTTGTCGATGAGCGCCGGCTGAATGGTAGTCTCTCCCGCCTTCGCGAGGCCCGAGCGAGCTAGGACGTGATTGTTGCTGAGGATGCTCAATCTGCCGTCGTAGAGCACGGCTGCACCCAGCGTGCCCCCGCAGCAGTAGAGCGTGCTCTTGTCGGCCGAGCTGCCGCCGGAGGTGCCCATCTTGACCGGCGGGGTCTGCTTGGCGGTGTGCGCGGCGTCGGCGAGCACGGGAAGCACGGCCAGCGCCACGACGATCGGCAGAATCCAGAAGGTGGAACGCAGTGCGGACCTCTTCATCGGGATCCCTCCTTCAGGGTGTGGACGGACGCGCCGGCTCGCGGAGCCGGCGGGAAGAACCCTACTCGCCTTCCCCTCATGATCGGGGGTAATTACCTTGACGCGGCGCCGATGTCAAGAGAAAAAGGGTGGGAAAAGGAAAACTCGCTCGCCGCGAGCGCCGCCCTTCAATTCGCCTCGCGTCGGTTGTAGTCTCTTCAGCCACCGGCGGAGATTGCCCGCCGAGAAGAGGATCCCATGAAGCGTGCTCTCGCAGCCGTCGCCTTCCTGCTGTCCCTCGCCGCCACGGCCGCGCTCGCGGCCCCCGCCAAGGAAACCTCCGGAAAGGACGCTCCCGCGAAGCCCAAGACCAAGATGAGCGCCGAGACGTTCTCGGGTCTTGCACTCCGCGAGATCGGCCCGGCCATGATGTCCGGGCGGATCGGCGACCTCGCGATCCACCCGACGAGGCGGAGCACCTGGTACGCGGCCGTCGCCTCGGGAGGCGTGTGGAAGACGACCAACGCGGGGACGACGTGGACCCCGATCTTCGACGCGCAGGGGTCGTACTCGATCGGGTGCGTGGCGCTCGATCCCAGGAACCCGCTCACGGTGTGGGTCGGGACCGGCGAGAACAACAGCCAGCGGAGCGTGGCGTACGGCGACGGGGTCTACCGCTCGCTCGACGGCGGCCTGACCTGGGAGAACGTCGGCCTCAAGGCCTCGGAGCACATCGCCAAGATCCTCTTCGACCCGCGCACCGCGGGGGTCGTGTACGTGGCGGCGCAGGGGCCGCTCTGGGCCCCCGGCGGCGACCGTGGCCTCTACAAGACGACCGACAACGGCAAGACCTGGAAGAAGGTCCTCGAGATCTCCGAGAACACCGGCGTGACCGACGTGGTCATGGACCCGCGGGACCCCGACGTCCTCTACGCGGCGTCGTACCAGAGGCGCCGCCACGTGTGGGCGCTGATCAACGGCGGCCCCGAGTCGGCGATCCACAAGTCCACCGACGCCGGGGCGACCTGGCGGAAGCTCGAGGCCGGGCTGCCGAAGGAAGACATCGGGCGCATCGGCCTGGCGGTTTCGCCGGTCGACCCCGACGTGGTCTACGCGACGATCGAGGCCGCGAACAAGGCCGGCGGCTTCTTCCGCTCGAGAGACGCGGGCGGCAGCTGGAGCAAGATGTCGAGCACGGTGTCCGGCAGCGCCCAGTACTACCAGGAGCTCTTCGCCGACCCCAAGGCCCTCGACCGGGTCTACTCGATGGACACCTGGATGCAGGTGACCGAGGACGGCGGGAAGACGTTCCGCAAGGTCGGGGAGAAGTACAAGCACGTGGACAACCACGCGCTCTGGATCGATCCGGACGACACCGACCACCTCATCGCGGGGTGCGACGGCGGCATCTACGAGACCTTCGACCGCGGGGCGACGTGGGGCTTCATCGCGAACCTCCCGGTGGCGCAGTTCTACCGCGTGGCCCTCGACGAGGCGGTACCCTTCTACAACGTCTATGGCGGAACGCAGGACAACAACACGATGGGCGGCCCCTCGCGCACCGCGACCGCCACGGGGATCGCCAACGCCGACTGGTTCATCACGGTGGGAGGGGACGGCTTCCAGAGCCGGGTCGACCCCAAGGACCCGAACATCGTCTACTCCGAGTCGCAGTACGGGGGCCTGGGCCGGTTCGACCGGAAGACCGGCGAGGTGATGGACATTCAGCCGCAGCCGGGAGAAGGGGAGGACGCCCTCCGCTTCAACTGGGACTCGCCGCTCCTCATCAGCCCCCACGCGCACACGCGCCTCTACTTCGCCGCGCAGAAGATCCTGCGCAGCGACGACCGCGGCGACTCGTGGCGGGCGATCAGCCCCGACCTCACCCGGAAGATCGACCGGAACAAGCTCAAGATGATGGGACGCGTCTGGAGCGTCGACGCGGTCGCCAAGAACGCCTCCACCTCGTTCTACGGGAACATCGTGTCGCTCGCGGAGTCGCCGAAGGTCGAGGGGCTCCTGTACGCCGGCACCGACGACGGCCTGATCCAGGTTACCGAGGACGGCGGGACGGCGTGGCGGAAGGTCGAGAGCTTCCCGGGCGTTCCCGACATCACCTACGTGTCGTACCTCCTCGCCTCCCAGCACGACGCCGGCACGGTGTACGCCGCGTTCGACAACCACAAGAACGCCGACTTCAAGCCCTACGTCCTGAAGAGCACGGACCGCGGCCGCACCTGGACGTCGATCGCGGGAGACCTCCCCGAGCGAGGCACCGTTTACTCGCTGGCCGAGGACCCCGCGGGGACCGGGCTCCTCTTCGCCGGGACCGAGTTCGGCCTGTACTTCAGCAACGACGGCGGCAAGCGGTGGGTCCAACTCAAGGGCGGCGTCCCGACGATCGCCGTTCGCGACCTCGCGATCCAGAAGCGCGAGGACGATCTCGTCGCCGCGACCTTCGGCCGGGGCTTCTTCGTGCTCGACGACATCTCGCCGCTCCGCACGGCGACCCCCGAGCTCCTCGAGAAGGAGGCGGTCCTCTTCCCGGTGCGCCCCGCCTACATGTACGTCCCCTCGACGCCGCTCGGCCTCAAGGAGAAGGGCTCGATGGGGGACGCCTACTACACCGCCCCGAACCCCCCGTTCGGCGCCGTCTTCACGGTCTATCTCAAGGACGAGCTCAAGTCGCTCCGGAAGCAGCGCCTGGACAAGGAGAAGGAGATCGCGAAGAAGGGCGGGGACGTCTTCTATCCCTCCTGGGACGAGCTGCGCGCGGAGGACCGCGAGGAGGAGCCCGCCCTGGTCCTCACCGTGACCGACGCCGCGGGCAACGTCGTGCGCCGGCTCACCGCTTCCCCCAAGGAGGGGTTCCAGCGGATCGCGTGGGACCTGCGCTTCGCGGCCGTCACCCCGACCGACCTGAAGCCCGTGGTGGACGACAACCCCTGGGAGAACAAGCCGATCGGCCCCATGGCCGCCCCGGGCACCTACAGGATCTCGCTGGCGAAGCGGGTCGGCGGGAAGCTGACGCCGCTCGGCGAGCCTCAGAGCTTCAACACGACGCCGCTGGGAGCGGCGAGCCTCCCAGCACCCGATCGCGCCGCCGTCCTCGCCTTCGCGGAGAAGACCGCCCGGCTGCAGCGGGCGGTGCTCGGGGCGGTCGAGACCGTCGGTGAAGCGCAGGGGCGGCTGGACCACCTCAAGAAGGCCCTCCTGGACGCTCCGAAAGCGGACCCGCGGCTGCGGGAGCAGGCGCTGGCCCTCGAGACCCGGCTCAAGGACCTCTCGGTCCAGCTGAACGGGGACGACACGATCGCGTCGCGCAACGAGCCCACGCCCCCCTCGCTCGTCGGCCGGGTGCAGGGGATCGTGTATGGTCAGTGGACGACGACCTCCGCCCCGACGGGAACGCAGCGGCAGGCCTACGACATCGTGGCGGGAAGGTTCGGGAACGTCCTGGAGCGGCTCAGGACCCTGGTGGGCCAGGACCTACGGAAGCTGGAGGAGGAGGCGGAGGCGGCGGGTGCTCCCTGGACACCCGGGCGTATCCCGGCCTGGCGGCCGGAATAGCCCGGGCGGGAGGAGGAAGACCTACTTGCCGCCGACGCCGGGGTTGAGACCCGAATCGGCGAGCGGCATGTCGACGTTGTAGAACGGGCCGCCCGGGATCAGGTAGGCGCAGCGCGGGCCGGCCTTGAAGTCGCAGCCGGTGCCGTGCTTCATGTCGCCGCCGGGGAACTCGCCGTTGGCGGGCTGGTAACGGCCGCCCCGCCGTCCGTTGAAGACCGCGGTGTCCAGCAGGCCGGGAAGGTCCTTTCCGGTGTTCATGTCCCGGAACGACCAGTTGTCGGCCGGACGGGTCATCGTGGCTGCGGACATGCCGCGGAACATCACCGAGATCGTCACGCCCGCGTCCACCGGCAGGCCGGCCATCTTGCCCGGCTCATACTTCCACTTGCGGAACGAATCGCGCGCGGCCTGCTCGACGCCCGGGTACGGCCGGTCGTCGTTGAGCAGCTCGACGTAGCCCACCGAGCCGTCCTTCAGCACGATGGCCTGGAACACGAGGAGAGAGTCGCCGACCGCATGGCGGGCACGGGTCGGCAGCTGGAATTCCGCCTTGATGCTGGGAAGGAGCTTGGGGCCCTGGAAATCGCTGGTCGGCGTCTCTTCCGCCTGCGCCGGCAGGGTGGCCGCCACGACCAGGAAGGTGAGGGCGAGAACGATGGACACGTTACGGAAGGCCTTCGACATGGCACCCCTCCTTGGAATCACTCCGCAATAATTATACTCCGATTCCTCTAAATAGTTCTTACCCGCCTTTCCGGCGGTTTCCACCCCCCCAAAACGCGGAGATGCGGCATTCGAACCGCGCGCCCTACGGCGCGAGCAGCTCCTTGACGATGAAATCGGCGTCGTAGAGCTTCTTCAAGGCTTCGGCCATGGCGGCCGTGTGCACGGCCACGGCGCGATTGGCGGTGTCGTCGTAGACGAATCGCCCGACCAGGCTCTCGATGTTGCCGTCGAAGATCAGCCCCACGAGCTCGCCGGCCCGGTTGACCACGGGCGAGCCGGAGTTGCCGCCGATGATGTCGCCGGTCGAGACGAAGTTGAGGGGCGTCGAGAGGTCGAGCTCGCCCTTCCCCTCGACGAAGCGCGCCGGCAGGTCGAACGGCGCCTTGAAATCGAAGCTCGTGGCCCGATCGTAGAGCCCGTAGAACGTCGTCTTGGAGGGCGCCTCCGTCCCGTTCATCGGGTAGCCCTTGACCGTGCCGTAGGCGAGACGGAGCGTGAAGGTCGCGTCGGGGTAGGCCGACTTCCCGTAGGCGGCGAAGCGGGCCTTCCCGATCTTCTCTCCCGCCGCGCGCTCGACGCTCTGGATGTTGTCCTCGTACCACTTGCGCGTCTCGCGCCGGACCGGGTCGAGGCGGCGGGCGAAGACGACGAGCGGATCGGCGGACGCCGCGACCGCGGCCTCGCCCCCCTCGAGGAGTTTCTTGCGCTCGCCGGCGTCGCCGAGCTTGGTGCCCCCGATGACCTCCTTCGCGACCTGCTCCGGCGTCTTCCCGCCGAGGGCGGCCTTCACGTACGGGTCTTCGGGGCCGAGCTTCTCGAGCGAGAGGCGGAGACTGTTGGCGACGAGCGCCTCCTCGAGGCCCGGGTAGACGGGGGCGGGGGACAGCAGCTGGAAGCGGAGCGATTCGAGGCCGGCCTCGTGGAACTCCTCGAGGCGGTCGCCGTCCGGTTTCTTTACCTCGACGACGTAACGGACGATCGAGTTCGCGAAGCCTGCAAGCTGGTAGCCGAAGTAGGTTCGATAGGTCTGCTGCGCGAACTTCTCGGCGAGTTTCTTCTCCGCGCCGGCGATCGCGTCCCACGCCTCGCCGTAGGCCTTCTGCCGCTCGGGGTCGGCCGCGACGAGCTTCCGGAATTCCTGTTCCTCGCGCGCCTTCTTCGCGAGCAGCTTCGCGTCCTTCAGCCCGTCGTACTCGCCCGTCTCGGCCTTCAGCGCGTTCTCGACGCCGAAGATCAGGTTCTCGGCCTCGCGCGCCTGCTCCTTCCCGCGGGTCGAGTGCCGGCGGGCCACGTCGAGGTACCTCCGCAGGATCTCGAGCTGCGCGGGGTACTGGTAGTCCCGCAGGAGCTCGAGCTGCGCGAGGGTACGCAGGCGGTCGGTCGAGCCGGGGTGGCCGGAGATGAAGACGAGCTCGCCGTCGGCCGCCCCCTTCAGGTTCCACTTCAGGCGGGCCGGGCTCGCGATCGCCTTGCCGTCCTCGTAAACGCGGAACAGCGCCATGTCGAGGTCGTGCCGGGGGAAGGTGAAGTTGTCCGGATCGCCGCCGTAGAAGGCGATCTGCCGCTCCGGCGCGAACACGAGACGGATGTCGGTGTACTTCTTGTACCGGTAGAGCCAGTACTCGCCGCCCGTCGTAGAGCGTGACCACGTCGGAGCGGAGCTTCGTCGCGTCGAGGCTCTCCTTCTCGATCTTCGCGATCGCCGCTTTCCGCGCGTCGTTGGCCTGCTTGTCGGTCGTGCCGGGCTTGATCGCCGCAGCGACCTTCGCGGTCACCTCCTCCATGGACACGAGGACGTTCAGCTCGAGATCGGCGCACTTCATCTCGTCGGCGCGAGTCCGCGCCAGGAAGCCGTCCGTCAGGTAGTCCTTCTCCGCCGTCGAGACCTTCTGGAGCTGGTCGCTGGCCACGTGGTGGTTCGTGAGCACGAGCCCGTCGCGGCTGACGAACGAGCCGGAGCCTCCGTCGCTGAAGCGCACCGAGGCGAGCCGCACGTGGTCGAGCCACTCCTTCGTCGGCTCGAATCCGTAGCGCTCCTTCAGGAGCTTGGTGGGGGGATTGTCCAGCGTCCACATCCCCTCGTCCGCTCGAACGGCCGCCGGGGCCGCGAGGACGAGGATCAACGGGAGCATCCACGCTCCGAATCGGCGGAACGACGGTTCAGGACCGATCACGACCGGCCTCCTTGCCTCGGCTCGCGTCGAGCCGGGAGCGAGATGGTACACCCTAGGGTAGCCAGCTCGGCCGTCTCGAGCCGGAGGGGATCGTCGAGGCGTCGGGTGAGGAGGTGGTCGTCCGCGCGAAGAGCGCGCGAGCCGGTGTCGCGACGCTACGCTTCATGTTCGCCGAGGGCGGCAAGCTCGACGGAATCGGCGTCGAGGTCGGAGACCGACTCTCAGCGGCGGCGGGGACGAGGGCAGGGCGGGAGCGGCTCCTCGTCGGCGACGAATCCCGGCGGCGGGATCTCGTGGCACTCGGCGGGATCGCAGCAAGTGCTGCACACCCTCTTGTAGGCCCCGTAGTGCCGCAGGGTCACGAGCGGCGACAGGAATCCGTCCCGCGCGCCCTCCTCGCGGAGCAGATCCGTGCTCAGGTACTTCTTGTTGTCGTCCGGGAAGACCGTGATGACCGTCGCGCGGGGACCGAGCTCGTTCTGCACCCGCAACGCGCCGAGGAAATTGGCGCCGGAAGAGATGCCGACTCCGAGGCCGAGCTCGGCGGCGAGCTTCTGCGCCATCAGGATCGCGTCGCCGTCGTCCACGCCCACGACTCGGTCGAGGCACCCGAGGTCCACGATGGGCGGGATGAACTCGTCGGAGATCCCCTGGATGCGGTGCTTCCCGACCTTGCACCCCGTCGAGAGGGTCGGCGAGTTGGCCGGCTCGATCGGGTGCAGCCGGATCCCCGGGCGCTTGGAGCGAAGGTAGCGGCCGACGCCCATGATCGTCCCGCCGGTGCCCACGCCGGCGACGAAGGCGTCGGGCTCCAGGTAGTGGAACTGCGTCTGCCACCAGATCTCCGGGCCGGTCGCGGTGGCGTGAGCGTCGATGTTGTCCGTGTTCGAGAACTGCTCCGGGAGGAACGCGCCCGGCAGCCGGGCCGCGAGCTCCTCGGCGAGCCGGATGCTCCCGAGGAATCCTCCCTGCTCCTTGCTCACGAGACGGATGTCGGCCCCGAGACTCCGGATGAGGGCGATCCGCTCGCTGCTCATCCAGTCGGGCATGAAGATCGTCACCGGGTGGCCGATGGCGCGCCCGATGGCCGCGAAGGAGATCCCGGTGTTGCCGCTCGTGGCCTCGATGATGGGGCTCCCGGGCTCGAGCACCCCGCGCTCGTAGCCGCGCCGCAGGATGTGGATCGCCATCCGGTCCTTGATGCTGCCGGTGAGATTGAGGTTCTCCGCCTTCGCGTAGATCACCCGGTCCTCGCCCCGGTAGCTGAACTCGATGACGATCAGCGGCGTGTTGCCGACCAGGTGCGAGATGCCGGAGAAGCGGCGGTAGATTTCCGTGACGAGCAAGACTAACCCTCCTCGGCGGGAGCGGCGCCCGGGCGGCGGCCGGCCCTCGCGTCGAGCACCTCGCGTACCTTGCGGGTCAGGGCGGCCAGCGTGAAGGGTTTCGCGAGGAACCCCGCCCCCTTCTCCACGATCCCGCGCAGCTCGACCGGCTCCTCCGCGTAGCCGGACATGAACAATACCGCTATGGACGGCCGCATCGCCCGCAGCTTCACCGCGAGCGAGGGGCCGCTCATCCCCGGCATCACGACGTCCGAGAGCAGGAGGTCGATCTTCCCAGCGTACGCCTGCACGGCACGGAGCGCCTCGTCCGCGTTCCCGGCCTCGAGCACCGAGTAGCCGTTCGTTTCCAGGATCTCCCTCACGAGCGAGCGGACGGCGCGCTCGTCCTCGACCACGAGGATCGTCTCCGGGCCTCCGGCCGCGCGCGGGCGGCTCTCGCGCGACGCCTCCGCGCGCGCCTCGGCTTCGGTCGTCCGGGGCAGGTAGACCGTGAAAAGCGCGCCTTCGCCCGGCGCGCTGCGGGCCGTGACGTGCCCGCCGCTCTGCTTCACGATCCCGTAGACCGTCGAGAGGCCCAAGCCCGTGCCCTGTCCGACCTCCTTCGTGGTGAAGAACGGCTCGAAGACGCGCGCGAGAGTCGCGGCGTCCATGCCGTGGCCGGTATCTCTCACCGAGAGGGCGACCCACGAGCCGGGGGTCAACTCCTCGAGGTCCGGCGGTCGCTCCTCGCCGATCTCGACGTTGGCGGTCGCGAGCTCGATCGTGCCGCCGTCCGGCATGGCGTCTCTCGCGTTGACGGCGAGGTTGAGCACGATCTGCTCGATCTGTCCGGGGTCCGCGAGAACGGGCGCGAGGCCGGGGGCCGGACGGGTGACGAACGCGATGTGCTCTCCGAGGAGGCGGCGCAGCATGGACTCGATGCCCCGGACGATCTCGTTCAGGTCCAGCGAGCGCGGCTGCAGCACCTGCTTGCGGCTGAAGGCGAGGAGCTGCCGGGTGAGGTCCGCGGCCCGTTTCCCCGCGCGGAGAATCTCCTCCGCGTCGCGGTGGAGAGGGCTGCCTGCCGGCAGCGCGTCGAGCAGCATTTCCCCGTGGCCGTTGATGGCGGTCAACATGTTGTTGAAGTCGTGGGCGACGCCTCCCGCGAGCCGCCCGACGGCCTCCATCTTCATCGCTTGCTGCAGGCGCTCCTCGCTCTCGCGGAGCGCCTCTTCCGCCCGCTTGCGGTCGGTGATGTCGCGCGAGTTGATCACGATCCCGCGGATCTCCGGAATGTCGAGGAGGTTCGTACCGGTGGACTCCAGGACGCGCCAGCCGCCGTCGACGTGAAGCACCCGCACCTCGACCGGGCCGATGACGGCGCCCGGATCCTGCGAGACCCGGCGCAGCGCGTCGCGGGCGGCCGGGAGGTCGTCGGGGTGGAGCAGTTCGAGGAGCGAGACGCCCAGCAGGTCGTCCGGCTTCCGCCCGGTCACCCGTTCCACGGAAGGGCTCTGATAGAGCGACGACCCGCCGACGTCCACGACCGTGATGATGTCGAGCGCGTTCTCGATGAGCGACCGGAAGTGACGCTCGCTGCGCTCCAGCGCCTTCTCCTTCTCGCGCCGGTCGATGGCATCCGCGAGCACGATCGCAACGGATTTCAGGAAGTTGGCGTCGTTCCTGGAGAAAGCCCGACGCGTGCGCGTGTGCGCGCCCAGCACGCCGTAAGGGCGTTCGTGCGTGGGGACCAGGACGGTGATGCCGCTCACGATGCCGGCCTCCGTGAGGAGCGGCGAGGCGGCGATGCGCGGGTCCATCCCGAGATCCTCGACGATGACCGGCTCGCCGCCGAGCAGGGTCAGGCCCGCGTGAGAGCGGACATCGATCTTGAGGGCGTGGGGGCGCGACAGGTCCCAGCCCCAGCCGGCCTTCATGACGAGCGTCTCGCCGTCCGGCTGGATCTCGAGCACCCCGGCGAAATCCGAACCGAGCGTCTGCGCCACGGCGTCCACGACGCGCTGGAGGAGCGTCTCGAAGTCGCCCTCGGTCAGCGCGAGCTGGCCCAACTCGGCCACCACGGCCTGCTGGCGGGCCCGAACCCTGAGCTCGTCTTCCAGCCGCTTCTGCCGCGACACGTCGAGCGCCATTCCGCCGATCCGGGACGGCCCGCCTTCGGGATCGGGGAGAAGGAACTGGTAGATCATCCAGTTTCTAGGACCCTCCTGCCCTTGAAACGTGCGGTGCAGCTCCTGGGGCTTCCCGCTCGCGAGCAGCTCCTCGTCCCCGCTCCGGATCTGGGCGGCGGCCTCGGCCGGCCAGACCTCTTCGACCGTCTTGCCGATCCACTCGCCCGGGCGCCGGCCGAAGGCCCTCTCCCACGTCTCGTTGAGGTAGAGATAGCGGCTCGCGGCGTCCTTGATGAATGCCACCACGGGGGTGTGGCGCATGAAGGACCTGAAGCTCTCCTCGCTCCGTCTCAGGGCGTGCGCCGTTGCCCGGCGCTGCGACGTCTCCGCCCCCACGATCAGCGAGGTGAGGGCCAGAATCGCGAGGAACGCTCCCAGGTAAAGTACGCTGCGGTTCAGGTCGCCACCGGCGAAGGGGCCGTGGCCGGCGGCCGTGCCGAGGACCGCGATCGCGGCGGCGATCGGGTTGGCGGCCGACGCCCCGAGCTGCCCGAAGCGCATGGCGGCCCCGACGACAAATGGGAACACGAAGTAAGCGATCGGGTGGATCGCCTGCACCTGCGGGATCCACCCGCCGAACACCACCAGCGAGGAGAGGACGATGCCCCCGAAAACGGCGGCGGCCTCCGCGGCCTCGGCGGCGGAGCGCGGGAGCCTCCGTCGCCGCGCCCAGACGAGCAGCGCCGGCGCGATCAGGAGGTTGCTGAGCGCGTCCCCGAACCACCAGTGGAGGCCGAAGTGGAACCTGGAGGTCGCCGGGAAGTAGCCGGTCGCGAAGAGACCGAGCGTGCTCACCGCGCTTCCGACCGCGGTCGCGACCAGGAAACCGAAGAAGAAGAGCGCCACCACGTCCCGCACGCGGCACATCGCCTCGTCGAAGCGGGCGACCCGGCGAAGGAGCAGGAAGCCGACTAGCGCCTCGACGGTGTTGCCGAGCGATACCGCAGTCGCCCCGGCGACCGGGGTCCCCGTCGAGAAGTTGACGAGGAACGCGCCGATCGCCACCCCGGGCCACAGGCGGCCGCCGAAGAGCAGGAGCGCCGCGAGCGACAGCCCGGTCGGCGGCCAGACCAACCCCGCGTTTCCCTTGGCGTAGGTCGTGACCGCGAGGCCGAGCTTCCCGGCGAGGAAGTAGGCCGCCGCGAGGAGGAGAACCTGTCCGGCGTAACGAAGCGGTCCCTTGCTCAACGCGGATCTCCGGAAGAGGCTGGCCGAGCGGCTCGGTGGGATTATGCACGGAAACGGCAGGGCGTCGAAATTTCCGGAGGCAGTCGAGTCCGATCGCGAGCTGCGCTAGTATAGGGGACCCCGGTTTGCTCGACGCTGGCCGGTCGTCCAGAAGGAAAGGACGAAGCTCCGCGAAACGGCGACGAACCGACAGGTACGACGAATGACTGCCACGCCCGCGCCACAGCTCAGCGAACTCGAAAGCGCCCAGGTCATGGTGAGCACCCTCCAGCCCGACCAGCTCATGAACGCCCTCGAGCACCTGGCCGGGGCGGGAGCGGTCGACGAGTTCGGGGCGGAGTACGTGCAGGTCGTCCGGCGGATGTTGGAGCGGCGTCTCGAGTCGTTCCGGCGCGGCCGGCGCGGCCTCGTGAGCGTTCCTCCGCTCGCGCCGCGCTGAACCGCTACGCGCGAGGCGTCAGCTCGCCTTGCGGCGGGCCGAGACGAGCTCGGCCCTGGCTTTCTCGAGCGCCGCGCGCCCCTCGTCGGTCAGCGCCACGTACTTCAGGTTCTTCGCCGCGACGAACCTGGGAAGGTCCGCCAGGGTCATCTCGGCCCACTGCGACCGCAGCGTCCCGGTCGCGTCGCGCGATTCGTCGAGCCTGAGGACGTACGTGCGACCGGCCACGAGAAACAGGTCGAGTCCCTCGGCGGGCGCGCCACCCGTCGACCCACCGGCGGCGGCGACCGGGAACGTTCGCTCGCCCGGCTCGAGCGGCACCGCGATGTACGAGCGAACCGGCAGGTACCCCCAGATCTGGCGCTCGTCGTAGAGCTCGAGCGCCGGGAGGGTTCCCAGTATCCAGATCGGACGCAGCAGGTACACCAGGGCTCGCCCGTTCTCCGGTTGCGGGAAGATCGGTGTGCCGCTGCCGGCGAACCTGGTCTCCGCGTGACCGGGAAGGACGGCCAGGCAAGCGACGAAGAACACGACGGAGCGTAGCAATATTTGCATTGACCGGTCGCTCCTCGTCGGCGACAGCCGGCTGAAGACCATCGCAACCTCCATCCTTCGCGCCGTCCCGCCGAGTTCTCGACGTCGGGTGCAACTCTTCCGTGGCCCAGGCCGCAGCAAGGATCTTACCCGGATTCTCGGGGCGGTCCAGCCGCCGCAGTCCGGACGCGGCAGAGCGGCGAGTTCGCTTCCGCTCCCGCAGTCGTAGCCCCGCGCGCGACGGACGGGCAGTCGCGGGAACAACTGGCCCGGCGATTGCTCTAATCAGCGAGGGCACCTCGGAGGCGAAGCGTTTCGACAGGTTTCATGCCGCAACGGGAGCGACAGGGTGGAACGGGGCGGCAAGGGAGGCTTGCAGAGCGGTGGCTCCGCGAAAGGGTAGCCATGCAGGAGCAATTGCACGACCTCAAGGCGATGCGTCTCGCGGCAAGGGTGTCCGCCGAGACGATGGCCGCGCGGCTCGGGGTTGCGTTCGATACGTTCACGGATCTCGAGGACGGGAAACTGATGCCGAGCAAGGATCTCCTCGAGGAGTGGCAGCGCGCCGTCGGGCTCGCGCTCTGCCACGCGGCGCGCCACAGGAGGTCGGCATCACGTTCGCTGCGGCGCTGGTTCCTCAAGATGGAGTGAGCGGGCGGCCGGCGACCCGTGATGCCGGCGACAACCGAAGCCGAGAGTCGGGAACGCCGCCGTCTACCTCGATGCCTTGCCGAGACATCCGGCCCGGAAGACCCTCTCGCGGACCTTTCCGGGACGCATCCCTTTCGGAATGACGCGGTAATGCCTGGCGCCGCCGAAGATGCCGTCCACCCAGAACAGCTCGGACTCCGAGGTCATCCAGCGGCGCGCGTCGTACCTCGCGAGGCTCACCGGAAGCGAGTACTCGCGGAGCGTGTACTCTCCCTGCGGGTCGTTGAAGTACTGATCGAAGTAGCTCATCGCGAGCTCGCGGATGGTCCTGTAGGCCGGCGCCCTGTAGCCGAGGCCCGAGTAGTTGGACTGGGCGATGGCGCCCCAGAGGCCGTACTCCCTGAAGACCGCGAGCGCGTGGTGGTCGTCGCGCACGGCGAGGAGCTCGATCAGAAGGGGAGGGTACCCGTTCACGCGCAGGGCGGCCGCGCCGAACAGCGCCCCTTCCATGCAGTGCGCCAGCCGGTCGCGCAGTACCCGCCTCGGCGAGCGGCAGGTCTCCCCGTCCTTTTCCTTGTTGTAGCGGACCTCGTCGTCGAGGAACTGCTGGATCCTCGCGGGGGTGCGAAGCCCCCGCAGGATTCGCAGCTCCGATTTCGAGAGGCCGAGGTCCGTCTCTCGGGACGCGTTGCGTGCTTGTTTCGGCATCGCCCGGGGCGCTCCTTCGCTGGTGGTGGGATTGTACCCGCAAGACGGGTCCGGCTTGCGACTTGACGTATCTTGAGCTGCCGGCAGGCAAGGCGGGGAGCGGCTCTGAACAACGGGTTCGCCTACACGGAGAAGATCGACGGGCGCGGCGCGGGGCGCACGCTCCTGGACCATCTCGCGTCGCGTTACCGGCACAGCTCGCTCGCCGATTGGCGGGAGCGGATCGAGGCGGGCCTGGTTCTCGTGGAAGGAAGCCCGGCCCGCGCGGACGACGTCCTGTGCCTCGGTCAGCGCTTGACCTGGTCCCGGCCACCCTGGGACGAGCCCGCGACGCCGATGTCGTACGTGGTGCTCCACGAGGACGCCGCGCTGCTGGCCGTCGAGAAGCCCTCCGGCCTGCCCACGCTCCCGGGGGGCGGGTATCTCGAGCACACGCTCCTCGCGCTGGTGCGAAAGCGCCACCCCGGGGCGGCCACCATGCACCGGCTCGGGCGCGGGACCTCCGGCGTCGTCCTCTTCGCCCTGACGGCTGCCGCGTCGCGGGCGATCGCGAAGGAGTGGCGCGAGCGGCGGGTCATCAAGGTCTATCGCGCGCTGGTCGAGGGGAGCCCCGAGCGGGACGCCTTCGCGGTGGAGGTGGGAATCGGGCGCATCCCTCACCCCACGCTCGGGTCCGTCCACGCCGCCCGCCCGGACGGCCTGCCCTCGCGGAGCGAAGTCCGGGTCCTCGAGCGCAGGGGAGCGACGAGTCTGGTCGAGGTGCGCATCGAGACCGGCCGGCCCCACCAGATCCGCATCCACCTCGCGGCGTCCGGCCACCCGCTGGCGGGCGACCCGCTGTACGCCGCCGGGGGCGGCCTGCGCGGCGACGGCACCGCTCTCCCGGGCGACATGGGCTACCTGCTGCACGCCACGCGGCTCGCCCTCGCCCACCCGGAAACGGGCCAACTCCTCGAGGTAGAAAGTCGGCCCCCACGCGCGCTCATGACCTCGATCGAGCAGGCAGGGTGATGTGGCGATGCGAGGCGGGGCCGGCTGGAAAACGACTCCAACTTGACGTATCTTGACACGTCAGGAGGACCGATGGCCGCCATCAAGATCAGCTCGAAGGTCGAGGAGTCGGTCTGGGAGGACCTCAAGGCGACTGCCGCGGAATCCCACCGCAATGTCTCCGGGTTGCTGACGGAAGCGATCCGCGAGTACCTGGAGCGGCGCCGAGTTCGGCCGGCGGTGGTACGCCACCTCGAGGACTCGATCTCCGAGAACGAAAAACTGGGACGCCTCCTTGCCCGCTGACGAGACCCTCTTCCTCACGGTCGACGAAGTCCTCGCGATTCACGAGCGGCTCGTCGACGCCTTCGGGGGGACGCCGGGCCTGCGCGATCCCGGCCTCCTCGAGAGTGCCCTATTCCGGCCGCGTACCGGCTACTACGGCGACCTCGCGGAGATGGCGGCGGCGCTCTTCGAGTCCCTCCTGATGAACCACCCTTTCGTGGACGGCAACAAGCGGGTGGCCTTCTTCGCGACCGACGTGTTCCTCCGGTTGAACGGGTCGAAGCTCGCCGTCCGGCCCGATGCCGCGCACCGGTTCCTCATCGGGTTGCTCGAGGCGGGCAAGTGCGATTTCGATCGTCTGCTTCCGTGGATCCGGCGGTCGATCCGGCCGCTTCCCCCGCGTCGTTGAGGCGAAGCGAGGGCTGCGGTTCGCGATCGACGACCGGGCACGTCGTCGAGCGACCTGGCGTGGCCAACGGGTCTCGAACCCGCGACCTCCGGAGTGACGGGACGTCTCAAAGGGTCGCCGTTTCAACCTTTTCCTGGGGCAGCGCCCAATAAAGTCTGTCCACCGCTTCCGCCGGCGTCCACCACCGTCTCCGCGGGCTTGCGTACGATCTGCGTACCCTCGGGCCAAGTCAGCAGCAAGCCGTAATCGGTGACGCAAGGGCGCTCTTGACTCATCGATGGGGGAGCGGTTTGCAGGGAACGCTCGTACCGGCCAGGGCGTATTTCATGGATGAAAACGACAATCGACGAGGCGATCCATGATCATGAGAAGAAGGAGGCTCATTCCGCTGTTGGTGCTCGCGGCGCTTATCGTCGCCGGCTTGATCATTACCGCGCCCCGGC
The DNA here is from genome assembly GCA_963748015.1 of Terriglobia bacterium. Taxonomy (GTDB): domain Bacteria; phylum Acidobacteriota; class Polarisedimenticolia; order Polarisedimenticolales; family JAIQFR01; genus JAIQFR01. The sequence goes on along the minus strand of CAVVHE010000004.1, from coordinate 2,035,570 downwards.
ACGCCATGATCGACGAGGGGATCCCCATCGGCGAGGAGGTTCTATTGACCAGCCAGGGAACCCCGCTTGCGGCGAGCTTCCTCAAGCCAGATGCGACGACGGCGCCCGTTCCCGGCGTCGTCATGATCGTCGGCTCTGGGAGCTACTCCTACCGGAGCTCCTGGAAGCCGGGAGCGTTTCCATTGTGGAAGAACATCAGCGAGTCTTTCCTGGCCAAGGGCTATGCCGTTCTTCTCCTCGAGAAGAAGGGCGTCAACCGGTCGGGCGGCCATTGGGAAACGCAGACCTTTCGGGACCGCGCGGAGGACGCCATCGCAGGGGTAAGGTACCTGCGGGCACGCCCTGACATCGATCCGGCTCGTGTCGGCGTATGCGGGCATAGCCAAGGAGGCTGGATCGTTCAACTGGCGGCGGCCGAGGACCCGGCGGGAATCGCCTTTGCCGTCATCCTGGCCGGCCCGAACATCAGCGTCAAGCAGCAGATCATCGACGACCAAGCGAACGAATGGCGCTGCTCCGGGATCGCGGAGGCCAAGGTTGCCCGCAAGTCCAAGTGGCTGCGCACGAAGCTCGATCTCCTCGGCACCGTTTCCCGGTTCGCCAAGTTCGGCCCACTGAGCCGAATCATCGACTACGACCCCGAGACCGAGAACGTGCCAGCCCGGATCAAGTGTCCGCTCCTGGCCGTATACGGCGAATACGATTCCCTGGTGGAGCCGCAAGGCAACATCCCGCTCCTCGAAAAGGGACTGGAGGCGGGCGGCAACAAGCGCGCCAAGATCGTCGTCGTGCCGCGCGGAAGCCACGGCTTCGTGCAGAAGAACGGTATCTGCCCTCAGGAATTCAAGGACGTTCCGAGCCAGGCGCCCGAGTTCTTCGCGGCGATCGCCGCCTGGGACCCGTTCATCCAAGGCAGTGGCGGGGCCGACGGGGCTCGAACCCGCGACCTCCGGAGCGACAAAACGTTAAGAAGGGGGCGCCGTTTCAAGGTTTTCTTGGGGCGGCGCCCTGATTTCTGTCCACCGTTTCCACCCGCTTGCGTACGATCTGCGTACCCTCGGCACCGCGGTCAAGTGTCCGCGTCATCGCGAGCGAGGCGCGTGCCACCTATGGATCGTCCTCTCGATATGGCCCATGCGCGATAAGGCATTACGGAACACCGCCTTCGGGGTGACAACATGAGACGGGATCAGGTTCTCGAGCGACTTTCGAGCCATCGGACCGAGCTCGATGATTTCAGGGTCTCCTCGATCTCGGTGTTCGGCTCGGTGGCCCGGGATGAGGCACAAGACGGAAGCGATGTGGACATCCTGGTCGAATTCTCGGAGCCCGTCGGCCTGTTCCATTTCGTGCGGCTCAAGCGCTTCCTCGAAGGCCTCCTTGGCGCGTGGGTCGATCTGGTGGCGCCGACGCTCTCAATGCGCAGCTGCGGGAACGGATCCTGAGCGAGGCCATCCGTGACGCCTGGGGACTGGCTCTACCGACGCGAAGACATCGTGGACGCGGTCGAGTCGATCGAGGGCTATGTGCAGGACATGACGTTCGAGGCCTTCAGCGCCGACAAGAAGACCGTGGATGCCTTCGTAAGGATTCTGGAAGTCAGTCTCTTCTTTTGTCAGAGTGCCTCGCCGGCCGTGCTAGTTCGACGTCGTTCCAGCGCGAGCAGGACGATATTGGCACGGACGTATTCCAGGAGCGCCATGGAAGGTCCGGCCTTACGTGCCTCCTCCAGGGCCAGGGGATCCTTGCTCGCGGCGGCCGGTCCGCGAAGGCGCGTCATGAGACAGCTCGGACAGCCCACGACCGCCACCTGTGTCCTCTGCAAGACGATCCCCGCGCTCCGGACTGACTCCTCGAAACACGCGTTCAGCATGTCCTCCTGCCGCCCACAGAGGGGACACGGTCTCTTCCGAAACCACGCGACGACCGCGTCGTACTCGTCCCGGGAGAGACCGTGGGCGACGATTTCGATGGCGTCCACCAGCTCTTTGGAGAGTCCGCGGCGGACCACCTCCGCCCGGAGAACCGGAAGGACCTCCGGTCGCAGGTGACGCGTCTCGTACAGGCAGATCCGCTCGATCTTCTCGTTGGGTAGGTTCCGGTAATGTTCCTCAAGTTCGCGCGAGTCGAGCATCGGTTTCTGCGTCTGCGTATTCTCCGCGTTCGCTTCGGGTGAACCGGATGGAATCTCGACGCCGTGAAGCGCAAGAACGTTCTTTCTCACGAGCGCCGTCATCGAGGTCTCGATCTCCTCACGGCTCTCGAAGAGGCTCCATGCGAGGGCATCCTGCTCTGTGACGGACACGGCTGGTGGCAGTCCGGCGGATTCCATCCGGCGAACCGCCTCGAAGCGGTCCTGAGGCGAGGGGTGGCTGTCGTAGGGCGACGGCTTGCGGCTCAGGGCTTCTTCAAGGGCCTTAGCGATGTCCGCTTCGGGCGGCGACGATTCAGGCCGGTGGCGGTAGAGATTGGGCAACTGGGCCTTGCTCTTCACCACCTCGCTGAGCGTCGCGTTGGCGTGAGCGTCGAAGCGGATCGAGCGCTCGATGACGTGGCGCAGCCCGGCTTCGAAGGCGGCCGCTCCATATTTCGCTGCGGCCCAGCGGTCCGCCAGGATCTCCTGGAGCCGCGATGCCCCCTGCGAGATCCTGAGGAAGACGCGGTAGAATCCGCTGACGAACCACCACGCCGGGTTGAACCATCCCGCGGCCCCACCCGCCGCTATGTTCTGCGCCATGGTGAGTAGAGACCGGCGGACCGCCATGGCAAATCCTCCTCCCGCCGTGTCCTTGTTGCGCAGATGACCGAATTCGTGAGCGAGGATCGCCTTGAACGGGAGCAGCTTCATGTCCTCGAGCGCGCCCGCGCCCAGGATCAGGCAGCGCTTCTGTTGTCCCGCCATCTGCCGGAGAAGACCTCCTCGCTCGAAGACCGCGATGTCCGTGCCGGGAGTGATGAAGACCGCGTCCACGTTGCGCGTCTCGATCGCGCCCGCGACCTCCTGAAGGACGCTTCCGAGCCGGGGATTCCGCGAGAGATCGAGGCGGGGGCCGGGATCCTCGTCGCGTCGCCGGACGAACAGGCTCCTGAGGATGGCCCAAAGCGTCGCAAGCGTGATGACCGCTACGATTACCAGCAGCTTGACGGGCATGTGTCCCACGTAGAGCATGCCCCAGAGGATGCCGCCGCCTGCCAGGAGCACCACGCCGAAGACCACCGGGATCGAAACGTAGTAGTAGGCGCAGCAGAGCCACAACACCGCACGGTACACGCGGCGCAACATCGCCTCGGCGCCGCGCTCCTCGCCTCTCGGCGTCAAGGGTGCAGTGCGGGTCGCTCGAAGCGTCGCCACGCTCAGAAGCCAGGCGACGACGAGCAGCGCGACTAGGCCGGCGATCCATGCCCCTCCGACGATCAAGGCGCGTCTGCCGATCCGGCGGGACAGCGGTTCGGCACGTTCGATGTTGTCGAGCAGGGAGCGGTACGTCTCCTCCGGGAGACCCAGTTCCCTCGCCCTCGCGGCGGACGCGCGCGCGTCACCGAGGCGCCCCTCGGCCAAGGCGGCGATCGTGGCGAAGTAGTTTGCTGGCAGCCCGGCCGATCCGATCGCCTCGAGCCTCCCGACACATTGCTTCAGGTGCTCGAAATGCTCCGACGCGATCGCGGACCAACAGTAGATCGACTGGGTGAAGACGTCATCCGTCTTCTGCGATGCCGCCTCGGTCGCGAGGTTCAGGGCCTCGAGTCGATCGTCTCTTACTGGTGGCAGCTCGGCGGTCCCGACGAGCGACGGAGCGAGTAGCGCGGCGGCCAGCGCCGCCAGGTTCTCGGGCGATCTCTCGGATTGCATCGCAGACCTGCAGTGCTTGACCGCCGCGTCGCGCCGGCGCAGGAGGATCTCCTCTCCGCACTGGCGGCGCAGCGCGTGGTTGAAGCCGGGAACGCGGCGGTGCACCTCGGCGTAGAGCTCGGCGGCTTTCGCGTGATCCTCGCGCCCGCGCGCCTCGTTCGCCTGGCGGAAGAGGACCAAGGCCTCCGGGTCGAGTCCCTTCAGTTCCGCATCGATCCGTTGGTCGAACGTCTCTCGCGTCTCTGCGCGAGGCCCCGAAGTTGCCGGCCAGGCCGACAGAACGCCGAAAGTGAGACTCAGGACGATTCGAGCGGTGACGCTGTTCTTCATGGATGCCCCTCGGCGAGTTGTCGCCCCAGACCCTGATCCAGAGTCACCCCCGAGATTGGGACAGGTCGTTCAACCTGTAGCCCCCTTGCGAATGCGCACTCTATACGCCGATCGTGGGATTGACGTCAACGCGGGTCTTGTGGAGAGCCCGCCTGAGGAGGACCAGCCCTAACGGTGCGTGATGACGCGATGTTTGGCGGGGCCGACGGGGCTCGAACCGGCAATAGCGAGCGCAGCGAGCGGGAATGAAGCCGCACCGCGGAGGGGTGCGATCCTATCCAGTGCGAGCCCCGATGGACCTGGATGGGGATTATCTATCAAGTTGGGTGATGTCGTGATGAATTGGCGGGGCCGACGGGGCTCGAACCCGCGACCTCCGGAGTGACAGTCCGGTGTGCTAACCAAGCTGCACTACGGCCCCGCATAATGCGATGTGCCCAAAGGACTTCCGTTCGTTCGAGACCGCGGAGGCCCGGGGGCACCGTCCGGTGGGCAAAGCTCACCGGAACCGAGTGATATTAGCACAGGTGGGACAGGACTCAAGCCTCGGGCCCCCGGCGGCCAAAACGGCGGCCGTGCGGGCTCTCCCAGGGGTTGAGTCCCTGCCGATTCGCGGCGTACGATGCCCGCCGCGCCACGGCTTCCGTACTCGACGGAACGCTCGCTCCGCGGAGGGGCTTCCCCATGGCCCACCGGACGTCCTCACGCGAGACGCGGCTCGCGCTTCGACTCGCCCTCGTCGCGCTGCTCGCCATTCTGTGGGCCCCGACGCCGGCCGAGCCGCCCGCGTCGACCGACAGGGAGACCGATCCCCTCGTCCTCAAGAAGCTGGAGTGGTTTCAGGATATGAAGTTCGGACTCCTGCTGCACTGGGGGCCGTACAGTCAGTGGGGCGTCGTGGAGAGCTGGAGCATCTGCCCCGAGGACGAGGAATGGTGCCGCCGGCGCGGCCCCCACGCGGGCAGCTACGACGAATACCGGCGCGCGTACGAGAACCTGAAGACCACCTTCAACCCGCACCGGTTCGACCCCGACGCATGGGCGAAGGCGGCGCGGGACGCGGGGATGCGCTACGTCGTCTTCACGACGAAGCACCACGACGGGTTCTGCATGTTCGACACGAGGGAGACCGACTACCGGGTCACCGACGTGCAATGCCCCTTCGCATCGAACCCCAGGAGCAACATCGCAAAAGAGGTCTTCGACGCGTTCCGCCGGCGCAGCTTCGGCGTCGGCGCCTACTTCTCGAAGCCGGACTGGCACTCGTCCGACTACTGGTGGCCGTACTTCCCGCCCTTCGACCGCAACGTGAACTACGACATCGGGAGGTACCCGCAGAAGTGGGAAGCGTTCAAGAAGTTCACGTTCAACCAGATCCGGGAGTTGATGAGCGGCTACGGCGCCGTGGACATCCTCTGGCTCGATGGTGGCTGGGTACGGCCGGCTCGGCCGGGCTCGCCGGGAGAGGGCAAGAGGTCCCCCGGCCAGGACATCGACATGCCGGCGATCGCGGTGATGGCGCGCTCGCTGCAGCCCGGACTGATCATCGTGGACCGCGCGGTGGGCGGAAGGTACGAGAACTACCGGACGCCCGAGCAGGAGATCCCGGACGAGCCGCCGGACCATGCCTGGGAGACCTGCATGACGATGGCGACGTCGTGGAGCTACGTGCCGGACGACGTCTACAAGTCCCCGCACCAGCTGATCCAGACGCTGGTGAACATCGTCTCCAAGGGGGGCAACCTGCTCCTGAACATCGGGCCGAGCCCCGAGGGCGACCTGCCGCCGACGTCTCTCGAGCGCCTGCGAGCGATGGGCGAGTGGATGAAGGTCAACGGGAACGCCATCTACTCGACGCGCGCGATCGCCCCGTACGCGGAGGGAAAGCTGCGGTTCACGCGCATGCCGGACGGATCCATCAACGCGATCTACCTGGCCGACGAGAACGAGGTCAAGCCTCCGGAGACGATACGCGTTTCCTCCTTCGCTCCGAAGCCCGGGAGCGCGGTCGTGATGCTCGGGGCCAAGAAGCCCGTGCCGTGGGAGAAGAGCGGAAGGGGATTCGTCATCCGCGTGCCCGCGGCCGTGAGGTCCAAGCCGCCGTGCGCGCACGCGTGGGCGTTCAGGTTCGCGGTCGAGTGACCTCCGTGCGCTTCCGGGACCTCCCTGCGTGCCTCCTCGCGGTCGCCGCGCTTCTCGACTGCGCCGGTCCGCCCGCGACGCCCGTGTACAAGAAGGCCGATGCTCCCGTCGAGGAGCGCGTGCGGGACCTGCTCTCGCGCATGACGCCGGAGGAGAAGTTCTGGCAGCTGTTCATGCTGTCCACGCGCCTCGACGGGTCGCTCCCGCGGTACGCCCACGGCGCGTTCGGCTTCCAGCTCGGCGCATCCGGAGGACAGGGGCGATCGGCGGCCCGGGCGAACGCCATCCAGCGCCACTTCGTCGAGGAGACGCGCCTCGGCATACCGGTCATCCTGTTCGACGAGGCGGTCCATGGGCTCGTTCAGGAGGACGCCGTCGTCTTCCCCCAGGCGATCGCGCTGGCGGCGACGTTCGACACGTCCCTGGTGCACCGGGTCTCCGCCGCCATCGCGCGCGAGTGCAGGAGGCAGGGCGTCCGCCAGGTCCTGTCGCCCGTCGTGAACGTCGCCGGGGACGTTCGATGGGGACGGGTCGAGGAAACGTACGGGGAGGATCCGCACCTGACGTCGGAAATGGGAGTGGCGTTCGTGTCGGAGTTCGAGAAGCTCGGCGTCATCACGACCCCCAAGCACTTCATCGCGAACGTGGGCGACGGAGGACGCGACAGCTACCCGATCCAGTTCAGCGAGCGGCTTCTCCGTGAGGTCCACCTGCCGCCCTTCAGCGCGTGCGTCCTTCGTGGGGGCTCTCGATCGATCATGACGTCGTACAACTCCCTCGACGGGACGCCCTGCACGGCCAACGCCTGGCTCGTCGACCGGCTGCTCAAGGGCGAGCTGGGATTCCCGGGATTCGTCGTGTCCGACTCCGGCGCGGTCGGCGGCGCGAACGTCCTCCACCGAACGGCGAAGGACTACGCCGACGCGACCGAGCGAGCTCTCCGCGGCGGGCTGGACGTGATCTTCCAGACGTCGTACGAGCAGTTCCCGCTCTTCTTCAGGGCGGTCCAGGAGGGACGGATCGATCGAGAGACGATCGATCGCGCGGTCTCGCGGGTCCTTCGGGCGAAATTCGAGCTGGGGTTGTTCGAGAAGCCGTACGTCGACGAGGCGCAGGCCCTGCCCTCCGCCGGCGAGGAGTCCCACATCCGTCTGGCCCGCGAGGCGGCGCGTGAGTCCGTCGTCCTGCTCAAGAACGAGCGCGGGATCCTCCCCCTGAGGAAGAGCATCGGGACGATCGCGGTCCTCGGACCCGATGCGGACGAGGCCCGCCTGGGCGGCTACAGCGGAAAGGGCTTGCGACGGGTCTCCATTCTCGAGGGCATCCGGAACGCGATCGGCGGCTCGGCGCGGGTCGTTCACGCGAGGGGCTGCGACCGGGGCCACGCCGAGTACGTGGCCGTGCCCGGTGAGTTCCTGTCCAGCGGACCCGACGGCGCGTCGCAACCCGGGCTCGTCGGGGAGTACTTCGACAACATCGGCCTGAGCGGGTCGCCGGTCGTGACGAGGGTGGATCCCGAGCTCCGTTTCCGCTGGACACTGGAGTCTCCCGATCCGCAGAGGCTGCCGCGCGATTGCTACTCGGTGCGTTGGAAGGGGCGACTGAGGGTCCCGGCGTCCGGCCGGTTCAAGATCGGACTCGAGGGGAACGACGGGTTCCGGCTCTACATCGACGGCGAGCCGGTCGTCGACAGCTGGAGGAAGGTCTCGGGGCGGGCGGTCCTGGCGGAACGCGACTTCCTAGAGGACAAGGAGTACGGCATTCGCGTCGAGTTCTTCGAGCCGGCCGGCGGCGGGTCGATCCGGCTCGTGTGGAACGTCGGTGTTCCGTCCGGAGGGCAGGCCGAGATGGACGAGGCCGTGACCCTTGCCCGGCAGAGCGACGCCGCGGTCGTCGCGGTGGGAATCGAGGAAGGCGAGTTCTCCGACCGGGCCAGGCTCGGTCTTCCGGGGCGGCAGGCGGAGCTGATCCGCCGGGTCGCCGGGACGGGGAAGCCCGTCGTCGTCGTCCTGGTGGGGGGCAGCGCCGTCACGATGGGCGGATGGCTCGACGAGGTACCGGCGGTGTTGGACGTCTGGTATCCCGGCGAGCAGGGGGGCAACGCGATCGCCGACGTGCTCTTCGGGGACTACGACCCGGCGGGACGCCTCCCGATCACGTTCCCGGTCGAAGAAGGGCAATTGCCGCTGATCTACGACCACAAGCCCACCGGCCGCGGCGACGATTACGGGGACCTGACGGGTCAGCCTCTCTTCCCGTTCGGTTTCGGGCTGAGCTACACGTCGTTCGAGTACAGCGACCTGACTTTCGACCGGCAGCGGGTCGCACCCGGCGATTCGACGGCGGTCCGTTTCAAGATCAGGAACGCTGGTTCGCGGGAGGGGGACGAGGTCGTCCAGCTCTACGTCCACGACGAGGTGGCATCCGTCGCGCGCCCGGTGACCGAGCTGAAGGGGTTCCAGCGCGTTCGTCTCGAACCGGGCGAGACGCGAGAGGTGAGCTTCACCCTCGCCCCCGAGATGTTGAGCATGCTCGACAAGGACCTCAGGCCGGTCGTGGAGCCCGGCGAGTTCCGGATCATGATCGGGGCGTCGTCGCGGGACATCCGGTTGAGGGGGATCTTGACCGTCGGCGGCTGAGGCGGGACGGCGGCCCCCCTTCCTTTGACTCTTCCCGAGCCGGGTCACATATTCGCCCCCGGTCCTTTCGATCGGAGGCCGCCTTGTCTCGCAAACAGACCCTGGTCCGTTCCGTCGCGTTCGCCTTCGGGCTCGCCCTGCTCCTGGTCCTCGCCGCCCGGGTCGGCGGCAGCGCTCCGCCGGCCCTCGCCGCCGGCGACGCGCCGAGCAGGGGCGGAACGGGGGTCCTCGGCAGCATCACCGACGTCGACTCGTGGAACGAGTACCTGTCGAAGCAGGCGTTCGCCAACGGGATCCTCCGGCGCATCAACCTCCGGCTCGCGCAGGAGCAGGGGGACACGCGCGAGCACCCCGCGAGCTTCGAGCCGCTGCTCGCCGAATCGTGGACCTTCTCGAAGGACGGCAAGGCGATCACGTTCCGGCTCCGCGATGCGACGTGGAGCGACGGCCGCCCGGTCAAGGCCTCGGACGTCGTCTTCACGTGGAAGGCGCAAACCTCTCCGGAGGTCGCCTGGCTCTCCGTCGCGTCGAAGCGGCACGTGACCGCCGTCGAGGCGTCGGACGACCGCACCGTGGTCTTCCGCTTCGACCGCGCCTACCCGAATCAGCTCTCCGACGCCGTCGAGGGCGGGATCCTGCCCGAGCACGTCTACGGCGCCGTCCCGTTCAAGGACTGGACGCACCACGACTGGTCGGCGGTGCGGGTCGGCTCCGGCCCGTTCCTGCTCGAGCGGCACGCGCCCGCGGAGGAGATCGTCCTGGCGCGGAACCCGCGATACTTCAGGAAGGAGTTCCCGCGTCTCGACAAGGTCGTGGTCCGCATCGTGCCGGACGCGACGTCGCTGCTGACGCAGGTCCTCGCGGGCGGGCTGGACTACATGGAAGGGGTGGCGCCGCGGGAGGCCGCGCGGGTTCGCGCCACGCCGGGGGCCGCGCTGATCGCGTTCGACTACCCGATGTACGACTACATCGGCTGGAACGGCGCGCGCCCGCCGCTCGACGATCCCGAGATCCGCCGCGCGTTGACCCTCGCGATCGACCGCAAGGCGCTGGTGGAGGAGCTGCTCTACGGCTTCGGCCGCGTCAGCAAGGGACCGCTGCTGTCCTTCTGGTGGGCGAGCGATCCCGGCCTCGAGCCGCTGCCCTACGACCCGGCGGAAGCGCGGAAGATCCTCGCGTCGAAGGGGTTCGTCCCGCGCGCGAGCGACGGCGTCCTCGAGAGGAACGGCCGCCCGCTCGAGCTCGAGATCGTGTCGAACGCGGGGAACCGGCTGCGCGAGTCGGTGATGGTGAAGGCGCAGGAGCAGCTGTCGAGGATCGGCGTGCGCGCCCGCGTGACGACGCTCGAGATGCAGACCCTCGTGCACAAGACGACGGGCGGTGACTTCGACGCCTACGTGGGCGGCTGGAAGCTGCTCGGCGCCATCGACCTCAAGCCGATCTTCGGGTCGGCGGGCCTCCCTCCAGGCGGCAACAACGTGGTCCGCTACCGCTCGCCGGAGGTGGACGGCCTGCTGGAGAAGCTCGAATCGGTCGCGGACTGGAAGGGGATGAAGCCGCTCTTCGGCTCCGTCGAGCGCGCGATCTACCGCGACCAGCCCTACACCTTCCTGTACGAGACGCAGCGCCTCGCCGTCGCCGGCCCGCGCCTCAAGGGCGTCGAGATCCCGATTCCGAGCGACTCCCTCGCACTCCTCGAGCGCTGGTGGGTTCGCCCCTGATCTCGCGTCTGGTAGGCGGTGCTGGACTCGAACCAGCGACCCCCTGCGTGTAAGGCAGGTGCTCTACCAACTGAGCTAACCGCCTAAGGTGTTGGCAGCGGTAAGGATACCACGCTCTACGTTGGCGGCCTCGGGGGGCCGCTGGCTGTCGGTGTCCTTCTAGCGTTCAACGGCGTGGCCACGCGCCGATAGGACGGCTTCGAGTGAGTCCATCGCCGCAACGGACGATGAGCCAATGCCCTGTCGTGTCGTCGGTCCCACCGCTGAACGGGTAGCCGGTCTAGCACGTCTCGCCGCGGCCGCAGTCGGAATCGGTTTTGCCCGACGCGCGAATCTTCGAGCCGACGACTTCGGTTCAGCCGCTACCGCGAGATGGACCGGATCCGTCCCCCGCCGAGAAATTACTCCAACCGTAATTGGCCGAGGTCACGCCCCCCCTGTCAGTCGGCCAGAACCCTATGCCGGGTTGACCGTCCTTCCATGTCGTATTGGATGGGCCGGTGAGCACGAGCGAGCCATTCTTGTAGACCTTGATGACGCTGCCCGCGATCTCGGCCCGCAACACATCGCCATCGACCGCCGGTGCGATCGTGGTGCTGGCGAGGGACGTGTAGTCTCCGAGCGGGCCGTTCCAGCAGACGATCGCGAGCTCGCCGTTCGTGGCTCCGCCCCCGCCCCACAGCACTTCGTAGCCGCGCGCGTTGTGCGCGGTGATCCTGAAACGGAGCAGAAGCTCGATCTCGTGGCTCCCGCTTGGCGCGTAGCCCGCCGCGCGGTACACGGTTCCCTGCGCGTACTGGTCGGCCGCGAACGAGGTGCTCAGGACCGCGATGTCGTCGTCGTAGCCGCCGACGATCGACGCCCCGTAAGCTCTACCGGGTATCGTCTGAACGTTGTGCCAGTCGAGCCCAACCGCCCCGCCGTTGATCCAACGCCCGCCCTCGGAAACAGGATTTTCGTTCAGTGAAAAACTCGTGCTGTATGAGCCCGTAGGCGTGAAGACGGAGTTTGTCCCTGAACACGAGAGAAGGCACAGCGCAGCCAGCAAGAGACAGCACGATCTCCGGATGTTCATCGGGTTTCCTCGCTCATCACCGCACCGCACCCTGTCTCGATATGTGCTTCGACCGCTTCGGTGGAGAGTCCGGCCACGCAGCCGCCTTCCCCCATCTGGGTCACGTATCCTGGACATCCTATCCGTCTTTCATGCGGTGTCCACCAGGCTGGGGAAGTCCGGTCGCCCGCTGCCCGCCCCCGCATCCGCCGGTGGGGCTGTATCATTCGGCCTTACGATCCGACCTCGGGGGAATACGATGAGCGCACGCAGCAGCGACGATCTCGCGGGCCGGATGGAGCGGCTCGAGCGAGAGAACCGGAGACTCAGGCGCGGGGGGCTGGTGGCCGTCGCCGTCGCGGCCGGGCTGGTCCTCATGGGACAGGCGGCCGGGCCGACGGTGACCGACGAAGTCCGGACTCGGAGGCTCGTCGTCGTGGACGAAGCGGGGAAAGAGCGGGCCGTCCTCGCCACGGACAACGACGCGGTCGGGCTGACCCTGTTCGACGAATCGGAGAAGGGGCGCGCGCAGGTCTTGGCGGGCAAGGAGGGGCCTCTACTGCTGCTGTTCGGCGAAACGGGGAAAGGGGGGACGGTCCTTCGCGCGACCGTTGGCGCTTCCGCGCTCGACTTGTTCGACGAAGCCGGAAAGAAGCGGTTGCACATGGGCGCGTTCAGGGCTGGGTCCTCGCTGGACTTGCTGGATGAGGCCGGAAAGGCGCGGGCGACGCTCGAGGGGAGCGACGACAAGGCCGAGTTGCGTTTGGCTGACGAATCGGGTCAAGTTCGGGCGATTCTCGACACGGGCGGAGACGTGTCCGGGCTGACCCTCTTCGACGGAGCGAACGAGGTCCGGGCGAACTTCGTCGTGTCCATGGACGGCCCATTGCTGGGCCTGCGGGACGAAGCCGGGAAACTGCGGGCGGCACTCGGCGCTTCCAAGGACGACACCAGTCTGCTGCTGGAAGACGCCCAGGGATTCCGAACCGCGCTGGGGACGACGGATCTTGTGGCTCCAAAGACAGGGACGAAGATCAAGCGTTCCGCCGCGTCCATCGTCATGTTCGACAAGGACAAGAACATCGTCTGGCAGGCTCCCGAGCGCCAGCGCGAGTGATCTCCGCGTACCTGCCCCGTCGTGGTGCCCAAGTCGCGTCGTGTTGCGCGACTGCAACCTCGGGCCTCAGAGCTTGTTGAACGTCGCGGTGACCTCCATGTGGCCGGTGACCACGAACGTACAAACCTGCGGGTCGACGCCGGTGCAGGCGCCGGTCCAGCTCACGAACACGGAGTCCAGCTCCGGCTCCGCGACCAGGTTGACCGTAGCGCCGCCCGTCCAGTCAAGAGGGCCGCAGTTGGACGGGCAGTCGACCCAGTTGCCGTCGCTGTAAACGCGTCCCGCGCCGGCGCCGGCCATGATCACCCGGACGGTGTAGTCCGGGCCCGCGACGTCGTCGCCGCCTCCGGAGCAGCCCGAGACGAGCGCGACCGCGGCGAGCAGCAGGATCGCGAACGAGTGGTGTGATCTCACGATGCGCCTCCCCATGGCGCGGAGCGCTCGGGGGGAGACGTGGCATGCTCTCGCTCGAGAGTCCGCGCGGGTTTTCTCTTGGTTCTTATACGCGCACGAGCCTGAAGAAACAAGGCCGGGGGATCCCGCTACAATGGCGCACGGTGCAAGCAACCAAGCCCATCGGAATGACCGTCGTCGCGGAAGGGGGCGCCCGAGAGGAGACCGCGCGCCTGGTGCGGCTCGCCGCGCCCGTCGTGATCACGTACCTCGGGACGATCGCGATGGGGACCGTGGACGCGATGATGGTCGGGCGGCTCGGGGCGGGGGCGCTCGCCGCCGTCTCGCTCGCCAACACCTGGAACTTCGCGATCGTGATCGTCGCCCTCGGAGCCTCGCGCGCCCTCGACCCGCTGGTGGCGCAGGCGCACGGAGCGGGAGACCGGCGGACGGTCGGCACGGGGCTCTCGCTCGGCTTCGCGATGGCCGCGCTTCTCGCGTTTCCCGTGATCGCCCTCTATGCGTTCGCCGAGCCGGCGCTCGATCTCTTCCGCCAGCCGCGCGAGCTCCTGGCGCCCGCGGGCGCTTACTGCCGCGCGCTGATGTGGGGGGTGCCGGGCTTTCTCGGGTTCGCGGTCTGCCGGCAGTTCACGCAGGCGCTCGGGGTCATGCGCCCCGGGACGATCGCGGTGCTCCTCGCGAACCTCGTCAACGCCGGCCTCAACTGGGTGCTGATCTACGGCCATCTCGGCGTGCCCGCGCTCGGTCCTCTCGGCTCGGGGTACGCCACCGCGGCCGCGCAGTGGTTCATGCTCGGCGCGCTGCTCTTCTTCGGCCGCGAGAGCTTCAAGGGCCATTGGCTCGGCTGGCGCGCGCAGCTCTCCTGGTCCGCTCTCGGCCGCGTCTTCGGCATCGGCCTGGCCCTCGGGTTCCAGGTCGGCCTCGAGGTCTGGGCGTTCCATGCCGCGGGGCTGATGATCGGGCAGCTCGGCGCGACGGCGCTCGCGGCCCACGCGATCACCATGAACCTCGCCACCGTCTCCTTCATGGTCCCGAACGCGCTGGCCGCGGCCTGCGCGACGCGCGTCGGGCACCTGTTCGGCGCGGGGCTCCACTGGACGCGCACCGCGCGGGTCGCGATCGGGCTCGCCGTCGCGTTCATGCTCCTGCCGGCGGCGGCGTTCCTCTTCGTTCCGGAGCTCCTCGGCCGGCTCTACACCCTCGACCCGGCGGTGATCGCGCTCGCGGCGACGCTCCTCCCGATCGCGGCGGCGTTCCAGGTCTTCGACGGCACGCAGGTCGTCTCGTTCGCCGTGCTGCGCGGCGTCGGCGACGTGCACCTGCCCTCCGCCGCCAACCTCGTCGGCTACTGGTTCGTCGGCCTCCCCGCGGGTTGGTTCCTGGCGTTCCGCGCCGGCTGGGGGGCGCGGGGAATCTGGGCAGGGTTGGCCATAGCGCTCGCCGCCGTCGCGGTGCTTCTCACGGCCAGGATCGCCTGGGTCGCGCGCGCCGGGGGGCGCCGGATCGCGGTCGGCCATTCGTAACCTCGCGACGCCGTCCTCGCGCGGCGCACCCGCGGTTTGCCGCCTATAATCACCCCAGGACGCCCGCGATTCCGTCGAGGAAGGTCGTGCGGGCGCGCCGGAGGCTCATGCGTCGAGCGGTATCGATCGTCCTCGTTGCGGCCGCGATGATCGGCGCGGCCGCGGCCGCCGCGGCCGAGGAGACGGCCCCGGCGCCGCCGAAGATGGCGCGCCTCGAGGGCACGGCGTCGCTCGACCGGCACCGTCCCGTCGTCGGCGCCGCGGTCCTCGCGAGCGCTTCGGGGGACCGGCCGCTCCTCTGGCTCACCTCCACCGACGACAAGGGTCTCTTCTACTTCGAGCGGCTGCCGGAGGGGACGTACCGCGTCGAGCTGAAGCGGGAGGGATACGCACCGATCGTCAAGGAAGGCGTCGCGGTGCGCTTCCCGTATCGCGCGGTCGTGGAGGTCCGGCTCGCGCCGGACGCCGCCGGGAAAGCGCCCGTTTCGCGCGCGGAATCGCAGGCCGGGAATCGCGTCCGGCTGTCCGGCGCGGTCGCCGTGCGCGGCGCGGGGCCGCTGGGAGAGGCGAGGGTCCGCCTGGTGCGCACCGACGAGACCGAGGACCCGCGGTCCACGCTGACCCTGCCCGACGGGACCTTCGAGATCGAGGACCTTGCGGCAGGCTCGTGGCGGATCGAGGTGCTCGGCGCGGGTTACCTGCCGGCGCGGATGAGGGTGGAGCTCGCGCAGGAAGCGCGCCTCACGGCGTTCCTGGTCCAGCAGCCCGCGAACTACGTCGCCCCGGCGATCGACCTGCTTTCCCAGGAGGAGCCGATCCCGCCTCCGGCCAGGTGACGGCTCCCAGCCTCGAATTCGAGTCGGGGGCGGTAATGATCCGCCCGCGGGTGCGTATTCATGGGTGATGGAAGATCCCCGGAGGTGCCCGTGCAAGCCGTGACGCGACAGGAAGCGCCGACCCCTCTCCAGAAGCAGGTCTCGCTGCTGTTCGAGCAGTACCGAGAGCTGGTGTTCCGCGCCGCGTATCGCGTGACCGGCACGGAAGCCGACGCCGAGGACGTGCTCCAGACCGTGTTCCTCCGCCTTCTCCGCAGCGAGAGCACGGTCGTGACGAACGACACCGCGGGAAGCTACCTCCACCGGGCCGCCGTCAACGCCGCCGTGGACCTGCTGCGGCGCCGCCGGACGGCCAAGGCCGATCCGCTCGCTGAATGGCAGGACCGGCTGCACGAGCCACGGCCCGACCCGGCCGTCGCGGCGGAGGTCGCCGCGCTCGGTCGCCGGCTGAGGGCCGCCCTGGCGGAGCTGAATCCGCGGGCGGCCGAGATCTTCGTCCTGCGCTGCTTCGAGGGGTACAGCAATCGCGAGATCGCCCGGATGCTCGGCACGTCCTGGAGCACCGTGGCGGTCTCGCTGCACCGCACGCGCGCCCGACTCCGGAAAAGCGCACTGGGAGGTTTCCGATGAGCAACCGCGAGCACGATCTGGACGGAATCGCCGCGAGCATTCGCGCCTCGTTGCCCGACCCGGCCGCGGAAACGGCGGCGGCGGACCGGACGCGTCGAGCGCTGGGACTGGAGACGGCTTCGGCCGAGGCGGCGCTGGAATCGGCCCGGATCGAGCGCTGCTCGGGGTTCCGGGAGCGCATCCCCGCCTTCCTCGAATCCACGCTCCCGAGAGCCGAGGCCCTGCTGCTCGAGGATCACACGCGGGATTGCATTCCCTGTCGGCGGGCGCTGATCGCCGCGCGCGCGGTGCGCGACGGCGCCGCTCCCGCCGGGGCGCATCCGGCGCGACGAGCCGAGCGGCAGGCGTGGGGCCGGTGGGCGGCCGCGGCCGCCTTCGCGGTCACGGTCGTGCTCGCCGGGTGGGGCGCCTGGGTGGCGCTCGGCCCCGCGCCGGAGGAGGTCAGGGTCGCGAGCCTCCGCGGCGCGATCTACCGCCTCGAGGGCGCGACGGGTACCCCCGTGGTCGCCGGCGCGACGCTCGTCGAGACCGACCGGTTGCGCACGGGCAAGGACTCCGGAGCGGTGCTGGCGATGGCCGACGGCTCCCGTATCGAGATGCGGGAGCGAACCGAGCTCTCGATCTCGCGCGGCCGCCGCGGCGCCACCATCCGTCTCGCCGGGGGGGGCATCATCGTCGAGGCGGCGAAGCAGGGTTCCGGGCGTCTCGAGGTCGTCACCCCGGATGCGATCGCCAGCGTGAAGGGGACGATCTTCAACGTGGAGTCCGGCGTGGCGGGATCGCGCGTGGGGGTCCTCGAGGGGTCGGTCCGGGTCACCGCGGGAGGCCAGGAGCGCTTGCTGGAAGCGGGGGACCAGATGGCCTCGCGGCCAGCGCTCCCGTCGCTCCCGCTGGTCGAGCAGTTCGGCTGGAGCGCCGACGCCGCCCGCTACGACGAGCTGGCGCGTGAACTGGTCTCGCTGCGCGAGGATCTTCGGGCGTCGGTGGCCTCGCCCGCACCGAGGACTGCCACCCGGCTCCTCGACGAGACCCCGGCCGGGACCGTCGTGTTCGCCGCGGTGCCGAACCTGGCGCAGGGTCTCGGTCAGGCCATGCAGATCTTCGAGCAGCACGTTGCCCGGAGCCCCGTGCTCCGCGAGTGGTGGAACGGCAACGTGAAAACCGACGAGGCGCGGCGCGAGCTGGAGACGGGCTTCCTCAAGCTCCGCGCGCTCGGGGAACTTCTGGGCAACGAGATCGTCTTCAGCTTCGCCCTCGACGAGGCCGGCGGGCTTCGCGGCCCGCTGGTTCGGGCCGAGGCTCGCGATCCCGAGGCGCTCGAGCGCGTCCTGCGGACCGACTACGCGGAGCTGTACCGCGAGATGGACGTCCGCGTGGCCGGCGGCGTGGTCGCGCTCGCTCCGCACGGGGTTCTCGCCGCGTTCGAGGGGCAAGGCACCTTCGCGGGAACGCCGCTCCACCGCCAGCTCGTTGCGGCCTACGGCGACGGCACCGGCTGGCTCCTCGGCGCCGACGTCCAGGCGATTCTCTCTCGCGCGGGCTCGCGCCGCGAACCGCTCGAGCCGCTCGGCCTGAACGGGGCCAGGAATCTCGTCGTCGAGCGCGTCGAGATCGCGGGCAAGGTCCACGACGAGGCGGTCCTCACCTTCGACGGCGCGCGGCGCGGCGTCGCCTCTTGGCTCGCCAGTCCCGGGCCGATGGGCGGCCTCGAGTACGTCTCCCCGGACGCCACCCTGGCGGCCTCGATCGTCCTGCGGGATCCGGGAGACGCGGTGAGGGAGCTCCTCGAGTGGTTCGACGCCAACGACCCCGCTTTCCGCGATGCCCTGGACAGGGTCCACCGGGAGACCGGCCTGGATCCCGTGGCCGATCTCGCCGATCCGCTCGGCGGGAGCTTGACCGTCGCCCTGGACGGGCCGGTGCTGCCCGTGCCGTCGTGGAAGCTGGTGGCGGAGGCCTACGACCCCGAGCGTATCCAGAGCTCGGTTTCGAAACTCGTGAAACGCGCCAACGACGAGCTTCGTAAACAAGGACGGGCGGTCTCGGCGAGCCTGGTCGAGGAGGCCGCCGAAGGCCGGACGTGGAGTACTCTCCGAGTCGAGGGATCGCCGATGGAGATCCACTGGACGTACGATCGAGGTTGGCTCGTGGCCGGGCCCAGCCGCGCTCTCGTCCAGCGGGCCCTCCAGGCCCGGGACACGGGCGTTTCGCTCCCGCATTCCCAGCAGTTCCAGGACCTCCTGCCGGCGTCGAGCCGCACCAGCTACTCGGCGCTCGCCTACGGGAACACCGCGCGGGCGCTGGGCTCGCTCGCCGCCACGGCGAGCGCCGTCGGCGCGGGGGCACCGGGAGGCGCGGCGGCCCTCCTCGATGCGCGGCCCCGGATCGCGTGCGCGTGGGCCGAGACCGACCGCATCGTGGTCGCCAGCGACGGCGAGGGGGACATCTCCTCCGAGCTCGCCAACCTCGTCGGCTGGGCGGTGCATGCCGCACCGGGCGGCCTTCTCCGCCCGCCGCTCGGCGGGGTCGCCCCGGAGGCACCCAAGACGCCATGACCGCGGCGGTGGAACTCGATGGCCTCTCGGTGCGCCTCGGAGGCCGGCCGGTCCTGAACGACCTGCGGGCCGTCCTAGCCGGGCGCGCCATCGGTCTCCTGGGGCCCAACGGCGCGGGGAAGACCACCCTGATCCACACCCTGCTGGGCTTTCATCCCCCGCACGGGGGGACCGCGAGGCTGTTCGGAACGGACATCCGGCGGGCCGGCCCCGATGTCCGCGCGCGGGTGGGCTACATGCCGGAGAGCGACGCGTTCATCGCCGGGATGACCGCGGTGCGCTTCGTGCGCCTCATGGCGGAGGTCTCCGGACTCCCCGCCGAGGCGGCGCTCGAGCGGGCCCACGACGCCCTTCAATACGTCGGACTGGGGGAGGCGCGCTACCGTAAGCTGGAGACTTTCTCGCTGGGCATGAAGCAGATGGTGAAGCTCGCCCAGGCGATCGTCCACGCGCCCAGCCTGCTGTTCCTCGACGAGCCGACCAACGGGCTCGACCCGCCGGGCCGCTCGCGGATGCTGCGCCTGATCCGCGAGATCCGCGACTCGGGGGAAACGAAGGTGGTGGTCTCGTCGCACCTGCTGCGCGACGTCGAGGAGTGCTGCGAGGAAGTCCTGATCCTCAAGGACGGCAGGGTGGCCGACTACTGCGACCTCGAGGCCGAGCGCCGCGCCAACAGGAAGTTCATCCACATCGAGACCCCCGGCGACGAGAAGGCGTTCGCCGACGCGGCCGAGCGGCTGGGATGCACCTGCGCGCTACTTGGGCAGGGCCGGATCAAGATGGTGCTCCCGGATCACGTGGTGGTCGGCGACCTCTATCGCATCGCCGCCGCGAAGGAGATCCAGATCCGGCGCCTCGATTACAAGCGCGACTCGCTGCAGGACATCTTCGTGCGCGCCATGGAGGACGGCCGTGGCGGTGCATGACCGGAGCTACCGACCCTACTCGGGCCCGATGACCGACCCGGCGCGGCGGCTCGTCGTCGTGATGCGCTACGCGCTCCGGGAAGCGTTCCGCTCGCGCCTCGCGACGATCGTCTTCACGGCGTCATTCCTCCTGCCGATCGGCGCCGCGGTCTTCATCTACCTGCGCTACAACGTCAAGGCGCTGGAAGCGCTGGGCGTGCAGCTCTCGCGCATGAGCCAGGTCGACTCCCTCTTCTTCATGGTGCTGATGTCGTGGCAGTCCTTCGCGTTCGGCGGGATCCTCGCCCTGCTCGTCGGGCCGGGCCTCATTTCCTCCGACCTCGCGAACAACGCGCTGCCGCTCTACCTGTCGCGGCCGCTGTCGAAGTCGGGATACGTTGTCGGGAAGCTCGCGGTGCTGGTGCTGCTGCTCTCGGCGGTCACGTGGGCCCCGGGGCTTCTCCTGTTCGGGCTGCAGGCGATTCTCGCCGAGGGGGCCTGGACCCGGGAGCACCTTCACCTCCCGGTCGCAATCCTGGCCGGGAGCTTCGTCTGGATCCTCGTGCTGTCGCTCATGGCGCTGGCCGCCTCGGCCCTCACCCGCCGGAAGGTCGCTGCCCAGAGCCTCCTGGTCGGCGCGGTCCTCGGTGGGGCGTGGATCGGCGCGGCGATCGACGCGATCTTCAGGACTCACCTGGGCCAGATCTGCAACCTCGGCGTCTTGATGGCCACCCTTCTCTCGGGGTTGTACGAGGTGCCGCTACCGGTCCAGCTGCCCGGCGCCGCGCCGTTCGTCGCGCTGCCCTTGCTGTGCGGCGTTTGCGTCCTCGTGCTCGCGCGTCGCCTCAAGGCCAAGGAAGTGGTGCGATGAGCGCCCCGGACCGGATCGTCTTCGAGAACGTCTCGAAATTCTACGGAGAGGTGCTCGGCGTCAACCGCGTGAACCTGTCCATCGGCCCCGGCATCACGAGCCTCGTGGGGCCGAACGGCGCGGGAAAGACGACCCTGATGAACCTGATGACCGGGCTGCTGCGCCCGACGAAGGGGCGGGTCGAGGTCCTCGGCGCCGCCACCGACGATCCGGAGACGCTCTTCCGACTGGTCGGGTACTGCACCCAGTACGACAGCTTCCCCGCCGGGATGACCGGTTTCGGCTTCGTCGCGGCGGCGCTGCGGCTGCACGGCCTGTCCCGCGCGGAAGCGGGGGAGCGCGCCGCGCGGGCGATCGAGCGGGCGAACCTGTCCGACGCGGCGGGCCGCAAAGTCGCGGCCTACAGCAAGGGGATGAGGCAGCGCATCCGGCTGGCGCAAGCCCTCGCCCACGACCCGCGCGTCCTCGTCCTGGACGAGCCGCTGAACGGCCTCGACCCGATGGCGCGGGCCGAGGCGATCGACGTCTTCCGCGGGCTCGCCGACGAGGGCCGGTTCGTGATCCTCTCGAGTCACATCCTGCACGAGGTGGACCTGTTGTCCGATCAGGTCATCCTGTTCCACAACGGGCACGTCGTGGCCGAAGGGGCCATCCGTGGCGTACGTGCCGAGGTCACGGGACGGCCGCTGCAGGTTTCGGTCCGCTGCGACCGGCCCTCGCTCCTCGCCGCCCGGGTCTTCGAGGGGGACAGCGCCGTCGAGGCGCGCCTGCACGACGACGGGAAGGGGCTTCTCGTGAGGACCCGCGACGCGGACGGCTTCTACCTGCTTCTGAACCGTCTCGTCGCGGAGATGGGCCTCGAGATCGAGGAAGTCGCTCCCGCCGACGACGACGTCCATGCCGTGTATCGCTACCTGATCGAGGGTGACGGAGGGCCGTCATGACCCGTTGGTCCCTGTGGCGGCGCCAGGCGTCGACCGTCGCGGCGCTCGAGCTTCGCAGGCGGCTCGGCGCCCGCCAGCTGCTCGGGCTCGCCATCGCCGCGGGGGTCCCGCTGGCGCTCTGCGGCGCGCGCCTCGCGGCCGCGGTGCTCTTCGATCGGCCGTCTAGGCACTACGCCCCGACGATGGTCTACGCGATGGTGTACCGGGTGCTGATCCTCCGCTTCACCGTGTTCTTCGGCTGCATGATGGCCTTCGCGCCGCTCGTCCGCGGCGAGATCCTGGACAGGAGCCTCCACTACTGGTTCCTGGCGCCCGTCCGGCGAAGCGTGCTGGTGGCCGGGAAGTTCGCGGCGGGGCTCGCCGTGACGCTGTCGGCCTTCGGCGCGACGACGGCCCTGACGTGGGTCGCCATCCAGGGCGTGAGCGGTAAAGCCGCGCTCGCGGAGAAGCTGGCCGGTCCGGGCGGCGTCGCGGAGCTCCTCGCCTATCTCGCGGGCACGTCGCTCGCCTGCGTCGGATACGGGGCGGTTTTCCTCGCGGTGGGGGTCGTCTTCCGCCAGCCGATCGTTCCCGCCCTGGCGATCCTCGGCTGGGAGTCGATCGTCTTCCTCCTCCCCGCGGCGCTCAAGAACTTCAGCGTCGCCCACCACATCGAGTCGCTGCTCCCCGTCGCCCCTCCCGAAGGACCGCTGGCGATCATCGCCGCGCCGACCTCTCCATGGATCGCCGTCCCCGGCCTCGTGGCGGTCGCGGTCGTGGCCGTCGCGTTCGCGGCGCGGCGTCTGACGCGCACGGAGATCCTCTACGGGGGAGAGTAGGAAGGCGAGGGCTAGGGAGCGGAGCCGCCCGACGCGGCGGAGCGAACGGCGAAGAACCCGCGCCGCGCGCGCACCGAGTAGTCGGAGTTCTTCGCCTTGACCTCCACCTTGATCCAGCGGCCGTCCCAGGTCTTGTTCGAGGTCGAGTAGGTCACGAAGTACTGCCGGCGAAGCTCCT
Source organism: Terriglobia bacterium (assembly GCA_963748015.1). Taxonomy (GTDB): domain Bacteria; phylum Acidobacteriota; class Polarisedimenticolia; order Polarisedimenticolales; family JAIQFR01; genus JAIQFR01. The sequence continues at coordinate 2,013,043 of CAVVHE010000004.1, read as the reverse complement.
CCGCGATCTGCTGGTAGACCCCGGCCAGCTCCTTCGCCTCCTTGACGAAGTAGGGCCGCCCGCCGGTGACGTCCGAGAACTCCTTCAGGACGTTCTTCCGGCTGAGGTCGATCATGCCGACGTCGAGCCCGATGCCGTAGATCAACACGTTCTGCGCCTTGGCTTCCTCGAGGATCCTCGAGTGACCGAACTGGCTCGACGTGTCGTCGCCGTCCGTCAGCAGGACGATCGCCTTGCGCCCCTGGATCCCCCGCAGCTTGCGGAAGGCCGCGTGCAGCGCGTCGTAGATCGCCGTCGCCCCGAGGGCCTCGGTGCTGGTGATCGACTCCTTCATCGCGTTCTTGTCGGCGGTCAGGTCCTGCAGGAGGAACACCTTGTCGTCGAACGCGATCACCAGGGCGCGGTCGTCCGGCCTCAGCGTGTCCACGAAAGCGCCCGCCGCGGAGTGGACGTCCTTCATGCGCTCCTTCATCGAGCCGGAGGTGTCGATCAGGATCGCGAGGGTGATCGGGCGGTCCTCCGCGGCGAACTCCTGGATCGTCTGCTCTTTCCCTTCCTCGAACACTCGGAGGTCGCCGCTCTTGAGGTCGGTCACGAACTGGTCCTTCTTGTCGGTGACGCTCGCCCAGAGGATGACGCGGTTGACCTGCTCGAAGTAGGCGACGTCGAGCTTGCGCGTCACGACGGCGTCGCTGACCGTGATCCCTTCCTTGTGGTAGGCCACCGCGCGGATCACCCACGAGCGGGTCGACTCGCCGAAATCGAACATGCACTCGTAGGGCGGCTCCCGGTCCACGAAGATGACCTTGTCGTTCACGAGGAACTCGACGCGGTCCACGTCCTCCGGCCTATCGATCTTCACCTTCGCCGTGATCGGGGACTTGCCGAGGACCACGTCCTGGTTCTCGGGGCTCGTGACCTGGATGGAGAAGCCGCGGCGGCGCTCGGCGTCCTGCGCGCGCGGCGCGGGGGCGAGGAGGGCCGCGGCGAGAGCCGCCGCCAGGACGGCGAGCAGGGCGCGGCGCGTCATTTCGACGTCTCCTCCTTCTTCGGCGGCGGCGGGGGAGCGGGACTCGCGGGAGAGCCCGCGGGAGGCGGGGGAGGCGGCAGGGCGCCCGGGGCGATCTCGGCCAGGATCCGGCGCGCTCGCTCGGCCGGCTCGACGTCGGGATAGTCCTCCACGAAGCGCTTGAACTCGGCGGCGGCCTCGGCCGTGCGCCCGCGGCGCAGCAGGGCGTTGCCGAGGTAGAGGCGCGCCCTGGGCTGCGCGGGGTCGATCGCGAGCGCGCGCTCGAACGACGCGGCGGCCGCGACGTCGTCCCCGACGCCGGCGAGCGCCACGCCGTCGTTGACCCACAGATCGGCCCGCTTGGATTCGCCGGCGATCTTGGCGTAGATGTCGTGGGCCGCGCGGAATTTCCCCGCGCGCAACAGGTAGTAGCCGAGATACTCGCGGGCCGCTCCCTCGGTGGCGCTTCGGGTCTCGAGGTCGGCCGCCTTCTCCCACTCGCCTCGCGAAGCGTAGATCGCGGCGAGGGACCTGAGGTCGTCCGGCGAGGCGGCGCCCGACGAGAGGCCCGCCTCGAGGGCCGCGAAGCGGTCGCGCTCGGCGGCGACGGCGGCGCGCCGGTCCACCAGCCGCTTCCGCTCCGGGGTCTCGAGCCGCGGCTCCGCCAGGATCGTGTCCAGCTGGGCGAGCGCGGGCTCGTAGGCGCCGCGGCGGCGCTCGATCTCCGCCATGCCTTCGCGGGCCGGGATGTGGCCGGGCTCGAGCGCGAGCGCTTCCTTGAACGACGCCTCGGCGCCGGCGGGGAGGCCGAGCGCCAGCTGGATCAGGCCGAGCGTGGCCCGATGGTCGGCCGACTTCGGCTCGAGCGAGATCGCCTTGCGGATCGTCGCGACGGCCTCGTTCTGCAGGTCGAGGCGGTTGTACGCCAGCGCCAGGCGGTTCAGCCCGGGAGCGAAGTCCGGCCGGATCGTCACCGCCTCGAGAAGCAGTCGGATCGCGTCCGCGACGCGGCCCTGCCGCAGGTACAGGTCGCCCAGGTGGACGTACGACTCGGCGTACCCCTTGTTGCTCGCGATGGCGCGCCGGAAGAATGCGAGCGCCTTCTCGTCGTCCTCCTGCGCTTCGTAGGTGCGGGCGATCCCGTCGAGGGCCGGCGCGAACTCCGCGCGGAGCTTGAGGGCGCGGTAGTATGCCGCGGAGGCTTCGGCCGAATCGCCCCTCTTGAGCTGGGCGTCTCCCATGGCGACGTGCGCGAGCATCTGGCTCGGGTCGAGGTCGAGCGCGACGGTCAGCGCGTCCACCGCTTCCGAGGCCCGCCGGTCGCCGATCAGCGCGAGCCCGAGGTAGTAGTACGCGCGGAACGAGTTCAGGGCCATCGAGGCCGAGGCGCCGAGCCTCTCCGCGGCCAGCTGGTACTCCCCGCGGTTGTACGCCGCGACCCCCTCGTTCAGCAGGCGGAACGACTCGGTGCGCACCTCCGCGGACTTGCCCGCGCGAAGGGGCGAGACGACGGCGGCCGCGAGGATCGCGACGGCGAATGCGACGGCCCGGCGCTTGCCTGACATCCGCTCTAGTCTAGGCGAAGAGGGACGGCATTGCCTCCTGGCACTAGGCAGCCGCGGGGGCGCCGGTGTCACGGAGGATCTCGCCGTCGCGGATCTCGACGACGCGGCCGGCGCGGCGCGCCAGGGCGGCATCGTGGGTGATCACGATCAGCGTGCGCCCCTGCTTCCACAGCTCCTCGAAGAGCCCCATGATGTCGCCCCCCGAGCTCGTGTCGAGGTTCCCGGTCGGCTCGTCCGCGAGGACGATCGCCGGGTCCATGGCGAGGGCGCGGGCGATCGCGACGCGCTGCATCTCGCCTCCCGACAGCTCCGTGGGCTTGTGGTCCATGCGGCCGGCGAGCCCGACGCGGGAGAGCAGCTCCTCGACCCGCTTGCGGCGCTCTCGCCTCGCGACGCCGCCGAACAGCAGGGGCATCTCGACGTTCTCGAACGCGGAGATCTGCGGCAGCAGGTTGAAGTTCTGGAACACGAAGCCGACCCGGCGGTTGCGTACCGCGGCGAGCTGGGCGCGGTCGAGCCCGCCGACCGGCTCGCCGAGCAGCTCGTACTCGCCCGCGGTGGGCGTATCGAGGCAGCCGATGAGGTTCATGAGGGTGGACTTGCCCGACCCCGACGGGCCCACGATCGCCACGAACTCCCCGGCGCGCACGCTGAGATCGATCCCGCGCAGGGCCTCGACGCGCACCTTCCCGGTGTCGTAGGTCCTGCGGATCCCCGCCATCCGGATGACCGCGCCGTTCCCGGATGCCTTCGCCGTTACGCTTGCGGAACATGTTCATGGCAGCCTCCGCGTCACTCGTAGCGCAGCGTCTCGGCGGGGTCCACCGACGCCGCGCGCCGCGCGGGGAAGTACCCCGCGAGAAGTCCGACGAGCCCCAGGATCGCCGCGGCGATCGCGCCGATCGGCAGCGACAGCGTCGGCTTCCCGAGGAACTCGAGCGCCTGGTTCCCCTCGACCGGGACGAGATCGAGGAGCGCGATGAGGGCCACCGCCCCGAGGAGTCCGAGGAGCCCGCCGACGAGGGTGTAGGTGAGCGCCTCGAGGACGAGCGGCCCCGTGATCCAGGACGGCCGCGCGCCGAGCGCCATCTTGACCCCGATCTCCCGCGTCCTCTCCTTGACCGTGGCGTACATGATGTTCGCCACGCCGACGCCGCCGATGGTCAGCGTCATCGCGCCGATGATCCCGAGGAAGAGCTGGATGCCGATCAGCATGTTCGTCAGGAACTTGTCCTCGTTCACCGTGTCCCAGACGCCCACGGCCCGCTCGTCTTCCGGATCGAAGCCGTACTTCGCGGCCGAGCACCGCGCGGAACTCCTTGAGCACCGCCGGCATGTCCTGCGGCCGCTCGGCCTGGAGCACGAGGTTCGAAAGCTGCTCCCGGCCGTACTGCGCCCGGAACGTGGTGATCGGCACGACCGCGTGGCCCGCGTCGGGGCCGCCGTACATCCCCATCTGCAGCTTCTTCTGGAGCACCCCGACCACCGTGTACGGGGTCCGGTCCACGAGGAGCTGGCGTCCGACCGGGTCGTCCTTCCCGTAGAGGTCCTTCGCCAGCTCGTCCCCGAGGAAGATCACGCGGCGCCGCTCGCGCTCGTCCTCGGCGTCGAGGAACCGCCCTCCTTCCCGGGCGATGTGGTTGCGGATCTCGCCGTACTGCCAGCTCGCGCCGATCACCCGGCCCGTCACGGTCTTCCGCCCGTTGGTGAGGCTCACGCGCCAGTTGGTGATCTCGCCGACCGCCTCGGCGAGCCCGGGGATGCGCCCCCGGAGCATCTCGAGGTCGTCGATGCGCGGACGGATCGGCCGCCCCGAGGGGAGGCCTTGCCACGACTTGCCGGTCTCGCCGGGCCACACGATCGCGATCCGGCTCCCCATCCCGGCCCGCGCCTTCTGCAGCTGCAGCTTCAGTCCCTCGCCGAACGCGAGCAGGAGCAGGAGGGCCAGCGAGCCCCAGGCGATCGACATGATCGTGAGGACGGCACGCTTCCTTCCCACCCGGGAGGACCGGGCGAACAGCTGCAGCGCGATGCCGGTTCCGCTGGCCGCCATCGCCTCCTCACATCTTCATCGCGACGACGGGGTCGAGGGCCGCCGCGTCGCGCGCCGGGAAGTAACCGGCGAGGATCCCCACGGCGCCGAGGAGCGCCGTGGTCACGCCCGCGACCGTGGGGGAGATCTCGGGGCGCCCGACGAACTCCACGAACCCCTCCGGGAACACCGCGCAGATCCCGGCGGAGAGCGCCAGCCCGACGGCGCCCCCGGCCGCCGTCAGCACGAGCGTCTCGAGGAGGAACTGCCCGAGGATCCAGGACGGCCGCGCGCCGAGGGCGAGCTTGATCCCGATCTCGCGGGTCCTCTCCTCGACGACGACGTTCATGATGTTGGAGACGCCGATCCCCCCCACGACGAGGGTCAGCGAGCCGACGATCCCGAGGAAGAGCCGGAAGGCGAGCATGAACGTGTCGAAGAACTGGAACATCTCGGTGGTGTCCCAGATCATCAGCGCTTCCTTGTCCTCGGGATCGAACCGGTGCTTCGCCGCGAGGATCGCCAAGACGTCCTTCTTGAGCGCCTCGGTGCCGCCGCTCGACACGGACTTGAAGATGAAGTTGTTGAGATACCGCTCGCCGGTCAGCGCGCGGTACGTCGAGCCGGGGATGAACGCCTTCCCCTCGTCTCGCCCGTTGTAGTTCGAGTCCTGCCCCTTCTTCTTGAGCACCCCGATCACCTGGAAGGGGGAGCCGGCGAGCTGCACCGTCTGCCCCACGGGATCCACGGAGCCGAACAGGTCCTTCGCGAGGGCGTCGCCGAGGAACACGCTTCTGCGCTTGTCCCGCTCGTCGAGGTCGTTGATGAACCGGCCTCCCGCGGAGGGGATGAGGTTCCGCAGCTCCCCGAAGACCGGCTGCGATGCCGGAGATGTCCACCGCGAGCGTTCGCGTCCCGTGGTTGAGCTTGAGCGTCGCGATGTACTCGCGTCGAGGCGGCCAGGAGCCCCTGCGCCTTGGCGCGGACGAGGTCGATGTCCTCCTCGTCGAGTTGGATGCGGCGCCCCTTGCCGAGCCCCTCGAACGGGATCGAGGTCAGCGACGGCCAGGCGATCACGATGTTCTCGCCGAGGCCCGCCGCGTTGCGGTGCAGCTGCTCCTTGAATCCCTGCCCGAACGCCAGCAGCAGGCTCACCGCCGTCGTGCCCCACACGATCCCGAAGGCGGTCAGCGCGGTGCGGAGCTTCTGGCTCCTGAGGTCCCGCGTCAGCTGGCGGAGCGTGATCAGAGGGCTCACGGCCGGCTACCCCTTGATCTCCTTGGGAGGACGCTGGACGACCTTGTCGCCCTGCTTGAGACCGGAAGCCACCTCGACGTTGAGACCGTCGGAGAGGCCGGTCTTGATCTCGACCTTGCGCGGCGGATCCTTGGGGCCGATCCCGGGCACCTCGACCGACGCCTTCTTCCCGCCGTCCTCGAAGGTCACGAGGCGCTCCGGGACCAGCAGCACGTCCTCCATCTCGCGGATCACGACGTCGGCGTTGGCCGAGTAGCCGGCGCGCAGGACCGTCGAGGCGGAGGGATCGAGCTCGATCTCCACCTCGAAGAGCTTCGCGTTGTCCTTCTCCTTGGCCTGGGGGGCGATCCGGCTCAAGCGGCCGGTCACCTTCGCGTCGGGAAGGGCTCCGATACGGAACCTCACGGGAAGGCCGACCTTGAGCTTGCCGACGTCGATCTCGTCCACGGTCCCCTTGAACACCAGGTCCCTCATGTCCGCGATCGTGGCCAGGTCGGTGCCGGCCTGGTAGGAGGTGAGCGGGACGACGGGGTCGCCGGGGTTCACCAGCCGCTCGAGCAGCGTGCCGCCCGCCGGCGCGCGGACGACCGACTCGAGGCCCGCGCTGCCGCCGGTGACCCGCCCCTTCCGGAGCATCTCGAGACTGTCCTTCGCCTGGGCGAGGGAGATGCGGGTCTGCTCGTACGCCTCGCGCCTCGCGTCGTAGTCGCCGCGCGCGAGCACGCCGGAGCGCGACAGCTCCTCGGCGCGCCCGAAATCCGCCGCGGCCCGGTCGAAGGCGGCCTGCGTCATCTCCACGCGGCGCTCGGCGTCGATGATCTCGGACGGGGTGGGATCGGGAACGATCTCGAAGAGCGGGTCGCCGGGGCTCACGATCTGGCCGACCTCGGCGGCGCAGCGCTTGACGTTTCCGGAGATCTTGGACTTCACGTGGAACTTGAGCCGGGGCTCGATCTGGCCCACCGCGACCGCCTTCTCGGTGATCGCGCCGCGGGCGACGTCGACGAGCTTGAGCCCGTCGTCGCCCGATTCGCGGCCATGGAGAAAGGCGTATGCCCCCAGAGCGGCGGCGGAGATGATCACGAGGGTCACCAGGATCCTGACCATGCGTTTCATGGGCCACTCCACGGCGCCGGGGCGGATGGGCGCCCCGGCCGTCACTAATGGTACGCGCCGGTCGCCCGAGCGGTTCTCTCGAAGTCGCCCCCGGGCGCGCCGGCGGGCGGAGCGTGCCGCGGATTTGACGGCCCGTCGGGGGCAGGGGATACTGACTCACCGGACGCTTCTTCGTTCGTCCAATCGCATGCGAACCGTCTTCAGAGTGCTGACAGCGGGGCTGGTGGCCGCGGCCGCGATCGCGTCGTGGGGGTGCGGCGGCGCGCCGGCATCCGCGGGGTCCGGCGGCCGGGTCCCGCCCGCGCGCGACCTCGCGGTCCGGAGCGGCGAGTTCCGAGGCCGGTTCCTCCTCACCGGCGAGCTGCAGGCGGTTCGCGCGGACGAGATCGTGGTGCCGCGGACGCCGGTCTGGATGATCCCGATCCGCTGGATGGAGGCGGACGGCGCCACGGTCGCCGCCGGCCAGAAGATCCTCGAGTTCGACAACACCGCGTTCGCGAGCGACCTCGAGGAGCGGCGGCTTTCCCTGTCCCAGGCCGAAAGCGACCTTGCCCGGGCCGAGGCCGACGCCCGCGGTCAGATCAAGGACCGCGAATTCACCGCGGAGCAGAAGCAGGTCGCGCTCGAAAAGGCGCAGATCGACGGGGCGGTCCCCGTCGAGCTGCTCGACCGCCGGAAGTACCAGGATCGGCAGCTCGCGCTCCAGCGAGCCGAGGTGGAGCTCGAGAAGGCGCGCGAGGACCTCCGCTCCGCCGGCGAAACCACGAAGGCGGACCTCGAGAACCGCCGGATCGCGGTGGAGAAGGCGCGGCGCGAGATCGCGATCGCGGAGATCGCCATCGACGCCCTGACCCTTCGCGCGCCGCGGGCGGGGATCCTGATCGTGGCGGACCATCCCAACGAGGACCGGAAGTTCCAGGTGGGGGACACCGCGGCGGTCGGCTGGACCGTGATGCGGATCCCGGACCTCGGCGCGATGCGCGTCGAGGCGCAGCTCTCGGACGTGGACGACGGGCGCATCGCGGCGGGAATGCCGGCGGTCTCGACACTCGACACCTACCCCGAGGTCACGTTTCCCGGAAGGGTCTCCGAGATCACCCCGGTGGCGCAGGAGCCGGTGCGGCAGTCGCTCCGCCGCGGGTTCCGCGTCCTGATCGCCCTCGACAGGACCGACCCGGAGAAGATGCGGCCGGGGATGTCGGTGAAGGTCGAGGTCGAGTCGGGCCGGCTCGACCGCGCGCTCCTGGCGCCGCGCGAGGCGCTCGACCTGTCCTCGTCCCCCGCGAGGGCGCTCCTCGCGGACGGTGGAGCGTCCGACGTGAAGCTCGGGCCGTGCAACGCCCTCGAGTGCGTGATCGAGAGCGGGGTCGCGGAAGGAACCCGTCTGAGGGCGAGAGGATGAAGGCCCGGCTGGCGGGCGTGCCGCGCTGGATCCGCCTCGCGGCGGCCGCGCTGATCGTCCTCGCGGCCGGCTGGTGGGCGCTGCTCGGCCGGGCTCCGTCCGAGGACCCGGATTGGGTGCGGGTGACGCGCGACGATCTGGTGCTCGGCGTCGAGGTGACCGGGACGCTGAAGTCCACCGACTCGAGCCAGATCGGCCCCCCGCTGGTTCGCGAGATCTGGAACTACAAGATCTCGATGCTCGCCCCCGAGGGGGCCGAGGTGGCGAAGGGACAGCCGGTCGTCGGCTTCGACGGGAGCGACCTGGTCCGCAAGCTCGACCAGAAGCTCGCCGAGGCGGCCTCGGCGCGGAAGCAGCTCGAGAAGAAGCAGGTGGACATCACGCTCCGCCGGCGCGAGGACGCGCTCCGCCTCGCGGAGGCGGAGGCCCGCGAGCGCAAGGCGGCGCTGGTGGTGGACCGGCCGGAGGAGCTGGCCGCGGCGAGCGAGCTCAAGCAGGCGAGGCTCGATCTCGGCCTCGCCCGGGACGAGCTCGCGTACCTGAAGACGCGCATGGAGTCGGCGGCGAAGGCCGACGAAGCGGAGCTGCGGTCGCTTCGCAACCAGCAGGAGCGCGCCGAGCAGCGCGTGGCGGAGATCCGCGACGCCATCGAGCGGATGGACGTGAAGGCGCCCCGGAACGGCACGGTGATCTACGTGACGGACTGGCGCGAGGAGAAGAAGAAGGTCGGCGACAGTTGCTGGCGCGGCGACAAGGTCGTCGAGATCCCGGACCTCAAGAGCATGATCGCGAAAGGGGAAGTGGACGAGGTGGACGGGGGGAAGATCGCGACGGGGCAGGAGGTGACGTTCCGGCTCGACGCCCACCCCGACGTGGAGTTCACCGGACGCATCTCGTCCATCTGGAAGACCGTCCAGAGGAAGTCGTTCCAGAACCCGTTGAAGGTGGTCCGTCTCGACATCCTGCTCGACCGGACGGATACGGTGAGAATGCGCCCCGGAATGCGCTTTCGAGGGACGGCGGAGACGGAGCGCGTCCCGCGCTGCCTCGTGATTCCCCTCGAGGCCGTCTTCCCGACGCGGGACGGGCCGGTGGCCTGGCGCAAGACCGCTTTCGGCTTCGGGGCCGTGCCGCTCCGCCTCGGGCGGCGGAACGATCACGAGGTCGAGGTGCTCGGCGGGCTCTCCGAGGGGGACCAGGTCGCCAGGCGCGACCTCGGCGCGAAGAGGGCCGCGTGAGCCGCCGGGGGGTCGTCGGGTCGGTGGGCGCCGCCGTCCTCTCGCTCGCGGCGCTCGCGGGGATCCCGTATTTCCGCGGCCTCGGCAGGGAAGACGTGCCGGCGGCGAGGGCGGAGCGAGGCGACTTCGGGAGGCACATCGAGGCCGAGGGAAATCTCAAGGCGGTCAAGGCGACCGTGCTCACGGCGCCGATGGAGGCCCCGGGCGCGATGAAGATCGCGTGGCTCGCGCCGGACGGGAGCCGCGTCGCGAGCGGCGACGTCGTGATCCGCTTCGATCCCACGGACGCCGAGAAGAACCTCTCGGACGGCCAGGCCGAGCGGCAGACCGCGGAGAACCGGATCTCGGGCCGGCGGGCGGAAGGGGAGGGGACCCTTCGCAATCTCGATCGCGACGCCGGCATGGCCGGGCTCGAGCTGAAGTACGCCCGGGAGTTCCAGAGCAAGGACCCCGACATCTTCTCCCGGATGCAGATCATCGAGTCGCAGCTCGACGAGTCGCTCGCCACCCGCCGAAAGGACAACGCCGAGGCGGTGCGGGGGATCCGCGACTCTCTCACGACGATCGACCTCGATCTCCTCGCGATCGAGCGGCACAAGGCCGACCTCAAGATCGAGCAGGCGAGGAAGGGACTCGCGGCGCTCGAGGTCCGCGCTCCGCACGACGGCATCGTCGTGCTGCAGCGCGAGTGGCGCGGCGTCCCGAAGGTCGGCGACACGGTGTGGAAGGGCCAGCCCCTCGCCGAGATACCCGGGCTCGACGCGATGGAAGCGGAGGTGTTCGTCCTCGAGGCGGACGCGGGCGGCTTAGCCCCCGGCCTGCCCGCCGAGGTGACCCTGGAGTCCCGGCCGGACCGCACCTTCGCCGCCAAGGTCCGCAAGGTGGACGCGCTCGCGAAGCCCCGGGTGAACTGGGTGCCGGTGCAGTACTTCGGCGTCACGCTCGAGTTCCAGCGCACGGAGCCCGAGATCATGAAGCCGGGGCAGAGGGTCCGGGCCAGGCTGACGCTCGACGCGAGGAAGGACGCGATCTCGATCCCTCGCGAGGCGGTGGTCGAGAAGGACGGCGGCAAGGTCGTCTACCGGAGACGGGGCTTCGGGTTCGAGCCGGTGAAGGTCGAGCTCGGCCCCGCGGCGCTCGGCCGCGTCGTGATCGAGAAGGGGCTGTCCGCCGGGGACGTCGTGGCGCTTCGCGACCCGACGCGCCCCGCCGGGGAGGGCGCGCCGAAGCCCTCGGAGCGCGGGACGGGCGGGCCCGCGGGGCCGGGCGTCGGAGGCATGCGGTGACCCCCGGCGAGGCGTTCCGGACCGCGTCGGACAACCTGAAGGCGCACAAGCTGCGCTCGTCCCTCACCATGCTCGGGATGATCTTCGGCGTCGCCGCGGTGATCGCGATGCTCTCCATCGGCGCCGGCGCCGAGCGGCAGGCGATGGACATGATCGACCGCTTGGGGCTCCGCAACATCCTCGTGCGCGCGAAGGAGCTGAAGCAGGAGGAGGCGAACGAGGTCCGCAAGAAGTCTCCCGGCCTCTCCTCCCGCGACGCCCAGGCGATCCTCGAGGCGGTCCCCGGCGCCGAGATCGTCGCGCCCCGCGTCGAGATCGAGCCGTACAAGATCCTCGCGACGGGCGGCAAGGCGAAAGCCAAGGTGTACGGGGTGTCGTACCGGCAGGCCGAGTTGGCGCGCCTCGCCGTCGCGGAGGGGCGCTTTCTCGACGCCGACGACGAGAAGGAGCACGCGCAGGCGTGCGTGATCGGCTCGGCGGTCCGCCGGGACCTCTTCGGCTACGGGCCGGCGATCGGCCGCGACGTCAAGATCAACGACGTCTGGTTCGAGGTGGTCGGCGTCCTCGAGGAAGCCGGCGGCGCGTCGTCGTTCCAGGGGGTCGCCGTGGGCTCGACGGCGACCGAGATCTACGTTCCGGTCACCTCCGCGATCCGGAAGTTCGACCGGGACCCGATCAAGTCGCCGCTCGACGAGATCGTCGTCCGCCTCGACCCGGCGGCGTCGCCGAGCCGCAGCTCGTCGCTGGTCCGCTCGCTGCTCGACCGGCTCCACGGCGGCGCCTCGGACTTCGAGCTCGTGGTGCCGGAGGCGCTCCTCGAGCAGAGCCGGCGGACGCAGCGCCTCTTCAACATCGTGATGGGGTGCATCGCCGGCATCTCGCTCCTCGTCGGCGGCATCGGGATCATGAACATCATGCTCGCCACCGTCCTCGAGCGGACGCGGGAGATCGGCGTCCGGAGGGCCGTGGGGGCGCGGCGCGGCGACATCCGCTCCCAGTTCATCGTCGAGTCGTTCTCGATCAGCCTGCTCGGAGGACTGGCCGGCGTCGTCCTCGGCATAGCGATCGCCAAGATCGTCGCCGTCTCCGCGGGCTGGCCCACGGTCGTCACCCTCGGCTCGATCTTCCTCTCCACCGGCGTCTCGATCGCCGTCGGCCTGGTGTCCGGCATCTACCCCGCCGTCCGCGCGGCCAACCTCGACCCCATCGAAGCCTTGCGATACGAATAGCGGTGAGGGCACGCCCCGGCGATTTCGGCCCAAAAATGTCATAATGTCCGGGGTTGCGCGCCGCACGAGGCGCTCGAGAACATAGCCCTCCCGGGAGGAAGCGAGCATGAAGACCGACGTGAAGGATGCCTTGCATCCGTTTGTTGCCGCGGAGCGTGCCGGAAAAACCCCTTACAAGGTGGCCGACCTGAGCCTCCACGAGCTGGGGCGGAAGGAGATCCGGCTTGCCGAGCAGGAGATGCCGGGGCTCATGGCCGTGCGCGCGCGGTACCGGGGGAAGAACCCCCTCCTCGGCACGAGGGTCACCGGCAGCCTGCACATGACCATCCAGACGGCGGTCCTGATCGAGACGCTCGCCGACCTCGGCGCCGACGTGCGCTGGGCCTCCTGCAACATCTTCTCGACGCAGGATCACTCCGCGGCGGCCGTCGTCGTGGGCCGCCCCGAGACCGGCGGGACGGCGGAGCGCCCCGCGGGGATCCCGGTGTTCGCGTGGAAAGGGGAGAGCCTCGAGGAGTACTGGTGGTGCACCGTCGAGGCGCTCACCTGGCCGGACGGCTCGGGCCCGACCTCGATCGTGGACGACGGCGGCGACGCCACGCTCCTCGTGCACAAGGGGCTGGAGTTCGAGCGCGCGGGACGGGTGCCGGCGTTCGATCCGAAGAACGACCCCGAGGAGTGGGGGGTGATCCTCGACACGATCCGCCGCCTCTTTGCCTCCGAGCCGGGGCGCTGGGCGCGCGTCGCCGCCGCGATCCGCGGCGTCAGCGAGGAGACGACCACCGGCGTGCACCGCCTCTACCAGATGCAGGAGAGCGGCACGCTGCTCTTCCCCGCCATCAACGTCAACGACTCGGTGACGAAGAGCAAGTTCGACAACATCTACGGCTGCCGGCACTCCGTGCTCGACGGGATCAACCGCGCGAGCGACGTGATGATCGGCGGCAAGGTCGCGGTCGTCTGCGGCTTCGGCGAGGTCGGCAAGGGGTGCGCCCAGGCGCTCAGGGGCCAGGGCTGCCGCGTGATCGTCACCGAGATCGACCCGATCTGCGCGCTCCAGGCCGCGATGGAGGGGTACGAGGTCAAGACCGTGGAGGACGCGGTCGGCGTCGCGGACCTCTTCATCACCGCGACCGGGAACAAGGACGTGATCACCGCCGCCCACATGGCCCGCATGAAGGACAAGGCGATCGTCGGCAACATCGGCCACTTCGACAACGAGATCGACATGGCCGGTCTCAGGAAGATCCCCGGGGTCGAGCGGATCCCGATCAAGCCGCAGTACGACGAGTGGCGCTTCCCCGACGGGCACTCCGTGATGATCCTCGCCGAGGGTCGTCTGCTCAACCTCGGCTGCGCCACGGGGCACCCGAGCTTCGTGATGTCGTCCTCGTTCACGAACCAGGTCATGGCCCAGCTCGAGTTCTACCTCCACCCGGAGCGCTACGAGAAGAAGGTCTACATGCTACCGAAGGCCCTCGACGAGGAGGTGGCGCGCCTCCACCTCGAGCAGCTCGGCGTGAAGCTCACGCGTCTGAGCCGGGAGCAGGCGGACTACATCGGCGTTCCGGCGGACGGGCCGTACAAGCCGGATCACTACCGCTACTGAGCCGCCGGGCCCGGCGCCTCACCGCCCCGCGAACCGGTCCGCCCAGCGGATCCTGCCGGTGGTCTGCATCGCAACGAACAGGGTCAGGATCGCCGCGACGGTGATCGCGAGGCCGGTGAATCCCCTGAAGAAGAACGCGTACGAGAACAGGACCAGGTAGAGGACCTGCGCCAGCCCCGCCTCGACCGCCGCGAACCGCAGGCCGGTCACGAGCCTGAGATAGCTCACCACCAGGAACACCGAAACCGCGGAGGCGGACGCGAACGCCGCGTGGAGCGGCACGAGGTCCACGAGGTACGCGAGCAGCAGGTGGAACGAGAAGAACGCCGCCGCGAGGAAGAAGTAGTTCATCGGGTGCAGCTCGATCCGGCGCAGCGTGGTCAGCACGAGGATCACGAAGAAGAAGAACAGGAGCGACACGGGCGCGAAGAAGCTGATCCGGCCGGCGAGCGGTCCCGGCTGCAGCCTCTCGGGCATGGACATGCCGATCTCGTACCCCGACACGAGGCTCGCGTAGCGCCACTCCATCTCCTCGCCTCCGGCGATCCCGCGGCGGGCCGTGGGCGAGAGCGTGTTCTCGGGGAAGTCCACCTCGCCGAAATTCGTCCTCATGCGGAGGTCGAAATCCAGGACTCGCGTGACGTCGGGCCCGAGCCGGTACCTCCACGACTCCAGTCCCCGCGAGCGGTACGTCACCCGCAGCACGGCCGGCGCGCCCGCGGGGACCCGCGCCGAGGCGGTCGCGGCGGCCTTGTCCGTCTCCGCGTCGAGCGGCTTGCCGTCGAGCGTCATGGAGAGGCCGTCGTAGATCGCCTGGGAGGTCGGGAGCGGGAAGCGAAACGTCACGCGCCGCTCCTCCGCCCCCGGATTACGGAACGCGTACTCGCCGTCGAAGGTCACCGCGTAGGTGGCGTACCAGAGGAGCCCCTTCTGCCGGTGCGCGAGATCGAGGCCGACGCCGATCCGGCTGCGCTCGAGGGGAAGGGGGGCGGACGACCACTCCTCGGCGGTGCGGGTGACCTTGCGGCCGTCCTCCATCTCCTGCACCGTGCGGGTCCCCTTCACGGGGTAGCTGGCGCAGGGGGGGCCCTGCACGTGGGGCGCGCCCCAGGTCGAGGCGACCTTCCCACGTAGAGCCGGGCCGGAGCTCCAGGTTCGCGCCAGGATCGTGGCGCCCAGGATCGCCCAGGCGACGCTCGTGAGAACGAATATGGCGGCGATGGCGACGATGCGTCTGGTCACGGGGGCCTCCTTGATCATTCGCGGCGTAGAGTACTTTACATTACAAAGTATACGGCGAAACGCCGCCGCCGCAACCCCGTCGAGGGAAGGTCGCGGCGCGGTGGCGATACCGCAGGAGCGGCCCCTGGGCGGCGGTCGGAGCGCGGGGATGGGCGGACAATCAATGTGTCCGGGAACGGATCGCGGACCGGCCCCGGGCAGGCTGCGAAGCGTCAGACTCCCTCCTCCCTGGCTCGTGGAGCCGCGGCGGACCCAGAAGGCCGCCGCGGCCCCCACGAGCGTCCAGCGGTTCTCGATCCCCTGCGGTTCTTTCGTCCGCGGGTCACCTCGGTCGAGAACGGCTTTCCGCCGGGAAAACGGTATACTCCCCGACTTCGGGCGAATCGTCCTGGGCTCGGGGCGGGGGCCGGATAGCGTGACGGCTACAGTGCGAGCATTTGCCCTCGTCCTCGCGAGCGCCGCTTTCCTCGGGCTTTCCGCTGCCCCGTCGCTGGCCCAGTCCGGCGGCATCCAGGTCCAGGTTTTCGACGCCTCGGGAAAGAACCCCGTGGCCGGCACGTCGGTGACCCTGTCGAGCGCGGTCGGCTTCGTGGCGGCGACCACGGTCCCGACCGACGGCAAGGGGATCGCGTCCTTCCCCGTCCTGCGCGTCGGCGGCGGTTATGCCGTCGAGGTGCGCCATCCCGGCTTCGCTCGGGTCCGGATCGTGGACATCCGGGTGAAGAACCAGGACGTGAACCGTCTCTCGGTCCGCCTCCTCCCCGAGATCGAGGAGCGCGTGAAGGTCGTCGAGAGGCGGGAGCCCGTCGACCTCGACACGAACTCCAAGGCGACGACGTTCGACAGCGAGTTCCTGCAGGACCTGCCCTCGCAGGGACGGTTCTACCAGTCGATGCTGAGCCTGGCCCCCGGCGTCGTGGACGCGGACGGGGACGGGAACCCGAACGTCCACGGCGCGAGGTCCGTGGACTTCCAGACCCAGGTCGGCGGGGTGAACAACCAGGACCCGCTCACCGGCGGGTGGATGGGCTACGTCAACCCGGACGCGATCGAGGAGATGACGGTCATCGGCGCCGGGGCGGGCGTCGAGTTCGGCAGGGCGCAGGGCGGGTTCGCGCAGATCATCCAGAAGCAGGGGTCGAACGACTTCGAGGGGGTCGCGAACCTCCTCTGGCGCTCCAGCCTCATGGACGGCAACTCCGCCCAGACGAAGCCCGGGGTCACGGTGCCCGACTACGACTGGATCCAGCCGGCGATCCAGTTCTCCGGCCCGATCGTCAAGGACCGCATCTGGTACCGGCTCTCCCACGAGTACATCTCGCGCGAGGAGCCGATCGCGTCCCGCGACCAGGCCATCGTCGCCAAGCGGGAGCAGCGGATCAACTCGGACCAGGTCACGTGGCAGTCGTCGCCGCGCAACAAGCTGGCAATCGAGGTCCGGTGGGACCCGCTCCGGCTCTCGAACGTGGGGGCCGGTACGCTCACCACCGCCGGGTCCACCAAGGAGTACGAGACCGGCGGGCCGACCTACGCGCTCTCCTGGACGGCCGCCGTGTCCCCTTCCGTCCTCTCGGATTCCGTGATCTCCTACCAGCTCGGGCACGAGAAGATCTACCCCACCACCGCGGGGCATCGCAACGACTGCACCACGGGCTTCGTCCGGATCATCGACGCCGGGACCGGTCACGCGACCATGGAGCCGCTGCTCCCGAAGCTCGACACCGTCCGCTGCACGAATACCAAGACCGGCGTCGTTTCGGGCTCCTACCCGTGGACCTCGAAGGACGACCGCGAGCGCCTGACCGTCCGGAACCAGACCTCGGTATTCGCCGGCCAGTTCCTCGGCATGGCGCACCAGCTCAAGGTCGGCTTCAACGTCGAGAACGAGCGCTATTTCCGGGACCTCGAGAAGCGCCCCGAGCTGACGTTCTCCGCCGAGAAATCGGGGACGACGGTCGTGGACGAGTTCGGCCACAATCGCGCGCTGGAGCTCGCGACCCTCGACGTGCAGGTCGCGTCGCCTCCCACGACCCGGTCCAGCGCCACCAATACGAGCTACGGCATCTTCGTGGAGGACCAGGTCAAACCGCTGTCGAACCTGAGCCTGACCCTCGGGCTGCGCCTGGACCGCGAGGAGCTGCGGGGGCTCGGCTGGAAGGCGTTCGACCCCGCGACCGAGTCGGTGGAGTTCCTCGACCGCATGGCCGCCAACGGGGGGAATGCCTACCTCGCCGCCTCCGAGACGTTCACCGCCTACGGCGATCTCCAGCCCCTGATCTCGGGCCTGGCCGAGGCGACCGGGCTGCCGGAGTACTTCCTGTCGGCGCGGATCAGCCCCGGGCTCGCCGGGAGCCAGCAGTGGCCGAACCGGCGCGACCCGGCCGACATCGACATCGTGAACACCAATCTCTCGCCCCGGTTCGCCGTGGCGTGGGACCCCGGGGGAAAGGGGAAGTCGAAGATCGCCCTGACCGCCGGCCGGTACTACGGCACCGTCTTCCTCGCGGTCCCGTTCGTCGAGGTGGAGCCGGCGGGCTTCACCATGACCATCGGGGCGGAACGTTACGTGGGGGAGTCGATCTGGCGGGACGTATCCGTCAACAGCGGCATCAACCCGGCCGTCAGCGTCCGGGCGGTGGATCACGATCTGAAGACGCCGTACCAGGACGAGGTCACCCTGACGCTCGAGCGCGAGATCGGAGCCGAGACGACGGGCCGGATCTCCTACATCTCGCGCCGCTTCAAGGACCAGTTCCAGGACATCGACAGCAATCACTACGCCGCCGACTACGGGAAGTGCCAGACTCAGCGGAGCCTGCGCGATCGCTGGCTTCTCCAGCCGCCCGACGGAAAGCTCGACGACTGCGAGGGCAGCCTGGACGGCTCGCTCCACCTGAGCGACGGCTTCCTCGACTCCTACGTGTACAACCCGGCCTGGGGCACGGTTTTCCGCGTCGGGAACGACAACGAGGCGACCTACGAGGCCATCGTCTTCGAGCTGGTGCGCCGGCAGTACCGCAACTGGCAGATGGAAGCCTCGTACACCTGGTCGAGGGCGATCGGCAACGCGGAGGAGTTCAACTCGTACCTGGGGGACGACCCGACGCTGCGGGACACCGAGAGGGGCTACCTCGCCTACGACCAACGAAACGTCGTGAAGGTGAACACCACGACGATCACCCCCTGGGGCTTCCGACTCGGGATGTCCGCGAACTGGATGTCGGGGCTCCCGTACTCGATCGTGCAGGTCGGATCGTCGTACGACAGCATCGCGCCGGCGTACGGGCAGACGTTCGTCGGCTCGTCTCGGACGCGGACCCAGTACCCGACGGGCCGCCGCAACGACCAGAGGAACCAGCCGACCCTGAGCTTCAACGTGAAGTTCGACAAGGAGCACAACTTCAAGAGCGGGCAGAACCTGCAAGTCTCCGTCGAGGTCTTCAACCTCCTCAACGACCGCTACTACCAGGTCTACAACCCCAATCCCGGCTTCGGGTACGGCCGGCAGACGAACGGGACGAACGACGCCTGGTTCACGCCGGGCCGCCAGTACCAGCTCGGGATGCGTCTCTCGTTCTAGCGTCCGGAGTCCGAGCGCGTTACATGGCTCGGCGAGTCGTGCGACGCGCTTCGGACTCGGGGACACCAGGTCGCCTTCGATCCCCGGCGCGCAGCGTCTCGAAGACGGCGCTGGGCGCGCGGAAGGCGTGGGCCCATCCGTCGCGCGCCGCTCCTTTTCCCAGGTGCGCTGCTAGAATGATCGTCCACAGGCGTTTCACCGGTGTCCGCGGGCGAGGCAATTTCCTTGGGGAGAATCGTCCGATTCCGCGCCCTCCTCTTGGCGGGTGCCGCGCTCGTCTCGGTTTGGGCCGCTCCCGCGTCGGCCCAGTCCGGCGGCATCCAGGTCCAGGTGTTCGACGCCGCGGGGAAGAACCCCGCGGCCGGCGCCTCGGTGACCCTGTCGAGCGCGGTCGGCTTCGTGGCGGCGACCACGATCGCGACCGACGGCAGGGGGATCGTGTCCTTCCCCGTCCTCCGGGTCGGCGGCGGCTACGCCGTCGAGGTGCGCTATCCCGGTTTCGCTCGGGTCCGGATCACGGACATCCGGGTGAAGACCCAGGACGTGGACCGGATCTCCGTCCGCCTCGTCCCGGAGATCGAGGAGCGCGTCAAGGTCGTCGAGCGGCGCGCCCCCGTCGACCTCGACAAGACCTCGAAGGCGACGACGTTCGACAGCGAGTTCCTGCAGGACCTGCCCTCGCAGGGACGGTTCTACCAGTCGATGCTGAGCCTGGCACCCGGGGTCGTGGACGCGGACGGGGACGGGAACCCGAACGTCTTCGGCGCGAGGTCGGTGGACTTCCAGACCCAGGTGGGCGGGGTGAGCAACCAGGACCCGCTCACCGGCGGGTGGATGAGCTTCCTCAACTCGGACGCGATCGAGGAGATGACGGTCATCGGCGCGGGGGCCGGCGTCGAGTTCGGCAGGGCGCAGGGCGGGTTCGCGCAGGTCATCCAGAAGCAGGGATCGAACGACTTCGAGGGGGTCGCGAACCTGCTGTGGCGGTCGAGCCTGATGGACGGCAACTCCGCCCAAACGACGCCGGGCACCAAGGTGCCCGACTATGCCTGGATCCAGCCGGCGATCCAGCTCTCCGGCCCCATCGTCAAGGACCGCTTCTGGTACCGGCTCTCCCACGAGTACATCTCGCGCGAGGAGCCGATCGCGTCCCGCGACCAGCCGATCATCGCCGCCCGGCGGCAGGGGATCAACTCCGACCAGGTCACGTGGCAGGCGTCACCGCGCAACAAGCTGGCGCTCGAGTTCCGGTACGACCCCCTGACGGTGACCAACGTCGACGCGACCTCGCTGACCGCCGCCGGGTCCACGAAGCAGTACGAGAACGGGGGGCCGACCTTTTCGCTCGCGTGGACGGCGGCGTTCTCCCCGACGGTCCTCTCGGATTCCGTGCTTTCCTACCAGCTGTCGCACCAGAACGTCCTTCCCACGACGACGGGGCAGCGCAACGACTGCACGGTCGGATTCGTCGTGATCACGGGCGACTGGACCAGTCACCCGACGGAAGAGCCCCTGTTCCCCAAACTCGACACCGTCCGCTGCACGAACACCAAGACCGGCGTCATCACGGGCTCCTACCCCTGGACGTCGATCGACGACCGCGAGCGCCTGACCGTCAAGAACCAGACCTCGATCTTCGCGGGCGAGTTCCTCGGGATGGCGCATCAGCTCAAGGTCGGCTTCAACATCGAGAACGAGCGGTACTTCAGGGACCTCGAGAAGCGGCCGGAGCTGCTGTTCGAGTCACACAAGCTGGGGACCACGGTCATCGACGAGTTCGGCCGCAATCGGGTCCTCGAGATCGCGAGCCTCAACGTGCAGGTGGCCACCCCTCCGGCGACGCGCTCCAACGCGACCAACACGAGCTACGGCCTCTTCGTGGAGGACCAGGTCAAACCGGTGTCGAACGTGAGCCTGACCCTCGGGCTGCGCCTCGACCGCGAGGAGCTGCGGGGGATCGGGTGGAAGGCGTTCGACCCGGCGACGGAGTCCGTGGATTTCCTGAACCGCGCCGCGGCCAACGGGGGCAACTACTACCTGGCCGCCTCGCAGGCGTTCACCGCCTACGGCTCGCTCGAGCCCCTGGTGGCCGGCATGGCGGCCGCGACCGGCCTGCCGGAGTACTTCCTCTCCTCGTTGATCAGCCCGGGGCTCGCGGGGAGCCAGGATTGGCCGCACCGGCGCGACCCGGACGAGATCAACCTCGTCAACACCAACCTCTCGCCGCGGTTCGCCGTGGCCTGGGACCCCGGAGGGAACGGGAAATCGAAGATCGCCTTCACCGCCGGCCGGTACTACGGGACCATCTTCCTCGCGGTCCCGTTCGTCGAGGTGGAGCCCGCGACCTTCCAGATGTCCATCGCGGGGGAGAGGTACCTCGGGGAGAAGGCCTGGCGGGGGGTGAACGTGACCAGCGGCGTCAACCCCGCGGTCAGCGTTCGGGCCGTGGATCACGACCTGAAGACGCCGTACCAGGACGAGCTGACCCTGACGCTCGAGCGCGAGATCGGCGCCGAGACGACCGGCCGGATCTCCTACGTCTCGCGCCGGTTCAAGGACCAGTTCCAGGACATCGACACCAATCACCACGCCGGCGACTACGGGACGTGCCAGACGCAGAAGAGCCTGCGCGATCGCTGGCTCCTCCAGCCGCCCGACGGGATCGCGGACGACTGCGAGGGCGTTCTCGACGGCGCGCTCCACCTGAGCGACGGTTTCGTCGACTCGTACGTGTACAGCCCGACGTGGGGCACGGTCTACCGCGTCGGGAACGACAATGCGGCAACCTACGAGGCGTTCGTCCTGGAGCTGGTGCGCCGGCAGTACCGCAACTGGCAGATGGAAGCCTCGTACACCTGGTCGAGGGCGATCGGCAACGCGGAGGAGTTCAACTCGTACCTGGGGGACGACCCGACGCTGCGGGATACCGAGAGGGGCTACCTCGCCTACGACCAGCGAAACGTCGTGAAGGTGAACACCACGACGATCACCCCCTGGGGCTTCCGACTCGGGATGTCCGCGAACTGGATGTCGGGGCTCCCCTACTCCATCGTCGAGACCGGCTCCTCGTACGACAGCATCCCGCCGGACTACGGGCAGGCCTTCTACGGGGGCACGCGGTCGCGGACCCAGTACCCGACCGGCCGCCGCAACGACCAGAGGAACCGGCCGACCCTGTCCATCAACGTGAAGTTCGACAAGGAGTTCAACCTCAAGAGCGGGCAGAACCTGCAGCTCTCCGCCGAGGTGTTCAACCTCCTCAACGACCGGTACTACCAGGTCTACAACCCGAATCCCGGCTTCGGTTACGGCCGGCAGACGAACGGGACGAACGACGCCTGGCTCACGCCGGGGCGCCAGTTCCAGCTCGGAATGCGTTTCTCTTTTTAGGCCCGCGAGACGGAAGCCCGCGTCAATCCGGGGAGGGCAGCGTCTCGAAGACGGCCCGCAGCACGCGGAAGGCGTAGGTCTTCCCATCGCGCGTCGGGACGTGCGCGCGCCAGGCGGCCGGCGGCTCGAAGCGGAAGGACAGCGTGCGATGCCGGCTCCTCAGGAGCCGCAGAGGAGCGGCCCGCCCTTCCCCTCGGTCCTCCCGGCCGAGCATGACGACCAGCTCGCGGAGCCCTTCGACGGGAAGCGCGGGCCCGTCGAGATGGCGGCAGTGCTTCCACCACAGCATCTCGTCGAGGTTGTCGAACTCGTACAGGGGGACGCGACGGAACACGGCCTCCGTGTCGTGCGGCCGGCCCGGCACGTCGAGGAGGCCGGCCGCGTGCACCTCGGCGGCGCCGGCCAGCCTCGCGCGCAACGAGTCGCGGGGGAACAGGCCCGAGCGGACCGGGCGCGTTTCCCGCAAGGCGAGCCGCCGGACGAACCCGTCCGCGGGAAGGATGACGTAGCCTCCCTTGCGGTCGCCGAGGAAGACGCAATCCTCGGGGGACTTCAGGTAGCGCCGGGCCGTTCCGGCGATGACGCTCGCGTCGAAGAGGGACGCCGCCCGCTCGACGTCGGGACCCGCGCCGGCGCGTCGGAGCGCGTCTCGCGCCGGCGCGAAATCGAATCCCGGGAGGATACCCAGCGCGCGGATCACGAGGTCGAGTGCCGCGGCACGCTCCGCCCAATCGTCGCCCCGCTTTGCCGACGGCCTCCGGTAGGCCGGGGCGGCGTACGCGCGGAAGACCTCCTCGCGGGCAGGGTGGTTTCCCTCTCCGGCCGCGGCCGAGCCCAGCCAGAGGAGGACCTTGAGCGAGAGGCCCGGGTGGATCTCCGCGAGGCCGGAGGAGCGGAGGTCTCGGTCGGGGTAGGGGAGGCAGGGAACCCCGGCCACCGCCAGCGCGGCCAGGAGGGAGTCGATCGCCGCCTGGGGCCGCGTGGCGGGGGGCAGCCGGAAACCGAGCCGCCGCAGCACGGGATTCTCGACGGCACGCGCGCGCGCCGGCCGGTCGGGAGCCACCACGGGTACGTCCACGCCGAGCAGGAAGGGCTCGGAGCCCGCGAGCTCGCCGACCGCCGCCGCGAGATCGGGGATCGTCCGCGGGTGGCGGGCGGCGGCCACGCCGCCCGCGGCGTCGAGGAGAACGACCGTGCTCTCCCTGGGCGTCGCACCCGGGGCATCGAGACCGAGGTCCGTTCCGAGGATCCTCACGCGCTCCCGAGCTCCTTCCGGATCACGCCGGCGAGACGCTCCGCGTGGCTGCGGACCGCGTCCCCATCTCGGCCCTCGACCATGACGCGGGCCAGCGGCTCCGTCCCCGAGTATCTGAGGAGGACGCGCCCGCTTCCCTCGAGATCGCCCTCGATCTCGCGCACCACCGGGCCGATCACGGGGTGGCGCGAGAGATCGGGTTTCTCCCTGACGCGGACGTTCACGAGGATCTGGGGAAACGGAACGATGCCGTCGAGAATCGTCTCGAGCGGCCTCGCTTCCTCGGCCAGGGTGTCGAGGAGGAGGAGGCCGGTCAGGATCCCGTCTCCCGTGCTCGCCCGGTCCCGAACGATCAGGTGTCCGGATTGCTCGCCGCCCAAGACCGCGTTCTCCGCGACCATCCGCTCGAGGACGTACTTGTCCCCGACCGGCGCGCGATGGAGGCGCATCCCCTCGTCCGCGAGCCGCTGCTCGAGCCAGAAGTTGCTCATGACGGTCGCGACCACGGCGCCCCCGGCGAGGCGGCCGGTCTGCCGCATCCGGCGCGCGAGCAGGTAGAGGATCACGTCGCCGTCCACGACTCGCCCTTTCCTGTCCACGGCGAGCGCGCGGTCCGCGTCTCCGTCGAACGCGATGCCGAGATCGCGCCCCGTTCGCCTCACCTCGTCGGCGAGGGCGTCGAGGTGCAGGGAGCCGCAACCGAGGTTGATGTTGCGGCCGTCCGGCGAGGCGGCGCGGACCGCGACATCGGCTCCGTGGTACCGGAAGACCTCGGGGGCGATCGCCGAGGCGGCGCCGTTGGCGCAGTCGAGAACCAGCCTCAGGCCGGCGAAGCGTCCTCGCGGCGACACGGCGCCCTCGAGGAACTCCACGTACGCCGGCGCGAGCGAGCGGTCTTCCTCCGCTTTCCGGTCGGAGGCGCCGGGATCGCGGATCCCGTGGTCCAGGATCCGCGCCTCGATCTCCGCCTCGAGGGCATCGGGGAGCTTGGTGCCGTCGTGGCCGAAGACCTTGAGCCCGTTGTCCTCGAACGGGTTGTGGCTGGCCGAGATCATGACGCCGGCCTCGAAGGGCCCCGTCCGCGCGAGATGCGCGAGGCCGGGCGTCGTGATCACGCCGGCATCCACCGCGGAAGCGCCCCGCGAGAACAACCCCGCGGCAACCGCCTCGGCGAGCCAAGGGCCGGACTCGCGCGTGTCCCGTCCCAGCAGGACTCGCGGAGGGTGGCCCGCGGCCGATCGGAGGACCTCGGCGAGGGCGGCGCCGAAGACGCGTACGGTGACGGGATCGAGAGGGCTCTCGCCCGCGACGGCCCGAATGCCGTCGGTTCCGAATAGACGCTTCAACTGACGATCCTCCGGTTGCCGATGCGCGCGGCAATCTTGGTATGGCTCACCGAGGTCACGGCGAGCCGGGCCAGGTCGGACGCCGCGATCCCCGCGAACTCGATCCGGATCGGCACCGCGTACGGCTCGGGCCGGGGGCCGAGCCCGGACAACTCGGCGATCGGCCGGATCTGCTCGGCGCGGATGGTGCGGACGAGAGCCGGTGGGCCCGAGATCACCACGCGAAGACTCGACGGCTGGGCCGTCGCGACGTAGTCCTGATTCGCGAACACCACGGGAACGGCGTCGAATGCCGCCTTGACCGGCGAGACGTCCACCTCGATCTGCACGGCGATCTGCCGGGGGTCGATGACGCGGGTCGCAGGCCGGTCCGGAACCGCGTTCACCTCGACGGTGAACGGGGCGGTGTGCCCCTCGAGGTGGATCGGGTCCGTCCGGACGCGCTCGAGGCCGATGACCTCCGATCTCGGCCCCTCCACCTCGAGCGTTTCCGGCGTGACCCGGACCCCGTAGAAGTGATAGCCGGAAGGGGGCGCGCCGACGAGCGCGGGAGCCACCGCAAGGACCCTCTGCATCCGGCGATCCACCGCCAGCCTGAGCCGGTCGGGCTCGATCTGGACGACCTCGATCCCGCGGGGGAGACCGGCGAGGGACTCGGCGGCGAGCTGGACGTTGCGCTGCCCCGGGGCCGCGTCCGAGACGTCCACCCGGAAGGCGAGCTTGAACGGGTCGAGCCGGCGGATCTGGGACTCCGGCCCCCGGAGGCTCACGCTGACCTTGGTGGGCGCCGGGCCCGCCAGGACGCAGTCCCGCGGAAGCTTGATGTCGAGCGGGGCGGAGTAGACCTGCAGGACGCGGCTCTCTCCGGTCACCGCGAACCAGATCGCGAAGGCGAGACCCAGCGCCAGCAGCTTGAGAGGCCAGTTGCGGAGTACCTTCTCAAGCACCGTGCGCTCCCGCATGGGCCGCGGGGCCGGCCGCCGCGCCCTGCTTCCGTTCCGGCTTGGGCAGGAGCGCCGCGCGGAGACGCTCTGCGAGCCCGTGGGCGTCGAGGTCCTCGACGATCCGGCCACCCTCGGCCAGTGAGACGATTCCTCGCTCCT
Organism: Terriglobia bacterium; assembly: GCA_963748015.1. Classification (GTDB taxonomy): domain Bacteria; phylum Acidobacteriota; class Polarisedimenticolia; order Polarisedimenticolales; family JAIQFR01; genus JAIQFR01. The sequence goes on along the minus strand of CAVVHE010000004.1, from coordinate 1,987,384 downwards.
CGGAGACGACGACCGCCACGGCGTCCGACTCCTCCGTGATCCCGATCGCCGCCCGGTGCCGCGTCCCGTACGTGCGGGACAGGCTCGGGTCCACGGTCAGCGGCAGGTAGCAGGCCGCCGCCTTGACGCGTCCCTCCGACAGGATCGCCGCGCCGTCGTGGAGCGGCGATCCGTAGGTGAAGATGTTCATCAGCAGGTCGTAGGAGATCAGCGCGTCGAGAGCGATCCCGGTCTCGTAGAACACCCGGAGCCCGAGCTCGCGCTCGATGACGACGAGCGCCCCCAAGCGCTTGCTCGCGAGCGAGACGGCGGCCAGGGCGATCTCCTCCGCCAGGTTCTCGTGGCGGGGGCGGGGGATGAGGGCGGAGATGGGATTCCTGCCCATGCGCGCCAGGGCCTGCCGGATCGAGCTCTGGAAGAGGACGATGACCGCGAAGGGGATGTAGAGGAGCAGGTTGCCGAGGACCGTGTGCACCGCGGGCAGGTGGAAGAGACCCGGCCGGGTCAGGAAGTGCGCGAGCACGAGGGCCACGACGCCGACCATCATCTGGACCGCCCGGGTGCCGCGGATCAGGAGGAGAAGCTGGTAGATGATGACGGCGAGAACGAGGACGTCGAGGAGCGCCTGGCCGTTCAGCTCCTGCAGGTGGATCGCGGCGGTCAATCGCTCGAGCATCTCGCGCAGGACCCCTCCCTCAGAGGTTCCGGATCGCGTCGATCATCCGGACCACGCGAATCGTCTCGCCCACGTCGTGCGTCCGGATCATGTGCGCTCCCTGCCAGGCGGCGAGCGCGGCGACGGCCAGGCTCCCCTCCAGCCGCTCGCCGACCGGCAGGTTGAGCGCGGCTCCGATGAACGACTTGCGGGAGCCCCCGATCAGGACCGGCCGGCCCACGCTCCTCAGCGTCGGCAGTTCCCGGAGGATCTGGAGATTCCCCGCCGCGGATTTCCCGAAGCCGAGTCCCGGATCCACGAGGATCTTATCATCGGCGACTCCGGCCTGGGTCGCCTTCTCCACGGCCCGGCGGAGGTAGCCCACGACCGAGGCCATCAGGTCCACGTACTGCGTGTCCTTCTGCATCGTCGCCGGGGTGCCCCGCATGTGCATCACGACGGCCGTGGCGCGCCGGTCTCGCAGGAGCGGGATCATCCCGGGCTCCGAGAACGCGGTGATGTCGTTCACCATGTCCGCGCCGGCGTCGAGCGCCGCCCGCGCGACGGAGGTCTTGTAGGTGTCCACCGAGACCCTTACGGCCAGCTCGCGCTTGATCGCGTGGACGAGAGGGACGACGCGACGGATCTCCTCCTCCTCGGGGACCGGCAGGGCGCCGGGCCGGGAGCTCTCTCCTCCGACGTCCAGGATCTCGGCCCCCTCGTCGGCCATCACCGCCGCGGCCTCGAGGGCGCGTCCCGGGTCGTCGAACTTCCCGCCGTCGGAGAACGAGTCCGGGGTGACGTTCAGGATCCCCATGACCCGCGTTTCGGAGCCGAGGGGAAGGCGCTCGCCGTCGGGCCACGAGAGCGAGAAGCCGGAGCGGAGGTAGCTCGAGAGGGTCGCGCGGACCGCGTTGGCGAGGGGCTTCTCGCCGCCGACCTCGAGGACCGAGGCGAGCCTCCGCAGGTTCTCGTCGTCCGCGACGAGGATCCGTGCGGCCGAGCCCGTGCTCGCCGGCATCCCGTCGAGCACTGCGATGCCGAGCGCCTCCGCCTCGCGCCGGAGCAGGGCGGCCGCGTCGGGGGCGACCCCCTCGAGCCGGATCGCGCGACGCGTTTTGGCGAAGAGGCGGTCGGCGAGCAGGGCGTGGGGCTCGTCGACGTCGGCCATGCGCCGCACCGCGAGGCGTAGCTCCGCCATCTCGATGACTCTCGGGTTGTGATCCAAGGATCCCCCGCTCGTGTTCCGTTTCCGACGTCAGGCAGGCTGGCTACCCGGCGTGGGCAAGACGCCCGGCCGGCCTTCGCCGATTCGTTCCCGTCCGGCGTCCGGCCCGGAGACGCCCGTGGCCGGGGCGGTCGAGGTCTCGGGCATTGCCGCCAGCGCCTCGCCCCGCACGAGGGTTGCGATCTGCTCGGCGTCGAGTACCTCGCGCTCGAGAAGCGCGTCGGCGATCCGGACCAGGGCCGAGCTGCTCTCCTCGAGGATCTGGCGGGCCTTCCGGTAAGCCTCGAGGACGATCTCCTTCACCTCGTGATCGATCTCGATGGCGGTCGCCTCGCTGTAGTCCCTGTGCTGCGCGATCTCGCGACCGAGGAAGATGGCCTCTTCCTTCTTGCCGAAGGTCAGCGGCCCCATCTTGTCCGACATTCCCCACTCGCAGACCATCTTCCGGGCCAGGTCGGTCGCGCGCTCGATGTCGTTCCCGGCGCCGGTGGTCATCTTGCCGAGCTGGAGCTCCTCGCTGACGCGCCCTCCCATCATCACGGTGAGGGCGGCCTCGAGGTACTCGCGCGAGTAGGTGTGCTTGTCGTCCACTGGGAGCTGCTGCGTGACGCCGAGGGCGCGACCGCGCGGGATGATCGTCACCTTGTGGAGCGGGTCGGCTTCCGGGAGCGTGTAGGCGACGAGGGCATGGCCGGCCTCGTGGTAGGCCGTCGCCTTCTTCTCCTCGTCGCTGATGATGAGCGACTTCCGCTCGGTCCCCATCAGGACCTTGTCCTTCGCGATCTCGAAGTCCTCCTGCATCACCGACTTGCGGTTCAGCCGCGCGGCGTGCAGCGCCGCCTCGTTCACGAGGTTGGCGAGGTCCGCGCCGCTGAAGCCGGGGGTCGAGCGCGCGATCACCGGGAGCGCGACGTCGGTCGAGAGGGGGATGCGGCGGACGTGGACCTTGAGGATCTCCTCGCGGCCGCGGACGTCCGGCCGGCCCACCACGACCTGCCGGTCGAAGCGGCCCGGGCGGAGCAGCGCCGGGTCGAGCACGTCGGGGCGGTTCGTCGCGGCGATGAGGATGACGCCTTCGTTGGTCTCGAAGCCGTCCATCTCCACGAGGAGCTGGTTCAGCGTCTGCTCCCGCTCGTCGTGACCGCCGCCCAGGCCGGCGCCGCGGTGCCGGCCGACCGCGTCGATCTCGTCGATGAAGATGATGCACGGGGCGTTCTTCTTCCCCTGCTCGAAGAGGTCGCGGACGCGGGAGGCGCCGACCCCCACGAACATCTCGACGAAGTCCGAGCCCGAGATCGAGAAGAACGGTACGTTCGCCTCTCCGGCGATCGCGCGGGCCAGCAGCGTCTTCCCGGTCCCGGGGGGCCCCATGAGGAGCACGCCCTTCGGGATCTTGCCGCCGAGCTTCTGGAACTTCTGCGGCTCGCGGAGGAACTCGATGATCTCCTGCAGCTCTTCCTTGGCCTCCTCGACCCCCGCGACGTCCTTGAAGGTGATCTTCTTGCCCTGCGACGAGGTGAGCTTGGCCCGCGACTTGCCGAACGAGAGGGCCTTGCTCCCGCCCGACTGCATCTGCCGCATGAAGAAGATCCACACGCCGAGGAACAGGAGCATCGGCGACCAGGTCAGGAGGAGCGTCAGGAACGAGCCGTCGCTGGGCTTCTTGGCCTCGACCTTGACGCCCTTGTCGCGGAGCATCTTGAGAAGGCTCTCGTCCTTCACGGCGTAGGTCTTGAATCCCGCGACGGGCTGGCCGAGGGCGCCCGGCTTCGGCGTCTTGAACTTGCCCTGGATCTCGTAGCCGATGCTGTCGCCCGTGATGACGACTTCCTTCACGTCTCCGGCGGACACGCGGTCGTAGAAGTCCGACTGGTCGAGGGCCTCTTTCTGGCTCCCGGCCGCGTTCAGGACCTGGTAGCCGATCACGATGGCCGCGATCACGACGAGCCAGATCACGATCGTCTTCAAGTGTGAATTCACCGCGCGGCTCCTCGCATCCGGGGGGTTTCTGCACCACCCCCCCCCGGCACGCTTCGAACGCGTCCCACCGAACTCTTAACAATATATCGGAGTAGGTCCGGATGCGCCAAGAACTTCGAGCCCCCGGCCCGGCCGCCGGGACCCCGGCCCGCCCGAGTCCACGGCCCCCGGGGAGCCGGAAGTCACTCCGTGCGGGTGAGATACGGGAGATTGCGGAAAAGGCCGTCCGCGTCCAGGCCGTAGCCCACCCACCAGACGTCGGGCACCGTGAAGCCCACGTAGTCCACCGCGACCGGGACCACCCGGCGGGCCGGCTTGTCGAGCAGGACGGCGATCCGGATCCGACGGGGGCCTCGGGCGAGGAGGTTGTCGCGAACCCCGGCGAGGGTGCGCCCGGAGTCCAGGATGTCCTCGACGACCAGGACGTCCGCCCCCTCGACGGGGAACTCGGGCGGAAGAGCCATGGCCGAGGGGTCGCCGCCGCGATCCACGGATCGGACCGGGACGAGGGCGAGCTTGACCGGCATCGGGAGGCGCCGCACCAGGTCCGAGGCGAAAACGAACGCCCCGTCGAGAAGCGCCAGCACCGAAAGCCCGGATCGCTCCGGCGTGTCCGCCGCGATGGCGCGCGCCAGGGCCTCCACCCGCTCGCGGATCCGCTCCTCGCCGATCAGGATCTCCTCCGAGAGCCTCAACGCGTCACCTCTTCGGGCGGGCCCGCCGCTCCAGGAGAATTCGCCGCCCCCGCCTCGAGGCGAGGAGGCCCCCCGGCAGGTCGGCCTGCCGGCCGTCCTCTCCGCGCGCGAGGCCGAGCAAGGCGTCGATATGCCGCGATCCGATGCGGCGCGGGTCGGCCCCCGCCCGCGCCAGCGCGAGCCGGGCGATCCTCGCGGCGAGACAGGAGGGGGCCCGGGCGAGGGCTCCGGCGTCCAGCGCCAGCGTGCCGCGGGACGAGACGCGGGCGACGCCCGAGAACCGCCTTCCCGCGAGATCGTCCAGGTATCTCGCATCCCCGCGGAGACGGTCCGCGGCTTCCACCAGGTGACGGGCGGCCCGGGGATTGAGCGCCTCCGCCAGCGCGGGAATCACGAGACGGCGCACCCGGTTCCGATCGTAGAGGAGGGCGCGGTTCGACGGGTCCTCCCGGTGCGAAAGGCCCCGGCGGCCGAGCCACGCGCGGAGGTCGGCCCGCTCGATCCCCAGCAAGGGGCGCACGAACGGGCCCGGCCCCGAGGCCTCCATCCCCGCCAGCGCCGAGGGTCCGGCGCCGCGAGCGAGACGCATCAGCACGGTCTCCGCCTGGTCGTCGAGCGTGTGCCCCGTCGCGATACGCGCGGCGCCCGCGCGCGCGGCGGTCTCGACCAGGAACCCGCGCCTCACGCGGCGCGCGGCCTCCTCGGGCGACTCTCCGCGGAGCCGGAGCGAGGCCACGTCGCGGCGGTCCGAGAGACATGGATATCCGAGGCTCGCCGAGAGGCGTCCCACGAAGCGGCGGTCCGCGGGCGATCCCCGGCGGAGCGCGTGGTCGAGGTGGGCGACCACGAGCCGGAGAGAGCGACGGGCCGCGAATCGCGCCAGGAGGTGGAGGAGCGCCACCGAGTCGGCGCCGCCGGACACCGCGACGAGGACGGTGCCGCGCGCCGGGAGGAGCCGGTCCGCGGCCTCGCGGAACTGGATCTCGATGCGGTCGGCCATGCGGTCAGCGCAGGAAATGATCGCGGGCGGGGTCGGTCCCGACGACCGAGGCGAAGCGATGGATCGCCGAGTCCAGGAGGTCGCTCAAAGGCCCCACGAACCCTCGGCTCCCCAGGGCGGCCCAGACCGCGCGGTGATAGGCGGCGATCTGGTGCGGCGGGCGCTTGAATCGCCGCCAGACCAGGTCCGGGTCGAGCCCCTCCCGGCGGGCGTCGTCGAGGTCCCAGAGGAGGCTGCGCAGATTGTGGATCTTGTCGGCCGCGCACGCCGGCAGTGCGAGATCGGTCGCCTCGGCCAGATGCGCGACGTAGGCGAGCTTCCGTTCCTCCCACGGGAGGGTCTTGTCGAGCTCGGAGAGGTCCACCACCGCCTGGGCGATCGAGGAGCCGAACGCCTCCTCGACCTCGTCCCTGTCCGCGGGGGTGTCCTCGATCACGTCGTGAAGGAGCCCGACCACCGCGGCCTCGACACCGTGGCCGTGGGCGAGGACCATCATCCCGACGGCGACCGGGTGCGTGAAGTAGGGCTTCTCGGTGCCCTTCCGAAGCTGTCCGCGATGCGCGCGCTCGGAGAAGTTGATGGCACGGTACAGCAGGAACTCGGGCTCCATCGGACCGCCTCCTTGGTCAGGACGGTTCACAAGCAAACCACCTCTCCCGCCCCGGCGTCAACTCGCCCCAAAAACGAAAGGCGGCGGGACGAACCCGCCGCCTTCCGTCGGAAGGAGATCCGCTGCGCCGTCTACTGCTGTACGCCCTCGGGCCACTGCGAGAACTGGCCGGCGGTGAAGACGATCGCCGCGTTGAAGTCCTGCGTGGCGCCGCCCACCCAACCGGTGATACCGCCGCCGTCCTTGCCGCCGGAGGCGAGCGTGTAGCCCGTGGTCGTCGAGTTGACGTAGAAGTCGTGCCGCCAGCCGTCCTGGATCGGCATCGTCTTGATGTAGATCGGCACCACGTTCGTCGCCACGGCGCCGAGCGTCGCGATGTCGGTCGCGGCCGGGTAGTAGTTGTTGTCGATGGCGTACGACTCGACGGCCGTGCCGATGGAGCGAAGGTCCGCCATGGATCCGCTTCTGCTTGCCGCGGTCGATCGCGTTCAGCAGGTTCGGGATGGCGATGGCGGCGATGATGCCGATGATCGCAACCACGATCAGCAGCTCGATCAGCGTGAAGCCTTTCTGGTTCCTCATTTTTTCATGTCCTCCTTGCTCTGGTCCGAGGTATCCAACTTGCAACCGCGGTGCCAACAACCGTCCCGCGGGATCGCCCGGCGGAAACGACCGTTTGGCGCCTCTTTCGCCGTCGAGCCGGATTTTCCGGGCGCTCCGGGGTGACCGGTGCCGGACCCGCCCGCCCGAGGATGTCGCACCGGCGGTCGCGAAACGACAAGCGTTGTCACAAGCAAGCCAACGTACCATGTCCTCGCGAGCCCCGCTTCGGGTCGCGACGAGTCTCACGCGCTCCCGGGGAACGACTCCTCCCACACCGAGCGGAACAGCTCGATCGAGCCCGGGGCGAAGCCGGCGTAGTGATTGTTGAAGAACGCGTAAACGGTCTCGACCCTGCGCGTCAAGGCGGCGACCGCGGGCACCCACGCGCGCGTCTCGCGAGCGCGGTCGCGAACGACGGCGTCCCAGCGGCGCCCCCCCGAATCGGCCTTCTTCTCCACCAGGGCATCCATCTCGCGGTGGTTTCCCAGGAACCGAAGGTAGGCGAATCGCGACGTCACCGCCTCGGGGCTCGCGGCGAGCCGCGACATTCCCGGCGTCGTGTAGTAGTCGATCAGCGCCAGCGCCACGCCGCGCGACCGCAGGAGGTCGAGCAGGGGAGGCGCAATCCACTTCTCGTTCCGCACCTCGACGGCGAAGGCGAGGTCGCCGGGGAGCTGCTCGAAGATCCCGGCCAGGTTCGCGCGGAAGCGGCCTCCCGTCGCGTACTCGTCCGCGTCGCGCCCCTTGGCGACGTAGGGGAACTGGAAGAGCAGGGGGCCGAGCTTGGGGCCGAGCCGCCTCATGACGTCGAGGAAGCGATTCAGGTCGTCGAGGGTCTCCGGACCTCCCTCGCCGTGGGTGACCGACCGCGGGATCTTCGCGGCGAACGCGAAACCCTCCGGGGTCCGGTCCCGCCAGCCGTCCACCTGGCGCGCCGACGGGATCCGGTAGAAGGTCGCATCGATCTCCACGGCGTCGAACCGGCGGGCGTATTCCCCCAGGAATGCCTCCGGGCGCGTCCCCTCCGGATAGAACGAGCCGACCCAGTCGTCGCTCGAGAACGACGAGGTTCCGAGGCGCAGGTTCGTTGGAAGGGCACGCCTTTCCATCGCGGCCATTGTACCGGCGGGCGCGCCGGCACGCTCAAGACCCGGGGATCTCGAACAGGGTGCAGCCGTTGGCTCCGAACAACGGGCGCAGCGTCCTGAAGAAGGCGTCGAGCCGGCCGGGGGCCGCCGGATCGCCCAGGATCCCCGCGGCGCGCCTCGCCGGCTCGGACTCCTGCAGCTCCTGCGCGTTCAGGAGGACGTGGGTGTACCCCATGTCCCGCAGCTCGTCTCGCAGCGCCGTCGGGTCGGCCCCGGGGCGGGACGCGCGCGCGATCCACGCGTCGTCCCAGGCGCTCGGCGCATCGCATCGCCGGCGGATGTAGACGGTGCGCGACGTGCCGACGGCGAGGATCCGGCTGTCGTCCGGCAGGCGGGCGTTCGCGTAGTCCGCCACCTCGAGGTAGTTCACCCGGCCCGCAAGATAGTCCGCCGGATCGAGGCGGCCGAGGAAGACGCGGTGGCCGCCCGCCGAGACCGCCTCGAGCATGCGGGTCGAGAAGGCGAGCCCCGGGACCGCGGCCGCGGCCACCGCCAGCACGACGGCGGCCCGCCACGGCCACGCGCGGAATCTCGCGTAGGCGACCGCCGCCGCCAGCGGCACGAGGACCCAGGCGATCGCGTACACGCGCACCACCGCCGAGAGGAAGCCGACGCCGCCGGCCAGAGTGAGGAGCGCGATCCCCAGCGGGGCGGCCGTCTCCCTCCGACGGGAGAGCGCGAGCCCGAGGAGCAGGAGCGGGATCGTCAGCGGGGAAAGCTCTCCGCCGCTCGCGTAGCGCTCCCGGTCGAAGCCGATCCCGGCGACCCTCGCCGCCGCCGCGCCGGGGGAGCGGTCCATGTCCATGAGCGAGTCGCGCTCCATCCGCTCCGCCGCCGCCTGGGAGAAATCTCGCCCGCCGAGGAGGGAGTAGAAGGCCGGGAAGAAGGGATTGCCTCGGTACACCGCGTTGCGGACCGGCCACGGCGAGGCCGTGACGAGCACGGCGAGCAGGAAGACGGCCGAGCGGCGGGCCCGCTCCCTCGTGAGGACGCCCCGCTCGAGCAGGGGAACGCAAGCGATCAGAAGCGCCGGAAGCGCGTTGGTGAGCTTGACCCCGACGCCGAAGCCCGCCAAGGCGCCCGCGACGGCCAGCGAGCGCAGCGGCCTCGAGGGAGACGGTTCGAGCGCGACCGCCAAGGCGGCGACGAGGAAGAGCGCCCCGGTGAGGTCGTTCTTCCCGAAACAGGCGCCGAACCAGAACGGCCACTGCGACGCGAGGAACAGGAACGCGAGGTCGGCCCCGGCCGCCCCTGCCTCCCGCCGCGCGAGCCGCCGCACCGCGACGACGATCAAACAGGCGATGCCGAAGCCGAGGAGCTGGGCGGCCTTCTCGCCGCCGAGCGCCATCGCGAGCACGCCGAGCATCTCGGCATTCTGGGGATAACTCGAAAGGTACGAGCCGCTCCAGTAGGTGAGCGAGCCGGTGGCGAGATAGAGGTTCGGGAGGCCGAGGTGGTACACCAGCGTGTCGTAGAAGACCGGCGGGAGCGAGGCGTACAGGAACCCGAGCGCGAGCACTGCCGCCACCGCGATGTTCCCAGGCCACGACGGCCAGGAGGAGGCGGCAGGCTGCCGGCAGCGTGCCGGGCTCGGAAGATCGGGCGCGGGGTCGACGGCTCCGCGGCGCCGCGCGAGCCAACCGCGCGCCGCGGGGACCAGCCCCGCCGCGAGGAGGAGGGCCAGCAAGACGGGGCGGACGCCGCCGAGGGTCCCGAGCGCCATCGTCGCGCCGCAGAGGATCGAGAGGCCGGCGGCGGTCTCGACCACGACGCCCCGGCGTCCCTCGGAGTCCTCCCCGAGGACGATCCCGAGCGCGAAGCGCCCGGCGGACCACGCCGAGAGGAGTACGAGCAGCGCGACCGACAGCTCGCGAGCCCACGAGAACCACCATCCGCGCCCCGCTCCGGCCGCCTCGACCGCGGCGAGCGCCGCGAGAACGGCGAGGGCCGCGAGCAGCGCCGCGCGGGCCGCCCGGCCGCGAAACATCGAGGCGACGGTGTCCATGGGCCGACGAGCATCCTTGCGCGAGGCCGCGGAGTCAAGCGACGAAACGGCGCCCGGCGCACGGGCGAAGACGGTGCTCCCGCCATAGAATTTCCCCCGGAGCGAGCGGGGGACGGAGGGGAGCGGGATGCGGGCGCCGGGTACGGTCGCGATCGTCGTGGGTCTTTCGGCGGGCCTCGCGGTCTCCGCCGCGGGGCGGGGCGTCTCCCCGGGTGCTCCCGCTCCGGCCCGGCTCGTGCCGTCCGTCGCGTGGGCCGCGGCCCACGACACCTCCCCGCCGCTTCGCTCGATCCCGCCCGCCGCCGAGCGCGCCGAGTCCGAGGAGCCGAGCCTGAATCTCGTGCTGCCGGGGCGCTACGAGGCCAAGGCCGGCGCCGGAACCGTGGACGCGTGCTACGCCTCGCGGCCGGTTCTCGAGGGAGCCCCGATGCCCTCGCCGCTCGCCGGCTTCGAGGGGGTCTCGAACCTCAGCAACCGGGTCCCGCCGGACACCGTGGGTGACGTCGGGCCCAAGCACTACGTCCAGTGGGTCAACCTGTCCCTGGCGATCTGGGACAAGACGGGGAAGTTGCTCCTCGGTCCGGTGAGCGGGCGGACGCTGTGGGCCGGGTTCGGCGGCATCTGCGAAACGCACGACAACGGCGACCCGATCGTCCTGTACGACCCGCTCGCAGATCGGTGGCTCGCGAGCCAGCTCGCCTTCGACTGGCCCGGGAACTTCCACCAGTGCATCGCGGTGTCGCAGACCGGCGATCCCACCGGCGCGTGGCACCGCTACGATTTCCCGTGGAGCCAGACGATCCTCAACGACTATCCGAAATTCGCCGTCTGGCCGGACGCCTACTACATGGCCGTCAACCAGTTCGACGCCGCCACCCAGGGCTGGCGCGGGCAGGCGGCCGCGGCGTTCGAGCGGGACAGGATGCTCGCGGGACAGCCGGCCCGCATGGTCGTGTTCGACCTGTACGCGGTGAATCCCGCCCTCGGGGGCCAGCTCCCCGCCGATCTCGACGGCCCGATCCCGCCGCCGGCGGGGTCGCCGGCGTGGTTCGCCGAGGTGGACGACGACGCGTGGGGCTGGCCGAGCGACCGGCTTCAGCTCTCGAGGTTCCACGTGGACTGGGCCGACACCTCCCTCTCCACGTTCGGCGCCGACGGGAACCCCGACGCGGTCATCGACCTCACCGCCGCCGGCCTCTCGTTCAACGCCGACCTGTGCGGCTACGCGGCGGCGTGCATCCCGTTGCCGGGCGGCAGCAGGGTGGACGCGATCGCCGACCGCCTCATGTCCCGCCTCGCCTACCGGAACTTCGTCGCGCACGAGAGCCTCACCGTGAACCACACCGTGGACGTGGACGGACTCGACCACGCCGGGGTCCGCTGGTACGAGCTCCGCGGCCTCGACGGGCCCGCGCCGTTCGTCGCGCAGGCCGGGACCGTGGCGCCCGACGCGGACCACCGATGGATGGGAAGCGTCGCGGCCGACGGCGCCGGGGACATCGCGCTGGGGTACAGCGTCGCGGGCGCCGCGACGTTCCCGTCGGTGCGCTATGCCGGGAGGCTCGCGTCGGATCCCCCCGGCACGATGCCGCACCCCGAGGGGACGCTCGCAAGCGGCGGCGGCTCGCAGGCCGGCGCCGCGCGATGGGGCGACTACAGCGCCCTGAGCGTCGATCCCGCCGACGACTGCACGTTCTGGTACACGCAGGAGTACTACGCCTCGAGCTCGCCCTACGGGTGGCGGACGCGGATCGGCGCGTTCAAGTTCGACACCTGCGGGACCTGCCCGCTGGTGGACGCTCCCGTCCTCGCGGCCGGCCGGGACGCCTCGGGGACCCTGCTCTCGTGGACGGCGGCGGCGAACGCCTCGGCCTACGGGGTGGTCGAGGGAGACCTCGTCGCGCTTCGCTCGACGGGGGACGTCGCGGCGTCCGCGGTGCGCTGCCTGGCCGCCGCCGTGATCGCGACGCCGCTACTCGTGAGCGAGCCGGACCCGGCTCCCGAGGGCGGCTTCTGGTACCTGGTGCGCGGCGAGCGAGGGGTCTGCAAGGGCACGTACGGCGAGTTCGCGGGCGGCGGAGCATCCCCCCGCGACGCCGCGATCAACGCCGCGGCCGCAGCCTGTCCGTGACGCGGGAGTGCGCTCGAAAACTCCAGGAGCCTGTCCGAGTAATCCCGTAGGCCGCGTTCGGGGCGCCGTGGGGGCGGATGCGAGGAGCCGCGACGCGGTCGATGTTCCTCCATCGATAAGGAGCGGCGACGACGCAGACGCCCCCACGCCGCCCCGAACCCAAAGGGCGCATGGGGGTTGCGGTCGGATCCATCGTCGCTCGTCGTCGTCGATGGAGGCACATCGTCTTCCTCCTCGCTCCTCGACTCCGACTCGCAAGCCCCATGCGCGCGGCCCACGGGATTACTCGGACAGGCTCCTAGATCAGGCGTCGCTCTTCAAGGCGGAGGCGCGTGGGCCCCTGCGCCCACGGCGGCCCACGGGAGGCGTTGCGAGGGTGATGTTGCCGCCGAGCACGGCGGGCGGGCCGGCGGAGGGGCTCTCCCACGGCGGCGGCTCGTCCGCCGCGGCGCGCGTCTCCCTCGCCCTGCGGATGAACTCCTCCTGCGCGGCGCGCCGCTCCTCTCCCTCGGCGGGGGCGCGGCGGACGTACAGGCCGTTGCTCGAGCAGTCCCACGCCGACGCGTTGTCGCGCTCGTAGACCTCGAGGATCGCGTCCAGCTCCCGCCGTACGGCCTCGCTCCCGACGGGCATCACGGTCTCGACGCGGTTGTCGAGGTTCCGCTTCATCCAGTCCGCGGACCCGATGAAGAACTCGGGAGCGCCCGCGTTCTCGAAGCGGTAGATGCGGCTGTGCTCGAGGAACCGGCCCACGACCCCGAAGACCTTGATGTTCTCCGAGAATCCGGGAACGCCGGGGCGCAGGCAGCAGAGCCCGCGGACGTTGAGCTTGATCGGGACCCCCGCGAGCCCCGCGCGGTAGAGCTCGCGGATGACCTCGGCGTCCTGGAGCTGGTTCATCTTCGCGTGGATCCCCGACGGCCTCCCGGCGCGGGCGTGCTCCGCCTCGCGCCGGATCAGCTCGACGAACCGCTTGCGCATCGTCGCCGGAGCGACGAGGAGCTTGCGATGCTCCGCCGACGGGAGCGCGCCGGTCAGCTCGTTGTAGACCGCGGCGACGTCCTCGCAGATGTCGGGGTCGCACGTCAAGAGCCCGATGTCCTCGTAGATCCTCGCGGTGCCGGTGTGGTAGTTCCCCGTCCCGACGTGGACGTAGCGGCGGATCTTCCCGGCCTCCTCGCGGATCACCAGCGCGAGCTTGACGTGGGTCTTCAGGCTCTCCACGCCGTAGGAGACGTGGACCCCCTCGTTCTCGAGGTACTGGCCCCAGGCGATGTTGGGCGCCTCGTCGAACCGGGCCGTGATCTCGACGAGCACCGCCACCTGCTTTCCGCGGCGGGCGGCCTCCACGAGCGCGCGGACGATCGGCGAGTCGTTGCTCGTCCGGTAGATCGTCAGCTTGATCGCGAGGACCTCGGAATCGGCGGCGGCGGACTCGAGGAATCGCAGGACCGACGTGTCGAAGCTGTCGTAGGGATGATGGAGCAGGATGTCGCCGCGGGCGATCTCCTCGAAGATCGCGTCGCTCGAGACGCCGTCCAGTCCTCGCAGGCGCGGGTGCGTCGCCGGAACGTGCCGCGGAAAGCGGAGGTCGTCCCGCCCAGGCGCGTCGAGGCGCAGCAGATCGCTCATCCCGAGGAAGGCCCCGGCGGGGTAGACGTCGTCGCGATCGATCTCGAGCTGCGTCGAGAGCCACGCGGCCAGCTTGCGCGGCATCCCGTCGTCGACTTCGAGCCGGACGACCCCGGCGAACCGCCGCGCCTTCAGCTCGTCCGAGACCATGCGGATGATGCTGCCCGGCTCCCGGAGGGCCTCGTCCTCGTCGAAGTCCACGACGGGAGGGCGCTCGCCCTCGGCGCCGCGGGTGACGCGGAAGAAGTGGATCCTCCGGGGCGGCGCGGCCGGGAACATGAGGTCGAGGTTCGCCGCGATCACCTGCTCGAGCGGGGTGAACCCCGCGCCACCGGGTAGGGCCACCCATCGCGGGCGGTTTCCCGGGACCTTGATTCGCGCGAACCGCTCCCGCTCGCCGTCGTCGGGGAGGATAACCGCCAGGTTGAGGCCGACGTTGCTGATGAACGGGAACGGGTGCTCCGCGTCCACCGCGAGCGGGGTTAGGATCGGGAGGACCGACAGTCGGAAGTACTCCCGAAGGTGCTCCTTCTGGGATGCGTCGAGCCCGTCGTGATCGAGGATCGGGAGCCGCTCCTGCGCGAGGGCGGGGAGGATCTCCTCGCGCACCGCGCGGGCGAGCTTCTCGGACTGCCGCAGCAGCTCCTCTCGGCACGCGGCGTGCTCCTCTTGCGGCAGCCGCCCGTCGAGCGAGGCCTTCTTCGAGCCCTTCTGCATCTGCCGCTTGATCCCGCTCATCCGCTTCATGAAGAACTCGTCGTGGAGCATCCCCATGATGCCGGCGAACTTCAGGCGCTCGAGGAGCGCCAACTCCCGGTCCTCCACCAGGGCCAGCACGCGGCGGGCGAACGACAGCCAGCTCAGCTCGCGGTTGAAAAAGGCGTCGGAGGAGCCGATCCACTCTTCGGGGGGCATTTCGGCGGGCACGATTCGACCTCTTTCCGCGCGGGGCTATCCCGCCGCGGCCCCCGCGTCCGGCGGGCGCGCGGCAACCTCCCCAAAATCATACAACCAGCCGAGCCTCCAAAAGGTGAATTTACGGTGATTTTACGCACATGGGCCCGCCGGCGGGCGGCCGTCTCGGCTCACTCGAGCAGGGCCACGAGGTCCTCCCGGGTGAGCGACGCGGCGCGGTCCCCCTCGCCGAGGGCGGCGTCGGCCAGGGCGCGCTTCCGTTCCTGCAGCGCCAGGATGCGCTCCTCCACGGTGTTCTCGGCCACGAGGCGGTAGACGATCACGGGCCGGTCCTGGCCGATCCGGTGCGCCCGGTCGGCCGCCTGGTCCTCGACCGCGGGGTTCCACCACGGGTCGAGCAGGAAGACGTGGTCGGCGGCGGTGAGGTTGAGGCCGGTGCCCCCCGCCTTGAGCGATACCAGCATCACCGGAGGCCCGGCGCCGTCCTGGAACCGGTGGACCACGCCGGCCCGGTCCCGCGTCGAGCCGTCGAGCCTCTCGAACGCGATCCCGGCGGAGCGCAGATGCGGCTCGACGCGGTCGAGCAGGGAGGTCCACTGCGAGAAGACCAGCGCCTTGTGCCCCTCGGCGACGACCTCGTCGAGCGCCTCGAGCAGCAGCTCGACCTTGGATGACGTCGGCGCTTCCCGCCCGGGGATCAGGCCAGAATGGCACGCGGCCTGCCGGAGACGGAGGAGCGCCTCGAGCGCCGCGAGCACGCCGCCCCCGCTCCTGAGCTTCTCGACGACCTCTCGAAGCGTCGCCGCCCGCACGGTGTCGTAAACCTCGCGCTCCTCCGGCGTCAGCTCGCAGCGCAGCTCCGCCTCGGTCCGCGGCGGGAGCTCCGGCGCGACCTCCTGCTTGAGCCGCCGGAGCAGGAAGGGGCGGATTCGCTCGCGCAGGCGCGCGGAAGCGCCGGGCGTCCCGTCGGAGATCGGGCGAGCGTAACGCTCCGCGAAATCCTCCCGCCCGCCGAGGAGCCCCCGGTTCAGGAAGTGCATCTGGCTCCACAGCTCGTCGAGCCGGTTCTCGACCGGCGTGCCGGTGAGCGCGACGCGGAACCGCGCCTCGAGGCCGAACGCGGCGCGCGCCGCCTGGCTGTCGGGGTTCTTGATCGCCTGCGCCTCGTCGAGCACCACGGTGTCCCACTTCACGCCGGCGAGTGCGACGGCGTCGAGCCGCAGGATGGCGTAGGTGGTCAGGGTCAAGTCCGCCGAGGGGTCGAGCGCCCGGCGCTCGCCGTGATAAACGCTCGAGCGCAGCCCCGGCCGGAAGCGCCGGACCTCTTCCGCCCAGTTGTGCAGCACGCTCGTGGGCGCGACCACCAGGCTGCGTCCCTCGATCGCGCACAGCGCCTGCAGCGTCTTCCCCAGGCCCATGTCGTCCGCGAGGAGCGCGCCGAGCCCGGCCCGGCGCAGAAACGAGAGCCAGTCGAGGCCGCGGCGCTGGTATCCCCGCAGCGTGGCGGAGAGGTCCCGCGGGAGCGGGGCCTCGGGGATCCCCGAGAAGCCGGAGAGCAGCGCCGCGAGCGGCTCCAATCCGGGAGGGGGCGGGAGGTCCAGGTCGCCGGCGAGCTTCGCGAGATCGGGCAGCGCGCAGCGCGGGATGCGGCCCGAAGGGTCCCGCGCCGCGAGCAGGTCGGCGACCCGATCGCCGTATCTCTCGAGCCAGTCCGCCGGCAGCGGCGAGAAGCCGCCTCCGGCGAGGGGTACGAGCGACGCTCCCTCCCTCCACGCGCGGATCACCGAGCCGGCGTCGGCCCGACCGGAGGCCCCCCCCGCGGACGCAGGCACCTCGAAGGCGACGTCGAACCTCTCGCCGTCGGTCTCGATCCGCGGCACGAGGGCCGGCATCCGGCGGAAGTGATCGAGCTCGCGCAGCGGCCGCGGCCGGCCCCACCCCTCGAGCCGCTCGGCGAACGCCACGGCGGCCTCGCCGTCGAACCGCGCGCGGACGCCCGGGGCGAGATCGAGCTCGCGCCCGAGTCTCGCGAGGAGACGCTTCTCCTGCGCCTCGTTCCGGATCGGCACCTCGCCGCCGAGATGGACCAGCCGTCCCCCGTCCACGCGGGCGCACGGGGGGTCGCCGTAGACGAGAAGCACGAGGACGGACAGCGAGTGTTCCTCGCGGGTCAGCTCGAAGACGATCCACGGCGGCATCGCCGCGCCCTGCGGCAGCCGCCCGGTCCGGACCTCGACGGGAATGCGCCTGCGCAGGGAAGGGAGGACCTCGGTGACCAGCTCGGCGATCTCGCCGGGCCCGAACCGCTTTCCAGGCGGGAGCTCGTGCAGCTCGCGCCCCGTGAGGCGCGTCTCGTCCACCGGCCGGAGCACCCCGGCGGCGAGCGCGATCCCGTTCGCGAACACGGCGGCGACCGACGGATCGCGGCCCACGGTCAGGCGGAAGCCGTCCCCCTGCTCCTCCACGATCGCGACCGGCACGACCGGGGACGCCGAGGTGCGGACCGGCTCGCCGTCGAGCGACACGTCCTCGCACCGGGACAGGGCGTCGAGCAGGCGGGCGACGATCGACCGCGGTACGGGCCCGCGCCGGTGCGTACCCAGCGCGACGTCGACCGCGAGATCGGCCGCGGATGCGGCGAATCGCGGGCCGGCCACGCGGCGCGACGCGATCGCCGCGAGCGTGGCCTCGACCTGGAACTCCTCGCCGCCGGCCACGATCGCCCGCTCGAGTGCCACGCCCCCCGGCGTGCGCGAGAAGCGGTAGGAAAGGCGGCCGGCGCGGCTCCCCGGCGGGGGGACGTCGCGCCCTTCCTCGCTCGCGCGGCGGAGCGCGATGACGGCGGCCGCGGCGTGCTCGCAGGCGCCCGACCGCGCGCCGCAGGCGCACTCCCAGTCGGCGTCCCGCGGGTACAACGTCACCGCGGGACAGAAGATGCCCCCCCGCGTCACGACGCGGACGACGACGCACGCCTCGTCCGATCGCTCCTGCTGGACCGCCCCGGCGCGCACCAGCTCGACGCCGCGCGACCACGCCGCGGGAGAGCACGCCTCACGGACCGCTTCGAACAGAGCCTGCACCGGTTGCTGCCCTTCGTACACAACGTCCGCCGCGCCGGGAGCCCGCGTTCGGATCCGACCCGAAGCGGCCCTGTTTTCGCGCGGCCGGTTCTTCCATAGAAGGCCGCGCGAAAACCGGAGCCAGGCGGCGCGGCGACTTTCGCCGCGCAACGCCGCAGCGTGCCGCGCGGGTCGGATCCGAACGCGGGCTCCCGGCGCGGCTCCCCGGACGACGGGCTACAATGCCATGTCCGGCCGTCGGCCCGGCGGAGGAGGTTACCATGACGCGTCTTCCGAGAGCGTACGCGGTCCTCGCGGCGATCGCGCTGTTAGCCGCCACCCCGTTCGCGGATGCGGCGGAACAGGGCAAGCAGGCCGCTCCGCCGGCGTCGAAGGCGCCCGCGCTCCGTCTCAACGTGTACTTTCCCGCCGACTTCACCGATGCGGCCTACCAGAAGGCCGCGTTCGAGAAGGTCCTCGCGTCGTGGAAGCCCCAGGGGCCGCCGCCCGCGGCGAAGAAGAAGGCCGTCGTGGTCGCCACGATCGGGAAGGACGGGAAGCTCGTCGGCCTCGAATTCAACCTCAAGACCGGAAGCGAGGCGTTCGACGGCGCGGCGCTCGACGCGGTGAAGAAGGCGGCGCCGTTCAAGCCGTTCCCCAAGGGATACCCGCAGTCCTCGCTCGAGGTCCACTGGCACTTCGAGGTCGGCGGCTGACGCCACCGGCCGCCCGCGCCTCACGAACCCCGACGCGCCTTCTGCTGGTAGTTCCTGAGGATCATGAGGGCCTGGTTGAGGCGCTGGATCTTCCGGTTGCGCGCCTTGACCAGCACGAGGTCGTTCAGAGGGGCCTGCTCTCCGCGCGCGTCGCGCAGGCAGCGGTCGAGCTCGAAAGCGAGCTGGTCCACCTCCCCGTGCGCCATCGCCTTGAACGTACGCTCGGTGACGAGGTGGTACCCCTCGGCGATGTCCCTCGCCATCCCGAACGCGCTTCCGCCGAGAAAGCCTGCCATGGCGACGCATCATACCTCGCGAGCGCCCACGGTGAAGCGGCTGCCGCGGCCGGCGGGGAGGTTTCCGCGCGGAAACCGACCGCGGAGGAACGCTTGACATGGTCACGGACCCCGGGTAGGTTTGCGCCAGGTTCTGGCCGCAATCTCTCGTGCAGAAACGAAGTTTGGCGTGCCGCAGCCTGGAACGTGCGACGGCACGGTACCCGGACCCGTCGGATCGGGGCGGGGGTCAGGACCCGAGAACGGCGTCATCAGGAACGCCAGGAGTTCGAGACATGGGTACCAGACTCTACGTCGGCAACCTCCCCTTCAGTGCGGACGAGAACCAGATCCGCGAGCTGTTCGCGCAAAACGGCCGGTCGGTGACCGAGGTCCGGCTGGTCACGGACCGGGAAACCGGGCGCCCGCGCGGCTTCGGCTTCGTCGAGATGGCCAGCCAGGCGGACGCCGACGGCGCCATCCGCGACCTGAACGGTTTCCAGTTCGGCGGGCGCCCGCTGACGGTGAACGAGGCCCGTGAGCGCGAGGGCGGCGGCGGCGGTGGCAGGGGAGGCGGCGGCAGGGGGGGCGGCGGCGGGTACCGCGGCGGCGGGTTCTAGGCCGCTTCGCCTTCTCGAACAAGATCTCGAACGGGGCGCCATCCACGGAGGGCGCCCCGTTTGGTGTCGGGGAGAAGGGGCGCCGGGGGCGCGGGTAACCCGGCTACCGGACTCCGAGGAAAGCCGCGAGCGCGCGCGTCGCGCGGTCGACCTTGCGGAAGCAAGGGAGGCCCGCCGCTTTCATCATTCGCACGCAGGGCTCGTACAGCGCGCCCGCGTCCACCGAGAAGATCATCGGCTTCTGCGATTTCCGGAACACCTCGATGAGGCGCGAGGGCAGGCTCGCCGGCCCCGAGATGTCCTCCGCGTGCCCGTCTCCCTTCGGGAGGTCGTCCAGCGCGGGCGTGTTCGGGACCCCGGCGACCACGACCGCGTCCACGCCGTCATCCCCGGCGATCGCCTCCACGCAGCCGACGTACCGCTCGGTGGTGCAGACCGGCGTCGCGTCGATCGGGTTGTGCACGTCCACGATGCCCGGAAGCAGCTCGCGCAGACGCCGCTCCGTCTCCGGCGCGAACCGCGCGAGCGTCAGGCCGTAGAGCCTGTCCGCCGAGGAAGTGCACTCGAATCCGGCGTTCGACATCACCGCGACGCGCGGCCCGAGCGGCTTCCGCCCCGCCAGGAACGAGAACGTCATCGCGTAGTCGTCGAACGAGTCGAGCGTCGTGCACTCGACGACTCCCGCCGACCGGACCAGCTCGCGGCACACGTCGTAGTCGCCCACCACCGACGCGGTGTGCGAGGCGGCGGCCGCCTGGCCCTCGAGGGTGCGTCCTCCCTTGTAGAGCAGGACCTTGCGTCCTTCCGCGACGATCCCCCTCGCGATCTCGAGGAACCGCCGCCCGTCCCCGCGCCGGAACCCCTCGAGGTAGACCGCGAACACCTCGATCGCAGGATCCCCCCGGAGGTACTCGAGGTAGTCGGATACCGTCACGTCGATCTGGTTGCCGAAGGAGATCAGGTAGCGCGGGCGGATCACCCTGTCGAGATTCGACATCTGGGTCACGAGGTGCGCCCCCGACTGGCTGATGCACGCGACGTTGGTCCCGGGGGCATCGTGGATCGGGAGCTTGTAGGGTGGGATGAAGAACGTGTTGTACCCGCCCGGCACGGAGATGATGCCGAGGCAGTTCCCTCCGTTCACGAGGACGCCGCCGTCGGGCCGCCGATGCGACCGCTCGACCGCCTCGCGCATCCTCGTCTCGGCTTCCTTGCCGGCCTCGGTCTCGCCGAACCCCCCCGAGATCAGCGTGATCGTGTGCGCGAGATGGTTGTCCACCAGGTCCACGACGACCCGGTCGGCCCCCTTGTCGGCGGGAACCGAAACCACCGCCATGTCTGGAATCGCGGGGAGCGAGGCCGGAGAGGCGTAGGCGCGGCAGCCGTCGATCGTCTCGGCGCGAGGGTGGATCGCCCAGATCCGGTCCTGGGGAACGCCTCCGCCTTCGACCAGGTTGCGGAGAATGACCCGGCCCGGGTTCATGCCCTCGGCCGAGGCTCCGATGACCACCGCGCTTCCCGGCGTCAGGAGCCTTCTCAGGTTGACCACGGGGCGCGCCGGCGGAAGCGGGGCGGGCCGGTGCACGCGCGCGAGCCCGTCGAGGGCGGTGATCCGCCCATCGTCGTCCGAGACGACGAACGGGTTCACCTCGAGCTCCGCGAGTCCTAGGCCGCCGGGGGGCTCGAACCCCGCGAAGAGGTCGGCGAGCGCGCCGAGCGACAGCACGAGCCGCGCGAGCGCCTCCTCGCCGATCGCGGCGCGCGAAGCGCTCCTCAGCCCTCCGCACAGCGCGGCGTGGACGACGGTGCCGCGGACCATGGCGAGCGCGCGATCGAGGTCGAGCTCGCGGGCCGACCGCATCCCGCTGGCCTTGCCGGGACCGAGCGCGCGGAGGAGATACTCGGTGTCCAACCCGCCGGCCCCCAGGAACACGACGGGGCCGAACGCCCGGTCGTGACGGAAGCCCGCGAGGATCTCGCGGCCGAGCCCCGGGCGAAAGGGGATCTTCCGGACGACGAGGGCGCCTCGCAGGTCGGCTTCCGGCATGGCCTTCCGCGAGGCGGCGAGGACCGCCGCCACCGCGTCCCGGACCGAGCCGGCCTCGTTCCTCACGACCGCGAGGCCGCCCACGTCGCTCTTGTGGAGGATCTGCGGCGAGACGACCTTGACCACCACCTCCGCGGAGCCGATTGCGGAGACGAGGCCGCCGTCCACCTCGTCGGGGCGAGCGACGAAACGGTGCGCCGGCACCGAGATGCCGGCGGCGAGCATGAGGGCGTAGACCTCGTGCTCGAGGAGGATCGTCCGAGCCTCACTCTCCGCGCCGGACAGGGTCGCGTGCGGGGCGGTCGTCGTGGCGGCGGCGTCGGGCGTCATGTCCACTCCCGCGCGGGGCGCGCGCTACTTCTTCGGGGCGTCGAACGGGCCGGGCAGCAGCAGGTGGCTCGTCTCCTTGAACTGGATGCCGAGCATGCCGAGCTCTGCCATGACCGGCTCGTAGATCTCCGGGGTCACCGGGACGTGCACGCCGGTGAGCTCGAGCTTCTTGTGGAGCAGGAGCCTCACGGCGATCGCGGCGGGGAGCGAGACGGTCCGGGCCATGGACGAGTCGGCGAACGGCTGGCCGTAATCCACGAGGACGCACACGGTTCGCGCGGACGGGCGGTTGGGCCAGGAAGCCACGAACTCGTGGCGCAGGATGATCATGTCCCGCTCGCCGGGGGCGTACGGCATCATCTTCTGCAGGCGGTTGGCGAGGACGTCGAGGGGCGACGCCTTCTTCTCCGGCACCGGGCGATCCGAGAGGAGACCCGCCCACTCCAGGCGGGAGAGGATCGGGTCGTCGGCCGCGATGCCGAGCTTCCCGGCGATCCGCTCGGCGAGCGAGCCGGCCTTCCCCTTGGGGAGGAACCCCGCCATGAACGACGCGTAGGTCGTGCCGGGGGCCCACTCGCGCTCCTCGAGATCGAGCAGTCCGAGGTCGGCGATCGCTTTCAGGGTCTCGCACCAACCCGGGTACCGGATGGTCCCGCGGAACATGTTCTGGACCCCTTTGAGCCCGTAGGTGTCGATGTATGGGAGTGAATCCCGGTTCGGGTAGGTCACGAACAGCCCGACTCCTTCGACGCCGTACGGCCAGCGGTTGGCGAAGAGCTTCGGTCCCGGGATCTCGACGACCTTGCCGTTCCGCAGGAACTTCGCGTTGTTCCGTCCCGCAAGGATCACGCCCCGGGGGCTCCAGGAGAACTTGTAGCCCCAGGGATTGTTGTTCGCGTCGGGGGCCGGAAAACCGCCGCAGCAGCTCGAGAAGTGGGTCACGGTGCCGCCCGAGCTCTGGATCTGGTGGATCACCTGCATCGCCGACATGTGGTCGATGCCGGGATCGAGCCCGATCTCGTTGACGAGGGCGACGCCCGCCTTCCGCGCGGGCTTGTCGAGCTCCTGCATCGCCGGCGACACGTAGGACGTGGTGACGACCTGGACACGGTGCTTGATCGCGAGCTTGGCCACCGCGACGTGGTGGGTGTACGGGACGAGGCTGACCACGACCTCGGCCGCCTCGACGAGCTTCTCCACCTGCGCGGCGTCGTCCACGTTCACCGCCACGGCTTTCCCGCGAGGGTGGCCGCCGATGAGCGCCTGGGCCTTGCTCACGGTCCGGCTCGCCACGACGATGGTCCGGTCGGTGCGCTCCAGCAGATACCGCACGATGGGCCGGCTCACGAGCCCCGCACCCAGGATCAGCACGTTCTTCATCGCAAACCTCCTCACGGGATGAGGCCGTCGTACGTCAGTCGGCCAAGTGTCGCTCGAGATAGGCGTAAGAGGGGGCCAGCTTGCCCCGGTGGAGGATGATGGCCCGGAGGATTTCCGGCGGGAGCGGGAGATCCTCGAGCGGCTCGTCCCACGGGCAGCGCGCCAGCGCCGGAACGAACGGGAGGAGCATGTCCCCGAAATGCTGCGAGGCGTCCACGGGGAGCTCGCAAGGGAGATTGTCCACCGCGAGCACGACGGGGCCGCGGCCCTCGATCCCGAGGACGTCCCGTCCCGTCAGGGGGTCGTAAACGAACAGGGGATCGCCGGGGTCGGTGCAGCGCACGGTGCACTCGACGGCGCCGCCGACGTCGCAGCTGATGTCGCCGATCACCCTGAGGCGCGGTGGCGCATGGCCCCCGTAGAGCTTCCGGAGCGATTCGAGCGTCACCAGCCGGGGGTACTTCGGCTCCCAGTAGATGCAGTTCACCAGCACCGAGATGTGCGGGAGATAGGTCTCGAAGGTCCCCCGGTACTTCTCGGGGTGCGCGTAATAGTCCTGAAGCTCGAACTTGTCCCACGACGCGACCGGCTCCACGGTGTGCTCCTCGTGGAAGACCGTCTTGTAGACCGCGTGCCGGTCGGGCGGTCCCGACGCCGCGAGCTCCGGAAGGTCCCTCGGCGCGATCTCGCGGAACGGGAGGAGGTCGAAGACCTCCGCGGCGCCGCGATAGGTGTTCCCGTAGCCGGTGAACGCGCAGACGAACGGATTGAGGACGTCGGGAAGACCCTCGGCGAGAATACGCTCGCCGGCGGCCGAGACCGCGGTCTGCGCCTCGGCCAGCGTCGCGTAGGCGAGCGCCTGGCGGACGTTCTCGAAGGGGTTCGGCCGGATTCCCTCGTGGCGCAGCCTGCGGCCGAGGGCCCAGAGGGTGTCGATCATCCCGGAGTGTCCGGCCTGGAGGCCGAAGAAGATCAGCCGCCGCCCGCGGTCGTCCGCGATCTTCTCGTAGTCCAGCAGGGTGCAGCCGAGCTCCATCAGGCGCCGCAGCATCGGCATGTTGTGCTTTTGCCCCTTCGCGACGTGCGCGAAGAACACGTACACCTTGCCGGGCGAGAGGAGCTCGATCGGCACCTCCTTGACGCCGAGGATCAGGCGGCAGGGGGAGAGGTCCGGGCTGATGGCGGCGCCGGCTTCCCGGTAGGCGCTCTCCGGAAAGGCGCGAATCTCCGACGGCTCGACCACGACGCGCAAGTGCTGGCCCTGGGCGAGCACGGCGACGTGCCCGGGTGTCAAGGGGACCCGGCGCTCCCAGCGATTCTTCGTCTCGCGGCGGATTCCGATCATCTATCTCTCCATGGGGCCGGACAGTGTAGCGCGCCGGACGGGTTTTGGCCCGGTCGGGGCGGACGATTGAGGAGTGATCCACTCGACAAATCGCGAGGGTAGAATGCCCTCTTTCGCGGGGACGGAGCATGCGATCTCGAACGGCCGGACCGCCGCCGCGCGGCGCCTCCGGGAACGCGGCGTGGTGGACCCGGCACGCGGCCTCCGTCGTGCCCGCCTCGGTGTTCCTTGCGGGCGCCGCTGTCGCCGCCGCCCGTACCAGCGGGGCCGTTTACGAGGCGCCGTCCTACGCGATCCTCGCCGTCGCCGCCGCGGGCGCGGCGGCCGCGCTCCTCGTACCCGAGAGGGCCCGGGGCGCCGCGGTGCTCGCGGCGACGCTGGCCGCCGGCGCGGCGGCGGGGCACGTTCTCGCGCGCGCGGGCATCCCGCGCATCCACGACTTCGATCACCTCTGGGGGATCTGGGCCTACGGGCGCTCGATCGGGGCGGGATCCTGGTATCCGCTCTGGATCCCGTATCTCGGGGCGGGGATGCCGCTGCTCCAGTTCTACGGCCCGCTCAATTTTCTCCTCGCGCTGCCCGGAATCCTGGCAGGGCTGGCGCCGGTCGGCGCGCTCAAGCTGGAGCTCTTTCAGGGACACGTCCTCTCGGCGCTGTCGTTCCTCGCGGCGGCGCGCCTCCTCGGCGCGGGCCGGCGCGGAGCGCTGCTCGCCGCGATCGCCGGGGCGTTTGCCCCCTGGAGGCTCGCGGTGTTCGACTATCGCGGGGCGCTCGGAGAGGCGAACGCGTTCCTCTTCCTGCCCCTCGTCGCCGCGGCCGCGCTGCGTACCGCCCGCGAGCCGCGCTTCCGGACCGCCGCGATCCTCGCGCTGTCGGTCGTCGGCCTGATCCTGACCCACCTCCCGTCGCTGTTCACCTTGGGAGTGTCGCTCGTGCCGGCGCTCGTCGTCCAGGAAACGTGGGGGGCGCGGGTCGATGCCTCGAGGGGAAAGCGCTTCGGGGGGCCGGCGGCGGCGCTCCTGGCCGCCTTGCTGCTGTCGGCCTGGTGGTGGGTTCCGGCCGCGGCCGAGGGGGGCGCGACGAGCGTCGGCGAGCGAAGCGCGACCAGCCGGTACTTCCGCTACGAGGAGCACGGTGTCGACCTCAGGGCCCCGCTCACGCGGCGGCTGTGGGACCGCTACCGGATCTCGCTCCCCGAGTCGTACCGCGCGGGAGCAGGGGCAGGCGAGGAGCCGATGCCTTTCTACGGCGGCGCGGTGCTGCTCCTTGCCGGGCTTGCGGCGCCTTTGTGGGCCCGCCGGTCCGGCACGGCCGGACTCGCGCTCGGGGCGCTCCTCGCTCTCTCGCTGTCCACGGTGCCCCTGGCGCACGCGCTCGGCGGCGTCCCGGGTTTCGCGCAGCTCTACTTCCCCTGGCGGTTCCTGACCCCGGCCACCGTCCTGGCGGCGCTCGCGCTCGGTCTCGGCGCCGGGCGAATCGCCGGCGCTCCCGGACCGCGGGCACGGGCGTTGCTCTTTCCCATGCTTGCGGCGCTGCTGGTGTGGGACGCCGCGCCCTACGCCGGGGCGGCCGACCGGATCCCGCCCTACGAGGGGGTCGTTCACTGGACCTCGCGCGAACGCGGCGCGGCCCACTGGGAGAGCTCGATGACTCCGGTCCCGGTCGCGGTGCCTCCGGGGCCGGGACCGTTTCGCACCTGGGACCTCAAGCTCCCACCGAGCTCCTACTCCACCCCGGTCGATGCTCTCTACTACGTCTACCCGGAGTGGGTGACCCCGGCACTCTACCGGACGTTCTGGGTCACGAGCGACCCCAAGGTCCTCTCGAGGGCGGGAGTGTCGCTGATGTTCGACGAGCGCAGGGCGGAGCCCCTTCGCCTCGTACCCCGTCCCTACGCGGAGCTGCAGGCCGCCGGCGGGCTTCCTTCGGCGGTTTCTCCCGACCGGATCGAGCGCCGGCCCGGGCGGATCGAAGCGGGGGTCGTCTCGCCCCCCGGAGGCGGCCGTCTCGTCGTCCTGGAGCAGTTCTTCCCCGGCTGGCTCGCGAGCGTGGACGGCAAGGGCGCCGATCCTCCCGCGGACCAGGGCGGTTTCATGGCGGTGGACGTCCCGCCCGGCGAGCACCGCGTCGTCCTGTCCTACGGGATACGGACCCCCGCGCGGATCATCGGGCTCGCCGCGACGCTGTTCTGCCTCCCGGTCGCCCTCGCGGGAGGCTTGATCGCACGCCGGCGAAAGCGCTGAAATCTACGCATCGTATGGGCACATAGCGGTCTGACGCCACGGCCCATCACCCCGCTCCCATGGTCGGATCCAGGATTTCGCGCATTCGTTCGCAACGGCGGCGGTCGCGGGGTTTCTCGGTCGGAAAATTGTTGACATCGCTCTTTCTTCGCCGTTACTTACAGGTAGCGCGGCGACGACGCCCCTGATGGGGCGCGGGGGCGTGTTTTTCCGCGGGCATTCCGGGGCGGTGTCGTGGGAGGAGGGGGGCGTGGGGGGGTCGGTTAGCAGGGCCGTTGCGATTGCCATCCTGGCCGTGTCTTGCCTGGCCGGGGCCGCACACGCCGGCGAGCCGGACGGGTCGGTCGCGATCCGGTACGAGTGGCTCGACCCCAAGCTCGATCCCGCGGGGCTGACCCGCCTGAGGGTCACCGTCAGCACGATCGAGCCGCTCACCGGGCTTTCCCTCCTTGCGAAGGTCCCGTCCGGAATCTCGATCCTCGCCGACCGCGTCGTCCTCGCGGGTGCCGGGGCCGCTCCGGGGCTGCCGCAGCCCGGCGAGCCGTTCCTGCTCGGCGACCTGGAACGGGGAGCCGCCGCCGTCGTCGAGTTCGTGGTGGAGCTCCCGCCCGGCGCGGGCGGGATCGGGTCGTTGACCGTCGAGGCCGCCACACCGTCGGGGAAGGCCGTCCGGGAAGGCGCCGGCATCCCGATCGGCGTGGTCGGCGTCGAGCCGACGCTCCGCAACGGCGCCCTCGAGTTCCCCGCGGCGCCGCCGCCAGCGAAGGGCCCATGAGCCGCCGCCTGGCGCGCCTAGGCGCGCTGATCCTCGCCGTGCTCCTCGCGGCCGCGCCGGCCGCGGCCGCCAGCTGGGTCGCTTCCGGGCAGTTCAGCTTCCGCGATCGCGAATTCGACCAGACCGGTTTCACGGGCGTCGAGCCGCTTCTCCCCGCCCGCTTCGTGGACGTCGAGGTCGTGGATGCCGGCAGCGGCGCGGTGCTGGCCTCGGGAGCGACCACCGCGAGCGGGAGTTTCTCGATCACGGTGAACGACTCGTCCGTCCGCAACGTCTACGTCCGGGCGCTGACGCGCTCCACGAAGACCAGCACGCTGTTCCTCAAGGTCACCAACGCCGCTCTCGCGCCGTACGCCCTCGCGAGCTCGACCGTGTCGGGGCACCAGCCCAGCGTGAACGTCGACTTCGGCACGATGATCGCGGCGATCGGCTCCGGGGGAGAGGCGTTTCATCTCTACGACCTCGGAGTATTCGGCTCGGACTACGTCGCGTACGTTCAGGGCGCCCGGCCCAACTCCTCGCACCCGCTCACGATGGTCTGGGAGTCGAATCGAGGGAACGGGTCGTCGACCTCCACCATCAACCGGATCGACGTCCGGGATACAGCGGGTTATGACGACGGGCCCGTGCTCCACGAGTACGGCCACTTCATGACCCTCAACTACTCCGACAACGACAGCCCCACCGGGACGCACTACCTCGCCGACTGCAATCAGGATCCTCGCCTTTCGTGGGACGAGGGGTTCGCGACCTATCTCGGCGCGAGCGTGCGCCGCCATTTCGGGATGGCGTACCCGAACGTCTATCTGCGGACCACCGGCGAGCCCGGACCCGGGCACGTCGTCGTGTCGTACGACATCGAGACCCAGAACGTCTACCTCTGCCGCGGGGACGCCAGCGAGGTCACCGTCACCACGGCACTCTGGGACATCACGGACGGACCCGGCACCCCGGATTTCACACCGGGCGTGGACGACGCCCCGGTGGACACGGCCGAGATCCCGGATTCGCAGATGTGGGAGGTGGCGACCGGTTTCCTTCCGACCCGCCTCCAGATCACCGCGGAGGACTTCTGGGACGGCTGGTTCGAGCCGCCGATCGCGAATGGCTACTTCACCGAGATGAAGTCGATCTTCTCCGACGGCGCGGGAATCGAGTTCTTCCCGGATGTCTACGAGTTCAACGACTCGCTGGCGCAGTCTTTCTCGACGGTCGCCGACGGCGGGATCCTGCACTGCACCTTCTTCCCGGACACGGACAACGACCACGCGGGCGAGAACACCTACGAGTACGACTGGTTCTCCTTCCCGGCGACCCAGGGCTGGGCGTACGAGATCGAGACGCTCAATTTGCTCTCGGCCGCGGACACGAACCTGACCCTGTACAACTCGGCCGGTAACTCGCTCGCGTCCAACAACGACCGCGCGACGGGCGACAAGTCCTCGTACATCAAGTGGACCGCGACCTCCACGGCGAGGTTCTACGTTCGCGCGGGGCAGCAGACCGACAACACGCCCTACGGCTCGTACGACCTGAGACTCCGACCGACGCCCGACGCCGACGGCGACGGCGTTCCCGACGGCTTCGACAACTGCCCGAGCGCCGCCAATTCGAATCAGGCGGACGCGGACGCGGACGGGAAAGGGGACGCCTGCGACAACTGCCCGAACGCCGCCAACCCGACCCAGGTGGACACGGACGGCGACGGCCGGGGCGACGCGTGCGACAACTGCGCGATCGTGGCCAACCCGGGCCAGGCGGATACGGACGGTGACGGTCGCGGGGATGCTTGCGATACGTGCACGGACACCGATGGTGACGGCTTCGGGAATCCGGGCTTCCCCGGCAACACGTGTTCCCTGGACAACTGTCCGACGATCGCCAACGCGTCGCAGGCGGACGTCGACGGCGACGGGGCGGGCGACGCGTGCGACGCTTGCACGGACACGGACGGTGACGGATTCGGCAACCCGGGTTACCCGGCCAACAGCTGTCCCGCCGACAACTGCCCGACCGTCGCGAATCCGACGCAGCTCGACACGGACGGTGACGGCCGCGGCGACGCCTGCGACAACTGCCCTTCGGTTCCGAATCCGACGCAGCTCGACACGGACGTCGATGGGCGCGGCGATCTCTGCGACAACTGCCCTTCGGTTTCGAATCCGACGCAGCTCGACACGGACGTCGATGGGCGCGGCGACCTCTGCGACAACTGCTCGTCGGTTTCGAATCCGAGCCAGGCGGATGCGGACGGAGACGGCCGCGGCGATGCCTGCGACAACTGCCCGGCGGTGTCGAATACGAGCCAGCTCGACGCGGACGGCGACGGGCGAGGGGATGCCTGCGACAACTGTCCCGGCGTGGGCAACGCGGGGCAGGAGGATGCCGACCAAGACGGGACCGGCGACGCCTGCGATACCTGCACCGACACGGACGGCGACGGATTCGGGAACCCGGGATTCCCCGCGAACACCTGTCCCGTCGACACCTGTCCGGCGGTGGCGAACCCCAGCCAGTCTGACAGCGATGGCGACGGCCACGGCGACGTCTGCGACAACTGCGCGGCGGTCGCGAACCCGAGCCAGGTCGACACGGACGGGGACGGTCACGGTGACGCGTGCGACAACTGCCCGGCGGTCTCGGATCCGGATCAGCTCGATACGGATGCGGACGGCCGCGGCGACGTCTGCGACAACTGCGCGGCGGTCGCGAACCCGGGCCAGGACGACGCGGACGGCGATGGCCGCGGGGACGTGTGCGACAACTGTCCGGGCGTGGGGAATGCGGGGCAGGAGGATGCGGACGGGGACGGGAGAGGGGACGTCTGCGACAACTGCCCGGCGGTGGCCAACACGGATCAGCTCGATGCGGACGTCGACGGTGCGGGCGACGCGTGCGACGCGTGCACGGACACCGACGGCGACGGTTACGGGAATCCGGGCTACGCGGCGAATACGTGTCCCGCCGACAACTGCCCGGGCGTGGCGAACGCGGACCAGGTGGACGGGGACGCGGACGGTGTAGGCGACGTCTGCGACAACTGTCCGGCTGCCGCCAACCTCGATCAACTGGATGCCGACGGCGACGGCACGGGCGACGCGTGCGATACGTGCACGGACACCGACGGCGACGGCTTCGGCGATCCCGGTTTCCCGGACAGCACGTGTCCGGTGGACAACTGCCCGGGGCTCACGAACGCCGGCCAGGAAGACGCGGACGTCGACGGTGCAGGCGACGCCTGCGACACGTGCACGGACACGGACGGCGACGGCGTCGGCAATCCCGGCTTCCCGGGCAACACGTGCGCCGCGGACAACTGCCCGGTGGTGGCCAACGCGGACCAGCTCGACACGGACGGCGACGGGCGCGGTGACGCTTGCGACAACTGCCCGGCCGTCTCGAACGCGGGGCAGGCCGACGGCGACCTCGATGGCCGCGGCGATGCTTGCGACAACTGCGTCGCCGTAGCGAATTCGGACCAGCTCGACGAGGATAGCGACGGCCGCGGCGACGTTTGCGACAACTGCTCGAGCGTCGCCAACCTCGATCAACTGGATGCCGACGGCGACGGGGCGGGCGACGCGTGCGACGCGTGCACGGACACGGACGGGGACGGGTTCGGGAATCCGGGGTTTGCGGCAAACACCTGCGCCGCGGACAACTGTCCTGGGGTGGCGAATCCGGATCAGGCCGACGTCGACGCCGACGGATACGGCGACCTCTGCGACGACTGCCCGGCGATCGCGAACTCGGATCAGCTCGACGGTGACACCGATGGCCGCGGTGACGCGTGCGACAACTGCCCGGCGGTGTCGAATGCGAGCCAGCTCGACGGTGACACCGACGGCCACGGCGACGCCTGCGACAACTGCCCCGCGGTCGCGAACTCGGATCAGCTCGACGGCGACGCCGATGGCCACGGCGACGCGTGCGACAACTGCCCGGCGGTCGCGAACGCGGACCAGCTCGACGAGGATAGCGACGGTCGCGGCGACGCGTGCGACAACTGCCCGGGCGTCGCGAATGCCGGCCAGGAGGATGTCGACGGGGACGGCGCGGGCGACGCCTGCGACACGTGCACGGACGGGGACGGGGACGGCTTCGCGGATCCGGGATTCAGCGGGAGCACGTGCCCGCTGGACAATTGCGCGGCGGTGGCGAACCCGGACCAGGCGGACGCGGACGGGGACGGTCTCGGCGACGTCTGCGACAACTGCGCGGCGGTCGCGAACCCGAGCCAGGTCGACACGGACGGGGACGGTCACGGTGACGCGTGCGACAACTGCCCGGCGGTCTCGGATCCGGATCAGCTCGATACGGATGCGGACGGCCGCGGCGACGTCTGCGACAACTGCGCGGCGGTCGCGAACCCGGGCCAGGACGACGCGGACGGCGATGGCCGCGGGGACGTGTGCGACAACTGTCCGGGCGTGGGGAATGCGGGGCAGGAGGATGCGGACGGGGACGGGAGAGGGGAAGTCTGCGACAACTGCCCGGCGGTGGCCAACACGGATCAGCTCGACGCGGACGTCGACGGTGCGGGCGACGCGTGCGACGCGTGCACGGACACCGACGGCGACGGTTACGGGAATCCGGGCTACGCGGCGAATACGTGTCCCGCCGACAACTGCCCGGGCGTGGCGAACGCGGACCAGGCGGACGGGGACGCGGACGGTGTAGGCGACGTCTGCGACAACTGTCCGGCTGCCGCCAACCTCGATCAACTGGATGCCGACGGCGACGGCACGGGCGACGCGTGCGACACGTGCACGGACACGGACGGCGACGGTTACGGGAATCCGGGTTTCGCGGCGAATACCTGCGGCGTGGACGATTGCCCGACCGTCGCGAACGCCGGCCAGGAAGACGCGGACGTCGACGGTGCAGGCGACGCCTGCGACACGTGCACGGACACGGACGGGGACGGTTTCGGCAATCCCGGCTTCCCGGGCAACACGTGCGCCGCGGACAACTGCCCGGTGGCGGCGAACGCGGAGCAGGCCGACACGGACGCCGACGGCCACGGTGACGCTTGCGACAACTGCCCTGCGGTCGCGAACGCCGATCAGCTCGACGCGGATGCGGACGGCCGCGGGGATGCGTGCGACAACTGCGCGAGCGCCGCCAACGCGGACCAGCTCGACACGGACGGCGACGGGCGCGGTGACGCTTGCGACAACTGCCCGGCCGTCTCGAACGCGGGGCAGGCCGACGGCGACCTCGATGGCCGCGGCGATGCTTGCGACAACTGCGTCGCCGTAGCGAATTCGGACCAGCTCGACGAGGATAGCGACGGCCGCGGCGACGTTTGCGACAACTGCCCGGTGGTCGCGAACGCGGATCAGACCGATGCCGACGGCGACGGGGCGGGCGACGCGTGCGACGCGTGCACGGACACGGACGGGGACGGGTTCGGGAATCCGGGGTTTGCGGCAAACACCTGCGCCGCGGACAACTGTCCTGGGGTGGCGAATCCGGATCAGGCCGACGTCGACGCCGACGGATACGGCGACCTCTGCGACGACTGCCCGGCGATCGCGAACTCGGATCAGCTCGACGGTGACACCGATGGCCGCGGTGACGCGTGCGACAACTGCCCGGCGGTGTCGAATGCGAGCCAGCTCGACGGTGACACCGACGGCCACGGCGACGCCTGCGACAACTGCCCCGCGGTCGCGAACTCGGATCAGCTCGACGGCGACGCCGATGGCCACGGCGACGCGTGCGACAACTGCCCGGCGGTCGCGAACGCGGACCAGCTCGACGAGGATAGCGACGGTCGCGGCGACGCGTGCGACAACTGCCCGGGCGTCGCGAATGCCGGCCAGGAGGATGTCGACGGGGACGGCGCGGGCGACGCCTGCGACACGTGCACGGACGGGGACGGGGACGGCTTCGCGGATCCGGGATTCAGCGGGAGCACGTGCCCGCTGGACAATTGCGCGGCGGTGGCGAACCCGGACCAGGCGGACGCGGACGGGGACGGTCTCGGCGACGTCTGCGACAACTGCGCGGCGGTCGCGAACCCGAGCCAGGTCGACACGGACGGGGACGGTCACGGTGACGCGTGCGACAACTGCCCGGCGGTCTCGGATCCGGATCAGCTCGATACGGATGCGGACGGCCGCGGCGACGTCTGCGACAACTGCGCGGCGGTCGCGAACCCGGGCCAGGACGACGCGGACGGCGATGGCCGCGGGGACGTGTGCGACAACTGTCCGGGCGTGGGGAATGCGGGGCAGGAGGATGCGGACGGGGACGGGAGAGGGGAAGTCTGCGACAACTGCCCGGCGGTGGCCAACACGGATCAGCTCGACGCGGACGTCGACGGTGCGGGCGACGCGTGCGACGCGTGCACGGACACCGACGGCGACGGTTACGGGAATCCGGGCTACGCGGCGAATACGTGTCCCGCCGACAACTGCCCGGGCGTGGCGAACGCGGACCAGGCGGACGGGGACGCGGACGGTGTAGGCGACGTCTGCGACAACTGTCCGGCTGCCGCCAACCTCGATCAACTGGATGCCGACGGCGACGGCACGGGCGACGCGTGCGACACGTGCACGGACACGGACGGCGACGGTTACGGGAATCCGGGTTTCGCGGCGAATACCTGCGGCGTGGACGATTGCCCGACCGTCGCGAACGCCGGCCAGGAAGACGCGGACGTCGACGGTGCAGGCGACGCCTGCGACACGTGCACGGACACGGACGGGGACGGTTTCGGCAATCCCGGCTTCCCGGGCAACACGTGCGCCGCGGACAACTGCCCGGTGGCGGCGAACGCGGAGCAGGCCGACACGGACGCCGACGGCCACGGTGACGCTTGCGACAACTGCCCTGCGGTCGCGAACGCCGATCAGCTCGACGCGGATGCGGACGGCCGCGGGGATGCGTGCGACAACTGCGCGAGCGCCGCCAACGCGGACCAGCTCGACACGGACGGCGACGGGCGCGGTGACGCTTGCGACAACTGCCCGGCCGTCTCGAACGCGGGGCAGGCCGACGGCGACCTCGATGGCCGCGGCGATGCTTGCGACAACTGCGTCGCCGTAGCGAATTCGGACCAGCTCGACGAGGATAGCGACGGCCGCGGCGACGTTTGCGACAACTGCTCGGCGTCGCGAACCTCGGATCAGACCGATGCCGACGGCGACGGGGCGGGCGACGCGTGCGACGCGTGCACGGACACGGACGGGGACGGGTTCGGGAATCCGGGGTTTGCGGCAAACACCTGCGCCGCGGACAACTGTCCTGGGGTGGCGAATCCGGATCAGGCCGACGTCGACGCCGACGGATACGGCGACCTCTGCGACGACTGCCCGGCGATCGCGAACTCGGATCAGCTCGACGGTGACACCGATGGCCGCGGTGACGCGTGCGACAACTGCCCGGCGGTGTCGAATGCGAGCCAGCTCGACGGTGACACCGACGGCCACGGCGACGCCTGCGACAACTGCCCCGCGGTCGCGAACTCGGATCAGCTCGACGGCGACGCCGATGGCCACGGCGACGCGTGCGACAACTGCCCGGCGGTCGCGAACGCGGACCAGCTCGACGAGGATAGCGACGGTCGCGGCGACGCGTGCGACAACTGCCCGGGCGTCGCGAATGCCGGCCAGGAGGATGTCGACGGGGACGGCGCGGGCGACGCCTGCGACACGTGCACGGACGGGGACGGGGACGGCTTCGCGGATCCGGGATTCAGCGGGAGCACGTGCCCGCTGGACAATTGCGCGGCGGTGGCGAACCCGGACCAGGCGGACGCGGACGGGGACGGTCTCGGCGACGTCTGCGACAACTGCGCGGCGGTCGCGAACCCGAGCCAGGTCGACACGGACGGGGACGGTCACGGTGACGCGTGCGACAACTGCCCGGCGGTCTCGGATCCGGATCAGCTCGATACGGATGCGGACGGCCGCGGCGACGTCTGCGACAACTGCGCGGCGGTCGCGAACCCGGGCCAGGACGACGCGGACGGCGATGGCCGCGGGGACGTGTGCGACAACTGTCCGGGCGTGGGGAATGCGGGGCAGGAGGATGCGGACGGGGACGGGAGAGGGGACGTCTGCGACAACTGCCCGGCGGTGGCCAACACGGATCAGCTCGACGCGGACGTCGACGGTGCGGGCGACGCGTGCGACGCGTGCACGGACACCGACGGCGACGGTTACGGGAATCCGGGCTACGCGGCGAATACGTGTCCCGCCGACAACTGCCCGGGCGTGGCGAACGCGGACCAGGCGGACGGGGACGCGGACGGTGTAGGCGACGTCTGCGACAACTGTCCGGCTGCCGCCAACCTCGATCAACTGGATGCCGACGGCGACGGCACGGGCGACGCGTGCGACACGTGCACGGACACGGACGGCGACGGTTACGGGAATCCGGGTTTCGCGGCGAATACCTGCGGCGTGGACGATTGCCCGACCGTCGCGAACGCCGGCCAGGAAGACGCGGACGTCGACGGTGCAGGCGACGCCTGCGACACGTGCACGGACACGGACGGGGACGGTTTCGGCAATCCCGGCTTCCCGGGCAACACGTGCGCCGCGGACAACTGCCCGGTGGCGGCGAACGCGGAGCAGGCCGACACGGACGCCGACGGCCACGGTGACGCTTGCGACAACTGCCCTGCGGTCGCGAACGCCGATCAGCTCGACGCGGATGCGGACGGCCGCGGGGATGCGTGCGACAACTGCGCGAGCGCCGCCAACGCGGACCAGCTCGACACGGACGGCGACGGGCGCGGTGACGCTTGCGACAACTGCCCGGCCGTCTCGAACGCGGGGCAGGCCGACGGCGACCTCGATGGCCGCGGCGATGCTTGCGACAACTGCGTCGCCGTAGCGAATTCGGACCAGCTCGACGAGGATAGCGACGGGCGCGGCGACGTTTGCGACAACTGCTCGAGCGTCGCCAACCTCGATCAACTGGATGCCGACGGCGACGGGGCGGGCGACGCGTGCGACACGTGCACGGACACGGACGGGGACGGGTTCGGGAATCCGGGGTTTGCGGCAAACACCTGCGCCGCGGACAACTGTCCTGGGGTGGCGAATCCGGATCAGGCCGACGTCGACGCCGACGGATACGGCGACCTCTGCGACGACTGCCCGGCGATCGCGAACTCGGATCAGCTCGACGGTGACACCGATGGCCGCGGTGACGCGTGCGACAACTGCCCGGCGGTGTCGAATGCGAGCCAGCTCGACGGTGACACCGACGGCCACGGCGACGCCTGCGACAACTGCCCCGCGGTCGCGAACTCGGATCAGCTCGACGGCGACGCCGATGGCCACGGCGACGCGTGCGACAACTGCCCGGCGGTCGCGAACGCGGACCAGCTCGACGAGGATAGCGACGGTCGCGGCGACGCGTGCGACAACTGCCCGGGCGTCGCGAATGCCGGCCAGGAGGATGTCGACGGGGACGGCGCGGGCGACGCCTGCGACACGT
This sequence comes from Terriglobia bacterium, assembly GCA_963748015.1. GTDB lineage: Bacteria > Acidobacteriota > Polarisedimenticolia > Polarisedimenticolales > JAIQFR01 > JAIQFR01. The sequence goes on along the minus strand of CAVVHE010000004.1, from coordinate 1,950,533 downwards.
GCACGGACGGGGACGGGGACGGCTTCGCGGATCCGGGATTCAGCGGGAGCACGTGCCCGCTGGACAATTGCGCGGCGGTGGCGAACCCGGACCAGGCGGACGCGGACGGGGACGGTCTCGGCGACGTCTGCGACAACTGCGCGGCGGTCGCGAACCCGGGCCAGGACGACGCGGACGGCGATGGCCGCGGGGACGTGTGCGACAACTGTCCGGGCGTGGGGAATGCGGGGCAGGAGGATGCGGACGGGGACGGGAGAGGGGACGTCTGCGACAACTGCCCGGCGGTGGCCAACACGGATCAGCTCGACGCGGACGTCGACGGTGCGGGCGACGCGTGCGACGCGTGCACGGACACCGACGGCGACGGTTACGGGAATCCGGGCTACGCGGCGAATACGTGTCCCGCCGACAACTGCCCGGGCGTGGCGAACGCGGACCAGGCGGACGGGGACGCGGACGGTGTAGGCGACGTCTGCGACAACTGTCCGGCTGCCGCCAACCTCGATCAACTGGATGCCGACGGCGACGGCACGGGCGACGCGTGCGACACGTGCACGGACACGGACGGCGACGGTTACGGGAATCCGGGTTTCGCGGCGAATACCTGCGGCGTGGACGATTGCCCGACCGTCGCGAACGCCGGCCAGGAAGACGCGGACGTCGACGGTGCAGGCGACGCCTGCGACACGTGCACGGACACGGACGGGGACGGTTTCGGCAATCCCGGCTTCCCGGGCAACACGTGCGCCGCGGACAACTGCCCGGTGGCGGCGAACGCGGAGCAGGCCGACACGGACGCCGACGGCCACGGTGACGCTTGCGACAACTGCCCTGCGGTCGCGAACGCCGATCAGCTCGACGCGGATGCGGACGGCCGCGGGGATGCGTGCGACAACTGCGCGAGCGCCGCCAACGCGGACCAGCTCGACACGGACGGCGACGGGCGCGGTGACGCTTGCGACAACTGCCCGGCCGTCTCGAACGCGGGGCAGGCCGACGGCGACCTCGATGGCCGCGGCGATGCTTGCGACAACTGCGTCGCCGTAGCGAATTCGGACCAGCTCGACGAGGATAGCGACGGCCGCGGCGACGTTTGCGACAACTGCTCGAGCGTCGCCAACCTCGATCAACTGGATGCCGACGGCGACGGGGCGGGCGACGCGTGCGACACGTGCACGGACACGGACGGGGACGGGTTCGGGAATCCGGGGTTCCCGGGGAACGCCTGCGCGACGGACGACTGCCCGGCGGTCGCGAACGCGGATCAGCTCGACACGGACGGCGACGGCCGCGGCGACGTTTGCGACAATTGTCCCGGCGTCGCGAACAGCGGCCAGGAAGATGCCGACGCCGACGGCCACGGCGACGCTTGCGACAACTGCCCGGCTGTCGCGAACGCCGATCAGCTCGACGCGGACGCGGACGGCCGCGGCGACGTTTGCGACAACTGTCCCGTCCTGGCGAACGCCGGTCAGGAGGACGCGGACGGCGACGGCCTCGGCGACGCCTGCGATCCCTGCCCGCTGGACGTGGCGAACGATCCCGACGGCGACGGCCTCTGCGGCGGCGCGGACAACTGCCCGAGCGTGGCCAATCCCGGTCAGGAGGATGGCGACGCCGACGGGGCGGGAGATGCCTGCGACAACTGCCCGGGCCTCGCGAACGCCGGTCAGGCGGACGCCGACGGGGACGGCGCCGGCGACGCCTGCGACCCGTGCCCGCTCGACCTCGCGAACGATGCCGACGGGGACGGGATTTGCGGGAACGTGGACAACTGTCCGGCGATTGCCAATTCCGGCCAGCAGGATCTCGACGGCGACGGGCTGGGGGACGCCTGCGATCCCGACCGGGACGGCGACGGTGTACCGAACGAGTCGGATTGCGCCCCGGACCTTGCCGCGGCGAGCGCCGCCCCCGGAGAGGTCCCGCAAGTTCGCTTCGGCCTGGACCGCGCGACCTTGCTCTGGGACGCGGCGTACCAGGGGCGTGTCTACGACGTTTATCGCGGCGCGGTCCCGGCCGGCTCTCCCTTCGGCTACGCGCACGCCTGCTTCGCGCCGGACCTCTTGAGCCGCCAGGCGCTCGACTCGGAAAACCCGCTTCCCGGCCAGCTCTTCTACTACCTCGTCGCGGCGCTCAACACCTGCGGCGACGGGCAGATCGGAGCGGGCTCGTCCGGCCCCAGGGTCATCGGGACCGTTTGCCCGGGGACGCCCGATGCCGACGGCGACGGCGACGGCACGAGAGACCTCGACGACGTCTGCCCGACGGTATCGAATCCCGGCCAGGCCGATGCCGACCGCGACGGTGTCGGCGACGCGTGCGACAACTGTCCCGCCTTGCCCAACCCCGATCAAGCGGATTCGGACTCGGACGGGGTTGGCGACGCCTGCCGGCCGTCCTGACGAAGTTCACGCCTCCAACTCGCGGAACCGCCGGTGCCGCCGCCGATTCGGCCGGAGCTCGCTCCCGATCCGGGTAGAATGCTCCCGCCGGATTGCGAGGAGGGGAATTCCGTGAGGAAGAAGCCGCGCACCCATTGCGTAGGGATCCTGACCTCCGGGGGGGACTGCCCCGGCCTGAACGCCGCGATCCGGGCGGTCGCGAAACCCGCCCTCGATCACTACGGCATCGAGGTGATCGGCATCCTCGACGGTTTTCGCGGGCTCGTGGAGAACCGGACCTGGCCGCTCGATTCGCGCTCGGTGAGCGGCATCCTGACCCTGGGGGGAACCATCCTGGGCACCAGCCGGGACAAGCCACACCGGATGCCGATGGGCGGCAAGGTCCTCGACATGACGGAGACCATCGCCGCCAACGCGAAGAGGCTCGGGATCGACGCGCTCGTCTGCCTCGGCGGGCGCGGGACCCAGAAGAACGCGCTGCACCTGCACCAGGCCGCCGGCATGAACGTGCTCACCCTGCCCAAGACCATCGACAACGACGTCGCGGAGACGGACGTGTCGTTCGGCTACGACACGGCGCTCACCATCGCGACGGAGGCGATCGACCGCCTCCACTCCACCGCGACCAGCCACAACCGGCTGATCGTGTGCGAGGTGATGGGGAACAACGCCGGCTGGCTCGCGCTCGGCGCCGGCATCGCGGGAGGAGCCGACGTCATCCTCCTCCCCGAGATTCCCTTCGATTTCGACGCGGTTGCCGACCACCTCCGCTCCCGCAGGCGCAGCGGGAAGCGATTCTCGATCATCGTGGTCGCCGAGGGAGCGCGGACTCGCCAGGAGGCCGAGGCGGAGTCGAAGCGGAGCGGAAGGTCGGGCGCGAAAGGGAGAGGACGGAAGGGGACCGGTCCCGCGCGCAAGTCCGCGGCGCGCCGGAACGCGCGGGCGGAGGACGATCTGGTCGACGAGGGAACCGAGGCGGACCTCGGCACGCCGACGATGGTCCGGGAGCCGATGGCGAGCCGCCTCGCGCGCCAGTTCCAGAGGATCACGGGCACGGAAGCCCGGGTCACCTCGCTCGGTCACGTCCAGCGAGGCGGCACGCCCACCGCGGCCGACCGGGTTCTCTGCACGCGGCTCGGCACGAGGGCCGCGGAGCTGCTCGCGCAGGGAGTGTTCAACGTGATGGTCGCCGTGCGCGGGGAGCGGTGCGAGCCGGTCTCTCTCGAGAAGGTGGCGCGCCAGCGAAAGCTCGTCCCGCTCGACCACCCTGCGATCGCGTCGGCGCGGCTCGTGGGGACCTGCTTCGGCGACCGCTGAGGTGTCGCCCTCCCCGCCAGGACGGCTGTTCGCGGCGGTGGCCCTCTCGCTCGCCGCGGGTGCGGCCGTCGCGGGGGACGGCCTCTACGTCTGGCAGGAAGCGGTGGCCATGACCGACGGCCGCCCGGACGCGGGGGTCCCGGACGCGGAGGCGCAGGAGCGCTTGCTACGGCTCTGCCGCGAGGGCCCCCTGGACGTGGGGCGGCTGTACTTCCTCGCCGATCCCGCCGCCTGGGACGCCGGCTCGCTCCGCTCGTTCCTCGCCGCGGCGCGAGGCCGCGGCATCGACGTCTATGCGGTGCCCGCCGGGGCGATCCAGGACGCCTGGGTCCGGCCGTTCCGCCTCCGCCGCCGGTGCGACCACGAGGTGGTCCTCGCCTGGGTCCAGGCGATCCTCGACTTCGACGGGAGCGGCGGCGAAGCGCGCTTCGCCGGCATCCAGCTCGACATCGAACCGCACGGCGCGCGCAGCCGCGATCTCCTGTTCCGCTACCGCGCCGTGTGGCGGGCCGGACGCGGCGGGCTGCGGGACGACCGCAGGAATCGCAGGCTGGCCGGGGAGTACCTGGATCTCCTGGACCGCGTTCGAGCGCGCCTCTCGGCCGCGACGCCACGCCACGCGCTCGCCGTGACGCTCCCGACGTGGCTCGACCGCGACGACGAACGGGAAAGCTACGCGCTGAGCTACGCCGGCGCCGAGAAGACCCTCATCCACCACGTCCAGGACCGCGTGGATTTCGTCACGCTGATGAACTACCTCGACGGGTCGGACGGGGAAGGATCGCGCCACGCGTGGGAGAACATCGCCGACGAGGTTCGCTACGGGCCCACCGAGTCGCTCTTCGAGACGTCGCCGCCCGACCCCGAGGGGCGGTCGCTACTTCCCTTCGAGACGCTCTACGAGGAGGGAGAGATCGGGCTCGTGGGCCTCGCTCGGACGCTCGAGACGGCGGCCGCCGGGCAGGCCCACTTCCTCGGCAGCGCCGCGCACTACTACCTGCACGCGATCGGAGGGGGCGCTCCGGGATGGCCTCGGCACGAGCCGGAGCCGGCCGCGGGAGCGGCTCAGACCGGGCAGACGCAGGGACGGTAGCCGCAGTCGAGGTGCGAGACGTTCACCGACCGGAACCACGGCCGGCGCTTCAGGTCCTCCGGCGCGGTCATCGCCTCCGACAGCGTGTCGATCCACTCGTCCACGCTATCCGGGGCGACGGAGGCCGCCCTCGCTACCAGCGCCGCCTCGAGCCGCGCCAGATCGCAGCCGACCTGGCAGCTCGACATGCATCCGGAGGCGATCTCGATCCGGCTCGTCTCGAGCATCCTCGCGACGTTCGCGTCGAAGGCGACGCCGCGGGATCGCAAGTCCTCGTGCCAGGCCGAAAGCACCGCCCATCGCAGGCCGAGGCTCTCGAGCACCTCCGCTTCCGTCGTCCTGTGGGATTCGAGAGATCTGCTCATGCCGCATCCCTCCGAATTGAGCTATCTGTCTCAAATATACCCCTGTTCGTCGATTAGTACAACGATCTATCGCTTCCTTGGAGTTGCGAAATTCAACAGCACCAAACGTACCCGGGACAGGGGGACGTCCTGCCGCTTCATGAGCGGCCCGCGCCCCGGCACGGCTGCCGGCCGAGCCGATGAATGTGGATGAAGCGGTTTACCCGGCCGCGCGTCCCCGGCGAGCGGGCAAGGCTTAGCGCGAAGCCACGGGAACGGCGCGACGCGCGCCGCGAACGCCGTCCTCTTCGGAGGCTCGCGCCAGCTGCTCCAGCAGCCGGTCGAGGTCGCCGCGCAGCCGGGCCACGACGACCTCTTCGTCGTCACAAGACAGGAACACGACCTCGTGAATCGAGTTGTGGCGCGTCTTCGCGAGGACGAGAACCTGGCCGTCCCGGTCGCGCACGTTGAGGACGGTCTCGAAGCTTGCGAGATGGAGGCGCGCGGGATCGAGCCCGGTGGCGGCGCGCGAGGCGCCTTCCGGCACCTTGAACACGGCGACGCCGACCCCGGTGAGGTCCTTGAAAGCCAGCGCGTCCTCGTCGCCGTCGTGCGCGACGATCGCCCCCGTGATCTTCGTCGCCGTCCAGCCGAGCTTCAGGCCGAACTCCCGCTCGAGGCCCACTCCCATCTGGTCCTCGATGGCGGACTCGATGCCGCGGGGTCCGCGATACGTCACGCACGCGGCGCTCGCGGCCGCCAGCGCGGCGACGATGCCGGATCGAAGCGCCTTCGCGAGGGTCACGGCGCCTCCTCCTCGGGGCGCGCGTCGGGCGGCGCCCCGCCTTTCTTCTTCGGCGCCCCGGCGCCTGCTCCCGCCGGACGTTTCGTCTCGCTCAGCTCGTCGAGCCCCGGAACGTCGAGCGCGTCCTGGATGCTCCCGAGCTTGGCGAGGTCGAGGGACCCGGCGAGATTCGCGAACACGACCTGGCCGTCTTCCTTGTCGAAGACCAGGACCACGAGCCCTTCGACGGCCGCTCCGTTGCCCAGCACGAACACGTTGACGCGCTCTCCCTTCTCCCGGACCCGGGCGAGACGCTCCCAGCCGCCGCGCTCCAGCTGCTCCTCGATCTCCCGGAACAGCTTCATGGCTCTCGCAGTGCGGTCCGGGTCGCCTCCGAGACCCACGATGTACGCCGACACCGATCGAAGCCCGCCGAGGAGCGCCGCCGCGTCCGGGTCGTCCTTCGCGCCGCGGGCGATGGCGCCGAGCAGGGCCGGGCCGAGGTGAATCTCGACCAGCTCGGACTCCTCTCCCGCGAGCCGGCCGAACGCGGAGCCGTCCACGAACCCTCGGATGCCGGCGGTTTCGCGGTCCCCGGCGCGCGCGGGTGGCGCCGCGACGGCAAGGCAGACGGCGAGCGCCAGAAGGATCGAAGCGAACGGTCGCTTGGTCATGACTTCCTCGGTTCGGGCCGGACGGCCCAGCGGATCGGAACGCGGCGCAACGCGGGAGCGATCTCCCCGGCGAGAATCCTGTTCCCGGCGGCCCTCTCGGCGCGGTGCAGCGCGCCCGAGGCCAGCGAGAGCACGAGACGCGCCTCGCTCGCCGCCTTGGCGACGTCGCCGGGAGACGTCTCGGCGGGGACGGAAGGGGAGAGCGGCAAGCGAAGGAGAAGCAGCGCGAGCGCTGCGAGCGCGGCCGCGCCGGCCCACGCGGGCCAGTACGCCGCGAAGCGGGCTCGCGGGCGCCGGTCGCGCACGGTGCGGTCCAGGATCTCGTCGATGGCCTCCTCGGGGAGCGGGTGCTCCGGGAGCGCGAGCAGTCCCGAGCGGACGGCGGCCAGTCCTTCCGCCGCGGAGCGGCAGTCCGGGCACGCCGCGAGGTGGGCGTCGAGGGCAAGGGCCGCGCCGGCCCCGAGCTCGCCGTCGAGCCGCTCGTGGAGGAGCGGGCGAAAGGTACCGCAGTCGCTCACGGGTGCACCCCCGCGCGCAGGAGAGCCTCGCGAAGCTTCTCCCGGGACCGGTGGAGAGCCGCCTTGACCGTGCCGAGGGGCAGGCCGAGCGTCTCGGCGATCTCGTCGTACGGGACCCCCTCGACCTCGCGCAGCAACACGATCGCCCGGTCGCGAGGTGCGAGCCGGCCGAGGGCGCGCTCGAGGATCCCGCCCAGCGCTTGGGCGGCCGCGCGGCGCTCGGGATCGGGGGAGGGATCGGTCCATGCCGGACCCGGCGCCAGCTCCTCGGACACCTCCGGCCGGGCCGCGCGCCGCCTGAGCCTGTCGAGGCACAGGCGATGGGTGGTCCGGAGCAGCCAGGTCCGCGCCGCCGCGTCGGGAACCTCGCTCCGGTGCCGCCAGAGCCTCACCATCGCCTCCTGGGAGATGTCCCGGGCGTCCTCGCCGTCACGGAGGAGCCAGAACGCGTGGCTGTTCACCCGGTTCCGGTGCTCCCGCACGGCAAGCTCGAAGCCCTCATCCGTCATACTCCCTACCTAGAACGCAAGAAGGCTGCCCAAGGTTGCCGAATCCGAGATTCGGAGGCTAACTCCGCTGCGAACGCGGTTGCCCTTGTTCGCTGTCGGGTCCACGGCTCGCCCTCGGCGGAATGCGTTCTCGCCAGCCCGGAAAAGGGCTGGCTACGAACGCATTCCGCCGAGGGCGAGCCGCTAGGCTCTGTGCGCGCTGGATTCGAATCCGGATCGGATCGATGACACCCACATGGTCGCGCCCTGCGAGCCAGAGCGAAGGCTATTCCTCGATCTGCAGGATGGTGTCGAGGATCGTCCCGTCCACCCACTTCACGATCGCGACCGGGTTGTCCTTGAATCGAGGCTTCCTCGGCGCGCCGCCGCAGATCCCCTCGACCTCGGCCTTGATCTCCTCGATCGGCCGGATCGGGAGCGTCGAGCCCTTCACGGCGTCGAGGAGGTCCTTCCGCCTCGGGTTGATCGCGATCCCGCGCTCGGTGGCGATCACGTCCACCATCTCGCCGGGGCCGACGAGGGTCGTGACCTCGTCCACGATGACGGGGATCCGGTCGCGGAAGGAGGGGACGGCCAGGATCGTGCACCCCGAGAACAGGCAGTTCTGCCATCCGCCGATGCCGTGCAGGAGGCGGCCGTCGGAGTGGGTCACGACATTGGCGTTGAAGTTCACGTCCACCTCGGTCGCGCCCAGCACCACGGCGTCCACCATCGAGGCGAAGTTCCCCTTGCCGTTGTAGTTGTACGAGGTGAACGGCGAGGACGCGAGGTGGCGCGGGTTCGAGGCGATGGAGGCGACGCCCGCGAGGTCGAAGGTCTGCCCGTCGAGAATGTAGTCCACGAGCCCCTCCTCGAGGAGCTGCACCAGGTACTTCGTCGAGCCGCCTCGGACGAAACGCGCCTTGATCCCGGTCTCTCTCATCATGTCGCGCAGGTACATCACGAAGGCGAGGGCGATTCCGCCGGCCCCCGCCTGGAACGAGAAGCCGTCCCTCATGATCCCGGCGTCGCGGAGGAAGCGCGCGATGTACTCCGCGATCAGCAGCCGGTCGGGGCTCTTCGTGATCTCGGTCGTGCCGGAGACGATTTTCGCCGGGTCGCCGATGGACGGGACCTCGACCACGTAGTCCACGTTGTTTCCCTGGATCTGCCAGGGGACGCAGGGGAACGCGACGAGGTTGTCGGTGACGACGATGACACGGTCCGAGTAGACGGAGTCGGCGAGGGCGAACCCGAGCGAGCCGCAGGCGGATCTCCCGTGCGAGCCGTCGGCATTGCCGAAGGGGTCCGCGGTCGGCGCCGCGATCACCGCGATGTCGATGTGGACCTCGCCGTCCTGGATCGCCTGCCAGCGCCCGCCGTGGGAGCGGAGCACCCCCAATCCGCGCATCTTCCCCCGCGAGCAGTACTCGCCGAGCGGTCCGTTCATCGAGCCCTCGATGTGATGGACCACGCCCCGGTCCATCAGCCCCATCACGGGCTCCTGGCAGGGGAAGGAGGCGCTCGGGAACCACATCAGGTCCTTGACCCCCAGGCGGTCGGCGGCCTGGAGCGCTTCGAGCGCGATGCGGTCGCCGTTCCGGAGATGGTGGTGGTTCGAGATCGTCATCCCGTCGCGGAGGCCGCACAGCTTGAGCGCCGTCTCGAGATCCGGAACGCGCTTGTCGCCGTTCGCGGGGTAGTCCGCGCAGCTGCGGATCGGAGGGGCATGCTTCCGTCCTTCCGGCGCGCGCTTCCCGATCCCGGCATACGCGGCCTGCTCGCGCCCGTTGACGACGGAGGGGACGCGGCGACCGGCCGCGTTCTGGACCATCTCGACCTTCGCGCTCATCGATGCTGCTCCCCGGGGGCCGGGACGAGCCCCATCTTGCGGGCGCGCTCCACGAGGCGGCGGGCGCGCTCGACGACCGGAGGGTCGACCATCTTCGAGCCGAGGCTGACGACGCCGAGTCCCTTCTCCTGCGCGTCCCGGAAAGCCGCCTCGATCCGGAGCGCCTTCTCGATCTCGCCCTTCGACGGAGCGAACGCCTCGTGGATCGGCGCGATCTGGCGCGGGTGCACGCACCCCATCCCTTCGAACCCCATCGCCCGGGAGCGAACGGCCCATGCCCCGAGCCCTTCGAGGTCGCCCACGTCCCCGTACACCGAGTCGATGGCCTGAAGCCCCGCCGCGCGAGCGGCGTTGACCAGGCGCATTCGCGCGAAGAGGGTTTCGGATCCCTCCTTCGTCTTCGCCACGCCGAGGTCCGCGGTGTAATCCTCGAGGCCGACCGTGAGCGCGACCGTCCGGTCGGACGCCCTGGCGATCTCGTACGCGTGCTCGATCCCCTCCGCGGACTCGAGGATCGGCATCAGCCACAGCGGGCGGGCGCCGCCGCTCCGGGCGAGAATCTCGGCCACGGCGAGGTGCACCTCGCGCATCTGCTCGGCGCGCTCCACCTTCGGGATCAGGATCAGCTCGGGATGCTCGGGGACGACGGCGTCGAGGTCCTCGAGCCCCAGCGGAAGCTGGTTGATCCGCACCATCCGCTCCGCGTCGCCGAAATCCACCGTCCGGAGCGCGTTGCGGACCAGGAGGCGCGCCGCGTCCTTCTCGCCGGCGTGCACGGAGTCCTCGAGGTCGAGGATGATCCCGTCGGGCCGGTGCAGCCCCGCGTTGACCATGAACTTGGGCTCGTTTCCCGGGAGGTAGAGCCTCGAGCGCCTGAGCCGGTCCCGGGCCGAGGGAGCCCGGGCCGGAACGTCGGCCTTCGGGCGCGCATCGCGCCCCTTGCCGAGCCCGGCACGCCGGGCGGCCGCCTCCACCCGCGCCTCGATGACGAACGGGAGGGCGCCCTGGTCGTCCACCTCGACGCGGGCGTGCGCGACGCCGAGCGCCCCGAGCGTTTCCGCGACCTGGGCGCGGATCGAGTCGCCGTAGTAGGCGCCGACGCGCGACCTCAGCTCGATCTCGATGCCGCCGGCACCCCTCGCCTCGACGGCGACGAACAGGTCGGACCGAACGTCGTCGCCCCGCCTCCCGGCCTCACCGCGTGCGCTAGCCGAAGCCATCGTTGCCTCCTGCGTTTCCGATCGCTGCCGGTACGAACCTCTCGGCCCGCCGGGATGGGGCCGGGGTATCAAGCACTGAATCGAGATTATCCTCCGGTCCGGGACGGGGGCTCGGGGAAACCGCAGCGGGGCCTCTGTCGCGCGCCGGAGCAGGAAGCGAGAGGAGCGCGACAGCGGAGCGAGGGCGGCTCAGGAGAGCCGCCCGAGCGCCCCCGCGAGGATTTCCCCGAGCCCCCGTCCCGGACCGAGCGTCCAAGCCGATTTTTCCGCTTCCCCTGCCTCACAGCTTCGAAAGGACCGCGTCGGTCATCTGCATCGTCGTGGCGGCGCCGCGCTCGAACACGCCGGGACCGCCCGGCAGGCGCAGCATGTCGTACGTGCGGACCTTTCCTTCCGCGACCACCTTGGCGACGGCATCGCGGACGGAGCGGGCCTTGGCCTCCTCGCCGACGTGGTCGAGCAGCATCGCGGCGGAGAGGATCATCGCGATCGGGTTGACGATCGGCGGATCGAGCTTCTCGTACTTGGGGGCCGAGCCGTGCGTCGGCTCGAAGACCGCCACGTCGTCGCCGATGTTGCCGGAGCATGCGAAGCCGAGGCCGCCCACGAGCCCCGCGAACGCGTCCGAGGCGATGTCCCCGAACAGGTTGCTCGCGATGATGACGCCGTAGTCCTCGGGGTTCTTCGTCAGCCACATCATCTGGGCGTCGATGTTCGTGGACCAGAGCGGGAGATCGGGGAACTCCTTCTGGACCTCCTTCGCGACCTCCTCCACCATTCCGGAGGTCTCGCGGAGGACGTTCGGCTTCTCGCACACCGTCACGCCGCGGTACCCGTGCTTCTTCGCGTACCGGAACGCGGCGCGGGCGATCCGGGCGGACGCGTTTCGCGTGATGATGCGGACGGACACGGCCATCTCGGGGCCGGGGACCGTGGCGAACGCCTTGAACTTCGAGTGGGAGGCGAGGGCCTGGCGGACGGCGTCCGGCGGGTTGGTCCACTCGACACCGGCGTACATCCCCTCGGTGTTCTGGCGGAAGATGACGGCGTCCACCGGAGGCTCCTCGAAGCCGCCGTCCACCTTCTTGCGGATGAAGTTCAGGGGGTTGCCCGGGAAGGACCGGCAGGGGCGGAGGCAGACGTCGAGATTGAACCGCTGCCGCATCGTCACGATCGGGCTGAAGTAGCTGTACCCCTTCCCCCGGAGCTCCGGCTTCAGCTCCGCCTCGGCCGCCTTCTTCGGCTTCGACGTGATGGCGCCGAAGAGGCCGAGCTTGTGTTTCTCGAGGAGGGCGATCGTCCGGTCGGGCAGGGCGTTCCCCTCGTTGCACCAGCAGTCCCAGCCGATGTCCCCGTGGACGTACTCCGCGTCGAAGCCCACCGCCTTCAGGACGCGGATCGACTCCTTCAGCACCGTCTTCCCGATGCCGTCCCCCGGCATCGCCACCACCGTGTGTTTCGCCATGATCGTCTCCGTAGGGCTAGGACAGTTCGGGCTAGGCGAGGCCCAGCTTCTTCTTGACGAGGTTCTCGACGCCGCCGGCGACGACGAGCGACTGCGGCACGCTCCCGAGCGGCGGGAACCGGAAGGTTTCGCCGCGGTACGAGAGCGAGCCGGAGGAGAAGTCGATGTCCAGCTCGTCGCCGGGAAGGACCGTCTTCTTCTTGGCCGAGATCTCCGCCGCGAAGAGCGTCCCGAGCCGCCGGACGAGATCCGGCGCCTCGATGCAGACGTACCCGTTGTTGAAGGCGTTCCGGAGGTAGGTCTGCGAGAAGCTCCCGGCGATCACCAGCGCGATCCCCTTGGCCTGGAGCGCGGTGACCGCCTGCTCGCGGCTCGATCCGGTGCCGAAGTTGAAGCCGCCCACGAGGACGTCGCCGGAGCGGGTCATGGCGGAGAACTCGGGGTCGTAATTCTCCATGACGACGCGCGCCATCTCCTCGCGCGTCATGTCCTCGCGGTAGGTGTAGTCCTTCCCGTAGATCCCGTCGGTGTTGAGGTTGTCCTGCGGCGCGAACGCGAGGCGCCCCCGGTGCCTTTCGGGGAAGCCGGGCAGGATCGCCACCTTCTCGGCGGGAGCCGCGGCAGCGGCGAGGACCTCGATGCTCCTCTCGAGCTTCTTCCCCCCGGCCTTCGAGGGGCCGCAGATGTACCCTGCGACCGCCGAGGCCGCGACCACCTCGGGGCTCGCGAGGTAGCACTTCGCGTCCCGGGAGCCCATGCGCCCCTTGAAGTTCCGGTTCGTCGCGGAGATCCCCACCTCTCCCGGCTCGAGGAGGCCGGTTCCGAGGCCGATGCAGGGGCCGCAGCTCGGAGGGAGCGCCTTCGCCCCGGCGTCGAGGAGCGTCTTCCAGTAGCCGAGCCTCTCGGCCTCGTCCTGCACCTCGCGGCTCGCGGCGGCGAGGTAGAACTCCACGCTCCCGCTCACCTTCTTACCGGACAGGACCCGCGCGGCCGCCGCGAGGTCCTCGAGGCGGGAGTTGACGCAAGAGAGCAGGTAGGCCTTGTGGATCGCGATCTTCTTCGGCTCGATCTCGGAGAGCGGGGTCGCCACCTGAACCGTGTCGGGCCCCGAGACGTGAGGGGCGATCGTGGAGAGGTCGAGGCGGATCCGCGCGGCGTAAGCCGCGCCCGGGTCCGGCCGCGGCGGGTTCTTCTCCCAGCCCTCGACGTCGGCCGCGGTCACCCGCTTCACCCCGCGGGTCATGCGCGCCCTTATCCAGTCGAGGGTCACGCGGTCCACCGGGAACCAGCCGACGAGGGCCCCCCACTCCGTCGTCATGTTCGCGATGCTCATCCGCGCGTCCATGGAGAGGCTGGCGACCCCCGGGCCCGAGAACTCGACCGCGGCGTTCAGCACGTCGTTCTTGTAGAGCCCCGCGAGCGCGATGATCACGTCCTTGCCGGTGGCGCCTTCCGCGAGCTTCCCCTCGAGGACGACCTCCACCATCGGCGGGACCTGCCACCAGAACTCTCCGGTCGCCCAGATCGCCGCGGCGTCCGTGCGGACCACCGGGGTGCCGAGGGCGCCGAGCGCCCCGTACATGTTCGAGTGGGAGTCGGACGCCACCACGAGCGAGCCCGGGACCGCGTAGAGCTGCTCGCACATCACCTGGTGGCCGATTCCGGTCCCGGCCGGGTAGAAGTCCACCCCCTGCTCCTTCGCGAACGCCTCGATGGAGCGGTACTTCTTGAGGTTGTCCTCGGCGGTGTTTTGGATGTCGTGGTCCAGGGCGAACATCGGCTGCCCGGGGTCCTTCACCCTGGGCACGCCGAGCGACCTGAACTTCTTCATCACCGCCGACGTGTTGTCGTGGGTCATCACGTGACGCGGCCTCAGGGAAACGAAGTCCCCGGCCCGGACGGGCCGGTCCTTCGGCCCCTCCGCCATGTGCGCCTGGACGATCTTCTCGATCGCGGTCTGTGCCACGGCGTCCTCCTACCGGTCCGCCTTCAGGAGGTCCATCAGGGTCGTGATCGAGCCGAGCCGGTCGAGATTCCAGACCGTCTCCTTGACCTTGGCCTGCCTCCCCGCGCTCAGCACCGGCCCGGCGAGCGCCTCGAACTTCTCCTCGACCTCGCGGTCGGTGAGCGGGTTGCGCGGGTCCCCCTTCGGGTAGTCCACCTGCTTCGTGAACTCCTTCCCGTCGGTCGTCGTGATCTTGACGATCACCCGCTGGAGCGCCGGGAAGACCTTCTCGATCTCCGGGTCGGCCACGACCTCGACCTTCGGGAGCTGCGCGCGGATCAGGGGGTCCATGATCTTCGCGTCGGCGAACTGCGCCGGCGTCACCTGCCGCTCGACGATCGCGGCCGCGATCACGTACGGAAGGCAGTGGTCCGCGGTCTCCTTGGTGCGCGGGTCGTACTTCGACGGGTCGGACAGGATGTCCGCCGCGCGGGCGAGCGACCGGATATGGACTTTCGCCACGCGCTCGGGCGCGAGGTCGTTGTCGCGGACGAGGTCGAGGACCGCGGAGATCGGGGTGTGCGTGAGGGCCTCGGTCGGGAACGCCTTCATGCCGCACTGGGTGATGCGCCACGAGTCCCCGAGCCCGTCCACCAGGATCTCGAGCTTCCACTGCGGCCCGAGGCAGTGGACCATCCCTTCCTTGCCGTCGACGACGTGCTCGGGGCCGGTGTACCCCTTTTCCGCGAGGAGGGCGCCGAGCACCCCGCTCTGCGTCGCCATCGGGTCCACCGTGTTCTTCATCATGGTCAGCTTCCCGGCCACCGCGGCGCCCAGCGTGAAGTGGCGGCAGCCGGAGATGCCGATCGCGTGCTGGATCTTGCCCGCGTCGAGGCCGAGCATCCGGCCCGCGACGGCGGGGGAGGCGAACGCGGTGAGCGTCGCGTGGTGCCAGCCGCGCTCCCTGATCCCGGGGAAGGCCGCCTCGCAAAGCCGCTGCTCGAACTCGTATCCCAGCACGATCCCGACGATCAGCTCGCGTCCGTCGCGCCCCGTCCGCTCGCCCGTGGCGAGCGCCGCCGGGATGATGTCCGAGGGGTGGGACGGGTCCTGCTTCCAGTAGATGTCGTTGTAGTCCATGACCCGGACCATCAGGGCGTTGAGAAGCGACGCCGTGACCGGGTCCATCTTGGTACCGGTGCCGATGACCGTCGACGGCCCCCTGCCCGCGTGCTCGCCGAGCACCTCGAGGGAGATCCGGACGTCGTGCTGGAGGTAGCCGCCGAGGGCGCAGCCGATCGAATCGAGGAGGTACCGCTTGGCCTGGTGGACGGCGTCGGCCGACAGGTGCTCGAAGCGGAGGTCCGCGGCCCAGCGGGCCATCTTCGCGGTGATCGTCTCGTTCTTCGCCTGGGGTGTCGCGCTCATCGGTTCCCTCACTTCTTGAGGTTCTTGAAGGGGAGGAAGCTCATGAAGTCGGCGTGGTGCACGATGTAGGCCTCGGTGCTGCGCTTGACCATGTCCCCCTCGCCGGCGTGGGCGGCGATGATGTGGCAGACCCGGTCGGGGACGCCGCACATCATCGCGACGGCGACGCCGGTGAACGGGTGCCGGAGATTCTCCCCGCGCTCGCTCTGCCGCGACTTGCCGTCCACCTTCTCGTACTCGAGGAGCTTGCCGACGTCGGCGAGTATCGCGCCGGCGATCACGGTGTCCATGTCGATGGGAAGCGCCTTCCCGAGGTACTCCTTCATGGACTCCGCGGCGCGCCGGGCGATGTGGACGACGCAGCGCTTGTGCTCCATGAACGTGACCGTGCAGTTCGGCACCAGCAGCGTGAAGGGAATCTCGTGGAGGTCCTCCGGCGTCAGGGGGCTCAGCTCGAAGGCCTTGACCCACGTGGCGAGGACCTTTTCGCGGAGCGCGGCGTCGGCGATCCAGTCGATCTCGGGCCAGAGTTTTCGGACCTTTTCACGCATGAACGGCTCCTTGTCGACGAGGGCCGAAGAGACTATCCCGGCCCGCGAAGAGTGTCCAGCCCACCGGAGGAAAACGCCCGTCCTGCGCCCCGGGCAAGGCATCCCCGCGGCGCTCCGCGGCGAGTGCGGTCCGGGTGTCCGCAGCAACCGGGTTCGACGGTGTTTTCCGCTTTCCTGGCGCAGCACCTTTCCCCTAGAGTCCGGACAGCGCGGGCCGAGCGGTTCCGGCTCCGCGCGTCGAGGGGGAGAGGGGATGGGCACGATCTCGGAGGGGGCGGCGCCTGGCCCCCGTCGGACCGGGACGATGGGGACGCGCGGGAGCGGCGCGCCCGGCGATGCCCGCGGCCCCTCGAGCGCCGACTGGATCGATGCGCATCGCGGCTCGATCTTCTGGGTCGCCCGCGAATACCGGCATTTCGGCGTGCCGCTCGAGGACCTTCTCGCCGAGGGGATCGTCGGGCTGCTGGAGGCGGCGGCCCGCTTCGACCCGGCGCGCGGCGTGAAGTTCGTCTCCTACGCCACGTGGTGGATCCGCAAGCGGATCGTCGAGGCGGTGTCGCGCCAGGCGGCGCTCGTCCGGCTTCCGCGCTACCGCCTCCGCCACCTCTCGCTGGTACGCGCCGCGGAGAGGGAAGCCGCCGCCTTGCTCGGCCGGCCGGCGACGAGCGAGGAGATCGCCAAGAGCGCGGGGATGCGGACGAGCGACGTGGATCTCCTGCTCGGACTCTCGACGAGGGAGGTCCCCTTCGGAACGCACTTGAGCCCCGACTCGAGCCTCAGCGTGGAAGATACCCTGCCCCAGCAGACCATGGGATCGCCCGACGAGGAGTTGCTGCGGGAGGAGCGCCTCTCGCTCCTGGGGCGGATCCTCTCCCGGCTTCCCGTGCGCGAGAGCCAGATCGTCGAGCTGCGGTTCGGACTCGACGGACGGCCGCCGAGGACCCTCGCCGACGTGTCCCGGAGATTCGGATTGAGCCGCGAGCGCGTCCGGCAGCTCGAGACGCGCGCCCTCGTATCGCTTCGCCGCCTGCTCGCCGAAGAGCAGGACGGCGCCTGCCGGCGCGCGCGGGTCACGCGCGGCGCCGCTCAGGCCTGAGTGCGTCTTCCGGCCACCCAGGCCGCCGCGCCGATCGCCGCGACGGCCAGTCCCGCCACGATAGCCATCTCGACGAGCGCGCTCGATCCCGGCAGCCCCGCGCCCACGGGGAGCGTCCCGCCGTGCAGCGCGCGCCTCGTCGCGGCCACCGCGTAGCTCATCGGGTTGAGCCGCACGATCGTCCCGAGCACGGGGTGGAGTCCCGCCGCGGGAAAGACGGCGCCGGACAGCATCCAGAGCGGGATCAGCACCACGCTCATCACGACGTGGTAGGCGGACGTCGAGTCGAGCCTCCAGGCGATGGCGAGGCCGATCCCCGAGAGCCCGAGAGAGGTCAGCGTCAGCACCGCGGCCAGCGCCCCCCACGCCACGCCGGCGAGCGGGAGCCCCGCGAACGGCGCGAACGCGAGGAGGAGCACCGCCTGGACGAGCGCGATCGTCGTGGAGCCGAGCGCCTTGCCGAGGATGACGGCGGCGCGGGAGCCGGGGCCCGCGAGCACCCCCTGCAGGAATCCGTGGTGCCGGTCGTCGATCACCGACATCGTGGAGGAGATCGCCGAGAACAGCACCAGCATCAGCACGATTCCCGGGAAGAAGTACCCCATGTACCCCTGCTCGCCGCCGGCGAGCCGGAACGACGGGGCCATTCCCGCGCCGATCGCGAGCCAGAAGAGGAGCGGCTGCGCGAGGGCGCCCACCAGCCGGCTACGCTGCCGGACGAAAACAACGAGGTCGCGCCGCCACAGCACGGCAATGGTGTCGAGATCGCTCGCGAGGGCGCTCATCGCGATCTCCGCCCGCGCTTCGCCGGCTTGGTGTCGTCCGGCCCGTCCGGGACGGTAGCGCCCGACAGGTCGTGACCGGTCAGCTCGAGGAACACCTCGCCGAGGCCGGTCTTCCTCATGCTCACCGAGCGGAGGGATCCGCCCGGGAACGCTTCCACGAGCCGGGGGATCAGCTCGTGCACGCGCTCCCTCTCCAGGACGACCTTCCCCTCGAGGACCCGCGCGGCGATGCCGAACTTCTCCTCGATCGTGCGGGCGATCTCGGCCGGGCTTTCGGCCTCGATCACGAGGAGGTCGCCGCGGACCCGCTCGCGGAGCCGGTCCGGCGTGTCGCAGGCCACGACCCGTCCTCCGTCGAGCACGGCGAGGCGGTCGCAGCGCTCCGCTTCCTCCGGCCGGTGCGTGGTGAGGAGCATCGTCAGGCCTCGCTGTTGCTTGAGCGCGAGGAGGCGCTCCCACGTCGAGCGGAAGGCGGCCTCGTCGAGTCCGGTCGTCGGCTCGTCGAGGATCAGGACCGCGGGATCGTGGACGAGGGCGCGCGCGATCTCGACCTTGCGCCGCATCCCGCCCGACAGGCGGCTGACCGGCTCGTCCGCCCGGTCCGCGAGGCCCGAATCCGCGAGAAGGCCCGCGATGCGCTCCCGGGCCGCCGCCCGCGGAACGCCGTAGAGGCGGGAGGCCAGGAGAAGGTTCTCCTTCGCCGTGAGGCGCGGGTCGAGTGCCGGCTCCTGGAACACGACGCCGGCGAGCGCCCGGAAGGCCCGCGCTCCCGGATCGAGGGCTCTCCGCTCGAGGAGCAGGCGCCCCGAGGACGGCGAGAGGATCCCCGTGAGGACTTGGAACAACGACGTCTTTCCCGCGCCGTTCGGTCCGAGTAGGCCGAAGATCTCGCCGCGGCCGACGTCGAACGAGACGCCGTCGAGCACGGTCCTGTCGCCGCGGCGGACCACGAGCTGTTCGATGGACAGGAAGGGAGCGGCCGAAGGTCCGCCGCCCATGCCCTGCGCGTCCCCGGCCAGGACCGCGTCGGAAGCCCGAGGAGCTTCCACCGCTCTACCGCGCGTCGAGGACGAGGAAGGTGACGAGGACGGTCAGGTACACGAGCGAATAGAGGAAGGTCCGGCGCGCCCACGCGCCGCCCGCGGCCCGGCTCACGCCGACCCACGCCAGCCATAGAAACGCCGCGCCGAGCGCGCACGCCGCCAGGAGGTAGGCCACCCCGGCCATCCCCAGCGGGACGGCGACGAGACTGGCGGCGACGAGCGCCGCGGTTCCGGCCAGCAGGTGCCTTTTCGCCGCGGCGCCTCCGTGGGCGACCGACAGCACTCTGAGACCGCCGCGCCGGTAGTCCTCCTCGAGGTAGAGCGCCACCGCGATGAAGTGCGGGATCTGCCAGAAGAACAGGATCGCGAACAACTCCCACCCCGGCGCCGAGGCCGAGCCCGTCGCCGCCACCCACCCCATCAGGGGTGGGATCGCGCCGGGGACCGCGCCGACCAGGAGCGAGACCGGGCTCACGCGCTTGAGCGGCGTGTAGGCGAGGACGTAGGTCGCGTGCGCCAGCGCGCCGAGGAGGACGGTGAGGGCGTTCGACGCGAGCGCCAGCAACGTCACCGCCACCGCGGCTTCCGCGATCCCGGCCGCGAGGGCCGCGCCCGGCTCGAGCCTCCCCGCGGGCAGCGCCCGGTCCCTCGTCCGCACCATCCGCGCGTCGCTGTCCCGCTCCATCCAGCAGTTGAGCGTGTTCGCCGAGGCCACGAGGAGCACCGTCCCGGCCAGGAACGCCGCCGCGCGCCCCGGCTCGGCCGCTCCCTGCGCCATGAACCACCCGATCGCCGCGGTGAACGACACCAGGCTGGTGATCCTCGGCTTGCCGAGCTCGACGACGTCCCTCAGGAACGCCGCCGGCACCGCTGGACTCTGCACGAACTCCGACATCCCGGTGTCTCCCTCGAAAGAGGACTCAATATATCCTATTTCGTCTCCGAGCCACCACCGCCCTCGCTGCAGCGCGGACCGCCGGAGGTCGAGCATGTCCCGCCTCCCAGAAAAGGTCGGCTACGGACATGCTCGACCTCCGGCGGCCCGCGCGTGGACCTGGAGGGGTCGTTTGGGCTTCGAATCCAGCGGCGGAGCCAAGGCGCGAGGCGGCTCGTTGGATTCCGGGTGCGTCCGTAGCCGACCTTTTCTGGGAGGCGGGACGCACCCGGAATCCAACGAGCCGCCGACCTTCAACCAACCCCCCCGGACTCGAGAGCGCCACCGACCGTCATTCACTCCTTCCCGAACACCTCGGCCTGGAAGACGGAGAGCTTGCCACCCTTCCAGCCGTCCCGGTTGAGCCCGGCTTTCATCGCGAGGTGCTCCAGGAGCTGGGGGACGTTCCAGCCCTGCTCGGGGGCGACCTGCGGGAGGAACACCGCCTTGTGCCCGCCTTTCTCGAGAAGGACGCCGTCGCGGCCGATCACGATCGCCTCGGGGCCGTCCACGGGGCGGATCGGGGTCAGGGCCGAGACGGAGATCGCCAGGATGTCGAGCTCTTCCCGCCCGACCGGCGGGAAACGCGGGTCGCGGAGCGCCGCCTCGACCGCGTTGTGGATCACGCTCCGGTGGAGCGGCTCGTGCGGCACGATGGTTCCGATGCACCCGCGCAGCTCCAGCGGTTCGCGGGGGCTCCCGGCGGGCTCCTTCAACGTGACGAAGGCGCCGCGGTCTTCCTTCAGGGCCGGGGTGATCTCGGCGGACGCGAGGACCTTGGCCAGCGAGCCGTCCTTCAGGATCGCGTCGCGGACCGCGGCGCGCGCCAGGGCCAGGAGGGTCGTCTTCTCGGGGTCGGTCAGCCCCGGTCGAGCTTCCTCCTTCTTCGCTGCGGGCCGCGCGGCGGCGGGCCCCTCGAACACCATTGTCGCGTAAGACACGCTGTGCCCGAAATCGCCCGTCATCCTTCCCGAGGTGTCGTAGGCCACGAGGGAGG
Organism: Terriglobia bacterium; assembly: GCA_963748015.1. Lineage (GTDB taxonomy): Bacteria > Acidobacteriota > Polarisedimenticolia > Polarisedimenticolales > JAIQFR01 > JAIQFR01. The sequence goes on along the minus strand of CAVVHE010000004.1, from coordinate 1,929,594 downwards.
CTTTCGCATCCGGCGGCAAGAGCCTGAGGAGGACGTCGATCGCGTCGCGCCCGCAGATCGTCGCGCCGGTCCGGTCGAGGTAGCTCTCGAAGCCGGCGACGTCGCGGGCCTCGATCAGGCGCGCGGCCCCGAGATCCAGCTCCCGGAGCCTCTCGGGAACGCTTTCCTTGAACGGGACGTACCCGAACCCCGAGCCGTAGTGCGTGAAGTCCGACGAGACGACCACGAGCGTTCCCGGGCCGAGCAGCGGACGCAGCCCGTCGGCCACTTTCTGCGCCTCCTCGCCGGCGGTTCCGGACCCCACCAGGACGGGAAGCGCGCGCCAGCCGGGCTCGAGGGCGCGCTGCAGGAACGGGACCTCCGCCTCGAGACAGTGCTCCCGATCGAACGCCGGCGCCATGACCTTGAAGCCCGGCCGGTCCCGCAACGCGCCAACGGCCTCGCGGTCGATCGGCACGTCGCCGAGAGGCGTTCTCAGGGCCGCGGCGTCGGGAAGCGCTCCGCCTCGGAACCAGGCGTAATGGCTCGGCCCGAGCAGCAGCACGAGGTCGTAGCGCGCCCCGCGCAGCCGTCGGAACCCTTGCGCCGCCGTCTCGCCCGAGTACACGTAGCCGGCGTGGGGCTCGATCAGCGCGACCACGTTTCCCGCATTCCCTCGCGGGGGAGCGGCCGCGCGATCGAGCATCGCGTCCACCTCCCGTCGGAGCGCGTCGGGGTGGGCCGGATACCAGGTGCCGGCGACCGCCGGGCCGATCGTCTTCCCCGGCGCCTCGGGGCCCTTGAAGCCGAGGGCGGCGGCGAGAACGGGGAGCAGGGCCGAGAGCTCGATCATGGCGATTCCCTCCGCTCGGGAAGTCTCGCCGCGAGTCTACCCCCGTTGGGGCGCGGCCGGCGGCCCCTTCCCAGCCCGGACCAGAACGGGCATCATCCCGGCGGACGGCTCGCTCCGGGGCCGTGCGGGAAGGAGGGTCGCGACATGAGGCTCGTCGAGAAGTTGATGGTGAAGCCCGGCGGAAAGGTGCGTCTCTCGCGCATCGACACGTCGGAGACCGCCGGGGTCGACGACAAGTCGGCGGCGCAGCCGCGCCTCGAGAAGAACTTGAAGCGCCTCGCGGAGCTCCAGTACCTGATGTACGCCGAGGACCGGCGCTCGCTCCTGATCGTCCTGCAGGCGATGGACGCCGCCGGGAAGGACGGAGTGATCCGCCACGTCATGACCGGCTTGAACCCGCAGGGGTGCCAGGTCACTCCGTTCAAGGCTCCTTCCAAGGAGGAGCTGGACCACGATTACCTCTGGCGGATCCACAAGGAGGCTCCGCGCCGGGGCGAGATCGGGATCTTCAACCGCTCGCACTACGAGGACGTGCTGGTGGTGAGGGTGCACGACCTCGTCCCGAAGCGGGTATGGGAAAAGCGGTTCGACCAGATCAACGCCTTCGAGCGGATGCTCGCCGACGAGGGGACGGCGATCCTCAAGTTTTTCCTCCACATCTCGCCGGAGGAGCAGAAGCGCCGGTTCGAGGCGAGGCTCGAGGACGCGACGCGGCACTGGAAGCTCTCGCCGGCCGACTTCGAGGAGCGCAAGTTCTGGGGCGCCTACCAGCGCGCCTACGAGGAGGCCATGAGCCGCTGCTCCACCCCCTGGGCGCCGTGGTTCGTGATCCCGTCGGACCGGAAGTGGTTCCGGAACCTCGCCGTCTCGCAGATCATCGTGGAGACGCTCGAGTCGTTCCGCATGAAGTTCCCCGAGCCGTCGTTCGACGTGTCGAAGCTGAAGCTGGAGTGACGGGCTCCTAGGCTCGAGCGCGGCGAGCCCGGGGCCGGCGCGCTATCCTGAGTCTTCCGTCGACGAGGCGCTCCCCGCCGGGGCGGGCCGCCGGATCGAGAAGAGGGCCGTTCGTTGACGCCAGGAGGGAGCCTCGAAGGGCCGCTCGCGCTGCAGCGGATCTTCCGCTTCGTCATCGCGAGGCGATGGTGGGTCGTCGGGTTCTACGCTCTCCTGCTGGTGCCGGGGATCTGGTTCGCCCTCCGGGTGGGGCAGGACGATTCGGTCGAGCGCCTCGTGGTCCGGACCGACCCGGACTACGTCGCGACCCAGGCCTTCGCCAAGGTGTTCGGCCGCGCCGAGACGGCGATCCTCGTCGCCGAGGCCGCCAACCCGTACGCTCCCGCCGTCCTGAAGCGTCTCGACGACATCGAGCGGCGTCTCGGCGAGATCCAGGGCCTGGGGGTGGAGTCGGTCCTCACGATCTTCCGCCGGACCCAGGGCGGCTTCGAGCCGACTCCCGAGCGCAGCGAGGCGTTCCGGAAATTCGCCACCGACACGGACCTGTTCGCCCGGCAGGGGCTGGTGGGGGAGCGCTTCCTCTCGATCGTCCTCTCGCTGGACGCGAGGACGCCGGAGGAGCGCCACGCCGTTCTGGACGCCGTGGACCGGGTCGTGGATCCCACCCTGATGGATCCCAAGCCGCTCGCGGCGCTTCGCAAGACCGGAGCGCCCTACATCAACTCGTACTTCGAGGACGCGACGCGAAATGCCGCGCTCCGGTCGTTCCCGCTCTTCGGCGCGTTCGTCGTCGGCCTGATTCTCTTCCTCTACCGGTCGTTCCGGGCGCTCCTCGCGTTCCTCGTCACGATCGCCGCCAGCCTGGCCCTCACCGTCGGCTACGCGGGAATGTCGGGGGACGTGATCACGATCGTCTCGTCGCTGGTCCCGATGACCGTGCTGGTGACCTGCACCGCGACGCTCGTCTACATCCACTCGCGGTTCGTGGAGCACCCGGAGGGCTGCTCCTTCGAGGAGCACCAGGAGCACACCCTCGCGAACAAGTTCCTCCCGTGCACCGCGTCGCTCTTCGCCACCGCGGTGGGCTTCGCCGCCCTCTCGGTCTCGCACATCCGCCCCATCCGCGAGATGGGGATTTGGGTCGCGGCGGGGGTCGCCATCACGTGGGTGGTGGTCTTCACGCTCTTCCCGGCCGTCCAGCGGATCCTGAGGACGCCGACCCAGCAGGAGCGGAAGGTCCGCGGCGGGACTTGGTTCGTCGCGCTCGCGGAGCGGCTCCCGGCGTTCACCTACCGCTGGCGCTGGGTGATGGTGCCCCTGTCGCTCGCGTTCTGCGCGCTCGGCGCCGTCGCCCTGTTCGGCCTCCCCGGTGTGGTCGCGCCGATGAGCCTCGAGTCCGACGCCCTCGAGTACATGGATCCCGGCACCCGTCTCGCTCAGGACACGCGGAGGATCCAGCATCTCCTCCCGAGCCTCTCGGTGACGGAGGTCTGGCTCGTGGGGCCGCCCGGGTCGGTCGTCCTGCCCGAGGTGCTCCTCGGCATCGACCGGTTCACGCGAGCGCTCGAGGCCGACCGGAAGGTGGGGTCCGCCGTCGGACCGACCACCGTCCTCAGGCTGATGCAGTACGTCTCCGGGTTCGGCGACCGCCTGCCGGAGGACCGGGCGGGGCTCGAGGACGCGGCGGCCCAGCTCGAGAACCTCCTGTTCCAGGAGCCTGCGCTCCGCTCGTTCGTGGACGTCGGGACGCTGTCGCAGACGCACGTCACGGTGCTCAGCCGGGTCGACCGCTACGAGGAGTTCCTCGAGCTCGACCAGAGGATCGCCGCGCTGTGGGACGACGCGACCGCCCGAGATCCGGCCCTGCGCCCGTTCCGCGTCTCGACCCTGGGCACCGAGCGGCTCCAGGCGAAGATCGCGTACCACCTCGTGCCGACCCTGGTGGACAGCTTCCTGCTGACGGCCGGGATCATCTTCGTCACCTTCGTCGTGCTGTTCCGGAGCGGCCCGGCGCGCCTCATGGCGATGATCCCGTCGCTGTTCGCGATCCTGGCGATGTTCGGGTTCATGCGCCTCGCCGGGATCGGGCTGAACGTCGCGACGATCCTCATCGCCTCGACGGTCCTCGGCACGTCGGAGAACGACCAGATCCACTTCTTCTACCACTTCCTCGAGGCGCGGAAGAAGGGCAGCGTCGAGGCGGGGCTGCGGCACACGCTCCTCATCTCGGGACGGGCGATCTTCTTCGCCACGCTCATCAACGCGGGAGGGTTCCTCGCCTTCGCGCTGTCCGACCTCCCTCCGATGCGGCAACTCGGAATCCTCTCGGCGCTCGCCTTCGTGCTGTCCATGGTGGCCGACTTCACCGCGCTCCCGGCCGCGCTGTGGATCCTCGGCCGCCACAAGCCGGACGCCGGCTCCCCGGCGCCCGCGGCGGAGTAGTCCGGCCATGATCGAAAGGCGCCTGCTCGCCCTCGTCCTGATCCTGCACCCGCTAGCGCTCGCGGGAGCCGCCGCTCCGCGGGTCCTGGTGATCTGCGCACCGGGATACCCCGGCACGACCGCCCAGGCGAAGCCCGTCATGGACGCGTTCGCCGCGGCCGCCGAGCGCGCCGCCGGCTGGCCCGCCGGAAGCCTCACGGCGGTCTACCACGAGAAAATGGAGCCCGGCCTCGCGCGCCTCGCGCAGGACGACGCCGCGCTCGCCCTCGTCCCCCTCCCTTTCTATCTCCAGCAGGCGCAGACCCTGAAGCTCGTGCCCCGGCTCCAGGTCGTGAGGGCTTCCGGCGCGACCGAGACGTGGAGCCTCGTCGCGAAGAAGGGGATGGTGAAGTCCCCTGCGTCGCTCGCGGGGTGGGAGATCTCCGGGTCTCCTGGCTACGCTCCCGCCTTCGTACGCGGCCCGGTGCTCGGCGCGTGGGGCGCTCTCCCGCCGTCCGCGGTCGTGAAGTTCACCCCGGCGATCCTGTCGGCCCTGCGGCGCGCCGCGGCCGGGGAGAACGTCGCCGTTCTCCTCGACGCCGCGCAGTCCGCGGCGCTCGCCTCTCTGCCGTTCGCCGCCGAGCTCGAGACCGCGCACCGCTCGAAGCCGCTCCCGGGAACGCTCCTGTGCTCGGTCGGTGACCGCGGGAAAGGGCCCGACCTCGAGGCGCTGCTGAAGGCGCTTCCCTCCCTCCACGAGAAGCCGGAGGGGGAGGAGGTGCTGAAAACCATGCAGATGGTCCGCTTCGAGCGGGCCGACACCGGCGCGATCGAGGCGGCCCGCAAGGCCTTCGCCGCTGAGGCGGAATCTCCGAAGTGAGGAGGCTCCTGCCCCTGCTGGTGCTGGGCCCGGCGCTGGCCGGCTGCGCCCCGGCGCTCCGGGAGCCGCGGCCGCTCGACGCGATCGCGGGAGCGGCCGCGGCGCCCGCGGACCTCTCCGGCGATCTCCTCGCGAAAGCGGAGGCGCTCTACGCCCGGCGGGACGTCCCATCGGTGCGGGGGGCGGCGGACCTCTGGGCTCGAGCGGCCGCGGCGGACCGATCGCGAGTGGACGGCGTGCTCGGGACGGTGCGGGCGAGGGTGTGGCTGGCGGATCACGAGAGCGACTCGCCGTCGCGCATCGCGGCGGCCGAGGCGGCGGTCGAGACGGTCCAGTGGTGCGGGAGGATCGCGCCCGAGGACCCGGCCTGCTCCTACTGGCTCGGGGTCGCCCTCGGGGTCCAGGCCCGCGAGCGGCCATCCACCGCCCTCTCCGCGCTCCCGAAGATGGTCGAGGCGTTCGAGCGCGCGGCGACGGCGGCGCCGGCCCTGGACCACGCGGGGCCGGACCGGGCGCTCGCCCTCCTCCTCGTGCGCGCCCCGGGGTGGCCGACCGGCCCGGGCGATGCCGACAAGGGGCTCGAGCACGCGCGCCGGGCGGTCGCGATCGAGGGGGACTACCCGCCGAATCTCATGGCCCTGGCCGAGGCGCTCTCGGCGACCGGGAGCGACGAGGAAGGACGGGGCGTGTCGGCCCGCGCCCTCGAGCTCGCCCGGGCCCGGGCGGCCGCCGGCGACCCCGACGCGCGGGAGTGGCTTTCGGAAGCCGAGAGGGCGCCGGCACCGGAGCGCTGAGCGAGGCGGGATTGCCCAAACCGCCGCCCTGGGGTAGAACTGGACCGGGCGAGGGGGGAGGCGGGGGCCGTCCGGCCCCGAAGGGAGAAGTTTGATGAGCCGCAGGCGGAGCCTTCTGGCGGGTTTTGCGTCGCTGCTGCTGGGCGTGACGATCGCGTCGGCCGGAGCGAGGGAAGTCACGCTCTTCGAGGTGGACCCGGGGAAGGGGATCCCGCCGGAGATGGCCCGTCCGGAGGGGCGGACTCGCTGGGACCTGACCGGCGTGGCGCCCGGGCGGTCCTGGACGCGCCGGCTGGAAGACGGCGGCAAGGGAGTCGCTCTCCGCGACGTGGCCGGCGGTCTGGACCCGGCGGCGTCCCACGCGATCGTGGATCCTGCAGGGGGCGACGCGGCCCTCCGCTGGGAGCTCCCCGACCGATATCCGGACGACCTTCGGCCCGGCGCGCGGCAGTCCCTGCGACTAGAGGAGCAGAAGGGGAGCTCGAGCGACCGGCTCTCGATCGACCTCGAAACGGTGGGCGTCGGGTGGGTGCACTTGCCGTCGGGCCCGCGGGAGGCGGCGCTGCAGCGCGCCCACCTCGTCCGGGTCGATGGGGCAACCGGAGCGCGGACGGAGACGCTCGTCCATCGCTGGGTGGATCCCCGGGCGGGAATCGTCGCCGAAATCACGGGGCCGGCGTCGGCGGACGGCACGACGCGCCTCGTGGTGACGAGCGCCACGGTGCTCGACAAGGTCCTCCTCGGGGCGGCGACCCTCAAGATCTACGCGGACGAGCTGTGGCAGGGGAACTACCAAGCCATGAACTACGGCTGGGATCGGGGGACCGGCACCGCGATCTCGTCGCTCACCACCCCCTCCTATTCCAATATGGGAAACCTGATCGCAGCGGACACATGGGATTTCTCGCCGACCACGAGCGGGGCCGAGATCGCTGCGACGACCACGCCGGTGAACTCCGCCGAGACCTGCAACTTCGCGCAGTGCGGGTACACCATCCCGGGCGCGTCCCTCGAGCGGACCGACAAGAACTTCAACGTGCCGGCGAGCCTCGACAAGACCAACGACATCGCGGTCCGCGAGGACCGGCCGACCGACGTCACGGTCTGGATCCGGGCCGGGGCGCAGCACGAGGGGAAGAGCGGGACGTTCGGCTCCGGAGAGAGCCGGTTCTGCTACTTCGGCACGGATCCGAACGGCAAGGTGAGGACGCAGGTGCCGCTCTGGCAGTTCCAGCACCAGGACGCGGGCGGCTGGTACTTCCAGGCGGGGGACACCTGGGGCGGGACCCCCTTCAACTGCGAGCAGAACATCTTCAACCAGCTCTGCGGCGCCTCGCAGTTCCTGGACAAGCTCTACGTCGCGGGCTCGTCGGCCGGGGGCAACTGCTCCACGCACAGCGGCAGGCAGTACTCCGAGGTCGTGAAGGGGGGCGTGGTCACGCTGCCGTCCGGCCACACGTTCAACTCGCTCATCGTCCGACAGATCGCCGACTTCTGCGTGTACCTGACCAGCGGCTGCTCCTCGCTCTTCCGGGCCGACGAGGTCAGGACGTTCGTGTACCTGTGGCAGGTCCCGCACCTCGGCTCGGTCGTATTCCTCCAGTCGCCCCAGACCGTCGCGGACGGCAGCTCGTTCACGACCGTGAACATGACCAACGTCAGCTTCGGCCTCTACCCGCCCAGGACGATCACGGTTACGGGCTCGACGTCCACCAGCGTCTCGCTCGACTGGGATCCCGGCACCGACAGGCACAGGATCAGCCGCTACAAGGTCTACTGGGACACGCACTCCGGAGGATCGGGCGGCTACGGCTTCAATTCGGTCAACAATCCCGGGCAGGTTTCGTTCGCCGGCACGACCGCGACGGTCAGCGGCCTCCAGCCGGGTTACACCTACTACTTCACCGTGACCTCTCTCTCCGACTTCACGGACCCCTCGAGCGGCGTCGTGACGACCTACGAGAGCCTGGTCTACCCGACCCAGGTCTACGGCGATCCCGCCTTCGTCTACCCGCTCGAGGTCCAGGCGGCTACGCCCTGCACACCCACTTCCCCCGTCCAGAATCTGCTATTGGACAAGGTGCCGCCGGCGCCTCCGGGCACGGGGATCCACTTCTGCTGGAACCCTTACGCAGCCGATCCCGGCCCCGGATGCCTCGTCGGCTACCGTGTGCTCGTCTCGGGGACGCCGCAGTCCAGGGGCGCCTTCGCTCCCCTGGTGGACAGCCCCTCGGGGACTTGTGTCGACTCCACGCCCTATCCCGACGGCGACCTGAACTTCTTCCTGGTCGTACCCCTGGGAACGGGAGGAGAGGGTCCGCGCGGCGAGTAGGAGGCGGCGATCGTGAGACCTCGCTCCCTTGTCCTCGCGCTCCTGGCGCTGGCGTGGGGCGTGGCCGCCTCGGCCCAGACCACGACCGCGACGCTCAAGGGGACCGTGCGCGACCTCGCGGGCCGGCCTGCGTCGGCCGCCACCGTGCGCGCCCGCTCGGTTTCGAGGGGAGTCGAGCGGACGGCGATCACGGACGCCCTAGGGCACTTCCGGCTGGACCTGCTCCAGCCGGGCCTCTGGACGCTCGCGGGGAGCCTTCCCGACGGCTCGACGACCGACTCGCGGACGATCGCGCTGAGGCTCCAGGAGACCGCGACCGTCGACCTGACGCTCGGCAAGGGGCTGTCCGAGCAGGTGCTGGTGCGGGCGGAAGCGCCGCTCGTGGATTCGCAGCGGACGGGCACCGAGCTCCGGATCGGGGCGGCGCAGGCGAACGATCTTCCGATCGCGGGGCGTGTCGTCACCGACATCCCGCTGATGAACGCGTCGGTCAAGTCCGCCCCGGCGACCGACTTCACCGGGGAGCGCGGCGCGGTGTTCGTGGTCAACGGCCAGTCGGGACGGTCGAACTCGTTCCTGGTGGACGGCCTCGACAACAACGATCGGATCAGCGGAACGTCGATGAACGCGTCGTTCTCGCAGCTCGCGGTGAAGGAGCTGGTGCTCAACACCGGCCGGTACGCCGCGGAGTTCGGCCGCGCGAGCGGGGCCATCTTCAACATCGTCACGGAGCAGGGGAGCAACCTCGAGACGGGCGAGCTCTTCGTCCAGGCCGCGCCGGCCCGCCTTACCTCGGCGGGGGCGTTCGTCGAACCGCTGGCCGCGGTCAGCGACACGCCGGACGTGGGGAGCCGCTACGGGATCGGTTTCAAGCAGGGGGGGCCGATCCGCGAGGACAAGGCGTTCTACTTCGCCGCCTACGAGCGGTCGCGCGACGACCGGGTCGTTCCCTTCGTCGGCATCGACCGCGACGGGGTCCCCGGCGGCACCATCCTCGCGCCGCAGAAGGACGACAACCTGTTCCTCAGGACCGACTTCAACCTCTCGTCCTCGCAGTTCCTGATGGTCCGCCTCTCGGCCGACGCGCGGACGACGGATGGGCTGAACGTCGGGGGCGTGGCGACCCCGGAGACGGGTTTCAGCCTCGACGAGCACGACGTGCAGCTCGCCTCGTCCCTCACCTCCGTTCTCTCCGCCGATCTCATCAACGAGGCCAGGCTCCTCGTGGGGACGTCGTCGTTCGACGAGCACGCCGACTCCAGCCGCCCGGGGGTGGACCGGCCCTTCGGCTCCTTCGGCGGCAATAGCCTCAATCGCCAGCTCCGGGACGAGGACAAGCTCTCCCTGGTGGACAACCTGACCCGGCGGCTCGGCGGCCACACGATGAAGTTCGGCTTGGACCTGACCCGCACGCGCACGACCATCGGAACGCGATTCAATCCCAACGGGAACCTGCTGTACACCACGGATGCCCCGTACAACCCCGGGATGTGCTACTACCCCGGCGATCCGAACGGCTTCCCGATGTACGGCTTCGCATCCGCGGTCGGCGACGCCATCAGGAACGGGACCTATCCGTTCGTCCCTTGCCCCGCGGGGACCACGGGGGAGCCGGCGGACGTCGGAACGTTCCCCGTCTTCTACAGCTACATCATGGGGGAGCCGCAGGCGACGCTGTGGGACACGCAGGTGGCCGTCTTCGCGCAGGACGGTTGGCAGGTTTCTCCGAAGCTGTTGATCGACTACGGCCTTCGCTACGACGTGAGCACCTTCGAGCTGCCCAGCTCCGCCCGCGTGGATTCCACGATCCCGAACGGCGGGGCCACCGCCGACCGGAACAACATCGCGCCCCGGCTCGGGTTCACCTACACGTTCGGGGCGGACCGCCAGTGGGTCGTTCGCGGCGGCGGCGGCGTGTTCTACGACAAGCTGGTCCTCGCGTACCCGGCGGTGGCGTCCATCATGTCGGGGACCGAGATCCGCCTCGTGCCGGTCCAGGGGACGACCCTCCCGATCACCGAGACCACGGTGGAGGACCCGGTGCTCGGGCCGATCATCAAGCAGGTGGTCACCATGGACGACAGCCCGTTCGCTCCCGATGCGCTCATCATGAGGTTCTCGACCGGGACCCGCCTAGACACCCCCTACACGGTCCAGTGGTCGCTGGGGGCCGAGCGCAGGGTCGGGAGTCATGGAAGCGTTCAGGTCGAGGCTACCCGCGCGCTCGGGTACAACCGGGCCCTGATGCGCGATCTGAACCCCGTGACCGCGTACCTCTGCGTGGACGGGCTGACCACGAGTCCCGATCCTCGCTACATCTACTCGTGCGAGCCGAAGCACGAGCGCGACGAGACCACCGGCTCGATCGCCGCGGTCGTGACCGACGGGCGCAGCTGGTACTCCGGGCTCGACCTCACCTGGCGCTGGCAGGGGGAGACGGGCTGGTACGCGGCGTCCTACACGCTGTCGCGCTCCGAGGACATGGGGCCCGATCCGCTGAAGGGGGGCATCTACCTCCCGCCCGACTCCGACTCCCTGAGCGGCGAGAGGGCGCGGTCCGACGCGGATCGGCGCCACCGCTTCGTCCTTTCGGGCGAGCACGGTCTTCCATGGCTCGGGCTTCGCGCGTCGGGGATGGTGCAGGTCAGCTCGTCGGCCCCGTTCAACGTCACCACCGGCCAGGACGACAATCTCGACGGGATCACCACGGACCGTCCGAACGGGGTGAGCCGGAACACCGGCGACGGCACCCCGGTGGACACGGTCAACGAGTTGCGGGCCCGCGAGAACGAGCTGCGGCAGCTCCGCGGCCAGGAGCCGCTGACCACGATCGGGGCGATCCACGCCCCGTCTTACTTCCAGGTGGATCTCAAGGTCTCGAAGCCGTTCGCCCTGCGCGGCGAGCGCGGCAAGGGCGAGATGTTCCTGCAGGTCTTCAACCTGCTCGACCGGGTGAACGGCGGACTGATCGACGGTCGCGCGATCTCGCCGGAGTTCGGGGCCGTGATCGGCCTCGCAGGTCCCCCGAGGACGGTCGAGCTGGGGCTCAGGCTGGGCTACTGACCCGGTCGCTCCGGCGCCTCAGACGGTGATGACCTTCGTCGCCTTCCACTGCGCGGCGAGGATGTCGCTCATTCCGCCGATCACCCCCACGCGGAGTTTTTCCACGAGCCCGTACTCGTCGAGGCAGGTCTTGCAGACGACGAGGTGGACGCCCTTCGCCTCCAGCGATGCGAGGTGGTCGAGCGCCGGCGATCCTTCGACCACCAGGCGGACTCCCTCCCCGTAGAACGCGATGGCGCCGGGCAGCATGCCGTTGCCTTCGAGAAGGCCGAGGTAGTTCCGGATCAGCTTGTGGCGGAGCGGTTGCTCGGCATGCCCCATCCCGTCCCGCGTCACCAGGACGAGGACCGAAGCGTCTCGCAGGGATGTGCTCATCGGCGGGTTCCCTCGTCAGTCCACCGTCAGCGTCTTGCTCAGGTTCCGCGGGAAGTCCGGGTCGTTTCCGCGCTCGATGCTGAGACGGTAGGCCAGGAGCTGGAGCGGCAAGGTGGCGAGCAGCGGGTTGAGCAGCGCCCCGGCGTGGGGGAGAACGATCAGGTCGTGGGCGTTGATCCTGAGGCGCGGGTCCTCCTCGGCGACCGCGATCGCCCGGCCGCCGCGGCAGGTCGTTTCGTTGATCCCGCTCACCAGCATCGGCACGTCCTCGGGGCCGCTCACGAACACGACCGGGTACCCTTCGGTGACCGCGGACAGCGGCCCGTGCTTGAACTCGGTCGAGAGCATCCCCTCGCAGTGGGCGTACGTGATCTCCTTCAGCTTCAGCGCCCCTTCGAGGGCGATCGGGTAGGTGAGGCCGAAGCCGAGGGCGTACATGTCGTCGTGGCCGCGCAGGGCAGGAACGATGGCGTCCACCTGGGGCTCCACCGACCGGAGGGTCTCCTCGAGCAGGCCGGGCAGGTGGCCCAGGAGGTCCGTCGGATGGCCGCCCATCCTGAGCGCCAAGTGCAGGAACGCCACCGCCTGGTTCGTGAAGGTCTTCGTCGCGGGCACGCTGATCTCGTAGCCGCACGCCATGGGGAGGTAGTGCTCGCTCTCCCTCATGAGGGTGGAGCCGATCACGTTCACGAGGCCGAGGATCGTCACGCCGTGGCCGCGCGCGACCTCGACGGCGTCGAGCACGTCCTTCGTCTCGCCGCTCTGGCTCACGAAGAGCCCCACGTCCCCGGGGCCGAGGGCGGGGCCGTAGTGCGCGACGAACTGCGGCGCGAGGACCGCGATCGCGGGCCTCCTGGCCAGGCGCGCCATGTACACGGCGCCGAGCATGGTGGCGTGGTAGCTGGTGCCGCAGCCGACGAGGTAGAGATGGCGCGCGGTCCTCATGTGCTCGACCATCGTCTTCACGTGCGGCGACGCGTCGAGCAGGTGCAGGATCTCCGCCGCCGCCTCGGGCTGCTCGTGTATCTCCTTGAGCATGAAGTGGGCGTAGCCCCCCTTCTGCGCGGCGTCCATGCTCTCGCGAACCTCTTCCGGTTCGCGCTCCACGACGCTCCCGTCCTCGACCCGCCGCAGCTCGACGCCGCCGGCCTCGAGGATCGCGATCTCGCCGTCCTGCACCCTCACGATGCGGCGGGTCAGGGGGAGGATCGAGGGGAGGTCGGACGACACGCACGTCCCGTCTTCCGTGAGGCCCACCACCAACCCCGATCCCTTCTTGATCGCGTAGAGGCGGTCGTCCCCCCGGCGCGCGATCACGAAGGCATAGTCCCCCTCGAGGTCGCCGTAGGCGCGCCGGATCGCGGAGACCATGTCCATGCCGCGATCCACGTACCGCTCCACGGCGTGCACGCAGGACTCGCCGTCGTTGCTCGAGCGGACGGTGATGCCTTCCGCCGCGAACTGCCGGCGAAGCTCCTCGTTGTTGACCACGTTGCCGTTGTGCGCCCCGACGAGATCTCCGTCGGAGTCGAGGTGGGGCTGGGCGTTGACCTGGGAAGGAGTGCCGAAGGTGGCCCACCGGAGCTGGATCATTCCCAGCCGGCCCGCCATCTCGCCGAACCGGAGCCGCTCCGCGACCTGGTCGACCTTCCCGACGTCCTTGCGGAGGTCGATCGAGCCGTCGCCGCGCAGCGTCGCGCACCCGACCGAGTCGTAGCCGCGATAGGACAGCCGCCGCCCGGCGTCGGTCAGCAGGTCGCCAAGAGCGCGATCGTCACGACAAACGATTCCGAAGATCCCGCACACGCCCGAACCCTCCCTGCGAACCGATCGGTCCCGCCGATGTTACCGCGCTCCGTGACTCGGCGCCCGTAACGAGCGGAGAGGCTCGTGGGACCACGGCGAAGTGCGGGCCGGGATTCGAGTCCACCGCGGCCCTGTTTTCGCGCGGCCGTCTCTTCCACGGACGGCCGCGCGAAAACCGGAGCGAGGCGGCGCGGCGATGCACGCCGCGCAACGCCGAAGCGTGCCGCGGGGACTCGAATCCCGGTCCGCACTTCGCCCCCGCGCGAGCCGTCTCTTCGCGGAACGCTCGACGCGTCCGCCGCTCGTCCTCGCTGCGCGGTGTCTACCGCGGCACGGCGCGCGCGTCCGCCATCACCTTGTCGAACCAGGCGTCGAAGCGGGCCTCCATGCGGTCGAGGTGCAGCGTGGGGGCCGGGGCGACGTCCACGAGGAGGTCGCGCGGGTCGGGCTCGACGCGCTGCAGCGGGAACCCGGAGAGGTCCCACACCGATCCCGTGTCGCCGTCCTCCGTCGAGAGGCTCCGGTAGATCGGCACGACCTTCCGGATCTCCTCCATGATGTCGGCGACCCCCGCGTACTTCATCTTGAAGCGGTACCCCATCTTCGAGGCGAGCTGGACGATGACCTGCCAGGTCTCGAGTCCGGCGGCGGGCGGAACCGCCCGCTCGATCTTCTGGATGCGGCGCTCGGAGTTCGTGTACGTCCCGGAGGTCTCCGCCGACGTGCCGAGCGGCAGCACGACGTGCGCCGCCCGCGCCGTGTCGGTGAGGACGACGTCGCCGACCACGAGGAAGTCGGTCGCGAGCAGGCCCGCCTTGAGGTCCTCGGGGAAGTCGGGGTCGCCGAGCGGGTCCTCGCCGAAGACGATGGCGACCTTGATCTTCTTCTCGCGGAGCCGGGCGGCCAGATCGGACGGTGCCGTCTCGAGGTCCCTGAGCGCGACGCACCACTCCTTCTCGAGGTCGTCCACGACGCTCTCGTCGCGCACCGACCGGTATCCCGGGAACCAGTCGGGGAAGGCGCCCATGTCGAGCAGCCCCTGCATGTTCGCCTTCTCGCGGAGCACGAGGAGCGAAGCTCCCAGGATCCCCGCCGACGCGGCGTACACCCGGGCGTCCCGGGCCGTCCGCGCTCCGCGGTAGTCCTTGTTGAAGACGAGAACCTTGATGAGGCTCCGGCCGAGCAGGCGCGCCGCCTCCCGCACGAGCGCGGGATCCGCGCCGGTCTTCTCGCGGAGGCCGTTGCCCTCGAGGCCCGCGATCGCCTCCTTGAGCCAGGCGCGATCGGGGAGCTTCTCGCCGCCCGCGGCGAGAGCCTCCCGGACGATGTCCAGGACGACGAGCGCCTCGGTGCCGGGCCGGCACCGGATGAAGACGTCCGCGAGGCGCGATACCGCGTTCGGCTCGGGATGGACGTAGACGAGTTTCCCGCCGTTCCGCAGGGCGCGCTTCACGATCAGGTCGGCGACGAAGTGCTCCTGGTCGAGCCGCGACCCCGCGAGGAGGATCAGCTGGGCGTCCGCGACGTCGCGGTACGTCGCCGTGGACACGACCTCGGGGCACTGGAGGTCGCGGTTGACGAGGTGGGCGAGGGACCCGATGTCGTGGGTCCGGAGCGCGACCCGCGCGAGCTTCTGCGCGAGGTAAACCTCCTCGTTGGTGAACCGCGGCGACACGAACACCGCCATCTGGGAGCCCACGTACCGCCGCGACAGCTCCTTGAGCCGCATCGCCGCGTAGGAGATCGCGTCGTCGAGGGGGGCGTCCTGCAGCACGCGTCCCGCCCGGACCATCGCCTTGCGCAGCCGGTCGTCGGCGTGGACGACGTCGTACCCGAAGCGCCCCTTCTTGCAGTGGTTGCCGAAGGTGACCGGGTTGTCCTCGCACCGCGAGACCTTGACCGAGGTGTCGCCGAACGTGTCGAAGGCGATCCGGCAGCCGACGCCGCAGTACGAGCAGATCGAGGGAACCGACCGCGTCCGCCAGGGCCCCGGCTTCGTGAGCGGGATCTTCTGGGCGATCGCGCCGGTCGGGCAGGTCCCGATGCACAGGCCGCACGTGACGCAGCCGGAGTCGAGGAGGGAGCCGCCCATCGCGGGCTGGACCACCGTGTTGAATCCCCGCTGGAGATAGCCGTACGCCGCGACGCCGACCACCTCCGAGCAGATCCTGACGCAGCGCCCGCAGAGGATGCACTTGTTCTGGTCGAGCTCGATCAGGGGGTGGGTCGTGTCCACCTTGTACTGCTTCGCCTCGCCGAGGAACCGGGAGATGTCCACGCCGTAGTCGGTCGCGTGGCGCCTCAGGTCGCAATCGAAGAGCGCGGTGCAGCCGCACTCGAGGCACCGCTGCGTTTCCTTCTCGATGTCCTCCGCGGTGTAGCCTTGCTCCACCTCCGCGAACGTCTTGACGCGGTCCTCGACGGTCAGCAGGGGCATCGTCCGCCGCTTCGACTCCGTCGGGTTCCTGAGATCGGCGACGGAGATCTTCGCGAAGGTGTCCTTGCGGCTCAGGAACTCCTTCGGCTCCGGTCGCGCCTCGCCGCCCGTCAGGTAGGCGTCGATGGCGTGGGCGGCCTTCCGCCCCGCTGCGATCGCCTCGATCGCCGTCGCAGCCCCGGTGACCACGTCGCCGCCCGCGAACACCCCCTCGACGCTCGTCTCGCCCGTGGCGTCGTTCGTCTGGATCGTCTGCCATCGCGTGAGGTTCAAGACCTCGCCGAACGGGAGGAAGTCGGGGACGCGCCCGTCCACGAGCTCGGGCACCCGCGTGGCCTGGCCGATGGCCGACAGGATGAAGTCGCAGTCCACGACGAACTCGGAGCCGCGGATCGGCTTGGGGCTCCGGCGCCCGCTGGCGTCCGGCTCGCCGAGCTCCATCCTTAGGCACTCGATTCCCGTGACCCGCCCCTCGGCGGTGATCACGCGGACCGGCGCCACCAGGAAGTCCATCGCGACGCCTTCCTGCTCGGCGTCGTGGATCTCGGCGGCGTTGGCCGGCATCTCGTTGCGGGTGCGCCGGTAGAGGAGGCGGACCTCCTTGACGCCGAGCCGCAGGGCGGTGCGGGCGCAGTCGATCGCGGTGTTGCCGCCGCCGATCACGAGCACGCGCCCCCAGATGTCGATCTTGCGCCTCAGGCCGAAATTCTTGAGGAACTCGATCCCGGAAAGGACCCCCAGGGATTCCTCCCCCTTGACCCGCATCTCGGAGCTCTTCCACGCGCCCAGGCCGAGGTAGATCGCCCGGTAGCCGTCCCTCTTGAGGCTCGAGATGGTGAAGTCACGGCCCAGGAAAGTGTTCGTCTTGAGACGGACCCCGAGGCTCAGGATCTGGTTGATCTCGAGGTCGAGGACGTCCTTCGGGAGGCGGTACTCCGGGATGCCGTAGCGGAGCATGCCCCCGGCCTCCGGGAGCGCCTCGAGCATGTCCACCTGGTATCCCCGGACCGCGAGGTAGTACGCGCACGACAGCCCCGCCGGCCCGGCGCCCACGATCGCGACCGACTTCCCCTTCGGGGGGGCGAGCTCCGGCCGCCACGCGTCGCCGCTTCCGAGGTCGAGGTCGGTCACGTACCGCTTGATCCAGTCGATCCCGACCGCCTCGTCGAGCAGGTTGCGGCGGCACCCCTTCACCTCGCAGGGCCGGGTGCAAACGCGCCCGCAGACCGAAGGGAGGGGATTGGTCTCCTTGATCAGCGCGACGGCGTCCTTGTACTTCCCCAGGGCCGCCAGCGCGATGTACCCCTGGATGTCCACCTCCGCGGGGCAGGCGAGCTGGCAGGGGCCCACGCAGTCGGCGTAGTGGTTCGAGAGGAGCAGCTCGAGTGCCGCCTTCCGCGACCGCCGGATCTCGTCGTTGTACGTCTCGACGACCATGCCGGGGCCGACCTTGGTCGAGCAGGCGGGAGCGAGCGACCGGGCGCCCTTCACCTTCACCACGCAGAGGAAGCACGACGCGAACGGCTCGAGCTGGTTGTCGTGGCAAAGCGTCGGGATCGACGCGATGCCGTTCTCCCGGGCCACCTCGAGGATGGTCCGGCTGCCGTCCGCGATGATCCGCTTTCCGTCGATCTCTAGCTTGACGAGGGCCATGAAGTGATCTCCGTCCTTCCCGACGCGCTCAGTCCCTGAGGATGGCGCCGGCGCGGCATACCTTGAAACACGCGGCGCAGGCGATGCAATCGGCCCCGTTGATCACGTGCTTCTGGAGCTTCTCGCCGCGAATCGCCCCGGTGGGGCAGGCCTTCACGCACAGCGTGCAGCCGGTGCAGTCGTCGGCGATGCTGTAGGTCAACAGCTTCGCGCAGTGGTGCGCGGGGCACTTCCGGTTGCTGATGTGGGCCTCGTACTCCGACCGGAAGTACTTGAGGGTGGTCAGGACCGGGTTCGGGGCCGTCTGGCCGAGGCCGCACAGCGAGGTGTTCTTCACCCGGTGCGCGAGGTCCTCCAGCAGCTCGATGTCCCCGTCCTTCCCCTCGCCCTCGGTGATGCGGGTCAGGACCTCCAGCATCCGCTTGGAGCCGATCCGGCAGAAGGTGCACTTGCCGCAGCTCTCGCGCTGCGTGAAGTCGAGGAAGAACCGGGCGACCTCCACCATGCAGGTACGGTCGTCCATGACGACGAGGCCGCCGGACCCCATGATCGCGCCGGTCTTGTTGATCGACTCGTAGTCGATCACCGTGTCCTGCAGCTCGGCCGGGATGCAGCCGCCGGAGGGGCCGCCCATCTGCACCGCCTTGAACTTCCGGCCCTCCTTGATCCCGCCGCACACGCCGAACACGATGTCCTTGATCGAGATCCCCATCGGGACCTCGACGAGACCGCCCCGCCGGATCTTCCCCGCCATCGCGAAGACCTTCGTTCCCTTGCTGTTGGCGGTGCCGAGCGAGGCGAACGCCTGGGGGCCGCGCTCGACGATCCACGGCACGTTGGCGAACGTCTCGACGTTGTTGATGTTGGTCGGGCAGTCCCACAGACCCTTCACCGCGGGGAACGGCGGCCGGACGCGCGGCATCCCGCGGCGCCCCTCGACCGAGGCGATCAGCGCCGTCTCCTCGCCGCAAACGAAGGCGCCCGCACCCTCCTTCAGCTTGACGTGCAGGGAGAAGCCGGTGCCGAAGATGCCGTCGCCGAGGTACCCGCGCTGCTCCGCCTGCGCGATCGCGATGTTGAGCCGGTGGATCGCGAGCGGGTACTCCGCGCGGGCGTAGATGTAGGCGTCCCCCGCGCCGATCGCGAACGCAGCGATCGCCATTCCCTCGAGGACCGAGTGCGGGTCCCCCTCGAGGACCGACCGGTCCATGAACGCGCCGGGGTCTCCCTCGTCCGCGTTGCAGATCACGAATTTCCGCTCGCCCTTCGCGAGGCGGGTGAACCGCCACTTGAGCCCGGTCAGGAACCCCGCGCCGCCGCGCCCGCGGAGGCCGGACTCGACCATCCGCGTGATCAGGCCGTCCGGATCGTTCCCGTCGAGGACGCTGCGCAGCGCCTGGTACCCGCCCGTCGCGACGTAATCGTCGATCTCCTCGGGGTTGATGTTCCCGCAGTTGCGCAGCGCGATGCGGACCTGCTTCCCGAGAAAGTCCGCCTCGCTGCCCTCGCCGTCGTCGCTCCAGACCAGCCACTCCTCGACCGGTTTTCCCTCGCCGAGATGCTCGGAGACGATCCGTCCCACCCGGTCGGGGGAAACGTGCCCGTAGAGGTGGCGGCGGCCGGCGTCGTCGCGGATCTCGACCAGCGGCTCCTGGTAGCACATGCCGATGCAGCCGGTCCTCGCGACCTCGAGTCCGGCGGCTCCGTCGCCGAGCGCGCCCCTGAGCGCGCGAAGCGTGTCCTCGGCGCCGGCGGCGATACCGCACGTCCCGAGTCCTACGATCACCTTGGTCATTTCTTCTCTCCGCTCTGGTACTTCTTGAGGACCTTCTTCACGGTGCCCGGCGCGAGGTTCCCGTGCGTCGTGTCGCCGACCATGATCACGGGCGCCAAGCTGCAGCAGCCGAGGCACGAGACGGTCTCCATCGTGAACTGGTTGTCCGGGGTCGTCTCGCCGTTCTTGATCTTGAGGTGCGCCTCGATCTCCTCGGTGAGATCCTTCGCCCCGGCGACGTGGCAGGCGGTTCCGTGGCAGACCCGGAGGAGGTGCTTCCCGATCGGCTTGAACCGGAATTGCGCGTAGAACGTCGCCACGCCGTAGATCTGCGTCAGCGGGATCCCCGTCTCGTCGCCGATGCTGGCGAGGCGGTCCTTCGTCAGGTAGCCGTCCTCCGCCTGCGCCTTCTGGAGGAGGGGGATCAGCCTTCCCTCCTCGCCGCGGTAGTGCATGTGCCGGAAATCGTAGCGTCTCGTCGCGTCCATGAGAACTCGCTCCCGCTCAATCGTGGGGGGTGTTGAACATGCGGTTGACCAGGCTGATCATCTCGTCCACGTCGCCGAAGCCGCCGAGTGCGTGCCCCCGGCAGCCGCGGCGCGAGCAGAACTCGAGGTACCCGCCGGTCTTGAGGTTGAGAGACGCCATCGGGGCGCCGCAGAGTCGGCAAGGCGTGTTCAGCATGAGTCCCATGTCGCAGGTCGGACAACGGAACTCGACGATGCCGTTCTCGGGGATCTTGATGTCGGTCTCGATCGAGTACTCGCCGAAGATCGCGCTCAGGAAGATGTCCCCGTCGTCGTTGGTCTCCTTGATGTAGCCGGCGAGGTGCACGCGATGGCCTTCCGTCAGCACGTCGCCGCAGTTCGGGCAGCTCACCTCCAGCACCAGCATTTCCTGACTCATGATTCCTCCCCCGGGCGCGGCCGCCTCGCGCGGCCACCCTCATCCTTCGAGTCGGGCCGGGCGGAAGCCCCCTCCTCCCGCGCGGCGGGGGGCGAGGCGAGACGCTCGAGCCGGACGAAAACGCAATCGTCGGTCGTGGCGGAGCCGCGAAGGACGTCCTCCGCCAAGGCCTCGCAGGTCGGGGCGCCGCAGGCCGCGCAGTCCATCTTCGGGAACGACGCCAGCAGCCTGTCCTTCTCCTGCTTGAGGCGCACCGCCTCGCGGAGGTCCCGCGCCGGCGCCTTCACCGGCCGCGCCCGGACCTGCTCCTCGATGTCGAAGAAGTGCTCCCGCACCAGCGAGCGGACCTTCTCCTCCTTGACGGCTCCCCGCGACCCGAGGCGGGAGGCGACCTCCCGGATCGCCCGCTTCGCGGCGTAGCGTCCCTCGACCAGGAGCGGTCCCGACACGCAGCCGTCGGGGCAGATGTAGGCCTCGATGAAGTCCACGCTCCGGAACTTCCCCGACTCGATCCGGTCGAAGACGTAGGTGACGTCCTGCACCCCGGAGAGCGCCAGCGTGTTCCCGCTGCGCATCATCGAGGTCTCGCCGCCGGCGACGGCCCACTGCAGCCCCCGCGGACTGAGGCCCGGCGTCGCGGGGACGTCTTTCGTCTCGTCGATCGCCTTCCGCAGCGGCCCGTAGATCTCCGAGATCGAGAAGGCGCCGTCGAGGTAGGATTCCTCGAGGCCGACCGGCCACAGGATCGAGTGCATGATCGCGGAGCACGGGGTGAGGTAGAAGATCCCGATGTCGCTCGCGGGCAGCCCCAGCTCCTGGGAGAGCCGCCGCCGCACCAGCTTCGCCGCCAGCTCCCGCGGCACCTCGAACGGGATCAGGTGCGGGACCAGGTCGGGGTAGCGGAGCTGGATCAGCCGGATGACCGCGGGACAGGTGACGGAGATCTTCGGCCACGGCTCGCCGCACTCCGCGAGATACGTGTCCACCGCGCGTCCGACCATCTCGCACATCCACGAGAGGTCGTGGCAGCGGTCGAAGCCCAGCCGGTCGAGAGCGCGAATGATCCGCGCCGGCTCGACGTCCCCGCCGAACTGCGAGAAGAGGGTCGTCGAGGGGATCGCGACGGTGTACTTGTACTTCTTCAGGTCCGAGGGGGACGAGGTCCGGGCGCTGACGGCGTCGTACGGACAGGCGCGGATGCACTCGCCGCAATCGATGCAGCGCTCTCCGTCCACGACGACCTGCTTCTCCCGGACCCGGATGGCCTGGGTGGGGCACGCCTTGCAGCACGCCACGCAGGCGACGCAGCGGTCGCGGTCGAACTCGACGGAGTGGACGGTTTCCTCGTTCACGGACTCTCCGCTCACCCGAGACGAACGGCGTACCTGAGCGTCGTCCCGGTTCCCGGGACCGACTCGATCTCGAACCGGTCTGCGTTTCTCCGGATGTTCGGCAACCCCATCCCGGCGCCGAACCCCCGCGCGCGCATCTCGGCGGTGGCCGTGGAATAGCCTTCCTGCATCGCCTGCTCGATGTCGGGGATCCCGGGGCCGCGGTCGGTGATGGTCACCCGGACCTCGTCCCGGGCCACGATGAGGTCGAGCGTCGCTTCCTCGGCATACATGACGATGTTCATCTCCGCCTCGAAGTTCGCGATGCTCAGCCGCCTCACGAGGGCCGAGTCGATCCCGAGCTCCTTCAGGATGCTCTTCACCCTCGTCGCGACGTCCCCCCCGTGCTCGTAGTCGTTCCCGGCGATCCGGAAGGACTCGCGGTAGAGGACCTCTCCCGATGCTTCGGATGTGACCATTTGCAAACGCCGTTCCCGCCCTCGGACGGGCTCCTAGCCCTTGGAGCCGCTGCGGAGCCCTTTCGCGGCCAGCGCCGCGCAAGCGTCGAACATGTGGTGGGGTGTCGAGAGCACCGGAAGGTTCCTTTCACGGGCCAGGTCGAGAACCTGCTGCGAGGGATGCTTGTGGTGCACGAAGAGGATCCCGGCCAGCTCCGCGACGTCCGCCGTGTGGACCGACTGGATTCCGGCGAGGCCCGTGATCAGGAGGACATGGGCCTTCGAGAAGGCCAGCACGTCGCTCATCAGGTCGGCCGCGAAGCACTCGGTCACCACCAGGTCGAGCCGATGTTCTCCGCAGATGACCTCGCAATCCAGCAGGTCCCGGATCTCCGCGAGCCGCAATCCCGCGGCATCGGTGGCGCGCTTGGGCGTCATCCGCTTTTCAGCGAAGCCCTGCCTCGAACATCATGCTGGCCACCTGCCAGCTGTTCAGATCCGTGACGAGGACGGGGATGCCGGCCTTCTCGGCGAGGGCGAGCATGTCTTCCGCCGGCTTCCGTCCTCGGGTCAGGATGATCCCGGACACGTCCACCAGGTTCGCCGCGGCGATGACGTTGTTGTGGACCTGGACGGTGACGAGCACGTTGCCCGGCTTCGCGTTCGCGATCACGTCGCTGACCATGTCCGAGATGTACACCCCGGTCACTGTCCGGTCGGCCAGGGCGTTGAGCGGATTGAGCCGAAGCTTCTCGGCAAGCTCCTTGATCGTCATCGTCGCGCTCTCCTTTTCACTTCCCGGCCACGCGGCTATTCCATCGCCGTGAGGCCGAGATCCACCATGATGTGCCCGTGGGAGAACTCCCGGTACAGGCCGAAGCGGTCCGGGAGGATCAGGATCTTCTTTTCCTTGCTCCTCAGGCGCTCGTTGAAGTAACGGTTCAGCACCCGGAGCTTCTCCGTCGCCAGCGGAGCCGGCTTGCCGTCGGCGGTCTCCCCGGTCACCGCCACGTAGATCGAGACCTTGTTCTCCTGGGCGAGATCGCCGATCTCCCAGACCTCGCTGCCCTTGGGGCAGCTCCCGTAGAACGCGAGGCCGAGAAGCTCGTCGAACGGGATCGATTCGCCCGTCTCCGTGTCCCGGATGGAGAAGCGCAGCGACTGGGCCGTGGCGGTGTGCTGCCAGATCCGGTTGCCCTCGCGGTAACCCTCGACCGGGGCCACGGGGTCGGGGGAGAAGTACGCGCGCATCGCCTTGCTCTTGAGCTCGTGCTCGACCACGATGTAGCCGGGCCGTGCGTCCACCATCTCGTAACGGTACGGGTGGCTCTCCGCTTCCATGCCTCGCTCTCCTCTGCAAGACCCCGGCCGGGCAGCGGACCATCTTTCGGGCGCGAGACCGCGTGCGTCGTGACTGGGTACCATAGCAACAGGCGAGGGGAGAGTAAAGGCGGCGCGGCCGCTTCCGCGCGCCATTCCAGTGAGCGCTTCTCCCGAGAACACAGACAGAAACGGTCCAGATTATCCGGGCGCGAGGACGGTGCGCGTAAGCCCGCGCGCCACCCCCTCGACTGCGCCGCTTCACCCACCTCGCAAGAGGACTTTCTCGGTCCGCTTTCCAAAAACCGGTCCGGTCCTCGTCTCGCCCTATCTCGGCCGAGCGTGTCCTCGCCACCCCAGAAAAGGGGTGTCTACGGACACGCTCGGCCGAGATAGGGCGAGACGAGCGGCAACGGTTCGCGCTTCAGGGAGACAGGACCGAGAAGAGGTTCGAGTACTGGTCGGTCCAGAGCGCGCTCGGGAGGGGCGGCGGCGCTCCGTCGCCGGTGAGCGGCTTCCAGCGCGGGTCTCTCGCGAGCGGCTCGAGGTCGGCCCTCGAGCGGGCGACGATCGCCCAGACGGAGGGGTCCTTCCCCTCGCCCTCGGCCCTGGCGTCCACGTCGTCGTCCACCTCGAGCAGCGCGGCGAGGCCGAGGTCCGAGGCGACCGCGCCGACGACCTTCTCGAGATCGAGGTAGCCGTTCGTGAGGTTGAGCGCCACGAGGCCGCCGGGACGGAGCTTCCTCACGTAGGTGGCCATCGCCTCGCGGGTCAGGAGGTGCACCGGCACCGCGTCGGACGTGAACGCGTCGAGCACCAGGAGGCCGTACGTGCCGTCGGGGACCTGTTCGATCGTCCGGCGGCCGTCGCCCAGGACGACGCTCCACGGCGAGGAGGTGTCCTCGAGATAGGTGAACACCGCCGGGTCGGTCGCGATGCGGACCACGGCGGGATCGATCTCGTGCATCGTGAATCTTCGCCGCGGCGAGCCGTACGCGGCGAGCGTCCCGCAGCCGAGGCCGACCACGCCCACTTCGTCGAGGAGCGGGGAGTGTCCCCAGGCCGCGAAGACCTGTCCGATCGGGCCGGTGCGGTGGTAGTAGGTCGTCGGCGCCTTCCTGTAGATCCCCTCGACGGCCTGCACGCCGTGGCGAGTCGAGCCGTGTTGGAGGCCGTGGAACGTCAGGCGGACCGTGAGGCCGCTCGCGTCGTCGAACTTGAAAGGCGTTCCCGTGTAAGCGGCGGCCCGGTGCACCGCGAAGAAGCTCCGCTCCCGGCGGAGGACCGACCCCTCCCGGTGCCAGATCCAGAAGAACCCCAAGAGCACGGCGAACGACAGCGCGAAGCGCACCCGCCGTCCCGCCGTCGCCAGCACGATCGCCGCCGGGAGGCCGATCCCCAGCAGCAGCGCGAGAGTCTCCCGGGGAGCCGGGTGGCGCGGGGCGAACCGGGCGGCGAGCAAGAGGTACGCGGCGAGCGCAAAGGGCACCGCCGCGTCGAGCGCGCGCCGCGGCCAGCCGGGGCGGGAGCCCGCGGCCGCACCGAGCGCCGGCCGCAGCGCGCAGGCGACGAGGAGCATCAGCGGGTACTCGAGGATGTCGCGGAAAAGCACCGGCGCCACGAGCGCGTTGAAAACGCCACCGAGGGCGCCGCCCGCGGCGATGGCGAGGTAGAAGCCGGTGAGCCGCCCGGCGGCCGGGCGAAGCCGCGCCAGGATCAGGTGGCACATCAGCGCCGCGGCGGTGAGCAGCAGGAGGTGTACCGCGAGCGTCAGGCTCCACGGGAGCTCGTCGGGACCGAAGGCCGCGAGCGCGGCGGCGGCCGTCGCGAGGGCCGCGAAGATCCACGACACCCAGGCGACGGGAATGCGGTCGCTTCCGCCGAAGGCGGCGACGAAAGTGAGGAGGTAGAGGGCCAGCGGGACGGCCCACAGGAGCGGGATCGCCGCCACCTCGGCGGTGATGAACTGGGTCGCGCCGAGGAGGAGGCTCGACGGCACGAAGGCGAGGAGCATCCATCGCGCGACCTGCCGGGGGGTGGGGGCCGGGTCGGCCGCCGGCGCCTCGGCCGCGCCGGCGCCGCGCCCGCGGCGAAACAGGGCGAGGGCGCCGCAGCCGATGACCGCCACCGCGAACGCGGCGTACCCGATCGTCCACAGCCGGCTCTGCGACATCCCGCCCGAGGCGGAAGACGCGAGCGGCAGCGCGGGCTCGAGGAGCACCGGGTAGGCGAGAAGGCCTCCGAGGCTTCCGAGGTTGCTCGCCGCGTACAGGAAGTAGGGATCGCGCGACCCGGCCGATCCCGTCGTCGCGAACCAGCGCTGGAGAAGCGGCGAGGTCGCGGCCACCACGACGAACGGGAGGCCGCACGCGACGGCGAGCGTGACGAGGACCCACGGGATCGGGTTCGCGTCCACCGGCGGGGCGCCGCGGCCGCTCACCGCCACCGGCAAGGCGGCGAGGGAGAGGAGCACGAGCGCGGCGTGAAGCGCCACCTGGGCCCGGATGCGGAGCCGGCCGCAGAGGAGATGCGCGTACGCGTACCCCACCAGCAGACCCACCTGGAAGAACACCATGCAGGTGTTCCACACCGCGGGGGTCCCGCCGAGGACCGGCAGGAGCATCTTCGCCACCATCGGCTGAAGGGTGAACAGCAGCGCGGCGCTCAGCAGGAGTGCGGCAGAGAAGATCCAGCGCATGGGCCGCCCATCTTATCCTCAACCCGGGTCGTTCCGGGGCGCGGCCTGCCGGATGCTAGAATGAGAGGCGCCGCGGACGTGCGCGCGGCGGGAGAGCGGGACCACATGGCGGACCTGATCTGGTCGTTCGAGGAATTGGCGCGGTACACCAAGTGGGAGGACCCCGAGGTCCGCTACTGGGCCATTGACCGCCTGATCCGCCACTACCCCGACAAGTGCTGCGACGCGATCCACGGGTTCGTGCTCGACGATCACGACGCGACGCCGACGATGGTCGCACGGCACCTCGGCGAGCACGGCTCGGCGAAGCACCACAACATCCTCCTTCGCGGCTTCCGCCTGCTGCGTGGCGCGACTCCCGGCTTCTGCCTCCAGGCGCTCGCCCGGCTCGGCTATCCGAGCACGGTGGATCTGGCCGCGTCGGCCCTCCAGCGGGGCGACATGACCGATCCGGCCCTGGGGATCATCGTCGATGCGCTCGCCGAGATGGGGAGCCCCGATGCCCGCGAGCTGGTTCGCGAGTTCGTGGCCAAGAAGGTCGAGCTGCTCGCGGATCCCCTGGCGCTCCGCGGCGTCCTCGAGGTCGTCGAGGCGCACGAGATCCCCGACGTCCTCGGCCGGTTCCTCACCGCGCTCCAGTGGCGCGGAGCCCACCGGGCGGGGGAGGGGTTCCGCACGCTGCTCGAGGCGCTCGAGATCGACGACGCCGGCTGGTGCTTCAGGACCGGCCCGTCGGGGCGTATCGAGCTGCGGAAGACCATCAAGGCGGTGGAGTCCGGGTACGACTGCGACATCCTCGCGGCGATGGGCGAGGCGACGATCAAGCACATCGCGCAGCGGTTCCGCGCGGGCGATCTCGGCGAGATCGTCCGGTCGATCGCCGAGTGGACCCGCGGCGCCGCCGCGAAGCTCCCCCGCGATCCCGAGGACGATCTCCCCGAGCGCATCTCCGCGGCGGTGGGGGCGTTCACGACGACCGCGATGCTCGACGACGTGGAGCGCCTCGGCCACCAGTTCCAGCAGTGGGTCATCGGCTTCCAGCTCTCGGCCGCGTTCGCGGTCGCCCGCTACCGCAACATGGCGCTCGCCCTCCGCCGCGCGCGGGGAGACCTCGACCGCCTGCTCGCGCTCGCCGAGGTCGAGACCGCGTTCGTGCTCCCCGACCTGCCCCCCGCCATCGCGGTGTTGTGCCGGGAGCGCGACGAGGAGGCGCGGAAAGCCCAGGACTGGTGCCTCAGGATGCTCGAGTCGCAAGGGCCGTTCTTCCCGAAGGTGGTGGCCCTCGAGACGCTGGGCGAGTTGCGGGCCGTCCACTTCATTCCCGAGGTGATGGAGTACCTGTCCGACGAGAACTCCTACGTGTACGGCGCCGCGGAGCGCGCGCTGTCCATGATGGGGGAGGCGGTGGTCGGACCGGCGCGGGCCCGGATCGAGTCGGGAGGCGCGGACGCCGACGCCGCGCACAGCCTCCTCGTGCTGCTGTCCGATCTCGGGACGCGCTCCGCCTACGAGGCGGTCACCGCCAACCTCGGGTGGTTCATGGAGGAGATCGGGGCCGGGAGCACGTCGGAGTGGGTGAGCCTGTTCGGCACCGAGGAGCTCATCGATCCGCTGCGCGACTGGCTCGACGAGGATCCGGCGATGGTCGGGCAGGGACTGTTGCTCCTCGGGGCGATCCACAACGTGAGGATCCCCGAGGAGGAGGAGATCCTCCGCGCGATCGAGGACGAGCGGGCGCGCCACGCGAGCGAGCCGGAGGACGACGGCACTCCGGGCGACCCGGAGGACCAGGGCGGCAACTACGTGATGTGATCGCGGGCCCCCCACCGGCACGCGCGGAGGGCCGCGCTTCGGTTCGGGCTCCCGGGAAAGCGGATCGGCGTGGAATGGCTTCGGTACCTCCCGAACGCGTTCGCAACATCGGCATCGTCGCCCACATCGACGCGGGGAAGACGACCACCACCGAGCGCTTCCTCTTCTACTCGGGGCGGAGCCACCGGCTCGGCGAGGTCCATGACGGCGAGGCCGTGATGGACTTCCGCGTGGACGAGCGCGACCGCGGGATCACGATCTCGGACGCGGCGACCACCTTCCTCTGGAACGAGCACCAGATCAACCTCATCGACACGCCGGGCCACGTGGACTTCACCGCGGAGGTGGAGCGCGCTCTCCGGGTGCTGGACGGGGCGGTGGTGATCTTCGACGGGGTCGAGGGCGTCGAACCGCAGTCCGAGACCGTGTGGCACCAGGCCGACCGCTACGACGTTCCCCGCATCGCGTTCGTCAACAAGATGGACCGCGTCGGGGCCGGGTTCGACGCGGCCGTGGATTCCATCCGCGACCGCCTGCGCGCGCACGCGATCCCGATCCAGTTCCCGGACGGCTCGGCCGAGACGTTCGCCGGGATCGTGGACCTCGTGGGCCGGGTCTATCTCGCGTTCGACGCCGCGTCGCAAGGGCGCGAGGTGGAGGTCTCGCCGATCCCGGAGAGATTGAAGGAAGAGGCCGAGCGCCGCCGGGCGCTGATGGTCGAGGCGGTGGCGGAGGTTCACGACGGCCTCGCCGAGCGGTTCCTCGCGAACGAGGAGGTTTCCGCCGAGGTGTTCCGCGCCGCCCTGCGGGAAGCGACCGTCGCGCGCAGCGCGGTGCCCGTGCTCTGCGGGGCGGCCCTCAGGAACGCGGGGATCCAGCCGGTGCTCGACGCGGTTTGCGCCTTCCTCCCGTCCCCGGGAGAGATGCCGCCGGTCGAGGGAACCTCGCCGTCGGGCGGCGAGCCGCTGACGCGGGAGCCGCGGCCGGACGCGCCGTTCTCGGCGCTGGTCTTCAAGGTCGTCGCGACCGCCGCGGCCGACCTGTTCTACCTGCGCGTCTATTCGGGAAAGCTCCGCTCGGGCGAGCGGACCGTGAACCCGAGGACCGGCGAGAAGGAGCGTCTCCGCCGGATCCTGAGGATGCACGCCGAGCGAGGGGAGGCGGTGGAGGAGATCGAGGCCGGCGACATCGTCGCGGTCGCCGGGCTCCACC
Source organism: Terriglobia bacterium (assembly GCA_963748015.1). GTDB lineage: Bacteria > Acidobacteriota > Polarisedimenticolia > Polarisedimenticolales > JAIQFR01 > JAIQFR01. Next base: position 1,900,536 of record CAVVHE010000004.1, on the reverse strand, counting down.
GCACGGCCACCGGGGACACGCTGTGCGACGAGTCGGCCCCGATCCTGCTCGAGCCGATCCGCTTCCCCGACGTGGTCGTTTCGGTCGCCGTGGAGCCGCGCACCTCGACCGACAGGGACCGCTTCGCCGAGGTTCTCGCGCGCATGCAGCGGGAAGACCCGACGCTGCGCTCGTCGGTGGATCCCGACACGGGGCAGACGCTGCTTTCGGGCATGGGGGAGTTGCACCTCGACGTCGTCCTCTCGCGGATGCAGCGGGACTTCGGCGTCAACGCCGCGTACGGCAAGCCTCGCGTCTCCTACCGGGAGACGGCGCGGACCTCCGCGCGCGCCGGGGCGGAGTACCGGCGCCAGGTCGCGGGCGAGAACCTGTTCGCGCGGGTCGAGCTGGGGATCGAGCCGGCATCGGACCGGTCCGGAGAGGTCGAGGTCCTCGACCGGCTCCGCCAGGGGGCGATCCCGCAAAACTTCCTGCCCGCGATCCTCGAATCGGTCCGCAACGCCGCGGAGGGGGGCGGGCTGTACGGCTACCCGGTGACCTCGATCCGCGTCGTGCTCCTCGACGCCGTCTACGACGACGCGGGGCAGCCCGAGATCGCGTTGAATTCCGCGACGAGCATGGCGTTCCGCGAGGCGCTTCGCGTCGCCGGCGCGCAGGTCCTCGAGCCCTACGGCCGGCTCGAGATCCGCGTTCCCGAGGATTACCTGGGGGGCGTCGTGAAGACGCTCAGCCAGAGGCGCGCGGTCGTGGAGGAGACCCGGTTCCTGCGCAGCAGCGTCGTGGTCGGCGGGGTCGTCCCGATCGGCGAGATGTTCGGCTACCTCACGACGCTGCGGTCGCAGACGCAGGGACGCGGCTCGTTCTCCCTCGAGCCGCTCGATTACCGTCCCGTTCCCGACAGCCTCGTCGCTCTGCATCACGAGCGGCTCTACGGATAGGACTCGCCCGGTCGCAAGCTCGCGGCGGGCGGCTTCGTGACGGCGCACGGGGCGCGGAGGCGGCCATGAGCGAATTCGGCACCCTCGTCGTCACCACCGATTTCTCCGAGACCTCCCGGCACGCGTTCGGCCCGGCGCTGACCATCGCGGGGATGTTCTCCTCCGCCGTCGTCGTCGTGCACGTCGTGGAGGACCGGCTCCCGGCGTTCGTGGACGAGTTCGCCGCCGTTCCCGTGGAGGAGGTACTGGATTCCCAGGTACGACGCGCGACGGAGGAGCTCGAGCGCTTCCTGAAGCCCTACGAGGGGGCCGGTGTCGCGATCGAGAGGCTCGTGCTCCGCGGCATTCCCCACCTCGAGATCGCGCGTCTCGCCTTCGAACGCGGCGCCGGGATGATCGTCATGTCCACTCACGGGCGCGGGTTCATCTCCCACGCGCTGTTCGGCTCGACGACCGAGCGGGTCGTGCGCCGCGCGCCGTGCCCGGTCCTGACCGTGCGCGCGCCCGAGCCCTGAGGCCGGGCCGCCGGGCGCCGGCCGGCTTGACACCTTCCTGAGCGGGTCTTAACAAGACCATCGCCGCGGGGCAAACGACACGAGAGGCCCCGGCGCCAACGACTTTCGCAGGGAGGGTACGAACATGGCGATCGTGAGATGGGATCCGCTGCGCGATCTCATGAGCATCCAGGAGCGGGTGGGCCGGCTTCTCGCCGACGCTCCGACCCGCTGGGGAACCGAGGAAGGCTACGGGGCCTGGGCCCCGGCCGTGGACATCTTCGAAAAGGGCGAGGACCTCGTCATCCGGGCCGAGCTTCCCGGCGTGGACAGGAACGACATCGACGTCCGCGTCGAGAACGGCGTCCTGATCCTCCGGGGCGAGCGGAAGCACGCGGAGGCGGTCGAGGAGAAGAACGCCTACCGGATGGAGCGGGTCTACGGCTCGTTCGCTCGCAGCTTCAGCCTGCCGACCACGGTGGACCCCTCGAGGATCTCCGCGAGCCTCAAGGACGGCGTGCTCGAGGTCGTGCTGCCGAAGGCGGAAGAGGCGAAGCCGAAGAAGGTGGAGATCCACGTCGGCTGACGATTCCGTTCTCGTCATCGCCCCGGGCCCGCGCCGGCGCGGGCGCCGGGGCGATCGTTTTTCGGGGCGCCCCGGGTTGCACCGCGCGCCGCCCGGCACGACAATGGAACCCAGCCGACCGGACTGCGGGCCGGGCATGACCCGCGACAAGGCAAGGAGACCATGGACTCCATCGTGATTCCGAGCGAGATCGGGGTGCTCCCGCTTCGCAACAGCGTGCTGTTCCCCCACGCGATCATGCCGATTTCCGTCGGGCGGCGGAAGACGCTGAACCTGCTCGACGACGTGGCGCGCGACTCGAAGCTGATCGGCGTCGTGTCCCAGCGGAACCCGGCCGACGACGATCCGGATCCGTCGGCGATGTTCCGCGTCGGGACCGCGGCGCGAATCCTGAAGATCGTCCGGCTCAACGGGAACAACGTCAATCTCATCATCCAGGGGATGCGGCGCATCCGCGTGGACCGCTTCGTCGCCACCGAGCCGTTCGTCAAGGCCTCGATCACCGCGCTCGACGACATCGTCGAGCCCAGCGTCGAGTTCGAGGCTCTGGTCCGCGGCCTCATCAACAAGTTCCAGCAGCTCGTCCAGGCCTCGCCGAACATCTCGAACGACCTCGGCGAGATGGTCCTGTCCGCGGGGTCGTCCGACCCCGCGCGCCTGAGCGACCTCGCGGCGTCCGTGCTCAACATCAGCGTCGAGGAGAAGATCGGCCTGCTCGAGCGGAACAACGTCCGCGATCGCGTCCAGAAGCTGATGGAGATCATCACGCGCGAGTTCGAGCTGCAGGAGATCTCGAGCCGCATCCAGTCGCAGGTCGCGGACGAGGTCGGGAAGACGCAGAAGCAGTACTACCTCCGCGAGCAGATGAAGGCGATCCAGAAGGAGCTGGGCGAGGAGGACGAGCGGACCGTAGAGATCGAGGAGCTGCGGAAGAAGATCGAGGCCGCGGGAATGCCCGAGGAGCCGCGCAAGGCCGCCGAGAAAGAGCTCGAGCGGCTCTCGAAGATGCCGCCGCAGGCGGCGGAGTACACCGTCTCCCGCACTTACCTCGACTGGCTCGTCTCGCTCCCGTGGACGGTCGAGACCGAGGACAAGCTCGACGTCGCCGAGGCCAAGCGGATCCTCGACGAGGACCACTACGATCTCGAGAAGATCAAGGACCGGATCCTGGAGTACCTCGCGGTCCGCTCTCTCAAGAAGGACCTCAAGGGGCAGATCCTCTGCTTCGCGGGCCCTCCCGGCGTCGGCAAGACGTCGCTCGGGAAGTCGATCGCGAGGGCGATGGGGCGGAAGTTCATCCGGATCTCGCTGGGCGGGATCCGCGACGAGGCGGAGATCCGAGGGCACCGCCGCACCTACATCGGCTCGCTGCCCGGGCGCATCATCCAGGGGATCAAGCGAGCGGGGACCCGCAACCCGGTCTTCATGCTCGACGAGATCGACAAGGTGGGGACCGATTTCCGGGGCGACCCGTCGTCCGCGCTCCTCGAGGTGCTCGACCCCGAGCAGAACAACGCGTTCTCCGACCACTACCTCGAGGTGCCCTACGACCTCAGCAAGGTGTTCTTCATCACGACGGCGAACGTCCTCGACACCATCCCTCCCGCCCTCCGGGACCGCATGGAGGTCCTGCGCCTCCCCGGCTACACCGAGGAAGAGAAGCTGGAGATCGCGAAGGGCCACCTGGTGCCGCGGCAGCTCGACGAGCACGGCCTGACGGCCGAGCGTCTCGAGATCCCCGACGACGGCGTCCGGATGCTGATCAACAGCTACACCCGCGAGGCGGGGGTCAGAAACCTCGACCGCGAGGTGGCGAACATCTGCCGGAAGATCGCGCGGCGCGTCGTCGAGGGAAACACGGACAAGGTCGTCGCCACGCCGGAGAAGGTCGTGGACCTGCTCGGCCCGGTCCGGTTCTTCCGCGAGATCGCCGAGCGCAGCGACCGGACCGGCGTCGCGGTCGGCCTGGCCTGGACCCAGGTCGGGGGCGAGATCCTCTTCGTGGAATCCACCCGCATGCGCGGGAAGGGGAAAGTGACCATCACCGGCCGTCTCGGCGACGTGATGCGCGAGTCGGCGCTCGCGGCGCTCTCCTGGATTCGCACCAACGCGAAGGAGCTGAAGCTCGACGAGACGATCTTCGACCGGTCCGACTTCCACATCCACGTGCCCGCCGGGGCGATCCCCAAGGACGGCCCGTCGGCCGGCGTGACGCTCACGACGTCGCTGGTATCGCTCCTGACCGGCCTGCCGGTCCCGACCTACCTCGCGATGACGGGGGAGATCACGCTGCGCGGCAAGGTGCTACCGGTGGGCGGCATCAAGGAGAAGGTGATCGCCGCCAAGTCCGCGGGTATCCGGAGCGTGATACTCCCGGACAAGAACGAGAAGGACCTGGTGGACGTCGCTCAGCCGGTCAAGGACGCGCTGACCTTCCACTTCGTGAGCGAGATCGAGCAGGTGCTCGAGCTGGCCTTCGGCCCGGCGCTGCGCTCCCGCCCGGTGGCAAGGGAACAGGACGGGCCGAAAGCCTCCGCGGCAGAGGAAGAAACCCCGTCCGAGGGGGAGCCGGAGTCCGATTCCCCGGCCTTGATCGAGTCGCGGGTCGGCGGAGACCGGACTTGCGGCGTCACCTTTGAAGCTCTAAACTCTTGAACGGCTCGTCGCGGTGAAGTAGGGGTGCCGGCGGGAAGGCCACCTGGGGCGACCGAGAGCCCGGGTGGCTTTTTTGTGGCTCCTCCTCGGAAGCGGGTCGCGCCCGGGGCGCTGGAAGTTCCGTGTCCCGAACAGGGTTTTTGCGTCAAGGAGGTTCCGATCGTGGCCAGAGGCAAGGTGAAGTGGTTCAATAACACCAAGGGTTACGGGTTCATCGCCCGCGAGGACGGACCGGACGTCTTCGTTCACTACTCCGCGATCCGAGCCGAGGGATACCGAACCCTCGATGAAGGTCAGGAAGTCGAGTTCGAGATCAAGGACGGCCCGAAGGGCCCGCAGGCCGAAAACGTGATGCCGGTCGCCTAGCGCGCCGGTCCAGCAAGCGCGAAACAGAACCCCGGAGGCTCCCGCCTCCGGGGTTTTTTGTTGCGCGGCGCCGCATCGCCGGGTTGCGTCGCAGTTTCTCTTGATTCGCGAGGCGCCGAGGGGTATCTCTAAGGGTCGGGGAGGGGCATTCCATCACCATCGACGGCAGCGGCGACCGACCGCAGATCGGGCTGCGCGGTCTCAGGCGCCGGGGTGGCGTCCAGGGGGCCGTCCTGGTCCTCGAGGGCGCCGGCCGGTCCGAGTTGAGACGCGCGTGCGCGCTCGCGGGCGCGATGTCGGACGGCTGCCTCCTCGTCGCGGTGAACGGCGGGCTCAAGACCTGCCGCGCCGCCGGCCGCCGGCCGGACCTCTTCGTCGGCGACCTCGACTCGACCTCGCGAGCGCCCCGCGGCGTCTCGTCCGTGATCTACGAAAAGGAAAAGGACTTCAGCGACCTCGCGGGCGCCTTCCGCGAGCTCAGGGCCCGCCGAGTGCAGGTCGTCACGGTCGCCGGCCTTCTCGGGGGGCGCCTCGACCACGAGTGGTCGAACCTGTTCGATCTCGGCGAGGCGTCGCGCTGGTTCGCCGGCATCCTCGCGCCGGCCGACCGCGGCACCGTCCTCGTCACGAGCCGCGGCTGCGAGGCGGCCACGGTGCGCGGCCGAACCGTCTCGCTCGTCGCGCTCGGCGGGGCCGCGACGGTCACCCTCGGCGGCACACGCTGGACGCTGCGCCGCGCCCGGCTCCGCCCCGGATCGCTCGGCCTGAGCAACCTGACCGGGACCTCGCTCCGCCTGACGGTCCACTCCGGCGCGGTGGCCCTGTTGTTCCCTTCGAGTCGCTAGTGTTCCGAGTCCGAAGTACGTTGCCTAGTTCGCCGAGCCATGGGCGGTCCTGGCAAGGAGGGCCGACGAAGGAATACCGGGAGTATTTCGAGGAGGCCCGACGCAGCCAGGGCCGGCCAGGGCCGGCGAAATAGGTGACGTACTTCGGACTCGGGACACTAGGGAGGTCCCATGAGCGTACGTCGATCCATGAACCGTCGCACCTTCCTCGCCGCGGGAAGCGCCGCCCTGGCGGCCACCCAGCTCCCCCAAGCGCTCCGGGGGGAGGCGCCCGTGCCGGACGCCCCCGCGCCTGCCCCGGCTGCCGCGGTCCGCCCGGACCCCATGGCGCTGCACACCAACGTGCAACTGGCCCTGCGCCAGCCGAAAGGCCGTCTCTCCATGCCGGGACCCTTCCCCGGGATCGTGGCCGAGGCCTACCTCCCGGGCTCCGTGAAGGACCTTCGGCCCGTCGCGGGGGCGGCGGAGCGAATGGTGGCCGCGGCCCTCAGGTCCCTGACCGGCGAAAAGGGGACCCGCGAGGCCTGGCGCCGCTTCGTGAGCCCCGGCGAGCGCGTCGGCATCAAGTTCAACCCCGTGGGGCACCAGATCTCCGGCACGACCCGGGAGCTGATCGGGGCCGTGGTGGCGGGGATGGAGCAGGCCGGGATTCCGCGGAAGGACATGGTGGTCTGGCACCGCTTCGACGACGAGCACGCGCGCACGTACAAGCCGGAGGAGGTCCACCCCGGCGTGGAGGCTTACCTGCTCAACTGGTTCATCGAGAAGGACGGCAAGAACACCCCCGGCGGCTGGGAGCGCTGGGACGAGGAGGTCTTCTACGAGGCGGACCACAGCCTGCCCGATGCCGAGAACTACCTCGAGGAGATGTTCCACGGCGGCACCAAGAGCCACTTCCCCAAGCTGCTGACGCGCTCCGGCAAGGAGGGCGGCGTCGACAAGGTGATCAACATCCCCGTGCTCAAGCACCACGGCGCGACCGAGATCACCGGCGCGATGAAGAACCTCGCCTTCGGTTCCACCACCAACTGCCCTCGCGGTCACGACTTCATCCACCGCTACATCCCCGAGGTCTGCGCCTTCCCGCCCATCCGGGACAAGGTGGTGCTCCACGTCATGGACGCCTTCAGGGTGCAGTACGACAAGGGGCCCGTCCCCGCGCCGGCCTTCGTCGTACCCCAGGAGCGGCTCTACGTCGCCACGGATCCCGTGGCCCTCGACAGCGTGGGCTTCGACGTGCTGGTGGCCTGCCAGCTCGAGGCGGGCAGCCTCGATACGGGGCGAGTGGAGACGCTGCGCCGGCGCCACTACGGCCTGGCGGTGGCGGAGAACCTGGGCCTGGGCGTCTACAAGGGCCGGCCCATCGACCTGCGGAAGGTCCGGCTGGGTTGAACCGGTCCCGGTGACCGGGGCCGGCGTCTCGAGGTCAGAATTCGCCGCTCGCCCCCGCTCCTCCCGATTCGCCGCCACCCCCCTTGAATCCGGGTTCCGTGGGGACTCCACGCGGGGTCGGAGACAGGGTTGCGATCGTCGCCGCGGCCTCGAGGATTCGCGTCCGCGACGGGCTCTCGAAGAGCGGCTCGGCCGTGAAGCCGCCGCGCTCCCTGCCCGGACCGGAATCGAGCCAGCGGCGCAGGACGAGGGCGAGGGCCAGGAGTCCGCCGCCCGCGGCCGCGAGCACGAGCCACGGCGCGGCCACGTGCACGTAGGCGCGGACGGTCGCGAGCGAGACGGCCGCGAGGACGAGCCCGGCGTCGAGCAGGAGCCTGCGCCTCCGGCGCAGGCCGGCGGCGATCAGGACGGCGGGAACCCCCGCGGTCAGACACGCGCACAGAACCCGCCTCACGGTCCACGGGAGTCCTGCCAGAACACCTGCCGCGCCGGTTCGCGGATCGACGTCGAAGAGCGAGTGAAAGAAGGAGCCGCGCTCGCCGATTGCCTCGACGAGGCCGTGATCGAGCGAGTAGATAGAGATCGAGGCATACAGGCCGGCGATCGCCACGAGAAACGCCCACGACGCGGCGCGCCGGTGCGAGGGCGCCAACCGCCCGGACTCCCGAGCGCGCACGAGGAGAGCGGAGGCGACGAGACCGGTGACGGCCCACAGGAGCCTTCCGTGCGGCAGCCGGGCGAGCAGCCAGAACGCGAGGACCGCGGCGCCGGTCGCGTGGATGGCGAGGCCCCAGCGCCACGCCGCGGCCGCGAGGATCAGCGCGGCAACGACGAGGAACGAAGAAAACTCGGCTCGCCCGCCGAGAGGGATCCACTCGAAGACGAACCAGCCGGCCGCGCCGACCAGGAAGAGGGCGGAGAGGATCGACGTCGCCTCTTCCGTCCCGCCGCGGTCCCGCCGGAAGAGCCCGAGCTGAACTTCCGTGGCTGCCGCGAGGAGAATCCCGAACGTCAGCGCGACGAAGCCGAGTTTGCCCGACGAGTCGAGGCCCGTCGCGAGCGCCAGCCCGAAGGCGGCGAGCACGCCGAAAGCGGTGAACGCGAAGAAGAGCACGCGAAAGGCGGGGCGGGCGCGCACGCGGTCATCCGGAAAGGTCGTGTCGATCGCGGCGAGCGTGGTGTCGTCGATCGTTCCCGCGCGGCGCCAGGCGCGCGCGGCGACGCGGCACTCGCGAGCGCGCTCCGCGCGAACCGCGTCCCTTCTCACGGCTCCCGCCGCATCTATCGGTGGCCCGCGACGAGGGCGCCCAGCAGAAGGAAAGCTGAAAGCGTGAACCAGAAGTACACGAGGACGTCCGACCCGTAACCCACGCCATGCACGACGAGACCGCTCACTCCGACGTACGCCCCGATGACGCCCATGGCGAACGTCACGAAACGCCGACGCTTCAGCGACCACGCCGCCAGGATCGCGCCGACGAGCGAAAGGGCGCCCGCGTGGGCGAGCGCCGCCGGCGTCTCCCCGCGGAACACCCCCGACGCGAGCGCCCCCAGGACGAGCAGCCATCCGAGGTGCGCCGCGACCGGCTCGAAGTGCGCCTTCCGGCCGGTTCGCTCCAGGATCCACGCGGCCGTCACGAAGATCGCGCCGCAGACGATCATGTTCGCACGGATCACGGGCTCCGGACCGCGCCACCAGGTGGGCTCGAGATAGGCGACCGAGACCCCGCGCCACGCCGCGAACGTTCCCAGCGCGAGGGAGAACACGACCCGCGAGTCGTAACGGAACGCGCACGCGGCGGTGAGCAGCGACACGATCAGGAGATGCCAGGGCCACGCTCGGCCGAGAGGAGTGAAGCGGGCCTCGACGTAGGCCAGGTCCGTGGCGGCGAGGAGCACTCCGAGAAGCAGAACGTAGTCGAACGCGAGGTTGGGAGACGAAACCTCCGCCCACGAGAACGCCGGCGCCGAGCGCGCGACCCAGCCGAGCGCCAGGGCGGCGGCGAGGCCGAGGCCGAGCGCGACGCCGAGCGGTCCGATCGCCTCGAGGTTCTGACGGACGAGGAGCCCTGCACCGGTCGTGACGAGGAGGACGCCCGCGTAGAGGGCGGCGCGCAGCTCGGCCCGGACCGACACGATCTCGCCGCGCGCCACGCGTGCCGGCAACGCGGCCTGGCTCTCCGACAGCACGCCTCGCGCCCGGAGATCCTCGATCGACCGCACGACGTCGGGGTTCATCCGCCGGGATTGTAGTTCATCGCTTCCCGTCGGCGGGGCATGGGCCGGATCATCTGCGTTTCCGGCCCCACGTCCGAGAAGGTGATCCGCTCACGTGCGGGCGCTGGCCCACACGCTGCCGCGGCGGGACCTGCCCCATTCAAGCAGGGCGCAGCGATTCGAGCGCGCCGACCAGGGCCGCGAGGCGGCGGCCGCCGCGTCCGGGGAGTGCCAGCGGCGCCGGTGTCGCGCCCAGCGAGCCCAGGGACGCCTCGACGGTGCCGAATCGCACGCCGAGCAACCGGGACACCTCGTCGCGCAGATTCATCGACGGGACGGCGAGCGGCAAGCCATCCGCCGCGGCGAGATCGCGGTAGTACGTTCCCCACGTGACCAGGATGTCGTCGGGCCTGGCGAACTCCTTCCAGCCGTCTTGCCACTGCTGCACGGTGCCGCCGGCCAGGAGGCGCTCCGGCGGCAGCTCGACGTGCTCGTGCGTGGCCTCCGCCAACGCGCGTCGCGGCGCCACGACCGCCTCGAACGACTCGGCCGTCGCGGGACGGTGCGCGACCCAGTGAACGGTCTCCGGCTCCTCCCGCGCGGGATGATGGCGCGGCCAAGCGTTCGCCTCGCCGTGGACGCAGACGAGCCGGGACCATACCGCGCCGAGGCGAGCGGCCAGCGCGTCCCGGGGCGGGACCTTCGCGCGGCGAGGGAGGTAACGATGACGGCTGGCGCCGACCTCCGCCTCGAACCGCTGCTGCCGCTCCACCATGGCGTGGAAGGGATCGAGCAGCCGCTCGAACGCGCCGCCCTCCGGCTCGAGCACCGCAAGCACGTGCGCCAGCGCCTCGATCGTGGACACGCAGAAGTCGGCGGGCTCCCGGCGGATGACGTAGGCGCTCTGCCTTTCCGGGCTGAACGCGATCCGGGGAAGGGCCGCGATCGCCGGGTTCAGCCTGAGGAGCTTGCGCGCCTGCGACCACGTGCCGTCGACCACGACGAGCGTGATGGCGCGGTCGCGCGGGAGCTGCTCGACGGGAAGCGCGCCGGGCCCCGGGAACAGGACGTAGGCTGGAGACGGCCGGGCCAGGGCCGCCAACACCTCGGGGTCGTCCGCGAAGTCGAGACCGACCCGCAGGCGCGAGCTCGGCAGGGCGCGGTGGGCCATCCGCGCCGTCCCGATCGCCACGTCCTGCTCGCGCGGGTGCTGGAGCAGGAGGATGCGCGTGCGGGTGGGCAGCACGGTGATGCGATCGCAGAAACACACGACCGGCGGACGGCCGCAATCGCCACACGACGGGCGCGGCTCGAGTCTCGTCACCCAACGACCTCCGTCCCTCCGGCGCTCGGGAGGGAGCCCAGCCGTCGAGAGGGTAGCACTCCGTCGCCCCGGCCCGGTGCCTCGAGATCCGTCGCCCGGCCTGGTCGCCTACCGCTGACCTGGCCCGCAGGCGCGCCTTTCTCGCGCCAGGGGCTTGCACCGGGTTGGTAGACTGGGATCGACGGGATGAGTGAGTGGCCGTCCGCCAACGCCGAGGACTTTCCATGACAACCCGCGAATCCGACGAAACCGCGGACCTTCCGCCGCCACCCGACGGGGAGCGGAGCCTCGCGCAGTCCGCCCCGGCCGGCGCTGCGGCGCTGCGGGAAGGACCCGGCACGCGCATCGGGCCGTACAAGCTGCTCCAGCTCATCGGCGAGGGCGGATTCGGCTCGGTCTTCATGGCCGAGCAGGAGAAGCCGGTCGCGCGGAAGGTCGCGCTCAAGATCATCAAGCTGGGGATGGACACCGCGGCAGGTGGTCGCGCGCTTCGAGCAGGAGCGGCAGGCCCTGGCGGTGATGGACCACCCCAACATCGCGAAGGTGTTCGACGCGGGCGCGACGGAGACCGGCCGGCCCTACTTCGTGATGGAGCTGGTGCAAGGGCGAGCCGATCGCCGCAGTACTGCGACAAGAACAACCTCGAGCATCGACGCAGCGGCTGGAGCTCTTCGCGCAGGTCTGCAACGCCGTGCAGCACGCGCACACCAAGGGGATCATCCACCGCGACATCAAGCCCAGCAACATCCTGGTCGCCACGCAGGACGGACGGCCCCACGCGAAGGTGATCGACTTCGGCATCGCCAAGGCGACCGCGAGCAAGCTGACCGAGAAGACGCTCTTCACCGAGTATCAGCCAGCTCATCGGCACGCCGGAGTACATGAGCCCCGAGCAGGCCGAGGGCATCGCTCGACATCGACACGCGGACGGACGTCTACTCGCTGGGCGTGCTGCTCTACGAGCTGCTCACCGGCAGCACGCCGTTCGGCAGCAACGAGCTGCGGTCGGCGGCGTACGCGCGAGATCCAGCGGATCATCCGCGAGGTGGAGCCGCCCAAGCCCAGCACGCGGCTCAGCCAGTCAACACCGACACGCTCGCGAGCGTCGCCGCCCGTCGGCAGACCGAGCCGCGCAGGCTCGGCACGATCGTGCGCGGCGAGCTCGACTGGATCGTGATGAAGGCGCTGGAGAAGGACCGCCAGCGCCGCTACGAGACCGCCAACGGCCTGGCGATGGACGTCAGGCGGTACCTCGGCGGCGAGGCGGTGGTCGCGGCGCCGCCGAGCCGGTCTACCGGCTCAGGAAGTTCGTGCGGCGGCACAGGGGGCCGGTGACCGCGGGCGCGGCGATCGCGGCGGCGCTGCTGATCGGCGTGGTCGCCTTCGCCTGGCAGGCCACGGTCGCCAGGACGCAGCGCGACCGTGCCGTGGCCGCGGAGGGCGAGGCCAGGAAGCGGGCGGACGAGCTGCAGAAGGTCTCCGACTTCCAGGGGCAGATGCTCGCCCAGGTGAGCGCGACCGAAGCAGGGAAGCTGCTCACCGCGGACGTTGCCGCGAGGTTCGCCGAGGCGCTGGCCAAGGCCGGCGTCCCGGCGGGGCAGCGAGCGGGGGAGGTGAGCGCGTTCGGCGGGCAGTGGAAACGGGTCAACGCCACCGACGCGGCCCGGGCGCTGATCGACCGCACGATTCTGAAGCCGGCCGCGGACGCGATCGGGAAGCAATTCGCCGACCAGCCGGCGGTCGACGCGAAGCTGCGACAGACGTTGGCCGGTCTCTACAGGCAGCTGGGCCTGTACGACGCCGCGCGGCCGCTGCAGGAGCAAGCGCTGGCGACGCGGCGGAGGGTGCTGGGCGCCGAGCACCCGGACACGCTCGCCTCGATCAACTCCATGGACGACCTCCTGCTCGCCCAGGGAAAGCCCGGCGAGGCGGAGCCGTACTGTCGGGAGGCGCTGGAGAAGGGGAGGCGCGTGCTGGGTGATGAGCACCCGACCACGCTGATCGCCATCAACAACATGGGTTTCCTGCTGCAGGCCCAGGGGAAGCCCGGCGAGGCCGAGCCGTACTTCCGCGAGGCGCTGGAAAAACAGCGGCGCGTGCTGGGCGAGGAGCACAGGGACACGATGGTCTCGCTCGACAACCTGAGCCTCGCGTTGCAGGCCCAGGGCAAGCTCGGCGAGGCCGAGCCGTTCTTCCGCGAGGCCCTCGAGAAGCGCCGCCGGGTGCTGGGTGAGGACCATCCCGACACCCTGACCTCGATCGCCAACATGGGCAACCTGCTGCAGTCGCAGGGCAAGCTCGGCGAGGCCGAGCCGTACTGGCGCGAGGCGGTGGACAAGCACCGCCGCGTGCTGGGCGAGGAGCACCCGGAGACGATCGTCACGATCAACAACCTCGGATTCCTGCTGCAGTTCGAGGGGAAGGCGACCGAGGCCGAGCCGTACCTCCGCGAGGCGCTGGAGAAGTACCGGCGAGTGCTGGGCGAGGATCACCCGAACACGCTCGCCGCGCTCAACAACCTGGGAATCCTGCTGCAGGACCAGGGGAAGCTGGCCGAGGCCGAGCGGTGCCTCCGCGAGGCGATGGAGAGACGACGGCGCGTGCTGGGCGAGGATCACCCGGACACGCTCGGCTCGATCGGCAACGTGGGCCGCCTGCTGCAGGCAGCGGACCGGCTGGCCGAGGCCGAGCCGTACCTCCGCGAGGCGCTGGCGAAGAAACGGCGCGTGCGCGGCGAGGATCACCCCGACACGCTGACCTCCCTCAACAATCTCGGCGTCCTCCTGCAAGCGCAGGGGAAGCTCGACGAGGCCGAGCCGTACCTCCGCGAGGCGATGGAGAAGTGCCGGCGGGTCCTCGGGCCGGATCACCCCAACACGCGGATCTCGACCACCAACACGGCAACGCTGCTCGAAGCGCAGGGGAAGCACGCCGAGGCCGTGCAGCTTCTCGCGCCGATCGAGGACCCGGCGCGCAAGGCGTTCACCGGCTCGAACGCGCGCTGGCTCGCGAAGCTGCTCACGACCCTCGGCAAGGCGCGCGCCGCGCTCGGAGAGTTCCCCGCGGCGGAGGCCAGCCTTCTGGAGGCGCACCCCCTGTACGTCACGACCCGCGGCGCGACGCACAAGGACACCCGCGACTGCACCCGGGCGATCGTCGAGCTCTACGAGGCCTGGAGCGCCCGGGAGCCCGGCAAGGGGTACGACGCCAAGGCCGCGGCGTGGAAGGCGCGGTGATTCCCGCCCCGGACGAGGTGCCGGACTCCTGCCCCGGGCTACCGCCCGTCCGTGTCGGCCGCGGAGCGCGTGGGGATCGTCACCCCCACCATGACGAACGGACCCGTCCCCGCGGGGCGGCCGGGCCAGTGACCGGCACTCTTGAGACCGAGGTCGGCGAAACAGCGCTGGAACCGGCCCCGTGTGGAGGTGAAGCGCATCCTGGCCCCGGCGCCCGGCAGGCGGCCGGGACGGGTCCAGGCCTCGACCTCACCGCCCACGCGGAACGAGGGGAATTCGTGCAGCACTTCCGTCGCCGCCCCGCCTGCCCAGAACGTCCCTCCTGGGCCGGTCCCTCGCCGAATCACGACCGACGACCAGCCCGCGGCACTCGGGACGCCGCCGGGCTCGGCCGGGCCGGCGACCAGCTCCAGCGACGCGATACCGCCGTCGGGGAGCCAATCGGCCGACAGTACCGGCAGGAGGGCGCGCCCGCGGATCCGGGGCAGGGGAACACGAGGGAACTCGTCGCCCGTGACGACCGACCGGGCGGCCGTCCAGAGCGACAGCCACAGACCCGGATCGAGCACGTTCCAGGCCGCCTGGCGGCGCAGGGTTCGGTAGTTCTCGCGGACGAGGGGCGTGGTGCCGGTCGGCGTGATGCCGGGGTCCCCGGTGAACTCCTCGCTCAGCCTGCCGAGGTAGTTCGCGACGTCGCCGCCGCCGGCCCATTCGGCATAGAAGCCCGCGGGATCGGTCGAAGGGTCGGGCGTCGTGCGGACGACGTACGCGTAGTCCACCCAGCGGTTGGCCGCGACGAAGAGAAGATCGAACGGCCTCGTTCGCCGTCCCGCGACGAGATCCCTCTCCAGCTGCGTGGCCGTCCACCCGTTGGACTCCGTGCCCCCGGCGGCGATGCGGAGGAGGTCGTCGGTGCCCAGCCCGTCGGTCGTGTAGCTGGAGTAGGAATCCCTGTCGCCCCACGGCGACCCCATGTGAAATCCGGCGCGGGAGCCGAACTCCCTCGCCCGGCCGCCGTGACCGAACGCTTCGTGCTCCAGCACCCCGAACCACCACGCCATGGGCAGGTCGAGCAGCACGGTCCTGGCAAGACGGAACGCGACGCCGCCGGCGCGCGATCGCTCGAGAGGCCCTGACACGCGAGCCTCGAGGGTTCCGAAGAGGCACACGCTCGTGCGCGTGAAGTCCGAGCCGGTCTCGAGGGAGAAGTACGGATCCACCGAGACCCGCATGTCGTCGGCTTCCGCGCCACCCGAGATCGAGGAGGTCACGAGCGGGAAAGCGACGAGTAGGGCCGCCGCGCCGGCCCTCATCCCTCGAGACTCGCTGGCTCGATCATCGCGAAAACGCGCTCCCTTGGGGGGCCGCTGAGAAGCTAGTATTCCGGGTGGGGGAGATGCGGATGTTCCGACGGCGGCTCGTGCTTTCTGTTCTGGCGACCATCTGTCTCGGCTTGCTTCCACTCCACGCCGAGGGCGCGGAGAAGGACTGGGCATTATCGCTCTACTACGGAAGGCTCACCGACGAACAACTCACCACGACGGCTGTCGGCGATTTTCACTTCGAGAATGCCTATTTCATCGACCTGGGCGTGTCCAGGAGATTGTACACCCGTCAAGATCAGTTCAGTGTCGAGATCGAGGGGCAGATCGCCAGGCACTTTGGAAATCAAACCAACGGGGAGTTCTGTTTCGTGGCCTACTTGCGTTGGCTCCGCTTTCCGTGGAACGAGCACTTGAAAACGAGTGTCGCCGCAGGAGCGGGGGTTTCCTACGCCACGTCCGTGCCGGAAGTCGAGGCGAAGTACTATGACGAGACCGCCCAGCTCCTGGGGGCGCTGATGTTCGAATTCGCTTTCTCGCATCCTCGCGTGCCGCAGTGGAGCTTCGTGGCCGGGATTCATCATCGCTCCGGCGCGTCCGGGACTTTCAGCGGGGTTCGTGGCGCATCCAATGCTTGGGCAATGGGGATTCGATACGCCTTCTGAGGAGGCCGGAACGTCCGCGATATCGACCCCCTAGAAACGGACCGTCCCGCTGAGAGCGATGAGTGGGGCGGCTCCGTAGTCCGACGATCGCACAGTTGCGCCTGCGGCATCGAACACTCGCAGCTCGCCGGCGACGACGACGCCGGCGAAGAGCTCGACCTGCGTCCCCGGCCCGAACCTGCGGGTGAGCCGCGCGAAGAGCGGCACGCCTCGGTTCTGACCGAGGCCGTTCGGCGCCGGCCCATCCCCACGGAGCCGAAAGCGGTATTCACGGAAGGCCGCGCCGGCGGCCGCCTCCCATGACGCCGACCAGGCATACGCAAGCTCGAGTCCGGCGCCGCCGGTCGGCCCCGCTTGCAGCGGATTCGTCAGGCGCAGCGAGTCCGTGATCTGCCAATTCACGATCACGAACGGGAAGAACCGGTTTCGGTCGATTTGCCGGAACGCACCCGCCCCGAGCCCGACAACGAGCCTCGGAGAGAAGAACTTGGCCACCCCGATCACCGCTCCGAAGTTGAGCGAGTCCGACACCGAGGCGCCGGGCTCGAGAGCCCATTCGGCCTGCGGGGCGACGAACAGCGACAGGCCCTTGGACAGGTTGTAGCCGAGATTCAGGCCGAGGCTGGGTCGGGCGATGTCCTTCCATGGCGCAACCGGCCCGAATGCGGTGGGCGTATCGAACGACCAGCGCTCGAAGACGTAGCGCCCGCTGATCCCGACCGAAAGCGCCGACGTGAACTGCCGCGTCACGCTCGCGCCCAACCCCACGCTCCACCATCGGAAGCGGCCGCCCTGGTCGATACCGGTGTCCAGCATCGTCGGGGCCGACATCGTGATCGAGGTCGAAAGATCGCCCGGCGCAGGCGCTTGGGCGGAAGCCAACGGCGTTCCGACGAGCAATCCGATCGCCGCGAGCTTCGAACCGACGGAAAGGGCTAATGATGAAACGCTGTGCCCGCGCGAGCCCATCCGTGATCTCCTCGTTGCGACTCCGTAGGGTGAGCGAACGAACGACCCTTTGTCCGCGATCCACATGACCGGGAACCGAGACGCGGGCACGATGCATGCGAGCGGCGCCACGATCCCGAGACGCCCCTCAGCAGCGGCAGCGAACCGGCTCCCGCGAGCGCTCGTGCGCGGCCGGGCTCTCGAAACCCTTCGACGTCGAGTGCGCCCAGGTCTTCGCGATGTACTCGGCCGCGTCGGGCGTCTTGCACGCGGTGTCGCCGTGGTCCACGACGACCTTGCCGATGCGCTTCGCCGCGGCGGTCGCTGCCTTGCGCAGCGCCTCGTTGCGGCACCCGATCACGACGACGGCCATGTTCATTCCCTCGCGCTGGGCGTTCGGCGCGGTGTGGATCGTCCGCTCGATCTCCGCGAGGCGCTCGAGGAACCAGGCGTCCGGCGTCGTCGTGTCGTGCGTCGCCATCTGGCCGGCGAGCGGCCACGCGGCGGCGGCCTTGGGGCCGTTCGGGTCGGCGGCGCGCCACTTCGCGAGCAGCGCGGCGGCGTGCGGCGTCTCCCCGGCGAGCTGCGCGACGTAGTTGACGAGCATCCGAGAGCGCGCCTCTCCCGCCCAGCGGTCGAGCTGGCCCGCCGTCGCGCGCGCCGGGTCGGCGACCTTGATCGCGAGGATCCGCGCGTCGAAGTTCCCCGTGTCCCAGAGCGCGGTCGCGAGGTCGTGATCGACGCCCGCGCGCTTCGACGAGGACCTTGAGCGCCGCGAAGCTGACGCCGAAGAGCGGGCCCGTCGCGCCGTGGCGCTGATAAGTCTTCCGCGTCTGCTCGGAGCCGGCTTCCTCCAGCGCGGACATCGCTTCGGCAAGGGTCATCCGCGCGGCGGGGGGCTTCGAGGCGGCCGGCGCCGCGGACGGTCTCGACTTCGCGGCGGGCTTCGCCGCCGGCTTCCTGGCGGGGCTCTTCTTCAGGGCCATATCGGTTCCTCCGGGGCGAACGCCGTCTCGCGTCCGCGGCCAAGGGGGGATAGAACGTCTCAGCGAATCACAGCGGCGCTCGCGACGATCAAGGTTTCGCGCCGCGCGAGGCGAGCCGGTCGACGTAGGCGAGCCTCACACCGATGAAGTCCGCGTGATCGAGGCGAAGCTCGCTCGCGATCATGCGAATCGTCGTGTCCTCGGCCGAGGAGATCGAGCGGTCGGCGGCGGAGACGGCGAACAGGCAGTGCAGCAGGGCGAGCTTCTGCTCGCGCGTCGCGATCCTCTCGAATTCGCGCGTGACCAGGAAGTTCTCGACCCCGCCGAAGAGGACGTTCTGCGTCTTGGCCATCTGAACGACCATCACGGCCTGCGCCTCGGGGATGCCTCCCTTCTCCTCGACGATCCGCTCCATCTCGCGGCTTTCCTCCTCGCTGATCGTCAGATCGGCCGCGGCCACGCGGCTCAGGAGGTAGGCGAAGGCGGCGATGTAGCGGGCCCGGTCGGGTTCGAGACGATCGAGTGCCGCGGAGATCTTGCGGACGGTTTCGGTGTCCGCCGCCGACGGGGACAGCGCCTGCTCCTTCCGGTCGCCTCCCCAGCCGAAGAGCTCGAGGATTCCCATCGTCGCCTCCGAGTCGCGCGCTCTACTTCTTCAGCGACGCCATGTCGATCACGAAGCGGTACTTCACGTCGCTGCGCAGCATGCGATCGTACGCCTCGTTGATCTCCTGCATGCGGATCAGCTCGATGTCGCACGCCACGCCGTGCTTCCCGCAGAAGTCGAGCATCTCCTGGGTCTCGGGAATCCCGCCGATGAGCGAGCCGCGAGAGGCTCTTGCGGGGCAGGAGCAGGCTCAAGGCGCTCACGGACTGGGGGTTGGCCGGCGCCCCGACCATGACCAGCGTGGCGTCGAGCTTGAGCATCGCCATCAGCGCGTTGAGGTCGTGGTCGGCGGAAACCGTGTCGAGGATCATGTCGAAGCTGCCGGCGTGCTTGCCCATCGCTTCCGCGTCCTTCGTGATCACGACCTCGTCGGCTCCGAGCCGCTTTCCGTCGGCGATCTTGCTCTCGGACGTCGTGAACAGGACCGTGTGCGCGCCGAAGGCGTGGGCGAACTTCACGCCCATGTGCCCCAGCCCGCCCAGCCCGACGATGCCCACCTTCTTCCCCTGGGTCGCCCCCCACTTGCGAAGCGGGGAATACGTGGTGATACCGGCGCACAGCAGCGGCGCGGCGTGCGCGGGGTCGAGGTTCGCGGGGACCTTGAGCGTGAACGCCTCGTCGCAGACGATGCTCTCCGAGTATCCGCCGAAGGTCATGCCCCCGGAGTGCTTGTCGGGCCCGTTGTAGGTGAACACGAATTCGGTGAGGCAGAACTGCTCGAGGCCCTGCTTGCAGCTCGAGCAGGTGCGGCAGGAATCGACCAGGCACCCGACCCCCGCGAGGTCGCCCACCTTGAACCGGGTGACTTCCTTCCCGACGCGGGTGACGCGTCCGAGGATCTCGTGCCCCGGCACGAGCGGGTAGCTCGTGAAGCCCCATTCGTTGCGGGCGAAGTGCAGGTCGGAATGGCAAACCCCACAGAAGAGAATGTCGATCTCGACGTCGCGCGGCAACGGGTCGCGCCGCGTGATCGTGAAGGGACCCAGGGGAGACGTTGCCGACTGCGCGGCGAATGCTCGGGTTGTCACGGGACACTCCTTTGGAGAGAGAAACGTCAATGTGGAAACTTCGGCAGATCGGCAGGGTCGCTGGGCCCGGCCCACGACGGCGGACGGAATCCGGATTCTGGACGCCATCGAGATCCCTGTGCCGGACTTGTTCCTCGGTCAAGCAGCCCGGACATCCTATCCCGCAGGGCGGTGGCCCGCTAACCTCCGGCCGCGACGACTTCCTGGCGCGGGGTCCCGGCGCCCGGCTGCAGAAGGCGATGACAAACCGCCCTCCTAGCCCGAAACCGGCCACCCCGACCCGTTCTCTTCTGCGGCCGACCGGCAGTCCGTCGCCGACTCAGCTCCCCGCGCTTGTCCCGGCGCCCTTCTCGCGGATAGAGCTTCTCGAACTCCGGCTCGCCGCGCAGGATGGCGAGATCGGGGTCGCGGCGCGCCCAGTCGGCGTCCTTGAAGCCGGCGCGCCAGGCTTTGCCGAGCGCGTCCAGGCCTTCCGCCTTCTTGTTGAGCTTGCAGAAGGTGCAGGCGGCGTTGTAGTGCACCGTCGCCTCGTTGGGGCGCAGCAACATCGCCAGGTTGGCCTCGCGCATCGCGTCCTCGACGCGACCCTCGTCCGCGTAATAGATCGCCAGAAGGCTGCGCGCGCGAGCGTCCTCGGGCACCTGACGGAGATGCGCCTCGAACGCCTGGATCGAGCGCTGGCGGACGTTCTTGAGGGCCTCCTGCTTGCCGAGCTCGCCCAACGCGTTGATGATCGGCACATAGACGTTGTAGTCGGTGCCGCTCGACTCGATTGCCTCCTCGGCGATCATCGCCACCTCCTGGTAGCGGCCCGAGGCGAAGAGCGCGCGCAGCAGCAGGTAGTAGGCGCCCTCGCAGTCGCGCTTGCGCGCGATGACGTTGCGCACGATCGCCGTCAGCTCGTCGTACTGCCCCTTGGCGTAGAGAATCCACGCCTGCGCGACCATCACCTCGGGCACGTCGGGCTGGAGCTCCATCGCGCGCTCGGCCGCCGCCCGGGCCCGATCGATCCAGGCCGGACTCGTGTCGTAGTTGTAGTGGTAGATCGCGCAGACGTTCGCGATCGCGGCGTAGGCGAGCGCGAAGTTCGGATCCTGGGCGACGGCGTTCTCGTACATCTGGAGCGCGAACTCGAGATCCTGCCGGGTCAGGCGGCGGGCGTAGCTGCGGCCGCGCAGGTAGAGGTCGTAGGCCTGCAGGTTGTCGGTCGGCTTGGCGGCGAGCGCCTCCTGCTCCTGCGGCGAGAGCTTGATGCGGAGCGCCTCCGCGATCTTCCGCGCGATCTCGTCCTGGACCTCGAAGACGTCCTTCATCTCGCGGTCGTAACGCTCCGACCAGACCGGGTAGTCGCTGTGCGTGTCGACCAGCTGCGTGGTGATGCGCAACCGGTCGCCGGCGCGCCGCAGGCTGCCCTCGAGCACGTAGGCGGCGCCGAGCTGCTTGCCGACCTGCGCCGCGGTCACCGGCTTGTCCCGGAAGACGAGCACGGTGGAGCGCGGGTTGATCCTCAGGTCCTCGATCTTCGAAAGCTCGGTGATGATGTCCTCGGTGATGCCGTCGCGCAGATACTCGTCCTCCTTGACGCCGGAAAGATTCTCGAAATAGAGGACCGCGATCGACCGCTCGGGCGCCTTGTCGGCGCCGCCTTTCGAGTCCGAGATCTCCGCCGCCTTGCGCTTGCCCGACTCGGAGTCGCGCTTGAGGCGGAGCAAGTCGGTCTTCAGCTCGGTGGCGGTCTGGTAGCGGAGGGTGCGGTCCTTCTCGAGAGCCTTGTCGAGGATCCGGCCGAGCTCCGGGGGCAAATTCGGATTCAACTCGGCGGGCGGGCGCGGCTCGCGGTTCAAGATCGCCTCGAACACGACCGCCTGCGTGTCTCCCTGGAACGGCATCGTGCCGGACGCGAGCTGGTACAGCAGCGCGCCCAGCGAGAAGAGGTCGGTGCGCGCGTCGGTCAGCTGCCCCCGCGCCTGCTCCGGAGACATGTAGTGGACGGTGCCCAGGACCGTGCCGGCGACCGTCAGGTCCCGGCTCGCCTGCCGCTCCCCGTCGGAGATGGTTTCGTCGCCCACCGCCTGCGCGGGCTCGATCTTCGCCAGCCCGAAGTCGAGGATCTTCACCTGGCCCCGCGGGCTGACGAACAGGTTCACCGGTTTCAGGTCGCGGTGGACTATTCCCTTCGAGTGCGCCGACTCGAGCGCGTCCGCGATCTGGATCGCGAAATCGAGCAGTTGGCCGGTCTCCATCGGCTGGCGGCCGAGCCGCGCCGAGAGCGGCTCGCCCTCGAGAAGCTCCATGACGATGAAGAACTGCCCTTCGTGCTGCTCGATGGCGTGCACGGTGCAGATCCCGGGGTGGTTCAGCGAGGAGGCCGCGCGCGCCTCGCGCTGGAACCGCTCGAGCATCGGCGCGTCTTGCTGCAGGTCCCCCGAAAGGAACTTCACCGCCACCCGCCGCCCGAGCTTGGAGTCCTCGGCCTCG
This sequence comes from Terriglobia bacterium, assembly GCA_963748015.1. Classification (GTDB taxonomy): domain Bacteria; phylum Acidobacteriota; class Polarisedimenticolia; order Polarisedimenticolales; family JAIQFR01; genus JAIQFR01. The sequence goes on along the minus strand of CAVVHE010000004.1, from coordinate 1,878,389 downwards.
TAGACCACGCCCATGCCGCCGGCGCCGAGCTGGCGCGTGATCCGGTAGTGCGAAACGGTCTTGCCGACCCGAGACTCGGTTGCCATGGCAGCTTCCCTCACTCTCGTGATCGAAGCACGATACGGCAGTGCGTCATCCGATGCCACTCTTGGAAGGCGAATCGACTCTCGCCGAAGTGAGTAGCGGCGGGTGCAAGCGGACGGTTCCATGCGCGTTTCAAAGGAAGGCCGAGCGGGCATCTTGCGCCACGGCAACGCGAGCACCGAGGCCGGCGGGCACGGGCTTGACTCGGCGAGCGCAAACCGCGACCATCGTCGGGTCCCTTTCGACGCGCCTCCAGACGATTTCAAGATGAGGAATTCACCTCCCACGCCTCCCGTGCCGCGCGAAGGCGACGCGACCCGCGCCGGCGCGCCGCGCCGGCGCGAGCCGACGCCGCCGGCGCGGCTCGCCGTACTCCTGCGCGAGGCCTTCGGTTTCGATCGCTTCCGCCCGTACCAGGAAGCCGTCTGCCGCGCCGTGACGGAGGGGAGCGACGTCCTGCTGGTGATGCCCACCGGCGCGGGGAAGTCGCTGTGCTATCAGCTGCCGGGGATCGCCCGGGGCGGCACGACGCTGGTGGTCAGCCCGCTGATCTCGCTGATGGAGGACCAGGTGGCGAAGCTCAGGGCGCAGGGCCTCCGCGCCGAGCGGATCCATTCGGGCCGCCCGCGCCCCGAATCGCAGCAGGCCTGCCGGAGCTATCTGGACGGTGGCCTCGATTTCCTGTTCATCGCGCCCGAGCGCCTCGCCGTTCCGGGCTTCCCGGAGCTGCTCGCCCGCCGCACGCCGGCGCTGATCGCCGTGGACGAGGCGCATTGCATATCGCACTGGGGCCACGATTTTCGTCCCGACTACCGCATGCTCGGGGAGCGCTTGCCGCTTCTCCGGCCCGCGCCGGTCATCGCGCTGACGGCCACGGCCACCCCGCTCGTGCAGAACGACATTTGCGAGCAGCTCGGGATGGCGAGCGCGCTGCGCTTCATCCACGGCTTCCGCCGCGAGAACATCGCGATCGAGCTGGTCGAGCTGAAGCCGTCGGCGCGCGTCGCCGTGGCCGAGCGCCTGCTCGGCGATCCGGCGAACCGGCCGGCGATCGTCTACGCGCCGACGCGGCGGCAGACCGAGGAGCTCGCCCGGCGGCTCGCAGCGCTGTGTCCGGCGGCCGCCTATCACGCCGGGATGACCGCGCCGCAGCGCGACGGCGTCCAGGCCGCCTTCCAGGCCGGCCGCCTCGAGGCGATCGTCGCGACGATCGCCTTCGGCATGGGGGTGGACAAGCCCGACGTACGCACGGTGATCCACATGGCCCTGCCGGCGAGCGTCGAGGGGTACTACCAGGAGATCGGCCGGGCAGGACGCGACGGCGCGCCGTCGCGGGCGGTGCTGCTGTTCTCTTGGTCCGATCGTAAGACCCACGAGTTCTTTCTCGAGCGCGACTACCCCGACGCATCGCTGCTGACGGAGGTGTGGGACGCCCTGAGCGACGAGCCGCAGCCGCGCGAGGCGCTGCTCGCCCGCACCGCCCTCGACCCGGACCGGCTGGACAACGCGCTGGAGAAGCTGTGGATCCACGGCGGGGCGCGGATCGACGCCGAGGAGAACGCATCGCGCGGGCGTCCGGGCTGGGAGCGGCCGTACCTGGCCCGACGCCGCCACAAGATCGAGCAGCTCGAGCGGATCACGCGCTACGCCGCGAGCCGCGGCTGTCGCATGGTGCACCTCGTCTCCCACTTCGGCGACCAGGAGGACGACGGCCGGCGCTGCGGGGGATGCGACATCTGCGCCCCCGGGAATTGCCGGGCGCTGCGCTTCCGCGCGCCCTCCGCCGAGGAGCGGCGGGCGCTCGGCCGGATGCTGGACGCCCTGCGCCGCACCAACGGTCAGGCCGCCGGCCGGCTGCACCGCGAGCTGTTCGGCGAGGCGCTCGAGCGGGATCGCTTCGAGCGCCTGGTCGCCGCCCTCGTGCGCTCGGGCTACGTGTCGGAGCGCGCGGAGTCGTTCGAGAAGGAGGGGAGGGCCATCGAGTTCCGGAGGCTCTTCCTGTCGGATTCCGGGCGCGGCGCGGCCGAGTTCGAGAGCGTTCCCGTCGCCGTCGCGCAGGAGGCGCCTCCTCCGCGCATCCGGCGCAAGACGCCTCCCGCGGGCGCAACCGCCGGTCGTGCCGCGAGACCGAAAACGCTCGTGGAACCGGATAGGGGGACTGCGCCCGATCCCTCCCTGGTCGAGGCGCTGCGCGCGTGGCGCCTGGCAGAGGCCCGCCGCGCGCAGGTCCCCGCGTTCCACGTGCTGTCCAACCGGACGCTCGAGGGGATCGCGCACGCCCGGCCGGAGAACGAGCAGGCCTTGCTCCGCGTGAAGGGAGTCGGGCCCAAGGTCGTCGAGCGGTACGGCGCGGCGATCCTCGAACGGGTTCGCGAAGCCCGGTCGCGGGCGGGCGAGGCCTGAGGCGGCGGGCGACCTCCGACCCCCTACTTCACGAGGTACAGCTCGTTCTGGGGCCGGCTCAGGAAGACGCAGCCGGTCTCGGTCACCGCGACGATCTCCTCGCAGGTCGCGATCCCGTGCCCCTCGATCGGGAGGCGCGGCTCGATCGTGTAGCACTGGCCCGCCTCGATCTTGAGGTCCGCCAGGCTGCCGTAGCGCTCCCAGCGCGGGCAGAGCAGCCCCGCGCCGTCGTGCGCGTCGCGCCCGATCTGGTGGCCGAGGGCGTGCTGGTATTCCGGGTACCCCCGGCCCGTGATGTGGGACCGCGCGATCGTGTCGATCTCCTCGCCGGTGCGCCCCGGCCTGAGAGCCTTCGCAGCCTGGCGGATCGCCTCGACGATCGTGTCGAAGCCGCGCTGCACCGCGTCGGGAGCGGCCGTCTCGCCGGGCTTAAGGAAGTACCAGGTCCTCTGGAGGTCCGAGCAGTACCCGTCCTTCCGCACGCCGAAGTCCACGTTCATCACGTGGCCGGGCTCGATCGGGCGGTCGGTGGGTCCCGCGTGTGCCCCCGCCGATTCGGGGCCGGTGAACACCGCGGGGCACTGCTCCTCGTCCCAGGCGGGTGTCAACCCCTCGAAGCGGTCTCTTTCCTCGCGGATGATCGCCGCGACCTGCTTCTCGGTCAGCCCCGCGCGCAGGCGGGGGGTGAGACGATCGAAGATCTCGATCGTGACCTCGCACGCCGCGCGAATCCGGGCCTGCTCGGTGGCCGACTTCCGGCCGCGCAGCGCCGCCACGATCCGCTCGGACGAGTGGAGACGCGAGCCGTAAGGGGTTCCCTCGAGCGCCTTCTGGAGGATCAGGTACGACCCGTGGGTCAGGCCGTCGGACATGACGTCGTCCACCGAGTAGTTGATCGCGACCCGCCTGGGATCGAGCCGGGCGATAGCCTGCCTCAGGCTTTCCCCGATCCCGCCCACGTAACCGACGATGTCGGGGAAGTGCCCGTGCATCGCGAGGCCGGCCTTGTCGAGGCTCCCGACGATCGCCATCTTCTCTCCTGAAGCGGTGAGCAGGAAGGCCGCGGGCCAGACCACGTTCGCCCCGACCACGAGGTCGAAGCACGGGTCGTGGAGCGTGTGGGTCTCGCGCGCGAACAGCAGCCACGCGTCGAAGCCGGTCTCCTTCAGGATCGCCGGCACCTGCTCGAGCTTCTCGGACACCATCGGGTTGCTCATCGTCGTCACCTCCGGGAATCGAACATTTCCCCTCTCGACGCCACCCGGCAGTTCGTCCTCGAGTTCGGCCCTTCGCGGCACGCGGCGGCGTTGCGCGGCGTAGATCGCCGCGCCGCCTTGCTCCGGTTTTCGAGCGGCCGTCCAGGGAAGAGACGGTCGCTCGAAAACAGGGCCGCGAAGGGCCGAACTCGAGGACGAACTGCCGGGCCTGAAGTCAGCAACATCGGTGCCGCCCACCGACCGCGGGCACTTCGCCGAACACGGTCCGGCCGCCCCCCTCGCCGGGAAGCGGCGGTGATTCGGGCTCGACCGGGATCCGCCGGAGCAGCACGAGCGCCCACTGGCGGGCGGCCGAGATCACGACCGTCACCACGAGAACCAGGAACACCGCGGCCATCGCCGCGTCGAGCCGGGCGTTGAACGCCGCCACCGCTCCCGTCCCCGGCGCGCTCGCCAGGGCAAGGAAGCCGATCCGGGGATCGGGGTGGAAGATCTTCTGGAACCCCGCCGTGAGCGTCACGGAGAGGAGGAACGCCAGCGGGACCAGCGGCACCCAAGCGTAACGCGCCCTGCCCGTCCTGAAGAAGATCGTCGCCGCGATCGTCAGGGCGGTGGCGGCGAGAAGCTGGTTCGCGATGCCGAACAGCGGCCAGAGGATCCACACGCCGCCGCTCGGGTCCACGACCCCCGCGTGCAGGAAGTACCCCCAGGCCGCGACGAACGCCGTGCTGGTGACGACGTTGGCCGCCCACCCGGACCCCGAGAGGCGCGGCGCGACCCGGAGGAGGGCGTCCTGCAGCAGGTACCGCCCGACGCGGGTCCCCGCGTCGAGCGTGGTCAGGATGAACAGCGCCTCGAACATGATCGCGAAGTGGTACCAGAGCGCAGCGAACCGCTCGCCGCCGAGGAACCGGCGGAAGATCTCGGCCATGCCGACGGCGAGACACGGCGCGCCCCCGGTCCGGCCGAGGACCGACTTCTCGCCGACGCGGTCCGCCAGCTCCTGCATCTCCCCGGCCGTGACCGGGAACCCCTGCTGCGGCGATCCACTCGACCCCCTTCGTCGAGTTGATGGCGAAGTACTGGCCCGGGGGGAGCGACGTCGCCGCGACGAGCGCCATGATCGCCACCAGGCTCTCGAGGAGCATCCCGCCGTAGCCGATCATCCGGGCGTCCGTCTCGCGCTTCAGTAGCTTGGGCGTCGTGCCGCTCGCGATCAGCGAGTGGAACCCCGAGATCGCCCCGCACGCGATCGTGATGAAGCAGAACGGGAAGATCTTCCCGCCGAAGATCGGGCCGGTCCCGTCCGCGAAGCGCGTCAGGGCCGGCATGTGGAGCTCGGGGCGGACGACGAGGATCCCGACCGCGAGGAGGAACACCGTGCCGAGCTTCACGAACGTCGAGAGGTAGTCCCGCGGGGCGAGAAGGAGCCAGACCGGCAGCACCGACGCCGCGAGGCCGTAGAGCATCACCGCCCAGGCGAGCGGCAATCTCCCCGAGCGAGAACGCGGCGGAGAGCTCGGGGTCCACCGAGACCCATCGCCCGCCGACGAGGGCGAGGACCAGGAGGCCGACGCCGATCGCCGTCGCGAGGAGCACCTGGCGGCCGTGGCCCCCGCGCATCACCACGCCCATGATCAGCGCGATCGGGATCGTCGCCCCGACGGTGAACACGCCCCACGGCGACTCGGCCAGCGCGTTGACCACGACGAGGCCGAGCACGGCGATCAGGATCACCATGATCAGCAGGATTCCTAGCGTTCCCGCGATCGCGCCCCACCGCCCGAGGTAGTCGTGCGCGAGCTTCGCCAGGGAGCGGCCGTCGCGCCTCAGGCTCGCCACCAGGATCACGAAGTCCTGCACCGCGCCGCCGAGCACGACGCCGGCGAGGATCCAGATCGCGCCCGGGAGGTATCCGAACTGGGCGGCGAGGATCGGTCCCACCAGGGGCCCCGGCCCCGCGATCGCGGCGAAGTGGTGGCCGAAGACCACCCAGCGGTTCGTCGGCACGAAGTCCCGCCCGTCGGCGATGCGGACCGCGGGGGTCGCCCGGTCGTCGTTGAGCGCCAGGACCCGCGCGGCGATGAACTTCGAGTAGAACCGGTAGCCGATCGTGAACGTGCAGATGGCCGCGACCACGAGATGCGAGGCCGAGACCGGCTCGGAGCGCGCCAGGGCCAGGGAGGCGAACGCCGCGGCCCCGAGCGTCGCGACGGCGATCCACAGGACGGTGCGGAGGGCGCGCATAGGTGCGGATTCTACCGCGAGAGCCTACCTGCCGCCGGGCCCGTGTTGCCCCGCGGGCTCGCGGAACCTATACATCATGAGGAAAGCGGAGGGCATGGAGATGGTGCATCGGGGGGGGAACGGGGGTCATTCTTCTACCGCCGGCAGGCGTCACAGGAGCGCCGGGGGCGGGTCGTTCATCGTGGACGCCAACGGCACGGTTCTCGGTTTCGATCAGGGGATGGAGGACCTCACCGGCTGGCCCGCGATCGAGGTCGTGGGACGTAGCCGGCCCCTGGTCCTCGCGATCGCCCGCCCGGACGCGGCGGAGCCGTCCGCGGCCATCCGGCCCGGCGGGGGAGCGCTGATCGACTCCGACGCGGACTCGGCCAGGATCGTTCTCAGGCTCGCCTGCCGCGAAGGGCAGGTCGTCGAGGTCGAGGCCGAGGCGTTGCGCCTGCCCGGCAGTGGCGGGCGGACGACCGTCTCGATCCTGCGCGTCCTGGCGCAGTCGGGCTCTCCTCAGGTCGAGGCCGCCGCCGGCGGACGCGACCCGATGACGGGGCTGGCCGATCGCGCCTCGTTCGACGAGATGCTCTCCGACGCCATCGAGGATGCGACCCGCGAGGCCCGGCCCCTGGCGCTCGTGCTGGCCGACGTGGACCACCTGCGCCACGTCAACGACCGCCTGGGACGCCTGGCAGGGGACGAGGTCCTGCTCAAGCTGGCCGGGATCCTGCGGGCCAGCGTGGACGCGGGCATCTTCGTGGCCCGCCTCGGCGACGACGATTTCGCCGTGCTGCTGGCCGGCGCGGGACGCGGCGAGGCCCGGCAGTTCGCGGCCCGGCTGCGCTCGACGGTGGAGCGGTTCCGGTTCAGCGGGCTCAATCACCCCGACGGCCCGACGCACGTGACGCTGAGTCTCGGCGCGGCCTCGTTCCCCGCGGATTCCGACGGCGGCTCCGACCTGCTCGCCCGAGCCCGCGAGGCGCTCGACGAGGCCAGGTCCCTCGGCCGGAACCGGGTCTGGTGCTACCTGCGGCGCCCGCGCGTGCCGCTGCGCGCCCCCGTCTACTTCGACGGCGAGCAGCCGCTGCTCCTGGGGTTCACGCGGGATCTTTCTCCCAGCGGCATCTTCGTCGAGACGCCGACGCCGATCGAGATCGGGATGCGCTGCGCGCTCTCGTTCCCGCTCCCCGCGGTGCAGGGCAACGTGCACGTGATCGGCCGGGTGGTCCGCGCCGTGCCCCCCGAGACGGCGCCCGGCGCCGTGCTGCGCGCCCCCGGCATGGGGATCGAGTTCGAGCGGTTCGGCCCGGAGGACCGCCGCGCCATCGACTGCTTCCTCCACGCCAACGAGGCCACGACCCTGCGCCCGGAGCACGGCGAACTCAGCTTCTGAGCCGGCCACCACCGCGAAGGTCGAATTCGGAAGGGAGGCTCCGACTCGCTACGCCCCGGTGCGAGCGGGAGCGGGAGCGGGAGCGGGAGCGCCCTGCGGACCCCTCTCGTAGGCCTCGAAGAGGCGTCCCCAGCCGGTCTCCCGCTTCCATCGCTCGAAGACGCCCCGGTCGCGGAGCGGCCAGCGATAGTAGTCGTGGTAGACCTCCGAGCCGAGGATGAACCCGTGCACCAGCGGGGTCCTGAAGAACAGCTTCTGGAACCGCTTGAGGGGCGAGAACCACAGCAGGCCGCCGACGAGGCTCGCTCCGTTGTTCCCGACCTCGAAGCCCCACGACTCGCGAGAGATGTCGTCGCCGACCACCTCGATCTCGCGGGGATCACCGGTACCGAGGCCGTCCTCGTGCGCGACGCGGATGTACTCGATCGACAGCGGGTCGAACCCCATCATCTTCGCGGCCACGGCGTCGATCGCCACCTGGTCCGAGGAGGCGAGCATCCAGTTCTTGACCTCCGGGCGCATCGTGCGCGGGCCGGGGCCGTTCCCCGCGGTCGTGCCGTCGGTGACGGCGAAGATCCCGCCGTGGATCTCCCGCTGGATCGCGAGCAGGTCCACGAGCGTCCGGTGGATCCACGAGTGCGTGTAGTGCCTGTGGTCGTGGAGCAGGCCGCCGAACGCGTTCTTCATCGCCCCCGTGGTCGTCGAGTAGATATGACACTTGACCGTGGGGAGGTGGACGATGTTCTTCCCGTGGAAGAAATCCGGGATCCGGATCCCGTCCGGGTAGATCTTGTCGAGGACGTGCATCCGGGCCTTGGGCCGGTACTCCACCCACGCCATGTCGTGCTCGCGGAAGTTGTAGCGGACCGGCACGCCGTACGCGGAGAGGATCGGAAGGTAGTGGTTCAGGTCCTCGCCCTTGAACGCGTCGGTCACCACCGTCTTGTTCTGCACGCAGACCAGGTCGCCGAGTCCGGAGGCGCGCAGGGCGCGGATCGTCCCCTCGAGCTGCCAAGGCGTGGTGTTCGCGGCAGGGAACGGGTAGTGCCAGGAGATGTTGTCCTTGAGGATCGTCGTCCTGCCGGCGGCCAGCGCGTCGCGCATCCCGGCCAGACCGCAAAGGCGCTCGATCGACTCGAGAATCGTCGAGGGCTCGACCCGGAGCGCGGCGACACGTCCCTTCATGTTTTCCCCCGCCGATCATAGCCCCGGCGGGGGACGGGGGCCAGAACGGTCAGCGCTGCCCGGCGGCGGGCGCGGGCGCGGGGAGCGGTGTCGGGCGGCGGTCCCAGCTTCTCCAGCGCGTCCACCGCCGCGAGGATCGAGTCCCACTGCGTCTTGGCAAGATCGGCGTTCGAGGCTTCCTCCTCGCCCAGGCGGACCCGCTCCTCGAAGTAACGCTCGCATGCGGTGAGGCAGGCGATGAGCCGGGGTAGCCAACCCTCGTCCCTCAGCCCGGGGGCGAACCCGCCGCGGAGCGACTCGGTCAGGGAATCGAGCTCCCTCTCGAGCGGACGGATCTGCTCCTTCCGGACCTGCAGCCACGCGCGCTTGCGGAGCGAGTCCTCGGGCACGGGACCGCTCAGGATCGGGTCCTTGGAATCGCGCAGGCCGTCCACCTCCCGGGCAGTGGCCGCGAGGCGCGCCAGGTATCGCATTTCGGGGACCGCGGGCCCCGGCCGGCCGGCGGCCGCGCCGGCCCGCCACTCCACGAGCCGCTTGAGGAGGTCCGTGCGCCAGCCGCAGGCGTCCGGGAGGGGCTCGAAGCCGCGCCCGACGACGAGCGCCCGGTAGCGCTCTACGGCCGCGAACAGTTGGTCGACGGCCGGAGAGGCTCCCTGCGGCGCCCTGGCCGGGACGGTCCAGGGGTCCGGCTCGGGAGGCGGAGGCGGCGGAGGCTCGGCCGCCTTGCGCCGCTCTTCCACGATCTCGGGAGCGTCGGGAATCTCGAGGGTCAGCGTCCCCTTGGCGATGCCGCGCCCGGGAAGCGCGCGGATGGACAGCTTGAGCTTCCTTCCCCCGGCCGGGGCGGCGTCGGCGAACGCCACCTCCATCCGCTGGGGTGACGGGCCCGAGCGGCGCCCGACGAAGGAGGGCTCTCCCGGCCCGTCGAGACGGAAGGAGAGGATGCGGGTTCCCTCCCACTCCGCCGCCACGGCGAGCGTTCCGGGGTGTGGCGCCTCGAATTCGATCTCGAAGGCGGAGTCGCTTCCGTCCGTCACGTCGAGGAGGTAGCGGTGCGTCCCCCCCTCGGCCGCGGTTCCGGCGAGGGCGGCGAACGAGGCGAAAAGCAGCGCGAGCCCGTTGGAGACCGTCATGGGACCCCTTCCATCCGGCCCGATACACGCCTACCCGCACGAATATAATGCCCCGACGCCGCGAGTCCAGAGGAGCCGAATGCCCCCCACCCGCGCCAATACGCTCGCGCCCTGGCTCGGCCGGCTCCGCGGGCGCGTGCGCCTGCCTCAGATCGACCGCCTCGCGCGGCGCGGCGGCTCGCCGGTGCTGTGGGGGAATCGCGTCACGCTCCTCGAGGGGGGGCGCCTGGCGTTCGAGTCCATGCTCGCCGCGATACGCGGGGCCTCGCGGGTGGTCGCGGTCGAGATGTACACGTGGGCCGACGACCGGGTGGGACGGCGGTTCGCCGAGGCGATCCGGGCGAAGGCCCGCGAGGGGGTGCGCACCCTCGTGCTCGTGGACTCTTTCGGAAGCCTCGGCAGCGGCGACCTCATGGAGTCGCTCGAGCAGTCGGGCGCCGAGGTGCGTTGGTTCCACCCTCTCGCGCCCTGGACCCCCGCCTGGTTCCCGAACCGGCGCGATCACAGGAAGCTCGTGCTCGTGGACGGCGCGTGCGCGTTCGCCGGCGGCATGAACCTCGCCGAGGCGTACACCGAGGAGTTCACGGGGGAGCGGGCCTGGATCGATCTCGCGGTTCGTGTCGAAGGGCCCGCGGCGAAGGAGCTGTCGCGCCTGTTCGTCCGGACCTGGATCCGCGCGGGCGGCAGCGAGGGCGCGGCCGGCGACCTCGGCGAGAGCGGGCGCGAGCAGGGCCGGGCCGGAGTGCAGATCGTCGAGGGTGAGGGGATCATCCGCCGCCGGGGGTTGCGCCGGTCCTATCTCGGGCTGATCGCGACGGCGCGCCGCAGGATCCTCCTCGCGAACGCCTACTTCGCTCCCGAGCGGCCGCTCCGCCGGGCGCTCTGCCGGGCGGCCCGCCGTGGGGTGAGCGTCGAGCTGCTGCTCCCCGGGGTCACCGACGTGCCGACGGTGCGCTGGGCCGGGCGCGCCTCGTACGGCCGCCTCCTCGAGGCCGGGGTTTCGATCCGCGAGGCGCGCCGCTCCGTGCTGCACGCGAAGGCCGCGGTCTTCGACGACGAGATCCTCCTCGCCGGCTCCGCGAACCTCGATCACCGCTCGTTCCGCCACAACCTCGAGGTCGCCGTCAACGTCTTCGACCCGGACACCGCGCGGCGCGCGTCGGCGGTACTCGAAAGCGAGTTCGCCGCTGCCGAGGAGGTCACGCTCGACGCCTGGCGGCGCCGTCCGGCGAAGGAGAAGCTGCTCGAGCGGCTCGCGGGGCTCCTGCGCTACTGGCTGTGAGACGAGGCGGGCGCGGGCCGCGACGCCGCCCGCGCGATCGCCTCCCGGATGGCGGGGACCGCCTCCCGCGCGGCGGCGACGCCGGCCGTCATCAGCTCCTTCTTCTTCGAGAAGTCGAGAGAGCTGGTTTCTCCCACCTTCGGCGAGATGAGAACGTCGGCTCCCGCCGACTTGAGGCGCGCGAGCTCGCGCCCGAGCAGCACGATGCAGCGGAGGGAGATGGATGCGACGTTCCCCGGCTCCTCCCCGCCCACCTCCATCCCGATGTTCACCGCGATCACCAAGTCGGCGCCAAGGGCGCGAGCGACCGAAACCGGCAGCGGGTCGACGACGCCGCCGTCCACGAGGGTGCGGCCGTCGAGCGTGACCGGACGGAACAGGCCGGGGATCGCGCTCGAAGCGTGGATCGCGGGGCCGATGGGGCCGCGGTCGAGGACCACCTCCTCGCCGGTCTTGAGGTCGGTCGCGACCGCGACGAACGGAATCCGGAGCTGCTCGATCGTCTGGGCCTTGATGTGGCTCGCGACGAAATCTTCGAGGGCCTTTCCCGTCACCGGGCCCCGGGTCGACCCGAGGATGGACCAGTCGAAGATGTCGTCCTTCTCGACCCGCCAGGCGGTCGCTTCCAGCTCGAACGAGTCGCGGGTGTCGGCGTACATCGCTCCGATGAGGCTCCCCGCGCTGGCCCCGACGACCATGTCCACCGGGATTTTCTCCTGCTCGAGCACTCGGATGACCCCGACGTGGGCGAAGCCGCGCGCCCCTCCGCCGCCGAGGACGAGCGCGATCTTGACGGCGTGGGGCTCCGGCGGGGGCGGAGTCGGCAGGACCGCCGTCGGCTCCTTCCGAGCCGCGCAGGCGACGAGCGTCGCGGCGAGAAGCGCCGCGCCCGCGGCGCGCACCGTGAGGAGGCGGATCGAGGCGAGGGTTTGGCCCATGGCGGCACTCCGAGGCGCCTGGGACGGCTGGTGGAGCGCCCTGGCGCCGGTCCTCTACAATAGCGGGCCGGTCTCGCGATGTCAGCAACTTCCGGGACCACCCGAGGGCTTCTCCCGGCATGATCCATCTCGACAAGGTCCGCCGCCAGTTCGGCGCGCGCATTCTCTTCGACGGCCTGTCGTGGATGATCCCTCGCGGCGCGCGCCTCGGCCTCGTCGGCCCGAACGGCGCGGGAAAGACGACCATCCTCCGCATCCTCGCCGGCCTCGACGCCCCCGACGCGGGGGACGTGAGCCGGCCGTCCGCGCTCCGGGTCGGGTACCTGTCCCAGGAGGTGGAGACGGTTTCCGACGGGAGCGTGCTCTCGGTGGTCCTCGACGGCTTCGGCGAGCTCCGCAAGCTCGAGGACGAGCTCGAGCGGCTCGAGCGGCGGATGGCCGGGATGCAGCCGGGCGATTCCGAGTTCGAATCGGTCGCCGCGGCGTACGGCGACGCGCGGCACCGCTTCGAGGCGCTAGGCGGCGACCGGGTCGAGGCGAGAGCCAAGGCGATCCTGACGGGGCTGGGTGTCGAGGAGGCCCGCTTCCATGCCCCGATCGCAGACCTCTCGGGGGGCTGGCGGATGCGGGTCGCGCTGGCCCGCCTGCTCCTCGGAGCGCCCGACCTCCTGCTGCTGGACGAGCCGACGAATCACCTGGACCTCGAGGCGATCGCCTGGCTCGAGCAGTTCCTCGAGTCGTTCGAGGGGGCGTTCGTCGTCGTGTCGCACGACCGTTACTTCCTGAACCGCATGGTCGGGGAGATCGTCGAGCTCGAGCGCGGGCGCCTCACGGTCTACAAGGGGAACTACGACGACTACCTCGCCGAGCGCGAGGAGCGCCTAGCGGCCCTGGAGGAAGCGGCGAGACTCCAGACGCGCGAGATCGCGCGGGTGGAGAGGTTCGTCGAGCGCTTCCGGTACAAGGCCACCAAGGCCCGGCAGGTCCAGTCGAGGCTCAAGGCACTCGAGAAGATCGAGCGGATCGAAGCACCCTCGCGCACCCGGCGGATCCGCTTCGGCTTCCCGCCCGCCCCGCGTTCCGGCGACGACGTCGTCCGCGGCGAGCGCTTCTCGAAGGCCTTCGGCGCCAACGTCGTGTACCGCGACGCCGATCTCCTCCTGCGGCGCGGCGAGCGGGTCGCCCTCGTGGGGCCGAACGGCGCGGGGAAGTCGACGCTCTTGAAGCTCCTCGCCGGGCGGCTCCTGCCCGACGACGGGCGGCTCGACCTCGGCCACCAGGTGATCGTGAAGTACTACGCCCAGCACCAGCTCGACGCGCTCGACCCGAAGTGCACGGTTCTCGAGGAGATGGAGAAGGTGGCCGATGCCGGGATGGTCCAGCGCCTCCGGTCGCTCCTCGGCTGCTTCCTCTTCTCGGGCGAGGACGTGGACAAGGCGGTCGGCGTCCTCTCCGGCGGGGAGAAGGCGAGGCTGGCACTCGCGAAGATGCTCGTTCGCCCCGCGAACCTGCTCCTCCTCGACGAGCCGACGAACCACCTCGACCTCAGGAGCCGCGAGGTCCTGGAGGACGCGCTCGACGAGTACGACGGGACCCTCGTCGTGATCTCCCACGACCGGTACTTCATCAACCGGATCTCCACCTCGATCGCCGAGGTGGGCGGCGGGAAGGTGGACGTCTATCCGGGCGACTACGACACGTTCGTGGAGCGGCGGCGCCGCGTCGAGGAGGAGTCCGCGGAGGAGGCCGACGCGGCGGACGACGAGCCCGCGGGGGCGCGGCAACGGGCGCGCGACCTGAAGCGGGCCGAGGCGGAGGAGCGCAACCGGCGCTACCGCGAGAAGCAGGCGGCGGAGCAGCGCTTGGCCCCGATCGAGGCCGAGATCGCGGCGATCGAGGAGCGGGTGCGGGAGCTGGCCGCGCTCCAGGCCGACCCGTCCGTGTACCGCGACGCCAGGCGGGCCAAGGACATCGGCCGGGAGCGCCAGGAGGCCGAGGACCGCCTCCGAGCGCTCTATTCCAGGTGGGAGGAGATTGCGGCGGAGTGAGCCCGCCGGCTTCCGCCGGTCATCCCGCAACTTTCGGGAAGCCGGCTCGTACTACGGGAGACGCATGCGCGCCCTTTTTGCCAAGATCGCCGCAGTCTGCCTCCTGGCTGCGTCCATCTTTCTCGTAGGACCGGCGGCGCGCGCGCAGGCCCCGCCCGGACCACCGGGACCGCCGCCGCCACCCGGACCGCCCGGGCAGCCCCTGAACGTCCCCCGGACCCCGGCCCCGATCAAGATCGACGGCGCGCTCGACGACGCGGGGTGGGCCGGCGCGCTGCGCCTCGACCTGCCCTACGAGTTCCGGCCGGCGGAGAACGTCGAGGCGCCGGTGCGCACCGAGTGCTACGTCGCCTACGACGACAAGTACCTGTACGTGGCTTCAAGGCGTTCGACCCCGAGCCTTCCCGCATCCGCGCGCACATCTCGGACCGCGACGCCCTGTTCCGCGACGATTTCGTCGGGATTCTGTCCTGGACACGTTCGGCGACGACCGGCGCGCGTTCGAGTTCCACGCCAACGCGCTGGGCGTGCAGGCGGACGGGACCCTCAACGACGTGGGAAACGGCGAGGACTTCGCCTGGGACGCCATCTGGAACTCGGCCGGCCGGATCACGGCGGAAGGGTACGAGGTCGAGATGGCGATCCCGTTCACCTCGCTCCGCTTTCCGCGGTCCTCGAACGGCCGCCCCTGGGGCCTCCTCGCGACGAGGAGCTACCCGCGCACGGTGCGCCACCAGCTGTCGGTGATCCCGATCGACCGAAACCGGAACTGCTTCGTCTGCCAAAACGTGAAGATCAACGGCTTCGAGGGGATCGAGCCGGGCCGCAACCTGGACCTCATCCCCACGGCGACCGCGAACCGGACCGATGAGCGCCCCGGCGAATCCCTGACCGCGCCGATGGAGAACGGAGATTTCAAGACCGACCTCGGGCTCACCGCACGCTGGGGCTTCACTCCCGGCCTGAGCCTGAACGGCGCGCTCAACCCCGATTTCTCGCAGGTCGAGGCGGACTCGGAGCAGCTCTCGGTCAACACGCGGTTCGCGCTCTACTACCCGGAGAAGCGGCCGCTTTCCTCGAGGGGGCCGACTACTTCGAGACGCCCCACCAGGCGGTCTACACGCGCACCATCGCGGATCCGTCCTGGGGGGCCAAGGTTTCGGGGAAGCAGGGGAGGAGCGCGCTCGGCTTCTTCGTGGGCCACGACACGGAGACGAACCTACTCTTCCCCTCGAACCAGGGCTCCTCGAGCGCAACCCTCGGATCGGGCTCCGACGCATTGATCGCCCGCTATCGCATGGATGTCGGGAAATCGTCGACGCTCGGCGCCCTCGTCACCGCGAGAGAAGGGGAGGGGTACTCCAACCGCGTCGGGGGGATCGACGGCCTCTTCCGCCTGAACGACACGGAGAAGATCGTCTTCCAGGCGCTCGGGTCCTCGACCGAGTATCCGGAACAGGTGCACTACTACGAAGGCGACCCGGGGACGCCTCCGCCTCCCGTCGAGGGAGGCACCTCGCTCCTGAGCGTGTCGTACCAGCACGAGTCCCGCGGTTGGAACGGGTGGGCGGGGTACAGCGACCTCGGGCGCGGCTTCCGGGCCGATCTCGGCTTCATCCCGCGAGTGGACACGCGACAGGCCGAGGTGGGCGGCGAGAAGATCTGGTGGGGGAAGCCGGGGGCGACGGTCAACCTGCTCCGAGTCGGCGGCATGTACGAGCGGGTCGAGGACCACGACGGGCTGCTGACGGACGAGGCGATCGAGGCGACCTTCTACGCGCAGGGGCCTTACCAGTCGTGGCTCGAGATGGAGGCGGCGCGCCAGAAGGAGTTCTACGACGGGACGACGTTCGACAAGTGGAACCTGGAGTGGTTCTACAACATCCGCCCGACGGGCGACTTCACCTGCTCGCTCGGCGGGCGCGTCGGCGACCAGGTGGACTACGAGAGCCCCCCGGGGGAGCCCCGCCTCGGGCGCGTCCTGCGCTTGTTTCCCGGGCTGACGTACGACCGGCGGCACCTGCGGCTGCAGCTCGATCACACCTTGGAGATGTTCGATCTTCCGGAAGGCCGCCTCTACCGCGCGAACCTGACGCAGCTCCGGCTGGCCTACCACTTCACGGTCCGCGCGTTCTTCCGCGCGATCCTCCAGTACCAGGCGCTGCGGCGCACGCCGGAGCTCTATCCGGACCCGAGCACGGTCCCGGAACAGTCCCGCACCCTGTCGAGCCAGTTGCTCTTCTCCTACAAGGTCAACCCGCAAACCGTCATCTTTGCCGGCTACTCCGAACGGCGCGCAGGCGAGACCGCCTTCGCCGTGACGCAGACCAACCGCACCGTCTTCGTCAAGCTCGGATACGCCTGGGTGATGTAGCGGAGCCCCGCCGCCCGGCCTGGGTGCGTGCACGCAGCAGGGCGGGCCCTCGGGACTTGCGCCGGCTCCGCATCGGGCGTAAAAGGGCGCGGAGAGGGGAGGCGGTCCGCCCGGCCGCGAGCGCCGCCAACCGGAACGGGGAAACGCCATGCGTCGAGCGTCGCGGACCCGGTTCGCATGCCTCGCGGCGGTCGCCTTGCTCGCCACGATCGGCGTCGCCAAGGAGAAAGAGAAACCGAAGGACCTCGGCCTGGTCGAGAAGGCGGGCACCCGCCTGGTCCAGATCGACCTGAGCGTGACCCGGCGGGACGGCTCGCCCGTGGACGTCCAGCCGGGCGATCTGGAGGTGAAGGTCGGGAAGACGCTCGTCCGCGACTTCACCCTCGACCGGATCTGCTCGCCGGCGGCGCCGACCGCGCCCGCGACGGTGGCTTCTGCACCGGCGAGCACGCCCGCGATCGCGTCGTATCTCTTCTATTTCGACGAGCCGCACATGACGTACGCCGGGCGCGACCGCGCCCTGGACGTCGCTCGCGAGCTGGTGCGGACGCTGGTCGTCGGCGGCAACCGGGGGATCGTGATCTCGAACGGCCGCGACCTCGTTGCGTTCTCGGGCCTCACCGACGACTCGGGCAAGCTGCTCGCGGCCCTGGACCGGCTGCAGCTCGACACCTCGAGACAGGACAACTACGCCGAGCTCGAACGGGTGCGGGCCGGCGGGTTGGAGCAGGCGGCCAGCGACGAGGCGAGGCAATCGAGGAGCGACGAGGCCGCCTACGAGAGGGCAACCGGGGGCTACAGCGAGAGAGTCCAGGGCGTGACCCCCAACAACGCCCCGAGGAGCATGAGGCCCAAGACGATCATCCACGTCGGCGACATGCAGAAGGCTGGCGACCCGCGAGAGCAGTCGGGCTACGAGAGCCAGAGATCGTCGACGGCGAGTACCTGGTACGTGCTCGAGGACATGGCCAAGGAGCTGCAGCGCGACGAGATGCACCGAGCCGAGTCCGCCCTGGACCGCTTCCGCCTCGCGCTTCTCCGACTCTCCGGCGTGAGGGCGCCCAAGGCCGTGGTCTACTTCGCGGACAACCTCCGATTGAACGCCGGCGCGCACTATTTCCAGACGCTCGACAAGGCCATGAGCCAGGAGGGAGCGTACAGGAGCCGCACGCCCGAGTACTCCGGCGTCCGCGACGTCGAAGGCTACTTCGGGCGCGCGATCGAGATGGCGGGCAACGTGGGCGCGAGGGTCTACGCCGTCCAGGCGGCCGGGATGACCGCGGACGGCCTCGGGCTGCGGGATGCCAAGGACACGCTGTCGAGCCTGTCGCTCGAAACCGGCGGGAAGGCGTTCCTCGAGGGGGTCTCCATGGCGTCGATCGCCGGGACGATCTCGCGCGACATGGAGTGCCTGTACCTCGTGAGCTTCCCTCCCGGCTCGCTGCCCCAGGATCAGCCGCTTCCCGTCCGCATCGCGGTGAGCCGGCCGGACGCGGTCGTGCGGGCCCGGTCGCGGATCGTGGTTCCGAGCGAGAAGACCCTCGCCGAGTCGCGGCGGCTCTCGGCGTTCCTCGAGCCGAGGGCCAACGGCGCGGCGCTGAGCCTCGGCGCCGTCCCGGTCGGCTTCGACGGCAGGAAGTACTCGGAGCTGTTCCAGGTGGCCATTCCCGACGGCGGGCCGGAAGGGGCGGCCTGGACCGTGTCGGCGGCGATCGTCTCGAAGGGGAGCGTCGTGCAGGAGTTCGAGCGGAGCGTCACGGCCCGCCACTCCGCCGAGCCTCTGGTCGTGGAGCACGTCTTGACCCTTCCGCCGGGCGTCTACCAGGTCGTGGCCGTGGCGGAGAACGCCGAGATCGACACGCTGCTCTCGGGGCAGTTCGAGGTCGTCGGGCCGGAGGCGGGGAACGAGGGCGCCGTGGTCACCGCGCCCGTGGCGCTGCAACCGGGAAGGGGCTGGTTCCTCCGCGACGACAGGGCGCCCCGCTCGACCGGTTCCGTCGTCCGGGTGGAGGGAGAGCCGCTGAAGAGCGAGCTGCCGACGGCGCTCGTCGGATACGTGTGCCGGGGGAAGGGCGAAAGTCGGCCCTCCGGATCGAGCGTCACCTGGTGGGGGAGACGGACTTCACGTTCCAGCCCGTCTCGCTCGACCCGGCCGGCGATCCCTGCGCCCAGGTGCGGGACGTGATCCCGGCGTCGACGCTCGGGGACGGCTCGTTCCGGTACGAGGTGACGGTGCTCCGGGGCGACGAGCCTCTGGCGATGGCGCGACGGGAACTGTCCGTGACGCGCGCCGGGGGCGCCCCGGCGGCACCTCGCTGAGACGAGACCCGCCTCAGATCTTCCGGCTGCGCTCGAGGATGCTCTTGAGGTCCTCGACGGTGCTGTTGCGCCTCGCGTCGGACAGGCCGAGGATCTGCTTCAAGGCGTCGCCGATGTGCGGGATGTACTTCTCGATGTAGGAGCGCTTCTTCTCCTCGTCCGCGACGCGGCGGCGGTGCCGCACGAACGAGCCGAGCCGGCGGCCGGCTTCCATCAGCGCGAGGCGGATCTCCTTCACGATCTCGGGGTAGGACGCCACCGCTTCCTTGGACTCGGACGTGAACGGCACCCAGACCGAGGCGATGTGGACCAACAGCACCGCGGGGCCGACGGGCAGCGCCCCCCGGGCCTGCTGCAGCCCGTAGCTCTTCCAGTCCACGGTCAGCGCGCCCTTCGTGATCGCGCAGGCCGACTGCTGGTACTGCAGCGGGACGCGGTTCGCGAAGCGGAACAGCTCGATCGGCTCGTCGCCCGGGAGGCCGCCGCCGTACGCGAGGCCGACCTCGACCTGGAACGGGTTGCCGCGGTAGACCGCAGGCGGCCGCGTGACCGCGGTGGCGAACTCGGGCTTGACCCGGGTCTCGAGGCCGCGGGCGAGCAGGTCCTCGCCGATCGGCGAGAGGCACGCGGTCGGCGGGGCCATGATCTTGACCTTCGAGATCGCGTGGAAGAGCAGCTCGACCTGGCCCGGCGTCACGCGGTGCGGGCGCGCGTCGGGGGACAGCCCCGCCACCCGGCAGATCTCCTCGGCCACCCCGTCGCTGACGCGGGAGAAGTCGGTCCTGAGCGCCGTCCTGAGGTTCCTCGCATGCGTGTCCTTGAGCATCTGGATCAGGATGCCCAGCTCGACGCCGTAGGGGTGCGGCTTGATCTCGAGCGACTCGCGCGGCAGCTCGGCCGCCACGCGCTCGAAGACCCGGGGCTCTTCCTTGGGGGTGACGTAGCGGACGGTCGCGTGCGGGTTCGCGAGCGCCGTCTGCTCGACGTAGTCGTCCACCGAGCGGCGCCCCTTCTTGTAGATCGCCTCCATCTCGATCTCGACGCGCGTGCCGTGCGGCCGGTCCCACTCGGTCTCCTCGTCCTTCAAGACGACCGGCGCGTTCTTCTGCGTGTCGATGGCGATCTCGAACAGGTGGGCGGGCTTCTTCGCCCCGATGCGCGACAGGATCCGCACCGGGCTGCCGGTCGTGAGCTGGCCGTACATGCCCGCGGCCGAGATGCCGATTCCCTGCTGGCCGCGCTGCTGCTTCAGCCGGTGGAACTTCGAGCCGTAGAGGAGCTTCCCGAAGATCTTGGGGATCTGCAGCCGCACGATGCCCGGGCCGTTGTCCTCGATCGCGACCCGGAACCGGTTCTCGGCGATCTCGGCGATCTCGATCGTCAGCTCGGGGAGGATCCCGGCCTCCTCGCACGCGTCGAGGGAGTTGTCCACGGCCTCCTTGACCGCGGTGAGGAGCGCCTTCTGCGGGTTGTCGAACCCGAGCAGGTGGCGGTTCTTGGTGAAGAACTCGGAGATCGAGATCTCGCGCTGCCGCGCGCCCATCGAGACCGCGTCCTCGCGCTTCGCGCTCGCCCTGCGCGCCCGCTTCTCTTCCGGGGGAGCGGGCGCCGCGCGAAGCGGCGGGGCGGACGGCTCCCGCGCGCCGGATGGGCGGCGGGGCTCCGCCCCCATCGCGGCCGCGGGGGCGGCGACCAGCGCGGGCGCTTCCGATTGGGGGTCGCCGAATAGCGAGGCCTGTCCCGGGCTCGGCCGGATGGCGGAAGATCTCGACGCCGCTGCCTGCGTGGGTTTCTTCATCACGCGCGCATTTTAGTGCACGCGGCCGGAAGTTCGCACTCGAACGCGGGCGCGGTAGTAGAATCCCTTCTTTCTCGGAGGGGGCGTGGATTCGGGCGGCGGCCGGAGGGTGGGGGAGCAATCGCTGACCGGCGGACGCTGGGCCGTCCGGCTCGGCGCCGTCGCGGCGTTCGCGTTCCTGATTGCGACGCTGCTGCCGGCCTGGCTCGACGGCTCGGGGATCCCCGGCGGGGCCGCGCTCCGGGTCGCGTTCCATCCTCTCTGCCACCAGCTTCCGTCCCGCTCCCTGACCTCGATGGGCTTGTCGCCCGCGGTGTGCGCGCGCTGCGAGGGGCTCTATCTCGGCGGGGCGCTGGCACTCCTCTTCGCGGCGCTCCGCCGCGAGACGCCCCGCGTGCCGGCGGGCCTGCGGTGGCTCGCGCTCGCGGCGGCGCCGACGGCGCTCGATGCGCTGGTCGTGCTCTCGGGAGGAGCCGGGCTGCCGAGCGCGCCGCGATTCCTGATCTCCCTCCCCGCGGGGTTCGCCGCGGGGCTCTACCTTGCCGCCGGGCTCGCCGATCTCGGAGGACACCGATGGACCAACGATCGCCCGATCTGCTCCGGCCCACGCTGACCGCGGGCGTGGTGTTCGGGGCGGTTGCCGCCGTCCCGTTCCTGAACCTGATCAACTGCGCCTGCTGCGCCCTCGTCGTGGGTTGCGGCTTCTTCGCCTCGCGCCTCTATTCCGGCCACTGCCGGCGGGACGGCGTGGCCTTCTCGCCGGGCTCCGGGGCGATGGTGGGTCTCGTCGCGGGGGCGTTTTACGCGATGACCGAGAGCCTGCTCGAGACGGCGATCCGCCTCACGATCGGCGATCCCGCCGCGCGCGCGATGCTCTCGCTGCTCCGAGGTCTCCCGAATATCCCCGCGGAGAACCGCGACACGATCGAGCAGATGCTCCGCCAGGCCGCCGACGCGTCCCCCACGATCGCCTCGTTCGTGATGGGGTTCTTCCTGATGATCCTCGTCGCCGCGATCTTCTCGACGATCGGAGGGTTGATCGGCGGCGCGGTCTTCCGCTATTCGCCCCCCGCGCAGATGCCGCCCCCGGTCGCCGACGACTACGCTCCGCCACCGCCTCCGACAGCGCCAGCGGTGTGATTATTGGTTGCTGGGGGACGGGAACCGCACATCCGCCACCGCCGCCGCGTCGATCTGAATCGGAGCGTGTGTGCGGGTGCAGCCCCCCGTCTTGGCGCGCCCGTGTCCACGGGTGGACGTTGGCGGGTGGCAAGATGGGTTGCGCCAGGGGAATCGTCGTGTCCGCAGCGGGTTGCGGGGACCGAGGGCGCTGGCGCGGGAGTTGCGGTCCACCCCCGGTGCGGCAGGGAGCGTTGCTCCGGGCCGCCGCCGCCGGGACCGGGACCCCCAGCGGCGGCGGCGCGACGCCGCCGGGCGCGGGCCGGGGTACTTACGAGGAGGCGGCTCCGGCCCGCCGCCCGCTTTTCTTGAAAGGCCTCTCTCCCGCCGGTTAGTATCTGGCCGTACGCGGCAAGGGAGGGGGAGTCATGTCCGAGAAGCGGTTCTTCCACGTCGGTCCCGACGGGTCGCTGAGACAGGTGCCCTCGCTCGACGAGCTGCTGCGAGCGGTGGAGGGGGGCGGCTACGCGTGGCTCGAGTTCTTCGACCCGGCGCGGGACGACCTGAACCCTCTCGTGGCGGCGCTGGGAGTGCATCCTCTGTCCATCGAGGACTGCCTCGACGAGAACTCGGTCCCCAAGATCGACGACTTCCCGACCAACACGTTCGTCCTGGTGAACGGCTACCGGATACTGGACGGCGCGTTGAAACAGGAAGAGATCGATCTCGTCTTGGGGAAGAACTTCCTCATCACGGTGAGCGGCTGTCACGGCGGCACCTTGAGGTTCGGCGAGCGGGTGGAGAAGCTCGCGGCGAAGGACCCCGCCGCGCTGCGCCAGGGCCCCGACTACCTGCTCCACGTCATGCTGGACCACGTGGTGGACAGCGACGTGGAGGCGATCGAGAGTCTCCAGGACGTGATCGAGACGGCGGAGGAGGACGTCCTCGAGAGCCCGTACAACTTCGACCCGAAGGCGGTGATGCGGCTACGCCGCGATCTCCTGACCCTCAGGAAGAGCCTTTTCCACTCTCGCGAGGTCCTGGCGAAGATCTGCCGGAAGGACTCGCCGTTCGTGTCGGACCGGTCGATCTACCACTTCCGGGACGTCCACGACCACCTGACGAAGTACTTCGAGATCGTCGAGATCTGCCGCGAGATGATCACGTCGCTGATGGAGATGTACCTCTCCCAGGTGAACAACCGCATGTCGAAGTCGGCGAACCGGATGAACGCGTCCGTCCGCCGCCTCACGATGATCACGACGGTGTTCATGCCGCTGACCCTCCTCGCGGGGATCGGCGGGATGTCCGAGTGGTCCATGATGACGGGCCCGTCAAACTGGAAGATCGCGTACCCGCTCTTCCTGCTCGGGATGGTGGTGATCGGCGTCATCAACTACCGGCTGCTGCTGCGGGCGGAAGCCCGGAAGCCTCACGAAGTGAGGGCGGCCCCGGAGGACCGGCGATGAGCGAGGCTCGAAGCGTGATTCCACCGTTCGGCGGCGAGGAGGCGAGGTCGCCGTTCGAGGACGCGCGGGTTGCGGTACTGCCCGTCCCCTACGAGGGGACGGTGTCGTACGGCCACGGGACCGCGGCGGGGCCGGAGGCGATCCTCCGCGCGTCGGCGCAGGTCGAGCTGTACGACGAGCAGACCCGCGCGGAGCCGTTCCGCGCGGGCATCCACACCGACCCGATGCTCCCGATCCCGGACGGCCCCACGGAGCGCGTCGTGGACGCGATCGCGGCGCGCGCAGGGGAGCTGATGGACGCCGGCAAGTGGGTCGTGATGCTCGGCGGCGAGCACTCCATCACCCCGGGCGCCGTCCGCGCGGCGGCGGCGCGCCACCCCGGCCTCCACGTCGTTCAGCTCGACGCGCACGCCGACCTGCGCGAGTCGTACGAGGGGAACCCGTGGAGCCACGCCTCCGCGATGGCGCGCTGCCTCGGCCTCGCCCCGATCCGGGCCGTCGGGATCCGCAACTACTCGATCGAGGAGGCCGAGCGGATGAGCAAGGGCATTCCCGGCTACCGCATCGTCCACGCGTGGGAGATGGAGAACGACGACTGGCAGTGCCGCGTCCTCGACGGCCTCGACGGGAAGCCGGTCTACCTCACCGTGGACCTCGACTACTTCGACCCGTCGGTGATCCCGGCGACGGGCACCCCCGAGCCCGGCGGCGGCGCCTGGTGGCCGACCCTCCGCTTCCTCGACGACCTGTTTCGCCGCACCCGCGTCGTCGCCTGCGACCTCGTCGAGCTCGCGCCCGCCCCGGGGCTGCACATGGCCGACTTCGCCGCCGCCCGCCTGGCGTACAAGCTGATCGGGATGGCGTTCCCCGGTTAGACAAAGCCACGGCGAGGCGCAATGTCCGCCGCTTCGGATCGATCCGAACGGGGGCTGTCCGGTTGCGGCGCTGTTCCGACTAGCTCCTCGCCCAGCGGAAGATCTCCGGGATCGTCGGGCGCTTGCCGTACATCAGGACGCCGATCCGGAAGATCTTCGCGGTGCCCCTGAAGAGCAGCCAGATCGTCCCGAGCATGAGGAGGATCGACAGGCCGATCTGCCAGCCAGGGCGGCGTCAGCAGGCTGATCCTCATGTACATCACCATGGGGGTGAAGATCGGGATCATCGAGATGACCACGGCGGCCGTCGAGTCCGGCCTGTTCACGAAGAAGAACGTGAGCATCATCGGCACCACGAGGCACATCACGACGGGGGTCTGGAGGTTCTGCGCCTCCTGCTCGGTGTTGCACACCGCGCCGATCGCGGCGAACAGCGCCGTGTACATGAAATAGCCGAGCAGGTAGAAGACGACGAACCACATCAGTTTGACGGGCGAAAACGCGTCGAGGGCCGAGGTCCACTCGGCTGCGCCAGTCTGCGCGGCGAAGTAGGCGCGCAATGCCCCCGCGGTGACGACGTAGATCCCCATCTGCGTGAGGCCGACGAGGCCGATCCCGACGATCTTCCCGGTCATGAGCTGGTCGGGGGAGAGGGATCCGAGGAGGACCTCCATCACGCGGCTCGACTTCTCCTCGAGAATTCCTCGCATGACCGCGATGCCGTAGAGCAGCAGCGACATGTAGAGGACCATGACGAACGCGAACGTTCCGAAATAGGCTTGGAGAAACCCCTTCTTCTTCGCCTCGCCGGTCTTCTCGACCTGGAGCGTGCTGAGCTCCACCGGCTTCATGATTCCGTCGAGCGTCTTGCGGTCGAGGCCGAGGTTGCTCTTCTCGAGGCGCAGGCCGACGACCGCGTTCTTGAGCGCGCGCTGCAGCCTCTCGGTCGTCATGACGTTGCCGACGTTCTTCGAATAGAACCGGAAGGCGTCCTTCGACTCGATGTCCTCCGCGACGATGAGGATGCCGGACAGCTTTCCGTCAAGCACGCGCGGCTTCAGCGCGTTGTAGGTGTCCTCGACGCTGCCGCGGACCTCCTCCTTCACGAAGACGAACTCCGGGCGCCCGTCCTTCAGCTTGTCGTCGAGCCCCTTCGCGGTCGCGTCGAAGAGACGCCCGGTGGCGTCCGCGAACGCGATCGTCTGCTGCTCGGCCGGGTTCAAGAACATCGCGGCGAACTGGATGCCGAACATGACAACCATCAGCAGCGGGAACACCGCGGTGCCGATCCAGAACGACTTCTTCTTGACGCGCTCGAGGTACTCCCGCCGGATCACCATGAGGATCTTATGCATGGGCCTGCTCCCCGCCGACGAGCTCGATGAAGATGTTGTGAAGGGTGGGGGACACGATCTCGAACCGCCTGATCCTGAGCTTCCCCACCGACCCCCGCAGCAGCTCCTGCGGGTCCGCGCCCGTCGCGAGGCGGATCTCCTGGTACTGCCCGTAGTCATCCACGCTGGCGACCCCCGGGAGCGACGCGAGGAACGACCCGTCCCCCTCGAACTCCATCAGCACGGAGTTCTTGCCGAAGCCCGCCTTCAGCTCGCTCAGCACCCCGGTCAGCGCGACCGTGCCGTGATTGATGAGGGCGATCCGCTTGCACAGCTTCTCGGCGGTGTCCATCTGGTGCGTCGAGAAGAGAATCGTGGTCCCCGCCCGGTTGACCTCGAGGATCACGTCCTTGAAGAGGTCCTGGTTCACCGGGTCCATGCCCGAGAACGGCTCGTCGAGGATCAGGAGCGCCGGTTTCGCCATCACTGCCGCCACGAACTGCGCCTTCTGCTGCATTCCCTTGGACAGCTCCTCGACCTTCTTGTCCTTCCATTCTCCGATCCCGAGGCGCTCGAGCCATTCGATCCCCGCCTTGCGGGCCGCCGCGGGGGACATTCCCTTGATCGCCCCCTGGAACTCCAGCATCTCGGCGATCTTCATCTTCCTGTAGAGCCCTCGCTCCTCGGGGAGATAGCCGATCCGGTCCTTGGTGCCGTCGGCGAGCTTCGCGCCGAGCACCCGGACCTCTCCCGAGTCGGGACGGATGATGTCCATGATCATCCTTATGGTCGTGGTCTTCCCCGCGCCGTTCGGCCCCAGAAGGCCGAAGATCTCTCCGGCGGGGACCTCGAGATCGATCCGGTCCACGGCGCGGAAGTCCCCGAAGGCCTTCGTCACGCCCCGCAGTGCCACCGCTGCTTCCATGCTAACTTCCCCCCCGCCCGCCGGGTGATTCGGCGGCCGCAACGGTCGATTATACGCAAGCCGGGTGGCGGGGTTTGCGGCCGATCCGGGCCATGCTAGTCTGCGGCGCCCGGGGGAGGGGCCTACCGTGCGCGAACTACCGGAACCTTGGCGGGTCAAAGCGGTGGAGCCGATCCGGCTCGTCCCGCGCGACGAGCGCGAGAGGCGGCTCAGGGAAGCCGGCTACAACCTGTTCAACGTGCCGTCGGAGGCGATCTTCATCGACCTCCTGACCGACTCGGGCACGTCGGCGATGTCCGACCGCCAGTGGGCGGGGATCATGACCGGCGACGAGTCGTACGCGGGCGCGCGCAGCTTCTTCCGGTTCGAGCGCACCGTCCGGGAGATCTTCGGGTTCCCTCACGTGATCCCGACGCACCAGGGGAGGATGGGAGAGAACCTCCTGTTCTCGACGATCCTGAAGCCCGGCGACATCGTGACGAACAACACCCATTTCGACACGACCCGTGCCAACGTCGAGGCCAACGGCGGGGTCGGGATCGACCTGGTCATCGAAGAGGGGCTCCAGCCCGAGGTCGAGCACCCGTTCAAGGGGAACATGGATCTCGCGGCGCTCGACAGGACCCTCTCGGCCAACCGCGGCCGGGTCCGGCTCGGGATGATCACGCTCACGAACAACTCCGCAGGCGGGCAGCCGGTGTCGCTCGCCAACGTCCGCTCGGCCGCGGAGATCTACAAGAAGCACGGCGTGCCGTTCTGGATCGACGCGTGCCGCTTCGCGGAGAACGCCTGGTTCGTCAAGCAGCGGGAGGTGGGCCAGGCGGGGCGCGCCGTCGCGGAGATCGTGAGGGACCTGTTCGCCCACGCCGACGGCTGCATCATGTCGGCCAAGAAGGACGGCCTCGCCAACATCGGCGGCTTCGTCGCGCTCCGGAGCCGCGAGCTGTTCGAGCAGCTCAAGAACCGGCTCGTGATCATCGAGGGGTTCCCGACGTACGGCGGCCTCGCGGGGCGCGACCTCGAGGCAGTGGCGCAGGGGCTCGAGGAGGTGCTCGACGAGAGCTATCTCGCCTTCCGCGTGGAGCAGGTGCGGCGCTTCGGCCAGGAGCTCATCGACGCGGGGATCCCCATCGTGCGCCCCGTGGGGGGGCACGCGGTCTACGTGGACGCCCACGCGTTCCTGCCCCACATCCCGCCGCTCGAGTTTCCGGGGCAGTCGCTCACCGTCGAGCTGTACCGGGAAGGGGCCGTCCGGGCCGTCGAGATCGGCTCGCTGATGTTCGCCCAGACGGATCCGCGGACGGGCGAGGAGAAGCCCGCCCCGGTGGAGCTGGTGCGCCTCGCCGTCCCGCGGCGGGTCTACACGAACAGCCATCTCCGGTACGTCGCCGAGGTGCTCCGCGCCATCTGCGACCGCAAGTCCGATCTCCGCGGCTACCGGATCGTCAAGCAGGCGCAGTTCCTTCGGCACTTCACGGCCGAGCTGGCGCCCCTTTGACGCGACGCGGGCGCTCCGCCGGGCCGCGACGGGAAAAGCCGTTGCGCGACCGCGGCGGGATCGCGTAACCTACCTGGGCTATGCTCACGGGATTCAACACCGACGTCGAGTACGACGACCGGGTCTTCCACGTACAGACCGAGGACAAGGGGCTCAAGAACCCGATGGTGGAGAGCCTCGTGTACACGGGCGGCGAGATCGTAGGGTCGAGGCGGGGCTCCTACGAAGACCTCGTGAGCGCGGGCGGCGTTTCGGAGGTCGAGGTCCAGCGCCGGATGGAGGCGCAGCACCAGGCCGTCATCCGCGAGGTCCTGAGCGGCAGGTTCGACCCCGAGGGGCCGAAGCCGTTCGGCTACAACATCATCACGAACCGCAGTCTCGACGAGGTCGTCACCGACTACCTGTCGAAGTCGATCGGCGACGAGCGGATCCGGCTCGAGATCGAGGACGGGCAGCCCCTCGAGGAGGGGACGAATCCGACCGTCAAGCTCCGCGTGCTCGGCGACGAGTCCGAGCGGCCGATCGCCGGGGCGCGCGTCACCGTGAAGCTCATCACGAGCCGCGAGAAGCCCGCCGAGCTGTTCTCCGGCGCCACCGCCTCGGACGGCCGCCTCGCCGTGCCGCTCGAGATCCCCGACCTGGCCGGGGCGAACGCCGCCTTGCTCTGTCAGGCCGAGGGGGTCGGCCACAACGCCGAGATCAAGCAGCTGATCCGCAAGCGTCCCGCATCGTCGGGCCTGTGAGCGCGCCTCACCCCCGGACGTGGCCCTTGAGCCGCGCCATCTCGCGCTTCGCGTCCTCCCCGCGGCTCGCCTCGCGCTTGTCGTAGTCCTTCTTCCCGCGCGCCAAGGCGAGCTCGAGCTTGATCCGCCCGTCCTTGAGGTAGAGCTTCGTCGGGACGAGGGTCATGCCGCCGGCCTCGGTCGCGCGCGCGAGCTTGCGGATCTCCTTGGCGTGGAGCAGGAGCTTGCGCGTCCTCACCGGGTCGGGGTTGTCCCGCCCTCCCTGCGCGTACGGGCTGAAGTGGGCGTCGTGCAGGAACGCCTCGCCGTGGTCGATCCTGGCGTACGACTCCTTGAGGCTCACGCGTCCGTCGCGGGCCGACTTGACCTCGGTGCCGGTGAGCACGATCCCGGCCTCGAACCGCTCGAGCAGGTGAAACTCGTGGGACGCGGCCCGGTTCGTCGCGAGGATCGGGCTATCCGCGCGATCCCTGGCTTTCCTTGCCAAGCTCTCCTCCGGTGAGTCGGTTTCGAGTGCGGGAAGTATAGCAGCGCCGCCGCAATGGTATATTCGATGGGCGCGACCGCCGACTGGCGGGCGCGCTCGGGTTCCGGCGCCGCCCGGGAGGGGAGGGGCGGCCGGAGAGAGGAATTCAATGGAACTCGTCGTCGTCCGGTTCCCGCCGGCGGGGCGTTGCACTACCTGCGATCCTACGGGCCTCGAGCTCTCCGTCGGGGACCCCTGCGTCGCGGAAAGCGATCGCGGACTCGAATTCGGCATCGTGGCCCAGCTCGGCTTTCGCTACCCGCGGCCGGGCGAGTCCGAGCGTACGTTCCCCCGCGTGCTCCGGCGTGCCACGCAGGAGGACGAGGAGGCTTACGCCCACAAGGTCGTGCAGGAGCGCGAGGCGCGGACCTTCTGCGTGGCGCGGATCGAGGAGCGCGGCCTGGCGATGAAGCTCGGCCGCGTGGAGCGGCAGCTCGACGGCAAGAAGATGACCTTCTACTTCACCTCCGAGGGGCGCGTCGACTTCCGCGACCTGGTGCGGGACCTCACCGCCCAGTTTCACACCCGCGTCGAGCTGCGGCAGATCGGCGCGAGGGACGACGCCGGGATGCACGGCGGATGCGGTCTCTGCGGGCGCGTCCTCTGCTGCTCCGACTGGATCCGGGGGTTCGACCCGGTCTCGATCAAGATGGCGAAGAACCAGGGGCTCTCGCTCAATCCGGCCAAGATCTCGGGGATGTGCGGCCGGCTGATGTGCTGTCTGCGGTTCGAGTACGACCCGCGGCAGGACTCCCGCCGGCGAGAGGGCGGCGCGGTCTCCCCACCGGCCTCGAGCGAGGACGCGCCGGTCCCGGGCGACCCCGGCCTGCCCGTGCTGCCTTAGAGCGGTTGCCGTCCCTCTACTCGAATTCCGCGAGGCGGCGAGCCAGCTCGTCGCGGCCGACGCCCAGCTTCTTCGCGGTCGCCTTGAGGGCCGCCCGCCGGTCGCCGCCGGCGGCCTCGAGCGCCTCCTTGAAGGTGTCCCTGAGCCGCTCCGCCGCGGGGGGCGGGCGAGGAGCGCCGCCCTCGGGGGCGCCGGCGATCGCCACGGCGAGCTCCCCGCGGACCGCTCCTTCGCCGAGCGCGGCGAGGATCGCGGCGGCGTTTCCCTCGAGGAACGTCTCGTGGATCTTGGTCAGCTCGCGCCCGAGCACGAGGCGGCGCTCGCCGAGCGCCTCCGCCATGTCCCGGAGGGCCTCGTGGATTCGGTGGGGGGCTTCGAAGATCACGACGGTTCGCGTCTCGCCCGCGAGCTGGGCGAGGCGGCGCCGCCGCTCGCCGGAGCGAGGCGGCAGGAAGCCGTCGAAGACGAACCGGTCGGCCGGGAGGCCGCTCGCGGAGAGCAGCGCCGCGATCGCCGAGGGACCGGGCACCGGCGAGACCGCGAGCCCCTCCTCGCGCGCCGCGCGGACCAGGAGCGAGCCGGGATCGGAGACCCCCGGCGTTCCGCCGTCCGAGACGAGCGCGACGTCCGCCCCTTCGCGGACGACCTTCAGGACCGGCTCGAGGCGAGAGCGCTCGTTGAATCGGTGGCACGAGACCGTCCTCGCGGTGATCCCGAAGCGCGCCAGAAGCTTGGCGGTGCGGCGCGTGTCCTCGCAGGCGATGAGCGCGGCCGAGCGCAGGACCCGCTCCGCCCGCGGCGAGAGGTCCTCGAGGTTGCCGAGCGGCGTGGCGACGACGTACAAGGTTCCGGGCACGGCGAAATCCTATCACCCGGGGATGGCGGTTCGACCGGGTGGCCCGGTCCGGCTACGATGGGTCCGTGCGGAGGCCGTGGCGAGCGAGCCGCGCGGAGGGACGGATGCGGAAAGCCGTGGTGCTGGCGGGAGCGGTCCTGGGGGCGGTGGCGTTGCTCGGAGCGGCGGAGAAGGCCGCGCCCCCGCCGGGTCCGGAGCCCGTTGCGGCGAGGCCGGCGCCCGTCCACAACGACCTCGGGGCACTCGAGAAGGCGGTGGTGGACGCCACGCTCGCGTACGTCCGCGGCGACTGCAAGGCCGCCCGCGCGGCGCTCGATCGCGTGAGCGACGGCTGCCGGCGCCTCGGCAGGGAGGACAGCCCGAAGTCGCCCGACAGCCTGATCGAGTACGACCAGGCGTTTCACAAGACGGTGGACCTGGCCAGGGAGTTCGCGACGGCGGATCAGATCGAGAGGTCCTTCGACCAGTTCGTCTGGGCGCAGCGCGCGTGCCGGGTCTGCCACGGCCTGGCGCGCAAGGAGGGGCTGATGGCGGAGTCCCTTGCCGCGCCGAAGCCGGCTCCCTGATCCGCGCGGATCAGCTCTTCCAATCCCTGGGGTAGCGGAAGTCCCAGCCGACCGTGCGCGTCGAGACCTTCGCGATGATCGGCGGGCGGCGCTTGAATTGCGATCGGACGACGAGCCGGGCCACCCGGTCCACCATCTCGCGATCGAATCCGGCGGCGACCGCGGCATCGCGGTCGAGGCGCGCATCCACGAGGAGCGCGAGCAGGCGGTCCACGCGCTCGTAGGAGAACCCGAGGTCGGCCTCGTCCGATTGCCTCGGCCAGAGGTCGGCGGAGGGGGGCTTCTTCCGTATGGCCGAGGGCACCCGGAGGTACTCCGCGATCGCCCGCACCTGCGTCTTGTAGAGATCGCCCAGCGGGTTGAGCGCCGACGCCAGGTCGCCCCAGAGGGTCCCGTAGCCCAGCAACAGCTCGGTCTTGTTGCTCGTCCCGAGCACCAGCGCCTCGTACTGCTCCGAGCGGTCGTAGAGGACCATCATCCGCGCCCGCGCCATCACGTTGCCGAGCCGGAGGCGGCTGACCTTTCCGCTCACGCGGTCGAAGCCATCCACGAGCGGCGAGATGTCCACCTTCTCCGCGAGGATCCCGAGAGCGCCGACGACTCTCTCCGCGTCGCTCACCGAGTCGGCGCTGCTCGAGCGGTACGGCATGACGATCGCGACGACCGCTTGCGGCCCGAGGGCCCGGACGGCGAGGTACGCGGCCACCGCCGAGTCGATCCCGCCGGAGAGGCCGAGGACCACACGCGACCTGCCGGTGCGAAGGACCTCGGTCCGGATGAAGCCGGCGAGGATGCGTACCGTCAGGGCGGGTTCGAGGAGGAGGTCGGGCTCGGCCGCGCCAACCCCCGCCAGCGCGGGCTTCCGCCGCGCGCGGCTCACGCCGTCCCCGGACCGCCGGGCTCGCCGGGGTCCGCGCCGGGAAGGTCGTACCGCAGCCCGCGGACGCGGTCGATCTCCCGCGCGGCCAGCTCGAGGTTCTCGTCGCGGAGGAGAGGGTAGGCGATGCGCGCGCGGCGCAGCACGCTCGCGTCGAGCTCCGCGACCGCGAGCGCCGGCTCGAGCGCCGGGAGCTTCGCGAGCGCTCGCCCGAACGGGTCGATCGCCACGGAGCCGCCTCCGAAATTCAGTCCGTCCTCGTAGCCGACGCGGTTCACGTACACGACGAACGCCGTCTGCAGGCGGGCGGTGACGCGCAGGAGCTCGTGCCACACCTCGACGCTCGTGATGCCCCGTCCGGGGCGCGCGCCGCGCGTGGGGCCGCTGCTGGCCGCGAGGAGGACGTCCATGCCCTGCTGCGCGAGGATGAAGGCGCACGACGGGTGCCAGCAGTCCTCGCAGACCAGCATCCCCGCGCGGCCGAACGGGGCCTCGAATGCGCGAAGCCGGTCGCCCGCGGAGAAGTCCCGCCCTTCCTCGAACATCCCGTAGGTCGGCAGGTAGATCTTGCGATGCACGTGGACCAGCCGGCCGCGGCTGAAGTACGCGGCCGCGTTGAAGTAGCGGTGATCCGCCGTCTCCTCGACGAAGCCGGCCATCACGTCGATGTCGCGAGACGCCCGCTCGAGCTTCCGAAACCGGGCCTCGCCGGTCCGCAGCGCGACCTCCGGGACCTGGTCGCGCAGGAGATAGCCGGTGAGGGAAAGCTCCGGGAAGACCACGAGATCGGCGCCGGCGCGGCGCGCCTCGCGCGCGCCGTCGAGGTGGCTTACCAGATTGGCATCGACCTCGCCGAGCCGGGGAGCGATCTGGGCCAGGGCCACTCGGACGTTCCGCAAGGGTGCACCTCTGCCCGAAAAGGACCCGCCGGAACGTTATCACAGGAGGCCGGGCCCGGCAGCGCGCCCCGCCGAGCCCGCCTGCACCCGGCCAAAAAGGCACGGATCGAGGGCCGCGGCGCTAACTGCGCCAATTTGATCTGCTGAACCGTCCCGCTCCGAGCCCCTTCGGACGCCGCCCGGTGGGAAGCCAGGGGCAAAACCTCGCCTTCTCAATGAATTTTGAATTTCTAGACGATTTCCGGTTTGGGTGAAACACCTGGCGCGGATTTTTCATCTGTGCTACTGGGAAACGAGAATCCGAAGCTCCGGCGGCCCGCATCGGGCAGCCGGGAACCGACTCCAACGAGCGGGACTTCGATTCGAGAGCGACCCGAAAAGCCGCCCTCGTGGTGGTGGGTGGGAAGGAACAGGAAGGTCGATGGCAAGAAAGGCGATCCTGGAAGACGCAATCGAGTTCGACGAGGTGACTCCCCAGGAGGTCGCCGAGGCGCAGGCCGAGGTCGAGGCAGCGGCTCGCGCCATCCGGCGGCGCCGCACCGAGAAGGACGTGGCGACGGATCGTCCGACGGCCGCGATCCTGCCGATCTACCTGCGGGAGATGGGCGCGACGCCGCTCATCGACGAGCGCCGCGAGGTCGAGCTGGCGCGCGATCTCCAGGAAGGGCGGGAGAAGCTGGCCCGCGTGGTCCTGCGCCTGCCGGCGACTTGCCGCGAGCACGTCCTCGAGGGCGACATGAGCGGGCCGAAGCGCGGGCGCGAGTGGCCGCTCGACCAGCTCGAGTCCTGCTGTTCCAAGCTGTGGCGGTTCGCGAAGGAGCAGAAGGAGCCGAGGGTTTCCGCGCTCGCACGCGAGGCGCGCGAGCAGAAGCAGCGCATCGACCACTCTCGCGACGCGCTGATCCTCGCGAACCTCCGGCTCGTCGTGCACATCGCGAAGAAGTACCTGAACCACGGCATCTCCTTCATGGACCTGATCCAGGAGGGGAACATCGGGCTGATGAAGGCGGTGGAGAAGTTCGAGTACGAGCGCGGGAACAAGTTCTCGACCTACGCCTACTGGTGGATCAAGCAGGCCATCGAGCGGGCGATCGCCGACAAGGCGCGGGTGATCCGGATCCCGGTGCACGTCAACGAGAAGATCAAGAAGATCTCGAGGGTGTCGCGCGAGCTCGGCGAGACCCTCGGACGGAAGCCGACGCCGCAGGAGATCGCGAAGAAGCTCAGGATGCCGGTCGCGAAGGTCGAGGAGATCCTGGGAGTCGTCCAGGAGCCGCAGGCGCTCGAGGACGTCTCGTCGTCCGACGAGGACAGCCCCGGGCTGCTCCGGTTCGTGGCCGACCCCAACGCCCCGTCGCCGCTCGAGAGAACGGTCGATCGCGAGCTGCGGGAGAAGATCAAGGAGACGCTCCGCGTTCTGAACTCGCGGGAAGAGGAGATCGTCCGGCTGCGGTTCGGAATCGGGCGCGACATGGCCTACACCCTGGAGGAGATCGGACGCGTCATGGGTCTTTCCCGTGAGCGGGTGCGGCAGATCGAGGCCACCGCTCTCAAGAAGATCCAGGGCGCGCAAGAGTGCGGCGACCTCCGGGAGTTCCTCGCCTGAGGAGGCGAGCGAAGCGTCCCGTCAACGAAGATCCGGCGCCAGGGAGTTCCTCCCTGGCGCTTTTTTTTGGGCCGGCTAGGCCTCGATCGGGGCGACGAAAACGATGCGCTCGGGGGCTTCCCAGGGTGCCTCAACGCCGTTGCTTTTGGCGGCGGTTCTCAAACCTCTCGATTCCTCCTGCATCCTCGCGCTCCGAGCCTCGAAAGGAGCCGGATCTGACGGTACTCTCGCGACCCTGTGGAAAACCAACGAGCGGTTCATGCCACTTTTCGATATTGGACCAAAATCGCTCGTGAATTGCCATAAAGTATTCACAAGCAATGACTTGCTCGCCATGGATCGGCGGACGCGCGGCACGGGCGCAGCCCGCTCCGGTTTCGCGCGTCGGACGGCGCGCACAGGTTTTCCACAGCCTCCGGTCCTCGCCGCCCCGACCGCCGGAATGGGTGCCGTGCCGCCGGCCCCGGAACGCCTTCCCGGCAGGGAGGCGCCGCGGTTGATCTGCCGCGAGAAGTCATCTTCCTTGGCTCCCGGCGACCCAGTGCGTGTACCTTATTGGCAGGTGCTGAGAGGGAGAAGGCGCGGGGCCCGGTTGGGTGCGGCGCGGGAGTGCCGACTCGCTCGAGGTTGAGGATGCGGACGATATTCGAAATAAGGCGCGCGTACCACGATTCGCTTGGCAACATGCGTAGCTGGTTGACCGACACGCGCGTTTCCGGCGGCCTGACGACCCTCGACCGGCTTTCCATCATCGATGCATGGCAGCAGGAGATGGTGGAGTTCTTCGAGCGCAACGGGTACTGCTTCGCCTGCAACCGCCGTCTCTCGCGGTGCCGCTGCCCGAAAGAGGCGTCCTGACCGCTCGGGCGCCCGGTCCCGCGCGAGCGCTCATCCCGCGTCCTAGCCAGGTCGTTTTCTTCGTGAGCGTCACCACGGTTGCGCCGCGGCCCGGGTGGGCGTTTTCGACCGGGATCGCTTCCTCGCCGCGAAGGGGGAGTTCTTGCCTCGTCTCAGGGCCGCGAGGCGGCACGAGATCGCCGCGATCTTCAGGGAGAGCCACGGACTGTGGGGCGCCGGGCTGACGTATCCGGCGTACCTCGACATGTGGCTCGAGCTGATGGAGACGCCGTGGGCGAGGGGGCACTTCCGCCACCTCGCGTGGGTCGACGACGACGAGACCGTACTCTCGAGCCTCAAGCTCTACCGGCCGGTCCTTCGCCTTCTCGGCCGCACGGGTCCCGCGGCGATGATCGGCGCCGTGTTCACGCCGCGGGGGCTGAGGGGACGGGGGCACGCGGCCGATCTCGTTCGCGCGGTGCTCGAGGAGGCGCGGGCCGGAGGCGACTCGCCGGCGCTGCTCTTCAGCGACATCGGGATTCCCTACTACGAGGCACTCGGCTTCCGCGCGCTCCCCGCAGAGGACGCCGCGGGGCGTCTCGAGCGGATCGTCCCTCCGCCCGCGGGGTGGGAGTTCCGCGTCATGACGCCCGGCGATCTTCCCGACGTGCTCCTGGCTCACGAGGACGCCGCGGTGGCGCGCCCGATCGCCGTCGTGCGAGACCGGGAGCACTGGGAGTTCCTCCTGGCCAGGGCGGCGGGCTACTTCAAACGGCTCGACGGCTCGGACCTCTCCCGGCGATACCGGATCGCGCTCTTCCACGGCCGGTTCGCGGGGTACCTCGTCTCGCTCGAGGGCGAGGCCGGGTGGGCCGTGAGGGAGGTGGGGGCTCCCGGCGCCGATCCCGCGGCGCTTTCCGCGATCCTGAGGCGCGGAGCGGTCGAGGCCCGGCGCGCGGGCCTCAGGAAGGTCCACGGGTGGCTTCCCCGCGAAGCCGCGGAGTGGGTTCCCGAGTGGCGTCTCGTGCATCGGCCTCGGCGGCTCGCGATTCCCATGCTCAACCCTCTCGCGGGACCGCCGGACTGGCCCGAGCTCGACGCTCCCGGAGCGGCGTTTCTCCCGTACCTCGATCAGTTCTGATCGCGGCGGAGCACGCTCTCCTTGACACACCCGAGCACGGGGATACACTCGGCGCCCCGAATGAGACCGCGCGCGCCCACGCTTGCCCGGTGGCTTCTTCCCGTTGCCCTGCTGACCGGCTCGATGCCGCGGCAGGCGGCCGCCGAAACGGAGCCTTCCGGCGAGGTCCGGAAGGAGGCGCCCTCCTCCGCCATCGCCGAGCAGGGCAAGTTCCCCGGCGACGTCGCGGTCGAGGCGCTCAGGATCCGCGAGGTGCCGGGCGCCGACGAGTACGTCCTCGAGGGCGCGGTGACGATCCGCTCCGGGCGCTCGCGCATCCAGGCCGACAAGATCACCTATCGCGGGGGCCGCTACATCGAGGCCGAGGGGAACGTGCTCGTCGTCTGGGGAGGCAATCGCATCTCCGGGGCGCGGATGACCTACGATCTCAAGGAAGAGCGCGGCACCGTGGAGGACGCGATCGGACAGGTCGAGCCCGAGTTCTACTTCGTCGCGAAGCGCGCCGAGAAGGTCGGGCAGGACACCATCCTCCTCGACTCCGCGATCGTCACGACCTGCACGCAGCCGGTGCCCTACTGGTCGATGCCCGTGTCGAGCGCCCGGATCCAGATCGACGGGTACGCGCACATGTGGAACCTCAGGCTCAGGGCCCGGCGGCTGCCGATCTTCTACACGCCGTACCTGATCTGGCCGGTCAAGAAGGGCCGGTCCGCGGGACTGATGATCCCGTCTTTCGGCACCACGCAGGACCGGGGAAACCTGATCAGCGAGGAGCTCTACATCCCGATCGGGGACAGCGTGGACTTCACGCTGGGCGCGGACCGGTATTCGAAGGCCGGCACCGGCTGGGCAACCGATGTGTCGTTCATCCCGAACGCGCAGGGATCGGGGCGCTTCACGGGGTTCTACATCGACGACCAGGTCTCGAACAGCCAGCGCTACCGCCTCACCTACCAGCAGACGCAGCAGTTGCGGAACGGGTTCCGCATGGTCGCGGACATCAACCAGGTGAGCGACTTCAGCTACTTCACCGACTACGAAAGGGACCTGAAGCTCGTCTCGATGCCCACGATCCTCGCTCGCCTGGAGTTCAGCCGGAACGGGAGCCGGACCGGCTTGAACGTGCGGGAGCAGCGCCGCGAGCAGCTTCGCGCGCCGCAGCCTTTCTACGTGGAGGGCCGGCAGGATCCGGTGCTCGTGGAAACGAGCTTCGTTCAGGAGACGCTCCCCGACATCGAGTGGCGCGGCCGGAGCCAGCGCCTCGGGAAGACCCCGATCTACCTGAGCTACGAATCCAGCGTCGCCTCGATACGGCAGAACGACCTTCAGTTCCGGACGGGCACCTACTGTCCGGACCCCCTGGACCCGGCCTCCTGCGTTCGCCGGACCTACACGTTTCCCCTCGTGTCGGACTACTTCCGCGGGGACGTCTACCCGACCTTCTCCGCTCCGTTCTCCCCGTTCCCCTGGCTCGCGGTCACCCCGTCGGTCAACACCCGCTACACCCATTACACTCAGCGGCAGACGACTCGCGTGCAGGAGGTCCCCGTGGGGGGAGGGACGACCTCCGTCGGCTACCAGCAGATCCTGAGCTCCGGGCTCGACCGGTGGATCAGCGGCGCGGCGGTGGAGGTGGTGGGGCCGAAATTCTTCCGGATCTTCGACAAGCCGTCCAACCCGTTCTCGACCCGCTACAAGCACGTGTTCGAGCCACGCGATCTCGTGGGCGTACCAGCAGGCCTACGACCGCAACGACGAGATCATCCCGTACGACGGCATCGACGCCGCGCGCGGGGCGAGCAACCAGCTCACCTACGGCTTCAGGACGCGCCTCTTCGCGCAGCGGCCCCGGTCGAAGGCTCTCGAGCCGCCGGGGATCGCGGAGACGGTCCTCGTTCCCGAAGGGACTTCGGGAGAGGTCAAGGAGGCGGAGTCGTCTCCGCCGGGCACTCCGGGCGCGGTGCACGGGCCGGTCTCGTCGCCGCCGCCGACGGAGCCGGTCGAGATCGCGTCGCTCGAGGTCAACCAGAGCCGCTCGTTCGGGAAGGCCCTGTCGGTCCTGGACATCAACGGCGACGGGATACCGGAGAGCAGCTGGTACTCGGCCATCAACACGGTGGGACGATTCAACCCCAGGCCCCACACCAGCCTCGATCTCCGCATGTCGTACGACGTCTTGTCGATGCGGATGACGTCGGTCAGCCTCTCGGGGAACCTCCGCAGCGACGCCGCGAGGACCGGGTTCTCCGTGGTCCGGACCCAGCCCTCGACCCTCGGGGCGCCGTCGCAGGTCCAGCTTCGGCTGGCCGCCGGCACGACCCTCTTCGGGCGCAAGCTGAAGGTGGACGTGGATGGCTCGTACGACGCGCAGACGCACCGGATTCCCGACCAGAGGTGGAAGGTGGAGTATTACACCCAGTGCTGCGGGTTCCTGATGGAGTGGTTCCGCCGGGACTTCGTCGGGAGCGACCGGGGCGAGTTCAGGTTCACCGTGGATCTGCGCGGGGTCGGCAAGCTGATGGAGCTGCGCCAGTGAGGTGGGCTGCGTGAGGGCGAGCGACGCCGTCGGGGACGAGCGGTCTTCCCGGCCGAGGTTCGAGCGCGTGCTCGTCCTCGGGGCGTCCGGCCTGCTCGGCGGGGCCCTCGTGCGCGAGCTGACGCGCCGCGGGATGGCATGCTTCGCTCCGTCGCGGCGCGAGCTGGACCTGTCGTCGGCGGAGAGTCTCCCCCGGGCACTCGGCGCGGTCGAGCCGGATGCGGTGCTGAACGCGGCGGCCTTTACCGACATCGCCCGCGCCGAGGC
The DNA here is from genome assembly GCA_963748015.1 of Terriglobia bacterium. Classification (GTDB taxonomy): domain Bacteria; phylum Acidobacteriota; class Polarisedimenticolia; order Polarisedimenticolales; family JAIQFR01; genus JAIQFR01. The sequence goes on along the minus strand of CAVVHE010000004.1, from coordinate 1,839,062 downwards.
TCCGGAAACGCGAGACGAAGTCATGCGCGTCAACCTGGACGCGCCGCGAGCGCTCGCGGCCTTCTGCCGCGAAGGCGGCATCCCGTTCGTGCATTTCTCGACCGACTACGTCTTCGACGGGTCGAAGGTCGCCCCCTACGGCGAGGAGGACGTCCCGGCGCCGCTCCAGGGCTACGGGAAGTCGAAGCTCGACGGGGAGCGCGCGGCGCTCGACGCGCACCCCCGCGCGCTCGTGATCCGGACGTCGAGCCTCTTCGGTCCGGGGAGCCACCGCCGCCCCGTCTTCGTGGACACGGTCCTCCGTCTCGCCCGGCAGATGCACGGCGTCGGCCTGGCCGAGACGCCCGTGGCGTCGCCGACGTACACCCTCGACCTCGCCCGCGCGTCGGTGGATCTCCTGGAAGCGGAGGCCGCGGGAGTGGTGCACGTTGCCAACGGGGGCGCGTGCAGCCGGGTGGTGCTCGCCCGGGCGATCCTCGAGGAAGCGGGTCTCTCCGGAATGGTCGAGGTCCGGACCGAGCCGGATCCCTCCGGCGGTCCGCCGCGGCCTCCCTTCTCGGCGCTCGCCGTCGCGCGCGCGGAGACGCTCCTCGGCCGCCCGCTGCGCTCCTGGCGCGCCGCCCTCGCGGAGTACCTCGAGGTTCCCCGTCCATGAAAGTGCTCGTCACCGGGGCGTCGGGATACGTCGGGGGACGCGCGGCGGATCGTCTTGCGGCCGCCGGCCACACCGTGCGCGCGATGGTCCGCGATCCCTCGCTGTGGACGCGGGCCGGCGGCGGCATCGAGGTCGTCGCGGGGGACGTGACCGATGCCGCGGCGTTCGCCGGCGCGGCCAAGGGATGCGAGGCGGTCGTGCACGCCGCCGCGCTGGTGAAGAGCTGGGTGCGGAACCGGAGCGAGTACGACCGGGTCAACCTCGGCGGCTTCCGGAACGCGGTGCTCGCCGCGCGGCAGGCGGACTCGAAGCTCGTCTACGTTTCGTCGTTCATCGCCCTCGGCCCCACCGACGGCGCGACGTTCGACGAGGACATGCCGCGCGCGACCACAGCCTTCCACAACGACTACGAGCGGACCAAGTGGGCCGCGGACCAGGCCGCGAGGGCGCTCGCGCGGGACGGCTTTCCGATCGTCAGGCTCTACCCCGGGGTCGTGTACGGCCCCGGCGAGCGCACCGCCGGCAATCACGTGGTCGGCCTCCTTCTCCAGCACGCCCGGGGCCGCCTCCCGGGATACCTCGGGAAAGGGGACCTCCGGCAGTGCTTCGCCTACGTGGAGGACGTGTCGTCGGGGCTCGTGGCGGCGGTCGAGCGCGCGGCGCCCGGCTCGGGCTACGTCCTCGGCGGGGAGAACCGCACCGCGCGCGAGCTGTTCGCCGCTTTCGAGGCGGCGGCGGGGATAGCTCCCCCGCGCCGCTCCGTGCCTTTCTGGGCCGCGGGGATCATCGGGCGAGTGGAGCGGTGGCGGGCCGAGCTGACCGGCGTGCCGCCCGAGCTGACCGACGAGGTCGTCGCGATCTACCGCCACGAGTGGGCGTACTCGTCGACCCGGGCGGAGCGCGACCTCGGATACCGGATCACGCCGCTCGCCGAGGGGATCGCGAGGACGGTCGCCTGGCTCAGGGAGACCGGCGAGTTCCCGGGAGGCAACTGAGTTGGGGATGATCGCGACCGAGCTTCGGCGCAAGTCGGTCCACATGTCCATGGGCCTCTTCGCGCTCCTGTTGCGCTGGCTCTCGCCCCTCGGGGCGGCCGCCTGCGCGGCCGCGGCCCTCCTGTTCAATCTGGTCGTGCTGCACCGGTTGACGAGACGGTCGCTCCTGCGCGACGACGAGAGGGCTCGCGGATACTCGCTGGGCATCGCGCTGTACCCGGCGGCCGTGCTCGCGCTCATCCTGGTGTTCCACAGCCGGCTGGAGCTCGCGGCCGCGTGCTGGGGGCTCATGGCGTTCGGCGACGGGATGGCGACGGTCACGGGACTGACGCTCCGCGGGCCGAAGCTCCCCTGGAACCGGAACAAGACCTGGTGGGGCTTCCTCGCTTTCGCCCTCTACGGGACCTGCACCTCGGCGCTCCTCATCCGCTGGGTTCAGCACGGCGACGTCCGAAGCGGGGCGATCGGGTTGTCGTTCCTGGGACAACCGCCCGGCTCTCCCGTTCCCGATGTCGCCTTCCTGCTGGCCGGCTGCCTCGCGGCGGCGGTTCTCGCGGGGGCCGCCGAATCGCTCGAGACCCCGGTGGACGACAACCTCCTGGTCCCGCTGGTCGGCGCGGCGGCCCTCTACGCGGCGACGCTGGTGGAGCCGGCGCGCCTCGCGGCGGCCGCTCCCGATCTCGCGCGCGGCCTCGCGGTGGGCGCGGCGGTCAACGCGGCCCTGGCCGTCGCGGCGTACCTGGCGGCGGGCGTCGACGTCTCCGGCGCGGTCGCGGGCACGGTGCTGGGGACGCTCCTGTACGGGTTCGGCGGCTGGCGCGGGTTCCTGATGCTGCTCGTCTTCTTCGTGGCGGCGACGGCGGGCACGAAGGCGGGCCGTGCGCGGAAGGAGGCGCTCGGCATCGCCGAGGCGAAGGGAGGGCGCCGCGGCGCGCGGCACGCGCTCGCCAACGCGGGCGCCGGGGTGCTGTTCGCCTTCCTCGCCGCGGCCACGCCGTACCGGGAGGCGTTCTCGATCGCGCTCGTCGCCGCCTTCGCGACCGCGCTCTTCGACACCGCGTCCTCGGAGATCGGCAAGGCTTTCGGGCGGCGGACGTTCCTGATCACGACGTTCCGTCGCGTCCCCGCGGGAACGAACGGCGCGGTGTCGGTCGAGGGGACCCTCGCGGGACTCTCGGCGGCCGCGGCGCTCGCCGCCGTCGCGTGGGGCGTCGGTCTCGTCGGGGCGGACGGTGCCGGGGTCGTCGTCGCCGCGGCCCTGATCGGGACGACGATCGAGTCCTATCTCGGCGCCACCCTCGAGCGGCGGCAGCTGATCGGCAACGAGCTGCAGAACTTCACCAACACGCTCGTGGGCGGTCTCGCGGGGATGGGGCTCTACTGGCTCGTCGCGCGGCTCGGCTGACGTCCGAACGCGGCTTCGGTGCGGCGGGTCCGCGGCCCGCCCCCGGCCGAATGCGTTCTCGCCGGCCCAGAAAAGGGCCGTCTCCGAACGCATTCGGCCGGGGGCGAGCCGTACGCCTTTCTTCGCGCTGTATTCGGATCCGGAAAACGAGCTTCCACACGGTCGCATGGACCACAAGCGGGGCCCAAGGCGGAGAGCGTCCGCAGACGGCCCTTTTTCGGGCCGGCGAGGAACGCTTTCCGCCTTGGGCCCCGCGTGCCCGAGTTACGGGCGAGGACGCCGGCTCAGACCAGGTAGGCGACGGCGAAGCCGATCTGGGCGGTCATCATCATCAGGTACATGTGGGTCCACGACGGGTGGTTCTCGACCTCGGCGAGCGCCTTCGGGTCTTTCAGGATGAGCGTCACCGTGTAGGCGCCCCAAAGCACGAGGCCTGCGCCCAGGACGGTGAGGACCCACGGGTTGCCGGTCAGGATGTGGTGCTCCGGGGCCCACGGGTTGCGGATCCACGCGCCGAGGGGCATCAGGAGCCACGGGATCACGAAGAACGGCGCGATCATCCGCGCCGCCCGCACGACGCCGTACCGGATCGGCAGCGTCCTGCATCCCGCCGCCTCGTCCCCCTTCATGTCCGAGAAGTCCTTGGTGGTGGACGCGCCGAGCAGGAACAGGAAGAAGATCGCTCCGATGAACCACGGCTCGAGGTGGAACACCGACGCGACCATCGACCAGCCCGCGACCTTCAGCAGGCAGCCGCGCGGGATCGCGATCGTGAGGTTGGCGCCGAACGCGTTGGCCTTCGTCCGCCCGAAAGCCGGCGCGCTGTACGCGAAGGTGAAGAGCATGCCCGCGATGTAGATGAAGAAGCACTGGTGGAGCGAGAGCGGCGCCGCCAGCTTCTCGCCGAAGGTCGCGGCGGGATGGACGACGACGAGCCAGGTGGGGAGCACCGCGGCGGCGTACAGGAGCGCCGAGAACCACCAGCCGGCCCGCATCGAGATCGCCCCGGTGACCAGCGGCCGGCCGGGCTTGTTCACGCGGTCGTTCTCGATGTCGTAAACCTGGTTGATGACGTTCGATGCGGCGTTCAGGAGCGCCGCGCACGCCGAGCCGAGGAGGATCGTCGCGACGATGCTCGGCGTCCACTGCCTCGGGAGGCCGGCGAGAACGTGCGGGTTCGAGGCCGACCCCCACGCGGTGATCGCGCCGGAGATCACGCCGAGCAGCGGCGGCAGCAGGGTGAAGGGCCGCGTGAGCGACGCGTAGAGCCGCACGCGGCCCGGCCTGGCGCCGGCGGCGGGTCCCATCAGCTCGCCGGGCGATGGCGGGCGACGGCGACGCGCGCCGCGCGGATCACCCGGTCGCCGAGGCGGTAGCCCGATCGGAGGGTGGCCGCGACCTTGCCGTCCGCGTCCGGCTCCGCGGCGTCCACCAGCTGCACCGCTTCCGCCACGTTGGGATCGAACTCCGTCCCGTCGAGGGCGAGCCGCTCGACCCCGTGGCGCTCGAGGGTCGCGAGGAAACGGTCGCGGGCGAGTTCGACGCCTCGCGCCAGCGCCTCGGCCCCGGGGACTCCCCGCGCGTGCGAGAGGGCGAGGTCCATGTCGTCCGCGGCGTCGAGGAGCTCGGCGACGACGCTGCCGAACGCGAGCTCGACCCTGCGGTCCACGTCGCGGAGGAGCCGGGCGCGGAACTCCTCCTGGTCGGCCTGGGCCTGCTTGAACGCGCCGATGTACTCGTGGAGCTTCTTCTCGGCCATCTCCGCGCGGAGGCGGTACTCGTCCACGAGGGTCGGGTGGAGCGAGGGGGCCTCCTCGGCGCCCCCCTCTTCAGCGGCCTCCTCGGCCGGCTTGCGCGCCCAGTGGCGCTTGTCCTCGATCTTCATGGCAGGCCGCCCGGATCCGTCGCCGGATTCCCTGGTGTCGAACATGTCGGACTTCCCGGAAAAGGTGTTTCTCAGCGACCCAGCAGCCGGCGGACGCGCTCCTCGATCGGGGGATGGGTGCTGAACAGGTTGAACAGCGTCCTGCCGGAGAACGGCTTCACGATGAACATGTGGCTGGTGACCGGATTCGCGTTCATGGGGATGCGCTCCGAGGCGCGGCCGAGCTTCTCGAGGGCGCGGGCGAGTCCCGCGGGGCTCCCCGCGAAGCGGGCGCCCGAGGCGTCGGCGGCGTACTCCCGCGAGCGGGACACCGCCATCTGGATGACCACGGCGGCGATCGGCGCCAGGATCGCCATGAAGATGAACCCGAGCGCGCCGCCGCCGCCGCCCTCCCGGTCGTCGCGGCCGCCCACCCCGCCGAAGATCGCCGCCCAGCGGGCCATGCTGGCGAGCATGGTGATCGCGCCGGCGATCGTGGCCGCGATGGAGGCGATCAGGATGTCTCGGTTCTTCACGTGTCCCAGCTCGTGCGCGATCACCCCCTCGAGCTCCTCGTCGTCCATCATCTCGAGGAGTCCCGCCGTGACCGCGACCGCGGCGTGCGACGGGTTCCGCCCGGTGGCGAACGCGTTGGGCGCCCGCTCCGGGAGCACGTAGAGCTTCGGCATCGGGATCCCGGCCCTGGCGACGAGCCGCTGGACGATCGAGTGCAGCCGCGGCGCCTCGGCTTCCGAGACCGGCTTCGCGCGGTACATCGCGAGGACGATCTTGTCCGAGAACCAGTAGGATCCCAGGTTCATGACCGCCGCAACGGCCAGGGCGAAGACCATGCCGCTCCGGCCGCCGAGCGCCCCTCCGCACAGCACGATGAGCCCGGTGAGGAGCCCCAGCAGGAGCGCCGTCTTCAGGTAATTCGTGGTCGTCATCATTTCACCTCGATCTTCATACGGCCCGGGGCGCGCTCCTCCTTCTTCGGGAGCACGACCTCGAGCACGCCGTCGCGCGCCGACGCGCGGATCGCCGACCGGTCCACCGACGGGGGGAGCGTGACCTGGATCGAGAACTTGCCGAGCGGCCGCTCGACCCTCAGGTACGACTCCCTCGGGGCCGCGGTGTCGGCCTTGCGCTCTCCGCGCAGCACGAGGGCCTCCGCCTCCACCTCGATCTCCACGGTATCGGCCCCGACGCCGGGCAAGTCGGCGCGCAGCACGAACTGCGAGCCCTGCTCGAAGATGTCCACCGGAGGCCGCCAGCCGCTGGTCACGAGCGACTCCGTCTCCGCCGCCCCGCCCGAGCGCGCCAGGGCGTCCTCGAACAGCCGGTTGATCTTCTCCTGGATGCCGAGCATGTCTCGGAGCGGATCCCAGCGCTGGATGGCCATGGTGCCTTCCTCCCCCGGCGAATTCTACTCCGTCCGGTCCGTGCCCGCCGGTGCGGGGGCGCGCTTCTCGAGGACGATCTCGCCCGCCGGGGCGCCGGCGGCGACCGTGTCGCCGGGCTCGAACGTCCCGTCGAGGAGCTTCATCGCCAGAGGATCCTGCAGGCGCCGCTGGATCACCCGTTTCAGCGGTCTCGCCCCGAACGCGGGGTCGTACCCTTCCTCGGCGAGCACCCGACGCGCGGCGTCGGTGACGACGAGCTCGATCCTCCGCCCGGCCAGCGTCTTCCGGAGGCGCTCCACCTGGAGGTCGACGATCGCGGCCAGGTCGTCGCGCGACAGCGAGCGGAAGACGATCGTGTCGTCGAGACGGTTCAGGAACTCCGGCCGGAACGCCTCGCGGAGCGCCTGGTCCACGGCGTCCTCGCAGCCGCTCCGGGTCCTCGCCGGCGTGGTCCAGGATGTAGCCCGAGGCCAGGTTCGAGGTCATGATCAGGATCGTGTTCCGGAAGTCCACCGTGCGGCCCTTGCCGTCGGTGAGCCGCCCGTCGTCGAGGACCTGCAGCAGGAGGTTGAACACCTCCGCGTGCGCCTTCTCGATCTCGTCGAGCAGAACCACGGCGTACGGCCGGCGGCGGACCGCCTCGGTGAGCTGGCCTCCCTCCTCGTAGCCGACGTAGCCGGGAGGAGCGCCGATCATCCGCGCCACCGTGTGCCGCTCCTGGTACTCGGACATGTCGAGCCGGATCATCGCCCGCTCGTCGTCGAAAAGGCACTCCGCGAGCGCCCTGGCGAGCTCGGTCTTCCCGACTCCCGTCGGGCCGAGGAAGACGAACGAGCCGGCCGGGCGGTCGGGGTCCTTGAGCCCGGAGCGCGCGCGGCGGACCGCCGTGGCGACGGCCGAGACGGCGGCGTCCTGACCCACGACGCGGCGATGCAGCTCCTCCTCGAGGTGGACGAGCTTGCGAATCTCCCCCTCGAGCATCTTCGCCACCGGGATCCCGGTCCACTTCGAGACGATCTCGGCGATGTCCTCCTCGCCGACCTCTTCCTTGAGCATCGCGCCGTCGCGCTGCAGCTCGGCGAGGCGGAGGTTGTCCGCGTCGAGGTCCTTCTGCAGCCTCGGGACGTCGCCGTAACGGAGGCGCGCCGCCACCTCGAGCGCGCCTTCCTTCTGGGCGCGGTCGGCGTCGCCGCGGGCCTTCTCGATCTGCTCCTTGGCCGCCCGGATCCGGGAGATGACCTCCTTTTCCGAGGTCCACCGCGCCTTCATCCTCGAGTGGCGCTCCTTGAGCTCGGCTAGCTCCCGCTCGATCCCCTCGAGCCGCTCGATCGAGGCGGCGTCCGTCTCGCGGCCGAGCGCCTGGCGCTCCATCTGCGAGCTGCGTCATCCGTCGCTGGACCTCGTCCACCTCGGCCGGGACGGAGTCGATCTCCATGCGTGAGCCGCGCCGCGGCCTCGTCGATGAGGTCGATCGCCTTGTCCGGCAGGAAGCGGTCGGCGATGTAGCGGCTGGAAAGCGTCGCCGCCGCGACGATCGCGGCGTCCTGGATCCTCACGCCGTGGTGGACCTCGTAGCGCTCCTCGCAGGCCCCTCAGGATCGAGATCGTGTCCTCGACCGACGGCTCGCTTCACCGTCACCGGCTGGAATCGCCGCTCGAGAGCGGCGTCCTTCTCGATGTGCTTACGGTACTCGCCGAGGGTCGTGGCGCCGACGCAGCGCAGCTCGCCCCTCGCCAGCGCCGGCTTGAGGAGGTTGGCCGCGTCCACGGCCCCCTCGGCGGCTCCGGCGCCGACGAGCGTGTGCAGCTCGTCGATGAACAGGATCACGCGCCCGTCGGACTCCTCGATCTCGCGCAGCACCGCCTTGAGCCGGTCCTCGAACTCGCCGCGGTACTTCGTGCCGGCGATCAGCGCGCCCAGGTCGAGGGCGACGACGGCGCGGTCCTTGAGGGACTCGGGGACGTCGCCGTCCGCGATGCGGCGGGCGAGCCCTTCCGCGATCGCCGTCTTGCCGACTCCCGGGTCGCCGATCAGGACCGGATTGTTCTTCGTGCGCCTGCAGAGAACCTGCATGACCCGCCGGATCTCCTCGTCGCGCCCGATCACGGGGTCGAGCTTCCCTTGGCGGGCGAGCTCGGTCAGGTCGCGCGCGTAGCGGCGGAGCGCCTGGTACTTCTCCTCGGGGCTCTGGTCGGTGATCTTGGCCGTGCCGCGAACCTCGCGAAGCGCGCGGAGAACGCCGTCGGCCGTCGCGCCGAAGCGTCGGAGGATCTCGGCCGCCTCGCCGGTCCCGCGCGCCATCGCGAGCAGCAGGTGCTCCGTCGAAAGGTACTCGTCCTGGAACTCCTTGGCCGCACGTTCCGCGTCCTGCAGGACCTGGGAGAGCGCGCGGGACAGGGCGACGTCCACGTCTCCCTCGACGCGCGCCACCGAGCGGAGGCGCTCCTCGGCGTCCGAGGCGACCGCCCGCGGGTCGGCGCCGAGCTTCTCGAGGATCGGCCCGACGATCCCGTCCTTCTGGCGAGCGAGCGCCAGCAGCAGGTGGAGCGGGCGGATCTCCGGATGCCCGAGATCGAGGGCCATCTTCCGCGCCTCGCCGAGAGCATCCTGGGTCTTCAAGGTCAGACGATCGGCTCGCATCGGCCGGACCCCTACCTTTCCAACTTCGTGAAGTTACTGTTCCGAGAGGAGTTTGATGGGATTCGGGTCGGGCTTTGTCAAGCCGGCCAGGGCAGGGGGCAGGGGCTAGAGACGGCACCAGATCAGCAATCCGGGGGTCGTGTACCCCTCGAAGCGGACCAGTCGCAGCGCCTCGCTCCTCAGGCTCTCGAAGAGGTTCCCCGACAGGGTCGCGCGGACGCGACCGCCGAGCTCGCCGCCCTCGATCGCAAGGGCCTGCGGGGCCGAGAGCGAGAAGTCGCCGCTGGTCGGGTCCAGCGTGTGCACGCCGAGGACGTGCAGCGCCAGCAGGCCCCCCTCCGCCTGCCCGAGCGCATCGGGGAACGAAACGGTTTCGGGCCCCTCGAGGTGGAGGGTGTCGTACGCGTTCACGAGCGCCGTCGGCGCCCGCTTCAGGCGCCGCGCGTACTTGAGGTCCAGGATGGGGGTGGCGAGCCGTCCCCGCTCCACGAGCGCGCAGCGCGCCGCGGGGACCCCCTCCCTCGTGAAGCGGTACGAGCCCGCGCGGAGCGGCTCGAGAGGGTCCACGCGGAGCGCTAGGTCCTCGCGCAGGACGGGAGCGGAGGAGCCGAACTGCTCCTCGCGGAAGTGGCTCTCGCCGTGGGCCACCGCGGCGCCGTCGAGATTGTCGAGGAAGATTCTCAACACGAACGACTCGACGACGTTCGGATGGAGGAGGACCGGGCGGAGCCCCGAGGGAGCGCGCGGCGCAGCCAGCCTCAGGCGGACGACCCGGTCCGCGAGGCGCTCGAGGCGGGCCTCGAACGCCTCCTCGGGCTCCTCGGCCCGGCCGTGGAACCCGTCCCCCAGCTCCCCCTCGAACGTGACGCCCCAGTAGGCGCCGGTCGCGACGACCTCGGCGTCGAGACCGGCGGAAGTGACGATGCGGCTCCGCGATTCCGACGCGGTCATCGAGCCGCTCCACGTGCGGAAGCCGTGGTCGGCGACGCACCGGCGGATGCGGGCGAGGCGCGCCGCGTGCGGGGCGGCGTTGCCCATCGCGATTCGCGCCACCGCCGGGTCGTGGAGCTCGACGCCGGGCGCCCGCACCGGGCCGTGGACCTGCGCCGCGTCCGGATCCTCGCGTGCGGCGGCGAGCGCCCGCGCGATGGCGTCGCGGGCGCCGTTCCCGATCTCGGATCGGTCCACCTCGCCCGTGCTCACCCGTCCGTCGTCCCAGACGAGCAGGAATCGCGCGCCGAACGACTCGGCCAGGTCGAGAGGGGAGTGGGGGCCTCCGGTCTCCCGGTCGCGCGTGCCGAGCGAGAGCCGCCGCGTCTCGACCCCTGAGACCGACCAGTCGCGCACGGACTTCCCGCCCTCGCGGAAGCTCCGGATCGCGTCGAGCAGGCGGCCGAGCGGCACGTCACGATCCTCCGAGCCGGAAGGCATCGCCGGGGTCGAGGACCAGGAAGTAGTGGCTTCCCCCGCTCGACGGCACGCTCTGGCCCCATTTCCCGCAGGTGCCGATCGCGTCGAGGAGGAGCGGCCCGAACGCTTCCCGGATCGCTCCGAGCGCGCCGAGCATCGAGCCCGAGAAGATCGCGGGGCGGTGCAGGCGGATCCCGTCCCGCCCCAGCGCGTAGATCGCCTTGCAGTGGAACACGAAGTCGCCGGACGCGGTGTTGACCTGCCCGCCGCTGTACCCCGACAGGAACGCCACCCGCGGGTGTCGCCTCAGCACCCCCGCGCGGTCGAGCAGGTCGCGCAGCTCTTCGGGCCCGTAGTCCTCGAACGACCCGGGCGCGGGGAGCGCGCCTTCCGCCTCGATCCTGATGTTGCTCATCCTGGAGAGCGGGGCGTTCCGGTACGACTCGGCCCGCTCGGCCCCCGACAGGGGGACCCCGCCGGGCCCGGCCGACCAGGGATCGGACAGCGCGCCGGCGAGGCGGCCGCGCTCCACGATCGTGGTGCGCTCGCGGCGCAGGCCGTTGGCGCTGAACGGCTGCCACGCGTGGTCGCCGCGCACCGGCTCGTCCACGATCGAGACGTGAGGGGCACCGACCGTGTCCCCGGTCCGGAACCGGCCGTCCCGCGCGAGGATGGACGAGCGGAACCCGTCGGCTTCCGCCGCGTGCCCGAACGCCTCGTGCGCCAACCCCTTGGCGAGGGCGTAGTCGATGACCAGCGGAAAGGTGCCCGCGGGATGGGGAGGCGCTCCGGGCAGCGAGCGGGCCAGCTCCGCGGCGACGATGCCCCTCCTCGCGAAGAGCGAGGCCGACGCGTCGTTCCACGGAAGCGCGGGGTCCGGCCCGGCGACGGACGCCGCCACCGTGTGACGCTCCCGATCGCCGCCCGACGTGGCGCCCAGCCGCATCGTGCACCTCGGCATCGCGTACAGCACGTCCGTCCCGTCGGAGCGGAAGATCCGCCAGGCGTCCACCTCGGCCTGGTAGCTCAGACGGAGGGTCACCCCGGGAACGCGCGACTCGATCTCCGCGCCGATGGCCGCGAGCCGCTTCGCCACCTCGGCGAGGTCCACCCGCTCGAAGGCGTCGAGGCCTTCGGGCACGTCTCGCGCGACGAGCGGCGGCAGCTCGGGAATCGCTCCGCGGTGCAGGCCGAGCGACGCGTCCGCGGCCGCCGCCTCGGCCGCGCGGCCGAGGAGGCCCAGGGCGGGCTCGGCGTCGAGCCCGTCCCGGCTCGCGAGCGCGGTCGCTCCTTCCGGCGTGACGATCTGCAGGCCATGGCCGCACGACGAGACGGCGCGGCTCTCCTCCGTCCGCCCGCCCTGCACGAGCACGCGCCGCGCCGACCGGGCCTGCGCGCGCCACACCAGCATCAAGCCGGCGGATCGCGCGCGCCGCGCCAGCTCCGCGCCGAGGTCGCCGAGTCCTTCGAGTTTCCTTGTCACGGGACTCGAACGTTAACCCGACGAGATTCGCGCGGCAAGCGTCGCGGCAGCGATCAGTCCAGGGAGACGGCGCCGGAGACGCAGCGCTCGACGCAGATCCAGCAGTCGGTGCAGGCGTCGGGCTTGACGATCGAGGTGCGGCCGTTGTGGTGATCGAAGACGTCTTCCGGGCAGACGGCCGCGCAAACCCCGGTGCCCTCGCAGAGATCGAAGTCAATGGAGATCGCCATCGGCCCCTCCCGTCGCCAGAGAACTTAGGCGCCGGGGGCGCCCGCGGCAAGCGGGGAACGGCAGGGCGCCTTGAACCGGCTCGTAACGGCGTTGTAGCATGCGCGCCGGAGAACTCGATGCCGGAACCGATGCGCCTCGCGCTCGAGAGAGCCGAGGATGCTCGCCTTGCCCCATGGGCCCTGCGCTCTGCCGGCGCCGCGCGCCGCTACCCGCTCGAGGACGAGGGGAGAGCGTTCGACTACCGCACCGAGTTCCAGCGGGACCGGGACCGGATCGTCTACAGCCGCGCCTTCCGGCGGCTCCGGCAGAAGGCGCAGGCCGGCATCCTTCCCGCCTACGAGGACCACCGGCGGAACCGCCTGACCCACACCCTCGAGGTCGCGCAGCTCGCCCGCACGATCGGCCGGGCGCTCCGGCTCAACGAGGACCTGGTCGAGGCGGTCGCCCTGGGCCACGACCTCGGGCAGCCGCCCTTCGGCCCCGCGGGAGAGCGGGCGCTCGACGACGTCCTGTCGGGGAGGCTCGACGGCCGCGGCGGCCCGTCGCTCGGCGATCTCGGCGGGTTCCGTAGCTCGTGGCAGGGGATCCGGGTCGTGGACCGGCTCGAGAAGCGCTACGAGCACCCGGGGCTGAACCTCACCGACGCGGTCCGCGAGGGGATCCTGAAGGCGGACGGCGGCGCGTTCGAGCCGCCCGACCGCATCGAAGGGGTCCGTCCCGGGCTCGCGCCGGCCTTCGAGGTGCAGGTCGTGGCGCTCGCGGACCGGATCGCGTCGGCCCTTCACGATCTCGACGACGCGCTCCAATCCGGCGCTCTCGACCTCGCGCAGGTGGAGCGCCTGCGGGCGGTGGAGGAGCTCAAGCGGAAGCTCGGCGCCCGCTGGCGGCAGCGCGCCGGCCGATTCATGAAGGCGAACGCGATCCACCGCGGGTTGACGCATCTCCTGGTGACGAGCGCCATCCTCGCGAGCGACGCGGCGCTCGCGCGCTGGGCGTCGCGTCTCGGCGTCACGGAGCCGGGAGGATTCCTGGACGTCCGCGACGGCGCCGTGGAGGGGGGCACGGTCGGGCTGCCCTCGGCCGTGCTCCGTCTCGTCGAGGATCTCGAGGGGTTCCTCGAGGCGAAGGTGCGTCGCGGTGCCGAGGCCGACCGCGTGGACGGGCGCGGGCGGCGCGTGATCCTCGGACTGTTCGCCGGGTACTTCGCCGACCCGACGCTCCTCGAGAACCACGTCCTCCTTCGCTACAAGGAAATCGCCGGGGTACCATACCTGCGGGACCTGCCTCGCGAGACGCTCGAGAAGGACCTTTCCGGGCTCTACCGGGGCGACCCGCGCTTCGCGCGCCTCCTCGGCGACTACCTCGCCGGGATGACGGACGCGTTCGCGCTGGCGGAGCACGCGAAGCTCCTCGAGATGGGCGCGATCCCGATCCCGAGCGCCGAGCAGCTCCGCAGGGAGGAGAGCCGATGAGGATCGCGATCGGCGCCGACCACGCCGGGTACGAGGCCAAGGAGGGGCTGAAGCAGCGCCTCGCGAGGCGCGGCGAGACGGTGGAGGACGTCGGGACGCACGGCAGCGCCTCGGTGGACTATCCGGACTTCGCCGGGCGCGTGGCGCGTCTCGTGGCCGAGGGGAAGGCGGATCTCGGCGTGCTCGTCTGCGGGAGCGGCATCGGGATGAGCATCGCCGCCAACAAGGTGCGCGGGATCCGCGCCGCCCACTGCACCGAGGCCTACACCGCCCGGCTGGCGCGCGAGCACAACGACGCGAACGTGCTGTGCATGGGCTCGCGGGTGACCGGCCCGGGGCTCATGGAGGAGACGCTCGACGCGTTCCTCGACGCGTCCTTCCAGCACGGGCGGCACGACGGCAGGGTGGACAAGATCATGCGCCTGGAGGCGACGTCCCCGGGCGATCCGCGGTGTGGCTGCTGAACCCGGCGAAACGGGGAGGACCGACATGAACCGGAGCTTGCGCGAGGTGGATCCCGACGTCGCCGATGCGATCCTCCACGAGACGCAGCGGCAGGCGGGCGGGCTGGAGCTGATCGCATCCGAGAATTTCGTGAGCGAGGCGGTGCTCGAGGCCACGGGCTCGGTCTTCACGAACAAGTACGCCGAGGGGTATCCGGGAAAGCGCTACTACGGCGGCTGCGAGTTCACCGACGTCGTCGAGCGGCTCGCGATCGAGCGCGCGAAGCAGCTGTTCGGCGCCGAGCACGCGAACGTGCAGCCGCACTCCGGCACCCAGGCCAACACGGCGGTCTACCTGGCGGCGCTCCAGCCCGGCGACACCGTTCTCGGCATGGACCTCTCCCACGGCGGCCACCTGACTCACGGCCACCCTCTCAACATCTCCGGCAAGCTCTACAAGTTCATCGCCTACGGCGTCCGGAAGGACGACGAGAGGCTCGACTACGACGCGCTCGAGCGATTGGCGCTCGAGCACAAGCCGAAGCTGATCGTCTGCGGCGCGTCGGCCTACCCGCGCGTGATCGACTTCGCGCGCATCGCGGCGATCGCGAAGGCGGCGGGCGCCAAGGTCATGGCCGACATCGCGCACATCGCGGGGATGGTGGCCACGGGGAGGCACCCGAGCCCGGTGCCGCACTGCGACTTCGTCACGACGACGACCCACAAGACGCTGCGCGGCCCGCGCGGCGGCCTGATCCTCTGCAAGGCGGAGTTCGCCACGGACCTCGACAGGGTCACGTTCCCCGGAATCCAGGGAGGCCCTCTCGTCCACGTCATCGCGGCCAAGGCGGTTGCGTTCCACGAGGCTCTGCAGCCGGCGTACAAGGCCTACATCGACCGGGTCGTGGACAACGCGGCGGCGCTCTCGAAGGCGGTCGCGTCGCGGGGCTTCCGGATCGTCTCCGGTGGCACCGACAACCACCTGTTCCTCGTCGACGTCTTCTCGAAGGGGATCACCGGGAAGGTCGCGGAGAAGGCCCTCGAGCAGGCGGGGATCACCGTCAACAAGAACACGATCCCGTTCGACACGAACAAGCCCTTCGTCGCGAGCGGCGTCCGCATCGGCACTCCCGCGATCACGACGCGCGGGATGGGGCTCGCCGAGATGGACGCGGTCGCCGACCTGATCGGCCGAGGCCTCGACGGCCGGGACGACCCTGCGGCGCTCGCGAAGGTGCGCGAGGACGTCGTCGCCCTCGCGGCCCGGTTTCCCGCTCTACGCGAAGCGTCTCGCCTCCGCGGGCACGCGGGCCTGACGGGGCGTCGTACTCGTGGACTTGGCCGTGTGAGCCGGTTGCTCGGCTGCGACCTCCGCTCGGGCGAGGCTCCGCGTGCCGGGGGGCCGCGATCGTCCGTGGAATATCCCGCGGCGACCTCCCTCGGCGACGACCCGCATCGGCCGCGCAGAGGGTCGAGCGAGCGCGATGGCGCGGACCCTAGCGCCATCGCGCTCGACCCTCTGCGCGGCCGTGCAGGGGTCCCCGTCGCCTCGGGCATCGTCGCCGCGGGATATTCCACGGACGATCGCGGACCCTGGCCATGGTCGACCGGTGCCGGCGGAAATGGCCTCGACGGTTTGCGGTGGAAGACGAGCTTCCGGGCTCGGTGGCCTCCCCGGACGAGATCCACCGGAGCGTTCTTCGAGCCCGGCGGGCCGCTGTCGCGCGCCCACCCGAACTACGAGCCACGCTCGGGCCAGCAAGAGATGGCGCTCGCTGTCGAGCGCACGTTTCACGACGAGCGGCGTCGCTGATGGTCGAGGCCGGGACGGGGACCGGCAAGACGCTGGCGTACCTCGTGCCCGCGATCGAGCTGGGGCGCCGCGTGGTGATCTCCACCGGGACGCGCAACCTTCAGGACCAGATCTTCCGGATGGACCTCCCGTTCCTCAGGGAGAAGGCCGGCCTCGCGTTCTCGGCCTGCCTGATGAAGGGGCGGGAGAACTACCTCTGCCGCTACCGCTTCGCGCAGTTCGAGGCGGAGCCGCTGTTCGAGGTCCTCGACGAGCGGAAGTGGCTCCCGAAGCTCAGGAAGTGGAGCCGCAAGACCGCGAGCGGGGACCGGGCCGAGGTCGCCGACCTTCCCGACGGGCTGCGCCTCTGGCGCGACGTCAACGCCCGCGCCGACACCTGCACCGGCAGGAAGTGCCCCGAGTTCGAGCAGTGCTGGCTGACGAAGCTCAAGCGGGACGCCGAGCGGGCGACCATCCTCGTGGTCAACCACCACCTCTTCTTCGCGGACCTCGCGGTGCGCACCGCGTTCGGCTCGGTGCTCCCCGAGTACGACACGGTGGTCTTCGACGAGGCGCACCTCCTCGAGGAGATCGCGACGCAGTACTTCGGCACCCAGGTCTCGTCGGGGCAGGTGGAGGAGCTCGCGCGGGACGCCGAGGCGCTCGCCGCCAAGGCAGGCGGGCCGGCCAAGGGAGCGGGGGGAGCGGCGGCGCTGCGTCGCGCGGCGCGGGAGTTCTTCGGCGTTCTACGCGAGCGGCTCCCCGAGGAGTCCGGGCGCATGCGCTTCGACCCGCCCGAGCGGGGCGGCCCCGCGCTGGAGCACGAGTGGGCGGCGCTCGCCGGCGCGATCGACGACGTGGGGAGCGAGGGGGCTGCCGCCGACGACGAGGCGGGAGCGGCGATCGAGGCGCGCGGGGGCGAGATCAAGGAGGCGCTCTCGCTGGTGCTCCGAAGGAGCGATCCCGGCTTCGTGTACAGCGTCGAGGGGCGCGGTCGCGCGAGCGTCCTCCTCGGCGCCGCGCCGATCGACGTCTCGACGATCCTGCGCGAATCGCTGTTCGAGAGCCTCCACGCCGCGGTACTGACCTCGGCGACCCTCGCGGTCGAGGGACGGTTCGGGTTCTTCCAGCAACGCCTCGGGCTCACGGACTGCGCGACGCGCATCGTGGACTCCCCGTTCGACCACGCGCGGCAGGCGGTGCTGTACCTCCCCAAGGGGATGCCGGAGCCGAGGGAGCGCGGCTGGCTCGACCGCGCCCTCGAGGAGATCGGCGCGCTCCTCGAGATCACGCGGGGGCGCGCCTTTCTCTTGTTTACCTCCTACGCGGTCATGGCGAAGGTGCGCGAGTCGCTGGAGCTCGAGGAGCGGTGGACGCTCTTCGTGCAGGGAGAGGGGAGCAAGCCGGCGCTCGTCGAGGCGTTCAAGGAAGCCGAGCGCGGCGTGCTTCTCGGCACGACCTCGTTCTGGCACGGTGTCGACGTGCCGGGGGAGGCGCTGTCGCTTGTCGTCATCGACAAGCTCCCCTTCGACGTCCCCGCCGACCCCCTGATCGCCGCCCGGATCGAGAAGATCCGGCAGGCGGGCGGCAACCCGTTCGAGGAGTACCAGACCCCTCTCGCGGTCCTGGAGCTCAAGCAGGGGCTCGGCCGTCTCCTGAGGAGCCGGTCGGATCGAGGGATCCTGTCGGTCCTCGACCCTCGCCTGACCACCAAGCGCTACGGCCAGACCTTTCTGGCGTCCCTCCCGCCATACCGCCTGGTCCGCGACGTTGAAGCCTGCCGCCTCTTCTTCGAGGGTTCGATGGCCCCTTGACAGTGGCCGAGGACGCCGTATATTGTCCTATGACATTAGGACAAAAAGGCGGCCATGATCCTCGATCTCGATCCCCAGAGCCCGGTTCCGCTCTACCAGCAGCTCGTGGAGCAGGTTCGCGGGATGATCGCTCTCGGAGCGCTGACAGCGGGAGACCGCCTGCCCACCGTTCGGGAACTGGCGGTCCAGGCGCGGATCAACCGCAACACGGCGGCACGGGCGATCCAGCAGCTCGAGCATGAGGGGGTCGTGAGAACGCGCGTCGGGCAGGGGACGTTCGTGGCGGAGGGGGCCGCGCGCGTGGGCCGCGCCGCCCACAGCGTTGCGGTGGACACGGCGCTCGACCGGCTCCTCGTCGAGGCTCACATGGCGGGGGTCCCGCACGAGGAGCTGGGCTGGCGGTTGAGCCGGCGCATCGAGGCGTTCCGGAAGCGAAGGGAGGGGGCGTCGGCGGAGCCCGGCAGGGGACCGTCCGGGGAGGAAAGCGCATGAGCGAGCCGGCCTTGAGCTTCGAGCACGTCTCGCGGTCGTTCGGCCGCACGGTCGCGCTCGAGGACGTTTCCCTCGCGGTCGAGCCGGGAACCGTGCTCGGCATCATCGGCAGGAACGGTGCCGGCAAGACCACGGCGCTGCGTCTCGCCCACGGCGTGCTCTATCCCGACGCGGGGAGAGTCCGGGTGCTCGGCCTCGACCCGGCCGTCAGCGGCCGCGAGGTCCGGACGCGCGCGAGCCTCCTCGCCGAGGAATCCGCGCTCTACCCCTGGATGACCGTGGCCGAGATCCTCCGCTTCGCCGCGGCGCTCCACCCGCGGTGGGACGAGGCGCTCGCCGAGTCGCTCCGAGCGCGGCTGGACCTCGATCCCGCGGCGCGAATCAGGACGCTGTCGCGCGGGACGCGCGCGAAGGTCGCGTTGGTACTGTCGGTGGCCTGCCGGCCCGAAATCCTCTTCCTCGACGACCCGACCGCGGGGCTCGATCCCCTCGTCCGGCGCGAGGTGCTCGAGGGGATCCTCGACGCGGTGCCCGCCGAAGGAGGCACGGTCATCTACGCCTCGCACCTCGTTCACGACATCGAGCGCGTCGCGGACCGCGTGGCGGTCATGGACCGGGGGCGGATCCGCCTCGAGGGACCGCTCGACGAGATCAAGCGGAGGATTCGCCGCGCCACGGCGGTGTTCGATGGCGAGGCGCCGCGGACCGCGGCGCTTCCCGGGCAGATCGACACGACGGCGGAGGGGCGCGTGCTGCGCGTGGTGGGCGAGGGGACGAACGGCGACCTCGAGGCGGCGCTGCGAGGACTCGGGGCGCGCGAGGTCCGGTTCGAGACGCTCCCGCTCGAGGAGATCCTGGTGGCGTTGCTCCGCGAGGGGAACGCCGCGGAGGCGGACCATGCTTAGCGCGCTCCTCTGGAAGGAATCGAGACAGCTCCGCGCGCTGTGCCTCGCCGGCTTGGCGCTCGGCGTCGTTCTCCCCCTCGCGTCCATCGCCGGGGCGTCGGCGGCGCGCCACGGACTCGCGCCGCTCGGCAAGGTGGGCGAGGACTCGACCCGCACGATCCTCCTCGAGATCCTCCCGGCCGCTCTCGCGCTGGCGGTGTGGCCGCTCGCGGCCCTCCTGGTCACGGCGCAGGCTTTCGCCGGCGACCGCGCGGCGGGGGTCGAGAGCTTCCTGCTCGAGAGGCCGGTGTCCCGCACGCGGACCTGGCTCGCCCGACTCGTCGCGTCGCTCGGCGCCACGCTCGCGATCACCGTGGGGACGGGGCTGGTCTGGACCCTGTTCGCTTGGGCGTTCGCCGGTCCCGCGCCCGGCGACTGGTCGGCGGCCGGCCAGCTCTTCGCGATCGGCGGCCTGATGACCGCGCTGGCGCTCTCGGGCGCGGTCGCGGCCGCCGCGCTGGTGGCGGCGCCCATCGCGGCGGTGCTCCTCGGCCTTCTCTTCGCCCTGGTCCCGGTGATCCTCGCCTACGTGCTGGGTTCGCGATTCCCACTGGCGGCGATCCGCGGGGTGCCCCTCGGCGTCGTGGTCCCGTGGCTCCTGGTCCCCGCGTTCTTCGTCGCGTCGTGGATCGCCTTCTGTCGGGGCGAGCCCGCGGGGCGCGGGCGCGTGTTCCGGCTGATCGTCGTCCTGTCGGCGACCCTGGTCGCCGCGATCGTCGCGTTCTTTTGCCTCGCGCCGGTCGCCGTGCGCTACGGCGCGGACCTCCTCGAGCAAGGCGCGTTGGTCGCCGCATCGAGCACCCGGCCCACGGCGCTGCTCGGAGGCCGCGCGGGGGCGGGCGCCGCCTGGCTCGTGGACGTCAAGAGCGGAGAGAAGCTGGCGTTCTTCCCGCCGCCGGTGCACCCGGAAAGCGTGTGGAGCACCGACGGCAAGACGCTTGCGATCGTCACCGGGTCAGCTCCTTTCGGCGGCTTGGCGGTCGACCCGAGGATCGAATTCCTCGACGCCGAGGGCCACCGCGTCGGACGCGCGGTCGAGGTCCCCGGCGCGAGCTGGTGGGAAGGCGTCCGTTGGTCCGGCGATCGCATCGTCGTCCGAACCTGGCGCGATCGTACGAGCGGGATCGCCGTGATGGATCCCGCGACGGGCGCGGTCCGAGAGCCCGACCTCAGGCGAAACGGATGGACGCTGGGACTCGTCGGGCCCACCGACGACGGCCGCGTGTACGTTGCCGTGGGCCCCGCCGACGCGGGGCGAGCCCCCGCCAACGCGCAGGAGCCGGTGGGCTACGCCGTCCACCGCGTGGACGTCGAGCGAGGGACGATCGAGGCCGAGCCCCTCCTGCGGGACCGAGGGCATCCCTGGACCGCGTCGGCCCGGCTGTCTCCGTCCGGCCGCTACTGGCGGGTGGACGGCGGCGCGGACCGCTGCGACACCCGTCCGTTGCTGGACCTCGGGAGCTCCAAGGAGATCCCACCGCAGGTTCCTCACCTTCCTTCCCGCGCGGTGCACTGGCTCGCCGGCGACACGCTGGCGTGGCTGGAGACGGACGGCACGACGACGTGGCTCCTTCTCGGCCGCCCGGGCGAGCCCGCGCGCCCCCTTCGAGGCTGGCGTGGCCTGGAAGTCGAGCTCGCCCCGTCGCCCGATCGCGCGCGGCTGCTCGTTCACGCGGGCGCTCTCTCGAAGGAACGGTCGATGGCGGCCTGGATGTGCCAGCGCTTCCGCACCCCCGCTCTCGATTCGCTCGCGCCCGAAGGGATGACCCCGGAGTCCCGCGTGTACGAGGTCGCGACGGGGCGCTGGACCGAGCTGCCCGCGTGGACACAGGAGTCCGATCCGGCCACCCGGTGCGCCCGCGTCTGGGCCGGCGCCCGCACCGTCGCCCGCACCGGCCCCGGCTACTTCGCCCTCGAGGACCTCGACCACCTCGGCGTCCTCCGCCCCGTGATCGGCAGGTAGCCCCCGCTCCCAAGCAACGGGGGTCCCCTGGACGAGCGTCGCCGCCGACCTCCGCCACCATTTGCATTATTATGCGCATACATGTAGCATCATGCGCATTCCCTTTTTCGGCCGGACGGGGGAGCCCCGGGCCGGGAGGCGGGGAGGGAGACGATGCCGCGGGACGTGGAAGGGACGGAGAGGCGGAGGCGGGCGATCGCGGAGATCCTCCGGCGCGAAGCGGTGCGGAACCAGGAGGACCTGAGGCGCAGGCTCAGGGCGCGGGGGTTCCGGGTCACGCAGGCGAGCGTGTCGAGGGACCTGCACGAGCTGGGGGCGGCGAAGGTCGAGGGGCGCTATCTCGCCGGCGGGGCGTTGGCCGGCGGGATGCGGCCCGGGGCGCGCCTCGAGGACATCTCGGCCTTCCTGGTGGGAACGGCCGCCGCGGGGCCGTACCTCCTCGTGGCGCGGACGCCACCGGGCTTCGCGGCGTCGTTCGCGCTCGCCCTCGACGAGTCCAGGTGGCCGGAGGTGGTCGGCACGGTGGCGGGGGACGACACGTTCTTCGTCGCGACCGCGGGGCGGAGGCAGCAGGCGAGGGTCGAGGCGCGGCTCGCCGCGCTCCGCAAGGAGGCGGCGCATGCCTGAGCGGGTGGTCCTCGCGTTCAGCGGCGGTCTCGACACCTCGTTCTGCGTTCCTTGGCTGAAGGAGCGGCTAGGCGGCGAGGTGGTCACGGTCACCGTGGACACGGGCGGTCTCGACGACGAGGCGCGGCGGAGCCTCGAGGCGCGCGCGCTGTCCCTCGGCGCGGCCGAGCACCGGCTGGTGGACGCGCGCTCGCGCTACTTCGAGGAGACGCTGTCGTTCCTGGTCATGGGCAACGTGCTCCGCGGGAGCGTCTACCCGCTTTGCGTCGGGGCCGAGCGGGGGCTCCAGGCGCGGGTGGTGGCGGACGTGGCGCGCGTCGTGGGCGCCCGCGCGGTGGCGCACGGCTCCACGGCGGCGGGGAACGACCAGGTGCGCTTCGAGGTCGCGCTCCGCACCCTGGCGCCCGACCTCGAGATCCTCGCGCCGATCCGCGACGAGGGACTCTCCCGCGCGGACGAGGTCGCGTACCTCGAGGCCCGCGGGATCCCGTGGCCGTCGGGGCGCGCGGCGTACTCGGTCAATTCCGGCCTGTGGGGGTGCACGATCGGCGGGCGGGAGACCTCCGACACGCTGGAGTCGCTTCCCGAGGAGGCCTGGGTCCTGACGCGCGGCGCCTTCGACCGGTCGATGGAGCCGACCGTCCGCACCGTCGCGTTCGAGCGAGGCGTTCCCGTCGCGCTCGACGGCGACGCATTGCCGCCCGTGGAGCTGATCGAGCGCCTGAACGCCGAGGCGGGGAAGTACGGGATCGGCCGCGGCATCCACCTCGGCGAGACGATCCTCGGCGTCAAGGGACGGGTGGCGTTCGAGGCGCCGGCCGCCACGGTGCTGATCGTCGCGCACCGCGAACTCGAGAAGCTGGTCCTCACGGCGAGGCAGCAGCGGATCAAGGACCAGGTCGCGGCGAGCTACGGAGACCTCGTCCACGAGGGGCAGTCGCTCGAGCCGGGGTGCCGCGACATCGAGGCCCTGTTCCTGCGGTCTCAGGAGCGCGTCACGGGCACGGTGCGGCTGCTGTTCCGGCCGGGGTTCGCCTTCGTCGAGGGGGTGGCCTCCTCCTACTCGCTCAAGGCCGCGTCGTCCGCGGTGTACGGCGAGACGGCGGCGGAGTGGTCCGCCGAGGACGCGCGCGGGTTCTCGCGGATGCTCGCGCTCCCGGGGATGCTCCACGCCCGTGCGGGAGGGGGCCCGAGGTGAGAAAGGTCCTTCTCGACAAGATCGCATCGGTGACGCTCAACTGCCGGCTCTCCCGGCAGTCGTACCTCGGCACGGAAATCCCCGCCGTGGAGGGCGGGGTGATCGTCGCGCGCATCCTGAACTCGAAGAGCACCTACAACCAGCTCGAGCTTCCCTCGGGGCGGCTGTCGCGTCTCAAGCCGGGGGACGTCATCGCGGGGGCGCTGGGGCACCGCAAGGCGCTGTTCGGCTACGCGGGCCACCTTCCCGAGGCGGTCCGGCCGGGGGACAAGATCCACGTGCTGAACACCGGCGGGGTGCTCGGCGTCTGCGAGGGGATCCATCCCGATCTCGGGCACCCGTTCGAGTGCGAGGTGCTCGGTCAGGTCCTCCACTTCCCGCATCTGGGCGAGCGGGTCGGGCTGCCCGCGCACATCGCCCACGGCGCCATTCCGCTCGCCGGCGAGCTGGACACGCGCGGCATCCCCGTGGTGGCGATCGTGGGATCGTGCATGAACGCGGGGAAGACTCAGGCGGCGTGCGCGCTCGTGCAGTCGCTCGTCCACCGCGGGTTGCGCGTCGCCGCGGGGAAGGCCACGGGGGTCTCCCTCCGCCGCGACGTCCTCGCGATGGAGGACGCGGGGGCGCTCCGCACGCTGATCTTCACCGATCTCGGCGTCGTCACCACGACCGCGGACGTCGCCCCGAAGGTGGCGCGGACCCTCTTGAGCCACCTCGCGGCGGCGGAGCCCGACGTGATCGTCCTCGAACTGGGCGACGGGCTCCTGGGTCTCTACGGGGTGGACGCGATCCTCGACGACCCGGAGCTTCGCCAGTCGTTCCGCGCGATCCTCCTCGCGGCGAACGACCCGGTCGCCGCCTGGGGCGGCGTGCGGCTGCTTCGCGAGCGGCACGGCCTCGCGACCGCCGCGGTGACCGGCCCCGCGACCGACAACGCCGCGGGGACAAGGCTCGTCGAGCAGGCCACGGGAGTTCCCGCGGTCAACGCGCGCACCGACCCCGACCCGTTGACCGCGATCGTGCTGGCGGCCGCGGGGGTGAAGGCCCCGGCCGAGGCAGGGGACGATGCCTGACGCGCGGGGGATTCCCGTCGTGGTGCTCGGCGGCAGCGGCTACGTCGCCGGGGAACTCCTGCGCCTGCTTTCCATCCACCCGCGCTTCCGCGTCGCGGCCGTCGTCTCGACGAGCCACGCCGGAGAGCCGGTGGCCGTCGCGTTCCCGCACCTCGGCGGCACCCCGGTGGACGGTCTCGCGTTCGAGAGCTTCGAGAGCGCCTGCGGACGGCTCCGGCCGGGAGAGCCGGTGGGAATCTTCGCCGCCACCCCTCACGGCTCCACCGCGGCGCTGCTCGACGGGTTCCTCTCGCGCGCGGAGGAGGCCGGCGCGATGCCGCGGGCGGTGGACCTGTCGGCCGATTTCCGGTTCGACGACCCGGCGGCGTTCGAGGCGATCTACGGCAAGCCCCACGGCGCCCCGTCCCGGCTCTCGTCGTTCGTGAGCGCGGTGCCGGAGCACTACCGCGGCCGTCCGCCCGCGCATGCCGCGCAGCCCGGCTGCTTCACCACGGCCGTGGTCCTCGCGGCGTACCCGCTTCTCGCCTCGGGAATCTGCGAGGACGGCGTCTTCGTCTCCGCCATCACCGGGAGCTCCGGCGCCGGCCGCGTCCCCGCCGCGCCGACCCACCATCCCGAGCGCCGCAGCAACCTGCGCGCGTACTCCCCCCTCGCGCACCGCCACGAGGCCGAGATGCGCCGGCTCCTCGCTCCCGCCCTCGGAGGCCGGTCCGCGGAGGTGGAGTTCGTGCCGCACTCGGGTCCGTTCGTGCGGGGCATCCACGCCACGCTCCGGCTCGCGCTGCGCGAGCCGGTGGAGGCGCGAGAGGCCGTCGCGGTCCTGGGCGATTTCTACGGCCCGTCCTCCTTCGTATCGGCCTCGGCGGAGCCACCGGGGCTGACGGAGGTGGTGGGGACGAACCGATGCCGGATCGGCGTCGCGGCGCGAGGCAGGACGCTCGTCGTGACGTCGGTACTCGACAACCTCGTCAAGGGAGCGGCCGGGGGCGGCGTGCAGTGGATGAACCGCCTGTTCGGCCTCGAGGACGGGGAGGGGCTGCGGCTTCCCGGCCTGGGTTGGTACTGATGAGCGAAACCGGTGAAATCCGCTCGTCCGGAGCCCTGCTCGACGTGTTCGAGCAGATCGACTTCAGGCCGGTGAGGGGCGAGGGGGTCCATCTCTTCACGGCCTCGGGCGAGCGCTACCTCGACCTCTACGGCGGCCACGCCGTCGCCCTTCTCGGCCACGGGCACCCCTCCCTGCTCGCCGCGCTCGAGAAGCAGGCGAGGGCGCTGATGTTCCAGAGTAGCCTCACGCCGCTCGAGATCCGCGACCGGGCCGCGGAGAGCCTGGTGCGGTTCGCCCCCGAGGGGCTCGATCGAGTGTTCTTCGTGAACTCCGGCGCCGAGGCGAACGAGAACGCCCTCCGGGTCGCGTTCCTCGCCACGGGCCGCCGCAGGGTGATCGCGGTCGAGGGGGCGTTCCACGGACGCACCTCGGCGGCCGCGGCCGTCACCTGGGGACACGAGAAGTGGTCCCGCTACCCGTCGGAGCCGTTCCCCGTCACGTTCGTGCCGTTCGACGACGTCGAAGCGCTCGACCGCGAGGTCGCCGACGACGTGGCCGCCGTCATCCTCGAGCCGGTGCAAGGCGTCGCGGGCGCCCGCGCTCTCTCCGCCGCATTCCTCGCGAGGGCCCGCGAGGCCACGGCCTCGCGAGGCGCCGTGCTGATCTTCGACGAGGTCCAGTCCGGGATGGGGCGGACCGGCTGGCCGTTCGCCGCGCAGGCCCACGGCATCCTGCCGGACCTGCTGACGACGGCCAAGGGGCTCGGAGGCGGCTTCCCCGTGGGGGCGCTCCTCCTCGGAGAGGCGCTCGCGTCGAAGGTGCGAAGGGGAGATCTCGGGACGACCTTCGGCGGAGGCCCCCTCGCGGCGGCGATGGTGGAGGCGGTGATCGAGACGATCCGCGCGGAAGACCTCCTCCCGCGCGTGCGGCGGATCTCCGCGCGTCTCCGCCTCGAGTGCCGGGTCGGCCCCGTCGTGGACACGCAAGGGATGGGGTTCCTGCTGGGATTGCGCACCAAGCGACCCGCGAAGGAGGTCCTCGCCGCCCTCCGCGAGCGGCGCATCCTCGCGGGGGGAAGCGCGGACCCTCACGTGTTCCGGCTCCTGCCCCCTCTCACCCTCGGGGACGACCACGTGGACCGGCTCGTCGCCGCACTCATGGAGATCCCGTCGTGAAGCGCTTCCTCGATCTGGCCGACCTTTCCCCCGACCGCACGGAGGCGGTCCTCGCCCGGGCCGCGGAGCTCGAGCGCCGTCCGCGCGTCGAAGTCCTGCGCGGCCGCGTCGTCGGGCTGCTGTTCATGAACCCGTCCCTGCGAACGCTCGCGTCCATGGAGTCGGGGGTGGCGCAACTCGGGGGCTCGAGCTTCGTGATCACCCCCGGCCAGAGCTCCTGGCGGCTCGAGAGCCGGCCCGGGGCCGTGATGGACGGCGATGCCGCGGAGCACGTGCGCGAGGCGATCCCCGTGCTCGCGAGCTACGCCGACCTCCTCGGCGTGCGCTGCTTCGCGGAGGGGAAGGACCTCGAGCAGGACCTGGCCGACCCGCTCATCCGGACGATGGCCGATCTCTGCCCGGTCCCGTTCGTCAACCTCGAGTCGGCGATCTCGCACCCCTGCCAGGCGCTGGCCGACTGGAAGACGCTCGAGGACCTCGCGGTCCCGCGCCGCGGCGGGAAGTTCGTCCTCTCCTGGGTCTACCACCCGCGGCCCCTACCGCTCGCGGTGGCGGTCTCGGCGATGAACATGGCCGCGCTCCGCGGCATGAGCGTCACCGTGCTGCGGCCGGAGGGATACGACCTCCCGCCGTCCGTGATGGAGCGCGCGCGCCGCCTCGCCGCCGCCTCGGGCGGATCCGTGGAGACGACGGCCGATCGCGACGCCGCGATGGCGGGGGCTCACGTGCTCTACGCGAAGTCCTGGGGGGCCCCCGCGTTCTACGGGAGGCCGGAAGAGGAGGCGCCGCTGCGCCGGCGCCACCGCGACTGGTGCGTCGACGAGCCCTGGTTCCGGGCCGCCGCGAAGGGGGCGCGCTTCATGCACTGCCTCCCCGTGCGCCGGAACGTGAAGGTGACCGACGCGGTCCTCGACGGGCCGCGCAGCGCCGTGCTGATCCAGGCCGCCAATCGCCTGCACGTGCAGAAGGCCCTGATGCTCGAGATGCTCGAGGAGGTGACGGGATGACCGGCGGGTTCGACCGAGAAACCGTGATCGCCGCGCTGGGGCGCGCGCTCCCCTACATTCGCCTGTTCCGGGGGCGGGTGTTCGTGATCAAGCTCGGCGGCGCCGCGACCGCGAGCGCCGCTTCCCTCCGCAAGATCGCGGAGCAGGTCGGGGTCCTCTCGGAGCTGGGCATCCGGATCGTCCTCGTCCACGGCGGCGGCGCGCAGGCGACGGCCCTGGCGGATCGCCTCGGCGTGTCCACGCGGATGGTGGAGGGGCGCCGGGTCACCACCCCCGAGGTCCTCGATCTGGCGGTGATGGCGATCAACGGGACGGTGAGCACCGCGCTGCTCGCCGCCTGCCGCGCCGCGCAGCTACCGGCGATCGGCCTGTCGGGAATCGACGCGGGCCTCGTGCGGGCGCGGGTTAGGCCCCCGGTCGCGGTGGATCTCGGCGAGGGGCCGGCCACGGTGGACTACGGCGAGGTCGGCGACATCGTGTCGGTGGACCGGACGGTGATCGACAGGCTGCTCGCCGCGGGGTTCCTCCCGGTCGTGAGCCCCCTGTCGGCGGCCGACGACGGCCGAGTCCTCAACGTCAACGCGGACACCGTGGCGGCCGCGCTCGCGTCGGCCCTCGAGGCGGAGAAGCTCGTCTTCCTCACCGACACGGAGGGGCTCCTCGAGGACCACCGCGACGCGGCGTCCACGATCAGCTACCTCGACCTCGAGGGGCTCGACGCGCTCGAGCGGAAGGGCGCGCTCCAGGGGGGGATCCTGCCGAAGGTCCAGGCGGCGAGGACGGCGCTCGCCGGAGGCGTGCGGCGGGTGCACCTGGTGAGCCACGCGCATCCGCAGGGGCTCCTCGTCGAGGTGTTCACGAACGAGGGGGCCGGCACGCTCGTCGTGCGGAGCCGGGCGGACCTGAGCCTCGCGGAGCAGGGCGGCCCCGCGGCCCCCGCCTCGACATGACCGACGCCGAGCTGCTCGCGCTCCACCGGGAAATGGTGGAGATCCCCTCGCTCTCCGGCGAGGAGGCGCCGCTGCGCGACCGTCTCGAGGCCTACCTCGGAGAGCGCGGCGTCTCGACGCTCCGCATCGGCGACAACCTCGTGACCGCCCTGGGCGAGGGGCCGGTGATCTGCCTCAACTCCCACATGGACACCGTGCCGCCATGCCCGGGCTGGACGCGTCCCCCGCACCGCGCCGTGGTCGAGGGAGGGCGCGTGCACGGGCTCGGCTCGAACGACGCCAAGGCGTCGGTGGCGGCGATGATCGGCGCTTTCCTGCGGCTGCGGGAGGACGCCGGCCGCCTCGGCGCGCGAGTGGTGCTCGCGCTCACGGTCCAGGAGGAAACGGGAGGGAAGGGAGCGGAGCAGCTGGTGCCCGAGCTGCGCCGGCTGGGACTCGCGCCGGGCGCCGTCGTCGTCGGCGAGCCCACGGGTCTCGACATCGCCATCGCGCAGAAGGGGCTCGTCGTCCTGGAGCTTCTCGCCGAGGGGCGAGCGTGCCACGCGGCCAACGCGCGGGCGCTCGGAGCGAGGAACGCGATTCGCGCCCTCGCCCGCGGTCTCGTCGCAATCGAGGAAATCGATCCCGGACCGGCAGACCCGCTCCTCGGGCCGGTGACGGTGGAGCCGACCGTTCTCCGCGGCGGCACGGCGCGCAACGCCGTTCCCGGCGAGGCGGGATGCATTCTCGACGTGCGCGTCAATCCCTCGACCGACGTGCGGGAGCTGGTCCGCGGCATCGAGGCGGCCGCGTCCGCGGAGGTCCGCGTGCTCAGCGACCGCCTTCGGCCTCGCGGCATCCCGGCCGGTCACCCTCTCGTCGCGGCCGTCCGGCGCGCCCGTCCCGAGGCGAGCCTCTTCGGATCCGCCGGGCTGTCGGACCTCGTGTTCTTCGACGGGATCCCTGGGGTCAAGGCGGGGCCGGGACGGTCGGAGCGCTCGCACACGCCCGACGAGTTCGTGCTCGAGAGCGAGATCCTCGAGGGGTGCGTCTTCTACCGGCGGACGGTCGAGGAGATCGTCCGCAGCGGCGTCGTGGCCGCCGGGGGAACGTCATGACCAGGCTCTGGGACCGGGGCGAGCCGCTCGACCCCGGCGTCCTGCGGTACACCGCCGGGGACGACCACCGTCTCGACGACCGGCTCGTCGCGCACGACGTGAGGGCCTCGTCGGCCCACGTCGAGATGCTCCACGCGGCCGGCTACCTCGGCGAGGCCGACCGCTCCGCTCTCCTCGACGCGCTCCGGATCATCGGCGAGTCGCACGCGCGAGGCGAGTGGCGCGTCCAGCTTTCGGAGGAGGACGCGCACACCGCGATCGAGAATCGCCTGGTCGCCGCCCTCGGCGAAGCGGGCGGCCGCGTCCACCTGGGGCGCTCGCGGAACGACCAGGTGCTCGCCGCGCTCCGGCTCTGGCTCAAGGAGGAGCTCGCGGGGCTCGCCACCGACGCGGAAGCGGCCGCGGCGGCGCTCGACGCCGTCGCCGGGAAGCAAGGCGATCTCCCGATGCCGGGTTACACGCACACGCAGCGGGCGATGCCGACGACGGTGCGCCTGTGGTCGGCCGGTTTCGCCGCCGAGATCCGGGACGATGCGGAAGGGCTGCGGGCAGCGGGCCGCCGGGCCGACCGGAACCCGCTCGGCTCCGCCGCGGGCTACGGCGTTCCCGTGCTGAAGCTCGACCGGGAGTTCACGGCGCGCGCCCTCGGCTTCGGCTCGGTCCACGAGCCGGTCACCGCGGTGCAGCTCTCCCGCGGGAAGGCGGAGGCGTCGGCCCTCTTCGAGGCCGCGCTCCTCGCCGCGGACCTCGGACGCCTCGCCGCGGACCTCACGCTGTTCGCCACGTCGGAGTTCGGCTTCGTCCGTATACCGCCGGAAGCGACGACGGGCTCGTCCATGCTCCCGCAGAAGCGCAATCCGGACGTCTTCGAGATCGCCCGCGGACGGACCGCCGAGGCGTTCGCGGCGCTCCACGAGGTCCTCGCGGTCACCGCGAAGCTGACCTCGGGGTACCACCGCGATCTGCAGCTGATCAAGAAGCCGCTCTTCCGCGGGCTCGACTCCGTCCGCGAGACGGCGCGCATCCTGGCCCTCGTGCTGCCGGGGATCGAGTTCGACGGGGAGCGCCTCGCGGCCGCCATCGACCCCTCGCTCCGCGCCGCGGAGCGCGCCTATCGCCTCGTCGTCGAGGAAGGGATACCGTTCCGCGAGGCCTACCTGCGCGCTCGGGAGGGGTAGGAGCCGCGGGTGGGCAACCCCGGGATTTCCACTATGATTCCCGGCGAGGCGAGACATGGTGGATGACGCGCTCGAGAAGACGGTCTACCTCGTGGACGGCACGTCCCAGCTCTTCCGGGCGTTCTACGCGATCCGGGGGCTCTCCAACGCCGAGGGGATGCCGACCAACGCGGTGTACGGCTTCGCCACGATGCTGCGGAAGCTCGTCAACGAGGAGAAGCCGCGCTACCTCGCGGTCGCGTTCGACCTTCCGGGACCGACCTTCCGCCACGATCGTTACGCCGAGTACAAGGCGCACCGGCCTCCCGCCCCCGAGGATCTGAACGTCCAGTTTCCCTACGCGAAGGAGGTATGCCACGCGTTGCGGATCCCCGTCCTCGAGCTCGCGGGTTACGAGGCCGACGACCTGATCGCCACCTACACGAGGCTGGCCCGCGAGGCGGGATTCGAGGTGGTGGTCGTGGCGTCGGACAAGGACCTCCTGCAGCTCGTGGAGGACGGGGTCACCGTCCTCAACCCCTCGAAGAACGTGCGCCTCGACAGCGCCGGCGTGGCGGAAACCTTCGGCGTTCCCCCGGAGCGCGTGCGCGACGTGCTCGGCCTCATGGGGGACTCCGTCGACAACATCCCCGGAGTCCAGGGCGTGGGGGACAAGACCGCGGTCGCGATGGTGTCCACCTACGGCGGGGTCGAGGAGGTCATCGCGCGCGCGGAGCGGCTGGTCGCGGTCTTCGAATCGCGGGACGCGCTGCTCGAGGCGCTGGCGGCGGTGGACAGCGAGGATCCGCTCGCGGCAGCCACGGCGGACGCCGCGGGGATCGCGGCGGAGACGCTTGCGGCACGGGTCCGCGAGCTCGAGGTCGTCGAGACGGACGCCGCGTTCCGCGCGCGGCTCGAGGGGCTGCGCGGCGCGCTCGACCGGGCGCCGCTCGCGGCGCTTCCATCCAAGGCGGGCACGCCGGGACGCTTGGCGGCCAAGGAGCTTCGGGACCTCTCGAGGGCCCTCAAGGACCTCGAGAAGGGGAGCGGCCGCAAGGTCTGGCAGTCGGTCCGCGACCAGGCGGAGCAGGCGAGGCTCTCGCGAGAGCTGGCCACGGTGGATCGGGCCGTGCCGGTCGAGTTCGACGCGCAAGCGCTCGTCATGGAGCCGCCCGACAGCGGCCGGCTCGCCGCGCTCTACCGGAAGATGGGGTTCCGCTCGCTCCTCGCCGAGGCGGAAGCCGGCGCCACGGCCCCCGAGGCGCCGGCCGCGGCTCCGGAGCCCGAGCCCTCCCGCGCGGACTACCGCACCGTGCTCTCCCGCGCCGACCTCGAGGGCGCGGCCTCCGCCTGCCGCGAGGCCGGACGGTTCGCGGTGGACACCGAGACCGACGGGATCGACCCGCTCCGCGCGCGCCTCGTGGGGCTCTCGCTCTCGTGGACGCCCGGGTCGGGCGTCTATGTGCCGGTGGGGCACGACTACCTCGGCGCCCCCGAGCAGCTTCCGATCGAGACGATCCGCGAGGTCCTCGGACCGGTGCTCGCCGATCCCGTCGTCGGCAAGATCGGCCAGAACCTGAAGTACGACCTCCACGTGCTGGAGCGCCACGGCCTTCCCGTCGAGGGTTGGCGCCTCGACACGATGGTCGCGGCGTTCCTTCTCGAGCCGGACCGCCCGACGTTCAATCTCGACGGCCTCGCGAGGGACCTGCTTGCGCACGAGACGATCAAGTACGAGGCGCTCGCGGGCTCGGGGTCGAAGCAGGTCACGCTGAACCGCGTGGACGTGGGGAGGGTGACCGAATACGCTGCCGAGGACGCGGACGTCGCGCTTCGCCTCGCGGAGCTTCTCGCGCCCCGCCTCGAGGCGAAGGGACTCGGCGCCCTGTACCGGGAGATCGACGGCCCCCTGCTGCCCGTGCTCGCCCGGATGGAAGCGCACGGGATCCGCGTGGACGTCGGCCGTCTTGGGGAGATGTCGGGGGCGATGGCGGAGGCCCTCGACCGCTCGCGCCACGAGATCCACGCCCTAGCCGGCGTCCCGTTCAACGTCGACTCGCCGAAGCAGCTGCGCGAGGTGCTGTTCGAGCGGCTCGGCCTGGCACCGGGCCGGAAGACGGCCAAGAGCGGTGTCGCCTCGACCGACGCCGCCACGCTCGAGGATCTCGCGGGCGAGCACGAGATCGCACGCAAGCTCCTCGAGTACCGGGAGCTGGCCAAGCTCAAGGGGACCTACGTGGATGCCCTCCCGTCGCTCGTGAACCCCGCGACGGGGCGGGTTCACACCTCGTACCATCCCACGGGGGCCGCCACGGGCAGGCTTTCGTCGTCGGACCCGAACCTCCAGAACATCCCGGCGCGCACCCCGATGGGGCTCAAGATCCGCGCGGCGTTCGTCCCGGACGACGGGTTCGTCTTCCTCGCGTCGGACTACTCCCAGGTGGAGTTGCGGGTGCTCGCCCACCTGTGCGGCGATCCGGAGCTGATCTCCGCGTTCCAGGCCGGGGAGGACATCCACCGCCGGACCGCCGCGCGGATCTTCGGCGTGGCTCCGCCGCTGGTCACCGACGAGATGCGCCGCCGCGCGAAGGCGGTCAACTTCGGCATCCTCTATGGGATGTCGGAGAACCGGCTCGCGCGCGACCAGGGGATCCCGAGGTCCGACGCGAGACGGTTCATCGCGGCCTACTTCGACCGCTTCCGCTCGGTGAAGGGGTACATCGAGCGCGTTCGCGAGGAGGCGCGGAGGACCACCGAGGTGAGGACGCTCTTCGGCCGCGTGCGTTCCTTCCCGGACCTTCGCGGCGGGGCGGGACGGGCCGCCGAGGAGGCCGCGCTGCGGGCCGCCGTCAACACGACGGTTCAGGGGAGCGCCGCCGATCTCATGAAGATGGCCATGCTGCGCGTGGACCTTGCGCTGCGCGAGCGCGGCCTGCGGTCGAGGATGCTCCTCCAGGTCCACGACGAGCTGCTCCTCGAGGTCGCCACCGACGAGCTCCCGGCCGTCGAGCCTCTCGTGCGGAGGCTGATGGAGGAGGTGCACCCGCTCGCGGTCCCGCTCCTCGTGGACCAGAAGACCGGCTCGAGCTGGATGGACGTGACCTGAGCTTGGCTGCCTCGCGCGCGCAGGATAGAATCCCGCTCTCGCTCGGCCCGCGAGACGGCTCGCGCAGGAGGATCGCAGCAGATGCCCGATGTGAGTGGGAACGCTCCGCGGAACCGCGTCCTAGTGGTGGACGACGAGCTCTCGGTGCGCGAGCTCCTCGCCGACACGCTCGACGCGTACGGCTACGATCTCCGCTCGGCGGGCAGCGCGGCCGAGGCGTGGGAGATCGTCCGGCAGGGGGGAGTCCACCTCGTGCTGTCGGACATCGACATGCCGGGCGAGAGCGGCATCGACCTCCTGCGCAGGATCAAGGCTCACGACGGCGACATCGACGTGATCATGGTCACGGGCGTCGTGGACGTGGACACGGCGATCGGCGCGATCCGCGACGGCGCCTCCGACTACGTCGCCAAGCCGTTCAACATCGAGGAGGTCCGGATCGTCGTCGAGAGGACGTTGCGGAGCCGCGGGCTGGTCCTCGAGAACCGCGCCTACCAGCTCCACCTCGAGGAGATGGTCGCCCAACGCACGCGCCAGCTCGAGGAATCCTACGAGGCGACGCTGCAGGCGCTGGTGACCGCCCTCGACTACCGCGACAACGAGACCCAGGGGCACTCGTTCCGCGTCGTGGAGTACGGCGTGCAGGTCGCGCTGCGGATGGGGGTCGGCGAGCCCGAGCTGTCCTGGATCCGGCGGGGGGCGATCCTGCACGACGTCGGGAAGATCGGCGTGCCCGACGCGATCCTGAAGAAGCCCGGGAAGCTCGACCCGGAAGAATGGGCCGAGATGCAGAAACATCCGGAGATGGGTTACCGGATGCTCCGGAACATCGAGTTCTTCCAGCCCGCCCTCGACATCGTGCTCTGCCACCAGGAGCGCTGGGACGGCTCGGGATACCCGCGCGGACTGAAGCACGAGGAGATCCCCCTCGGGGCGAGGATTTTCGCCGTGGTGGACACGTTCGACGCGATGACCTCGGACCGCCCCTACCGGCGCGCGCTCTCGGTGGGCGACGCCCGGCAAGAGGTCCGCCGCTTCTCCGGCGTCCAGTTCGACCCGAAGGTCGCCGACGCCTTCCTCTCGATCGGGGAGGACGTCTGGACGGAGATCCGCACGCGCGTGGGGCGCGACCTCGAGGCCCACGAGGTGCGGCTCCGCGCGGCGAGGGAGTAGTGTCTCGTACCCGAAGTCGCGTTGCATTCGGCCGCCGCTGCATCCCGGCCTGCTTCGTCGCTCCTCGGTCGAATACTCCCGGTATGCTCCCTCGTCGCTCCTCGCAGGCCGGGCGCATCGACGGCCGCGATGTCAACGGGACTTCGGGTACGAAACACTAGCGCTACTCCTGCGGCAGCGGCTCGGTGCCGTTCCCCACGTAGCTGCGGATCTTGACCACCTTGTCCTTCGGCAGGACCCGGTTCACCACCCCGTCGAGGCTGCGGACCACGTGGCCGAACGCGGTGTAGCGCCCGTCGAGATGCGGCTGGGTGGAGAGGGTCACGAACCACTGGCTTCCCGCGGTGTCCGGCCCATCCGACGCCATCCCGACCGTCCCCGGCAGGAAGCGCTGGCGGCTGAATTCGTCGCGAATCGAGTAGCCGGGGTCGCCGTTGCCGTCACCGCGGGGATCGCCGTCCTGCACGACGAAGTTCGGCACGACCCGGTGCACCGATAGGCCGTCGAAGAAGCCCTGGTCCGCGAGCTTCGCGAAGTTCCACGAAGCGAGGGGCGCGTTCACCGTGTCGAGCGAGATGGTGAATCGCCCGGGGGCGGATCCCTCCCGCGCCAAGGTCACGATGGCGGCTCTCGGCTGCGTCGCCCACCGCACGATCTCCAGGTAGTCCTCGATGGGACGCTCCGACGCGGCGCCCGCTCGATCCGCGTGATCCTCTCCGAACGCCGAGCGGAGGCTCTCGATCGCCTTGAGCCGGACGAGCCGGTCGGCGTCATCGAGCCCCGCGACCAGGAGGACCCGCGTCCTCGCATCCTTTCCCGCGCGCGCGGCGGCTTCGAGCACCGCGAGCTTCGCGAGAGGCATCTTGTCCGCGACCGAGCGAGTCCAGAGCTGCGCGATGCTCTCGAGCGCCTCGTCCCGCTCTTCGGGGGTGAGGCGGGGGCGCTGAAGCCGAAGTCCCACGACGCGCGCCACCGCCGCGCGCACCGCCGGATCCGGGGAAGCCGGGGCTCCCTTGAGCACGTCCGACAGAGGGCCGTCCACGCCGCCGCGCGAAGCGACCGCGGCCACGGCCACGAGCGGGTCCGGGTCGGCGAGCAGGCGGTCGACGATCTCGCGGGCCTTCTCGTCCGTTCGTCCGGCGACGTTTCGCGCGGCCACGGCGCGCAGCTCGGGAGCGGGATCCTTCGACATCCCGTTCGCGATCCCCGCCGCGATCTCCGGATCCACCTTGCCGAGGGAGGCGAACATCGTCTCCTTGATCCAGAGGTTCGGCTCCTTGAGCATCCCTTTGACGAGCAGGTCCCTTGCCGCGAGGGTCCCGACACGGCCGAGCCCCTCCGTGGCCGCGACGACCAGCGGCGCGACTCCCGAATCGAGCGCGGACTGCAGGTAGGTCTCCTGGGCCATTCCCGGGAAGCACAGGGACCGGATGGCGTTGATCCTCACGCCGAGCTCCGGGTCGGTAAGGAGCTTCTGGAGGGCGCGCAGCTCCCGGGTCTCGACGGGCTTGAAGAGCCCGCGGGCGGCCTGCATGCGGACCTCCGGCACCCGGGACGTCGCGAACGCGACGAGTCGCTCGCGGACGCGGCCCCGGTCGGCGTCCTGCAGCCGGCCCGGAACCGCTCCCGACGACGCGGGCTCGAGCCCTGCGGCGGAGAGCCGGGCCAGCGCGTAGGCCGCCGAGAACTCCAGGAACGGGTCGGAGCTGGCCGTGCGGATGAGGCGGTCGAGCGCGAAGGACGGGTCGGCGTACTTCCAGCACGCGAGGCGCGCGCCGGCCCGCACGCCGGGGTCGCCGTCGTCGAGCAGCGCGGACATCGCGTCGGCGGACGAAGGGTCGTGGATCTTCCCCAGGGCCTCCGCGGCGGCCGCGCGCACGGAAGGGTCGGGGTCCTTCGCCGCGTCGAGTAGGCGCGGGAGCGATGCGGAGTCGGCGAGCTGGCCGAGACCGAAGGCCGCCTCGGCGCGCACCGGTGCCTCGGCGTCGCCGAGAGCCGCGACGAGGTCGGCGGACGCCCCGGAGGCGGCGATGCGGGCGACGGCGCGCACGGCCTTGGCGCGCAGCCGGGGGTCCGCGTCGGAGAGCGCCGCCCGGAGCGCACCGTCCACGACCCTGCGATCCTCCGCCCGGAGGATCGCCGCGACCGTCCTGAGGGCGGGATCCTCGCCCGGGAGCTTGGGGGCGGAAGCCACCTGCGGCTTCGCGGTCCCGGCGCACGCGGCCACGACGAGCATCGAAAGCAGGGACGCGGCAAGGCGAGCGAGCGGTCGTTGCATCGGTTTCTCCAGCGAATGACGCGAACGCGAATTATAGACCGCGGCGCGCCGCGCGGCCCGAGGCTCCCGCTTGCCTTGACGCTACCCGGCACGGCTGCTAATCTCGCCGGTTGTCACCCGAGCAAGGGGCAGAGGACCTCTCCATGTCGATTCCCCGAAGCCGCCGAGCCCTTCTCGCCGCGGGAATCGCGCTCGCGGCCGCCCTCGGCGGAGCCGCGGCCGCCGCGGCCGGCAAGGATGCGGTCCCGGCGGCCGGCGCCGCGGATCCGGCGCTCCGGGAGACGCTCGCGGGCTTCGACCGGGTACAGTCGACGATCCGGACGCTCTCCGCGGAATTCGTCGAGACGACGACGAGCCAGCTCCTCAAGGAGCCGATCCAGGCGAAGGGGCGCTTCTACCTGACGAAGCCCTCCTCCGTCCTGTGGGAGTACGCCGAGCCCGAGGTGATGCGCTTCGCGATCGCCAACGACGAGTACGTCGGCTACTTCCCGCAGCGGAAGCGCGCGGAGAAGAGCGACGTGCACCGCTGGAGCGAGAGGATCTTCCGGATCTTCGGACTCGGCCAGACCTCGGCGGAGCTCGGCAACTTCTACAACATCCGGTCGGGGAATCCGGGGCCCGAGGACGCCGGGACGAAGCTGCTGGTCCTCGAGCCGAAGAAGCGCAGGGTGCGAAAGCACATCGAGCAGGTCCGCTTCTGGGTGAACGCCGCGACGTACCTCCCCGTGAAGATCGAGCTCGGCGGCAAGGACGGCTACGTCCGGGTGATCCAGTTCCGGGACCTGCAGGTGAACCCCGATCTGGCCGCGGGGCTCTACAACATCGAGATCCCGGCGGGCGTCAAGGTCACGAGCGGGACGACGGGCCTCGAAACGGTGCGTCCGCAGGGTCCGTCCCGCCCGCGCTGACGCTTCCTCCTCCTCGCCCTCCGCGCTGCATCGCCGCCCCGCACAGGAGTCCCGCCACGAGGCCGCCGAGGTGCGCGGCGACGCTGATCCTGTCGCCGCCGACCGTGGTCGGCGTGAGGAGCGACGGCAGGACGAGGAAGCCGATCCCGACGGCGAGCAGAACGCCGCGGCGGGGGAGCGGCGCGCGCCGCGCTCGCCGGATCGTCGAGGCGACCCAGTACCCGAACAGACCGGCGACGGCGCCCGACGAGCCGATCGTCACCGTCCCGGGCTCCGAGGTCGCGAGCGCCGCGACGCCGCCGAGGAGGCCGCCCGCGAGGTAGACCGCGACGGTCCTGACCCACCCGGCGCGCTCGATCAGCGGGACCGCGAAGACGAGCATCGAGAGCCCGTTCCACAGGGCGTGCCGGGGATCGGCGTGGATGAACAGCGAGGTCAGGAGCCTCCACAGCTCGCCGGGCGGCGCACCCGATACGAGGCCTCCGGCCGACACGAGGCGGCCCGCTTCGGGATCGCGGCCCACGAGCAGCGCCACGATCGCCAGGTGGGCGATCACGACGCTCGCGACGGCGGCCACGGCCCGTCGTGGGAACGCGGCGGCGGCCGGCTCGGGCGGCTCCGCGGCGAGGGCCTCTTCAGCGGCGAGCGGGCCCGTTCCGAAGAACTGCGAGACGACGGCCTGCGCGGCCTCCGCGTCCGCCTCCCGCACCGTGAAGACGACGCGCGGCGCGGGATCCGCCTGCACGCCCGTCTCGAACGGGATCCCCGCCTCGCGGAGCGCCTGCTCGATCACCTTCGCCAGGGCCGGGGTGTCCGCGGACATCAGGAAGGCACGGGGATGGACGGGTCGGCTCATCGCGCGCCCCGACGCTACACCGGGTGAGCGCCCGCGGGAAGGGTCATCCGCGGAATTGCTCGCGAAGCCTGCGGAAGCGCGCCGCGTAGATCCGGTCGAAGACTTCCATCCGGTCCGGGAGGACGACGAGGCACTCCATTCGCAGCTCCCGTTCCGCGAGCGCGCACTCGAGGTCGGAGCAGGAGGACGTGACGATCATCGAGGCGACGCGGTCGGCGTGCCTCCGCAGCGCCTCTGCGGGATCGTCGTGCTCCCGGGGGTCTTCGAGCATCGGGACCTCCGTCTCGAAGCTACACCCGTCGCGGCAGAACCGCCAAGGTCGTATGATCCAAACTCCAGCCGGAGGCTCGCGTCGGACGCCCGCCGTCGAGTTCGGCCCGTGCGGCACGCTGCGGCGTTGCGCGGCGCAAGTCGCCGCGCCGCCTTGCTCCGGTTTTCGCGAGGCCGTCCATGGAAGAGACGGCCTCGCGAAAACAGGGCCGCACGGGCTCGAACTCGACGGCGGGCGTCCGACGCGGGGCGCGGGAGGGAGGCTCGGATGCCCGACGTCGGATTGGTGCTGGATCGGCGGTTCGAGGAGCACGACACCGGCCCGTACCACGCGGAGAGTCCTGCGCGTCTCGAGCGCATCCGGGCCGCCCTCGAGGAGGGGGGCCTCGC
Organism: Terriglobia bacterium; assembly: GCA_963748015.1. GTDB lineage: Bacteria > Acidobacteriota > Polarisedimenticolia > Polarisedimenticolales > JAIQFR01 > JAIQFR01. The sequence continues at coordinate 1,799,742 of CAVVHE010000004.1, read as the reverse complement.
CGCCCGCTGCGTCCGGATCCCGCTCGAGCGGGCCTCGGACGCGGCGCTGGGCCGGGTCCACGACCTCGACCACGTGCGATCGGTCGAACGAGCCTGCGCGAACGGCGTGCGGACGCTCGACGCCGACACCGCGGTCGGGAAGGAGAGCGCCGAGATCGCGCGCGTCGCCGCCGGGACGACCGCGGCGCTCTGCCGCGAGGTCGCGCGCGATGGCTCCGGGCCGGCTTCGCGGCCGTGCGGCCTCCCGGCCACCACGCCGAGAGGGACCGCGCGATGGGCTTCTGTCTCTTCAACAACGTGGCGGTCGCGGCCGGCCGCGCTCCGGGCCGAGGAGGGGATCGCGCGCGTCCTGGTCGTGGACTGGGACGTCCACCACGGAAACGGCACCCAGCACATCTTCGAGGAGGACCCGAGCGTCTTCTACTTCTCGGTGCACCAGTTCCCGCTCTACCCGGGGACGGGAGGGGCCCGAGAGACCGGGAGGCTCGCGGGCGCCGGCGCGACCCTCAACTGCCCGATCCCGCCGGGCGCCGGGGACGACGAGTTCCTCGGAGCGCTCCGCGACCGTCTCGTCCCCGCGGCCGACGCGTTCCGACCGGAGTTCGTGCTCGTGTCCGCCGGGTTCGATCCCCACGCGGCGGACCCGCTCGCGCAGCTCGAGGTGACTACACCCGCGTTCGCCGAGGCGACGCGGATCGTGCGGGGCATCGCCGAGCGGCACGCTCGCGGGCGCATCGTCTCCGTCCTCGAGGGCGGCTACCACCTCGACGCGCTCGAGGAGTGCGTCTCGGTTCACCTCGCCGCGCTGCTCTGAAGGTACGACTTGGGAGTCCGCGCGGGAGTTCGACCTGCGCGATGTCGCGACTCCTCTTGGCTGCGGACCGTCGCTCGTCCGCGGAGCACCCCGCGGCGACAATGCCCGAGGCGACGGGGACCCCTGCACGGCCGCGCGAAGGGTCGAGCGCGATGGCGCTAGGGTCCGCGCCATCGCGCTTGCTCGACCCTTCGCGCGGCCGATGCGGGTCGTCGCCGAGGGAGGTCGCCGCGGGGTGCTCCGCGGACGAGCGACGGTCTCCACGTGCGAGGATCAGAGGGTGTCCCCGAAGGGGAGGGGCACTGCGGTCACGACGGCGTCGCCGATCCGGAGCGAGGCGTCTGCGGGCACTTCGCGCTTCAAGTACGCGATCGCGACGGGAGCGCGGCGGCCGGGAGGGACGAGCGAGGAGGTGACCGTGCCGACGGGGCGATCCTCGAGAAGGACCGGCGTGCCCGCGGGGGGCGCGGCGGACCCGGCCGGCAGGACGAATCCGGCGAGCGAGCGCGCGACCTTGTCCCGGCTCTGGAGCCGCGCGACGACCTCTTGGCCGACGTAGCAGCCCTTCGTGAACGAGACGGCGTCGCGGAGCCCCGCCTCGAGCGGGTTGTGCTCCTCGGTCAGCTCGTGCCCGTCGGCGGGCCAGCCGCGCAGCACGCGCCACGCCTCGACCGCCTCGTCGCCCGCGGCGCGTCCACCGGCTTCGACGACCGCTCGCGACAGCGCCTCCCAGCCCGCGGCCGCCTGCGCGGCAGGCAGGACGACCGAGATCCCGTCGGCGGAGGATCCATCCTCGCCGAGGACCCACACCGGACCTCCGCCAAGCGTTCCCGCGGCCGCGCCGTGAGGATCCGGGACGGGGAGGCCGGCCGCGGCGACCGCGTCGCGGCAGCGCGGGCCGAGAATCGCGAGCTGCGACCACGAGTCGGTGGCGTCGGTCCACCGGACGTCCTCGCGGAAGGTGTACCGGCCGACGTGCGCCCGAACCCCGGGTATCGAGCCGGGGCCGCCGACGAGGAGGATGCCTTCCGCGCCGAGGTGGTGCGCGAACAGCCGCGCGACGATCCTGCCCTTGGGCGAGGTGAGCACGGTGGGCTTCCCGCATCCGGCCCCGAGCCCCTTGAGGTCCGCGGTGCCGAGCCGGTGGAGGAGATCGAGCGCGTCGCCCCCGAGCACGATCGCCCGGCCGAGATTCGACCGGTCGGCCAGGGCGCAATCCGCCAGCGCGGCGCGCAGCTCCTCCGCGGGGTTCCCGAAGTGCAGCGGCCGGCCCGACGCCGGCTCGAAGACCGCTCCCTGATCCGACAACCGTGCTCTCAACGCGGCGTCCACGGCGCATCGCCCTCCTGCCCTTCGAAGTTCCCGGGAGACAGGCATTATAGCGGCGGGCCGCGGCGGTCTCCGGCTCGCGCCTTGCCCGCGCGCGGTCGGTGGGGCGAGAATGCGGACCGGGCGAACCTGGAGGGCAGACGCGTGGACGAGCTGAGAAGGGACGCGGACCGGCTGGCGGCGGAGATCGTGGCCTGGCGGCGCGAGCTCCACCGGCACCCCGAGCTGGGGTTCGAGGAGCACCGGACGGCCGCCTTCGCGGCCGAGCGGCTCCGGGCGCTGGGCTTCGAGGTCCGGACCGGGCTCGCGCGCACCGGCGTCGTCGCGCGCCTCGCGGCCAAGAGCGCGTCGCGACCGCCGGTCCTCCTGCGGGCCGACCTGGACGCGCTGCCGATCCAGGAAGAAGCGGGCCGCGAGTACGGGTCCGAGGTCCGGGGGGCGATGCACGCGTGCGGCCACGACGGGCACGTCGCGATGCTGCTCGGCGCGGCGTCGCTGCTCGTGTCTCGGCGTGACGCGCTCCCGCAGGACGTGACCTTCTGTTTCCAGCCGGCCGAGGAAGGGCTCGGCGGCGCGCTGGCGATGATCGAGGCGGGGGTGCTCGAGTTCTCGGGTGCCAAGAGCGCCTTCGCCCTGCATCTCTGGACGCCGTACCCGTCCGGCACGCTGCACGTCCGACCCGGGCCGATCATGGCGGCGCAGGACGAGTTCCTCGCGACCGTGACCGGCCGCGGCGGCCACGGCGCGCAGCCCCACCTCGCGGCGGACCCGATCGTCGCCGCGGCGGCCGGCATCGTCGCGCTCCAGTCGATCGTCGCCCGGTCGGTGGACCCGATGGAGCCCGCGGTGGTCACGGTCGGCTCGCTCCACGCGGGGAGCGCGCCGAACGTGATCCCGGACGAGGCGCGCATGCACGGCACGCTGCGGTCGTTTCGCGAGGACGTTCGCGCGCTGCTCCGCGAGCGCGTGCAGCAGGTCCTCGACGGCACCGCGCGGGCGGCCGGCTGCCGGTGCGACGTCACGATCCGCCCCGGCTATCCCCCGGTGGTCAACGATCCCGCGGCGGTCGAGCGGGTCCGGCGGGCGGGGCGCGCCGTCGTCGGCCCCGAGGGAGTGATCGAGTCGCCGCCGCTCGCGGCATCGGAGGACTTCGCCTACTTCCTGCGCGAGGTCCCCGGCGCCTTCGCCCTGCTCGGCGCGGGCGGGCCCGGCGAGGGCGGCCGCCACGCCCCCCACCACTCGCCTCGCTTCGACTTCGACGAGTCCGTGCTCCCTCGCGGTGCCGAGGTCCTCGCCCGGATCGCCCTCGAAACGTAGCGCCACCGTCCCGAAGCATCCCTCGCGGCGCCCTCCGGACCCGTGTCCGGGCGGCGACGATGCCCGAGGCGACGGGGACCCCTGCACGGCCGCGCGAAGGGTCGAGCGCGATGGCGCTAGGGTCCGCGCCATCGCGCTTGCTCGACCCTTCGCGCGGCCGATGCGGGTCGTCGCCGAGGGAGGTCGCCGCCCGGACACGGGTCCGGAGGGCGCCGCCTTCGAGGCGTGGCGAAGGCAGCGCGCGTCAGCCCTCCGCGGACTCCAGGGGCAGGGGAGCGGGGGTACGCTTCCTCAGGCTCAGCCAGACGCCGGCGAACACGAGCGCGCCGCCGGCGAGGACGTGCGGCTCCGGGCGCTCGGCGAGGACGATCGCGGAGAGCACCGTCGCGATCACCGGCTGGACGTAGATGAAGAGGGCCACGAGCGAGGACTCGACGCGGGCGAGGGCCCAGTAGTTGAGGAAGTACGTCACCACCGTGGCGAACACCACGATGAGCGCCGCCAGGACCCAGATCGAGGCGGGGATCGCGGAGGGCCGGAAAGCGGCGAGGCCCGGGGCGCCGAAGGCGAGGATGCCGAGCGCGCCGAAGCCCATCAGGACGGCCGTGGCGGCCAGAGGGTCGCTCCGGGCGAGGAGGCGCCTCGAGATCACGAGGAACAGGGCGTACGACATGGCGTTCGCGAGGGTGAGGAGGTCGCCCGCCAGGGTCTCCGACGAGAACCCCGCCTGGTGCGGGTGGACCACCAGCAGCACGCCGGCGAGCGACACCGCGATGGACAGCGACTTGGAGAGGTCGAGGGACTCTCGTCGCAGCAGGACGGCGAACAGCAGCGTGCCGATCGGTATCGTCGTGTTGATGATGGACGAGTGGGTCGGCGTGGTCCGGTGGAGCCCCTCGATGAAGCAGATCTGGTTGATCACGATCCCGAAGACCGAGTAGATCGCCAGGCGGCCGAGATCGGCGCGGGAGAACCGGAGCGAACGGCGGAGCGCGGCCGCGACGAGCAACAGGACGAGCGCCGCCGCGGTGACCCGGAGTACCGCCCACGTCCGCGGCGGGATCGTCCCGACGACGATCTTCGCGGCGAGGTAGTGGAGGCCGAAAAGGATCTGGACGAGAAGGAGGGCGCCCGTCACGGCCGCCCTCTCGCCGGCAGGCTTCAAGGCGTCGTCTCCTCAGGCTCGCGACGAGCGCCTCAAGATACCAGAAGCGAGGGGATGTGCTAGCGTTCGGCCCCGTGAGACTCGACGACTTCTCGCCGTCACCCTGGCTCAGGGGCCGGCACCTCCAGACGATCGTCCCGTCGTACCTCGACGCCCCGGAGATCGAGGCGCGCGAGGAGATCCGTCTCGTGCCGGTCGCGGAGGGGACGGCGGTACGCGTGCGGGTCGCCCGCCCGCCGGGTCCCGCGCGGGGGACCTTGCTGCTGGTCCACGGGATGGGGGGCAGCGCGTCCTCGCCGTACATGCGCCGGACCGCGCGACAGGCCCTCGCGAGGGGCTGGGCCGTGGTCCGGATGAACATGCGCAACTGCGGCCGGACGGAAGCTCTCGCCCGGACCCTCTACAACGCGGGGCAGTGGGAGGACGTCGAGCGCGTGCTCGAGGACCTCGAGGCGGCGTCCCTCCCGCGGCCGTACGCGGCCGTGGGGTTCTCGCTCGGCGGGAACGTCGTGCTGCTCCACGCGGGCCGTTCCGGGGCGGGCTGCCGCGCCGACGCGGTCGCGGGGGTGAATCCTCCCGTGGACCTCGAGGCCTGCTGCCGGCAGATCGAGCGACGCGGGAACCTGCTCTACCAGGCGCGATTCACGCGTCTTCTCTGCGAGCAGATCCGGCGCGTGCGCGAAGTCCGGCCGCTACCGGGCCCCGAGGCGTCGGCGTGGCGCATCCGGACCGTGAGGCGGTTCGACCGCTTCTTCACCGCCCCCGACGCCGGGTACCCGTCGGCCGAGGCGTACTACGCGGCGTCGAGCGCGGGCCCGTACCTCGGCTCGGTGCTCGTTCCCGCCCTCGTGCTGTCGGCGGCCGACGACCCGATCGTGCCGGTCGGAATGTTCGATCCCCACCGGCGCGCGGCGCAGCGCAACCTCGTGTTCGCGCACCCCGGACGCGGCGGCCACCTCGGCTACTGGTCGTCCCGCGAGCCGCGCTTCTGGGCGGCCCGAGCCGTCCTCGATTTCCTCGAGGACGCCCTCGGAGTCTAGCCGGCCTTCTCGCCCTTCTCGGCCTCGTGAAGCGCCTCGACGAACGCCGTCTTGGCCGCCTCGCTGGCCTTCGAGTACGCCGCGCGGACCGCGTGGGGCACGCGCACGGCCTTCTCGCGGACGTCGCCCGCCCACCCCTTGAGGTCCTCGCGAAGCTCGCGCCCCGGGCGGGGCGCGGTGAGATAAGCCACGGCCGCGCCCGCTGCCGCGCCCGCGAGGAACGCGATCAGGATGTGCGCGCCGCTGTAACGATTGGATTCGCTCATAACGCCTCCTCGGACTTCGAAGCCGGGCCGCTTGCCTCGCTCGCCTCGGCGCTCCCGCCCTCCGCGGCCGAAGAGGGCTCCGCGTCTTTCGAAGCGAAGAACGTGCGGTAGCCCGCGTAGAGCGCCGGCCCGATGCTGGTCGCCACCGTCACCGTCTTGCGGACCGCGTCCCGGGCCGTCTCGAGAACCGTCCCGAGCGACTCGAGGGCGTTGAGGACGCCGCGGACCCTGCCCATACCCTCCTCGAGGGCCACCGCGGCCCTGTTGACCCGGCTCGTGGCCTCCGCGGCCTGATCGAGCACCGCGTTGAGCCTCGGGCGAGTCTCGTTCAGCAGCGTGTCGAGACTCTTCAGGGTCGAGCGGAGCTGCAGTAGGGCGGGGACCGCCGTACCCACCAGGACGGCCACCAGGACCACGACGACGACGACGGAGACCTCGATCAAGCTCATCATGACCTCGTTGGTTCTACGCGGGTTGCCTCGCTGGTCCTACTCTACCAGATCGTGGCCCGGCGGGATGCGCGGTTGCCGGAGGGGGCGCCGGTAGTCCGGCCGGGGGATTTCGCGCTATTCTCCTGCCGTGGGATTACTCCGCCGGTTGACTCCCGTTTCCTCGCGGCGGACCCGCCTCCTGCTCGCCGGGCTCGCCTGGTCCCTGACCGGGAGCGGGATGCTGGCCGCCGGCATCCACTGGTCTCTCGCGGCCCCTCCGTGGCGGGCGGCGGTCTTTCTGGCCGGGGCTGCGGCCACGGGGTGGGCGAAGGAGCGCTTCGTGCTGCACCGGCGCGCGGAGCGGAATGCGGAGAGGATCCTGGCCTCGGAGGACGGGCGCTGCGCCGGAGGCGCCTTCTCGTGGCAGGCGTGGCTGTTCGTGGCCGCGATGATCGCCGCGGGCGCCACGCTCCGGCACTCTCCGGTATCGCGGCTCGTGCTGGGGTTCGTGTACGTCGCGGTCGGCGTCGCGCTCTTGCTGGGGTCCGGGGTGAGCTGGCGGCACTGGCTGCGGCTGCGGGGCTCCCCGGCGGGTGCTGCGCCGTGACGGCGGCGGCGATCGGGCGCTTCGCCGTGGCTGCGGGGCGCCGAGGGGGCATGTCGTGACGAGAAAGGTCCTGCTTGGAGGTATCGCGGGCGGCGTCGCCCTGTTCGTCTGGAGCGTGGTGGCGTGGACGCTCCTCCCGCTGCACGCGTCGTCGCTCCGGAGGCTCGCCGCCGAGGACCGCGTCGTCGCGGCGCTCGTCGACGCGAAGACTCCGGAAGGCCTTTACGTCATTCCGGCTCCACCGGACAACGAGGGAAAGACCGAGGAGCAGTCGGCGGCCGCCACCGAGGAGTGGGAGAGCCGCGCGAGCCGCGGGCCGGTCGCGACGCTGGCCTATCGCCCCGGCGGCCGCCCGCCGAGCCGGATGTTCCGGCCGATGGCGCGGGGACTCGGCCTCGCCCTCGCCGCCACGCTCTTTTCCGCGTGGGCGCTCTCCCGCGCCCGCATCGCGAGCCACTTCGGAAGGGTCGGCTTCGTCCTCGGCCTGGGGATCTTCGGGTGGGTGCTCGGCCCCGCGATGCTCTGGAACTGGTTCTCCTACCCGGCGGACTACGCGATCGCCGTCCTCGTGGACGCCGTCGCCGGATGGGCGATCGTGGGGGTCGTCCAGGCCGGTATCCTCCGCCCCTCGCCTTCCGCTCCCAAGGCCTCCTGACTTCTCCCGTTCGGCCGGCGTGACAAACCGCCCCGCGGACCTATATTCCCCGCCGGAGGTCCGAAGTGGCGGAAATTCTGCTCCTGGCCGAAGACCGCGAGCGGGCAGGCGGAATCCGCTCGCTGCTTCGGGAGGATGGGCACGCCGTGCACTGGTGTCCTTCCGTCCCGAGTTGGCGGGAGGCGGAGAGGGAGGTCCTGCCCGAGCTGGTCGTCGCGCCGGTGTCCTCGCCCGATCAGGTGCTCGCCGTCCCGGGCCGCCCGCCCCGCGGTTTCCCCGCGCCGCTGCTGTTCGTCCAATCGGATTCCGACTTCTTCTCCGACGCGACGCTCGACGAGCGGATCGTGGACCGCATCTGCAGCCCGTTCGGCGCCGAGGAGCTGCTCGCGCGAGTGGACGGCCTCGTGAAGGTCCGCCGCGTCGTGCTGTGGGGAGGAAACGAGCGGCCCGGCCGGAACCCGCGAAGGGAAGAGCGCCGCCTCGAAGGTCTCGCCCGTCTCAGGTCGGTCGGGAGCCGCATCGGTGCGGTGCTGTCGCGCCGCGTTCCCCGCCACGAGAAGCCGATGGCGCCCTACCTCGAGGTGGCGTCGCGGGCGGCGGAATGGGCCGACCGTCGCGACGCGTTCGAGCCGGGTCACGCGGAGCGGGTCGCCTCGCTTTCGGCCATGATGGCGGACGAGATGGGGCTCGGCGACGGCGAGGCGTCGGCGCTCCTCCGCGCGGCGATGCTGCACGACATCGGCAAGGTCTCGTTCCCGGTGGAGATCCTGAGGCAGCGCGCCCCCCTCGACGAGGAGCAGGCCCGACTGATGCGCACGCACCCCGAGCGCGGCGCCGCGATCCTCCGCGCCCTCGATCCCGACGAGGAGGTCGCCCAGGCGATCCAGTTCCACCACGAGCGCGCGGACGGCCAGGGGTATTACGGCAAGAGCGGCGAGGAGATCCCGCTCCTGTCGCGGGTCCTTGCGGTCGCCGAAGCCTACGACGCGATGACCACCTCGCGCGTCCGCGCGACGCTCCCGCCCGCGAGCGCGAGGGCCTACCTGCAGGAGAAGCGGGGGACCCAGTTCGACGCCGCCTGCGTGGACGCCCTCCTCGAGGTCACGCGCCCCGCCCGTCCGAGCATCTCGCTGTCGCTTCCCTAACTGGCGGCGCCTTCCGGCTTCGGCTTGACGAGGAGCGAGGCGACGACGGCGGCGGCGAGGATGCCGCAGACCACCAGCAGCATCACGACGGTGGGGAGCTCGATCCAGGGCTCCGTGAGCATCCGCGCGCCGATGAACACCAGCACCAGCGAGAGGCCGTGCCGGAGGAAGCGGAATTGGGTCATCATCGCGGCGAGGAGGAAGTACATCGCCCGGAGACCCAGGATCGCCATCACGTTGCTCGTGTAGATGATGAAAGGGTCCTTGGTGACGCCGAAGATCGCCGGGATCGAGTCCACGGCGAACACGAGGTCGGTCGTCTCGAGGACGACGAGCACGATCAGCAGCGTCGTCGCGTGCCAGCGCCCGTCCCGCCTGACGAAGAACCGCTTGCCCTGCTCCTTCTCTTCCACGGGGAAGATCCGCTTCACGAGGCCGATCACCGGGTTGCGCTCGGGGTGCGGAGCCCCGTCCCCCTTCACGAGGAGATGGAGGCCGGTGTAGAGCAGGAAGGCGCCGAACACGTACAGCACCCAGTGGAACGCCATCACCAGCGCGGCCCCGGCCAGGATCAGCACGCCTCGCATGATGAGCGCGCCGAGGATGCCCCAGTAGAGCACCCGGTGCTGGTACTCCGGAGCGACGCGGAAGTACGCGAACACCACCACGAACACGAAGATGTTGTCGAACGAGAGGGCGCGCTCGACGACGTAGCCGGTCACGTACTCGAGCCCCGCCTGGTGGCCGTAGAGCCGGAACACCAGCGCGCCGAACGCGAGGCCCAAGGCGGTCCAGACGACGTTCCAGAGCACGGCTTCCCGGAAACCGACGGCGTGAGACTTCCGGTTGAACACTCCGAGGTCGAGGACCAGGACCCCCAGGACCAGCAGGTTGAAGAGCGTCCAGGCGAGGAGGCCGTGCCCGCCGAGCAGACTCATCGCGTCCTCATGAGAAACGGGGCGGCCATGCTACCACGCGAATCGCGCGCTTCTGCCCTACGTGCCCGACCCGGCAGCGGCGCGAGCTCCGGCGCGTGACTCGAGCTCTCGCGCGAGGGACTCCGCGTCCGTGACCGGCGCACCGCAGACGCGGTCCCGGCAGACGTACGCCGTGGGGACCCCGCCGACGGCGGTCTTCCCCTCGAGGAGAGGGAGCCCCTCGAGCGATTCGCCGGGGCGCGCCAGCGCGAGCGCGCGGTTCGGGAGGTAACGCGTCCGGACCGCGCCGGCCAGGGCTCGGGTGGCGGGGTCCGCGGGTTCTCCGACGAGCGCGATCTCCGTCACGGGCCCCTCCGCGAAGTCCGCGGCGACGAGCAGCGAAGCGAACGCGGAGGGTGCGCGCTCGACGGATTTCCGGTACGCCGACAAGGCGCGGAGCGCGGCGTCGCCCAGGTCGCCGCCAATGTGCGCACCGAGCCTGAGGAGCGTCTCGGCCGCGACCCCCGCCCCCGACGGGAGGGCGCCGTCGTGCAGGCTGCGGTTCCTCGCGAGCAGCGCCTCGTGGTCCTCGGACGTGAAGAAGAAGCCGCCCGACGCGCGGTCCTCGAACCGCGCGACGAGGCTACGCGCGATCCGCGCCGACGCGTCGAGGTACTTGCGGTCGAAGCCCGCCTCGTAGAGGTCGAGCAGGCCGCGAGCGAGAAACGCGTAGTCGTCGAGATAGGCGTTGAGGTGCGCTTTTCCAGCGCGCCAGGAGACGAGGAGGCGGCCGTCGCTCGCGAGGTGGCCGAGCACGAAGTCCGCCGCGCGGCGGGCCGAGCGCAGGTCCTCCGGCCGGCCCAGCGCCTCGTGCGCCCGGGCGAAGGCGGAGATCATGAGGCCGTTCCACGCGGTCAGGACCTTGTCGTCGGTGGCCGGGCGGGGGCGCCTCTCCCGCGCCTCGAGGAGCGCCAGGCGCATCGGGGCGAGCCGCGCGACGAGCCGGTCTTCCGGGATGCCGAGAGCTTCCGCGCGCGCGGCGAGCGCTCCTCCCAGGAGGTTCGGGATGCTCTTGCCGTCGAAGTTCCCTCTCGACGCGATCCCGTAGACCCGGCAGAAGAACGTCCCGTCCTCGGCGCCGAGGACCTCCGCGACCTCCTCCGGGGTCCAGACGTAGAACCTTCCCTCGTGCCCCTCGCTGTCCGCGTCGAGCGACGCGAGGAATCCGCCTTCGGGAGAGGTCAGCTCGCGCCGCACGAAGTCGAGCGTTTCCTCGACGACGCGACGGTAGAGCGGCTTGCGGGTGACGAGCCAGGCGTCGGCATAGACCGGGACGAGGAGCGCCTGGTCGTAGAGCATCTTCTCGAAATGGGGAACGAGCCAGCTCTCGTCGGTGCTGTAGCGGGCGAAGCCGCCGCCGAGCTGGTCGTACATCCCGCCGTAGGCCATCGCGTCGAGCGTCGCCTCGACCATCCGGAGCGGGGCGCTCTCGCCGGAGCGGGCGTGCTGCCGGAGGAGCAGGGCGAGGGCCCCGTGAGGCGGGAACTTCGGCGCGTTGCCGAAGCCGCCCCACTCGCCGTCGAACCTCGCGGCGAGCGAGGCCGCGGCCGCCGCGATGTCGCGCTGTCCGGCGCGCGCGTCCCCGGCGGGCACGGCTCCGCCCGAGCCGGCGGCGCGCACGCTGTCGGCGATCTTCCCCGCGCCGGCCTCGAGCTCCTCCCGTCGGGTCGTCCACGCCTCGTGGACTCGCCTCAAGAGCGTGAGAAAGCCGGAGCGCCCGTGCCGGTCCTCGGGCGGGAAGTACGTGCCGCAGAAGAACGGCTCGAGCGAGGGGGTGAGGAACGCGGTGAGGGGCCAGCCCCCCGAGCCGGTGAGCAGCTGGGTCGCGTTCATGTAGATCTCGTCGAGATCGGGGCGCTCCTCGCGGTCCACCTTGATCGCGACGAAGTGCTCGTTCAGGAACGCCGCGACCCGCTCGTCCTCGAACGACTCGCGCTCCATCACGTGGCACCAGTGGCAGGCGGCGTAGCCGATGGACAGGAAGACCGGCTTCCCCTCGCGTCGCGACTTCTCGAGGGCCTCGGGACCCCACGGGTACCAGTCCACGGGGTTGTGGGAGTGCTGGAGGAGGTAGGGGCTCGTCTGGCCCGCGAGGTGATTTTGAGGTCGCATAGGCGCAAATAATACCATTCTTGTCCACATTCAGCCCATGGTGGACGGGAGATTGTGGGGTGGGCGAGGAAGCCGATCCTGGCCGGTCGGGTCGCCCACCCTAGGGGCTGCCGGTTTCCGGATCTCGTCGAGATGCCGCGGTATTTCCTCGGGAGTGCGGCGGGCCGGGGACCACCCCACAATCTCGCGTCCACCATGTAGACTGGCCTCGAGGGGAAAGCGTGGCGGACACGGCGCTCGAATTCCGCAAGGTAGCGAAGCGCTACCAACAGGACGGCGGGGCCGTCCTCGAGGCGCTCAAGGAGGTGTCGTTCGCCCTGCCGGCCGGGCGCAAGATCGCCATCACCGGTCGGAGCGGCAGCGGCAAGTCCACCCTCCTCAATCTCGCCGCGGGGATCGACACGCCGACGGAAGGGGAGATCCTCGTGGGCGGCCGCGACCTCGCGCGCATCGGCGAGGCGGGCCGTACGCTCGCGCGCCGCGACGGCATCGGGCTCGTGTTCCAGTTCTTCCACCTGCTGCCGCACCTGACCGCGCGCGACAACGTGCTCCTCCCCGCGTGGATCGCGGGAGACCCGTCGCGCGAGGCGGCGAGGCGGGCGGACGAGCTGCTCGACCGGGTCGGCCTCGGCTCCCGCGCCGGCGACCCGGCGCGCAAGCTGAGCGGCGGGGAGATGCAGCGCGTCGCCCTCTGCCGCGCGCTCCTCAGGCGGCCGCGCCTCCTCCTCGCCGACGAGCCGACCGGGAACCTCGACGACCACAACAGCCGCAAGGTCATGGACCTGCTCCTCCGTCTCGCCGACGAGGAGAAGAGCACGCTCGTCTACGTCACGCACAGCCGCGAGCTGGCCGCCCTCGCCGACGAGATCTGGCGGATCCGCGACGGCGCGCTCGAGCTGCCGTGATCCGGATCTTCGGCAAGGGGCTCGCCGCGCACTTCCGCGCGGGGCGCACGCTGTTCCTCCTCACCGTGCTCGGGGTCGCGCTCGGCGTGGCGTCGGTCCTGTCGATCCAGATCCTGAACGCGAACGCCCTCGGCACCTTCGAGGGCGGGCTCGAGGCGGTGAGCGGCGAGGCGGACCTCAGCGTGATGGGGAAGGTCTCGCCGATGCCGAGCCGCGTCGTGCCGGAGACGCTGGCCGAGCCCGGCGTCGCGGCGGCGTGGCCTCTCGTCCGCGTCGTCGCCAAGCTCGAGGGGCGGGAGGAGACCTACCTCGACGTCGTGGGGATCGATCTCTTCGCGCCGCACAGGATCCCATGGGAGAAGCCGCCGGCCGATCTCGGCGAGGCCCTCGCGACGCCGGGATGGGCCGCGGTGACGCCCGAGTTGGCGCGGCAGCTGGGGTGGACGGTCGGGAGCACGTTCGAGGTGTCGAGCGGCTCGCGCAGGGCGCGCCTCACGGTCGGCGCGCTGGTGGACTTCCGGAAGCTCACCCCGCTCGCGAGCCCGCGCCTCGTCGTGATGGACATCGCGCAGGCGCAGGACGCGCTCGGGATCCCCGAGGGGATCCACCAGCTCGACGTGAAGCTCGCCGCGGGTGCTTCGCGCGAGGCGGTCGCGGAGCGGCTGAGCCGGCGGCTCGGCCCCGCCGTGCAGGTCGTGACCCCCGAGCAGCGCAGGCGCCAGGCCGCGTCGCTGCTGTCGGCGTTCCGGCTCAACCTCACGGCGCTGTCCCTGATCAGCCTCTTCGTCGGCGGCTTCCTGGTGCACTCCAGCACGCAGGCCGCGCTGGTGCGGCGGCGGCGGGAGTTCGGGTTGTACCGCTCGCTCGGGACGACGCCGCGGCAGGTGCTGTTCGTCATCCTCGGGGAGGTCGCAGTGCTCGGCGCGCTGGGCACGGCTCTCGGCCTTCCGATCGGCTGGTGGGCGGCCGCGGCGAACGTGAAGGCGGTCAGCTCGACCCTCACGAACCTCTACCTGCTCGAGGGGATCGAGACGCTTCGCCTGCCGGCGTGGATCTGGCTGCTGGCGGCCGCGGCGGGGCTCGGTGGCGCGCTGGCCGGCGCGCTCCTCCCGGCGCTCGACATGAGCCGCCGGGACACGCGGTCGCTCCTCGCCGGGCTCGCCCTCCACGAGAGGATGGGGCGCGCGGCCGCGGTGCTCTTCGCGGCGGGATGGGCGATCCTCGGCGCGACCGCGCTCGCGTGGGGGACTCTGGGCCGGGGGATACGGTCGTCGGGATTCTGGATCGCGATCGCGCTGATCACGGCACTGCCGCTGATGACGCCGTGGGTGCTGAGCCGCGTCTGCGGCCGCATCCGCCCGCGCGGCTTCGGCCTGGCCCTCGGCCTCAAGACTCTCGGGGAGAAGCTCGGCACGACGTCGTTCGCCGTGGCCGCGCTGGGCGTCGCGGTGACGATGCTGGTCGGGATCACGCTGATGGTCGGGAGCTTCCGCGAGACGCTCGACGTGTGGATCGCGAGCACGATCCGCGCGGACGTCTTCGTGACCAGCGAGAGCTGGCGGCGCGCGCGGGAGACGGCGACGCTCGACGACGGGATCGTGGCGGAGCTGATGAAGTTCCCCGGCGCGCGCACCGTGGACCGGCTCCGGCAGCTCTCCGGCTACACCGGGTCGCGGAGGATCTCGCTGATCGGCCGCGACGTGGGGATGCCGGGCGGCGAGGGGAGGTTCCCGCTGGTGTCCGGCGACCGGGCCGAGGCGGTCCGGAAGATGGTCGAGGAAGGCGCGGTCGTGATCGGCGAGCCCCTGGCGCGCAAGGAGGGGCTGCGCGTCGGCGACCGCCTGCGCCTGACGACGCCGGCAGGGGAGGCCGAGCTGCCCATCGCGGGCGTCTACTACGACTACTCCGACGAGAACGGCTCGGCCGAGATGGACCTGGCCACGATGGAGCGCGTGCTCGGTCCCGGCCGGATGACGAACGTGGACCTCTACCTCGAGCCCGGGGTGGATCCCGAGAAGACGATGGACGCGGTCCGCGCGAGGTTCCCCGGCGTTCCGCTCGAGATCCTGAGCAACCGGCGGCTCCGGGACGAGATCCTCGCGATCTTCGACCAGACGTTCGCGGTCACGCGCCTCCTGCAGGGGATGGCGCTGCTGATCGCGGCGTGCGGGATCACGCTGACGCTGCTCGTCCTGGCCCGCGAGCGAGTGGCGGAGCTGGCGCTCTACCGCGCGCTGGGGGCGGGGAGGCGGCAGATCTTCGGCGTGTTCCTCGGGCGAGGGGACCGGGATGGCGCTCCTCGGGCTCGCTGCTCGGGGTGCCCGGCGGCGCGGCGCTCGCGGTCGTCCTCATCTTCGTGATCAACCGCGCGTACTTCGGCTGGACGATCGCGCTGAGCGTTCCGTGGGGGGCGCTCGCCGTGCAGGCCGCGGCGATCCTGGCGGCCGCCGTCGCCGCGAGCATCTATCCGGCGCTGCGCGCGAGCCGCACTCCCGCCTCGGAGCTGAGCCGTGACGACCTCTGAGGCGCGGAGCGGCCGGATGCCGCGGTGGACGCTTGCCCTCGCCGTCGTCGCCCTGGGCGCGCTCGCTCTCGGCGCCGCGTTCAAAGTCGCGTCGCCCGAGTACGCGTGGTCCTTCCCGCGGGACCACTGGGCCCACGAGGGCTACCGCACCGAGTGGTGGTACTTCACCGGCCACCTCGAGGCGCGCGACGACCCCGGCCGCGTCTTCGGCTACCAGTTCACGGTGTTCCGCGTCGGCCTGCTGCCCGAGAAGCCCGCGCTGCGCTCGGAGTGGTCCGCGCGCAATCTGATCATGGCGCACGCGGCGATCAGCGACCTCTCCCGCGGCGAGCACCGCTTCAGCGATCTCCTCTACCGCGAGGCGCCGCTGCTCGGCGCGTTCGGAGCGCCGCCCGACCCGACGCTCGCGAAGGTCGTCGCCCCCGCCGGGACGGGCGGGCTCTGGACGCTGCAGTGGAACGGCGCGGGCTTCGACTTCGAGATGCGCGACGACGAGCGGCGCATGGCGTTCCGCCTCGCGACGCGCCCGGCGAAGCCGCTCGTCCTCCAGGGGCCGAACGGCTACAGCCGCAAGAGCGGCGAATCCGCCGCGGCCAGCCAGTACTACAGCTTCACGCGCCTCGCGACCGAGGGGACGCTCGAGCTCGACGGCAGGACGTTCGACGTGCGCGGCGAGTCCTGGATGGACCGCGAGTTCGGCTCGTCGCAGCTCTCGACCGGCCAGGTCGGCTGGGACTGGTTCGCCCTGCGCCTCGCCGACGGCCGCGACCTCATGCTCTACCTGATGCGGCGCCAGGACGGCAGCGTGGACTTCCGGAACGGCACGCTCGTGGACCGCGAGGGCGGCACGCGCTACCTCTCGCCCTCCGACTGGTCCGTGCGCGCGACCGAGACCTGGACGAGCAAGGAAACCGGCGCCGTCTACCCCTCGCGCTGGACCATCGAGGTCCCCTCCGCCGCCCTCCGCCTCGACGTCGTGCCCGACTTCCCCGACCAGGAGAACCGCGGCCGGATCCCGCACTCCCCCTACTACTGGGAGGGCTCCGTCCGCGCCCTCGACCCCGGCGGCCGCCCCCTCGGCCGCGGCTTCGTCGAGCTGACCGGGTACGGGGAGCGCAACCGCCCGCCGGTGTGAGGCTCCCGTCCCTCATTCGTTCGCGAGCTGTCGGATCGGTCGAGGCGGCCGAGGAAGAGGATCGCGCGGCTTCGCCGGTCGCGGATCGCGAAGAGGAACGGGTGGTCGGCCCGGAACACGGGGACCGGTGGCTCGCGGCGAGGCTTGCCGCTCAGCGCGAGTACACATCGCCCGCGGTGGCGGCCGCGGCCTTCGTCCCTTCCTCGTTCACCTCGACGAGGGCCTTGTGCAGCACGTCCGACACGAACAGCGATCTCGAGTCCGGTGGCCTGTGCCCGTTGATGCCGGAGAAGTCCGCCCGGTCCCGGTCGAACGCGAGCGTCAAGCCGAGGTGCGCGAGCGCGCCGCGCACCGAAGAGGTTCCCCACGTGACCTTGAACCGCGGGAGATAGCACATCGACCTTGCGGCATCGCATCTTCGCCTTCGCCAGATCGAACATTCCTGGCGGAGCGCCTTCTCGAGCGTTCCCCGATCCCGTCCTTCCGGTCCGGGAGCAACACGAGCATCGAAAGATCGTCGCCGCGGTACTCCAGCTCCACCGCCTGGTAATCCTCGGCGCGCACGTAGCCGACCTCCATCTGGCGTCATCAGCGGCGCCTGGACCCTCCCGCCGTCCTCGAGCCAGAACGGCTCGTCCCGCGTGGCGCATGCAGGGAACCGGCGCCACCCACTGTCCCTTGAAGAAGATCGCGTTCACCAGGATCAGTCGCGTGTCCGCGCTCAGCATCCCGGAGGGGATGAGGTCCCGGATCTTCTGCTTGCGTCCTCTCCTCGACCCACCGATTGACGGTCGCGCGGGCCGCCTCGGCGTCGCGCCGGAAATCGACGAGGTTGAGGCCGCCGCCGTACTGGCGGCCGATCTGCTCGAGGAACTCGTCCAGGAGCGGCGCGCCTTCCTGCCCCCAGAGCGAGTTCGCGACGGAGAGCTCGTACTGCCCGCCGCCGCCGCGTCGAGCGGCCGCAGGAGTCCGGCCAGCCGCGCGTGCGCGGCATCGTCCGCCGACGGGAGGCGCAGCGCCTCGATCATCTGCGACGACGTCTCGCCCCTGGCCCCGGCGAGGGCCATGCAGAGGGCCGAGCGAATGCCCAGCGGGGAGATGAAGAGGTTCCCGGGCCGCTCGCACAGTCGTCCGTAAAGCGCCACCGCGAAGTCGTTGTTCTCCTCGGCGGCGGATCGCACCTCGCTCAGAGGCACGGTTGCGGCGGACGACGAATGATCGGAGTCCTGAGCTCGTCCTCCTCGTCGCCGGTCATCCTGCGGAACCACCTCTTGATGAGTGTCATGGCTGACCACCTCCAAGACTCGGCATGGCCCTGCGCCCAGGTACGAGCGGTCGTCGCTCAGAAACTCACCTCCAGCCCGAGGCGAGCGGTCGTCGGCGGGTAGTACTGCTTGGCCATTCCGTAGGTCGGATTCGGGTCGACCTGGTTCCCGTCGGCGTCCACGTTGAAGTAGTGGACCTGGTCGTAGTCCACCGGCTTGCGGCCGCTGAAGAGGTGGTAGACGTCGAGGATCAGGCGAGGCTTCCACCGTCCGGTAGAATTCTGCCGGAAGGTGTAGTCGGCCGCAGGCTCAGATCGAACATCGAGGGCGTCCGGCCCGCCGTGCCGCGAGGCCGAAGGAAGCAGCTCCCGAAGGCACCCGGGCACCCACCGAACTCGTTGAGCGGCGTGCCGCTCTGCCAGAGCGCTGATGCTCCGACGTTGAGCCCGGATCCGAATCGGTAGAACCCCGACCCCTTAACGACGTGGGTCCGGTCGTTCGGCAGCAGGCCGTCGCCGTTGATCATGTTGCTCCGGCAGGTCGAACGAGCCGTTGGTGTTTGGCCCGGCGTATCCCGCTGTCCGTGTTGTAGAGTCCCAGGTAATTGCCGCGGTTCTCCGACAGCACGTACGACGCGAGATACCCGGAACGGTCCGTGGGCTGCCCGTCGATGGTGAGCTCGAGTGCCCTGTAGACGCGGCTCGCGCGCGGGTAGTCCGCGGCCAGCGGCCCGCGACCGGGATTGCCCCAGACGAACGTATCGGTCGCCGTGACCAGTCCGTCTTCGATCGTGTCGCCGAGCGTCCGGTAGATCGCGCGGACGCCCGCGCGGTGCCTGTCGCCGATCCGCCGCTGGTACCCGAGGGAGTACTCGTCCGTGTAGTCGCCCCGGAGCCCCGGCACCTCGGCCTGCACCGTCGATCGTCAGCACCAGGCAGTCGCCCCGCTGGGATCGAGCCGGGGATCGTGGTCGTAGTTGCAGAGTCGCCAGTACCCTTCCGCCCCCACGTAGTAGATACGAGCGCGTGGCTCGACAGCTCCTGGTAGTACCGCGCCGCCGAACCATAGATGCGCTGCGTGCCGATTCGGCCGGGCTGGTAGACGAAGCCGACGCGCGGCTGCCACTCGTCGTCGATCGTCTGCGCGACCTCCCGTTCGAGGCCGACGAAGTCCTCGCGCGCCCAGCGGATACCGTAGTTCAGGACCCAGCGCGGCCCGATCCGCCAGGAGTCCTGCGCGAACGCCGACGGGATCCGGTTGTGGAACTTGCCGCGCAATCACCTGGGCCGACATACCGAACGAACGTCGGCGAACTTCGATCACCACGTCGCCGCCCCACTCGTCGATCGTCTCCTTGTTGTCGCGGTACTCGAGCCCACCCTTCATCTCGTGCCGCGCCGGCGCATCCAGGTCGCCTTCAACTCGACCGTCGTCTGGTCGTTCGACCAGGCGGTGAACACGGTCGAGCCGCCCGACCACACGCCGGTGGTCGCGTCCACGAACATCTGCTCGCTCGCGACCGCGCTCGGTCCGGGGAGGTTGTGGTCCTTCCGCCAGAAGTACGAGAACGACGATCTCCAGCAGGACCCGCGGGCTCGAGGACGTGCGTCGCGCGCAAGGATGACCCCGACGCCGCCGGTCTCGATGCGCCGCAGGTACGGGTCGGGGTTGAGGAACGAGACGGGATCGCTTCCGAAATCGAACGGCATCTCGCCCACGGCGTCCCGCCTCTGCGGGTCCCCGACGACCGTGAGAGCGAGGCTGTTCGCCGCGTCGGGTCGCCAGTCGATCTTCCCCGCGAAGCGCTGCGTGGTGGACGAATCCTCGATGTAGCCGACGCCGGGGAGTTCGGTCTCGACAGTCTGGCGCTGGGGGTCGTAGGCGAGGAAGAACCACGCGCGGTCCTTGGCCAGCGGGCCGGACACGCTGAACCCGGCGTCGTACTGCGCGTAGTCGCGCTGCTGGAGCTGGAGCGGGCTCAGCTTCGGATCCTGGGAGACGACGTGGCTCGTCCAGTAGCCGATCAGCTTCCCGCGAGATCTCGTTCCCTCCGGTGGGGGTCACCACGTTGACGATGCCGCCGAGCGCGCTGCGGTACTCCGCCTCGTAGCCGCCGGTCTTCACCTCGACCTCGCGGATGAAGTCCGGCGGCAGCATCGCGCCGCCCATTCCGCGGCCCGGGTCCGTGATCTCGGCGCCGTCCACGAAGTAGCGGTTCTCGAGCCCCGTCGCGCCGTCGAAGTTCACCGGGTCGCCGAGGTAGCTGGCGCTCACGCCCGGGAGCAGGGTCGCGATGCTCTGGTAGTCCCGCTGGAGGGGAAGGCGATCGAACGTCTCCGACGCGAGGCTTCCGCCCGCGGTCGTGCTGACCGGGTCGATCCGCGGGGCCTTCCCCACGACCTCCACGCGCTCGACCAGCGTGCCGGCGGCGCGAGGCGAACCGGGAGGCACTGCGGTGGTCGCGCCGAGCCGGACGGTCACGCCGGAGACGGTCGCCGGCGGGTACTTCGGATGACGGATCGTGACCTCGTACTCCCCGAGCGGGAGCGCGACGAGACGGAAGAGCCCCTCGCCGCTCGTGATCGTGCCCCGCTCCACGCGCGACGCGGCCTTCGTGGCGGCCACCTCGGCCCCGGAAAGCGGCGTTCCATCCGGGGCCGAGACGGTTCCCTCGATCGCTCCGGTGGTTTCCTGGGCGAGTACGGTTGACGACGGGAGGAAGAGAGGCAGGGCGATGGCGACGAACATCGCGAGTAGCTTGGCGCAGCAGACCGATGGGTTCCTTAGGTTGCTCATCGCTGCCCCCTCCGCGGCCGGTTTGACCGAATTGTACCGCTCGGGTCGTGAACCTGGAAGGGGGGGTCGATGAGACGGGGGTAGCGGCCTACCAGGTCGGCACGTCCTTCCAGCCAGGGAAGGGACCTACGTCCAGCTTCCAGCCGGTGGAGGAGGATGGGTCGGGGACCACGCGGAGGTTCGTGAAGCTGTCGAGCTTCCCGAGGAGCTCGTCGTGCGGCAGGGTGTGGAGCGGCGGTTCGGGCCATGTCGGGCATCGGCCAAAGGTAGAGGCCTTCCTCGGTTGCGGTGGCGATCCACCGGCCATCGGGAGAGACCGCGAGGGACTCGACCATCGAGTGGTGCCCCAGCAGCAGGTGGGGCTCCTCGCCCGTGACCGGCCCGACCCTGACGATGCCATCATGATCACCGGTGACGATGAACCGTCCCGACGGGTCGAACGCCGCGACGAACAGGCGCTCTCCGTGCGTGGTAATCCGGCGCGAGGTGTGAGCGGCGAGATCGAAGAGGATGAGCTCTTCGAAGAGCAACCCGAGCGGATCGCGGCCGGCGAGGACGAGCAGCTGACGGCCGTCGGGACTCAGAGCCAACGCGGCCATGGGTGTGGCGTACACCAGCTCGCTGGAGGGGGTCCCCCTTGGGTCGTCGGGAAGAACGAGACGAAGGACGCCTCCGCCCCTCGGCAACGAACGCGCTGCCGTCCGGGGCAAAGGCGACATCCTGGCACGGGGACTGGGAATCGGCGCCGAACCGGGAGAGAGAGTACGTCCGCCCTTCGCCCGACTCGAGGTCCCAAACTCTCATCACGTTATTGAGGGTCGTCGCGGTTCCGTCGGGACCCCATCCGGGGCACGCAATCGCCCGGCGTCCACTCCGGTCGAAAGCCACGGCTGCGGTCGCCATGGCCCCCTCCCAGCCGGTGCGGAGCTCACGCGCCGGGCCGCCCGGGATGGTGTAGAGCAGGACCCGGCCGTCGTTCCGGTCCCGTTTCGAGTCCCGCCAAGTGCTCGCGAGGAGATGACCGCTCGCGGGGTGCGCTGCGGCGAAGTAGCAGGAGATCGCCGGCAGCAGGTCGCGGAAAGCCCCGTCGAGACGACTCATCGCGAACAGCCGAACAGGGCGGTCGATCGCACACGAAGACAACCAGCGGCGATCCGGTGTGAACGCGAGGGCCCAAGTGCTCGTGCGCGTGACGGGCAGTTTGCGCGTCCAGGGGGAGGCGGGAGGCCAGAATCGGACTCTGGACATGTTGCTGGTGACGAGCCACTGCCCGCGTCGATCGAAAACACCCGCCGCGCTCCTCCCGAACTCGGTTTCCGCTGAGGACCAAGGGCTCGGCGTCCGGCGGGTCGTGGAGGTCCCAAAGTAATCGAGCTCGGTCCCCGCGTATCCGGCCAGGTAACGTCCCTGGGGATCGATGTCCAGGAGCGATTCCGTCCGAACCGCCCCCGGCCTCACGGTCGTGGCCCGCGGCGCATTCTCCGGCCAGGACCAGATCCGAATGTTCCCGGACTTGTCCAACGTAACGACGCCCTCCTCGCGGGGAAGGAAACCAAGGGAGTTGCCCCAGGCCAGATCGTCCGCGAGGTTTCCGAGAGCCCATTTCCGCGACGGGGACGGTTCGCCGATCGGGCGAAGGAAGAGCTCCCGATCCCGCACATCCGCGAGCCACTTGCCAGCCGGGTCGATCTTGCCGGTAGGGACCGGTCCAGTCGCCCGTCGCCAAGGTCTCCGGCTCCCCGCCAGGGAATGGCCAGGCTCGAAGCACCTGGCCCATGCCCTCCCGCGACATGCGCGTAACCGTCATGAGCCGTTCGCCCGATACCCACGCCTTGGAATCCGACGCCGCCCAACTCGATGCTCCGGTCTCGTGCAAGTCGGGGAGGGACAGGAAGCGCAGGCTCGTCCCGCCTCCTCCCGTGATGAGCACGTCGCTCCGTGGGCCGAAAGCGAGCGCCTGCGCGTTGCCGTCGGGCGGGCGGGGAAGAACGCGTGTAGCCGCTCCGTCGCTGGAAAAAAGCAAGATGCGGCCGCTCGCGTCGTTCTGAAGGGCGAACCAGCTGGAATCCGGGCTGAAGACGGGCTCAAGCCCCAGTGGTACCGTTCCTGAGGCTGTCAGCCCCTCCACGGCCTTTTCCGGGTCGAGGATGCGGGCCACGGGCCCGCGCCAGAGCACCTCCACGGCGAAGCGGCGCGCCTCGGGGGTGTCGGCCAGCTCCAGGCTCTTGCGCGCGTAGGCGAGCGCCGCGTACTGTCGCGTCGATTTCGGCGCGGCCGAGGGCCAGCAGCTTGCCCGCCTCGGCGCGCTGCGCCTCGGCCTCGGCCTCGTCACGGGCCCTCGACCGCCTGATACCGCGAGACGCCGATCGCGATCGCGACCCCGCCAGGGCAAGAAACGCCGCCGCGACGGCATCCCGTACCAGTCGTTTCTTCTTCCGCGCCTTCTCCGCCATGGCGCGCGCGAAGTCGGACTCGACCGAGGTGAGCTTCCCCGGGTAGCGCTCGCGCCAGAGCTCGAACTCCTCGTACGCCGTGCCCGTCCAGAGCAGATCCCCGGTCCGGTTCTTCTCGCTCCACAGCCTCGCGGCCTGCCGGAGCTGGTCCCGGAGAAGCGCTCCCTCCTCGTCCTGCGCCTGCCACCGCACCAGCCGCGGCCAAGCCTCGCAGCAGCGACTCGTGCACGATCTCGACCCGATGCCGGGTCGAGCGGCCTTCCGCTTCCGCAACCTCGTAGCTCGTCAGGAGCCGCGCGTCGATCAGCGCGCCCAGTACCTCGTCCGCCGCCACCCGATCCTGAAACGCGGACAGCAACTCCTCGCGGTCCAGGACCGCCCTCGTACCCTGGGCCGTCACGAGCTGCCGAAACATCTCGCGCACGATCCCGTGCCGCTCCGAACCGATGCGGGCCATCGTGGCCTCGGCGTGCTGGGCGAGCGCTCCTGCCACGCCCCCGATCTCCTCGTACGCCTCCCATGTCAGGAACTTCGTTTCCCGCTCGCGCTTCTCCCACAGCCGCGCCACCGCGAAGGCCAGCAGCGGAAGCGCGCCGCGCGCGTCCCGTCGACCGAGGCGACCATCTCGTTCACGAGGGCGTCGTCCTCGAAGCGGTACCCGAGCTTCCTCGCCGGCTCGATCAGCGCGCGACGGAGCCCGTCGGCCGTGAGGGGGCCGAGAGGCGTGAGGTCCGAGAAGATCGCGCCGAGCGGCTCGCGGTCGTGACACCGCATCAGGAAGTCGTCGCGGAGGGACAGGAGCACGTGGATATCGGCCTCGGAGGCCAGGCGGCCGAGCAGGGCGGCGAAGCCGGCCTGGGATTCGGGCGGATTCAGCGTGAACAGCTCCTCGAACTGGTCCACGACGAGAAGGGCTTCCGCGTGCCCCCCCCGCCACCTCGACAGCATTTCCAACGCGATCTCCGGCTCGTCGGAGGAGAGGAGCTGCGTCACCGCTTCGGGATCGTTCGCCAGCTCCGGTGCCAGCGCGTTGGCCAGGTTCCGCAGCGGCGCCGCCCCGGGCTTGCAGACGATCGCGCCCCAGCCCTCGGGCCTCGATGCGACGACGCCCGCCCGCACGAAGGAGGTCTTCCCCGCTCCCGAAGGCCCGATCACGGCGAGAAGACGGCGGCTCTCGAGCCGCTGCCAGAGCGCCTTGACCTCGGTCTCGCGGCCGAAGAACACCCCCGCGTTCTTCTCCGTGAACGACTGGAGGCCGGGGTACGGGCTCCGCTCCTCCGCCGCCGCGAGCGACGCCGCCCCCGCGGGCGCCTTCAACACCGCCTCGAGCGCCACCGCCAATTCGTGCGCGCTCTGGAACCGCTCCTCGCGGTCCTTCTCCAGGCACCGGCGCACGATCCCGTCCAGCGCCGGCGGGATCGTCGGGCTCGAGCGACGACGGGGCGGGCGGCGTCTCGTAGAGGATCGCCTCGACCGTCGCCTCGGCCGTCTCGCGGCGGAAGGGATGCCGGCCGGAGAGAAGCTCGTAGAGGACGATGCCGAACGAAAAAAGGTCGCTGCGGGGATCGATCGACAGGGCGCTGGCCTGCTCCGGCGACATGTACGCGACCGTGCCCATCAGGAACCCGGCCCGCGTCACGTCTCCCTTGGCTTCGCCTGGAGAAGAGGTCTTCAGGGGAGCGCCGAACCGGGCCAGTCCGAAATCGAGGATCTTCGCCCGCCCCTCCGCGGTGAGAAAGAGGTTCTCGGGCTTGACGTCGCGGTGGACGATTCCCTTCTGGTGCGCTGCCCCGAGGCCCTGGGCCACCTGCACCGCCAGGGAGACGACCTGTCGCTGCGTCGGCGGGCGGCGCGCGAGCACCTCGCGGAGGTTCTCCCCCTCGAGAAGCTCCGTGACCACGTACGGGGTCCCGTCGTGGGAGCCGATGTCGAAGACGGTGAGGATATGCGGGTGATTCAGGGCGGCGACGGCGCGGGCCTCCTGCTCGAAGCGGTGCAGGCGCCCGGCGTCGTCGGCGATTCCCGCCGGCAGGATCTTGATCGCGACGTACCGGCCGAGCCGCGGATCGCGGGCGCGGTACACCTCGCCCATGCCACCGACCCCGATGAGCTCGACGACCTCGTACGGTCCGAGCGCAGCACCGCGCGAAAGGCCCACTCCAATCCCCCCGCCGACCGCGGCATGGCTGCCTTGCGTGCCGCGATGTTCTCACGGAACACGCTTTCAGAGAAGCACTTGGCTTATGGGCCGATGTGTTTCCGGATGCATGCCGTTCGCCACCCCAATCGCGTCTTTGGCCGCCGACTGGCCCGACCGTTCTACAATGGGCCGCACCCCGGAAGTCCGCGCGGGTGCTCTAGGAGTTTCGCGTGAGGCTGCGCCGGTTCGTCGCGAGATCGAGGATCGAGGCGCCCTGCGCCGAGGTCTTCCGGTGGCACGAGAGGCCGGGGGCGCTCGAGCGGCTCACGCCGCCGTGGGAGCGGGTCTCGGTCCTCGAGCGCTCGGGCGGGATCAAGGACGGCGGCCGCGTCGTGCTCCAGGTGCCGTTCGGGCCGATCCGAATGCGGTGGATCGCCGAGCACAGGGACTACGACGCGGGGAAGCGGTTCGTGGACCGGCAGGTCGAGGGGCCGTTCGCGCACTGGGTCCACGAGCACCGCTTCGAGCCCGACGGCGACGCCGCCTGCACGCTCGAGGACCGGATCGAGCTCGCGCTCCCCGGCGGCGCGCTCGGGGACCTCTTCGGCTTCGGCCGCGCGCGCGCGAAGCTCGAGCGGATGTTCTCGTACCGGCACGCGATCACCGCCGCGGACCTCGAGCGGCACCGGGCCTTCGCCGCGCGCGGCTCCCTCAGGATCGCGATCAGCGGGGCGACGGGCCTCCTCGGCACGGCACTCCGCGCGTTCCTGTCGACCGGAGGGCACTCGGTGTTCCGGCTGGTCCGGCCCGGGTCCGCCACCGGCGCCGACGACATCCCGTGGGATCCGGCTGGCGGGGTCCTCGAAGCCGCGAGGCTCGAAGGGCTCGACGCCGTCATCCACCTCGCCGGCGAGAACATCGGAGCCGGCCGCTGGACCGACGCGCGCAAGGAGCGGATCCTCGCGAGCCGGGTCGCCGGGACGCGCCTCCTCGCGCGCACGCTGGCCGGGCTCCAGGCGCCCCCGCGCGTGCTGCTCTGCGCCTCGGCGGTCGGCTGGTACGGCGATCGCCCCGGCGAAGACCTCGACGAGTCGAGCGGTTCGGGGACGGGCTATCTCGCGAACGTTTGCCGCGAGTGGGAGGCCGCGGCCGCTCCCGCCGCCGAGCGCGGCATCCGCGTTGCCTCGCTTCGCCTCGGCGTCGTGCTCAGCGCGGCGGGAGGGGCGCTACCGAGAATGGCAACGGCGTTCCAGGTCGGCGCGGGGGGCCGCGTCGGCAGCGGCGCGCAGGTCATGAGCTGGGTCTCGCTCGACGACGCGATCGGGGCGTTCCACTTCGGGCTCTTCCGGGACGACGTCTCCGGACCGGTGAACGTCACGGCCCCCGGGCCCGTCCCGAACGCGGAGTTCGCGCGCACGCTCGGCCACGTCCTGCGCCGCCCCGCCATCGCCCCGCTCCCCGCCGCCGCGGTGAAGCTCCTGTTCGGCGAGATGGGCCGGTCGCTCCTTCTCGAGGGTCAGCGGGTGCTACCACGCCGCCTCCTCGACGCCGGCTTCCGCTTCCGCCATCCCACCCTCGAGGACGCTCTCCGCTTCGAGCTGGGCCGGTTCACGGCGCCGCCTCCGGGCGTCGTCTTCGAGAGCTAGAGGGATGGCAGAGACCTCGCCGTGCAACTCGGCCCTGAGCGGCGCGACCCGGCGCCGCGCGCCGATCCTCCTCCGTGTCTTTCCGGGTCGGTGCTCGCACGAGCTCCGGCGTTCGTCCGTGGGTCATCCCGCGGCGACAATGCCCGAGGCGACGGGGACCCCTGCACGGCCGCGCGAAGGGTCGAGCGCGATGGCGCTAGGGTCCGCGCCATCGCGATTGCTCGACCCTTCGCGCGGCCGATGCGGGTCGTCGCCGAGGGAGGTCGCCGCGGGATGACCCACGGACGAACGCCCCCCGCATCGACCGACCGATCGGCGCGCAGGCTCCGGTTCACGGCGTCCGTGCTGGCGCTGTTCGCCATGACGGCCGCTGCGGCGCCGCCGCCCGGCTACGTCGAGACGACGCTTCCAACGGCCTCGAGGTCTCGATCCTGCCTCGGCCCGACGATCCGGTCGTGGCGACGCAGGTCTGGTACCACGTCGGCTCCGCGAACGAGGGGCCGGGGAGCCGCGGCCTGGCGCACCTCTTCGAGCACCTGATGTTCGGAGAGACGGTGCACCACGAGAAGCGCGACTACTGGGACTGGCACCACCGCTTCGGGGGCGACAACAACGCCTTCACCAGCCCCGACGAGACCGTCTACGTGTCCGAGATCGCTCCCGAGGCGCACGGCGTCGTGCTCGAGATGGAAGCCGACCGGATGACGGGGCTCCTCATCGAGCCCGCGAACCTCGAGAACGAGAAGCGGATCGTGACCGAGGAGCTTCGCCTCGCCGCCGAGAACAGCCCGGAGAGCCGCGTGATGGTGGCGGCGCAGAAGGCGTTCCTCGGCCGCCACCCGTACGCGTTCGACCCGACCGGCTCGAAGGACGAGGTCGCCGCCGCGACCGTCGATTCGAGCCGCGCGTTCTACGAGGCCTACTACCACCCGAACAACGCCCACCTCGTGATCACCGGGCCGGTCAGCCCGGTCCTGGCCCTCGCCGAGGTGGAGAGCGCGTTCGGCGGGATCCCGCGCGGGGGCGACGACGCCGGCCGACGTCCCGCCGCTCCTCGGTTGGGAGTTCCCGCCCGAGGTGGACCTGCGCGAGGACCTGCCCCCCGTCGAGATCGCCGCCGCCGGGTTCCTCCTCCCGCCGGCGGGCGGGCCGGACGGGCCGGCCCTCGAGGTGCTCACGCAGCTCCTCTCCGGTGGGGCCGCGAGCCCGTTCCGCGAGGAGCTCGTGTCCCGGAGGCGCAAGGCGGTCGAGGCCGGGGTCATGGTGCTGAACCTGAGGCGCGGCGGCGCCGTGATCTTCTACTCGCTGAGCCTTCCCTACCGGCGCAAGTCGTCGGCGTTCCGCTTCATGGAAGAGACGCGGGCGCAGCTCTCCGGCCTCGACTGGCTGACCGACGGGAGCCTCGCAGCGGCCAAACGGTCGCTGAGGCGCCAGGAGGCGACCCGCGCGTACTTCCCCGCCGCGATGGCGGATGCCGTCGGGCGCGCCCGCTGGTGGGAAGGGGACGCGAGCCGGGCCTTCGACCGCGAGGCGAGGATCGCCGCCGTCACGCGGGAGGAGGTCGCCGCCGCGTGGAGGAAGTACGTGGGCGAGCCGGAGCCGGTGCGCCTCTACATCAAGCCCGAGCACGTGCCGCTGTACGTGCGCCTCTTCGGCTGGCTCTACCCGCTGGTGAGCCGGTGATGCGCGCCGTCCTGCCGGTCCTGGCACTCCTGCTGGCCGCGGCCCCGGCGGCTGCCGCTCCCGCCGCGCAGGCCTGGCCTCTCGACGAGGCGACGACCGTGGTGCTGGTCGAGGACCACCGCGCGCCGCTCGTCTCCGTCGAGCTCGAGCTTCCTGCCGGTCGGTGGTCGCCCTGGTTCCGCGAGCAGCACGCCGAGGAGGCGTTCGAGATCGCCTTCCACGATTCCGCCGGGGCCCTGAGGCGCAAGGCCGACCTGCTCGGGATCACGCTCGAGCTCTCGGCCGGGCGGCGCTCCGCGATCCTCAAGGTCGACTGCCTCAAGGAGGATCTCGACGGCGCGCTCGGCCTCGTGCGCGAGGTGCTGGCGAACCGCGACCTCGACCGCGGGGAGCTGAAGCGGCGGCGCACGGGGCGCAAGATCGAGTGGGAGCGCTCGCAGAAGGAGCCGGGCTTCCGCGCCAGGCAGGCGCTCGCCCGCGCTCTCTTCGCCCCCGGCGACCCGCGACGGCAGGAGGTGGAGAAGCCCGAGCCGCTCCTGACCGACGTGCCGCGGCTCGTCGCGGCCCGGGACGCTCTCGTGCGCCTGCCGGGGCGCGCGATCGGCTTCGCGGGAGACCTGACCCGCGCCGAGGCGGGGCGCGCGGCCTCGGGCCTCCTCCCTCCCGCGGGACCGCGCCCCGAGGGGCTCGAGCCCGCGCTGGGTCCGGTCTCGCCGGCGGGCGCCGAACGGGACGTCACGGTGCCGATGCCGCGTTTGACCCAGGTGACCTTCGCCTACGGCCGGGACTCGCTCCCGTACGGCGATCCCGACTACCCCGCCTTCCTCGTCGCCGACCACGTCCTCGGCGGGCACTTCTACTCGAGGCTTCTCATAGCGCTCCGGCACGAGGGAGGGGAGACGTACGGCGCCTCCACCCGCAACCTCGGCGACGTCGCGCCGGGGTCGTACGCGCTGGGGACCTTCACGCGCGCGCCGAATGCGGACGCCGCCGAGGCCAAGTTGCGCGAGGTCCTCCGCCTCTTCCACGAGACCGGGATCACCGAGGACGAGCGCGCGGCGGCCGCCGGGTCCCTCCTCGGCGCGCGGCTGTTCGAGAAGCAGTCGCCGCGAAGCGTCCTGGATCGCTACCTCCGCGAGCGCCGGCTCGGCCTCCCGCCGGGGTTCTTCGACGACGCCGCTGAGCGGGCCTCGCGGCTCTCCCTGGAGGAGATCAATCGCTTCATCTCGCGGTTCTACGATCCCGGCGCCTTCGGCATGGTCCGGGTCGCCCCGGAGCGTTAGACTGGGAGGTCACGGAGGTCCTTCCGCCATGAAAGCCGCAACGCCGGTCAGGGACTTCAAGGCGCTCGTTGCCGAGGGGATTCCGGACGAGCTTCCTCCCCACCCGGGATCGGATCCGTCGGCGAGTCACGCCCCGGCCCGCCGGCAGGTGCTGAGCCGCGCGGAGAAGGAGCTGGCGCTGCGGAACGCGCTCCGCTACTTCCCGCCGCACCTGCACGCCGCGCTCGCTCCCGAGTTCGCTCTGGAGCTCGAGACCGACGGCCGGATCTACATGCGCCGCTACCGGCCGGCGGAGTACGAGATGCACGCGCGGCCGATCGACGACTACCCCGCGCGGAGCCGGCAGGCGGCGGCGATCATGCTGATGATCCAGAACAACCTCGACCCCGCCGTGGCGCAGCACCCCGACGAGCTGATCACCTACGGCGGCAACGGCACGGTCTTCCAGAACTGGGCGCAGTACCGGCTCACCATGAAGTACCTCGCGGAGATGACCGACGAGCAGACGCTGGTGCTCTACTCGGGCCACCCGCTCGGCCTCTTCCCGTCGCGTCCGGACGCGCCGCGCGTGGTGCGTGACCAACGGCATGGTGATCCCGAACCACTCGACGCCCGAGGACTACGACCGGCTCGCGGCGCTCGGCGTCACCTCGTACGGGCAGATGACCGCGGGCAGCTTCATGTACATCGGCCCGCAGGGGATCGTGCACGGCACCGCGATCACGCTGCTGAACGCGGGGCGGAAGTACCTCGGCGTCTCGGAGGAGGACGGGCTCGCGGGGCGCGTGTTCGTGACCTCCGGTCTCGGCGGCATGAGCGGCGCCCAGGCCAAGGCGGCCGTGATCGCGGGGGCGATCGGGGTCATCGCGGAGGTCAACCCGAAGGCGGTCGAGAAGCGGCACGCGCAGGGCTGGGTCGAGGAGGTCGAGACCGATCTCGACCGCGTGCCTCGCGCGGATCGGGCGCGCGCGGAAGGCCCGCGAGCCGCTCTCGCTCGCCTACCTCGGCAACGTGGTGGACCTCTGGGAGCGCCTCGTGAAGGCGGGAGAGCCCGGTGGAGCTCGGCTCGGACCAGACGTCGCTCCACAACCCCTACGCCGGCGGGTACTACCCCGCGGGCCTCTCGTTCGAGGACGCGAACGAGCTGATGCGGACCGATCCGGACGGTTTCAAGGAGCGCGTGCACGAGTCGCTCCGCCGGCAGGTCGCGGCGATCAACGCCATGGCCGCCCGCGGCATGCACTTCTGGGACTACGGCAACGCCTTCCTGTTCGAGGCGAAGACGGCGGGCGCGCCCGTCGCGCGGGAGGACGGCGGATTCCGCTACCCGTCGTACGTCGAGGACATCATGGGCCCGATGTGCTTCGACCACGGGTTCGGCCCCTTCCGCTGGGTCTGCACGAGCGGCGACGCCAAGGACCTCGCGCACGACCGACGGGATCGCGGGCGACGTGCTCGAGAAGATGGCCGCCGGCGCTCCCGACGAGATCCGCCAGCAGCTCCTCGACAACCTGCGCTGGATCCGGCAGGCGGAGGCGAACGCCGCTCGTGGTGGGCTCAGCAGGCGCGGATCCTCTACGCCGACGCGGAAGGGCGCACGCGCATCGCGCTGGCGTTCAACGAGGCGATCCGCGAGGGGAGGATCTCCGCCCCGGTCGTGCTGGGCCGCGACCACCACGACGTGTCGGGAACCGACTCGCCGTACCGCGAGACCGCCGACATCCGCGACGGCGAGCCTGCACTGCGCGGACATGGCGGTGCACAACGTCATCGGCGACGCTTTCCGCGGCGCGACGTGGGTGAGCCTCCACAACGGCGGCGGCGTCGGCTGGGGCGAGGTGATCAACGGCGGATTCGGCATGGTGCTCGACGGCAGCGTCGGAGGCGGACGGCCGCATCCGCTCGATGCTCCACTGGGACGTGAACAACGGCATCGCGCGCCGCGCCTGGGCGGGCCATCCCGGTGCGGAGAGCGCCACCCTGCGCGCGATGTCGGACGAGCCACGAATGACCGTGACCATGCCCCACCGCGCGGACGAAGCGCTCGCGCGGGACGCCGTCGAGAAAGCCGGCCGGGGCTGACGAAAGGAGACGTGACGTGAGGAACAGAATCCTGATCGTACTTGCCGCCGCGGGTCTCGCGGCCGGCGTGGCATACACGCAGGAGCAGCGCCCGGAGCCGGTGCGCGTGAAACAGGGACGGGTCGCGCCGCTCGGGGAGAACGAGGAGAGGCATGCCGAGGCGGTGATCGAGGGGAAGAGCGGCAGCAAGCTGACCGGCCGCGCGACGTTCGTCCAGAAGAAGAACTTCGTGAAGATGGAGCTGACCCTCGAGAACGCGACACCGGGGCTGCACGCCGTTCACCTCCACGAGAAGGGGGACTGCAGCGCGCCCGACGCGATGTCGGCGGGGCCGCACTGGAACCCGACGAGCGCGGCGCACGGGGAGTGGGGGCACAAGCCGTTCCACCACGGCGACATCGGCAACGTCGAGGTCGGGAAGGACGGCAAGGGAAGGACCACGCTCGAGACCGACCTATGGTCCATCGGCGGCCCGCCGCTGGGCGACATCCTGGGACGCTCGATCGTGGTGCACGCCAGCCCCGACGATTTCGTGACCCAGCCCACCGGGAACGCCGGGGGACGGATCGGCTGCGGCGTGGTGCGCGACGTGGACTGACGGGAGGTGGGACGGCGATTGCTATGGCCGTCCCACTTCCCATATGATTCCCGCTCGTTTTCCAAGGAGGAGTCCGTGCGCCATCAACGCGTCCTTGCCCACCTGCTACTCCCCCTGCTCCTGACCTTCGCGGCCGCCGCGGCCCACGCGGTCGAGGTCCCGGCCGCCGGCGAGACGCAGGCCCAGGTCCAAGCACTCACCGAGATGCACGAGGTGATCTACCCGCTGTGGCACGAGGCCTGGCCGAACAAGAACGTCCCGATGATGAAGGACCTCCTGCCGCAGGTGCAGGAGCACGTCAAGAAGGTCCGCGCCGCGGAGCTGCCCGGGATCCTGCGCGACCGCAAGGCCGCGTGGGACGAGGGGGTCAAGGCCCTCGTCGAGATCGCGGGGCGCTACGAGAAGGCGGCCGCGGCGAACGACGAGAAGGGGCTGCTCGACGCGGTCGAGGCGCTTCACTCCCGTTACGAGAGTCTCGTCCGCGTGACCCGCCCTGCGATGAAGGAGCTCGACGCGTACCACCAGCCCCTCTACCAGGTCTACCATCACATGATGCCGGCCAAGGACATCGCGGGGGTGCGCGCCGCCTCCGAGGAGATGGTCAAGCGGTGCCAGGCGCTCGTCGCGGCTCCGCTGCCGAAGCGGGTAGCGGGGAAGGAAGAGCAGATCCGCGCCGAGTTCAGCTCGCTCTGCGCGGCGACGTCGGCGCTGCGCGAGGCCGCCGGCGGCCAGGACGCCGACCGCGTGTCCAAGGCCGTGGAAGCGGTGCACGCGCAGTATCAGAAGGCCGAGAAGCTCTTCGAATGAGCGCGGCAACCGGCACTTCGGCAGGGCGGGCGCCCGCGGACACCGCCCCGCGGTTCCCGCGCGTCTTCTGGGCGGCGAACACCACGGAGCTCTTCGAGCGGGCCGCGTACTACTCGATGGCCAGCTTCGTCGTGATCTACCTCGGCCGCCTCGGCCTCGGCGACTACTGGCCGAGCAACCTCAACGGCGCCCTCTGGTTCCTCGTCTACTTCCTGCCGATCATCTCGGGAACGATCGCCGACATCATCGGGTTCCGCATCTCGCTGCTCGCCGCCTTCGTCCTCCTGGCGGCGGGGTACTTCCTGATGGGCTACCCGGTGTGGTTCGGGGGGCAGGTGCTCGCGCCGATCCCCTCCGACCAGATGACGGCCGGCCCCGCGGTGCTGGTGCCGATCGCGATCGCGATCGTGTTGATCGGCATCGGCGGCTCGGTGATCAAGCCCTGCATCAGCGGCACCGTGCAGAAGAGCCACATGGGGCGCGCGACGCTCGCCTTCGCGATCTTCTACATGGTGATCAACATCGGCTCGATCGTCGGCCGCGTCGTCGCGTACTTCGTCCGGAACGTCTACAAGGACCTCAGCCTGATCTTCATCGTGGCGACCGTCGCCTCGGTCGTGGCGTTCTTCGTGGTGCTCGCGAGCTATCGCGACCCGGACCGCGGCCCCGGCACGCCGCGGAACACGTTCAACGACGTCGTGAAGAAGCTGCTGAACATGTTCCTCGTCCTCGGCAACCGGCGCTTCGCGCTGTTCCTGCTCGTGTCCTCGGGGTTCTGGTTCCTCTACAACCAGGTCTACAACGTCCTGCCGCTCTACGTGAAGAAGGTGGTGGAGACGAATCCGGCGATGGACCTCTACACCGCTGCGAACCCGATCACGATCGTCTGCTTCCAGCTCCTGATCACGAAGTACTTCGGCAAGATGAAGCCGATCCGCTCGATCGTGGTCGGCACGGTGATCATCGGGGTCTCGATGATCATCAACCTGGTGCCCGTCTACGCCTCGGGCGGCGTGCGGACGATCGCGGCCAACTGGCTACCGCTGGGATCGGTGTTCATCATCCTGACGGTGTCGCTGATCGCCTTCGGCGAGCTGTTCACCTCGGCGCGCACGTACGAGTGGATCGGGGCGCTGGCGCCGAAGGGGCAGGAGGGGCTCTTCCTCGGCTACGCCAACCTGCCGATGGCGATCGGGTCGCTGGTCGGCGGGCCGGTCGGAGCGTGGATCTTCAACGCCGTGATGTGCCGCGGCGCCGTCAAGCGCCCGGACGGCCTGCTCGAGCTGGTCCCCGCGTCGGCGGCGACCGGCTGGCTCATCCTCATGGCGCATCGGCTTCGTCTCCGCCGCCAGCATGTGGCTCTACAACGTCTGGCTCGAGCGCCATCCCGTCGAGGCCGGCCGCTAGCGGCGTACCGCAAATGCCCGTCCGGCGTTTTCCGTCCGCCGAGGCTCCCGCGGCGACGATGCCCGAGGCGACGGGGACCCTTGCACGGCCGCGCACGGGGTCGAGCGCGATGGCGCTAGGGTCCGCGCCATCGCGCTTGCTCGACCCCGTGCGCGGCCGATGCGGGTCGTCGCCGAGGGAGGTCGCCGCGGGAGCCTCGGCGGACGGAAAACGCCGGCCTCCGCGCCCATTCTCTTGTCGCGCAGCGCTCCGGCTCGCAGGGAACTCGCAGAGGGAGGTCGCCGCGGGGTCGTCCTCCTGCCGGACGCGCCCCCGCGTTAACCTTCAGTAGCCCATCGCGCAGCCGTCCTTGCGGGACTCGCTGGCGCCGGAGAGGACGCCGGTGACGGGGTCGATCGCGACGGCCTGGTAGCCGCCGAAGGCGGCCGGGTTCGTGTCGGAGATCCGGTGGCCCATCCGCAGGAGATCTCGGCGCACCTCCGCGGGCACGCCGCTCTCGAGCGACAGGACGCCGCCGGTGGTCATCAAGGTTCCCGTGGGCTCGCTCGATCCGGTGTGGTAGTAGCGGGCGGCGTCGCCGGCCTCCTGCAGGTTCATCCCGAAGTCGAGGAGGTTCACGAGCACCTGCACGTGCCCCTGCGGCTGCATGTCGCCGCCCATGACGCCGAAGGCGATCCACGGCTTCCCGTCGCGGGTCACGAACGCCGGAACGATGGTGTGGAACGGCCGCTTGCCCGGCTCGAGGAGGTTCGGCGAGCCCGGCTTCAGGCTGAAGAGGCCGCCGCGGTCCTGCAGGCCGAAGCCCCACCCCTCGACGACGTATCCCGAGCCGAAGCCCGTGTAGTTGCTCTGGATCAGGGAGACCATGTTCCCGTCGGCGTCGGCCACGGCAAGGTACGTCGTGTCGCCGCCGGCCAGCCGCGGATCTCCCGCCTCGAGGCGCTGCGCCGCGCGCGCCGGGTCGATCCGCTTCGCCTGCGAGCGGCCGTACGCCTTCGAGACCAGCCCGTCCACCGGAACCTTCGCGAAGGCGGGATCGGCGAAGTACTTCGCCCGGTCCTCGAACGCTAGCTTCTTCGCCTCGACCATCGTGTGCCAGAAGGCGGCCGAGTCCCTTCCCATCCCCTTGAGGTCGAACCCCTCGAGGATGTTCAGCATCTCGAGGGCCGAGATGCCCTGGGTGTTCGGCGGCAGCTCCCAGAGGGTCGCCCCGCGGTAAGCGGTCGAGACCGGCTCGACCCACTCGGAGCGGTGGGACGCGAAGTCCTCGGGAGAGAAGAAGCCTCCCACCTTGCCCGAGAACGCCACGATCGCCTGGGACACCGGCCCCCGGTAGAACGCGTCGCGGCCGCCGTCGGCGATCGCCTGGTAGGTCTTCGACAGGTCGGGGTTCCTGAAGACCTCTCCCTCCTTCGGGGTCTTCCCTCCGGGGAGGAAGGTCGCGGCGAAGCCCGGCTTGTCGCGGTTCGCGCGGCCACCTCGCGCCCAGGCGGCGGCGATTCCCTGCGGAACCGGCGCCCCCTCGCGGGCGATGCGGATCGCCGGGGCGAGGACTTCCTTCATCGGGAGGCGCCCGAACTTCCCGTGCAGCTCGAACCAGCCGTCCACGGCGCCCGGGACGGTCCACGCGTAGGGCGTGTAGAGGGGAACCGTGCCGTCCGGGTCGGGTGGGACCTTGTCCGCCGTGAGCCCGCGCGGGGCGCGCCCGGAAGCGTTCAAACCGTAGAGCTTCTTCGACTTCGCGTCCCAGACGATCGCGAAGAGGTCGCCGCCGACGCCGCAGGAGACCGGCTCGAGGAAGCCGAGCGCCGCGTTCACGGCGATCGCCGCATCGACGGCCGTGCCGCCCCTCTTCAGGACGTCGAGGCCGATGTCCACCGCCAGCGGGTGCGCCGCGGCGACCATGCCGTGGCGCGCGTAAACCACCGAGCGCGTCGCGAAGGCACGCCCGTCGGGGCGATCGGCGGCCAGCAGGACGGCCGGGAAGAGGAGAAAAACCGTCAGGAGAGGAAACATCCTTTGCATGGGTCGATCCCTCGAGGGGTTTCAGGAGCCCTTCATCCTATCCCGGATCGCTCCCAGCCGGCGCGGGTCGAGCGGCGCTGGCGACGCCGGAACCCGGATCCGCGGGTTCCTGCGTTCTTGCCCGGAACAGGGCTTGTTTTGACACCGCGAAAGCGCGAGGATAGTGCCGAGCTCCGCCTCCTAGGCCCGGGAGGCGCCGTTCCCGCGAGGGAGACGGAGCCCACGGAAGGAGGCTTTCATGACGCATGAGAAGAAGGTGGCCGGCCCGCCCGTGTTCGAGACCTCCGAGGATCGCTTCGAACACGACATCGAGGAGCTCGAGGCGCCCCCCTGGCGCAAGAACAAGGTAACGGTAGTCATTGCCCTCGTCATCTTCGTGATCGTTGGCGCGGGGCTGACGTACCTGTTCATGACGGAGAAGAAGCAGGTCAAGACCGTCGTGCCCATCGTCATGCAGATCGATGTGATCGAGCCGAGACCGGGAAAGCTCGGGAACACCCCGACGAAGTTCCGCTGGGAGACGGTGTCGAGCACGAAGTACTACTCGTTCGTTCTCTCGGCGAAGGGCTCGTCCACGATACTCATTCAGCGCGCGTCGAACCTCCCGAGCGTCACGCTGACGCAGGAAGAGCTGAGCCGTATTTCCAAGGGCGTGAGCTACGTCTGGACGGTGCAGGCGTTCTCGGACATCGGGAAGGTGCTGGGCCGCTGCGAGTCCGCCTTCGATCTCTGACGCGATCGGAGCGCGGAGCCTTCTCGAGAGAGGCGCACGGGGGGCCGCGCTCGGTAGCGCGCGAGCCCCCCGTTCTCCTATGGACGCCGACCCCAAGCGGCGCCGGCACGGGCGCCCAGCGCGGCGAGGAGGGGAGGGGCGCCGAGCACCGCGAGCCAGTTCTCGGCTTGCATCGCGGCCAGAGCGATTCCCCAGAAGATAGCTCCCCACGCGGCCAGCAGGGAAAGAGGCAGCCACGCGCCGGGCCGGAGACGCCCGAGCGCGATGCCGGAGAGCGCGCCGATCGTCGCGGCCACGGCCACGCGGGACGCGACGGCGGGCGAGCCGGGCAGGTCGGCGAAGAAGAGCGCGAACTGAACGAATCCGAGAAACCCGCCCAGCAGGACCGCCAGAGCGGGTGCCACGCCCTCGCGGGAATTCTCCCTCATCGACGCGCCTCCTTTCAGCAGAGAGGGCCAAGGTCCGCGCCCTGGCAGCACCAGGCCGACAGCGCCGCGAGGTAGAGGATACGGTTGCAGCGGTTGGCCGTGTACCCGTACCGCGCCACGCACATGTCGTGCTCGAGGCAGGCGGTCGTGTAGCACCCGGTGCATCCCCAGCAGGACGGACCGCAACAGCCCATGCACATGCCGTCGCCTTCGACCGGGAAGTACTCCTTGGGAACGGCGGCGTAAGCGGTGAGGTTCGCCGCGAGGGCCGCCATCGCGCGCGATTCCTTCGGATATCCCATGCTCTCGAGCGAGGACCAGAGGTGCTGCGCCGCCAGGGCGGCATCCGCCCGATCGAACGCCTTCATCGCCTGCTCCGTCTCGGCGATGCTCAGTTCGTTCGAGAGCGAGATGCCCCCGACCCGGTAGTCGAAGGTTCCCGCCTTCTCGTCCACGATCACCTCCGTGAGCACCTCTCCGTCGGCCGAGACGATCCTCGACTCCGCCCCGGTCGGCGTCTCGCGGCTCTCGAACGCGACCCGCACGCCGTCACGCTCGAGGACTCCCGAGAACCCCGCGGCGCCGCCGTCGATCCGCACCTCGACCGTCACCTCGGCGCGGCCCGCGGCGTCGCCGTCGATTCGCATTTCGACCGCCGCCTCGGCGCGTGCCGCCCCCGCCGCCACGAGCAGCGAGAGAACCGCGAGACCGGATACCCTCCATCGTTTCGCACACCGATTTCTCCGCATGATGCTCTCCTCGGTCGGGGCGCCGGAGCCGCGGCGCCGCTCCGCTCGTGACGGGAGGCGTTCGGCGGTGGGACCTGCTTCGACCAGCGCCCGGTCGGCCGGGTGCGAGGGCGAACGCAGCCAATCTGGTGTCGAGGA
The DNA here is from genome assembly GCA_963748015.1 of Terriglobia bacterium. Classification (GTDB taxonomy): domain Bacteria; phylum Acidobacteriota; class Polarisedimenticolia; order Polarisedimenticolales; family JAIQFR01; genus JAIQFR01. The sequence continues at coordinate 1,761,087 of CAVVHE010000004.1, read as the reverse complement.
GGGCCCCGGGGCCACCTCCCGCGCGCGCCGGGTTGCGGGCCGGGGACGACGGGCTTCGGGCCGTCGCCGCCCGTTTCGTCCGCCCGAGGGGTTCGTGCGTAGTAGAGTTCGAACGTCTCTGGGGCATGGAGGAAGCGACGATGACCTGGAAAGCGAGCTTGGGAGCCGTGGCGGTCGGACTGGTCCTGGCGGCGATGGCCGCGCCGCCGGCGAACGCGGCGGAAACGGATACCCAGAAGATTCAGAAGAAAGTGGTGGTGGTGGGGCAGAACGAGGGGCCGGGCGAGAAGACCCCCTATCTGGGCGTCAACCTCAGCGAGGAGACCGAGACTCCCGAGGGCGGCGCCAAGATCGTGTCGGTGCTCGACGACTCGCCGGCCGAGAAGGCGGGGCTGAAGCGAGGCGACGTCATCGTCGGCTTCGGCGACGCCGTCATCCGCGGCCCCGGCGCCCTCACGAAGCGAATCCACCAGGCGAAGGCCGGGGACAAGGTCCCGCTCACCTTCGTCCGGGACGGGAAGAAGCAGACCTTGACCGTCGAGGTCGGAGAGCGAGACCAGCGCCGCATCGTCGTGGCCATGCCCGGCGGCGGGGGCGAGGACATCACCATCCACATGCCCGACCTCGAGCAGTTCGATGCCCAGCTGCAGATGCTCAAGGAGGGCGGCGAGCTCGAGAAGGCCCTGGCCGAGAAGGAGAAACACCTGCAGAAGCTCGAGCTCATGATCCCGCGGGGCGAGCATCGGCAGGGGAGCGCATGGAGCTTCGCGTTCGCCCGCCGCCCGCGCCTCGGCGTCGAGCTCGTCGAGACCACTCCCGACCTGCGCGAGTTCCTCGGCGGCAAGAAAGAGGCCGGGGTCCTCGTCGGGAAGGTCCTGACCGGGACGCCCGCGGAGAAGGCGGGAGTCCGCGTGGGCGACCTCATCCTCTCCGTGGACGGCGACGCGGTGGAGGATTCCGGCGACCTGATCGGTGCGCTGTCGGAGAAGGAGGGGAAGACGGTGGACCTCGAGCTGGTGCGCGACCGCAGGACGATGCACCTCAAGGTCGCGATCCCCGAGATGGAGAAGGACGAGCCGGGCGGCCCGCGGGCCCACCTGGAGCTCCTGGCCCCGCCCGCTCCCCCCGAGCCCCCGGAGCCGCCGGCGCATCCCGCGGCAGCCCCGATCGCGCATCGTCACGACGGCCTTTCCGTCTGACGCGGTTTCGACTTCGCTGCGGGCCATGCGTCGCTGGACGCGTGGCCCGCTTCTCGTTCCCTCCCCCGAGGAATCCAGGACAGCCGATCCGCGTCGCGCTCCGACCTTGCGGCCCGGCGGCCCTTGCGGTAGATAGGTAGCTTCGTTCGGGGGAGGTTCCCGGGTGCCTTTCGGACTCGTCTTCGGCGCGATCTTCTTCGTGGCATCCGCCATCTGGTCGGTGGCCGGGTTGCCGCCGGGGCCGGGAGCCGCTGCGCGCCTCCTTGCCCTCGGCATCGCCTGGATCGGGATCGCCCTGGCCGCCGGGCTCGTGCTGCGCCAGAGGTGGGCGCGCTGGGCGGGCGCCGCCTTCGCCCTGTTCCTGTCGTTCGCGGGAGCGGTTCTCGTGTCCGTGCGCGGCGGTTCGATGGACTTCGTCCTGTTCTTCGGGTCCGTCGCGACGCTGGTTCTCCTGGTCAGCCCGCCGACCGGCAATCCGCGGCGCGGTCTGGACCCTGGTGCGCGTCCCTGGAAGCGCACGGGACGGGTTCTCGGCTGGGCGACGCTGGGCGCGATCGCCGTGTTCGTCGCGGTTGCCGTCGCCGCGGTCCGCCGGCTGCCCGCGACCGTCCCCCACGAGGAGCCGGCAGCCGGGACCGAGCGGCCCGAAGCCACCCCGGCCCGGCTCGAATGGCTCGACTTCGGTCCCGGTCTCGAGCGCGCGAAGGCGACGGGCAAGCCGGTGTTCGTGGACTTCTACGCGACCTGGTGCGGCCCGTGCAAGATGATGGACCGCGAGACGTTCCGCGACGCCGAGGTGGCGGGGAAGCTGTCGGAGATCGTCGCGGTCAGGGTGGACAGCGAGGGGACCGAGCCCCGCTCGGGACCGCCGGGCGCCGACATCGCCGACCGCTTCGACGTGCGAGGGTACCCGACGCTCGTCGTTCTCGACTCCGCGGGCCACGAGGTCGCGCGCGAGAGCGGCTTCATGCCTCCCGACGAGTTCTCGGCGTGGCTCAGCCGCGCGGTCGAGAAGGCGGTCGCTCGAACGAACAAGCGCGCCTAGAGACGGTCCGACCTACCGAAACGGGGGGCTACCGCCGTTCCCGGACTACTCCTTGGCGGTCTCGGCCGACTTCGAGCGCGCCGCGGGACGGCGAGGGCGAAGTCCCTGCGGGTCGGAGGGGATTCCCACGTGAACCTCGACGCGGCGGCCGGAGAGGACCAGGTCGGAGTCCGTGTCGAGGAACCGCACCCACGCCTTCGTGCTTCCGTCGAAGTCGCGCGCGAGGACCACGAGGCGCGCGGGGCGCCCCAGGGCCAGGCAGGTGCCCGAGCCCTCGGGGTCGAGTCCCGTCATCACCCGGAGAAACGGGTTCGAGGTCCTCTCGTGGCCGATCGTGGTCGGCTCGGCGTGCCCCGGATGGACGGCCGTCTCGTCGGGGAGGGCGAGGATCTTGTCGAGAAGGGACCTTCGAAGGTCGTCGAAGGAGCCCGCCGAGGGGCCCGCGCACCCTCCGATCGAGCCCGCGAGGAGGCAGTCACCGCCGAAGAATCCCATTCCGTCGAGGAGGTAACCCGCGTGGTGGCCGGTGTGGCCGGGAAGGCCGACCACCCGGACCCGGATCCCTCCCCACTCCCGGACCTCTCCGTCCTCGAGCGGGAGAGCCTGCGGAACGTGCTCGGCCTCCCCCCGCAGGGCAAATACCTTGGCACCGGTGCGGCGCAGCAGCTCGGGGTGACCTGCGACGTGGTCCGCATGCCGATGTGTCGTGAGGATCGCGGCCAGCTCGACACCGTGCGTCGCGAGCGCATCGAAGAAGGGACCGAGCGGCGCGCCGCTGTCCACCGCGACGGCGGTCCGGCTCTCGACGTCGGCGACGAGATAGGCGTTCGACAGCCAACCAGGATGCGTCGAGCGAGTCAGGAACACGCGATTCCTCCTCGCGGCCGTACCCTCGCCGCGCAGGAATGGCCTGCGAGCCCGGTATCCTGAGTCGATTCCCCCCACACGGACGAAGCGCGAAACGTCTGGCCGGACGATGCGTTCCCCCACCGGCGACGATCGCCCCTACTATTTACCAAGAAGTCGGTCCGGTTGAAAGGAGTAATTCGCGTTCGCGTGATATCTTTTGCCTTCCCGCAACATGCGCGATGCGGTTCTCGTCGCCGAACCGGGAGGAAGGGCGCCATGAAATCCCCCCAGGCGGAGAAGGCCCGGCTCGACCGCGTCACCGTCGAGGCGATCTCCGACGTTGCCGCCGGCATCCACAAGCGGATCGAGAAGCACGTGAAGCCGGAGGTCGCGTTCCCGGTGCGCTCGCTCGGGAACGTGCGCTACGACCCCGCCAAGGGCTTCTTCGAGATCGGCAAGGCGAAATCGGTGAGAACGCTCACCGTCACCACCGCCAAGACCTTCGCGCAGACGCTGAAGATGATGGCCCTCTCGAAGGAGCTGGTCGAGACGAACGACTTCGCCACCAAGAGGGACGCGTACTACCAGTCCAAGAACTGGGGAGAGGCCCACTTCGACGAGCAGTCCGAGTCCGACATGGTCATGGACGACGTCGAGGCGATGTTCTCGGTGCACGGCGTGAGCCGGGAGCAGCTGCGGTACATCCCCGACGAGCACGGAGGGGCGGTCGCCGGCGAGCTGATCGTCTACGACACCGACCTCGAGACGGGGAAGGTGGAGAAGATCGACTGCACGCGGTTCGGCTCGGGCGCTTACTCCATTCCTTCGCTGGTCGAGCACCTGACGTTCGAGACGAAGGCCAAGTTCATCCTCTGCATCGAGACCGGCGGTATGTTCCAGAGATTACAAAGCCACAAGTTCTGGCAGAAGGCGCACTGCATCCTCGTCTCGATGGCCGGCGTGCCGACCCGCGCGACCCGGCGGTTCGTGAGGCGCCTCTCGGACTCGTGCAAGCTGCCGGTCTACGCGTTCGTGGACTGCGACCCGTACGGGATCTCGAACATCTACCGCACCCTCAAGGTCGGATCGGGCAACGCCGCCCACATCAACCGGTTCTTCTGCGTCCCGCAGGCCTCGTTCCTGGGCGTGACCCCTCAGGACATCGTGGACTACAAGCTGCCGACCCATCCCCTCAAGGACGTGGACGTCAAGCGCGCGAAGGACGCGATCAAGAACGATCCGTTCTTCAAGATCCACCGGCCGTGGGCCAAGGCGCTCGAGTCGCTCATCAAGATGGGAGTGCGCGCGGAGCAGCAGGCCCTCGCGCGGTGGGGGCTCAACTACGTCCTCGACGAGTACCTGCCCGCCAAGCTCAAGCACCCGGACAAGTTCCTGCCGTGACCGGCGGCGCCCCGCTCCTGCTGATCGTCTCGACGACCGCGATCACGCTGGCCCTGGTCTTCTACTCGGTGGGCGTGTGGTCGGAGCGGATCGCCAGGTACCTCAAGCCGTGGCACGTGGGCGCCTTCTGGACGGGGTTCGCCTTCGACGTCGGCGGCACCGACGGCCATGCACTTCCTGGCCAGGGGGCCTTTCGACCTCCGGGAGCCTCACACGCTCACCGGGCAGATCGCCCTCTGGCTCATGCTGGTCCATGCCGATCTGGGCCACCCGGGTGGCCCGGCAGGGGAGCGACGAGGCGCGGAGAGGCTTCCACCGGTACAGCCTCTTCGTCTGGTTCGCCTGGCTCGTTCCCTACTTCGGCGGCATGTACCTCGGCATGCGGAATCGCTAGCGGACGACCGGCACCATCCCTCGCGGTCCGCCGATCTCATTGCCACCATCGCCGCGGCATCGCCCCTCTTGCGGCCCGCGGCGGGCCCGCAACCAGGTCATTCCGCCGGCGACGAGGAAGCCCCCTCCGAGGGCCACGTTCTGGATCGCTCAGGTGGGGCTCCCGCAGGGGATGGTCCCGAGCGCGATGCCGGAGAGCAGGTTCACGCCGCAGATCGCGGCCGCGCCCCCTCCCGCCCACCCGGCGAGCCCGACGAGCCTGTTCGCCAGGAACGCGGCTCCGGCCAGGACCACGGGAATTCCCGCGACGAGGAAGATCACCAGGTGGGTTCGCAAGGCCGGGACGGCTTGGTCCCAACGCGGGAGCCACTGGACCGCGAACCAGATCGCAAGCAGGCCGAGAAAGACCAGAACGAAGCCGAACGCCGGGTCTCGTCTCGCCGTAGGTGCGCTGGTCGGTGCCGATTCGCGGTCCATCCTGGCTCCATGGCGGCGCCCGGCGAAGCCGGTGCGCTCGCTGAGCATGCTAGGTCATGGCCGGCGCGATGGAAAGCCCCGTGTGCTAGCCCTACGAGGCGATTCGTGGCACTCTTGGGGCAGGGCGGCCCGGGGCTCGGGCCGCGCACTCTCTCATCACGCACGAGGAGAGAAAGATGGGACTCCATCGCCGCGCGACGTACAGCCCGATGAAGCTCTTGGATGGCGCACGTATCTGCGTGAAGGAGGTCCGGAACGACGGGAAGTTCGAAGCGGTGATCATCGCGAACGAGGGGCACGTGGAGCAGCCGCTGACCGGCTGGACGCTGGTCAGCCTCCAAGGCGTGCAGGTCTTCCGGTTCGAGGACGGGATGGTGCTGCGTCCCGGCGCCCCGATCACGGTCACGAGCGGCGAAGGGGTGCAGCACAAGCCCCCGGCCGTCTTCGGGTGGACCGACCAGAACGTCTGGTCCAACCGGGGGGACATCGCGCTGGTGTTCGATTACGAGGGGGACGAGGTGTGCCGGTTCGCGTACCCCGCGAGCCGCTCCGAACAGGCCGCTCGACTCCCCAAGCAAGTGCTGGTCCGTGACGAGGACGGGTCCTACACGGTTGCGGCGGTCCGCCGGGAGACCCAGAGGAACCGGCCGAAGCCGGCGCATACCGGCAAGTCGAAAGCCTGAAGGCTGGAGGCCCGCGGCCGAGGACCCGCTCAGGAATCGCCGCCGCCGGGCACGATCGAGGCCGGGTCGATCCCGATGGACGTCAGCGCCCCGCGCCACATGCCCGTCGGGTCCTGATCGAGAACGAGCGAAGGATCGGAGGGGGAGAGGATCCACGACCCCTCCGCCAGCTCGCGCTCGAGCTGGGCGGGGCCCCAGCCCGCGTACCCCGAGTAGCACTGGAACCGTCCGGCCGGCAGGGCGCACAGGCGCTCGAGCGTTCCGGTCGAGGTGCTGAAGTACAGCCCGGCCTGGATCTCCCGCCCTTCCGGGTCGGAGTGCTCGGGACCGTAGAGGACGAAGCCCTGCTCGGGCTGCACGGGCCCTCCGAGCCGGACCCGCTTCTCCGGCCGGCCGGAGTACGAGATCTCGTGATCGCGGCACAGGTCGCGCACCAGGAGCGACGTCTCGCGATTCACGACGATGCCGAGCGCGCCCTCGTCGTCCTGCCGCAGGAGCAGGACGACACTCTGCTTGAAGTTCGGGTCCAGGAGCTGCGGGACCGCGATCAGGAACCCGGGCGCGATGTCGTCGACCATGCGGGTAGTCTAACCCGGGTGCGGGCTTCCGGCTCGCTCTCCTACAGCTCCTTCGAGAGCTCCAGGAATCGATGGTAGGGGATCGCCGTCCACGACTCGGCGCGGAGCGCGCCGAGCGAGAGGGAGATCATCGAGACCTTGGCCGCGGCTTCCTCGTCCGGCGCCTCGTAGATGTCTAGGAAATCGTGAGGCCCGAGGAGCGCGTAGTGCGCGATCCACTTCACCGAGGGGACCTGGTTCGCGATCCGCTGCTTCCACTCCTTCCCGATCTCCTCGCGGTTCCGCATGTTCTTCGTGATGTCCGGCGAGAGGGTCGTCATCAGCACGTAGGTGGGCATCGCGCATCCTCCTTCCGCCGGAGAGGGGCCGGCGACCGTCGGGGGTGAGTCAAGTTTACCCCTTTCGGCGCGCGGCGAGGATACCGACGAGGTGGGTCGCGGCCGCCACCGCCAGCCCGGCGTAGATCGGCTCGATGCCGAGCCACGGCCGCCCGGCCGCCGCTCGGCCGAGGACCCATGCCAGCGTCAAGCCGCCGGAGATCGCCATGCCCCACGCTGCGAAGCGGGGCGCCGGCCGCAGCGACGGATAGAAGGTCCCGATCAACGGGGGGAGGAGCGTCGCCGTTCCGACGCTGTAGAACCCGTACCAGAGCGCGACCACCGACTCGGACGCCATCGCGATGCCCGCCGAGAGGGCCGTGACGACGACCAGGCCAACCCGGGTCCAGAAGAGCTGGTCGGCCTTCCCGCCGCTCAGCCGCCAGACGAGGTCCCTTCCCAGGGTGACGCCGCCGACGAAGAGGAAGGAATCCACGGTGGACATGATCGTCGCGATCATCCCCGCATAGAAGACGCCGAGGAGCGCCGCGGGCAGGAGCAGCTCGCCGAGCGCCGGGAACGCGTCCACGCCCGACGGGAGGCCGGGCAGGAGCGCGCGGGCGTACATCCCGGTGATCGTGGTGAGGCCGTCGAACAGCGCGAAGAAGAGGATGGACACCAGGATGCCGTTCCTGGCGGTCTTCGGACTCCTTCGCGGCGAAGCAGCGCTGGTAGAACGTCGGCTCGACGAGGGTCTGGAGGGCGATGAAGTACCACGCGACGACGTACCCCGCACCCTGGCCGCCGTCCCAGGTGAAGTGCTCCGCGGGGAGGCCCCGCTCGAGGAAGCTCCATCCCCCCGCGCTCCACACCGCCACCGGGAGGAGCAGCGCGAAGCCGCCGTACATGAACGCGAACTGGAGCCCCTTCGTCTGGACGACCGAGCGGAAGCCGCGCGCCGCGATGTAGGCGAGGCAGAACAGCGCGCAGGCGCCGATCGCCAGCCTCTGGTCCCAGCCCGTCATCCGGCGGAGCAGCACGCCGAGCATCAGGAGGTACGCCGCGGGAAGGGAGAGCACGAGGACGGTCAGGGTCCCCACCGTGCCGGCGCCGCGCCCGTAAGTCTCGAAGAGGAGGTCCGGGACCGTGTACCCGGCGGCGTTACGGGCTTTCCTCGCGAAGAGCGCCGCGAAGAGCAGCGCCCCGACGTAGTACGGCACGCCGAGCACGAGCCAGTTCGACAGGCCGTGCAGGTACGTGTATTCCCCGACGCCGAGGACCCCGCCGTACCACGTGGCGACGAGCGCGACGACGAAGGCGGGGAGGCTCAGCGTGCGCCCCGCGAGGAGGTAGTCCTCGGTGCGCTCCGCTGGCCGGCGGGTGGACCGGATCCCGAGCCATACCGTGGCCGCGAGGTACGCCGCCACCACGCCGAGATCGAGCGGCCCCATCAGAACCCGAGGGTCAGGCCGGCGAGGAAGTTGCGCGTCGCTCCCGGGAAGAACTCGGTGTAGAACGACGTGAAGTCCTCGTTCGGGTACGAGTACCCCATCGCCGTGTAGCGGCGGTCGAGGAGGTTGTCCACCCAGAGGTCGAAGCGCAGCGTCGCGCCGCGCCGCTTGACGAGCCGCGTGAGGTCCAAGCTCACCTGGGCGTCCACCACCGTGTACGGGTCGATCCGCTTGGCGACGTACCCCTCGCCGAGGCGGGCCTCGGGGTTCTTCCGCTCGTCCTCGCTGTTGTCGAGGAAGATGGTGCCGATCTGCCGCGCTCCCAGCTGAACGCGCGCGGGACCGAGCTGGCGGGCCAGGCGCACACGCGCGGTGTGGTCGGGGAAGCCGGCGATGGCGTTCCCCGAATAGTCCGCGGCGACGCTCTCGCCCGACGGGCTCGTACCGTAGAGCGTGAAGTCCCGAAGCACGTCATCGCTCAAGGTGAGGTACGCGCTCGCGTCGATGCCTCCCGGGAGCTTGCCGCCCGCCTCCAGCTCGACCCCGCGGTGGAGCGACCGGCCGGCGTTGACGGTGACCGGCAGGCCGTCCTCGTTGAGGCCGCCCTGCGGAACGAACTCGTCCTCGAACTCCATCCGGTAGATCGCCGCCTTCAAGAAGGTCGCGCCGGACCTGAAGGTCGTCCCGGCCTCGTAGTCGCGGAGCTTCTCCGGTCGCGCGATCGGATCCGAATAGAGGCGCCGCGCCGCGTCGTAGCCGCGAAAGGCGTCCGCGGGCGGGCTCCACGGGTCCTCGGCGCTCCACACGCCGACGAACGTCGGCTCGCTGTCGGCCGTCGAGACCGTGCCGTAGAACCCGAGTTTGTCGCTGGCGTTCCAGTTGACCCCGATCCTCGGCGCGACGAACGAGTAGTGGGTCTCCCAGGAGAGGCCGCGGATCCGGTCGTCCCCCATGGAGAAACCGTGACGGGTCGCCTGCAGCTCGAGATGGACGGCCAGGCGCAGCGTCGGGCGCAGCGTCTCCCGGACGAACGCGGAGAGGGTCTCCTTTCGGTTGTCGTAATCGTAGAGCGTCGCCGCGTCGCCGAGGGGTTCGGTGGCGGAGCACGGATCCGCGGAGCCGGTCGCCGTGCAGAGGGTTCCCTGCTCGAGCGTTCCCTCGTGCCGGAGCGAGTGGTACTGGACGAAGAGGCCGCCGGTCAAGGTCCCCCCGCGGTGGTCCCAGGTGACGCGCGGGACCAGGCCGAAGTCGTTCCCGCCGATCCAGCGCTTGCGCCACGCGTCCTGCACCGGCGTGACCGCGAGCGGCGTCCCGTCGGCGTTCCAGCTCGTGACGTAGTCGCCGAAGAGGTCGTCGTGCTGCTTGAAGTAGCCGTCGTTGACGACGAGGTACGCCGCGTTGTGCAGGAACACGCGATCCGAGATCTTCCAGTCGTGGAGGACGTGCAGGCGCGGCTGGAGGAACGTGTCGGTCTCGCCGGGTCTCATCGGGTTGATGCGGCGGTCGTGGTCGGCGTCTCCGGTGACCTCGCCGCGAAGGTACTCGGCCGGCACGCCGTAGTACGCGAGCTGCGTGCTCTCCGGTCCGCCGAACAGGTGGATCCTGAGGACCTGATCGTCGCCGAACCGCTCCACCGAGAGCTGGAAGAACGTGTGGCGCGTCCATGACGGCATCCGGTAGCCGTCGCTCTCCACCCGCGCGGCGCGAGCCATCCAGGCCCACCGCCCTCCCGCGATCGGTCCCCCGTAGCGGAAGTCCAGCCGCCGGGTCCCGAACGACCCGGCGCCGAGCTTGACCTCCCCCCCTCGACCGGGTCGAGGTGGGCCATCTCGAGGTGAACCGCGCCCCCGACCGCGGGGGAGCCGTAGAGCGACGTCCCGGTTCCTCGCTGCACCTGGAAGCTCGCGAGGCCGCCGGCGAGGTCGGCGAGGTCGATGAAGTAGAGGGCGTGGTCCTCGGGGGTATTGAGGGGAACGCCGTCCACGTAGGTCGCGATCCGCTCCTGGCGGAACCCGCGGAGGCTCAGGTAGCTGTACCCGATGCCGTTGCCCGCGTCGCTGTACGCGTAGGCGTTCGGCGTGTCCGCGAGGATCATCGCGAGGTCCTGCCCTCGGTTGCGCGTCGCGATCTCCTCGCGCGAGACGTTCGTGAACGTGGCGGCGTCGCGGCCTTCCTCCGCCAGCGTGCCCTTCACGACGACGCTCTCGACGAGGCTGGGGAGGGGCTGCGGGGGCTTCGCCGGCTGGCCGGCCGGGTCCCCCTCGGAGGGAGACGCCTCGGGAGGAGGAGCCGGGGGCGGGGACGGCTCCTCCGCGGCGGCCCACGCGGGCGCGATCGCGAGCGCCGCCGCGAGCAGCAGCGCCGCTCCGCCGGTTCGGCGGGGATCCATCGCGACCTCCCGGCCGGGAGGAGCGGCCCCTGGTTCCGGTCGGGACCGTCCTGCCAACCCCGAGCGCGAGGGCGAACGGTCCGAAGGAGCCTGGTGGAGGTTTCCCGCGGGCACGTCCCGTTTCCCTACGCTGGTATGATCCAGTTCAGGTTCGAGGGTTTTTTCTCAGCCGGAACTCTCCGGCACCCCTAACGGAACCGCCAACACCGTACCGCCCCCGCCCCCGCGAGTCAACCCTCTCCGGCCTGCCGATTGACCGCTCCGCTCGCCCGGTCTATCATTCAGGTTTCGACGGCGGCGTAGCCAAGTGGTAAGGCAACGGTCTGCAAAACCGTCATTCACCGGTTCAAATCCGGTCGCCGCCTCCAAGTTCCTCCCCTGACGGGCCGTTCATCGAGGCCCCCCCGACCGCCACCCTTCTTACACGCCCGTGCCGCGACCGCGTGGCGAAGGTACACGGCCGCGAATGGGGAGGGGGTGGCACCAGGAGAACTCCGCCAGTTCTTTCCGGCCTTTCCGGCATCGCCCGCCGTGCCGGACCGGCATTGCAGGGGTCTGGCCCCGAAGTCCCTCGGGGGCTGCATCGGCGTGGCCCTTGCATGTAGAAAGGCTGGTGGAGGTCTGTCGGGAGCTTCCAGCCGGGGCCGGCGGCATCTGCGGCCCGAGTGGGTTTTCCCGAAGGGAGGCTCGAGATGAAGAAAACCGTGATGATGCTGGTCGTACTGGTCACCGTCGCCGCCATGGCGGCGTGCTCGTCCGGAACGACGTCACCGAACCACGGCAGCGTCGCCGTGCTGCTCACCGACGCGCCGATCGACCTGACGGGCGTCAAGGCCGTCAACGTGACCCTGAAGAACATGATCCTGTACCCCCCGGACCAGACAGGGGATTCCGGCGGCGACCCGATGACCATGAAAAACGTCGCCGCGGGCGCGGGCCTCACGCTCAACCTGCTTGATTACCAGAACGGGCAGACCATCGTGATCGCCACCGCGGACGTGCCCCCGGGCACCTACTCCAGGATCCGGATGGAAGTCGAGTCCGCGGAGCTCGTGCGGGCCGGCGCCACGGCGGAGGACCCGGACGTGGTCGATCCGATCTTCGTCCCGTCCGGGAAAGTGGACATTCCCGTGACCTTCACGGTGACCGCCAGCACCGAGACCGACGTGACGCTCGACTTCGACGCCGCCATGTCGGTCCAGGTCAACTCGACGCCCGGCCAGCACCCCTACATCCTCCGTCCCGTGATCACTCCCGTCGGCACATCCCAGAAGTGACTCCGAGTTGCTAGAATCCCCCGGTGCGGCCCAGTCGGCGGTTGTCCCGCCGCCGTGCGCCGCGCCGGTGGGACGATGTTCGATCGCAAGCCGAAGCCGCCCGAGGGCCCCGACCTCCTCGACCGTGTCGTTTCCTCCGGCTGCCAGCGTGTGGCGGTCCTGGGGCTGCACTCGCGCGCCGGGACGCGCACGGTCCTTTCCCATCTCGTTCGCCGGATCCATGCCCGCTCGTGGCCGATCGCGGTGACCTCCGCTCCGCGGCTCCCTCTCGAGATCGAGTTCGAGCACAGCCCCAACGAGCAGCCGGTGACGCGGCTGGCTCTTCCCGACGGCGCCTGCATCGCGACGGCGGCCGACACCGTCCGCAGCGCCGAGGGCGGGCTCGAGCTGGTCGAGGGGACCTCGTGGCAGACTCCCCTCGGCGCGATCGGCCTGTACCGCGTGTTTCGCGGCGGGGAAGTGGACCTGCACGGCCCGTCCGAGAGCGACGGCATGGCGGAGGTCCTCTCGCGACTCGGCGAGAAGTCGGGTGGGCTGGTGCTCGTGGACGGGGGATGGGAGCGGCGGGCGTTCGCGGCCCCAGGCATCGTGGACGGGGCAATCATCGTCGTCGGGTCGAGCTACTCCGCGTCCCCCGAGCGCTCCGCCGCGGCAGCCCGCTACGTGGTCGAGACGCTGACCGTCCCCCCGTGCGAGGAGCCGGCGCGCGTGGCCTGGGAGGAGACCGCCTCGACCGGCGCCGCCGCCCTCCTCGACGCTCGCGGGAAGGCGATCGGCGTCCTTCCTCCGGGGCTCGACGATCCGACGCGCGCCCTGGAGACGCTCGGCCAGACCCCGGTCGCGACGGTGGTGATGCCGCACGGCGTCAACGACGAGTTCATGATCCCGCTGGTGCGCTCGGCCTTCCGGTGCAGCCTGGTGGTGCGCGACGCGACCCGGATCAACGTCGCGCCGATCTACTTCAAGGCGTGGCTCAAGGGGCACGGGCGCTTCCAGGTCGTCCGGCCGATGAAGCTCGTCGCGGTCGCCACGAACCCGACGAATCATGCCGGGCCTGACGCGGACCCCGCCCAGTTCCGCGAACTGGTCGCCCGCGCCCTGCCGGAGTTGCCGGCCCACGACGTCGTCCTCGAGTCGGGCGACGAGAACCGGAAACCGGCGTGGAAATTCTGGGAGTGAGTTTCGAATCGGCGCACGGGGCCCCGGCGTGCTTACGAACCGGTAACGCGGGATCGAGCAGCGCCCGGGCGGCCTCTGGCGGCGCCCTGCGCTAAAGGCTTACGGACCAGCCGGTTACGCGAGCCTGCCGGGAAGCGCTCGGGATGGCACGACGGTCGCAGTGGGTGTGTCCCGTAAGGCCTCAAAACCTCCCGGCGCGACCTCTCTCTCCCCCCAGAGGCGGGCGCGCCGGGAGGCGTTTTTTTCTCCCGGCCGGCCACCCGCGCTCAGCGTTTCCGCGGAGGGGACTTTCGCGCCGGGGGAGCCGCGGCGGGCGGCGCGTCCTCCGGGCGGGCGCGCGCGCAGGTGTCGCACTGCCGGCCCGACTCGTAGCACGGAACGCCGTCCGCCTGCGCTTCCTCGCAGAATCCGGTCACGTCCCGGTCGTCCTGCCGAGCCTTCTCGTCGCTGCGCTTCATGTCGTCGGTCCCTTTCGTGCCGCCGGCGCCCCGTCAGGGCTGCCAGAACTGCGATTCCTGGATCACGGCCCCAGGCTCCTCGCCCAGCGCGGCGGGAAGGTAGGCCTTGCGCGTGTAGTCGCGAAGCATGCGCTCGGTGCTGAACCGGGGCGTCAGCTTGGCGATGGCCCGCTTCATCCGCGAGATCCACTCGACCGGGAGGCCCGACGCGGGGTCCCGGCGATAGAAGCATGGAACGATCTCGCCGGACAGGACCTTGTAGAACGACTCCGCGTCCTCGCGGTTCTGCTCGGCCGGATTCGGGTTGTCCTGTCCCCGGCCGATGACCCACCCGTGAGTGCGGTCGTACCCCTCGCACCACCAGCCGTCGAGCACGCTGAAGTTCAGGCCGCCGTTGACCGCCACCTTCATGCCGCTCGTCCCGCTGGCCTCGTGAGGGCGGCTCGGGGTATTGAGCCAGACGTCCACGCCCTGGACCAGCATGCGGGCGACGCGCATGTCGTAGTTCTCCAGGAACACGATGCGACCCTCGAGGGCGGGGGTGAGCGACGCCTCGAAGATCCTGCGAATCAGCTCCTGTCCCGGGCGGTCGGCCGGGTGCGCCTTCCCGGCGAAGAGCATCTGCACGGGCCGGCTGGACTCGGTCAGGATCGAGCGGAGCCTTCCGGGGTCGTTGAAGATGAGGTCGGCCCGCTTGTACGTCGCGAAGCGGCGCCCGAAGCCGAGCGTCAGGACCTCCGGGTCCATCAGGCCCTCGATCTGCCGCAGCTCCTTCGGAGACCGGCCGTGGCGCGCGAACTGCCCGATCAGCCGCTCGCGCCCGAAGCCGATCAGGCGCTTCTTCTGGGCCTGGTGGGCCTCCCAGAGGTCGGCGTCGGGGATCGCCACGACCGCCTCGGCGAAACCGGGGTCTAGGAGGCGAGTGAGGAACCCCTTTCCGAGCCGCTGCCGGAGGAGCTCGCCCATCTCCGGCCCGAGCCACGTCGGCACGTGCACGCCGTTCGTGATGTGCGTGACCCGCTGCTCGTCCGCCGCGTCCTCCTTGGGGGGGATGATGTGGCGCCACATCGCGTCGGCGACCCGCCCGTGCAGCTCGCTCACGGCATTGGTCTGACGCGTGGAGCGGATCGCGAGGGCCGTGAGGTTGAACTGGCCGTCGTCGCGCTCCGAGTCGGCGCGCCCGAGCCGGAGCAGCTTGTCCACGGCCACGCCGCAGCGCTTCGCGCAGTCCTCGAAATACTCCTTCACCAGCGAAGCCTCGAACACCTCGTTGCCGGCCGGAACGGGGGTGTGCGTGGTGAATACCGCGTTCTCGGCGACGCGCCGGAGCGCCTCCTCGAACGGCTGCTTCTCGGCCATGACGCGCTCGCGGAGGCGCTCGAGCGACGCGAACGCCGAGTGTCCCTCGTTGAGGTGCCACACCGCCGGCTCGATCCCCAGCGCGCGGAGGGCGTGGACGCCCCCTATGCCCAGGAGGATCTCCTGGCAGAGCCTCATCTCGCGGCCGCGCACGTAGAGGATGGAGGTGATCTGGCGGTCGGCGGCGACGTTCTCCCGGACGTCCGAGTCCAGCAGGATGACCGGAACGCGTCCGATGGTCGCCTTCCAGAGTCTCAGATGCACCTTCCGCTCGAGAAGGTCCACCGACACCCGGACTTCCTTGCCGCCGGGGCCGACGATCGGGAGCACCGGGAGCCGCCGAACGTCGAAATCCGGATAGAAATGCTGCTGGCCCCCGTCGGCGTCCACGGTTTGCAGGAAGTAGCCGCGGCGATAGAGGAGGCCTACGCCGACGAAGGGCAGGCCGAGGTCGCTCGCGGACTTGCAGTGGTCGCCCGACAGGATCCCCAGGCCGCCCGAGTAGATCCCGAGGCTCTCGTGCCAGCCGAACTCGGTGGAGAAGTAGGCGAAGGGGCCGGCGTTGTAGTCCGGGAAGGTCTTGCGGAACCACGATCGATCCGCCCCGGCCAGGTAGTCGTCGAACGAGTCCACCAGCTTCTCGTAGAGCGACATGAAGTTGTCGTCGAGGAGCAGCGGCTCCCAGCGGTGCGGCTCGACGTTGATCAGGAGCTCGACCGGGTTGCGGTACCGCATCCACCGTACCGGGTCGATGGCGCTGAACAGGAGGTGCGCGCGGGGGGACCACGTCCACCACAGGTTGTAGACGATGTCGTAGAGCCGGGAGAGCTCCATCGGGAGCTCGATGTCCGCCACCGGAACGGTGCGGATCTCGGGCATTCGGCTGCGCATCCGCGGCTTCCTCCTCGTCGCGCGACGAAAGGAGATTATAGCCTCCGGCGCCGGGGCCGTCCGGTTCGCCGAGGGACCGGCGCTTGCGGAGCGGCGCGCGGAACGGCTAAGTTAGTCGCTTCGCGGAGCATCCGGGGATCCCGATGAAGAACCTGCGCCTCACGCGGCCGCTGGCCGTCTTCGATCTCGAGACCACGGGGACCGACCCATCGTCGGACCGGATCGTCGAGATCTCGGTTCTCAGGGTGGAGCCCGGCGGCGGCAGCGAGGTGCGCACGCGGCGGGTGAATCCCGGCCGGCCGATTCCCCCCGAGGCGACGGCGATCCACGGGATCCGGGACGAGGACGTTCGAGACGAGCCGGAGTTCCGCCGGATCGCCCGGGGCCTCCTCGACTTCCTCGGCGATGCGGACCTCTCCGGCTTCAACATCCTGAGGTTCGACATCCCGCTGCTCGACCGGGAGTTCCGCGACTGCGGCATGGATCTCGAGCTCGCCGGACGGCGGGTCGTCGACGCGATGACGATCTTCCACCGCAAGGAGCCGAGGCACCTCTCGGCGGCGGTGGCTTTCTATCTCGGGCGCGAGCACGTCGGAGCCCACGGCGCGGAGGCGGACGTCGCGGCGTCGCTCGAAGTCCTGGACGCGCAGCTGGAGCGGTACTCCGATCTTCCGCGGTCGGTGGAGGAGCTGGACGGGTGGTGCCGGCCTCCCATTCCGGCGGACGCGGCCAGTCCGTCGGGGAAGTTCGTGTTCAGGAACGGCGAGGTGGTGCTGGCGTTCGGCAAGCACCAGGGGAAGGCGCTGCGGGACGTGGCGCGGGAGCAGCCTGACTATCTCAGGTGGATCCTGAAGCAGGATTTCCCGCCGGATGCGAAGCGGATCGTGGAGAGCGCCCTCGAGGGCGAGTTCCCCGATCCCCCGGCCGCGGGGCGATAGGGCGGCGTTCCGGGAGGCGGCGGCGATGCTGTCGGAGATGGAGGCGAGATGATCACGACGTCGGACTTCAAGAGGGGGCTCAGGGTCCTGATGGACGGCGAGCCCTACGTGATCGAGGACTACAACGTCCAGACGCCGTCGGCGCGGGGGGCCGCGACGCTCGTCCGCACGAAGATGCGGAACATCATCACCGGCGTGCTGGCCGAGCGGACCTTCAAGTCGGGCGAGAAGTTCGACGAGCCCGACGTGCAGTTCCGCCAGATCCAGTTCCTCTACGACGACGGCGAGGCCTGCCACTTCATGGACGTGCAGAGCTACGACCAGTTCTCGCTCCCGCGCGAGCAGGTGGGGGAGGGGGTGGACTGGCTGACCGAGGGGCTCACGCTTTCGTCGGTCCTCTTCAACGGGAAGCCGGTCGGCGTGAATCTCCCGCAGTTCATCGAGGCGGAGATCGACATGGTCGGCGGCGGGGCGCGTGGCGACACCCAGTCGGGGAAGAACCTCAAGGATGCGACGCTGACCAACGGGAAGACCGTGAAGGTCCCGCTTTTCATCGAGGCTGGCGAGAAGATCATCGTCGATACTCGCACTTGGGAGTTCTCGAAGCGGGCGCCGAAGTAAGATCCAGGCTTCACGTCCCGCGGGTTTCCTGGGCGAGCCGGCCGTCGGTGCCGCTTGTCACACGGTATCCGAGACACCCGTCTTCCGGAAGGGCGGTTACAGGGGGGCGGCGACGTGCTCCAGCCTCCCGCAACTTTCGTGTTCCGGGGAGAGAGGTTGCCCCGATGCCTTTGCGATCGCAAGTCTGAGCAAGCACTTGCAGACATCACAGAATTCGTCAGCCGTCCTTTGCATCCTGCAGCGGCTCATCGGACGGAAGTACGCGGGGCTAGCGTCACACCACAGCGACTGGGGGCAGTGCCTCGGCGGCTTGCTGCACTCGCAGGATGCGTACATGGCTCCCCAGAACAGCCCAAGTTCCCTTCGATTCCCGAGGCACGTCGCCTCCTCCTGATCTGGCAGTGCGAGGCAATCGAAAGGCTCGCAGGCGCAATCGAACCCGTCCGCTTTCGTGTGAACCACCTTGAACTTCTCGTCCGCGCTCGAGTATGCGCCGCGCGCTTCGGCGTAGTCCCTCCACGGCACCTCCTTCGGCCTGACGTCCCCCATGAACGCGATGTTGGGGAACCGGTGGTAGTCGACCCGATCGGGTGGGACGCAGCTCACATACTCTTCGCCGAGTCCTGCGACGACGTGCGCGACCTCGTGCGCGACCAGTCCCGCGTACTCCGACAGCGGATGCAGCTCGCTGTTGTCGCTTGGCAACGGAAGGTACACGATTCCGTTCTCCATGTCCGCGTTGCCGCCGTAGCGTCGGCAGTTCGCTAGCATTATCACCAGATCGATCACACCGTCCTCGAGCTCCGTGTGTGTGTTCTCGAATGCTTGTTTGGCGTTGAACACTGCGTCGAGGTGTTTGGTGCCGAAGTAGCCGGGGCCTCCCTGCGTGCCGAGCTCATCTTCCCACTGCCCCTCCACCCAGAAAGGAGGCTTGGGGCCTCCGCCTTCATCGCAAGCGTTTCCGGTGTCGTTCCAGCAGTGCGCGACACCCTCGCCGCTGGATTGGTCAAACTTGTAGTGGAAGGTGATCTTCCGTTGCTCGGAACGAAACGGCTCGATGCCGTCGCCCAGATCGTTAGGCGAGCCCTGATTCGCAGCGGCCTGGGGCCCGAGAAGCGCTGCTTTCAGATCGTACGCGGCGGCGTTGAACGACAGCTCATTGGCGAATCCGTCGCCGAGGACGAGAATGTCGAACTTCTTCGGCGAAGGTCGGCTCGTTTCCGTCTGACCGCTCGATACTTCACTGCTGGAGACACCGGAGCTGCTATTGTCCGACTGAATGAGCGTCAGCGGCTGGAGGGCCCCGGGCGGAGGAACGGATGGGAGATTCTCGGCGGGCCGATGAAGCACCTTCGGCGGCTTACTCCCGCCTTCGACGTCGTAGACGGATAGCGTCGTAAGACGCACGGGAAACAGCTGGGCCGGAGTGTCGAGGACCTCCGTCCGGAAGAAGGCAAGGAAGTGAGCATTGCCATCGAGAGGGATCTCCATGAGACGCTGATCTGTGCGAGGTGTCACGGCCCGACCTCGCAGGGCGCCTCCCTGATTGGCGTCGAAACCATCTACGAGAACTAAAGCTTTCGAGGGCCACGCGTAGGTCTCGATGGGCTTGCCGTCTTTGTCGTAGACACACACCAGCAACTCGCCGCTCCCGGCGGGATAGCGACGCCAGGTCTTCTGGTCGATAACGGGCTTCCGCAGGTTTGCCCCCGATGGCCTCCATTTCGTAGGCCACGCCTTCAGGACGCTGGCCGACCCCGTGTCGAACTGGACAATGAGGCGTACGCCGTTCGGGGGTCTCCGCGTGGGAGTGAGATCAGCGCTCGCGATACCCCCGGCGGTAAAGGCGAGAAGCATCATGGTCGGAAGGAACCTCTTTCTCATGGCAATCTCCTTCCCCTGGCGCCCGGCCGGGACAGCACGAACGCCCGTAGTTCGCTCATCTCCCTAGAAAGAACCGCCTTCCCCGCGAATAAGTCCTCGGCCGCGGTAGGGCTCGGAAATCGATCGCGGTAGTCGAGTGACACGAGGTTGTAGGCGCAAACATGATCCGGAATCCGGTGGGGATCGTCGCTGTACGGTACATACCCTACGGCCACGGGGCAGACGGAGCATGATCCTGCGAACCTGCAGCGGTCGCAACGGCCGTATGACGAGTACTTGAGGTGCCGATCGTTGAAGATGCGGGCGGCGCGCGCCGTCGCGGGATAGCGCCGGTAGCGTTTCTCAAACCGCACGTCAAGAAGATTCCCCATCTTCATCCCCGTTAGTCGATTCCGGAAAGGAAGGGGTAAGGACTGATATGCATCCACGAGCATCACGCAGCCATGCACGTTGCCGCTAGGATCCACGGCGACTTTCGTCCCGCCGCCCACACCACAGACAGCCCGGCCGACGGCCTCGCGGAGCGTCGGGCTTGCCGTCTTTCGGAAGACAGTGAGGGGAACCTCGCCTGACCTGCTGTAATGAACCAGGCAGGATTGGAAGACGCAGGAGAACCGCGCATCGAGATCCTCGATCATGTTCAGGCGCCAGCCGTCGTCGTGGTTGACCATGGGACCGAGGAGGATCGAGCGGATTCCTTTTTCGAGGAAGTACTCGATCGAATCCGGAAGGTAGCGGAGGTTTCCCGAGTGCAGCGTGATGTTGATGCTGAGATCGTCGCGGAAGAACCTGGGATTATCGCTCCGCAGCCGGACTAGCAGGCGGTCTAGTATCGGGAAAGTTCCTCTCGCCCGAAGATCCTGCGAGGCGGGGACCCCGTCGAAACTCAATCGCGTTTCGAAGCGGTGCTCGTCGAGGAACGCGGCGACCTCCGACCCAAGCAGGATGCCGTTCGTAACGATCCCATACCGGACGCGCTGGCGCCGCGGCTTTGCCGTCTCGGCGTAGTTCACCGCTCGCCGGATCGTGGGGAACTCGAGGAGTGGCTCTCCCCCGTAGAACACCAACTGGACGTCGTCGCATTCCGATGCCAGAAGAAGGTCCACGCAAGCGCGTAGGATTTCCCAGCCCATCCGACCGGCGCTTCTAGCGGCCTGGTAGCAGTAGCTACACCTCAAGTTGCATGCCGACGTCACGATCGCGTCGAGCGATGAGACGGCAAGCGAAGGCGCATTCGCCATCAGGACTCTCGACTCCCGTTTGGCTGGGAGCCGCTAGTCGGGACAGCCGATCTCGAGCGGCTGCGGGATGATGGGGCCGGGTGGCGGGGGACAATCGATGCTCAGACTCGGTCCCGCGGGTAGCTTTGCGCCGGCCTTGCTTGCAAGGGACGTGGTGGGAGGTGGAGTAGGGAAGGGAACACGCTCCATTCCATTGTACCCGCCCAGCGCGGCGCGCACGTAGTGCATCCAGACCTCGATTTGCGCAAGCGTGTTGAAGATGTGGTACCACCGGAGCGCGAATGGCTCCTCGCTTGCGGTCAACTGGCCCGGAGGCGGGCAGCCGACCTCGAGAGGCCGAAGGTCGATCGGACCTGGTGGCGGTGGACAGCCTATGGCCAGGAGCGGGCCGGCGACCCCGCTGGCCAGCGCCGCTTGAGCTCTTGTCGCTAGCAGTTCGACAGGCTGCCCAGGGGGGGGGCGGTGGGCGGAACATCGGGAACGGGAAGTGCTGCAACGGTGTCGTAGCCGCCCAGAGCCTGGCGCACATAATGGATCCAGACCTCGATCTGCCCGAGCGCGTTAAAGACATGCTCCATGGTGATCGTTACTGGCGCAACACTCGGACTCTTCACTTGTTTGTCGTTCGATTCATCGTCACACATTTCACCGCTCCTTGTTAGTTGCGGGCCTTTCGACCCGGACAGTCACGAGCCATCGACGCGCCCCAAAAGGAGTGGTCAGTAGGCTCCCTTCTTGGCCTCGAGCATCCATATCTCGCCGCGCACTTCATCCTGGGCATACACGAGGAACCCCCCGTCGTCAGAAACGGCGAAGTTCCCGTTGGCCGCGGCGTTGCCGAAGATGACCGGCGGCCTCAGGGGCATCGCTTCGCCGCCGGAAGGGTTCAACCGTCGCAGCTCGGTCTTCTCGGTGCCCCACGAGCCCGCGACGAGCAGGGTTCCATCGGACGGGTTCCAGCGGAGTCGTCTCGCCTCGGCTCCCGTCGTCAGCCGACGGGGTTCTCCCGAGCCGTCGGCTCGCATCACCCAGACTTCCCCGGAGGCGCCTTGCTCGCCGAGGTAGGCGATCAGCGATCCGTCCGGGGACCAGCAGGGGAGCCAGTGGGTCGCCGCGTCTCTGGTAAGCCGGGTCGGGCGGCCGGCGAGTTTACCGTCCGCGACCGGCGCGATCCAGATCTGGAAGCCGTCCTCGAGGTCCGATACGAACGCCAGGCGCTTCCCGTCGGGCGACCACGACGGCTGGACGTTTGCGGCGCCGTTGTCGATCAACTTCGTCGCCGGTCCACCTTCGGCCGGGAGAACGTAGATGTCGCGGCGCCCTTCCCGGTGGCCGTGATAGGCGATCCAGTGGCCGTCCGGCGACAGGGAATACGTTCCGATGTGCCCCGGCTGCTCCGCGAGGCGGACCGGATCCCCCTTCGGCTTCCCGTCCTTCAGCGCCTGGAACCAGAGATCGGAGCGGCCCAGCCTCGTCGAAAGGAACCAAATCCTGCTCCCGTCGTGCGAAAACGTCAGGAAGTACGTGCTCCGGAAGGTCGAGAGCCTCGTTCCGCGGCCAGAACGGAGGTCGAGCATCGTGACGGTGGGCTCGTCGACGAAGGTGGTGTATGCGAGCGCGATTCCCGAACGATCGATGCTGGGATGGCCTTCCGGCCCCGTTCCCGGCGTGATTCTCTCCGGGGCTCCACCCGAGCTCGGAATGCGCCATAGCGCGTGCGTGCCTTCGCGGAGGAACGACGAGAAATAGACATGACGCCCGTCGGGAGACCACGAGGGCTCCGCGTTCCACGGGTGATCCGTCGTGAGGGGGACCGACTTACCGCCGCTGGCCGGGACGAGCCACAGGTCCCTGAAGTCCTCGTAACAGATCGTCTTCCCGTTCGGGGACCATGAGGGGCGATCGTGATCGCTGAATCCGTCGGGTGCGGCCGTCAAGAGTCTCACCTGTGACGGATCTCGCAGGGATGCGACCCCGATGCGCAGACGCCCCGCCGAATCGGGCCTGGCGAACGCGATCTGCGTTCCGTCTCGCGAGACGGCGGGGCTCTCTGCATCGGGCAAAAGCAGCACCGGTTCGCCGCCGAGGCGCGGGATACTGAAGATCGATTTCCTGCCGGTGCGTTCGGAGACGAACAGGAGCGCGCTGCCGTCCGGCAACCACGCGGGCGATGTGTCGGCCGCTGGATCGTTCGTGAGGCGCGAAGGCGAGCCGCTCTTGAGGTCCATCAGCCAGATCTCGGGGTTCCCGCTCTCGTCCGACGAGTAGGCGACGAAGTTGCCGTCGGGCGAGAGGGCGGGCTCTCCCTTCGCGCCCGGGCTGCTGGTGAGTTGCCGGGGTTCGGAGATCGGAATGAGGTTCCGCCCTTCCCGATAGTGCTGGAACCACGCCAGCAGCAACGCCACGGCGCTAATGCCGGCCGCGAGTATCGCAATACGCCCGCCGCGACGGCGAGGCCGCGGCGCTGGGGGAAGGACCTCGTCGGCCTCGACGCGTCGTTTCAGGGCCTTGAGGTCCGCCAGCATCTCGCCAGCATGCTGGTAACGCTCGTCGGGGCGTTTCGCGAGGGCCTTGCGGATGATCCGCTCGAGCTCGTCGGGGATGTCCCCATTGAACCGCGAGATCTCCGCCGGCTCGTGGTAGAGAAGAGCGTCGACCCAGTCGGCGTGGTCCGGACGAAAGAAGGCGGGCTTCGCCGCGCACATTTCGTAGAGCACCGCGCCGAGACAGAAGATGTCGCTCCGGTTGTCGATGGGCTTGCCCGTGAACTGCTCCGGCGACATGTACCCCGGTGTCCCGACGATCTGGCCTTCCGCGGTCAGCGACACGCTACCGGTGGCGACATCCGAGCCCTCGGGAGCGGTGACGCGGGCGAGGCCGAAGTCCATGAGACGCGCCCGGCCGTCCTTTCCGATCAGCACGTTCGCCGGCTTCAGGTCTCGGTGGAGGATCCCCTTCGAGTGCGCGGCGTCGAGGGCGCCTGTCAGGCCCTCGGCGTAGAAGAGCACCTCTTCGGTGATCAGGGGTCCCCGCCTGCGAAGCAGGGCCGACGAGGTCCTCGCCGTCCACCAGCTCGCTCGCGAGCCAGAGTCGGCCCGCTTCCTCGAACACCTCGAAGACCGGGACGATGCCCGGGTGGGAGAGCCTCGAGAGCGTTCTCGCCTCGCGAAGGAACCTCCCGACGAACCTAGGATCGCCGGAGAGTTCTGGCCGCGGGCACTTGAGCGCGACCTCCCGCTGCAGGCTGGCGTCGAATGCGCGGTAAACGACCCCCATGCCACCGCGACCGATCTCACCGACGATCCGATAGTGCCCGACCGTATTCCCCGGCTGAGGATCGAGATTCTCCCGTGCGCGCGTCCTTCGGTGCTGTCATGCGCGATCCGTCGGCGGCACCGCGAGGATTCGCCTGCGCGGCTCCGCTCCCGGGCGATCAGGCCACCGCGTTGCTTCCCAGCCCCCGGGTCAGAAGGACCCGCGCTCGACCTCCGAAACCCAAATCTCTCCGCGAGCCATTTCCTGGTCGTAGATGAGGAGAGTGCCGTCGGCGGAAACCTCGAAATCGCCGAGACGCGCTAAGTTCCCGAAGATCACCGGCGGCGCCAGTGGCACCGCGTCGCCGCCGGTCGGCTTCACGCGTCGAAGTTCGGTCTTCCCGGCTCCCCATGAGCCCGAGACCAGCAGTTCCCACCGTTCGAAATCCCACCCGACACTCTTGGCCTCGGCACCCGCGGTCAAGAGCTGGGGCTCGGGGGAGCCCGAGCTACGCACGATCCATGACTTCCGACGACTCCGCGGATCTGCCCGACGAACGCGATTCGCGTCCCGTCGGGCGACCAGCGGGGGAGCGCGTGGCCCACGCTGTCCGACGTGAGCCGGACCGCCGCGCCCGACCGGCTTCCCGTCCGCCATCGGAACGGCCCAGATCTGGTCGCCTCGTTCCTGGTCGGAGACGTACGCGAGCCGCGTCCCGTCGGGCGACCAGGACGGTTGGAAGTTCACCGCGCCGTTCTCGGTGATCTTCGTCGAGGGACCTCCCGTGGAAGGCATGATCCAGATGTCGCGTCGCCCGTCGCGGTGCCCGTGGTACGCGATCCACTTGCCGTCCGGCGACAGGGAGTACGTGCCGATGTGGCCCGGCTGCTCGGCGAGGCGGACCGCATCGCCCTGCGGCTTTCCGTCCTTCAGGGGTTGAACCCATAGGTCCGAGCGGCCGGCACGGTCGGAAAGGAAGAAGACCCGGCTCCTGTCGGCGGCGATCGCGGGAATGTTCGCCCTTCGGAGGGTCGGGATCCTCGACCGTTCGCCGGAGCGGCGATCGAGTAGCAGAAGGTTGTCCTCGGAGAGGTAAGTGGAGTAAGCGAGGCGCGATCCCGAGCGGGTGACGCTCGGACGCCCCTCGGGGCCCGTGCCGGGGGTCACGCGCTCCGGCGTGCCGCCGGACGCGGGGATGCGCCACAAGGCGTGCGTGCCGTCGCGGTAGGAGGAGAAGTAGATGGAACGGCCGTCGGGAGACCAGACGGGCTCGAGGTTCCACTTATGATCGGTCGTGAGGGGCTTCACCTTCCCGCCGGCCGCGGGAACCAGCCACAGATCCCTGAAGTCCTGGTAGCAGATCGTCTTCCCGTCGGGAGACCAGGCGGGGCGGTAATGGCCCCAGAGGCCGTCGGCGTCGCCTGTCAGGATTCTTGGGTGGGCCAGATCGAGGAGATCGGCGACCGCGATGCGGCCTTCGCCCGCCGCGTTCGGCCTCGCGAACGCGATGCGGGTCCCATCAGGCGAGGCCGCCGGGTCCACGGCGTCGGGCAACACGAGCAGGGGCGCGCCGCCGAGGCGAGGGACCTTGTAGACAGCGGGACTGCCGCCCCGATCGGAAACGAAGAGTATCGTTCCGCCGTCGGGAGTCCAGGCGGGCGACGTATCCGAGGCGGGATCGTTCGTGAGCTGCAGGGGGACCCCGCTCTTGAGGTCCATGAGCCAGATCTCCGGGTTCCCGGTCTCGTCGGACGAGTAGGCCGCGAAGGCGTCGTCGGGCGAGAGGGCGGGCTCCCCCTTGGTGCCTGGGCTCGAGGTGAGCTGCCGCGGTTTCGACTTCCGGCAGGGGAGGAATGCCGCCGCCGCCCAGCCAAGCGATAGAGCAGCCAGCCCGACGTCCCGGCGGCCACGAGGGCGGCCACCAGGACCGCGAACCGCCCGACCCGGAACGGTCGCCGCGGCTCGGGCGGTATCGTGGCCCGACTCGACGCGCCGCCGCAGCGCGCGCAGATCCGCCAGCATCTCGCTCGCGTGCTGGTACCGCTCGTCGGGGCGCTTCGCGAGCGCCTTCCCGAGAATCCGCGCGAGCTCCGGCGGCGCGTCGCGGTTGAATCGCGAGATCGGCTCCGGCTCCTGATAGAGGAGCAGGTCGATCCAGTCCGTCGTCCCCGGCCGGGCGAAGGCCGGCTGCGCCGTGCACATCTCGTAGAGGACCGCCGCGAGGCAGAAGATGTCGCTCCTCGGGTCGAGGGGCTTGCCGGTGAGCTGCTCCGGCGACATGTATCCCGGGGTGCCGACGATTCGACTGTCGGCGGTCAAAGGGCCGGTGAGCGTCGTAGCCTCGGAGCCCTCCTCGGCGAACACGCGCGCGAGGCCGAAATCCGCGAGGCGCGCCCGACCGTCCTTGCCGATCAGCACGTTCGCGGGTTTCAGGTCGCGGTGCAGGATGTTCTTCGAGTGGGCGGCCGCGAGGGCGTCCGTCAACCCTCCGCGTGGGCCAGCACCTCCTCGACCGGCAGGGGACCGCGCCTCCGGAGCAGGACACGGAGGTCCTCGCCGTCCACCAGCTCGCTCGCGAGCCAGGGGCGGCCGCCGTCCTCGAACACCTCGAAGACGGGAATGATGCTCGGGTGCGAGAGCTGCGAGAGGGTTCTCGCCTCGCGGAGGAAGCGCTCCAGGAGCTTCGCGTCTCCCGGACGGTCCGGCCGCGGGCACTTGAGGGCAACCTCGCGCTCGAGGTTCACGTCGAACGCGCGGTAGACGATCCCCATCCCGCCGCGCCCGATCTCGCCGAGCATCCGGTAGTGGCCGACCATGCCGCCCGTGACGGCGGCACGCCCGAGATCCCCCTGCGGATCCGGCAGGGCCATATCCCCCCTCGACGGGGCGAAGAGGATTCGCACGCCGCCGTTTCGTGGACTTGCCCGGATCTTAGCACGGCACGAGGCGAGTTCAGCCTGGCGGACAGCGCGGCCAGGATGCGGCGGGCGAGGTCCCGTTGCCGCAGGGCCTCGTCCCGGGCGGCGCCAGGCCGGGCCCGGGCGAGGATCCTCTCGTGCCGCTCGAGCCAGCGGGTCCAGAAGAACGCCACGGTAGGGTCCTGAGAGCGGACGAGAAGGGGGCCAGCCTCGAGGACGTCCTCTCGCGACAGCCGGGGGTGCTCGAGGCGCTCTGGCCCCGGCTCGGCGGCGATCAGAGTGTAGAAGCGGCCGCGATCCAGGACGAGGCGCTCGTCGGCGTGCCGGAAGCCGTGCTCCAGGAGCCAGCCTCGGACGAGGGAGGGATCGGTCTGCGGCTGGAGGACGAGGCGCCGGAGAGCGAGCCTCTCGCGGGCGGGATGGTCGAGGATCCTGACCACCGCGTGACCTCCGAGCCCCGCGACGACGGCGACGTCGATGCCGTCCTCCGGCTCGAGAACGGTGAAGCCGTCTCCGATCCGGAGCGCGAGAGCGGGTCGGCTCGGGCCGCGCGACGCGAGGGCGCGGGCCTTCGCGAGGCGGGCGGCGCTCGGCTCGCTCGCGATGCAGCGGATCGCGCGCCCCGACGCCAGGAGGCGCAGCGGAAGGAGCCCGTGGTCCGTCCCGATGTCCGCCACGACGGACCCCGGCGGCACCATGCGGGCGATCGCGTCGAGGCGATCCTCCTCGGGGGGCGCGGCGAGCGTGCTCACGGGGAGAGGTTACCGCGCCTCGGCTCCTCCGCGCGACCGGGGCCGTCCGCAAAAAGCCCTCGCCGACTCTTGCGGCGCTTGCGGCGGGTTCTATAATCAGCCCGCTCTCGTGTCGGCGCGCGCGGCTCGGCGCGCCGGGTGCGGAAAGGGGAGGGGATTCATGAACGTGCCGGCGACCGATCGTTTCACGGTGGACGATGCCATCAATCTCTACGGCCTCGACGGCTGGGGGAACGGTTACGTCGCCGTGGGAACGGACGGCCACCTGCTCGTCACCCCCTCGCGCGATCCGAGCCGGGCCATCGACGTGTTGAAGGTCGTCGAGGACCTGGGACGGCGCGGGCTCAAGACGCCGCTGCTCCTCCGGTTCCCGCAGCTCCTCGAGGGGCAGGTCCACGAGCTGGCGAACGCGTTCTCGAACGCGATCCGCGAGTTCAACTACCCGGAGCGCTACCTGCCCGTCTTCCCGATCAAGGTCAACCAGCAGCGCTCGGTCGTCGAGGGCCTCGTCGCGAGCGGCTGGAAGTACGGCCTCGGCATCGAGGTCGGCAGCCGGCCGGAGCTGCTCGCGGCGATCGGCCTCGACACGTCGCCCGAGGCCGTCCTGGTCTGCAACGGCTTCAAGGATCCCGAGTACCTCTCGTCCGCGTCCCTCGCGAGCCGTCTCGGCAAGCAGGTCGTCGTGGTCATCGAGAAGCCCTTCGAGGTGGACCAGATCCTCGAGCTCGGCCGGGAGGAGGAGATCCTCTTCAAGATCGGGTTCAGGATCCGGCTCCAGTCGAAGGGATCCGGCAAGTGGGAGAAGTCGTCCGGGTTCGCGTCGAAGTTCGGCCTCACGACGCTGCAGCTGATGCGGGCGCTCGACAAGCTCCAGCAGGCGGGGCTCTCGCGGAGCATCACCCTCCTCCACTTCCACATCGGGAGCCAGATCACGGAGATCCGCCGGATCAAGAACGCGGTGCGCGAGGCGGCCCGCCTCTACGCCAAGGTGAGGAAGGCGGGGGCGGACATCACCCACCTCGACGTGGGGGGCGGGCTCGGCATCGATTACGACGGGTCGAAGACCTCTTCCGACGCGTCGGTCAACTACACGGTCCAGGAGTACGCCAACGACGTCGTCTTCGGCATCACGGAGGTCTGCGACGAGGAGCACATCCCGCCGCCGACGATCATCAGCGAGTCGGGGCGGATGCTCGTGGGCTATCACGCGATGCTGGTGACCGACGTGCGCGGGGTGATCTCGGGCATCGAGCGGGACCCGCCGGTCCTGACCGGGCGCGAGCCCCAGGTCGTGCAGGACCTGGCCGAGGTGTCGAGGAAGCTCTCGGTGAAGAACTACCGCGAGTTCTACCACGACGCGATCGAGTACCGGGACCAGATGTACCAGCTGTTCAACCTGGGGATGCTGGGGCTCGAGGACCGGGCCAAGGCGGAGACGCTCTTCTGGGAGATCGCCGGCAAGGCGGTTCGGTTCTCGAAGACCGCGAAGTTCGTCGCGGACGAGTTCGTCGAGCTGGAGCAGCGGCTGCACGACAAGTACATCTGCAACTTCTCGGTCTTCCAGTCGCTCCCGGACCATTGGGCCCTCGACCAGCTCTTCCCGGTGATCCCGGTACATCGCCTGAACGAGCCGCCGGTCCGGCGGGCCACGCTGGTGGACATCACGTGCGACTCCGACGGGGAGGTCGAGAAGTTCGTCGACCTCAAGGACATCAAGGATTCCCTCGAGGTGCACGAGCTGATCCCCGGCGAGCCGTACTACCTCGCGTTCCTCCTCGTGGGGGCCTACCAGGACACGATGGGGGACATGCACAACCTCTTCGGGCGCGTCCACGAGGCGGAGGTCATCCTCGATCCCGCCGGGGCGATGCTCATCCGCGACACCCGGCGCGGCGAGCCGTCCCGGGACACGCTGTCGTGCTTCGGTTACGACGAGCAAGAGCTGATCGAGACCGTCGGCGCGAATCTCCGGGAGCGGGTGAACCGCGGGGACATGGGCCGGGAGGACGCGGACGGCCTCCTCGAAGAGTACCGGCAGCGGCTCACGCACTACACCTACCTGGATTGACGCCGGGGCCGGCCGTGTCCAACCCGGGCGCGCCTCGATGACCGGCCCGCCCGCCCCCGCCGGCGAGCTGAGACGCCAGCTCGGCGTCCTCGACGCCGCGGCGATCTACGTCGGGATCATCCTCGGCTCGGGGATCTTCGTGGCCCCGGCGGCCGTCGCCGCCGCGGCCGGCGGGGGCGTGGGCGGCCCCCTGCTCTGGATCGCGGGGGGCTGCGTCGCGGCCTGCGGCGCGTTCTGCTACGCCGAGTGCGGGGCGCGCCTGCCCCGGACCGGTGGCTTCTACGTGTTCTACCGCGAGGCGTTCGGCGCCCCGGTCGCGTTCGTCGGCGGCTGGGCCGCGGCCCTGGTCACCTACCCGGCATCGATCGCCGCGATCGCCCTCGTCTTCGCGCGCTACCTCGGAGAGGTCGTTCCTCTTCGGGGGATGGAAGCCCTCGCGGCCGCGGGCGCGCTCGCCGCGGCCGGGGCCCTGAACGTGTTCGGGGTCCGTGTCGGGGCCGGGGCGCAGCGGTGGCTCACCGGGATCAAGCTCGCAGCGCTCGCGCTGCTCTGCGGCGCGGCGCTCGTCGCGAGGGCGCCGTCCCCGCCGCCGGCGGCCGGGACGGCGGCCGTGCCCCCGGCGGCGCTCCTGGCCGCCCTCGTCGTGCTCCTGTGGACGTACGACGGCTGGTCGGACGTCACGCTCGTGTCCGGCGAGGTGGAGAAGCCGGGACGCGACCTCGGGCGCGCCGTGGTGTTCGGAACCGCCATCCTCGTCGCCCTGTACGTCCTGGTCCAGGTCTCGGTCGGAGCGCTTCTCGGCCCGGCGCGGGCGGCCGCGTCGGAGCGGGTCGTCGCGGACGCGGTCGAGGCCGGACTCGGATCGGGGGCGGGGAGGCTGGTGGCGCTCCTCGTGGTCGTCTGCACCTTCGGCTCCATCAACGGAACCGTGCTGACCGCGTCGCGGCTCGGGTACGCGATGGCGCGAGACGGTCGCCTGCCGTCGTGGTTCGGCGGGATCCACTCCCGCTTCGGCACACCGGCGCGGTCGGTCGCGGGGCTCGTGGCGGTGGCGATCCTCTACGTCCTATCCGCGGGGTTCGGCAACCTGCTCGCCTTCTTCTCGTTCAGCGTCTGGATCTTCTACGGGCTGACCGCGGTCGCGCTGATCGTGCTCCGCCGGCGCGGGGTGGGGGAGCCGGTTTCCTGGAAGGCCCCGGGCGGTTACCTCGCTCCCGCCGTCGTTCTCGCCACCGCAGCCGGGATGACCGCGAGCCTGACGGCGCAGGATCCGCGGCGCGCTCTCGTCGGCCTCGGCCTCCTGCTGCTCGGTTTTCCCGTCCACGCTCTCTTCGCGAGACGTGTCACGCGTGGGCGAACCGGGCGATCTGGATGAACTCCGCGAGGTTCTCGAGGGTGATCATCCCGACGAGCTGCTCCCCGTCGAGAACGATCACCGGCATGCGCGGGTCGCTCTGGAAGTAGCGCAGAACTTCATCGAGCTCGCTGCCGGGAGCGACGACGGGGAACTCCCGCTGCATCACGTCCAGCACCGCGCCCGAGTTTCCTTCCCTCGCGAGGCCCTGCATGAGGCCGGCGCGCGAGAGCACCCCCGCGACGCGGCTCCAGGCGTCCACCACGGGGAAGTCCTGCTGGTGGGTCGCGAGAAGCACCTCCGCCGCGCGGCCGAGCGAGTCCTGGGGAGCGAGAGTCTCGAAACGCGTGATCATCGCCTCGCGAGCCGTCCGGCCGACGACCATGGCGCGCCGGCGGTTGAAGGCGGCTTCCTGGCCCGCCCCGAGAAATACGAAGAGCGCGATGAACAGGAGGCCCCATTGGCCGGTGAACAGGCCGGTGGCGCCGAAGAGAACCGCGATCCCCTGGCCGACCGCGGCGGCGACCCGCGTGGCCTTCTCTTCTCCGAAGGCCATCGAGAGCGAGGCGCGGAGCACGCGCCCGCCATCCATGGGAAAGGCCGGGATCAGATTGAAAGCGATGAGGGCGAGGTTCGCCGCCAGGAGCTTGGGGAGGATCGGGCCCGGGGGAAGGAGGAGCCCGAAGTCGACGGCCGGCCCCATGCCGAGAAGGGCCATCGCGGCTACGAGGAGAATCGCGATGAAGAGGTTCACCGCCGGACCCGCGAGCGCGATAAGGAGCTCCGCCATGCCGCCGGGGATGTTCTCGAGCTTCGCGATCCCGCCGATCGGGTAGAGGACGATCTCCCGCGTCCGCACGCCGAAGCGGCGGGCCATCGCCGCGTGCCCCAACTCGTGGAGAACGACGCAGGCGAACAGCAGCACGAGGACGAGCACCGCCCGGGGGGCGCTCTCGCCGCGCGCGGTTGCCGCGAAGCCGAACCAGAGCAGCAGGAGCAGGAACGTGAAGTGGATCCGGATCGGGATCCCCATCACGGTGCCGATCTCGAGCGCCCAGCCGCCGCTCGAGGGCTCCGCCCTCGTTCCGGCCTTTTTCGCGGTCGGCTCGTTCATCGTGGCCCTCGAGTGCCTCTTCCGGCATTCCTGTTATGGGATGTCCGGCGGGTGCCGTCAAGGCGGGCCCAACTCGCATAGAATCTCCCCGGGGCCCGATGCCCGGGCCGGCCGGGAGGAATCTCGCGATGAAGCTCAGTGCGGACGCGGAGGCATGCTACCGGGTTCAGGACTACTCGAAGCGGCCCGGAATCGAAGGGGTGGCTCTCGTGACGCTGCGCCGCGCCCATGACGAGACCGGCTCGATGACGGAGCTGGCGCGCCTCCGGGACGGACGGGTCGAGGGGCTCGAGGGGTTCGCCGCGGCCCAGGTCAACTTCAGCACGCTCGAGCCCGGCGCGATCAAGGCCTTCCACGTGCACCGTCGCCAGACCGACGTCTGGTTCGTGCCCCCGTCGGACCGTATCCTGCTCGTGCTGGTGGACGTCCGGTCGGGCTCGCCCACGGAGGGAAAGCGGCTGCGCCTGACGCTCGGCGACGGGGAGTCCCGCCTGGTGCGCATCCCGCCCGGAGTGGCGCACGGCTGCCGGAACATCGGCACGGGAACGGCGCGGATCCTCTACCTCACCGACGTCCATTTCTCTCCGGAGCCCGGGGAGACCGACGAGGGAAGGCTGAGCTGGGACCTTTTCGGCGCCGAGGTCTGGGAGCCGCTGCGGGACTAGATCGTGAAACGCGCGGCCGGGCGCCACGTCGGCGCCCGGCCGCGCGTGCTGCCTAACGAGTCTTGCGCCAGGGGGCCCGCCCCAACGGCGGTTGGTCGGAGGAGCGCCTGCCCTGGTCGTGGGGAACCGTGACCGTGGCGCGGGCCGCCGACCCGTTACCCGCCGCATCGGTCGCGCTGTAGACGATCGAGTAGACCCGGCCCTGCCCGGTGCCCAGTCTCTCCGCGCGGAGCAGCAGGTCGAAATCCGCGCGGCCGATGTCCGCGCCCTGGACGTCGGGGCCTCCGTCGCCCTTCCCCTTGATTCGGCCCATGGCCTCGTTGCTCGTGACGGCGGCGAGGACGACGGACGGCGAGCCGCAGGCGTCCGTGGCGGTCACCGTCGCGTGCACCGGGACCATCCGGTGGTTCGGCGGCCAGATCACGGCCGGGTCGACGGACACCGAGATCGTGGGAGGCACGGTGTCGCGCACGGACCAGACCGCGTCGTCCGTGGACGTCGCACCCTGCTTGTCGGTGACCCGGAGCGTGACGACGCTCCGGCCGAGCGGGAGCACGGCCCCGGTCCTTTCCCCGGTCGCGACCAGCGCCTGCGCCGCCGTGCCGAAGCCCAGGAACCACTCGAACGAGACGATGTCGTCATGGGTGCCCGGTGTCGAGTCGGGATCCGAGGAGCCGGAGCCGTCGAGCATCACGCTGCCGCCCCCGGGCGAAGCGCATTCGACCGTGCCGCCGGGACCGGCATCCGCCACCGGCGGCCGGTTGTCCGTCTGCTCCCGAACCGCTTGCCAATCGGGGTGCAGCTCGTCGAGTCCATAGGAGTCCGCATCGCTGACGACCGAGCGCGTCGCCGGGTCGCCGAGCGTCATGCGGTGGATCGCCCAGGCCGAGTCCCGGAGTCCCGCGAACGCGATCGAAGCGCCGTCGGGAGAGAAGGCGGGCTGCTCGTCCCCAGCCTCCGTGCCCGGGACCTCCTGCTGGGCGGAGCCGTCGGGGGCCATGACGAACAGCCGGGCGAAAAGCACGTCCGTTCGGTCGCTGTCGAAGACGATGAGCGAGCCGTCGGGGGCCCAGTCGGGAGAGGTCTCGTCCGAAGACGGGCTCTGGGTCAGGTTGGTCGCGCCCGAGCCGTCCGCGTTCATCGAGTAGATCTCGAGATCGCCGTCCCGGTTCGTTACGAAAGCGATCTTCGAGCCGTCGGGGGACCAGGCGGGCTGGGACTCGCCCGAGGCATCCGTGGTGGTGAGACGAACGAGCCCGCTCCCGTCCGCCGCGCTCATGACCCAGATATCGTCACGGAGCGTTACGGAATCGTTACGGGTGAAGGCGATGCGGAGGCCGTCGGGAGACCAGGCGGGGAACGTGTCGTTGGTCGCGCTGACGGTGAGACGCGAGGGGTTCGTTCCATCCGCGTTGACGACCCAGATCTCGTTGTGGCCACCCGCGTCCGAAACGAACGCGATTCTCGTCCCGTCGGGGGACCACGCGGGGTGCTGTTCTCTCACGTAGTTGTTCGTGAGGAACCGCACGTCGGTCCCGTCGGGGTTCATCGTCACGATCCTCAGATCGAACGTGCGGTTGGTTTCCGCGGCGATCCGGCCGTTCGCGCCGGGGAACGCCGCGTAACCCGCGGTCGTGGCGAATACGACGGCAGAGAGCGCCGCCAGGGCGGCGCGCGTCACGTTTCCGATTCGGTTTCCCATGCTCATGACCTCCTCCTCCAGTTCGGTTCCGACAGTCGCCGAAGATCGTCCCTCCGAAACCGATTTCCGTGATCGGAGGGCCGGAACGGACGCCATCGTGATACCTCCCGCCGGGCGCGTGGACGTTACGGGATCATCCACCGGCAGTGAGGTAAAAGCACGATTCGTACCATCGCGATCACAAAATTGCACTCGAATCGGGTATCGGCGGGAAATCCGGAAAACGCCGTCGTCATTTCCGCCCGCGGAGGCCGACGGCGAACCCACCGGTGCCCAGTGCGAGGAAGATCGCTGCCTGTATCGCCGTCTTGTACTGCACGGCCGGACCGGCGAAGGCCACGAACAGGAAGGCCACCCCCAGGACGAAGACCCCCGCATAGACGCCCCGCATGACCTTCGCCGCGCGCCTTCGGGTGGACTCCGTGTCCTCGCCGAACGAGCGCGCGAACAGGACGAGTCCGGCCGAGGCCGCGACGTCCAGGAGGGCAAAGAGCGACCAGAAGAGGCGGGATCTTGCCGGGGCGGCCGGAGTTCCCATGGCCGGCTTGAGCATCTTCTCGTAGAGGAACGACCCGAGGTTCGAGCCGAGGAGCGAGCCGAATACCCCGTACAGGAAAGCGTACCCCATGTACACCGCGACGCGGTCCTTCGGAGCGACGAGCCCGACGAAGCTGTAGTACTTCGGATGGGCGGTCATCTCGCCGACGGAGAAGACCGCGATCCCGAGGATGAAGATCCAGGGGTTCGCCGAGATCGCGAGGCACGCGAACCCGGCGGCGCCGAGCGCCATCCCGGCGACCATGGTGGGGAGCGCGCGACGCTCCTTCACGATCCGGCTCACCGCGACCTGCAGCGCGATGATCATCCCCGCGTTGATGACGGTGACGTGCTCGGCGTCGAACGAGAAGCGCGCGGGGAGCCGGAGCGCCGCGAGCATCGCGTTGACCGCCCGGTTCACGGGCTCCTTGTCCACGAAGTCCCTGAGATACCAGAGGACCGAGCCGAAGTTCTGGAAGTACAGGATCCAGAACCCGGAGTACACCACGATCATCAGCATGAACCGGGCGTCCCCGAGCACCTCGGCGGCGCCGACGAGGACCTCACGCAGCTTCTTCCCGCTCGAAGGCTTGGGCGGGTCGCGGTACAGGAAGACGGCCGGGAGGAGCATGAGCGCCGTGTAGGCCGCGGAGGCCGTGAAGACGGCCCGCCAGGAGAACCCCTTGAGGTAGGAGACGACGAGCGGCGCCAGGAACGCGCCGAGGTTGATCATCCAGTAGTAGATGCCGAATCCGAAGGCGGAAGTGCGCTCGTCGGTGGAGCGCGCGATCGTTCCCGAGATGATCGGCTTGAACAGCCCGGCCCCGGTGGCCATGACGAGGAGGAAGAGGAACACCAGCGCGTAGCTCGACATGTGGCCCGAGGCGAAATACCCGACGCTCAGGAGCGAGAAGGCGAAGAGCAGCATCCGGCGGTAGCCGTACCGGTCCGCGAGCGCGCCTCCCAGGATCGGGATGACGTAAGTTGCCGCGTAGACAATCCCCTGGAGGAACCCGACCGCCTGCTCGCCGAAGCCGAGCCCCCCGGAGGCGGGGCTGGCCGTGAGGTAGACCGCCAGCACCGAGTTCAGCCCGTAATAGGCCGCCCTCTCGAACAGCTCCATCACGTTGGCGATCCAGAAGACCCGGGGAAAGGAGCGGAACAGGCTGCGGGGCACGCGGGACCTCCTCGATCCCGGCGGGCGCGCCGGGCCGGGAATGATAACCCCGCTCGTCCGGAATCGGGTATGCTTCGCCACCGTCCGGCGGAGCGGGCGGGTGCCGCGCTGGGCGCGCGCCAGGGAGGACGACCCCGATGAACCAAACCTACGTCTTCGCCGCGGCGATCCTGATCTACTTCGGGATCCTCACGGCCCTCAACGTCCTCCGGGCGAGAAAGGTGAAGACCCAGGACGACATGATGGTCGCGGGCCGCACCCTGAGCCTCTGGGTGATCGTCTTCACGCTCATCTGCACCTGGATCGGCTCCGGGACCTTCATCGCGGGGGCGGAGTACGCCTACTACGCCGGCTGGTCCTCCCTGTGGCTTCCCGCCGGAGCCTGGATCGGGATCCTGGTGATCTTCTTCCTTGCCGCGAAGATCCGCACGTTCGGCCAGTACACGGTCGGCGACATCCTCGAGGTCCGCTACGGCAAGTTCGCCCGGCTGTTCGGCGCCGTCGCGATCGTGCTCTCGTTCACGACGATCGTCGCGTACCAGTTCCGCGCCGGGGGGTACATCCTGAACGTCGTCAGCGAGGGCAGGATCTCCGTCGAGTGGGGCCAACTGGCCGCCGCCGCCTTCGTGATCCTCTTCACGGCGCTCGGCGGGATGGTGGCGGTGGCGTACACCGATCTGCCGAACGGGATCGTGATCGTCCTGGCGTGCCTCGTCTCGGTCCCGTTCGTCGTCCTGACCGCCGGCGGCTGGTCGCACGCGGCGCAGGTCCTGCCCGCGAGCCACTTCGCGGCGTTCTCGGCCGACTTCGGGCACTTTCCCGTTCTGAAGGCCGTGGGGTACGCCTTCTCGACGCTCCTCCTCCTCATGGGCGTGCAGTCCATGTACCAGAAATTCTATGCGGCGAGGAGCGCCGCCGAGGCCCGCGCCGCGGTGGGGGTGTGGATCTTCGGGACGATCGTCGTCGAGACGGTCGTAGTGGTGATCGCCATCTACGCGTCGAGCTACAACGCGGAGCACGCGACGGGCTGGGACGCCCGGGCGATGGTGCTGCAGGCCGCCCGGCGGATGGTGCCGCTTCCCGTCGGCGTCCTGCTCATCGGCGCCGCGTGCGCCGTGGTGATCTCGACCGGCATGAACTACCTGCTGTCGCCCAGCACGAACGTCATGCGGGACGTCTACCAGAGGTTCATCCGGCCGGATGCCGACCCGAGGCGCATGGCCGCGCTGCAGAAGATCGTGGTGGTGGTGATCGGCTTCCTCGCCTTCCTGATGATCTTCGTCCCGACGGTTCTCAAGTCGAACATCTCGGTGCTGCAGTACAGCTACTTCGCGTACACCATCTACGGCGTCGCGGTGACTCCGGCGCTCCTGGCTGCGCTGACCTGGAAGCGGGCCACGCGCCTCGGGGGCCTCCTGTCCATCCTGCTCGGCACGGTGGGCACGCTGTTCTTCGAGATCGTGCTGCCCTACGCCTGGCCCGGCGTGATGATCGGGGCGCCAGGCGCGGGGGAGGCCGGGTTCTTCGGGAAGGACCCGTGGGGGATCCCCGGGATCTTCTTCTCGTTCGCGCTCTCCATGATGGGCCTCGTGATCGGCTCCTATCTCTCGCCCCCGCCCACGGACGAGGAGCTGAGGCCGTTCTTCCCCGACGCGGTTCGTTGACGTCCTCGGCAGTATTATCCTAGGTGCAGCCAGGACGAGCCGTTCCGAGGAGACGACCTTCATGAAGCGAACGATCGCGATACGCACCGCCGACGGCGGCACCCAGACGCTGCCGCTCGACGGCGACCGGCTCTCGATGGGCCGCGCGCACGACAACGACCTCCACTACCCCGAGGACACCAGCCTCTCGAGGCGTCACCTTTCGCTCGAGAGGGACGGCGACCACTGGACGGTCCAGGATCTCGGCAGCAAGAACGGCACGTTCGTCAACGGCGAGCGCTTGACGGCGCCGCGGCGCCTCGAGCCCGGCGACCGGATCACGGCCGGTCACCTCACGATCGTCTTCGGCGACCCGCTCGCCAACGGGGGCGGCGACGTCACCTTCTACGCCGGCTCGGAGGCGGACCTGCCGCCGAACGCCACCATCGTGTCGAACCTCGAGGGGGCGCTGTCCTCGGAGAGCCTGCCGACCGTCTCCGGCAAGATCCCCGTGCGCGGCCAGGAGGCGGCGCCGCGGAAGACGTTCGACGAGACCGCGGTCAACGCCCTCATTCGCGCCGGCCGCGAGCTCGCGATCCGCCGCCCCCTCCCCGAGCTGTTCCAGCTGATCCTCGACCTGTCGGTCGAGACGGTCAAGGCGGACCGCGGAGTGCTCCTCACGGTGGAGAAGGAGGGGCTGATCGCGCAGGCCGCCCGCGGCGAGGGGTTCCGTATCAGCACCGCGGTCCGCGACCGGGTGCTCCACTCGAAGCAGTCCCTGCTGGTCCGCGACACCAGCCTCGACGAGGCCTTGAAGAACCGCGTCAGCATCAGCGAGCAGAACGTGAGGACGCTGATGGCGGTCCCGCTCCAGACCAGCGATCAGGTGATCGGGCTGATCTACGTGGACTTCCCCGCGCTCGCGGTGGACCTGACGCCCCGCGACCTCGACCTGCTCACCGTGCTCGCGAACGTCGCGGCGATCCGCATCGAGCAGGAGCGGCTAGCGCTGGTCGAGGTGGTGAACCAGCTCCGCCAGAAGGAGCTCGACCAGGCGGCCGAGATCCAGCGGCGCCTGCTTCCCGAGCGCGCCCCGGACGTGCCCGGCCTCGAGCTCGCCGGGAGCAACGCGGCGTGCTACACGGTGGGCGGCGACTACTACGATTTCTTTCCCCTTCCCGACGGAAGGGTCGGCGTGGTGCTCGCGGACGTCTCCGGCAAGGGGCTTCCCGCGTCGCTGCTGATGGCCAGCCTGCAGGCGAGAGTCCAGGTGCTCCTCGAGGAGCCCGACGACCTGCCGCTCTTGATGTCCCGCCTCGACCGGATGATGGCGAAGAACTGTCCGGGGAACCGCTTCGTCACGCTGTTCCTCTGCGTGATCGACCCCCCGTCGGGGGAGACCATCTACTGCAACGCGGGCCACAACCCGCCGCTGCTGGTACGGCACGACGGCCAGGCGGAGCAGCTCCGCGGGGGCGGAACGGTGCTCGGCATGTTCCCGGACCTCGGCTACGAGGAGCGGCGCGCGCGCCTCGATCCGGGAGACCTGCTCCTGCTGTTCAGCGACGGCGTGACCGAGGCGACGAGCCCGGGCGGCGAGGAGTTCGGCGAGGAGCGGCTGACGGCGCTGCTCGCGGAGGCCCGGGGCGAGCCCGCTTCAGGCCGTCGTGGACCGGGTGTGCCGCGCCATCGACGAGTGGACGGCCGGCGCGCCGCCCACCGACGACATCACGGTCGTGGCGGTTCGGCGCTGCTGACCCCGCCCTTCTTCCGGAGTATCCGTTCCAGGGTGTCGCGGACGAGGGCCTCGTCCGGCCCGCCCGCCTCGAGCGCGCGCCGGGCGAGGGTCTCCGCCTCGTCGAGGCGGGTGCCCTCCTCGAGGAGAAGCCATGCGAGGTTGTTGAGGGCGTCGGGGCTAGCGGGATCGATCGCGAGCGCGCGCCGGTAGGCGGCCTCGGCCTCCGTCGTCCTTCCGGAGCGGGACAGGGCGTTTCCCAGGTCGGTCCAGGCCAGCGCCCAGTCCGGCTGCTCCTCGACCACGCCGCGATACGCCGCGATCGCCTCGTCGAGCTTGCCCGCGCCCTCGAGAGCGACCGCGCGGTTCAGCCCCTCGGCTCCCCCCGCGAGAGGCGTCCGGCCGGGCGCGACCAGCAGGAGGGCGTGCCCGTCCGCGGCCCAGGCCCGCTCGAGAGGGTCGAGCGGGGTCCAGCGTCCCTCGCCGTCCCCGAACTGCACCCGGAAGAGGCCGCGCTCGTCGTCCACGCCGTCGGCCACGACGTAGTGGTGGAGATCGAGCTTTCCCCCCGGCGCGTCGAGCACCCGGAGCATGAGAATGGCGGGGCGGCCCGACCGCACGGCGTCGCGGATCTCCCGCGCGCTCCCCGGGACGAGCCGGGCCTCGAAGCCGCGCGCGCGCGCCGCGAGGAGCAGGTCCACGGAGAGCACGCCGCCTCCCGGCGACTTCGGGAGCTCGGCGTCGAGCGCCTCGAGGGTGACGGGGTCCCCGAGCGCGTTCAGGACCGCCGAGAGGGCGCCCGCCCCGCAGCGGTCGGTTCCGAAGGCGCGCAGGGGCACCCCCGGAACGACCATCGCGCCGGGGCCGGGAGCGCGCGAGCGGGGTGCGAAGGTCGCGCAGCCCGCGAGGGCGGCCGCAGAAAGCATGAGGGCCGCGGCGCGAGCCGCGCGGCGCATCAGAAGATCGCGGCGAGGATCAAGACCCCGAGGAAGACCGCGAGAAGGACCCAGATGTATCGGGGCACTTCGGTGCCCGCTGCCTGCACCTGGTCGAGATTCGCCGCGAGCGAGCGCAGGTCCTCGTCCGACAGGCGCGCCAGGCGCTGCTCGATCTGGGGCGCCGTCAGGCCGGTGCCGGCCATCGCGCGGGCGACGTCGCCCCGCTCGAGGAACGACCGCACCGTGGCGGCATCGGCGTCCCGCGGGGCGGGTGCCGTGGCAGGCGCCGGCTTCGACGGAACCGGAGCGGCGAGGGCGGGCGCCGCGATGGGGAGAGCCATCGAAGCGAGAACCACGAAGAGGATCGTTCTTGCCGGTCGTCTAGTCATCGTGCTGCACCTCCGCCGCGGCCGTCCGGTGACCCGGCCCTCGACCGCGTTCCACAATGATAGGTCGTTCGCGCCGCGAGTCCAACCGGCAAGATCGCCGCCCGGCGGCGCGACGCAAAAAAAAGCCCGGCCCTGAACGGGCCGGGCGTCGATTCCGTGCGTTGCGGGGCCGGCCCTCGGGGGAATCCGGCCCCGCGCGGCGGAGCTCAGAAGTCTCCGCCGCCCATGCCGCCGCCGTGCATCCCGCCCGGCATCGGCTTCTCCTTCTCGGGGATCTCGTTGATGATCGCTTCCGTGGTGAGCATCAGCGCCGCGATCGAGCCCGCGTTCTGGAGCGCGAAGCGGACGACCTTGGTCGGGTCGATGATGCCCGCGTCGAACATGTTGACGAACTTGTCGTTCTGGGCGTCGAAGCCCTTGTCCTTCTCGATCTCTTTCACCTGGTTGACGATGACCGAGCCCTCGTAGCCGGCGTTGTTCGCGATCTGGCGGATCGGCTCCTCGACCGCGCGCTTGACGATCTTGATGCCGATCGCGATGTCCTCGTTCTTTTCCTTCTTCGCGACCTCGTCGAGCGCCGCGATCGTGCGGAGCAGCGCGACGCCGCCGCCGGGGACGATGCCCTCTTCCACGGCCGCCTTGGTCGCGTGCATGGCGTCCTCGACCCGGGCCTTCTTCTCCTTCATCTCGCTCTCGGTGGCCGCGCCGACCTTGATCACCGCGACGCCGCCCACGAGCTTCGCGAGCCGCTCCTGCAGCTTCTCGCGGTCGTAGTCCGACGTGGTCTCCTCGATCTGGGTCCGGATCTGCTTCACGCGCCCCTCGATCGACTTCGCCTTCCCGGCGCCCTCGACCAGGGTGGTGTTCTCCTTGTCGATGACGATCTTCTTCGCGCGCCCGAGGTCCTCGAGCTTCACGTTCTCGAGGCGGATGCCCAGGTCCTCGGTGATGCACTTGCCGTTGGTCAGGATCCCGATGTCCTCGAGCATCGCCTTGCGGCGGTCGCCGAACCCGGGGGCCTTCACCGCGGCCGCGTGCAGCGTGCCCCGCAGCTTGTTGACCACCAGGGTGGCCAGCGCCTCGCCCTCGATGTCCTCCGCGATGATCAGGAGGGGCTTGCCCAGCTTCGCCACCTGCTCGAGCACCGGGAGGAGGTCCTTCATGGAGGAGATCTTCTTCTCGTGGATCAGGATGTAGGCGTCCTCGAGGATCACCTCCATCCGCTCGGGGTCCGTGATGAAGTAGGGGGAGAGGTAGCCGCGGTCGAACTGCATTCCCTCGACGACCTCGAGCGAGGTCTCGAGCCCCTTGGCCTCCTCGACGGTGATGACGCCGTCCTTCCCCACCTTCTCCATCGCCTCGGCGATGATCTCGCCGATCGACGCGTCGTTGTTCGCCGAGATGCTGCCCACCTGGGCGATCGCCTTCCCGGCGATCGGGCGGGAGAGCTTCCGTATATCGGCGACGGCGGTCTCGACCGCCTTCTCGATGCCTCGCTTGATGTCCATGGGGTTGCCGCCGGCGGTCACGGCCTTGACGCCCTCGCGGAAGATCGCCTGGGCGAGCACCGTCGCGGTGGTGGTGCCGTCGCCGGCCACGTCGGACGTCTTGCTGGCGACCTCGCGCACGAGCTGGGCGCCCATGTTCTCGCGCGGGTCCTCGAGCTCGATCTCCTTCGCCACCGACACGCCGTCCTTGGTGGACAGCGGCGAACCGAACTTCTTGTCGAGGACGACGTTGCGGCCCTTCGGGCCCAGGGTGATCTTCACGGCGTCGGCGAGCTTGTTGACGCCGCGCAGCATCGCCTGCCTCGCCTCCTCAGCGTACGTGATGTTCTTTGCAGCCATTGCTTCTCGACCTCCTGATTGAACGAATCTCGAATGAAGGCCGGCCCTCTTGCGCCCTCGGGCGTCCCGGGGCCGGCGCGCGCCGGTGGTGCCGGCCGGTTAGCCGATGATGCCGAGGACCTCTTCCTCGCGCAGGATGACGTGCTCGTCGTCGTCGATCTTGATCTCGGTGCCCGCGTACTTGCCGAACAGGACACGGTCTCCCACCTT
The DNA here is from genome assembly GCA_963748015.1 of Terriglobia bacterium. Classification (GTDB taxonomy): domain Bacteria; phylum Acidobacteriota; class Polarisedimenticolia; order Polarisedimenticolales; family JAIQFR01; genus JAIQFR01. The sequence goes on along the minus strand of CAVVHE010000004.1, from coordinate 1,718,153 downwards.
GACCTCGAGCGGGATCCTCTTGCCTTCGTCGTTCAGCTTCCCGGTGCCGACCGCGATCACCTTCCCCTCCATCGGCTTCTCCTTCGCCGTGTCGGGAATGATGATGTTGCCGCGCTTCTGTTCCTTCTCCTCGATGCGCTTCACGAGGACCCGGTCGTAAAGGGGTTTCACCTTCATTGCGCTCGCCCTCCTTCGCTCACAAGATGCCTATTTGTAATAGGTTAACGGACATTAATAGCACTCGACTCAAGCGAGTGCTCGTACTATAGGATTGCTCCCCGGGGCTGTCAAGCGCGGCCGGGGATTCGAGGGTGATTCCCGAGGTTCAGATCGAGGAAGCGCCGGCTGCGGCGGGGCGCCGCGCCCGTGCGGCTCGCCCCCGCTCGCCGGCCTCGGCGAGTCGCGAGGCCTCCTCGAAGAGGGTCAGGGCCTTCTGAACCTGCGGATCGGCCTGGGAGAGGATCCGGTTCTGCGCCTCGGCGCCCCACTTGACCCGCGCGATCTGCCCCCGAATCTGCGTCTCGAGCTGGGGCCACGCGGCCTCCGCGGCCGCGTCGAGCGTGACCGAGCGCGACTTGAGGTAGCTCCGGAACTCCTCCCGGAACGCCTTGTCCACCGGGAGCTCGGGCTTGAGGTCCGGGTGCGCGGGCACGTAGCGGACCGCGAAGTCGAACACCAGGTTGTCCCGGAGCACGCGCGAAAGGGCGGGGGAGACCCGCTCCGCCCGCACGACGTAGTCGGGGGTGATGCCGCCGCCGCCGTAGACGGTCCGGCCGGAATCGGTGTGCCGGACCTCGCGCCGCTCCGGCGAGGGCTCGGGCGCGGCGTCCGTCGCATCCGCTTCCTCCTCGGGCGCGAGGAAGTAGTCGTCGAGATCGGTGTAGTCGCGCTGGATGAGGCGGCCCGAAGGCGTGAAGTACTTCGCCGTCGTCAGCGCGACCGCGCCGCCGCTCCGCAGCGGGATCACCCGTTGCACGAGCCCCTTCCCGAAGGTCGTTTCGCCGACCAGCAGGCCGCGGTCGTGGTCCTGGATGGCCCCCGACACGATCTCGCTGGCGGACGCCGACGAACGGTCGACGAGGACGACGAGAGGAAGGTCCACCCTTCCCGCTTCCTTCGAGGCCGGGTAGTCCTGGTCGGAGCCGGGTACGCGCCCGCGCGTGTAGACGACCATCTTGCCGGCCGGGACGAACCGCTCGGAGACCTGGACCGCCTGGTCCAGCAACCCGCCGGGGTTCCGCCTCAGGTCCAGGATCAGGCGCTTCATTCCCTGCTCTTTGAGCCGAAGCACCGCCTCGTCGAGCTCGGTCGCGGTCGTCGTGGTGAAGTTGGCGATCCGGACGAAGCCGGTCTTCGGGTCGAGCATGTGAGCCAGCGGGACGCTGTGGGTGGGGATCTCGTCGCGGATCAGCGTCACATCGAACGGCGCATCCTCGCGCGGACGCTGGATCGTGATGGTGACCTTGGTTCCCTTCTCGCCCTTCAGCCTCCGGACCGAGTCCTGGACCGTGAGGCCGATCGTGTCGGTTCCCTCGATCTTGGAGATGATGTCGCCCGCCTGAAGGCCGGCGCGGCTCGCGGGCGTGCCGTCGATCGGGGCGATGATCGTGAGCGGCTTGTCCGGCCCCGGCTTGTTGATCTGGATTCCGAGACCGAAGAACTTGCCGCGCTGCTCGTCCTTCATCTCGCCGAAGGCGTCCTTGTCGAGGTAGTTGCTGTGCGGGTCGAGCGTGTGGAGCATCCCCTGCACGGCGTCTTCGATCAGCGCCTTCGAATCCGGCTTGCCGACGAAGTTGTCCTCCACCAAGGCGAGGGCCCGCCCGAAGGACTGGAGCGTCGCCTCGGACTTGTCGGCGTCCGCGCGAGCGCGGTCTCCGACCAGCCCGCCCAGCGCGCAGCAGGCGGCGAGGACGAGAACGACCAGCAGCGCGGATCTACGACTCTTTCGGCTCATCTCATCCCTCGGAAGAGCGTTGCGGAAGGAGACGATTATAGGCTGCCGGGGGCGCCACGGCAAAGTCGCGGCGGCCGCCCCGCGCCCGACCGGCTCGCGCTCGGACGGTTTCCCCTTTCTTGACACCCCCGGGGCCGCGAAGTAGCCTGCGAAGACGCTTCGGCGCGGGACTGAAGAGAGGAGGCGCCCGCCATGTTCGGTTCGATCGGCGGCCCCGAGATCCTTCTGATCTTCGTCCTCGCCCTTCTCTTGTTCGGCCCTCGCAAGCTGCCCGACATCGGCCGCGCGCTCGGGAAGACCGTCGCGGAGTTCCGGAAGGCGACCTCGGAGTTCAAGAGCACGCTCGAGCGCGAGGTGGAGATGGAGCGGTTGAAGGAGACCGGCGGCGCCCTGAAAGCGGCCGGCGCCGACACCGTGGACGCGGTGAAGGGTCCCGGCCTGCTCGGCGAGATCCGCGCGGCGCTGCGCCCGCCGGCCGCCACCGAGCCGTACGGCGGCGGTGCTGCGCCCCCGCGGAACGAGGAGAGCCACCCGATTCCCCACGTGACCCACCCCGCGCCCCCGGTCGGTCCTCCGACCGCCGCACCGGTGCCGTTCTCGGACGAGGGCGACCCGCCGCCCCCTCCGGCCGCCGCTCCCGCCGAACATGTCGACAAGCACGAACAATCCTGACGGCACGATGACCTTCCTCGAGCACCTGGACGAGCTCAGGAAGCGACTGTTCCGCTGCGCGGTCGTGTACGTCGCGGTCCTTTCGGTCTGCTGGTACCTCAGCCCGAGGATCGTCGAGTTCCTGCTCCGCCCGATCAAGCGGCACCTCTTCGCGGGCGGCGACATCGTGTTCCTGCGCCTGACCGAGCCTTTCATGGTCTACATGAAGGCGTCCGCCGTGGCGGCGCTCTTCATCGCCGCTCCCTACCTTCTCCACCAGTTGTGGGGTTTCGTGGCCCCAGGCCTGTACCGGCGGGAGCGGATCACGGGCGTCGCGTTCCTGACCTTCGGATCGCTCTTCCTGCTGGCCGGGGGAGCTTTCGGGTACTACGTCGCGACGCCGATAGCCGCCAAATGGCTCATCCAGCTCGGGAGCGGGTTCAAGGCGGCACTCACCCTCGAGTCGGCGTTCGAGTTCGAGGCGTGGGTCGTGCTCGGGATGGGGCTCGTGTTCGAGCTCCCCATCGTGCTGTTCTTCCTGGGACGGATCGGCCTCGTCACGCCGAAGTTCCTGCTCAGCCACCTCCGTCTGGCGATCATCATCTGCTTCCTCGTCTCGGCGGTCATCACGCCGACGGGCGACATGCTGACGATGAGCGTCTTCGCGCTGCCGATGGTGGTCCTGTACCTCCTCGGGATCGTCGTCATCTGGTTCACGGGACGGCCGAGGAAGGCCTGACGCCGTGCCGCGGATCGCGCTCCTCGCTCCGGCCGGTTTCGCCGCGAGAGAGGCGGGGAGGCGCACGCTCCTGGCGCGCGACGCGCTCCTCGATCGCGTCCTCGCCGCGGCTCTCGACGATCCCTCGAGCTGGGAGTCACTCGCGGCGGCGGGCCCCGGCGGGCCGGGGCGGGGGGGACCGGCCGGCTGGCCCTTCCCGGCGGTATCCGGGTCGTCGTCAAGAGAATGCGGCGAGGCGGGTGGGCGGGGCCGATCTGGCGGGACCGGTTCCTCGGGTCGGCCCGCCTCCTGAGGAACCTCTCGGTCCCGCTGGAGGCGATGCGGCGGGGCGTGAGCACGGCCGCGCCCGCGGCGATGCTGATCGAGGAGGGCCCGCCCGGCCTTCGCCGCGCCTGGATGGCGGTCGAGGAGCTCGAAGGGGCCGAGGACCTGCTCTCGCGGCTGTCGGGCCCGCGCGGCCTCTCGGAGGACGAGATGCGGGCGGCTCTCCGCGCGGTCAAGGAAATGCACGACCGGGGGGTCGAGCACCGGGACCTCAACCTCGGGAACCTCCTCGTGCGCTCCCGCGACGGGGGCCTTCCCGAGGCGTTCGTCGTGGACCTCGATCGCGCGCGGCTGCACGACGGGGCGCTGCCGGTCCGGAAGAGGAGAGCGGCGCTGCTCCGCATGGAGCGGTCGTACCTGAAGCGCTTCGGCGGCGAGGGGCCGCTCCCCGGCTCTCGCGCGAGAGCCTGGGCCGCGGCCTACGCGGGGGACGACCGCGACCTCGGCGCCATCCTCGCGGCGCCGAGCGTCCTCGCGCGCGCCTCGCTGGCGATCCACCGTCTCTTCTGGAGCCGGGGAAGGTAGGGTCCGGCTTCAACGGGGCGCGGCCGCGTCTCCCGCGCGGGGTGAGCGGAGACCGGCAGCCGCGGCCAGCACGAACGGAGCCGCCGCAGCCGCGAGCGACACCCAGAACAGCGCCGCCGGGAATCGCTCCGGCACCCGCTCTTCGAGGACGTCGCGGAAGCGCCAGCAGAACGCGGTCACGATCCCGATCGCGCCCAGGACGGAGACCAGCCACCCGATCCGGGACGGGGCGATGGAGCGGCCCCGGGCTCCGGCGATCTCGTGCGCGACGTATCCCGCGATCAGGAGCAGCGACACCGCGACCGGGTAGACCACCGGCGAGAGCCACGGAACGGGGATCAGGAAAAGGATGTCCCAGGTGCCGAGGGAGTCGGGCCAGCCGAGGAAGCCGCGGAGGCCGGCGTAGTACACGAGATCCCAGACGCCGAACAGGTAGGCGAAGACGAAGAAGCCGTCCAGGCCGCGGCGCCTCACGAGCGCCGCCACCGACAGGAGCATGACGATCGTCGCGGACTCGCGGACGAGCTCGACGAGAGCCACCCGCGCGGGCATTAGCGCGATCGGAAACCGGAAGCCCTCCGGGTAGTAGAGCTCGCGGAGGTAGACCACGACCGCGGCCTCGAGAATCCCCATCGCGACCGCGAACGCGCTCAGCCACGCCGCCCGCCGCACCGCGGGGCTCATGGCCGCCGTCCCTCGCCGGCCCGCTCGAGGACGTCGCGCACGGCGCCCGCGACGGCCTCCGCCGCGATCCCGTCGAAGCCGCCTGCCTCTCGGTCGATCTTCTTGACCCCGGTGTACGAGCGTCCGGGTGGGGACAAGACCGCGTGCGGCACCCCCCACGGGGCGTTGACCTGCGGGTCCGTAGGACCGTAGATCGCGACGACCGGGCAGCCGACCGCGCAGGCGAGATGGAGTGGGCCCGTGTCCCCCGCGACGAGCAGCTTCGCCCGCCGGATCGCGGCCGCGAGTTGCTTGAGGGTCGTCGGCGGGGCGAGCAGCGCGGCGCCGTCCGACGCCGCGACCACCGCCCGCGCGTCGGCCTCCTCCCCCGGGCCGTAGAACACGATCGGGAGGATCTCCCGCGAGCGAATCTCCCTAGCGGCGGACGCGAGCAGGGGAGCGGGCGGTTTCTTGTACGCTTGCTTGACGCTCGCCCCGGGGACGATCGCGGCGTAACGGCGCCCGCGGCCGATGAGCCCGGCGACCAGTTCCCGCCCTTCCAGGACGCACCGGGCCGTGAAGGGCAGCCCACCGCCGGGCAGCGGCTCCACCGGGACGCCGAGGGCGCCGACGAGCGCGAGATTCCGCTCCATCCGGGGCATTCGCTGCGGTCCCGCGCCGATCCGGTGCGTCGTGAAGAGACGGTTCCCTTCCTTCTGCTGGGGGCCCGAGTACCCGAGGCGCACGGGCGCGCCCGTCAGCCAACCGAGCACGCCGCTGCGCAGGTTGCCGTGGAAGTCGAGGACGAGATCGGGGGACACGGCCCGAATCTCCCGCCGGAAGCGCGCGATCGAGCGCAGCAGCAAGGGCCAGCGGAGCGGAGAGCGCGAGAAGCGCGACCAGTCCCGCCGCGGAACGACGAAGCACCCGTCCAGGTCGGGATGCTCGGCGAGGACTTCCGACCACCGGTCGTCCACGACCCAGTAGATTCTCGCCTCCGGCAGCGCGAAGCGGAGGAGGCGCACCGCCGGAAGCGTGCGCAGGACGTCTCCGAACGCTCCCATGCGCAGCGCGAGCACGGTCAGCCCCTCGCCGTTTTCGGAAATCCGCCGGGTCAGATGCTCGGGGAGGGGCCTCACGCCGCGAGTATAGCCGAGCCCCGGCGCTCCGGCGCGCGGGCCCACGCGAACAAAACGCCCTCGACGGTATAGAATTCCGAAGGCGGCGACGTACGCCGCGCGGAGGGCCGATGCCGATCGACGCGAGACTCATCGCCATCCTGGTCTGCCCCGCGTGCCGCGGCAAGATTCGCGTGCAAGAGGCCGAGCGGGGAATCGAATGCGAGGGCTGCGGCCGCGTCTATCCCGTCCGCGACGGCATCCCGGTCATGCTCGTCGAGGAGGCGACGCCGTGAGCGCACTCGACCGGGAATCCGCGCGCAAGCTCGCGGGCCGCTTCGCCGGCGCCAAGGTCGTCGTGGTCGGCGACGTGATGCTCGACCGTTTCATCTGGGGAGAGGTCGAGCGCATCTCGCCGGAAGCCCCGGTGCCGGTCGTGCGCGTCTCGCGAGAGAGCGTGCGGCTGGGGGGCGCCGCCAACGTCGCCGCGAACCTCGCCCGCCTCGGCGCCGACGTGCTGCTCGTCGGCCTCGTCGGCGCCGACGCGGCGGCCGCGCAGCTGCGGAAGGCCGCCGACGACGCGGGGATCGGCTGGGGGATGTTCGAGGACCCCGATCGGATCACGACCGTCAAGACCCGCATCATCGCAAGGGCGCAGCAGGTCGTCCGCGTGGACCGGGAGAACGACGCCTCGATGGCGCCCGCCAGGACCGAGGAGCTCGCCTCCCGCGTCCTCGCCTCCATCCGGGACGCTCGCGCCGTCGTGGTCTCCGACTACGACAAGGGGGCCGCCGCGGAGCCGCTCCTCGCGAAAATCCTTCCCGCGGCGAAAGCGCTCGGGATTCCCGTGGTGGTGGACCCCAAGGTCTCGGATTTTTCGCGGTACCAGCCGATCACCGTGATCACCCCCAACCAGCAAGAGGCGGCCCGGGCCTCGGGTCTCGATATCCGCCTCGACGACGACGCGGTGCGGGCGGCGTCCCGCATCCTCGACAAGATCGACACCCGCGCCGTGCTGATCACGCGAGGAGAGCGGGGCATGCTCCTCAAGGAGCGTGACCGGGCGCCGGAGCTGATCCCGGCCGTCGCCCGCGAGGTCTATGACGTGACGGGCGCGGGGGACACGGTCGTCGCGGCGATGGCGATGGTCCTCGCGGCGGGCGGCAGTCTCCGCGAGGCGGCGGTCATCGCCAACCACGCGGCGGGCATCGTCGTCGGGAAGGTCGGGACGGCCACCGTCGGACCCGAGGAGATCATGGACCGTTTCGACTGAGCCGATCGGCGGGTCCGATCGCCGCTCGGAGCGCTATCGCTCGAGGGGGCGCGCCCGCCGCCGCGGCCCGCGAAATCGTAGAAAATACAGAATATCCCGCCGAGTGTGGGACACCCGACGGGAGCTGAGATCCTGGCATCCGAGGTGTCCGTCGTTCGATAAGGCTTTGCCCATCATGCACTTGACGCGGCTCAGCGCCGGACTAAGTTCTACGTGGGGGGCTTCCCGCCCCGAGGTCGCTCGTGGCGGGCAGTGACCCGGAGAGGGAGCCGAACGTCCGGCGCCCCGGGGCGGCCGGCCTGAGCACGAGGCGAGAAACATGCGCGATATGAGCTTGCCGGAGGAATCCACCGGACTCGTGGCCGGACGCCTCGAGGGGATGAGCGTTCCCGACCTGATGTGGCTGCTGTGCCGCCGCCGGGCCACGGGCGTGCTCCACCTCGTCCGTTCCACCGTCGCGAAGAAGGTCTACTTCCAGGACGGCCGGATCATCTTCGCCGTGTCGAGCGATCCGAACGAGCGCCTGGGGGAGATGCTGCTGCGGGACGGTCTCATCGGGCTGGAGGAGCTCGAGGCTGCGGTCGCGAGCCTCCACCTCGGGAAACGCCTCGGGACGCTGCTCGTCGAGATGGGGCATTTGAGGCCCGAGGACCTCGTGCGCGGCGTGGTGTCGCAGGTCCGCGACATCGTCCTCGAGCTGTTCACCTGGGAAGAGGGCGCCTACCGGCTGGACGAGGGGCCCCTGCCGACCCAGGAGGTCATCACGCTCGGCATGAAGACGGGCGAGATCCTCCTCCTGGGCATTCGAAGGACCCGGTCGTTCGCGCGCATCCGGCGGAGCGTCGGCGGGCCGAGGCAGCGCTTCTCGCTCTCTCCGCGCTCGGCGGAGGTCGTCGAGGGGCTGGAGCTGAACGACGCGGAGCGGCTGCTGCTGCAGCGGCTGCAGCGCGGGAGCGCGTCCATCGAGGCGCTGTGCCGCGAGATCTACGCTTCCAACTTCGAGATCCACCAGGCGCTGTGGGCGCTCAAGGTGCTCGGCGCGGTCGAGGAAGGCGACTCGCCCGCGGACATTCCGGGGGCGGAGGCCTCGCTCGAGGGACGGCTGGGTCTCGAGGGCGTCATCGAGGTTTTCGTCCGCCTGTGCCGCGCCGGGGAAACGGGGGTGCTCCACGTTTCCCGGGGCTCGCTCGAGCGGACCTTTCACGTCCGGGGTGGCCGCTGCGTCTTCGCCACCAGCAACAACATCGACGACGGCCTGGTCGCCCACCTCTTGCGCCGCGGGGTGATCTCGATTCACGACCGGGAGGAGACCGCGAAGCGGCTCCTCAGCAACAAGCGGGTGGGGACGATCCTCCTCGAGATGGGGGTGATCGACGAGCAGGACCTCCGCGAGATGGTGCGCGAGCAGCTAAGCGAGATCGTCTACGACACCTTCCGGTGGGAAGAAGGGGAGTACGCGTTCGTTCCGGGCGAGTTGCCGACCATCGAGGAGATCGTGCTCGAGATGAGCCTCGAGGACCTGATCGCCCACGGGGTCCGGCGCGTGACCAACTGGCCGAGGGTCCGCGTGGGATGCGCCGATTCTCCCGACGCCGTTCTCGGACTGACCTCGGAGTACCTCGGCGTGCTCGATCGGATGACGGTCGGCGCCGAGGAGTGGGAGGTGGTTTCCTGCCTCGGAGAGCCGAGGAGCATTCTCGAGATCTGCCGCCGGACGTCGCTGGGCGACTTCCGCGTGTGCCAGATCGTCTGGGCGCTCCGTCTTCTCGGAGCGGTGCGCGAGATTCCCGCGAGCGAGCGGCCGGCCGCCGAGCCCGCGGACCGGCCAGTGACCGTCGCTCCCCCGGAGCCCGGGGGCGAGCCCGAGATCCTGGGCGCCTTCGACGGCCCACTCCCGATCGAGTCGTCCGTGCAGGCGATCCCTGTGTCGTCCGAGGATGCCCCGCCGTCCGATGTGCACGCTCCGCCCGCCGAGGTCTGCGCCGGACCCGGCGCGATCCAGGTCGCGCCGCCGGAGGAGGCCCCTTCGGAAGTGGTCTCCGACGTGTGGAAGCTCACCGAGGAGGCGTTCCCCGCGCCCCCGAGCGACGATGCGCGGCCGGCGGACGCGGGCGAGAACGCGAATGCCGTGCCGCCTCTCGATTCGCCGGCGGATGCCACCCTGATCGTCTCCCGGGCCGAGGTCGAGGCGGCGCTGGGCCTTTCGGCGCCGTTCCAGGAGGGCGCGCAGTTCGAGCTGGCCGCTCCGGGCAGCGGCACGGACGAGCCGTTTGCGGAAGCCGCGGCGATGGACGGAGCCGGCGGGCGCGAATTCGAGATCGGCGAGCCCGTGCCCGAGGCGCCCGAGCCCGAGGCGATGCCCACGGGCGAGCCCGAGCCGTCGTTCGAGCTCGCCGCGGCAGCGGGTGCCCGACTGGTGGAGCCGGCCCAAGCGGAGAGCGCGCCGGCCGAGGTCCCGGAGGCCGAGCAGACGGGAGAGATACCGGCGGAGGAGATCGCCCGCGCGATCGGCGCAGCTCCGGCCGACGCCGTTCCCGCTGCCGCGGCGGCGAAAGCGCCCGAGGAGGCGAAGTCCCCGGTTCCCACGGCGGCCGAGCCGGTCGCCGACACGAACGAGAGCGCGATCGCGGACCTCGACAAGGCGATCGGCCGCTTCAACCAGCTCCACCGCGTGCTCTACCGCGCCATCCGGGCGGAGGTGGGCGCCGGGACCGCGAACTTCATCCAGGCGTGCCGCTTCGGTTTGACGAACGGCCAGAGCGAGCTGTTCGCGGGGGCGCGGCTCCTGCCCGACGGGACGTGGGATCCCGAGGGGCTGAAGAAGTCGATCAGGGATCGTAGCGAGAGCGAGCCGTGGTCCGGCCTCGAGAGGCTGCTCGACCGCGAGTTCGAGATGCTGAAGCCCCAGATCGGCGAGGCCCGCACCCGGGCGCTGCACGAACAGATCTCGGAGCTGCGCCGCAGCTCCTAGACCGCGCGGCCTCCCGAGTAGGTGTCGTCGTCGAGGTCGCCCTCGGCCTCGTACACCGGCGCGCTCGCCGGGGGCGTCCGGGCGTCGTCGTCGGCGCGGCTCCCACCCTTCCACGAGAGGTCCTGGATCGCGTCGGGCTCGGAGCGCGGGGACGCGACCGGCTGCGTTCGCAGGTAGTTCAACTCGGTCTCGAGCTTCTGGACCTCGCGCTGCAACCGGTGGTTCGCCAGGCGCAGGTTGGCTCCCTCCGCCACCGCGATCACTCCCGCGTACACGATGCCGGCGAGGACCGAGAGGATCACCACGGCGAACAGGGGGACGTTGGGGTGCTGCGTCTTCCACACCGTCACGTCGACGCGGGTCTCGAGGTTCGTCAGCACGAACCCGAGGAGGTTGATGAACAGGAGGATCGTCAGCAGGATCACCAGCAGCCGCATGTCCGCCTCACCGCGTCTTGAAGTACGTTCCGGAGATCCCTTCCCACTTCCCCTGGGCCCTGAGGATCAGGGTGACCACCTCGCGGACCGCCCCGTCGCCGCCCGCCCGCTCCGTGATCCAGTGGGCCGCCATCGCCGCCTCCTCGGAGGCGCCCGCGGGAGCGACGCCGAGGCCCACCCGCCGGAGCACGGGGACGTCCACGAGATCGTCTCCCATGTAGCATACCTCCTCGTCGGTCAGGCCGAGCCGCCGCACGATCTCCTCGTAGCGCTCGTCCTTCTCGAGCACGCCGACGTGGACTTCCTCGATGCCGAGCTCCCGCCCGCGCGCTTCCGCCACCTTCGACGCCCGGCCGGAGAGGATGCCGAACGCGAGACCGAGCCGCTGTCCCATCTTGATCCCGTAACCGTCCCGCACGTGGAAGGCGCGCCCCTCGGTGCCGTCGGAAAACTGGAGGAGCTTGCCGTCGGTGAGAACTCCGTCCACGTCGAGCAGAACCAGGCGGACCCTGGCCGCCCGATCGAGGATCTCGCGGGGAACGTCCTTCATGGCGTCACCGATTTCATCCTGCCCTTCAGAACAGCTGTGTCTTCCACAGATCGTGGAGGTGGATCACGCCGAGAACGCGGCCGGAGGGATCCAGCACGGGAAGCGACGTGATCTTCCTCTCTTCGAGGATCCGGAGCGCCTCCGTGGCCAGGCCCCCCGCGCCGAGCGTGAACGGAGAGCGCGTCATCGCGTCTCCCGCCGTGCCCTCGAGCGGACGGCCGGAGCGGAGCATGTACCGCCGGAGGTCGCCGTCGGTAACGACTCCCAGCAGCTTCCCGTCGCCGTCCAGCACGCAGGTCATGCCCAGCTTCTTCTCCGACATCACGCGGATCGTCTCGGGCATCGGGGTGGAATGGAGCACCGCAGGCATGCCGTCCCCGGCGTGCATCAGCTCCGCCACGGTGAGGAGCTTCCGTCCCAGCCTGCCGCCGGGGTGGTACCGCGCGAAGTCGGCCACGGAAAACCCGCGGCGCTCGTAGCACGCGACGGCGAGCGCGTCTCCCATGGCGAGGGCGGCCGTCGTGGAGGCGGTCGGGACGAACTCGAGGCTCCCCGCCTCGCGGTGGACGCCGACGTCGAGATTCACGTCGGCGTAGCGGGCGAGGGTCGAGTTCCGATCGCCGCTCATGGCGACGAGGAAGGCCCCGAGCCTCTTCAGGACCTCGAGCAGCCGGACGATCTCCTCGGTCTCCCCGGAGTTCGAGAGGGCGAGCACGACGTCGCCGGCGACGATCATGCCCAGGTCGCCGTGGATCGCCTCCGCGGGGTGCATGAAGTACGCAGGGGTGCCGGTGGAGGAGAGGGTCGCCGCTATCTTCTGGGCGATGATCCCCGACTTGCCCATGCCCGTGACCACGATCCGCCCGCGACTGTCCGACAGCGCCGCGACGGCGCGGTCGAAGCTCTCGTCGAGGCGGGAGACCAGATCGGCGACGGCCTGCGCCTCGACCTCCAGGACACGGCGTGCGGTGTCTCGCGCCACGGCTCTCTCCTTGCGGTCCGGAATGATAACCCAGCGTCAACGCGGGGGCGCCGAGGAGGTGAGCCCCTCGCCCGGACCCGGACGGCGGGCCGGCCACGAGCCCGACGGCGTCTCGAACCAAACGACGCGCCACGTCCCGTCGGGGCCGCGGGCGGCCTGGACCGAGCAGATCGCCTTGCCGCCCCCCGGCAGGCGGGCCTCGAGGTCCACGGCGGTCTTCCCGGCGACCTCGAGCGCCTCGACCGCCACGACGCGGGCCGACTCGGCCGGGGCGAGGGCTCGGAGCGCCGCCGCCAGAGCGGGCCGGTCGAGGTCTTCGCGCCTGGCGGCCAGGACGAGCGAGATCTCGCCGGAGGTCGGTCCTCCCGGCCGGGCGAGCTCGACGAGCGTCATCGCCGCCTCTTCCGGCGACGACGGCGGCGCCTTGACCTGCTCCGGTCCGTGGGCCGGCCCGCAGGCGAGGACGAGCGCCGAGAGAGCCGCTACGGACGCGACGGCCGCCCGGCGCCCCGCCGACGAGCCCCGGCGCGGCCAGATCGAGCTCAGCGTCCCGCCTCGCTGGAGGACGCCACCGCGGGCGCGCCCGCTCCGCGCCGGGCCTGGCGGTGGCGGTAGGAGGCCGCGACGAATTCCCGGAAGAGCGGGTGGGCGTCGAGCGGCCGGGACTTGTATTCGGGGTGGAACTGGCAGGCCAGGAACCACGGGTGGTCGCGATATTCGACGATCTCGACGAACTTCCCGTCGGGAGACTTGCCGGTCACCCGGAGCCCCGCGGCCTCGAGCTGCGGCACGTATTCCTGGTTGACCTCGTAGCGGTGGCGGTGGCGTTCCCCGATCCGGGCCGCCCCGTACGCCGCTCGCGCGAAGGAGCCCTCCGCCAGATCCGCGGGGTACGAGCCGAGGCGCATGGTCCCGCCCAGCTCCTCGACGCCGAGGAGATCGCGCAGCTTGTAGATGACCCGGTGCGGCGTCCCCTCGTTGAACTCGGTGGAGTCCGCCCCGTCGAGCCCGCAGAGGTTTCGGGCGCACTCGATGATCGCGCACTGGAGCCCGAGGCAGATCCCGAGGAACGGGACCTTCTGCTCGCGCGCGTACCGGATCGCCTCGACCATTCCGGCGACGCCCCGGATGCCGAAACCGCCCGGGACGAGGATCCCGTCGACCCTCGCGAGCTCCGACTCGAGCTTGCCGTCGACCATGTCCTCGGCTTCGATCCAGCGCAGGCGGACCCTGAGGTTCGACGCGACCCCGCCGTGGACGAGCGCCTCGTTGAGCGACTTGTAGGAGTCCTCGTAGGCGACGTACTTCCCGACGATGCCGATCGTGACCTCGTCGGCCGGATGCCGGACCCGGTCCACCAGGTCCTCCCAGGCTTTCAGGTTCCGCGGGCGGTAGGGGAGGTCGAGGACCTTCATGATGATCTCGTCGATCCCCTCGCCGGCCAGGGTCAGCGGCACCTCGTAGATGGACTCCACGTCGCGCGCGGTGATCACCGCGTCCTCGGACACGTTGCAGAAGAGCGCGATCTTCCGCTTGAGCTCCTGCGGGACGGGGCGGTCGCACCGGCACAGGATGAGGTCGGGCTGGATGCCGATCCCGCGAAGCTCCCGGACGGAGTGCTGCGTCGGCTTCGTCTTGAGCTCGCCCGACGCGGCGATCCACGGGACCAGGGTGAGGTGGACGTAGATCGCGTTGTTCCGCCCGACGTCGAGCCGGAACTGCCGGATCGCCTCGAGGAACGGGAGCGACTCGATGTCGCCGACCGTTCCACCAATCTCCACGAGCTGGATGTCGTACCCCTCGGAGACGGTCAGGATCGACTCCTTGATCTCGTCGGTGATGTGGGGAATGACCTGGACCGTCGCGCCGAGGTAGTCGCCCCGGCGCTCCTTCTCGATGACCTTCGCGTAGATCTTCCCGGTGGTGTAGTTGTTGTTGCGGTTGGCGACCATCGAGGTGAAGCGCTCGTAGTGCCCGAGGTCGAGGTCGGTCTCGGTGCCGTCGTCGGTGACGAACACCTCGCCGTGCTGGAACGGGCTCATGGTCCCCGGATCCACGTTGATGTACGGGTCGAGCTTCTGCAGCGTCACCTTGAAGCCGCGGCCCTCGAGGATGCGGCCGATGGAGGCCGCGGCGAGCCCCTTCCCCAGCGAGGAGACGACGCCGCCGGTGACGAAGATGTACTTGGTGTCGCGCTTGCCCTTCATCATCATCATCTCCTGTCAGCCTCCGCCAGGAGCGACTCCGCCCGCGCGAGGTCCTCGGGCGTGTCGACCGAGACCGAATGGAAATCGGACGGAAAGACGCGGATCGTGAGCCCCGCCTCGAGCGCCCGCAGCTGCTCGAGCCCCTCGTCCCTCTCGAGAGGGGAGGGGCGAAGACGCGTCAGGGCCAGCAGCGTCTCGCGGCGGTACGCGTAGATCCCCTGGTGCTTGCGATAGCCCGAGAGCCCGCCGGGGCGCTCCGCGAGCGCACCGCGAAAGTCCGGGGAGAGGCGGGTCTCGCCTCCGCGGTGGTAGGGGATCGGCGCCCGGGAGAAGTATAGGGCCCGCCCGTCGAGGGCGGCCACGATCTTGACGACGTTGGGATCGAACAGTTCGTCCGGGTCGTCGAACGGTTCGGACAGGGTGGCCATCTCCGGCGGGCGCTCGTCGTCGAACGCGCCGATCAGGCGGTCGAGGCTCGTCCCGGTCACGAACGGCTCGTCGCCCTGGATGTTCACCACGACCCCGAACCCGCGGTCGAGCTTGAGGGCGACCTCGGCGGCGCGATCGGTCCCCGAGGGGTGCTCGGGAGAGGTCATGACGGCCTCCGCGCCGAACCCGAGGCATGCCTCCGCGATGCGGTCGTCGTCGGTCGCGACGACGAGGCGCTCGATCTTCTCCGCCTCGCTGGCGCGCCGCCAGACCCGTTCCAGCAGCGTCCGGCCGCCGAGGGGCGCGAGGGGTTTGCCGGGGAACCGGGTGGAGGCGAAGCGCGCGGGAATCACGCCCAGGGCACGCACCTATCTTTCGCTCCCAGGGTCGCAGTCGGGAAGGGTCCCGCGGCGACGCGGAATGGTAGCGCAGGCCCCGTGCGGGTGACAAGGGGCGTCAAGCGCCGTCGAGCACTTCCCTGACCTTTCGGAGGAGCGTCCTCGCCGCGAACGGCTTCTGGAGGAACGCGGAGTCCGGCGTGACGACACCCCGGCGCGAAACCTCCGCCGGCGTGTATCCCGAAATGAAGAGGACCCGGATGCCGGAATGCTCCTCCTGCATCCGCGCCGCGAGCTCTCGGCCGGTCATTCCCGGCATGACGACGTCCGTCACCAGCAGGTGGACCGTCTCGGCGCGGCCCGCGAGGAGGTCGAGCGCTTCCTGGCCGCGGCTCGCCGTCAGGACCCGGTAGCCGCTCCCCTCGAGGATCTCCGACAGGAGCCCGCGGATTCCCGCCTCGTCCTCCACCAGCAGGATCGTCTCGGTGCCGCGGGGCGGCTGCGCGGCGGAATCCGCCGGATCCGCCGCTTCCTGCGGTGCCAAGACGGCGGGAAGGAAGACGTCGAAGGTCGCGCCTTGGCCGGGCTCGCTCCGAACGCCGATGTGCCCGCCGCTCTGCAGCACGATCGCGTACACCGTGGCGAGCCCGAGCCCCGTCCCGGCGCCGTTCTCCTTCGTGGTGAAGAACGGCTCGAAGATCCGCTCCCGGGTCTTCTCGTCCATCCCGTGTCCCGAATCGGCGATCGTCACGCGGGCATAGGACCCCGGCCGGAGCCCGGGGTGCGAGCGCGCCGCGGCCTCGTCCACCGGCGCGTTCGCCGTC
The DNA here is from genome assembly GCA_963748015.1 of Terriglobia bacterium. Classification (GTDB taxonomy): domain Bacteria; phylum Acidobacteriota; class Polarisedimenticolia; order Polarisedimenticolales; family JAIQFR01; genus JAIQFR01. Next base: position 1,702,168 of record CAVVHE010000004.1, on the reverse strand, counting down.
TCGATGCGGAGCGTCCCCCCGGTGCCCATCGCGTCCCGCGCGTTGATCGCGAGGTTCACGACGACCTGCTCGATCTGGCCCACGTCCACCCGCACGTTCGCGAGGGCGGGGTCGAGGGCGATCTCGAGGCGGACGTCTTCCCCGAGGAGCCGGTGGAGCAGCCGCTCCATGTCGGTGACGATCGTGTTCAGGTTCGAGACCTTCGTCTCGAGGACCTGCTTCCGGCTGAAGGACATGAGGCGCCGGGTGAGCGCGCTCGCATGCTCGGCGGCCTCGATGATGGTCTCGAGATGGAGCCTCACCGAGGGGTCGGGGAGGTGCGCGTCGCGGAGCAGCTCGCCGTAACCGCCGATGACCGTGAGGATGTTGTTGAAATCGTGGGCGATCCCGCCCGCCAGCCGCCCGACCGCTTCCATCTTCTGCGACTGCCGGAGCTGCTCCGCGACCGCCTTCCGCTCGGTCGCGTCGCGCTGGATCGAGACGAGGTGCGTGACGCGGCCCTCCTCGTCCCGGATCGGCGCGAGATGCCACTCGAGGACGAACTCGCTGCCGTCCTTTCGGTAGCAGATCGCCTCGCCCGCGCTCGCCTCGCCGCGCTCGAGCGCCTCCCCGAGGCGGGCGATCTCCGCCGGGTCCGTCTTCGGCCCCGCGAGGAAGTCGATCGGCCGGTCGAGCAGCTCCCCCGCCTCGTAGCCGGTCATCGCGCAGTAGGCCGGGTTGACGAACGCGACCCTCGAGCGTCCGCGATCGGCTGCGACGATGACGATGCCTTCCCCGGCGTGACGGATCGCGGACTCGAGAAGGCCGAGCTGGGCCTCCGCGCGCTTCCGCTCGGTGATGTCCTCGAGGCTCCCCTCGTAGTACCTCACCTTTCCGCCGGCGTCACGCTCGGCGCGCGCCGTATCGCGGACCCAGATCGTCTCGCCGTCGTGCCGCCTCAAGCGCACCTCGAAGTCCCGGATGATCCCGTCGCGCTCCATCCGGGAGGCCCACGTCTCCCGGTCGCGGGGATCGGCGTACATCTCGGGGATGCGCGCGTTCAGGAAGCTGTTCCGGTCGGGGTAGCCGAGCATCTCTGCGAGCGCGGGGTTCGCGTCGATCGCCTGTCCGTCGGGGGAGCTCAGGTACAGGCCGATCGGCAGCCCGTCGAAGAGCCGCCAGTACCGCTCCTCCGCCTCCTTCACGGCGCGGCGCTGGCGGGCGCGATCGATCGCGGAGCGGGCCGCGGTCGCGAGCCGGACGAAATGCCGCGGGGACTTGAGGACGTAGTCGTCGAGCCCCGCCTTCATCGCCTCGACCGCGATCTCCTCGCCCCCGGTGCCCGTGAACATGACCACGGGACAGTCGGGCCACCGGCTCTTCGCCGCCCCGAGGACCGCCAGCCCGTCGGTCCACATGAGCTGGTAGTCCGTGACGACGAGGCCGAAGCCGCCCGTGTCGAGCGCCCGACGGAATCCCTCCGCGTCCGTGACCTGCTCCACGTCGAGCTCGTGGAATTCCCGCTCGAGCTGCCGGAGGACGAGCAGCCGGTCGTCGGGGTTGTCGTCGATCAGAAGCACCCGGAACCGCTCCTTCATCGCTCGGCCCGTCCTTCCTCCCCCGGCGGGGGATCGCCCGCCGGCGCGGGCGCGCCGGAGTGCGACGGGATCTCGACCCAGAACCGGCTCCCGCCGCCCGGGCCGGCGTCGACGCCGCAGCGGCCTCCCATGCGTTCGGCGGCCTTGCGCACGATCGCCAGCCCGATACCCGAGCCGGGGTACGTCTCGACGCCGTGGAGACGCTCGAACACCTTGAAGATCCTGTCCCGGTCCTCGGGGGCGATCCCGATGCCGTTGTCCTCCACCCAGAGGCGGGCCGTTCCGTGGGCGGACTCGGCGCGGATGCGTACCTTGGGCTTGGCGCCGCGCGCCACGAACTTGAGCGCGTTGTCGAGGAGATTCTCCGCGATCTGCACCAACGTCGGGCGGTGCGCGATCACGTCCGGGAGCGGGGACAGGACGGCGACGTCCGCTCCCGCGGACGCGATCGCGGTCTCGCGCGCGGCAACCACCTCTTCCAAGACGGATGCGAGCGAGACCGGCTTCAGCCGGATCTCCGCGCGGCGAAGCCGGCTGTAGCGAAGGAGGTCCTGCACGATCCGGTCGAGGCGTAGCGCCGCGGCCATGATCCTCTCCGCGTAGCGTCTTCCCTCGTCGCCCAGCTTCTCGGCCTGGTCCTCGACGAGGGCCCGGGCGAATCCCTCCATGGCCCGGAGCGGGGCCCTGAGGTCGTGCGTCACCGAGTACGAGAACGTCTCGAGATCCTCGTTGGCGGCGCTGAGCTCGGCGGTTCGCTCGTCGACCCGCCGCTCGAGCTCCACGGCGCGGCGCCTCAGCTCCTCGCGCAGCCCCTCCTGGTGCAGCGCGATCGCCATCTGCCCCGCGATCTCCGCGGCGATCTCGAGGTGCTCCGTGTCGAAGTCGGAGGGGCGGCCGGACGCGAGGCCGAGACCCCCGATGAGCTCGCCGCCGGCCATGAGCGGGACGAGCAGAGCCGTTCGCATGCCCGCGGCCGAAGCCCGCTCGACGAACGGCGAGCGCTCGGTCATGGCGGAAAGGTCGTCGAAGTACCGGCAGGGCTCCTCCCGGGCTTCCTCGAGCGACGCGATGAACTCGCCCGCGGGGAGCGCGTTTTCCTCGACGAAGGCCCCGGTCGCGGCGTCCACGGCGATGGCCCGGGCCGCGCCCGTCTCGCGGTCGCGCACGACGACCGCGGCCCGATCGCAGGGGACGAGCTTCCGGATCCGCGCGAGAGAGGCACGCGCGACCTCGTCCGCGGAGCGGGCCGCCAGGATCGCGCGGTCGATCTCCTGGAGGTGCTCGAGCCGCTCGGCCGACCTGCGGATGGCCTCCGCCGCCCTCCGGCGCTCGGTGACGTCCCGGACGATGACCAGCGTCTGGTCGTCGGCCAATTTCACGAGCCGCGCCTCGAACCACTTCTCCCCCTCGGGCAGGGGAAGCGCGTACTCCGTCGCCGCGAAGCCCGTCGCACGCGCGGCGCGAATGGCCTCCTCGAACGCCGCGGCAATGTCGGGGGGAAGGACGTCCTGCATTCTCTGCCCGAGAAACCGCTCGGGAGGGACGTAGAGATCGGCCGCGCGCCCGGCGTGGTGGTCGAGGATCCGGTCGGTTCCGTCGAGGCGGAAGTAGAGGTCCGGGAAGGCGCGGAAGATCGCCTGGAGCTCCGCGGTCCGGTGCCGGAGGCCCTCTTCGGCCCGCTGCTGCTCCGCGCGAATGCGCAGCGACTCGACGCCGAACGCCAGGTCGCTGGCCAGCTCGCCGAGGAGGAGGACCTCCTCGGCGTCGAACGCGTCCGGCTCCGCCGCGTAGATCGAGAGCGCACCGAAGGGGCTCCCGGTGAGACCCAGAGGGAGGGCGATGGAGGACCCGAAGCGGCGGCGCCCCGCCTCCGCGCGCCAAGGTCCATACGACGGCTCGGTCTCGAGGTCTCGAGCGGCGGCGGGCTTGCCGGTCCGGATCGAGGTGCCGGTGGGTCCTCGTCCCCATTCGTCGTCGGCCCAGGAGATCCTCGCGGTGTCGAGATACCCGTCCTCGAACCCGGAATGGGCGACGGGCCGCACCGTGCGGGCCTCGTCGTTCTCGGCGTATCCGACCCACGCGAGGCGGTACCCGCCGACGTCGACCAGGATGCCGCATACGCTCCGGAGCAGCTCGTCCTCGGTGGCGGCGCGCATCGCGGCCTGCCCGCATTCGATCAACACCCGGAGCGCCCGGTTGAGACGGCCGAGCTCCCGGTCGGCCGCTTTCCGACGGGTGATGTCGTCGATGATCGCGATGGTCCCGACTTTCCGTCCGGAGGCATCGCGAAGGGGGGCCGCGGAAAGGCTGACGTCGACGAGCGAGCCGCTTTTCAGGCGGTGCCGGAGCTCGACCTGACCCAGGACCTCCCCCTCGATCGCCCGGTCGAGCTGGGCGAGGAACTCCGACTGGCGGTCCTCGGAAACGACGGGGAACGGGCGGCCGAGCACCTCTGGCTCGGACCAGCCGAAGATCGCCTGGGCCGCGGGGTTCCAGGACAGGATGCGCCCCGCCCGGTCGAGCGCGACGATCGCCAGGGGAGACGCGTGGAAGAGGGTGCGGAGGCTCTCGTGGGCCGCCCCGAGGGCGGCCTCGAAACCACGGCGCTCGGTGACGTCCTCCCCGACCATGAGGATCGCCCTTCCCCCTCCCGCCGCCTGCACCGCGCGAGCCGACTGCCTCAGCCAGATCCTCGTGCCGTCCTTGCGCGTGGCCTGGGCTTCCCAGCGGGCGACCTCGGCGGCTCCGCTCCCGAGCTCCCCGATCCTCTCCATGGCGATCTGGCGTTCGGATTCCGCGTAGAGGTGGAGCACCGACCTGCCCGTGAGCTCGCTCACCGCGTAGCCGAGCTGCTCGGATCCGAGGGGATTCACGGAGAGGATGGTCCCGTTCGCGTCCACCTTGAGGTAGATCGACGGGTGCCCGTCGAACAACCCCCGGTACTCCTCGGCGCTGTCCGAGATCGGCCGCACGCCGCGCGAGACGAGCACGTACAGGAGGAGGCCGGTCGCGGCGACGAACGTCCAGCCCTTCAGGATCGACAGGGCGGTGACGAGGGCGGGATCCCGGACGAGCGCCCCGAGAATCCAGTCGGAGGCGACGATCCAGATCGCGGCGCCCACGACGTACAGAAGGGTGATGCGCAGGGCGACGCGCGACACTCGTCCGCGGCGGAGGCCGGCTGGCGGCGGCGCTTCGGCCCCATGATCCATGGTGAGCGCCCTCCCTGGACGATGCGTGATGGCCCCCGGTGTCGGGCGGAAGTCTATGCCGCCCGCGGCCGCGCTGGCAAGGCAGCGCCCTTGCACCGGCGCGCCGGCTCGGATAGCGTTGGTCCCTTCGCGACCCAACCGCCGCCGGACGCCCCGGCGCGAGGGAGGTGCCCGTGAGCTCCGTGAGCGACTTCCGGACAAGCTGCGTCGAGCGATTCCTCCGCTACGTCACGATCGACACCCGGTCCGAGGAGGACTCTTCGACGTTTCCCTCGACCTCGAAGCAGCTCGACCTGCTGCGGCTCCTGGTGGACGAGCTCGAGGCGATCGGCCTCGAGGACGTCGCGATGGACGAGCACGGGTACGTGTTCGCGACGATCCCGGCGACCACGAAGAAATCCGGCGTGCCGGTCGTGGGCTTCATCGCGCACGTGGACACTTCGCCCGAGGTGAGCGGCGAGGGGGTGAAGCCGGTCGTCCACGCGAACTACGACGGGCGCGACCTGGCGCTCCCGGACGATCCGACGCAGGTGATCCGCTTCGCGGAGAACCCGGCTCTCGGGGATCAGATCGGGAACGACATCATCACCGCGTCCGGCACCACGCTCCTCGGCGCGGACAACAAGTCCGGAGTCGCCGAGATCGTCGCGGTCGCCGAGTATCTCGTCGCCCATCCCGAGATCCCGCACGGGAAGATCCGGATCGGTTTCACCCCCGACGAGGAGGTCGGCAACGGGACGAAGCACTTCGACGTGAAGCGATTCGGCGCGCAGTACGCGTACACCATCGACGGCGAGACCCTGGGCGAGATCGAGATGGAGACCTTCTCCGCCGATTCGATGACGGTGACCTTCCAGGGGTTCAACACGCACCCCGGCCTCGGGAAGGGGAAGCTGGTCAACGCGATCAAGATCGCCGCGGACTTCATCGGGAGGCTGCCCAAGGAAGGGCTGTCGCCGGAGACGACCGAGGGTTACGAGGGGTACGTGCATCCCTACGTGATGCAGGCCGGCGTGGATCGCACCTCGGTGAAGTTCCTGATCCGCGATTTCGTGACCGCGGGCCTCAAGGAGAAAGAGGCTTACCTGGAGCGGCTCGCCCGCGAGACCGTCGCGGACTATCCGAAGGCGGCGGTGGAGTTCAAGGTCGAGGAGTCGTACCGGAACATGAAGGAGGTGCTCGACCGGTATCCCGAAGCCGTCGAGAACGCGAACATCGCGATTCGCCGGGCGGGGCTCTCGCCGAAGACCCATCCGATCCGCGGGGGGACCGACGGGTCGCGCCTGTGCTTCATGGGGCTCCCCACCCCGAACCTGTTCGCGGGCGAGCACAATTTCCACTCGCGGCTCGAGTGGATCTCCGTTCAGGACATGCACAAGGCGGTCGAGGTGATCGTCCGCCTCTGCGGCGTGTGGGAGGAGAAGACGCCCGCCTGATCGAGGAGGCCGGCCGGCCCCGCGCGGTCAGTTGGCGCGGTGGACCTTCGCGATCTCGTCCTCCATGCGGCTCTCGACGCGCGCGCGGTCGATCCGGTATTTCTCCTCCAGGTCGCGGGTCTTCTCCGGATCGCCGCCGGCCGCCGCGAGGTCCTTGCGGTGGAGGATCTCCATCTCGGCGAGCTTCGCCTTCGCATCGCGCCGCAACTCGGAGATCCGCGCCTTCTGGGCGGCGCTCAGCGGCTTCGACGCCGTAACGCCTTCGGCCTTGTCCTTCTGCCGCAGGCGCTCCATCGCCAATTCGTATGCGGACTTGAGCGGAGTGTCGTCGGGCATCGTCAATTCTCCAGGAGTAGGCACGAGACGAACCTCGGGTCCGGGGGAGCCGAGGGAGAAAGGTCGCCGCATTCCTCGACGAGCTTGTCGAGACAGGCGAGTGCGAAGGCGCGGAGCGCTCCGGACTCCCGGGCGCCGAGACCGGCATCTCCGGCGAGGCGGGAGAGGAACGCTTCCATGGCGTCGCGCGCGGCCCCGGGCCTCGCGGAGCGGCGGGAGGCGACCTTCGCGACGAACTCGGCCGCGACGGGAGGTGGGAGCGCGACGGCGGCGAACTCCCCGCGAACGGCGTGCCACGCGAGAGCGGTCAGGAGGATCGTGCTGAACCTCGGCGCCGCGGCGCCGGGCCCTTCTCGTCCCTCGAGCACCGCGGCCACGCGGAGGCCGAGCCGCTCGACGAAGATCCGTCCGAGGACCTCCGCCATGTCGAGGGCCACGCGCGTCTCCTCGATCTCCTCGAGGCCGCGGAACTCCCGGAGGCTCTTGCCCTCTCCCTGCGAGGGTTCCCAGCAGAGGGGGCGCGGTCCCAGGAGCGCCTGGACGCGGGGGAGAAGCGGAGCGTCCAGCAGCTCGAGTGCCTGGGGGTGGGCGGAAGCCCAGCCCTCGCGGACCAGTCCGAACGCCCGCCGCCTGAGCCCCTCGGCGCGCTCGTATCCCTCGCGGAACAGCTCGACCAGTGGGACGCGGGAGAGCGCGGAAACGGCGGCCGCGGGCTCCCGGATGCCGCGCGCCGCCAGCGCGATCCCGGTGAAGGCGGCCGCCTTCTCGATCGCCGCGCGGTGCGACTCCGGATCGCCCGGGTCCGCACCGTCGGCGACCAGGATGTGGTTCGCCAGAGAGGTCATCTGGATCAGCGCTCCCTCGCGCGCGGCGTCCGGGAGCAGATCGACCGCCGACGCGAGGACGCCCCGTCCGCCGATCACGCGGAGGGCCGCCCGCGGCGCCGGCCGGGCCTCGGCATCGAGGGAGAGGAACGACTCGGGGGCCGCCAGAGCGCCCGTCGGCGGTCCGTAGACGGCCAGGGCCTCGTCGAGCGGGGGGAACCCGTGCTCCTCGATCCGGCTCTGCCGCCACCGCCACGCCTGCTCCTCGACCTCGGCGAGAATCTCCGACTGCGTCGCCCAGACGACGTGCGAGTACCGGTCCGGGGCATCGAGGAACAGGATCTCGGCGACACGCCGGACCGCGGCGGCCTGCTCGGGGATCAGGGGCCGGAAACGGTTGTACCCGTCGGGAGAGGCGAATCCGAGCTCGGTGCCGGCCTCGGTCTCGCCGGTCCCTCCCCGGTCGTGCGCGTCATCGATCGCGATCGGCTCGATCCTCGCCCAGGAGGCGAAGAGCAGCACCAGCACCTCGTCGTCGACGTGGCGCAGGAAGCGGCGGATCGTGGGATCGCCGGCCTCGAGGAGCAGTGCGGCCCAGGCCCCGGTGCGGGCCGCGTCGAAGCGGTCCCCCCGCCAGGCCTCGAGGTCCACGAGATGGACGATCTGCGAGGCCGACGTCAGCGCGAGAAGGGGAAGCGCGTCCGACGGCCCCACCTCGCGCACCGTCAGGTACGCCTCGAAGTCGGGCAGCGCGCGCACCAGCTTCATCGGGGACGGGGCGTGGAGGAGGACCTCGAGGCGCTGGTGCGCGGGAAGGCGGAGCGTCACCTCCACCTGGTCCCGCAGCGGGACCGCGGCGAGACGCTCCGCCAGCTGCTTCGGGTCGGAGCGCGTGAGGGCGGACGCCTCCCGGGACAGCGCCTCGATCTCCGCGAGGCGGTGCGAGGCGGGAAGGCCCGCGCCGCCGCCTTCGCTCGACGATTCGGACTTCGACATGAGGGACCCGGCCGCCCGTTCCGGATTTCCGTCCCGGGTGAAGGGACGACGGACCGGTGCGCCCCTCTACTATACTTGGCGCCGCGCTCCGGCGCGCGAGGACCGAATGACCGACACGCGCGAGCCCTCACCGATCGCCCTCGAGGTGGACCCGGGAATCGCGCCGCTCGTCCGCCTCGGTCTGGCCTGGGGAGAGCCCGTCGCGGTCGGTCCCGCGTCCCCGCCGCTCGTCGCGGAGATGGAAGCGCTCGGCGAGGAGCTGGCCGCGCGGCATGCGGGGCGGGCTCCCTCGGACATCCCGGGGCTCGCTCCCGCCCGCGACCTGTATCGCGCGTTCGGGCTCGATCCCACGCGCACGCGCCCTTCTTCCGAGGCTCTGCTGCGGCGCGTGCTGCTCGGGAAGCCCCTGCCCCGGATCCTGAGCGCGGTGGACGTCTGCAATCTCTGCTCGCTCCGCTTCCTCCTCCCGATCGGGCTGTACGACACCGCGAGGATTCGCGGCCGCATCCGGCTCCGGCGCGGCCTGCCGGGAGAATCGTTCGAGGGGATCCGCAAGGACGCCGTGCACCTCGGCGGGCGCCCGACGCTGGCCGACGAGGACGGGGCCTTCGGCAATCCGTCCTCGGACTCGCAGAGGACGGCGGTCACGGAGGCGACCCGCGCGCTGCTCGTGGTGATCTTCGCCCCCGCCGCTTTCTCACGGGAGCTTCTCGGCGAGCACGTCGCGTTTGCCCGCGCGGCGATGGAGCGACACCTCGCCCCCGCCGGCGGCTCGGTCGCCACCGGCGGCTCGCTCATGGCGTCGTAGGCGCGGGTCGTGGCGCGCGAAGACTCTCCGCCGCTCCCGGGACGGTTCCGGGCGGTCCTTCGCCGGTCCGGTCTTCGGGCGCTCCTGCTCGCGATCCCGTTCTTGGCCCGGGCGGAGAGTCCGCCGGTCCTGTTCCCCGAGCCGCTCTCCCCCCGGAACGCGAACTACGCCATCGAGGTGAGCCTCGATCCGGCCTCGCACGTCCTGAAGGGCACGGAGACGATCCGCTGGCGGAACATCACCCGGGATCCCGCCCCGGACCTCTACTTCCACCTCTACATGAACGGGTTCGCGAACAGCGAGACGGTGTTCATGAGAGAGTCCCGCGGGCATCACCGGCAGTTCCGGTTCGACGACGAGAGCTGGGGAAACATCGTCGTGTCGTCGCTCGTCCTCCTTCAGTCCGGGAGGGAGATCCCCCTGGTGCAGGAGTTCCCCGGCCCCGACCGCACCGTGATGCGGGCGCGCCTCCCGGCCCCGGTCCCCGCGGGCGCCGCGATCGAGGTCCGGGCCGCGTTCGAGGTGAAGCTCCCCAAGGTCTTCGCGCGCACCGGGTGGGCGAGGCGCTTCCACATGGCCGGGCAATGGTTCCCGAAGCTCGGCGTGTGGGAGGAGGCGAAGGGCTGGAACTGCCACCCGTTCCATTACGCGTCGGAGTTCTACTCGGACTTCGGGGTGTACGACGTGGCGATCGACGTGCCCGACGACCAGATCGTCGGCGCCACCGGCGTCATCTGGGGCGAGCGGAGGGAGCGGCCCGGCCGAAAGACCCTTCTCTGCCGAGCCGAGGACGTCCACGACTTCGCCTGGGCCGCCTCGCCGCGCTTCGTCGAGAAGACCGAGCGGTGGGGCGACGTCGAGATCCGGATCCTGACGCAGCCCGAGAACACCGCCTCGCTGCCGCGTAGCGTCGAGTCGGCGAAGCGCGCGCTGGAGTTCCTCACCCGCAAGCTCGGCCCGTACCCGTATTCCGTGCTGACGGTCGTGGAGCCTCCGGCTGACGGCGGCGGCGCGGGGGGCATGGAGTACCCGACGCTGGTGACCGGCGCCGCGAGCCCGGCGATTCCCCGCTGGTTCCGCATTCCCGAGCTCGCCGTCGTGCACGAGGTCGCCCACCAGTACTGGTACGGGATGAGCGCGAACAACGAGTTCGAGGCGGCGTGGCTCGACGAGGGGCTCGCGAGCTACGTCGAGTCGCGCATTCTCGACGGGTGGTTCGGCCCCGACCGCTCGGTCCTCGACGAGGTGCTGGGTTTCTCCGGGGGGGAGGTCGGCCTCCACCGGTTGGGGTACCTGGACATGGCCGAGACGGCGCCGGTGCTCAGGAGATCGTGGGACTACCCGGATTTCGACTCCTACGGCGCGATGAGCTACTACAAGCCGTCCCTCATTTTGAAGACGGTCGAGAACCTCGAGGGAACGGTGGCGGTGGACCGTCTCCTCCGCACGTTCTTCGAGCGCGCCCGATTCCGCCACCCGACGACCGAGGAGTTCCTCGAGACGGTCCGCGAGGTCATGGGCCCCGGCATCGAGTCGCTCGTGAGCCGGCTCCTTCGGGGCACGGACACCCTGGATTTCGAGGTCCTCGCGGTGGCGAACCCCGGGAAGGAGCCGTTCCGCGGCTACGACCTCTCGAAGACGCCCCCCGAGTTCGCGTCGAAGTCGGCCGGCGGGCCGACGGCCGCAGCGCCGGATCAGGGCGCCGAGGCCTGGATCGGCTGCTCCGGAGGGCTCGTCCTGCCGGTGACCGTGCGGATGACCTTCTCGGACGGGTCCGTTCGGGAGGAGACCTGGGACGGCACGGGATCCCCGAAGGCCTTCCGCTACGCCGGGCGCCGGCTCGCGAAGGTCGAGGTGGATCCCGAGGCGCGCCTTCCGCTCGAGCGCTTCCGGCTCAACAACGGCTGGCAGGAGGATGCCGATGCCGGGCCGGCGAATCGCCTCGCCGCCCGCGCCGGTTGGGTTCTGGAGGCTCTCTTCTCCGCCTTTCTCTCGGCATTCTGAGGAGGGATGAGACTCTTCTTGCGGGCGGTCGCGGACGGTTTCGGGCGGGGCCGCTCCCTGCTGCCCGTCGCGCTCCACCTCTACGGCGCGGCGCTCGCGTTCGCCTGGGTCGCGGCGGCGCCGTTTTCCTCCGCGGTCCACGAAGCGCTCGACGGCCAGCCCGGCGCGCGGCGGCTGATCGCGGACGGCGGCATCGAGGTGATCGCCGAGCTGGGCCGCACGTCGCCGGCCCTCTGGCCCGCGGCGCTCGCCGGCGTCCTCCCGCTGCTCCTCGTCTTCCTGCCACTCGCCGTGATCCTCGCGGGAGGCGCCTACGGACTCGCCGCCGAGCGGCCGGAGCGCCCGTGGAGCCGGTTCTGGATCGCCGGCGCGAAGCGATTCCGGGTCTTCGTGGTCCTGTCGGCGCTAAGCGCCGTCTACGCCGTGGCGACCGGTGCGATCGCGATCGGCGTCCTTGCCGGGATCTCGGCGGGGGCCAGGGCGGTCGAGGGGCGCTGGGCGTTCTGGGCCGCCGTCGCGGCCCGCGCGGCCGTGCTGCTGTTCGCCGCGCTCCACGCGCGGAGCGTGGTGGGGTTCGCGCTGGCCTGCCGCGAGGCCCGGCCGGACGAGCGCCTTCTGCCCGGCTTCGGCCGGTCGCTCGCGCTGTGCTGGCGGCGTCTCGCCGCCACCCTCGGGATCGGAGCGGCGTTCGTCTCGCTCCAGGCTCTGTCGGCCGTGGCCGGTCTCGCGCTCGCGCGGGTGGCGGGAGAAGGGGGATGGGTCGCCGCCGCGGCGGCGCAGGCGGGGTGGTTCGGCGCCGCGTGGCTGCACGCGGTCGAGATTCGCGCGAGGATCGCCTACGCGGAGAGCGTCGCGCCGTCCGCCGCGGTGCCACGTCCCGCGGAGGACGCGAGCCCGGCGCTGCCGCGCGCGGACGCCGAGGAGGCACCGTGCGCCCCCTGACCTTGCGGGGGAGGATCCTCCTCGGTTTCGCGGCGCCGCTCGTCGTCGTGATCGTGGCGTGGGCGATCCTCTACGGCTGCCTCGTCGCCAGCGCCACCGCAACGCGAACGATCGCCGAGACCGACGACGTCGTGGATCGCATGCGAGCCCTCTCGAGAACGGCGGCCGACGCGGAGTCGGGCCAGCATGCCTACATCCTGACCGGCTCCCCCGCGTTCCTCGACGCGTTCCTGCGAGGCGCCGATGCGTTCGGGCCGGCGGCCGCCGCGCTGGAACGCATGACGGAGCGGAGGCCGGACCAGCGGCGCCGCGTGGAGGAGATGGCCCGCCTCTTCGAGAAGTGGCGGACCGAGGTGGCCATCCCGGCGATCGGCGCGCGGCGCTCGACCCCTCCCCGCGTGAGCGACGCATCGCAACAGGCCTACCTCGGAATCGTGAGCTTCGCGCGGGAGCTGCAGCGGGGCGGAGCCGACGCCCTCCCGGCGCGGCGGAAGCTGGACGAGGTCCGGAGTCTCGTCCGCGCGGCGGCGGCGGAAGAGGTGGACCCGGAGGACCGGGAGCAGTGGAAGCGGGCGATGGGGCTGCTCGACCGGCTCGGAAGCGGGCGAGGCGGCGGTCCCGTCACGGAAGGTCAGGTGCGGGAGGTGGAAGCGATCCTTCGCGAGGAGGCGGAGGGCAACCGGTCCGCGGACTCGCGGAGCAGGGATCTCGTCGCCTCGGGCAAGGGCAGGAAGCTCGCGGACGAGCTGACCGCGGCCGCCTCCGAGTTCATCGAGGGGGAGAAGGCGTTCATCGAGGGGCAGGTCCGGCGGGTCGCGTGGGCGGTGCGGATCGGGAAGGCCGTGGCGCTGATCGGGCCGTTCGTCGCGCTGGCCCTCGCGCTGTGGGGGATGCTCGCCTCGTCGGTGGGGATCGCCAACGCGGTCGCGGCGATCGGCCGCGCGGCGCAGGGGCTGGCCGCCGGCGACCTCACCCAGCGCGTCCCGGTGGAGCGCGACGACGAGGTGGGGAGGCTCGCGCGCGCGTTCAACACGATGGCGGAGCGCCTCGAGCGGCGCGGGCGCGAGCAGGCGCTCCTGCGGGAGATGGGGGACCTGCTGCACTCCTGCCGGACGCTGCAGGAGGCATTCGACGTCGCTCCCCGGCTTCTCGAGGGGCTCTTTCCCGGAAGCCGCGGCGCGATCCTCGTCATGAACGCCGAGCGGACGCTGCTCGACGCGACGGCGTTCTGGGGAAGCCCCGCGTTCGATCCCGGCAAGGAGCGCCTCGTGGACGCCCAGGATTGCTGGTCCCTCCGCCGCGGGAGAAGCCACATCTCGCGGAGCGACGGCTCGACCCCGGCCTGCTCGCACCTCTTCTCCGGCGGGTGGGGAACGTCGCTCTGCATCCCGCTGACCGCGCAGGTGGAGACGCTGGGCGTTCTCACCCTGGCCGGGGGCGAGACGGGCGCGGACTTCGGACGCGAGACGGGGCCGGAGAGCCCGCACGGCCTCGCCGAGATCGTCGCGGAGCGCCTGGCGCTCGCGATCGCGAACCTGAGGCTCCAGGACACGCTGCGGGAGCAGTCGGTCCGGGACGCGCTGACCGGCCTGTTCAACCGCCGCTACATGGAGGAGACCCTCGCGCGCGAGATCCACGGCGCGTCGAGGCGGGGAGGGAGCCTCTCGATCGTCATGCTCGACGTGGATCATTTCAAGCCCTACAACGACCGGTACGGCCACGAGGCCGGCGACGCCCTGCTCCGCGAGCTCGGAGGCTGGCTGGCGTCGCAGCTGCGGCAGGGGGACGTGGCGTGCCGCTACGGCGGCGAGGAGTTCGTGCTGATCCTGCCCGGCGCGTCGCTCGAGGGGACGCGGGCGCGAGCGGAGAGGCTGCGGGAAGCGGTCAGAATGCTCCGCGTGCAGCACCGCGAACGGGTCCTGGACTCGATCACCGTCTCTCTCGGCGTCGCCTCCTACCCGCTGCATGGCGCGACGGCCGACGCCATCCTGCGCGCCGCCGACCTGGCGCTCTACCGCGCGAAGGCCGACGGTCGTAACCGCGTCGGCGTGCCGGCATAGGCGTCGCGAGCCAGGGGTCCGCGTCCGAGTCCGCCCCGCGCGGCACGCGGCGGCGTTGCGCGGCGCAAGTCGCCGCGCCGCCTTGCTCCGCTTTTCGAGCGGCCGTTAACGGAAGAAACGGCCGCTCGAAAAGAGGGCCGCTTCGGGGCGGACTCGAACGCGGACCCCGAGCGCGCCTACTCCTCAGGCGAGGCCGCGCTCGCGGACGGCCTCGGCGATCGGGCGGACCTGGTCGAGGAGCTCCGGGAGCTGGTCGCCGAGCCGGATCATGCTCGCGGCGTCGCAGGCGGCCTTGAACGGCTGCGGGTGCGTCTCGATGAACAGCGCGTTGGCCCCCGCGGCGACGCCCGCCCGCGCGAGGACGTGCGCGAACTGCGGCTCGCCGCCGGCGGGATCGCTGCTCGGGCGCCCGTAGATCCGGACCATGTGGGTCGGGTCCACCACGACCGGGCATCCGAGCGACTTCATGATCTCGACGCCGCGGACGTCGAAGACCAGCCGGTGGTATCCGAAAGAGGTGCCGCGGTCGGTGAGGAGGACCTGCTTGTTCCCGGTGTGGTGGAGCTTCTCGACCGCGCTCTTCATGTCCTCCGGGGCGAGGAACTGCCCCTTCTTCACGTTGACCGGTTTGCCGGCCTCCCCGACCTTCAGCACCAAGCTCGTCTGCTGGCAGAGGAACGCCGGGATCTGCAGGACGTCGAGCACTTCCGCCGCGGCGGCCACGTCGGTCTCGCGGTGCACGTCGGAGAGAACGGGAACGCCGGCCTCTCGCCGGATCCGGGCGAGGAACTCCAAGCCCTTCTCGAGGCCGGGGCCGCCGTAGCCCGTGGGCTTCCCGCGGTTGTCCTTCTCGTAGGACGCCTTGAAGATGAGCTGGAACCCGCGCTTCGCGGTCTCCTTCTTCAGCGTCTCCGCGATCTTGAGGGCGAGATCCACGTCCTCCAGGACGCAGGGGCCGGAGATCAGCGTGAGCGGCCTGCCGTCGCCGATCACCACGTCGCCGATCCGAACCTCGTTCATGACACGCTCCTTCCCGCGCGGCGCGAGGACGGGACCGCGCCGGCGCGCCCCAGGATAACCCGAACGGGAACCGGCCCGCACGGCGCGGTTTGCGCGAAACGGGCGGAATGGGACAAACTGTGGAGTTTGCTCCGCGGCTTTCGGCCGACGGGGCCTCGCGGGTGCGGAGAGGAGCGCCTTGGCCCGGAAGACCACGAAGCGCGCGAAGCGGCTGCTGCCCCCCGCGGGCGCCGATCCGGCGCTGATCTCCGCGGACCTCGAGAAGTGGGCGGGCGCGCGCATCGCGCGCAGCGGCCGCGAGACCGCGCTCCTCGGCCGGGTCCAGTCGCTCCGCCTCGGCCCCGACGGCCGGTTCCTAGAAGCGCGCGTCAAGGACTCCGGTCCCACGCCCTACCTGGTCGAGGTCGCGGCGGCCGGCGGCCTCCTCGTCAGCCGCTGCACGTGCCCGTTCGACTGGGGGCCCGTCTGCAAGCACGCGGTGGCGGCGGTGGAGGCCCTGAGGTTCCCGCGATTCGCCCCCGGCGCGAGATCGGGGAAGACCAGGGCGCCGAAGCGCGGCGGGCGGATTGCGCGCGGCCGGGGCCGGATCCTGACGCCAGCGAAGCTACCCGCGGGAACGCTGGTATCCGGCGTCGCCGACTGGGCACCGACCGCGGAGGAGCGGATCGGGCAGGGACGCGAGGAGGAGATCGCCGCGCGGCGGAAGCGGGCGCGCCGCGAGCGCGCGCACATCCGCAGGATCTCGGGGAAGGGAGGTCCGCCTCGGTTTCTCGTCGCGGGCCGGGAGCCGGGCGCGCCTTACGTGGTGGTGCTCCGCGGCGCGAAGGGGTCGCTTCCTTCGTGCACGTGCCCGGACTTCGCGAAGAACGAGCTGGGGGTCTGCAAGCACGTCGAGAGGGTGCGGGGGTGGTTCTCCCGCAAGCGGAAGCGATACCCGACGCGCGTCCTCTCCGTCTGGTGGAAGCCCCGCGAGTGGCCTTCTGCGCCGCCGGACCCGCTGCGCGAGGTCCGCGCGGACGTTCCCGACGGCCCCCTGCCGGAGGAGATCGCGTCGTACTACGGCGAGGACGGCTGGCTTCGCGAGACGCCGTCCGATTCCCTCACCTTGGAGTGGGTGCGCGCCGCGGTGCAGGCCGCGCGAGCGTCGGCCGCGGCACGGGGTCTCGTGCTCGACCTCGATCCCGCCGTCGAGGCACGGCTCCGCGAGGCGGAGGAGAACGCCGCCGCATCGAAGCAGCTCGAGG
The DNA here is from genome assembly GCA_963748015.1 of Terriglobia bacterium. Classification (GTDB taxonomy): domain Bacteria; phylum Acidobacteriota; class Polarisedimenticolia; order Polarisedimenticolales; family JAIQFR01; genus JAIQFR01. The sequence continues at coordinate 1,685,709 of CAVVHE010000004.1, read as the reverse complement.
CCGCCTCGCGCGGCGGCGAGGTCTGGCGTGAGGTCGTGCCGGCGCTCGGCCTCAAGCTCCACGCCTACCAGGAGGACGGCGTCGCCTTTCTGGCGCGGCGCGGGAGGGCGTTCCTGGCGGACGACATGGGGCTCGGCAAGACCGTGCAGGCCATCGCGGCGACGCTGCTTCTCCGGAAGGCCGCCGGGGCCGCCCGGGCGCTCGTGGTCTGTCCGGCCTCGCTCAAGCACCAGTGGCAGCAGGAGATCGAGCGCGCGTGCGGCGAGCGCGCGACGGTCCTGGACGGCAGCCACGACTCGCGCCTCGAGGCGTACCGCGAGTGGCGGGAGGGTTTCCTCGTCCTGAACTACGAGCTGGTCCTGAGAGACCTCGACGCGATCCGCACCGCTCGTCCGGACGTCGTGATCCTCGACGAGGCGCAGCGGATCAAGAACTGGGACACGAAGACCGCAAAAGCGGTGAAGCGGCTCGAGAGCCCCTACGCGTTCATCCTCACGGGAACTCCCCTCGAGAATCGCCTGGGCGAGCTCCACTCGCTGGTCGAGTTCCTGCATCCCCGGGTGCTCGGGCCGCGATGGAGGCTGATCCCCCTCCACGTCGTGACCGACGCGACCGGCAGGGTGGTGGCGTACGAGGGGTTCGACCTCCTGCGGAGCCGGCTCTCGGGGCTGTTCATCCGGCGCGAGCGCAACGCGGTGCTCGACCAGCTTCCGCCGCGGATCGACCACACCTTCTGGACGGAGCTGGCGCCGTCGCAGTGGCGCCCGTATCGCCGCGAGGCGGCCCGCGTCGCCATGCTCGTGGGAAGGAACCGGCCGCTCCGCCCGAGCGAGGTGCGGGTGCTCCTCCAGGCGCTCACGAGCATGCGTATCCTGTGCAACGCTCTCGGGCAGTACGCGTGGGAGCGGACGGGTCGGAGGCTCGCCTCAGGACGGATCGCGACGCGGGAGGACCTGAAGGCGCTCCAGTCGCCCAAGCTGGAGGAGTTCGCCCGCGTGCTCGAGGACCTGCTCGAGCAGTCCGACGCCAAGGTGGTCGTGTTCAGCCAGTGGGAGCGGATGCTGCGCCTCGCGCACTTCGTCGTCCGGGAGCTGCTGGAGCGGCGGGGAGAGAGGGCCGAGGTCTTCCACGGAGGCCTCGATTCCGGCGCGCGAACTCGCATGCTGGACGCATTCCGCTCCGAGAACGACCTCCGCGTGCTCTTCTCCACCGACGCCGGCGGGCTGGGGCTCAACCTCCAGGACGCGGCGTCCGTCGTCGTCAACCTCGAGGTGCCATGGAATCCGGCGGTCCTCGAGCAGCGGATCTCGCGGGTCCACCGGCTCGGTCAGCGCGCGAGCGTGCAGGTGCTGCACTTCGTGACCCGCGGCGCGATCGAGGAGCGCGTCCGGAAGGTCATCGAAGGGAAGCGGGCGCTGTTCGAGGGGCTGCTCGTCGAGGAAGCCGACCGGATCGTTCTCGACGAGGAGCGCCAGGCGTCGTTCCTCGAGCGGGTCCGGAGCCTGACCGAAGAGGACCTCGCCGCGTATCGGTAGGTGTCTTCGAGGCGGCGAGTCGGCCGCTCGCGTTCGAGTTCGACCCGCGCGGCACGCTGCGGCGTTGCGCGGCGCAAGTCGCCGCGCCGCCTTGCTCCAGTTTTCGCGCGGCCGTTCAGGGAAGAAACGGCCGCGCGAAAACAGGGCCGCTTCGGGTCGAACTCGAACGCGAGCGGCCGACTCGCAAGGCTACGGGAGGATGCCCCTGTGGAGCCCGGCGCGGCGAGCGGCCTCCGCGGCCTTCTCGAGTTCCGTCGGGGTCGGGCGGCCGTCGAGCCCGAAAGCCGACCCGTCGCCGCCCGCCGGACGGTACTGGTCCATCAGGTTGACGTACGTGTCGCGCGAGATCTCGTTCGCGAGAAAACGCATGACGGTCGCCGTCCCCGCCCGTCCGTCCGGGAGGACGAGGTGGCGCACCAGCAGGCCCCGCACCGCGAGTCCGTTCGCGTCGAGCACGAGGTCGCCGACCTGGCGGTGCATCTCCCTCGTCGCCGCGCGGGCCCGCGCGGGGTACGAGCGGACTCCCGAGAGGCGGCGCCCCTCGATCTCCTCGCCGTACTTGAAGTCCGGCATGTAGATGTCCACGACGCCGTCGAGCAGGCGCAGCGCCTCCACGGACTCGTAGCCGCCGCAATTCCAGACGACCGGGAGGTCGAACCCCGCTCGTCGCGCCTCCGCGAGTCCCGCGAGAATCTGCGCCATCACGTGGGTCGGGCTCACGAAGTTGACGTTGTGGCACCCGCGGGCCTCGAGGTCGAGCACGATCGCCGCGAGCCCCTCGGCGCTGACCGGCATGCCGACCGCCTCGCGGCTGATGTCGCCGTTCTGGCAGTACAGGCAGCGCAGGTTGCATCCCGAGAAGAAGACGGCACCCGACCCGCGCGACCCGCTGAGGGGAGGCTCTTCCCCGTGATGCGGACCGTACGAGGCCACGCGGGCGACCTCCCCGACCCGGCACGGTCCCACCTCTCCCTCGAGGCGGCGGACGCGGCATTTCCTCGGGCAGAGCGTGCAGGGGGAGAGCATCGCACTCGCCGCATCGGCCCTGGCGCGCACCATGCCCGCATCGAGCCGCACGCTTTCACCCCCGCCGGAATCGCGCTCTCAGAGTAACACGGTCCAGCGCGGAAACCCGCGTCCGGAAAGGGTTCCTACCAGATCTCGAACTCGCGGACGAGGCGGACGCCGAACCGCCTGAACACCTCTTCCTCGATCCGTTCCACGAGCGCGAGCGCGTCGGCGGAGGTGCCGCGACCGCGGTTCACGATGAAGTTCGCGTGCTTGGGCGAGACCTCGAGGTCGCCCATCCTCCGTCCCTTGAGGCCGGCCTGTTCGATGAGGCGGCCTGCGAAGTCCCCCTCGGGCTTCAGGAACACCGAGCCGCAGGAGGGGAACTCGGTGGGCTGGCTTTCGCGCCGGACGGACGCGTAGGTCGACAGCCGCTCGCGAATCCGCGCGGGATCGTCGGGGGACAGCTCGAGCCACGCCCCCAGGACGATTCCCTCGACGCCGCGGAAAGCACTGGTCCGGTACCCGAACGAGCACGCGCCGCGCGGGAACGTCGCGACGGTCCCGTCGGGGCCGAGGAACTCCACCTCGACGACGACCTTACCGATCTCGTGCTCGTGCCACCCGGCGTTCATGACCAGGGCGCCGCCCACGGTGCCCGGAATCCCCGCCGCGAACTCGAGCCCCGAAAGCCCCTCCGACGCGGCCAGGTTCGCGACCGCCGGCAGCGACGCGCCGGCCCCCGCGCGGATGCGGGGCTGCCTCGCCTCGATGGCGCCGAGCGCCCGCCGCAGCCGAAAGACCAGGCCGCGAACCCCCGCGTCGCGCACCAGAAGGTTCGAGCCGTTGCCGAGGACCCTCCACGGGAATCCCGCGGCGGAAGCAAAGCGGACCGCGAGCAAGAGGTCGTCCCGATCGTCGGGGGTGGCGAGAGCTTCCGCCGGGCCGCCGATCCGCCAGGTCGTGTGGGCGGCGAGGGGCTCCTCCGCGAGGATCTCGCCGCGAAAGCCCGCGGCCTTGAGCGCCGTTGCGATTGAGGAAGCCACGTGGGAATCGTACCAGACCCATGGTGGCCGCGAGATTGTGGAGCGTCCGTGAGCGGACGGGCGTGTCCGCGGGCGCCGTACGCCGGCGGACATCCGTCCTTCGCTTGCCTCGCGAAGTGGGCTGTTTCCGATCTTTCCCCCTGGGCCTGCGGATTGCTGCCCATGACCGGACATGGACTGGCCGGACCTCGCCGTCGAAGCACGGGACGCAGTTTGCTTCTGGCCCCCCTTCTGCCCCTGTCGCGATTGCCGTCAGCATCGGCTCCCCGACGGAGTCCGTGCTCGTTTCCACCGTCATGGCGCCTACCGCCGTGCTTCCGACGGTCGCCGGGTTCCGCGCTATCGATGCGCTCTCTGCCGCCGTACGTGTTCGCAGCAGACCTTCGCCTGCTCCTATTACCTCAAGCGCCCCGGTCTCGGGCCGCCGATCGCCGCGGCCCTCGAGGCCGGATCCGCGCATCGCCAGATCGCGCGATCCCTCCGCTGCGCCCCCTCGACCGTCACCCACCGCGCGGCACGGCTCGGCCGCCATGCGATCCTCCTCCTGGCCCGCGCCCTGGGGGTCTCGCCACCGCTCGACGAGCCCGTCGTCGTCGATCACTTCGAGAGCTTCGCGTTCAGCCAGGACTTTCCCTTCGGCATCGCCACGGCCGTCGGGGCCCGGTCTTGGTTCCTTTACGGGCTCGACCCCGCGCCGCATGAGCCGGGCGGGAATCCGAAAAGGCGCTCCAGGGCCCTTTCTCCGATGCGCCGAGGGGGCTACCGCGCCTCGTTCTCCCGGATCCTCGACACGCTGCTCCCGCTGGCCGAGTCCAAAACCCCGCTGAGGCTGATCACCGACGGCCACGATGCCTACGTGAGCGCGGTCCAAGGGCATTCCGGGAGTTCCCGCATCCGGCACCTCCGCTTTCCCAACCCCAAGGGGCGCCGCAAGGACGCGCCTCGGACCCCCGAAGCCCGCCGTCGCGACGCCGCCATGTTCCCCGTGGACCTGCTCCACGCGATCCTGCGACACACCTGTGCGCACCACCGGCGGGAGACGATCGCGTTCGGGCGTCGCCTCAACGCCCTGATGGAGCGGATGTTCCTGACCGCGGTCTGGCGGAACTTCATCAAGCGGAGGTCGGAGCGAAAACCGGGAGCGCCGGTGACGCCGGCGATGTACCGGGGGCTCGCGAGCGCACCCTGGAGCTGGGACAAAGTACTGGCGCAGCGGCTCTTCGCCACCCGCGCTCTGCTGCCGGCGACCTGGCAGGAGCTCTACGACCGCCTGTGGATCACACCGGCCGTCGGCAACAACCGGCGACATACCCTCGCTCGAGCCTATTGACCCGAGCGCGATACCCAATACGGGCGATTCTCCTTGGAACGGGACCCCACAATCTCGCGCCCACCATGGGGAACTTCCCCCGTACGGGGCGGTCCAACCGGGGGTGGAGACACGACAGGAAGAGCGTGGCATGCTCAGGACCATGGCGGAAGATCGGCAGGCGAGCGAGGACGAGGCCGAGCGGAACCTCGTGGACCGGGCCCGGCAGGGCGACAGGGATGCGTTCGACCGGCTGGTGTCTTCGTACCTCGGGCGCGTGTGGCGGGTGGCGTGGCGGATCGTCCGCCACGACGCCGACGCGGAGGACGTCGTGCAGGAGGTCTTTCTCGCCGCATGGCAGGGGATTGCGGGATACCGGGGAGATTGCGCCTTCACGACGTGGCTCCACCGGATCGCCGTGACACGGGCCCTCAACTACGTGGATCGCTCCGCGGAGAAGCTGCGGCGCGCATCGCGGCCGATCGACGAGCCCGCGGCGGGGGACCCCGACGGCGAGCCGCCGCTCTCCAGGCTGGCCGACGGCGCGCCGACCCCGCTCGAGGCGCTCGAGGCGCGCGAGCTGCTGCGGCGCCTGGCGGACTGCGTGTCGCGGCTCCCGTCGGCGTGGCGGGCGGTCGTCGCCCTCCGGGACGGAGAGTCGCTCGCGTACGACGAGATCGCCAGGGTCCTCGATCTCGCGATCGGCACCGTCCGCTCGCGCCTCTCCCGAGCCCGGATCGCGCTCAAGGAGTGCATGGAGGCCGGAGTGCCATGAGCGGTCGCGACGAGCACCATCCTCGCGAGCAGCTCTCCGCGCTGCTCGACGGCGAGCTGGCTCCCGACGAGCGCGGCGCGCTCGAGGCGCACCTGCGCGGGTGCGCGGACTGCCGGGACCTGCTCGCGGGCCTCCGCGTGGTCGCCCGCGCCGCGGCCGGCGAGGAGCCGCCCCCCGTGCCGCGGGGTCTCGAGGGGCGCATCGCGTGGCGGGTTCGGGGGGCGGCCGCGGAGGCGCGGCGCCATCCGGCGCGCCCCTGGTGGCGGGCGCGCGTACCGCTCACGGCGGCCGCCACCCTGGCCGTCTTCGGGATCGTGGCGGGAGTCTGGTGGAGCGAGCACGGCCGCCTGGCGGCCCCGTCGATCGAGGTCGGCTCGCGTCCTTCCGCTCCGGCCGAGAGCGCCGTCGTTCCGGCGCAGGAGAAGGGGAAGGACTCCGGCACCGCGACCTCGTCCGCCGGCGGGGCCGAGCGGCCGGCCGAGGTCTTCGCACAGCCGGCCGGGGCTCCACTCGACAAGAGAGAGAAGAAACTCGATGCCGCGCCGCGCTCCGCGCCTCCCGCTTCCTCGGCCGAGAATGCGCCTGCCCGGGCAGGGGTGGCGGGACGCGACGAGGACACCGAGGGGCGGGTCGCAGGCGGTGTCGTGGGAGGGGTCGTCGGTGGCGTGATGGGGGGCGTTGTCGGCGTCGGAGAGGCCGCGAGCGACCAGGCAGCGGCCGAGCCTCCGGCCCCGAGACCGGCTCGGACCGAGCCCGCCGCCGCGTATGCTCCATCCGTGGCGACCGGCGCCAAGCTCCGCAACGTTGCGGACGAGAAGAGCGCTGCCTGTGCGAGCCTGTGGTCCGCGTCGCCTCCCGGAGGCTGGACGATCAGGAGCGGCGATCCGCGGAGCTCGGGAGAAGGGCTCGCGCGCCTCGCGCGGAGTCTCGGAGGAAGAGCGATTCCCCTCGACGTCACGCCGGGCGCGTGGCGCCTCGAGGTTCCGCGCGAGCGCTGGCGCGAGCTGGCGGCGGCCCTCCGCGACCGCGGGGTCGCGGGCGCGGATCCCGCCGCCGCCGTCCCCGACTTCGCGGCCTGCGTCGAAGCCCTGGTGACGGTCGCGCCGTAGCCCGGACGAGACACTAGCGGTAGATGACGAGCCTACGCGTCGAGTTCCTCTCGATCACCCCGAAAACCGAAGGGAGCGGCGTGACGTCGAGGCCGTCGACGGTCACGGTGCCCCCGGCGACCGCCTCGCGAATCGTGCCGGTCGAGTTCGAAACGAACACGAAGACCCCGACGTGGTTGCTATCGTGGTCGCTGGTGCGGTCCTTGTGACCCGCTCCGTTCCACACGAGGTCCGCCGTGATGACGACCGGCCGGCCGGCGTCGTCGGTCCCTCCGAAGGTGGTGCGCAGGTTGGCCGACTTGAGGTTCGGGTTGAGCTGGAGCTGATCGGCCGGGCCTCTTCCCGTGACCGACAGCACCGGCATGTCGAGACACCGGTCGAACACGCCGACGATGATCGAGACGACGCTCGATTCGATGGGCTCGTCGGTGCCGTAGACGATGCCCTGGCTGGCGTGGACGCTGACGGTCGTCTCGATCCCCACGTCGCAAGCGCTCGTGTCGACGCTCGTGAACTCGGCCGTCACGCCGTCGCCGTACACGCGATAGTGATCGATCGCGCGCTCCCCGACCCAGTGAGAGCTCGGTCCGACGCCGACAGGCTGGGTCGAGACCCCGCTCACGGCCGCGACGGAAAATACCAACGCGAAGAGAGTCCTGCTCATGGATTGCCCCTCCCGACCAATTGTCGTCGATCAGCAAATACGCTCATGTCCGGCCCGCGTTAGCGGGGGCGGCGGCGTCGTGTAGGTAGCAATTGAATTGGCCGCTTTCGGGCGGACGGGTAGTCCCGGCACTTCCCGGAGGGGGGTGTCGGATGCATCACCCAGGCTCCGCCCTTGTCTTCGCCTCGCAAGCCGCATGCGCGAGACCCAGGCGATCGCCTGGCCGGGCTCCTCGCCCGCGCCGCCGCGAGCCGGCCGCCGAATCGACGCGGTCATCTTCCCGCGTCCACGCTCCGCTCGTTCTCGGCCGAATGCACCCTCGCCGGCCCGGAAAGGGCCGCGAGGGCAGCGGGCCTCGAGCTCGCTTCCCTGCGAGGCGGAAACCGGCCCGCTACGACACGCGGAGGACTATCTTGCCGAAGTTCGCGTTGGATTCCATCCAGGTATGGGCGGCGGCGGCGGACTCGAGGGGGAAGACGCGGTCCACGATCGGGCGCAGGCGTCCGTCGGCGAAGAGCGGGAGGACGTCGCGCTCGAAGGCCCGGGTAAGGGCGATCTTCTCGTCGAGGGGGCGGCTGCGAAGGACGGTTCCGACCACGGTGAGCCGCTTTCGCATCAGGAGCGAGAGATCGGCGTCGACGCGACTGCCGCTCATCGTGCCGACGAGGACCAGGCGCCCGCCCGTGCGGAGGACCTCGAGGTCGAGCGGCCAGGTCGCGGCACCGACGAGGTCCACGACGAGGTCCACCGAGCCACCCGCCGCGTGCCGGATGGCGTCGGCCAGGCCCGGGGTCGCGGGATCGAGGACGCCGTCCAGCCCGAGCCCCTCGAGGCGGCGGCGCTTCTCGGGAGCGCGCGCGAGGCCGATGGCCCTCGCGCCCGAGGCGCGGGCGATCTGCGCGGCCGCCGTGCCCACGCCGGAAGCGGCCGCGTGCAGGAGGACCGACTCTCCCGCGACGAGGCGGCCGCGCTCGAACAGGGCGTCGAACGCGGTCATGAACGCCTCGGGGATCGACGCAGCCTCTTCCCATGCGAGTCCCGCCGGGATCCGGACGCACATTCGCGCGTCGAGCGCGACCTTGCCGGCGTAGCCGCCTCCTCCGAGGAGCCCCATCACGCGATCCCCGAGCTCGAGGCCGGCTGCGCGGACACCGAGGGCCTCCACCTCGCCGGCGAACTCGAGCCCGGGGATGTCGGGCGAAGCGTCGGGCGGCGCGGGATAGCGGCCGAGGCGCTGCAGGAGGTCGGCGCGGTTCAACGCGGTGGCACGGACGGCGACGCGCGCGTCGTCGGGGCCGATGGGAGGGTCGGGGACCTCGCGGAGGTCGAGGACTTCGGGGCCGCCGGGGTGACTGACGACGACGGCCTTCACGAAACAGGACCGCGCGGAGCCGCGGCGGGCCGCCGGACCGCCTCGAGAAACACCACGGAGCGGGGGGCGGATCGCACCGTCGTCCGATCGCGCACGTCGAACCCCGAGGCCAGCAGGGCGTTGCGAAGATCCGAGGCGCGCCGGTAGCCGAAGCGGTGGTGCGGCCTCCCCGGCAGGAACAGCGTGAGGAACTCGAGAGCCGCCGTCCACCGGAATCGCGCTCCTGCCGCGGCGTCCACCTCGCGGACGAAGAGGGTCGACCCCGGAGCAAGAACCCGGCCGAGCCGGCGAAGGAGCGCATCCTGCGCGGAGAGAGGGAGGAACCGCAGGACGTCCACCAGGAGGACGACGTCGGCGGCAGGCGGGTCGAAGTCGCGCAGATCGGTGGTGGCGAACGACGCGCCCGCGACGTCGTGCAGCGCTTCCCGGGCCGCCCGGATGTAGCGCTCGGACAGGTCCACGCCGAGATAGGACCGGTCGCTGCCGAAGCCGCCGGGTCCCGCGGCCACAAGCGCCGCCACGACGCCGCGGCCGCAGCCGAGGTCCAAGATCCGGCGGGCATCCGCGAACATGGGCTCGTCCAAAAGGTCGGGGAGGATCGGGTCTCGGACGAGCGCGAACCTCGCCGCCTCGGCGTCCCGGATCGAAACGTCGAGGTAGCGGCGGACGATGGCGTCCACGAGATCCTGGTAGTGCGCGGGACGCTGTCCGGCGCGGGCGATCAGCCACGCCGCGAAGCCGACCAGCAGCGCGAGGGCGCCTCCGACCACGAGGCTTCCGACGAGGAAGTCGCGGAAGAGGCCGGTGAGCCCTTCCTGGACCACCTCGTCCATGCTCAGCCCTAGCCAGGTGCCGAGCAGGATGCGATGCCCCACCTGCACCTCGGCGAAGATCAGGGGCGGGGCCGTGATCGGATTGGCCAGGTTGGCCGCGGCATAGACCAGCACGCGGTTCAGCCGGAGGACCGTGGCGAGGACCAGGCCGATCGCGAGGTGGAGCCCCCAGAACGGCGAGCAGCCCACGAACACGCCGACCGCGACGGCGCCGGCGACCTTTCCGGGGGTCGTGTGCTCGGTCCGGAGCGTCATGTAGAGCCGGCGCATCCAGCCGGCCCTGCGGCGAACGGGGATCCCGTTTTCCGGATCTTCCGGACGGGACGGCTCCTCGAGGCGCTCGATCGTCTTCCTCGACCTCATGGCGGTACGCCTCCACCGGGCGGGAACTAGGGTATCACCGGGAGTCTCGGCCTCATTTGTGGCACAATAGGAAGGTTCCATCGAGCATCCCGTCCCGAGCCTCAGCCTGGGATCGCGAGGCGGTCCGGCGAGAACCACGGCGACCGGATGTGGAGACGTGTCGAGAGGTATGCCGTGAGCGACGAGTCAACACCTTCCCCCGAACCCGAAACCGGCTCCCACGAGCCCCCGACGACGCAGCACGATCCCGGAGAGGAGGCCGCCGCCGAGGCAGCGGCCGATCCGGGAGAAGGGGCGACGGAAGAGGAGGCCGCCCATCCGGCGGGCGAGGAGGCCAAGGCGGAATCGAGCGCCGGCTCGCGGCCCGCGAAGCCGCCGCGCCGGAAGCCCCGAGACCCCGCGGTAGCCCGCGCGTTCCGGGCCGGGCTCCCGGTGGACGGCAAGGTCGACAAGGTGATCAAGGGCGGCTACGAGATACAGGTCGGGCGGTGCCGGGGATTCTGCCCGCACTCGCAGATCGATCTGCACCGCGTGGACACCCCCGAGGAGCACGTCGGCAAGACGTACAAGTTCAAGATCCTGCAGATGCGCCACGGGGGCGACGACGTCGTCGTCTCGCGGCGCGCGCTGCTCGAGGCCGACCGGGTCGACGAGGCGAAGGCGGTCCGGGCGACCCTGATCGAAGGAACGATCATGCAGGGACGCGTCGCCCGTCTCGCCGACTTCGGAGCGTTCGTGGATCTCGGCGCGGGGGTCACGGGACTGGTGCACGTTTCGGAGATCGGACCGGCGCGGGTGGCGACGCCCGGAGACGCGCTCCAGGTGGGCCAGCGCGTCGCCGTGCGCGTACTGAAGCTCGACGGCGAGACCGGCAGGATCTCTCTCAGCATCCGCCAGGCGCAAGAAGACCCGTGGAAGGGCATCGTCGAGCGCTTCCAGGTCGGGCAGGTTTACCCGGGGACCGTGGGGCGAATCGCCGATTTCGGTGCGTTCGTCGAGTTGTTGCCGGGAATCGAGGCGCTCGCCTCGGCGAGGGAGTTCCCGCCGTCCGCCGGCGGGTGGGACGCCGGGCTCGAGCCTGGAACGGCCGGGAAATGGCTGGTGGTGTCGGTGGACGCGGACCGGAGGCGCATGAGCCTGGCGCCGGCTCCGGAAGAAGGCGCCGCGGGCGGAGCGGTCGTCCTCGAGACCGGCGCGAAGCTCCGAGGGAAGGTGCAGAAGGTCGAGAAGTTCGGCGTCTTTGTCTGGCTCGGTCCCGGGCAGGTCGGCCTCGTCCCGAACGCGTGGACCGGAACGGCGCGAGGCACCGACCTCGTCCGGCATTTCCCGGTCGGCAAGGACATCGAGGTCACTCTGGTGGACGTCGCCGACGGCGGACGCCGTATCCGGCTGACGATGGACGAGGCGGCGACGGCCGCTGCCGAGGATGCCGGATCGCCCCGCGGCTATCCCTCCGGCCCGGGCGCCGAGCGCCGCGGGTCCGAGCGGCCGCGGGAGCGGGATCGCCAGGATCGGCGCGACGAGCCCCCGGCACAGCCGGCGGCCTCGTTCGGGACCAACCTCGGCGACGCCCTCAAGAGCGCCCTGGAGCGAAACCGCGGGCGCGACTCCTGACCCGGGAGACGCCCATGGTGGACGCGAGATTGTGGGGTGGTCCGCGGCTCGCCGCACTCCGGAGGAAAAAGCGCGGCATCTCCACGAGATCCGGAAATCGGCAGCCCATAGGGTGGGCGACCCGACCGACCAGGATCGGTTTTCTCGCCCACCCCACAATCTCACGTCCACCATGGGAGACGCCCGCTCGGGTCGGGGCTTGACGATCTTGAACACGTACCCGTGCCTCGACCGCATCCGGGCAAGGCGGTGCGTGCAGCCGATCGTCGCCCAGATCGTGCAGGTCATCCATCGCCGTCGCCGGGACCCGTGCCTGCGCGCGGAGAGCCGGCGAGGCATGGCCCGCCCCGGGAGTCTGTCCGCGAGGCCGCGGTGATTCGCTTCAGGATCGGAGACCCGCGCATGCGATCGAATTCCGGAACGCTCGCCGTCGTGGCCGTGGCTCTCCTCCTCTCGGGGTGCGCCCACTCCCTGTCCGAGACGCGCACCGGCCCGGGTACCTCGCCGTCGCCCGGCGAAATGTGGACGCCTCCGCCCGGCACCATGATGCCGCCTCCGGTGGCCGCGTCCCCGGCCGCGATTCCGCCGGACATCGTCAAGGCGGCCGAGGGCTTCACGCTGAGCCAGCTGATCGACCTGGCGCTGCGTAACAGCCCGGTCACGCGGGGGACCTGGGCGGCGGCGCGCTCCGCAGCCGCGGCGCACGGCAGCGATCGCGGCGCCTACTACCCGACCGTCGAGCTCGACGCGAGCGCGGTCCGCAGGCAGGGCTCGACGTCCGGGGGAAGGGACTCGTTCCGGCAGACGAGCTACGGTCCCACGCTGCTCCTCGATTACCTCCTGTTCGACGTCGGCGGGAGGAGCGCGACCGTGGAGGAGTCGCGGCAGGCGCTGATCGCAGCGGACTGGAGTCACAACGCCGCCATTCAGGACGTCGTGCTCGCCGTCCAGCAGACCTACTTCCTCTACGTCCAGTCCAAGGCCCTGCTCGAGGCGCGCGAGTCGGACGTGCGGGAGGCCCGCACCAATCTCGAAGCCGCCGAGGGGCGCCACGCGGCGGGGGTCGCGACCATCGCCGACGTCCTGCAGGCGAGAACGGCGCTCTCTCGGGCCGAGCTGGCGCTCGAGACCGTGGAGGGCGCGATCCAGACGGTGAGGGGAGCGCTCGCCACCGCCGTCGGCGTTCCCGCGAACACCCCGATCGACGTTCCTCCTCCCCCCGACGATCTCCCCGTGGTGCAGGTCTCGAAGGACGTGGACGCGATCATCGTCCGCGCCCAGGAGCAGCGGCCGGATCTCGCGGCGGCTCGCTCCCTCGTCGCGGAAGCGGAGAGCCACGTGAAGAAGGTCCGGTCCGACCGGTGGCCCTCGCTCGGCTTTTCGGGTCAGCTCGGGCGGGTCTGGTACGACGGCGGCGAGCCGTACCAGGACACTTACGCCGCCGGACTGTTCCTGAGGTTCCCGCTCTTCACCGGCTTCTCGCAGCACTACAAGGAGCTCCAGTCGGAGGCCGACGCCGACAGGTCCCGCGCGTCGCTCGAGACGCTCCGGCAACAGGCGGTCTACCAGGTCTGGAGCAGCTACTACGCCCTCCGGACCGCGGAGCAGAAGCAGAGGACCGCGGCGGACCTCCTCGCCAGCGCGACGCAGTCGAACGAGGTCGCCCTGGGCCGTTACAAGGCGGGGGTCGGGAACATCATCGACCTCCTCGTGGCCCAGGCCGGGCTGTCGTCCGCCAGGGCGGAGCAGGTCGGCGCGCGCGTCGAGTGGCTCCTGGCTCTCGCCCGCCTCGCTCATGACACGGGGACGCTCTGGCCTCCCGCCGCGACAAGCGGAACGGTAGCCCCGTCCACCGACGGGTCCACGAGAGGAACACCATGAGATCGAACGCGCTCGGAAATCGCCTGCTCCCGGCCCTCGTGCCCGTCGTCGCCTTGGTCCTGGCCGCGTGCGGCGGTAAGGAGCCGCCGCGCGCGCAGCCTCCGGTCCCCGTGACGGTGGCCAAGGCGGTCCGGAAGACCGTGCCCGTGCAGTTCCGCGCCATCGGCCACGCCGAGTCGATCGCCAACGTCTCCCTGCGCGCTCGGATCGGAGGCGAGCTGACCCGGGTCGGTTTCACGGAGGGGCAGAGCGTTCGCGCCGGCGACGTCCTGTTCGTCATCGACGCGCGCCCCTTTGATGCCGCGCGCCGCATGGCCGAGGCTCAGCTCGCCAGGGACCAGGCGCTTCTGCGAAAGGCGGACGCGGACGTCGAGCGCTACGCCGATCTCGTGAAGAAGGACTTCGTCACCAAGGAGCAGTACGATTTCGCCGTGGCGAGCGCGGACTCGCTCCGGGCGGTGGTCGCCTCGGACCAGGCGAACGTGGACAACGCGCGTCTCCAGGTCGCCTACTGCACCATCACCGCACCGGTTTCCGGGCGCACCGGGAACCTGAACGTCAAGCCGGGGAATCTCGTCAAGGCCAACGACGACACCCCTCTCGTCGTGGTGAACCAGACCCGCCCGATCTACGTCGCATTCTCGGTCCCCGCGCAGTTCGTCCCGGCGATCCGGCAGCGAAGGGGAGAGAGGATCCCGGTCCGCGCGATCGCGCCGGGAGGCTCCGATGATGCGTCGAACGGCACGCTTTCCTTCATGGACAACACCGTGGACATGTCCACCAGCACCATTCTCCTCAAGGGCACCTTCCCCAACGACGACGAGAGGCTGTGGCCGGGAGAGTTCGTGGACGTGGTCGTGACGCTCGGGGAGGAGCCGGACCGGATCGTCGCGCCGGCAACGGCGGTCCAGAGCGGGCAGCAGGGCCAGTACGTCTTCGTCGTGAAGGGGGACGCGACGGTGGAGCTTCGTCCCGTCAAGGTCGCTCGGATGGACGAGGTCGACGCGGTGATCGCCGAAGGCCTCGATGCCGGCGAGACGGTGGTCACGGACGGGCAGATCCGCCTCGTGCAGGGGTCGCGCGTGGCCGTGAAGGAAGGGCCGAGCGCGGGAGGCAAGCCGTCATGAGCTTCTCCGAGCTCTTCATCCGCCGCCCCGTCATGACGGCGATCGTCATGGCGGGGATCCTCATCTTCGGGATGATGGCCTACAGGCTGCTTCCGGTGAGCGACCTCCCCAACGTGGACTTCCCGACGATCTCCGTGTCCGCGTCGCTCCCGGGTGCCAATCCGGAGACCATGGCCTCCTCGGTGGCCACGCCGCTCGAGAAGGAGTTCTCCACCATCGCCGGCGTGGACACGATGACCTCCTCGAGCGCCCTGGGGAGCACGAACATCGTCCTGCAGTTCAACCTGAGCCGCAACATCGACGCCGCCGCCCAGGACGTGCAGGCCGCGATCGCGCGGGCGAACCGGCAGCTCCCGCGGGACATGCCTTTCCCCCCCACGTACCAGAAGGTGAACCCGGCCGATCAGCCGATCCTGTTCGTGGCCCTCACTTCGCCGACGCTGCCCCTCTACGAGCTGAACGAGTACGGCGAGACGATGATGGCGCAGCGGATCTCGACGGTGTCGGGGGTGGCGCAGGTGCTGGTCTACGGCGCGCAGAAGTACGCCGTCCGCATCCAGCTCGACCCGCGGGCGCTCGCGACCCGCGGGCTCGGGATCGACGAGGTGTCGCAGGCGGTGCGCACCGGCAACGTCAATCTCCCGAGCGGCATCCTCTACGGCCCGGACAAGGCCTACACGATCATGACGCGGGGGCAGCTCACCCGCGCCGCCGCCTACCGGCCGCTGGTCGTGGCCTACCGCGCCGGCAAGCCGATCCGCCTCGACGAGCTGGGCGACGTCGTGGACGGCGTCGAGAACAACAAGACCGCGGCGTGGTTCGTGAACCAGCGCGGAGTCGTCCTGGCCATCCAACGCCAGCCCGGAACCAACACCGTCGAGGTCGCAGGAAAGGTGAAGCAGCTCCTTCCCACGTTCCAGCGCCAGCTTCCCGCCAGCGTCTCCCTCGACGTGCTCTTCGACCGGTCGCTGTCGATCGACGAGTCGGTCAACGACGTCAAGGCGACGCTCCTCATTACCCTGGTCCTGGTCGTGCTGGTGATCTTCCTGTTCCTGCGCAACCTCTCCGCGACCGTGATCCCCTCGCTCGCGATGCCGATGTCCATCGTCGGCACCTTCGCGGTCATGCAGCTGCTCGGCTACTCCCTCGACAACCTCTCGCTGATGGCGCTGACGCTGTCGGTGGGCTTCGTGGTCGACGACGCCATCGTCATGCTCGAGAACATCGTCCGCCACATGGAGATGGGGAAGGAGCCCTTCCGGGCGGCGCTGGACGGCGCCCGCGAGATCGGCTTCACCATCGTGTCCATGACCCTCTCGCTCGCGGCGGTGTTCATCCCGGTGCTCTTCATGGGAGGGATCGTCGGCCGGCTGTTCCGCGAGTTCTCCGTGGTCATCGGCCTGTCGGTGCTCATCTCGGGGTTCGTGGCGCTGACGCTGACGCCGATGCTCTCGTCGCGCTTCATCCGCCCGCCCGCGGAGGTCGTCCACAACGCGCTGTACAACGTCTTCGAGCGCTTCTTCGCCGGCATGCTGGCCGCCTACGAGCGAGGCCTCAAGTGGTCGCTCGCTCACCGGCGCACCATGATGTTCGGAACGCTCGTCATCACCGTGCTGACCGGGGCGCTGTTCGTCGCGGTGCCCAAGGGGTTCATCCCCTCAACGGACATCGGGCAGATCTTCGGCCAGGTCGAGGCGATCGAGGGGATCTCCTTCGACGCCATGGTCGAGCACCAGCAGCTGGTCGCGGAGGTGCTCCGCGGCGATCCGAACATCGAGGCGTTCATGTCCTCGGCGGGGGGGCGCGGGGGCATGGGGGCTTCGAACACCGGGTTCTTCTTCGCGCGGCTGAAGCCGAGGCGCGAGAGGACCCTCTCCGCCGACGAGGTCGTCGAGGCGCTGCGGCCGAAGCTCGTCAGCGATCCCGGGGCTCAGGGTGTTCGTGCAGTCGCCCCCCGCGATCCAGGTGGGCGGGCGGCAGACGCGCAGCCAGTACCAGGTCACGCTGACCGGCCCCGACACCGCGGAGCTGTTCCGGGTGGCGCCCCTCCTCGAGGCGAAGATGCGCGCCCACCCGATGCTGGTGGACGTCAGCACCGACCTCCTGCTGAAGAACCCGCAGATCGACATCGACATCGACCGGGACAAGTCGTCGTCCCTCGGCGTGACCGCGCAGCAGATCGAGGACGCGCTCTACTCCGCGTACGGCACCCGGCAGATCTCGACGATCTTCGCCCCGAACAACGCAGTACCAGGTCATCATGGAGATGAAGCCCGAGTTCCAGTCCGACATCACGGACCTCTCGCTCCTCTACGTCCGAGCGTCGTCGGGACAGCTCGTGCCGCTGGACTCCCTGGTCGGGATGAGGCCGGGTCTCGGCCCGCTCACGGTCAACCACTCGGGACAGGTCCCCTCGGTCACGCTCTCGTTCAACCTGCGCCCCGGCGTGTCCCTCGGGCAGGCCACCGACGAGGTGGACCGGCTGGCGCGCGCGACGCTCCCGGCGAGCGTCGGCGCGTCGTTCCAGGGAACCGCGCAGGCGTTCCAGTCCTCGATGCAGGGGCTCGGGCTGCTGCTCGTCCTGGCGATCCTCGTGATCTACATGGTGCTGGGAATCCTGTACGAGAGCTTCATCCACCCGTTCACGATCCTGTCGGCGCTGCCGCTCGCCGGCCTGGGCGCGCTGCTCACGCTGCTGATCTTCCGCGTGGACCTGAACATCTACGCCTTCGTCGGCATCATCATGCTGGTCGGCCTCGTGAAGAAGAACGGCATCATCATGATCGACTTCGCGCTCGAGACGCAGCGCAAGGAAGGGAGGAAGCCCGCGGACGCGATCTACGAGGCGTGCGTCGTGCGGTTCCGTCCGATCATGATGACCACCATGGCCGCGCTGTTCGGGACGCTGCCGATCGCCCTCGGCCTCGGCGCCGGCGCCGAGGCGCGGCGCCCGCTCGGCCTGGCCGTCGTCGGAGGCCTGCTCGTTTCCCAGTCGCTGACCCTCTTCGTGACGCCGGTGTTCTACACGTACATGGAGGGGCTGCAGGAGAAGCTGGGACGGTGGTTGTGGTTCCTCGGCGGGCGGGAGAGGAAGGCCTCGGCCGAGATCTGACGCGGCGCGCACCGCGGAACGAGACGGGAGGGGCTCTTGGAGGGAACCCGCGCATTCGGCCCGCCGCCCCTGCCGCACGAGCACGGGGCGTGGGCGATGCTCGCGATCCCGCTGCTCCTCGGATTCGCCGCCGCGGGGCGCCCGGTGGCCGCGACGTTGCTGCTCGTTCCCTCGATGACGCTTTTGTTCCTCGCCCGCTTCGTGGCGGTGCCGGCCGCCGCGCGGGTCGCCAGCGGCAAGGCGTCGCCCCCCGGCTACCTGCGCCGACGCGCGGCGTGGACGTCGGTCTACCTCGCCGGATCCGCCGCCGGGTTCGCTTTCGCGTGGGCGGCGGCCGAGCCGCCGGCGCGCCCCGGGGCGCTCGCGGTCGGGGGCGTGATCCTGGTCCTCGGAACCGTCCACGCCTCGCTCGCGCTCGCCCGGTGGGACCGCACGCTCGGCGGCGAGGTCGTCGGCATGGCGGGGCTCGCGGGCGGCGCCCCCCTCGTGATGGCGTTCGCCGGACGCCCGCCGGACGGGCAGGGCGCGGGGCTGGCTCTGCTCTGCCTCTCCTACTTTCTCTCGACGGTTGCGTTCGTCCGGGCGTTCTCGCGTCTCAAGGCGGACCGGCGGGCCGCGATCGCGGCCTGCCTCCTCTCTCACGCGGGGATCGGGGCCGCGATCGCGTCGCTCTGGGCGGCGGGGTGGATCCCAGCGGCCGCGACGCTCGCCTTCGTTCCCGCGCTCCTGCGCACGGCGTGGGGGCTCGCGTCGCCCCCCGAGAACGTGAGGGCGCTCGGCTGGCGCGAGGCGTGGGTCGCGTCCGCCTTCGCGGCGATCGCGTTCGCCGCGCTCGTCGTCTGAGCGGTTTCCGTCAGTTCCCGACCTTGGACGGCGCAGGCTTCTCCCCGAACGCGTCCGCGACGAGCGTCCGCTGCTCGGCGAGGTGCCGCTTGTACGAGCCGGTCGCGGGGCTCGCGTTCCTCGGCCGGCCGGCGTAGCGGAGCGCGAGCCGTTCCGGAAAGGCGGCCGGAGCCCGCTCCGCCACGAAGGCCCAGGCTCCCATGTTCCGCGGCTCCTCCTGGACCCACACCAGGTCGGACGCGGCGGGATAGCGATCGAGGACCGCGCCGAGCTGCTCGGTGGGGAAGGGGTAGAGCTGCTCGATCCGGACGATCGCGGTGCCCTGGGGCGCCGACTCCCGCCGGTGCGCTTCGAGGTCGTAGAAGACCTTCCCCGACGCGAGGAGTACCCGGTGGACGCGGGACGGGTCGGCGATCGACGCGTCGTCGAGGATCTCCTCGAAGGTCCCGCTCGAGAGCGCCGCGGCGGGGGAGACGGCGTCCCGGTGCCGCAGCAGGCTCTTCGGCGTGAGCACCACGAGGGGCTTCCTCTCCGGCCGCCGCACCTGCCGCCTCAGCAGGTGGAAGTACTGCGCGGGAGTCGTCGGACAGGCGACCTGGATGTTCCCGCGGGCGCAAAGCTGCAGGAAGCGCTCGAGCCTGGCGCTCGAGTGCTCGGGTCCCTGCCCCTCGTGGCCGTGGGGGAGGAGCAGGACCACGCCGCTCGCCTGGCCCCACTTCTCCTCGGAGGCGGCGATGAACTGGTCGATGATGACCTGCGCGCCGTTCGCGAAGTCCCCGAACTGCGCTTCCCATAGAACCAGCGTCTCCGGGGCGTCCACGCTGTAGCCGTACTCGAAGCCGAGCACGGCGAACTCCGAGAGGAGGCTGTCGTGGACCTCGAATCGCCCCTGGTCCGCGGCGAGGTGGGAGAGCGGGGCGTGGGGCTTCGCGGTCCGGTAGTCGTAGAGGACCGCGTGCCGCTGGCTGAAGGTGCCGCGCCCGCTGTCCTGCCCCGACAGGCGGACCGGCGTTCCCTCGAGAACGAGCGAGCCGAACGCGAGGGCTTCCGCGAGGGCCCAGTCGATCCGGTCGCCGCCGAACTCGTCCGCGCGCTTCGCGAGCTGCTTCGCGAGCTTGGGGTGGACCTCGAATCCCGCCGGCACGCGGTCGAGGCCCTCGAGCACCTTCTCGAGCGTTCCGCGCGGGACGGACGTCTCCGAGTGCGGGCGCGCGATCCCCTCGACCGCCTCCAGCTCCTCCCTGGCCGTGGCCTCCGGCTCGGCCTTCGCCCGGCGCACCTCCTCGAACGTCCGGTCGAGCCGCTCCCGGAAGTCCTGCAGCGCCGCCTCCGCCTCGCCGGGGCCGAGGTCGCCCCGCCGCAGCAGCTGCTCGGTGTAGAGCTTGCGCACCGACCGGTGCTTCTCGATCTTGGCGTAGAGGATCGGGTGGGTGTACGACGGGTCGTCCCCCTCGTTGTGCCCCCACCGCCTGTAGCAGACCAGGTCGACCACGACGTCGCGGCGGAACTGCAGCCGGAACGCGAGAGCGAGGCGGACGGCGCGGACCGCATCCTCGGGATTGTCGCCGTTCACGTGGAAGATCGGGGCGCGGACCGCCTTCGCGACGTCGGTCGCGTACAGGGAAGATCGCGCCTCCGCGGGGCCGGTGGTGAAGCCGATCTGGTTGTTCACCACGATGTGGACGGTCCCGCCGGTGCGATACCCCGAGAGCTGCGAGAGGTTCAGGGTCTCGGCCACGACCCCCTGGCCGGCGAACGCCGCGTCGCCATGGACCAGCACGGGGAGCACTCTCGCCCGGGTGACGGTGTCGCCCAGGAGGTCCTGCCGGGCGCGGGCCATCCCCTCGACCACCGGATCCACCGCCTCGAGGTGGCTCGGGTTCGACGCGAGGACGAGGTCGAGCGCGCGGCCGCCGGGCGCCCGGTGCACCCCTCGCGCGCCGAGGTGGTACTTCACGTCGCCGGAGCCCTGGGTGCTCTGCGGGTCCACCGTCCCCTCGAACTCCCGGAAGATCGCGCCGTACGATTTCCCGACGACGTTCGCCAGGACGTTCAGCCGTCCGCGGTGGGCCATTCCGACGACGGCCTGCTCGATGCCGGCCTCCACGGCGTCGCTCAAGAGAGCGTCGAGGACCGGGATCAGCGTCTCGGCGCCCTCGAGCGAGAACCGCTTGTGGCCGACGTAGGCCGAGTGGAGGAAGCGCTCGAAGGCCTCGGCCGCGTTGAGCTTCTCGAGGATTCGCGACTGCAGCTCGCGGGAGAGCGGCTCCGCGTTTCTCGTGCGCTCCATCCGCTCCTCGAGCCAGCGCCGGACCTCCGGCTCGGGGATGTGGTAGAACTCGACGCCCACGTGACGGCAGTACGTCTCCCGGAGGATGTCGAGAATCTCCCGCAGCGGAAGAAGGCCGGTCTCGCCCGCGAGCCCTCCCGCGATGAACCGCCGGTCGAGATCCCACAGCGTGAACCCGTACTCGGTCGGCTCGAGCTCCGGCTGGGGCGCCGGCTCGGCGCCGAGCGGGTCGAGGTGCGCGGCGAGGTGGCCTCGCACCCGGTACGACCGGATGAGCTGGATGGCCCTGGCCTGCTTCTCCACCGCCTCGCCGGACGCGGCGGGGGCGGCCGGCCCCGTGCCCCGGTCGGCGGACCAGCGCACGGGCTCGTGCGGGACCTCCACCTCGCGAAAGATTCGCTCGTAGAAGCCGTTCTCGCCGAGGAGGAGCGCCTCGATCGTCGCGAGGAACGCTCCCGACTCCGCGCCCTGGATGATCCGGTGGTCGTAGGTGCTCGTGACCGTCATGACCTTCGACAGTCCGATCTCGGCGATCATCCCCTCGGCCATTCCCGCGTACTGCGGCGGGTAGCCGATCGCGCCGATGCCGACGATCGTTCCCTGTCCGCCCATGAGGCGCGGGACCGAGAGGGCGGTGCCGATCGTGCCGGGGTTCGTGAGCGTGATCGACGTCCCCTCGAAATCCTCGACCGCGAGTCGGCCCATGCGCGCGCGGGCGACCAGGTCGTCGTAGGCGGCGAGGAACGACGGGAAGTCGAGCCCCTGGGCGTCCTTGAGACAGGGCACGAGGAGGACGCGCTCGCCGCGCTTCTCGAGGTCGATCGCCAGGCCGACGTGGATCCGGTCGCCCGGCACGCGGTAGAGCTTTCCGCCCGCCTCGGCGAAGCGGGCGTTCATCGCCGGGTGCCGCTCGACGGCCCGGACCACCGCCCACGCGATCAGGTGGGTGAACGACACCTTGGACCGCGCGTGCGCGGAGCGGCTCTGGTTGATCAGGCGGCGGTTCTCCTCGAGAAGCTTCACCGGGATGGTGCGGACCGAGGTCGCCGTCGGGACCGCGAGGCTGGCCTCCATGTTCTGGGCGATCCGCGCGGGCGCTCCCGCGAGCAGCTCGGCCCCCGGCGGCGGCTCCGCCATCGGGACGCGCGGGACCGGGGGAGGCAACGCGGCGCCGGCGGCGCTCGCCGGCGGAGGCGCGGGGGTGGCCGCGGAGGGGCGGTAGTCCGCGAAGAACTCCCGCCACGCTTCGCTCACCGACTCGGGGTTCACGAGATAGCGGGCATAGAGCTCGTCAACGTAGCCGATGTTGGTTCCGAAGGTGCTCATGGCGCCTATCGTACCCGTTTTGGCACCGATCGCACCGGGCCCCCCGTGACTAAGCCGCGCGTCCTCGACGGCTTGGGTTCTCGTCGGCCCGAAAAAGGGCCGCCTACGAACCCAAGCCGCGAGAACGCGCGGCTCGTGGGCTCCCCGCAGCCATGCCATGCCACCTGCTCGGGCCGAGGCGGGAGTGTCCTCTCCAGCCCGAAAAAGGGCTGTCTGCGGCACTCCCGCCTCGGCCCGAGCGGCTCGACGCGCACGGGAGGCGCCGCCCTGACGCGCGGCCCGCCGTTTGCTAGACTGCACCTTTCATCGAAAGCCGGCGGATTACCGCATTCCGCGTCGGAGATAACCCATGACGACGATGACGGCCGCGTCCGTGCTCAAAGCGCTCAGAGTCCGCAAGACAAGCCCCGGCGCCTCCACGGGGACCTGGATCGAAACCCGTGGTCCCAAGCTCCTGTCCGTCAACCCGTCGACCGGCGAGCCGCTCGCGGAGGTGCTGCAGGCCACGGCGGAGGACTACGAGCGGGTGGCCGCCGCCGCGCACCGGGCGTTCGCGACCTGGCGGATGATGCCCGCCCCGAAGCGCGGCGAGATCGTGCGGCAGCTCGGCGACGAGCTGAGGAAGCACAGGGAGAACCTGGGCCGCCTCGTGTCGCTCGAGGCGGGGAAGATCCTCTCCGAGGGGCTCGGCGAGGTTCAGGAGATGATCGACATCTGCGACTTCGCCGTCGGCCTCTCCCGCCAGCTGTACGGCCTCACGATGCACTCCGAGCGCCCGATGCACCGGATGTACGAGCAGTGGCATCCCCTCGGCGCCGTCGGGATCGTCAGCGCGTTCAACTTCCCCGTGGCCGTCTGGGCGTGGAACGCGGCGATCGCGGCGGTCTGCGGCGACACCATGATCTGGAAGCCGTCGTCGAAGACGCCGCTCACCGCCGTCGCGGTGCAGAACATCTGCAACGACGTGATGCAGCGGAACGGCCTCGAAGGAGTCTTCAATCTCGTGATCGGCCGCGGCAAGGACGTCGGGGAGCTCATGCTCCACGACCGGCGGATCCCCCTGATCTCGGCCACCGGCTCCTGCCGCATGGGACGCCGGATCGCGACGGTCGTGGGCGAGCGGCTCGGCCGGACGATCCTCGAGCTCGGCGGGAACAACGCGATCGTCGTGACGGACGACGCGGACCTCGACCTCGCCGTGCGGGCGATCCTGTTCGGCGCGGTGGGCACCGCGGGGCAGCGCTGCACCTCGACGCGCCGGGTGATCATCCAGAAGGGGATCGCCAAGGAGCTGACCGACCGGCTCGTCAAGGCCTACGGCCAAGTCCGGATCGGCGACCCGCTGGACGCGAAGACCCTGATGGGACCGCTGATCGATGCCGAGGCGGTGGACGCCATGATGGCGGCCCTGGAACGGGCCAAGAAAGAAGGCGGCGCCGTGCTGTGCGGCGGCAAGAAGGTGGACCGGCCGGGGTACTTCGTGAAGCCGACGATCGTGAAGGCCCACAAGGACCTCGAGATCGCGAAGGACGAGACGTTCGCCCCGATCCTCTACGTTTTCGAGTTCGAGACCCTCGACGAGGCGATCGCGCTCCACAACGACGTCCCGCAGGGGCTGTCCTCGGCGATCTTCACGACGAGCCTGATCTCCGCCGAGACGTTCCTGAGCCACCTCGGGAGCGATTGCGGCATCGCGAACGTGAACATCGGGACGTCGGGGGCCGAGATCGGCGGCGCGTTCGGCGGCGAGAAGGACACCGGGGGCGGCCGGGAATCCGGCTCCGACTCCTGGAAGGCCTACATGCGCCGGCAGACCAACACCATCAACTGGAGCCGCGAGCTTCCGCTCGCGCAGGCGGTCAAGTTCGACCTGTAGCCCGCCCTCGGCCGAATGCGTTCGGCTTCGGTGAGGCAGGTCCTCGGCTCGCCCTTGGCCGAATGCGTTCTCGCCGGCCCGGAAAAGGCCGTTTGCGTCCGTCTTCGGCCTCGTGCTCGTAATCGTCACCCGCTCGGACTCGGCTGCACCGGTTCTCGCCGGCCCGGAAAAGGGCCGGCTACGAACCAGTGCAGCCGAGTCCGAGCGGGGTGGATCGGCGAGCTTCGACCTCTCTGACGGCCCGCTCAAAGCCGGCGGGGGTCAGGGGCAGTCGGCGTGGGTGCGCGGGGTGCCGGGCGAGGAGTCGCCCCAGGTGCCGGTGCCGCAGGCGTTGCGTCCGCGGACCACGTAGTAGAAGCCCTCGTCCGGCGCCGGCGTGAGCGTCTCGGAGAACGTGGTCGCGGAGGTCGCGGAAGCGACGCAGCCCGCGCCGGCGATGCTCCCCGCGGCCATCAGCTCCTGGAGCGTGCCCCGGACGAGGTCGTACACGGTGCCGGCGCCGGCCTCGTGGGAAGCGGAGTCCCAGAGCACCGTGGCGGCATCCGCGACCTCGAGGTGCGCGATCTCGCGGGGAGCGTCGTAGGCGCCGGAGTCGGCGGGGGCGCAATCGCAGGGGTCGGCGATCCCGTCGACGTCGGCGTCGGGTCCGAAGTGCACGGCGGCGTACGCGTCCACCTGCCCCCATCCGAACATGTTGTTGGGAAGGGTCGTCGTGGGGGTGTCCCCGCACGTTTGAGGCGCGGAAAGCGTCACCGCCGGGTTCGCCGAACGGCTCAGCGTGCAGCGGGTGATCCCGATCAGGTTCTTGAGCTGCGGTCGCGCCGACCAGAGGAGCGCGGCCGCGCCCGCCGTGTGGGGGCTGGCCATGCTCGTCCCGCTGGAGCTCGCGTAGGCGCCGGGCGGGTAGGCCGAGCAGACGCCGACACCGGGCGCGACGACGTCCGGCCGGAGCCGGTTGCTGCCGTCGACGACCACCGGCCCGCGCGACGAGAAGCTCGCGAGAGTTTTCGAGGAGTTCGTGGCGCCGGCCACGAAGGACGCCTGGTAGATCGGCGGCGGGTCGCTGACCGTCGAGCAGCTGGGACCGCTGTTGCCCGCCGCCGCAACGGGGAGGATGCCCGCCGCCTCCAGCGCCGCGAAGCTGTCCTCCAGGACGAGCGGGTCGCATCCCTCGGACGGGGGACAACCCCACGAGTTGTTGATCACGTCGGGGGCCCGGGAAGGGTCGCCGTCCGCCTCCGGGTCGCCGCCGTGCGGGTAAGGCGCCAGGAAGAACTGATTGCATTCGAGGTACGTCGACGGCCGGCCGGCGCCATGGTCCATGTTCCTGCAAGCGATCCAGCGTGCCTGCGGCGCGACGCCGATCGTCTCGCCGGCGCCGTTGTCCCCCACCATCGTCCCCGTCGTGTGCGTTCCGTGGCCGTGGTCGTCGAGGGGCTCCGCCAGGTCCGAGATCGCGTCGTGCCAGTTGTAGTCGTGGCTTGCCGATCCGGCGCTCCACCCGCGGTACGCTGCGACGATCGCCGGGTGGTCCCACTGGACGCCCGTGTCCGCGGAGGCGACCACGATTCCCTGGCCGCGAGCGCCGTCCTGGGTCCACACCTGGTTCGCGCGGATCGCCGATACCCCGTAGGGGAGGCCGCACGAGAGGAGGACCACCGGGTCCGAGCCCTCGATCCCGCGGACCACCGGGTTGCCCACGATCCTCGCCACCTCGGAGCGCGCGGCGATCGCGCGGGCCAGCTCCAGGCTGCCCGACACCTCGAGACCGTTCACGATGTAGAGCGGCCGGAAGGGGATCCCCTTCGCGCCGAGCCAATCGCGAACCGCCCCCTGCGAGGATCGGGCCCGGACGCGCAGGACGTCGTAGACCCCCATCGCGGAGCGGTCGCCACGCCGCGCCGTCCGGATCGCGGAGCGAATGGACTCGGGGCCGTCGAACAGCACGAGGAACGAGTCGGCGCCGGAGGCCGCGAGGCGGTCGAGCAGCCAGGGGGCGATCTTCGCGTCGGGGGACAGGGGGGCGTCCGATGCCGCCGCGACCGCCGTCGCGGAGGAACCCGCCAGAAGCGCCAGGGCAAGCAGGACCGGTACCGAGCGACGTAGGCGCACGCGTTCCTCCACGAGCGGGCGCCGTCCGGCGCCAATCTCCGCATACCCTGTACGCCGACCCGGGGGTTCCGTCAACGGGATCCGGGAACCCGGGGCCCCGATAGCCGTATCTCATGGTGTGGGGCCGGGAGCGCGTGCCCATCCGGGCTCGTCCCGCCGGCCGGAGGTGGACGTCGATGGTCGCCCTGATGCTGGGTGGCATGCTTCTGTTCGGTCTCGCGATCTTCCTTCCGCTTCTTCTCGTGGCGCTGGTCCTGAAGGTCGCGTTCAAGATCCTGTTCCTTCCCTTCAAGATCGCGGGAGCCCTGATCGGCGTGGGCCTCGGCATCGCGGGTCTGGTCGCGGGAATGGTCGTGCTGGCGGGCGGCCTCCTGCTGGTGCCGGCCCTGGTGCTCGGCGTGGCGATTCTCTTCCTCGTGTTGCCGCTCCTGCTCGGCGGCGCGCTCGTCTGGGGAATCGTCCGCCTCGCGAGGACGCGGCCGGCCTGACGTCGTTCCGCGCCCTTGACTCGCGCGCCGGAACTCCCGACCATGACCGGACGGGGCGCGTGGCGCGCCCCGTCTCCCGCGACCGCGCGCGAGGGCCCCTGCATGGCCGATCCGCTCGTTGTGGCGTCTGCTCCGCGAGAGGTTCCCTTTCCGGAGCCGGTCACGGATCCCTCGATCCTCGAGGCCTACCTCGAGGACGCCTCCGGCAACCCGCCGGGCCGGGCTGGGGGGCTCCTCCGGCCGTCGAGCGAGGGCGAGGCCGCGGCGTTCCTGCGAGCGACCGCGGGGCAGGGCGTCGCGGTGCTCCCGCAGGCGGCGCGCTCGTCGCTGACCGGGGGTGCCGTGCCCTCCGGCGAGATCGTCCTGTCGGTCGAGAAGCTCGACGGGATCGGCCCGATCGAGCGCTACCCCGGGGGGGCGTGCGTCTCGGCCGGCGCCGGGGTGCGGCTCAAGGACTTGCAGCGCGAGTTGGCCTCGCGCGGCTTCTACTACCCTCCGGTGCCGACCTACCAGGAGGCGATGCTCGGCGGCACGGCCTCGACGAACGCGGGAGGGTCGGCCACCTTCAAGTACGGCGTCACGCGCCAGTGGATTCGCGGATTGCGCGTCCTGCTCTGGAACGGCGACCTGCTGGCGCTCGAGCGCGGGCAGGCCGTCGCGCGGCGCGGGGAGCGCTTTCTCGTTCGTCTTTCGGACGGGTCCGTCCTGACGGTGCCCGTGCCCGGGTGGCGCCTCCCCGACCTCAAGAAGATCTCCGCCGGCTACCACTCCGCCGACCCGCTGGATCTCGTGGACCTCTTCGTCGGCTCGGAGGGCACTCTAGGGCTGATCACGGATGTCACGGTGGACGTCGTACCGGCCCCCCCGGCGGTCCTGACGGGCCTCGTCTTCCCGGCCGGGCTCGACGCCTTGCTCGCGATTTCCGCCGACCTGAGGGGGGACGCGATGTCCGCACGCGCGGCCGCCGATCCGCGCGGACCCGACGTGCGCGCGATCGAGCTCGTGGACGGGCGGGCGCTGACGCTGCTGCTCGAGCACGGCGACGCGAAGAAGCTGCGCGTGGCCATCCCCGAGGGCGCGGGGGCGGGATTGCTGTTCGAGATGGAGCTGCCGGAGCGCGTCGGAAACGACGAGGCCCAGGAGGCGTTCGAGACGTTCCTCGCGGACGAGACGGGAGCACCCGACGCTCCCATCCCGAGGCTCCTGCGAATCCTCTCGAGGCACGGAGCCCTCGAGACCCTCGAGGCCGCGTTTCCGGAAGACCAGGCGAGGCGCGAGGCGCTGCACGAGTTCCGCGAGGCCGTGCCGAAGCGCGTGAACGAGATCCTCGCGAGCCGGCGCCTCGACGACCCCGGAGCGAAGAAGGTCGGCGGGGACCTGATCGTCCCGTTCGATCGCCTCGCCGAGATGATCCCGATCTACGAGGACGGTTTCGCGCGCCGCGGCCTGGAGTTCGCGATCTGGGGGCACGTGTCCGACGGGAACCTGCACCCGAACGCGATGCCGCGAACCAGCGCCGAGGCGCACCTCGCCGTCGAGGCGCTGCTCGAGTTCGCGGAGGAGGCGGCGCGGCGAGGAGGCTCGCCCCTGTCGGAGCACGGCGTGGGGAAGAGCGCGGTCAAGCAGGAGATGCTCCGGCGCTTCCTCGGCGACGGCGCGGTCGAGGCGATGCGGGGTATCAAGGCCGCCCTGGACCCCGAGTGGCGATTCGCTCCGGGGGTCCTGTTCCCCAAGCCGCGAGGCTGAAGCCGCCGCTTCCCGACCACTTCCGGCTTTCTTGACGGGCCGCCCCACCGGGCGTAGTCTCCAAAACATGACAGTTTGTGTCCATTATTCGCACGCCGGCGGCGTGCTTTCCGACCCCGTGTCACGTGGAGGAGTATGGACATGACGAGCACGACATTCAGGAATTGCGACGGCGGGACGGCGGTGGTCCCGGTAGAGACGCTTCGTGCCCTTGGCGAGCAACTCCGCGGTTCTCTTTGCTTTCCCGGAGACGCGGGCTACGAGGACGCCCGCACCATCTGGAACGCCATGATCGACAAGCGCCCGGCGGCCGTTCTCCGGGCGGCGGGCACCGCGGACGTGATCCGCGGCGTGAAGCTGGCGAAGGAGCACCGGCTGCTGCTCGCGGTGCGAAGCGGCGGGCACAACATCGCGGGGAACGCGGTCTGCGACGGCGGGCTGATGATCGACCTGTCGCTGTTGCGCTCGGTCCGGGTGGATCCCTCGGCCCGCACCGCGCGCGTCGAGCCCGGCGCCACGCTCGGCGACGTCGACCGCGAGTGCCAGGCCTTCGGCCTCGCGACGCCGGTGGGGATCAACTCGACGACGGGGATAGCCGGGCTGACGCTCGGGGGAGGATTCGGCTGGCTCAGCCGCACCTACGGCCTGACCGCGGACAACCTTCTCGCGGCGGACGTCGTGACGGCGGACGGCGCGCTCCTGCACGCGAGCGAGAAGGAGAACCCCGACCTGTTCTGGGGGATACGCGGAGGGGGAGGGAATCTCGGCGTCGTGACCTCGTTCGAGTTCCGTCTCCACCCCGTCGGCCCGGAGGTCGTCGCGGGGCTGATCGTGCACCCGTTCTCGGAGGCCCGCGAAGTGCTTCGCGCGTACCGCGAGCTGGTCGCGAGGGCCCCGGAGGGGATGACCTGCTGGGTCGTGCTGCGCAAGGCCCCGCCGCTTCCCTTCCTGCCGCCGGAGGTCCACGGCACGGAAGTCGTCGTCCTCGCGCTGTGCCACGCGGGGGACATCGCTTCGGGCGAGAAGGCGGCGGCGCCCTTCCGCGCGATCGGGAAGCCGATCGCCGACGTCGTCGGCCCGCACCCGTTCGTGGGCTGGCAGTCGGCGTTCGACCCGCTCCTGACGCCAGGACGGCGCAACTACTGGAAGTCTCACGATTTCCTCGAGCTTCAGGACGGCCTGCTCGACGCGCTGCTCGACGCCGTTCGCCGCCTTCCGTCCCCGGAGTGCGAGATCTTCATCGCGAATCTCGGAGGCGCGATCAACCGCGTCCCGGCCGGGGCGACGGCCTACCCGCACCGCGACGTGCAGTTCGTGATCAACGTCCACACCCGGTGGAGCGAGCCGTCGCAGGATGCCGCGTGCATCGCCTGGGCGCGCGCTTTCTACGACGCGGCCGCGCCGTTCGCGACGGGGGGCGTGTACGTGAACTTCATGCCCGAGGACGAGGCGGGGCGCGTACGCGCGGGGGCCTACGGGCGCAACTACGACCGTCTCGCGAAGCTCAAGGCGAGGTACGATCCGGGGAACCTGTTCCGTCTCAACCAGAACGTGGCTCCGTCCAGCTGATCCGCGGCGGAGGCTGCCCCGTCGGCGCCGGCCACCACGGGCCGCGGCCGGCGGGGCGCGCCGAACCGGCTACCCGGCGCTCCTAGCCCGGCTCGGTCATCCGGAACGGGTCGAGGGCGGCGTCGAGCTGCTCCTTGGTGAGCGAGGTGGTCTCCGCCGCCACCTCGCGCACGGTGCGTCCGGAGCGCGCCGCCTCGTGCGCGATCGCGGCGGCCTCGTCGTACCCGATCAGGGGTGCCAACCCCGTCACGGTGGCGAGCCCGCGCTCCACCATCTCCGGGCCGCGGCCGGTGGCTCGCAGGCCGCGCACGCACCTCTCGCCGAAGTTCGCGGCGGCGGCCCCGAGGATCTCGATGCCGGTCACGAGCCGCAGGGCGGCGAGGGGCATCATGGTGTTCAGCTCGAAGAAGCTCCACTCGGCGGCCTGCAGCACGGCCAGATCGGCGGCGATCGACTCGGCCGCGGCCTGGATCAGCGCCTCGGCGATCACGGGGTTCACCTTCCCCGGCATGATCGAGCTGCCCGGCTGCACTTCCGGGATCGCCAACTCTCCGATACCGCACCGGGGCCCCGACGCCAGCCACCTCACGTCGTTCGCGATCTTGAGGAGGCTCACGGCGACCGTCCGGACCATGGCCGAGGCGGTAAGGGCGGCGTCGAGCGTGGCCTGCGCCTGGAAGTGGTGCGAGGTCTCGCGGATCGAAACGCCGGTCCAGGCCGACACCTGGGCGCACACGCGTCCGGCGAACTCCGGATGGCCGTTGACGCCAGTGCCGACCGCCGTTCCCCCGAGAGCGACCGCGGCCAGCTCCTCGCGGGCGTGGACGAGGCGGCGCAGCGCGAGGTCCATCTGGTCGGCGTACCCCCTGAAGACCTGGCCCATCCGGATCGGCGTCGCGTCCTGGAGGTGCGTTCTCCCGGTCTTGATCACGTCCCACGTCTCGCGCGACTTCGCCTCGAGGTCGCCCTTGAGGCCGCGCACCGCCGGCTCGAGGACCTCGTCCAGGGCGAGGAGCGCCGCGAGGTGGAGGGCCGTCGGGATCACGTCGTTGCTCGACTGCGAGAGGTTGACGTGGTCGTTCGGATGGACGGTTCCCCGCGAGCCCCGCGGCGCGCCGAGGAGCTCCGCCGCGCGGTTCGCGATGACCTCGTTCGCGTTCATGTTCGTGGAGGTCCCCGAGCCGGTCTGGAAGACGTCGACGACGAAGTCGGCGTCGTGGCGTCCCCCGGCGACCTCCTCCGCTGCGGCCTCGATCGCGCCGGCGATGCGCGGGTCGAGCCGGCCGAGGTCCCGGTTCGCCTTCGCGGCGGCCCACTTGATCAGTCCGAGGGCCCGCACGAACCGCCTGGGCATCCGGAGCCCGCTGATCGGGAAGTTGAGGACCGCTCGTTGCGTGGACGCGCCGTAGTAGGCGCCATCGGGAACTTCCATCTCTCCCATGGAATCCCGCTCGGTTCTCTTGCCCTCTGTGGTCACGTCGGGGGCCTCCTCAGGGCGGCTCGACGGCGGCCTGCGGAAGGCGGCGCTCCGCCGCCTCCGCCTTCTGCCGCCACTCGGCCGCCAGGTCGGGTCGGTTCATCGCGTCGTACGCCTCCGACAGGAGCCGGAGCGTGCGAGAGTAGTCGGGTAGCAGCGTCGCGGCACGCTCCAGGATCTCCGCGGCCTCCCCGGGGCGGTTCTGGATCCGAAGACGCGTGCGCCCGAGGTTGATCAGCGCCTTGACGGAATTCGGCGACGCGCGGGCCGTGGCCTCGTGCAGCGCCACCACTCCGCGGAAATCGCCCGCCCGGACCGTCGTCCTCGCCGAGGCGAGGAGCAGGATCGCCGCGGCGGCCACCGACCTCCGCCACGCCGGACCGGGTATGGCGGCCAGGCCGAGCCCGGCGAGACCGCACGCGCCGAGGAGCGGGAGGTAGGCGAGGCGCTCGCCGAAGATCGTGCCGATGGGGAGAGCGAAGTTCCCCGTCACCGCGAACGCGGCGGGAGCGAAGACCCACAGGAACGCGGCCGGACGGGAGACCTTGAACCAGAGCGCGGCGAGCACGGCGAGGTACGCCGCCGCGAGACCGAGCGCCGCCGCGGCTCCCCACGGGAGCAGGGGGATCGCGCGCGTCTCGTCGAGGCCGTACTCGGTGGTCAGCCGGAGGGGAAGGAGCATCTTGAGCCCGTACCTCCCCTGCAGGATCGCGGCGTTCGCGACGCGGGTCGCCGTGTCGGTCGAGACGAGGGGATTGTCCACGGCGGGAGGCGTGTGGGGCTCGAATCCCACCGCCGAGCCCCGCAGCAGGAGAAACGAGGCGAACACCGCCGCGAACGCGGCCGCCCGCGCCAGGAGCAGCCCGCGCGGCGGAGTCCCCGCGGCGCGGCGCGCGGTCCACCACGCCGTGCCGATGACGAGCCATGCCGCGGCGCTTTCCTTGGACGCGAGCGCCAGGAAGAACAGGACGAGCGCCGCGGCCAGCGGCCAGCCGCCCCAGCCGTCGCGCTCGTCGGCGCGCGCCAGGAGGACGAACGCGCCAAGGCCGAAGCCGGCCGCGAGCAGCTCGCCGCGGCCGACCGCGAGCAGCACGGCCTCGCTTCCGAGCGGGTGGACCGCGAAGAGGGCGGCCCCCGCCCAGGCCGCGAAGGGGAGCGCGCTCCCTCGGTGGGCGCTCGGCCCGAGTGGCGGCGGCCGGAGGACGCGGAGCACCTCCCGCAGCGCCAACGCCGCGAGAAGGACCGTCCCCGCGTGGAGGAGGAGGTTCACGGCATGGAAGGCGCCCCTGCCGGGAGCGAAGCGGAGGTTCCATGCGAGCGAGAGTACGGTCAGCGGCCGGTACAGGTCGGAGCCCCCGTGCCTCGTTCCGTGCCAGTAGTCGTGGGCGAACACCGAAGCCACGGAGGCCTCCGAGCGAAGCCAGGCGTTGTCGAGCAGCGTCCGGTCGTCGTGAATCAGGGGGTTCGCCAGCGAGCCGAGGTAAGGCACCACCGCGACGAGGACGAGCGAAGCCCACGCGAGGAGGGGCGTCGCCCCCCGCTCCCCGCGGCGCGAGACCGCTCCTTCCCGTCCGTCTTCCCGTTTCATGGCGTTGCGTTCCCGGCAAGAGCATAGCCGAGAGGACCGCCGGGAGCCCGCAAGCATCTGCTATCCTCGACGGGTTCGGGTGGTTGCGGAGGACCAACTCATGGGCGCCGGAAACCAGCATCTCGCCTGCTTCAAGGCCTACGACATCCGCGGCCGGATCCCGGACGAGCTGAACCGGGACCTGGTCTACAAGATCGGCCGCGCCTACGCCGCATTCGTGCGCCCGCGCCGCGTGGCGGTGGGGTACGACATCCGCCTCACGAGCCCGGAGCTGGCGGGAGTGATGCGCGACGCGCTGACCGCGTCGGGTGTCGACGTGGTGGACATCGGGGCCTGCGGGACCGAGGGGGTGTATTTCGCGACCTTCCACCTCGGTCTCGACGGCGGCGTCATGATCACGGCGAGCCACAACCCCGTGGACTACAACGGTCTCAAGCTGGTGCGGGAGAAGGGGAAGCCGATCAGCGCGGACACCGGGCTCGTGGAGATCGAGCGGAGAGTGCTCGCGGACGACCTGGGTCCCGCCCCGGGGAGCGGCAGGGTCGAGACGCTGGACATCCTCCCGGACTACGTGGACCACCTCCTGTCGTACGTGGACGTCGCCGCGCTCCGGCCGTTCAAGCTCGTCGTGAACGCCGGGAACGGCGGCGCGGGAGTGGTCCTCGACCGGCTCGAGAAGCGCCTGCCGTTCCGCCTCGTGAAGCTGAACCACGCCCCCGACGGCCACTTCCCGAACGGCGTTCCGAACCCGCTGCTCGTCGAGAATCGCAAGGTGACGGCCGACGCCGTGCTCGCCGAGCGGGCCGACGTCGGCATCGCCTGGGACGGCGACTTCGACCGGTGCTTCCTGTTCGACCACGCGGGGCAGTTCATCGAGGGGTACTACATCGTCGGCCTCCTGGCCTCGCAGGTGCTCAAGCGCAATCCCGGCGCCCGGATCGTCCACGACCCGCGCCTCACCTGGAACACCATCGAGATGGTCCGGGAGGGAGGCGGCGTTCCGGTCCAGAGCAAGTCCGGGCACGCCTTCATGAAGGAGGTCATGCGTCGAGAGGATGCCGAGTACGGGGGGGAGATGTCGGCCCACCACTTCTTCCGGCCCTTCTCGTACTGCGACAGCGGGATGATCCCGTGGCTCCTGGTGGTGGCGATCATGAGCGAAACCGGCAAGCCGCTGAGCGATCTGGTCGCGGAGCGGATGCGCCGCTATCCCGCGAGCGGCGAGATCAACCGCAGGGTGGCCGACCCGGCCGCGGCGATCCGGCGAGTGCGGTCCGTCTACGGGACCGGGGCGCTCCGGGTGGACGAGACCGACGGCGTCGGGATCGAATTCGACCGGTGGCGCTTCAACCTGCGCGCCTCGAACACCGAGCCGCTGATCCGGCTCAACGTGGAGTCGCGCGGCGACGCCGCGCTGATGCAGGAGAAAACCGAGGAGATCCTCGAGGTGCTCGAACGCGAGGGCTGATCGTCCGAGCTTCGCGGCCCTTGACTTTCCCCCGGGCTCCTGCGACCCTTCTTATGCAAGGCGGAGGCCATGACGGCGGTCCGGAAGGAGTTCCTTTTCCGTGAAACTCAGCGACAGGCACCCGATCTTCGTGGGGCTCAAGCTCGACAGCCAGATGAGGCGTCGGATGACGATGCTCACGGTCGCCGAGCGGCGCTACGTCTCGTCCGACGATCCGACGTTCCTGCTGCTGTGCCGCATGGGGGAAGACGAGTACCTCGGGAAGCTCATTCCGGAGCGGATGACCACCGACCGGATCGACGACGTCCGCCGCAACGTCCTGAGCATCCTCCAGCGGCTGTTTCCCGACACGCGGTTCCCCGCGCAGCTCGATATCATCCCGGCGGAATCGACCGCGGAAACGCCGAAGATCGACGCCTAGCTCGCGGTTCGTTTCTCAGTAAAGGGTTGGTAGCGCTACGGGGATTCGAACCCCGGTTTGATGGCTGAGAACCACCCGTCCTAACCCCTAGACGATAGCGCCGGCGACATTATCGAGCGGCGGCGCTTGCCTGTCAACTCGCCCCGCCACCCGCCCCGTCCAGCTTGTCTTTGCAGTGCGCAGCAATATATTTGCGGTTGTATACATATGCGTAATTATACAAACGCATTGTCGGACAAGCCCTTGGGCTGGCGGGGGACACGATGATAGGCGCGCGCGGCTTCGGGGGGCGGACGGGCCTCCTCGTGCTCCGATGGGTTCTCCTTCTCGCGACGCTCGCGGTGGCGTGGTCCAACGGCGCGACGACTCCGTTCCTGTACGCGATGACCGGGGTGCTCCTGGCCAGCGCGGTGGCGGGTCACGTCCTCCCGTTCGGGCTCTCGCGCTCCGCCCCGGTGCTGGTCCTGACCGACACGCTCCTTCCCGCCCTGGCACTCGCCGGGGCGCCGGCGGTGGACCCCGCCCTCCTGATCTCGTTCTTCCTGATCGTCCTGGCCGCGGCCGTCGCGCGCGACCGGACGCAGTCGGCGCTCGCGCAGTACTCGATCCTCGCCCTGTACGCCGCCTCTTCCGTCACGATGTTCGCGTCCCCCCCGGCGCTGAGCCTCGCCTTCGCCTCGCGCGTCCTGTTCCTGCTCGCCGTGGCGTGGTACCTCGGGCCGCTCCTCCGCCAGGTCACCGGAACCCTCGACACGCTGCGCCACGCCAAGCGCGAGAGCGAGGAGCTCAGGGCCCTGCTCGAGATCAGCGACGCGGTTACCGGAACCCTCGACGTGCGGCAGGTGATGCGGCTCATCGTGCAGCGGGTGGGGGACCTGGTGCGCGCGCACCGCTGCTCGATCCTCCTCGTGGACGAGCGGCTCCGCAGCTGCTTCGTCGTGGCGGCCAACGACAACCCCGACGCGGACATGCTCGAGATCGACCTCGCGAAGTACCCGGAGATCCAGAGGGCGATCGAGACGCGCGAGCCGGTGATCGTGAGGGACGTCGAGCACGACCCGATCGTGGCCCCGGTGAGGGAGCAGCTCCTGCGGATGGGGTACCGGTCGCTCCTCGTGCTCCCGCTCGTGTTCGGCAAGGAGGTGCTCGGGACCCTGTTCCTGCGCGCGAGCCGCGAGACGCCGTTCACCCCCGTCGAGATCCGCTTCTGCCGCGTCGCCGCGGGAGCGTCCGCGAACGCCCTCAAGAACGCGCTGCTCTTCCGCGACGTCGCCATGGAAGCGGCCCGTCACCGCAGCACCAGCGAGAAGCTGCGCAGGGTCCTCGACTGCACCCCCGACATGATCGTGGGAACCGACACCGAGGGGAGGATCACCGAGTTCAACCGGGGTGCCGCGCGGATCACCGGCCTCACGCCGGAGCACGCGACCGGCCGTCCGCTCGCCAAGGTCCTGGACCGCGAGCCCGGCTCGCTCGGACCTCGACCGGGAGGGGTGGACGAGCCGGCGCCGCGGGACGTCGCGATATCCCGTCCCGACGGCTCGCAGGTCTTCGTCAGCCTCGTGGATGCCCCGCTGGTGGGGCCCTCGGGAGAGGCCGCCGGCCGCGTCTGGATCGGGCGGGACGTGACCGAGCTTCGGCAGGTCGAGAGATCCCTGGCGCAGGCCGAGCGGCTGTCGAGCATCGGCGAGGTCGTCGCCGGCGTCGCGCACGAGCTGAACAACCCCCTCTCCGCCGTCCTCGGATACGCCCAGCTCCTCCAGATCCAGGCGGGCGACCCGCAACAGGGACGGGACCTCGAGCGCATCGTGGATTCCGCGCGCCGTTGCCAGAAGATCGTGCTGAACCTCCTCTCGTTCGCGCGGAAGCACGTCGCGGAGAAGCGCATCGAGGACGTCAACGCCTGCGTCGAAAAGGTCCTCGACCTCAAGGCCTACCAGCTCCGGTCCTCGAGGATCGAGGTGACCCTCGACCTCGCCGCAGGGCTCCCGCAAACCCTGTTCGACTTCCACCAGGTGGAGCAGGTGATCCTGAACCTCGTGAACAACGCCGAGCAGGCGATATCGGCCCTCGGGCGCCCGGGCCGGATCACGCTGCGGACGCGCCAGCGTGACGGCTTTGTCGCCGTCGAGATCGAGGACGACGGTCCCGGCGTCCCGGCGACGATCCGCGAGCGCATCTTCGATCCTTTCTTCACCACCAAGGAGCCCGGGCAGGGGACGGGCCTCGGGCTCTCCGTCTCGTACGGCATCGCGCGGGAGCACGGCGGCCGCCTGGAGCTGTCCACCGCGTCGAGCGGCAGCGGCGCCTGCTTCGCGCTCCTGCTCCCGGCCGACGTCGCCCTTGGGCAGGCGCGGGGCGCTTCGCCCGAAAGCCGCGAGGGCGGCCGGCTCGCGAGGTATCTCGAAGGGCGCCGGGTCCTCGTGGCCGAGGACGAGCCGTCCGTGGCCGACCTCGTCTCCCGCCTGCTGCTGCAGGACGGTGCCGACGTGACCGTCGCGCACGACGGCGAGGAGGCGTGGAGCCGCATCGCCGAGGTGGACTTCGATCTCGTGGTGACCGACATGCGCATGCCGAATCTCGACGGCAAGGGTCTCTACGAGCGCGCTGCCGCCGAGCGCCCCGAGATGATCCGGCGCTTCGTCTTCGCGACCGGCGATCTCGTCCGCGAGGAGACGTTGCGCTTCCTCGAGGGGCTGCCGAATCGCGTGCTCGTGAAGCCGCTCGACGTCGAGAGCGTCCGCCGCGTCCTCTCGCAGGCCCTCGTCAAGACCCCGAGCTGACGCGGTCAGCAGCGTCCCGAGGCGGGAGTGTCCTCGCCAGCCCGAAAAAGGGCTGTCTCCGGACCCTCCCGCCTCGGGACTTGCGATGACGCGAGTTCCTCGATCTCAGCCGGGTCGGGCGAGGGCGGCGACGGCGGCGTGGAGGCGGGTGGTCAGCGCCGCGACCTCGTCGCCGTCGAGGGTCGCCTTTCTCGATCGCTCGACCGCGATCGGCTCGCCGACGCGCAAGGCCACGCGGGCGCGCCGGATGCGCTTGGCGCCGCGGGGGAGCGCGTCGAAGGTGCCGTCGAGAAACGCGGGTACCAGCGGCGCGCCGTGGCGCATCGCGAGGACCGCGGCGCCCGAGCGGAAGGCCCCGAGCTTGCCGTCCCGGGAGATGGCGCCTTCCGGGAACACGCCGACCACGTCGCCCGCCTCCAGCACGGCGCCGGCGGCCTCGAGGGCCGACGCGTTGGCCGAGTCTTCCGAGACGGGGATCGCCTCGAACGCCCACGCGGCCCAGCGGTAGCGGGGAGCGTAGAAGAACTCCGCCGTCATCAGGTAGTGGATCGGACGGCGGAACGGGGCCTGCAGCACGACCGAATCGAGGAAGGACGCGTGGTTCGCGCAGAGGATCGCGCCGCCGCGGCGCGGGAGGTTCCCGGCTCCCCGCACCGTGAAGCCGAAGTAGTGCTTTCCAGGCACGTAGAGAACGGCCTGCGCAAGGGCTAGCAGGACGCGATGCGTGAAGGTGGCCACGGCGCGGAAGTGAAAATCATCCGTTCCCGCGACGCGGGCAACTCGCGACGAGACCGTCGCGCCCTAGGAACGGAGTCGGACGGGACGCTCGGGGCGCGTCCCGTCCGACGACTCAGATCCCGCTATCCGAGGGAGGGACCGGCTTGTCCAGCGGGGAGACGGGCCACGCCTCTTCCTGCCGGATGGGAGCGTCGGTCGCGACGGGCGTCGGCGGCGGCACGGGCGGCCTCGGGGGCGGCGCCATGCGTTCCTTCTTGGGCGGGGCGGAGGCCGTCTTGCCGGGAACGACTTTCTCCACGGCCGGCCTCCGCGCGATCGCGGTCTTCGCGGCCGGCTTCGGCGCGATTTTCTTCGCGGGCTTCTTGACGGCCTTCTTCGCGACTTTCTTCGCGACCTTCTTCGCTACCTTCTTGGTGACCTTCTTCTTCGCGGTCTTCTTCGCGATCTTCTTCGGCGCTTTCTTCAAGGCCTTCTTCTTGGCGGCCGTCTTCTTCTTGGCCGTCTTCTTCTTCGGCGAGGCCTTCTTTTTCGCTGCTTTCGCCATCTCGAGAACCTCCTTCCGCCGGGCCGGGCATCGTGCCCGTCGTGGCGCGATTATACCCCGACGTGCCCCTCGAAACGGGGCTTTTCGCTTGTGGACGGCGCCGTCGAAAAACTGCGGACCGCCCGCGGACGGACCGCGGGCGCCGTCGATAAGTGCATTGTTGTCATCTACTTGACTGGACAGGCGCGGGGGCTAGCTCGAGACGGACCTGGCGCCGTACCGCCGGGCGAGCGCGGGGACGAGGTAGTCTCTCACCGCCTCGCGCAGCCCGTGCTTCGGGGAGTGGCCCCAATCCACGCGCGCCCTGCGGTCGTCCACGTCGGCGGGCCACGTGTCGACGATCGCCTGGCGCGCCGCGACCGGCTCGAAGCCGATCGAAGCTCCGGGAAAGTGCTCGAGGACGGCCGCGCGGATCTCCGCCGCGGACGGGCTGAAGGCGCCGATGTTGTACACGCGGGTCGTCAGTGTGGCGGCGTCGGCGAAGGTGAGCGAGAGGAGAGCGTCCACCGCGTCGGGCATCGTCATGAACGGCAGGCGCGTGTCCGGACGGACGAAGCAGGCGTACGGCTTGCCCGAGGCCGCCGCGTGGATCATCTCCGGCGCGTAGTCGCTCGTACCCCCGGAGGGGAGCGTCTCGGCCGACACCAGTCCCGGGAACCGGATCGCCCGGAAGTCGATGCCGGGCTCCCGGCGCTTCCCGGCGCGCTCCGTGAAGTAGCTCCCGAGCATCTCGCAGAAGAGCTTGTTGATCCCGTACATCCCCGCGGGACAGTTGAAGTCGCTCTCCTTGAGCGCCCCCGCCGCCTCCTTCGCCCGCGCGTCGGGAAGACCGTAGACTGCGATGCTGCTGGGGAAGAAGAACCTGACGCTCTCGCCGCGCCGCAGCGCCTCCTTGCCCGCCAGCCGGAAGAGGGACACGGTGCCGTTGGTGTTCACGTCGTAGGCGAGGTCCGGGTCCTTCTCCGCCTTGGTCGAGAGGACCGCGGCGAGGTGGAAGATCGCCGCGGGGCGGTAGCGGTCGAACAGAGCCTCCACGCGGCTCGCGTCCAGAATGCTCGCCTGCGCGGCCTCGACGCAACGCGCCGACTGCTCCGCGCCGAGCGGCGCCAAGTCGAGCGACACGATGTCGAAACCACGATTCTCGAGAGCGGGCAGGAGCAGGTGCCCCATCTCTCCGCTTGCTCCGGTGACCAGCGCGACCGGCTTGCTCATGACTCCTCCTAGCGTGGAGTGGGGGACAGGATAGCAGCAACTCCCGTCGTGGCCAGGACCGCCGGTTGTCGCACTCTCGGGAGCGAAATAGGTTCTTTTCGCGGCGCCTTCTACATGCTACTGTGTCCCCCAAGCTACCTTTCTCGCCGATACAGCGAGAGCGACGTCGAGGCCGATTGGCGCCTTGGAGACCGCCGCAGGTCGAAAGGACGGGGAAAGGGAACTCGTTCGTTTTCACGCGGGGCATCCCGCCAGGACGACCGGCTTCGCCGATCCGCCCCGGGGGATAACTAAGGAGGCATCGCATGGGCTCGAGACGCATGATCACCGTGGACGGCAACGAGGCCACCGCTTCGGTGGCCCACCGCACCAACGAGGTGATCGCCATCTATCCGATCACGCCGTCGTCCAACATGGGCGAGTTCTCGGACGAGTGGTCGGCCCAGGGACACAGGAACATCTGGGGGACGGTGCCCGACGTGGTCGAGATGCAGTCGGAGGGCGGCGCCGCGGGAGCGGTGCACGGCGCCCTGCAGGCGGGCTCCCTGACGACGACGTTCACGGCGTCGCAGGGCCTCCTCCTCATGATCCCCAACATGTACAAGATCGCGGGGGAGCTCAACGCGTACTCGATGCACGTGTCGGCGCGCACCCTCGCGACGCACGCGCTGTCCATCTTCGGCGACCACTCCGACGTGATGGCGTGCCGCCAGACCGGGTTCGCCCTGATCGCATCCGGCTCGGTCCAGGAGGCGCATGACTTCGCCTGCATCACCCAGGCCGCCACGCTGAAGTCTCGGATCCCTTTCCTCCACTTCTTCGACGGGTTCCGGACCTCGCACGAGGTGGACAAGATCGAGGAGCTGTCGGACGACGACCTCCTCTCGATGCTCGACGACGAGCTGATCCGGCAGCACCGGGAGCGGGCGCTCTCGCCGGACCGGCCCGTCCTGCGCGGCACGGCGCAGAACCCCGACACGTTCTTCCAGGCCCGCGAGGCCTGCAATTCCTTCTACCTCGCCTGCCCCGGCATCGTGCAGGAAACGATGAACCGCTTCGCGGCGCTCACGGGACGCGGCTACCGCCTGTTCGAGTACGTCGGCCATCCGGAAGCGGAGCGGGTCGTGGTGATGATGGGCTCGGGGGCCGAGACGGCGCACGAGGCCGTCGAGTGGCTGCTCGCGAGAGGGGAGAAGGTCGGGCTGCTCAAGGTCCGGCTGTACCGCCCGTTCTCGCTGGCCGATTTCGTCGCCGCGCTGCCGTCGAGCACGCGCGCCATCGCCGTCCTCGACCGGACCAAGGAGCCGGGGGCGCCGGGCGATCCGCTCTACCTCGACGTGGTCACCGCCCTCAGGGAGGCGCGGGACGGCGGGTTCTCGTCGTTCGACCGCGAGCCGCGCGTCGTCGCCGGCCGCTATGGCCTCTCGTCGAAGGAGTTCACGCCGGCGATGGTCCACGCCGTCTTCGACGAGATCGCGAAGGAGAAGCCGCGGAACCACTTCACGGTGGGGATCGTGGACGACGTGACCCACATGTCGCTCCCGTTCGACACGCAGGCCGACATCGAGCCCAAGGACGTGGTGCGGGCCGTTTTCTTCGGCCTCGGGGCCGACGGCACGGTGGGCGCCAACAAGAACTCGATCAAGATCATCGGCGAGGAGACCCCGAACTACGCGCAGGGATACTTCGTCTACGACTCCAAGAAGGCCGGGGCGATCACGATCTCGCACCTGCGGTTCGGTCCGCGCCCGATCCGGTCGAGCTACCTGGTCAAGAGGGCGAGCTTCGTCGCCTGCCACCAGTTCGGCTTCCTCGAGAAGTACGACATGCTCGAGCTGGCCGCCCCGGGCGCGACCTTCCTGCTCAATTCGCCGTACGGCGCGGACGAGATCTGGGAAGAGCTGCCGCGCGAGGTCCAGGAGCAACTCCTCGAGAAGAAGATGAAGTTCTACGTCATCGACGGCTTCAAGGTCGCGAAGGACACCGGCATGGGGGGCCGGATCAACACGATCATGCAGACCTGCTTCTTCGCGATCTCCGGCGTGCTCCCGCGCGAGGAGGCGATCGGGAAGATCAAGGAGTCGATCGAGAAGACCTACGGCAAGAAGGGTAAGGAGGTCGTGCGGCGGAACTTCGAGGCCGTGGACCACACGCTCGCGCACCTGCACGAGGTCAAGGTTCCCGCGGCCGTCACCTCGAAGCGCTCTCGCCCCCCGATCGTCTCCGAGGAGGCGCCCGACTTCGTGAAGCGCGTCTCGGCGGTCATGGTCGCGAACAAGGGGGACCTCCTCCCGGTGAGCGCTTTCCCCGTGGACGGCACCTGGCCCACGGCGACGAGCCAGTGGGAGAAGCGCAACATCGCCCAGGACATCCCGGTGTGGGACCCGGCGATCTGCATCCAGTGCAACAAGTGCGTGCTGGTGTGCCCGCACGCGGCGATCCGCGCCAAGGTCGTGGAGCCCGGCGCGCTGGCCGGCGCCCCGGCCACCTTCAAGTCCACCGACTACAAGGCGTCGGACTTCAAGGGGATGAAGTACCTGCTCCAGGTCGCCCCGGAGGACTGCACCGGCTGCACGATCTGCGTCGAGGTCTGCCCTGCGAAGGACAAGTCGAACCCGAAGCACAAGGCGATCGACATGACGCCGCAGATGCCGCTCCGCGAGCAGGAGCGGGAGAACTACCGGTTCTTCCTCGACCTTCCCGATCCCGACCGGACCAAGGTCAAGATCGACAACAAGGGCACGCAGTTCTTCCAGCCGCTGTTCGAGTACTCGGGAGCGTGCGGAGGGTGCGGCGAGACGCCGTACATCAAGCTCCTCACCCAGATGTTCGGCGACCGGGCGCTGATCTCGAACGCCACGGGGTGCTCGTCCATCTACGGCGGGAACCTGCCGACGACCCCGTACGCGGTCAACCGCGAAGGGCGGGGCCCGGCCTGGTCCAACTCGCTGTTCGAGGACAACGCCGAGTTCGGCTTCGGCTACCGCCTCGCGATCGACACGCACATGCGCCAGGCTCACGACCTCCTGCGCCACCTGTCCGGGCGGATCGGCGAGGTGCTCGTCGGGGAGCTGATCGGCGCCGAGCAGGGGAGCGAGGCCGGGATCGCGGCGCAGCGCGAGCGGGTGGAGGCCCTCCGCGCGAAGCTCAAGGCCGTCGAGGGGGTCGAGGCCCGGCGCCTCGAGACGCTCGCCGACTACCTCGTGAAGAAGAGCGTCTGGCTCGTCGGCGGCGACGGCTGGGCGTACGACATCGGGTACGGCGGCCTGGACCACGTCCTGGCGATGAAGCGGAACGTCAACGTCCTGGTGCTGGATACCGAGGTCTACTCGAACACCGGCGGCCAGCAGTCGAAGGCGACGCCCCTCGGCGCCGCCGCCAAGTTCGCGATGGCCGGGAAGGAGATCGGCAAGAAGGATCTCGGGTTGATGGCGATGGGATACGGCCACGTCTACGTCGCCAAGGTCGCCTTCGGCGCGAAGGACACCCAGACCGTGAAGGCGTTCCAGGAGGCCGACGCGTACCCCGGTCCTTCCATGATCATCGCGTACTCGCACTGCATCGCCCACGGCTACGACCTCGCGAAGGGGGTCGAGCACCAGAAGGCGGCGGTGGATTGCGGGGTATGGCCCCTCTACCGCTTCGATCCGCGGAGGATCGAGCAGGGCGAGCCGCCGCTCATCCTGGACTCCGGGCCGCCGAAGTCCGGCGTGGCGGATTACATGCGCAGCGAGACCCGCTTCCGCATGGTGGAGAAGATGGACCCGGTGCGATTCAAGCGCCTCCTGGACGAGGCGCAGCACTTCGCGGCGAAGCGCGTCGCCGTCTACCAGCAGCTCGCGGGGCTCACGATCCCGCGGATTCCCGACGGCGCGGTTCCCGAGCCGCCCGCGGACCGGTAGGAGGAGAGGCCCATGGATCTGACCACGGAATACCTCGGCCTGAAGC
Source organism: Terriglobia bacterium (assembly GCA_963748015.1). Lineage (GTDB taxonomy): Bacteria > Acidobacteriota > Polarisedimenticolia > Polarisedimenticolales > JAIQFR01 > JAIQFR01. Next base: position 1,641,532 of record CAVVHE010000004.1, on the reverse strand, counting down.
TCGCCCATCCCCTGATGCCCGGCGCCTCGCCCCTCGTGGACGACCTGGACACGGTGCGCCGGCTGGAGGACGTGGGCGCCTCCGCCATCGTGATGCGCTCCCTCTTCGAGGAACAGGTGGTGGGCGAGCAGCTCGCCGCCTCCCGCTACATGGACACCCACGCCGAGTCGTTCGCGGAGGCGCGCTCCTACCTCCCCGACACCGGCGTGTTCGCCCTCGGGCCGGACGAGTACCTCGAACAGATCCGGCGGATCAAGGCGGCCGTGAAGGTCCCGGTGATCGCCTCGCTGAACGGGGCGACCGAGGGGGGCTGGCTCCAGTACGCGCGGCTGATGGAGGACGCCGGCGCCGACGCTCTCGAGCTCAACGTCTACTACCTGGCGACCGACTCCTCGGAAACGGGGGAGGTGCTCGAGAACCGCGCCGAGGTCATGCTCCGCGCCGTGAAGGGCAGCGTGCGGATCCCGGTGGCGGTGAAGCTCTCGCCCTTCTACACGTCGATGGCGCACTTCGCGAAGCGGCTCGACGACGCGGGAGCCGACGGCCTGGTCCTGTTCAACCGCTTCTATCAGCCGGACATCGACGTGGACCAGCTCGAGGTCGTCCGCGCCCTCGAGCTGTCCGACTCCACCGAGCTGCTGCTGAGACTGCGGTGGCTCGCGGTCCTGTCCGGCCGCATCAAGTGTTCTCTGGCGGTGACCGGCGGGGTGCACACCGCGGTGGACGCGGTCAAGGCGGTGATGACCGGGGCGCACGCGGTGCAGCTCGTGTCGGTGCTGCTGCGGAACGGCGTGTCGCACCTTCGAACGCTCCGGGAGCAGCTGGCCGAGTGGCTCGAGACGCACGAGTACGAGTCGCTGCGGCAGATGCAGGGGAGCATGAACCTGGTCCGCTGCCCCGACGCGAAGGCCTTCGAGCGGGCGAACTACGCGCGGATCCTCCAGGGCTGGGAGGCCTGACCGGCCTCCTTCTCGGTCGGGTCTTCGGTTCGCTGTCTGCGAACGTAGTCCGTCTCCTTCTCGGTCGGGTCTTCGCCTCGTCCCCGGCTGAATGCGTTCTCGCCAGCCCAGAAAAGGGCTGTCTACGAACGCATTCAGCCGGGGGCGAGCCGCTAGGCTTCGACCGGGCTCGGGTCCGGTTCGGGGCGGAGGCACCCGCACGGTTGCGTTGATCCCACGCGAGGACGAGGCGGCATGGGTTCGTAGACGGCCCTTTTTCGGGCCGGCGAGAACCCATGCCGCCTCGTCCTCGCGGCCCGAGTGGCGCGGCCGACGCCGATCAGCGGGACCGTCGACGCGATCGAGAGTTCGGGTTGCGGGGGCGGGGGTGCTCTGGTAGCTTCGCCGGACGCCGCCGCGATTCGAGCGGATAGGGGTCGCGGAGCGAGGAGGAGGGCGACGGCATGACCCGGTTCAAGGATCTCGTGGTGTCGACGAGGCCGTGGTCGTTCTCGATGACCGCGATCTCGGTGTGCATGGGGACGTTTCTCGCCGCCGCGGACGGACCGATCTCGTGGCTCTGGCTCGGCGTCGTTCTCGTGGGCGCGGTGGCGTTCCACGCGGCCACCAACGTCATCAACGATTACTTCGACACGCGATACGGCGTCGATCAGGCCGACTCGCCGACGGCGAAGTACCGGCCGCACCCGCTCCTCGGCGGCCTGATGACGCCGCGGCAGCTGCTGGCGGAAGCGGTGGCGCTCTACGCGGTGACCGCCGCGGTCGGCGTGGCCGCGGCGGTCCTCCGCAGCCGCGACGTCGCGTGGATCGGGGGCATCGGGTTCCTCGCGAGCCTCCTCTACACGGCGGGGCCGGTGAAGTTCAAGTATCGCGCTCTCGGCGAGATCGCGGTGTTCCTGATGTGGGGCCCGTTGATGATCGGAGGGGCGTACGCGGTGCAGCGGGGGGCGCTGTCGCCCCGGCCGCTCCTGATCTCGATCCCGTTCGGCGTGCTGGTGGCGCTCGTGCTGTTCGCCAACAACATGCGGGACGTGGAGTACGACGCGCGCCGCGGGATCCGGACCCTCAGCATCCTCCTCGGGCAGAGGAGGAGCCTGCACATCTACCTGGCGATGATCGCGGCGGCGTATCTCGCCCTGATCGGGATGGTCGCGGGCGGGATCGTCACCCCGTGGGCCCTTCTGGTCCTGCTCTCGGTGCCGAAAGCGGTGTCGCTGTTCCGGACCTTCGCGCGGGAGATCCCCGACGCGGCGGACGCCATCACCGCGCAGCTCGACACTCTCTTCGGCGTGTGCCTGATGGCGGGATTGTTCATCGCGGGGGTGGTGACGCGTTGATGGCGGACGGGCTTCTAGGCGCGCTGCTCCTCGCGCTCGCCGGCTGGGCGTTCACCTTCGGTCTCGCCTGGGGCAACTTCTGGGTCAAGATCGGGATAGCGGTGGCGCTGGTCACCGGCTGGTCGCTCGTCTGGCAGCGGCCCCGGCTTCGGTTCTCGCGATCGTCGATCGCGTGGGGGGTCGGCTCCGCCGCGGTCCTGTACGGCGTCTTCTATGCCGGCAACGCCATCGCGCCGCTCGTCGTCCCGGGGGCCGTGGGGCAGGTCGGCGGGATCTACGGTCTCGGCGACGGGTCCAGCCGCTTCCTCGTCGCGCTGCTCCTCCTCTTCGTGACCGGCCCCGGCGAGGAGATCTTCTGGCGGGGCTACTTCCAGGAGCGCCTTCAGCGGCGATGGGGGACGTGGCCGGGTTTCCTCGCCGCCACCGCCCTCTACGCGGGAGTGCACGTCTTCTCGCGAAACCCGATGCTGATCCTCGCCGCCCTCGTCGCGGGAGCGTACTGGGGCTTCCTCTATGTCTGGAAGCGCGACCTCGCGGCGCTCGTGATCTCCCACTCCCTCTGGAGCGCCTTCATCTTCGCCGTCGTCCCCGTCCGCTGACGGACCGCCACCGGCACACCGCGCCGGGTAGGTCCGGGGGGTTCAACGCGGCTTCTATCGGAAGCGTCTTTCGGCGATCGTCCGCGGGTCCTCCCGGCGACGATGCCCGAGGCGACGGGGACCCCTGCACGGCCGGGCGAAGGGTCTCGCGCGATGGGGATGGGGGTCCCCATCGCGCTTGCGAGACCCTTCGCCCGGCCGATGCGGGTCGTCGCCGAGGGAGGTCGCCGGGAGGATCCGCGGACGATCGCCGACGAGCGAGCGGGGCCCGAGGCCGGAAGCGTCCGCAGACGGCCCTTTTCCGGGCCGGCGAGGAACGCTTCCGGCCTCGGGCAACGCTCGCGGTGCTAGCTCGACTTGCGGTACTTGATCGAGCAGCCGAGGGCTTTCGTTTCGGGCATCGGCGGCGGGTTGCCGGCCGCGACGGCCTCGAGAGCGTCGGCGAGGAAGTGCTCCTTCACCTTCTCGGGCTCCTTCGCGTTGTCGTCGACCGCCCCCTTGTACGCGAGTTTGCCGTCCTTCCCGAAGAGGAAGATCTCGGGCGTATGGCTCGCCCCGAACGCGCGGGCGACCTCGGACGTGGCGTCCACGACGTAGGGGTAGCGCATGCCGCGGTCCTTGGCCCGCTTCTGCATCTCCTCGAAGGCATCCTCGGGGTAGGCCGCGGGATCGTTGGAGTTGACGGCGATCACGCCGATGCCCTTCGCCTGCCAGGCGTTCCCGATTTCCGCGATCCGGGTCTCCCACGCCTTCACCCACGGGCAGTGGTTGCAGGTGAAGATCACGAGGGTTCCCTTCTCGCCCTTGGCGTCGGCGATCGTGAGCTCGCGACCGTCCACGCTCTTCATCTTCACGGTGGCGGCGGGAGCGGCGGCCCCGAGGGCGAGGTTCGTGACGGTCTCCTGCGCGTGCGTCGCGGAAAGGAGCCCCAGCGCGACGACGAGACAGGCTATGGACACGGAGGACCGGTTGCGATTCATGGCTTCTCCTCGGCCGGGTGCGGCGTCGCCGCCCCACCGGAAACGACGTCCTGGACCCGCCGCTCCAGGGTGGCGTAGTCGGCCTTGCCCTCCCAGAAGTTGCGTAGACGACCCGACGAATCATAGAGGAAGGTCGCGGGGAGCGCACCCGACCAGCGGCGGTCGAGCCCGTCGATGAACTCCATGTCCCCTCCGTCCTTGATGAACGAGGGGAAGTCGGCGCCGTGCGCCGACAGGAATCGGAGCGCCTCGCTCTTGTCGGCGTCGAAGTCGCCCGAGACCAGCACGAGCCGGAGGCCGCGGTCCGCCCAGCTCCGCCGCAGCTTCATCAGGTCGGGGAACTCCTCGCGGCACGGCTGGCACCAGGTCGCCCACACGTTCAGGAGGACGACCGACGCTCCCGGCTTGCGCACCTCTTCGAGGAGGCGAGACGCATTGGCCGGCAGGAGAACGGCCTCGCGCTTCGCGGGCGGGGCGGCGGCTCCCGCGGGGGTCGGCGCGCCCGCGTGGCCGCTCGACGCGGCGAGCAGGAGCAGCGCCGCGGCGGCGCGGCCGGCCAGCGGCCGCGCGACGAGCGCGATTCCCGCCCTCGCGCGCTCCTCGAAGGACGATCGCCTCACGATGGAGAGCTCCTAACCCCGCGTGAGCTTGCGGTACTTGATGCGGTGCGGCCGGTCGGCCTCGACGCCGAGACGGCGGTGGCGGTCCGCCTCGTAGTCCTGGTAGTTCCCCTCGAACCAGACGACCCGGCTGTCTCCCTCGAAGGCGAGGATGTGGGTCGCGATGCGGTCGAGGAACCACCGGTCGTGGCTGATCACGATCGCGCACCCCGCGAAGCCGAGGAGCGCCTCCTCCAGCGCCCGCAGGGTGTCCACGTCCAGGTCGTTGGTCGGCTCGTCGAGCAGCAGGACGTTGGCCCCTTCCTTCAGCATCCGAGCGAGGTGGACGCGATTGCGCTCGCCGCCGGAGAGCGTGGAGACGCGCTTCTGCTGGTCGGCTCCCTTGAAATTGAACGAGGAGACGTAGGCGCGCGCGTTGAGCTGGCGCTTCCCCACGTTGAGCGTCTCGTTCCCCTCCGAGATCGCCTCGTAAACGCTCGCGTCGTCCTTCAGTACGTCACGACTCTGGTCGACGTGGGCGACCTTCACGGTCTCGCCGACCCGCAGCGAGCCCGAATCCGGTTGCTCCCCGCCCACGATCATGCGGAGGAGGGTCGTCTTGCCGGCGCCGTTCGGCCCGATGATCCCGACGATTCCGCCCCGCGGGAGGCGGAACGACAGATCGTCGATCAGGAGCCGGTCGCCGTATCCCTTCGAGAGGTGATCCGCCTCCACCACCACGTCTCCGAGCCGCGGGCCCGGCGCGATGTAGATCTCGACGGCCTCGGGGATGCGCTCGGTCTCCTCCGCCAGGAGCTCGTCGTAGGCGTTCAATCGCGCCTTCCCCTTGGCCTGGCGCGCGCGCGGCGCCATCCGGATCCACTCGAGCTCCCGCTCGAGCGTTCGCCGCTTCGCCGACGCCGACCGCTCCTCCTGGTCGAAGCGCTGCTGCTTCTGGTCGAGCCAGGAGGAGTAGTTCCCCTCCCACGGGATCCCCTGGCCGCGGTCGAGCTCGAGGATCCACCCCGCGACGTTGTCCAGGAAGTACCGGTCGTGGGTGACGGCGACCACCGTGCCCGGGTAGTCCCGGAGGAAGCGCTCGAGCCACGCCACCGACTCCGCGTCGAGATGGTTGGTCGGCTCGTCGAGGAGGAGCAGGTCCGGCTTCTGGAGGAGGAGCCGGCACAGCGCGACGCGGCGGCGCTCGCCGCCGGAGAGCGTGGCGACGTCGGCGTCGGGGGAAGGGCAGCGCAGCGCGTCCATCGCGATCTCGAGCGTGCTGTCGAGCTCCCACGCGCCGAGCGCCTCGATCCGGTCCTGAAGGCGCGACTGCTCGTCGAGGAGCTTCTCCATCTCGTCCGGCTCCATCGGCTCGGCGAAGCGCTCGCTGACCGCGTTGTACCGGTCGAGGATCGCGCGGGTGTCGGCGACCCCCTCCTCGATGTTCTGCAGGACGTTCTTCGAGGGGTCGAGCCGCGGCTCCTGGGGGAGGAGGCCGATCCGGATCCCCTTCGCGGCGAACGCCTCCCCGAGGAAGTCGGCATCCTCGCCCGCCATGATCCTCAGGAGGCTGCTTTTCCCGGCGCCGTTGGCGCCGAGGACGCCGATCTTCGCGCCGAAGTAGTACGAGAGCCAGATCCCCTTGAGGATCTCGCGGTTCGGGGGGACCACCTTCCGGAGGCCCTTCATGGTGTAGATGAACTCGGGCACGTTCCCCTCCTCGAGCCGGGCATTCTACGCGCGACGCGCCGCGGCCGCCCGGCGCCGCCGCCCCGCAGGGCGACACGGGGCGGGTCGCGGTGTAAAATGGACGAGTCTTATCCTATTTCAACGGGAGGGTTTCATGCTGCACCCGACGATGGCCCTGTCCGCCGCGGCGCTCCTGCTGCTCGGGACCGCCGCCTGCGCGAGCGCGGCGAAGGCCGACCTCGAGCCGGGGGACGCCGCCCCCGCGTTCGATCTCGCGGGGTCCGACGGAAAGACCCACCGCCTGGCGGACTACCAGGGAAAGCAGGCGGTCGTCGTCGCCTGGTTCCCGAAAGCGTTCACCGGGGGCTGAACCGCCGAGTGCAAGTCGCTCCGTGAGAGCGGCGACGCGATCCGCGGGTTCGACGTGGCCTACTTCGCGGCGAGCGTGGACGACGCCGACACCAACCGCAAGTTCGCCGAATCCCTCGGCCTCGACTTCCCGATCCTCTCCGACCCGGACCGCAAGACGGCCGAAGCGTACGGGGTCCTCATCCCGGTGGTCCGCGTCGCATCGCGCAAGACGTTCTACATCGGCGCCGACGGAAAGATTCTCTACATCGACACCGGCGTGAAGCCCTCGACGGCGGGGCGGGACGTGGCCGATCGGCTCGAGGAGCTCAAGATCCCCAAGCGCAAGGGAACAGGTCCGACGGAAACGACGGGAGGCACTTCGAAATGACGAGGCTCTTCGCGATGATGGCGATCCTGGCGGTCGCGGCGACGACGGCGGGTGCCGCGCCGCGCTCGCAGGCGGTGGAGTACAAGCAGGGCGACACGGTCCTCGAGGGATACGTCGCGTGGGACGACTCCGTGCAGGGGAAGAGGCCGGGGGTTCTCGTCGTGCACGACTGGATGGGCGCCGGCCCCTTCGGCAGCGGGAAGTGCGATCAGCTCGCGAAGCTGGGGTACGTGGCCTTCGCGGCGGACATCTATGGCAAGGGGATCCGCCCGGCGAACGCCCAGGAGGCCGGCCAGCTGGCGGGCAAGTACAAGGGCGACCGCGCCCTGCTGCGCGCGCGGGCGGCGGCGGCGCTCCAAGCGCTCCGCGCGAACCCGCTCGTGGACCCGAAGCGGATCGCCGCGATCGGCTTCTGCTTCGGCGGCACGACGGTGGTCGAGCTGGCCCGGAGCGGCGCCGACCTCGCCGGCGTCGTGAGCTTCCACGGCGGCCTCGACTCGCCGGCTCCCGCCGACGGCAAGAACATCAAGGCTAGGATTCTGGCGCTGCACGGAGCCGACGACCCGTTCGTCCCCGCCGCCGACCTGGCGGCCTTCGAGGACGAGATGCGCAAGTCCGGCGTGGACTGGCAGCTCGTCAAATACGGCGGCGCCGTTCACTCCTTCACCAACCCCGCCGCGGGGAGCGACAACTCGAAAGGCGCCGCCTACAACGAGCGCGCCGACCGCCGCTCCTGGGCCGCCATGCAGGCGTTCTTCGCCGAGATCTTCAGGTAGCGCCGGCGCCCGCGTCCGAAGCCCGCGCTCGGACTCGACCCGCGCGGCACGCTGCGGCGTTGCGCGGCGCAAGTCGCCGCGCCGCCTGGCTCCGGTTTTCGCGCGGCCTTCCAGGGAAGGACCGGCCGCGCGAAAACAGGGCCGCTTCGGGTCGAGTCCGAGCGCGAGCTTCGGACGCGGGTCAGGGCAGCGTGAACGCTGCGGCGGGGTAGCTGACGAAGTGGTAGAGGTTCGCCGGGGCGGTGGCGCCGAGGCCGACGTCGCGGACTTGAAGCTCGGGTGAGCCGACCGAGGTCGCGTAGGCGACGGGATGTCCGACGGGGACGCCGGCGCCGAGCGCGGCCGCGGTCTTTTCGAGGAGGAGGAGGCCGAGAGGCACCGAGAAGCGGCCGCACCAGGTTAGCCGGTACTCGTCCGGCTTCTCGGGGTTCACGAATTCGGCGAAGAGCTGCCGGACCTTCTCCGGCGTGACCGGCCCCGCGAGCGGGCCGCGCAGCAGCGAGCGGTCCTTGTCGGTCGCGCGGACGTACGCGTCCACCCCTCCGTCGCCGTACGGCACGAACTTGAAGTCCGGTCCGTAGTGCACGCCGTCGGTGGAGATCGCGATCGCGACGTCGCGCCCGAGGCGCCAGCCGCGCTTCTTCATGGACTCCGCCAGCGCCTGGCCGAGGTGGGCGGCCAGCTCGGAGAGCCGGTCGAAGCTCGCGGCGGGGACGATGATCGGGACGATCTCGAGATCGGGCCGGGCGTGGCGAAGCCAGAACGCCAGCGCCTCGAGCGAGTGCTCGCTGTCGTGCATCGCCGCGTCCTGGATCACGTCGTCCTTCGGCAGCGCGGCTAGCAGGTCCTCGCGCAGCGGCGACACGGGGACGTCGCCGTCCGGCGAGCGCCACGCGCGATAGGGATCGAACACCAGGCGGTCGTGCGCGCCGAAGCGGCGGTACTTGTGGAACACCCCGACGAGCACCACCGTGCGCGCGGTCACGAGCGGAAGGACCTGGCGGTACACCCGCCCGGCGTACAGGTAGTCGTCGTGGGGGCAGATCACCGCGGCGGCGCCGGGGACCGGCGGCTCGCCGAGCCGCTCGGGGGCCGGCGGGACCGCGGAGAGCTCCCACACCCGCGCCATCTGCTCTGGCTTCGACGCGAAGCCCACGGCGTCCTGCTGGCCACGCACGCCGTCGCGCGAGGGGATCCCCATGGCCCTGCGGACCTCCTCGAGGGAGGGGGGAGCCGCCTGGGGCGGCGCCGAGACCGCCTGGGCGAAGAGGGGAGAGCAGCAGGCCGCGAGGATCGCGGCGGCGACGGGGGACTTCAGGGTCATCGCGGCCTCCGGGGGCGGCGGCGGTCAGCCGCGCTCGTCGCCGATCACCAGCACGCCGGTCCCGTCGATCCGGTCCTGCTTCAGGCGGATCAGGGCCTCGTTGGCGTGCTCGAGGGGAAACGTCGTCACCTCGGGGCGAAGCGGGATCGCGGCCGCCTCGCGAAGGAGGTCCTCGCCGTCGGCGCGGGTGTTCGCCTCGACGCTCGTCAGGCTCTTCTCGTGGAACAGGCACTCGCCGTAGTCCATCGCGGGGACCGGCGACATGTGGATCCCGGCGAGCGCCACGGTGCCACCCTTGCGGACCGCTCGCATCGCGGGCGGAACGACCTCGCCGACCGGGGCGAACACGATCGCCGCATCGAGGAGAACCGGCGGAGCGTCGAACGTCTCGCCGACCCACGCCGCCCCCATCCTGCGGGCCAGCTCGCGGTGGCCCTCGCCCCGTGTGGCGACGTAGACCTCGCACCCGCGGTACCGGGCGAGCTGCAGCACGACGTGCGCGGACGATCCGAAGCCGTAGAGGCCGAGACGGCCGCCGGCGGCGATCTCGCTCCGGCGGAGCGCGCGGTATCCGATGATGCCCGCGCACAGGAGCGGCGCGGCCTCGACGTCGCCGAAGGCGTCCGGTATCCGGTAGGCGAAGGCCTCCGGGACGACGGCGAGCTCGGCGTACCCTCCGTTCGCGTGGTACCCGGTGTAGCGGGACGCCCCGCAGAGGTTCTCCGACCCCGACCGGCAGAACTCGCAGGCGCCGCACGTCGCGCGCAGCCAGGCGATCCCGACCCGCTCCCCGGTGCCCAGCCGCCCGCAGCCCGGGCCGAGCCGGTCCACGGTCCCGACCACCTGGTGGCCCGGGACCAGCGGCAACCTGCGGGCGGGGAGATCGCCCTCGATCACGTGGAGATCGGTCCGGCAGACCGCGCAGGCGCTCACGCGGACGCGAACCTCTCCCTCCCCGGGCTCCGGATCGTCGAGCTCCGTCCATTCGAGGGGACGATCGGCGATCGGAGCGTTCGACCGCAACAGCATCGCGCGCATGGGCCGCTCAGTACCCGTCGCCGCCGAGCTCGACCTTGCCGGAGAACTTGCGGTACGCGAAGAAGAAGTAGAGGGCGACGAGCGCCATCCCCGGAATCCACCACGCGAGACCTACCCTGAGGCCGGCGGCCGGAGCCGCGGCGCTGTACACCGTGAGGCCGAGCGACGGGTCGCCGGACGACGGCAGCACGTAGGGGAAGAGGCCGAAGGCGGCGCTCGAGATCATCGCGGCGATGTGCGTGCTCGACGCGAGGAACGCCGCGGCGTCCTGCTGGTGCGCCGTGAACCACAGCACGGCGACGAGTCCCGCGAGGGCGACCACCGGGAAGACGTACCCCCACGGCCGGCTCGCGAGGCTCGCGGCGACCTGGGGCTGCACCCGCATCGTGAAGAGCGTCAGCACCACCGTGAGGGCGGCCACCCCCCACCAGACGAAGTCGACCGTGCGCCTCGCGCGCGCCTGGAGCTTGCCCCCGGTCTTGAGCGCGATCCAGAGCGCGCCGTGGAGGGTGAGCGTCGCGAGCGCGGCGAGGCCGACGAGCAGGGTGTAGCTGTCGAGCACGCCGGCGTCGGCCCCCGGGCGGAAGTTCGTCCACAGCGGCACGAAGAATCGTCCGTTGGGCTCGAGCGGCACGCCCCGGACCACGTTGCCGAGAGCGACGCCGAGGAAGACCACGAGGAGGAGGCTCGACACCCCGAACGTCACGTCCCACAGCGGCCGCCAGACCGGGCTGTCGATGTGGTTGCGGAGCTCGATCGCGATCCCCCGCAGCATCAGGAGCCACAGCACGATCATGAGGGGGAGGTAGAAGCCGCTGAAGGCGCTCGCGTAGAGCGGGGGAAAGGCGAGGAGGAGCGAGGCGCCGGCGGCGATCAGCCACACCTCGTTCCCGTCCCACACCGGCCCGATCGAGCGCAGCACCAGCCGCCGCTCGTCGTCGGTCCGCGCGAGCGCCAGATGGAGGATCCCGGCGCCGAGGTCGAAGCCGTCGAGGACGACGTAGGCCGCCAGCATCGCCACGATCAGGCAGAACCAGAGGGTCGCCATCCTTCCCTCAGGCGGCCGGTGGCCCGTCGGCGGAGGCGCCCGCGGGCTCGGGCCCGTGGGCGATCTCGCGTCCGACGAGGAACATCGCGAGGACGCCGAGCAGCGTGTACATCCCCGCGAATCCGATCAGGGTGAACACCGCGTTACCGGCGGACACGCTCTTGGAGTACCCGTCGGCGGTCCGCATCAGGCCGTAGATCACCCACGGCTGGCGTCCCACTTCCGCGGTGATCCACCCCGCGGTGTTGGCGATGAAGGGAAACGGGAACGCGAGCATCAGGACCCACAGCGCCGCGCGCGAGCCGTACAAGGTGCCGCGAAAGAGCTTCCACGCCGCCAGGAGCGCGATCGCGACGAACATCGTGCCGAGGCCCACCATGATGTGGTAGGCGTAGTAGATCAGCGGGATGTTGTCGGGCCAGCTCTCGCGCGGGAAGGCCTCGAGTCCCTTGATCTCGGCGTTCCAGCGCTGGTACGTCAGGAAGCTGAGCATGTTCGGAAGGACGAGCGGATTGTCGAGCCGCCGCTTCTCCATGTCCGGCTGGCCGAGGAGGACGAGGGGCGCTCCCGCCTCGGTCCGGAACAGCCCTTCCATCGCCGCCAGCGTCACCGGCTGGTGCCGGGCCACCTGGCGCCCCTGGCCGTCGCCGGTCGGGAACACCTGCAGCACCGCCGCGATCGCGCCGGCGACGACGCCGATCCGGACGAACAGCTTCCCGTAGGAGACGTGCCGGCCGTGGAGGAGATAGAACGCCCCGGTCGCGGCCATCGCGAACGCGGCGGTGACGACCGATCCGGCCATCGTGTGCGCGTACTCCCAGAGCCCCCAGGGGTTCAGGAGGAGCGCGCCGATGCTGTCGAGGACGATCCTCCCGCCCTCCTCCACCCGGTGCCCCACGGGGTGCTGCATGAAGGCATCCGTGGCGACGATGAAGTAGCCGGAGAGCCACGAGCCGGCGAAGACCATGAACGCGGCGAGCGTGTGCAGCTTCGGGCCGAGCTTCTTCTCGCCGAACAGGAACAGGCCGAGGAACGTGGACTCGAGGAAGAACGCGAACGTTCCCTCCATCGCCAGCGTCTGGCCGATCACCCCCCCGGCCGCACGCGAGAACTCCGACCAGTTGGTCCCGAACTGGAACTCGAGGGGAATTCCCGTCACGACCCCCATGAGGAAGTTCACGGCGAAGATCTTCGTCCAGAAACGCGCGCCCCGACCGTAGACCTCGTTGCCCGAGCGAAGGGCCATGACCTTCAGGACGAAGATCAGAAGCGCCAGCCCCATCGTGAGCTGCGGAAAGAGGTAGTGGAAGGTCGCCGTGAAGGCGAAGTGCAGCCGGTGCACCGCGAGGGCACTGTCCATCCCGTTGGTCCTACCCGGCCTCCCCGCTCGTCGGCGGACTGAGGCGACGGCCGTCCAGCATAACGCGCCTTCCGTCCGACGGGAAATCGGGATGGAGTAGCGTGGAGCCTAGGCGGCCAGGCTGTGGCTGGGGAGCAGGGATTCGAACCCCGATTCTACGGTCCAGAGCCGCATGTCCTACCGTTGGACGACTCCCCAGCAAGCTCCGGAAAACGAGCGGAATTATAGGGTTCGCGGACATTCCGGTCAAGGAACCTTGCCGGGGCGCCGGGGAGGTTGCTATCGTGCGCGCCGCGACTCCCGGTTTCAGAGGGAAAACGAGCATGAGCGACAGGGTCCGCGTCCGCTTCGCCCCGAGCCCCACGGGGTATCTCCACGTGGGAGGGCTCCGGACGGCCCTCTACAACTTCCTCTTCGCGCGGCGGCACGGGGGGGAGTTCATCCTGAGGATCGAGGACACCGACCGCACCCGCTACGTGCCGGGAGCGGTCGAGATGATCGTGGACTCGCTGCGCTGGGCCGGGCTCGACTACGACGAAGGTCCGGGGGTGGGTGGGCCGCACGAGCCGTACTTCCAGTCCGAGCGCCTCGCGCACTACCGGGAGGCGGCGGACCGCCTGGTCGCGACCGGAAAGGCCTACCCGTGCTTCTGCACCGCCCTACGCCTCGACGAGATGCGGAAGGGGCGGGAGAAGCAGCAGCAGTCCACCAAGTACGACCGGTTCTGCCTGCGGCTGGCCCCGGAGGAGATCGCGGCGAAGCAGGCGGCGGGCGAGCCTTACGTCCTCCGGCTGCGAATCCCCGACGAGAAGGCCGTGGTCGTCTCCGACGTCGTCCGCGGCCGGGTCGAGATCTCGACCGAGATCCTCGACGACCAGATCCTCCTCAAGTCCGACGGCTATCCGACCTACCACCTCGCCAACGTGGTGGACGACCACCTGATGGGGATCACCCACGTGATCCGCGGCGAGGAGTGGCTGCCGAGCACCCCGAAGCACGTCCTCCTGTACCGGTACCTCGACTGGGACGCGCCGCGGTTCGCGCACCTGCCGCTGCTCCTCGGCACCGACCGCTCGAAGCTCAGCAAGCGGCAGGCGGACGTGGCCGTCTCGGACTACCGGGGGCACGGGTACTACCCGGAGGCGCTGGTCAACTTCGTCGCGCTCCTCGGCTGGAACCCGGGGTACGACCGCGACTTCTTCACGCTCGAGGACCTCGTGCAGGAGTTCTCGCTCGAGCGCGTCGGGAAGTCGGGGGCGATCTTCGACCTCGAGAAGCTCCGCTGGCTCAACGGCGAGTATCTCCGGAGAAAATCTCCGGCCGAGCTGCTCGGCGAGCTGAAGCCGCTCCTCGCCGCGAAAGGGATCGCGGGGTTCGACGACGCCTACCTGCTCCGCGTCCTCGATCTCATGCGCGAGAGGATCACCTTCGTGCGCGAGGTCCTCGAGAAGTCCCTCTGGTTCTTCGCCGATCCCGAGGCGTACGAGGAGGAGACCGTCAAGAAGCGCTGGACCCCCGAGAGCCGCGGGCTCCTCCATCGCACGCTGCCGGTGATCGAGGCGCAGGAGCCGTTCGAGACCGAAGCGCTCGAGGCGGCGGTCAAGGCGTTCGCCGAGCTCGACGGCCTGAAGCTCTCCGTCGCTCGTCCACCCGCTCCGGCTGGCGTGCACGGGGATGGGCGCCGGGCCGGGGCTCTACGCGCTGATGGAGACGCTGGGCAGGGAAGCCTGCGTGCGCCGGATCCGCAAGGCTGTCGCGACGTTGCCGTAGCCGGGGGCGCGTTCCGTTCGAAGCCGGACTCGACCCGACGCGGGCCGCTTCGATCCGAGGCAAGAGCGTCCTCGCCGGCCCGAGAAAGGGCCGTCTCCGGACACTCTTGCCTCGGGTCGAAGCGGCGGACGGGCGAGCGCTCCCGCTCCGTCAGCTGCCCTGCTTCTTCTCGATGCGGGCCCAGGTGTCCTTGAGGGTCACGGTGCGGTTGAAGACCGGGGCGCCGGGGCGGGAGTCGCCGCTGTCGGCGCAGAAGTAGCCGACGCGCTCGAACTGGAAGCGGTCGCCGGGGACGGGCGGAGGCGAGCAGCGCCTCGATCTTGCAGCCGCCGAGCGTCTCGAGCGACTTCGGGTTGAGCGTGTCTTTCCAGTCGGCTCCCTCGGGGACGGCGCCGGGGTCTTCCACTCCGAAGAGGTGGTCGTAGAGGCGCACCTCGGCGGCGGCGGCGTGCGCGGCCGACAGCCAGTGGATCGTGCTCTTGACGCGGCGCCCGTCGGGGGCGTTGCCCCCCCGCGTGGCCGGGTCGTAGGTGCCGCGGAGCTCCGTGACCTCGCCGGTCGAGGGGTCCTTCACGACCCCCGTGCAGCGGACGAGGTAGGCCGAGCGCAGCCGCACCTCGTTCCCCGGGTAGAGCCGCCAGTACTTCGGCGGCGGCGTCTCGCGGAAATCGTCCTGCTCGATGAAGAGCTCCCGCGAGAAGGGGACCTTCCTCGTCCCGGCCTCGGGGTCCTCGGGGTTGTTCGGGACGTCCATCTCCTCGACGAGCCCCTCGGGAAAGTTCTCGATCACGAGCTTGAGCGGGCGGAGCACCGCCATGCGGCGCGGGGCGCGTCGGTTCAGGTCCTCGCGCAGGCAGTGCTCGAGCAGCGCGATGTCCACCACGCTGTCCCGCTTCGCCACGCCGATCCGGTCGCAGAAGTCGCGGATGGACTCCGGCGTGTAGCCGCGCCGCCTCAGGCCGCAGATCGTCGGCAGCCGCGGGTCGTCCCACCCCGAGACGAAGCCCGTGCGCACCAGCTCGAGGAGCTTCCGCTTGCTCATGACCGTGTAGTTCAGCGCGAGCCGGGCGAACTCGATCTGCTGGGGGTGGCAGGGGGTGCGCAACTCGTCGAGCGTCCAGTCGTAGAACGGCCGGTGGTCCTCGAACTCCAGGGTGCAGATCGAGTGGGTGATCCCCTCGATCATGTCGGAGAGCGGGTGGGCGTAGTCGTACATCGGGTAGATGCACCACGCCCCGCCGGTCCGGTGGTGGTCGGCGTGCAGGATCCGGTAGAGGACCGGGTCCCGCATGTTGAGGTTCGGGGAGGCCATGTCGATCTTCGCGCGGAGCGTGCGCGCCCCGTCGGGGAACTCGCCCGCGCGCATCCGGCGGAACAGGTCGAGGCTCTCCTCGGCGGGCCGGTCGCGGTACGGGCTCTCCTTCCCGGGCTGGGTCAGGGTGCCGCGGTGCTCCCGGACCTCGTCGGCGGTCAGGTCGCAGACGAACGCCTTCCCCTCGCGGACGAGCTGCTCGGCGAAGAGGTAGAGCTGCTCGAAGTAGTCGGAGGCGTAGTAGAGCCGGTCCTCCCAGTCGAAGCCGAGCCAGCGGATGTCCTCCTGGATCGACTCGACGTACTCGACGTCTTCCTTGGTCGGGTTCGTGTCGTCGAAGCGGAGGTTGCACTTGCCGCCGTACTGCAGCGCGATCCCGAAGTTGAGGCAGATGGACTTCGCGTGCCCGATGTGCAGGTAGCCGTTCGGCTCCGGCGGAAAGCGGGTGGCGACGCGCCCCCCGTGCTTCCCGGTCCGGTTGTCCGTCTCGACGATGGCGCGGATGAAGTCCTGCGGCGGCGCGGCTCTCTCCGGGGCGCCTCCGTCGGCGGAGCCGTCGCCCGCGGGACGGGCGGGGGTGGAATCGTTCGGCGTCGTCATGTCGTCCGCCTCGCTATCGGCTGGGGAATCCTGGCGGAGAGGGAGGGATTCGAACCCTCGGAAGGGGTTTAGGCCCCTTCAACGGTTTAGCAAACCGTCCCGTTCAGCCACTCCGGCACCTCTCCGCACGTGTCTCGACCCGGACGAATCACGACCGGAACAGCGGATTGTAACCCACGGACGGTTTCCGTCAACGGTGACGGTTCCTGGAACTGGCGGAGGGGGCGGGATTCGAACCCGCGAGGCTTGCACCTTCCGGTTTTCAAGACCGGCGCCTTCAACCGCTCGGCCACCCCTCCTGGGTCATCGTCTCGGCTCGATCCGCTCCTGCCCGCCCATGTACGGCCTCAGGGCCTCGGGAACGGCCACGGTCCCGTCGCCCTGCTGGTGGTTCTCGAGGACGGCGACCAGCGTCCGCCCGACGGCGAGCCCGGAGCCGTTCAGCGTGTGGACCAGCTCCGCCTTGGCCCCCGGCCCGGGGCGGAACCGGATCGCCGCGCGCCGGGCCTGGAAGGCCTCGAAGTTCGAGCAGGAGGAGATCTCGCGGTAGAGCTGCTGGCCCGGGAGCCAGACCTCGAGGTCGTAGGTCTTCGCCGCGGAGAACCCGAGGTCCGCCGTGCACAGCTCCACCACGCGGTACGGCAGCTCGAGCCGCTTCAGGACCTCCTCGGCGTGCCCGGTGAGGAGGTCGAGCTGGCGGTAGGAGTCCTCCGGCCGCGAGAACCGCACCAGCTCGACCTTGTTGAACTGGTGCTGCCGGATCAGTCCGCGGACGTCCTTCCCGTAGGAGCCGGCCTCCGAGCGGAAGCAGGGGGTGTAGGCGCAGTAGGCGATCGGGAGTCGCTCGCCCTCGAGGATCTCCCCGGCGTGGAGGTTCGTGACCGGCACCTCGGCGGTCGGGACGAGGTAGTACCCGCCCGGCTCGACCTTGAAGAGGTCGGCCTCGAACTTCGGCAGCTGTCCCGTGCCGAACAGCGCTTGGGCGTTGACCATGAACGGCGGGAGGACCTCGAGGTAGCCGTGCTCGCGCGTGTGGAGGTCGAGCATGAATTGGATCAGGGCCCGCTCGAGCTTCGCACCGTCCCCGAAGTAGACGGCGAACCGGCTCCCGGCGACCTTCGCGGCGCGCTCGAAGTCGAGGATCCCGAGCGACGCGCCGAGGTCCCAGTGCGCCTTCGGCTCGAAGCCGAACCGGGGCGGCTCGCCCCACGTGCGCACCACCGGGTTGTCCTCGGACGACCGCCCCTCGGGGACGCCCTCGTGCGGGACGTTCGGGATCTCGGCGAGCAGGCCGCGAAGCGCCTCCTCGGCCGACTCGGATTCCTTCTCCAGGGCGGAGATCCGCTCCCCGACCTGCCGCATCTCCTCTTTCAGGGAGCCCGCGTCGCCGCCGGACTTCACGAGCTGCCCGATCTTCTTCGAGCTCTCGTTCCGGAGCTTCTTGAGCCCCTCCATCTCGACGAGGGCCGCTCGCCGCCGCTCGTCCATCTCGCGGAACGGCTCGAGGGACAGGGTCGTCCCCCGCTTTCGGAGGGCGTCGGCCACCCGGTCGGTGTGCTCCCGGACGAAGTGCAGGTCGAGCATGAATCACCTCGGCGCCGGCACGTCGGGGCGGCGCGGGGACCGCATTGTAGACCGGCGCGGCGCGCCGCGTCAGGGTGCTATCATCCGGGGTCGCGATCGGGGCGCGCGCTCGCGCCGCCTCGCGGGGAACCTCGCATGGACAA
Source organism: Terriglobia bacterium (assembly GCA_963748015.1). Taxonomy (GTDB): domain Bacteria; phylum Acidobacteriota; class Polarisedimenticolia; order Polarisedimenticolales; family JAIQFR01; genus JAIQFR01. Next base: position 1,623,675 of record CAVVHE010000004.1, on the reverse strand, counting down.
GCTGCGCATCACGGGACAGAGGCGGCTCACCGGCCGGGTGGAGATCGGCGGCGCGAAGAACGCCGCCCTCCCGGCGCTCGCCGCGTGCCTCCTCACCGGCGACCGGGTCGAGATCGAGAACCTGCCGCGCGTGCGGGACGTCCGGACGATGCTCCGGGTGCTCGAGCAGCTCGGCGCGACGGTGGACGCGGCCGGGTCGCGGGCCGCCGTCCGCGTCGAGCGCATCGCGTCGTACGAGGCGCCCTACGACCTGGTCAAGACGATGCGGGCGTCGGTCCTCGTCCTCGGCCCGCTCCTCGCGAGGTACCGCCGCGCGCGGGTCTCGCTCCCGGGTGGCTGCGCGATCGGCGCTCGGCCGATCAACCTCCACATCGACGGCCTGCAGAAGATGGGGGCCGAGATCAGCGTCGAGCACGGCTACGTGGAGGCGCGCGCGGAGCGCCTGCACGGGGTGTCGATCACGTTCCCCGAGAAGACCGTCACCGGGACCGAGAACCTGATGATGGCGGCGACGCTCGCCGACGGGACCACCGTCCTCTCGAACGCGGCGCAGGAGCCGGAGGTCGTGGACCTCGCCGAGCTGCTGATCGAGATGGGGGCGTCGATCCACGGCGCGGGCACGGACGAGATCGTCGTCGAGGGACGGAAGTCGCTCCACGGCGCGCACCACCGGGTGATCCCGGACCGGGTCGAGGCGGGAACGTACCTCGTCGCCGGCGCCTTGACCGGCGACGGCGTCGAGGTCGCGTCCTGCCGGCCGGACCACCTCGACGCGGTGATCCGCCAGCTCGAGTCGGTCGGCGTGCCGATGAGGGTCGGCGGCGACTCGATCCACGTCAAAGCCCCCGCGGCGCCGGTGGCGCACGACCTCAAGACCGCTCCCTATCCCGGCTATCCGACCGACATGCAGGCGCAGTACATGGCGCTCGTGACCCGGGCGCGGGGGACGTCGGTCATCGCGGAGACGATCTTCGAGCACCGGTTCATGCACGTCAGCGAGCTGCTCCGCATGGGGGCGGACGTGCGGATCGAGGGGCGGACCGCGGTGGTGGTCGGCCCGACGGACCTCACCGGCGCGCAGGTGATGGCGACGGACCTCCGGGCGTCGGCGTGCCTCGTCCTCGCGGGGCTCGTGGCCGACGGCGTCACCGTGGTGGACCGCGTCTACCACCTCGACCGCGGGTACGAGCCGATGGAGGCGAAGCTGCAGGCGCTCGGCGCCTCGGTGGAGCGGATCCGGTGAGCGGCTGCCTCTTCTGCCGGATCGCGGCGAAGGAGGTCCCCGCAACGATCGTCCACGAGGACGACGAGATCGTCGCGTTCCGCGACCTGCACCCGCAGGCGCCGGTGCACCTCCTGATCATCCCTCGTCAGCACGTGTCCTCGCTTGGCGAAGCGGGCGACGGCGACGCGGCGCTCCTCGGCCGGATCCTCCTGGTCGCGAGGGACCTCGCCGTGCGCGAGGGGATCGACGCCCGCGGCTGGCGCCTCGTCACCAACCGCGGCCGCGGCGCGGGGCAGAGCGTCTTCCACCTGCACTTCCACCTGCTCGGCGGGCGGGACATGGAGTGGCCGCCGGGCTGACGCCGTTCCGCGGCTGCATCCTCGCCTTGCGATCCCCCGAGCGGGCGGGGTGCTCGAGGTCTCGCCGGCTTGGTGGAAGAGACACTCGGAGCCCGAAGGTCGCAGGTTCAAATCGGGCCCCCGCTACCATCCCACAGGTGGAATTTGCAGGGCGCGGCACAGCCGTGGCGGGGAATCTCCGCATCTAGGTCCTGGCATCCATGTCTCGCGGACGGCACCCTTGGTGCCGCCCGAGATTCGCTCCAGCCCGGGCCTCCCGACCCGCATCTTTCTCGTTTATCGAAGAACCAATCGGTGGCTCGCCGAGACTGGGAGCAGACCAGCGCGACGGAGCACCCACACCCGCCGTCACCTTAGTGCGAGAGTTAGAACCGTTCAGGAAGTGTCCGTGGTATGAAGATGGGGAACGAGGCGAGTTGCAGCAGAAGCCCGATAGGGGGCCGCGTGCCGGCCAGGATCGCGCGGTACGGAGAGGATGAGGAATCCTTGAGTTCTATGATGGGCTCAGTCCAAATTCGACTTACGTTACAGCGGGCTGCTGTCGATCGAACTGCGAGTCCTGGCGCGCTGGTGGGGAGTATCTTGACCGACTGTGCGTCTGCGCTCTCGGCTGACGTCGGCGCAGCGGGGATAGGCACTCCCGGCACTCTTGAACGGCTGGCGAGAAGGTTCGCCAGACTGCGGGTCGACTGTGCATTGTCGTTCGAGTACGCCGTTCACGACGCGTTAAGGCGTTCGGATGCACGCGTTGCAGAACGAGTTGCCACAGCCCTCCGCGAGTACTGTGGGCTGGAGGGAACCGTACCCGCTTCGATCTTGCTCGGCATTGGCAAGAACAGGGCCGCGACGCTCATCGACACCCCACAGCACCTTGCTGCGGCGGGTTCGAGTGTCAGATGGTTGGTTGCGGACGACACGCCCCTGGAGAGGTGGATCGAAACCTGTGTAGAGTGCTTCCACAGCGAGGGCGCGTACCATCTCCCGAGCAGCATCCTCGGCTACTGGCGGCCGAAGTTGCTTCTGGGGTACGCAGAGCAGGGCGTGTGGGTGCCGAGCTCGTTCGTCGACCACTCCGGCGACGATCTAGGCTTTCGTGTGCGGCTCATGCCGATAGAGCAGGATGCTGGAGACCATGTCCGGCGCCGAGACCTCCACTTGGTGGTATGTCCAATTCCCTTTGACGGTGTTTTCCTTTCGCTCTTCCGTCGAGCGTGGAGAATCGTACGTGCGCTCCTCGCTCCGGATGCAAACAAGCATGTCTACGACCGAGCGACCGACCCAATGGACGTAAGGCTGGAAGGTCTCCTGAAGAAGCGCCGGGAGTGGGATCTTGACGACTTACTGTTCTCGCTCGCATCGAACGCGCCGTCGTCGTGTTTCACAGGAGAGGTGCGTCGCGTTGACGTTGTCGAGCTAGGCTTCCGCGCTACTTCGCTTGGGGCCGTGCTGGTCCCGGTCGCGCAATTCCGTGCGGGTGCCCAACTCCGCACGTGAGTTGACGGTCCGTCCCCTCATGGCGTGCGACCATTCGGCGGCGGTCAGGGTGGCCGGGACGAGGCTCTGCATCTGGACCTCCGGCCAGGACAGGGCCAGCGGTGGGGGAGGAAGTCAAAGGGCCAATGGCAGTTAGGGGAGGAATCACGCGCGAAGAGGCAAGCGAGCGCCGTGCGCCGACGTTCCGCCTTTGCTGGGACAGTCTCGTCGGCGTCCAGAACGAAACATCGGCCGTCAAAAATACCCGCGGCCGGGAAGCCTGGTCCGGTATCTTCTCAGGTAGCACTACGACGGGGTCGCAGCCCGGGGGCGCCCCGTGGAGAAAGGGCTCCGGCGTAACGAGCGGCATGGGGGAAGCTCAATGCTCGGAATCATCCTCTGCGCCCTGTTGCTCGCCGGCGAGCCGGCGATGCCATCCAGTTCCGCTGGCGAAGCAGATGCGGCGGTTGCCGAAACCCTGAAGAGGGCAGTGAAAGCGTACCAGAGCGGCGAGAACGCGACCGCCATCCACCTATTGAGGCCGCTTGCGGAGAGCGGGAACGCCCCTGCGCAGTTGCTTCTCGGAATGATGTACGCGGATGGTGCCGGTGTGCCGAAGGACGCAGCCCAGGCTGCGAACTGGACCCGCAAGGCTGCCGAGCAGGGCGTCGCGGAGGCGCAGGTCGGTCTCGCCATCATGTATCAGGAGGGTGTCGGTGTGCCGAAGGACGGCGCTCAAGCGGTGGCTTGGTGTCGGAAGGCAGCCGACCAGGGCCTGGCGCTTGCGCAGTACGGTCTTGGCTGGTACTACCTCAAAGGTCGCTTCGTGACCCGGGACGACGCGCAAGCGATGGCGTGGTTCCGAAAGGCAGCCAACCAGGGCAACGTGAAAGCACAGCACGATCTGGCTCTGATGTACGAACAAGGTCGCGGGGCGCCTCAGGATTACGTCCAGGCCGTGGCCTGGTACCGCAGGGCAGCAGAGCAAGGCGATGCCGAGGCGCAAACCAACCTCGGTTGGATGTATGCCAACGGCCGCGGCGTGGTGAGAGACGACGCGCAGGCTATGGCCTGGTACCACAAGGCGGCCGAGCGGGGGTTCGCGCACGCCCAGTTCGATCTGGCCCTGATGTACGAGGGAGGCCTAGGCGTGCCGAAGGACGAAGCCCAGGCCGCGGCCTGGTATCGCAAGGCCGCCGAGCAGGGACACGAGGCCGCGCAGTTCAGCCTCGCCCTGATGTGCGAAGCGGGTCGCGGGATGCCGAAGGACGACAGACTGGCCGCAACCTGGTACCGCCAGCTCGCGGAGCAGGGACAGGCGGACGCGCAGTACCGCCTCGGAGCCATGTACGCGGAAGGGCGCGGTGTGCTGCAGGACGACGCTCAAGCCGTGGCCTGGTACCAAAAAGCCGCCGCGCAAGGGAACGCGAACGCCATAGCGGCCCTTGCGAAGATCCCGAAGAAATCGCGCTAGAGGCGGATGTACCGATCGGGAGACGAGTTCCGGTTCTCCGGGCGACCTGAGATCCGCGTCGACGCCGATCGCGTCTAGCCCCAACCCCGGTCCATTAGGTCAGCGAGGGCTACCGGTTGGGCCAACCATCTCGCCCAGGCCTCGCCCGGTGCCGAGGGCCATCGAGAAGATGGTGTGGTCGCGCTGGTTGGCGGCCGTGGCCCGCAGGATCGCCTTTTGCTCGGCGGCGGTCAGGGTAGGCGGGGCGATGTGGGACATGGCGACCTCCCGACGAGACAGGGCCAGCGGTGGGGGAGGAAGTCAACGAGGAAGAGCGAGTCGCGTAGTCGAGGCATGCCGGGGGACTCGTCTCGGCAACTGCCGTCGGCGGCGAGAATGCGCCTTTTCACTTGACTCCTGAATGACTGCGTTGTATCCAAGGAACACGCACTCGGGGGCCCCATGCGAAAATTAGCGGTAATTGTCGCACTAGTTGTTTCGGCAGGGGCACTTGCTCGGGCGCAGGAACGCACCATACGCTTCGATCCGCAACCGGAACCGAACGCCACATTCGAGTTGGCGTGCGCGACGTCCGCCTCGATTCGGCTCGAAGCCGACGGATTGCCACCCAAAATGGCGCCACCCCAACTCGCGGGCAAGGATGTCCGAATAGAGATGCGCTACAAGTTCGTGCTTCGCACTGGCGTTCTGGCAGCGGATGGAAGTCTGCCTTTCGAAGTGAGAACGGAGGATGCGAGCGTCACCACTTCGGTGAGCGAGCAACTCATGCCCACGCCCGACCTGAGGGGCGCCTTGATGGGAATCGTGTTCCACGGCCGAATCGACCATGATGGCCGCTGGGAAGTCGATGGTCAGGACAGCGGGCCCTCAGCAGTCGTTCAGGGTGCGCTTGACCTTATGGTTCCGCCGCCGAAGCAGGAGCTGAGGGTAGGCGACTCGTTCGAAATTCCGCGCAAGTTCTCGCTCCCAGGCTCGGGGACCGTTGGGGTAACGGAGGTCCAGGGCACAGAGAAGCTTACGCTCCGAGAAATCACGGGGGACGAAGCCACTTTCGACACTGTGGCCGAGTGGGCGACGACGGGAAAAGGTCGGACGGAGGCTACCAAGCAGATGTCGGTTTCGGCGACCTATCGCTCGCGTGGAACGCTCGTTTCCGGCATCGTACCCAGCCAATTCGCCCGACGAACGGAAGATGTGTCCGGCACCAGCACGGGCGAAGTGGAGATCCCTCGCGAGGAACTCGAAGCCGCTGGCGAGCGCGCGCCAGGGGACGGTCAGCCTTCGAAGCGATGGGTCATGAAACTCACGGGACTCGTGCGTTTGTCAAATGAAAGCACGATGACGCGCGTCAAGGTCTCGGATCCTGAGAAATGAGTCCTGCCAGAGCATCTCTGGACAGTCCCCGCTACCGCCTATCGCAGGCTCGGGGCAGATGCGATCACGGACTCAGGGCGTTCGCTCGAACGAGCAGACGTCGCCGACGTTCAGGCCGACCAGCTCCCCCAGCCGCAGGCCCGTGCCGAGAGCCATCGAGAAGATCGTGTGGTCGCGGGAGTTGCTGGCCGTGACTGGTCTGACCCCCGTTTCGGGTGGACACCCTTGGGCCCCCGGACAGGGACGAGAACGGTGGCCCCCAAGGGGCCCAGGGGGGACTGGGCCAAGAGCCTCGTAGGTCGAGGCTTCGTCGCGAACCGAGCCACAGGCCTTGTTTCTGTCGGTCCCCGTTCGTAGCGGGCCCCCGCTACCAACTCCAAAGACGAACTCCTACGCTCCGGCAGAGGGAAGCGTGGCCCGGCCGCCCGCCGTGTCTCGTCCGGCGCCCGCTACCTTGGCCCCTCCGCGCTGCAGTAGGCGTTGTACGCGCTCACCTGGTAGTACCAGGTGCCGGCATCTCCCGACGCGTCCACCCACTGGACGTTCGGCGTCCCCGCGTCCATGTCGCTGACGTTCGTGGCGACGAGCGGCCAGGGCCAGGGAGCGTCGGCGCTCGAGGATCGGTACACGTCGTACCCCGTGACCTGGTTCGCCTGATTCGGGTCCTCGACGTCGAGGATCACCCGGTTGCTCGCATCGCGCCGGGCGCCGACGATGTGGACCGCTTGGTCCGGCAGCACGCACGCGTGCCGCGAGGTGCTGAGCAGGTCGGCCTCGTACAATCCGTTGCCGCCCAGCGTCACCCAGCGGCTCCAGCCCACGAACGGCGACTGGCCCGGGTTGTACCGGACGCGCGCGCGCCAGATGTAGCGCCGGTTGTCCTCGGGAAGGGCGAGGAGCTTCGTGACGTCGGTGGCGAACGGATACCAGGACGTGTCCGACTGGATCGGAGATAGCGCCGGGGTGAAGGGCCCGCCCCACGGTCGCAGCTGCCATTGCAGCTTGCCGCTCACGACGCCCGCAGGGCTCCTGACGGTCAGCCCCAGGCGGAATGCCAGCTCATACGCCAGCCCCCCGGGAGCAATCGGAGCCGACAAGTCCGCGCGGAGCTGGCGCGGTTTCAGAGGGACACCGGCGCCGCCGCCGCCGAGGTAGAGGTACGCTTCTCCGTACGAACTGGCGCCCCAGGGCGCGCCGACGATGACGTCGGCGTAGCCGTCGCCGTTGACGTCACCCGCCGTCGCGGCGGAAGCGCCATCCCCCCTCGATACACGGCGACCCAGGCCGCGCTCGTGCCGAGGCCGCCGGCTCCACCGATGAAGACGTACGCCTTGCTGTCGGAATTGTCCGTGGCGTTTCCATACACGATGACATCGGCGTAGCCATCGCCGTTGACGTCACCCGTCGTCGCCACGCAGCTGCCGAATCGTCCTTGCGCCGCCTGGCCGGTAGCGGTCCAGGCAGCGGTGGCGGCCAGGCCAGCGGATCCGCCAAGGTAGACGTACGCCCTGCCGGTAGAACTGTTGTTGTAAGGTGCGCCGATGACGACGTCGGCGTAGCCGTCGCCGTTGACGTCACCCGCGGTCGCCACGGAATAGCCGAAGTAGTCGTAGTTGGCCCCCCCGGTGGCGGTCCAAGTCGCTGCGGTGGCGAGGCCGGCGGGCCCGCCGAGGTAGAGGTACGCCTTGCCGGAAGAACTGCTGTAACCTCGCGCCCCGATGAGAACATCGGCGTAGCCGTCGCCGTTGACGTCGCCCGCCGTCGCCACGGAATAGCCGAACGAGTCGCTATCCGCCTCCCCGGTGGCGGTCCAGGCCGCGGTGGTCCCGAGGCCGGCGAGTCCGCCGAGGTAGAGGTACGCCTTGCCGCGGTAGTTGTTGATGTAGTGCGCGCCAACCACGACATCGGCGTAGCCGTCGCCGTTGACGTCGCCCGCGGTCGCCAGGGAGTGGCCGAAGTAGCCGTAAGCCTCGCCGGTGGCGGTCCAGGCCGCCGTGGTGGCCAGGCCGGCGGGTCCACCGAGGTAGAGGTACGCCTTGCCGCGGTTACTGTTGTTGCTGTCGGCGCCGACGACGACATCGGCGTAGCCGTCGCCGTTGACGTCACCCGCCGTCGCCACGGAACGGCCGAATCCGTCGTTCGTCGCCTCGCCGGTGGCGGTCCAGGCCGCCGTGGTGGCGAGTCCCGTGGGTCCGCCGAGGTAGAGGTACGCCTTGCCGCGGTTACTGTTGTTGCCGTAGGCGCCGACGACGACATCGGCGTAGCCGTCGCCATTGACGTCACCCGCCGTTGCCACGGAATAGCCGAAGAAGTCGCTTGCCGCTACACCGGCAGATGTCCACGCGGGCGTGGCGGTCAGGCCTCCGGGCCCGCCGAGGTAGAGGCAGGCCTTGCCCCGGCTACTGCTGTTGGTGTCCGCACCCGCGACGACATCGGCGTACCCGTCGCCGTTGACGTCGCCCGCCGTCGCCACGGAATAGCCGAAGGTGTTGCCTCCCCCCTCGCCGGAAACGGTCCAGGCCGCCGTGGAGGTCAGGCCGGCGGGCCCGCCGAGGTAGAGGTACGCCTTGCCGGAAAAACCGCCGTAACCTCGCGCCCCGATGAGAACATCGGCGTAGCCGTCGCCGTTGACGTCGCCCGCCGTCGCCAAGGAATAGCCGAACCAGTTGTTGGACGCTTCCCCGGAGGCGGTCCACGCCGCGGTGGAGGTCAGGCCGGAAGACCCGCCGAGGTAGAGGTACGCCTTGCCGACACCGCCGTTGTTGCCCCATGCGCCTACGACGACGTCGGCGTAGCCGTCGCCGTTGACGTCACCCGCGGTCGCCACGGCGGAGCCGAAGTAGGTGTAGCCCGCTTCCCCGGTGGCGGTCCACGCCGCCGTCGCGGCGAGGCCTGCGGGCCCGCCGAGGTAGAGGTACGCCTTGCCCGTGCCGTTGTTGTCGGCGTACGCGCCGACGACGACATCGGCGTAGCCGTCGCCGTTGACGTCGCCCGCCGTCGCCACGGCGGAGCCGAAGGCGTCCCCGGCAACCTCGCCGGCGGCGGTCCAGGCCGCGGTGGTGGCCAGGCCGGCGGATCCGCCGAGGTAGAGGTACGCCTTGCCGGACGCGCCCACGATGACATCGGCGTAGCCGTCGCCGTTGACGTCGCCCGCCGCCGCCACGGAAGAGCCGAATTGGTCGTACGTCGCCTCACCGGCGGCGGTCCAGGCCGCCGCGGTCGCCAGACCCGCGGGCCCGCCGAGGAAGAGGTACGCCTTGCCCGTGGCGCCGTTGTTGTTGTAGGCGCCGATCACGACATCGGCGTAGCCGTCGCCGTTGACGTCGCCCGCCGTCGCCACGGAAGAGCCGAAGTAGTCGCCGGCCGCTTCACCGGAACCCGTCCAGGCCGCCGTGGTGGCGAGGCCCGCGGGCCCACCGAGGTAAAGGTAGGCCTTGCCGCGGTAGCTGTCGTTGCCGCTGGCGCCGACGACGACATCGGCGTAGCCGTCGCCGTCGACGTCACCCGCCGTCGCCACGGAACAGCCGAATCCGTCGTTCTCCGCCTCGCCGGTGGCGGTCCAGGCCGCCGTGGTGGCGAGCGGATCCACGGTGACCGGATAGACCGCGGTCTCGTCCTCCACCACGATCCGCAGCCCCCCGACACCCGGCTCCATCCGTGCGGGCAACGCCGTGCCGGTGGCGTCCTTGACCTCGAGCTTTCCGTACCGGAGCACACCGACGCTGCCGCCGCCGTAGAAGTCCACCGCCTGCCCGTCCTCGGCGAACGCCGGCCGCAGGTCGCCGATGAGCGCCAGTTCCAGCACCAGCAGTCCGCGATCGCCGTCCGGCGGCTCCGGCACCGTGAAGCCGTGCTCGAGCCCGTCGGGCCGGTTGACGAACCACTCCCTCAGCACGCCCCGGTCCAGATCGACCCGATTCTCGCGCGCGGAGACACGACCCCGGTCGACGGCTCTCGGAGCGTCGGGCGCCCCCATGCGCTCAGCGAGAGGCCCCACTGCCAGCCGGCCGCGTCCCGGCCCTTCACGGTCAGGCCGCGCGCGTGGAACCGGGTGTCGAAGCCCTGCGCCGGGTTCGCGGCCCGGTACTCCGACGCTGCGTCGTCGGAGACGACGGCGCCGTATTCCTCCAGCTGGATCGAGTGCCGCACCTGCTCCCACCAGCCGTGGGTCGCCGGGGACGGCAACGAAGCCGCCCCCTCGGGGCGCCCCGGCGCGGCGGCCCGGCAGGGCGACGGGATCCAGAGCGACAGGATGAAAATGACGAGGATCGAAACGGTCGCGCATTCTTCGCATAAGTACCCCGCCTCGGCCCGCGACACGAGGCCGATGGTCAGCCCTCGAGCCGGGCGCCGGAGCGGGACGCGCGATGTGTGCTTCCGCCGTGACCGAGTCGAGCGTCGCTCGCCCAGGTGTCGCGCCCTGCTGCTCAGCGCGACGAACCGCGTCGGCGGCGATCACGGTCGCGCGTTTCGGCGCGCTGCCGAGTCGGGGGCCTCCCCCTTCTCGCGCAATGGGTACGCCGCACGTTGTGGGTTGTCAAGGCGAATCTCCTACGCCGACGGGATGCGACGAGACCGCCGCCGTGCCTCAATTCGACCTGTACCCGCTCATGGCGGCCCCCGCTACCATCCCACAGGCGGAACTTGCGGGGCGCGGCAGAGCCGTCGTGGGAAATCGTCTCATTCAGTGTTCCAGGCGTGATCCTTTCCTCTCGAGAAACCGGGTCACCGTGGAATCCGGGGCGGTTCACTGTTCTGTCGCCCGGACCGGCCGCAGCCCAGCGAGGAAGGAGGCGTCCATCCAGTAGATGTCCATGTTGCCGTTGCTCGGTTGATCGTTCGCTTCGCGAAGCGCCCGGAAGGTGAGCGGCTGATGCGCGGTAGCGGTGGTCTCGCTCATCTGGCTCGAGCCGAAGAAGAAGTACTTTCCGTCGGGCGAGACATAGGGGGAGCCGGCGTTGCCGTTGCGCAAGGGCGCCCGCGCGCCGAGGTCCACACCCTCGCTCCACGAGTCGTCCGGGCCTCGGAAGAAGATCATGTAGCGCGGGCCCGGCGGCGTCAGGTCCGCGCGCCCGTCCACGGTGGCGATCAGGTAGGACTCGTCGGGCGCGATGAAGGCGTTGTAGACCATGCCATGGCCGTTCACCGCCGCGGGCAGCGTTTCGGGCGGCTGGTAGCGGCCGGCGACGAGCCGCGAGCGCACGATGGCCAGCTCGCCTGGCCGCGGCTTCCCCTTGGTGTAGTAGAGCGTGCCGTCGCGCGTCAGCGACGGGAAGAACTCGTTGTCCGTCGTATTGACGGGCGTACCCAGATCGTGGGGCTCACCCCAGGTGCCATCCGTCTTGCGCTCCGCCGCGAAGATGTTCTGGTTGCTCCAGCCGGGCTTCACCTGTTCTCCCGCCGTCGGCCGCGTGCTGAGGAAGACGATGCGCTTCCCGTCGGACGACAGCGAGGGCTCGAAGTGAAAGAACCGCGGGTCGGCGGCGAACGAGGCGACGGCGGGCTCCGTCCAGCGCCCATCCTCGAGACGCGTCACCATGATCGTCGTGGTTTGCGGGGACATGACGCCGAAGTAGATCTCGCGACCGTCGGGCGTGATGGCCACGTCGCGCTCGTTCATACCGGTGCAGACGACTCCGGGTGCGAAGAGCTTGGCCTCGGCCCCGGGCGAAGGCTGGCCGAGGTAGGGCCCGCCGAGGACGGGGATTCTCCCGCCCCCCTTCGCCTCGGCTTCCACCTGGTCGGAGGCCAGCGAGAAGTGCATCTGGGTGATGACCCACCGTCCGCCGCGCTTCTCGAGCACGCCCGTCCAGCGCGCGTCCTCCCAGCCGGTCCTCTTGCCGTCCCACTCGCCATGGTCGTCGAGCAGGCAGGAGTACCACGCCACGTCGCCCGAGCGGGACACGTGGATTCGCATGTCCTTGAAGCGCGAGTCGATCGCCTTGAACTTCGGGTTCATGAAGACGCGCTCGCACAGAGCACGGAACGCCTCGAAGCCGACGATCGTGCTCTTCGAGTCGGGGTGGAAGATGAAGAAGCCCGGGTCCTGCGCGAAGCAGTCGTAGAGCGCCTCCTTGTCCTTGGTGAGCGCCCACTCGATCGAGGTGCGAATCACCTTCTCGATCCGCGCCTTCTCCGCTTCCTCGCGATCCGGCGGTGCAGCGGGGGCGGGATCGGCAGCCAGCAGGGCCAGCGCCAACGGCACGACCACGAACATCCGGTGCATCATGCGGTCCCCCCGAGAGGAGGCCATCCTCTTACCTGTATCGATTCTCGGTAGGTCGGGCCCCCCTGCTTTTCGTCAGAAGCGGTCCCGGTTCCGGACCCTGCCTCGGTTGACGGTGCCAGCCTGCCCGATCGGGCCCCTCCGAGTCCAGTCTCCGGGTTTGACCCCGATAGTTCTGTCACCGTGGGGGTGGAACGAGGCCCGACATTCACGCGCTGCTTCCGTCTTCGTTCGTCGTCGGACGTCGGTACCCGGGGCCATCGACACGATCAGGTGTTCGCGGGAATCTACCCGCGGTTCCGCGGCAGAGGGCCTCCTTGGAGCTCTTGGGCAGCGACTTGATCCGCGCCTCTTCGCGACAGGCGGCACTGCGCGAGGCCAGTCGCTTCCTCCAGGCGAGGGCGACCGGCCGCCGGGCGCGGGTGTAGCGGGAGCCGCGGGTCGAGTGGTTGTGCTCCTCGATCCTGCGAAGGACGTCCCTGGCTACCCCGCAGTACAGGCTGCCGTCTCGGCAGCGCACCAGGTAGACGTACCAGACCATTGGGGAAACCTACCACAGGGGGCGCAGGGTGACGGCCTGCCGCTCGAGCGCCCGATGGATCCGGACTGCGTCGGGCCGGACGAGGTCCATCCTCGCGCGCTCGCCGCGAGTTCGCCACGAAAAGTATTGCCTCTCGGCCTCGACGACCGTACCCTCTCGACAGGCAGGAAACGTAGGGACCTCGCGGCGACTGCCGCGGTTCCCCTACTGACAGCGCGTGCCAGGGCATGTCCGGAGGTTTCGGCGAGGGCCGGACGTTCCCGGGCACGGGGAGGCGACTCGGCCAGGGTGCTGGGTTGCGGGCTCGCGGGGGCGGCACGGTAACCCCACACCGGAAGCGGCCGAAGACTCGCGGTTTGAAGTTCCCATCCCCCGTTGCCGGCGGACGCCACCGCATGAAGCGGTCATGCCCGCGCAGAGGCGTACCATGAAAGCGCGCACGCTCGTAGTGTTTCTGTTCCTTTCCCTCATGCCCTACGCCTTCGCCACGGCACCGCATCGAGGGCGCGTCATCCACGTCAACGCGCGGGCGGCGGGGGCCGACTCGGGCACGAGTTGGCAGGACGCGTACCGCAGCCTGCAGTCTGCGCTCGCGGTGGCCGCCGCGGGCGACGAGATCTGGGTCGCCGAAGGCACGTATCTCCCGACCGAGGGCAGCGATCGCTCGGCGTCCTTTGGGCTGATCGACCGAGTCGCCGTTCTCGGAGGATTCGCCGGAACCGAGACCGATTCGGGCTCCCGCGACCCCTGGGCTCGACCGACGATCCTCAGCGGGAACATCGGCGCCGCGGACAACGAGAACGACGACAGCTTTCACGTCGTGAAGGCGGACGCGGCGGTGGGTCCGAAGACCCTCCTCGACGGCTTCGTCATCGAGCGAGGGAACGCGAGCGGCGCTGCGCCGCTGGGCGGTGGCGGGATCTACGTCGCCGGCAGCCCGACCGTCAGCCGTTGCACGTTGAGGGACAACCGCGCGGAGGCGGGCGGCGCGGTCTATGTCGACATGGGAAGCCCGGTGTTCGTCAACTGCAGCTTCGTCGGCAACGTGGCCGGGACGGGCGGCGCGCTCCACACCCGAGGAGGGGAGGCCTCGCTGATCAACGTCGAGCTCGTCACCAACCGGGCGGAGAGGGGCGCTGCGGCCCTCGTCGAGTCCGGTAGCCTCGAGCTGATCAACACCACCGTCGCGCTCAACGTCGCCGAGCGGGCCGGCGGCGCGCTGTGGACCGACGGCGGCGCGGTGCTCGTGCACAACGGCATCGTCTGGGGCAACGTTCCTGCCGGCTCGCCCTTCGGAGGGTTCGAGCCGGTCGTGGCCTTCAGCGACATCGAGGGCGGGTTCAGGGGGGCGGGAAACCTCGACGAGGACCCACGCTTCGTGGACGCCGCTCGCGGCGACTTCCGCCCCGCGTCCGACTCGCCGGTGATCGACGCCGGGGCCAACGCGCTCGTACCGCCATCGGTCACGACGGCTCGCGGCGGCGGGGCGCGGATCGCGGCCGGGCGAGCGCGGCATGGCGGGGTCGAGGCCGTCGTGGACCTCGGAGCGTGGGAGTTCGATGGGGAGGCACCTGGCAAACCCGGCGCGGCCCCGGGCGCGAGCGCCCTGTTTGGTCCCCTGGGAGACTCGGACGGCGACGGCGTGCCCGACGAGACGGACTGTCGCCCGCTGGACCCCGAGGTCTGGGCCATCCCGACGCCGGCGCAGGATCTGCTCGCCGAAGGAAAGTTCCCGACCTCGCTGAGCTGGCGCGCGCCGGCCGCCCCCGGCGGCACGAGCGTGCTCTACGACGTGCTGCGAGCCACGAGCCCCTCGAGCTTCTTCTCCGGCCTGTGCATCGCTTCCGATCTGGCGGCCACTTCCACGAGCGACGCGGCTCCCGTCGGCGGCGACTTCTACTACCTCGTGCGGGCGAAGAACGCCTGCGGCGGCAGCCTCGGGACCGACTCCGGGGCGAATCCCCGCGTCGGCGCGCCATGCTCGGGGATCGGCCAACCCTGCATGGTCGACGGCGACTGCGCGAGCACGTACTGCAGCGACGGAGTCTGCTGCGCTTCGCGGTGCGAGGACACCTGCGAGAGCTGCAACCAGCCGGGCCAGGAGGGAACGTGCGCCGCGGTGCCCGCCGGCACGGACCCCGCGGACGAGTGCCCGGCCTATCCGGAATCCACCTGCGGTCTCTCCGGCCAGTGCTCGGGTGAGCGGAGCTGCGCGCTGTGGCCCGAGGGGACCGTTTGTGCGCCGCCGAGCTGTGCGGACGCTTCGCACCTCGTCGCGGCCGACGCCTGCAACGGCGCCGGCGCATGCGTCGATGGCGGCACGGACGATTGCTCGCCCTACTTCTGCGACACTCCCACGTCGGCCTGCCTGACCTCGTGCGCCTCGGCCGGCGACTGCTCGATCGGCGATTGCTGCTCGAACGCCTGCGTCGACACCGCCACCGACCTCGCGAATTGCGGCGCCTGCGGCACGGCGTGCACCAACGCGCACGGAACGACGTCGTGTGCCGGCGGGACCTGCCAGCCCGTATGCGACAGCCTCTGGGCCAGCTGCGATTCGGACCCGGTGGACGGCTGCGAGACCTCGCTCGCCACGCTGTCGGACTGCGGCGCCTGCGGAGTGTCTTGCTCGCGGCCGGGCGCCTACGCGTCCTGCGCAACCGGAAGCTGCGAGATGCTGGCTTGCTCGAGAGGCTACACCAACTGCGACGGAAACGCGGCCAACGGCTGTGAGGTGAACAACATCGGGCCCGGTGACTGGTGGGCGGCGGAAAACGTGGGCTCGTACGCTTCCGACGAGTACTGTGGCTTCATCTGCCCGTACAACGGCTCGTGGGTGACTTACGCGACCCGGCAAGGCATGGGCGGCACCTGGTTCCGGGCGACGGCCCTCGAGTCGTCGGCTTGCCCGGCCGACCTGGTGAACGACGTCTACCTGGACGTTCCGCCCGGGATCGACTACGAGCTCTGCGCTTATGACTGGTTTGGCGGGGAGTTCAGGTTCCTTGGATGTTCGCAGAACACGGGGAACGGGGTCGACGAGACCCTCCACCTGCGATTCGGCGAGATGCCCGCAGTGGATCAAGCCGCGGAGTACTACATCCAAGTCGACTATTACTCGGGGAACACGTGCCAGCCTTTCACGATCTCTTTCCGGGCACCCGGCGGCTGCTGACGCTCGCCGTCGCGCTCGCCGCGGTGGCGTCCGGCGTTTCCCTCGCCGCGGGGAAGGACCCCTCCGTCACGCGGGCGCTCGACTACTTGCGCACGACGGGCGACGAGACCGGCGTGGACGTGCTCGTCGCGGTCGAGGTCTACGGCGAGCTTTCGGGCGATCCGCGGGCCGCCGAGGTCGTGAACGAAGCGCGGAAGCGGGTCCCTCCCGGCGGAGCTCGAGCGTTTCGGCATGTTGCTCGGCCTGCCCAAGCCGCCCTTCCCGCCGGCCTCCGCGGCCGATCTGCCGGCTCCACCGGGCGTGCGGGACCTCGGCGCCACGGACGGCGACCCTCGCGCGGGGACGTGCCCGGTGGAGGCGCTTTCCTGTTCCGTCGGCGAGGCGTGCCTCGAGTTCGCGGCGCGCGACACGCGGGGCAAGGCGCTGACGCACCAGGCGCTCTGGCTGGTGTTCGCTCACTGGCGAGGCTGCAAGCTGCCGGTCGACGCGGACGCGCTACGCCTGCGCTACGCCGCGCGGCTGCTGGCCGAGGCGCGCGCCGATCCCGTCCCCTCGGACCTGTTCTTCGAGCGTCTGGCGCTCCTCGGACAGCTCGGCTATGCCGCCGCTATCGAGCCGAGGTGGATCGAAGCCTTGCGCGCGTCGCAGCGGCCGCAGGGCTGCTTCCCGGCCGACCGGTCGTCCCGCTGCCACCCACATCCCACGGCGCTCGCGTTGTGGGCCCTGGGCCATCAGGCGCGCAAGAGGGAATGACTGAAACGTCCCGCGCCCGCACCCCACGGGCGGAGTCCCTGGGGACGCGGCACTCCGAGCCGGCGGGCACTCGCACACATCGGCCCGTCGATCCGGATTCCGGGGGTCTCACGGTGCCCTTCCCGGACTGCGAGGCGGCCGCGCTTCGACGGTTCTCAGCCCCTCACGGACACGCCGCCGGCGCGGGTCGTTGCTGGCCGGCGCTCGTGACGCCGATCCCGCCTGGAACGCCGTAGTCGGAATCCACGTAGCCCAGGGTGTAGTAGAAGCCTTGCCCCGGGGTCGGCACCGCCGGGTCGTCGAAGACCATGTCGAAGACGTTCGGATCGGTCTGGCTGACGCAGAGCCCGTAGCCGCCGTCCGGCAGCCCGTCCTTGTTCGCGTCGACGAACGGCAGGTATCCCCGGTACACGTTGTACCCGTTGGCGGCGCTGACGGCCCGCCAGGTGAGCGTCGACGGGCCGTCGAGGCGGATCAGCTGCTTGGGGTGGGCGAACAGGTAATCGAGCGTCAGGCCCTCGAAGGAGGAACTCAGCGATGGCCCGTGCGGTCCGTCGTTGATCCTCCAGTGCTCGACGGACCCAGGAACGTTGCACCCGGCGGTATAGCGGATGATGTCGGTATCAGGGCCGGCTGGGTCCATGAGATCGAGCGCGCCGAGCCGGGTCGTGGAAAGCGTGGCGTTGCACCCGTCATAGCTCGCCCAGGTCTGGGAGGTCTGAATGGCTCCGGGGAATTGGACGCCGTTGTTGTAGTCCCCGTCGTAAGCGACCACGCTGTCGGCGGTACCGTGGATTTCCAGCACGTGCACGGGCTGAAGCGGTCCGCAGTCGGCCGGGTTGAAGAACGTGGCGCCGGCGAGGGCGACGATCGCGGCGATGATGCCGGAATGATCGCAGGCCATGCGGAAGGACATGAACGCGCCGTTCGAGTGGCCGATCAGGTAGACGCGCTGCGAGTCGACATTGAGTGCCCGTCCGATCGCCCCGATCAGGTTGCGCAGGTAGCTCGAGTCGTCGTCCGGGCCGCCCACGCCGTAGAAGTTGCAGCAGGCATCCGTCGCGTCCCAGAAGCCGTTGCCGGCGGGATCGACTCTCCCATTCGGAAACGCGTACAGGAAGTTCCGCGTATCGACGAATGGCAAGTACTGGAAATACCACTCCGCTTCCTGACCGGACCATCCGTAGCCGTGGAGGAGGAGGACGAGCGGCGTCGGCGTCGTGGGGGTGTACGCATCCGGCACGTAGACCGTGACGGGGCCGCGTCCGGCATCGACCGTCGTGGTCGAATTCGCGGCCGCCCGCGTGGCGGCCAGCAGCAGGAGGAGCACCGACGCCGCGAGCGCCGTCCGCCGCGCGAGGGTTCCGCGGTCACGCGCCCTGCCGGCATGGCCTATCGCATCAGCAGCCCAACGCTTCGTTGGGGCCGCGCCCTTCACCATGAGTTGACCTCGACGAATCCGGCCCACGAGAACCAGGACGGACGTGAACCACGCTAACACGGTTGCCGGGGGTCGGCCGCCCGTGCCGCGGCCGCGGGATGGGGTGGCCGCCAGACTGATCAGGATGCGCGATGCATCCTCGGCTCGAGATCCGCGAGGCTAGAAGCCCGTCCGAGCATTCCCGCGACCCCGGCTAATACGCGGTCTGGCTCCTGTAGTGCGCCGCCTCCGTTCGCAAAATCAAGAAAGAATTGGCCCAAACCCTTTTCACCGCCTGTATATTCCTTGAAATGTCCGTCGCGTGGCCGCATGTCGGGTGGGGGCACAACATGAACCGGCGGGGGAGGTGTGGCGTTCCGGCGATGGCGCGGGGACTCGTTCCCCCGTTCCTTCGCGACGATCGGTCCGCCTTGTCGGGCCTTTCCGGTTCTTCCGCGCCCTCCAATGCTGGCCGCCAAGTTCAAGAAGAATCCGAGCTGCTCCGGCCGACGGAGCGGACCATGTAGCGGCCGGTCCGGAAGGAGGAGGTCATGCGTACCCGAGCGTTTCGTGAGGTCGTGCTGTTCGCTATGGCATTGACATGGGTAGGCATGGCGCTCGCCAAGGTGGGGCCCCCGGTGAAGGTCCGACTCCTTGGAGAGCCGAGGGCGGCTCAGAGCGGCTCGGCGGTCGCCGGGCAACTCGTCATCGAATCCGGAACGCCCGCCGTTCTTTCCGGTTTTCGCTTCGCCCCGTCGGTCGGATTGCGGAACGCCACCACGGCACCGCCGCGCGTGGTGCGTCTTGCCGTCCCGTCGAGCGTGCGTGTGGCTCCGGAGACGCCTCTCACGATCGATTTCGAGATCGTAGTCGAGCCGTCCGCGCCGGTGACCTTCGCCTTCGAATTCGACGGCGAGACGGTGGCGAAACGCCTCGACCTGTCCGCGCAACACGTCGAGCTGATGACGCATGGCGGCGCCGTGGTCTCGGTGGCACCGTTCGATCGCCTCGCTCCCCAGGCGGTGCCGAGTCCGTCCGCGGTCTTGCGGTCCGTGCGCGTCTACGGTCGCCTCGTGTACTCCCGGCCGGCGCGCTGCATCGACACGGATTTCGATTACCAGGTCGATTCCTGCGCGGACAACCTGCAAGCGTGCAGCGCCGACAGCGGGTGCCGCAGCGACCGCATCGGAGCGGACAACGTTTACGTCGAGATCAAGGACAATCGTGCCCTTCAGGCCGACGACGTTCTCGCCATCACGCAGACCGACGAGCAGGGGTACTTCGACGCGTCGTTCAGCGAGGGCGGAACGCCGGACATCTACGTGCGATTCGAGGCCAAGAACGGTGCGGTCGAGGTCGAAGACGCCACGTGGGAACGGAACTACAGCTGGCGTACCTGGACCTCGAACAACTTCGGCGGTACCGCGCTCAACTTCGGGACGGTCGAGCCTACCGACAACGCCGGTGCGCTCAACATCCACAACACGGTCACGCGCGTGGCCCGCTGGAGCGCGGAGCGGATCGCGATGTGGGCGCCCACGGTCGACGTGCAGTGGCCGTCGAGCGACAGCTACTACAACTGGCTGTTCGACGAGATTCACATCCACCACGCTCAGACCCAGTGGGACGACGAGACCGTGGCTCACGAGTGGGGGCATCGCTGGAGCGAGAGCTTCGGAGAGCCGTATCACAGCCTTGACTATTGCAACGGCGTCTGCGACGACCCCTTGGGCGGAGTCGACGAGTTCTTGCTCGGCTGCGGTCACTGCCGTTGGTGCAACGAGGGCGGCCTCTGGGCTTGGTACGAGGGATGGTCGGCCTGGGTCGCCGACTCGTTCCTGCGGAGCTACAAGTCGCGTTACTCGGTGAGGCCGCTGTTCGCGCCCGTAGCGGGCGACGATCTGGAATCCCCTCCGACCGCTTCGGACACCTCGAACTGCGTCGAAGCCGATTCCACGCCTTGCGAGTGCGACCCCGATCGAGCGGAGGGGTTTGTCGCGGCGCTTCTCCGCGACATCGAAGACGAGAACCGCACGTTCGCCTTCGGCGGCGCGATAACTGTCGCGGGTGGCCAGGTGGTCTACGACCGACAGCTGAAGCCCAAGCGGGCCGTATCCGCGGCGGCGGACCGAATCGCCGCCGTCGGCGCCGTAGAGGGGACGCTCGATCCTGTCGTGTCCATCATGCAGTGCAACACTTCCACCGCCTGCTCGGTGGTCGCCACGGACAACGACAGCGGTGGCGACGAGCCGCCGGGCCCCGGGAGTAACGCTCTCATCGCACGCTACCTCACGCCCGACTGGTCGCCTCCGTCTTCCACGGTCCTGTTCCGCGTCCGGGTTCAGGGGAACGGCAATACGATCGGGCCCTTCGCGGCACGACTCGAGGATCTGGACGATCACGACGGCGACGGGATCGCGGACGAGCTGGCGGTGGGCGCGAACCTGATTCTTGCGACCGTGAAAGAGTTCAAACCGGTGCGTCCACAGGAGTTCCTGAGCGCGTTCGCCGCGATGAACCCCGGGCTTCTCGAGCCGCTCTGGGCGACCGCGTGGAACGTCGGCTATGACATCGGCGATGTTTACCCGCCCGATCCGCCGAGTCAACTCGCGAGCACGAGTCACACGGTCGGGGGGCGCACGGAGTTCCCCTACGTCACGTTCACCTGGCGCCGCGCGACCGACGACATCTCGGGCGTCGACGGCTACAGCGTGCGCATGACCGCGGGGTACGCATCCCCGCCCCCCAACTCCGGCTCGCCCGACATCGGCAACGTGACGACCTACACCACCTCGGCCCTGTCCCCGGGTGTCTACTACTTCACGATCCGCGCGCACGACCGGTCGGGCAAGTGGTCGGGGACGTACGCGCAACTCGGCCCGATCGAGATCCTCCCGCCGTGCAACCTGACCGTCGAGGCTCCTTCGGGGGGCGAGGTGTGGACGCTCGGCACGACGCACGGGATCGCCTGGACCTGCCATCGGAACGCGGGAACCTACGGCGCCGAAACGGTGAAACTGGAACTGCTGCAGGCGGGCGCGACGGTGCGCACGCTGGGCTACTCCCTCGACAGTTCGCGCAGCTGGGAGATCCCGACCGACGTCACGCCGGGCTCGGGCTACCAGATCCGGGTTTCGTCCACTTCCTGGCCCGACGACAGGGCGACGAGCGGGCCGTTCACGCTGGGGGGCGATCTCGTCGACAACGGCGACGGTACGGTGACGCACGCCAACGCATGCCTGATGTGGCTCAAGAACGCCGCCCAGGCCGGGACCACCATGACCTGGCAGGCTGCTGGAGCGTGGGCCCGGGACCTCGTATTCGCGGGTCGCTCCGACTGGCGCCTGCCCTCCGGCCGCAACCCCGACGGCTCGGTCTGCAACAGCCGTCCGGCTGGAGCGAACTGCCCGGACACGGAGCTTGGCACGCTCTACTTCCGCCGCATGATTCGCTGGGGGCACTCCGACCCCTTCACCCTCGGTGGGTCCTCCTACTGGACCGCGACGACGTACCCGGCGGACGGCGCGTCGGCAATGACGCAGGACTTGATCGACGGCGGCCAGCTCGACACATCCAAGAGCTCTCATGCGGGGGCTTGGGCGGTGAGGTCGATCCCCGCATGCACGCCGTCTCCCGGCTACCCGGCCGTGCGCTACGACGCCGACGGCGACGGCTTCACGTCCCCGGACGATTGCAACGACGCCAACGCCGCGGTCAACCCGCTTGCGGCGGAAGTCTGCGGCAACGGGATCGACGACAACTGCAACGGGCTGACCGACGAGTACTGCAGCTGCGGCGCCGGTCTCGTCGATCACGGCGACGGCACGGTGACCGAGACGAGCACCTGCCTGATGTGGGTGAAGGACTTCGCGGTCGGATTCAGCGGATCGGGATGGGCGGACTCCATGACCTGGGTCGGGAACCTCGTGTACGCCGGCCACGACGACTGGCGCCTGCCGGCCACCCAGGTCCCCGACGCCACGTGCGACAGCACCGACACCGCGACCGGGTACCACTGCTCGGGCAGCGAGATGGGGCATCTGTACTACGTGACGCTCGGCAATCAGGCAAGCGTGGCTCCGGGCTGCACCGGACCATTCCTGCACTACGGGCAGGGCTGGGGCGGCCGGCACTGGTCATCGACCTCGAGCCCGACAAACGGCAGCTACGCCTACGTCTTCCACTTTGCCGGGAGCGAAACCTATCCGGGACAGCAACACACTTGGTACAAGCCCCAGGATCAGTACGGGAGCTACGGCGCGAGCATCCTGCCGGTGCGCCTCGATCTCGAATGCTGGGGCGACGCCGATGGGGACGGCTATCGGAGCGGCACGGACTGCGATGACGCCGATCCGACCGTCCATCCTGGCGCTGACGAGACCTGCGACGGGAAAGACAACGACTGCGACGGGGCCATCGACGAGGGATTCACCCTGGGCCTGGCATGCACATCGGGCACTGGGGCCTGCGAGAGCGCGGGGCAGACGGTGTGCGCCGCGGGAGGCCAGGGCACCGGCTTGGTCCGCGACATCCTTCCCGGGTCCGTGGGCTCCAGCCCGTACGAGCTCGCCGCGGTGGGCCAGACGCTGTTCTTCAAGGCCGACGACCCGGCCACGGGCACCGAGTTGTGGAAGAGCGACGGCACGGCCGCCGGCACGGTCCTGGTGAAGGACGTCTATCCGGGGACCGCGAGCTCGTCGCCTGCGAGCCTCACGCCCGCCGGCTCGACCCTCTTCTTCGTGGCCGCCGACGCATCGACCGGCGGCGAGTTGTGGAAAAGCGACGGTACGGCCGCCGGCACGGTTCTCGTGAAGGACGTCAATCCGGGGACCGCCGGCTCGTGGCCCTCGAACCTCCGGTCCGTCGGATCGACCCTGTTCTTCGTGGCCGCCGACGGCACCTCCGGGTCCGAGCTGTGGAAGTCCGACGGCACCACCGGCGGCACGGCGCGGGTCAAGGACATCAATCCCGGCGCGCCGAGCGCAAGCCCGGCCCACCTCGCGGTGATGAACGGCATTCTCTACTTCGAGGCCAACGACGGTCTGCACGGCAACGAGCTGTGGCGCAGCGACGGCACCGACGCCGGCACCTACATGGTGAAGGACATCGCGTCGGGCGGGTCGAATCCGGACTTCCCGGTCGTCCTGAACGGGGTCCTCTATTTCCGGGCCTACGAGCCCGCGACAGGCTACGAGCTGTGGCGCAGCGACGGCACGGCCGCGGGGACGTGGATCGTCCGAGACGCCGTGGCCGGGTCCGACGGATCGGCGCCCGCGCGGCTGACCGCGACGCCGGGTCTCGTGTTCTACCTTGCCAGCGACGGTGTGAGTGGCGAGGAGCTGTGGCGCAGCGACGGCACCGCCGGTGGCACGTTCATGGTCCACGACATCAATCCCGGCCCCGGCGGCTGCATGGGAATCGGACTCACGCAGGTCGGCTCGAGGGTCATGCTTCTGGCGGACAACGGGCAGACCGGCCGGGAGCTCTGGGTCAGCGACGGCACGCAGGCCGGAACCGCGCTGGTGCGGGACGTGCTACCCGGCCTCGGGGGAAACGATCCGTACTGCCTGCTGGGGGTCGGGGAAACGCTCTACTTCTGCGCCTCGGACGGCGTGCACGGCATCGAGCTCTGGACGAGCGACGGGACGTACGGGGGCACCGCGCTGGTGCGCGACATCAACCCCCAGGGGCACTCCTACCCCCAATCGCTGGCCGTCTTCCGAGGCCTCGTGTATTTCGCCGCGTACGAGGGCACGAACGGGACCGAGCTGTGGCGCAGCGATGGCACGGCGGACGGGACGCGCTGCGGTGCGACGCCGGGGGCGCCGTCGGCCGAGGTGTGCGATGGCGAGGACAACGACTGCGACGGGGCCGCTGACGAAGAGGCGCTCGACGCCCCGACCTGGCATTCCGACGCCGACGGCGACACCTACGGCGCGCCCGCGGGCACGATCGCCGCGTGCGCGGCGCCGGCGGGCTGGGTGGCGAACGGCACGGACTGCGACGACACGCGGGCCGCGGTGAATCCCGGGCTTCCGGAAATCGGCTGCGACGGCCTGGACAACGACTGCAACCCGGCGACCCCCGACGTCTTCGACGCGGACGGCGATGGCCTGATCTGCGGTGTCGACTGCGATGACTCGACTTCGAGCTGCACGACCAACTGCGCCGATCTCGACGGCGACGGGGTGGCGGACTGCGCCGAGCTGATCGCCGACGGCGACAACGACGGCATCTTCCCGCCCCAGGACTGCAACGACGCGGACCCCCTCATCTCCCCCGACGCGACGGAAACCTGCAACGGCAAGGACGACGACTGCGACGGCCAGGTGGACGAGGGTTGCGACGGCGCCTGCGACAACCCCGAGAAGGTGGCCGCCGAGGTCAACCTCGCGCCCGGCGCTGCCGGTGCGGCGAGCGGCCGCCTGGCCTGGAACGGGAACGGCTACGGCCTCGCCTGGTCCGACCAACGTGACGGCAACAGCGAGATCTACTTCGCCCTGCTCGACGCCTCGATGAACAAGATCGGCACGGACTTGCGGGTGACCAACGCGCCGGGGGTCTCGGATTCCCCCTGGATCGTCTGGACGGGCCGCGACTACGGCATCGCTTGGGAGGACGCCCGCGACGGGAACACGCGGGTCTTCTTCGTTCGCATCGACTCGGCCGGCGGAAAGATCGGCACCGACAGTGCGGTCGCCGCGACGGACACGGCGACCTCGCGCACGCCGCGGCTCCTCTGGGACGGACGGGAGTTCGGGCTGTTCTGGAACGACAACCGCGACGGATCGTGGGAAAACTACTTCCGCACGATCGACGCGAGCGGGAACGTACTCGGGACACCCCGTTCCGTCACCGCACCCCCGTACGCTTCGAACCCTTGCGGGGTGGTGTGGACCGGCTCCGAGTACGGGGTCACCTACAACGACGCCCGCACGGGAGACTGGGAGATCTACGTCGTCCGGCTCGACGCGGCGGGACTGCCGCTGGGTCCGGAGCAGCGCGCGACGTACCTCGCGGGAACCTCGCGATCGCCGTCGATCGTCTGGCGCGGGGACGGGTACGGGCTCTTCTGGATCGACAACCACTTCGGGTACCAACAGATTTTCTACGCGAGGCTCGCGTCCGACGGGACGAAGATCGGCAGCGACGTTCCGCTCATGCGGGTGACCGGCACGCTGCCGCTCTACTCCGCCGCGTGGACGGGGAGCGAGTTCGGGATCGCTTGGATCGACACGAAAGACGGGAACTCCGAGGTCTATTTCCAGCGCATCGGCGCCGACGGAACCCTGGTGTCCGCGGAGGTGCGCGTCACGAGCGACCCCGCGCTCACGCAGACGCCTTCACTCCAGTGGACGGGATCCGCTTTCGGCCTCGCCGTCGTGGACGCGAGGCCCGGCTCGAACGCCGTGTTCGGCGCGCGAATCGCTTGCTGCGACGACGGGGACGGGGACGGGTTCAACGAATGCCACGACTGCAACGACTACCAGGCGGCGACCTATCCCGGAGCGCAAGAGGTCAACGACGGGCTGGACAACCAGTGCGCGGGCGATCCCGGCTTCGGGGTGATCGACGAAGTTTCGGGTGCGGCGGGCTTTACCCTCCCCGGGGGAAAGAACACTTTCTGCTGGCCTCCGCAGGGTTGGGCCTCGTCTTACGAGGTGGCGAGGGCGGAAGATGCGGAATTCCATGTCGGCTGCACGACCTGGTTGGCCGACGTCACGTGCTGGACGGAGACCCAGGATCCGGGCGCCGGAACGATCTTCCACTACCTGGTCCGCGCGATGATTCCGTACATGGGCAGCTGGGGGCAGGATTCCTCCGGCGCGGAGAGGACGATCGTCTGTCCGTAGGGCCGGCTCGGAGTCTCGGATCCCCGCCAGGGGCGAGCGTCTTGCCCGCCGGGTCCCCGCCGTGCGAGAATTCGCCTTCATCCAGCGAACGATCGTTTCGGGCGGTGCGCCGGCTTCCGGAGGGGCCATCATGACGACGAATCTCGACGAACGACTGTCCCTGGTCTCCGTGATCGGAGCCGCCGGGAAGATGGGGAGCGGCATCACGCTGCTGCTCGCGCAGGAGATGGCCCGGCTGTCGCTCCTGCCCGAGAACAAGGGAAAGACCTTCCGGCTGAACGCCGTGGACCTGAGCCCGGAGGGGCTCGCGGGCCTCCGCGAGTACATCCACGTCCAGGCGGTGAAGGCGGCGGAGAAGAGCGCGGTCTCGCTCCGAGGGCTCTACGCCGACCGCAAGGACCTCGTCGAGAACAGCGAGATCATCGAGGACTTCGTCCACCGGATGGACTCGGTCGTCTGGCCGAGCACCGACCTTGACGCCGCGAAGGGCTCGCACCTCGTCTTCGAGGCGATCGTCGAGAAGCTCCCGGTCAAGATCGAGGTGTTCAAGCAGCTCAAGGCCTCCTGCGCCCCCGACGCGTTCTTCCTCACCAACACCTCCTCGGTGCCGATCGGCCTCCTGGACAAGGACGCGGGGCTCGACGGGCGGATCATCGGCTACCACTTCTACAACCCGCCGCCGGTGCAGAAGCTCGTCGAGATCATCCGCGGCCCGGGGACGCGGGACGACGTCGCGGCTGCCGCGGCCGAGCTCGGCAAGCGCCTCCGCAAGACGCTGATCCCGTCGCACGACGTGGCGGGGTTCATCGGGAACGGCCACTTCATCCGGGACGGGATGCACGGCCTCGCCGAGGTGGCGCGCCTCGCGAAGACCCACGGGTGGGTCAAGGCGGCCTACATGGTCAACCGGGTCAGCCAGGACTGGCTGGTCCGCCCCATGGGGATCCTCCAGCTGATCGATTACGTCGGGATCGACGTCTTCAAGTTCATCCAGGACGTGATGGACCGGTACCTCGAGGAGAAGCTGCAGGACCCGACCATCGACGCGATGATCTCGCGCAAGGTGCTCGGCGGCCAGAACCCGGACGGCTCGCAGAAGCCCGGGTTCTTCACCTACGAGAAGGGGCGCGTCGCGTCGGTGTACGACCTCGAGAAGGGCGCCTACGTCGCGATCGACCCCAAGGGGTGGACGGCCGAGGCGGACGCCGCTCTCGGCGCGCTTCCCGACGGGTTCCGGCCGTGGAAGGCGCTCTCGGGCGCCCCCGACAAGGACGCGGCGCTGAAGGCCCACTTCGCGGCGCTCGACAAGATGAGCACCCCGGGGGCCGAGCTCGCTCGCGCCTACGTGCGCCGCTCTCGCGACATCGCGAAGGGTCTCGTCGAGCGGCGGCGTGGCCGCGAAGCCGGAGGACGTCAACGGCGTCCTCACGAGCGGCTTCTACCACCTGTACGGTCCGATCAACGATTTCTGCGCGTGAGCCTTTCGGCGGGAGGACAAGCCGATGAAAGCGTTCCACAAGCCGGTCTACCTCGTCTGCGGCGATTACACGGTCTTCCTCGGCACCGGGCGGAAGGAGTTCCACCCGAAGAAGCCGCGACCCGGCCTCGAGCACTACATCGCCGAGGCGGGCAAGGGTGCGGTCGCCCAGGCCGCCGACCCGTCCGTCGTGGACGAGGGTGTCGTCGGCAACTTCATGGCGGCGCGCTTCAACCACCAGGGGCACCTGGGAGCCATGCTGTCCCTCGTCCACCCGTCGTTCGCCTACAAGCCCTCGATCCGCGTCGAGGGAGCCTGCGCGTCGGGCGGCCTCGCCGTGGTCACCGCGGTGAAGAGCGTCCTCTCGGGGCAGGCGGACGTCTCCCTCGCGATCGGCGTCGAGGTGCAGAACACGGTCAAGGCGATCTACGGCGCCGACATCCTCGCCGGGGCGGGGCACTACGCCGCCGAGCGGAAGAACGGCCACGCGTACTTCTTCCCCGCGAAGTTCTCGGACCGGGCCGGCGAGTACAAGAAGCGCTTCGGCACCGAGAAGACCTGGGCCGCGATGGGGCGGTGGTACGAGCAGGCGATGCTGAACGCGAGGAAGAACCCGAAGGCGCAGGAATACCAGAACGCGACCCCGGATCTCTTCGCCGCCCACCAGGCCATGCTTCCGAACCCGAAGGCGTTCTGCGAGCACATCAACGTCCTCGACTGCTCGAAGGTCTCCGACGGCGCCGCCGCCGTGCTGGCGGTCTCGGAAGAGGGGCTCGCGAAGACGGGGAAGAAGCGCGCCGACGCCGTGCAGCTCGTCGGGCTCGGCCACGCCGTGGCGGACCTGACAGCCCGCCCCGACGATCTCACGGCACTCGAGACGACGCGGCGCGCGGCCGGACAGGCGCTCGCGATGGCCGGCATCACGATCAAGGACGTCGGCGTGTTCGAGGTCCACGACTGCTTCACGGTCACCGGGATCCTCGCGTGCGAGGCCCTCGGCCTCGCCGGCCACGGCGAGGGGGCCGACTACGTCGCCGCCGGGAACACCCGCCGCGACGGGCCGACCCCGATGAACACCTCGGGCGGGCTGATCGGCTACGGGCACCCCACGGGCGCCTCCGGCGTCCGCATGGCCGTGGACCTGCTCCGCCAGCTCACCGGCACCGCCGGCGACTGCCAGGTCGAGATCCCGGCCGGCAAGCCGTACGGCATCATGGTGAGCATGGGCGGGGACGACCGCACCGTGGTCTCCTGCGTCTTCCGGCGCGGCGCCTGACCTCACGCCTCGGGGCGGCGCTCGAGATTGACGTCGACCGGACCGCGAAACCGCGTTCCGGGATGACCGACTCGAATGCGGTGGCGACATTCGACGGCCGGGAGCCCGCGGTCGAGTGCGACCCTCCGCGGCACGCGGCGGCGTTGCGCGGCGATCGTCGCCGCGCCGCCTGGCTCCGGTTTTCGCGCGGCCGTTCGAGGAAGAAACGGCCGCGCGAAAACAGGGCCGCCGAGGGTCGCACTCGACCGCGGGCTCCCGGCTGTGGCTCTCACGGAACTGGGTGGCGGACGATGACCCGAAGCGCGTTACCGACAGTCGAGGCCGCGGTGGCGGTCGTGCTCCGCGAGGGGCGGGTGCTGGTGGCGCGGCGCGAGCCGGGTGTTCACCTCGGCGGGTTGTGGGAGTTCCCCGGCGGCAAGGTCGAGGAGGGGGAGGCGCCGGCGGCGGCGGCGCTGCGGGAGCTGCGCGAGGAGACCGGCCTCGCGGGGCTCGCGGCCGAGCCGCTCGTGGTCGTCGTCCACGACTATCCCGACCGGACGGTGCGGCTCCATGCGTTCCTGGTCCGGCAGGCGGAGGGAGAGGCCGCCGTGAGCGGCGGGCGGGAGTGGGCCTGGGTCGAGCGGGGAGCGCTCGACGCGCGCGAGATGCCCGAGGCGAACGCGACGATCCTTCGCGCGCTCGCGTGGCGGGCGCCTTGAGCGAACCGGCGACGGTGTTCGAGATCGGAGAGCGCGACCGGGGCAAGAGGCTCGACCGCTTCCTCAACGAGAGGATCCCGAGAGTCTCTCGCTCCCACGTGCAGCGGGCGATCCGCGAGCGCGTGACGCTCTCGTGGGGGGTCGCGCCGAGGCCGTCGACGCCGGTGCGCCCCGGTGGGAAGGTGATCATCGGCTGGACGCCGATCGTGGAGACGCCGCTCGAGCTGGTCCTCCCGGTGCTCGAGCGCGGCGAGGGATGGATCGCCGTGGACAAGCCGGCGGGGATCCCGGTGCACCCCGTCAACACGGTACGGGAGAACAGCCTGATCCGCCTGCTGAGGCGGCAGGAGGGAATGGAGACGCTGAGGCTCGTCCACCGGCTCGACCGCGAGACGAGCGGCGTGCTCCTCGTCGCCGCGGACCCGGCGACCGCGGGGCTGATTTCGACCGCGTTCGAGCGCGGGTGGGTGAAGAAGGAGTACCTCGCGCTGGTGCGCGGCGAGCCCGCGGAGGACGAGGGGACGATCGCCCTCCCGATCGCCGACGCTCGCGGCTCTCGCGTCTACGTGCGCCGCGAGGCCGGCGAGACCGGGCAGCCCTCGGTCACGGCGTGGCGCGTCGAGCGCCGGCTCGGGGATCGCGCCCTGCTCCGTCTCTTCCCGGCCACCGGACGGCGGCACCAGCTCCGCGTGCACCTCGCGGCGATCGGTCATCCCATCCTGGGCGACATCCTCTACGGCCGTCCGGACCAGGACTACCTCGACATGGTGAAGGGGGTGCGGGACGCGCGGCGCGAGGACGGTGGGCCGCGGCGGCAGCTCCTGCACTGCGCGCGTCTCGTCTTCCCGGTTCCGGGCGGGGGAGAGCGCGAGGTCGCCTCGCCGCTCCCGCCCGATTTCCTGCGGGCGATCGAGGGGGACGCGCCGTGATCCGCGCGGTCTTCTGGGACAACGACGGAGTCCTCGTGGACACGGAGCCGCTCTACCTCAAGGCGACCGCCGAGATCCTCTCGCGCTTCGGCGTCGAGCTGACCCCGGCCCTCTTCCACGAGCTGTTCCTCGTCCAGTCGCGCGGGGCGTGGCACCTTGCGGTCGAGCGGGGATTCCCCGCGGAGCGAGTCGAGTCGCTCCGCGCGGAGCGGAACGAGCGGTACGAGCGCCTGCTCGAGGGGAGCGACCTCGCGGTCCCGGGCGCGCGCGAGGCGCTCGCGCGACTCCACGGGCGCTTCGCGATGGGCGTCGTCACCAGCTCTCTCAGGCGCCACTTCGAGACGATCCACCGGCGCAGCGGCCTCAGGCCCTACTTCGATTTCGTCCTGACGCGGGAGGACTACAGGCACTCGAAGCCGGACCCCGAACCGTTCCTCGAGGCGCTCGAGGTGGCGGGGGTAGGGGCAAACGAGGCCCTCGTGATCGAGGACTCGCGGCGGGGCCTCGCGGCGGCGAAAGCCGCGGGCCTCGCGTGCTGGATCGTGCGGACCGAGCTGGCCCGCACCTCGGACTTCTCGCTCGCGGACCGGGTTGTCGACGGCGTGGCCGAGGTCGCGGATCTTCTGCTCGACGGGACCCGCTGACGATTCGCCCCCTATAATTCGCCGACGTGAGCGCATCCGATCGCAGGCGCCGGGTGGAAGGGGAGGAGCCGCGAGGGCCGCGGGCCCCGCTGCGCGTGTGGGGCGAGCGGGCGGTGCTCGTCTTCGCGGTCGCGATCGCGGCGTGGCGCGGCTGGTCCTACGCGAGGACCTGGCGCGGGCTCGACTACTACCAGTTCTGGGCGGTGGGGCAGGGCGTCTCGCGCTCGGGGGGCGCCGACGTCTACAGCGAGGAGGGGAGGAGCAGGATCGGCGCCGAGATCCTCGCGTCGCTTCCCCGGGACGAGGTTTCGGAGCGCCTCGCCGCCGCCGTCTCCCGGCGCAAGGTGCTGGAGACCTACTCGACGCCGTTCCTGTACACGCTCGCGGGGGCCTCGGCCACCGGCGACTACGATCGCGATCACGCCATCCACGTGCTCGTCAGCCTGTTGTCGGGTCTCGGCGGCGTGCTGCTCCTCTGCCGCGTGCTCCGCTACCCGCCCCTCGCGGCGGCGGCGGTCGTGCTGCTGCTGGAGGCGTACGCGCCCTACCGCTCCGACCTGCGCGTCGGGAACGTGAACCTGATCCAGCTCGGGCTGCTCGCCCTCGTTCTGTGGGTGGGCACCCTCCCGCGCCGGCCGTGGCGCGACCCGGCGGCCGGGGCGATCCTCGGCATGGCGGTCCTCTTCAAGCCGAACCTCGCGCTGGTCGCCGTGCTGCTGCTCGCGGGCTGGGCGGTCCTGCGCGCGTTCGCGAGGGCTACCCGGGTAGCGGCCGGGATGGCCGCCTCGGCGCTCGCGGTCCTCGTCGTCTCGAGCCTCTACTTCGGCACCGCTGGGGCGTGGGGGAGCTGGCTCTCCGCGATTCTCTCGCTCCCTCCCGAGATCGTCGGCGTCCGGATCGGGAACTTCTCCCTCGCGCGCCTCGTCGCGGGCGAGCTCGGCGCCCGCCTCGCGCCGCTGCTCGCGCTGGCCATCTTGTCGGCGGCGGCCGCATTCCTCTGGCTGGGTACGAAGCGCGCGGTGGCGAGCCCGGCTGGGACGGGGGGCGAAGAGACGTCGTGCGCGACCAAGGAAGACGTCGCCCTCGCCGGCACCGGGTGCATGGCCTACCTGCTCTCCTCGCCCCTGGTCTGGGTCCACTACTTCGTCCTCGCGATCCCGCTCGCGCTCTGGCTCCTCCGTCCGCGCGCCGGCGCGTCCTCGCGGATTACGGGTGGGCTCGCGGCCGCCGTCGCGATCGCGGTCGTGCTCCTCGCCAACCGGCCCCTCGAGGCGATCATCGGGCAGGGCCACCCCGCGCTCGTGGCGGCCACGACCAACGCGGGGGCGCTCCTGCTGCTCGGCGCGGCGATGATCGAGCTGGGCCGCTTCCGGTCCGCGCCGCGGGCCTGACCGCCTCTCCGCGCCGGAGCCGCGCGCCGCCCGGCGTGCCATAATCCCGTCCCGCCTCCATCCGCCGGGGAGAATCGATGCGCGAGTTCGTCCAGCAGCTCCTCCGGCACCCGGGAATCGCGCCGATGGTCGCGCACCATCGCGGCATACCCGGCCGGGAAGCCCGCTTCGCCGAGCCCGCCCGGCCGCTCCCCGTCGAGCTGCGGCAGGCGATCGAAGCGCGCGGGATCTCGCGCCTCTGGTCGCACCAGGCGGAAGCGCTCGACGCCGCGCGCGCGGGGCGCAACGTATTGACGGTCACGCCCACGGCGTCGGGGAAGACGCTGGTGTTCGCGCTCCCCGTCCTCGAGACAGTTCTCGAGGGGACCGGGGCGAAGGCGCTTTTCCTCTACCCGACGAAGGCGCTCGCGCAGGACCAGGCGGGCGGGCTTCGCGAGCTGGCGGCGGCGACGGGCCGTCTGCGCCCCCCGCGCATCGCGATCTACGACGGCGACACGCCGGCCGCCGAGCGGCGCAAGATCAAGGCGGAGCCTCCCGACATCCTCATCACCAACCCCGACATGCTCCACGCCGGCATCCTCGCGCACCACGCGGAGTGGCGTCCGTTCCTCGAGGCGCTCCGCTGGGTCGTGGTGGACGAGCTGCACGTGTACCGCGGGATCTTCGGCGCGCACGTCCACCACATCCTGAGACGCCTCCTACGGCTGTGCGCCGCCGCGGGGTCGAAGCCGAGGTTCCTGGCCGCTTCCGCGACCGTCGGGAACCCCGGAGAGTTCGCCCGCATGCTCGTCGGCGAGGACTTCGAGGTGGTGGATCGCTCGGGGGCCCCCGCTGTGGGGCGCGAGGTGGTGTTCCTCAACCCGGTGGCGGTCTCGCCGTACACCGTGGCGGTCCGCGTCGTCGCGGAGGCCGCCGGGCACGGTCTCCGGACGATCGCCTTCACCAAGGCCCGCAGGATCACCGAGCTGCTCCACGCGTGGATCGTCAAGGAGGCGCCGGGCTTGAGGCGCCGCCTCGCGCCCTACCGCGCGGGGTACCTTCCCGAAGAGAGGCGCGAGATCGAGTCGCGCCTGTTCAAGGGAGACCTCCTCGCCGTCCTCGCCACCAGCGCCCTCGAGCTCGGGATCGACGTCGGCGGGCTCGACGTGTGCGTGCTCGTCGGCTATCCCGGCTCGATGACCTCTTCCTGGCAGCGGATCGGGCGCGTCGGCCGGAAGGACCGCGACGCGCTCGTCGTGATGATCGCGCTCCCCGATTCCCTGGACCAGTACGTGGTCGCGCACCCCGAGATGTTCTTCGGGCAGGTGTTCGAGCGGGCGGTCCTCGATCCGATGAACGCGATCGTCGCGGGCCAGCACCTCGTCTGCGCGGCGGCGGAGCTGCCGCTCACCTGCTCGGAGGTCGAGGCGATCGGGGGCGCGGGCCACGGCACTCGCCGAGGAGCTCGAGCGCGAGGGGCGCCTCGTTCGCGACGGAGACGGGGTCCGGTGGTTCTCCTTCCGCAAGAACCCCCAGCGGGACGTCAGTCCCCGCTCGGCGGGACCTCCGTACACGATCGTGGATGCGCGCACCGGGCGGCTCCTCGGGACCGTGGACGGGATGCGGGTGTTCCACGAATGCCATCCCGGCGCGATCTACCTCCACGCGGGGCAGTCCTTCCGCATCCTCCGTCTCGACACCGACGCGCGGCGCGTGGACGCGGAGCCCGCCCGCGTGGACTACTTCACCGTCGTCCTCGGCGAGAAGGAGACGGAGATCCTCGAGAGGCTCGAGTCGGGACGCCTCGGCCGCCTGCCGCTCGGGTACGGACGCCTCAAGGTCACGGTGCGCATCCGGGAATACCAGAAGAAGCGGCTGTTCGGAGGCGAGCCGATCTCGACGCACCCGCTGTCGGTGCCGCCGCTCGTCTACGAGACCACCGGGTTCTGGATCGAGATACCTCCAGGCGCCGCGGCGGCTTTCGCCTCGAGGGGGCTGCACTTCATGGGCGGGCTCCACGCCGCGGAGCACGCGATGATCGGGTTGTTCCCCCTTCTCGCGATCGCGGACCGCGGCGACGTGGGCGGGATCTCGTACACCGGGCACCCGCAGACCGGCGGGCCCGCGATCTTCCTCTACGACGGCGTTCCCGGCGGGGCGGGGCTGGCGGAGCAGGCCTTCCGCGATCCCGAAAGGCTCATCGGCCGGACCCTCGAGCTCGTCGAGTCCTGCCCGTGCGACGCCGGATGCCCCGCCTGCATCCAGTCGCCCCGCTGCGGCAACGGGAACAAGCCGCTCGACAAAGCGGCGGCGCGGCTCGTGCTGGAGATGATGCTCGGCCGGGACGACCTCGCTCTCGACGAAACGGCCGCCTCCGCCGAGCCGGCCGCGGAGCCCGCGACGCCGGCCCCCGAATCGCCCGCTCCGCGGCCGCGGCGCCGTCACGGCATTACCCGCGGCGGCAACGTCCCGGAAGCGACGGCCGCGCCCCGGGACGAGGAGCGATCCCGGGCGGCGCCGCCCGCCGAGCCACGCGGCCGCGTCCTCGTGATGGATCTCGAGACGCAGCGGAGCGCGGAGGAGGTCGGAGGCTGGAAGAACGCCTCCCGGATGGGCCTCGCCCTCGCGGTGGTGTACGACATGGCCCAGGACGAGTACCGGACCTACGCCGAGCAGGACGTGGACAGGCTGCTCCTGGACCTCGCGATGGCCGACTGCGTGGTAGGCTTCAACATCGACCGGTTCGACCTCGTCGTGCTCTCGGGGTATACCGAGTGGGACCTCGGACGGATCCGGACGCTCGACATGCTCTCCGAGATCCACAGGCGGCTCGGGTTCCGGCTGTCGCTCGGCCACCTCGCGGAGGCGAACCTCGGAGAGTCGAAGTCGGCCGACGGGCTGCAGAGTCTCGCATGGTGGAAGGAAGGGCGCGTGGACCTGATCGAGGCGTACTGCAAGAAGGACGTCGAGGTCACGAGACGGATCTTCGACCTCGGACGAGAGCGGGGGTACTTGCTGTACCGCGACCACGCGGGGCGGTCGGCGCGGGTTCCGGTGAGCTGGTAGCCGGGAGGGGAGGGAACGGAATGCGAAGGGTGATTCGCGCGGCGGTCCTGCTTTCGGTGGCAGGTCTCCTGCGCTGCGGCGGCGGGGAGCGCCCGATGGCCGTTTCCGCGCCGCCGCCGGGCTGGGCCGCGGAGATCGCGGCGGAGCGCGCGGCGAAGGACCAGGAGCTCCGAACGTCGCCCGAGACGCCGCTCCTCGCGGCCGACGTGCCGTCGTTCAAGGGGCTCGACTACTGGGCTCCCGATCCGGCCTACCGTTTCGGCGGGCCGATAGAGCGCGACGAGAAGCCGCAGCGCTTCACCATCCTGTCCACGACGGGAAAGCCGAGGCCGTGCGAGACGTACGGGACAGTCGTCTTCGAGATCCACGGAAAACGGTGCCGGCTCCGGATCTACCGCCTGCTCGACACGCCGCAGGCGGCGGGCACCGCCGCGCTCTTCCTCCCGTTCACCGATGCGACCACGGGGCTCGAGACCTACCCGGCCGGCCGGTACGTGGATCTCGCCGGCCCCGACGGCGGGCCGTACGTCCTCGATTTCAACCGCGCGTACAACCCGCTGTGCGCGTACGGCGCACCGGAGCGCTTCGCGTGTCCGGTGACCCCCGCGGAGAACCGTCTCTCCGTGAGGATCGAGGCCGGCGAGCGCGGCTACAAGCGGCGCGCGGAGGGTTCGCGTTGAGCGAGCCGGTCGCGGGAGAGCCGGAAGTCGAGCGCATGCTGGCGGCGACGCGCGGCATCGCCGCGATGCTCGCGGCGACCCCGATCGTGCTGCTCGCCGCGGCGCTCCTCGTCCCGCCGCCCGCGCCGTCGCGCGCGCTCGTCGCCCCCGCGGCGCTCGCGGGCCTCGTCGCCCTCGCCGCGGGAAACCGGTGGTACCGGGGCATCCTCGACCGGATCGCCCCGGGCGCTCGCCCCGCGGATCGCGCCGCCGCGCTGCGCAAGGCGACGATCTCGGGGCTCGCGTGCACCGAGGCGGCCTCGCTGCTCGGCGTGATCGCGTTCCACGTCTCTCGCGAGCCGTTCGCGCTCGTCGGGCTCGCGGCCCATTTGATCCTCGCCGGAGCGCTCTGGCCGACGCGCGCGAGGCGCGAGCAGATCGTCGAGGGGACGGAGCGCTCCGCCGCGGACGCGGGGCCGAGTCGAAGGGAGCCCTAATTTTTCGGTTGATTTCTGTCGAGCGCAGATGGTAATAGTCTCATCTGGCACGAGCCAAGGGAGGAAACTCGATGACCAAGACCGAATTGATCCAGGCCCTTGCAGAGACCGCGAATCTGGAGAAGAAGCAGGCGAAGGCGGCCCTCGAGGGGCTGACCGTACTCGTCGAGAAGACCGTGAAGAAGAGCGGAGAGGTCCCGCTGAAGGGACTCGGGAAGTTCCGGGTCGTGAAGCGCAAGGCCCGCATGGGACGCAACCCCGCGACCGGCGAGCCGATCAAGATCGCCGCCAAGACGGTGGTGAAGTTCACCGTGGCGAAGTCCCTGAAGGATCTCATCAAGAAGAAGTAGCTCCGCGGGAGGTCCCCCATCCGCGATCGCCGCTCAACACGCCGTGCCGCGGCGCGAGGATGGGGGCTTGCCCTGGCGGCCTGCGCCGCCCTCGCGGCGGGCTCCAATTCGTCTCCGGCGGGGGACCGACCCGCCGGAGACGAGACCGAGCTCGAGATCTCCGCGAGGGGTGGCGCGGTCGTCGCCCATGCCTGCCGCGATCGCGCGGATGCGGTTCTCAACCTCGACATGGCGAATCGCGGAACGCGGACGGTCCGGATCGAGGACGTCTCGGTCGGGTATCTCGCGGACGGCCGCACCCTGCGCACCGACGACCTAGGCTCCGTCCTCTTCGCCAAGGACGCGGCGATCGAGCGGCAGCGCAAGGTCGCCGGCAAGTCCTCCGTGGAGTGGTTCGGAATTTGCCTCGAGCGGATTCCGCCGGGGGCGAGCCGGATCCGGCTGGACGTCGCGATTTCCAGCCGGGCGGGGCTGACGCGGCAGCGCTCGACCGAGTCGTTCGAGGTCGAGCTTCGCTCCTCGCCCGCGCCGCTCGTGCTCCGGGTCCCCTTCGAGGGCTACTGGCTCGTCACCCAGGGGCACGGGTGCCGGACGAATCACCGGCGAGGGGGATTCGGCAGCGACTATGCCTGGGACTTCGTCCACTTCGGCGCTTCCGGCCGCACCGTGAAGGACGGCTACGAGACGACGCGGCGCAACGAGGACAGCTACAGCTTCGACCTCCCGATCTTCGCTCCGGTGGACGGCACGGTGGCTCGCATCGAGAACGA
This sequence comes from Terriglobia bacterium, assembly GCA_963748015.1. Taxonomy (GTDB): domain Bacteria; phylum Acidobacteriota; class Polarisedimenticolia; order Polarisedimenticolales; family JAIQFR01; genus JAIQFR01. The sequence goes on along the minus strand of CAVVHE010000004.1, from coordinate 1,586,066 downwards.
CATCCCGGACAACGAGGGGCTCAAGGAGTTTCCGCGGCGCACGCTTCTCGAGGACCTGGAGCGGCCCGCCTGGATCTTCGGCAACCTCGTCGTGATCGATGCGGGGAGCGGGACCTACGTGATGCTCGCCCACCTGCGGCAGGGGACCGTCCGCGTGAAGCCGGGAGACCGCGTCCGGGCGGGGGACACGATCGCGCGCTGCGGCAACAGCGGCAACACGGTCCTGCCGCATCTGCACGTCCAGGCCATGGACCGTCCCGATCCCACCGATTCGAGCGTCCGGGGGCTGCCGGCCGTCCTGGCGAGCTATCGCGAGATCACCTCGACCGGCGACGCCACCCACAAGGACATTCTCGCCCGGGTGATCGCGGCGGGGGATCCGCCCGAGAACAGCATCGTCGTGCCGGTGGCGGCCGACGCCGCGAAGCCCTGACCGGCGCGCGGACTAGCCCGCCCAGGCGGGTACGCCCACGACCGCCGCGAGCGTCGCGGCGCCTTCCGCTCGCAGGATCCGGACGTTGACGGGACGTCGCGGCGCGAGGTCCTCGCCGTCGACCGCCGCCTCGATGAAGTTCCCGGTCAGCGCCCGCCAGCTCCCGTCGTCGCGCCGCCCTCCGAGCACGACCGCGTCGAGCGTGCGCCCCTCGAACCGCCGGCGGAATTCGAGGAACCGCCGTTCGCCGAGCTCCCTCAAGCGCGCCGAGCGCTCCGCCACGTCGCGTCCGCCGGGCCTCCCGGGGAGCGATGCCGCCGGGACTCCGGGACGCGGCGACCACGGGAAGACGTGGAGGTAGTCGAGCGGCGAGCTCTCGACGAAGCGCAGCGTTTCCTCGAACCGCTCCACGGTCTCGCCGGGGAAGCCGACGATGACGTCCGCGCCGATCGCCGCGTCGGGGAGCGCCTCGCGGAGCGCGCCGACGCGCTCGAGGTACTGTGACGGCCGGTAATTCCGGCGCATCGCGCGGAGGACCGGCCCCGATCCCGACTGCAAGGGGACCTGAAGGTGCGGCGCGAGGCGCGCATCCCCGGCCATCAGGCGGAGGATCCCGTCGGTGACGGTGAGGGGCTCGAGGGAGTTCAGACGGATCCGGTTCGGCCCGGCGATCTCGAGGAGTCTCGCGAGCAGGCTCTCGAGCGAGAGCCGGGGCGCGAGGTCCCGCCCCCAGTCGCCGGTGTTGACCCCGGTCAGGACGATCTCGCGGTATCCGGCCGCGACGAGAGCGAGGAAGTTCGCCTCGACCCGCTCCGGGCCCACGGAGCGGCTGCGGCCGCGGACTCGCGGGATCACGCAGTACGAGCACGCGAGGTCGCAACCTTCCTGGACCTTGAGATACGCGCGGCCCCGGCCCGCGAAGCGCGGCGCCGGCGCGCCGAGCCTCCGGTCCGCCGCGGCCGCCTCCGGACCCGCGCCGATCCCCAGCTCGTCGAGAATGACGGGCAGGCTCGGCTTGTCCCGGTTGCCGAAGACGCGGTCCACGCCCTCGATCCCGCCGACGGCCCCGGGGTCGAGCTCGGCGTAGCACCCGGTGACGAGCAGGCGGCAGCCGGGGTTCGCGCGGCGGACGCGGCGAATGAGACGGCGCGCTTCGGCATCGGCCTTGCCGGTGACCGTGCAGGTGTTCACGACCACGAGCGCCGCGGCGGAGAGGTCGGATTCGAAGACGTACCCTCTGTGCTCGAGCTCCGCCTCGACCGCCGCGCTGTCGAAACGGTTCAGCTTGCACCCGAGCGTGAGCGTGTGGTAGCCGGGGCGGCTCACGGCGTCCGGCCGAGGAGCGAGAGGAGCTTCTTCCTGGCTTCCTCGGAGCGCGCCTCGACCTTGGCCGACATCTCGCGCCTCGCCGCGGCCAATCGGCCGGCGAGCGCCTCGTCCGACAGCGCGAGGATCTCGGCGGCGAGGATCGCCGCGTTGGCCGCGCCCGCCTTGCCGATCGCCAGCGTCCCCACGGGAATACCCGCCGGCATCTGCACGGTGGACAGCAGCGCGTCGAGTCCCTGGAGCTCCGAGGAGGGGAGCGGCACCCCCAGCACGGGGAGCGTGGTGTGCGCGGCGACGACCCCCGCGAGGTGGGCGGCGCTTCCCGCGCCGACGACGAACACCCTGACCCCGCGCGCCGGGGCCCCGCGGACGATCTCCGTGGTGCGCTCCGGCGTCCTGTGCGCCGACGTGACCGTGAGCTCGTACGGCACGTCGAGCGACTCCAGCATGCGGGCCGCCTCGGCCATGACCGGGAGGTCCGAGTCGCTGCCCATGAGGATGGCCACCTTCGGCGGCCGGTCGTCGCTCATGTCGTTCCCCTTTCTTCCAGCACGCGCACCGCGTCGAGGGCGATGTCGCTCCGGTGGTGCGCGCCGCTCCAGCGAATGGCGCCGACCGCTCGATAGGCCAGGTCCCGCGCCGCGGCCAGCGTGTCCCCGAGCGCGGTCACTCCCAGGACGCGACCCCCGGTCGTGACGTAGCCGCCGTCCGGTGCCGGGCCCGTTCCCGCGTGGAACACCATCACGTTCGGCAGCGATTCCGCCTCGCGGATCCCCTCGATCGGGAATCCCTTCCCGTAGGCCCCGGGATACCCGCCGGAGGCCATGACGACGCAGACCGTCGCTTCCTGCTTGAAGCGGAGCGCGAGCCCGTCGAGGCTTCCCGAGGCGCACGCCGCCAGGGCCGGGAGCCAATCTCCGTCGAGGCGGGGGATGAGCACCTGCGTCTCGGGGTCGCCGAACCGGGCGTTGTACTCGAGGACCCTCGGTCCCTCGTCCGTGAGCATGACCCCGACGTAGAGCACGCCACGGTAAGGGCGACCCTCCTCGGCGAGGCCGGCGACGGTCCGGGCGACGACGGTGTCCAGGATCTCGCGCCGCAGCGCGCCGGACAGGTACACGGACGGCGAGTAGCAGCCCATCCCGCCCGTGTTGGGACCGCGATCCCCGTCTTGCGCGCGCTTGTAGTCCTGGCAAGTGGCCAGCTCGACGAAGCGCCGGCCGTCGCAGAGGACGAAGAACGACGCTTCCCGGCCCCGGAGCAGCTCCTCCACGATGATACGGGTCCCGGCGGCGCCGAAGCGGCCGTGGGTGAGCATGTCGGTCGCCGTGGCCGCCGCGGTCTCCCGGTCGGGGGCGATGACGACCCCTTTACCGGCCGCGAGGCCGTCCGCCTTCACGACGAGCGGGTACGACACGTCGCTCGAGCCGAGGAAGGAGATCGCGCGGCCGGCGTCCTCGAACACCTCGAAGCGAGCCGTCGGAATGCCGTGGCGATCCATGAACCGCTTGGCGAAGACCTTGCTGCCCTCGATCTCGGCCGCGCCCTTCGAGGGGCCGAACACCGACAGCCCCGCGGTACTCAAGCGATCCGCGAGCCCCGCGACCAGCGGAGCCTCGGGGCCGACGACGACCAGGTCGTATCGCTCCCGGAGGGCGTGCTCCGTCAGGGCGTCCACGTCTTCCGCCGCGACGGGCACCCGCTCGGCGTGCCTCGCGATCCCCGCATTGCCCGGGGCGCAGCGCAGGACACGGACGTCCGGGCTGCGGTGGAGCGCCCAGGCCAGCGCGTCCTCGCGCCCTCCTCCACCCACGAGCAGGACTTTCACGTCGAATCACCCCGCGCGGAAAGAAGGGATTATTTCACGCGGGCCCTCGGAGGGTCAACGACGGCGGACGCTCACGAGGGGCGAGGTCAGCTGGAGCAGTCTCCCGAGGCGCAGCCGCCCCCGGACGAGCCCGCGTCGCAGGGTTTCTTCGTCGTCTTGCTTTCGGTCGAAGTGGGTGCGGGCTTGGAGGAGGAGTAGTCGTTGGTGTACCAACCGCCGCCCTTGAGATGGAAGGAGCTTCTCGAAACCAGCTTCTGGAGCGGGCCCGAGCAGTCGCTGCACTTCCTGAGAGCACGGTCGCTGAATTTCTGGATGACCTCGAACGTGCTTCCGCAGGACTTGCACTGGTACTCATAGAGCGGCATGAACGAAACCTCCCGGCAACGACTCAAGTTGACAATAAGATCGATGCCGGATGCTGTCAAGGAAGGCGGGAGCCCGCGATACCCGCGCTCCCCGACTGCGCCTCGCCGAAGTAGGACGCGATGCCGCGCAGCAGCGCCCGCGCCAGCCGGTCCCGGTCCCGCGCCGCGCCGAGGAGCGACGCGTCCTGGGGATTGCTCATGTTGACCATCTCGACCAGGATCTTCGCGGGAACGGCGTTGCCGCGGAGGACGGCGGGAAGCCACGTCTGCCGCCCCCGGATCACGCGGTCGCGCACGGGGTGATAAGGCTGAACCGGAAGCCCTTCCTTCCTGAACGCCTCGACGACGCCGGTGGCGAGGCGCCGCGAGACCGCCTCCGATCGGACGATGTCACGCCGGTCGAACCGGACCGTCGGCGCCTCGCGCACCTCCTGGAACCGCATGTACCCCGCGCGACGATCCCCGTGCACGCCGCCGCGGAAGCGCTGGCCGGGAACGTAGACCATCAGGCCTCGCAGCGACGGGTGGCGGGAATCCGCGTGCAGGGAGAGGAACAGCACCCGGTCCGGCGCCGTGCCGTCCAGCCTGGCCTTCCTCAGCACCGAGTTCGCCAGGTACCAGCGGAGGTTGACCGCGACGGACGACTCGCCCTCCTCGCGCGCGCTGAACGGCGGATGGGTGCGGAGCGTGCCGCGGCGGCTCGCGACCAGGCGGTCTCCCGTCGAGGGCTCGAATCCGATGCCCGGCTCCTCGAGCGTCATGAACACCCTCGCGGCGGTCTCCTTTTCGATCTGCGCCTTGAGCCGGCAGGCGACGTCGTAAACGTAGTCGTGCTCCCACACCCCGTGGTTGATCGTGCCGAGGTCCCTGCCGCCATGCCCCGGGTCGAGGATCACGAGCACGCCCTCGAGAGCGCCTCGCGCCGGGCGCACGGGGCTCCTGGCGAGCTCGTCGGCCATCTCCTTCCTGTCGGCCTCCGTCTCGCGGCGTCGGGGATGGTCCGGGGGTAGGAACTCCGGCTCGAGCAGGTCGAACGGGATCCTGACCCGGAAGCCGACCGGGATGTCGGTCACGTCCCGGATGCCCGAGCGCTCCGCGAGTTTCGCGGCGAGCGCGTTGACGTCGTCGGGATCGGTGCGGCCCGTGAAGCGGACGACGACCGCGGAGTAGAGCGCCTCGCCCGCCTTGAGCCGGTACCCTCCGTAGGGCCCGTGCTCGTCCTGAGCGTAGGTGATCGCCCCGTCGTCCGAGGTCGGCCCCGGCACCAGCGAGCGGTGCAGCAGCGCCGAGGGAATCCGTACCGTTTGCCCCAAGGAGAGCTCCGGCGAGCGCAGTCCGTTGGCCTGCGCGATCTCCTGGTACTTCCGCCCGTCGCCGACGAACCATTCCGCGACCTGCCAGAGCCCCTCGTCGGGCGTCGGGAGGCGGCCCGCGCGCGCGACGTGGATCCAGTCGCCGCGGTCGAGCTTGTCGTCGGGAAAGAGGTTGAGGAGAACCAGCGAGCGGTAGTCGTCGTTCAGGAGCGAGATCGGGATCCTGACGTCGGTCCCGGGCGCCGGGCTCCGGCTCGCGTGCAGCCGCGCGAGCTCCTCGGAGGCGGCCGGAGCGGCGGCATAGATGCGAGCCAGGTCGTGCCAGCTCTCGCCGGCCGCGGGGCGGACGACGAGATCGATCTCCCGGCCCGCGGTGACGCCGATCCGGACGTTGACGCCGAGCGCCAACTCGGCCGTGGCCCCCGGCGACCCGGTCCCGGGAGGGGCGCCGGGGGACGGGACGGGCGAGGCGAGGAGGAGCGCGGCGAGAATCGCGGCGTTCACGGTGTCCCTCTACCCGCTCAGAAGTCCGGGGTGATCCGGAAGCGGTAGCCGGCGGGCGGCTCGCCCGCAGTGACCTCGACGGTCGAGGTCGCTCCGCGACTCGCGAAGATGCGCTCGCGGCGCGAGAGCAGGAGCGGGCCGGCGGAAGCCGGCAGCGAGCCGGACACGTCCACCTCGATCTCGGCGAGGTCTCCTTCGAGGCGCACCGGCGTGAGGACGAGCCGCAGCGACTCGCGAGAGTTTCCCTCGCCTCGCGAGAAGGAGTACTCGACCCCCTCCCGGAGAAACGTCACGAGGCGGTTGGTCTCGAGCAGGACCGAGCGATCGCCGTCGCGGCGCTCGACGGAGAGGAGGAACAGGACCGCGGCTCCTACCTTCCGCGCGCCTCGCACGACGGTCCTCGAGACCGTCTCCACCCGAAGCGACAGCACGAGACGCCGTTCTCCTTCCGATACGACGTCGAACAGCCCGGTCGTCCCCTCGGAGAGTTTCAACTCGCGGCTCGATCGGACGGGAGGCGATCCGGGGATTCGAGCCGTCGCGACCAGGCGCAGCGCGTGCTCGTCCTCCTCGCCCCCCTCGCCCACACCGATCTCGAGGCTCAGGGACATCGGCGGACCCGAGGGCGACCACGGGATCGAGGACTCGACGAGGCCGGGCTCGTCTCGGGTCGCCTCGATCGTGAGGGGCTCGAGCGAGCGCGTCGTCCCTCGCTCGATGATCAGGGGAGTGACCTCGACCCGGAGCGCCTGCTCCTGCCGGACGGGAGAGCCGCCGGCGGCCCGCCCCAGCGCGACGGCGAGCGCGAGGGTCAGGACGGCCGGCAGGAGCCGGATACGGCTCCGCCTCGGGCGATCGCCGGCGCGGGTGGTCACTCGTCCGTTCATCAGCCCCCATCCTATTGCTTCGAAAGCCGTTGACAAGCGGCAATGAGGCATCTAATGTTAGGAACGGTCCGGTCGGTGTGGGGACCGGCCGGCCTGGAGGCGGAATGCCGAGGGTTCGCGGGAGCGGTGCGGCGTTCCTCGTGGGTCTTGCTCTCCTTCTTGCAAGCCCTCCTTGCGTCGCCCGCGATCTCACTTCTCCGACGCTCCACGGGATGGTCAAGGACAGCCTTGGCCGGGCCATCGAGGAGGTCGAGGTCTTCGTTCTCGGGGACTCCGCGGACGTGGACCCCCTCGCCGTGGCTCGAACGGACGATCGCGGCCGCTTTTTCGTGGCCGGACTCACTCCAGGCGTCTACCGCGTCGCGGCGATCAAGCAGGGCTACCTCGCCTTTCTAGGACGCTTCGATACCCTGTTGCGCAGCTCCCTGGACCTCGTGCTGCGCCCGGTCCCGGCCGACAGCGGAAGTGCGCCCCAGGCGCCCGCGGACGCCTCCTGGATCCTGAGGCTCCCGGCCCGGAGCCTCCTGCGAGAGACCGACGCCGCGGACCTGCTCCGGCAGGAGGGGAGCGGCGGGCCGCCCCACGCCGGCTCGCCGGTCGCCGAGATGATCGAGGGCCAGTTCGACCACCTCGTCAACCTTTCCGGGCCTCTCCTCGGCGGAGCGGGTGAAGCGTCCGAAGCGGGAGGCGCCGAGACTCGGATGCGGCTCGCGAGCTCGATCGGCCAGGTCGGCAGCGTGAGGGTCAGCGGACAGCGGGAGAGCTTCAACCGGGTCGCCTCGGCGGAGGGTGACGCCGAGACGTCGAGCCACCTTGCCTCGTCGGTCTTCGTCGAGGCCTCGTGCTCGACCGGGCCCGACGCGAGCCTCGCCATGAAGGCGAGCTACACCCAGGGGGACCTGGACGTTGCGATGGGAACGCCCCAGTCGGCCGGCCGGCTTCGCCAGGCGCGACAATCCTGGGGTTACGACGCCAACTGGTCCACGCAGCTCGACGCGGCCTCGCGCCTCGGCGTGAAGGTCGGCTACCTCGATACGCTCGCGAGCTTCCCCGGCACCGTTTCCGCGAGTCCCGCCCTTCTTTCCGGCGAGGACCCGCGCCGGTCGTTCGCGAGCCGGGCGATGGCGGCGGGCGGCACCTACGAAAGCGTCGCTTCGGATCGCCACCAGATCCGCGTGGATATCGAGGCGAGCCACCTCGACCATCCGCTGCCGCGAAGCTACGTCGCCACGATGCCAATCTCCGGAAGTCCCGAGTCGGCCGCGCGATGGAACGTGCGCGTGCGGGGCGAGGACCAGTGGCTTGTCTCGAAGCCGTTGACCGTCGTGTACGGTCTCGGGTACGTGCGCGGGTCGGACGCTCGGACGCTGTCCGTGGTGGAACCGCGGTTCGGAGGGAGTTGGACCGAGGGCGCGTGGCGCGCACGGGTGGTCCTCCTGTACGACATGTTCGCGGACGGCGGAGCCGCGTTGCCCCAGGGGTGGCCCATCTCGGGAACGGCGCGCCAGGACCCGGCGCTCGGCTACGACGCCGCCGTGGAGACGGCGCTGCCCTGGGGATTCGCTCTCAAGGCGGCGCAGGCCTACGAGCCGGTGGCGTTCGACGCGGCGGGCGCGGTCTGGGAGCGGATCGATCCCGGCTTCACCCCGCTCTACGCGACGGACGGATTCGTGAGCGCGACGCGCGGGACCCTCACCCTCTCCCACGACGCCGCGGGCGTTCACACCTACGTGGAGCTCCTCCGGGGCAGCGCGGAAGGTTCGCTGGCGCAGGTGTTCCCGTTCGAGGTGCCGTTGCAGCTCCTCGCCGACCGCAGCCTCCGCTATCGGGGAGGCCGGGTCGGGGTGCGCGTGGCGGGGTCGGGCACGGACGTCTTCGCGGAGTATCGAAGGGTCGAAGACACGACCGCGGCCGAAGCGACGGCCGAAAGGACGACCCAGGAGTTCGTCGAGCTCCAGGTCGCACAGGCGGTTCTCCGCGGCGAGCCCCGAGGGATGTCCTGGCGGGTCCTCCTCGTGGCGCGCGCCTCGCCGCAGCGAGCGGTCGGCGACTCGGCCCCGGCGTCCGCCACCGGATTGAAGACCCTCGCGGCCCTGAACCAAAGGGTGAGCGCGGGAGTCTCCGTGGCGTTCTGAGCGAGAGGTTGGCGCGGTCGTTCGGGACTCCGTGAGAATCGAGAACTTCCAAGGCGCGCGGCCTCGTGCGTCCGTCATCCAAAACTCCGGAGTTGGCGCTCGGGATTCAAGGAATTGAATGGGCCTGGAGCGGAATTCGGCGGAGCCCCCCAGAACTCGTTTTCAATCGTAGATTTGTCAACGGGTTGGGTCGTGGTCCCGAGCCTCCTCGTCTGGCCCGGCCCTTGCTGAAGGGTCCGGACAGGGTCAGTTCCTCTGCCCAGGAGTAACGCGAGCGTGGTGAGACGAGCCGGCGGGGTCAGGCCGTGGATCGTGGGGGGTGGGGTCTGTCTCCTCCTCGTCTTCGGCACCGTGTCCTTCGCGAGACGGGTGTCGACCGGCCGGCCTCAGGTGGGAGCCGACTGGTTCCAGACCTCGCAAGGTCCGGTCGTCGGGAGGGTCGAGAACGGCAGCCCGGCGCAGTCCTCGGGTCTTCTGCCCGGAGACCGACTGGAGCGGGTGAACGGCATTCCCGTCCGCAGCGTGCTCGACGCCTCGTCCATCGCGTGGCGGCTAGGCACCGGCGGGAGCGTTCTCCTGGACGTCGATCGCGGCGGAAGCCTGCGGACCCTCGAGATCCGGCCTGCGTCCCGGGTCGTCATCCCGCCGCTGTACGGCTTCCTCGGGCTCCTCGCCGTCGCGTTCCTCGCGTCGGGGGCGCTGGTCGCGCTGCGCTGGCCCACCGTCAGGGGCGGCACCGCCTACTCGGTCCTCGCCGCGCTGCTCTTCGCGAACCTGGTCCTGAGCCACACCGGCCGGGCGGACGCGCTCGACTGGGCCGTGTACTGGGGCGACGTCCTCGCCGGGGCGCTGGTGCCGGCCGTACTGCTCCATCTGGTCTTCGCCCTCTCGCGCCGCTCGCTTCGCGGGCAGGGGGCGGCTCTCACGCTCGCGTACCTCGCGGCGTCGGCGATCGTCGCCGCTTCGGTCTGGCTCGTGGGTCTCGGCGGCGCCCTCAGCTTGGCCGACCCCTTGCGCGGGGCGGAGTGGATCGATCGGGCCGAGCTGCTGTTCCTGGGACTCGCGGTCCCACTCTCGATCTGGCTGCTCTCGCGAGTCTACCGCCGCGCCTCGTCGCCGCTGCACCGCGGCCAGCTTCGCTGGATGATGTGGGGCGTCGCGATCGGCCTGCTGCCGTTCGCGACGATCTACGTCCTCCCTTGGGCGGCCGGCGGCGAGGTTCCGGACTGGGCGGAGCTGTCGGCGTTCCCGATGCTCGTCGTCCCGGGAGCCTTCACGATCGCCTTCGCCCGCTATCGCCTCAACGATCTGGACACGCTGCTGCGGCGCGCGCTCGTGGAGGTCACCTCCGCGTTCTTCACCCTCGCCGCCTACGCCGTCGCGGTGGAGTTCTTCCGGCGAATCGTGAGCGGCGTGCTGCCCCTCTCGGCGAGCGGCCTGCGGTACCTGTCGATCCTCCTCGCGGCGATCAGCTATCCGACGATCCGGACCTGGGTTCGCGCCGGAGTGGACCGTGCCTTCTATCGCAGCCGCTACAGCTATCGCGCGACGCTGCTCGACTGGGCGCGCGAGCTGAGCGCCGAGACCCACCTCGACACGCTGCTCGAGCGCCTCCGCGACCGGCTGCGTGAGACGCTGGGCGTGCCCGAGGCGCGTGTTCTCGTCCGCAAGGACGACGGCACGTTCGAGATGGTGGGTGCCTCCGAGGACCCGGTCGCGGTCGTCCTGCCGCCCTCCCAGCTCGAAGCGCTCGAGAGCGGCCGGCACGCCCACCTCGAGCGGGCGGAGATCCCCGTTCTCCCCTGGGCGCGCCACCTGGTGGCGATGAAGGTGAAGGGGCGCCTCCGCGCGGTTCTGGCGGTGGCGGACCGGCGGGATCCGGAGGAGCCCTTCTCGAGCGAGGATCGCTCTCTCCTCGCGACCCTCGCGGCCCACGCCGCGACGGCCATCGAGGCGGCGAGGCTGGTGCGCGAGGTCCGGTCGCACGCCGAGCACGTCGAGCGGCTCAAGGCGAGCCAGGAGCGGATCCTCGAGAGCAGCGGGGTCGGACTTCTCCTGATGGACGACGACGGGACGATCCTCGCGTGGAACAGGACGCTCGAGGAGATGTACGGCGTCTCCCGGCGCGAGACGATCGGCCGGCGGATCGAGGATGTTTTCCCGCTCCACGCGGTGCGGCGGGTGCAGCGCGAGATCTCGCGCGCGCCGAGGGAGAGCGAGGTCCGCATCTACCGCTACAACCTCGTGAACCGCTCGGGCCGGAGGATCATCGTCAACCTCACGATCTCCCCCGCGGGGACCCAGGGAGACGGAACCGCGGGGCGCGTCGTGACCTTCGACGACGTCACCAGCCAGGTCAAGTTGGAGGAGCAGGTCGTCCGCCAGGAGCGCCTCGCCTCCCTGGGACTCCTCGCGGCGGGGGTGGCGCACGAGGTGAACACGCCGCTCACCGGCATCTCGAGCTACACCCAGATGCTCCTCGAGGAGATGGCGGCGGACGATCCGCGGCGGGCCATCCTCGAGAAGATCGAGTCGCAGAGCCGGCGCGCCTCGAGCATCGCCAACTCGCTCCTGAACTTCGCTCGCCCCGAGCGCTCCACGTTCGAGGAGCTTTCCGTGAACGACACCGTCCTCGAGGTCGTTCGCCTGTTCGAGCCGCAGATCCGCGGGCGCGGGATTCGCGTCGAGACCTCGCTCGCCGAGAGCTTGCCCGCGGTCCACGGCCACAGGGGGAAGCTCCAGCAGGTGCTCCTGAACCTCCTCCTCAACGCGCGCGACGCGGTGGAGGAGGGCGGAAAGGTCGTGGTCTCGACGTCCCTGAGGGGCGGAGCGGTCTCGGTCGAGGTCCTGGACGACGGCGTCGGCATCGCGGAAGAGGACCTGCCGAGGATCTTCGACCCGTTCTTCACGACGAAGGGAAGCGGGAAGGGAACCGGTCTCGGGCTCTCGATCAGCTACGGGATCGTGCGCGAGCACGACGGGGAGATGTCCGTGCAGAGCTCCCCCGGCGAATGGACGCGCTTCCGCGTCGAGCTCCCCGCGGTCCGGTCGGCCGAAGCTCTCGCCTGAAAGCTGCTACAATCCGCTCTCGATGCCGCGAGTGACCTCGGAAACTCCCCCCGGACGCATTCTCGTCGTGGACGACGAGCCCGTCGTCGGCGACGTCCTGAAGGCTCTACTCGCGACCGAGGGCCACCACGTCGAGATCGCGCCGGACGCCGCCTCGGGACGCTCCCAGCTCGAGGACGGCGGGCCCTGGGACGCGCTGCTGCTGGACGTGATGCTCCCCGACGCGGACGGGCTCGACGTCCTGCGCTGGGTGCGGGAGCGCGTCCCCGATCTCGCGGTGTTCATGATCACCGCCTTCGGCACCGTCGAGAACGCCGTCGCGGCGATGAAGCTCGGCGCGTTCCACTATCTCACCAAGCCTTTCAAGAACGACGAGGTCCGGCTCCTCGTCGCGAAGGCCGTGCAAACGACCCGGCTCCGCGTCGAGAACAAGGACCTCAAGAGGGCCCTCGAGCAGCGCTTCCGCTTCGAGAGAATCGTCGGGAAGTCGCACGCGATGCAGGAGCTCTACCGGTTCATCGAGCAGGTCGCTCCGAGCCGCTCGACGGTGCTCGTCCAGGGGGAGAGCGGGACGGGAAAAGAGCTCGTCGCGCACGCGATCCACCGGCGAAGCGCCCGCGCCAACAAGCCGTTCGTCGTCGTGAGCAGCCACAGCATTCCGACCGACCTGCTCGAGGACAACCTGTTCGGCCACACGCGGGGCGCGTTCACCGGGGCCGCGGGAGCGAAGCCGGGACTCCTCGAGGTCGCCGACGGCGGGACCGCGCTGTTCGACGAGATCAGCACGGTGTCCCCCGAGGTTCAGGTCAAGCTGCTACGGGTGATCCAGGAGAAGGAGTTCCTGCCGCTCGGCGCCATCGAGAGCCGGGTGGTGGACGTGCGCATCCTGGCCGCGACCAACGAGGACCTCAAGGCCCTCGTGGACCAGGGGCGATTCCGCGAGGACCTCTACTACCGGCTGAACGTGATCAACGTCACGGTCCCGCCGCTCCGAAAGCGCGCGGAGGACATCCCCCTGCTCGTGGAGCACTTCCTCGCCCGCTTCAACGAGGAGAACGCCAAGAATGTGACCCACGTCACCCCCGAGGTCCTGGAGCGGTTCCTGGGCTACCCGTGGCCGGGAAACGTCCGCGAGCTCGAGAACGTCGTGGAGCGAGGGGTCGTTCTCGCGCGAGGAGGGGAGATCGGCGTCGATCTGCTTCCCAAGGAGATGCTCGCCACGGTCTCCCTGCCCGAGCTCGCCTCGCTTCCGGAGGGCATGGGATTCTATGACGCGGTCGCCCGCTACGAGCGGCAACTCATCGAATCGGCCCTCCGGCGGACGGGCGGCGTACAGAAATCCGCCGCCGAGGCCCTCGGACTCAAGCCGACCACCCTCAACGAGAAAATCAAGAGACTCGGCATTTCCGTTTGAGGCCGTTCCTCGGGGGAAGGGCCCGGAAGCGCCCCTCCGGGTACGGCGGTGCTGCAAGGGTGCAGCAGGGGATACCTTTCGGCGGATGACGATCGGCTCATTGCGCTCATATATACCCGGGAGCCGGGCGACGGCCTGTCGCTCAGGTTGATTTTGACGGAGGACCGTGGTACAAAAATCGGTGCGGCGTTTACCCCGAGTGGATCCCCATGAGGCCGCGGGGAAGGGTGATCGGGCCCTTTCCCGGCGGCGGGGCAGGGGATCCGTATAGGTCGGGTACGCGCAGCGGGAGGAGGGTCATGAAATCCCTGCGGACTTTTCTAGCTGCGTGGTTCGTCGTCCTAGCGGTGACGTCCGTCGCGGCCCAGACGGGCGGACTGAGGGTCACGGTCTACGACGCCGCGGACAAGAGCATCCTTCCGGGCGTGACCGTGGTGCTCAGGAACTCCCAGCAGCTCGTCGCCACCTCGACGGTGATCACGAACAAGAACGGCGTCGCGGACTTCCCGGTCCTTCGCGCCGGGAGCGGCTACTCGCTCGAGGTCTCCTTCCCCGGATACGCCAAGCAACAGATGGCGAGCATCCGGATCTCGATCAACCAGGTCCAGTCGGTCTCCTTCATCCTGGCGCCGGAGATGCAAGAGAAGGTGCTGGTGGAAGGCAAGCGCGAGACCGTCGATCTCGAGAAGTCGTCGACCTCGACGAAGTTCGGCGAGGACTTCATCCAGGACCTACCCGTGCAGGGGCGGTTCTACCAGAACGTGCTGACGATGACCGCCGGCGTCCAGGATCCCGACGGCGACGGCAACCCCAACGTCAACGGGGCTCGCAACACGGACTTCAAGGCCGAGGTCGGCGGCGTCAGCAACCAGGACCCGCTGACCGGCCTTCAGATGAGCCAGGTGAACCCCGACTCGATCGAGGAGATCGAGGTCATCACGGCCGGCGCGGGCGTCGAGTTCGGCCGTGCCCAGGGCGGGTTCGCCAACATCGTCCAGAAGCAGGGCTCGAACGACTTCGAGGGAACGTTCAACTTCCTCTACAAGTCGAGCCTCCTCGATGGGGAAGCCGCATCGTTCCCCGGCGCCAGGACCCCGGATTACAAGCATCTCGAGCCGGCGATCCAGTTGTCGGGCCCGATCATCAAGGACAAGCTGTGGTACCGGCTCTCGCACGAGTACATCCGGCGCGAGGACCCGACCCAGAGCCAGGGCGGCACCGTCCTCGTGATGACGACGCGGCAGATCAACTCCGACGCGATCACTTGGCAGGTCTCTCCGCGGAACAAGCTCCAGTTCACCTACTCCGCGGATCCCTTGACCACCACGAACTTCGGCGTGAGCCGTCTCACGTCTCCCGAGTCGTCGCAGCGGCGCGAGCTCGGCGGCCCGCTCTACCGGCTCAGCTGGACCGCCCCCTTCTCCGCGAAGGTCCTCGTGGACAGCGTGATCTCCTTTCAGAACGCCCACACCAACATCCTGCCCTCCACCCAGGGAGTTCCCAATAGCTGCGTGCAGGGCAGCGACGCGGAGGGCGCCGCGGGGCTCGCGTTCATCCAGAACATGCAGTGCACGAACCTCGAGACCGGCGAGCGGTCGGGCTCGTTCTTCCTGACCTTCATGGACAAGCGCCAGCGGCTCACGGCCCGGAGCACTGCGAGCATCTTCGGCGGGCACTTCCTGGGCATGGACCACCAGTTCAAGGTCGGGTTCAGCATCGAGAACGAACGTTACTTCCGGGAGCAGGAGCGCCGCCCGGACGTCATCTTCTACATCTACCGCCCGCAGAACGAGAACTCCACCAGCGGCGGCGACCTCAATCCGGTGGCCGTGGTGCAGGGCCGCTTCGCGGTGCCCCTGAACTCGACCTCCCGGGCCGTCGGCACGGCGAGCGCGGTCTTCCTCGAGGACATGGTGAAGCCCAGGCAGAACCTGAGCATCACCCTCGGGCTCCGGATCGACCGCGAGCAGCTGAACACCGACGGGTACCAGCCGCTGAACCCGGCCGCCGAGGAGAGCAATTACTACGCCTACCGCGAGGCGATCGCCCGGCAGGTGGCCTCGGACGTCGTTCGCGCGGATCCCGGCACCGACCCCCAGGCGCAATACGCGAACGCGCTCGCGAACGCGTACCAGAACGGCTCGCTGTTCCTCGATGCCATCAACCGAGCCTTCACCGCGTACGAGGGGGTGGGCGATTTCGCCACGTCCCTCAACAGCCAGCTCGGCGGGCTCGACGTGGACACCGTTCTCGGCCCCGTGATCACCCTCAGCAAGAGCTGGTACAACAAGCGCCGCGCCGCGCCGATCAACCTCGGCATGACGAACTTCGGCCCCCACATCGCCGTCTCGTGGGACCCCTGGAGCAACGGCAAGACGAAGGTCGCGTTCTCGGCCCGACGCCTCTACGGCGCGACGCCGCTGAACGTTCCGCTCTCCGAGGTCGAGCCCATCGTCACCACGCTGCGGTTCGAGGCCAAGCAGCAGGCGGGTGGCAACTGGGTTGCGTTCCCGAGCCGCGGCCTGAACCCGGCCGCGCAGGTCCAGGTCGTGGACCGGAACCTGAGCACGCCGTACAACGACGAGTTCACGGTGTCGTTCGAGAGGGAGCTGTGGGCGGAGACGTCCGCGAAGCTCACCTACATCCATCGCAACTTCGAGAACCAGTTCCAGGACATGGACCTCAACCACTCCGCGAAGGACTACGGCACGTGCGTCCTGCAGACCGATCCCCGGGTCACGGGATCGTGGATCGACGTCACCTACGACGAGCACGGCCGGCCGATCGGGGACGGCCAGCTCGACGACTGCGACGGAACGCTCCTGCCTCTCTTCGAGCCGACGAGCGGCGGAGGCAGCTCGAACGAGGAAATCAAGTTCAACAACCTGCTCCACCGGCCCGACCACTACCTCGACACCTACGTCCTGAACCCGGGCTGGGGCGCGATGTTCCAGGCGGGAAACTACAATTCCGCCTGGTACGAGGGGCTTCAGCTCGAGGTGATCCGGCGACAGTACCGGAACTGGCAGATGAACGCGTCGTACACCTGGTCCCGGGCGATCGGAGACGGGGAGAGCTGGAACTCGTTCCTCGGCGACGACCGGACGACGCGCGAAGCCGAGACGGGCTACCTGTCCTACGACATCCGGCACTCCTTCAAGGTCAACGCGACGACGATCACCCCGTGGGGCTTCCGCGCGGGCACGGCGATCAACTGGCAGTCGGGCCTCCCGTATTCGATCCTGCTGCAGAAGCCCGCGGCGGACACGATCACGCCCCCGCTGTCCAACCTGGGCAACCCGGAGCCTCGGAACAGGCTGCTGTACCCGACCGGCCGGAGAAACGACCAGAGAAACCGCGCCTTCTGGAACATGGACTTGAAAATCGACAAGGAGATGAACGTCGGGAAGGGGATGAACCTCCAGCTCGCGATGGACGTCTTCAACCTGTTCAACGAGCGCACCTACCTGGTTTACAACCAGTTCACGGAGCTCGGCGACCAGCTCAACGGGTACAACGACGGCTACAACCGGGTCGGACGGACGTACCAGCTGAGCGCGAAGCTGTCGTTCTAGCTCCGCTCGGAAGAAGAGACATCTGGAGGGGGCCGCCTTGGGGCGGCCCCCGTCGTCATGGGAGAGCTCGCCGCGGCCGGGCTGGGCTCGGAACGAGACCGGGCGCCGGGAGGCGAGCTCCGGCATCGGTGGCTCCTCCTGGAAGACATGACGCGATCTGGCCTCGACAACGCCCCGGAGCATAGGGAGGCACGCCGCGTCGCCGCGGCAGGACGTGGAGCGGCGCCGCTCGCGCGAGCGCTCCTCGCGCTCTGCGTCGTGTTCCACCCTGCGCCGCCTTCGGCCCGCGCCGTCTCCGAGCTTCCGGAGGGCGATCCGGGAAAGGAGTGGCGCGCCGGCCCCGTCCAGTACCTTCTCACGCCCGAGGAGTACGGCCGGTACGGGAAGCTGAAGACCGAGGAGGCCAGGAAGGCCTTCGCGTCCCGTTTCTGGCGCCGGCTCGACCCGGACCCGGAGACCCCGGAAAACGAGTTCGAGGCGCGGTTCGAGAGGCTGTGCGCCATAGCGGACGAGCGTTTCAGCACGCCGCTCGTGAAGGGCTGGCGCACGGACCGGGGTCGCGTCCTCATCGTGCTCGGCGAGCCGGACTCGGTGCGACGCACCGCCGGCGACCCGGTCTCCATCTCCCGCGAGATCTGGACGTACACCCGCAGGCCGGGGGGTGGGGCGGCTCCGCTCGAGATCGTGTTCTACGGCGATCGATCGGGAGGGTTTCGCCTGCAGCCGAGGGCGGGCGCCGAGACGGAGGTGTACCTCGATCCGATCGATCTCCAGAGGGAGTTCCAGCGCGTGAGAGCGCTGCAGCTGCTGCCGACGGTGATCGCGACGCCGATCGACTGGAAGTGGATCCTCGACACGCTCGCGCCGTACGAGAACCTGGCGGCCGCCCTCCGGAGCCATCCCGGGCGCCCGCGCTCCGTACCGTCCCCCAGCCCGAGGAGCTCCGAGGCGTCCGCCGCCGCCGGCCTGCCCGCGTCGCCGATCGTCTCCGACGCTTCGTACTTCTTCCAGGCGGCCGACGGCGGGATCGTGTCGATCCTCGTGCTCGAGTACCGTCCCGAGCCGGCCGCCGGGGCCACCCCGGTCGCCGCGCCGGAGGGGCAACCGGAGGCGTCCGCCTCGGCGTGGATCATGGACGAGCGCGGCCGGCTGGCGGGACGGCCCCAGCTCGAGGCGGCCCTCCGGCTCGAGCGCCGGCCGGACCTCGAGAGCGGAGGGACGATGGTCTTCACGGGGAGGGCTTACCTCGAGCCGGGAGCGTACGGGGCGCGCTACGCCGTCGAGGACCGTGTGGGCAAGTCCCTGGCGATCCGGAACGTCGCCCTCACGGTGCCGGACATCCCCCTGGGCGAGCTCGCCGCGAGCACCGTGGTCCCGGCGGAGCGCTTCGGCCCGGTTGTCGAGGGCCAGCGCTCGCCCTATGCCGTCGGGTCCGAGGAAGTCGTCCCCAAGCCCGGCGCGATCTTTCATCACGGCGAGCAGCTGCGGGTCTACTTCCAGGTCTACGGAGCCGCGCGCGACCCCGCGAGCCGGCGGCCCCACCTCGATGTGAAGTTCCGGTTCGAGCGGGCGGGATCGAGGAAGTTCGTGCGCCATGGCCAGCCCGCCGAGGTCCGAGGGGCGGCGGGAGAGTCCATGGGCCTGACGCTGCCCGTGGACGACTGGCCGCCTGGAGACTACCGGGTGGCGATCGACCTCGTCGACCGCATCACCGGCAGCCGCACGACCACCGAGGGGCGCTTCCGCATCGCCGATTGAACCCGGAGCGGGGCCCCGCTAGAATGCCTCGTTTCGGCCCGAGGAGCCCGCCCGGGTCCACGCGCGGGAGCCACGGGAACCCGGACGGGCTGCCGGAAGCGGCCCCGACGCGCACCGCGGGGGATTCTCCGTGCAGATCCACGACACCATGACCCGCCGCCTCGAAACGCTCGAGCCCCTCGAGGCCGGACACGTCCGCCTGTACACCTGCGGCCCGACCGTGTACGACTACGCCCACATCGGGAACTTCCGTACCTACGTGTGGGAGGACCTGTTGCGGCGGACCCTGCGGCACCTGGGCTACAGGGTGACGCAGGTCATGAACATCACCGACATCGAGGACAAGATCATCGCGAAGGCCATGGCGTCCGGCGCATCCCTCGGCGACGTCACCGCCCCGTTCATCGCGGCGTTCTTCGAGGACCTCGACGCGCTGGGGATCGAGCGCGCGGAGCACTATCCCCGCGCGACGGAGCACATCGCGGAGATGATCGCGATCGCCGAGCGTCTCCGCGACAACGGCCACACCTACGAGAGCCAGGGATCGCTCTACTTCCGTATCGCCTCGTTCGCGGGGTACGGTCGCCTGTCCGGCCTCGACCGCCGCGAGATCCGGGTCGGCGCCCGCGTGGACAGCGACGAGTACGAGAAGGAGGACGCGCGCGACTTCGTCCTCTGGAAGGGGGAGCGGCCGGGCGAGCCGTCCTGGGATTCCCCGTTCGGCCGCGGCCGCCCGGGGTGGCACCTCGAGTGCTCCGCGATGAGCATGAAGTACCTCGGAGAGAGCTTCGACCTCCACACCGGCGGCGTGGACAACATCTTCCCTCACCACGAGAACGAGATCGCGCAGAGCGAGTGCGCGACCCTTCACCCCTTCGTCAAGCACTGGATGCACGCCGCCCACCTGATGGTGGACGGGGAGAAGATGGCGAAGTCCAAGGGGAACTTCCACACGCTCCGCGATCTCCTCTCTCGCGGGAACGATCCGCGGGCGATCCGTTTCCTGCTGCTTTCCGCCCACTACCGCAGCTCGCTGAACTTCACCTTCGACGCCCTGGCGCAGAGCGCGGCCGAGTTGACGCGGGTGGACGACTTCCTCGCCCGGCTCGAGCGGGAGCCCGCGGCGCCGGGCGCGAATCCCGAGCTCGAGGAGAAGCTGGCCGCGGCCTCGGTCGAGTTCGACGGGGCCCTCGCGGCCGACCTCAACGTCAGCGGGGCGCTCGCGGCGCTCTTCCGGGTCGTCCGGGAGGGTCACTCGGCCATGGACCGGGGAGAGCTGCCCGAAGCGTCGCGGGAGGCGCTGCGACGGACGCTCCGCCGGTGGGACGGCGTGCTGGGGGTGATGGAGCGCGAGGCGGAGATCCTCGACGCCGAGGTCGAGGACCTCATCTCGCGCCGCACCGCGGCTCGAAAGTCCCGCGACTTCGCCGAGGCCGACCGTCTCCGCGGGGAGCTGGTCGGTCGCGGTATCCTCCTCGAGGACACGCCGCAGGGCGTTCGCTGGAAGCGGTCCCGCACCCCCTCTCGGCTTAAGGGCCCCACGCCTCCTCGCTGCGTTTCCAGGACGGCCCCCGTCCGACCGCGTCCCGGAAGCTCGCGCAGGAGACACCTCGTGTCCAGGAGCTCCGGGGTACGGCCGACGGCGGCGAACGCCCCCTCGCGGGACCCGCGGCAGCGGCTCGGGGCCGCCGGGGAGGCGGAGGCGGAGAGGGCGCTCTCCCGCGCCGGCCTGACGATTCTGGCGCGCCGCTTCCGCTGCAGGGCGGGGGAGATCGACCTCGTCGCCCTCGACGGCCGCGTCGTCGTCTTCGCGGAGGTGAAGACCCGTCGCGGCACCGCTTTCGGGAGCCCGGCCGAGGCGGTCACCGCGCGCAAGCGCGAGCACATGGTGCGCGCGGCGCGGGTCTTCCTCGCCGCGGCCGGCGGCGATCCCCCGCCGTGCAGATTCGACGTCGTCGAGGTCCTGCCCGGGGAAGACGGCGTCCTCGTGGCGCGTCACGTCCGGGACGCGTTCCGTCTCGGCCTGTGGGGCGATCGGGCGCCCGCGGGGCGCCGGGCGCGCCGGAGTTGACGCACCGCCCTCGTTGCGGTAATTTGAAACGCTTGCCGGGGCCCGAGGGTGGCCTCCATTCGGTGGATCGGGTTGGGGGGCTGGAGTTCCGGCTTGCGGCGTGCGGGAATAGCTCAGTTGGTAGAGCACGACCTTGCCAAGGTCGGGGTCGCGGGTTCGAGTCCCGTTTCCCGCTCCAAATCGAGACGTACTTCCCATCCGATTCGCGGGAGCCTCGCGCGACGCCTCCGGCGGAACGCCGCGCGAGACGCCCTCCGGGGCCGATCATGAGGCGATACTGGCTGGCGCTGTCGCTCGTTCTGGCCTTTCCGGCGCTCGCGCAGGCTCCTGGCCCGCGCCGATCGCCCACCCTCCCGAAACCCGACCAGATCACCTACGAGGTACCGAGCGTCGCGCTCGCCCCGGGGGATCCCGCGCCCGAGCTCTCGGGGACGACTCTCGACGGCGCCCCCGCGATCGTGCGATGGAGCGAGCACGCGGTCAACGTCGTGAGCTTCTGGGCGACGTGGTGCGTGCCGTGCAAGGCCGAGATGCCCGTCCTCCAGGGCCTCCACGCGGCGCGCGCGAAGGATGGCCTCGCGGTCTGGGGCGTCGAGGTGGACGAGGGGCCGGTCAACCTGAACCTCGACGCGTCGCGACGCTTCATCGCGGATCTCAAGGTCGAGTACCCCGTGATCCACGAGAGCCCCGACACGTCCCGCAAGTGGGGCGGGATATCGACCGTGCCCACGACGTTCCTGGTGGGACGCAACGGGAAGATCCTGAGGAAGTACGTCGGGGCGACGCCGTCGCAGACGGAAGGGCTCGTGAACGACGTGAACGCGCTCCTGGACGGGCGCCCGCTCGGAACCCAGCAGCTCTCGCCTCCCCCGGAGACCCCGCCGGCCAAGCCCTGATCACGACCCCGAAACGGTCGGCAGCGAGGGTCCGTGGCGCTCGGCGTGGTACGACGAGCGCACGAGCGGCCCCGACTCGACGTGCAGGAACCCCATCTCCATACCGAGCGCGCGGTACCGATCGAACTCGGAAGGATCGAGGACGCGCTCGACGGGGAGATGCTTGAGGGTCGGCTGCAGGTACTGGCCGAGCGTGAGCACGTCGACCCGGGCTCGCCTGAGATCGGCCATCACGGCAAGGACCTCTTCGTCCTGCTCGCCGAGCCCGAGCATCACGCTCGACTTGACCCGCATCGAGGGGAACGCGGCATCGCGCCGCGCGGCCGCCGCCGCGAGCAGCGCGACCGAGCCTTCGTAGCTCGACCCGCGCCGCGCCGTCCGGTAGAGCCTCGGCACGGTTTCCACGTTGTGGGCGAACACCTCCGGCCTCGCCTCGAGCACCCGGTCGAGGGCGCCCGGGATGTTCTTGAAGTCCGGAGTCAGGACCTCGACGGCGCAGGCCGGGACGCGGGCACGGATCGCCAGGATCACGTCGCGGAAATGCGTGGCACCGCCGTCCTCGAGGTCGTCCCGGTCCACGCTGGTGATCACCGCGTGCCGGAGCCCGAGGCGCGCCACCGCGTCCGCTACCCGGGCCGGCTCGTCCGTGTCCACCCCCGGGGCCGGCCGCCCGCTGTTCACCGAGCAGAAGCCGCACGACCGGGTGCAGGTGTCGCCGAGGATCATGAAGGTCGCCGTCCCGGCGTTCCAGCACTCGTAGATGTTCGGACAGCGGGCTTCCGTGCAGACGGTGTTCAGCTTCAGCTCGCCCACGAGAGACCGGACGCGCCGGTAGTCCTCGTCGGTCCTGAGACGTATCTTCAGCCAGTGGGGACGCGTCCCCGGCTTGCCTGGGCTCATGGGATGCCTCATCGGGCGTTCCGCCGGGCGCCCGGGGAACGAATCACGAGGATAGCCCGTCCACCGCGCGGGGCGCCAACCGCTCGGACGGATCCTCGGCCGGCACGACCTCGAGACCGAACACCTCGCCGGCGCGCGCGGCGATCCTGGCCGCCGCCTCCCGCAGCGGAATGCGCCTGCCGGTCAGCTCGGCGAGCGACGTCACGCCGCGATCCTCGAGGCCGCAGGGAACGATGGTCTCGAAACCCGCGAGATCGGTCGTGACGTTGAGCGCGAAGCCGTGGGACGTGATCCACCCGGTTCCGATCCGGACCCCGATCGCGGCCAGCTTCCGCTCGCCGACCCAGATGCCGGTCAAGCCCTCGCGCCTCGCCGCGCGGACGCCGTAGTCCGCCGCGGTCAGGATCAGCGCCTCCTCGAGGCTCCTGAGATAGAGGTGCGCGTCCCGCCGCCCTTCCGGCAGCGCCAGGATCGGGTAGCCGACGAGCTGCCCCGGCGCGTGGTACGTCACGTCGCCGCCGCGGCCGCTCTCGTGCAGCTCGATCCCCAGCGCCTCGCGCCGGCCGTCGTCCACGAGGACGTGCTCGCGCCGCGCCGACCGCCCGAGCGTGATCACCGGGGGGTGCTCCAGCAGCAGCAGCGTGTCCGTCGCCTCCCCGCGCCGGCGCGCCTCGACCAGCGCCGCCTGCAACGCCGCCGCCTCGGCATACGCCACCGTGCCGAGCCACCTCACCTCCATTCTCGATCGTGAGCTCATGCGGGCTCCGCCCTCGGCGCGGCTCCGGGCAGGGTCTCTCCTGGGCACGCTCGCTCGACGGACGTTGCGTCCGTCTCGCTCGCTCCGCTCTCGCCCGGCTGCGCTCCGGTGGGTGCTCGCAGGGCGAGAGAGGCCCGCGAGACCCTGCCCGGAGCCGCGCCGAGGGCTCCGGGTGATCTCGACGTCATCTCCGGCCCCCGCTCGGTCGGAGAGTGTCCTCCCCGGGGCCCTGTTTCGCTCGCGGAGGCCCTGCCGGACCGGAGCGAGCGAAACCGGAGCAAGGCGGCGGACGCGACGTCCGCCGCCGCGGCGTGCCCCGGGGAGGACACTCTCCGACCGAGCGGGGGCCGCCCCGGCGCTTCGGGCGATTCGCCACTCGCGACTCCGCAGTCCGAGAGGGGCTAGAGCAGGGACTCGTCGAAGCCCTCGAGGGAGCGCTGGATCGTCGCCAGGAACTGGTCGGCGACCGCGCCGTCCACGACGCGGTGGTCGAAGGAGAGGGCGAGGTACATCATCGAGCGGATCGCGATCGCGTCGTTGACGACGACCGGCCGCTTCTGGATCCCGCCGGTCCCCAGGATCGCCACCTGCGGCTGGTTGATGAGCGGGAGCCCGAACAACCCGCCGAAGATCCCGAAGTTGGTGACCGTGAAGGTCCCGCCGTGGACCTCGTCCGGGTTCAGCTTCTTGGAGCGCGCGCGCTCGGCCACGTCGTTGACCTTCCGGGCGAGGCCGGCGATGGACAGCTCGTCGGCGTTGCGGATCACGGGGACGATGAGCCCCCACTCGAGCGCGACCGCGATCCCGACGTTGAGGTCCTTGTGGTAGACGATCTCGTCTCCCTCGACCGAGACGTTGAGGATCGGGTACGCGCGCAGGGCGTCGCACGCCGCCTTGATGAAGAACGGCATGTAGGTCAGGCGGACGCCGTGACGCTCCGCGTAGGTATCGACGTTGTCCTCGCGCAGCCTGACGATCCGCGCTCATGTCCACCTCGAAGACCGAGTGGACGTGGGCCGACGTCCGCTTGGACTCGACCATGTGCTCCGCGATCTTCTTCCGCATCGGGGTCATCGCGACCCGCTGCTCCCTCGATCCCGGGGCGAACGCCGGCCCGGGGGGAGCCGCGGGCACTCCGGTGGCGTGAGGAGCCGCGGCGGCGGGGGCCGGAGCCGGGGCGGAGGCCGCGCGTGGCGCGGCTCCCGACGCGACGAAGTCGAGGATGTCCTTCTTGGTCACGCGGCCGCCGGCGCCGGTGCCCGGGACCCGCGAGGGATCGACACCGTGCTCGTCCGCGATCTTCCGCACGACCGGCGAGACGAAGGCGCGCGGCTCGCCCGGGGCGGCCGCGGCCGGGGCCGGAGCCGCGGGGGGAGGGGCCGGCGCGGCGGCGGGCCTCGCGGGAGCGGGCTCGGGCGCCTTGGCCGCGGCGGGCTCCGGCGGGGAGACGGCGGCGCCCGCCTCCGTCTCGATCACGCCGACGACCTGGTTCACCGGCACCGTCTCGCCCTCCCGGTGAAGCACCTCGACGAGCGTTCCGGCGGCGGGGGAGGGGATCTCCGCGTCCACCTTGTCGGTGGAGATCTCGAACAGCGGCTCGTCGCGCCGGACCGCCTCTCCCGGCTTCTTCATCCACCGGGTGATGGTTCCCTCGGCGATCGATTCGCCCATCTGGGGCATGACGACGTCGACGCGCATCTCGGTCCTCCTCGCGGTCCCAGGGTCAGATGTGGATCGCCCGGCCGTGGACCGCCAGCGCCGCTTCTCCCATCGCCTCGGCCAGCGTGGGGTGGGCGTGCACGGCGTGGAACAGCGACTCGGCGGTGGCTTCGAGGTTCAAGGCCGCGGTCGCCTCGGCGATCAGCTCGGTGGCGTGCGGGCCGATGATGTGGACACCGAGCACCTCGTCGTACTTCTTTTCGGAGACGATCTTCACGAAGCCGCGGGTGTCGCCGATGATCTTGGCCTTGCCGATGGCCGAGAACGGGAACGTCCCGACGACCACGTCGTGGCCGCGCTTCCGCGCCTCCTCCTCGGAGAGGCCGATCGAGGCCACCTCGGGCTGGCAGTACGTGCACGACGGGATGCGGTCGTAGTCCACCGCGTGCGGATTCCGCCCTGCCGCGTGCTCGACCGCCACGACTCCCTCGTGCGAGGCGACGTGCGCCAGGGCCTGCGTCTTGACGATGTCGCCGATCGCGTAGACGCCCGGCTCGCCCGTGCGCATCATCGCGTCCACCTCGAGGTAGCCGCGGTCGAGCTTCACGCGCGTTCCCTCGAGGCCCAGGTCCTCCGTGACCGGGCGGCGTCCGACCGCGACCAGGAGCGTCTCCGCCTCGATCTCGACCGGCGCCCCGGCCTTCGAGGCGTGGATGCGGAGCTTCCCGTCCTCCTTGGAGACCTTCTCGACCTTCGTCCCTACGTGCACGTCGATGCCGCGCTTCCTGAACGCCTTCTCGAGCTCCTCGCCGAGCGACGCGTCCTCGAGCGGCACGAGGCGGGGGAGGATCTCGACGACCGTGACCTTCGCGCCGAAGGACGCGTAGATGGACGCGAACTCGACGCCGACGGCGCCGGCCCCGAGCACCACGAGCGAGGCGGGGACGCGCGTCAGGGAGAGCGCGTGATCCGAGTGGATGATCCGCTCGCCGTCGAACTCGATTCCCGGGAGGCCCCGGATCGCCGACCCGGTGGCGAGAACGACGAAGCGCGTGGAGACGGTGTACGGGTCTCCTTCCGGCGGGCGCACCTCGACCTTTCCGGGACCCGCGAGGCGGCCGCGGCCGCGGATCAGCGCGACACCGTTCTTCTTGAAGAGGTACTCGACCCCCTTGGCGTTCACGGTGACCGTCTTGTCCTTGTAGCGCTGCGCGGCGGCGAGGTCGAGCTCCGCCCCCGCCACCTTCACGCCGAAAGGCGACGCGTGGCGGGCGGTGTCGAGGACCTCGGCCGTGTGGAGCAACGCCTTCGTGGGGATGCATCCCCAGTGAAGGCAGGTTCCGCCGGGCAGGGGCGCCTTCTCGACGACGGCGGTCTTGAACCCGAGCTGCGCGGCGCGGATGGCCGCGACGTACCCGCCCGGACCGCTGCCGATGATCGTGACGTCGTACTTCGCTTCGCTTGCCATGTGACCGTCCCCTCGACCCGAAGTCTTCTCGGGACAACGACTTCCCGAGCGGGCCAATTTACCGGAGCCCCCCGGGGCCGTCAAGCTTCGGGGATGGGCGCTCGCCCCGTTCCTTCGCGGCAACCGGGTGCCGCCGCGACGTTGACCCCTTCTCCGCGACTCCGCTAGCCTGACGCGGTCCCACGCCTCTCGGAGCGCGTCCCGGTGACCACCCGGATTTTCACGTTGCGGTCGGCCCGCGAGTGCGCGGGGGCGCTTCTCCCCGTCGCGCGGCTCATGTGCAGGCTCCTCCGCGAGATGGACGGAGCGCGCGCGGAGGCGGGGCAGCCGGACGGGCCCGTCGCCCGCGGCTACTTCGACCTGGTCGAGGGTTTTCTCGCCTCGGTGAGCCGGATCGAGGCGTCCGGCGCGCGGGTGAAGAACGCCCGCACGGGACTGCTCGACTTCCCCGCGCGGAGGGACGGGCGGCAGGTCTTCCTCTGCTGGTGGATCGGCGAGCCGTCGATCGGCTTCTGGCACGAGCCTGGGGCGGGGCTCGAGGATCGCCGGCCGGTGGACGAGGACGGGCCCTGGGAGGATCCGCCCTCGTGACGCGGGACATCGGGAGGGAGCCCTCGCTGTGCTACCATCCCACGACCGGGCGACGAGCGGCCCGGCACCGATCCGGCCGGAGGTTGCGATGGAAACGAAGGGCTCCCCGCTCGTCCTCTTCCAGCGGCCCGAGGGAGACGACGGCACCGGGCACACCGCCTACACGACCCGGCTCATGGACTTCGTCGCGTGGGGGCGGAAGAACTCCCTCTGGCCGATGCCGATGGGCCTCGCGTGCTGCGCGATCGAGCTGATGGCGACGGTCGGGCCCCGATACGACCTCGCCCGCTTCGGCGCCGAGGCGCTGCGCTTCTCGCCTCGCCAGGCGGACCTCATGGTCGTCTCGGGCACCGTGACGAAGAAGATGGCCCCGGCGGTGAAGAAGATCTACGACCAGATGCCCGAGCCCCGCTGGGTGATCGCCATGGGGGCCTGCGCCTCCTCGGGCGGGATGTACCGCTCCTACTCCGTCGTCCAGGGAGTGGACGAGATCATCCCGGTGGACGTCTACATCTCCGGCTGCCCCCCTCGCCCCGAGGGGCTCATCGAGGCGGTCATGGAGATCCAGCGGAAGATCGCGCGCGGCGACAAGAGCGCGTCGGAGCTGGCGGGCCAGACCGCCTGACGCGTGGACGCCGAGCGTTCCCCGGGCGTTCCCGAGCTTCTCCGCCGCATCGCGGGAGAGATCCGCGAGCGCGGCCCGATTTCCTTCGCGCGCTTCATGGACCTCGCCCTCCACGACCCGGAACACGGCTACTACGCGCGGGGCGCGTCCCGGCTCGGCAGGGAAGGGGATTTCTTCACGGCGAGCGACGTGGGGACCTTCTTCGGCGAGTGCGTCGCGCGCCAGCTCCTCGAGATGGACGGCCTGCTCGGGCGGCCGCCGGAGTTCGCGGCGGTGGAGTTCGGCGCGGGGCGGGGGCTTCTGGCTCGCGACGTGCTCGACGCCCTGCCTGCCGTCGATCCCGGCTTCGCGGGGCGGCTGCGCTACGTCGCGGTGGACTCGAGCCCCGGCATGCGGGCCGCGGGATCGGGACGCGCTCCGGAGGCGGAATCGGCGGCTCCCGGCGCGGTCGGGCCGCGCCCCGCGGGGTGCGTCCTGGCCGTCGAGCTGTTCGACGCGCTGCCCGTGCACCGGCTTCGCCGCCGCGGCGGCAGGCTCCACGAGATCGTCGTGGACCTCGACGCGGCCGGCCGCCTCGTCGAGGCCGAGCGCGACCCGTCGCCGGACGCCGCCGCGCTCGCCGGTCGTTACGGCGCCGCCGCGCGCGACGGCGAGGAGGCCGAGGTCTGTCCCGCCGCGGGCGCGCAGCTCGAGCAGCTCGCCACGACGCTCGGCGCCGGGTTCGTCGTGATCGTGGACTACGGCTACCCCGCGGACGTTCTCTACGGTCCGGGCCGGCCGCGGGGCACGCTGCTCGCGTACCACCGCCACGCGACCAACGAGGAATTCCTGCTGCGAGTGGGGGAGCAGGACCTGACCGCTCACGTGAACTTCACCCACCTCGAGGACCGCGCGCGCGAGCTGGGCCTCGTCCCTCTCGGCCTCACGACGCAGGACCGCTTCCTGATCGCGAACGGCATCCTGCGCCACTTCGAGGACGGGGCAGGCGACCGCAACGACCCGGCCGCCGTCCGCGCGCGCCTCCGCGCGATGCAGCTGATCCACCCCGAGGGGATGGGCCGCACCTTCAAGGTGCTGATCCTCTCCAAGGGGCTCGACCCACCTCCCGTCCTCGCCGGTCTCGTGGACCCGTTCCGGCGCTGACCCCGAACGCCCCCTCCCGGGCAGGGTCGGTTGTCCCGAGAGCGACGCGCGCCGGCGTCCGATCCCGCGGCGACCTCCCTCGGCGACGACCCGCATCGGCCGCGCGAAGGGTCGAGCAAACGCGATGGCGCAGACCCTAGCGCCATCGCGCTCGACCCTTCGCGCGGCCGTGCAGGGGTCCCCGTCGCCTCGGGCATCGTCGCCGCGGGATCGGACGCCGGCGCGCGTCGCTGTGGTGCATGCCGCGCTATACTGAGCAGGATGTCGAAGGGTCGAGAAGTCACTCCCGAGGCGATCGAGGCGGCGTTCCAGGAGCGGGGATTCGTGTGCACCGGCGAGGTCGCGACGACGCTGTACCTCGCCGAGACGCTCGGAAAGCCGCTCCTCCTCGAAGGCCCTCCCGGCGTCGGGAAGACGGAGATCGCGAAGCTGTGGGCCCAGTTCCACGGCAGCGAGCTCACGCGCCTGCAGTGCTACGAGGGGCTCGACGAGGCGAAGGCGCTCTACGAGTGGTCGTACGGCAAGCAGATGCTCTACGCGCAGCTCCTCCGGGACAAGACCGGCGAGCTGCTCTCGGGCGCCGCCGACCTCCGCTCGGCGATGGCCGTTCTGCGGGGGGAGGCCGACGAGTTCTTCTCGCGGGACTTCCTCCTCCCGCGGCCGCTCCTCGCGGCGATCACCTCGGACGAGCCGGTGGTCCTGCTCGTGGACGAGGTGGACCGCTCGGACGAGGAGTTCGAGGCGTTCCTGCTCGAGGTGCTTTCGGACTACCAGGTCTCGATCCCGGAGCTGGGGACGATTCGCGCGAAGCACCGCCCCCGCGTCGTCCTGACGAGCAACGACACCCGCGAGCTTTCGGACGCGCTCCGGCGACGGTGCCTCTACCTCTACGTGGACTACCCGTCGTTCGAGGACGAGATCCGGATCGTCGAGAGCAGGGTCCCCGGACTGTCCGTCTCGCTCACGGAGCGCCTCGTCCGCTTCGCCCAGTCGCTCCGGAAGGCCGATCTCAAGAAGGCCCCCGCGATCGCGGAGGTGGTGGACTGGGCCCTCGCCCTCGTCGCGGTCGGCGCCGACGGCCTCTCGGCGAGCGTGCTGCGTCGCACGCTGGGCGTTCTCCTGAAGAACCGCGAGGACGTGGAGAGGGTGCTCGCCGATCCGTCCCGCTTCCGTTCATGATCCCCGCCGTCGCGCGCTTCGTCGAGGCGCTCCGCGCGGAAGGCGTGCCCGCCTCCCCGGCGGAGATCCTGGACGCGGCGAGGGCGCTCGACGCCACCGGCCTCGAGGATCGATCGCGCTTCCGCATAGCGCTCGCGGCCACGCTCGCGAAGGGGCGCGCGCACCGCGAGAAGTTCGACCGGCTGTTCGACCGCTTCTTCGCGACGCCCGCGAGGGAGGGCTCGGGGCGCGGCGAGAAACCCGGCGGGGGCGGCGCCTTGGGCGCAGGCCGCGCCGGGGAAGGCGGGCGGAGCAAGAAGCCGCGGCAGGTGGAGGAGCCGAAGCCCGGAGCGAAGCGCAAGGCCGAGAGCAAGGCCAGGGGGAAAGACGCGTCGGGCGAGGAGCGGCGCGAGCGGCTCCATCGCGCGATCGAGCGGCTCCGGGAAGGGGATTCCCGCCGCGAAGGGCGGCTGAGGCGCGCGCGCGTCGAGCGCGAGGCGCGGCCCGAGGGCCCCGGCTCCGAGGCGAGAGATCCGGCCCGCTGGGACCTCACGCGGCCGATGAGCACCGACGAGGAGCGCCGGCTCGCGAGGGAGGTGCCGCGCCTCGTGCAGGAGATCCGGCTCGGCGCGGGGAGGCGCCTCGCGCGGGCGAAGCGCGGGCGGCTGTGGACGCGCCGCCTGTTCCGGGAGAACCTCTCGCGCGGCGGCGTCCCCTTCGTCCTCCCGTTCCGGCGCGCGCGCCCCCGCCGCCCGCGGGTCGTGCTGCTCGTGGACGTCTCGCACTCGACGGCCCGCGCCGCCGGGTACTTCCTCGCCATGGCGACGGAATTCGTGAAGGCGGGACGCCAGGCCCGCGTGCTGGCGTTCGTGGACCGCCCGGTGGACGCGACGCGCGCCGTCGCCCGGTGGGCGAGGGGGCGGCCGGGGGCGAAGGGCGCCGTCGCCCCGAGAACGGCCCAGCGCGGCCGGCGGCGGGGCGAGGGGATCGAGGCGGGTGGCCGGTCGTTCGCCGACCTCATCGAGTCGCTGCCCGGCCTCGATCTCGGCGCGCTCAGCGACTACGGCCGCACCCTCCACGCGCTGCTGAAGTCCCACCTGCGCCCGTCCGGCCGCGACACCGTGATCGTGATCCTCGGCGACGCGCGGACGAACCGCTTCGATCCCCTGCCGTGGGCCATGGACGAGATCGCGCGCCGCTCGAGGGCGGTCCTGTGGCTCGTTCCCGAGCCGAGGAGCCGCTGGGGCACGGGCGATTCCGCCCTCGCCGATTACCTTCCGTTCGCGGACGCCGTCGTCGAGGCCCGCGATCTCGCCGGGCTCGCCCGCGGGGTCGCGGAACTGGTCCGGAGGCTCTGACCGATGGCCGCCCCGGGATCGGTGGTCGCCTGGTGGGACGGCGCGCTCCTCTCGCTCGGCGTGTCGGCGGGGGAGGAGAAGCAGCGCGTCCGCCTGGTCCTCGAGAACGGTCACGAGGAGCGGGTCGCTCCGGCGCGGATCGCCTTCGAGCTCGAGGCGGGGCGCGTCCCCGCCGCGACGCCGGAGGCGAGGAGGGACGCCGGCCGGCGCGTGGCCGCGGTCGAGGCGAGGGTCGCCGCCCTGGCCGCGACGGTGGACGTCGCGTCGCTTTGGGAGCTGTTCAGCGAGGCCGGGGAGCCGCAGGAAGACCGCGCACTGGCCGACCTCGCGCTCGGCTCCGCGGACGGTGTGAATCGCGCCGCGTTGATCCGCGCCCTCCTCGCCGACGGCGCGCACTTCGTCCGGAAGGGAACCGGCTGGGAAGCGCGCTCGCGCGCCGCGGTCGAGGAGATCGAGCTTCAGCGGGCGCGCACCGCCGCCCGCGACGCCGGCCGCCGCGAGGCCGTCGAGGCGTTCCGGCGCGCCGCGTCGGGAGGCGCCTTCGAGCCGGCGGGTAGCCCCGAGGAGAAGCGCTACGTCGAGGCGCTCGAGCACCTGGCCGTCCTGGACCTCGACGCCCCCGAGAGCTCGCGCGATCTCGCCATCGAGGCGCTCGAGGGGGCGGGGATCCGGTTCGACCGGCCGGCCGAGGGGGCGTTCCGCCTGCTGCGACGCTTGGGCCGCTTCGCGTCGGACGACGAGAACCTCTCGGTCCTCCGCTACGGCCTTCGCACGGGTTTCCCGGAAGAGACGCTCGCGCACGCGCGCGAAGCAGGCCGGCGCGGCTTCGCCCGAGAGGGAAGGTCCGACCTGACCGCGGTCGAGGTCGTCACGGTGGACGGCCCCTCGACCCGCGAGATCGACGACGGGCTCTCGATCGACGACCTGCCCGGCGGGGGCTTCAGGATCGGCATCCACATCGCCGACGCCTCGGCCTTCGTCCTCCCCGGCGATCCCGTGGATGCCGAGGCGCTCGCGCGCGCGGTGACGCACTACCTTCCCGACCGGCGCCTCACGATGATCCCCGGGCCGATCTCGGAGGAAGCCGCGAGCCTGATCGCCGGGGAGGATCGCCCCGCGCTCAGCTTTCTCGTGGAGCTCGACGGAGACGGGGAGGTCGCGACCTTCGAGATCCTCCGCTCGATCATCCGGCCGCGCGCCCGTCTCACCTACGACGACGCGGACCGGGCCGTCAAGACCGGCGAGGGGCCGCACGCGGGCGCGTTGCGGAGCCTGGCCCGCCTCGCGGTGGCCCGGGAGGCCCGGCGCGTGGCGGCCGGCGCGGTGCGCATCGCCGTTCCCGAGGTGGACATCCGGGTCGCCGCCGACGGGAGGATCGTCCTGGAGCGCTCCGATTCCGGATCGCCCGGCCACAAGCTCGTTTCGGAAGCGATGGTCCTGGCGGGCTCGCTGGGGGCCCGCTTCTGCACCGAGCGCGGGCTTCCGGCGATCTACCGGCGCCAGGCGCCCCCGGAGCGCGTGGTCGCCCCGGCGGCGGCCGGGGAGGTGGACTACGTCGCCGCGCGCGCCTTGAGGCGCTCCATGCGGAAAGGGGAGGTCTCCCTGCAGCCCGGCCCGCACGCCGCGCTGGGGCTGCCCGCGTACGCCCAGGTCACGTCGCCCCTGAGGCGCTACCAGGACCTCGCCGTGCACCGCCAGATCGCGCGGGCGCTCGCGGGGGAGCCGCCGGAGTACGACGCCGAGTCGCTCCAACGGGTCGCCGCGACCACCGAGGCGGCCGAGGCGGACGGGCGACGCGCCGAGCGCGCCTGCGAGCGCTACTGGCTCCTGCGGTACCTCGAACAGAGCGGCGACGCGCCGGTCGAGGCGATCGTGGTCGACGTCGTTCCTCGCCCGGTCGTCCTGCTCCTCGAGACGCTCCTCGAGGAGCCGGCCCAGGGGCTCTCGGGCGTCGAGCTGGGGGCGCGCCTCACGCTCCGGGTCGAGAAGGTGAACCCCAGGGCCGACCTCCTGGTCCTCCGGAGGGCGTGATTCGCCTTTGTAGCCCGACAGGCCCCTATGCTACGATCCCGCACCGCGGCGGCGGTCACGGATCGCACGATCCCACGAGGTTCCGGCCACCTGGGCGCTCCGGACCCGTTCCAGCGCGGGCTCGAGGGGAGAACGCTTGAGGCCGACGGACTCGCCCCTGGGATTTGCGGTCTTCGTCGCGATGCTCCTGGTTTCCATCGGGACCTTCGGTTACCTGATGGAGGAGCGGCTGGCGATGCTCGCCGCGGCCCAGCCCTCGGACCGTCTCGACCGGTGGTGGGAGCGCATCCGCGGGGTGCTGGCGTTCTTCATCGGCCAGAAGCGCATCCTGGCGCGCCCCTACAGGGGCGCGGGGCTGATGCACGCCCTGATCTTCTGGGGGTTCCTCGTCGTCGCCGTGAACACCGTCCAGTTCGTCGGCCGCGGGTTCGCCGAGGGATTCCACGTTCCGGGGCTCGGGCCCGGGCAGCCGTTCGGGACCGCCTACGCGTGGTTCCGCGACCTGTTCGAGGTCGCGGTCCTCGGGGCCGTGGCGGTCGCCGCGTGGCGGCGCGTCGTGGTCCGCCCGGCTCGGCTCACTCCGACCTCGGAGGCCGGCCTGATCCTGGGCCTGATCGCGACGCTCATGGCCACCGACCTCGGCATGGCGGGGATCGAGACGGCGGTGACCGGGACGGCCGGCGGCTACACTTGCCCCGCCGGCCTCGCGCTGGCGCCCCTCTTCGGGGGCGTCGCGCCGTCCACCCTGGCGGGGATCCACGCCGGCGGGTGGTGGCTGCACCTCGCCTCGCTCCTCGTTTTCCTCGTGTTCCTTCCCATGTCGAAGCACTTCCACGTCGTGACGTCGCTCCCGTCGGTGCTCTTCCGCCGGCTCGACACCGGCTCGCTGCCGGCGATGGACCTCGAGAACTCCGAGCGGTTCGGCGTCACGTCGCTGACCGACCTCAGGTGGAAGGACGTCCTCGACGTCTACTCCTGCACCGAGTGCGGCCGGTGCCAGGAAGCGTGCCCCGCCCACGCGACCGGCAAGCCGCTCAACCCGAAGCGGATCAACGAGGACATGCGCCACGCGCTCATGCCCGCGCTGCCGCTCCTGCTCGGCCGGCGGGAGGCGCCCGAGGGGTGGGAGCCGCCGGTGCTCCCGGGAGCGACGATCCACGAGGACGTCCTCTGGTCGTGCACGACCTGCCGCGCGTGCGAGGAGGCCTGCCCGCTGTTCATCGAGTTCATCGACCGGATCGTCGGGATGCGCAGGAAGCTCGTGCTGGAGGACAGCGCGTTCCCGCCCGAGCTGACCCTCGCGTTCAAGAACCTCGAGAAGGCGGGGAACCCGTGGGGGCTCGACCCCTCGACGCGCGCGGACTGGGCGGAGGGGCTCGACATCCCGGTCATGGCGGACGGGCCGAAGGACGTGGAGTACCTGCTCTGGGTCGGCTGCGCAGGCGCCTTCGACGACCGGAACAAGAAGATCGTGCGCGCGACGGCCGAGCTGCTCCAGGCCGCGGGGGTCCGCTTCGCGATCCTCGGCATCGAGGAGTCCTGCACCGGCGACCCGGCCCGGCGCGCGGGGAACGAGTACCTGTACCAGATGCTCGCGTCGCAGAACATCGAGACGCTGAACGGCTACGGCGTGAAGAAGGTCATCACGAGCTGCCCGCACTGCTTCAACACGCTGCGCAACGAGTACCCGCAGCTCGGCGGGAACTACGAGGTGATCCACCACACCGAGCTGCTCGCGCAGCTCGCCGAGGAGGGGAGGATCCCCTTGAAGCCGGCGGCCGCCGCGCTGGCCAGGACGACGTTCCACGACTCCTGCTACCTCGGCCGGCACAACGGGGTCTACGACGCGCCGCGCCGGGCGCTCGCCGCGGTGCCGGGCCTCGACCTGGTCGAGATGCCGAGGAGCCGCGATTCGGGCTTCTGCTGCGGGGCCGGCGGCGCCAGGATGTGGATGGAGGAGCGGATCGGGACCAAGGTCAACGTGAACCGCGCCCAGGAAGCGGTCGCGAGCGGCGCCGGCGTCGTGGCGGTCGCCTGCCCGTTCTGTCTCACGATGATGTCGGACGGCGTGGCGGATGTGGGAGGGCAGGAGAAGGTCGAGGTGCTCGACGTCGCCCAGATCCTGCGCTCGCAGCTGATCGAGCGCTGATCCGCGAGGCCGCCGCGGGGCGGGGACCGGTTGCCGCGCTCGAAACGGAAAGGGTAAGATCGTCGGATCGCCGGACCGCGCGCTCGGTGCGCGGCCGTCCGAGGGGAGTCCGCGCATGAAGGTGAAGCGTCCGGTGAAGCTCACGCTCCGGGACCGGCTCTACCTCCCGAGCATCGTGGCGGGGCTCGGCGTGACCTTCCGGCACATCTTCCGGAAGAAGGACACCATCCAGTACCCCGAGCAGAAGCACGAGTTCGGCCCGGCCTACCGCGGCGTTCCCTCTCTCGTGAAGGACCAGGACGGGCGCGAGAAGTGCGTCGGCTGCTACATGTGCCAGTGGGTCTGCCCGCCCCTCGCCATCTCGATCGAGGCCGCGGAGTACCCGAAGGGGCACCCGCTCCACCAGATCGAGAAGTACCCCGCTAGATTCGACATCAACATGCTCCGCTGCATCTACTGCGGGCTGTGCGAGGAGGTCTGCCCCGAGGAAGCGATCTTCATGTCGAAGACCTACGTCGTCGTCGGGCACTCCCGCGAGCTGATGATCTTCGACAAGCAGAAGCTCTACGAGGTCGGCGGCACCCGCCAGGACGGCATCCGCAAGTGGGCCGAAGAGAACAAGGGCCCCTCCTCCCGCTCCGGTCTCGACGGGGACGACATCGCCAAGGCGGGGTAGTTCCCGGAGTTCTCCCTCCTATCCGTCAACACCGTCACGGGGACCGATCAGCGCCGCATGCGGCGCGCCCCGCATCCTGGGCGCGCGCAGGGCCGACGAGACCGCAACAGACGGCGACCGCCAGCGCGAGCGTGACCCGCTTCACGGGAGTCTCCATTCCCTGCTTGGACCGGATCCGAACGACGCCGTTCAGGGCGCGGCGTCAGCGCGCCTCGGTGACGACCAGCAGCCACCCCTTGCCGCTCTCGACCAGGACCGGCTCACCCGGCAAGAACCGCCTCGCGGGCTGGAAGGACGGAATCTCGGGGGCCTCGATGCGCGCACGCGCCGGATCGATGCCCAGCGCCTCCCAGTCGATGCGCAGGGAAACGGGCACGGCAGATTCCGCCCAGCTTGCGACGGCGACCAGAGCCGCGCCGGGCTTCCTGTACACCGTGGCGAGCACG
This sequence comes from Terriglobia bacterium, assembly GCA_963748015.1. Classification (GTDB taxonomy): domain Bacteria; phylum Acidobacteriota; class Polarisedimenticolia; order Polarisedimenticolales; family JAIQFR01; genus JAIQFR01. The sequence continues at coordinate 1,549,531 of CAVVHE010000004.1, read as the reverse complement.
TCGGGACGGTCGGTCTTCACCGGGTTGGCGGGGACCCAGTAGCCGATCATCTCGGTGCCCTGCATGCCGAACGCGTCCCACGCCCGCCAGATGGGCCGCGGGTCGCTCTTCTCGTTCCACGGCATGCGGTTCGTCATGCCGTATACCATGCCCCGCCACGGGTTTCCGCCGCCTTCCAGCATCTCTCCCATCAGGCCGAAGGGGATACCGCTGACCTCGGTCAGATAGAAGTCGGGCGAGTTCGCCTCGTAGTCGAAGTACTCGCCGAACCAGAGGCGGTTCAGGTACGGGAAGTGCTCGAGGTACAGCACCGCGCTGTTGACGAACCCGTCCCGCTTGTTGAACTGGTTGGCCGAGTGCAGGTCGATGATCCCCGGGTGCCCGCCGGCGGTGAGCACCCGCTTGACGCGCTTCATCGTGGTGCGGTCGAACGCGACGTCGTCTAGGTAGAGCCCGTCGATGCCGACGTGGTCGACCAGCCAGCGCATCCCCTCGACGTAGTAATTGTGCCAGCGGCTCATCCCGCTGTTGATGATTGCGGCGTCCTGCAGGGCGGGCACGAACCACGCGGCCATGTAGTCGTCGCCGAGGTGTTCCTGTAGCCAGGAGAAGCCGCCGCCCGGCCCGGCCGTGAACACCTCGTTGCCGAGGCTGCGAAGCGGGAACAGCTCGTGGGCGTGATTCGAGAGCTCGCGGACCGTGTCGTAGATCTTCACCAGCAACCCGAGCCGGTGGGCCTCGTCCACGTAGGCCTTCATCTCGCGGTGGGCGATGAAGGGGTAGTTGATCCACGGGTTGATGGGCGTGGCGTGGTGGATGTTGACCACCGTCGCCCCGGCCGCCTTCACGCTCTCGGGGTCGGCGTAGCGGTGGTAGAACCGGGTCCGCCACTGTGCGTCCGTATCGATCACGTGGAACGGCGTCACGATGAAGACGACGTCGTAGTGGAGCGTCTCGCCGGCACGCATCCGGCGAGGGCCGCCGAAGCTGCTCACCTGCACCCGGTCGCCGGCCTCGCGAATGGAGATGCCACCCTTGCCGCCGTTGCCCCAGGAGGGGGGGAGATTGAGGGGCTTCTGCAGGTAGAAGTTGGTATTGAGCGGCCGGCTGTAGTTCTCCGCGCGGAGCGAGAAGTAGAGCCCCGCGTTGACCCCGCCGATCCATGCCCCGTCCTGGTTCTTCGTGGCGACGTCCCACGTCCAGTCGTACGAGGCCGGCCTGCGGCCGCCCTTCTGTCCGAGGCCCATCATGTAGGTGGAGGCAGGCGGCGCGAAAGGAATGTCGAGCCGGACGTCATCGAGATCGACGGCGGCCGACGCGGTGACCGCGATCGAGTACGAGAGGAACCCGTCGAACTCGATCGTGCCGCTGACCAACGCGGTGAGCGCGCCGGCCGACGCGGACGACTCCCACCGCACGGTGCCCGGAGACACGTCCGTGAAGCGAACGCCGCCGCCGGCCAGCGGCAGGGTCGTGCCGCCCTTCCCGACGGCCACAAAGCGCATCGGCGCCGCGAGAACCGGGGTCGGGGTCGGACACAGGCGGGTCATCTCCGGCGCGAAAAACGTCTCGATGTGCTCGGGAAGCCCCGTTTCGCCGAGCACGACGCGGCGGCCCAGCAGGGAGATGGCGTTGGCCGACACCGTCAGCGGCGTATACGGCGCGATGACGTCATTGCGCTGGCCGAGCGTGGAGTTCAGCCAGTTCAGCCGCGTCTGCAGCCAAGGTTCGTCGGCGCCGCCGTCCGGTGCCTCCGTCTCGAGCACCGTGAGAGCCATGTCGACCGGCGTGGCCGGTCGCTGCGCGGCCGTGATCGTGGCCGTGCCCGCATAACGTCCGGGGATCGCGTCGACGGGCACGTCCACCGCGCACCACAGCGCCTGGACCGTCCTGGCCTCGACGTTCACCGGCGCGGCAAAGGGGCGACCGTCCCAGCCGGTCCCGTGTCCGTTGATGCACTGCAGGCGTGCGGCGGCGATACGAGCGCCGCCCGGGGCGACGAGATCCCCGAAGCGCACCTGCACGTCCCGCAACGGCTCGATCGCGTACAGCCCGAGCTGGAAGGCGAAGAACTCGCCGCGACGGGCTTCGCCGGCGACGGGGCCGCCCGCCCCTCTTGCAAACCAGCGCTGCGGCAAGTCACCGCGCATGCGGATCGGGTATCGGCGGTCTTCGGGGAAGACGAGGTAGGCCGCGCCGGCGCTGCTGGCGACGAGGCTCGCGGTTTCCTCCGCGGTGGCGATCACCTCCATCGGAAAGAAGCTGTTGAAGTCGTCGATCGCCTGGATCTCGAGAACCGACGCTTCGACCACGTTGGCGCGATCGGCCAGGCGAGCGATCCAGGCGGGAGCCGGGGCGTCGTCCGGCGCGAGATAGGTCACCTTCGGGTAGTTGGTCCCGGCGGTTTCGAACGGCAAGTAGTACACGAAGTAGCGCCCGGCGCCCGAGACCGGCTCGAACCAGAAGTCACCGCGCTCGCGGGCGATCGTGCCGCGCCGCACGTTGGCGACACGGGTTCCCGTGGTCTCGTCCACCACCACCAGTCGCACGTCTTGCGGACGCGGATCGCGGCGGCGCCACGGGATCACCGCGTGCGCCGCGGGCGATGCCCGTCCGACCTGAAGCACGGCGCGGTGGTTGCCGAGCGTCTTCACGTCCCAGGTGGCGGTGCCCGCGGTGAACGGAACTGCCGGCGCAGCCGGCGGCGGCGCCTGGGCGGCTAGCGCCGCCCCCAACACCAGCCACCCTGCGGCCCGTGACCCTATTCCCATGCTGGTCGCTCCTGCAGGAATGTTGGCCAGAAGATACAACGACTCGGAGCTCAAAACACCGCCGCCAGGATGGAAACGTACCGGGCGCAGCCAGTGGATCGCTTGCTCGAGCGCATCGAGGGCCAGAAGTCGAAGACCTGCGTGGTCGGCGGGCACTCCCGCGAGCTGATGGTCTTCGACAAGCAGAAGCTCTACGAGGTCGGCGGCACCCGCCAGGACGGCATTCGCAAGTGGGCCGCCGAGCACGAGGGCCCCTCGTCCCGCTCAGGTCTCGCCGGGGACGACATCGCGAAGTCGGGGTAGCCCCTCACCGTTTCCTTCCTCGAGCGATTCGCGACGCCGCGGATTCGATCGCTGTCGCCACCCAGACGGGAACAGATTGATCTGCTGATTACGAAGCGGCGGGAGGACTAGGCCAGACTAAAGTATTGGGCATGTTTCGGGCAGTTGGATCCTCCTGCGCGAACCTGGTCGAGGTTCCCACGGATTGCATCGACGTGCTAGGCCCGGCAGATGGGCTCCAAGTGCACCAGGGTTGGTGCGGCATCATCCACGCGCAACGCGATGGGTTCCTCGATCCCGCCCTGATCATGCGGAACGTTCAGAACGTCTGTTGTGAGCCCCACGTTCCCCGACGCGTCAGTAGCTCGTATTCGATGGTGTAGGTCCGCCCTGGGCCGTTCCCGTCGCGCTCAACCCGCAGCAGGGCATCGAAATCGGGTGTCCCCAGGGAGGCGTCCTGGATGTCGTCGGCCGTGTTCCCGTTCCTTCCATCGAGGGTGTCATCGGACTCGCTGGATAACGCGGATTTCGAGGTCCTCGCGGAGCGGCCCCGGCCGAGCGGCCAGTCAAACTAGGATCAAGTCCCAACTGGCTCCGGGGCCACCCCCAGCCGAGGACGAGGCCGGCCTGCGAGTAGTTCGAGTCGCCCTCCATCCCTACGAAGACCATCTTTGTCCCGCCGAGGAGACGGATGTCGAAGCCGATGTTGAAGCGGTGCCCGAGACGCCAGAAGATCCCGCCGTGCACGTAGTAGCCGGCCGAGGTGTCGTCGACGCTGACGTTGCTGTCTTCGAACTTGGCGGTAACCGAGGCAACGCCGCCGCCGACGTACGGATGCATCCTGCCGCCGCTCGCGTTCCAGGTCTTGTTGATACCGAAGAAGATCTCCCCGATGCTCGCGGTTACGTCCTCGCCGTACAGGCCGTATCCGCTCATCGTCTTGGCGGAGGCCTGAATTCCCGTCTCGAAGTTGATGGGCCACTTCGCGGGAGCGAAGTCCACGGTCACGCCGGCCAGTGCCTGGGAATCAAAGGGCTCCCAGTTGTTACTGTCGGTCATTGACCGCCCCCCGAGAACGAAGTTAGCGTTCCCTCCGGCGTGAGCGGGTAACGCGGTGGATGCTGCGACGACGAGGGCCGTGAACAGAAACAGAACTCTAAACCTCATCTGCTCCTCCTTTCAGGACAGAGGCTGCTGGGTGGAACGCGAGCATGAACCTGTGAAGCGGCTTCGGATGGGTTGCGGTACCCGCCTCTGCTACGTCCATCCGTAATCCTCCTGTGAGCAACGCAACCCTCTTCCGGAAACAGGAGCGTCGCAACGCCAACAGGAAGGAGTGAACGTCGCATGGCGATCTCCCGGAGTACGGGCCGTACGGCGAAGACGGTCCGGAGGTACCTGAAGCGGGCGAAAGACCTTGGCCGGGAGCCGGGCAGGGCACGGTGGAACGAGTCCGGGTCGCGGCCCGCCCGGGCGCAACAAGCCCCCGAGATCTCGCCTCTAGCGCAGCGACCTAGCGGGTCGTCAAACCCCGGACGTCTTGATCTTGGTCGCCTCGCCACCGGCTTTGATGGTGACCTTCACGGCATCTTCCATCGGGTCCTTGAAGGGCACCTCGATTCGGAGCAGGCCGTGCTCGTAGGTCGCTTCGGCTTTGCCGGGTTTCACCGGCCAACCTAGGGCCAGCGCCGAAACGTACTCGATGTCCCTCGCCGGGGCCGTCAGGTGGAGGCTCTCTTCCAGGATCTTCACGTCGATGGTATCCGTTGGCGCTCCTGGGATGGCGAACTCCACGACGAGCTTGCGGTTCCCCGTCGGCATCGGCCACTGTATTGGGCGCAATCTTGATGCGATTATCGGGCATCTTCGTGCCGTCCTTCTGGAACGAGTATACGCCGAAAGCCGGGCGCACCCGGGGTGATCACCTTCGGGCAGTGAGATCACTCGTCGGTCCGCCACGGCCGGGGTATGACTGGGTCGCGCGGCCTCGGCCCGTGAATCACTGCCGGGCGGGTCGTCGAGCGGCTAGTGTCCCGAGTCTGAAGTACGTTGCATAACTCGTCGAGCTATGGGCGGTCCTGGCGAGAAGGGCCGACGAAGGCATACCCGGCGTATTCCGAGGAGGCCCGACGAAGCCAGGGCTGGCCAGAGCCGGCGAGATATGCAACGTACTTCAGACTCGGGACACTAGATCAGGCGCGTGCGTCGCCGCGTCACGGGGATGATGATGCGACCTCCGTGGGCGTAGGCGACGTCGTTCAAGACCAGGAACTGCCCCGCGCGCCAACGAACCAACGCGCCTCGGTCTTCGTCGGGCATGGACTTGACCTCGACCGCGCTCCCCTCGAGAGTCTCGACACCGAAGAGGAATCGGTCACGGGCTTCTTGGCTTTGGAAACGGGCGGAGGTCCACGGAACAAAGTCGGCCAGGGGGACGTTCAAAGGGGCCTTTCTCCCGTGTGGGGCTTCAGGTACAGGGTACCACATGCGCGAAAGGGTCAGGGCTCGGGAGAGGGGAGTACGAACAGGCGCGTGTTGGGGGGCAGGGCGCGGTAGAGCGAGTCGGCTTCTTTCTGCTGGAGCGTGACGCGGAGGCGGACGTCGTCGGACTCGGGCGACGAGCGGCTCAGCACCGCCTTGGCGTCGGCCCACCAGTGCGCGAGCGAGCTCTTGAGGCCGCCCCAGAACCCGGTGTTCTCCTCCTGCTCGCCGAGCCGCCGGATCTCGATCGAGAGGCCGCCGTCGAAGCGGACGTGGTATCGCAGGGGCACCGGGTACTTCTCCTCGGGGGTTTGCGGGATCGGGACGGCCGGGGCGTTGTCCTCGTCGGCGTTCTTGCTCGGCGGCGGGGCGATGATCTCCATCCGGTCGAGTTCCCGCGCCGGGACGAGGTTCCCGTTCTCCCAGATCCGGCCGCGCCACCCCTCGGGGAGAGAGCGGGTCGCGAACGCGACGCGGGGCGTGCCGACCTCGAGCCCCTGGACCTTGTAGTCCTGCAGCACCGCTCCCTTGAGCATCAGCTCGAGGCTCGAGGTCGCGGGGTCGAGCACGAGGTAGAACTTCTCGCCGTTGGCGAGCTCGAGTTGCTGGCGAAGGAGCGCGGTGTCCTTCCGCAGCTGCTCGATCTCCCGGGACGTCTGCGCGTGGACGGGCAGCGCCGCCAGGACGGCGGCGGCGACGGCCAGGGGTAGACCGACTCGCATCAGTAGATGTAGACCGGAGTGCCCACCGGGACCAACTGCCAGACCTTCCGGAGGTCGTCCCGCCCGACACGGATGCAGCCGTGGGTGACGCTTCTCCCGAGGAGCCGCTCGTACAGCGTGCCGTGGATCATGTAGCCGTCCCCGAGCTGGAACGAGTACTCGCCCAGGGTCCCGTAGTCCATCCGGTCCTCGTCCCTCTTCGGGATCGGCTTGCCTTCCTCGACGAACGCCCAGTCGGGCTTCTTCCAGACCGGGTTTTCCTGGCGGGACTTGACCTTGAACAGGCCGCGGGGGGTGTCGAAGACCCACTTCCGCCCCTTGCCCCAGTCCCCCTCCTTCAGGATCAGCCCGGATCCCGCCGAGCACGCGGCGTTCAGGATGGTCTCCTGGTCCTTCTTGAGGTAGATGCGGTTCTGAGTCTGGTCGATGACGACGTAGACGCCCTTGGGCGCCTTGGCGAGGAGCGCCGATTGCACCTGCTTCTTCTGGGACTGCAGCTTGGCGACGTAGCGCTTGAGAGCCTTCGGGTCGGACGGTGGAGGGTCGCCCGCGGGAACGGCGATCGCCTCCCGGGGCGCGGGGCCGTAGGTGTAGCCGGTGCCGTAGGCGGCGGCCGTGCCGCCGGCGAGCAGCGCGAGGAGGACCAGCAGGCCGGCGATCGCGAGCGCCTTCGACGAGGTGCGCACCACGACCGATGGCCGCGCCGCGGCGTCCTGCGGCAGCCCGCCCCCCGCGACGTCCAGCTGGTCGTACCTCATTGGCTCAGCGTCCCGTTCCCGCTCGACGGCGAGCGGTAGCGGCGCACCAGCTCGGTGTACGCGCCGCCGTTGCCGTCGCCGCCGACGATCGTGACCGGAGTCCCCACCGCCACCCGCGAGAACAGGTCGTCGATGTCGTTGTTCGCGAGGGCGACGCACCCCTTCGTCCAGTCCTTGCCTCGACCGCCGTCGCCGTGAATCTCGATCAGGCCACCCATCCGCGCCCAGCGGGGAAGCTGTCCCGCGCGCCGGGCCCGTTCGAACTGCTCGCGGTCCTCGTCGTTCGGATAGTTGAGCAGCAGCGCCTTGTAGTAGGTCGAGTTCCCGGGACCCTTCTTCGCCGTGATCCTGTAGCGACCCTCCGGGGTCGCGGCGTCTCCTGCGTGGAGCTTGTCCCGGGTGGAATTGTAGCCCAGCTCGATGCGGTACGACTTGACCGCACTGCCACCACGGTAAAGGGTCAGCCGGTGGTTCTCCTTGTAGACCACGATGGCCGACGAGCCGGTCTCGCGCGACCACGCGATCGTGTCGCTGGCCATGTGCTTCCAGGCGGCGACCATCCGCGCGTCGGTGAAGCGGGCCGCGGCGCCGGCGGCGCCGTCGCCGACGGCCCGCGCGTGCGTCCGCGCGGCGGAGGCGCGGTCTGCGGCCGACGGGAACTCGCCTTGCCCGTAGAGGATCTGTGACTGCGAGTAGGCGATCTTCGCCTTCTGGAGGAGAACACGGCCGTAGGGCCCCAGATGCATCGCGTCGGCGGCGTCCTCGGCCCGCCCCAGCTCGTCCTGGGCTTCCGTCATGGCCGCGTCGGCCGCTGCGCGGGCCGCGACGCGGGCGCGGTTCGCCCCGGCGACCGCCACGCGGGCCTTGTCCTCGGCGAGCGAGAGGCAAATGCGGGCAGCGGAGAAATCCCGAAGGAGGAAGAACCGCTCCTCCTGGGTACGCTGCTCGAGGCGAGCGACGCGCATCGCCGACTCGGCCGCGAGCAGCGCGTCGCCGGCCCAACGGTCGGCCCGGATCCGCCTCGCCTCGGCAAGGGCCTTCTCGGCCGAGCTCAGGCTGAACCGGGGCGGCTCCGTGCGCCCGCTCAGGACGGGGTAGGACGCCGCGGCGCAGAGGCCGAGCGAAAGCAGCGCGAATACGGCGAGGAGCCACCGCCGCCGGGCCATGCGGCCCGCACCGCTTTCGCCGCGTACACCGGTCTTCTTCACGTTACTCAATTTATAAGGAATCGGTTCTCCAGGCCAGAGCCGTGTCGGGTCGCCGGGAGAACATGCAAGCCGGGAGGAGAATTCAAGGGGCACGGCCGGGTACGGTCGGCCGTGCCCCCGTCAAATTGCTGCGAGAGCTGCCGAAGTTACTTCTTGCCCTTCTTGGCAGCCTTCTTGGCCTCGATCGCCTGCTCGATGGACATCTTCACGTTGCCGGCCTGCGTCTTCGCGGCCTCGGCCTTGGACTTCGCGTCGAGGTACTTCTCGGCGTTGAACGAATTCTGGGCCTCGTTGATGGCCGTCTCGACGCCCATCAGATCGGCCTTCATGGCCTCGAGGTCAGCCTGCGTTCCCTTCCCCTTCGGGGCCTTCTCGAGCAGCGCCTTCGCCTCGTCCAGGGCGGTCTTCGCCTCGGTCACCAGCGTCTGAGCCTCGCCCTTCACCTGCTCCTTCTTCGCCTTGGCGTCGGCTACGGCCTTCTCGCCGGCGGCCTTGGTGGCCTGGGACAGCTCGGTGGCCTTCTTGTAGGAGCGGAACAGGGCGAACTTCTGCTCCTGGACCTTCAGCTCGGCGTCGAGCTGGGCCTGGGAGTCCTCGGCGGCCTTCAGCGAATCCGGGGCGTAGTCGGTCGCCTCGGCGGCACGCGCGCCATCCAGAGAGGCCTTCGCGGCGTCGATGTCAGCCTGCGGCGGTTTCTGGCAGCCGACCAGCATCACGAGCACGAGCACGAGCGGCAACACCACCATCATCTTGCGCATACTTTTCATTCTCCTTTACGCACACCCTTCACGCTGAAGGGCGGTTAACCTGTCGGCCACCCTGACGGAGGTTGCTGCTCCATCCAGGCCGAGGCTCATACTACTACTTCCAAAAAAAAAGTGAAGGGCGCCAACGAACTGCTCCCGGGGGTGCTTTTCCCCCATGTGAGCGGAGTCTAGCACAGACCGCCGCGGGGAAAGTTCCACCTTTCTTCGGCCCCTCGCCGGAGCCGAGGGCGCGCGCCCCGGCGCGACCTGCCCGCTCCTCGCCCGGGAGGGGCAGCCGCCCGTTTCCTGGGGCATAATGCCGGAAGGGCTACGGGCAGGAGGAAGATCGTGAAGGTCCATGTTCTTCGCATTTCCGCCGCGCTTCTGGCGGCGGCGGGGTGGTGGGTGACGCCCGCGAGCGCCGTGAGCGGACGGGTCGTGGATCCCGAGGGCAAGCCGGTCTCGGGAGCGCGGGCCTGCATCATGGTCGGCGAAGCCTGGAGCGCCGAGGGGCTGTGCGACGAGACCACGGCGGAGGGCGGGTACCGGCTTCTGACGCCCCGCACGCCTTCGCTCCTCAGGATCGTGGCCGACGGGTTCCTCCCGAGCACCGTGACCGCCGACGATCGAACGGAGCCGGTCGTTCTCCGGCGGGCGGCGTCGCTGCTCGTTCGCGTCCTGGATGCGAAGACGGGCCAGCCGATTCCGAAGTCGGAGGTCCACCTCGTCTTCGCCGACGGAGAGGACAAGGGGCCCTTGCCCGCCAACCGCGCCGGGGTGCTGGTCAAAGCGCTGCCGCCGGGCGCGGCGGTCCTCTCCGCGAAGGCCGCGGGCTATGTCGTGGGGAAGGGCGACACGATCACCCTCGAGGCCGGGCGGAAGACCGAGGTCGAGCTGAAGCTCGAGCCGGAGTGAGCGGGGACCTGCTCCGGCCGGCCCGGCGGTAGGATCCATGGAAGACAGGGTCAGTGCGCTCGGAGAGATCGCCTGGGACGTGCTGCAGCGGATGGTGCGCGAGCAGCTCGCGCGCAAGCCGGGCGGGCACCTCGTGGAAGCCTCGCTCACCGCGGTGGACCTCGACCTTCCTCTCGCGCTCAAGGGGCCCGGCGCCGACCCGGCGGCCTTCTCGGCCCGCCTCGTCGAGCGGATCGACCGCTTTCTCGACGACGAGATCCAGCGCGCCGCCGTGTTCCGCCCGGGACACGCGTTCTGCCATCGCTGCGCCGGGGCGGCCTGCGAGCACTCGTTCCCGCCGTCGGGGCGCCACGTGTTCGTCGGATACGCGCCGACGGGCACGCCCCGATGGGAGGATTTCGCGCAGGTGTGCCTCGACCTGCGTCACCCGGAGGTCGATCGCCTCTACGAGAACCCGCCGGCGTTCCTCACGCTCGTGCAGGGTCCGGGCGCGCTCAGCGGCGGCCTGCTCGGCGCGTTCCAGGCGCCGACCTACGACCTGCTGGGCCAGGTGACCGCAGGCTTCTACCAGGTGAGGGTGAAGGAGGCCGAGGGACGCGGCGTTCTCGCGGTGACGTTCCAGGTGGCCGCGTCGAGGCCCGGCGCCGCGCGGCTGCGCCTCGGACTCAACATACTCGGCCGGACGTCGAGCGGCGAGTCGCTCGAGCTCCTCTGGGACCGGCAGGAGGGCGTGCCCTGGGCCCGCGCCGCGCGCTGGGCCCAGAGCGCCCTCGGCACCGTCGTGCGTCGCGCCCCCCGCGAGCGGGACGGCGCCGCCGCTTCCGACTCGGAGCTCGAGCGCCGAGTGGAGGGAATCCTGCGCGGGCTCGTCCGGCGCCTCGAGCACGATCATCGCGGGCGCGCCCGCCGCACACTCCACGGCGAGGAGCGCCACCAGTCGGGCGAGCGCCCCACGCGCAAGGCCCTCGACGACATCCGCGACGTGAAGGCCGACGCCATCCTCGTCGACGAGCGCAACGGCACCCTCGTCGTGCCCGGCGACCGCGGCCGCACCCATTTCTTCACCCCCGACGGCCGCCTGGTCTCGAGCGTCCGCTACACCCGCGACGCCATCGAGCGAAAACGCAAGCTAGGCCTCTGGCGCGCCGCCACCCCCCCCGAATCCGATTCCCTCCTCGCCAAACTCCGGGAACCCTGACGGGGTGATGTCCGGCCCCGAAGTTCCGGCTATAATCCGCGGACCACCTATGAAGATCGGATGGTAGGGAGGATCGATGTCGACCCAGCGTGTGAAGGAACTGAAGCGGAAGAGGAAGCGGACCAAGGAGGCCGGGAAGCTGAAGGTGAAGGCCGCGGCGACCGCTAAGGCGAAGGCGGCGCGAACGGCCGCGAGGGCGGCGGCGGCCAAGCCGGCTCCGAAGAAGGCTGCGGCCGCGAAGCCCGCGGCGGCGGCCCCGGCCGCGGAATCGGAGCCCCAGGCCCCCGAAGCGCCGCCGGCCGAGCCGGCCTGAGTCCTGTTCGGGAAAGCGGTGGTGTGCCCGACCCGCGGCGGGATCAGCGCCGCGGGGAGGGCTTGCCCCTCCCGCTGCCGGGCGCGTTCTCGGCGCGGGCCTTGCGCCACGCCTCGATCCGTTCGGCCAGCGTCTTCTCGAGGCCGCGATCGGTCGGACGGTAGAATCGCCGTCCGGCCAGCCGATCCGGCAGGCAGTCCATCCCGGTCACCGCGCCCTCCGCGTCGTGGGCGTACTCGTATCCGCGGCCGTATCCTTCCGCCTTCATGAGGCCGGTCGGCGCGTTTCGCAAGCGGAGCGGGACCGGGTCCGACGACCCCGCGCGGATCGCCTCCAGAACCTCTCCCCAAGCCGCGTAGAGCGCGTTCGACTTCGGCGCCAGCGCGCAGTAGACCGCCGCCTGCGCGAGCGCGAGATCCGCCTCCGGCCTGCCCACGAAATGGACCGCGTCCTTCGCCGCCAGCGCCAGCGTCAGCGCTCTCGGATCGGCCAGCCCCACGTCCTCGCTCGCGAACCGCACGATCCGGCGCGCGACGTAGAGGGGGTCCTCGCCGGCGTCGAGCATTCTCGCCAGCCAGTAGAGCGACGCGTCGGCGTCCGAGTTCCTCATGGACTTGTGGAGCGCGCTGATGTGGTTGAAGTGCTCCTCGCCGGCCCGGTCGTAGTACAGCGCCCCCCTCTGCAACGCGTCCTGGAGGAGCGCCGCGCCGACGCGCCTCGTGCCGTCGGCCTCCTCCGGCGCCGACGCGGCCACGAGGTCGAGGACGTTCAGCGCCGCGCGGGCATCCCCCTGGCTCTGGGCCGCGAGAGCGTCGATCAGGTCGTCCGCCAGCTCGACGCGCAGCGCCCCTAGCCCCCGCTCGCGATCGGCGAGAGCCCGCCGGATCACCGCCGCGAGGTGCTCGGGCTCGAGCCTCTCCAGCCGGTAGACGCGCGACCGCGACAGCAGCGCGGCGTTCACCTCGAACGAAGGGTTCTCGGTCGTCGCGCCGATCAGGACGATCGTCCCTTCCTCGACGTAGGGGAGGAACGCATCCTGCTGCGCCTTGTTGAAGCGGTGGATCTCGTCGACGAAGACGATCGTCCGGCGCCCGGTGGCCCTCCGGAACGCCGCCGCCTTCTCCATCACCTCCCGCACTTCCTTGATCCCGGCGAGCACCGCCGAGAACGGCACGAACGACGCGCGCGTCCGGCGGGCGATGATCCGGGCGAGGGTCGTCTTCCCCGATCCGGGTGGGCCCCACAGGATGATCGACCGCAGATCGTCGCGCTCGATCGCCGCTCGCAGCGCCGTGCCCGGCCCCACGACCCGGTCCTGCCCCGCCAGCTCGTCGAGATCCCTCGGCCGCATGCGATCGGCGAGAGGGACCCCGGCGCCGCTCCGCTCGTCCTCGGGCTCGAACAACCCCATGGCGCGATTCTAGAGGAGTTCCGGGGCGCGAGGCCCGGCGGGTTTGTAGAAAACCGGCTTCGCAACCATAATGACCCCCGATCCAGGAGGTCCCGATGGCGAGACAGAACGCGATGCACAAGCCCGGAGAAAAGGCGCCCGAGGCCGGCGCCTACTACTGCTACGTCTGCTCGCTCCGCGGGGAAAACTCGACCTGCGAGCTGCAGCCGGGGCAACTCTTCCTGGCCTGTCCGCGCTGCCTCGAGCGGAAAGTCGCCGAGTGGGACCTCACCTGGAAGCCGGAGAAGAGCCGCCCGCGCCACAAAGACCGCCGCGCCGCGCGGCTGTGGCCCGGCGCGCTGGGGAAAGAGGTCTGACCGGAGGCCTCGGGATCAGAATCCGCTGGCCTGCGTCTCTTCCTTCGTGATCGCGTCGGCCACGACGATCGCGCCGACCGCGATCCCGCCCACGATGACCCACTTCAGCCACGGGGCGATCTTGTCCTGCTGCGGATTCGCCGTGCCGGTGCCGCCCTCCGCTGCATTCGACTTGAGCGACAGCGCGACCGGCTTGTTGGCGCCGGCGTTGAGCGTCATCGCGTCCGCCGCGAGGAACGCCCCCTCGGAGGCCCGGGCGACCACGGCGTACGTGCCGGCGGGCGCGGAATCGATGCGGAAGTAGCCGCGATCGTCGGCGGGGGCGGATTCGAAGGTCTTGCCGTCGTTCCCGTTCACGAGCGCGACGACGACACCCGGCCTCGGATTCACGCCATCCGACTCGAGGACTCGCCCGCGAAACACCGCGTTCGATCCGGCCAGAGCCGGAAGGTTCGCGACGAGGATCGCCATCGTCACGACGAGCGCGCCGGCCACGGTGCGTCTGAAAAAGCTGGGTGCCATCTCCGATCCTCCATCCACGATGTAGGCCCCTCCCCGCCGGGGAGGAGCCGATTCCTTCTTCGCGAGCCCCATACCCTTACGACATGTCCGGCGAAGCGTCGAGCGCGACGCCTACCGGCCCCGCCTTCGTGCTGCAGGTACCCCGCACCGCCGAAAGACGGACAGCATTCTCCGTCGAGGGTCCCGCTCCGTCAAGGGGCACCGGCGGCCGGAGACGTCAGTCGTCCTACGGAGTGGACGGGCTCGGCGTGGATGACGACCCGCTCTGGCTGGTGAGGGCGAGAAGCACCAGGCCGGTCGCGCCTCCGATGATCGCGAGCCCTCCGGGGCTCGTCCAGAACGCCCGCCCCTTGCTCTTCATGTTGAGCTCCGCGATCCCCTGCGACTCGTTGCGGGTTCCCGGGATCTGTCGGGGCGCCTTGCCGCTCCACCACGCCGGTGTCCGCTCCGCGTACTTGGTGAGGGTCAGCGACAGGGTGACGGTCCCATCCGGCGGGACGTTCACGACCTGGTTGCCGACGAAGACACCGTCCTTCGTCTCGATCGCGATGTCCAGGTAGCCGTACGGCAACCCCTTGAGCTCGCAGTCCCCCTTCCCGGTGCCGGGGCTCGACGAATAGACCTTGCCGCTGTCGAGATGGTAGGCGCGCAGGATCGCCCCCGCGACGGGCGTCTTTCCGTTGCTCCCGAAGACCCTGGCCTTCACGCGACCGGTGCCGGGAGGGCCGGCCGCTGCGGTGCCCTCGTCCGCAATTGCCGCCATCGGAGCGACCAGCGAGAAGACGAGAGCGCAGGCGATGATCCGTCCGCGTCGGGTTGCGTTCGGAAACACTTGACATGACCTCCTGCGGTCCGTATCTGACTATCGATGGCCCGGGAGGGCCGGGCGAATTCCACCAGTTTATGTCGAGGGCTTCGAATGCTCCCTGAAACCAATCCCGACTCGATCGCGCACGGCGGCGAGTATACCGCTCCTTCGCGGTCCGGCAATGTGATGGGGCGCAACGACAAGGTGGCGGGCGCTCATCGCCGGCTGCGGTGGTTCTATTTCGTGGCCGCCTCCGCGTGGGGATTTCTCTGCGGCCTCGTCGGCCTGGCGGGCGCGCTGGTGGCGCGCGGGCACGTCATCGGGGTCGACGATCCGACCTTCCTGTTGCTCCTGGTCCCACCCCTGGCGATAGCGGTCGTGGGCGCCATGGTGGCCGCCGCGGCCTACCGAGAGGCCCGCCGCCGCTCGAAATAATCGCTTCTCCGGGGGGCGGCCCTTCACGCCCGCAGCAACCCGTACTTGAGAATGCACCAGATCGCGCGGACGCCGTCCTTCCAGCCGATCTTCTTCCCTTCCTCGTAGGTCCGTCCCGAATAGCTGATCCCCACCTCGTAGATCCGCACGCCGAGCCTCGCGACCTTCGCCGTGACCTCCGGCTCGAAGCCGAAACGGTTCTCCTCGAGCCGGATTCGCCGCAGGACGTCCGTGCGGAACAGCTTGTAGCAAGTCTCCATGTCGGTGAGGTTCAGGTTGGTCAGCGCGTTCGAGAGCAGCGTCAGGAATCGGTTCCCGATGGAGTGCCAGAAGAACAGCACGCGGTGCGCCTCGCCCCCCATGAAACGGGAACCGAACACGACGTCCGCCTTTCCCTCGAGGACCGGCACGAGCAGCTTCCCGTACTCGCGCGGGTCGTACTCGAGATCCGCGTCCTGCACGACCACGAAGTCGCCGCGCGCCTCCTCGAACCCGCGCCGGAGCGCGGCGCCCTTCCCCTGGTTCGGGTCCTGCCGGAACGTCCGGATGCGCGGATCGGACGCGTAGTGCGCCAGGCGGGCCGGGGTCGCGTCGGTGCTCGCGTCGTCCACCACGATCAGCTCGCGGTCGACCCCCTCGGGAAGCGGAGCCGCGAGCACGGCGTCGAGCAGCGCCGCGAGGGTGCGCTCCTCGTTGTAGACCGGGATGACGATGGAAAGCAGCGCCACGGGCGTTCCTCCAGCGGAATTATACGGCTAGGGGCCGGACAGGTCTTCGATGCGGCGGCGGGCCTCGGCGTGGGTGGGGTAGAGGTCGAGGACGGCGCGCCACGCGCGGAGGGCGTCGGCGGGCCGGCCCACCCGGTCCTCGAGGCGCGCGAGACGGGTGAGCAGCTCCGCGCGCAGCCAGCGGTTCCCCTCGGAGGGGACGAGCTCGAACAACCCGCGCTCCCACTGCGCGCGGGCCTCGGCGGCGTCTCCCGACGCCTCGATCGAGATCCCGGCCTGCAAGCGGATCCACGCGTTCTTCGGGGCGAGCCTCACGGCCTCGCCGGCGTCGGCCCGCGCGCCCGCGCGGTCCCCCTCGGCGGCGAGCAGGCGGCTGCGGCAGGCGACGAGCGTCGCGCCCTCGGGCCCGAGGGACAGCAACCGGTCGCGATTGCCGTCCCTCGCCCCGGTTGCCGTCCCTCGGGCGTCCGGTTCCAGGATGCGGCGCAGGTCGTCCCACCGCTCCCGGCCCAGCGCGCGGAGCGCGGCGGAGGTCTGGATAGGTAGGTTCCGCGGCCAGCGCGCGGCCGCGCGGTCGAGCAGCTCCTCCGCCTCGGCGGCGCGGCCGCTCGCGCGCAGGCGGTTCATCCACGCGACCCAGGCGCCGGGATCGTCGGGGAGCCCCTTCCCGAATGCCGCGGGGGCGACGTTCGGCTCGACGGCCGCGTAGAGGTCAGCGGCCGAGGACGGGTCGTAGACGAACATCTTCCGGACCAGGTCCACCGCGAGCGACGCGTCGCCGCTTCGCGCGAGCACCCTCGCCGCGACGTCCACGACGGGAACGGTGACCGGCGCGAGCTCGACGGCCCTCGCGGCGTGGAAGGCCGCCGCGCGCCGCTCCTCCGGCGAGGCCGCCAGCTCGAGGAGCAGGCTGGCGTACGCCGCGCGCGTCGCGGCGTCGAGCGGGCGACGGCCGAGCTCCCCGCGCAGCGTCTCGAGCGCCGCGCGGACCGGCGCCGCCGCCGGTCCGGAGTCGAAGGCGGCTTCGATCGCGTCTCGCGCGACGGCCGCGGCGCGGAAGGGCGTGCGCGCCGCGCGAGCGGACAGCATCGTGGCCGCGAGCGCGGCGGCGAGGACGACCGCGCCGAGCGCGAGCGCGCCGCGGCGGCCGTCGCCCGGGACGTCTCGCTCGACCGGCTCGGGCGGCGCGACGAGCCGCAGCCTCGATCCGTTCTCGGACGGTGCCGAGACCGGCTCCTCGTCCCCATCACGCCGGCGGGCGCTCCCGGGCGGCATGCACCCGATCAGCGCGCCGGCGAGGATCGCCGCGGTCGCCGCGTTCGACGGGATGTGGAAGTTGAAATCCACGAGGGAGTGGAGCAGCACCGCGAGAAGCCCGGCGCCGATGCCGGCGGCGAGCGTACCGCCGCGCCCCGCCAGCGCGCCCCGCACGAGCAGGACCATGGGCGCAGCCAGGAGCGCGAGCAGCCCGAGCGCCGGGATCCCGCCTTCCGCCAGGACCTGGAGCGGGTCGTTGTGCGCGTGGGCGAAGAACGCGCGGACGCCCGGGGACCTGAAGAGCGGGTAGGCCGCCGAGAAGGTGCCGAAGCCGGTCCCGGCGGCCGGGTACGCCGCGGCCATCGACAGCGTGTCGCGCCAGACGACCCCGCGGCTCGCGGTCCCCGTGAACTCCAGCCCGATCCGGCCGTAGCTCGCCACCAGCCGCTCGGCGCCGAGCTGCGCGAGCGGGACGGCGGCCACCGCCAGGATCACGATCGCGGCGGCGAGCCGGGCCTTGAGGCCGCGCCGTCCCACGGCGGCGAACGTCAGCACCACGCCGAGCGCGCCGAGCGCGATCCCCGCTCGCGAGAACGAGAGCAGCAGCCCCGCGAGCCCCACGAGCGCCAGCAGGCCGAGCAGCAGCACGAGGCTCCCGTCGCCTCCGAGGAGCCGGGCGAGCCGGTGCCCGCTCGATCTCAGCCGGCGCCACCGCCCGAGGACCAGCGCGATCCCCGCCGGCAGGGCCGCCGCGAGGAACCCCGCGTAGTGGTTCTTGTTGACGAAGGTCCCCGACGCGAGCCACGGGTCGGCCGCCGGCCGCGCCGCCGCGCCCGCCGCCGCCGCGGCCACCGCGAGCGTGCCGTAGAGCCCCTGGAGCGCGGCGGACACCAGGAGCGCCAGCGCGATCCCCGCCGCGCCGCGCTCCGTCACGACCGTCACCGCGACGAGGAGGAGGATCGCCAGCGCGGCCCCGGTCCTGAGCGCCGACGCGGTGGCCGGCGGATCCACCGAGAGCGCCGCCGGGCGGTCGAGCCGCGCGGGATCGCTCCCGAGGAGCCTTCGCTCTCCTTCCAAAGCGTCCGCGGGCGGCCGCGCCTCGGTCCGCACCGCCGCCGCGCGCGGCGAGAGCGCGCCGACGACCCCGCTCCCCAGCGGGACGGCCTGGAGCACGCCGAGCAGCAGGAGGCCCGCGAGCGCCGCCCGGACCGGCAGGGGAGGAAGGCGCGTGGGCCGCAGCGTCGCGCGGATCAGCCAGAGGATGCCGAGCGAGAACGCGCCGAGCTCGAGCGCCGAGAGAGCGGGCTCACGCACAGATCCCTGGGGGAGCGGCGCCAGCACGACGACGGCCGCGAGGCCGAGCTCGAGGATCCGCGCGATGAGGTCTCCTCGCGCGATGCCGGGGGGCCCGGTCTCCTCCGCCACGAACGAACCCGGTCAGACGCCCCGGGTCCCGCCGGCGCGCCCGTCGCGGCGCTCCTCTTCCGGCTTCGGCCCCGGGTGCCCGTACCTGCCGTAGTACCGGTACCGGTAGTGGGCGTAGCCGTGCATCGCGGCGTCGAGGTCGTTGAGCACGACGCCGGCCGGCCGGATTCCCGCCTGCTGGAACCGCTCCGCCGCGGCCTTGAGGGACTGCCGCGGAGTACGTCCCGCGCGCGTCACGAGCACGACGCTGTCGAGCACGCTGGCGATGATCACCGGGTCGGCGACGGAGAGGACCGGGGGCGAGTCGAACACGACGTGATCGTACCCGGCCTCGAGGAACCGCTTCCCGCACTCGTCGAAGATCGGCGCGTTGAGCAGCTCCGAGGGGTTCGGCGGGACCGGGCCGCTCGTGACGAGGTCGAGGTGCTCGATACCCGTGCTCACCACGAGGCGGAGCGGATCGCTCTCGAGCCCGGACAGGTAGGTGCTCATCCCGGAGGCGTTGGGCTTGCCGAACGCCTTGTGGAGCCTCGGCCGCCTCAGGTCGGTGTCCACGAGCAGCACCCGGCGGCCGAGCTGCGCCAGCACGACCGCGAGGTTGATCGCGGTGGCGGACTTCCCCTCCTCGGGGAGGGCGCTCGTCACCATGATCCGGCGCGGCGGGCTCCCGGCGCTCGACAGCAGGAGCGCCGTGCGCAGGTCGCGGTACGCCTCGGACGCGCCGGCCCCGCCGTCGCGGAACGCGACGAGGTCCACCGTGTCCGCGGGAGCGGCCGCCGCCTTCCTCCGCACGCGCCCCAGCGGGTCCGCCTGCGGGCCGTGGCGCGGGATCACCGCGAGGGAGGGGAGGCCCACGAGCGGCTCGATCTCCGAGGGGGACGACAGCGTGTTGTCGAGGTAGTCGAGGAAGAACGCCAGGCCGACGCCGCACGCGAGCCCGAGGAGGAGGCCGAGGACCAGGTTCATCTTCCGGTTCGGGCTGAAGGGGGCGCTCGGCGTCCGCGCGCGGTCCACGATCCTCACGTTGCTCGAGGTGGCGTCGAGGTCCTTGAGGCGCGTCGAGAGCGCCATCTCGCCCTGCCGCGCGATCAGCGCGTTGAGCGTCTCGCGCTTCTTCCTGACCTCGCTCTGGATGTTCGCGAACTCGACACCGTCCCGCTTCAGCGTCTGCGCCGCGTTCTCCTGGCGCGCGACGAGCGCGTCGAGGTTCCGGACCTCCTCGAGCGCGCGGCGGTAGTCGGCCTCGGTGCTCAGCAACACCCGGCGAGCGATCTCGCGCGTCTCGAGGTCGAGCCGCTCCCGCGCCTGGTCGAGCTTGGACTTGAGCGCCTGCATCCCCGGCCAGTCTTCCTTGAACCGCCGCGACTTCTCGTAGTACTCGGCCTCGTACCCGGCGTACTCCTCCTTGAGCCGCGAGATCAGGTCCGAGTGCAGCACGTCGGGGAGCGCATCGGGGGCGGAGCCGACGACCGCCTTGTACGCCGCCTCCTTCTGCGCGAGGGTTCCCTGCGCCTCCGTGCGCCGCTCGGAGATGTCGGAGAGGGCCTTCAGCGTGATGTTGCTCGCGTCGTCGATGGTGACGATCCCCTTCGACTCGCCGTAGCGCTGCAGGCGCTCCTCGTAGTCGCGGATCTCGCTCTTCAGGGTGCCGATCTGGTTGACGAGGAACTCGGTCGCCTGGTCGGAGGTCGTGTACTTCGACTCGATGCTGAGCTGGATGAAGGCGTCCACGACGCCGTTCGCCACGCGCGCGGCGAGCGCCGGGTCGCGCGACACCCAGGAGACCGTCACGAGCGTCGAGTTGCGCACGGGCGCGACCTCGAGGCCGGTCCTGAGGGCCGCCGCCGCCGTCTCGACCGGGTCCTTCTCCACGCCGGAGGTCGAAGAGGGGAGGAGCGCGCGCAGGCGGGAGACGAGCCCCTTCCGCGGCTCGCCCGCGGCGAACAGCGGGTGGTTCAGCAGGCCGAGTCGGTCCACCGTCCGCCGCGCGACCGCGTCGGACGCGAGGATCTTGTACTGGGTCTGGTAGAAGTCGGTGTAGGCGTTCCAGGAGTAGTCCACCGACGCCAGCCCCTTGAACGCGAGGACGTCCGGGTTCTGCCGCTCGATCTGCAGCGTGGCGGTGGACCGGAAGAGGGGCGTCGCGAGGAACGAGCCGACGAGGGCGATCAGCGCCGCGGCCGCGACCGCGAGGTAGACGACGTACCGGCGGCGCCTCAGGACCGCCCAGTACTCGAGGAGGTGCTTCCCGCCGATCGTCTCTTCTTCCATCATCAGAAGAACGCCTCGGGCACGAGCACCAGGTCGTCCTTCTGGAGGACCGGATCCTCGGCCTTGCCCTTCTTGATCTTCTTGAGGTTCACCAGGATCGTCTTCCGCGCCCCGTCGTCCCCGGTGCGGATGATCTGGACCTTCTTCTCGGACGCGCGGTCGGTCGTCCCTCCCGCGAGGGTGATCGCCTTCAGCACCGTCACCGGCTCGGCGCGCGGCACCTCGTAGAGGTTCGGGCTCTTGACCGCGCCGCTGACGAAGATCCGCACCTTCTCGACGCTCGGGACGTAGATGATGTCTCCCGGCTCGACCACGAGGTTGAGCGACGGGTCGGCGTCGTACACGAGCTTGTCGAGGTTCACCCCGAGGCGCCGCGTCGAGCCGTCCGCGTCCTGCCGGAAGATGATGATCTCCTTGCCGAGGTCCTTGTCGAGCCCCCCCGCCTTCGAGATCATCTCGAGGAGCGTCTTCTCGCCGAGCATCTCGTAGGTGTCGGGCTTCTTCACCGCGCCGCTGACGGCGATCTTCTTCGACTCGTACTCCTTCACGAAGATCGTGACCTGCGGGTTCCGCACGAACCGTTCCTCGAGGAGCTTCGCGATCAGCGCTTCGAGGTCGCCCTTCGTCAGCCCCGCCACCTGCAGGCGGCCGAGGAGGGGAAGGGTGACGGAACCGTCGTCGGCGACGCGGACCGTCTGGTCCAGCTCCTTGAGGTCGAAGACGGTGACCTCGAGGAGGTCCTGCCGCCCGATCTTGTAGTCGGTCCCGCCGCGGCGCAGCACCGATCCCGCGGGGGGCAGGGCCCCCGCGGCCAGCGGCCTGGCCTCGAGGACGGTCTCGCCGGGCTCCGCGGGCTTGGCGGGCGGGTCCCCGGCCAGCGCCGCGGCCGGCGGCAGGACGAGGACGGCGAGGAGGATCTTGGCGAGAGTGCTCATGGTCGAACTCCAGAGTATAGCCGAGGGTTGGTCCCGGTCACCATTCAGTAGCCGATGATCGCGTTCAAGCCCAGGGTGGTGCGCGACTGGTCGATGCCGGGGTAGTTCGAGGTCAGGGTCCAGTGAGTGAGCTTGATCGAGTATTCCACCCTCCGGCCGAGGGTGGTCTCCGAGAAACGGAGCCTGATGCCCCCGTCGTACTGGACGGTCCGGTCGATGCGATCGACGGGCAAGGAAGGCGACGCGCTCGCCGGAAACCTCAGCTGGCCGCGCCCCCCACCGGCCTCCACGCCAACAACGCGGTTGAAGTACTGGATCACCCTGGCGTCGTACGTCGCGTTCTCGTAGTACCCCGTGGCCACATAGGTCGAGAACCCGATGTCGCGCAGCCCCCCGGCCTGGAGCGTGGTGCCGGCGCCGAAGCGGTAGGAGAGGCGCGCCTCTCCCACGGGGCCGTTGTAGTCGGGAAACGAAGGGTTCTTCGAGTCGAGACGAGCCCAGCCGTACCGAAACGTTCCGGTGAGGCGCCCGCCGAGGCCGAAATCGAGGCCGGGGACGAGCCTCTTCTGGGTCGCGTCGCGGCCGTTCTCGGGATTGCTGAACGTGATGTCCCGGTTCGACCACTCCAGGGTAAGCCGCGTGCGGCCAAAGACCAGATACCGCCCCAGGGCCCGCGTGCCGCGCTCCGTCCGGTCGAGCGAGGAACCGATGGTCGGGTAATCCGGGTTGGTGTAGCCGTACGACGACCTGGCGACGCCGAGCTCGACGTCGGTCCGCCATCCCGCCTTGAACAGGATCCCCCCACCGAGGCCCAGCTGGCGGACGTCGTTGCGGAGGGAGTATTGGTCTGGGGGCCGTTCCTTGGTGTCGTTGAGCACGCCGTCCACGTAGAAGCCCATGCGCTTGAGAGGCACGGTCAGCCGCCCCGACCCGAGCTGGTTCCAGTAGTTCTGCTCGAAGTAGGTCCTGTAGGTCGTCCAGTCGAGCTGCTCCTTGAAAGTGAGAAACGCCCGGTCGCCGAACAGCACGACTCCTTCGACCCGGGGCGAAAGGGTCGCGGTGTAGTCGCCGACCGGCGGCACGTCGGTCCGGTAGAAGATGTTGTTGTCGTACCCGAGGTTCGTCAGCACGAGGCCGGGGCGCACGCGGACCGGCCCCCAGCGGAGATATCGCGCGAGGTCCGGGGGCTCGAGCGGGTTCTGCGCGCGAGCCGGCGCGCAGGCGAGCGCCAGCGCTCCCGCAAGCCCGATCCCGGCCAGAAAACGCCTCATGATCGGCGGAGTTTAGGTGGCGCGACCGGTGATCGCAAGGGTCAGGTCGCGAGGAACGCTGCAAGCGCCTCGCGCCACGGGCGCATCGGAATGCCGGCGGCCTCCGCCTTGCTCACGTCGAGGACGGTGCGGAGGGGCGGGCGGCTCGGCCGGGGCCAATCGCCGCTGGCGATCGGCTCGACGGTCACGCGGGAGCGCCCGGTCAGCTCCAGCACCTCCTTCGCCAGCTCGAAGCGCGAGCAGCCGCCCCGGCCGGCGAGGTGGTAGACGCCGTGCGGCGCCCGCTCGACGAGCTGCACGATCGCCGCGGCGAGGTCGGCGGTCCACGTGGGGGACGAGACCTCGTCGGCCACCACGCGCAGCGATCCCTTCGCGTCGGCGATCTCGAGGATCTTGTGCACGAAGTTGCGGCCGCCCGCGCCGTAGACCCACGCGGTCCGCACGATCCAGCACGCGTTGTGGTGGCGGGCCGCGGCGATCTCCCCCTCGAGCTTCGAGCGGCCGTAAGCGTTGACCGGCTTGGGGAAGTCGGTCTCGTCGTAGGGCCGGTCGAGCGTCCCGTCGAAGACCTCGTTCGAGCTGACGTAGACCAGGCTCGCGCGCGCCGCCGCCGCGCCGAGCGCGACGTGCATCGTCCCGTTCGCGTTGATCTCCTGCGCGAGGCCGGGGTCCTTCGCGCAGCCGTCCACGTCGGTCATCGCCGCGCAGTGGATCACCACGTCCGGGCGCGCCGAGCGGATCGCGGACCGCACCGCCTCGGCGTCGCGGATGTCGAGCTCGGGCAGATCGGTCCCGACGAACGATCCCGCCGAGATCGCGCGCGCCAGCGCCGAGCCGAGCTGCCCGCGGCTGCCGGTGACGAAGAACTTCATCGGGCTAGGGTGCTCCTTCCACACCCGCCTCGGCCGCCGGGCGCGAATCGAGATAGGCCACCAGCGCGAGCGCGGCCGCGATCGAGATCGCGACCACGGCCAGCCACATCCAGGGCTTCATCCGCCTGTTGCTCTTCGCGGTCCTCCGGTGGGCGGTCTGGAGCACGCCTTCCCAGGCGCAGGCGGTGCTCCGGCACTGGTAACGGTGGATCTTGCGAAAGACGTTCACGAACCGGTCGAGCGCCCGCCGGTGGACGAGATCCACCGCCCCCCCGCACGCCGGGCAAACGCGCCTTCCCATGCCCTGATTCTACCAAAGGGGCGAGGGTCACAGGCCGGCGGCTTTCTTCATTTCGGAGAGGCGGCGGCGCGCGGTCTCCTGGGCGGGGTCGAGGGCGACGGCCTGCCGGTAGGCGTCGTAGGCGAGGTCGGGCTTGCCCAGCGCCTCCTCCGCCGCGCCGACCTGCGCGTAGAGGCTCGCGCGCCATCCGCGGTCTCCCGACCCGCGCGACACCAGCGAAAGGGCATCGCGGAACGCGCGCACGGCCTCGTCCGGGTGACCCGCCTGGAGCGCCGTCTGGCCGAGGTGGGTCGCGACCCCGGGGTCCCCGGGGGCGAGCGCTCGTGCCGCGCGCGCGTCCTCGCAGGCCCCCTCGCGATCGCCGAGTGCCGCGCGCGCCGTCGAGCGGAGGCGCAGCCTCCGGGATTCCAGCGCGGCACCCTGGAGCTTGCCGAGCCGGTCCAGCCGGTCCCGCAGGCGGGCGGGCTCGCCGGCGCGAAGGCACGCGCCGGCCCAGGCCTCGAGGAGGCCGGGATCGCCCGACGACAGGGCCTCCGCGGCGAGGTCGAGATACGCCGCGCCCTGCCCGTCGTCGAAGTACGGCCCGGCGAGCGCCGCCAGGACCGTCGGAACGCGCGGCAGCGCGGCCGCGATCTCGGCGGCGGGGAGGAGCTGCTCGTGCAGCAGGGCCACGACCCTTCCCGCCGACTGCGGGTCCAGCTCGATCGCGCGCCTCAGGTAGCGGATCGCCTCGTCCTGCCGTCCCATCTTGAGGAGCAGCTCGCCCAGGCGCGCCTGCACGTCCGGAACGCGGGGCGCCATCCTCGACGCCGTCTCGATCATCTCGAGGTACTTCGCCCGCGCCGCATCGGTCGTGGGGACCTCGGTCTCCCACCGGATCGCGGCGAGCTGCGCCAGCACGCGCGCCTGGGCGGGGTTCGCCCTCAGGCTCCTGACGAAGAGTCGGTCGGCCGCGGCGAGGTGGGCGCGGTAGCGCGAGAGCCTCAGCTCCGGGGGATTCGCGGTGTTGTTCAGCTCCTCGAGGCCGCTCGCGAGGTGCCGGTCCGCGGCGCGGTTGAGCGACTTCGAGGCCGGGCCGACGATCCAGGCCCATCGCCCGTGCCACGCCTCGAATCGCTCGGGGTCGGCCTGGGCCCGGTAGACCTGGACGGAGAGCCACGCGAACAGGGCGAGTCCGGCGAATGCCGCGCCGAGCGCCGCCGTCCCGAGGATGCCTCGCGCTCGCACGGGCTTCTACGCGCCCTCGGCCTCGGCGCGCTCCGGCTCGACGTCGTCCACGAGCGCGAGGCCGTGCGGCTTGTAGCTCGGGACCAGCCGGCGGAGGAGCTCCACCACCCGCGTCGCGTGCCCGGCCGCCGCCGCCTCGGCCAGCTCCTCGATGCGCGCCTCGAGGTCCTCGGGCGGGGCGGGGCACTCGGCCGCGAAGATCTTCTCGTGGACCTGCTGCTTCCTCTCCTCCTCCTCGGTGAGAAGCTCCTCGTACAGCTTCTCGCCGGGCCTCAGGCCCGAGAACACGATCGGCACGTCCACGTCGGGCACGAGCCCCGACATGGTGATCATCTGCCGCGCGAGGTCGAGGATCTTGATCTGCTCGCCCATGTCGAGGACGCACAGCTCCGAGTAGTCCCCGTACGCCGCTCGCAGCACGAGGGACACCGCTTCCGAGATCGTCATGAAGTACCGGCGAACCTCGGGATGGGTCACGCTGACCGGCCCGCCCGAGGCGATCTGCTCCCTGAAGAGGGGAACCACCGAGCCGGCCGAGCCCAGCACGTTGCCGAAGCGGACCGCGCAGAACCGCGTGCCGGAGGAGCGGCGCGCGAGCCGCCGCACGATCATCTCGCCGACGCGCTTGCTCGTCCCCATCACGCTCGTGGGGCGCACCGCCTTGTCGGTCGAGATGTACAGGAACCGCTCGGCGCCGAAGTCGTTCGCGGCGTCCGCGACGTTCCGGGTCCCGAGGATGTTGTTCTTGACCGCCTCGCCCGGCGCCACCTCCATCAGCGGCACGTGCTTGTGCGCCGCGGCATGGAAGACGTCCTGCGGGCGGTAGCGGTGGAACAGCGCCCGGAGGCGCCCCGGATCGCGGATGTCCGCGATCTCCATCTGGAGCTCGGCGTCGGGGTATTCGCGCGCGAGGCGCCGGCCGAGGAGGTACATGCCGTTCTCGTTCATGTCCACCATGACGAGCGACCGCATGCCGGCCTTCAAGAGCTGGACGCAGATCTCGCTGCCGATCGACCCGGCGGCGCCCGTCACGAGCGCCGTGCGGTCGGCCATCCCGTCGGGCGTCCCCCCGTCCGCGAACGTCACCGCCTCGCGCATCAGGAGGTCGTCGGGGGACAGGTCCTGGATCATCGCGGTCGCGCCGCGCTCCTGCAGGTACGCGAACGAGACCGGCAGGATCTTGAACCGCATCTTGAGGTCGGCGCAGAGCGAGAGGATCTCGCGGATCCGCTTTCCCTCGAGCTTCGGGATGGCGATCAGCACCTGGGCCGCGCCCGTTCCCGCCGCGACCCGACGCAGCTCGTCGATCCTACCGAGGACCCGCCGGCCGCCGACGATCATGCCCCGCTTGCTCTCGTCGTCGTCCAGGAACCCGACGATCTGGTAGTCGTGGCCCCCCGACCGCTGGAGGTCGCGCAGGAGCATCTCGCCCGCCGAGCCCGCCCCCACGATCAGCGTGCGCACCGATTCCTTGCGCCAGCTTCGCGCCAGGTCGGTCGCGTAGAGCCCCGCGAGCCGGGGCGAGAAGCGGAGGGCGAACATCGCCGCCGTGCTGAGGAGCAGCTCCATCACGACGACCGACCGCGGCGTGCTCCGGACGTCGAGGAGGTAGAGCATTCCGACGAAGAGCCCCGACCCCGAGAAGCCGGCCACGGCGATGCGCGCGCCGTCCGCGAGGGACGAGAAGCGGAACGACCAGCGGTGCAGACGGAACCCGAGGTTGCAGAGGAGGCGGCAGCCGACGAGGACCAGGATCAGCCCCAGGACCTGCTCGGCGTAGGGCGAGGGGATGCGGCCGTCGAAGCGGAGCATCATCGCGAGCCACAGGCACGCCGCCGCGATGCCGCCGTCCACGAGCAAGAGCAGCAGCCACCGCGCCGTGTTCGAAGTCGCAATCCTCGCGGCGGCCCGCTTCAACGCCCTGGCGAAGTCCATGGTCTCCCGCTACCCGCTCGGGTTCTCGAAAGTCCGCGAGATTCTATCCCGAAGTCTCCCGGGATGTAAGGGCCGCGGCGGGCGACGCTACGACGCGCCGGGGTGCGCGCGCTTCCGGGGCTTCAGGCAAACCGGGAAAGGGGCGTCGAGGCGGCCGGTCCAGGCGTAGGCGATGCCGCGACAGGCGCCGTGGCAGGAGGCGAAGTCCTCGCACCGGGCGCAGCGGCCGCGGATCTTGTCGCGAGGGTAGGCGGCCGGCTCGGTCATGCGCTTGTCGCACCAGAGCTCGCGCAGCGGCCGGTCGTTCACGTTCCCCACGACGAAGCGGGGATCGAGGAGCGAGGTGCACGGGTAGACGTCGCCCGTGGAGGAGAGGTAGAGCAGCTGCCGTCCCGCGGCGCAGCGGTGGAACCGGTTCCCGGGCTCGGTCGGGCCGAAACCGGGGTCGAACATCACCTGCGGCGTTTCCGACTCTCGCGCCTCCTCGACGAAGGCGCGCAGCCCGTCGAGCGGCCCCGTGAAGCGCAGGCGCCGCGCGACGGCCTCGCGCTTGCCCGCGCCCCACGGCACGAAGCCGCAGAAGCGAACCCAGCGCACCTTCTCGCGCCGCGCGAACTCGAGGAACGGCCGGGCGTCGTCGAGCGTCTCCGCCCCGAGCAGCATCGCGAATCCGACGTCGAGCCGGATGCGCCGGCACGTTCGCACGGCCTCCACGACGCGCTCGAACGACTCGGCGTTGGTCGCGCGCATCCGCGCGTTCCTTTCCGGAGTCGACCCGTCCACGCTGATCTGGACCGTTCCGAGCCCCGCGCGCTTCAGGCTCGCGGCGCGCTTCGCGTCGAGGAGCGTCCCGTTGGTCGTGACGGACGACGCGATCCCCCGGCGCTTGGCCCGGCGCGCGATCTTCTCCAGGTCGTCCCGCAGGAGCGGCTCGCCGCCGGTGAAGCCGATCACCTCCGTCCCGAGCGCCGCCAGCTCGTCCACCAGCTCGAGACACCGGGCGGTGGTCAGGGCCGGCGCGGGCTCCACGGTCGCGCTCGAGTAGCAGTGGGGACACCGCAGGTTGCAGGCCCGGGTGAGCTCCCAGCCGACGAGGCGGGGGGCGGCACTGCGTTTTCGCATCGGATTTCGCGAAGGGGCGGGTGGAAACCGGGCGGGCCGCGCCCAAGACGCGGCCCGCACCGAAATCACCGCGATCGCTACTTGCTTCTCGGCGAGATGATCAGAAAGAGCTTCCCGTAACAAGTGCAAGGCTTCCTGACCTTCTTCTCCTGCGACTGAACGACGATCTTCATCCCTGTTCTCCTTTGCGATGTCGGGACCGGAAATCACGTAGCGAACATTCGACTCGAGTCACGAATCCGGACCGGTAACCGCCTCCTCCTTTCCGCCCTCCGCGCGATGCCTCAGCTCGAGCATCGGGCCGAGATTGTGCTTCCAGGAACAGCAGTCGCCGCGGTCCGGCAGGGAGAGCCGGATCGCGCGGCGGGGACAGCCTCCCATGCAAAGCGGCAGCACCTCGCACTCGCGGCAGCCGGGCTTCTCGAACGGGTCCCAGGCGAGGTAACGGTCGTGGTTCCGGCGCTGCCACGGCTCGGGCTTCGAGACGTGCACGGAGCCGACCGAGGCCGTGGCGTCGCCGAGGTCCTCCCAGCACTTGAATAGCGTGCCGTCGGGCGCCACGACGAATCCGAGTTCCGTGTTGGCGCCGCAGGCGCTGCCGAAGGTGACCTCGGGGTACGCGACGAGGACGCGCCCTTCCGAGAACAGGCGCTCGTGCAGGGCGGTGAGCGCGTCGGGGAACTCGGCCGCGCCGAAGCAGCGGCCGCGGAGGCTCCCGCACGGGAGCGCGTCCTCGACGACCGGCGCGAAGTAGACGCCGACGCGGTTGAGCAGCGCGCGCCGCTCGAGGTCCTCGAGCAGCTCGGGGGCCGAGGATTCGTTACGCCGGTCCACGTTGACGCGGATCGTCACGTGGAGGTGGTCCGCCGACTCCTCGATGCCCCGCAGGATGCGCGCGTAGGTGCCGCGGCCATCGGGAAGGCGACGCCTCTCGTCGTGGACCCGCTCGGGGCCGTCGAGGGTGACCTGGGTCTCGCGGATGCCCGCGGTAGCGAGCCGCCGGGCGACGGAGCCGTCGAGGAGCCAGCCGTTGGTGATGATCTCGCCGGGGAGGACCTCGGCGCCGTGGCTGGCCGCCTGTTCGGCCAGCGTGGGGTGCAGGCGCTCGATCGTCCCGAGCCTGAGGGTCGGCTCGCCCCCGAACCAGGTGACGAGGAAGTCCTCGACCCCGCCGAGGTTCCGGCTGCAGAACGCGAGGAGGGCGACCTCGGTCTCCTCGGACATCGGCGGGCCGGGCTGCCCGCGCTCGAAGCAGTAGTCGCACTCGAAGTTGCAGGCCATGGTCGGGGCGACCGTGAGCATGAAGCTGGAGCGGCCGAACCGGGCCTGGCGGTTGCGGGACCGCTGCTCCTTCCAGCTCGTCCGCGCCGTCCTCGACGAGGAACCCCTGGGCGTACAGCGCCTCGGCGTAGACCTCCTGGGTCGCTCCGGACGGCGCCGCGCCCTCGAGGAGGCGGCCGATGGCCGGCTCCTCCCCGGGTTCGAGGTGCGCGAGCGCAGCGGTTGCCGCGTTGAAGAGGAGCGATCCCCCCTCCGGCGCGGGAACCCGAACGTTGTACCGCGACGCCTTCATGGACAAATCCCCACCTCCGGAACCGCGATCTCCCGGCGCGTGGACGTATCGAATACGACCGGCGGGGCATCGCAGTCAAGGAAAATCGGACGCGAGGGAGGCTAGCGGCGGCGCCGGACCTCGGTAACGGCCTGCTCGAGCGCCGTGACGACCCGCTGGACGTGCTCCTCGGGCAGGTTGTTGTGGAATGGGAGGGCGATCGTCGTGCGCGCGACGGCTTCGGTCACGGGAAGCTCGGGCGGTGTCAGCCCGCACTCGGTCCGGATGTACGGCTGCAGGTGGATCGGGCTGAAGTAAGCGCGGACCGGGACGCCGCGCGCCTCGACCGCCTCCATGACCGGCCCGCGGTCGAGCCCCTCGGCCAGCGAGGCGACGTAGACGAACCAGCTCATCCGGACGTGCGGGCGCACCACCGGGGGCCGTACCCAGTCGAACCGGGAGAGGCGCTCGGTGTACATCCCCGCGACGCGCCGGCGCTTGTCGACATGGCTCTCGAGGCGCGAGAGCTGCGACACGCCGAGCGCCGCGCTCATCTCGTCCATCCGGTAGTTGTAGCCGAGCCGCTCGTGCTCGAGCCAGGCGCCCATCTCGGCCCGCCCCTGGTTGCGAAGGCTGCGGGCGACGCGCGCGATCCGCTCGTCGGACGTGACGAGCATCCCGCCCTCGCCGGTCGTGATCTGCTTGTTCGGGTAGAAGGCGAAGGCGGCCGCGTCGCCGAACGGGCCGAGGCGCGTCCCGCGATACTCCGCCCCCAGGGCCTCGCACGAGTCGTCGATCACCGCGAGGCCGTGCCGCCGCGCGATCTCGAGCACCCGGTCCCACTCGACCGGGTGGCCGAAGACGTCCACCGCCATGATCGCGCGCGTGCGCGGCGTGACCTTCCGCTCGAGGTCGGCCGGGTCGAGGTTGTACGTGTCGGGCTCGACGTCCACGAAGACCGGGATCGCCCGCTCGTAGAGGATGACGTTCACGCTGGCGGCGAAGGTGAAGGAGGGGACGAGCACCTCGTCCCCGGGGCCGATGCCGAGCGCCTTGACCGCGACGTGCAGCGCCGCGGTGCCCGACGACATCCCGACCGCGTGCGGCACCCCCGCGTACGCCGCCACGGCCCGCTCGAACTCCTCGATCTTGGGCCCGATCGAGAGGCGCCCCGTCGGCAGCACCTCGAGCACCGCCTTCAGGTCGGCCTCGTCCATGTCCGGGAACGACATGTGAATCGGGTCGGGCATCGGCTACTCCTCGGCCGCCGCATGTTCGAAGCGCGGAGCCGGGGGATTGTACGACAGGCGGCAGAAACCGGGGCGATCGAGTATCGCCGAGAGCACCGGCGAAACCTACCTACTCGATCCTCCCCACCACATGCACCGTCACGGCGACGGTCTTCGCCACGCGCACGACCAGGAAGCTCGGGTCTTCCATGCCCCATTCGACGTAGGGCACTTCGAATCGCACGTCCGCGGTCAGGGTCACGCCGTCCACGGTGACGCTTGCGGGGAGGGTCATGGGGTGGTCGCCTCCGTGGAGGCTCATCGTCCCGACGAGCTTCACCTCGCTGCGGCCGGCCGTCTCGACACGACCCTCGACGCGGAGCAGGCGGAAGACCATCTCCGGGTAGCGCTCGCTCTCGAGGATCGTCTCGTGCATCTTCTTGTCGCGCCGCGCGTTGTCCGTCTCCGCGCTGCGGGCGTTCACGGTGACCTCGCCCGACGTCGCGCCGGTGTCCGGGTCGAAACGGACCTCGCCGCCCGTCACGCGCAGCTTGCCATGGACGACGTGCATGGTCGCGTCGAGGGTGAACGAGACCTCGCTGGCTTTCGGGTCCAGCTTCACGACCCGCTCCGCGGCCAGGGCGGGAGACGCCAGGGCCAGCGCGGAAAGGAGAAAACTCGCAATGGCGACCCTGCCGATCCAACGTCTCATCCTGGGCTCCTCGCGCGCGTACGCCGGCCGCGATACGGAGAGCGTACGCCCGAGGCGGCCGCGGCACCACCGACCTGGGTTATGCTGCGCCGTACCCGGGCGGCCCGGCCGCCCGCGCGGAGGAGAACGCCATGGAGCAGCCGCAAGCGGCACCCGGATTCGTTATCGCTCCGGAGGAGCGTGGCTTCGCCGTCATGACCCACCTGTCCGGCCTCGCCGGCTACATCATCCCCTGTGGCGGGGTGCTGGTGCCGATCATCATCTTGATCGTCAAGTCGGATTCGAAGGCGATCTCGAGCATCGCGAAGCAGGCGTTGTTCCTGAACCTCGCCGTGTTCGTGACCGCGGGCGCCGCCGCGCTGCTGCTCCTCACGGTCATCCTGATCCCGCTCGTGATCCTCTTCTGGATCCTGCTGGGGCTGACGGCGATCGCGCTGCCGATCGTGGGCGCGGTCAAAGCCGCTGACGGGACCTACTACCGCTACCCCGTGATCGGGGTTTGGCCGCGCTGAAGTTGTCGATGATAACAGTCACAAGTATACTGTTATCACCATGATTCGCACCCAGATCAGCCTCTCCGACGAGGTGTATCGCGCGGCCAAGGACGAGGCGCGGCGGCTCGGCATTCCGCTCGCGGAGCTGCTGAGGCGGTCGCTGCGCGGGCTGCTCCCGGTGGACCCGTCCAAGCCCTGGATGCGGTACGCCGGCATGATCGAGTCCGGCGATCCCGGCTCGAGTGGCAGCATCGACGAGGTCGTCTATGGCCACAACGGCTGAGGCGTACGTAGATACCTCCGCGTTCGTCTCCTTTCTCGACCGGTCCGACACCTACCACCGGCTCTTCGCCCGCCTGTTCTCGGATCCTCCGCGCCTCGTGACGACATCCCTCGTGATCGCGGAGGGGCAGGGGTGGTTCCTGAGGCGCTACGACACGACGCGAGCGCTTCAGTTTCTGGCCATGATCGAGGCCCTGACTCCTCTGCGAGTGGTGGCCGTGGGCCAGCGAGAGCTCCGTGGAGGGACGGAGCTGCTCAGGAAGTTCTCGGACCAGCGCCTCACGATGACCGACGCCGTCGGCTTGTACCTGATGGGATCCCTGAAGATCCGTTCCTGTTGGGCGACCAACCGGCACCTGGGCCTCACCGGCGTCCCGCTCGCCATCGAGCGAGAAACCGTTCGAGAGCCGCGCGTCCGGAGGCCGAAGCCGAAGCCGGTCGGAACCCGCCGATCTCGTTGAAGTCTTCGAGGACGGCCCGGCTCTTCGGGCGACGCCCGCGCGCCGTGATGTAAACTCACCATGATCCGGTTCGCGTCTCGATCGAAGCTGCTGAAAGCGAAAGCGTTGGAAAGGAAGGCGGCATGCTCCTGAACCGACTTCCTCAGTCCTTGCCGGGGTTGCCTGGATGGCACTGGATCCGATCGACCGCACCCTCGTCCGGCTGATTCGGGCCGCCGCGCTCGCCGCGGCCCGAAGCCGACGCCGCGGACGCCGTACCCGTTCCCTGGGACGCGGTGCTCGAGCGCGCCGACCGCGCGCGCCTGTCCCCCTTGCTCCACCTCGCGCTGCGCTCGGCGGCGCCCTCGAGCCAGCCTCCTCCGGGCGTCGCGGTCCGTCTGCGCACGGAGTACTTCCAGGCCACCATGGCCAACGCGATCCTCTTCCGCGAGTGCGCGCGACTGATCGAGCTTTGCCGGCAGGCGCGGATCCCCATGGTGCTCCTGAAGGGCGTCGCGCTCGCCAATTCGCTATATCCGGACAGCGCGGCCCGCTCCCTCGGGGACGTGGACGTGCTCGTCCACGAAGCGGATCTCGCGCGAATGCGCGAGCTGATGCTGGGCTCGGGGTACACGATCCGGCCGGATCTCTCGGACAAGTTCCGCGACGAGTTCGAGAGCGCGCAGGGGTACGTCCGCGCCGCGGAGCCGATCATCGCGGTGGACGTGCACCGGCACGTGTTCAACGTTCCCTACTTCCGCGAGAACATCGCGCTCGACTGGTTCTGGGAGAACACGGCGCCGGTCCGGGTGGAGGGACAGGAGGGGCGGATGTTCAACCCCGCCGCGCAGCTCCTGCACCTGTCCGGGCACTTCGCGTTCCACCACCAGACCGAGGGGCTGCGCTGGCTGTATGACCTCGTGCTGCTGACGGAGCGCTGGGACGCCGATATCCACTGGGACGATGCCCTCGCGACAGCGGGTCGCCTCGGCCTCGGCCGCGCGGTGCAGTTCGCGCTGACCGAGACGGAGGCGGTCTGGGGAGCGCCGCCGTCCGCCGCGGCTCGCGCGGCACTGGAGCGGCACCCGCCGTCCCTGAAGGAGCGGCTCGCGTTCGCGGCCATCACGGCGCCGCACCATCGCGCGCGCATCCTGTGGGACTCGTGGAGCATGCCCGGGCGAGGCGGCGGCCTCGCGTACCTCGGGCGGTCGATGTTCCCGGCGCCGTCCTACATGGTCGAGCGCTACGGGATCTCCCACCGGGCCCTGCTGCCGCTCTACTACGCGTGGCGGCTGGTCCACGGCGCGTGGCTGCTGCTGCGCTCGGCGGGCTCGATGCTGGCGAGCGTCGGGCGGACGATCGTGCGGGCGGCGTTCTCCCGGCCCGCCCCGAAGAGCGACGGGCGATAGATGGGAAAGCCGCGCCTCCTCTTCCTCAACACGCGCATGGTGATCGGCGGGCCGGCCAAGGTCACCGTGGCCCTCGCCGAGGAGCTGGCCCGGCGCGGCTACGACGTCTCGCTGGCCAGCGGGGAGCCGGAGGCTGGAGAGCTGCCGGACCCGCGCACCAGCCAGAGCTTCCTGCCGCGCCGCACGC
Organism: Terriglobia bacterium; assembly: GCA_963748015.1. GTDB lineage: Bacteria > Acidobacteriota > Polarisedimenticolia > Polarisedimenticolales > JAIQFR01 > JAIQFR01. Next base: position 1,514,956 of record CAVVHE010000004.1, on the reverse strand, counting down.
TGTCCGCGCTGCGCCGCTCGCCGCTGCCCTGGAGCGATCTCACCGCCCTGCTCGAGATCCGCTCGTGCCTGGCCGAGCTGAAGCCGGACGTCCTGTTCACCGCGGGCGCCAAGGCCGGCGCCCTGGGCCGCGTCGCGGCCCGCCTCGTGCGGCGGCGGCCGCGCACGGTCCACGTCTTCCACGGGCACGTCTTCCTCGGCCACTTCGGTCCCTTCGCCAGCCGGATGTTCGCCCTGGCCGAGGGGGGGCTGGCGCGGATCACCGACGACCTGGTCGCGATCTGTCACTCGGTCGCCCGAGACCTGCACGCGTTCGGCGTGGACCGTCACACCCGCTGCCACACGATCTACATCGGCAGCGAGCTCACGCCGTTCCTCGAGGCCGGGCCGAACACGGGGGAGCTTCACCGCGAGCTGGGCCTCGAACCGGGCACGTTCGTGGCCGTCTACCCGGCGCGGATCTGCACGGTCAAGGCTCAGGACCTGATGCTCGACGCCATCGGGATCGCCCGCGAGCGGCTGGCCGGCAGGAAGTTCAAGTTGCTCTTCGCGGGGGACGGCGAGGAGCGAGAGGCGCTGGAGCGGAAGGCGCGGGCCTCGGCGTCTCGGACCTCGTCGTTTTCCTGGGGTACCGCCAGGACATGCCGCGGATCTACGCCAACGCCGACCTCGTCGTGCTGGCGTCGCGCCAGGAGGGGACGCCGATCGCCCTGATGGAAGGGGTCGCGGCGGGCCGGCCTCTCCTGGCCACGGACGTGGGCGGGGTGCGCGACTTCTGGCGGGAGGGGTTCGGCCGGCTGGTCCCATCGGAGGACGCCGAGGCGCTGGCCGCGGCCCTGGGCGAGATCGTCGCGGCGGGGGCGCCGGAGCCGCTCGGCGACGCGCTGCGCCGCGGCCTCGCGGAGCAGTTCTCCGTGAAGCGCTTCGCCGACGAGATGGAGGCGCTGGTTCTGGAGCCGCGCGCGCGGGAGTGAGCGGCCGGCGGCCGGATGCGGGCTAGCCCGCCCGCCGTGCGATCGCCGCGCGCCTGAGGAACTTCAGCAGCGAGAAGGCGCTCGCGCCCAGGTAGGGCAGGGTGCCGACCAGTCCCCGGTCGTGCAGCCGCCGGAAGGAACGCAGCTCGCGTTTCTCGTGCGTCCAGAGCCCGCCGCTGTACCCGCCGGGGCTGAACTCCGGCCGGTGCGCGTAGGCCAGCACCGCGGGGAGCTTCCACAGGCCGTGGCCCGAGAAGGCCAGCTCGAGCCACAGGAGGTAGTCCTCGCTGACGTCCTTGCCGCCGAAGCGGTAGGGCACGTCGCGCCGCAGCATCACCGTGCGGGTCAGGACGTGGTTCTTGAGCAGCATCATCCGAGGGGTGACCCGGACCGCCGCCCCTGCGTCCGGGACCGCGCCGGCCCCGCCCCCGGTCCACAGCGCCGTGCCGTGCGCGCAGAGATCGACGCCCGCACGGCCCTCGACCCATCCGTACTGCAGCTCGATCTTCCGCGGGTGCCAGGTGTCGTCCGCGTCGAGGAAGGCGATCCAGGGCTGGGTCGCCGCCTCCCAGCCGGCGTTGCGCGCCGCGCCGGGGCCGGCGTTGGCGGGCAGCGACAGCGCGCGGACCCCGGCCGCCGCGTGCCGCGCCTCGAGGGACTTCAGGACGGCCAGCGTGCCGTCGCCGCTCCCGTCATCGACCAGGAAAATCTCGGCCACGGGCCTCGACTGGCCCAGCACCGAATCGAGCGCCCGCCCGACCGTGTCCGCGCAGCGATAGCAGGGCACCACCACGCTGACGGGGGCCGGGTCGCTCCGTTGTCCTGCCATGGGATTCACGCGTTACGGGCCCCGTCTCCGGTCAGGGTTGTTCGGGCGATCCGAACGCCCCGATGCTAACCCATCTTGCTCCGGCAGACGGAGCCCGGCCCGAACCCGCGGTGCTCGTTGCCGCCTTCGAGCACGGCCGGCCGGCGTGATCTACGGACAGCCGGCCAGCGTGTCGTCGCGGCTTCCCACCTGCGAAGCATCGCCCGAGTTCCAGGATCCGGGAAGCGAGCCTCCCACGCGCGCGAGGTAGTAGAAGCCGGCCCCGGGCGTCGGCTTCTTGGCATCCCCGAAGTCGGCCGTCGGGAGGTCGTTGGCGATGCAATCCGCCGCGGAGAAGTCGCCTCTCACGGTCACCGAGGGGTAGGGCAGGATCGGGAGCGGTCCCCGGGCCACGTCGTAGATCCTCGGGCAGGCCGCGAAGAAGTCGGGTCCCTGCCAGGCCATTCGTTCCGTCCCGCCCGGGAACACGAGGTCCCGGGTGTCGCAGCCCATTCGCGCGACCGTGGTCACGCCGCCGAGAAGTACTTGCTGCCCGAACCCGTCGACCCCGACGATCGCCCAGTCGAAGCGCGCCTCGCGAGAGGCCGACGCGTCGATGGGCTCCATGGTGACCTGCACCGTGCGGGGGCATTCCGCCGGCCCCAGCGGGAACCCGTTGCTGTCCGGCTGGATGTACCAGCCGTTGCACTCGCCGCCGGAGCACGATCCGTGCAGCTCCATCGTCAGCGGCAGCTCGGTGGGGTTGACGACCTGCACGTCGAACACCGCGGGGGAGTTCGCCTGCTTCAGCATCACGTTGTGCTGACCGTAGTTGTTGTCGAAGCGCGTGTCGTAGGGATAGGCCACCTCGGCCTTCAGGCACGCGTGCACGTTGGTGGTGCCGGTGAGAAAGCGCGGCGTCCAGGCGCACGTCGTCGTGAAGGTGTTGTTGGGGGGGACGTTGCTGATCGCCGGCACTGCCGCCGTGCAGATGGGGTAGGCCTGGTCGCCGTTGTCGAAATTGAAGATCCCCACCGCGAGGGTGGTCGCGAGGGACGGGCTCGGCCCGTTGTTCCGGACCGTGACCACGATCTGGTTCGGCACGCCTTCCGTGATGACCGGGTTCTGCGGCGCGACGTCCGGATTGTCCCAGCAGACGTGCTGGCCCGGGCCGCCGCAGTCCTGGAAGCCGAGGTCCGTCCGGCTCTGCACGAACAGATCGTCCACGGCGCGGTAGCAATCGAGGAGGCCCCAGCCCCAGGTCGCCTCCCACCCGGCGACACCGCGATCCTCCGCGGAGTCCAACAGGAGCTTCTTCACGGAGAGCGGGTTCATGTCGGGTCTCGCCTGGAGGAGCAGCGCCGCGCAGCCCGCGACGTGAGGCGCCGAGAACGAGGTGCCGGTCACGTCGGAGTACTGGTCGGGCGTGTTGGCCACCGGTGCGGTGATGTTGGTTCCCGGCGCCGCGAGGTCGGGCTTGTTCTCGTCGGCCGTGTCGGCGTCGAAGTCGGACATCCGCGGGCCTTCCATGGAGAAGCGGTAGACCACGTCGTTGGCCCGATCGACGGTGTTCCCGTCGTCCGAGTTCGCCACGCTGATGGCCAGGTCCGCCGCGCTTCCCTCCGGCACCTTCTGACAGTGCGCCGTGTACGGCGCGCACTGATCGCAGTTCCCGCCCGAGGTACACCACGACGGTCCCCTCGGCGACCATCCGGTTGACCAGGGCGGACCTGGCGTCGGTCCCGTTGCTGTTCGTGCAGTTGTTGATGCTGATGTTCGCGACGTTCACGTCGTGGCTCGCCACCTGCCGGGCGATCAGCCACTCGAGCCCGCGGTTGATGTCCGAGGAGAAGGCCTGCCGGTTCTGGTCCAGCACCTTCACGTCGATGAGCCCGGCCTCGGGCGCGATCCCCCGGTGGGTGCCCGAGAGGCTGCCGCTTCCGAGGGCGATCCCGGCGACCAGCGTCCCGTGGCCGTTGTCGTCGTCCGGGTTCATCGGGACGCAGGGGTTGTTGGGCGGGACGCAGTTCACCCCCGCGACGAACCTCGACCCCGGGAGGCTCTCGTGCACGCCGTCGTCCACCCCGGAGTCCACGACGGCGATGTTGATGCCGCGGCCGTTGATCGAGGGATACGTGTCCTCGACCGTCATGGGCGAGTAGGTCGCGCTGGTCCCCACCCTGATCGCCGGATTGCTGACGTCGAGGCCGCCGAACTCGACCTGGTTGCTCTCCACGAACGCGACGATGTCTTCCCTCCCCGGGAGGAGGATCGCCGCCTTGGCGGTGATGTTCTGGAGGACGACGAAGCTGACGAACCGCCCGGAGTAAGCGATCTGGCCGTACCGGCTCAACCGCTCCAGCTCGACGCCGCTCGGGCAGTGGTTGAGGTCCAGGATCACGCTGATCACCTGGCCCGACGGCAGCGCCTCGATCGCGTCGTCCACGAAGTTCCCGTTGGCGTCGACCCACGGCGCGTCGCGGCGCGACTGCCACTCCCTCGGCGTGACGCACTGGAACGCGCGGGCCTCGATCGCGATCGCGGCGAAGAGCAGGAAGGTCAGTAGGCGGGCATATCGGCTGGGGGTAGTCATCCGTGCGCCTCCCATTTCACGTTGTCGATCGTCGAGCCGGGAGGGTGCATGGATGTGAGCCAGTACCCTGGAGATTCCCCCACGACCATTCGGGATTGCTAGATACGGGATCGAAAGCGGAATGTCAAGAGAATGTTTGTCCGAAATAGAGAGGAGCGGTTGCGGGGGGGCGTCCCGACGGGAGGGTGCTAGCTGCTGGAGGCGCCTCGGACCCTCGCCGGGACTCCGACGGCGACCGTACCTTCCGGAATGTCCTGGATGACCGCGCCGCCGGCGCCGACGGTCGCCCACGCGCCGACCGACGCCCCCGGCTTCACGCAAGAGCCCACGCCCAGGAGTGCGCCTTCGCCGATGAATACGCCGCCAGAGAGGTGGACTCCCGGCGCGAGGTGAGCGAAGTCGCCAATCCTGCAGTCGTGGTCCACCGTTGCGCCAGTGTTGACGATCGCGTGCTCGCCGAGGAACGTGTCGGGTTGAATGATCGCGCCGGCGAACACCACAGTGCCTGCGCCGATTTTGACCGAAGGGTGGATCACGGCGGTCGGGTGGCCCACGGACAGCCATGTAAGGTGGGGGAAACGACCGGCGAACGCCTGGCGGGCCTGGTTGTCGCCGATAGCGAGTACCACGCCGGCCCCTCCGCGGCCGAGCCTTTCGTCCACCGGGCCGGTGACGGGGACCCCGAGCACGACCTGACCGAACTTGGACCGGTCGTCGTCGAGCACCGCCTCGACCTCGTAACCTGCCGCCTGGAGTGTCGCGACGACCACCTTCCCGTGGCCCCCGGCGCCCACCACGATCGCGCGGCGAATCCCCTGAGTGGTCATGCTTTCCCCTTCGAGCCCCTGAACGGCGGCATCGTCGCGTGCCCGCTGGCCGAGATGCCCTCCCGGCGCAGGACGAGCATGACCGTCTTCCACAGAATCTTGAGGTCCAGCAGGAAGCTCCGATGATCCACGTACCAGACGTCCATCTCGAACTTCTCCTCCCAGCTCAGCGCATTCCGGCCGTTCACCTGCGCCCAGCCGGTGATCCCCGGCCGGACCTCGTGCCGCCGCGCCTGCTCGGGCGAGTACAGCGGCAGGTACTCCATGAGCAGCGGCCGCGGGCCGACGAGGCTCATGTCGCCCCGAAGGACGTTCCACAGTTCGGGAAGTTCGTCGAGGCTGGTGCTGCGGAGGAATCGGCCGAGGCCGGTGAGTCGGGCCTGATCGCTTTCGGGGGACGCGCGATCGCTCGAGACGTGTCGCATCGTCCGGAACTTCAGAAGGGAAAAGGGATGGCCTCGGAGCCCCGGCCGCGCCTGTCGAAAGAGGATCGGGGGTCCCATCACGACTCGGACCAGCAACGCCGCGATGACGAGTAGCGGCGACAAGATCGAGAGCCCGGCCACCGATACCGTCAAATCAAGTGCGCGTTTCGCGAAAACGCCGCCCATAGCGCTAGTTCTCCGCGAGGATGCGCTGGTAGATCTCGTAAACTTCGCGCGCGGTGCGCCGAACGTCGAACAAATTCCGGGCAAGCTCCCGGCCTCGCCGAGCCATCTCGAGGGCGCGTTCGCGATTCGCGGATCATCTCCAGGATGGCCGCGGCGAGGCGCTGCGGGCTTCTCGGAGGAACCAGGAAGCCGGTTTCACCGTGCCGCACGAGATCCGGTAGACCTCCGACCCTGGTCGCTACGGTTGGCACTCCGCACAGCAGCGACTCCACGGCGCCGCCCACGTTCTCTGACAATGAAGGGTGAACGGCGACGTCGATGTCGGGATACAACTCGGGAATGTTATTTCGATGTCCGAGAAAGACCAGTCGTTCTCCGCACAACCGGCTCCCCATGCGGCGAAGTTCCGCCTCATAGGTCGGATCGTCCCAGGCCCCGCCGATGACGACCCCCCTCAAGTTGGGTTCATCCGCCAACAAGACGGCGATCGCACGAATGAAGTCCTCATGCCCCTTGAGCCCGCGGCGTTGGCCGAGATACCTCTTGGGGGCGTACATGTAGGCCACCATCCCTACCACGCACGTGTCCTGTGCTGCTCGGATTTCCGTTCGCAGCCTGCCTCGTGGGCGCTCGATGAAATTGCCGAGATCGGTGCCGTAGTACGACAGGAACACTCTTTTGGCGGGAATGCCCGATTCGCGATACGTCTGCCTCGTCCATTCGCATGAGGCAATCCAGCGGTCGGATCGTCCTGCAGTTGCTATTTCCGCGCGACGAAAGAACGAATGCTCGAGGTGAAGAGGGCCGGGAACCTGGAATACCCGAGGAATATGGTGACGTCTTCCGAGAGCGAGGCGGGCGGCTATCGTCGTGCCGACAAAATGGCTGTGGATGACATCAGGTCGCACGCTGGCGACGATGCTGCGGATGCGTCCGAAAAGCCCCGGCCACCGCCACGGTGCCCGCACTGGGAGATCGAATTGTCCCTCATGAAGGCGAACGCCAGCACTCGAGTATTCCCCCCGAAGCGGTCCGCCCGGCGGTATCGTGGCGTGGATCTCGACGCCCGCCTCGACGAGCTCGCGCATCTGTCGGAGAGCCCACCGTCCCCCGACGCTCGTCTTGACCAGGTGGAGTGCTCTCATGCTTCTTCAATCGCGCGCGCCATCGCGGATCATCGCATAGCCCAGAAGCAACGACGGTGAAGCCGCCAGATCACTCTCGAGTGGTTTCGCATTCGACGGGTTGGCCAAGCGCAGCCCACACCTCCCGCCAGCGATTCAGTTCATCGCTGGATAATGGCTGGGCACGGTGCCGCAGAAGGCGATAACGGAGCCCCGTCCCAACCGCGACGCAGTCGAGCAGCATTCGTGCTGTCTGTCCGAGAACGGTCTTGGATGCCGACACCGGCTGGTGCGCTTTGAGCAAACTTGGTGCGATCGAGGTGACGAGGGCGTGTCGGCTTCTCAGGATTCGCCCGAGCCTGACACGCTCCTCTCGGTAGCCGATCAATAGTTGCGGCACGTTGGCGAAAACGGCCGTCGGGTAAGCACGGAAGAGCAGTTCCTGATCCTCAGCCAACGGCTGATCTGGATAGCGAAAGCGCTGATAGAAGCTCCGTCTAGCGAACCAGGTCGGGTGTATTAGGCGAAATCCCGCGTGCGGGGATCGGCAGATGTCAGCGTGGGTCAAGGGGCCGACCCTCTTCCCTTGGGGCATTCCGTCCCCGCGGAACACGCACGCACAGGCCCCGACGAGATCCACTTGCGGGTGACTCAGAAGGAACTCGATTTGGCGTTCGAATCGATCCGGATAACAGACGTCGTCACCATCCATCCGAGCCAGGAACTCGCCGCGGCTGACTTGAATTCCCTGATTCAGTCGCGCAGAGATGCCACGAGTGGGCCCGGCCATGAATGTTCTGATGCGGGGATCGTTGAAGGCAGCCACCTTGTCCAACGTCCCGTCGTCAGAAGCATCATCGAGGACGTTGAGTTCCCAATCTCGAAACGTCTGAAGGAAAACGGAGCGGATAGCGGGCACGATCGTTTGGCTGCAGTTCCGGACGGGCATGAGGACACTCACACGGGGCATTTCAAAAACTCCCATCCTGATTCAACTCTCACGGTAGAACATCCGCCCAGCCCATCCTGCAGCGCGGTAGGTGCGTCTTCCGCGCAAGCGCCAACTGAGCTCGTACACAAAGCGGCGCGCAGCACGGGGACCGCGACGTGTACCCCATACGGTCGAGAAGGCGGTCACCAGGATGCGTCGGAGAAGACGCAGTTTGGCATCCAAGACGTGCTTCTCTTCAGCTACCGCGAATCGCGCCCAATCGAACTTCCCTGACGGGCGAAGACCTGCCGATCGGAAGTAGACATCGCGCTGACGCAAGGCGAACTCCACTACTTCGTGCATCCGGGTATCGTAGGTATGTTCACGAACAGTACGGCTGTGCCCGGCGCGCGCGATGGTGTCCCGGATATCAGGACGGTCGAGATAGTAGCGAATCCGGTCCGGGAGACTCTTCAGGTCGTCGAAGACCGCAACTTCGCGTTCGGGCTCGTAGCACGCCTCTAGGCCCGGCGACGCTTGCGTGAGGAGGAAACCTCCCGCGCCCGGAACTTCGAAGACCCGTGCCTTTAGTTGGTCTCGGCGCCGAGGAAGGAGACCATCCCAACTGAGCAGGCTGTTGGAGAAATTCAAGCTGATGGTGGACTTCTGTATGATCTCTGGGATGTCCGCGGCAGCGATAGCGCCGCTTTCCCAACCGTGTCCGAAGCATGCCACGGGAACGCCGGCGTTCCGCAGGTTCTCCACCCAGGCGCGACGTGGACCGTGAGCGCTGCCGACAAACTTACCGGGTAGCGACATTGGGACGAGGGAAGCGGTGGACGAAGGCGAGAAGCGTCGGCAGCCCACTGAGTCAGAAGGGCTCTGGAGTAGCCGTCCCCGGCGGTGCTTCTCAAGCGCTTCCGGGTAGGTCGTGGTGACCGCGTGGAACGACGGCGCCACAAGACGGGAAAGTTGCCCATATCTCCAGGAATCATCCGTGGCCCAGTTGATGGTCGCGCCCCGAAAGGCCTAGAATACTCGAATGATCTCCCAAGTGTCTGTCCACAGTTCATAAAGGCGTTGCACCGCGAGAATGACTTGCGGCTGTTCCTTCTCCACACGTGAAAGGAAGTGCGCGTTGAGATCTCTGAAACTCGTTCCCTCTCTCTCGAGCGTCTCGTAAAAGGAGACATCGTGCCCTAGTCTGCGGAGGGCTGGGATGAAACAAGAATGCTCGTAGCCCTCGCCGCGGCCCGGGTCACCGTAGAGGTACCGGCTAAAAGCGCAGAGATCTTCATTCGGGTCGCGAAAAGCGGTTGATCGGCGCCGTCTCACGTCTCGCTCCGAGCGACAACGTGGCGGAGAACAAGTCGTCCCAAAGATGCTGGCAACGCGCACGCAAAACTGTGACCTCCGACCGACAACCTCAATCGGCGAGATTCTAGCATCCGGTGCGTACCGCGGCGCGACGCTCGACGCGAAAAGCGCCGATTGTGACTGGAAGAGCAACACGGGCGATTGGGTTAGGGACTCGCTCTGCGTCGCAAGTTGCGGCCGAAGGCTCTATCGTATGCTTCAGCGTAACGACTCGCGATCGCGTCCCACGAATGATAGGTTTTCGCGCGACTGAAGCCCTGCTCGCCCAAGTCTCTTCGAGCAGCGGCATCGCGAAGGCGTTGTCCGCTGCCCAGATCATTTCCGAAGGGTCTCGAACCACGATGCCTCCAGCACAGTCGGCAACAGCCCCGACGTCAAATCCGATCCATGGAATTCGTGCCGCCATGCACTCTAGGAGGACAATCGGCATTGCCTCGCGATGAGAAGTAAGAAGGAAGAGGTCTGCCTCCTTCATGGCAGATACGACGTTCGATCTTGGGACGCCTAGACGCAGACCCACTGTCTTGGACGCAAAGGCCCAGGCATCGGCATTCATAGAAGCATCCCCCTCTGACGCCAAGCCTGCCTAGATTCCACCGGGCCGCCGGGTATCCGCTTCCGACAATCGTCCCACGCGCGGCGGGATGGCGTACGGCGAGTTGGCCCAGAACGCGAAAGAGCCATGGATGGCCCTTGACAGGAGAGTGATTCGACACATTTACCACCCACGGGCGATCACCAATCCTCCAGCGCTCGCGCATCCTCAGGGTCGGTTGTTCCCACTCCTCTAGGTCGACCCCATTGGGAATGATGGTCGGGGCGGGCGCGCCTGCGGAGGAGAGGAGCTCGGCCTCTTCAAGCCGCGCGGAAAGAGTGATCATTTCACGAAAGTCAGCTAAGGAATCGCGCAGACGGCTGAAGTAATTCGCGTATCGCGGGTCGCGAAATGCCGACAGTCCATGTCCGACGAGAATGCACGCACCCCCGATATTTCGCAGCGTAGGGAGAATCGCGTCCAAGGTCCAGCTTTGGGCGGCGTGAAAAACGACTATGTCCCACTGGCCGCCTAACACAAATCTCCGGTACTGTTCCACGTCACCGCGAAGTCCCTGTACGTGGTTTCCTTCAACCGCGAAGCGGTGAACGAGGGCCCCGGCGATCAACTCCTTTGACGGGCAGCCTGGATGCACTCCTGTCGCGACGTGAACTTCATGGCCTCTCGACGCGAGACGTTTGGATAGATGGCCAACGACGTTGGCCATTCCCGATAGAAACGGGTAGTAGCTTGTGAACGCTATGTAGGATTCTCATTCGGTCGTACGAGACAAGCCGGAGGCGTGCGACGCATCCGCGCGACCAGGGACCGTTGTTTCTGAGTCGGAGAACTGTCGCGGGCCGGTAGACGGCGAGGTACGTCTCGGCACAACTGCCGCACCCCGGAGGGACAGCGCGCGGGCGAAGAAGTACGGAATTGCCCCGTACCAGACTAGGGCGCGAACCAGCGCCGCGCTCTCGCTTCGGGGGAAGAACAAGACGAATGCAAGGGTGCTTGCCATCAGAGCGTAAGCGCCTGGGTCTCCACGGCGGCGACACCATGTCGACAGGGCGGAATAGGCGAAGCCCATGATCGCGAGGGCAATCGGCGTGCCCGCCCAGCCGAAATTCAGATAAGCCTCTGCGATAAAGGAAAATCCGAGTCCATGTGAGTCCGCGGCCAGGGCAGGATTGACCGTCCGCACAAGCCAGATGGAATGGACTCCTCGTTTGATCGTCGGGTGAACGTCCCAAAACAGATTTGGGAATACGGTCAACAGCGCGTAAGCGTAGCTAAGTCCGTAGTCGTAGGAGCGTGTGCTTGGTACGAGGTCGAGGGTGTAAGCGACGGTCGCTTGCGAGGATCCCATCTCAGACACCGCTGACACTGTCGTGTTATCCAGTTCAGAATAGGAGTGAACCGCAAACGTAGCCGACTTGCGATCATCGCCGGAGAAGTTCCGGAACTCCCTAATCGCAGGGAACACGACCAAGATCATGCCAAGTGCAAGGACCAACAATAGCCAACGGGGAAACGGACGGATTTGCCGATGCCAGAGCCAGGCAAACGCAATGAGCGGCATCGCGGCGGTCGCTCTAGAACCCAAGAAGAACGTCACGCCGGCGTAAGTATCAGCAGTGATGCTGGCGAAGATCTTCCCAAATGACTGTGTCCCTCCCGGCCAGGAAAAGTAGTCTACGGGACGATGAAAGACGCAATCACGGTTGGCGCAGCTTGAAGTCCTACCACTGGATCCTGTTCATACAATGCTACGTATCCACCGGCCAAGACCAAGGCGATCGCTTTGTTGAGCTGCAGCAACGCGGGAAGAAAGGACACGGAGATCAACGCCCAACCGACGACCGACAGAGTTGTAGAGATGTTCTTGCTGGTTCGAAGGCGCGAGAAAGATTCCGCACCAATCGGTGCCTTTGTGCAGCCAATAGCGCGCCGAAGTGCGCTGAACAGAGGGCCATGGTCACCAGAACGATCGAATCTACGGTCGTGTCTGTCGTGAATGCGCCGTCGAGTACGCCCTTAGGATTGAGTCCAAGGACTTCCAGCAGCAGTTGGCCGCCGTTGAACAGCACGGCAGATACGTAGAACAGGAAATAGGGTTCGAAGTACTCTCCGACGAGCATTCTCCAGGATAGCACTGCCCAAATTGCGGAGAGGAAGAACAGCAGGCACAGTGGATAGACCGCGTCTTCGGGTGGGCGCCCGAGGACATGAAAGAGCATCGTCAGGAAGACAGGGGAGAAACACAGTCCGCCCTGAACGAGGAGGATCAACCGCTCTGAACGTGGCCTTTGCACGAGAGTGATTCTCCAACTGCTTATGGACGTCGCCGATAGCTCAAGAAGAGAAGCAGGAACAACACAGTTAAGCCGTAAGCAACTGCATGAGAGATCGCGAGGCCGAACGCGCCCCACCGTGGCACAGCCACCGCAGCCGCGGCGACCAACGTGCCGGCGAGGAGGAGGTCCAACAGCAGCCTTGCCCGAACCATCCCGCGACTAACCACTGCCTGTCCAACCGATGTGTTTAGGACTATCGGCAGGGTGGAAATGCAGAGCACAACGAGCACCATTGACCCTTGCCTGAAGGCGCCTCCGAAAGACCCCATCAAGGTTGGGGAGCAGATCGCAACGATCATGGCTACAGGAACAGTCACCGCGAAGTTCAATAGCATGTTGGCGCGGAAAATAGAACGAAACTCGGATGATCTGCCTTCGGCGAAAGAAGTTGTCAAGAAGGGGAGCCCCGACGACGCTTAGTGTTGAAGGGAAGAAAAGCACGAACAGGCGCCAGCGGTCAGCGGCGGAAAAGACGGCGAGCTCCGCATAGCCACTCGGCTGTCGAACGAGAAGTGCGTTGGATACCCATAGGGCAGGGGCTACCGCAGCGCTGCCCAGGAACGTGGGTAGACTAAAGCGGTACAGCACTCGCCACTCACGCCACCACGCGTGGGCCCGCGAAGGTAGGCCGCGGCTTACGGCAACGCGACGGGTGGTTGCGTGCAGCGCAAGCCAGGACAGGGCCGACGCGGCGACGAACCCTAACACGGCGCCAGAAAGACCGCTCACGGAGGCACAGAGGGAAACGAGCAGAAAAGTGATAACGCTGCAGGCTGTACTGACGAAAGCGGAGACCTTGAATGCCTCAAGCGCCGCGAGGGCACCGGTTTGGGTTCCGGTAACGGCGCCGAAGAAAACCAAGCCGGTGCCCATTAAGAGGGGGCTTTGTCAAGTTCTTTGCCGCCAGCACGCTTTCGGCGATTGGTCTGGCGAGAAGGACAAGAGTCGCTGTCATGAGGAGACCCGAGACTACTGCAACGTATTGCGTTAGGACCAGCATTCGAGCGGCGCGCGGGGGGGTCGGTTGTTCGAAACTCAGCAACGCACTTCGCCGCCGTCAGGCCTAGGCCTAGGCCAGCGTAAGTGCTCAGCGTTGCGAGCGTGCTCTGGATCATTGTTAATCTGCCAAATTCGTCCTGCCCGAGCAGGCGCGCACAGACAAGCGCGAGCGCTAGATTGACTCCTCGTGTTGTGGCTCCACCCAAGGCCGACCAAGTAGCAGCCCCAAAGAAACGGCTCGACGTCGAACTCGAGCCTGCGAACGCCAGTTGCAGGATTGACCGGCGCAGGATCGATTGAGCGTGACGAATCAACATTCTTGGCTGCACGGCGACAGGGTACCTCACAACTCGAGAATCGCTTCCTAGTCTGGAATCTGACCCCGCACGGTCCTCAAGCATACGCCAGTAACGCGGGTTCCTGGGCAGCGATCGAATCGCGCCGTCTCAACCATGTGACCGTGGTCTGCATCATCGCGCCACGTACGATGTTACCCACGCAGAGGGGGGTACATCCTGAGCCCGGGCCGACGCAGGCAGTTCACGTCGCCCCCGGGAGCCACGGTGGTTCGAATCGAATTCCTAGTTGCATTCCCGGGAACGATGGACGCCTGGCTCGACGACGTGACTTTCGCGCCGGCTGCGGACTGAGCGCTAAGCCCCCGATTGCCCCGCGAGCTGCTGGCGCCGGTGGGAAAGCACCGACGCGCCACCGCGCGAAGGGCGCGCCCAGGAGGCGGCTCGCGGCCAGCGGTACGGCGGCCGCCGACAGAAGCGCGATCGCCGGGATGCGAAGCGAGAAGTCCCCCAGGCTGAAGAGCGCGATCGCGACGACCGCGGCGCAGGCGGCCATGTGAATCGGGTCCTGGCCACGCTCGGACTTCGGCGCGCGCGAGCGCAGTCCCAGGGCCACGACCGCGAGGAGCACACCGGCCGCGAGTGCGAGGGGGCCGCCTTCGGTCAGCCCCTCGAGCCAGTCGTTGTGCGCGTGGTCCCAGCCGCCTTCGAGGGCGGGAGGCCGGACCAGCTCGAAGGCGCTCTCGAACGTCCCGATGCCGGTGCCGAGAGCCCAGTAGCCGGGGATCATGGCCAGCGACGCGCGCCACACGGGCAGGCGGCCGTTCAAGCGTGGTGACATTGCTGCTCTCGGAGACGAATCGCTCGCCGGGCGCGCGCACCTGCGACCACAGGAGCAGGGCGGTGGGGATCAGGAGCGCCGCGACGAGAAGCCACGCTCGCCTGCGCCGCAGGCTCAGGCGCCAGGCGAGGAACGCGGTCCCCGCGAGCGCGACCGCCAGGCCGCCGCGCGAGTACGACAGGATCACGCCGATCCAGATCGCGGCGGCCGCGGCGGCGCCCAGGGCCAGGCGCAGGCCTCCCGTCTCGCCGAGCTGCAGGATCCTCTCCCGAAACGAGCGCGCGTCGGGCAGGCTGCGCGCGCTGTCGAGCATCAGCCCGAGGGCGAACGGCAGCGTCATCGCCAGGTAGCCGGCGAAGTGGTTCCGGTTGATGAACGTCCCGCTCGCCTCGTCCGCGTAGAACTTCTTGGCGTAGCCGAAGATGTGCTGGTGGCCGGTCAGGTACTCCGCGGAGCCGTAGATCGCCTGGAACGCTCCGGAGGCGGCGATGACCACGGCGACCTGCCGCAGGTGCGCGGGGGTACGCACGGCGACCACCGCGGCGAGGCCGATCAGGACGTAGGCGGCGAACCGGAGGACCGCGTCCGACGTGGCCGGCGGCTCGAGGCTCTGCGGCGTCACCGTCGCCGAAACCTCCGGCAGGAACCGCGCGAGCTGCTCTCGCAGCGCCTGCGTCGGCGAGGCCACGAGGCGCGACCAGCCCCCCGGCAGCGGCACGAGCTGCACGACGCCGATGAGGACGACGGTCCCGCCGAGGGCCAGCGCCATCCGCGCCCGCGATTCGAGCACGGCCGGGTCGAGGGCGACGAGGCACAGGGCGACGGCGCCCAGGGCCGCGGCCGAAAGCTCGAGGGCCAGCACGGCCCACGGCTCGACGCTCCCGAAGGGAAGGGGCGAGAGCAGGAGAAGGGCCAGGAGCGCCCCGCGGAGGCCGGTTCGAGCTGTCTCGACGGACATGGCCGTGCGGCCCGCGGCTACGCTTGCCCGGCGCGGCGGCGCGACTTGCGCGACCAGGCCGGCTTCGGCTCACCCGCGGTCTGGTCTTCCTCTCCGTAGTGCCGGTAGTACTTGTACCGGTAGTAGTAGTAGTACCGGCCGGACTCCTGGATGGCGTTGAGGACCGCGCCCACCACGCGCCCCCGGGACTGGCGAAGGCGCCCCGCCGCCTGCGCGACCGACGTGCGCGAGGTCTTCCCCGCCCGCACGACCAGGATCGTCGCTTCCATGCGGGACGAGAGGATCACGCTGTCGGCGATCTGGACGGCCGGGGGAGAGTCGAGGATCACGTGGTCGAAGCGCCCCACCTCGATCAGCCGCTCGACCATCGTCTCGAGGGTCGAGGAGCCGAGCAGCTCGCTGGGGTTCGGCGGGATCGGACCGCTCGTGATCGCGAGCAGGTTCGGGACCTCGGTCTCCTGCATCAGCTCGGCCGGCTGCGCGTTTCCGCTCAAGTAGCTCGACAGGCCGACGGTGTTCGGGGCGTGCAGCATCTTGTGGAGGCGCGGCCTTCGAAGGTCGGCGTCCACGATCAGCACGCGCCGCCCGAGCTGGGTCAGCACGATGGCGAGGTTGAGGGCGACTGTGGATTTTCCGTCCCCCGGCTCGGCGGAGGTGACCACGATCGTGCGCGGCGGGCGCGAGGCCGACGCCAGCAGGAGCGAGGTCCGCAGGTTCTTGAACGCCTCGGAGAATTGCGAGCGTGGGTCGCGATGGCTGGCGAGATCGACGGCCTGCGAGGGGGGCGCGGCCGGGCTCTTCTCCGATCCCTCCGTCACGACGCGCAAGGGCTGGAGGAGCGGCACGTACCCCAGCGCGGGGAGGCCGGCGGCCCGCTGCAGGTCCTGCTCGGTCTTGAGGGTGTTGTCGAGATGGTCGAGCAGGAACGCCATGCCGACGCCGAGGCCAAGGCCGAAGACGACCGAGAGGAGCAGGTTGAGGGCCTTCCGCGGCCGGACGGGCGACCGCGGCGGCTCGGCGCGGTCCACGATCCTCACGTTGCTCGCGCGCGTGTCGGCGAGCCTCTCGGATGTGGACGTCTCGCTCTTGCGGGCGACGAGGTTGCCCAGGACGTTGCGGCGCGATTCGATCTCGGATCTCAGGCTCGCGTACTCGATCCCGTCCCGGTTGACCCGCTGCACCTCTTGCTTCTGCGTCTCGAGCTGCGTCTGGAGGCCGGCGACCTCGCCGCGCACCCGGTCGTAGTCGGCCCTGGCGACGCCGCGCACCTGGCTCGCGATGCCTTCCGACTCGATGCGCAGGCGGTCGCGCGCGATGTCCAGCTCCTGCTGGAGCTGCTGCAGGGGGGGCCAGTCGGGCTTGAACCGCTCGGACATCTGGCTGTGGCGCCGCTCGACCTCGGCGTACTGCTGCCTCAGGTTCGAGATCAGCGGCGAGTTCAGCACCTCGGGGAGCGACTCGGGCGGGATGCTCTTGGCCGCGTTGTAGCGCGCCTCGGCGATCGCCAGGCGGCCCTGCGCGTCCACGTAGCGGGTGTTGAGGTCCGAGAGCGCCTGCTGGCTGATGTCCCGGGTGCCGTCGTTGGCCGAGAGGATCTCCTTCTTCCGGCTGTACTCCTGCAGCTTCCCCTCGAGGTCGGAGATCTCGCGCTGCACGCGCGCGACTTCCTTGGTGAGGAACTCGGACGCCTGGCTGGTCGTGCTGTAGCGGGCGTCGAAGTTGAACTGCTGGTAGGCCTCGGCGATGGAGTTGGCGACCTCGGCGGCCAGGACGCGGTTGCTGTCGGTGAACGAGATCTTCACCAGGCGGCTGTTGCGGATCGGCTGGACGGCGAGGCTCCCCTGGATGAAGCCGATCGCGGGGCGCAGCGGGTCGTTGTTGAGGTCCGGCGCCGCGCTCGAGAAGGAGATGGACGAGCGGAGGGCCGAGATGGCGCGCTGGATCGGGGAGCTTCGCCTCGAGACGAACTCGGGGCGGTTCATCAGGTCGAGCCGCTCCGCCGCGATGCGGGCGACCGTGCGGCTCTGCAGGATCTTGTACTGGGTCTGGTAGAAGTCCTGGTAGGCGTTCCAGGCCGAGTCCACGCTGACGACGTCCTTGAAGCCGAGGATCTCGGGCCCTTGCCGCTCGATCTGGATCGTCGTGACCGCCTCGTACTCGCGGGTGGCGAAGAGGGAGTAGACCAGGGCGCTCGTCACGAGGATGGCGAGGCACGCGAACACCACCGCGCGCCGCTCGACCAGGATCCGCCAGTAGTCCAGGAGGTGGATGGATTCTTCCTGCTGGCCGTCCTGGGGCGCCGGCCCCGCGGGCCCGCTGGCTCCGGTGTTCGGATCGGTCATCCTGCCTCCCGGCTCTTCGAGCGGAACTCCCTACACGACAACATCTTCCCCCAGACCCGGGGGTAGGATGCGGGTCGTCCGGGAAGTCGGCCTAGTATTGCGAGGACGGGGCGGGCAGTCAAGCGGTGGCTTTCGCCGTTCATGCGCTCCTGTCGCGCACCACCAGGTCCACGTCGCAGTCGAGGACGTGGAGGAGGGAGAGTACCTGGTCGATGGACTTCCGGTAGTTCGTCGGGTCGAGCAGGCGATAGAACTGGGTGGCCGACGTGTCGAGGCGCCGGATGATCTCCCGGCGCGCAAGCGGGCTCGCGGCGACGCGCTTCCCGGCCTCGATGGTGAGCTTGTAGAGCAGCGCATCGCGGAGGAATCCGGGGTCTTTGTTGTACTCGAGAACGTGCTCGATGTGGACGGTTCCCTCCCGCCCGGACTCCAGGACGTAGGTGAACCCCTCACGGGCCAGCTCGTCGTCAACGTAGAGGCGCTCGATCCGGTCCTCGGGCGTCGGCTTCGGGTCGGACTTGACGTAGGGAAACGAAAGTAGCGTCGTCGCCGTTCTCACCTCGAAGACCTTCTTCCGGTTGTTGGCCGACACCGCACGGATTTTCATAACAACCCCTCGCGCTCGAGTTCCTCGATCAGCTGGATCACACGCGCGGGGCCTTCTCCGCGCATGGCTCGCATCTCTTCGAGATCCCACTTCACGACGAGCTCTCCATCGCGGTACACATGGACGTGCCTTGGCATGTGGTCGCCGATCCTGGTGATGAAGACATATCCACCCCGCCGGATCTTGCTCATTAATACTGTTACCCCATGTGGTAATGCTTGTCAAGGAGGAGGGAGGCGGGTCAGCGAGCCGACCGAAATCTCGAGGTGAGTCAGGATCAAGTCTTACCGGGATGCGGGACTCGAGCATCGAACATCGCGCCGCGAAGCCCGAGTGGTCCACCGAATGCAGCGATGAGGGTTGCCGAGGGGAGACGGCCAGCTGCGGTCGGATTGCGGTAGCCTAGTCCCCGTGAGAACGCTCCGGATCATCAGCGCGATCCTCGGCGCCCTGCTCGCCGGCGCCGCGATGGCGCAGACCGCGCCGGCCAAGAAGCTCGTCGAGTACGGGTGGGACGTGCCGTTCCCGGATTACGTGAGGGACCACATCCGGGAGATGGAGCAGCGTCCTTTCGACGGGGTCATCTTCAAGCTGCGCGAGCTGAACCAGGCGTTCGACACGCGGCGGTGGGACGCTGCGCGGCTCGCGCCTCAGGTCGAGACGTTGCGCGGGATCGAGTGGCGGCGCTTCACCGACAATTTCCTGATGCTCAACGCCACCGACGTCTGGGGGATGGACTGGTTCGACGACGGGCAGTGGGAGGCGATCGCGGGGAACCTCCGGCTCGTCTCGCGCGCGGCGAAGGCGGGGCGGTGCGCCGGGGTGGCGTTCGATCCCGAGCCGTACGGGGCGAACCCGTGGGCCTTCCCGGGGCCGTACCCCGACCGCTCGTTCGAGCAGGTTGCGGCCGAGGTGCGGAAGCGGGGGGGGCAGTTCATCGCGGCGCTAGAGGCCGAGCTGCCCGGGCTGCGCCTGTTGACGCTGTTCCAGCTCGGGATCTTCGGCGCCCTCGTGGACGAGCCGGACCCCGCGGCACGGCAGGCCAAGCTCGCCGGCGACATCTACGCGCTGCTGCCGGCGTTCGTCGCCGGGATGCTCGACGCCGCGGCGCCGGGGACGCGGATCGTGGACGGGAACGAGCCGTCGTACTACTACGGCTCGCGCGAGGAGTTCCGCCGGGGCTATCGCCTCATGAGGGAGGGCGCCGCGGCGCTGGTGCCGCCCGAGGCGCGCGAGGCGTACGCGTCGCGCGTCCAGGCCGGGATGGCCGTGTACATGGACTACGTCCTCGCTCGGTGGAAGCCGGGGAGCGACTACCCGTCGCGCTACGCGACCCCGCGGGACCGGATGCTCTGGCTCGAGCACAACGTCTACTGGTCGCTCGCGACCACGGACGAGTACGTCTGGTTCTACGGCGAGGGGATGAGCTGGTGGAAAGGGGAGATCCCCGCCGGGGTCGAGGAGGCCGTGCGGTCCGCGCGGGCGAAGCTCGCCGCCGGCCGGCCGCTCGGCTTCGAGATCGAGGACTTCGTCGCGCGGGCGCGGCAGGCGAGGGACGGCGCCGTCGCCATGCGCCTCCTCACGCGCTCCGCCCGCGCGAGGCGGCTCGAGCCCTCGGAGCCGCCTCCTAGCCTCGACGGCAGCCTCGACGATCCCGCGTGGTCCATGCACTCTCCGCTGGCGCCGTTCCTCGTGCGGGCCAAGGCCCTCAAGGACTTGCCCGACGCGCGCACGACGGCGTGGGCCGCCTACGACGACAAGGCGCTCTACCTGGCCTTCCGCTGCGACGAGCCGAACCCGGCGCGGCTCAAGGCCGCGCTCGAAGGGACGGACCGCCCGGGCTACGAAGGGGACGAGGTCGAGCTGTTCCTGAGCGTCGGCGAGGCGCCGGCGCCGCGCCGCACCTTCGTGCTCAACCCCGGCAACGTCCGCGGCGAGCGCCCCTGGACCGGGGCGATGCCGCTCTCCGCGGTCTCCGCGGCGCCGTGGCGCAGCGCCGTCCACGTCGGCGAGAGCGCCTGGACCGCCGAGGTCGCGATCCCCTGGGACGCGATCGGCGGCCTCCCCGCCCCGGGCTCCCTCCGCCGCGTCAACCTCTGCCGCGATCGCGCCCTCGCCCGCGAGGTCTCCTGCTGGTCCGGGTTCCTCGACAATCCCGACGCCGAGCCGGACCGAATGGGGGAGTGGCGGTTCTGACCCGCGCGCCATCCGCGTTCCCACTGGTGTAACCTTGCCCGGCGACGAATCGGGAGGCCTGCGCGATGAAGCGAGCGCTGATCACGGGAATCACGGGGCAAGACGGGTCGTACCTCACCGAGCTGCTGCTCGGGAAGGGGTACGAAGTGCACGGGATCATCCGCCGGGCCAGCACGTTCAACACGGGCCGGATCGATCACATCTATCGCGACCCGCACGACGCGGGGACGCGCCTCTTCCTCCACTACGGCGACCTGGCGGACGGCACCGGCCTGCGCCGCGTGCTGGAGAAGGTCCAGCCGGACGAGGTGTACAACCTCGGCGCGCAGTCGCACGTCAAGGTCAGCTTCGAGGCGCCGACCTACACGGCGGACGTGGACGGGGTGGGGGCGCTGCGGCTCCTCGAGGCGCTGCGCGACCACATGGCCGGGAACGGCCGCGAGGTGAGGATCTACCAGGCGGGCTCGTCCGAGATGTTCGGGGCGGCGCCCTCGCCGCAGCGCGAGACGACGCCGTTCTACCCGCGCAGCCCCTACGCGGTCAGCAAGGTGGCGGCGCACTGGTACGGGGTGAACTACCGCGAGGCGTACGGGATGTTCATCGCGAACGGCATCCTGTTCAACCACGAGTCGCCGCGGCGGGGCGAGACCTTCGTGACCCGCAAGATCACGCGCGCCCTCGGCCGGATCAAGGAGGGCCTCGCGAGGAAGGTCTACCTCGGCAACCTCGAGGCGCGGCGCGACTGGGGTTTCGCCGGCGACTACGTGGACGCGATGTGGCGGATGCTCCAGCAGGACGCCCCCGGCGATTACGTCGTGGCCACGGGAGAGGCGCACTCGGTCCGCGAGTTCTTCGAGGAGGCCTGCGCCGCGATCGGGCTCGATCCCGCGGGGCTCGTGGAGCTGGACGCGCGCTACCTGCGGCCGACGGAAGTCAACGACCTGCGCGGCGACGCGACCAAGGCGAGGGAGAAGCTCGGCTGGCGGCCGTCGGTCGGCTTCGCGGAGCTGGTGCGGATGATGACCGCGCACGACCTCGAGCTGGCGCGCCAGGAGAAGACGCTGCGCGCCGCCGGCCACCGGGTCGTCTCGAGCGGGGAGCGCGGTGAATAGGGGGGCGCCGATCTACGTCGCCGGGCATACCGGCCTCGTCGGCTCGGCGATCCTGCGCCGCCTCCGGGCGGACGGTTACGAGAACCTGATCACCCGCGAGCGGGACGATCTCGACCTCACGCGCCAGGAGCCCACGGAGCGCTTCCTCGCCGAGGTGCGCCCGGAGTTCGTGTTCCTCGCCGCGGCGCGCGTGGGCGGGATCGTGGCGAACGACACCTTCCCCGCCGACTTCATCCGGGAGAACCTGCTGATCGAGACCCACGTCATCGAGGCCGCGCGGCGCTTCGGCGCCGCGAAGCTGCTCTTCCTCGGCTCGTCGTGCATCTACCCGAAGCACGCGGCGCAGCCGATCGGCGAGGACGCGCTGCTGACCGGCCCTCTCGAGCCGACCAACGAGGCGTACGCCGTCGCCAAGATCGCGGGGATCGAGCTGTGCCGGTCGTACCGGCGCCAGTACGGCTTCAACGCGATCTGCGCGATGCCCACGAACCTCTACGGACCGGGGGACAACTTCCACCCGGAGCACTCGCACGTGCTGCCGGGGCTGATCCGGCGGTTCCACGAGGGGAAGACGGCGGGCGCGCCCACCGTGACCGTGTGGGGGACCGGCACGCCGCGGCGCGAGTTCCTGCACGTGGACGATCTCGCGGACGCCGCGGTGTTCCTGATGGAGCGCTACGACGGGGCCGGCATCGTCAACGTGGGATGCGGCGAGGACCGGACCGTCGCCGAGCTCGCGGAGACGGTTCGCGCGGTCACCGGGTATCGCGGCGGGATCGTGTTCGATACGTCGAAACCCGACGGCGCGCCGAGGAAATGGCTCGACGTGTCGAGGCTTTTCGCGCTCGGCTGGAGGCCGCGGATCTCCCTCGAGGAAGGGCTCGCCTCGACGTATCGCTGGTACGTGGAGAACGTCGCGGAAAAAGCGCTCTGAGAAAAAGAAACCCGAGGCGGCCGGGACTGCGCCGGCGGGCCCGAGTTTCAAGGCCTCCTAAGAAGGAGGTCACCAAGATAATTACTCCTAGACGTTTCCCTAGTCAAGTGCAAAAACGAGGCGAGGAGCAGGATTATTTTTGTTCGGGCGACGCGCTCGTGTCGCGCCGCGGAGGCGTTGCGGTCTACGGGACCGAGGGGCTCGCCGACGGGTTGCCCACCACGCTCTCGACGACGAGTCCCAGGACCACCGCTGCGCCCACGACGATCAGCGTCGCGGTGAGAGGGTTGTTCCAGACGTCGGCGGCGGATTTCTTCTTGGGAGCCGGGTCCTGCGCCGGAGCCGGCGCGGCCTGGGGCGAGACGGCGAGCTGGATCGAGCGCCGCTCTCCCCCGGCGAGGCGCACCGGGGTCTCGACGACGTAGAGGCCGCCGCGGGACTCGACCGCCAGGTCGTACGACGCCGGCTCGAGGCCCGCGACCTCGAACGCGCCGTCCGCTCCCGTGACTCCCGAGGTGACGATCCGGCCCGAGCGGCCGTCGGCGACGTGGAGACGCGCCCCGGCGAGCGGGGCGTCGGTTCCCGCGGAGACGATCCGGCCGCCGAGGGAGGCGGCAGGTGCCGCATCGCACGCGGGGGCGAGCGGGAACGCGACCAGGAACGCGAGCGATGCGGCGACGAGCGCACGGATCCGGCACGGTTTCATCGTGGACGCCTCTCGAGAGATGGACCCCGGACAATGATGGGAGCCGGACCGCGGAAGGTCAAGCTCCTGCTATATTGCTCGCGCGATTGGGGAGGTCACGCATGGCGACGGACCGCGAACGGCTCAAGGAACTCCTGAAGAAGCACTCGCTGATGTTCGGCGACTTCACCCTGGCTTCGGGGCGGAAGAGCAAGTACTACTTCGACTCGAAGAAGACCACGCTCCTGCCCGAAGGGGCCTACCTCGCGGCGCGGGAGATCCTGAGGACGCTGCGCGAGAACGGAATCCGGGCCGACGCGATCGGCGGCCTGACCCTCGGCGCGGACCCGATCGTCTGTCCCGTGGCCGCGCTCAGCTTCGTCGACGGGCCGCCGATGCGCGCCTTCATCGTCCGGAAGGAGGCGAAGGAGCACGGCACCGGCCGCCGCATCGAGGGAGAGGTCGCCGCGGGCTCGAAGGTGGTCATCGTGGACGACGTGGTGACGACCGCGGGCTCGACGCTCAAGGCGATCGACGCCGCGCTCGAGGCCGGGCTGACCGTCGTCGCCGTCGTCTGCCTCGTGGATCGCGAGGAGGGGGGGACCGAGAAGCTCTCGCCCTGGCCCTTCTACCCGCTCTACCGCCGGTCGGAGATCTTCGAAGGGGCGGAGAGCGCTTGACCGACCGGATCCGGCCGGTCCTCGCGGTCTACGTGTTCGGCGTGCTCGGCGTGTTCCTCGCGTGGGCGCCCTGGACCGAGATCTGGGACGAGGGGACGCGGTTCCTGCTCCCGACCGGCGCCGCCCTGTGGGCGAGGAGCGGCTTCACGCGGGGCGTGGTCAGCGGCATCGGCCTCCTCGATCTCGCCGTCGCGGCCGCCGAGGCCGCCGCGTTCTGGCGCGAGGTCCGGCGGGAGGGCAAGGGAGGGTTGCAGTGAGCGCGGAGCCGGTCGTCCTCACGATCCATGCCGTGGACACCCAGGGCGACGAGGGCGTGACCGCCGACGCCGCGGCCCTCTCCGACCTCCACTGCCGCGCGGTGCAGGTCGTGACCTCGGTGCTCGTCGCGACCCCGTCCGGCGTCGGGGCGCTCGAGGGGCTCTCGCTCTCCCTGGTCGCCGAGCAGTTCGAATCGATCGCGGAGACCGCGAGGCCGCGGGCGGCGCGCACGGGGATCCTGCGCGATGCTCTCCAGGTGGAGTTGGTCGCGACCTTGATCCGCCAGTGCGGCGTGGGTCCGGTCGTCGTCGCGCCGGTCGTGCGCGTCGGGGGGACGCGGATCCTCGACGACTCGACGCTCGAGGCGATGCGCCGGCTGCTGTTCCCTCTCGCCGAGGTGCTGCTCGTGCGCGCGGGCGACCTTCCGCTCCTCGCGGGAGAGCGGGGGCGAGACCTGGAAGCGATCAAGCGCGGCGCTTCCCTGCTCCGCCAGCAGGGGGCCCGGTCGGTCCTCGTCGCGGGGGCCGCCTCGGGAAGCCGCGTGCTCGACCTGCTGGACGACGGGGGACCCGTCGCCGTCTTCGACGCGCCGCGCATCGCGGCGCCCAGGTTGGCCGGCCTCGGCGGGGTCCACGCGATCGCGCTCACCGCGTTCCTCGCGCGGGGCGAGACGCTCCGGCGCGCGGTCGACGCTTCGCAGCGCTACATCGCCTTCAGGCTCCAGCGCGACCGGTCCTGAAAAAAAAACGGGCGGCCACCGCGGCCGCCCGGGAGCCGCCGCTTCCGGGCGGCTCCGCAAGGGGAGGAGAGAGGCCGCCGCGCGATCAGGAGGGGGTAACCGTGCGGCGACGAGAAGTGCCGAGAGGTGACCGGCTCAGCGCCGTGTGCGTCAACTTGCCGAGCCAGCGATTCAACGGATGCGACCTCTTGAGGAACGGAAGGACGGAGCGGCCTCGGCGGTCCACCTTCGCCATCGCGGCGATGAGGGCAGGATGCCTCGGGGCGAGGCGAAGCCCGCGCTCGAACGCCACGAGGGCCCGGGTGGTCTTCTCGGCCAAGAGGTACACCTTGCCGAGGTTGAGCTGAAGATCGGGGTTGTAGAAATCGAGCCTCGCGGCGCGCTCGCACGCCTGGATCGCGTCGGGGGTCGCGCCGTCTGCGAGCGCCTTCGCGAGCCCGTAGTAAGAGACGTACCGCATCTGCGGCCTCGGCGCGCTGCGCTGCCGCTCGATGAGGATCGCCTGCTTGAACTGTTCCGCGGCCTCGGCGTACCGTTCCGCGGAGAGGGCTACGAGGCCTTTTCTGAAGTGGACTTCGCAGTTTAGGATAGGCATATGTCATTGCCCTCGTATTTGTTCTTCCAGTGAAAGATGTACGCATGGAGTTGTTCGCATGCAACAAATTTCTCGCATATGAATTCGTATCGCAATCGTAACTATGCGCAATGCGGCAATCTGATATGACGACTACGTCGAGCCGACGATGGTCTGTCTGGATAGTCGTCTTCGCGGTGGCGTTTTCCGGGTCTTGCCGCCCGGGGGTCGAGAGCCGCGTCGCGCGGATCATCGAGTGGGAGCGCCAGCCGACCGCGAAACACGTGGACCGCATCCGCGAGAGCCTCGGCGACGAGGACGCGCCGGTTCGTGCCGGCGCGCTCGCGGCGCTCGTGAGGCTCGGGACACCCGACGCGAAGGAGCGGGCCCGCGCCGCGCTGGGCGATCCCGACGGCGGGGTACGGGCCACGGCGGCCGCCTGCCTCCTCGATCTCCGGGACGCCGAGGCGGTGCCGCTTCTCGTTCGCGTCGCGCTCGGGGATGCCGACTGGCGGGCGCGGCGCGGCGCGGTCGAGGCGGTGGGCACGCTCGCGGCGGCGGGGAGCGCGGCGGAGATCGCCGGGGCGCTCGACGACGCCTCGTCGCAGGTCCGGCTCGCGGCGGTCGGCGCGGTGATGCGCCTCGGTCCGGCGCCGGCGGTCGAGGCGCTGGCGAGACTCTCGGCGACGGAGAATTCCTGGGAGGTTCGGGCCGCCGCCACCGAGGCTCTGGGGCGGACGTCGTCGAGCGATGCGTACGCTCCCGCGAAGGCGGCGCTCTCCGACGCGAACGAGTTCGTGCGGGCATCCGCGGCCGCCGCGCTGCGCGAATTGCGCCGGACCGGCGTTGCCGAGCCGGAGGAGGCGCTGCCGGCGGAGGCGGCCCCGGCGGGGTCGGTTCTCCCGGGGCAGCGGCCGCAGCCTCCGGCCGCGAAGCCGGTCGCCGGGACGCCGCGGTGAGCACTAGAGACGGCCGGCCCGCGGGGTCGGTGTATACTCCGGTCTCCGATTCGACCCGAGGGCGGGGCGCGTCGCCCGATGCCCATCCGGAGCCGGCCCGCGAGATCCATGCTGTTGCTTCCACCACGATGAGACTCGTCACGACGCGGGAAGGTGGCTTCCGGATCGACACGGGTGGCGGCGTGGTGCCGCTCGTCGCGGATCCCGAGGGCGACGGGTGGGTGGTCCGACAGGGTCCGGAAGGGCCCAGCTGGACGCTCACGAGGGACGGCGCGTACCCGGGGGGCTTCCTGCTTGGCGGGACCCAGGGCGGCGGGCCGGCCCGCACCACGCGGGAAGCGGGCCGCGAAGGTCCGCCGAGCAACCTGCTGGCGCCCGATGGCCGGCTGTTCCGCGTCGTGCGGCGCGGAGCGGCCGTCACGCGATTCGAGTTGACGGGATGGGAGGTTTCGGGGGCCTACCTCGTGGCCCATCCTTCCGAAAGCGGATTCGAGATCGCGCGCACCGACGCGGGGCGCGAGCTCGATCTCGCGGCCGAGATCCTGATCCTGTTCGCCGCGGAGATCGTCGAGGCGGTCTCGGACGAAGCTCGCGGCTGACGGGGAAGCGGAGAGCCCACGACATGCTGCATGGACAAGGAGGCCACGGGCCGGGTCCGGGCCCGCGAAGGCGGTCGAGACGCCGGGGACGCCGGCCGGGTGGAGGAGGCCCGCCGGCCGCCGCTTCCCAGCACGCCAGGCCGCCCGCCGCGCCGCCGCCGGGGATCGCGAGCCTCGAGGTGACCGGCGTGCTGCACGTCGTTGCCGCGGGGCACGGTTTCCTCCGTTCGCCGTCCGCCGATTTCAACGCGCAGCCGGAGGACGCGATCGTTCCGCGCGAGATCGTCGCGCGCCTCGGGCTCGAGACGGGGGTCGAGCTAGTGGGGCTCGCGGTGCCGTCGGCGCGGCCCGGGCAGTCTCCCTGGCTGCAGGAGGTGAGGGCGATCCACGGCGGCGCTCCCGAGGCGTGGGCGAAGCGGACGCCCTTCCGCAGCCTGGTCGCCGAGGACCCGACCGAGAGGATCCGGCTCGAGTGCGATCCGTCGGAGCTCTCGACGCGCGTGGTGGACCTCGTCACGCCGATCGGGAAGGGGCAGCGCTGCCTCATCGTCGCGCCGCCGAAGGCCGGCAAGACCGTCCTCCTCCAGAAGATGGCTCACTCGATCAGCGTGAACCACCCGGAGATCCACCTGATCGTGCTCCTCGTGGACGAGCGGCCGGAGGAGGTCACGGACATGCGCCGCTCGGTGCGGGGCGAGGTGATCGCGTCCTCTTCCGACGAGCTGGCGAAGGCCCATCTCGAGGTCGCCGAGATCGCGATCGAGCGGGCGAAGAAGATCGTCGAGGCCGGGCGCGACGCGGTGGTCCTCCTGGACTCGATCACCCGCCTCTCCCGCGCCTACAACACCGAGCAGCGCAGCTCGGGGCGCGTGCTCTCCGGCGGGATCGACGCGCGCACGATGGAGAAGCCGAGGAAGTTCTTCGGGGCGGCGCGCAAGGTGGTCGGCGGCGGGTCGCTCACCGTGATCGGCACCGCCCTCGTGGACACCGGCTCCAGGATGGACGAGGTGATCTTCCAGGAGTTCAAGGGGACCGGAAACACGGAGATCGTGATGGACCGGGGGCTGTTCGACCGCCGGATCTTCCCGGCCATCGACATCTCGAAGAGCGGCACGCGGAAAGAGGAGAAGCTGTTCACCGCCGAGGAGCTGCCTCGGGTCACCCTCCTGAGGCGGGCGCTGGCGGGGCTCAAGGCCGCCGAGGCGATGCAGCTCCTGACCGACCGGCTCTCGCGCTACCCGACCAACCGGGAATTCCTGGCCAACCTCCTGAGCTGACCCCCCGTGTGGTCCGGCCGCGCGGCGGGAACTAGATTCGAGGGCGGAGGCCGGAATGCGCTGGGGACCCGAGCAATGGGACGCGTGGACGATGGGGCGCGGCGGCCGCGCGGAGGACGGCTCTCCGGCCGAACGGTCCCTCCTCGAGGCGCTGGCCCGGGTGCCCCGCCGCCGGCTCAAGACCGTGGCGGATCTCGGCTGCGGCACGGGCCGGCTGCTCCCGTTCCTCGCCCGGGAGTTCGGGAAGGTGATCGCGGTGGACTACGCCCCCGCGAGCCTCGCCCTCGCACGGCGCGTTTCCGTCGGGCGGGGCGTCACGTTCCGCCGGCGGGACCTGCGCGACCTCGCGCCGTTCCGCAACTCGCTCGACGTGGCGGTGGCGGTCCACTCGATCGTCGGGCCGCGCCCCGAGGACGTGGACCGCATCCTCGCCGAGGTCCGCGGGTCGCTGGTCCACGGCGGGCTGCTCGCCGCGATCGTGCCCGCGACGCCGGCGGGCGAGGCGATGATCCCCATGCGGCTCGCCGGAGACCCGTCCGCTCCCGAGCTGATCGGGTTCCACGAGATCGAGCTGCAATACCGGCTGCGGCGCGCGGGGTTCGACGGCGTGAGGATCCGCCGGTTCGACGCGTCCGAGGGCCGGCAGGCGGCGCTCTTGTGCACGGCGGCCCGTCGGGCGGACAATTAGCGTCCAGGACGGGACACCGAGCGTGCTCGACGTCAGCCAGAAGGTCCGCCGATTCACCGAGTCCGTCATCCGGGAGATGACCCGGCTCTGCCGGATCCACGACGCGATCAACCTCGCCCAGGGATACCCCGACTTCCCGGCGCCGGACGCCGTCAAGGAAGCCGCGCGCCGCGCGATCGCGGAGGACTTCAACCAGTACTCGATCACCTGGGGGTCGCCGTCGCTGCGCGCGGCCATCGCCGGGAAGTACGAGCGGCGCTACGGCATGACGGTCGACTCCGCGCGGGAGATCACGGTCACCTGCGGCTCGACCGAGGCGATGATCGCCTCGATCCTCGCGGTCCTCGATCCCGGGGACGAGCTGGTCGTGTTCGAGCCCTACTACGAGAACTACGTCCCCGGCGCGATCCTGGCCGGCGCTTCGCCGCGCTTCGTGCGCTTGAAGCCGCCGGACTGGACCTTCGACCCCGACGAGCTTGCGCTGGCGTTCAACGAGAGGACGCGCGGTCTCGTCCTGAACTCGCCCAACAATCCCACCGGGAAGGTGTTCTCCCGCGAGGAGCTGACGGCGATCGCGGACCTCTGCCGGAAGTGGGACGTGGTCGTATTCAGCGACGAGATCTACGAGCACATCCTCTACGACGGGGCCGAGCACGTGCCGATCGCCACCCTGCCCGGCATGGCCGACCGGACGGTCACGATCGGCGCGCTCTCCAAGACCTACTCCGTGACCGGTTGGCGGGTGGGGTGGGCGATCGCGAGCCCGGGGCTGACGGCGGGGATCCGCAAGGTCCACGACTTCCTGACGGTCGCCGCTCCCGCGCCGCTCCAGGAGGCCGGAACGGCGGCGCTCGCGCTCCCGGACGACTACTACGTCGAGCTGGCCGCGGGATACCGCGCGCGCAGGGACCTCCTCGTGACCGGGCTCGCGGACATCGGCTTCGACTGCGCCGCTCCCCGCGGCGCGTACTACGTCCTCGCCGACGCGAAGGGGCTGGGCATCACGGACGACGCCGCGTTCGCGCGGCGCCTCGTCGAGGAGATCCGAGTCGGCTGCGTCCCCGGCTCGTCGTTCTACTCCGAGCCCGAGCGCGGGCGCAGCATCGTCCGCTTCTCGTTCTGCAAGCGCGAGGAGACCCTCCGCGAGGCCCTGCGTCGCCTGGAAGAGGGCCTGGCAAACTAGCGGAAGCAGCCGTCCCGCTCGCGTCGTGCTAACGGACGTCCCCCCGCGGTGTCCTTATGACCCGGAGAGAGCCGTGGACTTCAGCGACCGCGATCTTGTGACCGAGATCCTCGCGGGCTCGAACGTGGCGTTCGAGCGGCTGATGCGGCGGTACGGCCGCCTGGTCCACCGCATCGCCCACGGGTTCACGGGGGATCGCGAGAGCGCCATGGACGTTGCCCAGGAGACGTTTCTCAAGGTCCACGCCCGGCTCCGCGAATGGCGCGAGGAGGGGGAGCTCCGGAACTGGATCGCGAGGATCGCGGCCAACGAGGGGTTGAACTGGAGCCGCTCGACGCGGCGCCATCCCACCTGCGACCTCGACGAGTCGGTCTTCGTGCGGTCCGACCCGCCGCAGGAGGAGAGACTCCTCGAGCGAGAAGCCCGCGACGCGCTGCACCGGTCGTTGTCGGCCCTCTCCCCCCGCCAGCGGCTGGCGGTCGTCCTGCGCTACTTCCAGGGGATGTCCGCCCGCGAGATCGGAGCCGTGCTCGAGTGCAGCGAGGGGACGGCGCGCAACATCCTCTTCCGCAGCCTTCGCAAGCTCCAGTCCGTCCTGGTCGAGACCGAGGAGTCGCTGTCATGAACGCGTGCGAGAAGCTCGAACCGACCCTTGAAGCCTACATAGCCGGCGAGCTGGACGATCGCGCGCTCGGCCCGCTGCTCGCGCACTGCCGCGACTGCGAGAGCTGCCGCCGGCTCCTGGAGCTGCACCGCGACCTGGCGGCTCTCGCCTCCCGGGCCCCGCAGCCGGACGCCGCCGAGCTGGAGGAAACCGAGGCCCGCGTCCTGCGCCTCCTCGATCGCCGCCCGGGCGGCCGGATCGAAGGGACGAGGGCGCCCTCCCGCCGGTGGCTCGGATGGATCCCGTACGCCGCCGCCGCGACGTTCGCGGGGGCGGTCCTCTTCACGGCCGGGCTCGTCGCCGGGCTCAACTCGGCGGGAACGTCCCCCCCGGACATCGGCCCCGGGCTCACGCAGCGTCTCGTCGCCGCGATCCGCGCCGACGCCGTCTCGAACCGGGTGCTGACGGACGTCGCCGACTCGCGGTTCACCTACTCCGACGTGTCGTTCCGCCGCGTGGAGGACGACAGGGTGGCCCTCGACTTCGACCTCACGACGCACGTGCAGGTCGTGGAGCGGCTGGGATCCGAGCTGGTCCAGGACGTCCTGGCCCAGGCGCTGCTCGACCCGTCGAGCACCGGCACCCGCCTCAAGGCGATGTCGCTGACGTCGTTCCGCATGACGCCCAAGACGAAGGCGGCGCTGCTCGTCGCGCTGCGACGCGACCCGAGCCTCGCGGTGCGCCTCGGGGCGCTGGCGGCGCTGTCCGACCGGCTGGACGATTCGGAGGTCGAGGCCGCCGTCCTCGCCGCGCTGCGCGACGACGATGCCGTCCAGATGCGCCTTCTGGCGCTCGACGCGCTCGCGGCCCACAGCGTCGATCGCGGCCGCATCCGGGAGGCGATTCGCGAGAAGCCGCGGCCCGGGGACGAGGCCCTCCGGGTCCGCCTGGCCGAGTACGAGAAACGACTTTGATTCGAGGCGCGCGGCGATGCGCGCCGCGCCGAAGGAGTGAACCATGCTCAGGAACGCGATCGTTGCCGTCGTCACCCTCGCCTGCGCGATGTTCCCGGCCGCCGCGGGCGGCTCCGGGCCGGTCAAGCGGGAGTTTCCCGCCGCCGCCGGCGGCCAGCTGACGCTCGACCTCAAGGCCGGCGGATCGGTCAAGATCACGGGAGACGGCGGGTCGGCGGTCGCGGTGACCTACGAGCTGTCGTGCGACCCCGAGTGCGACATCGCCTTCGACGAGTCGAAGGGCGGCGTGAAGATCTCGACCCGGTTCAAGGAAGGGAAGAAAAAGCAGCACGCGGACATCGATCTCGCGATCCGCGTCCCACGCGCCTTCGACGTGGTCATCAATTCCATGGGCGGCGAGCTCGCGATCGTGGGCGTCGACGGGAAGTTCACCGGCGAGACGATGGGAGGGGAGATCACGCTGCACGACGTCAAGGGGGAGGCGGAGCTCACCACGATGGGCGGGGAGATCGAGGTCAAGGACTCGACCCTGGACGGCCGCCTCAAGACCATGGGCGGCGAGGTCACGCTCGAGAACGTCGTGGGCGACGTGAAGGGGAGCTCGATGGGCGGGGCGGTTCGCTACAAGAACGTCCGCCTGCGCGACGGCCGGGCGGCGTCCCCCGACCACACCGGAAAGGGACCGGGCGAGGTCGCTCCCGACACCGTCCAGATCTCCACCATGGGGGGCGAGATCGAGATCGACGACGCTCCCGAGGGGGCGGACCTCCACACCATGGGGGGGGACATCTCGGTGAAGAACGCTCGCCGGTTCGTCCGCGCGAAGACCATGGGCGGCGACATCGAGATCGCCACCGTGGACGGCTGGGTCGAGGCGACCACGATGGGAGGCGACGTCGTCGTGACCGTGACCGGCGGCGGCGGCGACGTGACCCTGAGCTCGATGGGCGGGGACATGACGCTGCGGGTTCCGAAGGGCTTCGGCATGGACCTCGATCTCGAGATCGCCTACACCCGCAACAGCGGCCAGAACTTCCGGATCACGGCCCCCGGCGGCCTGAAGCCGAGCGTCAGCCCCGACTGGGACTACGCCTCGGGCTCGCCGCGGAAGTACATCCGACTCGCGGGCGCCGCGAACGGCGGCGGCAAGAAGGTGAAGATCGCGACGGTCAACGGCAACATCACGATTTCCGAGTAGGAGGTCCGGCTCGGTTCGGGTGGTCGGCGATTCGCGTTCGAGCTCGAGCGCGAATCGCCGACTAGCCGACCAGGACGGCGCCGCCGTTGACGTTCAAGATCTCGCCGGTCACGAACGAGGCGAGGTCGGACGCGAGGAAGGCGACGGCGCCGGCGATCTCCTCGGGGCGCGCGACGCGCCCGAGGGGGATCGTCGCGAGGATCGCATCGCGCTCGGGGCCGAGGAGCGACTCCTGGCTCATGTCGGTGGCGACCCAGCCGGGGGCGACGCAGTTGACCGTGATCCCGTGCGGGGCCAGCTCCACCGCGAGCGACTTGGTGAACGAGATCATCGCCCCCTTGCTCGCGGCGTAGTGCGAGTGGAACGCCTCGCCGCGCTGCCCGGCGGTGCTCGAGACGTTGATGATCCGCCCCCAGCGCGCGTTCTTCATGAACGGGACCGCAGCGCGCGTGCAGAAGAACGTCCCGGTCATGTTGATCGCCATCGTCTCTTCCCACTCGGCGTCGGTCATCTCGTCCACGGGCGATCCCTTCCAGATGCCCGCGTTGTTCACGAGGATGTCGAGCCCGCCGAATCGGTGCACGACCTCGTCCACGAGCATGTCGGCCTCCTCGCGCCGCGAGACGTCCGCGGCGAGGGCGAACGCCTCGCCGCCGCCGCTCTCGATCTCCTCGACGGCGAGCTCGGCCGACGGCGACTCGACCCGGTAGTTGACGCAGACCCTCGCCCCGGCGCGGGCGAGGGCGAGACAGCACGCGCGGCCGATGCCGCGCGAGCCGCCGGTCACGACGACGGACTTTCCGCTGAGGTCGATCATCGATTTCTCCTGGCGGGCGCGGGAGGCCCGGCCTCCGGGGCCGCACCGTCTTTCGGCCGGTCGGGGAGCAGCGCGAGCTGCCCGCAGGCGGCACGCGCCTCCGCTCCGCGGCTCCATCGAATGCTGACCGGAACGTTGAGCGCGAGCAGCCGGTCGCGGATGGCTTCGACTCGCGCCTTCGGGGACGGCTGGTAGTCGAGCCAGCCCGGGACGGGATTGAACGGGATCAGGTTGAGCTTCGCGCGCTGGCCGCGCACGATCCGCGCGAGCCGCTCGACGTCCGCGTCCGCGTCGTTGATCCCTCGGAGCAGGACGTATTCGAGGGTGAACCTCTCGCCGGTCGCGCCCGCGTAGGCGCGGCACGCCTCGAGCAGCCGGGCGATCGGGTACTTGCGGTTCACCGGCATCAGCCGGTCGCGCGTCGCGTCGGTGGTGGCGTTGAGCGAGACGGCGAGGCGCGGGCGCACGGTCTCGGACGCGAGCCGCTCGATCCCCGGGACGAGGCCCGAGGTGGAGACGGTGATGCGCTTGTGCGAGAGGCCGAAGCCGTCCGGGTCCACGAGGAGCCGCACC
Organism: Terriglobia bacterium; assembly: GCA_963748015.1. GTDB lineage: Bacteria > Acidobacteriota > Polarisedimenticolia > Polarisedimenticolales > JAIQFR01 > JAIQFR01. The sequence continues at coordinate 1,480,727 of CAVVHE010000004.1, read as the reverse complement.
GCGGCCATCACCCCGTCGTAGTTGTGGAGCGGCTCGCCCATCCCCATGAAGACCACGTTGAACGCGCCGTCGATCTTCCGGTCCTCCTGGATCCGCGCGACCTGTCCCACGATCTCGCCCGGCGAGAGGTGGCGAACGAGCCCCATCTTCCCGGTGAGGCAGAAATCGCAGTCGAGGGCGCAGCCGACCTGGCTCGACAGGCAAAGCGTCGCGCGCCCCCGCTGCTCCATGCCGACGGCCTCGACCGTCCCCCCGCCGGAGAGCGCGATGCCGAACTTGACGGTCCCGTCCCGCGCTGAAGCTAGGCTTGCGATCGTCCCCGGGTCCACCCGGAACGCGCCCGCGATCCTGGCCCGAAGGGGGAGGGGGAGATCGGTCCAGCCGGAGGGGTCGTACCGGCGGAAGTGATAGAGCCACCGAAAGATCTGGCCCGCGTGGTACCTCTTCGCGCCGAGCTCCTCGACCCGCTCCGCCAGCGCCTCCCGGTCGAGGCCGTAGAGATCGGGCGGGGCGGGGTCGGACGCGCGAACCATCGCGGCGAGTCTACCCGAGTTCGCCGTTCCTTGACAGCCCAGGACCCCGGCGCTACGGTGACTCGCGCTGCGTTCGAGGTGATTCGGGTGAAGAAGGAAAACTGGCTCTACCTCGCCGGCGGCGTGCTCCTGGGCGCGCTGGTCGCGTACGGCCTTTACGACTTCACGGGGCGCGATACGTCGAGCGCCACGGGCGGCTCCGGCGCGCCGGCAGCGTCCTCCCCGAGCTCTTCCCCTCCGGCCGGCGTCGCCCCGCCGGGAGCGGTTCCGCCGGAGGAGTTCGCGAACCTACAGCGCATACTCGCGATGGACCCGAAGAACGTCGAGGCCCTGACGCACCTCGGCAACCTGATGTACGACACCTCGCGGTGGGCGGAGGCGCTCGGTTACTACCGGCGCGCGCTGGAGATCGGACCGCAGAATTCGAACGTCCTCACCGACGCCGGGATCTGCTGCCAGCAGCTCCGCCGATTCGAAGAGGCGCTCGATTACTTCCGGCGCGCGAACGAGGCGGATCCCGCGCACTGGCAGTCGCTGTACAACACGGCGGTGGTCGCGGGACTGGACCTCGGCCGGTTCGAGGTGGCCGACGACGCGATCTCGAAGCTCTTGAAGGTCAACCCCGCCGCCCCCGGCCTGGACGGGCTGCGCCAGAACCTCGCCCGAGCGAAGGCGTCGCAGGGGAAGCCCTCGTGATCCGGCGCCTACTCATCCTGATCGTCGCCGCGATCGGCGCGTGGTGGCTGCTCCGCCGCATGACGGCGACGCTCGGCAGCGCCGGCCCGGCCCAGCGCCAGGCCGTGCCGCGATTCGAGGGGGCGATGGTCCGGGACAGGATCTGCCAGACCTTCCTGCCGAAGTCCCGCGCCTTGACGGTGCGCGAGGGGGACGGCGAGCACTTCTTCTGCTCCGACGGCTGCCGGGAGGCCTACCTGTCCCGCCGGCGGAAGGCCAGCTGACGCCAACCGGCCGAACTGGCCGATTCGTTCTCCAAACCTATATTTGCCCCACCGGCCGTGGTGTGCCGAGACGGGGACGAGCATGGATCGTCAGGACACGCTGCAATTGCACGAACGCGCATCCGAGAGCTATCTGCGCGGCGACTATCGCGAAGCGCTCGCCGCGTGGCAGTCGGTGCTCCGGATCGACCCCGGCGACGAGCAGGCGCTCGAGGGCGTCCGTCTCGCCGCGATGCTCGCGGAAGGCAGCCCGAACGCGATGCCCCCGATGCCGGACGTCGCTTTCGGTCGGAGCGATCCGGCCGAGCTGAGGCGGCGCATCGACGAGGTGGATGCCCGCATGGAGGCCGGAGACCTCCAAGGCGCGGCCGGCGCGGCGGAAGCGCTCGCGGCGGAGTTCCCGTCGGACCCCTCGGTGCTCGAAGCTCAAAACCGCGCCCGCATCGCGCTCGAAGCCGAGCCGTTCATCCAGGAGCAGCTCGTCCTTGCCAACGCCGGCCTCGTGGCCGGGCGGATCGTCGAGGCCGAGGCCGCCTGCCGGAGGATCCTCTCGGTGGACCCCCACCATTTCGAGGCGACGAACCTGCTGCGCCAATGCGGGAGCGCGGCCGGGGCCGGGGATCCCCACGCGACGGACCTGGCGGTCCTCGACACGCTCTCGACCCGGCTCGAATCGGCGAGGCCGCCTGCGGGCGCGCCCCAGGCACCGCCCGCGGGGGCGGCACCGGCCGTTCCCGCGGCGCGGGAGGAGACTCCGCCCGCGGGAGGCGACGCCGCGGCGGCGGAGCTGAAGCGGCGGGTGAGCGACCTTCTCGAAGAGGCGCGGCAGGAGGAAACGAGCGGCCGCGTCGACGAGGCGCTCGCCATCCTCTCCCGCGTCTTCATCCTCGACGAGCAGAACGAGGAGGCGGTGGAGATGGAGGAACGGCTCCGCGCCATCCAGGGCCAGTCCTCCCGTGACGTGGAGAACTGGCTGGCGGAGGGCGTCGAGAGCTACGAGAAGGGCCGGCTCGACGAGGCGAGGACGCATTTCCGGAACGTCCTGGACCGGTACCCCGGGCACATCGAGGCCCTCGACTACCTCGAGAAGACGGACTCGGCGCTGGCGGCGCGGGAAGGAACCGCGTTCGGCGGGGCGGCGGGAACGCCGCTGACCGATTTCCAGGGAGAGGACCTGCTGCAACCCGCGCCGAGGCTCGAGGAAGGGGACGCGAACACCCCGACGGGCCCCCGCACCTTCGCGGCCGAGCCGTTGTCCGCCGCGATTCTCCTCCAGGAACGCGCAGCGCCCGCGGATCCGATCCTGACGGCTCTCCACCGCTCGTCGGGCCGGGCCGAGGCGGACCTCGATCTCGCCGCGGCGACCCCGGCGCGCTCGGCCGCGCCGAGAAGGTCCTCGCTGCCGTGGCCGCTGCTCGCGGGAGTGGGGCTCCTCGTGGCCGTCGTGGCCGTCGGCGCGATCCTGTTCTTCGTCGTCCCCATGATCCGCGGCAAGAGCTCCGCGGCCTCTCCGCCCGCGCGGGCCAAGGCCGAGGCGAAGCCCGCGCCGAAGCCCCGGCCCACGACCGCCGCCGCGCCCGCTCCCGCGCCGATGCCCGGCGTGAAGAGCGCTTCCGAGGCGATGGCGCGCGCGAAGGCGGCGGTGGACGCCGGCGACTACGCCGCCGCGGTCATCGCGTACAACGCAGCGCTGACGCTCGACCCGGGCTTCGACGAGGCGAGAACGGGACTCGCGCTCGCGGGGGAGCAGTACAAAGCGCAAAAGGCGGAGCGAGAACAGATCGATCGCGCGAAGACGATGTTCGCGGAAGGGGAGTTCACCCCGGCCCTCAAGATCCTGTACCGGATACCGGAGGGGCGGTACGCGGCGGAGATCGAGCGCCACAAGGCCAACGCCTGGTTCAACAACGGCCTGGTGTCGCTGCGCGCCGGCAACTGCAAGGAAGCGCAGGAGCACTTCGCCGAGGCGCTCCAGATCCGCCCGGGCGATCCCGACGTCCTCCGGGCGAGGAACATGGCCCAGAGGTTCCAGGCGGCGCCGAAGGACCGCGCGTTCTACGACGCGGCCGAGGGGATACCGTTCCGCAAGTTCGACGAATGAGACTCAGTGACGGAAGTGGCGCCGGCCGATGAACACCATCGCCATCCCGTGCTCGTCGGCCGCGGCGATCACTTCCTGGTCGCGGATCGAGCCGCCCGGCTGGATCGCCGCGGTCACCCCGGCGCCGGCGGCGACGTCGAGCCCGTCGCGGAACGGGAAGAACGCGTCGGACGCCACCACCGCCCCCTGAAGCGACCGGCGGGCCTTCTCGATACCGAAGCGCGCGGAATCCACGCGGCTCATCTGGCCCGCCCCGATCCCCACGGTCCGGTCGGGAAGGGCGTACACGATCGCGTTCGACTTGACGTTCCGGACGACCGTCCAGGCGAACTCCATCGCCTTCCATTCCTGCTCGGTCGGCGCGCGGCGCGTCACGACCTTCGCCTCGGCGATCGGATCCGGCGCGTCGTCCCAGTCCTGGGCGAGTAGGCCCCCGCTCACGCGGCGGAGGTCCCAGCCAGAGCGGACGAAGCCGGAGAGGTTTCCGCACTGGAGGAGCCTGAGGTTCTTCTTGCGGCCCAGGATCTCCCTCGCCCCCTCCTCGAAGGCGGGGGCGACCACCCCCTCGTAGAACGCCTCGGCCACGGCCTCGGCGGCCTCCCGGTCGACCGCGGAGTTGAACGAGATGACGCCTCCGAACGCGCTCTGCGGATCGCACTCGAGCGCCTTGCGGAACGCGTCGGCAGCGTCTCGTCCCAGGGCGGCGCCGCAGGGATTGCCGTGCTTGACGATCGCGCACGCCTCGCCGCGGAAGGCCGCCACGAGGATCAGCGCTCCGTCGAAGTCGAGGATGTTGTTGAACGAGAGCGGCTTCCCCTGGAGCTGGACGGCGCGGCTGACCGAGGGGCCGGTCGCCAGGGGATCGCGGTAGAAGGCGGCCCGCTGGTGCGGGTTCTCCCCGTACACCAGGTCGAGCGACTTGAAGAAGCTCATCTCGAGCTTCTCGGGGAAGCCTCCGCTCGCGGCCCCGGGAAGCGCTCCTCCGGGGCCGATCCGGCTCAGGTACGCGGAAACGGCGGCGTCGTAGGCGCACGTGTGGCGGAACGCCTTGACCGCGAGGCGCAGGCGGCTCTCGGACGACAGGCCCCCCTCGTCCCGGATCTCGTCGAGCACCCATCCGTAGTCCGAGGGGTCCACCACGACCCCCACGTGGGCGAAGTTCTTGGCCGCGGCTCGCACCATCGTGGGCCCGCCCACGTCGATCATCTCCACGACCTCGGCGAGGCCGATCCCCTCCATCGAGGCGGTCTTCTCGAACGGGTAGAGGTTCGACACGACGAGGTCGATCGGGTCGATGCCCGACCGCTTCAGGTCCTCCATGTGCCTCGCGTCCGAGCGCACGGCGAGGATCCCCGCGTGGATCCGCGGGTGGAGCGTCTTGACGCGGCCGTCGAGCATCTCGGGGAACCCTGTCCGCTCGGACACCCTGACGACGGGCACCCCGTTCTCCTTGAGGAGGCGCGCCGTCCCTCCGGTGGAGAGGAGCTCGATCCCGGCGGCGTAGAGGTCCCGGCAGAACGGGACGATGCCTTCCTTGTCGAATGCGCTCACGAGGGCCCGGCCGATCGGTTCGACCATCACGGGTTCCTTTCTTCCTTCTTCCTGTCCTCGGGCGAAACGGCGCGCGGGGCGCGATACGGGGTGCGTCCCACGTCGCCGTGGGCGGCCTGCCACGCCGCCAGCCACGCTTTCGCGATGTCGGTCACGGCGTTCGAGTAGGAAAGGGACGCCACGGCGAAGGGCACCGAGCGGTCGTCGAAAGCAGCCGGGTCGGGAGGCGTCCCGGCCGCGGCGTACGCGCGCTCGAGGCTCGGGAACTCCTTCCGCGCGCGCTCGAGGACGCGCCGGGCGAACCCCCGGAAGTCCCCGCGAGCGAGGTCGGGATCGTCGTAGCCATAGAAGACGAGCGGGAAGCGGGGACGTCGCGACTCGCAGAACGACGCGAAATCGGCGTAGCGCGCGGCCCCGCCTGCCCCCGCGGCGCCAGGAGGATACCCGGCGTCCGCGACGAAGTGGGCGAGGGCGCCGAAGGAGCGCGCGACCTCGTCGAAGGGCGCGGCGGACTCCACGGACCGGACGAGCGCCGCGGCCCGCTCCGCGATCTCGGCGTCGAGGGTGCCGCCCTGCCACGGGGGACGGTGGCCCGGGCCGTCCTCGCCGGTCATCGGCTCGAGCATGCCTCGGAGGAGGGGCTCCCTGCGGTGCTCGATCGCGAGGCGAAGCGATGCGGGCAAGAGGCGCACGGCCTCGTCGACCATCTGGACGCGCGTGCGAGGGGTCCACGCCCGCGCCGGAGCGGCGGCGAGCGAGAGGAGGACGGCGAGCGCGATCGGCCGGAAGGACGCCATGAGGGGCGGAGTTTAACAGATCGGGAGCGCGGCGCGGGGTCGCGCGGGCGCCTTTGCAGGCCCTTGCGGGGCGCCTACTTCTTGGTTTCCTGCGTCGTGCCGGTGGCGGGGGGGCGCTGCCCGGCCGGGGGAGCCTGGGCAGGAGCCGGGACGGGGGTTTTCGGCGGAGCCGCGGGTGCCGCGGTGGGAGCCTTGGCCGGTGCCGGGGGCGCGGCAACGGGCGGCGCGCCCATCAACGGGAGGCTCGTCGAGCCGGCCTGTCTCGAGTAGTTCAGGAGCTGCACGACCATCAACCGCTCGTTGTTGACGACCTGCGGGTTGACCTTCGGATCAGCCAGCTTCGGGTCGAGGATGAGCGCGATGCGGTACTGATCCACCGCGTTGTCGTAGTCGCCCTGCCTCTCGTACACCGCGCCGAGGTTGTAGTGCGCGGCGCCGTTGTTGGGATCAATCTCGAGGGCGCGCTTGTAGGCGGAGCCCGCCGCGGACTGCTCGTCGAGCGCCCGGTGCAGCGTGCCGAGGTTGATCCAGTAGCTCGGGTCGTTGGGAGTGAGCTTGACGGCCCAGTCCTGGTAAGCGATCGCGTCCCGGTAGGCGCCGCGCCGGCCGAGGAGGACGGCGAGCTGGTTGACCTGGTCTCCCGTCACGGATGGGCTCTCCACGGCGTCGAGGAGAGCCTTGGACGCCGGGTCGGCGGCGAGCGGACTTTTCTGCATGCGGGCCTGGGTCTTCGCGAGCGAGGAGGGCATGGGGGACTTGGGGGCCGGCTTCTTCTCGACCGCCGCCGCGGTCGTCACGGTCGCCGCGGCCACGGGCTTGGGGGCCGAGGCGTTCGCCGGTGCGGCCGTGCTCGAAGCGGGTGCGGACGTCTTCGCCGGTGCGGCGGCCTGTCCGGCCGGCGCCGTTGCCTGTCCGGCCGGCGCCGCTGCCTGTCCTGCGGGGGCCGCGGCGGGCGCGGCCTCGGTCTCGGTCTTCTTGCCTCGCAGGCGGAGCTTGTCCCAGAAGGACTTCTTCTTCGGCGTTTCGGCGGCGGCCTCGGCCGCTTGCGGGGCGGGATCCGCGGCCAAGGTCATCCCGGCGGAAAAGCCGCCGAGGGCGAGCGAAAGGAGAAGGATCCCACCGACCGCGCCGCGGCGCCTCATGACGAGCTCCCGCCGCCCCGGATCAACGGCTGGGGCGTGCTTTCAGTAAGACCTTACCCTCGTGAACGACGAGGCGCAACTCGACCTGGTCGCAGCCCGATTTCTCGCGGAGGCGCTCCGCCTGCGCCGAAACCCCGCGCAGGAACGACTCGAAGCTGACCTTGGTCCCGTTCCCCTCGGCTTTGCGGCGGGCGGTGAGGAAGCGCTCGTGCAGGAGCTTCAGGGCCTCTTGCTCCGCGGCGGCGTCGTGGATCAGGCACCGGGCAAGGATCCGTTCCGCGCCGGGGGCTACCCTGTCGTGAAGGGCGGGGGCGCTCCGGTTGCCCTCCTCCATTCCCTTGAGGGTCTTCGCCCAGAGCTCGGAGAAGCTGTTGTAGCGGGCCGCGAGCGAGTTGAAGTGGAAACGGTGCGAGTACTTCCGGAGCGGCGCGCTCGTGTAGCGCTTGATGACGCGCTCGAGCGCGGCGCGGAGCTCGAGGGGCTGCTTGGGAATCGCCCCGGCGAAGAACATGTCGTACTGGATCTTGAGCTGGCGGAGCCCGTTCTCGAGACGCTCGAGCTCGGCCTCGATCTCGCCGTTCGGCCGATCCGTCACGAGCGGTTTCTCCGTATACTCGCCTGTTCCTGAGGCGGACTTTTGGGGCGAACCGGCCCGCGACAAAATATAGGAACGGGGGGAAGGCGATGCAAATGAAGCGTCGGAAACCGGGCAAGCGGGGGGCCGGGAGCCGGGTGGACCTGCGGGGGCTGCCGGCGGTCGGGAAGGTCCTCGAGAGTCCGGGCTTCGAGAGCCTCGGGAAAGCGTTCGGGGCCGGTCTCGTCACCGGCTTGCTGCGCGAGGAGATCGATGGGCTGAGACGATCGGCGCGCGAGGGGCGCTCGTCCGGGCCCGCGCTCCTGGAATCGTCGTCCCCGGAAGCGCTCGCCCGGGCCGTGGGCACCCGGGCCGCGGGGCTGCTCGCTCCCTCGCCCAGGATCGTGATCAACGCGACCGGCGTCGTCGCCCACACCAACCTCGGGCGGTCCGTCCTCTCGGAGGCGGCGGCGGGGCGGGTGGCCGCCACGGCATCGGCTTACGTCGATCTCGAGCTCGACCTCGCGAGCGGGGCCCGCGGGAGCCGCATGTCCCACCTCGATCCGTTGCTCGCGCGGCTGTTCCCGGGGAGCGCGTTCGCGGCGGTGAACAACAACGCGGCGGCGATCCTCCTGGCGCTGCGGGCGCTCGCGCGCGGCAGGGAAGTGATCGTGTCGCGCGGGGAGCTCGTCGAGATCGGCGGCTCGTTCCGCGTGCCCGAGATCCTCGCCGCGTCGGGGGCGAAGCTCCGGGAGGTGGGCACCACGAACCGCACCCGCAAGTCCGACTACGCGGCGGCGCTCGGGGCGAAGACGGGGATGATCCTGAAGGTGCACACCAGCAACTTCAAGATCGTCGGCTTCGCGGAGGAGACGCCGATCGAGGAGCTCGCCGCCGTCGCGCGGAAGGCGGGGATCCCGCTGGTCGTGGACTGGGGGAGCGGGGACCTCGTCGACCTGTCGCCGCTCGGCATCGCGGACGAGATCCCGGTTCGGAGGATCCTCGAGGCGGGCGCCGACGTCGTCACCTTCAGCTGCGACAAGCTGCTGGGCGGGCCGCAGGCGGGGATCGCGGTCGGGCGCCTGGACCTGATCGACAGGATGAAGCGCGACCCGATGGCGCGCGTGTGCCGCCTCGACCGGCTGCTGATCGCGGCGCTTCGCGAGACGCTCGCGGCCTACGTCGCGGGGCGGGCGTTCGAGGAGGTTCCGACCTTGAGGATGCTCGCGGCGACCGCGGAGCAGATCGGCCGCCGGGCGAAGCGCGTCGCACGGGCGGTCTCGCGCCGCGCGGGGCCGGGGGCGAGCCTCGCGATCGTGGACGGGGTCTCGCGGACGGGCGGGGGCTCGTCGCCGCTCGGCGAGCGCGCGACGCGCCTCGTCGCCGTGACGGACTCCCGCGGCGACGCGGGGTGGATCGAGCGCGCACTTCGGTCGGGGAGCCCTCCCGTCCTCGGGCGCGTTCACGAGGGGAAGCTGCTCCTCGATCTCCGCACGGTCCTCCCGTCGCAGGAGCGCGCGCTCGCCGACCGGCTGATCGAGGTGCTCGTCAGACCCCGAAGCGGAAGTTGATCACGTCGCCGTCGCGCACGAGGTAGTCCTTCCCCTCGAGGCGCAGCGTGCCGCGGTCGCGGCAGGCCGCCCAGGCGCCGGCGGCGACGAGGTCGTCGTACGCGACCAGCTCGGCGCGGATGAAGCCGCGCTCGATGTCGCTGTGGACCGCGCCGGCGGCGCTGCGCGCCGGGGTGCCCTCGCGAATCGTCCAGGCGCGGCACTCGTCGTCGCCCACGGTGAAGAACGAGATCCGCCCGAGGAGCCGGTACGAGCCGCGGATCATCCGGTCGAGGGCGGGCTCGGCGATCCCCAGCTCGGCGCGGAAGGCGGCGGCGTCGCCCGGGTCGAGCTGGGCGATCTCCCCCTCGATCCGCGCCGACAGCGCGACGACCTCGGTGGCGGGCTTCCCCTGGAGGCCGGCGAGGCCGAAGGAGGCGGCGCCCCCGGCGAGGAGCTTCGCGTCCGCCTCGTCGGCGTTCACGACGACGAGCAGGGGCTTGAGCGAGAGGAAGGTGAAGCCGCGGAGCCGCTTCCGGTCGTCCTCGGGGAATTCGAGGTTGCGGAGCGGCACCTCGCGCTCGAGGGACTCGAGGCACTTGCGGAGGAGGTCGAGCTCCTTCCGGTCCTCGTCGCGGTGGGCCTTCTTCAGCGCCATCTCGAGCTTCTCGATCCTGCGGCTCGCGATCGTGTGGTCCGCGAGGATCAGCTCGGTCTCCATCGTCGAGACGTCCCGGGGCGGATCGGGGGGGCCCTCGACGTGGGGGATCGCGTCGTCGCGGAAGCCCCGCACCACGTGCGCGAGGGCGTCGGCCGTGCGCAGCTGGTCGAGCGGGAGGGCCTCGGCCGCCTCGCCCTTTTCGACACCCACGATGTCCATGTACTCGACGGTGGCGGGGGTGAACTTCTTCGGGTGGTACATCTCCGCGAGGCGGTCGAGCCGCGGATCCGGCACGCGCGACACCCCGACCCGCACTTCCTCGCGCGCCCCTTGCACCGGCAGCGGCGCCCCCGTCAGCAGCGAAAACAGAGTGCTCTTCCCCGTTTTCGGGAACCCGAACAGCCCGATCCTCATATCTATTTCCCTCTCCCGCAGCATAGCACCGCGCCGTCCGGCGCCGGGCCGCGTTGACGCTGGTGGGGGGGGATGTTAAAGTCCTGCCGCCAGGACGGGGACTCGACGGCGGGGCGTGGCGCAGCCCGGTAGCGCGCCTGCTTTGGGAGCAGGTGGTCGGAGGTTCGAATCCTCTCGCCCCGACCAGCTCCGAGGAGAGCCCGATCTGGTGGAAGGCGTCGGGGCGCGTGTAGCTCAGCCCGGATAGAGCACTAGCCTCCGGAGCTAGGTGTCGCAGGTTCAAATCCTGCCACGCGCACCATTCGCTTCGCCGCGGCGAGATGAAGGGGGTCGGCGCCTGTAGCTCAGTGGATAGAGCAGCGGCCTTCTAAGCCGCGGGTCGGGGGTTCAATTCCCTCCAGGCGCGCCAGGGGGGTGACCGTTCGGACGTTGTGGTGAGTGTAGCTCAGTTGGTAGAGCTCCAGACTGTGGATCTGGCCGTCGAGGGTTCGAATCCCTCCACTCACCCCATTTCGGCGGACGGGAAGAGGTCGAGACTCCGCGCCCGTAGCTCAGTCCGGATAGAGCATCGGACTTCGGATCCGACGGTCGGGGGTTCGAATCCCTCCGGGCGCGCCAATGTCTGCAGTCCGGGAAGAGGTAGGGTTCCGGCGGGCGGGACGCTGTGCTACGATATGCGGTCGCCGCGCTTTAGAGGTATGGGCCGCTAGCTCAATTGGCAGAGCAGCAGACTCTTAATCTGCGGGTTCCAGGTTCGATTCCTGGGCGGCTCACCATACCTCGGGCGTCTCGGGGCCGCGACCGGAGGACGGTCGCAGCGACCGCTTCCCTGGGCCGCCCGGCGGCGCTCTCGGAGAAGATCCCATGAAAGTCGAAGTGACGGACCTCAGTCCGGTGAAGAAGAGCCTCTCCATCGAGGTCGAGCCGCAGGAGGTGGAGAAGGAGACCGAGGACGTCGTCCGCCGCCTCGCGTCCCGCGTTCGCGTCCCGGGGTTCCGCCCGGGCAAGGTGCCCCTCGGCGTCGTACGCACCCGCTTCGCGAAGGAGGTCGAGGACGACGTCCGCGACCGCCTCATGTCGCGGCTGCTCGCGGAAGCGACGCGCGAGAAGGGGCTCAAGCCGATCGGCGAGCCGGCGCTCGACCACCTGTCGCACGACAAGGACGGCCCGCTCAGCTTCCGCACCACCTTCGAGGTGCTGCCCCAGATCGATCCTAAGGAGTACAAGGGGATCGAGGCCCGGGAGCCCTCCGGGGAGGTGACCGACGCCGAGGTGGAGAAGGCCCTCGAGGAGCTCCGCCAGTCGCAGGCCCGCCTCGTCTCCGAGGAAGGGCGCGCCGCATCCACCGGGGACGTCATCCTGGTGGACGTCGAGGGGCAGCCCGAGGAGGGCGAGGCCTTCCGTCGCGAGCGCACGATGATCGAGGTGGGCGCCCCCGAGAACCTCCCGGAGTTCAACGAGCGGGTCCACGGCGCCGTGGCGGGCTCCGACCTGGCGTTCACGGTGGCCTACCCGAAGGAGTACGACAACGCCTCGCTGGCGGGGAAGTCCGTCGGCTACAAGGTCCACGTGCACGAGGTCAAGCAGCGCGTCGTCGCGGCGCTCGACGACGAGTTCGCCCGCGACGTCGGCGACTTCGAGAGCCTCGACGCCCTCCGCGCTCGCATGAGGGGCGATCTCGAGGAGAGGAAGCGGACCGAGGCCCGCATGGCCCTCCGCCAGTCCATCCTCGACAAGATCCTCCTCGAGAACCCGGCCGTCCTCCCCGACGCCCTCGTGGAGGACGAGATCCACCACCGCCTGGAGGACTTCGTGCGGGCCGTGATGATGCAGGGGGTGGATCCGTCCAAGATCAAGGTGGACTGGAAGGAGATACGCGACCGCCAGGAGGCGCCGGCGCGCAAGTCGGTCCACGCCCGGCTGGTCCTCGACGCCGTCGCCCGGGTCGAGTCCATCTCGGTGGACCCGTCGGAGGTCGACGCCCGCATCCGCAAGGAGGCCGAGCGCATCGGGGAGCCGTTCGAGGCCGTGCGCAAGCGGCTGGCGAAGAGCGACGGGATCGAAGCCCTGCAAGATCAGCTAGTTAGAGAGAGAACGCTTGACTTCCTGACCTCCGTTGCTAATATTCAACGTGAGGGATGACATGCCTCTAGTCCCGATGGTCGTTGAGCAGACGAGCCGGGGAGAGCGCGCGTACGACATTTACTCGCGCCTTCTCAAGGACAACATCGTCTTCCTGGGGATGCCCATCGACGACATGGTCTCGAATCTGATCATCGCCCAGCTCCTGTTCCTCGAGGCCGAGGACCCGGACAAGGACATCTCGATCTACATCAATTCCCCCGGCGGCTCGATCACCGCGGGCCTGGCGATCTACGACACGATGCGGTTCGTCAAGCCGGACATCAGCACGATCTGCATCGGCCAGGCCTCCAGCATGGGCGCGGTGCTGCTGTCGGCGGGGACGAAGGGGAAGCGGTTCGCGCTCCCGAACTCGAGGGTGATGATCCACCAGCCCTGGGGCGGCTTCCAGGGCCAGGCGTCCGACATCGACATCCAGGCCCGCGAGATCCTCAAGATGCGCGAGCGGCTCAACGAGATCCTCGCGGACCACACCGGGCAGGCGCTCGACAAGATCGAGAAGGACACCGACCGGGACTTCATCATGAGCGCGGACGAGGCGCTGGCGTACGGCCTGATCGACCAGGTGATCCACCGGCGGGACCTGGCGGGCGCGTCCGGACCCGCCGAGGTGGGCCGATGACCCGCAAGAAGGCCGAGGGGGGCGAAGGCCTCAAGTGCTCCTTCTGCAACAAGAGCCAGAGGGACGTGCGGAAGCTCATCGCCGGCCCCACCGTCTACATCTGCGACGAGTGCGTGGACATCTGCCTCGACATCATCGCCGAGGAGAAGGACGGGGACGACGGCGAGGGGAGGGTGCGCCTCCCGAAGCCGGTCGAGATCAAGTCGTTCCTCGACGAGTACGTGGTCGGGCAGGACTCGGCGAAGAAGCGCCTCGCGGTCGCGGTGTACAACCACTACAAGCGCAACGAGATGTCGCGCCGCCGCAACGACGTCGAGATCCAGAAGTCGAACATCCTCCTGATCGGGCCGACCGGCTCCGGCAAGACGCTCCTCGCGCAGACCCTCGCGAGGCTGCTGTCGGTCCCGTTCGCCCTGGTGGACGCGACCACGCTCACCGAGGCCGGGTACGTCGGCGAGGACGTCGAGAACATCATCCTCAAGCTGCTGCAGAACGCCGGTAACGACGTCGAGAAGGCCCAGCGCGGGATCATCTACATCGACGAGGTGGACAAGATCGCCCGCAAGGGCGAGAACCCCTCGATCACCCGCGACGTCTCGGGCGAGGGCGTGCAGCAGGCGCTCCTCAAGATCCTCGAGGGGACCGTCGCCAACGTCCCCCCGCAGGGCGGGCGCAAGCACCCCCACCAGGAGTTCGTCCCGGTGGACACGACGAACATCCTGTTCATCTGCGGCGGGGCGTTCGTCGGGCTCGAGGGAATCGTCGAGCAGCGCATCGGCCGCAAGACGATGGGATTCAAGGCCGACGTGAAGGCGCGCCGCGAGAAGAACCTCCAGGAGGTCCTCGGCCAGGTGCAGCCCCTCGACCTGATCAAGTTCGGAATGATTCCGGAATTCGTGGGGCGCCTGCCCGTGGTGGCCGTGCTCGACGAGCTCGACGCGGGCTCCCTGGTCAAGATCCTCACCGAGCCCCGCAACGCCTTGGTCAAGCAGTTTCAGAAGATCTTCGAGTACGAGGGCGCGAGCCTGAGGTTCACGGACGACGCCCTCGAAGCCGTGGCGCGGCTGGCGATCGAGCGGAAGATCGGCGCCCGGGGGCTGCGAATGATCGTCGAGGAGCTGATGCTCGACATGATGTTCGCGCTCCCGTCCCAGACGGGCGTGAAGGAGGTCGTGGTCACGAAGGACGTGGTCCTCAAGAAGAGCAGCCCGCTCGTCGTGATGGAGAAGGTCGGCTAGACCGGCTCCCGACCGCCCGCCGAATCAGACTTTTCCAGGACAGGAGGAACGGATGGACGAACGCGCTTCGCGTTCCGCCGACAGCGTGACCAGCCTTCCCATGGTCCCCCTCCGGGACATCGTGGTGTTCCCCCACACCATGGTTCCCTTCGTGGTGGGGCGCAGGGCCTCGCTGCTGGCGGTCGAGAACGCCTTGTCGGGCGACAAGCGCATCTTCCTGTCCACGCAGCGGAGCGCCAAGGTGGACCAGCCGTCCGCCGACGAGATCAACACCGTCGGCACGGTCGCCTCGATCGTGCAGCACCTCAAGCTCCCGAACGGCAACGTGAAGCTGCTGGTCGAGGGGGCGCACCGGGCGCGCGTCCTCGAGATCGAAGAGACGCCGGAGGGGTTCTTCCGGACGGTGCTGAAGCCGATCGACCGGCAGATCGAGGTCACCCCCGAGCTCCAGGAAACGATGAACCGCGTCTCGACACTCTTCGAGCGCTACATCAAGTACTCGCCCGGCCTTCCCTACGAGACGCTGCTGTCCACCGTCCGCATCGGCGATCCGGGCCGGCTGGCGGACACCGTCGCCGCCCACCTTCCCATCGGCCTCGAGGACAAGCAGGGGCTCCTCGAGACGATCGCTCCGAAGGACCGGTTGGAGCAGGTCGCGCGCCTCCTCGAGGTCGAGATCGAGAAGCTGAGGGTGGACAAGAAGATCAACACCCGCGTCAAGAAGCAGATGGAGAAGGCGCAGAAGGAGTACTACCTCAACGAGAAGATCAAGGCGATCCAGCAGGAGCTGGGCCGCAAGGACGACCGCGTCAACGAGATCGAGGAGTTCCGGCAGAAGATCGAGGCGGCGGGGATGCCCCCCGAGGCCAAGGAGAAGTCGCTACAGGAGCTGAAGCGCCTCGAGGTGATGCCGCCGGTCTCGGCCGAGGCCACGGTGTCCCGGAACTACCTCGAGTGGCTGCTGGCCCTTCCCTGGGCCAAGAAGAGCCGCGAGCTGACCGACATCCGGCGCGCGGAGCGGATCCTGAACGAGGACCACCACGGGCTCGAGAAGATCAAGGAGAGGATCCTCGAGTTCCTCGCGGTCCGCCGCCTGGTCAAGGCGAAGGACACGAAGGGCTCGATCCTCTGCTTCGTCGGCCCCCCCGGCGTCGGGAAGACCTCGCTCGCCAAGTCCATCGCCCGCGCGACGGGGCGGAAGTTCGTCAGGCTGTCGCTCGGCGGCGTCCGCGACGAGGCGGAGATAAGGGGCCACCGGAGGACCTACATCGGCGCCTTCCCCGGGCAGATCATCCAGATGATGCGCAAGGCCGGGACGAAGAACCCGGTGTTCCTCCTCGACGAGGTGGACAAGATGGCCGCGGACTTCCGCGGCGACCCGTCGGCGGCCCTTCTCGAGGTCCTCGACCCCGAGCAGAACCACTCGTTCCTCGATCACTACGTGGACACCGAGTTCGACCTCTCCGAGGTGATGTTCATCGCGACGGCGAACGTGATCCACACGATCCCGCCGGCGCTGAGAGACCGGACCGAGATGATCCGGATCGCCGGGTACACGCTCAACGAGAAGATGGCGATCGGGCAGAAGTACCTGGTGCCGAAGCAGGTCAAGGCCCACGGCTTGAAGCGCGCGAAGCTGGCGTTCGAGGACGCCGGGATCATCGAGATCGTCGAGCGCTACACGCGCGAGGCCGGCGTCCGGAACCTCGAGCGCGAGATCGCGTCGATCTGCCGGAAGGTCGCCCGAAAGACGGTGGCCGGCGAGTACAAGCCGGGCGAGCCGCTCACGGCGGCGCGCGTCGTCGAGCTGCTCGGCGTGCCGCGCTACCACCCGCAGCGCGAGGACCGGCACGCGCCGGAGGTCGGCGTGGCGACCGGGCTGGCGTGGACCGAGGTAGGGGGCGAGATCCTCACCACCGAGGCGACCCTGATGCGGGGGCGCGGGAGGATGACCCTCACGGGCCAGCTCGGCGAGGTGATGCAGGAGTCGGCGCAGGCCGCGCTCTCCTGGATACGGAGCCGCTCCGACCTGCTCGGGATCGACCCGCAGTTCTACCGGAAGTACGACCTGCACGTGCACGTCCCGGAGGGGGCGATTCCCAAGGACGGCCCCTCGGCGGGCATCACGATGGCGGTCGCGCTGACCTCGCTGCTCACCGGGGTCGCGGTGCGGCAGGACGTGGCGATGACCGGCGAGATCACCCTCCGCGGAAAGGTCCTGCCGATCGGCGGGGTCAAGGAAAAGGTCCTCGCCGCGCACCGGTTCGGCACGACGACCGTGATCCTCCCCCGCGACAACGAGAAGGACCTCGCGGACATCCCCGACGACATCTCGAAGCAGCTGAGATTCTGCCTCGTGGAGCAGATGGACGAGGTCCTCGAGATCGCGCTCATCGGGCCGCTGCCCCCGAGCGCCGAGATCCGGACCGACGACGCGGCCGACGCGGCCGACGATCGTCCCGAAGACGGATCCGTCACCCATTGATCCCCCGGAAGCGTCGCCGGGGGATCGTTCCGGATCGCCGCGAAGCGGCGCGGTCGAATCGCCCGTGAAGATCGTCTCCTGCCGTTTCGAGCGCGCCGCCCACCGGGCCGAGGACGAGCCCCGGGGCTCCGGACCGTGCGTCGTGTTCCTCGGGCGATCGAACGTGGGGAAGTCCTCGCTGATCAACCGGCTGCTCGGCGTGAGCAACCTGGCCCGGACCTCCTCGACGCCGGGGCGCACGCAGAGCGTGAACTTCTACAGGATCAACGAGGCGCTCTGGTTCGTGGACCTGCCGGGGTACGGCTTCGCGAAGGTCCCCGAGGAGATCCGGCGCTCCTGGCGTCCGATGGCGCAGGGTTTCCTGGAGCGCCAGCACGAGCGGATCGCCATCGCGGTCCTCATCGTGGACGCCCGGCAGGGGGCCACCGAACTCGACCTGATGATGAGGGACTGGCTGGTCGCGAGAGGCGCCCCGTTCGTGGCGGTCGCGACGAAGGCCGACAAGCTGTCGGGGAACGAGCGCGCGACGGCAGGCCGCGCGGTCCGCGAGGCGCTGGGACCCTCGCCGGAAGGTGTTGCGCCGCTGCTGGTGTCGGCGAAGACGGGGTTGGGTATTCGTGAAATCTGGTCGCATCTCGACCGGTCGCTCGAGGCACGGGCGGCGACGAAGGGCAAGGGCAGGGCATGGACATTCGCGAGCTGAAAACGATGGAGGCGTCGCAGCTGGTCAAGCTGGCGGCGCGCATGGACGTGCCGGGAGCCGGCGGCCTTCGCCGCCAGGACCTGGTCTACCGCATCCTGCAGACCGAGGCCGCGCGGAACGGCTCGATCCGCGCCGAGGGAGTCCTCGAGAAGCTCCAGGACGGCTACGGCTTCCTGCGGGCGCAGGAGGCGAGCTACCTCCCCGGACCGGACGACGTCTACGTGTCGCCGGCGCAGATCCGGCGGTTCGGCCTGCTGACCGGCGACTCGATCGTCGGCGAGCTGCGACCCCCGAAGCCGGGGGAGAAGTACTTCGCCCTCGCCAAGCTGGACTCGGTCAACAGCCGCTCCCCGGAGGAGAGCCAGGGGCGCACTCCGTGGGACAACCTGACGCCGCTCTACCCGCAGGAACGCCTCCGCGTCGAGCTCCCCGGCCCGGACGTCTCCGGCCGCGTCCTCGACCTCATGGTCCCGCTCGGCAAGGGACAGCGCGGTCTCATCGTCTCCCCGCCTCGCACCGGAAAGACGATGATGCTCCAGGCGATGGCGCACGCCATCACGCAGAACCACCCCGAGGTCTACCTCATCGTCCTGCTGATCGACGAGCGGCCCGAGGAGGTCACCGACATGCGCCGGTCGGTCCAGGGCGAGGTGATCTCCTCGACCTTCGACGAGCCCGCGACGAGGCACGTCCAGGTCGCGGAGATGGTGATGGAGAAGGCCAAGCGGCTCGTGGAGGCCCGGCGCGACGTCGTCCTGCTCCTCGACTCGGTCACCCGTCTCGCGCGCGCCTACAACTCGGTCCAGACGTCGTCCGGGCGCGTGCTGTCGGGAGGACTCGATGCGAACGCCCTCCAGAAGCCGAAGCGGTTCTTCGGCGCGGCGCGAAACGTGGAGGAGGGCGGGTCGCTGACGATCATGGCGACCGCGCTGATCGACACCGGCTCCCGGATGGACGACGTGATCTTCGAGGAGTTCAAGGGAACCGGGAACATGGAGATCAACCTCGACCGGAAGCTCGCCGACCGCCGCGTGTTCCCCGCGGTGGACCTGATGCGCTCGGGGACCCGCAAGGAGGAGCTGCTCCTCACCAAGAAGGAGCTGGACCGCACGTGGGTCCTCCGCAAGGTCCTGCAGCAGATGTCCCCCGTCGAGGCGATGGAGCTGCTCCGCGACAAGCTCCTCAAGACCCAGACGAACGAGGAGTTCCTCAACAGCATGGCGTAGTTGGGGGGGCGCGTACTCGGGCGGCGAGGTCCCTTCCCGGGCACGCTCGCGGGTTCGCGTTCTGCCGCGTCCCGCTCGCTCCGGTTTTGCATGCGCCCGCTAAGGAATAGCGGGCGCATGCAAAACAGGGCCCGGGAAGGGACCTCGCCGCCCGAGTCCGCGCCCGTGGCTGAGAGCGGGCGGGCACATGCAAAACAGGGCCCGGGAAGGGACTCCCGCCCGAGTACGCGCCCGTGGTTGAGGGCGGGCGTTGCGGGACGGGGCGGAGTCCCCTATAATTCAGCACTTTGGAAGCGAGAGGTAGGGACATGAGGGCAAAGATTCACCCCGAGTACCACGACCTTACCGTGGTCTGCGCGTGCGGCAACAGCTTCGCGACCCGGTCGACCAAGAAGGAGATGCGGGTCGAGATCTGCTCCGCCTGCCACCCGTTCTTCACCGGGAAGCAGAAGCTGGTGGACGCCGCGGGCCGCATCGAGCGGTTCGAGAAGCGCTACACCAAGAAGCAGGGCGCCGAGACCGCCAACTGAGGGATGCGGCGCCGCCCTGCGCCGGTCCCACCTGAAGCTGAGCCATGGCGGGAACCCTCGACCCCAAGCTGGAGAACAAGCTCAAGTTCCTGGAGGCGCGATACCAGGAGCTGGGAAGCGCCCTGGCCGACCCCGACGTCGTGAACGACATGACGCGGTACCGGGCGGCGACGAAGCAGTACTCCGAGCTGAAGCCGATCGTGGACGGGTTCGCCACGTACCGGCGGGTGGCATCCGACCTCGCCGGCGCCCGGGAGCTCCACGACTCCTCCGACGATCCCGAGATGCGGGCGATGGCGGGGGAGGAGACCAAGGCGCTCGAGGCGCAGCTCGACGAGCTCGAGCGGCAGCTCACCATCCTGCTCCTCCCCACCGACCCCGCCGACGCGAAGAACGTCGTGCTCGAGATCCGCGCCGGGACCGGCGGCGACGAGGCTTCGCTGTTCGCCGCCGAGATCTTCCGGATGTACTCGCGCTACGCGGAAGGGCAGGGCTGGAAGGTCCAGACGACGGACCTGTCCGAGAGTACCGTCGGGGGGATCAAGGAGGTCATCGCGCTCATCGAGGGGGACCGCGTCTACAGCCGCCTCAAGTACGAGAGCGGCGTGCACCGCGTCCAGCGCGTCCCCGCCACGGAGTCCCAGGGGAGGATCCACACCTCCGCGGTCACCGTGGCCGTCCTCCCCGAGGCCGACGACGTCGAGATCCACATCGACGAGAAGGAGATCAGGATCGACACCTTCTGCTCGTCGGGCCCCGGCGGGCAGAGCGTGAACACGACCTACTCCGCGGTCCGGATCACGCACCTGCCGACCAACACCGTCGTCCAGTGCCAGGACGAGAAGTCGTGGCACAAGAACAAGGCGAGGGCGCTGCAGGTGCTGCGGTCCCGGCTCTACGACATGAAGCGCCGGGAGCAGCACGAGGCGATCGCCAGTCAGCGGCGCGACATGATCGGCTCCGGCGACCGCAGCCAGAAGATCCGCACGTACAACTTCCCCCAGAGCCGGGTCACCGACCACCGCATCGGCCTCACCGTGCACGCGCTCCAGAACGTGATGAACGGCGACCTCGGCGCGATCGTCGAGGCCCTCTCCTCCCACGATCAGGCCGAGCGGCTCCGCGAGGAGGTCTCGGCCTGAGACCGCCTGGCCCCTTCCCGACCCTCGGCGAGGCGCTCGACGCCGCCGCGGAGCGCCTGTCGCTCGCCGCGGTCCCGGATCCGCGGCGGGAGGCCGAGCTCCTCATGGGGTTCGTCCTCGGGAAGGACCGCGGAGGGGTCGTCGCCCGACGCCCCGATCCGCTCGACGACGCGTCGTCCGCGCGCTTCGAGGCGCTCCTCGCCCGGCGCGAGACGCGCGAGCCGTTCCAGTACCTGACCGGCGAGCAGGAGTTCATGGGGCTCCCGTTCCGCGTCGATGCGCGCGTCCTCGTTCCCCGGCCGGAGACCGAGGGGGTCGTGATCGCCGCTCTCGGCCTGGGCCTCCCGCCGTCGGCCTCTGTCGCGGACCTCGGAACCGGCAGCGGCTGCATCGCGATCGCGCTGGCGGTCGCGCGGCCGGACCTCCGCCTGTTCGCGCTCGACCTTTCGGAGGACGCCCTCGAGGTTGCGAGAGGCAACGCGAAGCGGCACGGCGCCGCGGATCGAATCGTCTTCGCGCACGCCGATCTTGCCTCGCCTCCCGTCGAGTGGGAGGGGCGGATGGACGCGGTGCTCTCCAATCCTCCCTACGTCGCCGAGGAGGAGTGGATCGGGCTCGAGCCCGAGGTGCGGGTGCACGAGCCGAGGCAGGCGCTCGTTCCCGGGCCGACCGGCCTCGAGGCGTACGGCGCGGCCGCGGTGGCGGCGCTCCGGCTGCTCCGCCCCGGCGGGCACCTCGTGGTGGAGCTGGGCTTCAAGCGGGAGGCCGGCGCCAAGGAGGCCGCCGTCCGAGCCGGCCTCGCGCACCTCGAGACGCTGCCGGACCTCCGCGGCATCCCGCGAGTGCTCGTCGCGCGCAAGGGGTGACCCCCTGTGTGCCGCGCGCGCGAAGTGGTAGCATGACCTCCCCATGAAACTCCTCGAGAGCATCCTCGCGAAGGCCAAGGCATCCCCTCAGCGCATCGTCTTCCCGGAGAGCACCGAGCCGAGAACGCTCAAGGCCGCCGCGCGCCTCGCGCGCGAAGGGATCGTGAAGCCGATCCTGGTCGGCCCTGGCGGCGCGACGCTCGAGGCCGCGCGGCAGCACGGTGTCGATCTCGGTGCGGTCCCGGTCGCCGACCCGGCGGAGCACGCCGGCCGCGCGGGATACGTGGACATGGTCGAAGAGCTGCTCCGCTCGAAGGGTACGCCGCGAGCCGAGATCCAGAAGCTGCTCGACGACCCGATGTACTACGCCGCGGCGATGGTGAAGGCCGGGGACGCCGACGGCTCCGTGGCCGGTGCCGAGCACACGACGGCGGATACGCTTCGCGCGGCGCTCCGGATCATACGCCCCGCGCCCGACGCGAAGATCGTCTCGTCGTTCTTCCTGATGGTGCTGCCGAAGCCGACCGCGGGCGGGGACGACGTGCTGGCGTTCGCCGATTGCGCCCTGGTGCCGTACCCGGACGCCGCGCAGCTCGCGGACATCGCGCTTCAGACCGCCCGGAACTTCGAGAAGCTCGCCGAGCGCCAACCGCGGGTCGCGCTCCTCTCGTTCTCGACGAAGGGGAGCGCGCAGCACGAGTCCGTGGACAAGGTCGTCGCCGCCCTCGAGCTGCTTCGGGCGATGAATCCCGGCTTCCCCGTCGACGGCGAGATGCAGCTCGACGCCGCGATCGTTCCGAAGGTCGGCGCGTCCAAGGCGCCGGGGAGCACGGTCGCCGGGAAGGCCAACGTGCTGGTCTTCCCGAACCTCGATGCCGGCAACATCGGCTACAAGCTCGTGCAGCGGCTCGGCGGCGCGGAGGCGATCGGCCCGGTGCTCCAGGGCCTGAGCCGTCCGGCCAACGACCTGTCGCGCGGCTGCTCCGAGGAGGACATCGTCCTCACGGCAGCGGTGACCGCGCTCCAGGCTGCGGGATCGTCCTCGACGGGGGATCCCGGGAGGTGACGAACATGCAAGGGCCACAGCACGGTGGAGGGAAGCCGTGGCGCCGGCGCGAAGGCGGGGGCGGCGGGGGCGGCGGACGGCCGCCCCACGGCGGCTCGCAGCCGCCGCCGGGGCGCAGGATGCCCCCGAGCGACTCCACGGGCGCCGAGGCCGGCTACCTCTTCAAGAACAAGGAAGGGCGCACCCCGATGGTGCTGCGCCTGCTGGATGGCGAGGAAGTCCGCGGCGTCATCGAGTACTACGACCGGGACATGATCAAGATCAACCGGACCGACGGGCCCAACGTGTTCGTCCGGAAGCGCCACATCCGCTACATGTACGAGGAGCCGACGCGCTCCTGAGCGGAATCACCGCCACCATCGTCCCTCGCGGCCCTCACCGTCCGTAGGAGGGTGCTCGTCTCCGGGCTAGTCGCTCCTCGCCGGCGGTTCGGGTGCGAATCCACCTCTTCGCGGCCCTCTTTTCGAGCGGCCGGTTCTTCATCAAAAGGCCGCTCGAAAAGCGGAACCGAGGCTGTATATCGATGCTCTGTTCATTTCAGCCGAGGTTGCCGGTCCTCGGCCGGGGGCCGAGGGCCGGCAACTTGCCGGCGCGGCGAAGTTCGCCGCGCAGCGGCGCAGCGTGCCGCGAAGAGGTGGATTCGCACCCGAACCGCCGGCCCCCGCGAGACCTACCGTACGCGAGTGCCGGGCGGCACGTCCTCCTCGAACACCGCGACGATCGGCCGCCCCCCGAAATCGGCGGCGAGCAGCATTCCCTGGCTCTCGAGCCCGCGGATGCGCGCCGGCTTCAGGTTCGCGACCACGATGATGCGCTTGCCCACGAGGGCCTCGGGGGCGTAAGCCTTCGCGATCCCCGCGAT
The DNA here is from genome assembly GCA_963748015.1 of Terriglobia bacterium. GTDB lineage: Bacteria > Acidobacteriota > Polarisedimenticolia > Polarisedimenticolales > JAIQFR01 > JAIQFR01. The sequence continues at coordinate 1,457,563 of CAVVHE010000004.1, read as the reverse complement.
GACCTGACGCCGCTCGGTGCCGAGGTCCACCTGGAGCTTCAGGAGCTTGTCCGCTCCCTCGACCCGCTCCGCGGCGACGACGAGGGCGACGCGCAGCTCCGTCGCGAGGAACTGTTCGATGCCCAGCAGTCCCGCGCCCGCCTCGGGGGCCGGGGGCTTGGGCGCGGGCGGGGGAGGGGGAGGCGGCTGCGGAGCGGACGTCGAGTCTTCCACGGTCTTCGTCTCCTTGAAGTAGGCTTTCTTGTCCACGCGCGGGAAGAGCGGACCGCGCTTCGCGACGGGCGCCGCGGCGGGGAGGAGACCCCAGCGGAAGGAGGAGAGATCCTCCGGCAGCGTGGCGCCGAGCCGCGACGCGATCTCCGCCGCGGCCACGGGCATCGCGGGCGAGGCCATCGCCGCCGCCTGGAAGAGGGCCTCGGCCGCGCCCCGCAGGATGGCGTGCATTCTCCCGGCGAGCGCGGGATCGCCGGCGAGCGCCCACGGCGCGTGGCGCACCAGGAACCGGTTCGTCTCTCCGATCAGCGACCAGGCGGCGATCAGGCCGTTGCTGAAATCGAAGGCGTCGAACGCCTCCCGCCATGCGGCGTGCGCGCCGGCGGCCGCCGGGCGCAGCTCGTCCGTCTCGGGGAGGTCCGGCGAGTCGGGGAGGCGCCCGCCGCAGTTGGTGTCGATCAGCGTCAGGATCCGGCTCGAGAGGTTCCCCAGGTCGTTGGCCAGGTCGCCGTTGTAGCGGTCGAGGAACTGCTCGTCGGAATACGTGCCGTCGAGGCCGAAGGTCATCTCGCGAAGGAGGAAGTACCGGAGCGCGTCGGCGCCGAAATCGCGGAGCAGCGGCTCGGCCTTGACCACGTTCCCGAGGCTCTTGGACATCTTCGCGTCGTCCTTGAGCCACCATCCGTGGCCGTACACGCATTCGGGGAGCGGCTCGCCCGCGGACATCAGGAACGCGGGCCAGTACACCGCGTGGAACCGGAGGATGTCCTTGCCGACGAGATGCACCTGCGCGGGCCAGTAGGCGCCGAGCGGCGAGTCCTCGGGCGCTCCGTACCCGAGGGCGCTCAGGTAGTTGGTCAGCGCGTCCACCCAGACGTACACGACGTGGCCGGGGGCGTCCGGGAACGGGATGCCCCAGGAGATGCTGGTGCGGCTGATGCTCAGGTCCTTGAGCCCGGACTCGACGAACGCCTTCACCTCGTTGAAGCGCGAAGCGGGGCGCACGAAGTCCGGGTGCGTCCGGTAGTGCTCGAGGAGACGGTCCTGGTAGCGTGACAGGCGGAAGAAGTACGACGCCTCCTTCACCTTCTCGACCGGGTGCCCCTGGTCGGGGCACTTCCCGTCCACGATCTGGCTCTCGGGGAAGAAGGCCTCGCAGCCGCTGCAGTACATCCCCTCGTACGCGCCGAGGTGGACGTCGCCCGCGTCCGCCATCTTCTTGATGAGCTTCTCGACGCCGAGCCGGTGGCGCGCCTCGGTGGTGCGGATGAAGTCGTCGTGGCTGATGGAAAGGGACTTCCACAACCCGGCGAAGCGGCTCACCACGCGGTCCGCCAGCTCGATCGGGCGGATGCCTTGCGCCTTCGCGGCGCGCTCGATCTTCTGGCCGTGCTCGTCCGTCCCGGTGAGGAAGCGGACGTCGAAGCCCGTCAGCCGCCGGTAGCGCGCGACCGCGTCGGCCACGACGGTCGTGTACGTGTGCCCGATGTGGGGCTCGTCGTTGACGTAGTAGATCGGCGTCGTCAGGTAGAACCTCGGGCGGTCGCTCATCGGGCCTTTCTCCGTGCGCTCCGGCCGCCGCGCGGCGCCCGCGTCTTGTCGTAGGCGACGATGGCCGCCTCCTGGACGCGCTTCAGCGGGACCGCCCGGCTCCTCGCCAGCCGCGCGCAGTCCTCGTATTCCGGCCAGGCGTTGACCGGCTTCCCGTCGAGCAGCCCCTCCTTCACCCGGACGCGCCCGAACGGGGTGGCGACGGCCGCCGTCCGGCGCGCGAGCTCGAACCGCCCCTCGCGCCGGTACCGGAGCCCCAGCGTCGGCGTCTCGCGGAGCACCACGCCGGCGAGCGCCTCGAGCCGGTCGGGGCGCGCGAGCACCGTGAGCAGGTGGCCGGTGCGCCCCTTCTTCATGTGGACGGGGGTCGTGAAGACGTCGAGCGCGCCCTCCGCGAAGAGCCGCTCCGCGGCGTAGGCAACGACCTGGGGCGTGGCGTCGTCGAGCGCGACCTCGATGACGAGGACCTCGGCGCCGGGTTCGACGGCGCTCACCCCAGGGGGTTCGACCTTGCTCACCGGGGCAGGTTCGACGGCGCTCACCCCAGGGGGTTCGACCCGACTCACTGGAGCCGCCTCGACGAGGAGCATGCGGAGCACGTTGGGGCGGTCCTCGAACTCCCGGTCCCCCGCGCCGTGCCCGGTCGCCACGATGGTTCCCGGAGGAAGCGTTCCCCAGCCGTCCGCGATCGTGGTCAAGATCGCGGCGCCGGTCGGCGTCAAGCGCTCCCCCTCGGCGTCCCCTCCGGTGACGGGCGCGCCGCGCAGGAGCACCGCGGTGGCGGGCCCCGGCACGGGGTAGGAGCCGTGCCGGCAGGCGATCCGCCCGCTCCCCGTCGTGATTCGGGAGACGACGATCCGGTCCGGCGCGAGAGCCTCGAGAGCGACGCAGGCTCCCACCACGTCCACGATCGCGTCCACCGCCCCGGCTTCGTGGAGGTGGACCGCCTCCGGCGTCGACCCGTGGGCCTCGGCCTCGGCCTCGACGAGGCGCCTGAAGATGCGGAGCGCGCGCTCGCGAACCGCGGGAGCGAGCCGCCCGCGCTCGATGATGCGGCGGATCTCGCGCCAGTTCCGCTCGTCCGCCGAGTCGGCGACTCGCACGACGGCCTTCGCCGCGGAGAGCCCCGATCGCATGACCCGCCGCTTGGAGAGGCTCCAGCCGCGGAGCGGGAGGGACTCGAGAGCGGCCCGGACCCGCCCGACCGGAACGCCGAGGTCGAGGAGCGCGCCGAGGATCATGTCCCCCGCCGCGCCGGCGGTGGCGTCCACGTAAAGGATGCGCATCGTCCGGCTCATGCGAGGCTCTCCGGCGCGATCCCCGCCGCTTCGGCGATCCGCGGCAGGACCTCGCCCGAGGGCCCGCCGAGGCGCTCGTGCACGAGCGGGCTCAGCGGCGTCGGCTCGGGGTTGATCTCCACGACGTAGGCGCCGGCCTCGCGCGCCGCGACCGGAAGCGACGCGGCGGGGTACACGAGAGACGACGTGCCCGCCACGATCACGAGCGCCGCGCGGCGCGCGGCGGCGGCCGCCTCGGCGAGCGTCGACGCGGGCAGCGCCTCGCCGAACCACACCACGCCGGGGCGCAGCAGTGCCCCGCAACGGCAGCGCGGAGGGAGCGGCGAGAGGTCGGGATTCCTGTCCTCGTGCTCGGTCCCCTCCGCCGTGCAGCGCAGCCGCCAGAGGCTGCCGTGGAGCCGCAGCACGCGCACGCTCCCCGCGCGCTCGTGAAGCCCGTCCACGTTCTGCGTCGCGAGGAGCACGTTGCCTCGCTCGCGCTCGAGCGCGGCGAGCGCGACGTGGCCGGGGTTCGGCTTCGCGGCCGCCGCCTGGGTCCGCCGCCACGCGTAGAATCTCCAGACGGTGTCCGGGTCCGCCTCGAACGCCTCGGGGGTCGCGAGCTCCGTCGGCTCCCGCCCCTCCCAGAGTCCGCCGGGGCCGCGGAAGGTCGCGAGACCGCTCTCGGCGGACACCCCCGCGCCGGTCAGCACCAGGATGGGGTCCTTCCCCCTCAGCAGGGAGCGGAGGGCGTCGGACGGCGCGGCGGATCCCATGAAATCCCCCTCGGCCGAAAGCGGGCATCGTAGCACTTTTCTTGGTAACCTAGACGAGACGCCGGCGCCGGCGGCGGCGCAATCTTTATCGGGAGACGAGCATGAGCAAGCTTCACGAAGCGAACGACAGCAACTTCGACACGGTCGTGCTGAAGGCCCAGGGAGCCGTGTTGGTGGATTTCTCCGCCACGTGGTGCGGGCCATGCAAGAAGCTCGAGCCGGTCGTTCACGAGATCGCCGCCGAGTACGACGGACGCCTCAAGGTCGTGAAGGTCGACGTGGACAACGCTCCGGCGACGGCCGCCAAGTTCGGGGTGCTGTCGGTGCCCACCCTCCTGCTGTTCCGCGACGGCGCGGTGAAGGACCAGAGCATCGGCGTCCTCTCGAAGAAGGCGCTCGCGGACCGGGTGGAGAAGGTGCTCTGAGATGCTCGACCGGCTGAACGAGTGGGGATACGCCCTCGGGCAGATCCTCCAGGGGCAGCTCGACCGCGGATCGGCGGTGGCGATCGTCGTGGTCTTCGCCGCCGGGCTGGTCACGAGCCTGACGCCGTGCGTCTACCCGATGTACCCGGTGATGGTCCCGTACATCCTCGGCGCGGCGGCGGGGAACCGGCGGAAGGCCTTCGCGCTGTCGGTGGTCTACGTCCTCGGCCTGGCGCTGGTCTACACGGTGCTCGGCGTGACGGCGGCCCTGCTCGGAAAGACGTTCGGGAAGATGACCGATACGCCGTGGGTCCCGGGGATCTTCGGCGTGCTGATCGTCCTGTTCGGCCTCGAGATGCTCGGGGTGTTCACCCTGAGACTCCCGTCGTTTCTCTCGGGAATCCAGTCCGCGGGAACGCTGCGGGGCGGTTACGTCGGGGCGATGCTGCTCGGGGTCGCGGCGGGGTTCGTCGCGGCGCCGTGCACCGCGCCGGTCCTCGGCGTGCTTCTCACCTACGTCGCGGCGCAGCGCCAGGTGGCCTGGGGCGGCCTCCTCACGTTCACGTTCTCCGTGGGGATGGGCTTCCTGCTCCTCCTTCTCGGCGCCTTCGCCGGCCTGCTCGGCAGCATGCCGAAGCCGGGACGCTGGATGGTCGTCGTGAAGAACGTCATGGGCGTTCTCATGATCGTGATCGGCGCGGGCTTCGTCTGGGTGGCGGTGTCCCGCCTGATCGGGAGGGGCGGCGGCGCGTGAGTGCGAAGCTGCGGGTCGGGCTCCTGTTCGGAGGCGCCTCGGTCGAGCACGAGGTCTCCGTCACGTCCGCGCGCGGCGTGGCACGAGGCCTCGACCCCGCCCGCTTCGAGTGCGTGCCGATCGGCGTCACCGGCGACGGGAGATGGCTCGCGCCCCGAGCCTCCGCCGCGATCCTCCACGGCGAGGCCTCGCGCGTCGAGGCGGCCGCGGAAGGCGACGGGACGCGCGTCGTGGTGGATCCCGGCGGCGCCGGCCTTCTCCTCGTGTCGGCCGGGTCGGAGGCGAGGGCCGTCCCCATTGACGTGCTCTTCCCCGTGCTTCACGGATGGGGAGGAGAGGACGGCCGGCTGCAGGGCGCGATGGAGCTCGCCGGGATTCCTTGCGTGGGCGCCGGCGTCCTCGGGTCGGCCCTCGGCATGGACAAGGCGGCGTCGAAGACCCTCTTCGCGGCGAAGGGGCTGCCCGTCGGCCCTTGGCTCTCGTTCACCCACGAGGACTACCGCCTGGACCCTCGCGAGACCGAGCGCCGATTGGCTTCCGGCCTCGGATTCCCGATGTTCGTCAAGCCGTCGAACGGTGGGTCGTCGGTGGGGATCACGAAGGTCGCGGCTCCCGAGGGCCTCGCCGCGGCCGTCGAGGCGGCCCTCGACTGCGACCTCAGGGTCGTCGCGGAGGCCGCGATCGACGCCCGCGAGGTGGAGTGCGCGGTCCTCGGAAACGATCGTCCCGAGGCCTCGGTCCCGGGAGAGATCGTCCCGTCCCGCGAGTTCTACGATTACGCCGCGAAGTACCTCGACGGGACCTCGGAGCTCCTGATCCCGGCCCCCGTCCCCGCGGACACGGCGGAGACGGTCCGGCGCCTCGCGGTCGAGGCGTTCAAGGCCCTCGACCTGGCGGGCATGGCGAGAGTAGACTTCTTCGTCGAGCGGTCCACCGGCGAGGTGCTGCTCAACGAGGTGAACACGCTGCCCGGCTTCACCGGGATCAGCATGTATCCGAAGCTCTGGGAGGCGTCGGGCCTGCCGTTCCCGGAGCTGATCGACCGGCTCGTCCGGCTGGCGCTCGAGCGCGCGTCGTCGGCTCGGTCGCGGGCGACGCGGCTTCGGGGCTGAACGGCCTGCCGGTTCGTGGGGCCCGAGCGGGTCGCCCATGGCGGACGGCGCGGTTCTCGTCCTGAACAGCGTGTACCAGGCGGTGCAGATCACGGGGGTGCGCCGCGCCTTCGTCCTGTTCTGCGGCGGCCGCGCCCGCGCCGTCGCGCCGGACTTCACGACCTACGACTTCGAGAACTGGTGCGACGTTCCTCCCGGCGCCGGCGACGACGTCATCCGGACGCCACGGCGCGAGATCCGGGTCCCCAGGGTGATCCAGCTCCTGCACTACTCCCGTCTCCCGCGGCGCGAGGTGCGCTTCACGCGCCGGAACATCTTCTTCAGGGACAGGAACCGCTGCCAGTATTGCGGCCGCGTGTTCCAGCAGCGCGACCTCAATCTGGACCACGTCGTGCCGCTGTCGCGCGGCGGGCTCTCCTCGTGGGACAACGTCGTCTGCGCCTGCGTCGTCTGCAACGGCCAGAAGGGGAACCGCACGCCCGTCGAGGCGGGAATGGCGCTCAGGCGGCCGCCGAAGAAGCCGGCGGGACATCCCGTGCTGCGGGCCGGGTGGATCGGGCCGTTCCACGAGCAGTGGCGGACGTTCCTCGACGTCGCGTACTGGAACGTCGAGCTGGAGGAGGACGTGCTGCCGGCTCCCCGCGAGCCGGATACCACCGCTTCCGGTTAGCGCGCCGAGCCGGGCATCCGGATCCGACATCGCCCCGCGCGGCACGCTGCGGCGTTGCGCGGCGCAGGTCGCCGCGCCGCCTGGCTCCGGTTTTCGCGCGGCCGTCCAGGGAAGAGACGGCCGCGCGAAAACAGGGCCGCTTCGGGGCGATGTCGGATCCGGATGCCCGGCTCGGCGCGGTGGTTCGAGTAAACAGGGGAGGACCCGCCGATGGACGATCTCACACGCTTTCTCGAGTCGCACCGCGAGGAGTTCCTGGAGGAGCTGAAGGCGGTGCTCAGGATCCCGAGCGTCAGCACGGAGCCGAGGCACAAGGAGGACGTCGAGCGCTGCGCACGGCACGTCGCCGACGATCTCCGGAAGGCGGGCATGACGAAGGTCGAGGTCGTGCCGACCGCGGGCCATCCCGTCGTTTACGGCGAGTGGCTCGGCGCGCCCGGGAAGCCGACCGTGCTGCTGTACGGGCACTACGACGTGCAGCCGGTGGATCCGCTGGAGCTTTGGAAGAGCCCGCCGTTCGAGCCGACCGTCCGGGACGGCAGGATCTACGCGCGCGGCGCCTGCGACGACAAGGGGCAGGTGTACATGCACGTCGCGGCCTTCAGGGCGCACATGGCGGTGGCCGGGAAGCTGCCCGTCAACGTCAAGTGCGTGATCGAGGGGGAAGAGGAAGCCGGCAGCCCGAACCTGGAGCGGTTCTTGCGGGACCGGCGCGCCCTCCTCGACGCCGACGTGATCGTGGTGAGCGACACGGGGATGCTCGCCCCGGACCAGCCGGCACTGACCTACGGCCTGCGCGGGCTCCTCTACACGCAGATCGACGTCAGAGGCCCCGCGCGCGACCTGCACTCGGGGTCTTTCGGCGGCGCCGTCCAGAACCCGGGCAACGCGCTCGCGGCGATCGTCGCGGGGCTCAAGGACGGCGACGGTAGGATCACCGTGCCGGGGTTCTACGATCGCGTGCGGCCGCTCGACGACGCCGAGCGGGCGGTCCTGGCCTCGGTTCCGTTCGACGAGGCGAGATTCCTCGGAGAGGCGGGGGCACCCTCGCCGTTCGGCGAGAAGGGGTACTCGACCCTCGAGCGCATCTGGGTCCGCCCGACCTGCGACGTCAACGGCATGTCGAGCGGCTACACCGGAGAGGGGGCGAAGACCGTCCTGCCGTCGTTCGCGTCGGCCAAGGTGAGCATGCGGCTCGTTCCCGACCAGGACCCGAAGGACCTGTTCCCTCGCTTCGCGGAGCACGTGCGGCGCCTGGCCCCGCCCGGCGTGAAGGTGGAGGTCCGCGACCTTCACTCGGCGCCGTCCTTCCTGACCGCGCACGACCACCCGATGTTGAAGGCCGCGACCCGCGCGCTCGCGCGCGCGTGGGCGAAGCCCCCCGCCATGATCCGCGAGGGCGGCTCGATCCCGGTCATGGCGACCTTCACGGAGACCCACGGGCTGCCTAGCATCCTGATGGGCTTCGGACTTCCGGACGACAACCTGCACGCACCGAACGAGAAGTTCGAGCTCACCTCGTTCCACGGCGGGACCAGGAGCGCCGCCTACCTCTACGAGGAGCTGGCGAAGGGCGCGTGAGGACTCCCGCGAGCGGGAAGCGCGCGCGACGGGGAAGTCACGGGCCGGTCCGGCCCGGTCCGGGACGGTCGGGCGAGACGGGTCTCCGCGCGGCGCCGTGTCGCGGCCGCGGCACCCCCAGCGCCCTCATCCGCCGGTAGAGCTTCTGCCGGCTCCAGCCGATGCGCGCGGCGGCCTGCGCCACGTTGCCTCGCGAGCCGCGCAGCGCTTCCTCGATCCACCGGCGCTCGAGCGGCGCCGCGGCGGCCGGGTCGCGGGCGGGAGCCCCCGCGGGAGCGGGGAGATCGAGGTGCGCGAGCGAGATCGCGCCGCCGCCCGACCGGAGGAGCGCGCGCGCGAGCACCGCCTGGAGCTGCCTCACGTTCCCCGGCCAGTCGCACGCCTCGAGAGCCTCGAGGGCGGGACGGTCGAGGGTCGCGTCGGCGCTCGAGCCGGCATCGGCTCGAAGCCGCGCGAGGAGATGCTCCGCGAGCAGGGGAATGTCCTCGCGGCGGTCGCGAAGCGGCGGGATCCGCACCTCCGCCGTCGCGAGGCGCCAGTAGAGGTCTTCCCGGAACCTCCCCTCGCCGACGAGCGCCGGGAGGTCTCCGTGGGTCGCGGCCACGATCCTCACGTCCACGGCGAGCTCCGCGGACCCTCCCACGGGGCGCACGCGCCCGTCCTGGAGCACTCGAAGCAGCTTGGCCTGCATCGCCGGCGGCATGTCGCCGACCTCGTCGAGGAGGAGGGTCCCCCCATGCGCGAGACGGAACAGCCCCGGCCGGTCCGAGTCCGCGCCGGTGTACGCTCCCCGGACCGCTCCGAACAGCTCGCTCTCGATCAGGGTCTCCGGCATCGCCGCGCAGTTCACCGCGACGAAGGGGCCGGCCGCCCTGGGGCTCGCCCCGTGGATCGCGCGCGCGATCTCCTCCTTCCCGGCTCCGGTCTCGCCGGTGAGCAACACGGGGAATCTCGATCGCGCGACGCGGCGCGCCCAGGAGAGCGCGGCCACGAAGCTCTCCGACGCTCCCACGAGGGCCTCGCCGCCGCGGGCCGCCGGGGCGGGCGGACGCTTCGCCGGGTCCGCGAGGCTCGCGAGCACCGAGGCGAAGGACTCCAGGACGCGAAGCGTCCCGCCGGAAACGCCGTCGCCCGCCGCGCTCCGGTCCACGATCAGCGCCGCGCCCTCTTCCGACGAGGCGACGGGAACCGCGGCGACCGCCCGGATGTCGAGGGAGCGCACCGACGCCCCCTTCGCCAGCGCCGGATCGCCTCGCGCGTCCGGACAGACCAGGACGCCGTTCTCCCGCAGCGCCCGCCTCAAGACCGTGCGGCTGGGCGTGCGGCGCCCGTCGGGCCGGAGCGAAACCGAAGCCGCAACGTGCCCGGGTCCGTCGCTTTCTTCCTCGGAGGGCGTGACGAGAAAGGCCCGCTCCCAGCCGGTGATCTCGAGGAGGGTTCGCAGGACGGCGTGGACGGCGCGCGCCTGCCGGTTTGACGGCGGCGAAGCCGTCAAGCTATGCTCACGTCTCGACGCCATGGAGCACCTCCCGGAAGAACGAGCCCGCCACGCGCCAAGTCGCCCTCCGGGGCGTCCTGGCGAGGGAGACCCACGGGGCTTCTCGGACGGGCTCCCAGCATCGGTCGAGCTCATCATGGGATACAAGGGAGGGCGCCGGCCGGAGCGGTTGCCGATCCGTAACCTCTCCCCGGCGCGGGCGGAGGTGCTGCCATAGCCGCACGGCGCCGCGGGGGCACCGCCTGGCTGGAGCCGGTGCTCTGGTTGGCGGTCGCCGCCCTGCTGTCCCCGCTGGTGATCTACGCCGGGAAGCCCGAGATGCCCCTCGCGGCGCTCTACGGGGTCGCCGCGGGAATCGCGCTCGCGCTGGCGCTCGCCGGCAGGCGCTTGCACGCCGCGATGCTGGGCGACGCGCTGCGGGAGAGCGGCGGAACCGGCCGGGCGCTGATGGCGATCGCGATGATGCTGCTCGTCCTCCTCCTGATCCTGCTCGGCGCGATCGTCGCGCTCCTCCTGCTGTTCCGCACGGGGCGCGGCTCGGGCGCCGTGCCGGGGCTCGCCGGATCATGAGCTATTACCGGCACGCCCCCTCGCGATCGTCGGGATCCGGCCTGGGTTTCGGGCTTCCGCCCGTGACGCCGGTGACGCGGGCGATCATGATCGCGTGCGGCATCGTGTGGGGGGTGCAGTTCCTCGTCGGCCCCGTGCTCGGTCGGGCGGATCTCTCCTGGTTCTTCGGCATCGTGCCTCCGCTGGTCTTGCGGGGCTACGTCTGGCAGCCGGTCACGTACATGTTCCTGCACTCGCCGGCGCACATCACCCACCTGCTGCTCAACATGTTGATCCTGTGGATGGTCGGCGGCGACCTCGAGCGGCACTGGGGTGCTAGGCGGTATCTGACCTACTACCTCGTCTGCGGCGTCGGCGCGGGAGCCTTCGTGACCGTCGCCGGGTATCGGTCGGGCACGATGGTCCCGACGATCGGCGCGTCGGGCGCAATTTACGGCCTGCTGCTTGCGTACGGGATCATCTTCTCGGAGCGGATGATCCTGTTCATGCTGATCTTCCCGATGCGAGCGCGCACCCTCTCGTGGGTCCTGTTCGTGATCGCGTTCGTGTCGGCATGGGGGCAGAGCGCGAGCCCCGTCTCGTACATCGCGCACCTCGGCGGCATGGTCGTCGGCTATCTCTACCTGAAGCGGGTGTGGCGGGTGGGCGACCTCTACCGCGATGTCAGGTGGCGCATCCGAAGAAGGAAGTTCCGCGTGGCCCCGCCCGACGACCGGGACCGCTGGGTCAATTGACCCGGTCATCGTCCGCGAGGCGAAAGCGACCCGAAGCGACCGGAATTCTCATCGCTTTCGCGTCACCTTCCGCAACCGCCGAATATCCAGAAAACTCAATGCCGACGCGGCTTTTTACGAAATTCGCCCTTGACACCCCTGGGGCTGCCGCCTAGAATCACATCACCGGGAAAATTGCAGCCTCACGAGCCTCCCCACCGGAGGGCGGAGAGGGCCGCGGAGGAAACCGTTGTATCGGGATCCGATGGTCTCGGTGATGGCGCATCCGACGGAATCAGGGCCGAACGACGACCCTGCCCGCGTCGCGTTTTTCGTCACTCCTCACTCGGGCCGTACATGTACGTTCATCGGCACATCGTGTCAAGCCGTAACACTCGCGATGCCGGTGGTCGGTGTCCGCAGCGAGACCCCGCGTCGTACCGGCCCGACTCGAAGGTGACGAAGGGAGCTGAATGGAATCGACCCAGCACGATCGAAGCTCCTTGCTGTCGCGCTACTTTGCGGAGATCAGGGAGTACCCCCTGCTCACGAAGGAAGAGGAGATGTCCCTGGCGCGGCACGTCAAGCGGGGACGGTCGGGCGCGCTGAACGAGTTGATCGAGTCGAACCTGAGCTTCGTCGTCAAGGTCGCGAGCGAGTACCGGAACCTCGGACTTCCCTTCGAGGATCTGCTCAACGAGGGAAACATCGGGCTGATCGAGGCGGCGCACCGCTACGACGCCAGCAAGGGCACGAAATTCATCACGTACGCGATCTGGTGGATCCGCAAGTCGATCCTGAAGGCGCTGTCCGAGCACTCGAACCTGGTGCGCGTCCCGCACTACCAGATGAAGAAGGTCCGGGAGATCCGCGACGCGGAGAACTCGCTCCGGCGCAGCCTCGGCCGGGCGCCGAAGCGCGAGGAGATCTCGGATCGTCTTTCCAAGACCGTCTCGAAGATCGACCAGGTGCTGCAGTTCAACCTCCGCGAGGTCAGCATCGAGGAGCGCTTCGGGAAGGACCGCGACAAGCCGATCGGCGACTACCTCGTGGACGTCGCGTGCCTGAGTCCCGAGGACGATCTCATCAAGCGCGAGGCGAGCAACCTCGTGGGCGACGCGATGGCGCATCTCACCGACCAGGAGCGGAGCGTCGTGTCGTTCCGCTTCGGTCTCACGGGCGGTCCCTCGCTGACGCTCAAGGAGATCGGCGAGAAGATGGGGATCAGCCGGGAGCGGGTCCGGCAGATCGAGTGCCAGGCCAAGTCCAGGCTCCGAAAGATGTTCGCGCGCAAGCGCATGGTCGCGGCGCCGTCGAAGCGGCCGTACCCGGTCAGCGCGATCGCCAAGACGGACCGCTCCCGGACCTGAGCCGCCGTCCTCGGGCGGCCCGCCGCCCGTCCATTCCTCTCGAGTTTCGGGGTAGACTCACGCTCCGGGCGCGCCGGCCGCGGCGCACGACCGCGGCGAAGGGGAATGCATGGAGACGACGGGACCGGGAAAGGTCGAACGCCGCGCGGAGCTCGACTGGTCCCGTCTGATCCGCGTCACCGCCGCCGAGGCCGCGCTCGCCGAGATCGCGCCGATCTTCGACCGCCCCGAGAGCCTCGACCTCGTGCTCCGGCTCTCGGGCGAGAGCGGCCGCGAACAGGCCCGATACGGCGCGAGCGGCGGCGCGCGGGAGGACGGCGGCAGCTGGCGGGAAGCCAGGATCCCCGGCGACCCGGACTGGGTTCTCTCGGCGCGCCGCGCCGGAGGCGAGCCTCCGGAGCGAGGCGAGGTGGAGCGGGCGGCGGCGGTGATCGCCGCCTGGCGCTCGGCTCGGAGCGAGATCGCGCGGGGGGAGCAGAAGCTGCGCGGCCGGGCGCGCGAGCTCGACATGCTCCAGGACCTCGGCCGCTGCGCCGCGGCGGCGAGGACCTGGGACGCCCTGTTCCTCGACGCCGCCGTGGTACTCCAGGAGGGGACCGGGGCGGACCTGCTGGCCGCCGCGCACGCCCTGGCCGGGGAAGGGGAGGTGCGCGTCTTCCTGGCCCGTCCTGCCGCGGACGCCGTGATCGAGTCGCTCGCGGAGCGGGCGGCCGCCGCCGCGGAGCTCCCGCCGGAGCTTCCCGTGCGGGTATCGATCGAACGGCTTCCCGGCTTCGACGAGAGCCACTCGAGTCGTCGCTCCGCGTCCACGGGTCCGGACTCGTCCTTCGCGCCGCTCACCCGCCGGGGTAGGACGGTGGCCGCGTTGGGGATCGTGCCGTCCGGGCACGCGACCGAGCGAATGCTCCGCCCCTTCTTCGGCGCGGCGAACCAGGTCTCGCTGCATCTCGACCGGATCCTCACCGTGCTCGAAGCGGAGCAGGACCGTTTCCGCTCGATCCTGGATTCGATGCCGCAGGCGGTCATCCTGGCCGACCGCTCGCTTCGCGTCGTCGTGGCCAATCGCTCCGCCGCAGCGCTCCTCGGCCGCCTCGATCCCCGGACGGGGGACGAGCCGCTCGCGCGGATAGGCGACCTCGAGCTCGCTCCGCTCGCCGCCGGGATTCTCGACCGGGGCGTGGCGGCGTCGGAAGAGGAGGCCCATCTTCCGGGGGGCACGATCCTGGCCGTGACCGTTTCCGCCCTCGCGGGGAAGAGCGGCCGCCCCGACGCGCTGGTCCTCGTCCTCGCCGACGTCACCGAGCGCCGGCGCCTGCAGGCGCAGCTCGCGCAGGCCGAGAAGATGTCGAGCCTCGGCGAGCTGATCTCGGGGATCGCGCACGAGCTGAACAACCCTCTCTCGTCGGTGCTCGGATACTCCCAGCTCGCGCGGGCGGGCACTCCCGACCCGAAGCTCGCCGCCCGGCTCGACGTCGTGCACCGCGAGGCTCGCCGCTGCCAGAAGATCGTCCAGAACCTCCTCTCGTTCGCACGGCGCCACGAGCCCGAGCGGAAGCTGATGAGCGTGAACGAGGTCGTCCAGTCGGTGATCGGGCTGATGTCCTACCAGTTCCGCGTGAGCGACGTGCGGATCGAGGCCGAGCTCGGTCGCGACGTTCCCACGATCTTCGGAGACGCTCACCAGCTCCAGCAGGCCGTGCTGAACCTCATGAGCAACGCGCAGCAGGCCATCCGGGGATCCGGGCGCGGCGGGGTCGTCAGCGTGACCACCCGGAGCCTGCGGCCGGGGTGGATCTCGCTCGAGGTGGCCGACGACGGGCCGGGAATCCCGGAGTCCGTCCGCTCTCGCGTCTTCGAGCCCTTCTTCACCACCAAGGCGTCGGGGCAGGGGACCGGGCTCGGCCTTTCCCTGGTGGAGAGCGCGGTCGAGGCCCACGGAGGGAGCGTCTCGGTGGAGAGCGAGGACGGACGCGGGACGACCTTCCGGATCGAGCTGCCCGTCGGGAGCGCCACCGCGTCGGCCGGAGAGCGCGCCGCCCCCGAGGCTACCGACGTCGCGGTTGCGCCGGGCCGGATCCTCGTTGTGGACGACGAGGAGGCCGTCGCTCGAATGATCTGCGAGACGCTCGCGGGCGACGGCCACGTCGCGGAGCCTGCGCGCGACGGAAGGGAGGCCCTCGACCGCCTGGAGCGCGAGGAGTTCGACCTCGTCGTCGCCGACCTGAGGATGCCCGGGATGGGAGGTGCCCGCCTCTGCGAGGAGATGGAGCGGCTCGAGCCCGGCGTCTCGGCTCGCATCCTCCTGACCACCGGCGACACGATGAGCCGCGAGCCGGAGGCGTTCGCGCGGAGCCGCGGCATCGCCGTGCTGATGAAGCCCTTCGACCTCGACGAGCTGCGCCGCGCGGTGCGATCGAGACTGCGCGCGGCCCGCGGGATTACTCGGACGGGCTCCTAGATTGCGCCACCTCGTCCTCGGCACCGCCGGCCACATCGACCACGGGAAGAGCGCGCTGGTGCGCGCCCTGACGGGGACCGATCCCGACCGGCTCCCCGAGGAGAAGTCGCGGGGCATCACGATCGACCTGGGATTCGCCGACCTGGACCTCGGCGACGGACGGATCCTCTCGCTCGTCGACGTGCCGGGGCACGAGCGCTTCGTGCGCCACATGGTGGCCGGCGCGACGGGGATCGACGCCGTGCTGCTCGTGGTGGCGGCGGACGAGGGGGTGAAGCCCCAGACCCGCGAGCACGTCGCGATCTGCTCGCTGCTCGAGATCCGGAACGGCCTCGTCGCGCTGACCAAGTCCGACCTCGTGGACGCCGACCTGCTCGCGGTGGCGTCCCTCGAGGTCCGCGAGTTCCTCGCCGGCACCTTCCTCGACGGCGCGCCGGTGATTCCCGTTTCCTCCCGCACGGGCGCGGGGCTCGACGAGCTTGGCGCGGCGCTCGCGGAACTCTTCTCGCGGGTCCCGCCCCGTCCCGCGAGCGGGATCCCGCGGCTCCCCGTGGATCGCTCGTTCGTGCTGCGGGGATTCGGAACCGTCGTGACCGGGACGCTCGTCTCGGGCGCACTCCGGGAGGGGGACGAAATCGAGGTCCTCCCCGGCGGGCGGCGCGGGCGCATTCGCGGGCTCCAGGTTCACCATCGGCGGGTCGCCGAGGTGCTCGCCGGCCAGCGCACGGCCGTGAACCTCCAGGGGCTCTCATGGGAGGAGGTGCCCCGAGGCTCCACGCTGTCCCTGCCCGGCGCGCTGCTCACCACGCGCCGCGCGTGGGCCAGGGTCCGCCTCCTCCCGGAAGCGCCGGAACGACTGAGCAAGGGAGGCCTGGTCCGCTTTCACCAGGGGACGTGCGAGAGGGGGACGAAGATGCGCGCCCTCGGCGGGGCCGAGGACGGGGCGCTCGACGCGGAGCTCCGCTTCGACGAGGAGACGGTCCTGCTCCCGGGCGACCGCTTCGTCCTGCGCCGGCCCGCGCCGGTGGACACGGTCGGGGGAGGGACCGTGCTGGACGCGCAGCCCCCGGCGAGGCGTGGGAAGCGCGCCGGACCGCTCGGTCCCGTCGCGGCCGACCCGGGGGACCCGCTTTCCTCGCGATTGGAGCGCGCCGGCCCGCGCGGCAAGGCGAGGGAAGAGCTCGCCGCCGAGCTCGGGCGGACGGCCGGCGATCTCGAGTCGGCCATCTCGCGCCTGCGCGAGGAGGGGCGGGCCGTCGCGGCGGGCGGCCGACTGTTCGACGGGGGGGTCTGGCGAGACGCCGAGGGCCGCGCGCTCGGGACCCTCCGCCAGTTCCACGCGGAGGAGCCGCTGCGGAGCGGCATGCTCCTCGAGGACCTGCGCTCCCGGGTTTCGCGGGATCTCCCGGTCGAGGCATGGCGTGGCCTCGTGGAGGGGCTAGCCGAGCGGGGCGAAGTGCGGCGGGCAGGGGAACGTGTGGCGCTCGCGACCCACAGGGTGGTACTGTCAGGGGGGGATTCGGAGGCGGCCCGGCGGATCGAAAAGCGGTACCGCGACGCGTGGCTCGACGCACCCGACGCGGCCGAGGTGGTTCGTTCGGAAGGCGGCGAAAGGGCGGCCAGGATCCTCGACGTGCTGCAGGCGGAAGGACGGCTGGTCCGCATCAGGGACGGCCGGCTGTTCCACGCGGAAGCGCTCGAGGAACTGAGACGCAAGCTGCGCGAGTACGGAAAGCGGTCTCGCACGATCGACGTCGCGGAGTTCAAGGAGCTGGCGGGGGTCACGCGGAAGAACGCGATTCCCCTCCTCGAGCAGCTCGACGCGGAGCGCGCGACGCGGCGGGTAGGCAACGCGAGAGAGATCCTGATCGACGGAACTGGCGGCGCGAACGGCTAGCGCGCCGAGGGAGCGTACGATGGGCAGTCTCGGTTGGCCCGAAATCCTTCTCATCGCCCTGGTGGTCATCCTCCTGTTCGGCGCCCGGAAGCTGCCGGAGATCGGCAAGGGTCTCGGCGAGGGCATCAAGAGCTTCCGTTCCGCCATGCGCGGCGGTGAGAACGACCAGACCAAGGGCGGCCCGAACGGCACGTCCGGGGGCGCCGGCAAGTAGTGCCACGCCGCACGACGCGGGCCGCGCGGGAGCTCCTCGCGCGGCAGCGGGAGGCGGCGGAGCGGCAGAAGCGCGAGGTCCTCGGCGTCGACGGCTCCCTCGGCCATCCCTACTTCCGCGCGCTGAACCGTCGGATTCGCCGCCCGCCCCTGGCCTCGACTCGCGACGAACTCGAACGGGCCTGCGCTTCCGCGGGGATCGTCTGGCTCGGCGATTTTCACGCCCTTCCCTCCTGCCAGAGCTTCGCGGCCGCCCTGCTCGAGACGCTCCGCGCGAAAGGGCCGGTAGCGCTCGGGGTGGAGTTCGTCTACACGCGCCAGCAGCGCCTCCTGGATAGGCGGCAGTCCGGGGCGCTGGACGACGGCGCGTTCCTGAGGCGGATCCACTACCGCGAGGAATGGGGCTACCCGTGGGAGGGCTACCGGGCTCTGCTCGAGCGCGCGAGGTCGCTCGGCGTTCCGGTCTTCGCGCTGGACGTGCCGCCACGCCGGGGCTTCGAGGGGCTGCGCCGCCGCGACGAGCACGCCGCCCGGCGTATCGAGGGGATCGTCGCGGAGCATCCGGGGAGCAGGCTATTGGTCCTCTTCGGGGAGTCCCATCTCGCCCCCTCGCATCTTCCCGGACGCGTTCGCGCCCGCCTCGCGCGCAAGGGCATCGAGCGAAGCGAGACGATCGTCTACCAGGATCCGGATCCGGCGTACTGGCACTTCGTGAGCGAGGGCGTGCGGGTCCCCGCCGTCGCGCGCTTCGACGCCGGGACGTTCGCGGTGTTCCACACCACGCCCCTCGCGAAGTACGAGTCGTACCGGCAGGTGCTGGAGCGCTGGCGAGAGGACGTGCCTCCCGACGAGGAGGTGGATCTCACCCCCGCGGTGCATCACCTCATCGGCGTCCTGCTGGGATGGCTCGGCATCGATCCGAGGAAGCGGCGGGTGCGCCACGGCGGCGGCTGGGAGGAGGACCTGGCGGATGCTCTGCCGGAGGTGTACAGCGGCCCCGAGGCGGCCGAGCTGATCGGGCCGATTCTCGAGGAGCACGCCCGCTCGACGGAGGAGGTCGAGGAGGCGCGCGCGCTGCTCGCGTCGCAGGGCGCGCTCTACGACCCCCGTTCGAACACGCTCTTCCTCCTGCGGTACCTGCCCGGGCAGGCCGCGGGCGAAGGGGCGAGGTTCCTTCGCGCGGTGCTCTCCGGCCGGCTGTTCGGGGCCGCGGACGAAATTCCCGCCGACCCGGTGGCGCGCGCCTACGGAGCGGCCTTCAACGAGGCGCTGGTCGGCCTCGGAGCGCGGCTCGTGGACCCCGCGAGCAGCGCCGCGGGAGGATCCTCGCCCGGCGCCGGCGTCGCGGGGGAAACGAGGGCCCCGCATGTTGCGGGAGACGCCGCGGTGCTCGCGCGGTGGATCGCTTCCCACCGGCGATTCGAGGCTTCGGGCAAGTCGAGTGCCCCTCCCGAGCTGCTCGACCCGTTGCGGGGGCCCCGCGAAACTCGCCGGGCGCTCGCCCGCGAGCTCGGAAAGCGGCTGAGCGCGATCCTCTTCGAGAGGGTCCGTTCCGGAAGGCTCGGACCCCGCGAGCTGACGCGCCTCTTCGCTCGCAAGCTCGAGCCCGAGCACGCGCAGCGGGTCGTGCTCGGCCTGCTGCGGGGCACGCCCCGGATTTGATTCTCGCCCTGGAAGGAAGAATGCGGAGGCCGCGCCGTGCGCGGCCTCCGCAGCGAGCCAGGGAGGGTGGCAGGAGCTCGAACCTTTCTAGAGCAGCATCTTCGCTCGCGAGATCCTCCTCGCGAGTCCCCGATTCTCAGTCGCCGCTGCCGAGCACGGCGTCGCCCCACAGGGCCTGATCGCCCCACAGCGCCTGGTCGCCCCACAGGGCCTGATCGCCCCACAGGGCCTGGTCGCCCCACAGGGCCTGATCGCCCCACAGGGCCTGATCGCCCCACAGGGCCTGATCGCCCCACAGCGCCTGGTCGCCCCACAGGGCCTGGTCGCCCCACAGCGCCTGGTCGCCCCACAGCGCCTGGTCGCCCCACAGCGCCTGGTCGCCCCACAGCGCCTGGTCGCCCCACAGCGCCTGGTCGCCCCACAGCGCCTGGTCGCCCCACAGCGCCTGGTCGCCCCACAGCGCCTGGTCGCCCCACAGCGCCTGGTCGCCCCACAGCGCCTGGTCGCCCCACAGCGCCTGGTCGCCCCACAGCGCCTGGTCGCCCCAAAGCGCCTGATCGCCCCACAGCGCCTGGTCGCCCCACAGCGCCTGGTCGCCCCACAGCGCCTGGTCGCCCCAAAGCGCCTGATCGCCCCACAGCGCCTGGTCGCCCCAAAGGGCCTGATCGCCCCACAGCGCCTGGTCGCCCCACAGCGCCTGCGAGGCCCGAACGATCGTGGGCGGCTGCTCGAGACGGAATCCGTCGCTCCCTTGCCGCTCGACAACGGGGCTCGCGCTGTTGAAAACGAGCGGGCGGAACCGGCCGGTCATGGCGGCCGCGCGAATCAGGCTCAGGTAGCCGGCTCCAACGGCGAACACGTCCGCGCCCGCGCGCTTCTCGGCGGAGCCCATGAGGATCGTCTTCACCTGGTCGGGGCTCAGGAAGGGGTTGCGCTGGAGGAGAATAGCGATGGCGCCGGAGGTCACGCCGGCGGCCATGCTCGTGCCGGACAGCTCGATGCGGTCGCCGCCGATCACGCGATCGGGGTACAGGCGCGCGATCGTGGCGTTCGGCGCGAGGGTCGAGACGACTCGATTTCCGGGAGCCACCAGGTCGGGCTTCACGACGTGATCGCCGTAGGACGGCCCACGGCCGGTGTAGGTCGTCGCAACATCGTCCATCCGGGCCGGCGTGTTCAGGTCGTTCATAGCTCCGACCGTCAGCACGTACGGATCGTTCCCCGGCGAGTTGATGGTCATGTAGCCGTCGCGCCCGCGGTTCCCCGCCGACACCACCACGACGATCCCGCGGCTCCACGCGTGCTCGACCGCGCGCGCGAGCGGGTCCGTGCGGTAGCTCTCCATCGGCGCGTGGCCGAGAGAGAGGTTCAGCACGCGGATGCCGTAGAACGCCCGGTGGGCGATCGCCCAGTCGATCGCCTCGATCACGTCGCTCGTGTAGCCGTTGCCGTCGCGGTCGAGAACCCGGAGCGATACGAAGTTGACGCCCGGAGCGATGCCGCGGACCGACCCGCTCGCTCCGGAGCCTCCGATCGTGCCCGCGATGTGCGTTCCGTGCCCGAACCTGTCCGCTCCGGCCGACCGATCCGAGGTGAAGTTCTTCGTGAAGAGGATCCGGGAGGAATCGATGGCCGTCGAGGGGGCGATTCCCGAATCCACCAGCGCGACCGTCACGCCGCTGCCGGTGTAGCCGAAGAAGTCGGCGATCCGGTCGGCGCCGACCGTGGGCACGGCGACATCCATCGTGCTCCGCACGCGTCGGTCGGGCGAGATCGCGAGGACCCGCGGATCGCCGGCGAGACGATCGATGTCGCGGGACGCCATGACGCCGGAAACGGCGTGGATCCCCGCGAGCTTCCTCTCGAGCCGCGCGCTGCGTCCCAGCAGGGCGGGGAGTTCCGAGTCCTGGACTTTCGCGCCGTACGTGACGATGACGCGGACTTCTCCGCCGCGGCGGGAATCGAGGTCCGGGGCCACGATCGCGCGGCGAGGCGCCGCGTACGACGCGGTGGCCAGCGCCATCACGACGATCGCCACCATCGCGACCACGATCACCCTGTTTTTCACTTGCGTTCTCATCTTTCTTCCTCCCCCCGTTCCGCTCTCGATCCGTTCTCGGCGCTCTGGGGAACACCAGTAGGAGCAACACGGAGGCCCGGGGAGCGCGCGCGGCGTGGCGCGGCTCCAACATCAACTCCGTGTTGGACTTAGCGAGACCGGCGGGAGGTCCTGGGCAGGGCCGGCTGGGGCGCGCGCCGTCTCAAGCTGAGACGGCGCGCGAGCGAGACTCCATCCAAGTCATTGTCCTGCAACCGCTTGAGCCTGGAGTCGCAAGGCCATCTCGGGAGCTCTCAAGTTGAGACGGTCTGGGGCGGGCGGCAAGCCTAGGAGCCGGTCCGAGTAATCCCGTAGGCCGCGTTCGGGGCGCCGTGGGGGCGGATGCGAGGAGCCGCGACGCGGTCGATGTTCCCCCATCGACAAGGAGCGGCGACGACGCAGACGCCCCCACGCCGCCCCGAACCCGAAGGGCGCATGGGGGTTGCGGTCGGATCCATCGTCGCTCGTCGTCGTCGATGGAGACACATCGTCTTCCTCCTCGCTCCTCGTCTCCGACTCGCAAGCCCCATGCGCGCGGCCCACGGGATTACTCGGACAGGCTCCTGATATGGAACGACCTGTCAACCTCGAGCTTCCGACCCGAGACACCTCCGTTCGGTTCCTCGCCGGGGCGGAACAGGCGGCGGTCGAGGCGGCTGACTCGACGGTTGATCACTCTGATATTCGCGGATCGGCCCCCAAGGGCGCGCCGTCATAATCGTGATCCGTCGGGAGCTGCCTCGGACTAGCATCGCGGATCCGGCCAGCGAGGGCCTGTCGCATAGGAGCCACGAGGATCCTCCTTCCCGTGTGCCCCTCGACCGCCGCCGGCTCCGTCCCGGATTCATCCCTTCCCTACCTGATCGTTTTCATGCAGCTTGGCGCTTGCGGCCCACCGCCGGCATCTGTCTCTCGACGTGCACGCCGATGGCCCAAATGAACCCCAACAGCTCCCGGGCCACCGCGGTGACCACCTGCTGCTTGACCTTCCCCTTGGCGGCCAACCGTCGGTAGCGTTGGTGAAGGCGATGCTGGGCTTTCCAGGCGATCTCTTTCACGTCCTCGCTCAACCCCTCTTGACGCACGCGGAGCGCCCCACCGACGGCAGGGCGGTGCCGGTAGGCCCAGGCCGCTTCCACGACGATCCGGCGCAGATGGGCATTGCCCGTCTTGGTGATCGCACCTCGCCGGGTCCGCCCTCCGGAGGAGTCTTCACTGGACACCGCTCCGCTGTACCCCATCAGCTGCCGCGGGCGAGAGAAGCGGGAAAGCTGGCCGACCTCGGCGACGATCGTGACGCTGCTCACCTTGGCGATGCCACGAAGGGCTTGGAGGGCATCGATCACGGCCCGTATTCCCTCAGGCGCGGCTTCGATCGCTTCGTCGATCGACCCCTCGAGCCGCTTGACTCGCTCCCGTGCGTGGTCCACTTCCGCCAAGTAGTCCGTCAGCACCGCCTGCTGAGCCGGGGCCTCGAACCCAACGGCCTGCCTCACCCACGCGAGATGGGTCTCCGTCCACGGCTTCACCTTCGCGGGAGCTCGGCGCCCATGCCGAAGCAAGAACTTCTGAAGTCGGTGCCGCGCCCGAAGCTGATCCCCCTTCGCGGCCTCCCGAGCGCGCACCAGATCCCGCAGAGCTTCGTGCGCCGCATCCGGCACCCAAACCGGCGTCAGCTCTCCGGCCCGGTAGCTCTTCGCCAGCTTCGTTGCGTCGCGACGATCCGTCTTGACCCGGTCACCGGGCTTCACCGGTATCAACGTCGGCGCCACCACGTCGCAGTGAATCCCCATCTCGGTCAACTGCCAGTACAGGACGTATCCCGTCGGCCCCGCCTCGTAGCAGACCTTGAGACCCCTAGCCGAACCCAACCTCTTCATCAGCTTTCTCACCGACTCCGGCTTGTTGCCAATGATCCCCAACGACCGAACCTCGCCGCCAGGCTCCGCAACCGCCACCGCGATCGAGTCCGCATGTACGTCCAGGCCCACGAATCGGCTATCCTTCCCCATGACCGGCTCCTTTCGCATGTAGCTCTGCGCTACGGTTCTTCACCGATTCGCAGCGTAACCTACGTCAACTGCGAATCGGAGCCGGTCGTTCCATGGTGACTAGGGGCGGCTGGATGAGGAGATCAGGCGAAGTCCTGCTCGGAGGCCTCCCGCGCATCGGCGGGACCGCCGGGCGGGAAGGGCTCGCCCGGCCCGCTCGCCGATCGCAGGCGGCTCTCGATCGCGTCGAGGATCTCCTCGGTCGTCGCGCCGTCGGCGGGGAACGAGGCGTAGGTGGCCCGGAGGTGCACGTCGCACGCGATCCCGAGGCGGGCGTCCACGGGCTCGGCCTGAACGAGCTCGAGGATTTCGAGGGATCGCTCGGCGAGGATCTCCGGCCGGTCCTCCTGGGTGAGGACGAGGAAGAGATCGCCCCCGAAGCGGACGAGCGTCTCGCCGCCGCCGGCGAGCGCGGCGAGGCGTCTCGCCGCCTGCCCCAGGAGCCGCGCGGCGGCGGTCGGACCGAGAGCCCGCTGGGCGCCGTCGAGCCCCGTGACCCGAAACGCCATGACGCCGATCCCCTCCGCCTCCTCGGCGGCGCGGTCGATACGGTAGCCGGCCTCCAGGAAGAAGAACCTCGAATTCGGGATTCCGGTGAGCGGGTCCGTGAGGCTTTCGGGACGCGTCTCCGAGAACCGCCGCGCGTTCTCGATCGCCTGGGCGACGTATCCCCCGACCGCCTGCGCGAGCCGGAGATGGTCCGAATCGTACTCGACGCCGGAACCGTGATAGAGCGCCAGCACGCCCAATTCCTCGAAGCCGGTGGACAGCGGCGCGACGAGCGACGAGCGCAGCTCGGAGGCCTCGGGGTCGCCGGCGAGATCCTCGAGATCCGATCGGGAGCCGTCCCGCTCCAGGGGGCGGACGTGGCTCTTCCCGATGTACGCGCGCCGGTGGCTTGCCGCCCACCCCGATAGCTTCTCGCCCACCGGGATCTCGAGCCCCTTGAGCCGCGACGCCGCCTGGCCGGTCGCGAACCGTGCCTGGAGCCGCAGGCGGTCCTCGCTGTAGAGGTAGACGACCAGGGCGCGATACGGGATCAGGTTCGCGATCTTCGCGGACAGCAGCGTGAGGCTTTCCTCGAAGCCGATGTGATGGCCGATCGCCCGCGCGATGTCGTAGAGCGCGCGCTGCTCGCGCTGGGACGAGGTGATCTCCTCGTAGACCCGGACACGGCTCGAGGGGAGCGGAACGGAGGGAGACGCTTCGGCGCGGGCGCTCTCGTCGAGAGGCGTACCCGCGGGCGCCCCCGGCGCGACGTCGGGACGCGAGCTGGGTTGGATCGCCGCCTCGAGGGACGCGGCGTCGGACACGAAGGCGGCGACGGCCGCGGGATCGAACATCTTGCCGGACTCGCGTTCGAGGAAGGCGATCGCCTCGGTGGCCGGCAGCGCCCTCCGGTAAGGCCGGTCCGTCGTGAGGGCGTCGAAGCAGTCCGCGACAGAGAGGATCCTCGCGCCGATCGGTATCGCCTCGCCCGCGAGGCCGTCGGGGTAGCCGCCGCCGTCCCACCGCTCGTGGTGGTGGCGGACGATGGGGGCGAGCGGATAGGGGAACGGTACCACCGAGAGGATGTCGGCTCCCACCCGAGGGTGCGTCTTCATCTTCTCGAATTCCTCGGGAGTGAGCCGGCCCGGCTTCGTGAGGATGTACTCCGGCACCGCGATCTTGCCGACGTCGTGGAGCAGGGAAGCCGCCTTCAGGGCTTCCATCTGCGGAGAGGGCAGCCCGAGGCGACGTCCGATCGCGAGACTGAATTGCTGCACTCTGCGGAGGTGGTCCTCGGTGTTCTCGTCCTTCGCCTCGATCGCGAGGGCCAGCGCTTCCGTGACCGCGCGATAGTGCTCGGCGGTCTGCTGCGAGTGTCGCTTCTCCTCCTCCGCCTGCCGCGAGCGCGCACGATACGCGAGGTGCATGAGGTACACGAACGGCGCGGCGAGGAGGAGCGATCCGAGGTGCCCGCGTTGGATCAGGAGGGTCAGCAGCACGGCGAGGGACGATCCCGCGAGAAACGACGGGATCGACCATGCGAAGTTCGCGCGGAGCGCTTCGCCCGCCCGCTCCTCGCCCGTGAGGTGGATCGCGAGCGAGATCAGGCCGAGGTTCAGGCCGGAGAAGGCCGCCGAGGAGGCGAGAATCGGCACGAGGTCGCGGAGCGGATCCACCGCTCCGACGGGCCCGCCCAGCGCGAGGTAGAGGAACCCCGACGCCGTGGAGGAGATGCCCACGACCCCCGCGTTGAACGCGATCCGGTGAGCCGGCGGCCGCGCCTGGCTCCTGGCGCGCAGGAGCGACGTGGCGACCGCCGAGAGTACGCTCGCGGCGACCGACGCGCCGAGTCCGAACGACATGAGGGTCGCGGACACGAAGGCGAAGGCCGGGGAGAGGCTCCCGCCGACCGGGAGGGGCACGCGGATCCAGCCGGCGGCCACGGCGAGCACGATGAACAGCAGGGGGTGCGAGTCGAGCGGCGGCGGCCGCAAGAGGACCGCGGCGATGGCGGCGGCGGCGCCCGTCCCGCTCACCGCGAGGAGATACGGCTTGGTTCTCCCCGGAAACCCGCGGGGATCCGTCACCGCTGATGTCCCCCGGAGCGCCGCGAGATCTTGCGGCGCCCCATAGCGCCGACGGAGGTCGGCCGGCCGGTCTCGACTCCTTGGGTTGTGCCCTACCTGCGGAAACATAGGTTTCGAGGCCAGTCGAGGCAAAGGTAAGCGCAATTTTATTTATTATAATAGCTACACCGCAACGCCGGAGAGCGGGTTCGGGGGGCACCGGAGCCCGCGGCTGGACCACGGGAGGAGGCCCAGGTGGAGATTCCCCTTGAGCCGTTCTATGCTCCACCGTATACTCAACCTATTCGATTTGCGGGAAGCGCCACGAGTGGAGTCGACGAATGTATAGAACCAACGCGGACATCGCGAGAAGGGTCTACCGGGCCCTCAAGACCCCGTCGGACAACAGCCCGCGCACCGATCCGATCCTTGCCTTCTACTTCAAGGGCAAGGAGGACTACATCATGATCCGGTGCAACAAGGACCCCGAGATCTCGATCAAGGGGAAGGACCAGACCGCCGGGGAGGTGAAGTTTTTCGCGTACAGCGACTTCGCCGAGTTCAGCGAGGCGGACGTCCTGTTCCGGCTCAAGGACGAGATCACGCTGATCGAGCTCTATCGCAGGGGAGCGATCGAGGCGAAGTCGTTCAAGTCGTGGGACGAGTTCACTCGCTGGCTCGACTCGCTCGACGAGAACGGCATCCAGATCTCCCTGAAGCTGCCGTGCCTCGTCTATGCCGCCGTGCGGAACCAGCAGCCCTCCATGCAGAACTTCATCGTGGAGGCGATCAAGAAGGGGCTGAAGACCGGCCTCGACTGAACCGCGATCAGGAGCGGCCGAGCCTCTCCGACCAGCCGGCAAGGCGGGCAAGGCCGTCACGCACCGCGTGCGCGTCGGCATCCGGATCGGCGAGGCGCCGCTCGAGCCGCTCGCGCAAGATGCGGGCGGCTTCCTCGGGCCGGAGACAGCCGAGCGGATCGCCCTCCGGGCCGATCATCTCGACGGAACCGGACCGGAGCAGCCCGAGCCCTTCCTCGGACGCCGGATCCACGAGGCGCACGAGCCTCCGTCCGATCCGCTCCTCGATCGGCCCGGGACGCCCGTCCCCCGAAAGCGTGGCGCGAAGGCGCGTGCCCCGCTCGACGTGTGTCGTTTCGTGCTCCACGGCTCGTCCTCGCGCTCATCGTAACACGAGGCGTCCGTGGGGCGGCCGGTCAGCCGAGACCGAGCGCGTTCCAGTCGGGGAGGGCGGGAGGGGCGTCCGGCTTCGCGAACAGGTAGCCCTGCGCGAACCGGACCCCGGCCTCCATCAGGGAGACCAGCTCGCCGACCCGCTCGACGCCCTCGGCGACGACGCCGATGCCCGTGGCGTCGGCGAAGCGGCGGATCGTCGCGATCAGCTCGCGCTTGATCGGGCTCGAATCGAGATCCCGGACGAGCGTCATGTCCACCTTGATGAACTCCGGGGCGATCTCGGCGATGGACTGCAGGCCTGCGTAGCCGGAGCCGACGTCGTCCATCGCGAGCCGGAAGCCGCTCGCGCGGAGACCCACCAGCGTGCGGCGAAACGCCGTGAAGTCCCGGACCCTCGAGTGCTCGGTCATCTCGAGCACGACCTGGGACGGGGAGAGGCCGGCGGTTTCGAGGCGCCGCAGGAAGGTGCCGTCGGTGAACTCCGGGTCGTGGAGCGCGTCGGGCTCGACGTTCAAGAACAGCATCCCGTCGGGCCCAAGGGCCGGGGCGCCCTCGATCGCCCGGCGCCGGCACAGTCGCTCGAGGTTGAACAGGGCGTCGTGCTCGTGCGCCGCCTTGAACAGGAGGTCCACGCTGTCGAAGCAGGCCCGCGGCACGCGGCTCAGCGCCTCGAAACCGATCGTGCGCCGCGACGTGACGTCCACCACGGGCTGGTACACCGACCGGACCAGGCCGTTCTGCAGGATGCGGGAGAGCTCGTCCGCGAACCCGCGATCCTCGCTCGCCTTCTCGGCCAGGGCGTCGGCGAACGCCTCGTCGAGACTGCGATAGACGATCCGCTCGAGCGGGACGTCCCGGTCGGCCGTCATCACGGCCGCGCCCACGTAAGCGGCGAAGCGATCCATCACGTCCCTCGGGAGCGCCCTGGCGAGGTGGTGCTTGAGGCCGCGGCGCAGCCTCCCGCGGACCCGGGCGACGTCCTCATCCGAGAGCGGGCGTCCCGCGCGGGGCGGCGCGAGCAGGAGCACGAACGCGTTGCCGCTCCGGCTCGTCTCGAACACGCGGTCCTCGCGGCGGATCCTCCGGGCGCGGTAGTGGCTCAGGAACTTCCCGACCGTCCGGAACACGCGGTCGTACGCATGCCAGCCTCGGCTGCAGTCCACCGCCTTGCGCTCGAGGACGGTGACGGAGAGCACGCCGAGCCGCCCCTTTGCGGCGAGGGACTCACCGATCCTCTCGAACAGGTCCGGGAGGACCGGGAGGCTCGTCTCCACCCGTACGGCCGCACGCGCAGGGCCGCTTCCCACGTGCCCCCTCATCGGGCCTCGCGACCGAAAGCCGAGCCGAGCTCCGCCGGTTTCTTCGTACTCTCCAAGAGTCCTTTCCCGGTGTCCCCGATCTCGTACCCCTTGTGGAGCAGGACGCGGTTTCTGCCCGCGGACTTCGCCTTGTAGAGCGCCTGATCCGCGTTGCGGATCAGGTCCGTGCTGTTCTGTCCGTCCACGGGGAACACGGCGACCCCGCCGCTGATGCTCAGGACCCCTCCCGGCTGCGTCTCGCGGTTCGCGAACGGGAAGGACGCGATCGCTTCCCGGATCCTCTCCGCGACTTGACTGGCCTGCTCCACGTCGGCGAGGGGCATGGCGACGATGAACTCCTCGCCCCCGTAGCGGCAGGCCAGGTCCTGCGGTCTCAGATTCGCCTGCAGGACCTCCGCGACGCCGCGAAGGATCTCGTCTCCGGCCTGGTGCCCGTTCGAGTCGTTGTAGCGCTTGAAGTAGTCGATGTCGAACATGAACACCCCGAGCGCCTGGGCCCTCTTCCCGGCGGCGAAGATGAGCTTCCCGAGCTCCACCATGAAATGCCGCCGGTTGAGAAGGCCGGTGAGCCCGTCGTGATTCGCCTGCTCCTTGAGCGCTCTCACGTTCCGGACGTTGCGGTAGGCGATCGCCCCGAGGTTCGTGATCATCTGGAGGACCAGCTTCTCGTCCTTGGGGCGGACCGCGGGCTCGCCGATCGCGAGGACGCCGATGAGGTGGTCCTGGCTGGCCCCGCGGTGCACCAGGGGGCCGAGCAGGCTCAGACGGAACGCGGAGTGGTTGTCCGCGAGGTTGCGCCCGTCCGTGCGGGAGAGGTTCAGCCAGTCCTCGCCGGCCATCTCGACCTTGTTCTCGGCGACCCAGCCGATCTTCCCTTCTCCGATCCGGATCCGGGTGGCCGCGGCCGGAACGTCGGCGAGGCCCCGCTGGTCCCGGAGGTAGAGCTCCTGAACCCGCTCCTTCTCGTCGCCGGGAGCGCGCACGAGGAAGAGCATCATCTGCTGCGGCTCGAAGAGGCTCTCGGCCAGGTCGAACAGGTGTCTCGGGATGTCGTTGATGTCGAGCTCCGAGTTGTTCAGCTGACGAACGAGGCCGGGAAGCGCGCGGGAGAGATTCGTCAGCGACCGCTGCTCGTACCGCAGCTTCGAGACGAGACGAATCTGGTCGCGCGATTGTCCCTCGAGGCGCGCGACCTCCGCCGCGAGCTCGGCGGCTTCCTGCCGGAGCGCGCCCTTCCCGCGCCCGCCGAAGTGGAAACCCATCGCGGCGCCGGCGGCGGTCGCGACGGCCGCCACCGACCAGGTCGAGATGCCGAACAGGTCCGCCACGCCACCCCCGAAACCGGGCGCATCTCTCCCACGCGCCCGACAGCAGTGCACACGAAAGGAATGCAATGTTCGTTCCGAGAAGCCGCTCCTGCAGCCGAAGTGTCAAGTCTTTCACCGGGAAGGGGATGCGGGCGAGGCGCACGGGCGGCTCTGCGGGTGCAGCGGCGGAAGCGCTCAATTTTGGGGCCGGAGCTGACGGTGAGCGTCACTCGGCGCGCAAGGAGACGGCTCCGAGCGACCATGTAGAATGACTCCCGTGCTTCGAGTCACCGAGATCTTCCACTCGATCCAGGGGGAGTCCACGCACGCGGGGCTTCCCTGCGTGTTCGTGCGCTTGACGGGCTGCAACCTCCGCTGCCGCTGGTGCGACACCGCCTACGCGTTCGAGGGGGGAAGGGCGATGAGCGTGGCCGAAGTCGTCGCGGAAGTGGGAGGATTCGGTTGTCCCCTCGTGGAGATCACCGGTGGGGAGCCGCTCCTGCAATCCGACGCCGTCCCGCTCATGGAGGAGCTCCTCCGGCGGGGACATCGCGTGCTCCTCGAGACCGGCGGGAGCCTCCCGATCGCGAACGTCCCCGAGGGGGTGATCCGGATCGTGGACGTCAAATGCCCCGGTAGCGGCGAGGCGGCGGCGAACCGGTGGGAGAACCTCGAGGTCCTGCGTTCCGGGGACGAGGTCAAGTTCGTCATCGCCGGGCGCGACGACTACGAATGGGCCGCCCGCGAGTTGGCGGCCCGTGAGCTGGCCTCGCGATGCGCGGTCTTGTTCTCTCCCGTGCAGGGCGAGGTCGAGCCCGGCGAGCTGGCGCGCTGGGTTCTCGAGGACCGCCTGCCCGTTCGCGTGCAGATTCAACTCCACAAGGCGCTGTGGCCGGGTGTGGAGAGGGGAGTGTGATGCGCCGGGCCGTCGTGCTCCTCTCCGGGGGGATGGACTCCGCGACGACCCTCGCCGAGGCGATCGCCCGGGAGTTCGAGGCGCACGCGCTCACCGTGCGTTACGGCCAGCGCCACGAGGTGGAGCTCGAGCGTGCGGCCGCCGTCGCGCGCGCCGTGGGAGCCGCGTCGCACCGGATGGCGTCGGTGGACCTCGCGTTCGCCGGAGGGTCCGCGCTGACCGATCCATCGATCCCGGTTCCCAAGTCCCGGACGGACGAGACCATCGGCGCCGGCATCCCGCCGACCTACGTTCCCGCGCGGAACACGGTCCTGCTCTCGCTGGCGCTGGCCTGGGCCGAGGCGCTCGGAGCGAGGGACCTCTTCATCGGCGCGAATGCCGTGGATTACAGCGGTTACCCCGACTGCCGGCCGGCCTTCCTCGAGGCCTTCGAGGCTCTCGCGCGGGTCGCCACCCGAGCCGGCGTCGAGGGGGAGCCGTTCCGCGTCCACGCGCCGCTCATGCGGCTGACCAAGGGCGAGATCGTCCGCCGGGCCCTCGAGCTGCGCGTCGATCTCTCCCTCACCTGGTCGTGTTACGACCCGGCACCCGGACAGGTCCCGTGCGGCCTGTGCGATGCGTGCCTCCTGAGGGCAAGAGGGTTCCGCGACGCGGGGATCGAGGACCCCGCGCTCCGAGCGCGCCCGTGAGACTCGCGGCGCTCCTGATCCTGCTGATCCCGCTGGCGGCGATGGTGGCGGGTTTCCTCGTCGCCCTGCGCATCGTGCTCCGCGGAGGGGCGGCGCCGATCGACGGCGTGACACCCGCCGGCCGGCCCGCGCTCCGCTCGGAGCCTCGCGCTTTCCTCCGCGGCTTCCTGGACGCCCCCGCGATACCCGGCCCGTCGGCGCTCCTGCTCACCGACGGGGAGCTGTTGTTCGAGCGCTTCTTCCCCCGGCGCGAGGTGAGGATCGCGCTGGCGAGCATCGTGGCGGTTCGGGAGCAAGGGCAGGGCAAGCGGGGAGGAGTATTGGTCGTGGAGTGGGCGCCGGACCCCCGATTCCGCGCCCGGGGGCTCGTCCTGGAGGTGCCCGACGCGGCGGGCTGGGCGGAGGCTATCCGGCGAGCAGGCGCTGCTCCTCGGCCAGCTTCCGCAGCTCGTACGCCAGGGCCGCCGCGTCCGGAGCCTTGATCTTGTCGATGCGGTCCGACAACTCGTCGAGAACGGCGGCATCGCGATGGGACCTCTCCTGGAGAGCGTCGGCCATCTCGTTGAACGCCATCTCGATCTCCTTCAGGTTGTCGCCCCGGCGGAGTCTCACGCGGACGCTGTACCGCCCGTCGCGCAGTTGGTCGAGGCACCGGCAGAGGTTGAGCGAGGCGCCCGCGGTGCGGTGGGTCTCCAGGATTCCGAGCAGGAACACTCCCGCGAGGAACGCGAGCGAGCCGAGGAGCGTCAACCCGATCTGGAACCGGTCCTGGGCCGCGAAGTAGGACTTGAGCTCCGGCGCCACCTGCACAGCCGCCTGCGTGCTCTTGTGATTCGAGGCGAACAGCGTGAAGTTCAGCGCGAGGAGGAGCACGAACACCGTCCCCACGGTGACGGCGGTCACGCGCAACTGATACCTGCGGTGCACGAGGAATCGCCTGCGGCGGAAAATCAGGTGCCTCCAGGGCGCGCTCTCCGCGACCGGCATGGCCAGGCTCTCGGCGGATCCGTCGGTGCCGTCGTGGGCGGGGCTGTTCATGGCGGGTACCTCCTCGGTTCAAAAACATAGGTACCGGTTTCGGGCAGGTCAAGAAACGGGGCCGCCGGCGGGGGAGCTTTCCGGGATTTGCTCGAAAAGGCACTCCGGGGGTAGGATTCGCGCGGCCGGATCGGATCCGGGGAGGCGCGAATGGAGAACAAGATCGTCGTCCACATGAAGGACGGAGCGATTCACAAGGGGATCACGCACGACTTCGACCCCGATACCGAGACGTTCCACCTGCTCCCGGCCGAGGGGGGGGGCGTGCCGAGCCGCGTCGTGGTCGACGAGATGAAGGCGCTCTTCTACGTGAAGGACTACATGGGGAACCGGGACTTCGTCGCCCGGCGACAGTTCGCCGAGGCGCAGAGCTCGGGCAAGAAGGCAATCTTGACCTTCTCCGACGGCGAGACCGTCTGGGGGTTCCTGGGGGAGTCCAGCGATACCGGCCGAGGCTTCTACTTCTTCCCGCTCGACGAAGGGGACAACAACATCCGCATCTTCGTCGTGCAGTCGTCCGTCAAGGAAATGAAGCTCGTTTCCTAGGCGGCCGAAATCGTCGTAGAATCGGTGCAAGAGGCCATGACGCCGATTCCGTAGAGGAGGACGCCGTGAACAAAGCCGAGCTCGTCGACAAGCTCAGCGCGAAGACAGGCCTTTCGGCCCGCGACGCGAGGGTCTGCGTGGACGCCCTCTTCGATCCGGACCCCGCGATCGGGCTCATCGCGGCGGAGATGATCGCGGGGGGGAAGGTCGCCATCAGCGGCTTCGGGACCTTCGAGGCCCGGTCCAGGAAGGCGCGCTCGGGGCGCAATCCCCACACCGGCGAGGCGCTCGAGCTTCCCGCTACCCGCGCCCCCGCGTTCAAGGCGGGCAAGCCCCTCAAGGAGAGCCTGAGGAAGTAGGCGGTCCGGCGCGGGAGGCTCGGGGCAATCCTCCCGCGGTCCCGTGGCGCCTGCTTCCCCCGGGCTTGCGCGCGCGATGAAACGCCCTGACCCGCGTCCGCACAGCGGCCGCAAGCGGTCCCGCGCGGAGGGCGGCCGGCGCAAACGGTCGCCTCGCGGACGGGCCCTCAAGCGCACGGCCGCGCTTGCCTTCGTGCTCCTGGTCGTCTTCTCCGCCGGGTGGCTTTACCTGTGGGTGGAGGTCGGCCGGAGGTTCGAAGGCCGCCTCTGGGACTTTCCGTCGCGCGTCTACTCCGACGGTCTCGTGCTCGTCCCGGGCTCGATCGCGACGCCGCCCGCGATCGCCCGGCGGCTCGACCGCTCCGGCTTCGTCCGCGTCGACGGATCTCCGTCGAGCCCGGGGCAGTACCGCCGCCGGGGCGACCGCATCGAGGTGCACCTCCGCACGTCCTCCGGCACCGCGACTCCCGCGGCGGCGCGACGCGTGACCGTCCGCTTCGACGGCGGGAGCGTGCAGTCCATCGAAGGGGTCGGCGGACGGGCGATTCCCCGCCTCGAGCTCGAGCCCGAGCTCTTGGCACTCCTCTCCGGACCCCAGCAGGAGGAGCGCGAGGTCGTCCGGCTGGAGGACGTCCCCAAGCGCCTGGTGGATGCCGTCCTCGCGGCCGAGGACTCGCGCTTCTACTCGCATCCCGGAGTGGACCCGATCGCGATCCTGCGCGCGCTGTTCGCGGACGTCCGAAGCGCGCGCATCGTGCAGGGCGGGAGCACGATCACGCAGCAGACCGTGAAGAACCTATACCTCGGCCAGGAGCGCACGTGGTGGAGGAAGTTCCGCGAGGCCCTGCTCGCGGTCGTAATGGACGCCAGGTACTCGAAGGACCGGATCCTCGAGGTCTACCTGAACGAGGTCTATCTCGGGCAGCGGGGCTCCGTGGCGGTCTGCGGGTTCGCGTCCGCGGCGCGCTTCTACTTCGGCAAGGACCTCGCGGACCTCACGCTCGGCGACTGCGCGCTCCTCGCGGGGCTCGTCCGCAATCCGGGAGGGTACAACCCGTTCAGCCACCTGGAGCAGGCGATCGGCCGGCGCGACCAGGTCCTCCGGTCGATGCTCGACGATCGACGGATACGCGAGGCCGAGGCGGAGGCCGCGCGCTCGGAGCGCCCTCGTCTCGCGAGCGGCAAGCAGGGATACTCGCGCGCCCCCTACGTCGTGGATCTCGTCCGTTCCCAGCTGGCGGACCTGTATACGCCCACGCAGCTGGCCAGGGAGGGACTTCGAATCTACACGACCCTGGACACGACCCTGCAGGAGGCCGCCCAGGAAGCGTTGCGCGCCGGGCTCGAGCGGCTGGACAAGGAGCGGCGGGGCGCCGCGAAGGACGGCGGGCGGAAGCTCGAGGGGTGCGCCCTCGTCCTCCGCCCCTCGACCGGCGCCGTGCTCGCGCTGGTCGGCGGGAGGGACTACGCGGGAAGCCAGTTCAACCGCGCGGTCCAGGCGCGGCGGCAGGCGGGCTCGTGCTTCAAGCCGTTCGTCTACCTCGCGGGATTCGAGAGCGCGATTCGCGGGCGGGAAGGCGGCCTGACCGCGGCGACGATCCTCGACGACAGCCCTCTCGAGATCCCGTCGGGCGGCCGCACGTGGCGTCCATTGAACTACGACGGCGAGTTCCGCGGCCCGGTCACGGCGCGCCAGGCGCTCGAGCAGTCGCTCAACGTCCCGACGGCGCGCGCCGCGATGCGCGTGGGCCTCAAGGAAGTGGTGAGGATCGCGGCTCGCTGCGGCCTGGGAAACCTGGAGCCGTATCCTTCGCTGGCGCTGGGAGCGCAGGAGATCACCCCCCTCGACCTCGCCGCCGCGTTCGGCGTCCTCGCGAGCGAGGGGAAGCGCTCGGATCCCGCCATCGTGCGGCAGGTGACCTCGAGGGAAGGGGAGCCGCTCTCGCGAAAGGGCAAGGACCCGGTGCAGGTGGTGACCCCGCAGGCGGCGTGGCTGGTGACCGACGTGCTGCGCGGCGTGCTCTCGCGAGGAACGGCCGCGTCCTCGGCCGCCCTCGGCTTGCGGGGGAATGCGGCCGGGAAGACGGGCACGACCGACGACACCCGAGACGCCTGGTTCGTGGGGTACACCCCCGATCTCCTCGCGCTGGTCTGGGTCGGTTACGACGACAACGCGCGGACCGGACTGACCGGGGCGTCCGGCGCCCTTCCGATCTGGGTGGATCTGCTGCGGCGGGCGGGGCGGTTCACCGACGCGCCGTTCCCGGAGCCGGAGGGGATCGTCCGGGCGGTCGTGGATCCGGAGAGCGGCGGGCTCGCCGTCGCGGGGTGTCCCGCGAGGGTCGAGGAGGTGTTCGCCGCGGGCACCGAGCCCGTGGACGGCTGCGCCCTCCACGCGAAGGGGCTCGGCGGCTGGCTCCGGCGCATCTTTCGGCGCAAATAGACCTAGTGTCCCGACACGGAAGTTCCTCACCTATTCCGCCGGCCCTGGCCGGCCCCGGCTGCGTCGGGCCTCCTCGAAATACTCCCGGTATTCCTTCGTCGGCCCTCCTTGCCGGGACCGCCCATGGCTCGGCGGATTAGGCAAGGAACTTCCGAGTCGGGACACTAGACGCCAGGGGACGCGGGTCCGTACCTTAGACCGGGTCCCGGGAGGGGCGAGGAAGCGACGTGTCGAGACGGGCGGGAGAGTTGGATGGCGGGCGCCGGTCGCGGGGACTCACCTACATCGAGTTGCTGGTGGCGGTGTCGGTCCTGCTGGTGATCGCCGCGGCCGCGATCCCGCTCGCGCGCTGGAACGAGAAGCGGCAGCGGGAAGAGCACCTGCGCGGGACGCTCAAGATACTCCGCGGCGCGATCGACCAGTACCACAAGTACTCCGAGGCCGGGCTGATCGCGCAGAAGGACGTCAGCCAGATGTTCTATCCCATGAGCCTCGACGAGCTCGTGGACGGCGTCGAGGTGGCGGATCCGACCTCGCCGAACGCGAAGAAGCTCAAGTTCCTGCCGAGGATCCCCCCCGACCCGATGACGGGAGAAGCCGAGTGGGGGCTGCGCTCGTACCAGGACGACTGGGACAGCGACTCGTGGGGGAGCGAGAACATCTACGACGTCTACAGCCTGTCCGACGGGGTCGCCCTCGACGGCACCCTTTACAAGGACTGGTGACTCGAGTCACGACACCTCCTGCCCGATAATGCTTTACACCCGCCGCCGCTACCCGCTAAGATCACCCCATCGTCGCTCCTTGTCATCGATCCTCGAACGGTCGGGGGGGCCTATCGGGAAGCGGAAGGGAGAGCGCATGGCACGGAAGCGCAAGCAGGCGGTCCGGGCGTCCACGTTGAGCGCGGCGCTCAGGCAGTTGGTCGAGGCGATCGCGCGCAAGGTGGTGAGCGAGGTAGGGCGGCAGCTCCCCGATCGAGAGCAGTTGCGCCAGGTCGAGCGTCAGCTGAACCGTCTCTCGCGCCGTGCCGTCACCGGGGCGGGAAGGCCCGGCGCGCGCCGCGTCGGCAGGCCGCGATCGAACCGGCGCTGCAAGACTCCGGGATGCGGACTTCCCCACGTGGCGCAGGGACTGTGCTCCAAGCACTACCAGGCGTGGCGCCGGAAGAAGCTGCGGGCGGCGGTGTAGGGG
This sequence comes from Terriglobia bacterium, assembly GCA_963748015.1. Taxonomy (GTDB): domain Bacteria; phylum Acidobacteriota; class Polarisedimenticolia; order Polarisedimenticolales; family JAIQFR01; genus JAIQFR01. The sequence goes on along the minus strand of CAVVHE010000004.1, from coordinate 1,421,112 downwards.
CGCGGCGCTCGGCGCCAAACGAGGGCGCTCCGGCCTCCGGAGACGCCGAAGCCCGCCATGAGACGGCGGGCTTCTCTCGAACCGCGGGTACCGGGCGCTCGATCCGGACTTGGTGCCGAAGGGGGGATTCGAACCCCCACGCCTCGCGGCGCCACCCCCTCAAGATGGTGTGTCTACCAATTTCACCACTTCGGCAAACGGACGAGCGTTCTCGGACTAGCAGCGAAACGAATTATACGCAGGCCGTGGCCCAGCGTCGAGCGTTCCTACTTGGACGGAGCAGGCGTCGCGGGCACGTTGCTCGCCGGAGCGGACGGCGCCGGTGCGCTCTTCGCCGGTCCGGGCTGCGCCGGTGCGGTCTGCGCCGGAGCGTCCTGGGGGAGCACGGATTTCCCCTGGCTCCCCGTCGGGGACGACATCAGCGAGAGGGTCAGCGAGGTGAACATGAAAATGACCGCGCTGATCGTCGTCGCTTTCGAGAGGAACGTCGCCGCGCCGCGAGCACCGAACACCGTCTGGCTGCCGCCGCCCCCGAAGGCACCGGCCAGGTCCGCTCGCTTTCCGGTCTGGAGCAGCACCACGAGGATCAGGATCACCGAGACGACGATGTGGACCAGGATCAGCAGGTACGTCATGCAAACCTCACCAGGACAAGCGTTTCCCGCAACCCGCGAAGTCTAGCACGCCCCCGGCGGGGGTCGCAAGAAACGGGGGACCTCAGGCGCCGGCGATGGCGGCGATCGCCGCAAAGGCAGCGGCGTCGAGCGAGGCCCCGCCGACGAGTGCGCCGTCCACTTCCGGGAGGCGCAGGAGTACCGGGGCGGTTTCCACGGTGGCGGAGCCACCATAGAGGATGCGGATCCGCGAGGCCGAGCCGCCAGGGAACATCCCGGCGAGCTGCTCCCGGATCATCCGGTGGACTTCCTGGGCCTGCTCGGGGGTCGCGCTGCGGCCGGTGCCGATCGCCCAGACCGGCTCGTAGGCGATCACGATCTCGGAGCCGTCCTTGACCTCGAGCCTGCCGAGGCCGATGCGAAGCTGGCGCTCGACGACCGCGAGGGTGCGCCCCTCGTCGCGCTCCTTTTCCTGTTCACCCACGCAGAGGATCGGAACGAGGCCGTGCCGCCTCACGGCCGCGACCTTCCGCTCGACCCTCTCGTCGGTCTCGCCGAAATGGACCCGGCGCTCCGAGTGGCCCACGATGACGAAGCGCACCCCCATCTCGGCGAGCATGCGGGGGGAGACCTCGCCGGTGAACGCGCCCTTCTCCTCCCAGTGGACGTTCTGGGCGCCGAGCAGCACCGCGCTGCCCGCGAGCCGGTCGGCGACCGCCCGGAGGCAGGGGAACGCCGGCGCGACGACGATCTCGACGCTCCGCAACGAGGCGACCCTCGGAAGGAGATCGTCCACGAGGGCGACCGCCCACGCCTCGCTGAGGTTCATCTTCCAGTTGCCGGCGACGAGCGGCCTGCGCGCGGGAGACGTCATGAGGCGTCGTCCAGCGCCTCGACGCCCGGAAGCGGGAGACCCGAGAGGAACTCGAGCGACGCGCCGCCTCCCGTCGAAACGTGCGTCATGCGCGCGGTGAGTCCGAACTTCTTCACCGCCGATGCGGTGTCGCCGCCGCCCACCACGGACACCGCCGCGGAGGTCGCCAGCGCCTCGGCTACCTTGCGCGTCCCGTGCGAGAACGCCTCGGTCTCGAACTTGCCCAGGGGGCCGTTCCAGAGCACCGTACGAGCCCCCGCGATCCGCGCGGCGAACAGCTCCGCGGTCTTGGGCCCGATGTCCACCCCCGCCTCGTCGTCCACGATGTCGACACCCGCGGTGACGTGGTGGACGTCGTCCTTGCCGCCGACGGTGACCACGTGGTCCACGGGAAAGAGGAAGTCCTTGCCCGCGGTCCGCGCCTTCTGCACGAGCGCCTTGGCGAGGGTCGTGCGGTCCTCCTCGATCGGCGAGAGCCCGGTCGGCTTCATGAACGCCTTGAGGAAGGTGTAGGCCATCGCGCCGCCGACGAGGAACAGGTCCACTCGCGGCATGAGGTTCTCGATCAGCTCGATCTTGTCGGTGACCTTGGCCCCGCCGAGTATCGCCACGAACGGGGACTCGGGGTGCTCGAGGAGACGGCCGAGGTGCTCGAGCTCCGCCTCCATCAGAAGCCCCGCTGCGGCGGGCTTGAGCAGCGCCGCGACGCCGGCGGTGGACGCGTGGGCGCGGTGGGCGGACCCGAACGCGTCGTTCACGTAAAGGTCGCCGAGGCGGGCGAGGGACGCGGAGAACCCGGCGTCGTTGGCCTCCTCCTCCTTGTGGAACCTGACGTTCTCGATCACGAGGAATCCGCCCGGCTCGAGCTCCCGCGACGCCTTCTCGGCCGCCTCGCCGACGCACGTCTCGGAGAAGGCCACCGGCTTCCCGAGGAGGGCGGCGAGGTGCTCGGCCACGGGCTTCAGGGAGAACTCGGCGCTCGCCTTCCCTTTCGGTCGGCCGAGGTGCGACGCCAGGACGGTGCGCGCTCCCTTCTCGGATAGGAGCTTGAGCGTGGGGAGCGACGCGGCGATTCGCGAGTCGTCGTCCACTTTTCCGTTCTTTATCGGGACGTTGTAGTCCACGCGGCAGAACACCCTCTGACCCCTATCGATCCGGAGCCCCCGGACGCTCAGCTTCCTCGGCATGTCGAGCCTCCTTCTCCTAGCGCCGGGCCGCCGTCCTCCGCACCGCCCTCGGACCCCGTGCCGGCGGCGAGAAGATCGCGTCCATGGCCCGGCGCTGTTCCCCGGTCAACGACCGGAACATCGCGTTGTGACGCCGTATTCGCTCGCGCTTCACGATCGCGCGCAGCGCGCGAGCCACTCGCTCGCGCGTGAATCGGTCTTCCCTCGCGTACGCCCGGAGGAGATCGGGGATCTCGCTTCGCGTGCCGATCCGCTCCGCGGCGGCGAGGACCTCGAGGGTGAGCCGCCGGCCCGAGTCCCTCAGGATCGTCCTCAAATCTCCTGCGGCGACGCGGCTGCCGATGCGGGCCAGCTCGAGGTGCGCCTTCGCGCGGACGCGCTGGATCGGATCGAAGCCGTTGGCGTGCGCCTCCTTCCGCGCCCCCGCGGCGATCCGCTCGATGAGGTCCTTGAGACGGTAGATCAGCGCCTTCTCGCCGAGCGCTCCCACCACCTCGACGAGCACCTGGAGGGGAAGGGGTTCCTGGACGCGGTCGAGGGCCTCGGAGAGCGCCCGCGCGCAGCGAGGGCCGAGCGCCTTCAGGGCCATAGAGGCGCGCGCGCCGAACTCCGGATCGTGGGCCCGCCGCTCCATCTCCGCCACGAGCGGGTCCACCGCGGGCGAGCCGCAGGCCGCGATGCGGAAGACGGCCTGGTTCCAGACCGAGTAGTCGTTCGACCCCAGGCTCGCGACAAGGCCGCGAATCGCGGCGGCTTCCTTCGGAACCTGCGGAAGCCCCTCCGCGTCGATCTCCCTTGCCTTCTGCGCCACGGCGGGCACGGGGTCCTGCGCGAGGCGCTTCAAGAGCCCCCTCCGGGCGGATGCCCGGAGCATGGGGAGCAGCGCGAACGCCGCGAGCCGGACGCGAGGCTCCTCGGCGGCATCGACCAGCAGCGCGAGCACCTGGCCGATGGCGCGTTCCTGGCCGGCCGCGTACTGCTCGAGCAGCGCCTGGGCGGCGGCGATGCGCACCTCGAGGTGCTTCTCCTTCTTCATGGATCTCTCGAGGGCGGCCACCACGGCGGACGACGGGCATCTCGCGAGGGAGCGCGCGGCGATCTCTCGGATCTTCGGGTCCCGGTCGAGGAGCATCGCGGTGAGCGGCTCCCGGCTCCTCGGGTCCTGGATCAGGGCGAGAAGGTGCATCGCGTGCGCTCGGATCCTAGGGTTGTCCGCGTCGAGCGCGTCGATCAGCGCGTCGACGGCGCGCGGTCCCTTGAAGCAGAGCCGCGCCTTCGCCGCGTCCACTACGGATTCCCGCCGGCTGCCGAGACGCCGGACCAGCTGGGGAATCTCGGTTGCCCTCGACATCACGGTCATCTAGAGTGGACCCGCCACCTGCAATGCGACCCGAAGCGCCGGTGAGAGGGCGGATTATGAGTCGGGGGTTTTCCGGTGTCAACGCCCGCGGACGCCGCGCGGCGATCGTGCTGGTCGCCGGGCTCCTGCTCGCCGCGGGCAGCGCCGGCTGCGGCGACCAGCGCGCGGAACGGCTCTACGCCGAGGCCGGCAAGAAGGTCGAGCGCGGAGACCTGCCGGCCGCGATCGAGCGGTACGAGCGCGTTCTCAGCGAGTATCCCGAGTCGCGCGCGGCCGAGCGGGCGCAGGCGGACCTCGTCCTGTACCGGGGGCTTCTCGAGGCGTCGCGCAAGTTTCCGCTGCGCCGCGCGGGGGATCTCGTCGTCCAGACGGCGAGAGGCGTCGAGCGCTTCCACCGCGACAAGGGGCTCTGGCCGTCGTCGCTGCGGGATCTCGTGCCGGACTACCTCTCGTCGGAGCCGGTCGATCCGTGGGGACGTCCGCTCGACTACCGGGCGAAGGCAGGCGGCGGCTACCTCCTCGGAAGCCGCGGCGCGGACGGTGTGGAGGGAGGCGACGGCGAGAGCGCGGACCTCCTGGTCGAGGACGGGAGATTCGTGAAGGGGAGCGCGGAGTGAGCGCCTTGACCTCGTACCTCGTCTGCTGGGCCCTCGCCGCCGTGGCCCCTCGCTGGGCCGTCGCCGTGCTCCCGAGCGGAACGGAGTTCACGCTCGAGCTCGCCGCCGACCCCGCCGCCCGCGCGCAAGGGTACATGGGCCGCGAGAAGGTCGGCCCGAGGGAGGGGATGCTGTTCCTCTTCGAGCAGCCCGCCCGGCACGCGTTCTGGATGAAGAACTGCCGGGTGTCCCTCGACATCGTCTGGCTCGACGCGGCCCTGCGCGTCGTGGACATCGCCCGCGAGCGGCCGCCTTGTCCCGAGGACGGGCCGTGCGCCGAGGTCGTCCCTCTCGAGTCGGCGAGCTACGTGCTCGAGTTCGCCTCCGGCACGACGCGGCGCGAAGGCCTGAAACGGGGGGACAAGGTCGTGATCCTGTCGGAGCCGCCACTACCGTGATTCCCGAATCTGCCTTGCTTCTCGCCGCGCTGGCGCTCGGCGGAGCGGAGGGCGGGACACCTCCCCGGCCGCCGGTCCCCGTCGAGGTCGACACCGCTGCGATCCCGCCGAAGGGGGCGGACCTGGACCTCGTCGGCGAGAGCCGCCAGACGGCCGAGCGCGTCGAGCGGATTCGGGGCCTCCGCTTCGCCGGGTTGCCGCCGCCGGTGCGCGCCGGGGAGGACGTCCGCAAGGAGGCCGCCCTTCGCCGGGTCGGCTTGGCGCAGCCGCCGGCCGTCCTCTCGGCGAGGGGCCGGGCGTGGGCCGAGCTGGGACTCGGAGGAGAGGGGTCGCCCCGCCGCCTCGTCGAGGCGGTCGCCCAAGACCTCCAGCAGATCGGCTACGACCCCGACGGGCGGCGGCTGCTCGTGGATCCGTCCGCGCTCTCCTCGGACGACTTCGCCCCAAGGGAAGGCGACGACGCGACGTCGTCGCTGCTGCTCGCGACCGGCGTGCGTCCCGACGAGCCGGCGCTCGCCCACATGCTGATGCATGCCCTCCAGCGGGGGCGGACCGGCGCCGAGCCGATGCGAGGGACGACCGACGAGCTGCTCGCCGCGTGCGCCTGGGCGGAGGGCGAGGCGAATCTCGTCGCCACCCTGTTGCTCTTCGAGGGGATGGGGATAGAGAGCCAGGTGCTCGAGCGTGCGCTGGATCCCGGGCACCTCCTGGGGGGATCGCTCCTGCCGGCCTCCCTCGACGTCCTTCCCGGGGTCGAAGGGCTGCTTCTCGACTTCGTCTACCGGGAGGGGTACGCCCAGGCCGCCGCCGCGTACCGGGCCGGAGGCTGGAAGGCTCTCGACAAGGCGTCGTCGGGGCGCCGCTCGACCCGGGACGTGCTCCACCCGAACCGGACCCCCCTCGTTCCCTCGACGATTCCCGATCCCGCGCCACCCAAGGGGTCGAGCCTCGTGGACCGTGACTCCCTCGGCGAGCAGGGGATCGTGGTCCTGGTGTCGTCGCTCACCGGGAAGGACAACCTCGGGATGATGGCCGGCGATGGGTGGGCCGCGGACGCCCTGTTCCGCTTCGAGCCCGAAGCTGCCTTGGCCGGCGGCGACGGCCAGACCGTCTGGGTCACCCGGTGGATCTCCGAGGAGGAGGCCGCGGACTTCGAGTACGGCCTCGAGCGAAGCCTCTCCGCGAGGTTCCCCGGAGCCGCCCTGACCCCCGAGCGGCCGGGCGAACGGAAAATGCTGGGCGGGCAACGGGTCTTCCGCCTCGCCAGGACCGGACAGGAGGTCACCCTGCGGATTGCGAGCGCGGCGACGGATGCCCTCGCCTCGCCGCCGCCAGCCAAAAGCACGCCCACCGCTAGGCGAAAGCCGACCAAAAGTAAGTAATTATAAGAATCCGAGTTCGGCCAGAGTTGACAGTTCGGGGGTCCCCCCGTACCCTCAGGGAGTCATGCGACTGCGAACCCCCGTTCTCGCCGGCTTCCTTGCCCTGGGCGCGATGGTGCTCCTGGCCGTGGCACTGGTGCGTCACGAGGTGCCGGCCGAGGAGAGGACCGACGTGGCTCTTGCGCCCGTCGGTGCGCCGGTCGTGGCCTCCGAGCCGGACGACTGGGCGGGGAGAGTGCGGCTGACCCTCGAGAGAATGCACCTCCCGATCCGGGGCGGGGACCTCGAGGCCCTCCTCAGGACGGTGGACCGCAACTCCAAACGGTTCGGCATCGACCCCCTCACGGTCCTCGGGATCATCGCGATCGAAAGCGAATTCGATCCCCTGGCGGTCTCCCCCCGGGGGGCCATGGGGCTGATGCAGCTCCGAGCCGATACCGCCCGGGAGCTTGCCGAGGATCTCGGCATCGCCTGGCGCTCGGACGACCTGCTGCTCGATCCGGACGTCAACGTCCTGCTCGGGAGCTTCTACCTCAGCCGCCTCCTCCACCGGTTCGGGGACATCGACGCCGCGCTCGCGGCCTTCCACGACGGCCCCGGGCGGGTGCAGCTCTTCAAGGGGCAGGGCGAATCGGTCCCCCTCGAGTACGCGAACCGCGTCTGGGACGCGATCGTCCGCCTCGACCTTCGCGCCATCGCGTAGTTCCCCGACCACGCCCTCGAGTTCGTCGCGCCGCGAAAAGCGAGCTCTCCGGCGTGGAATCGCGATCGTTTCTATCGATTTCTTGACCCCCGTATACCCCTATGGTAACGTCACCGCCTTTTCGCAGGACCGGGCTCGGATCCGTCAGGAGGAACGCCTGATGTCTTCTCTTCCCTACGTTCCGATCCTCCTGTTCATCCTCATCGCCATCGTCTTCCCCCTCGCCACCTTCGCGATGGCGTGGCTCGTCCGGCCCAGCCGCCCCGAGCCGGTCAAGGGGGAGCGTTACGAGTGCGGCCTCGAGAGCAACGACGAGGTCTGGGGGCGGTATTCCGTCCAGTACTACGTCATCGCCGTCCTGTTCCTGATCTTCGACGTCGAGACCGTCTTCCTCTTCCCCTGGGCGGTGCGGTACCGGATGCTGGGGCTGTTCGGGTTCATCGAGATGGCCGTCTTCATCGCCATCCTGGTCGTCGCGTACGCGTACGCGTGGAAGAAAGGAGCCCTCGAATGGGCCTGATCGAGGGCAGGTTCGAGCAGGGGATCCTGACGACGACGGTGGACACCGTCTTCGACTGGGCGAGGAAGAACTCCCTCTGGCCGCTCACGTTCGGTCTCGCCTGCTGCGCCATCGAGATGATGGCCACCGGCGCCTCCCGGTTCGACATCGCCCGCTTCGGCGCGGAGGTCTTTCGGGCCACCCCGCGCCAATCGGACCTGATGATCGTCGCCGGGTCGGTCACCGAGAAGATGGCGCCGATCCTCCGCCGCCTCTACGACCAGATGCCCGAGCCGAAGTGGGTGATCTCCATGGGGATCTGCTCCACGGCCGGGGGGCCGTTCCCGACCTACAGCCACGTTCAGGGAGTCGACCGGGTCGTTCCGGTGGACGTTTACATCCCGGGCTGCCCGCCTCGGCCCGAGGCGCTCCTCTACGGGCTGATGATGCTCCAGGACAAGATCGACCGGATGACGATCGCGAAGTCGCGGACGGCCTGAGGGACCCATGGACGAGCAGAAACCGGGCGCCGGCGCTCCGGTGCCCCCGCCGGCGGGAAGCGATGCCAAGCCGGCGGCCCCGAAAAAAGCGGAAGGGGAGGGCGCGCCCAAGCTCGACGCCGCGGTGCCCTCCCGGTCCCTCGACCGCCTCAAGGCGGTCATGGCCGACGCCATCGAGGACGCTTCGTATTACTGCGGCGTACCGATCGTCAGGGTGCCCAAGGAGCGGATCGCGGAGGTCTGCCGGTTCCTCAAAGAAGACCGTGACTGCGGCATGCTCCTGCTCGCCGACCTCTGCGGCGTGGACATGATCCGGCTCCGCGCGGCACCCCGCTTCGACGTCGCCTACCACCTGACCAACCCGGAGACCGGCGAGCGCATCGCGGTCAAGACCGGTGTGGAGGACGGGGGCGAGGTCCCGACGGTGTCGGGGGTTTGGCGGGGCGCGAACTGGCACGAACGGGAGGCGTTCGACATGTTCGGGATCCGCTTCGCGGGCCACCCCGATCTCCGGCGAATCCTCATGCCCGAGGAGTTCGACGCGTTCCCGCTTCGAAAGGACTTCCCGCTCGAGGGGCGCGAGCAGGACCACGGTTACTGGCGGCGTCCCGAGGACGACCGGCGAAACACCTACAAGGACTGAGCCAGGCGCTCGGAGGCCTCGACGCGATGTTCGGCACGACGGAGATGGAAATCAACATGGGGCCGCAGCACCCCTCGACCCACGGGGTGCTGAGGCTCCTGCTCAAGCTCGACGGCGAGCGCGTCGTCGACACCCGTCCCTACATCGGGTACCTCCACCGCGGCTGCGAGAAGCTCGGCGAGGACCGCACGTACCCCCAGGCCGTCGTGTACACCGACCGGATGGACTACATCGCGGCGTTCTCCGAGAACCTGGTGTACATCGAGGCGGTCGAGCGCCTCCTCGGCGTCGAGGTTCCGCCCCGCGCCCAGTACATGCGCGTGATCCTGGCGGAGCTGCAGCGGATCGCGAGCCACCTGATCTGGCTCGGCACCCACGCCATGGACATCGGGGCGCTGACCGTCTTCGTCTACGGCATGCGGGAGCGGGAGCAGGTCCTCGACCTGTTCGAGTCGTACTGCGGCGCGAGGCTCACGTACAACGCGGTCCGGGTGGGCGGGATGCTCGAGGACTTTCCGGAGGGCTGGGTCGAGGAGACCCGCCGTTTCCTCGAGGTGTTCCCCCCGCGGCTCGACGAGTACCACAAGCTGCTGACCGCGAACCGAATCTGGCTGGGCCGGACGCGGGAGGTCGGCGTGATCGACGGGCCGGCGGCCCTCGACTACGGGATGACCGGGCCGTGCCTGCGCGGGTCCGGCGTCGCGTACGACGTCCGCAAGGCGATTCCCTACGAGGCGTACGCCGACTTCGACTTCGACGTCCCCGTGGGGGACCGGGGCGACACCTACGACCGGTACCTCTGCCGGATGGAGGAGATGCGCCAGAGCCGCAGGATCGTCCTGCAGGCCCTCGACAAGCTCCCCGCCGGAGAGATCCGGGGCAAGGCCCCGCGCCGGATCAAGCCGCCGAAGGGCGAGGTGTACCACGTGAACGAGGGGCCCCGCGGCGAGCTGGGGGTCTACCTGATCAGCGACGGCTCGGAAAACGCGTACCGCTGCCGCTTCCGGTCGCCGAATTTCGTCAACCTGCAAGCCCTTCCCGACATGGTCCGCGGGCACCTGGTCGCCGACGTCGTGGCGGTGATCGGAACCCTGGACGTCGTGCTCGGATGCGTGGACCGCTGACATGAACCCGACCTTTCTCCGGTTCGTGCTGATCCCGGTCGTGCAGATCGCGGTGGTGATCGCGCTCGTCCTGGTCACGGTGATGTACCTCGTGCTCCTCGAGCGGAAGGTCAACGCCTGGATGCAGGTGAGGCTCGGGCCGATGCGGGTGGGCTGGCACGGCCTGATGCAGCCGATCGCCGACGTGCTCAAGCTCTTCGTCAAGGAGGACTTGACACCGCGCCACGTGGACCGGCTGGTGTTCTTCCTGGCGCCGGTGATCCTCCTCCTCCCGGCGATGGCGGCCTTCGCGGTCATTCCGTTCTCCGGCCAGCCCATCCGGGTCGCCGGGGTGGAAATCACGCCGTGGGTCACCGACGTCAACGTCGGCCTGCTCTTCCTCCTCGCGATCTCGAGCCTGGGCGTCTACGGGATCGTGATGGCCGGTTGGGCTTCGAACTCCAAGTACTCGATGCTCGGCGCCCTCCGGTCGGCCGCTCAGATGATCTCGTACGAGGTCCCCCTCGGACTGTCGGTGGTTTCGGTGCTGATGCTCGCCGGGACCGCCTCGATGGTCGGGATCGTTCGAGCCCAGGCGGCCGCGGGGTACTGGTTCGCCTTCTGGCTCCCGTACCCGCAGATCGTGGGGCTCTTCCTCTACTTCGTCTCCGGGGTGGCCGAGACGAACCGCACCCCGTTCGACCTGCCCGAGGCCGAGAACGAGCTGGTGGCCGGGTTCCACACCGAGTACTCGGGGATGAAGTTCGCGTTCTTCTTCCTCGCCGAGTACATGAACATGATCCTGGTCGGGTGCATCGTCGCCGTGCTCTTCTTCGGCGGGTGGCTCCCGGTGACGTTCGGCCTCGGCCACTTCTTCCCGTCGCTGCCGGGCGCCCTGTCCAACTTCCTCCCGTTCTGGGGGAGCGCGGGCGCGATGCTGACCGGTTTCTTCTGGTTCGCGCTCAAGGTGTTCGTGGTCCTGTTCGTCTATCTCTGGATGCGGGCCACTTTCCCGCGATATCGCTACGACCAGCTCATGCGGCTGGGGTGGAAATGGCTGATCCCGCTCGGCCTCGTGCACGTGATGGTCACGGGGCTCGTGATGCTTCTCCGCCGCGGCTAGGGCGCGGCGTTCGGGCCCGGCTCGCCGGGACCGTTCGAGGTGGAAGGCGATGTCCAAGATCGTGCGTCCGAAGGACAGCGTCTTGCGAAAGCTGCTCCTCCTGGAGCTGTGCGCGGGCCTCTGGGTCACCCTGAAGCACCAGTTCAGGCCGAAGGTCACGCAGCAGTACCCCAAGGAGCGCCCGGAGCTCCGGCCTCGCTTCCGCGGCGTCCCGCGCCTCCGCGACCATCCCGACGTGGACGGGCAGCTCTGCGTGGGTTGCAACCAGTGCGCGCTGGCCTGCCCCGACCGCTGCATCACGGTGATCCCCGAGGAGCGGAAGGGCGGGAAGGGGAAGCAGGCCAAGAGCTTCTACATCGACTACGAGAAGTGTTGCCTGTGCGGCCTGTGCGTCGACCCCTGCCCGACCAAGCCGATCACCGCGATCTACATGTCCCACGACTACGAGATGGCGAAGTACCGCCGGTACGAGTTCATGTCGGAGATGGGGAGCCTGTACGAGGGACACGACCGCGAGGAGTACAAGAAGTAGGAGCCCGCCGATGGACGGACAGTTTCTGATCTTCCTGGTGCTGGCCCTCGTGGCCCTGGCGTCCGCCGTGATGGTGGTCACGCGGCGGAACCCCGTCCACGCCGCGCTCTACCTGATCGTGACCTTCTTCGCGGTGGCGGCGATCTACGTCGTGCTGCGCGCGGAGTTCCTCGGCGCGGTACAGGTGCTGGTCTACGCCGGCGGCATCATGGTGCTGTTCCTGTTCGTCATCCTGCTCGTCGATAGGCCCGGAACGGGAGCGAAGCTCGCGCCTCGCCGGGTGCACGTCGCCTCGTCGGCCCTGATGACCGCTCTCGTGGCCGGCCTCCTGGCCTGGTACTTCCTCGCCGGAGGACCGGCCCGGGCCAACGACGCCGCGGCCCTGGCCGGCGACGGCGGAAACCTCGAGACCGTGGCGGTGGCGATGTTTCGCTACTACCTCCTTCCGTTCGAGGCGGTCTCGATCCTGCTTCTCGTCGCGATGGTGGGGGCGATCGTCCTGGCCCGCCCCAAGGCCTGAACCCGGAGGAAGGACGATGCTCGCGCCCCACCACGTGATGCTCCTCAGCCTGGCGATGTTCTCCGTCGGCGTCATGGGCGTGCTGCTCCGGCGGAACGCCATCCTGATCCTGATGAGCATCGAGCTGATGCTCAACGCCGCGAACCTGAACCTCGTCGCCTTCGCCTGGGCCCGTCCCGACGTCGCCGGCCAGGTCTTCGCGATGTTCGTCATCGCGGTGGCGGCCGGCGAAGCGGCGGTCGGCCTCGCGATCCTCATCGCCCTGTTCCGGAACCGGGCGAGCCTCAACGTCGACGAAATCCACCTCCTCAAGTGGTAGGGCGCCCATGCTGAACCTGATCTGGCTGATACCGGTGCTGCCGCTGCTGGGCGTGGCGGTGAACGGGCTCGTCGGGCCGAAGCTGTCGCGTCGGACGGTGGGGCTCGTGGCTTGCGGCACGGTGCTGCTGTCGTTCCTGCTGTCGGTGGGAGCGGTGGTGCAGCTGTCGGGGCTGCCCGCGGACGCGCGCCACTTCCAGACGGAGGTGGCGACGTGGATGCCCCTTGGGGCGGTGAGCCCCGGTGGCGAGGCGCTCGAGATCGCTTGGGGCTTCGCGCTCGACCCGCTGTCGTCGGTGCTGCTCCTGGTCGTGACGGGTGTGGGGTTCCTGATCCACGTGTACGCGACGGGGTACATGGCGCACGAGGAGGGCTTCGCCCGGTTTTTCACCTACATGAACCTGTTCATGGGGATGATGCTGACGCTGGTGCTGGCGTCGAATCTCCTGGTGATGTTCGTGGGGTGGGAGGGGGTGGGTCTGTGCTCCTACCTCCTGATCGGGTTCTTCTACGACCGGCCGTTCGACGCGAGGACGGGTCTGACGTGCGCGGACGCGGGGAGGAAGGCGTTCCTGACGAACCGGATCGGGGACTTCGGTTTCCTGATCGGGATCCTGTACCTGGCGACGGTGTTCGGCAGCGTGGACTTCCGGACGGTATCGGAGGGGATCGCGGGGGGCGGGATGCCCGCGGCGATGCTGACGGGGGTGGGGCTGCTGCTGTTCATCGGGGCCTGCGGGAAGTCGGCGCAGGTGCCGCTGTACGTGTGGCTGCCGGACGCGATGGCGGGTCCGACGCCGGTGTCGGCGTTGATCCACGCGGCGACGATGGTGACGGCGGGCGTGTACATGGTGTGCCGGATGTCGGTGCTGTACCTGCACGCCCCGACGGCGATGGCGGTGGTGGCGGGGATCGGTGCGCTGACGGCGATCTTCGCGGCGTCGATGGGTCTCGCGGCGACGGACATCAAGAAGGTGCTGGCGTACTCGACGGTGAGCCAGCTGGGTTACATGTTCGCGGGGGCGGGGGTGGGAGCGTTCACGGGAGCGATGTTCCACCTGACGACGCACGCGTTCTTCAAGGCGCTGCTGTTCCTCGGGGCGGGGAGCGTGATCCACGGGATGTCGGGGGAGCAGGACATCCGGAAGATGGGCGGGTTGAAGGGGAAGATGCCGGCGACGTACTGGACGTTCCTGATGGCGACGCTGGCGATCGCGGGGATCCCGGGTTTCGCGGGGTTCTTCTCGAAGGACGAGATCCTGTGGGGGGCCTGGTCGTCGGGTCACCGCGGGGTGTGGGCGGTGCTTGCGGCGGCGGCGGGGCTGACGGCGTTCTACATGTTCCGGCTGACGTACCTGGTGTTCTTCGGGAAGTTCCGTGGGACGGAGGAGCAGGCGCACCACGTGCACGAGTCGCCGAAGTCGATGACGGTGCCCTTGACGGTGCTGGCGGTGCTGTCGGTGATCGGGGGGTGGATCGGGATCCCGAAGGTGCTGTCGCTCGGGGCGAACTTGAACGGGTTCGGCTCGTGGCTTTCGCCGATGTTCGGGGCTCACGGCGGCGAGGGCGCGGGGGAGCACGGCGCGGCGCACGCGGGGGCGGGAGTCGAGCTGGGGTTCATGGCGCTCGCGGTGGGTATCGCGCTGGTCGGGATCTGGCTGGCGACGGTGGTGTACCGCCGGCGGGAGGATCTCGCGGCGAAGCTGGCGACGTCGTTCGGCCCGGCGTACCGCCTGGTGCGGAACCTGTACTGGGTGGACGAGCTGTACGACTTCATTCTGATCCGGCCGTTCTACGCCCTCTGCCGCGCGGCGCGGACCTTCGACGTCTGGGTCGTGGACGGCACGGTCAACGGCGTCCGCCACGTGACGATCGGCCTGAGCCACGTCTCGAACGCGAACGACCGGTGGTTCGTGGACGGCCTCGTCAACCTCGCGGGCTATTCCGTCCGCGGCGCGTCTCACGTTCTCCGCAGGGTGCAGACCGGCGTGGTGCAGAACTACGCGATGATGATGGTCTTCGGGGTGTTCGTTCTCCTGGTGATCTACACGCTGGCCCGGTAGCGACCACGCAGAGGAGTCACGGGCGATGAATCCTTTCGGCAATCAGCTCCTGAACGTCATCACCTACCTGCCGCTCGCGGGGGCGATCTTGATCCTCTTCTTCGACAAGGAGAAGAAGGACCTGATCGCGAAGTTCGCGACGGCCGTGGCGGGTCTCGGGTTCCTCGTGAGCCTGCCCCTGTGGTTCGCCTGGGACTCGGCGCCGAAAGACGCCTTTGGCTTCCGGTTCTCCCAGGAGGCTAGGTGGATCGAATCCATCGGTGCGAAGTACGTCGTGGGCGTCGACGGCATCTCGATGCTGCTGATCCTGCTCACCACCCTCCTCGGCTTCATCGCGATCCTGTCGTCCTGGACGGCCATCAAGGATCGGGTGAAGGAGTACTACGTCTTCATGCTCCTCCTCCAGACCGGGATGATCGGCGTCTTCGTCAGCCTCGACTTCTTCCTGTTCTACGTATTCTGGGAGGTCATGCTGGTCCCGATGTACTTCCTGATCGGGATCTGGGGCGGCCCGCGCAAGCTCTACGCAGCGATCAAGTTCTTCCTCTACACGCTGCTCGGCTCCGTCCTGATGCTCCTCGGCATCCTCGCGCTCTACTTCTACCACGGCAGCATGACCGGGGTGTACACGTTCGACGTCCGCATCCTCCAGGCCATGGGCGCGTGGAAGGACTGGTTCGACCTGCAGTACTGGGTCTGGCTGGCGTTCTTCGTGGGCTTCGCGATCAAGGTCCCGATGTTCCCGTTCCATACCTGGCTCCCCGACGCCCACGTCGAGGCTCCGACCGCCGGGTCGGTGATCCTCGCCGGCGTCCTCCTGAAGATGGGGACCTACGGGTTCGTGCGGTTCAGCCTGCCGATCCTCCCCGACGCCACGCGCTACTTCCTGCCGTGGGCGCTCGGCCTGTGCGTGATCGGCATCATCTACGGCGCCATGGTCGCGATGGTCCAGAAGGACTGGAAGAAGCTGGTCGCGTACTCGTCGGTGAGCCACCTCGGCTTCTGCATGCTCGGCGTGTTCGCCCTGAACTTCCAGGGGATCACGGGGGGCGTGCTCCAGATGCTGAACCACGGCCTGTCCACGGGGGCGCTGTTCCTCATCGTCGGCCTGGTGTACGAGCGCCGGCACACGAGGATGATCGCCGACTACGGCGGCGTCTCGAAGGTCATGCCGGTCTTCGCCGTGTTCTTCATGCTGATGACCCTCTCGTCCATCGGCATGCCGGCGATCCCCGGTAACGGTTTCGTCGGCGAGTTCACGATTCTCCTCGGGGTGTTCCGGCTCGCGCCGAAGTACTGGGCGGTGCTCGGCGCCACCGGTATCGTGCTCGGGGCCGCCTACATGCTCTGGCTCTACCAGCGCACGATGTTCGGCAAGATCGAGAACCCGGAGAACCTCAAGCTGGTCGACCTGAACTTCCGCGAGGTCATGACCCTGGTCCCCCTCGCGGTGGCGTCTTTCTGGATCGGTCTCTACCCCGCGCCGTTCTTCAAGATCCTGGACGAGCCAGTGAGCCGCATCGTGCAGCAGGTCGAGCAGACGCACGAGTTCCCGAAGGGGATCGCGGGGCTCTTCCCGGAGGCTCCCGAGGTGGCGCGGTCCCTTCCGCGGGGAGGCGCCGTGTGCGTCCCTGACCGGGACGCGGCGGCCGAGGCCCGGTGATGGGAGGGTTCGACCCGAGGGTCTTCGTCGAGAACCTCGCCTGGCTGAAGCCCGAGCTGCTTCTGGCGGTCGTGGGGTTCGTCCTTCTCGGCCTCTCGGCGGCGCTGCCGCCGGAGCGCCGCCGCTCGATCGCGGCGGTCGCCCTCGTCGGGATCGTGGCCGTCGCGTTCCTCGCCGCGTCGTACGGCCCCGCGGCCCCCGGCGCAGGCCCGAAGGTCGAGCCCGGCGTCGGGCAGGCGACGTTCGCCGACGCCGAGGGAAGGCCCGCCTATCTGACCGACGGTTTCTCCATCGTCTTCAAGATCATCTTCCTGATCGGCGCGGCCCTGGCGATCCTGATGGCCGCGCGCTTCCTGGATCACGAGGGGGCGCAGTCCGGCGAGTTCTACGCCATGGTGGTCTTCGCCGTCCTCGGCATGATGATGCTCGCCTCGGGGAACGACTTCGCGGTCCTCTACATCGGCCTCGAAACGATGGCGCTGTCGGTCTACGTGCTCGTGGGGTTCACCCGGGCGAGCCACAAGTCGAACGAGGCCGCCCTGAAGTACTTCCTCCTCGGCGCGTTCGCCTCGGGGATCCTGCTCTACGGCATGTCGCTGGTCTACGGGACGACCGGCTCGTTCAACCTGGACGGCATCGCCGCGGCGATCGCGCAGGGAACCGCCGCGCCCCGGAGTCTTCTCCAGGTCGGCGCGATCCTGGTCCTGGTCGGCATGGCCTTCAAGATCGCGGCGGTGCCGTTCCACATGTGGACCCCCGACGCGTACGAGGGGGCGCCGACCCCGGTGACCGCGTTCATCTCCACCGCCGCGAAGGCGGCGGCGTTCGCGATGTTCCTCCGGGTGTTCCTCCGCGGATTCTACGGTCTTGCGGCCGACTGGACGCCGCTGCTCGTGGTCCTCGCCATCGCCTCGATGACCCTCGGCAACGTCGTCGCGATCCTGCAGGACAACGTCAAGAGGATGCTCGCCTACTCCTCCATCGCGCACGCGGGATACATGCTGCTCGGGCTGATCGCGGTGGGGGCCTCCGGCGGCGACCCCCTGACCCAGCGCTACGGGATGACCGCGGTCGTTCTCTACCTTTTCGTGTACACCTTCACGAACATGGGAGCGTTCGGCCTGGTGGCGATGCTGCGCCGGCGCGACATCGTGGGGGACCGCGTCGAGGACTTCCGCGGGCTCGCGAAGACCAATCCGCTGGCGGCGGCGACCATGCTGGTGTTCCTCCTGTCGCTCGCCGGAATCCCGTCCACCTCCGGGTTCATCGGGAAGTGGTGGCTGTTCGGATCCGCGGTCAAGGCGGACTACGCGTGGCTCGCCGTGATCGCGGTCGTGAACAGCGCGATCTCGCTCTACTACTACGTTCGCGTGGTGGTCGCGATGTACATGTCCCCGCCGGAAACCGAGCGACGCGTGGAGGTTCCGGCGCCGCTGGCCGCCGCCCTGGCCGTCTCGCTCGTGTTCACCCTGGTCGTCGGCATCTATCCCCAGCCGTTCATCCGTTTTGCTCAATACGCCCTGCTGCCCCTCGCCGTAAGGTGAACTTGACAGGGCTGCTACATTGACGCGGGCGGCGCGAGGAGCGCCAGTGAGCGGACCGGGCGAGAGCGAGCCGGGGCCTTCGGGGCCGTCACCCTGGTCCTACGTCGGGGTCGGGACGGAGATCGCGGTCCCGCTCCTGGTCGGCGTGCTCCTCGGGCGGTGGATGGACAAGCGGTTCGGCACGGAGCCGTGGATCCTCATCGCCGGTTCCCTGCTGGGGATGGCCGCGGGCTTCCTGGCTTTTTTCCGGACGGTGCTGCCTCCGCGAAAGGGTCCGGGAGGACGGGCGAAGTGAGCGGCGACCGCGCCCGCCGCTTCCTGGCCGGCGCCGCCGCCGTGGCGGCCGCATCGGGGGGCGCGGCGTGGGCGTTGACCCTCCCGGCGTCCACCGGAGCGCTGCTCTGGGGAGGGCTGGGCTGGGGTCTGATGACGGCGATCGGGCTCTCGTCGGGCGCCTGGCTCGCCGCAGCCCACGGAAAGTCGGGTTCGGGCTTTCTTGCGGCGATGGTTGCGGGTATCCTTGGCCGGATCGCCGCGACGCTGGCCGGCGCGGCGGCGGCGGCCTCGGCGGGGCGAGGGTCGCTCTGGGCCTACTTCGTGGGGCTCGGAAGCGGCTTCGGGCCGCTGATGGTGTACGAGATGGCGTTCTTCTATCGTGCGGGGCGGCGTGATGGCGCCGGCCGCGGGGGTGCTGAGCGGGCATGAGCGGAGCGGAAGCGGGGGCGGTGGGGCAGGCCGCGGAGCACGCCGGAGCGGGCTTCAACGCGGGCGATTACATCATGCACCACATCCTCGACTCGAATCAGATCGAGATCCCGTTCACCCAGACCGTGGTTCATCTCCCGCGAATCGAGATCGGCGGCTACGACTTCTCCATCACGCGGAACATCGTCATGATGTGGATCGCCAGCGGGATCCTCCTGACGATCTTCGGGCTCGCGGCCCGGCGATCGAAGGACCCCGTGCCGAAAGGGCTGCGCGGCGTCCTCGAGATGCTCATCCTGTTCGTACGGAACGAGATTGCCCGCAAGAACATATCGCACCACGCGGACAGGTTCGTCGGGTATCTCCTGTCCACGTTCTTCTTCATCCTGACCTGCAACCTGCTCGGCCTCGTTCCCGGGTTCTTCACCGCCACCTCGGGTATCAGCGTGACCGCCGGCCTCGCGATCATGGCCTTCGCCATGATCCAGGCGTCGGGCATGCGGGAGTACGGCGTCGTCGGCCACTTCAAGAACCTGGTCCCCCCCGGCCTCCCGGCGTGGCTGCTTCCGATCATGCTCCCGGTGGAGTTCCTCTCCATGTTCACGAAGCCGTTCGCCCTGTGCATCCGGCTCTTCGCGAACATGACGGCCGGGCACGTCGTGATCCTGAGCCTCATCGCCCTGATCTTCCTCATGAAGACGGCGTACATGGCGGCAGTGTCCGTCCCCTTCGCCCTGTTCATCTACCTGCTCGAGATCTTGGTTGCGTTTCTTCAGGCTTACATCTTCACGATGCTGACGTCCCTGTTCATCGGCATGTCCGTGCACCCGGCGCACTGACCGCGCCGTCCACGGGAGCTCGAAAGGAGGATCCCTGTCATGGAGAAGCTGAATCTGGCCCTCGCGTTCCTCTCCGCGGGACTCGGCGCGGGCCTTGCGATCGTCGGCGCCG
This sequence comes from Terriglobia bacterium, assembly GCA_963748015.1. GTDB lineage: Bacteria > Acidobacteriota > Polarisedimenticolia > Polarisedimenticolales > JAIQFR01 > JAIQFR01. Next base: position 1,401,774 of record CAVVHE010000004.1, on the reverse strand, counting down.
GCGCGGGCATCGGAAAGCTCGCCGCGAGCGCGATGGACGGCATCGCCCGGCAGCCGCAGGCCGCGGGGAACATCCAAACCACGATGATCATCGCCGCGGCGCTGATCGAGGGGGCCACGCTCTTCGCGCTGGTCATCTGCATCATCCTCGCGTTCAAGTAGGAGACGGCACCATGCGGCGCCCTATCCTGCTCCCGCTGGCGTTGGCCTGCTTCGCCTCCGCCGCGCTCGCCTCGGAGGCCGAGGGCGGGGGCGGCAGCAGCGCCCTGATCACGCCCGAGATCGGGACCATCTTCTGGACGGTGGTGACGTTCATCGCCCTGGCGGTGTTCCTCCGGCTCGTGGCGTGGAAGCCGCTCCTCGGAGCGATCGAGGAGCGGGAGCGGGCGATCCGGGAGAGCATCGAGCAGGCGCGGCGGGACCGCGACGAGGCCGCGACGCTGATCGAGCAGCACCGGCAGATCCTGTCGCAGGCGCGGCAGGAACGGCTGGAGGCGGTCGAGGCGGGACGCAAGGACGCCGAGCGCCTGAAGGCGGAGATCCTCGAGGAAGCCCGCCGCCAGCGAGAGCAGACCCTGAAGCAGACGCAGTCGCAGGTCGAGACCGCCTTGCGTCAGGCGCAGGGAGAGATTCGGGCGGCTGCCGCGGACCTCGCGGTCCGGGCCGCCGCGAAACTCGTGGCTTCGAGCCTCGACGAAACCGCGCAGCGCAGGCTCGTGGAGGAGTACCTGGCCGACCTCGAGCGAGAGGACGGTCGGGCGGGCTCCTTGCCGTCCTGAGTCGAGCCTCGCGCCGGGGTCACCCCGAGCGATGCAGCAGGTCCAATATCTCGGCCGCTACCGGGTCGTCAAGGAGCTCGGACGCGGAGCCATGGGCCGGGTGTTCCTGGCCCACGACCCGCGACATCGACCGGCCGGTCGCGATCAAGGCGATCTCGGTCTTCTCCGCGCTTCCCGAGGCGGAGCAGGCCGCCGCGAGGGAGAGGTTCCTCCGCGAGGCCCGGTCCGCCGGGAGGCTCCTTCACCCCGGCATCGTCACGATCTTCGACGTCGGCGAGGCCGACGGCGTCCCGTACCTGGCCATGGAGTACGTCGAGGGGCAGACGCTCGACGCGTTCTGCCGACCCGACGAGCTGCTTCCCGTCGGGACCGTCGTCGAACTCGTCGCTCGCACGGCGGAGGCCCTCGCCTATGCGCACAAGGCCGGCATCGTCCACAGGGACGTGAAGCCGGCCAACCTGATGCGCCTCGGCGAGACGTCCGTGAAGATCATGGACTTCGGCCTCGCCAAGAACCCCCAGACCCAGCTGACCCAGGACGGCATGTTGATGGGAACGCCCGCCTACATGTCGCCGGAGCAGGTGCGCGGCGACCCGCTCGACGGCCGGAGCGATCTCTTCTCGCTCGGCGTCGTCCTCTACGAGATGCTGACCGGCGAGAAGGCGTTCGGCGGCGAGTCGGTCTCGTCGGTGCTCTACCGGATCGTGAACGAGGACGCCCCCGAGGCGTTCACGCAGCGGCCGTCGCTGCCGAACAGCCTGTCGGAGTTCCTGCGACAGGCCCTCGCCAAGAAGCCCGAGGACCGGTTCGCCGACGGGGACGCCTTTGCCGGCGTGCTGCGGCAGGCGGGCGCCGGGACGTTCGCGGCGGCGCCGCCCGGCGCGGCGCCGCCTCCGCCGCCGACAGCCGTGGCCGGGGGGGCGAGGCCGAAGGCTGCGGCACCTGCCGGGCCCGCGACGGCTGCCCCCGCGTCCGGCCGTCGATCGAAGGGGAGGATCGCCGGAATCCTCGGCGGGGTTGGAGTGCTCGCCGCAGCGGCGGCGGGAGCGTACATCGTGTTTCGAGGGCTGCCCGGCACGCCGTCGACGCCTGCCGTGGTGATGCTCGACGCGCGCGTCAGGACCGAGCCCCCGGGAATCCCGTTGCGCCTCGACGGCAAGCCGCTCGCCGCGGACGCCGTTCGCTTCCCCGCCTCCGGGCCGTTCGGCGTGCTCACGGCCGAGCAGGACTGCCGCAAGGCGTCCCACACGCTCGCCCCGGAGGACGGCGGTGGCGAGGTCGTCCTGGTTCTCGACCCGGTCTCGGCCGAGGTCGTGGCGGACCCCGGAGTCGCCGGGGCGCGCGTGCGGCTGAACGGCGCCGAGGCGCTCGCCGCGCCGGCCCGCATGGTTCTCGAGCTCTGCCGCGACAACGTCCTCGAGGCGACGGCGAGGGGGTTCCGCGACACCCGCGTCGCGATCTCGAAGGGTGCGACGCCGCTCGAGGCCCGGACGGCCGCCGCGGGGCTGCGCCTCGCCGCCATTCCCACCGGCCGTCTGAAGCTGCCGGAGACGCGCTTCCCGGTCGCCTTCCTCGTGGATGGCCGGCGGGTCCAGAAGGGGAGCGGCACGATCGAGCTGCCCGAGGGGAAGCACGAGCTCCGCGCGACCGACGACGAGCGCTGGCTCGACGTTCGCGCCGAGGTGGAGGTTGCCGCCGGGGAGACGGCGACGCCCCGCCTCGAGCTCCCGGGAATGGCAGAGCTCGTGGTCCAGGCGTTTCCAGGCAACTGCAAGGTCTACCTGCGGCGCGAGGGGACGGATTGGCGATTCCTGGACGACGCTCCGACGGAGCGAGAGGTGGCCGCGGGGAAGTACCGGGTGAAGGTCGTTTACGAGCCCACCGGGGAGTCGAAGGAGCAGGACGTGGAGCTGGTCGCCGGCTCGAACAACCCGCCGCTGCGATTCGGATTCGAGAGGGGGGGCAGGCGATGAGGCGGCCCTCGTGCGCGGCGCTGGCAGCGGTCGTTCTCCTCGCGGCGGATGGTGCGCTGGCCGCCGGGGCGGCGTCCGCCGATCCGGAAGGGGCGGCGAAGCAGTACCGCGTGGCCCGGCGCCTCGTCGCGGAAGGATCTCCCGACGCCTCCGGTGCGCTGGCCAAGGTTTACGAGCTCGACCCGACGGGGCCACTCGCCGACGACGCGCTGGTCGAGCAGGCGCTGCTCCTGGGTGTCGCGGCGTGGCCGGGCGAGCTGGGCCGCCTCGCGGCCCCCGAGGCGGAGCGTGCGGGCGGACTCCTCGGACGGGCGGTCGACTCGCTCCCGAGCGGCGACCGCGCGGGCGAAGCGCGCGTGCTGCGGGCGCTGTTGCGCCTCGAGCCTCTCCCGGGCCGCGACCCGGCCCGAGCGCGCCTGGAGTTCCTGGCGGTCGGACCGGGCGCAGCGGACGAGCGCTGGCGCACGGCCGCGCGGTTCGGAGTGGCGTGGATCGACGAGAGATCGGGCGAGCGGGAGCGCGCGCGATCGGCGTACCAGAGGCTCGCGATCGATCACCCGGCGACCGGCGCCGGGATCCGCGCGCGTGCCCGGCTGGCGATGCTCCTGCTGCGGGACGGCAACCCGCGCCGAGCGGCGGCGCTTCTCGAGGAGGTGGCCGGGTCGGGGGCCGACGCCGGTCGCGAGACCGCGGACATCAGGGATCTCGCCGTGAGAACCGCGCTGCGCGGCGCGAAGGTCGGCGGACGGTGGGCGGGGGGCACGGTGGTCACCTCGTCCTCGGGACTGCGGGGCATCGCCGCGGCCGCGCGTCTCCGCGACGGCGGGCTGCTCCTGGCCGACCGCAAGGACGACGTGATCCTCGAGCTGGGCGTGGACGGAACGCCGGGAACGCGGTGGACGCTGCCGGGAGTGCAGGCGCTCACGGAAGATCCGATGGGGCGCCGGTTCGCGGCCGCCGGCGAGAAGCTCTACCGGCTGCTCCCGTCCGGGCCCGTTCCGGTGGCCCAGCTCGGCGACTTCGAGTCGCCTTCCGCCATCGCGGCCGACGAATGGGGCCGCATCTTCGCGCTCGACCGCAAGGGGGACAGGATCGGCGTTCTCGAGCCGGGAGCCGCGACGCCCGCGACCCTGCTGGGGGCGACCGGCAAGGTGCGGCTCGCCGGTCTCGTCTGGGACGGCGCGCGTCTCGTCGGTCTCGATGCGAAGACGAAGTGGCTCGTGGAAGTGCTTCCCGACGGGAGCCTTCGCCCCGCGGCGTCGATTCCTTGCGAGAAGCCCGAGGCGATCGCCGCGGATCCGGCAGGGGAGGTCGCCGTGCTCGACAGGAAGACGGGCGAGGTAGTGCTGCTCGGCCCCGACGGCGAGGTTCGCGAGAGGCTCCCGATCCGCGGCTCGGGGCTCGAGCGCGCCGACATGATCGCCCTCGGCGCGGACGGCTCGCTCGACGTCCTCGCGGAAGGGAGCGGGACGACGGTGAGGTTCCCATGAGGGCCGCGGTGCGCACGCTCCTCGCCGTCCTGGCGATTGCCGCGCTACCGCTCGCGGCCGCCGCCCTCCGGGCGGAGGAGCCGCCGGCGAGCGCGCCCGCGCAGGCGCCGCCCGGCTCGCCGCTCGAGGCGATCCGCGAAGACTTGCTCGGTCTCCGGTTCGAGTCGGCGCTCGCGCGCATCGAGACGGTCCTCCGGGACCCGGCGGTCAAGGAGGTCACGCGGGTGGACGCGCTCGCGCTCCGTTCGCAGGCCCATGCCGCGACAGGAGCGCTCGACGCGGCGGAGCAGGACTACCGCGAGATCCTCGCCCTCGACCCCGCCTTCCAGCCGGACGCGGCCGTCGCGTCCCGCAAGGCGATCGCGCGCTACGACAAGGCGAGGGCGGCTCTCGTCGGGACGCTGCGCCTCGACCTCGACCCCGCCGACGCGAAGATCGTCGTGGACGGCCGCCCCGCGCAGCGTCTCTCGAGCGGCGTCGTCCCCGTGCTCCACGGGAGCCGCGTGCTCCGTCTCGAGCGGAAGGGGTTCGACCCGCTCGAGAGGACGATCGACGTGGCCGCGGGACAGGAGACGCCGTTCACCATCCGCATGGTCCCGAACGCCCGAAGCATCGTGGTGCGCACCGATCCGGACGGCGTCCGGGTGACGGTGGACGGGGCGCCGGCGGGGGAGACCGCGAAGCCGGCTTCCGGCGGCGCCGACGCGCCGGCCGAGCTCACGGTCGAGGACCTCGCCCCGGGAGAGCACAAGATCGTCCTGTCGAAGCCGTGTTACCGGACCGTCCGGCACTCGCGGATGATCACCGTGGACCTGATGGACCACGCGCCTCTCGCCATCGGCCCGATGGTCCTCGATCCCGTCCGCGCCCGTCTCACGCTCGAGGGCTCGGTCCCCGGCGCCGAGTTGCGGGTGGACGGCGTGCTGTCGGGGACGCTACCGGTCGAGCCGCTCGACCTCTGCCCGGGCCAGCGAGAGGTCGAGGTGCGCGCGGGATCGCGCGTGATCTGGTGGGACCGGATCGAGCTGCCGGAGGAGGGCGGCCTCGGCGTCGAGATCCGTCCCCGGCCGAACCTCGCGAGGTTCGCGGCCGAATGGCCGCCGGCACTCGAGTCGTTCGCTCGCGCGTTCAGCGCGCGGCCCCCGCTGCCTCTTCCCGCGGGCGCCGACCTGGCGGCGAAGGCCGGCTGGGAGTCGGTGACGCTCCCGCCCGGAACGGATCTCGCGATGGCGGTGATCCCGGCTGCGGGCGAGGGGTCCGCGGATCGCCGGCTCCTGTTCAGCCCTCTCCTCCGAACCGTCGAGAAAGTCGAGGGACCGCTCCCCGACGCCACCCCTCCGGCGTGGCTCCGGAGCGCCACCGGGCTGAGGCTCGCGGACAGCCGGAAGTGGGGGAAGGCCCTGGTCGTGGACATCCTGCCCGGGAGTCCCGCGGCGTCCGCGCAGATCTCGGTCGGCGACCGCGTTCTCGCCGTGGGAGGGAAGGGAGTCGAGGACTCCTGGCAGGCGCTCGGAGCGTTGCGAGCGGCGGCACCGGGATCGGAGATCGAGGTGCAGGTGTCGGGCCCGGACGGCGTCACCCGCACCGTCCGGATTCGTCCCGTCGCGACACCCGTCTTCCCGCTGCGCTCGGACGGCGCGCGCTCGCCCGCGGTCGCCGCGGCCTGGGCGGCGGCCGACGGTGCCGTGCCGGGACCGGCTTCGGCATCGGCGCTCGTGAACCTCGCGCTCCTTCTTTCCGAGGCGGGCCGCCACGATCTCGCCGCGGACACCCTCCGCCGGATCACCTGGGGAGGCGGGAAGGGGATCGGGGCGGGAACGGGCGCCTACCTCCTCGGGAGGGAGCTGGAGGCGCTCGGCCGCGAAACCGAGGCGCGCGCCGCGTTCCTCCGCGCGCGCGGGTCGGAGTCCACCGCTCAGGACGACGAAGGACTCGAGGTGGCTCCCGCCGCGGCGGACCACCTCGCCGATCTCGGCGTCGGATCGGAGCGCCCCGCGGCCCCTCCTACTGGGCGCTGATCCTCGGGTCGTTCGCGAGAGCGACGTAGCGCAACGCGTCGCGGGTCTGGCCGATCCGCGCCGAGGACCTCAGCTCGGACGAGGTGATCGCGTCCAGCACGTAGCCGAGGTCCGCGGCCCTGCGGCCGTCGACCTTCTTCTCGAAGCGCGAGAACGCGTCGTCGAGGTCTTTCTTGGTCACGGCGGCTTCGAGGGCTGCCGGAGACGACGGCTTGGCGCCGGACGGCGCCGGCTCGAGTCGGCGCGCGAGCCGCGCTTCCTGCTCGCGGATGAGGCCCTCCACGTCCGCGCGGGTCAGCCCGGCGGCGACCTGGCCGGAAGCTCCGCTTTCCCCGGCACCGCGCAGCGTCCAGCCGGCGCCCAATCCGGCGGCGAGGACGAGCAGGGCGCACGCGAAGCCCGCCGCGAACGCCCACATCGGGCGGCGGAAGGGGCGGGGCGCCAGGAGGACGACTCGCGGGGACACCGGAAGCTCGGGCTCCGCGTGGCGCAGCAGCTCGCGCGCCGCGCCCAGCCGAACGAGCTCTTCCCTGCAAACGCCGCAGTCGCCGAGGTGCGACTCGAGCCGCCGCGCGTCGTCGGCGTCCAGCTCGTCGTAGAGCCGGGCGACCAGCAGTTCCTTGAATGCCTCGCAGTTCGTCATGGCGCCGCTCCGCGCCCTCTCAGAGCGCCTCGATCCCCTGTTGCGACAGGGCGCTCTTGAGGGCCGTCAGGCCGTAATACATCCGCGACTTCACCGTGCTCTCGGGGCAGCCGAGAATCTCGGCGATCTCCTTGAACTTCATCCCCTCGAACTCCTTGAGGACCAGCACCTCGCGCTGCTCGGGAGAGAGCGTCCGTAGCGCTTTCCGGATCGCCCGCCGTTGCTCGTCCCGCTCGAGCGCCGCCGCGGGGTCCGGGGCGGCGCCGGCTTCGACGCGGGACTCGACGCGGCGTTGCACCGCCGGCTCGTCCGAGTCGAACGCGAGGAACTTCCATCGCGTGCGCCGCCTCAGGTGGTCGCGGCACAGGTTCAACGCGATCTGGTACATCCATGTCGAAAACCTCGCCCCCGCCCGGAAGCGCTCCGACTTCGTCAGGATGCGGAGGAACGTCTCCTGGCAGACGTCCCGGGCGTCCTCCGTCCGCTGGAGCAGCCGGAAGGCGAAGCGGAAGAGCGGCTGCTCCCAGCGGGCCACGAGCACGCCGAGCGAGTTCGTGTCGCCGGACTGGACCGCCAGCACCAGATCCTCGTCGCTCGGCACGCCCAACCCGTCCTCCTCGTGGGGCCCCGATATTGAAACGCGCAACCGCCCCGTTTGGACGAAAAAGGGACAATTCCCTTGTCCGCGACCGGGTCCTTGCGATGAAACGCGTCTCGGACCGCCCGCCACGGACACGCAGTGTCCATGTTACTCCTCGGGCCTGACCAAAACTGTCATCGCAGAAGTCGTTGAAATCAAGAGACTTGCTCGAGAAGTCGCTGAATTCCGGTTCGAATTGGGAATTCCCTGGCCGCGTTGCACCCCGCCGCGTCACCCGAGGCGGCCTTCGAAACCCCTCTTGGGCGGCATAACCGCCTCCAGGTGTTCGTCTTACGCCGCATATTCAGAAAATGGCTCGTCTATTGCTGCCTGATTTCCACTGTGTAAGCACGGGTGGAGGCATGTCCGGGGCGCTCAAGCGGCGCCGGAGGCCAGCGAGGATGATCGAGCGCGTCCCCGACGCGGGGGCAGGGATCGCGCAGCGCGGTAGCGCGGCGGCGGCGCCCCGGATCGCGTCGGCCTCGGCCGAGGCCCTGCGGCACGAGGAGGAGATCCGGAGCCTCTGCGGGGAGATCCTCGACCGTTACGAGGAGGTCACCCTCGTCTACCGGCTCTGCGAGCGGCTCGGCAGCGTTCTCGGCCAGCAAGCGATCGCGCAACTCGTCCTCGAGGAGGCGGCCCGCACGCTCGGCGCGCGCGCCGGCGAGGTCTGGCTCAGCGGCCGTGTCCCGCCCCTCCTCGCGGCCTCCTTCCCTTCGGCGCGACGGCCCAGCGAGGTCCTGTTCGATCGCGCGGCAAGGAGCGCGGCCGAGACCGGAAGGACGTTCATGGTGGAGCCCGGCCCGGGACAGGAGGCGGTGGTGGCCGTGCCTCTTCCCGCTCCCGCGGGCAGCCCGATCGGGGTCCTGGTCCTTCGCGGACGTCCGGGCGGGCAATCGTACCGGGCAGGGGAGATCAAGCTCCTGTCGGCGCTCGCGTCCCTCTCGTCGGCGTTCATCCGGAACACGCTGCTCGCGGCGGAGGTCCGCCGGGCGGAGAGCCGCAAGCGCGAGGACGAGATCGCGCGCCAGATTCACCTCGGCCTGCTTCCGAGAGGCGACCCGGAGTTCCCGGGATTGCGTATCGCGGGCGGGCACCGCGCGGCGGAGAACATCGGCGGGGACTACTACGGCTACCTTGCGCTGCCCGACGGCGCCCTCGGGCTCGCGATGGCGGACGTGTCCGGTCACGGCGTCGGCGCGGCCCTCTACATGGCGGCGGCCAAGGGTGCGCTCCAGGCCGAGGCGAGGCGGGATCCGTCGCCCGCCAACGTGCTCTCCAGAACGAACGAAGTCCTCGTGGCGGATTTCTCGGAGTCGGACGTCTTCGCGACCGCCGTGGTCTTCCGCTTCGAGCCCGGCGGCTCCCGGATGACTCTCTGCAACGCGGGGCACAACCCGCCGATCCTCGTGCGCGCGGGCGGGGAGGTCGAGCGCCTCGAGCGGGGCGGATCGGCGCTAGGCGTGTTCTCGGGGATGGGATTCGAGGAAGAGGCCCGCGCGCTCGATCCGGGCGACGTGCTGGTCGTCTACACCGACGGCCTGGTCGAGGCGAGGGATCCCGTCCGGCGGCAATTCGGGATCGAGCGCCTGATCGAGACCGCCGTGGCGACGAGGTCGGAGGATGTCTCCGGAATCCACGAGCGGATCCTGGGGGCGATGGCCGAGCACTGCGGTGGGATACCGCCCGCGGACGACGTGACCCTGGTCGTCGTCAAGCGGGCGGACGGGGAGATCGCTTCGTGAAAGGGAATAAGATCCTCATCATCGACGACGACGCCTTCATCCGGCGGCCGCTCGAGTTCATCCTGCGCGAGGAGGGCTTCGCGCCGGTGACGGCGGTGGACGGCGAGGATGGCCTGGCGAAGATCGAAGGGGACAGACCCGACCTGATCGTCCTGGACGTGATGATGCCCGGCATGGACGGCTTCGACGTCTGCCGCCGCGTCAGGAGCGACCCTCGGTTCTCCTCGATCCCCGTGATCCTCCTGACCGCGAAGGGGCAGGAGAACGACTGCGAGCGCGGCCGGGCGGCGGGCGCGACCGATTTCATGAGCAAACCCTATTCCCCGTCGGAGCTGCTCCGGCGGGTGCGCGAGATCCTGTCCGAGGCGGAGCACGGGGGGGCCAAGGCGTGAGATCGAGGAGTGCGGCAGGGGACACGGCGGAGCGGCTCATGCCGCTCTCGAAGCGGGAGATCGACCGGCGTATCGAGGAGGTCATCGCGGACCTGTCGGCGGCCCTCGAGACCATCGCGGTGGAAAGCGGGCGGAGCCCCGGCGACCCGCTCCTGCCCCGCGGGATTCCATCGGGCGCCCTTACGAGCCGGATGCGGAAGCTCCTCGCGGACAACTGAGGGGGGAATCGTGGCCCAGTGGAGTCACGGTAGCCGGACGCTCTTCGCGAAGCTCGTGTACTACGGGCCCGCGCTCGGGGGAAAGACCACCAACCTCCAGGAGCTGCACCGGCTGCTCGATCCGCAGGCGACCACCAATCTCCTTTCCGTCAAGACGGCCGACGACCGGACCCTGTTCTTCGACCTCCTCCCCTTCGAACTCGGCGAGATCCAGGGGTACCGGGTCGCGCTGAAGCTCTACACCGTCCCCGGGCAGGTTCGCTACGACACGACACGGCGGGTCGTGCTCGCGGGGGCCGACGCGGTGGTCTTCGTGGCCGACTCGAGCCGCGCCCGCGAGACCGAGAACCGGGGATCGCTCGAGAACCTCCGGATCAACATGCGCGCGAACCGGCTCGACCCCGCGACGGTCCCGGTCCTGCTGCAGTTCAACAAGCAGGACGTCCCGGACGCGGCGACGCCCGAGGAGGTCGCCGGGTGGCTCGGCGCCGAAGGGGCGAGCGGTTTTCCCGCCGTCGCGGTTCGCGGCGAGGGGGTCCTCGAGACCTTTGTCGCGGCGACGCGCCGGATGCTCGATCGCCTCGCCTCGCTCGCGGGTGAGAAGACCCGCGAGCGCTTCGACGCGGGCGAGATGGTCCGGCAGGTCGAGCGGGCGTTCGCCCCGCACCTCGCCCGCCTCAAGGGGGGGACCGAAAGGAAACCGGCGGCGCCCTCGCCGCTCGACGGGAGGGGCACGGCGGTCGTTCTCGGAGGCAAGGACCTCCTCGAGCAGTCGGTCCGCGCGAGCCTCGCGCTCGGGGACCAGCTCGCGGGGCAGAGCCTCAGGGCCGACCGTCTCGAGCGCGAGGCCGAGGCCTTGAGAGGACTGAGCGACGCGCTCCGCAAGATCGGGCCGAGCTTCGACCGCGGGGTGATCGTCGGCTCGGCCCTCTCCGCGGCCGCGGGGATTCTCGGCGCGGCGCAGGTCACCCTCCTCCGGGACCGGGGGCTCGGCGACATCGAGACCGAGGGCGCTTTCAGGGAGAGCGGCGATCCGCTGCTCGCGTCCTCCGAGGGACGGGCCCTCGTGGCGCGTTTCCTCAAGCGGGAGGTTTCGTCGGTCGTCGACGACCTTTCCGCGGAGCTCGGGGTGTCGCCGGGCACGTCCTCTCTGTCCGGGGTCCGGGCGGGAGTCGCGGTGCCGGTGGAGGGCGATGCGCGGAGAATCCTCGTGGCCTACGCCCCGGCCCCCGACGGCTCGTTCGGCGAGCCGGACGTTCGCTTCCTCTCCACCGTGGCCGGGCACCTCGCCGCCAGTCTCGACAAGGCGCGAGTCCACGCCGAGCTGGCGCGGCACCGCGACCAGCTCGAGGAGATGGTGCGACTCCGGACGGAGGCCCTCCGGAAGGCCTTCGACGACCTCCGCGAGCTCGACCGGATGAAGGACCGCTTCCTGTCGAACCTGTCGCACGAGATGCGCTCGCCGGTGACGGCGATCGTCGGGGCCGTCACGGCGCTGCGCGAGTACGGCGGCCCACCCGAGCTTCGCGCCGAGATGCTCGACGCGATTCTCGAGGGGGCGCACGCGCTCGATGGTCTCCTCGGGAGCCTCTTCCGCCTGGTCCGTCTCGAGAGCGGGGCCGACCCGCTCAAGGTCAAAGACGCGGCTCCGGAGGAGATCGTCGCGAAGGCGATCGAGCTGGCCGGAGCGCGGGACGTCGCCGTCCACTCCGCGAAGGGGATCGGCGCCGTATCCGTGGACGCCGCTCGAGTGGCACAGGCCCTCGCCAATCTGCTGGACAACGCCGTGAAGTTCTCGCCGCCGGGATCGCAGGTCGCGATCCGCATCGCTCCCGCGCGACTCCGCCGCGGAGGAGACCTGTTCGAGGGGGTGGCGTTCAGCGTTCTCGACCGGGGGCCCGGCATCCCGCCTCCCGAGCGCGATCGGGTCTTCGCCGCCTTCGAGCAGGGAGGCGACCTGCTGACCGCCAAGCCGAAAGGAGTCGGCCTGGGCCTCCACGAGGCGCGGTTCATCGCGAGGATGCACGGCGGGACGCTCAGGTGGCACGAGCGCGACGAGGGGGGAAGCGAGTTCCGGCTACTGGTCCCGCGGGAGCCCGCGGGCGGCGCCGAGCCGGGCGAGGCGAGCCTTGAATAGGGAAGTGCGCGTCGAGGCGCTGTCCATCCGGAGCGACCCCGCGCGGATACGCGACGTGCGCAGCTGGATCGGCACGATCGCGCGATCCGCGGGCTTCTCGGAGGGAGAAACCCACGACCTGGCCGTCGCGCTCAGCGAGGTCTGCTCGAATTCCTATCGCCACTCCTACAGCGGAAGGACCGACGGCCGCATCGATCTCGAGGCCGAGCTCGAAAACGGTCAGCTACGCCTGACCGTCCGCGACTACGGGACGGCCTTCGACGCTTCCGAGCACGGCGAGTCCGACCCGCCGGAGCTCTCCGAGGGGGGGTACGGGCTCTTCCTGATTCGCAGACTCACGGACGAGGTCAAGTACACCAAGATGGGCGTCGGGACGCGCGTCGTCCTGGTCAAGCACCGGCGCCAGGAGAGAGAGTGAACGCCATGCCGCGAACCCAGCCAGCCTTCATGGACGATTCCGAGCCTCTCGAGACGCTTCAGGCGGAGCTCCTGGAGCTCGGGCGAGTCCACGACGTCTCTCTCGACCTGATCCAGCGGAGCCACGACCTGGACGGGCTGCTCGACCGGATCCTCGACGAGTACGAGGTCCGCCTCCGCGACCTTCCTTGCGAGGCGCTGGGAAGCGCCGGCGCCGCGCTCTCGCCGCCGGCCGCGGTGAAGCTCCGCGCGCTCCTGGTGTTCGCGGCCCAGGCGGCGGCGCTCAAGGAGAAGGCCCTGGCGGCGGCCGAGCTGCGCGGTCGCGCGGACGCGCTGTCCGAGGCCAACGCGCGGCTCGGGCACGCGCTCGCCGACGCGGAGGCGGCCCGCCGGCAGCTCGACGGCGTGCTCGCCGCGCTGGATGCCGGCATCCTCATCCTCGGACCCGACGGCGCGGTGCGCCACGCGAACCGGGCCGCGTGCCTGCTCGCAGGGGGTAACGTCGGGGGAGCGGACGACCCCAAGGCCGCCTTTCTCGATCAGCTTCCCCGGGCCGCGGACGCCGAGGTGCAGGTCCGGGGGAACGACGGCAACGACCGGGTGCTCGTGGTGTCGCGCCGCGGGCTCGCCGGAACCGACGGGAGCGAGGTGGTGCTCCTGAGCGACATCACGCGGCGCTCGCAAGAGATCGAGGAGCGCCATCGCATCGAGAAGCTCGCCGAGATCCTCCGCACGCTCAGCGTCCTGAGCCACAAGATCAACAACCCGCTCACCGCTCTGCTCGGCCGCGCCCAGATCCTGAAGGCGATGGCCGGGGCCGATCCCAAGGTCGTCAAGGCCAGCACGGTGATCGAGGAGTCCGCGGTGCGCATCGCCGAGCTGATTCGCGAGCTCGCCGGCGTCGTGAAGGAAGGGCGGCAGGAAGCGGTCGAGAAGGCCCTGGACATCGGGAACATGTCGGTACCCGAGGGGGGTGGGCGATGATCGTCCAATCGGATCGGGCTCTCGGTGTCCTTCACCTGAGGTTCCAGGGAACGGACGCGCTCGACACCTTCGTCGCGGCGAGGGTGAAGGCCGAAGCGCTCGCGCTCATCGGCCGCGATGCCGACGTGGTGGTGGACCTGTCCGGGATCGCGTTCGTGGACTCCACGGGCGTCGGCGTGCTGGTCAGCCTCTTCAAGGCGGTCCGTAAGAGCGGGCGCGACGCCCGCTTCGCCGGGATCGCGCCCGGGGTCCGGTCGGTGCTCGAGATCATCAAGCTCGACAAGATCTTCGAGGTGTATCCCGACGCCGCGACCGCTGCGGCGGCGCTCAGGCGCCAGGGGAGCCCGCTCGCCGATTCCTGACCAAGTGGCCGCGCCGCTGAACGACGAACGCCAGCACGAAAGCGAGCGCGAGCGCCAACCCCACGTACGTCCCGGCGGGTAGGGCCGCGCGCCCCGTTTCATCGGCGAAGCGGGGAACGACACCCAGCACGAGCCAGTTCACGAACGCGTGCATGCCGGCGACGAAGGGGAGATTCTCCGTCACCAGCATGAGGATCCCGAACAGAAGCCCGAGCGCCAGCGTGAACACCGCCTGCCGGAGCGGCTCGTCCCACGGCGGGCCGAGCGCCACGTGCTCGAGACCGAACAGCACCGACGTCGGGATCAGGGCGGCCCAGCGCGCCGCGACCGGGCCTCGCGCGCCCAGCCTCGGCGCCAAGCGCTGCGTCTCGGCCAGCAGGAGGCTGCGGTAGTAGTACTCCTCCGAGAACGCCCGCAACGCCTGTCCTCCGAGGATCCACCAGAGGAGCGAGCTCGAGGACGGCCAGCGCAGGCGCAGGCCGCCGCCGAAGGCGGCGATGAGCCCGCCGAAGACGAGATAGACCCCCGCCACGACGATCGCGAGCCCTGCGATCGCCGCCGGCCACCGCGCCGGCCGCATGCGCCGCCACGTCCTGCGCCACGCCGGCGGCGAGAAGGCGGAGAGGAGGGCGCACGTCGCGACGAGGCCGAGGCCGGCGAAAGCGCGATAGCGCGCGTCGAGCTCGGCTTCCGCGAGCCCTTCCGGCGCGATGACGGCGAACACGGGGTTGTAGAGGCCGATCGAGATCCACTTCTCCATCAGGAGCATCAGGAGCAGCGGCGTGATGCTCCCGAGGCGGATGCCGTCGCCGGGGAAAGGACCGAGCCGCCACTCGCGCGCGGCGACCAGCAGGAGGAAGAACACGGCCGCGAACAGGAGGCTTCCGACCAGAGGGTTGACGTAGGGGGAGGTGGGGATTTCCGCATGGAACTGGCGGAGGACACCCGCGGTCAGATAGGTGATCGTGATGAGAAACCACGCGAGCCAGGCGGGGATCCTCACCGGCGCCCGCCGCCCCGGCTCACCCGGGTCCGGATGCCGCCGGCCTCGGTCGCGATCCCCCGGGCCATGCGCGGCGTGTTGAACACCGCCGCGACCCGGCCGCGACGATCCACGAGGATCAGCCCGCCGCTGCCCCGCACCCGGCGGAGCGCGGCCAGCGCGGAGCGGCCCGCCGAGGCCGGCTCGGCGCCCGCCCTCATGCCGTCCACGGCCGCCTTGGCCAGCACCACGCGGAGGATTCCCTCCCCCCAGCCCGTCGAAGAGGCCGCCCCGGCCCGGTCGTCCGCGTACGTCCCCGCGCCGATGACGGGGGAATCGCCGACCCGGCCGTGCGACTTGTCCTGCGTCCCGCCGGTCGATGTCGCGGCCGCGACGGCGCCGGCCTCGAGTTTCGACCCCTCCATGATCGAGGCGTCCAGCTCGACGCGGTACTCCCGGTTGAGGTGGGCTCCCCGGCCCCCGTTGAAGGTCGTGTCGTCCTCGAGGAGCCGCACCGCGAGCTCGACCGCGTCGAGCGCCGCGAGGCCGCGCTGCATTCCGGCCCAGACCTCCCGGAGGGCGCGCTCGATCCCCTCGGCGTGTGACCGGGCCATCTCGTCGGGGATGTTCCACGCCCCGCCGTGGATCGCGAGCGCCAGAGGCACGTCCATCTCCTCGGTTCCGCCGTCGCGGACTTCGGGCCCGCCTTTCCGGGCGGCATCCGGGCGCGGGATCACCGTCCGCTCCCGGGTCGCCCGCCGCACGGCGGCCGGGCGAGAAGATACAACAACTTCCGGCCGATCCGGGGACGCCGGGCGACGGGCCGGGGCGGCCGGGGCGCGATCAGTCGAGAAGCACCACGCCGAAGTGGTGCGCCGACTCGGTCTCGTCCCGCACCACCTCGATCATGAGGGCGTTCCGCCGCGCGGTCGCGTGAACGTCGACGCCGCACGCCTCGAGCGAGGCCCGCGCCCTCCGGCCTCGAACAGGATGGCGCGGCGATGCCCGTCCAGCACCTTCCGCATCTCGTCGACGTCGGGAGTGTGAGGCGGGCAGCGACGCGAGGCACCGTACCCGTCGCGGCCGAACCGGCACTCGATCCGGGCGCTTGCCGCCGCGACGATCGTCGAGGTGCGGATGGGGCGGGCGTCCCGGGCGCCGAAGCGCCTCGCGCGCGACGCGAGCCGAGGGGGCGTCGGATCGAAGCCCCGGGTCCTCGCGGCGTTCGGCACGGCCCCCCCGGACGGATCGGCTCCGCGGAAACCAGCCGGGGCCGGTCTCGTTTCCGCCGCCCCGGCGCCGGTCTCACCACCGTCGGCCGGGAAGATACCGCAGCGTCCGCTCCATGCGTCAGGGTGACCGAGGAAGGGCGGGGGTGTGCGCGCGCGGCCCCAGGTGGGCGTATATTCACGGCGGGCTCTTTCCGAGGAGGGGCATCGAATCATGAAGAAACTGTGCATTTGCGGTGCTGATCGCCTGCGTCGCCGCCATGTGCGGCGTCCCGGCTCAGGGGCGCGACATCGCTCCCCTCCGCGCGGTGGAACCGAGCGACGCGCCCAGCGGGGAGCGCGAGATCCTGCACTATCGCGTCCAGGGCGACGGCGTCACGACCGAGTTCGTCAGCGTCGACACGAGCTACTGCGATCTCGGAGTCGAGACCATCACCATCGTCCACGCCGCCCGTGGGGTCATCGACACGAACGGCGACGTCACCGAATCGAGCCTCGTCTCGGTGATCGCCACCGTGTACGACCGGTGTGCGCAGCTGCCGCTGATGATCGCCATCGGAAGCGGCCCGGTGGAGGATCTTCACGTCAGTCCGAACCGAAAGTCGGCGAGCCTGCGGGCTTCCTTCGAGGGGCGGGACGGGATCTACGGCGATCCGGTGCTCATCGCGGTGGACCTCGTGTGGAACGGCGTGGGCCAGCCGGATCGCACCACCGACCACGTGAGATACGACACCGGCACCCAGCACTTCGTCTCCAACTCGACCGGCACGATTCGCAGCGCGGTCGCCTCCGGCACCGTCACGGTCGGAGGGCGCGACGTCTCGTCGCTCCCGTCGATCTACGGCGTGATCGAGAGCGACGCGACGCGGACCCTGAGCCTCTACCGCTAGGCGATTCGTCGGTCTCGTCGGCCGGGTGGCGGGCCTGGCGGAAGCGAGTGGGAGTCGAACCCACCTCGGACGGCGAAGCCGCCCGACACGCGGTTTTGAAGACCGGGAGGGCCACCGGGCCCCATGCGCTTCCACGATCGGGGCGCCATTGTATCGCACGCGTTGCGGGTCGCCGCGGGTTTGAATCGGCTGGCTCGGTATGGTAATCTCCGCAGGTGATCGGGCGGCCCTCGGCGCCCGCGAGTGTGGGGCTGTAGCTCAGCTGGGAGAGTACTTGACTGGCAGTCAAGGGGTCGAGGGTTCGATTCCCTCCAGCTCCACCACCTAAGCATCTGACAAAAAGGCAGATACCGGCGAGGCCCTAGCGGCCGTGTCCTCGACCTTCTCCTGGGGTGCGGTCATGCTGTGGCCACGCCCGAGGAGCGCGGCCCCCTTCGTCGCACCACAGTTGGATCGAATCGCGCGGGTTCTTTGCGTGACGCGCGACCTC
Source organism: Terriglobia bacterium (assembly GCA_963748015.1). GTDB lineage: Bacteria > Acidobacteriota > Polarisedimenticolia > Polarisedimenticolales > JAIQFR01 > JAIQFR01. The sequence goes on along the minus strand of CAVVHE010000004.1, from coordinate 1,384,386 downwards.
CGGCCACCCTTCCAGTTGCCCATTGCCCGGATCTCCGCTTCGCCGGCACCCACGCTCGCAGGCGATTTCACCACGATCGCCGGGCCGACGTACGGGGCGAACTACGGCGTGCAGGACGGAGACGTCGTGAAGGCCACGGTCGTCGGGAACGTCATCAGGGGATACATCAACGGGGTGGAGGTCATCAGCGCCACCGACAGTACGTTCAGCGCGGGGAATCCCGGCGTGGGGTTCAACTACGGCGTGGGGAGCACGAACGTCGATTTCGGCTTCAAGGACTTCGTCGCCACGGGGTTGTAGCCCGACTTGTGGGCGGGTGAGATCGACTTACTTCGTCGGTACCCGACAATCCAACGTGGGGTTGGCGTGACGGCCTGGTGCTCGCCGAGAACGCCACTGCCCGCCGGGCCATGGGCCCGGCGGGCAGCTCGATCGCAAAGACTTCTATCCTGGATCGTCTCTCGGGTTACCTACCGTCACCGCACAGGCCGATGACGTCTCCGTGATTCAGGTGCGCCGCGAGGCTCCCCGGGAAATCGACCACGACGGTCTGCTTCTTCTCGTGAGGGGCGCGGAGCTTCGACGGCTGGTGGCAGACCACCACCTTGGGCATCTGGACGACCCAGCCCTGCCGGGAGAACGGGGAGTACCCCCAGCCGGCGATGGTCTTCCCGTCTCCGGAAACGGTTCCGGCCGACGACAGCGACCAGCCGGGGGCGGAGGTGCCCTGGGCCGCCAGGAACGCCTGGAGGTCGGTCCACCCGGTCGAGGACGTCCAGAGCAGAGGAGTGAGCTGGCCCATCCACCAGTCGCTCGCCCGCCCGACGATCACGCTCCCGTCGTCGCTGAGGTCGAACGCGTCGGCGGGGATCCCCGAGCCCGGGTTGTACTGGCCGAGGGACGTCGCCATCCCAAGGCTCGGCGTCCAGCGCCACGGGCTGGAGTCGCAGTAGTGGTACACGTCGCCGGACCACGGATCCACGTAGACCTGCGGGATGTTGAAGTTGCTGCCGATGACGATGGAGCCGTCGGGATTGACCGCGTTGGCCTCGCCGACGTAGTCCACCGTGCAGGACGGGTCCCCGTCGCAGCAGAGCGCGGGCTCCTGCTGCACGAGAGTCTGCTGGCCGTTGCGCCAGATGGCTCCTTGCCAGCCGCCCCACTCGATGGCGTCCCAGCCGACGATGGTAGAGGCGTCGGCCGAGATCTTGTCGGCGCGGCTACCCTGGCCCCGGCCGGAGGAGGGAAGAGCGACCATCCCGCCGGCGCTCGTCCACTGGAACGCCGTGACGCTGGTGCAGCCCAGCCAGTCGAGGCCGACCGTGGTCCCGTTGTTGGCCACGCCCCAGGCGCTCGACAGGTACGCGTCGCACGTCTCGCTGCCCGGCACGCTGCCGAGCGGGAGCCAGTCCTGGCCGCCCTGCCACATCGCGGCGACCTCGTAGCCGTTTTCGTCGAGAATGCTCGAGACGATGGTGCGGCCGTCGGCGGAAATCCCGGACGACGGCGTCCGGGAGTAATCTCCGATGATCTCGGGGCCGCCAGCGGGGGTCCACCGGATCACCCCGCCGTCCCACCACCCGACCGCGACCTGCCCGTCGCCGGACAGCTCGGAAATCCCCGAGTTCGGTAGATCGACCGGGGTGAAGACGGGCCCGCCCTTCACCTTGTTGAAGACGATGTCGGTGGTCGCGGGCTGGCCGGCCGCCGGCTGGATCGTCTGCCACGCGCAGCGGTCGTCCTTGACCCCGTCGCCGGACTCGTTGGCTCCGTTCCAGTACTCCTCGGGGCCCGGCAGCACGGTCGGCACCGGTGTCGCGAACGCGCCATAGAGGATCCCGTTCACGTACACCACGTACGAGGCCCCCGGCGTCAGGCCGTGGAAGGCATAGGAGCCGTCCGGCCCGGCCTGTCCCTGCGTGAAGTCGCCGGAGATCGCGGAGATCGCGTCCTTCCACGGGTTCGCCACGTTCCGGGCGACGACGTTCGATCCCGTGAAGGGAGTGTTGGTCTTCGTCCCCGACTGCGCGGGCGCGTAGATCGTGCCGATGATGGACGGATAGGCGCCCGGCCAGCCCGCGGCGGGGTAGATGTCGGACAGCGCGGCCATGTCGTCCAGGACGTCCACCGTGGATTCGGCGACGCCGGACCCGTAGATGTTGATGTACGGGTACATGGTCTCGAGGTCGTCGTTCCGCGGGCCACCCGTATAGGGCGTGGGGCAGTCGGCCGGTCCGTTGAACTGGGTGTAGTAATTGATGATCTGCCCGTTCGTCTGGGTGTGCGCGAGGTTGATCGCGTGGCCGAACTCGTGGGTCATCATGCCCGCGAACATCGCCGCCGCGTCTTCCGGGGACGTGTACGGCGCTTCCGGCACCCTGCTCCCGTTGAGGATCATCGTGGCCTCGAGCAGAGCGGGGCTCCCGTCGGCGGCGTACTCGATGGTCGTGAACCCGAGAACGCCGTACGGGTCTCCGAAGATCGCCTCGGTGATCGAGCCGTCCTCGTCGTAGATGACGTGCACGCCGCCGCCGTTCCAAGCGCCAAGAACGGAGAGGACGTTCGACGCGTCGATGTCGGGTAGACCGATGGAGGCGAAATCGCCGACGACCGCGCCGTTGAAGGACGAGGTCGGGACGGCGTTCCACTGGCTGATCGAGAACGCGACCATGGCATTGGCCTGATCACCCGAAAGCTGTCCGAGATTTCCGAGGTCGGTGTACACCGGCGCGTAGCCGTTGGCCCACGCGTAGGGGGTCTTGGTGGCAGGATCGAAAAGGTAGAGGGGACCGCCCGCGAGCACCATCGTGGAGGCGAGCGCCGCCACCGCGGCGAACGACGCGAGGGTCTTGAAGAGGGTTCGATAGGTCATGGCGTCACCCCCACCGGGGCGATCCGCTTCGGGCCCGTGGGCGAGCCCGGGTTGGGCTTCGGCTGCCCGGGCCTCGGGGGCTGCGCCGTATCGAACCAGTGCTCGTTCACGGCGCGCCGGACGAGGCCGAGGAACGTGTCGGTAGCCACGGCCCCTTGCTTCGTCTCGACCATCGCCAGCTCCTTGTCGTTCAAGGTCCTTCCGGCGAACGAGACGTTCTGGAACAACCCGCTGTTGTTGGCCTCGTTCTGGAGGTTGCCTGCGCGGGCGACGAACTTGCCCTGCTGCAGGCCGGCCGTCGTCCGGAGTCCGATGCTCGAGATGCGGCCCAGGAACAGCACGACCTGGTCGCCGGTCTGGTAGGTCGGCATCCCCGCGACGAGGCCGACGAACTTCCGGCCGTTCGCGGCCGGCAGGGGAGTCTGGAGGCCGAACTGCCGGAACGTCAGCGTCCCGTCCGGCGCGCGGCGCCCGGTGATGGTCTCGGAGACCTTCACCTGGATCTGGGTGTACGGCAGCTTCCCGGGCTCCGCGGACTGGGTCACGCCCGAGACCGTGCCGACGACGATCGCCGATGAGTGCCGGACCAGGTCGGCCAGGTTCATCGGCGGCGAGCTGAAGGCATGACTCGGTGGTGCCCCGAGCCACGCCACGCCTAGCGCCAGAAGCGCCGCGCAGAGGCTAGCGAGACGGATTCGCATGAGATCTTCTCCTCTTCTTCTTCGGCAGCCCCAAGAGGCTGCTCGCTGGACTTGGTGCCGGATGCTCTAATGATACCGAGAAGAGTGTGCGAGAACCATACGGGAATGGCCGAGAATGATGCAGAAGTCCCCGAGCGGGCGGGAATCGGCGCGTGTCGGGGTATTCTGGGTTTGGGGGCGCTCTTGGCGAGCCTCGGGGATTGAGGGGAAAGTGAAGACCTTGCTGCTGCTGCGGCACGCCAAGTCGAGCTGGGACGATCCGGGGCTCGACGACCACGACCGGCCGCTCAACAAGCGCGGGCGTCGCGATGCCCCCCGAATGGGACGGCTCCTTCGCGACGAGAAGCTCCTCCCCGACGTCGTGCTCTGCTCCACGGCCGAGCGCGCCAGGGAAACCGCGGAGGCTACGTCCGAGGCTTCCGGGTTCTCGGGGGAGACGCGTTTCCTCCGGGGTCTCTACCTCGCGAGTCCCGCCGACATTCTCGCGGCCCTCCGCGCCGTCGAGGCCGACGTCCGAACCGCGATGGTCGTCGGGCACAACCCGGGAATCGAGGAGCTGCTCGCCCTCCTCACCGGCGCCGCCGAGCATCTCCCGACCGGAGCGCTCGCGAGGATCGCCCTCCCGGTGAAGGGGTGGAAAGAGCTCGGCCCCGGCGTCCGTGGCAGGCTGGTCGGGCTCTGGCGGCCGAAAGACCTCGATTGAAGCGGCCGCTGGACCGGGCCGCGGCGGGACACTAGATTCTCCTTTCCTCGGCCCCGCCGAGCAGGGAGAGCGGATGCAGCGGCCCGCGAACCGGAGACACCACCACCGTCACCTGCTTTCTCCCGCGGAGGAAGCTCGGGCGGAGTTCGGCTACCCCGGCCCCGATGGCCATCCCTGCACGATGCCGATCCGGGACCTGAGCGCTTCGGGGCTCTCCATGGTGCTCGCCCACGAGCTGCCGGGCCTCGAGCCGGGGAGCCGGCTCGACGGCGCGACCGTGCGCGTTGGCAGGCGGGCTTTTCGCGCGGACCTGCTCGTCATGCACGTCACGCCGGACTCGCTGAAGGGCGCGGTCTGCGGCGTGCTGGTCTATCCCGTCGAGGACGCGGATCTGCTGACCCTCCGCGACGTGATCGCCGACCTCGAGGGCCTCCCGGCCGAGGCCGCCGCAGGCGACCGCGGCGCGGGCTAGCGCGAGAGGCTACGCGGTCCCGTCGCGCGCGCGGGAGACGAGCCAGTCGATCAGCGGCTCGAGCGCCGGCGTCACGTCCTCCTCGGCGATCTCGACGGTGTGCTCGCCCCCCTCGGTCTCGACGGTGACGCGGTAGGCGAATCGGTCCGGTCCGGACGGGGGAGCGGCCGCACCGGGGGGGAGCAAGAGGACGCCCGAGTCTTCGACGAGGCGGGCGAGGCTCCTCGCGCCCTCGTCGGGAAGCCGGGAAGAGTCGGCCTCCGTCGCGAGGCGCATTCCCGCGATCCCTCCCGACCGCACGAGCCGCACCTTCATCGCGACCGCCTCGCGGGCGCAACACCCACCGCGGCCCATCCTTCGCGCACCGCCGCGCTCTCGGCGCTCTTCAATCCGTACAGTTCCACGGCAACGGCGATCGTCGCGGCCGCCGCGTCGCGGAAAACCGACTTCGGGCGAAGGCGGTCGCGGAGCGCGACGTACCAGATCCGGCCGGCCCGCTCCCAGGGGTAACCGCCGATTCTCGCCGCCGCCTCGTAGAAGGCGCGGTTCGGGATCCCGGAGTTGATGTGCACGCCGCCGTTGTCGTCCCACGTCTCGACGTAGTCCCGCATGTGCCCCGGCTGGGGGTCCTTGCCGAGGACCGGGTCGTCATAGGCGGTGCCCGGCGCCTTCATGGACCGGATGCCCACGCCCCTGACTTTCGGGAGGAACAGCCCCTTCCCGACGATCCAGTCGGAGTCCTGCGCTCTCTCCTTGCGCCTGCGCTGACGGACGAGGATGCCGAACACGTCGGAGAAGTGCTCGGAGAGCGCGCCGGATTCCCCGTGATAGACGAACCCCGCCTCGAACTGGGACACGCCGTGCGCCAGCTCGTGAGCGATCACCTCGAGCGACCGGGTGAAGCGGCGGAAGATCTGCCCGTCCCCGTCGCCGTATACCATCTGCTGGCCGTTCCAGAAGGCGTTGTCGTAGCGCTGCCCGAAATGCACGGTGGAATCGAGCCGCATGCCGCGATCGTCGATCGAGTTCCGTCCGTACGCCTCGAAGAACAGGTCCCAGGTCGCTCCCGCCCCTTCGTAGGCCTCGTTGACCGCCGGGTCCTTCGACCGCGGGTCGCCCTCCGAGCGCACCAGCGTGCCCGGGAGCGCGCGCCCGCCCCCGGCATCGTAGACGCTCCGGCGCTTCGCCCCGGCCGGGGTGGCGGCCGCTGCGGCGAGCGCTCCGAGCGCCCTCCGCTCGCCGCGGAACTGCTCCGAGACCTCGAGGGCGTGCCATGCCCACGCCTGCTGGTCGGGACTGCCCCGGCGAACGATTTCGCGGAGGATGTACGGGGGCAGGAAGCAGTGGAGCGGCGAGTGGGTGCGGCTCATCTTGACGTTCTCCCGCGGGGAACGGCGTTTCGGGCATTAGTATAAGCCCGGCCGCGCGGGTGAACTCTCGCGCGCGATTCCCGTAGAAACTGGCGGGCTGGAACGGTGGACGGGCCGTCCCGAGGACGGCGGAGGGAAGTCATGAAACGGTTTCTCGTGGGGGTGCTCGCGACGGTGGGCGGGCTCGCGCTCGTGGTCGCGGTGGTCGCGCTGATGATCGGTCTCGTGTCGTGGGCCGGCAAGGGCGGCGTGCCTTCCAAGACGATCCTGGAGGCCGACCTGGAGCAGGACTTCGTGGAGTACGTCCCCGACGACCCGGTCGCGAAGGCGATGTTGGGGAAGGCGCCCGTCGTCCGGGACGTGGTGGAGGCCCTCGAGCGGGCGGCCGAAGACAAGCGGGTCGTCGCTTTCATCGCGAAGGTCGGCGGCACGGGACCGGGTCTCGCGCAGGCGCAGGAGGTCCGGGACGCGGTCCTGGCGTTTCGAGCCAAGGGGAAGCGCGCGGTCGCCTGGGCGGATACGTTCGGCGAGTTCGGGCCCGGGAACGTGGGTTACTACCTCGCCAGCGCCTTCGACGAGATCCACCTGCAGCCCTCGGGCGACATCGGGCTCACCGGGCTGATGTCGGAGGCGCCGTTCCTGAAGGGGTCCCTGGACAAGCTCGGCATCGTCCCGCGGATGGACCACCGGAAGGACTACAAGAACGCGATGAACATGTTCACCGAGACGAAGTACACCGACGCCCACCGCGAGGCGACTTCGAAGCTCCTCGGGTCCATGTTCGACCAGATGGTCGCCGGCATCTCGAAGGGGCGGAAGATTCCCGAGCAGGAGGTCCGGGCGCTGTTCGATCGAGGGCCGTTCCTCGGCAAGGAGGCGAAGGACGCGAAGCTCGTGGATGCGCTTTCCTACCGGGACGAGGTGTACGGGGGCGAGACGAAGCGGGCGGGAGAGGGCGCGAAGCTCCTCTACCTCAACGTGTATCTCGATCGCGCCGGCCGGCCGCACGAGAAGGGGACGGCGATCGCCCTGATCTACGGCGTCGGCGGCGTGGGGCGGGGAGCAAGCGGCTACAGCCCCCTGTTCGGGGGCGCCTCGATGGGCTCGGACACGGTCACCGCGGCGTTCCGCGCGGCGATCGAGGACAAGGACGTCAAGGCGATCCTGTTCCGCGTGGACAGTCCCGGCGGCTCCTACGTCGCGTCGGACTCCATCTATCGAGAGACCCTTCGAGCCAAGGCGGCCAAGAAGCCGGTCATCGTCTCGATGGGCGACGTCGCGGGATCGGGCGGCTACTTCGTCGCGATGGCTGCGGACAAGATCGTCGCCCAGCCGGGGACCATCACGGCGTCCATCGGAGTCCTCGGCGGCAAGATGGTCACCAAGGGGCTCTACGACAAGCTCGGCCTGACGTGGGACGAGGTCCACACGAGCGCGCCCGGCACGATGTGGAGCGGGCTCCACGACTACACCGCGCAGGAGTGGTCGAGATTCCAGGGCTGGCTCGATCGCGTCTACGAGGACTTCACCGGGAAGGTCGCCGCGGGGCGGAACCTCCCGAAGGAGAAGGTGCTCGAGATCGCGCAGGGGAGGATCTGGACCGGCGAGGACGCCAAGCGGCTCGGCCTCGTGGACGAGCTCGGCGGATTCGCGGTCGCCCTCAAGCTGGCGAGGCAGGCGGCGGGCCTTCCCGCCGACGCCAAGGTGCGGCTCAAGGTGTTCCCGAAGCCGAAGTCCACGCTCGACCTGTTCCTCGACAAGGGGCGCGACAGCAGCGAGGCCCAGGCCGCAGCGGCGCTTCTGATGCAAGCGGTGCGGGCGTCGGAGCCTCTCGCACCGGCGATCCGGGCGACCGGCCTTCTCGGAGCCCCGGGGGTGCTGTCGATGTCCGCGCTCGAGGAACCCCGATAGGCTCTTGGCGCTGCGGTTTGCCCGTCCGCGAGAACCCGTAGGAGCGCCGAACCCCATCGCGGGAATCGGCGTAAAGTGGAGTTACCGGGACGGTGGTCGGCCCTTCGGGGGCGGCCGCCGTTACCGGACTCGGGCCCGAGACGCGGAGGCAAGCCCCCCACTACCCTCCGCGCGAGTTGGGCCCAGACGGAGGCGGGCCGGGTGCTTCGAGCACTCGGTCCCGCCCTGTCATTTTTTTTGGGTAGGGACTGCAACCGTTGCGAGGGACAGTTGCCGCGCCGGGTGGCCGTCCCTCTTCGGCCGTCAGGCGTAAAGCAGGAATCGCCCGCGTAGCCGGCCGAAGGCCTCGATCTCGTGCTCCCACGTGGCTTCCATCTCCGCCAGCGGAGCGCCGTCCTCGATCATGTCGCGCAGGTCCGCGCGCCCGAGCAGGAGATCGATCGCCAGGCGGTCCTTCTCGAACTCGTACGGCTCGCGGCGCCAGCCGAACGAGTCCGGTGCCAAGCGCCGCGCCTCCCTCAGGAGAACCAGGTAGGTCGCGAACGGGCGGAACGATTCGCGGTCGGTGACGTGGACCTGGACGCCGCCGCAGCTCTTCCCCGCGTGCTTGTGGAACGACGGCCTGAAGGACGTCGCACGGAACAGGGCGCCGTCCGGCGCCTCCTTCGCGAGCGACTCGGCGAGCGGCCTCGCGGGAAGCCACGGCGCGCCGACGAGCTCGAACGGGCGCGTCGTGCCGCGCCCTTCGGAGAGGTTCGTTCCCTCGACGAGGCAGCCGCCGGGATACACCTCGGCCGTCGCGGGGGACGGCATGTTCGGGGACGGCGCGACCCAGGGAAGGCCCGTGTCCTCGAAGCGCATCCTGCGGGTCCATCCGCGCATCGGGACGGCACGGAGGTCGCAGCGGATGCCGAACGCGTCGTTGAACAGATGCGCCAGTTCCGCCGGGGTCATGCCGTGCCGGACGGGAAGGGGATAGCGGCCGACGAACGACGCGAGGGCCGGCTCGAGCACCGGCCCCTCCATCGCCGCCCCGCCGATAGGATTGGGCCGGTCGAGGACCACGGCGGGAATGCCGGCCTCGGCCGCCGCCTCCATCACGTGAGCCATCGTGTAGATGAACGTGTAGTAGCGGCTCCCGACGTCCTGCAGGTCGCAGAGGATCGCGTCGAGCCCCTCGAGCTCCTCGGCCCTCGGCCGGAGCGATCTCGGGTCCGACCCGTACAGGCTCGTCACCGGCAGCCCGGTCTCGGGGTCGGCTCCGCCCGAGACCGGCTCCATGTCCTGAGCCTCACCCCTCAGCCCGTGCTCCGGTCCGAAGAGGCGTATCAGGCGAAAACCCGGATGCCGGGCAAGCAGGTCCGCCGCGTGCCGGACCGAGCGGTCCACGGAGGCGGGGTGGGCGACCAGGCCGATCCGTGCACCCGAGCCGAGGCCGGCGGCACCGGGGCCGTCCCCGAGGAGAACTTCGAGGCCCGTGACGACGATCGCCGCGCTCCTAAAGCGTCTTGGCGGGCGCCTCGGGCACGTCCGGACGCCGCTTGCCTTCCTTGGGCTTCGGGGTCACCTGGGCCGGCGCGTGACCTTTCCGTAGGCGGATGTAGTCGAGCACCAGCTCGCGCTTCATCAGCTGGATCGCCTTCGCGGGGTCGACGCCCTTCGGGCAGACTCGCGAGCACTCGCCGGCGAAGTGGCAGCGCCAGGGCCCGCGCTCGCCTCCGAGCACCTCTTTCCTCGCCGCGAAGCCGTCGTCGCGCGTGTCGGTGTTGTAGCGGTGCGCCTGTGCAAGCGGCATCGGCCCCGAGTAGACGGGGTCGGTCGCGTACGTCGGACAGGCCGCCATGCAGCAGCCGCACTTGATGCAATAGGAGAATTGCAGGTACTGCTCCAGCTCGTGCATGGACTGCCCGAACTCGCCGGAGGGGTTCTCCCGCTCCTTCACGTCCCCGCGGATCACGTAGGGCTGGAGCGCCGCGTGCGCGTCGAACATCGGAGCGAGGTCCGGGACGAGGTCGCGGATGATGTCGAAGTTGGGCAGGGGAGCGACCGCCACCACGTCCGAAGACAGCTCCGAGACCTGCGTGTTGCAGCCCAGGCGCGGCTTGCCGTTGATCATCATCCCGCAGGAGCCGCAGACGCCCATCCTGCAGGAGGACCGCCAGGCGAGGGTGGCGTCGTGGGTCTCCTTGATCGTCCACAGCCCGTCGAGCACGGTCATCCCCGGCACGCGGGGGATCGTGAAGTCCTGCCATCTCGGGGCGGGTTCCCTCGCGGGATCGTACCGCCGGACCCGGTAGAGGATCGTCTTCGCGTTCGCGTCGCTCATCGCCGCTCCCCTCACAGCGTCCGGGCCAGGTTGAAGCTGGCCACCGCCGCCCAGGTTCCCAGGACGAATAGACCGAGTCCCACGATCAGCAGCGCCGCCGACAGAGCCTTCTTGAGGCCGGCCCCGGGGTTCATCTCGAAGAGGATGTTCCTCAGGCCGTAAAGGCCGTGGAAGAGCGCCGCGCCGAGCAGGAGCACGTAGGTGACCGCGAAGAACACGGTCTTGCCGCGGGCGACGACGTTCTTCCATTCGATGGGCTCGCCGCCGGCCGGGTTCAGGGACGTGATCTTGACGATCGCGTCGAGGTGCATGATGAGCATGTGCAGGCCGAGAAGCACCAGGATCACGAGGCCGGCCGCCACGTGCCAGGTCCAGAGCTTTTGATCTCGCATCATCGCCGGCCTCCTAATCCATCAACAGATCGGCGGCGCCCAGGGCCGCGATGACCGCGGCGACCAGGAGCGCGACGATCGCCAGCGCGCGCTGGACGTCGACCGACGTCTTGTACGGGTAGACCGGCTCGATCGGCTTGCCCACCCCCCAGCCCAGCTCCACGATCACGAGCCGGATGCCGTTCATCGCGTGGAAGGCGAACGCGGCGAAGACCAGGTACTCGCCGACCTTGAACATCGGCCCGGTCACCGCCCCCATCGCCTTCTCCCACGACTCCGGCCCGAAGGCCCGGGAGGTGGTCACGAGGATGTGCAACAGGAAGTAGAACAGCAGCCCGAGCCCGGTGAGCCGGTGCACGGTGTAGAGGTACCGCTCAAGTCCCCAGCGGCCGCCCCCCACCCAGCCCTTGACTCCCAGGCGGTTCGGATACCCTTGGACTCTCGGCATGGTGTCCTCCGGATCAGTACTTCCTCTCCACGGGCTTCCACATGTTCATCGTGACCGGCTTGTAGTCGAGGCGAGGTCCCTTCTCGGCGGCCCACGCCATGGTGTGCTTCAGCCACTTCTCGTCGTCGCGCGTCGTGAAGTCCCGCCGCGCGTGGGCGCCGCGCGACTCCTGCCGCGCGATCGCCCCGGCCACCGTGACCTCGGCGAGATCCACGAGGTTCTCGAGCTCGAGGGCGTGGAACAGGTTCGAGTTGTAGAGCTTCCCCTTGTCGCGAACCGGTGCCTGCCGCGACTTCTCGCGGATCGCGCGGATCGTGGCCAGGGCCTTCTCGAGCCCGTCGGGCGTCCTGTACACGCCGACGTGGCGATCCATCGCGGCCCGGAGCTCGCGCCGCAGCTCGTAGAGATTCTCCTTCCCCTCCCGCTTCAGCCACTCGGCGAGGTGCCCGTCGGCCGCCTTGACCTTGGCGTCCGAGGGTGGGGGAGGGGCCGGGAGGCGGGGGAGCGCGGTCGCGATCTCGCTTCCCGTGATGCCGCCCCACACGAGACACTCACCGGTGGAATTGGATCCGAGGCGATTCGCGCCGTGGAGGGACACCGCCGCGGCCTCGCCCGCCGCCCAGATTCCGGGGACGCGCGTGGCGCCGTTGATGTCGGTCTCGATCCCCCCCATCGAGTAGTGCGCTACGGGCCGGATCGGGATCGGCTTCAGGATCGGGTCGAGGTCGAGGAACTTGATGCAGACTTCCCGGATGAGGGGCAGGCGCGTGTTGATCTTCTCGGCGCCGAGATGCGTCAGGTCGAGGTGCAGGTAGCCCAGGCCGTCCGATCCCTCGAAGCCGCGCCCTTCGAGGATCTCGGTCGTCTCCGCCCGCGACACCATGTCCCGCGGGGCGAGCTCCATCTTGGACGCCGCGTAGCGCTCCATGAAACGCTCGCCCTTGTTGTTCTTGAGATAACCGCCCTCCCCCCGGCACCCCTCGGTCATCAGGATGCCGGAGGGGACGAGTCCCGTCGGGTGGAACTGCAGGAACTCCATGTCCTCGAGGGGGAGCCCCGCCCGGTAGGCCATCGCCATCCCGTCGCCGGTGACGGTCTGCGAGTAGGTGGTGAACCCGTAAAGCGTGCCGCCGCCGCCCGTCGCGATCAGCAGCGCCTTCGCCTGCAGGATCACCCGCTCCCCGCTCGGCGCGTGGATGCCGAGGATCGCCGAGAACCGCCCGTTCTCCACCAGGATGTCCGTGACGAACAGCTCGTCGTAGCGCGTGAAGCACTTGTACCGGAGGAGGGTGTCGTAGAGGGTCTGCATCTCGAAGAAGCCGGTCTTGTCCGCGGCGAGGGTCGCCCGCGGGAAGGAGTGGCCGCCGAACGGGCGCTGCTCGATCCGTCCGTTGGCATCGCGCGTCCACGGGATGCCCCAGTGGTCGAGCTGGTGGATCTCCCCGGGTATCGCCTCGACGAACCTCCGGACGACGTCCTGGTCGGCCAGGAAGTCCGACCCCTTGACCGTGTCCCAGGCGTGGAGGTCGAGCGAGTCCCCCTCCTCGGTCCGCAGCACCGCCGCGGTCCCGCCCTCCGCGCACACCGAGTGGGCGCGCATCAGCTGGACCTTGGAGACGATGCCGATGTTCACCTTCCCGTCGAGGCGGCGGGAGATCTCGACGGCCGCGCGAAGCCCGGCCAGGCCCGCCCCCAGGATGAGGACGTCGTGGGACAAGCGCTCCGACATGCCGAACCTCCTTCGAAACTCTGGAGTGCAAGGCAGGATGGATCTCGATGGTGGGACATTCTCGCACCGGCTACCCGGAGAATCAATGGGGTGTCGACCACCGGGAGTCTGGGGACCGTTTCGGGCGATTTCGGGGCGGGGGACGGCCGGCGGCGCGCGAGGGGAGGGCACATCACATATCATTCGGATCGATGCTGGAGCCGACGCCGCGCCGATCGCGTCCCCCGTGGGGCGGGCCCCGCATGGGCACGATGGCGCGCGCGGCGGCCGCGGCGGCGCTCCTGACGCTCGCCGTGTCCTTCGCGCGGGCCGAGGAGGGGGGGCCGCCTGGGCACGCCGCGGTTGAGCCTGTCGCGTCGCTCCCCGACGACGCCACCCTGGAGGCGGAACGCGCGGTGGTCGGCGAGATCCGCGTGATCGTCGCCGACATCTTCGATCCCACCAAGCCCGGCGAGGACAACGCCGTCTTTCGCGCCGCGAATTTCGTCCACGTCAAGACCAAGGACTCGGTGATCCGCCGCCAGCTCCTCTTCAAGGAGGGAGACGCGTACTCGCGCCGCCTTTGCGAGGAGTCCGCGCGCCTCCTGCGGGGCCTCGGATTCCTCTACGACGCGAAGATCCGTCCGGTGGGGTACCGGGATGGCGTCGTGGACGTCGAGGTCGCCGTTCGCGACGTCTGGACGCTCAGGTTCGGGTTCAATTTCTCACGGAAGGGCGGGGCCAACCGAACCTCGATCGGACTCGAGGAGATGAACTTCCTCGGGTACGGCAAGAGCGTCGCCATTCACCACACGCGGGACGTCGACCGCGTTTCGCGAACCTACGCGTACAGAGACCCCTCGGTCCTCGGGAGCCGGGTCCAGGCGGCGCTGGCCTACGCGGACAACAGCGACGGCTACGAGCAGTACGTCTACGTAGAGCGGCCGTTTTACTCGCTCGATACGCGGTGGGCCGTGGGCGGCACGTACGACCGCAACGACAGCGTGGAGCCACTGTACGAGCTCGGTTACGCGGTCGCCCGCTTTTACCGGTCGAGCGACACGGCGACCGTGCATGCCGGGTTCTCGCGCGGGCTCGTGGGGGGGAGGGCGGCGCGCTACAGCGCGGGTTTCTCGTTCGACCGGGAGACGTTCAGCCCCGTCCCCGGCGAGCGGCCGCCGGACCCGTTCCCGAGCGACCGGACTCTCGCCTACCCTTGGATCGCGTTCGATTCCGTCCAGGACGGGTTCATCACGCTCCAGGACCTCGACAAGATCAAGCGGACCGAGGATCTCAACCTGGCGCGAGAGGGGCACGCGAGAATCGGATGGGCCGCCCCCGCGTTCGGATCGGATCGGGGCCGCGCGATCTTCGAGGGCTCGTACCGCGTGGGGCTCGGCCTGGCCCCCGGCGGCATGGTTCTCGCGTCGGCGGAGATGTCCGGCCGTCGCGCGAGCGACGGGTTCGAGAACGTGTGGGCGGGGTTGGGAGCGCGTTTGTACCTGCGAGACCTCGGGCGCCACAACTTCTACGCCTCGCTCCGGGGCGACATGGCCTACAACCTCGACCGCGAGAGCCAGCTGCTCCTTGGCGGCGACACCGGGCTCCGGGGCTATCCCCTCCGCTACCAGGACGGGAACCGCCGCGTCCTCCTGACGGTCGAGCAGCGTTTCTACACCGACTGGGAGGTCCTCAAGCTGATGCGCGTCGGGGCCGCGGTCTTCGCCGACGCGGGGAGGGCCTGGTTCGCCGGGGAGCCGGGCCACGACGACCTCGGCGTCCTGAAGGACGTCGGCTTGGGGCTGAGACTGGCGTCGAGCCGCTCGTCGGGCGCGACGATGGCCCACATCGATCTCGCCTACGCGCTCGACGGCGATCCGACGATCAAGAAGTTCCAGCTCTACGTCTCCGCGCGCGAGACGTTCTGAGGAGCCAGCGATGATCTACTTCTGCCTGGACTGCGAGGCGTCGGGGCCGGTTCCCCCGCTGTTCAACCTCCTGTCGGTCGGCGTCACCGTGGTGCGCCCCGCGGGGGGCCACCACGAGCTCGGCGAGTCGCTCTACCTCGAGCTGAAGCCGGTCTTCCCCGGATTCGACCCGGAGGCGCTGGCGGTGTGCGGCCTCGACGTGGAGCGGTTGCGCAGCGAGGGGCTCGAGCCGCGGGAGGCTCTGGCGCGCCTCCGCGACTGGGTGCTCGAGCGCAACCGGCCGTCCGCGGACCGCCCGGTCTTCGTCGGCCACAATGCCGTGTTCGACTGGTCGTACCTCGCGTACTACTTCGTCCACTTCGGGGTCGAGAACCCGTTCGGCTACAAGGGAATCGACAGCAAGAGCCTCGCGATGGGGCGGCTCGGGATTTCGTGGAACGAGACCTCGAAGGAGCGGCTCGAGCGGCTGCTCGCCCTCCCGCCGCAGGATCCCGCGCTCACCCACCGGGCGGACTACGACGCGCATTACCAGGCTCTCATCCTGAAGGCCCTCCTCGATCGCTCTCCCGCTTCTCCCGGGGGGCGCTCCCCGGGCGCGAAAACGGCTTGACACCCGCGCGCCACGGCGCTACGCTTCCCGGCTTTTCCGAGGCCGCCCGAGGAGACCGCCACATGCCGCCGACGAGCGATGGGCCGGTGGGTTCCGGTCCGGACGTTGCGCCGCGATTCCACGCCAACCGCCTCGACATCCACCCGAGCGTCTGGGTCGCACCCGGAGCCGTGGTCGTGGGAGACGTGACCCTCGGCGCCTTCGCTTCGGTCTGGTACGGGTGCGTGCTTCGGGCGGATCTCGAGCCGATCGTGGTCGGCGAGGCGACGAACATCCAGGATCTCTCCGTGCTCCACGTGGACTTCGACCTTCCCGTGCGGATCGGGAGCCGGGTCACCATCGCCCACCGATGCGTCGTCCACGGTTGCACCGTGGGCGACGACGCGCTGATCGGAATGGGGGCCGTGCTCCTCTCGGGCTGCCGCGTCGGCCGCGGCGCGCTGGTGGCGGCGGGGACGGTGGTGCGGGAGGGGTTCGAGGTGCCCGACGGCGCGATCGTCGCGGGCGTGCCGGGCAAGATCCGGGGTGAGGTGGACGCCGTCTTGATGGAGCGGATGCGGAAGGGCGTGGACGAGTACCGGGCCTGCGCCGAGGCCTACCGGCACGGCGGCGTGGGCGGCGGGCCCTACGGTGGGGGGCGTAACTCGGGGCCGGCGGGCTGGAGCGCGTGCTGATGCTCGACTCGGGGCGACACGAGTTGTTCCGGCGGCTCGTCGAGAAGAGCCGCCGCCTGGTTCTGACCACCCACATGAACCCGGACGGCGACGCGATCGGCTCCGAGATCGGCCTCGGCCGTTTCCTCGCCGCCTCGGGCCGCGAGGTGAAGATCGTCAACCAGGAAGTGACGCCGAGGAACCTCGCCTACCTCGAGGAGCGCGGGCCGTCGGTCGAGGTGTACGAGCCGCAAGACCACGACGCCGAGCTCGGCGCCGCCGACCTCGTCGTCCTCCTGGACAACTCCGCTCCCGATCGCCTGGGGCGGATGGAGCCTGTCGTCCGCTCGCTGGCGTCGAACGTCCTCTGCATCGATCACCACCCCGCGCAGGGGACGATCTGGGCGCACGAGATCCTGGACGAGACCGCCAGCGCCACCGCGGCGATGGTCTACGAGCTGATCGTCGCCGCGGGGCACGCGCTCGACACCGGCACGGCCGAGGCGCTGTACGCCGGACTCGCCACCGACACCGGGTTCTTCCGCTTCAACTCCACGCGGGCCCGCGCGCACGAGATCGCCGCGTCCCTACTGCGCGTGGGGATCGAGCCGGCCCGGTGCTTCCGCGAGGTCTTCGAGAGGAACTCGCCGGCCTGGACGCGCCTCCTCGGGCGCGCCCTCGCGGGCCTGCACCTCGACGCGGACGGGAAGATCGTGTCGGTCCGGGTTCCGCGGGCCGTCGAGCTGGAGTGCGGCGCGGAAGGGGCGGACACCTCCGAGATGACGACGCCGCTCCTCGCGATCGACGGAGTGCAGGTCGCCCTCCTGTTCCGGGAGCTCCAGGACGGGCGCATCAAGGTGTCGCTGCGCTCCAAGGGGATCGTCGACGTCTATCGGCTCGCGAGCGAGTTCGGCGGGGGAGGGCACCGCAACGCATCGGGGATCGTCACCGACGGCCGCCTCGACGAGATCGCGGACCAGGTGATCGCCCGCGCCGCCGACCTCCTCTCGGCGTCGCGGGGAACCTCCGCCTGAGCGCATGCGGCGCATCGGCGTCCTCCTGTCCGGCTGCGGAGCCTACGACGGCTCCGAGATCCAGGAGACGGTCCTTCTCGCCCTGGCGCTGTCGCGGCGGTGCATGGAGGCGGCGTTCCTGGCCCCCGACGTCGAGCAGCGCGACGTCGTGGACCACTCCACCGGCGACGCGCTCGACGGCGTGCCGCCCCGGCGCGTTCTGGTCGAAGCGGCCCGCATCGCCCGCGGCGCCGTCTCCCCGATCCACGAGATGCCGGAGACGCTCCTCGATGCCCTGGTGATCCCCGGAGGCATGGGAACCGTCAAGAACCTGTGCCTGCCGGGGTCCGGACCGCTCGGGCTCGGCGACGTGCGCCCGGAGGTCGCGTCCCTGCTCGGGGCGCTCGCGGCGCGAAAGGCGCCCGTGGCGGCGCTCGGGCTCGCCCAGGCGGTTCTGAGGCGTCACCAGGGGCGGCCTCTCGACCAGGAGCCCGTGTGGGTCCCGTCGGGCGAGGTCGTCGTGGACGAGGAGCGGCGGACCCTCTTCACCCCCGGGTTCATGGGCACGGGGGATCTGGAGGAGGTGGCCCTTGGCATCGATCGCCTCGTGGAGCACCTCGCCCGCTGGCTCGGAGTCCACCCCGGCCTCAAGATGAGAAGGAGTGGCCCTCGCTGACCGTCGCGTTCCGGCGCTTCGCGTCGTCAGGCCAGGTCGATCCGCTCGAGCCCCTCCTCGTCCATGCCGAGGTAGTGACCCAGCTCGTGGTGGAGCGTCTTCGCGATCTCCTCCCGCAGCGTTTCCTCGTCCTGGACGAACCGCTCGAGGTTGCGCTGGAAGAGGAGGATCCGCGGAGGCGCGGCGGACGCTCCCGAGAAGCTCCTCTCGGGGAGCGCCGTCCCGACGAACAGTCCCAGGAGCTCCGGGTCGAGAGGCGGCTTCTCGTCGAGGAGGATCGCGTCGGAGGGGAGGTCCTCGACCAGGACGGCGACCTCCTCGAGGTGCCGCCGGAACTCCATCGGCAGCATCTCGCCGGCCCGCGCCACCTCGCCCTCGAACGTCTTCCGGTCGAACCGGACGGGCGCGGGATACCGCTCCGGGTCGAGTCGCGCGGCCCGCTCGAAGTGACGGTTCGCGTCGGCGGTCTTGCCCTCGCGCTCGAGGAGCATCGCGTGCACGTAGAGGGCGTCCGGGCTTTTCGGGTCGGCCTCGAGCGCCTTCCGCGCGTGTTCCCGCGCCTCTTCGAAGCGCGTGCAGCGGAAGAGGGCCAGGGCCAGGGTCGAGCGGGCCTCCGCGTCCTCGGGGTCCATGCCGACCGCCAGCGCGAGCTGCTCCGCGGCCTCCTCCGCCTGGTCCATCTCGAGCAGGGTCGATCCCGCGAGGAGGCGCAGGACCGGATCGTCCTGGCCCTCGGGAAGCGCCTCGATCGCCTCGCCGATCAGGCCGAGCGCCTCCTCGAAGTCCTCGCCGTCGAGCGCGTCGTAGATCCTGTCGAGCGTCGCGTCGTCGTCCTGTTCGGGCACGTTGCGATCCTCCGGGGAGGCGCCGGGACGGCGCGGGAAAAGGGCATTCTGGCACCCACGGGCGCGGGGGACAAGCGCCCCGCGGGCGGCCGCCGCCGGGGCGGGTTATCCTCGTCGAGCAGGACCGCGGGGGCGGGGAGGGGCCGAAGCCATGATTTCGTCGAGGGCTCGAATCTTCCTGGTCGCGGCGTGCGTCGCGCTGCTGGCGGGAGCGGCCGTGCTGCTCGCGGTCCAGCCCGCGCGCGACGCGGAGGCCGCCTCGAATGACGGGAAGGAGACCCCGGTGAGCGACGACGTCAAGAAGGACGCCGAGGTGCTGAAGGCGCGCCTCACGGCGATGCAATACAAGGTCACCCAGGAGTGCGGCACCGAGCCGCCGTTCCGCAACGCCTACTGGAACGAGCACCGCCGCGGGCTGTACGTGGACGTGGTGAGCGGGGAGCCGCTCTTCAGCTCGGAGGACAAGTTCGACTCCGGGTCCGGATGGCCGAGCTTCACCAAGCCGGTGCGCGGAGCCAAGCTCGTCGAGAAGCGCGACACGACGCTCGGGATGCCCCGCACCGAGGTGAGGTCCGGGAACGCGGACTCCCACCTCGGCCACGTGTTCGACGACGGCCCGGCTCCGACGGGACTCCGCTACTGCATCAACTCGGCCGCGCTCAAGTTCATTCCGGTCGAGGAGCTCGAGAAGGAAGGGTTCGGGGAGTTCCTGCCGCTCTTCGGGAAGCCTGCACTGAAGAAGTAGAACGGGGCGCCTCCCCGTCGTGTGCTATCATGCGCGGAGGTCGGGAGCGGCGCTTCCGGCCTTTTTTCTTCACCCGCCTACCGGGGGAGTGTGCCATGGGTTTCGCAACGAGGGACGACATCCGCAACCTGGCGATCATCGCGCACGTGGACCACGGCAAGACCACGCTGGTGGACTCGATGCTGTGGCAGAGCGGGATCTTCCGCGAGAAGGAGTACGTCGTCGAGCGGGTCATGGACTCGATCGACCTCGAGCGGGAGAAGGGCATCACCATCATGGCGAAGAACACCTCGGTCCTCTACCGCGGGACGAGGATCAACATCGTGGACACCCCCGGCCACGCCGACTTCGGCGGCGAGGTCGAGCGGACGATGAAGATGGTGGACGGCGTGCTGCTCCTCGTGGACGCCTGCGAGGGGCCGCTCCCGCAGACGCGGTTCGTGCTCCGGAAGGCGCTCGAGAGCGGGCTCCAGCCGATCGTCGTCATCAACAAGATCGACCGCCAGGACGCGAGGCCCAAGGAAGTCCTGAACGAGGTCTACGACCTGTTCATCGACCTCGACGCGAGGGAGGACCAGCTCGGGTTCCCCGTCCTGTACTGCAACGCGAGGAAGGGAATCTGCCGGCGGACGGTGGACGGGCCGGACGAGCCGCTCGCGCCGCTGTTCGACGAGATCCTCCGCTCGATCCCCGCTCCGGTCCACGATCCCGACATGCCGCTGCAGTTCCTGATCACGAACCTCGACTACGACGACTATATCGGCCGCCTCGCGGTCGGACGGATCGTCTCGGGCGAGGTCCGGAAGAGGCAGACGGTCTCGCACTGCCGTCGCGACGGGAGCATCGTGCAGGCCGAGATCGCGGGGATCTACGGCTACGAGGGGCTCCGGCGCATCGAGCTCCCCTCGGCGGGCCCCGGCGACATCGTCGCCCTCACCGGGATCGAGTCCATCAACATCGGCGAGACGATCTCGGACCTCGAGCGGCCGGTGCCGCTCCCCCCGATCCAGGTGGACGAGCCGACCATCGCGATCGAGATCCGCGTCAACGATTCCCCGCTCGCCGGCCTCGAGGGGCAGTACGTCACCGCGCGGAAGCTCCGCGAGCGCCTGTTCAAGGAGATCCTGTCGAACGTCTCGATCCGGGTGGAGGAGACCGACACTCCCGACGCGTTCAAGGTCTCGGGACGGGGGGAGCTGCAGCTCGCCATCCTCATCGAGATGATGCGGCGCGAAGGGTACGAGCTCGGCGCCGGCCGGCCGGAGATCCTGACACGGGAGATCGACGGGCAGCGCCACGAGCCGATGGAGATCCTGGTCGTGGACTGTCCCGAGACGTTCGTGGGCGCCGTGACGCAGAAGACGGGGATCCGCAAGGGCCGCATGACGAAGATGGTGAACCACGGCACCGGACGGGTCCGGATGGAGTTCACGATCCCCTCGCGGGGCCTCATCGGCTTCCGGACCGAATTCCTCACCGATACCCGCGGCACCGGCATCATGAATCACCTGTTCGACGGGTACGCACCCTGGCAGGGGGAGATCCCCCACCGGACCACGGGTGCCTTGGTCTCCGACCGCCCCGGGCGGTGCACCGCGTACGCGGTGGAGCACCTCCAGGACCGCGGCACCATGTTCGTCGCGCCGGGAGACCAGGTCTACGAGGGGATGGTCGTCGGCGAGAACTCCCGCGCCGCCGACATCGACGTCAACATCACCAAGGAGAAGAAGCTGACCAACATGAGGGCGTCCGTGTCCGAGCGGACCATCCGCCTCGTGCCGCCCCGCTCGCTGAGCCTCGAGCAGGCCCTCGAGTTCGTCCGGGAGGACGAGCTCGTGGAAGTCACGCCCAAGGCGTTCCGCCTGCGCAAGAGGGTCCTGCCCGCGGTCCAGCGGCGCCGCTGACCGGCGTTTGCCCGATCCCGGCTTTTGTCGGATCATACCCACCATGTCGCGGAGCGCCTCATGATCGAGGACCTTGAACTCGTCCGGTTCGAGCTCGGCCCCTTCGAGCAGAACGCCTACGTGCTCGTCGGGCCGTCGAAGCGGCGCGCCGCGATCTTCGATCCGGGGTTCGACGTCGAGGAGGCTCTGGGTTTCCTCGAGCGGCGCGGGCTCACCCTCGACCTCATCGTGAACACCCACGGCCACCTCGATCACGCCGCGGGGAACCGGCTCGTCAAGGAGCGCACCGGCGCGCCCCTCGCGATCCACCCGGCCGACACGCCGTTCCTGAAGCGCCTCGACGCGCAGGGGAGCGCCTACGGGTTCGAAGTGGACCCCTCCCCCGAGCCGGACCTGCCCCTCGAGGAGGGCCAGTCCCTGCGGTTCGACGGCATCTCGATCGACGTGATCCACACCCCCGGCCACACGCCGGGAGGCACGTGTCTCAAGTTCGGGGGCCGCATGATCGTCGGCGACACCCTCTTCCGCGGATCGGTGGGCCGAACCGATCTCCCGGGCGGGTCGTGGCCCGACCTGGTCGCCTCCATTCGCGGAAAGCTGTTCCGGCTTCCCGCGGACACCGTCTGCTACCCGGGCCACGGCCCGGAAACCACGCTCGGGCACGAGCGCCTCACGAACCCGTTCGTCTCGGACGCGGCCGTGGGGGAGCGTGCGGAGGAGCGTCCATGAGCAGTCTCGCCCTCGTGCTCGTCTCGGTGCCGGCGGCCCTCGCGGCCGGAGGAGCGCTCGGCTGGTGGATCAACAACCGCCTCGGACGGAACAGCCTCGAGGCGGTGCGCCGGCGCTCGGAGGAGATCCTCCACAACGCCCGCCGGGAGGCGGAGAAATCGAAGAGGACCGCCCTCGTGGAGGCGAGGGAGGAGATCTTCCGCCAGCGGAACAAGGCGGACAACGATCTCCGCTCGCGCAAGGGCCAGCTGCTGAAGCGCGAGCGAGACGTGAAGACGCAGCGGCAAGCGGTCCAGGACCTGGAGGTGGACATCGGACGGCAGCGCGAGGTCCTCCAGGAGCGCGAGACCGCGCTGGCGGCGAAGGACGAGGAGCTTGGAAAGGCGCGCGAGGAAGTCGAGCGCCTCCTGCAGGAGGAGTTCCTCGAGCTCGAGCGCATCTCCGCCATGACCCGGGACGAGGCGAAGCGGCAGCTGCTCGCGAACCTCAAGGTCGAGGCCCGCTACGAGGCCGCGTCGCTGATCAAGGAGATCAAGGACGAGGCGCAGCGCACCGCCGACGCCGAGGCGGTGAAGATCATCGCCCTGGCCGTCGAGCGCGCGGCCTCGGATTTCTCCGCGGAGCGCACGGTCACGCAGTTCCCGCTCCCCGAGGGAAGCCAGCTCAAGGGGAGGATCATCGGGCACGAGGGGAAGAACATCCGCGCCTTCGAGAGCGCGACGGGGATCCAGCTCCTCATCGACGAGGACGCGAGCACGGTGACGCTGTCCGGGTTCAACCCGGTGCGGCGCGAGGTCGCGCGGCGCGTGCTCGAGGCGCTGATCAAGGACGGCAACATCCACCCGCGCCGGATCGAGGACCTGGTCCGCCGCAACCGGCGGCGACTCGACGAAGAGATGCGGCGGGCGGGGGAGCAGAGCCTGAAGGAGCTCGGGATCCGCGACGTGCACCCGGAGATGGTGAAGCTCCTGGGACGGCTCACGTACCGGACCTCGTACGGCCAGAACGTGCTCCTCCACGCCAAGGAAGTCTCCATCCTCACCGGGATGATGGCCGCGGAGCTGCGCCTGGACGAGAAGCTGGCCCGGCGGGCGGGGTTGTTCCACGACATCGGCAAGGCGATCGACTACGAGCGCGAGGGGACCCACCCCGAGATCGGGGCCGAGGTCGCCAAGAAGTACGGCGAGCCCGAGGTGGTGATCAACGCCATCGCCTCCCACCACGAGGATTGCGAGGTCATCTCGCCGATCTCCGTCCTCGTCTCCGCGGCCGACTCCCTCTCGGGAGCGCGTCCGGGAGCGCGGCGGAAGAGCGTCGCCGAGTACATCAAGCGCATCGAGCGCCTCGAAGGGCTCGCCAACTCCATGCCGGGGGTGGAGCAGTCCTACGCCATCCAGGCCGGACGGGAGATCCGGGTGATCGCCCGCTCGGACGAGCTGGACGACGCGAAGGTGGACCTCCTCGCGTCCGACCTGGCCGCGCGCATCGAGTCCGAGATGGACTATCCCGGCAAGATCAAGGTGACCGTGATCCGGGAGGTACGCGCCGTCGAGTACGCCCGATAGGCATGAGCAAGGCCCCGTCGGGAGAGCCCGCTCGCTGGACCCGCGAGGAGGCCTACGCGTACTGCGCCGCGGTCGCGCGCGCGCACTACGAGAATTTCCCGATCGCGTCCCTCGCCATCCCGCGCCGCCTGCGACCCCACGTCTGCTCGATCTACGCCTTCGCGCGAGCGGCCGACGACTTCGCCGACGAGGCGGCGCACGACGGGAGGCGCCTCGAGCAGCTGGGACGCTGGGAGGCGCATCTCGACCGCTGCCTCGAGGGGAAGGCCGACCACCCGGTGTTCATGGCGCTGGGAGAGACGATCGCGACGTTCGACCTCCCCCCCGCGCTGTTCCGGGACCTCCTGGACGCGTTCCGCCAGGACTGCCGCGTGCGGCGGTACGGGAGCTGGGACGAGCTGCTGGATTACTGCCGGCGGTCCGCGAACCCGGTCGGCCGGCTGGTCCTCGGGCTGTTCGGCCTTGCCGACGACGCGCGCGCGCGCTTCTCCGACGCGATCTGCACGGGATTGCAGCTCACCAACTTCTGGCAGGACGTCTCGGTGGACCTCCGCAAGGACCGGATCTATCTACCGGCCGAGGACCGCCAGCGCTTCGGCGTCACCGAGGAGGACCTCCGCTCGGGGCGGCTCCACGAGGGCTTCCGCGCGCTGCTCCTCGAGATGATCGGGAGGACGAGGAGGTGCTTCGAGGAGGGACGGCCCTTGCTCGGGAAGCTCCACGGCCGCCTTGGGCTCGAGATCCGGCTGACGTGGCTGGGCGGTAACCGCATTCTCGACCGGATCGAGGGGGCAGGGTGCGACGTGTTCCGGGCCCGCCCCGCCCTGACCCGCGGCGACAAGGCGTTGCTCGGCGCCAAGGCGCTGCTGGGGCGCTGGGGAGCGCCGTGAGCGCGCCCGCGAGCCCGGCGCAGGCGACCGGGGCGCACCACCCCGTCAGCCACTTCCGGGTCGCCTTTCGCGTCCTCCCGCCGGAGAGGCGGGAGGGGATCCTCGCCGTCTACGACTTCTGCCGGCGGGCGGACGACGCCGTCGACGAGGCGCCCGGTCCGGAGGAGGCGCGCGCCGCGCTCGCTCGAGTCCGCGCGGAGCTCGATCGCGCGTTCGCGGGGTCCGAGGGCGGCGCGGAGGCCGCACGCCTCTCCCGTGCCGTCGCGACGTTCCGCCTGCCGCGCAGGCCGTTCGACGATCTCCTCGAGGGCGTGAGCTGGGATCTCGAGAACCGCCGCTACGCGAGCGCTCCGGAGCTCAGGGCGTACTGCTACCGGGTCGCCTCGAGCGTCGGACTGCTTTCGGTGCGCGTCTTCGGCTGCGAGGACCCGCGCGTGGACGCCTATGCCGAGGAGCTCGGCATCGCGCTGCAGTGGACGAACATCCTCCGCGATGTCGGCGAGGACCTCGCGCGAGGCCGGGTCTACCTGACGGCCGACGCCCTGCGCCGGCACCGGCTGACGGAAGCGGACCTCGCCGGGCCCGATGGGGAGGCCAGGCTGCGTCTCGACGGGCTGATCCGCGAGGAGGCGGCGTTCGCCCGCGGGCGCTTCGACGCGGCGCGGGCGCTTCTCCCCGCGTCCGAGCGGCGCCGGCTCCTCCCCGGGCGCATCATGGCGGCCGTGTACCGCGTTCTCCTCGAGAAGGTCGAGCGCGCGGGGAGCGGCGTGCTCGACCGGAAGCTCCGGGTCGGCACGGCCCGGCGCGGCCTGATCGCCCTCGGACTCCTGGCTCGCGACCGGCTGGGGCGAGGCTCTTGACGCCGGACGCCGTCGTCGTCGGCGCGGGGTGCGCCGGTCTCTCGGCGGCGGTCGCACTCGCCGCCGCCGGCGCCACGGTGCGCGTCCTCGAGGCGACGCGCTCCTTGGGGGGCAGGGCGCGCTCGTTCGCGAATGCGGCGACCGGAGACGTCGAGGACAACGGCCAGCACCTCCTGATGGGGTGCTACGAGAGCTTCCTGCGGTTCGCGAAGCGGACGGGCGGTCTCGATGCGGTGGCGTTCGCGCCCCGGCTCGAGGTGGCGATGTTGCACCCGGGGGGAGATGCCTCGGTCTTCCGTCCCGCCGCGCTGCCGCCCCCGCTCGACTTCCTCGCGGGCCTTTCGCGCCTCAAGGGCTTCTCGTTCCGGGACGTCGCGGCGGCGGGGGCCCTGGTGCGCGACGTGCGCGCCGGAGCGCCCCGGGCGAACGGTCTCACGGTCGCCTCCTGGCTGGCCGCGGTCGGCGTATCCCCGGCCGGGCGCGCGCTGCTCTGGGACCCGCTCGCCCTCGCGGCGCTCAACCTCGATCCCGAGACCGCGCCCGCGACCCTTCTCGTGGAGGTCCTGCGCCGGGCGCTGCTCGGCGGGCCGGACGCCGCCCGCATCGGCTTCCCGTCGCGCGGCCTCGACGACGTCGTCGCCGTCCCCGCCGCGCGATATCTCGGGGAGAGGGGGAGCGAGATCCTCGTGGGAAGTCCGGTGGAGAGGCTCGAGGCCGATGGCCGCGGCCGGTTCAGGGCGGCGGTGTGCCGGGACGGGAGCCGTCACGAGGCGGGGGCCGCGGTGCTCGCCGTCCCGCCCCGGGCCGCGGCGGCGCTCCTGCCTCCCGCGGCGAGCTCGGTAACGCCCGAGCGCGCGCGAGCGCTCGGCGCGTCGCCGATCGTCGGCGTCCACCTCTGGTTCGACCGCGAGGTCGCCGACCGCCCGATGGCCGGACTTCTCGACTCCCCCGTGCACTGGGTGTTCGACCGCGGGCGGCTCGGGGGGGCCCGTCCGCCCGGCTACCTCGCGCTCGTCCGCAGCGCCGCGGACGATTGGATCGAGCGGGGGAGGGAGGAGATCGCCGGGGTTGCGGCCGCGGAGGTCCGTCGGTTCCTCCCGCGCAGCCGGGGCGCCGTGCTCGTCCGGTCGCGCGTCGTGAAGGAGCGTGACGCGACCGCGAGATTCACTCCCGGGAACCTCGCCCTGAGGCCCGACGCGGAGACGGCGGTGCCCAACCTCTTCCTCGCCGGCGACTGGACCGACACGGGCCTGCCCGCCACGCTGGAAGGGGCGGCCGCGTCCGGCGAGCGCGCCGCCGCGCTCATGGAGAAGCTCCCCCGGTGCTAGAATCCCGGCGCTCTCCGGAAAGGAGCGAGACATCCCCGTGGCCGATGCCCCGTTCTACCTCCTGACCGTGACCGCGATCGCCACCGCGGCGTTCCACACGCTCATCCCCGACCACTGGCTCCCGTTCGTGCTGATCGGCCGCGCGCGCCGCTGGAGCGCGCGGACGACGGCCGCGATCTCCGGCGGGTCGGCCCTGATCCACACCGCTCTGTCCGTTCTCCTCGGCCTGATCGCGGTGCGAATCGGGCGCGAGGCGACGGCCGCCGTGGGGGAGACGCTCGAGCGGGTCAGCGGCGGGCTCCTGATCGTGTTCGGGCTGGTGTACGCGGGCTGGGCCTGGAAGAAGGGCGGGCACTTCCATCCCGGCGGCTCGTTGCTGCACCGCGAGGAGGAGGGGCCGGGCTGCGACGGCAGCGAGGGGCCCGGCGATCCGGGCCACCTGCACTACCACGCCGACCGGCGGCTCATCGAGGGCGTCGGGGGGCGGGGGGCGGTGTACCTCGCGGTGATCGTGGGTGTCAACCCGTGCGTTCTGGTCCTCCCGATCGTGCTGGCGGCGGCGGAGCACGGCGCCAGGGTGCTCTCGCTCGTCGCGGTGGCGTACAGCGCCACGACGATCGCCCTCATGGTCGGTCTCTCGGTCGCCGGCGTCGCCGGCATCCGGCGCTTCGAGCCTCCCGGCGCGGCGCGCTACATGGAAATGACGAGTGGACTGCTGATCGCCGCCGTCGGCGTCGCGTTCTGGTTCCTCGAGCGCTGAGCGCGCGTCAGCGGCGGACGATCGCCACGACCGTCTGGTCGTCCACGGGCGGGTCCACGATCGAGAACGCCCGGACCCTGTCGAAGACCTCCTCGACCAGATCGCGGGCGGAGAGCCAGAGTTGCGACGCGAGGATCTCGCGCAGCCGGTCCGTCCCGAACGCCTCTCCCGCCGCGTTCAACGACTCGGTGATCCCGTCGGTGTAGGCGAGGAATACCGCCCCCTGCGGGAGGTCCACGTAGCCGCGCTCGTAGAGCGCGTCGGGGTTCGGGCCGAGCACGGTCCCGCCCCGGGTCAGCTCGACGAAGCTCCCGCCCACCCGCACGAGCGGCGGGGTCTGCCCCGCGTTGCAGTAGACGAGCGTGCCGTTCATCTCGAGCTCGCCGTAGAAGAGCGAGATGAACTTCGACGCGAGCGCCGAGTGGCTCACGACCCGGTTCAGCCTCTCGATCGTCGAGGTGATCCGGAGATGCTCCTGCACCCCCATCCTCAGGCCGATGATCGCGTCGCGAGCCTGCAGGGCCGCGGGGAGGCCGTGTCCCGACGAGTCGGCGATCGCGATGCCCAGGCGGCGGGCCGTGACCGGGATGAAGTCGTAGAGGTCGCCGCCGACCTCCTCCGCGGGCACCGACGCGCCGTGCACGTCGAACGGGCCGAATTGTGGAGAGGATGCGGGGAGGAGGGAGAGCTGGATCTCGCGCACTTCCGCCACGCGGTCCTCGAGGTGCTCCTGCCGCACCTTGAGGTTCACGACGTGCCGGATCGTGTTGAGGGTGTAGACGACCTGCTCCGCCTCGACGGGCGGCTTGAGGCTGAACGCCATGATCTGGCGTCCCTTGTCTCCGATGCGGATCGCGGCGAAGACGCTGACCCCGATCGCCTGCTCGATCTCGCGGTCGATGCCGGGATCGCTGATCTCCTTCAAGGCGAAGCCGCGATCGAGGATTTCCCCGATGGGCGGATAGGAGACCGGGATTCGGAAGCCGAGCGGCGCCTTCCCCGCCGGGCACTCGCTCTCGAGAACGAAGTAGCCGTCGTGGCGGACGTAGATCCTGCCTCCCACGATTCCCAGGTCGTCCTGGAAGTCCGTGACGAGGCGCCCGAGGATCGCGGAGAGAGTCCCCAGGATGTCGTCGGATCGCTCGAGGGCGGCGAGCGTCTTCTCCAGCTTTCGGAACAGGTTCTTGTACTGCACGGCGGCTCCGGCGCACCTCGGCGAAAGGACCGATACGGTATCAGACGGCTCGGGGCGCGGACAACGCGAGCGGGAACTTCCGTGCGCCCGCGGCCCCCGCGGGTCGCCGTCCCGTCCCGGGGTCGCCGGCGACCTCCGTATTGGTATTTCAGGGACGCGGTACTAGATTGAGGGGCGAGCGGACGGAAACGATGTTCAAGTACTTCGATACCGTGCGGCGGCGGGACCCGGCGGCTCGATCGTGGATCGAGATCCTGCTGGCGTACCCCGGAGTGCACGCGCTCGCGGCGCATCGTGTCGCGCACTACCTTCACGCGCGCCTGGGCCTCTGGACCGTGGCGCGCCTGGTGTCTCACGCGGCGCGCTTCCTGACCGGGATCGAGATCCACCCCGGCGCGACGATCGGCCGGGACGTCTTCATCGACCACGGGATGGGGACGGTGATCGGAGAGACGGCGGTGATCGGAGACGGCTGCACCCTGTACCAGGGGGTCACGCTGGGGGGGACGGGCAAGGCGAAGGGGAAGCGCCACCCGACCCTTCTCCGCGGCGTCGTCGTGGGGTGCGGCGCGGCCGTCCTCGGCGACATCAGCCTCGGGGAGAACGTGAAGGTGGGCGCGGGCTCGGTGGTGGTGAAGGACGTTCCGGACAACTGCACGGTCGTCGGGATACCGGCGCGGGTGGTCAGCGTGGACCGGCGCGTGCACGCGGACCTCCTGGACCACGCCGAGCTGATCGACCCGATCATGGAGAAGATCAACCTGCTCCAGGCGGAGCTGAAGGCCGCCGAGGCCGAGATCCGGGAGCGCCTGGCCCGACGGGAAGACGAGGGCGATCCGGATGACTGACGTGGCGCGGGGCGCGTCGCCGAGGCGCGTATGCCAGGCTGGCGCGGCCCTGACGTGCCGCGTCAGCGTGGCCGCGACGGAACGGCAGCCGGGGCGGCAGATGACGGGCGAAAGGGTGGAATGACTTCGTTTTTCGGAGATGCACGGCTTGGCACCGGAGTTGCTATTCTTACCGAGCGAACACATGACCTCCTCCTGGTCAGTGTCGCGCCCCCTCCGGACCTGATGGTCATGCCCCCCCGAGGGTCCGGAGGGGGCCGGCTTTTTAGGCCGGTCCCATGAACTCCCAGAACGGTATCGATCCCCCGCTCCTGGATGCCGCCGTGGCGCTCATGGGCCACGCGGGCCGCCTGGGGGTCGTCCGCGTGCTCGGCGAGAGCATGAGGCCGATCCTGCCTCCGGAGTCGCTGCTCTCCGTGGACTTCGCTCCGACGGATCTCCGCCGGGGGGATCTCGTGCTCTTCCGGCAGGGTCAGTTCCTCGCCGTCCACCGGCTGATCTTCCGCTCGACCGACCGCGAGGGGCGCCCGTGCCTGAGGACGAGAGGAGACAACGTCCTCGCGCTCGATCCGCCCGTGGACCCGGCGCGCGTGATCGGCCGCGTCACCGCGATGCGACGCGACGGGGAGTGGCGCGACCTGATGACCCCCCGCGCGCGCCTCTACGCCGCCCTCCTCGCTCTCCACGACTTCTTCTGGACCGGCTCGAGCGCCGTCGCCGACCGCTCGGTGGACCGCGCGCTTCGCGCGCTGCGGGTTCCCTTTTCGCTGCGGCGGACCGTCGCGCGGCTCGACGGCGCCCTCCTGCGCGCGGCCGACCGCTTGTTCTTTCGCGCGATCCACGCGCCGGTCCCGCCGCCCCCCGGCCTCGCCGCCGACCCGCCGTAACCGCCCTCGACAACCGCGGGAGGACGAAACGGAGTGGGTTGACAAGCCATCGTGCGGGCGGGGTGCGCCTTCTTCAATTCTGTTCACGTGCATCAACGGGTGCTGAAAGGCGGCGCAACTGCTTGGATTGCGATCCCGCGACGCGATTTCGCCGATGCCTATCCTCGCGCCCAGTCACTCACGGCACGAACGGCCGCTGGGAGTTCCTCGATGGCCTCGGCAGGCCCATCCACGTTCCAGATATCAAAGCAACAGCCGCAGCCTTCGTTCTCCGAGACAAACGCCAGCCGTTCGCGCCAGCGATCGAGCCACGACTCAACGAGCGCGTGTTCGTCGGCGTGGTCAACATCAACGCAAATCGTGGCTCGCACGCTCATCCCTCGGTAGTCGAACGGCGACCGTGACCTTCGGGCCAAACCGACGCGGGGCGCTCGCAGGCACGGCCCGTGACAGCGGGTGAAGGCTCCTTCACGGCTAAACTAGACATCACGTGAACTCCTTAGCTCGAAAGACGGATCGTGAGGGGCGATGAACTCCACCCTCTCGGAGAAGTAGCGTCTGCCGTTGTGCAGTTCGGCTACGGCGAAGAACCTGACGTCGTAACCGCTACGAAGGCTGCCGGTCGTGCCTAATGTCAGGCGGGAATTGACCGACAGTCGGGTTATCGTCAACTTGGCCTTGCGAAGGTACGAGAACTCCAGTTTCGCTTTCTGCACTTGATCGCGGAACTTGGTCGCCGCCACACTACGCGCCGTTCCGAATGCCGTCCCGTCGCTAGGCGTCGGCTCACTCAGCAGGTCGACCTCCAGTTCTTCGAAATGGTCCACCAAGAATCCGAACAACCAATAGCCGTGGTAATCGGAGTACCTGCTTGTATAGGTCCCGAGGAAGTTGGTCAGTACCCCCTTAATCACCCGCCGGTTAACCATGATTTGGTGCCGCCTAACGAAAAGGCTAGGCGCTCGGGTCGCCGAAAAGACGTCGCCGCCCGCCCAACCCAAACGGCGGCCTCGCTCCGCTTCAAACGCTGGTTCGGCTGGCCTCACTGTGGCCGACACGCCCAACGCCATGGTTCAGGAACGTCGGACAATCCCTCGACTTCGACCAAATCCCATTCTTCAGCGTCGCAGACTGGACAAACGAGTGGAGCGGTGTCGTCGCTGTTTCGCAGCAAGCTGATACGCTTTGACAGATCGCCTGGGTCGAAGTACAGGTCTGACAGTTCGTAGTCCTCCACGACGAACGTGCCACAGCACGTTAGGCGCTGCAGGTGGTAATCCGAATTACTGCACCCGAAAGCACCACGCGATTCAAAGCGGAATCTCTCGATAACGGCCATCGATTCCCTCGCCGAAGCCGCGAACCAGGTTGCAAGGTCAAACGTCAAGGCTCGAAATCTGGGTCAGGTGCCCTTCTTCTTGCCCTTCATACTCGTCTCCACGAGACGTTTCAAGTCACTTCACCCGAAGGGCCGGGCGGATCTCCGGCGCGCGGGCGCGGCAGTTTGGCTATTCGGGCGGCCTTTGGGGATCGCAGGTGAACTGCCGCCTCTGGCGGGTTCCGACTATCGGCCACCGGCCAGGCCAACCGTGCGGGAACTGTGCGGGAACTCCTCCCGACGGCACGCCACTCCGCCGGGAGGCATGACCCCGAAGTTGTTGTATCGTTTCGGCCGAGTGTTGTGGAGTGGAGTGGCGTGGGGGCCGGAAACGGGTTCGCAGACGACCCCCTAGGGGACAGCAACCGTCAAGCGCGACATCGACCGATCGCGGGTAGCCCCCCGTCCGTACCTCATGGTTGCCGTCCCCATTCGGCGAGAACCCGCTCAGCCGAGGACGATCCGCGGGCGAGGCGACGTTGCTAGCCAAGGACTTGGCGGCCTCCTATACTGACCGATGCTTCGGGGAGGAACCGCGCGATGCGACGCGCGGCCGCCGTCCCACGGGAACCTAGCTGATGATCAACGCGATCCTCACGAAGATCGTCGGGTCGAAGAACGAGCGCACTCTCAAGCGGATGCGCGCGAACGTCGAGCGCATCAATGCCCTCGAGCCGGCGACCCGCGCCCTCACCGACGAGCAGCTTCGGGCCAAGAAGGACGAGTTCCGCGCGCGCCTCGACCGCGGGGAAACCTTGAACGACCTCCTCCCCGAGGCTTTCGCCGTAGTGCGCGAGGCCGGACGGCGCGTCCTCGAGATGCGGCACTTCGACGTCCAGCTCGTCGGCGGGATGGTGCTCCACGAGGGGAAGATCGCCGAGATGAAGACGGGCGAGGGGAAGACGCTCGTCGCGACGCTCCCCGTCTACCTGAACGCGCTGGCCGGAAAGGGCGCCCACGTCGTCACCGTCAACGACTATCTCGCGCGGCGCGACGCGGAGTGGATGGGTCGGATCTACCGGTTCCTCGGCATGACGGTCGGTTGCATCCAGCACGACCTCTCCGACCAGGAGCGCCAGGAGGCGTACGGCGCCGACATCACCTACGGCACCAACAACGAGTTCGGGTTCGACTACCTCCGCGACAACATGAAGTTCACTCTGGACTCGATGGTCCAGCGCGGGCACGCCTTCGCGATCGTCGACGAGGTGGACTCGATCCTGATCGACGAGGCGCGCACCCCCCTGATCATCAGCGGCCCCGCCGAGGAGTCCACCGACCTCTACTACAGGATCGACCGGATCGTCCCGAAGCTCGAGAAAGGGGCGGTGATCCAGGGGGGAAGGAGTACGAGCAGGACCAGGTTGGCGACTACATCGTGGACGAGAAGGCCAAGACGGTGTCCCTCACGGACGCCGGTGTCGAGCACTGCCAGAAGCTGCTCGGGATCGACAACCTCTACGATCCGGCGAACATGGAGATCCTCCACCACGTCAACCAGGCTCTGAAGGCCCACGTCCTGTTCCGGCGGGACGTGGACTACATGATCAAGGACAACGAGGTGCTGATCGTCGACGAGTTCACCGGCCGGCTGATGCCGGGGCGCCGTTGGAGCGACGGCCTGCACCAGGCGGTGGAGGCGAAGGAAGGGGTGAAGATCGAGCGCGAGAACCAGACCCTCGCGACGATCACCTTCCAGAACTACTTCCGCATGTACGGCAAGCTCGCCGGGATGACCGGCACCGCCGATACCGAGGCGGTCGAGTTCGACAAGATCTACAACCTCGAGGTGGTCGTCATCCCGCCGAACCGGGCGCTGATCCGGATCGAGAATCCGGACGTCGTCTACCGCACCGAGGAAGAGAAGTGGAACGCGGCCGTCGAGGAGATCGCCGCGTGCCAGGAGCGCGGCCAGCCGGTGCTGGTCGGCACGATCTCCATCGAGAGGTCCGAGAAGATCTCGACGCTGCTGCGCCGCAAGGGGATCAAGCACGTCGTCCTGAACGCGAAGTACCACGAGATGGAAGCCGAGATCGTCTCGCAGGCCGGGCGGATCGGGCAGGTGACGATCGCGACCAACATGGCCGGGCGCGGGACCGACATCCTGCTGGGAGGGAGCCCCGAGCACCTCGCGAGGCAGGAGCTGATCGTCAGGGGCTTGAAGCCGTCCGAGACCCCGAAGGACGAGTGGGACGCCGCCTTCGCCGACGCCCTCACCCGCACGCGCCCGGCGTGCCGGGAAGAGCACGACCGGGTCGTGGGGCTCGGCGGGCTCCACATCATCGGCACGGAGAGGCACGAGTCGAGGCGCATCGACAACCAGCTGCGCGGGCGCGCGGGCCGTCAGGGCGACCCCGGCTCCTCCCGCTTCTACCTCTCGCTCGAAGACGACCTCATGCGGATCTTCGCCGGCGAATTCGTCCAGCGGGTGATGAACCGCGTCTGGACGGAGGAGGGGGTGCCGATCGAGTCGGGGATGGTCAGCCGCGCGATCGAGAAGGCGCAGAAGCGGGTGGAGGAGCGCAACTTCGAGATCCGCAAGCACCTCCTCGAGTACGACGACGTCAACAACAAGCAGAGGAACGAGATCTACGCTCTGCGCCGCGACCTGCTCGCCGGGAAGGAGCAGATCGAGTACATCCTGGGAAGGGCGCGGGAGATCCTCGACGTCCTCGTCGCCGACTACCTCGCCGTCCACAAGAGTCCCGAGGAGTGGGAGGTCGAGCCGTTCCGCGCGCAGCTCCTCAATTTCTACGGAACGGATCCCGCGCGGGAGGGGATCGACATCCGCCAGCTCGCGCTGGACGAGGTCGCGGACTCGGTCTGGGAGAAGCTGGACGCGCGCTACGCCGAGAAGGAGGCCAAGGTCGGCGCGGAGCTGATGCGGCAGTACGAGCGCCACATCCTGCTGCAGATCATCGACTCGTCCTGGAAGGACCACCTCCTCGCGATGGACCACCTGAAGGAAGGGATCGGCCTCAGGGCGTACGGCCAGCGCGACCCTCTCGTCGAGTACAAGCGGGAGTCGTTCGACATGTTCCTCCTGATGAAGGAGCGGATCGAGAGCGACGCCATACGCTTCCTGTTCCACCTCGATCCGATGACCGACGAGGATCGCCGCCGCGAGGAGGACCGCCGCCGCCGCGAGCAGGAGGCGGTGTTCGCCGCCGCGTCGCGCTCCGCCGCCGGCGTCACCGCGCGCGGAGGCATCGAGACCGTCGAGCGCAAGACCGCCAAGGTCGGCCGAAACGACCCGTGCCCCTGCGGCTCCGGCAAGAAGTACAAGAAGTGCCACGGCGAGGCGGCCGGGGTGGCGTAGTCTCATCCTCGTCCGATCGGTGAGCCGTCGATCCCGATGGACGGCGCCTGCCGCCCTCTTCGTCGCTTTTCGCTTGACTTCCGCACCCCCGACCCGTACCTGCTAAATCAGAGGTCGGCACGCATTCGGGGGTGCGAATGCGAAAACAACTGCCCGTTGGCCTGCTCGTTTGGGTGGTGGTGTGGGTGGGGGGCGCCATTCCGCTCTCGATCGCTGACCCCACCGCGGTCCTTGGAAGTGATCGCCCGAGCCTCCCATGGCCCGCTATCACCCCGACGAAATCGTCGGTCGGACCCGTGGAGGCCTTTACGTCGTCCTTCGCGGGCCTCGACTGGGTTCTTGCGCGGGAGTCTCCGAGTCCGCCTGCTAGCCGCATCAACGCACTGGCCTACGACAGCTCGCGACGGCGCATCGTGATGTTCGGGGGTGAGCACGCGAGCGGTCCGTTTGTCGAGACGTGGGAGTGGGACGGGACGTCATGGGGGCGGGCGACGTCCGCCGCCACCATGCCGAATCACAGAGGCGGCTGCGCGATCGCATACGACACCGCCCGTGCCCGCATCGTGCTGTTCGGTGGGTACTATTCCTACGATGATTCCGGACGACACTATCTCTCCGACACGTGGGAGTGGAACGGCGTCGACTGGGTTCGAGCGGTAACCGCCACGAGTCCCCCGCCTCGCTCCTTCCACGCGATGGCCTACGACAGCACGCGCGAGCGCGTGGTGCTCTTCGGAGGGCGCGGCGAGGCTGGCGCCTTGGCCGACACGTGGGAATGGGACGGATCCACGTGGACCGAAAGGACGGCCACGGCGGGCCCGTCCTCACGCTACGGCCACGCCGTGGCCTACGACGGCGCGCGGGGGCGCGTGGTGCTCTTCGGAGGCCTCGGCGATGCCGGTGCCTTGGACGACATGTGGGAGTGGGACGGGAGCACGTGGACCAAAGGGAGTTCCGGCGGGAGTCCACCGGCTCGCTTTCTTCACGCGATGGCCTATGACACGAAGCGACGGTGCGTCTTGCTCTTCGGCGGTGACGGGATCTCCGGACCACTCCAAGATACGTGGGAATGGAATGGTGATGTGTGGCGGCCGAGAAACACCCCGGTGAGTCCTCCGGCCCGCGAGACGCCCGGCATGGCCTATGACAGCGAGAGAGGCCGCATGGTTCTCGCCGGCGGCGGCGGACTCGCCGATACCTGGGAGTGGGACGGCAACGCCTGGCACGACAGGAGCGCCACCGCAATCCCGCCGGCCCGCGTAGCTCCCGGCCTGGTGTACGACGCGAAGAGAGGCCGCGTGGTGCTCTTCGGAGGCTTGGGGTCGACCGGTCCGCTGGCGGACACCTGGGAGTGGGATGGAAGAGCGTGGGTCGAGAAGACTCCTGCGGAATCTCCCCCCGGGCGAGGGTACCACGCGATGGCGTACGACAGCGGGCGCGGCCGCGTGGTGCTCTTTGGAGGGTGGGGATCGAGCGGTCCGCTCGCAGACACGTGGGAATGGAACGGGATTGCCTGGATGGACAGGACTGCGGCCGTCGGCCCAACATCGCGCTACGGACACGCGATGGCTTACGACAGCGGGCAAGACAGGGTCGTGGTCTTCGGGGGGTGTCGTGAAGACGGGGAATGTCGACCGCTGGCCGACACGTGGGAGTGGGACGGAAGCACGTGGACGCTGATGGCGCCGGTCTCGATTCCGCCGACGCGTGCCTTCCACGCCATGGCGTACGACGGCGCGCGCCGGCGTGTCGTGCTCTTCGCAGGTATGACGGAATCGGAATATCTCGGCGACACTTGGGAATGGGACGGAAGCAACTGGCTCGAAATGACGCCCGATACGAGCCCCTACCGGCGTGCAGGGCACGCGATGGCGTACGACGACACGCGGGAGCGCGTATTGCTTTTCGAGAATGGGGAACTGTGGGAGTGGGATGGAAACACGTGGGCCCAGGCGAGGCCCCCGTCGACCCCGGCCGCCCGCCAGAACGTCGGCCTGGCATACGACGCCGCGAGACAGCGCCTGGTGCTCTTCGGCGGCACCGACGTTTCCGATACGTGGGAGTACGCCCCGGTCGCGGCCTGCGCGCGAGCCGGCGGCGTGATCGAATTCACGCCCGGCGACTCGGGAAGCGCCTCGGCAATGGGAGCGCTCGGCTTTCCGGACGGCGAGGTCGTTTCCCTCGGCGTGGGCGGTCGAATCGTCCTCTCGATGGATCCGCCGATCCAGAGCGGGCCTGGGGCCGATTTCGTCGTCTACTCGAGGGGGCGGAACAGCCAGGATGTCAACGAGTACTTTCGTGTCGAGGTCAGCGAAGACGACCTGTCCTACTTCTTCGCGAGAGACTGTCCCGAGGACGGGTGTCCCGTCGACCTCGCGGCTACCCGCCTGGCATCTGCTCGGTACGTGAGAATCACCGATCTCGCGTCACGGCCCTGTTACCCTTTCGATGAGCTGGCCTGCGGCGCGGACATCGACGCGTGCCTGGCGAGCCTCGGTCCGAGCGTGGATCTCGACGACATGCCCGACTCCTGCGACAACTGCCCCGCCATCTACAACCCGGACCAATCCAATGTCTGCGACGCGGCTTCGCTGTTGGCTTCTTCCAACCTCTCGACCGACGGCTTCTCGGCGGAGCGAGTAGACGGGCGGGATCTGTTCGTGTTCGCGAGCACCTACGCGCTCTGCCCCGGGGACCCGGGATACAACGGCCTGGCGAATCTTGATCGCGTGCCGACGGGAAGCGGAGCATGCGTGGACGCGGAGGATCTGCATCTGTTCCTGAACGAATTCGGGAAGTCGAGATGAGGGGCAGGCCATGAGGCGCATGCGGAACCAGGACCCCTTCGGCAGGGGAGTCGCCGGAATTCCCGTCGCAATTCTCGGCGTGATCCTCGCCTCGTCCTGCGGCGGCGGCGGGACCGCGCCTCCGGCCCTTCAATGCTCTTCGAGCGAACCCGTGGCGAACGAGGTCGTTCTCGCCTGCGCTGGAAAGGTCGACTCGACGACGGAATTGGTCGAGGTGGTGGTCGGCGGACCGACGGGCGTCTCGAACATCGAGGGCTTCAACTTCGACATCGTGTTCGACTCGACGAAAGTCGTCTTCGTTGACGGCAGCGCGGCACAGGGAACGCTTCTCGATCAGGGCGGCGTCACCCCGCTGCTCGCCGCGGAGGCCTCGAGCGGGGACCCGGGGCGCGTCGTCGTGGGAATTCACCGCGGCGGACCGAGCGGCGGGGTCGGTGGAATCGACCCGCAGAACCTCGTCCTGCGGCTCTCGTTCAGGCTGGTCGGAACGCAGACGGTCGGCCCGCTGCCGCTGCGCTTCGAGAACGCGGAAGCCGTGAGTCCGACCGGGGCGAAGATCGGCGGGATCATTTTCAAGGACGGGCTCTCGCTGTCCTATTCGTGAGCATGACGGGGCAGTTGGGATGAGGTGGACGTTCGCGGGCGCCTCCGGAAGAGCGCTTCGCGCGCTCGGTCTCGCGGCATGCCTTCTCGGTTGTGCCGCCGCGTGTGTGAGCCGGACGGCACAGCGAGGGCCATCCGAGGCGGCGGGGCGGTCCGAGTCGACGGAAGCATCCTCGTCCGCCGGAGCCGCGCGGAGCCGGGAACAAGACGATGCGGCCTCGAGGGCGGGTGCCGAATCGGCCACGTCGAATGCCGTAGCTTCGGGGGACCAGGGACAGGCGAATTCCGCGAGCTCGAGCCGATCCGCGCCGGGGCCATCAGCACCTCCGGAACGCACGAAATCCGGCGCGCAGTCGTCAAGCCAGCCGGCTGGCGCTCCGCCTTCGAACGATCCTCGACCGCAAGAGCGGCCCGCCGGAGGCGTGATTCTGCGTACGGTTCCCGTGTCACCCAAGCCGGAGAAGACCGCGCCGCGGGCGGTGTCCGCCGGGAGGCTACCGTCCCCCAGCGAGACCGGGTCGCCGGCCCCAGCGGCGCCGCCTGCCGCTGCCGCACCGGAGGGGAAGGGACGCGTCACGATTCGAGCGGCGGCCACCTCGTCCCAGCTCGGGATCGGCGAGATTCTGACGGTCGAGGTCGTCGCGGAAACGGACTCCGGCGTTGTGGACGCTCCGTTCCACCTGCTCTTCGACCCCGCCGTGTTCCAGTTCGTCAACGCCCTGCAGGGCGAATTCCTCAGCCAGGATGGCAGCCCCGCGATCTTCATCGCGAACGGGCAGGCGCGGCCGGGCGATGTCGCGGTCGGAATCGGCCGCGCCGATCGAGCGCGAGGCGTTGCAGGATCGGGGGTTCTTGCCCGAATTCGTCTCATGGCGGTGGCTCCGGGGGAGACCACGCTGCGCTTCGACCGGGCCATGGCCTGGGACTCCGGCGGGAGCCGGATGGAGATCGTTACCCTCGACCTCCAGGTGTCGGTCCGCTAACCGCTCGCGCGGCCGCCCCGCCCGCGACTCCACGCCGCTTTTGCCTTGACGCCGGGGGCCGAGGCCCGTACTAGGAGGAGGGTGCGCGGGTCCCGGGAGCCCTGATGCGAAAAGCGGTCTTGACGATGGCGCTCGTCCTGGCGGCGCTGCCGCTCGCGGCGCACGCGAGGGTTGCCGCGCCGCCTGCCGCGCCGGACTGGGTTCTGGCGAGCGGAGCCGCCAGCCCCGCGTTACGCGAAGGTCACGCGATGGCGTACGACGCGGCCCGGGGTCGCGTAGTCCTGTTCGGCGGCGCCAACGAGTACGACGTCTTCGATTTCGGCGACACGTGGGAGTGGACCGGGAGCGCCTGGGTCGAGCGAACCCCCGCGAGCAGCCCGCCGGCCCGCTTCGGGCACGGCATGGCGTACGACGCGGCGCGCGGCCGCGTCGTGCTCTTCGGCGGGTACGAGTTCTACTCCGGTCGTAGCCTCGGCGACACGTGGGAGTGGGACGGGAGCGCCTGGGTCGAGCGAGCGCCCGCCACGAGCCCTGCGGCTCGCTACGGGCCCGCCATGGCCTACGACGCAACGCGCGGCCGCGTCGTGCTCTTCGGCGGCGCCGGAGCCGCCGGCAACCTCGCGGACACGTGGGAATGGGACGGGAGCGACTGGGTCGAGCGGGATGCCTTGGCCGGCCCTCCTCCCCGCGAGTACGCCGCCATGACCTACGACGGCGCGCGGGGACGCGTCGTGCTCTTCGGGGGACACGCGTACGACGGGTCCGACCGGTACCTCTCCGATACCTGGGAGTGGGATGGCGCTTCCTGGACCGATCGGACGCCCACGGCGAGCCCGCCGGGCCGCCTCTGGCACGGGATGGCGTACGAGAGCCCGAGAGGGCGGGTGGTGCTCTTCGGAGGGTACGACGGCGACGCGCCTCTCGGCGACACTTGGGAATGGGACGGCGGCGCATGGGTCGAGAGGGCGACCTTCGACGGGCCCGCGCCGCGCCTCGGCCACGCCATGGCGTACGACGCGGCGACCGAGCGCGTCGTGCTCTTCGGCGGTTTTTCGGGGCGCGCTCCTCTCGACGACACCTGGGAGTGGCTCGACGGCGCGTGGGTCGAGAGGACGCCGGCCGCGAGTCCGCCCCCGCGCTCCGACCACGCGGCGGCCTACGACGCCGCGCGCGGGCGCGTCGTGATCTTCGGCGGCTACGCGGGGTTCGCGTTTCTCGGGGACACCTGGGAGTGGGACGGGAGCGCGTGGAGGGAGAGGACCCCGGCAACGTCTCCGCCGCCCCGCGTCTTCCACGCCATGGCGTACGACGCGGCGCGCGGACGGGTCGTGCTGTTCGGAGGGTACGGGCGATCGGGTCCGGTCGCGGACACGTGGGAGTGGGACGGGACCTCGTGGACGGAGCGGACCCCCGCGGCGGGCCCGCCCGCCCGCTTCGCGCACGCCATGGCGTACGACGGGGCGCGCGGGCGCGTGGTGCTCTTCGCGGGATCCGACGGGTTCTCGTACCTCGGCGACACGTGGGAATGGGACGGGAGCGCCTGGGTCGAGGCGGCCCCCGCGGCGAGTCCGGTGGCCCGCGCATACCACGCGATGGCCTACGACGGCACGCGGGGGCGCACGGTGCTCTTCGGCGGCCTCGACGCCCTTTCGTTCTACTCCGACACCTGGGAATGGGACGGCCGCGAGTGGCTGCAGGCACCTCTCGCCGCGGAACCGCCGGCGCGCTCCGATCACGGTCTGGCGTACGACGCCGCGCGCGGACGCATGGTGCTCTTCGGCGGGTGCGGCTTCTCCGGCTGCCCGGCGGGCGACACCTGGGAGTGGGATGGGCTCGCGTGGGAGCAGGCGAGGCCCGCCACGAGCGCGCGCGCGCGTCTCGACCACGCGATGACCTACGACACCGCGCGCGGTCGCGTGGTGATCGTCGGAGGCTTCGGCGGCGAGTTTCTGGCCGACACGTGGGAGTACGGCGCAATCCCGGGGTGCGCGCACGCCGCTCGCGTGATCCGGTTCGAGCCCGGGGACGGGGGCGGCGCGTCGGCCGCCGATGCCCTGGGCCCCCCCGACGGCAGGGCCGTCTCGCTGGGTCTTCCGGGCGGGCTCGTGCTGTTCGTGGACCCGCCGGTCCGGAGCGGAGCGGGAGCCGACCTCGTCGTCCACGCGACGATGGACGGCGGCGAGACCGCGGCGGGAGGCTATCGCGTGGAGGCGAGCACGGACGGCGCCGAGTACCTCTTCCTGCGCGAGTGCCCGGCGGGCGAATGCCAGCTCGACCTCACGCAAGCCGGCCTCGATCTCGCGGGTTACGTCAGGATTTCCTCCGTCCGGGCGGGAGATGGATCGCCGGGTCCGAGCGCCGGCGCCGGGATCGACGCGGTCACGGCGATCCACTCCGATGGCTGCGGGAACAGGCCGCCGGTCGCGATCGCGGGTCCCGACCAGGTCCTCGAGTGCGAGGCGGCGCGGCAGGCGACCGCCTTGCTCGACGGCTCCCTCAGCACCGATCCCGACTCGACCCCCGGAACGAACGACGACATCGTCTCCTTCCTGTGGTCCGAGGGGGGCGCGCCGCTGGCCGTGGGCGCGCGCGTCTCGGTCCTTCTCGGCCTCGGGTCC
The DNA here is from genome assembly GCA_963748015.1 of Terriglobia bacterium. GTDB lineage: Bacteria > Acidobacteriota > Polarisedimenticolia > Polarisedimenticolales > JAIQFR01 > JAIQFR01. The sequence continues at coordinate 1,342,339 of CAVVHE010000004.1, read as the reverse complement.
CACCGTCTGACGCTCACGGTGACCGACCGCGCGGGGAATGTCGCGACGTGCGAGACGTCGGTCACGGTCGCGGACACCGCGCCTCCCGTCGTCACCGTGCAGGCGAGTCCCGCCGAGCTCTGGCCGCCGGATCACCGGCTTGCTCCCGTTCGCTTCTCCGTGCGCGCCGCCGATGCGTGCGACCCGGCGCCGGAGGTTCTCCTGCTGTCCTCCTCGTCGAGCGAGCCCGACGACGCGCCCGGAGGAGGGGATGGGAAGACCACCGGCGACATCCGGGGAGCCGCCGTAGGCACACCCGACTTCGACGTGCTCCTGCGGGCCGAGCGCGACGGGAGCGGTCCCGGGCGGACCTACGTGCTGCGGTACCGGGCCGTGGACGCCGCCGGCAACGCGGCGACCTCGAGCGGCGCCGTCCGCGTGCCGCACGACAGGAGATAGGTCCGCGCGCGGGTCGACGGCGGCAGCGCCCTCCGAGTCTTGGATTTTCCGCTCAACGGGACTAGATTCTCTCCTCGGTCGCCCCGGGCGGCCCCAGGGAGGTGCGCCTTGCCGATGCCTTCTTCCGAGAAGAACTTCCTCGAGAAACTCGCCGAGAAGATTCCCGGCGTGCAGGGGTACCGCGACCGGGAGGGGCGCCGGGAGACCGACCGGAGACTGCGCGAGTACCTCGCGCGGCGGCTCGACGAGGGGCGCGCGGGACTCGACGCCGTCCGGCGCTCGGCGCTTGCGGCGAAGGACCTGGCGCCGCTCGACGCGGTGGGGCGGCTCGACCGCTCGCTCCAGAAGACCGTCGCGGCGCTCCGCTACGCGGATGCCGGCTACAGCGGGTTCTTCGACCAGGTGAAGATCGGCGAGGCGGAGCTGGACAGGCTCTACGCCTACGACGAGGCGCTTCTCGCCGAGGTGCACGGAATCGCGGAGGCGCTTCGCGCGGCGGGGGCGGGGAAGCCCGATGGCGCGGCGATCGAGGCGCTCGAGCGGCGCGCGGCGGATCTCGACGAGAAGGTGTCGAGGCGCCGTGACCTCTTCAACTCGCCCACCGTCTGACGGGGCCGGGAGAATTCGACATGGCCATCCAAGTCATCGAGTGGAAGGACGAGACGGGGCAGGAGATGGTGCACCGCTTCGAGCCCGGCGGCGAGCTGAAGCTCGGCGCGCAACTCGTGGTGCTCGAGAACCAGTGGGCGGTCTTCTTCCGGGACGGGCGGGCGCTCGACACGTTCACGACCGGGCGGCACACGCTGACCACGGCGAACGTGCCGCTCCTGGGCCGTCTGATCGGGGCGCCGTTCGGCGGGACCTCGCCGTTCCGCGCCGACGTGTACTTCGTGAGCCGCAAGGTGTTCACCGACCTGAAATGGGGGACCAAGGACCCGGTCGCGTTCCGGGACTCCGAGCTCGCGATGGTGCGTCTCCGGGCGCACGGGGTCTTCGCGTCCCGCGTCGTGGCCGCGCAGATCTTCGTGAACCAGATCGTCGGGAGCATGGGGTCGTTCGCCACCGAGGACATCGAGGCGTACCTGCGAGACCTGATCGTCGCGCGCCTCAACGACGTGCTCGGCGAGACGCTCAAGACCGTGCTCGACCTCCCGCAGCACTACGACGAGCTGGCGGAGGCCCTCAAGGGGCGCGTGGCCGGGGACTTCGCGAAGTACGGCCTCGAGCTGGCCGATTTCTTCATCAACGCGATCACCCCGCCCGAGGACGTCCAGAAGGTCATCGACGACCGCGCGGGCATGGCGGCGGCGGGCGACCCCAACGCCTACCTCCGCTTCAAGGCGGCGCGCGCGATGGGCGACGCCGCGGCCTCCCAGGCCGGCGGCGCGGCCGCGGGTGGCGCTGCCGCCGGTCTCGGCTTGGGGGTCGGCGCGGGGCTCGGGATGATGATCCCCGGCATGGTGCAGCAGGCCGCGAAGGGAGAGGCGACCCCCGCGGCGCCGGCGGCCGCGGCGGCCGCCGGGACCTGCTCGGCCTGCGGCGCCGCCTTCCCGGCGGGGGCCAAGTTCTGCCCCGGCTGCGGAGCCAAGCTCACCGCGGCCTACTGCTCCGGGTGCGGCGCCGCCCTCCCGTCCAGCGCCAAGTTCTGCCCCGGCTGCGGAGCGAAGCGCTGATCGAGCGGGCAACCGGGGAATCTGACCCCGATTCGCCAGGGTGCTAGAATGCGGTCCCGCGGCCGGGGGCTGTCCCTCCGGGGCGGTACCGGAGGCGCCCGATGGCGGAAGTCTCTTCCCTGGACGGCCTGACGTTCGACGACGTGCTCCTCGTTCCCGCGCATTCGCGCGTGCTCCCGAGCCAGGTGGACACGCGAACGCGGCTGACGCGCGGGATCGCTCTCAACGTCCCGCTGGTTTCGGCGGCGATGGACACGGTGACCGAGTCCCGCCTGGCGATCGCGATCGCGCAGGAGGGGGGGATCGGCATCGTCCACAAGAACCTGTCCATCGACGCCCAGGCCAACGAGGTGGACAAGGTCAAGCGCTCCGAGTCCGGAATGATCGTGGACCCGATCACGATGACCCCGGACCAGAGAATCCACGAAGCGCTCGAGGTCATGAGCCGCTACCGGATCTCGGGGGTGCCGATCACCGACGAGCACGGGCGCCTCGTCGGCATCCTGACCAACCGAGACCTCCGGTTCTGCACGCAGACCGATCTGCCCATCCGCGCGCTGATGACCGCGGACGGCTTGATCACGGTCCCCGTGGGGACCACGCTCGAGCAGGCCAAGGAACTGCTCCACAAGCACCGGATCGAGAAGCTCCCGGTCGTGGATTCCGGCTTCCGCGTGGTCGGCCTGATCACCGTCAAGGACATCCAGAAGCAGATTCGCTATCCCCACGCATGCAAGGACGATCTCGGCCGGCTCCGCGTCGGCGCCGCGGTGGGGATCGGCGCCGACACGTCCGAACGGGCGGCCGCGCTGATCGAGGCCCGCGTGGACGTGCTGATCGTGGACACGGCCCACGGCCACAGCGAGGGGGTGCTCGCCACCGTCGCGAAGATGCGCGAGAGGTACCCGGAGATCCAACTCGTCGCCGGCAACGTCGCGACCCGCGACGGGGCCAAGGCGCTGATCGATCGAGGCGTGGATGCGGTCAAGGTCGGCGTCGGGCCGGGTAGCATCTGCACGACGCGGATCGTCACCGGCGCGGGGGTTCCGCAGATCACCGCGATCATGGAGGCCGCGCACCCGTGCGAGGACGCGGGAGTGCCGCTGATCGCGGACGGCGGTATCAAGTTCTCCGGCGACGTGACCAAGGCGCTCGCCGCGGGCGCGTCCTCGGTGATGGTCGGATCGCTGTTCGCGGGGACCGAGGAGTCCCCGGGGGAGACCGTTCTCTACCAGGGGCGGACGTTCAAGGAGTACCGCGGGATGGGCTCCCTCGGCGCCATGAGACTCGGCTCGAAGGACCGCTACTTCCAGGACGAGTTCGACGAGCGGAAGCTGGTGCCCGAGGGGATCGAGGGGCGCGTTCCGTACAAGGGGCCGCTGTCCTCCCTGGTCCTCCAGATCGTCGGAGGCCTCCGAGCCGGGATGGGATACGTCGGCTGCGAGAACATCGAGACGCTTCACCGGCAGGCCCGCTTCGTGCGGATCACCAGCTCGGGGCTGCGCGAATCCCACGTGCACGACGTGATCATCACGAAAGAGGCGCCCAACTACCGCCTCGACTGATCGCGACGGGACGGCCGCGGGGAGCCTCGGCGCCATGAGCACTCTGGTCATCGAAAGATCGGGCGGCCTCGCGATCGCGCGCCTCGACAAGGGGCGCGGCAACGCGATCGACGAGCCGCTGGCGGACGACCTGGCGGCCGAGTGCCGCGCGCTCGCGGCCGACGCGTCGGTGCGCGGAGTGCTCCTGGCTTCGGCCCATCCCAGGCTGTTCTGCCCCGGCCTCGACCTCGTCGGCCTGCTCGAGTACGACCGCGATTCGATGCGGCGCTTCCTGCTGAAGTTCGCCGCGATGATCCACGCCCTGTACGCGATGCCGAAGCCGGTCGTCGCCGCCCTCTCCGGGCACGCGGTCGCGGGCGGGTGCGTGCTCGCGCTGACCGCCGACTACAGGATCCTGCGCCGAGGCGGGGTCGCGATCGGCCTCAACGAGGTCCGCGTCGGCGTTCCGCTCCCGTGGTCGGTGGCGCTCCTGCTCCGCGCATCGGTGCCTCCCCAGCACGTCGCCGAGGTCGGGCTCCTCGGCCGGAACTTCTCCGACGACGAAGCCCTCGCCGCGGGACTCGTGCACGAGCTGGCGCCGCAGGACGGCTTCGAGGCCGCCTGCCTCGCCCGCCTGGCCGAGTTCGCCGAGAAGGACCCGGTCGCGTTCGGGACGACGAAGCGTTACCTCCGCGCGGACACGCTCGCCGCGATGAGCGCCAGGGAGGCGGCGCTGGTGGGCGAGTTCCTGGATGCCTGGTTCAGCGAGGCGACGCGGGCGCGGATCCGGGAGACGGTCGCTTCGCTGGGAAAGCCCAGACCCTAGGCGTCGCCCCGCGGGCGCGCCGAGGGCTTCTGGCCGGCCTCGATCTCGATCTGGCGGGAGCCCTCTCCGACGTCGTGGAACCGCACGGTGACGGCGTCGCGCCGGAGATAGGGCGGCAGCTTGTCGCCCCACTCGACCAGCACCACGCCCCCGCTCGAGAGAATGTCCTCGAGGCCGAGCGTGCCGACCTCGTCGGGGTCGTCCAGCCGGTAGAGGTCCACGTGGAACATCGGCTGCCGCCCTCCCTTGTACTCCTGCACCAGCGTGAAGGAGGGGGAGGAGACATCTTCGGGCTTCACCCCGAGCCCCGCGGCGACGCCGCGCGCGAAAACGGTCTTGCCGAGTCCGAGATCCCCCTCGAGGAGGATCAACTCGCCGCCGCGGAGGCTCCGCCCCATCGCCCGCCCGAGCTCGTAGGTCTCGTCCTCGCTCAGAGAGAAGGTGGTCCGCGGCCCCGCCGGGCTCGCTTTTCCCGGAGCGGCCGCAGCCGGCCCGGCCGTCTGCTTGGAGCGTCGCGTCGTCACCACGTCTTCACGTCCCCCGCGCCGCCGATCGCGACGAGCGCCTCGGGCAGCTCGTCGAGAAGATCGGCCGCGATCATCCCTTCTTGACCCTGCCGCGCCGCGGCCCGGTCGCCGGCGTCCCCGTGGGCGAAGACCGCGATCCGGCTCGCGACCAGCGGGTCGAGCCCGCGGGCGAGCAGGGCGCCGAGGATTCCGGTGAGGACGTCCCCGGAGCCTGCGGTGGCCATGCCGGGGTTTCCGCTGGCGTTGATGGATGCGTCGCCCCCGGGCGCCGCGATGACCGTCCGGTGGCCTTTCAGGACGACCACGGCGCCGGACGCCGCGGCGAGGCGCCGCGCGGCGGAAAGCCGTTCGGACTGGATCGCGCCGACGCTCGAGCCGAGCAGGCGAGCCGCCTCGCCCGGATGGGGCGTCAGCACCCAGGGCGCCTTCGCGGATAGGGCGGCGCGGAACGCCTCTTCGCCGCCGGCGGCCAGCGAGTTCAGCGCGTCCGCGTCCACGACGGCGGGACACGCCCGCCGCGCCAGCACGGACGCGACCATCTCCCGCGTCGGCGCTTCGGTCCCCAGGCCGGGACCGATCGCCAGGGCATCCCGCGTGGCGAGCAGCTCCAGGACTCGCGCGCCGGCCGACGCCGCGACGGTACCCGAGGCGGTCTCGTCGAGCGGCTCCGTCATCACCTCCGCCTGCTGCGCCGCGACGACGGGGAGAGTCGACGCAGGCGTGGCGGCGGTCACGAGCCCGACGCCCGAACGCAGGGCCGCGCGCGCGACGAGCACCGCCGCGCCCGCTTTCCCTCGAGCGCCGGCCACCGCGAGCAGGTGGCCGTAGGTCCCCTTGTGCGCGCCCGCGTCCCGCGCGGGAAGGAGGCCGCGGACCGCGGCCGCGTCCAGCCACTCGAGGCCGGGCTTCTCCGCGGCGACGGCGGCGTCCGGGATGCCTATCGGCAAGACCCTCCACGCGCCGCATAGCTGCGAGGCCGGCTCCATCGCGAGCGGGACTTTCGGCCGGCAGAGCGTGTAGGTCCGTGCCGCCCGCACCGCGGGCCCTTCCACGAGGGCCGAGTCGGCGTCGAGCCCCGAGGGAAGGTCCACCGACACGACCGTCGCACGGGAGCGGTTCAGGTCGGCGATCACGCGGGCCGCAAGCCCCCGCGCGCCCCCGCGCGCGCCGGTGCCCAGGATCGCGTCGAGCACGACCGGGCCCCTCGGCGAAAGAACCGACGATTGACGTTCCCAGGCCTTCTCGTCCGGCGCCTCGATGACGTCGAGCCCGCTCGCGCGCGCGGCCTTCAGGTTGGTGGCCGCGTCGCCCGAGAGCTCTCCGCCGTCGGCGAGAAGGATCACCTGCGGGACGGTTCCGGCGCGCGCCAGGAACCGGGCCGCGACGAGGCCGTCGCCGCCGTTGTTCCCCTTGCCGCACAGGATCAGGACACCGCGTCCACGGGCGTCGGGATAGTCCGCGAGCAGCGCCTCGGCGATCCCGCGCCCGGCGGACTCCATGAGCAGGATTCCCGGGATCCCGAGGGCGTCGATCGCCCTCCGGTCCACCCGGCGCATCTGCTCGCCCGTGAGGATTTCCATGGATCGCTCCCGCCTGGCCCGGATCGCGCGAAGAGGTTGCCCGCCCGGAAGATAGCGCCCGCCGCCGAAGCGGGTCAAGCGCGGAGGCCGGGTCTTGGCGGCACGACGGCGCTGAAAAAAAAGAAGGGCGGTGGCGTGAGCCACCGCCCTCGAGGCCGGCACCGCGCACTCCCCAAGGGGGAGGTGGGCTGCGCGGGGCCCTATCGAACCCGCCGCCAGCCGGGGCTAGCACCCCCCCGGATCCCCAGCAGCGGACGGACCCGAAATCTTCGTCCGCGGGACAGGGTCGGGAATTTACGTCGAACCGAGGAAAATGGGGAGAGAATTCACTCGAGCGTGATCGAATTCCCGAGCGCGGACCCCTCGCGGGGCACCGGCACACTCACGGCGGCGACGAAGGGCGACTCGATGGCTTGTGGGACCGGAACCTCAGACGCTGCTCGCTCTCCCCGGACAATAGCTTCCCAGGCACGGGTCGAGACTCCAGCGGTGGGTTGGCATGAGCCCACGGCCAGGCCGCCTCGGGAGCGGTTCCGGGCCAAGGGCGAAAGGTGGGAGAAGCCGACCCAAGGGTCCGGCTTCGGAAGCGTCGAGGTTGGGTCGCTGTCCTCCGGGGAGAGTGAGCAGCGTCCGAGGCGGCAAGGCCGACCTCCAAAGCGAATCCGACCTCATGACCATCCCACCCGTACACATCCACATGTTACCCGCCCATGCGGTGACCCTACCCCGAGGTGACAACCGATGTCAAGCAAAAAATACAACAGCTTGGACCGGCGAACGCCAAAGGCCCAGTATGTAGCGGTCTCTCCCGGGCCGCTTCGGGCCGAGCTTCGAATCGAGGCTCTCGTGGCGGGAGGGCGGGGGATCGGCCGGGTGGACGGGCGCGTCTGGCTGGTCGAGGGGGCCCTGCCGGGCGACCTCGTCCGGGCGGAGGCGGAGCGGGTGGGGCGGGGCCACGTCGAGGCCCGGGTCACCGAACGGCTCGAGGGCTCTCCGTCGCGCCGGCCCCCGCCTTGCCCCGTCCAGGGAGCCTGCGGAGGGTGTCCGTGGATGACCCTGGACGAGGCAGAGCAGCGCGACTGGAAGCGCCGGCTGGTGGTCGAGGCGATCGAGCGGGTGGGGAAACTGAGCGGTGTCGAGGTCGGCGAAACCGCTCCCTCGGACCTCGATCTGGGCTACCGGAACAAGGTGGAGCTGACCTTCGGGCGGGAAGGGGATGGGAGGGTGCTCGGTTTCCACCCCTCCGGGTCGGGCGGCCGGATCGTGGACGTCGAGAGGTGCCTGCTGCAGGGTGAGGGAGGGAGGCGGGTTCTGGAATCGACCCGCGAGTTCTTCCTGCACGGGCCGGGCCGGGGCGAGACGGCCCTGGACGATCGCGGGGATCCGCCACGGGTCGTGATCAGGGAGTCGAGGGCGACCGGCAAGATCCTCGTCGCGTTGAGGACCGGGCCCGGCCCGCTCCCGTCGGCGGTGCCGTTCGCGCGACACCTCATGTCCCGGCATCCCGAGGTCGGCGGTGTCGTCCGCCTCTTCGCGCGCCCGGGGCGCCGCGGAGGCAGCGCCACGGAGACGCTGGCAGGCGATCCGTGGATCGAGGAGGCCCTCGCGGGGACTCTGTTCCGGCTACCCGCGGCCACGTTCTTCCAGGTCAACACCGGCGCAGCGGAGCGGTTGGCGCAGGTCGTGATGGGCGCCGCGGCAACTCCCTCCCCGAACCGGGTCCTCGACCTCTACGGCGGCGTCGGCGTCTTCGCCATCGCGCTTGCCCGCGAAGGCGCCCGGGCGACGGTCGTCGAAGCGGACCGCGGCGCAGTCGAGTGCGGCCGCGCGGCCGTCGCGGCCGGTGGGATCGAAGGGGTCGAATTCGCCGCCTCCGACGTGGCCGCCTATCTCCGGTCCCCGGCCGACCCGCTCAGGCCGCCCGATCTCGTGGTGGCCGATCCGCCGCGCACCGGCCTCGGCCCCGGCGTCGCCGACGCGATCGTCGCGCTCGCGTCGCCGCGAATCATCCTCGTTTCCTGCGACGCCCCGACCCTCGGCCGGGACCTGCGCCGCTTCGTGGACCGCGGCTACGCGATCCGCCGCGTCGTCCCCGTGGACCTGTTCCCGCAGACGGCGAGCGTCGAAGCGGTCGCCGAATTGCACCGCGTGCCTTGATCCGTCTCGGGCAGGTCAACCGCTCGCCCTCGCTCGGCTACAAGCGAGAGGGGCCCGAGGCCGGGAGCGTCCGCAGCCGGCCCTTTTCCGGGCCGGCGAGGAACGCTTCCGGCCTCGGGCCCCGCGGTGGGGCGCGGGAGGCGGCTGCTTCATCCCAAGGCGAGAACGTCCGCAGCCGGCCTTTTCCGGGCCGGCGAGGAACGCTTCCTGCCTCCGGCCCCGCGGTGGGCGGACCGCCCGGCGTCAGTACGGGATCGGTGCGCCGGCGATCGCGGCGAGCAGGGACTCGGCGATCAGGGTCTTGTTGAGGCTGAAGCGCAGGTCGTCGCGGGCGCGATCGGCGAAACGGATCACGTCGGAGGCGCGCCGCGGCTCGATTCCGCGACCGAGGGCCGCGAGCCGGTCGTAGAGGTCGGCGTGGACGAGCGAGCCGGCGGGCAGGCCGAGCGAGGCCCGCTGCGCGTCGCGGAGCAGCGCGGTGGCGAGATCGAGTCCCTCGACGAGCGACTCCTCGTCGCGGCCGGCGAGCTTGGCCGCGAGGGCGGGAAGCCGCACGAGCCCCTTCCCTCCGGCAGCCGCCGTCTCGAGGGCGGAGAGGATCTCCTCGCGGCGCGCGCGGCGGGCGTCGAGATCGAGCGACTCGGCGAGTCGGGGGCGCCCGTCGGAGAGGGCGGCGCGCGCGAGGGCCTCCGCGCGGGGCATGCCGCGCGCTTCGAGCGCCGCGGCGAGATCGGACGTGGCCATCGTGGCGAAGCGCACGACGAAGCAGCGCGAGCGGACGGTCGGCAGGAGCACGTGGGGGCGGGCCGTCACGAGGACCAGCACCGAGCGGCCGGGCGGCTCCTCCAGGGTCTTGAGGAGTGCGTTCTGCGCGCTCAGGTTCATCCGGTCGGCCGGATCGATCACGAACACGCGGCGCTTTCCCTCGCGGGGGCCGAAGGACGCGTGCTCCGCCAGGTCGCGAATCTGCTCGATCGTGATGTCGCGCTTGAGATCGCCGGTCGCGCTCCCCGCGTCATCGTCGCCGTCGTCGTCGGGCTCTTCCTCGCGCGCGGACTCCTTTTTCGGCAGCCGGGTGATCCAGAGGAAGTCGGGGTGGTTGCCCTGAGCCGCCTTGAGGCAGGGGAGGCACTTCCCGCACGCGTCGGGTCCTTCCTCGGCGCACTGGACCGTCGCGGCGAGGGCGCGCGCGGTCGCGGCCTTGCCGATTCCCGACGGCCCCTGGAACAGGAGCGCGTGGGGGAGGCGTCCCGAGACGATGATGCGCTCGAGGAGGTCGATCGCGGGGCGCTGCCCCAGGATGTCGCGGAACGTCACGGCCCGGGCTCCCCGAGCGAGGGCAGCAGGTCGCGGAGCGCCTCCCGGACCCGCGCCTCGACGATCTCCTCCGGCCCCTCGGCGCTCACGACCCGGATCCGGTCCGGCTCCGCCGCGGCGAGCGCTAGGTAGCCGTCGCGGACCGAGCGGTGGAACGCGAGGTCCTCGGCCTCGAATCTCCCCTCGGCGGCGGCCGTTCCCTGGGCCTCGTTGCGCGCTCTCGCGCGGGCGAGGCCCGCGGCCGGATCGAGGTCGAGGAGCACGGTCCTGCTCGGCCTGAGATCGAGGGGCGTCTCGCGGTGGAGCGAGAGAACGGCCTCGGCGCCGAGCCCGCGCCCGTATCCCTGGTAGGCGATCGTCGCGTCGAGGTAGCGGTCGCAGAGGACGACGGCGCCGCGGCGCAGCGCGGGCGCGATCACCTCGGTCACGTGCTGGGCGCGGTCGGCGGCGTAGAGCAGGAGCTCGACGCGGGGCCCGATCGGCGCTCCGCCCGCCGCGAGGAGCACCGCGCGAAGGCGCTGGCCCAGAGCGGTTCCGCCGGGCTCGCGCGTCGCCACCACCTCGCGGCCGGAGGACGCGAGGCGCCTCGCGATCCTCGCGATCTGCGAGCTCTTCCCCGAGCCCTCGACGCCCTCGAACGAGACGAACACTCCCGCGGGATCCGCCGCGCCGGGAAGGCCGGCAGCGGGGCTCATGGCCTGATGACTTCGCCGCTCTGGAAGTACGAGACGGCGGCCGCGCGGTCGCGCGCGATCTGGTCGGCCAGCTCGTCGGGGCTCGCGAACCGCGTTTCGTCGCGGAGACGGGCGAGGAACCGGACGTCGATCCGCTCGCCGAGAATCTCCTCGTCGAAATCGACGAGGTGGGTCTCGATCACCTGCGTTTCTCCGCCGAAGGTCGGGCGGACGCCGATGTTGGTGATCGAGGGGTTCCTCAGGGAGAGCACCGAGGTCTCGGTGATGTAGACGCCGCGGCGCGGGATCATCTCGTTCTCCGCCTCGAGATTCGCGGTGGGGAAATCCAGCGAGCGTCCTCGCCCGTCCCCCGAGACGACCTCTCCCGTGAGCGCGAACGGACGGCCGAGCATCCGAGCGGCGCGCTCGACGCTTCCTTCCTCGACGAGGCGGCGGATGGCGGACGAGGAGACGATCTCGCCGCCGACCTCGACCTGCGGGATCCCCACCACGTCGAAGCCCATCTCGGAGCCGATGCGGCAGAGGAGGTCCGCGTCCCCGGCGCGATCGTGACCGAAGCGGAAGTTCACGCCGACGTGGATCTCCGCCGGAGTGACCCGGCCCTTGAGGAACGTCTCGAAGAACTCCTCGGCGGACATCGCCGCCAGGGTCGGGTCGAAACGCAGGATCAGCACGCCGTCGATCCCGCACTCGGCCAGCGTGTCGAGCTTCTGCCGGCGCGTGTCGAGGAGGCGTGGGCGGCGCGACGGCGCGACCACGGAGAGCGGGTGCGGATCGAACGTCACGAGGAGCGACTGGATTCCGCGACGCTTCGCGGCGGCGGTGGCGCTCCTCAGGATCGCCCGGTGGCCGAGGTGCACGCCGTCGTAGTTGCCGATCGTCGACACGACCGGCGCGGCGTCGCTCGGGTACCGGTCCATCCCGTTCCAGACGATCATGCGGTTCCCATCAATTGCGGGGCGAATCGGACCGCCGCCTGCAGCAGGAGGTTGCCGTAGATTCCCGCCGCGAGGTCGTCGGCCATGATTCCCGCCCCCCCAGGCAAACGCTCCAGCGCGCCCACCGGGAACGGCTTGAGGATATCGAAGACGCGGAACAAGAGGAAGCCCAGGACCAGCACCTGCCAGGTCGGGGGGAGGAACAGGAGCGTGAGCATCTGCCCCGCCACCTCGTCCACGACGACGGGGCGGGGATCGGAATGACCGAGCCGGCGCGACGCGACGTCCGCCGCCCAGGTTCCCACGGCCGCAACCGCAACGAGACCCGCGGCGACGGCCCACGGTCCCGCGGCGGAGGCCAGCCCGAAGGCCAGGACGACGCCCGGAACGGAACCGGCCGTGCCGGGGGCGATCGGGGCGCGGCCGACGCCGAAGCAGGTCGCGACGGCCAGCGCCAGCCGGCCCGGTCTCGCCGCTTTCCCGCCGTCCTCAGGCGCCACCGACGATCCTCCCGACGAGGTCGTATCCGGCGGTGTCGGTGATCTCGACGCTCGCGAACGACCCGGCGGGCGCGACGCCGTCGTTCACCAGCACCTGCCCGTCCACCTCGATAGCCTGCCCGCGCGTGCGGCCGACGAGGAGGTGCTCGGTCTCCGGGTGCGCACCCTCCATGAGAACCTCGAAGGTCCGGCCGACGAGCCGCTCGTTCCGGCGGAACGCGATGCCCTGCTGCAGCTCCATGAGGCGCTCTCGGCGCTCCTCCTTCACCTCCGCGGGGACGTCGTCCTCGAGCGCGAACGCCCTCGTTCCCTCCTCGTGCGAGTAGGCGAAGACCCCCAGGTGATCGAAGCTCGCCTCGCCCGCGAAGTCGAGCAGGGAGCGGAACTCCTCCTCGGTCTCCCCGGGAAAGCCGACGATGAAGGTGGTCCGGATCGCGACCTCGGGCATCGCCTCGCGGAACCGGGACAGGAGCGAGAGGTGCCCCTCCGCGTTCCCGCCCCGGCGCATCCTGCGGAGCACCTCGGGATGCCCGTGCTGGAGCGGGATGTCCACGTACTCCAGGACCTTCGGAAGGCGGGCCATCGCCTCCACCAGCCCGGGGGTCACGCTGTTCGGGTAGAGGTAGTGAACCCGGATCCAGCGAAGATCCGGTACCGCGTCGAGCGATTCGAGCAGCCGGACGAGGGCGTCTCGGACCCCGAGATCGCGGCCGTAGTCGCTCGTGTCCTGGGAGATCAGGTTGATCTCGCGGACGCCCGACCTCGCGAGCGCCGCCGCTTCGATCACGACGTCCTCGACGGGCCGGGAGCGGAACGCTCCGCGGAAGGAGGGGATCGCGCAGAAGGAGCAGGTGTGATCGCACCCCTCGGCGATCTTCACGAACGCGGTCCACGGCGCCGTGGCGAGACGACGCGGCGTGCCGTGGTCGTAGAGGTACGTGGACGGGGCGGCGACGACCGGGAGGGCCGGCGAGCCCCGGCGCTCGAGGGCCACCGCCTCGACCACCCGCGGGAGCTCGTCGAGCCCGATCCACTCGTCCACCTCGGGGAGATTCGCTCTCATCTCGCCCGGGAATCGCTGCACCAGGCAGCCCGCGACGACGAGCCGCTTCAGCCGCCCCGCGGTCTTCTGCTCGGCGGCCTCGAGGATGGCCTGGATCGACTCCTCGCGCGCGGCCTCGATGAACCCGCAGGTGTTGACGACCAGGACGTCGGCCTCGGCGGGGTCCTGCACGAACGCGGCCCCGGCGCGGTCGAGGTGGCCGAGCATCACCTCGGTGTCCACGAGGTTCTTGGCGCACCCGAGGCTGACGAACCCGACGCGGACCCGGCCCTCGCCGGCCGGCGGGGGACTCACGGGTAGAGCCGGTGGATCTGGCGGGGGTACGGGATCGCTTCCCGGAGGTGGGGAATACCGCAGATCCAGCCGACGCAGCGCTCGATCCCCATCCCGAAGCCGGAGTGCGGCACCGTCCCGTACTTCCGGATGTCGAGGTACCACTGGAACGCCTCGACGGGGAGGCCGTGCTCCCGGATCCGCGAGAGGAGCAGGTCGTGGTCGTGGATGCGCTGGGAGCCGCCGATGATCTCGCCGTAGCCCTCGGGAGCCAGGACGTCCACGCACAGCGCGCGCGCGGGATCGGCCGGGTCGGGCTGCATGTAGAACGCCTTGATCGCGGCGGGCCAGTGGGTGACCATCACCGGGCGGTCGAACGACTCGGTGAGAATCGTCTCGTCGAGCGCGCCGAGGTCGTTCCCGTGGGCGAACGCCGGGGCGCCCGCCTCCTTCATCCTGGCCTGCGCCTCGGGGCGCGTGAGGATCGCGGAAGCCTCGTCGTAGGTGATCCTGGGGAACGGCGGCGCGGTCTTCTCGAGCTTCGACACGTCGCGCTCGAGGAACTTCAGCTCCTCGGGGCAGCGCTCGATCGCGCGCCCGACCACGTACGAGACGAACTCCTCGGCCAGCTCGAGCAGGCCGGGAAGCTCCAGGAACGCCACCTCCGGCTCGATCATCCAGAACTCGGTCAGGTGGCGGCGCGTCTTGGACTTCTCGGCGCGGAAGGTCGGGCCGAAGCAGTAGACCCGCCCGAACGCCATGCAGGCCGGCTCGACGTAGAGCTGTCCCGACTGCGTCAGGTACGCGGATCGCCCGAAGTAGTCGGTCTCGAACAGGGTCGTGGTCCCCTCGCAGGCCGCCGGCGTCAGGACGGGGGAGTCGATCAGGACGAACCCCCGCTCGTAGAAGAAGTCCCGGCAGGCCTGGATCACCTCGTGCCGCACCTTGAGGACCGCGAGAGGCGTCCGCGAGCGGAGATAGAGATGCCGGTTGTCGAAGAGGAAGTCGACGCCGTGCTCCTTGGGCTGGATCGGGTAGTCGGCGGCCTCGTGCAGGACCACCAGGTCCTCGAGTCCCAGCTCGAACCCCCCGGGGGCGCGCTCGTCCCGGCGGACCGTGCCGGTCACGCGGATGGAGGATTCGAGGGGAACGCGGTCGCAGCGGTCGAACAGCGCTGGCTCGACGTCCCGCGCGAAGGCGACGCACTGGAGGTAGCCCGTTCCGTCCCTCAGGACCAGGAACTTCAGCTTGCCGGACGACCGCTTCTGGTAGAGCCAGCCGTTCAGGCTGACCCGCGCGCCGGCGTGGGCCTCGAGCTCCTCTATGTAGACGAAGTCGCGCGCCACGTGCGGCTCACTTCTCCGCTTCTTCCTGCTTCGCCTTCGCCGCGTCGGCGATGATCTTCTCCTGGATGTGCGCCGGGGCCTCCTCGTAGTGGTCGAACTCCATCGTGTAGGTTCCGCGGTCCGAGGTGATCGACTTGAGCGTCGAGGCGTAGGTCAGCATCTCGGAGAGCGGCACGCTGGCGCGAATCACCTGGTAGTGACCCTCCGAGTCCATCCCCTGCGGCTTCCCTCTCCGGGAGGACAGGTCGCCCATGATGTCGCCCATGTACTCCTCGGGGGCCGTGATCTCCACCGCGTAGATCGGCTCGAGGATCGTCGGCCTGGCCTCCTCCATCGCCGCCTTGAAGGCGAGGGAGCCCGCGATCTTGAACGCCATCTCCGACGAGTCCACCGTGTGGTACGACCCGTCGGTCAGGGTCACCCGGAAGTCCACCACCGGGTTGCCCGCCAGCCACCCCCTGGCGCAGGCTTCCACGATCCCCTTCTCGACGGCCGGCCGGAAGTTCTGCGGGATCGACCCGCCGAAGATCTTGTCCGCGAACTCGAAGCCGCTGCCGCGCGGGAGGGGCTCCAGCTCGATCCAGCAGTCGCCGAACTGGCCGCGGCCGCCGGTCTGCTTCTTGTGGCGTCCCTGCACCGGCCCGACCTTCCTCTTGATCGTCTCGAGGTACGGCACCTTCGGCTGCTTGAGGAGGGCCTCCACGCCGAACTTCTTCTTCATCTTCGCGATCGCGACCTCGACGTGAACCTGGCCGCTGCCGGACACCAGCATCTCGTGGGTGCGCGGGTCTCGACCCACCCTCAGGACGGGGTCCTCTTCCATGAGACGGGCGAGCGTGGTGGAGATCTTTTCCTCGTCTCCCTTCGACTTCGGCTCGAGAGCGAACGAGATCGCCGGGGCGGGAAACGAGACCGCGGGGTACTGGATCGGGTGCGCCGGGTCGGCGAGCGTGTCGCCCGTCCGGGTCTCCTTGAGCTTCGCGACGACGCCGAGGTCTCCGGCCCGCAGCTCGGGAACCGGCACCAGGTGCTTTCCCTGCAGGATCGAGACGCCGCCGAGGCGCTCGGCGACGCCGGACTTCACGTTGACGACCGGCGTGTCCCCCTTGAGGACGCCCGTGCAGACGCGGAAGAGGGAGAGGCGGCCGGCGTAGGGGTCGGCGATCGTCTTGAAGACGAAGGCGGACACGGGCTGCGCGACCGAAACGGGCCGCCGCTCCTCGGAGCCGTCAGCGGGCTTCGCGCCGACGGCGTCCCCCCGCGCTCCCGGCGCGGGCAGGACGTCCACGGCGAGGTCGAGCATGCACGACACGCCGATGGCGTGGGTCGCGCTCGCGCCGACCACCGGGAAGATCTTCCGCTCGAGGATGGCCTTGCGGAGCCCGGCGCGAAGCTGGTCGTGGCCGAGATCGCCGGTCTCGAAGAACGTCTCCATGAGCTTGTCGTCGCTCTCCGCCACCATCTCCACCAGCTTCGCCCGAAGCTCCTTCGCGCGCTCCGCCAGCGCGGCCGGGATGTCGCCCGGAGCTCCCTTCCCCGAATCGTCCTTCGGGAACGTCCAGGCCTTCATCGCCAGGAGGTCCACGATTCCCTCGAATCCGTGCTCCTCTCCGATCGGGATCTGGATGGGGACGGCGGCTCTGCCGAACCGGGTTTGGATGGACTCGAGGGTCCGCTCGAACGACGCGCGCTCGCGGTCGAGCTTGTTGACCACCATCACGACCGGCAGCCCGGCCTCCGCCGCGAACTTGAAGGTGCGCTCCGTGATCACCTGGACGCCGGCGACCCCCTCGACGAGGAGGAATGCGGCGTCGGCCACCGACAGGGCGGACTTGGCGTCCGCGACGAACGCGGCGTAGCCGGGGGTGTCCAGGAGGTTGACCTTCTTGTCGCGCCACTCGAGGTGCGCCAGGGAGGTCTGGAGGGAGATCTTCCTCTCGATCTCCTCCTCGTCGAAGTCGGTGACGGTCGTCCCGTCCTCGATCCGCCCGAACCGGTTGACGGCCCCGGCCACGAAGAGCATCGCCGAGGCGAGCGAGGTCTTGCCCGAGTCGCCGTGGCCGATCAACGCGATGTTGCGAAGGTCCGCGGTGTCGAAAACCCTCATGGATGCGCTCCTCTTGCACCTCGGGCGGACCGTTCGCACCCCTTCGCCCGCCCGGCTTTCGGGGAAGCGGGGAATATATCATAGTGGCCGAAAACCTCTCCATTTCGCCGGGGGAGGGCGGCCTCGGACCCCGAACGAGCGTGGTATATTGCTCCACCAGGCACGCCCCGGAGGACCGCCCATGCCCTTGTCGTCCAAGATCGCCCGGCAGATCGAGGAGTCTTCCTGGATCCGGAGGATGTTCGAGGAGGGCCTCCGTCTCAAGAAGGAGTTCGGCGCCGACAAGGTCTACGATTTCACCCTCGGCAACCCCGACCTCGACCCTCCGGAGGCGTTCCAGCGCCGCCTGCGGCATCTCGTCGAGCACCCGATCCCGAACATGCACCGCTACATGCCCAACGCCGGCTTCCCCGACGTCCGCGAGGCGGTGGCGCGCTACGTGTCGGAGGAGTCGGGCGTCGCGGTCCCCGCCGACCACGTCATCCTCTGCGTCGGGGCGGGCGGCGGTCTCAACGTGGTGCTGAAGACGATCCTCGATCCGGGCGACGAGGTGGTCGTCTTCTCGCCGTACTTCGTCGAGTACCTGTTCTACATCGACAATCACGGCGGGGTGCCGGCGGTGGTCGAGACCGACGAGAGGTTCGAGTTCGACCTCGAGCGGCTCGACGCGAAGATCGGCCCGAAGACGAAGGCCGTCATCGTCAACTCGCCCAACAACCCCACGGGAGTCGTTTACGACGAGGCGTCGATGCGGCGTCTCGCCGAGCTCCTGCGCGCGAAGTCGGAGCGCTTCGGCCGGCCGATCTACCTGATCAGCGACGATCCCTACAAGAAGATCCTCTTCGACGGGGCGGTGTACCCGCACGTCTTCCCGATCTACGAGCACTCGATCGTCGTCTACTCGCACAGCAAGGATCTCGGCCTGGCCGGGGAGAGGATCGGCCACATCGCGGTTCACCCGGGGGCGGACTCGGCGGCGAAGCTCGTCGCGGGGATGATCTTCGCGATTCGCGTCCTGGGATTCGTCAACGCTCCGGCGCTCATGCAGCTCGCCGTGAAGGACTCGCTCAAGGACAGCATCGATTTCAGGGTGTACGAGCGGAGGCGCAACGTGCTCCACGGAGCGCTGACCGGCATGGGGTTCGAAATCGTCAAGCCGAGGGGAGCGTTCTACATGTTCCCCAAGAGCCCCGTACCCGACGATCGCGAGTTCGTGAAGGCCTGCGTCGAGAGGAATGTCCTCGTCGTTCCGGGTGTCGGGTTCGGACGGGCCGGCAACTTCCGGATCTCGCTGACGGTTCCCGACAAGACCATCGAGAACTCCCTCCCGGCCTGGCAAGAGTTGGCTCGCGCCTACGCCCTGTCCTGAGCCCTCCCCGCGACTTGACCCGCGATTCCCGCGAACCTAGGTTTTGCCTCCGGCGGCCCGGCGCCGGAACGGGGGTTCGCTCGTGATCGTGATCTGTCCCTCCTGCGGCACGCCCTACCACCACGCCGTGGAGGAAAGGGCCTCCGCGCACACCGCGCGCTGCTCCCAGTGCTCCTTCACGTTCCCGATGCCGCTCGGCCGCAGCTACCGGATCGAGAGCGGCTCCCGCGAGGGGGTGGCATCCGCGCGCGTCGCCCCGTGGTCCGCCTCCGCGGCCCCGGCTCCGTCGCCCGCCCCCTTCGACGCGGAGGCGACGGTCACCGCGAACCTCTCCGGCCTCGAGATCGGCATGGACGATCCGTCTCTTCGCCCGAGCCTCGAGCGGACCGCCCTGACCCAGGACGGGGGGCAGCCGCGCCAGGCGATGACATACTGGTTGCTGGCCGAAGGCGGTGCGGACGGCGAGTCGCCGTCCGACGCCGACAAGCTCGCGGAGACGGCACCGACCGGAGAGCGTCTCCACGCGGCGGACGAGAGGGTCGCCGCGGATCGGGGCCCGCAGGCCGGAGCGTCCGAGCCGCGGCGGCCGCGACGCCCCGCGGTGACGCTCGCGCTCGGAGCCGGGGCCGGTGTCACGTGGGGCGCAGCGCTGGCGGCGTTCGCGGAGCTGCCGCTGGGGTCCGCGCTGATCGGCGGATGCGCCTGCGGCCTCCTTTTGACGGGGGGCGTGATCGCATGGAACGTACGGAAGTCATGAGCGACTCGACGGGCGCGGTCGGCGGCGTCGGGCCGTCGGCGTGTCCGCGCTGCGGCGAGCCGGCCGGCCTCGTCCCTTCCGTTCCCACCGCGACCCTGGGCGGCAGGCCCGTGACCCGTTGCCCCCGATGCGGGACGCGGAGCGCGCCCCGGGACGAGTCCCGCGAGATGGTCTTCACCTGCGAATCGTGCGGTCTTCCCTTCGTCGCCGGCGAGATCCTGCCGCACGGGGAGCACGTGTGCCCCGACTGCCGGTCCGGGTCGATTCCCGCCGAACTGCCCGACCCGGCGGTTGCCGCGGCAGCCGAGGCCGAGATCCGGAACGCGCTGGCGGGCCGCTGGAAGCTCGTGACGATCCCGCCGCTTTCCTCCTACCTCGACCGTATCGCCAAGCAGGTGTCGCAGAAGATCGATCACGCGCCGGAGGGAACCCGGGTCGTCCTCGTGGACGAACCCGGCCTCAAGACCCTGGCACTCCCGTCGGGCACCCTCCTCGTCAGCCTCGACACCGTCGCCTTCCTCGAGGACGAATCCGAGCTGGCCTTCGTTCTCGGACACGAGATCGCGCACGCCGCGTCCGAGGACGCCGCGGTCCGGCTCGTGCGGCTGGGTTTCCGGGCCGTGTCTCGCGGCCGGTCGTCTCCGGGAAAGGACGCGTGGGCCGACGCCGCGCTCGATCTCGTCCGGCTGGGGTACGGCCGACGTCGCGAGCGGGACGCGGATCTTCGCGCGCTCGAGGCCGTGCTCGCCCTCGGGTTCGACCCGCGGTCGGTGTCGCGGTATCTCTCCCGGTTGCGGACCCGGATCGAGCAGGGCGATCCGGGGGCGGCCGAGCTGGCGAGCGCGCACCCGCCGGCGGAGGACCGCAGGCGCAGGATCGAGAAGGCGCTCTTCGGACGCGTGCAGGCCGAGGCGGTCGTTCGCGTGAACCGGGAGGTCTTTCGGCGCGTCGCGGGCCGGGAGGTGCTCGACGCGCCGATGTTCCCGGTGCGCTTCGGTGAGCTCGGGCTCGTTGCGGAGCCTCCCGCTCCGCGCCGGCGCCTGTGGCTCTGGGTCGTCCTGGCCGCGGCGGCGGTCGCGGCCGTCTCCGGAGCGATCGTCCTCCTGCAGCTCTGACGATCCGTCCTTGCCGGGGTTGCCGCGCCCGATCGCCCTCCCTATCCTGATCGCATGCAACCCGGCCGTCGGATCGGCCTGACCCAAGACGAGATGCGCGCGAGGCTCGATCGCTTCGCCCGCCGCTACGACCGCTCGTTCCTCGACTCGGATCCGCTCGGAGTCGTCCGTCGCTTCGACCTCCCCGAGGACCGCGAGCTGATCGGCCTGCTCGCGGCGGGTCTCGCTTACGGGCGCGTGGGTTCCATCCGCGCCAGCCTCGATCGTCTTCTCGACGTCATGGGGCCGAGACCGAGCCGGTTTCTCGAGGATTTCGACCCCGTCTCGGACGAGCGGCGCCTCGCCGGCTTCCGCCACCGCTTCACGAGCGGCCGCCACGTGGCCCGTCTCCTCGGCTGGGTTCGAAGCGCCCGGGAAACGGCGGGTTCTCTCGAGGCGCTCTTCGTGGAGCACGATCCCGACCCGACCGGGCCGCACGTGGGGCCGGCGATGGACGCCTTCGCGGAGGCGCTGGCCGCCCTCGACGCGGGACCTCCCGCATCCCCGCGACACGATGCGGACCGGGCGGGCGCGCGCTGGCTCCTGCCGCGGCCGCGGGACGGTTCCGTCTGCAAGCGGCACTGTCTCTTCCTCCGGTGGATGGTCAGGCCGGAGGATGGTCTCGACTGCGGGATCTGGAAACGGGTCTCGCCCGCGAGGCTCGTGGTGCCGCTCGACGTTCACGTGGAGCGGCTCGCGCGCTCTCTCGGCTGGACCCGGCGTCGGTCGCCGTCGTGGGCGATGGCGCTGGAGGTCACGGACACGCTGCGGAAGCTCGACCCCGACGACCCCACGCGCTACGATTTCGCGCTCAGCCGCCTGGGGATCCTCGGCCTGGTCCGCGCCCGCGGAGGACGCCTCTCGCTCCGCGACGTCGCGGAAGCGCTCGACGGCCGGAGCTAGCAGAAGGAGCCCGTGGATGGGTAGTCGGACGGCATCGAGTCGATCGCGCGAGCTCGTCCCGCGGCTCGGCGCGCACATGTCCATCGCGGGCGGGATGCCCCTCGCGGTGGAGCGCGCGGCGTCGGTGGGCGCCACCGCCCTTCAGGTGTTCGTCAAGTCGTCGAACCAGTGGGGCGCGCGGCCGTTCGTCGCCGGCGAGACCGAGGCGTTCCGGGCCGCGGCCCGCGCGGCGGACCTCGGCCGGCACACGGTGGCCCATGCGTCGTACCTGATCAATCTCGCCTCTCCCGATGATGCCCTCTGGCGCCGATCGGTGGAGTCCCTCGGCGAGGAGCTGGAGCGCTGCTCGGCCCTCGGCATCCCTTTTCTCGTGGTCCACCCGGGTTCGCACGTCGGCACCGGAGCCGGGAAGGGGCTCGATCGCGTGGCGCGCGCCGTCGACGCGCTCTTCGGGACCCGGCCGGTGAAGGGGATCCGCCCCGCCGCCGTGTCGAAGGAGCTGGCCGTTCTCCTCGAGGTGACGGCGGGCCAGGGAAGCACTCTCGGCTCGACCTTCGAGGAGCTGGCGGCGATCCTCGACCGCGCGGCCGCCGCGAGCCGGCTCGGCGTGTGCTTCGACACCTGCCACGCCCTGGCGGCCGGCTACGAGTTCCGCGACGCCCGCTCGTACCGGGAGACCTTTCGCGACTTCGACCGCATCGTCGGGATCGCCCGGCTCAAGGCGTTCCATCTCAACGACTCGAAGGGGGGCCTCGGGAGCCGTCTCGATCGCCACGAGCACATCGGCCGGGGCCAGGTCGGCCTCGAGGCGTTCAGGCTGATCCTCGGAGACCCTCGCTTTCGCGGGCTGCCGATGCTCCTCGAGACCCCGAAGGGGGAGGACCTCGCGGAGGACCGCGAGAACCTGGCGATTCTCCGCGGGATGGTCGGGCGATGAAGCTCTCCGACTTCGACTACGACCTGCCGGACCGGCTGATCGCCCAGGAGCCGGCCGCGCGCAGGGATGCCTCGCGGCTCATGACGGTGGACCGTCGGAACGGCGCCATCGCTCACGGGGCGTTCGCCGACCTTCCCTCGCTGCTCGGCGCGGGGGACCTCCTCGTGCTGAACGACACGCGCGTCGTGCCCGCCCGGCTCCGCGGCGTCAAGCCGACCGGCGGGAGGGTGGAGGTCCTGCTGCTGGAGCGGGCCGGCGGGACCGGGCGGGAGCCGGTCCATCGCTGCCTGCTGGACGCCTCGAAGCCGGCGCGCCCGGGAACGCGGATCGCATTCGGCGAAGGGCTTTCCGCGCGGGTCCTCGGGCGCTCCGGCGAGGGATACGAGATCGCCCTCGAATCGGAGTCGGGCGATCCCTTGGAAGCGTTCTACCGGCAGGGGAGCGTCCCGCTCCCGCCTTACATCTCGAGGCTGGAGGACGATCCTCGCGCGGGAATGGACCGGGAGCGCTACCAGACGGTTTTCGCGGATCGTCCCGGAGCGGTGGCCGCGCCGACGGCGGGACTCCACTTCACGCCGGCGCTCCTCGACCGGATCTCGGCCGTGGGGGCGAGGATCGCGAGACTGACGCTCCACGTCGGCCCGGGGACGTTCCTCCCGGTGCGGGTCGAGAACGTCGAGGAGCATGCGATGCACGCGGAGGCGTACGAGCTTCCTCCCTCGACCGCCGACGCGATCCGCGAGACGCGGCGCGCCGGCGGCCGCGTCGTGGCGGTCGGAACCACCGTCGTGAGAACGCTGGAGGCCGCGGCGGGGGCCGACGGGACCGTCCGGCCCGGCTCGGGCCTCTGCGATCTCTTCATCCGCCCCGGACACGAGTTCGAGGTGGTGGACGCGATGCTGACCAACTTCCACCTGCCGCGCTCGACGCTGCTCATGCTCGTCTCGGCCTTCGCGGGGCGGGAGCGTATCCTCGCGGCGTACGCCGAGGCCGTGCGGGAGGAGTACCGCTTCTACTCCTACGGCGACGCGATGTTCATCGGGGAGCTCTCGTGAGCGGTTTCTCCTTCCGGGTCGAGAGGACGGACGGCGCGGCCCGGCTCGGTCGCATGACCACGGCGCGCGGCGAGGTCGCGACACCCGCCTTCATGCCCGTCGGGACGAACGGGACGGTCAAGGCGGTCACGCCGGAGGAGCTGCGCGCGTGCGGGGCGGAGATCGTCCTCTGCAACACGTATCACCTCTATCTTCGGCCGGGACACGACCTGATCCGGGAACTCGGGGGGCTGCACCGGTTCATGCACTGGGACGGGCCGATCCTCACGGACTCGGGCGGATTCCAGGTGTTCTCCCTCTCCGCGCTGCGGAAGATCGACGACGAAGGCGTGCGGTTCCGGTCCCACCTCGACGGCTCGATGCACTTCCTCACCCCCGAGAAGAGCATGGAGATCCAGTCCGCCCTTCTGTCGGACGTCGCGATGGTCCTCGACGAGTGCCCGCCGCTGCCGTCGGATCGCGAGACCGTGGAGCGCGCGGTGGCCCGGACGACCGCGTGGGCGCGGCGCTCGCGCGACGCCTACCGCGGCCCCGGGGTGCCGTTCGGGATCGTGCAGGGTGGGCCCTACCGGGAGCTGAGGGAGCGCAGCGCCTCGGACCTCGTCGGGCTGGATTTCCCCGGCTACGCGATCGGCGGCGTCAGCGTGGGGGAGCCGCCCGAGGCGATCGCGGAGGTCGCGCGCGGCACCGCGGCGCTCCTTCCGGCCGACCGTCCGCGCTACCTGATGGGCGTGGGACGCCCGCAGGACCTCGTCGAGTCGGTCGCCGCGGGGTGCGATCTCCACGATTGCGTGATGCCGACCCGCAACGCGCGGAACGGGACGCTGTTCACGTCGGAGGGCCGGATCAACATCAAGCGCGAGGCGTACCGGCGCGACGACGGCCCGCTCGATCCTCGCTGCTCCTGCGAGACGTGCCGGAACTACTGCCGGGCCTACCTCCGCCATCTCTTCCTGGCCAACGAGATCCTCGCGTCGAGGCTCCACACGATCCACAACCTCGCCTACTATCTGGGGTTGATGAAGAGGATGCGCGAGGCGATCGCCGCCGGGACGTTCGGCGCCTTGAGGCGCGAGATCGGAGCGCTTTCGGGCGCGGCGGAGGCGGAGGAATGAGCGGGCCGGGCGGCGACCTCGTGTTCGTGGGCGACGTCCATCTCGACGAGGGGGATCCCGCGGTGGACGCGTTCTGCCGCTTCGTCGAGGCGCTCGCCCCCGAGACCTCGCGCCTCGTCCTCGCCGGCGACCTCTTCGAGGTCTGGATCGCGCGGCCCGAGATCGAGGGGCCGCACCACCGCTCGGTGGCGCGGACGCTGGCGGGGATTCGCCGAAGCGGGGTCTCCGTGGCCTACCTCGAGGGGAACCGCGACTTCCGCATCGCCGCCGCGCATCGCGGCACCGCGTTCGACGATTCCTCCGAGACCGGCCTCGTCGAGCGACAGGGCGGGAAGAGCTTCTTCGCGATCCACGGCGACCTGGTCAACCAGGACGACCGCGCCTACCGGGCCTGGCGCCGCGTCGCCCGCTCCCGGGTGGCCTGGCTCCTGTTCAACGCGCTGCCTCCGGCCACCCGGATCCGCTTCGCGGCGCGCCTCAGGTCGCGCCTCTCTCGCACGAACACCGCGTACCGCCGGGAATTCCCCGAGGATGCGGTGCGGCGCTTCTCCGCCGCGCGGCTTGGCGAGGGACACGACGCCGTCGTTCTAGGCCACTTCCACGTCGAGAAGGACCTGGCCGCGGAGCCGCCCTCGCCTCCCGGGAGAATCCTGGTCCTCCCCGAGTGGAAGGGCAGCCGCCGCCACCTCCGCGTGCGCGCAAACGGCGACATCGCCTTCCTCGATTCCTAGCCCGTCGGAACCGCCCGCGGGCTAGAACATGGAGGCGAGGGCGTTCGCGGCGAGCGTCGAGACCGGCGTGGCCGCCAGCTCGTGCGAGATCAGCCACATCAGGAAGCCGCAGACGACGGCGCCCGCGAGGAAGGCGAGGACGAGAATCGCTCGCGCGGTCGCCGCTCGCGACCCCTTGAGCGCCCCCGCGGTCGCCACCGCGCTGTGGGTGTAGCCGTACGTCGCGTAGACGGCCAGCCCGAGGAAGAGCCAGGTGAACAGGCGGAGCCACGTGATCACCGGCAGGCTCGCCATCAGGTAGCCGCAGAGGAGGATCCCGGCCAGAGGGAGGAGGTGCTTCTTGAGGGCGGCGCAGAGCACCACCCCGACCACCGAGATCAGGACGCGCGACCACGTGGGGATCGGGGCGAACGAAACGCCGATGAGGAAGGGCAGGCAGACGAAGGCGGCCGCGAGCCAGCCGCCGGGGACGGAGTACGGCCTCTCGATGTCCGCGCGCGTGAACCGGAGCACGATCACGCCGGCGCAGACGATCATGAAGGCGAAGAGGGTGCCGATCGAGCAGAGCTCGGCGACGACGTTGATCGGGGTCAGCGCGGCGGCGGTCGCGACGATGACACCCGTGATCATCGTCGTGACGTGAGGCGTCCGGTAGCGTGCGTGCACGTCGGGACAGGGCCCGCGGCAGGAGGCCGTCCCTCGACATGGCGAACAGGATCCTGGGCTGGCCGAGGAGCAGGACCAGCAGCACGGAGGTGATGCCGCAGATCGCGCCGAGGCTGATCAGCATGGACGCCCAGGGCATCTCGAGGACGTTGAGCACCAGCGCGACCGGATCGCCGACGTTGAGCTGCTGGTAGGGGACGATGCCGGTCATGATGGCGGCGACGATCATGTAGAGCACGGTCGCGACGACGAGAGATCCGATGATCCCGATCGGAAGGTCCCGCTGCGGGTTGACGGCCTCCTCGGCGGTCGTGGAGACCGCGTCGAATCCGACGTACGCCAGGAAGACGATTGCCGCCGCCGTGGCGACCCCCTTGAAGCCGAAGGGGAGGAACGGCGTCCAGTTCGACGGGTGGACGTACCAGACCGTCAGCAGGACGAAGGTCACGATCACCGCGACCTTGACGATGACGATGACGAGGTTGACCCGCGCGCTCTCCTTGATGCCGCGGACGAGCAGCCAGGTGAGGAACAGCACGATGGCCGCCGCCGGGAGATTGATCACCCCCGGATTCTGCCCCCACGGCGCGGCCACGATCGCGTGCGGAATGCTCATGCCGGACCCGGCCAGCGCGTGGTCGACGAGGTTGACGAGATAGGCCGACCAGCCGATCGCGACGAGGCTCGCCCCGACCATGTACTCCAGGATCAGATCCCAGCCGATGATCCAGCCCACGATCTCGCCGAGGGTCGCGTAACCGTAGGTGTAGGCGCTGCCGGCGACGGGGATCATGGCCGCGAGCTCGGCGTAGCAGAGGGCGGAGCAGCCGCAGGCGAGGGCGGCGATCGCGAAGGAGAGGATGATGCCCGGCCCGGCGTGCGTGGCGGCCTCGACTCCTGGGAGCACGAAGATGCCGACGCCGATGATGCACCCGATCCCGATCGCGACGAGGTCCCAGGCGCCGAGGGTCTTGCGCAGCGCGTGCGCCTGGTCGCCCGTGTCGGCGACGATCAGCGAAAGCGGCTTCGTCCTCAGGATCGAATGGCTCATCGGCCTCTCCCTGCTCGGGGCGCGGCCCGGCCCGGGACGCGCGCGAGGCGCGATGATACACGCACTCCGGGCGGCCGCCGCGCGGGTCTCGCTCCCACGAGGTTCAGGCGCGGCGTCGCCGGAAGACGGCGTTTATAGCCGTCGGAGGCGATGCCGCGCCTGAACCTTGGGGGAGCGAGGGTCAGCCGGCGTGGCCGGCGGGGACGGGCTCCTCGGAGGGCTCCGGCTCGGGCGATGGGGCGGGGGGCTCGTCGGGGCCGGGATGAGGCTTCGTGTCGACGCCCGTGCGGATCATGAACTTCCGGTCGAGCGGCTGGAACCGGTCCGCGGCCTCGATCAGCGATTTGGCGGTGCTGCGCGGGAACCCGATCACCTCGACGCGCGGCCCCATTCCCTTGACCCGGCTGACGAGGGACGTGAAGTCGCCGTCGCCGGTCACCAGCACCACGACGTCGAGGCGGGGAGCCGCGTCGAGAATGTCGAGGGCCATCTCCATGTCCCAGTCGCCCTTCATGGATCCGTCCGCGCGGATCTTCAGGGTCTTTCGACGGACCTCGATGGCGCGCTGCTCGAGCAGCGCGATGAAGCCGGACTGGTCGATCTCCTTCGTCTCGACGACGTAGGCCGTGGCCCGGATCAGGCGCCGGTCGCGCACCGCGGCCTGCAGCAAGGCGTCGAAATCGAGTTTCCCCTTGAGCTGGCGGGCCGCGTAGTACATGTTCTGCACGTCCACGAAGACGCCGACCCGCTCGGGCTCTCCCTTGCGCCGGGCCGGGGTCTTCGGCGCCGGGATGGCCGCCTGCGCGGCGACGCGGTACGAGCGGATCTCGGTCGTCAGCTCGTCGAGACGCGTTCCCTGCTCCTGCAGGTCCTTCTTCCTCTCGCGCCTCAGTCCCGCGATCTCCCTGTGCAGCTCGTCGAGCGCCGACAGCGCCGGCGCGAGCGCGTCCGGCGCGACCGAGGCGATCGGCGGAGGCGCGTCCGACATCTTCTCGAGGCGATGATTGAGCCGGCGCTGCTCCGCCGCCAGCTTGCGGACCGAGGCGACGACCTCGGCGGCTGCGGCCTCCGAGGGGGTGGTGGATGACTGCGCCGCGGTGGAGTCGGTCGCGGCGCCGCGAGCCTCCTGCACCTCGCGCCGGAGCTGCTCGTTGAGCATGCGCGCTTCCGCGAGCTCTCCCTTCCGCTGGATGAGGTCGCGCTTCAGCGCCTTCTCCGTCTCGCGGCCCTTGCCGATCTGTCCTTCGAGGTAAGCAACCTTCTTCTGGAGCTCGGTGACCTTCTTCTTCAGGCGCACGGTTTCCCGCGCGACCTGCTCCGGATCCCGGGGGGCGGGCGCGTCGGCGGCGGGTGTCGCCGCCCGCCGGGCTTGCTCCCGGGCGAGCAGGCGCGAGAGGGCCTCTTCGCCCGCAGCGTCCGACGCGTCGGACGCGAGGAGGAAGATGCGCAGCCCCAGCCTGCGCTCGGTCTCGAGGGCGGCTTCCTCCGCCAGCTCGCGCTCCCGGTCCTTGGGGGCCATCGCCGCCCACGCCCGCGCGGCGTCCGCGGTCTCCTTGCGGAGCGCCCGGAGGATCGCCTTGCGGGCGCTCTCTTCGCGACCCGACCGCTCGGCGAGGTCCGAGAGGATCCGGTCGCGCTTCTGCGATTGGGTCCGCATGCCGGGGTATCGGAGCCCGCAGGCGTTCGCGAGCCGCACCAGGTGTCCCTGGTCGAAGAGATCGTCCAGCACGCGGACGAGCCCCCGCGCGCCGAGCCGATCGAAGATCTCGCGCTCGGGGCGGCTCATGTCCGAAGTCCCTGCTGAATGCGCCTCACACTCGGCCCCGACCTCGTCACGGACGGAACAAGTCTTTCCACAACAAGGACTTCCTCGTTGCGGACGTCACCGTCGAGCGGGCGTATTATACCATCCGGCTTCGACCATCCGGCCACTGATAACGATCCTCGGGGGACGACGATGATCCTCGGAATCGGGTTCGACCTCTTGGAGGTCTCCAGGATGACCCGGGCCCTCGCGGAGCACGACGGCCGCTTCGAGGCCAGGGTCTTCACGGAGTCCGAGCTCGGGGACTGCGCCGGCCGGGCGGATCGAGCCCTAGCCCTCGCGGCACGATTCGCGGCGAAGGAAGCCTGTCTCAAGGCGCTGGGGACCGGATGGGCGCAGGGGCTTTCTTTTCAGCAGGTTGAGGTGCTGAAGACCGAAGGCGGCCGGCCGGAATTGCGCCTCCTGGGGGCCGCCAAGGCTCGCGCCGACGCCCTGGGCGTGCTCAGGGCCCACGTCAGCCTGACGCATCAGCGGGGAATGGCGGGAGCGGTGGTGGTCCTGGAGGGAGGCCCCGACCGGGGCCTCGTCGGCTAGGCTCAGCGGAAACCGGAGCCGCAGGACCCCCGGGACTCGGTGGCCCGTCCGGATCCTCCGGACGACGCGGAGAAGACGGAAAGCTGCTTTTCCGGGCCGGGAGCACCGCACGAGGGACATTCGAGCTCCTCGCCGGAGTCGCCGAGCGGCCGGATCGCTTCGAACGTCGAGCCGCACCCCCGGCACCTGAACTCGTAGATCGGCAATTGCGCCTCCTCGCGGGCCCGATCCCGGACGCGCACCGCGCCTCGCCCGCCGGATCCCTCGGACCAGAGGATGCAATCCGGACTCGCGGGGATACGCCCGCCTCGCTACTCCGGGTCTTTCAGGTCGATGTGCCCCTTCTCGCGCAGCCGCTTGAGCGTCTTCAGCGCGTCGACCTCGCGGATCGGGGCAATCTGGATGATCGAGCGAACGTCCCAGGTCCCGTTGAAGCGGCTCAGGAGGAAGAACTCGACCGGCGAGAGCTCCTCCCCGGTCAGAGACTCGGCCGGCCGGCGCAGCACCGGGATCTTGTGCGGCGGCACGTAGTAGCGATAGGCCTTCTCGACGAATGCCGCTTCGGCCTCGGCCACGAGCCGGCGGAGGGAGTCCTCACCCGGGCGGGCGCGATACTGCGCGTTCAGAATCTCGAGCGCGCCCTCGAACTCCCCGCGGCCCATCAGGGCGCGCGCCGCCTCGAGCTCGGCCTCGGGGGACCCGAGGAGCTGGCCGGGCGCGGCGGCCGGGACCTGCGCGGTGGCCCCCGGTTTCGCCTCCGGCGCGACCTCCGGCGGGGGGGCTGGCGCCGCGGTCTCCACGATCGGAGGAGCGGCCTCCCTCGGGGTCTCCGCCGCGATGCGGCGAACCTCCGAGATCTCCGCCATGCCGTTCCGGAACAGCTCGAAGAGGAACTTGGTGACGAGATACTCCGAGCCGTGCGCGTGGAGCAGGATCTCCGCGACGGTCCGCTCCCCGGTGATCAGCTCGTAGATTCCGCGCGCGGTCCGGTTCTGGAACACGCTCGAGGGCGGCTCGCGATCGGTGAGGCGCAGCACGATGCCCGGATCGTTGAACACCTTCCGGATCCGCTTCATCTCGTCGAAGCGCTTGAGTCCCCGGAGCAGGATGTCCTCGACCTCGAGCTCGATCGGGAAGATATGAGGGGACGGCTCCGCTTCCTCGTCGAACCGGAACTCCGCCTCCTCCCAGTCGAACAGCCCGTAGATCGTCTCCTCGGCCTTGGCTTCCAGGACGTGCTTGAGGTCCTCGCCGGTCAAGGCCTTCATCTCGAGCAGGATCTTGCCCAGGTGCTCGCGGGACGCCGACTGCCGGGCGAGCGCCTGCTGCAGCAGCTCCTCGGTGATCTTCCCGTGGTGAACCAGGAAGTGCCCGAGCAGCTCCGGCGGGTCGTCCGACGAGCAGGCGACGACGCGCCCCTCCCGGAACACGATCTGCTTCACGACCTTGTTTCTCTCCAGGAACAGGGTGCCGGTCTTCCTGGAGGTGCCGAGCCACTGCAGGAGGTCCGTCAGCGGCATCGTGTGGAGGCTTCCGAGCATCGTCATCTAGGGACCCTCGACAGGAGAATCTACGCCCCGAATCGGGGGCCGCAAGCCCGCCGTTTCCGGCGGTGCGCGTGCTAGACTTCGTCGTCGAACGGGCGCGCCCGCGCGGCGCCCCGGGGGAGTGAATGGACATCTACCGGGTTCCGAAGTGCGAGACGCGGGTGCGCATCCTGCTGGACGACGGCCGGACCCTCGACGGGAGCATCTACACGTCGCTGGCCGGCCCCCTGGGGGGGCCCGAGACGATCCTGGACCGGCTGACGGACCCCTCCGAGGAGTTCCTGCCCCTCGCCTGCGGAGAGGACCGGCTGTTGCTGAACAAGAGGGGGATCATCCTGGTGCAGTGCCCGCCCGATGCCGTCGGGGCCGCGGCGGGGGAGGAGGGCGCCAGGGAGGTCCCGGTCCGTGTGAGCCTGTCCGGCGGCACGAGCCTGCTCGGCCGGCTGTCCATCCGGATGCCGCCGGAGCGCGCGCGCGTGCTCGACTACCTCAACTCGGCCCCGCGGTTCGTCCCGCTCCTCGGCGAGCGGGAGGTCACGCTCATCCAGAAGCACTTCATCGTGACCGTCCGGAGCGCCGAAACCAGCTGACCGAGATTCACCCGATCGTGACCCGCACCTCGGTGCCCGGCCGCAGGCCGAGCAGGTCCGACGCCCGGCCCTCGCGAAGGGCGATCTCGAGGTGCCCGGCCGAGTTGAACAGGACGAACGGCCGGCCCGGCTGGCCGTCCGCGTAGGTTCCGAGCGGTCCCGACGCGGTCCCCCCCGGCGTCTCGACGACGATCCTGTTCTCGGGCGCGCCCGCCGCGAGGAGCGGCTCGAGCAGCCGGCGAGGCAGATCGAGGGTCGCGTTCCCGAAGCGGTCCACCACGAGCACGCGCACGGCGGCAGGCCTTCCGGCCTCGACCGCCGGGGGCGCCAGGTCCAGCGTCACCAGGCTCCCGGCGGGCGGACCGAAATGGTGCAGCTCGGTCCCCCTGGCGATCCAGGCCGCCGCCGTCGCGAAGACGTCTCGCCCCGCGAAGGTCGGCGAGACCGAGGGGCGCTGGTAGTGCGAGGCCTCGAGCACGTGCGCGCTCCCGGCGGGCTCCTCGGCCAGGACCCGGGTCAGGAGCCCGTTGTCGGGGGCGATGAACGTGTAGCTCTCCGTCCGCACCGCCACGCCTCGGCGCGAGGTGCCCACCCCCGGATCCACCACCGCGACGTGAATCGTCCCGGCCGGGAACGCGAAGGCGCCGGTCCACAGGAGATAGGCACCGGCGGCCACGTCGTGAGGCGGAACCTCGTGGGTCAGGTCCACGAACTGCAGGTCCGCGAAGACGGCGAGCGCGGCCCCCTTCATCTGTCCCACGAACGTGTCGTGGGATCCGAAGTCGGTCAGGAAGGTCACGATGCGACGTGCGGGCATGGGGGCCTCCTACGTTGCCGTTCTCCGTCATGCTCGGGACGACCGGGCGCGGAGTCAAGAGGGAAGGCGGTTTGACACCGCCCTTCCGCTGGCGAAGAATCCCCTGCAACCCGCCGCCGGGGGCGCGGGCGAGGAGGGAGGCCGATGAGGCGTGCGTCGCTCGCAAGGCGGGCCGCGCTGGCGGGTTGTATCGCGCTCGGCGTCACGGCGCCGGTCGCGGTGGCGGAGACAGCCCCGGCGCCGGCGAAAGGACCGACGCTCGGGGTGATGCTCGACGCGGCGACCGCAGCGGCGCTGCCCGCTCCCGTCTCCGCCGACCGCCCGCTGGCGGCGCGGCTGGTCGCGCCGTGGAGCGACGTCGAGAGAGAGAAGGGGGTCTACGACTGGTCGCGCCTCGAGCCGGCGGTCTCGAGGCTCTCGGAGGCCGGGTTCCTCGTCGCCGTCTGCCTGACCGGCTCCAACCCGCTCTACCTTCCCGACGGGAGCGCGCCGTCCCCCTTGAGCGGCGAGTCGCTACAGGCGTGGACCGGTTTCGTGAGGAGCGCCGTCCGGAGCTTCGCGGGGCGCGTCGAGGTGTTCGAGATCTGGGACGGCCCGGCGCGGCCGATCCCGTCGCGCGACGGCCCCGCGTTCGATCCCACGGTGTACGCGTTCGTCCTGAAGTCCTCGGCGCTCGCGGTGCGTGCGGAGGCCCGCCTGGCCGGCGCGTCGGCGCTCGTCGCGGAGGGCGCCATCGCCGCTTCGGATCTCGAATGGCAGAAAAGCCTCTGGCAGCAGGACGCCGCGGCCTACATCGACGTCCTTCCGGTTCGCCTGTCCGCCGACCCGGGCGAGGTCGGGTCGGATCTCGGGGCCGTCTTCCGGGAAGCGGTGCGGAACCCGCCGGCGCCGGCCTTCTGGGCGTATGCCGCCGAGCCGGCGGAGGGAGCTTCGGGCTCCGAGGCGGTGGCGGCGGCGATCGAGGCGGTCTCGGCGCCGACTCCCGCGGCGGTCGCCCTGGCCCGCGTGCAGGGCGAGCCCGAACAGGTCCGGCGGGACGCGGAGATCCTCTTCGGGCTTCACCGGTATCTCTCGGGCTACGCGGCCGCCGGTAGAGGACAGATCCGGTTCCTCGACGACCACCAGGTGCCCCTTCCCGGCGCGCGCGCGCTAGGCCGGTTCCTGAACGACGCCGAGAAGGATCTTCCGACCGCGATCCTCTACGACGCTCCGGGAGGCGCTCTGGCGGGCAGCCAGGGGTGGCTGGTCGTGGACGCGCCCGACGTTCGCGACGCCAAGGTCCTGGATCCCCTGACCGGAGGCAGCCTCGTCACGGTGCCGTCGAAGGTGCCGGGGCGACCCGGCGAGAAGGCGATCCGCGTGGTCTTCGCGGCGCATCCGATGCTGCTCTCCTTCCGCAGATCGCCGCTGCCGGAGGGGATGGAGCTGGCGACCGAACAGCTGCAGGTCGAGAGCACGCGGGGGCTCACCGCCGAGGAGATCATCGCGCGCTACCAGGCAGTGCAGAAGGTCCAGGACGACCGTCTCGACCGGTGGAAGGCGCCGGCGCGGATCAACTTCCACTTCAAGGTCGCGCAGATGGGGACCGCGGTGGACGTCGGGATCGACAGCACCTTCTTCTGGGAGCGCGGCAGCGAGCTCGAGTGGGAGCAGGCGACGTACTACGTGAACGGCAACAAGGTCACCTGGAAGACCATCCCGGAGATCCCCCTGATCCAGCCGGAGAAGGTCGTCACGCTCCCCCTGGATCTGACGCTCGACAAGACTTACCTCTACCGCCTGCGCGGGGAGGACACCGTGGGCGGCCGGGAGGCGTACGTCCTGGAGTTCGATCCCGGGAATCCGGACGTCAAGACGAGCCTCTATCGCGGTCGCCTCTGGGTGGACAAGGAGACGTTCGTCCGCCTCAAGTCGTCCCTGGTCCAGACCAACCTCGAGCCACCGGTCGTCTCCAACGAGGAGGTGGACCTCTACAAGCCGGTCACGGGACCGGACGGCGAGACCTACTGGATGCTCTCGCGAATCGACGGCCAGCAGCTCTGGACCATCGCCGGGCGCAACTTCGTGGTGAACCGCGAGGTGGATTTCGCGACGTTCGAGCTGAACCCGTCCCGGCCCGCGTTCGAGGAGGCGCGCAAGGCCGCGTACGCCTCCAGGAACCTGATGCTCCGAGACACCGAGAAGGGGTTTCGCTACCTCGACCGGCAGGAGGACGGGACCCGGAAGGTCAAGGAAGACCTGGTCACGCACAAGTGG
This sequence comes from Terriglobia bacterium, assembly GCA_963748015.1. Taxonomy (GTDB): domain Bacteria; phylum Acidobacteriota; class Polarisedimenticolia; order Polarisedimenticolales; family JAIQFR01; genus JAIQFR01. The sequence continues at coordinate 1,308,048 of CAVVHE010000004.1, read as the reverse complement.
TTCGCCGCGGCCGGGGCCTTCAAGGAGAGCGGCCGCTCCTCCGCGGTGCCGCTTGCCGGGTTCAATTACTTCGACTACGACCTCTTCCACGACAACACGCAACTCGAGGTGATGTACGCGGGAGTGGTCGCCTTCGTGAACGTGACGCAGCCCGCCCTGTTCGGGAAGAAGATGGACCTCGCGGGCGAGGCGTTCGGCATGGCGATCAAGAGCGAGGACCGGCTGTACGCCGGCGACACGGAGGTCCTGACGGAGCGCGTGGACACCCGGGGACAGTACGCCTCGGTCCGCCTCGGCCTTCCCGCGGCGAGCTTCTTCAAGCTCACGGTCGCCGCCAGCATCTACGTCAACCAGTACTTCGGGAACTCGGAGGCCGAAGGCGCCCTGGCCGCGGAGAACGAGGCGAACGGGACCGATCTCATGTACGTGCTTCCCGCGAACCACGTCCTGACCGAGGGCTCCCTCCAGGCGGAGTTCAACCGTCGGGGCTACGGGGTGGCCGTGTCGGGGGCTTTTGCGCGCCGATCCAGGTGGGAGGCATGGGGGATGAAGGACAACGCGACCGGGGAGTTCGTGGACCCCGAGCCGCTGTCGTCGAGCTTCCCGACGTGGGGCCTCACGGCCACCAAGGAGTGGTTCCTCCCGAAGTTCCAGAAGGTCCGGGCCGAGGTGGACTATCTCGACGGGCGCGACCTCGACCGGTACAGCCGCTACATGTTCAGCCTCTTCGGGCAGATGCGGCTCGACGGCTTCTCCGGGAGCGGCGTGCGCTTCGACCGCGCGTTCATCGCCCGGACGGGATACTCGTTCAACCTGTTCGGGGCGATCCGCTTCGACTTGAACCTCTCCCGCGCGCGCTCGCTCGATCGCAGCTCGACGGCCGGCTACCAGGATTTCGCCGGGGCCGGGCTCTCGGCGAACGTCATCGGGCCGTGGCAGACCGTGATCGTCGGGAGCTACGGCCGCGCGATGCAGTCCGACATCCCGGGGCTCGAGGGGAAGCAGGAGTTCCTGTTCACGGTCCTGAAGCTGTTCAAATGAGCGTCCCGTCCCATTTCGGCGACGAGGTCCCGCGCGCCGCGGCGTTTCTCGAGGGGCGGCTCGGGCGCCCCGACCTCGGGGTCGTGCTCGGGTCCGGCTTCGCTCCTCTCGCGGGCGCGCTCGGGGCGGGGGAACGCGTTTCGTCCTCCGAGATCCCGGGCTGCCCGGAATGCCGCGTCGAGGGGCACGGCGGCGGCGCGGCGGCCGCGAGGGTGGCCTCGGGAAACGTCTGGCTCTTCGCCGGCCGGCTCCACCTGTACGAGGGGCACGACGCGGCCCGGGTCGCTTTCCCGGTCGCGGTGCTCGCCGCGGCGGGAGTGCGCTCGGTCCTCCTGACCTGCGCGGCGGGAGGGCTCGATGACGCGGACGTCCCGGGCGACTTCGCGGTCGTCACGGACCACATCAACCTCGCCGGGGCCGATCCCCTGCGGGTGATTCCGCCCGAGAGGCGGGACCCGCCGTTCCTCGATCTCCAGGAAGCCTACGATCCGGCGTTTCGCCTCGCGTGGCACGAGGCGGCGCGCGCGGGGGAGGTCCGGATGCGCGACGGGGTGCTCGCGGCCCTGGCGGGCCCGTGCTACGAGACCCCCGCCGAGGTGCGCATGGTGCGAGGCCTCGGCGCCGATCTCGTCTCGATGAGCACGGTTCCCGAGGCGATCGCGGCCCGCTACCTCGGCCTCCGCGTCGCGGCCGTGGCGTGCGTGTCGAACAAGGGGGCGGGAATGGCCGGGGCGCGCTGGATCCACCACGGGGGGGTGGTCCGGAGCGTGGAGGAGGCGGTCGCGGGAGCTGCGGGGTTCCTGCGCGCCGGGATCGAGAGCATGGCCGCGGCCGGAAGCGAGGGTTCGTGAGCGAGCGCGGCGGAAAGGGGCCCGCGGGAGCGGCCGGCCGCGCCGCGGCTTCTCCGGAGGTCCCGGAAGGGCAGCCCGCCGCGGCGCTTCGCGTGCTTGCCTTGACCGTCGCCGCGCTGATCGGCGCCGCCGCGGGGATCCTGGCGCTTCCCGCGATTTTCCGTTCGGCCCCGAACGACATGGAGCGCGCCGCCACGCTCCTCGCCGCGCTGGGCAGGACGGAAGGCGAGAAGCCCGAGGTCGCCGTCCTCGGCGACAGCGTCTCGATGTCGGCGTTCGATGGGAAGAGAATGGCGGGAGAGCTTCCCGGCCGGCCGGTCGTCTGGAATCTCGCGAGCACCGGGCAGACGCTCTACGAGAGCCTGCTCCTCGAGGATCGCCTCCCGGAGACGACGGCGACGGTCGTGCTGGGCATCCTTCCGGACATGCTGCGCCAGGAGGCTCCGGAGCTCCCCGACAACAAGTACGTCGCCTACTACATGTACGGGTACCGGCCTGGAGAAGACGCCCGGCGGGCCGCGGAGGAGATCGGCGACGAACGGTTCCTCGCGCAGATCCGGCGGGGCGATCTGCGCATGCGGCTCGACGGCCGATGGATCGTCCGCGCCGGGTTCGATACCTGGGTCCGGCGCCGGCTGCGAAGGGACCTCGAATTCGGCACGGCCATGAACGACCTCTACTACCCGCAGCCCTACGCGGATCCGGTTTCCGCGGAGGCTCTCGACCGCCAGATGCTGGCCTTCCACGAGGCGCGGCCGGCGTTCCGGACGACTCCGGCGACGAGGTCGGTGCTGGCCGCCATCGGCCGCGCGGCCGCACGGCGCGGCCGGAAGCTGACCGTCGTCGTCATGCCCGAGCACCCGAGGGTCCGCGCGCTGGCGGCCCCGGCGTTCTACGAGGAGCTGCGGGCGGAGCTCCCGGCGCTCGAGCGGGAGACCGGCGCGCCTTTCCTCGACCTCCACGACCTCCTGGGGGAGGAGGACTTCGTCGATCACCTCCACCTCCGGGCGAGCGGTGCCGCGGTCCTCACCCGGTCGGTGGCGACGCGGCTCTCGGCCGCGCGGCGCTGAGGCGGCTCCGTGCTGTTCTACTCCCTGAAGTTCGCCGCCCTCCTCGCGACGCTCCTCGGAGCGATGGCGGTCTTTCGCGGCAACCGGACGCGAAAGTCGCTGCTGCTGGCCGCGAGCGCCGCGTTCTACATGAGCTGGCGGCCGGAGTTCCTTCTCCTGCTCGCCTTCACCGCCGGGTTGCACTACGTCGTTGGGATTCGCGTGGAGGCGGCGCGGACGCGGACCGCCCGCCGCGCGATACTCGCCGCGGGGCTGCTCCTGAGCCTCGGTCTCCTCGCGTTCTTCAAGTACGCGAACTTCCTGGCGTCCACCGCCAAGGGAGTGCTCGCCGCCGCCGGGCGCGATCCCGGCTGGGCGCGCCTCGACATCGCGCTCCCGATCGGCATCTCGTTCTTCACGTTCCAGGCGATCGGCTACAGCATCGACGTTTACCGCGGGAACCAGAAGGCCTGCCGGTCGCCGCTCGACTTCGCCCTCTTCGTCTCGTTCTTCCCTCAGATCGTCTGCGGCCCGATTTCCCGCGCGTCGGGGCTACTGCCGCAATTCGCGGAGGAGCGCCCCCTCCGCGTGGACCGGCAGGCGTACTTCCTGATCCTGCGGGGGCTGGCGAAGAAGGTCGTCGTCGCGGACAACGTGGCGGTCCTCGCGGACGCGATCTTCGGCCAGCCGGCGATGTGGACCAGCGTCACGGTCTGGATCGCGGCGATCGCCTACTACGTGCAGATCTACTGCGACTTCTCGGGGTACACGGACATGGCGATCGGGGTCGCCCGGCTGCTCGGCTACGACCTGCCCGAGAACTTCCGCCGGCCGTACTTCGCGAAGAGCCCCTCGGAGTTCTGGCGGCGCTGGCACATCTCGCTGTCGTACTGGTTCCGCGACTACGTGTTCTTCCCGCTGGGAGGGCCTTACGGGGCGGCATGGCACTGGATGCGAAACGTCGCGCTCACGTTTCTCGCGACCGGCCTCTGGCACGGCGCGAGCTGGAGCTTCGTCCTGTGGGGCGGGCTCCACGGCGCGGCCCTGATCGTCTACCGAGGGTGGGAGGAGCTGTCGCCGCGGCTCGGCATCAAGCGGCGCATGAAGTCGAAACGCCCCTACCGCTTCGCGGCCTGGGCGCTGATGCAGGGGTGGATCCTCGTGACCTGGATCGCGTTCCGGGTCACGGACACGGACGCAATGCTGCTCGCGCTGAGGAAGTTCCTCGTCTTCGACTTCAACTTCAGCCTCGCGAGCATCGGGCTCGGGCAGGTCTCGCTCTTCTCGACCGTCATGATCCTTGCCGGCTTCCTCGGGTTGCACGCGCTCTCGCACTTCACGGGAGACCTGGACCGCCGCCTGGCGACCGCCCCCCTATCGGTCGCGCTCGCCGCCTCCGCGCTCGCGGGGCTGCTTCTCGTCCTCCTTTGGCCTCTCGCCGAGGCGCCGTTCATCTACTTCCAGTTCTGACGGGCTGGCGTTCCCGGGCGATCCGAGCCAAGGCGCGGCGTGTTCTCTCCCCGATGGACTCGTCCCAGGTCGTGCGGCGACTCTGCGCCGCGCAATAGGCCTGCCCGCCTCGAGGACCGATTCGAGGACGAGACCCTATCTCGCCTGGTAGCGACAGGATCCGGGACGAACGCCCCGCCCCGATGCTATCCTTCCGGCCCTATGAGACAGCTCTTTCAGGACCCCAAGGCAGGCACGATCCAGGTCGTCGACTCCCCGAGCCCGCGCTGAGGCCGGGCACGCTGCTGGTCCGCAACGTGCGGTCGGTCATCTCGCCGGGCACCGAGCGGGCGGCGGTACAGACCGCGCGCAGCTCCTACCTCAAGACCGCGCGGAACCGGCCCGACCTGGTCCGCAAGGTCATGGACAGCGTGAAGCGCGAGGGGCTCCTCGCCGCCTACCGCAAGGTCCAGACGAAGCTCTCGGAGCCTCAGGCTCTCGGCTACTCCTCGGCCGGCGTTGTGCTCGCGGTCGGCCCGGGGGCCGGCGACTACTTCAAGGTGGGCGACCGCGTGGCCTGCGCGGGAGCGGGGATCGCGAGCCATGCCGAGGTGATCTGCGTCCCGGTGAACCTCGCCGCCCGGATTCCCGACGGCGTCCCGTTCGACGTGGCCGCGTTCGCCACGCTAGGCGCCATCGCGCTGCACGGCGTCCGGCAGCTCGATCCCACGCTCGGCGAGAAGTTCGGCGTCATCGGCCTCGGCATCCTCGGCCTGATGTCGGTGCAGCTCCTCCGCGCGAACGGCGCGCGGGTGGCCGGGTTCGACCTCGCGCCCGATCTCGTCGAGAGGGCCAAGGCTCTCGGCGCCGAGATCGCGGCGGTCGGCTCGACCGACGACCAGGTCCAGATGGCCCTCGCCTGGACCGACGGGTTCGGCGTGGACGGCGCGATCGTGACCGCCGCGAGCCCTTCCGACGCGCCGATGGTGGCGGCCGCCGGCATGTGCCGCGAGCGCGGACGGGTCGTCGCCGTCGGGCTCGTGCCGTTCGGTCTGCCGCGGGAGATCGCGTACGCGAAGGAGATCGACCTGCGCATCGCGCGCTCGTACGGCCCGGGGCGGTACGACGCGAACTTCGAGGAGAAGGGGATCGACTACCCGGCCGGCTACGTCCGCTGGACGGAGACACGGAACCTCGAGGCGTTCCTGCAGTGCCTCTCCACGGGGCAGGTCGAGCTGGCATCGGTCATCACGCACCGCTATTCGCTCGATGACGCCCCGGGGGCCTACGACCAGCTCGTCTCGCAGGGCGGGCCCCGTCCGCTGGGGATGGTCATCGAGTACGCGGAGCGGCCCTCGGCGCCGGCGGCGCGTCCCACGCCGGCCGTGTCGACCCGCCCGGCCCCCGGCGGCCCGATCGCGGGAGACATCGGCGTGGGGTTCATCGGCGCGGGAGCGTTCGCTCGCTCCGTCCTGCTCCCCGCCTTCAAGGGGCGCTCCGGCGTGAATCTGCGCCGCGTGGTGGACGCCGTGGGCCTGACGGCCTACGACGCGCAGCGGAAGTTCGGCTTCGAGGCGATCGGGACCGACGTCGAGGAGGCGCTCGCGGATACCGGAATTCACCTCCTGTGCGTCGTCACCCGTCACGACCAGCACGCGCCGATGGTCGTGAGAGGGCTGCGGGCGGGCAAGAACGTGTTCGTCGAGAAGCCGCTCGCCCTGACCGAGGAGCAGCTTCGCGAGGTCGAGGAGGCCGCGGCGGCTTCCCCGGGCGTGCTCCTCGTCGGTTTCAACCGCCGTTTCTCGCCGATGGCGCTCGCGATCCGGGACGCGCTCTCGGGGCGCGGGCCGCTCCTCATGACCTACCGGGTCAACGCGGGGCAGCTCCCGCCGGGGCACTGGACCACCGATCCCGAGGTCGGCGGGGGCAGGATCATCGGCGAGGGATGTCACTTCATCGACCTGATGTCGTACCTGACGCGGGACGCGGCGATCGTCTCCGTCCAAGCGGCGTGCGCCGGCCGTCCCACCGGCCTGACGGAGGACGCGGCGATTCAGCTGGCGTTCGCGGACGGCAGCGTCGGGCAGATCCTCTACACGGCGAAGGGCGACCCTTCGATCGGAAAGGAGCGGCTCGAGGTCCACGCCGGCGGCGCGTCCGCCGTGCTCGAGGACTATCGGACCTGCGCCATCCACAAGGGACGGAAGGTCACCCGCATCCGCGAGGGCGGCAAGGGGCACGGCGAGGAAGTCGCCGCGCTATTGGACGCCGTGCGCCGCGGGGGGCCGTCTCCCATCGCGCCCGCGACGCTGTTCGGCATCACGCGCGCGACGTTCGAGGTGCACCGCTCCCTCGCTGCTTCGGCCGGCCCGCGCTGACCGGGGCGACGCGGCCCCCGAGCGCGGCGAGGTGGTCGAGCGCCTGCTCCCTCGAGGTGATCGCTCCGTCCTCCTGCATCTCCCGGATCTCCCGGAGCGCCTGACCCACGTCCGGTCCCGGACCGACGCCGAGAACGAACATGACGTCGGTGCCCGTGACGAGAACGGGGAGAGGCTCTCTCGCCGCCGTCTCGTGCAGCGCGAGGAGCTGCAGGAGAACGGGCCGGAGACGCCGCCAGCGGGCCCGCGCATCCGGCGACCCCGACGCCAGCGCGTCGCACGCCGCGTGCAGCACCAACACCGGTAGGTCCTCGCCCGCGTCGCGGACTAGCCTCTTGAGGCCGCGCTCGGTCGGGCCCGCGTCGGCCAGGTGGTGCGGCCGCAGGTGGCAGCGGACGAGTTGCGACACGCGCCGGCGGAACGTTTTCGGCAGCTTCAGGCGATGGAGCAGCGCCTCGGCCCGGCGCGCGCCGGCGAGCTCGTGGCCGTGAAACGCCGGCCGGCCGTCCTCCCGTCTCGAGAGCGTCTCGGGTTTCGAGACGTCGTGGACGAGGAGGGTCCAGCGCAGGAGGCGCGCAGCGCGGGGGTCGCGCGCCGCCGCGCTTCCCGGAGCGCGCCGGGGGCGCGCGGCCAGCGCGAGGGCATCGAGGGTGTGGCGCCACACGCTCGGGCGCCCCTCGCCGGCCACGCAGCCCCGGAGGGACGCAAGCTCGGGAAGCACCGAGGGGAGCAGGCCGAGGCGTTCCACCGCGTCGAGACCGCGATCCGGCCGGGGAGTCGCGAGGAGCTTGTCGAGCTCTTCCGCGATCCGCTCGACCGAGGCGCGGCGGAGCGCGCGGGCTGCCCTCGCGACCTCGCGCTTCGCGGCCGGATCGAGTCGGAATTCCGGCAGCTCCGCGAGGAACCGGCACGCGCGAAGGGCCCTCACCGGGTCCTCCCGCACGACGCCTGGGCGCGGGAGGCGGAGGCGTCCCGCGCCGATGTCGCGCAGCCCGCCGAGGGGATCGAGGACGACTCCTTGGGCGAGGTCGAACGCCACGGCGTTCATCGTGAAGTCCCGGCGCAGGAGGTCCCCGCGGATGCCCCGCGCGGCGGCGTCCACGATGTCCACCTCGCGTCCCGCGACGGCGAACCGGTAGGTGGTCACGCCGCGCTTCTCGAAGCGGAATCCCCGGTGTCCCCATGCCGATGCGAGGGCGCGAGCGAGGTGCTTCGCGCCGTCGGCGGCGAGGTCGAGATCGGAGGCCGGCCGGCCGAGCGCCGCGTCGCGGACCGCGCCTCCCACGAGCCAGACGCGGAGGCCGAGCCGGCGCGCGGCGTCGCGAATGTCGCGGAGGAGGGGATCCGAGGCCGTTCGCCGGCGGAGGCGCGCGGCGAGGCGGTCGGGGGTCAAGCGATCCCCGGGCGCCCGGCCGCCTCGGCGGGATGGAGCTCGTCCGGCCGCAGGCGCTCGACGATCCGCGCGCGGACGTCGTGCGACAGCCGGTCGATCCCGTCCGGCCGGTAGGACGCCGCGTCGAGCGGCGGCGCGAAGCTGACCCGCACGGTCCCGCGGCGGATCCGGAACATCCCGCCGGGGCGCAGCACGGCGCCCGAGCCGGAGACCGCCACCGGTACGACGGGGACGCCGGCCTCGATCGCGAGGTGGAAGGCGCCGCGCTTGAACGGCGCGAGCTTTCCGTCGCGGCTCCGGGTTCCCTCCGCGAAGAGGAGGACCGGCCGGCCCCCGCGCACTTTTTCCGCGGCCGTGGCGAGGCTCCGCACCGCCCGCGCCCGGTTCTTCCGGTCGATCGGGATGAAGCCGGACGCGGTGAGCGCCCAGCCGAAGAACGGGATCAGGAAGAGCGACCGCTTCGCCACGAAGCGCGTGGAGGCCGGCAGAGCCGGAATCAGCGCCCAGATGTCCATGAGGGACTGGTGGTTGGAGATGAACACGCACGGGAGCGACTTCGTGGCGTTCTCGAGCCCTTCATAGACCGGCTCGACCCCGGCGGCGGCCAGGCACGTCCGCGACCAGAGGGTGCCGAGCCGCATCACGATGTCGCTGCCCGGGCGCAGGAGACTCCAGAGCGCCGCGGTGGCGCTCGCGAGCACGGTCATCACGATGAAGACCACGAAGGTGAAGACGCCTCGAAGCACCCGACCCTCCCTGCCGTCCCGGCCAGCGCGGAAGCCCGAGGAGTATACCAAGGGGGTTGCCCACCCTCGTCAAGTCGTTGAGTTGCGGAGCCTTGACCCCGTCCTCCCCTCTGCCTATTCTGTGCTTCCACCCGGCCTCGGAGGCGGAGTCGCACCCGGGCCGGTGGGAACCGCAATGAACGGAATCCTCAGCGCGTACCTCGACGAGCTTGGCGGCATGGTTCGCCTGACCGGTGGGACGTTCCGGCAGGCGTTCGAGCGGCCGTTCGAGCGGGAGCTTTGGCTCGATCAGCTGTTCCAGCTCGGCGTGCGCTCGCTCACGATCACGAACGTCACCCTCCTCTTCACCGGGATGGTCCTCGCGATCCAGACGGCGTACTCGCTGGCCGCGTACGGCGGAAAGCCGTTCGTCGGCGACATCATCTCCCTGTCGGTCGTGCGCGAGCTGGGTCCGGTGCTGACCGCGCTGATGGTGGCCGGGCGGGTCGGGGCGGGGATCACCGCCGAGATCGGCTCGATGGCGGTGACCGAGCAGGTGGACGCGCTCCGGGCGCTGGCGGCCAGCCCGGTGAAGAAGCTCGTCGTGCCGCGCGTCGGGGCGCTCGTCGTCAGCCTCCCGTTGCTGACCATTCTGGCCGACACCATCGGGATCTTCGGCGGGCTCGTGATGGCCGTCACGGAGCTGGGGCAGAGCCGGGATTACTACATGAACCACGTCCTGTCGGCGCTCAGGGTGCAGGACATCGCGAGCGGTGTCGGAAAGTCCTTCTTCTTCGCTCTCCTGGTCGGGATCATCGCCTGCTACAACGGCCTGGGCGCCACCGGCGGAGCGGACGGGGTGGGCAGGGCGACGACGAACACCGTGGTGGTGGCCTCGATCTCGATCATCATCGCGGACTTCTTCCTCACGAAGATCTTCCTCCTCCTCTAGCCGTGAGCCAACCGTTCATCCGCTACGTCGATCTCCACAAGGCCTTCGGGCCCAAGGCGGTTCTCTGCGGCGTGGACCTCGAGGTGGCGCAGGGGGAGACGCTCGTCGTGCTCGGCGGGTCGGGATCCGGGAAGTCGGTTCTCATCCGGCACACCATCGGCCTGCACCGGCCCGACCGCGGCGAGGTCTGGGTGGACGGCACCGAGGTCACGCGGCTGGACGAGGACGAGATGATCGAGACCCGCAAGAAGGTCGGGTTCCTCTTCCAGGCCGGCGCGCTGTTCGACTCCATGACGGTGTACGACAACGTGTCGTTCGCGCTCCGCGAGCACACGGACTGGGACGAGGACCGGGTGAGGGAGAGGGTGAGCGAAGTGCTCGCGCTCGTCGAGCTCGAGGGTGTCGACGACCTCATGCCGTCCGACCTGTCGGGCGGCATGAGGAAGCGCGTCGCGCTGGCGCGCGCGATCGTCCTCGCGCCCCGTGCCGTCCTGTACGACGAGCCGACGACGGGCCTCGACCCGATCACCGCGAACACCATCAACGAGCTGATCCGGAGCCTGCAGGAGAGGCTCGGGATCACCTCCATCGTGGTCACCCACGACATCCACTCCGCGCTGTCGGTGGGGAACCGTATCGCGTTCCTCCACGACGGGGTGATCCGCTTTCACGGCACGACGGCCGAGGCGCGGGAAGCGCGCGAGCCGCTGCTCCGCAACTTCCTCCAGGGAGGGGGCTATGTCTAAGCGCCCGATGAGGGACCTGTCGGTGGGGGCGCTCGCCGCCCTGGCGCTGCTGGTCCTGGGCGTCACGATCATGTCGGTCGGCGGGCAGTCGCGTCTCTTCAGCCGGAAAGCGCACTTCCGCGTGCTCTTCCCGAACACGGAGGGGCTGCGGGTCGGCTCGCCCGTCAAGATCGCAGGCGTGCAGGTCGGCACCGTGACCGAGATCCACCTTCCCACCGACCCGACCGCCAGCGGGATCGAGGCCGAGCTCGGGATCGAGTCCGCGTACGCCATGAGGGTACGCGAGGGATCCATGGCCGAGCTCAAGTACCTGCAGTGGCTGTCGGGGGAGAAGTACGTGGAGGTCGCCCCCGGGGACTCGACGCGCGCCATCCTCGCCGAGGGGAGCGCGATTCCGGTGGTCTCGGAGCAGCCTTTCCTCCAGAAGGGTGCCGACATCGCGGAGAACCTCAACGAGATCACGATCTCGCTCAAGGGGATCCTCGGCCCGCTCCAGGAAGGCAAAGGGCTGCTCGGCCAGGCGATCCAGGATCCCGAGTTCGGGACGGAGAGCCTCGCGCACCTCAAGGCGACGCTCGACAACCTCGAGGCGATCACCGGCCGGATCCGCAAGGGCGAGAGTTTCGCGGGAAAGTGGCTCTCCGATCCGGCGATGGCGGGGAGCGCCGGCGAGCTGTCGAAGGCGATCCACGACCTGTCGTCCATCCTCGACGCGATCGCGCGCAGGGAAGGAGCGATCGGCGCGCTGATCGACAAGGGCGGGACGGGGGAGCAGGCGGTGTCGGAGCTCCGCGATGCGTCGGCCGCGCTCAAGCGGGTGGCGACGAAGCTGGAATCCAAGGACGGCTTCTTCGGGAAACTGCTCAACGACACGGAGTACTCGAACGCGATCGCCGCGGACCTCAGAGCGACGCTCCGCAACCTATCCGAGATCACCGGCAAGGTGAACTCCGGGCAGGGAACGCTCGGGGCCCTCGTCAACGAGCGGGTCCTCTACGACGGGATGGAAGAGGTGGTCGCCGGAACCAACGACAGCAAGTTCGCCCGCTGGCTGATGAGGCACTACCAGAAGAAGGGGATCGAGGAATCCGAGGAAGCGCAGGAGAAGGAAGAGGCCGAGAAGAAGGCCCCTTCTCCCTGATCGGTCCCTTGGCGGGATCCAGGAAGTCGGATAGATTCTTCACTTCCCGGCCCGAAAGGTCCCTCCGGACGGGCATCGGGAAAGGAGTTCCCTCGTGATGAGCGACTACGAGAAGCACCTGGAGGCCGGAATCGCGTCCCGGAAGGCCAGGATCGGGATCGTCGGTCTCGGATACGTGGGGCTGCCCCTGGCGGTGGAGTTCGCGCGCGCGGGCTTCCGCGTCACCGGCATCGACGTGGACCCGGCGAAGGTCGCGAACGTCCGCGCCGGCCGGTCCCACGTCGAGGACATCCCCGCGTCCACGGTCCGAGAGCTGGTCCGGAAGAAGCTGCTGTTCGCGCAGGACCACTACCGGGGCTGCGGCAAGCTCGACGCGATCGTCATCGCGGTCCCGACGCCCCTCCGGAAGACCAAGGACCCGGACATCTCCTACATCGTGGCCTCGCTCGAGGAGATCTCGAAGGAGATCCGCCCCGGGCAGCTCGTGATCCTCGAGTCCACGACGTATCCCGGCACCACCGAGGAGGTGCTGCGGCCGAGACTCGAGGCCCACGGTCTGCGCGCCGGGCGCGACTTCTTCCTGGCGTTCTCTCCCGAGCGCGTGGATCCCGGCAACAAGACCTTCACGACGAAGAACACCCCGAAGGTGGTGGGCGGAACCACGCCGGCCTGCGCGCGCATCGCGGCGCTCCTCTACCGCCAGGCGATCGACACGGTCCACACCGTCTCGTCCACCCATGCCGCCGAGATGATCAAGCTCCTCGAGAACACCTTCCGCGCGGTGAACATCGGGCTCGTCAACGAGATCGCGCTCATGTGCGAGGTGCTGAAGCTGGACGTCTGGGAGGTCATCGACGGCGCGGCGACGAAGCCCTTCGGCTTCATGCGCTTCTATCCCGGCCCGGGGATCGGCGGGCACTGCATCCCGCTCGACCCGCACTACCTCGCCTGGAAGCTCAAGACCCTGAACTACTACGCGAAGTTCATCGAGCTCGCCTCGGAGATCAACGGGAACATGCCCGCGGTCGTCGTGCGCCGCGCCGCGCAGGCCCTGAACGAGCGGCGGAAGAGCATCAACGGCGCCAGGGTGTTCGTCCTCGGCGCGGCCTACAAGCGGGACATCGGGGATCTCAGGGAGTCGCCGGCGCTCGACGTGATGCGCCTCCTGCACGAGCAGGGCGCGAAGGTGTCGTTCCACGACCCCCACGCCAAGCAGGTGCGGCTCGACGGCGGGCTGATCAAGAAGACGTCGCCCCTGACCGCCGCCAACCTGAAAGCGGCGGACCTCGTCATCATCGTCACGGACCACTCGGTCTACGACTACGGCTGGGTCGTCCGCCACTCGAAGCTGGTCCTGGACACGCGCAACGCGACCCGGAAGGTCCGGGGGGCGCGCGCGAAGATCCGGAAGCTCTGATCGAGGCCCGCGGCCGTTCCGAGGGGCGGCCGGGGAGCTCGGGCACTTACGATGGGAAGCACTCTCGTCACCGGCGGGGCGGGTTTCATCGGCTCGCACCTCGCGGAACGGCTGCTCGGCGACGGCCGGCGCGTGGTGGTTCTCGACAACTTCGACCCGTTCTACGACCCGGCGGTCAAGCGCCGCAATCTCGCGGCCGCGGGCCGGTCGCCGGAGTTCCGCCTCGTGGAGGGGGACATCCGCGACCGGGACCTCCTCGACCGCCTGCTCGGGTCGGAGCCGTTCGACGCGGTCGTCCATCTCGCCGCGAGGGCGGGGGTCCGTCCCTCGATCCTCGACCCCGAGACGTACACGTCGGTGAACCTGGCCGGGACGACCTGCCTGCTCGAGGCCTGCCGCCGCCACGGGGTGGGATCGTTCCTGTTCGGGTCGTCGTCGTCGGTGTACGGGAACAACCGGAAGGTGCCGTTCGCGGAGACCGACCCGGTGGACCACCCGGTGTCCCCCTACGCGGCGACGAAGAAGGCCGGCGAGCTGCTCTGCTACACGTTTCACCACCTCACGGGGACGCCGGTCGCCTGCCTGCGTTTCTTCACGGTCTTCGGACCGAGGCAGCGGCCCGAGATGGCGATCCACAAGTTCGCGAGGATCCTCGCGGCGGGGGGCGAGATCGAGCAGTTCGGCGACGGCTCCACGTCGCGGGACTACACCTTCGTGTCGGACATCGTCGAGGGGATCGTCAGGGCGCTCGACCGCTCCAGGGCGTACCATGTGTGGAACCTCGGCGGGTCGCGCACCACGACGCTGCGCGATCTCGTGGAAAAGATCGCCAAGGGTCTGTCCGTGGCGCCGCGCGTCAGGGCCGTCCCGCCGCAGCCCGGGGACGTCGAGCGGACGTGGGCCGACGTTTCCAGGGCGCGCGCCGAGCTCGAGTGGGAGCCGAGAGTGGATATCGACCGGGGGATCGAGTTGTTCCTGGACTGGTTCCGCCGCGATCCGGCGGTGCCGAGCGGCTGAGGAGGCAAGCGTGAACATCGCAGTCGTCGGAACGGGTTACGTCGGGCTGGTGACCGGCGCGTGCTTCTCCGAATTCGGCACGCACGTGACCTGCGTGGACAAGGACGCCTCGAAGATCGACATGCTCAAGAGGGGGGAGATCCCGATCTACGAGCCGGGGCTCGACGGGTTGGTCGAGCGCAACGTCAAGGCGGGCCGCCTGGAGTTCACCACCGACCTGCCCGGCGCGATCCGGAACGCCCTCGTCGTGTTCATCGCGGTCGGCACCCCGCAGGGGAACGACGGCCGCGCGGACCTCTCCTTCGTGAAGGACGTCGCCGTCTCCGTGGCGCAAAACCTGAACTCGTACAAGGTCGTCGTCACCAAGAGCACGGTCCCCGCGGGCACCGGGCGGATGATCCGCGAGCTGATCGAGAAGCATCGGGTCGAGAGCCACCCGTTCAGCGTCGCGTCGAATCCCGAGTTCCTCCGCGAAGGTTCGGCGATCGAGGATTTCCTCCGGCCGAACCGGGTCGTGATCGGGACCGAGGACGAGATGTCCACGGCGATCCTGAAGGACCTCTACCGGCCGCTCTACCTGATCGAGACGCCCGTCGTCGTCACCAACGTCATCAGCGCGGAGATGATCAAGTACGCGTCCAACGCCTTCCTCGCCACCAAGATCTCCTTCATCAACGAGATCGCGGAGCTCTGCGAGAGGGTCGGGGCGGACGTCCACTCCGTGGCGAAGGGAATGGGGCTCGACAAGCGGATCGGGTCGAAGTTCCTCCACCCGGGGCCGGGATACGGCGGCTCGTGCTTCCCGAAGGACACGCGCGCGATCCTCGAGGTCGCCCGGGAGAACGGGATGAACCTCGAGATCGTGAGCGCCGTGATCGGGGTGAACGAGGAGCGGATCCCGAAGGCCGTTGCCAAGGTGCGGGACGCGCTCGGAGGGAGCTTCGAGGGACGCACCGTCGGCCTCCTCGGGCTGGCGTTCAAGCCGAACACCGACGATCTCCGCGAGTCCCCCGCGATCGGGATCCTCGAGAAGATGATCGAGGAGGGGGCGAAGGTCCGCGCCTACGACCCGGTCGCGATGGCGATCGCGCGGGGGAAGGGGTACGCCGGCGTCCACTTCTGCAAGGACGAGTACGACGTGGCCGAAGGCTCCGACGTGCTCGTGGTCGCGACGGAGTGGAATCAGTTCCGCGGCCTCGACGTGGACCGGATCAAGGGACTCTTGCGGGAGCCGGTCGTCGTGGACCTCCGGAACATCTGGGAGCCCGGCGCCATGAGGAGCAGGGGATTCCGCTATACCGGCGTGGGGAGGTAGGCATGGCCCGCTTTCTCGTCACGGGGGGGGCCGGATTCATCGGCTCGAACCTCGTCGAGTCCATCCTCAAGAACGGAGAAGACGCCCGCGTTCTCGACGATTTCTCGACGGGACGAAGGGAGAACCTGCAAGAAGCGGAAGCGTGGGCGCGGGCCGGAGGGGGCCGGTTCGAGCTGATCGAGGGGGACGTCCGGGATCCCGACACCTGCGGGAAGGCCGTCCTTGGAGTCGACTTCGTCCTCCACCAGGCCGCGTTCCCCTCGGTCCAGCGCTCGGTGCTCGATCCGGCCAAGAGCAACGCGGTCAACGTCTCGGGTACGCTGAACATGCTCGTCGCCTCCCGGGACGCCGGGGTGAAGCGGTTCGTTTTCGCGTCCTCGTCGTCCCTCTACGGGGAGAGCGAGGTCCTCCCGAAGGTCGAGACGATGACCCCGGCGCCGATCTCGCCGTACGGCCTCCAGAAGCTGACGGCGGAGTCGTACTGCAGGATGTTCCACGCGCTGTACGGCCTGCCGACGGTCTCTCTCCGCTACTTCAACGTGTTCGGGCCGCGCCAGGACCCCGGGAGCGACTACGCGGCGGTCGTGCCGCGGTTCGTCACCGCGGCAAAGACGCGCGGCGAGGCGGTGGTGTACGGCGACGGCGAGCAGACCCGCGACTTCACCTACGTGGCGAACACCGTCGAGGCGAACCTCCTCGCGTCCCGCGCGGGCGACGACGCGCTCGGCAAGGCGTTCAACGTGGCCTGCGGGGAGAGGATCAGCCTGAACGGGCTCCTCGCCCTCGTCGCGGAGATCGGCGGCGCCGCCGTGCGCACGCGATACGAGGCGCCCCGCGCCGGGGACATCCGGCACTCCCTCGCCGGCATCGACCTTGCCGCGAAGCACCTGGGCTTCCGGCCCATGGTGGGGTTCCGCGAGGGGATCGAGCGCACGTGGGAGGCGTTCTGATGCCCCACGCCGGGAAGCTGCACGCCGTGCTGCTCGCCGGCGGGAGCGGGACCCGCTTCTGGCCGCTGAGCCGGGCGCGGCGTCCGAAGCAGTTTCTTCCCCTGGCAGGGTCCGAGCCGCTGCTGGCGGCCACGTGGCGGCGCGCCCTCCGCGTCGCGTCGCGGGAACGGATCTGGGTCGTGGCGCCCGCGGCGCTGGCGCGCGACGTGCGGCGCGCGCTTCCCGAGCTGAAGCGGGACCGGTTGATCGTCGAGCCGACGCCAAGGGACACCGGCCCGGCCGTGACCCTGGCCTGCGCGACCGTAGCGGCGGCCGACCCCGGTGCGATCGTCGGGCTCTTTCCCACCGACCACGCGATTCGGGACGTTCGCGCGTTCGCGGGAAGCGTGAGCACGGCGGCCGCCGCCGCGCGGCGCGGCGCGCTGGTCTGCTTGGGCGTCCGCCCGGACAGGCCCGCGACGGGGTTCGGCTACCTGAAGTGCTCTCGGAATCCGTCCGGCGGCGAGGCCGTGGACGTCGACCGCTTCGTCGAGAAGCCGGACTTGCCCGCCGCGCGGCGCTTCGTCCGATCCGCTCGGTACCTCTGGAACGGCGGGATGTTCGTGTGGAGCGCCGCGCGCTTCCTCGAGGAGGCGCGGCGGGTGGCTCCCGGCATCGTGGGACCGGTCGAATCGCACCTCGCCGGGAAGCGGGGCGCGTGGCAGAAGGCCGAGAAGCGTTCGGTGGATTACGCCGTGATGGAGCGGGCGAGAGGTGTCAGGGTGGTCCCGCTGGACGCCGGCTGGGACGACGTCGGCTCGTGGGACGCGGCAGCGAGGCTTCGGGAAGAGGCGGGAATCGGGAACGGCGATGCGATCCTCGTGGACAGCCCGGGCAGCGCGGTGTTCGGGGGGCGCCGGGTCGTCGCGATCGTGGACGCCCCCGGCGTCGTCGTCGTGGACACGCCGGATGCGCTCCTCGTCGTATCGCGCCGCGGAGCCGAAGAGGTGCGGCGGGTCGTCGAGGCGCTTCGCGCGAGGGGGCGCGAGGACTTGCTCCGATGAAGCGGCGGCGCGCCTTCGCGAACCGCGCGGAGGACGCCGGTGTCCGGGGGGATGGAGTTGCATAAGCGCGACACAGCTACTTGGCTGGCCTTCGGCGTGCTGGCCCTGCTTCTCGGCGGATCCGCGTTCGCCTTCGGGGCGGTCGAGATGTGGGCAGGCGAGTGGCTGAGGTTCGGCATCCTCGTCGCCCTCGGGCTGGTGCTCTGGAGCCGCCCCGCCGGGCGGGTCTTCGGCGGACCCGTCTTGGCGGTCCTGATCCCGGGAGCGGCGCTGCTGGTCTGGGCCGGTCTCCAACTCGTCCCGCTCTCGCCGGGCATCCTGCGAGCGCTTTCCCCGAAAGCGGCGACGGCCTATGCCCGGACCGTTCCTGCCGGCGGCGGCGAGGCCCTCCCCGGCTGGCTGCTCGCCAAGGCACGCGCCGAAGGGGTGACGGTCGCGGACGGCGCGGCCGCGCCGAAGGGCGCTGCGGACGCCGGCGACCCCCTGGTGGGACGGACCCTCTCGATCTACCCCTACGGGACGCGGCGCGCGATCCTGGCATGGGTGACGATGCTCGCTTTCGTCGCCGTCGCCGCGCGTCTCTCGCGGAACGAGTTCTCGCGCTACCGGCTGCTCTGGGTGACGGGGGGGTGGTCGGGGACGGTGGCGCTCGTCGCCTTCCTGCACCGGCTATCGGGAAGCGACAAGGTGCTGTGGCTGAGGCAGAGACCATCCGACTCGCGGCCTCTCGGCCCGTTCGTGAATCCGGATCACCTGGGTGGATACGTGGTGCTCGGGCTCATGGTCCTCGCGGGCCTCGCGCTGGCGCTCGCGAGCCGTCCGACCGGGCGTCTCGATCGCCGAGGAATCCGTCTCGCCGTCCTCGAGCGGACCTGGATCCAGCCGCGTCTTCTGGTCCTGGGCGTCCTTGCGGGCGTGTCGGTCGTCGGCCTTTACCTCTCGGGGTCGAGAGGGGCCTGGCTCGGGCTGGTCTCCGGGATCCTCTTTCTGTTCGCCGGGAAAACCCTCGGCAAGCGCTGGATCGCGACGGCCTTCGTCGGCGTGATCGCGGTCGGGCTGTGCGCCGGGATGATCGGCCACGTCTTCCCCGGCGCGCGCATGACCCCCCACGTCTCGGTGGCGCAGGACGGCTCGCTCGCGCTGCGTCTCGACGCATGGGCGAAGACGATGGACGTCGTTTTCGACTACCCGCTCACCGGCACCGGACTCGGCACGTTCCAGTGGGCCTTCGTGTCGTACCAGCGGGAAGGGGAGTGGCAGATCTGGGCCGAGGCCCACAACGACTACCTGCAGCTGCTGTCCGAGACCGGCGCGGTGGGACTCCTGCTCCTCCTCGCCTTCCTGGCGCTCTTCATCTCGAAGGTGGTCCTCCCGGCGTTCGACCCGGCCCCGGCCGCCCGCAGGTGGACCACGGTCGGCGTGGGCGCGGCGATCTTCGCGATGCTGGTTCACACCAGCGTGGACTTCAACCTCCAGATTCCCGCCGTCGGAGCTCTGTTCGCGACGCTCGTGGGCATCCTGGCGGCCGCGGCAGCGGACCGCCCGGCCCCGGCGGGACCGCCCGAGAAAGAGGCGACATCGTGAGACCCGAAGTGATCCTCGTGGCCGGCGCCCGGCCCAACTTCATGAAGATCGCTCCTATCGCGGCGGCGCTCGCCAAGGACGGCCGGCTCGAGGGGACTCTCGTTCACACCGGCCAGCACTACGACCGGGAGATGTCGGACCTGTTCTTCGAGCAGCTCGGGATACCCGAGCCGCGCATCCGTCTGGACGTGGGATCGGGAAGCCACGCCCGGCAGACCGCAGAGGTCATGACGCGGATCGAGCCGGTCCTCGTGGAGCGGAAGCCGGCCGCGGTGCTCGTGGTGGGGGACGTCAACTCCACCGTGGCCGCTTCGCTCGTGGCTGTGAAGCTCGGAATCCTCGTCGCGCACGTCGAAGCGGGACTCCGGAGCTTCGACCGCTCCATGCCCGAGGAGATCAACCGGCTCGTCACCGACTCGATCTCCGACTGGCTCTTCGTCAGCGAGCGCAGCGGCCTCGAGAACCTGTCCCGCGAGGGGGTCGACGGCTCCAAGGTCCACTTCGTCGGGAACGTGATGATCGACACGCTGATGCGCTTCCGGGCGAGGGCGGAGGCGCTCGATCCCGCCGCGCGCATGGGCCTGACGGCCCGGGGCTACGGCGTGCTGACGCTGCACCGCCCGTCCAACGTGGACGATCCCGCGACCCTCCGTCCGCTGCTCGAGCCGATCCTCGAGCTCGCGACGCGCATGCCCGTCGTGTTCCCGGTCCACCCGAGGACCCGCGGCGTGCTCCGGGACATCGGCGTCCGCGAGGACGGGGGGCTCCGGCTGCTGGAGCCGATCGGCTACCTCGAATTCCTCGGCTTGATGGCCAACGCGCGCGTGGTGCTGACCGATTCCGGCGGCATCCAGGAAGAGACGACGGTCCTCGGGGTTCCGTGCGTCACCCTTCGGGAGAACACCGAACGGCCCGTCACGATCCGGGAGGGGACGAACGTCCTGGCCGGAACCCGCCCGGAGGGCGTGAGGCAGGCGATCCGCAAGGCGCTGGACGCTCCCGCCGCCGGCCGCGTCCCCGAGCTCTGGGACGGCCGCGCGGCCGAGCGCATCGTCGAGGTGCTCGCTCGAACCCTGGTGAGGTGAGGCCGTGCGCTGGGCGATCCGCCTGCTGGCGATCCTCGTGGTCCTGCTTCAGGGCTGGCAGGCCGCGAGGCTGACCCGTTTCGACCGGCACCGCGCGGCGGGGATCCGGGAGTTCGGCGAGGCGCGCTGGCTCGAGGCGGCGCGGGAGTTCGGCTTGGCCCGCGACGTCTCCGCGTCCGACTCGCAGATCTGGTCCTGGATGGGCGACGCGGGGATGTCGTACTACGAGGTCCACCGCGACGAGCCCGGCGGTCTCCGCGAGAAGGAGGCGGCCCTCGACATGGCATGGAACGGCTACGCCGGCGCCGTGCTCCGCTGCCCCGTGGACGCGTGGTCGTGGAGCGGGCTCGCGGAGGTCGCGACGAGGCAGGTACGTCTTCGCGACCTCGAGAACGGGATCGACCTCGCGCAGATGGAGCGGCGGAGCCAGGGGATCATGGACGCGTCTTACGCAATAGCGTACGCGGCCGCGAAGACGGGCATCTTCCTCAAGCCCAAGGGATACGAGCAGCTGGACACCCTCGCGGCGATCTACGAGTTCACCGGCGCCGTCGAGCGCGCGGAGGGGGTCTACGTCGAGTCGGCGAGAATGATGCCCGCGCCGGCGTTCCATTTCTGGGCGAGCAAACGGCTCGTCGCTCCGCTCTACAGGGCGGTGCTCAAGGGACTCGAGGAGGGGATCTCGAAATCCCCGGCGTTCGAGCGGAGCATGCTGCACCGCGAGGTGGGGAAGTTCGCCCTGGCTCAGGGCGACGCCGAGACCGCCGTGGCGCATCTCCGTGCGGCGCACACGGACGCGACGAACGACTACGAGCGCTACTACGCGTCCTTCGAGCTAGGCGCGGCCCTCGAAGCCGTGGGAAACCCGGAGGAGGCGATCGCGAGCCTTCGGCAGGCGAGGGACGAGGGGTTCCCGGGGGGGGCGGTCGGACGCAGGATCGGCGCGATAGCGCTTCGCCTCGATCGACCCGCGGAGGCGTGCCCCGTGCTGCGCGAGAGCCTTCGCGAGGAGCCGGCGGACGAGGGGCTGCGTGTCCAGGCGGCTCTCGCGTGCGAGAAGGCGGGGGAGATCGATCTCGCAGAACGGACGATTCGCGAAGGCTTTGTCCTCCCGACGGACAGCCTCCCGCTCGCCCGGGCCCTCGTGGACCTCTACCGCAGGCTCGGCCGGAACAGCACCGCGGACAACCTGGTACGGACCTGGGCGAGGGACAATCCGGACGACAAGGTTCTCGAGCGCTGGGCGGGCGAGGCTTCGGGGAGATAGCGATGAAGACGAAGGACGGGCGGGGCGACCTCAGGGAGGCGACGCTCGCGGACTTCGATGGAATCGCCGCGCTCAAGGAAAGGAGCGGCTGGGGCCGCACGACCGAGGCCACTTGGCGCTGGCTGTTCGACGCGAACCCGGCTCTCGAGGATTTCGATCCGGCCCCGGCCCTCGGATTCGTCGTGGAGCGCGGCGGCGAGATCCTGGGATACTTCGGGAGCATTCCGGAGTCCTACCGCTTCGGAAACCGGGCCGTGCGCGTCGGCGCGGCGACCGCGCTGGTCGTCGACCCCGCCTGCCGCGGCGCCGGTTACGGTCTCGAACTGACTTCCGCCTGCAGGAACCAGAGGGACGTCGACCTGACCGTCTTCACGACCTGCAGCCCTTACGCGGCGCGCCTCATGCGAAAAGCGCAGGCGTACGAAGTCCCCTGCGACTACGTCACCGTGCTGTCGTGGACTCTCGATGCGGCCGGCGCTGCCGGCGCGGTGCTCCGGAAGCGCGGCGTTCCGCCCTGGCTGTCGCGAGCCGCGGCGCCCTTCGCCGGCGCCGCGCTGCGTCTCGACGGCGCGCTCCGAGGCAGGGGACCGGTGCGCGGCGGGCGAGGCATCGAGGTCGGCCGGCTCCCGGGCATCGAGTTCGGGGCAGAATTCGACGACCTCTGGGAACGGAAATCGGCGGAGGTCCAGCAGCTGCTGTCCTGCCGCAGCTCGCGGATTCTCCGCTGGCACTTCGGGGGCCCGACGATCGCGGGCAAGGTGAGCGTCCTCTGCGCCCGCCGGTCGGGCGCGCTGGTGGGATACGCGGCGCTGCTCCGGATGGACGACAAGGTCTCCGGACTGCTCAGGACGAGGGTGGCCGACGTCGTGGCGGAGCGCGACGACGCGGAGATACTCGACGCGCTGTTCGCCGCGTCCTTCGATGCCGCCGGAGCGGACGGGGTGCACCTTCTGGAGATGATCGGTTTCCCCGGTGTGGTCCGCTCGCGCTTCCTCGCGGGGAGGCCGCTCGTCCGGCGCATTCCGGACTCCCCGTACTTCTACAACGCGGCCGACCCGTTCCTCGCCGCGGCTCTCCGGCGGGAAGACGCCTGGTACGCCTGCCCGTACGACGGGGACGGCAGCTTGTTCTTCCTCGAATACGAGGCGTCGTGAGCGAGGAGAGGGATCACGTGTCCCGGACCCCGGCGGCGGATCTCAGCGGCGAGGTGACCCGGCGCTCGGTTTCCGGGGTGCGGTGGGTCCTTCTGCTGAACCTGTTCACCCTTCCCCTCTCCTTCTTCACGAACATGGTCATGGGCCGAGTCTCCCCTAAGGCGCTGGGCTACTTCGGCGCCATCAACGTCTTCGTACAGGGCTTCCACACCTTCTTCGTGCTGGGGGGGCCTACGTGTTCACGCGCTTCGTGCCGGCCCTGCGGCGCGAGGACCGCTTCCGATTCCTCGTTTCGTACACCCTCATCGTGCTGGGATTGTTCGTCGGGGTGGGCGTCGTCGCCCTTCCGGCGGCGCCCGGGCTGGTGGAGTCTCTGCTCCGGCATTTCGGGGAGCCGCCGGTTCCGCTGGCGTTCGCGTTCTGCGTCGCGGTCGTGCTCTACGCGTTCTCGTGTCACTTCCTCTTCGCCTCTCTCGAGGCCCCTCGGGCCGCCGTGACGCTGAAGTCGGTCATCGTGGGGTTCTTCCTCGCGGCGCTGTGCGGCATCACGGTCTTTCGCGGCACCCTGGCCTCCGATCCGGCCGGCTACCTCTGGCGGGCGGCCCTGGCGATCTACGGGGGAGCGGCGCTCGTCGGCGTGTTTTCGGTCGGGCGCACCCCCGAGTTCGCGCACCGGGCCCCGATGCGCTGGCTGCTGCCTGCCGGCTTCTGGTACGTGGTGCTCTACACGCACCTCGAGACGGTCGTCACGTTCGTCTACACCAGCCTGGCTCCGTCGTTCGTGCTCCTCTGGCTCGACGTCACGTCGCTCGGCTATCTCTACGGTGCGATGCGGTACCCCGCGCTCCTCTCGCTCGTGCCGGTGATGCTCTCGTCGGTGATCGCGCCAGGCCTCTCGACGCTCGAGGTCGCCGGCCTCCGCGAGGACGTGCTCCGCAAGGCGGAGAGCGCGATGAAGGCCGCCTACCTGTTCATCGTTCCCGCGAGCCTGGCGTTCATCCTGTACGCGCGGGACGCGATGGCGGTCTTCGGTCCGGGCTTCGTCGAGCACAGGAACCTCCTGCGGATACTGGCGGTGTCGAGCCTGGCGGGTCCCCTGGTGTACCTGGGGATCGGCATGGCCGTCGCGCTGGGAGCGTTCCGCGCATACGTCCTGGCCTCCGTCGTCTACGTGGTCTCGACGTTCGCCCTGCTCGCGGCCCTGGTCCCGGCGTTCGGTCTGCACGGCGCGGCCGCCGCCGCGACCGCCGGAGCGTTGATCCAGCAGACGGCGATCATCCTCGTGCTCCGACTGCGCCTCGGCGCGCGGGTGCCTTCCCGAGTCCACGCCGCCTGGGTGGTCGGAGCGGGCGCGGCCGCCGCCTCGATCTGGCTCGACCCGGGAAGGCTGGTGGCGGCCGGCCTCTTCGCGGGCTTCCTGGCCGTGTTCGCGCTCGCGGGGCGGGTTACCCTCGACGAAGCACGGGGTATCGCGCGGAGGCTCCTCCGCCCGGCGTGAAACGTCCCTCCCGCGCAGGACGAGCGGCGCGGGGCGAGGTGGTTCCACCGGCGCCCGCGGGGTATATTGCCCGAGGCCCCGTTGCCGAGGCGAAATGAAGAGAACCGCGCTCCTGCTGCTCGCGGCGACGCTGCTAGCGTTGCCGGCCGTGCTGCTCCTCGAGCAGATCGCGGACGCGCTGCTCGTGCAGGTCGTGCTGCTGGTGACCGTCGCGGCTAGCCTGATCGTGTGCGGGATCGTCATGCGCCCCGTGAAGCAGCTCGCTCTTTTCTGCGACCCCTTCGCCCTGCAGTGCCTGTTCCTCGTCCAGTTCTTCATCATCGGGCCCATCGCCGTCGTCGCCTTCGGTCTCGGCCTGTCGCACCTCGCCTTCGCCCGTCCCGTCCAGCCCACGACGCCGCTCGTCGTTCTTGCGGCGTTCTGCCTGATGCTGGCCGCGATGATCGTCGGCTACCAGCAGCGGCTGGGCGAGATCGTCGCGAGCCATCTGCCGGTCTTCGCCCGGTCCTCCCGCAAGTTGCCCGGCCTCTGGATCGAGATTGCGAGCGTGATCGTCTGCGTCGCGGGGTGCATCGCCTGGGTCGAGTACCAGGGCGGTCTGATCGCCCGCTTCAGCCAGGCCTACGGCGTCTTCGTGCAGGGCAGCGCGATCTTCCTGCTCTTCCAGAACGGCATCGTCGTCGCGACGATGCTCGTGGCGTGGCGGCTCATGCACGCGCCGAAGCGGTCCCGGGCGGGGGTCGCGTTCTTCGGCGGCCTCATGGCGTTCAACCTGGTCTACTTCGGGATCGTGTTCGGTGTCCGGAAATACCTGCTCTACCTCTTTTTCGGCCTCGTGGCGATGATGATGCTCCGGAAGGGGGCCGGCGCCGTCTCGAAGGTCAAGATCGCCGGGACCCTGGCGCTGCTCCTGGTGTTCTTCTCCGTCTGGGGGGCGATCCGCCATCGTCCCGTCCTGGAGCTGATCGGCGGAACGGGGGCCGACCCGAGGCGCATCCAGAGCCAGGACGCGGGCATCGCGTTCTTCCAGTCGATGGCCGACCCGTTCTCGACGGTGTGCATGATCTGGGAGATCTTCCCTCAGGCCGAGCCGTTCCGCTACGGGCAGACGCTTCTCGTCACGCTTCTCGGCCCGATCCCTCGCGCGCTGTGGCCCGGAAAACCCGTCGGGATGGGCAAGGAGATCACGCGCTATTTCGTCGGGCCCTTCTTCGACCCCACGCAGGGGTTGAGCCTCGCCCCGACGATGCTGGGGGATTTCTACGTCAACCTCGGCTGGCCGGGAATCATCCTGGGCGGTCTGCTGATGGGCGTGGCCTGCAGAGTCGTGGCGGTTTACGCGGTGACCGGGATGCGGGGCGGATTGCAGACCCGGCCCGCCCGCGTGCTGTTCCCCGCGTTGTTCCTGATGGGCCTCGGAGAGGTCCGGGGCGAGATGGCGAGCATGCTCGCCTTTTGGGGTATGACCTACGTGCCGTTGATCGCGTCGCTCGCCTTCTTCAACCTCGACTACGGGGGGGCGGCGGAATCGGCCGCCGCCGGCGAGCCAGCGCCCGCGGGAATAGGAGACACCGGTGGCGGAAACTCCGAGCTGGGACCCGCGCTGGGGGGGCATGGGACCGCCCAGAGCCCGGCCGGTCCGGCAATTCGTTAAGCGATCGATCGCATTCCTTTCCGCGCTGGGCCGTTCGCCCTCGAATCCCGCCCGCGGCGCGGCGGTCCTCGCGTATCACACGACGGAAGCGGACCCTTCCCATCCGTGGTGGCTCGATTTCGCGGGGCAGATGGCGCTGGTCGAGGACCTCGGCTACCGGGTCGTTCCCCTCGACGACGTCGCGCGGGCGGTGCGCCAAGCGACGCCCCCCGGGGAGCCGATCCTCGCGATCACGTTCGACGACGGCTGGGCGAGCAATCTCTCCGGCGCGTTCCCCGAGCTGGCCCGGCGGGGCTGGCCGGCGACGGTGTTCGTCGCGACCTCCTACCTCGACCGGCGCCCCTACGTGACGTCCTCGGAGCTGCCCCGGATGCTGGAGATGGGCGTCGCCCTCGGCAACCACACCCATACCCACAGGGACTTGACCGCGCTCTCCGACCCGGACATCGCGAGCGAGCTCGGCGAGTGCGCTCGGAGGATCGAGGACCTCACCGGCGTCCGGCCCTCTCATTTCTGCTACCCCAACGGCCGCTACAGCCCGCGAGCGCGGTCGGCCGTGGCGCGGGCCGGGATATCCGCCGCCTGCTCGGGACGGGTCGGGCAGAATCCGCCCGGGACCGACCCGCTGGTCTTGCGGCGCCTCACCCTCGAGGCGGGGGACGGGCCCCGGCAGCTGAGGTGGCGCCTCGCCGGGGGCTACGATTTCTTGGACCGGAGGCAACGACGGATGGACCGGGAGTGAACCCGGTCCGTCCGGGCGCGGGGTCGAGGCCGTAAATCCAGACAGATTAAAGGCTTGGCTCCGCTCGGCCCGGTTTTCTGCCGTTCCGACGGGCAGAACGGCGGGATCACCGTATATAGTCTCGGACCGTTTCGGAGAACCCGGGTGCGCGAACTAGGCTATCTCGTCAGCTTCGTCCTCTCGCTGGTCGTCAGCTTGAGCATCATGCCCGCGGTGATCCGCCTCGCGGAACACCTCGGCGCGGTGGACTTGCCCGGCGGGCGAAGGGTTCATCGGGGAGCCATTCCGCGCCTCGGCGGCATCGGGATCTTCCTCGGCGCAGCCGCGGGGATCGGGGCCAGTGTCCTGCTGACGGGGCGCGCGTTCCGGCTGCTGGATCTCTCTCACGGATTCCCCTGGTACGGCGTGGGTCTCGGGACCCTGGTGATCTTCGTCGCGGGGACGCTCGACGACATCTACCAGTTTCGCCCGCTCGCGAAGTTCGCCTTCCAGGCCGTCGCCGCCGCGCTCGTGGTGGGCACCGGCGTCGAGGCCGGAACGATGACGCTCCCGGTCGTGGGGGTCGTCCATCTCGGCATCGTGAACTCCCTCCTCACGTTCGCGTGGATCGTCCTGGTGACGAACGCGATGAACCTGATCGACGGCCTCGACGGGCTGGCGGGAGGGTTGGCTCTCATCGTCACCGCGAGCGTCGGGTCGCTGGCGATCCTCAACGACTCCTTCGGCGTGCTGATCTGCGCGGCCGGTCTCGGCGGAGCCCTCCTCGGCTTCCTGCGCTACAACTTCGCGCCGGCCCGGATCTTCATGGGTGACGGCGGAAGCCAGTTCCTCGGCTTCGCCCTCGCGGTGATCTCGATTCGCGGCTCCCAGAAGAGCACCACCACCGTGGCGATCCTGGTGCCCTTGATGATCATGGGCTTGCCGCTCCTGGACCTCGCGACCAGCATCGCCCGGCGGGCGCGGCGCGACGGCGGGGAGCGGGGGCCCGTGCCGCTGCGGTTCTTCCGGCGAATCTCCCGCGCCGACCGCGGACACGTGCACCACAACCTCCTCGACCTGGGGCTCTCGCCGCGCCGGGCGGTCCTCGCCTTGTACCTGATCGCCTCGCTCTTCGCGCTGTCCGGCTATCTCGTGATGGTCCAGAACAGCGTCGTCGTGGCCCTGCTGACCCTCTCCCTCTCGATCGGCAGCGTCGCGCTCATCAAGCTCGTCGCGAAGCTCTCCCGGCGGCGCTCGACCGGGGGAGGGGACGACCGGGCGGCGGCCGGTTCCTCGTCCGCGTTGACGACCCACCCGACATAAGCTAACTTATTTGTTTTGGTGATGATGGGGGGATCGTGTGCTCTCTCGTCGCGGATCCTTGGCCGGCGCGCTGCTCGTGGGGACTCTTGCGAGCGGTCAGGCGGTCCTGGGGCAGGTTCCCGACAGTCCGTCCGAGGCCACTGCGATCCCCGTCGGCCGGGTCTTCCTCTACCCGCTCTTCTCGAGCAGCGTGGAGCGAACGGACAACCTCTTCATGCTGAGCAGCGACGTCCAGGCGGCGAACATCACGACGATCGCCCCCGGCGTGATCGCCGACATGCCGTTCTCGAACAGCAGCGTCCGACTGGGATACGTCGGCTCCCGTCGCGACTACCACACCGTCGGGATCGAGACGAACGACTCGCACTATTTCGTGGGCAACGCGCGGCTGAAGTTCGGCAGCGGATTCGAGCTGAGCCTGAAGGAAGACTACCAGCGCGGGATGCTCGACACCCTCGGGGTCGACCCCGGCGGGAACCTGATCTTCCGTGGGGAGCGCTACGAGCTGAACGCGACCGAAGCGGAGCTGGCCCTCGAGCGGACCTCGACGAAGAGGATCGCCCTGTCCTTCGGCCGGGACGTTCGCAACGTGCTCGGCGACCGGCTCTCCGGGATCTACGACGCCGAGGAGTACCACGGCAAGCTTTCCGGCGAGCACCGGCTCGGGATGAGGACGTGGATGCTCTGGGAGGGCAACTTCGCCAGGACGCACCTCACGTGGCCGCCCGAATACAGAGAGGGGGCGAGCATCTACGAGGACGACGACAATCTGCGCGTGGGCACCCGGTTTCTCCTCAGCCCGGCGACCGTATTGAACGCGCTCGCGGGCTGGTCACGGACCCGCTTCACCGGCGACGCCAGCGGCGCGTTCCGGGGCGTCGTGGGAAACGCCAACGTCCGATGGACGCGCCCCACGGGCGAGACGGTCGAATTCGGTTTCGCTCGCGTGGTGTACCCGCTGCTCGTCGACGCCGAAGACGTGGAACCCTACTACCTGAGCACGCAGTACCACGTGGAAGCGTCCACCGGAAACCTCGCGACGCTTTCGCTCGGGGTTACCGCCTACTACTACGTCAACGATTTTCCGAGCGACACCTCGACCCGCACGGACCGGGTCGGCAACGCGGAGATCTGGGCGGGCTACAGGTACCACGGCTGGATGGAGTGCCGCGTGTACCTGTCCAAGGGCCGCCGCGACTCGACGGAGCCGGGTTTTGACTATCGCGTCACTCGCTACGGAGCCCTCCTGCGTATCGGGAGCTGACGGGAGACGGGGGACGACTTTCGTGAATGCGAAGCTGAGAATGGCCCGGTTCGCGGTGTGGTTGGCGGTCACGGCCGCGGCCGCGGGGATGGCTCTCGCCTCGCCGGTAGGACTGTCCAAGGTGGAGTGGCGCGAAGGACCGCAGCAGGGGAGCGGGACGCTCGTCCTGAGCTTCGGCGGCGCGGCACCCCGCTTCGAGGCCTCGGCCCAACCCTGGGGGGTCGAGATCCGGCTCGAGAACGTGAGTTTCGAGGCGGCTCCGTTCGAAGGGGTGAGGCTCGTGAAGGAGGAATGGGGGACGATCGTTCGCGTCGAGAAGGCCGGCGCCACCCTCGAATCCGTCCGGGCCGCGGGGGACACGCTGACCCTCCGGCTCGGCCTCGCGGGCCAGCCCGCGCCCGCGTCCGGGTCTGCCTACCTCATCGGCGTCGGGGACGTCCTGTCGCTCGCCGTGTACAAGAACCAGGACCTCTCCGGCGAGTTCACCGTTGGGCCGGACGGTACGGTGATGCTCCCGCTCGTGGGAGCCGTCCCCGCCGCGGGCCGAACGGAGGCCACCCTGACCCTGGAGCTGACCCGCATCCTCGAGAAGGACTATCTCGTGGATCCCAAGGTCACCGTCACGGTCAAGAACTACCAGAGCCAGTTCGTCTACGTCACCGGGTCCGTCGCCCGCTCCTCGCGCGTCTCCCTGCACCCGGCCATGACCCTCAAGGACGTCCTCTCCGAGGCGGGTGTCGCGCTGGTGCCCGGCCAGGAGATCGTCCTGAGCCGGACGGGAGGGAGCGGAGAGAAGATCCACCTGCTCAGCGCCGAGCTCGAGGCGGCCGACGCTCCCGTGCCGAAGGACGGCGACGTGCTCTCGGTCCAGGAGCCCCTGTACGTTTTCATGCAGGGCGAGGTGCGGCGGCAGGGCCGGCTCGTTCTCGCGAAGGGGCTGACGCTCCTGCAAGCGATCTCGATGTCCGAGGGGCTCACGGATTGGGCGAGCAAGCGTGAAGTGAGGATCCTGAGAAAGGCCGGCGACAAGACGAACGAGATCCGCGTGAATTTGAACAAGGTCGAGTCGCGAGAAACGCCGGACCCGCCGCTCGAGGCGAACGACGTCGTCCTGGTGAAGCGGAGGATCCTGTGACGAGGGCCGGCGCCTTGTGCCAGGGGTAGCGCAAACGTATATTCCCCTCTTGCGATTCCGAGGGGTGGAAGGAACGGCATGGATACGACCGCGCATTCCACGGTGAGCCCTCCGCCGGGGCCCAGCGAGGCCCACCTGAGGGACTACTGGAAGGTCCTCTGGCAGGGCCGGTTCACGGCGCTGGGCATCTTCCTCACCGTCGTCGCGCTGACGATGCTTCGAGTCTTCCTCGCGACCCCGATCTACGAGGCGTCCTGCGTCGTCGAGATCAAGCCCGAGGCCAAGCGTATTCTCCCCGGCCAGGAACAGTGGATCGGCGCCGAGGGAGGGGGCTGGATGGCCGAGGAGAAGTACTTCAACACCCAGCTCGAGGTGTTGAAGAGCCGCGACGTCGCGGAGAAGGTCTTCCGCCAGCTCCGCCTCCAGGACCACCCGAGATTCAAGAGCCTCTCGAACCCCGTGGATGCCTTCGCGGCGCAGATCCAGGTCCGGCCGAAGGTCAACACTCGCCTCGTGGCGCTCGCCGTCCGGAGCTCGGACCCCAAGGAAGCGGCGGAGTGGGCGAACGCCGTTGCCGAGACCTACGTCAAGCGCAACGTGGACGAGGCCACCGCGAGCTTCCGCGCCATCATGGACGAGATCCAGCGGGGGCTCACCACCTTCCGCACCAGTCTCGGTGAGGCGGACGCGAAGCGGATGAAGACCGCCGCCGAGGCCCTGCTCTTCGTTCCCGAGAACCAGCAGGAGATCCTGAAGCAGAGCCTGACGACGTACAACGACGGGCTCGCGAAGCTGCGCGTGGACAATGCGTCCCTCGCCGCGGAAATGGACAACCTCGACCGGATCCGCCAGGAGGGGGGGACCTCATGGCGCTCCCGCGGGTCGCGCAGGATCCGGTCATCCAGAATCTCAACCAGCAGAAGGTCGAGCTCGAGAGGCAGCTCGAGTCCCTGGCCGCGGACAAGAAGCCGCGGCACCCCGAGGTCCTGGCCAAGCTCGCGGAGCTGGAGAAGATCAACCAGAAGCTCCGGTCGGAGGTCGAAGCGATCGCCGGCAAGCTGCAGGTCCAGTACGAGGTCGCGAAGAAGAACGAGACCTACCTCAAGGAGCGGATCCGCGAGGCGGAGCAGCAGGGTTACGACCTGAAGCAGGCCAGCTCGCCGTACGAGAACCAAAAGGACGAGGCCGAGTCCAAGCGAAAGGTGTACGACGTCGTCGCCGAGACCATGGAGAGGCTCTCCATGGGAGCGCAGCTCATCTCGATGAACAACAACGTGTACGTGCTCGACAAGGCGGTGGTGCCGCGCGCGCCGATCCGGCCGCGGAAACTCATGACGCTCGCTTTCGGTTTCTTCGTCGGGCTGCTCCTCTCGGTCGGGACGGTGCTGTTCCTCGACTATCTCGACAACACCTTCCGGTCCCCCGAGGACATCGAGCAGTTCCTCGGCCTGCAGATCCTCGGGATCATCCCCAAGTACCGCGAGCGCGACTCCAACCCGGTGAAGGAGGCGTTCCAGAGCCTCCGGACCTCGATCCTGTTCTCGAGCCAGAGCCGGCAGAAGCGCGTGATCCTCTTCACCAGCGCCGGCCCGCAAGAGGGGAAGTCGAGCACGGTCACGCTGACCGGCCGCGCCCTCGCCTCGGCAGGGGATCGCGTCGTGGTCATGGACTGCGACCTCAGGCGCCCGACCCAGCACGAGCGCTACGGCACCGCGCGGGAGCCGGGGATCACGAACTACCTTCTCGACGCGAGCGAGGGGGACTACGAGAGATTCCTGCACGCGACCGACGTGCCGACCCTCAAGGTGTTTCCCTGCGGGACGATCCCGCCGAACCCGGTGGACCTGATCGGGCTCAACAAGTTCGCGAACCTGCTCGGAACGCTCAAGCGGGATTTCGACTGGGTCCTCGTCGACAGCCCGCCGGTCGCGAGCCTGGCGGACAGCGTCGTGCTGGCCTCGCTCGTCGACATGATGGCGCTGGTCATCAAGCACAACGAGAACGACCGAGAGCTGATCCGGAGGAGCCTGAAGCGCCTGCGCGACGTCCGCGCCAACGTCTTCGGGGCCATTCTCAACAACGTGGATCTCGAGCGAACGTATTACGGCGACTACTACTACACGGGGTACTACTACGAGGACGGGCAGAGCAAGAAGGGTCGGGAAGGCCGGCGCGCGGAGCGACCGGAGAAGAGCGATTCGTCCCGGAAGGTGGCCCTGTAACCCGTGTCCCGCCGCCCGCCGCTTCCAGCAGGCGGGCCACGGAGGGCAGCGATGGGCGTTGACCCCAGCCCCTGGAAGATCTGTCTCAGCGACATCGACTTCGGCGCCGAGGAGGAGCAGGCGGTGCTGGAGGTCGTCCGCGGCAAGTGGCTCAGCACCGGCCCGCGGACGGCGGAGTTCGAGAAGCGCTTCGCCGAGAAGGTCGGCGCGAAGCACGCCATCGCGCTGTCGAATTGCACGACGGCTCTCCATCTCGCGCTCCTCGCCGCGGGGGTCCGGCCGGGGGACGAGGTCGTCGTCCCGTCCCTGACCTTCGTCGCGACGGTCAACGCGGTGCTCTACTGCGGCGCGGTCCCCGTCTTCGCCGACATCGTGGGGCCCCACGACCTTCGCATGGACGCCTCGGACGCGGCACGCAAGATGACCCCTCGCACGAAGGCGCTGGTGCCGATGCACTACGGCGGCTACCCGTGCGACATGGACGCCTTTCGCGCGCTGGCCGCCCCAGGCGGGCCGCGGATCGTGGACGACGCGGCGCACGCACCGGGTTCGACCCGCCGGGGGAAGCCCGTCGGGACGCTGGGCGACGTCACCTGCTTCAGCTTCTTCGCCAACAAGAACCTCGTGACCGGCGAGGGGGGGATGGTCACGACGGACGACGACGCGATCGGCTCGTTCGTCCGCCTGAACCGCTCCCACGGGATGACCGCGCTCAGCTACGACAAGCACCGGGGGCACGCCTTCAGCTACGACGTGGTGAGCGTCGGCTACAACTACCGGATGACCGAGATCCAGGCCGCGCTCGGAATCGTCCAGCTTGGCAAGCTCGACAGGAACAACGCCACGCGGCGCGTCCTGAGCAAGGCCTACCGGGAACGGCTCGCCGGGGCCCCGGGCCTCACCCTTCCCTTCGGCGGGGAGGACGACGATTCGGCGTGCCACCTCTTCGTCGTGTTGCTCCCCGAGGGGGCGGACCGGGACCAGGTGCAGGGCCGGATGAAGGAGCGGGGGATCCAGACCAGCATCCACTACCCGCCGGTCCATCGCTTCTCCAGCTACCTCGGCAAGTTCCGGGCCGAGGTCCCGGAGACCGAGCGGATCGCGGATCGCATCGTCACGCTCCCGCTCCATCCCCTGATGTCGGTCCGCGACGTGGACGAGGTCTCGGCGGGCCTCGTCGCGTCGCTTGGTTGACCGGGGCGCAGCCCCGGAGAACGGCGGAGCGGCATGAAGCTGGCAGGGAAGAAGGTCCTCGTGACGGGCGCGGGGGGCTTCATCGGCTCCCACCTCGTCGAGGCGCTGCTCGGACTGGGGTGCGACGTTCGAGCCCTCGTTCGCTACAACTCGCAGGGGAGCTGGGGACACCTCGAGGCCCACGCGTCCTCGCGCGGCGAGCGCCTCGAGGTCGTGCCGGGAGACGTTTCCGATCCCGAGAGCGTGGCGCGCGCCGTCGAGGGGCGGGAGGCGGTCTTCCACCTGGCCGCCCTGATCGGCATCCCGTATTCCTACCGCGCGCCCCATTCCTACGTCGCCACCAACATCACCGGCACGCTCAACGTTCTCGAGGCATGCCGCCGGCACGGTGTCGCGCGCGTGGTCCACACCTCGACGTCCGAGACGTACGGCTCCGCGCTGTACACCCCGATCGACGAGAAGCACCCGCTCCAGGGGCAATCCCCGTACTCGGCGTCGAAGATCGCCGCCGACAAGCTGGCCGAGTCGTACCACCGCTCGTTCGGCGTTCCGGTTTCGACGCTCCGGCCGTTCAACACCTACGGGCCCAGGCAGTCCGCGCGCGCGGTCATCCCGACGATCGTCAGCCAGGCCCTCGCGGGAAACGAGATCCGGCTCGGCTCGCTCCATCCGATTCGCGACCTCACGTTCGTGGAGGACACCGTTCGGGCGTTCTGCGCGATCGCGGAGTGCGATGCCGCGGTGGGACACGTGGTGAACTCGGGGAACGGGAAGGGCATCACGATCGGCGAGCTCGCGGACCGGACCCTCCGGGTCATGGGCCTCGACCGGACGCACCGGATCGTGCAGCAGGACGAGCGCGTGCGGCCGAGGGACTCGGAAGTGCTCGAGCTCCTCTGCGACAACCGGCTGGCCGCCGAGTTGGCCGGCTGGCGCCCCGTGGTCGGCCTCGACGACGGTCTCGGCCGGACGGTGGAGTACGTTCGAGCGAATCTGGGCCGCTACAAGACCTGGCAATACAACGTGTGACGATGAGCGATCTACGCGCGGTGATCCTCGCGGGGGGCATGGGCAAGCGGCTCGCCCCCTACACCTTCGTGATCCCCAAGCCGATCGTCCCGATCGGGACGACCCCGATCCTCGAGATCGTCCTGCGCCAGCTGGCCCACCACGGCTTCCGCCGCGTCAGTCTCGCGCTCGGCCACATGTCGGAGATCATCCGCGCGCTGGCCGGCGACGGCTCGCGCTTCGGCATCGACCTCGACTACTCCGACGAGCCCAAGCCCCTCGGGACGATGGGACCGCTGAAGCGCATCCCGGACCTTCCCGAGAACTTCCTCGTCATGAACGCGGACCTCCTCACCGACCTCGATTTCCGGGATCTCTTCGAGTACCACCGCCGGGACGGCGCCGCGGCTACGGTGGCGACCTACGTGAAGACCACGCGCCTCGAGCTGGGTGTCCTGAAGACCGACCCCGAGGAGCGGATCGTCGCCTTCGAGGAGAAGCCCGTGCTGCGGCACAAGGTCAGCATGGGAGTCTACGTGTTCCATCGCTCGGTGCTCGAGCTCGTGCCCCCCGACACCTACTTCGGATTCGACCACCTGATGGACGCGCTTCTCCGCGGGGGCGAGCGCGTCCTCTCGTACCCCTTCGAGGGGAACTGGCTCGACATCGGGATCCCGGCGGACTACGAGAAGGCGCAGGACGAGTTCGAGCGGAACCGGGAGCGCTACCTGCCGGGGAGCGGGGACGAGGAACGATGATCTCCGCGGAGGCCGATCGCGGCGGCGCGGCCGGTGCGGGACGGGAGATCGAGATCGGCGGCGCGGTCCGCAGCGTCGTGATCCTCACGGTCGCGCGAGGCCCCTGGGCCTGTTACCTCGCCCGGCAGCTCCGGCCGTCGGGCGCCGCCATCGCGCTGGTCAGCCAGCCCCGCTTCAAGGTCGAACCGGACACGCCGAAGTACTTCAAGCGGCTCCTCGAGAAGCGCGGTTTCGGCGTCTTTGTCGACAACCTACTGATCTTCGTCGTGAAGGGGGCGGCTCGCATGCCGGGGCGGCTCGCGCGGCGCCTCGCTCCCTCGCGGGGAGCGGCCGCGAAAGGGAGCGCGGGCGCCGCCGCGGAATTCCCGGTGCTGCGCGACGACCCCGGAATCGTCGAGGAGGGTTGGCTCCGTTACGTCGAGGTGAGCGACGTCAACTCGCCGGCGGGGCGCGAGACGCTGCGCTCGCTCGAGCCCGACCTGTTGCTCCTCGCCGGGGCGCCCGTCCTCTCGAGGGAGACCCTGTCGCTCGCGAGGATCGCCTGCCTGAACGCGCATTGCGGGATCACGCCGGATTACGCGGGGAACGCCCCGTTCTTCTGGCCGTCCTACGAGCGTCGTTTCGACGACGTCGGGTTCACGGTGCATCTCGCGGTCCCCGCGGTGGATTCCGGGCCGGTCCTGTTCCAGCAGCGGGTTGCCTGGGACGCGTCCAGGTCCCTTGGCCACCTCTGGCCGATCCTCGCGCAGAAGATGTACGACAAGCTCGCCGAGATCGCGCGGAGCCTCGTCGAGGGACGGAGACTCGTTGCCGTCACGCAGGGGAAGAGCCGAATCCTCCCCCCCGCGGGGCTCTTCGTCCGGATCGTGGCCGAGTGGCGGCGCATGCGGTGGGCGCGATCGCGGGCGAGATCGTGAGCCCCGGCCGGCTGGCCCGCGACCTTCGGGCGCTCTCCCACTACCGCCCCGCGCAGATCCTCGGTCGGCTCGTCGTGGTTTGCCGGCGGCGGCTCGCGAGCGCGGCCCCGGCCCCGCGGCGCGCCCGGCTGGCGGCCTTCGCGCAGGGCCCGCCTCCCGTCCGGCCGCTCGGCCCGCGGGAGCCCCTCGTGGCGTTCGCGCTCCACGGAGCGGCATGCTCTCCGTCGAGGACGGACGACCTCCTCGCCGGACGCTTCGAGTTCGTGGGGCAAAGCCGCGATCTCGGGGCCCGCCCCGACTGGAACGACCGCGGACCTTCCTCGCCGTCCCACCTGTGGCGGATGAACCTCCACTACCACCGTTTCCTCGTCGACGCGGCGGCGGGGGCGTTGCGGGAGCCGGAGCGCGCGCCGGCTCTCCTGGGACGGGCCTCGGAGCTGCTCCAGAGCTGGACCGTGGCCTGTCCGCCCTTTGCCGCGGCGGGTTGGGCCGATGCGTGGAACAGCTATTCCGTCTCCTCCCGGCTGATTCACGCGTGGGTCGCGAGGCGCCTGCTCGAAGCCTCGGCGCTCGCGGAGGCGGCGGAGCTCCGGGCGCGGCTCGACGCGATGGGGGCGGTCTCCGCGGCGTTCCTCGAGAAATGGCTCGAGACCGATCTCACGGGCAATCACCTGCTCAGGAACGCCTGCGCCCTCTTCGCGGCAGGGGAGTGGTTCGGGGGCCCCGCCGGGGACTGCTGGCGCGCGAGAGGGACCGCGCTCCTGCTCGGGGAGCTCGACGGCCAGGTGCTTCCCGACGGGTTCCACGAGGAGCGCAGCCCCATGTATCACGCGCTCGCCCTCGAGGATCTCCTGCTGTGCGCGTGTTCGGGGTCGGCGCGGGGAGAGCTGGTGGACGACCTGTCCGCGCGCGCGGGGAGGATGCTGGCCGCGCTCCGCGCCGTGTCGCATCCGGACGGGGAGCTCGCCCTCTTCAACGACAGCGCCCTCGGGATAGCGTCCCCTCCGGCGGCGCTGTTCGCCCTGGCCGAGGGGAGCGGCGTTCGCGCCGGAGAGCCCGGCGCGCGGGATCTTCCCGCGGCGGGGTACTTCCGCTTCGAGGAGGCGGACACGGTCCTGCTCTTCGACGCCGGGGCGCTCGGTCCCGACCACCTTCCTGCGCACGCGCACTGCGACGCGCTCTCCTTCGAGCTGAGCGTCGACGGGAGGAGGATCGTCACCGACACCGGTGTCGACCGCTACGAGGCGGGTCCGGAGCGGGACTTCGAGCGGAGCACCGCGGCGCACTCGACGCTCCAGGTGGGCGACCTCGAGCAGGGCGAGCCGTTCGGCAGCTTCCGCATGGGGCGGCGCCCGAGGGTCCGCGGCCGGCGGATCGACCCCAGGACCGCGAGCGGCGAGCACGACGGCTTCGGAACGGCCCGAATGCACCGCCGGCGGATCGAGTGGGAGGGCGAGCGGGGGCTGACGTGGATCGACCGGCTCGACGGCCCGGGAGGCGCCCCGGTGGTCGTCCGGCTCGGGCTCGCCCCGAGCGTCCGCGCGTCGGTTTCCGCCGGGGCCGCCGTCCTGGACCTGCCCGGCGCGGCGCGCCTGCGCCTTTCGGCGCCGGGAGGCGGGTCGCTGGCGGTGGAGGCCGGCGTCTACTGCGAGCGGTTCGGCTCGAGCGTGCCGCGGCCGGTAGTCTCCTGGAAGGGAACCGCGGGGAACGGCGCGGAGCTGCGCTTCCGGCTCGAGCGGCTCGCCTGACCGCGGACGGCGCCCCCTCGCCGCGCCGTTCCGCTTGTAGCCCCCGGGGGTAGCGGCTATATTCCTCCGCCGCCCCGTACGAGGACGCGCGGCGGGCGCCTAGCGGGAGCCTAGATGCGGCTGCTCATCGATACGGTCAACGTCAGCAGTCCGGGTGCCTTCCAGCTGCAGGTCGAGCTGGCCCGGTCGGTCGCGCTCCGGCGTCCCGCCGGCTGGGACGTCGTGTACCTCAGCGCTCCGGGCGCCGTTCCCATCGAAGAGACGCCGTCGTTCCGCCTGATCGCCGAGCCGAGAGCGGGAAGCTGGCGGCGCCTCCGCGCGTGGTTCCGCGAGGGGCTCCCCGCGCGGGTCCGAGAGCTCGACGCGAGCGCGATCTACTCGCTCAGCGGGTTCCTGTCGCCGCGGCTCTGCCGGAGCTGCGGTACGGTGGCCTCGATCAACAACATGCTCCCGTTCGCGCCGGCATTGGTCCGGGAATTCCCGCTCTTCTCCAGAGGGCGCCTGCAGCTGCGGCTGC
This sequence comes from Terriglobia bacterium, assembly GCA_963748015.1. Taxonomy (GTDB): domain Bacteria; phylum Acidobacteriota; class Polarisedimenticolia; order Polarisedimenticolales; family JAIQFR01; genus JAIQFR01. The sequence continues at coordinate 1,269,532 of CAVVHE010000004.1, read as the reverse complement.
TGCGGCACATGTACGTGCGGAGCGCGCGAACCGCGGACGCGCTCGTCCTGCCCTCGCGCTTCGGCCTCGAGACGGTGCGGGCGCACGCCGGGCGGGTGCCGGAAGGCTCCTTCGTCGCGCTCAACCCCGTTCCGGAGCACATCCGGGTCGACGCCGCCCGCCCTCCGCCGCACCCTTACGGCGGGAAGGCGTACATGCTGTATCTCTCGGTGATCCGGCCGTACAAGAACCACCTGAATCTCGTCGAGGCCTACCGGCGCGCGCTGCGAAGCCACTCCCTTCCCGACCTGATCATCGCGGGCCCGCCGGAAGCGCCCGCGCAGGTGGAGCTGATCCGGAAGGCGATCGAGAAGGCGTCGCTCGGGGACCGCGTGACCTACGCGGGGCTCCTGCCGCGCGAGGACCTGCCCGCGTGGTTCCACCACGCCACGATCAACCTGTTCCCGAGCCTCTGCGAGACGAATTCGTTCGTGCAGTCGGAGATTCTCGGGGCGGGGGGCGTGATGGCCTGCTCCGACCTCCCTCCGATGCCCGAGGTGGCCGGCGGCGCGGCCGAGTTGTTCGATCCTCTCGATCCCGACGCGATCGCCGCGGCCATCCTGCGGCTCTTGGACGACGACGCGAGGAGGGCGGAGCTCCGGCGGCTGGCCGTCATGCGCGCGGCGGAGCTGACCCCGGAGGCCTGCGGCGACCAGATCTGGCGGGCGGTCCTGCACGCGCGGCGCCGGTTCGAGGAGCGGCCTCGCGGCTGAGAGCCGTACGGCCCCCGCGTCACATCATGTGGATCTCGGAAAAGGACAGGGCCCAGTTTCCCTGGTCCCCCAGCGGCGGGCAGTCCTTCACCAGCGGATAGGTGAAGAAGTTCACGCGGTTGGGGACGGGAAGGAACCCCGACGTCTTCAGGATGGGACGAAGGGGGTGCCCTCGCGTCACCATCACCGCGAGCGTGTCGGCCTCGCACCGCTCCGCGATCGTGCGGAACAGCCGCCGGATCGCCGCCGCCGGGCGCTCGGGCGGAAAGAAGACGTCCATGATCTGAGCCTCGCGAAGGCTTCCCCTCGAGGCCGTCCGCACCAGCGCCGTCACGCCGTCGCCCTCGATGTGGAGGTACCGGTAGCGGGGATGCCCGAAGAAGCGCCAGCGGAGCATGGACGGCGTGCGCTCGCCCGCCCAGAGTCCCGCCCAGGAAGTACGCGCCTCGATCAGGCCGGAGAAATCGTCGAACGGCGGCACGGCGCCGTGGATCGCGGCGTCGGGCGGGTCCCCCACGACGGCCTTCAACGAGCGGGGACCCGTCACGGCCCGCGACAGGACGCGTCCGAGGCGGACGGGCTTGACCCACGTCCCGATGCCGTGCATGTCCTGCCAGCCGAGGCGCAGGAAGCCGTGCCGGCTGTTCTGGTTGGGGAAGTTGAAGAGGACGCGCGCGCCCCGACGGAGGGCTTCCTCCTGCGCGAGGCGGGTCAGCGCGGTGAACAGCCCCCGCTTCTGGAATTCCGGGTGCACGAACGTCGCGAAGGAGATCCCCGCCGGGACGGGATGGCCGTCGTGCAGGAGTCGCCACATCCCGAAGGCCGTCACTCCCGCGATCCGTCCGTCCGAACGGTTCCGGGCGTACGCGATGACGGCCGGACCCCAAGGCCCGTCTCGGAACTTCCAGAAGAACCAACCGGTCCCGAAGCGTTCCGGGACGCCGACGGCGACGAGCCCTTTCATGATCTTGGGAACGACGGACTCGTCCCCGGGATCCCAGATGCTCAAGGCAAGGTCGTCACCAACCTCCACGGCTCTCTCCCCCATGGGGGACAGGGTAATAGTAGCGTCCGGAGAGGAGGAAGACCACCAGACGCGACCTTTTCCGTCGCCCGCACCTCCGCGCCTGCGCTATCATGGCCCTTCCTGGAACCCGGCGATCGGGGTCCTCTCCACGAGGGTTTCTCGATGGCGGCCTCGCACGAAACCCGCGAGTAGGAGCGCCCGCCCTGCGATCCTCCACCGCCCCCCTCTCGCTCCGCCGAAACTTCACGTGGACCTTCGTGGGAAACGCCTACTACGCGGCGTGCCAGTGGGGCATGCTCGTCGTCATCGCCAAGCTCGGCAGCCCCGAACAGGTGGGGGCGTTCGCTCTCGCGCTTGCTATCTGCTCCCCCGCGATCCTCTTCGCGAATCTCGATCTCCGCTCGGTCCAGGCGACCGATGCCAGGCAGCAATACCGATTCCGGGACTACGTGCGGCTCCGTCTCTTCACGATCGCACTGTTCCTGCTCGTCGTCGCCGGGATCGCGCTCATCGCCCACTTCGAGCGGAGGACTCGGATCGTCATCGTACTGCTGGCGGTCGCCAAGGGCGTCGAGTCGGCGAGCGACATCCTCTACGGGTTCTTCCAGAAGAACGAGCGAATGGACCGCGTTGCGAAGTCGCTCGTTCTCAAGGGGTCCCTTTCCCTCCCCGCGCTGGCGACCGGCCTCTATCTATCCGCGTCCATCGTCTGGGGCGTGGTAGGGCTTTGTCTGGCCTGGGGCCTGCTCCTCATCTCCTACGACGCGGCCAACGCCCGCGCGCTGCTCAGGGCTCGACAAGCGGGGGACGCGGAAGCCTCGGCGCCGGTCCCCCGGTCCGGTCCGGAGGCCCGCTTGCCCGCTAGCCGCGTCACGTTGCGGCTCGCCTGGCTCGCGGCGCCGCTCGGCGTCGCCGCGATGCTCACGTCGCTGAACGCCAACATCCCCCGTTACTTCATCGAGTCGGTGCTGGGCGAGCACGAGCTGGGGATCTTCGCGGCACTGGCCTATTTCATCATGTTGGGGGCGACGGTTTCGACCGCACTGGGCCAGTCGGCCAGCCCCAGGCTGGCGCGCCACTACGCGTCGGGGAACTTCCGCGCTTTCCGGTGGCTCGTGCTTCGGCTCGCGGGCGCGAGCGCGATGGGTGGCGCGCTCGCGCTGCTCGTGACGCTGGGCTTCGGCAGGCAGATCCTCCGTATCGCGTACACCCAAGAGTACGCCGACCGGTCGCAGATCTTCAGCTGGCTGATGCTGGCCGCCGGTACCGCGTTCGTGTCCGGGTTCCTCACGTACGGGCTCACGGCCGCCCGATTCCTTAAGCTGCAGGTTCTGCTCGGGGTCGGGATCGGGGCTGCGATGCTGACGGCGTCGGCGTTGCTCATCCCACGGTTCGGGCTCTTGGGCGCGGCGTGGGTCACGTGCCTCTTCTACGGCTTGCACATCACCATCAAGTGCGTGATCCTCTTCGCCATTACGCGCGAGCGCTCCTGCCGGCGGCGGCCGCCGGCCGCATCCCGCCCCCGCCCGTTCTTGACACGCCTCCCTCATGACCGTAGCTTTGTCGGCCGCCATGCACGTACTCTACCTTTCGCACTATTTCCCTCCGGAGATGGGCGCCCCCGCCGCGCGAGTCCACGAGCTGAGCCGGGAATGGGTCCGACTCGGGCACCGCGTCACGGTGGTCACCGGCTTTCCCAACCATCCCACCGGCGTGATCCCGCCGGAGTACCGGGGAAAGGTGTTTCAGCGGGAGCGGAAGGACGGGATCGAGGTGGTGCGGACGTGGCTCTACGCCGCCGCCAACAAGGGGACCACCCGGAGAATCCTCAACTACGCCTCGTTCATGATGACCTCGGTCGCGCTCGGAGTGCCGGCGGTCCGGACGTGCGACGTGGTCATCGCGACCTCGCCGCAGTTCTTCGTGGCGGTGGCGGGATACGCCGCGTCGCGGTTGCTGCGGCGTCCTTTCGTCTTCGAGGTCCGCGACCTGTGGCCTGACTCCATCGAGGCGGTGGAGGCCATTCGCAACCGCGCGGTGATCGGAGGACTGCGGCGCGTCGAGGGGTTCCTCTACCGTCGCGCCGCCAGGATCGTCGCGGTGGCCCGCTCGACCCCCAGGATCCTCGCCGAGCGGGGTTTCGACCCGGGCAAGATGGCCGTGGTCCCCAACGGCGTCGACCTCGACTTCTTCCGTCCCGGGCCGCAGGACAACGAGGTGCGCCGGCGGTACGTCCCGGACGGGGGTTTCCTCGTGTCCTACGTCGGGACCCACGGGATGGCGCACGCGCTCGACACGATGCTCGACGCCGCCGCGCTCCTCAAGGACCGCGGCGGCGTCCGCTTCCTGCTGGTCGGCGACGGGGCGGAGAAGGAGCGCCTGGTCGCCCGCCACCGGGAAATGGGCCTCAGGAACGTCGATTTCGTGGAGCAGCAGCCGCGCACGGCGCTTCCGGCGTTCTATCAGGCGTCGGACGCGTGCCTGGTGCCCCTCCGCAAGACGCCGCTGTTCCAGGCGGTGCTTCCCTCGAAGATGTTCGAGATCATGGGAATGGCCCGCCCGATCCTCCTCAGCGTGGAGGGGGAGGCGAAGGAGCTCCTCGACGAGGCGGGCGCGGGGCTGTCCATCGAGCCCGAGTCCGCCGGGGCCCTCCGCGACGCGATCGTCCGTCTCGCGGACGATCCCGAGCTCTGCCGGCGGATGGGGGAGAAGGGCCGCGCGTACGTCGAGACTCACTACTCCCGATCGGCCCTGGCCGCGAGATACGTGGCCATCCTCGAGGAGTTGCTACGCGAGCGGAAGGGGGGGGCGGGCTGATACCCGCCCGTCAGGACCGGTCTTCGCCGCTGCCCGGGCCGACGACGAGCCGCAGCTTTCCGCCGGGCCGGCGCGGGAGCGATTCGACGGTCTCGATGCGGACCTCGAGGCGGTCGCCGAACTTCTCGCGGCATTCCGCCAGGAGCGCCTGAACGTCCGAAGGGCCGAACGTGCTCCTCGGGACGACTCGGATGACGCAGCGTCCCGGGCGGTCCTGCTCGATCTGCGCCTCGCAGATGTTCACCAGGTCCTTGAAGAGGTGATCGAGGCGCCCCACCTTGGTCCCGTCCGACAGGGCGATCATCTCCTCCTGGCGGCCGTCGATGCTCTCGATCACGCGGCCCGGCACGCCGCAAGGGCAGCGCCCCTCGTACAGCCTCGCGACGTCTCCGGTGTCGTAGCGAATGAACGGCATCGCGAGGTTCTCGAAGCACGTCCCGACGATGCGGTAGGCGCCATTGCCCGCCGGGAGGAACTCCACCGCTGCGAAGTCCTCGTCGACGTGGAGGCGGCCTTCGGGGCACTCGGACGCGTTCGCGACCGCCTCGGCGAGCCCGTAGTGCTGGACCGGCGACACCCCGAATACGTCCCGAATCGCCCGCCGCTGCGCCGTCAGGAGGTTCTCCGCGCCGAGCGTGACCACGGCCGGACGCGGCCAGAGCGGCCGAGGGTGCTCGCTCGCGAGGTTCGCGAGGTAGGAGAGCGTCGACGGGTAGCCGTGGAACCAGCGGTGGCCCGACGATCTCAGGTCGTCGAGGTACCAGCGGACCGTCCGGGCGTTCAGGTGGTACTGGCTGTACAGCACCTGACGGCCCGGGTAGTTCACGCGTCGATACGGAGGGCTGCCGGCCGAGCCGGGAACGACGACCCTCCCGCCGAAGGTGCACATCCAATCACCGAGGGCGAGGCCGTGCCGGATCCGGTAGCTCCACCAGACGGCCCACTGATCGCGGATCGCGTCGAGGGTCGTCGGAAAGACCAGGCCGGCCCCGGTCGTCCCGCTGGTGTGGACGGACCGGATCTCGCTCTTCCTCGCCGCTTCCCAGTGCAGCGCGCGGCCGAGCCTCAGGATCTCGGTCTTGGTGAGGACGGGCAGCGGGCGGAGATCGTCGGGACCGTCGACGCGCTCCGGGTCGAGACCCGCGTCGCGAAACGTCTCGCGCCAGTAAGGGATCTCGCGCGCCGCGTGACGAAGGACCGCCCGCAGGCGCTCCCGCCGGACCGCGAGGATCTCGTCCTCCGATCCCGCGCGCCTGGCGAGATACCCGTCGAGCCTCTCGCGAAAGCTGCCGCTGCGGCGCTCGCGCTGCAACCGCCAGCCTTCGAGGGAAACGGCGAGGGTTTGGGCCACGGCGGGAAGCCGGGCGTACAACCTGGCGAGCCGCGAGACCCCCGGCGGGGCCGCGTGCCTCGATTGGTGGCGTTCCCGATCCAACGGGGCCTCCTGGGAGCCGGGCCATTCTTGCACGGGACGTCCCGGGCGACCAGGCTCGGCGGCCGCGGCTTCTCTGGCAGCCCGCGTGACCGGTCCCTATAATCGCTGGCATGTCCACAACGGACCGACGCGTCGCCGTCGCCAGGACCCCGCGGGCGCGCTATCCCGACACGCCGCCGTTCCACCCCGGAGTCCGCTATCCCGAGGCGCCGTTCGACGACGTGGGGTCGGAGCCGAACGAGGCCTACGACGCCGTCCGGCGGGGGTTCCGCCTCGCGGGATTCGACGCAACGCGATTCGGAAGCGCCAAGTGGAACCCGCTCTCCTCCTTCGTCCGCCCGGGAGACAAGGTGCTGCTCAAGCCGAATCTGGTCAAGGAAGGGCACCCGAGGGACCCCGAGGGCTGGCGCTACGTGATGACTCACGGCAGCGTCATTCGCGCGGTGGCCGACTACGTCGCCCTCGCCCTCGGCGGACGCGGGAGAATCTGGCTCGCGGACGCTCCACAGACCGATTCCTCCTGGGCGCGCATCGTGGGCCAGCTGAAGCTCGACGAGATCGCCGCCTACTACGCGAGCCGCGGAGTGGATTTCGAGCTGGTGGACCTGAGGCGCCAGGAATGGAAACACCAGGACGGCGTGATCCTCGATCGGCTCGACCTCGAGGGCGACCCGAGGGGATACGTCGCGTTCGACCTCGGATCGGAAAGCGAGTTCGCCGGCCATGCCGGCGAGGGGCGCTACTACGGGGCGGACTACGCGACGTCGGAGGTCAACGCGCATCATGCCTCCGGCCGTCACGAGTACCTGGTGAGCGGCAGCGCGATCCGGGCCGACGTCTTCATCAACCTGCCGAAGATGAAGACCCACAAGAAGACGGGCATCACCTGCAACCTGAAGAACCTCGTCGGCATCAACGGCGACAAGAACTGGCTGCCCCACCACACGGAGGGAGACCCGGCGTCGGGGGGCGACGAGATCCCCGAATCCACCCTCCGCCGGCGGATCGAGCGCCGGGGAGTGCGATTCCTCCGGGCGATCGCGCTGCGGTTCCCGTACGTGGGGCCGCGCCTGTTCCTCCGGGCGAAGCGGCTCGGCAAGACGGCTTTCGGCGACACCGAGACGGTGGTGCGCAGCGGGAACTGGTACGGCAACGACACGACCTGGAGGATGTGCCTCGACCTGAACAAGGTGCTTCTCTACGGCCGTCAGGACGGCAGCCTCGCGCCGCCCCTCGCCGGGAATCGGAAGCGCTACCTGAGCGTGGTGGACGGGATCGTCGGCGGCGACGGCAGCGGCCCGATGAACCCCGATCCGGTCGAGGCCGGGGTCGTGCTCGTCGGAACCGATCCGGCGGTGGTGGACGCCGTGTGCGCCGTGCTGATGGGCTTCGACTTGGATCGCCTCCCGGTGGTCCGCCAGGCCTTCCTCTCCCGCGGGCGGCCGATCACCACCGTCGATCGCGCCGACATCGACGTCGTCTCCGATCTCGAGGCGTGGAACGGGCCGCTGGGCGCCCTTCCGCCGGAGACCCTCTTCCGCTTCCGCGCGCACTTCGGCTGGAAGGGGAACGTCGAGGCGGCCTTCCGCGCCGGCTCCGGTCCGGGCTAGACTTCGCGCTCGGGAAAGGGGCACCGGTGAATCCCTGGACCGAACGTCTCATGCTGACTTTCGTCCCGCCCGCGGGACACCTCTACATCCGGCTGCTGCACGCGACGATGCGCGTCGAGTTCCGGGGGAGGGAGCACCTCGAGCAGGCCCGCAAGGACGCGGGCGGCTTCATTCTCGCCTTCTGGCACGCGCGCTTTCTGATGATGCCGTACTCCTATCCGGGACCGCGACTCACGGTGCTCTCGAGCCGCCACCGCGACGCCGAGATGCTCAACAGGATCCTCGTGCGCTTCGGGCTCGAGATCTCGAGGGGATCCAGCACGCGGGGGGGTGCCGAGGCCCTCCTCGACATCCTGAGAAAGGTGAAGCGCGGCTACGACGTCGGCATCACACCGGACGGGCCGAAAGGACCTCGCCGCAGGGTGAAGCCGGGCGTGATCGTGACCGCGAGGCTTGCCGGTCTTCCCATCGTACCGGTCGCGTTCTCGGCCGCTCCCGCGCGGCGGCTCCGATCCTGGGACCGGACGCTGATTCCCCGGTTGTTCTCCCGCGGCGTGTTCCTCTACGGGGCCCCGATCGCGGTCCCTCGCGACACGGAGGACGCGGCGGCGGAGCGGCTCCGGCTGCTCGTCGAGGCGGATCTCGACCGTCTGACAGACGCGCTCGACGAGGAGCTGGGGATCGGTCGCGAGGAGCCCCGTCCCGCCGCGGTCCCCGCATGACGCGGCGGCTCCGGGTCCTCCTCTCCGCCGGAGAGGCCTCGGGAGACCGCCTCGGCGCCGGGCTCGCGCACGCGCTGCGCCGGCTCCGGCCGGACGTGGAGCTGCTGGGCATGGGCGGCGACGAGATGGCCGCTTCCGGCGTCCGGCTCGTGCAGCATCTCTCGGACGTTTCGGTGGTCGGCATCGTCGAGGTGCTGCGGCACCTTCCCGCGATCCGCCGGGCGATGGCCCGGCTGGTCGAGACGGTCGAGCGCGAGCGCCCCGACGTCGTCGTCCCGGTGGACTTCCCCGACTTCAACCTCCGTCTCGCGTCGAGGGTCCGGCGGGCGGGCGTGCCCGTGGTCTACTTCGTCAGTCCGTCCGTGTGGGCGTGGCGCCGCGGCCGCGTGAAGACCATCCGCCGGACGGTGCGCCGCATGCTCGTGCTCTACCCGTTCGAGGCCCGTTTCTACGACGACGCGGGGATTCCCGTGACGTTCGTCGGCCATCCGGCCGCGGAGGCGGCCGCCGCGGCGGCCGGGGAGAGCCGCGTGACGTCCCTCTCCGCGGCGGGGCTCGATCCGGCTCGCCGCGCCGTCGCCCTCCTTCCGGGAAGCCGCCCGGGGGAGATCGCCCGACACTTCTCGAGCATGCTCGAGGCCGCGGTAATCCTCCGCGCGCGGCACCCGGACCTCGCGTTCGTCGTGCCGCGCGCCGCGACGGTTCCGCGGGGGTGCCTCGAGGACGAGGCGAGGCGGTCGGGGCTCGATCGGGTCGCGATCCTCGACGGGCATTACCCGGCGATCCTCCGGGCGTGCGCGGCCGGGGCGGTGGCGTCGGGAACCGCGACGCTCGAGGCGGCGCTGGCGGGCTTGCCGATCGTGGCCGTGTACCGCCTCCACCCGCTGACCTACCTCCTTGCCAGGCTCCTGGTCCGCGTGGAGCACATCGCGCTGCCGAACCTCGTCCTCGGACGGGCCGTCGTGCCCGAGCTGATCCAGCGCGAATGCTCCGGTCCACGCATCGCGGAAGCGCTCGCCGCGTTTCTCGACCGTCCGGGGGAGGCGGAGCGGGTGCGGCACGCCCTCGAAGAGATCCCATCGCGCCTCGGCGGGCCGGGGGTGTTCGACAGGGCCGCCCGAGCGGTGCTCGACGAGGCGGAGCCCGCATGAGCGGTGGGGCGTCTCGCGAGGCGGGGATGGAGCGCTGTCTGTGGGAGCATGCCGGGGACCGGCTCGCCGGGACGCCGAGTTCGTCGCCCCTCGACGCGCTGGCCTAGCCCGCCGACCGTACGATCCTCGCGACCTCCTCGTGTACCTCGGCCGAAATTTCCTCGTGGCGGAGGGCCTTCCCGAACGGCTCCGGCTGCTGCCCGAGCGGGTGCGCCGCGCGCGGGTAACGCCTTGGATCCGTTGACTTTGCGCGGGCGATGTGCTCCAATGCGCGCTTTGCGGGTAGGTCCGGGTCCGGACCCGCGAGGGCCATCTCCGCCATGATCCGCTCCATGACCGGTTACGGGCAAGGCTCCGCCGAGATCGCGGGATTTCGCGCCCGCGCGGAGATCCGCACCCTGAACAACCGGTTCGCGGACCTGAAGCTGCGGCTTCCCGCCGAGCTCGCGCGCCGCGAGGGGGAGATCCGCGGCCGAATCCTCGCGCGGGTCCGGCGCGGGCGCGTAGAGGCCGACCTCCGGATCGAGGGAACGAGGGTGGCCCCCGCGCTCTCCCTGAACCGCTCGCTCGCCGAGGCGGTCGTGGCGGCCGCCCGCCAGCTTCGGGAGGATTTCGGGGCGGAGGGCGCTCTCGACCTCCGGGCGATGCTCCAGGTCCAGGGAATGCTCCAGCCCGCGGAAGGCGCCGGGGGGTTCGGAGAGGAGGAGATCGCCACGGCCTTCCGGGCGCTCGACGTCGCGCTCGACGCGCTCGACGCGGAGCGGCGCCGCGAAGGGGAAGCGCTCCGGGACGACCTCCGCGCTCGAGTCGCCAGGATGGACGAGCTGGCGGTCGAGCTGAGGCGCCTCTCCGCGGCGGTTCCGGGGATGCTCAGGCAGCGTCTGCTCGAGCGGCTCAGGACGCTGGCGGAGGGGGTGGAGCTCGATCCCGCCCGGCTCGCGCAGGAGGCTGCGTACCTCGCCGACCGCGCGGACGTCACCGAGGAGCTGGTGAGGCTCTCGGGCCACCTCTCCCAGGTGGCCGCCCTGCTCTCCGAGCCGGACGGCGAGCCGGTCGGCAAGCGTCTCGACTTCCTCCTCCAGGAAGTCAACCGCGAGACCAACACGGTCAACAGCAAGTCCGCCGATCTTTCGGTCAGCCGCGTCGTACTCGCCCTCAAGTCGGAGGCCGAGAAAGTGCGCGAGCAGATCCAGAACCTCGAGTGAGGAGGAGACGAGGTGGCGCGAGGCATCCTGTTCGTGATCTCGGCCCCGTCGGGCACGGGGAAGTCGAGTGTCGCGAAGCGCCTCCTCGCCAGCGTGGACGGAATCGGGTTCTCGGTTTCCTACACGACGCGCCCACGGCGCGCCGGCGAGCAGGACGGGCGCGAGTACCACTTCGTGGACGAGGGGAAGTTCGACGCCATGGCGGCCGGGGGCGGGTTCCTCGAATGGGCCCACGTCTTCGGCCACCGCTACGGGACCGGGCGGGAGGCGAGCGAGACGGCGCTCGAGGCGGGACGGGACCTCCTCCTGGACATCGACGTCCAGGGAGCCAGGAAGGTTCGCGAGAGCGGGATCGCCTCGGTGTCGGTCTTCCTTCTACCCCCGGACTACGCCACCCTCGAGCACCGGCTCCGCTCGCGGGCGAGCGACGACGAGGCGCAGATTCGCGGGCGCCTGGCTTTGGCGAGGCAGGAAGCCGGCGAGTACCGGCATTATGATTACCTGGTGATCAACGACCGGCTGGAGCAGGCGGTGGAGGATCTACGCTCCATCGTGACGGCCGAGAGGAGGCGCGTCGCCCGGCTCCGGGCCGACGCGGAGAGAACGCTGGCCACATTCCCGGCCCCGTCCTAGCGGGGCGCAGGAGAGATACGGATGTTGAAGCTGCCGGAGAATCTCGGGAGCACGTACCGGTTCGTCACCCTGGCCTCCATGCGCGCGGAGCAGCTCCAGGCGGGAGCGATCCCGCGCCTGAAGTCGCAGCACCGGAAGGCGACCATCATCGCCCAGGAAGAGGTCGCGTACGGGCTGGTGGAGGAGTGGGATCCCAACGCCCCGGCGGAGGAGAGCGAGGCCGAGGAGAGCGAAGGGTAGCTGTAGAGGAGCGCCATGCTGATCGCGCTCGGTGTCAGCGGAGGGATCGCGGCCTACAAGGCCTGCGAGATCGTGCGGGGTCTCGACCGCGCCGGGGCGTCGGTGCAGGTCGTCATGACCGCCAACGCGACGCGCTTCATCACGCCGCTGACGCTCGAGACCCTGTCCCGCCGGAAGGTGCTGCTCGACCCCTTCGACCTCGCGGCCTCGGAGACCGTCCAGCACATCGACCTGGCGCGCCAGGTGGACGCGCTCGTGGTGGCGCCCGCGACCGCGAACGTGCTCGCCAAGCTCGCCGCGGGGATCGCCGACGACTTCCTCTCCACGTTCTACCTGGCCGTGACGGCCCCGGTGGTCGTGGCTCCCGCGATGAACACCAGGATGTGGCTCCACCCCGCGACCCGCGCGAGCCTCGCGACCCTGAAGGCCCGCGGCGTTGGGGTAGTGGATCCGGATTCCGGCTGGCTGGCCGAGGGCGAGAGCGGGTGGGGCCGGCTCGCGGAGCCGGAGGCGATCGTGGCCGCGACCCTCGCGGCCGCGCGGAGGTCGCGGCAGCTCGAGGGAAAGCGGATCGTGGTGACGGCCGGGCCGACGCGCGAGCCGATCGATCCCGTCCGGTTCCTGTCGAACCGCTCTTCGGGGAAGATGGGATACGCGCTCGCGGCGGCGGCCGCGCGGCGCGGCGCGAGCGTGGCGCTGATCAGCGGGCCCGTGGACCTGGCGCCTCCCTTCGGCGTCGAGGTCGCGAAGGTGACGACCAGCGAGGAGATGCGGCGGGCCGTGCTGGAGAGCCGCGCCGGCGCCGCCGCCGTGATCATGGCCGCGGCGGTCTCCGACTTCGTGACCGACCCCTCGGGTTCGAAGATCAAGAAGGGCCAGGCACCGCTCGAGCTCTCGCTCCGTAGGGGCCCGGACATCCTCGCGGAGCTCGGGCGCGACAAGGGCGGCCTGCTGCTGGTGGGGTTCGCCGCGGAGACCGAGAACCTCGTCGCCAACGCGAGGGAGAAGCTCGCCGCGAAAAACCTGGACTTCATCGTGGCCAACGAAGTCTCGAACGCCGGGCGCGGGATCGAGTCGGACCGGAACGCCGTCACGATCCTCGACCGGGAGGGCGGCTCCGTCGAGGTGGCCGAAGCCTCGAAGGCGGAGATCGCCGACGCGATCCTCGACCGGGTGTTCGGCCGGGACGCGGCGTCGTGAGTCCTTCCGGCGCCGGTGGCGGCGACGCCGGCCGCGCTCTCGCCGAATGGGTCGCGTACCTCCGGGACATCGGCGTTCGCGACCTCTTCCTCGAGTCACGGGAACCGGCCGCCGCGCCCGCGGCCGCTCCGCCTGTCGTCGACCCGCCCTCTCCTCCGCCCGTCGTCGCTCCGCCCGTCGCCGCCGCGCCCGAGCCGGTCCGGCACGCCCCGGTTCCCGCCGCGGCCCCCTCCGCGCCGCCGGCGGCCCCGCCGCCGCTGCAGGGCGCCGAGCTTTTCGCTCTCGTCGCGGCGGACTCCGACGCCGCCGATTCGCTGGAGCGCCTCCGGGAGATCCGCGACGAGATCGGAGACTGCAAGCGCTGCAAGCTCCACGCGGGCCGCACCCACATCGTCTTCGGCGTGGGGAACCCGCGCGCGAGGTTGATGTTCGTCGGCGAGGGGCCCGGGGCCGAGGAGGACGCGCGCGGCGAGCCGTTCGTCGGCCGCGCCGGGAAGAAGCTCGACGAGATGATCCGTTCCATCGGCCTCGAGCGCGAGGAGGTCTACATCGCGAACGTGGTGAAGTGCCGTCCTCCGGAGAATCGGACCCCCGAGCCGGACGAGGTCGGCACCTGCGCGAGTTTCCTGTTCGCGCAGATCGAGGCGATCCGTCCGCGGGTCCTCGTCGCGCTGGGCGCGCCGGCGGCCAAGACGCTCCTCGGCACCCGCACGGGCATCACGCAGCTCCGCGGCAACTGGGGAGTCTTCCGCGGGATCCCGGTGATGCCGACCTTCCATCCCGCCTACCTGCTCCGGGTCTACACCCCCGAGAACCGGCGGAAGGTCTGGGAGGACCTCAAGGCGGCGCGCGCCAAGATGGACGAATCGCCGTGAGCCGGGAGGGCGCCGAGGTCCTCTACGCCTCCGTCGCCGTCCCGATCCCCGTCAGGCGACAGTTCACCTACCGAGTCGGCGCCGGGTTGCGCGACGCCGTCGCCGTGGGCGTGCGCGTGCGCGTGCCGCTCGGGCGGCGCCGCGTCGTCGGGACGGTGGTGGAGTGGCCGGCGAGCGAGCCGGCGGAGGGGGTCGAGGTCCGGGAGATCGAGGCGGTCGTCGAATCGGAGCCACCCGTCGCGCAGGCACTCCTCGAGCTCGCGCGCTTCGCGGCGGACTACTATCTCTGCTCGTGGGGAGAAGCCATCGACGCCGCGATCCCCCCCGCTCCCCGCCGGGCCGCGGACCCCCGTCTCCTGCGGCGCGCCGCCGGGGCGGACGCGGCCGCCATCCCGGCCCGCGCCACCGCGCGGCGGAAAGCGTTCCTGGCGCTGCCGGAGGACGGGACGCCGGTCCCGGCCGCCCGCCTCGGTGTGGCGGCGCGTCGCGCCGCGTTGGATCTCGTCCGGGCCGGTTTCGCCGAGTGGGTGGAGAGGCGGGACGATCCGGCCTCGACTCCCTCGCGCCCCGTGTCGCCACCCGAGCCGCGTGTCCATCCTACCCCCGCGCAGACCGCCGTCCTCGAGCCGCTCCTGAGCGCGGTGGCCGGGGGGGAGTACGCGCCGTTCCTCCTCTTCGGCGCCACCGGCTCCGGGAAGACCGAGGTCTACCTGCGGGCCGCGGAAGCGACGCTCGCCCGGGGGCGCGGCGTACTCTATCTCGTGCCGGAGATCGGGCTGACGCCGCTCCTGGTCTCCCGGCTGACGCGGCGGTTCGCGGAGTCTCTCGCGGTGCTCCACAGCGGGCTGCCCCCGGCAGCGCCGCCGGACCTGGGACCGCGTTCGAAGGGGGGAGGCGAGGCTGGTGGTCGGCGCGCGCTCCGCCCTCTTCGCGCCCCTCGCGGATCCGGGGCTCATCGTGGTGGACGAAGAGCAGGACGGCTCCTACAAGCAGGACGACGCTCCGAGGTACAACGGCCGCGACCTCGCCGTGGTCCGCGCACGCGAGGCGAAGGCGGTGCTGCTCCTCGGCTCCGCGACGCCGTCGCTCGAGTCGTTCCGCAACGCGCGCGAGGGCCGCTACACGCTCCTGCGGCTCGGCGGGCGCGTCGAGGACCGGCCGATGCCCGCCGTCGAGATCGTGGACATGCGCCGGGAGTTCGGCCAGGCCCGCGGCGTGAAGCCGCTCTCCGGGGCGCTCGTCGACGCCCTTCGCGGCACCCTGGCGAGCGGCAACCAGGCGCTCGTGCTGCGGAACCGCAGGGGATGGGCCGCGGCGCTCCACTGCCCGGCGTGCGGGGCGCGCGTCTCCTGCTCGCGGTGCAGCATCGCGATGACCTGGCACCGCTCGGCCCGGAAGCTGCGCTGCCACTACTGCGACCTCGAGAGGACGCTTCCCGAGCGCTGCCCGTCGTGCGGGTCCGATCGCCTCGCGGCGATCGGCGAGGGAACCGAGAGGATCGAGGAGGATCTTCGCGAGGCGGTCCCCGGGGCTCGCATCGCCCGCATGGATCGTGACACGGTCCGCCGCCGCGGCGCGCAGGAGGCGCTGCTGAGGCGCTTCGACGAGCGGGAGATCGACGTCCTCGTCGGGACGCAGATGATCGCCAAGGGGCACGATTTCCCGGGGGTCACGCTCGTGGGCGTGCTCTCGGCGGACCAGACGCTCGGCCTGCCCGACTTTCGCGCGGCCGAGCGGACCTTCCAGCTGCTCACGCAGGTCGCGGGACGGGCCGGGCGCGGGGCCGCGCCGGGAACCGTCCTCATCCAGGCGTTCGACCCGGCGCACCCGGTGCTCCTGGCGGCGGCGACCCAGGACTACGAGGCGTTCTACGAGCGCGAGATCGTCTACCGCCGCGCGCTTCGCTACCCGCCCTTCACCGCCCTGGTGGAGATCGTCGTCGAGGACCGCGACCCCGGAAAGGCCTCCGCCTGGTCCGCCATCCTCGCGGAGGCCCTCGGGCGCGAGGGGGAAGGCCGGCTGATCCTGTCCGGGCCGGGGCCCGCGCCGATCGAGCGCCTCAAGGGGAAGTACCGCAGCCAGATCCTCGTCCGCTCGGCCGGCCGCAGGCGCCTCGTCAGCGCCGTGGACCGGGCCCTAGCTTCCACCGAGGGCAAGGTCCCGCGCCGGGCGGTCCGCGTGGACGTCGACCCCGTCTCCCTCCTCTGACGCGCGCTTGACGCCCCGCGGGGCCCGGAATACTCTCGAAAACCACCGCATGCGGGTGCAGCGGCTGGGGAGGTGGGGAATGCGCGTCCACTTGCGGCTTGCCGCGGCTGCGGCCCTGATTCTCTCGGCGGCGTCGTGCGCCGAGCAGCGAAACACGCCGAAGCAGAAGGTGGACGTCAAGGGCCTCGACCGGAAGCTCTCGACCTTCGCGTACATCGAGGAGGGGAATCTCGTCTCGTTCATCGTGGACACGCGCCCGACGCGGTACCGCGAGGAGGGCGGCTACATCCCGCTCGAGATCTGCGTCGCCAACCGGGGGCTGAAGAAGATCTCGATCACGCGGGAGTCGTTCACCCTGAGGGACGAGGACGGGACCGAGTACCCGTGCGTCGAGCCGAGGGAGCTGATCGACAACTACCAGTTCCTCGACCTCGACCGCAGGCTGGCGGAGCTGAGCGAGATCGTCTTCAACCGGTTCGCCGCCTTCGTGCAGTACCCGAGCAAGTTCAGCCCCACGCGCGGGTTTCCGGACAACTTCCTCGACTCGACGATCGTCCGCGACTCGGTCGGCCTGCCGCAGTTCGGCTTCATCATCGATTACATCTACTTCCCGCGCCCGAAGACCGGAGTGAAGGGGAAGCGGTTCGAGCTCTTCCTGAAGACCCCCGAGCTCCCGGATCCGGTGTTCGTGAAGTTCGCGGTCCTGTGAGCCGGGTTCTCGTCAAGGTTTGCGGCGTCACCGAGGAGCGGGACGCGATCGATGCGTCCCTGCTGGGCGTGGACGCCCTGGGTTTCCACTTCTCCGAGGCCAGCCCGCGCCGGATCGACCACGAGGACGCCCGCCGCATCGTCGAGCGCCTGCCGGCCTTCGTCGCCAAGGTCGGCGTCTTCGCGGGGGACCCGATCATCCGTGTCCTCGAGATCGCGCGCAGGGTGGGGCTCACCGCGATCCAGCTCGACGGCGACGAGTCCCCGTCCTTTTGCGAGTCCCTCCGCCCGTTCGCCTGGTACAAGACCTTGAGGGTGGATCCCGGATTCACGTCCGACGCCTTCGAGGGGTACGCGTGCACCACGTTCCTCCTCGACTGGTCGCGGGCGGGAGGCGCGCCCGGCCAGGCCGGGATCCCCGGCTGGCGGCACGCGCGCGCCTTCGCCGTCCACGGGCGGATCCTGATCTCGGGCGGTCTCGATCCCGGCAACGTCGAGGCCGCGATCGCCGAGGCCCGCCCTTACGGTGTCGACGCCACCTCCGGCGTCGAGTTCGTCCCCGGCAAGATGAACCTCGACCGCCTCGAGGATTTCATCGCCGCGGTGCGCCGCGCCGAGCGCTCACTCCTCGAGTCGAGCCGCTGACGCTTTCGCCGCACGCGCGGCCGGTTCGCCGGACCCGAGCACGACCTCCGCGGCACGCTTCGGCGTTGCGCGGCGCAAGTCGCCGCGCCGCCTCGCTCCGGTTTTCGCGCGGCCGTCCATGGAAGAGACGGCCGCGCGAAAACAGGGCCGCGTCCGGTCGTGCTCGGGTCCGGCGAACCGGCCGCGCTTTCGATGACGGCCTCGAGTCCTGGTTTCGACGAGACCGATCGGACGGCGAATCATTCTCTTCCGGCGGTTTTCGGATCGAGGCGGGTGCGGAGGGCTTCGGCGATCGCGTTGACGGAGAGCACGGTCGCAGCGATCGCGAGACCGGGGAGGGTGGCGATCCACCAGGCGCCGAGGAGCGCGTCGCGCCCGTCGGCGATCAGGTTCCCCCACGACGCCGCGGGAGAGGGTACCCCGAGGCCGAGGAACGAGAGAGAGGACTCGAGGAGGAGCGTGTTCGCCACGCGGAGGGTCGCCTCGACGAGGAGGGGCGCGGCGGCCCCCGGGAGGAGGTGCAGGAGGGCGACGCGCGTGCCTGAGGCCCCCGCGGCCTCCGCGGCGCGCACGAAGTCGCGCTCGCGAAGGGAGAGGATCTCGGCGCGGGCGAGGCGGGCCGCCGCCATCCACGAGGTGGCCGCCAGCACGATGACGGTCCCCGCGAGCGATGGACCGTAGAGGGCGACGAGGAGGAGAAGGAGGAACAGGCGCGGCACCGCGAGGAACACGTCGGCGAGGCGCATCAGGACCGCGTCGGCGAAGCCGCCGAGGAGGCCGGCGGCGACGCCGGCCGCGGCGCCGGCCGCCACCGACAGCAGCGCGGCGAGCAGGCTGACCACGAGCGAGATCCGGGCGCCGTGGAGGAGCCGGCTCAGGAGGTCGCGCCCGTAGCCGTCGGTGCCGAGGGGGAAGAACGGGCGGGCGTGCCAAGCGGACGGGGATGGGCCCAGAAGCGACGACGGCGGGATCCGCTCCCAGGACGTTTCGCGGCGAACGCTCACGGAGCCGTCGGGCTCGGCGCGAACCTCGTGGGCGTATCGCAGCCCGCCTACCGCGAGACGGACGGCCTCGACCCGCGCGAGCGGCGGGAGGTCCCTGAGGACGAGACCGTCCGGCTGCGCCGCCGGGTCGCGCAGCCCGAGCCACGGCGCCAGGATCGCCGCGGCCGCAACGGCCGCGAGGAAGGCGGTCCCCGCGAGGAGGCCGCGCCGGCTCACGGCGACGCCCCTTGTCTTCCCGCGCGGATCCTCGGATCCGCGGCGAGGAGCGCCAGGTCCGCCGCCAGGTTCCCCACGACGACGAGGAGCGAGGACAGCAGCGTCGCGGCGAGGACGACCGGGACGTCGCGAGCGAGGATCGCCTCGTAGGCGACCCGCCCCATTCCCGGCCACGAGAAGACGACCTCGGTGACGAGCGAGCCGGAGACGAGCACGGGAAGCGACAACCCGGCGAGGGTGATCGCGGGAAGGAGCGCGTTGCGCAGGGCGTGACCGAAGAGGACCCGGCCGCCTCCGGCTCCGCGCGCTCGCGCCGCGCGCACGAATTCCTCGCCGAGTGCCGCCACGACGCCCGAGCGGATGAAGCGGCCGAGCGCGGCGGCGGACGTCAGCCCCAGGATCGCCGCGGGAAGAGCGAGATGCCAGGCGAGGTCGGCCACGCGCCTAGGGAGAGGCCACGTCTCGGCTCCGACCGAGTGGGTGGCCCCCGGGGGAAACCACCCGAGCGCGAGCGAGAGCGACAGGATCGCCATCAGCCCCACCCAGAACGCCGGCATCGAGTAGATCGCCAGGCTCGCGGCGCCGAGCGCACGGTCGGGCCAGCGGCCTTGCCAGCGGGCCGTGGCCAGGCCCAGTGCCACTCCCGCCGCGAGATGGAGCAGCAGCGCGGCGCCGGACAGCAGGAGCGTGGCGGGAAGCGCGCCGGCGAGCACGCGGGTCACCGGCCGTCCGCGCGAGATGGACCACCCCATCTCGCCGCGGAGCGCCACGGATCCGAGCCAGCGCAGGTAGCGCTCAACCGGCGGGCGGTCGAGGCCGTACGCGGCGACGATCCTCGCCCGCACCTCGGGCGGGACCGGGCGGTCGCCGAGGAGAAGAGCGCTCGGGTTCCCCGGCGCGGACTCGACCAGGACGAAGACCAGTGTCAGAACGCCGAGGACGAGCGGAACGGCCGCGAGGATCCGCCGGACGAGGAGCCGCGTCATCGCGCGCCTACGGCTCGGTGTTCTTCGCGGCGATGGCGCGGACCGCCTCCACGGCGTGCACGTCCCCGGAGCCGATGCCAGGGCAGAACACGCGGAGGCGGTCCCACGCCGTCCGGCTCCGGAGGTTCTCTTTCCAGAACGGGAAGGTGCGGCACTGGTTGGGGCGCGCCTCGTAGACCCCGCACCCGGTCCCGCGGAGATACGGGCAGTCCGGCCCGTTCATGCGCAGCGCGAGGTAGCCGTCCTCCTCCCTGGCGTGCGTCTCGAGGAACGCGTCGCGCGAGAGTCCGAGCGCCTTCGCGAGCCGGTCCACGTCGTCGGGGTCCAGGTAGACGTAATCGTAGTCGCCGTGGCTCGTGCAGCACGCCCCGCAGTCGGGGAGGCATTCGAAGCGCAGCCCCTCGGCGTACCACGGCTGGCGCGCGGTGGAGCGTCTCGGCGGTCTCGATCGTTCGGTCACGCGGAAAGTATACCGTGCCGGACCGTCAGGCCGGCTCACGCCGCCGGCAGGCGGATGCGGAAGGTCGTTCCGCGGCCGGGGGCGCTCTCGACATCGATCGTGCCGCCGTGAACCTCGACCGACCGTCGCACGATGGCGAGGCCGAGCCCCGTTCCCGACGACTTCGTCGAGAAGTAGGGCTGGAACAGGCGGCGATGGGCCAAGGGGTCGAGACCGACTCCGGTGTCCGCGATCGTGAGCATCGTCCCGCCGCCCTCCGCGGGCTCCACCGCGAAGGTGAGCGTTCCGCCGTCCGGCATGGCCTGCAGCGCGTTCTCGACGAGGTTGACGATCGCGCGCCCCAGGACCCGCCGGTCGGCCGCGATCCGCGGCGCCGCCTCGAAGCGCTCCTCGACGACGATGCCGGGCGGCCGGCTGGACCGGTACGTGGCCGCGATCTCTCCGAGGAAGGCGGCAGGGTCGACGGGCTCCGGGTTGAGGGTCGGCAGCTTCGCGTAGGCCGAGAACTCCGCGGCGATCTCGCGGAGCGCCCGCACCTGCCTGGTCACGTTCTCGATGCACGCATCGATCTCCGGCGAGGGTTCGGGCAGCCGCTCGCGGAGCAGCCGGGTGAGGTGGTCGGTCGAGAGCTGGATCGGTGTCAGCGGGTTCTTGATCTCGTGCGCGATCGCCCTCGCCATTTCCGCCCACGCCTCGAGCTGGTTGCTCCGCATGAGATCGGTGACGTCGTCGAGCAGCACCAGGGCGCCCGGCGGCCCCCCCGAAGGATCCGGGAGATCCACGCGAACGAGCCGCAACCTCAGCGGCCTTCCGGCGCGAACGATGTCCACCTCGCGGGGCTCGCCCCGGGAAGGCGGGGGAGAAGCGAGAGCCGAGGCGAGGGGGCCGAGCTCCGGGTCCCGCGAGACGGCGTCGAGAAGCGCGTCGCCGGCGCGCGGCGGCGGGCCGGCCGGCGTGAGGAGGCCGACCGCGGCGGGGTTCAGCGTGACCACGCGCCCGGCGGCGTCCGTCGAGACCACACCGGTCGTCGCATGGCTCAAGAGCGCCTCGATGTAGTCCTTCCGCGCGATCAGATCGGCGCGCTGGCCGGCGAGCGCGCTCGCCATCGTGTTGAACCCCTCCACCAGGCCGGCGACCTCGTCGCGGGTTCGCGCGTGGAGCCGGGTGCCGTAGTCGCCGGCGGCGATGCTCGCGGTGGCGCCCAGCAGGTCGCGGACCGGCCGAGCGACGGTCCGCGCGATCAGGGCCGCCACCCCGGCCAGGAGACCGGCGAGCACGACCGTCGCGAGCAGCAACAGCTCCACGATGCGGGCGACGGCCCGCGCGACCCCTTGCTGCTGGAGGACCACCGGCACCGCGATCACCGTCGCGCGGTCGGGTCCGGGAAGGTGCGCCCGGGCGTAGACGGTCGGGATCGCGACCGATCCGGTCTCGCCGTCGCGGAGCAGGAAGGGGAGCCCGCCGCGAACCATGCGCCGGTCCACCTCGCCGGGAAGCCGCGGCAGCAGGTACCCGGAGGCGAACATCTCACGCCGCGATGTCGCGACCAGCTCGCCGTTCTCGTAGAGATGGATGTCCTGGCCCACGATCCGCCGAAGCCACTGCAGGATCTCGTCGTTGAAACCGGCGGCCGGCCCGCCGCGCTCCTCGACGGCGGCGCAGTCCGCGACCACGCGGCTGACGATCCGCGCGAGCTGGGCGGTGGACTCCACGAAGCCCGCCTCGGCGCGCCGCTCGATCGTTCCGCGGACGAAGAACGCCAGGCCGAGAAGCGGGAGGATGGACGCGGCGAGCAGCGCGGCGAGCAGTTTCCGGTAGAAGGAGGCCCTCACGCCCCGCACGATCTCCGCCAGTCCGCTCCCCCGGATCAGAAGGGGCGCGGCCGCGAGGACGCCGAGGAGGGAAAGGACGACGATCGAGAGGCGCGCGAAGGTCCCGAGCTCGTCGATCAGCGCCAATCTCGGGAGGAGCAGGACGTGAAGGAGGTCTCCCGAAGCGAGGGGAAGGGCGAGGTACGGCTGCCCCGCCACGTCGAGCTCCAGCGTTCGGCGGGCGCGCCCCGCCTCGCGCATCGGGCCGGCGGCCGCCGGCGGCTGGTTGATCGTCGAGAGGAGCACCGTGCCGGTCGCGTCGTACAGGATGTAGTCGGGAGCTCCGGCCGATTCCCCCGCCGAGGTGCGCGGTGCGCCGGGCCCGAGCGCGGCGAGGAACGTCGCGGAGGCGGGGAGGAAGGGGAGGTTGTCGGGCTCGTCGAGGACGTGCCCGACCACGGTCCCGATCCGGGCCCCCTTGCCGTCGACGATCGGCGCCTCGGCGTGCAGGAGGCGCTGCTGGATCGCGCCGAGTCGCGAGGTCTCCTCGCGAACGACGATCGCCGGCGGCGCGTCGCCCTTCGGGACGTCCTCGGCGAGCTGCGGTACGTCGAAGCCGAAGCGGCTTCGACGCTGCCCGCCCGTGTCGTAGAAATCGAGGGAGGACTTGTAGCCGGCGCGGAAGAGATCGCTGTCGACCCACGCGAGGTAGGCGGCGTACTCGTCCCGCGGCCCCGTCGGCCCGGACACCGCGTCGACGGCCCGGTCGGACTGCGCGGCCTCGCGCAGCCCGGACACGAGGGTGACTCTCCTCCGCGAGGACTGTTCCACGACCTGAGGCGCGAACTCCGAGAGCAGGCGCTCCCGCGCCGCCCGGTCCGTGGTGGAAAGCAGCGCGGCGCTCGCGAGCGCGACCACGGGGAGCGCCGCGACCGCCACGGCAAGGCGCGTCGCGCGGGGCGGGGCCGGGAGCGCCGTCCGGCGCCGCAGGGCCCACGGCAACGCGAGGAGCTCGGCGGCGCCCAGGACCAGGAGGCCTAGACCGAGGAGCAGCAGGACCTGTCCCGGGGAGCGCGTGGTCTGCTCGAGGCGGAGGAGAGGCGCGCGAGCGTCCCGGGCGAGATCGGCCGCGAGGGCGCCCGCGAAAACCGCGAGCACGAGCCCTGCCGCCGCCGATCCCGCGGCCGCGACGCGGGGCCTCGCGGCGCATACTTCCCGGAACACGCGCGCGAGGGAGAGGGCGACGAGGAAGGCCGCCACGGAGGTGAGGAGCAGGTCCGCGGGCGAGCCGAGCAGGCCGAAAGCTCCGGGAGAGCCGTACGCGCTCGCGGAGCCCACCTCCCGCGGGAGAAGATGCAGCGGAGCGCGTGTGACGAGGAGGACGGCCCTGCCGGCGGCGACGGCCGCGACGCTGCCGACGAAACCACGCCACGAGCTCCGGCGGCTCCAGTCGAAGATCGCGGCGGCCAGCACGCACAGGAGGGCAGCCGCGGTCGACGTCGCCGCGGCGCGGCGCCGGGCCGCGACGTGCCCCGGCGACACTTTCTCGAGCGTCGCGAGACCGATCACCTCTCCCGCGGGGGAACGCAGCGGAAGGTAGAGCGTCGCGACCGGGGCGCTCCTGAACAGCGGCCGCCCGTCGCCGACCACGCCGGCGGAATCGGTCCGCGGCTCGTCGGCGTCCAGGAAATCGATCGAGCGCACCGCGCCTCGCGCGAGGGACCCCGGGAGCAGCGCGGTGAATCGCAGGTCCTGCCGCGGGGAGTCCAGGAGGTAGGTCGCGGACCCCACGCGACCCGACGCGTCGCGGGGAGTGGCCACGACGAGGCGGGTGTTGAGCCCTTCGACCTGGATCTCCCACAGCGGGCCGGCCGTCGAGGCCGCCGGCCGCAGACGATCCGGACGTCCCTCCCACGATAGGTAGGCGCCGGAGGCGTCGAGCAGCGCCACCCCTTCGAGCCGCGCCGCGAGGGGGCCTGGCCTTGCTCCCTCGTCCCAAGCGGCCGCGGTGGAGCGCTCGAGCGCGGCGCGGGCCGTGGCGAGAGCCGAGTCGAGGGACCCGCGGAAGAAGTCGTCCAGCCGGGCCGCCTCCGCCTCGAGGTCGCCCTTCACGGCCTCCGGCGTGCGGCCGAGAGCGAGGCGCGCCGCGACCTCGCCGGCGATCAGGATCGCCACGGGCAACCCGAGGAGGATCGCGAATCTGACCAGCCGCCGGCTCATTCGCCGATCCGACCCTCGCTCATTCGAGGGTTTCCTTGATCTCCCTGAGGACCCAGCGGTCTTCCTCGGTCTGGAACGAGAGGTGGATGCCGAGGCGCGCGGGGCGACCCTGCCGGTCCGTCAGGACCGCGCGCGCGTGGGCCAGCGCGTTGGTCTTTCCGTCCGACTCGAGGCGCAGCAGCTCGAAGGAGCGGACCGAGCCCTGCGACAGGAAATCGCCGATGAGCGCTTCGACCTGGCTGGCTCCGAAGTACCCCTCCTCGGGAACGAGGCGGGACACGGCGAGGTGGATCTTCCCGCCGGCCGGGAGGATCGAGCGCAGCAGCGAAGCCTGGCCGCTGGTGAGCGCCTGGCCGAACAGGCGCGCCGATTTTCGCGCTTCCTCCTCGCCGGTCGCGGCATACCCTGGCCCTTGCGAGAGGAGAGCGGACGAAACGATCAGGAGCGCGAGCGCCGACCGGAGCCCCACGCGCACCAAGCTCTCGCTGCTTCGGGCGAAGCGGCTCACGCCATCCCTCCACCGCGAGGATAGGGCGCCGGAGCGCTCGGTGTCAAACGACGAGACCTCGCGGAGGACGATCGCCCGGGACCGCCCCGTCTCAACCCTGCCGGTAGGCGTCGAGGAGCTCGCGGGCGACGCTTCGAAGGAGGCTCAGGCTGAACGGCTTGGTGATGAAGCGGTCCACGCCGAGGTGGGTCAGACGCTCGGGGTCCGCGTCCGGGTCGGAGGAGAGTCCGATGATCGGGATCCGCGTTCCCGGGAACAGCCCCTGGATTCTCTCGATCAGCGGGGTGCCGCCGTCGCTGTCCGCCATCTTGAGGTCGAGGACGAGGAGGTCCGGCCTCCGGTAACGCAGCGCCTCTTCGACCGCGCCCGCGGACTCCGCGCGCAGGACGCGGTAGTCGTCCATCGACAGGAGATCCTCGGCGAGATCGAGCAGCGTCCGGTCGGTGTCCGCGACGAGGATCACGCGCCGCTCGTGTCTCAGCACCGCCTCGTCGATGAACACGCGGTTGCCGCCGCGTGCCTTGGCCTCGGCCAGCGCGTTCTCGGTGGCGCGGACGAGGTCTTCCGCGGAGCGGATCGCGCGGTTGTCGGGATAGCTCGATATCCCCGCGGAAACGCGGACCTGGAACCTGCTCCCCTCGTGGCGGAGCAGGATCTCCTCCGTGTGCGTCCGGATCTTGCTCGCGAACACCGCGGCGCCCCGGTACCGGTTGCCGGGAAGGATCGTGCCGAACGACTCCTCGCCGGTCCTGCCGAGGACGTCCTCCCGGCGCACCTGGTGGCGCAGGACCTCGGCGACCTGGTGGATCACCGAGTCTCCGGACGCCTGTCCTAGGGAGTCGTTGATGCTCTTCAGCTGGTCGATGTCGAAGAGGACGAAGGACAGCGGGCTCCGGTAACGGCGGGACCGGGAGAATTCCTCGCCGAGGCGGTAGTACAGGTGCTGCCGGTTGTAGAGACCGGTCAGCGTGTCGCGAATGGCGTTTTGCTGCAGAGAGCGCCGGAGCCGGCCGATCTCGGTGGACAGTCGCACCCGTCCCTGGAAATCTCCCGCCTCCGGCGGATGCACCAGGGTCAGCGCCGCGAGCGTCGGGTTCTTGAGATGGAGCTCCTGACGAAGCTCGAGGTCGCGGATCACGTGGAGCTGCGGGATCCTCGAGAACAGGTCGCCGGAGAGGATCCGGTCGAAGAGCGCCCGGGATGCCGGGTCGTCGGTGTCGAGGTCGGTGATCACCAGGTCGACCGTCTCGTCGTCGCCCCGGCCCACGAGGAACTTCTCGGGGCCCGCCAGGAGAACCGGCTCCTCGCCGGCGGCGCCGATCCACCGGCAGAGGCGCTCGCCCGACTCGCGATCCGCGGTGAAGACCAGGACGTTGCCACGAGGCCGGACCGGCTGCATGCGCTCGCCACACTCCCGTCCGCCGGACCCCGCCGGCAGCTTGGCCGGACGAAGCGGGGCAGGAGGGCGGAAAATATAGGTACCTGGGGTGACGGGTCAAGGGGCGCCCGGCCCGGCCGTCGTTCCGGGGCCGCGGATGCTACCCTCACGGCATGGCGGCTCGGTCGATCCGGAGGAAACCGTGAAGGCCCTTGCCCTCCTGTCGGGCGGGCTCGACGGCCGCCTCGCCGCGCGCCTCGTCGCGGAGCAGGGGCTCGAGACCGAGGCGGTCCACTTCGTCACCGCGTTCCTGCGCGAGGAGCGGACGGAGGCCGCGCGCGGCGCGTCGGATCTCTGCGTGACGGTCGTCGACGTCGCCGCGGAGCACTTCGAGACCGTCGTCGTCCGCCCGAAGC
Organism: Terriglobia bacterium; assembly: GCA_963748015.1. Taxonomy (GTDB): domain Bacteria; phylum Acidobacteriota; class Polarisedimenticolia; order Polarisedimenticolales; family JAIQFR01; genus JAIQFR01. Next base: position 1,243,305 of record CAVVHE010000004.1, on the reverse strand, counting down.
ACGGATACGGCAGCGGCATGAACCCGTGCATCGACTGCCGGATCTTCATGCTGCGGCACGCCGCGAGGCTGGCGGACGGGCGCGGGGCCGCCCTCGTCGTGACCGGGGAGGTGCTCGGGCAGAGCCGAATGAGCCAGCGAAGGGAGTCGCTCGAGCGGATCGAGCGCGAGTCCGGGCTGGCCGGCCGGCTGCTGCGGCCGCTGTCCGCGGCGCATCTCCCCCCGACCGAGGCCGAGACCGAGGGCCGCCTCGACCGGAACCGGCTCGGGGCCATCCACGGGCGCTCCCGATCGGGGCAGCTCGAGTTGGCCCGGGGTCTCGGCATCCGCGACTGGCCCGCCCCGGGCAGCGGCTGTTGCCTCCTCGCGGACGCGGGGTTCTCGAGGCGCCTGCGCGATCTGCTGTCCCACTCCGGCACGGCGTACCCCGGAAGGGAGGCGCTGGCGCGCCTCCGGCTCGGCCGCCACTTCAGGCTCTCGCACGCGCTCAAGGCGATCGTCGCGCGGAACGACGAGGAAGGGAGTCGTCTCGCCGGGCTGTCCGAGGGGCTCTGGACCTGCCGCTGCCAGGGGGGTGGGGCGATCGTCGCCCTCGAGGGGGAGGCGCCCGAGGCCGGCCTGGCTCGAGCGGCCGGCCTGGCGGCCCGTTACGGGGCGGGCCGGGATTCGTCCCTCGTGGAGGTCGTTTACCGGCGCGGGAACGAGGAGCGCCGCCTCTCCGTTCCACCGGAGCGCGACCCCGAGCGGTATCTGGTCTAGGATGGGGCGCGTCGGTGCCATTTGCCGTCGGCAAAACGCCTGTGCTATAAGTTCGCGCTTGCCCGACGATTTGGATCGTGGGCAGGGGCGTTAACTCAGCGGTAGAGTGCCATCTTCACACGGTGGAAGTCGCAGGTTCAAATCCTGCACGCCCCACCAGGCCGGGACGATTCTTGGGCGGCTAGCTCAGCTGGGAGAGCACGGCGTTCGCAACGCCGGGGTCGAGGGTTCGAATCCCTTGCCGTCCACCAACCCGGAGCGGTTCGGAAAGGCGCCTTCCGCGCCGCCGGGCGCCGAAGTCCGGCGTTCCCGGGTGATATACTTCCGCCTTTGCCGACGGGCGCGCGGGGGCCCGTCCGAGGCGCGGCGTGCTCGTCCGTTGTCCGCAGTGCAGGACCGAGTTCCGCCTGGTCGGCTATGGCCCGGCGGAGCGGGTCGTGAAGTACCTCTGCCCCGGCTGCCGGACGATCGTGCGCATCGACCTCGAGATGGACGAGGTGAAGACGTCGTCCTCCTCGGGCTCGTACCGGACCCTGACGCGCCGGCGGACGGTCCTCGTGGCGGACGACAGCGAAAAGGTGGCCTCCGTGGCGGAGAAGCTCCTCACGGAGGCGGGATACAACGTGCTCGTGGCCGCGGACGGCGCGGAGGCGCTGCGCGTCCTCCGCGAGGGGCATCCCGACCTGGTGCTCCTCGATCTCCTGATGCCGCGCCTGACGGGCTTCGACGTCCTGAGGGAGATCGTGCAGGACGAACGGATCAAGGACACGCCGGTCCTCGCGATGAGCGGCGTCTATCGAGACAACGTGATCGCCTTCCTCCAGCAGCTCGGCGCCCGCGGGTTCCTCGACAAGGAGAAACTCGAGGAGACGCTGGTAGCTCGCGTGCAGTCCATCCTGCCCGCGACGGGTGCCTCTTGACGCCCGCCCTTCCGGATAGCCCATGCCAAACGTCGCCGTAATCGGAGCCCAGTGGGGAGACGAGGGGAAGGGGAAGGTCGTCGACCTCCTCTCCGAGCGCTTCGACGCCGTCGCCCGCTACCAGGGAGGGCCGAACGCCGGCCATACGGTCACGATCGGCGGACGCCGCCACGCCCTGCACCACATTCCGTCGGGGGCGTTTCGTCCGGACGTCCGGATCGTCATCGGCAACGGCACGGTCCTCGACCTCGCTAGCCTCCTCGGCGAGATGGACGGGCTCGCCGCCGCGGGGGTGGAGCTCGAGGGCCGCCTCCACATCAGCGACCGCGCGCACGTGATCCTCCCCGAGATGGCCCGCATCGACGAGCTGGCGGAGACCTCGGCCGGCTCCGGCGGCACGCGGATCGGCACGACGAGGAAGGGAATCGGGCCGGCCTACGAGGCGAAGGCCGCGAGGCTCGGAATCCGCCTGGCCGATCTCGCGCACGCCGACACGCTGGCGGCGCGCCTTCTGGCGCTCGTGGAGGCGAGGCTCGGCAGGCTCCTCGGCCCCGGCGAGCCGGCGCTCGACCTCGACGCCCTCGTGGGCCGCACTCGCGAGCCGTGGCGGCGCCTCGAGCCCTTCGTCGCCGACACCTCCCTGCTGCTGAACACCTGGATGGACGAGGGGAAGAGCGTGCTGTTCGAGGGGGCGCAGGGGACCCTGCTCGACCTCGACCACGGCTCGTACCCGTTCGTCACGTCGTCGAACACCTCGGCGGGAGGGTTGTGCACCGGCCTCGGCGTCTCGCCGACGCGCGTGGACGGGATCGTCGGCGTGTTCAAGGCTTACACGACGCGGGTCGGAGACGGACCGATGCCGACGGAGCTGGCCGACGGCCCGGAGGGGATCGGGCAGCGGATCAGGACCCGGGGGCGCGAGTACGGCACGACGACCGGGCGCCCGCGGCGCTGCGGCTGGTTCGACGGCGCCGCCGCGGCCTACGCCCAGCGCCTCAACCGGTTCGACGCGGCGTGCATCATGCTGCTCGACGTGCTGGACGACTTCGAGGAGATCCGGATCTGCACCGGCTACCGGCTCGACGGCGCCCTGATCCGCTCGCTGCCCGCGTCGTGCACGGACACCGACCGTGTCGAGCCCGTGCTCGAGACGCTGCCCGGCTGGAAGCGGGACACGACGGGCGCCCGCCGTTGGGAAGACCTACCCGCGGAAGCGAGGAGCTATCTCGACCGGCTGAGCCGGGTGATCGGCGCCGAGATCGGTCTCGTGAGCGTGGGGCCCGATCGCAGCCAGAGCATCCTCAAGCCGGGCTCGTGGCTCGCCCGGATGGTCGGAGCCTGAGCGGAGCCGGTCCCCGGCGCAGGAGTTCCCGATGGGAGATGCCAAACAGCCGCCGCACGACCTCTCCTCCCTGAGGATCGAGCGCGAGGAGAGAGGAGGCGGCTCGCGGGGCCGCCTCGGTCTCTGGGCCATCCTGGCCCTGGCGGTGGTCGTCGTCGCCGCCGCGGGCTGGTGGTGGGCGTCGGCGCGCGCCGTCGCGTCCGTGACGGTCGCCCCGGTGCGCGAGCTCGCGGGCTCGGAATCCGCGGCGGTGCTGAACGCCTCCGGCTACGTCACCGCGCGCCGCCGCGCGACCATTTCGGCGAAGATCACGGGAAAGGTCACCGAGGTCCACGTCGAGGAGGGGATGGCGATCCGCGAGGGGCAGGTGCTCGCGCGCCTCGACGACTCTCTTGCGAGGCGCGCGCTCGCGCTCGAAGAGGCGCAGCGCGATTCCGCGAAGGCGTCCCTGGCCGAGACCGAGGCCAGGCTGACGCTCGCGGCGGCGAACCTGCGGCGGACGAGCGATCTCGTGGCGCAGGAGGTCTCGAGCAAGGCCGATCTCGACGCCGCCAAGGCGGAGCACGACGCCCTCGACGCGCGCCTCGGCTTCGAGCGCGAGCAGGTGAAGGTCGCGGAGCGGGGCGTCGCGATCCGCGCGCCAGGAGCTCGAGGACACCGTCGTCCGCGCGCCTTTCGCGGGCGTCGTGGTGTCCAAGGACGCGCAACCCGGCGAGATGATCTCGCCGATCTCCGCGGGAGGCGGGTTCACGCGGACCGGGATCTGCACCGTCGTGGACATGGCGTCGCTCGAGATCGAGGTGGACGTCGGCGAGAGCTACATCCAGCGCGTCGAGCCGAAGCAGCGGGTCGAGGCGATTCTCGACGCCTACCCCGACTGGCGTATCCCGGCCTCCGTGATCGCGGTGATCCCGACCGCGGACCGCCAGAAGGCCACGGTGAGGGTCCGGATCGCGTTCGACGGCCCCGACCCGAGGATCCTGCCGGACATGGGGGTCAAGGTGGCGTTCCTGTCGGGCGCGCAAGACGGGGCGCGAGCGTCGGCCCCGCGTCACTACGTTCCGCAGGCGGCGGTGCGGCGCGACGGCGACCGCGACGTGGTGTTCGTTCTCGCGAACGGCCGGCTCGAGCGCCGGGCCGTCAAGACCGGGACCGCGTCGGGAAGCGATGTCGAGATCGTGGGAGGGGTCGCGGCGGGCGAACGTGTCGTGGTCGAGGGGCCGCAGGGCCTCGGCGACGGCGCGCGCGCCGTGGCGCGTTGAGCGGAGCGGAGGGGAGCATGGCGGCCGACGACGGGGTTCTCGTTCGCGTGAAGGACCTGCACAAGGAGTACCGCCGCGGGGAGAGCGGATCGACGTGCTCCAGGGCGTCCACCTCGACATCCCCAAGGGGGACTTCCTCGCGCTGATGGGGCCGTCGGGGTCCGGGAAGACCACCCTCCTCAACCTGCTCGGAGGCCTCGACGTGCCGACGAAGGGCTCCGTCGAGATCGGGGGCGAGCGGATCGACCGGATGTCGGCCGGCGACCTCGCGCGCTGGCGCGCGCGGCACGTCGGGTTCGTGTTCCAGCTCTACAACCTGCTGCCGGTGCTGACCGCCGAGCGGAACGTGGAGCTGCCGCTGCTCCTGACGGGCCTGTCACGGGCGGAGAGGAAGGCCCACGTGGAGTCGGCGCTGGGTGTCGTGGGGCTCGGCGACCGCGCGAAGCACTATCCCCGGCAGCTCTCCGGCGGGCAGGAACAGCGGGTGGGGATCGCGCGGGCCATCGTCACCGATCCGACGCTCCTGCTGTGCGACGAGCCCACCGGCGATCTCGATCGCAAGTCCGGCGACGAGATCCTCGATCTCCTCCAGGCGCTGAACGGCAAGTTCGGCAAGACGATCGTGATGGTGACCCACGACCCGCACGCGGCCGACCGAGCGCGGCGCCGTCTCGTGCTGGACAAGGGGATGCTGAGCGGCGGGGGGGCCGAATGAAGTACTTCCCCCTCGTCTGGCGGAGCCTCCTGCGGAAGAAGACGCGAACGATATTCACCCTGCTGTCGATCCTCGTCGCGTTCCTGCTCTTCGGCTATCTCGGGGCGATCCGGCAGGCGTTCGAGGGGGGTATCGAGCTGACGGGGGCCGACCGGCTGCTGACGCTCCACCGCGTCTCCCTGATCCAGCTGCTGCCCGTGAGCTACAAGCAGAGGATCGAGTCGGTCGCCGGCGTCGAGGCCGTGACTCATTCCACCTGGTTCGGTGGGATCTACCAGGACCCGAAGAACTTCTTCCCCCAGATGGTGGTCGAGCCGGAACGGTTCTTCGACCTCTATCCCGAGTACCGGGTTCCAGCGGACCAGATGAAGGCCTGGCTCGCCGACCGCACGGGGGCGATCGCCGGGCGCCAGATCGCGAAGAAGTACGGCTGGAAGATCGGCGACCGCATTCCGATCCAGGCGACGATCTGGCGGAAGAGGGACGGGACGGCGACCTGGGAGTTCGTGCTCGACGGGATCTACGACGGGGCCGAGAAGGGGACCGACACGACGCAGTTCTTCTTCCGGTACGACTACTTCGAGGAGTCCCGGGCGTTCGGCCAGGGGCAGGTCGGGTGGTTCGTCGTGCGCATCGCGGATCCCGATCGCGCCGCCGAGGTCGCGCGCAAGATCGACGATACCTTCGCCAACTCGCCCTACGAGACGAAGACCTCGACGGAGAAGGCGTTCGCCCAGGCGTTCGCGAACCAGGTGGGGAACATCGGCGCGATTCTCCGCGCGGTCCTCCTCGCGGTGTTCTTCACGATCCTCCTCGTGGCGGGGAACACCGTGGCGCAATCGGTCCGGGAGCGAACGGGCGAGCTGGCCGTGCTGAAGACCCTGGGATTCTCGGACGCCAAGGTGCTCGGCCTCGTGATGGCCGAGTCGATGCTCCTGTCGGCGATCGGCGGCCTCCTGGGGCTCGCGCTGGCCTGGATCCTGATCCAGCGGGGGGATCCGACGGGCGGCGCGCTCCCGATCTTCTTCCTCCCGGTCCGCGATCTCCTGATCGGGGTCGGCATCGTGGCGCTTCTGGGCGTCGCCACCGGTCTCGCACCGGCGGTCGGGGCGGTGCGTCTCAAGATCGTCGACGCGCTGCGGAGGGTCTGAGCGATGGCGTTCGCCCCGTTCGCGACGCTGCACCAGGCGGGAGTGGTCAGCCTCCTCAATCTCCGCACGCTCAAGGAGAGGCGCGGCTCGTCCCTCGCGGCGGCCGTCGGGGTCGGAGGCGTCGTCGCGGTGTTCGTGGCGGTGCTTTCCATAGCGACCGGTTTCAAGGCGGTCATGACGACGACCGGGGCCCCGGACCGGGCCATCGTGCTTCGCGGTGGCTCGAACACCGAGATGTACAGCGTGCTCTCGCGCGAGGAGATCCGGACCATCGCGGCGGACCCCCGCGTCGCGCGCTCGGGGGACGGTCCCGTCGCGTCCGCGGAGCTGTTCGTGATCGTCGACCTCCCCAAGCGCTCGACCGGCACCGTGGCCAACGTGCCGCTTCGCGGCGTGCAGCCGTCGGCCTTCGCGGTCCGCAGGGAGATCCGCCTCGTGGACGGGCGGAGCTTCGAGCCGGGGAAGAACGAGATCATCGTCGGGAGCGGCGCCGCGATGCAGTTCGCGGGGCTCGATCTGGGGTCGAAGCTGCGCTGGGGGGAAAATACCTGGACCGTGGTCGGCATCTTCGACGCCGGGGGGCGGGTCGCGGATTCCGAGCTGTGGTGCGACGCCGCGGTGCTGCAGCCCGCGTACCGGCGGGGCGACAGCTTCCAGGCGGTGTACGTCCGCCTCCAGTCGCCCGACGCGTTCGCGGCGTTCAAGGACGCCCTGACGACCGACCCGCGCCTCAACGTCCAGGTGCTGCGCGAGTCCGAGTATTTCGAGGAGCAGTCGCGGCTGCTCACGGGGATCATCACGGGGCTCGGATCGATCATCGCCGGGCTCATGGGAATCGGCGCCGTGTTCGGGGCGCTCAACACGATGTACTCCGCGGTGGCCGCGCGCAACCGGGAGATCGCGACGCTCCGCGCGCTCGGCTTCGGCGGAGGGGCCGTGGTCGCCTCGGTGCTCGTCGAGTCGCTCTTCCTCTCGCTGGCGGGCGGCGTCGTGGGTGCCTTGGCGTCCTACTTCGCCTTCAACGGCTACCAGACCTCGACGATCAACTGGCAGAGCTTCAGCCAGGTGGCGTTCGCGTTCGCGATCACCCCCGCGCTGATGGCGCAGGGGATCGTCTACGCGCTGCTCATGGGGCTGATCGGCGGGCTCTTCCCCGCGATCCGAGCGGCGCGGATCCCGGTCGCGCGCGCCCTCCGAGAGCTCTGACCGGTGCGCTTTCCCGGCCGACCCGGGCGCTCTCTCTCGCACCTTCCGTACCTCGCCGGCGCGTACCTCGCGGGTCTCGCCGTCCTCACGGCGCACCGTCTCGCGCTGCTCTTCGCGGTCCGGGACCAGGCGCGCGACGTGCCCGCCGGCGTGCTCCTCCGCGCGCTCGCGATGGGGGTGCGGTTCGACACGGTCGTCTCGTGCTACCTCCTGTTCCTCCCTCTGGCGCTTCTCACGATCCCGGCGGTGGCCGGACTGCGCTGGCGCGGGTGGGGGAGGCTCGCGGGCGCGTTTCTCGCGCTCGGCTACGGCATGGCGTTCCTCGCGGGCGCCGCCGACATCCCGTACTTCGCGCACTTCTTCTCGCGCCTCACGTCGGCCGTCCTGGCGTGGACCGACACGCCGATGTTCATGGCGCGCACGGTACTGGGAGAGCCGTCGTACTACCCGTTCCTCGGACTCTTCCTGGCGTCGTGGGGCGCGTTCCTCTGGACGCTCGGCCGGTTGCGGCGGCGGTGGCTCGAGGGCCGGCCGTCGGAGGAGCGGGGCTTCGCGTGGAGGCGGGCCGCGAGCGCGCTCGCGTGGTCGCTCGTCGCGGCGGTGCTCCTCTTCGCGGGGGCTCGGGGCCGGACCACGCGGCGGTCCCCGATCCGGACCGGTACCGCGTTCTTCTCGACTTACGCCCTCGCGAACCAGCTAGGGCTGAACCCGACGTTCACCTTCTGGAGCAGCGTCCTCGACGCGCGGGAGCAGGCGAGGAACCGGCTCCACCTGATGGACCCGGCGGAGGCCGTGGAGCGCGCGAGGAGCTACCTCGGCCTTTCGGGCCCGCCCGAATTCGACTCGCCGGTGGCGCGGCGCGTCGCTCCCCGGGGCGAGCCGCGGCGCCTCAACGTCGTGATCGTGATCATGGAGGGCATGGCCGCGGAGCGCCTCTCGCGTCACGGCGGGGAAGTGCCGACGCCGCGTCTCGATGACCTGGCGGCGCGAGGGTGGTCCTTCGAGAACGCGTACACCGCGGGGATCCACACGTCGAACGGCGTCTACGGCACGCTGTTCTCGCTTCCCTCGCTCCTCGCGGAGCACCCGATGAAGGGGGCGAACTGCCTCAAGCCGTTCACCGGGATCGGGCGCGTCCTGCGGGAGCAGGGGTACGAGACGGGCTTCTTCTGCACCCACGACGAGCAGTTCGACAACATGGGGGGCTTCCTGGCCAACAACGGCTACGGGACGATCGTCGGCATCAACGATTACCCCCCCGATCGGGTGCGGCGCAGGATGGGCGTCGTCGAGGACGCGCCGAGCCCTACGCTCCGCAGCACGCTTCGCGTTCCCGATCACTACATGTTCGAGTTCGCGATCCCGACGCTCGGCCGCTGGGCGTCGAGCGGGAAGCCGTTCCTCGGCGTGTTCCTCACGGCGAGCGACCACCCACCCTACGTTCTTCCCGACGACGTGCCGTTCCGACCGAGGAGCGCCGACGTGCGGCGGGCCATGCTGGAGTACTCCGACTGGGCGATCGGACACCTGATGGACCTGGCGTCGAAGGAGCCCTGGTTCGAGAACACCGTGTTCGCGTTCGTCGCCGACCACGGGGCGATCGTCGCCCCGAAGTACGACATGCCGCTCTCGCTCCATCACACGCCGATGATCCTGTTCGCGCCCGGAATCCTGGGGGCGCCCAGGGTCTTCGACGTCCCCGCCGGGCAGATCGACCTGGGGCCGACGATCCTGGGCCTCCTCGATGTTCCGTACGTGAACAACACGATGGGAGTGGACCTGCTGCGTGAGCGCCGCCCGGCGATCTACTTCACCGCCGACGACCGGATCGGCTGCCTCGATGGCGAGTGGTTCTGGGTCTGGCGCCGGAACGGGCGCGAGACGCTGTACCGCTACCGCGAGGGCGACACGACCGACCGTCTCGCCGAGCAGCCGGCCGCCGCGGGCCGCCTCCGGGACTACGCCGTCTCCATGCTCGAGGCCACCCAGTGGCTGGTGGACGGGGGGAAAGCGGGGCCGCGTTAGGGCCTGCAGCGGGTCGATCGTCGGAGAACCTCCATCTCGCTCCTCTTGAAGTCCCGGGAAAGGCCTGCCTCCCCCTTCGAAGGCGACGCAGGCACGGCCGACATTGACGCCCGGCAAGCCCGGGTGTATGTATCACGCAAGTTCGAGGGGCAGCGCCATGCGTCGACCCAGTGCCTCGGTGTTCTCGTGCGTCGGTTTCCTCCTTCTTGGCTCGATGGTCAGCGCGGGGACGGGAGAAACCCCTCGCGAGACGAGCGTCCAAGCAACGGAATCGACCGGCGGAGCGACTCCCGCGTGCCCACTCCGGCCGAGGGCCTGTCCGACGACGTGGCCCGCGAACGTCATGCCGACCCGAGTGCATTCCGGCTCAGGCGACCAGGCGGCGAAGCGGGGGATCCAACCCATCGACGGCCGGTGCTTCACCTTCGAGGACAGCTACGGTGACGACGGCATCAACTGGCGGGGTGCCGTGGGATACATGGTCAATGAGGCCATCCCCGGCTACCCGACGGTGGTCAAGGGCTACGGCGTCGCGATCGACGACATGGTCCTCGAGTGGAAGGAGGTGCGGGTCGTCGAGGACACCACGACGAGCTGCGCCACGGGGTCCTGCGCGACGCTCGACCTCTCGACCACGCAGAGCTACAGCAGCCTCGGGCGGATCGACATCACCGTGACCGATTACTCGCCCGGCAAGCCGGCGGGGGGCAACAACGACTGCAACCACAACGGCATGTACACCGACGCGGGCATCGACCGCACGGATTGCGACGACGACGGCCGCCGCGACGTGTTCGTCCGGGGGACGTCGCTCGCCGAGCCGGCGGGCGAGTGGGTGATCCTCAACGAGACGAGCTCCGGCTCCCACGTGTTCAAGGGGAACCTGCCCGTTTCTTCCGCCTACCCGTCCCCCGGCACGCTTTACGTGCGGCGCGAGGGAACGGCCCAGCCGACCGCCACCCTCCAGTACAACGACCCGGATGACGGAACCGGCCAGCCCTGCCAGCCCAACCCGAACCCGGCGCTGTGGGGCTTCGTGCAGGCCGCCGTCACGCTCAACGTGTCCACCGGCAGGGTGGTCGTGAAGAGCAGCCGGATCACGAATGACGCGGGCAAGGGCGATGCCGACGCGTTCGCCGACACGAACGAGACCGTGAACATGTACATCACCGTCTCCAACAAGACGGGGAAGAGCCTCACCAACCTCGTCGCCCGCCTCGCCAGCAACAGCCCTTCCGTGGACTGCATTCTCCAGCCGTCCATCGTCCTGCCGTCTCTCCCGACGGGCGCGGCCCTCGAGATCCCGACGCCGTTCGTCTGGAAGGTGACCTCGTCGGTCAATCGGCAGGTCGGGCAGGAGATCACCGACATCTCGGCGACGTTCAACGTCACGCTGTCCGCGGACCAGTTCGATTCGGCCGAAGGCGTGCAGTCGATCACGCAAGACCTCGACCTCGACGTGACCGGCGGCGGCGCCCCGACCACGTTCCTCGAGAGCTTCGAGGGAACCGGCGGCCCGGGCGACTTCGGTGCGTTCACCTCGATGTCGCTGGACTCGATGTACACGGCGGCGGACCCGGTCCATTCGACACGCCTGGCCGACGGCACTCGCTGCCAGTACAGCGACCCGGACTACGCGAACTCGAACGGCCTCGGAGAGACATACTGCTACCCGGGCTTCTCCTACGGAGTCATCATCCCGTTCGATTGGCACGTCCACACCACGACCAACTCGGACGGCGGACGCGCCTTTGTCGGCGCGCAGTCGGTACACTGGGGCAGGCACAAGGTCTCGACGGATCCCGACAAGGACACGACGGCGCTGTCCGCGTTGCAGGCTCTCGCGCTCGCCAACCCGGTGTACCTCGGGTACAGCGCGCAGGCGGAGCTGTCCTTCAAACACCAGATCGCGCTCATGGATTTCCGGGTGCTGAACTCGCCCTACCTCCAGGGCCCCGATCGCGCGGTCGTTGCGCTTCAGGTCTCCGACGTCGGCATCAACCCGCTGGTAGGCATCTGGCAGAAGATCTATCCCTACCACAATCTCTACGATGTGCAGCCGACGAACAACTACATCAATTGCACCTTCGACCCGATCGACGACGGCAACGACGAGGACAGCTTCTTCGACCCCGCCGATCCGAACCGGTTCTACGGGCCGTCCTCGACCTGCTATCCGGAGTTCGTCTTCTCGCAACAGGGGGACACCAACTGGCGCAACCCGTACATCGCGGGCAACACGATACGTGCTTCGGACGACCCGGTCGGCATGCGGGGCTCGATCAACCGCGGCAACTGGGTCGAGCCGCGCTTCAGCCTCGACCGGTTCAAGGGGCGGGCCGTTCGGATCCGGTTCCTGGTCTCCACCATCAAAGTCGGCGACGCGCCGGACGCGATCGCGGCCTTGGGCGCGAGCTTCGCCCCTCGGCCCACCGACGACGGGTGGTACATCGACGACGTGCAGATCTCGAACACCTTGACGACACCGGCCACCGTCTCCGCGGACACGGTGGCCAACACCGGCCTGCCGGCGTGCCCGGCCAACTGCTCGAGCGTCACGGCGAGCCTCGTGGCCACCCCGGCCTCGCTCGCTGGTCCGGGTCAGCAGGTCGTCCTCGACGCCAGCGGGTCCGTTGCGGACACCTGCATCGGCGGGACGCTGCAGTACAAGTTCTGGGCCGGCAGCACGACGGTGCAGGGCTGGTCCGACATCGGCAGCTTCGTCGACGCGCCGACGGTGGCGACGACGTACACCGTGACCGTCCGCTGCTCGACCGCCCCGGCCTGTACGGGAACTGCGAGCACTGCCGTCTCCGTCAGTTGCCCGACGACCGGAACCCTCACCTGGACCGGACCGCTGTCGATCAACAAGACCGGCGGTCTCGGCGGCGTCGAGCCGGACCAGGCCGTTAGAATCTCCTGGGGCGCGAGCGGTTGGACCGACGTCGTCCGCGGCGACCTCGTCGCTCTCCGCGCCAACAAGTCCTTCGCGGCCAGCGTGCTGGCGTGTGCCCTCAACGACACGCTCGGCACGTCCGTGACCGACGGCAGCATTGTCCAGCCCGGGACGGGGCTCTACTTCCTGGCGGGCGGTGCGACCTGCAATGTCGACCCCTTCTCGTACTCGAGCGGAGCACCGACGGAACGCGGTTCCAACCTGACCCCGACCACGCGCGACGCACAGACCAGCGAGGAACCGTTGACTTGCGACCGGAAGAACGGCCAAGCGCCTCCACCCTGAGGCGGGTTTCGCGCGAACCCATCCGAAGCGACCCCACCGGAAGTGCCATGATTGCCGAGACCTCAGCGACCGTGGGCCGCTGGCTCGGCCGGCTCCACCTGATGGACCCGGGGGAGGGCGTGGAGCATGCGAGGAGCTACCTCGGCCTGTCGGGCCCGCCCGAGTTCGACTCGCCGGTGGCGCGGCGCGTCGCCGCCCGGCGTGGTCCGACGATTCTCGGTCTCCTGGACGTCGCGTACTTGAACAACGCTGCAGGCGAACCAGTGGCTACTCGACCAGGGGACGGTCGGGCCCGCCGGAACCTCGCCGAGTCCTCCTGGAGCCTCCCGCTGAGCCGTCGTCTCGTAAGCCCCATTTCGAGAATGTTCTCGCCCCGGCAGGAAAGGCACTGCTGGCGGGGTCCGCGGCGAGCGCGGATCTTGCGGAAGACATCGATGGAATCGCATGCTCAGGAGGTTGGGGCGTTGGCGATCATCGGGGGTCTCCGGCGCAGGATGGCGTCGTCGGACGCGGGCGCGCAGGCCGCTCTGGTTGCGTTTGGCCGGCGGACGGAATCCGATCTCCGCGAGCATGCCGAGACGATTCTCTTTCGTGCGGTCTCCGCGGTCGACCCGGAAGCCGCCGTGGCCTGTTCGCTGCGAGCCGCGCCGCTCCCGTTGTCCGCCGATGGGCGCGTGTGGATCGTCGCGCTGGGCAAGGCGGCGGCCGCCATGGCTCGCGGCGCCTCTCAGGCCCTTGCCGGGCGCGTCGCCGGAGGGATGATCGCGGTCCCGCCGGGATACCCGACTGCCGTGCCAGAGCCGATCCGGCGATTCGTCTCGGGTCATCCGGTCCCGGACGCGCGCAGCGTCGAAGCGGGCGTCGCGGCGCTCGAGATCGTCGGTGGCGCCTCGGCCGATGATCTCGTCCTCGCGCTCCTCTCGGGGGGCGGCTCGTCGGTCGCCGCGTTGCCGAAAGAAGGGCTGCGCGTGGAGGAGGTGGCCGAGGCGACGCTCCAACTCATCCGGGCCGGTGCACCGAGCAGCGACCTCGCGGCCGTCCGAAAGCGTCTCGACGGGCTCAAGGCCGGAGGACTCGCGCTTCGCTGCGAACGCGCGCGCGGGCTCGTGCTCGCGGTCTCCGACGTTGCGAGCGATCGCCCGGACCTGGTCGCCTCGGGTCCGATGTCTCCCGACCCCACGCGCATCGGCGAAGTGCGTTCGATCTTGAGGCGCCACGGTGTGTGGACCGAACTTCCCCTCGCGGTGCGGGGTTATCTCGAGCGTTGCCTGGCCGGCGAGATCGCGGAGACGCCGAAAGCCGGACACCCGTGCTTCTCCCGCATCGAGACTCGCGTGGTGGCGGGGCCGAAGGCCGTCGCCGAAGCGGCGCTGCACGAGGCGGAACGGCTGGGATACGAATCCCAGGTCCTCTCGAGCGAGCTTGTCGGCGACGCGCGAGAGGTCGGACGACTGCTGGGTGAGATGGCGCGGTCCCTCGCCGGGAAGCGACGGTCCGAAACTCCCCCTCAATGCGTCATCGCGACCGGTGCGACCACCATACAGGGCGGCCCGAACGACCGCGCCGCGAGGAACCAGGAGTTGGTCCTTCAGGGGGCGCTCGAGATCGAAGGGATCGCGTCGGCGATCCTCGCCTCCGTCGGCACGGACGGGACCGACGGCACCGTTCCCGCCGCCGGGGCCCTGGCGACCGGCGAGACGGTGCGACGGGCGCGGGAGTCGGGACTCGATATCGGGACCGCTCTCGAGGAGCACGATGGTTACGAACTGTTCCGGACGCTTCGCGACCTCGTCGTCACCGGGACGACGGGCGCGCACGTGGGGGACGTGCAGGTGCTCATGCTCGGGTAGCGTGACGACTTGCTTGGCCCTGTGCCCACGGAGCCTACGGCGATGGAAGAACTCGACGTTTACGAACTCGGCGAGGCGGGTGAAGCGCGGCCGCGTCCAGCCTTCGCCCCGAAGATCCGGCGCGCGCGCCCGAGGCCCATCCCGAGCCGGCCACGCTCTGCGGTTCCCGCGGCCGCCGGAAGCCTGTCGTTGGTGCTTCCCGGGGCAGGCCAGATGCTCCTCGGCGAGGTCCGCCTCGGCCTCTTCTTCGTCAGCGGCACGGCATTTCTCGCGGCGCTGATCTGGGCCATCGTCGCGGAGTTGGACCGCCTGATCCCAACGCTCGAGTTCCTCGGGGTAACGCGTCACGCGGCGGCCATCGCTCTCGCAAGCGCATTCGTGGCCGCGGGCGCGCTCCATCTGGGCGGGGTCGTCCAGGCTCACCGCCGAGGATGCGAGGTGGCGGACGCCTCGGTCTCGCATCCACTTCTCGCGGGCCTCGCATCGCTCCTCGTGCCGGGATGGGGGCAAATGCTCGGCGGGCACCGTTTCAGGAGCGCGTTATTCCTGGGAGCGACGTGGGCGCTCTCCGCGGCCTGGATCGCGGTCAGCCCGCCGGGGCAACGCATCCTCTCGCTGGCCGATCTCGCGCTGCCGGCGGCAGCGAGAGACGGATGGGGACCGATCGCTCTCGTGACCGCCTCGGCGGTGCTGTGGGTCGTCGCGATTTACGACGCCATCGCCGGCGCACGCGTCGCACGGGGGCGCTAAAGCAGGATTCGAGCGGTTTACCAACCGGGTAACCGTCGGACCTTCCTTACGACTCGGCGAGCAACGACGGTGGCGGGGCTCGCGGGAAACCGGTTCGTGGCGCTTATCACCCCGCGCCACGCCCCGAGGAACGGCTCCGCCGGAAGTGCTATCATTAGCGCGACTTCCGCTCGCGTGGGCCGTTAGCTCAGTCGGTAGAGCATCAGCCTTTTAAGCTGAGGGTCGCTGGTTCGAGTCCAGCACGGCTCACCAATTCGGCGAGGAGTTCCAGCCGTCAGGTCGCGGTCGTGCGGGAGCGGTTTACCCCTTCGCCGCCCCGCGGACCGTTTCCGGCGCGCGTCAGAGGATCTCCTCGTAGATCAGGAACGCCATGCTCCCGTCGGGGTAGCGAATCTCGTGGACCGGGCGGCCTTTCGCGCTCTCGCCCGGCCGCAGGACGAAGATCGCGCGGTCGGGACGGCCGTTGCTCTCGAGGTCGCGCACGGCGCGCAGGTCCGACTCGTCGAACAGGAAGCGGACCTTGCCGAAGCGCCTGTAGATGTCGGTATCGGGCCGCTGCGTGACGTCCTTGGCATCGCTGAACCACTGCTCGGGCTCGTAACCGAGGCCGACCAGCGCGACGACGAACGGCTGGCTCAGCGCGGCCGAGTCCCGGCACGAGACGAACACCGCGTCCGCCTCGGGAAGCCGCGCGCGAAGCCAGGCGCTCGCCTCGAGGAGATCGGCGTTGAAGTAGTGCCGGACGTCGCGCCTCGCGTCGTAGTCGCCGAAGAACGAGTACGCGAATCGCCCCGCGCTCGCGGCGACCGCCAGCGCGAGCAGGACGGCCGCCGCCGTCGCGAGCGGCCGGCTCCGGCTCGCGAGGAAGGTCCACGTCCGGTCCGCGCCGACCGCCGCGACGAGCGCGAGCCCGACCAGTCCCGGCGCGCTGCGCAGGAGGTGAAGGCTCGGGTGGCGGGTCAGCGCGTCCGCGACCGGGTACAGCGCGGTCCACGCGATCACCAGGCGGGCCGCGGAGGAGACCCGCGCCTCGCGCGCCGCCGCCGCGAGTCCGAGCACGAGCAGGGGCAGCGCGTACCAGGGCAGCGGCCCGGATCCCGGCAGCGCGTGCAGCGGCCAGACGTCCCCCCGGGAGAACAGGAAGTCGGTGCCGAAATGCCCGGCATACCTCGCGGCGACCTTGCCCGCTCTCGTCCAGAGGGGATCGGACGCGCTCCAGAGCAGGAACTCCCGGCCCCGCTTCGCGATCTCGGGATCCACGACGTGCCGGTAGAGGAGCGGCCCCAGCGTGACCGCGAGCCCGAGACCGAAGGCGAGGACGGCGCGGCGGCCGGCCCGGTCCGTCACCGCCGCGCGCCAGCCGCGCCAGTTCACCGCGACGAGGGCGACGAGTAGCGCCGGCAGGAACAGGCGCATCGCGTAATAGCCGTAGCAGCAGAGTCCGAGAAGCAGGCCGGCGGCCAGGGAAGGAACGACGCGCGGCACCTCCCGGCCGTCGCCGCCGACGGGAAGCCCCGCGCGCAGCATCGTCCAGAGCGGCAGCAGCGTCAGGAGGGGGACGAGCCCCGACTCGTGCCCCCAGCGGCCGAGCAGCAGGTGCCACGGCGCGAGCGCCAGGAGCGCCGCCGCGAGCAGGCCGACGCGACGGCCGAAGAGCCTCGTCCCGACCGCGTACATGAGCAGCACCGACAGGATCCCGGCGATCGCCGACGGGAGGCAGCTCGTCGCCGCCGACATCCCGAGGACGGCCTGGAACGGCATCAGCGCGTAGTAGTACAGCGTGCTCTGGTTCTCGCCGAACCCCTTGCTGTAGAAGACCGGCCAGGGCTTCCCGTGCCAGTCGCGCCCCGTCTCGAGCAGGCACTGCGCGTTCCACGCGTTGGCCGCGGCGTCCACGTGCAGGCCGGGAGGGGAGTGGCCCGGCCGCGCGAGCCTCGCGGCGGCTGCGACCACGAGGATCGCAAGCAGGAGTCCCCGCGACCGGCGCCCGGCGGCGTCGCCGGGCAAGGCGGCCCGTTCGCTCAACGCGGCCCCTCTAGCATCGGCGCGAAGCGGGCGCGCAGCCTCGCGGCCTCCCCGGCGCGACCGGTGTCCTGGAGGAGCTGCGCGTAGGTGTCCACGATGGCCGCCAGCGTGCCGCGGCTGACCCCCGGAGGACGCCCCGCGTTCGAGAGCGCGCGGTTCAAGAGGCGCTCGGCCTCCGCGGCGTCGCCGCGGATCGCCCGGACCTCGGCCAGATCGAGGAGCGGGCCGGCCAGGCTGGGATCCTCGGGGCCGTGAGCCTTCTCCCCGATCTCGAGAGCCCGCCTCAGCAGCGGCTCCGCCTGGTCCGGCCTGTCCAGCGCCTCGCGGATCTGCGCGAGGTTGCTCAGGGACGCCGCCACCCTGGGGTGGTCGGGGCCGAGGCTAGTCTCCAGGATGGCCAGCGCGCGGGTGCAGAGAGGCTCCGCCTCCGCGAACCTCCCCTGGCTGCCGAGCGCGCCGGCGAGGTTCGTGAGCCCCGCGGCCAGGTCGGGATGGTCCGGGCCGTGGGTCTTCTCCGCGATCGCCAGGGCGCGCCGGTAGAGGGTCTCGGCCTCGGCCGGCCGGTCGAGCCCGCCATAGACCGCGCCGAGGTTGTTGAGGCTCGACGCGATCGCGGCGTGCTCGGGGCCCAGCGCGCGCTCGCCGATCGCCACGGCGCGCTCGAGAAGCGGCTTCGCCTCCCGCAGCCGCCCCTGCTCGATCAGGAGCAGCCCGAGGTTGTTGAGGACGGTCGCGACCTCGGGACGGTCGGGCCCGAGCGCCTTCTCGCGGATCGCGATCGCGCGGCGGTAGAGCGCCTCGGCCTCCGCGACGCGTCCCGCGGTCCGGTAGGTCTCGGCCAGCAGGTTCAGGCTCGTCGCCACGTCCGGGTGGTCCGGCCCCCGCGCGTTCTCGCCGATCTTCACCGCCCGCATCAGCAGCGCTTCCGCGGAGCCGAGGTCGCCGAGCGCGCGATAGCTCTCGGCGAGGTTGTCGAGGACGGGGACGATTTCGGGATTCTCGGGCCCGAGCGCCTTCTCCCGGATCGAGAGGGCGCGCTGGTAGACGGGAACGGCCTCCTTGTACCTGCCGCGCGCGCGGAACGTGTCGGCGAGATTGTTGAGGCTGACCGCGACGGCGGGATCGTCGGGAGCGAGGATCTTCTCCCGGATCGCCAGGGCGCGCCGCTGGAGCCGCTCCGAGTCCGCGTACCGTCCGAGGTCGGCCGCCAGGACGGCCATGTCGCTCTGCGCCCTCGCGAGACGCGGGTCCTCCGGTCCGAAGCGCTCGGCCTCGAGCAGCGCCGCGGCGTAGGCTTTCTCCGCCTCGGCGAACCGCCCCGCGGCGTGGGCCTTCTCGGCGGCGTCCATGGATGCTTCCCATGTCGGCGCCGGAGCGGGAGGAGGGGATCCGCCGGACGAGCAGCGCATCAGGAACGCGGACAGCGCGACGGCGAGGACCGCGGCGCGGGCCGCGCGCCGCGGTCCTCGAGCGCGCACGCCTGGCCTCGTTCCGGTCTCAACGGTCACGTTTCCCTCCGTGGGCCTCGCGGCGCCTTCTCGCCTCGAGGGCGGCCTCCCGGGCCTCGGCGGATCGCCCCCGCGAGGCGAGGTAGTTCGCGGCGTACTCCGCGCAGCGCGGCGTCTCGACCCAGCCGCTGCAGCTGCGCTCGAGCCACGCCAGTCCCTCGCTCTCCCTTCCGGACAGGAGGAGCAGCCGGCCCATCTCGGCCTGGAGGTCCGGGTCGAAAGGGGTCCGTTTGAGCGCCTCGCGCGCGAACAGCAGGGCTCCGCCGACGTCCGATCGGCGCACCATCTCCTCGATCTCCGACCATCGTCCCGCGCCGAGCAGCGAAAGCTCCCGTCCGAGCGCGGGATCGCCCCGCACGACGTCGAGGCGAGCGAGGTCGTCGAGCTTGCCCGGGATGTCGCGCAGGACGCGAGCGAGAAACGCATCGGCGTACTCGCCCTGGCCGGCCGCGAGATCGTGCGAGGCGAGCGCGCCGGCGGCGTCCACGGCCCGGCGGGCCTCGCCGTGGTCCCCGAGGATACGGGCCCCGAGGGAGTGCAGATCGAGACGGGCCTGAAGCAGCACGAGATCGCTGTCCGAGTCGGGGGCGAGGTCGAGGAGTCTCTCCGCCCGTTCGAACGCATCGCGGCCGGGAAGGGAGCCGTCCGGACGCGGCGCCACCATCTCGCGGGCGTAGTTCTCGTAGTCGTAGCGGGGATGGCAGCCGAGGCGGAGCTGCGGGAAGTCCCAGGCCGCCATCGGCACGATCGCGGCGCCCGCAGCGAGCGCCCAGCCGGCGCGGGACGCCGGCCCGCGTTGCCGCGGCCGCGCCCCGCCCGCCCGGCGCCCCGCGAGGCGCCCCTCGGCGAAGGTCCAGATCGCGTCCACGGCGACCGCCGCGCCGATGGCGAGGCCGAGACTCGCCGGGTGCCGGTACTCGCCCGAGACGAAGAACAGCAGGACGGTCGCGAGCGGCACCAGGACCAGCGCGGCGGACAGCCACGCCGCGTCGTGACGGCGGGTCAGGAACAGGAGCGCGATTCCGGCCACCCCGAAGATCGCGAGCGCGCCGAATCCGATCGGCAGAGAAGCGAGGACCGGCGAGACGCCGCGGACGAACGCGAACCCGACGTTGGTGTTCACCTCGAAGGCGTTCCAGAAGAGGACGAACTTCCGCCCCTCGATCCGGAGCCAGCGCGCGAAGTGGGCGCCGACGTCGCGCAGTCCCTCGCGCAGCCAGAACGAGCTGGACCCGGCGAGGGTGAGCGACGGGTTGCCGGTGCGGCGCCGGGCCTCGTCCAGGTAGCTTCGCATCTCGCCGTCGGGATTGACGCCGGGGAGGAAGGGAGCGGTGTAGTAGATCCCCTGCGCCTCCTGGTTGTTCCCGACCCAGAAGTTCATCCCGCCGTTCGCCGAGACCGGCACCCACTCGCCGTGCGTCGCGCCGTTGATCAGGACGATCGGCAGGGGCACCACGGCGGCGCCCGCCACGAAGAGAAGGGCGGCGAGACGCCGGGCGCGACGATCGCCGGCGCGCGGGGCCACGGCCGGAACGAAGAGAAGCAGCAGGGCGACGACGGGCACCAGGAGCAGCAGGTTCGCCCGCAGGGCCGACGCCAGGCCGACCGCCAGCCCGGCCGCGGCCGCGAGAAGGGGAGTGCCGCCGCGCCGGAGGAGTGCTACGAGGAGGAGCGCCACGGCGAGACAGTCGTTCGTAAGGGACGGCGTCAGGAGCAGGCCGTCGTAGAACACCGATTGCGCGTAGATCGCCCACAGCAACCCCGCGGCGAGCGCGACCCGGCGGCTCCCGACCATGCGCTCGACGGCCAGCGCCAGCAGTACGGCGGCGAGCGAACCCAGGACCGCCTGCACGAGGAGAGCCGCGCGCACGCTGGGGCCGGCGATGGAGTAGACGGCCGCGAGCGCGTAGGGGAGGCCGACGTTCATGAAGCTCGGGCCGCCCGGCCCCGGGGCCGCGATCGCGCCGACGATGCGCAGGGCTTCGCGGTGGTAGAACGCGGCGTCCTGGACGAGGGTCTCGCCGGCGGGAGACGCGAGCACGGAGAGCGCGTGAGACGCGCGAACGGCGAACCCCGCGAGACCGACCGCGGCGAGGCCGGCGGCGAACGGCAGCCGGCGCGGGCGTGCCGATTCGCCTCCCGCGACGGGCCGGCGGTTGCCTCGCTTCTCGGTTTCCGCTAGACTTTTCAATCGCCTCTCGAATTGGTCCCCATCGTCTAGTCTGGCCTAGGACACCACCCTTTCAAGGTGGCGACACGGGTTCGAATCCCGTTGGGGACACCATCCTTCAAACATAGACGATCGTGGTCTCGATCTCGGTCGTCGGGCCGAGCGACGCCGCCACCGGGCACTCCTCCGCGGCGACGGTCATGATCCTCCGGGCCCTCTCGTCCGAGGTGGGCCGGGAAGCTCGATCCGCACGGTCAGCTTGCCGATGTGCCGCCGGGGCACCGAGGACATCTCCTTCAGCACCTCGGCGCGGGCCCCGCGGATGTCGAGGCCGCGGTTCCGCGCCGCGATCCCCATCGTGGTGAGGATGCAGGTGCCGAGGGCGACCGCGACCATGTCCGTGGGGGAGAATCGCTCTCCCTTCCCCTGGTTGTCGACGGGGGCGTCGGTGCTCAGCCGGTCGCCCGACGGCCCGTGGACCGCGTTGCAGTGCAGGTCGCCCTCGTAGACGGCTTCGATCTTGACGGCCATGGAAACCTCCCGCGTCAGGGCGCCGGAGCGTGCCCTCGCTCGAGCACGCCCCCGGCGCGCCGGTCGGCCCGCAAGAGCAGGATCGCGAAGACGAAGCCGACGGCCCCGAGCGCCGCGAAGGTGACCTGGCTCGCGGTGTAGCCGTGGGTAGCGTCCCGCAGCTGCCCGTTGATGTAGGGGAACGCCATGAGCCCGATGTTCTGGACCGCGGTCATCAGCCCGTAAGCGGTCCCGACGCGGTCCTTCTCGACGACCAGCGGCACCGAGGGCCACATCGCCGCGGGGACGAGCACGAAGGCGGCGCCGAGCGCGATCATCGGGAGAGCCGGCGTCACGTGCGTGAGCCCGAGCATGAGGTGGCAGGGGATCATCAGGAGCGACCCGAGGACCATCAGGGAGGCCCGCCGTCCGATCCGGTCCACGAAGCTCCCGGCGAAGGGCGCGAACACCATCGAGGCGAAGATGATGATCGAGGTGGTCCCTCCCGCGGTCGAGAACATGTGCAGGTAGTTCGAGAAGATCGACGAGAGGAAACCGCCGCCCTCGCCCCCCGCGGTGAGCGGCAGCCCCCACTTCTCGTGGAACATGTCGGTGGACAGCGCGGTGAACGGGAAGATGGCCGAATAGAAGGTGACGCAGAGCAGCGTCACGAACCAGAACGACGGGCGGAACCGCTTGATGTCGGCGAAGACGATCTTCTCGCCCGCTCCCGCCTCCTTGAGCCCGATCGCCGGCTCCGCGTGCCGGTCCATCATGTTGTACACGAGGTTGGCGAGCAGGCTCAGGCCGCAGAGGGCGGCGGCGGTCCCGAGCGCGGCGGAGACCCCGAAGCGCTCGGCGAGCAGCGCCTCGGTGTTGAAGGTGAAGAGCGTGCCGAGCCGGCTGACCGTCAGCGTGATGCCGAACGACAGCGCAAGCTCCTTGCCGGTGAACCAGCGGGCGAGGATGGCGCTCTGGGCCACGACGAGCGACTCGGAGCCCATTCCGAACACCAGCCGCCCGAGGTAGAGGACCGAGAGGCTCGGCGCGACCGCGACGATCACGGCGCCCAGGGTGACGAGCCCGGAGAACAGCAGGCTCGCGCGGCGGGTCCCCAGGCGGTCGATGAGCATTCCGCCGATGAATACGGTCGGGATCGCGGCGAGGCTGTACATCGTGTACGTCGCCCCGATCGCGCCGCGGTCCACCCCCCAGGCCTTCATCAGAAGGCTCTCGATGGCCCCGAGGCTGTCGTAGGCGAAGTAGCTCCCGAAGACCATGAGGCTCGCGAACGCGAGCACGGTGAAGCGGAAGGGCTTCCGGGCGGGATGGAACCATCCCGGCGGCAGCGCGAGCGCGTCGGTCATGCGTGTCTCCCTGCGCGCGGCCGGGAGCGGCGCGCGAGCGGCGATTGTAACCCGTGTTCGGCCGGCCTGGCCGCCCGGATGGGCGCCTGTCCCTCAGGGCACGGGGACCTCGGCGTACCCGAGGAAGCGGTCGAGAGCCCTCAGGACCGATGGATTGCCGGCGACCTCCGAGCGCACACGTCGGATCTCGTCGAGCAAGGGCTCGAGGTCCGCGCGGCCGGCGCGCCTCCGGGCGCGATACTCGATCACGGGGGGCACGGAGCGGGCGATCGCGAGTCGTCTCGCCATCAGCTCGAGAAGCGCGTCGCGGAACGGGACGTCGGCGAGCCCGGATAGCGCGGCCATGCGCTCCGGATACCTGGCGACCGTCCAGCTCCACTCGGCCGAGAGAGCGGGGTCGTCGAGCGTGTCCGCGGCTTCGCTCGGGTCCGCGGGGTCCCAGGGGCGGAAGCGCCGGCCGGAGTCCCATCCTCGCCACTCGAGCGTCTGGACACGAAGCGCGTCGGCGGCGCCGGCGTCGGCTCCGGACAGGCGCGCGATCGCCCGGCGCCAACTGTCGTCCGGGTCGTACCAGGCCGGGCGTCCGAGCCAGTCGGCAACGGTGAGGAGCGACAACCGGGAAACGCCGGGTCCGGAAAGCGGGCACGCCATGTAGATCGCCACCTCGCCGACCAGCCGCGCGTCGCGGTCGCGGAGGGGGCCGAGGTAGGCCGCGATCGGGTCCGCGCCTCCCTCTATCGCCGCGAAGTTGTCGTAGAGCAGGAGGTCCCGTCCGCCAAGCCGCTCGCGCGTCTTCCTCAAGGCGCCGGAGGCGATCGACGGCGAGATCGGCTCGGTTCCGGTCCAGACGATGCCCACCTCGCGCGGGAGCGACGGAAGGCCCGCGAGGAACGGCGCGGCATAGGGGCCGCGGAGGTCGCCGAGGTGCGCGTCGCTGTACGCCGCGGCGCAGAGCCAGAGGCGGCCGTCCCGTCCCACGTGGCGCGCGAGCCTGCGGGCGAGGTCGAGGTGCGCCGGGGCGGCGCCGAAGCCGTAGTGGACGATGTCGCCGAGGTCCGTCAGCACGCGGAGCTGGTCGTCGAAGGAGAGGACGAAGTCCCGCACTCCGGCGCGGCGCAGGAGCTTCACGAACCGGCGGATGCGCCGCTCGCCGTCGCTCGTGCGGTAGACGAACCGCTCCCCGCTGTCGGCGGGAGGGTTGATGGACACGAGCATTCGCACGCCGCGCTCGCGGAGCCGCGTTGCGAGCTCGAGGAACGCCGGGTCGAGGAAGGGCCCTTCCGGAGCGAACCTCTCGTCCCAGCGGCCCGCCTCGTACGAGTAGATCCAGATCGCATTGAAGCCCAGTCCGAGGCAGAACTCGACGTGATCGCGGACGGCGGGGTCGGACGGCGGCCCCGAGAGCTTGAAGGCCCTCCAGTTGAAAGGCGAGGGCCCGGCCGGCGCGGTCGCGTGAAGAGGGCGGACGGAGAGCAGCGCCGCGACCGCGAGAAGGAAGAGAGCGCGGATCGCCCGGCGCGGTCTCAGAAGGGGAGCTCCTCCCAGAGCACGTCCACCCGCTTCGACACCTTCGCGAAGGTCCACGTCGGGGGAGGCACCGTGGGGAGCCGGCGAACCGTCTCCTGCGTGCGCACCTGCTGCTCCATCTTGTCGAACTTGAAGACGGCGCTGCGCCCGTAGCCGCTGCGGAAGATCGTGAACTCCGCGTCGTCCACGCGGCCGCGGGCGACCGATTCCACCACCCAGTGCCAGCCGCCCACGATGTGCTGCGCGTCCCGGCTCTTGTAGGTGATCTCGAACGTCGCCGGCTGGCCGCTCAGGTAGTACGAGGCCTTCCCGTTCCAGTCGGTCTCGAAGGTCTCGGGGCTCTGCAGCGATTGGTAGCGCATCTTCAGCTCGGGGATGCCGTTCTTGCTCCGGATCCAGAGCCCGATCCTGAAATCGCGGCAGGAGAAGACGTAGGTCCCCTCCCAGACCCCCGCTCCGGTCTCGCCCGGGACGAGCACGCTCGGCGGGATGTCGGGCACCGTGACCTGGGCGAGAGCCGCCGGCGCGGCTCCGAGCAGCGCGCAGGCGACGGCGAGCCAGAGCAGGACGCGGGCCGCGGGGGGAACTCGGAATGGCATGGTCCATCCTCCAAGGCAGCTACTATACGATGCGGCTCCTGCTCCGGCCACGCGCCGGTCCCGCCAGCACGCGTCGGAGCTCCGCCTTCTCGGCCGCCGAAACCCGCCCCGCGGCCGCCGCGATGCGGAGGAGCCGGAGGGAGAGCGCCCGGTGGGCGTCGAGCGCCTCGGGACAGGAGCCCCGGAGCGTTCGCAGCTGGGACGCGACGGTCGCGGCGTCCCCCCGCGCGACCGGTCCGGTCAGGGCGCCTTCGATTCCCCCGGCCTCGAGGTTCGCCAGCGCGCCTCGAGCGAGCGGCAGGAGCACGGAGAGGGCCTCGTCCGGTGCGAGGCCCGTGGCCCCGAGCGTCTCCGCCGCCAGCGAGAGCAGGGCGACGAGGTCGTTCGACGCCAGCGACGCGGCGGCGTGCCATGCGGCGCGCCCCGCGGGGCCGAGCGGCCGCGGGAAGCGGACGGGGACGAGCCCGAGGTCGAGAGCGAGCCGGCGGGCCGCGCGCACGCCGCGCGCGTCCCCCTCGATCCGCGCGCGGCTCCCCGCGAGAATCGTCCGAGCGGCTCGCGAGCCGCCGAGCACCTGCAGCGGATGCAGGACCGCGACCGCCGCTCCGCGGCGCGAGAGGGGCGCCAGGACCGAGGGGCCGAGCGCGCCGGCGTGGTGGATCACCGTTCGGGCGCCCCATCCGCGGGGAACGCTCCTCGCGAGCTCGCGAGCGAGAGGCTCGATCTCCCGGTCGGGCACGGCGAGAAGGACGATGCGGGCCCGCGAGACCGCCTCCGCCGGCGATGCGGCGGCGCAGGTCCCCGGGATGGTGCGGCAGATCCGGCGCGCGTCCTTCGCGGAGCGGGAAGCCACGGCCACCACCCCGTAACCGGCGGCGGCGAGGTGCGGAAGGAAGACGCGCGCGAGGCGTCCCGCGCCGATCACCGCCACGGCCGGGCGCCGTGCGCGCTTCACCGCTCCCTCCTCAGGACCTCGAGGAGCTCCTCGATCTCCGAGGGGAGAGGGGCGTCGAAGGCGAGCGGCGCGCCGCTCACGGGGTGCGCGAAGGCGAGCCGCGCGGCGTGGAGCGCCAGGCGGTGAAAGCCGAGGACCGCGGCGCGCTTCGCGGGATCGCGGAGGTTCTTCTCCGGGCGCCCGCCGTAGCGCGTGTCCCCCACGATCGGGTGGCGCACGGACTCGAAGTGCACGCGGATCTGGTGCGTCCGCCCCGTGACGAGGTCCACCTCGAGCAGCGCGAATCCCGAGAGGCGCTCGACCGTGCGGTACGACGTGATCGCCGACCGGCTCCTCCTCGCCGCGACCGACATCTTCGTCGGATCCGACCGGCTCCTTCCGATCGCTCGCTCGATCGTCCCGGCCGACGGATCGGGGTGCCCCCACACCAGCGCGAGGTAGGTCTTCCGGACCTCGCGGCGGGCGAACGCGGCCGCCAGGGCGCGGTGCGCCGCGTCGGTCTTCGCGACGACGAGGAGCCCCGAGGTTCCCCGGTCGAGGCGGTGGACGATCCCCGGCCGCTCCGCTCCGCCCGCGGGGGCGAGCGGCGTGCCGCGCCCGAGCAGGGCGTTCACGAGCGTGCCCGACGGTCGGCCGTGGCCGGCGTGGACGACGAGGCCCGCGGGCTTGAGCACGACGACGAGGTGCTCGTCCTCGTAGATCGCCTCGACCGGGATCGTCTCGGGCGCCGGCGTCGGGGGCGTGGGGGGCGGCAGGACGAGCTCGACCTCCGCACCCGCGTCGAGCGACAACGCGGGCTTCGGCGCGGCGCGGCCGTTCACCCGAACCCTCCCGTCCAGGATCAACCGCCGAAGCGAGGACCGGCTGCGCTCGGGGACGCGTGCCGCGAGGAAGACGTCGAGCCGCGTTCCGTTCGCGTCGCCGGGAACCGTGAGGCGCACGGTTTCCCCGGTCACGGCGTCGCGGGCTCCTTCCACTTGGTCCGGTAGAGGATCAGCATGCCGAGCGCCCACGATCCGGCCAGGATCGAGACGATCTGCGACGTGGAGAGCGTTCCGCCGAAGTAAAGCCCCCGCACCTCATCCCCGCGCCAGATCTCGATCAGGCCGCGCGTCAGGCTGTACAGCAGCACGTACCAGAGGAACGTGGAGCCGTAGGGGCGGATCTTGCGGCGGAAGAGAAACGTGAGGAGCGCCGCGAGGGCCAGGTCGCTCGCCATCTGGACGAGCTGCGAAGGGAACAGCGCGACGTTCAGCGGCACCCCGGTCCTCTCCGCCGCGACGGGGTCGGTGAACGTGCTCGCGCACCACAGGCCGGGCGATTCGACACCCCAGCAGCACCCCGCGCTGTAGCAACCGAGGCGCCCGAGCCCCTGGGCGAGGGCGAGGGGGGCGGCGATCGCGTCGCCCAGCCGGTGGAGGGGGAGCTTCTGGCGGAAGACGTAGAGCACGAACACCGCGGCGCCCACGAGGAGGCCGCCCATCAGCACCCCGGCGCTGCGAAGCGTGCCCAGGAGCTCGGCGGGGTTCGCGAGGAAGTAGCGCCACTCGACGACCACCAGGCTGGCCTTCGCGCCGATGAGCCCGCCCACCAGCGTGTAGAACGTCAGGTTGAAGGCCCGGTCGGGGTTGACGCCGAGGCCTGCGGCCCGGCGGAGGAACCACCACCACGCCAGGACGACCCCCGACGCGAACAGGAGACCGTAGGTCGGGAGGAACAGGTGCGTCGTCCCGAGGAACGGAAGGTCGTGGGTTCCGAAGTCCAGCAGGATCGGGTGCATGGTCGAAGTCTACTCCCCGCCGGGCGAATCGCCCGCCGGCCCGCCGGTTGAGGTCTCGGTCGTGGGACTCTCGGAGTGGTCGGGCAGGAAGAGGTCCAGCAGCAGCAGGCCGGCGCCGACGACGATCGCGGAATCCGCGAGGTTGAAGGTGGGCCAGTGGGCGGTGCCGAACCGGTCCACGAGCCACTGCGCGATGCCCTCGTGCGACACGTAGGCGTCGAGGAAGTCCACGACCTCGCCGCGGAACGCGCGATCGATCAGGTTCCCGGCGGCGCCGCCCAGGATCGCGGCGAGGCCGGCCATCGTGCGCCGGTCGGGCTCGTCGGTCTTGGCGAGGAAGACGACGATGGCACCCACCGCGAGGAGCGGGAAGACCGTGAGCAGCAGGGTGCGCCACGGGTCCGGCCAGCCGGCGAAGTAGCCGAACAGTCCCCCGCGATTCCGGGAGTACCAGAGGTTGAAGAAGTCCGGGATGACGGTAACGGGTCCCCGCCCCCGGAGTAGCCGGTCGGCCGCGATCTTCGACGCCTGGTCGAGCACGAGGACGACGGCCGCCAGGCCGAAGTATCCCCGCCGCCGTCCGATCGCCGTGAGCAACGTCATGCCGGCCCCGACGATCCCAGGATCTCGTGCACCGCCGTCGCGCAGCGCCCGCAGACGCCGGGTACTTCCGTGTCCGAGCCGACGTCGGCGGTGAAGTTCCAGCATCGCGAGCACTTCTCGCCGTCCGCGCGGGCGACCTCGATGCCGAGCCCGCCCTCGAGATCGGCCCGAAGGGCTCCGTCCGCGACCGCTCCGAACTCGACCCCGGACGTGATGAGCAGGTACCTCAGCCCGTCGCCGAAGGAGCTCAGGAACTCGACGGCCTCGGGGGACGCCTCGATCCGCACCTTCGCCTCGAGCGAGCTCCCGATCTTCTTCGCGGCGCGCTCGGCCTCGAGCGCCTTCTGGATCTCGACGCGGAAGCGCAGCAGCCGGTCCCACCGCTCCAGGAGGTCCGCTTCCTCCGGCAGCGACAGCGGCTCCGGGAAGCGCTGCGCGTGAACGGTGGAGTCGCCCCAGCGCTCGCGGCCGTGGAGCGACTCGAGCTCCTGCCAGACCTCCTCGGCGGTGAAGCAGAGGAGCGGGGCCAGGAGACGGTCGAGGTCCATCGCGAGGCGGTAGAGCGCCGTCTGCGCCGAGCGCCGCGCGGTCGATCGGCGCGGGGCCGTGTAGAGGCGGTCCTTCAGGACGTCGAGGTAGAACGACGACAGCGTCACCGCGCAGAAGTAGTGGAGGCCGTGGTACACCTGGTGGTACTGGTGCGAGCCGTAGGCCGCGAGGAGCCTCTGCCGCAGCGCCTCCAACTGGTGGAGGGCCCACCGGTCGATCTCCTCCATCTCGGAGCACGGGACCTGGTCCTTCGCGGGATCGAACCCGTCGAGGTTGCCGAGGAGGTAGCGGAAGGTGTTCCGGATCTTCCGGTAGGCCTCCGCGTTCCGGTCGAGGATCTCCGGGGACAATCGCATGTCCTCGAGGAAGTCCACCATGCTCACCCAGAGGCGCAGGATGTCGGCGCCGCGCTGGCTGGCCACGTCGATCGGCGAGATCGTGTTCCCGAGCGACTTCGACATCTTCTTCCCGTCGCCGTCGAGGGTGAAGCCGTGGGTGAGCACGCCGCGGTAGGGGGCGCGCCCGCGATCGTTCACCGCGACGAGCAGCGAGGAGTGGAACCACCCGCGGTACTGGTCGTGGCCCTCGAGGTAGAGATCCGAGGGCCAGGGGAGCGCCGCGTCCCGGCCGAGGACGGCCGCGTGGGACACGCCCGACTCGAACCAGACGTCCACGATGTGCTCCTGGAACTCGAGACGGTCGCGCTTGCCGCACGCCGGGCAGGCGACGGCCGCGGGGACGAGACGCGAGAGGCGCTCGTCCCGGCTCGCGTAGGGCCGGTGCCCCTTCCCGTCGGGGACCCCGAACCAGGCGTTCGAGCCCTCGGCGAGGAACAGCCGCTCGAGATGCTCGAAGAACGCCGGGTCGCGCACGAACGCGTCCGCTTGGTCGGGGAAGCAGCTCCCGCACGCGACGAGGGGGATCGGCACCCCCCAGGTCCGCTGCCGCGAGATGCACCAGTCCGGGCGGTTGGCGACCATCTGCGCGATCCGCTCCTCGCCGAAGGACGGGATCCAGCTGGAGCCGCGGATCTCGGCGACCGCCTTGTCGCGCAGCCCGTCGGCCGCGAGCGAGATGAACCACTGCGGGGTCGCGCGGAACAGCACCGGGTTCTTGCAGCGCCAGCAGTGCGGGTAGGTGTGGTCGCACGGGTCGTGGCGCAGGAGGAGGCCGCGCGCCTCGAGGTCGTCCACGATCTTCGCGTTGGCCTCGAGCACGAACGCGCCCTTCTGCCAGTCGGGGCCGACGCGGTCGGCCAGGAACCTTCCGTCGTCGCCGACCGGGTTGAAGGGGGGGAGCCCGTAGACCTGTCCGACCGCGAAGTCCTCGGCGCCGTGTCCCGGCGCGGTGTGCACGCAGCCGGTCCCCGCGTCGAGCGTCACGTGATCGCCGAGGATCAGCACGCCGGTCCCCGCCGCGGGGCCGGAGGGGGACGAGTAGGGCCGCTCGACGGGGGCCTGCGTCCCGATCCAGTCGGCTCCCTCGCCGACCAGCTCGCGCCCCGTAGCCTTGGCGACGATCTTCGGGGATCCCCAGCCGAGGGCCGTCGCGACCGCCTGGAACAGCCCCTCGGCGACGATGAAGGTGTCGGCCCCGACCTCCGCCGCGACGTAGACGAAGTCCGGATGGAGGCAGACCGCGAGGTTCGCGGGGAGGGTCCACGGCGTCGTCGTCCACGCGACGACCGACACGCGGCGGCCTGCGAGTGCCGGCACCTTCGCCTCGAGGCCCCGCACCGGGAACTTCACGTAGATGGACGGGTCCGTCCGGTTCTCGTACTCGACCTCGGCCTCGGCGAGCGCGGTCCTGCACGAGTAGCACCAGTGCACCGGCTTCTCGCCGAAGTACACCGCCCCCTTCGTGAAGAACCGGCCGAGCTGCCGCACGACCTCGGCCTCGTACGTCCGGTCGATCGTCCGGTAGATCGCGCGCCGGCTCGGGGCGCCCTCCGCCTCTTCCTTCCGGTCGAGCGCGCGGTCCCAGAGGACGCCGAGGCGGACGAACTCCTCGCGCTGGATCCCGATGTAGTTCTCCGCGTACGCGCGGCAGCGCTCGCGCACCTCGAGCGGCGCCATCTTCGCCTTGGCGCCGCCCAGCTCCTTGTCGACTCGGTGCTCGATCGGGAGGCCGTGGCAGTCCCAGCCCGGGACGTACGGGGCGTCGTGCCCCATCATCGAGCGGGACTTGACCACGATGTCCTTCAGGATCTTGTTCAGCGCCTGGCCGAGGTGGATGTTCCCGTTGGCGTAGGGAGGGCCGTCGTGGAGGACGAACGGGGGCAGCCCGCGCCGGGCCTCGCGCACCTTGCGGTAGGCGTCGATCCGGTCCCACCACTCGAGGATCGTCGGCTCCCGGCGCGGCAGGTCCGCCTTCATCGGGAACTCGGTCCTCGGGAGGTTGATCGTGTTCTTAAGTTCAACGTTCTTCGACACTTGGCGTCTCCCGGGCGAAGCCGCTACTCTAACACACGAAGCCCGCGGACGTCAGAGACGGCCGCGCGAGCCCCGCGGGGGCGGGGAAAGGGGAAGGGGACCGGGGTGAGCGGGACGCTGACGGCCGTGGCGATGAGCGGCGGGGTGGACAGCTCCGTCGCCGCGGCGATCCTCGCCCGGGAGGGGAGGCCGATCGTCGGCTTCTCGATGTACCTGGCGCCGCGCCACGAGGGGCGGCCCGGCGAGAAGGTCCGCTGCTGTTCGCTCGACGACTGCCAGGACGCGCGGCAAGTCGCGGCCCGCCTCGGCTTCCCGCACCACGTCCTCGAGATGGAGGGGGAGTTCCGCCGCCTCGTGCTCGAGCCGTTCACCGCGGACTACGCTCGTGGGCGGACGCCGTCCCCCTGCGTGCTCTGCAACACCCACGTGAAGTTCGGCGCGCTGCTCGACAAGGCGCGCGCGGTCGGTGCTTCGGGTGTCGCGACCGGCCACTACGCGATCCTGGAGCGCGACCCTCGGAGCGGGCGGACGCTGCTGCGGAAGGCGAGGGACGAGGGGAAGGACCAGTCGTACTTCCTGTTCGATCTCTCCGACGAGCAGCGGCGCGCGGCGGAGTTCCCGCTCGGGCGCATGACGAAGGTCGAGGTCCGGGAGACGGCCCGCGAACTCGGCCTCGCCGTCGCGGAGAAGGCCGAGTCCATGGACCTCTGCTTCCTGAGCCGGGGGGAGAGCTACCGCGACTTCGTGACCCGCCGCCGAGGGGAAGCGGGGATGGAGCCGGGGGAGATCGTGGACGTCGAGGGACGGCCGCTCGCGCGCCACGAGGGGATTGACGGATTCACGGTCGGGCAGCGCCGCGGCCTCGGCCTCGCCGCGGGGCATCCTCTTTACGTCGTGCGGATCGAGGAGGAGACCCGGCGCGTCGTGGTCGGCGGCAACGACGACCTGCTCGGCGACCGCTGCACGATCGAGCGCGTCCGCTGGATACCCTTCGAGCGCCCCGGCGGCCCGCTCCGCGCGACCGTGAGGATCCGCTCGACACACGCCGGCGCTCCCGCGACGATCGAGGACGCGGGCGATGGCACCGCCCTCGTCCGCTTCGACGAGCCGCAGCGGGCGATCGCCCCCGGCCAGGCCGCCGTCGCCTACGACGGAGACCTCGTCCTCGGCGGCGGCTGGATCCGCCCCCTCGCTTGACGGCCGGGGCCGCGCTGCGACATTCTGATTTCCAGCGGGCGGGTCCGGCTCTCGATCGCGGCCGGGCTTCGCAAGAGCTAGGGGGACGCCGTGGCGTTTCTACTCCGTCTCGACAAACCGACCCCGGACGAGGTGCGGAAACTCCTGGACAGCGGCCACGTGCCCTTGGTGGTGCTGTTCCGGGTGCCGCCAAAGATCGTCCGCGAGTTGAGGGACGCGGCCGCCCCGAAGGCCGCGCCCTGGGCCGGGCCCAAGGCCGGACCCAAGGCCGGGTCCAAGGCCGGGTCCAAGGCCGGGCCCAAGGTCCGGCGCCCCGCGGCAAAGAAGTAAGCGGCGATTCGGGGCCGACCTCCAGACCGGCCGACGGACGCGCGGGATCTGTTAGGGGCACGGATTCGTGTTCTGCCTCGTAACTCCTCGCGAATCCGTCCCCAGGCTCCACTCCACCCCGTCCTGGACCCCCGTCACCAGCGCGAACTTGACCTTGCCGATGGGCGGCGGGGTGAAGTCCTCGACCCAGAGATCGGTCACGCCGCAGTGGCGGTCCACCAGGGGATTGCTTCCGGGTGCCTGCGTGTACACGGCGGTGGCGCGCAGCACGGCGAGGTCGCCCTCGTACACGTTCCACGACGCGGGGCCGTTCTCCTGTTGCCACTCGATGTAGTCCCGGTCGGTGGAGTACACGTGGATCAGCCCGTCGTTCAAGTCGCACGCGTCGCCCTCGCCATCGTCGTCGAGGTCGGTCTGCGCCGGGTCGTGGTCGAAAGGGCAGTCGTCGCAGGCGTCACCGACACCGTCCGCGTCGTAATCCCCTTGCTCGGGGTTGAAGTTCCCGGGGCAGTCGTCGCAGGCATCTCCAACGCCGTCGACGTCGGTGTCGGCTTGGCTCGGGTTGCCGGCCAGCGAGCAGTTGTCGCAAACGTCCCCCACCGCGTCGTGGTCCGTGTCCAACTGGTCCGGATTCGGCACGAGGATGCAGTTGTCGCAGACGGTCCCCACCCCGTCGTGGTCCGTGTCCAGCTGGTCCGGGTTGTAGACCGTACGGCAATTGTCGCAGGCGTTGCGGAACCCGTCGCCGTCCGCGTCCACACCTAGCGCGTCGTCGTCCACCTGACCGTTGCAGTCGTCGTCGATGCCGTTGCAGATCTCCGGAGCCCCGGGGTGCAGCGCCGGGTCGGCGTCGTCGCAGTCCCCCGCGCAGAGCCGGTAACCGTCCCCGTCCGCGTCGGCCTCGTTCGCGGGAACCGCCGGCCACGTCGGGTCGAGGCAGTCGTTGTTCTTTCCGTCGCACAGCTGGGGCGCGCCCGGGTAGACCGTCGCGTCGTTGTCCTCGCAGTCGCCGCCACCGAGGATGCTTGGAGCGGAACCTACCCAGGGAGAGCAGGCGACGTAGTGGTCGCCATCGTGGTCGATCTCGTCCGGCGGAATGATGCCGTCACCGTCGTCGTCGATACCATCGCACAACTCGGCCAGCTCGTGGTATTCCCAGGTATCGGCGAGAAAATCGAAGAGGGCGGTGGTGCCTCTGAGACCCCCGAACAGGACCACGCGGCCCCGCGCGCTGTCGTACGCCGTCGCGGCAAGAGCGCGGCGAGTTGGGCTCGTGACGGGCGTCCGTTGGACCCACGTGTCGCCATCCCATTCCCACGTGTCGGCGAGAGCGTCCGATGAGTTCGCCGTCAGGCCCCCGAACAGCACGACGCGCCCGCGCAGGCTGTCGTACGCCATGACGGCGCCGTAGCGGGCCGACGGGCTCGCGGCGGGAGTCCTGTCGACCCACGTGCTCCCGTCCCACTCCCAGGTGTCGGCCAGATAAACGCCGGGAGTGCTCGACAAACCCCCGAACAGCACCGCGCGCGCCCGCCGACTGTCATACGCCATCGCGGCGTACCAGCGGGCCGGCGGACTCGGGGCGGGCGTGCTGCCAACCCACGTGCTCCCGTCCCACACCCAGGTGTCGGCCAGAGCCAGGCCGCCCGCGCCCGTCACACCCCCGAAGAGCACCACGCGCGCCCGCTGGCTGTCATAAGCCATCGCGACGCCGAAGCGGGCCCGCGGGCTCGTCGCGGGCGTTCGGATCGCCCACGTGCTGCCGTCCCACTCCCACGTGTCGCGGTAGGGACCACCGGCTGCGTTTTGCCCCCCAAAAAGGACCACGCGGTCCCGGGCGCTGTCGTACGCCATCGCGCCGGGAGCGCGAGCGGGTGGGCTCGTCGGGGGCGTCTTCTCGACCCACGCCGCCCCGTCCCATACCCAGGTGTCGGAAAGATAGTGGGCTGCCGCAGGGTCCCAGTACATTCCACCGAAGAGGACGGAGCGCCCCCGGGCGCCGTCGTACGCCATCCCGGCCCCGGTGCGGGCGTGCGGGCTCCAGGCGGGCGATCGGAGAACCCAGTCGACAGGGGCGGAGACTTCCGATGCGGCGTCCGGATCGCTCCCCGGTAAAGCGTCCCGGTCCAGGGCGAGGACGGCCGTCGGGGCGACCTCGAGCAGCACGCACAACGAAGCCAGAAGCGACGGCACTCGCATTCTGGTCATTTGGCCCCTCAGCCCGAGGCGAGCGCGGTAGTCATCGTCGAGGCCGCACGAGCCTCGTGACAATACCCGTGGACCTTATACGGTCGGCCAGGGTCCAAATCAAGATGCACCGAAAAAGCAGGCGCCTTCGGGCAGAAGCATCTGTCAACAGCAGCACCCACGAACGATCCCGGACGGACGGCACCCCGAAGTTCGACTTGCGCCGGGATGGGCTGTCCTCCGTCCAGCTGGGAGATCGCTTTCGAACGGGGAGGGCGGAACCCTCCCAGGAAGGCCTCGGGCACGGGCGCCCGACTCCGCGATGCCGCGGGTATCCGGTGGGTGGACGTGGACACGCGGGGAGGCTTCGCCTCGTTCGCATCCCGGAACACGACGGCCCGCTCCAAGCGGGTCGAGATCGGCAATGCGGCGAAGGCGATTCTCGAGGAGCCTGGGCCGCAAGGGCGGAGATTGCCCGGACCACGTCGACGGGGCCCGAGGCCGCGTTCCTCCGGGAGGACGACGAGGACAGCATCTCGCACACGACGCGGCCGGTGCGGACGCCCGACCGCTCTTGACGGAACCCGCTAGCCCCCGCTATGCTGCGGCTTCGGCCCAGCATGCGGGAATAGCTCAGTTGGTAGAGCATCAGCTTCCCAAGCTGAGGGTCGCGGGTTCGAATCCCGTTTCCCGCTCCAAGTCGCTCATTCTGCTGACCCGATCCCAAGATCGTCGCTGGGCAAGAGAGCGAGCTTCATGGCCAAGAAGAAAGCGTCGGTGGCGGGCTCGAGGGTCGGCCGCGGCGCGATCGCGCGCGGACATCTCGTCGGTGAAGGGCACGTCCGGGTCGAAGGGCTGCTCGTCGGGCGCGTGTCGTGGGTCGGCACGCTCGAGATCGCGCCCGCGGGACGAGCGGAGGTGGACGGCGACGTGACGCGCCTCGACGTGATGGGCAGCCTCGAGGGAAATCTCCGCGTCGGCGTCGAGGCCCACGTCGGCGCAACCGGAAGTTGGATCGGAAGCGGCGAGGCGCCGTCGCTCGGCTCCGAGCCGGGCGGGCGGCTCGAAGGCCGGTTCAGGATCCTCCCTTCAGGCTCCGTTTCGTCACCTTTGGCCGAGTGAGCCCGCACCTCGCGCCGACGTTCCCGAAAACGCCGAAGACGCGGCCCCCGCGGCGCGGAGAGGTGCACAATTCTCGTTGCCCCTGCGCTCCCGGCGGTGGTACCTTTCCGGAGAGTCGGCGGAACCACGCGGCGGGTCGCTCGCGCAGCGGATCCCTATCTGGACCGGAGGGGGGGGCCGGATGACCAAGATCCTGCTGGTCGACGAGGTGCAGTTGTTTCTCGAGCTGGCGCGAACGTTCCTGAAACGCACGGGGTGCGAAGTGCTCACGGCCACGACGGGACAGGAAGCACTCGAGACGGCGCGCACCCACCGGCCGCACGTGATCGTCACCGAGGCCGACCTCCCGGTTCTCGACGGCATCGCGCTGTGCGGCGCGATCAAGGCCGACCCCGAGCTTCGCGCGACCCCCGTCGTCTTCATGGCGTCGCCACTCCGCCATCCCCGCTGCGCCGCCGCGGGCGGAGACGCGTTCGTTCCGAAGCCGCTCGAGCGCGAGCCGTTCCTCGACGCGATCCGGCGGTTCGTCTCTCTCGCAGAGCGCGCGTCGAGCCGCGTTCCGGTCGCGCTCGAGGCGCGATACGAGCGGCTCGGGTCGGAGCGCCCGGCGCTCGTCCGCGATCTCGGCGCGACGGGAGTGTTCCTCTCGACCCGCGAGCGGCTCGAGCCGGGCGACACGCTCGACCTGATCTTCAGCCTGGGGGAGCCGGGCGCGCAGACGATCCGGGCGCAGGGCGAGGTAGTGCGAACCGTCGAAGAGGGCACGCTGCCCGGCGGCGCGGCCGGCGCGGGCGTCCGGTTCAACGCGTTGAGCGCGCGGAGCCGCCTCGAGATCTCGCGTTTCCTCCGCGAGAAGACCGAGGAGGCGCCGTGACGGCCGGGGCGCGGATCCTCGTCGTGGACGACGATCCCTCGGTCGTGGAGCTGGCGACGGCCGTGCTGGGCTCGGCCGCCTATGCCGTCGCCTCCGCCCGGAACGGATCCGAGGCGCTGAGCATCGCGAGGCGCCAGGGATTCGATCTCGTGCTGCTCGACATCAACATGCCGGAGATGGACGGCTGGGAGACGCTGCGCCTCATCAAGGCGGACGACACGACGCGTCACCTGCCGGTCGTGATGTTCTCGGTGAAGGGCGAGGTCCGGGACAAGGTCCACGGTCTCCAGGAAGGAGCGGCGGATTACCTGACCAAGCCGTTCGAGGTGGACGATCTCCTGACGCGGGTGCGGCGCGTGCTCGGCGAGGCCGGCGTGGGCACCGGCTCGCTTCCCGCGGGGGCCTGAGGCCATGGAACACCTGGACCCGGCCCTCCTCGACGATCGCTTCCGGAACGAGCTGCTCAAGCTGCGCAGCGCCCTGCACGACCGGATCACGGGGCTGCCGGCCTACGCGCTCCTCTTCGACAACCTCCGGACCGCTCTCGACGCGAGACGGCATCTCGGCGTGCTGCACGTGGACGTCGCCAACCTCGAGCTCGTCGAGTCGCTCTACGGCTGGCAGATATTCGATCGGGTCCTCGCGAGGATCGCGGAGACGCTCCGGCACCTCCCGGGAGAGGTCCTGCCCCCGGGCACGCTGCTGGCGGTCAACGGCGTCGCCGGCGACCGCTTCGTGCTCTTCGTCCCGGAGACCGCGTCGGGAGCCGAGGTGCACCCGGCCGACCTGTCGCGGATGGGCGCTTCCGCGCGAAGCCGGCTCGAGGAGGCGTTCGACGACGAGGAGTGGGCGGGGCTCTCGCCGCGCCTCGTGTTCCGCGTCGGCCACTCGCTCCTCTCGGAGAACCCTTTCTACCGTTTCGAGCGCCGGGTGCACTCGGCGGTCGAGGAGGCGCGGACGCTGAACGATCGCCTCTGGCGCCGGGCGGAGGCGACGCGCGGGGCGGAGCTCCGGCGGATCATCCGCGATGCCGAGGTCTCCACGGTCTTCCAGCCGGTCGTGAATCTCGGGACGGGGGAGATCGTCGGCCACGAGGCGCTGGCGCGCGGCCCGAAGGACAGCGGGTTCGAGATGCCCGCGGCGATGTTCGCGCTGTCGGGCCGGCTCGGCGTGGCGGCGGACCTCGACCGGCTGTGCCGCCGCAGCGCGCTCGAGGGGTCGGGCGCGATGGGCGGCGACGGGCGCGGCAAGATCTTCCTCAACGTCCTGCCGGGATCGCTCTCGGACCCCGAGTGGCACGAGGACTCCTTCTCGGGGCTCCTCGCCGCTTCCTCCCTGAGCCCGCGCGATCTCGTGCTCGAGGTCTCGGAGCGCGGGGTGGATCCCGATGCCGGCCGGCTCGGGGCGACGCTCGACTCGCTCCGGAAGCGCGGGTTCGGCATCGCGCTCGACGACGTCGGCACCGGCTACGCCAGCCTCGCGACGATCGAGCGGGTCCGGCCCGACTATCTCAAGCTGGACATGAGCCTGGTGAGGGGCGTTCACGAGAACCTGATCAAGCAGGAGCTCCTCTCCTCCCTCGTGCACATCGGCAGGCGGATCGGCGCCGAGGTCGTGGCCGAGGGGATCGAGTCCGAGGAAGAGGCGGCGGCGATTCGCGCCGTGGGCGCGCCGCTCGGACAGGGTTACCTCTTCGCCGAACCGGCGGCCCCCGGGGCGCCGCCGGCGAGGGCGCATCCGGAAGGCTCCGGATCGTAGGCGGCGGGACGGAGGACGTGGCGGGAGCATGATGCAGGACGCGGCCGCGGGAGCGCAGGGATCCGGGTTGGAAGGCCTGCTCGCGGGCAACGCCGGTCTCCTGTTCGTGGTGGGGGTCGGCCTGACCGCCTTGGCACTCCTGCTGTTCCTCCTGATCTTCCTGTCGCGGCGGCAGCAGCGGCGGGACATCCGCGAGCTCGTTCTCGCGGTCGAGTCTCTTCGCGGCGGCCGCGTGCCGCACTCGGCCGATCTCGACCCCCGCTCGCCCTTCTCGGTGCTCGCGAGCGCCGTGAACCTGCTCGGCCAGGACATCGCCGCCCGCGCCGCCGAGGCCGAGCGGAAGGGGGCGGGGCTCCACGCGCTCCTCGAGGTCACCGGCGACTTCGCGCTGATCACCACCGACACGGACTTCGACGTCCTCGGCTTCAGCGCCGGGGCCAACGCGCTGCTCGGCTGGGACGAGGAGGACGCGGCCGGGCGCCCGGCCGCGGCGCTGTTCGACGAGGCGGCTTGGAAGGAGCTGCTGCCGAAGCTGGGCCGGAAGAGCTTGAAGGAGCGGGCGGTGGAGACCCGGTCCGTCCTCGTGCGGCGCGACGGGTCGAGGTTCCACGGCAGCGTCTCCGTGAGGATGCTCCGCGGGCGCGGTGGCGAGGCGCACGGCTACGTCTTCGCCGTGAAGGACGTGGACGCCGAGGTGCGGATCGAGCGCGAGCTGGCCGAATCCGAGGCCCGCTACCGCGGCCTCGTCGAGGGGATGCCCGAGGCGGTCGTCGTGCTCCGCGGGGGGAGGATCTCCTTCGCGAACAGGGCGCTGGCCGACCTGCTCGGCGTGCGGCCCGAGGACCTCGCCGGCCTGGCGCTGCGGGACCGCGTCGCCACGCGCGACGTCATCGCGCTCCAGGAGCTCCTCGCGCGTCTCGAGAAGCGCCCCGCCGGGGAGCGGCAGGATCTCCGGTTGACCCTCGTCTCCGCCGACGGGCGGGCCGCGGTCGCGGTCCGCTTCTCGCTGGTGGCCGCGAGTGTCGGCGGGAGCCCGGCGGTGATCGGCACGGCGGTGGACGAGACCGTCCTCCGCCGCGTCGAGGCGGAGCTCAGGCGGAACGAGTCGCGGCTCGACGCGGTCCTCGAGGCGACGTCGGACGCGGTGGTGTCGCTCGCCGACCGCCCCGAGGGGGCGATCGTCCGCATGACCAACCGGGCTTTCCTGGAGCTGTTCGGCCTCCGGGAGGCGGAGGTGCTCGGCGCGAACGAGGGCGAGCTGCTCCGGATGCTGCGCGACCGCGGCGAGGGGGCCGAGGCGGTCGCCGGATTCCTGGCGGCGGCGACGAGGGACGTGCGGCGGGACACCGTGAGGGTGGGGGCCGCGCCGGGGCGCGTCCTGGAGCTGTCCGTCTCGCCGCTCGTGGACCGCAGGGGAGCGCACCTCGGACGGATCCTCGTCTGCCGCGACGCCTCGCGCGAGCGGGCGGAAGAGCGGCGGCTCGGGGACGAGGCGGAAGGACTCCGCGCGGCGAGAGCGGACGCCGAGGCGTCGTACCGCAGGCTTGCCGGCGCGCACGAGAAGCTCGAAGCGTCGAGCCGCGAGCTGGACCGGCTCAACCGCGAGCTGCGCACTCTCGACCGGATGAAGACGAACCTCCTCGCCAACGTCACGCACGAGCTGCAGACGCCGCTGGTCGCGGTGCGCGGCTACACCGAGATGATCCTCAAGGAGAGGCTCGGGACGATCAACGAGGAGCAGAAGAAGGGGCTCGGCCTCTCCCTCAAGAACATCGACCGGCTGATCTCGATGATCGACAACCTCCTCGCGTTCGCGCGCATGGACCGCGAGTCCGCCGAGCTCAACATCTCGGTCTTCCCGCTGCGCGCGCTGGTCGAGGAGAGCGCCGAGACGCTCAAGACGAAGATCGAGGCGAAGCGCATCCGCTTCGCCACCGCTTTCGAGGACCCGGAGATCGTCATCCACGCGGACCGCGAGAAGGTCCTGCAGGTGTTCTTGAATCTCCTCTCGAACGCGGTCAAGTTCAACCGCGACGGCGGGGAGATCCGGGTCGAGGCGCGGGCCGGGAAGCAGGGGCTCGTCAGCGTCCAGGTCCAGGATACGGGGATCGGCGTCCCGGAGGGTGACCTCGATCGGATCTTCGACCGGTTCTACCGGGCCGGGACCGGAGAGGGCGCGCCGCCCGAGGGCACGGGCCTCGGACTCTCGATCGTCCGGAGCCTCCTCCGTCTCCACGGCTGCTCGATCCGCGCGGAGAGCCAGGTGGGCCGCGGGACGACCTTCACCTTCAACCTTCCCGTCGCGTCGGCCGAAGGGGAAGACGACGGCGGGTCCGGCGTCGCGCAGGCGGAGCCGCCGTCGGTCGAGCCCGAGGCGCCGTCCGAGCCTCCCGACAGCCGGCCTTCCCCGGACGTCACGCCCCCGACGCGCCCGCGCTTCAGAATCATTCGCCGCGGCTGAGACCTAGCGGTTTCGCTGGCGCCTCGCCTCGAACAGCAGGATCGCGGCCGCGGCCCCGATCGAGAGGCTCTCGACGCCGGGGTGCATCGGGATCTTCACCCTCTCGTCCATCCGGGAGAGCCACGCGGGGGGAAGCCCCGCGCCCTCGCCGCCGAGGAAGAGCGCGACCGGGCCGTCGAGCGCGACGCTCGTGAAGTCCTCGAGCGATCGAGGGTCGGCCCCGACGCAGCGGATTCCGCGCTCGGCGAGCTTCGCGAAAACCTCCTGTCCCTGGCACGTGGCCGCCGGCAGCCGGAAGATCGATCCCGCGGTCGCGCGGACCGCCCTGGGATGGTGGAGGTCCGAGCCGGCCCCGGCCGCGACGAAGCCGGTCGCGGACGCGGCGTCGGCGGTGCGAAGCACGGTTCCGAGGTTTCCGGGGTCCTGGACGCCGTGGACCAGGGCGAGGAGCGCGGGAGCGCCGCGTCCCGCGATCGCCTCGTCCAGCGTGAACGTCCTCGCGCGCACGACGAGCATCACCGGCTGGGGCGAGCGCGCGTCCGCGACCGTGTCCAGGGCCTTGTCCGCGGTCTCGAGAAGCGAAATCCCCGCCTGCTCGAGCCGGAGGCGAAGGGTCCGTCCTTGCTCCGACGTGACGAGTCTCGGAGAGACCAGCGCCAGCTCGATGTCCGCGCCGGAGGCCAGCGCTTCTTCGGCCAGGTGGATCCCCTCGGCGACGAACACCCCCTGGGCGTCGCGCGCGCGCCGGTCCTTGCGAAGCTCGCGGATGCGCCGAAGCGCGGTGTGGGTCCGGCCGATCATTCCTGCATCCCTCCGCCGCGCTTCATGTTAGACTTCCGAAGCCCGACATGGAAAGGCCATCTCCCAACGGATTGCTGACGATGCCCACGCGTATCCTGACGGTGGATCCCGAACGGCCGCGCGAGGACCGTCTGGCGCGGGCGGCCTCCATGCTGTCGTCGGGACAGATCGTGTCGCTTCCCACCGAGACCTTCTACGGCCTGGCGGTGGACGCGTTCGACGTCGAGGCTTGCGGCCGGGTCAACGACCTGAAGCGGAAGCCTCGCGGATCGCCGATGCTCCTCCTCCTCTCGGGGCCCGAACAGCTCGCCACCGTCGCGGGGCCGCTGCCGGAGAACTTCGGGCCGATCGCCGAGATGTTCTGGCCCGGTCCGCTCAGCCTCGTCGTTCCCGCGGGACCTTCCCTTCCTCCGGAGGTGACGGGAGGCCTGGGCACGGTGGGCGTTCGGGTACCCGGCTTGGCGCTTCCCCGTCGACTCGCCGCGGCTCTCGGGAGGCCGATCACCGGGGTGAGCGCCAATCTCATGGGGCGACCGCCTTGCCGGACGGCGGCCGAGGTCGCGCAGGTCTTCACCGAAGGGGTGGCGATGATTCTCGACGGCGGCCCGGCCACGGGGGGAGCGCCTTCGACGGTACTCGACCTGACCGGTGCCGTTCCGCGGATCATCCGCGAGGGCGCGATCCCCTCGTCCGCCCTCCGGCCGTTCCTCTCCCGCCTCCGCACCAACTGACGGTGTATCATGGATGCG
Source organism: Terriglobia bacterium (assembly GCA_963748015.1). GTDB lineage: Bacteria > Acidobacteriota > Polarisedimenticolia > Polarisedimenticolales > JAIQFR01 > JAIQFR01. The sequence goes on along the minus strand of CAVVHE010000004.1, from coordinate 1,200,581 downwards.
TCGTCGAAGTCGGACAGACGGTCGCTGCGGCGGCCGCTCCGGCCGAAAGGCCGGGCGGAAGCCGGGGAGGAAAGTCCGAACTCCGCAGGGCAGCGTGCTGGGTAACCCCCAGGCCCGGTGACGGGACGGAAAGTGCAACAGAGAGCAGACCGCCGGCCGCGAGCTCGCCGCGGGCCACCTCGCGTCACGACACATGGCGCGGCCGGTAAGGGTGAAACGGTGCGGTAAGAGCGCACCAGCGCCGGCGGCAACGCCGGCGGCTTGGCAAACCCCACGCGGAGCAAGACCGAATAGGGGAGCGTTCGAGGCTGGCCCGGCCGAGGCTCCCGGGTAGGTTGCCGGAGGACGGGGGAGACCCCGCCCCTAGAGGAATGACCGTCGCCTTTCACGAGGCACAAAATTCGGCTTATGGACGACTTCGACGACGCCCACTCCCGCCGGCCCGCGGGTGGCCGCGAACGGCGGGAGAGGGGCACTTTTCCCGTTCTCCCGCCGGGTAGTCTCGTCGGCGTGGTCGCGCCCGGCTTCGCGGTGTCTCCCATGGCGCTCGCCCGGGGAACCGCGGCTCTCACCGCGATGGGGTACAGCGTGATCCTAGGCCGCAGCGTGCTCGCCCGCGACGGGTACTTCGCGGGGAGCGATGCGGCGCGCGCCGAGGACCTGAACGCGATGCTCGCCGACCCGGCGGTGCGGGGCATCTGGTTCGCGCGCGGCGGATACGGTACCGCGAGGATTCTCGACCTCGTGGACTGGAACGCCGCGCGGCGCGATCCCAAGGTGCTCGTCGGGTACAGCGACGTCACCGCGCTGTTCGCCGTCGCGTCGCGGCGGACGCGCGCGAGCTGCCTCCACGGTCCGGTCGCCGCCGAGCTGGGAGACCCCAAGGCCTATCACGCCCCCTCCCTGAAGAAGATGCTGGCCGGGGGAACGGTGGAGCTTCGATTCCCGGCGCGGAGCGTGATCCGGCACGGGAAGGCCGCGGGGCGGCTTCTCGGCGGGAATCTCACGGTGCTGGCGCATCTCGCGGGCACGAAGCACGCGCCGGACTTCCGCGGAGCGGTGCTGTTCCTCGAGGACGCGGGGGAGAGCGTCTACCGCATGGACCGGACGCTGCAGCACCTGCGGATGGCGGGCGCGTTCGACGGCATCGTCGGCGCGGTCTTCGGGTCGTTCGAGCCCGAGCCATCGCGGCGAAAGTTCCCGCCGGACCGGCCGCTGCTCGAGCTGGTGCGGGAGACGTTCCTTCCGCTCGACGTGCCCGTGGTGGCCGGGATCCCGGCCGGGCACCTCGAGGGGAAATGGACCCTGCCGATCGGGGGCCACGCGAAGCTCGACACGGCCGCTCGCCGCCTCACGCTCTCGGCAGCCGGGAAGTGACCGCCCATCCTCGGAGGATCCGCCTCGATCTCGCCTACGACGGCACCGGCTTCGCCGGCTGGCAGGTCCAGCCCGGCAAGCGAACCGTCCAGGGAGTGATCGAGGGGACGCTCTCCCGCCTGCAGGGCGGAGCGGCCGCGAGGATCCGCGGCGCCGGCAGGACCGACGCCGGCGTCCACGCGAGGGGACAGGTCGCCGACAGCGAGGTCGCGATCAGGCTGGACGACGAGGCCCTCCTCCGCTCGCTCCGCTCGATGCTCCCGCCCGAGGTGCGGCCCGTGGCCGCGCGGACGGTCGTATCGTCGTTCCACGCCCAGCACGACGCCGTTTCGAAGAGGTACCGCTACCTCCTGGACCGCTCCGCTCACCGCGACCCGTTCCTGGCGCGATACGCGCTGCACCACCCGCACCCGATGGACCTCGCCGCGGTGGGGGAGGCGCTGCGCCTCCTTCCCGGCCGGCGCGACTGGTCCGGCTTCGCGGGAGCGGCGTGCCCGTGCGAGGACCGCGTCCGGCACTTGACCCTCGCGTCGTTCGAGGAGCTCTCGCCCGTGCTCCTCGCGTTCGACCTCGGCGCCGACGGCTTCCTGACCCACATGGTCCGCAACATCGTCGGGACGCTGATCGAGATCGCCCGGGGCCGCTTTCGCCCGGAGCGCGTCCTGGAGATCCTGGCCTCGGGCGACCGCACGCTCGCCGGCCCCACCGCCCCGGCCCACGGCCTCTGTCTCGAGCGCGTGGAGTATCGGGAGTAGTTGTAGGATAGGCGGCCGCCCGCGAGGGCGGGCAGGGAGGGGACATGGCGTCGGTCGTCGTCACGGGCGGGGCGGGTTACATCGGCAGCCACATCGTGCGGCGCCTGGCGGGGTCCGGCTGGGACGTGACCGTGGTCGACGACCTCTCCGAGGGCCACCGCGCGGCGGTCGGGAACGTCGCTCTCGTGGAGGGGGATTTCGGCGACCCTGCCGTCGTCGAACCGCTGCTCGAGGGCGAGGGCGTCGAGTACGTCGTCCACATGGCCGCGTTCTGCCAGGTGGGCGAGTCGGTCGCGAGCCCCGCGCGGTACTACGACAACAACGTGGCCAAGACCTTGCGCCTCCTCGACGCCGCGCGGCGGCTCGGCGTGAAGGGGATCGTCTTCTCGAGCTCCGCCGCGGTGTACGGCGATCCGGTCGAGGTGCCGATCACCGAGGAGCACCCGCTCTCGCCGACCAACCCCTACGGCGAGACCAAGCTCGTGATCGAGAACGCGCTGGCCTGGTTCCACCGGGCGTACGGCATGCGCTACGCGGCGCTGCGGTACTTCAACGCCGCGGGAGCGCACCCGGACGGCGACCTCGGCGAGGACCACGCGCCGGAAAGCCACCTGATTCCCCGCCTGCTGCGCTCGATTCTCGACGGCGGCCCTCCGACGCCGGTGTTCGGCGAGGACTATCCGACCACCGACGGGACCTGCGTGCGCGACTACATCCACGTGACGGACCTCGCGGAGGCGCACGTCGCGGCGCTCGAGGCGCTCGAGCGGGACCGGGTCGAGGCGGGGGTGTTCAACCTCGGGAACGGCGAGGGGTTCTCGGTGCGCGACGTGGTGGACACGGTCGCGAGGGTGACCGGCGAGACCCCTCCCACCGAGCGGGCCCCGCGCCGCGCGGGCGACCCCGCGATCCTCGTCGCCTCCTCCGAGCGCGCCGCGCGCCGCCTGGGGTTCGAGCCGAGGCTCCCGCGGCTCGAGGACATCGTCCGCACGGCCTGGGCGTGGCACCGGGACCACCCGAAGGGGTACGGGGACCGCGAGTAGCGGCGTCGATCGCTTGATGGTCGGCCCCGCCGGGGTTAAGATCCGGCGTCCTCAACGCACCGGCGCCGGGCGGCGCGGCGGGGCGCCGGGAGTGGAATCCACGATGGCGGATCAGAAGTCGCTGGCCGTGCCCGGGAGCGAGGAGGATCTCCTCCTGCGGCAGCTCGATCCGTCCCGCTTCCCGCGCCACGTCGCCGTGATCATGGACGGGAACGGCCGCTGGGCGCGGAAGCGGCACCTGCCGCGCGTCGCCGGCCACCGCGCCGGCATCAAGTCCGTGCGCGAGACCGTCGAGAGCGCCGCCCGGCTCGGCATCGAGGTCCTCACCCTGTACGCCTTCTCGCAGGAGAACTGGAAACGCCCGAGGACGGAGGTGGACACCCTCATGAACCTCCTCCGGGAATACCTGCGGAGGGAGATGAGGACCCTCATGGAGAACCGCATCCGGTTCTCCGTGATCGGCCGGCTCGGGGACCTCCAGCCCCAGATCCAGGAGGAGCTGCGGCGGGCGGTGGACGAGACCGCCGCCAACGGCGGCATGCGGTTCAACATCGCGCTCTCTTACGGCGGGCGAGCCGAGATCGTGGACGCGTGCCGCGCGATCGCCGCCGAAGGACTTGGGGCGGAGGCGATCGACGAGAGCGCGTTCGCGAGGCACCTCTACACGGCCGGCCAGCCGGACCCGGACCTGCTGATCAGGACCAGCGGCGAGATGCGGGTGTCGAACTTCCTCCTCTGGCAGATCGCGTACGCCGAGATCCACGTGACCCCCACCCTCTGGCCGGACTTCAGGCTGAGGCACCTCCTCGAGGCGCTGCTCGACTTCCAGCGCCGCGAGCGGCGCTACGGCGGGATCGGCGCCCACGAGCCGGTTCCTCCCGTCGCGGCGACGCGATGACTCGGACCGGCTCCTCGGCGGACGGAGCGCGATGAAGCGGGTCGTCACGGCCGCCGTGCTCATGGCCGTCCTGTGGGTCGTCATCAAGAAGACCTCCCCGACGGCGTTCTTCGCGCTGATGGCGGTCGGGATCGGCTTCGCCGCGTGGGAGTGCTACCGGCTCCTCGAGAGCCGCGGGGACAGGCCGTTCCGTGTCCTCGGCATCGCGGCCTCGATCGCGATCGCCTGGTCGTTCCTCGAGACGAGGCCGTTCTATCCCGCCGCCGTTCCGCTCCTCGCGGCGACGGCCGTCGCGATCGTCGCCGCGATGGCGCGCCGGGACACCCCGGACGCGATGCTTCGCTCGGCGTCGAGCACCCTGTTCCCGGTGCTTTTCGTCGGGCTGACGCTCGGCACCGTGGTCGGCCTGCGCTCGAGGGCGGGGAACGACGGCACCGATACGCTGCTGCTCCTGCTCCTGTGCGTGATCTGCTCCGACACCGCGGCCTACTACGTCGGCAGCTCGATCGGACGCCACCGCATGGCCCCGGTCCTCTCGCCGCGGAAGACCTGGGAGGGGGCGGCCGGCGGTCTGGTCGCGAGCATCGGCGCGGCGCTGCTCGCGCACTTCTGGTTCTACCAGCGTCTCGGCCTGGCGCACGCTCTGGCCCTCGGCGCGATCCTCTCGGCGGCGGGCGTGCTCGGCGACCTCGCGGAGAGCATGGTGAAGCGGGCGGCGGGCGCCAAGGACTCGTCCGCCCTGCTCCCCGGCCACGGCGGCTTCCTGGACCGGATGGACAGCCTGCTGCTCGCGGGACCGGCGCTGTACTACTACTACCGCCTCTTCCTCGAGGCCGCGCCGTGAAGCGCATCGTCGTCCTCGGCTCCACCGGTTCGATCGGGACGAGCACGCTCGACGTCGTGGCGTCGTTCCCCGGGGCATTCCGCGTCGTGGCGCTAGGAGCGGGGCGCAACGCCGAGCGGCTCGAGGAACAGGTGCGCCGGTTCGAGCCGGAGCTCGTGGCCGTGGCCGATCCCGGGGCCGCCGCGGACCTCGCGCGCCGCGTCGGCGGGCGTTGCCGGATCGTTCACGGCCCGGACGCGCTCGTCGAGGCGGCCGTTCACCCCGGGGCGGAGCTCGTGGTCTGCGCGGTCGTCGGCGCCGCGGGGCTCCGCTCGACGTGGGCGGCGCTGGACGCGGGGCGGGATGTCGCGCTCGCGAACAAGGAGTCGCTCGTGGTCGGAGGCGCGCTGCTGACCGCGCGCGCCGCCGAGACCGGCGCGCGGATCCTCCCGGTGGACAGCGAGCACAACGCGCTGCACCAGTGTCTCCGCGGCGAGACGGCCAGGGAGGTCCGCCGGCTCTGGCTCACGGGCTCGGGCGGGCCGTTCCGCACCCGGCCGATGTCGACGCTGGCGAGCGCGACACCCGCCGAGGCCTTGAAGCACCCGACGTGGAGCATGGGGCCGAAGATCAGCGTGGACTCGGCGACGCTGATGAACAAGGGGCTCGAGGTGATCGAGGCCCACTGGCTCTTCGGGGTGCCGCCCGAGACGATCCGCGTCGTGATCCACCCGAAGAGCGTCGTCCACTCGATGGTCGAGTTCGTGGACGGCTCGTTCAAGGCGCAGCTCGGCGTCACCGACATGCGCCACCCGATCCAGTACGCGCTGACCTGGCCCGAGCGGTGGCATGCCACGCTCCCGCCTTTCGACCCGGTCGCCGCGGGGCCCCTCGAATTCGAGGCCCCCGACCCCGAGCGGTTCCCGTGCCTCCCGCTGGCCTACCGCGCCCTCGAGCGAGGGGGGGCGGCGCCCGCGGCGCTCAACGCCGCGAACGAGGTCGCCGTCGAGGCCTTCCTCGGGGGACGCCTCGGGTTCCTGGAGATCCCGGAGGTCATCCGGGCGGCGCTCGAGCGGCACGAAAACGACGGAGCGGCTAATCTAGAAGAGGTCATGGGGGTCGATGCCAGGGCGCGAGAGACCGCGGCCAGGGCTATTTCATCGAGGAACCGATCGTGATTGGTCTGCTCCAGATCCTTTTGTCGTTCGTCCTTGTGCTCGGCATCCTCGTCTTCGTCCACGAGTTCGGGCATTTCATCTTCGCCCGGCTCTTCGGCGTCGGCGTTCCCGTGTTCTCGTTCTTCGGCGTGGGCCCCCGGCTGTTCGGCTTCACCTGGCGCGGGACGGACTTCCGGGCGTCGGCCATCCCCCTCGGCGGCTACGTGCGTCTCGCCGGAGAGGAAGCCGACGACCGCGCAGGGAAGGGGGACGAGCTGCAGGCGAAGCCGCGCTGGCAGCGCCTCGTGATCTTCGCGGCGGGCGCGGTCTTCAACATCATCCTCGCCCTCGTCGTGACGTGGGTCGTCCTCTGGGCCTACGGGAAGAACGAGCGGCCGATCGCCGAGACCTACCCCGTGGTCGCGGAGGTCCGCCAGGGCTCCCCCGCGGCCGAGGCGGGGATCAAGGCCGGCGACAGGGTCGTCTCGATCAACGGCAGGGACGCGCGCGACCCGCAGACCGAGGGGGACGAGGTGTTCTTCTCGCCGGAGAAGGCGAAACCCGTGGTCTTGCAGCGGGGATCGGAGCGGGTCTCCCTGACGATGAACACCGGCGCGGACCCCCGCTACCACCTCGGAGATCCGGGGTGGCGCCTCATCACGGAAAACCCCGGGCAGCCGGAGATCGACATGGTGCTCGGCGGCTACCCCGCGGAGAAGGCCGGCTTCCGGTCGGGGGACAAGGTTCTCGCCGCGGACGGCGAGGAGCCGATCGACGAGGTCCGGCTCCGCGCGATCCTCACCGCGAGCGCCGGGCGCGAGGTCGCGCTGAAGGTCGAGCGCGGGGGGCAGAAGCTCGACCTCGCGGTCACCCCCCGTTCGGAGGCGGGGAGAGGGGTCGTGGGCGTCGTCTTCAAGACGGCGGGGCTCGTGCACGTCACCTACGGTCCCGTGGCAGCGGCCGCCGAGTCGTTTCGGGTGAACCTCGATCTGTCGAAGACCCTGTTCAAGACCCTCCGGAAGGTGGCGCGTCGCGAGATCTCCGTTCGGGCCTTCTCCGGTCCGATCGAGATCGCGAGGGTGTCGCGAGAAGCGGTGAAGCGCCTCGAGTCGTTCCTCGCCTTCCTGGCGTTCGTCAGCCTGCAGCTCGGAATCATCAACCTGCTGCCGATCCCGGTGCTCGACGGCGGGCACATCCTGATCCTGTGCGTCGAGGGGATCATGCGCCGCGACCTCTCCGATGTCGTGAAGGAGAGGGTCATGCAGGCGGGGCTCGTGTTCCTCCTGCTCTTCTTCGGCACGATCATCTACTTCGACGTCATCAAGACGTTCTTCTCGTCGTAGCGCGAATCCCGCCGTGTCCGCGGGCGCACGCGCCGGTGCCGGTGGCGTGTCCGCGCGTGTTCCTCCCACGCGTGTTCCCCCCGTCCTTCCGGCGTTTTCGACATGGCACGACGGTTGCGGTCTTCCGCGGCGCCGGCCCGGCGCGATCGCCGGGCCCGCTTCACGGAGGACAAGATGCACGTCAACGCCGTCACCACCCGCCGTCTCGCAGCCGGGATTCTCGCTCTCGCCCTCGCCGCCGCAGGCGCCGCGCCGTGCCTGGCGGCGTCGCCGCCCGCCTCCGGGGGGGAACCTCCGGCAAGTCCGTCCCCGCCGGCCCGGTGGACGTCAACACCGCCTCCTCGACCGATCTCCAGAAGGTCCCCGGGATCGGCGAGGCGCTCGCGCAGAGGATCGTGGAGTTCCGGGAGAAGAACGGCCCGTTCTCCCAGGTGGACGACCTCGTGAAGGTCCGCGGCATCGGCGAGAAGTCGATCGTGAAGCTCAAGCCCTACCTGACCGCCGGTGCCGCGAAGGCCCGCTGAAGCGGTCATGCGCGCCGACCAGGGCATCACGCTTCCCGAGTGCCTCGTGGCGCTCGCGATCCTCGCGGCGGCCGCGGTCGTCGCGGTTCCCGCGGGCACGAGCATGCTCTCGTCGGCGCGCGCGGAGGCGGGCGCGCGACAGATGGGCCTGCGATTCCGCGCGCTCCGATTCAAGAGCGTCGCGGTTCGCCGCCACCGCGGCCTCTTCTTCGAGCAACGCGGTCCCGCCTGGGTCTACTTCGAGGTCGAGGACGGGAACGGCAACGGCCTGAGGACCGCGGAGGTGCGGAGCGGGGTGGACCGGACGATCTCGGGGCCGCACCGGCTCGAGGACGAGATCGAGAAGGCCACCCCGGGAATCCCGCCCGGCGGGCCGTACCCCGAGGTGCCGCCGGGGGGCGAGAGGCTCGACGAGGCCTCCGATCCCGTGCAGTTCGGCCGATCCAAGCTGATCTCGTTCTCGCCCGACGGGAGCGCCTCGAGCGGAACGCTTTACGTCACCGACCGGCGCAGCGGGCTCGCCGCGGTGGTCCTCTACGGGCCGACGGCGCGGGTGCGCGTGTGGCGCTGGGACGGAGCGAGGCACCAGTGGAAAATGTAGCCGGTCTCGCTCCCGTCCGTGCCGCCGTGCCGGAGCGGCGGGCGGGCGGACGTCTCGACGCGTTCCGCGCCGCCGACGCGTTCGCGATGGCGGCGGTCAAGGCGGCTGCCGACCTCGAGCGCTCGCCCTGTCCCGAGCTTGCCGCGGAGATCCGACGCCTCGTTCTCAGGGGAGGGGGGGCGCTCGTCGCCGCGTCCTGCTCTCCGCCGGGCGGGGAGGAGGAGCGCGCGCTCGTCGGCGCGGCGCGCGACCGCCTCGCCGAGGCGCGCTACGCCCTCTATCTCGCGCGCCGGCTCGGCGCGCTCGATCTTCGGAGATACCGCGTGCTCGCCGCGCAACAGGACGCGGCGCTCCGCGAGGTCGCCGCGTCGCTCGAGCCCGCGGCCGGGCCGCGGCGCCCGCCTTGACGGTTCTTCTTCCGCGTTCGCTCGGCGCCGGCGGGTCTCCCACCTGAACCAACGCGGCGATACCGGGATCGCCGCTCCCACCCGCGCGGGCCCACGTGGCTCGCGCGCACCCTCCCGATGCTCGCCCTGATCCCCTCATCCCTTCCGGACCCGCCGCGCCGCCCCGGTTCGAGGGACAGCTACCGTAGCTGTCCCTTCGTCGAGGACATCACGCGCGGTGACCGTTCCATCCTAAGGTCCGTCCTGCCAGTCAGTTAACACCTCTCCGGGGGAGTATGCTAACCTCGGCTCTCCCGAAACGGCGGGCCGAGCCGTCCTCGGGGGGATTGCGGCCCACGTGTCGGAACGCCCGAACGCCCCGGGGCGGGAGGACGCGACGGGGTCGCGACTCCCGCCGGGACCGGCGCGCGGCGGCGATTGCGGAGACGGCGTGGGACTCGTCCTGCTTCCCCTGGCACTCATCGCGTACTTCAACGGGATCTTCCTGGCGTTCACGTACCTCGTGAGACGCTCGGAGGCGGCGGAGCGCGGGGCCGAGGCGTCGTTCGTCGTCGCGTGGCTTCTCCACCTCGCCGCGATCGTCTACGAGGGGCTGCGCGTCGGCGCCTTCCCCTTCACCAGCGCCGCCGAGTACCTGATGGTCCTGGGCTGGGTCGTGCTCGGGCTGTATCTCTGGGTGGCGCTGCGCCTGCGCATGACCCAGGCGGGACTGATCCTGCCGCCGCTCGCGGCCCTGATGGCGTTCGTCGCGCTGCTCTTCCCCTCTCGCGAGGTCGTGTTGCCGGACACCCAGCAGAAGGGGTGGTTCTTGTTCCACGTCGGCATCTCGGTTCTCGGCATGGCGGCGCTCTGCCTCGCTTTCGCGATGGCGGTCATCTACCTGTTGCAGAACCGCGCCTTGAAGGCCAAGCGCAAGGGGCGGGTCATGGAGCGGCTCCCGTCGCTCGACGCCTGCGACCGGATCGGAAACCTCGCGGTGCTCTGGGGCTTCCCGCTCCTGACCATCGGGATCGCCACGGGACAGGTGGTGCTCTGGGTGCGGTACGGCACGTTCTGGATGGGAGGGCCGAAGCAGATCTTCCCGATTCTCGCGTGGGTGGTGCTCGCGGTTCTCCTCTATGCCCGGCTGGTGAGGGGTTTCCGGGGACGGAAGTCGGCGTACCTGACGATCGCCAGCTTCGCCCTCGGCCTTCTCACCGTGCTCGGGATGTCGCGCTGATCCATGCTGGTTCTCGTCGGCCTCAATCACAAGAGCGCTCCCCTGGAGGTCCGGGAGAAGCTGGGCTTCTCGGAAGCCGAGCTGCCCGGCGCGGTGGAGCGCCTCGTGAGCGGGAGCCCGCTCGAGGAGGGCCTCATCGTCTCGACGTGCAACCGCGTCGAGATCATCGCCCGGGCCAGGGAGGGGCATGCCGGGGCCGCGGCCGTGAAGGGCTTCCTCGCCCGCGAGCACGGCGTCACCCTCGACGAGGTCGGCAAGTTCACCTACGAGTTCGAGGAGACCGACGCGGTCCGCCACCTGTTCCGCGTCGTGTCGGGACTCGACTCGATGGTGCTCGGCGAGCCCCAGATCCTCGGACAGGTGAAGCGCGCGTACGAGGTGGCGCGGGAGGCCGGCGCGACGGGCGCGGTGCTCGACCGCCTCCTCCAGCAAGGGCTCTCGGCCGCGAAGCGAGTTCGCACGGACACCGGGATCTCGAGGCACGCGGTCTCGATCGCGTTCGCCGCGGTGGAGCTGGCGAAGAAGATCTTCGGCGATCTCGGGGGGCGGTCGGCGCTGCTTCTCGGCGCGGGAAAGATGACCGAACTGGCGGCGCGCCACCTGGTGGCGAACGGCGTGAGCCGCGTCGTCGTCGCCAACCGCACGTACAGCCGGGCGGCCGCCCTGGCGGAGCGATTCAACGGAGAGGCGGTGAACTGGGACGAGGGGTTCGCGTACCTCGAGCGCGTGGACATCGTGGTGACCGGCACGGCCGCCCCCGAGCCGGTCGTCACCAAGGCGATCGCGCAGAAGGCCGTGCGCGCGCGGCGCGGCCGCCCCCTGTTCCTCATCGACATCGCGGTCCCGCGCGATGTGGCGCCCGAGGTCAACGAGCTCGACAACGTCTACCTCTACGACATCGACGATCTCCAGGGGGTCGTGGACCAGAACCTGGAAGAGCGGCGGCGCCAGGCCGAGGTCGCCGCGGTGATGATCGAGGGAGAGGTCGAGTCGTTCTCCCGCTGGCGCCAGTCGCTCGACCTCGGGCCGACGATCGCGGCGCTCCGCGACCGGCTGCACGGCATCGGGAAGTCCGAGATCGAGCGGTTCAGGAGGCGGCTCGGCGCGCTCTCGCCGGAGCAGCAGCAGGCGGTGGAGGAGCTCACGCGGTCGGTGATCCAGAAGGTCCTCCACAACCCGATCCGCCATCTCAAGGGGTGCGCGGCGGAGGGGCAGGGTAACGACGTCGCGGGGTTGTACCGGCGGATCTTCGACGTCCCGGACGCGCCTCGAGACGCGGGGGCGTCCCCGTCCTCGCCGCAATCCCAAGGAGCGGAGGGAGACAATGTCTAGCCCGACGAGACTGGTCGTGGGTACGCGGGGGAGCCCGCTCGCGCTGTGGCAGGCGCGATTCGTCTCCACGCGCCTCGAAGAGGCGAATCCGGGTCTCGCCGTCGAGATCCTGATCATCAAGACCGAGGGGGACCGGGTCACCGACCGGCCGTTCGGCGACATGCCGGGCCGGGGGTTCTTCGTCAAGGAGATCGAGGACGCCCTGCAGGAGCGGCGCGTCGACCTCGCCGTCCACAGCCTCAAGGACATGCCGACGGAGCAGCCCGCGGGCCTCGGGATCGCGGCGGTTCTGGCGCGGCACGATCCGCGCGACGCCCTCCTCTCCGTCGAGGGCTGGTCGTTCGCGGACGTCCCGCGGGGGACGATGGTGGCGACCGGCAGTCCCCGGCGCCGCTCGCAGCTCCTCCACGCCCGCCCGGACCTCGGCATGTGCCTCGTGCGCGGGAACGTGGACACGAGGATAAGGAAGCTGCGCGAGGGGCAGTTCGGGGCCATGGTCTTGGCGCTCGCGGGGGTCGAGCGGCTCGGTCTCCGCGAGGTGCCGCTCAGGCCGATCCCGACCGACGTGTGCCTCCCCGCGGTCGGTCAGGGAGCGGTGGCGGTCGAGACGCGAACCGACGACGGGACGACGCGCGGCTTCGTCGAGGCGCTCACCGACGCGACGACGCTCGTTTGCGTCCTCGCGGAGCGCGCGTTCCTGAACCGCCTCGGCGGGGGGTGTCTCGCTCCGGCCACCGCGCACGCGCGGATCGTCGACGAACGCATCGTCCTCGACGCGATGGTCGGCGATCCCGACGGCCGGCGCCTTCTCCGCGAGCACGCCGAGGGGGCTCCCGAGGACGGCTGCCGGCTGGGCGAGAGGCTCGCCGACGCGCTCCTCGCCGCGGGCGGCGAAGGGATCCTCCGCGACGCCCGCGCCGCGGCGGGCGGCACGGCCCCTACGGCCTAGCCGAGATGCCCGGCGGCGGACGGCCCCTCGAGGGGCGGACGGTGCTCCTGACCCGGACCGAGGCGGAGTCGCGCGCCCTCGCCGCCCGACTCGCGTCCCTCGGGGCCCGCGTCGCGGTCGAGCCGGTCCTCGCCTTCGAGTCGCTCGCCGGCTCGGCCCCGGCCCGGGCCGCGGCCGAGCGGGCCGGACTCTACGACGTCCTGGTGTTCACCAGCCCGAACGGCGTCCGCTTCTTCGCCGAGGCCCTGCGTCTCGCGGGACGCGGGCCGAAGGACGTCCTCGGGAGGGTCGCGGCGGTGGGCCCGGGGACCGCGAAGGCGCTCGAGGAGGCCGGGCTCACGGTCCACCTCGTCGCCGAGGACAGCCGCGCGGAGGGGCTCGCGGAGGCACTCGGCGCGGACGTGAGGCCGGGGATGCGCGTCCTGTGGGCGAGGCCGGAGTCCGCCCGGGAGGTCCTCGGCGAGGCGCTCCGGGCGGCCGGCGCCGAGGTGGACGAGGTCGCTCTCTACCGCACGGTCGGCTCGTCCCGCGCGTCGGCGGCGGCCTCCGGGATCGCGAACGGCGAGTACGACGCGGTCGTGTTCGCCTCGCCGTCCGCGCTGCGCCTCCTGCTCGACGCCGCGGGCGAGGGCCGGGCGGCGGCCGAGGAGGGGCTCGCGCGAGCGAAGCGGGTGGCGATCGGCGAGGTCACCGCGAGCGCGCTCGCGCGGGCCGGCTTCCCCGCCGCGGCCGTCGCGGACGCCCCCACCGACGACGGGCTCGAGGGCGCGCTCCTCCGTGCGCTCGCGGACTGACGGCGGGCCCGCGCTGTGATAATATTCCGCCCAATTTTCCCGAAGTTCCCTTCTTCTTCCGGGAGGACCCCGTGACGAACGAGCCGGAGCTCAGGAGCACCCCGCTGCATGCCGCCCACGTGGCGGCGGGCGCCCGCATGGTCGAGTTCGCGGGCTGGCACATGCCGGTGCAGTACACCGGCGTCATGGACGAGCACGTCGCGGTCCGCACCCGGGCGGGACTCTTCGACGTCAGCCACATGGGCGAGGTCCTGGTGAGGGGGCCGCAGGCTCTCGCGTTCCTCCAGCACGCCACCTGCAACGACGTGTCGAGGCTCGTGCCCGGGCGGATCCACTACAACGGCCTGATGACGCCGAACGGCGCGTTCGTCGACGACCTACTCGTCTACAAGATGGCGGACGACGACTACTTCGTCGTGGTCAACGCCGCGAACACCGCCAAGGACTTCGCCTGGATGCGCGACCGGGCGAAGGGGTTCGACGCGGAGGTCACCGACGCCTCCGCGGACTGGGCGCAGATCGCGCTCCAGGGGCCGAGGGCGATCGAGATCCTGAAGCCCCTCACCCCCACCGACCTCGCCGCGATGAAGTACTACTCCTTCGTGCGGGCGGAAGTCTCGGGGGCGCCGTGCATCGTCTCCCGCACGGGCTACACCGGCGAGGACGGATTCGAGATCTACTCGCCGCCGCCGGCGGCCGAGAAGATCTGGTACGCGCTTCTCGGGCAGGGAGCGCCGCACGGCCTCGTGCCGATCGGCCTCGGCGCCCGCGACACGCTCCGCCTCGAGGCGAAGATGGCTCTCTACGGGAACGACATCGACGCCACGACGACGGCGCTCGAGGCGGACCTCGGCTGGATCGTGAAGCTCGAGAAGGGTCCGTTCGTCGGGAGCGACGTGCTGGCGAAGCAGAAGGACGAGGGGGTCCGCAGAAAGCTGGTGGGGTTCGAGACCGAGGGCCGCGCGGTCGCCCGGCACGGCTACCCGGCGTTCGTGGACGGGAAGCCCGCGGGGGTCGTGACCAGCGGATCGTTCGCGCCGTTCCTCAAGAAGAACATCGGGCTCGTCTACCTGCCGGCCGGCTCGTGGGAGCCGGGCTCGCGGTTCGAGGTGGAGATCCGCGGGCGGCGCGAGCCCGCGGTCGTGGTGCCGACCCCGTTCTACAAGCGCCCGAGGTGATCCGAAGATCGCGGGGCCGGAGACGCTCCGTCCCGCCGTCCTGTGTTCCAAGTCCGAAGTGCGTTGCACGGTTCGCCAGCCCGAGACGGCCGGCGCGGAGGAAGCCGAAATGTACCCGAAGCAGATGCGCTACACGAAGGAGCACGAGTGGGTCGCGGCCGAGGGAGAGCTCGGCACCGTCGGCATCACCGACTTCGCCCAGCACGAGTTGGGGGACATCGTCTACGTCGAGCTCCCCGAGGTCGGACGCCAGGTGAAGGCCGGCGAGACGATGGGGACGATCGAGTCGGTGAAGGCGGTGTCCGAGATCTACGCGCCCGTTTCGGGGACGATCGCCGAGGTGAACGCCGCGCTGACGGACGCCCCGGAGACCGTGAACAAGGACCCGCACGGCGCCGGGTGGATCTGCAAGGTGAAGCTCGGGAACCCGAAGGAGCTCGACGGGCTGATGAACGCCGACGCCTACACGGCGATCGCCACGAAGTAACGGGGAGACCGCCGTCCCCGAGGGAGAGGCTTCGATGATGCGCTACCTGCCCCACGGACCCGCCGACCGCGCGGCCATGCTCGAGGCCGTCGGGGCGTCCGGGCCCGACGACCTCGTCGCCACGGTGCCGGCCGGACTCAGGCTCCGCGCACCGCTCGACCTGCCGCCGCCGCTGTCCGAGATGGAGCTGCAGGAGCGGATGTCGGAGTTGTCCATGAAGAACGGCTCGACCGGGTGCTACCGGTCGTTCCTGGGGGCGGGGGCGTACGATCACTTCGTCCCGGTCGCGGTGGACCACCTGCTGTCGCGGACCGAGTTCTACTCGTCCTACACGCCGTACCAGCCCGAGATCAGCCAGGGGACCCTTCAGACGATCTTCGAGTTCCAGAGCATGGTCTGCATGCTGACCGGGCTCGACGTGGCCAACGCCTCGCTCTACGACGGGGCCACGGCCGTCGTCGAGGCGCTCCTCATGGCGAACCGGGTGCACGGCCGCGACCGGATGGTGGTCGCCGGCAGCCTCCATCCCGAGTACATCCTCACCGCCCGCACCTACTTCAAGAACCTCGGCCTCACGATGGAGACGCTCCCGTGGGGGAGCGACGGGCGCGTCGACCCGAAGGCGCTCGAGGCCGCGGTGGACGACAAGACGGCCGCGGTCGCGGTGCAGAGCCCGAACGCGTTCGGCGTGGTGGAGCGGCTCGACCGGGTCGCGGCCGCCGCGCACGCGAAGGGGGCCGCCGCGGTGGCGGTCGTCGCCGAGCCGTTCAGCCTCGGCGTCCTCGCGGGGCCCGGCGACCTCGGGTGCGATGTCACCGTCGGAGAGGCGCAGGGCTTCGGCAACGCGCTGTCGTACGGCGGCCCGTATCTCGGGTTCATGGCCGCTCGCGAGAAGTACTTGCGGCAGATGCCCGGCCGGATCGTGGGGGAGACGACCGACATCGAGGGGCGGCGCGGCTTCGTGCTGACCCTGTCGACGCGCGAGCAGCACATCCGCCGCGCGAAGGCGACGTCGAACATCTGCACGAACCAGGGACTCTGCATGACGGCCGCGACGATCCACCTCGCGCTGCTCGGGAAGCACGGCCTTCGCGAGACCGCGCGCGCCAACCGGGCCAAGGCGGCCTACGCCCTGGCCGCGCTGACCGCGGTGAAGGGTGTTTCGCGGACCTTCGGCGGCCCCGTCTTCAACGAGTTCGCCCTCACGATTCCGAGACCCGCCGCGGAGGTCCTCGAGGCCCTGAGGGCGAAGGGGATCCTCGGCGGCCTGGACCTGTCGAGGTGGTTCCCCGAGATGCGCGACCGGCTCCTCGTCGCGGTCACCGAGCGCACGCGGCGCGAGGACGTGGACGCCTACGCGGCCGCCCTGGCGGAGGTGCTGTGATGGACGCCAAGACGGTGAGCCCCGCGGTCCGCGCCAGGCAGAGCCGCGAACGCCTCAAGCTCCTCTTCGAGGAGGGGAGGCCCGGGAGGCGCGGAGTGGACCTCCCGCCGCTCGACGTGCCCGACGCCGCGGAGGCGATCGAGCCCGAGCTCTCGCGCGACGGGGTGGAAGGGATGCCGGAGCTGTCCGAGCCCGAGGTCGTCCGCCACTTCACGCGCCTGTCCATGCTCAACTACGCGGTGGATCGCGGCCTCTACCCGCTCGGCTCGTGCACGATGAAGTACAACCCGAAGGTGAACGAGTGGGCCGCCCGTCTGCCCGGATTCGCCCGGGCCCACCCGTACGCCCCCGACGCGCTGTCGCAGGGGAGCCTCGAGCTGATCCACGATCTCGAGGAGCTGCTCGCGACGATCACCGGAATGGACGCGGTCACGCTGCAGCCCGCGGCGGGAGCGCACGGCGAGCTCGCCGGCGTCATGCTGATCCGCGCCTGCCTCGAGTCCCGCGGCGACGCGCGCAAGGTCATCCTCGTCACGGATTCGGCGCACGGCACGAACCCCGCGACGGCTTCGTTCTCGGGGTACGAGGTGGAGGAGGTCCCCTCGAACGCCAAGGGGTGCGTCGACCTCGACGCGCTCAGGAGGCGCGTGGACGGGACCGTCGCGGCGCTGATGGTGACCAACCCGAACACGCTCGGGGTGTTCGAGGAGGACCTGGCCGAGATCGCGAAGATCCTCCACGACGCCGGCGCGATGCTCTACATGGACGGCGCGAACATGAACGCGATGATCGGCATCACCCGTCCGGGGGATGCGGGCGTCGACGTCATGCACCTCAACCTGCACAAGACCTTCTCGACGCCCCACGGCGGCGGTGGGCCGGGCGCCGGCGCGGTCGCGGTCAAGAAGCACCTCGAGCCGTTCCTGCCGGTCCCGCGCGTCGCCGGGAAGCACGGCGCCTACCGCTTCGACTACGACCGCCCGCAGAGCATCGGCAAGGTGCGGTCGTTCTACGGCAACTTCGGCATGTTCGTCCGGGCGTACGCCTACATCCGGGCTCTCGGTGCCGAGGGGCTCCGCGAGGCGGGACTGACGGCGATCCTGAACGCGAACTACATTCGGCGCGGGCTCGAGGGGGTGCTCACGCTGCCCTACGCCTCGCCGTCGTACCACGAGGTGGTGTTCGCGGACCACGACCTCGAGAGGGAGACCGGGGTCAAGACGCTCGACATCGCGAAGCGGCTGATGGACTACGGCTTCCACCCGCCGACGGTCTACTTCCCGCTGATCGTCCACGGCGCGCTGATGATCGAGCCGACCGAGACCGAGAGCCGGGAAGAGCTCGATGCGTTCGTCGCGGCGATCAAGGCGATCGTGGAGGAGGCGAAGACCGACCCCGAGCTCGTGAAGACCGCTCCGCACACCACGCCCCTCCGGCGCCTCGACGAGACCGGAGCGGCGCGGAAGCCGAAGCTGCGCTTCAAGCCCTGACGCCTCGGGAGAGAGCGGGGGCGCGGGCCGGCTTCACCGGCCGTCCGGGCGGACGGCTCCGGGCCAGGTCTCCCCGACGCTCGCGTAGAGGCGCGGCAGGAGCTCCATCGGGAGGCCCACGACGTTCGACCAGGAGCCCTCGATCCCCTCGACGAGCGCTCCGCCCTCGCCCTGGATGCCGTACGCGCCGGCCTTGTCCCGGGGCTCGCCCGTCGCGACGTACCGGAGGAGCTCTCGGTCGCCGTAGCGCTTGAACGTGACCCGCGTCCGGCCCACGTCCTCCGCGGAGAGGGGCGTGCCGATCCTCGCGAGGAAGACGCCCGTCAGCACCTCGTGCGCGCGCCCCGAGAGCCTGCGGAGCATGCCGGCGGCCTCCTCGTCGTCCGCGGGCTTGCCGAGGATGGCCCCGTCGAGCACCACCGCGGTGTCGGCCGACAGCACGAGGCCGTCCGCTCCCTGCGCCGCGAGGCCGGCGAGGGCGTGCCGCCCCTTCTCGCGCGCGAGGCGCAGGACGTGGCCGTCGGCGCTCTCGCCCGGAAGCGCCGCCTCGGGCACTCCCGTCGGACAGGGCACGGGATCGAGCCCGGCTTCGCGGAGTAGTGCTAGGCGTCTCGGCGAGGCGGAGGCGAGGAACAGGCGGACGGGCGGCGTCATCGGCGCTCCAGGGCGGCGGCTGCGGCGGGCCGGCTCCGCGGGCCGCGGCCGCTCGCGCGGCCGCACATCTTCACGGGCTCGAGCCCGCCGTGTCAACGCCTGGGGCGTTGGCGCGTCCGGATACGCGACCCTATAATCGCGAGTCGGGGGCAATTCCGGCGACGAGGAGTACCGAGATGGGTCGAGTCAGAGCAAGCGTTTCGGCACTCGTCGCGGCCGCGGCCCTCTGCGCCGCCGTCGCCTGGGCGCAGGAAGCCCCCAAGCCGCCCGCGGCGCCGCTCCCGGCCCGCGGCCTCGACCCTCCGGCCGGCGCGCTGGTGGCGTCGGGGAACCCTCCGGACGTCATCTTCCTGTACACCGGGGACGTCATCGGCTACATCGAACCCTGTGGGTGAAAGGTCAACCCCGCGGGGGGCCTGGCCCGGAGGGCCTGGCTCAAGAACCAGCTGCAGTCGAAGTTCCCCGGGGCCGCGATCGTCCTCCTCGACTCCGGCAATTACTCCGACAACCCTTCCGCGGAAGGCGACAAGAAGACGACGGCGCTGATCGAGGGGATGGGGCGTCTCGGGTACGCGGCGGTCGGCGTCGCGGAGCGCGACCTGGTCCTCGGCTACGACGACCTCTTGAAGAAGATGTCCGGCGCCCCGTTCCCGCTCGTCTCGACGAACTTCGTCCGCAGGGGAACGAGCGAGCCGGTGTTCAAGCCCTACGTGATCGTCGAGGCGAAGCGGGGTGACGGCAAGCCGCCCGTCAAGGTCGGCGTGATGAGCGTCGTGCGCTTCAACCCGGTGTTCCTCAAGACCGGCCCGGCGGGAAGCAACGTATCGATCGCCCAGCCCGCGGAGATGGTGCGGAAGTACCTCGACGAGGTTCGCAAGAAGGCGGACCTGGTCGTGCTGCTGGCCGAGCTGAGCGTCTACGACGCCCGCCAGGTCGCGAAGGAGATTCCCGGGATCGATTTCGTCTTCGGGGCGTACGGCGGGACGTACAGCTCCCAGGAGGAGGTCGAGGGGAGCACCCGCATCGTCTTCACCGGCAACCAGGGAAAGCGCGTGGGCGAGACCCGGGCTTTCCTGGACGACAAGAGCCGGGTCATCTCGCAGGAAAGCTACCTGTACTTCCTCACGGGCCGCTTCCCCGACGATCCGGACACGCTCAAGTGGACGCAGGCGACCCTCGCGAAAACGCAGCCCGCGGGCGGCGCTCCCGGTTCCCCGGCACCCGCCCCGGCCGTGCACGGCGAGACCGCCCATTGACCGAGCCTCACGGCCGGGTGCTTGCGCTCGACCTCGGGGACGCCCGCATCGGGCTCGCGATCTCGGACGAGCTGGGAATCACCGCCCAGCCTCTGGGATTCCTGGCCAGCGCCTCCCGCCGAGCGGACCTTCTCGCCATCGCGAAGCTGGTGGAGGAGCGGGAGGCGACGAGGCTCGTCGTCGGGTACCCGTTGTTGCTGTCGGGCGAGGAAGGGACGCGGGCGCGCGAGGCACGCGAGACCGCGGAGCGGCTCCGCAAGACCGTGGCGGTCCCCGTCGAGCTGTGGGACGAGAGGCTGACCACCGCGCAGGCCGAGCGCGAGCTCGTCGGGGACGGCGTCCGCCGCTCCAGGCGCCGGAAGGTGATCGACTCCCTCGCGGCGGTGCTGATCCTGCAGAGCTGGATGGAGGCGCACGCCTCCGCCCCGAGGTGACGCTACTCCTCTTCGTACATTCCGACAGGGGCTTGGATCCCGTGGAAGTTGATCTCGCGGCGGCGGTGCTGGTCCGAGAGGAGCTCGTTGATGACCCCGCGCTCGTTGATCTCGCCGCGGAGCAGCGCCGCGTGGTGGAACTTGCAGAACCCCTCGAGGTAGACCGGGTCCTGACAGAACAGCGCGCCTCCCCAGCTCGTCCGGAAATTGCAGTGGCTCACGCGGCCTCCAGAACCTGGCGTAACATCTCCTACCCATCCCGGTATGTCAGCCGGCCGAGGAGAGGTTACGCCAAAAACGTTCGACCCCAGTATACGTCGGCGTCGGCGCGGGTTCGAGCCGCTCGGGGCGTCGGGAACGCGGGAGCTTCCGCTGCCGCCTCCCCGGGCGCGGGAGCTGCTGCTCGCCGATGCGTGGCGGCGGGTGGCGGGGACGACGCTCGCGGCGCGGGCGCGGGCCAGGCGTGTCGAGCGGGGCGTTCTCGAGATCGAGGTGCCGGAGCGCCGGTGGGCGGACGCTTTGCGGGAGCAGCTCCGGGAACTCGCGTCTCGCGCGTCGGCGCTGGCCCCGGAGCTCCACATTCGCAAGCTTCGAGTCCATCTCCCCGACGGGAGCGAGGCGATACCGGTCGCGCCGCTGGACGAGGCGCCGGCGACGCCGAAGGACCCGGTGGCGCTCCCCGGCAAGAGAGCCCCCGGCGGTAGGGGAGTCGGAGCGAAGCAGGGCGAGCTGACCCCGGATGCCCTCGCGGATCTTCGCGACCGCTATCTCGCGACGTCGAAACGGAAGCGGCGCGGCCGGGGCTGATCCGCGGCTCAGAACGATCGGCCCGCCGAGAGGAGCCACGCGCTCTGCTCCTCGCCGAAGTACTGGTCGTCGCGCCGCCATTCGACCCACACCGAATCCCCCGAGCGGAAGGCGGCCCCCGCCGCGACCGCGAGGCGGCTCACCTGGCCCTCCTCTCCGTCGACGCGAACGAAGGGGACCGCCGGGCCGTCGGTTCGCGTCCACGACCAGCGCAGGCCGCCGCGGGCGTTCCACCGGCTCTCCGTGCTCCCGGTGCTCTGGATCACGAGGCCGGCCCTGGCGCGGAAATCGAGGGAGCCGAAGCGCGGCGCCTCGCTCCGCCGGACGGCTCGATCGTAATCCGGGCTCTCGACGCCCGTCTCGACGACGTTGAGGCTCGTGACGGTGTCGTTCGGATGAGCGAGCTGGTGGTTCGAGCGATGGTAGGCGTAGACGCCGGCGAGGTGGCGATCGCCTTCCCGCTCGATTCCGACGTGGTAAAGGTAGTACAGCTCGTCGGTGTCGCTACCCGTGAGGACGTTCGAATCCACGTCCATCACCGCGCGATAACGCTGCTTGAACGGCGGCGAGGCCACGAGGATCTCGAGTCGTCCCGTCGACCGGCCGCCGCCCGAGCCCGCCGCGACGTTGCCGGAGACGTCGGGGGGCGCGGGGCGGGGAGCGGGGCCGGTGTAGGGGCCTTCCGCGAAATCGAAGCCGGCCGTGACGCCCGAAACCTCGATCCCCAGCGGATTCCGCGAGCGGAGGTAGCGAACGAAGAAGGCGACACGCCGCCCGCCGGAAAGGTACACGTCGAGCCGCGGGCCTATCGAGAGGTCGGCCGCGACGCCCGACCCGCTTCCCGCTAGCGCTTCGACACGCGCATCCCCGCCGAATGCCACGCCGGGGCCGCCGTGGAGCCAGCGCAGCTCCCCGCGCGCGAGGATCGCCGCCTCCACGTCGCGCTGCGCGACGACCGCGCCGATGTCCGCCTTCCATTCGAGCGGCCGCGACCAGGAGGCGCGCCGGAAGCCGCGCGACTCGATGCCGCCCCCCGCGTACGCGACGAAGGGCTCGCCGGCCGCGTCCACGAGCTCCTTGCCGCGGCGGCCGGCGAAGGCCGAGAGGACGCGTCCCGAGGGGCGCTCCGACCTCGCGCCCGCCTCGATCGCGTAGTCCAGCTCGTGCACGCCGAAGGTGAAGTCCGACGAGGCCTTCTCGATCGCCGTCAGGGTGTCGACGGACAGGTAGAGGCTCCGCGCGCCGGAGACGGCGAAGGGGAGGTCGGCGCGGAGCACGCCGAGAAGGTCGATGTCGGGGGAGAACATCCACGCCAGCGATCCGCCGGCCGTGATGCGGTCGCCCGGCGCCTCCTCGGCCCGGACGGAGCCCCGCGGCGCGGCGAGCAGGAGAAGTACGGCCAGGAAGAGGAGCGGCGGACGTCGGGCCATGCGCGCCGCCGGCTCAGGACGGTTCGCGGGGCGCCAGCGTGAACGGGACCACCCTGGTGATCGAGCCGCCCGCGGCGTCGGCCAGCTCGATGCGGATCCGGTAATCGCCCACGGGCCACCGATCGCTCGTCGGCAGCGACCAGCCCTGCGCTCCCTCCGCACGATCCAGGGCGACGGGCTTCCCCAGCGGCGTGAACCGGCCGTCGTCCTCCTTCCCCTCGATCCGGTAGACGATCCGGTACGGGGCGCGGCCGCCGTAGATCTCGTAGAACAGGTTGAGCTCGTCGCCGCGACGGAGGGGCCGTCCCGCCAGCGGCACCACGCGGAACGACCCGACGAAGAAAGGCTCCTCGTAGGACGCCAGCGAGGCGTACGCGACCGGCTCGAGGGTTCGCGCGAGGACCGTGTCGCTCAGGCGCAGGCCCCCTCCCTGGGACGGCACGTCGACCTTGAGGTGCTGGATGCCGTTGCTCTTCCCCTCGGGATCCGCGACGAGGATCGTCACGGTCCAGATGCCGGGCTCGAGGAACAGGCGTCCCTGGGAGATCCGCTCCTGCCCCGCGCCCTCGACCCGGAACGACCCTTCGCCGATGATGCGCTGCGGCCGGGCTGCGTCGGTCGAGGTGAACCTCGCCATGATCGCGGGGACGGCGTTGTATTCCTTCTCGGGGATCGCGACCGTCACCGTGACGAGCGACTTCCCCTCGAAGCCCTGCGGCTGGAAGCGGTGGATCTCGACGGAGACCGGATGCGACGCGTAGGTCTCGTACGTCTCGACCCGTTCGATGAGGAACTCCTCCTGCGACGGGATCGCCTGCAGCGTTCCCTGGTCGAGCATCACCCCGAGGTCGGTCTTGCCGCCGGGAACGGCGTGAGTGCTGAACCACGGATCCCAGAACGCGGACTCCTTGTCCTTGAGACCGGCCCAGTCGAAGAACACGCTCGCGAGACGGGGGTCGTGCGAGAGCTTGTACTCGCCCGACACGTCGCGGACGAAGGGGACCACGACGATCGCGTCGAGCTGCTTGTCGGGATGCGGGCGCCCCTCGTACAACCAGCGGATGAGACCGCGCGTCGCGGTCGCGGTGAGCCCCTCGGTCTGGGCGTTCGAGTCCTCCTCGATCGTGTTCGGCGGCCCGTAGAGGACGTGGATCTTCCCGCGGTCGGTCATCCATCCGGGCCGCGAGCTGTCCAGGAACTTCTGGTTCGCTTCCTGGACCCGCTGCCAGAAGAGCTGCCGGTACTCGTTGGCCAGGGTGTTGGGCGTCGGGTCGCGCTTCGCCCAGAAACGCTCGACGAAGATCCCCCGGGAAGCGTCGTCCTTCAGCTCCTTCCAGGCGCGGACCTCCGCGTCGTTCATGATGTAGCGCGCGGGGCCCTGGTCCCAGTCCTTGAGCGCGGGGTTCTTGGCGGCGCGCGCGGAGAGCACGCCGCAGAGCGCGGCCGCGGCGATCGCGAGCAGCCCCGCGAGGCGCCGCAAACGCGGCGGGGCGACCGGCGGGTGGGGGTCCAACGGCGCTCCTTCGTCACGGCCGCGCGGCGCCATGGCAACGGCGTACACGGCAGGATCGGAGTATAATCCGCCGTTCCGTTTTCCGCCTCAAAGACGCGGCGGGTTCGAGGAGAGAGATTGGACGGCAAGGTGTGGAATCGGCAGAAATCCGAGCCGGATCGAGGCCCGGCGCCCCAGGAGGCCGGCCCGGCGACACGGGAGAGCGCGATGGAGAAGCTCGTGAACATCGGCCAGTCGATTCAGATCAAGGGTGAGCTCACCGGGAACGAGGACCTCACGATCGAAGGGAAGGTGGAAGGCAAGATCGTCCTCAAGGACCACAATCTCACCATCGGGGCGAACGGCAAGATCACCGCCGAGATCCAGGCGAAGACCGTGATGGTGATCGGCGAGATCGTGGGGAACATCACCGCCGACGACAAGGTCGAGGTGGCCGCGACCGGCTCGATGAAGGGCGACATCGTCGCGCCGAGGGTGGCGCTCGCGGACGGCGCGCGGTTCAAGGGGAGCATCGACATGGACAGGAAGCCGGGAGCGCCCGTTCCGCCGAAGCCCGGCACCCCGGGCGGCGCCGCCTAGAGCCGGCCTCGAGCGGGTCTGCCGGTGTCCCTCAAGCCGCGGGAGAGAGAGTCCGCCGCCCCGGCGACCGCCGGAGCGGCGGCGCAGGGGTCCGCCCTGGGCGGGCGTCCGTGCGGCGCCCTGGCGCGCGTCCTCGCGCGCGCGCTCCGGGAAGGGAAGCCCGAGATCCTGGTCCTCGGTCCCCTCAACGGGGATTCCGTCGTCTACCTCGCGAGCCGCGGCGCGCGCGTCCACGTCGAGGATTTCGAGCTTCCTCCGCCGATTCCCCCGCGGCGTCCGGGCGAGCCGCCCGTCGACGTCGCGCCGTTCCGTCTCGACCAGCCCGCCGGGCTCTTTCACCTGGTGCTGGCCTGGGAGATCGCGGACTTCGTCCCGCCCGACCGCCTCGCGGAGTACGGAGGAGAGCTGCGCCGCGTCATGAAGGACGGCGGAAGCCTCTTCTTCTTCTCGCACTCGCGCCCCGATCCCGCCGACGACCGCGTGTCTCGCTACCTGCTCCTCGCGGACGACCTGATCGTGCGGCAGGTCGTCGAGACGGCGCGTCACCCCCGCTACGTCCACCCGACGCGCGACATCGAGCTCGCGCTCAAGGGCTTCGCGATCCAGGGGATCCAACTCCAGCGCACGCAGATGCGCGAGATCACCGCCCAGAAGGCGGGGATGGGCTAACCCCGACTCGGAATCCTGCGTCCGGGTTCGACCCGAAGCGGCCCTGTTTTCGCGCGGCCGTCTCTTCCCTGGACGGCCGCGCGAAAACCGGAGCTAGGCGGCGCGGCGACTGTCGCCGCGCAACGCCGCCGCGTGCCGCGAGGGCGAACCCGGACGCAGGATTCCGAGTCGGGGTGGACCCGGCCTACCAGGCGGAGCGTCCGCGGGGCGAGCCGAAGCGGGACTCCCGGCCGGGGCGCTTGGGCTCCCACGAGGTGATCCAGCGCGAGAGCGGCGCCCGGTCCTCGGCGGCATCGTGATCCTCCGCCGGATCCGAGGGCGCCCACGCCTCCGCCTTCCGCTTCCCGGCGATCGCCTCGATCTGGTCCAGCTCTCGGTGGGCGAGGTCGCGGATGTCCTTCCGCAATCCCTGTGCGGCGATCTCCTCGGTGTGCTTCCGGCGGCCCTCGACCAGCTCGGCCAGGTACCCGGCGATCTGCTCCTTGGAATAGAAGTTCGACGGGTCGTAGGCCGAGAGGTCGCCGCCGTCGAAGCGGACGACCTCGTCCATCGAGAGGGCGCCCTTCCGGTACTCGTTCGTGCCGCGCAGGTCGCCGCGCTGGAGCGCCGCCATCACCTCGATGGGGACCCGCGTCGCCTTGCGGACCAGCTTCCGGGCGCCGCTTCCCTTGTCCACCTCGATGATCTCGCCGACCCCGCCGGTGTTGTACTGGAAGAAGTGGACCTTCCCCGGGAAGCGCGCGGCGAGGTCCATCACGATGTCGTGGAACGCGTTCACCTTGCGTCCCTGGTTCCCGATGATGAAATCGTCCATGCCGACGATCCGAACGCTCTCGCCCGCCTTCTCGGGGACCGTCGCGAACGAGTGGCTCGACTCGCCCCAGAGGTAGGCCAGCACCCCCTGTTCGGGGGTGAGGCGGTGGGCGAACGGGTAGACCGTGTTGCGCCGCGTGATGAAGGCGAACACCACGCCGTCGAGCTGGTCGAGCGGCGGGAGATCGATCGAGTCGGCGCAGATGGACTTCAGGCTCCCGCCGCGCCGCACCTTGAGCTGCCGCCGGTCGAGCACGCCGCGCCCGTTCTCGCCGAGGCGCTCGTCGAGGAAGTCCACCTTCCCCTTGCCGTCCACCATCAGGTTCTCGAGGAGGGCCGAGCGGTGGACGAGCGCGTGGTACATCGCTTCCTGCAGGGTCGGCTCCACGTCGGTCTTCACGTAGAACCCTTGCTCGGTGCCGAACGCCGAGCCGTCGCGCTTCAGCATCACGATGTCGTCCTGCGCGACCCAGGTCCCCTCGCCGTGCTCCGAGTCGAGGCCGAGCTGGTGGCAGGACCAGGTGCTCTTGCCGGTCGCGGTCAGGCCGAACATGAAGACGCCGTACGTCTTCAGCTTGCCGGTCCTCTGGTCCCGCGCCCTCACGACCTTCGTCCCCGCGTGGAGCCCGAGGTTGCCGCGCTCGTCGGCGCGGTACATCGCCTGGCGCAGGAACCCCTTCTTGCACTCGCCGGTGTAGTCGGTCGCCAGGGCGAGGTTGATGTTGTACTCGGGGATGGCGAGCACCTGCATCCGCAGGCGGTGCTCCTCCGGGATGTCCACCATGATGAACTCGGGGCCGGGGCGGCTGCTCCGCACGTCGTTCATCGTGCGGGCCCACATGTACGCGAGGCGGTAGTTCTTCGGGTCCGACACGGAGACGTAGAGGTTGCAGATCGGGTTGAACTCCGAGTTGTCTCCCATCTGCCGCCGTACGTGCACGAACGGGAGCGTTCGCAGGAGCTGCAGCACCTTGTGCAGCTGCTCCGGCGCCTTCTGCACGATGTCGAGCTGGACCGGCGTGGCGCGGGGGAGCCAGACCTTCTCGCTGCCGAGGTACACCGTGCGCGCGGCCATGCGCGAGGAGATGGCGGAGTACCAGACGTGGGAGCCGTTCGCCGTCGTCCGGGCGCTCGCCATCGCGCGGCGCCTGAGCGCCCACATGGAGGGGTGCTCGATGTTGGACCCGGTCAGACACCCGCGCAGGTTCTCGGCGAACCGCCGGTAGACGTCGGGATCGTAGGGTCCGCTGGCCATGATCCACCTCTCCCCGCGAGCCGTCGCGGAGAGCGGAGCATAGCGGAGGCGGTCGAAGCGGCGCAAGACGCGAGGCGCGGCGTTCCATGCCCATTTCGGACCCCCGGAGTCGGGTTTCGAGGTCTTGAACCGGCCCCTCAGATGGCGTAAGGTGGCGCCCCGCCTTCGGGATCGGAGGAGGACGTCATGTTCTGGTTGCCCTGGGTCATCGCCGCAGTCGTCGTCGTCGCGCTGTTCGTCCTGTGGGCGGTCAACTACCGCAAGGTCGGTCCGAACCAGGCCCTCGTGATCTCGGGGCGGACCTCGACCGTCGTGGATGCGGACGGCGCGCGGCGCAAGGTCGGCTACCGCCTCCAGGTGGGCGGCGGGACGTTCGTGATGCCGTTCATCGAGACGGTGGACTCGTTCCCGCTCGAGGTGTTCTCGCTCGCGATCCGCTGCCCGGAGGTGCTCTCCGGCCAGGGCGTGCTGATCTCGGCGGAGGCGCAGGGGCAGGTCAAGGCGTCGAGCGGCGAGGCGTCGCTCCACCGCGCCATCGAGAACTTCCTCTCCCGCGGCTCGAGCGGGATCGTGGAGGTGTCGCAGGAAGTGCTCGAGGGGCACATGCGGGCCGCCCTGGGCACGATGTCGGTCGAGGAGATCTACTCGAACCGCGAGGCGTTCGCCCGGAAGGTCCGGGAAGCGTCGGCGGACGACTTCGCGCGGCTCGGTCTCGAGCTGGCGTCGTTCTCCCTCAAGGACATCTCGGACGCGCAGGGGTACATCCAGGCCCTCGGCGCCCGGCGGATCGCGGAGGTCAAGCGCGACGCGACCATCGCCCAGGCCGAGACCGAGCGGGACTCGGCGATCAACGCCGCCATGGCCCGCAAGGAAGGGGACGTGGCGCGCCTCAAGGCCGAGGCCGAGCTGGCCCAGGCGACGCGCGACTTCGAGATGCAGCGCGCCGACTTCCAGGCCTCGGTCAACTCGAAACGCGCGCAGGCGGACGTCGCCTACGACATGGAGCGGGCCAAGCTCGACCTCGCGCTGAAGCGCTCGGAGTACGAGGTCCGCCTCGCCGAGAAGGAGCTGGCCGCGAAGGTCGAGGAGCGGGAGGCGGTCCGCCGCGAGAAGGAGCTCGAGGCCAACGTGAAGCGCCCCGCCGAGGCGATGAACTACCAGGCCCGGCTGGAGGCGGAGTCCGAGGCGTACCGGAAGGAGCTCGAGGCGAAGGGGAAGGCCGCGGGCATTCGCACCATCGGAAACTCCGAGGCCGAGGCGACGCTCGCGCGCGGGAAGGCCGAGGCCGAGGCGATGCGGGCCAAGGCGCTGGCGTGGAAGGACTACTCGGACGCCGCGCTCACCGAGATGATCATCAAGTCCCTCCCGGAGCTCGCCCGCGCCGTCTCCGAGCCCCTCTCCAAGGTGGACAAGATCGTGATGGTCGGCGACGCGAACGGCGCGCAGAAGATCACGGGACAGGTCGCCTCGGTGCTCGCGCAGCTGCCGACCGTCGTGGAGAGCCTCACCGGCCTGAACCTCCAGGACCTGCTGACCCGGGGTAAGAAGAAGGACGACGCGAAGGACGGCAAGTAGGGAGGGGGCCCATGTTCTCCGATCGGGTCAACCGGATCGCGCTGTCCCCCACCCTCAGGATCGGCGCCAAGGCGGGGCAGATGCGCGCCTCCGGCGTCGACGTGGTGGACTTCTCGGTCGGCGAGCCGGACTTCCCCACGCCCGAGCCGGTCAAGCGCGCGGCGAAGGCGGCCCTCGACGCCAACTTCACCAAGTACACGGCCAACGACGGGATCCCGGACCTCAAGAAGGCGATCTGCGAGAAGCTCCTCCGCGAGAACGGGCTCAAGTACTCGCCGGACGAGGTGATCGTGTCGCCCGGGGCGAAGGTCTGCCTGTTCCACGCGGCGATGGCGCTCTACGGGCCGGGGGACGACGTGTTGATCCCGTCCCCCTACTGGGTCTCGTACCCGGATCAGGTCACCCTTGCCGGCGCCAACCCCGTGTACCTGCCGACGCGCGAGGAGGACGGGTTCCGGCTCCGGGCGAAGACCCTCGCCGCGGCCATCACGCCCAACACCAAGGCGCTGATCCTCAATTACCCGTGCAATCCGACCGGGGCCACCTACTCCCGCGAGGACCTGGAGGCGATCGCCGAGGTCTGCGTCAAGGAAGACATCTGGGTGATCTCCGACGAGATCTACGAGCGGCTGACCTACGACGGCGCGAGGTTCCACTCCATCGCGTCGCTGAACGAGAAGATCAAGAAGCGCACCCTGGTCATCAACGGCTTCTCCAAGGCCTACTCGATGACCGGGTGGAGGCTCGGCTACGCGGCGGGCCCGCGCGAGCTGATCCAGGCGCTGTCCAAGATCCAGTCGCACAACACCTCGAACGCGACCTCGTTCGTGCAGAAAGCGGCGATCGTGGCGCTCTCGAGCTGCTCCATGGAAGTGGAGCGGATGAAGCAGGAGTTCGAGCGGCGGCGCAACGCGATCGTCTACCGGCTTCGCGCGATCCCCGGCGTTTCGTGTCCCGAGCCGAAAGGGGCGTTCTACGCGTTCCCCAACGTCGCCCGCTACCTCGACAAGGAGTTCGGCGGCGCGCCGATCCGGAACACGTACGGCCTCGGGTACTACTTGCTGAAAGAGGCGCAGGTCGCCGTGATTCCCGGACAGGCGTTCGGCTCCGACGAGCACATCCGGTTCTCCTTCGCCCTTTCCATGGACCGGATCGAGGAGGGGATGAAGCGGGTCTCGCGCGCCCTGGCGCGCCTCGACGAGCCGAAGCGCCTTCGCCCGCGCGCCCTCAACAACGTCGTCACGAAGGTCAAGAGCGCCGTTCCGGCGGAGTCCCTCGCCGTCGTGGGCGCGCGGAACGCCGCGCTCGCCGAGGCCGAGGCGCACCTCAAGCCCGACGCCTACTTCGAGTGGAACGCCTCGATCGCGGGGATCGTGGTGCAGCTCCGGTCGAACTCGCCGCACCTGGCGGACTTCTACCAGGAGAACTTCTTCCCCGCGTCGCTCGACGGGGACCTCGAGCCTCACGCGGTCGTCTACGCGGTCAAGGACGTCCCGGGGCGCGAGACGCAGGCGGCGGTCAGCCTCGAGACCGCGACGGGATTCCTGCTCAACACCGCGTACTACGGGCAGCTCCGATCGATGGCGCTGACGCTGGCCGCGGACGGCGCGGCCCGGACCTCGGGAGCGTTGCTCGCCCATGCCGCCGCGCTCGACCGCGGCGGCCGCGGCGCGCTCGTGTGGGGCGAGCCGGGGTCCGGCCGCACGGCCGTGCTCGCGGCCGCGCTGGGGCAGGACGGGGTCCGCCTCGTGGCGAGCGAGGACGTCTTCGTCCGCCCGTCCCCCGACGGGCCGGTGGCGGAGCTGCCCGAGCGGAAGCTGTATCTCAAGGCGAAGTGGATGAAGTACCTTCCCGAGCTCGAGAAGCTGCTCGAGCGCACCAAGCTCGAGAACCTGGCGACCGGCCGGGACCAGTGCCACGAGGACCATCCCGACGGCGAGTGCCCCCTCGACCGGGGCGCCGCGGTCTGCGTCGCGGCCTCGGGGAAGGGGAGGCTCCTCCTGGACCCGGCGTGGCTGGGCGCCGGGCACGGGCACGTCCGCCGGACTTCGCTTGCGACCTGCGTTCTCCTGGTCAAGGACGCGGTTCTCCCCGCGGTGCAGGAGCTGCCGCCGCGCGACGCGGCGCGTCGTCTCGCCGAGGGGAACCTCCCGGGCGGGCGCGGTCCCGCGGCGCCGTTTCTCAACCCGCACGTCGCCGGCACCGACACCGCGCGCGCCGAGGCGATGCAGGCCCAGTACGAGCGCCTGTTCGCGGTGAGCCGCTGCGTCGTCGTCAACGCCGCCGTCGGCTCTCCCGAGACCGTCGCCAAGCGCCTCCTCGACCTGCTCCGCTGATCCCGCTCCGACCGGGTCGTCCGCGGATCATCCCGCGTTAGTCCCCCCACGGCCGGCCGCGCCTTCGGTCGGATGCTTGCTTGCCCTCGCCGGCCCGAGAAAGGGCCGTCTGCGGACGCTTCCGGCTTCGGGCCCCGCTCGGGTGGTGACGCGCTCTCGCCGGGCTCCGGAATCGGTGCGGCCGCGCAGTCTCACCGGAGGCAACCGGATCCCACCCGCAACGCGCCGGACACTCTGACCGGCGCCAGCCTCGCCGCCGAGAACTCGCGAAATTTCTGTTGACAATGTGGTTAAACAAAGAATAACCTAGTTTATCGAGGGTGATGTGAGGAAGATCCGCCGGAGACGGAAGCGCGGTCCCGAGCCCATGCCGCGAGAGGAACGCCGCTCGCTTCTCGTGGGGGTGAAGGTGTCCCCCGCGGAGCTGGGCGCGTTCCGGTCCGCGGCGCGCAACCTGCCGGTCGCGACCTGGATGCGGAGCCGCGCGCTCGAGGCGCTCGAGGTCAAGAGCGCGAAGGAGAAGGCCGAGACGCTCCTTACCCAGGCCAAGGCGTTCCGGGATCGGGCGGGGGAGGTCCTCGGCGAGATGGACCGGAAGCTCGGAACGCGAATCGCGGCGGTGGACCGGCTGCTGGCGCGGGCGTCGCGGCTCAAGGCGGCGCGGAGCAAGCCGCGCCGCCCCGCCTCGTCACCGAGGAAGAGGGGCGGAACCCGACGGAAGCGGAAGTGACCCGGCGAGGAGCCGGAGCGTTCGGACAGGAGGGAGCGATGCCCGACCACCTTCGGACGGAATGGCACCTGGATGCGCTGCTCAAGAGGGCCGAGCGGTCACGCGCCGAGGCGGAGCGGTGGTTCCGCTTCGTCAAGCGCTTCGACGAGTCGCGCCGGACGGGCCGCGATCTAGCGACCGCTCGCCGGGACCCGGCGATGGCCGCCAGGAAGTCGGAATCGCTGCTGAAGACCTAGGCGAACTCCGGCCGTTGGCGGTACGGCTCGCTCGGCCCGGAAACCGGGCTCGGGGCGGGATCGTGCGGATGGTGCCGAAGCCCGGACTCGAACCGGGACGGGCTAGGCCCACTAGATCCTGAATCTAGCGCGTCTACCAAATTCCGCCACTTCGGCGTACCGTGCGGCGCTAAACTAGCAACCTCGGGCCGGACATGTCAAGCGCTCGGGCCGGGTCGGGCGACCGCCGCGCGAGACGGTTCACCGAAAGAAGGCACAACATGCGCCAAGAAGGGCCGCCGGCCCGCGATCGCGAGGCCGTCGAAAAGGCCGTGGTCGAGCACCTTCGCGAGCCCGGCTACCGGCCGGTGTCCCTCCACGAGCTGCTCGACCGGCTTCGCGTTCCGAGGCAGGAGAAGGCGGCGTACCGGAAAGCGGTTCGGGACCTTCTGGCGTCGGGCCGCATCGTGAGCGCGGATGGCCGGAAGCTCGCCGCGGTCGAGGAGCGGCTCGTCCGCGGCCGCCTCCACGTCCACCCGCGCGGTTTCGCCTTCGTCCGGATCGAGGGACCGGGCCGCGACGTGTTCATCCCGCCCCGGCGCCTCGGCGGCGCTCACCACGGCGACGCGGTGGAGGTGCGGATCCTCGGCGCCGACCGCGAGGGGCGGCCGGAGGGAGAGGTGAGCGGGGTCGTGGACCGCCGCGGGAGGCGCGTGCAGGGACTCTTCCGGGGTAGAGATCGCGGCGGCCTGGTGCAGCCGTTCGATCCTTCGGCGCCCTCGCAGATCTCGATCCCGGGGGCGTTTCGCATGGGGGCCGAGGACGGGGACGCGGTGGAGGTCCTGGTCCTGAGGCCCGGAGCTTCGGGCGAGCCGTCCGAGGGGAAGGTCGTCGAGGTGTTCGGCCGGCTCGGCGACCCCGGCGTGGACACGATGGTCGTCGCGCGACGGCACGATCTGCGAACCGAGTTCCCGGAGGAGATTCTCGAGGCCGCCCGCCGGCTGCCGGACGCGGTCCCGCGGGAGGAGGCCTCGCGGCGGGAGCGGTTCGAGGATCCGCCGCCGGTGACCATCGACGGCGAGACGGCGCGGGACTTCGACGACGCCATCGCGATCTCGGAGCTCCCCGGCGGCGGCTTCCGGCTCTTCGTCCACATCGCCGACGTGGCGTTCTTCGCTCGGCCGAACGACGATCTCGACGCCGAGGCGCGGGCGCGCGGCACGAGCGTCTACTTTCCCGACCGCGTCTTCCCGATGTTTCCCGAGAAGCTCTCGAACGACCTGTGCTCGCTCCGTCCCGGCGAGGACCGGCTCGTCCAGTCGGCGATCCTCGACCTCGACGCCCGCGGCGAGGTCTTGAAGACCCGATTCGCCGACGGCGTCATCCGGTCCGCCGCGCGCCTGACCTACACGCAGGTCGCGGCCCTTCTCGACGGGCAGGAGCCCGCGGCGAGGGTCCCGAAGCGCCTCGCGGCGATGCTCCACACCGCCGACCGGCTCCGAGACCTCCTCGAGGGGCGCCGGCGCGCGCGGGGGAGCGTCGACTTCGATCTTCCCGAGCCGCGGATCCTCCTCGACGTCGAAGGCGTGATGACCGGTATCAAGATCGAGCCGCGAAACCGCGCCCACCGCATGATCGAGGAGTTCATGCTCGCGGCGAACGAGGCCGTGGCCGGACACCTCGACGCCGAGGGGGCGCCCTGCCTCTACCGGATCCACGAGGCCCCCGACCCGGCGAAGGTGGAGGCGCTGGCGGAGTTCGCCGCGACCTTCGGCCTCGTCCTGTCGGCCGACCCCGAGTCGGTGAGGCCGAAAGACGTCCAGCGGCTCGTGGAGGCGGCGGAGGGGCGTCCCGAGCAGGCGCTCGTGAGCCAGGTGGCCCTCCGCTCGATGAAGCAGGCGCGGTACAGCCCCGAGAACCTCGGCCACTTCGGTCTCGCGGCGCCGGTGTACGCGCACTTCACGTCCCCGATCCGCCGCTATCCCGACCTGGTCCTGCACCGGCTGCTTCGCGCCTTCAGGCGGCGGGACGGGCACGCCCTCGCGTCCCTGTCGGACGGACTCGACGTCCTCGCGGACGGCTGCTCGAAGCTGGAGCGCGAGGCCGAGGCGGCGGAGCGCGAGCTGCTCGAGTGGAA
The DNA here is from genome assembly GCA_963748015.1 of Terriglobia bacterium. Lineage (GTDB taxonomy): Bacteria > Acidobacteriota > Polarisedimenticolia > Polarisedimenticolales > JAIQFR01 > JAIQFR01. The sequence goes on along the minus strand of CAVVHE010000004.1, from coordinate 1,166,417 downwards.
GAAGATCGCCTTCATGAAGGGGAAGGAAGGCGAGACGTTCGACGGCCTCGTGACGGGGGTCACGAGGTTCGGCCTCTTCGTCCAGCTCCGCGAGACCCTGGCGGAAGGGCTCCTGCACGTCGAGCGGCTCGGCGACGAGCGGTTCGAGTTCGCGGAGCGCCGGATGGAGCTGCTCGGCGAGAGGAGCGGCGCGGCCCACCGCCTCGGCGATCCGCTCCGCGTCGTCGTGGATCGCGTGGACCTGGTGCTGAGGCGTCTCGATTTCTCCCTCGCCCCGGACAGCCGCCCCGCCGCGCGCAAGCCGGCGGCGCAGCCCCCTCGTGGCGGCGCGCGTCCGCGAGAGAGGGGAGGGGGGCGTCCTCCGCGGCGCGGCGGGCGGGAAGGGGGCGGGAGGCGCCGGTGAGCGGCGAGGCGCCCTGGTACCGGCTGCTGGACCACACCGGGGACATCGCGATCCTGATCGGCGCTCCGACCCTGTCTGGCATCTACGATGCCGCGACGCGCGCTTTGTTCGACGTGATCCTCGACGTGCGGACGGTCGAGCCGAGAGAGCGGATCCCGATTCGCGTCGAGAGAGCCGTGGACGCCGAGGATCTGCTGGTGCGGTACCTATCGGAACTGCTGTACCTGCACGACACCGCGAGGTGGTTGTTTCGCGGCGCGGAGGTCATCGAGCTGAGACCCGGAGAGCTCGTCGCCCACGCGCTCGGCGAGGCCTTCGATCCCTCGCGCCACGAGATCGAGAGGGAGGTCAAGGCGGTGACCTATCACCAGCTGCTGCTTTCCGAAGATCGAGAGGGGTGGTCGGCGCGCGTCGTGCTCGACCTGTAGCGCGAGCGCACGGCGCCGATCGCCCGGAACAAGCCCCCCTTCACAGGCCACGAATCAACTATTCGAATACGCCAGATCGAGTAGTCGTCAAATCCCGCAGCTCTCTTGAGTGAATCACCGCAGCGGATTTCCATACATGCCGCCGGTGCTCTCGCCCGAGCCGGAAAACCCCGACAAACTGCCGTTTCTTGGCGCTCGATGCGACATGGCGGGGCTCCCCATTCCGCCAAGGCTTGTGCACGCCTCTTGCAGTCGAACGGCCCTGCTGGGACTACTCTGGAGGAGGACGAGGAAAAGATGAGCCGAAAAACGAGATTGCTTTTGACGACAACCGTTCTCGCTGCGGCGATCGCCCTGGCCGGCCCGACCTGGGCCGCGATCCAGTACATGGACGACGGCGCCGTGCAGAACACCCTGAACGGCTGGGATCTCCCCGCACAGGGCACGTGCCCGGCGGCAGCCGGCTACGGCTACACCGGGATCGACACCCGGGCGGAGTGCGTGGCGCTCCGGCTGAACGTCGTCCAGGCGAGCTGCACGTCCGCGGCGAACCTGTCGTGGACGACGAGCGGCGTGTGCAACGACCTGGTCAACAACGCGAGCCAGGGCGTATGCGAAGCCAAGGGCGACCGGCTGTGGAATGCGGCCACGGGCGTCTGCGCCGTCGTGATGATGGACGACGACCGGAACAACGTGAACTGCATGAAGCACGGGGGCAACTGGGTCACGACCGGCACGTGCACGGGCTCGTGGGTGATGCCGGCCCGCACGGCCTACACCCCGAACCTGCTCACGAGCAACGGTGCCGGCGACCAGTGCCTGCGTTGCCACAACACGGTGACGCAGTACAACGGTCCCCGCGTCCGGGACACCGAGGACACCCTGTACATGGGCCACAAGAACATGGCCCGCAAGGTGACGGCCCCCAAGGCGTGGGGCGGTCCTCCGCTCGTCTGCACGAACCCGCTCTACACGACGGAAGAGGACTGCATCCAGAACGGCGGTGTGTTCCATCCCGCCGACGCCTATGTCTCCGATGACAGCGGCAACCTCTTCTACTGGGGCGGCGGCCAGATCACGGTCAACAGCGTCGCCCGCGACGTGACGTGGATCTACGGCGACTGGCTCGCCCCGCTTCCGAGAGCGATCTACAAGGCCCCGGCGAGCACGTCGCAGGTCTGCAGCGACCCGCGGGGGACCACGGCCAACTGCGTCTCGACCTATGGCGGGACGTTGGTCAACAACGCGGGCATCTCGTACTCGTGCGGCCGTTGCCACACGACCGGCTGGACGAGCGACGCCACGATCCAGACGGCGAAGGAGCCCGAGAAGTCCTTCCCCGGTATCACGTGGGACCGGCTCTCGAACGCCCCCGCGAACGTGGTCAACCTGTCGGGCGGCATCGCCGGCGATTCCAACAAGTACTCCTCCTGGGACGTCTGGGGGATCTCCTGCACGCGGTGCCACAGCTCCGCGATCGACACGACGACGGGCACCGGGTCGCCTCTGCAGTACAGCGCGCCGGCCGGCATGTCCACGCACCACAACAACATGACGGGCACGGACATCAGCAGCGGCGCCTGCAGCGACGCGCGGTGGACCAGCGAGGCGGTGTGCACCTCGAACGGCGGAACGTGGTTGACCGCATGCAGCCTGGCCAGCACGCCAGCGATCTGCTCGGTGACCGCCGCGGACGAGGCGACGTGCATCGCGACGGTGGGTAACACCTGGGTGGCCGCCCCGTTCTGCAGCAACGCGCGCTACAACAACCAGGCCGATTGCGTCGCGAACGCCTTCACCTGGCAGGCTGGGTGGTGCAAGTCGGGGACGGCCCCGAGCGGAACCACCTGCTCCACGGGCACCTACCGCGCGAACGGCACGCAGGCTTCCTGCCAGGTCGCCGGCGGAGCCTGGTCGTTCACCTCCTGCAGCCTCGAGGGCGTGTGCAACAAGGGCACCTGCAGCGACGCGCTCTACACCGATCAGATCAACTGCGAGGCCGCCGGGAAGACGTGGACCGGCATCGCAGGGCTGACGGCCTGCACGGCCGCCGGCGGGCAATACTCGTACGCGACCGACGTCATCCGCTGCGAGGATGCCGGCGGCCGCTGGACCGGCAACTACGCGAACCGGGGCCAGATCATCACCCGGGTCTGCATGGATTGCCACCGGCAGGAGACGGGCGGTCTGCCCTACGACTCGACCAACCCCGCTACGGCGCTCAAGGTCGGCCCGGCCCACGGGGACGTCACCTTCGTCAGCCATACGGCGGGAAACCAGTTCCTGAACAGCCCGCACGGGAAGTTCACGGGAACGTTCGACCAGATCGCGACCGGGAAGTTCAACTTCGCGGGGACCGGCGAGTACAAGAGCTTCTTCCAGATCGATGCGGAAGCGGCGAATACCGGTAACGGCTGCACGGGCTGCCACGAGGTCCACACCAGCGTCGTGACCGGCGAGAAGCCGTTCCGCGAGGAGTGCACCGAGTGTCACTCCGGCCCGTACAACATCGACCTGACCAAGATCAATCACCTCGGCGGCGTCGGCACGCCGCTCGAGAAGATGGCGGAAGAGCCCGCCGAGCCGTGCATCGTCTGCCACATGCCGGGCGGCAAGCACCTCTGGAGAATCAACGCGAGTGCTTCCTACTCGACGCTCCCGCTCCCGGCGGCCCTGACTACGACCGTCAACGCCAACACCTCCCCCGACGGCACGTACACGAACGCCGTGTGGATCGACGTGGATGACGCGTGCGGCCAGTGCCACGGCGGCGGAACGTCCCACGCCGAGACGACCGGCACGATCGCCACGGGCTCGAAGGCCCTCACGGTGGTCAATCCGGCCGGCTTCGCGGCCAACCAGCGGATCCTGGTCGCTGGCGCCGGCACCTACGAGTACGACGAGCTGGGCGAGCCGGTTCGCGGCGACTTCCCGACCTACATCATCTCGGTGGTCGGGAACACCATCAACCTCGCGGGCGCGGCGCCCATCGGGGTGACGGGCGCGGCGGTTGCCCAGAACCCGGTCAAGAACGGCGGCAACTACCGCACGAAGGCCGTGCTCGCGGCTGCGGCAGAGGGCATGCACGGATCGGCCGGCATCAGCTACGCCGTGGGCCTCTCGGCCTCCCAGGTTCCGGACACGCTCGGCGTGACGGCAACCGCCACGACGTCCTGCGGCACCGGCGGGTGCCCCAGCTTCAAGTACGTTTGGTCTTGGGGCGACGGGTCGGCCGACACGACCACGACCGATCCGGTCGTGACCGCCACGCACACCTACGCCGCGGCCGGCACCCGGAACATCACGCTCACCGTGATGCTCAACCAGCCCCCGCCGAACTTCCTCGCGGTGGGGTCGTCCACGCAGTCCGTCACGGTCGATCCCGTGATTGCCACGCTGACCGCCGGCGCGACCTCCTGCACCTGGAACGCCAACACCTGGACCATGCAGGTGGTGGACGCCTCGACGGGCGGCGTCGCCCCGTTGAGGATCTCGGTGGATTGGGGCGACGGCGGCGTTCGCTCCTTCGGCGCGGCCGGCGCCACGTTCAACCGCACCTACGTCGTCCCGGGTGCGTTCCCGGTGACGGTCCGCGCGACCGACAGCCGGCCGGTCTCGGACGACTTCACCTGCGCCACGACGGCGACCCCGGCCTACTTCGCGATCAGCGGTTCGGTGAAGAAGGCCGACAACACCACGCCGTTCGGCGGCGTGGCCGTGACCCTCAAGAAGAGCGGCGTTTCGGTGAAGTCGGTGACCACCGGGACGAACGGCGCCTACAACCTCGGCTCGCTGAAGCCCGGGACCTACACCGTCAGCTTCACGCGTTCCGGCTACACGTTCCCGGTGCTCGGCCCCTACACGATCGGACCGAGCGTCAACACCGCGGACGTGAAGGCCAACTCGGCGCTGGGCGCGACCCAGACGACGCCGAGGACCCGCTTGACCACCGTGACCGAGTAACCCGCGGCAGGGGCGGGCGGGATGGAGCCCGCCCGCCCCCGGCGCGATAGACCGTAGGACAACGAAACGAAGAGATAGTCGGAGGAAACATGAACAGAGTCCTGAAGAGTCTGATGATCGCCGGCTGCGGGTTGCTTCTCGTGTCGTCCGTGATGGCGTACTCGGGTTCGTACCCTGCCGGCAACGGGATCAACCTGACGGTGCACGATCTGAGCACCGTCCACAACGGGATGGACTACACGGCGGTTCCGGCCGACACCCTGAACCGGATCTGCATCTTCTGCCACGCCCCGCACAACACCTATCGCCTCAGCACGGCGACGGGCGGCGCGGGCCCGCAGGCCCCGTCGGACTTCGATTACCTGCCCCTGTGGAACCACCAGCTCCAGGCGTCCACCGCCTACCAGATGTACGAGAACGGCCCGGGCGCCCCGCAGGTCGGCCCCAAGGCCTCGCAGGCCATGCTGAACGGGATGACCCCCGGCAGCTCCTCGCTGCTCTGCCTGAGCTGCCATGACGGCACGATCGCCGCGAACCAGTACGGCAACGCCGCCCAGCTTCCCGAGTCCGTCTCCACGGGCGGGAAGTTCATCAGCAGCGTGTATGTGATCGGCCAGGACCAGTACCTCGGCAACCACCACCCGATCGGCTTCGACTACGACCTCGCGCAGGCGGGCGACAACGAGATCCGCAGCGCCGACGCCGCCATGCTGACCCCGACCACGTTCGTCCGCGACCACCTCTACGGCGCGGGGAACGCTCGGATGGAGTGCGGCACCTGCCACTCCGTCCACAACAAGGGGAACGCGGGCGAGCGGCTCCTGTGGCGGAGCGACCAGAACAGCAAGCTCTGTCTGACCTGCCACGACAAGGGCCTGTACACCGCTCCGTAGCGCATCGCGAATTCGCAACCAGGCTCGTGCGAGAGGGGAATGGCCCGCCATTCCCCTCTCGCTTTTTGGGCGGCCCCGGGCCGACGGAGGGCAGCGCGGGCGCCGGGAAGTGCTAAACTCGACCATTCCGGAGCGCAGCCCAGCGCTCCCGGTGAGCCTGCCGGACCGGCGATTTGCGGGAGGATCCCGATGGTGAAACGTTCGACGCGCGCGTCCACTGTCCTGCTCGCACTCCTCGTCGTGGGATGCGCGGCGCCCGCGCGGAAGAAGGAAGCGGCGGTCTACTTTCCTCCCGCGCCCGAGCTGCCGCGCGTCGTGTTCCTGACCTCGTACAACGGCCTCAAGGACGTCGAGGAGCAGTCGGCCTTCAACCGCTTCGTGGTCGGCGAGGTCCAGGACGTCAAGCTGGACAAGCCGTACGGCGTCGCGATGTTCGACGGCCGGATCTACGTCTGCGACACCAACAATTCGGTCGTGGTCTTCGATCTCAAGAACAAGACCTTCTCGAACCTCAAGGGAGCGGCCGGGCCGGGGCGGCTAGTGCAGCCCACCAACGTCACGATCGAGCCCGACGGAACGAAGTTCGTCTCCGACCCCGCGCGGGGGCAGGTCGTCGTGTTCGACCGGAACGACGAGTACGCGGGGGCCTTCGGCGAGCCGGGCTCCTGGCGACCCGTGGATGCCGTGCCGTTCGAGAACCGGCTGTACGTGGCCGACATCCAGAACGGGTTGATCAAGGTCTTCGACCGCGAGAGCGGCCAGATGATCAAGACCATCGGGGACAAGGGGGAGCCGTCCGAGCGCATCGACCGCCCCACCAATCTGGCGTTCGATCGCGACGGCTATCTCTACGTCACCGACATCGGCCGTTTCCAGGTGGTCAAGTTCGACCGGGACGGGCACTTCAAGTCCACGTTCGGCAGGCCGGGGGACAACCTCGGGCACTTCGCGAGGCCGAAGGGAATCGCCGTGGATCGCGAGGGCCGCCTCCTCGCGGTGGACGCCTCGTTCAACAACGTCCAGATCTTCAATAACGACGGGCGCCTGCTCATGTTCTTCGGAGGGCCGGGCGAGCAGGCGGGGAACTTCGTGCTCCCCGCGAAGGTGACGATCGACTACGACGACGTTCCCTACTTCCAGCAGTACGTCGAGCCGAGCTTCCAGGTCGAGTACCTGATCCTGGTGACGAGCCAGTTCGGGAACCGCATGGTCAACGTCCTCGCCTACGGAAAGCAGAAGGGGAAGACGTACCCGAAGGACGACGAGCTCCTGAAGCAGATCGAGGAGAAGCGGAACAAGGAGCTCGAGAAGATCCGGGAGCAGGAGCGGCAACGGGCGGAGCCCAAGGAGCCCGCGTCCCCTCCGCCACAAGCCCCGCCGGGAGCGCCGACCCGGTGAGGGGCCTCGCGTCGTGATGCGATGAACGCGCGGGCCGCACTGGTCGCCTGCTGTACCGCGGCCGCGCTCGCGGCGGGCTGCAGTGTCGCCACCCGTCACAAGGTCCTGACCGTCTTCTTCGACGGAGTTCCCGAGCCCAACCAGGGGACGACTCCGGGAGGGGAGCAGGCGGCTGCGGCGGCAAGCGGCCCGGGGGTGCCGGGCCGCCTCTTCGGGGAGCACGGCCCTTTCGCGGCCAAGCTCTGCGGGGCCTGTCACGAGTCGGCGGCGACCAACGCCCTCATCGTGCCGAAGGACGAGTTGTGCTTCATCTGTCACCGGCTCCCGCGGGACAAGAAGTACGTGCACGGGCCGCTGGCGGCGGGGGGGTGCCTATCGTGCCACGATCCTCACAGCTCCAGGTACCGCTACCTGCTGGTCTCCGAGCCCGAGGCGTTCTGCCTGCAGTGCCACGACAAGCAGGCCGTCTCGAGGGTCGCGGCGCATGCCGGCGTGGAGCAGGCGTGCACGGACTGCCATGACGCTCACATGTCCGACAACCGGTACCTCCTGAAATGAAGGCGGGTAGAGCGTCGCGTCGCGGGATCGTTCCGGCGCTCGTCGGGCTGGCGCTGCTCGCCGGCCTTCCCGCCGGCGCGGACTGGCGGGACATCCTGCCTGTGCCCTTCCAGAACAACATCTACCTCGACCTCTACGGCTTCTACGAGCAGGACCACATCCGCTACGGCCCCGTGGACTCCACGTGGAACGACACGTTCTTCCGGGAGAAGGTCACGCTGGCGTCCTCGGGCTACTTCTACCATCCCCGGTTCCTGCAGTACCAATCGTCGTTCTCCGAGGCGCTGAAGCAGGAGTACTACGAGATCACGACGCTGCCGAGCCAGGGCTGGCGCCGCGGCAACGCGTTCGAGTACGACGTGAGGCTCCTCCTGCTCCCCGAGCACTTCTACAACCTCGAGCTGTTCGCCCTGCGTTACGAGCCGCTGCTGCGCGAGCAGTCGGCATCGCAGCGTAACGGGATGCAGAGCAGCTACGGGGCGTTCTTCCGCTACCGCCGGAAACCGTGGTTCGGACATTTCCGGTTCAGCGACGACACCGTGGACTCGGGCGCGACGACGACCGAGGCGCGGCGGGTGAACGCCGGCGGGGAGTACTTCCGGCGGTTCAAGGGGGGGAACCAGTTCTCCCTCGCGGTGAACTTCAATCCGAACGACTTCTCGACGTCCCAGGGACTCGAGGGAGAGGCGCGGCAGCGCGCGCTGAGCGGCACCCTCGACGTGAAGCGCGTGAGGCTGAGTGCCAGCGCGTCTCGCGACACGATCGACCAGAGCAGTCCCTTCTCGGGGGACGTCCACAGCGACGACGGCTCGGAGTACTTCCTCCTGACGACCTACCTTCCGGCGAAGCTGCGGGCGGACGTCTCCTACCGCAAGCAGGACAGCCAGAACTCGATCCGTTCTCCCTTGGAAAACGAGCCGCGACAGTTCGACGACCGCTACAACGAATTCCGCCTGAACCTGGTTCACCGGCTGTACGACAGCCTCGACACGACCTACGTCCTGCTCAAGGACAGCCGGGAGTCGACGGGCGGGGACAGCGGCCTGCTGTCCAGCCAGCTCAACCTGAGCTATTCGAAGTCGATCCAGCCGGGGCGGGTGCTCGCGGGGCTCAGCGTCGGGCGGTCGGACACGGAGAACACCGGCAAGGCGGACGTCGTCAACGAGGCTCACCCGGGAACGGCCGTCCCGGGACGGATCACTCTCGGCCGGCCCAACGCGGACCCGGCCAGCATCGTCGTCTTCCTCAAGTCGCCCCTGCCGCCGAACGAGCTGGTGCCGCTCGTCGAGAACGTGCACTACATCGTCGCCGCCGTGGGGAACACGTTCGAGATCCAGCTCCTGACCCTCCCCCGGAGTTCGCGGTGCCGGGGACCTTCGACTTCGAGGTCACCTACTCGCTGGTCGCCGGCCACTTCGAGCTACGCACCGACGGCACCGGGTACAATCTCAGCGTGGAGCTCCTCGACCGATTGTTCACGCCGTACTACGGCTACGCCGCGGTCCGCTCGAAGGTCCTCTCGGGCGACTTTCCCGGCGTGCCCGTGGACTCGACCTCCCACACCGTCGGCCTGATGGTCCAGAAGGGGGGGATAAGGGGGACGGCGGAGTACCAGGAGCTCGACTGGGACGTGAGCCCCTACACCGCGTGGCGGGAGGAGCTCCAGTACATCGCGACGCTCGACCCGACGATGAACCTCTACGCGGTCGCCTCGGTCCTGAACAAGCACTTCCCCCAGGGGGCCTCGCCCTACGACCCGGTTCCGTACACCGATCGAGTGGTCACGGCGACCTGCAACGTGCAAAAGAAATTCGACCGCCGGAACATGTCGCTTTCCGCGGGCGCCACCTACTCGAACTTCCGGGGACTCGTGGAAAGCGATTCGTACTCGCTGAACTCGACCCTCGTGTGGAGGGTCGGCAAGCTCGACCTGAACGCGGGCCTGAGCGCCTACTCCGCCGACTCGTCGAGCGCGACGACGTCGACCTCGCGCCGCGATCACGGACTCGTTTTCATCAAGGCGAGGAGGAGCTTCTGATGGCCCGCGCCGCGGGGGTGATCGGCATGGGGGTGGCGGCGGCCGTCGCGGCGGCCCTTCTCGCCGCGGGCTGCGCCTCGAGCTGGAAGCTCCGGACGGCGACGACGGAAGTCGCATTGCAGTGGCCTTATCAGCCGAACGCGGCGAAGGTGACCTTCGTTCGGTCGCTGAGCGGCATGGAGAGGCGGAAGACCGCGGGCAGCGCCATGAAGTCGGTGTTGATCGGGCGCGAGGCATCGGATCAGCACGCGTTCGTCCTGCCCGTCGCGGTGGCGGCGGGGGCGGACGGGCGTGTCGCGGTGGCCGACATGGGACGCCGCTCCGTCCACCTGTATCTCCCCGCGCAGGAGCGCTACCTCGAGCTCATCGGGCCGGACGCGGACCGGATCGTCTCGCCGGTCGGCCTGGTCTTCGACGACGGGCTCGGCCTCTACGTCTCCGATTCGGCCGGCAAGGTGCTCGCGTTCGGCCCGGGCGGCGAGCTGCGATTCGTGATCAAGAGCGCCGGCGGCGAGCCGCTGCGGCGTCCGACCGGCCTGGCCTACAGTCCGACCCGGAAGCTGCTCTACGTCGTGGACACGCTCGCGAACGAGGTGCACGCGTTCTCCCGCGAGGGCGCGGTCGCGTTCTCGTTCGGCGAGCGGGGCGACGCTCCCGGCCGGTTCAACTTCCCCACCCACATCTTCCGGTCCGCAGCGGGCGAGCTCTACGTGACGGACGCGCTCAATTTCCGGGTGGAGATCTTCGACGAGGACGGGAAGGTGCTGGGCACCTTCGGGCGGCACGGCGACGGCTCGGGGGACCTGGCCATGCCCAAGGGGGTGGCCGCGGATCGCGACGGCGTCGTCTACGTGGTGGACGGGATCTTCGACAACGTCCAGCTCTTCACCCGCGGCGGCGACTTCCTCCTGACGCTGGGCAGAAGGGGAGTCGACCTCGGAGAGTTCTGGCTGCCGACGGGCGTCTTCCTCAGCGAAAGCGATGAGCTCTATGTGTGCGACACGTACAATCGGCGGATCCAGGTCTTCCGCGTCACGGTGGGATATGCAGAGAGCCGTGGCTGATCCTCGCCGCGGTCCCGAGCGCGTCCTGAGCGCGGCGATCTGCGCGCTCGCTTTCGCGACGGGAGCCGCTCTCGCCGTCCCGGCGGACATCGTCGACACGAAGCACAACCTCTCGGTGTCCGGCACGGGAACGGTCCGCGCGCTGACCGAGACGCGCATCTGCGTCTTCTGCCACACGCCGCACAACGCGACGCCGCTATCGCCGCTGTGGAACAAGGAGATCGAGCCGCAGGTCTACTCCGTCTACGCGAGCCCGACCCTCAGGGCCGGCCCGCTCCCGCAGCCGTCCGGCCCGACCAAGCTCTGCCTGAGCTGCCACGACGGGACGATCGCCATGGGCGCGGTGGTGAACCCCGCGGGCGGCATCGCGATGGCGGGGTCCGACCGGCTTCCGGCCGGGAGCCTCTCGAACTTCGGGCTCGACCTCTCCGGCCACCACCCCGTTTCGTTCCCCTACAACGCGTCCCTTCCCAACGCGGAGCTGTCCCCGACGCCGCCGCCGGAGCTCGTCTACGGCGGCGCCGACGAGATCCACTGCATCACCTGCCACGACCCGCACGACGACTCGAACGGGCGATTCCTGGTCCGGGACAACCGCTACTCGGCGCTTTGCGTCACCTGCCACCAGATCACGGGATGGACCGGGTCGGCCCACGCGACCTCCACGGCTTCGGTCGCCGGGATCCTCCCGCGGCCTCCGAAGACCTGGCCGACCTACGCGGAGCTGGGAGAGTGGGGCTGCGAGACCTGCCACGCGCCGCACTTCGCGCCCACGGCGGCATTCCTGCTCAACTTCACCTCCCTTCCGCCCGAGCCGTTCTCGTGCACCACCGCGGGATGCCACTCCTCGCAGCCGGCCGCGCCGCATGCCTCGGCGGCGGGGGTCGTATCGGCGCCCGACGGGACGTTCGTTCGCGCGCCCAACGCCATGGCCGACATCGACCGGCAGGGGCGCAAGCCCTCGGGGCATCACCCGCCGGGGGTCGAGGTCGTTCCGGCGATGAGCACGCCGGGAGGGGCGGCGCGGACCGGCATCCGGAGCGTCGGCTGCTCGGACTGCCACAACCCTCACCAGCTCAACGACCTCGGGGGCGAGCCGCCCTACGTGTCCGGCATGCTTCGAGGGGTCGGCGGGGTGGACCGGAACGGCCTGGAGGTGAGAACGGCGACCTACGAGTACGAGGTCTGCTTCAAGTGCCACGGCGACAACACACCGGACCTCGACTTCGTGCCCCGGGTCGTCGGCGGCACGAACAAGCGGCTGGCCTTCGATCCCGTCAACCCGTCGTATCACCCGGTAGTCGAGGGCGGACACAGCTTCGAGGTGCCGAGCATCCCTTCGCCGCTCGAGCCCGCCATGAGCCCGACGCAGGTGATCTACTGCACCGCCTGCCACGCCGACGACGAGGGCGGCTCGAGCGGGCCCCACGGCTCGGCGTTCGCGCCGATCCTACGGGAACGCTACGAGACGGCGGACTACACGCCGGAGAGCTTCGAGAACTACGCGCTCTGCTACCGCTGCCACGACCGGTCGAGCATCGCGAGCGACGTCAGCTTCCGGAAGAAGGGGATCCGGACCACCCCCTCGGGCGGGGGACACAGCGGGCACCTCGCCGCGGGCGCGCCGTGCTCGACCTGCCACGATCCGCACGGGGTGAACGACGACGGCGGGTCGGGAACCGGCTCCCACACGCACCTCGTGAACTTCGACACGAGGATCGTCCTGCCGAGGGGAACGAACCGCTATCCGGTGTTCAACGACGGCGGGACGTACTCGGGAAGCTGCGACCTCGTCTGCCACGGCGTGGCGCACCAGGGCACCTCGCACTCGTACCCGTGACCGGCCGAGGCGTCACTTCCCCTTGGGCGCGGCCTTTGGTGCCTCGGGCTTGCGGCCGGGGACCTGCCGGTCGTACGCGTAGGTCTTGTGACACCCCGGAGAGCACTGTCCGCCCGTCTCCGTCTTCACGTACTTGAGCGGCAGGCTCCACTTGCCGAAGGGCACGCTGTCCGCGATCAGCTTCGGGTTGGCGCTGCCGTGCAGGTTGTGGCACAGCCCGCAACTCCGTCCCTTCTGCTTGTTGTTCACGTGGACGTAGTGGAGGTTCCGCTCGCCGTCACGGAAGTTGGTCGCGAACGAGGTGTCGGGGTACTGCAGCAGGTCGCGCTTGTGGCAGTCGAAACAGAGCGCGTAGGACGCGTCGGTGTACGGGACGTAGGAATCGGCGGGGTAGTCCTTCACGAGGAGCTTGGGGTAGCGGCCGCCGTGCGGATCGTGGCAGGGGGTGCACTGCCCCTCCGCGATCGGCCCGTGGAGCGTCGTCATGTTCTTCGTGACGATCATCTTGTGGCAGCCGAGACAGAGGTCCTTCTGCGGCTTCAGGAGGAGCTTCGCCTGGTCGGCGGCGTGAGGGGAGTGGCAGTTCGCGCACCCCTTCGCGTCCTTGACCGCCGCGTGAACCACCGGCGACTTCCCGACCGTCTCCGAGATGGCGTCGTGACAGCCGAAGCAGAGCGCGGCGCCTTCCTCGGCGAGGAGCTTGGGGTGGGCGCCGCCGTGGGGGTTGTGGCAGGACGTGCAGCCGGCCGACACGGCGTCGTGGACGAACTTCTTCTTGAGGACGACCTGCATGTCCTCGTGGCAGCCGGAACAAACCGCGTCTCCCTGCCTGAGGAGGAGGCCCTTGGCGTCGGCCTCGTGCGGCACGTGGCAGGCGGTGCAATCGCCGGCCGCGACGGGGCCGTGAGGGAACTTGGCGCCCGTCTTGTCCTCGTGACACATCGCGCACAGCTCCTTCTGGGGCTGTGCAAGGAGCTTGGGCTCGTTCGAGGCGTGGGGGTCGTGGCACGTCGTGCACATCCCGTCCTTGACGGGGGGATGCACGTGGCTCTTCTTCCCGAACGCGTCGTGGCAGCCGTTGCAGAGCGCTGGGGCGTCGGAGGAGAGCTTGAACGTCTTCTTCCCGGCCTGCGGGTGGGGAGTCGCCGTGGACTCGTGACAGTTGCCGCACGACTCCGTGGCGGCGTGGACGTTCTTGGGCTTGAGCAGCCCGGCGTGGCAGGAGGCGGTCGCGCAGGTCTCCTCCGCCCGGGCGTGCTGGACCGCCAGGAGCAGGCCGCCGAGGAGGACCGGAGCGAGCAGCCGCCCCCTTCGGAAGGTATTGTGGCTCATCTTCGCCCGATCCTAGCAGAGGTCATGGAGGCTTCATACCCCCTCTCGGGTCGGAAGTCGAGCAAGAAACGTGCCCCCCGAGCGAAGGCCGACGTTGCCCCGCCGCCCCGGTTCTCGCAGGATCCGCCATGGTACGCTTGCCGCAACGAGGGAGGGCCTGCGTCATGAGCCCCATTCCGGCCGCCCGGCGCCTCGACGACTACCGCTGGCAGATTCCCCGCCAGGGGGGGATGCGAACCGACGGGATCGTCTTCGCCAACGAGGCCCTCATGAAGGGCCTCCGCGGCGATCCCGCGCTCGAGCAGGTGGCGAACGTCGCTTGCCTTCCGGGGATCGTCGGCTCGAGCCTGGCCATGCCGGACGCCCACTGGGGGTACGGCTTCGCGATCGGCGGCGTGGCCGCCTTCGACGCCGAGGAGGGGGTCGTCTCGCCCGGGGGGGTGGGGTACGACATCAACTGCGGCGTGCGGCTGCTCCGCTCGAACCTGGACGCCGACGCGGTCCGCTCCCGCATGGACCGGCTGGTCGAGGCGCTGTTTGCGGCTGTCCCCACGGGGGTGGGCTCGCACCGGCGCGACGAGGTGCTCACCGAGAAGGAGGAGCGGCAGCTTCTCGTGCGCGGGGCCCCCTGGGCCGTCGAGCGCGGCTACGGCTGGGCGTCGGATCTCGACGCGATCGAGGGGGGCGGGGCGCTGCCCGGGGCCGATCCGGATGCGGTCTCTGCCCGCGCGATCGAGCGGGGCCGCTCGCAACTCGGGACCGTCGGGAGCGGCAACCACTTCATCGAGATCGGCTTCGTGGAGGAGGTCTATGACGCGGCGGCGGCCGCGGCCTTCGGGCTCCGCGAGGACGGCGTCACGGTGATGATCCACTCGGGGTCGAGAGGGCTCGGCTACCAGGTCTGCGACGACGCGGTGAAGGGGATGGTGAAGGCCGCGGCGAAGTACGGGATCGACCTCCCCGACCGCCAGCTCTGCTGCGCCCCCCTCCGCTCTCCCGAGGCGAAGGAGTACCTCGCCGCGATGGCCTGCGCCGCCAACTACGCCTTCGCGAACCGGCAGCGAATGGCGCACGGCGTGCGCGAGGCGTTCGAGCGGGCGCTCGGCGCCGGGCCGCGGGACCACGGCCTGCACACCGTCTACGACGTTTGCCACAACGTGGCCAAGTTCGAGACGCACGCGGTCGAGGGAAGACCCCGCCGCGTCTGCGTCCACCGCAAGGGAGCGACGCGCGCCTTCCCGGCCGGGCATCCCGACGTGCCGGAGAAGTACCGGAGCGTCGGCCAGCCGGTCCTGATTCCCGGCGACATGGGGCGCTACTCGTTCGTGCTGGTGGGGGCCCCGGGCGCGATGCGGGAGACGTTCGGGAGCACGTGCCACGGCGCGGGCCGGGTCATGAGCCGGACCGCGGCGAAGCGGGCCGCCCAGGGCCGGTCGCTGGTCCGCGAGCTGCGCGACCGCGGGATCTCGATCCGTTCCGCCGGGCTGGCGACCGTCGCCGAGGAAATGCCCGAGGCCTACAAGGACGTGGCCGACGTCGTGGACGTCGTGCACGGCGCGGGGCTGTCGAGAAAGGTGGCGCGGATCCGTCCCATGGGCGTCATCAAGGGGTGATAACCGGGACGGGTCGCCGGCTCCGTTCGCCATGAACGGAACGGGGCGGCCCGCGGGGGCCGCCCCGAACAAGACTCACAGCGGTCGAGCCTGCCCTCGCGTACTACGCGGTGGGCTTCACGTGACAGGCCTTGCAGTCCTTCGCAGGGGCCTTCTTGCCGGCGGCCACGGTCTTCTCGTGGCAGCCCTTGCACAGCTTGTGGGCGGCGTCCTGCAGCTTCGGCGCCTTGTCCGTGGCTTCCTTGCCATGGCACGTGCCGCACGCCTTGACCGCCTCGCCTTCCTTCGTGGTGTGATGGCACTCGGCGCACTTCGCGCGCTCCGAGTGGGCCTTGTGCGGGAACGTGACCGTCCCCATCTTCGTTTCCCACTTGATCGTTGCCTTGTCCGCCGGGATGTCCGCGGCCATCACGCACATGCTGACAAGGAACAGTCCGGCCACCAGCAGCGCCAGTCTCCTCACGTTCGAGCCTCCTTTTCGCCCCGCCGGCCGCCCTGCGCGGCACCGGCCTCCTATGTTTCTACCGCCCTCTCGCTTCGCGCGTGACGCGCCTTCCGCCCGGCACGAAAACGCCCATCCAAAGAGCGGCGACGCAGCAGCAGCGACTCTCTTATATCACAGCCCGTACCCGTTCCCGACACCTTCCGCGCCGCGGTCGAGCCGGCAGCGGGAGGCATCGGGCGTGAGTAATGCGAACGTCGTGCCCGCCCGGGGACCGCCGGGAGCGCTCCTTTTCGGGCCGGTCGCTCACCGGCGAGGACACGCCTGTCCTCGCGGAGAAACGGCGCCCTTTTTGTGCGGTGTCTGCGTCCTTCCTGCGGGATTTCGCCCAGCGGCTGAGGTCAACTCTCGCACGTCACCCCGGCGACTTGACCGGAGAGGGGCGGCGTTTCTCGATAACAGGGTGTCCTGCAACGATTTGCCGCGCGGCGGGGCGCTGGCCGCAGTCTTGCAATTCTGGCGGGGAAGGAGCGACAGGTGAGCGAGCGCATGCATTCCCGCCCGAGGGTCCTTGCCGTCGACGACGAATCGCTCATCCGCATGAGCCTTCGTATCGCGCTGGCCCGAGAGGGGTACGATGTGGACACCGCGTCGAGCGGCGTCGAGGCGATGGGCCTGCTCGACCGCTACGAGTACGACCTGGTGCTCCTCGACCTCCGCCTCCCCGACGTGAGCGGCATGGAGGTGCTCCGATACGCGAGGCGCCTCTATCCGGACGTGAAGGTGTTGCTCGTCACGGCCTCCACGAACGCGCCGAATGCCGACGAGGCGGAGCAGGAAGGAGCCGCCGGCGTGGTGGCGAAGCCGTTCACGCTCCAGGGCATCGCCGCGGAGTCCCGGAGGGTCATCGGAGGGCCCCGAATCGTCCGGTGATAGTGATACGATGGGGCCCGCCGCGAGAGCGGCCCGGAGGCCCCGCCATGAAGCACACCGCCCGGGACATCATGATCAAGGACGTGATCTGCGTCCCCCAGGACATGGATCTTCGGGATCTCGCCCGCCTCTTCCTCGAGAAGGGGATCACGGGCGCGCCGGTGCTCGACGGCGAGGGGAATCTCGCCGGCGTGATCTCGCAGACCGACCTCCTTTACTACCAGCTGACCCGCGGCGACGAGCTGACCCTCGAGTCCGACTTCTATCACACCGTCAAGGTCGAGGGACGGCACCTGCCCGCGGGGTTCCAGGTCGAGGACTCCAACGTGCAGCGGGTCGCCGACGTCATGACCCCGGTCGTGCACTCGGTGCTCGAGACCGCGGACGTGGACGCGGTGGCGCGCATGATGACCCGAAGGCACATCCACCGGGTGATCGTCCGCTCGGGGCGAAAGGTCGCCGGGATCATCACCGCGATCGACGTCCTGAAGGTCTACGGCCGGGGCGTCTCGCCGCGGCGTTCGGCCGCGAGCGCGGGCGCGCGGGCGACTCGCCGCGCTCCGGCGGCGCGGGGCGGGAAGAAGGCGAAGCGGAGCGCGAAGGGAGGGCGGTAGGCCCTTCGGCACGGGGCGGGAAAATCGAGGACGACGACGAGCCCACCGGCCGCTGGCGGAGTCTCCGCGAGCGGCGGGGGCCAGGGAAAGGACGGCATCCATGATCATCCGTGACAGCGACGCGCTCGACTACCACAGCCAGGGACGCCCGGGGAAGATCGAGGTGGTCCCCTCGAAGCCCTGCCTGACGCAGCGGGACCTCTCCATGGCGTACACGCCGGGAGTTGCAGTTCCCTGTCTCAGGATCCGCGACAACCCGAGCGACGCCTTCAAGTACACCGGGAAGGGGAACCTCGTGGCGGTGGTCAGCAACGGGACGGCGGTCCTCGGCCTCGGCGACATCGGCGCGCTCGCGGGCAAGCCGGTCATGGAGGGCAAGGGCGTCCTGTTCAAGCGCTTCGCCGACGTGGACGTGTTCGACATCGAGCTCGACACCCACGACGCGGACGAGATCATCAAGTGCGTCAGGCTCCTCGAGCCGACCTTCGGCGGCATCAACCTGGAGGACATCAAGGCGCCGGAGTGCTTCTACATCGAGGAGACGCTCAAGAAGGAGATGAAGATCCCGGTCTTCCACGACGACCAGCACGGGACCGCGATCATCAGCGGCGCCGCCCTCTTGAACGCGCTCGAGATCGTCAAGAAGGACATCAAGAAGGTCCGCGTCGTGTTCTGCGGCGCCGGGGCCGCCGGCATCGCCTGCGCCAACATGTACGTCTCGCTGGGGGTGGATCCCAAGAACCTGCTGATGGTGGACAGCAAGGGGGTCTTGCACGAAGGGCGCGAGAAGATGAACCCCTACAAGGAGGCCTACCGCAGGAAGACCTCTTGCCAGACCCTCGGCGACGCGATGAAGGACGCGGACGTGTTCGTCGGGGTGTCGGTGAAGGGGATGGTCACGCAGGACATGGTCCGCTCGATGGCGAAGAACCCGATCATCTTCGCCATGGCCAACCCGGATCCCGAGATCACCTATCCCGACGCGAAAGCGGTGCGCTCCGACCTGATCATGGCGACCGGCCGCTCCGACTACCCGAACCAGGTCAACAACGTGCTCGGCTTCCCGTTCATCTTCCGCGGCGCGCTGGACGTGAGGGCGCGAGCCATCAACGACGAGATGAAGATCGCCGCCGCCCACGCCCTCGCGAAGCTCGCCAAGGAGGACGTACCCGACGTCGTGATCAAGGCGTACGGCGGCGAGCGGTTCTCGTTCGGCCCCGAGTACATCATCCCGAAGCCGTTCGACCCCCGCGTCCTGACGTGGGAGACGCCGGCGGTGGCGAAGGCCGCCGTCGAAACCGGGGTGGCCAGCAACCCCATCACCGACTGGGACGAGTACGTGGCGGTGCTCGAGCGCCGGATCCTCGGACGGGGGCGCGAGGTGATGCGGGTGGTCCGCCAGAAGGCAATCCGCAGCAAGAGCAAGCGCATCGTGTTCCCCGAGGGGGGCGAGGAGAAGGTCCTCCGCGCCTGCCAGCAGATCGTGGACGACAAGATCGCCGAGCCCGTTCTCCTCGGCGACGCCGACCAGATCAAGGCCCACGTCGCGGAGCTGGGGCTCGACCTCTCCGGCGTCGAGATCGTGGACCATCTCAAGTCCGGCAAGGCCGACGCCTACGCGAAGCGGCTGTTCGAGCTCCGGCAGCGCGCGGGCGTGACGCCGTTCGAGGCGAGCCGGCTCCTCAAGGACCCGCACTACTTCGGCGTGATGATGGTCCAGAGCCAGGACGCGGACGGCCTTGTCTGCGGCCTCAACCGCTCGTACCCCGACACGATCCGGCCGGCGCTCCAGATCATCCAGCTCAAGGACGGCGTGTCCCGCGTCGCCGGGATGTACTGCATGGTGCTCAAGGACAAGGTGCTGTTCTTCGCCGACGCCACGGTGAACATCGACCCGAGCGCCGAGGAGCTGGCCGAGATCGCCTTGATGTCCGCCCTCATCGCGAGGGAGGACTTCGGCATCGAGCCGCGGGTCGCGATGCTCTCGTTCAGCAACTTCGGCTCGGTCAAGCACCCGTTCACCGACAAGATGCGCCGGGCGACCGAGATCGCGAAGAAGCTCGCTCCCGGGCTCGTCGTCGACGGCGAGATGGCGGCCGACACGGCGCTCGTGCCGGAGATCTGCCAGACGACCTTCCCGCACTCGAAGATCGCCGGGGACGCGAACGTGCTGATCTTCCCCGGGCTCACCTCCGGGAACGTGGCGTACAAGCTGGTGCAGCACCTCGCGGGGGCGGAGGTCATCGGGCCGATCCTGATGGGGTTGAAGCGTCCGGTGAACGTCCTGAACCACTACTCGTCGGTCAGCGAGATCGTCAACATCACGGCGATCACGGCGGTCATGGCCCGTAGGGGAGGGCAGCCGGCGGCGTTCGTCCAGGCGCAGGTCGAAGCCCCGGTCCGTTGACCGGTTCCTTCCGGAATTCACGGCGGCGGGCCGCTCGAGCGGTCCGCCGCCGCGTCGTTTCACGGTCCCCGAGACACCGGGCCTGCGCCATTTCCCCCAGGTGCGGGTTTCCCGGCGGGCGAGCCGCCACCCAAAGAGGCGGTTTTCATCCGGAAGAGAGCCTGCAGAGCGGGTGGCCGGCTTCGCCCCCGCTTGGATTAGTATGGCCCGCGGCTTGCAAAATCGACCCATCCAATCCCGGCCCGGGGGCGAGAGCTCGCGCCCCCAACGAGGCACCTGGATGAGACGGCTCGTTGCTCTGCTCTTCCTCGCGGTCCTGGCCGCCGCGGTCTCCGCCGCGCGGGCCGAGGACCCGTGTCTCGACTGTCACACGGGCGGCGCGCTCGACAAGCCGCGGCTCGACGTGAAGGTCGAGACCCTCGCGGCTTCGGTCCACGGCAAGGCGGGGATCGGGTGCGCCGACTGCCATCAGTCGCTGGCCGGGGTGACGGACTTCCCTCACGGCAAGGTGGCTCCGGTGGACTGCGGAAGCTGCCACGCGGACATCGCGAAGACCTACGACGGAAGCCTCCACGGGCAGGAGGTGAGGAAGGGAGCGAAGCTCGCTCCCCGCTGCCCCACCTGCCACGGGGGCCACGACGTGGAGGCCGTCAAGTCCCCCGGCGCGAGGGTCGCGCGGGCGAGAATCCCGTTCCTGTGCGGCAGCTGCCACAAGGAGGGGACCCCGGTCACCCGGACCTACGACATTCCGCAGGACAAGATCCTCGAGCACTACTCCGAGAGCATCCACGGCGAGGGGCTCCTGAAGCGCGGGCTGACCGTCGTCGCGGTCTGCATCGACTGCCACACCTCCCACAACCTCCTGCCGCACACGGACCCCCGGTCCAGCATCAACCGGAAGAACGTGGCGAGGACCTGCGAGCAGTGCCATTCGCTCATCGAGCAGGTGCACCAGAAGGTGATCCGGGGCGAGCTGTGGCAGAAGGCGCCGAACGAGGTCCCCGCGTGCGTGGATTGCCACCAGCCGCACCGCGTGCGAAAGATCTTCTACGACCAGGGGATCTCGGACGAGCAGTGCCTGAAGTGCCACGCCGATCCGAAGCTCGCGACGACGCGGGAGGGAAAGGCCGTCTCGCTCCACGTGAGCCCGGACGAGGTTCACGACTCGATCCACCGGAACACGCGTTGCGCCCAGTGCCACACCGGGACCGATCCCGCGGCCAAGGGGAGGCCCTGCGCGACGATTCGCACCAAGGTGGACTGCTCGATCTGCCACGCCGACGTCTCGAAGACCTACGCGACGAGCACCCACGGCAAGCTCGTGGAGCGCGGCGACCCGAACGCCCCGCTTTGCCGCGACTGCCACGGCATCCACGGGATAAGGGCCCGCAAGGATCTCCGGTCGGCGACCTTCCCGACCAACGTCCCCGCGCTGTGCGGCAAGTGCCACCGCGAGGGGAACAAGGCGGCGGTCCGCTACAAGGGAGAAGAGAAGCGGGTCGTCGAGAACTACGTCGAGTCCATCCACGGCAGGGGGTTGCTGGCCAGCGGGCTCGTGACCACGGCGAAGTGCACGGACTGCCACACCGCGCACCACGTCCTGCCGCACGAGGACCCGGCATCGAGCGTGAACGCCGCGAACCTGCCGTCTACCTGCGGGAAGTGCCACACCGGGATCTACGAAACCTTCGAGAGGAGCATCCACTCGCCCGCGGTCTCGAAGAGCGACAAGAAGCTGCCCACCTGCTACGACTGCCACTCGTCGCACGAGATCGCCCGGCACGACACCCAGGGGTTCAAGGTCGCGATCCTCGGCCAGTGCGGGAAGTGCCACAAGGAAGTGACCGAGACGTACTTCGACACCTTCCACGGCAAGGCGTCGAAGCTCGGCGGGATGACGACGGCCAAGTGCTACGACTGCCACGGCTCGCACGACATCCTGCCGCCGACGGAGGCCGCGTCCCACCTCTCGCGCCAGAACATCGTGGCGACCTGCGCCAAGTGTCACCCGGGCTCGCACCGGCGTTTCGCGGGCTACCTCACCCACGCCACGCACCACGACCGGCACAAGTACCCGTGGCTGTACTGGTCGTTCTGGTTCATGACGACGCTCCTGGTCGGCACCCTGACGGTCTTCGGCGTTCACACGCTGCTCTGGCTGCCGAAATCGTGGCAGCTGATGAAGCACCGGAAGAAGATCGAGACCACCCCCCACGGCAAGGAGTTCCGGCGCTTCCCGCAGCTGTACCGGGTGCTCCACCTGATGGTCATCACGAGCTTCCTCGGCCTCGCGGTCACCGGGATGAGCCTGAAGTTCTCGTACCTGCCCTGGGCGACGTGGATCGCCGCCGCGGTCGGCGGCTTCCAGGCGGCGGGCTTCATCCACCGCGTCTGCGCCGTGATCACGTTCGCCTACTTCGGCATCCACCTGTGGGACGTGTTCCGGAAGAAGCGCGCGTCCGGGAAATCGTGGGTGAAGTTCGTCTTCGGCCAGGACTCGATGATCCCGAACGTCGGAGATCTCAAGGACTTCACCGCGACCTTCAAGTGGTTCGTGGGCCTCGGGCCGAGGCCGCAGTACGGGCGCTGGACCTACTGGGAGAAGTTCGACTACCTGGCGGTGTTCTGGGGCGTCCTGATCATCGGCTCGACCGGGCTGACGCTCTGGTTCCCCGAGCTGTTCACCTACCTGCTCCCGGGGTGGTTCATCAACGTCGCGACGATCATCCACTCGGACGAGGCGCTCCTGGCCACGGGCTTCATCTTCACGATCCACTTCTTCAACACTCACTTCCGGCCCGACCGGTTCCCGATGGACCCGGTGATCTTCACCGGCCGCGTCCCGGTCGAGGAGCTGCGGGAAGACCGTCCCCGCGAGTACGAGGAGCTCGTGCGGACGGGACGGCTCGAGGGCCAGCTCGTCGACCCGCTCCCGCCGTACGTCGTGCGGGGGTTCAAGATCTTCGGCGCGATCGCCCTCGTGATCGGTCTCGCGCTGGTCTTCCTGATCGTGTGGGCCGAGGTGTTCGGCTACCGCTGACCGATCGGGCGGCTAGGAGGCGCTGCGGATTTTGGCGCAGGAATCTGTTTCTCGCGCGGCCGCGAAGCGCGATAACTCCGCGGTTGGGCGTCTCGCGACCGTGGCTCGCGAATTGCTAATCGAGCGGGCCCACCGGACCGTCGCAGCGGCGGGGTGTGGGCGGAGCCGAAAGATGATGAGGATGCGCCGGGCTTCGACGATCGGCCTTCTCCTCGCGGCGGCCGCCGCGATCCCGGGCGGGGCCCGGGCCGCGGCGGGCGGGGGCGATGCCGCGTGCCTCGAGTGCCACTCGGGGGGAATCTGGGGAAGCCCGAGCTCGACGTGGACGCGAAGGCGCTCGAGGCGTCGGTCCACGGGAGCGCGGGAATCTCCTGCACCGACTGCCACGCGGATCTCGCGGGCGCCAAGGACTTTCCTCACGGCAAGACGGCCCCGCCGGCCTGCGCCGGCTGCCACGACAAGGAGGCGCAGGCGGTGGAGCGCTCCGCGCACCAGCAGACGGAGGCCCACTCCCCGCGCTGCTGGTCCTGTCACGGCGGTCACGACGTGCTCAAGGCGGGGAACAAGGCCTCGAAGGTCGCCCCGCTCAACCAGCCGACGACCTGCCTCAGATGCCACGCCGACCCGAAGCTGGCCGCCGAGCACAACCTCCCGGTCCGGGAATCGGCGGCGGCTTTCCAGCACGGCACGCACTACCAGCAGCTCCTTTCCGGCAACGGCTCCGCCCCCACCTGCACCACCTGCCACGGGGCCCACGACAACGTGTCCCACAAGGACGCGAACTCCCCGATCACCCACGCGAACGTCGCCGGCACCTGCGGGATGTGCCACTCGGAGATCGCCGACCACTTCAAGGAGAGCGTGCACGGCGTGGCGCTCGCGAAGGGGAACGCCGACGTCCCGACTTGCACCGGCTGTCACAGCGAGCACTCGATCAGCGGTCCGAAGGACCCCACCTCGCCCGTGGCGCCGACCCACGTCGCGAAGACCTGCTCCCATTGCCACGAGAACGAGAAGCTCGCGAAGGAGTACGGGATCGCCGCGGCCCGCCTTTCGACCTTTACCGGGTCGTACCACGGCGCGGCCAGCCGGTTCGGCGACGCCACGGTCGCCAACTGCGCCTCCTGCCACGGCTCCCACGACATCCGGCCGTCGAGCGACCCGAAGTCGAGCATCAACCCCGCCAACGTCACCCGGACCTGCGGCAAGTGCCATCCGCAGGCAGGCCAGAACTTCGCGACGGGGAAGATCCACGTGCGCGACCTCCCGGAGGACAACTACTGGGCGTGGCTGGTGAAGCGGGTCTACCTGTCGCTGATCTGGTCGGTCATCGGCGGGTTCGTCGTGCTGATCCTGGTGGACCTCTGGTGGTGGGCCCGGGCCCGGCTGTCGGCAAGGAGCGGCGCATGAGCCAGGCAACCCACGGCGCGTCGCCCTTCATCGGCGACGACGAGATCTTCGTCCGGATGACGATTCAGCAGCGGCTCCAGCACTTGCTGATCATCGTCACCTTCCTGACGCTCGTCGTGACGGGATTCCCGCTGATCTACCCGAACTGGCCGGTCTGGGAGTGGATCGGCCTCGGCAAGTCGGCCTTCGTCATGCGCTCGCTGCTCCACCGCATCGCCGGAGGAGGGCTGATCTTCGTCAGCCTGTGGCACGTCGCCTACGTGATGCTCACGGAGGAGGGGAGTCTCTACTTCCGCGAGATGATGCCGAAGATCGTCGACGCCCGGCAGCTCGTCGAGTCGGTGATGAACAAGCTCGGCCTCGGCGACGCGCTCTACCGCCGCGGCATCCTCAAGGGGCTCTTCGACCGGAGCCCGTGGCTCCGGGGGGCCGAGGCGCCGCTGTACGGGAAGTACAACTGGATCGAGAAGTTCGAGTACCTCGCGATCGTGTGGGGCAATTTCGTGATGATCCTCACCGGTCTCTGCCTCTGGTTCTTCGAGGCGGCCTTCGCGCTGTTCCCCAAGCCGGCGATCGACATCATCAAGCTGGTCCACGGGTTCGAGGCCCTTCTCGCCTTCCTCGCGATCATCATCTGGCACATGTACTGCGTCCACCTGAATCCCGAGGTGTTCCCGATGAGCCGCATGTGGCTCAACGGTAGGATCTCCGGTAAGCTTCTCCGTCACCACTACCCGGGCTGGTACCGGGAGATCGAGGCCGGGCGGCGCGAAAAGGCTCGCGTCGAGGCCGCGCTCCGCTGGTACGACCTGCAGCAGCCGCCGCCCGGGTCGACGGAGGGCTCGCGGGATGGCGGTGGACACGACGGGAAGGGAAGCCGCGGCGCGGGACGCTGACGGGCTCCTGCGCCCCATCGCGGTGATCGTGGCGGTCGGGCTCGCGCTCGGCCTCGGATTCAACGCGCTCGGCCGCGCGGGAAGACCCCCGAGGGGCCTGCCCTGGATCGCGGAGGCCAGGACGATCCAGAGCCTCGAGGAGGCGCAGGCGGGCGCCAAGCCCGCGGCGCCTCCGTCCCAGCCCTCAGCGCCGGTCCAGGTGAGCGACGACCCGCTCGCCATCGCCACGGGCTCGGCCGGGTCGGGAGACGCTCTCCCCGAGATTCCCGACGTGGGGCGGCCGATCCAGATCCGGCTCTCGGCCGCGAAGCAGTTCTTCGACGCCGGGGCCGCCCTGTTCGTGGACGCGCGCGAGGCGCCCGACTACGCCGCCGGGCACGTGCCGGGAGCCGTCAACCTGCCCTTCGACGAGTCGATCACGGACCCGGAGCGGCTCGAGAAACTCGACAGCCGCGGGAAGCCGATCATCGTCTACTGCGGCGGCGGCGGTTGCGAAGTCTCCATCCAGATGGCCGGCACGCTGATGCAAATCGGGCACAAGAAGGTCCTGGTCTACGAGGGCGGATACCCCGAGTGGGAGAGCGCGAAGTACCCGATCGCGAGCGGGGCCGAGCCCGGCGGAGGGCAACGGTGATGGACGCCCTTCGCCGCCTGCTCGGAGATCGCCGGACCATCCGCGCCGCCCAGATCGCGATCGGGATCGTCTTCGGGGTCGCGTCCCTCAGCAAGATCGGCGACCTGGCCGCTTTCGCGACGCAGGTTCACAACTTCCGCCTCGTGCCGGCGTGGAGCGAGAACCTGATCGCGATGACGCTGCCGTGGATCGAGCTGGTCGCAGCACTCGCGCTCGTGCTCGGCGTTCGCGCGCGCCCCGGGGCCCTGATCGTCACCGTCCTGATGGCGGGATTCACGATCGGGGTGTCGGTGGCGATGGCGCGGGGGCTGGATTTCGAGTGCGGGTGTTTCGGCACCGCGGACCACACGAGGGTCGGCGCCGTGAAGCTGGGGGAGAACCTGCTGATGCTCGGGATCGCTGCGGCCGCGACGGGGAAGCCCGCCGGAGCCTGGCGCGACGGCCCGCGGGACGCCTAACCGAGCTTGTTGACCGCCACGGTCGCCCGGGACTTGGTCCTCGACGCGGCGTTTCCGTGGATGACTCCGAGCTTCGCGGTGCGGTCGATGAGCGACAGCGTTTCCGGAAGCAGCTCCTTCGCCGCCTTGCCGTCGCCCGAGGCCACGGCCTTGCGGAACTTCTTGATCTGCGTGCGAAGGCGCGACAGGTGCTGACGGTTCCGGACGCGTCGCTTCTCGTCCTGGCGGTTCTTCTTGACGGCGGATTTGTGGGACGCCATACGGGGTCTATCGCTCCTTCGTGCCGCGCCGGAACCGGGGGCTCGATGACGTCCCCCTCAGGAGCCAACCGGGCTCCCGTCCCGCTTTCACGCGACGCAAAGGCGGATTCTAGAGAACCCCGGCCGGATCGTCAAGGGACGCCGGGACTTACCTTGCCGGGGCGCCCAGACTCGCCAGCTTGTCCCGCGCGATCCGGGCCTCGTCGCTCGAGGGGTACGTGGTCGCGACGTAGCGTAGCTGGACCAGGGCCTGCGAGATCTTGTTCTGCTCCAGGAATGCCAGTCCTTTCTTGAGGTTGGCGGCGGCGGCCCGGTCGCTCTGGGGGTACTTTTCGAGCATCCTGTCGAACGACTGGACCGCGTCGGCGAACTTCCCCTGGCTGAACAGGCACTCGCCCACCCAGTAGAGGGCGTTGTCCGCGAGGTCGCTCTCCGCGTAGCGGGACGCGTACTCCTCGAAGCCGGAAATCGCCAGGACGAAGTTCCCCTTCGAGAAGTCGGAATAGGCCGTGTTGTAGAGCGACTGGGGGTCCGGCAGGGCCTCGCCGGCCGCCGCCGCGCCCGCCGCCGCGAGAGCGGCGGCCGCCGCCGGGTCTCCGGCCGGAGCCGTGGTTCCGGGCGTCGAGGCCGCGGCGCGCCGGGCCAGCTCGCGGTTGGCCTGCACGTCCGACGAGACCTGATCCACGCGGCGGTTGGTATCCTTGATCCGCTCGTCGAGGGCGGTCTGCTGCCGCGCGACCTCGTCGAACCGCGCCTTGAGGTCGGCGAATTCCGTCCGCTTCACGGGATCCTGGCCGGAGAGCTTGCTCTCGAGGCCGGAGAGACGCTCCCGGCTCTCGGTCTGCTCCTTCTGTATCTTCTGCAGGTCCTGGCGCACGTCGGCCATGTCCTTCTCGAGCCGGGAGACCTGGTCCGGCATCACGCAGGCGGCCGACGCGAGGACCGCGACGATCGCAGGAGCGACGCGTAATACGTCTCGAATCGGTCCGCGCATCGCGTTCTCCTCGAAAGCCCCGCGGAGGCAACCCCCGCGGCGTCAGGACTCGATGACGAACTCCGCGCGGCGGTTCCTGCCGTGCGCGGTCTCGTCGTGACCGGAATCGACGGGCCGCTCCTTGCCGTAGGAGACGGTCTTGAGGCGCGACGCGTCTATGCCGAGCCCGCCGAGGTAGTCCTTCACCGACGCGGCCCGCCGCTGTCCGAGCGCCAGGTTGTATTCCACCGTCCCGCGCTCGTCGCAGTGCCCCTCGACGAGCACGGTGCGCCCCGGGTTGGCCTTGAGCCACTCCGCATTGGACTGGAGGGCCGCGCGCGTCGAGTCGGACAGGTCCGACTTGTCGTAGTCGAAGTAGACGGTCTGGAGGACCTTCTTCCGGTTCAGCTCGTCCACCGTCGGCTCCGTCGAGATGGGGGCCGAGGAGACGGGCTGCGTCGGGAAGCTCTCGGTGACCTCCTTCTTCATCTCCGTGGCGGGCGGCTGCGCCGGCACGGACTTCGACTCCGTCGCGGCGGTGTCCGCCGGGGAGACCGGCTTCGTCTTCTTGCAACTTCCCGCGGAGAGGAGGGGGACGAGGACCAGAAGGGCGAGAACGAGAGCGAGACGGGAGCGCATGACGTTTCTCCTTAGCACGAGAGGAACACGGACCTTTCGAGGTTAACAGAACACCTCGGACAGGTGCAAGAAATCGCCCACAGGCCGCGGCCTTCGGGAAGATCCGGACGGGCTCCCGGGCGCCGGTCCGTCAACGGGACCAATCCGGGGTGTAGGAATCGATGCCGCGGGTCAGCTGGCGCACGTCGCTCCCGTCCGCGGCCATGGTGTAGATCTGCCACGATCCCGAGCGGTTCGAAGCGAACACGAGATGGCGGCCGTCGGGCGCCCACCGGGGGTCCTCGTTGCTCCCCTCGCCGCGCGTCAGCCGGGTCAGGGCGCCGGTCACCAGATTCAGCACGACGACGTCGAAGCGTCCCTCGCGGCGGGAGACGAACGCGAGCCGGTCTCCCTGCGGCGACCAGGAGGCGGAGTCGTTGAAATCGCCCTCGAGCGACACGCGGCGCGTGTTCAGCCCTTCCGCGTCCATGATGTAGATCTGCGGGCCGCCGGAGCGGTCCGAGGTGAAGGCGATCTCGCGCCCGTTGGGGGAAAACGACGGCGACGTCTCGATGCCGGCCGTGTGGGTGAGGCGCGTGTTGCGGCCCGTGCCGAGCTCCACGACGTACAGCTCCGAGTTCCCGTCGGCGTCGGAGTTGTACACGAGCTTGCGGCCGTCCGGCGACCACGCCGGGGCCGAGTTCAGGTCGCCCCCGGCGGTCGCGACCCGCGTCGTCTTGCCGTCGCTGTCCATCGCGTAGATCGCGGGGCGGCCGCTCCTCCACGACACGAACGCCATGCGCTCTCCGTCGGGGGACCACGCGGGAGACAGGTTGAGGGTCGAGGAGGTCGTGAGCCTTCTCAGCCTCCGCCCGTCATAGTCCATCAAGTAAATTTCCTTGCCGTCGCCGTGCTTCGAGCAGAAGGCGATGCGCGACAGCGCGACGCCCGGCCGCCCCGTGAAGTGGCGGACGAGATCGTCGGCGATCTGGTGCGCGATGCGGCGCGCAAGGTCCGTGCCGCCGCCGTAACGGCGGGCGAACACCAGCGCCTTGCCGGCGTTGTCGTAAAGCCGGGCTTCGAGGTCGACGCGGCCGCCGGAGAGGGAGATCCTGCTCGCCAGGAGCGTGTCCGCGCCGATCGAGCGCCAGTCGTCGTAGGGGATCGCCGCGTCCGCCTTGGGCGCCGGGACGAGCCGGTACAGCGAGGGGTCCACGACGTCGAAGAAGCCGGCGAAGCGGAGGTCGTCGCGCAGGGTGTCCACGATCTCCTGGGCCGGTCCCGCGGCGGAAGGCGCCGCCTCGGCGGCGGGTAGAGCGATGCGGATCGGGGTGAACCCCTCGCCGGTGACCACTCCCGTGATCCGTGGCTGCTGCGGCTGCTGTCCCCGGGCCGAGACGGCCAGGAGAACGGCGGCCAGCGCGGCCAGGCCGGTTCGCAGGTGCCGGGGCGAGTCGAAACGCGGGGTCGATTCAGGCATCTCGGATCCTCGGGCGCCGGGAGCTCAGGGGTTCCCGGGGCTCCAGCGGAATTCGAAGCGTGCGGCGAACGGTGGCTGTCCTCCGCCGGGAGGCACCGGGGGGAGCGGCGAGGCTTCCTCGACCGCCCGCAGCGCGGAACGGTCGAGCGAGGGGACCCCGCTCGAGGTCTCCACCCGGACGTTGCGAATGCTCCCGTCGCGGTCCACGTCGAACGTGACCGTCACCGAGAGGGTGGAGCTCACCCCGTCGAGGACCGGACGGATCCAGCGGCTCTGGAGGGAGGCGACGACGGTCGCGCGATACCAGGCGAGCTGCGCATCGGCGAGATCCATCGAGAAGACACCGGTGCCGCCGGCCGCGCCGATTCCCGGACCGGCCGCACCCTGTGTCCCCACGGCCCCGCCCGGCAGGACGGGACCCGTCCGCTGCGCCGGGCCCGCGGGAGGGAGAGGTCCGACAGGCTTCGCGTCGGGCGGGTCCTTCTTCTTCTTCGTCTCCTTTGCCTTCTCCTTCGGCTTGGGCGCGTCGAGGCGCACGCCGGGCGCCGGCTCGGGAGCCGGCGCCGGCGAGGAGGGCTGCACGGAGGCCCCTCCTCCCGCCGGCGCCGCGGCCGCCGGGAGCGCCGAGGCGAGTCCGACCACCCAGGCGTCGCCGATCGGCGCGGGCCGGGGGTGGAGCGCGGGGAGGATCGCGAGGGCCGCGGTCGCGAAGAGGTGCACCATCAGCGAGCCGACCATGAAAGGGGAGAACGCGCTGCCTCGCCCCCCGAAGCGAATCACGAGCGAGATCCGGCGCCGCGTCAAGGCCGCCTCTCCCCGGGGCTCTCGATCGGAACGGTGACCAGCGCCACGCGCGTGACCCCGGCCTTTCGGATACGGTCCATGACGAGCAGGACCTCGCCGTACGGGAGGAGCTTGTCCGCGCGCAGGAATACGGTCTCCTGCGGGCGCGTCGTCGCGAGCGCCTTCATCTGCTGGCCGAGCAGGTCGGGGTGGACCGGGCGGTCGTTGATGCGGATCCTGCCGTCGCGGTCGAGCGACACGACGACGCGGGCCTCGTCCATCTCCACCGCGGTCTCCGTCGCCGGCAGGTCGAGCTTGATCCCCCGCTCGAGCATCGGCGAGGCCACCATCGAGATGATCAGCAGCACGAGCATCACGTCCACGAGGGGGGTGACGTTGATCTCGGCGAGGGTCCTCCGGCCTCCCCCCCTGCCGCCGCCGCTCGACACCGAGGCTCCCAATCAGGCCCTCCGGCCCTGCACGCGATGGATGAAGTCCGCGATGAACTCGTCGGTTTTCGCGTCCATGCTCCGCAGCCGCCCCAGGAAGTGGTTGTAGGCGATCACCGCGGGAATCGCCGCGGCGAGGCCGGCGGCGGTCGTGACCAGGGCCTCGGTGATGCCCGGAGCGTAGGCCACGAGGGAAGCGGCGCCCGCCGTGCCGATCCCGTGGAAGGCCTTCATGATCCCCCAGACGGTCCCGAAGAGGCCGACGAACGGGGTCGCGCTGGCGGTGGTGGCGAGAAAGCCGAGGCTGCGCTCGAGACGGGCGGTCTGCACCAGCGCGCTCTTGCGCAGGATGCGGTCGAGCGCCTCGAGCTCGTCGCCGACCGGCGCGCCCCCGGGTGGAGGATTGAGGCTGATCTCCCTGAAGCCGGCGCGGAAGACCTCGGCGAGGGGGCTCTCGCGCAGCGTCGTCGTCGCATCGCGGATCGCCGCGAGCCCGCCTCCCTTCCTGAACTGCTCGAGGAACGTCTCGGTGTCCTTCTCCGCCCGCCGGAAGGTCCGGAACCGCTCGGCGATGATCCCCCAGGAAACGACGGAGAAGACCGCCAGCACCAGGAGGACGAACCTCCCCATGGCGCCGGAGTCGCGGACCAGCGCCCAGATCTCCACCTCGCCGGCCGTCGCGGCGGGAACCATCAGCATGAGCATCCTCCCGCGCGGCGATCGGGCCCGAAGCTCGCGCGCCGCTCGCCGGCCGCAATGCTATCCGACGGGGGTGGGGGCGGCAAGACGCGGAACGGGGCGGAGTCGCCCCCCGCGAACCCCTCGACGGGTTTCTCCCCGCTGTGTTAGCATCTCGCCTCCGCGCCGAGTCGCCTCCGGTGCGCGGGTTCTCCGAGCCGAGATGCTCAAGACCCTCCGCATACGAAACGTCGCCATCATCGAGGACCTCACGGTCGAGTTCGGCCCCGGCTTCAACGTCCTCACGGGAGAGACCGGGGCGGGGAAGTCGATCATCGTGGACGCCCTCGGACTCGCCGCCGGGGACCGCGGCGACACCACGCGGGTGCGCACCGGGGCGGAGCGGGCCGTCGTGGAGGCGGTCTTCGCCCTCGAGCCGTCGTCCCGCGTCCGCTCGCTCCTCGTCGATCGCGGCCTCGACGACGCGGGAGACGAGCTGGTCGTGCGCCGGGAGGTCGCCGCCTCGGGCGGCAGGGTCTTCCTGAACGGCTCTCCGGCGACGCTCGGAGCGCTCCGCGAGATCGGCGACCGGCTCGTGGAGCTGCACGGCCAGCACGAGCACCAGGACCTTCTCGAGCCCGACCGCCACCTCTCTCTCCTGGACGAGTTCGGCGGCCACGACGCGGAGGCTCGCGGTGTCGAGGAGGCGCACGGCGCCGTCCTCGCGTCCCGCGAGCGGCTTGCCTCCCTCGAGGCGATGTCGGCCGAATCCCGGTCGCGCGCCGGCGAGCTCGATCGCCAGGTGAGGGAGATCGACGAGGCCGCGCCGGAGCCGGGGGAGTCGGAGCGGCTCGACCGGGAGCGGCGCGTCCTGCAGCACGCCGGCACGATGGCCCGGCTCCTCGACGAGCTCGTGGAGCTGCTCTACGAGGGAGAGCCTTCCGCAGCCTCGCTGGCCTCGGCGGCGGCGCGCCGGGCGTCGGAGGCGGCGTCGGTGGATCCTACCCTCGACGAGACCGCGTCGCGCATCGAGTCGGCGAGGCTCGAGCTGCAGGACGCGGGCGCATCGCTGCGGGACTATCGGGAGCGGGCCGATTTCGACCCCGCCCGCCTCGAGGCGGTCGAGGCCCGCCGCGCGCTCCTGGAGCGGCTGAGGCTGAGATACGGAGCCGACGAGGACGCGATCCTCTCCCATCGGGAGCGATGCGCTCGAGAGCTCGCGACCTTGAGGAACCTCGACGGCGAGATCCGGACGGCGGCGGAGACGGCGGCGGAGGAGGAGAGGCGCTACGTCGACGCCGCCGGCCGGCTCGGCCGCGCTCGCGCGTCCGCGGCGGAGCGGCTCCGCTCCGCGGTCGAGGCGCAGCTG
Organism: Terriglobia bacterium; assembly: GCA_963748015.1. Taxonomy (GTDB): domain Bacteria; phylum Acidobacteriota; class Polarisedimenticolia; order Polarisedimenticolales; family JAIQFR01; genus JAIQFR01. The sequence continues at coordinate 1,133,443 of CAVVHE010000004.1, read as the reverse complement.
CGACATCTCGTGCTGGGACGCGCCACCCTGTCGGTGCGCTTCTCGGAGGCGCGCGGTCCGGCGGTCGGCGGGGGAGACGGAAGGGGCGTCGCTCTGAGCCGGCGCGGCGCCGAGCGGGCGGAGTTCCTCCTCGCGGCGAATCCCGGAGAGGACGAGCGCCCCCTGGCGAAGGTCGCGTCGGGCGGCGAGCTGTCGAGAGTGATGCTCGCGCTCCACCTCGTGCTCGAGGGGGCGGCGGAGGGGCGCGTACTGGTGTTCGACGAGGTGGACGCCGGCGTGGCGGGAGCGGTCGCCGACGCGGTCGGGGCGCGGCTCGCTCGGCTCGGCGAGCGGAACCAGGTGCTTTGCGTGACGCACCTGCCCCAGGTAGCCGCGCACGCCGATCGTCATTACCATGTCCTGAAGCGCGTTGCCGCGGGACGCACCCACGCGGAGGCGGCCCGGCTGGGCAGCGGCGAGCGGATCGACGAGCTGGCGAGGATGCTCGGGGGACGGGAGGTCACCGCCGCCTCGCGCCGCAATGCCGCCGCCCTCCTGGAAGCGGCCGCCGGCGGGCGGGGGCGAGCTCCGAGGAGGAAGGCGTGAAGAGAATCGCGGTCTACCCCGGCACGTTCGATCCGGTCACGTACGGCCACCTCGATCTCGTCGACCGGGGCCGGAGGCGGTTCGACCGTCTCGTCATGGCCATCCTGAGCAACGAGGAGAAGCAGCCGATGTTCTCGCTCGAGGAGCGCATCGCCTTCCTTCGCGACGCCACGTCGCAGTGGCCCGACGTCGAGGTGGACACCTTCGACGGCTTGCTGGTGGATTACGCCCGAAGGGTCGGGGCCTCGGTGATCCTCCGCGGTCTCCGCGCGGTTTCCGACTTCGAGTACGAGATGCAGATGGCGATGATGAACCGGCGGTTGGCGCCCGAGGTCGAGACGGTATTCCTCATGCCCAGCGAGGCCTACTCCTACCTCTCCTCGCGGCTGGTCCGGGAGGTGGCGCGGCTGGGCGGAAAGCTCGACGGGCTCGTGCCCGCGAGCGTGGCCCTGGCGCTCGCGCAGCGCCACCCTGGGCCGCAGTGACGCTTCCCTCGCGCCTGCCTTTCGGCACGGAGGAACTGGACCTTCCCGGAGCGCCGTTCCGCCTCGATCCGGTAACGGCGCCGCGCGCTCCCTCGGCCCCCCTCGGAGAGGAGAAGATCCGGGAGGCGCTGGCCCGGCCGCTCGCCTCCCGGCCGCTCGCCGAGATCTTCCGCGGCGCGCGCCGCGTGCTGGTGGTGGTCTCCGACGCGACGCGGTCGACCGGCGCTCGCGATTTCCTTCCGCACCTGGTCGAGGAGATCGAGGCGGCCTCGCGGGCCGACGTCGGTTTCGCCGTAGCGAGCGGCATCCACCGCCGGCCCGGTTCCGACGACGTGGAGGCGATCCTGGGGCCCCGCCTGGCGGCGCGCCACGAGGTCCTGCTGCACGACCCCGACGACCGCGGCCGGCTCCGCGAGCTCGGGCGGACGCGGGCCGGGACCCCGGTCGCGGTCCACTCCTGCCTCCGCGATCACGACCGGATCGTGCTCACCGGCGCCGTGGGCTTCCACTACTACGCCGGCTTCTCCGGAGGGAGGAAGGCGCTGGTTCCCGGCCTCGCCTCCCGGGCCACGGTGACCGCGAATCACCTTCGAGCGCTTCGCGCGGACGGCACGCGCCACCCGCTGGCGCGCGCGGGGCGGCTCGACGGCAATCCGGTGCACCGGGACATGGTCGAGGGGGCGGCGCTCGTCGCGCCCCATCTCCTGGTCAACTCGGTGATGACGGAGAGCGGCGCCATCGAGCGTCTGTGGGTCGGCCACTGGCGGAAGGCCCACGAAGCCGCCTGCCGTCACGTGCGCGCGGCCCGCAGCGTGAGGGTCCGGCCGCGGCCCCTCGTGGTGGCGTCGGCGGGGGGCGAGCCGGGGGACATCAACCTCATTCAGGCGCACAAGGCGTTCGAGGCGGCGATCGGTGCGCTCGAGCCGGGCGGCGTGTTCGTCCTCGTCGCTCGCTGCCGCGAGGGAGCGGGGCACCCCGATTTCCTTCCCGCGTTCCACGAGGAGGGCGAGGAGGCGATGGTACGCTCCCTCCGGCGCGATTTCCGCGTGTACGGGCAGACCGCTCTCTCCTGGTTCCGAAAGGCGAGAGCCTGCCGCCTGATCCTGGTCTCCGGCCTGCCGGCGGAAACGGTGCGCCTGCTCGGGGCGGAGCCCGCGGGGGATCTCGAGGAGGCGTTCCGCGCGGCGCGCGGGAGCCTCGGCGGGGGGGCTCGCGGGTGGGTGCTGGCGCACGGCGGCCGGCTGCTCGTCGAGCGCGACGCGAGGGAGGACGGCGGGCGGGCATGAGCCGGTTTCCGCCGGCCGGAGGCGGCAGACCGTGGCGCGAGCTTGACCCTCTTCGCGCGCGACCCCTATACTCGCCGACATGAGGAAGGTCCTGATTCTCGCGGCGTTCGCGCTGCTCCTCGCCGCGCCGGCCTCCGCGGCGGAGCCGCGGGTTCGGCTGGTCGAGTTCGACGATGTCGTCACGCCCGTGAGCGCGGGGCGCGTGATCGCGGCGATCGACCGGGCCGACCGCGACGGCGAGGATCTCGTCCTGATCCGCCTCGACACCCCCGGCGGCCTCGTGGTCTCCCTAGAGAAGATCGTGCAGCGCGAGCTGGCCGCCAAGACGCCGGTCGTCTGCTGGGTCGGGCCGGCGGGGGCGAAGGCCGCTTCCGCGGGGTTCCTCATCCTGATCGCGGCCGACGTCGCCGCGATGGCTCCCGGCACGCACACCGGTGCGGCGGCCGTGATCTCCTCGCTGTTCGGCGCGAACCCCGAGAGCGACGTGGGGCTCAAGAAGGCCTCGAGCGACGTGGCGGCTCGCGCGCGCACCCTCGCGGAGCACCGCGGCAGGAACGTGGAGGCGTGCGAGAAGGCGGTCCTCGCCGCGGAGGCGTACACGGACGGCCAGGCGATGAAGGACCGGGTCATCGACCTGGTCGCCGCGGACGTGGACGACCTCCTCCGGCAGCTCGACGGACGCGAGATCAAGCGGTTCGACGGGAGCGCGACGACGCTCAGAACCGCGGGGGCCGTGATCCTCCTTCAGGAGACGACGTTCCGGGAGCAGGTGCTCGGGCTTCTCGCGAACCCCCTGGTCGCGTACCTGCTGCTCCTGCTCGGCCTGGGCGGGCTCTACGTGGAGCTCAGCCACCCGGGGCTGGTCTTCCCGGCGGTCACGGGAGTGCTCTGCCTCCTGCTCTTCGCGTTCTCGGCGCAAATCCTGCCCGTCTCGGCGATCGGGATCCTCCTGATCCTCCTGGCGATCGTACTGTTCGTGCTCGAGATCAAGGTCGTGTCGCACGGCATGCTCACGGTCGGAGGCGTGGCCTGTCTCGTGCTGGGCTCGCTCATGCTCTTCCGCGGCCCGATCCCGGAGTTGAGGCTGCCGCTGCTGGCGGTCCTCCCGGCGAGCCTCACCCTCGCGGGAGCGTGCGCGCTGGCGGTGCGGCTCGCCGTCCGCGCCCAGCGGTCGCCCGTCTCCACGGGAGTCGAGGGGCTCCAGGGAGAGGCGGGGAGCGTGGTCGCGGACCTCGACCCCGAGGGCAAGGTGTTCGTCCACGGGGAGATCTGGGATGCCGTGTCCCCCTCCGGTCCGGTACGGAAGGGCGCGCGCGTGCGCGTGGTGCGCGTCGAAGAGATGCTTCTGGTCGTCGTGCCGGCGGAGAAGCCGCCGGCGGAAGGGAGCTGAGATGCTTCCCGTGCAGTTACCCGTCGGGATCCTCGCCGCGCTGATCGTGCTGGTGCTGATCGTCGTCAACTCGATCAAGATCCTGCCGGAGTACGAGCGCGGGGTCGTGTTCCGCCTGGGGCGCCTGCGCCCGATGGATTACGGGCCGGGCCTGTTCCTCCTGATCCCGGTCGTGGACCGGATGATCCGCATCTCGCTCCGGACGGTGGTCCACGACGTCCCCCCGCAGGACATCATCACGCGCGACAACGTCTCGGTGAAGGTGAACGCCGTCGTCTACTTCCGGGTGATGAACCCGAGGAGGGCGGTGGTGGAGGTCGAGAACTACCACTACGCCACCAGCCAGCTTTCGCAGACCACGCTCCGGTCGGTCCTGGGCCAGGTGGAGCTGGACGCGCTCCTGGCCGAGCGCGAGAAGCTCAACCAGCAGCTCCAGAAGATCCTCGACAAGCACACCGATCCGTGGGGGATCAAGGTCTCCGCGGTCGAGGTCAAGCACGTGGACCTGCCGGTGGAGATGCAGCGCGCGATGGCGAAGCAAGCGGAGGCCGAGCGCGAGAAGCGCGCGAAGATCATCCACGCCGAGGGCGAGTTCCTCGCGGCGACCAACCTCGCGAAGGCCGCGGAGGAAGTAGGGAAGCACCCCATCACGCTCCAGCTCCGGTACCTCCAGACGCTGACGGAGATCGCATCGGAGAAGAACTCGACGATCGTGTTCCCGCTCCCCATCGATCTGATCAAGGGGTTCCTGAAATCGTGAGCCGGAGCGGGTTGTCCGGAGCGGGAGGGACCCGGTGAGTTTCACCCCGGCAGGCGGCCGAGAGCCCGAAGGCCCGGTGGTCCCTCCGGCCGGCACCGATCCCGAGGTGCTGGCCGCGCTGCTCGAGGTCCACGGACGGCTCGATCTGCCCGAGCAGCTCGAGGTGCTCGCGGAGCGCGCGGTGTCGTGGACGGCCGCGGATGCCGCCTTCGGCCTCGCGCTCGACGACGAGCGCGTGGCCCTCGTGCCCGTCGCGACGGTCCGGGCCCGCGGGGGCGCGGACCTCACCGGAACGAAGCTCCGTCCGTTGGAGATCGAGGCGTGGGCGGCGGAAGGGGAGCCGCCGGGCCGGGCAGCCGCCCTTCTCGGCGGCGTGGTTCCCGTCTCGAGCGCAATGCTCGCGCTCAGGGGAAGGGACGAGAAGGCCGTGGGCCTGCTCGTCGTCGTGGGGGCGAGGAAGACCGGGGCGGAGCTCGACCGCGTGAGGTCGCTCGTGACCGCCGCGCGCCGGGCGGTGGAGAACGCCCTGCAGGTCCGGTCGATCCGGGACCTCGTGATCAAGGACGACACCACGGAGTGTTTCAACCGGCGCCACTTCGAGGAGTTCCTGGCGGAGGAGCTCGCGCGCGCGAGCAGGTTCCATGCGCCGCTCTCGCTGATCTTCTTCGACATGGACGGTCTCAAGCAGGTGAACAGCCTCCTCGGCCATGCGATGGGGAGCCGCGCGCTCTTCGAGGTGTCGCTCCGCGTCCGGGGAAAGGTCCGGAAGTTCGACAAGCTGTTCAGGTTCGGCGGGGACGAGTTCTGCATCGTCCTGCCGGAGACCGAGTGGCACGGGGCCCTCGAGGTCGCCGAGCGGGTGCGGGTCGCGATCGCCGGCAAGGCGTTTCTCGCCGACCAGCTGGGGGAGCGAGGGGGCGTGAAGATGACGGCATCGTTCGGCATCGCGTCGTTCCCGCTGCACGCCAGGACCAAGGGCGAGCTCCTCGAGCGCGCGGACTGGGCGATGCAGCGGATCAAGAACGGCGTCAAGAACTCGATCGCGATCGCGGAGATCGTCGAGGAAGGTCATGGACCCTGAAGCGCGCGACGGCGAGGCGCCCCCGCGCGAGGTGCGGATCCAGGGGATCGCCCTGTTCGTCACCGGAGGAGTGCTCGTCGCCCTGCTCACCCTCGTGTTCTGGGCGGGGCGCTGGTTCGAGCGGCAGGTCTCGCCCCAGGCGGCGTCCGCCGGGCGAGAGCCGTCCGCTGACGCCACCGGAGACGAGGCCAAGGCCGAGGACCTGACCTTCTTCGACACCCTGGGCGGCGGCGGGAGGGCGGCCGAGCCGCAGCGCGAGGTCCGCCCGAAGACCGTTCCCGCCGAGCCTTCCGAAAGGGCGCCGGAGGTCGCCGCCTCCCCGGTATCGCCACCTCGGGGAGGGCCGTTCTTCGTGCAGGTGTTCGCCGGACGGGACCGCAAGGCCGCCGAGGAGATCGTTCGTTCGCTCGGCAGCCACGGCTATCCGGTCTCGGTCGAGGGCGAGCGGGAAGGTCGGGGGGCGCTCTTCAAGGTCCGCGTGGGCGGCTACAGCGAGCGCGCCGAAGCGCAGGCCGTCGCCGAGCGGCTGAAGCGGGAAGGGCAGGCCGGGGCCTGGGTGACCAAGGCCGAATGATCCGGCGGCGGACGCCGGCCCGCCGCCGTCTCCAGGAGCACTGTGTTATTTTGGAGCGCCCGGGCTTGCGCCCGTGCCCGCGAGTTCTACATTTGCCCGAAGGGCGGAGGATGGAACGTGAGGAGCCCGGATCTCCAGGATCTCGTCGGCCGGATCGAGGCGCTCGCCGAAAAGGTGGACGCGCTCCGGAGGTTTCTTTGATGTCGAGCGGAAGCAGGGAGAGCTCGCCGACATCGAGCACCAGCTGACCCTTCCCGAGGTCTGGGGGGACGCCGAGCGGGCGCGCCGCCTCCGGCAGCGGCAATCCAGGCTCGTCGAGAGCATCGAGACGGTCCGGGGCCTCGGGACGCTCCTGGACGATGCGAGGACGTTCCTCGACCTCGTCCGGGAGGGCGAGGACGTCGGCGGCGAGCTGGCCGCCGCCGTGGACGCGCTGGGGCGCCGCGCGGAGGAAGTCGAGCTCGCGACCCTGTTGACCGGAGAGCACGACGCCTCGGACGCGATCCTCGAGGTGCACCCCGGGGCCGGCGGCACCGAGTCGCAGGACTGGGCGGAGATGCTCCTGAGGATGTACGTGCGGTGGGCGGAGCGGCGCGGCTTCAAGGTGGAGACGCTCGACTACCAGGCGGGGGACGAGGCGGGGATCAAGAGCGTCACCCTCGGGATACGCGGGCCGAACGTCTATGGCTACCTGAGGACGGAGCGAGGCGTCCACCGCCTCGTGAGGATCTCGCCCTTCGACGCGCAGGCGCGAAGGCACACTTCGTTCGCGTCGGTGGACGTGATCCCGGACGTCACGGAGGACGTGGACGTGGTGGTGGACGAAAAGGACCTGAGGGTGGACACCTACCGCTCCTCGGGCGCGGGCGGGCAGCACGTGAACGTGACCGATTCCGCGATCCGGATCACCCACCTCCCGACCGGCATCGTGGTGACCTGCCAGAACGAGCGGTCCCAGCACCGGAACCGCGACGTGGCCATGAAGGTCCTGAAGGCCAAGCTCGTCGACCTCGCGCAGAAGGAGGCCGACGCGAAGATGGCCCAGGAAGTCGGCGAGAAGAAGAAGATCGAGTGGGGAAGCCAGATCCGGTCCTACGTTCTCGCGCCGTACCGCCTGGTGAAGGACCACCGGACCGGGTTCGAGATGGGGGACGCGGACCGGGTTCTGGGCGGGGACCTGGACGGGTTCATCCGCGCCGCGCTCGGCGCGGCGCGGGAGTCGGCCGATGCCCGGGCGGGACGCCCGGCTTGAGCGCCTGCCGCGGCTGGCCGCGCGCGGCCCGGAGCGAAACAGCTTGACCAAGGACACGCGAGGACACGGCCCGATCGAACTGGACTCCCGTGAGCGGGAGATCCTGCGGACCGTGATCCAGTCCCACATCCTCTCGGGCGAGCCGGTCGGATCGAGGACCGTGTCGCGGGGGCGGGGTCTCGACCTGTCGCCGGCGACGATCCGGAACATCATGTCCGACCTCGAGCAGATGGGACTCCTCGCCCAGCCGCACCCCTCGGCCGGGCGCGTGCCCACCGATCGCGCCTACCGTCTGTACGTGGACCGCCTGATGGGTCCCGCGAAGATGGCGCCGGCCCAGCTTCACGCGATCGACGAGGCCCTGATCCGAAGCCGCGGGGAGATTCCGGAGCTGCTCGGCGAGGCGAGCCGGCAGCTCTCGCGCTTCTCGAACCACGTCGGCGTGGTCCTGGCGCCGGAGCTGAGGCGGATCGTCGTCGAGCACCTCGAGTTCGTCCGGCTCGATGGACGGCGGCTCGTCGCGATCCTCGTGGACCGCTCGGGGGTCGTGCACAACCGGATCCTGGAGGTCGCGGAGCCGCTCGACCAGGACGAGCTGGACCGGATCGGAAGGCAGCTGTCGGAGCTGTACTCGGGCTACACGCTGCCCCGCATGCGGGAAGCCGTGCTTCGCCTGATGTCCGAGGAGAGCGCGCAGTGCGACCGGATGCTCGCCGCGAGCCTCGATCTCGCGCGCCGAGCCGTCGGCGTGGACGCCGCCGGCGAGGTGTTCGTCGAGGGGGCGTCGAACCTGTTCGGCTCGCCGGAGTTCGCCGACTTGCACCGGATGCGCTCGCTGTTCCGGACGCTGGAGGAGAAGAGCCGTCTCGTGGAGCTGCTCAACAGCATCCTCGAAGGGGAAGGGGTCCAGGTCGTCATCGGGCGCGAGAACCCGGTCTCGGACCTCGCGGACCTGTCCGTGGTCGCGTCGACCTACGGGGCGGGGGATCGCGTCATGGGGACCGTGGGCATCGTCGGACCGACGCGCATGGAGTACGCGAGGGCGATTGCCCTCGTCGAGCACCTCGCGCAGGTTCTCACCCGGCTCCTCTCGAGCGCGGGAGAATGAGGTTGTCGAGGGACAGGGAGATGACGCGAAAAAGCGAGGGTGAAGAGCGGAGAGAGGTCCCGTCCGATCCCGACGAGATCGAGATCATCGAGATCGAGGGGATGGATGACGCCGGCGCCCGGAACGGGCGCGACGAGGTGGATGTCGTCTTCGAAGAGCCTCCGCAGGCCTCGGGACCGCGGGAAGACACGGCGAGCCGGGAGCGGCTCATGAGGCTGCAGGCGGATTTCGAGAACCTCCGCAAGAGGATCGAGCGGGAGCAGGTGGAGTTCAGGGCGATCGCCACGATCCGGCTGGTCACCGAGCTCCTGCCGGTGCTCGACAACTTCGACCGCGCGATCGCTTCCGAGCGCCTCGAGGGGGAAAACGCGGCATTCCGCGCGGGCGTCGAGCTGATCCACCGGCAGCTGGCCGAGGCGCTGAAGAAGGAAGGGCTCCGGCCGGTGGATGCCCTGGGGCAGCCCTTCGACCCGGCGATCCACGAGGCGGTGGCCACAGCGAAGGCGACGGGGATTCCGGAGAACACGGTCATCGACGAGATCCAGCGAGGCTACTTCCTGCGCGAGCGGCTGCTGCGTCCGGCCCTCGTGAGGGTGAGCGTCGGCGGGGAAGCCGGAGGCGGCGACGCCGCCTCCCGGGAGGTCCGATAGATGGGCAAGGTCATCGGCATCGACCTCGGAACGACCAACTGCTGCATCGCCGTCATGGAAGGCGGCAAGCCCCGCGTCGTCACGAGCCGCGAGGGAGGGCGAACCACGCCCTCCGTGGTCGCCTTCACCTCCCGCGGGGAGCGCCTCGTGGGGCAGATCGCGAAGCGGCAGGCGTTGACGAATCCCCAGAGCACCATCTACGCGGTGAAGCGGCTGATCGGCAGGAAGTACGAGTCGATCGAGGTGGCCCGGGCGAAGCAGCTCGTCCCGTACGAGATCGTCGCCGCCCCGAACGGCGACGCCTGGATCCGCCTCCGGGACCGGGACTACTCGCCCCCGGAGCTGTCGGCGTTCCTGCTGTCCCGCCTCAGGGAGATGGCCGAGGACAACGTGGGGGGCGACGTCGCAGAGGCCGTCATCACGGTCCCCGCGTACTTCGACGACTCGCAGCGCCAGGCGACGAAGGACGCCGGGCGAATCGCCGGGCTCAACGTGCTGCGGATCGTCAACGAGCCGACGGCCGCCGCGCTCGCCTACGGCATGGACGAGGGCACGGCGTCCCGCCGGATCGCGGTCTACGACCTCGGCGGGGGGACCTTCGACATCTCGATCCTCCAACTCGGCGAGGGCGTCGTCGAGGTCAAGGCGACGTCCGGCGACACGTTCCTCGGGGGCGAGGACTTCGACCAGAGGATCGTGGACTGGCTCATCGACCTGGCGCAGACGGAGACCGGTACCGATCTCCGCTCGGATCGACTGGCCCTCCAGCGGCTCAAGGAGTCGGCGGAGAAGGCGAAGTGCGAGCTGTCGCGCGAGGAGAGCGCGGAGATCAACCTGCCCTTCATCAGCGCCGACGAGGGGGGAGCGAGGCACCTTCACGCGGTGCTCACCCGGGCGAAATTCGAGGAGCTCGTCGACGACCTGATCGAGAAGACCCGCAAGCCGTGCGAGGAGGCCCTGCGCCTCGCGGGCATGAGGCCCGAGGAAGTGGACGAGGTCCTCCTCGTGGGAGGCCAGACCCGGATGCCGCGGGTCGTCCAGGCGGTGCGGGAGATCTTCGGGCGCGAGCCGAACCAGGCGATCAATCCGGACGAGGTCGTGGGCATGGGAGCGGCGATCCAGGCCGGCATCCTGAAGGGCGACGTCAAGGACATGGTGCTCCTCGACGTCACGCCGCTGTCCCTCGGCATCGAGACCCGGGGAGGCATGTTCACGAAGATCATCGAGCGCAACTCGACCATTCCCACGCGGAAGGGGCGCGTCTTCACCACGGTCGCGGACAACCAGTCGAAGGTCGAGGTCCACGTGCTTCAGGGCGAGAGGGAGATCGCCGCGCACAACAAGTCGCTCGGACGGTTCGAGCTGGTCGGGATCCCGCCGGCCCCGAAGGGGGTGCCGCAGATCGAGGTGGCGTTCGACATCGACTCCAACGGCATCGTCAACGTCCAGGCGCGCGACACGGCGACGAGCCGCGAGCAGAAGATCGTCGTGACCCCGTCCGGCGGCCTCACCGAGGACGACATCCAGAAGATCATCGACGACGCCGCGACTCACGCGGACGACGACCGGCGGCGTGCCGAGCTGATCCGGGTCCGGAGCCGCCTCGAGGGGCTGGTGGACAGCAACCAGAAGACCTTCGCGGAGTTCGGCTCCATGCTCAGCTCCGACCATCAGGGGCTCGTGCGCAAGATCCTCGACCAGGCGCGCAAGGCCCTGCAGGGGGGGAACGCGGCGGAGTGCACCCAGTCGCTCGAGCGCATCGCCGAGGTGGGGCGAATCCTGTCGGAGGTGATCCTGTACGATCCCGGGGCGTTCGACAGCAAGCCGGACAAGGACGTGGCCGACTCGGTGGAGGAGTCCTAGGCGCCCGGTGGCCGGATCCGGAGGAGAGGCAGCGTGTCCGACCGCGATTATTACGAGATCCTCGGCGTGGCCCGGGGGGCCGAAGCCGCCGAAGTCAAGAAGGCGTACCGGCGCCTCGCGCTGCAGTACCACCCCGACAAGAACCCGGGAAACAAGGAAGCCGAGGAGCGATTCAAGGAAGCCGCCGAGGCCTACTCGGTGCTGTCCGACCCGGAGAAGCGGGAGCGGTACGACCGGTTCGGCCGGGCCGGGCTCGGCGCGCACGGGGGCTTCCAGGGTTTCGACCAGGAGATCTTCGCCGATTTCGCGGACATCCTCGGCGACTTCTTCGGATTCGGCGGCCTGTTCGGAGGGGGCCGCCGGCGGCCCGCGCGCCGTCCCGGGGACGATCTCCGGTACGACCTCGAGCTCGACTTCGACGAGGCCGTGCGAGGACTCGAGACCAAGATCAAGGTTCCCCGCACGGAGAAGTGCGCGGGGTGCGGCGGCCGGGGTGCTTCGAGCGCGGACGGCATCAAGAGCTGCTCCCAGTGCGGCGGCCGGGGGCAGGTGGCCTTCCAGCAGGGGTTCTTCACGCTCACCCGCCCCTGCGGCCGCTGCCGCGGCACGGGGCGCGTCATCACGGATCCGTGCCCGAAGTGCGACGGGGGGGGCAGGATTCGCCGCGAGCGCACCCTGACCGTGCGCATCCCGGCCGGCGTGGACGAGGGGATGCACCTCCGGCTCGCGGGAGAGGGAGAGGCGAGTCCCGACGACGGCCCTCCCGGCGACCTCTACGTCGTGATCCACGTCGCCGCGCACGCGGTCTTCGAGCGTGACGGGAAGGACATCCGTTCCGAGGTCGCGGTCGGCTTCGCCCAGGCCGCGCTCGGGTCGAAGATCAAGATCGAGACGCTCGACGGCGAGGAGGACTTCGAGGTTCCCGCGGGCACCCAGTCCGGAACCGTCTTCCGCCTCCAGGGGAAGGGGATCCCGGCGGTCGGCGGCGGCGGGCGCGGCGACCACCACGTCGCGGTCCTCGTCCGGACGCCGGCGCGCCTCACCGCGGAGCAGCGCGAGCTGTTCGAGCGACTCGCCAGGCTCGAGGGAGAAGAAGCCTCCGGCCGGGGGCTGTTCGATCGCGTGAAGGACATCTTCAACTAGCGAATGTCGAACGACGCGTCCTGGATTTCGGTGGTCCTCGAGGTCCCGATGGGGCTCGAGGAAGAGCTCGCCGCCGAGCTGGGTGAGGGCAGCCTGGGGGTCGAGACGACACCGGCGGGCGGTGCGGTGCGCCTCAGCGTCTACTTCACCGACGAGGGGGACGCGCGCGCGCGTCTCGACGGGGCCGCGGGCGTGCTCCGCGGCCTCGGCCTCGATCCGGCCGCGTGCGGTCTCGCCGTCGACGCCGTCGAGGACGGGCGCTGGGTCGAGCGCTACCAGGCCTCGCTCAAGCCCTTGCCTCTCGGCGAGCGGTTCGTCGTGATCCCGAGCGGCGAGCTGACGTCCGAAGGTGCGAGGGAGCCGATCCATCTCGTGCCGGGCCGTGCGTTCGGGACGGGCGAGCACGCCACGACGCGCCTGTGCGCCGCCGCGCTGGAGCGGGTCGTGCGTCCCGGCGAGCGCTGGCTCGATCTCGGAACCGGGAGCGGCATCCTCGCGCTCGTCGCGGCGCGCTGCGGCGCGAGCCACGTCGAGGCGGTGGACGACGACCCCGAGGCGGTCGAGGTGGCGCGCGCGGTCGTCGAGGCGAACGGCGCATCGGAGCAGGTGAGCGTCCGGACCGGCTCCGCGGACGGGCTGGCCGGAGCCGGGTTCGACGGGTGCGTGGCCAACATCGCGACGCCGTATTTCCTGGCCAGGGCGGCCGACGTCGCGGACGCTCTCCGTCCCTCGGGGCTCCTCGTCTGCTCGGGCTTGCTCGGCGAGGACGCGGCGGACGTGACGGCGGCCCTCGACCGCGCCGGGCTCGGGGTGATCGAGCGGGGAGACGAGGGGCCGTGGTGCCTCCTCGTCGCCCGGCGGAGCGCCTAGTGTCTCGTACCCGAAGTCGCGTTACATTCGGCCGCCGCTGCATCCCGGCCTGCTTCGTCGCTCCTCGGTCGAATACTCCCGGTATGCTCCCTCGTCGCTCCTCGCAGGCCGGGCGCATCGACGGCCTCGATGTTAACGGGACTTCGGGTACGAGACACTAGTCGTCATGGAGCGGATCGCACGGGTTCACCACGAGGCGGTGGCCGGGGAGGGGGCCGTGATCGCCCTCGACCCGGAGGAGACCCACCACGTCGTACGAGTGCTGAGGGTCCGCCCCGGCGATCGCGTCTCCGTGTTCGACGGCAAAGGACGGGAGTGGGAAGGCATCCTGGTGTCGGCGGGGCGCTCGGGGGCGGAGGTGCGGACGATCGCCGAGATGCCCGGGCGTGTGGATCCGCTCCTCGAGGTCGTGCTGTACCAGGCCCTCTGCCGTCCCGAGCGGATGGAATGGCTGATCCAGAAGGGGACGGAGGTCGGTCTCGCCGCCATCCGTCCCTTCGCCGCGCGGCGCTCCGAGGTTCCGGCTCCCTCCGCCGAGCGGATGAAGCGTTTCGGGCGGGTCGCCCTCGAGGCGGCGAAGCAGAGCGGTCGCCGGGTGGTTCCGGCGGTCGCCGAGCCGGTGGACGAGGTGCCGCCACCCCCCGACGGCACCTGCGCGCTCTGGCTCGACACCGCGCCCGGGGCGCGTCCGCTCGGAGAGCATCTCGCGGGCCCGAAGCCGGGGGCGGTCTGGCTCCTGGTGGGTCCGGAAGGGGGTCTCGATCCGGACGAAGCGGCGGCGTTCGAGGCGGCGGGATGGCTCGCGGCCGGTCTCGGTCCGAGGACGCTCCGCACCGAGACGGCGGGGGCGATCGCCGCGGCCCTCGTGCTCCACGCCTGGGACGATCTGGGGCCCGCGCGACGCGCTTGAAGCGCCGGGCCGCGCTTCCCTATAATCGCCGCTCGTCGCCCGCACCAGATCGTCGCCGGTCCGCCCGGCCTCGGAGGCCCGATGGCTTTCACGCCCAGCAAGCTCATCTGGATGAACGGCAAGCTCATGCCCTGGGACGAGGCGCGGATCCACGTCCTCTCCCACGTCGTCCACTACGGGTCCTCGGTGTTCGAGGGGATCCGCTGCTACGACACCAAGCGAGGGCCCGCGGTGTTCCGCCTCCGGGAGCACGTGAGGCGGCTGTTCGATTCCGCGAAGATCTATCGGATGCCGATCCCGTACTCGGTGGATCAGATCGTGGCGGCTTGCCTCGAGACCGTGAAAGCGAACGGCTTCCGCGCGTGCTACATCCGCCCGGTGGCCTTTCGCGGCTACGGCGACGTGGGGCTGAACCCACAGGGCTGCCCGGTCGACGTGGCGATCGCGGTCTGGGGCTGGGGTGCCTATCTCGGCGCGGAGGCCCTCGAGCGGGGCGTGGACGTTCAGGTCTCGTCGTGGACGCGCCTGGCGCCCAACACGCTTCCCGCGATGGCGAAGGCCGGGGCCAACTACGCGAATTCCCAGCTCATCAAGATGGAGGCGCTCGCGAACGGCTTCGCCGAGGGGATCGCGCTCGACACCCAGGGCTACGTGAGCGAGGGGTCGGGCGAGAACCTGTTCCTCGTGCGCGACGGGAAGATCGCGACCCCGCCGCTCGGCGCCTCCGTTCTTCCCGGCATCACGCGCGCGAGCGTGATCGTCCTGGCCCGGGAGATGGCCCTCGAGGTCGTGGAGGATCGGGTCCCCCGCGAGGCGCTCTATCTGGCCGACGAGCTGTTCTTCACCGGGACCGCCGTCGAGATCACGCCGGTGCGGAGCGTGGACCGCATCGAGGTCGGGCCCGGCCGGCCCGGTCCGGTGACCAAGCGGATCGAGGCGGCGTTCCGCGCGATCCTCTCCGGCGAGGCCGACGACCGCCACGGCTGGCTCGAGCCCGTCTAGGCCCTCCGCGAGCGCGTCCGGAGTCGACCCCAGTCGGGCCCTCGGCTCGCCCCGGCTGAATGCGTTCTCGCCAGCCCGAAAAAGGGCTGTCTCCGAACGCATTCAGCCGGGGCGAGCCGTGAGCTCCGGCTCGCTGCGAGCGTGCGCCGATTTGACTCCCGGCGGTGCGGTACCTAGATTCAGCCCAGAAAGGACGGGCCGTATTCCGGCCGTCGGTTGCCTTCGCGGCAGCGAGGAGTCGTCGTGCACATCAACGACCTGCTGAAGATCGCCACCGATCAGGGCGCATCCGACCTCCACCTGAAGGTCGGCAGCCACCCCGTGATCCGAGTCGACGGACGTCTGCTACCGATGGCGGACCACAAGCGCCTGATGCAGGAGGACACCATCGCGATGGCCTTCAGCATCATGAGCGCCCGCCAGAAGCAGCGGTTCAAGGACTACTTCGAGATCGACATGGCCTACTCGGTCCCGGGACTCGGCCGGTTCCGGTGCAGCGTCTTCCAGCAGCGCGGAACCGTCGGGCTCGTCCTCCGCGTCATTCCGGTGAAGATCCTCACGATTCGCGACCTCCTCCTGCCCCAGGTGCTCGAGCAGATCGGAGCCGAGCGGCGCGGACTCGTCCTGGTGACCGGTACGACCGGATCCGGCAAGTCCACCTCGCTCGCAGCGCTCATCGACTACATCAACACGACGCGCACCGAGCACATCATGACGATCGAGGACCCGATCGAGTTCCTCCACCGCGACAAGAAGAGCCTCGTCAACCAGCGCGAGGTCGAGGTGGATACCCGCTCGTTCGCGACGGCGCTCCGCTCCGCGCTGCGGCAGGATCCGGACGTGATCCTGGTGGGCGAGATGCGGGACTACGAGACGATCGAGACGGCGCTCACCGCCGCCGAGACCGGGCACCTGGTCCTGTCCACCCTTCATACCCTCGACGCCACCGAGACCGTGAACCGGATCATCTCCGTCTTCCCGCCCCACCAGCAGAAGCAGGTCCGGCTCCAGCTCGCCGCGGTCTTGAGGTCCATCGTCTCGATGCGCCTCGTGCCCCGCGCCGACGGCCGAGGGCGCGTTCCGGCCGTCGAGGTCCTGCGCTCCACCGCGTACATCCGGGACTGCGTCGAGAACAAGGAAAAGACCAAGCTGATCCACGACGCGATCGCCGCGGGCACCTCGCAGTACGGAATGCAGACCTTCGACCAGTCGCTCTACCGCCTGTACAAGAGCGACCTGATCTCGCTCGAGGAGGCCCTTCGCCAGGCGTCGAACCCGGACGAGTTCAAGCTCAAGGTCGCCGGCATCCAGTCCACCTCGGACATCGCGCACGAGGAGATGGAGCGGACCCTGCAGTCCTCGGAGTCCTCCGCGAGGGGCGGAGGCGTGGACTCGCCGTTCGTGTTTTCGAAGTCATGAGCTGGGGTCGGACGTTACAGACGTAACACCTCGTCTACCGGCCGGCACGACGACCGATCGAGCGAGGTGTTGAGGCTGTAACGTCCGACCCCGTGCCTTGTCCCCACCGTGCGGTTTCAAAGTCGGCGGCCAAGGGCAAGAATTCCGCTGCGATCCCGCGCCTCCCCGTACTAGGATTGCCTGCATGCCAGCCGGGAATCGCGGGGAGTCGGCGTTCGAGAGGGCCCTTGCGCTCGTGTCCCGCCGGCCCCTGACGCGGGCGGAGGTGCGGAAGAAGCTCGTCGCGGGGGGCTGCGAGCCGTCCGACGCCGAGGCGGCGGTCGAGAGGCTGACGGCCTCCGGCGTGCTGGACGATGCCAAGCTCGCGTCCCACTACCTCCTCACGCGCACGGAGCGGCTCGGGCACGGGCGCGAGCGGCTGGTCGGCGAGCTCGTGCGCCGGGGCGTGGACGCCGGCGTCGCGGAGCGGGCCTGGGACGAGGTCGTCGGTGCGGGGGATCTCGATCCGAAGGCCCTGCTCGCCCGGGAGGCTGCGCGGCGCGCGGCGGCGGAGGGGGGCGCGCTCGACCGGCGGGGTTACGCCCGCGTGTATAATGCGCTGCTCCGCGCCGGATTCGAGCCTGGAGACGTCGAGGCGGCGCTCGAGCGGTACCGCGCCGACCTCGAGTCCTGACTCCCGACCGGCCCGGCCCGGCACCGGGCGGTCCCAACGCCACGAAAAGAAGAGGACCGATCGCCATGACTTCGGCCGAGACCCGACAAGCGTTCCTCGAGTTCTTCGCGTCCCGGGGGCACCGGATCGTGCCCTCCTCCCCGCTGGTCCTTCCCAACGATCCGACCCTGCTGTTCGCGAATGCGGGGATGAACCAGTTCAAGGACACGTTCACGGGCCGGGAGAAGCGCGACTACGCGCGCGCGACCTCCTCGCAGAAGTGCCTGAGGGTCTCCGGAAAGCACAACGACCTGGAGCAGGTCGGCCGCACGCCGCGCCACCACACCTTCTTCGAGATGCTCGGTAACTTCTCCTTCGGCGACTACTTCAAGCGCGAGGCGGTCGCCTTCGCGTGGGAGCTCGTCACGAAGGTCTACGGCATTCCCGCGGAGCGGCTGTGGGTCACGGTCTTCGGCGGGTCGGAGGGAGTTTCGGCCGACGAGGAGGCCGCGGCGCTCTGGCGCGACGAGATGGGGGTGAATCCCGGCCGGATCCTTCGCCTCGGAGAGAAGGAGAACTTCTGGCGGATGGGCGACACGGGCCCGTGCGGGCCCTGCAGCGAGATCCACTTCGACCTCGGCGAGGATCTCGCCTCGGTCGCGGGGGAGTCCACCCCGGCCACCGACGACCGGCGCTACGTCGAGATCTGGAACCTCGTGTTCATGCAGTTCGAGCAGGGGGACGACGGCAGCTACGCGCCGCTCCCCGCGCCGAGCATCGACACGGGCATGGGCCTCGAGCGCATCGTGGCGGTGCTCCAGGGGAAGCGCAGCAACTACGACACCGATCTGTTCTCCCCGATCCTCGCCGCGGCGGCGAAGCGCGCGAAGATTCGTTACGGCGCGGGAGGCGAGGCGGACTTCTCGCTGCGGGTGATCGCCGATCACGCCCGAGCGCTCTGTTTCCTCGTCGCGGACGGCGTCGTCCCGGCCAACGACAAGCGGGGCTACGTGCTCCGGCGCGTGCTGCGCCGGGCGATCCGGCACGGCCTGAAGCTCGGGATCCGGGAACCGTTCCTCCACGAGGTCACGCCGGCGGTCCTCGACACCCTCTCCGCCGTCTACCCCGAGCTCGTGGCCGCGAACGACGCGATCCTCGAGGTCGCGCGCCGCGAGGAGGAGCGGTTCGCCGAGACGGTGACCGCGGGGATCGAGATTCTCGAGCGTTCGATCGCGGGCCTCGGCGAGGGAGCGAGGACCCTCCCGGGCGAGGAGCTCTTCCGCCTCTACGACACCTTCGGCCTTCCCCTCGATCTCGCGCAGGACATCGCCGAGGAGCGCTCGATCGTCCTCGACATGGAGGGGTTCGATCGCGAGATGGCGGGGCAGCGCGCCCGGGCGCAGGCGTCGTGGAAGGGACAGGGGCGCCAGGAGCAGGCGCACGCCTGGGGGGCGCTCGCGGGACAAGCGCGGAGCGCCTTCCTCGGATACCGGTCGACCCGGGCGGAAGACGTCCCGGTCGTGGCGACGCTCGCCGCCGGCGGCGCCGTCCGGGCGATCGGGGAGGGAGAAGAGGGAGAGGTCCTTCTCGAGAGCACGCCGTTCTACGGAGAGTCGGGCGGCCAGGTCGGCGACACCGGCTGGCTGATCTCGCCTTCCGCCCGGGTGCGCGTCCTCGGAGCGTACCGGCCTTCCGAGGGGATCGTCGCGCATCGCGTCCGGGCCGAGACGGGAGGTATCGCCGCGGGCGACAGGGTCGTCGCGGAGGTCGACGAGGGGCGGCGCGCGGCGATCCGGCGGAATCACACGGCGACGCACCTCCTTCACGCCGCCCTGCGCGAGGTGGTCGGGACGCACGTCAAGCAGGCGGGATCGCTCGTCGCGCCCGACCGGCTCCGCTTCGACTTCAGCCACTTCGCGCCGCTGACCGACAGGGCGCTCGAGGACATCGAGTCGCTGATGAATCGGAAGGTCCTGGCGGACCTCCCCGTGGGCTCGGAGGAGATGGAGCTCGACGACGCGCTTCGGACCGGTGCGATGGCGCTGTTCGGCGAGAAGTACGGGGAGCGGGTCCGCGTGGTCCGAGTGGGAGAATTCTCGACGGAGCTGTGCGGCGGCACGCACTGCGCGAGGTCGGGCGAGATCGGCCTCGTGAAGATCGTGCAGGAGCGTGGGATCGCCTCCGGGACGCGCCGCATCGAGGCGGTCACCGGCGAAGGGTCCCTCGCCCGTTTCCGCGAGGAGCACCGACTCGTGAAGGCGCTCGAGGAGCTGCTCGCGGTGCCGAGCGAGTCGGTCGTGGCCGAATTACAAAAGCGTATCGAGCACGCAAAAGCGCTCCAGCGCGAGCTGGAACACCAGCGGATCCGCGCCGCGCGGCTCGAGCTTGCCGAGAGGGCTTCCAGTCCCCAGATTGTAGGTGGAGTGAGGGTCGTGGCCGCCCGCGCCGACGGTCTGTCGCCCCAGGAGGCGAGAGTCCTCGCGGACGAGCTGCGACAGAAGCTCGGGTCGGGATGCGTGGTGATCGGACGCGCCGACGGCGCCAAGGCGTACCTCCTGGTGACCGTGACGCGCGACATCGAGGACTCGCTCCCCGCGGGCGACGTCGTTCGCGAGCTGGCGAAGGTCGTCGGCGGCGGAGGAGGCGGCAAGAAGGATCTCGCCGAGGCGGGGGGAAAGGACCCCTCGAAGCTCGACGAGGCGTTGGCGGTCGAAGCGCTCGCTCGCGCCTTCCAGGCGATCCGGGAGAGGAAGCCACCAAAATGACATCGAAGCTCCCCGGGGGGGTAGCGGCGGCCGTGATCACGGTATTCCTGGCCGCTGCACTTCCCGCCCCAGCGGAGGAGCTTCTGTACTACTTCAAGAACGGCGAGATGGTCGTCACCAACGTGGCGGATCGCCGCGAGGCGAGGCCGGTCCCGGGCTTCGCCCGGGCGGCGGGACGGTTCCGCGGCGGATCGCTTCCGGCGACCACCTACGACCCCTTCATCGATCGAGTGGCCCGCGAGAACGGGCTGGACCCGTCCCTCATCAAGGCCGTCGCCCTCGTGGAATCCGGTTTCCGGCCCCGCGCGGTTTCCTCGAAGGGCGCGCGCGGGATCATGCAGCTGATGCCCGCGACGGCGAAGCGCTACGGGGTCACCGACATCCACGACCCGTACCAGAGCCTGAGGGCCGGCGCCGAGCACCTGCGCGACCTGCTCGACGAGTTCGGCGGGGACGTCACGTTGGCACTCGCGGCGTACAACGCCGGAGCGGGGGCCGTGAGGAGATACGGCGGCGTGCCCGCCTACGCCGAGACGCGGGACTACGTCTCGCGCGTCCAGTCGAAGCTCGGCACGGCCGGAAAGCGCAGCGCCCCGGCGCAGCGCCCCGATGCCGCCGCGCTGGCGGTCACGCTGCGCATGAACGCCGACGGGTCAGTGGTGCTCGCCAACTGACGCGGCGCTCCCCTCCGCGCGCCGGGACGAGGGGTGGAGCCTCCGAAGCAGCTCGAGCGAGCGCACCAGGTCGATCGCCCCCGTCCCGCTCCGGTCGTCCGGCCCCGCCGGTGCGAGATCGCGGCACCCCTCCGCGATGAGCCGCTCGAGCTCGTCCGGCTCGAGCGACGGCTCGGCCTGGAGGAGGAGCGCCGCCGCGCCGCCGACGAGCGCCGAGGCGAAAGACGTTCCCGATCCGACGGCGTAGTCCCTCGGTCCTCCCGCGAGGGCGTACGGGAGGTCCGCCCCCGGCGCGGCCACGGAGGGAAACCTCCCGGCGCCGCAGAGGCTCGGTCCGCGGGAGGACGCGTCCAGCACCTCGCCGCTCGAGAGCAATCCCGCGACGGAGAACACCGCCCCGCCATCCGGAACCGTTCCGCCGAGGGTCGCGGGCGCTTCGCCGCTCGCCGGGCTCGGCCCCGCGTTTCCGGCGGGGAAGACGACGAAGATGCCGGCGGCCTTCCAGGCGTTGATGAAGGGAAGATCGAACGCGTTGCACGCCCCCTCGTTGTGCGACCACGGGTTGATGAGGACGTCCGGGCGCGCGACACGCAGCACCCAGTCGGCCGCGAGCGTCATGCGCACCCTCGAGTAGAAGTTCCGGTAGAGGCCGAGCGCGCTCGCCCATCGCGCGCCGGGAGCCATCCCGACGATCCGCCCTTCCGGGTTCCCGCCGACGGCGAGGGACAGGACGCCCGTGCCGTGGCCGTGGCTGTCGGCGGCGCGAGGCGACCCCGACAGCGGGTCGAACCATCCGCGGCTTCCCTCGAGCCGGCGGCCGGCGAGCTGCTCGTGGCGCTCGCTCACGCCGGTGTCGATCGACGCGACGATCACGCCGGTCCCGTCGAGTCCCTCCCTCCAGAGCGCCGGCGCACCCGTGGCGCTCACGCCCCAGCTGCTGAAGCGCTCTCCGAGGGTCGTGGGCGCAGCGGGGTCCTCGGAGCTCGCCGCACGAACGTCCGAATTCCAGTCCGGCAGCACGCGCGCGATCTCGGTACGCTCGGCGAGGCGGAGGATCGCGTCCGCCCTCCCGCGAACCACGATCCGGTTGACGATCGCGACGCCCGTCCAGGAAGCGAGGACTCCTTCCGCGATCATCGCGTCGAGGGCAGGGGCGACGAGCGCCTGCTGACGCTCGGCGGTCCGCTCGAGGGCCCCGATCACGGCCACCCTGCGGGACAGCCTGTCGCGTCCGGACTCGCGGAGCGAGCGGCACAGGCGGGGGAGATCCACCTGCTCGCTGAGATCGAGGAGCGCGTGGACGGCCGTCCCGGGTTGCGCCTCGCGCAGCCGCGCCTCGAAGCTCCCCTCGAATTTCGCCGCCACCGAGGTGGGCTCGGCACGAAGGAGGGGGGGTGTCGCGGGCAGGAGCTGTCCGGCCCCTCTTCCCGCGCACGCGGCGCAGGCGATCGCGATTCCAAGAAGGGTGAAAGCGAGGCAAAAGCGCCGCGAATCGTGGGATCCGGGGAGATTCGATGTCCTGGCGGAGCCTCCCAAACCGTTCATGCGCAGGGGGAATATACCTCACGCGCCCCTGCCGTCCCCGTCGGCCGACATGGGTGCGCTGCGGCCCCGGCGACTCTCGCGGGGGGCCATTCCGTGCGGTTCCCTGGTCCGCAGGAGAGCCGCCCTCCACGACAACGTTGTTGACAGGGAAGAATAAGGGTAATAAAAGGTGGTGGAGAGGCCGCAGAAGGACAGGCTCGAGGGCTCAGGGGGGGGAGATGGGCCGTCTACCTAGACGCGCGGCAGCGGGAGCCGAGGCGTTCTCGCAAATGGGACTGGAGCAAGTCGCGACGACCAGCTCCGGAGAGAGGCCGTCCGCGCGCCTCGGTTCCTACCTGAGACACCTGCGCGAGGGGTACGGCTACACCCTGCGCAAGGTCGAGGAGCAGTCGATGGCCTTCGGTGAGGTCATCGACAACTCGCAGTTGAGCCGCTTCGAGATGGGCAAGGCGGTCCCCTCCTTCGAGAAGCTTCGCGCGCTCGCGCGCGTGTTCAACGTGTCCGTGCAGACCTTCGCCGACGTGCTGGACCTCGAGCAGTACGAATCGTACGAGCCCGCGGCCCGCGAGTTCGACGAAATGGTGCACGAGGGGGCGGAGCTGTTCACGTCGGGAGAGCACGGACGGGCCTTCGTCGTCTTCGAGCGCGCGCTGGACCTCGCGCTCGAGGAGCCCGACACGCCGCGTCGAGCCGAGCGGGAGGCGCAGGCGCGGTGGAGCATGATCACCTCGCTCCGCGCCCTCGGCAAGCTCGCGATGGCGGAGCGGGAGCTGCGCGAGATCCTGAAGTCCCGGTCGAGACTGACCCCCACGACGCGGACCCGCACGGTGCTGGAACTGAGCTACGTCTACCGGGAGTTGGGGGACCTGTGCCTCGCGGGAATCCTCGCGCGCGAGGCTCTCGAGCTGGCGACGGAACAGGGAGACGTCCAGACCCAGGCGGGCGTCTTCAACACCCTCGGCAACATCCATCACGAGGAGGGGGAGGCCGATCGCGCCGTCCTGGACTACCGCCGCGCCCTCGACGTCCTCGATCGGCTGGGCGGGCACGAGAAGCTCAGGACCACGGTCATGACCAACCTCGGCGGCTGCCTCGTCGAGCTCGGCCGGTTCGACGAGGGGATCGGACGGCTGCGCGAGGCGCACGCGAAGGCCCGGGAGATGGGCTTCCGCAGGGTCGCCGCCCTGTCCCTGACGCGGCTCTCCGAGGCTTTCCTGCGGCGCGGCGAGCGCGACCGGGCGTTGCAGGCCCTTGCCGAGTCCGACACGCTCGCGTCCCGGCCCGACGAGGCCTACCAAGACATCCTGTTCCTCAACTCCTATCACCGTTGGCAGATGGCCCGCCGAGAAGGTAACCCGACTCGAGAGAAGATCTCGTTCGGGCGCCTGCGGCACCTCCGCTCCCTCCTCGAGCGCAGGTTCCCCGAGGTGGAAGAGTTCGACCGGCACATCGAACGGATCGGGAGACACCATGCGAACGCACCGTAGCTTTCTCGCTGCGGTCATCCTGTCGCTCGCGGCGGCCGGCTGGGCTTTCGAGGCGCGCGCCGAGGTTTCGGTCGAGACCGACTACGCCGGGAACTACTTGCGGACAGTGGTCGTGACGAACGCGACGGTCAGAGGCCTCAGGATCTGGTCGGTGCAGCGGACGCTGTCTTCGCCGAACGTGCTCAATCCCGGCGGCGACCTGAACGGCGACCTGTGGCCCACGATCGCGGAGAACCCGTTCGATTCGAATCGTCCCTGGGCGGTGTGGAGCCGCTTCGGCGGCGCCGGCTACGATCTCGCCTGGGGACGCTGGCTGCCGGGAGGATGGACCGACCCCGTCGGGGTCCAGCCGGGGGGCGGGGCGGACGAGGGCGACGATCTCGATCCGCGAATCGCGTTCGGGCCGCTCGGCCAGCCCTATCTCGCCTGGTGGCGGGACGAGGGCGGGACCGGGCGCGTCTACTTCAGCGCGTACGGGGACGGGGCGTGGGCGCCCGGATCGCCGGTCTCGGACCTCGGGATCGACAGCCGCCACCCCTCGATCTCGGTCCTCGCCGGCGGGAAGGTCCGGGTGGAGTTCGAGACTCCGGGTGGGCAGGTCGTCCGTTTCGTGTACGTGCCCGTCCCGGATTCCATCACGGACGACATCGATCCGATCACCCCGAGGGGGTACGTGCCGCCGGTGACCGCGAGGTAGCGGAGCACGACGTCCCGCCGACGCGGCGGGCGCTTCCCGGCCCTGGTTCGTCGCACCCGTTCGCAGGGATGGATACCGCGCTCGCGCCGTGGTACCTTTCGCCGGCGCGAGGGCGCCTATGCGTCTCAATCTGCCGAACAGCATCACGGTGGCGCGGATCTTCCTGGTTCCGCTCCTTGTCGTCGTCCTCTTGACGCCGCCGTGGGCCACCGCCTGGGTGAAATCGCAGCTCCAGGACGTGGGCTACGCCGCGTGGATCGGCCACCTCGCCAGCTGGCTGTCGGACTGGCGCGAGGTCGTCGGCGTGGCCATCTTCCTCACCGCGGCCGCCACCGACTGGCTCGACGGGTTCGTCGCCAGGCGCCGGGGGGAGATCACGACGCTCGGCCAGCTCCTCGACCCGATCGCCGACAAGCTGCTCACCGCGTCCGCGTTCATCTCGCTGGTGGAGCTGCAGCTCGCCCCGGCGTGGATGGTGGTCGTGATCGTCGGCCGAGAGTTCGCGGTGACGGGGCTGCGGAGCGTCGCGGCCGCCCGCGGTCTCGTGATCGCCGCTTCGCCCTGGGGCAAGCTCAAGACCGTGACCCAGATCGTCGCGATCACGGCGATGATCCTCACGAGCACGCTCGAGCGCTGGCTCCGCTTCGGCTTCCTCGGAGTGGCGGCTCTGTGGGTCGCCATGATCGTGGCCCTCGTGTCCGCCGTGGACTACTTCGTCCGGTTCGCACACCGTTTCGATTTCGAGGACGCGGGATGATCGGCCGGGCGATTTCGCACATCCGGGGCCGGATCGGCGGTGGCCTGCTGATCGTCCTCCCTCTGCTGATCACCGTCTGGCTCCTCGGCATCCTGTTCGACGTGATCGACCGGCGGGTGACGCCGTTGGTCCTGGCCGCCCTCCGCGCCGCGGGAACGCCGGGGCTCGAGCAGTGGCCCGCGCGCTTCGCGGTGCCGCTGATCGGGGTGATCCTGACCGTCGGGCTGATCTACCTCGCGGGGCTCCTGGCGGGCAACCTCGTGGGACGCCGGATCCTGGCGATGTTCGAAACCGCCATGCTGCGCATTCCCCTGGTGAAGGGGATCTACGGCGCGGCGCGCCAGCTCCTCGACGCGGTGAGTCTCACCGGCAAGCGCCCGTTCTCGCGAGTCGTCCTGGTGGAGTTCCCCCGGGAGGGAATCTGGACCCTCGGGTTCGTCACCCAGGAACGCGCGCACCGGATCGGCGGGCGAGACGGGGACGAGCCGGCGGTGCCGGTGTTCGTCCCGACCGCGCCCAACCCCACCTCCGGCTGGGTCCTCTTCGTCCGCGAGGCCGACATGGTCCAGCTGAGCCTGACCGTCGAGCAGGGGCTCAAGCTGATCGTCTCCGGGGGCATCGTCAGCCCGCCGGACCTCGGCGCCCTGAAGACCCGCGCGAGCCGGCCCACCGCGCCGACGTCGTGAGCGAGAGGTTGTTCTACCGCGCGGTGCGCGCCGCGTTTCGAGTCATCGCGCTTCCCCTCTTCCGCTTTCGCGTCGAAGGCGCCGAGAGGGTTCCGCCCCGCGGAGGGGGGATCCTCGTCGCCCTGCACCGGTCGTGGCTCGATCCCGCGTGCCTCGGGGGCGCGAGTCCGCGCCCCGTCCGCTTCCTCATGCACCGAGACGTGTACCATACGTGGTGGGGCCGTTGGTTCTATCGCCGGATGGGGGCGATCCCGGTCCCGGTGGGGGGCGGCCCTTCGACGGCCGCCCTGAAAGCGGCGCTCCGTCGCCTGGAGTCGGGGGAGCTGCTCGGGATCTTCCCCGAAGGGGGAATCGGCGGGAAGGGCGCGGATGTTTCCTTCTTCCGCGGCGCCGCGCACCTGGCGGTTCGCTGCGGCGCGCCGGTGATTCCGGCCGAGATCGAGGGCTCCGCGCGGGCGTGGCCTCACGGCAGGAAATGGCCCGGCCCCGCCCGCGTGCGCGTGCGGTTCGGGGCACCGATCCCGCCGGTCGAGGGAGTCGAGGGGAGGGAGGCCGTGGACGAGCTGCTCCGCCGGACGAAACGGGCGCTCGACGTCCCGCTCGAAGGAAGGCCATGAGGTTGTTCCTGGCGATCGATCTTCCACCCCGGGTGAGGGACGCCGTCGCCGAGGTGCAGGAGCGGGCGCGCCGGAGCTGCCCCGGCTGGCGGTGGGTGCGGCCGGACGGGATCCACCTCACGCTCCGGTTCCTCGGAGAGGTGGCCCCGGCCGACGAGGCGCGCCAGCGCGAGACGTGGCGGCGCGCCGTTCTTGGCCATCCCCGCGTCCGGTTGGACGTCGGGGGCCTGGGCGTGTTTCCGGGTGGCGGGCGGCCGCGAATCCTCTGGTTGGGGGTCAACGACGCGTCTCCCGCGGGAGATCTGGCGGCGCTCGCGGAGGCGCTCGAGGAGACGGCGCGGAAGCTCGGTTTCGAGCCCGACGAGCGTCCCTTCCGCGCGCACCTCACCCTCGCCCGGGCCGAGCGCGAGGGGCGTCCGGTCTCGCCCCCGCCAGGGGGCGCCATGCTCGCGTCGGATCTGGCCGCGGACGAGGTCGTCCTCTTCCAGAGCGAGCTCGGCCCCGGCGGCGCCCGTTACAGCAGGGTCGCGGCGTTCCCGCTCGGGAGCGCGGCGTGACGGCCGCGGTCCTTCTCGCCGCGGCTTTGGGGTTCGGCCTGGGAAGCGTTCCCTTCGGATGGCTTCTCGCCGCGGCTGCCGGGCGCGGGGACGTTCGCCGAGAGGGGAGCGGAAACATCGGGGCGACCAACGTCTTCCGCGTGGCCGGTCCCGGGCTCGCGGCTCTCACGCTGCTCCTCGACGCGGCGAAGGGCGCAGCCGCCGTGGGGCTCGCGAGGACGATCGGACCCGCCGGCGGGCTCGTCGCCCCGGCGGCTTGCGTCGGGGCGATCGCGGGAAGCGTGTTCACTCCGTGGCTCGGCTTCCGCGGGGGCAAGGGAGCGGCGACCGGGGCGGGAGCGCTCGCCGTTCTGGCTCCGTTGCCCCTCCTCGCCTCGCTCGCGGTGTTCGGCGCGGTCGCGGGGATCGCGAGGCGCGTCTCGGCCGGCTCTCTCGCGGCGGCGATCTCGTTCCCCGGGTGGGCCGCTCTCTTCCGCTCTCCGTCCGCCACCGTCGCGGCCGGAGGGGCGGTGGCCTTGCTGCTCGCGTGGAGCCACCGGGAGAACATCGCGCGGCTCGCCGCGGGCAGCGAGCCGAAGCTCGGGATCCGTCGAAGCGGAAGGGGCGCGCGTTGATCCCCGGAGCACCGATCGCGGTCATCGGCGGGGGCGCGTGGGGCACGGCGCTCGCCATTCATGCCGCGCGGCGGGGCCATCCCGTCCGACTGTGGATTCGCGAGGGCGACCTCGTGGAGCGAATGGCCACCCGTCGCGACAACCCGCTGTATCTCCCCGGGGTGCAGGTTCCGGAAACGGTCGTGCCGACCGCCGATCTCGCCGAGGCGTGCCGCGGGGCCTCGCTCGCGCTCGGCGCCGTTCCGACCCCCCACGCGCGCGCGGTGTACCGCATCCTCGCCCCCTTCCTCGAGACGGGGGTGCCCGTCCTGCTTGCGGCGAAGGGGATCGAGGAGCACACCCTCTTGCTGCCGCTCGAGGTCGCGGCGGAGGAACTGGGAGCCGAGCGGCCGTCGGCGGTCCTCTCCGGGCCGACCTTCGCGGCGGAAGTGGCGCGAGGCGTTCCGACCGCGGTCGTCGTCGCCTCGGAGGACCTCGAGCTCGCCGTGCGCCTCAGGGACCTGCTGTCGAGTCCCGCCCTGCGTTTCTACGCGAACCGGGACGCGCGGGGCGTCCAGCTCGCCGGCGCCCTCAAGAACGTGATCGCGATCGCCGCGGGGATGCTCGACGGCCTCGGGCTCGGGCGAAACACACTCGCGGCGCTCGTCACACGGGGGCTCGCCGAGATGCGCCGGCTGGGGTCTGCGCTCGGCGCCGACACCGCGACCTTCGGCGGTCTCGCGGGACTCGGGGATCTCGTGCTCACCTGCACCGGCGACCTCTCGCGCAACCGCCGGGTCGGGCAGGCGATCGGCCGGGGCGAGCGCCTCGCGGACGTGCTGGCCCGGAGCCCCTCGGTGGCGGAGGGGGTGCGGACCGCCCCGGCGGCGGTGGCCCTCGCGAGGCGGGCCGGTGTCGAGATGCCGATCGTCGAGGAAGTCCACCGCCTCCTGTTCGAGAACGGCTCCCCCGCGGACGCGGTCGCACGGCTCATGAGCCGGCCGCTCACCTCGGAGGACGAAACCCGAAGCAGCAAGGAGCCCGATCGTTGATCGACCTGCACACCCACATCCTTCCGGGAGTCGACGACGGCGTCAAGGACGAGGACGAGGCCGTCGAGTTCGCGCGCGCGGCGTTCGCGGACGGCGTTCGAACGCTGGTTGCCACCCCGCACTCCAAGGACGGGTTCTTCGAAAACGGCAGGGCGGCGGTGCGCGCCGCAGTCGAGCGGCTCGAGGGGAGGCTCCGCGAGGCGGGCATCGGGCTCACGCTCCTTCCCGGGGCGGAGGTGTACATCGCGCCGGACCTCGTGGAGCGCGTGAAGGATGGACGCGCCCTGACCCTGGGCGACAACGGGAAGACGCTCCTCCTCGAGCTCTCGCTCTCGCAGTACCCGATGGACCTGCAAAACGTCGTCTTCAGCCTGAGGCTCGCCGGGCTCGTCGTCCTGTTCGCCCACCCCGAGAGGATCCGCTACTTCCAGGAGGACGTGAAGCGGTGGGAGGAGATGGTGCGCCTCGGAGCGTACGGGCAGCTCACGACCGGGAGCGTGCTGGGGACCTTCGGCGAGGATGCGCAGGAGTTCAGCGAGCTCCTCCTGCGGCGCGGCCTCGCGCACGTCCTGGCGTCGGACGCGCACAACCTCCGGGGCCGTCCGCCGATCCTGAGCCGCGCCGTCGAGGCGGTGGCGGCGATCGTCGGAGAGGAGGAGGCGAAGAAGATGGTCTCCGAGCGGCCGCGCGCCCTCCTCGACGGCCGCGATCCCGAGCCGCCGCTCGTCATCGAGCGGCAGGCGTCGAAACGCTCCCTCCTCTCCCGGCTATTCGGCCGGGGAGGGCCGGTCTGATACTGTTTTCCCGAAGTCGCCCGCGGCGCGATCGTGAAGCCGCGGGGGCCGAGCGCGGAGGCGACATGAAACGTGGGGCGAACCTCGTGCCGTCGGGCATCGCGGTCCTGCTGCTCGCGGGGCTCCTGGCGGGTTGCGCCTCGCAGGCGCCAGAGCCGAAGAAGGACCCGATGGCCGAGATGGCCAACAAGATGCGGATGGCGCAGGCGTATCTCCAGGCCGGAAGGACGAAGGAGGCGCTCGACGTGCTCGACCAGGCCCTCGTCGCCGAGCCGACCAACGCCGGCCTCAGGAATTTCTACGGGCAGGTCTGCTTCATGGCCGGCCACAACGAGGCCGCGGAGGCGGCGTTCCGAAAGACGCTCGAGCTCGACCCCGACCTCGCCGACGCGCACAACAATCTCGGCGCCCTCTACGACCGCACCGGCAGGAAGGACGAGGCGGAGAAGGAGTACCGGCTGGCTCTCGCGTCTCCCGCCTACCCGACGCCCGAGAAAGTGCGCCTGAACCTCGGACTCCTGTACGCCTCCCAGGGGAGGGACGAGGAGGCGATTCGCGAGTACCGCAAGGCGGTCGAGATCAACCCCAAGTACTACCAGGCGCACTTCGAGCTGGCCGCGCTTCTCGACCGGACGGGCCGCATCGACGAGGCGGTTCGCGAGTACGAGGTCGCCGCGCCGGGCTACGGGTCGTCCGGCGAGTACTTCTACCGGCTCGGCTTCGGGTACTTCCGCCTGGGCGAACGTTTCAAGGCGAACGAGAATCTCAAGCGCGCCATCGAGATCTCGCCGGGGAGCGAGGCCGCCGCGAAGTCCGACGACCTGCTGAAGTTGATGCGCTGATGGCGTTCACGGTCCTCAGGAAGCTGATCAAGGGCCTCGCCCGGACGCGGGAGGGGCTGGCTTCCACGCTCCAGGCGGTGGTCGGGAACCGGCCGGTGGACGAGGAGGTCCTGGACGACCTCGAGGCGAGCCTCCTGGCCGCCGATCTCGGCCCGTCCCTCACGGCCGAGGTGATGGGCGCCGTGCGCGAGAGGGCGCGCCGCGAGCCGCTGGACGGCGACGGACTCCGAGGCGCGGTGCGCGAGGCGCTTCGGGCCTCTCTCCCCGCGGCGCCGGGCGACCGCGGCGTCGGGACGCGCCCCCGCGTGGTGTTCGTGGTCGGAGTGAACGGCGGCGGGAAGACCACGACGGTCGGCAAGCTCGCGGCGCGAGAGCGCGACCTCGGGCGCAAGGTGGTGGTGGTGGCCGCGGACACGTTCCGCGCCGCGGCGATCGACCAGCTCGAGCGGTGGGTCGAGCGGGCGGGGGCCGAGATCCTGAAGCAAAAGGAAGGCTCGGATCCTTCCGCGGTGGTGTTCGACGCGCTGCGCTCGGCGGGCCACCGCGGGGTGGACACCGTGCTGGTGGACACCGCCGGACGCCTCCACACGAAGTCGAACCTGATGGCGGAGCTCTCGAAGATGGCGCGCGTCGCGTCGCGCGAGGTCGAGGGGGCGCCGCACGAGGTCCTCCTGGTCGTGGACGCGACGACGGGGCAGAACGGCCTCAACCAGGCGAGGGAATTCACCCGCGCGGTGCCGATCACGGGGGTGATCCTCACGAAGCTCGACGGCACCGCCAAGGGCGGCGTGGCGATGAACATCCACCGGGTGCTCGGCGTGCCGATCCGGTACGTGGGGGTGGGCGAGGCGGTGGACGATCTCCTCGACTTCGACCCCGACGCCTACGTGGACGGCCTCCTCGGCGAGGAGGAGCGCGGATGACCCCCCCCGCCTCCGCCGAGGCGGACCGCCGCTTCATGGAGCAGGCGCTGGCCCTCGCCGCCCTCGGCGAGGGTTCCGCGAGCCCGAATCCCCGGGTCGGCTGCGTCGTCGCCCGCGACGGGACCGTCGTGGGCCGCGGTTTCCACCGGGCGGCGGGCGAGCCTCACGCGGAGGCGAGGGCGGTCGCCGACGCGGGGGATCGGGCGCGCGGCGCCACGCTGTACGTCAACCTCGAGCCGTGCGCCCATCACGGCCGGACGCCGCCGTGCGCCGATCTCCTCGCGCGCGCCGGGATCCGCCGCGTCGTGGCCTCGATCGTGGATCCGAATCCCGAGGTGAACGGGGCCGGCTTCGCGCGGCTGCGGGCGGCCGGGATCGAGGTGGAGGCCGGGCTGCTCGAGGGCGACGCGCGCCGGATCAACGCCCCCTTCCTGACGGTCCACGCCTCCGGACGTCCGCTCGTGACCTTGAAAGCGGCCGCCAGCGCGGACGGGATGATCGCGGCGCTCGGCGGGGCGTCGCAGTGGATCACCGGAGAGGCCTCGAGGATCTTCGCCCACCGTCTGCGGTATCGTCACGACGCGATCCTCGTCGGCGCGGGAACGTTGCGACGCGACGACCCCTCGCTCGCCGTGCGTCTCCCCGGCGTGCGCGCGGAGCGGCTGCGCGTGGTCCTCGCCCCCGGCCTGGACGTCCCCCTTGGCGCGCGCCTGCTCGGCGATGGCGCGGGGCCGGTGAGGATCTACGCGGCGGCGGACCGGTCGCCGGGCCGGGCGGCGCGATTCGGTCCGCAGGTGGCCGTGGTTCCGGTGCCGGCTCCCGGCGGCCGCCTCGACCTCGCGGCGGTGCTCGCGGACTTGGCCGCGCTGGGGGTGCTCTCGGTGCTCGTGGAGGGCGGGGCGAGGACGCTCGGCGGATTCCTGGAGGCGGGGCTCGCCGATCGCGTGGCGCTCTTCGGCGCGCCGATCCTGATCGGCGCGCGGGGAGCGACGCCGCTGCTCGAACTCGACGCTCCCGCGTCGCCTCGCGGCGCGATCGGGATCGACGTGGAGCAGCGATTCCCGCTCGGAGCGGACACGGTACTTCTCGGCACGATCCGCCCGAGGGACGGCGACCGCACGACCGCTACGGGATCGAGCTGAAGCGGAGGCCGCGCGGGGCCGCCGTGCTTTGAGAGGAGAGGGCGATGTTCACGGGTCTCGTGGAAACGGTCGGGAAGGTGGCCGCGGCGACCCGGCGCGCCGGGTCGGTGCGCCTCGCGATCGAGAGCGACCTCCCGTCGGGCGAGGTGAAGCCGGGGGACAGCATCGCGGTGGACGGCGTGTGCCTCACCGCGAGCGCCATCGAGGGCCGGCGCATCTCCTTCGACGCCGTCGCGGAGACGCTGGCCCGCACGACTCTCGGCGCGGCGCGCGCCGGACGGCGCGTCAACCTCGAGCGCGCTCTTCGTCTCGGCGACCGCGTCGGGGGCCATCTCGTTCAAGGACACGTGGACGGCACCAGTCGCGTGCTCCGGGTCGACCGGCGCGGAGACGACTGGCGGCTCCGCCTCGATCTTCCCGCTTCGCTCGCCCGCTACGTCGCCGCGAAGGGATCGGTCGCCCTCCAGGGGGTGTCGCTCACCGTGGCCTCGGTGGAGGCAGGGAGCTTCGAGGTCGCCCTCGTGCCGGAGACGCTCAGGAGGACCACGCTCGGCTCGCTCGCCGCCGGGGACGAGGTCCATGTGGAGGCGGACCTCCTGGCGAGGTATCTTGAAAGGCTGCTCGAGTGCGGCCCGGCGGGCGCGGGGAGCGGCTTTCGCGGACCCGCGCGCGGGCGGAGCACGAGGATCGGTGTGAAATGACGGAGAAGGCAGGGCATCGGGATCGTGAATTCGCCACCGTGGAGGAGGCGATCGAGGATCTTCGCGCCGGGAAGATGATCCTCATCCTCGACGACGAGGACCGCGAGAACGAGGGGGACCTCGCCTGCGCCGCCGAGTTCGTCACGCCTCAGATCGTGAACTTCATGGCGACCCACGGCCGGGGGCTGATCTGCCTCCCCATGGCCGCCGAGCGTCTCGACGAGCTGAACATCCCGCTGATGGTGGAGGAGAACACCTCGCGCTACGGGACGGCGTTCTGCGTGTCCATCGAGGCGCGGCACGACGTCACGACCGGGATCTCCGCCGCCGACCGGGCCCGGACGATCCGCGTCACGGTGGACCCGGCGACGCGGCCGGGCGACCTCGTGCGCCCCGGCCACGTCTTCCCGCTTCGCGCCCACAAGGGTGGCGTCCTGAAGCGCGCGGGGCAGACCGAGGCCTCGGTGGACCTCGCCCGCCTCGCCGGCCTGAAGCCCGCCGCGGTGATCTGCGAGGTCATGAACCCGGACGGGACGATGGCGCGGGTCCCCGAGCTGCGCGAGTTCTCGAAGCGCCACGGCATTCGTATGCTCACGATCGCCGACCTCATCCGGCACCGGATGCGGAACGAGCGGCTCGTCACGAGGGTCGCCTCTCCGGACCTGCCGACGGCGCGCGGGCCCTGGAAGGTCCACGCGTTCCACTACGAGCTCGAGGACCAGGTGCACGTCGCGCTGGTGATGGGAGAGCCGCGGGCCGACGAGCCGGTCCTCGTCCGCGTGCACTCGGAGTGCCTGACGGGCGACGTGTTCGGGTCCACCCGCTGCGATTGCGGCGCCCAGCTCGACCTGGCGATGGACATGATCGCGAAGCAAGGGACGGGGGTCGTCCTGTACCTGCGCCAGGAGGGGCGCGGGATCGGTCTCGCCAACAAGCTGCGAGCCTACGAAGTGCAGGACCGGCAGCACAAGGACACGGTCGAGGCGAACTTGCTGCTCGGGTTCGAGGCGGACCACCGGGATTACGGCGTCGGGGCGCAGATCCTCTACGAGCTGGGTATAAGGCGGCTGCGCCTCATGACGAACAACCCCGGAAAGTACGTCGCGCTCGAGGGTTACGGGCTCGAGCTCGTGGAGCGGGTTCCGCTCGAGCTCCCTCCGCACCGCGACAACATCGAGTACCTCCGCACCAAGAAGAACAAGATGGGGCACCTTCTCGAGTCGGTTTGATTCCCGCCGCCTTCCTGGACGCCGGACCTCCCCGCCCGCTATAATGCCCGCTTTCGCACCGCGCTGAAGTCCAGCCGGCTCAGGGGGTTCCGTGTTCGACGCGCTATCGGAGCGCCTGCAGGGGATCTTCAAGAGTCTCCGGGGACAGGCCCGCGTGAACGAGGCCGTCCTGGGAGAGAGCCTGAGGGAGATCCGTCTGGCGCTCCTCGAGGCGGACGTCCACGTGGGGGTCGTTCGCGCCCTTCTCGACCGCGTGAGGGAGAAGGCGCTCGGAGAGGACGTACTCAAGAGCTTGAGCCCCGCGCAGCAGGTCGTCAAGGTCTTGCGGGACGAGCTCGTCGATCTTCTCGGCGAGTCCGAACCGGGGCGTCTCAAGTTCGCGTCCAAGCCGCCGTCCGTCGTCCTGATGGTGGGCCTGCAGGGCTCCGGCAAGACCACCACGACGGCCAAGCTCGGGCTGTGGCTCAAGAACGCGGGGCGGTACCCGATGCTGGTGCCCGCGGACGTCTACCGGCCCGCGGCCATCGAGCAGCTGGTGCGCGTCGGGCACTCCGCCGGCCTCAAGGTCTTCGAGCACGACGGCCGTCGCGACCCGGTGGAGATCGCCCGCGACGGGGAGCTCGACGCGAGGCGGTCCGGGTACGACACGGTCCTCGTGGACACCGCGGGGCGGCTGCACATCGACGACGCGCTCATGGACGAGCTGCGCAGGCTCAAGGCCGCCCTCGATCCGGCCGAGATCCTGTTCGTCGCCGACGCGATGACCGGCCAGGACGCGGTCCGGTCGGCCGGGGAGTTCCATCGCGCCCTCGGCCTGACCGGCGTGATCCTGACGAAGATGGACGGCGACGCTCGGGGCGGCGCGGCGCTCTCGATCCGGCACGTGACCGGCGTCCCGATCAAGTTCGTGGGAATCGGAGAGCGCACGTCGGAGTTCGAGGCCTTCCATCCGGATCGCCTGGTCGGCCGGATCCTGGGCATGGGGGACATTCTCGGCCTGATCGAGAAGGCCGAGGAGGCGTTCGACGAGGACCAGGCGAGGGACCTCGAAAAGAAGATCCGAAGGAACCAGTTCACCCTCCTGGAGTTCGCCGACCAGCTCCGCACCCTCCGCAAGATGGGCCCTCTCCAGGCCATCGCGGGGATGATCCCTGGGATGTCGGCGGTTCGCGAGGCCGACCTCGATCCGGGCGCGATCACGCGCGTTGTCTCCATCATCGACTCGATGACGCCCGGCGAGCGCGCCAACCCGCAGGTCCTGAACGGAAGCCGGAAACGACGGATCGCCAGGGGAAGCGGCCAGAGCGTCCCGGAGATCAACCGGCTGCTCAAGCAGTTCGCGCAGATGCGCCGGATGATGAAGACCCTGCAGGCCACGAAGGGCAAGAAGGGCTTCCGGCTGCCCTTTCTTGGTCGATAGGCTATATTGATGGTTTCGAGCGCCGAGGCGCCTGGAGGATGACGACGTGCTGAAGATCCGACTGCGGAGGGCCGGAGCGAGACAGGAGCCCCACTACAGGGTGGTCGTCTCCGACTCCCGGCAGGTCCCCGTGAGCCGTTCCGTGGACACCCTGGGGAGCTACGATCCCTCCACGAACCCCCCCACCGTCAAGCTGGACCTGGCGCGGGCCGAGGAGTGGATCCGGAAGGGAGCTCATCCCTCCGAGACGGTGAAGAGCATCATCGAGCGAGCCCGGACCCCCCAGGCGTGAGTCGCCGCTGACCGCGGGGCCGCCCCCGCGGCGCCCGTTCGGCAGAGGGATCGCCCATGAGGGAGCTGCTGGAACTGATCGCGAAAGCGCTGGTGGACCGGCCGGACGAAGTGGCGGTCGCGGAGATCGAAGAGGAGCAGACGACGGTCCTGGAGCTGAGGGTGGCCCAGGAAGACCTCGGAAAGGTCATCGGAAAGCAGGGGAGGACCGCGCGCTCCATCCGAACGATACTCGCGGCGGCAGGAATGAAGCATCGGAAGAGGGTCGCCCTCGAGATCCTCGAGTAGTCCGTGGGCCGGCCCCTTCCCGTGGGGAGAATCGCTGGCTTTCGCGGCCTGGCGGGGGAGTTCACGGTCAAGGTGGCCTCGGGGGAGGCCGGCAGGTGGACGGGGCTGACGGAGGTGCTGGTCGGCCGTCCCGAAGGGGATGGGGATCCCGGCGACGAGCCGAGACGTTTCGGGGTGGAGCGGAGCCGGGCGTACCGCGACCGCCTCGTGCTGAAACTGGCGGGGGTGGATGATCCGACGCGTGCCGAGGCTCTGAAGGGACTCTGGGTCCTCGCTCCCGCGGATCAGGTTCCCGCGCTGCCGCAGGGGGTCTACTGGGTCGAGCGCCTCGTCGGGCTCGACGTCGTGGACGACGGCGGGAGATCGCTGGGCAGGGTCGAGGACGTGATGGCCACCGGCGGGGTCGACCTCCTGGTGGTTCGCGAGCTCGGCGGAGAAGAGCTCCTGGTGCCCCTGGCCGGGAGCATCGTGGTGGAGATACGGGAGCCGGCCGGACCGATCGTGGTTCGGTTGCCGGAGGGGTTGAAGCCCGAGGAGCCCGGCCGGGGGGAGCGGCGGTGACCTTCGACGTGGTGACCGTTTTCCCCGGGATGTTCGCCGGGCCGCTCGCGCACGGCATGCTGGCACGGGCGCGGAAGGAAGGGCGCGTCGGCGTGCGGCTGCACGACCTGCGCCGGTGGGGAATAGGACGTCATCGCCAGGTGGATGACGCGACGTACGGCGGCGGAGGCGGCATGGTCCTGAGACCGGAGCCGATCTTCGCGGCGGTGGAGTGGATTCGCGAGCGATACCCGGCGCCGAGCGAGCGGGTGATCCTGCTCTCGCCGCAGGGGACGCGCCTCGGGCACGACGTGGCCAAGCGCCTCGCGAAGTTCGATAGACTGATCCTGCTTTGCGGACGTTACGAAGGAGTGGACGAGAGGGTTCGGGAAGCGCTCGCGGACGAAGAGGTGAGCATCGGCGACGTGGTCCTCACGGGCGGCGAGCTCGCGGCACTCGTGGTGGTGGACGCGGTTTCGCGATTCGTCGAGGGCGTGCTGGGCCGGGCCGAGGCCGCCGAGAGGGATTCGTTCTCGGAAGGCGTCCTCGACTTCCCGCACTACACGCGGCCGGAGCGGTTCCGCGGTCTGGGGGTGCCCGAGGTCTTGCTCTCGGGCGACCACGCCGCGGTCACGCGCTGGCGCGCGGCGAGGGCGGCGGAGGCGACGAGGACGAAGCGGCCCGACCTGATCGAGGAGATTCCGGAAGGCACGGCGCCCGGGGGGCGCGAGTGAGGATGGTCATGGACGTGTTGCGCAGTGTCGAGGCGGAAGGGCTGAAGAAGGACGTTCCCGAGTTCCGGCCGGGGGACCGGGTCAAGGTCCACGTGCGGGTGGTCGAGGGGGACAAATCGAGGATCCAGGTCTTCGAAGGGGACGTGATCTCGCGGCGAGGCGGCACCGGTAGCGCCCGCGCGACGTTCACCGTCCGGAAGATATCGGGCGGCGTGGGGGTCGAGAGGATCTTCCCCCTTCACTCGCCGATCGTGGAGAAGATCGAGCGCGTCCGGCAGGGGAAGGTCCGCCGGGCGAAGCTGACCTACCTGCGGAGCCGGGCCGGCAAGAAGGCGCGGATCCAGGAGAAGCGGACCCGCTGAACCCGAAGGTAGCGCGAGGACCATGGCGCCCGACCTCGACAAGACTCGCAGGAACGCCGAGCGGCTGCTCCAGCAGGGGCGGCTCCAGCCCGCGCTCGAGGAGTATCAGCGCCTCGCGGAAGGGTCTCCGCGGGATCTCCCCCTCCTCAACCTGATAGGCGACCTGCTGAGCCGGATGGGCCGGGACGGGGAGGCCTGCGCCTACTACGACAAGATCGCCACGGAGTACGCTCGAAGCGGCTTCTTCCTGAAGGCGATCGCGATCCTCAAGAAGGTCCTGAGGACGCAGCCGGACCGGCCCGAAACGCTGATGCGGGTCGGCGACCTCTACCTCAGGCAGAAGCTTCCGGGCGAGGCGCGCGGCTACCTGCTTCGGGCCGCCGACCGCTTCGTGGCTGCGCGCGCGTTCCGCGAGGCGCAGGAAGCCTACGGGAAGCTCCTCGAGGCGGACCCCTCTGATCCGCTCCACCGTCTCCGTCTCGCGGAGACGATGTCCGCCGCCGGGGACCCGGCCGGCGCCGCGACGACGCTCCTGGCGGTGGCGGACACCGCGCGGGACGGTGGCCGGATTGCGGAGGCGGAGAGGATCTACCGTCGCGTTCTGGAGCTGATGCCGGGGCGGTCCGAGGCGGTGGGCGGGCTCGCGCGCTGTCTCGCTTCCGAGGGGAAGGCGCCCGAAGCCGTCGCCGCGCTGGAGCGGGCACTGCAGTCCCGGCCGGACGGGAGCCTCGCCGTCCTCCTCGTCTCCATCGAGGAGCAGTCGGGGCGCTACGAGGAAGCGCTGCGCGTGCTCACCGGGCCGTTCGCGGAGGCGATGCCCGAGGACGCTTTCGAGCGGGTGCTGCGTTCGCGGGTCGAGCGCGGAGGGACCGAGGCGGCCTGGGTGGCGCTCGAATCCCTGGTCACCCGCTGGACGCGCGAGGGCGCGCTCGACCGGCTGGCGCACCTCCTCGATAGGCTGGCGCGGGTCGAGCCCAACGGCCACCTGCCGGCGCTCAAGCGGCTCCACGAGCTGCGGAGGAAACAGGCCGACGGCGCCGGCATGGCGAGGGCCCTCGAGGAGCTTGCGAAGGCCTATCGCGCGCGCTCCATGAACGAGGAGGCCGCGGCGGTCGAGGAGCGCCTGAAGGAGCTCGCTCCGGCCGCGCGGGCCCAGGCTCGGGGTCGCGACGAAGCGAAGCCCGAGCCGTCCGTCGCGGTCAAGGCCCCCGCGGCGGCCGCGACCGAGGAGACCGGGGAGGAGGCGGGAGAAGGTCTGCCGCCGCTCCCTTCAGGCGTCGAGACCCCCGCGGTGCCGCTCGGGCCCGCGGACGAAGAATTCGTCACCGGCCGGGTCACGCAGGCCGAGATCTTCGAGAAGTACGGCCTGATGGACCAGGCGGTTGACCAACTGCGCGAGATCACGAGGAAGTTCCCCGGGCTTTCGAGCGCGCAGGAACGGTTGGCCGACATTCTCCGGGACCGCGGCGACCGTGCCGGGCTTCGCGATGCCCTCGTGGGGCTCGCCCTCGCCCATCGCGCGTCCGGGCAGCTCGACAAGGCGGCGCAGGCTGCCGAGCAGGCCGCGCTCACCGCGCGCCTGGACCCCGAGACGAGGACGCTGCTCGAGCGCCTCGCCCTGTTGCGACCCGAGCTGGAAACCGACGAGCAGGCGCCTGCGCCGAGCCGTGTCGAGGCGCCTGCGCCGAGCCGAGCCGAGGCGCCTGCGCCCAAGCCCTCCGCCGCAGCCGCCCGCGCCGAGCCGTGTCGAGGCGCCTGCGCCGAGCCGTGTCGAGGCGCCTGCGCCGAGCCGAGCCGAGGCGCCCGCGCCGAGCCGTGTCGAGGCGCCTGCGCCGAGCCGTGTCGAGGCGCCTGCGCCGAGCCGTGTCGAGGCGCCGCCCGCTTCGTACGACGTCGAGATCGTGATCGACGACGAGGTAGCGGAGGCGCCGGTCGAGGCCGCGGTGGCTGCGCCGAGCGCGGCGGCACTGCCGCCCGAGCCGCCCGACGACGACCTCGAGGAGATCTCGTTCTACCTCGACCAGGGAATGGTGCGGGACGCGCGGAAGCTGATCGCGTCGCAGCGCTCGCTCGGACGAGGCGGCGAGCGGCTCGCCGCGCTCGAGGCGCGCGCGGAGGGCGCCCAGGCCCCGGCGGCCTCGGAGGAGCTGGTCGTCGAGACGGTCGACGACGCGGTGCTCGAAGGCGCGGAAGGCGACTCGAGCCGGTCCGACTTGACGCTCGACGACGAGGCTCTCGAGTCCATCACGGCGGCACTGGGCGCGGACGCGACGTCGCCCGAGGAACCGGCCCCGGCGCCCGCGGCCTTCGACGAGCAAAGCGTCGAGGATGTCTTCCAGCTCTTCAAGCGTCACGTGGAGGAGGAGATCGGCCGCGACGACCACCGGACCCATTACGATCTGGGCATCGCCTACAAGGAAATGGGGATCCTCGACGACGCGGTCTCCGAGTTCCGCATCGCCACCGGCTCTCCCGACCTCTTCCGCGACGCCTGCAGCATGATCGCGCTGTGCTACCGCGAGAAGGGGGAGATCCAGGAGGCCGCGGGATGGTACCGCCAGGCTCTCGACGCACCCGGCGGGGATGACGAGGCGATCCGGGGCCTCCGTTTCGACCTC
This sequence comes from Terriglobia bacterium, assembly GCA_963748015.1. Lineage (GTDB taxonomy): Bacteria > Acidobacteriota > Polarisedimenticolia > Polarisedimenticolales > JAIQFR01 > JAIQFR01. The sequence goes on along the minus strand of CAVVHE010000004.1, from coordinate 1,093,099 downwards.
GCGGAGGTGCTCGAGCAATGCGGGGAAACCGACGCTGCTCTCGACCTTTTCCGCGCCATCCACCGCGACGACCCGTCCTACCGGGAGGTCGGCCAGAGGATCGAGGAGATCGAGAGCCGGACCCGCTGACTTCCCTTACCTGCCTCGATTCCGCAAATTTCCTCCACTCTTGTCCCGCGCGCCCGGTATACTCTTAGGCAGAGTACCTGCGGTACCGGCCGGGTGGCGGTGCGTACGGAGGGCCCGGCCGGCGGACGGATCGAGAACGGGAGGGAGAGGCCATGGAGCACCCGCTCGTCCTGGTGCTGGACGGCGACGCGGGGAAGTGTGAGCGGCTCCGGAGCGCGCTCGCGACAACGACCTGCGAGGTCCTGACCGCCGCGACCGAAGAGGAGGCCCTCCGGACGATCGAGCAGCACCCGGTCCGCGTCGTTCTCGCGTCCTCGCCACCGTGGTCCCACTCCGGCGGCGAGTTCCTCGATCGCGCGACGCGGCTCAGGCCATCGATCGTGATCGTCGCGCTCCTCGATCGGCATTCGTTTTCCGGGGAAGCCGACGCCGTTCGGGCCGGCGCGTTCGTCGTCGCCCCGGGACCCGAGGATCTCGCTCGCCTGCGGCTCGCCGTGGAGAGGGCCCTCGCGCAACACGATCTCCTCGAGGAGCGGCGCGCGCCGCGGGGCAGTGTGCGGGTCCGCGAAGGATGCGGAAGGATCGTGGGACCGAGCGAGGCGATGGAGCGGCTGCGCGAGCGAATCGAGATCCTCGCTCCGGGCGACCGGCCCGTCGTGTTCTTCGGGGAGCCCGGCACGGGCAAGCGGCTTGCGGCCAGGGTGCTGCACGAGCTCTCGCCCCGCCGCGGGCAGCCGTTCGTGCAGGTCGACTGCGCGGTGGCGTCCGCGGAGGCGCTGGAGGAGGAGCTCTTCGGCCGGGGCCTCACCCCGGCGGGAGCGATCGAATTGGCGCGGGGCGGCACCTTGCTCCTCGCGGACGTCGACGCGTTGCCCCTTTCGTTGCAGGGCGCCGTCGCCGCCGCGATCGGCGGCGGAGGCCGGACCCTCTCGGCCACCCGGAACGATCTCGCGCGGCTCGTGGAGGAGGGGCGTTTCCGAGCGGACCTCGCGCGCGCGCTGGGCGATGCGGTGGTGGAGATTCCGCCGCTTCGGGCGAGGCCGGAGGACGTGGCGGCGCTCGCGAGCCATTTCGTGGAGGAGATCCGCGCCATCAACGACCTCCCTCCGACCCACATCGCGCCGGAAGCGCTCGATGCGCTCGCGGGGAGCGCCTGGCCGGGCAACGTCCGCGAGCTGCGGACCGCGATCGAGCACGGGATGATCCTCGCCGCGGGCGGTACGATCGGTCTCGGAGACCTCCCCGAGGCTCTCCGCTCGGGCCCGGGGCCGCTCGACGCCGCCCGGTTCCGCGAGGCCAAGCGGCGCGTCGTCGAGGAGTTCGAGAAGCGTTATCTCGGGGATCTCCTCGAGAGATACCACGGAAACGTCACGGCGGCCGCGCATCACGCGGGCATGCTGCGCTCGGCCTTGCAGCGGCTGCTCCGGAAGTACGACCTGCGCTCGTCGTCTTTCCGCAGCGGGCACGGCGAGCGGACCCTCGACTGACGGCGACGAAGTGCCATCCGGTTTCCGGCTCCTCGCCGACGGTCCGGCCGACGGCGCCTCGAACATGGCCGTGGACGAGGCCTTGCTCGAGTCGTACGTCGTGTCCTCCCGCCCCGCCGCGCCGACCCTGAGACTCTACTCGTGGAGTCCTCCCGCCCTCTCCCTGGGACGGAGACAGGCCGCGGCCGGCGCCCACGACGCGGCGTTTCTCCGCGCGGAGGGAATCCACCTGGTACGCCGTCCGACCGGCGGGCGCGCGGTGCTCCACGAGCACGAGCGGACCTACGCGGTGATCGGGAGCCTCCGCGAGCCCCCCTTCGAGGGGGGGGTGCTCGACACGTACCGGCGAGTCGCCGCGGCGCTCGTCGAGGCGCTGCGGCTTCTCGGCGTGGAGGCCGAGGGAGCCTCGCCGTCGCGAGGCGCCGCAAGGGATCCCGGACCGCTCGGTCCGCCCGTCTGCTTCGATCTCGCGGGGGCGCACGAGATCACGGCCGGCGGGAGGAAGCTCGTGGGGTCCGCCCAGCTCCGGCGGCACGGGGCCTTCCTGCAGCACGGCTCCATCCTGCTTCGCGCCGATCCTTCGCGGCTGTCGCGGGCGATCGGCGCCCCGGCGGACGGATCCCGCTTCGTGGATCTCGAGAGAACCCTCGGGCGCGCTCCGGACGTCGCGGCGCTCGACGCGGCGATCGTCGCGGCCTTCGAGACGGTCCTCGGCGGTCCCGTGCTTCCCGGAGCCCTCACGCCGGCCGAATTCGAGCGCGCTGCGCTTCTCCGCGCCGCGAAGTACTCCACCGACGCCTGGAACCTCGAGGGGCGCGAGCGCATTCGTCCGTAGCGCCCTTTCCGGGCCGCCGAGGGCGCCCGGTCGCGCTCCTCCCGTGGTGGTGGCGGGCTCCTACCGACGGATCATGACTGCGTGAGCGTGGCGTCCGTCCTTGCCGAACCAGCCGGAGGGATCCACCCGCCCGACGGCCTCCGAGGGGAGTGCATCGGGATCGCCGCCGCCGGGGAGGCGGTGGAGCGGGAGCGAGACCCTTCCTTCCGGAGTGTCGGCTTCGAGCCGCCGCCCGCCGGCGGCGACGCGCACCGTGCGCTCGCTCGAGAGAAGCCGTTCGAGGTCGCCGCCCGGGACGGCGAGCGCGCCGCTCTCGTCGAGGGAATAGCGCTGGAAGGGGTACGGCAGCTTCAGTCGCTCGTGCTCGGCGGCGGAGCAGTAGGCGGTCGGCTCGGTGCCGTCGAGGAACGCCTCGGAGATCACGGGGGCGCAACCGGCGCCGTCGCTCGCCTTGAGGCCGGTCGAGGTGTCGATCGCGGCGATCGTGACGCCGGGGGGTACCGGGAAGTCCTCCGGCGCGCGGCCCTCGTACGCCGCCTCCATGAAGGTCTTCCAGATCGGGAGGGCCGCCTGGGCACCGGTCACGCGGTCGCCGAGGCTCTTTTTCTCGTCGAACCCCACCCAGACGCCGACGACGAGGTCCGGCGCGTAGCCGATGAACCAGGCATCGGTGAAGTCGTTCGTGGTCCCGGTCTTCCCGGCGAGCGGCCGCCCGAGCTCCGCGGCCGCGGAGCCGGTCCCGTCGGTCACGACCCCTTCGAGCAGACGGTTCATGAGGTGGGCGATCTGCGGGCTCACCGCGTCCTGCACGCCGGGCTTCGTTCGCTCGAGGATCTCGCCGCGGCTCGATCGCACGTCGTCGAGCAGGTGCGGCTCCACGCGGACCCCCTGGTTCGCGAACGCGCCGTACGCGCTGGTCAGCTCGAGAAGGGTCACCTCGAACGCGCCGAGCGCGAGGGAGGGATACGCCTTCATCTCGGTAGTGATCCCGAGCCGGCGCGCCATCTCGATCACCGGGGTGAAGCCGACCTGCCCGAGCAGCTTCACGGTCGCGATGTTGACGGACTTCTCCAGCGCGTGGCGGAGGGTCAGGGTCCCGTAGTACTTGTCGCCGTAGTTCTCCGGCTGGTAGGGGACGAACGTCTCCGGGTCGATGAACACCGTCGGCTCGTCGAATATCGTCTGCGCCGGCGTCATCCCCTGGGAGAGGGCCGCGGCGTAGACGAAGGGCTTGAAAGCCGAGCCGCACTGCCGCCGGGCCTGGATCGCGCGGTCGAACTCGCTGCGCCGGAAGTCGAAGCCGCCCACGAGAGCGCGGATGGCGCCGGTGGCGGGCTCGATGGCGATGAGCGCCGACTCGACGCGCGGGTCCTGCTCGAGGAGGAACGTGGGATCGCCCCCGCGCTCGCCGGCCTCGATGCGGACCCGGACGACGTCGCCGGCCTTGAGGAGGGACGAGGCGTAGGTCCGTCCGGTCCACGCGATCTGGTCGGGGCCGAGCGTTCCCCGGTAGGGTCCGGCCCGCACCTGCGCGCGCGCCTGCGAGACCGAAGTGACCACCGCGTCGGCCACCTCGCCCGGCTCGACGCCTTCGCGCCAGGAGGGAGGCGACCACGTCTCGGGCGACTCTCCGCCCGGGACGCGGGCCTTCACGCCCCGCCACCCCTGGCGCTTGTCCAGCTCGCGCAGGCCGCGGTCCACGGCGGCGTTGGCGAGCTTCTGGAGGCGCGGGTCGATCGGGGTGCGCACCTCGAGTCCCGCCTGGTAGAGGCTCTCGTCGCCGTACTTGGCCTGGAGCAGCCGCCGCACCTCCTCGACGAAGTAGGGAGCGATGTCGGCGGTCTCCCGCGCCGGCGCCAGGCGGAGCGGTTCCTTCTGCGCGGCCCGGGCCGTGGCCTCGCGGATGTAACCCTCCTCCGCCATCCGGGCGAGCACGTGGTTGCGGCGCTTCACCGCCCGCTCGGGATGGCGGTGCGGGGCGAGGCCCTCGGGGCGCTGCACCAGTCCGGCGAGCAGCGCAGCCTCCGCGAGGGTCATCTGCTTGGCCGGCTTCCCGAAGAAATAGCGCGAGCCCGCCTCGATCCCGTACCGTCCCTGGCCCATGTAGACCTGGTTGCAGTAGAGGCGGAGGATCTCCTGCTTCGTGTAACGCCGCTCGATCTCGAGCGCCAGCAGCATCTCCTGGACCTTCCGGTGGGCCGTCTTCTCGGGCTTGAGGACGTCGGGGAAGAGATTGCGCGCGAGCTGCTGCGTCAGCGTGCTCGCCCCCTGCTCGAGCGTGAGGTGGGTCACGTCGTACCAGGCCGCGCGAAGGATCCCCCGGATGTCGACCCCGCTGTGCCGGTAGAAGCTCGAGTCCTCCACCGCGAGCAGCGCCTGCTCGAACACCTTCGGGATGTCCTTGTACGGGATGAGCACGCGCCGCTGCTCGCCGAAGCTGGCCAGCGGCGTGCCGTCCTTCGCGAGGACCCTCGTGCTCAGCGGCGGGGTGTAATCCTCGAGCTTGCTCACGTCGGGCAGGTCGAAGTTGAGGCCGTGCCCGAGCACGGCCCCCCCGACCGCCGCCGGCACCAGGAGCGCGGCGACCAGCACGATGGGCCAGCGCCTCCGCCGGCCCTTCTTCGGAGTGTTCTCCCCCAAGGCGATGCCTCCCGCTAGAGAGTACCAGCGGGCCCGAGTTCGGCAAACCGGGGTGCTCGTGCCCGGCGCTCGGCGCGGGGGTTGGTGCGGGGGCGGCTCGCGCGATCCGGTCCGGGGCGCACCTCCCCGGGCACGCTCGCCGTTGCGCGTTCTTCCGCGCCGGCTCGCTCCGGTTTCGCTCGCGCCTGCCATCGAATAGCAGGCGCGGCGAAACAGGGCCCGGGGAGGTGCGCCCCGGACCGGATCGCGCGAGCCGCGTGGCACGATTCGGGTCCCGGCGCGGAACTGCGTGGTACACACCACGTCGCGGCGGAAGGCGCGAGCTGGAGCAGTAGCGTTGCTCTCGTCCGCCGCGGCCGTCCGCTGTACGCCGTTTCGTTCGGACCCGATCGCAGCGAGGGCCACGAGGGCCGGAGGGCCAGGGACCGTACCTCGCCGGGCCCTGTTTCGCCGCGCCCGCCCTTCCTTGGCGGGCGCGAGCGAAACCGGAGCGAGCCGTCGCGGCGAATCGCGAACCGGCGAGCGTGCCCGGCGAGGTACGGTCCCTGGCCCTCCGGCCCGCTGCCCGGCCACGACCACCCGTCCTGACAACGCGGAAGGCGAAAGGTAGAATCGCCGAGGGAGCGTGACGAAGGTGGCGAAGTTCGAGATCGTGTCGGATTTCAAGCCGACCGGGGACCAGCCGGAGGCGATCGAGAAGCTCGCCCGCGGCGTCGCCGAGGGGCGGACGGACCAGGTGCTCCTCGGCGTCACCGGGTCGGGCAAGACCTTCACGATCGCGAACGTGGTCGCGCGGGCGAACCGCACGACCCTGGTCATGGCGCACAACAAGACGCTCGCCGCGCAGCTCTACCAGGAGTTCCGGCGGCTCTTTCCCAAGAACGCGGTCGAGTACTTCGTCTCGTACTACGACTACTACCAGCCGGAAGCCTACGTCCCGCAGTCCGACACCTACATCGAGAAGGAAGCGACGATCAACGAGGAGATCGACCGGATGCGCCATTCGGCCACGCGCGCGCTCTTCGAGCGGCGCGACGTGCTGATCGTGGCGAGCGTCTCGTGCATCTACGGCCTCGGGTCGCCGGAGGCCTATCACGGGATGATGCTCCTCGTCGAGAGCGGCGGACGCCTCGATCGCGAGCGCGCGATCCGGAAGCTGGTCGAGATCCAGTACGAGAGGACCCCCGCGGACCTCCGTCGCGGCGCGTTCCGGGTCCGGGGGGACACGATCGAGATCTGGCCCGCCTACGCCGAGGACGCGCTGCGGATCGAGTTGTGGGGGGACGAGGTCCAGAAGGTGTCGAGGATCGACCCGGTGCGGGGGAAGGCGCTGGAGGCGCTCGATCGCGCGCCCGTGTACCCGAACAGCCACTACGTCACGCCGCGGGAGGACCTGCTCCGGGCGATCGCGGCGATCCGCGCGGAGCTCAAGGAGAGGCTCGCCGCCCTGGAAAAGGAAGGGAAGCTCCTGGAGGCCCAGCGCCTCGAGCAGCGCACCCTGTTCGACCTCGAGATGATGACCGAGGTGGGTTACTGCCACGGGATCGAGAACTACTCGCGCCACCTCACGGGCCGAGCGAAGGGAGAGCCCCCGCCGACCCTGATGGACTACTTCCCCGAGGACGCGCTCCTCGTGATCGACGAGAGCCACGTCACCGTGCCGCAGATCGAGGGGATGTACAAGGGCGACCTCGCCCGCAAGACGACGCTGGTGAATTTCGGCTTCCGGCTCCCGTCCGCGGTGGACAACCGCCCCCTGACCTTCGACGAGTTCCAGCAACGACGGCCGCAGACGATCTACGTCTCGGCCACCCCCGCGAACCACGAGCTCGAGCGCGCGGGAGGAGAGATCGTGGAGCAGGTGGTCCGCCCCACGGGCCTCCTCGATCCCCGGGTGATCGTCCGCCCGATCGACGGGCAAGTGGACGACCTGCTCGCGGAGATCCGCGCGCGGGTCGAGGGGGGAGAGCGCGTCCTCGTCACGACCCTGACCAAGCGCATGGCCGAGGACCTCACCGAGTACTACAAGGAGCTCGGGGTGAGGGTGGAATACCTCCATTCGGACGTCGAGACCCTCGAGCGCGTCAAGATCCTGAGGGACCTGAGACGGGGGGAGTACGACGTGCTCGTCGGCGTGAACCTCCTCCGCGAGGGGCTCGACCTCCCCGAGGTCTCGCTCGTGGCGATCCTGGACGCGGACAAGGAGGGGTACCTGCGCTCCGCGCGCTCGCTCATCCAGACGATCGGCCGCGCCGCGCGGAACGTCAACGGCACCGCGATCCTCTACGCCGACAAGGTCACCGACTCGATGCGGGTCGCGCTCGACGAGACGGCCCGCCGCCGCGCGAGGCAGGAGGAGTACAACGCGGCGCACGGGATCACCCCCGAGACGATCCGGCGCGCCGTGGACGAGATCCTGGGCACACCCCTCGCGGCCGACTACTCCACCGTGCCGCTCGAGGAGGAGGACGGCGAGGAGGTGTTCGAGGACGTCGCCGCCCTCGAGGCCGAGATCGCCCGGCTCGCCTCCGAGATGCGGCGCGCGGCCGACGATCTCGACTTCGAGGCCGCCGCGGCCCACCGGGACCGCATCCGGTACCTCCGCGAGAAAGCGGCCCTGCTGTGACCTCGTTCTTTCACCCGCTGTCGGCGGTGATCCTGGTCGACCCGCCGGTGTACGCCACGCCGTCGCTCCTCCGCCTTCTGGCGCGCGGCGCGTCCAGGCTCGAGACGACGTACGTCGGCGACCGGATGTGGCCCGCGATCTCGCACGGCCAGAGGATCGCGGTGAAGCCGGGCGGCGCGCGCGGGATCGCGCGCGGCGACGTGGTGCTGGCCTGGCCCGGGGGGGTGCCCGACGTGCTGCGCGTCGAGCGGGTCCGCTCCGGGTCGCTCGTGCTCGCGGGAGACTCGGACCCGGGCGAGCGCGCCGAGGTCGGCGAGGATGCGGTGCTCGGACGCGTCGCGGTCGAGAGCGTTCCCGTTCCCCGGCCCATCGCCGCGATGAGGCGGCTCTTCCTCGACCTCGCGGAAGCCGTGCGCGAGGGGGTCGATGCGTCGGCGGATCCGGCCGACACGGTCCGGGAGAAGTACCAGGAGCAGGCGCCGTACTACGCGCGGCTGCAGGTCCCCGTCTGGGAGCCCCGCCTTTCCGAGCGCATGCGCTCGGCGGTGCGGCGCGGGGGCACGATCCTCGTCGCGGGGAGCGGCGCGGGTCACGAGGCCTTCGGGCTCGCTCGGGACGGATATCGAGTCCGGGGGCTCGACTACGCTCCCGCGATGGTCGAGGCGTCCCGGCGCGCCGCGTCGGAGCTTCGCCTGTCCGTGGAATTCGTGCTGGGCGACCTGAGGACGCACGACGAGCCCGCCGGCGGGCTCTCCGCGGTGTTCTTCACCTACGACGTGTACAGCTTCATTCCCTCGGAGGGGGAGAGAATCGACCTGCTTCGCCGGATCGAGCGCTGGCTCGAGCCGGACGGGTCGGTCTTCCTCGGGGTTCGCAGGGTGAAAACGTCCTACCAAAGGTTTATCTTGACCCTGCAGCTCGCCCGTCGCGCGGGATCGCCGAAGGGGGAATGGGGTTCGAGCCATTCCCGCTGGATCTCTCTCGGGGGAACGATGAAGCGCTCGTTCGTGCGCTACTTCACCCGACGCGCGCTGCTCGCCGAGATCGAGTCGGCGGGCTTGTCGGGGCGGGATTGGGACGGGGGCCATATCCGAGTCGCGCGGCCCGGGGAGGGGAGGGACGGATGACGACGGAACACCGGACTTCGAAGGCGGGCACCTACCCGTCGCGCCGAGGGAAGCCGCTCCCCATGGACTACTTCGCGGAGCCCCGCCCGCCGGCCGGCTCCCGGGCGATGGCTCTCGAGCTGGGCCCGCTCAGGATCGAGATCGGCGGGCTCGACGACCGTCTCGACGCGATCCTCCGCCAGCGCTACGGATCCTACGTCGGCGAGCCTCGGATCGGGAAGGGCGCTCTGCGCGTCCGACTGGCCCTGGAGGACCGCGAGTACTTCATCGAGCCGCCGGACGAGCCCGAGTTCAACCCGGTGTTCATCGAGATCGACGGCACCCGGGTCCGCTTCCTCGGCTACCGGCTCGCCGGCTGGTTCGACACGCTGGAGGGCGAGGGGTTGATGCTCCTTGCCGGTGGGACCTACGATCCTGAGCTGCGCGCGATCGAGAACTACGTCCGCGCGGCGGTCGCCTGGCAGGCCGCGAGCCGCGGCGGGGCGCTGGTCCACGCCGCGGGCGCGGTCCGCAACGGTCGCGCCTATCTGTTCTTCGGCGAGTCGGGGGCGGGAAAGTCCACGCTGTCGGCCTGTAGCCGGCGGGCGAGGGTGGTGAGCGACGACCTGTCGCTGCTGCTCCCCGGCGAGGGCGGGAGGCTCGACCTGGTCGGGAGCCCTTTCCGCGGAACCTACGAAGGCGGGGAGCCGGTCATCGGCCGCTTCCCGCTCGCGGCCGGGTTCCGGATCGTGAAGGACAACGAGGCGGCGGTCCGCGAGATATCGCGAGTGCGCGCGCTCGGCGAGCTGGTCGGGAACCTCCCGTTCGTCGCCGAGGCATTCGCTCGCCGCCCCGATCTCTTCGAGCGGATCGAGCGCGCGTTCGACGGAATTCCCCTGGCGCACCTCCATTTCAGGATGGACGACTCGTACTGGGATGCCATCGAGAGGGCTGGGCTTTGACCGGTCCGACGCCGGCGCGAGTCCTCCTCCGTTGCGCCCGGGTTCGCCGGGAGAGAATCGCATGAGCTCGCCCCGGGTGGAATTCGACTTCTCGGGGCTCGGCGTCGTTCTCGAGGGCGTGGCGGCCCGCGAGGAGTTCGAGGGAATATCGCATGCCTGGGCGGCATACCGCGCTTCGGAGATCGTCGCGCCCCTCCTCTCGATTCGCGTCCTCGAGGACCGGCCCGCCGCCGAGGATCGAGCGGAGGCTCCCAAGGGGATGAGCCTGTCGTTCGAGGGGACGAGCGCGACCTACGGCACCTCCCGCGGGACCTGCCGCGTGGAGCTGGCCGGCCACGCGACCGTGCACCTCGCGCCGGGGACGGAACCCGTCCGCCGTTACGCGCTGCAGAACTTCGTCCGCGCGGCGATGGCGTTTCTCCTGCCATCGAGAAACGGGGCCGTGATCCACGCGGCCGGGATCGTGCTGGACGGACGGGGCTTCGTGCTGCCCGGTGCGAGCGGGGCGGGGAAGAGCACCGCCGCGGCGCTCGCGGAGACGCGCGGCGCCCTGGTGGTGAGCGACGATCTGGTGCTCGTGGACGGCGCGAGCGGCGGCGCCGAGCTGCTCGGCTCGCCGTTTCGCTCGACGCACCCGTCCGCGTGCCCTCCGGGCCGGTGGCCGCTCGCGGGAATTCTCCTTCCGGAGAAGGGCGCCTCCCCGTCCCTGCGTCCCGCGCCGGCGCTCGCGATCAAGACCCGGCTCCTCTCGAACCTGACCTTCATCGCCGAGCTCGTCGCCGCCGACCCTCGCGTCGCCGCGGTGGTCGAGAAGCTCGCCGCGGAGGTCCCCAGCGCGGTGCTCACCTTCGCCCTCGAGCCGTCGTTCGTGGATCTGCTGAAGGGGTTCGCCCGATAGGGAGCGCCTTTGGACGAGGCCTTCCCCCATCCCGCGCTCCGCGCGAAGCTCGACGCGCTCCCCGACCGGCCGGGGGTCTATCTCTATCGCAACGGGCGCGGCGAGCTCCTCTACGTCGGGAAGGCGAAGTCCCTGAGGAGCCGGGTGCGATCGTACTTCCAGCCCTCGGCCCAGCACCCGCCGAGGGTGGAGCGCCTCGTCTCGGAGGTTCTCGACCTCGAGATCATCGTGGTGGACACCGAGACGGAGGCGATCCTGCTCGAGGCGAACCTCATCAAGCGCGAGAGGCCGCCGTTCAACGTCGTCCTGCGCGACGACAAGAGCTTCCCGTACCTCAAGCTCTCGCTCGCCGACGAGTATCCGCGCGTCTCGCTCGTGCGCCGGCCCCGGCTCGACGGGAGCCTCTACGCGGGGCCGTTCATTCCCGCCTCCGGCGCGCGGCGCTCGTTGAAGCTGGTCCAGCGCGATTTCCGCGTGGCGACGTGCGCCGAGATCTTCGACGGGAAGCGGCGACCTTGCCTCTACTACCACCTCGACCAGTGCTTGGCGCCGTGCGCGGGCAAGACGTCTCCGGACGAGTACCGCCGGGCGGTGGACGACGTGCGGATGTTCCTCGAGGGCCGCCACCGCGATCTCGAGGCGGCGCTCGGGTCGAAGATGCGGCAGGCGTCGGAGGCCGAGGAGTACGAGAAGGCCGCGCGCCACCGCGACACCCTGGCGACGGTCCGCCGCCTCTCGGTGCGGCAGCACATCGCGTCCGTCGGCCTCGAGGAGCAGGATTACTTCGCCCACCACCGCGAGGGAGGCGAGGTCGCGCTCGAGCTTTTCCAGATGCGGGAGGGGAAGGTCCAGTCGCGACGGGAGTTCGGCTTCGACGGGCTCGATTTCGAGCCGGAGTCGTTCTACGCGACGGTCCTCGCGCAGTACTACGCCGAGGCCGCGCCGCCCCCGGAGATCTACGTGCCCGATCCTCCCGCCGACGCCGCGCTGATGGAGCGCTGGCTCTCCGAGCGGCGCGGCGGGCGGGTGCGGCTGCGCGTGCCGGAGCGCGGCGTCAAGAAACGCTTTCTCGAGATCGTCCGCAAGAACGCGGCCCTGGCGTTCGAGAGCCGCTTCCGCGCGCCGCACGTCCACGGCGTCGAAGTGATGGAATCGCTCGCGGAGGCGCTCGGCCTCGACGAGCCCCCCTTCAGGATCGAGTGCTTCGACATCTCGAACATCCAGGGGAGCGACTCGGTGGCCTCGATGGTCGTCTGGGAAGGCGGCAAGCCGAAGAAGTCCGACTACCGCACCTTCAACATCCGCGGGGTCACGGGGCCCGACGATTTCGCCTCGATGGCCGAGGCGGTCACTCGCCGGTACCGCCGGCTCCTCGCCGAGGACCGGCGCCTTCCCGACCTCGTGCTGATCGACGGGGGCCAGGGGCAGCTCGGCGCGGCGGTGCGGGCGCTGGCCGGGGTCGGCCTCCCGATGCTGCCGGTGATCGCCCTCGCGAAGCGGGAAGAGGAGATCTGGCTCGAGGGCCGGGGCGAGCCCGTCCGCCTCGACCGGTCGTCTCCGGCCCTCCACCTCGTCCAGAGGATCCGCGACGACGCCCACCGCTTCGCGGTGACGCACCACCGCAAGAAGCGCTCCCGGCGGACCCTCCGCTCGGCGCTCCTCGACGTGCCGGGGATCGGCCCCACGATCGCGAAGAAGCTGCTCCTGGAGTTCGGCAGCGTCGAAGGGGTCCTCTCGGCCGGTCCCGACGCGGTCGCCGGGATCGCGGGGAAGAAGGTCGCGGAGGCCCTCAAAACGGCCGGAATCCGGCGTCGAACGACCTAGCCCGCGAGCGGTGCCCGAGACCGGGAGCGTTCCTCGCCGGCCCGGAAAAGGGCCGTCTGCGGACGCTTCCGGTCTCGGGCTCCGCTCGCTCGTCGGCCTGCGAGGGCGCCCGCTTGTCCCCGGCGCCTCCCGGCACCTATATTCGATCCCCGCCGCGAGGTGTCGCCGTCGCGGTGTGGGGAGCACGCTCGATGGAGAGTTTCTGGCGTTCCCTGCCCGGCACGGTCCTCCTGGTCGCCATCATCGCGATCCTGACGGCCGCCGGCGCCCTCGGGATCCAGGTGCACCGGGCGACGCATCCCCCTCGCGAGGCGAGCGAAACCGGCGACCTCGGCGCGCTCCTCTCGCACGTCGAGGAGGTCCACTTCCGGTCCTCGGACGGAATCGAGCTCTCCGGCTGGCTGGTCCGCGGCGCCCCGGGAGGGGCGCCCGTGGTCCTCTGTCACGACCTCGGCGCGGGCAAGGGCTCTCTCGTCAACCTCGCGATCGCTCTCCAGCAATCGGGTTTCACCGCCCTGGCCCTGGACTTCCGCGCGCACGGCGAGAGCGGCGGCGAAGCGAGCACGCTCGGGGTGGACGAGAAGCGGGACGTCCTGGGGGCGCTCGACTACGTGGCCGCCCTCAAGAACGTGGACGCTCGCCGCATCGGGCTCTACGGCGTCGGGCTCGGCGCCCATGCCGCGGTCCTCGCCGCGCCGGAACGTCCCGCGGCGCGGGTCGTGGTGCTCGACGGGCTCTATCCCGGCCCCGGCTACCCGCTCGTCCGGAAGGTGTACGCGGGCTGGAGCTTCGGCGTCCGATACCTCGGCTTCTTCCCTCGCCTCGCGTTCCGGCTGATGTCGCGGCCGGAGGGCGGGACGCAGGAAGCCGCCGCGGTCGTGCCGCTCCTCACCTCGCGCGACCTTCTCTTCGTCGCGCCCGCGGGGGACGCGACGCTCGCCGCCGAGATGCAGAGGATGTACGCGTCGGTGCCGGAGCAGCGCGATGCCGACGCCAACCTGATCGTCCTGCCCGCAACGCGCACGAGCCACCTCTACGGCGAGGAGCTCGACCGGTACAACCGGCGGATCACGGAGTTCTTCGAAAAGAGGCTTGCGCGCCGCTAGGCGCGCGGTGTTAACCTCCTCGTCCATGGCCAGGAACGACCGCGAAACGCTCGAGACCTTCCTCGCGGAGGGGAGGAGCCGGGTCGAGGACGCCCTCGACCAGGTCGTGCCGTCGCTCGGGACCCCGCCTCCGGCCCTTCACGAGGCGATGCGTTACACGCTGCTCCTTCCGGGGAAGCGGCTTCGCGGGGTCCTCACCCTGGCAACGGCCTCGATGCTCGGCGGAGATCCCGACGACGCGCTGCCCCTCGCTTCGGCCGTCGAGATGGTGCACGCCTCGTCCCTGATCCTCGACGACCTCCCCTCGATGGACAACGCGACGCTGCGCCGCGGAAAGCCGACGCTGCACCGGGTTTCCGGGGAGGCGAACGCCATCCTCGCGGCGGTGGCCCTCCTCAACGCGGCGTTCGCCCTCGTGATGGAGGCGGGGGGGCTCGGAGAGAAGGTCCGCGGAGAGGCGGCCCGGAGGCTCGCGCGCGCGATCGGGAGCGGGGGACTGATCGGCGGCCAGGTCGTGGACCTCGAGTCGACCGGAAAGAAGGTGGACCTCGACGCCCTCGAGTTCATCCACAGCCACAAGACCGGGGCGCTGTTCATCGTGGCGGCGGAGTTCGGGGCGCTCTCCGCCGGAGGACGCGCCAGGGACGTCGAGGCTCTCGGCCGCTACGCCAAGAACCTCGGCCTCTCGTTCCAGATCACCGACGACCTGCTCGACTACAGCGGCAACCCCGAGACGACCGGGAAGGACGCCGGCCGCGATCGGGACAAGACGACGTTCGTCAACCTGTGCGGCATCGACGGCGCGCGCCGCCTGGTGGACGAGCTGATCGACGCCTCCGTCGCCTCCCTGAAGCCGTTCGGACGCCGCGGGGGAATGCTCCGGGCGCTCGCGGAATACGTCCGCGGCCGGGATCGCTGAGCCGTGCCGGGGCAGGGCGGGGCGGGCGACCCGGGCTACGACGAGGTCCGGCGGAAGCTCGTCGAGCGGGGCTACCTCCAAGGACCCATCGAGCGGTTCGTCCTCGGCGGCACCCCGGGGACGGGCTCGCCGCTCTGGCGCCTCCTCCGGTCCGCGCTCAAGGCCGCGGTGCTGGGCGCGCCGATGCTGGGGGCGTTCCTGGCCGGCGCCGCGGTGGCGGCCAACCGCCCGCTCCTCGGCGCCTCGGATGCCCTCCTGCTCTGGCTCTACTTCGGCCTGCTCGCCGGCGCCGCGCTCTTCGCGCTCGACCTCGCGGTCGCCGCTTCCCTGGCGGCGCTGGCGCGGCGCCGCGGCGCCAAGCGGGGCGACGCGCTGACCGCGTCCCTGCTCGTGGGGTTGGGGACGCTCGCCTACCTGGTCCTGCTCGTGGGGAGCAGGAGCGTCCGCTCCGGCCTCGCGGAAGATCTCGCGTTCCTCGCGGCGGCCCTCGCGGTGACGCTGCTCGTGGCGTGGCTCGCCGGCCTGGTGTCGCTCGCGGGGATCATCGGTCGAACCGGCGAGGTCCCCGACCGGCGGAGGCGCACGGCCCGGGTGCTCGTCCTGGCGCTCCTCCCGCTCGCGGTGATCTATCTCCTCGTCCGCGGGCTGACCGCGGACCCGTCCGCGGCGCGGCCGGCCTCGGCGTTCGAGCCCCGGCCGGACGCGGATCGCTTGCTCGTGGTGGGCCTCGACGGCCTGGACGGGGCGCTGGTCGAGGCTCTCGAGAGTCGCGGCGCGGTGGAGCACCTTCTCGCCGGGATGGCGCGCGGCGCCGTGTTCCCCAAGCGGCGGCGGAACGGTGCCACGCCTCCGGAGGTGTGGACCACGATCCTGACCGGGGTCCCCGCGTCGGAGCACGGGGTGCGCAGCGTGGGAGAGGAGCGTCTCCCGGGCGTGGCCACCCCGCTCCGGGCCGAGGCCGGCCCGGCGCTCCTCACCGCGGCCCTTCGCTTCCTGTTGCCGACGCGTACCGTTCCCACGAGCGGCGCGGGGCGGCGAGTGCTGACGCTGTGGGAGATCGTGGGCCTCAAGAAGTCGGCCGCGGCGGTCGGCTGGTGGGCGTCGTGGCCGGCGGTCGGCGGCGAGGGGGCGAGCCCGAAGGGGTACGTCGTGACGGACCGCGTGCTGCCGAAGCTCCTGTCGGCGGCGAGGGAGGACCGCGACACGCTCCCGGCTTCGCTCTTCGCCCGCCTCCGGAACGAATTCGAAGGGGACCGCCGCGCGATCCGCGAGGAGTTCGAGGCGGCGTTCCCCGCGGCGGGGCAGGGCGAGGCGCGGGCGCACGCATGGGAGTCGTTCCTGATCGACGCCTACGCCTGGCGCGCGATGGGCCGCCTCTTGCAGGATCCGTCGGTCGCCGCGGGCTTCGTCTATCTCCCGGGTCTCGACATTCTCAGGAGGAGGATCGAGCAGGACGCTCCGGCGGGCGGCGCGGTCGCATTGCTGGAGCGGCAGGCGTCGCTCGAGGCCTACGTCCGCTGGCTCGACCGGCTGCTCGGCCCCGCGCTCTCGGGGGGACCGGGGACGCGGGCGGTCGTGATCGCGGACCCCGGCCGCGGAGCCGCCCCGGACGCGGAGGGGTTCGTGATCGTGGAAGGCGGCGCCGCGCGCGCGGGCTGCGTCTCGTCCCCCGTGACCGATCTCGACGTGGCGCCGCTGGTCCTGGCCCTCGCCGGGTTCCCTCGGAGCCTCGAGATGCGAGGTCGCCCACCGGCTGCCTGCCTCGAGCTTCCCGGCGGCCTCCCGCTCCCCGTGGCGACGTTCGGGCGCCGCGCCCTCGACGCCCGGACCGCGGGAAGCGACTACGATCCCGAGATGGTGGAGCGGCTGAGATCGCTCGGTTATCTCCGATAGGATCCGGTCCGCTTTGGGTAGACTAGGGCGCGTGGCCGCAAGACGTTTCGTCGCGGGGATCGCGCTGGCGGGGCTGCTGGCGCCCGCCGGGTGCGTGCTGAAGTCGGGCGGGTCCGCGGACCTCGCCGGCTCCTCGCCCGACGCGTGGGCCCGAGCACTCCTGGCACGGGACATCGATCCCGCGGCGGTGCCGAACCCGATCGCGTTCACGCCGGAGATGCGGGACGCCGCGGACCGCCTGGCGGGGCAGGGCTCGGTGAGCAAGCGGCTCCAGGCCCTCCAGGGCGGGCTCTTCGACGCGTCCCGCTTCCCGTTCCAGTACGATTCGCGGGGGACGTTCGCGGCGATCGAGGCCTATTCGGAGCGCAGGGGAAACTGCCTCTCGTTCACCTGCCTGTTCATCGCGATGGCGCGCTCGCTCGGCCTCGACGCGCGCGCGGCCATTCCCGCCTACGAGGGACGGAGCGAGCGCGAGGGGGACCTCGTCGTGGTGAACACGCACGTGGTCGCCACGTACGGGATCTCCGATTCGCTCCTCGTCTTCGACTTCGACCGCACGCGGGAGCGGCGCGTGGTCGGCGCGAACATGATCGACGACCTGTACCTCGGGGGCCTCTACCTGAGCAACCTCGGCGTCGAGGACCTCCGGACGGGGCGGTACGACGTGGCGATCGGCCGTTTCGAGACGGCGATCCGTCTCGCGCCGAAGCTCCTCGCGGCCCGGGGTAACCTCGGCGTCGCGCGCCGCCGCGCGGGGGACACCGCGGGAGCGCTGAGGGCCTACCAGGAAGCGCTCGAGATCGAGCCTCGCGATCCGGGGATCCTCGGCAATCTCGCCGCGCTCTACCGGCTGCAAGGGCTCGAGCGCGAGGCCCAGGCCGCGCTCGCCCTCGCGAGCGTCGCGACCGCGTCGCCGTACTTCCTCGTCGTGCGCGCCGACCTCGAGCGCGCGCAGGGGCGCCCGGAAGCCGCCCTGCGACTCTACCGCCGCGCGCACCGGATGGACCGCAGCTTCGCCGATCCCCTCGTGGGCATCGCCGAGACCGAGCTGGGCTTGGGACACGGCCGTTCCGCCCGCTCCGCCGCGTACGAGGCGCTCGAGATCGAGCCGGGGAGCGCGGCCGCGCGAAAGGTGCTCGAGAGGCTGGGGGAGGGAGGCGCTCCGCAGCCGTGAGCCTCTCCCCGTCGGTTCCTCGCGCGAAGCTCGCGGCCGCGATCCTGACCGCCGCGGTGGCCGTGGCGGTCTACCTGCCCGGCCTGCCCGGCGAGTTCGTCTACGACGACGGCCGGCTCATCGTGCAGAACGACGGTTTGAAGCGGCCGTTCGACGCGAGGCGCGCGCTGCTGCGCGACTACTACGCCTCCGACTTCGATCGCATGGGCCTGGGCTACTACCGGCCGGTCGCGGTCCTTTCGGTGGAGCTCGACTACCGGCGCGGGGGCGGCGCGGCGCTGCCGTTCCACCTGACCAACGCGACGGTTCACGCGGGGGTGTCGCTCCTCGTCCTGGCGCTCGGCCTCGTCCTGTTCGAGGGAGCGGTGGGCGCCGCCGCGGCCGGCGCGATCCTCTTCGCGCTCCACCCCGCGCACGCCGAGTCGGTCGCGTTCATCTCCGGGAGAGTGGACCCGTTGATGGCGCTGTTCGGCCTGGCGGCGATCGTCCTGCACCTCCGGGGGGCGCGCTCGGCGCGCCCGTGGCCCTTCAGGGCGGGGGCGGGCGTTGCGTGGCTCCTCGCCCTGCTGTCGAAGGAGATGGCGGCGACCATCCCCTTGCTCGTGCTCCTCCTCGAGAGCGCGCGCGAAGGGTGGCCCCGCGGGAACAACCTCGCCGCGCGCGCGGCGAGATACGTCCCGTACGCGGGCGCGGCGGCGGTCTACACCGCGATGCGCGTGGCGGGGCTCGGCCGGCTGCTCGGCGCGGCGGACGCCTCGACGGCGCCGTCGCTCCTTCGTCCGTTCGTGGTGCTCGGCAGCTATCTCGCTTGGCTCGTCGTCCCCCCGTGGGGGCTCCACCTCGAGCCGCCCCCGGTCGAGGGAGCGAAGGGGGCGCTGGCCGTCCTCGCGGTAGCCGGCGCGCTCGCCGCGGCGGTCCTGCTGTGGAGGGCGGGGCGGAAGGTCGAGGGAGCGCTCGTGGGATGGTGCCTGGTATCGCTCCTCCCGGTCGCGCAGCTGCGGCCGATCGAGACGACTCTCTCGGAGCGTTTCCTCTACCTCCCGTCGGCGGGCGCCGTCCTACTCCTCGCGGCGCTCCTGCTCCCCCGGGAGAACCGGCGGCTGAGGGCCGCAGGCGCGGCGGCGCTCGCGCTCCTGGGCGCGTACTACGCGGGCCTCCTACTCCACCGCGTTCCGCTCTGGCGGAACGAACTCGCTCTGTGGACGGCGAAGGCCGCGGAGGAGCCGTCGTCGCTCAAGGCGCAACTCAACCTCGCGCACGTCTTCGCCCGTATCGGACAGCGGGAACGCGCGCTGGAGGCCTTCGAGCGCGCGAAGAGGCTCGGCATCGATCCCGCGCTGGTGGACGCCGAGATGGCGAGCCTCCTCGGGGGCGGCTCGCCGGACGAGCGCATCGAGACGCTGCGGCGCTCGGCCGAGCGCTCGCCGCGGGACGGCGCGTTGCGGAGCAACCTGGGGTTCCTGCTCCTGGAGCGCGGGGACGTTCCCGCGGCGGCCGAGGCGTTCGAGAGCGCCGTGGCGGTGACTCCGGCGCGGGCCGAGGCGTGGCTCGGTCTCGCGATGGCCCGGCTCCGCACGAAGGAGCTCGAGGGGGCGGGGGAGGCGGCCCGCCGCGCGGCGGCCCTCGACCCCGGCCTCGGCATGGCGAGGGCGATCCTCGCGGAGTGCGAGCTGCGCCTCGGCAGGCCCTGCGAGGCCCTGCGGCTGGCCGGAGAGGTCGCCCTCGAGGAACCCGCCGAGCGCGCGATGCTCGAGCGCATCCGGGCGAGCGCCGCGGCGGCCTGCGGCGGAGCGCGCTGAGCCTGTCGGAAGTCAAGGAAAGCCCGGGGTCTCCCGAAGTTGGGGTTGCCGGCACGGGGGGTTCGGGGTACATTTCGAGGGTGAATCTGGACAATTTTGGTACTCAAATCTGACAAGCGCGCGGTTTGGATATAGATTAGCTCGCCGAAGAGGAGGAGCCTCGACGTGACTGCCCCTGTCATCTCGCTTTCCGACAAGCCGCGTCGTAGTACCGATTGCGCCTACCGCGCGGTCGGGGATGAGGGCGGCCTGGTCGTTCTGCCGGGACGAGCCGAGGTGAAGGTCCTGAACCCCGTCGGGGTCAAGGTCTTCTCGCTGCTCGACGGGGAACACACGGTCGAGGAGATCGTCGCCGCGGTGACCGCCGAGTTCGAAGTGCCGGCGGAGACCGCGAGCTCGGACGTCCAGGCCTTCCTCGGCGAGCTGGCCGCGCAGGGGATGCTCGGCGGGTAACGGCCGACTCCCCGGGAGGCTCGCGATGACCGAAGCGACGGGGAAGAACCCCTACACCCGTCTGCTCGAAAAGGCGTTCGCCGAGGCGATTCCGCTGAACGCGCAGATCGAGCTCACCTATCGCTGCAACCATCTCTGCTCGTTCTGCTACAACTCGCCGACCGGGGCCAAGGAGATGACCACGCCCCAGATCTTCGAGGCAATCCGGAAGGTCTCCGAAGTCGGAGTGCTCTACCTGACGCTGACCGGCGGGGAGCCTCTCTGCCACAAGGACTTCTTCGCGATCGCCCAGGAAGCCCGCCGGCTCGGGATGGCGCTGAGGATCTACTCCAACGGCTACCTGCTGGCCGATCCGGTCGTCGCGCGAAAGGTAGCGGATCTCAACCCGATGGAGGTGGAGATCTCGCTGCACGGCTCCCGTCCGGAGATTCACGAGGCGCTGACCAAGATCAAGGGGTCGTTCGAGAAGACGATCAGGGGGATTCGAAATCTAAGGGAACTCGGGGTCAAGGTGGATCTGAAGTGCCCGATCACCCGGCTGAACCAGGCCGATGTGTTCGAGATCCGCGACCTCGCCGACTCCCTCGGCTGTCATCTCGTGTTCGATGCGGTGATCACCCCGAAGGACGACGGAAACCTCGACCCTCTCTCGCTTCGTCCGGACGACGAGTTCCTCAGGAAGTACTGGGCCGAGTGGTACATGGATCTCCACCACGGAACGCTTCCGCCGCGATCGAATCACTGCGCCTCGGATGCCGCCGAGGCGGTATGCGGCTCCGGCCGGTCGGGGTTCACGATCGATCCCTACGGGAACATCTTCCCCTGCGTGGCTCTTCGCCGGAAGGCCGCCAACATCCTCGAAATCGACAGCATGGAGGAGATCTGGCGGCGGTCGCCCGTCCTCGTGGAGGTCCGGGACCTCGCCGTCCAGGCCAGGCGGAAGCTCGACCAGCACGAAAATGGTCCGTATTTCACCTTTTGTATGGGCGTGGCGGAGAAGCAGGTCGGCGGTCCCCTGGACATGTATCCGCAGGCGGAAATCAACGCGCGGGCCGTGCGGAGGGCGTACGACCTGATCCAGATCGGGGGAAAGCCCTCAGAAAAACTTCTTGAAAAGCTGCCGATGGCACCGTATAAGTAAGCTTGCGCCGGGCAATCTGGCGCGGAAATGTAGCTAAGTACTTAGTTCAAACAGGTTTAAGACTAGGTCAGGGGGAGGCGAATGAAAAAGAGTTACGAGCGTCCCGCGATCGTCCACACGGAGAAGCTGGAAGCCCGGGCCCTCGCTTGTTCGAAGGCGGATGCTAGCTGCGGAGCGGGCCCGATCCAGAGCTAAGGTCTGACCAGGGGGCCTCCGCGGCACTCGGCGGCGGCACCCCGTAGGGTAGCGATGAGATTCCCCAGAAGGTTCGCCTTCTGGGCCTTGTTGCTAGCGACAACAGCCGGACGCGGAGTGGGCTCCTCGTCCGAACCAGTCGTCAACCCGAGCGGGGGGCCGCGGGAGGCCGCGGGGTTCACCTTTCGGGTTACGACTCCGGCGGTTTCGCTGGCGGAAGACCCGGAAGGGCACTTCGCCATCAGGATCGAGGGCTTCGGGGCGCTGGACAGGCGCCCCGAAGTACCCGATCTTCCCAGAAAAGTCGTTCGGGTAGCCCTTCCCGAAGGCGTAGTGCCGCGTCTCGAGGTTCGACTCGAGGGCGAAGATCTTCGACCTGGGATTCGTCCTCGCCCCGTGGCGACACGGCTCGTCGATTCGGCCGGACCCGGGGCGGAGCCTCGGATCGCCGAAGCCCGCCGCGAGTCGAGGGACTTCTACGAGGGGCCGGGCACCTTTCCCGCCGAGGTCGCCTGGCTGGGCGAGACCGGCGTCTTCCGAGACCAGCGGTACGTCGAGGTCCACCTGTCTCCCGTCCGGTTCGACCGCGCGCGGAACGGCGTCCGTATCGCCCGCGGCTTCACCGTGACCGTCCACTTCGACGGGGACAGCGGAGACAGGGTCGAGGCGCCCGCCGATCCCAGGATCGAGAGCGCCTACCGCACTTCTTTCGTCAACTACGAGCAGGGCCGGTCGTTCCGCCTCCGGAGCGCCGCGTCTCCCGACGCGCTCCCGGCGCCGATGGCGTCGTCCGCCCTCGACACCACGCCCCGCTACAGGATCAAGGTCCGGAGCAACGGCGTCATCCGCCTCGACTACGCGAGGATGGCCGCCAGCGGCTTCCCGGCCTACAACCTCTCGTCCTGGAAGCTGACGAGCAACGGCGTCGAGGTTCCGCTCGAGGTGCACGACCCCGACGGGAACGACATACTCGACAACAACCCCGGCCAGCCCGAGTGGGTGCAGTTCTACGGCCAGGCCCTCGACTTCGATCCGAAGACGACCCTGAACCAGGATCAGGGCGGGGCGTCGCTCAATCTCTACGAGTACGCGGACGTCACCGACGAGAACGTCTACTTCCTGACGGTCGAGACCGGCGTGCGGGCCCGCATGCCCGAGGTCCCCGCGGCACCGCTCGGCGCGACGCCGGCCGCGGATTTCGAGGCGGTCTCGCACCGGGAGGTGGACAACGCCTGGTTCCCTCTCTCCGCGAACGACCCGTGGTACTGGAAGCCGTTCTTCTCGGCCCCGGCGTCCCGCACCGACGCGGTCCCGCTACCGGGGCTCGCCTCGGGGACCCTCCCGGCCCGCGTGATCGTCCGGCTTCGCGGCATCAGCGAGTCCGCGACCATCAACCCGGACCACCGCAGCCGGATCACCCTGCAGTACGACGGCACCGCGGGGCACAACCTCGCGACGAACAACGACGACGGGTCGTTCGACGGCCGGATGGTCTACACGCACGACTTCACCTGGACGTATCCCGCGAGCGGCCCGGTTCTGCAGGACCCCGCCTACGTGAAGAGCGAGGCGGTGACGGTCTCGGGCTCCGTGAACTCGATGATCCTCGACTGGATCGAGATCCGCTACCGGCGGGCGTTCGTCGCCTCGGGCGACGCGCTGACGTTCGACTACCCGAACGGGGACGCCGAGTTCGAGATCTCGGGCTTCGCGAGCGGCCCTGCGAGTCCTCCTTCCGTCTACGAGCTCACCGCGAGGGCCGGCGCGACGGGGATCTCGAGCCCCACGCGCCTCACCGGCGCGGCGGTGACGGGGATCGGGCCGTACGCGGTGCGCTTCCACGTGGCGCAGGACCCGGGAATCCCCGCGGGGAGCGCGAGGCGGTTCGTGGTCGCGGGCTCCGGGGGCGTGTCGGTCCCCGCCGATCCGGACTTCGCCGCCGACACCGTCTCGGACCTCCGCAACAACGCGAACCAGGCGGACATGATCGTGATCTCGCGCCCGGACGTCCTGGGCTCCGCGGCCACGACCAAGCTGAACCAGCTCCTCGCCCTGAGGCTCGCCCAGCAGGGGATCACGTCGAAGATCGTGATGCTCCAGGACGTGCAGGACGAGTTCAACGACGGGCTCTACGGGCCGGACGCGATCCGCAAGTTCCTGGGCTGGGTGATGTCCGCCGCGCCGGGCGAGGGGTGGGCGGGCCCGAAGCCGTTCTACGTTCTCCTGATCGGCGACGGCTCGTACGACCCGAAGCACAACGACACGACCGCCGCGGTCAGCGATTACGTCCCGACCGTGAACCTGCTCAACAGCGACTACCAGCTCGCGTACCTCGCGAGCGACAACGCCCTGGCCGCCGTGATCGGAACGGACCATCTCGCGGACCTCGTGGTGGGGCGCATTCCCGCGCGCTCCGACGCCGAGGCCGGCGCGGTCCTGACGAAGATCTTCAACTACGAGAGCGCGACCGCCCCGGGCCTCTGGACGCGCCACGCCCTGTTCGTCTCGGACCGCGGGCACACCGTCGCCGGCAGGATCGACCCGACGGACGGCCTCGATTTCGAGGCCACCAACGACCAGTCGTCGGCCTACATGAAGGCGCCCCCGTACACCTTCGACAAGCTCCGCTACTGGAGCGACTACTGCGGCTCGACCTCCTGCAACCGCCCGCAGATGACCGCCGACATCAAGGCCGCGGTCAACGGGACGGGAGGGTTCACCGACGGCGCCGCCATCGTGCAGTACGTGGGGCATGGGAACTTCCAGGTTTGGTCGGACGACGTCATCTTCGACTCGGGGTACGTCCGGTTCGACATCCCCGACCTGACCAACGTCACCAAGCCGCCGTGGCTGATCGCCCTGAACTGCCTCACGGGCGGCTTCCACACGACGATGCTGAACTCGATGGGGGAAGACTGGCTGAAGAGCGGGACGGGAGGGGCGGTCGCCGTATCGGCGCCCACCGGCGTGTCCTACTCCACGGCGCACCACGCCGTCGCCGACGTGATCTGGGGAGATCTCTTCGGAAGCCGCAAGGCGCGCACCCTCGACGTTCCCACGCTGGACACGATCTCGATGTTGTGCGGCAACCTGGACTACGAGGGATGCCAGGGGTGGACGCTCCTCGGCGACCCGGCGCAGCGCCTAGCCCTGAAGGCCGTCGCCCCGGCGACCGCCGTGACCGCCGTCGCGGGGAACGCGGTGGTGAACCTCTCGTGGCAGGCGAGTACCACCCCCGGGACGATCAAGTACGACGTCTGGCGCGCGCTCGGCACGCCGACCTCTTACACCCGCATCGCCGCCGGGCGGACCGGCACGACCTATTCCGACACGGCGGTCCTGAACGCCAAGACCTACTTCTACTACCTGGTCGCGGTGGACCTGGAGGGGTTCGAGAGCCGGTGGTCGAACTTCAACACCGACTGCGCGGTGAGCGGGCCGGACTGCGCGCAGGCGACCCCGCTCAACCCGAACCCGCCGGCGCCGCCGACCGGCCTCGTGGTCTCCGACCCGGAGACGGGCGGCCGCCTGAACCTCGCCTGGAGCGCGAACGCGGAGACGGATCTCAAGAACTACACGATCTGGTACGGCACCGCGCCGGGGAGCTACACCTTCAGCGTCAGCTCCGGAACGAATAACGCGTACCAGCTCTCCGGCCTGCAGGACGGCGTCCGCTACTACGTCGCCCTGACGGCGACCAACACCTCTCTCAAGACCTCGGCGTACTCGACGCCGGAGCAGACCGGGGTCCCGACGTTCGTTCGCGGCGTGAGGTCCCCGGGGTTCATCGACACCCTCCTCGTGGACAAGTCCGGCTCGGACGCCGTCCTGTCCTGGACCGCGGTCACGACGGACATCTACGGGAAGAGCGCCACGATCGCGCGGTACGAGGTCTACCGCGCCCTCTCTCCGACCTTCACGCTCGCGACCGCGACGCTCCTCGGCACGACGACCGGCGCCGGCTTCACGGATCCCCTCGCGCTGGCGGCCGGGAAGCCGGACTACGTGTACGCCGTCCGCGCGATCGACGCGGCCGGGAACCCGGGCGGCCTCGGGAACCAGCTCCCGAACGGCATCGACGTCCTTCTCGCGGACAAGGTGACCGGCCACGTCGTGCTCTCGTGGGCTCCCGTGACCACGACGTTCAACCCGCCGGGCCTCCCGGCGACGATCGACCACTACGAGGTCTACGCGACCGATCACCGCTTCACGCGCGCCGACATCCGCGACGGCCTCGTTCCGAAGATCGCCTCGCCCACCGGCACCTCGGTGGACCTCGGCACGCCGG
Organism: Terriglobia bacterium; assembly: GCA_963748015.1. Classification (GTDB taxonomy): domain Bacteria; phylum Acidobacteriota; class Polarisedimenticolia; order Polarisedimenticolales; family JAIQFR01; genus JAIQFR01. Next base: position 1,067,624 of record CAVVHE010000004.1, on the reverse strand, counting down.
CCACGACCCAGTACTACTCGGTCCTCTCGGTGGACGCGAAGGGCAGTCTCAGCTCGTTCTAGAATGGGGACCTTGAGCTCCCGAGGTCCGCTTGGCCGACTCGCTGGGTCCCGAAGTCTCCGACGACGAGCTCGTGGCCGCGGCGCGCGACGGTAGCGTCCGCGCGTTCGAGTCGCTGCTCGACCGCCACCAGGGGAGGGTCCTGCGCGTCCTGCGGCTCATGGGGGTCCCGTCGCGGGACCGCGAGGACGTGGCGCAGGAGGTCTTCATCCGGGTCTTTCGCCACCTCTCCGGCTTCAAGTCCGGAAATCCGTTCGCGGGCTGGCTCTATCGCGTCACCGTGAACTCGTCGTACGACTACCATCTCCGGACCGGCCGGCGGGCGCGCGACGAGGTCCCGTGGGCCGACGGGACGGCGGACCGGGCGGCGCACGCCGGCCCCGGACCGGAGCGGGAGGCCGAGGGGCGGAGCCTCCGCGATCGGCTCGAGGCGGCGCTCGGCGCGCTGAGCGAGAGGGAGCGGGCGGTGTTCATCCTCAAGGAGCTCGAGGGCCTCGAGACCCTCGACGTCGCCCGCTCGCTCGGGATCACCCGCATCACCGTCCGCAGGCATCTCGGGCGGGCGAGGGACCGTCTCAGGACCCTCCTCGGCCCCCCGGACCGCCGGTGAGGCCGGGGCGAAGCGCCCGCATGGGCCTCGACGGGATCGGATCGGAAGCGGGCGCGCGCGCGTCGTCCCGCGGCGCCGCGGCGATCCTCGCCCTCGTCCTCGCGTCGGGCACGCTGCTCCTCTACGCGCCGGTTCTCGGCTTCGGCTTCGTGCGCTACGACGACTTCGAGTACGTGGCGACCGACCCGCACGTCTCGCAGGGCCTGACCTGGGCGAACGCGGGCTGGGCGATGACCGCCTTCCACGTCGGGAACTGGCATCCCCTGACCCTGCTGTCCCACATGGCCGACGTCTCCTTCTTCGGCCTCCGGCCGGGAGCCCACCACGCCGTCAACGCCCTGCTCCACGCCCTGAACGCCGCCCTGCTGTTCCTCCTGCTCCGCGGCGCGACGGGACGCGCGGCGCCGGCGGCGCTCGCGTCCGCGCTCTTCGCGGTCCACCCGCTCCAGGTCGAGTCGGTGGCGTGGGTCTCGCAGCGCAAGGCCGTTCTGAGCCTGGCCCTCGTGCTGCTGTCCCTCCTCGCGTACGCGGCTTGGACGCGGCGCGGGGGAGCGTTTCGCTACGCCGCCTCGCTGGCCGCGTACGCAGGCGCGCTCGCCGCGAAGCCGACGGCCGTCGTCGTGCCGCTCCTCCTGCTCGCGATCGACCTCTGGCCGCTCGAGAGGTTCCGAGGGGAGAAACGCGCCGTCCCGCCCGGCCGGCTACTCCTCGAGAAGGTCCCGTTCGCGGCGCTCGCGGCCGCCGCTTCGGCCGTCACGCTCCTCGCTCAGAAGCAGGGGGAGGCGCTCGGAACGCTCGAGTCGCACCCGCTCGCGGAGCGTCTCGCGCACGCGGTCTTCTCGTACGCGTGGTACCCGGCGCGGACGGTCTGGCCCGCCGGCCTCTCGCTCTTCTACCCGATGGACCTCGGCGCGGGAGCGGCCGCGAAGGTCGCGCTGTCGGCCGCGCTCCTGCTGGCGGCGGCCGGACTGGCGATCGTCCTCTTCCGCCGCCGCCCCGTCGTCGCCGCGGGCGTCGCGTGGTACGGGGCCGCGCTCCTGCCGGTCTCTGGCCTGGTCCCGTTCGGCACGCAGCTCGTCGCCGACCGGTACGCGTATCTTCCCCTGATCGGGATCTTCGTCGTCGTCGCCTGGGCGGCGCTCGGCGCCGTCGAGGGCCGCGGCTCGGCGGCGCGCGGCCTGGCGGTGCTCGGGTCCGCGGCCGCGATCCTCGCGCTGTCGCTCGTCACGCGCGCGCAGCTCGCGACGTGGCGCGACTCGGAGGCCCTCCTCTCGCGCGGCGTCGCGAGGGCTCCCGAGAACGTCCATGCGCTGTTCAACTACGGCCTCTGGCTCGCGGAGGCGGGGCGCGTGGACGAGGCGCTCCCGCTGCTGGCCCGCGCCGCCTCTCTGGCGCCGACCTTCCGGACCGGCGTCGTGAATCTCGGCTGGGCGCTCGCGAAGGCCGGCCGGCTCGACGAGGCGCGCGCCCGCTACGAGGAGGCGCTGCGCCTCTTCCCGCAGGACTCGCCGGTCCTGGCCGAGCTCGGGCGCGTGCTGGCCCTCCTCGGCCGGCGGGAGGAGGCGGAGAGCCGGCTGCGCGAGGCGATCCGGCTCGATCCGGATTCCGCCGCGGGGCACCTTCTCCTCGGCACGCTGCTCCACGACGCCGGGCGGCCGCGGGAGGCCGAGCCCCACCTCGAGAGAGCGGCCGCGCTCATGCCCCAAGACGCGAGGGCGGGCACGGCCCTCGGCGCGAACCTCTCCGCGCTCGGGCGGAAGGAGGAGGCGATCGAGGTCCTTCGAAAGGCCGCCGTCCCAGGTCCCGCCGGCGACCGCGCCCGCCGGGAGCTGGCGAGGCTCGCGCCATGATCCTCTACGTTCTCGTCACCCTGCTGAGCGCGCTGCTGCTCTTCACCGTCGAGCCGATGGTCGCGAAGATGCTGCTGCCGCTCCTCGGCGGGAGCCCCGCCGTCTGGAACACCTGCATGGTCTTCTACCAGGCGGTGCTCCTGGCGGGATACGCCTACGCGCACCTGCTGACGCGCCGCCTAAACCCGCGCGCGCAGGCGCTGACGCACGCCGCGGTCCTCGCCCTGTCGATGCTCGCGCTGCCGCTCGCCCTACCCCTCGGCGCCGCGCCGCGGGGGGAGGGGAGCCCGATCCCCTGGATGCTCGGCACGCTCGCGCTCGTCGCCGGCGCGCCGTTCTTCGTCCTCTCGACGACCGGGCCGCTCCTCCAGCGCTGGTTCTCGGGGAGCGGGCACGCGAGGGCGTCCGATCCGTACTTCCTCTACGCCGCGAGCAACGCGGGGAGTCTGGCCGGGCTGCTCCTCTACCCGCTGGTGATCGAGCCGCGCTGGCCGCTTAGGGCCGCGGCGGCCGCCGGCGCGCTCTCGCAGAGCACGCTCTGGTCGGCCGGCTACGCCGCGTTCGGCGTCGCCGCCGCGGCCTGCGCCGTCGCCGCGGCGAGGAGCGCGGGCCCCGCGGCCGCGCCTGCCATCGCGGTGGAGCACGACGCGGACGACGCGCCGTCGTGGCGCCGGCGCCTGCTCTGGGTGCTCCTCGCGCTGGTGCCGTCGAGCGCCCTCCTCGGCACGACGCAGTACGTCACCTCGGACATCGCGGCGGTGCCGCTCCTCTGGGTGGTCCCGCTCGCGATCTACCTCCTGACGTTCGTCCTGGTCTTCTCGCCGCGATGGCGGGTTCCTGCGCGGCACAGCGGAACGGTTCTCGCCGTGCTCGCGGCGCTCGTGGCGGCGAGCTTCATGGCCTCGACCCGCGGGAAGGGGTTCCTGCTGCTCCCGCTCCACCTGGCGACGCTCTTCGCCATCGGCTTGACCTGCCACGGCCGCCTCGCGGAGGAGCGGCCGCGCGCGAGCCGCCTGACCGAGTTCTACCTCCTCGTCGCGCTGGGCGGGGCGCTGGGCGGCGTGTTCAACGCGCTGCTCGCCCCCGCGATCTTCCGCAGCGTCGCCGAGTACCCGATCGCGCTCGCGGCCGCGTGCCTTCTGCGCCCGCGCTGGAAGGAAGAGGCCTCGCGCGCGCCCTCGCGCGCGTCGCGCCTTCTCGATCTCGCGGTACCGCTGGCGTTCGCGGGGCTGCTCCTCTTCCTGCAGCTTCTCCGTCCCGCTCCGGGGAACGAGGGTTCCTGGGGCGTGCTCGCCGTCCGCGCCGGCGGGCCGGCTCTCATCGCGCTGGCGCTGATCGGCTGGCGCACGAGGTTCGCGCTGGCGCTCTCGGTGCTGCTCGTCGGAGGCTGGATGGAGAGCGCCGCGCCCACGGCGAGCCTCCACCGCGAGAGGACGTTCTTCGGCGTTCACCGCGTCGCGACGACGGTCGGACTGCCCTTCAAGCTGGTGGACGCGGGCGGGCGCGAGACGGCCCGGCAGGTCGAGTTCCACGTCCTGATCCACGGCGCGACGCGGCACGGCACGCAGGCGCTCGACGCGGATCTCCGCGGCGTGCCGACGACCTACTACCACCCGAGCGGACCGCTCGGGCAGGTCTTCTCCGAGCTCCTTCCCTCGCCTCCGCCGGGGGAGATCGGTCTCGTCGGCCTCGGCGCGGGGACGATCGCCGCGTACGGGCTCCCCGGGCAGCGCTTCACGTACTTCGAGATCGACCCCGCCGTGATCCGGATCGCGCGCGACCCGCGCTTCTTCACCTACCTGGCCGACTCGAAGGCGGCCATCGAGACCGTGCCCGGCGACGGCCGCCTGCTCCTCGGACGCGAGCCCGACGGGAAGTACGGTCTCATCGTCCTCGACGCGTTCAGCTCGGACGCGATCCCGGTGCACCTGCTGACGCGCGAGGCCGTCGAGCTCTACCTAAGGAAGCTCTCGCCGGACGGGATCCTGGCGGTCCACCTGACCAACGGGTTCATGAACCTGGCCCCGGTGATCGGCGCGGTCGCGCGGAGCCTGGACCTCGCCGTGTTCGTCCGCACGGACAGGGTCGAGGCCCCCAAGGAGCTGTTCGAGGGGAAGGACGGGTCCACCTGGGCGGTCCTGGCCCGGGGGCCCGCTCGCCTCGAGGTCCTGGCCCGAGACCCACGCTGGGCCGCCCCGGGCGAAGACCCACGGTATCTCTGGACGGATGATTATTCGAACGTGCTGGATGTCCTTCGTATGCCTAGGTTTAGGCGATAGACCCCGCTCCGGGTCGCGGGCCACCTTCTTTTTCTTCGATCAGCGTTGAACGCGCCGCCCCTCTCGCCGGTAGATCCCTGTGTAAAGGGAGAAACGCCGATGCTCTGGACTCGAAGGAATCACGACCGGGACCGCGGCGGGGCGGTCCTCGACCGGGCCATCGCCGAGTGGCAGGGTAGCCGGGGTGGAGACGAGTCCTTGAGCGGCCACTCCCGCACGAGGATCGTCGACGAGACCCTGGACCCCGCTCACGATCCGGCGGCGCCAGCCTCCCTGTTCGTGCCGGCGCGCAGGCTGGCTTTGGCCGGAGCGCTTCCGGTCATGCTGGGCGCGGCCCTCGTGCTGCTCCTGGGGCACGCCGGCACATACGTTTCGTCGAAGTCCCTGAGGCTCTTCGTGGAGAAGCGGGACGGCCAGGTGGTGTTCAACATCGCCAACGGGCAGAAGAGCCACTACATCTGCAAGTCGAACGTCCCGAACAAGTTCGACTGCGGCCGCGGCGTCAAGGTCCAGAACGGCGCGTATGCCGACGCGGTGAGAGACGGTTCCGACATCGTTTTCTATAGGATCGACTAACCTTTGTCTAACTTTCGCAAAACCCGCTGCGCCAGGAAACGGGGGGGATTTCTCCTTGACGTTTCCGCCCTTTCTCGTACATTAAGGCGGGATCGCGTGGAAAATGAGTCCACGCGCGGGGGCGGAGCCAGGGAGGGAGACTCGGGCTACGTAACCGGGTGTGGCAATGACCTCGGAGGAGAAGGAATGAGCAAGAGAACGTTCGTCGGGGTGATGGTAGTCGCCCTTGCCGTGGTGGTCATGGCGGGTGGCCTCCTTGCCTCCAACATGGGATTCAAGCTGAATTACCCCCTGACCCAGACGACCGCCGGCGTCTCGAAGAGCGGCACGGCCACGCTGGCGCTGCCGGACAACCGGCAGACCGGTCTGAACACCGCGAAGAACCTGATGGACGACGTCGGTCTCGCCAACATCGCGAGCGTTCAGAAGTTCCTGAAGTCGAGCGACGGCCTCCAGACCTACACGGGCCGCAAGGGGTCCGGCGCCGACTACGGGATGGTGGCCGGCGAGGGGCTGTTCGTCAAGATGAACACCACGACCAACTACATCGTGGTGGGCTCGGACAACCCGACGCTGGCCTACACGCTGCAACGCGACGCTGGCCGGCACGTCGAAGTCCGGCACGAACTTCTTCGCGTACAACTACCACCAGACCGCCGCCACCGCGAAGGGGCTGATGGACGACATCGGCCTCGCCAACGTCGCGAGCGTCCAGAAGTTCCTGAAGTCGAGCGACGGCCTCCAGACCTACACGGGCCGCAAGGGGTCGGGCGCGGACTACCCGCTGACTCCCGGCGAAGCCTATTTCGTCAAGATGAACACGACGGTCAATTACACTCCGTCTCACTACTGAGCCAGGGGGAGGTTAAGAAATCATGAAGAAGATTCTCGTTCTTGCGGTTCTGGCGGTCGCGGTCCTCGCCGCGATGCCTGCTAGCGCCTCGTGCCTCCCGGAGAAGCAGTTCGGGCAGCTCGGGAGCGACGGCACTTTCACCTACACGTTCTTCCCGGCGGACTGGGTCCCCGGCGCCGCTCGTCGGCCGCTTCTGGCAGGCCGGCAACCGGGCCCTCGGCAACGAGGGAGCGCTACGGGGTCTCCAACTGGACCGACCCGGTATGGTTCACCGACGGCGCCCGAACCGGTACTACATGAATGGGTTCCTCGGGAATCGGCGACGTCTTCCTCTGCCCCGCCGAATGCGATTATCGCTCTCGTGCAGGCCCAGACCGCCACGGGCTCGGCCTTTGTCGCGTGGCGGAGCGTCGAGCAGTTCGGTCCCGCGGTGACCTTCGATCTGTCGCTGCTCGTCGGTCGCGCGAACGTCAACGCGATCGAGATCCCGAATCCGCCAGGTCGCGGTGACCGGGAAGGCCGGGACGGTTCTCACCATGAGCGTCACGGCGCCCCCGATCGTGAACGGCTGTTCAGCGATTCCGACAGCCGCCCCGACGGCGACCCTCAGCGGCCTCCGCCTGATGCGCGCCTTCGGCACGACCCGTCCGTCCGTCGCGGCTGCCGGCTGGACGTTCACCGGCCAGACGGTTCCCGCCACGGGCGGCTCGCTGGCGTGCCTTCACGTTCGACTGCGCCACCGCCCCCGCCGACCAGGACCTCTTCCTGGCGTGGCAGGTCAGCTTCGACAGCGGCCTGCAGCTGGGCGACTACGTCGGCGGCACGACGCAGGTCCGCTGCAACTCGACGCTGGCGAATCCGAAGTTCAAGAACATCGACAAGAAGCCCAAGAAGTAGTCTCGGCTTCGTCGAACAGCACCACTCGAGAAGGCCACGGGGGAAGCCCCGTGGCCTTCTCTTTTGAGCGGACGTTGTCGCCGGTCTCTCCGTCGCATAAGATCCCATCATGAGAAAATCGCTCGTCACCATGTCCTGGGTTTGGCGTGGCTCGCCGGCGTCGTGCGGCTCCCCCTCGAGGACTCTTCGAAGTCGGCGGCGCCCGCGGCGCACGGAGGCCCGCGCGGCGTCGTGCTGATCGCGGTCGAGGAGTTCCGCCCGGATCTGCTCTCGACCTACGGCGGCGCGGTCAGCACGCCTGCGCATCGACGCCCTTGCCGGCTCCGGCGTCGTCTTCGACGACGCGACGACACCGTGCCCGATGGCGCGGCCGGCGTCGAGCGGCGCTCCTGACCGGCCTCGCCCCCGACCGCTCGGGCGTACGGGACAACGTGGCCGATCGGCTGAAGCCCGGAGGCGCCGCACGCTCGCCGAGGCCGCGAGCGGGAGGGGTGGGAGACCGCGGCCTTCGTGACCTCGCCGTTCGTGTCGTTCGGGAGCGGGCTCGATCGGGGTTTCGCCCTGTTCGACGGTCCCTCGAAAGGGGTCGTGGGCGGAGGGCAGATGTATCCTCCCGGCGCGGCCGTCTTCGGAGGTCGGCTGGCAACTTCGACAAGTGGCTCTCCTCGGTCGGGAGCCGACAAGAGCTTCTTCGGTGGGTGGATCTCGCCGAGCTTCGCAGGCTTCCGGTGACCGGCACCGTCGAGGAGGCCTCGAAGGCCTACCGGGAAGGAGTCGGCAAGGTGGACGCGGCGATCGCCTCGATCGTCGCGGCGATCGAGCGATCGGGCCGCAAGGCGAGCACCGACGTCTTCGTCGTGGGCACGCACGGGACGATGCTCGGGGAGGACGGGGCGAGAGGGGATTCGTTCTGGCTCCGCAAGGAGACGCTGCGCGTCCCGCTGATCTGGGCGGGGCCGGGAGCAGCGGAGCTTCGCTCCCGCGGAGCGCGGGATGCCCGCAAGGTGTGGCTCCCCGACGTCGCCGAGACGATCCGCGCCCTGATCGGCGGCGGCGGCGCCGCCGGCGCCGACGGCCGCGACCTGAGGAGGCCGGGCGAGCCGTCGCCGAGGACTCGATACGCCTGGACCTGGGCGACGGACGACCAGCTCGCCTGGCCGCCGCTGACGGCCGTGGAAGGTCCCCGGGGCTTCGTGATCGCCGACTGGGAAACCCTGAAGAAATCGAAGGACGATCCCTCCGCAAGCGCCGAGGCGAAGGCCGCGAACGCTCGTCCCGCGGCGCCGCGCGAGCGCAAGCTCTCGGCGGAGACGCGGCGCAAGCTCAAGGAGGCCGGCGTCGTGCTGGGCCCGGCGAGCCTCGATTCGCCGAGCCTCGACGCGTCGAAGGCCAACGAGCTGCTCGCGCGCCTCGCGGAGCTGCGACTCTACTTCGCGGAGCACAAGGGCCTCCGGACCGCCAATCTCTCGAGGGAGCTTTTCTCGGCCCATCCGGACAATTTCGCCGTGCTGCTGCAGCGGGTCCTGTTCGGGGTCGGGGCAGGGCGGGACCAGGTGGTCCAGCAGCCGTTGCTGAACCTCCTCGAGCGACTTCCCCGAGCGCCAGGAGAGCCTGCACTGGGTGGCCCACACCGCGTTCATGGCCAAGCAGTACGCGAAGGCGGAGCTGCTGCTCGGCGCCGCGATGGAGATCGGGCCGGTGGAGCCGGAGCTCTTCTACGACCTCGCGTGCGTCCGCGCGCTCCAGGGGGACAAGCCGGGAGCCCTCGCGCGGCTCCGCGAGGCGGTGGACGCCGGCTACCGCGACTGGGACAACATCGAGAAGGACCCCGACCTGGCGTCGATCCGGAGCGATCCGGGATACGCGGACGTGCTCAGGAGCCACGGCCGGTGAGCGCGTCCCGCGCCTCGAAGATTCTCGTGCTCGCGGGCGCGCTCCTCGCCGCTCTCTCCTGCTCGTCGTCGAGGAACGCGTCGGGGATCGTGCTGATCACCCTCGACACCACGCGGGCGGATCGCCTCGGCTGCTACGGTTACGGCGGGGCGGCGACTCCTCACCTCGACGCTCTCGCCCGGGAGTCCGTCCGCTTCACGGAGGCGATCGCGACCGTCCCCGTGACGCTCGTCGTCCCATTCCTCGATGTTCACCGGGGAATACCCGCCGGTCCACGGCGTCCGCTACAACGGCATGTTCCGCCTGCCCGACGGGAAGGCGACGGTCGCGAGGCGCCTCGCCGACGCCGGCTGGGCGACCGCGGCCGTCCCCGCGGCCTATCCCGTGGCCGCCGAAGCACCGGGCTCGGCCAGGGTTTCGCACGTCTACCTGGACCTGTTCTCGGAGCCGGGGGCGAAGAAGCTCCCGATGAACGCGGAACGGAAGGCGGCGGACGTGACGCGCCTCGGGCTCGAGTGGCTGCGCGGGCATTCCGGGAAACCGTTCTTCCTCTGGCTGCACTACTTCGATCCCCACTTTCCGTACGCCCCGCCCTTCCCGTACTCCGCCAAATTCCGGGAGCGTCCCGTACGACGGCGAGATCGCCTACGTGGACGCCGAGGTCGGCAACGTCCTCGCGGAGCTGAAGAAACTCGGCATCTGGGATTCGACGCTGGTGCTGGTCGCGGGGGACCACGGCGAGGGGCTCTACGACCACGGCGAGAAGATGCACTGCAACCTCGTCTACGAGAGCACGCTGCACGTGCCGCTCCTCCTCAAGGCCCCCGGGCAGGCCAAGGGCGCGTGGTCTCCGAGCCGGTGACCCTCGTGGACGTCGCGTCCACGCTCCTCGACTACGCCGGCCTTCCCTTGACGGGCGGCCTCGACGGGATCAGCCTGAAGCCCGCCGCGCTCGGGAAGGCGCTCCCGCGGCGGGATCTCTACTTCGAGAGCCTCGCCGGCTCGCTGCTCTACGGCTGGAGCCCCCTCGAGGGGTTGCGGCGCGGCCCAGTGGAAGTACATCCGGTCGAGCGAGTCGGAGCTCTTCGACCTCGACGCCGACCCGCAGGAGAAGAGCAACGCGATCTCGCTGGAGAAGGAGAAGGCGCGGCGACCTCGACGCGGCGCTGTGCTCGCGGCTCGCCGCGTGGGAAAAGAAGGGGACCACGGCGGAGGCGACCGCCGCGCCCCTCGACCCGAGGCGCTCGAGCGGCTCGCGAGCCTCGGCTACGTCGGGGGCACGGTGGCGCCCGAGCGCCGCGGCGGAAGGAGTCCCAAGGACCTCGTCTATCTCGAGGGGGAGATCCTCAAGGGCCGGGACCTCATGGAGCGCGAAGGAGCTACGCCGCGCGCCCTTGAGGTCTGGAAGGGCATCCTCAAGGCGGACCCCGGGAATCGCTACGTGCTCGAGAGCGCCGCGCAGGCGGCGGTCCAGCTCGGCGATTTCGACGCGGCGCGAGCGTCTCGCGACGGAGATCGAGACACGGTATCCCGAGAACCTGCATGGGCAGCCTCCTCGCGGGAGAGTTGTGGATCAAGAAGGGCGACCCGGCCCGGGCCGTCGAGGCGTTTCCGCGCCGGGCTCGCCCACCACGCCGGGAGAGTCCGCCCTGACCTATCGCCTCGTCGCTCGCGCTCGTCGCGGCGGGAAGACCGCCGAAGCCGCGGCGCGAGATCGAGGCGGGGCTCAAGACGGCGAAGCCGGAAGAGGTCGCGTCGTTCCTCCTCGTTCGCGCGCTCTGCCGCGCGGCGCTCGGCGACGCCGCCGGGCGCGAAGGCGGCCCTCGCCGAGGCGATCGCGAAGGGGTACGACGACCGCGAGGTGCTCGAGAGCGAGCCGCTGCTCGCGCCGCTTCGCGCCCTTCCCGGCTTCGCGCAGGAGCTCGCGAAGATCAAGCCGGTGAAGCCGTGACCGGCACCCCTCGCGGCCAGGCGCCGCCGGCGCTCCTCGACGGCCTTCCGAGGCTGGCCCTCCCGTTCGCGGGGCTGTTCGTCGTCAGCGGCGCCTGCGGCCTGTCCTACGAGGTCGTCTGGAGCCGGATGCTGGCGGAGGTCTTCGGCGTCACCGCCTTCGCGGTGAGCACCGTGCTGGTGTCGTTCATGGGGGGGATGGCGCTCGGCGCGGCGCTCCTCGGGAAGAGGGCCGAGCGAGCGAAGCGGCCGCTCCGGATGTTCGCGCTCCTCGAGGCCGGCGTCGGCGCGTACGCGCTGCTGCTCCCGCTGCTCCTTCGCGTCGTGGACGCCCTCTACGGCTGGGCGTTTCCCCTCCTTCCCGACTCCTTCCTGCTGCGGTCGGTCGATCCGCTTCGTCCTCTGCATCGCGCTCCTCCTCGTGCCCACCGTGCTCATGGGCGCGACGCTTCCCGCCCTCGGCCAGGGACTGTTGCGGAGGAAGGACCGGGTGGGGCTCGGCGTCGGGCTCCTGTACTTCGTCAACACGCTCGGGGCGGCGGTCGGGTGTTTCGTGGCGGGGTGGTGGCTGCTCCCGCTATCTCGGCCTGGTCCGCACGACGCTGCTCGCCGCGTGCTTCAACGCCGCCGTCGCCTGCACGGCCTGGCTCCTCGACCGGAACGCGCCGGAAGCGGCGGCGCGCCGCGGGAGCGGCGCGCGGAGCCGTCCGGCGGCTCCCGGCCCGGCCGCTGACCGAGCCCGCCTCGTGGCCGCTCTGGGTGGCGTTCGGGAGCGGGCTCGCGGCTCTCGCGTTCGAGGTCGTCTGGTTCCGCGTGCTCGTGCTCGTGTTCGGGAGCACGGTCTACTCGTTCAGCGCGATGCTCTCGATGTTCCTGCTGGGAATCGCCGTGGGATCGATCGTCATCGGGCGTCTCGCGGACCGGTTCGAGCCGCCGGTGCGCCTGCTGGCGCTGGTGCAGGGGGCGGTGGCGCTCTTCGTCGTGCTCGGAGGCCTCGGCGTCAACGCCATGCCGGGGCTGTTCCTGAAGGTGATCTCGGCGATCGGGATCACGTTCGCGGGGATGAACGAGACCAAGCTGCTGCTGTCGTTCCTGACGCTGGTACCGGCCGGGATGGCGTTCGGCGCGACGTTCCCGGTCGTCGTGAGGCTCGCCGCGGCGGGGGGCGGCGGCACGGGCTCGATGATCGGCCGGGTCTACGCGTGGAACACGGTGGGCTCGATCCTCGGCTCTTTCGGCGCGGGGTTCGTGCTGCTCCCCACGATCGGCAGCGAGTGGACGCTCAAGCTCGTGGCGGCGGTGGCCCTCGCGCCTCGCGTTCGGAAGCCTCCTCGCCGAGCCCGGGCCCGTGAGGCGCGATGGGCGATGCCGGCCGGCCTGGGCGTCGTGGTCCTCGCGGGCGTGCTCCTGTTCTCGCCCCGGTGGAACCGGACGATCCTCGGGGCGGGGGCGTACTTCGAGCCGCGCACCTACTCTGGACGACGACGGCGAGGTGATCCTGGAGCGCGTCGCCGCGGACTACCGCCTGATGACCTTCACCGAGGGGTTCAACGACACGATCATCTCGTTCCGAAGTCCGAAGGGGAAATTCATCACGGTCAACGGGAGCACCACCGCCTCCGACCACTTCGAGGACATGTTCGAGCAGAGGATGCTCGGGCACCTTCCGATGCTGATGCATCCCGGGCCGGTGCGGAAGGCGTGCGTCGTCGGGCTCGGGGCGGGCGTGACCGCGGGGGCGATCGCGCTCCACGAGCATCGACAAGCTGACGGCATCGAGCTCGAGAAGGGAGTCTTCGAGGCGAGCCGGTTCTTCTCCGACGTGAACCATCGCCTGCTCGAGAATCCGAAGCTCGAGGTGAAGCTCGACGACGGGCGGAACTTCCTCAAGCTGACCCGCGAGCGCTTCGACGTGATCTCGGCGCACCCGAACTTCCCGTCGCTCAGCGGCTCCGGAGCGCTCTTCTCGCGCGACTACTTCGAGCTGTACCGGTCGCGGCTCGCCCCGGGCGGGGTGATGTGCCAGTTCGTCCCCGTCTGGCGGCACCTCCCCGAGGACGTCTGAAGACGATCGTCGGGTCGTTCACCGACGTGTTCCCGCACGTCAGGGCCTTCTCGACCGGCCTGACGCTCGTCTTGCTCGGCCGGGAGGAGCCGTTCCCGCCGGTGGACCTCGCCGAGTTGACGCGGCGCTTCGAGCGTCCCGAGGTCAAGGTCGAGCCTGGCGCGGGATCGGGGTCCGAGGCCCGGTCGAGGCGCTCTCGTTCTACCAGGCCGACGAGGCCGAGCTGCGCCGGCTCGCCCAGGGACGCGCCGCGCAGCACCGACGATCGGCCGCGCGTCGAGTTCTTCGCTCCGAGAGGGCTCTTCGCGGACACCGTCGGGCCGAACCTCCTCGAGCTGATGCGGCTCTGCCCGACGGCCGAGGAGAGGGCTTCCCGCCTCGGCCTCGACGGCGAGTATCGCTCGTCGTTCCTGGCCCTGTCGGGGGCCTACAGGGCGGTCCTGGACGCCCAGATCCTGAGGTCGCAGGGGCGAGGCGAGGATGCGATGAGCGTCGTCGTCCCGTCGGCCGAGTCCGGGCAACGCTATGCCCGCTACCTCGTCGCGGACTGGGCCCTCAAGGATGGACTGGCGCTCCAGCACAAGAACGACCTGGCGGGCGCGCGCGAGCGGTACGCCCTCGCCGCGCGCGAGGAGCCGGACAACCTCGACGCCCTGGTGAACCTCGGCTACGTGGACCTCTTCCTCGGGAAGGCCGACGAGGCGGAACAGGTGCTCTCCCGGGCGGTCGAGCTGTACCCGGAGAGCGCGGCGGCGCTCCACCGCCTCGGGATCCTCCGAGACACGCAGGGAAAGCGGGACGAGGCGGAGCGTCTCTACCGGAAGGCGATCGAGCTCGAGCCGATCCTGGCGGGGCCGCACGCGCTCCTGGGCCATCGCCTCCTCGCCACCGGACGGCCGGCGGAGGCTCTGGTCGAGATCGAAGAGGCGATCCGGCTCGGCGAGCAGTCGGAAGGCACGGTCCTCGCCCGTGCCGAGGCGCTCCTGGCGTTGGGACGGGCGCCCGAGGCGCTCTCGAGGGCGCGCGAGGCGCAGCTGTACTACTCCGGCTCGGCGGAGCTCTTCGACGTCCTGGCGCGGGCCGCGGACGCCGCGGGGGAGAAGGGCGAGGCCGACGCGGCGCGGGTGCGGCGCGACGAGCTGAGGCGGTCGCAGCCTTCGAGGACTCCCACCGTGGCTCCGAGCACGCCCTGAGGCCGAGGGCGCCCGCGTGACCCGCAGGACGTTCGCCGTGGCGCTCGGTGCGCTCCTCGCCGCGGGGGCCGTCGCGCGCGCCGCCTACGTGCTGGCCCAGCCCGCCACCGACCCCGCGTTCGCGAGGCCGATGCTCGACGGGGCGTACTACCTCGAGTGGGCGCGGGACCTGGTTGCGGGCAGGGGAGGCCCGCCGGGGGCGTACTACCTCGCCCCGGGCTACCCGTGGCTTCTCGCGGGGTTCCTGGCGGCCTTCGGCGAACGGTTCGGGCTGCTCTACCTCTTGCAGCAGCTGGCGGTCGTGGGGGCGGCAGGCCTGCTGGCCCTCGTGGCGCGAAGGTCGGCCGGGGAGGTCGCGGGTCTCGCCGCCGCGGCCCTCGTTCTTCTCTACCACCCCGCGCTGTTCTTCGCCTCGAGGCCGCTGGGCGAGCCGGCGGCGCTCCTGATCCTGGCGGCCTCGGCCTGGGTCGCGACTACTTATAATTCTTCTTCCAAGAGGCTGGCCGTCGGTGCCATGGGTGCGGGCGCCGGGGCGGGGGTGGCGTCCCTCCTGCGTCCCAACCTCCTGCTCGTGGCGGCCCTCTGGGCGCTCCTGGAGGCCATCCGGAAACGGGCGCGGGTCGCGACCCTCCTGGCGGCCGGGACGGCGATCGTGGTCCTCCCGGTGGCCGTTCGGAACCTCGCCGTCTCGGGCCACGTCGTCGCGGTCTCTTCGAATTCCGGGATGACGCTGTACCACGGCAACGGGCCGGGGGCGGAGGGGGGCTTCACCCTCCCGGCGGGCTTCACGGGCGCCGTCGCGACGCAGCGCCGGGAAGCGACCGAGATCGCGTCCGCGCGGGCCGGACGCCGCGCTCGATCCGGTGGAGGCCGACGGGTGGTGGGGACGGGAAGCGATCCGCGCGCGGCTCTCCGACCCGGCAGGGACGGCGCGGCTCGTCGCGAGACGCGCGCTCCTCTTCCTCGACAACGCCGAGCACGGCCTCGACTACGCCCCGGCCCTCGACGAGAACCCGTGGAGGCGGGCGGCCCCGGTGCCGTTCGCGCTGATCGCGGGACTTGCCGCCGCCGGACTCGTCGCTCTCGGCTTCCGCGGAAGCGGGGGCGGGATCGTCTGGAGCGCGATCCTCGCCTGCGCGGCGACACCGGTCCTGTTCTATGCGTCGAGCCGCTACCGGCTCCCCGCCTCCGTGCTGCTGTGCGTCCCGGCGGGGTGCGGCCTGGCCGCGCTGGCCGGCGCCCTCGAGGTCCGGGCCCGGCGGCGCGCGTGGGCGGGGGGGGCCTGCGCGGCGCTCCTGGCGGGATCGCTCGCCGTCCCGTCCGCGGACCTCACGCGCGTCGAGCTCGCGGGAGCGCTCGCGAACCGCGCGGTGGCGTACCGGCAGGCGGGCGATCTCGGGGCCGCGGAGCGGGACGCCCGGCGGGCGTCGGAGCTTGATCCTTCCTCGGCGACGGCGCGGTTCGATCTCGGGGCGGTCCTCGAGGCGGCCGGGCGCGCCGCGGACGCGGAGGTCGCCTATCGCGAAGCGCTCGCTCTCGATGCCGCGAGCGCGGAGGCCGCCGGAAACCTGGCCGCGCTGCTGATCCGTCGCGGGGCGGCGCTCGAGGCGGTGCCGATCCTCCGGCGGGCGCTCTCCGCGCACCCGACGCACGCCGCGTGCCGGACGAATCTCGTGATCGCGCTCGCGAGCGCGGGCGATCTCGAGGAGGCCAGGAAGGCGGCGCGGGACGCCGCGGAGGCCGGGATCGCGCTCGACGCGGGACTTCTCCGCGAGATCGGAATCCGTTGAGGAGGGGGACGTGAAGAGGCTGTCATGGTTCGCGATCATCGTCTGCATCCTGTCGTGGCCGGCCTGCAGCGTGCGGCCGAAGGTCAGCGACACCGGCTACACCGGCACCTGGGCGAAGGGAAACGACCGCGGCGTCTCGATCGTCGCGATCGCGAGAGCCGGCGATCGCCATCTCTTCCGCTGGTCGAAGCACTCCTACGAGCACTCGCTCGACGTCACGTGCGGCTGGGACGGGCGGTGCGAGGAGAAGCTCCTCGGCAAGCTCATGGCGACCTACGAGTTCTCGACGAGGACGGATCCGGCCACCGGTCGCCTGCTGGTCGAATGCCGCGAGCGGCGGCTCGAGCCGGAGAAGCTCGACATCCACTACGTGGACGAGCTGGTGGTCGAGCCGGGAGGTAAGCTCCTCTGGTCGTACACGAACGAGCGGGACGGGCAGAAATTCGAGCGGGACGGACGGCCGACGCGTTCGTTCGAGAAGGTGGCGGACGCGGTCGCGGGCGTTCCGGCGGTCGGGGCCCGATGACGGGCTTCCGCTCCACCGCGTGGGCGATGGCCTTTTCGCTCGCTGTCCTCGCGCGCGCCGAAGGCGGGGAGGCCCTCTCGACCGAGCCCGCCGGCATCGTGCCCGTGACCGGGGAGACGCGCCTCGTCGTGCGGGGCCTCGAGGGAGAGATCTACCTCGGCGCCGGCTCTCCCGGCGAGCTCCGCTACGCGAGCATGGCTCAGGGCGGGAAACAGACCCCCGTGCCCATCGCGCTGTCGCTCGATGGAAACTCGTTCGTGCTCGAAGCCGTCCCGGGGACGGCCCCGGCGCCGCGGTTCCTGCAGATCGCCGTTCCCGAGGGGGTGTCGGTGCTGCTCGAGGTCTCCGACACCACCGTGAGGTTCCGGGACGTCCCCCACGACGTCGAGATCCGTGGGAGCCGCGTCGCGGTGTCGGGACGCGGGATCGAGGGCTCGTTGACCCTCGATCTTCACGACGGCGCGGTGGACGCCAGCGCGGTTTCGGGGGACGTGGCCGTGCACGGAACGGACCTCGGCCTGAAGCTCTCCGGGACGGGGCCGGCGTCCCTCGATCTGACCGGCGGGAGTGCTTCGATCGAGGACGTGAGAGGGCGCATGACCGCCACGCTCGGCGCCGTGGCGTTCCGCTGCGATGGGGTGCGGGGGCCGGCGACGATCCGGGCGAGCGGGGGAACCGTCTTCGCCGGAGAGCTGGGCGGCGAGAGCATCCTGGGCCTCAAGCGGACCCCCGCGGAGATCCGCGGGAACGCCGGAGACGTCGAGGTCACGACCGACGCGGAGCTGAAGTTCGCCGACCTGCGGGGGCCGCTCCACGTGGACAGCTACGGCGGCGCCGTCACCGGCTCGGGAGCGGGGGACCTCCTCGAGGTGCGAAGCGAGGGGCCCACGGTGGAGATCGCCGGAGTCAACGGTCCGATGCGCTTCCAGGGGGACGGGCTGACCCTGCGGCTCAAGGGGGTGCGGGGGGAGACCGAGATCTACTCGGGAGGGTCGGACATCACGATCGAGGACGCGTCCGGTCCGCTGATGCTCGACAACGATTCGGGGAGCATCACGGTGCTCCGCGCTTCCGGACCCCTCGACGTCAGCGGGAAGAAGAGCGTCGTTCGCCTCGAGGGCCTCTCCGGCACCCTGCAGCTCGAGGCCGAGGGGCAGGAGGCCCGGGTCGCCTGGTCCGCGTTCCCTCGGCAGGGGGAGAGCCTCGTCCGGAACGAAGGGGGCGGGATCGTCGCGACCCTTCCCTCGACCGGCGCCTGCCGCATCGAGGCGAGGACCACCTTCGGCCGCGTGGACAGCGAGGTGCCCGGCGTGGAAGCCGACGACACGGGGAAGTCCTCGGCGGGAGACGTCGGCAAGGGCGCCTCGGCGATCATCCGCTTCGTCGCCAACGGCGACGTCCGACTTCTAGCGCTCAAGCCGCCGCCCCGGCGTTCCAGGCCCGCCGCCACCCCCCCGCTTCCGCGCTAGCGAGGCAGGCGCGGGAGGGCCTCGCGCGCGCCGGCGGCGGCGCCGCGCCGGGCGCGGATCGCGCCGAGCTGGGCGAGGGCGATGGCGTTGCCGGGGTCGCGGTCGAGCACGTGGCGGACCTCGACCTCGGCGGCGTCGGGACGGCCTTGCTTCAACAAGACGCCGGCGAGGTTGATCCGGTTCGGAGCGAAGTCGGGGGCGAGCGCGACGGCGCGCTGGAGGAGAGACGCCGCCTCGTCGAGTCGCCCTCTCGTGGCGAGCTCCACGGCGAGGTTCCCGAGCACCCGCACGCTGCGGGGCGCCGCGGAGATCGCGTTGGAGTAGAGCGCGAAGTCGTCGTGCCAGGCCATGTTCGCGGCGACCGTCCGGGCGGACGCCGCGAGCAGGACGATCGCGGCGAGCGCGCCCGCGGTCCGTCGCCCCGTGCGCCGCGCCGCGAGCGGCCACGCCGTGCCGGCGAGAAGGCACAACCCCACGGACGGGAGGTAGAGCAGCCGCTCGGCCAGGATCGTCCCGATCGTGAACGGGAAGTTCGACACGACCGAGAAGGCGAGCAGCGCGAGGAGGAGCAGCATCGCGGCGGGCCGCGAGCGGCGCATGGCGGCGACGAGCGCGACCGCGAAAGCGATCGCGGAGGCCGCTCCCGCGAGCAGCCACGGGTCGAGGAGGGAGCGGACCGGCACGATCTCCGCGAAGGAGTAGTCGGGGGACAGGGTTCGAGGGAAGACGAGAAGGCGGGCGTAGCGTCCCGCGGCGGCGAGTGCCAGGGCCCAGCGCTCGAGGAGCGGGAGCCCCGCGGCGGGGTTCTCGATCGGGGTGACGGCGCCCGGCGGCAGGAGGAGCGTCCCCGTCACCGCCCCTCTCGCCGCGAGGAAGGCGAGCACCGGCAGCAGCAAGACAGAGAAGGTGCGGAGCAACTCGGGTCTCCGGGCGCGGAGGAACGCCGGAAGCGAGACGCCCGGCTCGCGCCGCACCAGGAGCTCCCAAGCGGCCGCCACGCCCACGAAGGTCACCGCGTGCTCCTTGGAGAGCATCGCGAGGAGCGAGAGCGCCGCCGCGCAGGCGAGGGAGCTTCCTCGCAGGCGGCCGCCCTCCTCGCGGCCGCGAGCGAAGACGAGGAGCGCTCCGAGGAAGAACGCCGCCGCGAGAAGCTCCGCGCGCCCCGACACGTTGGCGACCGCCTCGGAGTGGACGGGATGGACCGCGAACAGCAGCGCGCCCGCGAGGGCCGCGGCCGGGGCGAGGCCGAGCTCGAGCCCCAGGAGGAGAACCAGGGCCGAGACGAGGGCGTGCAGAACGACGTTGACGGCGTGGTAGCCGGCCGGTCGAAGGTCCCCGAGCGCGTGGTTCAGCGCGAAGCTCAGGGTGGTGACGGGGCGATAGAGGCCGGTCGGCGTCGTTTGCGCCGGGCCGTGGTGGTACGGCGCCGAGAAGATCGCGGCGAAGGACTGCCCCGTGACGAGCGGGTTCCCCGCGACGACCGCCGGGTCGTCGAGGGCGAATCCGTTCGGGAGCGAGTTGGCGTAGACGGCGATCGCCGCCGCGGCGGCGATCGTGACGAGGAGGCTCCTGGATGCGCCCGGGGATCTCATGCGAGGGGTAGTTTAGTCCGGGAGCTCCGTCCTGCGGCCGGCCGCGCGCCCAGAGTGTAAAATCCCCTGGAACGTCATGCCGAGAACGACGCGACGCAGCGCGGCCCTCCTCGTCACCGCCATCCTCCTGGCGGCGCACGCGGGAGGCTGCGCCCGCAAGCCCGCCGCGAGCGATACCGGCTATGCGGGGACCTGGGGGCAGGGGAACGATCGGATCCGCTCGACCCTCTCGATCGTGCGGGAGGGAGACGACTGGCGGGCGCGGATCTCGGTCCGGTCGTCCGACGGGACCTACGCGATGCGCTCGGGGTGGGACGGGCGCGGCGAGTCGATCCAGGACGGGGCGAAGACCTACGACCTCGTCTTCCGCACCGCCGTCGATCCCGGCACGGGACACCTGCGCGTGGAGTGCTCCGGGACCCCTCTCGCCTCGTCGAACGCTCCGATCCGCTACGTGGACGAGCTGGTGGTGGAGCCGGGAGGATTGACCCTCTCGGCCTACACGCTGGAGCGCGGCGGGCAGCGATTCGAGGCGGACGCGCGGCCGCGCCGCGAGTTCACCAAGGTGTCGGACGAGGTGAAGGAAGCTCCCCCCTCGAGGACGGCCCCTTGACCGAGGACGCGGTGGGAATGCCGGACCGGGCGGACATCGAGACCCGCCTCGGCTACCGCTTCAAGGACCCCGCCCTGCTGGTCCGCGCGCTGACCCACCGGTCGCGCGCCTACGAGCGCGGGGGCGGGCAGGGCGGCGACTGGGAGCGGCTGGAGTTCCTCGGCGACTCGCTCCTGGGATTCGTGGTCGGCGACTGGCTCTTCCGCCGGGACGCGGAGGCCGACGAGGGGGTGCTGACGCGGCGGAAGCAGTCGGTGGTCCGCACCGAGGCGCTGGCGGAGGCGGCGCGCCGGATCGGTCTCGGCGAGGCCCTCCATCTCGGCCGGGGCGAGGAGAGCACCGGGGGGCGGGACAAGGTCTCCCTCCTCGCCGACGCTTTCGAGGGGGTGCTCGGCGCGGTCTACATCGACGGCGGGCTCCGCGTGGCGCGGTCCTTCGTGACCCGTCACCTCGGGGGAGTTCTCCGCGAGGCGCTCGGGAGCGACGAGGCGGCGGAGGACTACAAGACGCGCCTGCAGGAGCTGATCCAGGCGCGAGTGCACCAGACGCCGCGCTACGCCGTGACCGGAACCTCGGGGCCGGCGCACGCGAGGGAGTTCGAGGCCGAGGTGGCCCTCGAGGGACGGGTGCTGGGAACCGGCCGGGGCGCGAGCCGGAAGCAGGCGGAGCAGGCGGCCGCGCGGGACGCGCTCGAGAGATTCGCGAAGGGCGAGGAGGCGTCGTGGTGGCGGTGAATCGAAGGATCGTGCGTGCGGCGTGCGGCCTGATCGTCGCGCTGCTCGCCGCCGGCGCGGCCGCGGCGGAGGGGCCCAAGCTCCTCGCGGAGGAGGCCCAGGGGGGCGTCGAGGTCACGGACGAGAGGGTGCTCGAGCTCGAGCGGCTCCGGGGGCAGATCACCATCGTCGCGGGCGAGGCGGGGAAGCTCCAGTACTCGAGCGAGATGGGGGGAGCCACGCAGGCGCCGCTCCCGGTCGCACTCTGGCTCGACGGGACGACGTTCCGGATCGTTCCGCCGACGGGCGCCAGGGAGGTGCCGGCCGTCCTCCAGGTCTGGGTGCCTCCCGCCATGAGCGTGATCGTGCGGACGGAAGGATCGGTGATCCGGCTGAGCGGCCTCCTAGGCTCGGTCCTGGTGAGCGGGCCGCGGAACCGGCTGGACGCCACGGGGGTCGAGGGGTCGCTGACCGCCGAGATCGACTCGGGGACGCTCGTCGCGACGCGAAGCGCGGGGACGGTCACCGCCCGGGGGCGGGAGCTGAACGCGACCGTGGACGGCGCCCTGGGGGCGGTCTCCCTCCGGATCGCCAAGGGGAGCGCCGACGTGAGGGATGCCCGCGAGGCCGTCGACGGCGACTTCGACGGCACCGACGTCAAGGTGACCGGGGCGGCGGGATTCTGCAGGCTTCGCGTTCGTGGGGGCCGGGCCGAGGTGACCGGGCTCGAGCGAGGGGGCGATCTCTCGATCAGCGGGGCGACGCTGAAGCTCGAGAAATCGAGGGGCGCGATCGCGATCGAGAGCGACACGTTGACCCAGTTCCGCGAGCTCGAGGGCACGCTGCGGGTCACCGCCACGGGAGGCGCGGTGCGAGGCGCCATCGTGAAGGGCTCGGTCGAGGTCCAGGGAAACGGCGCGGAGGAGGTCCAGCTCCAGTCGGTGTCCGGGGCCGTGACGGTGGCCGGCGTCGGGATCGCCTCCCGCGTGTCCGATCTCGGCGGCGAGGTCACGATCCGCACGACGTCCGCGTCGATCGAGGTGGAGAACGCCGCGGGCCCGTTGACGATCGAGTCCGATCACGGCAACGTGACCGCGAGCCAGATCACGAACGCGGTGAAGGTCAAGAGTCGCGTCGGGGACGTGCGGCTGTCCGAGCTGAACGGTCCGGTGGACGTGGATGCGGACGGGGGGCAGGTCGAGGTGTCCTGGTCGTCCATGGCGGGCGGCGCGGACAGCTCGATCGTGAACAACGGCGGCGGCGTGACGGTGCAGTTCCCTCCGGTCGGCGGCTGCCGGGTCGAGGCGGTGGCGAAGTACGGCCGCATCGAGTCGAGCGGCCTGCCGCAGGTGGCGGTCGTGGACGACGGGGCCAAGGCGCAGGGGAACATCGGCCGGATGAGCCGTCCCGTCCTGAAGATCGTCGCGAACGGCGACGTCAGCCTGGTCGGCGGCGCGGGCTCGGAGGGCGAAGCCCCCTGATCACGCGCGCGGAAACCTGCGCGAGCGGGCGATCCCGAGGCGGCAGAGCCGGAACAGGAGCCCCGTGTACAGGCAGCCGAATCCGTAGCGGACGCTGCGACCGAAATTGATCGACGACGCCTCCTCGAAGTAGCTCGTGGGGCAGCTCACCTCCCCGATCTCGTATCCCAGCCAGAGCACCTCGGCCAGGACCTCGTTGTCGAAGACGAAATCGTCGGAGTTGGCGTCGAGAGGGAGCCGGGAGAGCAATTCGCGCGAGAAGCCGCGATAGCCGGAGTGGTACTCGGAGAGCTTGCCGCCGAGGAGCACGTTCGAGTAGAGGGTCAGGAAACGGTTCGCGACGTACCGCCAGCGAGGCATCCCCCCGCGCCGCGCCCCGCCGCCGAGAATCCGCGAGCCGAGGACGCAGGGATAGATCCCGTTCCCGATGAGCGCGACCAGGGAAGGGAGCAGCTTCGGGGTGTACTGGTAGTCCGGGTGGACCATGATCACGATGTCGGCGCCCTCCTCGAGGGCGAGCCGGTAGCAGGTCCGCTGGTTCGCGCCGTAGCCGCGGTTCTTCTCGTGGACGTGGACCTTGGTACGCGGGAGCGTCCGGGCGATCTCGACCGTCTCGTCGCGGCTCGCGTCGTCCACGAGCAGGACGAGGTCCACGAACTCCTGCTGCATGACCTCCTCGTAGGTCCGCACCAGCGTCCGCGCGGCGTTGTACGCCGGCATGACCACGACGACCTTCTTCCCCTTGTACACGCCGCTGATCCTCCGCGATCGGCCCGCTATCGTAGCATCTGCGCGCGTTCCGGATGATACGATGGCGCGCGGGATCGCGGCGGGGAGGGGGGATCGCGGTGTCGGTCGGGCGGGGTTCGTGGAAACGGGAAGGGGCCCTCGTCGGCGCCGTTCTCGTGGCCGGTCTCGCCGTCCGGCTCGCGTTTCTCGTCCGGCAGGGCGTCCCGATCTTCGACCCCTGGCGCCACCTCGAGCTGATCCGGAACCTCCGCGCGGGCCTCGGCTTCACCCTCTTCGACGGCCAGCCGTACATCTGGTACGGCGAGGCCTGGTATCGCCTCTGCGCGTCGGTGCCTCTCCGTCTCGAGCCGCAGCGGCTCGCGGGTCTCCTGTCCTGGCTCTCGATCGCGGCGCTGTGGGTCTGGCTCCGCAAGGACGAGCGGGGCGACGACGCTCCCCGGACCGCCCTCGCCGCCGCGATCGTGGCGGCGGGATTCGGGCCGCTCGTGGCGTTCACCTGCCACTACGGGCCCGAGTCGTTCGCCCTGTTCCTGCTCCTCGCCGCCCTCGCGCTGGCCGCGGCCGTCCCGGGAGCGGTCGCCGCGGGCGGGGCGGGGCTCCTCTTCGGGGCGGCGCTGGCCACCCGGATGAACCTGGCGTTCGACGCGTTCCTGTTCCTGCCCGCCGTGAGGACGCGCCGCCGGGCCGCGGCGTTCGCGGCCGGCGCGGCGCTGCCGCTGGCCGCGGCATGGATCCGGAACCACCGCGCGATCGCGGCCTACCCGTACCTCTTCACCTGGGACGGTCTCGCGACGCGCACGGCCGACTTCAACCCGGTCTCGACGCTGGTCCTGCAGCTCCATCCCGCCATCCGGGAGGGGCTGAAGCGGCTGCACGAGCAGATCGTGCCTTTTCCCGAGTGGGTCTCGGGCCCCGCCGGTATCGCCTGGGGCCCGCTCCTCTTCATGCTCCTCGGCACGGTCTGTCTCGTCGCGAGCCGCCGGTGGCACCTGGTGCTCGCGGGTTTCTCGACGCTCGGCTACTTCCTGCTCCTCGACGGCAGCAAGTCGTCGAACTTCTTCCGGATCTGGCTCGGGCTGTTCCCCGTCTTCTTCGCGGCGATCGCGGCCGTCGCGACGAGAGTCGCCGGCGTGGTGGGGCCGGCGCGCCGGGTCGCGTCGTGGGGCCTCGTCGCGCTGGCGCTCGCGGCCGGGGCTTCGGGGCTCGAGCCGCTCGAGATGTACCCGATCGGGCTGGTCACGCCGCCGCCCGCTCTCCTCGAGAACGGCGAGTACATGGTCAACAGCTCCTTCTACCATCCGGAGAGCGTCATGTGGCGCTATCCGGACAAGCGCTTCATCGGGATGCCGCTCGACCCCTCGCAGTTCGAGGACTTCCGCCGGCGGTACGCGGGGTACCGGTGCGTCCTGTGGCACGACTTCAGCGTCCAGGACGACCTGCTCGCCTACCTGCTCGGGCCCGGCGGTTACGAGGTGTCCCGCGCCGAGGCCAACGAGTACGGCCGCCGCTACGCGGTCCTCTGTCCGAAGGGTGCCGGGGCTAGCGGTACGTCCACACCGTCGCCTCCGGGTTCGTCAGTCGACGGAGGAAGTAGTACTCGTTGACGGGACGGTCGTCGGTCAGGAGCGGCGCGTCCCCGTAAAGGCCGATCACCGACGAGAAGGACAGCTCTCGCCCGATGACCGCGACGAGCTGGCGCTCGGGAATCTGGGCCGGCCCCCACTCCACGAGGTCCTTCGCCGCGTCGGCGGGGAGGCGCTGGGCCAGCTCGGAGGCGGTACGGCTCGGAAGCGGGCGGTCGCTCGCCAGGAAGTGGAAGCCCCAGCCCTCGACGGAGCGGAAGACCCGGACGTAGGGAAATCGCGCGGCCAGCGATTTCGCCGCCGAGGAGACCACGATCTTCTCCCCCTCGGGGAGCCACTGCTGGAGGATCCCTCCGGGAGCGAGCCGCCGCCGCACGCTGTCGTAGAACTCCGTCGAGTAGAGAAGGCTCGAAGCCGCCGCCTCGGGGGGAGGGGGCGGGTCCACGACGATGACGTCGTACGTCTCGCCGGAGCGCTCCAGGAACCGCCGCGCGTCGTCCACCACGATGCGCCCGCGCGGGTTGCTCCGCACCGCGTCGCCGTCGGCGTGGTAGTAGCCGAGGAGCGACGGGATGCTCGGCACCAGCTCGACGACGGTGGCCGGGATCCCCCACGTGAGCATCGAGCGGTACGACGTTCCCATCCCGAGGCACAGCACCAGCCCGTTCTTAGGCGGCCGGTCGAGCATGGCCAGCGGGAGGTGGGCCATCATCTTGGTGATCGGCGTGAGGTTCGTGATCCCCTGGCCGTTCACGAAGAGGCTCTTCTGCATCCCCTCGCCGGTCGCGATGACCGTCGCGGTGTGGTCGCGGCGCACGACGCGCTTGGGGTACATCGTCTCGAGGTCCTTCGTCAGGAAGATCAGGATGGCCGCGCCGGCGACCGCGGCGACGACCGGCCCCGCCGCGCGCGCTCCGAGGGGAGTCTTGACCGCTCCGGCGCTCCGGCCCGCGGCGGCGAGGGCGAACAGCGGCAGGACCAGCAGCACGGTCGTCCAGCGCTCTCCGAGGAACGGCAGGAGGACGAACCCGGAGAGGAGGGGACCGGCGATGCAGCCGAGGGTGTTCACCGCGTACGCCGTTCCCGCGCGGTCGGGATTTCCCGCGGAGACGAGATCGACCAGCATCGGCGTGAAGAAACCCATCACCGCGCAGAAGGGCCCGATGCCGACAGCGACGCGGATCGCGCCCGACAGCAGCCCGTAGGGGAGCGGGATGCGCGGGTCCGCGGCGAGCAGCGCGAGAAGACCGACGGCACCCGCCAAGACGCCCGCGAGGACCCAGGGGAACCCGACGGACGCCGGGCCGAGCCTCGAGGCGCGAGCGCGATACACCCGCGATCCGATCGCGGTCGCGGCGAGGTACACCGCGAGCATCGTCGCGAAGGAGTAGACGACCGGCCCCTGGAACGGAACGAACTGGCGGGTCCAGACCACCTCGAGCGCGAGGCTCACGAGCCCCGTGGTGAAGAGGAACGCCAGGCCGAGCCTGCCGGTCTCCGCCGGAGCGGTCGCGCCGAGGGACGGGGCACGGCCGCGGGACGGGGGCTCGGGAGCCGCATGGGCGCCGGTCCGTCTCGAGACGGCGAGCGCCATCGCCGCGACCAGGGCATTGACCGCCGCGGCGACGAGCAGCGTCTTGCGGAATCCGAGGAGCTCGATCAGGACGAACGCCGAGCCGAGCGCCCCGGCCATCGCGCCGAGGACGTTCGCGACGTAGAGGAAGCTGAAGGAGCGCTTCGACGACTCGGGATATGCGGCCCTGATCCCCGCCATCGCGAGCGGGAAGGTCGCGCCCATGCAGAAGCAGAACGGCAGGAGGGCGGCGGCGACCCAGGCGGCGGAGGCCAGGTAATAGCTCGACGAGCCCCATGCCGCTTCGCCGCCCGGCGACGCCAGCACCGCGCGTCCCCAACCGAGCAGGGGCGCGACCGCGATGCCGGAGAGGCCGATCAGGAGCTCGGTCCCGGCGTAAAGGCGGAGGAACCCGCCGGCGCCGAGCCGATCGAGACGCGCCGCGAGCCGACCTCCTCCCCAGCTCCCGGCCGCCAGCCCGGCCATGAACACCGAGAGGACGATCGAGACGAGCGGGGTCGTCACGCCGAAGGCCGCCATCGCGACGCGGAGCCAGACGACCTGGTAGACCAGCCCGCAGAACCCGGACAGGAGGAAGAACGCGAAGAACCAGCCCATGGATTACTCCAGCCGCCAAAGATCGTAACGGTCGAGGAGGTCGTCGCCCCACGCCCAGGGAAGATAACCCCAGTAGTTCGAGAAGAAGCCGCAGCCGAGCTTCCTGCTCATGATCCGTCCCCCCGGCCGCGACTCCTCGAGCGCCGCGACCAGCTCGCGGCGCGGGAAGAATTTGATGGCCTGGCCCAACCCGACGCGGCTCGACACGGCCAGGTCGCCCCGGCGCGGGGGCGTCGTCGTCGTGAGGCAGCGCGCGCCCGCTTTCTCAGCGTACCACTGGAATCCCCAGTGGCCGGCGAACCACACGTTCTTCCCCGCGGCCACGTTGGGAGCGATCAGCTCGACCGCGGCCCGCCGGCCGAGGGCCGCGAACGCCGCATCCGCCCGGACGATCAGGACGCCCAGCAGGATCCCGGCGGCGATCGTGGCTCCAAGGAGGGCCATCGAAAGGCGCCGCGGTGCTTCCGCCAGCCGTCGCGCCACGAGGATCGCGGCGGCCGGGGCGGAGGCCAGGAGGTACTTCGAGGGCATGTGGAGGTAGATCGTGACCGGCAGCGCGATGAGCAGCCAGGCGCCGAGAGCCGTCTGAACGCGGTCCCTCCGGCGCCAGCCGTCGGAGAGCACGTCCCACAGGACGCCCGCGCCGAGACCGGCCGCGGGCGCGAGGAAGAACACGCGGTGCGCTGCCCCTTCACGCAGAAGGACGGCCGCCGCGGCGAGCGTCGCCACGTACGGGAACGGCTGGCGGACGATGAGCCCGCCAGCGCGACGCCGCCCACGGGAGCGCGAGGGGGAGCACCAGCGTCCAGTGAACCGCGAAGGCCGTGACGTTCCTGCGCGAGGTTGGCGGGGGAGTTGAAGCCGAGCGTCGAGCCGGCGAAGGCCAGGGAGCGCCCCTCCGGGTCGCGCGTGATCAGCACGACGGCAAGGACGACGAGCGGCGCGGCGACGATCGGGATCCACGCGGGGCGCGGGACCTCGCGCCAGCTCCGCCGGCCGGCGGCGGCGCCGGGCAGGAGCAGGATCGCGACGCCGAGGAGGAGCAGGAGATGGGACCGGGCGAGCGCGGCGAGCGCGAGGAGCGCGGCCGCGGCGACACCCGCGGGCCATCGTCGCGTTTCCTTCCAGGCCAGGAGGCGCTCGATGCCGAGAGCCCCGAGGGCCATCGCCGGCACGTCGGGCATCGCGGTGGCCGCCATGGCGAGGGCGGCCGGGGTGGCGGCGAGCAGGAGGGCCGCCGCCAGCGCGGCTTCCTTCGGGAGACCGAGCCGGAGCGCGATGCCCGCCGTCGCGAGGATCGCGAGGCAGAAGAACACGAGCTGCTCGAGGTGCGCGAGCCACTCGGCGCCCCCGAGCCGGACACAGGGCACCAGGAGGTACGCCATGACGGGGCCGCTCGGCATGATCGAGGACATCCTGAGCGGCGCCGCGAGCTCCGACCAGACCGTCTCGAACGCGGTCGGGTGCAGCGGGTCGGTCAGCAGGTGCTCGGCCTGCTGCAGGAAGAGGGTGTCGTCGATCGTGAAGGCCTTGCCGAGGAACGGCAGGAGGACGAGGGCTGCGAGCGCGAGCGCCGGGGCGGCGCATCTCGAGGCGGCCTTCGTCATCCGGTCATCCTAGCACCCCGTCGCCGCAAAAAAATGGTCGCGGCTAGTGGCTTTTCCGGGTTTTCCACGTTGACTCCGGGACCCTAAAGGACGACATTATCGGCAAGGTCGTTCCCGGATGCCGAAGGGTTTCCGCCCCTTCAGGGCAAGCTCACAGAGCTAAAAAGCCACCGGCGCCCCGGGCCGACCCTCGCGCCCGCGATCGTCCGCCGCGCATCCCGCGGCTTGCGCTACACTCGATTCGAACGCGGAGGCCGGTCATGCCGAGACCCACCGATCCGGCGGTCGCGAGCTTGGGGGACGAGCTCCTGAGGCGGACCCGGCCGGGTGCGCTCTACGAGCCGCTCGAGGGGCGAAAGGTGCGATGCCACGCGTGCGGCCACCGCTGCCTCATCCCCGAGGGGCACGACGGGATTTGCAGGATCCGATTCAACCGGGACGGCGTGCTCCGGGTCCCGGCGGGGTACGTCGCCGGGCTGGCCGTGGACCCGATCGAGAAGAAGCCGTTCTTCCACGTGCTTCCCGGCGCGGAGGCGGTGTCGTTCGGAATGCTCGGCTGCGATTTCCACTGCGCCTACTGCCAGAACTGGCTCACCTCGCAGACGCTGCGGGACCGCGAGGCCCTGGCCAAGCCGAGGGACGTGTCGGCCGGGCAGATCGTGGACCTCGCCCGCTCGAGGCGCGCCCCGGTGGTCGTCAGCACCTACAACGAGCCGCTCATCACGACCGAGTGGGCGGTCGAGGTGTTCGCTCTCGCGAAGCGCGAGGGGATGCTGTGCGGCTACGTCTCCAACGGGAACGGCACCCCCGAGGTCCTCGATTACCTCCGCCCCCACGCCGAGCTCTTCAAGGTGGACCTGAAGTCGTTTCGCGACGCGTCCTACCGCGCGCTCGGCGGGAGGCTGCAGGTGGTGCTCGACACCATCCGCCTGCTCCGCGAGAAGAAGTTCTGGGTCGAGGTGGTCACGCTCGTGGTCCCGGGGTTCAACGACTCGAGGGAGGAGCTGCGGGACATCGCGTCGTTCGTCGCGGAGGTGTCGCCCGACATCCCGTGGCACGTCACGGCGTTCCACGAGGACTACCGGATGACCGGCGGCGGCGACACGCGGGTCGAGGACCTGCTGCGCGCGGTGGAGGCCGGCCGGGAGGCGGGGATCCGCTACGTGTACGCCGGGAACCTCCCCGGACGTACGGCCGGGCTCGAGGACACGCGCTGCCACGGCTGCGGCGCGATCCTGATCGAGCGGCGCGGCTTCCAGGTCCTGTCGAACCGCCTGCGCGCCGACGGCGCCTGCCCGGACTGCTCCACTCCCATTCCGGGAATCTGGCGCCGACCCTCCTGACCCGGCCCACTCCTCCGGACGAGCGCGGTCGGCTCCCCCCCTCGCGGCCCTGTTTTCGCGCGGTCGTCTATTCCCTGGACGACCGCGCGAAAACCGGAGTGAGGCGGCGCGGCGGCTCTCGCCGCGCAACGCCGAAACGTGCCGCGAGGGGCGGGGAGCCGACCGTGCTCGTCCGGCGGCCACCCTAGCCGGCAAGGCGGCGGGCTTCCTTGAGGCGACCGCTCACCGCCGAGCGGCCGAGGGCGCGGCGCGCGCGTAGGCGTCGGCGGCCCGGGCGTAGCGCCGCTGCTCGAACAGGACGTTTCCCAGCTCCGCCCACGCCTGGTCGAGCGAGGCATCCCAGAGAACGGCCTTGCGGAGGGAGCGCTCCGCGTCGGCGAGGCGGCCGAGGCGGTGGAGGGCGAGGCCAAGATTGGAATGGCCCCGGCCGTAGGAGGGGCCGACGCGGGTCGCCTCGCGGCAGGCCGCCTCGGCCCCGGCGATGTCGCCGAGCTGTCCGAGGAGGACTCCTTTCTGGACCCAACCGGGGAGATAGTCGGGCCAGAGACGGAGCGCAAGCTCGATCCGGTCGAGCGCCTCCGCCGTCTTGCCCTCCCTCGCGTCGAGGGTCGCGACGATGTAGTGGGCGCGGGGGCTCTCGGGGTTGACCCGCGCCGCCGCCTCGAAGATGGTCCGGTCGCTCCGCCACTCGACGCAGCGCGAAGCGGTCCGGATCGCGAAGCCGGCGAGGAGGAGCGCGAACGCGAGGCCGACCAGCCGGCGGAGCTGCGAGAGGCTGGCGGGGACGAACGCGATCTCTCCCTCGAAGAGCCTCCCCATCAGGACCGCGAGGAGCAGGCAGAATCCCGTGGACGGGAGATAGAGAAACCGCTCGGCCATTCCCGCGCCGACCGGGAAGAGGAGGTTGCCGACGACCAGGTAGGGGAGAAGGAACAGCGCCGCGCAGAGCGCGAGCTGGCGGGGCAGCAGGGGGGCCGCCGTCACCGTCCCGCGGCGGCGCAGCGCGACGAGAACCGGCAGCAGCGCCAGCAGGACCCACGCCGCGAGGAACAGCAGACCCGCGAGCGGGCGCGGGGAGAATACGCTGCTCTCCGCCGCGATGACGTTCCCCGAGTAGTCCGCCGACAGCCGCACGGGGAGGAGGATGAGTCTCGCGTACCGCGCGGCGATGGACAGGGAGGTCGCGAGCCTTTCGATCCCGTCGAGCCGGACCAGGGGGTTGTCCACCGCGGGAACCGTCTGCGCGAGGATCAACCCCTGGAGCGCGCGGACCCTCAGGATGAGGTGGAGCGCCACGGCGAGTGCCACGGGCGCGAGCGCGGCCGCGCGGTCCACGAGGATGGCGCGGGCCGCTTCCCGGGGGCGGGGACGGAATAGAAGATCGAGCACGAGGAGCAGGCCGACTCCCGCGATCGCCGTCTCCTTCGATCCGAGGGCGAGGAAGACGAGGGCCGCGCTCCCCCAGGCCGCCATACGCGCCCGGCCCACGCGCACCGGGGAGGGCGGCGCGCCGCCGGCCGTCTCCCAGGCGCCGGTCGCGCTGTACGCGAGGAGCGCCGAGAGGGTGAGCAGCGCGGCCAGGATCTCGGCGCGGCCGACGACGTTGGCCACCGCCTCCGTCAGGACCGGGTGCAGCGCGAACAGGAGCCCCGCTCCGGCCGCCGCGAGATCGGACGCGCCGATCCGGCGGGCGAGCGCCGCGAGCGCCAGGGCGGCGAGCGCGTGCAGGAGGACGTTGACGAGGTGCGAGACGAACGGATCGGGCTCTCCCGTCAGCTTCCGCTCGATCGCGAAGCTCAGGATCGTGACCGGCCGGTACAGCGTCCGGTCGTCGCCTCGCGCCCCCTCCCAGTACGAGCCGGCGAAGATCGCGTCGAGTTGGCCGCGGGCGACGGCGGTGTTCCCCTCGACGGCGAGGTGGTCGTCCTGCACGTACCCGGCGTGACGGAGCGGGGCGTGCGAGACGACGGCGGCCAGCACGATCGCCGCGGCGGCGATCGCGGCGCGGGCGGCGGCGGAGAGGGAGGCCGGCCCGGAGCGCAGCCGGGTCGCGCCGCGCCTCACGGCCGGGGGGCCTCGAGGGTCTCGAGGATCTCGGGCCCCACGAGGACTTCCCGAGGCTTGCTCCCGTCGGCGGGGCCGATGATCCCGTCCTGCTCCATCATGTCCACGATCCGCGCCGCGCGGGCGTAGCCGAGCCGCAGCCGGCGCTGGATCAGCGTGATCGAGCACTGCCCCTCCTGGAGAACCATCCGCACCGCGTCGAGGAACATCGTGTCCCGCTCGCCGGCGTCGAACCCCGGACGATCCTCCTCGGGCTCCCGCAGGACGGACTCGTCGTAAACCGGCTTCGCCTGCTTCTTGAGGAAGGCGGTGACGCGGTTCAGCTCGGTCTCGGTGACGAACCCGCCGTGGAGACGGATGAGACGGGACGAGCCGGACGGGAGGAAGAGCATGTCGCCGCGGCCGAGGAGCTGCTCGGCCCCTCCCTGGTCGATGATCGTGCGGGAGTCCACGCGCTGCGAGACGCGGTAGGCGATCCTCGCGGGGAAGTTGGCCTTGATCGTGCCGGTGATCACGTCCACCGACGGGCGCTGCGTGGCGAGGATCATGTGGATCCCGACCGCGCGCGCCATCTGGGCGAGCCGCATCACCGATTCCTCGACGTCCGCCGACGACACCATCATCAGGTCGGCCATCTCGTCGATCACGATCACGATGTAGGCGAGGCGCCCGAGCGCGACCTCCTGTCCCGTCCGCGCGTCCTTCATCGTGCGGCCGGGCTCCTGCTCCAGGAGGGCGTTGAACTGCTCGATGTTGCGCACGCCTACCGAGGCGAGCTTCCGGTAGCGCTGCTCCATCTCGCGCACTCCCCACTTCAGCGCCGTGGAGGCGGCCTTCGGGTCGGTGACGACGGGCACCAGGAGGTGGGGGATATCCGCGTAGATCCCCAGCTCGATCATCTTGGTGTCGATCATGATGAACCGGACGTCGCGCGGCGTGGCCTTGTACAGGATGCTCGCGATCATGCCGTTCAAGCCGACGGACTTCCCGGCGCCGGTCGCTCCGGCGATCAGGAGGTGCGGCATCCGGTCGAGCTCCGCGGTGAACACGCCGCCGCTGATGTCCTTCCCGAGCACCAACGTGAGCTTGGATTTCGAGTTCTTGAAGCGCTCCGACCCGATGAGGTCCCTCGGGTAGATCGTCTCCTGGTGACGGTTCGGGACCTCGACGCCGATCGTCGATCGTCCGGGCATCCGGTCGATCCGGACCGATTCCGCCTTGAGGGCGAGACACAGGTCGTCCACGAGCCCCGTGACCCTCGAGTACTTGACCCCCGCCTCGGGCTTGAACTCGAACGTGGTGACCACCGGGCCGGGATGGATCGCGACGACGCTCCCCTCGAGGGAGAACTCCCTCAGCTTCTCGGTGATCTGGCGGGCGCGGGCGAGGAGCTCCTTCTCGTCCTCTCCCTGCTGCGGCGCCGCCTCGTTGAGGAGCTCGATCGGAGGCAGGGCGATCCCGCCGTCGCCTCGATCCATGGGGAGCGCGGGCTGGCGCTGGGAGGGCGCGGCGGGCTTCGGCGGGGCGGCCACCTGGATCGGGGGGCGGGCCGGTTTCGCCGTCACGACCTCCGGGTCCTGCGGGACGCGGATGGACGGGCGCGGCTTCTCCTCGGCCTGAGCCTGCGCCGCGTCGGCCGCTTCGGCCGCCGACCCGGGCGCCGTCGCCCGCTTCGCGTGCTTCTTGATCAACGCGCGCTTCTGGGCCGCGCGCCGTCTCGCCTCGCGGAAGGCGGCGAGGCGCGCGGCGAGGCGCCGTGCCAGCGCGGCGAACGCCTGGAAGAGGACCCCTCCGGCGCGGATGAAGGAGAACCGCGTCGCGAGGACGATCCCGGCCGCGAGGATCCCGACGGCCGCGATCAGCGCGCCGCCGCCTCCGAGCAGGGCCAGCAGAGCGCTCGCGACCCCTCGGCCGACGAGCTCGCCTCCCGCGGACGGGGTCCAGCCGCCGAACGCCACCGAGCCGTAGAGCAGGTCGAGGAGCGCGGACAGCGACACCAGCACCACCGCGTATCCGAGGAGCTTCTCGTAAGACGCCGCGACCCCCTGGCCCTTGAGGCGGGTCCACCCCAGGAGGGCCAGGATCAGGGGGACCAGGAACGCGGCCAGGCCGAAGCACTGGACGAGCCCCTCGGCGATGGACGCCCCGACCCAGCCGGTCCAGTTGTGGGTCGGCCGCGGCGACGGCAGCCAGTGGAACAGGCTGGGGTCGGCCGTGTCGTAGGTCGCCAGCGCGACGACGACCAGCGCGGCGAGCGTCAGGAGGAGGATCCCGACCACCTCGCCGAGGCCGTGGCGCTTCTTCGGACGCCGGCTCGACACGTCCATGATCTACATCTCCACCAGCACCGGCACGATCAACGGCCGGCGCTGGGTGCGGCGTCTCAAGAACCGTTTGAGGTCCGTGGCGATCCGCGCCTTGAGGAGCCCCTCGTCGGAGCGCTCCTCCGGCGTGGCGTCGGCGAGCGACTGGCTCACCACGCGGCGCGCCTCCTGCAGCACGGCGTCGTCGCCGTCCTCCGGGAGGAAGCCGCGGCTGACGATCTCGGGGGAGAAGCTCGCGATCCCGGTCCTCCGGTCCACCGCGATGACGGTGAGCACGATGCCGTCGCCGGCGATCCGGCGCCGGTCGCGCAGCACCGAGATGTCGACGACCTCGAGCGCGTCGTCGATGAAGACCTGCCCGACGGGGACGCGGTCCTCGACGGAGCACGCGCTCTCCGTCAGCGCGATCACGTCGCCGGAGTCCGCCAGGACGACGGCGTCGGCGGCGAGACCGGCCTCCCGGCCGATGCGGGCGTGCTCCCTGAGCTGTCGGTACTCGCCGTGGATGGGAATCAGGAATTTCGGGCGGAGGAGCCGGAGGAGGAGCTTCAGCTCCTCGCGGGCGGGATGCCCCGACACGTGCACCGGGGCGTCCGCCTGGGTGACGACCTCGGCGCCGCGCCGGAGGAGGTGGTTGATCATCCGCCCGATGGTCTTCTCGTTTCCCGGAATCGTCCGCGCCGAGTGAATGACCAGGTCGCCTTCCTCGATGCGGGCGTCGCGGTGCTCGTCCACGGCGATGCGGGCGAGCGCCGACATCGGCTCGCCCTGCGAGCCGGTGACGAGGATCAGCGCGCGGTCGCGGGGGAGGTCCATCGCGGTCCCCGGGTCCACGCGAAGCCCCGCGGGGAAGCGGAGGAGGCCGAGGCGCTCGGCGACCTCCGAATGGGAGAGCATGGAGGCCCCGACGAGCGCCACCTTGCGGCGGTGGCGCGCGGCGAGCCCGGCCACCTGCTGCATCCTCTGGACGTTGCTGGCGAACGAGGTGACGAAGACGCGGTTCGTCGCCGACGCGATCAGGGAGTCGAGGGCGGGGATCACCGAGCGCTCGCCGGGGGTGAAGCCGGGCCGGTCGGCGTTGGTGCTGTCGGAGAGGAGGGCGAGGACTCCCTCGCTTCCGAGCCGGGCGAGAACCGAGAGGTCCACGCCGACCCCGTCGAGGGGCGTGGGGTCGAGCTTGAAGTCGGCCGTGTGCACGACGGTTCCCACCGGCGTGCGAAGCACGAGCATCGCCGCCTGCGGGATCGAGTGGGCGACCGGAAGCGGCTGGACCGTGAACGGTCCGAGCGCGAGCGGCGTGCCGTCGAGGGGAAGGGGGCGCAGGAGTCCCCGGACCGCGAGGTCGTGCTCGGAGAGCCTTCCCTTGACGAGGCCGAGGGTGAACGGCGCGCCGTGGACCGGGACCTCCCTCCGCGCGAGCAGGTAGGGCAGCGCGCCGGTGTGGTCCTCGTGGCCGTGCGTGAGCACGACCCCGTGGATCGTTCCGCAGCCGTCGAGGAACGACATGTTCGGGATCACGACGTCCACGCCGAGGTGCTCGGCGCCCGGGAACATCATGCCGGCGTCCACCACGATGCAGTCGTTCCCGTGGCGGTACAGCATGAGGTTCATGCCGAACTCGCCGAGACCGCCCAGCGGAATGATCTCGAGGCGTGCAGGGGATGGCACCGGAACTCCCGATTCTCCTACGGCGTGCGAGGAAAAAAAGTATACCAGAGCGCGGCGCGGGAAATCCGAGGGGAACCGGCCCCGCTACTCAGGGGCCGGCGGAGCGCGCCCTCGCCTCGCGCTCGCGCGCGGCGAGATCCGGGCGGCCGAGCGCGACCGCGCGCCGGTAGGCGTCCGCGGCCTCGCGGAAGCGCCCGGCGTCGAAGAAGAGGTTGCCGAGCGCCTCGGCGAACCTGTCCGAGCGAGGGTTCTGCTCGGCGGCCTTCCGGAGCGCCTCTTCGGCGCGAGGGAGATCTCCGCGCCGGGCGAGGATCAATCCCTTCTCGTACCACGCCGACGAGAAGTAGGGCCAGAGGGACGTGGCGCGGTCGAACAGGTCGTAGGCCTCGGTGTCCCTTCCCTGGTCGGCACGGATCTTCCCGAGGGTGAACTGGGCTCGCGGGCTCTCGGGGGTCGAGCGGGCCGCCGCCTCCCACAGCCGCTCGTCGCTGCGCCACTCGGCGCTGGCCACTGCGGTCCGGACTGCGCCGCCCACCGTGGCGAGGGCGAGAAGGGCGGCGAGCGCGGCTGCGAGCGGGAGCGGCAGCGGTCCTCCCGGCGGGCGGCGGCCGGCCAGGGCGCTCTCGGCGAGGCTCGGCACGAGCAGGCAGAAGCCGATCGAGGGGAGGTAGAGGAGCCGCTCCGCGAAGATCACGCCGATCGGCACGAGGAGGTTGCCGACCACGAGGTACGGCAAGAGGAACAGGGTCGCCGCGAACGCCGCCCGGCGCAGCGAGGGGCCGAGGACGGGGGAGGACAGCGCTCGCGTCGCGCGGGACCACAGGGGGACGAGCGCGATCGCCGCCAGCGCCGCGAGGAAGAGGATCCCCGCGACCGAGAGCGGTGCCCAGGGACCGGACTCCTTCGGGATCGTGGTACCGGAATAGTCGGGGGTGAGCCGGGCCGGATACGCCAGCAGCCCCGCGGCGCGCGCGGCGAGCCCGAACGCGGTGCCGAGGCGCTCCGCGCCGTCGAGCACCACGAGGGGGTTGTCGGACTGCATCGGCTTCTGCACCGCGAGAACGCTCCCGAGCACGCGCCCTCGAAGCGCGACGAACGAGACGACCGCGACGGCGGTCGGGACGAGTGCCTGGATGCGGGCGCGCCACCACGAAACGGCGAGGCCCCGCTCCGGTGGACGGAACAGGGCATCCATGGCGAGCATCAGGAAGGGGGCGGCGATCGCCGTCTCCTTCGATCCGAGCGCCAGGAAGACCAGGAGGGCGGAGATCCACGGGGCCGCGAGCTCGAGGCCGGGACGGCGCGCGCCCCGCCATGGCCCCGCCGCGGTGTGGGCCAGGAGCGCTCCCAGCGTGAACAGCGCGGCAAGGACTTCGGCGCGGCCGACCAGACCGGACACGGCACCCGCGTGTACCGGATGCACCGCGAAGAGGAGCCCCGCGGCCGTCGCGGCGGGCCACGAGGCTCCCACGCGTCGGGCGAGCAGCACGAGCAGGAGCGAGGTCAGCGCGTGCAGGAAGATGTTGGCGCGATGGGCGCCGGCGGGATCCACGCCGCCGTCGGCGCCGCGCTCGATCGCGAAGCTCAGGATCGTCACCGGGCGATAGAGTCCCGACGCCCCGCCGGGCGCTCCGCCGCTCCAGTAGTCCGTGCCGAAGATCGCCGCGATCCCCCCGTGGCGCACCACCGGG
Source organism: Terriglobia bacterium (assembly GCA_963748015.1). Classification (GTDB taxonomy): domain Bacteria; phylum Acidobacteriota; class Polarisedimenticolia; order Polarisedimenticolales; family JAIQFR01; genus JAIQFR01. The sequence continues at coordinate 1,029,993 of CAVVHE010000004.1, read as the reverse complement.
TTCTGCTCGACGATCGAGTGGTCGTCCTGGACGAACCCGCCGCTCGCCACCGGGAGGTAGGGGATCACGGACGCGATCGCGACCGCGGCGAGTGCCAGCGCCGGCAGACGCCATGCGGCCGGCGCTCGTCGCATCGCGGGTTCGTTCTTCGGGAATCGGCTCACCGTCGGCTTCCGTGGCCGGGGAGTATACAGGGCCAGCTCTCCGCGAGGACGAGGAACGCCTCGGGAGGCACGGTCTCGGCCCGCGCGCCGGGGTCGAGCCCCGCGCGGCCGAGGAGCGCCCTGGCCTCCTCGGCTCCCCCCGGCAGCGCGGCCCGGAGGTTGTTCAGGAGCGTCTGGCGGCGCCGGGCGAAGCAGGCCGCGAGGCAGGCGCGAAGCGCGGGCTCCAAGGCTTCGACGAGGTGCTGCGGAGGAAGACGCTCCCACGACGTGACCGTCGAGGTGACCTCCGGGCGGGGACGGAAAGCGGAGGGCGGAAGGTCGAAGAGCCTCGACACGCGGTAGGCCCGGCCGACGAGCACGGTGAGCGGGCCGTACGCCCGCGTGCCGGGAGACGCGGTGAGCCGATCGGCGACCTCTCGCTGGAACATCAGGACCGCGCGAGTGACCTCGCGGCGGTCCCGGACGAGCATCGCGGCCACCGGCTTCGAGATGTTGTACGGGAGGTTCCCGGCGACGACGAGGGGCGTGCCGGGGGGGAACCCGAGTGCCTGAGCGACCTCGCCCATGTCGAAGTCGAGCACGTCGCGCTCGAAGAGCACGAGCCGCTCCTGCGGGTAGCGCTCGCGGAGCCACGCGGCGAGGTCGCGGTCGAGCTCGACCGCGGCGATCCGTCCCGCGGCCCGAACGAGAGGCTCGGTCAGCGCTCCGCGCCCGGGACCGATCTCGAGAACCGGTTCGCGGGGCGAGGCGCCGGCCGCCCCGGCGATGCGGGCCGCGGCGCGCGCGTCCGCCAGGAAATGCTGCCCGAAGCGGCGCCGCGCGCGGGGTGGACCGGAGGTCGAGGAGCGTGAATCGCGCATGCTATATTGACGCCGATCCCGTTGAATCCCGCACGAGCGGTTCCCGGAGGAGCGATGTCCAACGATCCGATCGTACACCTGAACGACGACAACTTCGACGAGGAGATCAAGAAGCTCCGCGGTCCCGTGCTCGTGGATTTCTGGGCGGCCTGGTGCGGGCCGTGCAAGGCGATCGCCCCTTCGCTCGAGCAGCTGGCCTCCGAGATGGGAGGCCGCGCGGTGATCGCCAAGGTGAACGTGGACGAGAGCGGCGACCTGTCGAACCGGTTCGGCATCCGGAGCATCCCGACGCTGGTGGTGTTCAAGGACGGCCGCGTCGTGGACCAGATGATCGGCGCCGTGCCGAAGGAGCAGATCCGCCGCCTGATCGAGAAGCACCTCGCCTAGCCCAGCAGGGCCGCCGGGTCCAGCACGAGCACCACCGAACCGTCTTCGAGCAGGGCCGCGCCGGAATACTCGGGAAGGAGGCTCACCGGCCGCAGCAGCGGCTTCACGAGCACGTCCCTCTGCCCGAGCACTTCGTCCACCTGCAGGGCCCTGCGGCTCTCTCCCACGGGGCAGACGAGCAAAGCACTCGCGCGGCCGGCGCGCGGCTCTCCGGCGTCGATCCCGAGACGCTCGTCCAGCCGGACCGGCGCCCGCGCCGTGCCGTCGCTCGAGACGAGGGCCTCTCCGGAGGGAAGCATCCGCTCGACGGCGGAGGCAGGGATGGCGAAGAGATGCCCTCGCGACCGGACCAGGATCGTCTGGATCATCGCCAGGGTCATCGGGAGCAGGATCCTCATGGAGGCGCCGCGGCCGGGGGCGGACCGGATCTCGAGACGGCCGCCGAGCGACTCGATCCCCGCGCGGGCCGCGTCGAGGCCGACCCCCCGCCCGGACACGTCGGTGACGGCCGCCGCGGTCGAGAACCCGGGGAGCGTCGCCAGCATGAGGGACTCCGCCTCGCCGAGGCGCGCGGCCTCCGACGGGCCGAGGATTCCGCGCTCCACGGCCGCGAGGCGAAGCGTTCCGGGGTCGAGGCCCCGCCCGTCGTCCTCGAGCGTGATCAGGATGCGGTCGGCGCGGCGCTCGACGGAGAGCGAGATCGCTCCGGCCTCGTCCTTCCCGGAGGCCCTCCGCGCTTCCGGCGCCTCGATGCCGTGGTCGACCGCGTTCCGGACCATGTGCAGGAGCGGGTCCACGAGCGCCTCGAGCATCGAGCGGTCCAACCTGACGTCGCGCCCCGCGATGTCGAAGCGAACCGGCTTGCCGAGCCGCCTGGCGAGGTCGTGCACGGCGCGCGAGAGGCGGTGCGCGACCGAATCGAAGGCGATCAGCCTCATCTCCATCACGTCGGCGTGGACCGCGCGAAGGAGCGCGCGGCATCGCTCCATCTGCGCCGCGGCCTCGCGGTCGCGCGAGTCGCGAAGGGGTGCCGCGAGCCGACCCTGCTCGAACATCAGGTCGAGCACGCGCTCGAGCACGGCGTCTAGGACGTCCGCGCGCACGCGGATCCATGACGCGGGGCACGCGGGCCTGCCCTGCGGGGCATCTTCGGGCGCGAGGGGCTCGACGCCGAAGGACGCCACCGCCGGGTTGGAGCGCAGCTCGCTCTCCACGTCCGCCGCGGGCCGCTCGGTCTCGAGGAGCACCACGAGACGGCCGTCGAGGCGGCCCATCCGGAGCGCGGCCGGAGGGGGATCGCTCTGGACGACGCGCCCGAGTCCTCCGAGCTGGCCCAGGATCATCGCCGCCTGGACCGGAGGAGACGCGGCGGTAGGGGAGAGGACGACCGAGATCCGCAGGTTCCGCGTTGCGGGAGTGTCGGGGGACGGCGGCCGCTCGCCCTGCGGCCCGCCGGCTCCGGGCGCGCTCGCCTCCGCGAGACGGGAGACGATGCCGGGGGCGTCGGCGTCCTCCACGGGGGCTTGCCGCTCGGCGAGGGCCACCATCCGCTCGAGGGCGCTCAGGGCGTCGAGGACGAGCGCCGCGTGCCCGTCCGACGGCAGCGAGGTCCCTCCGCGGTGCGCGTCGAGGAGATCCTCGAGGCGGTGGGCGAGCGTGGCCATCGAGCCGTAACCCATCGAGGCCGCCATGCCTTTCAACGAGTGGGCGTGGCGAAGCAGGTCGCGCACCGAGTCGGCGCGGGCGAGAGGACTCTCGGGTTCCGCGGCGATGCGATGGGCCGCGGCCAGGTGCTCGCGCGCCTCCGCCACGAACAGTCCGAGGTACTTCGAGAGGTCCACGGCGCTCACCGCGTGCGCGGAGCGCCGGGCATTCCCGACTCCGCCTTGGCCAGGAGGCGCTCGGGATCGAGGAGGACGGGCGCCCGGTCCGGGACGCCTTCCCGCGGCGCGCCCGCGGTAAGGGTCACGTGACGCGGGGCCGAGGGCACGGCGAGGGCGAGGTGGTCGAGGGGGCGGGCGAGCCGGAGGAGGCAGCGGTCGCCCGCGACGGGAGCTTCGCCGACGAGCCTCGCGAGATCGAGCACGGTCACGACGCGCCCGTGGCGCTCCGCCAAGCCCAGCACGCACACCGGGGCGCCGGGGACCGGCCGGAGCGGGCCGCACCGGGCCACGTCGGAGACGCTGGCCAGCGGCAGGGCGTAGCGCCCGGCGCCGAGGCGCACGACCAGCAGGGGGGCCGTTCCCGAGCTCTCCCTTCTCGCGGCGGGAGCCGCGGCCGAGGAGTCGGAGGCCGGTCGCACGGTGTCCTTCATCTCACCTTGAAGATCGCGATCGTGTCGCGGAGCTGGTCCGACGCCCGCGCGAGCGCGACGGCGGAGGCGGCCATCTGCTCCATCGAGACGTTCTGCTGGGTCGTCGCGGTCGAGGCCTCGACGGTTCCCGCGGCGTTGCGGTGCGCGATGCTCGAGATCCGCTCGAGCGATTCGACGACCGTCTCCGCGGCCCCCCGCTGCATCCCGGCCTGCTTCGAGATCTCCTCCGCGAGGCGGGCCGTTCCGCGGGTCGCCTCGAGGATCTGCTCGAACGACGTCAGCGTGCTGGCGACGACGCGGCGGGCGTCGTCGGCCGCGGCCACGCTCTCGCGGATGTCGCGCGCCACCTCCTGCGAGCCCTTGAGGATCACTTCGTTCAAGGCCGAGATCTGCTCGGCGAACCCGCAGACGCTCTCCGAGAGGCGCCGGACCTCGTCGGCGACCACCGCGAATCCCCGTCCCTCCTCGCCCGCCCGCGCCGCCTCGATCGCGGCGTTGATGGCGAGGATGTGCGTCTGCTGCGAGAGCGAGCCGATGAACGCGACGATCTTCCCGATCTCGTCCGCCTGCTGGCGGAATCCCTCGACGTTGGCCGCGGCCGCGGCGGTCTTCTCGGAGAGAGCGGCGATCCCGCCCGCGACCCGGCGCGCGTCCGCGGCCCCGTCCTCGGCCTTGCGGGCGGCACCGGCGGCGGCGGAGTCGGCCTCGCGCGCGCTGGTCGCGACGTGCTCCACCATCTGGCGCAGCTCTCGCGTCGTGGCCGTGGTCCGGGCGACCTGCGCGGCCTGCTCTTCGGCCCCGCGGGCGATATCGCGCGCGGCGTCGGCGATCTCCTCGGTGGCCGCGTTCATCCTCTCCGACGACGTGGAGAGCTCGACCGCCGCGCCGTGGATGCGCTCCGCCGTGGACTGCGCCTCGAGAACGACGTTGAGCAGGCTGTCCACCATGCTCGAGAAGGAGCGGGCGAGCTCCGCGGTCTCGTCGCCGCCGCTCACGTCGATGGCGCGAGTGAGGTCGCCGCGGCTGATGATCGTCGCGGCCGACGCGAGCCCCCTCAGCCTCCGGGTGAGCAGGCGGGAGACCATCCACGCCGCTCCGAGTCCGATCGCGAGGTCGAGGCTGACGACGAGCGCCGGTCCCCAGAGCGGATCGTTCTGGAACACGGGTCCCAGCACCCCCGCGACGGTGCAGAGGCAGGTCACGAGCAGGAAGGATGCCGCGAGCTTCTTCTTCAAGTGGCTTCGTCCGGGGCGCGCGCCCCGGGGAATATAGGTTCCTGCGGAGGCCTTTGCAGGGTTCGCGGCGGGCGGGTCGGTCCCGCCGCGGAAGGGTGCCCGGGCTTCGCTTCATTTGACAGTCCGATGCTCGTGCCTTAGAATGCGCAGTCTTGTTAAGTCGTTTAATGGCAACAAGTAAAGCTGGGTAGTTGGCCCGGCGGCGCGGTCAGGAGGGACGGGATGCACGAGGAGGTTCAGGCGATCCAGGAGCGCGTGCAACGCGAGGCGGTCGTGGTGGAGCAGCTCCTCACGGAGGTCCGCAAGGTCATCGTGGGGCAGCGTTACCTGCTCGACCGGATGGTCATCGGCCTTCTGGCCAAGGGGCATCTGCTTCTCGAAGGAGTGCCGGGGCTGGCCAAGACCCTCGCGGTGCGTACCCTGGCCTCGGCCGTTCGAGGATCGTTCCAGAGGATCCAGTTCACGCCGGACCTGCTTCCCGCCGATCTCACCGGCACGCTGGTGTTCCACCAGAAGGACGGCACGTTCGTGCCCCGCAAGGGACCGCTGTTCGCCAACTTCGTCCTGGCCGACGAGGTCAACCGCGCTCCCGCCAAGGTCCAGTCGGCGCTGCTCGAGGCGATGCAGGAGCGGCAGGTGACCCTCGGCGATACGACGTTCGCCCTGCCGTCCCCCTTCCTCGTGCTCGCGACGCAGAACCCGATCGAGCAGGAGGGTACCTATCCGCTTCCCGAGGCGCAGGTGGACCGCTTCATGCTGAAGCTGAAGGTGGACTACCCGTCGATCGAGGAGGAACGGCAGATCCTCGACCGGATGAGCGGCGCCCGGGAGCCCGTCGCGAGCGCCGTGGTCGAGCTCGCGGATCTCGAGCGGGCCCGCGAGGCGATGTACTCGATCTACGTCGACGACCGGATCAAGGACTACGCCGTGCGCCTGGTGCAGGCGACGCGGCGGCCGAAGGACTTCAAGCTCGACCTCGAGGGGCTGGTGCAGTACGGCGCCTCCCCCCGCGCGACGCTCTACCTGGTGGCCGCCGCGCGAGGGCACGCGTTCCTGCGAGGGCGCGGTTTCGTCACTCCGGAGGACGTGAAGGCGATCGGCCACGACGTCCTGCGCCACCGGCTGATCCTCTCGTTCGAGGCCGAGGCCGAATCGGTCACCGCGGACGAGCTGGTGCAGCGCGTCTTCGACGCGGTCGAGGTCCCGTGACTCCGAGAGAGGTGCTGCGACGGGTGCGGCGCCTCGAGATCCGCACCCGGAAGGTGGTGGACGAGAGCCTGGCCGGCTCGTACCACTCGGTGTTCCGCGGCCGCGGGATGGAGTTCGCGGAGGTGCGCGAGTACGAGCCCGGCGACGACGTGCGGACCATCGACTGGAACGTCTCCGCCCGCCTCGGCCACCCGTTCGTCAAGAAGTTCACCGAGGAGCGCGAGCTCACGGTGATGCTGGTCGTGGACGGCAGCGGCTCGGCGAGGTTCGGAACCGGGCCGGCGACGAAGATCGAGATGGCCGCCGAGGTCGCGGCGCTCCTCGCGTTCTCGGCGATCCGCAACAACGATCGCGTGGGGCTCCTGCTCTTCACCGACCGGATCGAGCGGTTCGTGCCGCCGCGCCGGGGCCGCGAGCACGCGCTGCGCGTCCTGCGCGAGCTGCTCGCGTTCGAGACCGAGGGGCGGGGCACCGACATCTTGCGGGCGCTCGAGGTGCTGCGGCGCGTCGTGACGAAGCGCGCGGTGCTCTTTCTGGTCTCGGACTTCCAGGACAGCGGCTACGGGAAGACGCTCCGCGCGCTCGCGCGGAAGCACGACGTCGTGGCCATCTCGGTGTCCGACCCGAGGGAGAGCGTCCTGCCAGACACCGGCCTCGTCGCGGCGGAGGATCCGGAGACGGGAGCGCTGGTGCTGCTCGACGCCGGGAGCGGACGGGTCCGCTCCGCGTACGCGAGCCGCGCGGAAGCGAGCCGCGAGGCGACGGTGCGCGCCCTCAAGAGCGCGGGGGTGGAGCTCCTGGCGCTGTCGACCGCCGAGCCGTACGACCGGCCGCTCGTGCGCTTCTTCCGTGAGCGGGCGCGCCGCGTCGCGAGATCGGGAGGGTAGGGGAACATGCGAGGTTGGCTCGCCGCGACCTGCGTCGCGCTGCTCGTCGCCGCCGGCGGCTCGAAATCCGCGACGGCGGCCGCCGCGGGAAGCGCGGTGCTCCGGGTGTCGCCCTCCGCCGCGACCGTGGGCGATCGCCTCGACGCTGTTCTCGAGGTCACCCTCCCGCAGGGGTACACCGCCGAGCGCCCCGACGTCGGCCTGGAGCTCGGTCCCTTCACCGTGTTCGAGCCGTCCTGGGAGGGCCCGGTGGCGGCGGGAGGGCAGGTCCGCTTCACCCTCAGGGCCCGCCTCGCGGCCTTCGAGACGGGAACGCTCGAGGTCCCGTCCGTCGAGGTGCGCGTTCAGGGAGCGGGCGCGGCGTCGGTGCTGAAGTCGGACCCGGTCCAGGTGGAGGTCCGTAGCGTCCTGCCCGGAAAGGACGCCGCGGGCGCGGCCAAGCAGGAGCTCTCGGATCTGAAGCCGCCGGCCACCATCCCCCCGGACTACCGGCCGCTGTGGGTCGCTCTCGGCATCCTCGGGGCACTGGCGGCGGCCGCGTTCGCGGCCTGGTGGATTCACCGGCGGCTCGCCTCGAGGCTCGCCGCGGTCGGGGCCCCGGAGGACCCGTTCCGGCGCCTTCCGCCGCACGTCTGGGCGTATGCGGAGCTCAAGCGCCTCCTGGACCGGAGGCTCTCGGACGACGGGGAGATCGAGCTGTTCTTCGCGGAGCTCTCGCGGATCCTCAAGCTCTACCTCGGGGGCCGCTACCGGGTCCCGCTGATGGAGAGCACCACCGCCGAGGTCCCCGGGCTGCTCGCGGAGGCGGGAGCGCCCCAGGAGGCGGCGCGGTCCGCGCGCGGCCTGCTCGAGCGCTGCGACGGCGTCAAGTTCGCTCGCGAGCTTCCCGACCCCGCCTGGTGCCGGACCTCGGTGGACGAAGCGTACCGGATCGTGGACGCGACCCGCCCGGCCGAGGAGCCTGCGGCGGCAGGCGAGCCCGTCGCCGCGGAGAAGGGGGCGGCCTGATGTTCCGCTTCGGCACCCCCTGGGCCTTGCTCCTCTTGCCCGCGGCGGTGGCGGCGGCGTGGTGGATGGCCCGCGCGCGGACACGCCGCGCCGCGAGGGTCCGTCTCCCCGGGGCCGCCGGTCTCGCGGCGATCGCCCGGAGCCCCTGGACGTACCTCGACCGGGCGTTGCCGTGGGTGCGGGGGGCTGTGCTCGTCCTGCTCGTCCTGGCGCTGGCCCGCCCGCAGAGCGGCGCGCGGGAGGAGACGGTCAGCACCGAGGGCGTGGACATCGTCGTCGCCATCGACATCTCGGGATCGATGCGGGCGGAGGATTTCCGCCCGCTCAACCGGCTCGCCGTGGCGAAGAAGACGGTCGCGGAGTTCGTCGGCGGGCGCGAGACCGACCGTATCGGTCTCGTCGTCTTTTCCGCGATCGCGACGACGCGCTGCCCTCTCACGCTGGACCACGCGATGCTCGAGAGCTTCCTGGACGAGGTGGATTTCACGCCGCAGGAGGACGACGGGACGGCGATCGGCCTCGGGCTCGCAACCGCGGTGAACCGCCTGCGAACCTCGCCCGCGCGGAGCAAGGTGGTCGTGCTGGTCACGGACGGCCGGAACAACCGGGGCCAGATCGGCCCCGAGGCAGCCGCCGAGGCGGCGAGGGCGCTCGGGGTACGCGTGTACACCGTCGGCGTGGGAAGCCAGGGGGAAGCTCCGTATCCGGTATCGGGCGGCCCGTTCGGGAAGCGGTACGTGATGCTGCGCGAGGAGCTGGACGAGCCGCTGCTGACGAAGATCGCGGCGGCGACCGGAGGCAGCTACTACAGGGCGACCGATCCCGAGGCGCTGCGGCAGGTGTTCGCCAAGATCGACGCGCTCGAGAAGACACGGATCGAGAGCCGGGTGAGGGTCCTCTACACCGAGCTGTTCCCGCTGGCGCTGTTCCCCGCCGGGCTGCTGTTCCTGGGCGAGACGCTGCTGGCCGCCACGAGGCTCCGGAGGATTCCCTGATGCGGTTCGGCGAGGCGTGGGTCCTCTTCCTCCTGTTGCTGGTCCCGCTCGGCGGGGGCGCGGCGATCTTCTTCGCGGCGCGGCGGCGGGTCATGCTGGCGAAGTTCGCCGGCGGGACGGCGCACGCCTCGAGATTCCTGGACCAGGTGAGCCCGCACCGGCGCGCGATCCGCGTCCTGCTGCTCCTCGTGGCGGCGTCGGCGGGCATCGTCGCGGCCGCGCGGCCGCAGTGGGGAACGCGGCTCGAGCCGGTGACCCGCAAGGGTGTGGACGTCGTGATCGCCATCGACACGTCGCTGAGCATGGCGGCCCAGGACGCCCCTCCCGACCGCCTGCGCCAGGCGAAGCACGCGGCGGACGCGCTGCTCAAGCGCCTGGGGGGAAACCGCGTCGGGCTCGTGACCTTCGCGGGCAAGGCCACGCTCGCCTGCCCGCTGACGCTGGACAGCGAGGCCGTCCGGCTGTTCCTCGACTCGGTGGAGGTGGGCGCGGTGTCCGCTCGCGGCACCGCCGTCGCCGAGGCCGCCGAGGTCGCCGTCCGCGCTTTCGGCGCCGGGCCGCCGTCGTCCAAGGAGGTCCGGGGCAAGGCCCTCGTCCTCTTCAGCGACGGGGAGGACCACGAGGGGGGAATCGACGAGTCGGCGAGGCTCCTCGAGAAGTCGGGAGTTCGCGTGTTCGCCGTCGGCTGCGGGACGCGGCGCGGGGCGCCCGTTCCCGAGGGGGGAGAGAGCGCCGGGCCCTCCTCGTACAAGAAGGACCGCGAGGGACGCCTCGTCACGAGCCGCTTGAACGACGAGACGCTCGGGAAGCTCACCCTCGCGACCGGCGGACGCTACTTCGACGCCGCCCCGTCCGAGGGGGAGGTGGAGGACATCGCGAAGGACATCGCCGGGATGGACGCTTCGGAGTTCGGCACCGTCATGAGGGCGAGATACGAGGAGCGGTTCCAGATTCCCTTGTCGCTCGCGCTGCTGGCGCTCATCGCCGCCACCGCCGTGTCCGATCGGCGAGGGCTCCCGAGAGCCTGGTGGCGGAGGAGACGGGAGGAGCGCGCATGATGCACGCGGTGATCGCGGGGGTCGCGCTGGCCGCGCTCTCGCTCCCGATCGGCGGGACGGTCCACAGGAAGACGGAGGAGGGGAACCGCAAGTACGAGGAGAAGGTCTTCGACGACGCCCTCCGCGCGTACACCGAGGCGCAGGTCGGCGCTCCGGAGGCGCCGGAGCTGCACTACGACATCGGCAACGTCCTGTATCGCCAGAAGAAGTGGGACGGGGCGGCGGAGGCGTACGCGCGCGCCCTTCTCTCGGCGCCCCCGACCCTGGCGCCCTCCGTGTCGTATAACCTCGGGAACGCCCTCTTCCGGCAGGAGAAATACGACGAGGCCGCGAAGGCGTACCGGAGGACGCTCGAGTCCGTTCCGGCGGACCGGGACGCGAAGCGGAACTACGAGCTCTCGCTGCGCGCGGCGGAGGAGAAGAAGCAGCAACAGAAGGAGCAGGACGAGCAGCAACAGCAGCAGAAGCAGGGGAAGGACAAGAAGGAACAGCAGCCTGCGGGCGGCGGGGACGAGAAGAAAGACGAGAAGAAGGACCAGGAGCCGCAACAGCAGGCGCCGCGGCCGGAGCCGAAGGACGAGAAGGACCGTGGCGGGAAGGATCGGCGTCCGGCCGGCGGGATGACCGCCGAGCAAGCCAAGAACCTCCTCGATTCGCTGGGCGAGCAGGAGAAGGCGGCGCTCAAGAAGCAGGCGGAGCGGCGCGCGAAGCAGGAAGAGTCGGAGCCCGCGGAGGACTGGTGATCGCACGACACTGGATCGCGGCGCTGGCGCTCGCGCTGGTCCTCCCCGCGCTCCCGGCCGGGGCGGCGGACGACCTGCGCCTGCGCGCGTTCGTCGAGCCGCGAGGGCGCGTCTCGGACACGCAGCCCATCGCCCTCATCATCCAGGTCGAGGGAAGCGAGGTGGACGACGTCTCCGTCCGCGAGCTCCCCCCGCTGATCAATCTGAGGGTGCTCGACGGACCGAACAAGTCCACGAGCGCGTCGTTCGAGATGCAGGGTCTCCAGATCCGGCGCTACGCCAGCGTCGTCCTGAGATACACGCTGCTGGCGGGCGGGCCGGGCCCGGCGGAGATCCCGCCGATCGCCGTGCGGATCGGCTCGGCCGTCCGCCGCACGGAGCCGATCCGCCTCGAGGTCGAGCGCGGGATCACCGCGCCGGCGGGGCCGCAGCGACGCTCGCCCCCTGCGGCCGGGGACGAGGAGCGTGCGGCCGACGGGACCGCGGACGCGTTCCTCAAGGCCGAGGCGGGTGCGACGGACGTGTGGGTCCGCCAGCAGGTGCCGCTGACGGTCACGCTCTTCGCGTCCGGAGTCGACGTGCGCGGACTTTCCTGGATGGGGTTCCCCTCGTTCTCGAATTTCTGGGTGGAGGAGGTCCCGACCGACGCGAATGCCGAGCGCTATCAGACGGGCATCGGCGGGCGCCGATACAGCGCCTACCCGGTCGTCAGGAGGGTCCTCGTTCCCACTTCCCCCGGCGAGATCACGATCGATCCGTTCGCGGCCCAGGTGCAGATCCGGCGCCCATCGGGCGACCTCTTCGAGGATTTCCTGAGGGGGGGCGGCGCCAGCGTGGTGGTCCGCAAGACGGATCCCATCCGGCTCAGGATCCGGCCGCTGCCGGAGGCGGGGAAGCCGGCGGAGTTCAGCGGCGCGGTCGGCTCGTTCAAGCTCAGGGCCCTGCTCGACCGGACGGAGGTCCAGGTCAACGACGCGGTGGCGCTCAAGGTGACGGTGGAGGGGGAAGGCTCGCTCCAATCGGTGGCGCCGCCGCGGCTCGACGCCCCCACGGATCTCAAGGTGTTCGAGCCGAAGATCACCGACTCGGCATCCACCCCGGGCGGGAAGCTCCGCTCGGTGCGCACCTGGGAGTGGGTGCTCGTGCCGCTCGCCCCCGGCGAGGTTCGCCTCCCCGCGGTCCGCTTCTCCTACTTCGACCCGGCGGCGGGCGCCTACCGCGAACTGCGCGGCGAGCCGACGCTGATCTCCGTGAGGAGGAGCGACCGGCCGACCGAGCAGCCGGTGGCGCGGGGAGCGGTGCAGGCGCAGCGGACCGACATCGCGTTCATCAAGCCGCTTCGCGGGAAGCTCTCGATCGGCCACCCCCGTTTCGACCGCCGCTCGTCGTTCACGGCGTTGCTCGTGATTCCCCTGATACTGGTCCCGGTGGCGATCGGGGTGGGCCGCTACCGGTCGCGCCTGTCGCAGGACCGCGGGCTCCTCCGAGCGCGGCGGGCGCGTGGGCTGGCGAGGAAGCGCCTCAGGGCGAGCGAGCACCGGCTCCGCGGCGCGGACGCCGCCGCGTTCCACGAAGGCGTGGCTCGCGCGCTCGTCGAGTACGTCGCCGACCGGTTCGACCGCTCCCCGGCGGGACTCACCTACGACGTGGCCGACGAGCTGCTCGCCGCTCGGGGAGTGGACACCGCGCTTCGGCAGCGCTACCGGACCTGTCTCGAGAGCTGCGACTTCGCCCGCTTCGTCGCCGACTCCGGCGGCGCCGAGCGGAAGACGCAATCCCTGGAGGAAGCGCGAGAGATCGTGGACCTCCTCGAGAAGGCGCTATGAGGCGGCGGATCCTTTTCGCCGCGGGCGCGCTCGCGCTGGCGCTCGCTTCCGCGGCGCCCGCCCGCGCCGAGACCCCGGAGGAGACCTTCTCCCGCGGCAACGCCGCGTTCGAAAAGGGGAGCTACGAGGAGGCGGCCGAGGCCTATCGCACCGTCCTGCGCTACGGAATACGCGACGGGCGAGCCGAGTACAACCTCGGCTGCGCCGCGTTCCGCCTCGGCCGGCTCGGGGAGGCGATCCTGCACTTCGAGCGAGCGCGCCGTCTCGACCCGACCGATGCCGACATTCGCGCGAACCTCGAGCTCGCCCGTGGGCGCTGCTACGACCGCGTCGAGGCGCCGGAGGTGGCGGCTCCCATCCGCATCGTCCGGAGCCTGCAGGACGCAATCGGGCCGGACCGCCAGGCCGTCGCCCTCCTCGTCCTGGTGTGGCTCGTCGCGGGACTCGTGGCCTGGCGCTCGGCGCGCCCCGGAGGGTGGAACGCCTCCGCGGGGTGGGTGCTCGCGAGCCTGCTCCTCCTCCTGCTGGTCGTGGGCGCCTCGTGGCTCTCGACGAGGGACCGCCTCGAGGGCGCGCCCCTGGCGGTCGTCCTCGCGCCGTCCGTCGAGGTGCGCGCGGGCCCCGGCACGAACAACGCCGTGCTGTTCACCGTGCACGAGGGGCTCGCGCTCGAGATCCGCGCGGAGCGGCAGGACTGGATCCAGGTCAGCCTCCCGAACGGCCTGAACGGGTGGGTGCCCGGCGAGACGGTGGGGAAGGTTTGATGCCCTTCCACGCCCCCCGAGGCCCGGCGGGCGTGTACGTGCACTTCCCGTTCTGCGCGGCCCGCTGCTCGTATTGCGATTTCGCCACCGTCGCCGGGAGGGACGACCGGATCGAGCCGTACCTTGGCGCGCTCCGGCGGGAGATTCTCGCGTTCCAGCCGAAGGCGCCGCGCGTCGCGGACACGGTCTACGTCGGCGGCGGAACACCCTCCCGGATGAGTGCCAAGCAGCTCCGCGCGCTGCTCGGGGCGCTGGGGGAGCGGTTCGACCTCGCGCCGGGCGCCGAGATCACGATCGAGGGGAATCCCGAGAGCCTGTCGGCCGGCAACCTCGAGGGGTACCGGGACGCCGGCGTCAACCGCGTGTGCGTGGGGGTCCAGTCGCTGGACGACGGCGTGCTTCGCGGCGTGGGGCGCCTCCACGACGCGCGGTCGGCTGCCGCCGCGGTGAAGGCGGCCCGCGAGGCCGGGTTCCGGTCGGTCGGCCTCGACCTGATCGCCGGGCTGCCGGGCGAGCGCCTCGTGGCGTGGGGGCGGACCGTCGAGGCGGCGGTCGCGCTCGAGCCGGACCACGTTTCCGTCTACCTGCTCGAGACCGACAAGGACACGCCGCTCACCCGAGCGCTCCGGGCCGGGAGGATCGCGCCGGAGGACGACGACGCCCTCGCCGACGCGTACGGGACGACGGTCGACATCCTCGAGGACGCGGGATTCGCGGCCTACGAGATCTCGAATTTCGCGAAGCCGGGGCACGAGAGCCGGCACAACATCAAGTACTGGACCGACGCCCCCTACGCGGGGTTCGGGGTCGGCGCCCACGCGCACCTCGCGGGGGAGCGCCGCGCGAACGTTCGCGACCTGGACGCGTACCTCTCGCGGCTCGAGGCGGGGGAGGACCCCGTGGACGCCGCCGAGGGGTACGATGCGGATCGCAGGGCGGCCGAGGCCCTCGTCATGGGGCTGAGGCTCGCGTCGGGAGTCGACCTGCTCGACGTCGAAGAAACCCACGGTGTCGAGCTCGAGCGCAAGCACCGTGAGACGTGGGAGAAGGCCGAGTCCGCGGGTCTGATCGAGCGCACGGGCACACGGGTCCGGCTGACGCGCTGGGGGCGCCTGCGGAGCAACGAGCTGTTCGCCGAGCTGATCTGAAGAGGGAAGCGGCGGGGAGAGCGACATGAGCGATCGCGAGTTCGTGGACCTTCGAAGCGACACGGTGACCCGGCCGACCGACGCGATGCGGCGAGCGATGGCTGAGGCGGAGGTCGGCGACGACGTCTACGGCGAAGACCCGACGATCCGGCGGCTGGAAGAGGCGGCGGCGGGGCGCCTCGGCCACGAGGCGTCGATCTTCGTGCCCACCGGGACGATGGGGAACCAGATCGCGATCCACCTCCTGAGCCGGCCCGGCACGGACGTGATCCTCGAGGCCGGCAGCCACGTCTACAACTACGAGCTGGGAGCGATGACGGCGTGGTCCGGCGCGATGCCTCGCGTGCTCTCGGGCCCGGGCTACGTTCTCGACGCCGAGGCCGTGGCGACCGCGGCGAAACCGGGACCCTACTACATGGCCCGCGCGACCCTACTCGTCCTCGAGAACACGCACAACCACGGCGGCGGTGTCGTGCTCCCGGTCGCGCGGAAGGATGCCCTGATCGCCGCCGCGAAGGGGCACGGGCTGGCGGCGCATCTCGACGGCGCGCGGATCTTCAACGCCGCCGAGGCGCTCGGCGCCCCCGCGGCGGAGCTGGCGCGCGGCTTCGACACGGTGATGTTCTGCTTCTCGAAAGGGCTCGGGGCACCGGTCGGGTCGGCGCTGTGCGGGAGCCGGGCCCTCGTGGCCGAGGCGCGGGTCGTGCGGAAGCGGATGGGCGGCGCCATGCGGCAAGCGGGCGTTCTCGCCGCCGCGGGGCTCCACGCGCTCACCTACCACGTGGACCGGCTCGCCGAGGACCACCGCCGGGCGTCGCGGCTCGCCGCGGCTCTCGCGGAGCTTCCGGCGTTCCGGATCGATCCCGCGGCCGTGAGGACGAACATCGTCATCGCCGAGGTGGCCCCTCCCGCCTCAGCGGACGGGGTTCTCGCGGCCCTACGCGAGCGAGGGGTGCTGGCGGGAGGCATGGGGCCGGGGCGCGTGCGCTTCGTCACGCATCTCGACGTGGACGACCCGGGGCTCGAGAGGGCGCTCGCGGCCCTGCGGGAGGTCGGGCGCGCGGGCCGCTGAGCCGGCGGGCTCCGGGCGAAAGGCCTCGACCCGCGCCGCGGCGCCACGTATATAATCTTCCCATTTGTTCGGACATTGCTGAAAGGGGGAGCAAGTGGATTTCGGCCTCAGGGACGACCAAGAGTTGCTGCGCCGTACGGTGCGGGAGTTCGCGGAGACGGAGATCGCGCCTCACGTCAGGCGCTACGACGAGTCCCAGGAGTTTCCCCGCGAGATCCTCGCCAAGGCGGGCGAGCTCGGCCTCCTGGGGATCATCTTCCCGGAGGAGTACGGGGGAGCCGGGCTGGGGTACACGGAATACGCGATCGCGGTGGAGGAGCTGTCCCGGGTGGACGGCTCCATCGGCATCGCGGTCGCGGCCCACAACTCCCTCTGCACGAACCACATCTTCCAGTCGGGCTCCGAGGAGCAGAAGCGGAAGTACGTGGTCCCTCTCGCGTCGGGTAGCTGGATCGGAGCCTGGAGCCTTACCGAGCCGACCGCGGGCTCCGACGCCGCCGGGACGCGCACGGTCGCCAGGGCGGACGGCGACGGCTGGGTGCTGAACGGGACGAAGACGTTCACCACGCACGGCTCGGTGGGCGACGTCGTCGTCGTCTTCGCGGTGACCGATCCGGAGAAGGGCAGGCACGGGATCTCGGCGTTCGTGATCGAGAAGGGAACCCCCGGCTTCCGGCCGGGCAAGAAGGAGGACAAGATGGGCCTCCGCGCCTCGGACACCTCCGAGGTGATCATGGAGGACTGCCGCGTCGGCGCCACGGCGCTCCTCGGCGAGCGGGGCCACGGCTTCGTGGACGCGATGAAGATCCTGGACGGCGGCAGGATCTCGATCGCGGCGCTCGCGCTCGGCATGGCGAGGGGGGCTTTCGAGGCGGCGGCGAAGTACGCGAAGGAGCGCCAGCAGTTCGGGCGCGCGATCGCGGAGTTCCAGGCGATCCAGTTCATGCTCGCGGAGATGGCGACGCGGATCGACGCGTCCGCCCTGCTGATCCACCGCGCCGCGTGGATGAAGGACCAGGGGATGAAGACGACCCGGGAGTCCGCGATGGCGAAGCTCTACGCGTCGGAAGCCGGCGTCTACGTCGCCGACCGCGCCCTGCAGATCTTCGGCGGCTACGGCTACGTCAAGGACTTTCCCGCGGAGAAGTTCTACCGGGACGTGAAGCTGTGCACGATCGGCGAGGGCACGAGCGAGATCCAGCGCCTCGTGATCGCTCGCGAAATCCTCTCGAGCCTGTGACCGGCGCGCCGCGAGAACGGATGGCAGACGGGGACGCCCGATCCGACCTGGTCCGCCGGCTCGCGGCAGGGGATGTACGCTCGCTCGCCCGCGCGATCAGCCTCGTGGAGGAGTTCGCGCCCTCGGCTCCCGCCATCCTGCGGGAGGCGTTCCCGCTGGCCGGTGCGGCGACGATCCTCGGCGTGACGGGAGCCCCCGGCGCCGGCAAGTCGACCCTCGTGGACCGGCTCGTGGCGCGCCTGAGGGCCGCCGGGCGCCGCGTGGGGGTCATCGCGGTGGACCCGAGCAGCGCGTATTCCGGGGGCGCGATCCTGGGCGACCGGGTGCGCATGCAGGACCACGCGAGCGACCCCGGCGTGTTCATCCGCTCGATGGCGACGCGCGGCCACCTCGGCGGTCTCAGCCGCGCCGCCGGCGACGCCATCGACCTGATGGACGCCGCCGGGTACGACCCGATCGTGGTGGAGACGGTGGGGGTCGGCCAGGACGAGGTGGAGATCGCCCGGACGGCGGACGTCGTCGCCGTGGTCCTGGTCCCGGGGATGGGGGACGACATCCAGGCGATCAAGGCGGGGATCCTCGAGATCGCCGATCTCTTCGTGATCAACAAGGCCGACCGCCCCGACGCGGACCGCCTCGCGGCCGACCTCCAGGCGATGATGGCGCTCGTCCCGGAAGACGGACGGCCGAGGCCGTCCATCTACCGGACGATCGCGGTGCGGGACGAAGGCGTCGCCGAGCTCGAAGAAGGGATCCGCCGGTTCGCCGGCGGGCCCGGCACCGCGAGGCGAGGAGAGCGGCGGCGCGAGCGCGCGGACGCGCGGTTCCGCGCGATCCTGTACGAGCGTCTCGTGGGAGGCGTCCTCGCGAGGGTTCTCCCGGGGGACGCCCTGCGGGCCGCCGTGGACGAGATCGCGGAGCGGCGGACGGATCCCTACACCGCGGCCGACCGGGTTCTCTCCCGGGTGGAGGTGCGATGAGCCGGAAGCTCGACCACGTGGGGATCGCCGTGCGGAGCCTCGACGAGCGCTTGGCGCTCTGGAGGGACGCGCTCGGCCTCGAGCTCGAGGGGATCGAGACGGTGCCGAGCGAGGGGGTGCGCGTGGCGATCCTCCGCGCCGGAGAGTCGCGAGTGGAGCTGCTGGAGCCGCTCGAGGAGCAGTCGGCGATCGCCCGCCACCTGGAACGCCGGGGGGAAGGCCTCCACCATCTGACGATCGAGGCGGACGACCTCGATGCCGCGCTCGAGCGCGCCGCGGGCGCGGGGGCGGAGATTCTCGGAGGCGGAGCGCGTCCCGGCTCCGGCGGGAGACGGGTGGCTTTCCTGCACCCGAGATCCTGCGGCGGCGTGCTGATCGAGTTCTCGGAGGCGCCGCCCGGGGCGGGCGGCTCGCGCATCGCCCCTGGGCAGCCCGTGCTCCTCTATCTCCGCGAGCCGCACGAGCGGATGTGGGGAGTGCTGCGCGCGCTGGAGTCGAGTGGCGTGACCCTCGAGGGGATCGACCTCGCCTCGTTCGACGACTGGGCCGCGCAGGTCGAGCGAGGGGACGCTGCGGCGGTGGGGCCGTCCGTCCTGTTCTTCCCGATGCACCGCGTCGAGCGTCTCCTCCTGGACCGCCCGAGCGGCGACCTTCCGTCGCTGGCCGACCGCTTCCTCTCGCGGACGGGCAAACGCGTCCGCGACGTTCTCGACTAGAGCGAGCTCATCGAAGCCACAGCGAGGAGCCGGCGGAAAGGGACTAGCGCTGCCCGTGTTACCACCGCGGGGCGCGAGACCGGAAGCGTTCCTCGCCGGCCCGGAAAAGGGCCGGCTACGGACGCTTCCGGTCTCGCGCCCCGCTCGCCCTTCATCTCCGCTACGCGGCGAAGGGGACGACGCGGTCCCGGCCGGTCCGCTTGGCCTGATACAGGGCCTGGTCGGCCCGGAGGAGCAATCCGCGCAGGTCGCCGGAATCGTGCTGCGGGAACACCGCCACCCCGATGCTCGCGGTGGTCCTCAAGGGGCCCGCCTCGGTCGTCACCTCGAGTTGCCCGACGGTCTTGCGGATCCGCTCCGCGATCGCTCGCGCGCCCTCGAGATCGGTCTCGGGGAGGAGCAGGCAGAACTCGTCGCCGCCGTACCGGCAGGGGAGGTCCGCGGCGCGCAGGCCGGAGCGGATGGCGGGGCCGAGCGCTCGCAGGTAACGGTCACCCTGCAGGTGACCGTGGCGGTCGTTGATCTCCTTGAAGCCGTCGAGGTCGAGCATGAGCACCGCGAAGGAGCTGCGGTACCGCCGCGCCCGGTTGTGCTCCTCCTCGAGTCGCTGGTGGAAGTGATCGCGGAGGAAGAGCCGCGTCAGGGAGTCCACCGTCGCCATCTCGTAGTGCCGCGCGTTCTCGATGGCGACCGCGGCCTGTTGCGCGATGGTGGTCAGCAGCGAGAGCTGGTGCTCGTCGTAAGCGCGGGGGCGGGAGCTCCGCACCGACAGCACTCCGGTCACTCGCTCCTCGACCACGAGGGGCACGGCGAGGACGGAGCGGACGTCGGCCTCGAGGCCGCCCGTGCGGAAGGGGAGATTCTCCGGGCTCTCGCGGAGGTCGTCCACGCGCAGCGGGCGCTTCTCGAGGGCGACCCAGCTCACGATGGCGTCCCCGGGCTTGGCGAGAGGTGCTGCCGCAGGGTCGCCGCGCGCCCATCGGTGCGCGAGACGGGTCTCGCTCGTGTCGGGATCCACAAGGGTCACGACGAGGCTGTCCACGTCGAGGATCTTCGAGCACTCGCGCTCGATCACCGAGAAGACCCTCTTGGGATCGAGCGACGAGAGCATCTCCTTGCCGACCGCGTGGAGCGTGGCGAGCTCGCTCAGCCGCGCGGCGAGGACGTCGTTCGTGACCGTGAGATCGGCGAGGGCCCGGTCGAGGGCCTTCATGGCGAGTCCTCCGAGGAGGATCGCGGCCGAGAGGGAAAGGGCCGTCGGGAGGGCGTCCGAGCGCAGGAAGGCGGCGAGGCACCACGCGAGGGGGACGTTGACGGACTCGAGGAGAACCTGCCGGAGGGCCCGCTCGAACCCCTCCGCACGCGCCTGCCCGTTCGAGACGGTCAGCAGGGCGGCGACCGCGAAGGACGCTCCCTCGAGGACGGCAAAGAGCGCGGCGAGGGCGGCGAACGCGCGGAGGGAGCGGGGAGGCGGAGCGGTGGAGGCCGAGGCGAGAAGGAGGACGACCATCGCGGAGCCCGCGGCGACGGCGGCCGCGGAGCGCAACCCTCGCCGCGAGGGGCCGGCGACCCCGCCGCCCTTTCCCCCCGCGATCGCGACGAGGAGCACCGCGAAGGCGGGGGCGAGGGGGAGGACCTCGAAGGCGGCCAGCACGAAAGTCGGGGCCACGCGGACGGGGCGGCCCCGGTCGTGGGGGGACGCGATCCACGCCGCCATCCCCGCGAGGGCGGCGAGCACGAGCGTCAGCGGCAGCGCTTCGGCGAGGGCGCCCAAGGGCACGGGGCGGACGATCGCCACGGACGCGGTCGACGCCGCGATCAGCAGCCAGGGTAGTCCTCTCGGATATCTCGTGGTGTCCAAGGTCCCTTGCTGTCGGAAACGTAATCGTCTCGTGCCTGCCCGACCCTCGCATCAAACGTATGCCCGTCACCCGTGGATGCAAGTCCGCAGGGCGCGCCCGCGAGCCGCGTTCCTTGACACCCCGCGAGGGTGCCCGGATAATCGTCTTTCCTCGAATTCATTGAACTGCTGGAGGATCGAGTGATCATCGAGTCCGGCCGCGCCCGCCGGCTTCGCGCCGTCGACGGGTCGACTTCTCGCGGGAGGATCGCGGCGGCCCTGGCGGCGCTGACGCTCCTCTCCGGCGCTTTCGCGCAGGCTTCGCTGGCACAGGAGACGCCGAAGTCCGCCGAGGAGACGGAGCCCGCGTCCGCGGTCCCCTTCTTCCTGAAGGGAGTCGACCTCGCGCTTCCCGCGCAGGAGGCGTTCCGGAGCTGGCCGACGGACGAGGTGCTCAGCAAGCATCTCTACCCGCTTCCTTGGGGTCTCTCGGCCTTTCGAACGGCCTCCCTCTTCGGACGGCCGGTCCTCCTCGTGCTCCACGCGCCCTGGAGCCTCGCCTCCGAGCGCTTCCTGACCGAGACGCTCCGGGATCCGGACGTGGTCCGGACGATCAACGACGGGTTCGTCCTCGTGGTCGTCGACGCCGACCGGCGGCCCGACATCCGCGAGCGCTACCAGACCGGATCCTGGCCGGGCCTGAACTTCCTGCTTCCCGACGGCAGGCCGATGATCAGCTCCGCGAATGCCTCGGGTTCCCCGGCCCCGATCACGGCGGGATTCGTGGACCCGCAGACGCTGCGCTACCTGCTGGAGCAGGCGCGCATGTATCTCGCCCGCAACGCGACGTCGCTCGCCGAGCAGGCGGCGAAGTGGATTCAGGAGGACGCGGCGGCGAAGCCGAAGAGCGGGGAGGTCTCGTTCGAGACCTCCGACGCGCTCGCGCGCTGGCTGGTCGCGAGCGCGGACATGACTTACGGGGGATTCGGCGTCGGCCCGAAGTTCCTCGTGCCGGGACTCGCCGAGTACGCGTCGGCCCGGGCCGCGCGAGGCGAGCCCGCCCTAAGGGATCCCGCGCGTCTCATGCTGACGAAGCTCGTGGCGAGCCCGCTCTACGACCGGGACGGCGGCGGCATGCACCGCATCGCGATGTCCCCCTCGTGGCAGGATCTCGAGTCCGAGAAGATGCTCGAGACGAACGCCCACCTGCTGCGCGAGCTTCTGACGGCGGCGAGGCAGGGCGACTCCGAGGATCTGCGGGGCGCGATCCGGGGCACGGCCCGCTTCCTGACCACCGTTCTCGCGCGGCCGGGCGGAGGCTTCTACCTAGCGCAGATGCCGGAGGGGGCGGCGAAGGGCGCGGGCGCGAAGGCCGGGGACTCTCGCCTGGACCGGCTCGTTCTCTCCGGATCGAACGCCCTGGCCGGAGCAGCCCTTCTTCGCGCGGGGAGTTTCCTGGCCGACGATTCCCTGCAGAAAGCCGGCCGCGGCGCTCTGGATCTGGTGCTCTCGAAGGCCTACCAGGCGGGTCGTGGCGTCGGCCACGTGATCGAGCCCGCCCCAGACGACCGGCGGCATCTCGCGGACCAGGCGGAGGCCGCCTTCGGGCTCGTGGACGCCTACCAGACCACCGGAGAGTCGAGATACCTCGACGCCGCGCGGGACATCGTCACCTTCTGCACGAGGAACCTCCTGGTTCCCGGCGAGGCCGGGTTCCGCGACGTGCTGCCGGGCGCCGCGCCGCTGGGCATCCTCGCCAATCCGAGGCGTCCGCCCCGGGAGAACGCCCTCCTCGCGCGAGCCATGCTGCGTCTCCACGCGCTCGGGGCGGGGGAGGATCTCAGGGAGCAGGCCGTCTCGATCCTCGGCGCGTTCGCGGGCGACCTCGCGGCGTACGGGGTGCAGGCCACCGGTCTGGCACTCGCCATCGAGGAGGCGGTCCGCCCGCCGATGGCGATCCGCATCGACGGCAGGCCGGGCGACCCGGACACCGCCGCGCTCCGACGGGCGGCGCTGGGCGTACGCTGCGCGTGGAGCGTCGTGGCCAACGGTTCCCTCGATGCCCGGAAGCCGTCCGCGACGATCTCGTGGGACGGCGAGACCCGGAAGGCGGGCGACGGCGAGAAGCTGGGGCAGGAGGCTCGCGCCTGGGTCGAGGCCAAGGCGGGCGGGGGGCATCCTTGACCTCCGCTCCCCGCGCGCGCATCGGCATCATCGGAGGGAGCGGGCTCTACGAGCTGGCGGGTCTCGACGGATTCGAGGAGACTCGCGTCGAAACGCCTTTCGGCGCCCCGTCCGACGCGTACCTCGTGGGGAGGCTCGACGGGCGGGACGTCGCGTTCCTCGCGCGCCACGGGCGCGCCCACCAGCTCCTCCCGTCGGAGATCAACTACCGCGCGAACGTCTACGGGTTCAAGCTCCTCGGTGTCGAGCGGATCCTGTCGGCTTCGGCGGTGGGCTCCATGAAGGAGGAGATCCGGCCGCGCGACATGGTCTTTCCCGACCAGTTCGTGGACCGGACGCGGGGGCGGGCCTCGACCTTCTTCGGCGGGGGCATCGTCGCGCACGTGATGTTCGCGGACCCGGTCTGTCCCGAGACGAGGAGGATCTTGCTGGAATGCGCCCGCCGGGAGGGGGCCACGACGCACGACGGGGGGACCTACCTGTGCATGGAGGGACCCGCGTTCTCGACCCGGGCAGAGTCGCTGCTCTACCGGTCGTGGGGGGTGGACGTCATCGGGATGACGAACCTCCAGGAGGCGAAGCTGTCGCGGGAGGCGGAGATCTGCTACGCCACGGTCGCGCTCGTCACCGATTTCGACTGCTGGCACGAGGAGGAGGAGGACGTGACGATCGGCGCCGTCCTCGAGAACCTGCGGGCGAACAGCCGGCTCGCGGCCGCCGTCCTGCGCCGTACCGCGCTCGAGCTGCCGGAGGAGCGCGCCGCGTGCGGATGCGGACGGGCCCTCGAGCACGCGATCATCACGCGCCGCGACGCTGTCCCCGCGGAGGCGAGGGAGAGACTCCGGGCGATCGTGGGCCGTTACCTCGACTGAAGAGGAGGCAAGGAGAGCATGGGCATCCTCGTCGTCGGATCGGTGGCTCTCGACACGGTCACCACGCCGGCCGGCACGCGGAGGGACGTCCTCGGCGGCTCGGCCACGCACTTCTCCGTCTCGGCGTCGTTCTTCACCGAGGTGCGGCTCGTGGCGGTCGTGGGGGAGGACTTCACCGCGGAGCACGAGAAGCCCCTTCGCGACAGGGGCGTCGACCTCGCGGGATTGCAGCGGGTGCCGGGGCGGACCTTCCGCTGGGTCGGGGAATACGGCGAGGACTTCAACAACCCGCGAACCCTCGACACGCAGCTCAACGTGTTCGCCGACTTCGATCCCGTTCTACCGTCCGGGTGGGATCGCACGCCGGTGCTCTTCCTCGCGAACATCGACCCGGAGCTTCAGTGGCGGGTTCTCGATCAGGTGGATCCCGCGTCGCTCGTCGCGGCGGACACGATGAACTTCTGGATCGCCTCGAAGCCCGAGGCACTCCGGCGCCTCCTGCCGCGGGTTCACGTGCTGCTGATCAACGACGGCGAGATCCGCCAGCTCACCGGACGGAGGAACGTCGTCGAGGCGGCGGAGGCGGTCCGGGAGCTCGGGACCGGGGTGGTGGTCGTGAAGCGCGGCGAGTACGGCGTCGCGGTCTTCGGCGCAGGGGAGACGTTCGCGATGCCGGCCTTCCCTCTTCGCCGGGTCGTGGATCCGACCGGGGCGGGGGACACCTTCGCGGGAGGCTTCCTGGGGTTCCTCGCCAGGGCCGGGGGACGAGCGGCCGCGGATGTCCGCCGCGCCGCCGTCGCCGGCTCCGTGATGGCTTCGTACCAGGTGGAGGATTTCTCCCTGGACCGGCTGAAGCGCCTCACCCCCGACGAGATCCGAGGGCGTTACGAGGCCTTTCGCCGGCTCATCGAGGTCGGGCCCTATCCCGATTGAGCTCCTAGGGGCGGCGGCCGCCTTGACACCCTTCGAGCTTGGTTCCTATACTCCGGTCTCGTACCGGGCGGTCCGGGCAAACGGTGTGGTGTCCCCGGGAGGCGGCGCATGGCGAACGTCTTGGAAGGCAGGCTCGACGCGAAAGGGATGCGGTTCGCCCTCGTGGTGGCGCGAACCAACGATTTCGTCGCCGCCCGCTTGCTGGCCGGTGCCGAGGATTGCCTCGAGCGGCACGGGGCCGGAGCGGACGCCCGCACCGTGGTGCGGGTGCCGGGAAGCTGGGAGATCCCCCAGGCGGCGGCCCGGCTCGCGGCATCCGGGAAGTTCGACGCGGTGGTCGCGCTCGGAGCCCTGATCCGGGGGGAGACCCCGCACTTCGACGTTCTTGCGGCGGAGGTCGCCAAGGGCCTCGCGCAGGCCTCGCTCCAGCACGGGATTCCCGTGTCGTTCGGCGTGGTGACCGCGGACAGTCTCGAGCAGGCGATCCATCGGGCGGGAGCGAAGTCCGGAAACAAGGGTTGGGACGCCGCTCTGGCCGCGGTGGAGATGGTCAGCCTGTATCGCCAGATGGCGTAGGGGCTCGGACCTTGGGCCAGCGTAGGCGCGCCCGCGAGTGCGCGCTCCAAATGCTCTTCCAGATGGACGTGGCCGGGGGACGGCCCGAGGAGATCTTCGGGCCGTTCTGGGCCGACCAGGCGTCCACTCCCGATGTCAAGACCTTCGCCGAGGACCTGGTGAACGGGGTGGCCCGGGAGCGGCAGTTCCTCGACAACGTGGTCGCGGTCTCGGCGGAGAACTGGCGGGTCGAGCGGATGGCGGTCGTGGACCGCAACGTGCTGCGCATGGCGGTGTACGAGATGCTCTTCGACGCCGAGGTCCCGCCGGTCGTCGCCATCGACGAAGCGATCGAGATCGCCAGGAAGTTCGGGAGCGAGGAATCGGGGGCCTTCATCAACGGGATCCTCGATGCCGTCCGCAAGCGGATCGAGAGGGGCGAGATCACTCCCTCGCGCGACGGGAGGTGAGCGTGCCGGGGCGGAAGGGTGCCCGCGCGGCGATCGTCGCGGCGATCGCGCTCGTCGGCTCGGCCGCGCCCGGCTGCGGCTACAAGCTCGCCGGCGGGAACACGTTCCTCCCGGAGCGGATTCGCGTGATCATGGTCGCGCCCTTCGAGAACCGGACGCAGCGCCCGAACATCGAGCAGCGGGTGACCGAGGAGGTGGCGAGCGAGTTGACGAAGCGGGGCCACTACAAGGTCGTCAACGACAAGGCACAGGCCGACGCGCTCCTCGAGGGAGCTATCACGGGATACAGGTCGAACCCGGTCCAGCTCGACGCCCAGGGCAGGGCGACCCGTCTCGAGACCGTCGTGACCCTCGAGGCCACCCTCCGGGAGCTTTCCACGCAGGCCGTGCTGTGGAGCCAGTCCGGACTCGTCTTCCGCGAGCAGTACAACGTCCAGCAGGAGGTCGCCCAGGAGAACCAGGCCCTGGACCAGATCGCGCAGGGAGCGGCCCAGGCGCTCGTCACCTCGATGTTCGAGGGGTTCTGATGGCGGCCAAGGGCCCCGCCGGCCCCCTCGGCGGGGCCGTCCTGCGCTCGACCCTCGCCGCCCTCGCCCAAGGTTGGCCGCCGGGGCTGACCGTCCTCACCGGCGAGGATCTCTTCCACCTGGACAAGGCGCAACGCGCGCTGCTCGCCCACCTGGTCCCGGAGGGGGCGGGAGGCGCCGCGCTCACGGTGTACGGCGATCGCAGGGTCGAGATCGGCACCGTGCTGGCCGCAGCCTGCTCCGTGGGGATGTTCTCGCCGAAGCGCGTCGTCCTGGTGAGGGACGTCGAGGCGCTCGACGGAAAGCCGGGGCCGCTCGCCGGGTACGCGTCGTCGCCGCCGGTCGGAAGCTACCTCATCGTCCGGGCCCCGAAGCTCGACGCGCGGCGCGGCCTCCATCGCGAGCTGCTGGAGGCGGGGCGCACGGCGGCCTTCCGGCCGCCGTCGCAGGACGAGGGGGAGGCCGTGGGGAGGGAGGCGTCCGAGCTTGCGAAGGAGCGAGGGCTCACGCTCGATCGGGATGCGATCGCCTTCCTCGTCGAGGTTTCCACCGGGGACTTTTACCGGCTGTCGAGCGAGCTGGACAAGATCCGCGACTGGCGGGGAACGGAGGCCCGCGGGGCCGTGACGTTCGGGGAGGCGCGTCAGGTGGTGGCCGGGGGTGGCGCCCTTTCGGGCTGGGAGTTGGCGGACGCGATGCTCGCGAGGGACTCCGGGAAAGCTCTCGAGGCGACCCGCCGCCTCGCGGAGGCCGGGGAGCAGCAGATCCGGACGCTCGGCGGGCTGGCCTGGCGGGCGAGGGCGATGCTGCAGGTCAAGGCGGCGATCGAGTCGGGGTCGGCTCCGGAAGAGGCGGTCCGGTCGGTCTGGGCGGGCGTACCCGCGGCGAGGCTGCTCGCGGGGCTCCGGCGCTGGCCGCTTGGCGATCTCCTCGGGCTTCCGGGGCGCTTCCTGCGGACCGACCGTACCCTCAAGAGCCGCGGGATCGACAAGTGGGCGGTCATGGAATCCCTCGCGGACGAGCTGACCGCGGGCGGCGCCCGCGCGGGGCGGGAGAGAGGGTGAGCGTGCGGCACGAGACGATCCTCATCCTCGACTTCGGCTCCCAGTACACCCAGCTCATCGCGAGGCGGGTGCGCGAGCTCGGCGTCTACTGCGAGATCCTGCCTTTCTCGACTCCCGTGCGAGACGTCGTGGCGAAGGAGCCCAGGGGCATCGTCCTGTCGGGCGGGCCGGACTCCGTGTACGGGGAGGGCGCGCCCCTCGTCGGCCGCGAGCTGTTCGAGGCCGGCGTCCCCGTGCTCGGCATCTGCTACGGCATGCAGCTGATGATGTTCCGGCTCGGCGGCAACGTCTCGCCGGCGCCAAGCCGGGAGTACGGGCCGGCGACGATCCGTGTCGAGGATCCGGCCGCCTCCCTGCTGTTCCGCGGGCTCGGTCCCGATCAGTTGGTGTGGGCGAGTCACGGCGATCGAGTGCTCGAGCCCGCTCCGGGGTTCCGGTCGGTGGCATGGTCCGCGAGCGCGCCCCACTCCGCCGTGGAGGACCGCGAGCGGTCCCTCTTCGGCGTCCAGTTCCACCCCGAGGTGGCGCACACGGAGCGCGGCCGCGAGGTCCTGCGCAACTTCCTTTTCGACGCCTGCCGGTGCCGCGGAGACTGGACGATCGCCTCGTTCGTGGACGATCAGGTCGCGGAGCTGCGGCGGACCGTCGGGAACGGCCGGGTGATCTGCGCGCTGTCGGGGGGGGTGGACTCCTCCGTCATGGCTCTGCTGCTCCACCGGGCGATCGGCGACCGGCTCGTGTGCGTCTTCGTGGACAACGGCGTGCTTCGAAAAGGGGAGGCGGAGCAGGTCCTGCGGGACTTCCGCGAGCGGTACAGGCTGGAGGTGCGCTTCGCGGAGGCGTCGGGGATGTTCCTGTCCCGGCTCGCCGGGGTCGAGGACCCCGAGCGCAAGAGGAAGATCATCGGCGAGACGTTCATCGAGGTCTTCGAGAGCGAGGCGAAGGCGGTGGGCGACGCGGAGTTCCTCGCGCAGGGAACGATCTACCCGGACCGGATCGAGTCGGCTTCGGTGAAGGGGCCGTCGGCGACCATCAAGACCCATCACAACGTCGGCGGGCTTCCCGACCGCATGCGGCTCAAGCTCGTCGAGCCGCTCAAGGACCTCTTCAAGGACGAGGTCCGCAGGGTCGGGCGCGAGCTCGGGCTCGATCCCGCCTTCGTGGGAAGACATCCCTTCCCGGGGCCCGGCCTCGCGGTGCGCGTGCTCGGCGAGGTCAACGCCGAGCGGGTCGCGGTGCTCCAGGAGGCGGACGCGATCTTCATCTCGGAGCTCCGCGAGTCCGGCTGGTACGACCGGGTCGCCCAGGCGTTCGTCGTTCTCCTCCCGGTCCGCAGCGTGGGCGTCATGGGCGACGGCCGCACCTACGAGCACGTCGTGGCGCTCCGCGCCGTGGAGACGACGGACTTCATGACCGCCGACTGGGCCCGCCTTCCCGGCGACCTGCTCGCCCGCGTCAGCAGCCGCATCGTCAACGAGGTGCGCGGCGTGAACCGGGTCGTCTACGACGTCACGAGCAAGCCTCCCGGCACCATCGAGTGGGAGTGATCATGCCGTCCGACGTCCCGAAGTTCGTCCATCTTCACAACCACACGACGTACTCGCTCCTCGACGGCGCGCAGCGCCTCGACGAGATGCTCCTCAGGGCCTCGCAGGACGGCCAGGAATCGCTCGCGATCACCGACCACGGAAACCTCTTCGGGGCCCTCGAGTTCGGGCGCAAGGCGGTGCGGCACGGGGTGCGCCCGATCATCGGGATCGAGGCCTACGTCGCCCCGGGGTCGCGTTTCGACAAGAGCCCGCAGCAGGCGGGGGCGGGGCGCAAGCCGTATTTCCACCTGATCCTGCTCGCGGAGAACTACGCCGGCTACAAGAACCTCATCCGTCTCGCGACGGCCGGATACCTCGAGGGGTTCTACTACCGCCCGCGCATCGATCGCGAGATCCTGAGGGAGCACTCCGAGGGGATCGTGGCGCTCTCCGCGTGTCTCGCGGGGGAGATCCCGAGCTACCTTCGGGGCGGCCGAGAGGACCTCGCGACCAAGGCGGCGGGGGAACTCAGGGACCTGTTCGGGGAGGGGCGCTTCTGGCTCGAGCTCCAGGACCACGGGCTCGAGGAGCAGAAGATCGTCAACGAGGGGAGCGTCCGCCTGTCGCGGGAGCTCGGGATCGGTCTCGTGGCGACGAACGACTGCCACTACCTCCTTCCGGACGACCATTTCGCCCACGACGTCCTGGTGTGCATCCAGACCGGAAAGAACGTTCGCAGCGAAGATCGGATCCGCTATTCGAACCAGCACTACCTCAAGACCCGGGGGGAGATGGCCTCCCTGTTCGCGTGGGCCCCCGAGGCGGTCGAGAACAGCGCCCAGGTCGCGTCGCGCTGCGGCTTCGCGTTCGAGAAGCAGCCGCACCATCTCCCGGAGTTTCCGGTTCCCGAGGGGTACGACCTCGACGGCTATTTCGAGAAGGTCGCGCGAGACGGTTTCGAGGAGCGGAGCAGGGAGTGGCGGGGAGAGATCGATGCCGGCAGGCTGAAGCACGGCCTCGACGAGTACCGGCAGCGCCTCGAGGGGGAGATCGCCGTCATCCGGAGGATGGGATTCGCGGGGTACTTCCTCGTGGTCTGGGACTTCATCCGGTACGCCCGCGAGAGCGGAATCCCGGTCGGGCCGGGCCGCGGCTCGGCCGCCGGCTCCCTCGTGGCCTACTGCATGCGGATCACGGACATCGACCCGATGCGGTACGAGCTCCTCTTCGAACGCTTCCTGAACCCCGAGAGAATCAGCCTCCCGGACATCGACATCGACTTCTGCTTCCGCGGGCGAGACCGCGTCATCGACTACGTCCGGGGGAAGTACGGGCGGCCCAACGTCGCGCAGATCATCACGTTCGGCACGATGGCCGCGCGCGCGGTCATCCGGGACGCGGGAAGGGGCCTCGACATCCCCTACGCCGACGTGGACCGGGTGGCGAAGCTGGTCCCGCAGCGGCCCGGGATCGAGGTGACGATCGAGAAGGCGATGGCGGAGGTGCCGGCGCTGAAGCAGGCGTACGAGAACGATCCCGCCGTCCGCCAGCTCCTCGACGTCGCGTTGAGGCTCGAGGGGCTCGTCCGGCACGCGTCCACCCACGCGGCGGGGGTCGTGATCGCGCCGAAGCCGATCGTCGAGTTCGCGCCGCTCTACCTCGGCGCGAACGACGAGGTCACGACCCAGTTCGCCATGGGGGACATCGAGGAGATCGGCCTCCTCAAGATGGACTTCCTCGGCCTCAAGACCCTGACCGTGATCTCGGACGCGCTGGATTCGATCGCCCTGCACACCGGCTTCCGTCCCGACATCGACCGGATCCCGCTCGACGATCCCGCCGTGTACGAGCTGTTTTCCCGGGCGAGGACGTCGGGGCTGTTCCAGTTCGAGTCGAGCGGCATGCAGGAGATCCTTCGCCACCTGAAGCCGGACCGCTTCGAGGACCTGGTGGCCCTGAACGCGCTCTATCGGCCTGGACCCATCGGCGGCGGTCTGATCGACGACTTCATCAAGCGCCGCCACGGGAAGATCCGGGTCGAGTACCCCCACCCGTTCCTCGAGGACATTCTCCGCGAGACCTACGGGGTGATCGTCTACCAGGAGCAGGTGATGCAGATCGCCTCGCGCCTGGCCGGGTACACGCTCGGCGAGGCGGACATCCTGCGCCGCGCGATGGGGAAGAAGAAGAAGGAAGCGATGGCGGCCGAGCGGCCGGAGTTCCTCGAGCGCGCCACCGCGCAGGGGATACCGCTCGGCGATTCCGTGAAGGTCTTCGACCAGATGGAGTTCTTCGCCGGGTACGGTTTCAACAAGTCGCACTCGGCCGCGTACGCCCTGGTGGCCTACCGCACGGCCTGGCTCAAGACGCACCACCCGGTCCACTTCATGGCCGCGCTCCTCACGAGCGAGAAGGGGACCACGGACAAGCTGGTCAAGTACGTGAACGAATGCCGCGAGATGGGCATCCGCGTCCTCCCGCCGGACGTGAACTCCTCGGGGCTCGATTTCACCGTGGAAGGGGAGGCGGTCCGATTCGGGCTCTCGGCGATCAAGAACGTGGGGGAGGCCGCGATCCGCTCGATCCTCGAGGCGCGGGAGCGCAGGGGGAGCTTCGTCTCGCTGCTCGACCTCTGCGCCGAGGCGGACCTGCGTCTCGTGAACAAGCGGGTCCTCGAGGCCCTCGTGCAGTCGGGAGCGCTCGACTCCCTCGGCGGCCGGCGAAGCCAGCTCCACGCGGCCGTGGATGCGGCGATCGAGTTCGGACAGAAGAAGCGCGCCGAGCGCGAGGCCGGCCAGAGCAGCCTGTTCGGCGGCGGGGCAGGCGGGACCGGCGACGATGTTCCGCGTCACCTCCTGCCCGACCTTCCCGACTGGGACGAGGCGACACGGCTCGCCAACGAGAAGGCCACGCTCGGCTTCTACGTCACCGGACACCCGCTCGAGAGCTACCGGGATCTCCTTCGCGACTTCGGCACGCACACCACCGCGGAACTACGGGAGGGGAGCGGGGGAACGGAGGTGGCGCTGCTGGGGATCGTGACCGACCTCAAGCGGCGGAAGTCGAAGAAGGGCTCCTGGTGGGCGTCGATGCACGTCGAGGACCTCGAGGGGCTCGTGGAGGTCATGGTCTTTCCGAAGGCCTACGAGGCCTGCCAGTCCATCCTGGAGAACGACCGGGCGGTCCTCGTCACCGGCCGTCTCGACGTGGACGAGGATCGGGTCCGGATCAACGCGGAAGACGTTGCGCCGCTGCAGGGGCTTCGCGAGCGACGGGCCGAGTCGGTGAACCTCCGGCTGCTGGCAGCGGACCTCGACGAGGAGTCGATCTCGAAGCTGCGGCAGGCGGTCGCCGCGCATCGGGGCGAGGTGCCGCTCTACCTCGAGGTGGTGCGCCCCGGCTCGTTCCGGCTCATCGCGCGCGCGGAACCCACGCTCCGCGTCGCACCCTCGAGGAGCCTGCAGGAGGCCCTCGAGGCCGTCGCGGGAGCCGGCGCCGTGCGCTATCGCGCCAAGACCGGGCGTTGATGCCGCCTGGAGGCGATGGTAGCATGCCATCTTTTGGGGATCGCCAGACTCCCCGAGGGGATTGCCCCGGCGCCCGGCCGGCCGGGAGAGGTGGACATGGGATTCAAGGGACGGCATCTCTTCACGTCGGAGTCCGTGACCGAAGGGCACCCGGACAAGATCGCGGACCAGATCTCCGACGCGGTGCTCGACGCGATCCTCGAGCAGGATGCGACGGGTCGCGTGGCGTGCGAGACGCTCCTCACGACCGGCCTCTGCCTGATCGCGGGTGAGATCACGACCCGGGTCTACGTGGACCTGCCGAAGGTCGCGCGCCGGACGATCGGCGAGATCGGTTACGACGACGCGCAGTTCGGCTTCGACTCGAAGTCCTGCGCGGTCGTGGCGGCGATCGACGAGCAGTCCTCCGACATCGCGATGGGTGTCGACACCGGGGGCGCCGGCGACCAGGGGATGATGTTCGGCTACGCGTGCCGCGAGACCGAGCAGCTCATGCCCCTGCCGATCACGCTCGCCCACGCGCTCGTCCGCCGCCTCGCCGACTGCCGCAAGCAGAAGATCATGGACTTCCTCCTGCCCGACGGAAAATCCCAGGTCACCGTCGAATACGAGGGCGACCGGCCGGTGAGGATCGAGGCGGTGGTGGTGTCCACCCAGCACGCGCGCGGGACCCCGCAGGCGCGGATCCGGGAGGCGGTGATCGAGTCGGTCATCAAGCCGGTGATCCCAGCGGGGATGCTGGACGCGGGCACGAAGTTCCACGTCAACCCCACGGGCCTGTTCGAGATCGGCGGTCCGCAGGGGGACACGGGGCTCACGGGCCGCAAGATCATCGTGGACACCTACGGCGGCATGGGGCACCACGGAGGCGGCGCGTTCTCCGGAAAAGACCCGACGAAGGTGGACCGCTCGGCGTCGTACATGGCCCGACACATCGCGAAGAACGTGGTGGCCGCCGGTCTGGCGGAGCGCGCGGAGGTGCAACTCGCGTACGCGATCGGCGTGGCGGAGCCGGTGTCGGTCGCGGTGGACACCTTCGGGACCGGAAGGGTCCCGGAGGACAAGATCGTCGCGCTGATCCGCGAGCACTTCCCGCTGACGCCGAGGGGGATCATCGAGCACCTCGACCTCCGGCGCCCGGTCTACCGCGCGACGGCCGCCTACGGCCACTTCGGGCGCACCGAGCCCGGGTTCACCTGGGAGTCCACCCGCCTCGCGGATGCGCTCGGCCGCAGCGCCGGGATCTGAGCGCCGGCGCGGCGCGCACCTCGAGGCCGGAGGAGAGGTGACGATGGGCGGCGAGCAGAGCGAGGCCGCGACGATCCGGCGCGGTCGCCGCGCGCTCCCCGCGCTCGTCGCGGCCGCCGCGCTCCTCGCGATCGCGGGGTGGATGGCCGCGGGCATCCGGCGGATCGACCCCGCCTTCGAGTTCGGCGTGCTGCGGCCGCTGTGGTTCGGCGAGCCGCGGAAGGTCGACGGCCCGACCGTCCTCGCGTTGCCGGGGTACGCCCGGCTCGAGCGCTTTCCGAGGAACCTCGTGGAGGTACCCCTCCCCGGCCCGGAGGTGGCGCGCCTCGAGGCCCTGGACGGGAGCCTCTTCGGCCTGCGAGGACAGGCCGCGCTCGAGATCCGCGGCGACGGCTGGCTCGCGGCGTCCAAGGCATCCCACGGTCTGGGCATCGAGGGGGTGCTCGCCGATGCGCTCCGAGAGACGGTGCGGGGGCTCGGGTCCTGGGACGCGCGCGACCCGCTGCCGCAGCGCGTCCAGTCCGCCCTCGAGCCGGAGCTCAAGGCGCGCCTCGCCGAGCGCGGCGTCGACCTGAAGCGCGTGCTCCTCGGCGCCCCCGAGCTCCTGACGGTCAGGACGGAGGAGTCCCTGCCTCCCGCCTCCGAGGCGAAGCTCCTCGTGATCGGACTCGACGGAGCGGACTGGGCGATCATCGATCCGCTCGTCCAGCAGGGGAGAATGCCCAACCTCGCGCGCCTGGTCGAGCATGGCGTGCGCTCCAAGCTCCTCACGATCAGCCCCGCGCTCTCCCCCGTGGTGTGGACCAGCGTGGCGACGGGAGTGGACCCGCCGCGGCACGGCATCCTCGACTTCCTCGCGCCCGACCCCGCGGGTGGCGAGGGGCAGCCGGTCACCTCGGCCCAGCGCAAGGTGCCCGCCATCTGGGAGATGCTCTCGAAGGCGGGCGTGCCGGTGGGTGTGGTCGGGTGGTGGGCGACGTTTCCCGCCGAGTCCCTGAACGGATTCATGGTCACCGACCGGGTCGCCTACCAGCTCTTCGGCATCCGGCCGGACCCGGGGGAGGGCAGGGGAAAGACCTGGCCCCCCGGCCTCTACGCGGAGGACATCCGCCCTCGGATCGTCTCCCCCTCGGACGTGTCGTGGGAGGTGGTGCAGCACTACCTCGACGGCCCCCGACGGCGGCCGGAGGAATTCGACCCGGACGAGTTGAAGCTGCTCGAGGATTTCCGCACGCTCCTCGCATCCACGGAGACCTACCTCGGGGCCGCGCTCGCCCTCCGATCCAAGTTCTCCCCTCGATTCGAGACGGTGTACTTCGAGGGGACGGACACGGTCGGCCACCTGTTCATGTCGTACCGCCCCCCGAAGCTGGCCGGGGTCGAGGACAAGCGCTACGCGTCGTTCCACGCGGTCGTGGATCGATACTACGAGAAGATCGACCGCGACCTGGGCAAGCTGCTCGAGGGACGGGGACCGGGGTGGACCGTCATGGTGCTCTCCGACCACGGCTTCTGCAGCGACGCGTCGCGCCCCCTGACGACGGACTCGAGGATCGGCCACGGGCCGGCGGCGGATTGGCACAGGCGATTCGGCGTTCTCGTCCTCTCGGGAGAGCGTATCCGGGCCGGAGCGCGCCTGGGCGAGACGGGGATCTACGACATCGCCCCGACGGTCCTGGCGCTGTTCGGACAGCCGGTACCGCAGTCGTGGCCGGGGACCGTGCTTTCCGGCGCGCTCGACACCGGGTTCCTGAAGGCGCACCCCGTCCGGTACCGTGCCGACGATCCCGCCTTCGACGACGGCCGGCGCGCGGCGGCGGCGTCCCCCGTGGATCCCGAGGCCGCGGAGTTGCGAGAGAAGCTGCGAAGCCTGGGCTATCTCGGCAGCGCCGGCGACCAGCCCGTCAAGGTGACGACCCGCAACAATACGGGGATCGCGCTGCTGGCGCAGGGGAAGCGCGCCGAGGCCGAGAGCGAGTTCCGCGCGGCGCTCGAGAGCGAGCCCAACAACCCGGTCGTGGCCGTCAACCTCGGCACGCTGCTGCGCATCGAGCGCCGGCACGAGGAAGCGCGCAAGGTCCTCGAAAAGGCGAAGGGGTACGCGGTGACCCGCCGCTCGGCGGGCCACCAGCTCGGGCAGCTCGCCATGGACCTCGGAGATTTCGAGGGCGCGGTGCGCGATCTCCGCCTCGTCCTGCGCGACGAGCCCGGGGCGGCCGAGGTGATCAACACGCTCGGGCTGGCGCTGGCGAAGCAGGGGAACGATCGCGAGGCGGAGCAGCGGTTCCTCGAGGCCGCGAACCTCGACGCGGACGCCGCCGAGCCGCGGACGAACCTGGGGAACCTCGCTCGCGCGGCGCGACGCCTCGACGAGGCGGAAGGCTGGTACGAGAAAGCGATCGAGGCGGATCCCTATTTCATGGGGGCCTACAACAATCTGGCGCTGGTCTACCAGGACCGGGGCGAGATGAAGAAGGCGATCGACCTGTACGACCGGGCGCTCGCGAAATCGCCGAATCACCCGATCGTGCTGAACAACCTGGGAAGCCTCTACTACGCGACGGGCGACCTCGCGCGCGCCCGGACCATGTGGAACCGCTCCGCCGCGGCGGATCCTCGCTACCCTTCGCCGCTGAACAACCTCGCGGGCCTCGACCTCGGCGATGCGAAGCTCGATTCCGCGGAGGCGCAGCTTCGCAAGGCCCTGGCGCTCGACCCGGGCTACGGCGATGCGCGGATCAACCTCGCCCTCCTGATGGAGCGCAAGCGCAACGTGCGCGGCGCGCGAGAGGAGCTCGAGAAGGCGATAGCCGACCCGCGGGCGCGCGCGAAGGCGCTGTTGCAGCTCGGCATCCTCGAGCTCGCCGAGGGGAACGCCTCCGCCTCGCTGGCCCGCCTGGAGGAGGCGCGGCGCCTGTCGCCCGGACGGGACACTCTGCTGCTGAACGCGTACGGGGAGGCGGCGCGACGGAACGGTCGCCGCAAGGAAGCGATCGAGGCGTGGAAGGCTTCGCTCGAGATCGACCCGGCGCAGGCGGAGCTCCGCGCCGCGCTGGAGCGGTTGTCCGGCCGCTGAGGCCGCTCAGGTCTTGACGTAGAGCAGGAGGTACGAGCCGAGCAGGCCGTAGAGGATGTTCGGCGCCCACGCGGCGAGGAAGGGCGGGAGAACCGTCTCGAATCCCAGCGCGTTGAAGACCGCGAACGTCGCCCAGTAGACGATCACGAGAACCAGGGCGACGCCGATCCCGTAAAGGGAGCCTCTCCGGCCGACCTGGAAGGCGAAGGGGAGCCCCAGCAGCACCATCACCAGGGGTGTCACGGGGTGGGCGAGCTTGGCATAGAACGCCACCTTGAGCCGCGTGATGTCGTAGCCGCTGTCCTGGAGGGTCTCGATCTGCCTCCGCAGCTCGAGGATGTTCATCTGGTCGGGGAGTTCGCCCCCGGCCATGAGGGTGATCTCCCGGCGCGCGAAGTTCTCGGGAGGGTCGAGGGCGCAGCGCTCGCCATCGACGAAGGTCCGGAACACGCCGACAGATTTGTCGGCCGGAAAGTTCCGGTACCAGCCGCGCTCGAGGAGCCAACCGTTCCCAGCCCACTTGGCGATCGCCGCGAAACGGTGCTCCGTGACGCGAGGAGCCGAGCGATCGAGCGTGAACACGCTCAGTCCCTGAAACGTCTGGTGGTCGGGGTCGTACAGACGGTAGTGGTAGAGGTATCGGCCCCCGGTACCGAAGGTCCAGCGTCCGCCGACGGAGAGGCCGTAGGTCCGCGGCGGTTTTCCCTGGATCCGGTCCCTGGCCTCCTGCGCCCGCTGGTTGGTGACGGGGGCGATCCGGTCCTGCACGACGAACATCACGGCACAGAGGGCCATCGTGGCAACGATGACGGGAGCCATCGCGCGGCGCATGCTGACGCCGCTCGCCTTCATCGCGGTGAGTTCGCCGCTGCGCCCGAGAAGGGTGAAGGCGACCACGCCGGCGACGAGACAGGACACCGGGAGGATCAGGATCAGCTTTCCCGGGGCGAAATACTTGAAGTAGTTCATCACCAGCCAGAAGGACCGCTCGTTCCGCAGGACGCTGTCGAGGATCTCCTTGAGGTCCACCACGGCGAAGACGGCGTACGCGGACAGCAGCGCGTACAGGAGCACCCGAAGGTAGTTCGAGAGGATCAGCCCGTCCACGAGCCCGATCAGCCGGTAGGTCGACGTGGCGCCGGCCCACTCGTGGGGAGGAGACGGCGACGAGCCGGGCGTCCCCGGTGACGAGACATCCCGGGCTCGATTTCCTCGTGCCGTGAACCTGGCGAGTACGGACCCCGCGGCGGACCTGAGGCGTCCGAGCACGCCCTGGTCCGAGGCGCGACGGCCCATCCGGTAGAACGCCCACGCGGCCCAGGCCGCGGTAATGATGTTGCCCGACCAGACGCCGAGAAACACGGGGAAACGGCCCTGCAGCGCCTGGTCGCGCGCCGACGTGAAGGCGACCCAGTACACGAGCGTGACCGCGATGCTCAGGGCGAAGCTCGCGCCCTTTCCCGAGCGGGCCCGGGTCATGCCGAGCGGCATCCCGAGGAGGGCGAACACGAAAGCCGCGAACGGGAGGGCGAGGCGCTGGTGGATCTCGACGCGCGTGGCTCGAGTCCGGTAGTCGCGAAGAGCCTTCTCCTTCATCGCGCGCGCCTCGCGCAGCTCGCCGAAGAGCTCCGTGAAGGGCATGTTCTGGATCGAAGGAGTGGGCGGCGTCGAGAGGGCCTTCAGGTAGGGAGGCGGATCGATGGGGACCTGGTAACGCTCGAACTCGATGGACCTGTAGACCTCCGGGTGGTCCGCCGAGTAGATCAGGCCGACGCCCTTTCGGAGATCCGCGACCAGCTTCCCCGAGCCGTCCCGGGTCTGGTAGAGGTCGCCCTCGCGGGCGAAGAACGTGTAGCTCTGGCCACCCTCGCCCTTGGCCTCGTGAACGAAGACCCCGTCGAGGCGGCCCGCGGCGCCCGGGCGTATGTCCTCGGCGAACAGGACGTATCCCGGGATCTCGGTATAGAAGACGCGCGGGTCCAGGTTGGTCGCCATGCTCCCGGTGAGGAGGACCTGGGAGTTGAGTACCCGGGATGCATAGGAGGCCCGTGGAACGACCACGGCGTAGATCGAGAACGACACCAGGCTGGTGAAGAGCCCGAGGAGGAGCACCGGTCGGAGGAGAAACCACGGCCCGAGCCCTGCGCCGTTCATGGCGACGATCTCGTGATCGGCGGAGAGGCGCCCGAAAGCGATGAGTACCCCGAGGATGGTCGCCATGGGGATCGCGAGGACGAGGAGCTGGGGGATCTCTAGAGAGAAGAGGCGCAGGACGGTGTCGAAACCGAGGTTCTTCGCGAGCGCGACCCGGGCCACCAGCAGGAAGGCGTTCATGAGGAGGACGAACCCGTACACGAGCAGCCCGAGGAGGGTCGGAGCGACGAACTCCTGGAGAACGTGCCGCGAGAGCCGGTTCGTCTTGGGCATTCGATGGAGTCTAGGAATGGGCACGTGGCGTGTCAATGCACGCTAGGAAACGAAAAGGGCAGTCGAGGGGGACGGCGTTTCAGGAACCGGGGCCTTCCGGGCCGCATTCGGCCAATGTCCGATAATGTATATTATGTAAACCTGAAGAAAGCCCTGGGCCCGTCAAACGGCGGGAATCGGCTCCGCCGGGCACCCAAGACGCCTTCTCCGCTCTGGCGATGTCGGAAGGCCCGACTCCTCCAGCCCGAGCTCCCTCCGAGCTCAGTGCTCTATCTCGTCTTGGGCCTTGCGAGGGTGCGCGGATGCCATGACCATGGCGACGGAATCGGCCGCCGCATCCTCGGTCCTGGCCGGCTCCGCTCCGTCGCGCGCGGTCAACTCTTCCTCGATCAGCTGCTGAAGGACTGCCTTGAGTCGCTCGATGACCTCGCCCCGCTCGACCTTGGGTTTGTCGAAGGTCATGCTGAACCGGAACGAGGAGTCCTCGGGCTGGAACTTGTAGGTGTACCGCCGAGCGCGTCGCCCGGTCGCGACGCCGCCCCCCTTGTTGAAGCGCCGCGCCTCGTCCCTGGTCATCCCGTCCCCGCTGATGCGGTCGATGAGCTTGTTCATCGCTTCGGGAGTCGACTGCCGGGCGATCTGGAGAAGCATGGACTTGCTCGTGATGTCGGCCTGCCGACATCTCTCGCGCACTTCCTCGGGAATTCGGCAGAGGCTCAGCGCCTCGGTGATCACGGTTCGGGACTTGCCAAGCTTCCTGGCAATCTCCTCATGCTTGTACCTGAACTGATCGCTGAGGCTCTGAATCGCCTCGGCCTCCTCGAAAGGGTGAAGGTCCTTCCGCTGGAGATTCTCGATCAGCGAGATCTCGAGCATGCCCCGCAGGTCCACGTCGAGCTCGACGCAAGGGACGGTCCGAAGGCCCGCGATCTTCGCTGCCTGGAAGCGACGCTCGCCGGCGATGATCTGGTACTTCGCGCCGTTGCTCCGCACGAGGATCGGCTCGAGGATCCCCTTCTCCTTGATCGAGGCGACCATGTCGGTGAGGTCGCCGAACTCCTTGCGGGGCTGGTTGGGATTCGGCTCGATCCTGGAGACGTCGATCATGCGGCCGACCGACTCCGTACGCCCGGAGGTCACTTCCTCGACGAAGTGGGTGTCGTGGCGCATGTGCTTTTCTTGAGGCAATCCGCGGAACTTAGACACGGCCGATGACCTCCTCCGAGAGGCTGTAGTACTCGATCGCGCCACTCGAGCTGGGGGCAAAAGTGAAGATGCTCTGTTTGTAGGCCGGGCTCTCCTCGAGACGAACGCTCTTGGAAATCGTGGTCTTGAAGACCTTCTCGCCGAACACTTCCCGGATCTGGCGCTTGATGTCCTTGGCGAGAACGGTTCGGCGGTCGTGAAGCGTGATCACGACGCCGAGGAACTGAAGATCGGGGTTGGGGCGCGACCGGATCTTCTGATAGGTCTCGAGAAGATCGTCGGTCCCTTCGAGGGCGAAGTAGGACGACTGGATCGGGACCATGAGGTGCGTCGCGGCCACCAGGGCGTTGACGGTGAGAATGCCAAGGGTGGGCGGGGTGTCGATGACGATGTACTCGTAGAGTCCTCGATAGGGCTCGAGCTTGTCCTTGAGTCGGAAATGGCTGTCGAACTCCCCCACCAGCTTGACCTCCGCCTTGGCGAGGGAGATGCGGGCGGGCACGACGTCCAGGTGCTCGAGCTTGGTATTTCGGACGACCTCCGGGAGGCCGATCTCGGGGTTCACGAGAAGGTCGTACACCGAGTGCGTGAGGTCGCCGGGATCGATGAACGATAGCGTTGCGTTACCCTGCGGGTCGAGGTCCACGAGCAGGGTCTTGAGCTCTTTCTGGGCAAGCGCGGCGGCGAGATTGATCGCTGTGGTGGTCTTCCCGACTCCGCCTTTCTGGTTCGCGATCGCGATCGTCATCGCAGCCATGGCTTCCTCACGTGCGCTGGGGCCTGCGCGGGACGGCAACTGGCCGGGCGGGTGGCGCCTGATGGGATGGCACCTTGTTCGTCATACGCGATGTAGGGTAAAACCCCAAAAGTCGCACAAGATATAGCGGTGACGTCCTGGAAGCGAGAGTTTACCGACAGGCCCGCACCTTGTCAAGTAGCGTTTGCAGGGCTTTGGAGACGTTTCGCGTCGATGCGCCGACACAATTGTCGGCATTCTGCCGGTGAGGGAGAGACATGGACGGGCAAGCGGAACTCGGGGCCGCGACGGCGTGTCCCCCGGGCCTACATCTCGTACTTGCCGAGCTCCTCGGGGTCGACCTGCTCCAGCCACCTGCGGAGCCGCTCGGTCTCGTCGATGTCTCGGTCCTCGCCGGTCACCGAGGATCGCTCGAGCACCGACTCCTCGACGAGGATCGGGGCGTTCAACCGGAGGGCGAGGGCCATGGCGTCGCTCGGGCGCGCGTCCACGGCGAGCTTCTCGGCATCGCGGACGAGATGGATCGTGGCGAAGAACGTGTTGTCCTTGAGGTCGGTGATGACGACCTTCTCCACCTTCGCACGCAGGTCGGTGATGACGTTGCAGAGAAGGTCGTGAGTCATCGGGCGCGGGGACTGGATTTTCTCGATCTGCATGGCGATGGCGTTGGCTTCGAAGATCCCGACCCAGATCGGAAGGACCATCTCGG
Organism: Terriglobia bacterium; assembly: GCA_963748015.1. GTDB lineage: Bacteria > Acidobacteriota > Polarisedimenticolia > Polarisedimenticolales > JAIQFR01 > JAIQFR01. The sequence goes on along the minus strand of CAVVHE010000004.1, from coordinate 988,463 downwards.
AGCCGACCTGGCGGAGGATGATGATCGGCATGTTCGAAACCGGGTCGATCATCAGCCCCTTGATCTTCATCTCGACCGGCATCGCTCCCTCCCCTGTGTGCCGAGGTCGCCCCGCGCGGAGCCCGCAACTTCTACACCGATGACCGGAAGCCCCGTGGCGTCGGGAATATACACGCCGGGTTCGACCCGGGTCAAGCCGAGGTCACCGCCCTGCCGTAGAAGGCGTAGGCGGAGGCGCGCGTCACCTCGACGGCCACGATCCGGCCGGGGGCCGCGGCTCCGGAGAAGTTCACGACGCGGCTCTCCGGGGTTCGGCCGCTCCAGGTCGACGGGTTCCGGGCGCCCGGACCCTCCACGAGCACCTCGACGACGCGCCCGATCCACGCCGCGTTCCTGGTCTCCTGGATCCGCTTCTGCATCGCCTGCAGGCGCGCCAGCCGTTCGAGCTTGACGGCCTTGGGAACCGGGTCGCCGAGGGCCAATGCCGCCGTGCCCGGGCGGGGGGAATAGGCGAAGGAGTAGACGGTCTCGAACCCGACCGTCTCGACGAGATCGAGCGTCTCGCGGAACTCCTCCTCCCCCTCCCCCGGGAACCCGACGATGACGTCGGTGCCGAAGGTCATCTCGGGAATGCGCGCGCGGATCTTCCCGATCCGGTCCAGGTACCCCTCGCGATCGTATCCGCGCTTCATCGCACGGAGGACGGCCGAGGAGCCGGACTGGAACGGGAGGTGGAGGTAGGGGCAGAGCTTGGGTCGCGCCGCCGACATCGCGTCCACGAGCCCATCGGTCATCTGCGCCGGGTGCGAGGTGGTGAAACGGATCCGACGGATCCCGTCCACCGCGGCCGCCCGGGGCAGGAGGTCGGCGAGGGTTCGTCCCGCGCCGTCCCGGTAGGCGTTCACGGTCTGCCCGAGGAACTCCACCTCGAGGATCCCCCGCGCCGCGAGGCTGCGGACCTCGGCGAGAACGTCGTCGAGGTCGCGGCAAACCTCGCGCCCGCGGGTCGTCGGGACGATGCAGAAGGAGCAGCGATGATTGCACCCCTCGACGACGGTCACGTAGGCCTTGCCGCTTCCCTCCCCTTCCCTCAGGATCCGGTCGAACGGGAAGCGGATGGAATCGTCGCGGTACTCGATGTCCACCGTGTGCCGCGCCGACGCGTCGCCGGCGAGGAGCCTTCTCAGCAGCTCGGCGAGCGAGCCCGGCGCGGCGCGAGGACCCAGAACGAAGTCGACGTGGGGCGCGCGCTCGAGAAGCGCAGCTCCCTGCTCCTGGCCCACGCAGCCGCAGACGCCGAGGACGGCGTCGGGGCGGCCACGCTTCCAGGGCTTGAGCCGGCCGAGCTCGGAGAAGAACTTCTCCGCTGCCTTTTCCCTCACCGAACAGGTGTTGAGTAGGACGACGTCGGCGTCGTGGATCCCCTCCGCGCGGCCGTACCCTTCCGACTCGAGCAGCCCGGCGAGCTTCTCGGAGTCGTGGACGTTCATCTGGCAGCCCCACGTCTCGATGTGGTAGCGCGCGCTGCCGCGAGGATTGGGCGGGGTGGTCCCGGGACTCCTGCTCATGATCGATCCGCCGTGCCGGGAGTCAGATCCGCCCGCGGAGGCGGCGCCAGGTCTCGAGGAGATCCTCGGGCAGGACGCGCGTCTCGCCGGCGACCGTGATGAAGTTCGTGTCGGCCGCCCAGCGGGGCACCACGTGGAGGTGGAGATGGTCGGCTATTCCCGCGCCCGCGCACTTTCCGAGGTTCATGCCGAGGTTGATGCCCTCGGGCCGGTAGACCTCCGAGAGCGCCGCCTCGGCGCGAGCGGCGGTCAGGGCCATCTCGGTGAGGATCTCGTCGCCGAGATCCGCGAGCCTCGGGACGTGTCGGTACGGCACGATCATCAGGTGACCCGTGTTGTACGGGTAGATGTTGAGCACGACGAAGTGGTGGCGCCCGCGCGCGACGACGAACGCGCTCTCGTCGCTCGAAGGATCGGCCGAGCCGATCCGGCAAAGCGCGCACCCGTCGTCGGTTTTGGGGCTCGTGACGTAGGCGTAGCGCCAGGGAGAGAAGAGGTGATCCACGGACGCCCTCCCCGCTTCGCCGCGGTGTCCCTCGCCGCGATCAGGGCCGCTGCGGCGGCTCTCCGGACGGCCCGCCCACGGCGACTTCCCGCGGCCCAGCCTCGGGACCGCCGTTGATCAGGTCCTTCAGCTCTTTCCCCGGCTTGAAGTAGGGGATGCGCTTCGCGGGCACGGCCACGCGGTCGCCCGTCTTCGGGTTCCTTCCCTGGCGCGACCGGCGGCGTCGCACCCTGAAGCTGCCGAACCCGCGAAGCTCGATCTTGTCGTCGTGGGTCAGGGCCTCGACGATCGAGTCGAAGACCGTGTTGACGATGATTTCCGCCTGTTTCTTGCTGAGGCTCGAGACCCTGATCACTTCGTCCACCAGGTCGGCCTTGGTCATCGATTCCCCTCCGCCCGGCGGGTGGCCAGAGGTCGCTCCGGCGCCCCCCCCATCGTCGCGCCTCACTCCTCCTCGGCCGGCTTCTCGGCGGAGCTGTCCGCACCCGACGACAGGAGGCCTTGCCTCATGATGTCGCCGAGCGTCGCGCTTCCGTCCCCTTCCTGTCCGCCCCTGTAGGACTCCACCGTCGCCTCTTCGGGCTCGTCGAGGGCCGCCTTGATGGAGAGGCCGATCTTCTTCTCGACGGGGTCGACCTTGATGATCTTCACGCGGACCCTCTGGTCCACCGCGAAGAGGTCCTCGGGCTTCTCGATCCGCTCCTTGGCCATCTCGGAGATGTGGACCAGCCCCTCGATTCCCTCGAACAGCTCGACGAAGGCTCCGAACTCGGTCAAGCGGACGATGCGGCCGTTGAGGGTGTCCCCCACGCCGTGGCTTCGGAAGAAGTCCTCGATGACGTTGGGCTGGAGCTGCTTGACGCCCAGGGAGAGTCGCTGATTCTCGGAGTCGATCTTCAGGATGACCGCCTCGACGTCGTCTCCCTTCTTGAACACCTCGCTCGGGTGCTTCACGCGCCGGGTCCAGGAGAGGTCCGAGATGTGCACGAGGCCGTCGATCCCTTCCTCGACCTCGACGAACACGCCGAAGTCGGTGATGTTCCGCACCTTCCCGCGAATCATGTCGCCGACGCGGTACTTCGTGTCGATCATGTCCCACGGGTTCGGCTCGGTCTGCTTCAGGCCGAGCGAGAGGCGCCGCCCTTCCTGGTCGATCTCGAGGACCACGCACTCGACCCAGTCGCTCACCGAGAGGATCTTGGAAGGGTGCTTCACCCGCTTGGTCCACGACATCTCGGACACGTGGATGAGCCCCTCGACCCCTTCCTCGACCTCGACGAAGGCGCCGTAGTCGGTCAGGCTGACGACCTTGCCGCGAATCCGTGTGTGCGGCGGGTACTTGGTGGCCGCGCTCTCCCAGGGGTCTTCCTGGAGCTGCTTGAATCCGAGGGAGACCCGCTCGCGCTCGCGGTCGAACTTGAGCACGATCACGTCCACCTCGTCCCCGATCTGGAACTTCTCGGAGGGATGGCTGATCCGCCCCCACGCCATGTCGGTGATGTGCAGCAGGCCGTCGATCCCCCCGAGGTCGATGAACGCGCCGTACTCGGTGAGGTTCTTGACGACGCCGCGGAGGACCTTCCCCTCCTCGAGATCGGCGAGCGTCTTCTTCTTCTTCTCGGCGTTCTCTTCTTCGAGAACCGCCTTCCGGGAGAGGACGATGTTGCCGCGCCGCTTGTTCACCTTGATCACGCGCATGCGGTACTGCTGCCCCTTGAGGGCGTCGAGGTTCCGCACGGGGCGCACGTCCACGAGGGAGCCCGGAAGGAAGGCCGGGACGCCGATGTCCACCTTCAGCCCGCCCTTGATCCGGTCCACGACCCGCCCGAGAACCGGCTCGCCGGTCTCGAAGGCCCGCTCGACCTCGTCCCATATCTTCATCTTCTCGGCCTTCTCGCGCGAGAGGACCACGTACCCGTCGTTGTTCTCCGTCTTCTCCAGGAGAACCTCGATGCGGTCGCCCTCCTTCACCGTGAGGCTTCCGTCCGGCGCGCGCACCTCGTCGATGTCGATCACGCCCTCGGACTTGTAGCCGACGTCCACGATGACTTCCTTGTCGAGGATCTTGATCACGCGGCCCTGGACGACCTCTCCTTCCTTGAGGGGCTTGAGGTCGGTTTCCCACTGCTTCAAGGCCTGGCCGAAGTCCTCGCCGTCCTCCGCGGGCTCGGCTGCCCCCGCGTTCTCGGACTCGCTCGTCTCGAGTCCGGCGGGGATCGTGCTGTCGTCCGACGCCTTGGTGGCGGTGGCGTCGCTGTTCACCTCGGGCGGTTGCGGATGGGTGTCCATGGTCTGCGTTCCTACCTCCTGGAGGGGCTCTCGCGCATGCCGTCGCGAGAGTCCGCTGTGTTGCCGGGTCGCGTGGACCGGGCTGCCGGTCGCGCCAAGCGCGCCGACAAAGCCACCATCCTAGAGAAGCGGGCGCCCCGTGTCAAGAACCGTCGCGTTTTCAGGGGATTAAGCGGATTTCCGGTCTCCCCCGGGCCGGCGAGGAGGCTGCGCGGCGCGGCGGAGGCGGGCCACCTCCTCGGAGGAGAGCCACCGGAAGCGTCCCGAGGCGAGGTCGCCCAGCTCGATGTCCGCGTAGCGGACCCGGCGAAGGCGCTGCACGGGATGGCCGATGGCCTCGAGCATCTTGCGCACCTGGTGCTTGCGTCCCTCGACGACCGTGACCTCGACCCACGCGTTCGGGCCGGGGCGCGCGACGCGTGCGCGCGCGGGCAGCGTGCGCCTTCCCTCGAGCACCACCCCGCGGCACATCCGCGCCAGGTCTTCGCGAGCCGGCACGCCCCTCACCTTCGCCAGGTAGGTCTTCGGGACGCCGCTCGCAGGGCGCATGAGATCGCGCGCGAGGTCCCCGTCGTCGGTCAGGAGGAGCAGCCCTTCGCTGGCGAAGTCCAGCCGCCCCACCGGGAACACCCGGTGGCCGATTCCGCTCAACAGGTCCATCACGGTGGGCCGGCCCTCGGGGTCGCGGGCGGTGGTCACGTAGCCTCTCGGCTTGTTGAGCATCAGGACGCCGCGGGCGGGAGCGGGCGCCGGAATGCGCTTGCCGTCCACCTTGACCACGTCGTGCGAGGGGTCCACCGAGGTGCCGAGGCGGGTGACGGTCGCGCCGTTGACCATGACCCGGCCGTCCAGGATCAGGCGCTCGGAGGCCCGGCGGGACGCGATCCCCGCGCGGGCGAGGACTTTCTGAAGACGCTCCATCAGGCGTCTCCGCGGCGGTCGGCCTCTTCGGCGCCGAACGGGTCGTCCGGCGCGACGTCGTCCGCGGCGTCGGCGGACCTCGCCGGCTCGACGAGCGGCTCCTGGCCATCGTCCGCGATCCCGGGTTCCCCGTCGTCGGTTTCGACGCGCCCCTCCCCCGCCCCGAACAGCGGCGCGGGCATCCCGTCGAGGGCGCCGAGGAACTGCTCGAAATCCTCGATCGACGGCAGGTCCTCGAGGGAGTTCAGGCCGAAGTGAACGAGGAACTGCCGCGACGTGCCGTACAGGAGCGGATTCCCGACGACCTTCTTCCGCCCCAGGATGCGCAGCATCTTCTTGTCGAGGAGGCTCTTGAGCGCGGCGACCGGATCCACCCCGCGGATCGCCTGGATCTCGGGCGCCGTCACGGGCTGGCGGTACGCGACGATCGCGAGCGTCTCGAGCGCCGCCGGCGACAGGCGCGTCCGGTTGCGCTGGCGGAAGAAGCGGCGTACCCAGGCGCCCACGTCCTGCCGCGTCGCCAGCCGGAACGCGCCGGCGACGCGCTCCACCTGCAGCCCGGATGCGCTTTCCGCGTGGCGCCGCTCGAGGGCGTCGATCGCCTCCGCGATCCGCTCCTCGCTCTCCCCCTCGAACGCCGCGGCGATTTCCCGCGGGTGCACCGGCTCTCCGGCGGCGAACAGCACCGCCTCGACGGCCGCGACGAGCGAATCATCCGGCGGCAGCCCGTTCGTACCGTCGCTCACGCTTCGTCCTCCCGCGCCGCAGGCGCGGCGCCGTTCGTCTCCTCCGACGGACCGGCCGGACCGACGTCCTCGCGGCGCGCGATCCAGATCTCGCCGAGGTGGGCGCGCTGCAGCGCGACGATCAGGCGGAGCCGGATCATCTCGAGGACCGCGAGGAACGTCGCGATCCGGTGGATCCGGTCCGGGACCTCCGTGAGGACGACCAGGAGGTTGAGCGATCCCGAGGCCTCGAGAAGGTCGGTGAGCCAGCCGATCTTGTCCGCGACCGACACGTCGTCCGACCTCAGCCTGAGCCTCGCCTCGTCGCCCATCCGCCCGAGGAGCTTCCGGAACGCCGAGATCAGGTCGTAGAGGTCCGCGACCACCATCTCTTCCCCGGCGAATTCCGGCGGGGCGGGCCCTCGCGGGTCCAGATGAGGCTCCTGATGCTGTCGATCGCCTGCAGGTTCTCGGCCGCCTGCCTGAATCTCTGGTACTCGAGGAGCTGCTGCGTGAGCTCGGCTCGAGGATCCTCGGGCTCCTCTCCCTCGGGGAGCGGCTCGACGGGGAGGAGCATCTTGGACTTGATGTGCATGAGGGTCGCCGCCATGACGAGGTACTCGCCGGCGACCTCCAGGTCGAGCTGCCGCATGAGGTCGAGGTAGGCGTTGTACTGCGCGGTGATCTCGACGATCGGGATGTCCTTGATGTCCACCTCGTTGATGCGCACGAGGTGGAGGAGCAGGTCGAGCGGCCCCTCGAACCCTCCGACCTTCACCCGGACCGACTCGTCGCCGATGCCGGCGCCCGGCGCCGCCGGCGCGGCCTCGCGGCTCTCGCCCATCAGCCCAGGCCGATGGCCGAGCGGACCTCGGCCAGGGTCGAGGCGGCGACCTCCCGGGCCTTTGCGGCGCCCCGGGACAGGATCGCGTCCACCGCCTCCGGGTCCTTCTCGAGCTCCGCGCGCCGCGCGAGCAGCGGCGCGAGCTTCGCGTGGAGGTTGCCCAGGAGCATCGACTTGCACTCCACGCAGCCGATTCCGGCGCTGCGGCACCCCGCGCCGGCCCAGGATCTCTCTTCCGGCGACGAGAAGACGTTGTGGAGGTCGAACACCGGGCAGACGTCCGGATTCCCGGGATCGTTTCGGCGCTTCCTCGCGGGGTCCGTGACCATGCGCCTCAGGACCTTCTCGTCGATGTCGGCCGGATTCTCGCCGAGGAACACCGCGTTCCCGAAGGACTTGCTCATCTTCCGGCCGTCGAGCCCCGGAACGCGAGGTGTCGAGGTGAGCAGCGCCTGGGGCTCGGGGAAGATCCCGCCGTAGAGATGGTTGAACCGACGGGCGATCTCGCGGCACATCTCGAGGTGCGGTACCTGATCCTCACCGACCGGCACGAAGCCCGCCTTGTACGCGAGGATGTCGGCCGCCTGCAGGAGCGGGTACCCGAGGAACCCGTAGGTGTGCAGGTCCCTGGTCTCGCTGAGCTGCTCCTGCTGGTCCTTGTAGGTCGGCACCCGCTCGAGCCAGCCGAGGGGGACGATCATCGAGAGAAGCAGGTGGAGCTCGGCGTGCTCCTTCACCGCGGACTGGACGAAGACGTCGCTTCGCTCCGGGTCGATGCCGGCCGCGAGCCAGTCGAGGGCTATCTCCCGGACGTAGGCCCGGATCCGCGAGGGATCGGCATAGTCGGTGGTCAGCGCGTGCCAGTCGACGATCGCGAAGAAGCACTCGTGCGTGGCCTGCAGGCGCACCCAGTTCTCGAGCGCCCCGACCAGGTGGCCGATGTGCAGGGGGCCGGTCGGCCGCATGCCCGAGAGGATCCGCGGGCGCGGCAAGGTGGTCATCGTGAGTTCCCGGAGCGCCGGCCGGGTGCCGTGCCGGAGCGGCTCGTACACGCGGCGAAGCGGGCGGCGCAATCTAACATGCCGCGCAGGGGCGGTCAACGCGCCCGGCGCGTCACGGCGCGCGGCGGACCGCCTCGATCTCGCCGGCGAGCTTCGACGCCGAACCCTTGCACAGCGTCGCGCGGGTCTTGCGCGCGAGGTCGCGCATGGCGTCCATCCGCGCCCCGGCACGCGCGTCGTCCCCCACGGCGCGCGGGCGCCGCTCGACGCTGACGTGGAAGTCCCCCGTCCGGGCGACGTCCCCTCCCGGCAGCGAGGCCAGGGCGAGACTCGTTTGGAACGAGAGGGTGGCCACGTACGCCAGCGCGGCGGTCCCGGGGTCGAGAGGCTGCGCCCGCTCGGCAACGCTCTGCTCGTACCGGACCTCCTCCTGCATCTCGGAGAGGACCAGCTCGAGCAGCACGTCCCCCTCGGGAGCGCCCTCCGGGGGCGCGAGGCGGACCTCGCGGAAGCAGCCCTTCGCCCGCAGCTCCGCGAGCACCGACGACGCCACCTCGTCCGCCACGCTCGCCGAGGGCGAGGCGGTCTCGAAACGGATCCTCAGGGCGAGGGTATAGGGGAGGCGCTCGCCGGATCGGAGGGGAGGTCCTGCCGCGGAGAGCAGCGCGGCGCCGAGAACGAGAGCGGCCGTGCGCCTTCGCATCGCGATCTCACCCCCGGAACACGAGCTTGACCATGCCGAGGCCCACCTTGTCGCCGTCCGCGAGCGGGTGGGGCCGTCCCGTCACCAGCTTCGTGCCGTTGACGAAGGTGCCGTTCAGCGCGCCGACTTCCTCCGTGACCACCCACCCCTCGGCGGTCCTGACGATGAGGGCGTGGCGGCGCGACACGCTTCGCTTCAGGTCGACCTGCGTGAGGTCCACGTCGGGCTTCAGCTCGGTGACCGGGTCGTAGCGTCCGATCAGGGTCTCCGCTCCCGCGATGGAAAACGTGGTCGCGTCCCCTTCCACTTCGAGGCGCGGTCCTTTCCCAGCTCCCACGGTGGCCTCGACCTGCCTGGGCGGGGCTGGGCGGGAGGCGGCGACCGGATGGGCGTCCGCGCTCTGGAGGCTCTCGATCCTGCGCTCGGCGTCCCGGAGACGTATCGAGAGCTTCCGCAGCATGCGGATGGCGATCTCGATGTTCCCCTTGATCATCTTGTCGAACGTCATGCTGTTGATCTCGATGAGCTCCGCGTCGTCCACCGCCTCCGCGGAGACGGTGCGCGGAAGCCCCTCGAGGATCGACATCTCGCCGAAGAAGTCCCCCTTCTCCATCGTCCCGTGAACCCGCTTCTGCCCGCCGATCATCCGGAACAGGCGGACCTTGCCCGACTGGACGATGAACATCGTGGTGGCGAGGTCTCCCTCGGTGAAGATCCTCTCCCCCGCGCCGTACCGGACCATGAAGTTCTGGAAAGGGTGGGTCGTCATCGCTCCTTCTCCGCCGGAGCCGCCGTCGCTCGCTCGCCGCCATCATAGGAAGCGGTCCGGGCCGCGTCAACGCGCATCCCGGTGGTTCGCTCGCTATTTCTTGATCTCCGGACCAGCTGTCTTCTCTGCCGGTTGCTCGGGGCGCGGGGCCGCGTTCCGCTCGTAGAGCAGCTTCTTCGCCTCGAACCGGACCGCCTGCTCCGGGTCCGACCGCGCGATCTCCCGGAGGATCTCCTCGGGCCCCTGTCCCTCGATCCCTCCGACCGCGCTCGTCGCGGCGACGCGCACCTCCACGGCCTCGTCGCGCCGCGCGCGGCCGTACAGCTCGGCGAGGATGCCGACGTCGTCGGGGATGTCCCCCTCGGCCCGGTGCTCGACGATCTGTCCGACGAGGCGCGCGGTACGGACGCGGAGATCGGGGCGCGGGTGCTCGAGGATGGGACGGAGCACCGGGAGCAGCGCCAGATCTCCCCTGCGGAACTTGACGAAGAGGTCGAGGGCGGTCTCGAGCAGCAGAGGGTTCGTCTCCTCGAGCATCTCGCGGAACGACTTCCACGCCGCGATCTCGTCCTTTCGGTCCTGCACCGCGACGAATCGGCGTACCGCATCGAGGAGAGCGGGCGCACCCTCGGCGGGCAGCTCCCGGACGCCGTCGATTCCCCGGACGATCGCGTAGACCGTCAGCTCGGCGGTGGAGCGCCGGTCGTCCCGCTGGAGGAGGAGAAGGTACTGCCGGTCCGGGTCGAGACGAAGCGCGGCGCGTCCCTCGTCGCGATCCCGGTTCGCGCGCTTGACGTCGACCATCAGGCGGGTGCCACGGGGCACGGCGCCGCGGAGCACGTCGGTGAGCTCGAAGTCCGTGTACTTTCCCCTGTCGTTGCGGATCTCGGCGGCCGCGACCAGCGGCGAAGGGGCCACCCACTCGTAGAGATTCGGCGCCGCGGCGTAGCTCGAGCCGGTGGCGCAGCAGAGCCACAGCACGACGCGCGTCAGGCGAACGGCGGATCTCATCGGTTCTTGCCCAGGCGCCGCGCCACGGACCGGCCGCCTCGCGCGGGCGCGCACCCCTATTGTCCACGGGATGGAGGGCGCGCGCGAGTGCAAGGCGCCTCAGTCGAGCGGATCGAGCCGCAGCCTGAGCGACAGCTTGAACCGCCGCACGGTCGTGCCCTCGACGATCTCCACGGGGACCACGATCTCCTTGGAGTCCCCGGACGCGAATCGGGCGATCTCGAGGTCGGGATCTTGGAACAACTCCTCCCGCCCCGCGATCTCCTCGAGGACGACGGTCCCGTCGTCGAGCGCCTCGGCAGGCTCGTTCGTGTGCCGAACCGGTATCGGGGTCGCCTCGTCGAACTGCGCGACCGGCTCCTCCTCGAGCTCGTCTTCCTCCGGCAGGGCCAACGGAGGCTCGAACGGCGGGGCGGGTTCGATCTCTTCCAGGACGATCTCCGACGCCTCGAGCGTCTCGGCGCTCTCCGTTGCGGCGGGGAGCGTTCCGGCGGGCTCGAACTCCTCGGGCTCGGACTGTTGCTGCCACGAAGGATCGAAGCCGAGATCCACCTCGAACTGCGGCTCGCGCGCGGCGGCGGGCGCCGGCTGCCACGCGGCGGCCTCGCCCTGCTCCTCCTCGACGATCTCGATCGGTTGCTCCCCGAGGGGCCCGGGCTCCACCGTGATCGGGACCTCCGGAAGCCACGCGTTCTCCAGCGGGACCGGCGGCGCGGCCTGAACCGGCGGAGCCGGAGCGGGAGCTGAGCTGCGCGGCGTGCCTCCAGGCGACCGGGGCCGGCTCGACGCCTTCCGGCCGGGGCGGCAACCAATCCACGTCATCCGCCTGCAGGGCGGGCTCCTGGAAGTCGTCGACCTCGTCCATCAGATCTTCGATCTCGTCGGCGTCGAAGGAAAGACCGCCCGCCTCCGAGGCGGCCGCCGGCTCCTTCCGCCCACGGAAATCGGGCGGAGGAGGCACCGGCCCGCGAGGGGTTCCGGTGGCCGGATTGTCGAACTCCGGCGAGAGCGGGATCGCGGCGGGTCGCGACAGGGGCGTATCGAAGCCGGAAACAGGAATGGACTGGACTCCCGCGGCGGCCGCCGGGACGACGTCCGGGGCGACGCGCGGAGGAGGCGCCGACCGTTCTCGATCGACGAACGGCGCCCTCGGCGGCGCTGCCGCGGTCGGCCTGGCGGGTGCCGGCATCGGACGCGGTGCCGCGGGCGCTGAGGGAGCGACCGGCTGGGGCGCCCGCTCCTTGGCGGACACGCGGGGGTCGGTCTTGGTCTCGTATTTCCGGGTGAGGTGCAGGAGGACGAGCTTGACCACCGCCTTGAGCGTGTCCTGCACTCCGATTCCGGTCGTCGCGACGGACTCGTAGAAGGGGGCGTTGTACCGGTTGATGGACGAGTTGAGATCCTCGATGCTGGCCAGCCTGGGGAGATCCCTCTTGTTGAACTGGATGACGTGCGGCATGTCCTGAAGCCGCAGGCCGTGGCCCCGGAGGTTTTCCTCGAGGTTCCGGAACGACTCGACGTTGGCGCCGATCATCGGTTCCTGGGAATCGGCGACGAAGACGATGCCGTCCGCCCCCTTGAGCACCAGCTTCCGGGTCTCGTTGTAGAAGACCTGTCCCGGGACGGTGTACAGCTGCACCCGGGTCTTCATCCCCCGGATCTCGCCGAGGTCGATCGGCAGGAAGTCGAAGAACAGCGTGCGGTCGGTCTTCGTCGCGAGCGAGAGCATCCGGCCCTTCACGCCGTCGGGCAGGTTGGCGTGGATGTACTGCAGGTTCGTCGTCTTGCCGCAAAGGCCGGGGCCGTAGTAGACGATCTTCGCCGTAAGCTCTCGCGTCGAGTAGTTGAAAAGCACCATCTGGGGCTCCCCCCGCCGCGAATCGCGGACCACGGGACCTAGGGCCGGACCCGTCCTGAACATATATCCCGCACCGGGGAGGGTCAAGCAAAGACCGGGAGAGGCGGGCGCTCGTCGCCGGCGGTGTCAGCGGTTACCGTTCAGGAGGGCGGCGAGCTCGGCGCCGTAGAGGCAGACGGCGGCCGCGGTGTAAACCCACAGCAGCACGGCGACGACACCGGCGAGGGTACCGGTCAGCAGGCCGAACGCGGGCGAGTGGAACAGCACCGACGCGAAGACGCGGCGCGCGAGGTCCCACAGCACGACCGCCACCAGGGCCGCGCTCGCGGCGCTCTTCCATCGGATCTTTCCCCGCGGCAGGATCTTGTAGAAGGTCGCGAACGACACGAACGCCGAGAGCAGCAGGATGAGATACGACACGCGAGCGGCTCCCGGGCCGAGGATCGGCGGGAGATCGAGCTTCGCGCGGTAGTGATCGAGCCACTCCGCGGCGTTGTTCGCGGCGAGCGTGCCGATCAGGAGCAGCGTCACCCCGGACGCTCCCGCGAAGGCCTTGAGCTTGGACAGCCAGAATATCCGCTTCGGCAGCGTGCCGAAGGCGACGTTGACCGCCCCCTCGAGCGTGGTGAACGCGCTCGTCGCCACCCAGGCGAGCGCCGGGATCGCCACCACGGCGATCCCGTCCTTCGAGGGGAGGCTGCGCCCGAGCTTCTCGACCGTCGTTCCCAGCTCCGGCGGCACGAACGCCGTGACGCGCGCGAGGGCGACTCCCGTGGTGTCGTGTCCCGGCAGGAGCCACCTCAGGAGGAGTCCGACCAGGTAGAGGAACGGCGCGATGGAGAGGAGCGAGTAGTACGAGACCGCGGCCGCGTGATCCAGCGAGCCGTCCCGGAAGAAGTTCCGGAGCGCCTTCCAGGGATACCCCAGCCAGGCGGGCCGCCGCGCGGTCAAGAGCGCGTCCGCTCGCGCCGGCTGCGGAACTGGAGATGCAGCGGAACACAACCGAACCCGAAGCGCTCCCTGAGGCTCTTCTCGAGGTGGCGCCGCAGCGAGAAGTGGACGTGCCGGGCGTCGTTGCAGAAGAGCAGGAAACGCGGGGGGTGCACGCCGGTCTGCGCCGCGTAGAACAGCCGGACGCTCTTGCCGCGCGCGGGGGCGGAGCGCTCCGCCTTCGCCACCTCCTGCAGCCAGCGGTTGAGCTCGGGAGTCGCGACGCGGAGGCCTCCCTGGCCGTGGACCTCGTCGACGAGGGCGAGCAGCCTCGAAACGCGCTGCCCCGTGAGCGCGCTGATGAACGCGACCGGAACGCCCGCGGTGAAGCGGAGCCGCTGCCGCACGTCCGCCTCCCAGGCCTTGGCGGCTTCTTCCCGGTGCTCGAGGCGATCCCACTTGTTCACGGCGATCACGATCGGCTTCGAGGACTCCATCGCGTACCCGGCGATGTGCGCGTCCTGCGCGACGAACCCCTCTTCCGCGTCCAGCACGAGGATCGCCACGTCGGCGCGCTCGATGCTCTTCCGCGCCCGCATCTCGGACAGCGAGTCGGCGGCCGCCCGGACCTTGCCGCGGCGCCTCAGTCCCGCGGTGTCCACCAACAGGTACCGGCGCCCCTCGCGTTCGAGGAGCGTGTCGACCGCGTCGCGGGTCGTTCCCGGGATCTCGCTGACCAGGGCGCGCTCCTCGCCGAGGAGGCGGTTCAAGATCGAGGACTTCCCGACGTTCGGCCGGCCGATGATCGAGACGCGGACGAGCGGGCTCGCGGCGGCTTCCTCGTCGCCGTTCTCGTCGCCCGCCCCGGCGTCCAGCCCGCCACGGAGCGCCCGCTCGACGGCGTCGAGGAGTCCGTCCATCCCGAGACCGTGCTCGGCGGACACGGGGACGGGCTCTCCGAACCCGAGCTCGTGTAGCTCGGCCGTCAGCGACTCGAGCGCCGGCACGTCGATCTTGTTCGCAACGACGATGACGGGGAGAGACGTTCGGCGCAGCCGGGAGGCGACGTCGCGGTCGGCCGCGGTGAGCCCCGCTCGAGCGTCCACGACGAAGAGGATCGCCCGCGCCTCGGCGAGGGCGTGGTCGGCCTGGCGCTGCATCTGCCGCGACAGGGGCGCGTCGCCGGCCGGCGTCAGCCCGCCCATGTCCACCAGGCGGAACGGGATCGCGGCGGACCGGACCTCGGCGTACAGGCGGTCCCTGGTCACCCCGGGCTCGTCGCTGACGATGGCCTGGCGGCGGCCGACCAGCCGGTTGAAGAGCGTGCTCTTGCCGACGTTCGGAATGCCGACGATGGCGACGAGCGGGGCTGGCATGTCGGTCGGTTTCTCCCGAGGAACCGTAGCACGCCCGCCTTGCCGATCACAAGGGGGCGCATCGCTAAATCCCGGAGAAAAGTGGACTTACGTGGGGACTCCCCTTGACACCTCACCCTCGGATTCGTAAAGTACCGCTACCCCCGAGGGTGGAGGCTCCGGATGATCAAGGCGGACATCATCAACAAGGTCGCCGAGCAGGCCGAGATCACCAAGGTGAAGGCGGTCGAGGCGGTCGAGGCGGTCTTCGAGACGATGAAGAACGCGATGATGCAGGGAGAGCGCATCGAGCTCCGCGGCTTCGGCGTGTTTCAGGTCAAGCCGCGAAAGAAGGGAATCGGGCGCAACCCGAGGACGGGCAGGGAGGTCCGCATTCCTCCCGGCAAGACGATCCGCTTCAAGCCGGGCAAGAACCTCCGTTCCCTCAGCTCAGAGAGCTGACCGCCCCTCCCGCTCGAGGTCGATCCGGGCCTCCGCCGGCTGCTGGCCGTCACCCACCGTCACGACCGTAACGCGGCTCACGTAGCCGGGCCGAACCACCTCGAGCCGATGCTCTCCGGCGGCGACCGGGATCGCGCCGTGGAGGCGGGAGAGCTCGCCGGCGCTGCCGAGGAACTCACCGTCGAGGTAGACCGCTGCGTCGGCGGGGGTCGCCACGACCTTCAGGAAACCGCGCCTCATCGTCGACGCGGACCGCTCGCCCGGCGCCCCCGGGGTGGCGGGCCCAGCCGGCGCCGAGGGGCTCGCCGGGGCAATCGGAGCGGGAGGCGGCTCGGTCGCGGCATCGAGGACGGTGGCCGACCGCGCGTCCTTACCTTCCCCACGCTGCAGTTCGTAGTCGAGCCGGTAGTGCCTTCCCGCTCTCGCCTCGATGCCGACCTCGAGGGTCATGTAGCCCGGCGCCGAGAACTGAAGCGTGTGTCGACCCGGCTCGAGCTGCAGGACGTCCCAGTGGCCGTTGAAATCCCGGGCCTCGCCGATCGCCTCGCCGTCCAGGACGAGCTGCGCCTTCTTCGGAAGCACGCCGGTCTCGACGATCGCGGGGCCTTGCGGGAATTCCGCGACGTAACCGGGATACGCGGAGGGGTACCCTCCGGGGTAGCCGTACCACGACCCGTCGCCCCAGTAGCCCGGCCAGCCCCACCAGACGCCCATCGACCAGTACGGGGAGTAGGGCCAGTCCCAGTAGTAGGAATAGTAGGGATAGTACGGGTAGTAAGGGTATCCGTGGTAGCCGCCGGCGTGGTTCGCCTCCGCCGTGCTCCGCGTGGGGACATGGCGTGCGCCGGATGGGGGCGGCGCGGAGGAATGCCCCCGCGAGCCTGCGGATCCGGACGAGTGGCCGCCGGAGTGTCCCGACGACGGCACGTTGCGCGACTCGCTCGGCAGCGCCGAAGCCGCGACGACGACGACGAAGACCAGCGCGCTCGAAAGGCGGAGAACTTGGCGGCTCATCGCGAGTCCCTCCACGCAGCCCGAACATGAACCCGGGTTCACGGCATGCAACCTCCGTACCGGGAAGAAGGCCCCGGGGCTCAACGAAACACCGGGCCCGTTCGTCCTCCTGCGGATACGGGGCGTCGCCGTCAACGGACATCCCAACTGATATACTCCGTTTTCGGCCGGTGGGATGTCCCCGTTCCTCCGGCCGGTATCCCGCATGGACCAAGATTCCCTCACCCCGCCGCCGCTTCCCCTTCCGGGCGCCTCACCGGAGCCCGGACAGCGGACGCTCCCGCCCCCGGGGGGGCGCGGCCCGCGCCTCACGATCCACCTGGCGCTGTTCGGTGTCACCGCTCTCACGCTCCTCGTGACCGGCGCGATGTGGGAAGGGGCGTTCGACCGCCTGTCCTCCGTCGCCGGGGTCCCGCTCTATCTCGCTCTGCATCCGGGCGCCCTCCTTTCCGGGGTTCCTTTCGCGCTGTGCGTGCTCGCGATCCTGACGAGCCACGAAATGGGGCACTACCTGGCCTGCCGCCGGTACGGCATTCCCGCGACCCTCCCCTTCTTCCTCCCCGGAATCCCACCGTTCGGGACGTTCGGGGCGGTCATCCGCATCCGGGGGGTGATCCCGGACCGAAAAGCCCTCTTCGACGTGGCGGCGGCCGGGCCGCTCGCCGGCTTCGCGGTTTCGCTCCCCGTGCTGATCTGGGGGCTGCTCCGCGCGACGCCGATGCCCGCGGGGTCCGTCGAAGGCGGCATCTCGTTCGGCTCGCCGTTGCTCGTGGTGGCGATCGAGAAGCTCTTCTTCGGCGAGGCCGACCTCGGCGTCGATTCGGTCTACATCGCGGGGTGGTTCGGGATGTTCGTGACGTCCTTGAACCTCTTCCCCGTGGGGCAGCTCGACGGCGGCCACGCGGCGTACGCTCTTTCGCGCCGCGTCCACCGGCTCGTCGCCCGCGGCACGCTCCTCGCGGCGATCGTCTTCGTCGTCGCGCAGACGATCCTGTACAGGTCGCTCTCCGCGTACACCGTGTGGTGCGTGGTTCTCGTGCTGATGCGCGACCGCCATCCGAGGCTCTGGGACGAGGTCACGCCCCTCGATCCCGCGCGGCGGCTCGGCGTCTTGCTGCTGCTGATCGTCTTCGTGTTGTCGTTCATCCCCCTCCCGCTTTCCTTGTGATCTCGGCGGAGAATCCGGCCGGCTCGCCGCGAAGGCGGACCTGCCCGTCGAGGTCGGTCCGGTAGACCGGAACGCGCCGCGAGCGCAGCCTCGCCAGAACCGACGCCGCGGGGTGGCCGAAGCGGTTTCCGAGCCCGGCCGAAATCACCGCGATGCGGGGACGGACGGCGTCGAGGAGCGCGATCCCGGTTCCGCGGCTTGCGCCGTGATGGCCGACGATCAGCGCGTCGGCCGCGAGCTCCGCTCCCGACGCCAGCAGCGTCGCCTCCTCGGAGGATTCGAGATCGGCCGGGATCAGCACGCGCGAGCCGGGAGGCCCGGCTCGCAGGACGAGACATCTCTCGTTGGGAGCGCTCGCGGGGCTCTCCCTCGGAGGGTGCAGCACCTCGATCGGCGCACCCGCGCGCACGGCGCTGAATCCCCTTTCCGCGAGCACGACCGCGACGCCGCGCTCGACCGCCACCGCCGCGAGCTCGAGCACGCGCGCCTCGCGGGGAGTTCCGGCCGCGATCCAGATCTCGCCGACCTCGAACTCGCGGAGGATCGCCAAGGCCCCTCCGGCATGATCGTCGTGGTCGTGACTCACGATCAGCACATCGACCCGGCGGCACCCGAGCCGCGAGAGCACGGGGGCGACCACCCTCTCCCCCGCGTCGAAGCGCCCTCGCGCGGTTCCTCCCGCGTCCACGAGCACGAATCCCCCCGACGGGCCGCGGAGCAGGACGGACTGTCCTTGACCGACGTCGATGACCGTGACGTCGAGAGCGCCCGTCGTCCCGGGAGGAGGAGGGCCGAGGTGCATCCCGACCAGCGCGAGGAGAAGTCCCATCCTGCGGCAGCGCGGCGCGGGGCCGATCGGGACTCGAGGCCGCCGCGACCTCATCTCGGCCGCGAGCAAGGCGACATACGCCGCGCCGAGGATCATCCCCGGAGGCGGAACCCGGAACGCCGCGGCCGGCACCGCCGAAGCGGCCGACGCGACCGCAAGCGTGGCTTGGACCGAGAATCCGGCGAGTCGAGCGGCGGCAAGCCCCGCCGCCGGGATCCCGGCCAGCAGCAGCGCGGTAGCTCCCGAAGCGAGCACCGCCCCGCACAGCGCCGCGGCGGCGACGTTCGAGAGGAGGGCCGCCGGAGACAGCCGGCCGAAGTGCCAGGCGGTGACGGGAGCGGTGGCCAGGTACGCCGCGGCGGATACCGCGACCGGAAGCGCGATCCAGCGCGGGGCGGGAATTGCGGCGGCCATCCGCGGCGAGAGCGTGAGGATCCCGGCGGTCGCGGCGAAGGTCAACTCGAAGCTCGGGTCCCACAGGTACGCCGGCCGCGCCGCGACGAGAGCGGCGGCGGCGAGGGCGAGCGCGTTGACCGGCTCGCTCTCGCGGCCGATCGCCCGGCCCGCCAGCGCGAGGAGCGCGGTGAGCACCGAGCGCAGCACGGGAGGCTCCGCTCCGACCAGCACGGCGAGCGCGACGAGAGCCGCCGACGCCGCCGCCAGAGCGCCCCACCTCGTCAAGCGAATGCGCCGCAGCGCCGCCAGCAACAGCGCGGCCGCGAGCCCGACGTGCAGGCCGCTGATCGACAGGAGGTGGACGAGGCCGGAGTCCCGAAGGAGAAGCCACTCGTCCCGGCCGAGCATCCCCTGATCGCCGAGGAGCATCGCGCCGACGATCGCCCTCGCCGTCCGGTCGCCGCCCAGGGCCAGCGAGAGGCGCCGCCGCGCCGCGACCTTGAGCCCGTCGAGAGCGCGCGCGGGGCCCGGCGGGCCCGTTGCCACGAGTCCGAGGATTCGCGCGCTCTTGATCGTGCCCACCGCGTCCACGCCGCGCGCGAGGATCGCCAGGCGGACATCGGCCTCGCCGGGGTTTCCGGGAGGCCTCGGTCTTCGCAGCCTGCACCACACCTTGACCCGGTCTCCGCGCCGGAGCGCGTCGAGCAGCGGCACGGCGCCGGGAGGAGGCTCGGGAACCGCGAGGAGGATCGTGCAGTCGAACGGCGCCTCGGGGCGAAGGTGCGGGCGGCCCTCGATCCGGAGGCGCCGCTCGTCTTCGCAGGGCTCCGGAGCGGCGAGCAGGCGCCCCTCGAAGTGGACCTCCACCGGCGCGCCGTCCGCCGGCAGCCACCCGGCGATGCGCGCGTCGGCGGCGCTCTTCTCCCGCTGGGCGTGGAAGAGGCCGGCGCACGCGACGAGCGCGAGGACCGCCGGGCGGCCCCGGCGCGTCCCCCTCGCGAGCCACGCCGCTCCCGCGAGCGCCGCCGCGAGCAGAGGAACCGCGGCGGCGAGCTCGAACGGCAGCGCGCGCTCGAGAGCGGCGCCGGTTACGAACGCGATCGCAAGAGGAACCGCGGGGAGCCGCGGCGGAGTCGAGGGGGGCACATCCCCTCCCCCGAGGCGGGGACCGGTCTCATTCTACACGCGAGGACGGGCCGACACCCCGCGCCATTTCGCCGCCTCGTCTTCTCGCAGTGGGAGCCCGAGGCTTCGAACGCGGCCGGGAACGTCCTCGCCGACCCAGAAAAGGGTCGTCTGCGGACATTCCCGGCCGCGTCCTCCGCCCGTCAGCCGGTAGCCCTCGGATGAACGCCATCTCGCCGATTCGGAAGAGGGTCGTCTGCGAACCCGTTCAGTCTCGAACGAGGGGGCGGGTCAGCGCGAGGCGAGGGAGGTCGAGGGCTCGCCTCAAGCGGTCGGCGACGGAGCGGCGCCGCGTGGCGTCGAAGACGGACGCCTCCATGCGCTTGCGGAAGGGCTCGAGGTCGCGGGTCGTCTCGGCCTCGACCTGCTCCACGATCGCCGGCGGGGCGGCGGCAGGGAGGGCGAGGTCGAGCTCGGCGTCCAGGTCCTCGGGGCGATCGCCGGAGGCGCCACGGGCGAGCAGCGCTCGGATCAGCGCCTCGAGGGGCGTTCCCGTGGCCGCATCGCGGGCCCGTCGCCACGCGTCGATGGCCCTGTCGATCGTGGGCAACGGCTCGGCCTGGGGAACCGCGGTCGCGCCGAGGCGTCCCTCGAGAACGGCCTGCCAGGCCTCCTCGATTGCGGGAGCGATCTTGGAGAGGGCCCGGCCCGCCGGGAGCCCTCCCGGCGCCCGCCGCGACTTCTCGTCGAGCACCTCGCGCACGAGGCCGAGCGGGATGCCGCGGGCATACCAGTCCGACACGCGGGCGAAGTCGCGGGCCGACAGCACGAACGGCCGGCTGTCGAGGGCGGCGAGGGCCCGCTCGACGGCCCTGACGTAGCGCACGGCCCCTGTTCCCTTTCTCACCACGCGTGCTTGAGGTGCAGGACGAGGTGGTCCACGCACGTCCGGATCACGGCGAGCGTCTCGCGGTAGATCTCGATCGGCTCCCCGATCGGGTCGTCGAGATCGAGCGCGCCGTCCTCCGGCTCCGGGCCTTCCTCGAACGCCCGCAGCAGGAAGCGCTTGTTCGTCCCGGAGGGGAAGCGGCGATCGAGCTCCGAGAGGTGATCGATCGTCATGACGAGCACCAGATCGGCGGTACGAAGGTCGTGGGCGGCGATCCCGCGGGACCGGTGCCGGCTCAGGTCCATTCCCGCGTCGAGGAGGACCTGAATCGCTTCGGGGGTGGCGCGCGCTCCCTCGATGCCGAGCGTTCCCGCCGAGTCCACCACGATGTGGCTCAACCCCGAGGAGGCTAGCCGGCGGCGGGCGTACTCCGCCGCCATCGCGCTCCGGCAGATGTTCCCGCTGCAGACGAAGAGGACCTTCACCGGCGGTTCTTCTCCCAGATCAGGCGAAGCCCCTCGAGCGTGAGGCCGGGATCGACGGCGTCGAGGAACGGCATCTCCCCCTCGAAGACCCGCGCGAGGCCTCCGGTCGCGACGACCCTGGCCTCCGCGCCGAGCTCCGCGCGGACGCGCCGCACGAGCCCCTCCACGAGCGAGGCGTAGCCGTGGAACAGCCCGGACTGAACGCTCTCTTCCGTGTTGGAGCCGATCACCCTCCTCGGCCGCTTGAGGGGGACGCGGGACAGCCTGGCGGCGCGGGCGAACAGCGCCTCGGCGGAGATGCCGAGCCCCGGAGCGATCACTCCGCCGAGGTACTCTCCCTTCGCGCTGACGACGTCGAGTGTGGTCGCCGTCCCGAAATCCAGGATGATCACCGGCGTTCCGTAGCGGGCCACCGCCGCCACCGCGTTGACGATGCGGTCCGCGCCGACCTCGTGCGGGTTCTCGTAGAGGATCGGGAGGCCGGTCTTGACGCCCGGCTCGACGAACAGCGGATCGCGGCCGAAGTAGCGCGCCCCCGCCTTGGCGAGCACGCCGTTCAGGTCCGGCACGACGGACGACACGATGACGCCCGTGACCGCCGCGGGGTCGAGGTCCGCTCCCGCGAACAACTCGCGGAGAAGAACGCCGACCTCGTCGGGCGTGGCGTCCTTGCGCGTCGAGACGCGCCAGTGCGCCCGGACGATCTCCCCCTCGAAGAGACCGAGAACGGTGTGGGTGTTCCCCACGTCGATGGCGAGGAGCATCTCAGGTCTCCAGCCAGGCCACCGATCCGGTGGCCCGCACGATCTCGACTCCGCCGCCGTCCGTCTCCACGCGCAGAGCGCCGGAGTCGTCGATCCCCATGGTGGTGCCCTCGAACCGCGGCGCGCCTCCCGCCGGCGTCACGGCGACGCGATGTCCCGTGGCGCGAGGGGCCAGCGGCGTCCAGGCTCGCCGCACGGGTTCGAATCGCCCCTCCGCCAGCTCTGCCTCGAGCTCGCCGAGCCGGCACAGATAGGATGCCGCAAACGCCTCGCGGTCGCCCGCCCAGTCCCCTGTCGCGGTCCTGACGGACCCCGCCACGCCGCGGAGCTCCGGCGGGAAGTCCTCGCGGGAATGGCCGAGGTTGATGCCGGTGCCGACCACGAGCTCCGGGTGGGTCGACCCGGAGCCTCGAGCCTCCACCAGCGTGCCGCCCAGCTTGAGCCCGTCGCAGACGATGTCGTTCGGCCACTCCACCGCGGCCCGAGCGGCCCCCGCTTCCCGGACGGCGAGACAGCCCGCCGCGGCGGCGGCGAGCGCCCAGCGTGGAAACTCCTCCGCGGGACGGCTCGGGCGAAAAAGGACGGACAGGTACAGACCGTGCCGCGGCGCGGAGTACCAGGCACGCCCCTGCCGTCCCCGGCCGGCGGTCTGCCGCTCGGCGATCACGACCGTTCCTGCCGCCGCTCCCGCGGCCGCGAGACGGCGGGCCTCGTCGTTGGTGGAGTCCACCGCGTCGAGAACGACGAGCGTTCGCACGAACGGGTGCGAGAGGAGCGCCTCGAGGCGCGCGCGGTCGAGCGACGGGGCGGTCAGGGGAGGGCCTCCATGTCGAGCGCGACGTCCGCGGCCCGGACCGAGTGGGTCAGCCAGCCGAGGCTCAGGAACGAGACGCCGGTCTCGGCGACCGCGCGGAGCGCCCCCGGCTTGAGACCGCCCGAGGCCTCGAGCTGAGCGCGGCCCGCCGCCTGCCGGACGCAGCGCCGCAAGGTCCCGACGTCCATGTTGTCGAGCAGGATCCTGCCGGCGCCGGCCCGGATCGCCCTCTCCATCTCCTCGATCGTTCCGACCTCCGCGGTCACGATCGCGGCGGGGTGCCCGGCGGCGAGCGCGCGGGCGACGGCGAGCTCCACCGGCCCGGCTACCGCGAGGTGCGTGTCCTTGACCATCACCGC
Source organism: Terriglobia bacterium (assembly GCA_963748015.1). Taxonomy (GTDB): domain Bacteria; phylum Acidobacteriota; class Polarisedimenticolia; order Polarisedimenticolales; family JAIQFR01; genus JAIQFR01. The sequence continues at coordinate 965,679 of CAVVHE010000004.1, read as the reverse complement.
GTCGAACAGGCCGACCCGATGGTTGGTCGCGCCGCCGGCGGCCACAGCGTACTTGTCCAGGACCCGGAGCCCGGGAGCGGTCTTCCGCGTGTCGAGGATCGTCGCGTCGGTCCCCGCGACTTCCAGGACGGCGGCGCGGGCCGCCGTCGCGATCCCGCACATCCGTCCCAGGAAATTGAGCGCCGTCCGCTCTCCCTCGAGGATCGGCCGGGCTTGGCCCGTGACCTCGGCCAGCACGTCCCCGGCCGCCGCCGGGTCGCCCTCGGGGCGGAGAGCCTCGAATCGGAGCGAGGGATCGAGCGTTCTGAACACCTCCCGCGCGACGGGAAGGCCGGCGACGATCAGATCCCCGCGGGCGACGATCTTGCCCCGCCCTCGCGCGGAGACGGGAACCACCGCGGCGGTGGTGAGGTCCCCTCGGTCGCCGAGGTCTTCGTCCAGGGCAGCCCTCACGATCCCGCGGACGACCACGGGATCGAGAACGGGCAGGGTCACGGCCGCGGCCCGTCGCCGAGCGAAGCGAGGGTGCTCTCGATCCGCTTCTTCTTGTCGAGAAGCTCCTTCTGCGCGGCACGCTCCCGCTCGACGACGTCGGCAGGGGCGCGCAGGAGGAACGACTCGTTGCCGAGCTTGCGGGCCCTCCCGTCGAGGTCGGCGTCGATGCGGGAGAGGTCCTTCGTGAGGCGGGCGCGCTCGGCCTCGAAGTCGAGGAGGCCGGCGAGCGGCAAGGCGATCTCGATACCGCGTACCACGCCGCGGGCCGCGACCAGCCCCGCCTCGAACGCGGGAACGGTCTTGACGGACGCGGCGCGACAGAGGGTCGCGACCAGAGCGGCCTGCTCCTCCACGAGATGCGCGTTCCTGGAACTCGACGCGTGAACCAGGACGTCGATGCGCCGGGAGGGATCGATGTTGGACTCGACCCTGAGGTTGCGCACCTTCACCACGAGGTCCTGCAGGAGCTCGACGTCTCGCTCCGCCCGGACGTCGAGCCTCGCCTCGTTCGCCTCGGGCCACGCCGCCTCGGCCAGGTAGCGCCCCTCGTGCGGGATCTTCTGCCACAGCTCCTCGGTGATAAACGGCATGAACGGGTGCAGGAGGCGGAGAAGGGCGTCGAGCACCTCGACCAGGACCGACCGGGCCGTGGCGGCGCGCGCCGGGTCGGGCGCGGCCTCCCCTTCCCTCGCGGCCATCAGGTCGGGCTTCACGAACTCGATGTACCAGTCGCAGAACTCGTGCCAGGCGAAGTGGTAGATCGCGTCCGCGGCACGGTCGAAGCGGTACTGCTCGAGAGCGCCCTCCGCCTCGCGGATGACGTGGTGGGTGCGCGAGAGGATCCATCGGTCGGTCAGCGTCAGCGGGGCTCGATCCCCGACCGCGGGGAGCGGCTCGTCGCCGAGCCGGAGGAGGACGAAGCGGGAGGCGTTCCAGAGCTTGTTCGCGAACGCCCTGTAGCCGTCCATCCGCTCCGGCGAGAGGGGGATGTCGTTCCCGGGCGCGGCGAGGATCGCCATGGTGAACCGGACCGCGTCGGTGCCGTACTTCGAGTGCAGCTCCGCCGGCTCGATGGTGTTCCCCTTGGATTTCGACATCTTCTGGCCCTGCGCGTCGCGCACGAGACCGTGGATGTAGACCTCCCGGAACGGCACGTCCCCCATGAACTTGAGTCCCATCATCAGCATCCGGGCGACCCAGAAGAAGATGATGTCGAAACCGGTGATGAGCAGGCTCGTCGGGTAGTACCTCGCGAGGTCCGCGGTGCGCTCGGGCCAGCCGAGCGTGCTGAACGGCCACAGGGCCGACGAGAACCAGGTGTCGAGAACGTCCTCGTCCTGCCGCAGCGCGCCGCCGCAGCGTGTGCAGGCCGGCGGGTCCTCCTCCGAGACCTCGACGTTGCCGCACGCGTCGCAGTACCAGGCGGGAATGCGGTGTCCCCACCAGAGCTGGCGGGAGATGCACCAGTCGTGGATGTTGCTCATCCACTCGAAGTAAGTCTTCGACCACGACGCGGGGACGAACTGGACCCGCCCGTCGCGCACCGCCTCGACGGCGGGCTCCGCCAGCGGCGCGATCTTCACGAACCACTGCCTGGAGAGGAGCGGCTCGATCATCGTGGAGCACCGCTGGCAGTGGCCGACGGCGTGCTCGTGGTCCTTGACCTCGAGGAGAAGCCCCTGGTCCTCGAGGCGCTGCACGATCCGCTTCCGGGCCTGGAGCCGGTCGAGGCCGGCGAACTCCCCCGCCTCCTCGGTCATCTTGCCGGAGGTGTCGATGACCACCACCTGGGCGAGACCGTGGCGCTGTCCCGCCAGGAAGTCGTTCGGATCGTGCGCGGGGGTGACCTTCACCGCGCCGGTCCCGAACGAGGGATCGACGAACGCGTCGGCCACGACGGGGATCGTGCGGCCGACGAGCGGGAGCACGATCTGTCTCCCGACCATCGAGCGGTAGCGGTCGTCGTCCGGATGCACGGCGACCGCGGCGTCGCCCAGCATCGTCTCGGGCCTCGTCGTGGCCACCGTGATCCCCTTCCCGCGGCCGTCGGCGGAGGGGTAGCGGACCGTGTAGAGCTTCCCCCGTGTGGGCTGGTGCACCGTCTCGAGATCCGAGATCGCGGTGTGACAGCGGGGGCACCAGTTGACGATGTACCGGTCACGGTAGATCAACCCCTCGCGGTAGAGGCGGACGAAGACCGCGCGCACGGCCTTCGACAGTCCCTCGTCGAGCGTGAAGCGCTCGCGCGTCCAGTCGCAGGAGGACCCGAGCTCCTTGAGCGCGCCCACGATCCTCCCGCCGTACGTGCCCTTCCACTCCCAGACCCGCTCCACGAACGCCTCGCGGCCGAGGGCGTGGCGGTCCGTTCCCTGCTTGAGGAGCTCGCGCTCGACGACGGTCTGCGTCGCGATGCCCGCGTGGTCGGTTCCGGGAAGCCACAGGACGTCCCGGCCCTGCATGCGCCGCCAGCGCGCCACGATGTCGTGCAGCGTGTAAACGAGCACGTGGCCGATGTGCAGATTCCCGGTCACGTTCGGCGGCGGGATGACCATGCAGAAGGGACTGCGCCCGGATTCCGGCTTCGCCTCGAACAGCCCGTGCTCGATCCACTCCCCGTACCAGCGTCCCTCGACGGTCTCGGGACGGTACTCCTTGTCGATCTCCATCCTTACCTCGTTGTGTTCGGGCCGTCCGCGGGCGCGGCGGTTCCCGCGGGGCCGCCCCGGCGCTCAGCCGCGCCCGTGCTCTTCGGTCTCGATCTGGCGCAGCCGTTCGCGAATCAGGAGCTCGGCGAGATCCGGAACGACCTCCCATGCGATCTCGCGCAGCGCTTCGCTCCCGAGCCGCTGGATGATCGGTCGGGCGAGCGCGTCGATTCCGCCGAGCCGGAGCAGCGCCGCGCGAGCGATCTCCTCCACTCCTCCGGCCTGACCGAGGACCGCCTGGGCGAGCGCGTCGATCCCCCCCAACCTGGTCAGGATCGCCTGGGCGATCGCGTCGGCGTCCTCCGGCGACAGGCTGAGGCGCCCATCCGGCGCCCGTAGTCCCTCGTCCGCGCCCCGGACGGTCTCCGGGGAGCCCGCCGCGGTACCGTTGTCCCACGCCGCGGGCTGTCCGGCCACGGGAGTTTCCGGCTCTCCCGCGGGGACCGCGGCGAGGTCGTGGCGGGCCCCGGACGGCTCCGGGGCCGGCGAGGCGGCGGCGAACTCGTCGCGCGCCGCCAGATCGTCCAGGACGGCTTCCAGCTCCTCCTCGGCGGCGACGGGCGGAGCGGGAGCCGCCAGGAAGCCTCGCGCCAGGAGCGCCTCGACGCGTTGCACGAGCGTGCGGGACTCGAACGGCTTGACGAGGTGCCCGTCGGCGCCGCACGCCCGGGCCCGGTCGGGGTCGAACGGCTCGAACGTGCCGGCCAGGAGCAGCACCGGCACCGGCCGCGCCGAGCCCTTCACCCTCTCGCAGATCTCGTAGCCCGTGGGACCGGGCATCACGACGTCGGCGAGGACGATGTCGGGCTCCATCTTGTCGAGCCGCTCCATCGCCTCCTGGCCGGACTCGACGGCCTCGACCCGGATGTCGGTGTCGGAGAAGGTGAGCTCCACCACCTTCCGGATGGTGACGCTGTCGTCGGCCAGCAGGATCGTCCTCGTCATGGCTCGCCCTCCTACATGGTTGCCCGCGCGGGCCGTGCTCTACAGGGATCGCGGGTGGATGTTCGCCTTGACCCAGGCCACGGCCTGTTCGGTGGACGTGCCTGGCGTGAAGACCTCGAGGACGCCGGCGGACCTGAGCCGCGGGATGTCCTCTTCCGGGACGATCCCGCCGCCGAAGACGGCGATGTCCCCCGCTCCCTTCTCCCTGAGCAGCTCGATCACGCGCACGAAGAGGTAATTGTGGGCGCCCGACAGCACCGAGAGCGCGATGGCGTCCACGTCTTCCTGGATGGCGGTGCTCACCACCATCTCCGGAGACTGGTGAAGGCCGGTGTAGATCACCTCGAACCCGGCGTCCCGGAACGCGCGGGCGATGATCTTGGCTCCCCGGTCGTGCCCGTCGAGCCCGACCTTTCCCACCAGCAGCCTGAGCCTCTGTCCCTCGCTCACGTCGCCCCTCGCTCCCGGGACGGCAGCACGTCGCCCGGGGATGACCCGCGCCTAGAGAACGGGCACCTCGCGGTACTTCCCGAAGACGGGAATCAGCGCGCTCGAGACCTCGCCGACGGTCGCGTAGAGCCGCACCGCGTCGAGCATCCGCGGGATCAGGTTGTCGCCGCGCTCCGCCGCAGTCGCGAGCTCGCCGAGGGCGCGGCTGACGGCGGCGGAGTCCCTCTGCTTCTTGACGTCGCGGAGCCGGGCGAGCTGTTGGTGCTCGACCTCCTCCCCGATCTTCAGCGTCTCGGGACGCGCGGTCTCCTGCATGACGTACTTGTTGACCCCGACGACCGTCTTCGTCCGGTCGTCCACCTCGCGCTGGTAGCGGTACGCCGCGTCGGCGATCTCCTTCTGGGGGAACCCTGCCTCGATGGCGGCCACGATGCCGCCCATCGCGTCGATCCTCTCGATGTACGCCGCGGCCAGGCGCTCCATGCGGTCGGTCAGGGTCTCCACGAAGTAGGAGCCCGCGAGCGGGTCCACCGTGTTCGTGACCCCCGACTCTTCCGCGAGAATCTGCTGGGTCCGCAGGGCGATCGTCACCGCCTCTTCGCTCGGGAGGGCGAGGGTCTCGTCGAGCGAATTGGTGTGGAGCGACTGGGTGCCGCCGAGGATCGCGGCGAGCGCCTGCACGGTGACGCGGACCACGTTGTTGTACGGTTGCTGGGCCGTGAGGGAGCAGCCCGCGGTCTGGGTGTGGAAGCGACAGGCCCACGACCTCGGGCTCTTCGCCCCGAACCGCTCCTTCATGATGCGCGACCACAAGCGCCGCGCCGCGCGCATCTTGGCGATTTCCTCGAAGAAGTCGTTGTGGGAGTTGAAGAAGTACGAGAGCCGCGGGGCGAAATCGTCCACCGCGAGGCCGGCCGCGATGCCCGCCTCGACGTAGCCGATGCCGTCGGCGAGAGTGAAGGCAAGCTCCTGGGCCGCCGTCGAGCCCGCTTCCCGGATGTGGTAGCCGGAGATCGAGATGGTGTTCCACTTCGGGACGTGGCGCGCGCAGTACGCCATCAGGTCCGTGATGATCCGGAGGCTCGGACGGGGGGGATAGATCCACTCCTTCTGGGCGATGTACTCCTTCAGGATGTCGTTCTGCAGCGTCCCGTTGAGGCGGTCGAAGGGGACGCCTTGCTTCTCGGCGACCGCGAGGTACATCGCGAACAGGACCGCTGCCGGCGCGTTGATCGTCATCGAGGTGGAGACGCGATCGAGCGGGATGCCGGCGAACAGCGCCTCCATGTCGGCGAGGCTGTCGACCGCGACGCCTTCCCTTCCCACCTCGCCGCGGCACATGTCGTCGTCGCTGTCCCGGCCCATCAGGGTCGGGAGGTCGAACGCCACCGAAAGCCCCGTCTGCCCGTGCTCGAGGAGATACTTGAATCTCCGGTTGGTCTGCTCCGCGGCGCCGAATCCCGCGAACTGCCGCATGGTCCAGAGGCGGCCTCGGTACATCGTGGGATGAATGCCGCGGGTGAAGGGGTACTCTCCGGGATAGCCGAGACGCTCCTCGGGGTGCCAGTCGGGGCCGAGATCCTCGGGGCCGTAGAGCCGGTCGATCTCCATCCCGGAAACCGTGGTGAACGCGACGTCGCGCTCCCCGGCGCCCTCGAGAGCCGGACCAAGGGCCCGACGCTCCCAAGCCTCTCGGCCGGGAAGTCCCCCGCCGCCGCCCCCCGCCGCATCACCGGTTCCTTTTTTCATCGGAAGAGCGTCTCCACCGCGGCCGCCCGGGAGGCCGCGGGCCAGTCTCGCCGAAGCGCCCGGTCACCAGGCCTCGGGCCGAGGCATGCCGGCACGAAGGCGAGCACACCTCCGCTACTCCGCGCGAGTCCAAAAGCTACCAGGGAGCCCGGAAGGGGTCAAGCGAGCGCCGCCTCCCGGCGCGGCGCCGCCGGTTCTCAGAACTCGGGATCGACGAGCCCGAAATTCCCGTCCTTGCGGCGGTGGACGACGTTGACCCTGTAGGTGCGGGCATCGCGGTACACCAGGAGCTCCTCGCCGGTGGCCTCCAGCTCCATCACCGCGTCCTCGGCGGACAGCGGCTTGAGCCGGTAGCGGCGGCTCTCGAGAATCCGGGCCGGCAGCTCCTGCCGCGTCGTTTCCCTCTCGGCGGCCTCCTCCCGCACCGTCAGGGCCGCGACGGCCTCGGACGCGCGCGTCCCCTCCCGCCGCTTCTTCTCGGTGACCTTCTCCTTGTGCTTCAGGGCCTGACGCTCGAGCTTGTCCGCGACCTCGCCGATCGAGGCGTACAGATCGCCGGTCTCCTCGGCGCCCGACAGGACGGCCGTTCTCGACTTGACCTGGATCTCGGCGAGGTGGCGGTGCTTCTCCACCGCGAGCACCACGTGAACGTCCAGCGGGCCGTCGAGGAGCTTCTCGAGCTTGCGCAGCTTCTCCATCGTGAACTCGCGCAGTGCGGGCGTGATCTCGATCTGTCGGCCGGTGATGTCGATCTTCATGATCTCCTCCGAGGGGGCCGGTTCAGCGGAAGGCCTCCTTCCGGCTGCTTGAAGCGGGGATCTTGAGCTCCTCGCGGTACTTGGCCACGGTCCTGCGGGCGATGTCCAGACCCTCCGCACGGAGGATCTTGACGATGGCCGCGTCCGAGAGCGGGCGCTTGGCGTCCTCCGCGCCGATGATCTTCCGGATGCGATCCTTGACCGCCAGGGACGAGACGTTCTCGCTCTGGTTCGAGGACGAGATCCCGCTGTGGAAGAAGAAGCGCATCTCGAAGAGCCCGCGGTGGGTGTGCATGTACTTGTTGTTCACCACGCGGCTCACCGTGGATTCGTGCATGCCGATGTCGTCGGCGACGTCCTTGAGAACCAGCGGGCGCAAGTGCTCGATGCCGAGATCGAGGAAGTCCTTCTGGAACGTCACGATGGAGCGGGCCACCTTGAAGATGGTCCTCTGGCGCTCCTCGAGGCTCTTGATCAGGCGGAAGGCCGAGCGAAGCTTGTTCCGCACGTAGTCCTTGGCGTCGGTGGGGGTGCTCGCCGAGGCTCCGCGCTCGACCATGCGGCGGTAGACCGGGCTGATGCGCAGCCGGGGGAGGCCTTCCTCGTTCAGGAGGATCTGGTAATCGTCGCCGATCTTGACGACGTAGACGTCGGGAACGACGTACCGGCTGCTGTCGACGTTGTACTTCTGTCCGGGACGCGGATCGAGGTGGCGAATGATCTCGACCTCGGCCTGCAGGTCCTCGAGGTCGAGGCCGAGGATCTCGGCCAGCTCCTTGTACCGGCGGTTTTGCAGCTTGTCGAGGTGGTGCCGGACGATCGTCTCGGCGGCGGTCCCCGCCTGGCCGAAGTGCCGGAGCTGGAGGCACAGGCACTCGACGAGGTCGCGGGCGGCCACGCCCACCGGGTCGAGCGACTGGATCACCGAGAGCGTCGTCTCGACCTCTTCCGCCGGGTAGGTGCCCATCTCCCGGATCTCGTCCAGCGACGCGCGGAGATAACCGTCCTCGTTGAGGTTGCCGATGATCGCGCGACCGATTTCCTTGCGGATATCCGACGACGTGGACATGTCGAGCTGCCACGTCAGGTGATCGGCGAGGTTCTGGGGACGGGTCAGGACGTTCTCGAAGGACGGAAGATCCTCGTTGGACTCCGCCATTCCCCGCGGGACGTATCCCCCCTCGGTGTCCTGGAAGTAGGACTCGTAGTCGATCTCCTCGAAGGGATCCTTGGGCCCCTCCTCGGCCGGGGCCTTCTCCTCCGCGCGGGTCTCGCTCTCGGCGCGGTCCGGAGGGGCGGGCTCCTCGAGGACTTCCTCGAGAACGGGGTTCTCGACGAGCTCCTGCTGGATCTCGTCGGTGAGCTCGAGCTTCGACATCTGCAGCAGCTTGATGGCCTGCTGCAGCGATGGCGTCATGATGAGCCGCTGGCTCATCCGGACGCTTAGTTTTTGTTCGAGGGCCATCAGCCTCGGCGCGTGCCCGGCTCAGTGGAGCCGGAAATGCTCTCCCAGGTAAACCCTGCGGACTTCCGCGTCTGCGGCCAGATCCGCGGGCGTTCCGTCACGAAAGATACGACCCTGGCTGATAATATACGCCCGATCGGTGATCTGCAAAGTTTCTCGCACGTTGTGGTCGGTGATCAGGACCCCGATGCCGCGCCCGCGCAGCCGGACCACGACCTGCTGGAGATCGGCCACCGCGATGGGGTCGATGCCGGCGAACGGCTCGTCGAGGAGCATGTAGCGCGGCTCGCTGGCCAGGGCCCGGGCGATCTCCGCGCGGCGCCGCTCTCCCCCGGACAGGGCGTATCCGGGAGTCTTGGCGACGTGCTTCAACCCGAATTCCTCCATTAGCTCTCCGCAGCGCTGCCGGGAGAACGCCGCGTCGGCTCCCCGGACCTCCAGGATCGCCAGGAGGTTCTGCTCGACCGTCATGCGCCGGAAAATGGAGGCTTCCTGCGGAAGGTATCCGATCCCGTGGCGGGCCCTCAGGTACATCGGCATGGCGGTGATGTCTCGGCCGTCGAGGAGGACCCTTCCGCGCTGGGCGGGACCAGTCCCAGGATGAGGTAGAACGAGGTGGTCTTGCCGGCGCCATTCGGTCCGAGCAGGCCCACGACCTCGCCCGGGAGAATACGCACCGTGACCCCGTCCACGACGGTCCGTCTCCGGTACGTCTTGGCGAGATTCTCGGCGACCAGGCCCGCGCCGTTTCCCGCCGCCGTCGCCTCGGCCGCCTCCCTCACGTCGTCCTCACCTGCCGGGAGTCCGGATTCGCGCTCGATTCCGGTCGCCGGACTCGACCTCGATGGTGCCCAGATCGAGGCGATAGCGTAGCACCCGTCCCGTGGTCGTGCCCCCCTGCGCGCCGGCTCGCCGGACGGTCGCGGGACCCTCGTCGCCGAACAGGCGAATCAAGCTCTCGCCGGGGGTGTACTCGATCCGGTCGCCGTCTCCCGTCACCGGCTGTGGCATCGCGCCGCTCGCCGTGGAGTGGAATTCGAAGCGGACGTCCCCCGAAGCCGTCATCTCGCGGACGTCCCCCTTCTCGCTGGAAAAGAGGATCTCGAGGCCTGCTGCCTCGAGCCAGCCCTCCGCCTGCCGGGCGCGCACGTTGCCGCTGTAGACCGCCTTGCGGTCGGCCGCGCGGTAGTCGAGCTGGCCAGCCGTGACCTTGATGTAATCCGCTTCGGAGGTCGAGGCCCCGCGGTCCCTCGGTATCCGGGTGGCCACGCTCCCGCTGGCGTGAAGCTCCTCGGGCCGCTGTCTCACCTCGACGTGGTCCGCGGAGAGGTTTCGCTCGCCTTGCCACCCGCGCACCTCGCCGTCGAACTCGAGCCGGTTCTCGGGCCCGAAGCTCCGGAGCTTGCCGGACACGAAGTGCACCGCCTGCCCCTCCACGAACAGCCCGCCGGCCTGCGCGGCGGGTCCGGAAGGCGCCGCGGCCGGAAGCAGGGTGGACTCGACGCGCCCACGGGCCGTCAACTCCGTTCCCTCGGGGTCGGTGGTCAAGGTGTCCGCGGCGACGCGCGTCCGGTCGCGCGCGAGACGCGCTCGCCGTCCGGGCCCGGAGACCAGGGTGGCCTCGCCGCGCACTCCCGGGACGAAGGTCAGGTGCGCGGCCTCCCCCGAGGCGCCGCTCCCCTCGAAGCGCACGTTCCCGTCGAGCTCGGCGCGCAGGAGTCCTCCCTTCGCGTCCATGCTCGCCGCCAGGCTCTCGGACTGCATCACGGCGGGCGCGTCCTTCCAGAGTGCCGCCGCGCGCACGGCACCGAACGCGCGGCTCCCCCACCCCCCGGCCGCCGATCTCGTGGCCTCGATGCGTCCCGCCGAGAGGGCCTCGCCGCCGCGCTGCACGCGCGCCTTCCCGTCGAGCACGATCGTCTCGGGGCTTCCCGCCTCGTCCCAGGACGCCTCGACGCGGTCGGCCGCGAAGCGGCCGGCCTGGCCGCCCGGCGCGACGCGGGTCCCGGCGACCTCCTCGGCGGCGGCCGCGTGCCGCAACTTCCCGGCCTTGTCTCTCTTGACCCGGAGACGGCCGGCGACGAGCCGCCAGCCGAGGCCCTCGCCCCGGACCTCTCCCGAGAGTTCCACGTCTCTCGGTCCGTCGAGCAGCGTGGCCTTCTGGGCGGACAGGCTCGAGCCGTCCTTGCCGGCGATCTCGAAGCCCGAAAGGACGGTCGGTTGACCGCGGAGGCCGTAAACGACCTCCGTGGCCCGGCCCTTGTAGGAGGGGTCCTCGACCGCCACCTCGCCGATGGAGCGCGCCTCTCCCGCCGCCTCGTTCACCTCGAGGGTTGGGAGGGAGACGGCGAGGCCTTCCTCCTCCTCGCGGACGCTCACGCCCCCCTCGAGTCGCATCAGGCGGTTTCCGGGTGATCCCTCGACCCCTCCGCGCTCCGCGCTCACGACCAGCGGAGGCCCCTCCTCCCGGTCGATCACCAGCTTCTCGATTCCCTCGAGGTGGAGGCGCCCCTGGTCATCCCACTGGAAGACCCGGGCCGTGATGGAGCCGCGCCTCGAGCCGCCGAGGAGGTCCGTCAACTCGATGCGCTCGGCCCGCGCGCCGGGGAAGGGGCGCGCACCCTCCGACGGGGTTTGGGAGCCGGGGCGCTCCCGCATCATCAGGAACAGCACGACCACGAACGGCACCAGCAGCGCCGGGACGAGGATCCGGAAGAACCTGAGCCGCCACACCGGCGACTACCTTCCGGGGAAGGAAGGCTTTCGCTTCTCGAGGAACGCCGCCGTTCCCTCGCGCATGTCCTCGCCGGCGAAACAGAGGGCGAAGAGGGCCGCCTCGAGCCGCTGCGATTCGACGAGGGGCAACTCGACCCCGGAGATCACCGCCTCGAGCGCTCGCGCGAGCGCCACCGGACTCTTCGAATTCAGCGTCGCGGCGAAGGCCTCGACGGTTTCGCGGAGCGCTGCGGCGGGAACGACCCTGCTGACCAGGCCGAGCCTCAGCGCCTCGGCGGCACCGATCATCTCGCCGCTCAGGATGAGGCTCAGGGCGGCTCCACGCCCCACGATTCTCGGGAGGCGCTGCGTCCCGCCGGCTCCCGGTATCAGCCCGAGGCCGACCTCGGGCTGGCCGAACCGCGCGCCGTCGGAGGCGATACGGACGTGACAGGCCATCGCGAGCTCGAGGCCTCCGCCGAGCGCGTACCCGTTCACCGCCGCCACGACAGGTTTCGGAGAGTGCTCGATCCGGTCCAGGACTTCCTGCAGGAAGCGGGAGAACGCCCGGGCCTCCGCCGGGTCCATCTTGCTCATCTCCGCGATGTCCGCCCCCGCGACGAAGGCTTTCTCCCCCGCCCCCGTGACGACGATGGCGCCCACGGAGGGGTCCGCCACCGCGGCGCGGATGGCCTCCCCGATCTCGGTCATGGTCTCGCGATTCAGCGCGTTGAGCTTGTCGGGACGGTGGACGGTCAGCCAGTAGGTGCGGTCGCGGACCTCGCAGAGGAGGTTGGTGAATTCGGCACGGTCCATGGCTTGCCTCTCCGGGACGCGCGCGTGCGCGGCCGTCTCAGAATCGATGTCTTGCGTGCAGCACTCCCCGCCGGAAATCCTTGCCGCCCACGCGGACGATCAGGCACATCTCGTACAGCCGCGACATCAGCGCCTCGCCGAGACGGTCTCGGAGGGTGAGCCCTTCGACGAGCGAGGGATCGGCGGGACGCGGATCCTCTTCCTCGCCGGTCGGCCTGTTGGACGTCATGATCAGGGGGAGTCTCTCGTTGTAGCGGTGGGCGATGAGGTCGTGCATCACGTCGCGCGCCCAGGGCGTCGTCCGCCCCGCGCCCAGGTCGTCGAGCACGAGGACCTCGGCGTCGAACACCGGGCCCATCACGTCCCACTCGGTGCGGGCGGCCCCGGCGTCGAAGGTCGCTTGGATGTCCTTCAAGAGCTGGCGCTGCTCGTAGAACAGCACGCGCGCTCCCTTCGTGCGGACGAGCTCCCGGGCGAGGCCCACCATCAGGTGGGTCTTGCCCGTGCCGGGCTCCCCGAAGTAGAGCAACCCCTGTTCCGTCCGGTCGGGCCAGCGCTCGATCCACTCGCGCGCGACGCGGAGCGCCGCCTCGTGGCTCGGATCGTGGATCTCGAAGGAGTCGAGAGAGCAGTGGTCGTAGCGCTTCGGAATCCGGGCGGCGCGGAGGAGCGCGTCTCCCTTTCCCTGCCGGCCGCACTCGCACTCCACCGCGGCCGAGAGGCCGTCGGGGCGGGTCCGGATCTCGAATCCGGTTCCGTGGCAGAGCGGGCAGGACGCCGTCATCGGTGGCCTCCGCGAGCGGACCGGTTGGAGCAGCGCGCCGGCCGCGGCGTGGTCAGTTGAGATACCCGCGAAGCTGCTGGCACTTCTGGGAGCGGTTCAGCTTCTCGATCGCCTGCGCCTCGATCTGCCGGATCCGCTCTCTCGAGAGGTTCATCATCTCGCCGATCTCCTTGAGCGTCTTCGGATCGGCGCCGTCGAGCCCGAACCGGAGGCGGATGACCCGATCCTCCTTCTCGTCCAGCTCGTCGAGGGCCTTGCGAAGGAGCCCCTTGAGGGAGGAGCGCAGGAGGACGAGGTCGGCGGATGGGATGATCCCCTGCTCCAGCTTGTCGGAGAGGTGGAACTCGTGCTCCTCGTCGATGATCGCGGAAAGGGAAATGTTCTCGTCCGAAACCTGGAGGAGGTTGGTGACCTCCTCGACGCTCACCTCCATCGCGCGGGCGATCTCCTCGGCCGACGGCGTTCGCCGCAGCTTCGAGCGGAGACTCGACTGTGCCTTCCCGATGCGGTAGAGGAGGTTGGCCTGTTTCTGCGGGAGCCTGAAGGCGCCGCTCTGGTCGGACAGCGCGTGAATGATCGCCTGCCTCACCCACCACACCGCGTAGGTGATGAACTTCACGTTCTTGGTGGGATCGTACCGTTTGGCCGCCTCGATGAGGCCGATGTTCCCCTCGTTGATGAGGTCGAGGAAGGAGAGGCCGCACCCCCGGTACCGCTTGGCGTACGACACGACGAAGCGGAGGTTCGCCTCGACGAGCTTCCGGAGCGCCTTCGCGTCGCCTTTTTGGATGCGCCGGCCCAGGACCCGCTCTTCCTCCGCGGTGACCCGGGGAAGCCGCGAGATCTCCCTCAAGTACTTCTTGAGCGATTCCGAACTGGATCCGCCCGATTCCTCGCGTTCTTGATCCATTCCTCTCCCGCAAAAACGCGGTGAGTATAGCACGCGCTAGGAGCGCTCCCCCGAGCGGAGGCGAAACGGGTTCGGGCGCATTCGAGCGTCAACTCTCGCGGCGGGATCGCCTTGCGGCTGCGGCGCCCTTGCGGAGCCGGACGACCTCGCGCTGCAGTTCGGCGACCTTCTCGCGGAGGCGGAGGATCACGTCCACCCCGGCGAGGTTGACGCCGAGATCGCGCGTCAATCCCAGAATCAGCTCGAGTCTTGCGAGGTCGCCGTCCGAGTAGAGACGTGCCCGGCCCCCCGAGCGCTCCGGGGCCAGAAGGCCCGCCCGCTCGTAGAGCCGCAGGGTCTGGGGATGGATGCGGTGGGTCCGGGCGACCCAGCTGATCAGGTAGTAGCCCGAGCGCTGGGGGTTGCGGCCTCTCGGAGGCATGTCACCGCACGGCAACCCGGATCGCGCCGGATCGGTCGCGGTCGTGCTTGGTCAGGGTGACGGTCAGGACGCCGTCCCGGTAGAGTGCCTCGACCGAGTCGCGGTCCACCCCCGGCGGGAGCGGGAAGCGGCGAAGGAATTTACCGTACGATCGTTCGACCCGGTGGAACTCCCCGGCCGGGTCCCGGTCCATCCGGCGCTCCCCCTGCACGAGAAGCTCGTCCCGCTCGACGCGGACGTCGATGTCGGCCTGGTCGAGCCCGGGCAGCTCGACGTGGAGGATCATTCGCTCGGGGGTCTCGTAGACGTCGGTGACCGGAGTCCAAGCCAGGGCGCCGGCCTCGGAGTCGAAATTGGTCCGCGCCAGGGCGCTCTCGAAGAGCTTGTTCATCCGCTCGCGTACGCTCGCGAGCTCCTTCAGCGGATCCCAATCGTTGCCGGCCATTCTCTCCTCCCCGCGCGGCCTGGCGACGGCGCGCCGTCAACTCCGGACGTGATCATCCCCGTCCACGACCTCGGCGTCAATGACCTCGTCCGTGCGCCCGGCGGATTTTCCGTCCGCTCCCGGCCCTCCCGTCGAGGGGCCCGCTCCCGGCCCGGCGGAGGTTCCGCGATAGATGGCCTCGGCCATTCGGTGCGAGGCCTTTTCGAGGCGCTCGGTCGCCGAGCGGATGGCGTCGATCTCCCCCTTCTCGAGAGCCGCCTTGGCGTCCTGCATCGCTTCCCGGACCGGGGCCTGATCCGATTCGGCGAGCTTCGAACCGTGCTCGGCGAGCGTCTTCTCGACCTGGTAAACGAGCTGGTCGGCCCGGTTCCGCGCCTCGACCGTCTCGCGCTGGGCCTTGTCCTCCGCGGCGTGGGCCTCCGCCTCGTGGACCATCTTCTCCACGTCCGGCTTGTCGAGCCCCGACGACGCCGTGATGGCGATCTTCTGTTCCTTGCCGGTGCCGAGGTCCTTCGCGGAGACGTGCACGATGCCGTTCGCGTCGATGTCGAAAGCGACCTCGATCTGCGGGACCCCCCGCGGCGCGGGCGGGATGCCGTCGAGGTGGAACCGGCCCAGCGTCTTGTTGCCCGCGGCCATTTCCCGCTCGCCCTGCATGACGTGGACCTCGACGCTCGTCTGGCCGTCGGCTGCCGTCGAGAAGACCTCGCTCTTGCGGGTCGGGATCGTGGTGTTGCGACCGATGAGCCGCGTGAAGACCCCGCCGAGCGTCTCGATCCCGAGGGACAGCGGCGTGACGTCGAGCAGGAGGATGTCCTTGACGTCTCCGGCCAGCACGCCGGCCTGCACCGCGGCACCGACCGCCACGACCTCGTCCGGGTTAACCCCCTTGTGGGGCTCCTTGCCGAAGAAGTCGCGCACCAGCTCCTGCACGCGCGGGATCCTCGTGGAACCGCCCACGAGGACCACCTCGTCGATCTGTTCCGGCTTGAGCCCCGCGTCCGCCAGGGCCCTCTCGCAGGGGCCGAGCGTCCGCTTCAGGAGGTCGTCCACGAGCTGCTCGAACCTGGCCCGGTTGAGCTTCATCTGCAGGTGCTTGGGGCCGCTCTGGTCGGCGGTGACGAACGGCAGGTTGATCTCCGTCTCCGCCACCGAGCTGAGCTCGCACTTCGCCTTCTCGGCGGCTTCCTTGAGGCGCTGAAGGGCCATCTTGTCCTTGCCGAGGTCGATCCCCTGGTCCTTCCGGAATTCCGCCACGATCCACTCGATGAGCCGCTGGTCGATGTCGTCGCCGCCGAGATGCGTATCGCCGTTCGTCGCCTTCACCTCGACGACCCCCTCGCCCACCTCGAGGACGGAGATGTCGAAGGTGCCGCCTCCGAAGTCGAAGACCGCGATCGTCTCGTCCTTCTTCTTGTCGAGGCCGTAGGCGAGGGCGGCCGCGGTCGGCTCGTTGACGATCCTCGCGACCTCGAGCCCGGCGATCTGCCCGGCGTCCTTGGTGGCCTGGCGCTGGGCGTCGTTGAAGTACGCGGGAACGGTGATCACCGCGCGGGTCACCGGCTCTCCGAGATGGGCCTCCGCGGCTTCCTTGAGCTTCCGCAGCACCATCGCGGAGATCTCCGGAGGCGAGAGCTGCTTTCCCTGGACGACCGCGCGGACGTCGCCGTTCTCGGCCGGCTCGACCCGGAACGGGACCATCCGGATCTCCTGCTGCACCTCGGCGAACTTCCTTCCCATGAAACGCTTGATCGAGTAGACGGTATTCTCGGGATTGGTGATCGCCTGCCGCTTCGCGACCTGCCCCACCAGCCGTTCTCCCTTGTCCGTGATGGCGACGACCGACGGGGTCAGGCGGCCACCTTCCGCGTTCGCGATGACGTTGGGCTTGCCGCCCTCCATGACCGCCACGACCGAATTCGTGGTGCCGAGGTCGATGCCGATGATCTTCTTCATGGTTCCCCTCCCCGCCGGAGGACACATCGTCCTACCGACGCCGCGAGCGTTTAGTTAAGACGCGGGGATCGGGGTGTCAAGGACGGGCGCGGCCGCCGTGAGTGGCGGACGCGGCGGCACCATCGAGGACCATCCGTTCGGCGGCGCTGAAGCGGTGCTGCACGGTCAGCTCGTCGCTTTCGGTGCCGCCGCCGTCGAGCCCCTCGAGGCGGTAGCCTTCGGGCGCGAGGAGGTAGCGGTAGGGGCGCCCCCAGGGGTCCAGGAGATCGGGCCGCTCGAGATAGCCGCTCTGCACGAGGGCGTCGAGGCGCTCGGGGACCGCGCCGAAATCGAGATAGAAGGCCCGGACGGCGTGTTCCACCCGCTCGATCCTCGCCCGGCTCGCGAACGTGCGAAGGCGGTCCGTGGTGTCTCCTCGCATCTCGACCCGCCAGGGAGAAGCCGGATTGAATTTGAGGGTCAGGAGGGAGACGACCGCGACGGCCGCCAGCAACAACGGGAGGGCCTGCGCTGCCAGCCGCTCCCGCAGCCCGGCCGGGCGCAGGGGCTCGAGCACCGCCGCGGCGCGCACCTCCTCGATCAGGTTGTGGTTCATCAGCTCGTACAGGATCCGGTAGGTGTCGAATTCTCCGAGAGGGCACCTCTCGGCGAGAAGCTGAACGTTGGAGTGCCCGTCCACCATGCGGAGGACCTCGCGCGCCTCCGGGAGGAGCTCCACCTCGGCGGGACCTTCACCCGCTTCGGCGGAGCCGGTGAGGCCCAGG
Organism: Terriglobia bacterium; assembly: GCA_963748015.1. Lineage (GTDB taxonomy): Bacteria > Acidobacteriota > Polarisedimenticolia > Polarisedimenticolales > JAIQFR01 > JAIQFR01. The sequence continues at coordinate 948,301 of CAVVHE010000004.1, read as the reverse complement.
TCGATGTCCGCTTCCACGAGCGAGCGGACGGGCGCTTCCACCGCGGCACCGGCGGCCGTCTTGCGCAGCACCACCTGACCCGAACGGATTCGCCGCTCGATGATCGGCCACTCGTCGACCATCCGCGCGCCTTCCATCAGGATGGTCTCCGCGCTGACCGGCACGAAATGCTCTCGGTCGTACTCCATGTGCTCGGCGGGGGCGAACTGGTAGCGGCCGGCGCGCCACCGGAAGAGACGGTAGACGATCTGGGTGACCTGGATCCGGAGAGCGTCCTGCAGGTCCTGTTCCGAGACGTGGCCCGCATGGATCAGCAGGTAGCCGAGGCGCTGGAGCGTGCACTTCTGGACCCGCAGGGTCTCCTGGAGCTGCGGCTCGGTGATCCTCCCGGTCCGGACGAGCACGGAGCCCAGGAGGTCCTCGAGGTTCCTGCGCCGGGTGTCCGCGCCGACGACCTGCCCGTCGATGAAGCTGACCGTGACCGCATCCTCGTCGTTCTCGACGGTCAGGAGGCCGGTCTTGCGCTGGATCCCGATGAGCTGGAGGATGTCCGCCAGCCCGAAGTCCTTGAGGGTCCCTTCGAGCGCCATCCTAGGCCCCGAGGCGGCGCGTGCGCCGCATGTTTCCGGCGAGCCAGACGAACGCGGCCAGCGGCGCGCAGACGACCGCCGCCGGGCCGAGCAGGAACGAGGTGGACATGCCGCCCGAGCGCAGCAGGTCCAGCCTCAGGTCCGCCCCCATCAGATGCTGGACCGGCGCGAAGATCTGGGGCCGCCAGGCGATCCAGGCGGTCAGCCACAGAAGGAGCAGCGCGGCGCCGAGCGCCGGCTTCCCCGCCAGAACGTCGCCCGCGCCTGGCATGACGGCGGAGACGATTCGCCGGAAGATCCGGCCCAGGCGCTCATGCCGCTCGATCTCGTAGAGCTTCTTCGTCTTGGTTTCGGGAGCGAGTCCGTCTCCCAGCACGAAGAGATGGACGCACTGGGTGCAGTAGTCGTTGCCGTCCCTCGCGCTCTTGCAGAGGTGGCAGAACGGGCGGCCGCAGCGCGCGCAGGCTCGCGCCGCCGGGTGCCGCGCCGCCGAGACGACGGCCGCGAGCCCCGCGATCAGCGCCAGGAGCGACACGACGCTCGTCGGATTCAGGAATTGCCGTACGATCTCGCGACCCGCTCCATCGGAACGGCTGCTCTCGAGCCACCCCCGCAGCTGACCCCCTGAGAGGGTCGCTCGCATGATGGTCCCCACGCCCACGGTCGCGTCGACCACCGTCGGACGGTCCCCTTCCCTGCCGTGGCGCGAGAGCAGATCCGCGATCGCTTTCGGGTCGATGTCCTTCGCGCGGTTGAGCGAGCCCTCGGCTTCCTTGAAGTTGAACGCCTCGGACTGCGCGAGGTGGAGGTCGTAGTAGGCCAGGATGGACCTCGGCTCGACCTCGATGGCCCGCTTGTACAGCACCGCGGCCTCGGAGTACTGGCCGGTCTGGAAGAAGATGTTCCCCAGGTTCACGAGCGCCGGGTAGGTGTCGCGGTCGATGGCGAGGACCTGCTTGTACTCGCGATAGGCGTCCTCGAAGTACCGGCCGTTCTTGTACAGTCCGGCGAGGAGGAATCGGTAGATCGGCTCGCTGGGATGGGTCTCGACCAGCTCGCGCATCTTGACGATCCGGTCGGGATCGTACCTGCCCGAGGCCGCCGCGAGCGAGGTGCGGACGATCGGATCGGCGGTGAGTCCGTAGATGGCCACGCCCACGCGATAGGCCGGGACGGACGCGACGGCCCCGAGGAGCAACGCGGACGCGACGAGCCGCTCGGCCCTCCCGGTCACGCGGAAGGTCACGACGATCCAGTAGAGAGCGATCCAGCCCGCGAAGATCCAGGAGAGCAGGGGCAGGAGCAGCATCGCCCAGCCCGCGGCGGGGGCCCACCGCTCGATGCCTCGCCGCAGCAGCTCCTCCTCGATCTCGTGGCGGACGGCGACGTGGTGGCGCGCCGCCAGGAGCGCGGAGAAGGCGGTCAGACAACCGAGGAGCGCGAAGACGAGCACCAGCGCCATCTCGTTGACGAGGCCGAGGCTCGTCCAGGCCTCCCGGAGCTGCGCGCGGGCGGCCTGGAAGAACTCCCCCGCCGCCGAAAGCAGCCCGCCGCTCGACTTCCAGAAGACGGCGGCCCTTGCGAGACGGATCTGCGACGAGCCGGGATCGAATGCCTCCGCGAGGTCGAGCGAGCGAAGGGCCTTCTCGTAGCCCCCGTCGTGCGCGTACCGCCGGGACTCGGCCACCAGCGCTGCCGCGACCCCCTCCACGCGGTGAAGCCCTTCCTCCGCGCAGAACGCGCGAATGAGGTCGGATTGGCGGGCGGCGTCCGCGTCCCGCCCGTCGGCGAGAAACGCCTTCCTCTGGAACCACATCCCCTCGAGCCGGGTCTGGAACGACTCGAAATCGAAGCCCCGCCTGATCTCCTTGAGAGCCGCGATCCCGCCGTCCTGCGGGGAGGACTCCACCGCCTCGGCGTCCCGAGGCGGCGTTGCAAGCCGGATGACCCCGGTGTCGGCGCACACGGAACCCGCCGCGCCGAGGAGGAGCGTCAGAACGAGAGGAAGCGAGATCAGCGTGCGGGGCCGACTCGCGCGACGTAGAGCATGCGGAGCTGGTAGAGCACCTGCTCGAGGAGGGTCTCCTCCTGCGGCGACAGGTTGCCCCGGCATTTCACCCTCAGGAGCTCCAGCATGTCGATTTGCAGCTTCGCCTTCTCGGGATCGATCGTCGGCTGCCCGGTCGCCGGGTGAGGGATCTCCCCGAGGAAGAGAAGGGCGGGCTGCGCCATCGCGTTGATCAGCATGGTGAAGCTGACGTCCTCGGGATCCTCGAGCGGCCGACGCTCGAAACCCGGGTGGCTCTCCCTCGGCGAGCGGTTCTCCGGGGGCGGGGGCGGGCTCTCCGGCTCGTCGGGCTCGCTCGGGCCGCCGGAACGGATCTCCCCCTCGGGTGTGAAGTGGCGCCTGTCCTTCACCTTGAAAGCCGGCACCGGCCGGCTCGCGCCCTTCCCACCGGGCGAATCGTTCTCGGTCATCCCGCCCTCCGACGCAGGCGTCGCTTCCCCGCGCGCGCGCGATCGCCGCGGGATGGTACCATCCTCCTTCTTCGCGTTTCAATTCCAATCGCGCACCCGGGGCGACCGTCCGACGAGGACGCCGCAACCGCGGTCAAAGATGTGCCGCGGTACGGGGGGAGTCAAGGAGAGCACCCCGCATGGAACCGAGCGATCGATTCGAGGATCTCGTGGCCCTGATGGACCGGCTGCGCGGGCCGGACGGCTGCCCGTGGGACCGGGAGCAGACCTTCGCCTCCCTGCGCGGCTACCTTCTCGAGGAGTGCCACGAGGTCGTCGACGCCATCGACGACGGGGATCGCGGCGCGCTGCGGGAAGAGCTCGGCGACCTCCTCTTCCAGGTGGTCTTCCTGAGCCGTCTCGCCAAGGAAGAGGGGGGCTTCGCGGCGGCGGACGTCGTCCGGGGGATCTCGGAGAAGATGGTGCGCCGCCATCCGCACGTTTTCGGCGAAGCGCGGGCCGACACCTCGGATGAGGTGCTCCGCCGCTGGGAGGAGATCAAGCGGCGCGAGAAGGACGAGGCCGAAGGAGCGGGCGGCCCGCGGAAGGGGGGCTCGGTGCTGGCGGGGGTGCCCCGGGCCCTGCCGGCGCTGCTCAAGGCCCAGCGCCTGTCCACCAAGGCCGCCAGGGTGGGGTTCGACTGGCCGAACGACGCCGGGGTGGTGGACAAGCTCTCCGAAGAGCTCGAGGAACTCCGATCCGCGGTCCTGGGACGGGACCTCGACGCCGCCCGTGAGGAGCTGGGCGACTTGCTCTTCTCGGCCGCCAATCTCGGTCGCCGCCTCGGCGTGGATCCCGAGGAGGCGCTCGAGGCGGCCAACCGGAAGTTCGCTTCCCGTTTCTCGCGGGTCGAGGCGGAGCTCGAGCGCCTCGGTATTCCGGTCGAGGAGGCCGGCCTCGAACGCATGGACCGGCTGTGGAACGAGGCCAAGGAGGCGGAGCGGCGCTGACCTCCCGGCGGGCGCCGCCGGCGGCTAACCCGCCGCCGCGACTCCCGGAGCGGCGTCCGTGAACTTGCCGAGCTTGCGGAAGCGCTCGTATCGCTGGGAGACCAGCCCGTCGGGTTCGAGGCGATCGAGCTCGCGGATCTGCCGCTCCACCGTATCGCCGATGATCGCCGCCTGCCGGGCCGGGTCCACGTGCGCGCCCCCCGCGACCTCGGGGATCACCTCGTCCACGATGTCGAGCCGGTAGAGGTCGGGCGCCGTCGTCTTCATGGCCAGCGCGGCGTCGCGGCTCCTCGAAGGGTCGCGCCAGAGAATCGCCGCGCATCCTTCCGGGCTGATCACCGAGTAGACGGCGAACTCGAGGATGTTGACGCGGTTTCCCACGCCGATCGCGAGCGCGCCGCCGCTCCCCCCCTCTCCCGTCACGGTCACGACGACGGGAACGCGCAGCCTCGCCATCTCCCTGAGGTTGAACGCGATGGCCTCGGCCTGTCCCCTCTCCTCCGCGCCGATGCCGGGATAGGCCCCGGGGGTGTCGATGAAGCTCAAGATGGGCCGTCCGAACTTCTCCGCGAGGCGCATGAGGCGCATCGCCTTGCGGTATCCCTCCGGCCGCGGCATGCCGAAATTCCGGTAGATCTTCTCCTTCGTGTCCCGGCCCTTCTGGTGCCCGACGATGGCCACGGGACGGCCCCGGAACACCCCGAAGCCCGTGACGATGGCCGGATCGTCGGCGTACTTCCGGTCGCCGTGGATCTCGACGAACCCCTCGATCAGGTTCCTGACGTAGTCCAGCGTGTAGGGGCGGCGCGGATGGCGCGCGACGATCGTCTTCTGCCAGGGGGTTAGCGAGGAGTAGATCTTCGCGCGGGTCTCTTCGAGCTCGCGCTCTAGGCGCTCGCGCTGCCGGCGGATGGAGATGTCGTCGCCCATTCCGGAGAGCGACTCGATCTTCCGCTCCAGCTCGAGAATCGGGTCCTCGAAGCGCTCTTCGCTCACATGTCCTCCCCCGGCAACCCGCCGATCGCCGCTTAGGGATAAACGAGGGGCGCGCCCACTGTCAAGCGCGACCGAGCGCGGCGAGGGCCGCGGCAAGCTGCTCGTCCCTGCCGGGGGCTTTCCCGTCGAGCTTCGCCCGAAGGGCCGCATCGAGGCCGACGGCCACCCGGGGCCCCTCCGTGACCCCTGCCCGAAGCAGGTCGTTCCCGTCGATATCCGGCTTCACGTCCCGGAGGCGGGAGAGATAATCCGACACCGCTTTTCGGGTCTCCTCCCGCCCTGTCAGGGCCATCACCATCAGCAGCATCTCCGTGGGCTCGCCCCTGCAGGCCTCGTGGATCCGGCTCGACGGATGCGCGCGCTTGGCGAGGCGCGAGGCGATTCGCCGGACCCGCTCGGGGGCATCCTCGAGGATCCGCATCGCGCCGCGGCCGGGCTTGAGCCGCGCGAGCATTTCCCGCCGCGCGGAAGGCGGCAGCTCCTCCGAGAGCACCCCCAAGATCACCGTCCAGCCCAGCAGCGCCTCGTCCCGGTAGAGGAGCCGGTACCACCCCAGGGCCTCCTCGGCCCTCTCGAGACGCGCGATCGTCCGTCGTCCCGGGTCGAGGTCCGCGTGCAGGACCGACAGGAGGCCGAACTCCTTCATCCTCTCGATCGCCTTGAGCGCCCTCTTCTCGCCGAAGAGCTGCTCGATCTCGCGACGCAGGCGAAGGGGCGTCAGGCGATCGAACACCCGCTCGCGGCGCGCGACCCGGATCAGGTGCGCCGTCTCCCTCGCGATCTCGAAATCGAGCCGGACGGCGAAGCGGATCCCGCGGAGGGCGCGCGTCGGGTCCTCGATGAACGAAAGCCCGTGGAGCACCCGGATCTTCCCGTCGACGAGGTCCTTGCGTCCGCCGAAGAAATCGATGAGCCGGCCGAACCCCGGCGGGGTGAGCCGGACCGCGAGAGCGTTGATCGTGAAGTCGCGGCGGAACAGATCCTGCCGCAGGCCGCCGCGCGCCACCTCGGGCAGCGCGCCGGGGCGGCGGTAGTGCTCGGTGCGGGCGGACGCGAGGTCGAGCCGCAGGCCGTCGTCGAAGAAGAGCGCGGCCGTCTGGAACGCCTCGTGGACTCGGAGGCGGCCGCCGAGCTTCGTGGCGAGGGCCGCCGCGAGAGCGCAGGCATCCCCCTCCACCACGACGTCCAGATCGCGGTTCTCCCGTTTGAGCAGGAGATCTCGCACCACGCCCCCCACCAGGTACGCGGGGGCTCCGCTCTCGGACGCGAGGTCGCCCAGGGCCCGGAGCACGTCGATCCCTCGCGTGGCAAGCCTGCGCTGCATCATGGGAGAGAGGTCGAGTCCCCCCTCGGCGCCGGCGTCGCCTCCCCCCGGTTCCCTTCCCGGCCTGGCGGCGGCTTCGCGCTCGTACAGGTGCCGCAGGAGGGACGTCCGGGTGACGAGCCCCGTGATCCGGTCCGGTCCGTCCCCGACCAGGACGAAGCGGAGGTTCCTGGCGAGGAGGCGCCTCTCCAGGGTCTCGAGATCGGCCTCCGGGGGGACGATCTCCATCTCCGCGGAGACGAAATCCCTGACGGCCGTCGATCCCATTCCGTGGTGCAGCGCGCTGTCGGCGATCTGCCGCGTGAGGGCCCCGGTCACGCTACCCCGCTCCACCACGGGCAGCGCGTTGATCCTGTGCCGGTTCATGAGGGCCACCGCGTCTTCCACGCTCGATCCCGCGGCGACGGTGTAGAGGATCGGGTGCGCGAGATCCGCGGCGCGGACCGAGGGGACCAGGGTCTCTCGAAGGGCGGCGAGGAGGGCGTCCTTCCCCTCGATCAGGGTGGCGCCGTGGAGAATCGCGGAGGCCGCCGAGGGGTGCCCTCCCCCTCCGAACACCGCCGCCAGCCGCGAGGCGTCGAGGTCCGGCGCCCGGCTCCGCACGATGAGGACGATCCGGTCCTCCATGCGGATCAGCGCGGCCATCCGGTCGATCGCGGCCGCCTGGATGAACTGCTGGACGACGACCGACGCCTCGGGAACGAAGCGCTCCGCGGCGACCGCCGCGACCGTCACCTCCTGGCCCCGGATGCGATAGGGACGCGCGTCGTGGAGGATCGCGTGGTAGAGGTCCACCTGGTCCGGCGTGAGGCCGCGCGCGAGCGTCCTGGCGACGCGGGAGAGGTCGGCCCCCCGCTCCACCAGCCAGGCCGCGGCTCGCAGATCCTCGACCGTGGTACCCGCGTGCACGAGGCTCCCGGTGTCCTCGTAGATGCCGAGCGCGAGGAAGGTGGCCTGGCTCGGCGTGATCCCGATGCCGCGGTCCGCCAGCAAGGACGCCATCAGCGTGCTCACCGCCCCGGTCGGCCGCCGGTGCACCACGGCGCCCGGCGGATCCTCCCCCGCGGGGTGGTGGTCGTAGCAGGTCAGCGGCACGGCGCGGGGCGAAGTGAGGAGCTCTCGAAACCTGCCGATCCGCTCCGGCGACGCCGTGTCCACCAGCACGAGGCCCGTCACCGATTCGAGGTCCACGTCGCGGGATCGGGTCTCGGGAAGGAGCGACGGCTCGGCCTCGAGGTACGCCTTCACGGCCGGCGACTTGGAGCCCGGAAAGGCCGCGATCGCTCCGGGGTGCAGGAGGAGCGCGGCGAGGACGCCCGCAGCGCAGTCGAAGTCCGCGCTCTCGTGAGTGGTGACCAGGATCACGACATCAGGGTAAGCCCGTTGGGCGGCCGCTTACAACAGCGGGGGGCGATTCTCCCTACGCTCGCGGGTGATGGTCCTTGTAGAGCCGCTTCAGGCGCTCGCGGCTGACGTGGGTGTAGATCTGCGTGGTCGAGATGTCCGCGTGGCCGAGCAGGACCTGGACGGACCGGAGATCGGCGCCGTGCTCCAGTAGGTGGGTGGCGAACGAGTGACGGATCGTGTGCGGCGAGAGGCGGACCTTGAGGCCGGTCTTCGCGCCGTACGCCCGGATGATCTTCCAGAACCCCTGCCGCGTCATCGCCCCGCCGCGGTGGTTCACGAAGAGGACGTCGTTGCGCCGGGCCCCGATGAGGGCGGGCCGACCCACCGCGAGGTAGCGCTGGAGCGCCGCGTTCGCCTCGCCGCCGAGGGGGGTCACCCGCTCCTTCGAGCCCTTGCCGATGCACCGCACGTAGCCCGCGTCGAGCTGGAGATCCCCCAGACGCAGGCCGGTGAGCTCGCTCACACGAAGCCCGGTCGCATAGAGCACCTCGAGCATCGCGGCGTCCCTCAGGCCGCGGGGATCGCTCCGGTCCGGAGCGGCAATCAGCGCCTCGACGTCTCCCGCGCTCAGGACCTTCGGCAGCGACCGCCACGTTCGGGGGGCGTCGAGGTGGGAGGTCGGATCTTCCGAGACGATCTCCTCGGCGAGGAGGAAGGCGAAGAACCCGCGCACGGCGACGAGCCAGCGCGCGACCGACCGCGGAGAGCGCGACGCCACACGCATGCGGCGCAGGTGCCGCAAGAGGTCGTCCTTCTCCGCCGACTCCGGCGGCCGTCTTTCTCCGAGACCCCGGGCGAGGGCCTCGATGTCCCGGCGGTACGCGGCCAGCGTGTTCGGGGAAAGTCCGCGTTCCGCCGCGAGGTGGTCGAGGTATCTCGACAGCCAGCCCGAGGGCTCGCGAGGGCCCGGATCGTTGACGCGCTTCTTCAAGCCGGTTCCTTTCCCGGCGGCGGATCGAGCAGGAGCGTGACCGGCCCGTCGTTCACCGATTCCACCTCCATCATCGCCTGGAACACGCCGGTGGCGACGCGCACGCCGCGCTCGGCGAGGCGGGCGGCGAATCGGCGGTAGAGCGGATCGGCGTCGGCCGGCGCCGCCGCGGCGTCGAACGAGGGGCGGCGTCCCCGCCGCGTGGAGCCCGCGAGCGTGAACTGCGAGACCACGAGCGCTTCGCCTCCGGTCTCGACTAGGCTGCGGTTCATCTTGCCGGCGTCGTCGGCGAAGATCCTGAGCTCGGCGGCCTTGTCGGCGAGATAGTCGGCAACCGCCGTCGTGTCGCCGCGCTCGACGCCCACGAGGACGAGAAGGCCGCTCGAGATCGAGCCGGCCGTTCGTCCCTCGACCCGCACCTCCGCCCGCGACACCCGCTGCACCAGAACCTTCACGATTTCCCCCGGATACGGGCCCGGATCGCTTCGACCTCCGGAAGGCGCAGGACGTGCACGCCCCATGCGGTGATCCCGATGCCGAGAGCCATCGACGCGCCGAGACGGCCGGCCTCCCCCGCGAAACCGCCCCCGCCCGCGAATCGTTCGAGCGCCGCCTGGCACGCGGCGCAGGCGGCTCCCATCGCGGCGGAGAGAATCGCCAGCTTCAGGGTCGCGGGTACGACCGCGTGCTGACGCAGCGAGCCCGCGCGTCTCGTGAGTCCGCGCTCGAGGATGGCCATGTTCGTCCACGCGGCGATGGACGTGGACAGCGCGAGGCCGAGGAACGGATCGATACCCACGCGCGGCAGCGCCGCCATGAGGATCAGGTTCGCCGCGATCTTGAGACCGACCGCGGAGGCCGAGGCGATCACGGGAAGTCGCGTGTCACCCAGCGCGTAGAACGTGGGCACCTGGATCTTGGTCACGGAATAGGCGTAGAGCCCCAGGGCGTAGCAGAGCACGGCGGCGGCGGTCTTGAGCGTGTCGTGCGGTCCGAATCGGCCGTGCTCGAACAGGATCCGGACGATCGGCTCGCGAAGAGCCACGAGACCGGCGGTCGCGGGCAGCGTGAGCAGCGCCGCGGCTCTCAGCGCGCCGGCGAGATTCGCGCGAAGTCCGGCGGCGTCTCCTCGCGCCGCGTCCCTCGAGACCCGCGCGAGGTTGGCCGTGCCGAGCGCCACGCCGAACAGGCCCAGCGGAAGCTGCATGAGGCGGAAAGCGTACGAGAGCCACGCGATCGGTCCGTTGCCGTAGAGCGAGGCGAGGATGGTGTCCACGAGGATGTTGATCTGGGTCGCCGCGAGCCCGAACGTCGCCGGGGCCATCAGCCGCACGACGCGCCGAAGGGCCGGATCGCGGGGCTTGAGCTCGGGCCGGAATCGGAAGCCCTCCCGGCGCATCGCGGGAACCTGGACCAGGAACTGCAGGACGCCGCCCGCCATCGCGCCCACCGCGAGGGCCATGCCGGGATGCACGCCGAGGCGCTTGAAAACGGGCACGAGGCAGAGCACGCCGAGGATCGCCGCGAGGTTGAACGCGGCGGGGGCGAGCGCGGGCAGGAAGAAGCGCCCGCAAGTGTTCAGGATCCCCATCGCCACCGCGGCGAGCGCCACGAAGAGCAGGAACGGGGCGAGAATCCTGGTCATCGTGACCGCCAGGGCCATCTTGGCGGGCTCGAAGCCGGGGACGTACACCCTGAGGATGTAGGGAGCGAAGACCGCGATCAGGATCGCGAGGATGCCGAGCACGAGGGCGACCGCGGTCATGACCCGGTTCGCGAGGCGGTACGCCGCTTCGTCCCCCCCTGCTCCCTTTCCGCCGTGAAGGTCGGAACGAACGCGGAGGAGAGGGCTCCCTCGGCGAAGAGGTCGCGCAGGAGATTCGGAATGCGGAACGCCGCGAGAAACGCGTCCGCGACCATGCCCGCCCCGAAGAAATAGGCCTGGACCTGATCGCGCAGGAGGCCGAGGACGCGGCTGACCAGCGTGGCCAGGCTGATCGCGCCGGCGCTTCGGAGGAGGCTCTTGCGTTCGCTCATCGCGGCCGCGCGATTGTCGCAGAAGCGCCCGCGGCGCTCAAGGGTGGCTTGACGGCGAGGTCGCCTGTGGTAGAGTTCGCCGGCGCGGGGCCGAGGCCGCAAGCGGCGCGCGCCTCGACGGTTCCGGACCGCCTCCTCACCCCATGCGCCGCGGCATCGCGGCCGGCAAGGAGAGCGACATGGCCAGCGTGAACAAGGTCATCCTGATCGGCAACCTCGGTCGCGACCCCGAGACCCGCTACACGCAGAGCGGGACTCCGGTGGCGCATTTCACGATGGCGACGTCCGATCGGTGGACCGATCCTTCAGGCGAGAAGAAGGAACGGACCGAGTGGCACCGGATAGTGGTCTGGGGCAAGCAGGCGGAGATCGTCTCCCAGTACCTGCGCAAGGGACGCCAGGTCTACATCGAGGGATCGCTCCAGACCAAGGAGTGGACCGACCGCGAGGGAGCCAAGCGGCAGACCACCGAGGTCCGGGCCCAGCGAGTCCAGCTGCTCGGGCGTCCCGAGGAACGTCAGGGGACGACCGCGGCGGCCGCGATCGAGGAAGTCGCCGAGCCGGGAGGCGGCGGCTACGGCGAGGACGACGTCCCGTTCTGAGGAGCTTTCCGTCGCGCTACGAAGGCTTCTTGCCCTCGAGACGCGCTCGAGCGTCCGGGGCGGCCGCACCCTGCGGGTACTTCGTCAGGATCTCCTGGAGGACCCCACGAGCCTCCTGGGTCCGGCCGCGGTCCTCGTACACCTTGGCCAGCTGGAACAGCGCCAGGTCCGGCGGGAACGCTCCGCCGGTTTGCTCGGAGAGCTTCCTGTAGGCGGCTGCCGCCTTGTCGGTGTCGCCTGCCTTGGCGTACGCCTCGGCCAGCATCGCTCGGGCGGAGTCGGTGATCGACCGGTCCGCGCCCGATCCCGCGACCGCCTCGAGGACCGGCACCGCCTCGGCGGTCCGCCCCAGGCGAAGCAGGCTCGCGCCCTGGTAGAAGGCGGCGACCTGCCCCCGCGGCGTGTTCTTGCCGAGCCGGGCCGCTTTCTCGAAGAGCGGTAGCGCCTCCGAGTAGCGGCCTCCCTCCGCGCCGGCCGGCGTCTGCTGGCCCGAGTAAAGGTATCTTCCCTCGGCGAGGAGCTTACCGACCTCCTCCGCGCGCCCTCTGCTCCACCAACTCCACAGCGCGACGATCAGGACGAGCGCCAGCGCCGCGCCCACTCCCGCGGCCACCGTGCGCCAGTGTTTCTCGATCCAGACGCCGGCCTCGACCGTGCCCTCGATGAACTCGTCGTGCTTGATGCTCTTTCGCGAGATCCTGCCAGCCATTCCATCGCTCCTGGCGCAACCGCCTCGTCCGGCCCGGCGCCCGGCGGCCCGCGCCGGAAACCCCATCTTCGGCTCGGCGTGCCGAATGCCCGGCCGCGCCTGGCTTGGATGGTGGGCCTGGAGGGACTTGAACCCCCGACCTTGAGTTTAGGAAACTCCTGCTCTATCCAAACTGAGCTACAGGCCCTCGTGACTCACCGGCGCGCCCCCGCGCCGCACTAACCGTAATGGATCAGGCTGAAAACCGGGGTGGCTCCGAGCAGCCTCCTCCCCTCCAGGAAACCCAATTCCACCATGAAAGCGAACCCTTCCACGACCCCGCCGAGGCGCTCGACGAGGCGGCCCGCCGCCGCGGCCGTTCCGCCCGTCGCGAGCACGTCGTCCACCACCAGCACGCGCTGTCCCGCGGAGATCGCGTCGCGGTGGACCTCGATCCGGCCGGTGCCGTACTCGAGAGAGTACTCCTCGGACTCGACCTCCGCGGGGAGCTTCGCCGGCTTTCTCACCAGGACGAGACCCGCCTCGAGCTCGCGCGCCATCGCCGATGCGACCACGAACCCCCTCGCCTCGATGCCGACGATGGCGTCGATCTTCTCGCCGCGGTAGCGCTCGATCATCTTGTCGGTCGCTATCCGGAAGGCCGTCGCGCTCCGGAAAAGCGTCGTGAGGTCGTAGAACGTGATCCCGGGCTTCGGGAAATCGGGGATCTCGCGAATGACCTTCTTGAGGTCGCCGACCAGCATCGAATCTCCCCGCCGCCGGGTCCCGAGTCAGTACCGGACCCCGAAACCGCGAAATACTTCCGGGTCCTCGAACTCCGAGACGTCGAACTCCAGGACCCGGCACGTTCTCGGGCCGATTCGGAGCGTGTCCAGGAACGACTCCACGGCCTCCCGATCGCCCCTGGCCTTCACCTCGACGGACCCGTCATCGAGGTTTCGAACGAACCCGGTCACCCCGCACGCGTCGGCCGCCCGGACCGCGAAGTATCGGTATCCCACTCCCTGAACGCGTCCGCCGATCCGCACCCGGACCGACCGCGGGATCGCCCCCCCGGTCCGACTCATGGACTTCCTCGATTCACCCGCGCCTTCCGTGCGGTGACCTCTTCGGCACGAGAGGAGTGAGTTGGTCGGGGCGCCGCGATTTGAACGCGGGACCCCCTGGTCCCGAACCAGGTGCGCTACCAGACTGCGCTACGCCCCGACCTCGAAGTCCGGCGAATGTTATCAGGCGGGCCCCGCCGGCGCAATGGCGGGCTCCGATCACCTCGACCAGCCGAATTTCCCGACGAGCGGCACGAACCGGCAGCGCCCGTGCTCCTCGCGGACCACCTCCGTGCCCCGGCGTACCACCCGGACCAGCACCTGGTCCTCTCCGGCCCCCTCTCCCCCGCCGTTTCCCCCGACCGGGAGCACGAGGCGTCCGCCGTCCTCGAGCTGCTCCACGAGGGGCTCCGGCACGTCCGGGGCCCCGGCCGTCACGACGATCGAGCGATAGGGCGCGAACTCGCTCCAGCCGTAGGTGCCGTCGAAGATCTTGAAGTGGACGTTCTCGATGCCGATCGCCCGGACGGTCTCCAGGGCGCGCCTCGAAAGAGACGGCAGGCGCTCCACCGAGTACACCTGCTCGAAGAGGCGGGAGAGCACCGCGGCGTGGTATCCGGACCCCGTCCCGATTTCCAGGGCGCGGCCGGTGCCGTCCGGCTCGAGCAGCTCGCTCATCCTCGCCACGATCCAGGGCTGGGAGATCGTCTGCTGCTCGCCGATCGGCAGGGCGGCGTCGCCGTAGGCCTCGCCGCGGAGCGCCTCGTCCACGAACCGCTCGCGCGGGATCGCGCGCATCGCCGAGAGAACGCGCGCGTCCTTGATTCCCCGCGCCTCGAGGGAACGCACCATGCGCTGCCGTCCGGTGGCGTCGTTCATCGGTCGCTCAGGGAAGGGTCAATTCCCACGAGTGGAGCGCCGGGAGAGAGGGCGCGTGGGTGAGGTTCGAGTGCAACGGGGTGACCGAGACGAAGCCATCGCGAATCGCCGTGTGATCGGCGTCGGCCTCGCCGGACGGCGTCGTGTCGGCGCCCGCGATCCAGTAGTAGGGACGCCCCGAAGGGTCCAGCCGCTCCACCACCGCGGCCCGATAGGACCGCATCCCCTGGCGAGTGATCCGGACGCCCGCGGGGACCCCGGGCGGCACGTTCACGTTCAGGAAGACCCCCGCGGGGAGGCCGTCGCGGAGGACGCGCCCCGCGAGGCTCCGCGCGAACGCGGCGGCGACCGCGTAGTCGGCCCGCCCGTCCTCGTCCCTCGCGGCCGAGAAGGCAAGGGACGGAACGTTGAGCAGGGTCCCCTCGAGCGCTCCCGCGACGGTCCCCGAATAGGTCACGTCGTCTCCGACGTTGAGTCCGCGGTTGATCCCCGAGATCACGAGATCGGGAGCGCGGCCGCCGGTGAGGTTGAAGACGCCGAGGTGCACGCAATCGGTCGGGGTGCCGTCCACCCGGTACCGTCCCGGCGCCGTCTGCCAGACCCGGAGCGGCCGGCCGAGCGTCAAAGCGTGCCCGGCGCCGCTCCTCTCGCGGTCCGGCGCCACGACGACGATCTCGCCGAGGGACGCGACCGCGCCGACGAGCGCCGCGAGCCCGGGGGCGTCGTAGCCGTCGTCGTTGGTGAGCAGAAGGCAGGGACGCTTCAGGTCGCGTTTCACCGATGCGCGCTCCCCACCGGCCCGGGAGGGAATTTGGTCGGGGCGACTGGATTTGAACCAGCGACCACTTGCACCCCAAGCAAGTGCGCTACCAGGCTGCGCCACGCCCCGACCCGGCCCTGCCGAAGACAACCGGCGGCCTTGCCGCCACTTCCCCAGGGGTCCCGGAAAGCCGCTTGGCGCGAAGGCGTTCGGCGGTCCCGGTGGAGAAGCGCTCCGATGCTAGGAGATGCCCGCGCGGCCGTCAAGGTCGTCGCGGTCGCCGGGCTCTCCCGTCGGGGAGCTTTCAAGCGAGTGGAGGAGCGTCTCCAGCCTCTCCGCGACGCGCTCCCGGCGCTCGCGCTCGCCGCGGCGCGCCTGCTCCGCCGCCTCGAGAGCCGCGGCCAGCGCGGCCTGGCGGGACTCGAGATCGGCGATCCGCTTCCGCAGCGCTCCGATCTCCGTCTCGGCGATCACGGCTCGCGCTCGTTCCGCGGGGGACGGAGCGGCAGGCTGGGGGGGCGGCTCGACGGCGGAAGGCGGCAGGGCTTCCTCGAAAAGGAGGGGCGCCGCGTGCTCTTCGGGCGATGACCCCTCCGGCGCGGGAGCCTGCTCCGGCGGCGCCGCCTCGGGGGCGGGCCGTTCCCTCTCCGGCGCCGGGGCGTCGCCGCTCTCCCCAGACTCCTCCTGCTCCATCTTCTTGCGCGCGCCGGCGATCGTGAACTCCTCCTCGTACAGGAGCTCCTTGATCCTCAGGACGAGATCGATGTCGCGCCGGGTGTACATGCGCTGCCCGCTCCGGCTCTTCTGGGGTGCGAGACGCGGGAACTCGCTTTCCCAGAACCGAAGAACGTAGGGCTGGGTGTCGGTGTACTGACAGACCTCTCCGATCTTGTAGAACGGCTTGTCCGGGATCTCCGCCACGGCGGCCTCCCTCAAGTCCGGTCCGCGGGATGGTCCCCCGTGCCCGCGCGCCCGAAGTCGTCCTCGATCCTCACCACGTCCTCAAGCTCCGGAGTCGATACCTCGAAGAGGAGGCAGTCCGTCACGGCACGGAAGCGATGGACGGTTCCCGGCTCGATGTGGGCCGCCTCGCCGGTCCCCATGCGCACCACCCGCTGCTCGCTCCCCTGCCCCAGCACGAGCTCGAGCGTCCCCTCGTGCACGAGGAACGCCTCGTCCTTCCGCCGGTGGAGCTGGAGACTGAGCTGCCGCCCCGCCCGGACGAACAGCACCTTCCCGGCGTAGCGCGGGGTCCTGGCGAACCGCAATTCGTATCCCCACGGCTTTTCCACCCGCTCCGGACCCATCGTCGTAACCTCCTGGCTCGCCTCGGCGGCCTAGGAAGGAAGCCCGTCGTACAGACCGGTCTCCCGGTCGTTCCCCCGTTACGCGCCCTCGTCGAGGGCCGCCGCCGCGACGCCTTCGGCCCGCCCGGCGTCGAGCCGCCGGATGGTCTCGCGGATCGCGGCGATCGCGCGCGGCTGCACGGAGAGCTCGCGGAAGCCGAGGCCGACGAGCATCTCGGTCAGCGAGAGATCCGCCGCCATCTCGCCGCAGATGGACACCGCGAGACCGCCGGCCCGTCCCGCCTGCACCACGAAGCGGAGCATGCGAAGGACGGCCGGGTGGAGCGGCTGGTAGAGGTAGGCCACCGACTCGTTCCCGCGATCCACCGCGAGCGCGTACTGGATCAGGTCGTTGGTCCCGAGGCTGAAGAACGCGGCCTCCTTCGCGAGCAGGTCGGCGGTCGCCGCCGCAGCCGGGACCTCGACCATGATCCCGACCGGGACGTCGGGGCGGCAGTCGATCCCCTTGGCGGTGAGGAGCGCGGCTTCCTCGACCAGGATCTTCTTCACCTGCCGGACCTCGGCGACCGTGGTCACGAGCGGGACCATGATGCGGACGTCCGCGCGGGTCGCCGCGCGGAGCAGCCCGCGGAGCTGGGGGCGGAAGATGTCCGGCCGGGTCAGGCAGAACCTCACCGCGCGCAGTCCCAGCACCGGGTTGGTCTCCTGCCGGTCGAGCACCTCGTGGAAGTACTTCTCCCCGCCGAGGTCGAGCGTGCGGATGACCGCGGGATGCGGGGCGACCTTCTCGGCGAGCTCGAGGTACGTTCGGAAGTGCTCCTCCTCGCTGGGGAACTCGGGGGCGTGGCTCAGGAAGAGGAACTCCGATCGGTAGAGGCCGATTCCTCGCGCGCCGTACCGGACGGCCGCGGCCACCTCCTGGGGAAACTCGACGTTCGCGCGGAGCGTGATCTCGACGCCGTCCTTCGTGACTGCCGGGAGATCGCGGTCGGCGAACATGGCGGCTTCGCGGGCCTTCCATGCCTCGCCGCGGGCCCTCACGCGATCCACCTCGTCCTCGCGCGGAGCGAGGTCCACCGTGCCCGCCTCGCCGTCGATCGCCACCAGATCGCCCGGACGGACGTTGAGGCTCAGGTCGTGGAGTCCCACGACCGCCGGCAGCGAGAGCGCCTGCGCGAGAATCGCGGTGTGGGAGGTGCGACCGCCCATGTCGGTCGCGAGACCCACGATTCCCTGCCTCGCGAGCACCATCGTGTCCGAGGGTCCGAGGCTGTGCGCGACCACCACGATCGGTCCTTCGGGGACGGCGGCCGCGCTCCCCTCGTTCCCCCGGAGGAGCCGCTGGAGGCGCCGGTGCACGTCCGCGAGGTCGCCGCCGCGCTCGCGAAGATACCCGTCGTCGATCGAGTCGAACCGCCGCATGAACGCGTGGACGACTTCCTTGAGCGCCCAGGACGCGGAGACCCGCTCTGCCCGGATCTTCTCGACGGTCTCTCCGACCAGGCTGGCGTCGTCGAGGATCAGCAGCTGCGCCTCGAGGATACCGGCGTAGGCCTCGCCGAGGACGCGGAGCATGCGCACCTTGAGCTCTCGAAGCTCGCGGCGGGCGCGCTCGCGCGCGCTCTGGAAGCGAGCGACCTCCTCGTCCACCTGGTCCGGGGGCACCGGAACCGGAACCACCGGCGAGGAGTCCGGGGCGATCACCATCGCGCGGCCGACGGCCGTCCCCGAGGAGACCCCGATGCCGGTGAACCGGCGGCCCATTCAGTCTTCCTCGCCGAAGCGGTTGCGAACGAGGTCGACGAGATTGTCGACCGCTTCCCGCTCGTCCTCGCCGTCCGCGGCGAGGCGCAGCCGCGTGCCCTTCGCCGCGGCGAGGGTCAGCAGGCCGAGGATGCTCTTGCCGTCCACCCGCGTCCCGTCCTTGACCACGGTGATCCGCGAAGAGAACCGGTTGGCCAGATGGACGAAGCGCGCCGCCGCCCGCGCGTGGAGGCCCAGACGGTTCTGCACCTGAACTTCGTTCTCGGTCACGCGTCATCTCCCGGGGCGCGCTCGGCCTGCCCCTCCAGTAACTCGGACGCGACGTGGATGGCGCGCCGCCCCTGCTCCGCGATCCGGCGCGCGATCTCCGGGAAGGAGATCTCGTCCCGGAGGTTCGTGAACTTGATCAGCATCGGGAGGTTGACCCCGGTGATCACCTCCACCTTGCCCGGTTCGAGAAGCGAGAGGGCGATGTTCGTCGGCGTTCCGCCGAACATGTCGGTCAGGATCAGGGCGCCCGAGCCTCGGCCGACCCGCTTGACCGCCTCCTGGATCCGCTCCCGGGCTTCGGCCACGTCGTCGTCCCATCCGATCGACACCGCCTCGAGGGCGTCGAGCGGTCCGACGATCGTCTTGGCCGCCTTGACCAGCTCCTCCGCGACCTTCCCGTGGGTGACCACCAGAAGTCCCGGCATGCCCCGGCTTCCTCCCTCGCCCCCGGCCCGGCCACCGCCGCGCGGCGGCAGCCGCTCCGCATGCCCCGCTCCGTCCACAACGGCCGGGCAGGGCTCGTCCCGACCTATCTTACTTTGTTACTCGCGCCCGAGGTCCCGGTGCGAGACCGAGACCGGAACGCCGTGCCGGCCGAGGCGCTCGCCGAGCTCCTCGGCAAGGGCCACGGACCGGTGCTTCCCGCCGGTGCAGCCGAGGCTGACGGTGAGGTAGCTCTTCCCCTCCGCCGCGTAGAACGGCAGGAGGAACTGCATGAACTCCTCGAGCCGCTTCATGAACGCGCGGGTCTCCTCCCTGGAATCGAGGAACGCCCTCACCTCCGGCGAGGTTCCGGGAAGCGGCCGCAGCCCCTCCACGAAGAACGGGTTGGGGAGGAACCGGACGTCGAACACCAGATCCGCGGCGGCCGGAACGCCGTACTTGAAGCCGAACGAAACCACGTGCACGTTGAGGCCGCGGCCGGCCGAGTGGGCCTGGAACGCGTTCTTCAAGAACGTCCGTATCTCGTGCGCGGTGAATTGAGACGTGTCGATGATCCGGTCGGCGATGTCCCGGAGAGGCTGAAGGGCGGCGCGCTCCCGCCCGATCGCCTCCTCGAGGGTCCCGGCTGTTCCCATCATCGGGTGCGGCCGCCGGCTCTCGCTGAACCTTCGCTTGAGCACGTCGTCGGAGCACTCGAGGAAGATCAGCATCACCGGCGCGCCGCTCGAGCGCAGGCGCTCCATCATTTCCGGGAACTGGTCGAGAAACACCCGCTCGCGGACGTCGATGACGATCGCCGCCCGCCGGATCGAACCGCCGCTCCTCTTGATCAGATCGTAGAACGGAGGGATCAGCGCGACCGGGAGGTTGTCCACGCAGTAGAAATCGAGGTCCTCGAGCGCCCTCATGGCGAGGGTCTTGCCCGAGCCCGATAGGCCCGTGATGGCCAGGAACCGCTCCATGCTCAGGCCTCCCCGTCCCCGGGCTCGCGGCCGGGATCGGAGCCCCTCTCCTCTTCCGGGTCGCCCTGCTCGGGCGCGGACTGCAGCCTCTCGCCGAGGCGCCTCGCGAGCTGCCGTGCGGGATGGTAGCCCTTCAGCTTGAGCAGGTGGTTGCGGGCCGCGACCTCGATCAGCACCGAGAGGTTCCGCCCCGGCCCGACCGGCATCTCGACGTACGCCAGCGAGACCCCCAGGATCTCGTAACCCTTCTCGTCGAGCCCGAGGCGCTCGTACTTCTTCCCCGGCTTCCAGACGTCGAGCTGGATCACGAGCTCGACGAACTTCGAGAGGCGGACCGAGGCGACGCCGAAGAGATCCTTGACGTTGATGATCCCGACGCCGCGAAGCTCCATGTGGTAGCGGGTCAGCTCCGGACCGGTGCCGATGAGGATCTCCCCGCGGCGCCGGATCTCCACCACGTCGTCGGACACCAGCCGGTGCCCGCGGACGACGAGGTCGAGCGCGCTCTCGCTCTTCCCGACCCCGCTGTCTCCCAGGAGGAGCACGCCGAGGCCGTAAACGTCGAGGAGCACGCCGTGGATCACGGCGCGGGGTGCCAATCGGTCCTCGAGGTAACGGGTGATCCGGTCGATCACGGTCGAGGACGTCAGGGGGGTGCGAAGGAGGGGGACCCTGTTACGCTCGGTCTCCTCGAGGACCTCGGGAGGCGGCACGAGCCCGGTCGTGAGCACGAAGCAGCTGACCCCTTGCCGGCAGAGCTGGGACACGATCCTCGAGCGCTCCGCGCCGGGACGTTCCAGGAGGAAGTTGATCTCGGACTTTCCGAGGATCTGGATCCTGCCCGGGTGGATGTACTCGAGGAAGCCGGCGAGTGCCAGGCCGGGTTTCTGGATGCGCGGGCGGTTCACCACGTTGTCGAGGCCATCGGCTCCCGACAGGAGGGTCAGGTCGAGCTCCTCCGCAGCCTCGTCGGTGAGGAGCTCCCGTACCGCCATCACGGGTATCGTGCAGCTTTCGTGGCCGCTCAAGAACCGGCTCCAAGTGATTGATCGGATTGACGATCGCGGATTCTACAGGTCCGGCTGCCCGGGTGTCAAGGCGGCGGGCCGGAGCACCCGCCTCGATTGACACGGCGAACGCGAGCGTGACATATTGGGTGGCCAACGGGTCGGCCCGCCTCGGGCCTCCCCACCGTGCACCCAGGAGACTAGATCATGGCCCGTAACGCCGTAGTCCACGTCATCGGAACGGGAACCATCGGGGAACCGCTCATCGGGCTCCTGTCGGACTTCAAGAAGCCGCTGGGCATCGACGAGGTCACGTTCCACAAGCGGACCCCGCTGCTCACCGACCGCTCGAAGGTCCAGAACCTCATCCGCCGCGGCGCCAAGCTCTGCGTGGAGGAGGAGGCGGCGAAGGGATTCCGGGAGCTCGGGATGGAGCCCTCCTTCGGCACGCGCGAGGCGCTCGAGCGCGCCGCGGTCGTCATCGACTGCACCCCGTCCGGCGTCGGGACGCAGAACAAGTCGGAGTATTACGAGAAGTACACGGGCAGCACCCTCGGTTTCATCGCCCAGGGGAGCGAGTTCGGCTTCGGTAAGCCGTACGCGCGAGGGATCAACGACCGCTCCCTGATCAAGGGGGAGGACCAGTTCATCCAGGTGGTTTCCTGCAACACGCACAACCTGTCGATCCTCATCGAGACGCTGGCCCTCGCGGACGGCGGTCCGGACAACCTCGTCGAGGGAAGGTTCGTCTGCATGCGCCGGGCGAACGACATCTCGCAGGACAGCAGCTTCGTTCCCTCCCCCGTCGTGGGCAAGCACAAGGACGTCCGGTTCGGTACCCATCACGCGCGCGACGCCTGGCACCTGTTCAACACGATGGGGTACGACCTCAACCTCTTTTCCTCCGCCCTCAAGCTCAACACGCAGTACATGCACACGATCTTCTTCGACATCCGCGTCAAGAATCCCACGACGGTGAAGCGGCTCAAGGAGCTGATCGCGTCGAACGACAGGATGGCGGTCACCTACAAGGACTCCGCCAACGCCGTGTTCTCCTTCGGCCGCGACCACGGGCATTTCGGTCGGATCCTGAACGTGACGGTCATCTCTCTTCCGACGCTCGCCGTCCGGAACGAAACGGAGATCGTCGGCTACTGCTTCACGCCGCAGGACGGGAACTCGCTCCTGTCGTCCGTGGCCGCCACGACCTGGTTCCTCTACCCGGAGGACTACGAGCAGCGGATCCAGTGCCTCAAGCCGTACTTCTACCAGGAGGTCTGAGGCCCGGCGGCGCGGAAGATCGTCGGAGAAGAAAGGCCGGGCTCCTCGGCCCGGCCTCGTCCGTCAATCCCGCTTGAGCTTGCGGATCTCCTCGGTGAGCTTGGGAAGGACCTCGAGCGCGTCGCCCACGATCCCGTAGTCGGCCACCTTGAAGATCGGCGCCTCGGGGTCCTTGTTCACCGCGACGATCACCTTCGAGGACGACATGCCGGCGAGGTGCTGGATCGCGCCCGAAATGCCGCACGCCACATAGAGGTCCGGCGAAACGACCTTTCCGGTCTGGCCGACCTGGTGGGCGTGGCCGATCCAGCCCTGGTCGACCACGGCGCGCGACGCGCCGACCGCGCCGCCCAAGGCCTGCGCGAGATCGCGAACCAGGGAGAAATTCTCCGGCCCCTTGAGGCCGCGCCCGCCGGACACGATGATCTTGGCCTCGGCGACGTCCAGCTCCTGCTCCGCCCCCTTCTCGACCCGGACGGTCCGGACCCTGAGGGCCGACTCCGGGACGGGCGAGTCGAACGGCACGACCGCCGCGGAACGCCCCGCCGCCGCGGCGGGAACGGGGAAGACGTTCGGGCGAAGCGACGCCAAGGCGGGGCGGACCCCCGCGGGCACCGACACGGTCGCGATCGCCTTCCCGGAGTAGACGGATCGCCGGCCCCGCAGCCCGCCCCCCGGCGCGGCATCGATCTCCACGAGGTCGCTGAGGCAGCCGACGCCTAGACGCGCCGCCGCGCGGGGCGCCAGGTCGCGACCCATGGCCGTCGAAGCGACCAGCACCACATCCGCTTCCCCCTTCCTCGCCGCCTCGGCGAGCGCGGCAGCGTAGGCCTCGGGGGCGTAGGTCTCCATGAAGGGAGCCTCGCACGCGAAGACGCGATCGGCACCGTGCGCGGCGAGGCCCGGGGCGCAGCCCGCCGCTCCCGGGCCGACGGCGAGAACGTCCACGCGCCCGCCGGAAGCGTCCGCTAGGCGCCGCGCCACGCCGAGCATCTCCAAGGCCGCGCGCTTCACTTCCCCGCCGCGGCGTTCCGCGAACACCAGTACGTTGGCCGCCATCAGATCACCTTCGCCTCTTCGTGCAGGAGGCGCGCCACCTCGCGCGCGGTTTCCGCCGCTTCCCCCGTGATCACCCGCCCGGCCTTGCGCCCCGGCGGCAGCGCCAGCGACTCCCAGACCACCCGCCGTCCGGGCGCGAGATCGTCGGGGTCGAGTCCGAGGTCGGCGGCCTTCTTCGCATCGAGCGGCTTCTTCTTGGCCGCCATGATCCCCTTGAGGGACGGGTAGCGCGGCTCGTTGAGCCCCTTGTCGCAGGTGATCACCGCCGGGAGCGAGCCCTGAGCCACCTCGACCGCTCCCTCGATCTCGCGCCGCGCCTCGAAGGTGCCTTCGCCGAGCGCGAGGAAAGTGACGGCGGAGGTGTGCGGCAGGTCGAGAACCTCCGCGAGCATCGGGCCGGTCTGCCCGTCGTCGGTCCCGACCCCGTACTTCCCTAGGAGGATGAGATCGGGGGCCTCCGCCCTCGCGACAGCGGCGATCGCGCGAGCGCGGGCGAGGGCGTCGGCGCGATCGAATCGGTCGTCCTCGATCAGGACCGCGCGGTCCGCGCCCATGGCGAGCCCCTGGCGCAGCGATGCCTGTGCCGATTCCTTTCCCGCGCAGACCACGATCACCTCGCCTCCGCGGGCTTCCCGGATGCGGAGGGCCTCCTCGAGGGCGAACTCGTCGAAAGGCGACATGACCATCTTGATCGCGCTCTCGTCGAGGGAGACCCCGTCGGCGGCGATCTTGACCTTGGCCTCCGTGTCGGGGACGTGCTTGATTCCCACCAGGATCTTCATCGCATTCACCCAGGAACCCGCCGCGTCAGGCCTCGTGCCTCGCCAGCAGGATCGTCGCGTTGGTGCCGCCGAAACCGAAGGAGTTGCTCATCACCGCCCGCACCGTCATCGAGCGCGCGGCGTTCGGGACGAAATCGAGATCGCACTCGGGATCGGGAGCGGTCTGGTTGATCGTGGGAGGGACGCGCTGGTCCCGGATCGCGAGCGCCGCCACGGCGGTCTCGAGACCTCCCGCCGCCCCGAGGAGATGGCCGGTCATCGATTTCGTGGAGGAGATCGCGAGCCGCCTCGCATGCGCTCCGAACACGGTCTTGACCGCGAGCACCTCGATGCGGTCCCCCGCGGGGGTCGAGGTGCCGTGGGCGTTGATGTAGTCCACCTGATCGGCGGGCATCGCCGCGTCTCGAAGGGCCTGCGCCATGCTGCGCGCGGCTCCGTCGCCGTCCTCCGACGGCGCGGAGATGTGGTACGCGTCGCCGCTCAAGCCATATCCGACGACTTCCGCCACGATCGGCGCGCCTCGAGCGAGCGCGATCTCCCGCTCCTCGAGGAGGAGGACTCCCGCCCCTTCCCCCATCACGAACCCGTCGCGCTCCGCGTCGAACGGCCGACTCGCCTTCTCGGGCTCGTCGTTCCGTGTCGAGAGGGCCTTCATCGCGCAGAACCCGCCGACGGCGAGGGGGCAGATCACGGCCTCGGTCCCGCCCGTGATCATCGCGTCGGCGTAGCCGTCGCGGATGAGGCGGAAGGACTCGCCCACCGCGTGGGTGCCGGTGGCGCACGCGGTGACCACCGCGAGGTTGGGCCCCTTGGCGCCGAAGAGGATCGACACCTGCCCGGCGGCGAGGTTGGAGATCATCCCCGGGATGAAGAACGGCGAGATGCGCCGAGGGCCGCGCTCGAGCAGTTCCTGGTGCGTCCGCTCGAGCAGCGGCAAGCCGCCTATGCCGGAGCCGATGAAGACCCCCACCGCCTCCGCGTTCTTCTCGTCGATGACGAGACCCCCGGCATCGATGGCCTCCTTCGACGCCGAGATCGCGTAGTGGATGAAGGTGTCCATCTTGCGGGCTTCTTTCCGGTCGATGAACTTCTCCGGGTCGAACCCGCGAACTTCGCCGGCGATGCGGCACGGATAGGCCGACGCGTCGAAACGGGTGATCGGCCCGATGCCGCTCCTCCCGTCGAGAAGCGCCCCCCACGTGGAAGGCGCATCGAGGCCGAGCGGCGAAACGATGCCCACGCCGGTGATGACGACCCTTCGTCTCATGAAACGGCTCCGCGGAACGCGCCTCGACGGCCTGAGGACCGGAACAAGGGTTCCGGCACCACGCGGCCGCGCGCTCCCTCAATCCCGCGGCACCCCCTGAGGTGCCCCGGCGTGCCGTCGGGCGATCGCCGCGCGATCAGGGTTTGGCGTGGCTCGAGATGTAGTCGATCGCCTGCTTCACGTTGGAGATCTTCTCGGCGTCCTCGTCGTTGATCTCGAGGCCGAACTCCTCCTCGAGGGCCATGACGAGTTCGACCACGTCCAGCGAATCGGCGCCGAGGTCGTCGACGAAAGAGGACTCGGGCTTGACCTCGTCCTCGTCGACCCCGAGCTGGTCCACGATGATTCTCTTGACTTTTTCCTCGACCGAAGCCATCGCTCGCAACCTCCGTGGGGTGCTTGGGGCCGCGGCGCGAACGCATCCGCGCGGCGGCCGCTCCGCCTACATGTACATGCCGCCGTTGATGTAAAGGGTGGTTCCCGTGATATACGAGGAAGGATCGCCGAGCAGGAAGAGGACCCCCGAAGCGACGTCCTCCGGCGTGCCGAGCCGCTTGAGCGGGACGAGGTCCATGAGCCGGGAGCGGGCCTCTTCGCTCAAACCCTTGGTCATCGCGGTGTCGATGAATCCCGGCGCGACGCAGTTCACCGTGATGTTCCTCGAGGCGAACTCGCGGGCGAGGGTCCTCGTGAGCCCCTCCACCCCCGCCTTCGCCGCGGCGTAATTGGCCTGGCCGGCGTTTCCCAGCCGGGCCACGACCGACGAGACGTTCACGATCCTGCCGTACCGGGCGCGCACCATCGAGGGGATGAGCGTCCGGCAGAGACGATAGGTCCCCGTGAGGTTCGTGGCGATCACCGCGTCCCACTCATCCTTCTTCATCCGGAGCAGGAGGTTGTCGCGGGTGATTCCCGCGTTGTTCACGAGGAGCGGGATTGTACCATAGTCTTTCAGGAGGTCCTGGACGCCGCTCTCGACCGCCGCGTCGTCCGTGATGTCCATGACGACGTTGCGGATCGCCCCGCTCGCCTCCTCCCGCGCCCCCTCCTCGAACCGGAGATCCGTTGCGACCACCCTGGCCCCTTCCGCGGCCAGGCGAACCGCGATCGCGCGACCGATGCCCCGCCCGGCGCCCGTGACGAGCGCGACCTTTCCTTCGAACGAGCCGCTCATGCGACGCCTCCCAGCTCTTTCGCCACCGCCTCGATCTCGGCCGGCTCGGACGCCGGCATCACGCGCGCGTCACGACGGATACGCCGGAGCAACCCCGCGAGCACGTTGCCCGGCCCGACCTCGACGAACGTGTCGAAGCCCGCGTCGAGCATGCCGAGGACGAGCTCTTCCCAGCGCACCGGCGAGGCGACCTGCCGCAGTAACGCCGCCCGCGCCCCGCCGCCGGTCGTGACCGGCGCCGCGTCCACGTTCGTGTAGACGGGAACGGCCGGGTCGTGGAACTCGATGTCGCCGAGGACCGGCGACAGCCTGAGGCGGGCGGGCTCCATGAGCGCGCAGTGGAACGGGGCGCTCACGGAGAGCGGGATCGCCTTCCGCGCTCCGGCCTCGATCGCCCGTTTCCCGGCCCGCTCCACCGCTCCTGCGTGTCCCGCGATGACCACCTGCCCCGGGCCGTTGAAATTCGCGGGGGAGACCACCTCATCCTCCGCGCTATCGCGGCAGACGCGCTCGAGATCGGCCGGCTCGATCCCGAGGATCGCCGCCATGGCCCCGCGCCCCTCGGGGACGGCCTCTTGCATGAAGCGGCCCCGGAGCCTCACCGCCCGGACCGCGTCCTCGAACGCCAGGGTCCCGGCGGCGACGTGCGCGGAATACTCGCCGAGACTGTGCCCCGCGGCCGCGGCCGGCCGGATCCCGAATCGTCTCAGGGCCGTGAGCGCCGCCACCGACACGGTGAGTATCGCGGGCTGGGTGTTCTCGGTGCGGGCGAGCTCGGCTTCCGTCCCCTCGAAGCAGATCCGCGAGATCGGCGTGCCGAGGGCCTCGTCCGCCGCCCGAAAGACCTCGGCGCACTCCGGCCACGCGGAGGCGAGCGCCCTCCCCATTCCCGGCGACTGGGATCCCTGGCCGGGAAACAGGAACGCGACCGGCCTCACCAGCGCACCACCGACGCCGCCCAGGTCACGCCGGCCCCGAATGCCGCCATGAGGACGATCTGCCCCTGCTCGACCTTGCCGGAGCGCACCACCTCGTCGAGGGCGATCGGAATCGAGGCCGCCGAGGTGTTGCCGTACCGGTCGATGTTGACGTAGCAGCGCTCGTCCGAGATCCCGAGCCGCTTTCCTACCGCGTCGATGATGCGGAGATTCGCCTGGTGCGGGATGAACCAGTCGACGTCCGAAGGTTTCAGCCCCGCGAGATCGAGCGCTTCGCGCGAGACCTCCTCGATCATCCTGACCGCGATCTTGAAGGTCTCGTTCCCCTTCATCCGGATGTAGTGCTGGCGGTTCTTGACGGTCGCCTCGGTGGGGGGATGCATGCTCCCCCCGCCCTCGAGGGTGATGAAGTCGAGCATGCTCCCGTCGGTGTGGAGCACCGAGGCGAGAACGCCCCTGGGAGGCTCCCCGGCGCTCATCAGCGTGGCCCCCGCCCCATCGGCGAAGATCACGCAGGTTCCCCGATCGCTCCAGTCGAGGTACTTGGTCAGGAGCTCGGCTCCGATCACGAGAACGTGCCGGTACCTCGAGGTGAGCAGAAACTGCTTCGCGATCGACTGCGCGTAGATGAATCCCGAGCAGCCCGCCTGGATGTCGAACGCCGCGGCCTTGCGGCAGCCGAGACGGTGCTGAATCGTGCAGGAGGTCGCCGGGATCGGCATGTCGGGGGTCACGGTGGCGCAGATCACGAGATCGACGTCGGCCGCGTCCACCGATGCCGCCTCGAGCGCCTTCCGGGCCGCCTCGGTGGCGAACTGCGACATGTACTCGTCGTCGGCGGCGACGTGGCGCTCCCGGATTCCGGTGCGCGTCACGATCCACTCGTCGCTGGTGTCGACGATCTTCTCGAGGTCGGCGTTGGTGACGACCCGCGACGGCACGCTCATCCCCGTCCCGGAGATCACCGCGCTGCGAGAGGACATGCACCCCCTCCGATGTCGCGCCCCCGGCAAGACGGCGGGCGCCGCACTGAAACCCTTCTCGCGTCGTGTCCCGGCGTGGCGATTCCACGAACGGGCCCTTCGCGACGACGATCGCGCGGATCATACCTCAAGCGGTAGGACGCGGGTGGCGGCAAACGGTTCCGCCCGCCACCTCTCGGTTGCACTCGCGCGACGATGGCCGTCCCCGGGAGCCCGGGCACGCGCTACGCCTCGGGTGGCTCGACCACCTCGCGGCCCTTGTAGTAGCCGCAATGCGGGCACACCCGGTGCGGGAGCTTCTTCTCGTGGCAGTTCGGACAGACGGACAGTCCGGTTTCCGCCAGCGCGTCGTGGGTGCGCCGCTTGTCGCGGCGCGCTCTGGAGTGGCGTCTCTTTGGATTCGGCATCTTCGTTCCCGCCGGCGGTCACGTTCCCGCTGCCGGCTTTCGGGCCGGGCGGGTCGGAAGCGCTAACGCCGTTTCTTGAACTGAAGCAGCGGCGCCAGACGAGGGTCGATGCTCTCGCCCGTGCAACCGCACTCGGTCACGTTTCTGTTGGCCCCGCAGTTGGGGCACAGCCCCTTGCAGCCGTTCTGGCAAACCGGTTTCAGGGGAAGGTTGAGATAGATTTGCTCGGCCGCGATCTGGGTCAGTTCCGCCTTCCCTTCTCGCGTGTAGAAGAGGGAGGCGTCGTCTTCGCCGATCCTCGCTTCTCCGGCCGCGAACTCCGCGGCGTCCGGAACCAGGGTGAGCTCGAACCGCAGGGCGAGGTCCACGTCGAACGGCTCGGTGCAGCGTCCGCACGCGAGCTCCACCTTCGCGTCCATGCGCGCTCTCAAGACCACCCCCTGCTCGCCCCGTTCCGCCCGCCCCTCCATCCTCGCGCTCTTGACCCGGAGCAGGTCCGGGCCCGGCACGATCACTCCGGAAAGGTCGAGCCGACGGTCGAAGGCGATCCCGTCACGCTCTATCTCGTTAATATCAATGAACATCTTCGTTCCGACAAAGCGCGGATTATAGCATCGAGGGAGGGGGTGTCAAGCGCGAGGCGGTGCGCGCCTGGAGACGGAGCGGTAGGACCTCGGCGCGGGTCTCAGCCGAGGCTCTCGATCTCCTTCAGCGCGGCCTCGTGGCTCGGCACGGTCTCGAGGGCCTGCTCGAACTGCTTGCGCGCGCGAAGCTTCAGTCCGCGCCTCTTGTAGAAGCGTCCCAGGCTCACCCGGTAGTCGGCATTCCAGGGGTCGAGCTCGGTGGCCTTGAGGTAGTTCTGCTCGGCCATGCGCTGCCAGCGGGGCTCCGGATTCCGGATCTGGCACTCCCCCATCAGGAAATAGAAGCGGGCGTCCTCGGGGCAGTACGAGACGGCCAGCTTCGCGTACTGGATGGCGTTGTGGTAATCGGCTTCGCGCATGTACTTCCGCGCCTTCGAGAAGTACGTGTCGGCGACCTTCGCGTTCTCCTCGATCACCTTCTTGGCGTGCGTCTTGTCCATCTCGACGCGAACCAGCAGGTCCGAGACCCCGATGGGTTGCCTCGTGTCGGCGGCGGCCGCTTCCTCCGGACGGGAGCCGGCGTCCCCCGCGCGAGCCTGGCAGAGCGTCAGGAAGGCTTCGACCAGCCGGCTGTCGATCACCGCCAGCTCCGAGCGGAGCTTTTCGCGGACTCTCGGGAGCAGCCTGTCCCGGCCGAACTGCTCCTTGGTCTCCTGGTAGGCCGCCTCGATGAACTCCCGCGAGGCGTTCGGCGCGACGCCGAGGATCTGGTGGGGGGTCTTGCCCCTCAGATTCTCGTACGCCTGCAGGACGGTCTTCTCCTGCACCGTCTCGAGTGCGACCCCGTCGGCGTGGTCTCGCAGGATCGTGGCGAGCTGGAACGGCCCCTCCCCCACCGGCGGCTCGTGCGCCACCACGCCCATGACCAGCAGACCGTAGAGGAACCTGCAGGCCAGGTCCTCCTCGCCTTGCGGCAGGATCGAGAGGATGTCGTTCAGCGAGCTGGTGCCGTCCACCCGGGAGAGGATGAACCCGTGAGCCGGCGAGAGTGCCAGCCGCTCGAGCGGTACCGGAGGAGGCACGCGGATCCGGAGGCGGTTGTCGAGCCCCCGGAGGGCGTCGCGTATCGGCTCGAAGCCGACCATGCCGCCGATCCCCTTGAGGATCACCTCGAACGTGCTCAGGATGTCGCTCTCGAAGATCTCCTGCAGGAGCCAGCCCTCGTTGAACTTCGAGGAGCCTCCCTCCCACTTGAAGACGAGCTGGACGATGCGCTCGACCATGAACCGGACCGTGTGGGAAAGGGTCTCCTTCCCGATCAGCCCGCGATTGACCAGCGCCTGCGCGAGGTCCTTCGGCTCGCTGATGCTCCGCCGCGCCTCGGCCAGCGCGCCCGAGGAGATCTTCCCTTCGCTGACGAGCCTGCGGCCGAGGTCTTCGTCCTCCGCGCTCGACTCGGCGAACAGGATCATCCCCCGGTCGAAGTAGATCCGCTTCTCGGCCCCGTCGCGCTCGAGGTGCAGCACCCCGGAGCGCTCCCGGAGGTAAAGATCTCGGAAGATCTCGGCGAGGCGGTGGCTGCTGAAATGTCCCGGCATCCCCTCTGCGGTCTCCTGCCCGGGGACTCGCCGCCCCGCGAGGCGAAACGGTCCCTATAATGGTCACCGATACAATATAGGTACGTCGCCGAGAAAGGGAAGTCGTGCTGCGCCGAGCCCTCGCTGCTCTCTTCGCGCTCCTATCGATGAGCTTCGCCGCGGGAGCGGAGGGAAACGGCCGCGCCGAGTCCCGGACCCAGGTCCTTCGCCTCCTTCACGACGGCCGCTTCGACGAGGCCGACGAGGCGCTGGGCGACGGTGGAGCGCTCCCTCCGGGACCCGATCGCGATTTCCTCCGGGCGTTCGTTCTCTACTGGCGCCTCCTCTACGACAGCGAAAACGCGGACCTCAGGACGGCCTTCAACGGGCGGCTCGACGCCGCGCTGGCCTCTGCGGGGGCCCGCCTGGCGGAAGTGCCGCGCGACTCCGAGGCGCTCCTGTTGAGCGGCACCGCCCATCTGTTCCTCGCCGAGCTTCGCGCGAGCGAGAAGCGGCCGGTCGCCGCGGCGATGGAAGCTCGGCGCGCCCGCCGTGCGCTCTCGGAGGCGTACCGCGTCGATTCCGGCGCGGCCGACGCCCTTTTCGGCCTCGGAACCGTGGACGTGCTGGGGGACGCCCTTCCCGGGCTCGCCAAGGGGCTAGGGGCATTCCTGGGATTGTCCGGCGACCACGACCGCGGCATGGCCTCCCTGGATCGTGCCGCGCGCGAGGGCCGGACCTTTTCCCTCGAGGCGCGGCTGTTCTTGCTCGGGGTGCGCTCGAGCCGGAAGAAGCGAGAGTACGGCGGTGCGCTCGCCGAGGCCGACCTCACGGCCGCGGCGGCTCCTCGCTCCGTCGTGGCGCTCGACGGCGCGGCGCGCGTTCGGATCGCGCTCGGAGATGCCGCGAAGGCCGCCGGCGAGCTCGACACGGCGCTCGCGATCGCCGCCGCATCGCCGAGAACCGATCGCGCGGTCGTGGCGAATCTCCTCGTGCGGCGGGCGGCGGCCGATCTGGCGATGTTTCGTCCCGATCTGGCCTTCTCCTGGCTTCACCGCCTTCTCCCGCTCCGCTCTGCCCTAACGCGCGAGGCGCGCAAGGAGGGAGCGGAGATCGCGCGGTCCGCGGCCTCCGCCACGGCGGCGCCCCCTTGGTATCCCGAGCTGGCCGCGGTTCTCGGCCTCGGGGCCGCGCCCCACGGTCCGACGATGTCGGAGCCCGCTCCGGATCCCTGGTTGACCGCCCTCCCGTCCCTCGATCTCGAGCGCGCCGGCGAGCAGGCCCGCGCCGCCGACCAGCTCGAGGCCCTCGCTTCCGAGACCCCCGACGAGCCGATCACCGCGATGCTGGCCGGTCGCGCCGCGCTCCTCGTGGGGCGCGCGGCGACGGCGCGCGCACTCCTTTCTCGCGCGGGATCTTCCGCGCGTCTTCCGAAGGCCTGGCTCGGGCCCTGCCTGCTGCTCGAGGGGCGCGCGGCCGACCTAGCGGGCGAGCGAACGGCCGCGCTCGAGCTCTACCGGCGTGCCGCCGACGCTCCGTGGTTCGCCGAGAGGGAGGCCGCCTGGCTCCACCTGACGGTTCCCTTCCGGGGAACACCGTGAAGCGCGAGGGCCTTCTTGCCGTGGCGGCGCTGCTCGCCGCGGGAATCCTCGCCGCGGCCGGCGCCGAGTGGCTTCGGCAGCGAGGAGCCGCTCCCGCCGATCCCGGGTCGCGCCTTCCGAGCCATGGGCTCCTGATCAGCGTCCGGGGGGAGGATCTCGGCGCGACGATTCCGGCTCTCGGCGATTCTCCCGTCTATCGCCAGCTCACCGGGACTCCAATGAGCGACAGGATCCGGCGGGAGCTTCGTTGGGGGCCGTCCCTGCAGAGCCCCTTCAGCGCCCTCCCGCCCACGGCGCCGTCGGCCGTGGGCCTCTATCGCAAGGGCTGGATCGTCGTGCGTCCCGAGGCCGCCGCGGATTCGGCCTCCTCCCGCGTGCGGCGCGAGGGGACGTGGAGCCTGCTCGCCTCCGACGCCTCGTTTCTCCCGCGCCGGGACGCGCCTCGGAAGGGGCCCGGCCCTCCCCTTCGCCGGGGAGAGATCGAGGTCGAGCTGGACGGCGCCGTCTGGGGGGAGCCGCTCCCGGGACCCACACCGAGCTCGAAACCCTGCTCCCGCAGAGAGCCGCCGGCCGGCTCCTGATCGAGCGCGGGCGTTTGAGGGAGCGCTGGGAGATCCGGTGCGGAGCCGGCTGTCTTCTCGACCTGCTCGACCCGGCAGGCCCCGTGACGGTCGAGGCCCGGGGCTGGGCGGCACTTCCCGATGCGACCGCGGCGATCGCCTGGTTCCGCCTCGATCCGGGTCGCCTCGCCGAGACGGGCGGCGCGGATTCCCCGGCGGGCGGGATCCCGGCGCTGACGAGGCTGGAGCAGCTGGAGAGGTTCCTGGGGATCCCGCTCAGGAGGGAGATGGCGGCGGCCCTGGCGGGCCCCGGCCTCGCCGCGCTCGTCGAGACCGGAAACGGCTCCGAGCCGCGCCTCTTCGTGGCCCTCGACCTGGCCGATCCCGAGCGGGCGCGACGCGCGCTCAATCGCATCGCGGCGCTCGGGGTCCTGAGCGGCGCGATTCGCGAGCATCCCTACCGGGGCGTCTCGATCGCCTCCTGGGCCAGGCGCTCCCGCTCCCCGGGGATCGAGCCCGCGGCCGCGGTGGACGGAGGGCTGCTGTTGCTGGCTCTGCGAAGCGCCGACATCGCGGACGCGATCGACCGGCTTCGAGCGCCGGCCCGGCGTGCCACGGCCGGCCTGCGGGACGAGATCGCCGCCCTGGAGCGGGGATCGTGGCGGGCGGTGAGCCGTTCGGCGTCCCTCACCGAGCAGTGGGAGAGGATCGTGGGCGGCGACGCTCCGGGCGCGCTCGCGCGCTCGGGACCTACCCGCGCGACGCTCAGCAAGGAGGGGAATCTGTGGATCCTCGAGGGATCGGGATCGGCCCCGTCGTTCGCGGCCGATCCGGTTCTTCCCTCGATCCGGCGGCTCCTGCGCGGGACGATCGACAGGGATCGTCCCTAGCCCGGATCAGCGCTCGGTCGCGAGGCGGGTCGCTCGATCGAGGACCTTCACCACGTAGGACAGGGTCTCCCTGAAGGGAGGGATCGCGCCGTACCGGTCCACCGCGCCCTCGCCCGCGTTGTAGCCCGCGAGCGCCAGGTCCGTCCGGCCGCCGAAGCGGTCGAGGAGCCAGCGCAGGTACCGCGCGCTTCCCTCGAGGTTTTGCCCGGGGTCGAAGACGTCGTTCGTCTCGAACCTCCGCGCCGTCGCCGGGATGAGCTGGCCCAGGCCGCAGGCCCCGCGATAGGACACCGCGAACGGGTCGAAGTTGGATTCGATCTTGACCACCGCCGTGAGCAGGGCCGGATCGATCCCGTTGCGCCTCGCCGCCCCGTCGATCAGCTCCGCGTAGGGACCCGCGATCTCCCGCCAGCGCTCGCCCGGGCGCAGCTCGGCGGCGAGGGCGACGGCCGGCTCCGCGGTTGCGCGGTGGGACGGGACGGCCGCGTCGGGCGACCACTCCTGCCCGGCGATGCGCGCGGCGGGGACTCTCAGGGTGCCCCCTTCCTCGAGATCGAGCACGGCCTCTCCCGCCCGGATCTCCCAACTCCTGACGGCGAGCGCGCGCCCGTCGTCGAAGATCACCCGCTGTCCGGCGAGAGAGCTCCCGACGGACGCGCACAAAAATCCTACCCAGATCGCGAAGGATCTCATCGAGTCCCTATATACGGGGAGTCGCGCTCCCCGTCAACTCGATCCGCCACCCGATCCGCCGGACTGCTCCTCAATGGCGGCGAAACGCCCTTTCCACGTCGGACAGGCTCAGCCGGAAGACGACCGGGCGGCCGTGAGGGCAGGTCGTCGGGCTCGAGCACCGCATCAGCGCCTCGAGAAGCTCGCGCATCTCGTCGTGGGAAAGGCGGCGCCGGATCTTGATCGCGGCCTTGCAGGCCGCGGTCGTCACGAGCCGGTGACGCAGCGGCGCGGCGCCCGCGGTGGCCGAGCGGGCCCTCGCCGCCTCGCCGATCAGCTCCCGCAGGATCGTGACCGCATCGAGCTCCGCGACGACGGCCGGCACCGCCTCGATGCGCACGGCATCGCCCCCGAAAGAATCCACGTGGAATCCGAGCCGCCGGAACTCCTCGATCTCCTCCTCGAGGAGCACGCGCTCGTGCGGGGGAAGCTCGACCGTCAGCGGGAAGAGCAGGGGCTGGGTCTCGACGCGGTTCGCCTCCGCCTCGGCGAGAAAGCGCTCGAAGAGGATCCGCTCGTGGGCGGCGTGCTGGTCCACGATGACGAGTCCGTCCCGATCCTCGGCGATCACGTAGGAGTTGCGGAGCTGAGCGAGGGGCACCGCCGAGCCCTCGTCGAGGAGGCCTCGCTCCTCGGAGGCCGGCGCCGCGGGGTGGGGATCCCTCTCGACGAACGGCGCGGCCGTTCCAGCCTCCCCTCCCCCCCACCGCGGTAGCGGCGTCGTAAGGCGGGGGCCGGGCTCCGCGTGCCGCGCGAGGTAACGAGCGACCGCCTCGGCGACCTCGCGAGGCTCTCCCGCCGCGGCGCCGGGGCGCAATTCCGCGAGACGGGGTACCGCGCGCGCTCCGCCGAGCGCCGAGGCGACCGCGTCGCGCACCAGGTCGTGAACCTCCGAAGGCCTCGCGAAGCGGACCTCGAGCTTCTGCGGGTGGACGTTGACGTCGACGAGGGTGGGATCGATCTCGACGAAGAGCACCACCGCGGGGAACCGCTCGCGGGGAACGGTGTTGCCGTAGGCCTCGAACAGCGCGTGCGACAGCGTGCGGTCCTGGACCGCGCGGCCGTTGACGAACAGGTACTGGACATCGCGCCGCGGCGCGGCGTCCACGGGCCTCCCGGCGAGGCCACGGGCGACCGCGCCGCCTCGCTCGAGCTGGAACGGCACGAGGCGTGCCGCGGCGGCGTGGCCGAGGACGCGCCCGGCCCTCTCCTCGAGGGTCGGCGCTCTCGGGACGTCGAGGATCTTCCTGCCCGCGTGATCGAGCGTGAAACGCAGGGCGGGCCTGGCGAGAGCGTGACGGGTGACGAGCCTGACGACGTGCGAGAGCTCGGTCGCTTCGGACTTCAGGAACTTCCGGCGGGCCGGGACGTTGAAGAAGAGCGAGGCGACCTCGATCGACGTACCCCGTGACGCGCCCGACTCGCGAACGGAAACGATGCGTCCGCCGCGCACCTCGATCTCCGTCCCCTCCCCGTCGCAGGCGGCGGTGCGCATCAGGAACCGGGAGACGGCCGCGATGCTCGGCAAGGCCTCTCCCCGGAAGCCGAGGGTCGCGATCGCGTCGAGCTCGTCGGCCCGGTGGAGCTTGCTCGTCGCGTGCCGCTCCAGGGCGAGGAGAGCGTCGTTTCTGTCCATCCCGGAGCCGTCGTCGCTCACGCGAATCAGCCGCTTGCCCCCGTCGTCGATCGAGACCGAGATGGAGGAGGCGCCCGCGTCGATCGCGTTCTCGATCAGCTCCTTGACGACGGAAGCGGGCCGTTCCACCACCTCGCCGGCGGCGATCCGGTTGATGAGCGCGTCGTCCAGGACCCGGATGCTCCCCAAAGGCCCTCCCTTCCCCCCGCAGCCGCGCCATTTTTGCACATCCGGCCCCACCGGATGCCAGCGCGGCGTAGCCCGAACGGTGTTTTTCGATTCCCTACCAAGCCTACAGGGTATAGGGCGCAATGCCAATAGCGTAAGCTGTTGCAATCACAGGGCTTATGGGTCAATAAAAGACTTAATTTGTGTCTAATCCGCCGCGGAACAGGCACGAGGGTTGCTGTACGAAGGTGCGTGGGGGTTGAAGGAGCCGACGATGTTCATCCCGCTGCTGCAAAAAGAGCTCTCGATCGACGATTACGTGGATCACGAGGAAGAGTGCAGGCTGGGAGCTCTCCTGGCGGATCCCAAGAGCGACAGCCAGGAAGAGAAGTTGTACACGAAGGAAGTCAGCTTCCTCGTCCAACGGGCGCTGGTGAGCCTCGACGAGCGCGAGCTCCACATCATCCGGAACCGTTTCGGTCTCCTCGGCGGAAAGGAACTGACGCTCGAGGAGATCGGTAAGAGCTTGAACCTCAGCAGGGAGCGAGTGCGGCAGCTCGAGCGCGAGGCGAAGGACAAGCTCCGCGCGAACCTCTTCCAGCATCGAGGGAACCTGCGTTTCTCGTTCGCCTGATCTTCCATCAGCTTTCGTGGCCCGCCGGAGGGTTGTTGTTGCCCCCCGCAACCTCCGGCGGGCCTTTCTCTTTTCCTCTCCCCGTCTTTCCCGAACGGCGCGCTCACATCAGGCCGAGGACCACGCACTTCAGGTACCGGCTTTCCGGAAACCCGAGGCGCACGGGGTGATCCCTCGATTGGGTCCTCGTCTCGACCAGCCGGAACGGGCGTCCCACGTCCGCGGCCGCCTCGGCCAGCAGCTCGACGAAGACCGTCTCGCCCATGTGGTACGAGCAGGACGACGTCACCAGCACGCCGCCGCGCCGGAGCAGGCGCATGGCCCGGAGGTTCACTTCCTTGTAACCGCGCCGCGCCTCGTTGACGTCGGAGCGGCTCTTCGCGAACGCGGGCGGGTCGAGGATCACGAGATCGTAACGTTCTCCGCGCCGGTCGCGATCCCGGAGCGCATCGAACGCGTTCCCGACCTCGAACCGGACATTCGACAGGCCGTTCGCTCTGGCGTTGGCCTCCGCTCGCGAGATGGCGTCTCGAGAGACGTCGATCGCTTCCACCTCGCCCCCTCGCCTCGCCGAGTGCAGGGAGAAGAGGCCGTGGTAGCAAAACACGTCGAGGCAGCGTCCGCCGGCGTATCGGGCCGCGGCGAAGCGGTTCTCTCGCTGGTCGAGGAACGCCCCGGTCTTCTGACCGTGGAAACAGTCCACGACGTAGCGGACCTCTCCCTCGACCACCTCGATCTCCGGAGGCGTCTCCCCGCGAAGCTGCCGTACCTCGCGCGGCAGCCCCTCCAGCGTCCGCACCGCGGGGTCGTTTCGCGCGAGCACCGACTCGATCGGGATGCGAGCCGCGACGAGATCGAGCAGCTCCCCGAGGAGCCGCTCGGCCCCCGCCGTCAGCGCCTGCACGATCAGGTGGGTGCCGTACAGGTCCGCGACGACTCCCGGGAATCCGTCGCTCTCCCCGAAGAGAAGCCGCCGCGCTGTGCCGTCGGCCACGAACCGCCCCCGGTACTCGAGGGCGGCGTCGAGCCTCGATTCCCAGAACGAGCGGCCGGGAGGCTCGTCCTCTCGCCGGACCGCGCGAAGCGCGATCTTGGAATCCGTGGAGTAGAACGCGTAACCGAGCGCTTCCCCGCGCGGCGACAGGACGCGGAGGAGATCGCCGTTCCCGGCCCCGCCGGGGGGCGCGACGTCGTCGCGGAACACCCATGGGTGACCGGAGGCGAGGCGCCTGGCGCCGCGCGGCGACACACGGACCTCGAGGGCGGCCGCCCTGTCCTTCATGGCCGGGCGCCTCCGGCGGCCGTCCGCGCGAGACGCGAGAGCCCTCGGCGTGCCGCGGCGTGCGCGGGCTCGAGCGCGAGAGCGCGCCCGTAGGCCTCTTCCGCCGCCACCCTCTTCCGGAGGTGCCTGAGCGCGTCGCCCAGGAGGGAATGGACCTCGGGGTTCCTCGGAGCGAGCTCCGCTGCCTCGCGAAGCCTGGGGGCCGCTTCCCCGGGGCGTCCCGTGCGGAGGTGAAGTCGCGCGAGACGCAGGGGACCCCACGGATTCCTCCGCTCCCTCGCGGCGAGCCGCTCCAGAACGATCTCCGCGTCCGCGTCTCTTCCCGCGCGCTCGAGGAGATCGGCCTCCGCGAGATCCACCGCGTGGCATTCGCCGACGAGGCGCCGTTGCCCCCGGATGTCCTCGAGACCGTAAGCGTTCCGAGGCGCCTCGCGCGAGACGAGCCGCCCGATTCTCTCGACCGCGGCCTTCACTCGAGCGTCCCCCGCCCTCGCGAAGACCTGCTCCGGAAGCCCCTCGTCCCAGGCCGCGTCGGTCAGGCCGCGCCCCCGCCCCCACCTCTCCCATACCGCGGTGCCGGGAAAGACGGCGAGCGGCGACACCACGGCGCCGTGCGGCCGGATACGCTTCAGAAGAGCCTCCGTCGCCGCGAGGTCTTCTTCCTCCTCCCCCTCGGCACCGGTGATCAGGAAGACCGAGAACTCGAGCCCGGCCCGCCGGGTGGCACGGGCCGCGCTCTCGATCTGCTCGACCCTAATCCCCTTGGCGAGCCGCTCGAGCATCCGGGGCGAACCGGACTCGACGCCGTACTGGATCTGAGAGCACCCCGCCCGCCGCATCGCGACGAGACGTTCCTCGTCCACCGCGTTGACCCGGGACTGGCAGTTCCAGAGGAACCCGAGCTCCTCCTCGCTCATGCGGCGGCAGAGATCGAGGATCCGGTCGCGGCTCACCGTGAACGTGTCGTCCCGGAAGGAGACCCCGAGGAGACCGTAGTCCTCCCGCAGGGCGCGCAGCTCGCGCAGGACGTGGTCCACCGAGCGGAACCGGATTCGGTTTCCCCAGAATTCCGGGGTGTTGCAGAACGTGCAACGCGCCGGGCAGCCCCGGCTCGTGATCAGGATCGCGAACTGGGTGCGGGGATCGACGCCGTGACCC
The DNA here is from genome assembly GCA_963748015.1 of Terriglobia bacterium. Lineage (GTDB taxonomy): Bacteria > Acidobacteriota > Polarisedimenticolia > Polarisedimenticolales > JAIQFR01 > JAIQFR01. The sequence continues at coordinate 909,086 of CAVVHE010000004.1, read as the reverse complement.
TCGTGGTCCTCGAAAGGGAGGGGGAGCGTATCCAGATCCAGGATCGGCTCGGGCCAGCCTCCGGAGGCCGCTTCCCCGTCCGCGCGCCAGGCGAGGCCCCGGAGGCCGGCGCCGCCCCGTCCGCTCCCCATCCGATCCACCAGTTCCGCGAGGGTGTGCTCCCCCTCGCCGATCGCCACGAAATCGACCTCGGGATGCTGCTCGAGAATCGTCGTGGGGAGGTGGCTCGCATGCGGCCCTCCCACCACGATCGTAGCGCCGGGAAGCAGGCGCCGCACGATGCGCGTCAGCTCGAACGACGCGGAGCGATTGAAAGTGAAGGTCGAGATCCCGACGAGGTCCGCGCGCGACGAGAGGAGGTGCCGCTCGATCTCCGCGCGAGAAGCGCCGCTGTAGTTGGCCAGGGCGGCTTCGTGCCCGCGGCGGCGCAGGAACGCCGCGAGGGAGCAGAGGCCGACGGGCAGGAGCCGTTCGAACTCGCTCGACCGCCCCTCCCTGCTGCACCGGTAGGCGAGCAGAATCCGCACCAGCGCTCCCTCGGAGGGGTTGCAGCGTTACTCGTCTGCCTCCTCCGCGTCCTCCTCCGTCTCGCCGAGAGGCTCTTCCTCGAGCTCCTCGACTTCCTCGGTCTCCAACTCTTCCTCGACCTCCGCCGCGGGGGCCTCCTCGCCTTCCTCGTCGTCCCCGTCGTCGGTATCGAGCCGGGACGGGTACTGCGGAAGGAGTCCCTGTTCCTCGAGGTCCTGGCAGCGGAGGCAGTAGCGGGCCCACGGCGCGACCTCGAGCCGCTTGGGGCTGATGTCCTCGCTGCACTGCTGGCAGGATCCGTACTCTCCTCGATCGAGGCGCTCTACGGCCTCCTTGACGAGCAGGAGCTGCTTGCGGTCCATCTCCCCGAGCGAGAGCAGGAACTCCTTGGCGTAGGAGCTCACGGCGTAGTCGATGTAATCCTCGGTGCCGCTGTCCGGATGAACCCTGCGATCCCCCTTGGAGAGGTTGTACGCCTGCAGCAGCTCGCGCTGCCGCTCGAGCAGGATGGGCCGGTAGCGCTCGAACTCCTTGGTCCGGGCACGACGCTTGACCTTCGGCTTCCGCGCCGGAGACGCCGGTGGGCGCGCGGGGGCCTTCGGGGCCGCCGGCTTGGCTGCCACCGCCTTCGCGGCGGGTTTGGAAGGCTTCTTCGCCGTCTTCGGGGCTGCGGACCGGCTCCGCGCCGCGGCCTTCGCGGGCGTCTTCGCGGGAGCCTTTCCGGCCGACTTGACGCCCTTGGCGCCCGGAGACGACTTCCCCTTGCCGCTCTTGGTGGTCATTCGTTGTCTCCCGTCTTCTGCACGCCGGGTCCGGCCGCGCCCCGGCGCCCTCGCGCGCGGAACCAGCCCGCGGCCGCCCCGTCAACCGGCACGGACGTTCCGTGCCGGCCGGCTTTGAAAAAAGCGGGCCAATATAGCCCCAGACCCCCGGAGCGTCAAGAAGATCCCGATGGTGCGCGCGTGCGAGACCTCCTACGCCGTTCCGGAGCCGGACGCGCCCCGCTCCGCGAGGGCGGCGTGGGCGGCAGCGAGCCGGGCCACGGGGACGCGGTAAGGCGAGCAGGAGACGTAGTCGAGGCCCACGCGGTGGAAGAACATGACCGACTCGGGGTCGCCGCCATGCTCCCCGCACACGCCGACCTTGAGCCCCGGACGTCCGCGGCGTCCCTCTTCGACGGCCATCCGGACGAGACGGCCGACCCCTTCCTGGTCGATACCCTGGAACGGGTCGCGCTTCAAGATCCTCGCCTCCACGTACGCGCCGAGGAACTTCCCGGCGTCGTCGCGGCTGTAGCCGTAGGTCATCTGGGTGAGATCGTTGGTCCCGAACGAGAAGAACTCCGCCTCGCGGCCGATCTGCTCCGCGACGAGACAGGCGCGCGGAATCTCGATCATCGTTCCCACGAGGTACTTCACCTTCGCGCCGGCCTTCTTCTCGACTTCCGCGGCGATCACGCGGATCCTGGCGGCGAGGTCGGTGAACTCCCTCACCGTTCCGATCAGCGGAATCATGACCTCGGGGTGCACGCGGACGCCCTTCTTGGAGCAGGCCGCGGCCGCCTCGAAAATGGCGCGAGCCTGCATGTCGTAGATCTCGGGGAAGGTGATTCCGAGGCGGCAGCCGCGGTGCCCGAGCATCGGATTGGTCTCGTGCAGCTGGTCGGCCTTCTCCTCCAGGCTCTTCGCCGGCACCCCCATCTCGCGGGCGAGCCTGCGGAACTGCTCCGGCTCCGTGGGAAGGAACTCGTGGAGCGGCGGGTCGAGCAGGCGAATCGTCACCGGCAGTCCGTCCATGGCCTTGAAGATGCCCACGAAGTCCCTCCGCTGCATCGGGAGGAGCTTCGCGAGGGCCTTCTGCCGCTGCTTCAGGTCGTCGGCGAGGATCATCTCGCGCACGGCCGCGATCCGGTCCTCCGCGAAGAACATGTGCTCGGTGCGACAGAGGCCGATCCCCTGCGCGCCGAAGGCGCGCGCGACCGAGGAGTCGTGCGGCGTGTCGGCGTTGGTGCGCACCTTGAGGCGCCGGAGCTCGTCCGCCCACTCCATGAGGCGAGCGTAGCGCCGGTAGAGCTTCGAGCGCTCGGGCTTCAGCGTCTTCTCGAGGACGACCTGCTGGATCTCGGAGGGATGGGTCTCGAGCTCGCCGAGAATCACCTCTCCCGTGCTCCCGTCGATCGAGATGGCGTCGCCCTCCTTGAGGACCTTCCCCGCCGCGCGCAGCCGTCCCGCGTCCACGTCCACCATCAGCGCCTCGGCGCCGACCACGCACGGCTTACCCATCCCGCGGGCGACGACGGCGGCGTGCGAAGTCATGCCCCCGCGGCTCGTGAGGATCCCGGCGGCGGCCACCATGCCGGCGAGGTCCTCGGGGCTCGTCTCCGCGCGCACGAGCAGCACCTTCCTCCCCTTCCCCGCCAGCTCGACCGCGCGCTTCGCGCTGAAGACCACGGCGCCCGACGCCGCCCCCGGTCCGGCCGGAAGCCCCTTCGCGAGAAGCCGCCCGCCCTTCCGCGCCTTTTCCTTGTCCTTCGCGTCGAAGATCGGCGAGAGGAGCTGCACCAGCATGTCGGGCTCGACGCGCTGTATGACCGTGTCGCGATCGACGACCCCCGCCTCGTGCAAATCGAACGCGATGTTGAGCGCCGCGAGGCCGGTCCGCTTCCCCGTTCGGGTCTGCAGCATGTAGAGCGTGCCGCGCTCGATGGTGAACTCGATGTCCTGCATGTCGGTGTAGTGCTTCTCGAGCCGGCCGCGGATCTCGAGGAGCTGGGCGTAGCAGCCGGGCAGGAATTCCTCGAGCGAGGTCCCCTCGCCGTCCGCGGCCTGGGCCCGAGAGATCGGCCGCGGCGTGCGGATGCCCGCCACCACGTCCTCTCCCTGCGCGTTCGGCAGGTACTCGCCGTAAAAGAGATTCTCTCCCGTCGCGGGATTGCGGGTGAAAGCGACGCCCGTGGCGCAGTCGTCGCCGAGGTTCCCGAACACCATGCACTGCACGTTGACCGCCGTGCCGAGGTCGTCCGCGATGCCGTACTGGCGCCGGTAGATGCGGGCACGCTCGTTCATCCAGCTCCTGAACACCGCCGCGATCGCTCCCCAGAGCTGCGCGACGGGGTCCTCCGGAAACGCCTTCCCCGTGGCCTTCTTGACCTTCTCCTTGTACTTGCCGACGAGGGCCTCGAGGTCCGAGGCGGTGAGCTCCGTGTCGTGCTCCACCTTCCGGCTCCGCTTCGCAGCCTCGAGAAGCGCCTCGAACTCGTGCTTGTGCACCCCCAGCACGACGTCCGAGTACATCTGGATGAAGCGGCGGTACGAGTCGAACGCGAACCTCCGGTCCCCTCCCGCCCGCGCCAGCCCGAGGACGGCCCGCGAGTTGAGGCCGAGGTTCAAGATCGTGTCCATCATCCCGGGCATCGAGAACTTCGCGCCCGAGCGCACGGAAACCAGCAGGGGATCCGCGTCGTCGCCGAATCGCTTTCCCTGCTCCGCCTCGAGGCGCCGCAACGCCTCGCGGACCTCTCCTTCGAGCCCCTCCGGCATCCGGTTGCCGCCCTCGAAGTAGAGGTTGCACGCGCGCGTCGCGATCGTGAAGCCGGGCGGGACGGGGATGCCGAGGTTCGTCATCTCCGCCAGGTTGGCCCCCTTGCCCCCCAGCAGGTCCTTCATGCCGCTGTTCCCCTCGGCGCTGCCGTTCGCGAAGAAATAGACCAGCTTCTCCATCAACCTCTCCTATCGGCCTGACCGGCCAGCTCGCGTATGTCGAAGTACGAAACCAGGAGGGTCTTGAGGCGCGCGACGAGATCGGCGCGGTGACGGGTCGCCTCCGGGCGCTCCGGGTCGATGACGAGAACCTCGTCGAAGAACTGCTCCACCGGACGGATGAAAGCCGAGATGAGATCCACGATGTCGGAATACCGCCGCTGCTCGGAGCTCCGGAGCATCGTCGGTCCCGACTCCGCGACGAGCGCCTCGAGCCTCACCGCCGCGGGCTCGGATTCGACGTAGGCCGAGGGCCCCCCGGCCCGCGATACCGTGTCGCCGATCTCCGCCGCTCCCTTTCCGAGAATGTTGTCGACCCGCTTCGTGAGGTCCACCAGGTGCTCGAAGTCGGGGCGGCCGCGGACTTTCCTGATCGCCTCGAGCCTAGCCACGACGTCCGACAGCGGCCAGGACCGGGACTCGGACCCTCCCCTCGCCCGAAGGACGGAATGGATCTCGTTCGCGGTGAAGCCGCGGTCCCTCAAGTGGTCCTGGAAACGCTGCTCGAGGAACGCCGAGACGCGCGGGTCCGCGGCACCCGCGGTGGAATGCGCCGACGCTCGGTGGAGGTCCGCGAGGGAGAGCGGCCACATCCGATCCAGCAGGATGCGGAAGACGCCGTTGGCGGCCCGGCGGAGCGCGAAGGGATCTCGCGAGCCGGTCGGCGTCTCGCCGGCGGCGAGCAAGGAGCCGAGCGTGTCGAGCCGGTCGGCGACGGACAGCACGCTGCCGACCGGCGTCTCGGGAAGGGCGTCCTCCGCCCCCGCGGGACGGTAGTGATCGTAGACGGCCCGGGACACCTCGGGATCCTCTCCCTCCTGCAGGAGCAAGAGACCGCCGACGATTCCCTGGAGCTCGGGGAATTCCCCGACGAGACCCGTGACCAGGTCCGCCTTCGAGCGCTCCGCGGCGCGGCCCGCCGCCTCGATCTCGGCCGCGGCGAGACCGAGCGACCCCGCGAGCGCCTCCGCGACGAGCCGGGTGCGGCGAACCTTGTCGAGATAGCTGCCGGCCGTCTTGTGGAACATCACGCCGGCGAGATCCGGCACGCGCGAGTCGAGCGTGCGCTTGCGGTCCTCGGTCCAGAAGTAGCGCGCGTCCTCGAGGCGGCCGCCCACGACCCACTCGTTCCCCCGCGCGATGTGGCCGGCCGGGTCGCGGTCGGTGTTCGCCACCGCCAGGAACGCGGGGAGGAGGCGCCCGCCCGACTGCACCGAGAACGCCTTCTGGTGGTGGCGGAGCGTCGTGACGAGGATCTCCCGCGGAAGCTCGAGGTAGGCCGGGTCGATCCGGCCGGCGACGACGCCCGGCCACTCCACCAGATCGACCACCTCCTCGAGAAGGGCCGGGTCCTCCACCGGCTCGCCTCCGAGGAGCGCCGCGGCCTCGCCGAGCCGACGGGCCAGGAGGCGTCTCCGGTCGGCGGGGTCGAACACGACGAACGCCTCCGCGAGCGCGCCCGCATAACGGTCGGCATGCGGGACGTGAACCGGACCGGGAGACAGGAAACGATGTCCTCTCGACGACGAACTCCCCCGCACTCCGAACAGCTCGATCGCGAGGACGTCCTCCCCGTGCAAGGAGAGGAGCCAGTGCACGGGGCGAACCCATCGGTGGATCCCGTCGCTCCACCGCATCGTCTTGGGAAAGGACATCCCCTCCACGGCCTGCGGAAGTCCGCCGGCCAAGATCTCGCCGAGGAACTTCCCGAGCACCTTTCGCCGGAAACCGGCGTAGTCCCCCTTCTCCGTGGTGACCGGCCTCAGGACCGACGGATCGATTCCCTGCTTGCGCGCGAATCCGATCGCCGCGGCGGTCGGCTCGCCCCCGCTCCCGAACGCCGCGCGAGCGGAGGGCCCGAGCACCAGTTCCTCACGGTCCGGCTGGCGCGCCTCGACCTCCTCGACCCGGACGGCGAGGCGGCGCGAGCCGCCCCAGGCCGCGCAGCGGCCGTGGGCCAGTCCCGCCTGGTCCAGCAGGGCCTCGACCCGCTGTCCGAGGTCCCTTGCCGCCGTCGGGATCATGCGGGCGGGGATCTCCTCGCAGCCGATCTCGATCAGGAGCGGCGCGCTCATGGAACCACCGTCCCGGCGCCGCCCGCGCCTCGAAGGAGCGGAAAACCCGCCGCCTCGCGCTGCGCGAGATACCCCTCCGCGGCCCGGCAAGCGAGCCGGCGAATCCTCTGGATGCTCGCGGCGCGCTCCGTCACCGAGAGCGCCCCCCGCGCGTCGAGCACGTTGAAGAGATGCGAGCACTTGAGGGCGGCCTCGTAGGCGGGAACGACCAGGGGGCCATGCTCTCCCGGGGGCCCCCCGTCGGACTCCGCTGCGACGAGGCGCTTCGATTCCGCCTCCCACTGCGCGAACTGCGCTCGCAGGACCGGCACGTCCGCCTCGCGGAAACTGTAGGCCGAGTGCTCGACCTCCTCGCGATGACGGACGTCGCCGTAAGTGACGCCGCCGTTCCAGGGGATGTCGAAGATGCTGCGGATATCGTTCAGGAACATGCAGATCCGCTCCAGCCCGTAGGTCAGCTCCACGGAGACCGGGCGAAGCTCGAAGCCGCCGGACTGCTGGAAGTAGGTGAACTGCGAGATCTCCATGCCGTCCATCAGGACCTGCCACCCGACGCCGGCCGCGCCGAGGGTCGGCGATTCCCAGTTGTCCTCCTCGAAACGGATGTCGTGCTCGCGCGGGTCCACGCCGAAAGCCCGCAGCGAGTCGAGGTAGAGCTCCTGCACGTCGAGCGGCGCCGGCTTGAGCACGACCTGGAACTGGTAGTGCTTGTACACGCGCATCGGGTTCGCGCCGTAGCGACCGTCCCCCGGACGGCGGGACGGCTGGCAGTACGCGACGCGCCACGGCTCGGGCCCGAGGACGCGGAAAAACGTGTCGGGATGCATGGTTCCCGCGCCGACTTCCAGGTCGTACGGCTGCTGGAGCACGCAACCGCGACCCGCCCAGTACGACTGGATCGCGAGGAGTAGGTCCTGGAAGGTCATCGTCGGACTCCCTCCCCCGCCGGAGGCTCGACCGCCGCCGCCAGATGCCGGTACGTCCTGAACCGCCGCTCCACGAAGGACTCGATGCCTCCCCGCAGGAGCGCTTCGAGAGCGCCCCCGGGGCGGGCGGCGCGCTCGAAGCCGGCGAGACCCGACGGAGCGGTCCTGAGGGCGGCGGCGAGGAACGCGAGGTCGTCGCGCTTCAGCGCACGGCCGTTCCCCCCGCCCCGCGGTCGCACGTCGCGCAGCGCACGATCCCGCCCTCGACCTTTCGAGGGGCGTTCCCGGAAATCTCGCGCCCGCAGGCGGAGCAGGCATCCGTCTCGTGCAGGACCCCGTGCAGCTTCAACGTCCAGTACTCGAAGTAGCGGATCGCCGTCCAGGCGTCGAGCCCCGCCTCGAGCGCGCCGAGCACCGCGCCGAGCAGGCGGAACCCCTTGGGGTCCGGCTCCCCCTCGTGAGCGACCGCGGCGGCCAGCTCCGCCAGCACGGCGCACGCGGCCTGTCCCGCCGGGTCGGCCTGCATCGCCGCGTAGGAGTGCGAGAGGTCGAGGGATTCGATCCGGTGCAGCTCCCGTCCCTCGCGCTCGGTCCAGGCCGCGCGCACGCGGGTGAGCGGCTCGAGAGCGCCGCCGAAGCGGCGCCGGCTCTTGCGCGCCGACTGCGCGACGCCGCGGACTCGCCCCGAGCTCTCGGCCAGCAGGGTCACGATCACATCCGCCTCGCCCAGCGCGTGTGTCCCGAGCACGTACGCGTCGTCGTTCCGCCGGCCCAAGACGCTCCCTTCCCCGATCGCGGAGATTTGAAGTGAAGGACCATGGATTCTATCAGAAGGGGCCGCGCGGGCGCTCAGCCGATACCGATCTCGTGGAGGGTCCTGTCGTCGTCCCGCCACTCCGGCCTGGCGCGGACGTGGAGCCCGATGTAGACCCGGGAGCCGAGGAGCCGCTCGATCTCCCGCCGGGCGTCGGTGCCGATCGCCTTGAGCAGAGCCCCCCCTTCCCGATGACGATTCCCTTCTGCGACTCCCGCTCCACGAGGATCGTGGCCTCGATCTCGACGAGGCCGTCCGCGCGCGTGTTCCAGCTGTCCACGATCACCGCGACGGAGTGGGGGATCTCCTGGCGCGTCCTGAGGAGAATCTGCTCGCGTATCCACTCGGCGACGAGGATCCGTTCGGGCTGGTCGGTCAGCATGTCCTCGGGGAACAGGGGCGGGCCCTCGGGGAGACGATCGAGAATCCGCTCGACCAGCAGGTCGCACCCTTCGCCGGTCGCGGCCGATACCGGAACGGCCTCCCCGAGCTCCCAGTCGTCCACGAGCGTCTTCATCATGGAAAGGAGCTTCTCCTTCCGCGGCACGAGGTCGATCTTGTTGAGCACCGCCATCCTCGGTGTCGGCAGCCGCCGGAGGAGAGATGCCGCGCGCTCGTCCCCCGGTCCGGGGCCCAGCGAGGCGTCCACGACCAGGATCACGAGGTCCACGTCGCGGAGGCTCTGGCAGGCGATCTCCACCATCGCGCGGTTCATCCGGTGGCGGGGCTCGTGAAGCCCGGGCGTGTCCGCGAACGCCACTTGCCCGCGACCCTCGAGATGCAGCACACCGAGGATCCGGTGCCGGGTCGTCTGGGCGACCGGCGACACCGCCGCGATCTTCTCTCCCACGAGGCGGTTCAGGAGGGTGGACTTCCCGACGTTCGTCCAGCCGGCGATCGTCACCATCCCGGCGCGGTGGCGCCTTGCCGTCCGATCGGCTTCGGTCACTTCGGATCTCCCTCCATTTCCGCGGCCGGCGACGCTTTCCGCAGCCGGACCCGGTAGACCCGCCGCCTGTCGGCCTCCACCACCTCGATCTCGAGCCCGTGGGCCTCGAGCCTCGCTCCGGGCGACGGCACGTGGCCGAGCGCGGCGACCACGAGGCCGCCGACGGTATCGAAGCCGCGCTCGCCGATGGTGACGAGGAACAGCGGTTCGATTTCCTCCACGTGCACCAGCCCGCTGACGCTCCACCAGCCGTCCGCCTCGGCCCGGACTCCCGCTTCTTCGGGCTCGTGCTCCTCGCGGATGTCCCCGACGATCTCCTCGACGATGTCCTCGAGGGTGACGAGCCCGGCGAGACCACCGTACTCGTCCACCACGAGCGCCATCCGGGTCCTCGTGCGCATTTGCGCGAGGAGGTCCGCCGTGGACTGCGTCTCGGGGACGAAGAAGGCCGGGCGCAGGAACGACGCGACCGGCATTGCCTCCGCCCCGCCGTCGGCCGCCTTCAGGACGTCCCGCACGTCGAGGACCCCGACGACGTTGTCGAGATTCCCCCGGTAGACCGGAATCCTCGAGTGCCAGGTCCGCAGCAGCGCCTTGCGCGCGTCCGAGATCGAGGCGTCCGCGGGAAGGGCGACGATGTCGGTCCGCGGCGTCATGATCTCGCGCGCTCTCGTCTCGGAGAGGTCCACTATCCCGCGAACCATCCGGCTCTCGCCGGCCTCCAGGATCCCGTCGCGCTCTCCGACCTCGAGGAAAGCGTCCACTTCTTCCTCGTCCTCCTCTCCCTCCGCCTCCTCCCGCGCGCGCGCCGACGTCCAGCGGGCCAGAAGCGCGGCCATCGGCGCGGCGATCGGAAGGAAGAGGACGTGGATCGGCGTCGCGAGGAACGCGGTGGCCCGGATGGCGGCGCGGGGGGCCCGGAGCGCCAGGCCGCGCGCGACGAGTCCCTCGAGCACGAGCACCCCCGCGAGCACGCCGCCGGCGAGTCCCACGAGCCAGGGATGCGGCAGACCGGCGGCCCGGGCCGCGAGCGCCATCGCGGCGCTCGCGCCGAGGAGGCAGCTCTCCCGGGCGGCGTGAAGGGCGATCCGGCGGCTCGAGCGCCCGCTCCGCACCTCTTCGAGGAGGGTGAAGCGGGGCTGCTCCGCGACGAGGCGACGGAGCGCGACCCTGCTCAGGCCGGAAATCGCCAGAAGCAGCACCGCGGTCGCCAGCTCGGCGAGCAGCAGCACCGCGGCGACGATCAGCATTCCGGCGATCACCGGCGGGCCCCCGGCGCCCGGCCGGCGGGCCGGCGCGCGATCAAACGCCTCGCCAGCCGCCCCTCGAGCCGCATCATCTCGCCCCTGTCCGTCTCGTGATCGTAGCCGAGCAGGTGGAGATACCCGTGAAGGGCAAGGATGCGCACCTCGCGCGCCACGGAGTGGCCTTCCTCGCGCGCCTGCGCCGCGGCCCTCGGGACGGAGATCGCGACGTCTCCGAGGAGCACGCGCCCCTCGGGATCGCGCGCGCCGCCCCCGGGGAAAGCGAGGACGTCGGTCGTCGCCCACTTGCCGCGAAACTCGCCGTTCAGCCGCCGCATCGAGGGGTCGGAGAGGAGGCAGAGGCACATCCGCGCGCCGGCCGGGGCCGGAACCTCCCGCGAGAGGCGCGCCAGGAAACGCTCGAGCGCGCGAGGGCCCGCACCTGTACGGCGCAGGCGGCTCACCACTTCGACCTCGACCTCGCGAGAGCGCGCTCCGCGTTCCGCGCCCGCTCGGGCCATCCCCTTCCCACTCACCGCGGCGCGCTCCTGGTCGGCCGCCGATCCGGCCCCGGCGCCGGCGGTCTTCCCGTTGGAGCGGGATCGCCCGAAATCGAATCCGGGATAGTCCACGCGGTGGTGGTACATGCTGGTGAGCGTCCGGAGGAACGACTCCTCGATCCTCTCGAGGTCGGCGAAGGTCAGGTCGCACTCGTCGAGCTGCCCGTCGAGAACGATGGTCTGCGCCATCTTGTGGATCAGCTCGCCCAGGCGGCCGGGAGTGGGATCGTCGAGCGTGCGCGCTGCGGCCTCGATGGCGTCCGCCAGCATGAAGATCGCCGTCTCCTTGTTCTGCGGCTTGGGTCCCGGATAGCGGAAGTCGGCCTCGGTGACGGGGCCGAGCGACGGATCGGCCGCCCTGCGCGCCTTGTCGTAGAAGTACGACATCAGCCGCGTCCCGTGGTGCTGCGGGACGACGTCGACGATCTGCTCGGGAAGCCCCGCCTCGCGCCCGAGGCGGATCCCGTCCTTGACGTGAGCGGCGATGATCAGCGCCGACATGAACGGCGACAGGCGGTCGTGGGGGTTCGAGCCGTGCTGGTTCTCGACGTAGTACTCCGGCTTCCGGATCTTGCCGATGTCGTGGTAGAAGGCCGCCACCCGGCAGAAGAGCGAGTTGGCGCCGATGGCCCTCGCGGCCTCCTCCGCCAGCGTCCCGACCACCAGGCTGTGGTTGTACGAACCCGGCGCCTTCACGGCGAACTCCGACAGCAGCGGGTGGTTGACGTTGGAAAGCTCCAGCAGGCGGATGTCCGTCAGGACCCTGAAGAGCTCCTCGAACAGGGGGAGCGCGAACGAGACGATGAGGCCCGTGCCCACCGCTCCCCCGACGAAGGCGAGCCCGGCCTCGAAGAACCCGCGCGACGGCGGGAGCAGCCCGTCGCGGACCGCCGCCACGGCGAGCGCCGCGACGGCGCCGGCCACCCCGGCGACCAGGCCGGCTCGCAGCAGCGCGGCCCGCTCGCGGTACGTCGTGATCGCGTAGATCCCCGCCCACTGCACGAGAAGCGCCCACGTCATCACGTAAGCGTTCCAGCCGTTCAGCGCGGCGAAGAGAAGCGCGAGGAACCCCGAGTAGACCATCGAGATGCGGCCGCTCGCGAGGAGGGCGACGAGGATCGAGCCTCCGGCCAGCGGGATGAGGTTGATGTAGCTCGAAGGCTCGCTGAAGGGAGGCGTCAGGTTGTCGGAAACCTCCTGCGCGATCCAGATCATCGCCCTCGAGAGGAGGAGCATCGAAATCATGACCAGCGCGAGGAGCGCGTGGAGGTTGCGCACTTTCCTGAAGTAGCGCTGGTGGTAGCGGGTGTACCGGTGGAGGAAGAAGGCCAGGAACGCGGAGATGACCAGGATTCCCGCGAAGCCGGAGAGGCCGATTCTCCCGCGCCGCGTGCCCCGCGAAGCCTCGACGCGCGCGAGGCTCTCCGGTGTGAGCTTCTCCCCGGCGCGCGCGAGAACGGTCCCCTTGGGGACGGTCCGGACCGCCGCGGGCACCGATCCGAGCGCCGCGTCCCGCCGCGCGGCGGTCGCTCCGGGATCGAAAACGACGTTGACGTCGACGAAGTACGCGACAAGGTCCGCCACCGCGTCCCTGTCGTCGGGATCGATCGTGAGCCTCGCGCCGACGGCGGCACGAGCCTGCCGTCGCGCGTCTTCGAGATCGAGGAGCATCGCCGGACCCGGCAGGCGGCTCTCTCCTCCTCCCGGCACGTGTACCAGGAGAACCGGGGCGTTGCCCAGGAGGAGCGCCTTGCTCCCGACGATGAGGTTCCCCATGACGCCGCGAAGGACGCCGATCGACTCCCGCTCGATGGCGGCGGAGAATTCGAGGCGGGCCAGCGCGTCGATCTCCCGCGGGGAGAGACCCTCCCCGAGCGACCGCCCTATCTCGCTCGCGGCATCCGCCTTCTCCCCCGCCCTCGCCTTCTCGAGCGCGGACCGCCCTGCCTCGAACAGCGCACGCAGCCGGTCGGCCAGGCGCTCACCCCGCGCCCTGTCGTGAACGTAGACATCGGGCGCTGCATCGGCGACTTCGCGCCGCATCGCCTCGGTCCGCTGCTCGTCCGGTATCGAGATCTGCGACCGAGCGACGATGTCGTGGTCGAGGATCTCCCCGACGCCCGGGGGGCGCTCCGCGCCGGGGCCGCCCCCGATCAGCAGGAGGGCCGTCACCACGACCACGAGCAGGCCGCTCCAGAACAGGTCGGTGCCGAGCAGGCGATCCGCCGTGCGGCGCGCCGAGACGCGCAATCCGGCGGGGAGGCCGAACCGACTCGCGGACCGCGTCCGCGGCGGGGACGACCCGTCGGTCATCGATCGGTCTCCGCCGGCGCTGCACCGTTCTTGCCGGGACGCGGCTCGCGCCGCGATGCCGCGCGCCGGTCGTAGGCCAGGATGATCTGCTGCACGAGCGGGTGGCGCACGACGTCCGTCTCGTCGAAATGCACGAACTCGATGCCCGGGATCCCCGAGAGGACCTCTCTCGCCTCGACGAGGCCCGACATTCGCTCGGCAGGCAGGTCGATCTGGGTCACGTCGCCCGTGACGACCGCCTTCGAGTCGAAGCCGATTCGAGTCAGGAACATCTTCATCTGCTCGGACGTCGTGTTCTGTCCTTCGTCCAGGATCACGAAGGACTCGTTCAGCGTCCTGCCGCGCATGAACGCGAGCGGGGCGACCTCGATGATGCTTCGCTCGAGGAGGCTCTCGATCCGGTCGGGCTCGAGCATGTCGTACAGAGCGTCGTAGAGCGGACGGAGATAAGGATCCACCTTGGCCGCGATGTCCCCGGGGAGGAACCCGAGGCGCTCCCCCGCCTCGACCGCGGGCCTCGCGAGAATGATCCGCTGGACCCGTTTCTCCTGCAGCAAGGTGATCGCCATCGCGACCGCGAGGTAGGTCTTGCCGGTCCCGGCGGGACCGATCGCGATGACCATGTCGTTGTCGCGGATCGCCTCGAGGTACCGCCTCTGGTTGGCGGACTTCGGCACCACCGCCTTCTTCGCGGACGGCTTGAGCCGGGCGTGCACGAAGTGGTCGGCAAGGCGGACCGCGGGATCGCGCTCGACGAGCCCGATGGCCGTTCGCACGTCTTCCTTTCGGAGGGCGACACCGCGATCGTGGAGCCCGACCAACTGCCTCAAGAGGCCCTCGACCCGGGCCTCCCTCGCGGGACCGTCCACTCCGTCGGCGTCGACCGTTACGCGGTCTCCGCGCGCCGACACGCGAACTCCGAAACGCTCCTCGATCAACCGGAGCGTCTCGTCTAGGGTTCCCGAGAGGACCTCGAGAGACCGTGGGCCGAGATCGAGGGTCTTCATGTCAGTTTCGCCGTGCCTCTCCGCCGCCGTCCACCGCCGCGGCGCGCGCTCCTCCGGCCGCCTCGGCCGCCTCGCGAGCGAGCGCCGCCGCCCGGAGGTACGCGCAGGCGTCTTCGCCCATTCTCCGCGCCATGGACAGCGCTCGCTCCGCTGCATCGAGGGCTCCGGGCGACGGCGGTTCGGCGGCCCCGCCTCTCGCGCGCGCCATCGCCGCGTCCGCATCGGCGAGGGCGCGCCCCGCCTCCGACCGCGCTAGATCCTTGCGCGCTTCCACCAGGGAGCAGAATGCCATCACTTCCGGCTTCATCGGCTCGGCGGCGGAGCCGGCCGACCGGCACTTGCCGGCGTCGGCGAGCCGGTTCATCGCCTCGACCCGGCGCTCGACGTCCGCGAGCTCCTGCGGCGCGTAGACGGCCGCGCAGGCGTCCTTCGCCCGGCTCAAGGCCAAGTTGACCTCGACGACCGACGAGGGCGGCTTCCGGCAGCACGCCCCGGCGACCAACGCGAGAGAGGCTGAGACGACTAGCCCGGCGCTCCTCCGAGGAACTCTCCGAAGCATGCGAGCCCGCTCCTCCTCCCCACCGAACCACGCTATAGCACATGCGATTCTCGGGGGTCAACGCGCATCCGCCCACGCCCTAGCCCGGATCTCACTCCCGGTCGGTCACGCGGAGGTGAAGGTCGCGAAGCTGCGCGGGCTCCACGGGAGCGGGCGACGCCGTCATCAAGCACGAGGCGCTCGTCGTCTTCGGGAAGGCGATGACGTCGCGGATCGAGTCGGCCCCGGCCAGCATCGCGCAGACCCGGTCGAACCCGAACGCAATCCCTCCGTGCGGCGGCGCCCCGGCTTCGAGGGCCCGCAGGAGGAAGCCGAACTTCGCCGTGGCTTCCTCGGGAGAGATGGACAGCGAGCGGAACACCCGCTCCTGGATCTCCTTGCTGTGGATCCGGATGCTCCCCCCGGCGATCTCCGTCCCGTTCAGCACCAGGTCGTAGGCCTGCGCCTGGACGGAGCCGGGATCGGACTCCAGCCTGTCGAGGTCCCCCCACCGCGGCGCGGTGAAAGGGTGATGGCAGGCGACGAATCGCCGCTCGGCGGGCTCCCACTGCAGGAGGGGAAACCCCTCCACCCACAGGAGGTCCCAGCGTCCCGCGGCCGCGAGCTTCAGCTCCGAGGCGATCCTCAGCCTGAGCGAGCCCAGCACCCGGTTGCACACGTCGCGCGCATCCGCGACGAAGACCGCCGCGTCGCCGGCCGACGCGCCCACGGCCGCCGCGATCTCGCGTGTCCTCTCCTCGCCTAGCGCCTTGAGCGCGGGCGAGGCTACCCCGCCGCCCGCCTCGAGCTTCACCGTCACGAGCCCCTTCGCCCCCGCCTCCCGCGCCCACGCGGTCCACGTGTCCAGCGTCTTCCGCGAGGCGTCCCCTCCGCCGGGGATCGCTAGGCCGCGCACGGCCCCCCCGCTCGACAGGGCCGAATCGAAGACCGCGAAGCCGCTCCCGGACGCGGAGCTCCCGGCGTCGCGGAGCTCGAGTCCGAAGCGGGTGTCCGGCCGGTCGCTGCCGAAGCGCTCCATCGCCTCGGCGAAGGGCATCCGCCGGAAGGGGACCGGGATGTCGACCCCGATCTCGCGAAACATCCTGACCAGGATCGGCTCCACGACGCCGTAGATCGTTTCGGGCTCGGCGAAGGACATCTCGATGTCGATCTGCGTGAACTCGGGCTGGCGGTCCGCCCGCAGGTCCTCGTCGCGGAAGCAGCGGGCGAACTGGTAGTAGCGCTCGAATCCCGCCACCATCAGGAGCTGCTTGAACAGCTGCGGGGACTGCGGGAGGGCGTAGAACTGGCCTGGGTGGACCCTGCTCGGCACGAGGTAGTCCCGGGCGCCCTCGGGCGTCGAGCGCGTGAGCATCGGCGTCTCGATCTCCACGAAGCCGAGATCGTCGAGCACGCCGCGTCCCGCGACGGCGAGGCGGTGGCGCATCCGCAGCGCGGCCTGCAGGCGAGGCCGCCTGAGGTCCACGTACCGGTGCGTCAGCCGCACCTCCTCGTTCGCCTCCGACTCCTCGTCCACCGGGAACGGAACGAAGACCGCCCGGTTGTGGATCACGAGCTCCGCGACTCGCACCTCGACGCGTCCGGTCGGGTGGTCCGGGTTGATCGCTTCTCGCGGCACCGCCGCGCCGCGCACCCCCACGACGTCCTCCGCGTGGAGGTGCTGGGCGGCGGCGTGGGCCTCGGGGGCGCTCGACGGATCGAAGACGATCTGGACGCGTCCGGTCGCGTCCCGCATCTCGACGAAGATGAGGTTCCCGAGGTCCCGGCGGCGGTGCACCCAGCCGGTGAGCACCACCTCGCGGCGGGACGCCGCGTCCGCCTCGGAGATTCGCCCGCACCCCGCGGTCCGGTGCAGCAGCCGCGCGACGTCATTTCCCATCGGTCCCTCCCAGCCGGGCCAGAAGGCCCGGCTCGTCCACGGTGACCTGCTCGCCGCTCGCGAGGTCCTTGAGCCCGTATCGCCCCGCGGCGAGCTCCCCCTCGCCCACGAAGAGGGCATAGCGCGCGCGCACTCGCTCGGCGCGCTTGAGCTGCGCCCCCATCGGCCGCTCCACGAGGGGCATCGCGACGCGAAGTCCCGCTCCCCGGAGGCGCCGCGCAAGCCCGATCGAAGCGCGCCAAGCCTCCGAGCCGAGACAGACCAGGAGCACGTCGGCCCCGGAGCCCTTGCCGCGGTCGGGCGGGAGGAGCAGGATCAGGCGCTCCATCCCGATCGCGAAGCCGAATCCGGGCACCGGGGGGCCGCCCATCTCCTCCACGAGGCCGTCGTAGCGCCCCCCGCCGAGGATGGCATTCTGCGATCCGAGGCCCCGCGAGAGCACCTCGAACACCGTCCGCTGGTAGTAGTCGAGTCCCCGCACGATCCGGCGATCCACGCGGTACGGGATCCCGTAGTCGTCGAGGATCGCCCTCACCTCCGCGAAGTGCGCCTCGCACTCCCCGCAAAGGTGGTCGAGCACGGTCGGAGCGTCCTCGATCAGCTTCCGATCGGCCTCCACCTTGCAATCGAACACCCTGAGCGGGTTCTCCTCGGCGCGCCGCCGGCAGTCCTCGCAGAGCTGCTCCTTGCGGGGCTCGAGCCACTCGAGAAGCGCTTTCCGGAACGCGGGGCGGCAGGCGGCGTCGCCCACGGAGTTGATCGTCAGCTCGCGGTCCCCGATGCCGAGGGCGTCGAGGAAGGTCCAGAGCATCGCGATCGTCTCCGCGTCCGCCAGCGGCTCCGCCGCTCCGAGGACCTCCGCGCCGATCTGGTGGAACTGACGTTGCCGTCCCTTCTGGGGCCGTTCGTACCGGAACATCGGGCCGATGTAGTAGTAGCGCTCCGGGAATCCCGCCGCGACCGTCCGGTGCAGCGCGTTCTCGACGAATGTCCGCACCACCGGCGCCGTCGCCTCCGGCCGCAACGTCACCTTCTCGTCGCCGGCCAGGAAGGAGAACATCTCCTTGCGAACGATGTCCGTGGACTCCCCCACCGAGCGAGCGAACAACTCCGTGGACTCGAGGACCGGTGTGCGGACCTCCTGGAAGCCGTAACGCTCGAAAACGTCCCGAGCTACCCGTTCCACGAACTGCCAGCGGCCGACCTCGTCGGGCAGAATATCCCGCGTCCCTCGAATCGTGTGGTAGCGGCTCTTCATCGGGACACTTTTCCTCGCGCTCCTCCGGGGAGTCCGGTGCTTTTAGCACATAAATCCTGTATAGGCAAATGGTTGCGCGAGGCCGCCCCCTCTCTCGGCAGCCGCGATCGGGGAAAACCCCGCCGCCTCGCCGGCGGTCCGGGGAGCGCCGAGCGCGAATCGCGGATGGGGCCGCGGGGAAGGTGGGGCGCTCGGCGCAAGGCGGGCTACAATCGGCCTCTCTCGCGGAGCGAAGCGACGAGGAGAGGCCGCATGCTGCAGCTTTCAGGTGGTCGGGGCTGGTGGGTCGCCGCGATCTTCCTCGCGGCATCCGCCGCGCTGGCCCAGTCGATTCCGACGACCACGGAATCGCCGAACGACTACCCTGCGGCCCTTCCCGCGCGAAAGGGGCAGACGCCGCCGGCGGTCGTCTTCAAGGTGGTTGCCGAGATTCCCCTTCCCGCATCCCCGACGGGGCAGGAGCCGGTGCTCGACGGCGGGCGGCTCCTGGTTCCCGTGGAGGGGGGCATCGCGGCGGTCGAGCTCGCCAAGGAGGCGGCGCTCCTTTTCGAGGGCGAGGAGCCTGCCTCGCCGGATGCCGCGTCGGCCTGGGTGCTGTCGGACGACGGGAAATCCCGCGTCCGGACGCTCCCCGCCGGGAGGGTCGAAGCGCAGAAGAAGGGGCTGATCTTCCGGCGCTTCCGGCACGACTGGAGCCTGCGCGCGCCCGGCGCGACCCTGGCTCCCGCGATCATCATGGGGGGCCGCGTGCTCTACGGCTCGCTCGACAATCAGGTCTACTGCGTTCGCCGGAAGAACGGCCACAGGCTCTGGGCGGTCGACCTCGACGACAGGATATCCCGGCCGCTGGCGGCGTGGCACGGCAAGCTTCCCGTCGAGGCGGCCCCCGGCCGCCCCGCGACCGAGGTGGAAATCGAGATGGTGCTCGTGGTCCCCGACGGTGGCGCCTCGCTCCTCGCCATCGACGTCTACGACGGCTCCCGTCTCGGAGCGTTCCAGGTGCCGTCCGGCAAGGGAATGCTCGCCAGCGGCCCGATCGCCCTCGCCGGAGGCCGTATCGCGGTGGCGCGAACGAACTACGGCTCCGGAGGGGGCTCGCTCCTGCTCCTCGAGCCCGCGGTTGCGGTGGGCTCCTCCAAAACCGTACCAAAATGATCTATCATGGAAACCGCCCGCGGCGGCGACGTCCTCCGTCCGGCGGGCGGCGTGCAGCGACCTTCGCAACGCCCGCGTCCGAGGAGAGTGTCGTGGGAGCCGAAACCGAATCACGTACCTTGAGAGGGCTCGACCGAAACGCCCTTCTCGGGGTGTACCGCACCATGCTCCTGTCCCGCAAGGTGGACGAGAAGGAGATCCAGCTCAAGCGGCAGAACCGGATCTACTTCCAGATCAACGGCGTCGGACACGAAGCGCTCGGCGCCGCGATCGGCCTCGTGTTCCGGCCGGGACGCGATTGGTTCTTCTTTTACTACCGCGACCGCGCGGCTTGCCTGTCCCTCGGCATGACCCCGCGCGACATGCTCCTCCAGGCCGTCGGCTCCTCGGAATGCCCCCAGACGGGCGGACGCCAGATGCCCTCGCACTACTCGTCCGCCCCGCTCCACATCGCCAGCGTCTCCTCCCCCACCGGCACGCAGTTCCTCCAGGCGGTCGGGTGCGCGGAGGTCTCGCGCCGCGCCGCGGGGGTGGATTCCTCGGACGTTCGGTTCGAGGACGACGAGGTCGTCCTGGTCACTTCGGGGGACGGCACCACGAGCGAGGGGGAGTTCTGGGAGGCCCTCTCGACCGCGAGCAACCTGAAGCTCCCCGTGGTCTTCCTGATCGAGGACAACGGCTACGCGATCTCGGTTCCCGTCGAGGTCAACACGCCGGGCGGGAGCATCAGCCGCCTCGTCGCGAGCTTCCCGGACCTCCTCATCCGCGAGGTGGACGGCTGCGACCCCCTGGCCTCGCACGACGCCCTGCGCGCGGCAGCGGAGCACTGCCGGGCCCGGCGAGGGCCGGCCCTGGTGCACGCTCACGTGATCCGCCCGATGAGCCACTCCCTCTCCGACGACGAGACCCTCTACCGGACCCCCGAGGAGCGGGACGCGGAGGCGGCGCGCGAGCCGATCCGCAGCTTCACCGAGCTTCTCCTCGCGGAGTCCATCGTGGATCGCGGCGTCCTCGACGCCATCGAGGCGCAGGTCTCGGAGGAGGTCGATGCGGCGGCGGATCACGCGCTCTCCGCCGCGCGCCCGGAGCCCGAATCCGCGCTCCGGCACGTGTACTCGGAGGACGTGGACCCGACCGCGGACGCCTTCTCCTCCGAGGCGGCTCCGGAGGGGACCCCGACCACGATGGTGGATCTGATCAACCGCTGCCTCCGCGACGAGATGCGGCGGGACCCGCGCATCGTGCTCTTCGGCCAGGACGTCGCCGACGCCTCGCGGCAAGAGACGCTCCCGCGCGTCAAGGGGAAGGGAGGCGTCTTCAAGGTCACGTGGGGCCTGCAGCGCGAATTCGGATCCGAGCGCGTGTTCAACTCGCCGCTCGCGGAGGCGAACATCGTCGGGCGCGCGATCGGGATGGCGCTCCGGGGGCTGAAGCCCGTCGTCGAAATCCAGTTCTTCGACTACATCTGGCCCGCGTACATGCAGA
This sequence comes from Terriglobia bacterium, assembly GCA_963748015.1. Lineage (GTDB taxonomy): Bacteria > Acidobacteriota > Polarisedimenticolia > Polarisedimenticolales > JAIQFR01 > JAIQFR01. The sequence continues at coordinate 888,576 of CAVVHE010000004.1, read as the reverse complement.
TCCGGGACGAGCTGGCCACGATGCGATGGCGCTCGAACGGCACGTTCGCGTCGCCGGTCGTGATCCGCGTCGCCTACGGCGGGTACATCAAGGGCGGCGCGACCTACCACAGCCAGACCGGCGCGTCCCTCTTCACGGCCCATCCCGGGCTTCGCGTGGTCTGCCCCTCGAATGCCCTCGACGCGAACGGCCTCCTTCGGACCGCGATACGCTGCGACGACCCCGTCCTCTTCCTCGAGCACAAGCACCTCTACCGCCAGACCCACAACAAGGCGGCGTACCCCGGCCCCGACTTCATGGTCCCCCTCGGGCGGGCGTCCGTCGCGCGCGAAGGTTCCGACGTCACGGTCGTCACGTACGGCGCCACGGTGACGCGCGCCGTCGCCGCCGCGCGGGAGGCGGAAGAGTCCGGCATCTCGGTCGAGGTACTCGATCTTCGCTCCCTGTCGCCCGTCGACTGGGATGCGATCGCCTCGTCGGTGCGGAAGACCAGCAAGGTCCTCGTGCTGACCGAGGACTCGCTCTCGTGGGGTTACGGCGCGGAGATCGCGGCGAGGATCGGCGAGGAGCTGTACTCGGACCTCGACGCGCCGGTCCGGCGCCTCGCGGCGACCGACACCTTCGTGGCGTACGCCCCGGAGCTCGAGGACTTCATCCTCCCGCAGGTCGGGGACATCCTGGAGGCGATCCGCCGGCTCTCCGAGTGGTGAGATGCGTCACGTCCGCATCCATCCGGCGCTGAACCCCCCGCGCGCCGCTCTCGACGCCGACGGGGCGCTCGCCGCCCGTCGGGAGATCACGTCCTGGCCGGGATACGAACCCACGCCGCTCCGTGAATTGCCCGCGCTCGCGCGGCGGCTCGGCCTCTCGGGGCTGCACTACAAGGACGAGGCCTGCCGATTCGGCATGGGGAGCTTCAAGGCTCTCGGAGGGGCGTACGCGGTGTTCCGGGTCGTCGAGCGTCGCGCGAAGAGGTTCGCGGATCCAGGCGCCGTGCGCCGTCAGGACCTCCTGGCCGGAGCTTACCGCGAGGCCGTTTCCGATCTCACGGTCACGACCGCGACCGACGGGAACCACGGACGCTCGGTGGCGTGGGGCGCCGGCCTTTTCGGGTGCCGCGCCGTGATCTTCGTGCCGGCCTCGGTGAGCGCCCCCAGACGCGAGGCGATCTCCCGCCTCGGCGCGAGGGTCGTCGTGGTCGAGGGCGACTACGACGCAGCGGTACGCCGCTGCGCGGCGGAGGCCGAGTCGAGTGGATTCGTGGTCGTCTCCGACACGACCTACGAGGGGTACCGCGATATCCCCCGGGACGTCATGCAGGGCTATCGCGTCATGCTCGCCGAGGCGCGGGAGCAGTCGCCGCCGGGCGTCCCTTTCACGCACGCCTTCGTCCAGGGAGGTGTCGGCGCCCTCGCCGCGGCGGTCGCGGAGGACCTCGCCGGGAGCGAGGAGCCCGCGCGCTCCCGCGTCGTCGTCGTCGAGCCCGACGCCGCCGACTGCCTCTACCGCTCCGCCCTCGCCGGCCGGCCCACCCGCGCGAGCGGCGACCTCCGCACCGTGATGGGCGGCCTCGCGTGCGGGGAGCCGTCCGTCCTCGCCTGGGAGATCCTCGCGTCGCGCGGCGCCGACTTCGTCACGATCCCCGACGCCGCGGCCCTCGAGGCCATGAGAGCTCTCGCCGCCGGCGAAGGCGGCGATCCTCCCATCGTCGCCGGCGAATCCGGCGCGGCGGGCATCGCCGCCCTCCTCGAGGCGGCGCGCCATCCGGAGATCTTCAGCGCCCTCGGCCTATCGGGCGGAAGCACCGTCCTCGTCTTCGGTACCGAGGGCGCCACCGACCCGGAGATCTACCGCCGCATCGTCGGTCCGCCTGCGCCGTGAGCGCGCCCGCGACCGCGGTGGCCCACCACCACGATGCAGACGCTCGACATTGAAGGCGCCCCGAAGCGGCCCTGTTTTCGCGCGGCCGGTTCTTCCCTTGAAGGCCGCGCGAAAACCGGAACCGAGGCTGTAAGTCGAATACTCAGCTTCCCTCCAGCCGAGGTCGCCAGTCCTTGGCCCCGGGCCAAGGGCTGGCAACTTGGCGGCGCGGCGACTTGCGCCGCGCAGCGCCGCAGCGTGCCGCGCGGGGCGCCTTCAATGTCGAGCGTCTGCCGTGCTGACTAGAGCGAGCCGAGAAGCGAAGGGTCGCCGCCCCAGCGGCCGCCGCGCCCCTGGAACGCGCGGCCCTTGCCGCCGCCCCTCGCGCCGAGAAGCTCCGCGAGCTTCCGTCCGGTGGGCGACACGTCCTCGGCGCCCCCGGGTCCGGACTGGACGAGGAAGATCGCTTCCCGGCCGTCCGGCGCCGCGCCCACGAGGGCGACGGTCGCCTCGGGACGCAGGGCGACCACGGCGCCGGCGAGGGCGCGCAGAAACTCGGGGCCCGCGTCGCCGACGAACCGCGCGAGCCGCGGGCCGGGCTCGGACGCCATCTCGGCGGCGATCCGCGCGGAGAGGTCGCGCTCCAGGTCCTTCACCCGGCGGTCGATGCGCTTTCGCTCGCCGTCCCAGGCGTCGAGAACACCGGCGAACTCCTCACGCGAGGTCCCGATCCTCGACTTCAGCGCGGCCTCGACGGCGGCACTCTCCCGGAGCTCTCGAAGCACGCGCCCGCCGGCCAGGAACGAAATCCTCGTGCCGCCGCGCGCCGCGGCGGCGTCCACGATCCGTAGCATCTGGATCTCGCCCAGGCGGGCGACGTGCGTGCCGCCGCACGTGTTGAGATCGAGTCCCTCGATCTCGACAAGGCGGAGGCTTCCCGCGAAACCGTCCGGAAGACCCCGGCTGCGAACGGGGAGCGCGCCCAGCTCCTCCGGGGCCACCCAGCGACCGGCGACCCTACGGTCGAGCCGGATCTCTCCGTTCGCCTCGTCTTCGATCGCGCGCAGCCGTTCCGGCGCGGGCACCGGCCCCGCGACCTCGATCGCCGTGTAGCGCTCACCGAGGTGGAAGGCGGTGGTCGGGAGAGCGTAGCGATCGAGGAGAATGGCGGTCAGGAGATGCTGGGCGGTGTGCTGCTGCATCCGATCGAATCGGAGAGCGGCGTCGATTTCGAGGCGGGCCGGGCCCTCGGGGACGGGATGCTCGACGAAGTGCAGGATCCGCTCGCCGCGCGACTGGACGTCGAGGACGCGGACGCCGTTGATCGCCCCGCGATCGGCGGGCTGCCCCCCGCCCTCGGGATAGAAGATCGTCTCCTCGAGACGGACCCAGGTCCTGTCGCCTTCCCCGCCGGTCTCGATCGCGGTGGTGTCGAGGCGGCTCAGTCCCGGATCGTCGTGGTAACGCTTCCGGTCGGCCATCAGCGGACCACGAGCAGGATGTCGCCCGCGCGGACCTCCTCGGCGTCGTTCCGGCGGATCTCTACGACCTGCGCTTCTTCCGGGAGCCCGGGGCCGCCATAGGCGATCTGGTTGAAGGTCTTCATGACCTCGACGAGCCCGATAGGATCCCCGGCCCGGATCCGCGCCCCCTCCTCCACGAAAGGCGGCGACGCGGGCGACGGCCGGCGGTAGAAAACGCCGTCGGTGGGCGAGACCACGGCCCACGCTCCTTCCGGCAGCCCGGCTCCCGGGGGCCGCCCGAGCGTCCCCGCGTCCGCGGACAGCGCGTTCCCCTCGACCGCCTCGACCGCCGAGAGCTCGAAGAGGACCTGGCCGTACTCGACCGCCACCGCCCGGTCGCGCGGCAGGCCGACGGCGATCCTCCCGGCGGCTCCGTCGGGCAGGACGAGCGCGAAGCGTCTCGTGAGGTGCGACAGGAACCCGATCCGGCTCCCGGGCCCGACGAGCGCCCCGGTGTGCGGGTGCTCGGACCACGTCCCGACGAGAGGAGCGAGCACGAGGATCCGCCCGCTGGAGGGGCTGTCCACCCTGGCCATGAGGATCGGCTCGTTCATCCCGTCACCCCGCCAGCACCGAAAGATCGTGCAGTGACCAGATCCGCGGGTTCTTGATCCGGCGGTAGCCCGTGGACTGGTAGGCCATCGCGACGGCGGCCTCGATCCACAGGCGAAGCTCCCGAGGTCTCACGATCTCGTCCACGTCCATCCCCGAAGCGGCCAGGACGGGGTCCATGTCCCGGTTGATGCGCGCCTCCACCGCCTCCATACCGCGACGAATTTCCTCGGCCTCCTCGGGCGTCTTCGCGACGATGTTGAAGTGATCGTCGAGCTTGGCGTTGTAGGCGCCGATGGCGAGGGTCTTGCCCTCCATCACCGCGAGACGGGTCATCGGCGTCGCGAGCTGCAGGACCGGCCGGTACGGGAGCCCCGACAGCGCGTAATACCCCGCGCCGGAGGCCTTCCGGAGCAGCACCGTGAACATCGGCACCGTGTTGGCCGAGTTCGTGTAGATCAGGCTCGAGCCGTAGCCGAGCAGCCCCTGCCGCTCCGCCTCCGGCCCGATGTCGAAGCCGGAGATGTCCTGGAGCCACACGATCGGGATGCCGTCGTCGTTGAGGGCGCGGGAGAACTGCGACACCTTGGCGATCCCCTCGCGGTAGAGGATGCCGCCGGGACGCTTCACGTCCCTGTGGACGGGGTGGTCGGTGAGCAGCGGGTTGTTCGCGATGAACCCGGCGTACAGGCCGTCGACCCTCCCCACCCCGCAGATCATCTCCGGGCCGACTCCCGGGAGCACCTCCCAGAACAGCGAGTGGTCGAGGATCCTCGCGAGGACCTGCCGCATGTCGTAGCCCATGCGATGGTCCGAGGGAAACAGCCCCTCGAGCTCCGACGCCGGAAACGCGGGCGGCGCAGGGTCGGCGCCGTACCGGTAGTAGTCCCACGCGGGACCCGGGAGCTTGGCCACCTCGCCGCGGATCCGGTCGAGGAGCACCTCGTCGTCGGGCACGCGGTGGTCGGCGCAGCGGCTGAGGTGGACGTGCACGTCCGGACCGCCGATCGAGAGCGAGGTGATCTGCTGGGACTTCCCCCCCTTCACCAGCGCGGCGCCCGCGATCACCATGTACGCCTGCTCGGTCATGTAGACCACGTCGCTGATGATCGGCATGTACCCGCCGCCCGCGATGCAGTCTCCGTGAACCCCCGCGATCTGCGGCACCCCGGCGGCGGAGAGCAGCGAGTTCATCCGGAAGATGGCCCCTGCCCCCGTGCGCCCCGGGAAGGTCCTCGACTGCTCCGGCAGGAACAGCCCCGACGAGTCCACCAGGTAGACCACGGGGAGGCGCAGGCGCAGCGCCATCTCCTGCGCGCGCTGGATCTTCTCGGGGGTCTGCGGCCACCACGACCCCGAGGCCACCGTGTTGTCGTTGGCGATGGCCACCACCCACCGCCCGTGGACCCGTACAAAGGCCGTCACCACCCCTGCGCCCGGCGAGGTCCTCCCTTCCTCCCCGAACTTCCGCCCCCAGTTCACGAGGGTGCCGATCGGGAGGACCGGACTGTCGGCGTCCTTGAGCCGCTCCACGCGATCCCAGGTCGGCAGCTTCCCCTTCTCGCGGACCCTGGCCTCGTACTTCGGCCCCCAGCCCGCCCGGACCTCGTCCCGCTTCGCCTGCAGCGCGCTCCCCTGCGCCTCGGCGGCGTCGCGCTGCGATTGCCAGGCGTCGTCTCGAAGGAAGCGCTCCCGGGGGTCGCCGATCGGCTCGAGGATCACCTTGGCCACGTTCGCGCTCTCCTCAGCTCACGAGCCCGCTGCGCTCGAGGAACTGCACGTCGTACTCCCCACGCACGAACTCCGGGTGCTCGAGGATCGCGAGGTGCAGCGGGATCGTGGTCCGCACCCCGCCGATCCGGAGGCTCGCGAGCGCGGTTTTCCCGGCCTCGATCGCGCGCCGCCGGTCCGGGGCGTGGACGATCAGCTTGCCGACGATCGAGTCGTAGTTCGGCGGGATCCTGTATCCCGCGCACACGGCCGAATCCCAACGGACCCTGAGGCCCGGCCCCGAGAGCGCGGGAGGCTCGAACGAGTCGATCGTCCCGGGATCGGGGCGGAAGCCGTTCGCGGGGTCCTCGGCGTTGATCCGGAACTCGATGGCGTGGCCCGCGAAGACGACGTCCTCCTGCCGCAGGCGGAGCGGGTGGAGCGCCGCCACGCGGATCTGCTCCGCGACGATATCCACCCCGGTGTTCATCTCGGTGACCGGGTGCTCGACCTGAAGGCGCGCGTTCATCTCCATGAAGTACAGCGAGCCGTCGCCGGAACGGAGGAACTCGACGGTGCCCGCGTTCCGGTACCCGAGCGACGCCACCGCCCGCGCGACCCGCGTACCGAGCGAGGCGCGGGTCTCCGCGTCCAGGACGGGGGACGGCGACTCCTCGATCAGCTTCTGGTGGTGGCGCTGGACCGAGCACTCGCGCTCGCCGAGGTGAACGCCGTTTCCGAAGGCGTCGCACAGGACCTGGAACTCGATGTGACGCCCTCCCTCGAGGTACTTCTCGAGGTAGAGCCCCCCGTTGCCGAATGCCTTCTCCGCCTCGAGCGAAGCCTCGCCGAACCCCCGTTCGAGCTCCCGCTCGTCCGAGCAGCGGCGCATCCCCCGCCCTCCGCCGCCGGCCGCCGCCTTGAGCAGGACGGGGTATCCGATCCGCGCCGCCTCGCCTCTCGCCGCCGCGATACCGGGAAGCACATCGGCGCTCCCGGGGATCGTCGGGACCCCCGCGGCGCCGAGCGTCCGCTTGGCTTCGACCTTGTCCCCCATCCGGCGCATGGCGGACGGGCCCGGGCCGATGAAGGTGATCCCCTGCTGCTCGGCCCGCGCGGCGAACACCGCGTTCTCGGCGAGGAAGCCGTAACCCGGATGGATCGCCTGGCAGCCGGTCTGCTCCGCCGCCTGGAGAATCGCGCCCGCGTCGAGGTAGGAGCGATCGGCACGGGCCGGTCCGACGCAGACCGCGTCGTCGGCCTCGGCGAGCCACGGCGCGCCCCGGTCCGCCTCCGAGAAGACGGCGACCGCCTCGATTCCGAGCCCCTTCGCGGCGCGGATCACCCGCAGCGCGATCTCTCCGCGATTGGCGACCAGAATCCTCCGGAACACGGCAGCTCCTCTCGTGAACGGCCGGGAGAGTCTAACCGCGCGGGCTCCCGCGGGCAATCTCCCGGGGTGTCGAAGAGCCCGCCGATCCGCTAGACTGTCCGTCCGCCTCGGTCGGCGGAACGCCAAGGATCGCGAGGGAGGAGACCGGACGATGCCCCACCCGCCGCGCCTGTCGCAACGAGCCCTCGGCATGCCCGCCTCTCCGATCCGGCGCCTCGCCCCGTTCGCCGCGGAGGCGCGCAGGGCCGGGAAGAAAGTCTACTCGCTGAACATCGGCCAGCCCGACATCCCGACCCCGAAGGCGATCCTCGACCGCCTGCGCTCCTACGACGACCGCAACGTGCCCTACGGTCCGTCGCAGGGCCTGCCGGAGTTCGTCGAGACCCTTCGCGGCTACTACGCCCGCGTGGGACTGACCGTCGCCGCGGAGGAGATCTTCGTCACGACCGGGGGGAGCGAGGCGATCCTGTTCGTCCTCGGCGCCCTGGCGGACAACGGCGACGAGGTCGTCGTCTTCGAGCCCTTCTACACGAACTACAGCGGCTTCGCGTCGCTGATCGGCGTGAAGCTCGTCCCGGTGACGACCCGCGCCGAGGACGGCTATCACCTCCCGCCGCGAGAGGCGATCGAGTCGAAGATCGGCCCGCGGACTCGAGCGATCCTGATCTGCACCCCGAACAACCCGACCGGCACCGTCTACACCGACGAGGAGATGGAGCTTCTCGGGGCCGTCTGCCGCGAGCGTGGCCTCTTCCTGGTCTGCGACGAGGTGTACCGCGAGTTCGCCTACGACGGCAGGCGCCAGCGATCGAGCCTCACGCTCGAGGGGATCGAGGACCGCGTCGTGATGGTGGACAGCCTGTCGAAGCGCGTCTCGCTGTGCGGCATCCGGGTCGGGAACGTCGTGAGCAGGAACCGCGAGCTGATGGCCGCCATCCTGAAGTTCGGACAGGCCCGTTTGTGCCCCCCGACGCTCGGCCAGTTCGCCGCGTGCGCGCTGGGCGACGTGCCGCCGTCCTACATCGAGGGGGTGATCCGCGACTACCAGCGCCGTCGGGACGTGGTCTACGAGGCGCTGACCGCCGCTCCCGGGGTGACCGTGCGGAAGCCCGAGGGGGCCTTCTACCTCTGCGCCAAGCTCCCCATCGACGACGCCGAGCGTTTCGCGATCTTCATGCTCCAGGACTTCGCCGTGGACGGCGAGACGGTGATGGTCGCCCCCGCCGACGGTTTCTACGCGACGCCGGGCTTGGGCCGGGACGAGGTCCGGATCGCGTACGTGCTCGAGGAGGCGAAACTGGCCCGGGCCATGGCGGTCTTCGGCGCGGCTCTCGAGGCCTATCCCGGCAAGGCGGTCACGGCCTAGCAGCTGGCTCGTTGCCCGGCGATTGTCCGATGAGGGTCGATCCGCTAAAATAAAGACTGAATTGGGATTGAATTGACGATCCCCTCCCCGGCCGACGCGTCGGCGAGGACGTAGCGGTATTGGAGCGGTAGCCGGTTTCTCGATCGAGAGCGTCGGCGCCGCGGCCGGAGGAATCGATGCATCCAGTTCTGTCGAACGACAGACTCTCCCCCAACGTCGTCCGTCTCGTCATCTCGGCTCCCCGCGTGGCGGAGATCCGACGCCCGGGACAGTTCGTCATCGTTCGGCGAGCCGCGGGGTGCGAGAGGATACCCCTCACGATCGCCGACGGGGACCCGTCGAAGGGAACGATCTCCCTCGTGATCCAGGCCGTGGGCAAGAGCACCACCGAGCTCGTCGCCCTCACGGCGGGGGAAGAGATCCGCGACGTCGCCGGCCCTCTCGGCCACCCCACCGAGCTGCTCGAGTCCGGCCACGCCGTCTGCGTCGGCGGCGGCGTCGGAACGGCGGTGGTCTATCCGATCGCGCAGGAGCTGCACCGCCGTGGCGTTCGGGTCACCAGCATCATCGGCGGCCGCTCGAAGGAGTGGGTCATCTACGAGAGCGAGCTTCGGGGCGAGGGCGACGTCGTCGTCTGCACCGACGACGGGAGCTACGGACGTCACGGGTTCGTCACGGAGGCCTTGAAGGACGCGCTGGCCGCGGGCGACGTCGACGCGGTCTACGCCGTGGGACCGGTCCCCATGATGCGCGCCGTCGTGGAGATCACCCGGCCCCTCAGGGTCCGCACGATCGTCTCGCTCAATCCGATCATGGTGGACGGCACCGGCATGTGCGGCGGCTGCCGGGTCACGATCGGGGGCGAGACCAAGTACGCCTGCGTGGACGGCCCCGAGTTCGACGGCCACCTGGTGAACTTCGACGAGCTGAAGGACCGGCTGACGACCTACCGAGATTTCGAGCAGGCGGCCGTTTCTCGCGCCGACCACGACTGCAAGATCGGCCTCTGACACCTTGCTTCCCCGGGAGACCACGATCATGCCCGAATCCCGACCGTTGACCCCGAAGGAGCGCATGGCGATCGAGCGTCAGAAGATGCTCGAGCAATCGCCGTCCGCGCGCGTGCGGAACTTCGACGAGGTCAACCTCGGCTACCCCGAGCAGCTGGCGATGATCGAGGCCCAGCGCTGCCTGATGTGCAAGACCGCGAAGTGCATCGAGGGGTGCCCCGTCGCGGTCGACATCCCGGCCTTCATCCGGTGCCTCGCCGAGGGGAACCTCGAGGGCGCCGCGGAGATCCTCCTCCGGGACAACGCGCTCCCCGCCGTCACCGGCCGCGTTTGTCCCCAGGAGACGCAGTGCGAGGCGGTTTGCATCCGCAGCAACAAGGGGGCGCCGGTCGCGATCGGCTACCTCGAGCGGTTCGTCGCCGACTGGGCGCTCTCCCGCGCGGACGGCGTTCCCTTCCACGAGGCCGCGCCGTCGGGCAAGAAGGTGGCCGTGGTCGGGTCCGGTCCCGGAGGGCTCACCGCTTCCGGCGAGCTGATACAGCTCGGGCACGAGGTGACGATCTTCGAGGCGTTCCACGCCCCGGGTGGGGTGCTCATCTACGGCATCCCCGAGTTCCGGCTGCCGAAGGACCTCGTGCAGAAGGAGGTCGACCGGCTCGTGCGGCACGGCGTGAAGATCGAGTTCAACTCCATCATCGGGAAGACCTATACCCTAGCGGACCTCCGCGCGCGCTTCGACGCGCTGTTCGTCGCGGTGGGGGCCGGCCTCCCGGTGTTCATGAACGTCCCCGGCGAGAACTACAAGGGGGTCTATTCCGCCAACGAGTACCTGACCCGCGTGAACCTCATGGGCGCGTGGGCCCCGGGCGCCGAGACGCCGGTGCTCAAGGGCAAGCGCGTCGCCGTCGTGGGCGGAGGCAACGTCGCGATGGACGCGGTCCGTACCTCGAAGCGCCTCGGCGCCGACGAGTCCATCATCGTCTACCGCCGCAGCCGCGCCGAGATGCCGGCCCGCGTGGAAGAGGCGCACCACGCGGAGGAGGAGGGAATCCGCTTCGACCTCCTCGTCGCGCCGGTCGAGGTGCTGGGCGACGAGCGCGGCTGGGTCTCAGGCCTCAAGTGCGTTCGCATGGAGCTGGGCGAGCCCGATGCATCCGGCCGCCGCAGGCCCGTGGCCGTCCCCGGCTCCGAGTACGTGATCCCCTGCGACATCGTCGTCGTGTCGATCGGCACGAAGGCCAATCCCCTGCTGACCTCGACCTGCCCCGAGCTCAAGCTCAACCGCTGGGGCTACATCGAGGTGGACTCGAACGGGATGACGAACATGCCGGGGGTCTTCGCGGGAGGCGACATCGTGCGCGGCGCGGCGACCGTCATCCTCGCGATGGGCGACGGCAAGACCGCGGCCAAGGCCATCGACGCCTACCTGCGCGGCAAGCCCCAGCTCCCCGTCGCCTCGTAGCCGCATTCGGCGCTGGTGGCTCTCGCGGGGGCGACGATCGAGAGGGCGCCGTCGCGTGTCGACCTCCCTCGGCGACGACCCGCATCGGCCGCGCTCGAACCTCGCAGGCGCGATGGCGAGGACCCTATCGCCATCGCGCGAGGTTCTTCGCCCGGCCGTGCGGGGGCCCCGTCGCCTCGGGCATCGTCGCCACGCGACGGCGCCCTCTCGATCGTCGCGAGGAGAATCGCTACTTTCTCCCGGAGAGAACCTCGTCGAGGGCGGAGAGGACTCTGTCCGCGCCGATCTCGCGCATGCAGCGGAAGTGGCCGAGCGGGCAGGCCTGCGGGCCGTGGCGGTCGCAGGGGCGGCATCCGAGGCCCGGGTGCTCGACGACGCGGTTCCCTTCGCCGAACGGGGTGTATCCGAACCCGGGGACGGTCGGGCCGAAGATCGAGATCACGGGGGTGCCGACCGCGCTCGCGACGTGGCCGGCGCCGCTGTCGTTCGAGACGAGCACCCGGGCTCGGGCGAGGAGCGCCGCGAGATCGGGAATCCCGCATCGCCCGGCGAGGTTGATCGCGCGCGACCCCGACGCCGCGGCCACCTCGTCGCACAAGGGGCGCTCGTCGGGGGCGCCGACGAGGACCGCCACGAGCCCGCGCGACGCGGCGGCGGTCGCGATCGCGGCGAAGCCCTCGGGCAGCCAGCGCTTCGTTCCCCAGATCGAGCCCGGGGCGATGGCGAGCAGCGCCTCTTCCTCCAGGACCCCGGCGGACGCGAGGAGCTCCCGCACGCGCTCGCGGGCGTCCGCGGCGACGGCGATCTCCGGGCGCGGGTCCGCCGTTGCGGGCTCGCCGCCCGCCGGCTCGGAAAGCGCGAGGTAACGGCGAACGGCGTGATCCCCCGCCGTCCAGGGCACCCGCCGGGTGTACGCGAAGCGTCCGGAAGCGCCCGCGAAGCCGATGCGCGCCCCCGCGCCGCTCAGCAGCGAGAGGAGCCCGGTCCTGGCCGACCGCTGCGCCGCGACGGCGATCTCCGGGGCGCGCGCCCGGAGGCGCCGCGAGAGGCGCGCCACGCCGGAAGGGCCGCGGTCCCTTCCCTTCTTGTCGAACACCTCGATCGCGTCCACGGAAGGGTGGCCGGCCAGGGTCTCCGCTCCCACGGGCGTCGTCACGACCGTGATCGGGACCTCCGGCCGGGCGCGGCGAAGCTCGCGAAGGAGCGGCGTCGTGAGGACCACATCCCCGAGAAACGCGGTCTGGATGACGACGATGCCCGCCATCAGCGTCCCGCGACGCGGCGCTTCCGCTCGATCGCGATCGCCGCGGCGAGCAACGGGACGTTGATCTCGTGGTGACCGACCAGGGAGAAAGCCCTTCCCTTTCCCGCCGTCGGGCGCCGCAGGACGTTCTCCTCGGTGCGGTAGTGCCGGATCATGTCGAGGTTCGCGGTCGCGAAATCGGCGACGTCGTGGCCGAGATTCTCCGCCACTGAAAGCGCTTTCAGGAAGACCTCGGGGAGCTGGACCGCCGACCCGCAGTTGATCCACACCCCGCCCGAAAGGCCGCCCACGACCGTGATCAGCCGGCGGAAGTCGGTGAAGGTCGCGGCCCCGATGGCGGCGCCGTCGGCGTTCGGGTGCTGGTGCACGATGTCGCTCCCGACCGCCACGTGGACCGTCGCGGGCACGCCGAGCTCGAACGCGCGCCCCAGGAGGCTCCGATCGCGGAAGGGCCGCCCGGAATCCACGATGCGCCGGCCGAGCGTCTCGCCGAGTCCCTCTCCGCGGGATGCCGCTTCGGCCGCGGCCTCGTTCAGCTCTCGCCCGGTCTCTTCCGCCATCCCGAAGCGGCCCAGGTGGAGTCCCGCCGCCACGTCCTCGGACGTCGCGCCGATCGCCGCGATCTCCCAGTCGTGGATCGCCCCCGCGCCGTTCATCGCCAGCGCGGTCAACGTCCCCTCCTCCATCATTCGGATCAGAACCGGAGACTGGCCGACCTTCACGACGTGCGCGCCGATCGCCCACGCGACCGTGCGCTCTCGCGCGAGCGCCTCCGCGACCGTGGACGCGAGGTCCCGGAGGGTCCGGACGGCCAGAACGTCGCTCAGGCCGTCGAGGAACGCCTCCAGCGGCTCGGACGGGTCGGCGGGGCTGGCAAATTCCGACACGGAAACCTTGTTCCGCCGCTCCGCGAGAGGATACGTGGTCACCTTCGACAAGTCGGCCGGCGGGACGCGTCGTCGCATGGGAACCTCCGGGCTGGAGAATAGCCTCGCTCGGGCGGAAACCCAAGACGGTCCGCCGCCCGGGGACTTGCGGCGGCCCGCGGGACCTTCTACGCTTCGAGGGATGGGCGCAGCCATATCGCCGGTCGGCGTGCTCCTCGCGAACGTCGGCACTCCCGACGCGCCGCGCACCCCCGAGGTGCGCCGCTACCTCGCCGAGTTCCTGAGGGACCCCCGCGTCCTGGACACGCACCCCGTGGCGAGGTTCCTCCTCCTCCGTTTCGTGATCCTCCCTTTTCGTCCCGCCCGCTCGGCGGAGGCGTACCGGAAGATCTGGCTGCCCGAAGGGTCCCCGCTGCTGGTGCACGGCAACGCGCTCCGCGACGCTCTCGCCGAGCGGCTCGGCCCGTCCTACGCCGTGGCGCTCGGGATGGGTTACGGCGCGCCGTCCATGGCGTCGGCCCTTCGGGACCTCCGCGACCGCGGGTGCGACAGCATCGTCGTGTTCCCCCTCTACCCGCAGCAGGCGTCCGCGACGACGGGGTCCGCCCTCGAAGCGGCCTACCGCCTGGCGGCCCCGCTCTGGAACGTGCCGCTGCTGGCCACGGTGCCGCCGTTCTACGCGGACCGAGGGTTCATCTCCGCGTTCGCCGCGAGAGCCCGCGCCGTTCTCGACGCGGACGGCCCGGACCACCTCCTCTTCAGCTTCCACGGGCTCCCGGAGCGACAGATCCACAAGTCCGACGGCCCGGCCCGGCGCTGCCTCGCGTCCGCGGATTGCTGCGCCGCGGTGGGAAGGGAGAACAGGAACTGCTACCGCGCCCAGTCGTTCGAGACCGCGCGGCTCCTCGCGGGGGCTCTCGGGCTTCCCGGCGAACGTTGGTCGGTCGCGTTCCAGTCACGCCTCGGGAGGATCCCCTGGATCGGCCCGTCCACCGAGGAGGCCCTCGGGGAACTCGCGCGCCGTCGGGTGCGCCGGCTCGCGGTCATGTGCCCTTCGTTCGTCGCGGACTGCCTCGAGACGCTCGAGGAGATCGGGATCCGGGCGGCAGAGTCCTTCCTGGCGTCCGGCGGCGAGTCCCTCCGCCTGGTCCCCTCCCTGAATGCTTCCCCGGAATGGGTGGACGCCGCCGCGGCGCTCGTCCGGCGCGCGGAGCCGGAACGCACGATCCCGCCGGGGTGACCGCCGCGAGGAACCGGGTTGCGGCACCGGTCGGGGTATGCAACAATCCCCAATAGTGGACTCAAGTAGTCCTCTATTAAGTTCCCCGCGGCGGCCTCGGCCTCCGCGGCGCACAGGAGATTCCGAATGAGAATCCGACGCTTCGTGCCCGCGCTCGTCCTCCTCGCGACCGCCCTCGCGGCCACCGCGACGATGGCGGCGGACACCTACACCATGGATCGCTCCCACAGCAACGTCGGCTTCAAGATCCGGCACCTCGTCTCCAATGTCACCGGCCGCTTCACCGATTTCTCGGGAACGATCCAGCTCGACGCCGCCGATCCCGCGAAGTCCTCCGTCGCCCTCAACATCAAGGCCGCCAGCATCGACACGGCGGAGCCCAAGCGCGACGCGCACCTCAAGAGCCCGGATTTCTTCGATGTCGAGAAGTTCCCCGAGCTGACCTTCACCAGCACCAAGATCGCCAAGGGAGCCGGAAGCGTCTACCAGGTCACCGGGAATTTCACCCTGCACGGCGTGACGAAGGAGATCACGATCCCCGTCGAATTTCTCGGGACCTCCAAGGATCCGTGGGGGAACGAGCGCGCCGGCTTCTCCGCCTCGTTCGTCCTGAACAGGAAGGACTACGGCATCGAGTGGAACAAGGTGCTGGATGCGGGCGGCACCCTCCTCGGGAACGAGGTCACCGCGGCGATCGACCTCGAAGCGATAAAGGCCAAGCCGGCGCCGGCCCCCGCGGCGAAGTGAGCCGCTGGCCCCCATCAGTCACGGAGGTCCGTCGCTCCCCGTTCGGCGTTCGAGATCCTCGGGCCCGCACCGCTCGCTCCGGAGCGCGCCGAGGGTCTCGAGCGCATCCACACCTGTCGTCCGAAGGCCGCCGCTACGGCCACCGCCGCCCCGACGAAGTCGGCGAGGAGGTCCGGAAGGCCCGCGTCCCGGCCGGTGACGAACGACTGGTGATACTCGTCGGATAGCCCGTACCCCACGGCGATGGCCGCCGCGGCGAGCGTCGGTCCCGCCCGCAACGGCCCTTTTCCGCCATGGGTCGCGCGGAGCGCGAGGGCGGTCAGCACGGCCCAAGCCCCCGCGTGGAGGAGCTTGTCCCAGAACAGTGCGACGATGTCGGGGAACCCGCTGCGCGACGACGCGGCGAACAGCGCGGCGGCGTAGAGGGCCACCGGCGCCCAGAGGCCGAGAAATCGGCGGAGTCTCAAAGGGGGAAAGGGAACATCAGGTAGGCGACGGTGAGCGTGCCGAGCACCATGGACGACCAGATGACCGCCGCCAGCCGGACCCGCTCGCGCGGGCTCCTGCGCGTGAGCAGAGCGAAGAACGAGGCCACGAGGGCCGAGTAGAGCAGCAGGTGGAGGAAGTGGCTCGGCATCAGCTCTTCCTCCCCCGGGCGATGTCCCACGCGTCGAACAGCAGAAGGAAGTTCATCAGCCCGGCCGTCCAGAGATACGCCGTCCCGTAGGCCGACAGCGCAGCCCTGGATCGCTCGCGGAAGATGCGCACCGCCCGGGACTCGTAGGCGGCTCCGGAGTCGTCCTGCGGCATCGTGTAGGCGGCCTCGCCGTAGACGGCTAGGCGGGCCACGGTGTCGAAGGGGCCCACGCCGAGATTCGCCGCGACCTGTAGCAGCGTCAGGAACGGTTGGCGTCCGTCCCGCAGCGCCAAGCGCCCGTCGTGAGCCATGCCGAGAGCGAACGAGCCCATGACGATGACGCAGAACAGGACGCCTCGCCGGACTCGTCCCAGCACGACGTGCCCGAGCCCCGGGACGACCCAACCGCTCACGAGCGCCAGCGCGGTCTTCGACGCGCTTGCGGTACGGAGGTCCAACCCGGGAGCCGGGTCCGGTCGGCTCTCCATGGCCATCGCGCTCCTACTCTGCCTGGCTGACGACCTGGACCGTGAGCTTCGCCGTGACCTGGCGGTGGACCTTCACGGGGACCTCGAACGTCCCGAGCGTCTTGATCGGCTCGTCCATCTGGATCTTCCGCCGATCCACCTCGATGCCCTTCGCGGCCAGCAGGTCGGCGATCTCCGAGGTCGTCACCGACCCGTAGAGCGTGTCGTGCTCTCCCGCCTTCTTCGTGACGATGATCGGCGTGCGTTCCAGGCGGCCTGCGAACGCGCGGGCATCCTCGACCTCGCGCGCGTCTCGGGCCACCCACCCCCTCTTCTGGAGCTCGAGCGTGCGGAGGTTGCCCGGTGTCGCCTCCATCGCCAGATTCTTCGGCACCAGGTAGTTCCTGGCGAAGCCCGGAGAGACGTTCACGATCTGTCCCCGCTCGCCGAGGTGCTCCACGTCCTGTCTCAGAACGACCTTCACGACGTCTTCCTCCCCGCCCCTAATCGCTCGTGAAGGGCAACAGGGCGATGTTCCTCGCGCGCTTGATCGCCCGCATCAGCTGGCGCTGGTGTTTCGAGCACGTCCCGGAGATCCTGCGAGGCAGGATCTTCGCGCGCTCGGGCACGTAGTTCTGGAGAGTGCGGAGGTCCTTGTGGTCGATCCACGCGGACTTCTCCTCGCAGAACTTGCAGTATTTCCGGCGGCGGAACAGGAACCGTCGGCGCCCACCGCTTCGCGGTTGGCGTCCGCGTCCGCCGCCCTCGCCACCCATCCGGGGTCCGTCTCGCATCTCGCTCATGTCACCGCTCTCCCACGCTCACCAGCAGCTCGCGATCAAACTCGGTCGTCGTTTCCCGGCTCCTCGCCCTCGAGCGCCGGATCCGTCTCCTCTTCGTCCTCGTCGGCGACGGCAGGAGTCCTCTCGTCTCCGAGAACCGGAGTGTCGCCGGCCGCGGCGGCAGCGATGCCCGCCGCTTCCGCCGCCAACCGGGCTACCTCGGCCTCCTCGCGGGCCAGCGCGTCCCGGATCGCCTGCTCCTTGGCCGCCACGGCCCAGTCTTCCTCGAGCCGCACGGTCAGCTGGCGAAGGACCTTGTCGGAGATCCGGAGGCGCCTCTCGAGCTCCTTCGGCAGCGAAGGGTCGGCGTCGTAGAGGAACCGGGTGTAGACGCCGTCCTCGAACTTCTTGATCGGGTAGGCCAGCCTGCGCCGCCCGATCCGCTCGTTCGCCGCCATGGTGCCGCGGTCGGCGATGAGCTGCGAGAGGGGTGCGACGACCGTCCGCTCCTCGTCCTCGCTGAGGGTGGGCAGGGTGATGAAGATAGTCTCGTACGTGGGCACGAATCGCACCTCCTCACGGCGTACCGCCCCCGGTCCGTGCCGGGAGCAAGGGGTGCCGGATCTCCGGGACCCGCACCATCGTGGGTCCACAAAGGCCGAACTCTAGCATGCTCCGGAAGAATCGGCCAGGGTCTTCATCCCGTTGAAGCGGTTCATCGCGGCCGCCAGGCCTCCCTCGATCACGGCCGCCACCGCTTCCGCCCCGGCGGCTACCATCCCGTCGGCGGCGACCAGCTCGCCGTCCTCGAAGGCTTCGAGCACGTACTCGACGAGATCCACGTCCTCTCGCGCGGCGCCCCTCACGCCGAGGCGGACTCGGGGGAACTCGGTCGTCCTGAGGGCGGCGATCAGCGAGCGCAAGCCGTTGTGCCCCCCCGCGCTTCCCCCGCCCCGGATCCGGATCCGGCCGATGGGGATGTCCGCGTCGTCGTGAACGACGAGGAGGTCCTCGGGGACGGCACCGCATCGCTCGAGCAGGGCGGCGCCCGCCCTGCCCGAGCGGTTCATGTAGGTCCGGGGCTTGGCGAGAAGCACCTCGGCCCCGGCGACAACCGCCTCGGCGGTCCAGCAGAGCGCGCCGAGGTCGCCGGCTCTCGAGAAAGGGGCGCCCGCACGCTCGGCCAGAAGGTCGAGCACGCGGAAACCCACGTTGTGCCGTGTCCGGGCGTAACGCGCGCCCGGGTTGCCGAGGCCGAGGACGATCTTCAAGGCGCCTTCGGGGAGGCTACTTTTCCTTCGCCCCCTTCTCCTTCGGGGCGGCTTCCGCCGGGCCGGCCGCCTCCTTCCCCTTCTTGATGACCTCGGGCTCCGCCGCGGCCTCCGGCGCCCCCTCGACGGGTGCAACCACCTCTTCGGCCCGCGGCGGGACGACGAGCGCGATGATCGCCTCGACATCGTCGAGGATCTTCACCCTGTCGCTCACGGTGAGCGCGGACACCGACACGTGCTGGTTGATCGCGAGGGCCGAGATGTCCACGTCGAGGTGCTCCGGGATGTCGGCCGGCAGGCACTCCACCTCGACCTCACGGTGCATGAACTCGACCACGCCCCCATCCGTCTTCACGCCCTCGGGTATCCCGACGAGGCGGATCGGGACGCTCACCTTCACAGCCTTGTCGAGCTGCACGCGGATGAGGTCGATGTGGAGCAGAGCGTCGCTGACCGGATCTCGCTGCAGATCCTTGATCATCACGGCGCCCTTCTGGCTTTCGCCAGCGAGGGTCAGGGTGAAGATGGTGTTCCGGCCGGTCTCGAGGTGCAGCACTTCCTCGATGCGGCGCGGGCTGAGTCCCACGGTGAGCGGAGGATCCCCCGCTCCGTAGACGACTCCGGGCACCTTGCCGGCCCGGCGGAGACGGCGGCTCTCGTTTTTTCCGCGCTCGGCGCGGGAATCGGCCTCGACGACGATGTTCTTGATCATGGCTAGCTCTCATCCGCCCCGCACCGTCCGCGCCCTGCGGGGACGGACGAGGCCATTCCAGTCCGGGACCGTGTTGTTTTTCCGCCGCGCTAGGCGGCATCGACCTCGCCGGGCAGGTCCCTTTTCCCCGGCAAGGCCGCGCATGCGACCCTTCAGACGAACAGCGAGCTGACCGACGAGTTCCCGTGGATCCGCGCGACCGCCTCCCCGAGGAGGTTCGCGACGGAGAGCACGACGATCTTCGGATCCGCGGCCTTCTCCTCGGACAGCGGGATCGTGTCGGTGACGACGACCCGGTCGAGATCGGGGGTGGCGAGGCGCTGCATCGCCGGGCCCGAGAGCACCGCGTGCGTGAAGCACGCGGTGATCGAGGACGCCCCCTTCTCCTTGAGCGCGCGCACGGTGCCCGTGAGCGTCCCGGCGGTATCGACGATGTCGTCCACGATCACGCAGCTGCGCCCGCTCACGTCGCCGATGACATGCATCGTCTCCGCCACGTTCGCCTCGATCCGGCGCTTGTCGATGATCGCGAGAGCGGCGCCGAGCCGCTTGGCGAAGAACCTCGCGCGCTCCACGCCGCCGGCGTCGGGCGAGACGATGGTCAGGTTCTCGAACCGTTCCCTCGCGATCCAGTCGAGGAGCACGGGCGCCGCGAGGAGGTGGTCCACCGGCACGTCGAAGAACCCCTGGATCGCGGGAGCGTGCAGGTCCACCGCCAGGATCCGCTGGATTCCCGCGGCTTGCAGCAGATCCGCCACCAGCTTCGCGGAGATCGGGACGCGCGGCTTGTCCTTGCGGTCCTGCCGGGCGTAGCCGTAGTAGGGAATGACGGCCGTGATCCGGGCGGCCGAGGAGCGCTTGAGCGCGTCCACCGCGAGGAGCAGCTCGATGAGGTTGTCGTTCACGGGGTTGCAGGTCGGCTGGATCACGAAGACGTCCGTCCCGCGGACGTTCTCGAGCACCTGGCAATAGACCTCGCCGTCGCTGAAGCGCGTGAGCCTCAGCTGCCCCAGCGGGATGCGCAGGTAGTCGCAGATCGCGTGGGCCAGGCGCAGGTTGCCGTTCCCCGAGAAGACTTTCAGCTCGCTCTTCATCGCACAGGCACTCGTCTCACCGCTCCGGACGTGGCTGGGGCGGGAGGATTCGAACCTCCGAATGCGGGTTCCAAAGACCCGTGTCTTACCACTTGACGACGCCCCAGTGCGGAGCGCTCCACCCTCAGGGCCAGGAGACGCCCCCTTCCTCGAGCGGATCGTAGCCTGCGTCGTCCCCGGGGTTCCGGCTGCCGAGCAGCCTCACCCCCGAGGGGAGATCCATGCCGGCCTGGGCCAGGACCTCCTTGTACTTCTCGATGATCTGTTCCTCGATCCTGGTCCGCATCTCGGTGTTCAGGGGATGGGCGATGTCGCGAAACATGCCGTTCTTCCGCTTCTTGCTCGGCATCGAGATGAACAGCCCCTGGGTGCCCTGGATGATCTTGATATCGCTGACCACGAAGCAGTCGTCGAATATGATCGAGGCGAAGGCCTTGAGTTTCTCTTCGTTCACGGGGAAAACACGGACCTCCGTGATCTCCATGCTGAAGGCTCCTTTCTACCGGGCTTCAAGAGGACCCACCGACCGCCACGACTCGGGCCGCATCCGGGACGGCGCGCGCCGGGAGGAGCCTCCATCCCGGGTAGCACACCGCCAGGCTCTCAGCCGCTCTCCGCAGCGAGCCGGAATCATCGAACACCCCGAACACCGTCGAGCCGCTCCCGCTCATCAGGGCCACGCTGGCCCCTTCGCCGAGCAACCCGTCCCTGAATGCCCGAAGGCCGGGCCACCTCTCGAACACGCCCCGTTCGAGGTCGTTGACACCCCAGCGGAAGTCGTTTTCTGACGGTAACTTACCGGCGATCGAGCGCTTCACGCTAACATCCTTCTCGGCGGGTGTCAAATGATCGTCGGCCCACGAGTACGCGTCGGCCGCCGACACCCCGAACGGAGGGATGCCGAGGAGAAGACGAATGGGGCCCGCGAAGGGGAGCGGGGAGATCGTGTCACCGCGGCCCCCTCCTTCCGCGGTGCCGCCGTGCAGGAAGAAAGGAACATCCGCCCCGAGCCTCGCGCCGAGCCGGGCAAGATCCTCGAGCGGCAGGGAGAGCCCCCAGAGCTCCGAAAGCGCGAGCAGCGCTCCCGCGGCGTCCGAGCTGCCGCCCCCGAGCCCGCCCGCGATCGGGATCCGCTTCGAGAGGCTCATCGCCGCGCCCTCCCGGACATGGGCTCGTTCCTGGAGGAGCCGCGCGGCGCGCATCACGAGGTTCGAGGCATCGCACGCGAGGCCGGGGTCGTCGCAGAGCAGCGAGAGCTCGCGCGCCGGAGCGACGGTCAGCGAGTCGCTGAGGTCGATCGCCTGGAACACCGTGTGAATGTCGTGGTAGCCGTCGGGCCGCCGCCCGAACACCCGGAGATCGAGGTTCACCTTCGCCGGGCACGCCGCGCCGACGCGCCGCTCGGGGCGGCTCATGGCCCCTCCGGCGGGTGGTCCTGCCCTCCCGCTCGTATTCCCGCGGGAAGCTCTTCGAGGGGCCGCGTTTCGACGCCCGGAGGGGGCGTTCCGGTGCCGGTCCCGCCGGCGAGAGCGGCGCTCCCCTCGAGCCGGCGCCTTTCGATCCGCACCTTTCGATCGCCGTCGTGGATCTCGAGACTGAGCGGCAGGCCGGGAGTGTCCGGAGGGTCGCGAGTGACCTCGAGCCCCGCGGGGACCTCGGCGGGTCCGGAGACGATCCAGCGCACGAGCACCTCGAGGGGGACCGCCACGCCGGTCACGGCCTCGATCGCTCGGGGCGACGCGGGGCCGACGTAAGACGTTCGATCCCGAACCAGCGTGATCGCGAGCCGCCCTCCCCCCCCGTCGACGATCATCTCCGGTCCCCCCACCGGGCCGAGGAACTCCGCGTGAAGACGGTCCGGCAACTCGGCCCACAGCAGCAAGCGGAATCGCCGGGATTTCCCGTCCTCGCCGTCGGCGACTCCCTTGTAGGTCCCGATCGAGACCGTCGCGTCCCCCGCCGCGACCTCCGCGCGGCGCTCGTGGCAGGCCGTCACGGCCAGGACCGTCGCCGCGAGCGCGGCCGCTGCGACGGCGCCGGTCTTCACCGGGGGCCGGCGAGCGCGGCCGGAGGCATTCCGCGTCCGGCATTCTCGCCCGGGGAGGGGGGAGAATTCGCGGCGGGCTGGGCTTCGGCTCGCGCGATCTTCGCGTTCAGCGATTCCACGTTGGTCGAGCCGCTGTCCAGCGCGCGGCGCCAGAGCGTCACCGCCCGTGCGCGCTCTCCGATCCGGTCGTACAGATCGCCGAGATGCTCCAGCACGGTCGCGTCCCGGGGGAACTCCGCCGCGGCGCGCTCGAGGGGTTCGCGAGCCTCGGCGGGCCGCCCCAGCCGGAAGAGAACCCAACCCAGAGAGTCGAGGTACGCCGCGTTCCAGGGATCGATCTCGAGCGCCCTCCTGACGAAGCCGAGCGCGTCGTCGAGCCTCTGTCCCCGGTCGGCCAGGCTGTAGCCGAGGTAGTTGAGCGCGACCGCGTCCTTGGGATCGAGGCGGATCGCCTCGGCGAGCTCCGCATCGGCTTCCTCGTAGGCCTTCTTGCGCTCGAGGAACGCGCCGAGGTTGAAGCGCGCCGCGGCGCTCGCGGGCTCCTTCCTCGCCCAGGCGCGAAGGAGCTTCTCCGCGGCCTCCTCCTGCGATGCGTTCGAGAGGGTTTGCGCGGCGCGTCCCCAGACCCCCGAGCCGAGGATCCCGGCGGCCTCGTCGAATCTCGCCCGGCCCTTGTCGAGCTTCCCGAGGCGCACCCACGCTTCCCCCTCGAGCGCGGCGGCGAGACCCGGGTCGCCCTTCTCGCGCAGCTTGCGGCAAAGCGCCAGCGCGTCCTCCGCCCTTCCCCCGGCGAGCGCGACCCTCGCGCGGATCTCGAGCGACGGCGGATCGTCGGGCTTCTCGAGCGCCGAAAGGGTCTTCGAGGCCTCGTCCACCTTGGAGTCGCCGAGGTAGAGGATGGCGATCCGGCGGCGAACCGCGTCGCGCCGCTCCGCGCCGTCCGGCTCGTCGCTCCGGATCGCCCGAAGTCCGGCGCGGAAAGACTCCAGGGCTCCGTCGAAGTCCCCCTGCCTCGACAGGATCTCTCCCAGGAAGAGGCGCACCCCGATCTGGTCCGGCAGGTCCCGCGCGAGGTCGCGCAAGAGTCCCGCGGCATCGTTCAGCCGCCCGACATCGCCGTAGGCCGTGGCGAGTTGGAAGAGCACCAGGCGGTTCTCCGGAGCGAGGGTTCGCACCTTCTCGAGGTCGGCCATCGCCAGGAGGCCGCGGTCGAGACGAAGGAGCGCCTCGCCGCGAAGGGCGCGCGCCGCGGGGCGCTCCGGAGACGCCTCGACCATCTTCGTGCACGCCGCCTCGACGGCCTCCCACTCCCCCGATTCGCGCGCGAGTTCCCCCAGCAGGGAGACCAGCTCCTCGGCATCCGTGTTGACCGAGAGGAAGGCGCAGAGAGAGCGGACCGCGTCCGCCTTCTTCCCGGCCTGGTCGAGGTACTGGGCCAGCAGGCGCGCCGCCGAGGCGTCCCCCGGGCGCCGGGCAGCGAGCGTGCGCGCCGCCTCGACCGCTCCCGCGGTGTTGCCCGCCATCAGCCTGAGCCTCGCGAGCACCGGAAAGATGTCGTCCTCGGCATCGGGCGAGCGCGCGAGCTGCTCGAAGAGCCGCAGCGCCTCGTCCCGGGATGCGCTGTCGTTCTCCGACGACATCGCGCGACGGGACGCGAGGTCCGCGAGCACGCGGAGGGCCCCCGTCTGTCCCGGATCGATCTCGATCGCCTGCCGCGCGAGCTTTTCCGCGTCGGAGCCGCGCCCGAGGGCCATCAGGAGCGAGGCGCCTTCCGCGCGGAGAGCCGCCGATCCCGGCACGAGCGCGGCCGCCGCGCGGACCTCCGCGAGAACCTCGGTCCCGTCGCCGCGGCCGGCGGCCAGGCGGGCCTTGATCAGGTGGGAATAGGCGTCTCCGCGCGAGGCCGTCGTCTCCGGCGAGATCACCGCCGGAGGCACGCCGGGAGCGGGAGGCGCTGCCGGCTCGGTCGCGCCCGCGAGGGCGAGAATCAGGATCGAGGAGATCATGGGATTTCCGGAGCGGCCTTTCCCGTCCGCCGAGCGCGGACGATCAGGCCGCCTTCCGCGCCGGCTCGGCGGGTTGCGCGGCGGAGAATTCCTCGAGGGCTCGCTTCAGCTGCTCCTCGTCCGCCTCGTCCGGCTTGACGTCGGGTCGAATCACCTTGTCCGGCGCGATGCCTTCTCCGTTCCAGCCCTGGCCGC
This sequence comes from Terriglobia bacterium, assembly GCA_963748015.1. Classification (GTDB taxonomy): domain Bacteria; phylum Acidobacteriota; class Polarisedimenticolia; order Polarisedimenticolales; family JAIQFR01; genus JAIQFR01. Next base: position 864,351 of record CAVVHE010000004.1, on the reverse strand, counting down.
TCGCGGTCTCCCACAGCAGCGCGGACACCAGGAGGCCCGAACCGTCAGGAAGCTCGAAGAGCTTCGGCTCCGCGCCGAGTCCGTAGGTCGTCTCTCCGTAGAGCCTCGCCTGCCGCCGCGACTGCAGCACCCGCGCGAACGCCTCGGCGCCGCCGGCGGTCCCCCCGTTCACCAGTGCACCCACGGGACCGGGCCAGACATCGCCGGCGAGCGCGCTGCGCAACGTCTCGACGACGCGCCCGTCGCGGTCCTTGAGGACGAGCAGGTCGCCACCCGTGAACAGGCCGACGAGCCCCAGGACGTCCCTCGGGCCGCCGTCCGACACGTTGCGAAGATCGAGGAGCAGCCTGTCGATTCCGCGGTCGCGCGCCCCCTTGAGGTCCGCTGCGAGCGAATCGGGGGCGATGCGCCGGAGGTCGCTCGGCGTGAGCAGCGCGATCCCGTCGCGCACCTCGAAGCGATAGGGCGGGTCCGGGCGCACGACGCGCGTGAGCGTCAGCTCCTCGCGCTTGAACCCCTCTCGCGTGTGGAGCACCGTCAGGCGGACGGAGGAGCCCGGCTCGCCCCGCAGCAGGCGAAGCGTCTGCTCCATCGAGAGGTTTCTCAAGGAGCGGCCGTCGATCCTCCGAATCTGGTCGCCGCGGCCCAGCTTCGCGTCCTCGGCGGGGGTTCCCGGCACGATCGGCCGTCACCTGGAGGGCGCCGAATGCCTTCACGACGCTCACCCCCGGATCGGCCGTGGCGGTCCCCTTGGATTCCTTCCAGCGCGCGACTTCGGCCGGGGACAGGTACGCCCCCTGAGCGTCGAGCCCTCCCATCATCCCGTCGAGCGCTCCCTTGAGCAGCCCCTCCGGTTCGACCACGTCCACGTAGTTGTCGAGAACGAGGGAGAAGATCTCGGAGAAGAGCATCACCTGGCGGTAGGTCCCCTCCGCGGGCGCGACACGGGCGAGAACGCCTCCGCCGAGAAGCGCCAGGACGACGAGCCCGGAGACCGCCAGCAGCGCGATTCGGCTCTTCGACATTTGCCGATCCTTCCCCTCTTCCCCGTTCTTCGAACGGGCTCCTGACAAGCTACACTTCGACCGGTGGCTTGGCAACCCGCGGTCACTTCCTGCGAAGCCACGACCCCGGGTCCACCGGTTTCCCGTCCCTCCTCAGCTCGAAGTAGAGATAGGGGCCGCGGAGCGAGCCGGTGTCTCCGACCTGTCCCAAGACCTGGCCGCGGGCCACCTCTTCGCCCGCGCCCGCGAGGAGCGTGGAGGCGTGGGCGTAGATGGAGACGATCCCGTTGCCGTGGTCCACTACCGCGGTGAGGCCGTATCCGTGCAGCCACGAGGCGAACGCGACGCGCCCGTCGAACACCGAGCGGAAGCTCGCTCCGTCGGGAGCGTCGATGTCGAGACCAGGATGGGGAACGACCGTGCGGAACCGGGGGTGCACGGCGTCCCCGAAGTCAGCGGAGACTCTCCCCTCGGCCGGCCAGTCGAGCAGGCCGCGGAACTTCCTCACGTCGAGGGCGGGAGCGCGAGCGTTCCCGCCCAGGGTATCGACGAGCCGGCCGAGCTCGCGAGCGGCCCCCTCGAGGTCCCCGATCGCCTCCTGGTGCTTGGCGCGGTCCGACCGGATGGCCTCGAGAAGCCTCGATCGGTCGGCGCTGCTCCGCGCCAGCTCCGCCCTCGCCTTCTCCGTTTCCTGCCGGACCCGCTCGAGGCTCCTCTCCTCCTCCGCCAGCGCCTCCGCCTCCGAGCGAAGCCGTCCCTGGTCGACGCGCCAGCTCTCGAGGAGCCGCGCGTCGCGGTCGTTGAGGTAGGAGGCGAAGCGGAGTCCCTCGAGATAGGCTTCGGCGCTCGGCCCACCGAGCAGGCGCCGCATCTCGAGGTCGGTGCCCCCCTTGTAGATCTCCCGGAGCCGCGACCGGAGGAGGCGCTCCCGTTCCGCCTGAGCCGTCTCGATCGCGGCGACGCGCTCCTCCCGCTCGACGAGGGCGGCCCTCACCCCCTCGAGGCGCAGCGCCGCTTCCTGCGCCTCGCGATCGCGCAGGCGGAGGAGCGCGCCGAGGCGGGCCACCTCGCCGAGGACGCCCTTCTCGCGCTCGCCGAGCGTTTCCATCTCGGCGCGCAGGCGGAGAAGCTCCTCCTGCATGGCGCGCACCCGATCGCCGCGGGGGTCCCCCTCCGCCGGGAGCGCACTCCCCGCGAGCGCCAGGGCGGCCGCGAGCACGACGGCCGGAACGGCCCGGCAGCCGTCAGAAGAGCGGTTTCCCATCGACCTCCGGAGGGACCGCCACGCCGAGCGCCTTCAGGACCGTCGGCATGATGTCCACCATGCGCGGCTCGCTCGTATTGATCTTCCGGCTGCAGAAGAAGACGCCGCGGACGAGCTCCGGATCGTTGGAGCAGTGGTCCCCCGACCACGCCTTTCGGTTGTCTTCGATGAGATCGGGCGGAACCCCTCCGAGGCTCGTCTGCCACGACACGCGGTAGTTCAGGTTGCTCCCGGCCCTCAGGTCGGGGATCAGGTTGGGGTCGAAGCCGGTGTACATCTCCTCCCGCGTCCAGACCCGGGTCACCGGACGCTCGCCGGTCTTCTCGTCCACGAGCGCCTCGAGCCCCTCGCGGATCTGCCGCCGGACCCTCTCGTAGTCCTCGCCCGGGATCACGATGCCGTCGCGCTCGCGCCCGGCCACGTTCAGGTAGATGCTGCCGAGGCCGATCGCGTAGGCCTTGGTGCGCGACCAGTCGACGCTGGCGAAGAGGTCCCGGGTGTCGAACAGCTTCTCGAGGTTCGTGGTCTCGCTCTGTCCTTTGAGCGTCATGAATCCGTTTCGGACCAGCCAGGTGTTGTAGTTGACCCCGCGCCGGAACGACGAGAACCCGTGGTCGGAGCAGACGATGAAGATCGCGTCCTTACCCGCGAGCTTCCGGGCCTTTCCGACCATCTCGTCCATCCGCTGGTACGCCTTGAGGACCTCGGGCTCGTAGCGCGCCGCCCTCCCGGGCTCGTAGAGAGGATGATTCGGATCGAGGAACTGCCAGAACAGATGGCCGATGCGGTCGGTGAAGTAGAAGATCTGGACGTAGAGGTCGTCCTTTCCGTCTCCGAGCAGCCCCTCCATGATCTGCTCGTCCTTGTTCACCGTGAAGTACATGTCCTCGAGGAAGAGCGTCTCGTCCCCGACCCCGGATGGGAGGGACCAGGTGTCCTCGGGCCAGCCGATCGTCTTGTACAGCCCGAAACGCTCGTAGAGCTCGTCGGCATAGGACGGCGGCCACGAGAACGCGACGGGGTGGCAGCAGGGATGGAAGTTCACCGGGGAGAGGTACAGCTCCACCTGAGGCTCGAGCTTCAGCAGCTTGAAGCGCCCGATCCCGCGGATCGGTGCGGCGGCGTCGATCACCCAGTTGATCGGGAAGTCGAAGGTGAACCAATCGCTCCACTCTCCCGGGTGCACCGTCTTCGTCTGTCCGGCCACGGTGATGGTGCAGGCGGCGTCCGTCACGTCGAGCACCATCGGGAGGTCGATACGCCGGCGAACGCCGGCGTCGTCGAGCTGCTGGCGGACGCGCCGCCGCGCGTCCGCGCGCTCCGCCGGCTCGGCCCGCGCCGTCTTCCGGTCCACGACGTAGTCGTAGAACGGCTTGTTGTAGGGGCCGACCAGCCTCGTCTCGATCCGCCCGCGTCGCGCCGGGAGGCGTATCAGCTCGAGGCTGAACTCGTTGTCTCCCGGCTGGAACTCGGGATCCGAGGTGTAGTAGGAGGGCGTACCGACTCGTCCCCGCATGTCGGGCACGCCGAGACCCGAGAGCATGTGCCCGTCCTCGACCTTCTCCGCGGGAAAGGTCGCGGGCACCCGGATGACCTGCGTCTTGAGGCCCGCCTTCGAAGCCAACTCCCAGAGCGTCTGTCCCTTGCGGTTGTTGATCGCCGTGGGAACTTCCATCGGGAGGTACCGCTTCGCCACGAACCCGACGGGCAGCCCCGCCGCGATGCCGACAAGGGCGCCGACGAGAACGCGGGTGGGCCAGCTCACGCGGGTGAACAGCAGCACGCCGAGAGCCAGGAGGAACACCAACCCGCCGGCCACGAGCCCGAGAGCCAACCCGTTCCGCTCCCCGAAGAGGACCCGCCGGCGCCCCTCGCTGTTCATCGCGAAGTCCGGGAGATAGTCCTTCGGGTTCCGCTTGAGAAAGTCGAAGATCTCCGTCTTGCCGGGGTTCGTTCCGGTCGCGAAGGACGACCAGGAAACGGGCGTCTGCGGAGGGTTCGTGGGGGTGAGCGGCGCATAAGCCCCTTCCTCCTGGAGGCGCGCGAGATTGGGGAGGGCACCGCGCTTGACCCACTCCTCGACCAGACGGCTGTCCGCCCCGTCGAAACCCAGGATCACCACCTTGGGGCGGTCGGCCGCGAGCGCCGCCCCGGCGGCGAGCGCGCACCCGAGCAGCACGGAGAGCCGAAACGCCTTCTTCCCGGATCCTTCCATCCAACCCCTCCCCTGCGGTCCGTCGCCGCGCACGCGAACCCCGAGAGAATAACATCCGGCGGATCGGCGGTCAGCCCGCCCGGCGACTTGTGCTAAGATCCGCGCCGTCGCCGCCGGCCGGCGACCCCTCGCACGGACCATGACCTCGGAACTCGCACCTGAAGCGCTGCCGCATTCCGACGAGGCGGAACGATCCGTCCTCGGAGCGGTGTTGCTCGACAACCAGCAGCTCCATCGGGTGCAGGAGCTCCTCCGGCCGGACTTCTTCTACGTACCGCGCCATCGCAAGATCTTCGTCGGGCTGCTCTCGCTCGCGGACTCGGGGGCCGCGCTCGACCTCGTGACGCTGCGGGCGGAGCTCGAGAAGAGCGGCGATCTCGAGTCGTGCGGAGGCCCCGCCTATCTCGCCTCGCTCGTCGACGGCGTCCCGCGCTCGGGCAACGTCGAGCACTACGCCCGGATCGTGAGGGAGACGGCGGTCCGCCGCGAGCTGGCCCGGTCGGCGCACCAGATCCTCGAAGCCTCCCTCCGCTCTCCCGCTCCGACCGACGAGATCCTCGACGAGGCGGAGAAGGCCATCTTCAGGGTCGCCGAGGACCGCCTTCGCTCGGGCTTCCTGCCGATCAAGACCGTCGCGGAGAAGAGCTTCGCGCTCATCGACGAGCTGACCAAGAAGAGAGAGCTCGTCACGGGGATCCCGAGCGGGTTCCTCTATCTCGACGAGCTGACCGCCGGACTCCAGCCGTCGGATCTGGTGATCCTCGCGGCGCGTCCGTCGATGGGCAAGACGACGCTGGCCCTGAACATCGCGGCCCACGCCGCCCTCCGGTGCGGGAAGACCGTCGGGGTCTTCTCGCTGGAGATGTCGCACCAGCAGCTGTTCTTCCGTCTGCTGTGCTCCGAGGCGCGGGTGGACGCCCACCGTTTGCGCACGGGGCGGGTGGACTCGGACGAGTGGCAGCGGATCATTGCGACGTACGGCGAGTTGTCGGCCTCCCCCATCTACATCGACGATACGGCCGGGGCGGCGATCATGGAGATGCGCGCCAAGGCTCGGCGGCTCAAGCTCGAGCGGGGGCTCGACCTCCTCGTGGTCGACTATCTGCAGCTGATGAGCGGACGCGGGCGCTACGAGAGCCGCCAGCAGGAGATCTCCGACATCTCCCGATCCCTGAAGGAAATCGCGAAGGAGCTCTCCATCCCGGTCTTAGCACTCTCGCAGCTCTCCCGCGCCCCCGAGCAGCGGAGCGGCGACCGCCGTCCGCAGCTGAGCGACCTGCGCGAGTCGGGGGCGATCGAGCAGGACGCGGACGTGGTCCTCTTCCTCTTCCGCGAGGAGATCTACAAGAAGAACGATCCCGAACTCCGGGGCAAGGCCGAGCTGATCATCGGCAAGCAGCGGAACGGGCCGACCGACACCGTCGATCTGGTGTTCATCCGCGAGTTCACCCGTTTCGAGAACCCCGCCTGGCCCGAGAGCTGACGTCCGGGTCCTTCGGCCGGTTGTGCGGGGAGGTGCGAGGGGGCACAATTCCCGGGAGCCCGTCCGGGTGGTCGCTCGGCCACGGGATGAGTCGGACGGGCTCCTGGAGGAGGATCGAGCGATGGGTCGCTGGTTCACTCGCGCGGCGATGATCCTCGTCGCGCTGCTCCTCGGGCTCGCGCTCAGGCCCCTCGCCTCGATCGGGGAGGGCTGGCGCGGCCCCCTTCCGAGCTTGCTGGCGGGGCTGGCGTTCGGCGCGGCGGCACTCGCGGCCGAGCAGCTCCTGCGCGCGCGCAACATCTGGACCGCGGCCGGCGGCGCCATCGGCGTCCTGATCGGCGGGCTCGTCGGAGCGGTCGTCGTCCGGGTGCTGCCCGAGGGCACCGCGGGGCTCGAGATGACGGCCCTGCGCCCCTTCGTCTATCTCGTCTCCCTCTATGCCGGCGGCGTCGGCGGCGCTCGTCTGGCCGCCTCGCTCGCGAGCGAGGACGTGGTCGCCCTCCTCGGCAAGGGAGCCTCCGCCGGACCCAACTACAAGATCCTCGACACCTCGGTGATCATCGACGGCAGGGTCGCCGACGTCTCCGAGGCCGGGTTTCTCGAGGGGACGATGGTGATCCCATCGTTCGTCCTCCGGGAGCTGCAGCTCATCGCCGACTCCTCCGACGCGCTGCGGCGGGCCCGCGGGCGCAAGGGCCTCGAGATCCTCCAGAAGCTGAAGAAGGCTCCTTTTGCGCGCGTCCTGTTCTCCCAGGACGAGATCCCGGAGGTCCGGGAAGTCGACCTGAAGCTCATCGAGCTGGCCCGGAGGATGAAGGCCACCCTCCTGACCAACGACTTCAACCTGAACAAGGTGGCATCCCTTCGGGGAGTCGAGGTGCTCAACCTCAACGACCTGTCGAACGCGGTGAGACCGGTCGTCTTGCCGGGCGAGTCCATGCGGGTGACCATCCTCAAGGAAGGGAAGGAGACCGGCCAGGGCGTCGGCTACCTCGACGACGGCACCATGATCGTCGTGGACAACGCCCGGAGCCTGATCGGACGCACCGCGGACATCGTGGTGACCAGCGTGATCCAGACCGCGGCTGGCAAGATGTTCTTCGCGAAGCTCGCCGGCGCGGAAGCGGCGCCCCCCTCGCAGCCGGCGAAGCCAGCGGCATCCGGCTCCGCGGTGACGATCGTCGAGACTTGATGCGCGGGCGCGTCTCCGGCCGGGCGAGGCTCAGATCGGGTATCCGTCCTCGCGGCGGTCGAGCATCCGGATCTGACGCTCCCACTGGTACTTCAGGATCAGGAGCATCCGGAAGGTGAGGTCCGCTTCCTTTCGCGCGGGGCTTCTCCAGTCCTTCTCGAGACGCATCAGCGCGGTCCAGCGGCTCCCCTCGTTGAGAAGCTTGCCGGTCAGGTTCCACCGCCCTTCCTTCCCCTGCTGCGAGTGAATCCACTCGAGATGGGTCATCAGCTGCGGGTAGCGGTTGATCAGGCCGAGACGCGCGAGCAGCTCGAGGTTGTGGAGGAGCTCGTCCAGGTTGCCGTGTTTCTGATAGTGGTCCACCGACCGGACGCGGATCCCGTTCCCCTTGATGAACGACCCCTTGGCGGTCCGAACGAGGCCGAGGTCGGGAGCCAGGCGCTGGTAGGTCTCGGACATCACGTAGTCGAACATCTTCTTCAGGCGCATCTTGGCCAGCTCCCCGTCCAGCAGCCAGGGGGAAAAGGCGAAGATGCGGGCCAGATAAAGGTCCGGGAGGAAGGGGTAGTCGCGCCTCCAGGCCGCGGGACGGATCAACGGGTGGCTGGCGCCGATTTCCTCCGCCGGATTCCTCGACACGGGATCGTCCACGAAGCCGGCACACAGGTCGAGCAGCTCGAGCACCGAAAGGCGGCTCCGATCGTCGTCGTAGCCGCCGCGGATCAGGAGGCCGAGGGACAGGATCCGCAGGAACCACCGGTAGTACCTCTCCCTGCGGTCGTCGGCCTTGACCACCTTCGCGAACTCGTAGAACTTGAGGTCTTTCTTGGCGGTGAGGAAAGTGCGAAGCGCGACCGCCGCCTGCTTCACCGGTTTGCTGTCCCGAGACCAGCCGAGCTCGTAGAGCGACAGGAGGCCGTTCTCGACGCATCGCTGGAGCTTTCGCGGATCGCCGGCGTGGACCATGCCGCCCCAGGTGCCGTCCTTGCGCTGAAGCCGCTGGAGCTGGAGCGCGGGCGCGTACGAGGCGATGTCCGCCCTCGCCTGCTGGACGTCGGGGTCCTCCTTCGGGCGGTCCAGGATCTCCGTCAGGACCCGGTAGCGGATCGAGGCACACGAGTTCTCGAGCAGCCAGGCGCTCGGATCGGCCCGCAGGGACGATTTCCAGTCCGTCATGATTGTTCCTCGATCGCGTTCCGGCCGTAGTTCCGTCCCTCCGAAACCATGGCGCGGAATTCCCGGAAGAGGTCGAGAGAATCGTGCGGCCCGGGCGAGGCCTCGGGGTGGTACTGCACCGCGAGCAGCCTCGCGTCGCGGTGGACGAACCCCTCGCAGGTCCCGTCGTTGAGGCTCACGTGGGTCACTTCGGCTCCCGCGGGCAGCGAGTCGGGTTCGACCGTGTAACCGTGGTTCTGCGACGTGACCGCGACGCGCCCGGTGCGTAGGTCCTTCACCGGGTGGTTCGCCCCCCGGTGGCCGAACTTCAGCTTGAACGTCGTCGCGCCGAGGGCGAGTCCCGCGATCTGGTGTCCGAGACAGATCCCGAAGGCCGGCACCTTTCCGAGCAGCCCCCGGACCGCCTCGACGACGTACCCCGCCGACCGCGGATCGCCGGGGCCGTTCGACAGGAACACCGCCTCGGGGCGGAGAGCGATCGCGTCCGCCGCGCTCGTGGTCGCCGGCACGACGGTCACGTCGAATCCGCACTCGTGCAGGAGGCGGAAGATGTTGCGCTTCGCGCCGAGGTCGTACGCGACGCAGCGAATCCGGCGCGGCGGAAGGCTCTCGTCCGCGGCCGGGGCGAACCGCCGGTCGCGTCCGCCGGTCCACGCGTGCGCCTCGCTGCAGGTGACCCGCCGAACCAGGTCGAGCGTCTCGAGCGGCGCCGAGTCTCGCGCCTTGCGGACGAGGGACTCCGGAGAGCGGTCCGCGGTGGACAGCGCGCCCTTCTGCGCTCCCACGGTCCGGATGCAGCGGGTGATGGCCCGCGTGTCCACCTCGGAAAGCCCGACGATCCCGTGCTCGCGCAGGTACTGGTGCAGGTCCTGGTTCGCCCTCCAGTTGGAGGGAGATCGGCTGTACTCGCGGACCACGAACCCCTCGACCTTGGGGGTGTCCGACTCGTGATCCAGCGGGTTCGCCCCCGTGTTGCCGATCTCGGGACAGGTCATCACGACGATCTGTCCCTTGTAGGAGGGGTCGGTCAGGACTTCCTGGTAGCCCGTCATCGAGGTGTTGAAGACGACCTCGCCTGTCCGATCGCCCGAGGCGCCGAACGCGCGCCCCCTGAAGACCCGACCGTCCTCGAGGGCCAGGATCGCTTCCATCTCAGGCCCCCGCCTCGACGGGGCGCGCGCGGAGCCGCCCGTCTTTTTCCTCGAGCGTTGCGGCCGGCATGTCGCCGTCGTGCTCGAAGAGCAGGAGCCAGCCCTCTCTCGCCGCCACGGGCAGGATTCGACGCTTCGTCTCCAGGGTGACCTGCGGCTCGAGGTCGTATCCCATCACGTACGGGTAAGGGACATGGCTCGCCGTTGGAACCAGGTCGGCGAGGAAAGCCACCGTTCCCTCGGAAGTGGCGAGCACGGGCAGCTGCATGTGCGGGGTGTGGCCGGGAGCGAGCCGGAGCTCGATCCCGGAACCGAGGCGGACCGGCCCGTCGAGGAGCTCGAACCGCCCCTCCGCCAGGAGGGGCTCGAAGTTCTCCGGGAGATACGATGCCCGGTTACGCTCGTTGGCGGTTCGCGCGGTGTCGACTTCTCCACGCTGCACCAGGTACCTCGCGTTCGGGTACGCCGCCGCCAACTCCCCGCGCTCGTTCCGGATCGTGTTGCCCCCCGCGTGATCGAAATGAAGGTGCGTGTTCACCACCAGGTCAACCTGCTCGGGGGTGAGGCCGGCCGGCGCGAGGATCTCCTCCGCCCGTTTCGGCGCGAGGCCGTAAATCTCCCGGTGCTTGTCGTCCCACTTCGTCCCGGCTCCCGTGTCCACGAGGATCCGGCGAGTACCGTCCTCGATCAAGAGCAGGTTCATCCCCAGGCGGATCCGGTTCCGTTCGTCCGGCGGGCGCTGCTTTTCCCAAAGGGGCCGCGGAACGACTCCGAACATCGCCCCGCCGTCGAGCCGGAGGACTCCCGCGTCGAGCAGGGTGATGCGGAGCTCTCCTCGCAAGAACCGAAGCAATAAAAGGTCCCCTTTGTTGGCCGCTCTCGACGCCTGGACGGCCGCCCCCCTTCCCCGGCGCGCTCCGAGGCGGGTGACGATGGTAGCGAAAGTACCGGGCCGAATCAACAGAAAAGGTGAGAAAGCGGGGGACGGGCTCGAACCGAACTCCTTTCGTTGACACCCCTTGGACCCTATGCTACTTTCGCACCTCGTCGCGGCGGCCGAAGCCGGGCCGGTGCGGTGAAGTTTGCAGAAGGCGCGTAGCTCAGGGGGAGAGCGCTACCTTGACACGGTAGAAGTCCGCGGTTCAAATCCGCGCGCGCCTACCAATCCATGGGGCCGGGAAGCCCTCGCCGGAGGGCCGGGCTTCCGGTGTCGAATCGTCCCGTCGAGTACGGCGAGGAAGGCGCGAGATGGCCGGCGAATCGGGGAACATCGTGGTCACCCTGCCCGACGGGAACACCCGTCAGGTGCCCCGTGGGACCACACCCCTCCATCTGGCGAGCCAACTCGGCGGCGTCGCTTCGTCCGCCGTCGCCGTCCGCGTGGACGGCGAGCCCGCCGATCTCACTCGCCCACTCGGCCGCGACGCGCGGCTCGAGTACGTCGCCGCGCCCGATCCGCTGGCGCTCGAGGTCCTTCGCCACTCGACGGCCCATGCCACCGCCCAGGCCGTGCAGGAGCTCTTCCCCGGAACGAAGATCGCCCAGGGGCCGGTGATCGAGAACGGCTTCTACTACGACTTCGACCGCGAGGAGCCCTTCTCGGAAGCGGACCTCGCTTCCATCGAGGCTCGAGTCGCGGACATCGTCCGAAGGGACCTCGCGGTAGAGCGTCTCGAGCTCTCGCACGACGACGCGGTCCGGTTCTTCGAAAAGGAAGGCGAGCCCTACAAGGTCTACTTCGCCGCGACCAAGGGCGGCGAGACCGTGTCCATCTACCGCCAGGGATCGTGGACCGACTTCTGCCGCGGCCCGCACGTCCCCTCCACCGGAAGGCTCGGAGCCTTCAAGCTCCTCTCGGTCGCCGGCGCTTACTGGCTCGGCGACGAGCGGAACAAGATGCTCCAGCGCATCTACGGAACGGCTTTCTTCCATCAGGAGGAGCTCGACACGCACCTGAAGCTCCTCGAGGAGGCCAAGCGGCGGGACCACCGGAAGCTCGGCAAGGAGCTGGGGCTCTTCTCGTTCCACGCCGAGGCGCCGGCGAGCCCGTTCTTCCATCCCAAGGGCGCGCTCGTCTACAACCTGCTGATCGGCTACGTGCGGGAGCTCTACGCGCGCTACGGATACGCCGAGGTCATCACCCCGCAGATTTTCGACGCCGCCTTGTGGAAGCGGTCCGGCCATTACGAGCACTACCGCGACAACATGTTCTTCACCGAGGCGGAGGGGCGGGAGTACGCGGTCAAGCCGATGAACTGCCCTTCCCATTGCCTGATGTTCTCGGAAGGACGCCACTCCTACCGCGAGATGCCGATCCGGCTCGCCGACTTCGGGCGGCTGCACCGCAACGAGCTGTCGGGCGTCACCGCGGGGCTCACACGAGTCCGGAGCTTCTCCCAGGACGACGGCCACATCTTCTGCACGCCGGAGCAGATCTCGACCGAGGTCGAGGCGCTCGTCCGCATGTACCTCGAGACCTACGCGCTGTTCGGCCTCCCGGAGGTGCGGATCTTCCTCTCGACCCGCCCGGAGAAGCGCGCGGGGGACGACGGACTCTGGGACCGCGCCGAGACGGCCCTCGAGAGCGCCCTGCGCGCGAGCGGCCACCCCTACCGGCTGAATGCCGGGGACGGGGCGTTCTACGGTCCGAAGATCGACTTCATCGTCCTCGACGCGCTGCGCCGGGAGCACCAGCTCGGGACGGTGCAGCTCGACTACGTCCTCCCCGAGCGCTTCGACCTCCGATTCATCGACGCGCAGGACCGGGAGCAGCGGCCGGTGATGATCCACCGGGCGATGCTCGGCTCGCTCGAGCGGTTCTTCGGCATCCTGATCGAGCACTGCGCCGGAGCGTTTCCCCCGTGGCTCGCCCCGGAGCAGGCGCGGATCCTCCCGATCACGGAGCGATCGCTTCCCTTTTCGAACGAGGTACACGCGGCGCTGGTCGCCGCCGGGTTCAGGGCCCGAGTCGACGCGCGCGGTGAGAAGATCGGCGCGAAGATCCGAGAGGCCCAGCTCGACCAGGTCCCGTGGATGCTGGTCGTGGGCGACCGGGAGGCGGCCGCGCGAACGCTGGCCGTCCGGTCGCGCCGCGGCGGGGACCAGGGAGCTTCGTCGCTCGAGGCCTTCATCGAGAACGCGCGGACGATCGTCGCGCAACGTAAGAGCGAGCCCTGAACCGGCTCGCCGGAGCGGAAACCATGCCCAAGCTCAAGAGCCATCGCGGAGCGGCAAAGCGGTTCAAGAAGACCGCATCCGGCAAGTTCAAGCGCTCCAAAGCGTACAAGAGCCACATCCTGACCAAGAAAACGACCAAGCGGAAGCGCGGCCTCGACATGCCCACGCTGGTGTCTCCCGCGGATCATAAGCGCGTAGCGCGGATGCTTCCGAACTGACGAGGGAGGCCGGGAGCGCACCGCGACGGCGCGGGCGCTCGAGGTCGGCGCATTCCCGCCGCTCGGGCCCTTAGAGGCTCGACGGCAAGGAGGACGGCGATGCCCCGGGTGAAACGCGGCAACAAGAGACGTCTCAAGCGCAAGAAGATCCTGCGGAGGGCGAAGGGTTACTACCTCGCGAAATCGAAGCTCTACCGGATCGCGAAACAGCAGGTGGAGCGCTCGCTGACCTTCGCCTTCCGGGACCGGCGCGCCAGGAAGCGCGACTTCCGGCGCCTCTGGATCGTGAGGATCAACGCCGCCGCCCGCCTGCACCAGATGTCGTATTCCGCGCTGATGCACGGCCTCAAGATCGCCGGAGTGCATCTCGACCGGAAGATCCTGGCCGACCTGGCGGTCCACGACGCCGCGGCATTCGGCCGGGTCGTCACCGCCGCCCGCCAGGCCGCATCCGGCGCCTGACGGGGAGCCGGTGCGCGACGAACTGGAGCGGATCGAGCTCGAGTTCAGGGAGGCCCTCTCCGGCGCCCTCAACCGGCCCGAGGCGGTGGAATCCGTCCGGATCCGGTTCCTCGGGCGAAAGGGAGAGATTCCCGCTCTGATGAAGCGGCTGTCCGCGTTGCCGGAGGAGGATCGTCCCGCGGCCGGCAAGGCCGTCAACGACATCAAGCTCCGGATCACGGAGGCGATCGAGAGCGCGGCGGCCGCCGCCGACATCGCCAAGCGCCGCGGGGCGCTCGACCGCGAGCGCGTGGACATCACCCTTCCGGCCCGGGTCCCGTGGCTCGGCTCCCTCCACCCCGTCACTCACGCCAGGCGTGAGCTCGAGCGGATCTTCCGCGAGATGGGGTACTCGGTCGAGAGCGGTCCCGAGGTCGAGGACGACTTCCACAACTTCGAGGCGCTGAACCTCCCCCCCGACCACCCCGCGAGGGACGCGACCGACACCTTCTACGTGGAGGGGGACCTGCTCCTCCGGACGCACACCTCTCCGGTACAGATCCGGACCATGGAGACGCAACGGCCGCCCATCCGGATGATCTGCCCGGGGCGGGTCTATCGACGGGACCTCGACGCGACGCACCTGCCGATGTTCCACCAGCTCGAGGCGCTGGTCGTCGACGAGGGAATCTCGATGGCCGACCTCAAGGCCACGATGTCCGAGCTCTGGCGGCGATTCTTCGGCGGCGAGGTGAAGGTGCGCCTCCGTCCGGGTTACTTCCCGTTCGTCGAGCCCGGTTGCGAGTACGACATCTCGTGTCGCGTGTGCGGCGGCTCCGGCTGCCGCGCGTGCAAGGGATCCGGCTGGCTGGAGCTAGGGGGCGCCGGCATGGTGCACCCCGCGGTGTTCGAGGCCGTCGGGATCGATCCCGAGCGCTACAGCGGCTTCGCCTTCGGCCTGGGCATCGACCGGATCGCGATGATGCTCTACGGCATCGACGACCTCCGGCTCATGATGGAGAACGACGTCCGGTTCCTCTCGCAGTTTTCCGTGTGACGGGGGCAGCTGCCCCCGTGAGAAGCTCCGATGCTCGTTTCGGTCAAGTGGCTCGCCGAGATTCTCGATCTGTCGGGGATCGAAGCAGCCGATATCGCCGCCGCCCTGACCGCGCGCGGGCTCACCGTGGATGCCTCGACGGACAGCCGGGACGGGCCCGTGCTCGACGTCGACGTCCCGGCGAACCGCCCGGATTGCCTGGGCCACGTCGGCATGGCGAGGGAGTTGTCGGCCGCCTTCCGGCGACCCCTGCTCCCCCGCCGCGGAGCCCCGTCCGGCACGGGTGAGCGGGTCGAGAGCCTCGTCAGGCTCGCCGTGGAAGCTCCGGACCTCTGTCCGCGCTACACCGCCCGGGTGATCCTCGGCGTGAGGGTCGGTCCGTCGCCAGCCTGGGTCGCCGCCCGCCTGGAAGCCTGCGGCCTCCGCCCGATCAACAACGTCGTGGACGCCTCGAACCTCGTGCTCCTCGAGACGGGACACCCCATCCACACGTTCGACCTCGCGCGTCTTGGCGGCGGAGAGATCCGCGTGCGGCGAGCGCTCGCGGGCGAGCGCCTCGTCACGCTCGACGGCGTCGATCGCGTCCTCGAGCCCGGCATGCTCGTGATCGCGGACGCCGCCCGACCGGTCGCCCTCGCCGGGGTGATGGGGGGCGCCGACAGCGAGATCGGAGGGGCGACCCGGGACGTCCTCGTGGAAGCGGCTTACTTCTCCCCGCTGTCCGTTCGGAAGACGGCCCGGCGTCTCGGCCTCTCGACCGACGCCAGCCAGCGCTTCGAGCGTGGGGCCGATCCTCAGGGAACCCTTCCCGCGCAGGAGCTCGCCGCGCTTCTCCTCGCCGAGCTGGCGGGCGGCGTCGCTGCGCCGGGCGTGCTCGACGCCGGGACGACGCCGCTCGCGCGCGCGCACCTCGTCCTGAGACCGGCCCGCGTGCGGCGCCTACTCGGCTTCGATCCGGGACAGGCTACGATCGTCGATGCGCTCGCAGCGCTCGGCCTGGCGCCACGGGATTCGGACGACGGAAAGATCGTCGTGCACGCGCCCTCCTGGCGAGTGGACCTTCAGCGCGAGGAGGACCTCGTGGAGGAGGTGGCCCGGCACATCGGCTACGACCGGATTCCGGAATCCGCCTCCGCCGCGGTCGCCGTGACGTCGCCGAGCCCCCGGCAAGCCGCCGAGGAGCGGTGCCGAACGCTCCTCTCCCATCTCGGGTTCCACGAGGCGTTCAACTACGCCATGATCGCCCAGGGCGAGGACGACGCGTTCGTCCCCCCTTCGAGCAAGCCGGCCCTCTCGCTCTCGAACCCGATCGCCGAGACGCTCGCGAGGCTGAGACGCTCCCTGCTCCCCGGCCTCCTGAAGGCGGCGGATTTCAACCTCCGGCGGGGCGCCGTCGACGTCCGCCTGTTCGAGACCGGCAGCGTGTTCCTGCAACGCTCCACGGAGAGGTTTCCCGAAGAGCCCTCGAGGGTCGCATTCGCGTGGGCGGGCGCCTCCGCCTCGCGCCATTTCGGCGAACGCGTGGTCGAGGTCGATCTTCCGGCAGCCGCGGGTGTCCTGGAGTCGGTGATCTCCGTCCTCCGCCCCGGCCTCGCCGTGGAACGGCGGCCGGCCGGCCTTCCCGGACTTCACCCCGGGCGCTCCGTGGCGTGGAGGTCACCGAGCGGCCAGGACTTCGCGTGGTGCGGAGAGGCCCATCCCGACCTGGCCCGCGCGCTCGATCTGCCGTCGCAGGTCTACCTCGGGGAAATCGATCTCACGTGCCTCCTGAGGCACGCGGCGGCACCGCGCCGTCTCGCCGCCTTGCCTCGGGTGCCTGCCGTCACCAGGGACCTCTCCCTGGTGCTCGCCGCCGGGATGACCTGGCACCGATTGCTGGCCGCCCTTGCCGCCGTCCCCTCACCCGCTCCCGTGCGCTTCGAGGCGCTCGACAGGTACCAGGGTGAGCCGCTCGCTCCCGGCGAGGTCTCGGTGACGGTGCGTGTTATTCTCCAGCCGGCCGAGAAGACGTTGACCGACGTCGAGACGGAGGGGTACCGTAGGGAGTTGGTGGCGTCGGCCGAGGCGACGCAAGAGGCCCGCCTCAGGTCGTGAGGGGCCGGGCTGCAGGATTGTAAGGATGGGCGAAGCGAAGCTCAAACTTCTCGAAGATCGCGTCCTTCAGGCGGTTGCGCAGGTACGGACCCTCAGGGAAGCGCGCGACCGGGCGGAGGACGAGATGCGAGGGTTGCGCCGGCGGCTCGAGGAGATCGAGCGCGAAGGGGTTGTTTTGCGCCGGGGTATCCCTCCCGGAAAGTCCGAGCAGGTTCGCAACGCGCTCGAGGCCGCCATCCGGGACCTTCGCGAGGACGAAGGCGCCGTGGCGCCTCGAGAAGTCGAGGCACCGCCGGCGGAGCGCGAGGTATGAGCGAGATGAACGCCGAGGAAATCCGCTCGACGCCGGTCACGATCTTCGGGCGGACGTATCATCTTCGAGGCCAGGGCGACCCCGCCTATCTCGCGGAGCTCGCGGCCGATGTGGATCGAAGGATGAAGGAAGTCGCCGATGCCACGGGCACGGCGGACACGTTGAAGGTGGCCATTCTCGCCGCGCTGAACGTCGCGGACGAGAGATTTCAGGCTGGCCGGGCGCTCGCACCGACGTTGGATGGCGAGGACGAGGCCCGACTGGACAGGCTGCTGGCTCTACTCGACGAGGTACTCGGAAAGTAGGGCCGACCAGGTACGTGCTGTCTCGGACCTGGAGGATGGAGCGCGCAACACAATTGAGGCGGTAGAAGTGGGCAGAACATTCGAAGAGGAGACCCCTGCGGGGTTCGTGATGGGTTGTTTCCCTTGAGCCAACGTCGTTTGATCGGGGGCGTAACTTCCGGCGGCGGTGTGCAAGCCCCTCTCGTAAGGGGAAGCCTGAAGTCGTCGAGCCGCTCCCACCTGGTGCGCCAGGTTCAATCGGATCTGCCCACACGGCCCGCGCGGGGGCCTGAGAGAGCCCCCTAGACCGCTCCGCTGCGCTCGACATCCCCCAGGTACCCGGCAGCGCCCGCTCCGGTCCGAGGGGCCTCGCCCGGAAGGCCCCGAGGGGTGCATGTTGCTATCGGAATCGCCTTTCGGTCTTCCGCTCCTGGCGGGCCTGGCTGCCGCGGTGGCGGTGCTCTCCGCCGCGGTGTGGACCGCGCGGCGCATCGTCGCGCGGGGGCGGGAGTCGGCGCGCGCCGTCGCGGAGGAAGCACGCCAGGAATCCGAGAGCAAGGCCAGGGAAATCCTGGTAGGCGCTCAGGAGAAGGCCCTCGCCCTCGAGGAGGAAGCCGACCGGCGCGACCGCGATCTCGAGGCCCGGGAATCCTCCGTCGACTCGCGCGCGCGGGAGCTCGAGGGAGACGCCTCCACGCTCGAGCGGCAGCGCCGCGACCTCGCGCGCCGCCAGTCCGCCCTCTCGAAGAACGAGCAGTCCGTGCAGGAGTCTCTCGACGCCGCCCGGGCGGAGCTCGAGCGGGCGCGGGCCGCGCTCGAGCGCGCCGCGGGCATGACGGCCGCGGAGGCCCGCGCCGAGCTCGTCGCATCGCTCGAGGACGAAGCCCGTCGCGAGGGGGCGCGGCTGGCCCGCCGGATCGAGGAAGAGGCCCGCGAAACCGCCGAGCGCGGCGCGCTCCGTCTCGTTCTCGAGGCCACGGAGCGGATCAACCTCCGAGAGGCCGTCGAGAGCACCGTCAGCTTCATCGAGCTTCCGAGCGACGAGATGAAGGGCCGGATCATCGGCCGGGAGGGACGGAACATCCGCGCCCTCGAGATGGCCACCGGTATCGACGTCATCGTGGACGACACGCCGCGGGCGATCCTGATCTCGTCCTTCGACCCGACGCGCCGCGAAGTGGCCCGGGTCGCGATCGGGCGCCTGATCGAGGACGGCCGCATCCACCCGGCACGCATCGAGGAGGTCGTCGCCAAGGTCCAGACGGAGCTCGACACGATCACGGAGCAGGCGGGCTCGCAGGCCGCCTTCAACCTGGGCATCTCCGATCCGCATCCGCGCCTCGCCCGGCTCATCGGCCGGCTCAAGTTCCGGACCTATCACGGGCACAACCTCCTCCAGCACTGCACCGAGGTCGCCCTGGTGGCCGGTCACATGGCGGCGGAAATCGGCGGGCGGGTCGAGGTCGTCCGGAGGGCCGCCCTCCTGCACGAGGTCGGACGAGTGGACGAGACCGCGTCGGGCCACACCGTGCTCGCGTCCGCCGACCTCGCGGCGAAGTACGGCGAGAGCGAGGAGGTCGTCCACGCGATCCAGAGCCTTCACCCGGACTCCGAGGCCGCCACCCTCGAGGCGCTCCTCCTCCGGATCGCGAACCGCATCTCCGACAACCGTCCGGGGGCCCGGAAGGAGAACCTGGACCTGTTCGTCGAGCGCCTGAGGAGGATCGAGGCGATCGCGCTCTCGTTCCCCGGCGTCGTCAAGGCGTATTCCGTGAAGGCGGGAAAGGACCTCCGCGTCATCGTGGACACGCAGAGCGTCAGCGACGAAGACGCGTACGCGCTCTCCAAGAGCATCGCGCGCGCGATCGAGAAGGACGTGGTCTACTCCGGCCAGATCCGCGTCAGCGTCGTCCGGGAGACCCGGTCGGTCCAGTTCGCGGTCTGAGGCGCGTCATTGAAGATCCTCTTCGTCGGAGACGTCGTCGGGCTTCCGGGGCGCCGGGTGCTCCGATCGGGGCTCGCCGCGCTCCGGGGGACGCTTCGCCCGGACCTCGTCGTCGCGAACGGAGAGAACAGCGCCGGCGGCAACGGGATCACGCCCGCGACCGCGGAGGAGCTGTTCCGGGCGGGATGCGACGTCCTGACCACCGGCAATCACGTGTGGGACCGCAAGGAGATCGTCCCGTACCTCGAGCGACACGAACGCCTCCTGAGGCCGGCGAACTACCCCGAAGGGGTTCCGGGACGCGGAACGGCCCTGGTCGCCGCCCGCGACGGGACGCCCGTGCTCGTCATCAACCTCATGGGGCGGGTCTTCATGCCGGCGGTGAACGATCCGTTTCGCGCCGCCGACTCGATCTTCGCGGAGTACGCCGGACGCGCGAGGGTTTCGATCGTGGACTTCCACGCGGAAGCCACCAGCGAGAAGATCGCTTTCTCCTGGTACGTCGACGGCCGCGCCTCGGCGGTGCTCGGCACCCATACCCACGTGCCCACGGCGGACGAGCGGGTGCTCCCCGGCGGCACCGCCTGCATCACGGACGTGGGTATGACCGGCCCGCACGATTCCGTCATCGGCGTCGAGAAGGCGGACGTCCTCGAGCGCTTTCTGACGCAGAGACCGGTTCGATTCTCCCCTGCCCGGGACGACGCCCGCCTCCAGGCGGTCCTCATCGACGTCTCCGCCGAGAACGGCCGCGCTCTCGAGATCCGGCGCGTGGAGTTCCGCGAAGGGGACCGGGACGAGAAGCGATGAGCCTCGACGCCTACCTCGCATCCAGGCGGGTCCGGATCGACGAGTCGCTCGAGCGGCTCCTGCCGCTCCCCTCGGGCCCCTCCGCCACGGTGGCCCGCGCCATGCGTTACGCGGT
The DNA here is from genome assembly GCA_963748015.1 of Terriglobia bacterium. Classification (GTDB taxonomy): domain Bacteria; phylum Acidobacteriota; class Polarisedimenticolia; order Polarisedimenticolales; family JAIQFR01; genus JAIQFR01. Next base: position 844,412 of record CAVVHE010000004.1, on the reverse strand, counting down.
GTTCGGCGGTGGGAAACGCCTGCGTCCCCTTCTCGCGATCGCGGCCTGCGAGGCCTGCGGCGGGTCCGTGGACGACGTCCTCGACCCCGCGGCCGCCCTCGAGATGATCCACACCTACTCGCTCGTCCACGACGATCTGCCGGCGATGGACGACGACGATCTCCGCCGCGGGCGCGCCACCGTGCACCGCGCCTTCGGCGAGGCGGAGGCCGTCCTCGCCGGCGACGCCCTGCTGTCGCTCGCCTTCGAGGTGATGGCCACCTTCCCCGCCGGGGATGCCCGCGCAGCTCGACGCGCCGAGGCCGTCGCCGTCGCGGCCCGCGAGGCGGGAGCCGCGGGGATGATCGGCGGCCAGATCGCCGACCTCGAGGCGGAAGGTGCCAAACCCGACCGCGCGAGGGTCGAGTGGATCCACGCCCACAAGACGGGCGCTCTCATCGCGGCCGGCGTCCTGGTGGGGGCGATCCACGGCGGCGCGTCGGCGGCCGAGCGCCTGCATCTCGAGCGCTACGGGCACGAGCTCGGGATGGCCTTCCAGATCGCCGACGATGTCCTCGACGCGACCTCGTCTCCCGAGGTCCTGGGCAAGACTCCGGGAAAGGACCTCGCGGCCGGGAAGGCGACCTTCCCCGCCCTCATGGGCATCGAGGCCTCCCGCCACGAGGCGGACCGCCGCGTCGTCCTCGCCATCGAGGCGCTCGAACGGGCGGGATGCGCCTCCGAGCCTCTCAGGGAGCTCGCCCGCTTCGCCGTCTCCCGGCCGGCATGACGCCGCGCGGGCGCCAAGAGCGGTTGGACGTCGTTCTCGTCGAACGGGGCTTAGTACCGAGCCGGACTCAGGCGCAGGCGTTGATCCTCGCCGGGAGGGTCAGCTCTCTCGGCATCCGCCTCGAGAAGCCCGGCCACAGGATCGCGGCCGAAGCGCCGATCGAGGTGGAACCGGGGCCTCGCTTCGTCAGCCGCGGAGGGCAAAAGCTCTCGGCGGCGCTCGCGGCGTTCGGCGTGAGCGCCGCGGGGCTCGACACGCTGGACGTCGGTTCGTCGACGGGAGGATTCACCCAGGTGCTGCTCGAGGCGGGCGCAAGCCGCGTGGCGGCGCTCGACGTCGGCAGGGGGCAGCTCGACTGGGGCCTTCGCAACGATCCGCGTGTCGCGATCCTCGAGGGGATCAATGCCCGCCACCTCGATCCTTCCGCCCTCCCCTTCCGTCCCGCGCTGGCCGTGATGGATGTATCCTTCATCTCCCTCGAGCGGGTGCTTCCCCCGGTCGCGGCGTGTCTCGCTCCGGGGGGAGAGATCGTGGCGCTCGTCAAGCCCCAGTTCGAGGTGGGCCGCGGCAAGGTGGGCCGCGGCGGGATCGTCCGCGAGCCGGCGCTGCATGCCGAGGTGCTCGCGAGGCTGGCGGCTTTCGCGCGGGAGCGCGAGTGGGGAGTGCTCGGCGCGATTGCCTCCCCGATCCGCGGCGCGGAGGGCAACGTGGAGTTCTTCCTGCACCTTGCGCCGGAGAGTCCCGGCCTCCTGGGCGAGTCGCTCGCCGCCGCTATCGAAGAAGCGGTCCGGCGCGGCGGGGAGACGAGGACATGAAGCGCTCGTCCCGAATGCGAAGCGAGATCCGCAACGTCCTCGTCGTCGCCAAGATGGGCCCCGAGGAAGGCGTCCGCATCGCCGGAGAGCTCGGCGCCTGGCTCCGCAGCCGCGGGATCCGGGTGCGATTCGACTCCGAGACCGCCCGCGCGCTCGGGCGCAAGGACGGAGTCTCCAGGAAGGCGCTTCCCGCGGGAACCGATCTCGCGATCGTGGCGGGGGGCGACGGGACCCTGCTGTCGGTCGCGCGCGCGGCCGCGCCGCGCTCCGTTCCGATCCTCGGGGTCAACTTCGGCGGCCTCGGTTTTCTCACCGAGCTCCAGCCCGACGAGCTCTACCCCGGATTGGAGCAGGTTCTCCGCGGCGAGGCGTGGATCGAGGAGCGCCACGCCCTCCGGGTGCGCTTCGCGCGGGGAGGGAGGGTCCGCAGCGAGCACGCCCTTCTCAACGACGCGGTGATCACCAAGGGCGCTCTGGCCCGCATGATCACGCTCGAGGTGCGAGTGGACGGAGAGGAGGTGGCGACCTTCACCAGCGACGGGCTCATCGTCTCCACCTCGACGGGCTCGACCGCCTACAACCTCTCGGCGGGAGGACCGATCCTCGATCCTCGCATGGCCGCGTTCGTGATCTCGCCGATCTGCCCGCACATGCTCACCTTCCGCCCGCTCGTCGTCCCCGGCTCGGTGAAGATCGACGTCCGGCTGCTGGGGGAGCCGGATGACGTCTACCTGACCCTCGACGGCCAGGTCGGCATACCCATGCGCGCGGCGGACGCCCTCGCGGTGGACCGCCATCCGGCGCCGGTCCGGCTGGTGCGGGTCGCCCATCGGGGCTTCTTCGAGGTCCTCCGGCGGAAGCTCCACTGGGGCGATCGCTAGACCTGGGCATGCCGAAACGAGCCGCGGAGGAAGAACGCCGCCCCGTGCCACGCAAGCAGGTCATCGGCTGGTGCGCGTTCGATTTCGCCAACTCGTCCTACACCACCCTCATCACGACCGTGGCGTTCTCGGTGTACTTCCGCGAGGCGGTGGTCGGCACGGGGAATGCCTCCGGCGACCTCCTGTGGAGCGCGGCGGGGATCGCGGTCAATCTCGTGCTGATCGCCATCTCGCCCGTCCTCGGAGCGATGGCGGACTACTCCGGCAGGAAGAAGCGCCTCCTGCTGGCCACGGTCGTCCAAACCGTCGTCGCCACGGCGCTCTTGTCGCTCGCGGGACCCGGCCGCGTGGGCCTGGCGCTCGGCCTCTACGTCGTGGCCTCCGTGGGATTCGAGGCGGGCTACATCTTCTACAACGCCTTCCTCCCGGAGATCTCGACTCCCGAGACGAGCGGGAAGATCTCCGGCCTCGCGTGGGGAGTGGGGTTCCTCGGCGGCCTCGTGTCGCTCGTGGCCTGCGCTCGCTTCATCGGCAGGCCGCTGACGCTGGCCGGAGGAGAACTCGATCCCTCCGCGGCGGCCGGCTACCGGCTTTCCTTCCTCATCGTGGCGGGGTTCTTCGCCCTCTTCTCGATACCGACGTTTCTCTTCCTGAGGGAGTCGGCCCCCCTCGGACGCATCCGTCGCCCCTCGGAGTACGTCGCCATCGGATTCCGCCGGGTCGGCGACACCCTCCGCCACCTCGGGCGGCACCGGGAGACCGCGAAGTACGTTCTTGCCTACGTCTGCTTCTTCGGCGGCATCAACACGGTGATCCGCTTCAGCGCGATCTACGCGAGCGGGACCTTCGGGATCCGCGGCAGCGAGCTGGTCCTGCTGTTCGTCTTCACCAACATCGTCGCCGTCCCCGGCACCCTCGCGGCGGGCTGGCTGGCCGACCGTTTCGGTCAGAAGCGCGCGCTCGCGGCGACGCTCCTCCTGTGGGTGGCGGTGGTCGTGGACGGCGCGTTCGCGCGCGGAAGGGTGATGTTCTGGCTGATGGCCACCGGCGCGGCGATCGGGATGGGTAGCACGCAAGCGATCGGCCGCTCGTTCATGGCCATGCTGTCCCCCCCCGACCGCGAGTCGGAGTTCTTCGGGTTCTACGTCCTGGCGGGACAGCTCGGCTCGATTCTCGCGTTCCTCGTCTTCGGCCTGGTCTCGAGCGGCTCGGGAAACCAGCGTCTCGCCGTCCTGTGGACCATGCCGTTCTTCGCGGCCGGACTGCTCCTCACGCTCTGGATTCGCGAGCCGAAAAGGGGCGCGGGCGCGGAGTGAACCCGGCGGTGGAGTCCGGGGCGGGGATCGCCTCGCCCCGCGACCCGCGGTCAACCGTCACTCGACGACCAGCGTCCCTCTCAGCTTCGCGCAGCCGTTGCCGCAAGGGCGGCCGCACTTGAAGGGAAACTCCCCCTTCTTGTCGGCGTCGAACTCGACGGTGATGTCCTGGTCCTGGGGCATGTGGACGTCGAGCTTGTAGGCCTTGAGCACGAACGAGCGGGTCGCCCGGTAGGCGTGCAGCTTGAGAACGACGTGCTCGCCTTGCTTGACCCGGATCGTCTCCGGGCTCCACTCCCAGTTGTCCGCATAGACCTTGAAGGTTCGAACCACCTTCTTCGCCTGCGGAGCCGCCACGGCGGTTTCGGGGGCGTCCGGGGCCTCCGGGGGAGGTGTGACCTGTTGCCACGCCATCGCGACACCACCGCCCAGGCTCAAAACGATCGCCAGTGTCCCCCGGAGAGTCCACTGTCTCGCCGTTCCTGCTACGCTCATCGAAGTTCTCCCGCCGCTTCACGGAATCGTCGCGCGCAGAACGAAGCTCCCAAAACGGACACGAACCACCCCGCGCGCGGGCCCCTCGGCTTCCCGAGAAGGCTGATGTAAACCGCCTGGAACATCTCCGCCGGCTTCATTTCCGGAATCTCCTTGGCCAGGCGGTGAATCAGGGCATGCACCGCATCGCCATCCATGTCCTCTTTCAACTCCCGTGCCAATCTCCCGAGAGCGTCCCGCTGGGTTGGCGAGAGCGCCTCCACTTCCGCCGGAAGGGAGTGGCGCACCTCGAATTTCAACTCCTCGGGGGCATGGCTCTCCAACCATCGTAGAGCGTACCCCATTCTGTCCCGGACCGCCTCCCGGTCGAGGCCACAGTAGCCGGTGCGCTCCAGGATGGACATCACGCCGTCGAGATCGAAGGCTGCGGCCTGCGCGACGACCACCAGATGCTTGAAGGGAACCCCTACCGGACGAAAGCCCGCCGCCTGCGAGAGCGCGAGGGCCCGCTCGTCGCGCCCTGCGGCGGTCGCGTCGTCCACCTCGTCGACCAGCTGCAGGAGCGGCAGACCCGGGTCGAACGAGATCGTCCGCTGCGGCTTCTCGCGCAGCACGAGGTAGCGGAGGACCTCGGGGGGGACGAGCTTCAGCGCGTCGCCGATGGACAGGACGTTTCCCTTGCTGGAGGACATGTCCCCCGCTCCCTTGAGGGATATCCACTCGTAGGGGATCGGATGGGGCGGCTCGCCGTGGAAAACCTCCCGGACGATGCGAACTCCGGTATCGTACGACCCCCCGCGCGTCGCGTGGTCCTTGCCGAAGGGTTCCACGGTGACGCCGAGCAGCTTCCAGCGTGCCGGCCAATCGATGCGCCAGACGAGCTTCCCGCCGCCGGCCATCGGCACCGTGCCCGCGGCCCCGCACTCGCACGCGAAGTCCACCGTCTCGTGCGCCGCGGAGAACCCCGTCACCCGCGCCGCGCTGATCCTCCCGCACGCGGAGCATAGCGGACTGAACGGCCACCAGTCCTCGCCGACCTCCTTTCCCGTCAACTCGCGGAGGATCGCCGCGATGCTATCCCTTCCCTCCAGCGCGGCGACGATGTAGGGAACCATCCTGCCCGACGCGTACATCAGGTCGGCGCGCTCGAGCTCCACCTCGACGTGCAGGGTTTGGAGCGTTTCGAGGAAGGGCTCCAGGAAGTGGTCGCCGTACGACGCGTGCTTTCCGCAAGGGCACGGGATCCTGGAGAGCGGCTGGCCGACCTTGGAGGCGTACACCGCCGGGTCGAGGAACGGGGAGACCTTGCGCAGCGGGTCGAAGTTGTCGCAGACGTAGTTGAAGCGCGCGGGAACGCCGAGGTCGCGCAACGCCCGGAAGACCGCGTCGGCCGTCAGGACCTCCCGCATGTTCCCGACATGGATCTCGCCCGACGGCGAGATCCCCGTCGAGAGCACCGGAACGCGACCCGAGGCCGCCACGGCCGACGCGGCCTCGTCGGCCCAGTGCCTCACCCGCGATGGAGAATCGCTCATCGGTCCCGCCTCCACTCCCCGGCTAGGCACCGGGGCCCGCAGAAGGTACATCGCGGCATCCCCCGCCTTCAAGCCGCGTCCTCCGGTCGCCGCGACCGCCGGGCAGGATTCGTGACGGAACGCGCCGCCCCTTGTGGCGCGATCACGCGCTGTGGTAGAAACGTCCGGCGCCGCCTCGCGAAGGCTGCGCGGAGACCGGAGCATGGAGCGAATGACCTTGAGGGAGGCTGCCGAGCGGGCAGGCCTGTCCGTCACGACGCTCCGGCGCTACATCCGCAACGGCAAACTCCGCGCGGAGAAGCGCCCCGGCCGCTACGGCCCGGAGTACTTCGTCTCCGACCAGGACTTCGCCGGGGCCGGCATCGCCGACGATTCCGCGCCGCGCAATCTTCCCGAGCCCGTTCGCGTCGCCTCGCGAGCGCCGGCGAGGACCGCCTCCCGCGACACGCTCCCGATCGGCCTCTACCAGGAGCTGCAAATGAAGCACGAGCAGCTCCTCGTGCAGTACGGGATGGTCCGGGCCGGCGGCCTGCGAACGATCGAGCTCCAGGGGGATCTCGAAGCGAAGCGGCGAGAAATCGAGGAGTTTCGCGCCGAGGTCGCGAGGCTGCGCGAGCGCCTCCATCGCGAGACCTCGCTCTTGCGACAGAAAGTGCGAGAGGCGCAACTCGAGCTCGAGGGCCGCGGGATCGAGATCGCCGCCCTGCGGGAGAAGGTGCGAGCCCTCGAAATGCTCACGCGGAATTCCGTCACCAGCGAGACGATCGAGCGGCAGTTCGCAAGGGTGATGGAACAGATGCAGGTCGTCGACCGGCTGTCCGAGGAGCACGAGGCGCCGGTCCCGCAGCGACGGCCGTGGCCCCCCGCGAAGCACCCGGGAGATCCGGAGCACTGACCGCGGAGCCGGGACCCGTGCGAAGAACTCCCTGGGTTGGCGCGATGACCCGGACGGGCTCCTACCCCTTGCGGCTCAGCTCCAGCAATCGCCAGAGCCCGAGGAGGTTGACCCTCTTCGACCGAACCAGCTCGAGTCCGGCCGTGGGGACCACCTCGGATACCGGAAGGTCCATCCGGAAACCGATCCAGCGGCTCGCCGGGGTCAGGAGCCGCTCGAAGAACCCGAGGACCGGATTCTCGCTGAGGAAGTGGTTGACGACGATGACGCTCCCGCCGGGACGGCAGACGCGCGCCATCTCCGCCATCACCCTTTCCGGCTCCGGGACCACCGAGATCACGTACGGCGCAACGACGTGGTCGAAGCAGCCGTCGGGGAACTTCAGGTCGCGGGCGTCCATGCGCCGCAGCTCGACATCGTCCCTGCCCATCAGATCCAGGCGCATCCTTGCCCGCTCGAGCATCGGCTCCGCGATGTCCACCCCCGTGACGTGGCACTCCTCGGGGTAGAACGGAAGGGAGAGTCCCGTCCCGACTCCCACCTCGAGGACCCGGTCGCCGGGTCGAATCGGAAGCGAGGCGATAGCCCGGCGACGCCCCGGGCCGAGCGCCCAGTCGAAGAAGGCATCGTACCCGCTCGCCAGCACGGAGTAGACGCGCTCCACCCTTCGGGACTCGACGGCGGCCGCCTCTTCCGCGGTCGGGTAACGCGCCATCCTCGGTACCTCCATCCCCGAAGCGTCCCGCCCGGGGGCATGGGCCGAGGGGAAAAGGCCCCGGGAGCCCAGGCGGGCGGATTCTAGCACGGCGATTCCCCGCCGCGGGTGCGGAAGATTCACCGCAACCGCTCCAGGGCGGGCGGAACGACCGCTTGACGACCCCGTGGCTCTCGGGGTAGTTTCTCTGTCTTTCACGGAGGTCGGGATGGCAAGAAGAGTTCTGGGTTCGGTGGCCATTCTGCTCGTCGCCGTAGCACTCGGCTGCAGCACGACCCAGCCGACCGCGAAGCCGGCGCAGAACGGCCAGGTGACCTTCCAGGCGAACGCGCCGAGGGTCCTCCTCTTCGAGGTGTGGGACGCCGCCCTGGTGACCTCGACAAGTTACCCCGACCAGCCCGAGCGTCCGCCGGACGAGACGGTCGTGGACCTCGGGCTTTGGTGCGACATCGCCGATACGCCGGACCTCCAGCAGCGCCTGAGCGCGGTGTACCCGTTCCGGTACTCCGTCGAGATCGACCTGATCCGCGCCGGCTCGTCCACGATCGAGCGGCTCTCCGATGCGACCTATTCCTCCTCGTACGGCAGCGTGACCGCCTACGACGACACCGCGCCCCAGACCCCCTCGAAGCACCCGACGGACTGGTCGCGGGACCTCTCCGATCCCGACAACCCGAACGTGACCGTCGTGCTGTCGCTGAAGAACGGGCGCCGGATCTCCACCGCCAGCCGAGACTTCGTCGAGAAGATCAAGATCGCTTCGGGTACCTCCACGAGCTATGGCAGCCAGTGCCCGTACGGCGGCCCCTCGAGCGGCGTGCAGCTCGGCGACCCGAGCGTGGCCGGAAGCCCCTCTTACTTCCCGGTCCAGCTGAACTCCGGAGACACCGTGATCGTGAAGGCGCGGAAGGACACCAACCCGGGGGCCACCGCCCTGTTCACCAATGCCCCGCCGACCTTCGGAAGCCAGATCTACCTGGAAGGCAAGGACGTCTCGAGCTCCCTCGTCGGGAACACCTTCTCGCCCCAGAACTCGCAGGATGGGATTTCCTACTCGTTCACGCTGCGCTAGGGTTCGTTCCGACCTCGGACGGAATTCGTCCCACGTCGTGGATAGGGTGAAGCGAATGAGAGCGTACTCACGGTGGATTGCGCTGCTGCTGCTCGGAGCCGTCGTTCCGGCGATCGCCCGGGCTCAAGAGACCAAACCGGCAGCGCCGGCCAAGACCGCGGAGGCCCCCAAGGCCCCCGAGCCCGTCAAGCCCGCCGAGGCCGCGAAGCCTCCGGAGGCCGAAACGCAAGCCGACGACGAGGGCAAGCGCGTCACCTGGTTCGTCGAGGCCAGCGACTGGGTCTCGCAACCCGAGGGCCTCGAGTACGCTCCAGCCAGCCAGCGAGACACGAACGGCGGAACGGTGACCTCCCTTGCTTACATGCCCCAGGGCACGGAGAACCGCATCCGCTACCGGGCGGGTTTCACGATCCACAAGAACATCGGAGAGGTCGTCGGGACGTGGTATTCTCACGATCAGACAAGCGAGCTGGCGCGCTACACTCCCGGCCAGTTCGCGTACGGCATCCTGCCGATGTACCCGCTCTACGCCGGGATCAACGACGACGGCTTGGCGGACGGCTTCCTCGTGGGAACCCAGACGAAGCTGCGCGACTTGCGCCTCGATTTCCGGCGGATCGGGTTCCAGTCGTCGAAATTCGTGGCGCGCTGGTTCGTCGGCTACCGGATGATCCAGCACACGCGGACTCTCGACGGAGACTACTACTCGCTCTTCCCGGTGTACCAGGGGGACGCCCTGCCGCCGATCCTGTATCCGCAGCCAACGCCGGCGAACAACCCGCTCTTGCCCGGCGCCGACACCGCCCACCTTGCTTCCCAGTTCGAGGGGCAAGGCCTGGAAGCGGGCGTCGACCTGACGTTTCCGCTGACCCCGACCCTCTCCATCGAGACCGGCTTTTCGGTCGCGAGCCTCGAGGGTAAGCTCGCGACCCAGTACAGCTCCACGTCCCACTTCTACGCCATGATGACCATGCCGAGCAGGCTCGAGATCGACTACATCATGGCCCCGCCGTTCGACGAGTTCGACAGCGTCGACGCGCAGGGCAACTCGTTGATCGGCGCCATCCAGCAGTTCGCGCTGCCGATCAACGTGGAGACCAGCGACGCGGCCGGCGCCCAGACCGTCGAGGCCTACCTCGAGCTGCGCTGGAAGGCCTGGCGCGGCCTGGAGGTCTTCGGAGGGTACAGGAACGCGCGGTACACCGGCGTCGGGGCCGACGTCAAGCCGGGGCAAATCAACTGGTACCGCGATCCGAATACCCGCGCCATCACCGTGACCGTCCCCTCCTTCACCCGGCAGGATCACTCCGTGGTTTACCAGGGCTTGTACGGCGGACTGTCCTACAAGTACTGAGCGGGGGTTGAGCGGCGACCGCAGCCTCAGCCGTCGAACCCGGGCCGCCGTCGTGGCGACGACGGCGGCGGCCATCACGCTGGCGCACTACGCCACGGATCCGCAGCACACCCTCCTCCACAACCTGTACCAGCGCCTCTACTACATCCCGATCCTCCTAGCCTGCGCCTGGTTCGGGCTGCGCGGAGGCGTGATCGTCGCCGCGGCCTGCGCCTTGCTGTACGCTCCGCACATCGTCGTGCACTGGACCCACGATACGGCGTACCAGGTGAGCCAGGCGCTCGAGACGGCGATGTTCGCGGTGGTGGCGGTGATCGCCGGGGCGTTCTCGGACCGCGAGCGCGCTCTCAGGCAGAGCGCCGAGGCCACGGCGACCGAGCGCGACCGGGCCCTCAAGGACCTCGAGGAGACGGTGAGCACCCTTCGACGCGCCGACCGCCTGGTCTCCCTCGGCACCCTCGCGGCGGGAATGGCCCACGAGGTTCGCAATCCGCTCGGGGCGATCGGCGGCGCGGTCGAGATCCTCGAGGGAGACTACCCGCCCTCCCACCCCCACCGGGAGTTCGTGGACATCCTCCGGCGGGAGATCGAGCGGCTGAACGGCATCGCCGGCAAGTACCTCGACTTCGCCCGTCCGCAGCCCCCCGCCCCGGGACGCCTGGACGTCAACACCGCGGTGCGGGCGTCGGTGGATCTTCTCTCCAAGACCGCCGCCCGCGCCTCCGTCCGGATCGCTCTCGCTCTCTCCCCCGACCTCGTCCCGGCCCTTGCCGACCCCGGCCAGATCCAGCAGGCCCTGGTGAACCTCCTGCTCAACGGCATCCAGTCCATGCCGGCCGGCGGCGTCCTCGAGGTGGAGACCACGAGGAGCGCCGGGGCCGTGATCATCGCGTTGCGCGATCATGGCATCGGGCTTCCCGAAGGCCCGCTGGAGCGGATCTTCGAACCCTTCTTCTCCACCCGCAGCGGCGGGACCGGGCTCGGGCTGGCCATCGCGCGCCGGATCGCCGCGAGTCACGGCGGAACGTTGACGGCCGAGCCCGCCGAGGGTGGTGGCGCGCGCTTCCGCCTAGCACTTCCCTTGGCCCCGCCGGACCTCCCATGAAGGCGGGCGCGACCCCTCGAGTGCTCCTCGTGGACGACGACGCCAGCCTGCGCCGCGTCGTCGAGTACCAGCTGAACGAGGCCGGGTACGCGGTGACGAGCGCCGCGACCGCCGAGGAGGCTCTCGACGCGCTTCGAGGCCAGGCCTTCGACCTGCTCGTGTCCGACGTCCTCATGCCCGGCATGGACGGCATCGAGCTCGTGGACCGCGCCCGGGTGGTCCGCCCCGACACCGCGTCCATCGTGATCACGGCGCACGGGGACGTGGCGACCGCCGTCCGCGCCATGCAGCTCGGCGCCCTCGACTTTCTCGAGAAACCTTTCACCCGCGACCGCCTCCTCGTGTCGGTTCGCCGCGCCCTCGAATTCGCGGGGCTCCGGGACGAGAACCGGCGCCTCCGGGCGGTCGTTCAGGAGCACGGCGGGTTCGAGAGCATCCTCGGCTCCTCCGCGTCGCTCCGCCGCGTGCTGTCGGATCTGTCTCTCGCGGCCGACTCCGACGCGACGGTCCTTCTCCTCGGGGAGAGCGGTACCGGCAAGGAGCTCGCCGCGAGGGCTCTCCACCTCCGGTCACGGAGGAAGGACGGCCCCTTCGTGGTCGTCAACTGCGCGGCGATCCCCGAGGGGCTCGTCGAGTCGGAGCTCTTCGGCTACCGCCGCGGCGCGTTCACGGGAGCCACCGAGGATCGGAGGGGGAAGTTCGAGATCGCTTCCGGCGGGACGATCGTCCTGGACGAGGTCGCCGAGATTCCGCGCGACGCCCAATCCCGCCTCCTTCGAGCCATCGAGGAAGGAGAAGTGGACAAGATCGGCGCCGGCCACCCCGTTCGCGTCGACGTCAGGGTCGTCGCGGCCACGCACGCCGACCTCGAGGGACGGGTCCGGGAAGGCACGTTCCGAGAGGATCTGTTCTTCCGGCTGAACGTGGTCGCGCTGACGCTTCCTCCCCTGCGCGAGCGGCGCGAGGACATCCCGCTCCTCGTGGAGCACTTCCTCCTCAAGCACGGCAAGCGCCACGGGAGGCCGATACCCAAGCTCGATGCCGCGGTCCTCGACCGCTTCGACCGCTACGACTGGCCCGGGAACGTCCGCGAGCTCGAGAACGTGATCGAGCGGCTGGTGGTCCTCTCGCGAGAGCCCACGGTCGCCGTCGGCGAGCTTCCCGAGGCCCTGCGCGCGGACCTACCGACGTTCGGCGGGGTCCGACTCGACATCCCCCCCGACGGGATCTCGCTCGAGGACGTCGAGAAGGGGCTTCTCGGCGAGGCGCTCCGGCGCTGCGCCGGGAACCAGACCCGCGCCGCCCGTTTCCTGGGGATCTCGCGACAGACCCTCATCTACCGGCTCAAGAAATTCCGCCTCGACTAGTGTCTCGTACCCGAAGTCCCGTTAACATCGAGGCCGTCGATGCGCCCGGCCTGTGAGGAGCGACGAGGGAGCATACCGGGAGTATTCGACCGAGGAGCGACGAAGCAGGCCGGGATGCAGCGGCGGCCGAATGTAACGCGACTTCGGGTACGAGACACTAGTACCGATCGCGACTCCGGACGCGACGCAAGGGGACTCGCCGGCTGCGGCCCCGGCGTTGGCGGAATGCTATATTCGAAGGTCCCGCCGAGGCGAACCCCCCGACTCGGCGTCGAGGAGTCGCATGAGCCTCTCGGAGGAAGCCGTTCTCGCGGCGCTTCGCCGCGTGAAGTACCCGCCCTACACGCGGGACATCGTCTCCTTCGGCATCGTCCGCGACGTCTCGGTCGCCCAAGGGCGCGTGAGCTTCCGCCTCGAGCCCCGCGGGGCGCCGGCGGAAACGGCGGCTCGAATCCTGGAGGAAGCCCGCGCCGCCGTGCTGGAGCTGCCCGGCTGCACGAGCGTCGAGGCCTCGCTCGCCCAGGCCCCCGCGGAACGCGGCGGGGGAAGGGCGGCGCACGACACTCGCCCGGCGCCCGAAGTTCCCCCCGTGCTTCCGGGTGTGGCGAGCGTCATCGCGGTGGCCTCCGGGAAGGGGGGCGTCGGAAAGTCCACGGTGGCCGTAAATCTCGCGGTGGCCCTCGCGCGCGGCGGCGCGGCGGTCGGGTTGATGGACGCCGACGTCTATGGCCCGTCGATCCCGATGATGATGGGAATCAAGGAGGTCCCGTCGTTCGACGAGGCCCGCACACGCATCGTACCCTTCGAGCGACATGGAGTGCGCATCATGTCCCTCGGCTTCTTCCTCGGCGCCGACGAGGCCGTCATCTGGCGGGGCCCGATGGTGATGAAGGCCGTGGAACAGCTGCTGCGAGACGTCGCCTGGGGGACGCTCGACGTCCTCGTGGTGGACATGCCTCCCGGAACGGGCGACGCTCAGCTCACGCTCTCCCAGAAGGCGAACCTCACCGGCGCGGTCATCGTGACGACCCCCCAGGACGTGGCGCTCGCGGACGCGATCAAGGGCGTGGCCATGTTCCGCAAGGTCGGGGTCCCGATACTCGGGATCGTCGAGAACATGAGCTACTTCGCCTGCCCCCACTGCGGCACGCGGACCGACGTCTTCGGCCACGGCGGCGGCCGCGCCGAGGCCGAGCGCCTGGGCGTCCCGTTCCTCGGCGAGATTCCCCTCGACGCGGCCGTTCGAGACGCCGGCGACCGGGGAACCCCGATCGTCGCCGCGTCCCCGGAATCGCCGCAGGCCGAGGCGTTCCTGCGCCTCGCGTCGAAGGTGCTTCCCCCGGCCGCGCCTCCCCCGGCGGAGCATCCCGGCGGCCTGCGCGGGGAGTAGCCGCCGCCGGCCGCCGTTTCTGGCCGGTGCCGCGGGGCGACGGTATACTTGCGGTCGCGTTCCGGGCCTCGTGCCCCGAGGAGATCCGCTCTTGTCGAGACCACTCGCCCTCCTGCTCGCCGCCTCCTCGATCCTCCTCCTCGGCGCCGCCCCGCGCCCGGCGAAGGAAGCTCCCGACCCCAACAGCGTGGTTTTCGCGGCGATGGCCAAGGCCGACACCATTCCGGCGCAGGCCGAGGCGTTGGCGGCTCTCGCCTGGCCCCCGGGACCGGGCGATCCCGGGGTGCGAGCCAAGGCCAAGCAGGAGCTCGTCAACTTCGCCGACCAGGGAATGGAAGCGATCTGGAAGGCGATCCGCGAGGCCGAGCCCGCCGACAAGGCGGACGCGGTCGACACCCTGATCCTCGCCTTCCGCCGCCTGACCGGAGGCATGCCTTCCGCCTACCTGCCTGCCCTCGACGACGCGATCTGGTTCGGCACGCGCGAGGCGCGCCTCCTCGCGATTCCGGAGATCTCGAGGTTCCGCATGCAGAGCCCCGTCCTCACGATCATCGACGCGGCGATCGAGGACCCCGAGGTCCTGCCGGCGGCCGTGGACGCCCTCGGCTCGATGGGCGACGGGCGAGCGCGATTCTTCCTCGAGCGCATACTCCACGAGGGGAACGCGGGGACGAGGGAGCGAGCCGCCGTCTCCCTGAGCCGCCTCGGCGAGCCCGGCCGGACCATCCTGAAGAGCGCGATCCGCTCCGACTCCAAGGAGATCCGGCTCGCCGCGATCCGCGCGCTGCTGCCGGTCGCGTGGGTGGACGATCTGTCGTCCCTCTACGACTACGGCCGCGCGCACGCCGACGACGATCCGGCCACCGCGAAGGCGGTCGAGGCCGCCACGGCGGCCCTCGAGAAGGCGCTCGAGAGCCAGAGGGCCCTCGACTCCGCCAGCCCCGCGCCCCGCTGACGAGCCCGGCGGCAGGACTCGCGCGAGCGCCTCAGCTCCCGCCGATCTCCTCCGCGAGGGCGCGGATGCCGAGCGCGATCTGCTCCTCCGTCGCCGCGAAAGAGATGCGAACGTATCCCGCGCCCTCGGACCCGAAGGCCTCGCCTGGAATCGTGATGACCTTGCGACGCTCGAGAACCCGCCGGCAGAGCTCGAGGCTCGACCCGTAGGCCGAGAAATCCACGAAGAAGTAGAACGCCCCCTGCGGGAGCTCGAAACGGATCCGCGGGATTCTCGACAGCTCCTCCGCCATGAGCGCCCGCCGCCGCCGGAAGATCTCGAGGTAGGCCGCGCGCTCGGCCTCGGCGTCGCCCGAGAGGGCGGCGAGCGCCGCGCACTGCGAGACGCTCGAGGCGCACGTCACGAGGTACTGGTGGGCGACCACGATGCGCGCGATGCTGGCGGCGTCTCCCACCGCCCAGCCGATGCGCCACCCCGTCATGCTGAGATCCTTCGACAGCCCGGAGACGACGAGGCCGCCTTCCCTTGAGAACGACGACAGCGAGGCCACCGGCCCGTCGTACGCGAAGCCGGCGTAGATCTCGTCGGAAAGCCAGGCGACTCCCCTGCGCTCGAGCAGCTCGGCGAGCCGCGCGAGGTCCTCGGCCCGCTCGACCGCGCCGGTGGGGTTCGAGGGCGAACAGACGATGACGAGACGCGTTCGGTCGGTGAGCCTCGCCTCGATGTCCTCGGGATCGAGCCGGAACCCTCGCGCCGCCCTCAACGGGTACGCGACCGGCACGGCCCCGAGGAGACGGGCCGCCACGCAGTAGGCCGGATAGCCCGGATCCGGGTAGAGGACCTCGTCGCCGGGGTCGCACAACGTGAGGATCGATGCGAACACCGCCTCCTGCGAGCCCACGGTGACCACGACGTTCTCGCCGCCGGTCGCGAACGGCGCGTAGCGGCGCGCGATCGCGGCGCGAAGCGCGGGGTCCCCGCCCGTGGAGGTGTATGCGGTCCGCCCGGCGGCGATGCCCGCGGCGCCCGCGAGAGAGATCCGCGGCGGCGTCGGGAGGTCCGGCTGGCCCAGGCCGAGGTTGATGGCGCCGGCCGGTGCGGAGTCGAAGATCTGCCGGATGAGCGTGCGATCGATGCCGTCCATGCGGCGCGCCGCCCGTAGCTTCATCGAAGGGCCTCCTCGAGAGCTGAAGCGGCGTCCGTCGCGCCGTCCCGGTACTTGACGATGACCGGCGCCTGGAGGTGGAGGCCCAGGCTCGCCGCGTAGTCCCCCGCCGCCGGCCGCGAACCGGGAACGACGACGGCTCCCTCCGGAACCTCGAGCGGCCCGCCGGGGGCCGCCCGGATCACCCTTCGCCGGACGAGGTCGAAAAGCGGGACGGACCTCGCGAGAATGACGCCGGCCGCGAGCACCGCGCGAGCGCCGACGCGCGCGCCCTCGTAGATCCCGCAGCCCCCCCCCACGAACGCACCGTCCTCGACGATCACCGGGAGGGAGCCGACGGGCTCGAGGACCCCCCCGATCTGGGCCGCGGCGGAGACGTGCACGTCGCGTCCCACCTGGGCGCAAGACCCGACGAGCGCGTGGCTGTCGATCATCGATCGCTCGCCCACCCACGCGCCGACGTTGACGTACGCGGGGGGCATGACCACGACCCCGCCGGCCAGGTGCGCACCCCGGCGAACGACCGTCCCGCCGGGCACGATCCGGACGCCGGGGGGGGGCGGCGATCCATCCGGCAGGAGCGTCTTTCTGTCGCGAAAGCGGAACACGGCCCCGTCGGCCACCTCGGCGTTGGTCCCGGTCCGAAACGCGAGCACGATGCCCTGCTTCACCCAGGCGTTCACCCGCCACGAGGATCCCTCGGGCTCCGCCGCCCGCACCTTTCCCTCCTCGAGGGCAGCCAGGAGCGCGGCCACGACCCCTCGGACCTCGTCGCCCGGGGGGTCGGCCGCGGCCACGATCCGTTCCACCTCCCGGCGGAGCTCTTCCGGGCTCACCGTGACGGCTCCAGCAGGGAGGCCAGCACCAGCGCGGCGCGAACGGCCTCTCGCGTTGCGGCGTCGGGCGGTCCCAGCGGCGCGCGCACCGATCCGGCGCATCGCCCGAGAAGGGCCATCGCGGTCTTGACCGGCACCGGGCTCGTCTCGACGAAATTCGCGCGCATCAGGGGCAGGAGCCGGAAGTGCAGGGAGCGCGCGCGCGCGAAATCCCCCGCGAGCGCGGCGCCGATCATCTCCGCGGTCTCCGCGGGAGCTTCGTTCGAGACCACCGAGATCAGGCCGTCCGCCCCCAGGGCCATCGCGGGGAGCGCCAGGCCGTCGTCTCCCGAGAGCACCGCGAAGCCGTCGGGCCGGCCCGCGAGAATGGACGCCTGCTGCTCCAGGTTTCCCGACGCTTCCTTCACTCCCGCGACTCCCGGGATCCGGGCGAGCTCGAGGATGAGGTCGGCGCCGAGGTTCTGGCCGGTTCGTCCCGGCACGTTGTAGACCACGACCGGGCGGTCCGCGGCATCGCACACCGTCCTGAAGTGGGCCAGCATTCCGCTCCGGTTCGGCTTGTTGTAGTACGGGGTGACGACCAGCAGCGCGTCCGCTCCCGCGGCGACGGCCCGACGCGCCAGGTCCACGGTCCGGCTCGTGTCGTTGGTGCCGCACCCCGCCACGATCGGGACGCGCCCCGCTGCGGCCTCGACGGCCGCCGCCACCACGGATTCCTGCTCCTCGGGGAGGAGCGTCGCGCCCTCCCCCGTCGTCCCGCAGGGGACGAGCCCGTGGATCCCGCATTCCACCTGCCAGCTCACCAGGGCCTTGAACGCGGGGAGATCGACGCTCCCGTCCTCCCGGAAAGGCGTGACGATCGCGGTGAGCGCGCCGCGAAGCGCGAGGGGAGATCGCTGCGCCGTCACTTTCCGCCTCCCGCGCGGACCCAGTCCGCGACGACCTCGTCGAATCCGTGGATCCCCCGCCGCCGCGCGACCCATTCCGCCGCGAGCACCGCGCCCAGGGCCAGCCCCGCCCGGTCGCGCGCTCGGTGGACGAGCGTGACGGCATCGTGCGCACCGTCGAACCCGACGGTGTGCGTTCCCGGCTCGTGGCCGGCTCGCACGCTCGCCACGTGCACCGCGCCGGGCCGGACCACCGCTCCGGACGGCATTCCGGCGACCACCTCCGCTCGCGCGGGAGCGCACGACGCCACGATCCCGGCGAGCTTCAGTGCCGTTCCGCTCGGCGCGTCCTTCTTCGCGCGGTGGTGCGACTCGACCACGAACGGATCGTAGCCGCCCGTGCCGAGGAACCGGCCAGCCGCCTCGCGAACGACCTCGGCGAACAGCGCCATGCCGGGCGAGAAGTTCGGCGCGATGACCGCACCCTTCCCCGCCCGTCTGGCCGCGAGGGCGACCGCGCGGCTCGACGGGTCCCACCCGGTCGTTCCGCACACCACCGCGACCCCGGCCCCGAGCAGGGCGATCACGTTCGCCTCCGCCGATCCGGGAGCGGTGAACTCGAACGCCACCGTCGCCCCGCGCAGCGAAGCGCGCGTGATCCGCCGCGCCACGCCGTCCGCGCCCCCCCCGGGGTCGACCCGAGCCACGACCGAGTGCCCTCGCCGGACCGCCGCGGCCTCGACCTCCCGCCCCATCTTCCCGTAGCCCACGATCGCGACCTTCACGACCTCACCTCCTCGCGCCCCGTCTCGAAGAACCGCCGGTGGAGCGCGCGAACCGCGTCCGCGAGACGCTCTCCCGGCACGACGGCGGTGACGCTCGTCCCCGATCCCCCGAGCGACACGAGCTCCGGGTCCACCTCGCCCAGGGCGGCCAGGACCGATCCGCGGGTCCCGTCGTCCCGCCCGAGACCCGAGCCCACGACGCAGAGGAGGGCGCGCCCGGGCGCCGCCTCGATCTCCGCGACGCCCGAGAGCGCAAGGCGAACTCCGTCGAGACGGGCGTCGGAGGGGAGGGCCAGGCTGACGGCCACCTCGGAGGAGACCACGAGCTCCGGCGCGATTCCCTCGCGGTCGAAAGCCGCGAGGACTGCGGGCAGGAATCCCGGGTCGAGGCGCATCCTCCGCGACGTGACGCGCACGCGCTGGACTCCGCCCCGGCTCGCCACGGACACGATCGGAAGGGCCGCGGGGTCCCCCTCGGCGAGGATCAGGGTTCCCGCGCCACCGGGCGAGAGGGAGTTGAGAACGCGGACCGGAATCGCCCGCCGGACCGCCGGCGCGATCGAGGCCGGGTGCAGGACCTTGGCGCCGTAGTACGCGAGCTCCGCCGCCTCGGCGAACGTCACTCGAGGGATCGTCCTCGCCGCGGGGACCAGCTTCGGGTCGGCGCTCATCAGGCCGTCCACGTCGGTCCAGATCTGGATCTCGAGTGCGCCCATCGCCGCGCCGATGACGGAAGCGGACGTGTCCGATCCCCCGCGGCCCAGAGTGGTCGTCCTGCCGTCCGGGGTCGCGCCCACGAAGCCCCCCGTGACCGCGACCCATGCCTCCGCGAGGAGCGGCGCGATCGCCGTCCCGCAGCGCCTCGCGACCTCCTCGATGTCCGGCTCCGCGGCGCCGTGCGCCGCGCTCGTGATCATCACTTCCCGAGGATCCACCCATCGAACGCGCAGTCCCCGGTCCTCGAGCGCCCCCGCAACCAGCCGACCGGACAGGATCTCGCCGAAGGAGAGGAGGGCGTCCGAGGACCGCGGCGTCCCCTCCCCCAGGATCCGCACCGAGCGCAGAAGCTGCCGGAGCTCCTCGAAGAGCGCGTCCACCTCGAGGGAGAGATCGTGGCGCCGCCTCGGGTCCTCGATCGAGCCGGCCAGCGCCCACCGGTGCCGGCGCTCCAGGTCGGCGAG
This sequence comes from Terriglobia bacterium, assembly GCA_963748015.1. Lineage (GTDB taxonomy): Bacteria > Acidobacteriota > Polarisedimenticolia > Polarisedimenticolales > JAIQFR01 > JAIQFR01. Next base: position 824,894 of record CAVVHE010000004.1, on the reverse strand, counting down.
CAGCGGCTCGATCGCCTCGCGGTCGCCCCGCCTCGCCGCGTCCACCGCGCGCACGAGCAGATCGGTCACCCCCGCGAGGGCCGAGACCACCACCACGGGCTGCCGGTCGAGGTGGCCGCGTACGATCCCGGCCACGCCGAGGATCCGCGCCGCGTCGGCGACCGACGTGCCGCCGAACTTCATCACGATCACGGCCGGATCTCCCGGTCGAGCTCGCCGCGCGCGGCGAGCAGCTCGGCATTCAGAAGGGTACCTCCGGCCGCTCCGCGGATCGTGTTGTGGGAGAGGAGCTCGAATCGAAGCGTCAGCACCGGGCAGGCGCGTACCCGCCCGACCACCACGGTCATCCCCCCTCCCGCGTCGCGGTCGAGGCGCGGCTGCGGGCGGTCTTCCTCGTCGCGCACCACGACGGCGTGCCGGGGTGCCGACGGAAGGCCGAGACCCGCGGTCTCTCCCTCGAAATCGCGCAGCACGCGAATCGCATCCTCCGGCTTCACCTTCACACCGAGCTCCACCGAGACCGCCTCGAGGTGGCCGTCGAGGGTTCCGACCCGGTGGCAGTGGGCCGCGACCCGCACCTCCGCGGGAACGATGACGCCTCCCTCCCGCGAGCCCAGGATCTTCGGGGTCTCGAGCTCGATCTTCTCCTCCTCGCCGGGGATCCAGGGAATCACGTTGTCCACGATGTCGAGACCGCGCGGTCCTTCGAGACCCGCTCCCGAGAGCGCCTGGTACGTGGCGACCACGACGCGGCGGACGCCGAACGCCCGGTGGAGCGGGGCAAGAGCCAGGACCAGGCCGGTGACCGAGCAGTTGGGGTTCGTGACGATGTAGCCGCCCCCGGTACGCTTGCGCTGGGCGGCGAGGACGGCCAGATGAGCGGCGTTGACTTCCGGGACGAGGATGGGGACGTCGGGCTCCATGCGAAACGCCGAGCTATTGCTGACCACCGCGAAGCCCGCCTCGACGAAGCGCGGCTCGATCTCCCGCGCGGCGCCGGCGTCGAGCCCCGAGAACACCAGGGCGCACCCCTCGAACTCCCCCGGCACGCAGGGGCGCACCGTGAGGCTTCCCGCATCCGCCGGCGGGTCCTCCGAGAGCCTCCACCGCACCGCCTCCCGGTAAGGACGCCCCGCCGAGCGATCCGAGGCGCCGAGCACGCCGATGTCGAACCAGGGGTGGGGTGCCAGCCGTTCGACCAGCCGCTGTCCGACCAGTCCCGTGGCCCCCAGAATGCCCACCCTGAATGGTCCCACGAGCCCTCCTCGCCGCGGACGATAGCACCACCCGGTATCCCGGCCGAAGCGGTTCCGCATGCTATACTGGTGGCTTGTTCTTGACTATACGGTCGCCGGGCGCAGTGCGGGTGGAAGGGCATGGCCGGAATCGAATACGAAGAGCCGCTCTCGCCGTCGAGCCGCATGCGGTGCCTGCATCGGGGCCCGGCGGACGATTTCTTCTGCCTGCGCTACCAGATCTGGTACCCCTCCCCCGAGTGCGCGATCCGCACCAAGTTCAAGACCTCGGCGGGCTGCCTCGATTGCGAGCAGGGGCGCTTCAATCTCAAGCGCCACGCCTCCGCTCTCAAGGGTCTTCGCTTCCACTTCGAGGCCGAGGGCTGATGCCGGCATGAGCGGCTGGCTCGACCGGCCGGAGGCCCCCGTTCGCGGCGTGGTCTTCGACCTCGACGGCACCCTGGTGGATTCCTACGACGCCATAGCGGCCAGCCTGAACGCCGCGCGGGAGAGCTTCGGACTCGAGCCGCTGTCCGAGGCCGACGTTCGCAGGCTCGTCGGCAGGGGCCTCGAGGCCCTCATGGCGGACGTCCTCGGGCCCGAGCGCGCCACCGCCGGGGCCCTGATCTTCCGGGAGCGGTACTCGAGCGTGTACGCGACCCGCACGAAGCCCCTTCCCGGCGCCCTCGAGACCGTCCGCGAGCTGCACGCGCGCGGGTTTCGCATGTCCGTCGCCAGCAACAAGCTGGCTCGCTTCGGCCGCCCGATCCTGGAACAACTCGGAATCGCCGCGTTCCTGGACGCCATCGAGGGACCGGACACGGCGGGAACGACGAAGCCCGACCCCGCGATGCTCGGACGCTGTTTTCGAGCCATGGGCGTTGCGCCCGAGGAGGCGATCTACGTCGGAGACATGGTGCTCGACGTGGAGACCGCCTCGCGGGCAGGAGTGCGGGTCGTCCTCGTTCCCGGCGGATCGTCGGATCGCGCGGAGCTTGCCGCGACGGGGGCGACCCTCTTGGGCTCGCTGCGCGACCTCCCCGAGCTGCTGCCGGCGATCGGGAACGGGACCGCCACGGCCCGTTAGCCCAGGAGACTCGCGCCCGGGTTCCCCGCGGGGCCGCGAACGGCGATCAGCGACCGCTCCCGAGCCGCTCGACCTCGCGCTGAAGCTCCTTCTTTCGGGCGGCGAGTCGCGCCAGCTCGGCCTCGATTTCCGCGAGCCTTTTCGCCCGTGCTTCGTCCGAGCGCGCCGGCGGGGCCGCGGGTACGGAAACCGAGAGGGACTTGCCGCCCCGCAGGATCTCGAGCGTCAGGGCAGCGGAGCTTCCATGCCGGAGAAGGCGCAACTCCAGATCACCGGGCTCCCGGAGCGGTGCCCCGCCCGCGCGGACCACGACGTCGCCGACCTTGACCCCCGCGGCGCCGGCGCGGCCTCCGGGCGCGATCCCCGTCACGAGGACCCCGGCGTCCGCGGGCGCCCCGTAGTGACGCCGGAGGTCTGCTGGAATGGAAACGACCGTGGCCCCTGCCGAGGCCGCCCCGAAGGGGTCGCCGTCCGACGGGAAGGGGGCGTTCTCGTTGGGCACCCCGGGCCAGACCGACCCTCCGGGCGCGAGCTCGGGAATACGCAGGCGAATGACCCTGGGCTCCGCCTCGACGACGCGCATCTCGCTCTTCCCGTCACGCAACGTTTCCAGGGCGATCTTTTCCCCGGGCTTGAGGCCCTCGAGAACCTGTCTCAGCCTGCGGCGATCGGTCACGGACCTCCCGTTCACCGAGATCAGGAGATCCCCCTCGTGGACTCCGGCCTTGGCCGCCGGCCCCCCGTCGGCCACCACGACGACCTTCACCCCGCCGTCCGGCTCGTCCCCGAGGAACAGGCCGAGCCAGGCGGGTGCCTCGGGCGCGATTTCCGAGGGCGGAGCCGGGGCAGTCGGGGGCTTGCGAGCCGGCTCCGCGGCGATGGCGGAGAGCTGCGCTCCCACCGCCAGCACCGTCGCGCACACCAGCGAACGTGTCCGATTCAAGAGCTCCCGCCTCCTTGCATCCCGAAAGATGTTACGCGCCCGCCGCCTGAAAGACGAGCCCGCCGCTGCCCGCGCTGTTACAATTCCGTAGGATTGCGAAACGAGCGCGCGATACCGCGGCAGTGGCGCAGGCTCGGGGTGCGTGACGAGGGAGGGGGCATGAGCGGCGACGGCGAATCACCCGTTCGCGAGATCCGGGAGGCGAACGGCGTCGTGTCCATCCACCTTGCCGGCGATCTCTGGGGTTACGACGCCACGCGTTTCCTGCTGGAAGCCGTGCACGAGCTCGAGGCCAAGGGGGCGCACCGGATCGTGCTCGACCTCCAAGGCCTGGTCCGGGTCGACTCGGCTGGCCTCGGAGCGATCGCTTCGGCGTTCGTGTCGTTGACCAAGGCTTCGGGCAAGCTCGTCCTGGCGGCGGCGCCCCCGAAGGTTCACGGCCTCCTCTCCACCACGATGCTCCTCCAGGTGATCCCCCTCTACCCCGACGTCGAGGCTGCCCGGCGCGCGTTGGGATCCTGATTCCGGCGCACGACGCCCCCGAATGAGAGCGCTCCGCCGCTTCTTTCCCGTGTAAGATGATCGAGAATCCGTGCACCGGCCCGAAGGGCCCGCCCGCCCCGGCGGGAGCCCCGCGGCCGGCACCGCTAGGAGAGGCGAAGCAAGGAGGGGTGCCATGAGCCTGGACGATCGGGGGGGTGGCGTGAAGAAGGTGGACGCGGATTTCGGCCCCACCGGGGAGCCCGTGCCCCAGATGCCGCTGAAAGTCGTGATCTTCGCCGAGCTCCTGCCCAGGGATCTCCGCACCTCTCGCTCCGTCGAGCGTCGCCGCAGGATCCGAATCGATCGCCAGTCTTTCGACGAGGTGATGGCCGGTTTCGGCCTCCGGGCATTCGTCGACGTGCCCGACCGCCTCGGCGGGGGCAAGGAGCCCCTTATCGTCGAGGTCGAGCTTCCCGGGCTCAAGTCGTTCCGCCCGGAAGCCCTGGCGGAACGGATCCCCGCCGCGCGGGACCTTCTACGCTTGCGGGGCGCTCTCGCGGATCTCAGGACCGCGAAGGCGCGCGTTGCCGACGTTCGCACGCTCCTGGATTCGATGGAGAGCCGCACGCCGCTGATCGAGATCGTCAGGGCGGCGATCGCCTCCGATTCGAGCGCGCCCGCCGCCGCCCCTTCTCCTGCCGCGCCAGCGGGCGGCGGGCTCGATGCCCTCCTCGGCAAGGTCGCCGCGCCCGGCCCCGCCGAAACCGGCCCCTCGGGGAGGGGCGCCGACCTCGACCGTCTCGATGCCTTCGTGCGCCATCTCGCGAGCTCCTCTCGCGCGTCCGAGCTTCCGGACGCCGGAGCGGTGGAGGGAGCCCTACGCGAGATCGACGCGGCCCTCTCGGCCCAGGTGGATGCGCTCCTCCACCACAGCGAGATCCGCCGCCTCGAGGCGGCCTGGCGCGGCCTCAAGCTGCTGGTGCAACGAACCGATTTCGAGAGTCCGATACGCGTCGAGGTCGTGGCCTGCGGGCGGGAGCAGCTCCTGAGCGCCCTGGACGAGCTCGTGGTCGCGCCGGAGACGGAGAGCATCTCGCCGGAGCCCGTCGCGTTCGTCGCGGTGGATCTCGAGCTCGACCGCGCACCGGACGATGTCGAGCTGCTCCAGGGACTCGCCGACCGCGGCGCTGCCCTTTCGGCACCGGTGATCGCGTCCGTCGGCGCTCCCTTCCTCGGCCTCTCGCGGATCGGTGAGCTCGCCCGCAAGTCCGGGCTCAAGGAGCTGTTCGCCTCGCCCGAGTACACGAAGTGGCGCGGGCTCCGGGAGTCCGGCTCGTCCCGCTGGCTCGGCGCGGCGTTCAACCGGTTCCTGCTCCGCCCCCCCTACGCACCCGGCGAGTGGGGCGCGCGGGGGTTCGATTACCGCGAGGGCGCCGGCGAAGGGCCGGACGGCCGGCATCTCTGGGGGAGCCCCGTGTGGGCGGTGGCGCTGCTCGCGATCCGCTCGTTCGCGCGCATCGGCTGGTGCACGGACATGATGGGGCAGCGCTCGTCGGGGACCGTCGAGGACCTTCCGGTGCGGCTCTACGAGCGGCCCGGAGCGCAGGAGGTTTCGTTCCCCCTCGAGACCTCGTTCTCCGACGACGTCGAGAGGGACCTCACGATCAACGGGGTCATGGCGCTGTCGTCCCCTCTCGATTCCGACCGCGCGTTCCTCAGATTCGCCCCGTCCGTCCACGCGCCCCAGCACTACCAGGACGCGGCGGACAAGGCCAGGGCAAAGCTCCAGTCCACCCTCCCCTTCCAGATGTTCGTGGGGCGCCTCGTCAATTACGCGATGCTGGTGGAGGGGCTGCTGGTGCCGGGGCGGGACGCGGAGCACATCGCGGCGGGTTACGACCGGGCGTTGCGCTCCCTGTTGGGGTCCGCCGGCCGGCCGGAGCCCGATGCGGTGAAGGTCGCCGTCCTCCCCAACGAGCAGGACCCCTCGGGCATGGACCTGTACCTCAAGGTTCGCTGGCCGGGCTCGCAATCGCTGCCCGGAGCGGGCGAGCTCGAGCTGCGCTGGCCGCTTCGAACCTGAAACCGGAGGCCTCGTCATGGCGGACGCACCGAAGGACGGGATGGAGATCACCCTGGAGCAGATGATGAGCCTGCGGGCCGCCACCGAAGCGGTCTCCGCATGGGTGCGCAAGGAGGCCGAAGACCGCCTCGCCTGCCTGCGCCCCCTGCTCCTCCCTCGCCGACTCCTGGGCGACCACGTCAAGTCGCCGGTTCACGAGGACGTCAAGGACGCGGACAAGACGTTCGCCGAGCTCCAGGCCGCGTACCGCGAAGTCTCGGGGGTGCCCTTCCGCCTTCCCAACCGCCTCGACTCCCCCGTCGAGCCGATCTCCACCGACCTCGTCCTGCATCGGTGGGAGTATCTCCACGAGGTGAACGTGGACGGCGAGACCCGGACTCTCTCCGTGCGCTCGCCCCTCTCGTGGGTCCTCATGCACGAGGCGCCGATCAGCCTGTCCCAGGCACGGCAAATGCTCGCGGGAGGCGCGGGCCGGAGCGACGCCGACCTCAAGCAGTTCGCGTTGAACGCCCTCGTCATGAAGCAGCTCATGGACCGGAACCCCGCGCTGGGGAGGCTGCTCGAGGCGCTCCGGCTTCGAGTCTCGATCGCCGAGTCGCCCGAGACCGGAAAGCTACCGCTCGTCAGGGTCACCGCGTCGATCCCCACGTTCCGGCCGTCGGACCGCGTGATCCTCAGCGCGACCCGCCTGTCGGGGATCCCGATCTTCGAGGAGTTGCTCGACGTGGAGGCGGCCCGAGGCCTCTCCGATCCCTATCGAGAGCGTGTCGTGCAGCTGATCGGGCCCGCGACCCTGGCGGGGTGACGCACGACGGGCCCGAGCTCAGAGGAACCCTCCGGGAGTCATGTTCCCGACGCCGCCGACGACGGGACCCACGGGGACGAACGGCGGGGCGAAGGTGGGGATCGGGCCCATGCCCAGGACGTTCATCACCTGGGTCGTACCCTTCCATAGGTTGAAGCACTTCTCGAAGGCGTCGGCGATCGCGTCGAACAGCTCCTTGTGGTGCTGCGCCTTGGGGTCCCCCAGGAGACCGATCATCTGCCCCTTCAAGGCCGCCTTGCTCAACGACACCGGGACCTGAACCAGCGCGATGAGGGGCATCGGCACGTTGGGCATCGGCGGGGCGACTGGACCGGGAAAGGCCGCGAAGGCCGGATACCACGGGAGCCCGGGCACCTTGATCGTGTTCTGATACGACAGCCAGCCGGTCCCGATCGCGTTCGCTATGGCGTTCGAGAATTTGGCTTCCATCGGTGTCGCCTTCGGCGCGGACGAGAGAATCAGCGGTCCGAGGGGCGGCCCGACGACCGACCCGCCCGCGGCCACCGGCCCGTTGATCACGACACCGACCAGCGTCGCCGTGCTCTGCCAGGTGCTCCAGGCGGAGCAGATCGAGGTGCAGATTCCGTCGATGAAAGAGCCGAACTTCTGGTTCATGTCCTTCTGGGTGTCGGTGTGGTACTTGTTGGGCGACGCCGGGAGGAAGAGCGGGAGACCCAGGTCCGGCACCGTGACGTGCTCCGGCGGCTCGAAGGCGTCCCGGTAGTGGCCCGACGGCACCTTGCCCGATGGATTCGACCACTCCACGGGCACCTTGATCGCGAAGCTGCTGAATTGCAGCCGCGCGAGTTGTTGCATCATCGCGGCCTGCGGCGCGGGCATGCGGCACCTCCCATCCGTCGTGCGGGCGCTGATTCCTAAGGCCGATTCCGCGAGCTCAATGCACTTCCCCCCCACCCGCGAGCGCTCGCCGCGCTCGGAGGAGGTGGACGTCGAACACCGACACGTGCCGATCGTTCTGCCGGAGCGGCATCGCGACGCGGTCCCGTTCCTCGAGGATCGAGTAGCGGAGCCCCGTCGCCGGCAGCGCCCTTCCCTCGAGAATCTCCCGCACGAATCGAGCCGGCGTCGCGCCGTCTCGTTCCAGCCACTCGCCCGCGTCGGCGATGTCCTCGCTCCAGGCGTAGGGCGAGCCGACCACGAGATCCCCTCCCGGCTTCAGTAACGCGTCCATCTGACCCAGCAGCACCAGCGGCAGGCTCACGCTGTCGAGGAGGTTCAACGCGGCCACCAGGTCGAACGTGGCCTCGAGAAACGGCGGATCGAGGGCATCCGCCACGGCGAAGAACGCATTCTCCGGCATGCGAAGGTCGAGCGTGATGCGCTCGTACGTGCGCCCGTGTCGAAGCCGCTCGTACGTCACGCGGTCCCCTCGCCTGAGAGACTCGGCCCAGGCGACCTGCTCCAGGCTCAGGTCGATCCCCACCGCGAGGAGGCTCCCGCGCGCGAGCTCGAACGTCGCGCGCCCGACGGAGCAGCCCAGGTCGAGGACGAGGCCCCGCCGACCTGAGGCCGGGACGTCGAGAAGCTTCGTGACGACGCGCCAGTAGTCCTCGACGGGCGGCCCGGCCGGATCGAGCCGGGAAGTCCCGGACCGACCGGCGCCGTAGTGAAACTCCACCTGGCATCCGAGGAGGCCGCGCCGCCCCCGGGCGGGGCGGCCTCCCTCCTCCAGGTCCTGGAGGAGTCCCGCGAGCGCGGAATCCCCCGGGGGCGGCCACACCAGGCCGCGCCCCTCGGCCTCCCACCACCGGGAGAGGTCCTTCACCACCACCGGAACGCCGCGCAGGACGGGATACCTCGCCTCGCACTGCGGCCTTCCGCAGGCCAGGATTCCCTCGAGCACCTCGTCCCCCTTCCGGGCGAGCACTTGCTCCAACCGGAGCGGGATCGCGCCGCGCGCCGGGCCGCGACACCTCGGGCACACCATACCCGCGCACTCCAGCAGATCCGCTCTCATCTCGAACGGGACCTCGATTCGCGGCGGCCCGCGCGGGCTCAGCCCCCGACCAACACGTCGGGACTCCCCTCGATCAGCTGCCCCACCCCGCCGCAGTGCTGATCCATGTCGCCCATGCGGTGCGCGGGCTTCCCGTCGATCAGGACCGTCGCGCTCCCCTTCGTTGCGGTCCACATGTTCGGACCACAGCAGGCGGCATGGACACCCATGTCTCCCACCCGAAGCGCGGGCATGTTGTTGACCAGCACCGTCGGCGAACCGATGATCGCGGGTCCGACTCCCGGGTGGGGACATGCCGGGCAACCGTGGATGTCGGCCGCCACCTGCGACTTGTCTCCGAGCCTTCCCATCGGTGGCACGGCGTCCTCCCGTCCCGCCTAGGGCGTCTTCACGGCGACGATCCTCCCGCCGCCGTCCAGGTACCGGATCCAGGTCGAAACCGACGCGCCCGGACGCCACGCCAGCGCCAGCTGCGGCGAGGCGCTGTCGCGCAGCGGTCCGCCGGCCGCGTCCCGCACCGACACGAGCCCTCCCCCGGCGGCACCCAGTATCGACACCTCTCCCGAGGGCCCGGCCAGCAGGTAGCGCGCAGCCATGTCCTGTCCCACCTCGGCGTCGAGCGCTCTCAGGATCCCGGAAGCGCCCGCGGGAACGCGGCGCTCCCCCTCCGTCTTGCCGGTGCCCACGTCGAACCGCGTCTCGACGAGGGACTCGCCGTGCTGGGTGAGCGCGAACAAGACGATGTCGTAGCCCTCTCCGGAATCCCGGGAGCGGGACGCGAGCCCGAGCGCGGCCGCCTTCCCCTCGAGCGATGCCAGTTTCCGCGCCGGGATTTCCGCGGGAAGGGACGCGAGCGTCGCGGAAGCGGTATGGACGTCCCCGCCGCCCGCCGTCGTCCACACGGCGGTGACCGTTCCATCGGGCGCCCAGAGCGCTGCGCGCTGGTCCCCCATCGGGGAAGGCAGCCGGAACGGCGTGAACAGAGCGGACCCCTCCGCGGTCAACCGGACGAGGGTCGCGCTCTTGCCGTCCTTCGCCGCCACGACCGCGAGGAAGGAGCCTCCCTCGTCCACGAACGGCGGCTCGACCAGGGACATCCCGGCGGCGGGAAGACGGGTCACGCGGCTCGTCACCTTGCTCCCGTCGTCCGGCACGCGGAGGACGCGCAGGGTGGCCCCGCCGTCGATCCACGCCACGGCGCGAGCGTCGAGCGTGCCCGAGTTGAACGACGCCGGCACGGCGCCCACGGGAGTCTCGAGCCGCACGATCGGCCGGTTCGAGCGCACGACGTCCGGCGCCCAGGGGCTTGACCGCAGCAGGTAGAGTTCGTAACCCGCGCTTCCGCGCTGGATCCACGCCGCATCCCTCGCGACCCTGGCCAGGAAGACGTTTCGCCCCCCCTCCCTGAGGTAGACGGGCGCGGCCGGCGCGACCCGGAATTCCACCCGTTTCGACTCCGCGCGAGCGGGCGGGGATCCCTCCCAAGACCCAGCGATCACGTAGCTCCCCGGATCCAACCCCCCGATCCAGGCCACGACGTCCCCGCGAAGGGTCGTCGCCGCTCCCGGCGCGAGCGAGGCCGTCCTGGGAGAGCGCGGAGGCTCGGTGCGCTCCCCCTCGCGCGCCGCGAGGGACAAAGCGTCCCCGGCCGCTGAGAACCCGCTCGCCGAGGTCACCCGGATCGAGAAGACCGGGCTCCCCGGGGAGGGCTGCGGCACCGTGATCGCGGCGGACCCGTTGTTCCTCACCGTCAGCGTGAAGGGGACGGACTCCCCGGCGACGACGGCGGTCTTCTCCAGGGACAGGTCGAGCGTCACCTCCGCCTTGCCCGCGACGGCGGGGAGCGCCTCGGCCGGCTCGAGCGTCGAGGTGCGCCCCGGAACCGCCGCGAGGGTGGGAACGGTGCCGGCCCGGCTCGGGGGCGCGGGGCCGTCCGCGCACGCGAGCAGCGCCGCGGCGGCGAGAGGCATGAAGCCCCGGCCGAGCCGCGGCCAGAGGAGACCCTTGACGGCGTTCATCGCTCGACGCGCCATGGCCCCTCTCCCTTCGCACCGGCCGCCATTCGTCACGATCCGAGCTTGACGCACGAGAGCTTCCTTCCGTCCTCGATGTACCTCAGGAACGCGCCGCGGAGCTTCGCGAACTTCGACGTCACCACGAGGCCCGGGCAATGCGCGACCGTCACCGGCCGTCTCGAAGCCGTCAGAACGGGTGCTAACTTGCTGAAGGAGCCGTCGGCGTGCACCACCGCGCCATCCGCTCCCGCGAACAGGTACTGCGCGTTCAGGTCTTCGTCAAGAATGCTGTCGAGCAGGACCAGATTGCCCACACCGTCCACCACGAAGCGCTCCGGCTCCCCCGTCTCCGAGGTCGACAGGCTCACCCGCGTGCGGTAGAGGATGTCCTTCACGTCGTCGAAAGCGAGAACGAACAGCAGCCGCTCGTACCCTTCCGCCTCTTCGCGCGATTGCTGCGCCTGGCGGAGATCGATCACCGGGTGACTCGCGGTGTAGATCTTCTTCCCCGCGATCCGCGGAGGCAGGGCGGCGAGAGAAACCGTTGCGCCCATGACCTCCCGCTCGTCGGCCCCGACCCAGACCACGGAGAGGGTCTCGTCCCCTCCCCACAGCACGCTCCGGGGCGAGCCGAGCGGGACCGTGGACTCGAATGGCCTGAAGGACGCGTTCGTCCGCTCCGAGACCTGGCACAGGAACGCGGGAGAGCCCCCCTCGGCGGCCAGGACGAGATGGAGGTTTCCTTTCCCGTCGGAGTAAGGAGCTCCCACCGGCTCGAGGTCCGCCGAGGGCAGCGGAACCGACAGGATCGGATCGCTCACGACGCCGGCCTTGTGCCGGAGCACCTGGAGGCTGCCGTCCTCCGCCATCCACACCAGGTGGTCCGACGGGCAGGTCACGCGGTTGTGGCAGGAGGGAATCACCTCCGCCGGGAACGGGATCTGCGCGAGCGGCGTATTCGAGTAGGCGACGAGCGGACTCTTCGGGCTCGACCGCATGAGGAACAGGCCGTGCCCGGCCGCTGTCTTGTGGAGCCAGGCGGTCTCGGAAGCCTCCCGCTGCCCGGCGAAATTCGGCCTCGCCGTTCTCGCGTACACCGGCGCGGCCTCGACCACCTTGAAGGACGCCGGGGCGGACACCGTGGAGAGCGCCGGCGTGAACTCGTAGATTCCCTCGATCGTGTACTCGCCGGGCTCGAGCTCGCCGAGCCATGGGATCACGTCGCCGCGCGCGGCAAGCTTCTCCCCCTGCGCGAGGAGGCGGGTAGGGGTGTCGCGCGGCTCGTCCACGTGCTCCCCCTCCCGCTCGACCATGGTCATCGCGTCGCCGCGATTTTCCCCTCCCCAAGGCGACTTGACCGTTATCGCGAACGCGCGGTTCTTCGGCTTCTCCGTCGCGACCGTGACCGGAGAGCCTCCCACGTTCGTCAGCGCCATGAGAAACCGGATGGACTCGCCGCGGACGAACTCGTTCTTCTCGAGGGTCAGATCCAGCTTCAGGCTCGCCATCTCAGGCACTCCCTTTCGTTCCCCGAATATCCCGGGCGCGATCCCGGCGTCCCGCCGCGATGCCTACGTGACTCTCCCCGTCGCGCTGTTCGACTTCTTCTCCCCCAGCGGGGTCTCGAAGTGAATCGTCGTGCTCTTCCCCGCCGTCGCCCCGGCCTGGAGGCGGCCCGGCCCCGTGAACGCCGCGGCCGACGTCCTGCTGCTGATCCACTTCGCGTTCGTCATCCCGGTCACGTCTTTTTCGAACTTCTGCCCCAGGTTGTTCGACGTCGCTTCGGCCTTCGCGACGCAGCGCACCTGGCCTGCCACGCCCTTAGGAATGGTGAAGCTGCCCAGCGGCGCGTGGCCGCCGTCGGTGAGCTTGAACGGCGCCATCTTCGAGTACACCATCGCGCGGACCCACCGGTTCCCCCGGAGCAGCACCGTGTCCCAGAACCTGAGCTTGAGGAGGCAGATCGCGCAGAAGTGCCACTCCACCGCGCCCGAGGCCAGGGGGGACTTGCCGGTCTTGTCGTAGTAGTCGTTCTGGTACGACATGACGCAGACGATCGCGTCGTCCTGATCGTGGTCGAGCCAAGCACCGCGAGTGTGCGCGACGTCCCGGGTCACGAACGGCGCGACCAGCGTGTTCACCCCTCCGACGTTCTGGATCGTGCCGAAGGACGTCAGCGCGTGCCGGAGGTAGAGGGCGTGCCCCATTTCGTGAACGAACGTGCAGGTCGCGTCGCCCACCGTCACCATGAAGAACTCGCGCTCGTCCATGTACTGTCCGAGCGCCCCGGAAACCGCCTGCAGCTTCTTGCAGAGGAAGACGTAGAGGCCTAGCGACGTGTTCTGCGCGGCGTCGGCCCGCGGGGAGGTCTTCCCCTTGTCCGCGTACGCCTTGTCCAGGAACAGCTTCGCGCAATCGGCGCCCCAGGTCCAGTAGAGGTCGTCGGCGTCGCCGGGACCGTAGTTCGCCGGCAGGTTGTTCGCCGGGTCGAGAGCCGCCCACATCGCCTTGAGCACGTTCTCGGACAGCTTCGGCAGGAAGAACTTGTTGAAGTCCCACACGGCGGCGTTCAGGTCCGCGTCGCCGACCCCCTGGGTGTCCTTGAGGTACTTCCGGACCTTGGCTTTCCATGCCGCTTCCGCGAACTTGACCGTCGTGACGGGTTTCACGACGTCCATGAACGCCGCGCCGTACGCGTTCTTCGCGTCGTCCCAGTTGATGTAGCTCTCGTCCACGCTGTCGAAGGTCACCAGCATGTCGATCGTGACCTTCCGCCAGAGCGTGAATTTCCCGGTCTCGTATTCCTTGACCGTGTTTCCCTCGTAGTCCTTGAAGGAGATCGGATTGCCGCTCGGGCCCGCGAGCCCGATGCTGAAGACGTAGTTGTCCCCGGAGATCGCCGGAGGGTAGAAGACGACGTTGGAGACGCCGATCGGATCGGCCCCGATGTCGCCCTCCGGGGTGACGAGGCTTCGCGCCAATTTCTCGTGGTGCGGGTCGGAGGACGACAACCCGGGCGGGTCCGGCTGGCGCTCGAGCGCCGCGCCAGGGGGGGTGAAGGGGCCGCTGAAGAGCGCCTTGCACGCGTCGATGCTGCCGTCCCGCTGCCGCAGTCCCGCGAACTGGTCGGAGCAGTTGTCGTCGTCCGTCCACCCCTTGTCGTCGGTCTTGCGGTTGAACTTCGTGAAGAACTCCTTGAGGAACTGCTTCGGGCGGTCCGGGCTGCGGCAGACGTCCACCCGGTCGAGGTCTTCCTTCGGGTCCTTGATCTTCCAGGTGACGAAGACCTCGTTGGGGGAAACCGTCACCTGGACGCCCGCCGCTCGCTTGACGATCTTCACGCGGAAGGCCACGGCGGGTCGCACGTCGCGGACCCAGTTGTTGTTCGCGTAGCAGGTGGGCTTGGCGAGGGAATCGGCGCCCGCTCCCAGAACGTCGCCGCCGCCCGACGACGTTTCGGTCGACGTGGCGGCGTGGTTGTCGTGGATCATAACGCGGTAGGCCTTGTTCTCCTTCGCCAGCGGGATGCGCGCGTCCTTGGCCACGGCGGTCGGCGGGTCGCCGCCCTCCTCGACCAGCTCGAACCTGCACCGGTACGGGTCCCCCGCCCCTGTCCCCACCGGAATCCCGTCGTCCCCCAGGTAGATCAGCTCCACGGAGTACTCCGGCAGGGCGATCGTGTTCTTCTTCCCCGGGGCGATCCACTTCTCGATGCCCGCCATCCCTCAGTTCCTCCCCTCGGCGCGTCCGCGCGGGCTCAGCAACCGTAGACGTCCTTGAGCTTCTTCTGCGTGGCGGATGCGATCTCGCCCGCGGGGTCCCCGAGCGAGTGCTGCTTCTGAAACGCCGCGACGGCCAGCTCGGTCGCCGTCCCGGCGGCCGCATTGCCGTCGACGTCGGGTACGGCGTAGTTCAGGTTGCGCAGGCGCGCCTGGATGCCCTTGACCGTCTCCACCGGCTCGAGCCAGCCGATCTTCAGCTCGAGCTCCTGTCCCTCGAGGGCGAGCGTCGCCCCCTCGGTGTCGATCGGGATGTCGCACTTCACCGCCCCGGATCCGTCCGTCTTCTTCTTGACGACCGTTCCGTCGCCCCCTCCCCCCTTGAGAGTGAGCTCGTAGTCCGCGTTCTTGAGCGGCTGGCCGTCGGGACGGATCACGACGACGTTCAGCTGCGTCTTGGCGGTCTTCACCTTGAATTTCGCCAGAGAGTTCCCGGGCTTGCTCTCCTCCTTCTTCTTCTTGTCGGGGAGCACGCACTTCGCGCCTGGGACGAGAAGGTCCGGGTCGGGACAGACTTTCCTGAAGTCGGCGTTGTCGCCGCTGTTGTAGATCTTCTTCCAGTCGGTGCCGAGCCCCGCGCCCAACACGATCTTCGCGAACGAATCGCCCGGCTTGACCACGTACTCGCTCATCGCGTTCCGCCTCCCGCAGCGCGGTCCCGGCGATCAGGCATTATCCCAGGCATCGCCGTGGAGGTCCGGGAAGGTGACCTTGCACTGCCCCGGATCGATGTTCTCGACCTTGGCGTACCCCTTCTCGTCGAGGGTGCCGTCCGCGACCGTCGAGCCGTCGGGAAGCACCACGGCGTACCGCAGACCGCCCATCGGGTTCCCCTCGTCGTCCTTCATCTCGATCTCGATGTAGTTCTTCTTCTGCTGGTTGGCCGAGGACTGTGGCGCGTGTGTCGGCGACGCGCTCCGGGCCTGCGGCTGCTTCCCGGGCTCCGCGGTCGCCGCCTCCACCGGTGCCTGCGGCGCTACCGGGGACACCGGGGAGCCCGGGCTCCCCGAGAGCGCCGATCCGCCGCTGTTGAGCTGGACGAGCGTCCCCTTGATCGCCACCCCGCTCGGGTCGACCGTCAGGAAGTTCCCGCCGACCTTGAGCGTGATCCCAGAGCTCGCGTCGAGGACGATCTTGGTTCCCTTGACGACGAGATCCCCGGTGACCTTCACGGAGTAGGCGCCGTCCACGACCTCGATCCGGTCCCCTTTCACCTTGAGGGACGTCGATCCGCCGACTTCCTGCGCCTGCTTGCCCGTGACCTTGACGTGGTGGTCCCTCTTGACCTCCTCCACGAGGTCGCGCCCCACCGTCGCGTGATCGTCCCTCTCCACGCTCGCGAGCCGGTCCCGCTTCACGATGAGGCTCCGGTCGTTCTTGACCCACTCGCGGCGGTCGTTCAGCACGCGTACGTCCATGTCCTTCGCGGCGTGAACGAACACCTGCTCGGAGCCCGCGAGGTCCTCGAGGCGGATCTCGTTGAAGTTCCCTCCTCCCTTCGAGGAGTCGCTCTTCAAGGTGCTCTTGGTCTTCTCGCCGGGGAGAGGGTACGGCGGAACGTTGACGGCGTTGTACACCCTCCCGGTGACCATCGGGCGGTCCGGGTCCCCCTCGATGAACGTCACCAGCACCTCGTGCCCGATCCTCGGCAGGATCGTGGCCCCCCACCCCTTGCCCGCCCACTCCTGGCTCACCCGGATCCAGCAGGAGCTCTTGTCGTCCCACTGCCCCTGGCGGTCCCACGGGAACTGGACCTTCACCCGGCCCTGGTCGTCGGTGTAGATCTCCTCCCCCTGCGGGCCCACCACGGTCGCCGTCTGCGCACCGACGATCACGGGGCGCGGCGTGCGGCATTCGGGCCGGAACACCGTCGCGGACGGGATGCACCGGAACGTATTGGCGTACAGCGGGCCCTTCCCCCCGGCGGCCTCGTCCTCGCGAACCTGAGGTTGAGAGCCCTCGTGCTCCACTCGAATCAGGAGGTACTCCTGGTTCAGCCCCGAATGCCAGTGCCCCGACATCTTGAAACGGAAGCCCGGGAGGAGTCGGCGCACCGCGCTCGCGCCCGTTCCGAGCGCGCGCTTCGCGCGCAGCGCGTCCAGGCGGGCCGCGACCAGTCGTTTCCCCTCGCCGGTGTCCGCGTAATCGCCGGGATAGTCGTACACCTCGAGGTCCAGCTCCTTGTCCGCCTGCCCGTGCACCTCGAGGTCCAGCGTGGGCTTCTCGTGGTTGTAGTCCCGGAGGGTGGCCTTCCCGGAGCGCACCTCCTGGGCGAGACGGAATTCGCTGACGTGCTCCTTCTCCTCGATCATCCCACCCGGCGGACTGAAGGGAATCTCCGCGCCGCCCGCTAGCGCGACCCCGGCGTCCTTGACGTCGGCCATGACCATCACGTCGTCGCTCGCCGTGTGCTCGAACCAGTAGAAGATCCCCTCTTCCTCGAGGAGGCGGGACACGAAGTCCAGATCGGTCTCGCGATACTGCACGCAGTAATCCCGCGGGGGATACGTCGCCTGAAGCGAGAGCTTCATGCGGCTCGCGGGGACGCCCGCGCCCTCGATGACGCTCTTGACGATGTCCGGCACCGACTTTCCCTGAAAGATCCGGCAGTCCGCGCGTCGCGAGAGGCGCCACACCGTCGGCACAAGCTCGGCCTCGTAGGTGACGAACCGGTCGCCCGCCGCCACGGCCGCGAAGCGCGAGACCATCCCGTGCACCCACCTCTTCCCCTTGGGCGCCGAGATCGTCAGTGTCGCTTCCTGGCCCACCACCGTCGCGAAGTCGACGCCCCGGTCCGTCGAGACCAGCTCGAGGCGGAACAGGAACGGCTCGGACATCGCCTCCGTTCCCTTGAAGGCGGCGACACGAAATTTCTCCGCGGACCCTCCCGCGACCTGGAAGACGTAGTCCGCGACCTGCCCGGAGCGGATCAAAGCCATGGCCAGCTACCTCGCGGCGGCGCGCCCCGCCCCCGAGAAGTCCAATGTGAACTCTCCCTCCGGCCCAACGCCCAGCCGGAGCGCCTCGGGTACCGCTCCCTCCGCCATGCGCGTGAGGAGCTCCGTCGAGATTCGCGGCAGGAGGGATCCCTGGAGGATGTAGTCGATGTTCCTGGCCCCGGTCTCGACCTCGGTGCAGCGGTCCACGATGCGGTCGACGACCTTGGGGTCGTACTCGAAGGACATGCGGTGGCTCTCGAGGAGCCTCTTGCCGACCTTGCGCACCTTGAGCTTCGCGATCTCCCGCAGCGCATCGGGCCCGAGGGAGAGATAGGGAACGACGGTCGTTCGCGCCAGCCAGGCAGGCTGCAGAGCCTTGCTGAGCGCCGGCCGGATACCGTCCAGGATCTCCTTCGGATCCGGAGCCGGGCCCGCGGCGCACATCTGCTGGATCGTGTCGGAAGCCAGATTCGTCGCGATGAAGATCACCGTGTTCTTGAAATCGATGCTGCGTCCCGTGCCGTCGGTCAGGTCTCCCTTGTCGAAGACCTGGAAGAACAAGTTTCGCACTTCCTGGCAGGCCTTCTCGATCTCGTCCAGGAGGACGACCGAATACGGGCGCTGCCGGACCGCCTCGGTCAGCGTGCCTCCCTTTCCGTACCCGACGTACCCCGGCTTGGCCCCCACCAGGCCCGAGACCCCCATCTCGCGGTCCTGGTACTCCGACATGTTGATCGTGACCATGAACTTCTCGCCGCCGAAGAGCAGGTCGGCCACGGCGAGCGCGGTCTCCGTCTTGCCGACGCCGCTGGGACCCGCCAGCAGGAACACCCCCATGGGCTTGTTCGGATCCTGCACGCCCGCCTTGGCAGCCTTGAGCGCCTCGGAAATGGAGTCGATGGCGTGATCCTGCCCCCTGATCCGCTCCTTGAGACGCTGGCCCAGCGTGAGGACCGCGGTGGCCTCGTCGCCTACCATCTTCCCCACCGGGATGCCGGTCCAGTTCTCCACCACGGAAGCGACCACCTCCGGACTGACGTCGAGGTGCACGACCGGCGTCTTCCCCTGGATGGCCTTCACCTCGTTGAGGGCCGACTCGAGCTCGACCTTCAGCGCCCCGAGGGAGGCGGGTGAAGCGGGCGCCGGAGCCCCCTCGGCGGCGCCGTCCGGCGGAGCCGCGGCCGGGATCCCTTTCTTGGAGGCGCCTAAGCGCTTCCTGAGATCGATCACCCGCTCGACCGCGTCCTTCTCCTTCTTCCAGGCCGTTTCCTTCGCCGCGAGATCCGCGCGCGCCGCCTCGAGCGAAGCGGCCAGCTCGGCCGCGTGCTCCTCGTTCACGGGGGTCCCGCCGTCGCGGTCCCGCTCCACCGCGGCCGTCTCGCGCTCCATCGCCTGGATCTTGCGCAGGATGTCCTCCATGAAGCCGGGCTTCGTGGTCAGGCCGATCTTCACGCGCGCCGCGGACGTGTCGAGGAGGTCCACCGCCTTGTCGGGAAGCTGGCGTCCCGGGATGTACCGTGCCGAGAGCGTCGCGGCAGCCTCCACCGCGTCGTCTCGCACCTCGATCCCGTCGTAGAACTTTTCGTACTTTTCCTTGAGGCCGCGCAACATGATCGCCGCGTCGGCGGCCGACGGCTCGTCGACCTTGACGGGCTGGAACCTCCGGGCCAGAGCGGGGTCCTCCTCGAAGTACTTCTTGTACTCCATCCAGGTCGTCGCACCGATGGTCCGCATCTCGCCGCGAGCCAGCGCGGGCTTCAGGAGGTTCGCCGCATCCCCCATTCCCGCCGCGCCGCCCGCGCCGACGAGCGTGTGCGCCTCGTCGATGAAAAGGATGATCCCCTTGGTGTTCGCCTTGACCTCGTCGATGACCCCCTTGAGCCGGCTCTCGAACTCTCCCTTCACGCCGGCGCCAGCCTGCAGGAGCCCCATGTCGAGTCCCCAGATGTCCACGTTCTTCAGGAAGTCGGGGACGTCTCCCTCGGCGATCCTCAGCGCGAGCCCCTCCACGATCGCCGTCTTCCCTACCCCCGCCTCTCCGACGACGATCGGGTTGTTCTTCCGCCGGCGGGCGAGAATGTCGATGGCCTGGCGAATCTCGCGATCGCGGCCGAATACCGGATCCACCTTGCCCGCCTTGGCGGCGGCCGTGAAATTCGTCGCGAAGCGCGCGAGCGCCCCCCCGACGGCTCCCGGCGCGCTCCCCGCCCCCGCCGGCGCCGCCGCGCGATCTTCCGCTCGACGCAGCGAGACCTCCTCCGGCGAGCCCGCCACGATGTCCATGTAGGAGCGCGCCAGCTCCTCCGGGCGGACCTTGCCCAGCTCCGGGTGATCGTCCGCGAGGAACTTCCCGGGGTCACCGGCGAGGACCGCGACGAGGGCGGCCGACCGGATCTCGGGCAGGCCCCACTCGATCGACGCCACGAGCCAGCCGTCCTTGATCCACTCGATGAGCACGGGAGAGAAGACGGGCTTCCCCGCGTTGCCCGACCGCAAGGCCTCCACCGCGCGCTGCAGCGAGCGCTGCACCTTCGCGACGTCGGCCTCGAAGTGGAGGAGGATCAGCGCCGGGTCCGCCGCGGGATCGTCGAGCATCCTCAGCAGGACGTGCTCGACCGTCACCTCGTAGTGCCCGCGGGAGATACAGAGGCCCGCCGCACCTTCCAGCGACCGGGTGCAGAAGCCGTTGAGTCGCTGGAACAGGGGCTTGATCTCGATCTTCGTCATGGTCGCATGCTCCTCCGCGGCCGCGCCGCTCCTCTCACGCCGCCGCGACGGCGTCGTTCCGGCGTGACGGCTCCTCAAAAACGACGCTCGGGTCCCGGCTGGGCTTCCCGAGCCAAGTGGTCTGTCCGAGGCGGACCGGCGTGCCGCCCTCGCTGAGCAGGAGGTCCGGCACCTCCTCCCTCCTCAGCACGACCTCCGTCTCGTACTGCAGCCGGTCCCTGACGAACAGCCGCGCCAGCTCGTCGAGCTGCCGGAAAGCGATGGCGCCGGGCAGGAACTCGAGGAACGCCTCGAGTCCGACGGCCCCGAGCCGGATCCGGAACTTCCCGGCGCGATCCAGCACTTCCTCGCCCGCATGGGCGTCGACACCCAGCCGGCTCCCGGCCGTCCCGAGCCGCGTTCGGTCACCGGGAGGAATCCGCACCCAGCGCGCGACGCACTGGATCACCGAGGTCTCGAGACCGTCGAAGAAGTCCGAGATCGCCCTCTCGAGCGCGGCACCGGAGCATGAAGTGCGGCCGAGTAGCCCCGCGAAGCGCAGCAATCGCATCGTGGGCACCGAAGCCCCTTGGGGCGGCATGGACACGCCGAGGCCCATCAGGCAGAGCATCCGGCTCGAGAAGCGGTCGCCCGCACCCCTCAGGAACTGGACCTCGTAGCGGTACTTCTCCCAGCAACGGTAGAAGAGCGACACCAGCCGGTGATGGAACAGATCCAGTACGCCACGGACCAGCGAGTCTTCCTCGACCTCGTGGAGCATCTCTTCGGTGAAGTAGTTGGGGAGCGGCGAGACGGTGCCGTAGAGGCCGAGGAACGTCGTCTCCACCTGATAGCGTGGATCGCCGGACGGCCCCTCCGTGACCGTGATCGAAGCGACGTCCGAGCCGGGGAACGCGAGCGAAAGGGTCGGACGGAAACGCAGCGCCTCGCGCGAAGCCGGCCCGACGCCACCCACCCTGGGCGCGTCCGGTCGGGCTCGTTCCAGCAGCTGGACCGCCTGGAAGAAAGAGAATCGCGGCGCCTCCTGGAGGAGCCGCTGCATCAGACCAGGCTCAGCCGCCCCATCCTCGGGTTCCATTCGTAGGTCTCTCCGTGCTGCACCCCGCGCACCACCAGGTGCACGAAGGAGTTGACGGTGCAGTAGAGCGAGAGGAACTCGTGCAGCACGCCGGCGAACAGGACCATCTCTCCTTCGCCGGCGAAGTGGTCCTCCTTCATGTCGATCTCGATTCGGCATCCGCGGACCGGCGAGCCCCTCAAGAGCCTCTCCTCCGCCGACGTCCGCAAGTTCTGTATCCCCGCGAGACGAAGCTCTCCCTCGCGAGCCGCCACCCGGTCCTGCAGCGCCGGGAAGTTGTAGACCGCAAGGAGGGTCCGCAGCCCCTCGACGCTCGCGAGCGACAGGTAGTTGAGGGAGAGATTCGAGATCAGCCGCCAGTGCAGCTCGCCGCCGAGCGGCGGAGGAATGCTGGCGGAAACCGGCGCGATGTTCCGGAACTGCGCGAACTGCGGGGAGCTGCTCGTAGCGCGGCTGACGTCCCCGATGCGCAGCGCGGCGGGGAGATGTCGGTTCGTGCAGGTCAGGCTCATCACGACCGTTTCGGTCGGTGGAATCGCCTGCTTCTGCTCGGCGGTCACGAAGGACGCGTAGGTGTCCACGCCTCTTCCGACGACGGACGGCCGGATCCTGCTGTGGTAGAAAACGGTCCCGGTCGCTGCGGCGTTCTCCGTGCCGTGGCGGAAGGAATAAAAGGACGGGTAGGCCCGCGGCTCCACGGTACCCCTCACCCAGCCCTTCACGCCGTCGATGGAAAAGACCTCCGCGTGCGCGGGGTTGATCCCCGACGGCCGGATCAGGTACTCGACCTTGTGGTGATCCACCCGGATCGGGTCCGAGTCCACCTCGAAGAGATTGACCGCGGGGACGCAGTGGAGGCGGATGACCTCCGTCCCGAGCCGCAGCGGCGACTCCGGCGGCCGGGAGAACACGAAGCGGACCTCGAACGCGTCGGTGGCCCCCAGCGCGCCGAGACGGGGCAGCCCGTCGATTTCGAGGAACAGGAACTTCTGGGGAAGCGCGAAGTATTCCTGCAGGAGACGATAACCGGGAAACGCGTGCGGCGGGTAGGGAATCAGCGCGTCCTCCTCGCCGAAGCCACCCGCTTTCAGAGAATCCGGAGGGAGCGTGACCTGCCTCCCGCTCACACCCACCGGCGCGACGACGATCTCCTTCAGCCGACGCGTGAGCTGGAGGAACAGGGCGTAGGTCGTCGTCGGCTCGCCGTGCAGGAACAGGCGGAGCTTTCCGAGGTCGAGGGCCTCCGCCTTCGCACCCTGCGACACCCGGAACTGGAGCCGGAGATGCCCCGCCGATCCCGCGGGGCGCTCGGCCTCGGCCGTCTCGAGGGTCAGGGGAAGCAGGCGCACGTCTCCGCAGGTGCGGAAGCGGCAGGGAGTCCCCTCGACCGGAACCGAATCGACCTCGGTACCTCTCGGGATCAGCTGCGGCTCGCGCACCATGTGCGGCTGCGCGTCGAATTGGAGGAGGGTGAGGGGGGGCACCGGCCGGAGGTAGTGCGGCCAGAGGAGCTGCATGACGCTCTGGATCAGCTCGGGGAGCTCGTCGTCGAGTTTCTGCCTCAGCTTCCCCGTGAGGAACGCGAACCCCTCGAGCAGGCGTTCCACGTCCGGATCGGCCGCGCGCTCCGCGAGGTAAGGGGCGGCCGCGGGGTTGGCGCGGGAGAACTCCGCCCCGAGCTCCCGGAGGAAGGCCAGCTCGTCCTCGTAGTACTTGTTGAACACCCGTCCTAGCCCTTCACGTCGACCCGGCCCTCCGGATCGATCTTGGTCAGAAACCAGACGCCGGCTTCCTCGCCGTGCACGACCAGGCGGCCCGTGACCTCGAACGACAGGCTGAGGACGTCGTCGGGCGACTCCTTGTAGCGGACCGTCACCTCACGCAGCCGGGGCTCGTACTTCTCGACGCACGCCCGGAGGCTCTCTTCGAGCGTCGAGGAGGACGCCGGGAAGCCCCGCGCCAGCTCCGTCAGGTCCGGAACGCCGTAGTCCGGAACCGTCGGCGCGTTTCCCTGGCGCGTGTTCAGCATGCGCTGCAGATGTCGGAGGATCGAATCCGCCATGTCCTGCAGGCTGTCCTCGCCGCGCCGCTGCGCCGCGGCGTCCGGCCGGCGCAGCCGTTCCAGCAGCGATTTCTCGCTCAAGAAACACCCGTCCCCAGGAGTTTCCGGCGGGGGTGGCGCAGCGCGCTCGCCGCGCGCCCCCCCGCAGCCTTCACTTCGTCCAGTCGTCGACCGCCATCGTCTTGGCGATCTTGTTCTCGATCTCGATCTTCTGGTAGGTGAAAGAGACTTCCTCGAGCTCGTGGACGTCCGTCCTCTCCTCGTGCTTCGCCATCCCGATGAACGGGTGCAGCTCGGAGATCGTGGCGTTCGTGAGCTTGATGGTGTGGTGGATCTCCTCGGCTCCCTCCGCGGTGGTCCGGATGAACTCGAAGAGCACGGACTTGAGCACCTCGTTGGTGCACAGGGCGTGGAAGATCTGCGGGGAGGCGCCCCCCCACTCCTTCGTGATCTTGATCGGCATGTGCTGCCGCTTGCCCGACGCCTGCCCGGTGGCGATGTCGCGCGGGGACTGGACCTTCCAGTCGAACGCCAGGCCTTCCATCTTTTCCTTGTGCTTGTCCCGGATGCTCTCGCCCTTGAATTTCCCCTGCTTCGTCCCTTCGATCGTGATGTAGAACTCGTAGGCCATGGCTCATCCTCCTCGGGCCCCGGGGAGGACGGCCGCAGAGCAAGTCCGCAGCCGCCGCTCCGCGGCGCCCTATTTCTTGTCCAGTTTTCCGACCAGAGACAACTCGAAGAACGCTCCCTCGTACTTGAAGTGCGGCACCACCTTGAGGCCGACCTTGTACCACCCCGGCTCGCCCTCGACGTCCTCCACCGTCACCTCGGCCTTCCTCAGTGGCCTTCGCGCGTAGGACGCCGCGTCGGCATGGTCCATGTCGAGGACGTATTGGCCGATCCACTGGTTGAGCTCTTTCTCGAGGTCCACCCTCGACTTCGTGCTCCCGATCTCCTCCCGCTGGAGCACCTTGAGATAGTGCGCCATGCGGTTGACGATGAACAGGTACGGAAGCCGCGTGCCGAGCTTGTAGTTCGCCTCGGCCGTCTTCCCCTCCTTCGACTGGCCGAAGGTCTTCGGCTTCTGGCAGGAGTTGGCGGAGAAGAAGCAGGCGTTGTCGCTCCCCTTCCGCATCGTCAAGCCGACGAACCCCTCTTCGGCCAGCTCGAACTCCCGCCGCTCCGTGAGCAGGATCTCGGTCGGGATCTTGGCCTCGATCTCCCCCATGGACTCGAAGGTGTGAACGGGGAGATCCTCCACGGCGCCTCCTCCCGAGGGACCGATGATGTTCGCGCAGAACCTGTATTTCGCGAAGCTGTCGGTCAGGCGGGTGGCGAAAGCGAATGCCGCGTTGCCCCACAGGTAGTTCTCGTGGTTGCCCGACGCGGTCTCCTCGTAGTCGAACGCCTTGACTGGGACCGTTTCCTTGCCGTACGGCAGGCGGAGCAGGAAGCGCGGCATCGCGAGCGCGACCGATCTCGCGTCCTCGGACTCGCGGAAGCTCCGCCACTTCGCGTATTGCGGCCCCTCGAAGATCGAGTGCAGGTCCTTCAGGTTGGGGAACTTGAGGAAGTCCTTCTCGCCGAAGAACTCCGCGCCCGCCGCCGCGATGAACGGCGCGTGGGCCATGGTGGCCACCGACGCGCAATTCTGCAGAAGGCGGACGTCCTGAGGACCGGGACCGAAGTCGTAATTCGCGATCATCCCCGCGACGGGCTCTCCGCCGAACACCCCGTAGTTGTCCGAGTAGACCGTCTTGTACAGCCCCGACTTGACCAGCTCGGGGGAGTCCTCGAAGTCGGCCAGCAGGTCCTCCTTCGAGACGTTGAGGAGCTCGATCTTGATGTTCTCCCTGAAGTTGGTCTTGTCGACGACCAACTTCAGGCCGCGCCACGCCGACTCCATCCTCTGGAACATCTCGTGGTGGAGAATCGCGTCGACCTGCCCGCTGAGCTTCCGATCGATCTCCGCGATCATCTCGATGACCGCGGCCTGGTTGATCTTGCCCGTCGCTCGCGTCTCCACGAGGTGTTTGATGAACGCCCCGAGACCGCGCTTGGCGACACCGTAGCTGTCGTCCGAGGGCCGGATCTTGGTCTCCTGCATGATCGAGTCGAGCAGCGAGGCCGCTCCTTCCTCGGTCGCTCCGGCTTGTTGCCTCTGTTCTTCCTTCTGATCCGCCATGGTGCCTCACCTGTTCGCCGCCCGAGGCGGCGCATGCTCGTTGTCGCCTCCCGACCTACTTCGCCTCGCCCTTTTCCTCTTCGCCACCGGCGGCGCCCAGCTCCGCCAGGATCTTCTCCACGTCGGCCCCGCTTTCCAGCATCGCTTGCAGCTTCTTGCGGAAGCCGGGGATGTTCCCGAGGGGTCCCTTCAAGGCCAGCAGGGCCTTCCGAAGCTCGAGAAGCTTGTTCAGCTCGGGGACCTGCTGCGCGACCGACTCCGGGGCGAAGTCCTTCAGCGTGTCGAACTTCAGGTGCACGGGCATCTCGGCGTCGGCCTTCCCGGCGAGCCGGTCCTGGACGTTGAACGAGAGGGAGAGCTGCTGCTTCTTCATGACCTCGTCGAAGTTGTCCTTGCTGACGCCGATCGGTTTCCTCTCCTCGAGCGGCCGATCGTCGGCGCGGAGGGTGTAGTCCCCCATCATGACGAGCTTCAGGGGCAGCTCCACCTCCGCCTTCGCGTCGCCCGTAGCCGGCTTGTAGGTGATGTTCACCCGCTCCCGCGGGGCCACCGAACCTTCTTTGGCCATCGCCTCGCTCCTTATGGTTGTTCCGTCCGGGGCGCCGATCGCTTCCGCCGCGCCGCGCGCCGGTCCAGATCCGCCGTCACGACTTCATCGCCAGGGCCGCGCGGGCGTCGAGGCCCGCGAGCCTGGCGTACAGCTCCTCTGCCTTCCGGGCCACCTCCGCGACTCCCTTGCCCTCGCTCTTCGCCAGGGCGCGCTGGAGACGAAGGTGCACCGAGATCGCTTCCACCGCGAGTCCCGGCTCCCATTCCTCGACCCCGAAGCGCGCCAGGTCCATCTCGACCCGCTCCATTTGGGCCAGCGCCGCCCTCAGCTCCCGGGCCTCGGCCAGGATCCGCGCCAGGGCCAAACGTCTCTGGAAGCGGTCGCGCGCCGACGCGGGACGATCGACGACGTCCGCGAGCACGCCCACCGCCTCGCCTACCTTTCCCGACCGGGCAAGCTCCACGGCGCGAACGACCGCCTCGTCGTTCGCCTTCCCGCCGTCCCCGGCCGCCGCGCTCCTCATCGCCGGCTCCGAGGGGCCGGGCCCGCTCAGGACAACCTGCCCGATCCAGTCGCGCGTCTCATCCGAGGCAAAGGGCATTCCGTTGCTGAACGTCAGATCGAGCATTCTCGGAAACGACCGCACGTGAAGCCCGAGCTCGTGGACGACCACGCGCTCTGCCCGCTCGAACTCCCGTCCCATCCCCTTGAGAGCTTGAGCGCTGAAGCGATGGACGTCGAGCCAAAGGACCGACTCCAGGAACTGGCTTTCCGCCTGCTCGACGAGTACCGACCACTCTCCCCGCGCCGCGAGCGTGGAGAGGCGCTCCAGCGTCTCCGGCGAGGCCCCCAGCGCCGGCACCGACGTCCTGCCGTCCGTCTCCGAGGGGGTCCCCTTCACGCGGCCCCACGCGGCGACCCGGACGAGACGGTAGCCGAGCGGATCCCGCGGATCGGCGCGCCGGATCGCCACCGCGAGAGACCTGAGCGTCGCCAGGGTCTCCTTGAGCGAATCGTCCCTCGCGTCGGAGCTCGAGAGGTCGCGCGCCGCGACAGGGACGGCTGCCACGCCGGCAGGGGCTTCCGCCGCCGCCGGGGGGACGTCCCCGGAGGTCGCGGGCGCCGACTCCGCTCCCGCGGTGGCTGACAGCCGCTCGTTCAACGCGCCGCGGATGTCGCCCAGGCTGGGCGCATCGTTCAGCAGCTTTTCCCGGAGGCACGAGTCCAGCGCCTCCGTCTCCTCGACGCACGTCGCCAGAGACCCGGCCTCGTCCGGCGCCGGTTCCTTTCGCTGCACCGCCGCCGCGCACCGTTCGATGAGCCACTCGATCGCGGCGACGCGCGCCCGGATCCGGCTCACCTCCGGGAAGAGCCCGTCCCAGTAGTTCTCGATCAGCTTGCGCATCCCGCCGAGGCTCGCGGCGAGCCCCACGTAACCCCCGGTCTGGAACTGCGCCAGGCTGAAATAGCTCATCACGAGCAGGTCCTTGGACTTGTGCTGGAGGATCTCCCCCGCGAGCGTGCCGACTTTCGCCCAATCCACGCTGGCCGCCGCGACGCTCCCGATCTTGTCGGTTTCGGCTTTGAGGATTTCGTAGTCGGGGTCGTACCGGACCGACCGTCCCGCCGGGCGGTCCCCCGGGATGGGTTTCAGGATGGCCTCGAGCCGGCTGTCCGTGGGATCGCTCAACTTCCCTCACCCCTGCCACGTTCGTCAATACACGACAAAACTAGTCCGAGACTACGCGCTTCGCCCCGCGGCGTCAACGGGAAACCGGCTCCTAGCCCATCCACCGGAAGCGCACCAGATCCTGCAGCGTCGCGCCTTCCGACTCGATTTGCTTGAGCGCGGAGTTCCCGATCGCCGACGGCGCCGGGGGCGCCGCCCCGAGATCGGTCAGGTCGCTCACGTAATCCGCCTCGTACCGTCTCGTCAGGAGAGCCGCGAAATTCGTCTCGTCGGCCCGCTGAAAGAACACCTGCAGGCTCGTCGGAAGTCCGCTCTCCGGCGAGACGCGCTGAAAGAGGTTCGGGGCGACGCGGGCTCCCCGGAGCATCCCGCAGAGCAGCTCCACCCAGAAAACGCTCTGTAGCCGCACGTCGGCGACCCCTCCCGAGAGCGGGAGCTTGAGCGTGACCGGAACCTCCTCCGGGCGGTTCTTCCGGAACGGCGAGAGAGATTGGATCAGGAGGTCGAACAACGCGACCCGCCGCGCGAGGCTCCCCTCCCCTAGGAGTGCCTCGAAGAACGCGCCCGCGGCAGTCGAGGAGAGGATCCCGTCCACCTCGCCCGAGGCGGGACGCCCCGGATCCGTCACCGGAACGTCCATCCGGTTGAGGAGCCCGAACAACTCGTCCGTTCCCTGGACCCGGCCGAGAGTCTCCATCGTAGCGTCCAGCGTCTCCCATGCCGGCGAGAAGAGCATGGGCATCAGGGCAGGCCGCTCGCGGTATCCCGACGCCTCCAGGGACGCGAACAGCGCGAAGGGAAAGCGCCTGAGAGCGCCGCGGTCGTGGCTCTCGCGCAGCACGCCGAACAGGAGGCGGCGTCCGTTCCCGGGGTCGAACGCGAAGCGGAACCGCCGGGGCGCATCGCCTGCCGCCGCGCTGTCCTCCGCCCCGCCGCGCCGGATTCCCTCGACGAGCGCCTGCCCCCGCTCGAGCCAGCCGGCGAACGCGCGGGCCTCGTCGCCTTCCAGCCGGAAGTGGATGAAATCCCCCGCGAGGGGGAGTTTCCCGAAGCCGTGCAGCACGACCGACTGCATGCTCATGCTCCCGCCGCTACCGAGACCGGGCCGATCAATCCCCCACTCCCGCTGGGGGCTCGAACCCCTTGAAGAAGGAAGGCTCCAGCACCGGCGACGCGACCTCGTAGGCGAGCACGAGCGTCGCGATCTTCTTTCCGGACTTCTTGTCCTCGAGAGGAATCGGCCACGAGCACCGGAAGATGCCCGGTCCCTTCTTCTCGGGCTTTCCCGTCTGCAGGAACCGGAGGAACGACCACGCCCCGCTTGCCGGGGGCGGCAGGTCGCCCAGCTTGACCTCTTCCTTCTCGTAGACCTTCTTCCGGCCGAGGAGGCCGCCCAGCCGCTTCTCGCCCCGGTCGATCTCGAACTCGATCGGCTCCAGCTTGCTCGTGGCATCGGCCTGCAGGCGGGCCTGCACGCGCGTGGACGTCTTCCCCTGGATCGGCGTGTCGGCGAGCGTGATCCCCCACGACGTGAAGCTCAGGGGCAGCCGTTCCTTCTCGATGCCCGGCTCCAGCTGGACCGCGGGCGCCTCGGGGGTCACCTTGAGCACGAACGCCTTGCCGTCGCCGTACGCGTCCTCGACCCTCGAGGCGGCGTCGAGAAGGCGCCGCAGCGCCCCGCCCGGATTCTGGGTCACTTCCTTGAGCTGCGCGAGCTTCCCCTGCGCGGAGAAGAGATCGTCGAAATTCGCCGGGGAAACGTCGACGTCCGACGACGCCTTGAAGGGGTACTGCGCCGCGGCCTCGGACAGCTTCGGCCTGAGCTGGCTCTCGTAGAAGTCGCCGACTCCGGGACCCCCTCCGAGCTTCTCGAGGATCGTCTGCGGGACCCTCTTGAGCAACGGTTGCAGCGACCCCGGAGCGCGGCTCGCCGCCGTCAGAGCCGCGTCGAACAGCGCCCGATCCTGCTTGAGTCGCGCGAGCTCCACGCCCTTCTGTGGGCTTTCGAGCGCTCTCCCTAGCCGCTCGCCGATCTTCGACAGCGCGGCCATGTAGAAGTCGGGGTTGAACCCCTCGAGATCCGAGGCCGGCTCTCCGGCCGCCGCGAGACCGTTCTTGATCTTGTTGACGATGGACTTCAGGGTCCCGCCGTCGCTCGCGATGAGCGAGGGAATCATCTCGAGCTGCCAGCTGTCCGCCGGGGTGTCGAGCTCGATCCTCGAGAGCGCCCGCCGCCAATCGGCCCGTGCTCCTCCCCCGCCGCCCTCCGACGCGCCGCCGATCTGCGCCCAGCGCAGCCTCTGCGCCTCGATGAGGTCGCTCGGCACGTCCGAAAGCCCCCAGAGCTTCTGGAGCGGCGCGGAGAGCCCCTGCAACTTCGCCTTCACCGCCGGGTCGGCTCCCGCCCCTCCCCCGCCGGAGGGCAGGGCCGCGCTGCACTTGAACATGCCCATGCCGGAGGGGCCGATGAGCTGCGCCTCGCCCCCTCCTCCTCCCGCACCGCCCCCTCCGCTCAGGCTCTTGGGGGACAGCGGCCCCTCGGCATCGAACCACCCGGTGGTGCAGGTCTTGTAGGCCAGCGCCATCCTGCCGCGGCGAACGAGGTCCGCGGTGACCTGCGCGTCGATCTGGTCCGCGGGCGACATCTGCGCGTTCAGGGTGACGAGGCCCTGGCGGGCGGCATCCGCCGCCTTCCCGACCTCCGCCGCGAACTTCTGCAGCGCCTCCTGCACCGCCGACACGGTCGCGGGGTCGTCGGCGGATACCGGCGCGCATTGCGGCGCCGCGACATCCGCAGCCTGCCCGAGGGGCGTCCTCACGAGTTGCACGAAGGAACCCAGCTTCCCGCTCCCCTGCTCCGGCTGCGCCGCGGATACGCCGGCCACCACCAGCGGTTTCAGGACTCTGAGCGCCTCGAGGGCCGCGCGCGCGTCGGAGATGGACTCCATGTCGCGGTCCACCTGCTCCACCAGCTCCGCCGGAATGTTGCCTCCCCCGGCGGCCCCGTACGCGATCGGCCGCAGGCGTTCCCACAGCGCCGAGACGTCCTGCTCGCTCGAGTTCGCCCGCACCGCCGAGGCGCCTTCGCTCACGAGACTCCTGAGCTGGCTCAGGGGGTCGGTCCGATTGAGGTCCGAGACGATCTGGCGGATCCGCTGCGCCACCGTCGGGAACGAGATCCCGCCGGACTCCTTGCCGCCCATCGCCGCGTAGGCGTGCGCCAACGAGCCCAGCTCTCGCCGCACGTTCTGCACTCCCAGACGATCGCTCCCGCTCGCCGGTCCCGCGAGACCTTCGAGGCGCGATGCCTCGACGGAAGCGGGCTCCGCCTGCGCACGGCGATACGCAACGTACGCCGCGAGCTCCTCCAGAAAGTCCCTTGGCGCGCTCTGCCCGCCCTCGAGGTCCTGCTTGATGCGCGCCAGTACGGGCTGGAGGACGTGCTTCTCGACCGCCTTGTCGAAGGTCCCGGCGTACAGCCCGTACTCGGGGTCGCGGCGCACGAGGCCGAGATTCGCGAGGCCCGACCGTCCGGTCGCCGAGGCGTGGAGCCCATTGATTCTCGACAGATCCCGCACCGCTTCCGAGACGTCCCGGCCCCGAGCCGAGTCGCGTCTCAAGAACCGGCTGTCGGAGACGGCCGTCGCGAGCTGCTTCCAATCCCCGCGGCCTGCCGTCCAGCTGGCGAACTGCCACACGAAAATCAGGAGCGCCACCAGGCTCGCGGGCAGGATCGCCCGGTAGAAAGCCCTCAGGAACTGCTGCGATCCCCCGAGCGCCAAGGCGCGGACGAGGTCCCGCCGGCCGTCCTCGATCAGGATCCGGCTCAGGAGGTCGCGGACGAAGTAGGCGCGCTTTGGCGTTTCGGCAGCGAACGCGGTCGTCAGCACGTCCGGGTTGATCCCGAGGCCCGTGGCCGCCTGAGCGAACGCGGTCGTGATCGTGCGCCCCTCCTGGGTGCCGCTGGTGAGATACAGGCCCCGGAAGATCGGGTTCCGCATGTAGATGTTCTCGCGGAACAGCGACTCGATGAAGACCTTGAGCCTCCCGGCGAGCGTGCGGAATTCCTCGGGATGGGTCAGGTACGGACGGGCGGGCGCCCCCGGCTCCCCTTCCTCCATCAGTCCGAGGCTCATCGAGCAGAGGCGATCGTAGAGATCGTCCAGGGTCTTCCCGGCCGTCTCGACGCAGCTTGCCGGCCTGACGTCGGCGAACGTGCGTCCGACCGCCTCCCGGATCCGGTTGGCCGGATACCGGCTGAAGAAGTCGACGAATCCCTCTACGAGGTCGACCTTGGTCACCACGAGGTAGACCGGGAAGACGATCTCGAGGCGCGTCATGAGGTCGTTGATCTTCCCGCGCAGGTGCTGGGCGTAGGTGCTCAGCTCGTCCTCGCTCTTGCGCAGCAGGGAGTCCGCGGGAACCGTCACCAGCAGCCCGCTGACGGGGCTGCGCTTGCGCGTCTTCTTCAGGAGGGCGAGAAACCTCTCCCACTCCTCGCGGTCGGGAGCGCTCTGCACCTCGAACGCGTATCGGCCCGCGGTGTCGAGGATGATCGCCTCGTTGGCGAACCACCAGTCGCAGTTCTTGGTGCCGCCGATCCCGCGGATCTTGGCGTCGCCGATCGGGAAGTCGAGCCCGGAGTTCTTGATCAGGGTCGTCTTCCCGGAGCCGGACTCGCCGATGACCGCGAACCACGGGAGCTTCTGGAGGACGTTCTTCCCCTTGAGGTTCGCGTCCCGCAGCAGCCGGATCGACTCCTTCCACCGGGCGATCAGGTTCTCCATCTCGCCGCGGCGAGCCACCGAGGCGCGGGCCATGTCCTGCTGCGCCTGCTGCACGATGGCGGTCTCGAATCCCCTCTCCCGCTTCCGCTGGACGTACCAGATGAAGAGGTCGATCAGGATCGCCAGCCCGAGGAGGATGGCGAACACGACGATGTGCCACGGTTTCTTCAACCCGATCCGCGGCCCCAGCGTGAGGGAGAGGATCGCGAGAAAGACGAGGAACGCGACGGGCATCAGGTAGGTTCGCAGGAAGCCTAGCACCCTCATCAGCATGGCCGTCTCACCTCGCGATCCGCGAGAGCGCGTCGCGGTAGTCCCCTACCGCGCTCCCGAGACTCCACTGCAGCAACCCCCAGACGGCGACGACCAGGATCGCCAGCCCGCCGACCACGACCCACTGCCACACCTTCCATCGGTCCTCGACCTCCTCGATTCCCTCGACCTTCGTCTCGTAGGCCTCGGGGGTGAGCTGCGGGACGCTCAAGACGGCTTCGGGGGGAAATTTCTTGAAGAGCCGCCGCCTCACGGTCGTGAGCTCGGTCTCGTTCCCGACGTACCGCCCCTTGAATCCCAGACTGATGATCATGAAGTCGATCTCCGCGACCTCGGGATCCACTTCCGCCGCGCCCTCGATCCGGTCGAAGAACTGGTCGCCCGCTACGGTCGTCTCGAACTCGTCGAACTGCATCGGCCGCTCCATCCAGGTCGAGCGGTAGGCCCAGTTCGAGTTCAGCACGACCTCGTCCACGAAGGCGACGATCGAGAAACGGACCCAGTTGACCCGCTCCGAGCGGTAGCCGGACATCAGGGCGTGCTGCCCCGCGCGGTCGAGCAGCCCGCGGATCTCCTGCCTGAGCTTGTCCACGGTGACCGCCCCCTGGTCGGAGGCCCTCTGAAAGAGAACGACGTAGGCGAGGACGGGCGCATAGATCTCGCGGAGCGTCGCGCGCTCCTGCGAGCTCTTCGGCGCCGAGGGCGCCTCCTGCGTCGTCGAGAAGCGCTGTCGCGCGGGCTGGGGTGTCTCCATGGAACTCCTCCGTTGCGGCGCCGTCAGGGACGGATCACGAAGAGCGACAGCGCGAGATCGTTGAGGGACGGGAGATAGACCGCGAGGCGCTTCACCTCGCGGACCTTGTCCCATTCCGGCCCGATCGGGTCCACGTGGAAATAGGCCGCGGCGCGGCGCGGGATCTCCGGCGGGGACGTGTCGAGGGGTCGAATGGCCACGCCGCGGAGCGCTAGGTTCCGCAGCGTGGGGATCTTCTCCGGGGCGCCGACCTTGGCGGTGCCGTGGACCTGCGTCCGGATCGCCTCCGGCGGCCGGTCCCCCGCGCACGCGAGGCAATACTTGTATCCCTCCTTGAAGTGATCGTCGGAGAGCGCGGCCTCGTAGCAGTTGCTCGTGGCGTTCCACGGCAGG
Source organism: Terriglobia bacterium (assembly GCA_963748015.1). Lineage (GTDB taxonomy): Bacteria > Acidobacteriota > Polarisedimenticolia > Polarisedimenticolales > JAIQFR01 > JAIQFR01. The sequence continues at coordinate 791,027 of CAVVHE010000004.1, read as the reverse complement.
CGTACCTCGACGTACTTTCTCGGGAACGCGAGATCGAGGTAGTGGTCGATCTTCTCGGCGGTCTCCCTGAAGGCCGATCCGGGGCTCTCGTGCAGGTAGGGGGACACGTCCCACGCCTCGGCATCCCTCGAGAAGGAGGACATGGCCCCCGCAAGCGCCGTCATGACGCCGTAGAACTCGTAGGGGTGAGCGTTTCCGCTGCCGAGGAGGTGGTTGACGAGAGCGACGTAGGTGTTCACCGTGACGAGCCGGATCGCGAAGTTCGGGTCCACCTCGCTTCGCTCGGGCTTCAGCCCGTGCCCGGTCCGCGCGGTCGCCGAGACCGCGTCGCGCACGCGGTTGCACAGACGCGCAAGCTCCGGAACGGCGTCCACCCGGAGGCACGCGGGAACGAATGCGTCCACGTACTCGAACAGGTCCGCGCCCTTCTGGACGACCTCGGCGATCCTGACGCACTCGAAGCCGCCCCGGTCCTCGTCTCCGAACAGCAGCCTCAGGTTCCCGACGGCGAAATCCATCGCGGCCGGTCGTTCTCCGGAAACCTCGTCCCGGACTTCTCGCGTCCGAACGCGGTACCGCGGGGTCCCGTGGCCGGGGGAATCGGGATCGGCGACGTTCGGCTCGTGCGTCTGCAGCCGCGGAAGGCCCAGATACACCTCGATGGGTTGTCCCGCCGGCTGCAGGTGATCGGCAAAGCTTCGAGGATCCACCTGGGCGTTCTCGGGGGCCACGGCCACGGCCCCACTCGGGAAGGCCACGACCGCCCTCGAGACCTCCACCACGCGGTTTCGGAGCGCGGACCTCTCGATCTCGAGCGCGGCCACGCCCCAGTGGAAACGGTCGAGGAGCTCGAGCTGGAGCCCGAGACGGTCCTCGTGGTAGCGATCTTGCTGCTGGAAGTGGTGGGGTCTCAGGAAGAGCCCCTCGCTCCAGATGACGGGAGAGAGATTTCTCATGACGTTTGCCGTTCTCCTCGCGCCGGCTCCCGCCGGCTCCCGCGCGCGTGATACCGCACGATCCTCACCTCACCTTGTCCAGGGTGCGGAAATACTCCTGGAGGAAGGGCTTCGTCACGAACTGCTCCTCGAATTCCGCGCCGAAATCCAGGAACTCGTTGTGGTACAGGCGGCGATAGGCTTCCCATGCCTTTCCGCCGTGCTCCTTCTGCACCGCCTGCGGATCGAGGCGGCCCCGGATCGTCTCCCAGGCCTGCCGGTTGCTGGCGACGTGGGCGTTGTGGAACAGCACACCCGACTTCGCGATCCCCTCCACCCGCTTCTCGACCTCGCCGACGTCGCCCGTCCCCAGAACCGCGCGGGCGATCAGCTTCCGCATCGGTTCCTCGAGCTTGAGGCCCACGACCGTGCCCCCGCTGCGACCCTCCAGCATCATGTGCGTTCTCAGGTCGAGATTGAGCCGGCGGAGCGCCTCGTCGCACCGCGTGAGCGTGTCCACGATACGCCGGATCACGAGGCCGAGACGCGCCCGGACTTCCGCCGAGCTCGCAGCGTCCTCCTTCCATTCGGGGCCGAGCATCTCGCGCAGGAGGAGATCCACCCCGGCGCCTCCCGTTCCGGTCGCCGCCGCCGCCGAGGCTTCGCGCGCCTGGCCCGCGACAACCCCGAGCGCCTCCCAGAGCTTGGCCGCCTCGCTGTCGCGGTCGGAGGGGGCGAGCTTCCCGCGGACCCTCGAGAGCTCGGCCAGGAGCTCGTCCCTGGCCATCCCCGACATCTCGCGCCTCAGGATCTCGAGCGCGGCGGACCGCTGCTCCCCCGGCGCCCCCTGCTTTTGCGACTCCTCCCGCAGCGCGTCCACGATCCGGTCGACGTCGCTCATCGCGGCTCCTTTCCGGATACCGGGGCGACGCCGCTCCCGTGGACGGGGCGGCCCTCCGCGAGCGCCTTGAGGCGCTCGACGGCGAAGGCGCCGAGGGCGGCGAGCGCGGTGTCCCCGGTGGCCGCGGTCGCGAGAAGGCGCTCCCGTACGTCGCGCGAGAAGGCCGTGAGGTCCGAGAGCAACCCAAGATAGGCGCGCTCCCTCTCGGCCGGGCCGACCGGCTCGTGCGCCTGGCAGGGGAATCCCCCCGGAACCGCCGCGCACAACCGCATCCCCAGGGCCACGGCCCTGGCCGTCAGCGCGCGGTCGAGCATCGCCGTGACTCCCCTTGACGCCGGGCTCGACCCCGCGGGACTCGACATGTCGTGCACGGGAAACAGCCCGCTCGACGTCACGGCGCGAAGCGCCTCGGTGGCCCCCCCGTCCGCTCCGCCGGCCCCCAGGAGGCGCGGGGCCAGCGCGTCCCGGAAGCGCGCGGCCTCCGCCGCGTCGCCCGGCGCCCGAAGCAGGCTCGACAGGAACAGCGTCCCGGCGGCGAAGAGGTCGTCGACCAGCGAGTGATCTCGCCTCAACCAGAGCTTGACGGCGGCGCCGGTGAGGAGGCCGCGAATCTCGTCGGAGGTCAGCGCCGGGTCGCTCACCAGGATGCGGCAGACCTCGGGGAAGCCGATCTCCACGCGAGCGGAGAGGACCCGCTCGACGTCTCCGCTCTTGGGACCCGGCACGCCGAGGAGCACCGCGTCTCCCTTCGCCGGGGGGCGGGCGAGGGGGGCGTTCGGAAGGAAGTCGATTCCGATCGCGCCCTTGTCGGCCACGACCCCTCCGCTCGCGCGCGCGATGCACAGTCCCTCGAACGACTCGTCGCCGCGCTCGCAGCCGGGAGGCACGAGAAACGGCGGGCGGAGCGACGGCGCCTTCCCTCCACCCCGCTCGGGAGCCCAGCCGGGCGAGGTGTCCACGAACGACAACCGAGCACCCCAGAGCGCCGTGCGCAGGCTTCCCGGCTCCTCGAGCCGGACCCATACCGTTCCGGGAGCGAGACCGAGATGGGGATGCCCGGCCTCGACGGCGAGCGCCCGCAGCCCCTCGAGCAGCTGCCTCAGCGTCTCGAGCCGCAGCAGGAGCGACTCTAGCCCGAACGGCTCGCGGGAAGCCTCGGGCTGGAGAAACGGCCGCTCCTCGCGAAGGCGGGCGTCGGCCTCCTCGAGGATGGAAGCCGGGACGCCGGAGAGAGACGGGCGCACTTCCATCCAAGAGGTCCCGCTCGCGAGACGGCACCATGCGTCGAAGGGCAGGTGGAACGGCTCCAGCAGGACTCCGCCCCATGGCGAGGACGAGATCGCCTGCAGCGCATCGACGGCCGCTCCCGGTCCTTCCGGCGGGCCGCTCGACGGGAAGCATGCCGTCCTGCGATCGCACGAGACGCAGGCGGGGTCGAGCTCGTCGCCCGTGCCCTTCCCGTTCACGCGATCCCAGAGCGCGCGAAGCGGCGGCAAGGCGGCGGGGCTCCCGCCGGAGGCCGCGGAGGCCGGCGAGCCGCACGAAGCGCAGCGGTTTTCCGTGGACGCGCCGTCGCCGGGACCTCCACAGCCCGGACACACCGCGGCGATCCACACGTTCTTCGCGCGGCAGTAGAAGAGCGGAGGGAGAACCGGCGCGTGGCGAGGCAGCGCGACGCCGGCCGGATGAGGATTGGGCACGCCCGCGTCACCGCGCGCCGGCGAGGTCAAGTCCTCCCACTCCTGCCGCCAGCGGCCCGGGGCGGCGCCACCCTTCGGCGGAGACGTGGCGCCGGGCATCGCGAGGGGAAGAACTCGAAGCAGCGCGAGCGACCGCCGGCCGCCGCGTTTCGACACCTCGACGGGAACCAAGAGTCGGGGGCCATCGTCCGGACGGAGCACCTGGGCGTCGTCCGTCGATTCCTGCCCGACCGGCGTCTCGAGCAGAACCCCGTCCAAAGCCCCCAGGGCCCGCGCGAGCACTTCCTGCACTCTCGCTCGACCCCGAGCGCCGGGCTCGGCCGGACTCATGCGATCCCTCGGACGATGGAGGCCATCGTGGCTCCGATGCCCGCGGGCCTCCGCGGCGCGGGCTCGGCCGTCGCGCTTTCGTCTCCGGGACGCTCCCGTTCAACGGGGACGTTCCGGCCGGGCCGAGTATATACCGGTGTCGAGCGGCGGCGAGCGCGCCACGTCGCGAACGAGGAGATTCCCCTTGACACAAGTCGATCCATGTCGTTGAATTCGCCTGCGGGAAGCGTTTTTCCCGGAGTCTTCACGGCAACCAATAGGGAGATCGTTCCATGAGGAGATTCGAAGGGAGCGGGTGGATCCGTCGCACGCTCGTCGCCGTCTTGAGCCTAGCGCTTCTGGCACCGACGCTCGCGATGCCCGTGGCGTACGCCCAGCAGTCAGCCACCCTCCAGGGCGTGATCCTCGACCCGACGGGACGGCCGACGCCGGGGTTCAAGGTCGTGTTCAAGGACGTCGTCAGCGGAACGGAGTACACGAGCTCGGCCAGCAACGCGGCCGGAGAGTACTCCCTCCAGGTTCCCGTGGGCTCCCGGTTCCTTCTGACCACCGCGCTCGCGCCGGACGGAACGCGCCTTCCCATCCAGGCGGGATCTCCCCTGCCGGTACGGGCAGCAGGCGTTTACCGTCGCGACGTGCAGTTCCAGCTGCAGGGAGCCCAGGCCACCGAACCCACGCCCGCGGCTCCGCCGGCGGAGCCCCCGAAGGCCGCCGCGGAACCTTCGAAGCCCACGCCGGCCACGCCGCCGGCGCCGGCGACGCAGGCTCCGGCTCCGGGGGCGAAGAAGCCCTGGTGGAAGACCACCGGTGGCGTGATCGGCATCGTGTTGGGCGCCGGCGCGCTCGCCGCGCTCGCCGCCGGAGGCGGTAGCAGCGGCTCCTCGTCGCCGTCGAACCCCTGAGCCGAGGCTGTCCGAAGGCCCTCGCGACATCGAAGAGGTCGATCATGAGAGCTCGATCGGTCCGGATTGCTGCTCTGGTTGTTGTTTTGCCGGTTTCGCTCCTGTTCCTCGGCGGTTGCAAGAAGGCCCCGCAGGCCGTCCCCGAGGTCAAGACCGCACCGCAGAGCCTCGATGTGACGCTCCAGGCGTCCGTGGCGCGCGCGCCGTCCATTGCCTCCCTCGAGCACGACGCGACGGCGCCGCGGCGGCCCGGTGACGGAGTTCAGGTCACCGCTCGCGCGGTCGTCCCGGCCGGAAACCGTCTCGACGTCGAACTCAAGGGAACCGGCTTCAAGGTGCCGGTCTCTTCCACGGCGGACCCTGATTCCTACCGGGGCTCTGCGACGATCCCGCAGATCCCCCCTGGGACCTATACGCTGCAGGGCGTCGTGACGGGGGCGGGAGGACAGCAGGTAGCTCAATTCGACGCGCCCATCCCGATCACGATCGTTCCCAAGACGACACCCTGCGAGGACGCCCAGGCCAAGCTCGCTGACCTGAGGGTACCCTTCGACTACGACAAGGCGGATCTCGGTCCGAACGCGAAGAGCGTCCTTGCGTCGGTAGCCGCAGTTCTCAAAGATCTCCAGCCTTCCGGGTCCGAGGTGACGGTGCAGGGGCACTGCGACGAGCGCGGCACGGTCGAGTACAACCTCGCTCTCGGCAACCGCCGTGCGGCCGCCGTCGCCGGTTACCTGGTGGATCTCGGAGCCGTCGACCGAGAAAAGGCCCGAAAGGTATCTTTCGGGAAGGAGCGGCCAAGGAACCCCGGACACGACGAGGCGGCGTGGGCCGAGAATCGGCGCGCCGAATTCAGCCTGGCCTGCGGGACGAAGTAGCGACGGTCCTTCGCGTCGACGGAGAGCCTCCTCGCGCGGTCGGAACCGCGCCGGGAGGCTCTTGTCGTTCTTGGGGGCTCAGGTGCCCGGAACGGTCGCCGGGTTGATGTAGTGGGTCAGGACGTAGCCGCTTCCCGCCGGCACCGGCGAGAGGAAGTTACCCTTGTTCGCCGAGCGCGTTTCCCAGCGGAACGACAGCGGCACCGACACCGGCATGTCCAGGCGAAGCGACGTACGCCCCTCGGGCTTCTCCGTGGTCACGTCGGCGAAGTAGTACGTCCGGTCCTTCAGGGGGTCGCCGTTCGCATCGAGCATCTCCACCCGAATCTCGTACTCCTTCAGGAGCTCGAGCTCGAGCTCGAAATCCTGGGGCCGCCCCATGGACTTCGGATCGAAGTACACGGTCCGGTTCTGGACGCCCCGCGTCGGGGCGATGTAATTTCCGCTGGCGTCCTGATCGGCCGGGTAAACGGTGATGGCCAGGTTCACGGGGGCCGACACCTGCGGCGGCGAAATCACCCCGCGGATCTTCACCTTCGGAGCGGCCTGAGCGAGCGCGACGCTCGACAGGGCCATCGCCGCTACGGAGACCAGGACTGCTCCCACCCACTTCGTACGTCTCATGATCCGCCTCCTCGAACGAGTATGCCCCATGATAGACCAGATCGTGTCCAGGGCGAAGAGGCGCGATCGAGTTCCCGTCACTTCCGGCTGTACACCCTGAGGTTCCATTCCACGGGCTTTCCCGGTGTGTTGTTCGACCGCGGGACGTTCGGGTCCTTCGGCGAGAAAGTCTCTGCCCCGTCGGGCGCCACCACCTTGACGAGCTTGTGGCGCTGGTACGGGGCGACCTCGACGGAATAGTGGCCATTCGCCGCGGTGCGCGCCTCCACCGTGGATTTCGTCCCGACGCTTTCGAACACCACCGCGTACCCGCTTCCTACCGGCTTTTCGTCAACGACCACCTCGCCCTCGAACCGGGTCGCCGCAGCGGAAACGGCCGTCCCGGCCGGCGTCCCGGCAGGAGCGGTCTCCACGGGCGCCGGCGCGCTCACCTGGGGAGAAACCGGCGGCGGGAGAGCCGGCGGCCTCGTGTCCGGAGGCGTGCGAAGCGTCTCGGGTTGCGACCCCGGCCGCGGGGCCGGAACGGCCGGAGAGGTCCGCATCGCGGCCGGGACCGGCCTCTCGCCGGCGGGGGGACGTGCGCTCGCCGAGGGCGCGACGGGCACCGAGGGCGGGCCCGGCTCCGTGACGTCCCGCACTTCTTGGACCGGTTCCACCGCCCCCGATGGCCGTCCCGCCTCGCCGCGAGTCGAGTCGGGCGGCGTGGTCCGCGGAGGCGCCGGCTCCTCGCGGCGAACCGGGGCGGATGGCGGCGTGTCGGCCGCTCCACGGGAGGGTGCCGGTTTCGATCCCCCGCCCGACATGAACGCGATCCCGGCCACCGCCAGCACGACGACCAGCGCCCCGGCGCCGCCGAACAGCATCAGCTTCCGCCGGCCACGGCTCTGCTCCCCTTCGCTCGCCTGCCGGAGGCGCTGGATCTCCGGCATCGCCTCGTGCAGCCACTCGTAGGGCCGGCACTCCTGGTCGAGCGCCGCGAGGAGGGTCAGGGCTTCCCGGTGCTTCCCGGACTTGGCGAGCCCGCGCGATTTCTCGAGCTTCTCGCGCACGCCCACGAGCGCGGCGCGCCGCCGGGCTTTCTCGATCTCCGGGGACACCTTGGCCGAAAGGGACTCGAGGCTCTCCGCGAGCTTCCGCGCTTCGGCGTTCCCGGGGTCGATCTCCGTGGCTTCGCGCAGCGAGCCCCTCGACGTTTCGATCAGCTTGAGGAGCCGGTCGCCTTCCTCGCCGCCTTTCGATCCCAGGGACTGCGCTTCGTCCAGCGCCTGCCGGGCGCTCGACAGGGCCGCGCGGAGCTTCTCCGCCCGTGCCGACTCGCGCCGCTCCTGCTCCGCCGCCTTCGCGGCCTCGCGCGTCGCCTTCTCGGCGGCCTCCGCCGCTTGCCGGGCACCGCGCGTCGCTTTCTCCTCCGCCTCCACTGCCTCGCGCTTGCGCCGCTCCTGCTCCGCGGACTCGCGGGCGCGCTCGTCCGCCTCCTTCCGCCTCCGCTGCAACTCGGAGCGCGCGTGCTCGACGTAGCTCGCCAGGACCTGCAAGGCTTCCTTCGCCTCGCCCTGGTCCGGATCGAGGGCGAGGACCTTCCGGTAGGAGACCTCGGCGGCAAGCCCCACTTCCTCGGCTTTCGCTAGCTCGTCCAGGTCCCCCGAGACGAGCGGCTCCATCTTGCCGAGGAGGCCGCGCCCCTCCGCCAGCGCCGACCCGATCGTCGCCTCCCTGCGCGACTGTATCTCCTTCCTGGCCGCCTCGCGCCGCGCGGTCTCCTCGCGCAGCGACGTCCCGAGGGCCACGAGCTCGCGGCGCGAGCCTGCCGCCTCGTCCAGAGCCGGGTCCATCGCCAGGGCTCTCTCGGCCGCCTCGAGCCCTTCCTGGACCAGGTCAAGGCTGCGGCGCTGGGCCTCCTCGTCGCCTTCCGCCCCGGCTCTCGCGCGCTCCAGCGCCGAGCGGGCGACCGACGCGAGCCCCGAGGCTTCGCTCCGCCGCCGCCGCGCGGATTCGATCTCCTTCTCGAGGTCGGAGCGCGCCCCGTCGATCCGCCGGATCGCTTCGAGCGCCTCGCCGTTCTCCGGCTCCTCCTCGAGGACCTTGGAGTAGGCCGATCGCGCCTGCTGAAACGAGTCGACCGCGCGCTCGGCGTCGGGAAGGCCTCGCCGCCGCAGCGCTTCCGCCTCGTCGTGGAGGTTGCGGCCGCGCTGCAGGAAGCTCCCCACCACCTTCCGGCGCTGCTCCTCCCGCTCCCTCTCCTGTCGCTCGCGAGCCCGCGCGCGCTCCTCGATCTCGTCCTTCCGCCGCCGGGCCTGCTCGTCCGCGGCCCGGACCCATCCCGCGTCCGCGCCGAGGGCCGCCGCCTTCTCTAGGGCGTCGAGGGCGGCGTTCACGCTCTCGATCGCCCGGGCGTCGTCGCGCCCCGGCTCCTCGGCCTCCTGGATGCTCCGCTCGATCCGCGAGACCAGAGCCCCGACCTCGGACTGAATCCGCGAAGCGATTTCCCTCTCGAGCGAGATCGCCTCCTCGTCGCCCCGCCAGATCTCCTGCGCCCGGCGGCACCCGGCCTGCGCGTCGGCGAATCGCCCGAGGCCCAGCGCCGTCTTCGCCTCCCTCAGGATCCCCCGGTACTCGCCGTAGGGGATGCCGCTCGCGGTGATCACCATCAGCCGGTCGAGCATCAGGCCCGCGAGCGTCTCGTTCGGGTAACGCTTGAGGATCTCGACGAGCGGCATCCGGGCCACGTCGGTCCGTCCCGCGTCGAGGGCCTCCTCGACCTTCCGGATGTGCGACTCGACGAACTCCTTCCGCTCACGGTCCTCCGGACTCGTCCGCTCGGCCGCCTCGATCTCCCGGTCGAGCGCCGCCACCTCCTCGCTCTCCGGACTCAGGATCCATGCGTCGCGCCAGTGTTCGCGCGCCTCCCCGGCCGCTCCGCGAGAGACGGCCTCCCGCGCCCGATCGAGCAGCTCCCGCAGCTTCCTCTCGGACTCGATCCGGTGCTTGAGCCTCGGGAGCTTCAGCTTCAGCCGCTCGCTGTCCGGGGCGAGCTGGTGGGCCTTCTCGTAGGCCTTGAGCGCCTCCTCGAGCGAGCCCTCCGCTTCCTTCTGCCGGGCCCACGTCAGGAGGTTCTCGACCATCTGCCGCGTCAGGTCGTCGAGATTCGAGTACTCGGACGGGTCCGTCGCCACCCCTCGCGTCTGGAGCTTCCGCAGGATCTGGCGCAGCGCGTCCGCGACCTCTCCCGAGGTCTGCGGCCGCTGCATCGGCTCCTTCTCGAGGAGCTTGAGGATCAGGGAATCGAGGGCCGCCGGTACATCCGAGTTGCGGTTGCGAGCCGGCTCGGGCTCGTCCCGGAGGATCCGCGTGGTGATCAGGGCCTCGCTCGGCGCGTCGAACGGGTGGGTGCCCGTGAACAGCTCGTAGAGGACGATCCCGAGGGAGAACAGGTCGCTGCGATGGTCCAGCGCATCGTTCTTGAGCTGCTCCGGCGACATGTACGAGAACGTCCCGGGCTGGGTCGTCGCGCGGGTCAGGCTCGAGCGCTCGATGTGCGCGATCCCGAAGTCCACGAGCTTCGTCTGCTCCTGCCCCCCGACGACGGTGAGCATGATGTTCGACGGCTTCACGTCGCGATGGACGACGTTGTGACGGTGAGCGAACTGCAGGGCGTCGGCGATCTGCCTCGCCATCTCGATGCGCTGCTCGATCGTCCGGCTCGCGTGGGAGCGGATCAGCTCCGTGAGGTCCGTTCCCTCGAGGTACTCCATCACGAAGTACGGGCGCCCGTCGTGCTCCCCGCGGTCGTGAATCGTCACGATGTGGGGATGGGTGAGGCTCGAGGCGACTTCCACCTCCCGCTTGAACCTCGCGCAGGCCTGCTCGTTCTGGGAGAGCCGCTCGGAGAGGATCTTGAGCGCGACGACGCGGTCGAACATCTTGGTGTCCGTGGCGCGGTAGACCTCTCCCATCGCCCCGGAACCGAGGATCTCGAGGATCTCGTACTGCCCGATCTGACCGTTGAGCGACATGTCTCCCCTGCCGAGGCGCGCACACGCACACCTGACCTCCGCGGACCGCCGCCTCGCGCGGCCCGGCCCTAATCATAATGCCGATCGCGCGAGTTTCGCGCTCGTGCGTTTGGATCTCGGGGCGGCTCGTGCGAGTATTCCTCGCCGCCGGCGATGCGCCCGCGGCGCTTCCCCTGGAGAGCCGCGTGATGGCCACGAATCGGAACTCTCGGACGTCGCCCGTCCCCGTTCTCGCGTTCGCCCTGCTGCTCGCCGCGCTCGCGGCGTCCCCTCCAGTCGCGCTCGCGGCGGAGAGCGGCCCGCCGGAGGCCCGGCTCCTGAGGTTCCCCGACATCCACGGCGACTTCGTCGTGTTCGTCTACGCCGGGGACATCTGGCGGGCGCCCACGGCGGGCGGCCCGGCGATGCGCCTGACCTCCCATGAAGGGCTCGAGCTGTTCCCGAAGATCTCCCCCGACGGAAGGTGGATCGCCTTTTGCGCCGAGTACACCGGCTCGCGGCAGGTCTACGTGATGCCCGCCTGGGGCGGAGAGCCGCGGCAGCTGACCTTCTACACCGACGTCGGACCGATGCCGCCGCGCGGAGGCTGGGACGACTGGGTCCTCGGCTGGACCCCGGGCGGCAAGATCCTCGTGCGCATGAACCGGACCCCGTGGGGCCAACGGATGGGGCGGTACTTCGTCGTGGATCCCTCGGGCGGCCTCGAGACCCCGCTGCCGCTGCTCGAAGGGGGGAGCGCGTCGTTCGCCCCGGACGGGAAGAAGCTCGCGTACTGCCCGGTGGACAGGGAATTCCGGACCTGGAAGCGCACCCGCGGCGGCCGGGCGCAGGACGTGTGGACGTACGATCTCGAGGCCAAGCGTTCCCGCCGCATCACCGACGATCCCGCGACCGACAACTTTCCGATGTGGGCGGGAGAGACGATCTACTTCGCGTCGGACCGAGAGAACACCATCAACCTCTTCGCGTTCGACCTCAAGACCGGCGCCACGCGGAAGGTGACCCGCTTCGACGAGTACGACGTTCTGTGGCCGAGCCTCGGCCCCGGCGCGATCGTGTTCATGAACGGCGGCTACCTCTACCACATGGGGCTCGCCGACGAGAAGCCGGCCCGGATACCGATCACGCTCGGCTCCGACGCGGCGGACGCGGTCCCCCACTTCAAGGACGTGCGCGAGTTCGCGAGGGAGGCCGACCTCTCGCCCAGCGGCGCAAGGGCGGTCTTCGGCGCGCGCGGAGACCTGTTCTCGGTCCCCGCCAAGGACGGCGTAACCCGCAACCTCACCGATACGCAGGGGGTCCGCGAGATGTCCCCCGCCTGGTCTCCCGACGGCAAGTGGATCGCCTACCTGTCCGACGCCACCGGCGAGTACGAGCTCTACATCAGGGCCCAGGACGGCTCGGGCGAGAGCCGGAAGCTGACGACCGGCGGCGACGTCTGGCGCCTCCCGCCGGTCTTCAGCCCGGACTCGAAGAAGCTCGCGTTCGGCGACCGCCGGCAGCGCCTCCGCATCCTGGACATCGCGAGCGGGGACTTCACGGAGGTGGACCGCGGAACCCGCGAGGACCTCGACTTCTACCGCTGGTCGCCGGACGGGCGCTGGCTCGCGTACGAGAAGAGCCACCCGACGCGCCTCCCGGGAATCGCGGTCTACTCGATCGAGAAGAAGCAATCGTTCCTGCTCGGGGACGGCCTCACGAACGATTTCAGTCCCGCGTTCAGCGCGGACGGCAAGCACCTCTTCTTCCTGAGCAACCGCGACTACCAGCCGACCTTCAGCGCCTTCGAGTTCGACTACGTTTACGCCAGGGCGACCCGCGTGTACGTCGCGTCGCTCGACCCCGACGCGCCCGCGCTCTTCCCCCCGAAGAGCGACGAGGAGAAGCCGAAGTACGAGGCCGCCAAGCCCAAGGAGGCGGAGGGAAAGCCGTCGAAGGAGGCGTCCGAAGCCGCCGGGGGCCTGCAGGAGGAAAAAACCAAGGAGGCTCTTTCCCCCGTCAACGTCGTCGCCGACGGGTTCGCGTCGCGCACGATCGCGCTCCCCGGCCTCAAGGCGGGCAACTACGCGCAGCTGGGCGCCGCCGGCGAAGCCGTCTACTACCTGAAGGGAGACGACGGCCCCGACCGGGCACTCTACCGCTACGACCTCAAGGAGCGGAAGGAAGAGAAGGTCCAGGACAGCGTGGACGCGTACGTGCTCTCCGGAGACGGCAAGAAACTCCTTTACAGGTCCGGGAAGGACTGGGCGATCGCCGACGCGCGCGCCGGCCTCAAGGCGGGGGACGGGCGATTGGACCTCTCCGGGCTCAAGGTGAAGCTCGATCCTAGAGCCGAGTGGCGGCAGATGTTCGAGGACGCCTTCCGGATCTACCGGGACTGGTTCTACGACCCGGAGATGCACGGCGTGAACTGGAAGAAGATCGGCGAGCGGTACCGCGTTCTCGTCCCGTTCGTCGCGCATCGCGCCGACCTCGATTTCCTCTTCGGGGAGATGATCGGAGAGCTAGAGGCGGGGCACACGTACGTCTCGTCCGGCGACGAGCCCCGGGTGCCGCGCGTCCAGGGCGGGATGCTCGGCTGCGAGTTCGAGGCCGACCCCTCCGGGCGCTACCGGTTCGCCAGGATCTTCGGCGGAGAGAACTGGGACGAGGCGTGGCGCTCTCCCCTCACGGAGCCGGGCGTCGGCGTCAAGGAAGGGGAATTCCTGCTCGCGATCGACGGGCACGACCTGACCACGCGCGACAACCCCTACCGTCTCCTCGAGAACAAGGCGGACCGCCAGGTGTCGCTGACCGTGTCGGCCCGTCCGGAGCCCGGAAGCGGGCGGACCGTGGTGGTCCGCGCGATCGCGAGCGAGCTGAGCCTGCGCTACCTCGACTGGGTGCGCGGGCGCATGGCCCTGGCCGAGCGCCTCTCCGGGGGGAAGGTCGGCTACATCCACCTGCCGGACACCGCGATCCCCGGGAACCGGATGCTCCAGAAGCTCTTCTACTCGCAGGTCTCGAAGCCCGCGCTGGTGATCGACGACCGGTACAACGGCGGAGGGTTCATCCCGGACCGAATGATCGGGTACTTCTCCCGCAAGACCCTCGCCTGGTGGGCGCGCCGGGGGGTCGAGAGCACGCGCACGCCGGCGTTCGCCCACGATGGCCCGAAGGCGATGCTCATCAACGGTTATTCCTCCTCGGGCGGCGATGCGCTCCCCTACTTCTTCCGGAAGAACGGGCTAGGCCCCCTCATCGGGACGCGGACCTGGGGCGGGCTCATCGGCCTCTCGGGCAATCCCTCGCTCGCGGACGGAGGGAGCGTGGACGTACCCACGTTCCGCATCTACGACGAGAACGGCGAGTGGGTCGTCGAGAACCGGGGCGTCTCGCCGGACGTGGAGGTCGTCGACCTGCCGGAATCCCGCATCGCGGGCGGCGATCCGAGCCTCGAGAAGGCGGTGGAGGTCCTTTTGGAGTCGCTCCGCAAGAAACCCGTTGCGGACCCGCCGGTCCCGACGCCGCCCGACATGTCGCGCTAGCCCGCGGTCCCATCGGACCGCGATGACGACACGTGCGCGTGGTAGCATGAAACGGATTCGTCGCAACCGGGGGGAAACCATGAGAAGGACCGCTCTGTTCGTCGGCCTGATCGCGTGCATCGCCCTACCGGCGCTCGCCGGCGAGCTTTCGGGGGTGACGTTCCCCGACCAGATCACGCTCGAGGGGAAGGGGCTGGTCCTGAACGGCCTGGGCCTGCGAAAGGCCTACGGGATCGCCAAGGTCTACGTTGCGGGGCTCTACCTCGAGAAGAAGAACGCCGACGCGGGCGAGATCCTGGCTTCCGAGGGCGTGCGGAAGATCGAGCTCCGCTTCGTGCGCAACGTGGGCCGGGACGACATCGTGAAAGCCTGGACCGAAGGGTTCGAGAAGAACGCCGGCGCGGCCCTGCCCTCGCTCAAGGACCGGCTCGAAACCCTGAACCGGGCGATGCCCGACCTCCGCGAGAAGGACGTGCTCGCCTTCTCGTCGATCCCGGAGCGCGGCGTCGTCGTCGAGGTGAACGGGAACGGCGCGGCGACCATCCCGGGCGCCGATTTCGCGAAGGTGCTCTTCTCCATCTGGCTCGGGCCGAACCCACCCAACACGGCTCTCCGCGAGGGACTGCTCGGCCACAAGTAAGACGACGGCACCGGCAGGCGGCGGGTCAGGAATCCCGCCCCCCGGCAACGCGGGAGAGCACGAACAGCGAGAGGTCGTCGTGGGGCCTCCGGTCGCCGAGGAACCGGTCGGCCTCGCGCAGGATGCGCTCTCCCGCCTCCGCCGCGGGCCGGCCTCGCAGCGACGCGGCGAGCGTCTCGATGCGGGCCTGGCCGAACTCCTCCTCGCGGTCGTTCGTCGCCTCGGAGAGGCCGTCGGAGAAGGCGACGACGAGGTCGCCCGGCTCGAGATCGAGGACCTCCTCCCGGTACGAGGTCCCCTCGAACATCCCCAGCGGCGGCGCGGACGCTCCGAGACGCTCGATGCCCGCACGCCGGAAGACCAGGGCCGCGTTGTGCCCGGCGTTCAGGAACCGGAGCCTCCCCGCGTCCGGCACGATCTCCGCGTAGAAGAGCGTGGCATAGCGGTTCTCGATGCCGTCCCGGTGGAGGATGTCGTTGAGCCGCGCGCCGAGGTCGGCGAGCGAACGGCACTCCGGGATCACCGCGCGGAGGGAAGCCTGCAGCTTCGCGCAGAGCAGCGCCGCCCCGAGCCCCTTGCCCGCCACGTCTCCGAGGACCACGCCGAGGTCGCCGCCGGTCAGGGGAAGGTGGTCCACGAGGTCGCCCCCGACGTCGTTCGCGGGGCGCGTGGAGCACCAGAGCGACCAACCGCGCAGAGCGGGCTGGTCCCGGGGCAGCAGAGCCAGCTGCACCTGCCGCGCGACGGCGATCTCGTCGCGGGCGAGGAGCTTGTCCTTCAACTCGAGGAGCAGGACGAGGAGAACCAGCACGTAGGCGACCGGCGACATGGAAAGTCGGATCGAGAGCACGCCCACCTTGTAGTTCGCGGTGCCGAAGAGCGCGAAGAGCAGGGAGAGGAGGAGCATCGCGCGCCGCACGGGAGAAAGGCGGACGATCAGGGCCAGCATCAGGTTCCATGTCACGTGGAAGAAGCGGCCGACAGGACCCCTGCGGGCGAGCTTCTCCCGCTCTTCCTCGGTGAAGTAGAACCGGTAGAGCTCGCGAAAGTCTTCCCGTAGCCCCCGGCCTATCCTCCCGGAGCGGAAATCGTCGAGGACGACCCGCGGGAGGCTTTCGTCGGGGCGCCCCGCCCCACCCTCCGCCGTACCCTTCCCGCTCATGAGCGTTCCTTCGACCCGGTCAGCGATAACCTCTCGAGAGACGGATGCGGATCGGGAGGATGATCGTCTGGAGGCCGCCGAACTGCAACCGCCGCTGGATCGAGTTCGCGGTGTCGTTGTGGAGAAAACTGTGACTGAACCGGTCCTGGGCGAACACTAGTTTGCCGAGGAAGAAGACCGCCCTGGGATAGAGTGCCTTCACCTCCTGGCAGAGCCCCTCGGAGTCCCGGACCACGTCCGTCCCAATCCGGTACATCGCATCCGCCTTGAGGCCGAGGCTGCGGGCCATTCGGACGTAGCGATCCAGGTTTTCCTCGGTGTTCTTGACGAGCCCTTCCACTTCCGCCGTCCCCTTGAACGCGCCCGAGTCCACTCGACCCACGGAGAGGAACACGATCCCCTTGTAGTACCCGGGGAACAGCTGCTGCACCGAGAGGAGCGAGTGGACGCCGAGCCCTCCGTATCCGGAGACCAGGAGCGCCGCGACGGGCTGGTCCGCCTCGGGCTTCTGCGGGCCCGCGGGCTCCCGCTCGGCGGGAAGCTCGGCCAGGACCTCGTCGAGCTTCGCGATCTCGCGGCGCACCGCCGAGTAGTGTCGCTGGACGAGGAAGCAAGCGCCGATGAAGGTCGATGTGATGGCGAAGGTCAGCCACCCACCCTCCTTGAATTTCTCGAGCGTGACGACGACGAGAACGGTCGCGCAGAGCAGGAACCCCAGCGCATTGGCGAAGAGGTTGCGGCGCCAGTGCGGGTGCCCGCCGCGCTCCCGGATCCACAGCCGCACCATGCTCAACTGAGTCAGGCTGAACGTCAGGAACACGTTGATCGAATACAGGACCACGAGGAACGCGACGCTCCCCCGGGTGTAAACGACCAGGATCGCCGAAGCCGCCGCCATGAGGACCACGCCGTTCTGGGTCACGAGGCGTTCGGAGAGGTTGGCGAACTTGTGGGGGACCCACGAGTCGAGTGCCATGTTCGAGAGAATGCGCGGGCCGTCGATGAAGCCCGTCTGCGCGGCAACGAACAGGAGCGCTCCCTCCGAGGCGAGCGTTATGACCACGAGCCAGCCCCCGATACCCCACCCCCCGATGTGCCACGAGCCCAGCACCCTATCGAGGAGCACGGCGTTCATCGTCTTGCCCGTCTCGGGGGCAGCCTGCCACAGCAGGTAGCAGATTAGGATGCCGCCGGCGGTGAAGGCCAGGGAGAGCGCCATGTACAGCATGGTGCGGCGAGCGGTCGCGACCCGCGGCTCGCGCAGGATCTGCATGCCGTTCGACACCGCCTCGATTCCCGTGTAGGTCCCCGCCCCCATGGAATAGGCCCGGAATAGCAGCAGCAGCACCGCCCAGACGCCGAGGGCTCCGACGTCCCGCGACGTCTCCGTGTGTACCCGGCCTACCACCTCCGCGAACGCGCCCGCGTGGGCGAGCACGCCATACACGATCAGGAGCAGGTGGGTCGCGAGGAACACGAGGAAGATCGGAAGCAGGACCTTGATCGACTCCTTGATCCCCCGGAGGTTCAGCACCAGAAGGAGAAGCACGATCACGAGGTCGATCGGCACCCTGGCCGCGTGCCAGGAAAGAGGCAGGAAGCTCAGAAGGGCATCCACTCCGGAGCAGACCGAGACGGTGACGGTGAGCACGTAGTCCACGACCAGCGCGGAGCCGGAAACGACTCCCGGGATGGGACCGAGGAGCTTCGTGGCGACGACGTAGCCACCGCCTCCGCCCGGGAAATGCTCGACGACCAGGCTGTAGCAGTACGAGATGATCGCCACCGTCAGGGCGGTCATCAGCGCGAGGTAGAAAGCAAGGTACTCGTGCCCGGCGAGAGCGCGGAAGGCCTCGTCCGGCCCGTACGACGACGAGGACAATCCGTCGGCGCCCAGGCCCACCCAGGCCAGGAACGCCATCAGCGAGATCTTGTGGAATACGTCGGGATCCCGCGGGTCCTTCGGGTTCCCGACGACCGCCCTCTTCAGTCCGCGCAGGAAACTCTCGCCGCGGAGCGGTTCCTCGCTCGAGACGGGATCAGAGGGCACTCATCTCCTTCCCGGCGGCGGGGCTCCGGTGGCGCCCCGCCGTCGTCCCACGAGCAGGTCCCCCGCCGCACCCGGCTTCGGCGATCGGGACCGGGACGATGCACTCCGAAAGCTAGCAAATCGGGGGCGCACCTTCAAGCGCTAGGTGGAACGGACGCCAGCGCATCGAGATCCTCGGATGACGATCTCCTTCCACCGGATCCGGACCGGGAGGATCGTCGTCCGGTTGCCACCTACCGGCAGCTGAACGGCCTTGGGATCGCGAGAATCCCGCGGCTCACGCCCGCGACTGCCTCCGGTGCCGCAGGTACTCGAACACGGCCGGCATGATCGAGAGCACGATGATCGCCAGGATGACGAGCGTGAAGTTCCTGCGGACGATCGGGATGTTGCCGAAGAAGTACCCGCCGAGCACGAACAGGAAGATCCAGAGGACACCGCCGACCACGTTGTACAGCAGGAAGCGGCCGTAGGACATCGCCCCGACGCCCGCGACGAACGGCGCGAACGTCCGGACGATCGGCACGAACCTCGCGATGATGATCGTCTTCCCGCCGTACTTCTCGTAGAACTGGTGCGTCCGTTCGAGGTGCTTCCTGTTCAGGAAGCGCACGTCGTCCCGGTGGAAGACCTTCGGGCCCACGAGGTGGCCGATCCAGTAGTTCACCGTGTCGCCCAGGATCGCGGCAACCGTCAGCAGCACCAGCGCGAGCGTCAGGTCGAGAGAGCCCCGCGCCGAGAAGGTGCCGACGGCGAACAGGAGCGAATCGCCCGGGAGGATCGGGGTCACCACGAGGCCCGTCTCGCAGAAGACGATCGCGAACAGGATCAGGTGGGTCCACGCCCCGTACGACCGGATGAGCTGGTCGAGGTGGACGTCGATGTGCAGGACGAAATCGAAGATGCGGGCGAGCAGGTCCAAGGCGGGCTCCTAGCCGGAGATCCGCGCGGCTTCGCGGATGAGGCGGGCGCCGATCACGTTGCGCTGGATCTGGTTGGTCCCCTCGTAGATCTGGGTGATCTTGGCGTCGCGCATCATCTTCTCGACCGGGTATTCCGTCATGTACCCGTATCCCCCGAAGATCTGCACCGCGTCGGTCGTGACCTTCATCGCGACGTCGGAGGCGAAGACCTTCGCCATCGCCGAGAGGTACGCGATGTCCTTCATCTCGCCGTGGTCGATCATGTCGGCGACCTGGTAGATCAGCGCCCGGGACGCCTCGATCTGCGTGGCCATGTCCGCGAGCATCCACTGGATCCCCTGGAACGCGAGAACGCTCTTGCCGAACTGGTGCCTCTGGTGGACGTACCGGAGAGTTTCCGCCATCGCCCCCTCGGCGATCCCCAGCGCCTGCGCGGCGACCCCCGGGCGCGAGATGTCGAAGGTCTTCATCGCGACGACGAATCCCATCCCTTCCTTCGCCAGGAGATTCTCGGCCGGGACCCGCGCGTTGTCGAACACCAGCTCCCGCGTGGCGCTCGCGTGAATCCCCATCTTGCTTTCCTTCTTGCCGAACTCGAAGCCGGGAGTTCCCTTCTCCACGACGAACGCCGAGGCGCCGCGCGCGCCCTTCTCGGGGTTCGTGAGCGCCACGACGGTGTAGATGTCGGCCTCTCCCCCGTTCGTGATGAAGATCTTCGTCCCGTTCAGCACATAGTGGTCGCCGTCGCGGCGCGCCGTCATCCTGATCGCGCCGGCGTCGGATCCCGCCATCGGCTCCGTGAGGCCGAACGCGGCGAGCCGCTTCCCGGCGGCGATGTCGGGAAGAAAGCGCCGCTTCTGCTCCTCCGAGCCGAACAGGAGAATGGGGAACGAGCCGAGTCCCGTCCCGGCGAACGCCAGCGCGATCCCCGCGCAGACCTTCGAGATCTCCTCGGTGACGATGCACATGTTGACGATCCCCTGCCCGTCCTCGACGAGGCCGTCGTAGGCGGCGGGGATGAAGACCCGGAAAAGGTCCACCTTGGCCATTTCCCGCACGATGTCCCAGGGGAAGATGGACTCCTCGTCGTACTTTTGCCGGACCGGACGTACCTTTTCCTCGGCGATCTTCCGCGCGAGCTCCTGGATCGTCCGCTGCTCTTCCGTCAAGTGGTGGTGCATCGTCCCCGCTCCCCCTTTCCGGACCGGAACCGGCCCGGACCGTCCCCGCTGCCCCCGCCCGCCGGCCGCCGGCTACGCGAGCGCATGTTGTACCAGAAGGGGATCGGAACGGAAAGCCCTATCGGCCGTTTCGCGCGTCAAGCCGCCGGCGGGAGCTCCACCACGAACACCGTCCCCGCGTCTCGATTCGCGCGAACGTGAAGCCGGCCCCCGTGCAAGTTCACCAGTCGCCGCACGATGGAAAGACCGAGCCCGTGACTGTCCTCGCCGCCTCCGGCGCCGAGGGGGCGCGCGGGGTCCCGGCCGGCCATGAGGTCGGCGCGGACCTCGGGCCGCAGGCCTGCGCCCCGGTCCCGGACCAGGATCCGCGGGCCTGAAGCCGACTGCTCGAGCGCTACCGTCACCGGCTTGCCTTCGGCGTGCTTGATCGCGTTCGAGACCAGGTTGTTCAGGATCCGGACGAGCTTGAGGCGGTCCCCGTTCACGAGCACGCATTCGCCCGGGGTCTCGAGCTCGAGCCACACGCCCCGGCTCTCGGCATACGACCGGTTGGCCGCCACGACCCCTTCGACGATTCTCCGGAGGTCGAGGCTCGCGGAGTCCAGCCTGTCCTCCCGGTCCTCGATACGCGCGAGGTCGAGCAGGTTGTCGACAAGATCGAGAACGACCGAGGCGTTGCGCAGGTTCTCGACGATCACGTCGCGGCGCCTCGCCGAGCTTCCTTCCTCCGCGAGAAGCAGCCGGCAGCCCGCCTGGACGGAAATCAGCGGGGTCCTCAGGTCGTGGCTGCACATCGCGTAGAACTCGTCCTTCCGCCGGTTCAGCGCGGCCAGCAGGGTGTTCTGCCGGGCCAGCGCCGACTGCGCTTCGAGGATGTCGCGGTACTGCCTCCGGAGGATACGGTCCGCCTTGAAGACGAGCAGCCAGAGGGCGCCGAAGACCAGGAGCCCGGAGGCGAACGCGCACCCGATCAGCAGCGGTAGCGCCTCTTCCGCCTTCGCCAGATTCGGTGCCTCGTTCCGCCGCACCCTCGCCACGGCGACGATCCCGCCGCGGTCCCGGACGGGGGTGTAGCTCTCGACGAAGCCTCCTCCCGCAGCCCTGAACCATGGGATACCGCCGCCGTAGGTTCTCTCCCAGCGCAGCGTCGTCTCCCCGGACCCCGCTCTATCGAAGCCTTCCCGCCAGAACGGCCTCGTCCCGGCGCTCTCCGTGGCGAAATCCTCGAGCGCGCCTCCGGCGAGAGAGTAGAGGGTGAGCTCCGTGAGCCCGAAGTTCCGCATTTGCCCCAGCGTCGTGTCGCGCACGGCACCGGGCACGCTCGCCGTGCCCCAGCGCTCGAGGCCGTACCCGGCGGCCCGGAGGTCTGATACGAGCTCCTCGGCGATGCTGTCCGCTTCGTCCCTCTCGATGTCGAGGAACGACCGGTGAACGAGCCACGCGGACGCGCTTGCGAGGGCGGCGGTCGTCACGAGGATGACGGCGAGCGCCGAGCTGGTGAAGTAGCGTAGGAGGTCGAGCGGTTTTCCGGATGCGACCCGAGACTCGCCTGGCCGTCCAGACTCCGCCAGGGCCGAAGGCGCGGGGGGACTTGTGCGCATCGAACGCCTCCATGGGGCCCGCTCCCCCTGCGCCGCGCGGCGGCGCCGGAAATGCGGTAACCCACATGCCCCCGTACCGTAGTCATGATCCCTCGGCGGTCTACATCGCGCAAACTCGTCCGGGGTGGATCCTGGGGATCCGAGCGGTTAAGGTAGGCGGCTCCGGCGACCCCCGGTCCGCCGAGCGGAAGCGGCCATGACGCTCTTCGAAGTCCTTCTCCTGGCGCTCGCTCTCAGCGCCGACGCGTTCTCCGTGGCGCTCGGCGTCGGACTGCGGTACTCGGGGCCGAGGCAGCTCTTCCGCCTTTCATGGCACTTCGGTATCTTCCAGGCCCTGATGCCGTTCGTCGGCGCGGCGGGAGGCAAGGCGATCCACGAGCTGGCGCGAGGCGCGGACCACTACCTCGCGTTCGCCGTACTTGCCGCTCTCGGCGTCCGGATGCTCTGGGAAAGCTCCCGATCCGACGAGGCCGCGGCCGGACGAGGGGACCCGACGCGAGGGCTCAGCCTCGTCGGGCTCTCGCTCGCGACGAGCATCGATGCGCTCGGCGCCGGCATCGGCCTCGCCCTGGTCAGCGCCAGCCTGTTGCGGTCCTGCCTGATCATCGGCGTCACCGCGGGTCTCGCGACCCTCGCCGGCATGCTCCTCGGTGCGCGGGTCCAACGGGCCGCGGGCCGCTTCGCGGGGGCGCTCGGCGGCCTCGTCCTCCTCGTGCTCGGCGTTCGGATGCTCTTCCCCTGACCCCGGCGACTCTCCCCCTTCCGGCCTCCGAGCGTGTACAATCGCTCGCGGAACCACAAACGGGGTGCGTGATGAAGACGATCGTGAACAAGACTCAGCGGCCTCTCAAGATCCGACTTCATGGCGGGAAGGTACTGCACCTCGGCCCGGCCCGGACCGGACAGATCTCCGACGAGGCGGCAGGCGAGCCGACCGTTCGCCGCCTGATCGAGTCCGGCGAGGTGGAGGTCGCGGGAGAAGGAGCGCAGCCGGGGGCCACGGCGCAGGGACCCTCCCCCACGCAGCACGAGGCGACCCACGGCCACGCGCCGACCACCGTGGTCCTGCCGAAGGGAAATCGCTGATTCGAACGGCCTGCGCGGTCGAGAGGCGGAGACAGGCTACCTGCCCGCCAGTACCCCGGTGGCCCGGATTCCGTCGACCACGAACTGCGTCGCCACGAAGAGCAGAAGCAGGCCCATGACCCGGGCGATCACCTTCACGCCGATCTGGCCGAGCACCCTGAGCGTCTCGTCGGTCAGGCTGAGCACCAGCCAACTCGCGAGCATCACGATCACGAGCGCCCCGATGACCATCAGCGCGCCGCCCATCCCCTCGGAGGTCCCGGAGAAGAGCACCGCCGCCGCGATCCCACCGGGCCCGGCGAGGAACGGGATCGCGAGCGGCGTGACGCTGACGTCCTCCTTCTGCGCGGCCTCGGCCTCCTCCGGCTCGGTGGTCTCTGTCCGCGAGATCCGCCCGTAGAGCATCTCCAGGCCGATCGCGAAGAGGAGGATCCCGCCCGCGATCCTCACCGCGGCGATGCTGACGCTGAAGTAGTCGAGAACGTACTTCCCGACGACCGCGAAGAACGCCAGCACGACGAACGCGATCCCGATCGCCCGCCGGATCATCGAGCGCCGCTCCGCCCGCGTGTTGCGGCTCGTGATCGCCGCGAAGAGCGGCATCAGCCCGATCGGGTCCACGATCAGGAAGAGGTTGACCACCATGCTAGCGAACAGCGAGGGTTTCATCGGCCGCGCTCCATCTCACCACCCGCTCGAGGCGCCCCCGCCCCCGAAGCTGCCGCCGCCGCCCGAGAAGCCCGACGACCCGCCCCACGAGCCGCCCCCGCGCCCGCGACCGCCCGACGCCGCGAGCGCGACGAGCCCCGGATGCCTCGACAGGAACGACCGCCCCCCGCCCGAGCGATGGAGGAGGAGCCGGGCGACGGGCAGCGCGAGCAGCCAGCCGCCGGCCAGCACCGCGCCTGCCTTGGGATGGATCAGCACCGAGGGGAAGACGGCGTAGAACGGGACGAGAAAGAGGTAGAGGAACCATCCTGGGACCGCGGGCCCCACGATCGCGATCAGAGAGAAGAGCCCGATCACGACGGCGAAAACCGAGAGCCCGATGAGCCGGACGTACCAGGGAATCCCCGGGGCGGTCGCCAGCAGCCCGGATGCCGGTTCCGGGATCTCCTTCCCTTCGATCGCCGCGATCACCGCGTCCACGCCCGCTTCGACGCCCCCGCCGTAGTCGCCCGCGCGGAAGCGCGGCCGCACCACCCCGTCGAGGATCCTCCTGCACATCGCATCGGTCAGGGTCTCCTCGAGACCGTATCCGACCTCGATCCGCATCTTCCGGTCGTCCTTCGCGATCAGGAGAAGCGCCCCGTTGTCCTTCCCCTTCCGGCCGAGCTTCCACGTCTCGGCGACCTTGATCGAGAAGTCCTCGAGCGGCTCCCCGTCGAGCGACGCCACGGTCAGGACGGCGAGCTGCGCCGTCGTCCCCTTCTCGAGCTCCGCCAGCTTCGACTCGATCCGGTCCCTTGTCGCGGGAGGGATCATCGCGGCGGCGTCGTTGACCCGTCCGCTCAGGTAGGGCACCTCGATCGCGGCCGCGCCCGTGGCCAAGGCGCCCGTGATCGTGAGCGCGGCGACGAGCCGGACGGAGGCCGCTCCCATGGTCAGGGCTTCCCCATCCTGAGACCGTCGGCGAGCTCGTCCCGGTCGTCGGCCCGGATCTCGACGCCTCGCCCCTCCAAAAGCGTGCTGCACCGTTCGATCGCGCCGACGAGCGCCTCCCCCGCTCTCCCCCCCGCATGCCGCGCACCAGGAGCTCGATCACGCCGTCCCATTCCTCCTGCCGGACCTTCGCCGCGATTCCCTTGTCGCCCATCACGACGGCCCGCCGCTCGAAGAGCGAGAGGAAGATCAGCACGCCGGTACGCTCCCGGGTGGCGAATACCTCTTCCGAGAGGAAGGCCTGCGCGGCGCGCTCGTCGACCCGCTCCGACAGCACTCGCCGGGGAATCAGTGCGCGCTTCAGCGCAGGAACCAGCTCGGCGGCCAGGTGCCCGATTCCCGCCCCGAGCACGGCGGGGCCCGCGATCCACAGCGACAGCGGGACGCCCCAGACCTCGACCCAGTGGATCGCCGCGGCGGTGCCGAGCGACGCGAGAAGCGCGCCGAGGGTCGAGGCTCGCCAGGTCGCGCTCGCGTACGCGTCCGACCGCTCGACCACGAACGGCACGATCTCTCCCGACGTCCTCTTCTCGGCCTCGTGGACCGCCTCCTCCACGCGCCGGAAGTCCTCCGGCGAGAATACGCGGTTCACCTTCATCGGAGGGTTCCTCCTGACGTGCGCCACGAAACGAGGGCGGGCCGAAAATAACACAGGAGGTCGTAGAATGGGCCCCACGCTTCGGGAGGATGCCATGGGCGACACGACTCGAAGGAAGAAGGGCCTGCCAGGGAAGGGCGGCGTGAGCCGCAGGGGGTTCCTGACCAGCGCGGGGATCGGAGCGGTCGGTTTCGCCGCCGTCCGGGGTGCGGCGGCGCCCCCGGCGGCCCCGGCGGCCGAAACGGCCTCCTCCGCCGCCGCCGACACCCTCCCTGTCGCGCTACGGGTCAACGGGCGCGTGCACCGCCTCCTGGTGGAGCCGCGATGGTCGCTCTTGTTCGTCCTGCGCGAGAAGCTCGGCCTGACCGGCGCCAAGGCTGGCTGCGAGCGGGGCGAGTGCGGAGCCTGCACGGTCCTCATGGGGGGCAAGCCGCGGTACGCGTGCCTGACCCTCGCCGTCGAGGCCGAGGGAGCGGAGATCACCACCGTCGAGGGTCTGATGGAAGGCGAGCGCCTCGGACCGGTTCAGCGCGCCTTCGCCGAGCTGGACGCCTTCCAGTGCGGCTACTGCACCCCGGGTCAGATTATCGCCGCCGAAGGCCTCCTCGGGGTCGAGCCCGACCCCTCGCCGGATACCATCCGCGTCGGCATGAGCGGCAACCTCTGCCGCTGCGGCGCCTATCCGAACATCGTCAAGGCGGTCCGCCGCGCCGCCGAGCTGAAGAAACAGCCGGGAGGCCGGCGATGAAACGCTCGCTCTACTGGATGAAAGGCCTGTTCGCGTCGTCCGGCGACGCCGCGGCCGTGCTGCCCCCGTGGGACAAGACGGCGGTCGTCGGATCGCCGCTCCCCCGCGTGGACGCGTACGAGAGGGTGAGCGGCACCGCCGAGTACCCGTCGGACGTCGTCCTCCCGAACATGCTCTACGGGGCGATCCTGCGGTGCCCGCACCCCCACGCGAGGGTCAAGAAGGTGGACGTGTCCCGCGCCGAGCGCCTCCCCGGAGTCCGGGCGGTGATTCACGACGCGCTCCCCGACGCCAAGATCCCGTGGCACTTCGAGGACAAGGGCCCCGCCAGCCGGCTGTTCGACCCGCACGCGAGGCACGAGGGGGACGAGGTGGCCGCGGTCGCCGCGGAGACCCCCTACGCGGCGTGGGACGCGGTTCGCGCGATCGCCGTCGACTACGAGCCGCTCCCCTTCGTCGTGGACGAGCGGCGCGCCGCGGCGCCGGGAGCTCCCGAGGTCCGGGATGGCGGCAACAAGGCCGGCCCGCCGGAGGAATACGCGCGCGGGGACCTCGCCAGGGGGTTCGCCGAGGCCGACGCCATCGTCGAGCGGACCTTCCATTCCGAGTGCCTGATTCACGCGCCGATGGAGCCGCACGGCTGCGTCGCCCGTTGGGACGGGGATCGCCTGACCCTCTGGGAGTCCACGCAGGGCGTCTACCCCGTGCAGCGGACCGTCGCGCGCGCGTTCGATCTGCCTCTGACCCAGGTGCGAGTGATCGGGCACTACATGGGAGGAGGCTTCGGCAGCAAGCTCGACACGGGAAAGTACTCCGCGATCGCCGCCATCCTCGCGCGGCGCACCGGGCAACCGGTCAAGCTCTTCCTGACGCGCGAGGAGACGTTTCTCGTCATGGGGAACCGTCCGCCGAGCGTCATGAAGCTGAAGGCCGGCGCCCGGAAGGACGGGACCCTCACCGCGCTGGAGTTCGACGGGCTCGGGTCCGGCGGAGCCTTTTCGGACGGCGGCACGTCCATTCTCGACTGGCAGGTGCGGGATCTCTACCTGTGCCCCAACGTTCGCACCGTCTCCCAGCCCGTTTTCACCCACACCGGCACGGAGCGGCCGATGCGGGCACCGGGCCATCCTCAATGCTCCTGGGCGCTGGAACAGCTCCTCGACGAGCTGGCGGACCGTCTCGGCCTGGACCCCCTGGACTTGCGTCTCAAGAACCTTCCCTCGGTGAGCCAGGCGCGCGGCGGGATCCCCTACACCAGCACCGGTCTGCGCGCATGCCTGGTCGAAGGCGCCAGGGCCTTCGGGTGGAAGGAAGCCCGCGCGGGCTCCCGTGGCAACGGACCGAAGGTCCGGGGCGCGGGAATGGCCGGCGCACTCTGGATCGGTGGAGGCGGCGGGCCCCCTTCCACCGCGATCGTCCGCGTGTCCGGCGACGGAAGCGTGAACCTCAACATGGGCGCGAGCGACATCGGCACCGGTACCAAGACGGTCATGGCGATGGTGGTGGCGGAGGAGCTGGGCGTCCGGCCGGAGCAGGTGCAGATCGAGCACGCCGACACCGGGACGACGCAGTTCGCGACCGCCAGCGGCGGCAGCAAGACCGTTCCGACCGAGTCGCCCGCGGTTCGCGCCGCGGCGGCCGAGTGCAGGACGCAGATCCTGGAGATGGCCTCTCGCCACCTGGGAATCCCCCTGAGCGATCTCACGCTGCGAGACGGGTCGGCCGTCTCGACGAAGGACCCCGCGAAGAAGGCGGCTCTACGGGAAATGCCCGAGTTCAGGGAGCGCCAGGTCGTCATCGGCGTGGGGCGGCGCGGCCGGAACCCCGAAGGGAAGGCGATCTCCGCGTTCGCCGCCCAGTTCTGCGAGGTCGAGGTGGACACGCTCACCGGCGAGGTCCGGGTGCTCCGCTTCGCTGCGGCCCACGACAGCGGACGCGCCATGAACCTCAAAACGTACGAGACCCAGGTGCACGGCGGGATCACCATGGGAATCGGCTTCGGCGCCACCGAGCGGCGCGTCCTCGACGCGGGACAGACCGGCCGGATGCTGAACGCCAACCTCCACGACTACAAGCTGCCCACCGCGCTCGACGTCCCGACCGACGTCAAGGTGGTGCCGATCGACCCGCGGGACCTCGAGTGCAACTCCACGGGGGCCAAGGGGCTCGGCGAGCCGGCGACGATCCCGACGGCCGCCGCCGTCGCCAACGCCGTGTACCACGCGACCGGGGTCCGCTTCGCGGACTCGCCGATCAACGCGACACGGCTCTCGGAAATGCTCGCCGCGCGGAAGAGCGCCCGAGAGCGGAGGGGTTGAGCCATGATGCCCCGCTTTGCCCACGTTCGTCCCGCGACGCTCGACGAAGCGCTCCGGCAACTGTCCGCGCCGGGCGCAAGGGCGCACGCCGGCGGCACGGATCTCCTCGGCTGCCTCCGGGACGGGGTCTTCGAGGTCTCGACGGTCGTGAGCCTCGCCCGGCTCGAAGCCCTTCGCGGCATCCGCGAGACGGCCGGGGGTCTCTCGATCGGGGCGCTCACCACGCTTTCCGAGGTGGCGGCGAGTCCCGTGGTGAAGGAGAGGTTCCGCGCGCTCGCCGAAGCCTCGCGGGAGGTCGGCAGCCCCCAGCTCCGCAACCAGGGCACGCTCGGCGGGAATCTCTGCCAGCGTCCTCGCTGCTGGTACTACCGCGGGGACTTCCGCTGCGCGCGAAAGGGGGGCGATACCTGCTTCGCGATCAACGGAGAGAACCGCTACCACGCGATCCTCGGCGGCGGACCGTGCTTCATCGTCCATCCATCGGACACCGCCGCGGCGCTCCTGTCCCTCGGAGCCGCGGTACGGGTCGCGGGCCGGTCGGGAAAGCGGACGATCCCCCTCGATGAGTTCTTCGTCCTTCCCGCGAAGGACCTCTTCAAGGAGAACGTGCTCTCTCCCGGCGAGCTCGTCACCGAGGTGCTCGTGCCGCCCCCGGCCCCGGGGCTCGCCAGCTCGTACCGCAAGGTCCGCGAGAGAGGGGCGTGGGACTTCGCGCTCGCCGGGGTCGCGATCGCGCTCGCCCGGCGGGACGGCCGGGTGACCGAGGCGCGCGTCTCGCTCAGCGGGGTCGCTCCGGTGCCGTGGCGCGCCAGGGGAGCCGAGGAGGCCCTTCGCGGGCGCGCGCTCGACCGCGAGACGGCGACGCTCGCCGCCGAGGCCGCCATCCGGGGTGCTTCGCCGCTGGCCCAGAACGGCTACAAGGAGCCGCTGGTGCGCGGCATCGTGGAGGAGGCGCTGCTCGCCCTCTGACCGCCGGTCCTGTTTCTAGAGCACGCCCTCGATCAGGCGCAGCGCGTCGCGGGCGATGATGAGCTCCTCGTTCGTCGGGATGACGAGCACCTTGACCGGCGCGCCCTCCGGAGAGATCTCCCCTTCCTTCCCGCCGACCGTCGCGGCATTTCGCTCCGGGTCGATCCGGATGCCCGCGAACTCGAGGCCGCGGATGCTGCGCTCGCGGATCGGCGCGGCGTTCTCGCCGATGCCGCCGGTGAAGATCACGGCGTCGGCTCCTCCCATGACCGCGGCGTACGCGGCGACGTACTTCTTCAGGCGGTAGCAGAACATGTCGGCAGCGAGCCGAGCGCGCTCGTTCCCCTTGGCTTCCTCCGCGAGGATCTCCCGCATGTCGTTCGAGAGCCCCGAGATCCCGTAGAGCCCGGAATGCTTGTTGAGCATCGTCGAGGCTTGCTGCTCGGTCAGGTCCTCCTTGTGCATGACGTAGAAGATCACCGCCGGGTCGAGATCGCCGCAGCGGCTTCCCATCAGGAGGCCCTCGAGCGGAGTGAACCCCATGGACGTGTCCACCGACTTACCGTGGTCGATGGCGCACACGCTCGCTCCGTTCCCGAGGTGGCAGGTGATCAGCCGCGTTTCCTCGCGGGGTCGCCCGAGGAGGGTCTGCGAGCGCCATCCCACGAAACGGTGGGAGGTCCCGTGGAACCCGTACCTCCGGATCGCATGGCGCGTGTAGAGGACGTACGGGAGCCCGTACAGGTAAGCCGTCCGAGGCATGGTCTGGTGATAGGCGGTGTCGAATACCGCGGCGTGCGGAACGCTCGGGAGAATCTGCTTCGCGGCGTAGTATCCGCGCAGGTTGTGCGGGTTGTGGAGCGGCGCCAGCTCCGAGCATTCCTCGATCTCTTGGATCACGGCGTCGTCGATCAGGACCGACCGGGCGAATTTCTCGCCGCCGTGGACCATCCGGTGGCCGACCGCGTCGATCTCGGAGGCCTCCCGCAGGACCCCTACTTCAGGCTGCGTGAGGGTCCGGGCGATGTCCGCGATCGCCACGCGGTGCTCGAGGATCTCCTTGACGTCGGAGGTCTTCTCCCTGCCCTCGGGCCGGTACGTGTGGATCGCGCTGGCGGTTCCGATCCTCTCCACCGAGCCCCGGGCGATGGCGCGGTCGGTGTTGCTCTTGATCATGTCGAGGGTCGTCTCGACCAGTTGGTACTTGACCGAGGAGGAGCCGCAGTTCAGCACGAGAACCTTCATCGCGCCTCCTCCTTGCGCTCCGCCGTGACGCGCTGGCGGTCCACCCAGACGAAGAACCCCCGGCCCGTGCTCCTCCCGAGATGCCCGGCTCGAACGAGCTTCCGGAGCAGCGGGCAGGGGCGGTACTTCACGTCCCCCAGCTCGCGGAACAGGTGCTCCATCCACGCCATGACCTTGTCGAGGCCCATCCGGTCGCAGTACTCGAGCGGGCCCATCTTGAACTGGTAGCCGAGCTTCAGGGCGAGGTCCACGTCGTCGGCGCTCGCGACCCCTTCCATGACGATGTACATCGCCTCGTTGAGCAACGGAATGATGCCTCGGGTCACGACGTACCCGGGATACTCGAACACCTCGATCGCTGTCTTGTCGAGGGCGCGGGCGAGCTCCATGGCGGTGGCGTACGTCTCCTTCGACGTCTCGATCCCGCGCACCACCTCGACGACCGGGTTCGCCGTGACGGGCGGCAGGAAGTGCATTCCGATCACCTTCTCGGGCCTCCCCGACTCGGCGGCGATCTCGGTGATGCTCAGTGTCGAGGTGTTCGTGATGAAGATCCGCTCCGGTGGGCACACGAGACCGAGCTCCCGCATGACGCTCTTCTTCGTGTCGAGGTCCTCGGTCACCGTCTCGATGATCATGTCGGTGGGAGCGAGCTCGCCGATGTCGGTCACGAACTTGACCCGGCTCAGGACCACCTTCTTCTCCGACTGCGTGATCCCCCACTTGCGAAGCTCCGCGTCGAGCGAGGCGGCGAGATCCTCGCGGGCTCGCTCCACCATCTCCCCCGAGACCTCCTGCACCACCACGTCGATCCCGTTCGAGGCGACCTTCTCGGCGATCGACCGCCCCATCATCCCGCCGCCCACGATTCCCAGCCTGCGGAATTCCATCTGTGCCCGTCCTTTTCCTGGTCCCCGGGAGGGTGGCGCGACGATGCGTCGTCTTCCCGAAGGAAGGGGTGGCTCTGGTCTGCGGATTGTAGCGGAAAGCCGCCGGGTTATCCCGCCCTCCCGGCGGAGTATTCGGACCGGGAATGGCGGGATCGAGCCGGTCGCGGGCCGGCGCATCGCCAGGGAGGCCCCGATGTCACGCTCCGGCGTACCGCCCGCCGTCACTGCCAGAAGAAGCCCCCCCGCGCCTGCTGCAGCACCCCGATCGATCGCGCGACGACCCACGCCGCGAAGCCGAGCGAGAGCCCGCCGACCAGGATGGGCTCGACGAAGCGTTCGTAGGCCGCGGCCGGGAGTCCGGCCCACCGCTCCCCGCGGCGCCGTCGCGACGCCATCGCGGCGAGCGCTCGGTCCCGGATGCCCCGGGCGCGGCGAGGATCGAGATCGAGCACCGGCAATCCCCTCAGGGCGCCGATCGGGTCGAGGCCGGGATCGGATGGCTCCATCGAAGACCTCACGCGCCGGCCGGGCGGCGCCTCGGGCGCTCGAGTCGCGCCGCAAGCATGTCCCTCCCCCGCTCGAGTCGCTTGCGCATCGCCTCCGCGCTAACCCCACACACGTCGGCGGCCGCGACGGGTGTCATCCCCTCCGCCCCCACGAGCAGCAGCGCCTCCCTGTAGCGCTCGGGAAGGCCCGCGATCGCGCGCTCGAAACGCACCAGGCCCTCCTTCGACTCCGCCTGTCGCGACGGGGACGGCCCCGCCGCCGCGAGATGCTCCACGAGCTCCGAGGCGACGACGACGCTCCTCTCCCTTCCGCGCGTGCGAAGGAAGCTCACGCAGAGATTCCGCGCCACGGTGAAGATCCAGCGCTCGATTTCCGTGTCCTCGCGCAGGCGGGCGGCGCGGGCAGCCAGGCGCAACCAAGCTTCTTGGGTCAGCTCCTCCGCAACTTCCCGCCTGCCGACCATCCGGAGCACGAACGAGAACAGACGCGCACGCAGGGCCTCGTAGACCGCGTCGAATGCGGCGGCCTCGCCCCGCCTGAGCTCCGACACGAGCTGCCGTCCGGCTTCGGCGTCCATCACCTTCTCAACGCCGAGGCCTGCCGGGCGTGACGAGATATCTTCTCGTCACGCGGCGCTCTCCGCGGCGTTGAACTCGATGAGAAAGGGGGATACGTCCATGGGACCTCTCGCGATCGTCCACGTCGTCGTCCTGCTGGTGCTCGTCGTCGCCTCCCTGAGCCTGGGAATCGGGATGGCGCTGAAACCGAGCCAGCGCCGGTACGAGATGTTACGCCCCGTCACCTCCGCCACGGTCTTTGCCGGCCTGAGCGCGATCTGCGCGGGGCTAGCCAACACGGCGGTGAGTCTGGCCGCGGCCCCCCTGACCCCGGAATCCCTGCAGCACGGCTGGGCCGGCGTCGCCGAGTGCCTGGTGCCCGGCGTCTTCGCGTTCGGCCTCCTCGCCGTCTCGTGGGGACTGGCCGCCATCGGCCTGCGCCGCCTGGATTAGGGAGACTCCGCGCTCGGGCCGAGCGCGGGTCGACCCTCTTGGGCGCCGCGGCATCCGGTGTAAGCTGGGAAGCCGAGCCGCCCGGCCACGATGCCGGCGGCACTCCCCGGAGGCGAGGCGCGCGTGAGCCACCCGTCGCGAATCGTGGTAGCAGCCCTGCTCGTGTCCAGCCCCGTGCTCGCGGACCTGTACGCCGGAAGGCGGGCCCTCGACGCCGAGGACTTCGCCACGGCGCTGCAGGAGCTTCGGCCGGAGGCCGAGGCCGGCGTCGCGGAAGCCCGGTACCTGCTCGGCACCCTCTACTCCTCCGGTCGCGGGGTGGCCAGGGACCCGGAGGAAGCCTTGCGCTGGATCCGGCGCGCCGCCGAGCAGGGGTACGCTCCGGCCCAGGCCACCCTCGGCAACATGTACCGCGAGGGCCGCGACGTCCCACGGGACGACGCGGAATCGCTGAAGTGGCTCCGCATGGCCGCGGACAAGGACGACGCGGAGGCGCAGTGCTCGCTCGGCCTGATGTACCACGAGGGGCGAGGCGTGCCGAGGGACGACGAGGAGGCGAAGCGGCTGCTCCGGCAGGCCGCCCGGAAGGACATCGCCAGGGCCCAGTACGGGCTGGGCGTCCTCCTCGGCGAGCACGAGCAGGGCCGTCCGAACTACATCGAGTCGCGGCAGTGGCTCCGCAAGGCCGCGGAGCAGGGCTACGCGCCCGCGCAGCTCGAGCTCGGCTTCATGTCCGAGCGCGGACTCGGCGTCGAACGGGACCCGGCCAAAGCCCACTGCTGGTTCTCGCTGGCGGCCGCGCAGGGCGAGACGAGCGCGACGAAGGAGAAGGCGGCGCTCGAAAGCTCCTTGACGCCGTCCCAGCTCAGCGAGTCCGAGGGCTGTGTCAGCCTCTGGCGGATCAAGCACAAGCGCCGGGGCCAGGCGGGTCCGCCTCCTCCGGCGAGGTGAGATCGCGCCTCGCTTCAGCTCTCGTGGATCCTGCGGTGTCTCACCGCGTCCACGATGTGACGCAGCTCGGCCAGGTCGACCGTCCGTCCGTGCTGTCCCACGCCCTTCACGTCCCCCAACACCTCGAGCTGGTGCGCGTCGTCGAGCTCTTCTTCCCCGATCACCTTGAGCGCGAACCGTAGCGACGCGATCCCGGACATGTGGTCGAGCGAGAACGACCGGCTCCTGCCGAGAATCTCCGGGTTCACGCTCTCGTAATGCATCGGGTTGACCGAGGCGGCGTGCGTGTGGACTCCCGCGCAGTGGGTGAATGCGTTCTTGCCGCTGATCGGAAAGTTCTCCGGGATGGCGACCCCGGAGTGCTTGCTCACCAGGTCGTACAACTCCGTGAGCTTCGTGAGGTCCCACCGCGCCTCGCCGAAGTCGACCGTGAGCACTACGAGCAGCTGCGCGAGATCCACGATGCCCGCCCGCTCCCCCAGTCCCAACGCGGCGGCGTCGATGATGCTCGCGCCGGCCCGAAAGGCGTCCAGCGCGTTCGCGAGCGCGAGTCCGCGATCGTTGTGGCAGTGCACCGCGATTCTCGGAAAACGGTTCCTCCGGCCGAGCTCGTCCCTGAGGCGCGCGACGTAGTCGTACATGCTCCGCGGCGTCCCGGGCACCATGTACCCGGTCGTGTCCGCCACGCTGATGATGTCGGCCCCCGCCTCCACCGCGACGGCTGCCGCCTGGACGACGTTCTCGAATTGCGAACGGACGGTATCCTCGGGGGTGTATCGGACGAGGAGATCCCCGTTCCTATCCTTGGCATAGGCGATCACGTCGGCGATCTGGTCGAGCGCAGAGCCGAGGTCCCTTTTGAAGACGCCGCTCAGCCGCTCATCGGAGACGCAGTAGAAAATCCCGAGAAACCGCACGCCGCACTCGATCGCGAGATCCACATCGCCTCTCAGCGACCGCGCGTGCGCCCCTACGATCGCCCTGCATCCCTTTCGGGCGACGGCCTTCACCGCGGCGTGGATCTCCGGCGTGACCGTCGGATGTCCGGCCTCGATGATGTCCACGCCGATCCCGTCGAGCAAGCCCGCGATCGCGAGTTTGATGTGCTTGTCGAAATACACGCCGGGGGTCTGCTCCCCCTCGCGAAGCGTCGAGTCCAGCACCCAGATCAAGGCATTTCCCCGCGCGCGAAGGGACGCGCGCCGTTCCGTCCCGCGCGACGGCACGGGCGCGTGAGAGCATACACGCGAAGCGCCACGCCCACGAACGCTGCTTCCCGCGCCATACTGCGGACCGGCCGCGTGGGGAATCCTCGCTCTTTCTACTTGCCCTCGGGCCCGGCCGGCTTCTCGAACAGCTTCGGGTCGACCCCGGCGTTGATCTTGACCGAGCTCATCTTCAAGGAGCCGAGTGGCTTCCCGTTCGCGGAACGGGTGCTCTCCATGGGGACCTGAAGCCCCGAGACCTCGGCGTACCCCCCGAAGGTCTCCACCATTTCCGCCGGCCCTTCGTCCGTCCTTCCCTGCCTTCGGGTGCCGAGCACCCTGCGCCCGTCGGGCGAGAGATAGATCCGGAGCGGAGCGTCGCCGGTCGTCACGAGCACGGCTTCGGCGTCCTGCCCCTCGAACGAGCTCTTCCCGAGGGACTGCCCCGTGATCGTCCCGGAGAGCGCCTCGCGCAGCATCAGCAGGCATCCCGCCTCGGTGAGCGTCCCGTCCCGCAGCTCTCCCGCCGCGCTCTCCGGAAGCTCCTGCGTCGCCGGCCCCATCTTCATCCAGGCCCGCTCCCCGTCGAGGACCTGGACCATGACGCCCATCGGCGTCGTCAGCTCGGAGTAGAGCCGGGAGGGCGGCACGAACGACGTCTTGAACTTCACTTCCATGGCGCCCATCGGCGTCTCGTACGACGCGGTCCCCTCGAAGACGGCGTCCTTGAGACCCAGGAGCGCCTTCTCCCCTTTCGCCTTCGCCGCCGCCTGCAGCAGCTCCCTCCCCCTCGCGAGGGACTCCGGCGTCGCCGCGGGGATCTTCTCGGCGGGCACCGGCGGAGGAATCGCGATGTCGATCGTGTTGACCGTGCCGAACGTCGAGAGGGGCTTGTCGAACGCATCCGCCTTTCCGACCGCCAGGATGGTCAGAAGGTCGGGCCGAAGGTGCTTCTTGGCCACGCGGAGGACGTCCTCCTTCGTGACCTTCTCCACGGCGTCGCGGAGCCGGGTGTTGAAGTCCGCGGGGTAGCCGTAGAACTCGTAGATCATGAGGCGGTTGACGATCTTCGCCTTTGCTGTCGAAGTCGAAGGCGTACGTGTTGAGGTAGCCCTCCTTCGCCTTGCTCAGCTCGGCGTCGGTGACCGGCGCCTCGCGAATGCGCTTGGTCTCCTCGATCATCGTCGAGAGCGCCTCCGCGGTGGTCGACGGCTTGGTCGAGGTGAAGAAGAAGAAGTTGCCGGGGTGGTCGTACGCCGGCTGCATCATCCCCCCGGCGGAGTAGGCCAGCCCCTTCTCCGTCCGCACCTTGACGAAGATCCGGGAGGAGAAGCCGCCGCCGAGGATGTCCCCCATCAAGCGCACGGCGGGGTAGTCCGGGTCGTCGAAGCGCAGCCCCTGGTGGCCGAGGAGCATGAACGTCTGCTCGACGTCCTTCTTCTCGATGTAGTTCACGGAGTAGGCGGGCGCCGGGATCGACGGGAGGTCGTAGCGGGGCGCCGGTCCCTCCCCCTTCCACGAGCCCAGTGCCTTCACGAGCCTCTCCTTCATCTCCGTGGCCTTGAAGTCGCCCCAAGCCGCCAGGATCGTCTGGTCCGGCCGGAAGCCCCGCGCGTGGAAGGCCAACAGGTCGTCCCGCGTGAGGGCGTCCACGTCGGCGTACTCGTACTGCCTCGCGTACGGCGACTTGGCGCCGTAGATCAGCTTCATGAACTCGCGCTGCGCGATCTGCATCACCTCGTCGTTGCGGCGTGAGATGCCGCTCTTGAGGTGCGTCTTCGCGAGGTCGATCTTGTCCTGCGCGAACGCCGGGGCCCGCAGGAACTCCGCGAACAACGGCAGCACGGCGTCGAGATTCTCCGTGAGCGACCGGGCGTAGAGCGAGCTGGTGTCCTCGTCGAGGCCGCTCTCGATCACCGCTCCCATGTTCTCGAGGAAGCGGTCCGCGTCGTCGCCGGACATCTTCTCGGTTCCGCCGGTCCGGAGCACCTCGCCGAACAGTTCGGTCAGCCCCGCCTTCCCGGCCGGCTCGGCCAGTCTTCCTCCGCGCACCACGGCACGCAGCTCGACCTTGGGCAGGTCCCGGTCCTCGATCAGCAGCAGCTTGATCCCGTTGGGCAAGGTCTCCCTCAGCACGACCGGCTGCTTGATCGGATTCAGCTTCGGGTACACGAGCCCGTCGATCACCCGTTTCGGCCCGGCCGCCGGCGCGCGGCCGGCCGCCAGCGCCAGCAGGATCGCCCCCAGGACGGTCGTTTTCACTTGTTTGCGGTTCATCGTCTGCAGTCTCCCTGAGATCGCCCGTGGAACGGCCGGCGGGCCGGCCGTGCTCTCACCGGCCCGTCTCGCTCGTCGAGGTTTCGATGGTGCCCACCGTCCGGTTGGACTTGACGAAGGTCTTCTGGGCGAGCCGCGTCAGGTCGGCCGCGGTCACCCGGTCGATCCGCTCGAGTTGCTTGAAGGTCTCGCGCCAGTCGCCCTGGAGGTTGCTCGCGAACGCCAGGCCCATCGCGAGCCCCATGTTCGAGTCGATCGATCCGATGAACTGCGACTTCGCGCGCGCCTTCACCCCCGCGATCTCCTCGGCGCTGACCGGCTCCCTTTTCAGCCTCTCGATCTCCTCGCTGATCGCCGCCTCGCACTCCGCGTTGGTCTTCCCCTGGTTCGGGACCGCGTAGAACAGGAAGAGCCCGGGGTACTTCTGGCCGAGGCCCGCGTACGTCCCGGTCGCGAGGGCGAGCTTCTTCTCCTTCACCAGCGCCTTGTAGAGGCGGGACGAGCGCCCGCCGCCCAGGACATCCGCCAGGGCGTCGTATCCGGCATTGTCCGGGTCGTTGATGTCCGGCCGGTGGTACGCGATGAAGAGCATCGGCTGCGACGGATCCTCCATCGTGATCCGCTTCTCCGACCGCTGCGGGGGCTCGACCGTGACCACGGGCCCGGGCTTCTCCCCGGCCGGAATCCTGCCGAGGTGCTTTTCCAGGATCGGCATCGCGATCTTCGGGTCCACGTCGCCGACGACGACCGCGGTCAGGTTGCGCGCTCGGTAGTACTTGTTGAACCAGGCCTCGGCTTCGGTCCGGGAGACGGCCTGCAGGTCGCTCATGTGGCCGATGACGAACGACCGGTACATGCTGGCCTTGAAGGCGACCGCCATGAAATCGTCGATCAGCCTGCCGGTCGGCTGGCTCTCCCCCATCCGCTTCTCCTCCATGATCACGTCCTTCTCCTTGAAGAACTCTCGAATCACGGGGTTCGTGAAGCGGTCCGCCTCGATGGCCGCCCAGAGCTCGAGCTTGTTGGAGGGAAGCGAGTAGAGATAGACGGTCTGATCGAAGCTCGTGAACGCGTTGAGGCCCTCGGCGCCCTCGCGCTCCAGGATCTCGCCGAGCTCGCCGACCTTGACGAAACGTTGCGCCTCCTCCTGCGCGGCCTTGAACGCCGCCTCCGCGGTCTTGAGCGCCGCCTCGTCCGGGCGGGGACGCCGCATCCGCTCCGCGCGGACCGCCAGGAAAGCCTCGTCCAGCTTCTTCAGCGCGGCGGCTTCCTTCGCGGCGTCGGTCGTGCCGATCGTGGTCGTCCCCTTGAAGGCCATGTGCTCGAAGATGTGCGCGAGACCGGTGGCATTCTGGTTCTCGTCCACCCCGCCCACGTCGGCGTAGGTCAGCATCGAGACCAGCGGCGCGCCGGGCCTCGGGAGGATGAGGACCCGCAGGCCGTTCGGCAGCGTCTTCTCGACGACGTTCTTCTCGAGATCCTTGAAGCCCTGCGCCCCCACGGGCGCCGCCGCGACCGCGGCCACGATGAAGAGCGCAAGGAGGACAGCCGTCCGTTGTGAGCGCATGAGTTCTTTTCTCCTGGGGATTCGGTTCCAGTCAGCGAAAGAGGAGGGTACCGCCGTGTCGGTCGCGGGGTCAAGCCGACGGCGGAAAGGTCGGCCGGAGAGGTAGCGCGGGGGTGCGGCGGAGGGCGACGCGGGGGCGCCGGCGGATCGTTACCGCTGCGCGCCCTCGGGCCACGCCATGAACGTGCCGACCATCATCACGATCGGCTTGTTGAAGTCCTGGAATGGACCCCACTGCACGCCGGTGAGACCGCCGCCGTCCTTCCCGCCGGAGGCGATCGTGTATCCGAGGGTGGACGAGGAGAGATAGAAGTCGTTGCGCCAGGCGTCCTGCATCGGCATCACCGCGATGTACTGGGGGACGACGCTGGTCGCGGCGGTCGCGAGCGAGGCCATGTCGTTCGCGACGGGGTAATAGTTGAACTCGATCGCGTACCCTTCCACGGCGGTGGCCACCGAACGGATGTCCACCATGGATCGTTTCTGCTTCCCGCGATCGATGGCGTTGAGCAGGTTCGGAATGGCGATCGCCGAGATGATTCCTATGATCGCCACGACGATCAGAAGCTCGATCAAGGTGAACCCGCGGGTGCTCCGTTTCATGGCGTTCCGTCCCCCTTCGCGCCGGGGGCGCGTGCCGCGGCGACTCTCCTTGCCGGTCCGGGCTCGACCGCTCGGGCCGGGTGAGACCGCGGGCACGCCCCTCGTCCCAGAACTAATATAGGTTTCGCGCGGCTAGAGGCTATCCGTCGCCGAGATTCGTTCCCCGGCCCCGAGGCCGATCCCCGGGACCGTCGCGAAGCGGACCCGAGACGCCTCGTCCATCTGGCGCATAACTATTGGATTCGTCTTGACTTAGACGCCTGACCGCGCCGCGGTTCGCGGGCTACGGGTGCGGTTCCTCGCCGACGCGCCGGAGCTGGTCGTCGTAGAGGTCCTTGTAGAGTCCGCCGGCGCGGTAGAGCTCCTCGTGGGTGCCGCTCCCTTCGATCCGTCCCCTCGCGAGCACGAAGATCCTGTCCACCCCCACGAGGCTCGTGAGCCGGTGGGCGATCAGGATGACCGTCCGCCCCCGTACGCGCTCGAGGAAGCGCGCGAGCACCTGCCGCTCGGTACGCGGGTCCAGCGCGGAGGTCGCCTCGTCGAGGACGTGAACGGCCGGGTCCTTCAGGAGGGCCCGCGCGAGGGCGAGCCGCTGTCTCTCTCCGCCGCTCAGGCGCAGACCCTGCTCCCCGACGGTGGTCTTCAACCCCTCCGGAATCGAGCGCACGAACTCGCCGAGCCCTGCGAGCTCGAGCGCTTCGAGGAGGCGCGCCTCGGGCGCGCCGGGCGAGGCGAGCCGAAGATTGGCTTCCAGCGTGTCGTGGAAGACCTGCGTCTCCTGCGGAACGAGCCCGACCGCTCGCCTCAGATCCCGAAGGGGCCAGCCACGGATGTCCAGCCCGTCGATAGTCACCCGACCCGCTTGAGGGTCCATGTAACGAGGGAGCAAGGCGGCGAGGGTCGATTTCCCTCCTCCCGAGGGACCGACGACGGCGACCACGCCGCCCGAGGGGATCTCGAGCTCCACGTTCTCGAGGGCGCGCGTCCCGTCGGGCCACGCGAGGCCGACGCCGCTCAGCGCGATGTGCCCGCGCACCGCGACCGGGGCCTTGGCCCCGGCCTGCTCGCGAATCTCCGGGACCAGATCGAGCATCTCGAAGATCCGGGCAAGCGACGCGCGCGCCACCTGCAGGTCCACGTTGACCTCGATGAGCCCGCTGATCGGCCTCAAGAGCCGCGTCGCCAGGGTGTAGTACGCAACGAGACTCCCGACGGAGAGCGCGCCCGCGAGGACCCTCGAGCCGCCTGCCACGAAGATCAACACGAAGGCGCCCGTGTTCACGAGATCGGCCAGCGCCACCTGCCACGCCCCGTACATCGAGAGCGCCAGGTTCGACCGGATCAGCGGCCGCGAGACCCGCACGTGCGCGCGCGCCTCGGCCTTCTCGCGCAGGTGCTCCTGAACGAGCCGCATACCCGTCAGCCGCTCCTCCAGGAACGCGAAGAGGCCGCCGTAGGCCTCGCGCGCGCGCCGCCCCTCGTCGCGGATGTCGCGATTCACCCGCGCGAGGAGGACCAGGAGAAGCGGGTAGGCGAGCACGAGCCCCGCCGTCAAGACCGGATCGAGCCAGACCAGGAGCGCGAGGATCCCCGCGACGGTCAGCCCGTCGCTGGCCGCGTTCACCACCGTGTGCGCCGCCGCCTGCTGCAGCACGTCGATGTCGGAGGTGAGTCGCGAGAGGATGTCGCCGAATCGCTCCCCCCGGAAGAAGTACGGGGAGAGCCGCTCGACGTGCTCGAACATCCGGCTCCTGAGATCGAACAGGATCCTCAGCCCCGAGTAGCTGTAGAGCCATGTCGAGAGGAGGCGGAAGGCGACGCGGAACAAGAGCACCAGCGCGAGCAGTCCCGTCAGCAGGAAAAGCGCCTGCCGGTCGCCGTCGCCGAGGGCGCGATCGATGATCGCACGGAGAACCAGCGGGTCCGCGAGACCGAGAACGACGCCGACCAGGAGGCAGAGCCCGATCTCCACCTGCAGGCCGAGATAGGGCCGTACGAAGGCGGCGAAGAACCGCCGGACCATCCCCCGCCGGTGCGGATCCGCTCCCCTCACGGCCCGCCCGGCCCCGTCAGCCTTTCGAGGAACAGCCGGCCCGGGGAGACCTTCTCCTCGACCACGATCCGCGCCGTTCCGGCCATCCCCTCTCGCAGGACGCCGGGAGCGGTCGAGGGCTCGATGTCGATCTCCACCGGGAACCCTCCCCGGTCGCCCCGGCGCTCCGACGCGCGGGCCACGCGCCCCTTGAGCGTTCCGTGGATGAGCCAGGGATAGGCGTCGAGACGGATCTTCACCAGCTGCCCGGATTTCGCGGAGGCCCGCCCCGCGTCGGTCAACATCCCGGCGAATTTTCCCGGCGAGCCGACTTGCACCCGCAACAGCTCCTCCCCTTTCCCGACGGCTCTTCCGGACAGGTCCTCGAGGCGCGTCGCGACGACGATGCCCGCGACCGGGGCGCCGACCGACGAAGCGCGGATGTTTTCGAGGAGCGCATCCCGCGCCACCCGCTCCGCGTCCATCTCCCCCTCGAGGCGCCGGATGTCCGCGGTCATCCCCTCCACGGTGGCCCGTTGCTGCGCCTCGACGAGATGGATGTCCCGTTCGGCGCGCTCGAGTCCCATGGCCGCGATCTTGCGGTCAAGCGCCGCCTTCTCCACCTGGAGCCGTCCGACGATCCCCTCCTCGCCGAGCCGCGCCGTGGCATCGGCCTCCAGATCGGTACGCCGCTGCTCGATGCGGGCCCGCTCGGCGGCCGCCCTCGCCTCGTCCCTCTCCCGGGGCTGGACCGCGCCCTCGATCCGCCTCAGCTCCGCCAGCTTCGAGTTGCGCTCCGCCTCGAGTCCCTGGAAACGAGCGAGACGTCCCGCCGCCTCCGCCTCCAGCTCCCGCCGATCCAGCCGGACGAGCGCGTCCCCCGCCTTGACCGCGAGCCCACCGCGCACCAACACCTCGGCGACGACGCCGTCCCGGGGCGAGCAGACGGCGATGGACCCGCC
This sequence comes from Terriglobia bacterium, assembly GCA_963748015.1. GTDB lineage: Bacteria > Acidobacteriota > Polarisedimenticolia > Polarisedimenticolales > JAIQFR01 > JAIQFR01. Next base: position 749,030 of record CAVVHE010000004.1, on the reverse strand, counting down.
CTCGAGACGCCCGTCGGCGATCACGACGCGGTCGATTCGCCAGAAACCGAGCACCGCGGCGCATGTCAAGACGAGAAGGGCGATGAGAATCAAGAGGGTTCGCATCAGCGGCAATCGGCGGCGCATGGTTACACTCCAAGAGGCGGTATATTACGACGCATGCTCCGGACTTTGGCGTATCTCGGCGTGGAAGCGGCAGGTTTCGGGCCGTCGCTCGTGGAAGCGGCGAGGGCCCGGGGGACCGAGTGCGTCGCGCTCTCGCTCGACGCGCCTCTCCGGAACCGCCCCGTGACGGTGAGCCCCGGCGAGGTCGTCTGGGAGGGCGTGGATCTCCTCGGAGCGGGCGCGATCCTGCTGGAATGCCCGCTTTTCCCGTGGCCGCAGCCGCAACTCCCCGAGGAGCTCCGCTTCGAGTCTCCCGAGCCGGGTGCCAGGATCTCTCCCGAGCGCGAAGCCCGCTCGCTGGCGCTCTCGGCAATCTGGATCGCCTCCCGGACCGTGCCCGTCTGGAATCCGCCCGCCGCGGCGCACCTCGCCGCGTCCCCGGCGGTGGCCCTCGAACGCCTTGCCGGCGCTGGACTTCCGGTCCATCCGTGGGCGCTCGAGCCGGCGCCGGACGCCTCCCGCGAGGGGGGCCTGGTCCTGGACGCCGCCGGCCGCGACCGCTGGCACCGCCCCTCCCGTCCCGCTCCAGGCGAGCCGGCGATCGTTCTAGCGCCGATTCGAGGCGAGGTCCTCGAGCTCCTCGTCGTCGGTGGAAACCCGGCGGGCGTCCGCGGACGCGGCTGGGAGAACGTCCCCAAGGAAGCCGCCGCCCTCGCGACGGCCGCCGCCCTCGCTCTCGGCCTGCAAATCGCGTCCGTCTCCGTCGCGGCGGCCCCGGCCTCGGCAGAGATCCTCGCGATCGAGGCCGGCCCCGATCTCGCGTCCTGGAACACCTGTCTCGACGGACGCCTCGCGCCGCTCCTCCTCGAGAGGCTCGAGGCCATAGCCCTTGGAGCCTCATCGTGAAACGATCGCGATACAACCGTATCTTCCAGGCGAGCGACGGTACCTGGCTCGCATTCAACTCCTGGTCCACCGCGTTGGCCGAGCTCGACCCCGGCGACGTGCCCTTCATCCAGGCGATCCTGGCCGATCCCGAAGGCATTCCCTGCGATACCGCTCACAAGCGCGACATCCGGGAGGCCCTGATCGAGGGGCATTTCCTGTTGGAAGAGGGCGACGACGAACTGGCCGCGCTGCAGGTCGGGATGATGCGCGACCGGTTCCGGACCGACCAGCTGCATCTCACCATCGCGCCGACCCTCGACTGCAACTTCCGCTGCGACTACTGCTACGAGGAGCACCTCAGGGTCACGATGAGCCGTCCCGTGCAGGACGCCCTCTTGGAATGGGTCGACGAGCGCTCCCGCCGCATCGAACTCTTCCACGTCACGTGGTTCGGCGGGGAGCCCACCCTTCCCGGCGCCCTGCAGGTGCTCGAGAATCTTTCGACGCGATTCCAGGCGCTCGCGGCGGAACGGGGATTCGCCTACCAGGCCCAGCTCGTCACCAACGGGTATCTCCTGGACCGGCGCCGCATGGAGAAGCTCGCCGCGCTCGGCGTGAAGGAGGTGCAGATCACGCTGGACGGGCCGCCCGCGGAGCACGACCGGCGCCGGTTCCTCGCGGGAGGCCAGGGCACGTTCGAGCGCATCGTACGAAACATGAAGGATACCGTGGACCTCGCGCAGTTCCAGACGCGAATCAACGTGGACAGGCGCAACGCCGACGCCGCCCTGGAGGTCGTCGAACTCCTCGCGAGAGAAGGGATCGCCGCCAAGGCCCGCCCCTATCTCGCGCAGGTCACGGCCGCCGGCACCGTCTGCGGCAACATCCAGGAGAGCTGCTTCTCGAGCGAGGAGTTCGCCCGCACCGAGGTCGAGATCTACCGAGAGGCCGCGCGCCGGAAGCTGCCGCTCTCGCGCTATCCATTCCGCCTGACGGGAGCGTTCTGCACCGCCGATCGAGCCGAGGCCTACGTGATCGCTCCCTCCGGCGCGATCTTCAAGTGCTGGCACGAGGTGACGCTCGGTCCCGACCTGGCCGTCGGCCACCTCGTGGACGGGAGCCAGCCGTTCCATCGGACCAACGAGGCGGCCTGGCTCGCCTGGACTCCCATGGACAAGAGCGAGTGCCGCTCCTGCAGCGTGCTGCCCCTCTGCCACGGGGGGTGCCCTTACGAGGCGCTCAAGCTGAAGGACGAGCCTCACGGAGCGTGCGAGCACTACAAGTTCCACCTCGAGCCGATCCTCGAGATCCGGCACGTCTCCAGGATCCCGGCGGGCGATGCGAGCGAGCGCCGCCGAGGAGGCGTAGGAGGAGACCCGGCTTGATACGCATCGCGCTGGTCGGACCGACCGATCGCCCCGAGGTGCAGCGTCTCGGCATGCGAATCGAGGAACGAGGAGGGCAGCCCGTCGTCCTCGATCCCCGGAACGACCCCGCCATCCGCATCGGCCGAGGCCGGATCTCGGCATGCGGCGAGGATCTCTCGAACGTCCGGGGGATCTACATCGCCGAGTTCCGGCTGCCTCCGTCCGTCGTGCGGGCGCCGGATGGAACCGTGGATCTCGAGGCGAGCCGCCCCGCCCTCGACCGCTCGCGCCGCCAGCTTTCGGCGTGGAACGCTCTCCTCGAGCACCTGGGACGCAGGATCCCGGTGGTGAATCCACCCGCCACGCACGACGTGCACTTCCTCAAGCCGTTCGAGATCGCCGAGTACGAGCGGGCCGGATTGCCGGTCCCGGTCACGGTCTCCACGACCGACGCGAATCTCCTCGCGACGATGCAGGACCGGCTGCCCGGGGATTGGATCACGAAGGGCATGGTGGGGGGATACACGCACACCGAGCGGCTCGAGCTGCCCCGGTCGCTAGAGGCCGCGAATGCGATGCTCCGCAGGTCGCCGGTCCTGCTCCAGGAAAGGATCGAGGGGGACAACGTCCGCGCGTTCGTCCTCGGGGGCGCGGTGATCGGCGCGGCGGAAGTCGTTCCCACGGCGCCGTCCGAGATCGATTCCCGGCGCGGGAGCGCGAGGGTGCGCCGCATCGCCCTTCCCGCGGACGCGGCCGCCGCGGCGCTAGCCGCCGTGCGGATCTGGGAAATGCCCTTCTCGGCCGTGGATTTCATGCGACAGAGCGACACCGGCCGCTTCATGCTCCTCGAATGCAATTCCGCGCCGTTCTTCGTGAACTTCGAGGCCCGCTCGGGGCTCGACATCTCCGGTAAGCTCGCCGATTACCTGATCGGCAGGGGAACGCCATGACCTTTCCCCTCGATCCCCTTCGCGAAGCCGACGCGCGCTGCCTCGACTCCGCCGAGCTCCTCCTCGACGCGCTCGACGACCTCCCCTCGCCTCTCGCCTTCGGGCACCTGACCTGGGAGCTCACGCGCGCCAGGAACCTGGTCCGCTCGTGCGAGCCGGCCACGCCCTTCGAGACTCTCGTGGTACGGCACCTCGAGGCCTCCTGGGAGCTCCTGGAGCAGACCGCCCGCTACCGATTCGAGTGGCCGAGCGTTTCCCCGCAGCGACTTCTCGACGTCCTCGCTGGACCCGGGGCGCTCGACCGGCTCGAATCGGCGCTGGCCGACCTGGATCAGAGGGACGTGCTGAGCTATCTGGAGCTCAGGCACGGCTTCCGCGCGAACCGCGTCGCGCCGGAGGCTCCGGACGTGAGGCCCCTTCTCGAGCAGCTTACGGCGAAGGTCGGCCAAGCGTTCCGCGAGTGGCTGGGAGCCCGAGAAGGGCGGATCCCCGGGACCGACGCGGAGATCGTGCTCGGCGGCGCGGAGGCCGACCACGCCTGGTACGAGCCCGCCCGTCACCGCGTAGTCCTGGCGCCCGGTGAGTTCATGGTGTTCCGCGAGGGGGACCGGATCCGGGTCAGTCCCGTGGCCGTCGCGCGGAGCCTCGCGCACGAGCTCGCCGGGCACGCGGTGCAGAACGCCCTGAGCCGCGAGCTTCCGGAGTTCCTCCAGCCGGACCATCGCGCGCGGATCCGCTTCGCCGCACTCCCACCGTCCGAAGGGTTCGCGGACTACCGCGCCGCTCTCGCCGTGCCCTTTCTCGAGGAGCACCGCGCCGCGTTCGACCTCTCCGAGCAGGATCTCGAGCTTGCCCGCCGGATGACCCGCCTGGCATTCCTCCACCACGCGCTCCCGGCATGCCTCGGAGCGCTCTCCGCCCGCGCTCGGCAGGAGCCGGCATTCGACCCGGTCGCCTACCTCGCGAACCGGCTCGGCCACTCCGGCTTCGGCGAGCAGGTGGCGCGCACCCCGCCCGACACGGTCAACCGCCTCCTGTACTCCGCCTCCTGCTTCTTCGGCCTCGACCTCGTCCAGCAGACGGCCGCCGAACTGGCCGACCAGGGCGTCGAGGGCGCCGAGGCGGTGACCCGTCTGGGGTGGGGAGGCTGGGCATACCCGTGCTATCGGGAAGCGGTACTCGGGGAGGAGCAGGAGGCGGGGTAGCACTTTCCTGCCCGGCGAGAGGGCTTCCCGGCCAGCGGCTCGCCGGGCAGGATCGATCGAACCGATATGACTTCGACCGCTCGATCGAAGCTAGATCAGATCACCACACGCCCTGGGATCTTCGCTGCACAGCCAGCACAGCGTGACGTTTCTCGAGCAAATACGATCCTGGGTCTCGTCCTTCTGGGGCGGAACGATGAACTTCATCTCGACTATCCTCCTGTCATGCCGCTCACGGCCGACGATGATCGTCCTTCCCCTCACGCTCGCGCCGGGAATTCCCCGAGCGCTCGGCGAAGGCCGTTCGAACGGAACTTCCGACGAATCTAGAGTGGACTACCGCAAGCCCGCGGGTTCTCGCTGCACTTCCAGCAAAGCGTGATCGGCTTCATCAAGGCGGCGTCCTGCGTCTCTTCCTTCTGGGGCGGAACGATGAACTTCATGAATCATCCTCCTTCCGTAAGAGGGCCTCGGGTCGGGCGGACGAATTCGCGCGGCGTACCGTGCCGCGCGCGGCTCCCCTCCCGGACCGCGTTCCTTTTACGTCGGCTAACCCTCGAGCGTCAAGGTGAGATTCATCGGATAACAGGAGGCTAATTGTCTGTAATTCGGCCGGTTTGCCCGCACCCGCGCTTGCCCTTCTCCGCGGAAGGTGATAACCGGTGCTGTCCACGAGCGACGATCTCGTGGTCCGAGGATAGGTCGTGAGCGACACCGCCCCTCCTTCCATGATCGATCGACTGCTGGCTTCGATCCGGGCCGAGGTCGACCCCGATTTCGCCTTCTTCTCGCCGGGCCCCATCCCGTGGTGCGAGGCGCCGCCTGATGCCGCGCGTGGGCCCGTCGCTCTGATCGGCACCGCGGGCCTCCATCTTCTGGGAGACTCCCCCTTCGCCGACGAGCCCCTCGGCGACACCTCCTTCCGGATCGTGCCCAGGGGCACGGAGCCCGAGCGACTCGACCTGCTGGCTCCGTACGTCGACCGCAGGTACATCCCGGGAGACCCCGAGGTCGCGCTTCCCCTGCGAGCCCTGGAGACCCTGCACGAGCGCGGCCTCACGGGCCCGCCGGCCCCTCGCCACATCAGTCTCTCGGGAGGAATCGTCCGGCCGCTGCCCGGCCTCCTGGATTCCGCGGACCGGATCGCGAGGATCTTCGGCGAGGACCGGGTCGGCGCCGTCGTGCTCTTGCCGAGCTGCTCCCTTTGCGTGCAGACGGTCTGCATTCTCGCCCGAGAGCTCGAATCGCGAGGAATCCCGACGGTCGCCTTGACCCTGATACCCGAGCTGACACGCATCGTCGGGGCCCCCCGGGCCCTCTCGGTGCGCTTTCCGTTCGGCGCCCCCGCGGGCGATCCGGGTAACGCACGGCTCCACCAGGCCGTTGTCCTCGAGGCGCTCGGCCTTCTCGCCGATGCCACGGTCCCCGGGACGCAGCGCGAATCCGTCCACGCCTGGCGCCGCTCGCCCTGAGCCCGCCACGGGACGAGCCGTTCGCTTCGTGCCGGAGGCCTCTCGAGCGCCCCGATCCACCGCGGCCGGGCGGCGCTCCGGAGCGGGATGGCTATAATGAGGATCGTTTCGGTCCACCTCGTACAAGGCGCCGTTCTGGAGGCGCGTGGAGACGTTTCATGAAGAAGACGGGCACGATCGCGTTGATGGTCATGGTCGCCGCAGGTCTGGCGTTCCTGGCGTACGCCGGCGAGCAGGAGAAGCCGGTCACCCTTTCCGGGAACATCGCGTGCGCGCACTGCACGCTGAAGCTCGAGGGCGTCACGGAATGCCAGGACGTTCTCGTCGCCGGAGGCCAGAACTACTTCCTCGCCAAGAGCGAGGCGCTCGAGAAGTTCGGACACACCTGCCAGGGCCAGAAGGCGGCCAAGGTCACCGGGACCGTGACCAAGAAGGACGGCAAGATGTGGCTGGCCGCGACCAAGGTGGAGAAGGTCGAGGGCTAGCGTTCGCAGTCGACGTTGGCGCCGGACCGCCCGTCCACGCGGTCCGGCGCCAACGCGTTCCCACCTGGGCTCCGTCCGTCACTTCATCCCCGTTTCGACGCCCCCTCCGTCTCGTTCCGCGGTCGGGCCACCGACCCGGTCTTGGCCCCGTCGCCACGACGTGCGATCATTCGCGCGATGGCCTCCCGGCAAGCGTCGTGGCTCCGCCCTGCGTTGGACTTCGAGTCCCTCCGAAGGCAAGAGTCCATCCTGATCGTCGCCAACCTCGCGGTCGTGGCGATCCTGCTCCTGGTGCATGTGGCCGCCGGGCCGGTGATGGGAGTCCCGAACCGCCCGCTGATCCTCACGCTGTCCTCGTTCTTCCTCGTACTCGTGCTGGAGCTGGTATGGCTGCTGGCGACCCGGGTACCGCCTTCGCCCGCCGCCATCCGGGCGTACCTCGTCGTATCCGTCTGGCTGGCGGTGGCTTTCGTCGGCGCCGCGGCGTTCCTGAGCGAAATCCCGGATCGGCAATACTCGGTGCTCTTCGTCCTCCCGGTGATCTCGGCGGCGTTCCGTTTTTCCCTGGCGGGAACGCTGGGCGTCGCCTCGCTCGCCAGCCTGCTCAGTTTCCTCGAGGTTCACTATTTCTTCGCCAGACACCCCCCGGTCCTCGTCGGCGAGTACTTCGAGGCCTTCAACGTCTCGCTCCTGTTCCTCCTCGTCGGGACGGTGGTATGGCTTCTCGCGAGCGACGTGCGGCGCGAGCAATCCAACGTGGAACGTAGCTTGCGCGAGCTCCAGCGGACGCGCGACACGCTTGTCTCCGAAGCGAAGCTGGCGGCGGTCGGCAGGCTGGCCAGCGGGATCGCTCACGAGATCCGGAACCCGGTCGCCATGATCGGCAGCTCGCTCGCCGCCGCCACGAGCGGATCCCTTTCCCCCGAGCGGCGCGACGAGATGTTTCGCATAGCGGCCGCCGAGGCGAGCCGACTCGAGTCCCTGACCGACGATTTTCTCTCCTACGCCCGAACCCGCAAGCCCGAGCTCAAGCTCACTCCGGTCGGCGCGGCGGTAGGCTACGTCGCGGATCTCGTCCGTGCGAAGGCCTCCGAGCGAGCCGTACGCGTCGAAGTGGACTGCCCCGAATCTCTCGCGACCAGGATGGACCCGTTCCAGGTGCAGCAGGCCCTTCTCAACCTCGCCCTGAACGCAATCGACGCCACGCCGCCCGGGCGGCAGGTGACTCTCGGAGCGGCACCGTCGCTCGACGACACGTGCGACCTCTTCGTCGAGAACGAGGGACAGGCGATCCCTCCCGACGTCGCCACGAGGATCTTCGAGCCCTTCTTCACAACGAAGCCCGGCGGGACAGGCCTCGGCATGGCGATTGCCAGGAACATCGCGAGAGCCCACGGGGGCGACGCCCGGTTGGAGAACAACGAGCCCGGACGGGTAAGGATCGTGCTCCGCCTGCCCTCCGGGCCGGACACCGGGCCCGCATCCGGGGACGCGTAAGCCGATGGCGCGCGTCCTGGTCGTGGACGACGAGGCGAATCTTCGGACGATCCTCGCGCTTCTCCTGCTCGAGGACGGTCATCAGGTCACCGAGGCGGCAGGAGTGCGCGAGGCAACGTCGCTCGTCGGCTCCGGCCCGTTCGACCTCGTGATCACCGATCAGAAGATGCCGGACGGCGAAGGACTCGAGGTCCTGGCCGCCGCGCGCGAGGCGGACCCGACGCTGCCCGTCGTCATGCTCACCGCGTTCGCGTCGGTCGAGCTCGCCGTCGAAGCGATGCGCCGCGGCGCTTTCGACTTCGTCACCAAACCCTTCCAGCCGGACGTGTTGCGTGCCGCAGTGCGCCGGGCCTGCGAGCGGGCCCGCCTCCTCCGCGAGAACCAGCGCCTCAGGGTCGAGGTCCGCCGATTGGGCCCTTCCGGCGAGATTCTCGGCGCGTCCGAGGCCATGCGCGCCCTCCGGGAGACCATCGCTCGCGTCGCCCCGGCCGGATCCACCGTGCTCATCGAGGGCGAGACCGGAACGGGGAAGGAACTGGCTGCGCGCGCGATCCACGACGGCAGCCCGAGGGCCGCCGAGCCTTTCGTGGCCGTCAACTGTGCCGCTCTCCCGGAAACGCTGCTCGAAAGCGAGCTGTTCGGTCACGAACGCGGCGCGTTCACCGGCGCGGACCGGGCAAGACAGGGGCTCTTCGAGAGCGCCCACCGCGGCACCCTCTTTCTCGACGAAGCGGGAGAGATGTCCCCGTCGCTCCAGGCGAAGCTCCTCCGAGTGCTGAGCGACGGGCGCGTCGTCCGAGTCGGCTCGAACACCTCGAGGCCGGTGGACGTCCGGCTCGTCGTGGCGACGCACCGAGACCTCCGGCAGCGCGTCCGGGAAGGGTCTTTCCGCGAAGACCTTTACTACCGCATAGCCGTCGTTCCAATCTCGATTCCTCCCCTACGCGACCGGATCGAAGACCTCCCCGTGCTCGTGGAAAGCCTCCTCGACCGCCTGTCGAGAGACCTCAACCTGCCCGTACGACGGATCCGCGCGGAAGCCCTCGCGAAGCTGGCCCGCTATCGCTTCCCGGGCAACGTCCGGGAACTGCGCAATCTCCTCGAGCGCGCGTGTATTCTCGCGCGCGGCGACGCCCTGGGCCCCGACGATTTCCCCCTCGACGCCATGGACCCCGATTTCGACCGCATGACCGATCGCGAGACGCCCGAATCGGCCGGGACTTTCGTCGCCTCGCTTCCCGAGAAGGTCGACTTGCGCCAGGTCATGCACTCGGTCGAGCGTGCACTTCTCGCCCGTGCCCTTCGGGCCGGCGATGGCGTGCAGGCGGAAGCGGCGCGTGGACTCGGCATCTCCCGTAGCGACATGGCCTACAAGCTCCGTAAGCACCGCCTCGTCGAAGGATCTTGACGACCTTCTCCACCTCGTAAGAAAGCTCGCACGCGCTTCGCTCCCCTCCGGAGAGAACGGCGGCGATTGTCGCGGTTCTGCGCACTTGCCAACCGCCTTCGAGGCTGGCACGCCCTTTGCCCATGCAACAGGTCGCCACGGGATTCCCCCGAGGCCACGTCGACAGAGGGGCAAGAGGATGCTGCCACCGGTTCCCACCTGGGAAGGACTGCACCCGCTGGTGATCCACTTCCCCATCGCGCTGCTCGTTTCGGCTCCGCTCTTCCTCGTCGCGGGGCTGGTGCCATGGCGGCATGCTCGGTCCTTCGCAACCTCCGCTCTCGCGATGGTAGCGCTCGGCACCGCCGGCATGTGGCTCGCCGCCACGACCGGCGAGGCCGCGGGCGATGCGCTCGCAAAGACCCCCGCGATAGCGGCGGCCGTCGAGCGCCACGAGGATGCCGCGGAAACGGCCCGCGCCTTCTTCTCCGCGCTCACGCTCATCATGGCGGCGCTGATTCTCCTTCCCCCGCTCCTCCGCCGTGAGCTCGACCGGAGAATCCACTTGCCGGTCCACGCGATCTTCATCGTCCTCTATGTCGCAGGCACGCTGACCCTCGTCGACGCTGCCCACCAGGGCGGGCGTATCTCCCATCCGCTCAGCATCGGTGCGTTGGCATCTTCCGCGGAGGCGGTTCCCCCGGCGGCTTCGACGGCCGTCTATCGGCAAGCGAGCACACGCGACGGGGACGACTGAACGCGACAGGTACGAACCATGACACGCAAGCGCAGGTCTTCGAATCCTGGGCTGGCGCGCTACCTAGCACAGATCGCCGCCCGGCCAGTGCTCACCGCCGAGGAGGAGGCATTGGCGGTGGAGCGCGCTCGCGAGAGCGATGACGCAGGCGCTCCCAACGCGCTGGTCGAGTCGAGCTTGGCGTTCGTCGTCCAGACCGCCAAGGAGTTTCGCGACTACGGCGTTCCCTTCGAGGACCTCGTCAACGAGGGGAATCTCGGCCTCATCGAGGCCGCGCACCGCTTCGAGTTGGGACGTGGCGCGCGCTTCCTGACCTACGCGCGCTGGTGGATTCGCAAGGCGCTGCTCCGTGCCCTCGCCGACCAGGCGCGGGTCGTTCGCCTTCCGGAGTACCAATTGCGCAAGGCGAGAGAATCGCGCGAGACGGAGAGTACGCTCAGGGGTGACCTCGGGAGGATCCCGACCGAAGAAGAGATCCAGGACCACCTCGCACGAGGCTCACGCGGACGCGCAGGGCGAGCGAGCGTCCACATCAGCGAGGTGAGCCTCGACGCCCCGCAACCAGGTACTGAATGGACCTTTGCGGACCGGTTGGAGGATCGCGGGAAACCCACTGCGGAGGACGAGATGATCCGTACCCAGTCGCTGCGAATGGTCCTGGACGCCATGGAAGACCTCTCCGAGCAACAACGCCGGGTCCTTTCGCGGCGCTACGGCCTCGCCGGGGAGCGCGCGCTCTCGTTGAAGGCCGTCGGCCAGATACTCAGCCTCAGCCACGAGCGTGTCCGGCAGATAGAAGAGGAAGCGCTCGATCTCGTCCGGCAGACTCTCGGCAGGAAGCGGGGTCGCGGCGGATCAGGGGCGAAGCGGTTGGCCGCTAGGGCATCGCGGCGCCCCGCCGCCAAAGCTCTCGCACGAGCCAAGTGGTCCTTCCCCGGCGGAGAATCGTGAGACGGTCGCCCGCTAGGGGACGCACGCTCCAAAGACGTCCACCCTTGGGCGGCCCGCGGACGATACTCCGTACCCTCCGTGCAAACCGTTCGGCTTGACAACGTAGAAGAACCCCTGTCCGGGACCCGGAAACGTTTCATCGGCCGCGACGGTGTCGGCCGAATCCTCCTCGATGCACGACCCGCCTCCAAGGACGACCCTGGCCCCGTCGTCGGCGAGCGCGGTGAGATCACCCCGAAGGACGTCGTAGCAATACGCTCCGTCTGCCGCTGTCCAGGAGATCCCGCTCCGGTCGGACCCGAGAGCGATGTCCCCCGCTTCGGGCGCGACGAGGGAGGCGGCGGGCATCGTCCCGTCGAGATCCGCCCACCAACACCCGGCGTGGAGGCGATCGGCCATCTCGGCGAGCCCCGAGGCACTCATGTCGTCGCTCGCGGTGCCGGAGGGCTCCCCGTGAGCCGACATCTCGCCGGGCGGCACGTCGGCGTTTGCCGCGGTCTCGACATATCCCGCCGGGAGAGATCCGTTGACCGCCGCGAAATAGGCCGCGTCGGCGTTGAGCCGGTACCAGAGTCCGTGGGACCGAATCCCGTCCATGGCCTGGCGGACGTGGGGATGATCCGACTGCGACTGCACGTGGTCCTTCCTGCTGAACACCGTCATCGCCTTGAGCCGCGGGAAGCGCGACGCGATGCCGTCCCAGTGCGCGGTCGCATCGCGGAGGTCCCAGAACGCGCCGGATTCTTCGACGGTAGCGATCCACGACGGCCAGACGCCGGGAAAGACGTTCCGCTCGCTCAACGCGCGGGTGGTCTCGCGAGAATGGAAGATCTCGATCCCGCAGGCGGCGGTGAATGTCGCGATTCCTCCCAGTTTGTAGTCCTCCGACGCCTCGATCGTGCCGTCGCCGTCGTAATCGAGGCAGCCGAAAGCCCCGGGCATGAAGTCCACCCTGCCGTTCGTCCGCCCGTCGTGGAACACCGCACCCGCCTGGTTGACCGCCGCGCAGCGACCGGTCGGGTCGGTGTATCGCCCGGGGAATAGGGGGTCGAAGGCGAGCACGCCGAAGTCCACCGCGAACGAGGACGGACCGTACCCCGTCGCCGGGTCGTACCACGGATTGCGCCCGTCGTCCCCGGGGATCCCGTTCCCGTCGCTGTCGGTCGCCGGGTCGCAGTCGTCCCGGATACCGCCCAGCTCCACGGCGACAATCTGCCCACTCGTCGGATTCTCCCAACCCACGTGGTACGGCGTGAACGGAATCTCCGCGCCGTAGCGATCGAGGGTGATCAGCCCGATGAGCCCGTTCGAGAACGGCGCGAGACCCACCAGTCCCGGATGCACCGGTCCCGGCACGACGTCGTCGATCAATCGGCCGAGCGTGTCGGTCGCCACCCCTCCGGCGAACCGGATCATGTCCCGGAGCGCCTTCTGGCAGTTATCGCCGCGGTAGTCGTAGATGCCATCCGAAGCCGTCGCACCTTCGCTGCCCCCGGGGTAGATGAACGTGACCAGGACGAATCCCTGCTGCGGGATACGTGGCGATCCCCCCAACCCTCCCGGGGTGAACCCGCCCGCGAGGTAGACGGCGACCGGGGCCCCGTCGGGGTAACGGTAGTTCGTGACGCTGGCCGGGTAAGTCAGGCGCACGGCGAGCGTCCCACCCCCGGCGCCCTCGGACTGCAACCTCACGTCCGCGCTCGCCAGGGGAACCTGAGCCGCCGACCGGCCCGCCGACAGACAGACGCAAAGCATCGATGCGCCGATGGCGCGCGCGGCGCGGGACGGTGGCGAAAACCGAGCGAAGAATTCCTGCACGGCGACCCCCATCGCCCACTTGCGTGCTATTTACTCAAGCTGGCCGCTCCAGTCAAGGAAAACGACCCGGTCGAACTCGCCGAGCGAGGCGGGTGGCGCGCTAGTTCAAGGCGTGAACGAACAACTTGTAGACCGGCGGCGGGTCTAGAAGGCGCACGCCCATCCCCCGCGGCCGGCCCGGCTCCAGTTTCTCGCGCCGCCAGACCACGACGCCGCGCAGGAGGGTCGTGCAGCCGTAGATCTCGAGCTCGATTTCGAGCGGTGCCTCCTCGGGCAGCGGCACCTGCGCGGTCACGAACATTCCTCCGGTCGAGACGTTCGCCGTGGTGGTGAGCGCGGTGATCCCTTCCACGCCGTAGCGGACCGCGAGCGACCTGCGCTTGCGCGGCGGCACCCCTCGCGACGACAAGCGGCCCGGCAGGCTCCACGGGCCGTAGCCGTCGCGCGGGTTGCGATTCCGTTCGGCGCACCAGCGGAGGACGTACCCGAGCGCCTTGGCCTCGGCCTCCTCCGACGTCGAGCCGACGAACTTCAAGGGGCAGCCGCTCCCCGGGCTCGTCCACGGCGCGTGCGGGTAGGTCACGATCCGCGCGCGCCATCTCGCCGCGCTCGGCGCGACGACGACCCCGTAGAGGTCGACCCCGCGCGCCGCGTCCACCGCGACCGCCCAGCCGTGCCGCTCGGGTCCCGTCGGGCGCAGCTCTCCCGGGCAGTCTTCCTGCTCGCCATGCTGCGTGACGCAGACCTGGCAGAAGGCCTGTTCCATGGCATCAGGCGGTTGCACGCGGCGTGCCCCCCAACCGACGCGCCCGCCGGGGCGGGTTCCGCGCGCTTTTCCCCCAAGCGTGCTCCCCGCGATGACGGAATCGTCACCCGAAAGCGGAAACCCGGACGGGCGGACCGTGGGTTTCTCGAGGTCGCCCGCGGCCCGCAAGGAATTCACAGGTGGACGGAGAACCGATTTTGCGGTAAGTATTAGGCAATTGCAGTGCGCGCCCGGCCTTGCCCCCCGGCACCGGGCGCTTTTTCTTTTGGCTCCGAGCTTCCAATTCCCTCCCGCCGCCCGGCGTCGTGTCGCGCGGAGAAGGGTCTTGTGCCGTTCTCGACCTCGAAGACGCGGAAAAAGCTGTCCGAGCAGTCGGTGTCCGGGTGCCGGCGGGGCGTCGCAAACCGCTCCCCAAAAGCCGGATTTCGCCGTAACTTCTTAGCATGACCCGGGTGACGATCGAGGCGTTTCGCCGCTCGCTGGATTACCTGCAACCGCAGGAACTCCCCGCGGCGCTGCGCATGATCGAACGCTACCGATCCATGCAGTGGATCGACGACTACCAGGCCGAGGCATGGGAGAAGATGATCCGGGCGAAGCTCGACACCTCGAGCGCCGGCCGCGCCGAGCTATCCCACTGATTCCTCCGATCCGACGCCTACGGGCAATCCACTTCCGGCTTGCGCTCGCTACCGCCGCCGGTCCCGTACGTGCCCCTGCAGTAGTTCTCGGCGCGCACGAGGTAGTACCAACCCGCCCCCGGCGCGGGAGCGCTTCGCGGATCCGTCCACGACGCCAGCACGCCGTCGTCGTCGAGGCACGTCGCACCCAGGACTCCGCCGTCGACGCGCAGGTTGCCGATGACGCCTCCCACGACGTCGTAGACGATGCCCGTTTCCTGCGCCGTCCACGTGACCGTCGTGGAGTATTGCCACGAAACCAGAAGCCCGGCCACCTCGGGCGGAGGCAACGACGTCGACGGGTTGTAGGGCGCGCAGTCCAGCCAATCGGGAACGCCGTCGCCGTCGCTGTCGGGGGACACCTCGTACGCCCCGATGTCCACGACCGCCAAACCGTCGGCGTTCCCGTCCTGGGTGCGCGTCGCCCCGTCGCGGTCGGTCTCGCCCGGGGCCACCTCGGAGCTCGTGCCGGCGTCCACGCAGGCCGACGTGGACAAGACCCGCAGGTTGCCGCCGGCGCGATTCGCGAACGACGGATCCGAGCCGATATCGGTCGGCCCCGGCGGCAGGTTGATGTAGTCCTTCCCGCTTGCGTTGTACAGGTCGTTCGTCACGACGGTCGGATAGAACGAAGCCCCGGGATGCCGCCAGATCCCCGAGGAGTTGAAAGCCATGACGTTGTTGGCGATGACCGAGGAACCCGACAGCGGAGTGATCGCCAGCGCGCCTCCGCGCTCCCCGAGGAAGGCGTCGCTCGCGGTGTTGTCGGCGAAGGTGTTGTTCTCGATCTCCAGGAGTCCGGAGGGCGCCGCGCTGACCTCGACATACGCCCCGCCGCCGATTCCCCCGCCGCCGGCTCCCGCTGCGTCGTAGGCGACGTTGGCGTAGAACACGTTGTCGACGATGCGCCCCTCGAACGTCGATTGCACGGTGAGCCCGCCTCCGGTCGAGGCTCGGTTGCCGGTAAGGGTGTTGCGCGCGAAGTAAACGTCGCCGCACAGCTCGATGTCCACCGCCCCCGTGACCGAGCCGAAGTACATCGGCTGCAGGACGTATCCCGAGTTGTTCGAGAAGACGTTCCCGACGATGGCCGGGAACGAGGTGTAGGCGTAGATCGCCGAGCCGTACGGCGCGTGGTTCGCGTGGAAGTCGTTGCCCCTGACGAGCGGCATGGACGACGTGATGAACATCGCCCCGCCGTAGCTGTAATCGTTGAGGATTTCGTTGTCGAAAAACGTGTTGCCGGCGACCGTGGCGTAGCTAGCGTACATGCCGATCCCGGCGCCGTCCGCGGCATCGGAGGTGAAATCGCTCCCCAGCGAGTTCCTGGTGATGACGTTGTTGGCGATGATGGGTGAGGACACGTTGCAGTCGATTCCCCCACCCCGTCCGCCGGGCCCGCCTGCCGAGTACACTCCGCCGGTGAACACGCCGCCGTTCCGGACCGTGAACCCGTCGAGGGCGCTGATGAGATGCCCGCCCAGGCTGCTCGACACCACTCCCGGGGTGCCGCCGCCGTCGATCACGGTGACATTCTCCGCGGAGTTCCGCGCCGCGCGCGACGTCTCCGTCCCGTTGAACCCGCCGTACATGTGAACCCACGCGGGAAGCCGGAAGTGCCCCGCGTAGACTCCCTGCTCCACCCACAGTTCGCCCCCCGCGTTGTACGCCGCCGTGACCCCGGCGAGCAGGGTGGCCTTGGCGGTCGCCCAGCCGAGGCCGTCGGCGGAGTCGCTCCCACCGGTCCGGACGTGAAGGACGGGGATCGGAGAAACCCAAGCCCGACCGTCGGACTCGTCGGCGCCGATGTCCACTGAAGAGCCGAGAATGCGCGCCTGCCCGTCGAGGTCCGGCCAGACGCCGGGGACGGCCAGAGCGTCCCCGGCGTCGCGGCACGGTGAGTCGGGCTCGATGTGCCAGCGCCCCGTGCCGTAGTCGTCGAGCCACGGGTCGGCCGAGATGTTCCCGTCGAGGCCGGTGAGATCGCCGATCCCCTGGTAGTCCGACCGCTCCCCCCGGACCGTGTTGCCGTAAACGTCGTTGTACCGGACCACGGCCGCCGTCGGCCCCTCGTTCTCCCGCTCGAGCCCCCACGTATTGAAGGCGACGATGTTGTTCGCGATCGTGGGAAACGTCTGGGCCCAGTAGATGCCGGACCCGTTGTTTCCGAAGATCGTGTTGTTGACGACCGTCGCGGACTGGATGTTCGAGTCCACCAGCACGATACCGCCGCCCGAGCGCGCGGCGCCGTTGGCCGCGATCACGTTGTTGACGATCAGCGGCGCGCTGATGCCGAACGCCACGGGGCGGCCGTCCGTCGCGTCCGAGGTGGCGTAGATCGCCCCTCCGCCGAGGCGCGCGCCGGTCTCGTTGTAGTTCGTCCCGTTCTCGTAGATGAAGTTGTTCGCGATCGTCGGGGAGCAGACCTTGGCCGAGTCCATGGTCCAACAGCCGATGGCCCCACCAGTTCCCGTCGTGTAGTTCAGCGCGAAGATGTTGTTGCTGATCTCCGGCGACGACCCGATGATCGCGATCCCCGCGCCCCCGTCGCCCGACCGGTTGAAGTAGAACGTGTTTCGCGAGATGACGGCATGGCCGGCCGGCGCGGTCGTCTTGTACCCCGCGAGCAGGATCGCTCCGCCCAGCCCGTCGGCGGTGTTCCCCGTGATCACGTTGCCGGCGATCGTCGGGGCCGATCCCAGGATGTGGAACGCACCTCCGTAGCTCGTGAAGCCGGTGGCATACCCGTTACGGATCGTGAAGCCGTCCACCCGCGTCCCCGGACCGGCCAGGTGGTCGATGGTGAAGACGATGCCGTTGTTGGTGCCGTCGAGGATTGTGACGTTGGCCGAGGGGTTGCGCTGCGCGCGGCTCGTCTCGGTCCCGCCGAACCCGCCGTAAAGCGCGGTGTTCACGGCAAGTTCCCCGACGACCTTGTTCGTGAGGTGCGCGGTGTAGGTGCCCGCCGCGACCCAGATCTCGTCCCCCTCGGACGCGGTGCTGATCGCGGCCTGCACGGTCGCCTTGGCCAGAGCCCAACTCGTGCCGGGGAGGAGATCGCTGCCTCCCGGCTTCACGTAGTACACGACGGACGCGTTCGCGACCGTCGTCGTGAGCACAAAACCGATGAAGAGAAAGAGCAAGAGGGACGGAAGGGCAGGTCGGCGCATGGCTTCCCCCTGGATGAAAACGCGCCCTTCCAGCGCGTGTGCATTGCTTGCATACGGCCGGGCGCTGTCGGCGTCAAGGGCAAAGCCGTCAACGGCTCCGTCTACGGAAGGAACGGGATGGGGATTGTCCGGAAGGGTCCAGATCTCTCGCGTTTTCGCCCCGACCTCAGGTCTCCGACCGGCCTCGGGCCGCCGCCAAGCCGAGCAGCGCGGCGCGGGCCCTGCGGATCGCGAGCCGATTCAGGACCGTGAGGCCGGCCTTCTCCGCGGCGGCCACGGTCTCGGTGAACGCCTTCTCCCTCACGTGGAACACCGGCTCGGCGAGGAGCAGCCGGCCTCCGGGAGCCAGTGCGGCCGCCAGGTCCCGGAACAGCCGGCCGGGATCCGGAACCTCGTGGACGACGAACATCAGGAGGATGAAATCCGCGCGCCCGGACAGGTCCGAGAGCCCCGTTTCCCCCATCGTCACGCCGCGAAGGTCCATCCGATCCGCCAGACCCGCCTTGGCGGCCCGGCGCCGGAGTCCGGCCAGCATCTTTTCTTGAACGTCCACGCAGACGACGCGGCCGGACCGGCCCACCATCCGCGCCATCGGAAGGCTGAAGTGGCCCATGCCGCAGCCGAAATCGACGGCCAGCATGCCGGGCCGAAGAAAGGGACCGACGATCCGGCCCGGGTCGTGCGCGAACCGGCGAACGGGGCTGATCAGAAACCAGCCCAGCCACCAAGGGCAAACCCTGTGGCTCACGACGCCCCCCCTTCACCCGGCCGGGACGAGCCCGGGAATCCCCAAACGCTCAGAGCCCGCTTGTCCTCTACGGACAGGCCGTGCTGACGCGGGGTGCCGCCGGCGCCCCGTTCTGCCCCTCAAACCCGTAGGGTCCGATCCCGCAGGCGCTGCGGCCTCGCACGAGGTACCAGTAGCCCGCGTTCGAGACGGGTACATCCGGGTCCGTCGCGTCGGTGCCCGCGAGGTTCTCGAAGCACGTCTCGGCGCCGACGTCGGAACCGACCGGCAGCGCGTGCAGCGCTCCCCTGAGGACGTCGGACGCGTTCGCGAAGGACGCGAGATTCCAGTGAATCAGCGCTTCCGCACCGCTCTTGCCCAGGCGCACCCCGTCGTCCACTTCGAGAGGAGCCGGGGACGGGTTCGAGCCCACGCAGGCGCCCGCGTCGCACGTGTCGGTTTCCGTGCACGCGTTGCCGTCGTCGCACGCGCCGCCGTCCACCACCGTCGTGCCCGTCGAGGCGGCGTTGTTCGGCGCGACCGGATCCGAGGTCGAGCTCCACACGCTGGCGCTCCCGCCGATCACCGTGCCGTTCCCGGAGCAGCCGTCCACCTGCACCACCATCGTGAAGGCGGCCGACGCGCCCGGCGCCAGCGTGTCCGACGAGCACCCCACCGTCCCGTTCGCGCCGGCGGCGGGCGTCGAGCAAGCTCCAGCCGGCCGGCGCGCTCATCGAGACGAACGTGGTCCTGGCCGGAGTGGACGTGGCGAGTTGCGCCCCGGCCGCCCCGTCGGGACCGTAGTTGGCCACCCCGATCGAGTAGGCGACCTGCCCGTAGGTCGCCGCCGAGGCCGGCGCCGCGATCGTCGCCGCCAGGTCGGCGCTCGGCGCCGACGGGCATGCGTGCATCGTGCACGTGCTCGGCAGCGTGTACGTCACCTGGATGTCGTCGAGGTGGCAGTCATAGCCGTAGAGGCTGATTCCCAGGAACCCGATCTGGACCCCCGACTGGCCGATGTACCCCGCGAGGGGAACGGTGTGCAATTTCCATCCGGTGGACCCGTCGTACCGCGAGATCGCCGCTCCCGCCGAGCTCCACGTCGTGCCGTTCGTGGAGACCTGGGGCTGCACCTGGTCGTTGGAGGCCGGGAGGTGGGTGTCGTGGTACATCCAGAAGGTCAGGGCCGCCGACGCCGCCGCTGCCGGTATCGCGATTCCCGAGGTCCTGTGGAGCCGCGTGGCATTGCCGGACGCGGCCGTGTACGAGTTGAAGTACGCCAGCCCGGCGCCGCCGTGCGTGCCTCCCCCCGACGGGTGGACCGTGTTCGTGCTCCGCGCCCAGTTCCCGGCGGTTCCGCCGACGTCCACCTGGGACCAGCCCGCGGGCGGGAAGACGGTGCCGTCGAAACCCTCGGCGAGAAGCGTCTGCGGGACCCCGCCCGTCGTCTGCCCCACCGCGACCGTCAAGGCGTCGTCCCAGGCGCCCTGCGCCGACGTCATGTGAATGCCGAACGGGATCGCCGTGCCGCACGCCACGCCGCCGCCCACGCGGAACCCGAAGTGCGGGGCGGCGCTCGGCGCCGTTCCACCGCCCGGGACGTCCGCGAACGAAGCCGTGCTCCTCGTGACGCTCACGCCCGGCGCGGACGTCGCGATCGTGCCCTGGACGGAAGTCGCCGGCGCCGAGCCGGGGTTCCGAAGGGTGACGGAGAGCGTGGCGTCCTCGCCCGCGTCCAGGATGCCGTCCCCGTCGTACGCTCCGCCGGCGGAGCAGGAATCCGCGAGCGCGGATGACACGTACGCGAGCCCGGTCGGGTTCATGGCGCAGTTGGCGACCGTTCCGGCGTCGGCGCTCACCTCGACACCCGTGATCGTGGTCGTCATGTACCCCGGGGCGTTGCAGACCACCGTGTACGTCCCCGGCTGCAGGACCCTGTGGAAGTCCCCCGCCACCGGATCCGTGTAGACGGCCTGGTAAGGATGCGGCACCGGGATGCCGGGCGAGGCGGTCGCCGTCACCGCCACCGTCCCGTCGAGCGGAGCGCCGGTGACCTGGTCGGTCATGACGCCGTGGATCCCCTGGAACACCTTCATCATGTAGTTGAGCACCCCCTGCCGGTGCTGAGCGCAGTAGGTCGGGATCGAGGACGCCGGGGGCGTCTTCACGGCATTCAGCTCGACGGTCGTGTCCAGGTCCGTCCAGGCTCCATACGCCCAGTCGTTCGTGTCCCCGCGCGTGCCGTACCAGTCGTATCCCTCGGTGTACCAGAATCCCGGCGTCGTGCAGCCGTCCTTGTACGCCTGCGCCAGGCCGTGGGGCGCCAGCGTGGGACAGTTGGGAACGGTCTGGCTCCCGCACCCCGTCCCGCCCGTCCTGGAGGACCAGAAGATCGGCTCGTCGCTCGGCGCCTCGGTGGTGTAGTTCCAGATCGAGTTGAAGACCACCTCGCCCTCGTGGAAGGAAATCGACACGGCGAACCGCTTCTTGGAGTGGTCCGCGGTGGAGGCTTCGGTGAGATCCCGGACGATCTGGGTTTCCTTCTCCGACCAGGCCGGCGGCGCGTCCGAGCCCGCGGGGCCCCAGAAGTTCCTATTGAGGTCGATCCCGCGGCTGTTGTAACGGGTGTTGTTCGCGTTCCCGTACGGGTTCCCCATCGGGATGAACCACATCTCCGCCTCGTCCACGAGCTTCTTCGCGACGGGGTCCTGCGGCGCCGCCCCGTACCCGGCCAGGATCGTGTCCAGCACGTCGCACGCGACCATGAGGCCGCCCTTTTCGTCGCCGTGGATGTTCGCGTAGATGCGGATCTTGGGCTCGGCCTCGATCGCGTCCGGATTCCTCGTGACCTTCATCGCGACGACGTCGTACGCGCCGTCCTGGCTCGCCCCGAGGTTGTACAGGCGCGTGACGTCGGGGTGGGCGTTGTACTGCTGGAGGAGATGCTCCATCAGGCTGCCGGCCGGCGGGCTCGTCATCGTGAACTTCGAAGGGACGTAGTAGCTCGTCGCGTCGACGTACGACGCCGACGCCGCAGCCCAGCGATCGCGGTCCTCCTGCATCTCCGAGTAGAGAACCTCGACCTTCATTCCCGTCGCGGAAAGGGCCTCCAGCTGCCCCGCGGTGACGAGCGCCTTGTAGACCCCGCCGCGCACACCCACGACGTCGATGCCGCCGTCGAGGAGGAGCTTGACCTCTTCCTTGCTCGACGTCGTGATGCTCACCAGGGTGGCCGTGTCGTACGTATCCGCCAGGACGGCGACGGGCACCATGACCGCCAGCAGCAACAGCAACTTCGTGAGACCGCGCGCCACCTTCGCCTCCGTCCGTCCCGCGGGCGGGCATACCTCGGCCGCGCCCGCGCGCGGCCCTTCGCCAGGTCGCGAATATACGCCGACTTTTGGATTGCGACGGGAAGGAATGACCCTCGAGGCCGAGTTCAGAAGACCAGGAGCGCCTTCAGCGAAGCGCCCCCGAACCGGGAGCCGCTGAGCGTCTGCGAGAGCAAGAACTCGAACGCCATCTGCGGCCGGAACGTGTAGAGCGCCCGGAAGTGGACCTTGTCGGCGTAGGTGTCATCTTCTTGGGCGGAGAGAAGGCCGTCGCCGGAGCCCGTCCGTTCACCGCGCCAGGAATTGCCAAGGTACCCGGCGCGCAGGTCCAGGCCCTTTCCGACGCGCTTGCTCCCCTCCGCGCCGATCACGATGGCGTTCATCGTGTAGACGCTCGCGGGATACTCGGGGGAGCTGAACTCGTCCCGCTGTCGGACGGCACCCGCCAAGCCGAAGGCCGTCCACCCCTTCATCTCCCGCCGCCCGCTCACGATCACCCTGCCGTAAGCCCGGTCCAGGTCGAACACCGCTCCCGAGGAGTCCTCCTGCCGCCGGGCCAACGAGCCGAGAGTCAAGCGGACACCGGCCGCCCAGCCCTCCCAAGACCTTTCCACGGCCACGTCCCCGAACCTCTGGTGGCCACGCACCGTGCGCTCGGCCACCTCGGCGCCAGGCGCCTCCTCGACGGCCTCGTAGGGCAGACCGTAGTCCACGGAGCCGCTCACCCGGTAGCGGCCGCCGTCGTAGTTCCCGTCCGCGACGATGCGGAGGGGTCTGCCGCCGAATCGAACGCCGCTCTCGGTCTTCTCGTTCCACACGAGGCGCTCGTCCACCGCGCGCACGACCAGGTACTTCGCGCTCTTCGGTTTCCCGATCTTGAACCCGAGGCCCCCCGCGATCTCTTCCTTCTGGTAGGCCGGCCAGCAGGTGAAGACGACGCCCCAGCCGGAGGCCGCGTACCACACCGCGTCCAGGCGCTGCTCCGAGACGTCGAAGCGCTTCTCCTGGTACGCCTTCCACTCGTACCGGAGCTGGAATCGATCGTGAGGGAAGACGTTCAGCGCGATATCGCTGTCCACGAAGAGTTGCTGCGACGAGATGGAGCCGTAGGTCCCGAGCAGGCCGCCGCTCGAGTATCTCCGGGCCGCCCAGTCGGCGGCCCATCGCGGGTCGACCGAGTACTCCAGGAGGTGAAGCTCGAGGTGCTGATCGAACTGCCCATCGTCCACGTCTTGCAGGAACTCGGCTTCCGACTCGTAGAACAGGGGCGATGGAACTTCGCCCGCGAAGCCGGCGGAGAGACCGAAGGCCGACAAGACGAGGATACGCAGCGGACGGCGGAACGCGCGCATCGCGGCCCGCATCCTTCCCCGACCTTGGCCGGTTTCCGGCGCCTGGGACATTGAGGCCACCCTCCCTGCGCTCGCAAAGAAAAACGCTCTCCACAGTCTAGTGCGTGGGGCCGTGGATGCGATACCCCGGGGCGCGAGGTCGTGGGCTGTCCTCCGAGCACTCCCCGGTGCCATTCGACGATCGAGGCGCGACTCTTGACCGCGGACCGCCCACGGAGCTAGGCTCCGCCCGTTCACCATGCACGAACCCGCTCTGTCTTCGATCGCCGCCGTCATGGACGCGCTCTACGCGTGCATCTCCGGTGTCGCCGGAGCGCCGCGCGACTGGACGCGGTTCCGAGCGCTCTTCCTCCCGGGCGCCCGGCTCGTCCCCACCCGGCGGAAGCCCGATGGAGCCCCCGTCGCCGAGGTATTCGACGTGGACGGCTACATCGCGTCGCGCTCGCCGTACTTCGCCGAGAACGACTTCCTCGAGCAGGAGATCGCCCGCCAGACCTTCCGATTCGGGCACATCGCCCACGCGCTCTCGGCGTACGAGGCGCGGCGCCGGCCCGGCGGCGAGATCCTCTGGCGAGGGATCAACTGCATCCAGCTCTTCGACGACGGGCAGCGCTGGTGGATCGTCTCCATCCTGTGGGACAACGAGCGTCCCGACAACCCGATGCCCGCCTGGACGAGCACCTCGTCCTAGAGGCGATCCCTGCGACGACCCCGCGCGCAAGCGCCTCGCAACCTGGGGCGCTCGGGATCGTATTACGGAGCGTGACTCGGCTAGGCCGGACCGCCCTGCTTTTCGCGCTGGCGTGCGCACTGGCCGGTTCGTTTTCCCCCACGGTTGCCGAGGCGCCCCAACGCGGCGACGAGATTCGCGTCCACTCGGGCCGTGGGGACCATCACCGTCGACGGGGACCTCTCCGACGCGGGCTGGAAGGATGCGACCCGCGTCGACACCTGGTACGAGACGCGCCCCGGCGAGAACGTGCCTCCGAGGGTCGCGTCGGTCGCGTATCTCGCCTACGACGACGCGTACTTCTACGCGGGGTTCGAGTTCTCCGACCCGGACCCCTCGAGCATCCGGGCGCCGTATTCCGATCGGGACGACATCACGGAGAGCATCGACTACGGAGGCATCCTGCTCGACACCCGCAGCGACGGGCGGACCGCCACCCTCTTCCTGGCGACCCCCCGCGGCATCCAGTACGACGCCGTGCAGGACGACTCCACCGGGGGCGAGAGCTCGTCTCCCGACTTCTACTGGGACTCCTCGGCCAGGATCACGAAGAGCGGCTGGGTCCTCGAGATCCGCGTTCCGTTCTCTACCCTCCGCTACGACGGGAACGGGCCGCGATCCTGGGGAATCCTCCTTTACCGGAACTACCCGAGAGACAACCGCTACCAGATCTTCTCGACTCCCCTGCCCCGCGGCAGCAGCTGCTTCATCTGCCACGAGCATCCGCTCACGGGCCTCGACGGGCTGCCGTCGGGGGACCATTTCGTCGTGGCGCCTTACGTTTCCGCGAAGCAGGAATCGGTCCCGACCGGGCCGCCGGGGGCCCCGCTCGACACCCGCGGCGTGGACGGGACAGCGGGACTCGACGCAAAGTGGATCCCGAACCCCGACCACGCCATGGACATGACGCTGAACCCCGACTTCTCGCAGGTGGAGTCGGACGTCGCGAGAATCTCGGCGAACGAGCGCTTCGCGATCTTCTATCCGGAGAAGCGGCCTTTCTTCCTCGAGGGGACGGAGCTGTTCTCGACACAGATCCAGGCGGTCTATACCCGCACCCTCACTTCTCCCCGCTGGGGTCTGCGCGCGACAGGCAAGTACGGCAACACCGCCTACACCGCCCTCGCCGTGGAGGACCGTGGAGGCGGAAGCGTCATCCTGCCGGGCCCGGAGTACTCCTCCTTCGCCCCCCAGGACTTCGTCTCGAACGTCGCCCTGGCGCGGCTCCGGAGAGACATCGGCGGCTCGTACCTGAGTTTCCTCGCGACCGACCGCGAGATCCGCGGCGGCGGCTACAACCGGGTGGCCGGCCCCGACTTCCAGTGGCGTCCGAACGGTGCCGACGTCGTCTCGGGCCAGCTCCTGTTCAGTCTCACCGAGACGCCCGTCCGGCCCGACCTCTCGGCGGCATGGGACGGCACGAAGCTCTCCGGGACGGGCATCGATGTCTGGTGGTCGCACACCACGCGCAGCTTCGACTTCGCTGCGCAGACGAAGATCTTCGGCGACGGCTTCCGGGCGGACTGCGGCTTCGTCCCGCAGGTGGGATTCCGCGAGGGATACGTGGAGACCGGGCACACCTGGCACCCGACCGGCTTCCTGTCGCGTCTTCGCTCGTTCGCCATGGTCGACTACATCGAGGACCAGGACCGGGTCCTGCTGAGGAGGCTCGTCGCCGGCGGTTTCGGAATGGACGGGAAGTGGAACTCGTTCGGCCGGTTCTGGCTCTACCTCGACCGGATGAAGGCCGGGAGCGAGGACTACCCGCGGCGGCAATTCCGTTTCCAGCTCCGCGCGAACCCCTCGCAGGTGTTCTCCGACGCCGGACTCGAGGGCATCGTGGGCGAGGAGCTGGACTTCGAGAACGAGAGACCGGGGACCGGCGCCAGCTTCGTCCTCGGCGCGACGATGCGCCCCGGCGACCATGTTGCTCTTCGCCTCGACGGCGAGCGGCGCTGGCTCGACGTGAGCCCGGACGGCGGAGGTCCCAAGCAGCGCCTCTTCACCGCGCACGTGGAGCGGATCAAGGCCGTCTACACGTTCAGCGCCCGCTGCTTTCTCCGTCTGATCGGGCAGTGGGAGCAAACGCAGCGCGATCCGGCGCTCTACGTCTTCCCCGTCAGCGAGAAGGACGGAGGCTTCGCCGCCAGCGCGCTCTTCTCCTACAAGCTGAACTGGCAGTCGGTCCTGTTCCTCGGGTACGGGGACGAGTGGGCGCTCGCGCCGGAAGGAAGCCTGGTCGACGCGGGCCACTCGTGGTTCCTGAAGGTGTCGTACGCGGTGCAGGGGTAGCGCTGCGAAGCGGCGGCCGGCGAGGTCCTCCGAGGCCTCGTTGAAGTGCCCGTCGCGCTCGGGCGAGGGGGACGGGCGCTATCGTCGCGGCGCCAAGGCGGCTGCCCCGGCGCGGCGCCCGCCCTTGCGAATTGGCGCTATGCTTCCCCGGATCGAGGAGGTCCCATGAGACTACGCTCGCCTCTCGTCCTTCCGGTAGTGGCCCTTCTAGCCCTCGCCGGTTGTCAGAAGGCCGCCAACCCCGGCCCGACTCTGAAGTCCTACTTCGCCCCCGGCTCACCCGGCGTGCAGGCCGGAGGGGTTCGCATGATCCCCGTCACCACCTCCAAGGGCAACTTCAAGGTGTGGACCAAGCGCTTCGGCAGCAATCCGCGCATCAAGGTGCTGCTTCTCCACGGCGGTCCCGGAGCGACGCACGAGTACTTCGAGTCCTTCGAGAGCTTTTTTCCCGCGGAAGGGATCGAGTTCATCTACTACGACCAGCTCGGCTCGGCCTACTCCGACCAGCCCAAGGACCCGGATCTCTGGACCGTGGAGCGCTTCGTCGACGAAGTCGAGCAGGTGCGCCAGGCCCTCGGCCTCGACAAGGACAACTTCTATCTCCTCGGCAGCTCGTGGGGCGGCATCCTCGCCGTCGAGTACGCCCTCAAGCACGGCCAGAACCTCAAGGGTCTGATCATCTCCAACATGATGATGAGCATCCCGGACTACGTGAAGTACGCCGACGAAGTCTTGGCGAAGCAGATGGACCCGGCGGCGCTGAAGGAGATCCGGGACCTCGAGGCCAAGGGCGACTTCGAGAGTCCGCGCTACATGGAGCTCCTCGGCCCCAACTATTACGCCCAGCACATCTGCCGCCTGCCGGAATGGCCCGATGCGGTGAACCGCTCGTTCGCGAAGCTCAACAGGGACATCTACGTCCTCATGCAGGGTCCCAGCGAGTTCGGCGCCTCCGGGCGCCTCGAGAAGTGGGACCGCAAGGCGGACCTGAAGAAGCTCGCGATGCCCACCCTCGTCATCGGGGCGACCCACGACACCATGGACCCGGCCCACATGAAGTGGGTCGCCGGCGAGGTGCAGAACGGCAGCTTCCTGCTCTGCCCGAACGGAAGCCACCTCGACATGTGGGACGATCAGGAGACCTACTTTCCCGGCCTCCTGAAATTCCTGAAGGCCGTGGACGCGGGCCAAACGAAGGTCGCTTTCTGACGGACCCGGCCACGTCGGTCCGCCTTCCTTGACCGCCACTTTGACAGGCCTAGATTTCCTCTCGGGACCCGTACCGAGAGGGAATGGTGTCGGTGAACGTCACGGAGGCGAAATCCGTCGGATCCGAGCCCGTTTCGGGGGTCGGACCGGATGCCGATCCTCGAGCATTGCCACCCGTAAGCCCGCGCCCTCAGGTCGGGCGTTACGCGCTCTTGGAGAGGATCGGCGCCGGCACGATGGGCGAGGTCTGGAAGGCGAGCGACCCGACGATCGGCCGGGTCGTGGCGGTCAAGCTCCTCCGGTGCCCCGACGGTCTCGATAGTGCCCGGCGTGAGGAGTGGGAGCGGCGCTTCCTCCTCGAGGCCCGCGCCGCGGGACGGCTCGCCCATCCCGGAATCGTCGCGATCCACGACGCCGGCCAGGCGGACGACGGTCGACCCTTCATCGTGATGGAGTACGTCGAGGGCAGGAGCCTGGACGAGTACCTGAAGCGCGGGGTACGCCCCGAACCGGCGCGCGTGCTGGACTGGGCCGCGCAGGTCGCCGACGCCCTCGACCACGCGCACCGCCAGGGGATCGTCCACCGAGACGTGAAGCCCGCGAACATCCTGGTGGACCGGGAAGGCCGCGCCCGGCTCGCGGACTTCGGCATCGCGCGGCTCGCCGACTCCGATCTCACGCGCGAGGGCGCGTTCCTCGGCTCCCCGGCCTACGCCGCCCCCGAGCAGATTCGCGGCCTCCCGGTGGACGGCAGGACCGACCTCTTCTCGCTCGGCGCGGTGGCATACACGCTCCTGACCGGCTCGCGGCCCTTCGAGGGGAACGATCTCGCTTCCCTCGCCTACTCGATCTGTCACCTGGAGCCGACCCCTCCCAACCGTTGGCGCCCGGACCTTCCCCCGGCGATCCAGGCCGTGGTGCTGAAGGCACTGGCCAAGGACCCGGCGCGGCGCCATCGGTTCGGATCCGAGCTCGCCGGCGAGCTTCGCGCCGCCGCGAGCCTGGCCCGGGAGAACGGCCGAAATGGAAGTCCGGCCGCCGCGACGGCGGAGGCGGAGCGCACCCTCGTGGACGGCGCCTCCCCCGCTCCCTCCGCGCCGGACCCCGAGCGCGCCGAGGCGATCGAGCAGCGAGCCGCAGCGCTCGGCTCCGCCGCCGCCGTGGGCGTCGTTCGGGCCGCGGCCGCCGTCGCGGATGGCTCGAGACGAGCCGGCACGCAGGCAGCGAGGGCCTGGGCGGCGCGAGCCCCTCAGGTCGCCGCGGCCGCCAGGCGGGCCGGTGTCGTGCTCGTCGCAGCCTGCCGCGGGTTGGCACGGGGGACGGGCGAGGAGTGGCGCGCAAGGCCCCGTGTCGTCGCGGCCGTCGTGCTCGCCGCCTGCGGCCTGCTCGGAGCAACCGTCTTCCTGACGACGAGGCGGTCGAGCGACGCCGACGTCTCTCCGGACCCCGCCGCTCGGGTGAGCTCGTTCTTTCGCGAGACGGTGCTGCGCGAGAACGTCGCCATGCGCGTCACGCACGGCCTGGAGGCCGGACAGCTGACGGTGTGGTCCGACGGCAACGCCGTCGAGAGCCTGGCCCTGGAAACGCGCAAGAAGAAGCTGGCCATCGCCGGAAGGAGCCTCGTGTCGTACGGCCGCGAGACCGAGGACGGCTCCTTGCGGCTTCCGCCCGGCTCTCACGCGCTCTCGGTGGGCATCGCGAGCGGCGACGGAAAAGTCAACCTCGTCCAGAAGCTCGCCGTGGAGGTCGTCTCCGGAGAACGCTACACCCTGGATGTTTCGGTGCGATCGTGGCCGCGGCCGAAGCTCGACGTCGATTGGCGCCGCTCCGCCGCAAGGGAGGGATCTTGAGACAGAACGACGAACCGCTGGAAGGGACCGTCGTCGACCCGGACCTTCACGCTCCGCGGCTCAAGTCGGGGATCGTGGCGGCGGACACGCGCATCTACTTCCGGGTCCTTGCCGGTCCTGAAACCGGCAAGGTGTTCGACGTGTCGTCGGGCGGCTCGTTCCTCGTCGGCCGCGCCAAGGCGGACCTCATCCTCCGCGACCCCAAGGTCTCGGAACGTCACGCCGAGATCAAGATCTTCGGCCCCGAGCACTACTACCTCGTGGACCTCGCAAGCACGAACGGCACCTTTCTGAACGGCGTCCGCATCGACAGGAGGAAGTTCCACCACGAGGACGAGATCCGCGTCGGGGACAGCCTGCTCAAGGTCTCGATCCTCGACGGGACGGTGCCGGTCTCGGAACCCTGACCCGCGCCCCGGGGCTCGACTATCCCAGCTCGCGCCGGTAGATCGCGTAACGCTTGCTGACGCTCGCCCCCAGCCGCTCCAGGGCCCGCTGCATCATCCGGTTGTCGCCCATGACGTAGGAGGCCTCGGCGGTGGTGATGCCGCGCCGGGCTCCGACATCCGCGAAGTGCGCGTACATGAGGAGCTCGATCCCCATGCGCCGGTAGCGCGGAACGACGCCGAGGTTGAGGATCCGAATTCGCCCGACGCGCTTGATCCGGGGAAGCTTGAAGAGGTTGAACGGGAGGAGCCGGCCCCGACGGAAGTCGCGGAACACGCGGCTGGCGTCGAAGATCCCGACGCCGTAGCCGATGGGTTGCCCCCGGTCCTCGGCGATGACTGCCAGCTCGGGGTGAGTCGCCCGCCTCAGGTCCTTCGCCTGCTCCCGGAACTCCTCGCGCGTCAGCGGCATGAAGCCCCAGTTCTCCCGGTAAATCGCCTGGTAGAGAGGGAAGAGCCGGTCGACCTCCTCGTCGAAGTGCCCGAGGTCGACGGGGCGGACGGTGATGCCGCGCGACGCGAGACGCGCACGCATCCGCCCGGCCGCCTCGTCCACCACGGCGGGCCGGCCGCCGATCTCCCAGGCCTCGAGCGACATGACCGGGGCATAGCCGCACCCCTCCACCAGGGGCGGGAGCCAGGGTGGGTTCCAAGGCATGAGGATAGCGGGCGGGTGCTCGAATCCGTCGACGAGCAGGCCGCAGGTGTCGTTGGTCGAGAACTCGATGGGGCCGAGCACCGCCGTGCAGCCGGATTCCCGCGATCTCGCCTCGACGGCGCCGAGCAGCGCCGCCACCACCCCGGCGTCGTCGCCGGCGTCGAGGAAGCCGAAGAACGCCTCCCGCCGTCCGGAGTGCGCCACGTGGCTCCGGTTGAGGAACCAGGTGACGCGCCCGACGGGCCTGCCGTCGCGCAGCGCGAGCCACGACGCGGCCGTGGAGTGCCGGAACCACGGGTTCTTCTCGGAGTGCTGCCAGGCCTGCTGCACGAAGAGCCGCGGCACGTAGGCCGGGAAGCCTACGTAGAGCCGGTGCGGCAGGTCGATGAAGGCCCTTCGAAGCCTCCGGCCCTCCACGGGGACGAGCGTCACGCCGGCCCCGCCGGGGTCAGTAGACGAGGGGGATGTCATTGCGCCGCACGTGCTGCAGGTAGCGGAGGTTGACGAAGAACGCGAGAAGGTACGCGCCGGGGTTGCGCCACAGGTCGGGGTTCAGGAGCGTCCGACGGAGGATCGATCCGGGCGAGTAGACCCGGCGGTTGAGCTCGTCGTAGCGCCGGTCCACCTCCCCGCTCGACAGGTTGAGCGGCTGGTGCACGCACTGGTAGCCGGTGTAGCGCGAGAAGTCCTCGTGGAGGAGCCGCCCGTCGCGCCGCAGCTCGTCGAAGAGCGGCGTGCCCGGGATCGGGGTCATCACGTAGAACCGCGGTATCGGCAGCCGCTCCCGCTCCACGAACGCCAGAGTCTCCTCCATCGATTGGGCCGTGTCGCCATCGAGGCCGAACATCATCTCGGTGCTCGGCAGGATGCCGGCCCGGGCCACCTTGCGCAGCAGCGGCCCGTGCTCCTCGGCGCGGACCCACGGCTTGCCGACCGACTCGAGGCCGTGTTGCCGGATGGTCTCGATACCGAACGAGAGGATTCGGCAGCCCGCCTGGCGCGCTGCGGCCAGGAGCCCGTCGCTCCGGGCGATCGAGATCGAGCACTGGCTGGCCCAGGTCATCCGGAGCGGTCGCAGCGCCTCGCACAGCTCGAGGAAGTAGGACGGGTCGCTGACGATGTTGTCGTCGATCAGGAGGAAGCGGCGATAGCCGAGCGCGCGGACCGCCTCCACGTCCCGAACCACGTCGGCCACCGGGCGCGACAGGTACCTCTGTCGGTAGACCGCGGCGATCGAGCAGAAGCTGCAATCGTGGGTGCACCCGCGTCCCGCCTGGACCGGCAGCATGCCCCCGATCCGCTTTGCGGCCAGCAAGTCGTAGCGGGGCACCGGGAGACCGGCCAGCGACTCCAGCGGCTCGCTGTAGGTGCGCTGCAGCGGGCGCCCGGCCTCGAAGTCGGCCAGGAGCCGCGGCAGCGCCCGCTCCCCGTCCCCCACCACCACCGACTCGGCGCTCTCGAGGACGAGGTCCGGGACGAGCGACGCCATCATCCCGCCGAAGAAGACGCGCTTTCCGCGCCGCCGGAACTCCCGGGCGATCTCCATGCCGCGGAAGAGCGCGTGCCCCATCCCCCCGATGCCGACGAGGTCCACGGGCGCGTCGAAGTCGATCGGGTCGATCACCTCGAGCGCGAGGCGGACGTTCCAGTGGTCCGGCACCGTCGCCGCCAGGAGCGGCAACGCGAGTCCCGGCAGGTGCAGACGGCGCTGCTTGACCAGCGTCCGCCCGTCGGCGCTGTACTGCGTGGGCTGGACGAGCAGGAGCTCAGGCACGGCCGAGGGCGTCCCGCCGCGCCCGGCGGTACTGGCGCCCCACGCGCGCCAGCCCGCGAAGGATCCGCCACTGCATGTGGAGCGGGTACCTCCGGTTCCTCCACAGGTTGCGCGGCCGCCAGATCATCCGGCGGTAGAGCCTCATCGTCTCCGCGTAGAACTCCCCCACCCCGACCCGGGTGGGCCGCACCGTGACGTGGGCCAGGTCCCACTTCGCCCAGTCGTCGCGCCTCTCGACGAGCCGCGCGTCGTCCACCTGGTACTCGATCCCCGGCAAAGGGGTGAGCGGCTGCAGGTTGGCGAAGCGGATGCGCAGCTCCGACATCAGGCGGTCCAGCCGGGCGAAGTCGGCGCGATCCCACTCGGGCGAGAGAATGATGGTCGCGTAGACGTCGATCCCCTCCGCCTCCAGCAGCCGCAGCGCGCGGACGTTGGCCTCGGCCTCCGCGCGCTTGCCGTACCGCTCCAGCTCCTCGTCGTCGAACGACTCGATCCCCACGATCACGACGCTCAGGCCGGCCGTGCGGAAGCGCGCGATGACGTCCGCGTTCGCGGCGATGAAGTCCGACCGCCCGTAGACCTGGAAGCGCTTCCTGATGCCGCGCCGCTCGAGCCCCTCGACGAAGGCCAGCACGCGCTCCCGCGACACCAGGAAGTCGTCGTCCACGACGTAGACTTCCTCCTCGCGGAGCGATTCGATCTCGTCGAGCACCTCGGGGAGAGGCCGGACCTCGTAATGGTCGCGCGTCATCACGCGGCAGAAGCAGAATCGGCAGGTGAAGGGACAGCCGAACGACGTCTTCACCAGCGCCACTCGGTCCTGATACAGGTAGAAGTAGCGGTCGCGGTAGCGAGCCGTCAGGTCGCGCCGCGGAGTCGGATAGGTGAAATCGAAGGGAGGAAGGCGCGCGTCGTCGAGCGGCTGCCCACGCACCAGGACGCCCTCCGGAAGCGGCCCGAGCCCCTTGAGGTGCGCCAGCAGCCGCGGGAACTCGGTGGTGGCGTTGCGGACCACGCGGAAGTCGACGGCCGGGCCGTCGAAGTCCCCGGGGCACACCTCGGCGTGCGGCCCCCCCACCACGGTGACGGCGCGCGGCGACCAGCGCTTCACACGCGCCGCCAGCTCGTGCACCACGCCCACGCTGGTGATGTAGCCGGTCAGTCCCACCACGTCGGGCCGCTCGCGGGCCAGGAAAACTTCGAGCGGCTCGTCCTCGAGGATGAGGTCGACGACCGCCACCTCGTCGGGAGGCGCGACGAGCGCGCCGATGACCTCGAGCTCGAGCGGCTCCACCACCATGAGGTGCTGCAGCCCGATCGTGTCGTCCGGTTGCCGGGGGCGGACCAGGAGCACCTTCACTCGGCGCCTCCCTCCGAGCGGAAGACGTGGAAGGCCGGAGCCCGCCCGCGGTACTCGAGCACGGGGCGCAGCCAGCGCAGGAGCACCTGCAGCCCGGCGCGCCGGTGGCAGACGTACATGTCCTTCCTCACCAGCGTTCCGCCGAAGCGCAGCTTGGGGTCGTCGGCGGTCTGCCCCAGATCGAGCCGGGGGAGGCCACGCTCTATGCCCTGCCGGACGATCCCCGCCAGGCCGACCAGGTAGGCCTGCGTGGCGCGGAGCACCGCGTAGTCCATGCCGCCGAAGAAGTACATGAAGAGGTCGCCGTCGGGGACGGTGATGGTCCAGGACACGAGCCGCCCTCCATCAGTGTAACTCGTGAGGGCGAACCGCTCCGGGAGGTGCCGGAAGAAGTCGAGGGTCAGCGTCTCCAGCTTGGCCGCCGCGCGGTCGTGGACCTGCCGGTACAGGGCCTGATGCGCCTCGGTGAAGCGATCGCACCGCGTGGTGACCGCCTCGAGCCGGCCGGCCAGCTGCAGCACCATCCGGAGCCGCCGCCGGTAAGGCGCGCGCAGGGCCCGCTCGTAGGCCGCCCAATCCCGGAAGCGGAGGTCGAGCATGACGGTGGGGATCATCCGGCATCGAACTCCGATGGGGAGGTCGTCCCCGGCGCCGGCGTTGAGCACCAGGAGCAGGCCGCGCTCCCCCGCCGCCACGTGGCGCAGCAGCTCCGTCCGGTCCGCCGCCGCGCCGAAGTAACCCGGCGTGGCGATGCCGACCGGGATGCCGACCACGTGCATGGTGACGGGGCTCGGGATGCGAAGGAAGGTGAGGAGGTCGAGCCTGAGCGAGTAGACGATGGCGCCGGCCCGGACCGCTTCGCCGTTCCGCAGCAGGTAATAGCGCTGCCGGCAAGGGTTCCAACGCTCGGCGTGGGCCAGGAACTCGCGCTGCCGGAACCAGGAGCCGGCCGCGGCGTCCCAGCCTGGCGGCAGCGTTCCCGCCTCGCCGAATCGCTCGATGACCCGCACAATTTCCCCCGCACCGCAGGCGTGCTCGATCGACTGCGGGACTGTACGCTCGCGGCCGCGGCCAAGCAATCGGCGTATGCTTCCTGAGTGAAGGTGCTGATCGTCAGCGCTTGGCAGGACCGCTTCCGGGGCGACGAGCGCGCTCGACGTTTCCCTTCTCTTTCGGCCATCCACCTCGCCGCCCTCTGTCCGAGCGGCATCGAGGTGGCGGTCCGCCATGAGCACGCCCGCGCCGTGGATCCGGAGGACGTGGATGCCGACCTCGTGGCGATCACCGCCACCACCGGCGGCTCGGGGCGCATGTACGAGCTAGCGGACCGGCTGCGCGCACGCGGCCACGCCGTGATCCTGGGCGGGACGCACGCCTCGCTCTGCCCGGAGGAGGCCTCGGCGCACGCCGACGCCGTGGCGGTGGGCGACGCCGAGCTCTCGTTCCCGCGGATGCTCGCCGACTTCGAGCGAGGCGCGCTCCGCGGCATCTACCGCCAGGCGGCCGGTCTCCCGCTGTCGGGCCTGCCCACGCCCCGCTACGACCTCCTCGAGGAATCCTTTCAGTTCCGCTGCTTCGTCCAGGCGACCCGCGGCTGCCCTTTCGATTGCACCTTCTGCACGCTGAAGCAGCTCGACCGGGGCTTTCGCGCGCGGCCGGTGGAGGAGGTGGTTCGCGACATCGAGGCGTGCGACGGTCGCTCCTGGCTGCAGCGCAAGATGGTCTGGTTCTGGGACGACAACCTGACCGCGGACCGGGCCTACGCGCGCCGCCTCTTCGCCGCGCTGCGCCCGCTCCGGCGCTGGTGGTGGACCCAGGCCTCGATCGACGTGGCGCAGGACGCGGACCTCCTGCGGCTCGCGGCCGCGAGCGGCTGCCTTGCCGTGTTCGTGGGGCTCGAGAGCTTCAGCGCCTCCAACCTGCTCCAGGTCCGCAAGGGAACGAACAAGGTGGCCGACTACCGGCGCGCGGTCCGCGCCTTCCACGACGCGGGAATCGCCGTACAGGCCGGTATCATCGTCGGCCTCGACGACGACACCCCCGAGACCATCCGGCTCATCCCGGAGGCGGTCCAGGAGATCGGAGTGGACCTCGCGTTCCTGAACATGGTCACCCCCTTCCCGGCCACGCCGCTGCGCAACGAGCTGGCCGCGGCAGGACGCCTGCTCGACCGCCCCTGGCCGCAGCACGACGCGGCGCACGTCACCCACCGGCCGGCCCGGATGACGCCCCACGAGCTCGAGCGGGCCTACTGGGCCGCCTACTCCGACCTGCACTCCCCGCGGCGGGCGGCACGCCGCCTGGTCGGCGCCGCCGCGACCCGGCGGCTGCCCGCGTTCCTGCTGAACGGCTACGCCGACGGCCTGATGTCCTTCGAGAACGTGCTCCGGCCCGACGGACCGCATGCCGGCGACGCGCCGGCGGCCGGATCCCCGGACTTGACCAAGGAGCGTCCTGTTGGCACCCTCCCCTCTCGCGAGGCGTCCGCCCCGGAGGCATGATGGCAATCGCAGACCGCACCCCGTCGATGGCGTTCCTCGCAATCGCCGCGCTGACGTTGACCGGGGTGGGCTGCTCGATCCTGCCGGCCCCGGAGGGGGTCGTCGGCGGCGTCGACCTCCCCCAGGACCTCTCTCTCGTGCTCCAGGAGGGAATGAGCAAGGGGGATGTGATCGCGCGGTTCGGCGCTCCGGCGAAGCACACCCGGCATGGACAGGTCACGACGCTCGTCTACAACGAGGTGTATCAGCAGGGGCACAATCGGGTCAGATTGTTCGGAACTCCGATCGGTTCCGACGAGAGAACCCGGACGCAGCTCTCTCTCGTGTTCCTGGATGACGCGCTGATCCAGGCATGGGTCGACGTGTCCGGCATCGGCCAGGAGCCCGAGAGAAAATGGCTGCTTGGCGCCCCCGCGGGAAAAGAAGGCAGCCCGGCGCCGCCGCCCGACCGGTAGCGCGAGACCCGTGGAACCGCGAACGATCGCCATCCTGTGCGCCCGCTGCGGCGTCCTGCTCTACCGCTACCACAAGGGCGGGACGGGCGGGCTGGTCAAGTGCCTCCTCGAGCGGATCGCCGAGGATCACACCCGAGGCGACATGCGGTGTCCGCAGTGCGGCCAGGAGTTCGCGCGCCTCCGGATGATCGGCGGCCGTCCGGCCCACAAGATCATCAGCGGCAAGGTCTTCACGCGCGGGATGCGGCGCAAGTGAGACGCGTGCCGGCGCGATCGGCCGGACCCTGCGAGGGCGCCCTCACGGACAGGCCGCGCTGGAGCGCTCGGTCCCGTTGGTCCTGAGCCCGTAAGAGCCCTTGCCGCACGCGTTCCCGCCCCTCACGAGGTAGTAGAACCCCGTTCCCGCGACGGGCGTCGTGCCGTCGGCGATCGAGGCCTCGGCGACCGACAGGCGCACGCAGCTCTCGGAGCCGCCTCCCGCGGCGAGCTGGGCGAGTTCTCCCCGGATCACGTCGTAGGCGATGATCGGTCCGGCCTGCGGCGCCATCGAGTCCCACGCGATCGCCGTCTTGTCGGGGCAGCCCAACCCCGTCACCGCGGCCGGCACCGCCCACGCTGCGGCGCTCGCGGGCGCGCAATCGCATACGTCGCCGCGCCCGTCCTGATCCGCGTCGGCCTGGTCGGCGTTGTAGACCGTGGGGCAGTTGTCGCACGCATCCCCGACCCCGTCACCCGGCGACGGCGGAGGAACCGTCCCGATCAGCTCGACGGCGTCGATCTCCTCCCAGCCGGCAATCGCGGTGTGGATCCTGGCACCCACGACCGGGTACGAGGTCCGTGTCCAGGCCGGAGAGAAAGTCGTCCCGCACGCGGCAGGATCCGTCCCGGTCCAGACCGTGCGGTACGTCCCCTGCTCGTCGATCAGCTCGACCCGGTACGCCGAACCGAACACGGAGGTCTCGTAAACGACGATGCCGGTCGCGTGAACCGCGCTCGCGTAACGCACCTCGAGCCACTCGGGGTCGGCTCCATCGGTGAGAGGCGCCCAGGCGAGAGCGTCGTCGAGGCAACTGAGCACGTCGGGGGGCCCCGTCGCCTGGATCGCCGAGTCGGCCCACTCGCTGCTGGCGCTTGCCGACGAGGCCCACTGGCGCAGCGCCGGTCCGTTCGGATCTTGGTCGGCCTGTCCGGGATCGTAGGCGTTCGGGCACCCGTCGATGGGGCAGGTGTTGGCGGCAAAGCCGGGATTCCCGAGGCCGTCGCCATCGGTGTCGGTGCAGCTGTCGCAGGCGTCGCCGCTGCCGTCGTGGTCGGCGTCCGATTGATTGCTGTTCGACACCGTCGGACAGTTGTCGCAGGCGTCGCCCGATCCGTCCTGGTCGGCGTCGGCCTGAGCGGGATTGGAAACGACCGGACAGTTGTCCACGTTGCCGCAGAGTCCGTCGCGATCGACGTCGTTCCCCCCATCCAGCGGGCACGAGTCGCAAACGTCTCCGATCCGGTCGAAGTCGACGTCCGCCTGACCGGGATTCGGAAGCGTCGGGCAGTTGTCGCAAGCCTCCCCGACGCCGTCGTGATCCGTGTCGGTCTGGTCGAAGTTCGCGACCGAGCTGCAGTTGTCGCAGGCGTCCCCGATCCCGTCCACGTCGAGGTCGGTCTGGCCGGAGTTCGGGACGGAGCGGCAGTTGTCGCAGCCGTCCGGGTAGCCGTCGCCGTCCGAGTCGAGCTGGTCCGACCACCCGATTTGCAGCGCGGTGTAACAGCACACCG
Organism: Terriglobia bacterium; assembly: GCA_963748015.1. Classification (GTDB taxonomy): domain Bacteria; phylum Acidobacteriota; class Polarisedimenticolia; order Polarisedimenticolales; family JAIQFR01; genus JAIQFR01. The sequence goes on along the minus strand of CAVVHE010000004.1, from coordinate 711,076 downwards.
CATCCGAGTTCGCACGCATCATGCAGGCGACCGCCGCGGTGCAGAACTCGCAGTTCCCGTTGATGAAATTGGGCCGCGGCCCGGCGGGCGCGCAAGCCCCGCACGAGGTGCAGCCGCCGTAACCCGGCTGGTAGTACTCGTCGCAGGCCCAGAAGATGTGGCCGCTCTCGTGCGTCAGGACCAAGCCGAAGTTGTACTCCCCCCAGCCGTCGTTGCGGAACAGGAGCTGCGTGAACGGGCCGCCGAGGTAGGCGTACGCGAAGTAACCGTTGGTGAACGTGCTGGATGCGGGCGCGGGGTTGTACCCGATGAAGACCGAGTAGGCCCAGTTGGTGCCCTGGCTCGCTCGAAGCGAGCTGTTGAAGGCGCGCGTGCTCGAGAATTTGTCCCCCGGGAAGCCGAGGCTGCTCATGATCGAGCCGATCCAGAGCCCGTCCTCGCCGCTCTGGTGAAGAACCGGCTCGTACCCCTGCCGGCTCGCCGCGCTTGTCGAGGCATAGACGACCGGAACGAAGGACAGCGACAAGCCCCTCGAGGCGGCGCGGGAAGACCACCACGCCAGCCCCGCGAGGGCCCTGTTCAGCGTGTTCTGTTCGTCGGTCGGACTCCACGTGTAGGTGTTGGGGTCGATCGCGCCGTTGCTCTCCACGAAGAACAACGCGACGGCGACCGTTCCCAACATCGTGTCGCTGTTGCCCGCGGCGATGACCTCATTGGCGGCAGGGTCTTTCGCGAGCGGCGCGTCGAGCGCGTCGCCTACGAGCGGCAAGGCGCCTTCCTTCGCGGCCGCCGCGGCGGAGGCTTCCGCCTGCAGCTGCCCGCTCGACACCGCGTTGAAGAAAGCGACGAACGGTTTCGCGGCGGCGCTCAATCCGGCCGACTCGCCGAGATCGATCGGAGTCGCGTGGATCCCGCGCACCCCGGGCAGCGCTGTAACTTTCGCCGTGGCGGCCTCCGGTAGCCACCCCAGGACGAGGCCAGGACCCTCGATCGCGATCGTGCCGCCGGCGTCCGCGACCGCCTGCCGAACCGCCGCCGGGTCCTTCTGGTCGTGAAGGATCATCACCAGCCCGTTCAGCCACGCTCGCCCGGCGTCCTGAACGCCCGGTTCCATGTGCGCGCTCGCGAAGGAGGTCCCGCCCATCGCGACGCCGAGGGCGAGCAAGATCATGGCGATCGAGTTCGCGGTATCGCGGAACCGCATCGAGGACGGTCGTGCGTTCATGGCGACCTCTCCGTATCCCTAAGCCGGCGCTGCATCCCGGCGATCGTCTTCGTCGCCCCGCGGCGACCGAGGAGCACACCCGCTTTCATCGCAGGGGAGGCCCGCCGAGCACGGGCGCGAAACATAGAGATACGGCTCCGGAAGGCGACCGTCAAGCGAGGGACACCGGCACCGGCGCACGGCACCGGGGACTCGGGGGATTTCGTCCCGATCCGCCCTGTTCCTCCCGCAGGCTCGACGACGCAAGCGCGCGGAGCAGGCGAGCGTCGATTCGCGAGGCTACAGCGCCCCTCCCAGTAGCTCCATGAGGTTCCAGGCGTACTGCATCAGCAGGTCCGCGGTCGTATCGCTCAGGTGTCTTCCGCGCAGGCCCTCCACCTGATTGATGAAGTCGGACAGCTTGCTCACCGCGACGTGGCTGTCGCCCCGGGCCACCGCCCCTTCGGCCTCGGTCAGCTTCGCGAGCATGCCGTTCTTCGCGTAAGGCGGCGCCGGCAGGGCGCTCACGTAACCCTTGAGCCCGGGGAGCGTGTCGGTGCAGCCGTCGCGATCGGCGTCCAGCCCCAACGCGGGAGCTGCCAGCGGGCAGGCATCCACCGCATCCAGGACCGTGTCGTTGTCGTCGTCGTCGTCGCAGGCGTCGCCCCAGGCATCCTCGTCGTTGTTCGCCTGATCGGCATTCGGCACGAACTGGCAGTTGTCCGCCACGTCCAACACGCCGTCGTTGTCGTCGTCGTCGTCGCAGGCGTCGCCATAAGCGTCCCCGTCGTTGTTCGCCTGGTCCGGGTTGGGCACGAGCCAGCAGTTGTCTGCCGAATCCTCCACGCCGTCGTTGTCGTTGTCGGTATCGCAGGCGTCCCCGAATGCGTCCCCGTCGCGGTTCGCCTGGTCCGCATTCGCCACCGACGGGCAGTTGTCCACGCTGTCCTCGATCGTGTCCAGGTCCGCATCCGCGTACCACCCGATGTCCCGCATCAGGTCGAGCGTCAGGTCGACGCCGGACACGCTGTGGGTGAGGTCGCCGCTGATGGCGGGCTCCATGAGCTGGTTCGGCGAGGCGATGGTCTCCCAGTGCGAGATCGAGGAGCCGGGCTCCAGGGGGTTCGGCGCGTACATCACCGCGCGATCCGACTCGTCCGCCCCTTGCCGCACCGTCATGTCCACCCCGAGCGTGACGTCGACGCCGGAAGGAAGCGCCGACTTGATCGTGAGACCGTCGGCCTGCGTGATGCGCACCGCGGGAATGACGATCGTGGAGTCGCTTCCTCCCAGCCCTGCCGGGGGGGAGCCGGCGGCGTTGTCGGCGACCACCACCGCCGTCGCGCCCGCGTTCTGCGCGTTCTTCACCTTGACCACGAACGTGCAGGTCCCGCGATCCACGAGGACCACGTTGCCCGCGACGGCGGCGCCGTTGGTCAGGGGGGAGCAGGCGTCGAACGTCGACGCGCCGGCCGCGTCGGCGGGGTCGAGCGCGCGAACGAGGGCGCCGCTGACGCCCGGGCTCGACAGCGCGGCGCCGAACGAGGCCCTACCGACGGGGTAGTATCCGCGGGTCGACGCGGGAGACGACACGTAGAGAACCGGCGTGCCCGGCGATAGCACCTCCCTCACCCGCGCGGTCACGCGGGAACCGTCCCACACCACCCGCCTCGCGTTCACGGCCGACGCCGCGCGCTGCGGGTTGTTCATCTGGTCCCAGTACTTGTTGAGCGACTTGTCGAAGAGCTTGCGCAGGTAGACGTCGGGCAGCCGGAGCGTGGACGAGCCCAGCAAGACGCCGTTGTTCAGGTTGCTGAACTGCTGGAAACCCAGACCGTGGGCGAACTCGTGCAGCAGCACGGTGACCAGATCGATCTGGTTTCCGTGATTCGTGTCGAGCCCCAGGTACCAGCCGGTACCGGTCAGGCACCCGGGCTCGCCCAGGCTGACGTTGAAACGGGCCCGGATGTCGGGCGAGGTCTGGAGCCGGACGCCGGCGAGCCTGCTCGCCAGGGCGACCGGATACCACGTGTTCGGGACGGGGGCGTTGGCGAAATTCGCGTAGACGTTCAGCGCGCCGGCGCTGCCCAGCGTGGCACTGGTGTCGGTGCAGGTCAGCGGCTCGAAGGAGGCGAGAATGACGATCGTCGCGTTGCTGTCGAGCGTCGCCCCCCAGATGTCGGCCGCGTGCTGGAACGCGATCAGCCGCTGCTCGCCGAGCGTCGTTCCGCCGTTGCCGCCGACCGGGACGGCGGGAGAGAGGTCGTTGAATCCCACGCCGGGCTCGTTGTTGTTCTGGATGACGATGGTCGCCGAGGCGAGCGCCGGCGAGGCCAGGACGGCCGCCAGGACGAACGCCGCGAGGAGAGCCGGTGTCCTGCGCATGGGCTACTCGACCTCCAGCGGCGTGGCCGCGGCGGCGGGCTTTTTCGCACTGCCGCGCGCTTTCGGAGCGAGCGCGGCCTGGACCTGCCCCGGCCGGTTCACGCACCCCACTCGCACGGTGCCGTCGGGGGCTATCGTGGCGACGATGACCTCCTGGAACCGACCCTCGAGGTCCATGGTCAGCGTGCCGTCGGGCAGCTCGACCACCTCGAGCCCCTCGCTGGACTGGCTCAGCATCGCGGCCACCGCCCTCTCGATCGCCCCGATCTGCTCGGCGGTCGGCGCGCCAGGCTCCCCGCTCGCGGGATCCGCGGCAACCTGCTGGGCAGCCCCGCCGGGCGACGAGGCCTCCGTCTGCTGAACCTTGCGCTTCGGCTCGCTCTGGGGCGACGTAGCGGTCTGCGCCACCGCCACACCTATCGTCGAAAACGCCACCAGCGCAACGGCGAGCTTCCAGGTTGTCGGTCTCGTCACGGTACCCTCCTCTGCGTGCTCGAAGGCGCGGATCTCCCCCGTAGCGGTGATCGGTCGGTGACACGAGTTTTGGTATCGCGTGCGGATATACCGCAGTAGCCCCCCCAAGACAAGACGAATTCCATGTGCGAATTCCAATCGCAGCACACCGCCGAGGGTTCCCAGACGACCGCTCTTTCGTCGATGGTTCCACTGCTTCTCCCGGTCGGGTATGCTCGGCCGGGCTGGTCGTATCCCCATCATCGGGGTAACCTCGTTTGCTGGGTCTTCGACATCGCCGCCCCCACCGCCGCGCTCGTGGAGGACACCATGACCGGACGCTCGGCAGCCCTCCCCGCACTGCTCGGGATCCTCCTTTTCCCCTTCTGCCGGCCCCCGTCCCCTCCCCAACGGGCCCCCGCCTGGTCCCCCATGTCGAGCGGCACGACCGCGAGCCTCATCGGGATCTGGGGTGCATCGCGGCAGGATCTGTTCGCCGTGGGGAGCAAGGGAACCGTCCTGCACTTCGACGGCCGGAACTGGACACCCATGACGGTCGACGGCGCGCCTCACCTCGTCGCGGTCTGGGGCGCGTCCGGCCGTGACGTCTTCGCCGCCGGCGACGGCGGCGTGATCTTCCACTACGACGGGCACGCGTGGACCGCCATGCCGAGCGGCACGACCCAGAACTTGATCGGCATCTGGGGGACCTCGGGACGCGACGTCTTCATCGCGGGCTACGGCGGTACGCTGCTGCACTACGACGGCGTGGCGTGGAAACCGATTCAGGCGGGCACCACCTCGGACCTGTACGGTATCTGGGGGACGTCGTCGAGCCACATCCTGGCGGTCGGGGGAGAGCCCATGCCTCTGCCCGGGCGGGGCGCGGTACTGCACTTCGACGGCCGCTCGTGGACGCCGATGCCGATGGGGCCGTCCGCGTTCCTCGCGGGGGTGTGGGGAACGTCCGCGCGGGACGTGTTCGCGTGCGGCGTGGGACTCACGCTCGTGCACTACGACGGCAACACGTGGACTCCGATGCCCGCCGGCGCGACGGTCGCGCCGGACAAGCTCGGATTGCTGACGAGGATGTGGGGGAGCGGGCCCACCGACGTGTTCGCCGTCGGGTTCGACGGCGTCCTCCTGCACTACGACGGCAAGGCGTGGGCGCCGATGTCCTCCGGAACCGGCCAGAGCCTCAACGGCGTGTGGGGCTTCTCGCCGGACGACGTGTTCGTCGTCGGCGGGGCGGGCACGATCCTGCACTACGGGAGGGACTAGGCAGCCGCGAGCGTCGCGCGCCTCTATCCCACCAGCAGCGCCACGCGGTACGGCATGTCGATGGTGAAGTCGGTGCGCGCGGCGAACTCCTGGACGCGCTCTATCGCCCCATCACCCTGCACCCGCACCTTGGCCACCAACTCCGCGTGATCGCGGAAGCGCTGGGTGCCCTCGAATCTCCGGTCCAGGGCGAGCCGGAATTCCTCGGCGGCCGCCCAGCCGCGCGGCACCTTCTCCTCCTCGCAAAGGTACCAGGACCACGAGGATCCCGGCGCCGGGTCGACGATGAGGGTCTCGGGCGCCAGGGTGCCGGCGTGACGCAGCGCCGCGCGCGGATCGGCGATCTCGTGGAGGCAGAACTCGAAGAACACGACGTCCGCGCGAGCCGACACGTCAAGGAAGTCCCCCTGCACGACGGTGAAGCGTTCCTCCAGGCCCTTCTCGCGAACCGCTTGCTTCAGCCGCTCCACCGCCGACGGATCAGGGTCGACTCCGAGCACCTCGCGCGCCCTGCCGGCGTAGCCGATAAACTGTCCCCCGCCGGCACCCACGTGGATCACCGATTTCCCGGTGAAGTCGAAGCACGACCCGATGTTTCGGATGACTGCCTCGATGTCGGTTGCCAATTCTCCCTCGCGTGCTACGCCCGGGTCTGATTCAGGTTCTCGACCTGTTCGGCCGCGCGGGACAGCGGCTCCCGGGGCACCAGGAACCACGCGATCAGATAGGCGAGCGTGCCGGGCAGGATTCCCGTCATGATCGTGATGGCCACCCAGGCGAGTCGAAAGAAGACCGGATCGACCCGAAAGAAGTCGCCGAGGCCGGCGCAAAGGCCCGCGATCTGCCCCTCCTCGGGAGATCGGTACAGCCTCTTGATGTCGTTTCTCATGGGCTCTTCCCTCCCCACACTAGATGTACGACAGGCTGCCTCCGAAGGTTCCGGGGGCGCACAACTACGGTAGCGATTCGTCCCTTGCGGGTTCGGCTCCGAGCACGCTCTGCCAACTTCCCACGCCGCAGGAGCCGGCGAATCGAAGGAGGTAGTAGAAGCCCTTACCCTCGGACGGCAAGACGGCATCGGTCAGCGATGTGGCACCGGAGAGAGACCCTGAATCGTTGATTCCATAGTCTCCGACCGTCGACAGCTCGCCCCTCACGAACGTCACGTCCGCCGCCGTCACCCAACCGAACGTGTCGCGCGTCGCGGCATGAATCTCCTCGCCGAACACCACTGGCCCCGGCCAACTCACAGCGTCGGAGTAACCCGTCTCTCCCGCGGCGTCGTACGCGGACACCGCAAAGAACCGGGCCGTGCAATCGCCGAAACCGTCGAGGCCGAATCGGAGCACGTTGCCCACGTCGCGGCTGGCGGTGTACTGGCCGGCGGCCGTCCCCCAGTAGACCTTGTAGCCGACGGCCCCCGCCGAGGCGTCCCACGCGAGCGCAAAGCCCCCGGCGCGCGCCGAGGAGACTCCGAGTAGGCAGGCGACGACGAAGACGCAAGCGATCCGACTCGAGGTCCTGGGCGACACTACCTTCTCCTCGCAAGAACTTCCTGGATACGATCGGGGAAGGGAAGTGCCGTTTTCGTGCCACTCGATCAGGTGGTTTGCTTGGAGAGGGAATTGCCCCTCAATCCGTGAGCCGCACGGAGCCCGGCAAAATTGACGCGTGCGCGAGACCTATGTGGCACGGATAGAACGCGCCGGTATTACGTGCATGGGAGCTATTCTTACGCGCCGAAGAACGTCGATGCGCGAAGAGTTACCGCCACGCCGCACTCCGGGGCGTCTTGTTCGTGAGCGGCGTGACGTCCATGCCTGAGGAGCCAACGCTCGAGCTCAAGATGCGGAGCGCGTAAGTTTCTTGCGGACAACGCGGATGAGGTGCTCGGAAACGACGGCCTGTGCTGGAACGGGGCCGGGCTCCCCGTGCTACAGCCCGAACTTGTCCAGCTTCTTGTGGAGCCCCTCGCGCGTGATGCCGAGGACCTCGGCCGCGCGGGTCTTGTTGCCTCCATGCTCGCGGAGCGCCTCGGCGAGCAGCCAGCGCTCCACCTCCTCCATTCGGTACTTGAGGGTGCCCTTCTGCGGCGCGATGCGTCCCACCAGGCCTTCGACCTCGCGGATCCGGGGCGACAGGTGCTCGGGCCCGACGAAGGCGCCGGGGTCGCACTGGATGACGAGCCGCTGGACCTCGTTCTCCAGCTCGCGCACGTTGCCCGGCCAGGGGTAGGCAAGGAGCAGGTCGAGGGCCTCCCGGGAGATGCCCGCGACCGGCTTCTTCATCTCCGCGGAGTACTTCCGCAGGAAGTGCTCGCTCAGCAGCGCGATGTCCTCGCGGCGCTCGCGCAGCGGCGGCAGGCGGATGGGGTAGACGTTGAGGCGGTAGTAGAGGTCCTGGCGGAAGCGCCCCGCCTCGACCTCCGCCTCGAGCGACTTGTTGGTGGCGGAGATCAGGCGCACGTCGACCGAGATCGACTTGGTGGAGCCGACCGGCCGGACCTCCCCGTCCTGCAGCACCCTCAGAAGCTTCGCCTGGAGCCCGAGCGGCAGATCGGTCACCTCGTCCAGGAACATCGTCCCGCCCGAGGCGATCTCGAAGAGCCCCTTGTGGTCGTGGTCGGCGCCGGTGAACGCGCCCTTCTTGTACCCGAACAGCTCGCTCTCGAGGAGGTTCTCGGGAAGCGCGGCGCAATTCTGCGCCACGAGCATCTTGTCGCGGCGCTTCGACTGGTAGTGGATCGCGCGTACCACGAGCTCCTTGCCGGTGCCCGTCTCTCCCTCGATGCACACGGTGGCGCGCGTGTCCATCACCTTCGCCAGCTGCGCGAAGATCGGCTTCATCGCCGCGCTTTCGCCGACGATGCCGGGCAGGCGCTTCTCCTCGCGCACCTTGAGGTAGTGGACCTCGCCGCGGAGCTGCTCCTCGGCGACCCTGAGGCGTGACAGGAGCCGCGCGTTCTCGATGGCGAGGACGCCCTGCGCCGCGAGGAGCGACAGCAGATCGAGGTCGCCCTCCCTGAAGATCCCGGCCGAGGCGCGGTTGTCGCACTGGAGCACGCCGCGGATGACGTCGCCGTCCCACAGGGGCACGCCGATGCACGACAGGATGCGCGCGCCCACGATGCTGTTGCTCCCGCCCAGCTCCTCCGGGGCGTTGGCGACCAGCACCGCGGCGCGGTCGCTCAGCACGCGGTGGAGCACGGCGCGGGTGGTCTTCACCGGCCCCGGGTCGTCGGTCTCGCGGCCCGGCCGCGCGCGCGCCAGCACCGGCTCGAAGCGGTCGTCGTCCTCGCCCGCGAGCAGGATCGTCACGTGGGTCGCCTTCCGCACCAGGTCGAGCGCCGCCTCGGCCAGCGCCCCGAGGACCTCCCCCAGCTCGAGGCGACGCTGCGAGAGCTTCTTGGTCGCCTGGTAGAGGGCTATGGCGCCGGTCGGGTCGCGCTCGACCTTTCCGGCCAGGTCGCTCAGCTCGGCGCGGGAGCGAACCGCGATGATCCGGTCCGCTCCGTCGTCCTCCTCGAGCTGCACGCGGCACTCGACGGCCACCGGCGCCTCGGCGTCGCCGAGCAGGAGCATGTCGCCGTCACGCAGAGCGACCTCGCGCCGCGAGGTCGCGTCGACGTCGATGACCGTCCGGTCGCGCCGGATGCGCGAGCCGTGGGTCGACCGAAGATCGCGGTAGACGTAGTGGTCCACCTCCCGGAAGATCTGGCCGTGCCGGCCGGAAAGGTGATCGTCGGCGAGCTGGAGCTCGTTCCCGGGGTCGCGGCCGATGCCGATGAGAGCGGCATCGGACTCGACGGTCCTCCCCGCCCCCTCGCCTCGCCGAACCATCAGCTTGATCATCGGGCTGGGCCGCCTCTGCATCGTCCCGTCCGCCCACGATGCCGGCGAACGGCGGGTGACCCGGGCGGGACTTCCGCGCGCAATCCGGGGCCCGGGGGAATCACCAGAGTAGTGAATCGTGCCCGTAAGTGTCAACGAAGATGCGGGATCGACGAGCCGGCGTTTCTCGGTTGGGCCGGCTCCGCGGCGGCTGCAGGAATGGGGTGTGGAGAGCGGGCCAGGTGTCCTCTGGCCTTGCGATGCATCGACAGGCTTCAGGCTTCGGGAGGATGCCGGAGAAACGGCACGGGCCGCAGACTTGGCGCCGCGAATCCTCCACAAGGTGTCGCGGCGCCTCGGTCTGCGGCCCCGTCGATGGTCCTCCCGACCCGGGTTGGACGGGGGGAGTAGGCGGCGGCCTATTCCAACCGCGCGGCCAAGAGAACGCTTTCGGAACCGCTCATCGGGGACGCACCGACCAACCCGGTCGGGCCGGCGGCCACATCGACGCCCTGTGCGGCGGGAGCGTGCGACAGCAGGTACGAGAACACCTTCCCGTTCGCGGCGACGTTGTATCCCACCAGCCGGAGGCCTTTCTGGAGGTTCCCGTAGAAGAGGACCGTCGGCTGCGAGTCGTCGGGCGACTCGGCATTCGAGGCCCGGCTGAGGAGCATCATCACGGGCATGCGATCGACGTAGATCCTGTGGAGGCCCGTGACCGGGTTGTAGTTCCGAGCCAGACACAGTCTCAGCTCCCCGGCCGGCTGGATCGACCCGTCCGGGAGGGTCACGGGCGCCGGGACGTCCACCGACACGCAGTGGGTCGGCACGACCGCCCGCGCGTCTGCGCCCACGATCAGGGCGGCCATGGCCAGGGCGGCCGGCGCCCCGATTCGCACCGCTCTCCGCAACGCCGATTGAACTCTCTTCTTCATGGCCCGCCTCCTTTCCGCGTTCGCATCCCGACTCGATACTTGAGCAGGTTTCGAGCCAACGAGAAGAGGCGGGTTTTCGCCGCTATGCCTCCCAGGTGTGAACCTCGGTTCACTGCCGCGTGAACGGCGGTTCACACGACTTCCGCGCCGACGTCCCCGGCGGCTACGGGCAGGTCGTGCTCAGCCGCGGGGTCGCCGGCACGCCGTTCTGCTCGGCGGACCCGTAGAGCCCCGCCCCCGCACAGGCGTTGGTCCCGCGCACGAGGTACCAGACACCCGACTGCTCGGCGGGAACGTACGCGTCGGTGAGGGTCGTCCCGGCCGTGCTCCCGAGGCAAACCTCGTCGCCGCCGCCGGGACCCACCGGCAGCGCGGCGAGGTCTCCGCGGAGAACGTCGGATGCCGTGGCCCCGGCCGCGAGGGTCCACGAGAGAACGGCATCGCCGCCGCTGCGATCGACCAGAACGCCTGCGTCCACATCCGCCGGGGGGAGCACCGGATTCCCGCCGGCGCAGACCGCGGCCTGGCACGTGTCGGTCTGCGTGCAGGGGTTGCCGTCGTCGCAGGGCGTACCGTCGACCAGGCCCCCGCAGGGATTGGGAGAGCAGCCGTTCGGCAGGAGGACGTTGGTGACGGCGACGTCGTCGAGGTAGAAGCCCGCGTACTGCGCGGCGGGGTCGGACGTGAACCGCCACCGGAACCGGAGCGTGTCGCCCGGGGTGAGGCCGGCGATGCGATGGCAGCGGTGGGCGTAGGAGGTGACGGAAGCGCTCGTGACCCAATCGGCACAGGAGGTGCCGCTTCCCCGCGGGCCGGTGTACACGCTCTTCGAGGAGGGGTAGCCGCAGGCGTTCGCTGGGGTCCCCCCGGTGCAGCTCAGCGTCCCCCAGTCGCTCGTCGCGTCCGTCGCGGCGCACCCGTCCGCGATCGAGTTGCTCGGCGCGGGCACGTCGACCCAGGAGCCGCCGTTCGTGGAGTACTCGACCGCGACCCCGTCCCAGTCGTACTCGAGCTGGTGCCGTTCCCAGTACTCGAGGTTGGCCGCCGCGGCGCCCACGACCACGGGAGGCGTCTGCATCTCGGCGCACGCGTTGGCCAGGTACGTCTCGGTCTCGGCCGGCCCCGCGTTGCGATAGGCGTAAGCGCCCGCCGGCGTGTGGTTCGCGCCCGCGTCGGTGGCGGTCGTGACGAAGCGCCAGGGCGCGTTGGTCGTGTTCCCGGGGCCCGGGAGGTTGAGGCGCAGGAAGGCGGATCCGTCTCCCCCGCCGTCCGTCCAGGTGCCGGTCGTCGCCTGCATGCCGGGGCCGTACGCCGCCGCGGAGACCACCGCGCCGTTCGATTCCTCGTTCCCGCCGCCGCATTCCCCGCCGTTGCCGGTGCTGTCGTCCTCGGCGCGCACCACGTAGTAGTAGGTGGTCCCGCTCGAGACGTCGGCGGTGTCGAGGTACGAGTCCGGCCCGGAAACGCAGGTCGCAACCCGGTTGGACGCCGACGGAACGAAGTCGGGGACCGTCCCGCGGAACACGTTGTAGCGCATGTTCGGGGTCAGCGGGCAGCTCGTCGCGGCGGGCGTCCACTGCACCCGCACGCCGCACGTGGCGCTGTCGTTGCTGGTGGCGACGGTCGCTCCGGAAAACGCCGGCTTGAGGGTGCAGCGGCCGGTGGCGGTCGCGCTGACGCAGTCGCTCGCGACCATCGCCTGGCACTTGCCAGCCGCGTCCGCGGCCGCGATCACCCGGTACGAGTAGGTCAGGCCCCCCATCACGGTGACGTCCGTGAAGCCGGAGGCGGAGCCGGGCACGGCGGCCACCGGCTGGTACAGCCCTTCGCTGCCGCACGCGCCGGCCGCACGCTCGATCGCGTAGGCGCCGGGCGTCGGCGAGACGCCCGTCCACGTGAGATAGACCTGGTTGTCCCCGCTCGCCGTCGCTACGCCGATCGCCGGCGCCGACGCCGGCCGCGCGACGCAGGTCGTCGCCGGACATTGCCCGGCTCCGCTCCCGCTCGGGAACGAGACCGAGGCCACCCGGGTCGACCACGTCGGGGTCGTGTAGTACTGGCCCACGTACCAGAACGTGCAGTCGTCGTAGGGGTCGATGGACATGCTGGCGTAGTCGCCCCAGCGCGAGTTGTTGAAGTTGTTGACCGTCCCGGTCGCCAGGATCGCCTCCGGGGCGGTCATCGTCCCGGGGGGATCGCTCTTGGCGCGCCCCGTGTAGCGGAGGGAGTGGTTGTCGGTCCCCTTGGTCAGCCCCGTCGCGCTGTATCCGACCAGGATGCTCTCCGCTGTATCCATCGCGATGGACGGCATCCAACGGCTGCGCCCGTTGGCGGCGTCCGCGATCGTGCCCTGCTGGTAGACGCAGGGGTAGGAGGGACAGGCGGCGTCCGGCGCTCCCGAGAGCCGGAAGTCGTACCAGCGGACGCCCGAGACGACGCCGGGGACCGACGGATCGACGGAGTGGCTGACGACCAGCGATTCGTGATCCACGAAGTTCCGGTAGGCCGCGCGGAACATCAACCGGTCGGCGAGCGAGTCCAGCGTCCGGGTCGTGCCCGGCTGCGGGATACAGCTGCCTCCCCCGCCGCACGCCCCCGTCGAGGGCGCGACCGGAACGGTGGCCTGTATCGTCCTCACGGTATTCGCGGCGTTCGCGAAGTCGACCTTCATGCGGTAGACGATCATCCCGGTGTTGTGGAGCGAGAGGAAGATCCCCGGCGCGCCGGTCGGCGGAGGGGCGAACCCGTCCAGGTCCGCGGGCATGTGCCCCCCTTCCGCCGGGTCCTCGATCACCTGCCACGTGGCGCCCGGGTCGCCGGCCAGCATCCTCGTCCGGTCGAGCGCCGCGAAGATCGCGCCGAGGTACCCGCCGGCGGTCGAGGCGAAGGCGTGAGCCATCATGTAGTAGGCGTCGCTCCAGGCGCCGAAGTGCGGGTAGTCCCCGAAGTGGCCCAGCGGGACGGCGAAGGCCCAGCGGTAGTAGGACCCGGTCGCGTCGGCGGTCGTCGAGAGCGCCACGCACTGGTAGAAGCTGCCGTTGCTCGCGGACGAGGTGAACTGCGAGATCAGCCAGCGGTTGGCGAGCTTGTCGAACAGCACGATCGGATCGCCGCTGTTCTGCGTCTCGCAGGCGCCGCCGAACCCGGACCAGAGCGTGTTGATGAACGCGGGACCGAGCACCGGCGTGGCGACCTTGGTGGCCCGGTCGAGCGACCATACCTGGTAGCGGACGTTGACGACCTCGACGAACTGGTCGTTCCCCACCGCGCCGTTGCTGTCGGACGGGGAGCCGGCGTAGTAGGGAACGCCGGCGAAGCTGAAGCCGGTCGCGGGCGCCGAGAGGCCGACGGGCCGCCTCGCCGCGGCCTCCGCCGTGAGGAAGTCGGACTGGACGACCGGGTCGGGGGTGGCGGAGAGAGGCCAGCGCCAGGCCGGGAGACGGGGATTGCTCCGCTCTTCTTCCTCTCCGGCGGGCGCCGCCCCCGCGCCCCCCGACGCCATGTCGCCGAGCTTGGAAGACACGTCGAAGTGCGAGGCGGAGACCGAGTAGACTGTCTCGCCCTGCTCGTTGCGCTTCGCAACGATCGTGGCCTTCGGGTCCACCCCGTAGTCCGCGCCGGGCGACCCCGCGGTCGGGGCGAGACCGGTGGGAACCGCCGGAGTCGCGGCAGCGGGACGGCGTTTCGCCTTGCGGGTCTTCGCCGCCGACGCCTTGCTCTCGGCTTTGGTTCGGGGCGCAGGCGCCTCACCCCCCGCGAACGCGCCCCCGGTGCCCAGAACGAGAGCGGTGATCGCGAGCCCAAGCAGACGGCGCCTATCGCTCATACATCTCCTCTCTCGCGCCTCGCGCGAGCTCCGACGCGGACTCGCAATGATTACGTCCATGTCGAGCGCCCCGCAAGCCCGATTCGCCCTCTCGGGGCCCTTCGTCGCTCCCCGGTCCGCGAACGCCCACCCGACCTCGAACGGGAGGCCTCTAGGCACGCTCCCACGATGGACGTTGGGGCCCGCGGCCCCTTTCCGTCGGGGCGCATGCGAGACTCTCTGTCAGGGACAGGCTGGGCTTGTTCTTGCCACGCCGGAGCTCTGGGTTCCGTAGGCGCCGATCCCGCAGACGTTCTCACCCCTTACCAGGTAAAGGAAACCGCCTCCCGCCGCGGGCAAAGTGCCGTCCGACCATGTTGGCGAGGCCGAATTGTCATCGATGCATACTTCGGACGTTCCAGTGCCGACGGGCAACTCCGTGATCGAGCCCCGCAGGACGTCATAGACGGTTCCCGGTCCAGCCTGGCTTGCCAGCGAGTTCCAGGAGAGGCTTGCCTTGTCGGCGGAAAAGACGGCACCTCCGACCTCCGTGGGAGCGGCCCAAGCCGCTGGGTCATTGGGCGCGCAGTCGCTCCGTTCGAGGTGACCATCTCCGTCCCGGTCCAGAGCGAGGCGGGCCGCGGGGTCGCCGAAGAACGTCCATCGAGTAGAGCTCCTCCGACTGAGCGAAGTCATGGACCACCGCGTCGATCTTGCCCTGATGGGCGGCCACGCCCGCCCGGTCCTGCCCCAGCGAGAAGATCTGCTCGTAGAGCCGGTCCGAGAGGCTCCTGTAGTCGGCCTCGTAACCGTATCCCGTGGGCGCCCAGGCGAAGATCGCTCCCCGATCCGGCCACCGGAACCACTCCTCCGCGAGGGAATACGGTAGGAACGAGTGGGGGTAGTAGCCGTTGATGCAGTCCAGCATCACGGCGAAGGTCTCGCGGGGGCCGTTCGCCAGGCTCGCGACGTCCGACGCCTGGAACAGGACCGACGAGGACCAGTAGTTCACCGCGCCGTGACCCATGTACGTGGTGAGGAGAACGCCGGCGTTCACCCATCCGACGATATCGGCTCGGGCCGCGGCGGTTGTCGCGTAGTTGGCCAGGTACACGCGGCGCGGCGTGTGGGTCGCGGGAAGGCGGTGGGCAATCAGATCTTCCAGGACGTCCTCGAACGCCTGCGAGCCGCTGTCCGCGACGAACAGGTCCTGGGTGGTCAGGGGCGAGCCGGGTGGCTGGGTCTCGTACGCGATGGTCTTGTCCACCATCGCGTCGGCGTCGGCGGTCGTCCGCGCGGCCATCCTGCCGACCACGATGTCCGGCAGCGGGTCCGCGCCCAGCACGGCCGCGTACAGATTGTCCGTGGGCGTCTCCCCCACGCTCGGCGTCATGATCAGGCGGGTCGGTAGGAAGTCCGGGCTGCCGGTCGTGAAGTTGTCGAGGTAGTCCTGGTTGGCGTCGCCGACGAGGAGCAGGTAACCCGGGGCGGGCGGCTGCCAAGACGCAAGCGCGTGGGCCACGAAGCTGGAGATCGCCGGCGGGGAATACACCCCGCCCGAGAACTCGTCATAGACGTCCTGGACGTCCACCACCCTGACCCGCATCCCGTCCGTCGCGGCGCGGTGCTGCGCCAGGCGCTGCGCGGCGCCGAGGAAGTTCGCATGGCTCACGATGAGGTAGTCCGCGCCGTTCGCCGGGTTCCTGAGATCCGACGGCGTGTCCTTGAGGAACCCCGCGGGGTGCTGGACCGATGCGTCCGTGAGGGCGAGATATTCCGTCGCTGTCGCGCCGTGCTGGTCGAAACGGGCGCGGTAGCCCCCGGCGACCGGGGACACGGCGACCCCGGCGAGCGTCACGGGCAGTGCAGGATCCGTGATGTCGTAGACGGAGACGCCGCTGGTCGAGAAGCCGTCCACGTAGGCTTCGACGTCTCCGGTCGTCGAGGTGTCGAGCGTGAAACGGAGGAGGTTGCTCGCCGCGACCAACCCGTCGCTGTAATCCAGCTTGCAGCCAGTTGAAGTAGATCGTGTCGAGACTCGGATCGGCCCCCCCGGGCTGGAGGACCGTGACCGTGTTCGTCCCTTCCACGAGCAACGAGCTGCTGACCGTGACGTCGTGGAGGTATGGGATCTGCCCATTCCAGAACTGCTCGTCCACCTGGGTTCCGTTCAGCAGGATGCGCGTGTCGTGATCCGGGTTGGCCGCGGTGTCCGTGCGGCCCATGAGCATCACCCGCAGCCTGGCCGTCGCCGCGCTCGTGTCGTGGTTCGCCAGGGTGAACGTGTAGTCGTTCGATTGCCCCACGAACGTCTTCTTCTCGTACCAGCGGTCGAAGCTGATGCCCCCGGGCGCGTTCTGCCAGTAGGCCGCGTTGATCTCCCTTCGAACGGTGGCCGGGAAGGTCGTGACGACGGGCAACGTGCCCGAAGGCGTGGCATCGCGCTGCGCCATCCGGAGCCCGGGGCTCCCTCCCCACCTCAGCCCGTAGACGTTGCGCCGGGTATACGGCCCCGTCATTCCCCGGCCAAAGAACAGGAAACGGTCCCCGGGGCCGAAGGTCCCATCGCCTCCGTCCTGCACCAGGATCGCGACCTCTTGCCCGTTCTCCTCGAGGTGGAAGGTCGCCGCGTCGATCGTGCCCGGGTCCGCGCCGGCAGCCGCGAGATCGGCGTGGGTCACGGCGTAGAGTCCGTCGCTGTCCACGAAGATCTTGACGCGGACGCTGGTGTCCGCGATCGAAGAAACTCGGAGCGACCGCGGCTGCATCGGGGCCGGGCCCGGCTGCGGTAGCTGGTCGGGGTTCGCCACGAGCCCGCGCGCCAGGGAATGGACGCCGGGCGCGAGACGGGCGGCCTCCGCCGACGTGACGCCCGCCGCGGGATCCGCAACGAACCGCACCGTCAAGTGGAGTGAGGGATAGGCCAGGATGCCTTTTCCGGGCAGGTACGCGCAGGGCGCAACGCCGATCGAGGCGACCGCCACGCCCCCCAACGAGCCCACCCACTCGATCCACACGGGTGCCGCGGGGTACGGCTTCGTGTCGCGGTACGCGAACCCGTCGGTTTCAGGCTCGGTGTCCGCCTTGCCTTCACCCGAGGTATCGAGGGGGTCGGAGAATGCACGCGCCGCGACCGGCACAAGGCCTTCGAAGAGCTCGCTCGGCTCGTCCGACCATGAGAGGGACGGGCGCGTGCCGGCCGGTACGGCCACCAGCGCGCGCGCGAAGGGAAGATCAGGTGCGCCTGGAGCGCTCAGCCGACCCCAGCCGTCGAGCGTCACCGCAACACGGCCCGAGGCCTGCGGGTCGAAGCGCGGAGTTGCCGCCTCGTACCTGAAGGTGATGACGGAGGCGTCCGCCCTCACGAGCTTCAAGGGCTTCGCCGCCAAGGCGGTCGGACCACTCGCCAAGAGGCCGATGATCGTCGCCGCCCGGAGGACCCGGCTCACGTGGCACTCTCCACTGTTGGCGCGACTCGCGCACCGACAACTCCGCGGAAGGGGACGGCTCCCCTCCCGCCCGTTCGTTTGCCCGCCGCGTCCGAAACGACCCTACGGGTTGTTGATCCCGTCGCCGGGCACCACCCCGGACACGACCGCCTGCGCCGGACCGAGCGCCGTCATGATGTCTTCTGCCGACATCGTCCGGACCTCGGGCTTCGAGTACTCCTTCTTCTCCCTGGGTCTCATGCTGCTCTGCTCCTCCTCGTCCGCTCAGTGGCGGCCGTGGTGCGACACCGGCTTCGTCCCCGGACCGTCCGCCCGCGCGATGAACCGGCCCACCGCGCTCCGGAGCTCCTGGATCGTGTTCGTCTGCTTCCTGACCACCTGCCAGTACACCGGCTTGGGCGATGCGAGAGGCCCCGTGAGCTTCAGAATCCGGGCCGCAGGCACTTCCAAGAAATGCTGATTCTGCCTGGCCGCAACAGCGAGCGTGGCGCCGGCCGGGAACCCAGGATCCGCGGATACCAGAACGGTCTCACGGCCGGGGCCCGCGGCATCCCAACGGAACGTGATCGACCCCCTCAGCGCCACTTGCGCGTCCGTGGGGGGAGCCAGCAGCTGGATGGCAGGCCCGACCGCCGCGATCGTCGCCTGCACCGGCCCGTGCTCCGTGGTCTTTCCCGAGGTGTCGACGTCTTCCAGCATGTACTCGTAAGTCGTCCCGCTCGGGAGCCCACGATCGACGTACTCGTAGCTCGCCCCGGTGACCGGGTCCCCCTGGGCCGGGATCAGGCCGGGGTTGATCTTCTGCCAGGCTGCCGTACCCATCCGGCGATAGAGGTTGAACCCCTCGTTGTCGATCTCGGCGGCGGTCTCCCACCGCAGCGTCACCTGGCCGTCGCCGGGGGTCGCGGTGAAGGACCTGAGGGTGACCAGGAGCGGGGGCCCGATGGGAGAACTGATCAGGAGGTTGAAGGGAACATCCGCTGCGAACGCCGACCCGCCCGCCATGCCGACCAGGTGGAGATTGAACGGCCTCGAGACGGAGATCGAGTGATCGGCGGGGATGCTCACGATGAACGGAGAGACGTTCTGCCCGCTGTTCGGGGACCCCGGCACGCCGGACGCGCACGTGGCGCCGGTGCTCGTCGGTCCCGTTCCGACCAGATCGGGATAGGCCGACGCGTCGGCCAGGATGGAGACGGACTCGGGATTATCGATCCCGTCGTCGGTGAGATCGATCGGCGGGCTCGTGAGCGTACCCGTCAGCGGCATGATCGGCGGAACCTGGCTTCCCGTCAGGTTCGCGGTGCCCGCGTTCCGAAGCGACACCGCGAGAGACGCCGTCTCGCCCGGCTGGATCAGGCCATCCCCGTTGCTGTCGGCGAGCACCACGATGTCGACCAGGGAGGGCAACGCGCTTCCCGGGAGCACGCACGGGCTGGAAGGGGCGAATACGTTGATCGTCCCCCGCGAGGCGGCCACGTTGCCGGTCGCGCAGAACTCCGGTCCCGTCGGGAGGTCGTCGCCACACAGGGTGAGCTGGCTCGCCACCTCCGCGGGGGCGCACTGGCTCACCTCGCAGGAGGTGTAAACCTCTCCGAGCTGGAGCGTCGCACCGGGGATGCCCGGATAGGTGCAGGGCAACAGCTGGCGCGGGCTGCGCGGAGCGGGGCCGGCGACAAGGCTGGGAGGCTCATAGCACTGGCGGGCGTAGCAGCCCCAGCCCTCTGGGCAGGCATTCCCGCATTCGCCGCAGTTGTAGGGATCGGTGTAGGTGTCGACGCACTCGACGCACACCTCGTAGGGACACTCGAAGAAGCACTCCGTCTCTCCCTCGCCACACTCGGAGCCGCAGCCGAGGGGCCCGGGGGCGGTGTCGAGATTGATCGGTGCCGCGCTGAGGTTCTCCACCTGGGTCGTATAACGGAACTCGCCCGTCGTCAGCTGCTCCACCGTGCTCGTGACCCTCACCAGCTCCTGCGGCGGGGAAAAGAAGCTGATGAGGCTCGACGTCAGCGAGGCATTGGAGACGGTGACGCTCCCGGCGGTCAACGTTCGCCCCGGCACTCGGAACGGTCCCGCGGACGCGGGTCCGGTTCCGTAGGTGCGAGTGAAGCAGATGTCGTTGGCGCAGGTCGTGCCGGAGAAGGAATAAATCGTCTTGTTCGTCTGCCAGGTCCAGGTGGCCCCAACCCCGGCCGCGGAGCCGACTTTGTCGGGAGCGGACCCGGCCGAGCTCGAGAAACCCCCAGGTCCCGCGGACGGCCACTTGAAGGTGAAGACCCCTCCGATGGCCCTGTTGGTGACCGTGTTCGTGACCTTGACCGGGAAGCTACCCGAGACCGCGAGCTTGACGCTGCTCTCCGCGGTGCCGTCCCCGTTCAGGTCGACGAGCTTCTCCTGGGCCCATACCATGCCGGCGCCCGTCGCGACCGCCAGCAACGCGCACGCCACCATCATGGCAAGCAGGGTCGTCTTGCTGTTCATCTGAGCACCCCCTAGAAGACAAAGATACCGGGAATTATCCCCTTCAGGTTGCCATCCTACCGCCGACGCTTAGGTCCATATACGCTTGAGCGAGCCCCGGCGCAAGCGCCTTGTTCGAGAGTGTAGGGAGCACATGATCTGTCCGCTCCCGAGAGCAAGTGAAGTGTCCGCTTTGAGGGGTCGACGAGCCGGCCGGCGAAGAGCCCCTGCGCTTCGATGAGTCTGTGCCCGTCGAGGAGATCCGGCTCCCGCATCCGCCGCTCGACGACGAACACGAGATCGTCAGCGAGAAGACAACTTTTCGCCTGGGCCAGCGGCCGGCCCCCTACGTCGTGCTGAAGTACAGCCGGCAGGTCGTCAATCGCAAAACCGACGGGACGCGGACATGCCTACCGCCAAGAGCCCTGTGACGATCATCATCCTTGGAGGACAACGTCGACCCCTGAGCCCCCGCGGAGGCGCCGAGCTGTCTCCAGCGAATACACATGCACGCCCGGCGGGAGACCACCGCGCGTCTCCCGCCAGGCCCACAGTCCGAATAACGCGGAACGATGCTACGGGTTGTTGATCCCGTCGCCGGCGACGCCGGAAACCACAGCCTGCGCCGGCCCGAGCGCCCCGAGAACTTCTGCGCCGGTCATCGTCACGATTTCGGGCTTCGTGTACTCCTTCTTGTTGTTGAGCTTCATGCCGTTCCTGACCTCCTTGCTGAGTCGTGCGACACGTCTAGTTCTTCCCGCGTTTCGCCCCCGGCTTGCCTCCCCCTTCCGCAGGCGCCGCGATGAACTGACCCACCGCGCTCTTGAGCAGCTGCGCGCCGATCTTCGGCTCCTGTACCACCTGCCAATAGACTATTCTCGGCGACGTTAGCCGTCCCGTGAGGCCGACAATCCGGATCGCGGGCACCGCCAAGGAACGCTGACCGGGTCGTGCCGGCAGCACGAGCGTGGCGCCGGCCGGGAAGCCAGGATCCGTGGAGACCAGCACCGTCTCCGTCCCAGGCCCCGCCGCATCCCACGTGAAGGTGATTCGTCCTCTCAGCGCGACCTGCGCGTTCGTCGCGGGAGCCACCAGCCGGATGGCGGGCAACGTAGCGTCGAGCGTCACCTGGACGGGCCCGTGCAGCGTCGTCTTGCCCGACGAGTCCACGTCCTCCAGCAGATACTCGTACGTCGTCCCACCCACTAGGCCGAAATCAACGTACTCGTACACCGCTCCAGTGACCGAGCTCCCCTGCGCCGGGATCAGGGCGGTATTGACTTTCTGATACGCCGTCGCGCCCGTCCGACGGTAGAGGTTGAATCCTTCGTTGTCGACTTCGGCGGCCGTCTCCCACCGCAACGTCACTTGTCCGTCGCCGGCCGTAGCGGCAAAGGAGACGAGTGTGACCAGCCATGGTACGCATCCTGGCTCGTCGATCTCGCTATTGCAGTTGTCGTCGATCCCGTTGCCGCACATCTCCAGTGCGCCGGGATTCACCGCAGGGTCGCCGTCGTTGCAGTCTCCGCAGGCGATTCCCGCGGTCAACACGCACGTGGCGTCACACAACGCATAGCCGTCGTTGTCGGCATCCGGGCAAGGCACCAAGGCGAAGACCCAATACGCTTCAGACCACCCACCCCAGCTCGTCCCATCGTATGCCTTGACCCGAGCATAGTACGTCTGCCCGGGAATCAATGCGCTGCCGCCATACACAGTAGCGGTTCCCGTACCCGCTCCAACCGCCGGGTCCCACACATTCGTTCCGGTTCCCCCGGACCCCGTCCACACTTCGACTTCGTACTGGACCTGCGGATCGCCGTCAGCGTCGTTATAGGTCCAACCAATCGTAGGAGTCGCACTTGCTTCATTCGCAATCATCACCGGATTCGTCGTCGGAGGACGGTTCGCTGTCAATCCGGTCCATTTGACCTCCAACCACCGGTCGCGCTGGATATACCCGCTTGGACCAGTGTAGTAGTTCTGAGGAGGTTCCTGCGCATAGAGCATGTACGTATTGTCCGATGCGCTAATGCTCGATCTCACGACAGCCGATGCAAACGGTACACATCCCACGACTTCGCGGCAGGCGCTATTTCGCAAATCCACGGCCTCACTCAGTGTTCCTGTCAGACCTCCCTGAACGAGTCCCACAAAGTCGATTCTGGCATCGTTGTACCAATAATCCTGCCAGATTCGCACCTTGTACTCACCTTCCGGGTCCGGCAGCCACGGACTCAGATCGAAGTACTTCGTCGCATCGCTTGGTCCCTGTTGTGACCATGCATCTCTCTGGGCCCACCCGGTTCCGTCCCAGGTGTAGATGAAGAACGTCCCAGTCGGCACGTAGTACCCTTCCGACACGACGACGAAGTCTCTTACGCCACCTGCACTCTCGGGAGCGTCAAACGCAACATCGATGCTCTCTAGCGGCGACATGAACGCATAGGTGCCGTCAGAGGACTCCACGCTATTCAGCACGTCGCCGGTGGCTGAATGGACGGCTGCAATCGGAGATAGCACGGAGATCGTCGTCGGCGCCTGTGGCGATGTATCCAGACCTACATAGTCAATAAGATGGTACTTGCCCTCGAGACATGATGTAACGAAGAGTCTGACCATTCTTGGGCCGTTCCCTAGGTACGGTCGAAGATCATACGCACTCGTGGACAACTCCATGCGAGGGTAGAACTTGTTCCTCGTCACCCAGTTACCGTCGCCCCCCATCGTCTGAATCTGGATTCCTGGTGTATGGGGAATTGGATTCCCAGCTCCGGCACTATCCTGTTGAAAGCCCTGAGCGCTCAGGACCAGTGTCGCGCCGTAGCTGGTGTCCAGGTTGCTGAAGTCCAGAATGACGTAGTCCCCGTCGTAGGCATGGATTCCTATGCCGTCCTTGGCAGATATCGGGTTTAGAACATCACTGCCTCGGTCATCCAAAGCGCTGACGGGCTGACCCGGAATGCGGTACGTCCATATGTTACCGTTATCGTCGACGCCTACCGCAACATCCGGACCATGGTCTATCATTATCAGTTTCATCAAGTCGGTGAACGACGATTCGTCATTCGTCTCTCTCAACTGCAGTCTGTACTGGCCACTTGTCGCAACGAGCGGCTTGGTTAGCGCATAGTAGTCAGTGTATTCTTTGTCGCTCCCCCGCGCCGTGGAGTAGACGTCGTTATCCTTCACATAAGTCTCGCCATCCCATGTGTAGATCCACGGGCATGAGGCCAGCTCGTACTGGTTTTCGAAGGCCTCCAGCGTCAGTGTAACCTGAGTCGCTGGCGTCTCTGATACTACGACGGCGATGTCGTCTATGTACCACCCGGCCATGTTGACACTCGAGTAGGGAGGAGGCCCGCCTTTCTCAATCCAGAAAGCATCCTGATAATCGGCATATAGCCTGAATCGGAGATAGAGGTTACCTCCTGCGTAGTTCGAGACGTCAAAGTAGTACTCTGTCCATTCTCCTTGCATGAGATAGAAGAACTCGGCTATTGTCTGCCAGTCGACGTTGTTCGAGGAGACCTGGAACTCGCCTCTGTCGAACATCTCGTCGATTTGAATCCAGCCAAAGAAACGGACGCGAGCAATCTCGTTGGGGCCTAAGGCAGGTATTGGAATGGCAGGAGACGTAAGATAGGAATTGCTGCCCATCGGGACATTTCCGACGAGGTTCGTAGCCCAGCATTTGCTCCCTTGATGAGCTGATCCTGGGCCGGATGTTGGTGTTCCCCACTGCCACTGGTCATTTGAGCCAGAGTGCGTGTAGGAGCCATTGGTCGTTTCAAAACCCTGAGAATAGACGATTGTTGCGCCCATTGCCGGAGTCGATGAAATGATCGAGGAGCCGGCTGCGAGCAGGATGGCAAGAAATACTGAGACGAGCAGGCCGTTGTGCGTACTTTTGGTGGTCATTACAGGCCGTCCTTTCTTCCTTGGATGACTCTTCCCGATCTGGCTGCGGCCACTCGCAGAGAACTTCGCACGGCTTCGCCTTGCGGACCGGTTCACCGTCGTCGGAGACGAGTGGCCCCGCAGGTTGTCTTGTACGCGGTCATCGCGAACTCACCCGTCTCTTGCCTTGCGGCCCGACCCTTGGCGCTATTAGCGCGCAGGAGTGCTCTCGCTGTCAAGTCGTTTCTTGGAGTCTTCCGGTCCGGTTGTCGGGGCAATCCGAACCAGGCGCAGGAGCGAGATCCGCCAAAAGCCATGCCGCGAGCTGCGCAGAATCGCAGAGAGCCTAGATTCGTTACAAACTGCAATTATTCAAAGCGATGAAAGAGGTCTCGCGGATGGTGGTCTGCCCCCCAGTTCGACCAGACATCTCGTGGCCCACGACAGAGGCAAGAAGGGTGGGTCGCGATGGGCGGGCTAGGTGCCAGCCACCCGTGGGAGGCGCGACTCGAGCTGGAGATGCGGAGATTCCCCGCCACAGCGTTGCCGCGCCCTGCAAATTCCACCTGTGGGATGGTAGCGGGGGCCCGCTATGAACGGGTAGAGATAGAAATCAGGCCGCCGGGGCGGGTCGTTGTGAGGCACAAATCTATAAGACTTGTAGCCTAGGTCCCCAGCCCCGGGCTGCGCCTCTCGCCGGCGGGGGCGCGATTGGAGGCTACCTCAAAACGAGAGCCAGCGCGGAACAGGAGACCGGGGGAAGTGCCCGAAGCCTTGCCCCACCGACCCTGACCGCCGCCGAGCAGAAGGCGATCCTGCGGGTAGCGGCGGCTCGAGCCCGGGCCTCCTTCCCTGGAGACGCCATCCGAAGCGGAACTGGTTGGGCGCAAGAAGCTGGCAGCCGACGGCTCCGCAATTCGACGCCGAGGGCGACAGAAGGCCTGGCTGTCATTCGGCGTGTCTCTCGTCACCCGGCTTGGGCAGCTTCCTCAGCTCGCATCACCCCACTCAGCCCACCCGACGCTTGACTGAGCCCTGCAGGCTGCTAATATCGGCCCCGACAAGAAAGAAGATCGTTATCCTTCCGCGTTCTCGAATCGGATTCGTAAGGCACACCGTGAGCCGTGACTCATGACAGAATTCGATAAGCGGCGTCAGGTCTTCCGCGATCTTCACCGAGAGGGTTGCTTCGCCCTACCGAATCCGTGGGACGTCGGCACCGCGCGCTACCTCCGACACCTCGGCTTCGCGGCCATCGCCACCACGTCGGCCGGGTACGCGTTCTCCCGCGGCGTTGCAGACGGCAGCGTCGGCCGCGACGAGATGCTCGCCCACATCAAGGAACTGGTGGACGCGACCGACCTCCCCGTGAACGCCGATTTCGAGAACGGTTATGCTGACGATCCCGAGGACGTCGCCGCGAACGTCCGTTTGTGCGTTGCCACGGGAGTTGCGGGGCTCTCGATCGAAGATGCGGCCGACCGGCGGGAAAACTCGATCTACGAGTTGCCACTCGCCGTTGAGCGACTTCAGGCCGCGCGCGAAGCGATCGGAGACTGTGGTGTGCTGCTCGTGGGTCGCGCCGAGGGTTTCTGGGTGGGTCGCGAAGGCATCGACCAGGTGCTCAACCGGCTTCGAGCGTACGCCGCTGCTGGTGCCGACTGTCTGTACGCGCCCGGCCTTCGCGAGCCGGAGCACATCCGCGCGACAGTGGACGCCGTTGCGCCGAAGCCCGTGAACGTGCTCCTGAGCGGGCCGGCGGGACTGACGGGTAGTGTGGATTTGACGATGGCCGATGCCGCGGCTTTGGGCGTGCGGCGGGTCAGCGTTGGCGGCGCGCTCGCCCGCGCCGCGTGGGGCGGCTTCATTCGGGCGGCGACCGAGTTGGCTACGCTCGGCAGGTTCGACGGTTTCGCCGGCGCCGCCCCGCACGCGCAGTTGCAGAGGCTCTTCGCAGCGACCGGCGACTGAGTCGTCGCCGGATAATCGGTACCAAGTATCAACATCTCACATCGGTACCAGGTATCGCTATCTCACCTTCTTCCCTGATCGATCGCAGGCAGCGTAACCGGTCACGCAACGGCCTCCCGCTCGCAAGCACTTCCAGAAGGCCTCTTCTGTCATCCTTTCTTCTCCTCTTCGACCGCTGGTCTGCCCCCCAATTCAGCTCGACACCTTCTAGCCCTAGGATGAGGGCAGAAAGGTGGGTCGGGATGGGCGAGATAACGCGGATTTTGGGCGGCGAGGTGGCAGCTGTCCGTGGAAGTCGCGTCCCGAGCTCCGAACCCGAGATTTCCTCACCACGGAGTTACCGCGCCCTGCAAATTCCACCTGTGGAATGGTAGCGGGGGCAGGATTTGAACCTGCGACCTTTGGGTTATGAGCCCAACGAGCTACCGGACTGCTCCACCCCGCGTCAAGTGTGCTCGGACAGAGGCAGAGTATATCAGAGGGCCGGGACAGGGCAAGTGCCATCCCCTGCCCCGCCTAGTCCTTGGGCGTCACCACGGGCCCCTTCTGCGTGCTGCGCAGCGCGGGGGGCGGGAAGCTGAGTTTGTCGCCGGGGGCGCGGTCGCCTTCCAAGGGAAGCAGGAAGGTCACCTCGCCCGGCTTCGTGAAACCCAGGTGCTCGCGGGCGATCCGCTCCACGGCGCGCGGGTCGCTCTTCAGGCGGTCCACTTCCTTCTTCAGCTCGGCCACTTCCGCGTATTTCTTGTCCACCTTCACCCGGAGCAGCGCCAGCTCCTGGCGGCTCCTGCGCAGGCCGAGATAGCCGTGGTTGCCGATCAGGGCGGCGCCTGAGCCGGCGATGAAGATCGTCCCGAGGAACAGGGCGATCGTGCTTCGGTAGAGGCGGCGGCGGCGCTCGCGGTCGGGGTCCGGGGCCTTGCCGGGCGGCGGCTCCTCGGCGGGGCGGGCGTCCGAAGGGAAGAACGCGTCGGGGCGCGCGTCGCTCGCCGCGCCGCGAAGCCACGGCTCCCCCTTCTTCCTCCTGAAATGCAGGAGCTTGCCCATCGAGGCGACCGCCCCTCCCGCCCGGCCTCTACTTCCGGCCGAGCCGCGGGAACGCGGAACGACCCACGTAACGCGCGTCGTCCCCCAGCTCCTCCTCGATCCGAACCAGCTGGTTGTACTTCGCCGTGCGCTCCGACCGGCACGGCGCGCCCGTCTTGATCTGGCCCAGGTTCAGCGCGACGACCAGGTCGGAGATGAAGCTGTCCTCGGTCTCCCCCGAGCGGTGCGACACCACGCAGGTGTAGCCGGCGCGGAGCGCCATGCTCACGCAGTCGAGGGTCTCGGTCACGGTGCCGATCTGGTTCAGCTTGATCAGGACGCTGTTCGCGATCCCCTGCTCGATCCCCTTGGCCAGGATCGAGGGGTTGGTGACGAACACGTCGTCGCCGACGATCTGGATCTTCGAGCCCAGCGCCTTGGTCATGTGCGCCCAGCCGCCCCAGTCCCCCTCGGCCATCCCGTCCTCGATCGAGACGATCGGGTACTTCTTCACCCAGGACTCGTAGAGGGCGCACAGCTCGGCGCCGCTCTTCTTCGGCTTCTTCTCGGCGGCGAGGTCGTACTTCCCCTTCTCGTAGAGCTCGGACGCCGCGACGTCGAGCGCGAGCACGACGTCGCGCCCGGCCTTGTACCCCGCGGCCGCGATCCCCTCGACGAGGACCTCGAGCGCCTCCTCGTTGCTCCTGAGGTTCGGCGCGAAGCCCCCCTCGTCCCCCACCGCCGTCGCCAGGCCGCGCTTCTTCAGGACGCCCTTGAGCGCTTGGTAGCACTCCGCGCCCATCCGGTACGCCTCGACGAACGTGGGCGCCCCGACCGGGACGATCATGAACTCCTGCACGTCCACGTTGTTGTCGGCGTGCGCGCCGCCGTTCAGCACGTTCATCATCGGTACCGGCAGGTCCTTCGTGTTCGTCCCGCCGAGGTAGCGGTAGAGCGGGATCCCGAGGCTCTCGGCCGCCGCGCGCGCGACCGCCATCGAGACGCCGAGCATCGCGTTCGCGCCGAGCTTCGACTTGTTCGGGGTCCCGTCCATCTCGATCAGCGCGTTGTCGATGAACACCTGGTTCAGCGCGTCGAGGCCGGAGAGGGCCGGGCCGATCAGGGTCTCGACGTTCTCGACCGCCTTCCGCACTCCCTTGCCGGCGAAGCGCTTCGGGTCCTTGTCCCGCAGCTCGATCGCCTCGCGGGCTCCCGTCGATGCCCCCGACGGCACCGCGGCGCGGCCCATCGTGCCGTCCTCGAGGACGACGTCCACCTCGATCGTCGGGTTGCCCCTCGAGTCGAGGATTTCACGCGCGGAGATCTCGTCGATGTTTCCTGCGCCACAACCGCATCCGCATGCCACGGTGATCGCTCTCCTTTTCGATGCTCCGGGAATCTCCCGGACGCGTTCCGGGGCGGCCAGGGCGGCACACGCCCGCACTCCACCCCGCGCGACTATAACGCACTTCCCCCCGCGCGCTCAAGGAGATAGCGGGGCCTTCCCCCTCGCCGCGACGTGGGGTCCGATTGCCCGCCGCCTTCCCGGCGTAGTAGTGTCCCGCGGAGGAGGTCCCCGCGATGACGGAACCCGGCTCCCCCTTCGCGATCGTGCTGACCACCGCGGGCTCGGACGACGAGGCGTCGCGGATCGCCGCGGCCCTCGTCGAGCGCCGCCTCGCGGCGTGCGTCAACGTCGTGCCGGGTGTCGTCTCCCATTACCGCTGGAAGGGGAAGATCTGCCGGGACGAGGAGCGCCTCCTGCTGATCAAGACGTCGGCGCGGCTCTTCCCGGAAGTGAAACGGGCGATCCGCGAGCTGCACTCGTACGAGCTGCCGGAAGCGGTCCTGATCGGGATCGAGGACGGCGATCCCGAGTACCTCGCCTGGCTCTCGGCGGGCGTCGCCCCCGAGAAATAAAACGGCCCGCCCGCGGAGCGCCAGCCGCCGCGGACGGGCCTTTCAGCGAGAGCTAGAGGAGGCGCGCCGTCAGTCCTTGGCGTGACCCTGGCCGTTTCCGTGGCCGTGTTTGCCGTTGCCCTGGCCTTGCTCGTGCTTCTCGCCCTTACCGCCGTGCTCCTTCCCGCCGCCCTGCTTCCCGTGGCGGACGTTGTACTCGCGCACCATCACCTCGCGGACGCTGGTGCCCGACGCGCGCCAGCGCATCGCGTCGTCCACGGGGACGCCGTAGTACTCGTGGGCCATGCGCACGGCGACGAGGTTCCGCACGTCGGCGTCGCCGAGCACCACGACGTACTTCGGGTTCTCGCGGTGCTTCTTCCAGTGCCCGTAGGCCTTGCCGTACGGGGGCCCCGGGTCGCGCTGGACCGGGACGAACCAGGCGTCCATCGGCACGCCCGTGCGAAGACCGACGTCCCACCACGAGAGCCCCTGCCTGCGCAGGGCGAAGATCACGTCCGGCGAGCGGCCGGATTGCCTCGCGATGAACAGCGAGACCGCCAGGTCGTCGGGGTTGGTGTAGCGGACGCCCCAGTGCTCGACGACCGTCGGCTCGTAGTCGAAATAGCGCGAGCTGATGTTGAAGAACAGGCGGCCGTTGTCCCCGACGGGAAACGACGCCCCGAGATCCACGTCGATGGCCGCGTGTGCCGCGGGCGAGGCAGCCGCGCCGAGGAGCCCGAGCGCGACCGCCAGAAGTGCCGCCGAGACGACTCGTTTTCTCATGTCACCCTCCCGAGAATCCTGCCGGGCGAGTACGGTGCCCACTCGGCTCAAATCTTAGGCCTGCCGGTGCGCCGGGCAAGGAGGATGAGTACCTTCACGCCCCGTGCCAGCAGGCACAGGGGAACCCTTCCCGGAACCTCAATGTTTCCAAGAGGATCTGTCGACGGTCGCGATTACCGGATCGTCATCGGCAGGGGGCGGCGGAAGATCGTGTACTCCGGCGAGGTCAGGGCTTCGTCTCGAGTGCGATCTTGAACTGCGTCGCCTTGTAGGCCTCGCCGTTCACCCCGTCGAACACGATCTGGAACGTCCCCTGCCGCTCGGGCCTGAGCGGGAACACCCGGGGACCGCCGTTCGCGGCGCCGAGAAGGCGCCCCTGGTCGTCGAAGAGAGCGACAGCGATCCCGAACATCTGCTTCTCTTTGCCGAGATTCGAGACCGAGACCTCGGCCCGCACCAGGCCGCCGGAGCGCATGCCGGGCACGCCGGCGCTCGACGGGAGGAAGAACTGGACGGAGTCGAGCCGGATACCCCCTTCGAGGCTCTCGCCCACCTGCAGCACGACCTCCGGCTTGAACTGAAACGTCTTCGCGAGGATCGCCGCCTGCGCCCCGGCCCCGGCACATGCGAGCAGCGACGCCGCCACGACCGTCAACACGATGCCACGTCTCATGCGAGCCTCCATCGTCCGGGCGGATCCCCACCGCGGGGCTCCGGCTCTCCCCGCCATTATGTCAGCGTCCGGCGCGCCGCGCCGCGCCGCCACATCCCCGAGCGGCCGCCGCTCTTCTCGAGGAGCACGATCTCGCGCACCGCCGCCCCCCGGTCGGCGCTCTTGGTCATGTCGTAGAGGGCGAGACACGCCGCGCCCGCGGCGACCAGCGCTTCCATCTCGACCCCCGTCGTCCAGCGCGCCTCGGCCGTGGCGGTGACGACGGCCTCGCGGGCCGCGGCGTCGAGATCGATCTCCACACCGAGATGGTCCAGCGGGACGGTATGGCACAGCGGAATCCAGTCCGCCGTGCGCTTTCCGGCCTGGATCCCGGCCAGGCGCGCCACCGCCAGCGCGTCCCCCTTCGCCAGCCGGTGCTCGGCGAGGAGGCGGAACGCGCGCGCCGACAGCGACACGCGCCCCCGGGCCACCGCGCGCCGCCGGGTCGTCTTCTTCGCGCCGACGTCCACCATTCTCGCCTTCCCCGTCCCGTCCACGTGCGACAGCTTCGGCATCCGCCCCCCTTTCCCCTAGGCCCCCGTACCGCGCTCCCGGGCCTCGCGCCTGTTGCGGTCGCGGGGCCGGGTGGGATACCGTTGGGGTTCGCCGTATCGCAAACCTTCGATCCGCCGCCACGAACGTGTCCGGCGAACCGCATGCGGAGGATACTCGAATGAGCGACACCCTGGCACACCTCGAGCCCCGATCCGTCTGGGAGAACTTCGCGGACCTTCTCCGCATCCCCCGCCCCTCCGGCCACGAGACGGCGATCGCCAAGCACCTGTCCGAGGTCGCGGCCAAGCACGGCTGCGAGGCGAAGAAGGACGCGATCGGGAACCTGATCATCAACGTGCCGGCGACTCCCGGAAGGGAGAAGGCGCCCGTCGTGATCCTCCAGGGGCACCTGGACATGGTCGCCGAGAAGAACAAGGACGTCGCCCACGACTTCCTGAAGGACCCGATCCGGCCGCGCATCGAGGGGGACTGGATCTACGCGACCGGCACGACGCTCGGCGCGGACAACGGGATCGGCGTCGCGTCCGCGATGGCCGCGGCCATCGATCCGAAGGTCAAGCACGGGCCGCTGCAGCTCCTCTTCACGGTGGACGAGGAGACCGGGCTGACGGGCGCGATGAAGCTCGACGCCTCGCTGCTGCGCGGGAAGATCCTGCTCAACCTCGATTCCGAGGAGGACGGCGTCCTGTTCGTCGGCTGCGCGGGCGGCTCGGACACCCACCTCTTCGTCACGCCGGCCTGGGAGACCCCCGCTCGCGGCGCCTCCCCGTTCCTGCTCGAGGTCAAGGGACTCCGGGGCGGCCACTCCGGACTCAACATCATCGAGAATCGCGGCAACGCGCTCAAGATCCTCGCGAGGGCGATCGCCGGCGGCATCATCGACGGCATCCCGCTCGAGCTCGCGTCGCTCTCCGGCGGCTCGAAGCACAACGCGATCCCGCGCGAGGCCGAGGCGACCGTCTACCTCCAGTCCTCCGACGAGGCGCGGCTCCGCAAGGTGATCGAGCGGCTGCGGGCGAACCTCAAGACCGAGCTCGAGGGGATCGACGACGGCCTCGAGATCGGCCTCTCCCCCGGCACGGCGGCCCCGCGCGTCATGACCAAGGAGAGCTGCCACGATTTCGTCCACCTTCTCCTCGCCCTCCCGCACGGCAATCTCGGCATGAGCCAGGCGATCCCCGGCCTCGTCGAGACGTCGAGCAACCTCGCGGTGGTCACGATGGAGGAAGGGGACCGGCTGAAGATCGTCACCAGCAGCCGGAGCAGCGTCGGTCCGGCGCTCGACGCCGTGCTCCTCTCGATCCGGGCGATCGGCAGCCTCGCGGGCGCCGAGGTGGTCGGCCGCGACGGCTACCCGGGCTGGAAGCCGAACATGGCCTCGCCGCTCCTCAAGACGGTGCGCGAGGTCTTCGCGAAGCTCTGGGGGAAGGAGCCGAAAGTCACGGCGATCCACGCCGGCCTCGAGTGCGGCCTCCTCGGCGACAAGGTCCCCGGCATGGACATGATCTCGTTCGGCCCGCACATGGAGGGGGTGCACTCCCCCGACGAGCGCCTGAACATCCCGTCGGTGGGGCGGTTCTTCGGCGCCCTCACGGAGATCCTCGACCGCCTGTCGAAGTAGACGCCTCGAAGGCCCGGGTGTTGCGGAGGCCGCCACCGCGCCCGGGCCTTTTTCTTTTTTCCGCTACTTTCCGGCGCGCTCGAGGTCCTGCGGCTCGTTCACGTTGAAGAGGGCCGCCGCGAGGTCCACGCCGGGCAACGCTTCGGGGCCCAGCCGCCGCACCACGAGGTCCGCGAGGATCCCGCGCACCTTGTGCATCCGGTACTCGATCGCCTCCCGCACGCGCTCCCGGGTGCTCCGTTTCCATAGGCCCACCAGGGGGTGGTCGCGCCCCGCGGGATCCACGAGGAACACCAGGTCGTCCTCGGGGCGCGAGCGCTCGAGGATCTTCCCGAGGAGCGCCGTGTCCACCGCGGGGTAGTCGCAGGCCAGGACGAGGAGGTCGGCCTCGCCGGTCACCGCCATGGCAGCGTGAATCCCGGAGAGCGCCCCGCGGAACGCCGGGGCGGCGTCCTCCACGGTCGGGTACTTCGGGGCCGGGTTCGCCATGCCGGGAGCCACGCTGATCAGGACGCTCCCCGCCAGCGGCCTCAGGCTCGTCGCCGCCCTCTCGGCCAGCGTGATCCCGCCCAGGACCGCGCTCCCCTTGGGCCGGCCCATCCGGCTCCCCTGCCCTCCCGCCAGCACCAACCCGATCAGCTGCGCCACGTCCACCTCCGCGGGGATTATACGGGGCCGGCGCCCGGTCCCCGCCGGCCCTCGTCGCGTCCCGGCGCCGTGTAGACTCGGCGACGAAGCGCGTGCTATAGTCACGGCCCCTGGTTTCATCATCCCATCGCAGCGCGGCTCAGCGCCGGAACTTGCCGGGAGATGGATTTTTCACCTGAAGCGGGCACGCTCTCATCCTCGTCGCCCGGGTCCGTTCGCGGAGGCGGGAGAGTAGGCGTGTCGCAACACGGGAGGCTCTATGGCTGACGGTCGGCCGCCACGGCGGCGAGGTCACGGTGGCGGGGATCGCGAGGGACGCGGTGAGCGCCGCGCCGCGGAGACCCCCGAGGTCGTCCCGGAGAGCGCCGAGGCGCAGCCCCCCGAGGAGCTCGAGCTCCCGGAGGAGGTCGCACCGCAGCGCGACGAGCCCGGCGAGGACCGCGCCATCGACCTGAACTCCCTCTACCGGATGACGAACCAGGCGCTGACCGCGGCGGCCCGTCGTCTCAAC
The DNA here is from genome assembly GCA_963748015.1 of Terriglobia bacterium. Taxonomy (GTDB): domain Bacteria; phylum Acidobacteriota; class Polarisedimenticolia; order Polarisedimenticolales; family JAIQFR01; genus JAIQFR01. The sequence goes on along the minus strand of CAVVHE010000004.1, from coordinate 677,684 downwards.
GTCGCGGGGGCGGCGGGGATGCGCAAGCAGGATCTCATCTTCGAGATCATGAAAGCGCAGTCGGAGCGGAGCGGCCTCGTGTTCGCCGAGGGGGTGCTCCAGATCCTGCAGGACGGGTACGGGTTCCTCCGCCACCCCGACTACAACTACCTGCCGGGACCGGACGACATCTACGTCTCCCCGTCGCAGATCAAGCGCTTCGGCCTCGTCACCGGCGACACCGTCTCCGGCCAGGTCCGCCCGCCGAAGGAGGACGAGAACTACTTCGCGCTGATCAAGGTGCTCGCGGTCAACTTCGACGACCCGGAGAAGCCTCCGCGACCGCATCTTCTTCGACAACCTGACGCCGCTCTACCCGCAGGAGCGGCTGCGCCTCGAGACCGGTCCCGAGAACATGCCGGGCGCATCATGGACCTCCTGACGCCGATCGGTAAGGGGCAGCGCGGCCTGATCGTGTCCCCGCCCCGCACCGGCAAGACCATGCTCCTCCAGTCCATGGCGAACTCGATCACGAAGAACCACCCCGAGGTGTTCCTGATCGTCCTCCTCATCGACGAGCGCCCCGAGGAGGTCACCGACATGCAGCGCTCGGTGGCCGGCGAGGTCGTGGCCTCGACGTTCGACGAGCCGGCCCAGCAGCACGTCCACGTCGCGGAGATGGTCATGGAGAAGGCCAAGCGGCTGGTCGAGCACAAGAAGGACGTCGTGATCCTGCTCGACTCGATCACCCGGCTCGCGCGCGCCTACAACACCGTGCAGCCCCCCTCGGGCAAGGTCCTCTCGGGCGGCATCGACGCCAACGCGCTCCAGCGGCCGAAGCGGTTCTTCGGCGCCGCGCGCAACATCGAGGAGGGCGGAGCGCTGACGATCATCGCCACCGCCCTCATCGACACCGGCTCGCGCATGGACGACGTGATCTTCGAGGAGTTCAAGGGCACCGGCAACATGGAGCTCCACCTCGACCGGAAGCTCACCGACCGGCGCGTCTTCCCGTCCATCGACCTCGAGCGGTCGGGCACCCGCAAGGAAGAGCTCCTCATGCCGAAGGACCAGCTCAACAAGGTGTGGATCCTCCGGAAGATCCTGAGCCAGATGTCCACCGTCGAGGCGATGGAGCTCCTCATCGACAAGCTCTCGAAGACCAAGTCGAACGAGGACTTCCTGATGATGATGCAGCAGCCGAGCAACTAGGCGGCGCGCGTCAGCCGATGCCGGCGAGATTGAGGCGGCGCTTCCAGCCGGGGCGCAACGAGGCGAGCACGCGGCCGGCCTGGGCGCGTCCCGAAGCGCTCCCCTCCACGAGGGCGTGGGCTTCCGATCGGGCGGCGTCGAGCAGCGCCGGGTTCTTCAGCACCTCGGCGAGGAACTGCAGGTCGGTCAGGCCGTGCTGCTGGGTGCCGAAGACGGCGCCGGGGCCGCGGATCTCGAGGTCCTTCTCGGCGATGCGGAAGCCGTCGTTGGTCTCGGCCATCACGGCGAGCCGCTCGCGCGCCTCCTGGCCGTGCCCCCCCTCGCCGACCATCAGGATGCAGTACGAGCGGTCGCTCGCCCTCCCCACGCGCCCCCGGAGCTGGTGGAGCTGCGAGAGGCCGAAGCGCTCCGCGTGCTCGACGACCATCACGCTGGCGTTCGGGACGTCCACCCCGACCTCGATCACCGTGGTCGCGACGAGAACGCCGGTCTCGCCCGCCGCGAACGCGCGCATCACCGCGTCCTTCTCCTCCCCCTTCATCCGTCCGTGGAGGAGGCCGACCGCGAGGTCGGGGAAGACCTTCTCCCTCAGCTCGGCCGCGAACGCGGTCGCGGCCTTGAGGTCGCTCTTCTCGGTCTCCTCGACGAGGGGCACGACGACGTACGCCTGACGTCCCGCGAGCGACCTCCTTCCGGATCCCGTCGAAGACCTTTCGCCTGTCCTCCTCGCCGCGAACGAGCGTCTTGACCGGGGTGCGCCCCGGTGGCAGCTCGTCGATCACGGAGAGGTCGAGGTCGCCGTAGAGGGTGAGCGCGAGAGATCGCGGGATCGGCGTGGCCGTCATCACGAGAACGTCGGGTCGCGCGCCCTTGCCGGCCAGCGCGGCGCGCTGCATGACGCCGAACCGGTGCTGCTCGTCCACCACGACGAGGCCGAGGCGCTTGAACTCCACGCCGGGCTCGAACAGCGCGTGCGTCCCGACCACGATGTCGATCCCGCCGGTCTTCAGCCCCTCGAGCGTCCGCCGCCGCGACGCGGCGCGGAGCGAGCCGGTGAGGAGTCCCCGGCGATACCCCGCCCCCGAAGGGTCGAGGATCCGGGACAGGTTCCGGTAGTGCTGCTCCGCGAGGATCTCCGTGGGGACCATGAGCGCCCCCTGGTAGCCGTTCTCGACCGCGACCAGCAGGGTGAGCAGCGCGACGATCGTCTTCCCCGAGCCGACGTCCCCCTGGAGCAGGCGATTCATGGGGTGCGGCGACCTCAGGTCCGCGCCGATCTCCCGCAGCACCTTCTTCTGCGCCTCGGTGAGCTTGAACGGGAGGAGGCGCGCGAGCTTCGTCCGGAGCGCGTCGGGCACCTCGTACGAGATCCCGCGGGCCTCTTCCTTGAGACCGTGCCGCTTCACCGCCAGCGCGAGCTGGAGCAGGAAGATCTCCTCGAAAGCGAGCGATCGCTGGGCCGGCGTCGCCCGGCCGGCGAGCTCCGCGAGACGCGCGTCGGGGGGCGGGAAGTGGATCTCCCGGAGCGCCCGCGCGCGCTCGAGCAGCCCGTGGCGCGCGGCGATCGCCTCCGGCACGGGGCCGGGGAAAGGCCCCTCGAGCTGCTCCAGCGCCCGGTGCATCAGATTCCGCTGCATTCGCGACGAGAGGTCCGCGAGCTTGCGGTACACCGGGACGATCCGGCCGGTGTGGATCCCCTCCGCGTCGTCCGCCTCGAGGAACTCGTAGTCCGGGTTCTCGAGGATCACGTCGCGGCCGTACCGGTCGAGCGACGCCCGGCCGAACATCACGGCCCGCCTTCCCTCGACGAAGAGGCGCTCGAGGTAGGGCTGGTTGTACCAGACCGCGCGAATCGAGCCGCTCTCGTCCTCGAGCTGGGCCTCGAAGATCGAGAAGCCGGGGCGGCGCGTCCGGATCAGGCGGCTCCGCGCGACGCGTATCGCGAGGGTCGTCTCGGGGCCGCCCGGAACGAGGGCCGCGATCCTGGCGAACGCACGCCGGTCCTCGTAGCGAAACGGCAGGACGTAGAGAAGGTCCTCGACCGTCTCGAGGCCGGCCTCGCGGAGGCGCTCCGCGCGCCTCGGGCCGACGCCCTTGAGGTACCGGAGCTCGGTGTCGGTCTTCAACATCGCTGCGATTATAGGGAAGGATCGGCCGTAACTTCCCGCTCCTGCCTCGTCGCGAGGACGATCCCGGCGCCGATCAGGGCCGCCCCCGCGTAGAACGGCCCCCCGGGGACCTCGCCGAACAGGAGCGCCGCGTAGAGGGTGGCCAGCACCGGCTCGCCCAGGACGGCCATGTTGACCGTGAACGCGCGGAGGCGGCGAACGCTCCAGTTGAGCAGCCCGTGCCCCATCAGGTGCGGCCCGGCGGCCATCAGGACGAGCCAGCCCCAGGTCGGCGCCGGGTACCCCGAGAGGCCCGCGCCCCCGATCACCGCGAAGGCGAGGAGTGCCACGGTGGAGACCGAGTTCACGAGCAGCAGGTACCGCGGGAAAGCGATCCTCTCCCGCACGCGCCGCCCGATCATGAAGTAGGCCGAGGCCGTGACCGCTCCCGCCAGTGCGAGGAGATCGCCCAGGAGCGCCCGTCCCCCGATCGCGAAATCACCCCCGGCCAGGACTGCCGTGCCGCACAGCGCGAGCGCCACCGCGGCGATCCCCCGGGGCCCGGGCTTCTCCTTCAGCAGGTAGGGGCCGAACGCCGCCGTGAACACCGGCTGCGTCGAGACGATGACCACCGACGACGCGATCGACGTGAACCTCAGCGACGAGATCCAGGAGGCGAAGTGCAGCGCGAGCAGGAATCCCGCGGTCGCGGCGGCGGCGTAGGTGCGCGGCGACACCGGCTCGCCTCGCCGTAGCGCGAACGGCGCGAGGATCAGCACCGAGAACAGCAGGCGCCAGAAGGCGATCCCGAGACTCGGCGCCTCGCAGAGGCGCACCAGGATCGACGCCCACGAGACGGCCCCCACCGCCACCGCGAGCGCGAGCGCGGCGCGAGCGGAGCCGCCCGGGAGGCGGTTCATGCTCTCGGGCGAAGGGCGCCGCAGGCGAGCAAGATAGCGATCGCCTCGGCGAGGTCCGCGTCGGGGAGGGGGCTCTCGTCCAGCACGGCACGGACGGTGGCTCCCCCCTTGGCGCGCGACATCACGTCGAACTGGGCCGGGGTCACGGGGTGCGAGCCGAGCGTTGCCTTCGCGTCGGCAGCCAGTTCGATCGTCGTATCGTCCGACGGGAGTTGGCCCCGCCAGCGGTTCCACTCGTCGAGCGAGACGAGCCCGTCCATCAGCGCGTTGGCGGCGGGAGTCGTGATGGTCCGCTCCTCGAGGTGACCCTCCCGCGGGAGGAGCCGGAACGCGGCGGAGTTCCAGCCCAGCATCCGGTAGAGCGCCTTCACCCCCTTCGCGGGACCGCACTCGGCGTGGACCATCTCGCCGGCGACGAAGACGATCCGCCCCTCCTCGTCGCCCTCCTCCAGGTGCACCGTGCCGTCCTTGTGATTGAGCGCGAGGATCTGGAGCAGATCGGAGATCGCCAGGTGCTCGACCGACCCGGCCAGGAGCGCATCCCCGCCGCGCCGCGCCGCCTCGAGGGCGCGGCGCCGCTCGAGGATCCGCTCGACTCGCGCGTGCAGTTCCTCGACGGCGAACGGCTTGATGATGTAGTCGTCGGCCCCGAGACGGAAGCCGCGAAGCCGCTTCGGGAGCTCCGACTCGACCGTGAGAAAGACGAACGGCACCTCCGACGTCTCGGGCAGGCGGCGCACCTCCTCGAACAGCTTCCAGCCGTCCATCACCGGCATCAGGATGTCCGAGATGATCACGTCCGGGACGAAGCCCACCAGGCGCGCGATCGCCTCCTCGCCGTTTCCCGCTTCGACGACGTCGTAGCTGCGCTGCGTGAAGAAGTCGCGCACCATCCGCAGGATGAGGCGGCTGTCGTCCACCACCAGCAGCCGGAGGGGCCGGCTCTCTTCGAGGTCGGGCGCCGTCATCGGATGTGGTCGATCAGCTCGCCGAGAGAAGGGGTCGTTCTCGAGAGCTCGTCGTGGACTCTTCCCTCGGCGTACGCGCGTTCGAGCCTCTCGACGAGGGTCGGATCGAACTGCGTGCCGGCGAACTTTCGGATCTCCTCGAGAGCCCCGGGACACCGGCATCCCCTTCCGGTACACGCGGTCCGTGGTCATCGCGTCGAAAGCGTCGCCGATCAGGATCAGGCGCCCCGCCAGGGGGATGCTCTCCCCGGCGAGGCCGTCCGGATAGCCGGTGCCGTCCCAGTTCTCGTGGTGGTGCTTGATCCCCGGGATGACCTCCGCGAGCGCCGGGATGTGCTGGCCAGCATCTTCGCCCCCGCGAGCGGGTGGCCTCTTCATGATCTCGCATCTGCTCCTTGTCGAGGCGCTGCGGCTTCTTGAGGATCTCGTCCGGGATGGCAATCTTTCCCACGTCGTGGAGGATCCCGGCCAGGAGCAGGGGCTCCATCAGGTCGCGCGACAGTCCGAGCTCCTGCGCGAGGAGGAGGCCGACCCGGGCCACGCGGAGCGAGTGGCCGTGGGTGTAGGCGTCCTTCGCGTCCACGGCGCTCGCCATCGAGACGATGATGCTGAGGAACATCGAGCGCACGTCGCGCTCGAGCCTGGCGTTCTCGATGAAGATCGCGGCCTGCGAGGCCAGCGCGTAGAGGAGCTTCTGGTCGTTGGCCGAGAAGCGCCGGTCCCTTCCCTCGAGGTCGATCTCGATCCCCCCGGTGAGCCTCTCCTTCGCCACCATCGGGACGAACACGGTCTTCCGGGAGGAGTCCTCGTACATCCGGATGCCGAGCGGTGCGTCCGGCGCGTCGGGTGCGAGAAGCGGGAGCTTGTCCGAGATGCGGAACCGCTCCCCGTACGCCGGGCCGCCGCGGCCGCCGTAACCGTGAACCCCCTTCACCGTCAGGTCGCCCTGCTCCGGGTCGAGGAGCAGGATCGAGCCTCGGCGCGCGTGGACCGCCACGAGCGCCTGGCGCAGGATGATGTCCACCTCGTCCTCCACCTTGAACGGCGAGGTGATGGCGGAGCCGATCCCGAACAGCATCTCGAGATAGAACTGGCCGAGGCGCCTGCTGCTCTCGAGCGCGTCCCGGACCCTCAGGTTGGTGCGCAGCCTCGCGAGCAGCTCCTTCGTGAAGAAGGGCTTCGCGAGATAGTCGTCCGCGCCGGCCTCGAACCCCGCGAGCTTGTCCTTCAGCTCGTTGCGCGAGGAGAGCATGACGATCGGGATGTCGCTCGTCGCGTCGTCGCCCTTGATCGCCCGGCAAACCTCGTACCCGTTCTTGTCGGGGAGCACGACGTCGAGAAGGATCACGTCGGGCCGCAGGTCGCGGGCCATCTCGACGGCCGGGCCCCCCTCCTCCGCCAGGTGGACGTCCCACCCTTCGGCCTCCAACTCCTCGCGGAGGATCCCCCGAAGGAGATTGGAGTCGTCCACGACGAGGATGGAGGGGCGTTCGGTTGAGGGCGAGGTCGTTTCCATGGCAACTCTTGGGCTCGCGGCAAATCCTAGGGACGCGGCGGGGGGAAGTCAAGAAAACGGAGGCCCCGCGCGCCGGGGGCCCTGGGGGAAGAACGCCTCAATGCCACGCGTAGAGCGCCACGAGGACCGACGCCCCCCACAGGACCACGTTCGCCAGCAGCGGCAGGTCGGAGAGGACGAGCAGCGTCGGGTTCTCCCCCTCGCCGCGCCTGTGGACGAGGTACAGGTAGCGAAAGATCCCGAAGAGGACGAACGGAATCGTCAGGCCGAGGTGGCTGGTGCCGAGCCGCTTGGCGACTTCCGGCGAGAAGGCGTAGAGGGAGTACGCCAGCACGGTCGAAGCCGTCACCACCGAGATCATCTGGTCGAGGAACGGCAGGGAGTACTCGCGGAGGATGGGCCGCTGGACGGTGGCGCCGTCGAGCACCGCGATCTCCTGGCGACGCTTCACGAACCCGAGGAACAGCGCGAGGAGCCCCGTGCACAGCGCCAGCCAGTGCGACATCTCGACGCCGAGGACCACCGCGCCCGCCCATGCGCGAAGCAGGAACCCCGCGGCGACGACCATGACGTCCAGGATGACGACCCGCTTGAGCACGAGGGAATAGGCGAGGTTCATCAGGAGGTACGTCGTGGCCACCGCGCAGAACGGCCCCCCGAGGGCGAGGGAGCCGAGAAGCGCACCCGCGGCGAGCCCGACCGCCAGGAGCGCCGCCGCGCCGACCGTCAGCGAGCCCGAGGCGACCGGCCGGCGCCGCTTCACCGGGTGGAGCCGGTCGGCCTCGCGGTCCGAGATGTCGTTGAGGACGTAGGCGGAGGAGGAGAGGGCGCAGAAGCACGCGAACGCCCCGAGCGCCCGCAGGAGCGCTCCTGGGTCAGAGAGCTTTCCCGCGAACACCAGGGCCGCCAAGACGAAGACGTTCTTGACCCAGTGCTTCGGCCGGAGGATCTCGACGGCCGGTGGAAGGAACGATTCTCGAGCCGGTTCCGCGATCACCGCGACGTCCCCCCTCGACGGGCCGCTCATCATAACCCGGTGTTCAGGCGGGATCTCCGCCAGGCGCCGGCGGCTCGACATCTGCCTTGTCGTGGAGGGTCTTCAGCTCGACGATCTCGAAGCGCTTCCGGCCCGAAGGGATCGGAATGGTCACCTGCTCCCCCTCCTTGCGCCCGAGCAGCCCGCGGGCTATCGGCGAGGCGATGGAGATCAGGCCGGCTTCCGAGTCCGCGACCTCGGGGATCACCAGCTCGTAGGTGACCTCCGTGTCGGTGTCCATGTCGAGGAGGACGATCGTGGAGCCGAGGCCCACCTTGTCCCTGGGCACCCGGTCGAAGTTGAGGGTGCCCAGCTCGGAGAGCCGCTCCCTCAGGGCGCTGATCCTCGCCCTCACGTAGTGCTGACGCTCGAGCGCGGCCTTGTACTCCGCGTTCTCGCTCAGGTCGCCCTGCGCCACCGCGATCTTGATTTCGCGGGGCAGCTCGACCCGGTACTCCCGCTCGAGCGCCTTCAGCTCCAGTGCCAGCCGTAACTGAATTTCCTTCACGCGCTTACCTCGACCTCTCTCGGCGACGCGGAATGTACAACCGTACCCGCGGATTAGCAAAAAGTGGCGAGATCCCGCCCCTTCGCTCCCGGCGTGATGTACGGAAAAAGGCCCGAATTGACAGGATTTCTTCCGGTCCGTACAATGGTTTGCCGTGCCACGTGGGTTGCGAGAGGTCTCGATGGACAAGAAGAAACTGCGGCTGGTCCTGATCGGCGTGGGGATCGTGGCCTGCGTCGCCTTCCTGCTCGCCGTGACGCTCAGCAGCAAGAGCGGGCTCGTCTACTACTACACGGTGAGCGAGTTCCGGAAGCTCGACGGATCCCGCGACGGCGGGATCCGGATCAATGGGAAGGTCGAGGACGGCTCCATCCTGCGGCAGAAGAACGGGATGGACGTCCGGTTCAACGTCACCGACGGCCAGGCCGCCCTTCCGGTCGAGTACCACGGCGTGATTCCGGACACGTTCGTGGACGGCGCGGACGTGGTCATCGAGGGGGGACTCCGGCAGGACGGGACGTTCGTCGCCAGCAATCTCCTGGCGAAATGCCCCTCGAAGTACGAGGCGGCCAAGGAACGCGGAGAGAAGAACCCTCACGACGACCCCAGGACCAAGGGGATCTAAGCCGGCACCCCGGGGCGACGCGAGCGCCCCCCCCGCTGGAGGCGCGGAGCCCCTCCCCTTGTCAGCCCCGGTGAAGGCACGATAAGTTCGCACGCCGTGGAGATCGCACCCGTGGGCGAAGTCCCGATCGTCGAGGTCCGCGGCCTGACCAAGCGCTTCGGGGCGATCGCCGCCCTCGACGGCCTCGACTTCGAGATCGCCCGCGGCGAGTCGCTGGCGGTGTTCGGGCCGAACGGCGCCGGCAAGACCACCCTGACCCGGATCCTCACCTCGAGCCTCAAGATGACCGCGGGGTCGGTCCGGATCGCCGGGCAGGACCCGCGCGCGCACGAGCTCGAGACCAAGGCGATCCTCGGGCTGATCTCGCACCAGACCTTCCAGTACGACGATTTGACCGCGAGGGAGAACCTGATCTTCTTCGCGCGCCTCTACGGCCTTCCCGACCCGGCCGAGAGAGCGGACGCGCTCCTCGAGTCGGTGCGGCTCACGGAGCGGGCGGACGACCCCGCGCGCACCCTGTCGCGCGGAATGCAGCAGCGGCTGGCCCTCGCCCGCTGCCTCATCCACGATCCCGAGATCGTCTTCCTCGACGAGCCGTTCACCGGCCTCGATCCCTACGCCGCCGCGCTCTTGAGGGCGACGCTGGAAAGGCTTCGGCACGAGGGGCGGACGCTCTTCCTCGTCACGCACAATCTCGTCGAGGGGCTCGAGCTGTCGGACCGCTGGATGATCCTGGCGCGGGGGCGCATCCGCGCGCAGGGGGCCTCCGCCGGGATGGACCGGCTCGCGTTCGAGCGGTCGTACTTCGAGCACGTCGGGGGCCCGCCTCCGGGCGGGGGCAAGTCGTGAGCGGCGGGCGGCGCCCGACCGGTCCGGGGTTCTTCCGCGGGGCGTGGGTCGTGGCGTCCAAGGACCTCATGATCGAGTGGCGGACGCTCGAGACGCTGTCCGCGATGGTCCTGTTCTCCCTGATCGTCCTCGTCGTTTTCAACTTCGCGTTCGATCTCACCACCGTGCGGCAGATCGGCGCGGCCCGGCTCGTGCCCGGGATCCTGTGGGTCACCTTCTCGTTCTCCGGCATCGTCGGGTTCGCGCGGTCGTTCCAGATCGAGCGCCATCGCGACTCCCTGTCGGCGCTGATCCTCGCGCCGGTGGACCGCTCCGTGCTGTTCGCCGGGAAGGCGCTCGCGAACGTCGCGACCGTCGTCGCCCTCCAGGCGATCATCCTCCCGCTCTCGGCCATCTTCTTCGACTACGACCTGCTCTCCGTTCTCGGACCGCTCCTCCTGGTCGTGGGGATCCACACCGTGGGGCTGTGCGAGCTCGGAACGCTCTTCGCCGCGGTCGCCGCGAGGGTCGGCCGCGGGGAGGCGCTTCTCGCGACGCTCCTGTTCCCCGTGGCGTCTCCCCTGTTCATCGCGGCGGTCAAGTGCACCTCGGCGGTTCTCGAGGGGAAGCCGTTGTCGTCGGTCTCGAACTGGATGCTGGTGACGACGGGGTTCGACGTGCTCTACTTCCTCGTGGCGATCCTGACCTTCGAGTACATCCTCGAGGACTGACGGAGGATTCATGAAAGGCGCGAAGGACGTCCTGACGGCCGCGCTGCTCTCGGCCACGGCGCTGCTCATGCTCGGGGCGATCTACATGGTCTTCGTCTACGCCCCCGACGAGCGGGTCATGGGCCCCGTGCAGCGCATCTTCTACTTCCACGTGCCGGCGGCCATCGTGACGTTCTCCTCGGTGATGGTGCTGCTGGTGGCGTCGGTGGCCTACCTCGGAACCCGGCGGATGTTCTGGGACAACCTCTCGCGCTCCGCCACCGAGATCGGCCTGCTGTTCTGCACCGTGGTTCTCGTCACCGGGCCGATCTGGGCCAAGCCGGCGTGGGGGGTCTGGTGGACCTGGGAGGCGCGCCTCACGACCACCCTGGTCCTGTGGCTGATCCTGGCGGCGTGCCTCATGGTTCGCGGGTACGCCGAGAACCGCGACCAGGGCGCTCGCCTCGCGGCGGTGCTCGGGATCGTGGCGGCGCTCGACGTCCCGATCATCTACAAGGCGGTGGACTGGTGGAGGGGGCAGCACCCGGTCGTCTTCGGCCCCGGCAAGAAGGATCCGCTCGCCCCGGAGATGCTCCGCACCTTCCTGTTCTGCCTGTTCGTCTTCTACCTGCTCTACGCGCTGCTGCTCACGCTGCGGACGCGCGTGGCCACTCTCGAGGATCGCTCGCGCGCCCTTTCCGAGACCCTCGGGGGCCGTTGACAAGGAGAGCGTCGTGGAAAAGGGTTACGACTTCCTCTTCTGGGCCTACAACGTCATCTGGATCGCCATCGCGGGCTACGTGACGTTCCTGTTCGTGCGGCTCCGGCGGGTGCGCGACCGGATCGATCGCCTCGAGCGAAGGCTGGCGCAGGGCGGCGGGCAGAAGTCGGGCTAGGCCGTCTACCTCGCCGGCGACGCCGCGCTCGCCGCCGGGGCGACCGCCGCGCGACGCGACGCGAGCGCCTTCTCGTAGCGCCCCGCGACGATGCCCAGAAGCACGACGGCCGCGACGGCGAACGTCGCCATGATCAGGATCGTCCTCGCCTGCCTCGTCATGCTCCCTCCCGCTTCCGCAGAGGGTCCAGGCGCCATCAAGGAGAGCTCTCGTTGCCGCACGCGTCCACGGAGCGGACGCGGTAGTAGACGGACGAGGTGACCGTGTCGGTCCAGGCCGTGGCGGTGGTCTCGACCGCCAGCGAGGGGTTCCCCGCCGCCGTCGAGGATCGGTACACGCGGTACTTGGCCGCCGAGGGGGCGCCCGCCCAGGAGAGCGACGCCGTCCCGCCCGGAGACCGCGCGGCGGTCACCACGGCGCCGGGATCGGCGGCCCCGGCGAGAGCGGTCACCCTCGCCGTGGCGGGCGTGAGGTCCGTGTTGCCGTGGTCGTCCACCGTCCGCAGATCCAGGTTGTAGGTCCCCGGGGAGAGCGAGAGCGTCGCCTTGAAGGCCTCGACGTAGTCTCCCCAGGCGCCGTCGGACGGGTCGGCCGGCGCCCAGTTCCCGCCGTCGGCCCTCCACTCCACGCCGGAGAGGCGGTTCACGCTGACGCTCACCTTCGGGGTCACGCCTGCCGGGTTCCGGTTGGTGGCGGCAACGACCGATCCCTGTCCGGTGAGGACCGCTCCGCCGCAGACGGTCGCCGGAGGGGTGTCGAGCACCGTGACGGGGTCCTCCCCGATCACGTCGTCGGCGCCGTCCCCGTCGAGGTCCGTCCAGCCGATCTGCCGCCGCGTGTTGGAGCACATCGCCGAGGTGTTCGAGTCCATCACGCACGCGGTCGCCGCGGGATTGCAGCTCCGGCAGTTGCCGTTGACGCCATCGAGGTAGCCGCGGTGCTCGGTGCAGGTGCAGCCGCTGCCGCTGTACTCGTCGAAGGCGAAGAACGAGTGCAGGATCTCGTGACGCACCACCTGGTTCATACGGTCGATGCCCCAGGCCTGGTTGTCGTACGTCATGATCAGGTGGGGACCGCCGATCCACGCGTAGGCGAAGTAGCCGTCCGTGAAGCGCCCGTCCCCATCCACGAGCGAGTCCACGACGAAGACGTTGACCCCCCAGTCGGACCGGTCCGCCCGCCGGGTGTCGTTCGCGAGCGCGCGGGAGCGGACCCATCGGTCGCCGCTCGTGTACCCCATCTTCGTCAGGATCTGCCCGACCCAGAGATCCTCCCCCGTCGCGCCCATCGGGTCGGCCTTCCGGGAGACGGGCTCGTAGCCGGTGCGCGCCGTCGAGGCGAGGCGCCCCGCGATCACGTGGTAGACGAAGGAGAGATTCGCCGCGGGCTCCTGGCTCCGGAGCCAGTCGAGGCCGGCGGCGACCTGGGTCGCCACGGCCTGTTCCCTCTCGGCGGTCCATTTCTCGGTGGAGAGGTCGACCGAGCCGTCGCTCTGGACCAGGATCACGTTGACGGAAACCGAGCCCGCGAGGAACTCGCTCGTGTTCTGATCGGTGGCCCCGTAGGGCTGGGTCGAGGCGGCCGCGGCGCAAACGCCCTCGATGACGTCGAGCCTCCCACCGGGGCTCCATCCCTCGAGCCCGGACGCGGAGGCCGGAAGGACGGTAGCCGGGGGCAGCCACGAATCCTGCCCCTCGCGCGGCGGACCGGCGAGCCCCTCCGGTGCCATGACCGAGAATCGCTTCGCCTGGTTCCGGAAGAACCGGTTCCAGGCGGTGACTCCCGCGTGGAACCCCTCCGGACGCCGCCGGTGCTTCGACGCCGCGATTCCCTCCGTGCCCGCCTCCCTCACGGCCGGACTCAGGAGCAGTCCGGGCAGGGCGTCGGGGGAGATCTCGACGATCAACAGGCCGTCGAACGCGTGGGCCACCGTCCCGCGGGCGGCCCGGATGGCCTCGGCCGCTTCCTCGCGCGTTTCCGCGCTCTCGTCGGCCATTACGATCGCGGCGAGCACCCTTTCCTGCGAGCGGGGGCGCGCGTCGCGCGCCGCCGCGGCGGTGGCCGCGAGGACGATCAGGGACCCGATCAGGATCGACCGGCGGAAGTGTGGACGCGATGGCACGGCGGTTCTCCCTGGGGAGGACTGGCCCGAGGGAGAATCTAGGGATCGTGGAGGCCGCCGACAATTCGAGGATCGTAATGAGCGTGCCGTTTTGTGGCACCGCCCCAAACCGTCCCGGATCGGCGGAAAAAGGCGCCCCCGCCCGGGTGGGACCGGAGGCCGCGGGTCAGGAGGCCGCGCCGAGGCCGAGCAGCTCGCGGAGCCGCGCCTCGAACACCCGCTTCGGCACGCCGCCCACGTAGGAGTCCACGATCTTCCCGTCGCGATCGATGAAGAACGCCGTCGGGTAGCCGAGGACCCCGCCGAAGGCCTGCTCGACCTTCTCGTTCCCCAGGAGGTTGGTGTAGGAGACCTGGTGCTTCTCCAGGAACGGGCGAACGACCTTCGCGCCCTCCTCGTCCATCGCGATCCCGATGAGCTCGAAGCCCTGGTCCTTGTACTGCGCGTAGAGCTCCTTGAACTGCGGGATCTCCTCGCGGCAGGGGGCGCACCACGTGGCCCAGAAATCCACGAGGCGGACCTTCCCCGCGCTGTCGGAGAGGCGCACGGTCTTGCCCTCGAGATCCTCGAGCGAGAAATCCGGAGCGGCTTTCGGGGCGCGGCCGGCCGTCCCCGCGCTCTCGCCGCCGGACTTCTCCGCCGGGGGACCGCCGCAGCCCGCGATGATCGCCGCCTGGAGGGCGACGACCAGGAGCAGTCTCGTTGCGGACCGTTGACGCTGATGGCTCATGTTCCGTCCCTACAGGTTTCGCCGCCCGCGCGGCCCGGCGCTCCCGGAACGCCCGGTGTCCGCCCGCCGATCGGGTCGAAGCATTCTAGCGGCTCCCGGACGGCGCGTCGACGAGGTGCCCGGGCTGCGATATCCTCTCGCGCTCGATTCGAATCGGCGGAGGTCGCGGCTTGCGGGAGGCGGCGGACGGCTCGGTCGGCATGCGGACCATCGCGGTCTTCGGCTCCTCGGAGCCCCGCCCGGGCGATCTCTTGTACGAGACGGCGCGCGCGGTCGGGCGGCTGCTCGCCGGGGCGGGTTTCCGGGTCGTCACGGGCGGATACGGCGGGGTCATGGAGGGGGCGAGCCGCGGCGCGGCGGAGGCCGGAGGGTCGCCGCTCGGCGTCGTTTGCGGGATCTTCCGCGAGCGCGCCCCGAATCCCTATCTCGGGGAGGTCGTGGACACCCCCGAGCTGTTCACGCGGACCCGGACGCTGATCGAGGCGGCCGACGGTTACGTCGTGCTCGAGGGGAAGTCCGGCACCCTCGCGGAGCTCGCCCTGCTTTGGGCCCTCCATCGCGCCGGAAGCCTCGACCGCCGCCCCGTGGTACTGTTGGGGGACGCTTGGAGGCCGCTCCTGAGGCATCTCGTCCGGGCCGGGATGATCGAGTCGGAGCAGTTCGACGTCACCCGCGTGGTGGACACTCCGGAGGAGGCGCTGGGCGCGGTCCGGGAGTTCCTCGATCGCGGCTTGGAGGTGTGAGCTTGGGCGGGCGCACGGGATATGCGGACGGGCGAGAGGTCGCGATCGGCGAGCCGCAGCCGAAGGGGATCCTCCGGGACTACATCGAGACGATCATCGTCTGCGTGATCTTCGTGATCTTCTCGCGGGCGTTCGTCTTCCAGCAGTCGAAGATCCCCAGCGGGTCCATGATGGACACGCTCCTTGTCGGCGACTACATCATGGTGAACCGCTTCATGTACTCGCCGGCCTTGTTCGAGTGGGAGAACAAGCTCCTCCCGGTGCGGGACATCCGCCGCGGCGACGTCGTCGTCTTCAAGTTCCCCGCCGAGCCGGAGACCGACTACATCAAGCGGATCGTCGGCCTCCCCGGCGACACGATCGAGGTCCGCGACGGCTACCTCTACGTGAACGGCGCTCTCATCAACGAGCCTTACGTGGATGCTTCCTACCGACGCGGCGAGTCGTACGGGCCGACGCGGGTGCCCCTGGAAAACTACTTCGCCATGGGAGACCATCGCAACATGTCCGCCGACAGCCGCGTCTGGGGCTTCGTCCCCAAGTCGCTCGTCAAGGGGCGGGCCCTCCTCATCTGGTGGTCCTACCAGGAGGACTCCGTCGAGGCGAACCCGCGCGGGGTCGTGGAAAGCGCGAAGTCCATCGCGAGCAAGGCGCTCCACTTCTTCACCCGCTCCCGCTGGAGCCGCTGCTTTACTTTGATTCGGTGATCCCGAGCGGGCCCCGTCCCACGGGCACCGCCTCCGGGGAGCGGCCGAGTCGTTGGACCGAGTGCACGCGGAAGTGCCTGTCGTCGGTAGCCGGATGGTCCGTCCTGAAGTGCGCCCCGCGGCTTTCCGTGCGCCACGCCGCGGCCTCCGCCACCGCCCGGGCGACGACCCACAGGTTCCTGGCCTCGATTCCCTCCCTCGACGATCGGCGCGCGACGCGCTGCTCCCCGAGAGCGTCTAACGCTCCCCTCGCGGCCTCGATCCCCTCGCCGTCGCGGATGACGCCGAGCCGGTCCCAGGCCTCGTGGCGGATCCGGTGCGCGATCTCGACGGCGGCGTCTTGGGGGAAGAACCCGCCCTGCTCCCGGACCGCCGAAGGCTCGCCCGCGTCGCCGTTCACGTCCACGCCCATCGCCGTCGAGACCCTCGCGCCGAAGACGAGCCCCTCGAGCAGCGAGTTGCTCGCCAGGCGATTCGCTCCGTGCACTCCCGTGCAGGCGGTCTCCCCGGCCGCGTAGAGGCCGCCGAGGCTCGTCCGACCGGAGAGGTCGGTCCTGATGCCGCCCATGAAGTAATGGGCGGCCGGCACGACCGGGATCGGCTCGCGGGTGAAATCGAAACCGCATCGCGTGCATAGCGCGTCGATGCCGGGAAAGCGCTTTCGCAGGAACGGCGCGTCGAGGGCGCGGAGGTCGAGGAGGACGTAGTCGTCGCCGGTGCGCGCCATTTCCCGGACGATGCTCCGGCTCACCACGTCGCGAGGGGCGAGCTCGGCGCCCGCGTGGTAGTCGGGCATGAAACGCCGCCCCTCCACGGTGCGCAGCACGCCACCCTCGCCGCGGAGCGCCTCCGTGAGGAGCCACCGCGGCTCGCCGGGCACCGCGAGCGCGGTCGGATGGAACTGCACGAACTCCATGTCCATCAGCTCGGCCCCCGCCAGCCAGGCCATGGCGATCCCGTCGCCGGTCGCCTGGGGGGGGTTCGTGTTGTGGAGGTAGACGCAGCCGGCGCCGCCGGTGGCGAGGAGGACTCCGGCCGCGGGAGCCGACCGCGTCTCCCCCGCCCACTCGTCCAGGTAGTGCACGCCGCGGCAGACGCCTGCCTCGACCCAGAGATCCTGCGCGGTGCAGCGCGAGGCGATGCGCAGGTTGGGAAAGGTGGAGGCCTTCACGAGGAGCGCGCGGACGATCTCCCGCCCCGTCGCGTCTCCTCCTGCGTGCAGCACGCGCCGCGCGCTGTGGGCGGCCTCCCGCGCGAAGGCGAAGTGGATCCCCTTCCGGTCGAAATCCGCCCCCCACTCCATCAGTTCGATGATCGCGCGCGCGCCGTCCTCCACGAGCGTCCGGGCGGCCTCGACTTCCGACAGCCCGGCTCCCGCGCGCAGCGTGTCCTCGAAGTGGAGACCGACCTCGTCCTCGTCGGAGAGGACGACGGCGACACCTCCCTGCGCGCGATCGGTGTTGGAATCGGTCGGGGCGTCCTTGGTCAGCAGCAGGACGCTGTGCCAGGCTTCCGCGAGGCCGATGGCCGCCCTCAGGCCGGCCACGCCGCTTCCCACCACCACGAACTCGGCCGGGTGCGACCCGCTGCGACGCATCGGCACCTCCGGGTGGCCAAAACGGCGCGGAATTGTAGCACGCGGATCCGGGCGGGGCCGGGGTGCGGCTACAATGCGACCGGCAAGCGAGCGGACTATATTCTGAGAGCGGGGCGGAGAGCGGAAACGTCATGGACGAAGACAGGGGATCCCAGGACGGAGGGGACGAGCCGGCGCCTCGAACGCGGGGCGACTGGAGGCAGATGGTTTCGACCGGGATCCTCCTCGCCGCCGTGCTCGCGATCCTGGCGGCCGGTGGACTGCTGCGAGCCGGCAAGACCGCCCCCTCCTCCACCGCGCGCGAGAGGGAGATCGGTTCGCGATCTTCGCCGCCGGCCGCCGTGGCCGCCCGTCCCGAGCCCGCGCCCGCATCCGACGAAGAGGTCGAGAACGTCGACGTGCCGCCGACCTCCGCCGCGCTCCCGCCGCCTTCCGGCGCGGCTCCGGCGCCGCCGCGTCCCCCCGTCGATACCGCGGGCGCGCCTCGGCCCTCGCCGGCGGGCCCCCCGCCGGCAGGCGACGATCTCGGCCTGCGCGCGGAACGGGATCTCCTCCGGCTCTCGAACAGCCGCGGGAGCTTCACCGCCCAGGTGCTCGTGACCTGCAAGCCGGACAACACCAAGCGGATCCTCCAGAAGACCGGGGGCTCGGACCGGCTCTTCCTGCTCCCGCTGCCCGATCGCGGCCCCACCTGCTACCGGGTCTGCTGGGGCCTCTACGGGACCCCGAAGGAGGCGGCTGCCGCGTCCGACCTCCCGGCGTTCCTGCTCCAGGGCGGGGGGCGCCCGAGTGCCAGGGCTGTCCAAGATCTCGCGCCATGAGCTCCCGCTTGGCTTCGATCCCGCTCGCGGCCGCCGCGATCGTGTTCCTCGCCGTCCAGGCGGCGCGAGCCGACACGATCGTGCTCGCGAGCGGCGGCGTCATCGTGGCCGAGCGCTGGTGGATCGAGGGGGATACGCTCCGATACGAGAGCGCGGGGGGAACCGTCGGCCTGCCCCGCTCCATCGTCGTGCGCATCGATCCGGGTTCGGGGAACGGTGCGCCGGCGAAAACCCCTCCGGGACGCGGCGCCGGCGATTCGTCGGCGGCCGGCCCGTCGTGGACCACGGCGCGGAGCGCGGTCGAGGCGCGCCGCCTCGCACGCGAGGGAGCCAGGGCGCTCGAGTCGAAGGACTACGAGACGGCCTCCGCCCGCTTCGCCGACGCGTTGCGCGAGGACCCCTCGCTCAACCAGGCCCGCACGGGACTCGCCGTGGCCGAGATCCGGCTCGGGCGGGACGAGTCCGCGCTCTCGTCCGTTCTCGACGGTCTCGTGCGCGATCCCCTCGACCCCGACCTGCACGAGATCCTCGGCGATCTCAAGGACCGGGCGGAAGAGATGAACGACGCGCTTCGCGAGTGGCGCGAAGCGTTCCGGCTCGCCCCCAACGACCGGCTCCGGGACAAAATCCTCCGGGGAGAGCGCGAGCAGCACGCCGGCGCCGGTTACGATTTCTCCGCCACCCCGCACTTCAATCTGCGCCACGACGGCGAGCTCGATCCCGAGCTGGCCCGGCAGGTGGGGGACTACCTCGAAGCGCGGGTCCGGGACCTGTCGGACACGTTCAGGCACGCCCCGCAGCAGCCGATCACCGTACTCCTCTACCCCAACCGGCAGTTTCGCGACGTGACGCAGGCGCCGGACAACGTTGTCGGCCTCTATGACGGCAAGATCCGCGTTCCCCTCGGCGGCATCAAGAAACTGGATCCGTCGGCGCAGCAGGTCCTGGTCCACGAGCTGACCCACGCGGTCATCCATTCGAAGACGCGCGGAACCTGTCCGCGCTGGCTGCAGGAAGGGCTCGCGCAGCGGATGGAAGGCCGCCCCTTCTCGCGCGCCGACCGGGAGCGCGTCCTGGGCCTCCTTCGGGGAATCGACCCGGCGCGATGGGCGTCGTCCGGGAGCCTCTCCTACCCCGCGGCGCTCTCGCTGACGCTCTATCTCGAGGAGCGGAGGGACCTCTCCGGGCTCGTTGGCCTCCTCGACCGAATGGGAGCAGGCGCGTCCGTCGAGGCGGCACTCCTTGAAGTCTACGGCGAAGGGTACGACGAGCTCTGCCGGCACTGGGCGGAGGAGCTCCGCGGAGAGAAACAGCCTTGAAGGGCGTCGCCGCCCCCCGCGAAATGCGGATCGCCCAGACCCTGGCGGCGGGTCAGGTCGAGGGCGCATCGGGGATCCTCGCGGCGTGCCGCGGACGCTTGAGGCGCCTGTTCTGTCTGGACCGCGGCCTTCTCGCGTTCGCCGCGTCCAACCTGCTCGAGGAACAATTCCCCGAGGTGCTGGTGCAGCTCGGCCTTCTCGCTCCCGCGGCCCGCGCCGATATCGTTGCGGAGGCGGCCAGGAGGAAGGCGAAATTCGGTGCCGTTCTCGAGGAAGGCCGGGTGGTCCGGGCTGAGGATCTGCGGGGCGCGATGGAGCGTCACGTCGAAGCCCTTCTATCGTCCTGCCTCGAGTGGCCGGACGGCACGGCCACTTTCGACAGCGGCCATCCCGCTCTCGACGGGGAGATCACGGTCCGACTCGCGCCGATTCCCCTGATCCTGTCGCACGCCCGGAGGTACCCGGCCGCGCTCGATGCACTGCGGGTCCGGATCGGTCCGCCCGACCTCCGACCCGTCGCATCCCCGGAGATGGCCGCCGCCGCGGCCGCGCTCGAGCCGGACGCGGCGAGACGATACGTCCTGGATCGCGCCGATGGCACCGCGACCGCCGGCAGGATCGCGAAGTCCTGTCCGCAGGGAGAGGAGCCGGCGCTGCGGGCGATCTACGGGCTGCTGCTCGCGGGTATCCTGCGGCCCGCGGACGAGCGCGCGGAGGCAGGAGCGCGCGTCGAGAAGGGAGTCGAGTCCGAGCTGACCCGCGAAGAGGTCGAGGCGCGCCTCGCCCTCGCGAGCGAGTCCGACCACTACCGGACCCTCGGCATCGAGCGGGGCGCTTCGCGGATGCGGGTACGCGACGCCTATTACGCGCTCGCCCGGCGCTACCATCCGGACCGCTTCCGGTCCGGCCACCTCGAGAACCTCCGCGAGCGCGTCGAGACCTTCTTCGCCTTGGTCACCGAGGCCTACAACACGCTCTACAACCCCGAGCTGCGCGCCGCGTACGATTCGCAGGCCACTGCCGCCTCGCAGGCCGAGACCGGCCGTCCCGCCGACTCCGCCCACATCGCGCGCCAGAACTTCCTACGCGGCCGCCAGCTCGCGGAGCGCAAGCGCCTCGCCGAAGCGGTCGTCTTTCTCGAGAACGCCGCGCGCGCGGAGCCGGGCGTCGCCGAGTACCGCCTGGAGCTCGGCCTCCTGCTCGTGCGCAGCCCGCGCCGCCGCGAGGACGCCGAGCGCCATCTCATCGCCGCCGCCGAGATCAACCCGTCCATGGCGAAGGCCTACTACGGACTCGGCCAGCTCTATCAGCGCGCGGGCCGCAAGGCCGACGCGGCGCGGATGTTCCGCGAGGTGCTCCGCTGGGAGCCCACGCATGCCGACGCCTCCGCCTTGCTCGCATCGATCGGCGTCACCGCGGAGGAGGCGATGCCGGGCGGCCCCCTCCGCGCGATCCTCAAAGGCTGACCCGGCCGGAGACGCCCCATGCCGCGGGTGGTCGACGGCGACAATCTCCTCGGCTCCTGGCCGGAACGCTCCCGCTCCGACAGCGAGCGGCGCACCCTCGCCCGCGAGATCGCCGCTCTCGCCCGCGCGCGCCGCCGCCGCATCGTCGTCGTCTTCGACGGTGTTGCGCCGCCGGGCCTCCATCTCGGCCAGGACGTTCTCTTCTCGGGCCAGGGCCGGCGCGCCGACGACGTCATCCTCGACCTCCTCCGGGGCGAAGACGACCCTCGCGGCTGGACCGTCGTGACCAACGACCGCTCCCTCGCCGACCAGTGCCGCTACCTCGACGCCACCGTCGAGCGCTGCGACGCCTTCCGCTCCCAGCTCACGAGCGTCTCCTCCTCCGAGAAACCCGACAAGCCCACCGACATCACCGAGTGGCTCAGGATCTTCGGCGCCGACGACGACCGCGGCGAGCGCTGACTCCAGCGTTCGCGTCCGCGGCGAGTCCGCTCCTCTTCGCTGGCCAACGACTGAAAGGGACCCGAGACCGGAAGCGTCCGCAGACGGCCCTTTTTCGGGCCGGCGAGGAACGCTTCCGGTCTCGGGTCCCGCGCTGGGCCACGAGCGTGGAGGCTGCTTCGTCCCCAGAAAGGAGCGACCCCACACGGCCCTTTTCCGGGCCGGCGAGGAACGCTTCCGGGCTCGGGTCCCGCGCTGGGCCACAGGCGTGGAGGTTGTTTCGCTCCGGGGCGGGACGTGTCCGGAGACAGCCCTTTCTCGGGCTGGCGAGGGCACGCCTCCCCCGGGACGAAGCAGCCGGTGGCGGGCTAGCGAATGCGGACGACGGTGGCTCCGTCCCCGCCTTCGCGGGGCTCGCCGGGACGGTGGCTCTCGACGTGGGGGTGGCCGCGGAGGAACTGCCGCACGGCAGCGCGGAGGCGGCCGGTGCCGTGGCCGTGCACGATGCGGACCTCGGACTTGCCCGCGAGCGAGGCCTGGTCGAGGAAGCGGTCGACCTCCGGCGTCGCCTCCTCCACGGTCTTGCCGATGATCACCAGCTCCGCCGGCACGTCGTCGGTGAGTCCCGGACCGGGTGCTGCGCCTACGGCGGGGCGCGGGAAACGCGAGGGCGAAGGCTCGGGCGGCGGCGGTCCCGCCGCCGCGAGATCGTTCTTCCGCACGGTGACGCCGATCGTCCCCATGCGCACCTCGACCTTGTCCCCCCGCACCGAGGCGATCTCCCCTTCCCGGTCGAGCGACAGGACGCGGACCCGAACGCCGGCGCGCGGCTCGAACGGCTGCGAGGACTCCGGCCGGACTTCCGCGGCGGGCGTCAAGCGGCTCGCCCGGTGACGAACGTCCGCGCGGAGGCGCGTCTCGGCCTTGACCTGCTCCTTCTCGAGGCGGGCCCGCTCGCGCTTGTCGCGTAGGGCCTCGATCTCGCGCTTCCCCTGCTCGCGGAACTCGCGAAGGGCCTCCTCGAGCGCTTCTTCCGCCTCGCGCCGCCGCCGCTCGGCGTCCGATGCCGCGCGAGAGGCGAGCCGGCGGTGCTCCTCGGCGAGCCGCTCCTGCTCTTCCACCAAGCTCGCGCGCCGCTCCTCGAGCTCTCCCACGAGGTCCCGAAGGCGCGACAGGAACGCCTCGGCTTGCCGGCCGCCGGGGGCGATCAGCGACCGGGCCCTCTCGACCACCGCCGCCGGGAGCCCGAGGCGCCCCGCGATGTCCACCCCCGCCGAAACCCCCGCGGCCCCCATCAGGATCCGGAACGTCGGCCGGAGCGTCTCCTCGTCGAACTCCATCGCCGCGCTCGACGCGCCCTCCGTCGTGAAGGCCCAGGCCTTGAGGACCCCCTGGTGCGTGGTCGCGACCGCGGTGACCCCCGGGGAGAGGAACCGCTCGAGCACCGCCTGAGCGAGAGCCGCCCCCTCCGTCGGCTCGGTGCCCGTGCCGATCTCGTCGAAGAGGAGGAGCGCGGGAGACTCGAGGGTCTCGATGAAGCGCGCCACCGCGCGGACGTGCGCCGAGAACGTGGACAGGTCCGCGTCGATGGACTGGTGGTCTCCGATGTCCGCGCGCACCTGCCTCAGGAGAGGCAGACTGGCCTCGCGTGCCGCGACCGGCAGACCCGAATGGGCCATGAGGACGGCGAGTCCGAGGGTCTTGAGCGCGACGGTCTTTCCCCCGGCGTTCGGCCCCGAAAGGACGAGCACCTGGTCGGGGGGAGAGAGCTCGATGCCGATCGGCACGCACCGGGCACCCTGCTGGCGGAGACGCCGGTCGAGCAGCGGGTGGCGGGCGTCCACGAGCTTGAGGGGCGCCCCGGGTCCGATCCTCGGCGCGCACGCCCCGGCGGCCGAGGCGAAGAGCGCGCGGCACTGCAGCGTGTCGGCTTCCGTCAGCCCACGGACGGCCGCGAGGACCTCCCCGTGCCGCTCGCGGAAGCGCCGGGTCCATCTCTCGACGACCCGGTCCTGCTCGGCCGCCTCGTCCTCGGCGAGGCGCACCAGGTCGTTGTTGAGATCCACGGACTCCATCGGCTCGACGAAGAGCGTGGCGCCGGATGACGACGCCGCATGGACGATCCCCCGCACCGCGCGCGGCGCGTCGGACCTCACGGGGATCACGTAACGCCCGTTCCTCTGCGTGATGAAGTCGTCGCGAATCACCGTCTCGGCGCCGGGCTCGTGCAGGTACGACTCGAGCAGCCGGCGAAGCCGCTCGCCGACGCGCGCGGTGGCGACCCGAATGCGCCTCAGCTCGGCGCTCGCGTCGTCGGAGATCCGGCCGTCGGAATCCACGTTGCCCACGACGTCGTTCGCGGCGCCGCGCAGATCCGGGAGCGCCGTCCCGACCTCACGGAGCCGGGGGTAGTCGCCCGCCGAGAGGCGGAGCAGCGAGGTCCGGAGTTCCCCCGACGCCACCAGCACGACCGCGAGGTCGCGCAGGGCCGCCGCGGTGATCTTCAGCCCCTCCACCGCGATCCCCCGCAAGGCGGTCGAGGGATCGGGCAGCCCCCCCTGCACCAGGCGCCCGTGCTCGCCGAGGTGACGGGCGGCCTCCGCCACGGCCCCGTGCTCCCGCTCGAGCCCGTCGGCGTCGAAGCGGGGCGAAAGGGCGAGAATCCGCGCACGCCCGGCGGCCGTCGCCGAGTGGGACGCGACGGCCTCGAGCACGGCGTCGAACTCGAGCGCCTTCCGGGATTCCTGGTCGAGGTCGAGAGGCCGTGCCAAGGCGGCTCCAATGTGAACGGACGGTTATAGCCCGGACGCGCGGAGGACGTCAAACCGGTTTGACTCGGCCGGTCCCGGCACCTATGTTCACCCCGTCGCAACTTGGCGGGAGCGTCCCGCCCGGGAAGCTTGTGGACGACGTGGCGCCCATGAAAATCGACGACCTTCTCCGGTTCATGGTGAGACAGGAGGCGTCGGACCTTCACCTGAAGCCGATGCGGCCTCCCCTCGTCCGCGTCCACAACAAGCTGCTCCCGCTCAAGACCGATCCGCTCCACCCGGACTTGATCCGCGAGATGCTGGTCGGCATCCTCACGGACCCCCAGAAGAAGAGCCTCGAGGAGCGCTTCTCGGCCGACTTCGGCTACAGCCTCTCCGGCGTGTCCCGCTTCCGCGCCTCGGTCTACCAGCAGCGAGGCACGCTGTCCGCGGTGTTCCGCCGGGTGCCGTTCGACTTCCCCTCGCTCGACGACTGGGGGCTCCCGTCGGTGCTCTCGGAGTTCGCCCAGTTGACGCAGGGCCTCGTCCTTCTCACGGGCCCCACCGGGTCGGGCAAGTCGTCCACCCTGGCGGCGCTCCTCCGTCTCGTCGTGAACACCCGCCTCGTGCACGTCGTCACCATCGAGGACCCGATCGAGTTCCTGCTCAAGGACAACCTCGGGGCCGTGACCCAGCGCGAGGTCGGCACCGACACGCCGTCCTTCGCCGAGGCCCTGCGAAACATCTTCCGCCAGGATCCCGACGTGGTGATGGTCGGCGAGATGCGCGATCTCACGACGGTGCAGACGGTGCTGACCGCGGCCGAGACGGGCCACCTGATCTTCTCGACCCTGCACACGAACAGCTGCGCGCAGACCATCGACCGGATCATCGACATGTTCCCGGAGGGACACCACCGGCAGATCCGGCAGCAGCTGGCGATGGTGTTGCAGGCCGTCGTCTCCCTGAAGCTGGTCGAGAAGAAGGACGGTTCCGGCCTCCTGGCGGCCGTGGAGATCCTCCGGCAGACCCCGCGGGTCTCGAAGCTGATCTTCGAGGGCAACCTCGAGGCGCTCGAGGAGGAGATCGAGAACTCCGTCTCCTACCACCGCATGCAGTCCATGAATCAGTCCCTAGCGGCGCTCGTTCTCAACGGCGTGGTCGACAAGGACGCCGCGATGGCGTCGAGCAGCCGTCCGAACGACCTCGACCTGATGCTCCGCAAATTCCTCTACGCCGGGGAGCACCGGGCGGCCGGCGAAGGAGAGGCCATGGCGGAACCGCTGAGCGATTTCTCGAGGATCGTCGAGCTCCAGGAAGTCAAGAAGCTCTACGACGAGGTCCAGGAACGCCATCGCCAGGAGCTGGCCGACCGCGACGCCGAGATCGAGCGCCTCCGGAGCGACCTCGACCAGCAGTCGCACGGGACATCCTCGTCCGAGGGAGAAATGGCCGCCCTCCGCGCGGAGAACGAACGGCTCGGACGCCAGGTCCAGCTGGTCCGGCAGGAGTACGAGGCGAAGCTAGAGCGCCTCAACAGCCGCGTGCGGGAGCTGAGCGGCAACCAGCCCGTCGCGCCGAACGGCGACGCCGACCGCAAGGGGTTCTTCCGGCGCTGATTCCCGACAGGACACTAGGTGCTGCGGGCGGACGGCCTGTCGCCGCGCCCCTGCGCATCGCGGTGCGCGGACTCGTCGTCGGGGCTGGCCCAGGCTTCCGAGTCTCCTCCGACACTCACGGTGGAGATCGCGTGCTTGAACAGCATGAGCTCGCCGTGGGGCCCGTCGAGCAGCAGCGTGAACTTGTCGAACGACTTGATCCGGCCGTTCAGCCTCTTGCCGTTCGTGAGGAAGATGGTGACGGTCCGGTGCTCCTTCCTCGCGCGGTTGAAGAAGTCGTTCTGAAGGTTCGCCTCGTCTGCCGTCATGGCGCCCTCCGCCGGGATCTTCCCGGGGCTCCACGCGAGTATATAACACGCGATTCGAGTCGGGAAGCGCGGGCGCCGCGCGCCGTCACGGACCGCCGATCCAAAGCGCGGCGATGCATGACGCAAGACGCTCCGGCCCCAGGGCGGCATCGAGCCAGACGATGCCCGGCTCGCCGCGGAACCAGGTCCGCTGGCGCTTCGCGTAGCGCCGCGTGCTCGTCTTGACCGCGTCGCGAGCGGCCTCCGCGTCCTCGCCCGCCCGCAGCGAGGCGAGAACCTCCCGGTAGCCGATCGCCTTGAGCGCGTTCGCGCTCTCGGGGACCCCGGCCGCGAGCAGCGAACGAATCTCTGCGACGAGGCCGGCGTCGAAGAACCGGTCCACGCGCTCCGAGAGCCGTTCCGCGAGAGCCGCGCGGTCCATGTCGAGGCCCACCTTGAGCGAGAGGTACCTCTCGCGCCCCGAGGACCAGGTCCCCTCACGCAGGAGTCGCTCGCTCCACGTCCCGCCCCCCGCGAGGGCCAGCTCGAGCGCGCGGACGACCCGCTGGGTGTCCGCCGGGGCGATCCTCGCCGACGACGAAGGATCGAGCCTGCCCAGCCAGCGGTGGAGCCTGCTCGAGCCGCGGCGCGCGGCGATCGTCCGGAGCCGCTCGCGCAGCACATCGTCGCGCGCCGGCGAATCGACGACGCCGCGCAACAGTCCCCGGAGGTACATGCCCGTTCCGCCGACCACGATCGGGACGCGCCCGCGAGAGACCACCCCGCGGATCGCCTCCTCCGCCGCCCTCACGTAGTCCGCCAGGTTGAAATCGCGGCGGGGGTCCGCGAAGTCCACGACGTGGTGCGGCACACGGCGTCTCAGCTCGGGGGACGGCTTTCCGGTGGCCGCGTCCAGCCCCGTGTAGACCTGGAGCGCGTCGCAGCCGACGATCTCCCCGCCGAGGCGCTCCGCCAGGAGCAAGGCCGTTTCGGATTTGCCGGTGCCGGTCGGCCCTACGACGACGAGAAGCCGGGCCCCTCGGGTCCGCCCCTCGCCTGGAGCGATTTCCGCGTCCGGTCGCGCGCGTCGTCCAGGGCCATCTTGAGGTGGTCCCGGCAATAGAGATGCCCCCGCTCCGTCGGGGCCCCGCAGTGGATGCAGTGGTCCCGTGTCATCTCCCGGGAGAGCGGAGCGAACAGCCGGAAGACCAGTCCCGCCGCCAGGCAGGCGAGGCCGAGCGCGATCCCCTTCCAGAACCACGGATCCGAGGTCCCGTCCGGAACCCAGCCCAACGCGTCGGCCAGAAGCAGCCAGACCGTCGCCGCCAGGACGATCAACCCGACATGGCGCAGCGTGCGGCTCATCGAGTAGCACCCCATGTCCCGGTCCGGGGCACGGTTCGAGAGTCTCCGATCGCCCTCTACCTACCTCCCGGACCGCTCGTGCCACACTTCGGCACTCCGGGCGGAGGGCATCCCTCACGATGGGGAATATAGGCACGGCGGCCCCCCGCGCCAGCTCAGGGGTTCCCGGGGCTCGCGGCCTCGACCGTCCCGGACTTCGCGCCCCGGTAGTAATGGGAGAGGATGTCCCGGTACCCGCTGCCCCGCAGCGCCATGCCGTAGGCGCCGACCTGGCAGAGCCCCACGCCGTGCCCCCACCCTTTCCCCGCGAAGACGACGGCGACGAGCCCTCCGGAGCGGTCCCGCTGCGGCTCCGCCACGACCAGATTCTCGCGCAGGTCGAGGAGGCCGCGGATGTCGAAACCCTTGACGGTCGCCGTCCCGGCCGCGCCGATGACCTTGAGCTCCACGACCCGCCCGGACCTTCCCCGGCGAACGACCTCGAGCCCCTCGAGCCGGCCCACGCCGAGCTTCCGCTCGATGGTCTCCTCGAGCTCCTCGCGGGTGCGCCTCACCTCCCAGGAGTAAACCGCGGCCAGCCGGTCGTCCGAGGCTCCCTTGACCGGTCCCCGCAGCTCGACGAGATCCACCGTCCCGTCCCGGCCCCTCCGGAAGCGGACCCGGTCGCCCGGCCAGAGGTCGAGCTGCCGGGCCGGGACCGCGCGCCCGCCCGCGAGCCCGAACAGGGCGGCGGACGTCGAGACTCGAAGCGTCACGTCGGACTTGCCCTGCGCGAGACGGATCCCGCCGGCGGAGCCTCCCCGCACGACGGCCTCGCGCAGGTCGAACGCGTCGTAGGCCTCGCCGATCTTCACGAGCGCGGGCGCCAGCCGGGCGGCCGAGGCAGGGGCCAACACGTGGAACCGGCCGTCGGGGAAGGGCCGAAGCGCCCCCGTCCAGGCAAGGTACGCGAGCGCGCGACGCTCGCGTTCCGGAAGCGACGAGGCCTCGGGGTCGCGCAGGAGCGGATCGAGGTCGGCCTCGGCCAGCAGGACCGAGGCTCGCTCCTCCCACCCCACCGCCGACAAGAGCTCCGCGGCCACCCGGGCGAGCGTTCGCGCGTCGCCCCCCGCCGCCGGCGCCTCGCGGACCCCCGAGAGGGAGCCGATGGCCGCGGCCCACGCCCGCACCTCGGAGGTCCCGGCCTGCGCCTTCGGATCGCTTCCCCGTCCCGCGCCGCCGAGGACCCCCGCGACCGACAGCAGCGTCCAGTCCCGCGTCACGTCGTCGCCGTTCTCGGCGATCACCTCGCGAATCGGCGTCCCCTCGAGGCGGATCCGCTTCTCGGCGATCGCAGCGTCCTCCGCCCGGCAAGGAACTCCCACGAGATAGGGAGCCGCTTCCTCCGGGAATACCTCCGCCGCGTCCTCGGTGTGGCCGCCGCAGGTCGCGGTGTAGAGGGCGGAGATCGGCTTCCCCTCCCACGTCAGGATCTCCCCGCGGGTCGAGGCGACCGCCCTGTCGGAGAGCGGGTGCTCCGCGGCCACGCCTCCGTAGACCTGGCACCGCGGGGTGGAGCAGAGGTCGAACCCCTCCTCCTCGAATTGCCCGAGGTGCCGCCACGCGTAAGTCCGCGCGGCCACCGCTTGCGCCTTGAGCGCCTCGAGCTGCGGCCAGATCTCGGGGCCGAGCTCCGCGGGCACCACGCCCAGGAGGTACCGCTCGAGGTCGATCCAATCGATCGCTCGCACCATCCCCGAGGGCGAGAGACGGAGCTCGATCACGCCGCGATAGGGCTTCCCCTCCACCGACACGTGGGCGCCCGCCTCGGGAATCACGGCGAGCCGCCCTCCCGCGAACGTCCGGCTCTCGTAGGACGCGTCCACGATGCGGAGCGTGACGCTACCCTGGGCATCCGCCGGCTCGTCGGAGATCCACGCCGCGTCGAATCCCGCCGCGCGGAGCTTCTGCACGAGCGGCAGGAGGGACTCGCGATCGGCCGCCTCTCCGAGCCGAACCCTCCAGTTGCCCCGATCGGGATTCCGCCGCACGACTCCCTTCACGCCCATCGCCTTCTCGAGACGGGCGCGCTCCGCCTCCGCTCCCTCGGAACTCGAGAACGAGCCGGCCTGCACCCGGTAGACGCGCGCCGGTTCCCGCTCGGGACCGCCATCGGCCACGACCGCGGTCTCGCCGGTGAAGGAGGGCTTGAAGACCGCGGCACCGGTGGCCGGGTCCAGGATCCGGTAAGGGCGGCTCGAGGAGATCAGGATCCTGTGCCCCGAGTCGAGGCCGATCCGGAGAAGCGGCGTGCCCTGTCCCGACGCCGCGGCCAGGACACGCAGCGGCTCTTCCGCGCCCGCCGCCGCTCCCGCGGCGATCGCCGCCGCGAGCAGGACGATGGCCCGCATGCCCGCTGCCATTACCTCGCGCCGCCGGCCCCGCCGCCGGCTGGGGCCAGGAGACCGAGGAGATCGCGCCGGGCGGCGCCGTCGGTTTCGTAGACGCCGGAGGCGGCCATCGTGAGGAGCCGGCTCCCTTCCTTCTTCACGCCCCGCAGCGTCATGCAGGTATGCTCGGCGTCGAGCACGACGAGCGCTCCCTGCGGCTCGAGGACGCGGCCGATCGTCGCGAGGATCGCGGAGGTGAGACGCTCCTGGATCTGGAGGCGCCGGGCGTGAATCTCGACGACCCGTCCGAGCTTGCTGAGGCCGGCGAGGCGCGCTCCGGGAAGGTAGGCGACGTGCGCCACTCCGAAGAAGGGCAGGAGATGGTGGACGCAAACCGAGGCGAACCGGATGTGCCGCACCAGGACGAGCCCGGTACCGGGAGGGGCCGGGGCCCAGGTCAGCTCCGTCTCCGGATCCTCGCCGTAACCGGAGACCAGGTCCTCGACCCACGCGCGGGACACCCGTTCGGGGGTCGCGTCGAGGCCGTCCCCGGGAAAACGCTCGCCGATCCCCTCGAGGAAGCGCCGGACCCCTTCCTCCATTTTCGCGCGATCCATGCTCACTCCCCCCGGTATACGACCGAGCAGCTCCGGGTCTCGAAGAGCTCGATCTCCACGAGCCCGGAGAGCGGCGCGGCCAGGCGGTTCCAGATCCAGACGGCCATGATCTCGGCGGTCGGGTTCTCGATGAGGTCGTTCACGTACCGGTGGTCGAGGAGGTCCACGACCTCGCGCTTGACCACCGCCTTCAGCTCGGAGAAATCCACCGCGAGCCCGGTCGCCGGGTCGACAGGCAGGTCCACGGTCACGACCAGCCGGTACGCGTGGCCGTGCAGCTCGCGGCACTTCCCGGGGTGATGGGGCAACCGGTGCGCCGCGTCGAAGTCGAAGCTCCGCCGGACCCTCACTTCGCCCGCGCCTCGTCGCGCGTCCGGCTCAACTCCACGCCGACGGAGTCCACGATGCCGTCGAGCACCGGCGTCTCCTTCCGGACCCGCAAGGAGATTCGCTCCGCGGGGAAGGACTCGAACAGCGAGTCCAGCAGCACGAGAGCGAACGACTCGAGTAGCTTGTGGGAACGCCCCCTACCGATCTCGAGGACCCGCGCATGCACCTTGCGGTAGTCGATGGTGTCCGACACCCGGTCGGAGCGGCCGGATCGCGAGAGGTCCACCTCCAGGACGATATCTACGGCCAGCCGGACCCCGATCTGGCGCTCGAGCCGCGTCAGACCGTGGTACCCGTGGAACTTGATCCCCTCGATGAAGATACGGTCGCTCACGCGCACCTCGACGCGCGCGGAGTTTACTTTCCGGCCCGGAGGAGTGTCAAATGAGAGCCGCCTCGCGGCTCACGGCACGCGCAACCCCGGGATCCGGGGGTACTTGAGACCCGTGCCGGTGTTGAACAGCACGACCGTCTCGTCGGGGTGAATCCATTCCTCGGCGACGAGACGTCTCGCGCCCTCGAGCGCCGCCCCGCCCTCGGGACAGGCGAAGATCCCCTCGCCACGGGCCATCTCGAGCTGCCCGCGGGCCATCTCCCCGTCACCCACGGTCAGCGCCGTTCCGTTCGACTCCCGAAGCGCCGCCAGCATCAGCGTGTCCCCGATCGCCGAGGGAACGCGCAGGCCGCTCGCGTAGGTGCGCGGGTCGGGCCACGGCTCCGCGCGAGTCGCCCCCTCTCGGAAGGCCTTGACGATCGGCGCGCACCCCTCCGCCTGGACGGTGACCATTCGCGGCCGGCGCCCGCTCTTGACGAGGCCCATCTGCTCCATCTCCTCGAACGCCTTCCACATCCCGACGAGCCCCGTTCCCCCGCCGGTGGGATAGACGATCACGTCCGGGAGCCGCCATCCCAGCTGCTCGGCCAGCTCGTACCCCATCGTCTTCTTCCCCTCGAGACGATAGGGCTCGCGGAGCGTGGACAGGTCGAACCACCCCTCGCTCGCCGTCCCCTCCCGCATCAGCGCGCCGCAGACCGTGATGTCCCCGTCCACGAGATGAACCGTCGCGCCGTAGGCCGCCGCCTCCAACCGGAACGGCTCGGGGGTGTCGTCCGGAAGGAAGAGATCCACGCCCAGCCCCGCGAGCGCGCCGTAGGCCGCCGCCGCGCTCCCCGCATTCCCCGCCGAAGGGAGCGCAACGCGACGCGCGCCGAGCTTCCGCGCCATCGTGATCGCGACCGACATCCCCCTCGCCTTGAACGAGCCGGTGGGGTTCAGGGACTCGTCCTTCACGAACACCTTCGGCACGCCGAGTTGCCGGCCCAGGAACGGCGCAGGAAGGAGCGGCGTAAACCCCTCGCCGAGGGTGACGGGCTGGTCGGCGCCGGGGAGAACCTCGGCATATCTCCACTGCGTCGGAGGCCTTCCCTCGAGCTTCCGCCGCTTCAGCGTCCGCGCCGCCTCGTCCAGCCGGTACCTCGCGAGCAGGACGCCGCCGCAGCGGCAGAGATTCTGCAAGGTCGCGGCATCCGCGGCCACGTGACATCGCGAGCACTCGAGCCACTCGAAGGTCGATCCGCGCTGAGCCACCCAATCCTCCCACGGCCACGGCCACGGGCCGCCCGCTGGACCCGACGTTAACCGACCTCGTCCCGCCGCCGCAAGGGACCGGTTACCCGCCATCCCTGCGAACCGGCCCAACCGGCGCGTTCCTTGCGCGCCCCAATTGTGCTCTCAAAACACACAATCCGTGAAATAAAACACCTCTTTAGGCCGCATCGTGCGAAAAGAAAACGGTGGTGATATGTTGTTTGTTCAAGGAACCACACGCCGAAGGGGATGACTCTTGGCACCCCGTCGAACCAGCTTCCCGGACTCCATGCGCGCGGGCGATGCATGTCTCCAATTGTTTGACCTGTGCAGGCTTTTTCGCACCCGCCCAGTTTCGCGCGGAATGCGCCGAGGCGGGGGCGCCGGCGTCGCCGCATGAACACGAGAATGGTTCGTCGTGGACGGTGATATGGAAAACCACACCCACTGCCACTCGATCTTTTCGCCACAAGCGTTTGGACGCAGGGCTGTTTACAAGTTCGTCGTTACGACCAGGACGAATGACGTTTTGTTCAGCACATCGCGCATTTTTGACGTAGAGTTTCCCGACAGAGCAGGCCCGCCCGGCTATCTCCCCATCTAGAACATCCCGTTTCCCCAAGCACCGCGAGGTAACCGGAGGCGGAAAACTCCGAAAAAGGGGCGCCCATGGAGCCGATCAAGCAAACGATCAAGTACGAGGCGGAGCGCGACCCGACATTTGCCCAGGAGATCGCGGCGATCCCGGGTTGCGAGAACCTCACGAGCTGTTTCCAGTGCGGAACCTGCTCGGCGGCCTGCCTCCTCAGCACGTTCATGGACTACACGCCCCGGCGCGTCATCGCCCTCACCCGCACCGGGTTCAAGGACGACGCGCTCCGCTGCATGACGATCTGGCTCTGCACTTCCTGTTACGCCTGCACCGTGGAGTGCCCCAAGGAAATTCAGATCACCAACATCATGTATGCGCTCAAGCAGAGGGCCATCAAGGAAGGGGTGTTTCCGAAGCGCCTTCCGATCCCGGTCCTGGCCCAGGAGTTCTTCAGCCTCGTGCGGTCGAGGGGACGCTCCACGGAGAGCTGGCTCGTCATCCGACTTTTCTGGAAGACGAACATCTTCAAGATCCTGGGAATGACCCGCCTCGGACTGAACCTGCTCCGAACCGGCCGCATGTCCTTCAGGGCCGACGCGATCCGGCAGCGCAGGGAGCTGCGGCGTCTCCTCGAGGCCGCGGAAGCCGAGAAGGGGATGGCGAAATGAGATACACGTACTATCCGGGCTGCTCGCTCAAGGGGACCGGCAAGGCCTACGAAGAGTCGCTCCTCGCCGTCTTCCGTTCGCTCGGCGTCGAGACGCAGGAGATCGACGACTGGAACTGCTGCGGCGCGACCTCCTACAGCTCGGTCCACAACTCCGCCGCGTTCGCCCTGGCCGCGAGGAACCTCGCGATCGCGGAGCCGATGAACCAGGACCTCGTGGCCCCCTGCGCCGCCTGCTACCTCGTCCTCGAAAAGACCAAGCGCTACATCAAGAATCACCCGCACCTGCACCAGCGGGTCCACCGGGGTCTCGCCGCGGCGGGGCTCAAGTACGACGGTAACGTTCACATCCGCCACCCGCTCGACGTCCTCGTCAACGACGTCGGTCTCGATGCCATCAGAGCGAAGGTCGTCCGCCCTCTCGAGGGGCTCGCCGTCGCTCCGTACTACGGATGCCAGGTGGTGCGCCCGTATTCGAGCTTCGACCATCAGACCTACCCGGTTCTGATGGACCGGCTTCTCGAAGCGGTAGGCGCCACCGTGGTGCGCTATCCGCTGAAGACGAAGTGCTGCGGCGGCAGCCTCACCGGCACCGTCCCGGACGTCGGCGTGCGGTTGGCGTGGTTCCTGATTCGCGAGGCGAAGAAGCGCGGCGCGGACGTGATCGCCACGCTTTGCCCCCTGTGCCACTTCAACCTCGACTCGTACCAGGACAAGATCGCCCGGGATTGCGAGAAGGTCTCCGTTCCGACCGTCTACTTCACGCAGCTCGTGGGCCTGGCGCTCGGCCACTCCGAGAAGGAGCTCGGCCTCAACCGGAACATCGTGTCGGCGCACTCCGCGCTCGCCTCCCACAGCCTGGCCACCGTGGGATAGGGGGGAGAGGTGAACGTCGTGGAACCGAAATTGGACGAACCCCGGATCGGCGTCTACGTCTGCCACTGTGGATCGAACATCGCAGGGAAGGTCGGGGTGGCGGCCGTCGCGGAGTACGCCGCCGCCCTCCCGGGCGTCGCGGTGTCGCGCGACTACAAGTACATGTGCTCGGACCCCGGCCAGGAGATGATCCAGCAGGACATTCGCGACCACGGCCTGAACCGGATCGTGGTCGCGTCCTGCTCTCCCCTGCTCCACGAGGAGACCTTCCGCAAGGCCACCGCGCGCGGCGGGCTCAACCCCTACTTCTTCCAGATGGTCAACCTGCGGGAGCACGACTCGTGGGTGCACGACGACCCGCGCGCCGCCACCGAGAAGGCGAAGGACCTCGTGCGCGCCGCCGTCCGCCGCGTCCGTTTCCACAGGGCGCTCGAGCGCACCTCGGTTCCCGTGCATCCGGACGTCCTCGTGGTGGGGGGCGGCATCGCGGGGATCCAGGCCGCGCTCACCCTGGCCAGCGCCGGGAAGAAGGTCTACCTCGTCGAGCGCGAGCCGACGATCGGCGGCCACATGGCCAAGTTCGACAAGACCTTCCCGACGCTCGACTGCGCCGCCTGCATCCTCACGCCCAAGATGTCCGCGGTGAAGGGGCATGAGAACATCACCCTCTGGACCTACTCGGACGTCACGGCCGTCGACGGGTACGTCGGCAACTTCAAGGTCACCGTG
The DNA here is from genome assembly GCA_963748015.1 of Terriglobia bacterium. Classification (GTDB taxonomy): domain Bacteria; phylum Acidobacteriota; class Polarisedimenticolia; order Polarisedimenticolales; family JAIQFR01; genus JAIQFR01. The sequence continues at coordinate 642,583 of CAVVHE010000004.1, read as the reverse complement.
AGGCGGCGTCCCCGTTACGTCCGCGAGGATCTCTGCGTCGGATGCCTGCAGTGCATCGACGCCTGCGTCTACAAGGACGCCCGGGTGACCGACGGCTTCAACGAGGGACTCGGGAAGCGGAAGCCGATCTACATCCCCTTCCCGCAGGCCACCCCGCAGGTGGTGGTCGTCGACCCGGAAACCTGCATCCGGGTCAAGACGGGCAAGTGCAAGAGCACCTGCGTCGAGTCGTGCGACCGCGACGCGATCGTGTTCGACCAGACGGAGGAGATCCGCCAGATCGAGGTGGGCGCCATCATCGTCGCCACCGGCTTCCAGGCGTTCGACGCCACCCGGATCCCCCAGTACGGTCTCGGAATCTACGACGACGTCTTCACCTCGCTCCAGATCGAGAGGATGGTCAACTCGTCGGGCCCGACCGCCGGAGAGATCAGGCGCCGGGACGGGAGCAAGCCTCGCTCGGTCGGGATCCTCCACTGCGTCGGGTCGAGGGACGAGAAGACCCACCGGTGGTGCTCCCGGGTGTGCTGCATGTACTCCCTCAAGCTGGCCCACCTGATCAAGGAGCACACGGGAGCGCAGGTCTACAACTTCTACATCGACATCCGCGCGGCCGGAAAAGGGTACGAGGAGTTCTTCGACAAGCTCCGCGAGGAGGGGGTCAATTTCATCCGCGGCCGCGTCGCGGAGATCACCGACTGGACGATGACCCCCGAGGAGGAAGGCCGTCTCGTGATCCGCGTGGAGGACACGCTCGCCGGCTTCGTCCGCAGGATCCCGGTGGACATGGTCGTGCTCGCGGTCGGCCTCGAGCCCCACGCGGACGCCCAGGACGTGCGGCGGATGTTCAACATCAGCTGCTCCAGCGAGGGGTTCTTCATGGAGCGCCACCCCAAGCTCGCCCCGGTGGACACGTTCACCGAGGGGATCTTCCTCGCGGGGTGCTGCCAGGGCCCGAAGGACATCCCGGACACCGTCGCCCAGGCCGGTGCGGCCGCGGCCGGCGCCCTCGCCCTCATCGACGCGGGGCGCGTCGAGCTCGAGCCGAACACGGCGTACATCACCGAGGATGATTGCTCGGGCTGCAAGTCCTGCGTGGCGCTGTGCCCGTATTCGGCCATCTCGTACGGCGACGAGCGCAAGAAGGCCTCCGTCAACGGCGCCCTCTGCAAGGGGTGCGGCACGTGCGTCGCCGCCTGCCCCTCCGGCGCCATCCGCCAGAACCTCTTCGAAGACGATCAGATCTTCAGCGAGATCGAGGGAGTCCTCGTCCATGCCTGAAAACTGGGAACCCCGGATCGTGGCGTTCTTCTGCAACTGGTGCACGTACACCGCGGCCGACCTCGCGGGGGTCTCCCGCCTCAAGTACGCGCCGAACACGCGGGTCGTGCGGGTCATGTGCTCGGGCCGCATGGACCCGCAGTTCGTTTACGAGGCATTCGCCCGCGGCGCCGACGGCGTGCTGATCGGCGGCTGCCACCCGGGCGACTGCCACTACATGGAGGGGAACTACAAGGCCCTGAGGCGCTTCCACCTGATGAAGCGGGTGCTCGCCGGAATGGGGATCGAGGACGGGCGCTGCCGCCTCGAGTGGATCTCCGCGGCGGAGGGGGACAAGGTCCAGCGCGTCGTCAACCAGATGGTGCAGGACGTCCGCGCGCTCGGCCCCCTCGATCTTCCCGGCCGCGCCGCGGAGTGGGACCGCGAGGTCACGGAACCGGAGCAGCGGCCCGAGGCGGAGGAGGTCGTCGTCCATGCCTGACAAGCCGAAGATCGCCTTCTACTGGTGCGCCGCTTGCGGCGGCTGCGAGGAGTCGGTGGTGGACCTCGCCGAGGGTGTCCTCGACGTCCTGGACGCCGTGGACATCGTGCTCTGGCCGGTCGCGATGGACTTCAAGAAGCACGACGTCGAGGCCCTGCCGGACGGCTCCATCGCCGCCACCTTCCTGAACGGCGCGATACGGACGTCGGAGCACGAGGAGATGGCCCGGCTCCTCCGCAGGAAGAGCCGCGTTCTCATCGCCTACGGGTCCTGCGCTCATCAGGGAGGCATCCCGGCCCTCGCCAACCAGTTCGGCCGCGAGGAGATCCTCCGCTACGTTTACGGGGAGTCCTCCTCGACGGTCAACCCGGCCGGGACCCGCCCCGAGCTCGAGCATCGAGAGAACGGGTTCGTCGCAACCCTTCCCGAGTTCAGGAACGTCGTCCGCGCCCTCGACCAGGTGGTCCCGGTGGACTACTACGTGCCCGGCTGCCCGCCGACGCCGAAGTTGCTCCAGGGTGCGGTCGAGGGCCTGCTGGCGGGGAGCTTGCCGGAGAAGGGTTCCGTCCTCGCTCCGGACGTCGCCCTTTGCGACGAGTGCCCGCGCAAGGACTCGAAGCCGGCAGATCTGGCGTACGCGGAGTTCGTCCGGCCCCACCGGATTCTGCTCGACCCGGCGAAGTGCTTCCTCGCCCAGGGGGTCGTCTGCATGGGCCCGGCGACCCGGGGCGCCTGCGAGGCCCAGTGCATCGGCGGCAACATGCCCTGCACCGGCTGCTTCGGGCCGACCTCGCGCGTTCGCGACCAGGGCGCCAAGGCCCTCTCGTCCATCGCGTCGTCCATCGAGCCCAAGGACGACGCGGCCATCCTGAAAGTGCTCGACGGCATTCCCGATCCGGTCGGGACCTTCTACCGCTACGGCCTCGCCCGTTCCCTCCTGCGGAGGAAGGCGAGCCTGCCGACCGACGCCCGAGAGGTCCGTTGACGTTTTGCGCCCGCCCGCGGGCGGAGAGCGAGGAACTCATGGAAGCCCGAAGGATTACCGTGGATCCGATCACCCGCCTCGAAGGGCACGGGAAGATCGACATCTTCCTGAACGACGCGCGGCGACGTGGAGCGGGCCTTCTTCCAGGTTCCCGAGCTGCGCGGCTTCGAGGTGTTCAGCGTCGGCAGGCCGGCCGAGGACATGCCCCAGATCACGAGCCGGATCTGCGGCGTCTGTCCCACCGCGCACCACATGGCCGCGACGAAGGCCCTCGACGCCCTCTACGGCGTCGAGCCGACCGCGACCGCGCGCAAGGTCCGCGAGCTGGTCTACAACGCGTTCATGCTCGAGGACCACGCCCTGCACGTCTACGTGCTCGGCGGCCCGGACTTCATCGTGGGACCCGATGCGCCGCCGGCCATCCGGAACGTCGCGGGGGTGATCCAGAAGGTCGGTCTCGAACTCGGCCGCTCCGTGATCTCCATGCGCCGGAGGCTCAGGGAGATGATCGGGCGCATCGCGGGGAAGGCGATCCATCCCGTCTTCGGCCTGCCCGGCGGGGTCGCAAAAGGAGTTGCCGCCGAGGATCTCCCCGCGCTCCGCGAGCTGGCGAGGGAAGCGCTCGAGTTCGCGCGGCTCACGCGTGAAGGTCTTCCACGACGTCGTGCTGAACAACGCCGACTACGTGAGCCTGATCACCTCGGACACCTACACCCATCGGACCTACTACATGGGGATGGTGGACGCGCGGAACCGCGTGAGCTTCTACGACGGGGAGTTGCGCGTCGTGGACCCGGACGGCAAGGAGCACGCGAAGTTCGCGGCGGACCGCTACCTCGACCACGTCGCCGAGCACGTCGAGCCGTGGAGCTACGTGAAGTTCTGCTACCTGAAGTCCGTCGGCTGGAAGGGCTTCGTCGAGGGGAAGGACAGCGGCGTGTACGCCGTCGCCCCTCTCGCGCGCCTCAACGCGTCCCTTGGAATGGCGACCCCCGAGGCGCAGGCGGCCCACGACGAGCTGTACTCGGTGCTCGGGCCGAAGCCGGTCCACCACACCCTCGCGAACCACTGGGCGCGCGTGGTGGAGATGGTGCAGGCGGCCGAGACGCTGTGCTCGCTCCTCGACGATCCCGCGATCGCGGGCTCCGACCTCAGGACGCTCCCCAAGGCCGCTCCGAAGGAAGGGATCGGCGCCGTCGAAGCTCCGCGCGGCACGCTCTTCCACCACTACGCGACCGACGAGAACGGCATCATCACGAAGGCGAACCTGATCGTCGCCACGCAAGGGAACTCCGCCCGCATGGCGATGGGGGTGGAGAAGGCCGCGAAGGGACTGATCCGCGGTGGCCAGGTCTCCGAGGGGCTTCTCAACCGGATCGAGATGGCGTTCCGCGCCTACGATCCGTGCCACGGCTGCGCGACGCACTCGCTGCCGGGCCAGATGCCGCTCGTGGTCACCCTTCGCGACGCCTCGGGGCGGGTCCTCGAGGAACACCGCCGTTGAGCCCGCGCCGCCCGTCGATTCTCGTCCTCGCGCTCGGAAACGACGTGATGGGAGACGACGGCATCGGCCTCGCGGCGGCGCGAGAGCTCCGTGAACGCTACGGCGCCACGGCCGACGTCGTCGAATCCGGGGAGGCCGGCTTGGCGCTCCTCGAGATCCTGGAAGGCTACGAGCGGGCGGTCCTTCTCGACTCGATCAAGACCGGAGAGCACGCGCCCGGAACGGTCCTTTCCATCCCGCGGGACGCGTTCCGCGAGGTCACCGCGCCTTCCCCGCACTACGCCGGCCTGCCCGAAGTGCTCGATCTCGCCAGGCGTCTCGGCGTGGCTCTGCCGCGCGAGATCGAGGTTCTCGCGGTGGAGGTGAACGACCCGTACACGATTCGCGAGGGTCTCACGCCCGAGGTCGCCTCCGCGCTGCCTCGCCTCGTGCAAAGCGCCTCGGCGATCCTTGACCGTTGGCTCGAGCGCCGGCCTCGGTCGCAAACGAAGGACGCCGGCGACACCGCGTCCGGTCGCCGCCCAACATCGTAAAATAGAGCCGCAAACTCCGTTGGTACGCTTTTAGATTTGCAACGACTACGCCGCCCGTGACGCTGCGCTTTTCCACAGTTCGTCTTTCTCAGCGTCAACGGTCTCACACGTGTTCAGGAAAAAGGAATCCGCGCGGGAGATTCCGCAGCGGAATACAAGTCCGCTCATTGACCCGTTCGCCTTTTGACGTACACTGACGTCGGTGGGAGGACCCTTGATGCGGGATCGGGGTTCCCTTTCGTGTGTTTGTTTGTGCGGCGGCCCGGCCGCGCGTCCACGTCGCATTCATCCTGGCCAACCCGAAGAGCATGATCGTCGAGCCGCCGAGGCGCGTCCTGCCGCCTCCCGGCCGGAGAGCGAGGTGTAGCGGATGGGCACTCCGAAGAACGTCGGGGTCTTCTTCTGCCAGGAAGGGACCGGCCTGCCCGACGGCGTCGATCTCGCCGAGGTGGCAAGGTACGCCGCGACGCTCCCCGGTGTCGTGCACATCGAGGATCGCGGCTTGAAGCCGCGCCTCGACCCCGAGACCCTCGCCTTCGAGCTCGCGCGGAAGGCGATCCGGACCGTCGTCATCGCCGGCGACTCCCCCGGCTACTTCAAGCAGGCGTTTACGCGGGCCGTGGCCCTCTCCGGCGGCGATCCGTCGGAGGTCCGTCTCGCTTCGTTCCTGCAGCACGGCGCCCTGGCCGCCCACTCGACCGACCGCGCGAAGGCCATCGTCGCGTGCGCGGTCCTCGACGTGCCGTTCGGACTGGCCGCCCTGCCCCGGCCCACGCCGGTGAACCCCGTCACGCTCGTCATTGGCGGCGGCGTCGCCGGCATCCAGGCAGCGCTCGAGATCGCCGATGCCGGCCAGAAGGTCATCCTCGTCGAGAAGACGGGAACGATCGGCGGCCACATGGCGATGTTCGACAAGACGTTCCCCACGCTCGACTGCGCCGCCTGCATCCTGACCCCCAAGATGGTCGCGATCGCTCAGCACCCGATGATCGAGCTGATGACCTGCTCCGACGTCCAGGAGGTGAGCGGCACGCCCGGCGCCTTCCGGGTCAAGATCCTCCAGCGGGCCCGCTACGTGGACCTCGATGGCTGCGTGGCCTGTCACGCCTGCATGGAGGTCTGCCCCGTGTCGGTCCCGAGCGAGTTCGACAACGGCATCACGACGCGCAAGGCGATCTACATGCCGTTTCCCCAGGCGGTGCCCAACGTCTACCTGATCGACCGCGAGTCCTGCACCTACATCCTGAGCAACGGCAAGAAATGCGGCGCCTGCCTCCGCAAGTGCGCCAAGGAAGGGATCCACTTCGACGAGCAGGACAAGGTGGTCGAGGTGGAGGTCGGCAACATCATCGTCGCCACCGGCTACGAAGTCTTCGACGCGCGGCGGATCGAGCGCTACGGCTACGGCGTCCTCCCGAACGTGGTCACGGCCCTCGAGTTCGAGCGGCTCACGAACGCCTCGGGACCGACCGGGGGCTCGGTCGTGATGAAGACCCTGAAGCACAACAAGCGCAAGAAAGAGGACGAGTGGGTCTTCGACGCGGGCGGGCCCGCGCCGAAGAGCGTCGCGATCCTCCACTGCGTCGGCTCGCGGGACCGCCACTACAACCCTTACTGCAGCCGCGTCTGCTGCATGTACTCGCTGAAGTTCGCCCACCTGGTCCGCGAGAAGCTCCCCGACGCCACGTGCTACGAGTTCTACATCGACATGCGCGCCTTCGGGAAGGGGTACGAGGAGTTCTTCGAGCGGATCAAGCACGAGGAGGTCTTCGTGGTCCGCGGCCGCTCCGCCAAGGTCCTCGAGAAGGACGGAGGGATGATCCTCAAGGGGGAGGACATCCTGAGCGACCGGCTGGTCGAGCTTCCGGTGGACATGGTGATCCTCTCCGTCGGTCTCGAGCCCGCCGCAGGGGCTTCCGAGCTTTCTGGGGTCGTGGGAGTCGCCCGCGACGAGGACGGATGGTTCACCGAGATGGACTACAACATCGAGCCGACCAGCACCGATCGCGGGGGGATCTTCGTCGCCGGGGTCTGCCAGGGGCCCAAGGACATCCCCGACACGGTGGCGCAGGCCTCCGCGGTGGCCGCGCGCGTCCTGAAGAGCATCATCAGCGGCGTCGGCCAGGGAAGCCGCGCGAGCCTCTCGCTCGAGGAGATCGAGGCGCGGGCGCGGTCCCTGGCGGCGTCCTAGAGGAGACGGCATGGCGATCCGGGCCAATCCCAGGCTGATCGAGGAACTCGAGCTCTACGGCGCGCAGGACGTCAGCAAGTGCTACCACTGCGGCAACTGCAGCGCGACCTGCCCGTTCTCGAGAGCGCCGTTCCTCTTTCCCCGCAAGTCGATGCGCTACCTGCAGATGGGTCTCGAGGACAAGCTGCGGGGCAACCTCGAGCCCTGGCTCTGCTACTACTGCGGAGAATGCTCCGAGGAGTGCCCGCGGGACGCCGAGCCGGGCGAGACCATGATGAGCATGCGCCGTTGGCTGACCTCCCGCTACGACTTCACCGGCATCTCCCGGCTGTTCTACCGGTCGTGGAAGATCGAGCTGCTGGGGATCCTGCTGGTCGCCCTGCTGACCGGCCTCGGATTCTCGCTCTACGGAGCGATCAATGGTCGGCTCGACGTGGTGGACGGGCCCGGGGCGTTCCTCCCCTCCTCCGCGGTCCACAAGTTCGACTGGGCCCTCGGGATGTTCCTCCTAGCGCTGCTGCTCGTGAACTGCGCCCGCATGTGGTGGTTCAGCATCGGGCACGACAGCAAGCTCCGCGTCCCGCTGCTCAGCTACATCCGCAAGGCCTGGCTCCTGCCCGTGCACTTCATGACCCAGAAGCGCTACCGGGAGTGCGACAGGAAGCGACCGTGGGCCATCCACCTCGTGCTCGTGTGCAGCTACCTCGCGATGCTGATCCTCATCATGTTCTTTCTCCACCTCGTGCAACGCGAGCCGATCGACCTCAGGGTGCACGTCTTCGGCTGGGCGGCGACGGTCGGCCTTCTCGCCACCACCGCGTTCGCGATCGTCGGCAGGATCAAGAAGGCGGAGCCGCAGTACCAGCACTCCCACGAGACCGACTGGATCTTCCTGCTGCTACTGGCCTTCGTGGCCGCCACCGGGATCATCCAGCACGTTCTTCACCGGGCGGGCCTGAACGTCGCGACCAACGTGACCTACGTGATCCACATGATGGGCGTGGTGCCCATGCTCGGCCTCGAGGTGCCGTTCAGCAAGTGGGCCCACCTCGCCTACCGCCCGCTGGCCATGTACTTCTCGGAGCTCCAGGCGGAGGCGATCGAGGAAAAGGAACGGCTCGCCGGCGCCGCGCCGAAGACGCAGGCGGCCTGAGGAGGCGGGATGGACGACTGCAAGATCGGCGTTTTCATCTGCAACTGCGGGACGAACATCGCCAAGATGGTGGACTGCGAAGCGGTCGCCAAGGCCGCCTCGAAGATGCCCTTCGTGACGGTCGCCCGCTCCTACAAGTACATGTGCTCCACTCCCGGCCAGGAGATGATCGTCCAGGACATCAAGGATCTCGGCCTCGACCGGGTGGTGGTCGCCGCGTGCAGCCCGAGGATGCACGAGCCGACCTTCCGCAAGGCCCTCCAGACCGGCGGGATCAACCCGTACTTCCTCGAGATGGCGAACATTCGCGAGCAGTGCAGCTGGGTCCACGAGGATCCGCGAGCCGCGACGGAAAAGGCGACGGCCCTGACCGGTGCCGCGGTCCGGCGCGTGCCGTTCCACGAGCCGCTGGAGAAGCGCTACGTGGACATGTGCCCGACCACGCTGGTTCTCGGCGGCGGGATCGCCGGCCTCACCGCGGCCCTCGAGCTCGCCGACGCGGGGCAGCCGGTCCTCCTGGTGGAGAAGGCGGACCGCTTGGGCGGGAACCTCGCCAGGGTGGACCTGACCGCGCCCTACCTCGACTCGGCGCGGGACATCCTGAAGGACCGGATCTCGCGCGTGATGGCGCACCCGAGGATCCGGGTGCTGCTCCGGGCGGAGCTCACGGAATTCCAGGGGTATGTCGGGAACTTCCGGGCCAGGATCCTCTCGCCGGAAGGCCCGATCGAGTCTCCCGTGGGCTCCGTGGTCGTGTGCACCGGCTACCGCGAGTTCGACGCCTCCCGGGTCGAGGAATACGGCTACGGGCGGCTCCCGAACGTCGTCACCTCGTTCGAGTTCGAAGCGATGCTCCGCGAGGGGCGGGTCCTGACCCGCGGCGGGAAAGTGCCGCAATACGTGGCGCTGATCCACTGCGTCGGCAGCCGCAGCCCGAAGTGGCACGGCTACTGCTCGCGCGTCTGCTGCATGACCGCCCTCAAGTACGGACAGGAGATCAAGTCGGCGATCCCGAAGAGCTACGTGTACGACCTCTACATCGACATGCATGCGTTCGGGAAGGGATGCGAGGACTTCTACAAGCGCTCCGCCGAGATGAAGACGATGTTCCTGATGTACAAGAAGGGCGGGGATCCGGAGATCGTCGCCTCGGGCCCGCAGGACGACTGCGAGATGCTCATCCGCGTCAAGGAGCTTCTCTCGGGCGAGGAGATCGAGGTCCCGGCCGACCTGGTGGTCCTCATGGTCGGCATGGAGGCGCGCGACGACTCGGGACACGTCGCCCACCTCGTGAACATCAGCCAGGACAAGGACGGCTGGTTCATCGAGAGCCACCCGAAGCTCGACCCCGTCGCGACGACCACCGACGGCGTCTTCATCGCGGGGGCCTGCCAGGCGCCGAAGGGAATCCCGGGCTCCGTGGCCCAGGCGGAGGCCGCGTCCGCCAGGATCCTCGCGAAGATCGTCCACGGCCGAATCGAGGTGGACGCGGTGTTCGCCGAGGTGGACGAGGAGCGCTGCTCGGGGTGCAGGATGTGCAACGAGCTCTGTCCCTACACCGCCATCGAGTACGACGAGGCGAAGCGCCGGAGCCACGTGAACAGCGCGATGTGCAAGGCCTGCGGGTGCTGCGTCGCCGCCTGCCCTTCGGGCGCGATCAAGGGGCGGCACTTCACCGACCGTCAGATCCGAGCGGAGATCGAGGGGGTGCTGGAATGGGTTTCGAGCCGAGGATAGTCGGCTTCCTCTGCAACTGGTGCTCGTACACGGGCGCCGACCTCGCGGGAACGAGCCGCATCAAGTACCAGCCCAACGTGCGGTCGATCCGCGTGATGTGCTCCGCGAGGGTGGACCCGACCTTCGTACTCGAGGCCTTCGCCTCGGGGGCCGACGGCGTGCTGCTGTGCGGCTGCCACCCCGGCGACTGCCACTATTCGGAAGGGAACTACAAGACCCTCCGCCGCATGCCGCTCCTGAAGCGCATGCTCGCCGACTTCGGGATCGAGGACGACAGGGTCCGCCTCGAGTGGGTGAGCGCGAGCGAGGGGCGGAGGTTCGCGGACGTGGTGGACGACATGACCAACCGGATCCGCGCCCTCGGCCCGTGCAAGGTGCGTACCGTTCTCGCCACGGACCGGGTGGAGAGGTGAACATGGCCGACCGGAAGCTCCAGATCGCGCTCTACTGGGGAGCCGCGTGCGGGGGTTGCGACGTCGCGGTCCTGGACACGAACGAGTTCATCCTCGACATCGCCGCGCTCGCGGACATCCGGCTGTGGCCGATCGCGACCGACGGCAAGTACGCCGACGTCGAGGCCATGGCGGACGGCGAGCTCGACCTGACCTTGTTCAACGGCGCGGTGAGGAACAGCGAGAACGAGCACGTGGCGAAGCTCCTGCGGCGGAAGAGCAAGCTCCTCGTCGCCTTCGGGTCCTGCGCGCACCTCGGAGGGATTCCCGGCCTCGCCAACCAGTTCACCAAGGAAGAGATCTTCGAGCGGGCCTACCTCAACAACCCCTCCATCCAGCCCGGGAACCGCACCGTCCCGCTCACGCAGACTCACGTGGAGAGCGGCGACCTCGAGATCCCGCACTTCTACAAGCGGGTCTACAAGCTCGACGACGTCGTGGACGTGGACTACTACGTTCCCGGCTGCCCTCCCGCCCCGGACCAGGTCAAGGCCGTCGTCCAGGCGATCGCCACGGGTGCGCTGCCGCCCAGAAAAAGCGTCGTGGGGGCTTCCGAGCGCACGGTGTGCGACGACTGCAAGCGGGTCAAGAAAGAAAAGAAGGTGAAGCAGTTCTACCGGCCCTGGGAGATCCTCCAGGATCCGGAGCTCTGCCTGATGGAGCAGGGCATCCTCTGCTCCGGGTCCGCGACGCGCTCCGGCTGCGGGGTCCGCTGCCCGAATAGCGGGATGCCCTGCCGGGGCTGCTACGGTCCCGCCCCCGGCGTGCGCGACCAGGGGGCGAAGCTCCTGAGCGCCGTCTCCTCGATCGTCGACAGCCGGGACCCGCAGGAGATCGACCGGATCCTCGGCGGCCTTCCCGACTTCCTGGGGTACGCGTACCGCTTCGCGCTCCCCGGTTCGCTGCTTCAGAGGAGCATCCGCTGATGGGCAGGCACATCCGCATCGACCCGATCACGCGGCTCGAGGGGCACGGGAAGATCGAGATCTTCCTGGATTCCACGGGGGCCGTGGAGGATTGCTACTTCCAGATTCCCGAGCTCAGGGGGTTCGAGCGCTTCGTGGTGGGGCGGCCGATCGAGGAGCTTCCCCGGATCGTCACGCGCATCTGCGGCGTCTGTCCCGCCAGCCACCACATGGCGAGTGCGAAGGCCGTGGACGGGTGCTTCGGGAAGCAGATCGCTCCGCTCGCGGTGAAGCTGCGCGACATGTACTACCAGGCGCACTACATCCACAGCCACATCGCGCATTTCTACGCCCTGGCCGCCCCGGACTTCGTCTGCGGGCCCGACGCCGACCCGGCCACCCGCAACATCCTCGGGGTCGTCGCCAAGGTCGGCCTCGAGATCGGCGGCAAGGTCATCAAGTCGCGAGCGCAGGCGCAGTCCATCCAGCAGATCCTCGGCGGCAAGACGACCCACCTGGTCTGGTGCCTGCCCGGCGGCGTGTCCAAGGGACTGAAGAAAGAGGAGTTGGACCAGATCCGGCCCATGGTCGACGAGCTCTACGACTTCACCCAGTTCTCGCTGAAGATCTTCCGGGACGTCGTGCTCGGGAACCCGGCGTACGTGGAGCTGATCCTCCACGGCCCCTACACGCTCGACGTGCAGCAGATGGGGCTCGTGGACGAGAACAACGCCCCGAACTTCTACGACGGGAAGGTCCGGGTCGTGGACTTCGAGGGGAAGGAGATCTGCAAGTACGAGGCGGAGGAGTACGCCGAGCACGTCGGCGAGCACGTCGAGCCGTGGACCTATCTGAAGTTCCCCTACCTCAGGAAGCGCGGGTGGAAAGGGTTCGTCGAGGGGATCGACTCCAGCATCTACTGCGCCACACCTCTGGCGCGACTCAACGTCGCCGACCGGATGGCGACGCCGAAAGCGCAGGAGGCCTACGAGGAGATGTTCTCCACCCTCGCGCAAAAGCCGTGCCGGGCCCTCCTCGCGCAGCACTGGGCGAGGCTCGTCGAGATGGTCCAGAACGCCGAGACGCTCCTCCGTTACTGCAAGGACCCGGAGATCACCGGCGAGCAGTTCCGGGTCATCCCCGAGCGGATCACAGGCGTTGGGGTCGGTATCGTCGAGGCGATGCGCGGCACCCTGACCCACCACTACACCTGCGACGAGCGCGGGATCTGCACCAGCGCGAACCTGATCGTCGGGACCACGAACAACAACGCCCCGATCCACATGGTCACGAAGAAGGTCGCGAAAGAGATGATTCGCCCCGGCGTCGAGCCGACCGAGGGGATCCTGAACCGGATCGAGATGGCGTTCCGCGCCTTCGACCCCTGCTTCAGCTGCGCCACCCACAGCCTGCCGGGGCAGATGCCGCTCGAGGTGCGGATCCACCGCGGAGGAGAGGTCTATCGCCATCTCAAGCGGAACTGCTGATCCGGCGCCGCCTCAGGATCGCCCCAGCTCCGACAGGACCTCGCGAAGCGTCATGCGGTCGTCCTTGCTCGCGGCGAAGAACATCGCGCCGCAGACCGTTCCCGACTCCGCGTCCGCTGCGACGTGGACCACGAGCAGGTTCCCGCCGATGACGCGCCCGCCGAAGCGCAGCCGCGCCCGGCCGACCCAGCCCTCCTCGATCCACGGAGTCGCGGCGGTGACCCGGAAGGACAGGCCCCCGTAGCTGATGTCGCGGATCGGCGCCGCGCATTCCTCCCCTTCCGCCCCGGGAGTGGGCAGCAACACGCAGGTATCCGCCGGAAGCGCCAGGCCGAGTCGGGGTTGCGCTCGACGCTCGTTCGGCACCGCCACCGCTTCGCCCGGGCCGATCGCTCGGCTCTCGTCCCCCATCGGAGGTCCCTCCTCGATTCCGTTCCCTACCCCGCCGCGATCGGCGCTCCTCACCCCGAGCCGCTCACCCGTGAACGGCGGGCCTTCGGAGGCTCGGCCTGCGCGTCGTCCCGCGGCATCACGACCCGAACTGCCGCACGAACAGGTCCTGCCGGAGATAGACGAAGCGAGGCGTGAGCGGCGGCAGCTTGGCGGCATCGTTGAAGTCGGTGTCGTAGCGGAAGTTTCGCGTGGGCGCCTCGTACTGAGGCGCCCCGTACACCCACAAGCCGTTGACGTGACGCGGCGTACCGAGGCTCACGAAAGACCCGAGGTAGTTCAGCGTCGCCGACGACCACTTCTCGTGCAGGCGCGGGTAATTCTCCACGCCTCCGTTGTACTCGCCGGCGTCCCGCCCGGCCGCCCCCTCGGCGCCTCCCGTCGAATCCGTGCCCGCCAGGAACGCGGCGTTGATCGTGGTGGTCGAGGCGACGCGGGAGTTGAGCGCCAGAGCGCTGTTCGCGTCGGTCCAGGCGTTCGAGAGGATGTTCAGGGAGTCGGCCAGGAAGGCGGCCGGCTTCTTCGAGTTGCTGTTGTAGCTTCCCTGAACGTATACCGCCTGGTCCGTCACGACGGTCAGGCCCTTGATCGCCGGCGCGCCCGCGATCGATGACGCCAGCGTCGCGCCGTTCTTCACCCGGACGCCGTAACCGTTGACGCCGAGCTCGCGGGACCGTCCACGCCCAGGTAGAAGACAAGCCCTCCCTCGGAGCTGTCGTCGAGCCCTTTCCCGGCGTCGAGCAGCGTCGCGGACTGGATGCAGTCGAGCACGCCTCGCAGGTCCACGTCCAGCATGCGGATCGACTTCCCCTCACGGTTGTTGTAGAACGCGGCCGAGGTGGTCGCGGCGCCGCACGCCCCGAGCGCGGCGGTGCGGATCGCGTCCGCGGTCCTGTTCGCGTTCCGGATCTCGACCGCGGGGGAGCCGGTGTTGAGATTCAGCACGATCCTGAGGTCGGACTTGTCCCAATAGGTGGCCCCCGGCGTCGGGTCGAGGATCTCGGGCTCCGGAACCGTCACCGGCTCGACCCGGGTCCGGATCATCCCGTTCCAGGCGGCGAACTCGCCCTCCGAGTAGAGCCTCCTGCCCGATGTGCAAGCGGGTAGGGCCCTCGCGGTCAGAGGGTCGTAGACCCGCACGGCGCCCGTCATGCAGGTGTTCGCGTTCTTCCTTCCCCTGTAGATGTCCCCCGCCGTCGTGACCTGGCCGTTCACGTCGAACGTCCGGCCGCTCTCCGCGCCGAGGTAGATGTCGCCGTTGCTGTGGACCGGCCCTGCGAGCGCCATGTTCTGGCCCGGGAGCATCTCGAGGTCCTTGTTGTAGAAGACCGCGAACTGGAACAGCGGCACCAGGCGGCTCTTGAAGTGCATCTCGAGGATCGCCTCCGTGCGCCCCTCGAGGCTGGTAGCCTGGGAGTAGGCGCGGTAGCCGTACTCCTGCGCGTTGAGGTTCTGGTAGAGCTCGCCCCGGGGGATCACGATCGCCGTGGGGTTCGCCGCGTCCTCGGAGAGGTAGGTCGTCGCCGTGCGGCCCCCCAGCGCGTAGGTCGCGCACTGGAAGTCCCCGGCCCCGGTGTTCCCCGAGGCGCAGGGCACGCTTCCCGCAGCGCTCGAGGGGGTCGTTCCCGCGGGCCGGTTGTACCCGAGGAACCGCACGCGGATCGCCTCGGCCCTGAGGTTGAGTCCCGCCTCCGAAGCGTAAAACCCGCGCGTTCCGTCGAGCGTCGAGCGGGTCGTCGACAGCTCCATCCGCGTCAGCACGAAGTACCCGGTCAGGAGCGACATCAGCAGCGCCAGGAGCAGCAGCACGGTCACGAGGACGAAGCCCCGCTCGTCGCGAGGGTTCGACATGGCAAGCCTCCTCACCGGGAAAGCAGGTTGCGAGGAAAGAAACGCGCCGACAGCGAGCGCACGAGCGTGCGCCCGGCGAACGACGCCTCGCCGCGCAGCGTCACCTCGACCGACAGCAGGTCGGTCCAAGAGTCCGCCGGGCCCAACGAATCGAGAATCGAGCCGTCGCGCATGACGGCGCGAGCCTGGAAATCGGTGACCTCGCACACGAGATTCAGGGGGTTGTCCTCGTCCCCGTCGATCACGAGCTGGAGCAGTCCGCCGTTGAGCCGGTAGGAGCGCTCCTCCAGGACGTACACGCGGCACTGCTCGCCCACCCTGTAGGAGTGCGCCCAGTTGCTGCTGCTCGCCGCGTGGATCGAGCCGGCCGCGCTGTCTTCCGAGTCGTAGGTGAAGAACTCGCCGTACCTGCCGACCGGGTTGTAGATGAAGGCCAGGACCCGGCCGCCGTTGGCCTGCCGGTAGGACTTCCACGCCCCCATGTTGTCCGGCCACCCGTCGGCGTCCTGGTCCGGCACCGGCGCGCACCCGGTCGGAGGACTCGGCCCACGGTCCGCCACGACGACATCCGCGGCGCTCGCGCCCCCCGTGATGCTCGCGCATACCGGAAGCACGGCGTCGAGCAGGTTGCGCCGCAGCACGAGGGTATCGGGAGCTCCGCCGGCTCCGGAAGCGACCTCGACCGCCGGCACGTCGGCCGGCACCCGCTCGCCCGCCTGGCGAAGGTCGGTTCCCAGGAGATCCATGCCGGCGCGGAGGTTCTGGTTGACCGACGTCCGTTTCTGGTCGGTCTGGTAGATGCTCCTCCCCGACAGCGCCAGCGTCAGCGCGCCCCCGGTGATCGCCAGGCCGATCAGCGTCGCCACGAGCAGCTCCACCAGCGTGAAGCCCGCGGCCGTGCTGTCGGGCGCAGCGTCGTCAGCGGAGCCGTGTGAATACGGTCTCGGCCGAGAAGATCCTGATTCCACGGTACGTCACCTCGACGAGCACGTGCCGGCTCGCCGCGTCGCAGAACGATGCGTTGACGCAGTAACGGGTGGTCACCTCGTACACGCGTGCGCCGACCGTGACGGATTGCGCGGCGGACGCGCCCGACGAGGGAAGCGACGAGGGGTTCTGGGCTCGCAGCCCCTCGAGGATCTGCTGCGCGGCCGCCACGCCTCCCGACCGCTCCTCGGTCAGCGTGTTCGCGTCCAGGTAAGTCATGAACAGGGGGGTCACGCCGACGATGGCGATGCCCATGATCGCCAGCGCGACGAGCGCTTCCACGAGGGAGAAGCCGCGCGCGCTCAAGGCACGATCCTCGCGGTGCCGCCGAGCAGGACCTCCACGGTTCGCGACGGCCTCCCCGCCTGCTGCACGGTGAGCGTCTGCGTCTGGCTCGCAATGCCCCTGCTGTTGAAGCAGACCGACCATCCGGCCTCGGCGAGGCTCACGGCGGGCGGGAGGTCGAGCGACAGGGCGGGATCGGCGCTCCACGTTGCGGACGAGCACGAGGCCGCCGTCTCCGCGATCAGCCGCGAGGACGATTCCGGCCGGACCCGATACGCGGACGTCGTGGCCACCGCCTTGAATCTCGACTCCTTGAAGAACCCTCCGACCTGCTCCGCGCCGTCGCGCGTAGAGGTTTCCATCGGCTTCAGGTAGGTCGCCGTCACCCCCGCGACGATCCCCAGGAGGGTGAGGACCACGAGCAACTCCACGAAGGTGGCGCCTGCGGAGCGGCTCACAGTGCCGCCTCCCTTCGGGCCGACCCCTCACCCGCCCGTCCTCCGGCTCGCGGCCGGCCGGGGCCGCGCAGCTGGCGCCAGCGCGAGAGAACGTCGGCCGGGTCCACGCGCTGGGCCCAGCTGAGGCGCGCGAGCACGACATGGCGTTCGAACCTCGACCGGCCGCGTGACGGGTGGGGATGATCGCGCGCAAGGAGGTCGGTGAGCGCCTTCTGCAACTCGTCGGGAGAAAGGTCGAGGAGCGGCGTGAGCAGGCGCAGCCAGAACAGGTCTTCCGCGATCTGCTCGACGCGGGGATGGACTGCCGGATCCGGGTCCGCTCCCCGGCGGGAGCATCGGGAAGCACCAGGCGCTCGCGCGCGCGCCGACGGGAGCGGGACCGCCAAACTCCGGCGGCCGGCACGACCACCGCCGCGAGGGCCAGGACCGCCAGGTGCGGCGATGCGACCCGCCGCAGGGGTCCGCTGGGCGTTCCTCCGGCAACGGCCGAGGCGACGAAGGGTGCCGCCGGATCGCCGGCGCGCCGCGGTCCGTTTCCGAGACTGTCGGTCGCCTCGACCAGCCAGAGCACCGAGCTGCGTCGCTCCGGCGCAACCGGATGCGCCGCAGCGTAGAGGTCCTTCTCCACTTCCACCATCGGAACCGGCACGTATTCGGACTCTCCCTCCCCCTTCGCAAGCAGAACGACTTCCCGCACCCCGCTGGGGTCGGTCACCCGTGCCCGTAGCACGAGGGGTTCCCCGAGCGGCGTCGGCTCGACGGGTAACGGCAGGATCGAGGGAGCTTCCCTGTCGGGTATCCGGGGCGCGCGGACGGCATCGGCGGCAGAACGAGCCGGTACGAGCCCGTCGGGCGTCTCCGCGGCAACAACCGGGAACGCGAACGACAGAAGCGCGAGGACGCCGCAGGCCGTCACGGTTGTCGCGTGCCCTAGCATCCGCACCTCTTGACGTGCCGCCAGCCTCGGGGCGCTCGGCTTCGAGGCCGCGGCAGTCGCCGGACAGTCTTCACTGTTGCAATCCGCGCACCAGGGAGAGATACGGGTCAAGCTATTGATAAACAATGACTTCGCATACAAGAGCCGGGAGTGTCTACCCCGGATTCGTAAATGTCCCCAACATATGGCGTCGATAGGCAATTCCCCTTCTTTGCGGTCTTGGCGCGGCGAGGCGCTAGAATCCCGTCTTCTCCGCGGGCGGATCGGGATCGGTGCCGGAGCAGCAGACGAGTCGATGAGGACGCTCCTTCTGGGGATGGGCAATCCGATCCTCACCGACGATTCGGTCGGGGTTCGGCTGGCGCGAGACGTTTCGGAGCGACCGCCGGATCGCCCGACCTCGCGGTCGTCGAGGAGTGCTCGGCAGGAGGACTCGCCCTCCTCGACGTGATCGCGGGACACGACAGGCTCATCGTCCTCGACGCGATCCGGACCCGAGGAGGGACGCCGGGCGACTGGTATCGTTTCGACGCCCGCGCGCTCAGGGAGACCCTGAACCTCAGAAACGTCCACGACGTCAATTTCGCCACCGCCCTGGAACTCGGCCGCCGTCTAGGTGTCCAACTGCCTCCCGACGAGGAGATCCACGTCTTCGCGGTGGAGGTGGCGGATGACGCGACGTTCGGCGAGACCCTTTCCCCCGCCCTCGATGCCGCCTACGGCGAGGCCCTTGCAGGGATTCTCGGGGAAATCCGGGGGATCCTACTTACCTAGCGCGACGCGCGGGGCGGCACGACGGCGGCCGGTTGCTGTCCCCTCCCCGGCGTTTCGGATACACTCCTTCCCCGATGCACGAGCTTTCCATCGCCACCAGCCTCGTCGAGACCGCCGTGCGCAGCGCCCAATCGAACGGGGCCAGCCGGGTCGTCAGCCTGGACGTGAGGCTGGGCAGCCTCTCCGGCGTCGAGCCCGAGACTTTGTCGTTCTGCTTCCCGATCGCCGCGCGCGAGACGCTCTGCGAGGGGGCCGAGCTGCGGCTCCGTATCGTTCCGGCCTCCGGCACCTGCGGGAAGTGCGAGACGCGAACGGACGTGAGCGATCTCCTGGCTCCCTGTCCCGAGTGCGGCGAGTGGCCGCTCCGGATCGAGGGGGGCCGCGAGATGCAGCTCGAGTCCCTGGAGGTGACCTGACATGTGCTCCACGTGTGGCTGCGGCCACCCCGACTCCTCTTCTCACGACCATCACGGGCACGACCATGGCCACGACCATGGCCACGAAGGCTCCGCCACGAGCGTGCTGCGCGTCGAGCAGGCGCTGCTCGCGGAGAACGACCGATTCGCTGCGTACAACCGCGGCTTCTTCGACGGCCAGGGGATCCGCTGCTTCAATCTCATCAGCGCGCCGGGATCCGGCAAGACCACCCTCCTCGAGAAGACGCTGGTGGCGCTCCTCGCCGGCGGCCTCTCCTGCACGGTCGTCGAGGGGGACCAGCAGACCGACAACGACGCCCGGCGTATCGCGAAGACCGGGGTGCGAGTCCACCAGATCCAGACGGGGCGGGCCTGCCATCTCGACGCCCACCAGGTCCAGCACGCCCTGGAGCACCTCCGACCCGAGCGCGGCTCGCTGCTCTTCGTCGAGAACGTCGGCAACCTCATCTGCCCGACGGAGTTCGACCTCGGCGAGCACGAGCGGGTCGCGATGCTGAGCGTCACCGAAGGCACCGACAAGCCGGCCAAGTACCCTCTCGCCTTCCGGAGCGCCACCGCGGTCGTCATCGCGAAGATCGACCTGGCACCCCACGTGGACTTCGACCTCGACGAGGCGCTTCGCCTGATATCGGGATTGAACTCCGAGGCCCCGGTCTTCATCCTCTCGGCCCGGACGGGCGAGGGGATGCCCGCTTGGCTCGATTGGCTCAAGGACAGTTCGGCCGCCGATCGCTGAAGCTCGGCGCCGGCTCCCGCCGGAGAAGGAGGCCCGTGATGCGCACCGAAGTCCGGCTGGCCCTGCTGCTCGCGCTCTCTCCCGTCGTGGCACTCGCCGCGGGGGACCCCTCTCCCCTGCCCGACAGCACCGCGGCCGACCGCACGTCGGCGGCCGTCACGGTCTACAACGTGAACCTCGCGCTGGTGCGGGAGACGCGCACGCTCAAGGTCGAACAGGCCGGGATCGCCGCGCTGCGATTCATGGACGTCCCGTCGGCGATCAACCCGAGGACGGTCCATCTCAAGTCCCTGACGGCGCCCGGCGCCCTGGCCGTCCTGGAGCAGAACTACGAGTACGACCTGATCTCCCCCGAGAAGCTCCTCGAGAAGTACGTCGGCAAGGAGGTCGAGGTCGTCGAGCAGGCCCAGGACCTGACGACCCGCGTGTCGAAGGCGATCCTGCTGTCCGTGAACGGCGGAGCGGTCTACCGGATCGGCGACCGGATCGTGCTGAACCAGACCGGCCGGATCACCCTCCCGTCGGTCCCCCCGGACCTCGTCGCCCGCCCCACGCTCGTCTGGACGCTTCGAGGCGACAAGACCGGGACCCACGAGGTCGAGGCGTCGTATCTGACCGACGGGATGAACTGGTCGGCGGACTACGTGGCGGTGGTCGACGCCGACGACCGGGCGACCGACGTGACGGGGTGGGTCACGATCGAGAACCGCTCCGGGGCGACCTTCCGCGACGCCACGCTGAAGCTCGTCGCCGGGGACGTGCGGCGGGTCGCGCCCCCGCCGCAGCCGATGTACGAGGCGATGCGCGCCGACATCAAGATGGCCGCGGGCGCGCCGCAGTTCGCCGAGGAGTCGTTCTTCGAGTACCACCTCTACACGCTCGAGCGGCCGACGACCCTCAAGGACAACCAGACCAAGCAGATCACCCTTCTCCAGGCCTCCTCGGTGCCGCTGACCAAGCGCCTCCTGCTCGTCGGCCAGCCCGGCTGGTTCCGCGGCCGTTACGGGACCCTCTCGAAGGACCAGAAGGTCGCCGTCGTCCTCGAGATCAAGAACGCCAAGGACGGGGGGCTCGGGATCCCGCTCCCGAAGGGAACGGTCCGGGTCTACAAGAAGGACCGCTCCGGCGCCGAGCAGTTCGTCGGCGAGGACTCGATCGACCACACGCCGAAGGACGAGACCGTCAAGCTCAAGATCGGCGAGGCCTTCGACGTGGTCGCCGACCGGACGCAGACCGACTACAAGGTGCTGAGCCCGCGCCAGAGCGAGTCCGCCTTCGAGATCGCCATTCGGAACCACAAGGACGAGGACGCCGTCGTGACCGTCCGCGAGCCCGTCGGCGGCGACTGGCAGGTCGTCCAGTCGAGCCACACCTACAAGAAGCTCGACGCCGGCACGATCGAGTTCGAGGTCAAGGTCCCCAAGAACCAGGAGGTCAAGCTCGCCTACCGCGTCCGCGTGACCTGGTAGCCTGGGCCCACCCCGCTCCAAGCAAGGGGTTATCGCCTACCGCTCGTCGTCGGCAAAGGCAGTGTCGAGTGGCGGAGGGGGGTGCACTCCCCCAACTCTCACGGAACCGGCCTGGGCCCTCGGTGGGTTCGTGTTCCTGGGAGCCCGTTCTGGGGGTATCCTGGCGTCGTCCGGGCCTCCGGGGGCCCGGCGGGGTTCACTAGACGCCCCATTGCGGACCTCGGTGGGTCAGGCTCTACCGGCGAGGGGAAAGGAAAGGCCGTTCGATCTCGGCCGTTCCGGCTGATTCCATGCGTCATGAATGCCTCGGAAGCGAAGTCGTCCGATTCGCGTTCTTCCTGATCGGACTGCTGTGCGGCCTCCCGGAGAGGCCGGTCTCGGCGCAGTCTTCCGATCCCGAGGATACCGGCAGGAAGAACTACGCCTTCGCGAGCCAGCTCGGGTCCGGCATCTACCAGTTATCCGGCCACACCGTACAGATCTACCGCGTGCCGGTCTATTACCCGATCCGTCCCGCGCAGGGCCGATATCCCGGGGTGCGCGTCACGCTGTCCGGCTGCATCGGGTACTTCGAGTTGAGCCCCACCGACGCGGACCCGCCCGACAACCCGGACGACGTCGCAATGGCCAGCTTCGTGCCCGGAGTCGCCCTCGAGTTCCCCGTCCTGAAGAACTGGTCCCTCGAGCCGTTCGGCGAGTTGGGGGTGGCCCAGGACTTCCACGACAGCGAGCGCGCCACGGTGTACACGGTGGGGTTGAAGAGCCTGGCGAAGTTCCGTCCGAGAGGGGTCGACCTCCTCCTGGGCCACCGGTTGGTCTATGCCGGCGAGCACGTGAGCGATTCGGAGTACGACGAGGACTTCGTGATGCTCGAGACCGGCTTCGAGGTGAGACGTCCGCTGGCGTTCGAGGTGAAGGGGCATGGGCTGGACGGCGGTCTCTACGTCATGAACTACCTCTACCTCGAGCCGACGAGGGTGTTCCTGAGGGACGAGCCGCTGGAAGTCGGAAATCAGTACGAGCTCGGCTTCACGGTCGGTACCCGGGTGCCGGTCGAGTTCTGGCGCTTCAGTTTCCCTCGACTGGGGCTGGGCTACCGGTTCGGAGACGACGCGTCCGCCGTGCGCCTGGTGCTCGGGGCCGCGTTCTGAGCGTGGAGAATCCGACCGCGCCGTACGGGGAGCGCGCATGACTCGCGTCGTTGGAATCATTCTGGCGGCCGTCGTCGCGGCGGGGTGCGTTCCGGCCTCGCTGGTTCCCTACACCCTCGACCTGCCGCCGGTGACCTTGACGCCGGTCGCGCAGACCCGCGTCGAGGACGGGCGCGGCAGATTCCGCGAGATCTACTGCGCGGTCCGCCGCAGAGGCGGAGCGGGGCAGGAGGGAGAGGGGTCGTGCGAGGCCGAGCTTCTGCGCCTGGCCGACGAGCCGGAGGCGACCGGCCGCCCCGTGGAGCTCTCGCGCGCGCGCCTCCCCATGCGGGTGCTGGTGGTTCCTGGAATTTACGGCGACTGCCTCCCCGTGCTGCCGTTCGCGGATGCGCTTCCGCGTCTCGAGAGCCTCGGGCACCGGACGGGGCGGATCGAAGTGGGAGGCTTCTCGAGCGTCGCCGAGAACGCCGCCCGCATTCGCGATGCCATCGCAGCGCTCGACCTCGATCCCCGAGAGCCGCTGGTGCTCGTGGGCTACTCGAAGGGCGTCGCGGACCTCCTGGCGGCGCTGGTCGCGTATCCCGAGGTGCGGGAGCGCGTGACGGCGCTCGTGGCGGTCGCCGGAGTCGTCGCCGGATCGCCCCTCGCCGACAGGGTGGACTCGGATCCCCTGCTCTCGCCCGTGGCCGAGATGGCCGCCCTCGCGTGTCCCCGGCGGGATCGCGCCGCGCTGGACGATCTGCGCCGATCAACCCGGCTGCTCTGGCTTTCGCGGAACCGCCTGCCCGAAACCGTGCGGTACTACACCCTGGCCGGTTTCGGCGAGCGCGACCGGATCTCCTGGATCTTGAGGACCGGCTACGACATGCTGGCGACGATCGACCCGCGCAACGACGGGGCCGTGATCTTCTCCGACGCGATCGTTCCCGGCAGCAAGCTGCTGGGCTTCGCCCGCGCGGATCACTGGGCCATCGCTCTCCCGGTCGGAAGCGAAATGCCGAAAGCGGCGGTCCTCGGCTTCAATCGGAACGATTTCCCGCGCGAGGCGCTCCTCGAGGCCGTAGTCCGCACGGTGGAGGAGGATCTGCTCTCGCGGAGGTGAACATGAAGACCACGACGAGCCTCGAACGCCGCCCGATCGCCTTGGCCCGAACGCTGCTGCTCGGCGCCGCGACGGTCCTAGCGTGGCGCGGCGCGCTCGCGCTCGATACCGGGCATCACGTGGAAGTCACGGAGTCCGTCCTGCGGGAGCACGGCTTCGGAGCGACGGCGATCCAGGTGGCCCAGGTCTCGAACTGGCTCACGGACTACTACTCGGTGCGTCCGATGTCGCGAGAGAACGTGAAGACCGGCCTGTCGAAGCTGCACTTCGACAACCTCTACACCACGGAGGACGTCGCGCGATACTGGGGCTGGCTCATGCACAACGCCCGCCAGGCGACTCGCGAGACGGCCGAAGTCGGCGACCCCGCGGCCACGCTGACCCTCCTGGGGGTGCTCTCGCACGCCGTGCAGGATTTCTACGCCCATTCGAACTGGGTAAACGCCCATCGAAAGGAGCCCGTCGGACCCTATCGCGTGGAGACCTGGATCGCCGACGGAGCGCCCGAGGGGATCCAGCTGTTCACCGGCTCGTATCCGCCGTACCCGTCCCCGCCCCCGTCCGCGCACCCCGAGCACGGCGATTACGACTCCGGCCTGAACAAGGACTCCCACGTGCGACCGATGTGGGCCGAGGCCTACGTGTCCGCCTACTGCGCGACCCACGAGGTGGTGGCGGCGTTGCGGCAGTGGACGGAGGAGGCCCGGCCGGGATTCTGGGAGGAGGTGAAGGGGTACCGGGTGGACGACGTCGATCAACGGAGGCTCGACCTCGACGTCAAGGCGATGCGCGATCTTTCCATGTGGGTGAAGGGAAAGGGGGCCGAGGGGCACTGGAAGGGCGGCGAGAGCGGCAGCACCAGGTACCTATCCGGTGTCGCGGTGGAATGGACGTCGAGCCCCGCCTCGGTGGTCGTCCGGCAGGTCAAGAAGAACCACATCCAGGAGAGGCTGGCGGCCGAGCTCTACTCCTCCCAAGCGCCGCCGCCACTTCCCCCCGTCGCCGCTTTCGCGGGGAACCTGACCGTCGTGGAGGTCGGGATCACGTACGTCGCCGAGAAGCGGGGATTCGGCCGCAGGATCGATCGGGGGCGCAAGGCGGACCTCTACGCCGTGACGACGGTGGGTGGGCAGCGGTACGTGGACCGGGTCCTGAGAGGCAAGAAGCGCTACTCGGACCCGTGGCTCACGATTCACGTCACCGCGGTCGGCGAGTCGGAGATTCCCGTGCGCCTGGAGGTGTGGGACCAGGACGAGACCCTCGGGCGCAAGGACGACCTGTGCGACATCAACCCCAAGGCGGGCAGAAAAGAGCTGGAGTTCACGGTGCGGGTGCCGGACGACCGCCTGACGGGAGACGTCGAGGGGTTTTACGGCAGCCCGGAGAGGCCGTTCGAGATCGCCGGGGCGGCGCCGGACGAGCAGGGGGTCTTGATCCGGGGGTACGTCAGGACGAGGAAGCTCGCCGGGCGTTAGCTCCCCGCGAGCGAACACCACTCCGCCAGGTCGCGCGGGAGCGTCGCCGCGTCGTCGAAGACGATCCACCTCGACGCGTCGATGCCCTCGAATACCAAGCGATACCGGGAGCGATCGCGATGGGCCTCGAGCACCGCGCGGATGTAGATCCCCGCCACCTGAGCCGGGAATTCTCTCGCGATCGCGGCGTAGACCTCGGGGTCGCGCTCACCGGAGTCTCCGACGAGAACGAACCGCCTCTCGGGAAAGCGCCGCAGGATCTCCCGGATTCTCTGCTTCTTGTAGTCCTGCGAGTCGCGGAAGATATCCACGAAGCTCGCGTTCGCCAGGCGGAACTCGCGCATCTCGATGCCGGCCCCGGCGAGGCCGTTCTCCGCCAGGAAGCTCCAGATCGGCGAGAAGAGTTGCCACGGACCCGCCGTCACGTAGTGGACGACCACGCCCCGGTCCCTCCACGCCCCGTACAGGCCCGGCATCCCTTGCACCGCCAGGTACGGCCGGTAGAACGTGTTGGCGACGAGCTCGGTGCGGTCGAGCACGTTGCTGACCTTCACCGTGTCGTCGATGTCGGAGATCACGGAGAGGCCGGTGGGCCCGAGCAGGCGAAGCGTACCGGCGAACTCCCGCGGATGCTTGCCCTCGAGCATCGCGCGAAACGGGACGACCTCGCCCGCCATCCCCTCGCCCAGGGTGATCTCGGCGAGAAAATGGCCGTTCGCCCGGCTGCGCCGCGAGACGAACGAGCGGTCGCCAATCTCGACGACGACCGTTCTTCCACGCTTGGCATCGACGGCAAACTCGTCGGCCCGGGCGCGGAAGATCCGCTCGTCGTCTTCCGTCAGGTCCCCGACGGCGCCGAGCGTGGCGCGCAGCGCGGAGGTCGTCACGCGCCCCCCGACGCCGCGCGCGTGGCGGTAGATCTTGCCCCGGATCTCGCCGCGCCAGGCCCTCGCCCCCGCGTCCCAGGTGAGGAAAGACGGGTAGAAGGAGACGACTTCTTTCGTTTCCGAGGTCTCGACCGCCCCAGCCGCCTCGGCCGGCGGCGTGGCCCCGGCCGCGAGCGTCAGCGCCGCGAGGATCCCCAGAATGCCGATGGAAGAGTTCCGCATCCCGGCCAAGATAAACTCCTCCGGCATGGATTCCAACCCCGCCGGCTTTCGTGTAGGATGCGAGGAAAGGGACATCTCGAGGTAGCAAGGAGAACCGCCATGAGAAAAGCTCGGTCTCCCGCGAAGTGGGCCGTTTTCTCGATCGCCGCAGTCCTCGGAGCCGTCGCGACGCCTCTGTTCGGCGCGGCGGCGTGGCAGGGGCTGCAACTCGATTCCACCATGCCGATCGACACACAGCAGGCACGGTCCGAGGTCGCGCTCGATCTGTCCGCAAGCGCCTTCACCTTCGACCCCGCGGTCGTCACGATCGAAGACAAGGCCAAGAAGGCGAAGAAGATCGTCGGGATCAAGCTCAAGCTCAAGAACAACTCCGACAAGGACTACTTCGTCTACGCAACCGCGACCCTCGTCGACGCCGAAGGGAAGACCATCGCCTCTAAGAGCGAGAAAGACAAGGCGGACGACGACGACTCGGCGCACCTCGGCTTCAAGTTCGAGCTGCCCTACGCCGACATCGAGCGCCTCAAGAACTGCAAGCTCCATTTCGCATTCGAGAAGGAATGACGCGGCGGGGCCGATAGTCCGGCTCGGCTGCGTGGGCGGATGGTTCCCGAGGGCCCCGATCCCGCGACCCCGGGCCTGGCCCGTCGCGGCGGTCCCGCTCGAGGCTCTCGAGCTCCTCCCCGAGGCGCGCGGACGCTAGATCAGCAGGTCCTTGTCCCAACCGAGCTTGATCAGATCGATGCGAGCGGGGTCGGCGACACCCAGCTTGTACTTCTCTCCGGCGATCCGGACGTGGTGGGCGAGCTGGGTCAGGGGGCGCTCCTCCTCGAGGGAGAGCTTGCGCTTCGCGTCGAGGAGGCGGACGCCGATCGTGTCCACGGCGACGGGGTCGGTGGACAGGAGGATCCCGCGGTAGGGCCAGACGTAGCGGGTGTCGAAGTGGTGCGGGCCGCGCGTCAGGAACTGCGGGGTCAGGACGACGAGGACGTTGAGCCGGACCTTGTCCTTCATCGCCGGGAGGCTCCAGAGCGACCCGAGATCGGCGCACAGGTCGGGATGGTAGACCGAGGGATCGGCTGCGAACATGATCGGGTTCTTGAGGCACCCGCCGACGCCGGCCCAGTGATGGGTCCTGAGCGGGCGGGCGTTCACGAGGGCGTCGCAGCTCGCGAGCGTCTGCCCCGCGGCCCGATCGTCGATCGTCACGCCGCCCTCGGGAACGCCGGCGGCCACGATGCGCCTCTTGAGCGCCGCCTCGACCTCGGGACCGGTCGCCAGGTTCTTCCACACGTTGGTCTTGATGCCCACCGTCTTAGCCGGCCCCAGCACCCGCTTCCAGGCTTCGACCGGCTCCTTCACCTGGAGCAGCTCGCACATCCCCCGGTCGAGCATCTTCTGGATCACGTCGGCCCGGGGCTTCCCCGCCTCGTCGAGCACGCTCTCGTCGCGCACCAGCACGACGCGCGCCCGGCTGGTCTCGCCGGGAACGGCCAGGGCCGGGGAGATCGCGGCCGCGACCGCGGCGGTCGAGACGGTCGTGACGAAGCGGCGCCGGGTGATCTCCCGGCCGTGATCGGGGTTCATCGCGTCCATGGTGCGTCCTCCAACCGCCCGGTGGTCCGGGTCAAGAGGTCCTCGACGTCCTCCCTCGTGGCCGCCTCGAACACCGCAACGAAGGCCTTGCCGGTCTGCCGCGCGCCGACCCATTTCCCGTTCGCCACCCGTGCCGTGCCGTCCGGGCCCAGCGCGGTCTCCGGCGAGAGAGAGAACGCCTCGAGCGCCTCTCGAGCCTTCCGCGCGTCCGGATAGCGGACGAGCAGGAGGCGCGAGGCGTTGTCGGCGCGCCGGTAGGTGGCGAGCACGGCGTCGGTGTCTCGCGACAGTCCCAGGAGCTTGCCGTCGGCCGCGGGGTACCGAGAAGCGAGGCCGAACGGCCCATGAAAGAAGCGGACCCTGCGAACGACGAGGCCCTCCGGCGGGAGGGCCTCCACCTCCGCGGGACGGGCCCCGGTCTCGCGGATAGCCGCCGCGGCCGCACGGCCGAGGGCGAAGACCGCTTCTCGGGTCTCGGGTGACTCGATCTCCGCGAAGACGGAGACGAAGAACCGCCCCTTCCAGAACCGGAGGAGGCCTCCGCCGTACTCCGAGCCCTGCCCGATCCCCGCGTCCTCGTCCTCGCGTTCGAGGCTGAAGATTCCGAACGCGTCCTCCGGACACCCCATGTCGAACAGCTGGGCGGTGATTCCGGGCTGGTCCCTCTTCGAGAACTCGCGGACGAAGAGGGCGCGGAAGTCGTACTGGAGGTAGACCTCCCCTGCACCGTCCATGTACTCGAAAATGGTGGCGCGATCGTAGGCGCGGCCCGGCGCCGACGCGACGAAGCCCGCTGCGCTCCCCGGGACCAGGCTCTCGAGCGCCACCGGCCCCTCCTCCCGCGCGCAACCGCCGAGGCCGCAGGCTAGAACCAGTGCGGCCAAGGTGCCACGCCTCATCGTCACGCCCCCGTCAATCGAACGTGGCCCTGGCGAAGTGACGCTTCCCGACCTTGACCAGGAGGCTCTGCCCGGGCCTGACCTCGATCTCCCGGGTGCCCGAAGCGATCTTCGCATCGTCGATCCGGACCCCGCCCTGATCGATCAGGCGCCCCGCCTCGCTGTTGGACGACGCGAGCCCCAGCGCGACCAGGAGCTTCGGCAGGGCGCACTTGCCGTTCCCGGCCGGCAGTCGCTGCTCCTTCACCTCGTCCGGGACCTGGTGCTTGCCGAAGATCCGCTCGAACTCCTCGAGGGCCGAGCGCGCCGCGGCCTCGCCGTGGAAGTCCGCGACGATCCGCATCGCGAGCCCTTCCTTCGCCTTCTTCGGGTGGAGCATCCCCTCGGCGACGAGCCGCTTCATCTCCGAGATTCCCTCCGCGGAGATCCCCGTGCAGAGGGTGTAGTACTTCCACATCAGGTCGTCCGTGATGGACATCAGCTTGCCGAAGGCCTCGCGCGGCTCCTCGTTGACCCCGACGTAGTTGCCGAGGGTCTTGGACATCTTCTCGACGCCGTCGAGCCCCTCGAGCAGGGGCGTCGTGATCACCACCTGCGGCTCGAGACCGTAATCCGGCATGATGTCGCGTCCGACGTTGAGGTTGAACAACTGATCGGTTCCCCCCAGCTCCACGTCGGCCTTGAGCGCCACCGAATCGTAGGCCTGGGCCAGGGGGTAGAGAAACTCGTGCACCCCGATGGTCTGGCCTTTGGTGAACCGCGCCTTGAAGTCCTTTCGCTCGAGCATTCGCGCGACGTTGTACCTCGCCGCGAGGCGGACGAACCCTTCCGACCCCAGCGCGCCGAGCCACTCGCTGTTGAACCGGATCTCGGTCTTGTCCGGATCGAGGACCTTGAAGCACTGCCGCTTGTAGGTGTCGGCGTTCGCCGCGATCTCCTCGCGGGTCAGCGCGGGGCGGGTCTTGGAGCGGCCCGAAGGGTCGCCGATCATGCCGGTGAAGTCGCCGATCACGAAGACCACGCGATGGCCGAGGTCCTGGAAGTGGCGCATCTTTCGCAGGAGGACGGTGTGCCCGAGGTGGATGTCCGGCGCCGTCGGGTCGAACCCGACCTTTACGGTCAACGGGACGCCCTGGGCCTTCGACCGCTCGAGCTTGCGCTTGAGCTCGTTCTCGGTGACCAGGTCGACGGCGCCTCGGGCGAGGAGGGCCAGCTGCTCCTCGACCGGGGGGAATTTCCTGGCGGGATCGGCCATCGGGACCTCGCTCTCGGGCGCGGAAACCACGCGGGAACCGCGATTCTACCAAATCCGGCGCGGGCGGAACGGGAGACGCGAGGACAGCGGAGAGCCGCGGTCCGTGGGCCGTGCCCCGGAGGCTCACGGGCCGAGGGTCGTGTAGGTCACCTTCCCGAGGCGTTCGGTGAACACCTCCTTCATGCCCGAGAGCGGCGCCCGGTCGCGCAGCTTCTCGAGCGTCGCGGTCGAGAGGATCGCGTAGCGGCACCGGCCGCTCTCGAGCTCCGCCAGGAGCGTGTCCGTGGTCTCGACCTCGGTCCCCCGCCGGTCGGCGTAGAACAGGATCAGCTCGAACTTGCCGCGCTCGATCACGATTCGCTGTCCGCGGGGCACCGCCGCCGCGACCTTCGCTCCGAACGCACGGCCCCCCTGCCAGCGGCTCCAGGCGGCGCCGCCCACGGCCCCCGCGAGGACGAGCATCACGGCGATCCCCGCGAATGCGGCGAGGAGCGCTTCCTGGGGAGCGTCGCGCCTGGACAGGCTTAGCGCCGCGAGCGCCCCGGCCAGCAGCACCGCCCCGCCGATCGCCAGCGCGGCGAGCTCGAGCGGGCCGGCCACCCCCGCCCCGAAACGCGCGGGGGTGAGCCACCCCGCCGCGGCGGCCGCAGGCGGCCCCACCGCGAACAGCAGGCCGAGTGCCGCGAGGATACCGAGCGGGATCTCTCGCCACGCCCGGCTCAGTCCTCCCGGGCGCCCCGCGCCCAGGAACGCCGCCCCCGCGAGGAGCGCGAACGCCGGGAAAGCCGGCATGACGTACACGCCGCGCTTCCCCGTGGACCCGGAGAAGAAGAGGAAGACGAGGGCGAGAAAGACCGCGGCCATCCGGGCCGCGCGCGACGCGGGGGAATCCGCCGGCCGGCGCCACGCGAGCACGGCGGCCGCGATCACCGCGGGGAGCATGACGGCCCACGGCATGAGGTCGAGCGGCCCCTGGTAGAAGTAGAAGTACCAGGGCGCCACGGAGTTCCACGCGTGGAAGTAGCGGGTCACCGACTGCGTGTAGATCGCGTTCCACGAGTAGCCGCCTCCCACCACGCGGCCCGCGGCCCAGAGCCATCCGCCGACCAGGAGCGAGAAGGCGATCAGCCCCTCCGGGCGGAGGATCCGCGCGAGCGGCCGCACCTTGCGGCGCGCCGCCGCCTCGCCTGCGAGCCAGAAACCCGCGAAGAGGAGCGTGGGCGGGCCCTTCGTCAGCACACCGGCGGCGGCCGCCATCCAACCCAGGAACACGCGTGTTCTCGGCCCCATTCGACCGGCGCCCACATCGTCGAACGCCGCCTCGCGCCAGAGGGTCAGCGCGACGAACGAGAATGACATCATCAGCATGTCGCAGGAGACCCACTGCGCCCGGATGAAGAACTCGAAGCAGGTGAGCAGAACGAGCGCGCCGGCTGCGCCGACCGCCCGGGAGCCCCAGACCCTCCTGCCGAGCCGGATCGTGAGGAGGAGGATGACGAGCGCGCCGATCGCGGAGGGCACGCGCGCGGTGGACGCGTGCACGCGCCCGAACGGGAGCGACGCGAGATCGATCGACCAAAAGAGGATGGGCGGCTTGTCCGGGTAGGGCACGTCGCCAATTCTCGGAACGATCCAGTCGTCGAGGTCGAACATGTTCTGGGCCTGATGCGCGAACCGCGGCTCGTCCGGCGGGATCACCTCGCGCACCGGCAGGAGACAGGCGACGAGCACGAGCCAGGCGGCGACGACGAGCCAGACGACGCGCGGCGAGTCGAGCGGACCCGGTTCTCCCCCGCCCCTCGAGGCGCGCGCCTCCTGGCGATCTAGCGGCCCGGGCACGCCGTCCCCTCCCGTCGAGCCGAATGCATGGGAAACTCCCCCCTTTTCGAGCGCATCAGCATACACGACCGCGTCGCCGCGGCGCTCTCCCGATTTCTCGCGAGATCCGCCGGCGCCTGCCCCCGGCGGGGACTTCGTTATCCGGTTTCAGGCGCGCTCGCACCCGGCCAGGGCTCGAGCGGCCGATCGGGGAGCTCCTCCTCGGCCCGCTCGGTCTTGTAGACGCGGAACCCGCGGGCCTCGTAGTTGCGGAGTGCGAGCGGGTGATCGAGGTCGCAGGTGTGCACCCAGACCCGCCTGGCCCCCATCTCCCAGCACCGGCGAATGGCGGCCGTCAGGAGCGCTCCGCCGAGACCCTTGCCGACGAAGGAGGGAAGGAGGCCGAAGTAGACCAGCTCGACCTGCTCTCCCGGCTGGCGCTCCAGCTCGAAGTACCCCGCCGGCGTTCCCGACACGTACGCGACCCAGGTCTCCAGCTCGGGCCGGTCGAGCCAGGCCAGCCACCGCGCGCGGCTCCACGGGAGCCGGCCGTACCAAGTCCACGCGGCGCCGACCGCGGTGTAGAGGAAGCGATTCAGCTCCGGGCTGGGTATCTCGGCGCGCATCAAGAGAAAGGGCGTGCCGGGATCCCGCGAGGACGTGAGCTCCGCGGGATCGTTCATCTCCAGGTACGTGATCGTCACGAGTCGCCGCACGCTTTGACCTCCCCGCGAGGACGGGGCCGCGCGGCTGCTTCGTCCGGAGGCGGGAGTGTCCGTAGACAGCCCTTTTTCGGGCTGGCGAGGACGCTTCCGCCTCCGGACGAAGCAGCCGCGTCCCGCCGACCCGCCCTAGCCTACAGCAATCCCCTCTCCCGCAGGCTCGTGTAACGCGCGGCCGCGACGATCAGGTGGTCGTACAGCTCGATTCCCATCAGCTCGCCCGCCCGCTTGACGGAGCGCGTGAACTCCACGTCCTCGTCCGACGGGTCGATGCAGCCGCTCGGGTGGTTGTGAACGAGGACGAACCCGAGAGCGAGGTGCCGGATCGCAGGGTAGAGGATCTCGCGCGGATGGGTCCGCGTGGTGTTGAGCGAGCCGATCGACAGGGTCTCGCGCTCGAGGAGACCGTTCTGGGCGTCGAGGTAGAGGCCGACGAGGTGCTCCTTTCGCGCGCCGCCGAGATCGCGCACCTGCACGAACGCGTCCGACGGCCGGGCGATCTTCGGCCGCTCGCGCTCCGTCTCGTCTCCGCGCGCGCGCCGGCCGATCTCGAAGGCCGCGGCGAGCCGGGCCGCCGTCGCAGGTCCCACGCCCCGCTCCCCCTCCCATCGCTCCGGCCGCAGACCGGAGAGCCCCGCCAGCCCGTGCCGCCGGAGCAGCCTGGCGGCGATCCGGGCGCAGGGCTCTCCGCGCCTCCGGTCTCCGAGCACGAGCGACAGGAGCTCCGTGACCGTCAGCGACGACGCCCCCCGCGCCCGGAGCTTGACGCCCGGGTCGAAGGCCCGGGGCCGGCCGGCCGCCAGACGCGGCGCGAAGGGAACGACCCGTCCCTCTTCCCCCGGAGGGATCCCGGCCGGCGCCTCCTCCCGGGGAACTCCACTACCCTGCGCGCGCTCGCGCACGACATCTCCTGCGGGAGGCGAACGCCGGGGGACCTTTCAGCGCGCTTGGACGGGAAGGATGCGGACGCGGCGCCCCTCGATGGCCACGCGCCCCCGGCAGAAGAGGGCGACGGCCTCGGGGTAGATCCGGTGTTCCTGCTCGAGGATGCGATGCGAGAGCGTCTCCTCGTCGTCCCCTTCGAGAACCGGCACCGCCGCCTGGAGGACGATCGGACCGTGGTCGCACTGCTCGTCCACGACGTGCACGGTGCAGCCGGACACCTTCACGCCGTGCTCGAGCGCCTGGCGCTGCGCGTCGAGCCCCGGAAAGGCCGGAAGCAGCGCGGGGTGGATGTTCAGGATCCGGTTCCGGAACTCGCCGATCAGGTACGGCGAGAGCAACCGCATGTAGCCCGCGAGGCAGACGAGATCGGCCGCGTGCTCGCGGAGCGTCTCCACGACCCGCCGCTCCTGCGCCTCGCGCGGCCGGACCTCCTTGTGATCGACCACCGCGGTCGGGACGCCGAGAGCCCTCGCGCGCGCGAGGCCGGCCGCCCCGGGGACGTTCGAGATCACGACGGCCGGCTCCGCGGGTATCCTCCCGTCGCGCATCGCCTCGACGAGGGCGATCATGTTCGACCCGCGGCCGGAGATCAGGATCCCGACCCTCTTGCAGGCGGACGGGTCAGGCATAGTGCACCCGCCCGTCTCCCGGAACGATCGCGCCGATCCGGAAGTGACGCTCGCCCATCGCGTCGAGGTGCGCCTCGATCTCGCCCGCGCGGTCCGGGGCCGAGACGACGACCATCCCGACTCCCATGTTGAACGTCCGGTACATCTCGGCGGAGTCCACGTTTCCCGCTCGCGCGAGGAGCTCGAACAGCGCCGGGGTCCGCCAGCTGCCGACGTCGATCCTCGCCGCGGTCCCCTCGGGGAGGACCCGCGGCAGGTTGTCCGTGAGCCCGCCGCCGGTGATGTGCGCCAGCGCGTGGATCGCGCCGCCGTCGAGCGACCCCTCGAGCGGACGAAGGTACGAGCGGTGCTCGGCGAGGAGGTTCTCCGCCACCGTCCCCTCGAGGCCGTCGAGCGGGGACGAGGGCGACAATCCCATCCGCTCGAACAGGATCATGCGCGCCAGCGAGTAGCCGTTGGTGTGGAGCCCCGCCGACGGCAGGCCGATCAACACGTCTCCCGCGGCGATCCGGCTGCCGTCGATGACCCTGTCCCTGTCCACCATGCCGACGATGAAGCCGGCGACGTCGTATTCGCCGTCGGCGTAGAACCCCGGCATCTCCGCGGTCTCGCCGCCGAGCAGGGCGCAGCCGTTCTCGCGGCAGCCCTTCGCGATTCCTTCCACGACGGCGGCGAGGATCCCGGGCTCGAGCCTGCCGGTGGCGACGTAATCGAGGAAGAAGAGCGGCCGTGCCCCCTGCACCAGGATGTCGTTGACGCAGTGGTTCACGAGATCGCGGCCGACGGTGTCGTGCACCCCCGCCGCGAAGGCGACCTTCAGCTTCGTCCCGACGCCGTCGCAGGAGGCGACGAGGACCGGCCGGGCCAGCCCCGCGAGATCCGGCGCGAACATCCCGCCGAACGCCCCGAGGTCCGCGAGAACCCCCGGAGTGCGCGTCCCCTTCAGCAGCGACTTGATCCTGCGAAGCGCGTCGTCCTGGGCGTCGATGTCGACACCGGCGGCACGGTACGTGAGACGATCCGGGAAATCGGTCTCGGGTTTCGAATCGTCCATCGGCCCTCCACGCTACGCGCGAAACATGGCGCCCGGCCGTCTCTCGAGCCACCCGGCCGGTTGCGGCCGGGCAACGGCGCGTGTCAGCGCGGCTCCCTCTCGAACAGGCGCAGCTGGTCCGCCTCGGCCCTCGGGATCGCCACCGGGTGCTCGTCCGTCCAGCAGGCGGTGCAGAACGAGTCCGGCTCGGCTTCCATGGCCTTCAGGAGCCCTTGGAGACTCAGGTAGCCCAGGGAATCCGAGCCGACGTACTCTCGGATCTCCTCCATCGTGTGGCGCGCCGCGATCAGCTCCTCCCGGCGCGGGGTGTCGATGCCGTAGTAGCAGGGGCCGATCGTCGGCGGACACGAGATGCGGACGTGCACCTCGCGCGCGCCGGCGTCCCGGCAGAGCTGGACGATCTTCCGGCTGGTGGTCCCCCGCACGATGGAGTCGTCGATCAATACGATCCTGCGTCCCGCGAGTACCTCGCGCACCGGGTTCAGCTTGACCTTCACGCCGAAGTTCCGGATCTCGACGCTCGGCTCGATGAAGGTCCTCCCGATGTAGTGGTTCCGGGTGAGGCCGAGCTCGAACGGCACTCCCGACGCGCGAGCGTAGCCGAGCGCCGCGAAATTGCCGGAGTCCGGGACCGGCACCACCAAGTCCGCCTCGGCGGGCTGCTCCCGGAACAGCTCCTCGCCCAGACGCTTGCGGACCGCCTGCACCGAGCGCCCGAAGAGCTCGCTGTCGGGACGGGAGAAATAGACGTGCTCGAACGCGCAGGGGGCGGGGCGCGCCGGCGGGAACGGGCGGAACGAGTGGACCCCGGCGACGTCCACCACGAGGACTTCCCCTCGCTCGAGATCCTTGACCTTCTCGACGCCGAGGAGGTCGAAGGCGCAGGTCTCGCTCGCGAGCACCCAGCCCTTGTCGAGGCGCCCGAGAGACAGCGGCCGGAACCCCATGGGATCGCGCACCGCGATGAGTCGCCCCGGCACCAGGAACACCATCGTGTAGGCGCCGCGCACCTGCCTGAGCGCGCCGACGATCGCGTCCACGACGTCCGGCTCGCGCGACCGCGCCACGAGGTGGAGGACCGCCTCGGTGTCGGTCGTCGTCTGGAAGATCGACCCCTCGCCCTCGAGGTCGCCGCGCAGGAGGCCGGCGTCCACGAGGTTCCCGTTGTGCGCCACCGCGATCGGCCCCCGGTGGTGCCGCACCAGGAACGGCTGCGCGTTGGCGGGGTCCGAGTCGCCGTAGGTGGAGTAGCGGACGTGTCCGAGCGCGCAGTCTCCCGGCAACGCCCCGAGGACGTCGCGGGAGAAGACCTCGGACACGTGGCCCATTCCCGCGCGCCGGTGAAGCTGCCGGCCGTCCGCGGTGACGATCCCCGCGGACTCCTGTCCTCGGTGCTGGAGGGCGTAGAGCGCCAGGCAGGCGAGTTTCGAGGCTTCAGGGTGCCCGAAGATCCCGACGATTCCGCACATCGCTGTACGCCGTCCCCATCCCTCGCGAACCCGGTGCCGCCGTGCCGCCGGCCCGGCCGCGGGACGCGCAGATTATACCTTCCGCCCCGATCACTCCCCGAATACGCGCGAGAAGATCGCGTCCACGTGCCGGAGCGTCTGCGACGCGTCGAATGCCGCGTCGAGATCCGCCCCGGAGAGCGCCGCCGACACCTCGGGATCCGAGGCGAGAAGGTCCCTGAACCCCGCGCTCCCCTCCCAGACCTTCATCGCGTTCCGTTGCACGGCCGCGTACGCGGCGTCCCGGCTCATCCCGGCGCGGGTCAGCGCCAGGAGAACCGCCTGGGAGAACACCAGCCCCCGCATCTTGTCCAGGTTCGCCCGCATCGCATCGGGGTAGACGAGAAGGCCGTCCAGGATCCCGGTGAGCCGGCTCAGCATGTAGTCCACGAGGATCGTGGAGTCCGGGAGGATGACCCGCTCCACCGAGGAGTGCGAGATGTCCCTCTCGTGCCAGAGCGCGACGTTCTCGAGCGCCGCGCCCGCGTGGGAGCGCACGAGCCGGGCGAGGCCGCAGAGGTTCTCGGCGCCGACGGGATTCCGCTTGTGCGGCATCGCCGACGATCCCTTCTGCCCCTTGGCGAACGGCTCCTCGACCTCCCGCACGTCGGTCCGCTGCAGGTGGCGGATCTCCGTGGCGATCCGGTCCACGGACGAGGCGGTCACGGCCAGCGCCGACACGTAGGCGGCGTGCCGGTCGCGGGGAACGACCTGGGTGGAAACCGGCTCGGGACGGAGGCCGAGCCGCTCGAGCACCTCGGCCTCGATCTCGGGACCGAGGTGGGCGTAGGTCCCCACCGCCCCCGAGATCTTGCCGTGGCGGATCTCCTCGCGGGCCGCGCCGAGGCGCTCCCGGTTTCGCGCGGCCTCGGCGTACCAGCCCGCGAGCTTGAGGCCGAGGGTGTAGGGCTCGGCGTGGATGCCGTGGGTCCGGCCCACCATCACCGTGCGGCGATGCTCGAGCGCCCGCCGTCTCAGGACCTCCATCAAGCGGCCGAGATCGGCGAGGATCAGGTCGGCGGCGCGGACGAGGGTGAGTGCCAGCGCGGTGTCGAGCACGTCCGAGGAGGTCAGCCCGTAGTGGATGTGGCGCGCCGGGGGCCCGACCTTCTCGGAAACGCTGGTCAGGAAGGCGATCACGTCGTGGCGGACCTCGGCCTCGATCTCCGCGATCCGCTTCGTGTCGAAGCCCGCCTTCTCCCGGATGGCCGCGAGGTCGGCGGCCGGGATCATCCCTCGCGCCCCGAGCGCCTCGCATACGGCCAACTCCACTTCCAGCCAGGTCGCGAACCTCGCCTCGTCGGTCCAGAGGCGCCCCATCTCGGCCCGGGTGTACCGCTCGATCATGCCGCCTCCCTCCCTTCGCCCGTCACAACGTCAGGGGCACGCTGGGACGGCGCGCCTCCGCGACCCGCATCTCGTACCGTTTCCGTCCGGCGGACGCGAGGGCGGAGGACGCCGCGGAGCGCGCCAGCGCCGGCGTGTTGTTCCTCTCCGACAGGTGCGCCAGGACCACCGCCCGGCACTCGTCGTCCGCGACGCGGGCGAGGAGCGCGGCCGCGTCGGTGTTGCTGAGGTGCCCCATTCTCCCGCCGATCCGCTGCTTGAGCTGCCAGGGGTACGGCCCGGCCTGAAGCATGCGGTCGTCGTGGTTCGACTCGACGAACAGCACGTGGCACCCGCGAAGCCGCTCGACGACCAGGGTCGTGGCGTGGCCGAGGTCCAGGGCGACTCCGACGCGCACCCCTTCCCCCTCGAGAACGAAACCGAGCGGCGCCACGGCATCGTGAGGGATCGGGAAGGGATCCACCCGGACCCCGCCGATCTCGAACACGCTCCCCGGAGAGAGCGGGGCCCAGGACGCCAGGTGCACCGGCGAGAGGTTCATCGCCTCGAGGGCCTCGGGCGCGCAGACGACCGGCACCTTGTGCCGCATCGAGAATCGCTCGGTGCCGCGGCTGTGATCGTGGTGCTCGTGGGTCAGGAGAATGCACGAGAGGCTCGCGGGATCGACCCCCGCCGCCTCGACGCGGCGGGTCAGCTCGCGCGACGAGAGACCGGCGTCCACCAGCAGGCGTGTCCGCCCGAACTCCAGCAGCGTCGAATTCCCGTTCGAGCTCGAGCCGAGCGGCAAGATCCGGACCGCCACTGCCCCTCCTAGCTGGTTCCGGTGTGGCCGAAGCCGCCGGGCCCGCGCGCGGTCTCGGGGAGCGAATCCGCTTCCTCGAGCTCGACGACCGGCAGGCGGGATACCACCATCTGGGCAATCCGGTCGCCCCGGCGGATCGTGGCCGGCTCCGCGCCGAGGTTGACCATCACGACTCCGATCTCTCCCCGGTAGTCCGCGTCCACCGTCCCCGGGGTGTTCAGGAGCGTCAGGCCGGACCGGAGAGCGAGGCCGCTGCGCGGCCTCAGCTGCGCCTCGTACCCGTCGGGGAGGGCGATAGCGATCCCCGTGGGAACGAGGGCGCGCGCGCCGGGCTCGATCGTGAGCGGCGCCTCGACGCGGGCCCTGAGGTCGAATCCCGCGGACCGGTCCGTCGCCCGGCACGGGAACGGAAGATCCCTGGCTTCCGGCAACCGGCGGACGAGAACGCGCTCGGTCGTCCCGCCGGTCATGACGTGAGCGTTCCCCGGCCGAGGCGCAGGCCGGAGGTCCTCCCGACCGCGGCCACGGCGAGGCGGCGATTCTCGAAGAGCCGCTTCGCGACCCGGTGGATGCTCTCGCGGGAGACCGACTCGACCCCGCGGATCGTCTCCTCGAGGGAGAATTGCCGGCCGAAGTAGATCTCCTGCCGCGCCAGGTTGGACATCCGGCTCACGGTGGACTCGAGGGAGAGCATCAGGCTCCCCTTGAGGTGCTCCTTCGCGACCTCGGTCTCGGACGCGTCCGGCTTCCGCTCCGCGAGGTCCTCGATCTCGGCGAGGATCAGCCGCAGGACTTCCTTTCCCTTGGAAGGGCTGGTCGCCGCGTAGACCATCAGGAGGCCGGCGTCGGCGAAGGCGTTGACGGCCGAGTAGACGCTGTACGCGAGCCCCCTCTCCTCCCGGACCTTCTGGAAGAGGCGCGAGGACATCGTGCCGCCAAAGAGCGCGTTGAGCACGAACAGCGAGTACCTCTGCTCGAAGCGCTCGGGGAAACCGGGAACGCCCAGCACGAGGTGGAGCTGCTCCAGCTCGCGCTTCGAGCGGGTCACGAGCCCCGGATTCGGCCTCGGCGTCGTGGTCGGCCGGGACCCGTCGCGGGTGCGCGGCATCTTCCCGAACGCGCGCCGGATCGTCCGGGCGAACCGGTCGTGCCGGATGTTCCCCGCGGCCGCGATGAGAATGTTCCCGGGACGGTACGCCCCGTGGAAGAAGCGGAGAAGACGCGAGCGGCTGAGGCCCGCCACGGTCGTCTCGGTCCCCTGGATCGGGCGTCCGAGCGGGTGCTTGGGGTAGAAGTGGCTCGAGAAGAGGTCGTAGACGAGCTCTTCCGGGGAGTCCTCCACCATCCGGATCTCCTCCATCACGACCTTCCGCTCGCGCTCCAGATCGTCCGGGTCGAAGCGGGGGCGGAGCACGATGTCGGAGAGGAGGTCCACGGCCACCGGAACGTGCTCGTCGAGCACCTTGGCGTAGAAGCAGGTGTACTCCTTCGAGGTGAAGGCGTCCATCTGCCCGCCGACCGTGTCCATGGCGAGGGCGATCTCGCGCGCCGAGCGATTCTCGGTCCCCTTGAAGACCAGGTGCTCGATGAAGTGGGAGGCGCCGTTGAGCTTCGCCGGCTCGTGCCGGCTACCCTGCCGCAGCCAGATACCGATCGCCACCGAGCGGACGTGGGGCATGCTCTCGGTGATGAGGGTCAGGCCGTTGTCTAGCTTTTCCTTGCGTATCATGGCCCTCGCCGGATGGAAACCGGCGGCGCGGGCCGCGCGATGCGCGCCCTCCCGGGCCGCCTTCAGTGGGGCCGCGGAGTATATAGCACCCCCACCCCGGCCGACCACCGCACGCGGGGGGATCAGTTGTTGTTGAGGCGACCCGGACGGTTCCTGCCGCCGAACGGATTCTTGCCCGCGCCCGGCGTCCCGGGGAGCCCCTGTCCCGGGTTCTGGGGATTCACCCCGCCCGGTCCCGCGCCGGGGCGCTGGGGCTGCTCGAGGTCGAGCAGGGTGAACCGCCAGAGGGCGTACTCGGCCTGGTCGTTGATGACGCGGAACGGCTTCTTGGCGCACAGGCTCTTCACGCCGATGATCGGCATCCCCGTCATCTCCCCGGTCGCCGCGCCGAAACGGGTCCTCAGGCTTCCGGGGCTCTCTTTCCGCGCCCCGGGCGACGACTCGTCCGAGCCTTCCTGGTCGTCGGGGCGAGGTTTCGAATCGTCGGGACTCTGGGGCTGCTTCCGGTCCCGCGCCGGACGCTCGGGCTCACGCGGCTGCTGCCCGGGGGCGGCCCCGGACGGAAGGCCGAGGGGCACCGACGGGTCCATCCCGGGAGGCGCGTTCGGATCGAGGTATCCCCCCTGCGGGGAGGCGTAGAGGAGCCCCCACTTCCCGTCCTTGACCAGCGGGTCCTTCCAGAGCTTGCGGAGGTAATACGCGCCCCGCGGCCCGGGCTCCATCATTTCCTTGAGCTCCGTCGGCAGCTTCCCGCCGTGGTCCGCGCGGTAGCGCTTCAGCGCGCGGACGATGTCCTGCGCCCGGAAGATCATCTCCGCCTCGAGATCGCGCCGCAGGACGTCCGCCCAGACCTGCTCCGCGACGAGGGTGAGGATCATCATGACGGCCACGGCCGCGACGAGGCCCACCATGAGGTGGCCTCGTTCCGCGTCGCGACCGTTGCCGCTCATGCTGCGGCCTCCCGGTTCCCGATGTTCTTCCGCACGCGTCCGCGTGACCTCACGGGGTGGTCACCTCGTTCTTGTCAACCGTCAGTTGCGTCGTGATCGGATTCGCCGTGATGTTGATAATGGTCGAAGACGGATCGTTGGTCGTCATCGTGAGGGTCGCCGTCGCCCTTCCCTGGTTGTCCGTGACGACGCTGGTACTTCCGAGCTGTCCGCCCCCGGTCGTCGAAAACAACACCGTTATCCCGGGAATCGCCAGACCTCCCTGGCTCACGGTGACCAGCGCCGACACGGCCGTGCTTCCGCTCGTCTGTCCCTGGTTCACGTAGATCGTGATTTGGGGTGGGTTGGCGCTCTGGTCGATGTAGGCGCCGTCCGGGATGGAGCTCACGGACTTGGCGATGGTCGTGTTGGCCGTCAGCGCGCCGGCCTGGGCGAAGATCGAGCACTGCACGTAATCCGTGATCTTGATGACCACGTCGGTCGACGCGGTGCCGGCGGCGCCGGTGTTTACCGTGATCCGGTCTGTCGGCCCGGAATCGGAATCGAACTTGCACGGCGACGCCGTGAACTCGACCGGAACCAGCGCAAGGGGCAGGTTGGCCTTGTCCTTGACCAGCGCGACGAAGGAGACGGTCTTTTGCATGCCGGGATCGCTCGCACCGTCGATGCTGACGCTCGATGGACCGCTCAGCGTCAGGGTGCCGTCCGAGGGGGCCACGCCTTCGAGCTTCTTGGTGATGGGGACCTTTTGCGAGACCCCTCCAGACGTCGCGGTTACCTCGATTGAGTCCGGGTCGGTCACCAGGACGATGAGTTGGACCCTGGCGATGCTGTCGCTGTTGGTCGTGATGGAGTCCGGCTCGAGTCTTCCCCCCGTCGTGGTGAACGTCACGGTCACACCCTGCTGCGGAAAGCCGTCCTTCGTCCGCAGGCGGGCTTCGATGTCCACCGGCAACTCGGTGTCGTCCTCCTTGAAGGTCACCGGGTTTGGCGTCGCGGTCAGGGTGATCGTCGACTCCGCGGGGGCGAGGACCTCGCCCTTCTCGCAGCTCCCGCAGGTCGCGATGGCCAGCAGGATGAGCGCGGCGGAACGAGCGAGGTGGCTGTTGCGGTTCATGACATGTCTCCTTGCGGCGGTACTGCCGCCTGCTCCTACCATTCCGCGAAACTCGACCCGTCGAGGCTCGTCCCCGGGGCCCCGCTGCGGACGTCCGCGATCCCCGGCTCCGTCGAGATGTCCTTCTCGTCCCCCTCGGACATCTCCGTCACCCAGGTCTCGGTGCTGAGGGTGACCGGGTCCACGGGGACCGCCTTGAGATAGCTGTCGTCCACCAGCGCCCGCAGGTCGGACGGGTACTTCCCCTTGTCGGCGAAGTACTGGTTGATCGCGGTGCGCATGATGTACAGGTCCTCCTTGAGGACCGCTTCCTTCGCTTTCTGGATGGACCGGCGGTACTGACCCGACGCCACCGTCACGATGATCCCGATGATGGCGACGACCACGAGGAGCTCGATGAGGGTGAATCCCCCCGAGCGCCGCCCCGCGGGCCCGCTCCGCATGCCTCGTAGCGGCACGATACCCACCTCCTCACCAGTCCCTGTAGCGCGTGCCGTCGAGGGCGACCGCCTCGCTCTTCGAGCGCACGTCGAAGATGTTCATCTCGTCGCTGAAGTGGGCGTCCGGCCGGTCCCGGCTCGAGCGGGTCGCCCACTCGCTCTTCCCGGTGATCGGGTCCCTCGGCAGGCGGCGGAGGTACTTGAGGCGCGTCCCCGCCGCGTCGCCGATGTCGTACCCCTCGTAGAGCCACTCGAGCTTCTCGGGGTAGCCGTCCTGGTTCACCGCGTTCATCTTCGTCTGGCGCATTCCAGGGATCCGCTGCACGTCGGCCTGGAAGCGGTCGATCGCCTCCCGCATCCCCCGCAGCGCCTGGCGCAGCTCGAGCTCCTTCTCGCGCCGCACCCAGGTGCTCGCGACCGGAATGGCCACGCCGGCCAGGACCAGGACGATCGCGGTGACGCAGACCAGCTCGATCAGCGTCACCCCCGCGCCTCCCTTTCGTCCGGCCGCTCCTTCCGATCGTCTTCGCGCCATGTCTCTCTTCCGCGTCAGGGCTGGACCTGGACCGCCGCCGTGAGGAACGTCGAGGGGAGATTCCTCGCCTGCCCGTCCTTCACGCTCGCCCCGGTGAACGCGAACGCGCAGTCCCCCGGACCCACCGCCTGGAACTGGAATGTCGCCAGGATTCCGGAGCCGTTGACCCCTTCCCCGCCTCCGAGGCGGGACAGGCCGACGACGACCTCGCCCCCGCCGGCGGCGTCGTTGGCCAGGAACACGGTGCCGGTCCCGTCGCTGGCCAGGAAAGGACCCTGGATTCCGGGCGGCACGAACTCCAGCGCCTGCCGGTTGTACCGGAGGTGGAACGGGACCGAGCCCACACCCGTGCCGTTCTCGATCCGCACCTCGACGACCAATCGGTCGCCGACCTTGTAGGCCGGGGCGGATGGGATCAGGCGCACCACGGCCGGCGGCGGGGGCTCTTTCCTGTCCGTCGGGGGCGGGGTCGGCGGAGGCTCCTCGGGCGTGTCGTCGGGCGGGTTCGTCCCGCCCCCCCCGCGGGCCTCGCTCGGCGGAGGTGCCGTTTGCTGCGGGCTGGCCCCGGTTCCCGGCGGCTTCTCGGTGCTCCCCGACACCGGGGGCGTGTAGGCCGTCCCACCGGGGATCGTCCCGGAAGGCGCGGTCGTGGTAGGCGCGGCGGCGGCCGCACCTCCCTCCGCCCCGCCTTCGTCGGCGGGCGAGAAGGGAGACTCGTTGAACGGGTTCCGGGCCGGCAGCCGGAGCCTCATGTTGTC
Organism: Terriglobia bacterium; assembly: GCA_963748015.1. Lineage (GTDB taxonomy): Bacteria > Acidobacteriota > Polarisedimenticolia > Polarisedimenticolales > JAIQFR01 > JAIQFR01. The sequence goes on along the minus strand of CAVVHE010000004.1, from coordinate 598,549 downwards.
CTCGGTCCCCACCCACAGCGGAACGAGGTCCGACTCGGTGATGTCCGGTATCCGGAGAATGTACGGGGTCAAGGTCAAGATGAGGTCGGTCTCGGACCTGCTCATGTCGTTGTTGCTGAAGACCTTCCCGAGACCGGGGATGTCCGACAGGCCCGCGACGCCCGTCTGGGACGACGAATCGTCGCGCTTGATCAGTCCCGCGAGGAGATTCGTCTCGCCGTCCCGCAGCCGGATCACGGTCTTGATGTTGCGGGTGCCGATGATCGGCTGGGCGCCGCCCTGTCCGACGACGTTGATCACTCCCGCCACGTTCGAGACCTCGACGTCGATCTTGAGGGTGACCTCCTTGTTGTGGTGGACCCTCGGCTCGAGCTGCACGGTGATCCCGACGTTCTGATAGGTGTAAGACGTTATCGGCTGGACGAAGGATTGGCCTCCGACCGAACCGACAGCTCCGGTGTTGAACGACGTTGTCGGGATCGGGATGCGTTGTCCGATCAGGATCTCGGCCTTTTCCCCCTCGGTCACGCGGAGCTGCGGCTTCGCCAGCGACCGGGTGTCCGAGTCGCTCTTCAGGAAGTTGATCACGACGCTCGGGATCGTCCCGACCAGCCAGTTCCCGGCCTGCTTCAGGATGCTCAGGTTGTTGAGCGGGACCGACTGCTTCCCGTCGCGGAAGGTGGCCGAGAGCGTCTTCGAGCTGAGGTCGATCCCGAGCGTTCGGGCGATCGTGCGGTTGATCTCGAGCAGCTCGACGTCGATGACGATCTCGCCCTTGGCCTTGTCGTTCGCGTCGATGATCTTCTCGGCGATCGCCACCTTGTCCGGCGTGTCCTTGATGGTCACCGAGTTCAGGGGATCGTTCTCCGCGATCTGGCGGGTGTTGAGCAGCGTGCGGAGCAGCGTCTGGACCTGCTTGACCTCCCCGTTGCTCAGGTAGAAGGTGCGGATGACCTGGTCCTCCAGCTCCTGCCGCTTCTGCCGGTTGTCGGGGGCCACCAGGAGGGTGGAGTCGTCGATGACCTTGTAGAAGTTCTTCGTCTGGAGCATCAGGATGTCGAGGGCCTTGTCGAGGGTGACGTTCCCGATGTCCACGGTCATCGGCTTGGTCAGGTCGGTCTTGTCGTCGAAGATGAAGTTGATCCCCGAGGCCTTGCCGATCGCCTCGAAGATCTTGCCGATCGGCTGCTCGCGGAACTGGAGGAGGATCGGGATGTTGGAGCGCGGCGAGAGCTTGGGCGGGGCGAGCGACTCCTTCTTCGCCTTCGCCTTGAGACGCTCCATCTCCGACGGCCCCAAGTTGCGCCGCTGGAGCTGGATCGTCGCGCGCTCGAGCTCGGTCGCGGCGTGCTGGTTCCCGGGATTCAGGAGGAGGGTCTGCTGGTACTCCGCGATGGCCAGCTCCCACTGGCTGGCCGACGCGTAGCGCTTCCCCTTCTCGAAGTGCACGGCCGACGCCTTGAGCTTCGCCCGCTCGAGCGAGACGCTGTAGCGCGTGTTGCCCGGGTCGAGGGCCACGGCCTTGCTGTAGCCGAGGACCGCCTGGTCCCAGTTCTCCTTCCGGGACTCCGTCTCCGCCTTCCGGTAGGCTTTGTCCGCAGCGCACCCGACCAGGAGCCCGCATGCGACCAACAGTGCCACCGCTCGAAACGTCTTCATGGATTCGTCTCCCCTGGCCCCGTCACTTGCCGCGCGTCATGGCGAGCTCTTGGGTCATCCCCTTGAACTCGGGTTTCACGAACCCCATCACGACGGTATCCCATTTCACGTCCACGACCTTGAACTGGTCCTTGACCACCTCGCCCTTGCGGGCCACGACCAGCTCCTTCCCGTCCTCGAAGACCGCGATCCGGTTGTCCTTCGGTCCAAGGTACCCCAGGTAGCGCAGGTTGATCGGGGGCGGGGTCGGCGGTGGCGGGGGCGGGGGGTGCAGCGCGAGCTGCTGCGCCTGCTCCTCCGCTTCCTTCTGCCGCCGCGCCGCCTCCTCGACCGCGCGCCGGTTCGCCTCCTCCATCTCCCGCTGGCGTCGCGCCGCCTCTTCGCGCAGCCGGCGGACCTCCGCGACCGAGGGCGGCCGCTGGCTGTACTTGAACAGGTCCCGTCCTCGCTCGTCGTAGGCTTCCGTCTGGCTGGCGAGCAGGTCCATCCTCACGACGGGCAGACGGAACGCGGCGTCCTTCCCCTTCCTCGCCGCGGCCCCCTTCGCCGCGGCGGAACGGGTTCCGGGCTCCGGCTTCGAGCTCACCCAGAAGTAGACGAGCGTCGCGGCGACGAGCACGCCGAGGAGCACCCCTTCGCGGGCGGAGACCTTGCGGGCCATCACGCCCTCCTGGCGGCGCGCCGCTTCGCCGATTGGGCGGCTCTCGCCCCCGGATCGTCGAAGTAGGTGGCCAGGGTGATGTTCAGATCGATGAGCGCTCCGCCGTCGCGTCCCGTCGCCAGCGCCACCTGCTCGATCACCAGGAACTTGTCGGAGTGCTCCACGGCCTGGAGGAACTTCCTCAGGTTCGAGTACCCGCCGCTCAGCGGGACCACCATGGCGAACCGCTCGAGCCCTTCCTCCTCGAGCTTCTTGTTCTCGTACTGGACCCGCTGCAGGTTGATCCCGAACTGCCGCGCGAGCTGCGCCAGCTCGAACTGGACCTCGATCATCCGCCGGTCGCGGGTGGACAGCACGTCCCGCCGGAGCCGCTCGAGGTCGGCCTTGGCGCGGTCGAGAGCCGCGAGATCGTCCTCGCGCCCCTTCACCTCGCTTTCCCGTTCCTTGAGCCGCTCGCGGGCCGGCTGGCTCTCCGCCCTCATCTGGCGGAGGCTCTGGACCCTGGGCCGGACGAGGGCGGCGTAGACCAGGACGTTGACGGCGAGAACCGCGAGGTAGAACACCAGGATCTGCCGGGCCATCTGCCTCAGGTCGAATCGCAGCTTGCGGGGAAGCATCAGCGCTTCCCCCCCTTCTCGACGCGCGCCGCCGGGCGTCCCGCCGGCGGGGCCGCAGGCTTGCGGACGGGCGCCGCCGGGACGGGGTCGGGAGCCGCGGTGGCCGGGGGAGCGGCCGCGTCGTCGCTTCCGCCTTCCTCGCTTCCCGCCGGGATGTCCTCGGGCGACGCCGCCTCGGCCGCCGCCGCCTCGAGGAGGTGGGGAAGGTCGGGGGCGTTCCCGATCCTCGTCCGGCCGTTGGGGAAGTAGAGGAACCGCACCTGGAAGGCGACCTCGCTCCCCCCAGGGACGACGTCGGTCTTCTCGGGCTCGACCTGGTCGAAGTGCACGTCCATGATCAGCGAGCGCTCGAGCTCCAGGAAGGCCTCGACGCTCTGGGCGATCCCCTGGATCGAGACCGGGACCGACTCCTCGGCGAGCGCCGCCTCGGGGCGGCCGCGGGTCTCGGTGCCGAACGCCGGGCGGACCGCCACCGTCTTGACCTCGTAGGGAACGACCTTCTCCAGCAGGTTGAAGAGACGAGTCCAGGAGAGCGCCTTCATCATGATGACTTCGTTGGCGGTCCCGGCCTGGATCGACAGGTCCTTCAGGTCGTGGCGGGCGATTCCCGCCTGGGCGCCCTGATCGCGCTGGTCGAGCGCCGACATCCGCTGCCCGACCTGGGCGACCTGTCCCCGGAGCTCCTTCAGGGAGCCGCTCTCGTCGAGAAACGCGGTGACGTTCCAGATGCTGAACGCCAGGAGCGACGCGCACGCCACGCCGTGGGCCGCCCACAACAGCGTGTTGTTGCGGAACGGATGCGTGGCCAGGTTGAGATCGAGCGGCTGGGTCACTCCACCCTCCTCGCCGCCGCGCCCACCGCGGGGGCGATCCGCTGGCCGGTCAGGGGATCGAGCCCGCGCCCCGGCGGAAGCTCGAGGTGGCTCGCCGGGCGGATCGCCACCACGCTCCCCAGGCCGAGCGCCTCGAGCGAGGCGCTCCGGTCGCCCGGCGCGGCGTTCACGTCCCTCACGAACGTCGTCGAGATCCCCTGCCCGCCGAGCTTCTCCTGGTAATAGGAGACCGACGTCGCCAGCTCGCGGTTCAGCACCGGCCCCACGGACTCCGCGCTTCCCTCCTCGGCGGAGAGCGACTTGCTGCGGTAGAAGAGGATTCGCTCTCCCCGGACGATCAGGAGAGAGAAGTACCCTCTCGCGCAGTTCAGCAGGGCCACGTCCCGGTCGTGAGCCGAGGCTTTCGCGATGTCGCGGCGGCACAGGTTGAACAGGGCCAGCGTGCTGAGGTCCACCCGTCCCGGACGGGCGCCGACGGCCTCGAAGACCTGCTCGAACTGCTCCACGGCCGACCGGAGCATCAGCGCGACCAGGACCTGCATCTCGGTCCCGTTGCCCGGGAGGACCTGGTAGGAGATCGACGCCTCCTCCAGCCGGAACGGAACCGACTTGCGGAGCTTGAAGCGGACCATCTCGTCGAGGTGGCGCCGGCTCGGCGGGCGCTCGGGAAAGCTCAGCAACGAGACCCTCGCGAGGTTGTCGGGGAGCACCAGCGAGACGCGGCCGGGGCGGGTGCCCGTGGACTCGAACAGCTCCCTGGCCTTGCGCGTCGTCTCCTCCAGGGCGCCGAGATTGACCTTGAGGTTCGAGCTCTCCGTGACGGGTTCCGGCATCGGGCGGCTGGCGTGGGCCTCGAGCACGGCGAGCCCGCGCCGGCGCAGCCGGAGGCGCACCAGGACCATCTCCGAGCGATCCACCTCTACCGCCACGGGCGGCGCCGAAGCGCGAAGGAGCGCCACGCGATCGAGATCGATTCGCCGGAACGGTTCGAGCAGTGAGGCCACCAGGCTCATGGATTCTCCGGGCCGGAGGGGTGCGCCGTCATTCGACGAAGGTCACCTTGTTGATCTCCTGCAGCGACGTCTTCCCCGCGAACACCTTGGCGAGCGCCGCCTCCCGGAGGAAGGTCATGCCTTCCTCCTTCGCGGCGCGCTTGATGTCGGAGCCCGGTTTCCGCTGCAGGATCATCTCGCGGATCCGGTCGGACATGTCGAGGAGCTCGGCGATCGCCGTCCTCCCGCGGTACCCCGTGCCGTTGCAGTCGATGCAGCCCTTCCCCTCGTAGAACGTGTAGTCGCTGTACCGGGCCGGGTCGAGGCCCGACGCCAAGAGCAGCTCGCGGCTCGCCTTGACGGGCCGCCGGCAGCTCGCGCAGATCAGGCGCACGAGCCGCTGCGCCAGGATGCAGTTCAGCGCGGAGACGAAGTTGTACGGCTCCACGTTCATGTTCAGGAAACGTCCCACCACGTCCACCACGTTGTTGGCGTGCACGGTGGTGAACACCAGGTGGCCGGTGAGCGCGGACTGGATCGCGATCTGGGCGGTCTCCTCGTCCCGGATCTCCCCCACCATGATCTTGTCCGGATCGTGGCGGAGGATCGAGCGCAGCCCGCGGGCGAAGGTCAGCCCCTTCTTCTCGTTCACCGGGATCTGCGTGATCCCGGGGAGCTGGTACTCTACCGGGTCCTCGATCGTGACGATCTTGTCCTCCTCGGTCCTGATCTCCGACACGGCGGCGTACAGCGTCGTGGTCTTCCCGGAGCCCGTGGGACCGGTCACCAGCACCATCCCGTACGGCTCCTTGATGAACCGGCGGATCCGCAGCAGGTCGCGCTCCTCGAAGCCGCAGATGTCCAGCGTGAGCTGCGAGAACGTCTCGCTCGTGTACTCCTTGTCCAGGATGCGGATCACGCAGTCCTCGCCGTGCACGCTCGGCATGATCGAGACGCGGAAGTCCACGTTGCGCCCCTTGACGCGGAGCTTGAACCTGCCGTCCTGGGGGACGCGCTTCTCGGAGATGTCGAGCTCCGACATGACCTTGATCCGGGAGATGATCGTCGAGTGGAACTTCTTGTCGATCGGCTCCATCGCCTGGTAGAGGACGCCGTCGATCCGGTACTTGATCACGACCTCGCGCTCCCGAGTCTCGATGTGGATGTCCGACGCCCGGCGCTGGAGCGCGTTGAAGATCGTCGAGTCCACCAGCTTGATGATCGGCGACGAATCGGAGGTCAGCTTGTCGATGGAGAGGGTTTCCTCCCCCGTCTCCTCGTCCTCGGTGACGATCTGGATCTTGAAGTCCTCGGTCGCCTCCTCCAGGACCCGCTGGGAGGACTCGCTCTTCTTCAGGATCTCCTGGATCGCGGTGGGAGTGCCGACGCAGACGTCGATGCTCGAGCCGAGCAGGAGCTCCAGCTCGTCGATCATCAGGACGTCCGTGGGATCCGCCAGCACGATCACGAGCCCCTTCTCGGTGCGGTGCCGGGGGACGAAGTTGTAGCGGAACATGAGGTCCACGGGGAGGGAGCGGAACAGCTCGGGGTCGATCTCGAAGTGCTCGAGGTCGACGTACTCGATCCCCAGCCGCTCGGCGAGCCGCTGCGCCTGATACTCCTCCGAGAGGATCTCCTCGCTGGCCCCGGACTCCGCCGCCGTCGCCGTCTTCTCGTCCCGGGCCTTGGTGTCTTCCGCCATCGGGGTCTCCCGGTCAGAACCTGGCCTGGCCGTAGGTGCGAATCAGGGGGAGGTAGATCGCCAGCAGCATGCCGCCGACCACTACCGCCATGAATACCAGCATGAGCGGCTCGATCAGCGAGACCACCCGCGTCAGCTTGTAGTCGATCTCCTCGTCCATGAACTCCGACGTGTTCTCGAGCATCTCCTCCAGCGACCCGGTGGACTCGCCGACCTTGATCATCTCGATGGCGATGTCGTTCAACAGCCCGGTCCGTTCCAGCGATTCCCAGAGCGATTGCCCCTCGCGCACGCGGACGGCCACCTGCAGGAGCTCCCTTTCGAACAGCGCGTTCCCCACCGCGCGGGCCGCGAGCTCGAGGGAGACGACCAGCGGGATACCCCCCGCGGCGAGCGTCCCGAGGGTGCGCGTGAACCGGTTCTGCGCGTAATCGTGGACGACTCCCCCCACGATCGGAAGGCGCAGCTTGATGCGGTCGAAAGCGATCCGGCCCGAGCCGCTCCTCTGCCACGCGGTGATCGCGATGAAGCTCGCCGCGACCCCGCCGACAAGGACGATCCAGTGGTCTCGCGTGAAATTCGCGGTGCCCAGCAGGGCCCGGGTGATCCAGCGGCAGCGTCGGTGCCGAGTTCCGTCATGAAGGACGTGAACTTCGGGATGATGTAGAAGGTCATCAGCGCGACCAGGCCGACGGACAGGACCAGGAGGATCGCCGGGTAGGTCATCGCCGCCACGACCTTCCGCCGGATGGCCAGGAGCTCCGCGTGTAGGCGATGTAGCGCTTGAGCACCGTCGCCAGCTCGCCCGACCGCTCGCCCGACGCGAGGGCGGAGCAGTAGAGCCGGGGGAAGAGCTCTCCTTGCGCCGCGAACGCCTCCGAGAGCATCTCCCCGGACTTGACCCGCTCCCGGACGTCCGCGAGCGCCCGGCGGAACACCGGGTTCTTGCGGCGCTCGATGAGGATGTCGAGGCTCGTCAGGATCGGGAGGCCGGCGCGAATCAGCGCCGACAGCTCCTGGTTGAAGAACAGGAACTCGCGGGACGAGACCCTCGCGCGGAGCCTCAGCAGCTCCGCCACCACCTGAAGCGCGCGGCTCCGCTCGCCGCAGATCCAGGACGAGGTAGTCCTTGTCCTCGAGCTCGCGACGCAGCGCCGCCTCGTCGACGCCGGTCAAGACTCTCTCGACGATCTCGCCGGTGGGCGCGGCCATGCGGCAGTAGAATTGGGGCATCGCGCCTACCTCGGCCGCGCCTGAAGGGTGAGGAAAAGCGCCTTGCGGGAATCGGGGCTCTTCGCCGCCCCCACCACCAGCAGCCGCCCGGAAGGGATCACGATGGCCGTGGTCACCAGGTCCTCCACCTTCTCGGACCCGTCGGGCCTCCGGACGACGCGCTTGAGCGAGACGCTGCGGAACCTGACCACGCCCTGCGGCTCGGTCACCGACTCCACCTCGAACGTCACCCGGTAGTCCTCGGAGAGGTTCGCCGTGACCGTCGCCCCCTCGGCGCCGATCACCGACCGGCTGCCGAGCGGCTCGTAGGCATTCCACTTCGTCACGTCGCCGAGGGTCTCGGTCACGCCGCGGACCTCCCGCGTCAGCCCCTCGGCGCGCGACTGCCGACCCGCTTCCTCCTCGCGCCGGTCGGTCCCGAGGAAGAGGCTGAGCGTGACCTCCACGTTGCGCGGCGGGAGGTCGAAGCTCCCGAGGAGCGACGCGATGCGGTCGAGCACGGACTTGCGGTCCTGGACGACGAGCGTCCGCAGCCTGGGCTGCAGCGTCACCGAGCCGTCGGGGGAGAGGACGGATCCGACCAGGTCGGCGGCGTCCTTGAGCGGGCGGAACCGGATCTCGTAGGCGCGGGCGAGGACGGCTTCCGCCTGCGGGCTGCCCTGCTCGGCCGCGCCGGCCGGTGCCAAGGACGCCGCGAGGAAGGCGGCCGCGAGGAAGAGCGCGGCGAGCGCGCCGCGTGCGCCGGCGGCGCTCATAGCTCTAGCCTCGGATCGAAGATCATGACGAGCTGTGTCTCTCCCACGGTGAGATCCACCGTCTGTATCGCGCCGGGGGATGCGACGAGCTGCACTCCCGCGCGGGGGACCTGCTCTCGGGAGGGAGCCGCGGACGCGCGCTCCGGACCGGGTTGTCCGGGCCGGCCCGCCAGGGGGAGCAGAATCGCTGCGGCCAGCACGGCGGCCGCCGCCCAGGCCGATGCCGTGCGGACGCGGTACGACGGAGCGCGGCGGGGAACGGGCGCCTCGCCCCGGATGGCGGCGGCGACCCCGGAGGACACCCGATCGAGGATGTCGCGCGGCACCGGGCTCGCGGCGAGCAGCGCGAACAGCCGCGAGGCGTCGCCGGCGAGGGCCTTTTTCCTGCAGGCCTCGCACCGCCCGAGGTGCTCGATCGCTTCCCGGCGCTCCCCCTCCTCGAGGGCGTCGAGTCCGAGCGGATCGGGATGCCCGTTCACCTCTCGCCCTCCGTCCGCGGCCGGCGGAGCTCGGGCGGCACGAGTCCCGGATACTCCCGCTCCAGGCCCTCGCGGAGGACGCGCCTGGCCTGGAGGAGGTGGTTCCTCACGGTGGACTCGCGGATGTCGAGGGCCCTCGCGACCTCCTCGGTGGAGAGCCCCTCGATCTCGCGCAGCACGAAAGCCGCCCGCTGCTTGGGGGCGAGGCGCGACGCGAGCCTGAGGAACGCCCGCTGCAGCTCCTTGAGGTCCATCGACCGCTCGGCCGAGGGGGCGCCGTTCGCCGGGAGAGCCGACGGATCCTCCGGCAGGGGCTGGAGCGCCCCGCGGGGGCCTTTTTCACGGAGCAGGTCGATGGCGGCGTTCACGGTGATCCTGTACAGCCACGTGTCGAATCGGCGGCCCGGGTCGAACCGCCGCAGCACCTTCCAGAGCCTGACGAACACCCACTGCGCGACGTCCCGGGCGTCCTCGAGATCGCCCGTGATCTGATAGGCAGTGCGGACCACCCGTTCGCGCTTCCGGAGCACCAACTCCTCGAACGCGCCCGCGTCGCCACGCGCGGCTTCCCTTATCAGATCGGCTTCGTCCCGCATCCGCCCGGCTTCGGGGACACGGCGATCCGGGACGGGAGCCGCACTGAGGTACGGACCACCCCGCCCCGGCGTCTAGCCGGATCCCGAAAAAAAAGGACCGTCGTCGGGGACGGTCCCGGGAACCGCATTCTAGGTAGCCCCCTCTCGGGGGTCAAGGAAGAGCGGGGGCGCCGGCCCCTTCACGGTACCCGGGCCGGGCGCGGGCGGGACGGGGCCTTCCGCCCCTCGCTCGTCTCCGGACCCGCCTGCAGCGTGGCGGACTCCCGGAGCGCGACGGAAAAGACTTCCTGGACGTCGCGGACGAAAACGAAGCGCAGGTCCTTGCGGAGCCCGGGCGGGATCTCCTCGAGGTTCTTTCGATTCACCTCGGGGAGGATGATCGTCCCGATTCCGGAGCGCCGCGCGGCCAGGACCTTCTCCTTGATGCCGCCGACGGGGAGCACGTTCCCCCGGAGGGTGATCTCCCCCGTCATCGCGACTTCCCGGGCCACGGGCCGGTCGGTGAACGCGGAGAGGATCGCGGTGGCCATCGTGATCCCCGCGGAAGGGCCGTCCTTGGGGATCGCCCCCTGCGGCACGTGCACGTGGACGTCCTTCTCCTCGAAGAAACCCTCGGGGATGCCCAGCGCGCGCCCGTTCGCGCGGGCATAGGAGAGCGCCGCCTGCGCGGACTCCTTCATCACCTCGCCGAGATGGCCCGTCAGGATCAGGTTGCCCCGCCCCTTCATCGTGGTCGCCTCGACGAACAGCACGTCGCCGCCGGCCTCGGTCCAGGCCAGGCCCGTCGCCACGCCGACCTTGTCCTCGGTGAGCGCGTCCTCTCTCGAGGCCAGGGCCGCCCCGAGGAACGATTCGAGGCTCGACGCGATGATCCGCACCTTCCCGCGGCGCCCTTCCGCCACCTGCCGCGCGACCTTGCGGCAGAGCGACGCGATGCAGCGCTCGAGGTTTCGGAGCCCCGCCTCGCGGGTGTACTCGGCGATGAGGGCCTTGATGGCGTTCTCCGAGAACTCGATCTGCGCCCCCTTCAGGCCGTTCTCCGCGATCTGCCGCGGGACGAGGTGACGGCGGGCGATCGTGAGCTTCTCCTCCTCGGTGTAGCCGGAAAGGCGGATGACCTCCATCCGGTCCCGGAACGCCGGCTGGATCGGGTCGAGGAGGTTCGCGGTCGTGATGAACATGACGTTCGACAGATCGTACTGCAGGCCGAGATAGTGGTCCCGGAAGGAGAAGTTCTGCTCGGGGTCGAGGACCTCGAGGAGCGCGGCCGACGGGTCGCCGCGGAAGTCCGCGCCGATCTTGTCGACCTCGTCGAGCATGAACACGGGGTTGCCGGAGCCGGCCTGGTGGATGCCCTGGATGATCCGTCCGGGCATGGCGCCGACGTACGTCCGGCGGTGCCCGCGGATCTCCGCCTCGTCCTTCACTCCCCCGAGCGAGAGCCGGACGAAGTTCCTGCCGAGGGCCCGGGCGATCGAGCGGCCGAGGGACGTTTTCCCGACGCCGGGAGGACCGACGAAGCAGAGAATCGGCCCCTTGCTGTGGCTGCGGAGCTTTCGCACGGCGAGGTACTCGAGGATCCTCTCCTTGATGTTCTCGAGGCCGTCGTGGTCCTCGTCGAGGATCCGCCTCGCCTTCTTGAGGTTGAGGTTGTCCTTCGTCTCCTTCCCCCAGGGCATCCCGGTGAGCCAGTCGAGGAAGTTGCGGACCGTGGCGGTCTCGGCGGAGTCGGGGTGCATCCGCTCGAGCTTCTTGATCTGCTTTTCCATCTCCTCGACCGCGTGCGCCGGCATCTTCAGGTCCTTCGCTTTTTGCCGGTACTGCTCGATCTCCTCGGCCAGCTCGTTCCCCTCGCCGAGCTCGCTCTGGATCGCCTTCATCTGCTGCCTCAGGAAGAACTCGCGCTGCGAACGGTCCATCTCGTCCCGGGCCATCGAGTCGATCTCGCGCTGCATGGACAGCAGGTTGAGCTCCCGCCCGAGGAGATCGTGCGCGCGCTTCAGGCGCGCCACCGGATCGAGGGTCTCGAGGACCTCCTGCGCCTCCCCCACCTTGAGGTCGAGATTCGACGCGGTGAGGTCCGCGAGGCGCCCGGGATCCTCGAGGTTGTTCGCGATGACCATGACCTCGGACGGGAGGTTCTTCCCGAGGCTCGTGGCGCGCTCGAGAGTCCGCTTCACCGAGCGCATCAGCGCTTCCTTCTCGATCGAGGAGGGGTCGTGAGCCTGGTCCGCGAGGCGGTCGATCCTCGCCTGGAAATACGGACGCATCGCGAGGAACTCGGTCACCCTCGCGCGGCACACCCCCTGGACGAGCACGCGAATCCTCTCGTCGGGGAGCTTCAACATACGCATGATGACCGCGACGGTCCCGACCTGGAACAGGTCGTCGGCCGTCGGCTCCTCCTCGTCCTTCTCCTTCTGGGCGACGAGGAGGATCATCCGGTTCTCGCTCAGCGCGCGGTCCACCGCCTGTATCGATAGCTCCCGGGCCACCGAGAGCGGCGCGATGATGAAGGGATACACGACCATGTCCCGGAGGGGCAGCACGGGCAGCTCCGACGGGACGCGGACCTGCTCCTCGGCGGGTTGATCCGCAGCCTGTGCCTTCATGGCGTCTTCACCTCGATCGCGACCTCTTCTCCGCGGCGGTTCGGGACCTTCGGGAAACGCAACTTGAGGAGGCCGTCCTGCAGCTCCGCCTCCGCGCGGTGGGTGTTCACCGGTACCCCCAGGTTGATGACGCGGCGGAACCGGCCGAAGGCGCGCTCGGCGAGGTGGAACTTCGATCGCGGATCCGGCTCGGCACGCGCCTTGTCCCCCTGGAGGATCAGGTTGCCGCCGAGGACGGAGACCGTCAGCCCCGAAAGCGCCACGCCGGGCACCTCCACCTTGACCAGGAGCGCGTCCTCGGTCTCGACGATGTCCGCGTTGGGGATCCAGGCGCCGCCGTCCTTGCCCCCGGTGCCGAGGTCGAGGAGGTTGTTGAAGAGCCGGTTGATCTCGCTCTGGATACGAGCCGCTTCGAGAAGGGGACCGAACGCTTTGGTCATGACGACGATTACCTCCGCTCCAGCAGGTCCTTCAACTCGGCCATGAACTCCTGCACGTCCTCGAACTGGCGATAGACCGACGCGAAGCGCACGTACGCGACCTTGTCGAGTTCCTTGAGACAGGCCATCACCTTCTCGCCGATCACCCCCGCCTCGACCTCGCGGTCGGGGCTGTCCTGGACCATCTGCTCGACCTCGTCGGCGATGCCGTCGAGGGCCTTCGCGGGTATCGGCCGCTTCTCGCAAGCTCGGTGCAGCCCGGCAAGCAGCTTGCGGCGGTCGAACGGCTCGCGCCGCCCGTCCTTCTTGATCACGAGGAACGGGATCTCCTCGACCCGCTCGTACGACGTGAAGCGGCGCCCGCACTCGAGGCACTCGCGGCGCCTGCGAATGGCGTCGCCCGAGCCGGTCTCGCGCGAGTCCACGACCTTGTCCTTCTGGTGGCCACAGAACGGGCACCTCATGCGCTTCCCTCCAAAGCACTCGGCCCGCCTTCGCGGCCGAGACCGCGCACGCCGCGCGCCGCGGCCATCACGTCCGCCCAGGAGATCCGCTCGGTCCTGAGCAGGACGAGCCCCAGGACGATCACGGGGAGCACCACCGCCAGGTGCATGAGGATCCCCGCCGCGACCGCGACGTCCGCCGGCACGCCGTAGAGCATCTGGAGGCCGAACGCCATCGCCGCGTGGTATCCGCCGGCGCCTCCCGGCGTCGGCACCGCGACGCCGAACGCCAGGAGCGGTAGCATCACCATCATCGCGGCGAGCGAGACGTCCGCGCCCGAGGCGCGCACCCCGAGCCACGCGCCTGCCGCGATGGTCAGCCACGCGAGCAGGCTGTACCCCAGAACGAGGGCCAGGAGACGCGGGCGCCTCAAGGCCTCGGTCCCCGACGCCAGGGAAAGGAACGCCCGGCCGCTCCACCGGACGAACCGTCCCCGGCGATCGAACCAGCTTTCGAGCCTTGCGCGCATGCCCCCCGCAACGACCGCGCCGGCCATGAAGAGCAGCACGAGGACGAGAAGGACGAACGCCGCCGACCGGAGCTTCTGCGCCGCGCTCCCCTCGATCGGAGACAGGTACGTTCCGGTCATGAAGAGGATGAGAATCGCGGCGCCGTCGAGTACGCGGTCGGCCACGATGGATCCGAGGGAAGGCCCGATCGGCACTCCCTCGCGCGCGGTGAGCAAGGCGGGACGGACCAACTCCCCCAGCCGGCCCGGCAACACCCAGGTCGTGAGATACCCGACGATGACGGCCCCGAACATCGGTCGGAACCTGAGTCCGGGCTTGACGGGGGCCAGGAGCGCGCCCCATCTCCACACGCGGAACACGTTGTGGGCGAGGTTCACGGCCGCCCCCGCCAGGAGCCCCACGACCGAGGCCCGGCCGATCGCCGCGAGGAGAGCCGTCCGGTCCACCCCCCTCAAGACGAACCACAGAAGCAGCGCGGCAAGTGCCGCGCCACCCAGGTACTTCGGGACTTCCCTCATGGGCGCCGAATGTAGGCCGTTCGAAGCGCAAGGTCAACAGAAAACGGGGCAACTTGAGGCCGGTTCCGGCCATCCCCGCGCCCGGAGGCGGCAAGTTCCACCGGGAGGGAGCGATCTGCGCTCTATTCGGGTCCACCCGAGCGGCCGGGCGGCCTCACCGAGCCTCGCCCTCCGTGCCGGCCGGGGGGGCCGGCCGCACGCGGATGGTCTCGAACCGCTTGAGGGTGACGGTTCCCGGGGGCGCCCCTCTCAGGCGCCGGACATGTTTCCGCCGCGTCCACTGGACGTCCACCTGGCCCGAGCTGCGCGCGTCGCTGAACCACGCGGCGACGGTCGCGGCCTCCACGACGGTCGCCCGCGGAAGAGGTCCGCCCCGAGCCGCGCTCCGGACCACGACGTGGGCCCCCGGAACTCCTGCCGCGTGGAACCAGTAGTCCTCGGGCCCGGCCAGCTTGAACGTCAGGCGATCGTTGTCCCGCCCGGTCTTCCCGATCAAGATGGTCAGGCCGTCGGTGCTCGTGATGAGGCGAACCCCTTCGACCCGTGGCGGCTCGCGCCGGGCGACCGCACGGCCGGCTCGAGTGGACGGCCCCAGGCCGACGGCGATTCCCTCCTTTCGAAGTGCCGCCTCGACCTTCTCGGCCGCCTCGTCGCCTCTCGCGGACTCGGCCTCCGCCTCGAGGATCTCGAGTCTCTCGAGTCTGCGCCCGATGCCCTCACGCCTGCCGCGGGCGATCTCGAGCCCGCGCTCGACCTTTCGAGCCCGCAGGAAGTGCTCGTCCGCCGCTGCCTGGAGCGTTCGATCCGCCGGCGCGGGAACCGCGATCTCTCCGCCTTCGGGATCGTAGGGATTCGACACCCATGCCCGGTCGCCGACGCGTCGCGCGCCGTGAAGGCCCGCCAGCAGCGCCTCGCCGAAGCGGCGGAGCGTCCCGGGATCGCCGAGGCGTTCGATGTCGCTCGCCAGCCGGCGTTCGGCGTCCCAGAGGCGGCGCACCTCCCCCTTGAGGATCCCCCGTAGCGCGTCCGTCCGTGCGGCGACACGCCGGGCCTTCTCGATGGCGTCATGGTAAATCCCGGCCGTGGCGGCCGCGTCCGGCCCGCGGGTCAGCGTGCAGCCCGCCGGCGGCTCGGGAGGATCCCACGGGAGTAGCCGGATCCCCTCCGTGTCGAGCCGTCCGGCGGCTGCGTCGGCGAGCGGATCCTCCGGCCCCGCCACGACCGGGTCCAGCTCTCCCGCCTCGAGCCGCGCCAGCCGCGAGAAGAGGACCCCCCCCAGCGACCGTCCCGCCCGCAAGCTCTCGTCCAGCACGAGCTGTGCCCCGGCGGTGCCCACGCCGAAGATCCTCCTGCGGAGCGCTTCGAGCGGCTCCTCGCCCGAACCGATCGCGCCGCGAAGGACAGCGTCCAGGGCATCGGCGGTCGCTCCGAACGGGACGAGGCGGCCCGCCGGTAGGGCCGGAGGCAGGTACGGCCGGCCTGCGGCGATGCGGTCCTGCGCCCTGCGGGGATGCCGGGCCGAGCCCACGACGTTTCCGTCGGCGTCCACGTGAACGAGGTTGGCTCCGTGGGTCGCGAGCTCCGCCACGAGCGCCTGGCCGTCGGCGAGCTCTAGGATGACGACGCGGTCCGCTCCGGGCTTGCGGAACGCCCTCACCCGAAGTCCCACGAGGGACCGCTCCGCCCGGCCCGCGAACGAGCCCGGCGTTCGACGCGCTCCTTCCCAGCGAAGGGCTGGCCGGCCGATCCAGGGGAGGACCGGATCGAGGGAGATCACGAACGTGGCCGCTCGCCCGTCCCCTTCGAAGACCAGGCGAAAGCGCTGCGGGGAGTCCTCCAGGATGTCCCGAAGGACGGTCCCTTGCACCGCGGGCGCGATCGCCGCCGCGGCCCGGATCAGTACGAGGTTGTCCATGCCGGAAGGATACAGGCCGGGGCGCGCGGACGTGAATCCCAAACACGACGGCCCGGCACGAGGCCGGGCCGCCGGAAAGGAAACGGGTGAAGCGGGGTCAGTGCTCCAGCTTCCCCTTCGCGCCCTTGATGCACTCGGAGAGCGCCGAGTCGATCTGCCCCTCGACCTCCGTGGGCCCCTTGTTGGAGGCCTCCGCCAGCTCGGAAACCAGCAGGAACCGCGCGCGGTCGAGCATCTTCCGTTCCCGGTAGGACAAGGGCTTGACCTCGCTCAACACGGAGAGGCTCTTCAGGACCTCGGCGACCGCGAGGATGTCCCCCGTTCGCATCTTTTCCGAATTGGCCTGGAATCGCCCCTTCCAGTCGTCGTAGGTCGCGACCTCGCCGTTCTTGAGAACGCCGAGGACACGCGTGACCTCTCGCCGGGTCAGGACCTTGCGAAGACCGACGGCGGTCGTGTTGCCGACCGGTACCATCACCGTGCTGTCGGTGGAGATGATCCGCAGGCGGTAGAACGCCGCAACCATGTCGCCCACGGATTTGCTGGTGACCTGCTCGATGACGCCCACGCCGTGGTTGGGATAGACGACCTTGTCGCCGACCTTGAAATCCAAGCGTGCCTCCCTCTCGCACCCGCGTGCAGGTACGGGACGACGGAAAGGCGTATACCTCCCCGCCTACCCTTAATGGTATCGCAAATTGGTCGAAGTTGCAATGTTTAAAACAGGTTGCGGTCCTCCGGGGCCCCGGGAAGGGCGCAGCGACGGCCGTTTCCCCCTTGACACGTCGAAAGATGCGGCGCTACGCTCCCCGATCGCCGCCGGAGTGGCGGAATGGCAGACGCAGGGGACTCAAAATCCCCCGCCCCTTGCGGGCGTGTGGGTTCGACTCCCACCTCCGGCACCATTTCGTAACAACGCTTGTCGAGGTAACGATTTGGCTCGCTCGCACCGAAAAAAGCCGGCTCCGCGCCCTCGCAGGGAAAAGTGGGACCTTTCTCCTCTGTTTCCCGACGATCGGGCGCTCGGCGTGGCGAAGGCGACCCTCGAGAGCCAGCTCCCCTCGATCGGCCGCTTTCGGGGGATGCTGACCGAATCGGGCTCCACCCTCGCCGCGGCCCTCGATGCGGTCGCGGACGCATCGAAAAGGTTGCGCAGGATCCACGCTTACGCGTCCATGAAGGCGGACGAGGACGTGCGCGTGCCGGCCCGTCACGCGCTCCGCGAGGAGACGGAACTGCTGTTTCCCGCCCTCGCGGCCCGCGCGGCCTACGTCGCCCCTGAAATCGTCGCCGCCCCCCCGGGGCGCGTGGAGGCCTTCCTTGGGGAGGATGCGGCCCTGGCACCCCATGCGCACGCGGTGCGAACGGTCCTTCGCCGGAGGGAACACCTGCTCGGTCCGAGGGAGGAGGAGATCCTCGCGGAGGCCGCGCTCCTGGCCGGCGGCCCCGGCGCGATCTTCGGGCTGCTTCACAACGCCGACCTGCCCCGGCCCCGCATCCGCCTATCGACGGGCGAGCGCGTGCAACTGACCCCCGCCGAGTACGCCCGGCACCGCGCCACGACCGTTCGCCGGGACCGGCGGACGGTGCTGCGGCGCTATCTCGGCGCCTACCTCGGATTCGAGGCGACCTTCGGACAGAACCTCTTCGAGACCGTCAAGCAGCACGTCTTCAGGGCGAGGGCGAGGAGCTACCCGTCGAGCTTGGCCGCATCGCTCGACGAGGACGCGATTCCGCCGAGCGTGTACCGGAATCTGGTGGAGCGATCCCACGGGATGCTTCCGCTCCTCCACCGCTACTTCCGCCTCCGCGCGCGGGCCCTCGGCCTGCCGCGTCTCGCCTACCACGACCTTCACTGTCCCCTCGCCGCCTCCGCCCCGGGCTCCCGCACTCCCGCCGGAGCCCGCGCCGCCGTGCGCCGCGCGCTCGAGCCTCTCGGAAGCGAGTACCTCTCCGTCCTCGACGAGGCCCTCTCCGCGCGATGGATCGACTGGCTCCCCTCGCCCGGAAAGCGCGCGGGGGCGTACGCCAACGGCTCCGCGTACGACGTCCACCCGTACGTCCTCCTCAATTTCAACGGGGACTTCGAGAGCGTCTCGACGCTCGCCCACGAATTGGGGCATGCCCTTCATTCCTCGTTCAGCAACCGCTCTCAGCCCTACCCCGCCGCGGACTACTCCATCTTCGTCGCGGAGGTCGCTTCCACGTTCAACGAGATCCTCCTGCACCACGACCTGCTGCGGCGCTCGCGCGGGCGGGCCGAGCGGATGTTCCTCACGGCCCGATGGCTCGACGACCTCCGGGCCACCTTCTTCCGGCAGGCGATGTTCGCCGAGTTCGAGCTCGACATCCACGAGAAGGTGGAGCGAGGCGAGGCGCTGACCGGACGCGGGTTGACCGCCGATTACCTGTCGCTGTTGCGCCGCACCCACGGCCACGACGAGGGCGTCACGGACATCGAAGCGGCGTGCGGGATCGAGTGGGCGGCGATTCCGCACTTCCACTACGGCTTCTACGTCTACCAGTACGCGACCGGGATCGTCGCCGCGATCTGCCTGGCGGAGGCGGTCCTGTCGGGCCGGGACGGGGCGCGCGAGCGCTACCTCGCGTTCCTCCGCTCCGGGGGCTCGGACGACCCGCTCGTGCTCCTGCGCCGGGCGGGGGTGGACCTCGAGACCGCAGAACCCTACGAGGCGGTGTCCCGCGCGATCCAGTCCAACCTCGATCGGCTCGAGGAGATGGTGGACGAGGCTCCGCGGCCGGAACGCCGCGCGGCGAATCAGCGGCCGGCAGGGCGGAAGGCGACCGGGCGCCAGCGGTTGATCGCTCCGGCGATCTCGAAGCGGCGCGGTCGCGAGAGATCGTAGGCAGCCGGCGGATCGAGCGCGTCGAGCCCTTCCTCGTCGAGCCACCCGTCGATCTCCCGGACGAGAGACGCCAGGTCCTTCCCGGCCTCCATGCGCCTCGCGGCCTCCCGCAACAAGAAGGCCAGTGCCCGGACCTGCCCCGTCTCCTCGATCGGCTCCACCGCCACGAGATCCACCGTCTCGTCGCCGATCCTCAGCCCGCGGGGGCCGCGCAGCCCCAAGCGCGGCGGAGGCCCCTCCGGCAGGCTGACGGAGGGTTGGCGCGCCACCGGCGGGCGCATCGCGGGGACCGCTTCGGCGATTCGCACCGAGCGCGTGGCCGATACCACCTCGCGGGCGCGGTCGGTCGCGTCCTCCGCCCGGTATCCGCGCATGAGGATCACGGTGTCCGCCGCCTCGAGGTAGTCGCCCGAGCCGCCCGTGACGAGGAGCGTGGAGACGCCGAAGCGCCGGTGCACTTCCTTCACCCGGTCGAGGTACGGCACGATCGGTTCGAGGGGCCGCGGGACGAGGCGCTGCATCCGCCCGTCCCGGATCAGGAAATTGGTCGCCGAGGTGTCCTCGTCCACGAGCAGGACTCGCGCGCCGATCTCGAGCGCTTCGACGATCGACGCGGCGAGCGAGGTGCTCCCGCTGGCCCGCTCGGCCGAGAAGTCCGCCGCCGCCTCCCCCGAGGGAAGCTCCGCGAGGAACGCGGAGATGTCCACTCTGCGCACCGACCGTCCGTTTTCGGACCTCACCGCGACGGCCTCCGAACAGGTGGCGACGAGCTCGCGGCCGTCTCCGGGCCGGTGCGGATGGACCCCGGACACGATCGCGTCGAGAAGCGTGCTCTTGCCGTGGAAGCCCCCTCCCACGATCACGGTGACGCCGGCTGGGATCCCCATGCCGCGGACCATTCCCGCGTGCGGCAGGCGGAGGGTGACCGCTAGCGATTCCGGAGACTCGAACGGCACCTCTCGCCCGTCCCGCCGAGGCCCGGCGTCCTCGCCTCCCGCCCGCGGAAGCACGCTTCCGTCGGCGACGAACGCCACGAGACCGCGAGAGGCGATCTCCGCCTGCAACGCTTCGTGGTCCTCCGCCGCATCCGCATGGCGGGCGGCTTCCTCGGCGCGCCTCGCCGGGAACAGCACGGCCGCGGTGGCGAGCCGCTGAAGGTCGGTGAAGAACAACTCCTCTGCCTCGAGTCCCCTCACCCTGCGTCCCGCCGCGGGAAGGTCCACCAAGAGCCGCAACTCGATCGAGCTCGCGGTGATCCTGCACGAGCCGCGCTCGAGCATCGCCGGCCCGATCGGCTCCAGCGAGATACGGCCGGTGCCCGGCGGCGCGTTGCCTCCCCTGCGCACCTGGCTCTCCAGGGCGTCGGCGGCGCCGCGCGCGACATAGTCTTCCGTCCCGATCCTCCGCGACCGGCTCGAGACGAGCTCGGGAGGAAGGTGCGCCTTCGCCCGGTCGCAGACGAGGCGTACGCGAGCCTGCCCCGCGTACGGGTCGGGAGGAATGCGGTCCACCACGACCTCGAACTCGCCGACCACGTGCCTGCCGAGGATGCGCTTGTACGCGGCGTACGACAACCCGTCCACGACGCGGAGGATTCCCCGCAGCCCCTCGGGAGGCGGCGTGACCGTCGCGGGAGCGGGACGATGGACGCGAGGCGGCGGTGAGGGATACCCGCGGTCTCGCTGGGGGTGCCTGGGAGGTGGAATCCTCTTCATCGGCCCATTATAGATGGCTCGTCGCCCGTTCCGCTTTCTTCCGAGGCGAAATCCGCTCGTCAGCGCAGCGGAGCCACGGCGGCGGCCACCATCGCGCAAGCGGCCGCTGCGTACGCCGCGGCCGTCCACCGTCTCGAGCGGGCCATCCGCTTCGCGAGGCTCTGCGCCGCCGCCTGGTTCGAGAGATCCGACCGCCCCGCGGCCTCGAGGAGATCGGCGACGAGCCGATCTCCACCCGTCACCAGGGCCGGGATGCGAAACCTCCGCCCCCGGCGGTCCACGAGAACGAGCGCGGGGGACCAGCGCGAGTAGTGGCGGAACGGCGGATCCCAGTCGACCCGCTCGATGTCCTCCCAGGCGAGCGCGGCCATCCGGCCGCGAAGCTCGAGCAGCACGTCGCGTTCCCGAACACGAGCCGTGAGGCGGAGCTCCGAGAGGCTCAGGGCGATCCTCGCGCCCAAGACCGCCGCGGCGGCGACCAGGAGTCCTTTCATGACGGCGGAGTTCGGAAGCCGGCCCGCCGGGTCGATGCGGGCCGCGAGGATTGCCGAGGCTGCGACGAGCGCGGCCGCCAGGACCCACGACAGCCGCCGGGCGGCCGCCGGACAGGCGTAGGCTCCCGCGCGCGCGACGCCGGAATTCGAGCTCAAAGCACCTCCTCGGCCTCTCCCGGACCGGGAATCCGGACGGGGGCAAAACCCGCGGCATCGGCGGAAACCAGGTGATACCGGATCCCGTCGCGCTCGCCGGTTACCCCGAGCGCGACGTCCACGTCGTGCAGGTGGCCGTACACGCAGTCGGTGACCCCGGCGTCCCGGAGGATGCCGACCACTTCGGTGGGATCCCTCCTCACGATCCAGGGGGGATAGTGCAGCATCGCGACGCGCGGGAGCGTTCGTCCGAAGCGCCGGTCGGCGTCCCTCACCGAGAGCCTCAGCCGCTCCAGCTCGCGCCGGAAGATCGCGGCGTCGCTCTCGTTCGCCACCGGGTCGTCCGGGGAGGTCCAGCCTCGCGCGCCGAGAATCACCCGGTCCCCCGCGAGGTGCGCGTCGTTCTGGAGGATCTCGCAACCCGCGGGGAGCGCCGCGCGCACCTTCGCCGCGCTTCCCCACCACGAGTCGTGGTTCCCGCGGAGCAGGATCTTCCGCCCCGGCCGTGCGCCGATCCACTCGAGGTCCGGCGCCGCCTCGACGAGATCCTCCGCCCACGAGATGTCCCCCGGCAGGAGCATCGTGTCGCCGGCCTCCACCACGCGGTCCCACGCCGCGGCGATGCGGCGCGCATGATCCCGCCACGCCTCGGAGAACACGTCCATCGGCTTCGCGCCGGTGAGCGAGAGGTGCAGGTCCGCGAGAGCGAACAACCGCCCCACCGGATCACCGCACGAGGCGGCGCCGCATCAGCGCGAGCGCCGCGACGAAGAGGAGCACGGATGCGCCGCCGAGGAAGGCGAGGCTCCCGACGAGGTGCGACGGCGGCCGGTCCAGCATGACGGCGCGCATGAGGGAAGCGGCGTGGGTCAGCGGAAGCGCCCACGCGAGGCGGGCCGCCCAGACGGGCAGAGCGTCCAGCGGGAAGAAGGTCCCGGAGAAGAGGCACATCGGGAGCACGACGAGGAACATGGGCACGCCGAGGGAGTCGGTGGTCGGGCAAGCAGCCGCGAAGCACATGCCGGCGCTCGCGAAGACGAAGCCGCAGAGCGCCGAGACCGCGACCGCCCACCAGGACGACGGCCAGACGCCCGCCCCGCACAGCCAGCTCGCTCCGAGCATCGCGCCCGCGGTCACGAGCGACTGGGTCGTCCCCCACAGGATCTCGCCGGCCACCACGTCCTCGACGGAGAGCGGGGTCGCCAGCATCGCCTCGATCGTCCCCTCGTTCCGAATCCTGGAGAACGAGCCGAAGAGCGTCTCGCGAGCGGCCCGGAGCGCGACCCCGACCGCGACGAGCCCGGGTGCGACGAAGGAAAGGTAGCCCGCTCGCGCACCGTCATCCGTCACGCTTCCCACCACGGGGCCCAGTACGACGCCGAAGGCCAGCAGGTAGAGCACCGGCTCCACCAGCGGTGGGAGCAGGCTTGTCCGCCACGTCGCCACGCACCGCAACAGGTTGCGCCGCCAGACGTGGGTCGCCCTCCACGAGATCTGACCGAGAGGACGGAGGTCAATCGGCATCGGGTCCGTCCGGAAGCGGGCGGCCCGCTAGCTTCAGGAACACGTCATCGAGCGTTCCCGGCCGGACCGTCACCCGGGCCGCAGGAAACCGCGCGCCAAGGTCCATGAGCAGAAGCTCCCCCCGTTCGTCCGGGGAACGCACCAGCAGCTTCTCGCCGGCCGACTCGCGGCGCAGCCCCGATTCATCCACGGCCGCGAGAGCGTCCGCGGGATACCCCGCCAGCTCCCCCACCCGCCCGGCCGCGTGGCGCGCCACCAGCTCGTCCGGAGGCCCGGAATCCAGGATCTTCCCGTGGTCGATCAGCACGACCCGGCTCGCCAGCCGCTCGGCTTCCCGGGCGTGGCGTGTCGCGAACAGGACCGTGGTCCCCGACCGGCCCAGCGCCCGAAGGCGATCCCAGACCGCCAGTCGCGCATCGAGAGCAAGCCCCGCGGTGGGCTCGTCGAGGAGCAGGAGCGCCGGCGCGTGAACCAGCGCCCTCGCGATCATCAGCCGCCGCCTCACCCCGGGCGGCAGATCCCGCAGGCGCGCTCCCCGTCGATCCTCCAGCTGAAGGAACCCGAGCAGCTCCGCCGCCCGGCGGCGGCATTCCCTCGCGCCGAGGCCGAAGCAGCTCCCGTGCAGGGTCAGGTTCCGGAGAACGGAGAACGCGTCGTCGAGGTCGTCGTGCTGCGGCAGCACCCCGATGCGCCGCTTGATGCTCCTGAGGCCGCGGGGGACGGGAAGGCCGAGGACCTCGAGCTCGCCGGAGGTGGCGGGCGTTCGCCCGTACAGCATCCGCAGGGTGGTCGTCTTCCCGGCGCCCCCCGGACCGAGAAGCGCCACGCACTCCCCGGGCGCCACGTCGAGGTCGACTCCGTCCACCGCGAGGAGCGGCCCGAACCGCTTGACGAGCGATCTCGCGCGAACGGCGGGGCGGACGGCGCAGGCAGGCTCCACGGCAGGGATCCTCGGAGGGTCGCCAGGGGTTCGGCGAGCGATTCTATTTGCAGGAGTTCGTCGTGGCAACGCCCGACCTTCCTCGACACCGTGCGCGAAGCGCCTCTATCATGGTGGACTCCGGAGGCGCGCCATGAATCGATTCGTCCTGGTCCTAGCGTTGCTCGTCCTTCTCTCCGCGATCGGGGCCCTCGCGCAGGCGCCTCCGCCCATCCCCGGCGATTCCTACATCGGCGAGCTCTTCCTGTTCAGGCTGGACGAGGTGGTCGTCGTGTACCCCGCCGGGCCCGGCGAGGACGCCGCGGAGAACCGCCGGTCCGCCGAAGCGCGCGCCGCGTTCCTCTCCACGGCCCACGGGGTCAAGACGAGCGTCGTCGCCGACGACGCGCTCGGGCCCGAGCAGCGGCACAAGCACCTCTTGGTTCTCGGCTGGGGCAATCGCGCCATCGGGACGGCCGACGTCCCCTCCCCGTTCAAGCACTCTTCCGAAGGTGTCGAGTTCCTGGGCGCCCGGGAGAGCGACCCGTCGCTCGATCTGGTGTTCTTCGCCCCTTCTCCCTTCGACCCCAAGAGGGTGCTCGTCTTCTGGTCGCGCATCGACCCGGAGCGGGACCGCATGGTCGTTCTGCCGGCCGTGGGCTCCGACTGGGCGATGTACAGCGATTTCCGGATCGTCCGGCAGGGCATGCTGCAAAAGGAGACCACGTGGCCGCCGAAGCGGGAAGAGGAGGCCGAGAAGGACCACTCCCGCGACCTGAGGCGCCTGGCGGCCGGCGAGATCACCACCACCACGGAGCACTACGAGATCGAGTACAACCCCGCCCGGGTGAACGAGTCGGAGCTCGAGAGCATCAAGAAGGCGCGGGAGTCCGCGTTCGCCCTGGCGGCGGCGGCGGTCGGGCAGCCTCCCGAGGGATTCCGGATCGTGCTTCGCCTCTACGACGACGAGCAGACCAAGGAGAAGCGGACCGGACTCGCCGATGCCGCGCACTCGATCCCCGCCGCTCAGGAGCTCCACATGACCCGAAGGGCGGCCAGGACGCCGTCACCGCACGAGGAGATCCACATCATCGCCCGCTTCGCGCTCGGCCCGTGTCGCCTCACCACGATGTACGAAGGCCTCGCCCTCGCGGAGGAGAGATCTTACCGAGGCTTCGATCTCGACGTTCACGCCGCGACGATGCTCGCGAGCGGGAGTTTCCCGGCGATGGACGATCTTCTCGACGAGGAGAAAGCGAGGGGCATGCAGGACACGCTGCGCTACCCCGCGGCGGGCCTCCTCGTGACCTGGATCCGCGAGACTGGCGGAGCCGCCGCCTTGAAGAAGGCCTACGGCCTTCGCGAGGGAAACGTGTCCGCCCTCGCTCTCGCCCTCGGCAAGCCCAAGGACGCGGTGGAGACGACCTTCAAGGAATGGGTCCGGCGGCGCGCCGCCGCCCGGGGCGACGACGTGGCGTTCCTGAAGATCCAGTCCGAGGCCCAGGAGCGACTGACGGCCGGCGACTACGCGGGTGTCGTGGCCGCCATGAAGCGCGCCCTCGCGTTACGCCCGAACGACCTGCAGGTCCTGTTCAATCTCGCGTCGGCCGAGATGAGGACCCGGGCCTACCCCGCCGCCGAGGAACACCTCAAGCGCGTGATCTCGCTCGCCGCGGGCCCGAAGGACGCCATGTACCTGATCTTCGGCCACTACCAGCTCGGCCGGCTCTTCGACGTCCAGTCTCGGCGGGAAGACGCGCTCGGCGAGTACCGCAAGGTCCTCGAGCTGCCCGACCAGAAGGACGCCCACCGCCTGGCGCGAGAAGCGATCGAGAAGCCGGCGACGGCGGAGAGCCTGCAGTAGCGGCGCAAAGCGCCTCGTCAGGCGATGACGGCCGCCTCGCGGAGAGGGAGGACGAGCGTGAACGCGGCCCCTCCCCCCGGCGTGGGCGCGTAGCTGACCTGCCCGCCGTGCGCCTCGGCGATGATCCTGACGAGCGGCAGCCCCAGACCGGTACCGCCGGGCTTCGTGGTCACCTTGGCCTCGAAAAGGCCGGGGATCAGCTCGGGCGGGACCCCGCGCCCCGTGTCGGAAACGGTGAGCAGGACCCGTCCTCTCTCGCCGCGCGCGGACATCGTGACCCGCCCTCCCCGCGGCGTGGCCTGGATCCCGTTCAGCGCGAGGTTCAGCACCGCCTGCTGCAGCCGGTCGGGAACGCCCCGAACCGTGGGCAGGCGGTCGTCCGTCTCGATGACGATGTCCACCTGGGCCTTGAGCGCCGTGTAGCGCAGGAGCTGGCTCACGCGGCGGCACACGCCGGCCAGATCCACCGCGTCCTCGACCGGGCTCGAGCGGAGCAGGCCGAGGTAGTTGTTCAGCAGGTCGGTGAGCCGCCTGGTCTCCTCCTGGATCGTGCCGACGCACTCGCGCATCGCTTTCACGCGCGGCTCCCCCGGCCCCGAGCCCAGGTTCTCCTTCACCGCGGCGGCGTTGAGGCCGATGGAGTTCAGCGGATTGCGTATCTCGTGGGCGAGCGCTCCGGCGAGGTGCGCCAGGGTGGCGAAGCGTCCCGCCTCGACCAGGTGCGCCTCGACCTTTCGCAGCATCGTGAGGTCGCGGAGCAGCACCAGCATCCCGCCTTGGCCGGGCTTCTCGCCGAGGGGCATCGAGGTGATCCGGCACCTCGTCGCGCCGCCGACGCCGTTCCCGAGGTCGACCTCGATCGGCACGGCCGCGCTCACGGCTTCGCCCCCACCGATCTCGGCCAGCCGCTGGCGGATCGCGTCGCGGAGCCCGTCCGGGTCCCGGGACCCCGACGGCACGAGCACCCGCGCGGCGGCGGCGTTCCATGCGACCGGGACGCCGTCCGGGCCCAGCGCCACCATCCCCTCCTCGAGCGATTGGGTCAGCGTTTCGAGGAGCGCCTCGCGCTCGCGGCTTCGCGCGTCGAGCCGGTCGAGACGCCCGGCCATCTCGCTGATGGCCCGCGCCGCCGACGCCAGGTCGCCCTGTAGCCCGAGGCTCTCCGGATCGATCTCGCCCCGGAATCCGCGGGCCTTGTACTCCTCGACGGCGCGCACGAGACGCCGAACGGGAATCACGGTCCACGCGGAGACGAGCACGCTCGCCATGACCGCCGAGACGAGGAACGGCGTCAGCGCGCGCGTCACAGCCTCCCAGGAAACGGGGACGACGGGAACCTGCGTGGGGTAGTTCTCGAGACGGGTCGCGCTGGCGTGGTACCTGGCGAGGACTCCGCCGAGCCGCCTGCGCTCCCCCGGGCCGCCGCCTCCCTTCTCCCGCGCGAAGATCGGCCAGAACACCTCGGACAGGTCGCCTTCGCGCGAAGCGACCGGCCGGCGGGACTCGACGTCCGACGACAGGAGCGCCCGGTACTCGGGATCCTTGTAGGCCAGATCCAGCAGGTCCTTGTCCGAAGCGAACTGGATCCTGAGGTCCGTGTCCACGACCACGAGGCTCGAAATGGCGGGGACGGCCATCAGCAGGCTCGCCAGCCCCTCCGAAATCCGCTCCCTCGCCGCCTCGCGGCGCTCCGGAACGACGTCCTCGAGGCGCGTCAGGTACGCCGCGGCCACCTCGTTCACGAGCGGCTGAAGCGGCAGCTGGACCGGGATCGCGGCGATCTCCTGGCGCCACGCCTCCGCGTAGCGTTCGAAGGCCTGGCGGACGAGCGCCACCGCGGCCGCGGCCGCGACGACGGTGAAGAGCAGCTGCACCACGAAAATGCGGAAGGGAAGAAGGCTTCTCACAGACGGAATCTTTTCACCTTGTTGTGCATCGTCTTGAGCGAAATGCGGAGAATGCGAGCGGCTTGCGTCTTGTTCCCGCCGGTATGGGCCAGCGTCGAGCGGATCATCTCGCGCTCCGCGTCCTCCATCGTCGTGCCGATGGCGAGGGTGACCCCCGGGGCGCCGGGGGTGCCCCGCCCCTGCGCGCTGGCCGCGGGCGACGCCGCGACCGCGCGGGAGGTCAGCACCTCGGGAGGCAGGTGCTCCGGCAGGATCGTCCCGCCGCCCGATAGCAGCGCGGCGCGCTCGATCGAGTTCTTCAGCTCGCGGACGTTTCCCGGCCAGGGGTGAGCCAGGAGCGCCTCCATGGCCGACTGGTGAATGACCGGAACGGTCGAGCCGGCCCGCGCGGCGTATTGCTCCGCGAAGTGGCGGCAGAGGGGACGGATGTCCTCGGGGTGCTCCCGCAGGGCCGGCAGCGCGATCGTGAACACGTTGAGCCGGTAGTAGAGGTCCTCTCGGAGCTTGCCGTCGGCCATCGCCTTCATCGGATCGCGGTTGGTGGCCGCGAGCACCCTCACGTCGGCCTCGATCACCTCGCGCCCGCCGACACGGCGGAACCGCTGCTCCTGGAGCACCCGCAGGAGCTTCGCCTGCAGGTTCTCGTCCATCTCGGCGATCTCGTCCAGGAAGAGCGTTCCGCGATGCGCCATCTCGAAGCAGCCGATCTTCCTCTGCAGCGCGCCCGTGAACGAGCCCCGCTCGTGGCCGAAGATCTCGCTCTCGAGGAGCGTCGCCGGGATCGCCG
The DNA here is from genome assembly GCA_963748015.1 of Terriglobia bacterium. Classification (GTDB taxonomy): domain Bacteria; phylum Acidobacteriota; class Polarisedimenticolia; order Polarisedimenticolales; family JAIQFR01; genus JAIQFR01. The sequence goes on along the minus strand of CAVVHE010000004.1, from coordinate 570,330 downwards.
CGCAGTTGAGCGCCACGAACTCGAACTTTCTCCGTCCCGAGAGCTCGTGCAGCGTCTGCGCGACCAGTTCCTTGCCGGTCCCGCTCTCGCCGACGATGAGGACCGACAGCGTGCTCGGGGCGACCTGCTCGATCTGCCGGAAGACCGCCCGCATCTTCTCGGACTCGCCCCGCAGCCGTTCGAACGCGCCGCGCTCCCTGAGCTCGGCCTTCAGGCGGCGCTTCTCCGCCTCGAGCTCGCGGGCACGGCCGAGACGCGTGAGGAGGATCTTGAGCTTGAGCGGCTCTACGGGCTTCTCGAGGAAGTCCTGCGCGCCGAGGCGCATCGCCTCGACCGCCTGCTCCTCCGTCCCCTGAGCGGAGAATAGGACGACCGGGATGTCGTTGGTCTTCTGGAGCCGCCTGATGAACTCGAGCCCGTCGAGCCCGGGCATCACGAGGTCCGTGAAGATCGCGGACGGCGGATTGTGCTCGACCTTCTCGAGCGCTTCCTCCGCCGAGGAGGCGGTCTCCACCCGATGCCCCAGGGCCTCGAGCAACTTGCGCAGCCCGTCCCGGGAGCCGAACTCGTCGTCCACCACCAGCATGTGATCGCCCATGGGTCCCCGCGGCCCCCGGGTGAGGATCCCCGGGGCGTCCGAGTGCTGGTATAGCACCCGGGAGCCGGCGGGGTCACGTCAAAAGGATCGGGTCAGCGTAATTTTTGCAGGATTCGAAAGAAGAGAGTGAACGCGATCGACGCGGTGCCCACGGCCAAGCCCAAGCTCAGCAAAACGGCCCCGATCAACAAGATCCACTGCATCTCCACCTCTTGGGCCCGGCGTCCGGAGCGATCCACCCGATCCACGGCGGTGACTCCGCCCGGCTAGGGTGAATATTAATTGCAAGATGTGGACCAAACAAGGGATTAGCGGAAATTGGGGCAGAATCCGTCTCCGGAGGCGCCGGAGCGTGCCGTCGGGGCTCAGGCCGGTCCGATGCGGAAGGACCCCAGGTCGCCGAGCTCGGCGGTGAGGCGCTCCTTGAGGCGGGCCATCAGCTTGGCCTCCGCCTGGCGGACCGCCTCCCGCGTGGTGCCGAAGCGATCGCCGAGGGCCTGGAGCGTCAGGGGGTCGTCGCTGAGGATCCGCAGGTCGAGAATCATTCGGTCCCGTTCCGAGAGATCCGCCCGGAAGAGGTCGATCGCGGCCCGGACCTTCTGCTGGAGCTCCCGTCGGGCCACCTCCTCCTCGACCGAGGGCCCCTCGGAGGCCATCACGTCGCCGTGGGTCTGGTCTCCCTCCCCGCCTATCGGTGCGTCGAGATGCACGTCCCTCGAGGACAGGGCCTGCTCGACGTCGCGGACGTCCTCCTCCGAGACACCGAACCGGTCCGCGAGCAGCTTGGGACCCACCTCGTAGCCCTGCTCCTCCAGGCGGCGCTTCTCCTGGGCGAGGTTGTGGAGCAGCTTACGGCGGGCGTTGGTGGTCCCGACCCGGACCTGCCGGACGTTGTCCAGCAGGTACTTCACGATGTAGGCGCGTATCCACCAGGTCGCGTAGGTCGGCAACCGGATCTCCATCTCCGGATCGAACCGCTCGATCGCCTGCATCAGGCCGACGTTTCCCTCCTGCACGAGGTCCAGCACGTTGCGGATCGCGCGCCGGAACGACAACGCCATCCGCACGACGAGCATCAGGTTGGACGTCGCGAGGCGAAGGAGCGCGTCCCGGTCCCCGGTCTCGCGGTAGAGCCTCGCGAGGCGCTGCTCCTCCTCGCGCGAGAGCGGCGGGTAGCGGCGGATCTCGGCGACGTACCGCCTGAGGGGATCCGCGATCGCGAGCGATCGGCCTCCGGCCGGAACGAGCGCTCCGGTGACCTGCCCGGTGGGGGTCGTGTCGCCGCCCTCCCGAGCCTGTTCCTCGTCGAGGGGATCGGCGAGGAGGTCGGGCTCGGGCCCGGAGGGATCTTCGGGGCTCATCGATCCGAGATTATCACGCGGGGCGCGGCCGCGCGGGCGGGAAAGGAGCCGGAAGGAGAATCAGAAACGCGAATCGGAGGTGTACTTCCGGGGGTCCACCCGGTGGCCGCCCTTGACGACCTCGTAGTGGACGTGAGGCCCGGTGGACCTCCCGGTGGAACCCACCCGGCCGATCTCGTCGCCTCGACGGACGCGCTGCCCTGGCTTCACCCGAGTCACCGAGAGGTGGCCGTAGAGCGTTCCGAGGCCGTACCCGTGGGACAGCTGGACCATTTTGCCGTAACCGCTTTCCCGGCCGACCCGGGTCACGACTCCGTCTGCCGTCGCACGAACGACCGTTCCGGACGGGGCGACGACGTCGAGGCCGGTGTGGAACTCGGGCTGCCCGGTGAACGGATCTTTCCTCCACCCGAAGCCGTCCGAGAAGCCCCCCGAAACGGGGAGTCCGAGCGGGGTGGACGCGAGGAGCCGGAGCCTCTCCTCCCACTTCTGGTTGAGTTGGTCGAGCGACGAGTCGAGGGACACCGCGCGAGACTTCAGCGCCCGCAGCTCCTCGTCGAGCATCGCATTCTGTCCGGCCGTCGGGCTCTTCCCGAACATCCCGCCTCCCGACGAGGGGTGGAGGCTCGGAAGGTCCTTGATCCCGACAGCCGACGCGAGCCGGCGCACGCCCGTCTCGAACGCGTTGATCTGGGCGCCGAGCTGGGCGAGCGACGCCTCGAAGCGGCCGTTCTCGGCCTTGAGCTTCCGATTCTCGGCCTGAAGGCTCGCGATCGCCTGCGTGCGGGCGTGGATGGAAAGGAACAGGTGCGGGGTCGTCGCGCCGGCCACGATCGCTACGGCGACGATGCCCGCGAGGATCAGCAGGAAATTCCGCGACACGTGGATCTTGCGAAAACGGGCGTGCGCGTGCGGCAGGATGAAGATCGTGTAGAACTTTCGCGGCATGCCAGTTTTCCTCCTGGGCGAGTCACCTTTCCGGACGTGACCCTTGCCCACGACCACGAGGAGGTGGTGCCCTACTAGCCCCGGCAACACGCCGATTCCCGATCCGCCGAGGCGAAAACTTATCATGCGACCCAGTGCTCGTCAACGGATCGCCCCTGGTAGTTCTGCACGATGCGTGCCGTGAACCGCACCGTGCCGGTCGCGCGGCACGAGGCGATGGAAAGGAGCGGCAATTACGAAATCGTCATCGAGATTACGGAGACGTGGTCCCTTGTCACGAGGCTCCGGAAGCTCGTAGGATGCCGCGGAGCGTGGAGGACGGATGATCCGGACGACGAACGATTGGGGCGTTCTCGCAGGGCGGGTCCTCGTGGTGGGGCTACCGTCCCCGTTCCTGGAACGGGAGAGCACGGAGGCGCTCCGCCACCTGCGCCCCGCGGGCGTGATCCTGTTCGCGAGGAATCTCGACCGCCCCTCGGATCTCGTCGCGCTCGTCGCGGCCCTCGGGCCGCAACTCCCCGCCCCGCACATCCTCGCACTCGACCAGGAGGGCGGACGCGTCAGCCGCCTCCGGCCGTGGATCGGTCCCGCTCCGAGCGCCGCCGCCCTTTCCGCGCGCGGCGAGGCGGCGACGCGCGCCGCGGCACTCGCCACGGGGAGCGCGCTGCGGTCGCTGGGCTTCAACTTCGATTTCGCTCCGGTCGTGGATCTCGGCGAGCCCGGCTCGCCGGGCGCCATCGGCGACCGGGCTTTCGGGACCGACCCCGAGCGGGTCGCACACCTCGCCGGCGTCTTTCTCGATGGGCTCCAGGAAACGGGGATCGCCGGTTGCATCAAGCACTTCCCGGGGATCGGCAACACGACGGTGGACCCCCACGAGGCTCTCCCCGTGTTCCGGTGCGACCCGGACTCGCTCCTCGGCCGGGATCTCCTCCCCTACCGCCGGCTCGGGCCCCGCGCGGCTTCGGTGATGGTCGGGCACGGCTCCTATCCCGACCTCGATCCGCTCCCCGGACGACCCGCGACGCTCTCGCCGCCGATCGTCACCGGCTGGCTCCGGGAACGGCTCGGCTATGCGGGACTCGTCGTGACCGACGACATGGAGATGGGGGCGGTCGCGCCGCTCGATCCCGACGGACGCGCGGCGGTCGCGGCGATCGCCGCGGGCTGTGACCTCCTGCTCTACTGCAAGGACCTCGACCGTGCCTGTCGCGCGCGCGACGCCCTGGCGAGCGCGGCGGCGGCGGATCCCGCCTTCGCCGCGCGCCTCGAAGCCGCGGCCGACTCCGTCCGCCGGACCGCCGCGCGCTACCCCGCGGCACCCGTCGATCTCGCCGCCTTCGAGACCGCCCGCGCCGCCTTCGCCGATCTCGCGTCGCTGGCCTAGGCGACCCGTTCGATCTCCGCACCCGCGCGTCCAGGGGGGGCGGGCCGTCCCTCCCCGGGCCCTGTGGAGTTCGCGCCTGCTCTTCCTTGGCAGGCGCGAACGGAACGGAGCGAGCCGCTGCGGCGAATCGCAGAACGGCGAGCGTGCCCGGGGAGGGATGGCCCGCCCCCCCTGGACGCGCGCCCCGACATGAGGCGAGAGACTAGTCAGGCTAGGTCGCGGCCCGTCAGGATCCGGAAGATCTCGAGGTAACGCTCGCGAAGGCCGGTCACGACGTGCGGCGGCAGCTCGGGAACCGGCGGCTGCTTGTCCCAGCCGATGGACTCGAGATAGTCCCTCACGAACTGCTTGTCGAGCGACGGCTGCGCGCGTCCCGGCGCGTAGGTGGACGCCGGCCAGAAGCGGGAGGAATCGGGGGTCAGCATCTCGTCGGCGAGCACGAGCTTGCCGCCGGCGAGGCCGAACTCGAACTTCGTGTCCGCGATGATGATGCCGCGCTCGATCGCGTAGGCCGCCGCCGAGCGGTAGATCTCGAGCGTCCGGTCCCGCAGGTCGCGCGCGAGGTCGCGCCCCACGAGTCGCTCGACCTCGGCGAACGGGATGTTCTCGTCGTGGCCGCTCTCGGCCTTGGTGGCCGGCGTGAAGATCGGCTCCGCCAGGCGGTCCGACTCGCGGAGCCCGGGCGGAAGCGGGATCCCGCAGACCGTGCCGTTCTCGCGATACTCCTTCCACCCCGACCCGGCCAGGTAGCCCCGGGCGACGCACTCCACGGGAACCATGTCGAGCTTGCGCACCAGCGTCGAGCGGCCGGCCAGCGTGCGGGCGTGCGGCCGGAGCGGCTCGGGGAACGCGGCGGGGTCGGCGGTGATCACGTGGTTCGGGATCACCCCGGCGGTCTTCTCGAACCAGAACAGGGAAACCTGGTTCAGGACCCGTCCCTTGTCCGGGATCGGATTCGGCAGCACGTAGTCGAAGGCGGAGAGGCGGTCGGTCGCCACGATCAGCAGCGCGTCGCCCAGATCGTAGATGTCGCGGACCTTTCCCCGTCCTCTCAGCGCGACGCCGGGAAGATGGGTCTCGAAGACGGTTTCTCTGGCCGATGACGTCATGGCAACCTCGCGAGGGCGCGCAGCCCCGTGCTCTCCACGCTCCGGCGGGGAAATTCCCGCCCACTTCCGCACGGCGCCGGAGTGACGAAAGAAAAAGCAGAATGTCCGCGCCGTGTCAACTGCTCTTCAGCAGGCCAGCGTCAGGGCCCGCTCCGAAAGGGAGAATTCTACGGGCAGCTTGCCGGCCGGCTCTCCGTCGAGCTGGACCGGAACGTCCTCGTGGTCCGAGCTCGCGCGAAGCCGGGTCACGAGGCGGTCGGACACCCCGGAACGGCCGACGTGGGCCCCGGACCAGAGCGCGGGCAGCAGGCGGAGGAGCTCTCCCGCCGATCGTGCCCCGAGCAGGCAGGCGTCGAGGACGTCGCGCTCGAGCGAGGCTCGCGGGGTCGGTCGGAGGAACCCTCCGTACAGCGGTGCGCGTCCGACGATCGCCGCCCGGGCCTCGACCGTCTCCCCCGGCATCTCGAAACGGATCCGGGGAAACGGATAGGTCCCGAGGCCGCGAAGGCCGCCGAGGACGTAGTCCCGGAACCTGATCTTCCCCCGCCTGCCGGCGAGCAGCTCGCGCAGGACCCACGCGTCGAACCCCACGCCGGCCATGAGCAGGAACAGCGTCTCCCCGGCCCGGCCCGGCTTCGTGACCAGCCTCCGCCCGCCGAGGACCGCGACCTCCGCCGCGAGTCCCGGATCGAGAGGAACGCGGAGGACGCGCGCGAGCAGGTTCATCGTGCCGGCCGGCGCGACGGCGAGCACGACCCGCGTGCCGGCGATCCCGTTGGCCACCTCGTGGGCGGTGCCGTCCCCTCCCGCCGCGAGCACCATGTCGAACCCGGCCGCGGCCGCCTCCGCCGCCAGGATCCTCGCGTCTCCCGGTCCCCGGGTCCGCGCCAGCTCGAGAGCCGCACCCGCGCGGCGCACGGCACGCGCGGCGACCTCGCCGGCGTCCCGTCCCCGCCTCAGACCCGCGGCGGGATTGGCGACGACCAGAACCCGCCGGGGCTTCGCCTGCATCACCTTGCGTCGTGGACGATCCTGCCGCCGACCAGCGTCATCACCGCGGCTCCCCGCAGGCTCCACCCGGCGAACGGGGTGTTCCGGCTCTTCGAGCGGAACTTCGCGGGGTCGACGACGACCCGCCGCTCGAGGTCCAGCACGGTCACGTCGGCGTCGGCGCCCGGCCGCAGCGTCCCGCGATCGATCCTCAGGATCCTCGCCGGCCCGGAGGCGAGCAGCTCCACGAGCCTCGAGAGGCCGATGACGCCCCCCCGCACCAGCTTGTCCAGGCAGATCGGGACGGCGGTCTCGAGACCCACGATGCCGAACGGCGCGCGGGAGAACTCCACCGTCTTCTCGTCCACGTGGTGCGGCGCGTGGTCGGTCGCGATCGCGTCCACCGTCCCGTCGGCGAGGGCGCGAAGCAGCGCGCGCCGGTCTGTCTCGGCCCGGAGCGGGGGGTTCATCTTGGCGTTGGTGTCGAAGTCGGCCACCGCCGCATCCGTGAGGACGAGGTGGTGCGGCGTGACCTCGCACGTCACCGGGAGCGTCGCCTTCTTGGCGCGCCGCACGAACTCGGCCCCGCGCGCGGTGGACAGGTGGGCGATGTGGACGTGGCCTCCGGTGTACTCGGCCAGCAGGAGGTCGCGCTGGATCATCAGATCCTCGGCGACCCCCGGCCATCCCTTGAGGCCGAGGCGGGTCGATGTCTCGCCCTCGTGAACGACCCCTCCGGAGACGAGGGACGGATCCTCGCAGTGGTCGATGATCGGAACGTCGAAGATCCTCGAGTACTCCAGGGCGCGGCGCATGAGGACGCTCGAGACGACCGGGCGGCCGTCGTCGGAGAACGCGCGGGCGCCGGCGGCGACCATGTCCCCCATCTCGGCCAGTTCCTCGCCCTTCTGCCCCTTGCTCACGCATCCGATCGGGTAGACGCGGGCCGCGGCGCCGTTCGCCTGGGAGACGATGAACTCGGTCACCGAACGGTTGTCGTTCGGCGGGACGGTATTCGGCATGCAGGCGACGCCGGTGAACCCTCCCGCCGCCGCGGCCGCGGTCCCGGTCGCGACCGTCTCCTTCCACTCTTGTCCCGGCTCCCGCAGGTGGACGTGCAGGTCGATGAAACCCGGGCAGACCACGAGCCCGCTCAGATCGAGCACCTCGGCCCCGCGCGCGGGGATCCTCGTCCCGATTCGGGAAACCTTGCCGTCCTCCACCAGGACGTCCAGCGCGTCGTCCAGTCCCGCGGCGGGATCCACGACCCGGCCGTTCTTAAGCAGCAGCTTCACGCTCGCCCCCTCCCGCCAGCAGGTAGAGCACCGCCATCCGCACGGCCACGCCGTTCGTGACCTGCTCCAGGATGACCGACGCGTTCCCGTCCGCGACCTCTCCCATGATCTCGACGCCCCGGTTGATGGGCCCCGGGTGCATCACGATGGCATCCGGCGCCGCGAGGGCGAGGCGCCTCTCGTCGAGCCCGTAGAGCTGGGCGTACTCGCGCAGCGTGGGGAAGAACCCTCCCTGCATCCGCTCGAGCTGGATGCGGAGCATCATGACGACGTCCGCCCCCTCGATCGCTTCCTCCATCCGGTGGACGACGGCGCAGCCGAACCGGTCCGCCTCGCGCGGGATCAGCGTCGGCGGACCGCAGACCGTCACGTTCGCACCCATGCGCGTGAGGAGTAGGACGTTCGAGCGCGCCACCCGGCTGTGCAGGATGTCGCCGACGATCGCCACGCGCAGTCCCTCGAGGCGGCTCTTGTGCTGTCGGATCGTGAGCGCGTCGAGGAGCGCCTGCGTGGGGTGCTCGTGGGAGCCGTCTCCCGCGTTGATGATCGCCGAGCGGCAGTGGCGGGACAGGAAGTGGGGCGCCCCGGGCTCCGAGTGCCGCATCACGATGAAATCTGGGGCCATCGCCTCGAGGTTCCTCGCCGTGTCGAGGAGCGTCTCCCCCTTGACCAGGCTGGAGGTGGACGTCGAGAAGTTGAGCGAGTCCGCGGAGAGGCGCTTCTCCGCCACCTCGAACGACGAGCGGGTGCGCGTCGAGGGCTCCACGAAGAAGTTCACCACCGTCTTGCCGCGGAGCGTCGGGACCTTCTTGATCTCGCGCGTCGAGATCTCGGCGAAGCTCTCCGCCGTGTCGAGGATCGCGGTGATCTCCCACGGCTCGAGCGTGTCGATACCGAGGAGGTGGCGGCTCGCGAGGTTCATCGCTTCCTCCCGCTCGCGCGAGGAGCCTTCGGGTCGGCGGCCTTCAAAATGACCACCTCGTCGGCCCCGTCGGTCTCCTTGAGCCGAACCTCGACCTGCTCCGTCCGCGCCGTCGGGAGGTTCTTCCCGACGAAGTCCGCGCGGATCGGAAGCTCCCGATGCCCGCGGTCGACGAGGACCGCGAGCTGGATGTGCCGCGGACGGCCCAGGTCCACGAGGCCGTCGAGGGCCGCGCGAATCGTCCTCCCGGTGTACAGGACATCGTCCACCAGGACGATCCGCGCCCCGCGGACGTCGAAGGGGATCTCCGTCTTCCGCAGCACCGGGTGGTCCTGGATGTCGTCCAGATCGTCCCGGTAAAGGTTGATGTCGAGGATGCCGACCGGCGGAGCGGTTCCCTCGATCCCGGAGAGCTTCGCGGAGAGCCGTCGGGCCAGCGGAACGCCCCGGGTCTGGATGCCGACGAGGCGGAGATCCTCGGTCGTCTTGTTCTTTTCCAGGATCTCGTGGGCCATGCGGCTCAGCGCGCGGTCGATGGTGGCGGCGTCCATCACGCGGACGCGTACGGATGGCGGCATCGAGCCTCTCCTTGCAGCCTCGCGGGGCCGGCTTAAAGAAGGTTCGCGGATCGCGTCATCCTAGTGGCCCGTACCCGGGGGTGTCAAGAATCGCTCGCCCGCGCCGGCCTGCGTCCCGAGGCGGGCGGACGAGACGGATCCGGTTCGTAGACGACCCTTTCTCGGGTCGGCGAGAACCGGATCCGTCTCGTCCGCCCGCCTCGGCGTTGACCGACATCGCGCGTTTGTCTATGCTTCGCGTTTCACGGGGAAAACGGATGCCACAGGACATCGCCACGGTCGTCGCCAGCAACCTCGACCTCGGCCGTGGCCATTTCCTCCTGGAGTTCCTCGCCCCCGCCGCCGCGTCCGGGATGACCCCCGGGCAGTTCTTCATGATCGGGATCCCGGGAGCCGAGGTCCTCCTCCGCCGCCCGTTCAGCGTCTGCGGCCTCCCCGGCACCTTCCCCGGCTCGCCGGACGGGAGCGTCCAGGTGCTCTACAAGGTCGTCGGCCGGGGCACGGCCCTGATGTCGTCCCTCAAGCCGGGAGCGCCGCTCACGGCGCTCGGCCCGTTGGGGCGCGGTTTCGACCTCGATCTCGCGCCGGGGGTCCGGCCGCTGCTCGTCGCGGGAGGGATCGGCTCGGCCCCGTTTCCAGCGCTCGCGGCCGCGCTCGGCGCGCGCGGACTGGCTTGCACGCTGGTCTACGGCGCCCGTACCGCGGGCGATCTCCCCCTCCTCGACTGGTTCCGAGAGCGCTGCGACGCCGTCGTGGTCGCGACCGAGGACGGGAGCGCCGGACGGCGCGGTCTCGTGACGGCACCGCTCGAGGAGCTGCTCGGCGGCTCCGCCCCGGTGAAGATCTTCGCCTGCGGCCCCAACCCCATGCTCAAGGCCGTGAGCGCGCTCGCGAGAGCGCGCGAGATCCCGTGCGACCTCTCCCTCGAGGCCCACATGGCCTGCGGCTTCGGGGTCTGTCTCGGGTGCGTGGTCCCGACGCACGCCGCCTGCGGCGAGGGAGCGGTCTTCGAGCGGGTGTGCGTCGAAGGACCGGTGATGCCCGCGGAGAAGCTCGCGTGGTGACGCCGGACCTTTCCGTCGCGATCGGGCCGCTCGAGCTCAAGAACCCGGTCCTCACCGCGTCGGGGACCTTCGGCTACGGTCTCGAGTTCCTCCCCTTCCTCGAGCTCTCCGACCTCGGAGGCATCGTCGTGAAGGGGCTCTCCCCCAGGCCGCGCCCGGGCAACCGCCCCGAGCGAATCGTCGAGACCCCCGCGGGGATGCTCAACGCGATCGGCCTCCAGAACGTGGGCGTGGACGCGTTCATCGCCGAGAAGCTCCCCGCGCTTCGAAAGCACGACGTCGCGGTCGTCGCCAACGTGTTCGGCGAGACGATCGCGGAGTACGTCGAGGTCTGCGAGAAGATCGACGGCGCGCAGGGCGTGGCCGCGATCGAGCTCAACGTCTCCTGCCCCAACGTGGAGGCGGGAGGGATGGCGTTCGGCAGCGATCCCGCGGCGCTCGCCCGCGTCACGCGGGCCTGCCGCGAATCCACCCGCCTCCCGCTCATCGTGAAGCTGTCCCCCAACGTCACCGACATCCGCGAGACGGCTCGCGCGGCCGAGGCCCAGGGCGCGGATGCAGTCTCGCTCGTCAACACCTACGTCGGCATGGCGGTGGACGTGGACCGGCGGCGGCCCGTGCTGGCCAACGTCTCCGGGGGGCTCTCCGGACCCGCGATCCGGCCGCTCGCGGTCTGGGCGACCTGGCAGGTCTCGCGCGCGGTTCGCATCCCCGTGATCGGAATGGGCGGGATCATGACGGCGCGCGACGCGCTGGAGTTCGTCCTCGCCGGGGCGACCGCCGTCCAGGTCGGCACCGCCAACTTCATCCACCCGGACGCCGCGGTCCGCGTGGCGCGGGGCCTCGCGGAGTATCTCTCCGAGCGCGGCATCGAGACGGTTCGAGAACTCGTCGGGACGCTGCGCACGGGAAGGGAGGAGGAGCGATGACGCCGCGCGAGAGGATTCTCGTGGCCCTGGACACGCCCGACCCCGCCCGGGTGCTCGCGCTCGCCCGCGCCCTCGCGGGTCGCGTCGGAGGGTTCAAGGTCGGTCTCGAGGCCTTCGTCGCGTGCGGCCCGTCCCTCGTGGAAAGCGTTCGGGGCGAAGGGCTTCCCGTCTTCCTCGATCTCAAGCTCCACGACATACCGAACACGGTGGCGGGGGCGGCCCGGGCCGCGGCGCGGCTAGGCGTCTCCTTCCTGACCGTCCACGCCCTCGGCGGGGCGGCGATGATGCGCGCGGCCTGCGAGGCCTCTCGCGAGGGGGCGGCGGCCGCGGGCGTAGTACCTCCCACGATCCTCGCGGTGACGATCCTCACGAGTCACGGAGAGGAGGACCTCGCCGCCCTCGGCCTCGCGGGGCCCGCCTCGGCGGCGGTCCTGAGGCTCGCGGCCCTCGCGCGGGACGCCGGGGCGGGAGGCGTCGTGTGCTCGCCTCTCGAGGTCGCGGCCGTCAGGCGCGAGTTCCCTTCGGGCGCGCTCGTGGTCCCGGGGATCCGCCCCGCGGGCGCGTCGGGCGACGACCAGGCGCGAACCGCGACCCCGGCGGGCGCGGTGGCGGACGGAGCCGACCGGATCGTGGTCGGGCGGCCGATCACCCGCGCTCCCGACCCCGCGGCGGCCGCGGACGAGATCGCTCGCGAGATCGCCTTGGGGGGCGCGCGATGACCGGCTACGTGTGCGCGACGTGCCGGGCCCGGCACGCGATCACTCTCGACCGTTTCCGCTGCGACTGCGGGGCGCCTCTGGCCCTCGATTTCGAGAGCGAGCCGATCGACCGCGATGCGCTCCCCCGCCGCCCCCTCGGCATCTGGAGGTACCGCGAGGCGCTCCCGCTCGCGGACGAGCTGGCCCCCGTCACCCTCGGCGAGGGGGTCGCGCCGGTCGTCGACGACGTCCTCGGCGACACGCCGGTCCACCTCGCCCTCGAGTACGTGTCGCCCACGGGCTCCTACAAGGACCGGGGCGCTTCGCTGCTCGTTTCGCTCGCCGCGGCGCTTGACGCGCCGCTCCTGGTGGACGACACCAGCGGCAACGCGGGCATCGCGCTGGCCGCGCACGCCGCGCGGGCCGGGTTGAAGGCCCGGCTGCTCCTTCCGGACGACGCGCCGCCGGTCAAGCCCAGGATCGCCGCGGAGCTGGGCGCCGAGGTGATACGCGTCCCCGGTGGGCGCGCCGGCGCCGCCGCCGCCGCTCTCGCGGAGGCCGCGGGAGGCGCCTTCTACGCCAGCCATGCGTGGAGCCCGTTCTTCGTCCACGGGGTCAAGACCTTCGCGTACTCGCTCTCGGAGGCGCTGCGGTGGGCGGCGCCCGGTGCCGTCATCGTCCCGGCGGGCAACGGCGGCCTGGTTCTCGGCCTCGACCTCGGATTCCGCGAGCTCAGGCGCCACGGCCTGATCGACCGGCGGCCGGCGATCGTCGCCGTCCAGGCCGCGGCGTGCGCGCCGCTCGCGCACGCGTTCGCCGCGGGCGCACCGGCTCCCGCTCCGGTGCCCGAGGCGGACACCGCGGCCGACGGCGTGAGGGTCTGCGCTCCCCCGCGGGGGGCCGAGGTCCTGACCGCCGTCAGGGAGAGCGGCGGCACGGTCGAGGCCGTGACCGAGGACGAGATCGCTGGGGCGCGCCGGGTCCTGTGGCACAAGGGGTACGCGGTGGAGAGCACGGGAGCGGTGGCGGCCGCCTGCGTCCTTCGCCTCGGAGACGTCCTGCGGCGGCGCTACGGCGACCTCGTCGTCGCCCTCACCGGCTCCGGGCTGAAGCTCTGATACGAGCCCCCGCTGCCCCGTCCACGCGGCCGGCACGAGAGTACCCCTCCTGGGCACGCTCCCTCGGCCGACGTTGCGTCGGCCTCGGTCGCTCCGCTTTCGCCCGCTCCGGTCCGGTGGGTCCTCCGCGGGCGAAAGAGGGCCCAGGAGGGGTACTCTCGTGCCGGCCGCGTGGACGCAGGTAGAGTGCCCCGGGAGGTACATTCGAGTGTGGGGCGGCGAGAACGAGGGAGTGCTGACGGCATGAAGGTCACTTTCTTGGGAAGCGGCACGTCGACGGGGGTGCCGGTCATCGGGTGCGGGTGCGAGGTGTGCCGGTCGCCGGATCCGCGCGACCGGAGGCTCCGGCCATCGATCCGCATCGAGTGGGGAGACGCGAGCATCCTCGTGGACACCTCGACCGACCTGAGGGAGCAGGCGCTCGCTCACGGGATTCGCCGCGTCGACGCCGTGCTCTACACGCACGCTCACGCCGATCACGTCCTCGGACTCGACGACCTGCGCGTGTTCAACTGGATCCAGCACGCGCCGATTCCCGCCTACGGGTCCGCCGAGACCCTTCGGGACCTGTCGCGGACGTTCTGGTACGTCTTCGAGCACGTCCAGGTGGGGGCGGGGAAGCCCGCGGTCACGCCGCGAGCCGTGGACGGACCGTTCGAGCTCCTCGGGCGCACCGTTCTTCCCGTTCCCGTGCTGCACGGAAGGCTTCCGATCCTCGGATACCGCATCGGAGGGCTCGCCTACCTGACCGACGCGAGCGAGATCCCGGAGGCGTCCCGCCCGCTGCTTCGCGATCTCGACACACTGGTCCTCGCGGCGCCCCGAGAGGATCCGCACCCGACCCACATGCATCTCGCGCGGGCGATCGAGGAATCACGGCTCGTCGGGGCGCGCCGGACCTTTCTCACCCACATCGCGCACGATCTCCTCCACACCCGCGTCTCGGCCGGGCTGCCGTCCGGCGTCGAGCTGGCGTACGATGGTCTGGTCCTGGATATAGAGGGCTGAGTCGAGGTCGAGCCTTGAGAGCCAGCACCGCCGCCGTCGTCTCCGCCGCCGTCGTCTTCGCCGCGCTGGCCCTTGCCGCGGCCGCTGCCGTTCTCGCGGTCGAGCCCTCGCCGGCCCGCCCCCTCCGCAACGACGACGTGGTGCGGCTTCTCGTGGCGGGCGTGCCGCCCGCGGAAGTGCTCGCCAAGATCCGAGCGGCGGATACGGCGTTCGACCTGTCGGACGAGATGAAGCAGGAGCTCCGGCTGGCGGGGGTCCCGGACGCGGTCCTCTCCGCGATGTCCGCGCGCCAGGCGGAGGTGGATCGAGCGCGCCTCCCCGCGAAGTCCGCCGATGCGGAGGCGCCGGCTCCTCCCGCCGAGGGCAAGGTCGCGCTCGTCGTGGCCGTTCGTTCCGCGCCGCGCGGCCGCGAGGCGGCGGACCTCGTTTTTCCCGCGAAGCTCGACGAGGCCACGGCGAAGGTGCTTCAGGTCGGACCGTCCGACGACGAGCGCAACGTGACCGATCTCGCGGTCTTCCTCGCCTGCCGCACGCAGGACCACGTTCCCGACCAGTGGCGCATGAAGTCCCCGCTCGGCCGGGACTTCGTCTCGGTCCCCCGGCACCAGATCCTCGACTTCAAAACGGGAGCGTCCCGAGCACCCGCTTCGAAGGCGACCCCGGGCTCCAAGAAGGCGCCGTCTCCCCCGGGGGGACGTCCGCCGGGCCCCGAGCCGGAGGTGCTGGTGCTGACGCTTCCCGTCGAGCTTCGCGCGGACGTGGAGCCCGGGATCGCGCACGACCTGATCGTCGGCGTCGCGGTCCGGGTCGGAGAACGATTCCTCCTGCTCGTCGAGGCGAGGAAGGACGGGGTGGTTGCCGGAGCCGAGGGGCTCTCGCTCGCGGCGGTGCTCGAGGAACGACTCGACAAGGGCCGCGCCGCCCTCGAGATCCGGTTCGAGCCGGAGCCCGCGGCCGCTCCGACGCCTCGCTGACCTCTCGCCCGGTCAGAGCTTCAGGGAGACCAGCCTCGAGATTCCCGGCTCCTCCATGGTCACGCCGTAGAGCAGGTCCGCGGTCTCCATGGATCGCTTGTTGTGCGTGATCATGATGAACTGCGTCTGTCCGGCATGCTCCTTCAGCATCTTGGTGAACCGGTTGACGTTCACGTCGTCGAGCGCTGCGTCCACCTCGTCGAGGAGGCAGAACGGAGACGGCTGGTAGCGGAAGATCGCGAAGAGCAGCGCGATCGCCGCCATCGCCTTCTCCCCGCCGGAGAGGAGGTGGACGTTCCCGAGCCGCTTGCCGGGGGGCTGCACCATGATCTCGACGCCGGATTCCAGGATCTCCTCGCCCTCCTCGAGCCAGAGGTCCGCCCGGCCCCCGTTGAACAGGGAGCGGAAGACCTCCTGGAAGGAGACGCGTATCGCCTCGAACGCCTCGCCGAAGCGCTCGCGGCTCTGACGGTTGATCCGTCGAATCGTCTCCCGCAGGGACTCCATGGACTCCTCTAGGTCCTTCTGCTGGGAGGTCAGGAACGTGTACCGCTTCTCGAGCTCCGAGAACTCCTCGATGGCGGTGAGGTTCACCGGTCCCATCGCATCGAGCTTCTGCTTGAGGTCGGCGATCGCGGCGTCGAGATCCTCCGCCGCGGGGGCCTCGAGCTCGTCGACCGCCGCGGCGGCGGCATCCGACGCGGACGTCCCGAGCTCCTGGAAGCAGAGGTCGTCCAGGTGGCGGCGATCGGCCGTGGCACTCGCGAGGGCCAGCTCGGCCGCTTGGGACTTCTCGCGGCGGACGTCCAGCGACCCCCTCAGGCTTCGAAGGGACGACTCGCGCTCCGATACCTCCCGCCTCCGATCGGCAAGAGCGGCCTCGCTCGCTGCCGCGCCGGCCGCAAGCCCCTCCCGCTCGGCGATGTGATGGCCGAGCGCCTCCGACGCGCTCCGCAGGATCTCGCCGGACTCCGCCGCCCGCGCGCTCGCCGCGGCGATCTCTTCCCTCACCGAGACGAGCCGAGATTCCACTTCCGCGAGCGCCAGCTCCAGCCGTTCCCTTTCCCGCTCCATCGCGGAGCGGCGCTGGCGCCGCACCAGCACGTCCGCGCGGAGCGCGGCCGACGCTTCTCCCTGCTCGCGCAGCAGTCTCTCGACCTCCTCCAGATTCGACGCCTCGGCGGCCAGGTCCTGCTCCACCTCCCGCTGGGCGTCCTCGCACGCGCCGACGGCCAAAGCCGCGGCCTCCAATTCCCCGGCCAGCCGTCCCGACTCCACCTCGAGTGACGAGAGCTCTTCCGCAAGGACCCCCGCGCGCCGCCCCATCCGCTCCCGGTCCCCCGTGGCCCGCTCGGCCAGGAGAAGCAGCTCGACGCGCCGCTGCCCGGCCGCCTCCGTCGCGTTTCGAAGGCGCTCGACCTCGGCCTCGCTCTCCGACGCGGACGCGCGCGCCGCGTCGAGCGCCGTCTGGAGGGCCGAGGCGCGCGCCTCGGCCTCCGCGAGCTCGCCCTTGGCCTCGTGCGTCCTGCGGTTGTGGGCGAGGAGGCCGTGGTCGGATGCGACCTTTCCGCCGACGGCCACGAGTCCCGACGCGAGCACCGCCTCTCCCTGCGGCGTCAGGTAGTCCGCTTCGGGATACAGGCGGTGGAGCTCGAGCGCGCTCTCGAGACGGTCCACGAGAACGGCGTCGCCGATCCGGTCGCGGACGAAACCGTTGGCGCTGGCCGCGAGGTTGAGCCGGTCCCGGAGCCTGCCCAGCACGCGCGGATCCCGAAGCAGCTCCTCGGGGAACGGAAGGCTGTCGCCGGCGCGGCTCCCGACCACCGTGCGCCCGGCAGGCTGCGAACGGGAGAGCACGAACGTCCGGCCGGATCCCTGCGAGCGGATCAGCTCGGCGGCGCGGACGGCGTCCTCGTCCTCGTCGACGACCACGGCCGGCAGGATCCCGTGCAGGTAAGCCTCCGCCGGCCCTTCGAACTCGCGCGAGGCCTCGACGAAATCCGCCACGACCCCGCCGGAGCGCACGCCCGCCGCCGGGCCCGACGTGAGCAGCAGCTTCACGCCGTCGGACACTCCGGCGAACCGCGTCGCCACGTCCTCGAGCGTGCGGAGCCGGGCGGCTGCGGACTGCGCGCGCTCGCGCGCGCCGGCCAGGGATTCGAGATCGCGCGCCACGCGATCTCTCGCCTCCGCGAGCGTCTTCTCCGCCGCGGCGCTCGCGTCCCGAAGGCGATCGAGCTCGCCCGCGTGCGCCTCGGCGTCCTCGCCGAGCCGCCTGGCCTCGTCGTGGAGTCTCGAGAGATCGGTCCCCGCTTCCTCGCGCTCCACCGCGAGCCGCGATCGGCGCTCCACGGCGCGCTCGATCGCTTCGTCGATCGCGCGGCGGCGGTTGCGCGCCTCGGCGGCCTCGCTCATCGTCGCGAACAGCTTCTTCCTCGACGCGTCGATGCGCTGCCGCTTCCCCGACAGCAAGGTCTCCGCCTGCTCCACGGCGGCCTGCCGCTCCTCGAGCCGGGCCGCCGCGTCCTCGAGCTCCCGTCGCTCGGCTTCCATGCTCTCGGCGTGGACGCGCGACTCCTCGATCGCCCCCACCCTTCGCGTCTCCAGCCCGCCGACCTCCCCCTCGAGCTGGGCGATCCGCGACGACGCCTCCTCGATGCGCTCGCGGCTCGAGCGCGCGCGCGCTTCCTCGCGGTCGATCTCCAGATCGAGCTGGTGAACGCGGTCCGTCACCTCGCGCAGCATCCTCTCGGCGTCCGCGACCGCGAGCCGGTCGGCCTCGAGCGAGGCCTCCGACCTCGCGAGCTCCGCCGAGGCCTCGACCTCGGCGGTCCGCGCCGCCCGCTCCTCCTCGCGAAGCCGGGCGAGATCCTCGTCCATCTGCTTCGCCCTGGCCCCGAAGCGGACGCGCTCCTTCGCGCGGAGCTCGTCGCGCAGCCGCTGGTATCTTCGCGCCTTCGCCGCCTGACGCTTGAGGGAGTTGATCTGGCGGCGGACCTCCGCGACGATGTCACCGACCCGGAGCAGGTTCGCCTGGGTCGCCTCGAGCTTCAGCTCGGCGAGACGGCGCTTGTGCTTGAAGCCGGAGATGCCGGCCGCTTCCTCGATCAGCAGCCGGCGCTCCTTCGGCTTCGCGTTCAGGATCTGGTCGATCCTCCCCTGCTCGATCGTGGAGTAGGTCTGGGTGCCGATGTGGGCCTCGCGGAGGATCTCCTGGATGTCCTTGAGCCGCGCGCGGGCCCCGTTGACCAGGTACTCGCTCTCGCCGTTCCGGAAAAGCCTCCGCGTGAGCACGACGTCGCGCGCCGCGCCGTCCGGAGTCCCGTTCAGGCCGGACATCTCGATCGACACCTCGGCCATGCCGAGCGGCTTGCGCGCTTCGCTGCCGTTGAAGATCACGTCCTGCATGTTCGCGCCGCGGAGCATCCTGGCGCTCTGCTCCCCGAGGACCCAGTTCAGGGCGTCCCCGATGTTCGATTTGCCGCAGCCGTTCGGTCCCACGACCGCGGTGATCCCGGCGGGGAACGCGACCTCCGTGTGGTCGCTGAAGGACTTGAACCCGCTGATGCGGATCTTGTCGAGCTTGACCTGCGACACGCGAACCCCTTCCCGGCCCCGTCCCGGTGGCCGATCTCTACCCGAATATACCACCGCGAGAGGGCCCGGCTCAATACGGAACGCGATATCTTGGGGCTCCGGGCGGGACGTCTACCAGATATCGGGCCTTGAAGGCCCCGAATGGACGCGGGTCCGGCGGACGCAGGTCAGCGGTCGCGCGAGATCAGAAACCCCGGGACCGCCTCGAGCGCTCTCCTGGCCGGGCCGTCGGGGAACCGGCGAAGCTCGAGCACGGCCTCGGCGGCCGTCTGCCGAGCCTGGTCCCTCGCCCGCCCGAGCGCGCCGCTGCTCTCGAGAAGGGCCGTCAGCTCCGCGATGTCCTCGGCCCCCGGCTTGGCGCGCTGCATGATGCGGCGAGCGAGGGAGTGCCCGCGCCTGGACCCCGAGCCGAGGAGATCGATCAGGGCGAGGGTGACCTTGCCCTCGCGCAGGTCGCTCGCGGCAGGCTTTCCCAACCGGGTGGCGTCGCCGGTGAAATCCAGCAGGTCGTCCACCATCTGGAACGCCATCCCCACCCGGTTCCCGTAACGCCCGAGGGCGGCCCCGGTCTCGGCGTCCGCTCCCGCAAGCATCCCCGCGATTTCACAGCAGCCCGCGAAGAGCGCCGCCGTCTTGCGCTCGATCAGGTCCTCGTGCTCGGCTACCGTCAGGTCCAGGCGGCCGACGTAGCGGGTCTGGAGCATCTCCCCTTCGGTCATGCGGAGCGTCAGCTCGGCGAGCTTCCGGATGATCCCGAGGCTTCCGGCCCCGAGCGCCATCTCCATCGCCTTGGCGAACATGTAGTCGCCGAAGAGGACCGTGACGTTGTTCCCCCATCGCCGGTTGACCGAGGGCCGCCCCCTGCGCGTCGTGGCCTCGTCGATGATGTCGTCGTGAATCAGGGTCGCCGAGTGGATGAACTCGAGGACCGCGGCCATCAGGACGTCGTGGGGCCCCTTGTACCCGCACATCTCCGCGCAGAGCAGGTGGATCGCCGGCCGGACGCGCTTCCCGCCGGCGTCGGCGACGAAGCCACCGATCTCGTCGATGATCCGGAGCGGCGAGGCGAGATTCTCCCGGAACGTCGCCTCGACGGCCTGGAGCCTCTCCTCGACCGGCGCGAAGACGGACGCCGCCGCGGCAACCGCATCCCGCGGGGACGGCTCGACGCGTCCCGAGAACCGATCCGATGTGCTCAAGTGGTCCTTCTCTCCCTGGCGAGCCCCCCGAGTGTACCGGAAATCCCGGCCGGCGGATAATCCGGGCGGAGAGCCCCCCCGGTCACGGCGGGCCGGAGATCTCGGTGCCGGGCGGCGGCTCGAAGGTGAACAGCGACTCCGGGACGCCCTTGTTGCGGCGGACTTTCGTGAACAGGTACTCCATGCGGTTCCCGGCCGGGTCGAGGACCTCCGCCCTCTCGATCGAGTAATCCGGCGGGCGGAGCGTCAGGGTGACCTCCTGCACGCCGCCCGGCGCCGATCGCGGGACGAGTCGAACCCGAACCCCGTCCTGCGTTTCGGCCGGCTCGAGCACCCTCGCGTCGAACAGCTCGCGGATCTTCCCCCGCCCGGCCAGGAGCGCCGGGAGCAGGTCCTCGTCCGGGGAAAGGCGCCCGCGAATCAGCTGGCGGTCGTCCGGCAGGAAGAGCAGGGTCCGTTCTCCATCGACGATCGCCGTCTTCGGCTCCGGATCGTCGTACTCCCAGCGGAGCCTTCCGGGCCGAAGGAGGTAGAAAATGCCCGACTCCCGCGTCCCCGCCCCCAGGGCACCGGACAGCAATCGCTGCTCGAAGCGGCAGGTGAGGTCGCGGGTTCCTTCGAGCCATCCGGCCAGACCCTCGATCGGTCCTCGAGGCGCCCGCTCCCGTGTCGCGGCACGCGGGACGCCGCTCGCCGCAACGAGCATCGCGGCCAACAAGGCCATGCGCCAGCGCACCTGCATCCGCCCTCCCGTCGCCCGGAACGGTACAGGGTACCAGACGATCCGGCCCACCGCGCCGGTTGCATCGCGGCGCGAGCGGTGGTAGTCAAGGAGTCTCAGGGAGGGATCCCGATGCGATTAGTCGCCTGCCTCGCGGTTCTCGCGATGCCGCTAGCGGCCCTTGCGGCTGCCGCTCCCGCCGCGGCTCCGGCCGCCACCGAAGACCCGCGCGAGAGCGCGATCCGCCTGTACGACCTGGGACGCTACCCGGAGGCGCTCGCGGGCTTCCGGGCGCTCGACGCCGCGGGCAAGGCCGACGGCTCCGTCCTCTACCGGCTCGCGTTCTGCGCGGGCGCCGCGGGCGACGAGGCCGAGCGGACCCGTGTCCAGCAGCGTGCCGTCGAGGCGCTCGAGAAG
The DNA here is from genome assembly GCA_963748015.1 of Terriglobia bacterium. Classification (GTDB taxonomy): domain Bacteria; phylum Acidobacteriota; class Polarisedimenticolia; order Polarisedimenticolales; family JAIQFR01; genus JAIQFR01. The sequence continues at coordinate 549,417 of CAVVHE010000004.1, read as the reverse complement.
GAGACCGCCGCCGGTGGATCGATCGAGGCGTGGTTCTACCTGTCGAACGTCTACAGGAACCTCGGCCGCGCCCCCGATTCGACGCGGGTCGCGGCGGAAGCCGTCTCGCGTCTCGAGTCCGGCAAGTGGAAGGCGCCGTCGGCGGGCGTGGATCGGTTCCGGGCCGCGAAGCTCTACGCCGACAGCGGCCGCGACGACAGGGCGGAGGAATGGTACCGGAAGACGATCGCCGCGCTCGAGTCGGACGCCAGCCGGTACCCTTCCTACATGCGGTGGGCGTGGCGCTATCTCGGCGACCGGGCGCTGATTCGAATGGACTGGGACTCCGCGGCGAAGGCGTACTCCGAGGTCGTCGCCATGCCGGAGCCGGCGGCCGCGGACTGTCTCAGGCTAGCGATCGCACAGGTCCGGAGGGGGCACTGGCAGGAGGCCGCGGATGCGTGGCGCCGCGCCGAGCAGCTCGACACGGCCGGGGGCGACGACGCCCGCTACGCCCGCCAACTCGCGCTGCAGGCGGCGGCGATCGGCTCGCTCCCCTCCCTCGCTCCCGACGGCCGCACCTGGGACCGCCTCTCGCAGGAAGAGCTCGAGACGCTGATGATCGAGAAGTCCAAGGTCGCCCGCGAGGCGAATCCCACCTCGGCGGAAGGCGCCGAGAGCTCGGCGGCGGCCCCGCCGGCCCCCGATCTCCCCGCGCGACTCCGGGAGGCGCACCGCGTCTTCGTTGCCGCCGGCATCGAGTTCGCCGCGCGCGGGCTTCCGATCCGGGAGACGGCCTTCCAGAAGGGGTTCGCCCCGCTGGTGTTCCATCCCGAGCAGTGGGAGCTGAAAGCGCCTGGCGAATAGGCGCGGCGCCGGGGCGGTCCGCTCAGAACCGGTCGGCGAGGTCTCCGAGAACGGGGATCTTGAACCGCTCCCCTTCCAGCGCCCTCACGATGCACATCAGCATCAGCAAGAGGACGCCGATGCCGACCAGCGAGATGGCCGCCCAGAACAGGTCGCCGAAAAACTGCCAGACGTACTGCCGGAGCAGCAGGTAGACCGGCCGGACGACGACGTAGAGCGCCGTGACCGTCGCCGTCAGGAGTAGCCCCTGCTTCGCGTGCCACTTGACCAACTCGCGGCGGCTCGCGACGAGGGAGAACAGCGCGAGCGGACCGAGGTAGTCGAACACCAGCAGGATCCGGTCCTGCTCGGTCAGCTCGCTCGAGAGCTCCTGCGATTCCATCGCCGGCCTTTATATCGTTCCGGCGAAGCGGCGTCAACGGGGAGTTCCGGGGCGCGCGCGGTGGGCCGTCTCGCGGAGATTGCCTGTATACTCTTCCGGCCGATGCGCGATTCGTCCCCCGCCACCCCCATGTTCCGGCAGTACCGGGAGCACAAGCGCAACCATCCCGGCGCGATCCTGCTCTTCCGGATGGGGGATTTCTACGAGATGTTCCACGAGGACGCGCAGGAGGCGAGCGGGCTCCTCGATCTGACGCTGACCGCGCGGGGCAAGGGGACCGACAACGTCGCCCCGATGTGCGGCTTCCCCCATCACCAGCTCGACGCCTACACCGCCAAGCTCGTCAGGGCCGGCAAGAGCGTCGCGATCTGCGACCAGGTCGAGGATCCGAAGACTGCGAAGGGGCTCGTGCGACGCGCCGTGGTCCGGGTCGTGACGCCGGGCACCCTCACCGACCCGGACGAGCTCGAGTCGCGGGAGAACCGGTGGATCGCCTCGGTCGCCTCCGCCTCGGGTGCCCTCGGGGCGGCTTTCCTCGACGCCTCGACCGGCGAGTTCCTGGCCTGGCAGTCCCCCGCCGAAGGAGACCGCTGGGACGCGCTCGCCGAGCGCCTCCTCGCCTTCGGGCCCAAGGAGATCGTGCACCCCGGCGACTTCCCGTGGTCGGAATCGTATCGCCGGGAGCGGACGGCGTCCGCCGTCCTCACGCCGGTCGAGCCCTACGCGTTCGCGCCGGACCAGGCGGCGGAGCTCCTCGCGCGGCACTTCGAGGTGGCGTCGCTCCGGGGCTTCGGGCTCGGCGACCGCGGCGCGGCGACCGGCGCCGCGGGAGGGCTGCTCCTCTACCTCCAGGAGACGCAGAAGACCGTGCTGCGGCACATCGACGGCATCTCGCTCCACGAGCCGTCGCGCCACCTCCTCCTCGATCCCGCGACGAGGCGCAACCTCGAGATCGAGCGCTCGATCCGGGACGGGGGCCGGGCCGGATCGCTCCTCCACGCGATGGACGAGACGCTGACCTCGGCCGGGGCGCGCCTTCTCCGGCAGTGGCTGCTGGCGCCCCTCACCGATCCTGGGGAGATCGGGAGGCGGCTCGACGCGGTTCAGGAACTGCTCGAGAACGGCGCCGCGAGGCTCGAGGCTCGCGAGCGGTTGAAGCCGTTCCAGGACGTCGAGCGGCTCCTCGGCCGCGCCGTGACGGGAACCGCCAACGCCCGGGATCTGATCGCGCTCGGCCGCTCGCTCGGGCGCCTTCCGTCGCTCGCGGCGTCCCTCGCGCGCCTTGCCGCGCCGATGACGCGCGAGACGCTCGATCGCCTCGACCCCTGCGAGGACCTCGCGGCGCGCCTCGAGGCCGCGGTCGCCGAGGCGCCTCCCGTCGGGCTGCGGGAAGGCGGCCTGATCCGCGACGGCTTCGACCCCGCCCTCGACGAGCTGCGAGCCATCCGCCGCGATGGGCGCGCGTACATCGCGGCGATCGAGGCGCGGGAACGCGAGGCGACGGGGATCGCATCGCTCAAGGTCCGTTTCAACAACGTCTTCGGCTACTACCTCGAGGTCTCGAGGCCCAACCTGCACCTGGTCCCGGCCCACTACCAGCGCAAGCAGACTATCGCGGGGGGCGAGCGGTTCCTCACCCCGGAGCTGAAGGAGCACGAGGCCAAGGTCCTGAACGCGCAGGAGCGGATCGAGTCGCTCGAATACGAGATCTTCTGCGCCCTGCGCTCGGAGGTCGCGGCGCACGCGCACCGAATCAAGAGCGCGGCCAGGACCGCGGCGCTCCTCGACGTCCTGTCGGCCCTCGCCGAGGTCGCCGCCGAGCGCGGCTACTGCCGCCCCGTGGTCCACGAGGGAACGCTGCTCAAGGTCGTCGCCGGCCGGCACCCGGTCGTCGAGCGGACCCTCGTCGATCCCAGATTCGTTCCGAACGACACCGAGCTCGACGCGGCGGAAAAGGCGATCTCGATCCTGACCGGCCCCAACATGGGAGGGAAATCCACCTATCTCCGCCAGGTGGGGCTGATCGCGCTCCTAGCGCAGGCCGGGTCGTTCGTCCCGGCCGACGAGGCCGAGGTGGGGATCGTGGACCGGATCTTCTGCCGCGTCGGCGCCTCGGACAACCTCGCCGAGGGACAGAGCACGTTCATGGTGGAGATGATCGAGACCGCCAACATCCTCCACCACGCGGGAGGGCGAAGCCTCGTCCTCCTCGACGAGATCGGCCGCGGCACCGCGACCTTCGACGGGATGGCGATCGCGTGGGCCGTCGTGGAGGCCCTTCACGGACGCCAGGGAGGCGCCCCGCGCACGGTCTTCGCGACCCACTACCACGAGCTCACGGAGCTCGCCGTCGCCTTGCCGGGCGTCGTGAACCACAGGATGGGAGCGCGCGAGTGGGGCGACCGGGTGATCTTCCTGCACCGCGTCGAGCCCGGCGCCGCGGACAAGTCCTACGGCATCCAGGTGGCCCGGCTCGCGGGAATTCCGCAGCCGGTGATCTCCCGCGCGAAGGAGATCCTGACCAACCTGGAGCGGGACGAGTTCGGGAGGGACGGGCTGCCCCGGCGGGCGCGCCGCCAGGGGCGCGTCGCGGCCGCCGTCCAGCCGAGCCTGTTCTCCGTGGCCGAGCCTCAGCCGGCCGCCGCGGAGCCCGCGGATCCCGCGGCGGCCGAGGTGCTGGCGGATCTCAGGCTCTCCGATCCCGACCGTCTCACCCCTCTCGAGGCCCTGCAAAAGGTCGCCGAGTGGCGAGCGAGGCTCGAGCAGGAGAGTTAGCGGCCGGGCCGGAGCGAGCCGTCAGAACGACTTGAGGGCGTCGGCTTCGTTGCCGAAGGTGTCGAAGACCTGCTCGAGCTTCGTGAGCTGCAGCAGGTCCGCGACCTTCCCCTGGGGCTTCAGGAGCCGCACCGCGCCGCCCTTCTCCCGGGCTCGCTTGTAGCACGCCACCAGCTCGCCGATGCCGGCGGAATCCATGTAGGAGATCTTGTCGAGGTTGAGCAGGATCTGGCTCTTGCCCGAGTCGAGGAGCTCGTGGACCTTGTCCCGGAGCACCACGTCTCCCTCGCCGATCGTGATTTTCCCTGACAGGTCCAGCACCGAAACGTTGCCGACCTGCCGGAGCGCGGCCTTCATCATCTTCCTGTCCTCCTGGAACCGCCGGTCGTCACGACCGGCCTGCCTCCGCCTCGCGCGGGGGGCGGTGAGCCTTGACTAGCGTGACCTCCATGCCGCGCCCATCGAGGTAACGAAAACTGACGTCGTCCACGAATGCCCGGATGAGCAGGAGCCCGCGGCCGGACGTCCGCAACAGGTTGTTTCCCTCGGTCGGATCCGCCGTCGCGCCCGGATCGAAGCCGCGTCCCCTGTCCACCACCCTGGCCTCGAGCCGGTCGTGAGTCGCGACCATGTCCACTTCAACGTCGAGCGAGGGATCGGACCGGTTGCCGTGGACGATGGCGTTGATCAGGGCCTCCCGGACCGCCAGCGCCGCGTTCAATCCCTCTTCCTCTTCGAACCCGATGATCTCCGCCAGCTTCTCCGTCAGGGTGTGGACCAAGTCCACGAGCCGGACCTCGCTGGGAATCACGAGTCTCACCGAGGTCGCGGCCGCCATGTTTCCCTGGAACTCCTGTACCTGGCGGCCAAACCAGTGGAAGCCGCTGGGTTCGAAGGAGCATACCGGCGGGCCCGGGGGAAGTCAAATCGGCCGCGACCGGCGCGGCGGTCGAGGTTGGCAGCTTGGAGATCGTCCCTCCGGGCCGCAAGAAGGGCCGGAGGCTGCCTGTTCAGGAGCGGATACGTCGTGCGTCGAGGATCGAGGCCCGCGCGAGAAGATCGAAATCGCGGCCGTGATGAAGCGCCGCGAGGCCATTCCGGACCTCGCACGCGGCGATCAGGCGATCCGCCCCGGACCGGACCGTGGGTCCCGGCCGGTGGAGACACGTCGCATCACCCTGCCCCCAGCACCAGCGCCCTCCGGTACTGCACGGCCTCGGCGACGTGGCGGGGCTCGATCGCGTCCGCGTCTTCGAGATCCGCGAGGGTGCGCGCGACGCGGCGTACCCGATCGAAGCCGCGGGCCGAGAGGCCGATCCGCTCGCAGGCGTCGAGAAGCACGCGGCGCGCCGGGGGCGCGAGCGGCGCGAACCGGTCGAGGTCGCCCGGCCCCATTCTCGCGTTGCAGGTCGGGCCGCTCGGGCGGAATCGCTCCCGCTGCCGGTCGCGGGCGGCGACCACGCGCGCCCGAACGATCGACGAGGGCTCCCCGCGCGCCGGCGACGACAGCGCCGCCAGCTCGACCGGCGGCACCTCCACCACGATGTCGAACCGATCGATCAGCGGCCCCGACAGCTTCGCGAGGTAGCGCCGGATCTCGAGCGGCGTGCAGCCGCATTTGCCGCCGGGGCTGCCGTGGTGGCCGCACGGACAAGGATTCATCGACGCCACAAGCATGAACCGGCTCGGAAACGTCGCGCTGGCGTTGACCCGAACCACGGTGATCGTCCCGTCCTCGAGCGGCTGGCGCAGCCCCTCCAGCGCGTCGCGGCGAAACTCGGGAAGCTCGTCGAGGTACAGCACGCCGTGCGTCGCGAGGCTCACCTCCCCCGGCCTCAAGCGCAGCCCTCCGCCCGTGAGCCCCGCGAACGAGATCCCGTGGTGCGGGGCGCGGAAGGGACGCGTGGTCACGAGACCCCGGGAGAGCCCTCCCGCGCTCCAGACGCGCGTGACCTCGAGCGCCTCGTCGGGAGTCATCGCCGGGAGGATCCCCGGCAGCCGCTGCGCCAGCATGCTCTTGCCCGACCCCGGCGGCCCGGACAGCAGGAGGTGGTGTCCTCCCGCCGCGGCGACCTCGAGCGCCCGCCGCGCGAGCGCCTGGCCGCGCACGTCGGCGAGGTCGTGCGCCGACCTCCCCGCTTCCGCCGCGCGGATCCACGCGGCGAGGTCCGGCCTCGAGCCGAGCGTCCCGCACCCGTTCGGCGCGGCGACGTCCGCGAGGGAGCCGACCGCCACCACCTCGATCTCCGCGATCAGTCCCGCTTCCTGGGCGTTCTCGCTCGGAACGAGCACCCGGCGCCGGCCGGCGCGCGCGGCTTCCATCGCGATCGAGAGCGCCCCGCGGATCGGCCTCACGGACCCGTCGAGGCCCAGCTCGCCCGCGATCACGGTGTCATCGGGACGGCTCGCGGTGATCTGCCCCGCGGCGGCCAGGAGCGCGACCGCGATCGGGAGGTCGAGCCCCGTCCCCTGCTTCTGGATCTCCGCCGGCGCCAGGTTGATGATCGCGCGGCCGTCGGGCAGCGTGAATCCGGCGTGCGGGATGGCCGAGCGGATCCGCTCGATCCCCTCCCTGACCGCGGCGTCCGGCAACCCCACCGCGGAGACGCTCGGAAGCCCGCCCGCGAGATCCACCTCGACCTCCACCAGGCGAGCCTCGACACCGATCAGCACCGCACCCGTGGCGCGTCCGAGCATGAGATGACCCGTGGGAGGCGGAACGGGACCGTGACGGAGGAGGCGGGAGCTACTGGATCGTGAGCTTCAGGCCGGGATAGATCGTCTGGTCCGGTTGGAGGGCGTTCAGGGCGCAAATCCGGTCCACGGTGACCTGGTAGCGCTGGGCGATCCGGAGAAGGGTCTCGCCGGGCCGAACCGTGTGGACGACGCGGGTGCCATCCGAGGCGGCTTTCCCGGATTTCGACGAGCGCGTCTTCGCCACGGTCTCGCCCGTTCCGGGAATGGTCAGGCGCTGCCCGACGCCGAGGACGCCGTTCACCGGGATCCCGCTGGCTCTCGCGATCGCCGCCGGCGTGACCCCGTAGCGCCGCGCCACGGAGGACAGGGTGTCCCCCTTGTGCACGCGATAGATCGTGGCGCCCTCGGAACGCGGGGGCCGTCTCTCCAGGGTGGCGTCGGCCACATCGGCCGTGCCCCCCGGCACGACCAGCGACTCGCCGGGCCGGAGGCTCGTCCGTTTCCCCATCCGGTTGGCCTTCTGGATCTCGGAGGACCGCACGCCGTACTGCTTGGCAAGCTTGCCGAGCGTGTCGCCCTTCTCCACGACGTGCCGCGCGACGATCGCGCGGTCGGCCGCGGGGACGTCCGCGAGGGCCGCGAGGGTCGCCGAGCCGGTTCCCGGAGGCACCCGCACCTCGGTGGTGCCGGTAGGGGTCTGGCGCCGGCGGAGCGCGGGGTTCAGCTTCTGCATCGTCTCGAGATCGGTCCCCGCGCACCGCGCGAGCACCTTGAGGTGCACGGAGCCCTCGACCCGGATCGTCTCGTATTCCACGGCTGCATCCGGCTCGAACTCGAAACCGAAGCGCTTCGGGTCCTTCGAGATCAAGGTCGCGGCGAGGATGGCGGGCACGTAGTTGACGGTCTCGTTGCGGAGTAGGCGGGTCGACGCGAGCGCCCAGAAATCCCGCTTTCCCGTCCGGTCGATCGCGCGCTGGATCTTCCCCTCGCCGGCGTTGTACGCGGCCATCGCGAGGTACCAGTCGCCGAACATCCCGTAGAGGTCCTTGAGGTACGCGGTCGCGGCGCGGGTCGCCTTCTCGGGATCGGAGCGCTCGTCCACCCACGAATCGATCCTGAGACCGTAGCGACGTCCCGTAGCGGCGATGAACTGGAAGATCCCCTTGGCCTTCGCGCGGGAGAAGGCGTTCACCTTGTAGGCGCTCTCGACGTGCGCCATGTAGCCGAGGTCTTTCGGGAGCCCTTCCTCCTCGAAGATCCGCTGGATCATCGGCAGGTAGCGGCCGGAGCGGATCAGCCCCGGGACGAACTTCTCGCGGTTGCGGTTCGTGAAGAAGTCCACCCACCCGATGACGCGGTCGTTCACCACGAACGGGATGTCGAACTTCAGGCCGGCGTAGTCGATCAGGCTCCGCTCCTGCTCGATCTGGCCGGGGCTCAGCTCCGGTGGCGGCGTCGCCAGCTCGTCGAGCGGGGAAGGCTCGATCTCGTCGGCCTCGCCCTGTTCGGCTCCCCCGGCCCCTTCGAGGGCCTTGAGCTCCTCGACCACGTCCGAGGCGACCTCGGTCACCCTGGGGTCGTCTCCCGCGGCCGCGAGCACGTCGAGGGCGGCCTCGAATTCCCGCTTGGCGGTGGCGGCGTCACCCTCCGCGACCGCCCGCTCGCCGGCCGCCTGGCGAGCCCTCGCGCTGAAGAGCGCTTCCTCGACGCTCCTGGCGGACGGGATGGCGGGCTCGGACTTCTCCGGGGCGGACGGCGGCGGAGGGGAGGTGACCTCCCTGGACGATCTCGTCGCGCAGCCCGACACCAACAGAAGCACGAGAAGAGGCAGGACGACGGCAAGGCGCGGCTTCTCGAGTTGGGAGTCCTGCAGCCAGCGCACGCCGACTCCTCCAACGTTAAGCGCCCCGTGGGCTCTGGGGCGCGGGTCGTCCAAGCCGCCGCAAATCATAGGCGCCACTATCGGGGCTGTCAACTTTCAAATTCTTAACTAATTCAACCTACGCGCTGCCCACCCAAAGTGATGGGAGCGCCACCCGCTATGGATTGAGGATTCAAGGCATCGCCCCACCCAAAGAACGGTCCCATCATCGAGATTTCGTCACGGAAACCGGACGCCTTGACAGGGCCGGAGGCGATCGCCTAACCTCCATCGAGGCCGGGGTTCCTCGGCCAGCCGGTGATTCGACGCCTCCCCTGGAGATTCCCATGATGCCAGACTCGAAGGAAAGAACGAAGGCGATGGACCTTGCCGTCTCGCAGATCGAGCGCCAGTTCGGCAAGGGCTCCATCATGAAGCTGGGCGACCGCGGGCACGTCGAGGTGCCGGTCATCTCGACGTCCTCCCTGTCCATCGACTACGCCCTCGGCGTCGGCGGCATCCCGAAGGGACGGGTGGTGGAGATCTTCGGCCCCGAGTCCTCGGGAAAGACCACCTTCGCCCTCCACGTCGTCGCGGAGTCCCAGAGGCAGGGGGGGATCGCCGCGTTCATCGACGCGGAGCACGCCCTCGACCCGGACTACGCCAAGAAACTCGGCTGCGACGTGGACAACCTCATGGTGTCCCAGCCGGATTCCGGCGAGCAGGCGCTCGAGATCGCGGAGATCCTGATCCGCTCGGGGGCGATCGACGTCGTCGTGGTCGACTCGGTCGCGGCCCTCGTGCCCAAGGCGGAGCTCGACGGCGAGATGGGCGACTCCCACGTCGGCCTCCAGGCGAGGCTGATGTCCCAGGCGCTGCGGAAGCTGGCCGGGATCGTGTCCAAGAGCGGGACGGCCCTGATCTTCATCAACCAGATGCGCGAGAAGATCGGCGTGATGTTCGGCAACCCCGAAACCACCAGCGGCGGCCGCGCGCTGAAGTTCTACGCCTCCATGCGTCTCGACATCCGACGCATCGGCGCGATCAAGGAGGGCGAGGACACGACGGGGAACCGCACGCGCCTCAAGGTGGTCAAGAACAAGGTCGCCCCTCCGTTCCGCTCCGCCGAGTTCGACATCCTGTACGGCGAGGGGATCTCGCGCGAGGGCGACCTGCTCGACCTCGGGATCGCCCACAAGCTCGTCGAGAAGGCGGGCTCCTGGTTCTCTTACGGCGAGATCCGGCTCGGCCAGGGGCGCGAGAACGCCCGCGTCTTCATGAAGGACAACCCCGACCTGGCGGCGGAGATCGAGGTGAAGCTCCGGGAGACACTCGGCCTCGGGAAGAGGCAGCCGACCGCGGCCCCCACCCCGGCCCCGGCGACGCTCGAGGGCGAAAAGGCGAAGTCGAAGGCGCGCGGCTGACCGCCGCGGAGTGCGCGGAACTTGACGCCCGCGCGCCCGGGTGCGAGAATCTTCCGGTTTTTCGAGATCCGTCAGGAGGCTCGGTAGCTCAGCTGGTAGAGCGAGGGACTGAAAATCCCTGCGTCGGCGGTTCAATTCCGTCCCGAGCCACCATCCCCCACCGATACCTCGATCGAGAGGGACGCGCGCGGCGCGCCGTCCGTTACTCCGTCGGGCCGGAAGGACGGATCTCGTCTTGCGGCGCTTGGCCGCGAGAGCGCCAGAAGCCGTAGACCAAGACCACGGCCACCCAGCACCCGACGAACACCCACGCATGGGTCGTGTTGACGATCCAACCGGTCGCTTGCGCCGCCGCGTGCTCCATCCGTTCCTCCAGCCTTCTCTCGTTCCCCTTGGCTCGTTCTATCACGATCCCGGGGAGGTCGCTCGATTCCCACCGATCCCGCGCAGCCTTCTCACCTCCGCGGCGACCGCGGCCGTGACCGGCCCCGGCCGGCCCTTGCCGACCGGCCGTCCCTCGAACTCGACCAGGGGGCGTATTCCCCGCGTGCTCGACGTCAGGAAGGCCTCGTCCGCTCCGAGCAGGCGCGGCAACCGCACCTTCCCCTCGTGGAGGAGATAGCCGAGGGAGCGCGCGGCGTGGATCGCGAGTCCGCGGACGATGCCCGCCAGGATCCCGTCACGCGCGGCGGGGGTGAACACGGCGCGCCGCTTCACCACGAAGAGGTTCGCGGAGCAGCCCTCCGCGAGATGCCCGCGGGTGTTGAGCCACAGCCCCTCGTCCGCGCCACGGCGCTGCGCTTCCTCGATCCCGAGGACGTTCGCCGCGTAGTTCAGGCTCTTGAGCCCCGCGAGAGCGTCGGCCGGGCAGCGCCGCCACGGGAGCAGGACCGCGCGAACGCTCTTCCCCTCCTCCGCGGGATCCATCGGTCCGGCGAACACGGCGCACCGCCCCGAGCGGCTCGCGATGATTCGGAGCCAGCCGCAGCCACCCTCGACGCCGCGGGCGAGTTGCGCGATCGCGGCCTCGAGGTCGGCCATCCGCGGAAGGGTCACTCCGATTCTCGCCGCGCAAGTCGACAGGCGCCCCAGGTGCGCGCCGCCTTCCATCGCGCGCCCATCGCGCACCGCGACCGTCTCGAACACCCCGAGGCCGAACTGGACCGCGGGGTCGGTGACGGCGAGGGTCGCCTCCTGCGGGTCGACGAAACGGCCATCGAGCCACACCGGCCCTCTCGGAGTCTCGAACCTCGAGCGGAGCGTCTCCCGGCTCACGATTTCGGGTACCGCCGAACCAGACCGAGGAGCACGCCGCGGACCTCGAACGGCCCCTGCAACGACTCGGCGAGGTTCCCCTCTCCGTGTTCGAGCCACGAGCGCTCCCCCTCCCTGCGGAAGGTCGCCACGGCGGCCGCGCCGTCGCGCATCGCGACAACCGACTCGCCGTCGGCCGCCTCCCCCCTCTCCTCGACGACCGCGAGGTCTCCGTCCCGCATTCCCGCGTGGAGGAGCGAGTCTCCGGACACCCTGAACGCCACCGCCTTCCGGCCTTCCGCCGTGAAGTCCCCGGGAACGAGCGTGGTGCCGCCGTCCGGCACCGTCACGATCGGCGCACCCGCGGCAAGCAGGCCCGTCACGGGAACCCCGAGCACGACCGCGCCCGGGCCCCCGGTGAGCTCGATCGAGCGGTTCTGATTCCAGACACGTCGCGCGTACCCTTTCGACACGAGGTGCGTGACGTGCTTGTGAACCGTCGCGACGGACGACAGACCGAGCGCCTTGCCGATTTCCTCGAGGCTCGGCGAGTACCCGTTCCGCGAGATGAAATCCCGGATCACGTCGACGACTTCCCGCTGCCTTCGCGTCAGCGCCATGGGCGACCTCCAACCCTAGTGTCTCGTACCCGAAGTCGCGTTACATTCGGCCGCCGCTGCATCCCGGCCTGCTTCGTCGCTCCTCGGTCGAATACTCCCGGTATGCTCCCTCGTCGCTCCTCGCAGGCCGGGCGCATCGACGGCCTCGATGTTAACGGGACTTCGGGTACGAGACACTAGTTAATAGCGAAAGACGGACGAAAATCAAGGGGCGATTCTCGCTCGCCGATCCGCTTGCCGAGAGGGCCTCTCCTCCGTGGCGCCGCCGGAGGCCCCGGGCTATATTCGGAAGCCGCCAAGACTTGGAGGTATCCCCATGCGCCGACTCCTCTGCGGACTCGCTCTCCTCGCCCTCCTGGCCGGTGCATACCCGGGTGCTGAGGCCCAGCAGCCGGCGGCCCCGGAAGCGTCGGCAGCCTCGCGGGAGATGATCGAGCTGGAGAAGACCCGGGCGGCCTTCGAGGCCGTGCTCGCCGGCATCGGAAAGGGCGAGCTCGAGTACGAGCAGGCCAGGGAGAAGCTGGTGGCCCTCGGCCCCGCCGTCATTCCCTTCGCCCAGTCGGAGACGATTGGACGAGGAAAGGCCGTCCTGTTCCTGCTGATGACGACGGTGCTCGGGGACCTCAAGACGGAAGATGCCACGAAGGCGCTTCGCGAGTCCGTCGTCCGCGCGGAGAAGGCCACGGGCCCCGTGCGTGGCAAGAAGAAGATGTGGGCGTGCTACGGGCTCGCGCTCGCAGGTCAGCCCGACGCCGTGGACCTGCTCAATTCCGACGAGCTCCCTGCCGGCGACATCGAGCTGTTCGAGAGGGAAACGGCCGTGGAGGTGCTCGGGACGCTTCTCGCTCCGGGCAGCATCCCGCGGCTCGCCGCGCAGGCCAAGCGGTTCTCGCCCAGGACCGACATGCAGTCGCAGCTCGTCCCCATCCTGGACGCCCTCGGCAGGACCGCAGACCCTTCGGCGCTCCCCCACCTCCTCCCCTTTCTCAAGCACTCGAACGCGGAAGTCCGCGAGGCGGCGGCGCGTGCGATCGGCCGTCTCGGAGACCCCGCCGGGGTGGCACCGCTGATGGAGATGCTCGCGGACGCCGACTCGGCGCCCCGCGCCGCGGCCGCGGAAGCGCTCGCGGACCTCAAGGCCACGGTCAACCCCGCGGAGATCGTGGCCCGCCTCGACGCCGAGCCCGAGCGCGCCGTTCGAGTCGCGCTCTACACCCTGCTCGCGAGGATCTCGGGAGAATCCGCGCTCGAAGTGCTGCGAGCCTCCTGGACAAGCCCGACCGCGCCATCGACCGCCGGTGGATCCTGAACACCGTCGCGGCCATCGGAAGCCCCAAGGGACTGCCGATGCTCCGCATGGCGCTGAACGACCCCGACGAGTCGGTTGCGATCACGGCCGCTGCCGGCCTTGGCGAGATCGGCGGCGAGGGGGCGATGGACACCCTCCTCTCGCGCATTGCCGACCGGCGCTGGCCGCTGGCACAGGGGATCATCCAGTACATGGTCGCCCGGAACGAGCAGCGTGCCGCGCCCCGGATCGCGAACCGCCTGCTCAAGGAGTACCTCTCGTCCCCTCTCGTGGAGGCCGAGCGCTGGCCGGACGTCTACATCATGGGCGATGCGCTGGTCAGCCTTGGATACACCGAGCAGCTGCCCGCCCTGCGGGACGCGACCAAGATCCAGACCGATCCGACCCTTCTTCGCTATCTCGACGGGCTCTTGAAGCGCCTCGCGTTGATCGAGCAGAACCAGGCGGACGTGAAGAAGTGGGTCGCGGCGGCGAAGTCGGACGACCGGTCGATCCGCCTCCTCGCGTACGCGCGGCTCGGCGCGGCCGGAGGCGACGAGGGGGCCGGTGCGCTGATGGAGCTGTTTCCTGGCGCGAGCGCGGACGACCAGCACGAGGTGCTGCGCGCCGTCGCCCGCGGGAAGTCTCTCGCCGCGGCTCCGCTGATCGAGAAGGTCCTCTCCGAACCCGCCTACGACGTCACCGGCAAGGCGCGGTTGCGCAGCATGGCAGCCTACGCCGCGCGACAGCTGGGCGGCCCGCGGATGGTCGAGGCGCTGCGGAAGTCGGCGGAGCGGCGCGTGGGCCAGGATTCCGACGTGCTGACCTACCTGGCCCTCTCCGCCGGGCGCGACTCGGTCCCGACCCTCAAGGCGGTGCGCGTCCCGAGGCTGCGCCACCCCAGCGGCGGCCGGGGCGTCGAGCAGGATCGACTCGACTGGATCCTCCGCGAGCTGGCCATCGGGCGGCCCATCAAGTCCCTGGACCTGCCGCCCGAGCAGCTCATCATGGACTAGGCGAGATTCGGCGCGTCGCCGTCGCGGAGCCGGCGCCGCGATTCCGACCCGGATCCGGCCCGGGCCCAGCCGGTTCTCAGGCCGTGGCCGCCTCGACCACCGGAGCGGTCTGCTCCTCGAGATGGAACTCCCCGGCCCGGTAGGCGCGGTTGAACGCCTCCACCACCTTCTCGTCGAGCGCCGCCCCCTTGATCTCGTTCAGCTTCCGAGCGGCCTCCTCGAAGGTGTGCGCGCGCTGGTAGGGACGGTTGGTGGTCATCGCGTCGAAGGTGTCGGCCGCCGCGATGATCCGGGCCATCAGAGGGATGTCGGTGCCCGCGAGCCCGTCCGGGTAGCCGCCGCCGGCCCAGCGCTCGTGGTGGCTCCTCAGCCCGGGGATGATCTTCCCCATCTGGTGGATCGGCTTCATGATGCCGGCGCCGCGCTCCGGGTGCGTTCTCATGATCGCCAGCTCCTCGGGGGTCAGGCGGCCGGGCTTCTTGAGGATGGCGTCCTCGATCCCGATCTTGCCGACGTCGTGCAGGAGCGACGCGACGTGGATGTTCCGGACCTCCTCCCGGCTGAGGCCGAAATAGTGAGCGATGATGACCGAGTATTTGTTGACGCGCTCGGAATGGCCCTTCGTGTAGGGGTCCTTGGCGTCGATCGCTTCCGCGAGAGCTCGGATGGTCCCGAGGAAGAGCTGGTTGTTCTCCTCGGCGGCGCGCTTCAGACGGCCGATCGAGTCTTCGATTTGCGTCGCCATCCGGTTGAACCCTTCCGCTAGCTCGCCGATCTCGTTCCGCGAGTGGACCTGCACGCGGTGCTTGAGCTCCCCCGCCGCGAACGCCCGGGTGGCTGCGGCGAGCCGGTCGATCGGGTTCGAAATCGTCCCGGCGAAGATCACCGCCGCGAGGATCGCCAGCGAGAGCGCCGCGAGGGCCCAGCGGAGCGTGCTCTGCACCATGGCCATGACCGGCAGGTAGACCTGACGCTCCTTGGCCTGGACGAAGATCCCCCAGCCTTCTCGCGTCACCTCGTACGAGCCGAGGTACTTCTCGGGCTTCCCGTCCCGAAGCAGCGTGAACGGCACCGTCTCCCGCCCGCCGCCGCGCGAGGACAGGAACCTCCTGAAGATCTCGGACTGAGCGATGCCGCGATCCGGCGTTTCCCCGCTCCGGACGCTGCTCGCGAACACTCTTCCCTTCCGGTCACTGGCGAAGATGGTGTGGCCGCTTCGGTTCCCGCGCGCGACCCCTTCCCACACGCCCTGGAGATCGACTAGGACGGAGAGCACTCCGCGGAACTTCCCTCCCGAGATCACGGGCGCCGAGAGAACCGCTGCCGCCCGGGGCGGTGTCCCGGCGAGGAGGATCGGCTCGGACATGGTCGCGACGGGCACGCCGCCGCCGCTGTCCGACATGGACTCGGCTGCCCTCCTCAATCCCGCGATGAAGACGGGGTCCAGGTCCTGCGGAACCGTCGCGGTGGAACGCGTGTCCACCCTTCCGCCGCGGAGGTCGGAGTAGCGGAGGTAGAGCATCCTGTCGTCGGTGATGTCGCCGAGGGCTCCCCGCAGGGTCTCGTCGTCCACGGGGCCCGGGCGTCCCAGAATCCCGCCCACCGCCCTGGCCGCGGACGAGAGCTGCGAGCGGAGGGCATCCACCTGCCCGTCGAGGTCGCGTGCCACCGACGACGCCATCAGGAGCTGGTACTCCTGCTGCGACGTCTTGAGCGCCTCGCGGTTGATGTCGATCAGTTTCCAGGCGACCGTGCCGAGCGGGACCAACCCGACGATCACGAAAACGCCGAGGAGGGAGAACAGAATCCGCCCCCGTCGCTTGATGGGCGACTTGCCGGCGGACGGGTTCCCCGCCTCACCGCTCGCGACGAGCGGCTCCCTCGGCTCCGTTCCCATGCCGGGAATATAGGTTCCCGGGGAATTAGGGACAAATCACGCCCAAATAGCCGCGGGTGAGGTGTTTACGAGCGGCCGCCCCGGCCCGGTGACCCCTCGGTGGACCTTGGGGACGAACCGCTAGATCGAGGACGGGGAGAGGGAGCGGAGTTGCCCGACCTCGCGGACGAGCGCCGCGACGACCTCGTCGATGTCCTCAACGCCGGTTCCCCGGCCGAGCCCGAAGCGGAGCGACGCATCGCCGGAGGCATCGGGCAAGCCGATCGCGCGAAGAACGTGCGACGGCTCGGGATTCGCCGACGAGCAGGCCGACCCACTGGACACCGAGACGGTCCGGAGCGCCTGCACCAGGGCCTGGGCGTAGACACCCTCGAAGGTCACGTTGAGGTTGTGGGGCAGCGCGTGGCCGGGATCGCCGTTCCGGCGGACCGACGGGATGCTCCGCGAGATCCCCTCCCAGAGCCGGTCGCGCAGGGCCGTGAGCCGGGCGATCTCGGCACCCAGGTCGCGGGCAGCGAGCTCGCAGGCCGCCCCGAGCCCCACCGCGCCCGCGACGTTCAGGGTGCCCGAGCGCTGCCCGCGCTCCTGCCCGCCGCCGTGGTGGAGGGGCTCGATCCGGACGCCGCGCCGGACGTACAGAGCGCCGGCTCCCTTCGGCCCGTAGAGCTTGTGAGCCGAGAGGGACATCAGGTCCGCCCCGATCGAGGCGACCGGGACGGGGATCTTCCCCACCGCCTGGGCGGCGTCCACGTGAAACGTGACGCCCCGTTCCCGGCAGACGGCGCCTATCGCCTCGACCGGCTGAACGACGCCGATCTCGCTGTTCGCCATCTGGATCGACACGAGGAACGTTCCCGGATCGATCGCCTCCGCGACGGCACCGGGATCGACCCGTCCTCCCCCGTCCACGCCCAGCACCGTGACCCGGATCCCCCTTCTCGCGAGCCACGCGGCGGGCTCGAGCACCGCCTTGTGCTCGATGGCGCAGGTGACGAGGTGATCCTTCCCCGGCTTTCGCGACCAGGCCGCGCCCTTGAGCGCCCAGTTGTCGGATTCGGTGGCTCCCGAGGTGAGGAAGATCTCGGCCGGCCGCGCGCCGAGGAGCGCGGCCACCGTGGCGCGCGCGGCCTCGACCGCTTCCTTGGCCTCACGCCCCTCGGGATACAGCTCGGCCGCCGCCGGGTTGCCGAAGCGGCCGGCAAGATAGGGCTCCATCGCCTGCCGGACTTCCGGGAGGAGCGGCGTGGTGGCGTGATGGTCGAGATAGATCCTGCCCACGCGTGCCATTATAGTGGCGCCCCGCGGGCCGTCACCCGTCCCGCGCCACCGGAGGTCCCGGGAAGATGCTCTGGGCGTACAACCTGCTCCTGTTCCCCTTCAGGGCGCTTCCGCCCCTCTTCGAGGCAGCGGCGGGCCAGCGCCCCGAGGCGATGCGGGAGTGGGAGGAGCGCCGCGCCCGGCGCCTGCCGGAATCGCGTCCGGGCGGCGTCTGGATTCACGGCGCATCGGTCGGTGAGGCCCGCATCGTCACCCTGGTCGCCGCGGCCCTTCGCGCGGGCCGGCCCGCCCTTCCGCTCGCTGCCTCCGCGATCACCCGGACCGGGCGGGGCCAGTTGCCGTCGCCACCTTCGGTCGACGCGGCGTTTTACGCCCCCCTGGATTTCTCCGGGCTTCCGGCGCGCGTCCTCGACGCCGTCCGTCCCCGGGCCTTGGTGCTCGTCGAGACGGAGCTGTGGCCGAACCTCCTCCACGAAGCGTTCCGCCGGGGCGTCCCGGTCGCGGTGATCAACGCGCGCCTGGCACCCGAGCGCATGAGCCGCTACCGTGGGCTCCGGGGCCTTTTCGGACCCCTTCTCTCGGGGCTCGAACGCGTCGGAGCGCAGAGCCCGGGCGAGGCCGAGCGCTTCGCCGAGCTGGGCGTGCGGCGCGAGGCGCTCACCGTCACGGGGAACGTCAAGTACGACCTGCCCGTGCCTGCGGTGACGGAGGCGGCGCTGCGCGAGCGGTTCGGCGTGCCTTCCGGGCGGCCGGTCGTTCTGGCCGGCTCGACCGGGCCTGGAGAGGAGGCGCTCGTCCTCGACGCCTTCGCTGCCGCGAGGAAGGAGCACCCGTCGCTCTACCTCGTCCTCGCCCCGCGCCACCCGGAGCGCATCCCCGGGGTCGAGGCCGAGCTCGCGGCGCGGAATCTCGGATTCCACCGATTGTCCGCCGGGACAGACGCCGAGGCGGGAAGGGCGGACGGTCTCCTGGTGGACGTCATGGGCCAGCTCGCCTCTCTCTACGCGATCGCCGCCGCGGCGTTCGTCGGCGGGAGCCTGGTGCCGGTCGGAGGACACAACGTCCTGGAGCCGGCGGCCGCGGGCACCCCGGTGCTCTTCGGCCCGCACACCCACCACGTGACCGAGCCCGCCGAGGCGCTGCTCGCGGCCGGCGGAGCGATCCGCGTCCCGACCCCTGCCGCCCTCGCGGACGCATGGAAGCTCCTAGTGCGCGACCGCGGGGAGCGGGAACGGATCGCCGCCGCCGCCGGCGGCGTGGTCCGAGCGAACCGCGGAGCCCTCGAGAGGACGGTCGCCCTCGTCCTGTCCGTCCTGGAGCGGCGGTGAGGCCGCCGCGCGGCCCGCTCTCGATCCTCCTCGCCCCTCTCGCGTGGGCCTACGGCGCCGCCGTCCGGGAGAGGAATCGCCGCTACGACGTCGCCGGCGCCGCGATCAGGGGCCGGGTTCCCGTGATCTCGGTCGGGAATCTCGTGGCGGGCGGGACGGGAAAGACCCCGATGGTGGCGTGGCTGGTCCGCCGCCTCGCCTCGGAGGGACGGAAGCCCGCCGTGGTCACACGGGGGTACGGCGGTCGCGCGGGAAAGGGCCCGGTTCTCGTATCGAGCGGCGACGGGGAGCCGTTGGGTCCGGAGATCTGCGGCGACGAGCCGGTGCTCCTCGCCCGCTCGCTCCCCGGCGCGCTCGTCGTCGCCGGGTCGGACCGGGTCGCCGGCTCGGAGGCCGCGGCGGCCGAGGGCGCGGACGTGGTGGTCCTCGACGACGGTTTCCAGCACCGCCGCCTCGCCCGCGATCTCGACCTGGTGCTGCTCGACCGCACCGACCCGTTCGGGAACGGCCGGCTGCTGCCCGCGGGGGCGCTCCGGGAGCCCCTCGGGTCGCTCGCGCGCGCCTCTGCGGTGATCGTGACGCGCTGCTCGCCCGGGGACGATGTCGCGGCGATCGCCGGCGTCGTGGGACGCCACGCCCGCGGAGTGGCGGTCCTGCGCTCGGGACATCGCCGCGCCGGGTTCGTGACCGCCGCGGGAGAGCCGGCCCCCGCGCCCGCGCGCGTTGTCGCCTTCTGCGGGATCGGGAACCCCGCGCCGTTCCTCCGGGACCTCGAGGAGGAAGGGATCGAGGTCGCGGCGGCGAGGGCGTTTCCGGACCACCATCCTTACGTTCCCCGCGAGCTACGGGGTCTCGCGAAGCTCGCCGGGAAGCACGGCGCCGCTCTCGTGACCACCGAGAAGGACCTGGTTCGCGTTCCCGGCCCGGCGGCGCCCGTCGTCGCGCTTCGCATCGAGGCGGTGGTTCACGACGAGGAGACGCTGCTCGCCCTCGTGCGGCGTGCCCTCCTGAGGGCGGAAGCGTGAGACGAGTCCGGTTCCTCCTCGAGGCCGCGATTCTCGCCGCGATACTCGGCGCGGCGCGCCTCCTCCCCCGGAGGGCCCTTCTGGCACTCGGCTCGGGAGCCGGCCGGCTCGGATTCGCGCTGGACGGCCTCCACCGCCGCATCGCGATCGAAAACCTCCGCAGGGTCCACGGGCCGTCCCTCTCGGAGGCCGAGGCCTCGAGGATCACCCGGGCGTGCTGGCGCCACTTCGGGCGGATCCTGCTCGATTCGCTCGCCTTCCCGAGGCTCTCGGCGGCCTCCGTGGGGCCCGTCGTGCGTTACGAGGGGCTCGAGCACATTCGCGCGGCCTACGCGCGCGGGAAGGGAGTCATCCTCTTCTCCGCCCACTACGGGCACTGGGAGCTCGTCGCGCTGATGCAGGGGTACCTCGGCATGCCTCTCGCTCTCGTCGCCCGCCCCCTCGACAACCCGTACCTCGAGAGGATGCTCGCGGGGCTCCGGAGCGGCTCGGGAAATGTCATAATCCACAAGCGGAACGCGGTTCGGGAGATGCTGAAGGCGATCCGGAAAGGGATCGGCGTCGCGATCGTGATCGACCAGGACGCGCGCGACCTCGGGGTTTTCGTGCCGTTCCTGGGGCGGCCCGCCTCGACGACGCCGACGCCGGCGCTGCTGGCTCTCCGGACCGGGGCCGCGATGGTGCCGGTCTTTTCCGTTCCCGCCTCCGGGGGAGCGTGGAAGATCGTCTACGGACCGGAGGTGAGCGTGCGGCAGACGGGCGATCACGACGCGGACGTGCTGCGGCTCACCGCGGAGTGCACGGCGATCGTCGAGACTTGGGTGCGCCGCCATCCCGAGCTCTGGCTCTGGATGCATCGAAGGTGGAAGACCGCTCCGCCGGGAGGCCTCTCGTGAGCGCCGGCTCCGCTCGAGCCATCGTGATGGACCGCGACGGCACCGTCTGCGACGAGGTCGGCTACGTGAACCACGCGAGCCGGATCCGGCTCCTCCCGCGAAGCGCCGCCGCGATCCGGCGCGCCCGCGAGGCCGGCTTCAAGACCGCCATCGTGACCAACCAGGCGGGGGTCGCCCGAGGCTACTTCGACGAGGAGCTGATCCACCGCGTCCACGACCGGGTGCGAGAGCTGCTCGCGGCGGGCGGCGCTGCGGTGGACGCGATCTACTACTGCCCGCATCATCCCGACGCCGGCGCGCCGCCCTACCGCGCCGACTGCGACTGCCGGAAGCCGCGCCCCGGCATGCTGCTCCGCGCCCGCGACGAGCTCGGCATCGACCTCGCGCGCTCCTACCTGGTGGGCGACTCGATGCGCGACATCGAGGCGGGGCATCGCGTCGGCGCGACGACGGTCCTCGTGCTGACCGGATACGGCCGGGGCGAGCTCGAGTACCGCTCGGCCGGCTGGAAGACCCGCCCCGACCACGTCGCGGAGGACCTCATGGACGCCGTCCTGTGGATCCTCGCCCGCGAGGCGGGCGCCTCCGGCGGCGGAGAAACGCCGTGAGCCCCCGTGCCGCCGTGGACGCCGCGCGGCTCCTGGAGGTGATCGGCCGTTTCCCGGGGCGCCGCGTCGCGGTGCTCGGCGATCTGGTCGCCGACGAGTTCGTGCACGGCGACATCGCGCGCATCTCGCGCGAGGCGCCGGTGCTGATCCTCGAGCACCGGCAGACCCTCTCGGTCCCTGGCGGCGCGGGCAACGCGGTGGCGAACCTCCGCGCGCTGGACGCCGTGCCCGTTCCGGTCGGGATCGTCGGGCGCGACGAGCCGGGGTCGAGGCTCATCGCTCACTTCCGCGGAATCGGCGTCCCCGTGTCGGGAATCGGGGTGCCGTCCGGTTACGAGACCCCGTCGAAGAGCCGCGTCGTCGCCGGCGGCGTCCACACGCGGCGCCAGCAGATCGTCCGCCTCGATCGCGGTGCGAAGCACGGCGACCTCCCGGACGCGGTGACCGCCGGGATCGCCGCGCGGCTGGCGCGGGTCCTCCGGCGCGCTGAAGGACTGCTGGTCGCCGACTACGGCTACGGCGCCGCGACGCCGGCGCTCGTCCGCGACGCCGCCCCGGGAAAGAAGGTGCCCACCACGGTAGACTCGCGAGGCCGCGTGGCGCGTTTCCGCGGCGCGACCGCGTGCACTCCGAACCAGGAAGAGGTCGAGCTGTCGCTCGGTCTTTCCGCCATCCGGACCGACCGCGCCATGGAAAAGGCGGGCGCCACGCTGCTCCGCCGGACCGGCAACCGCGCCGTTCTCGTGACGCGTGGAGCGAGGGGCATGAGCCTCTTCGAGCGCGGCCGCCCGTCCGCCCACCTCCCCGCCTTCGGCTCCGGCGAGGTCGCCGACGTCACCGGAGCGGGCGACACCGTGATCGCCACGTTCACCTTGGCACTGCTCGCGGGGGCGTCCTTCCACGAGGCGGCCTTTCTCGCGAACCTGGCGGCGGGGCTCGTCGTGATGAAGTACGGGACCGCGACCGCGAGCCGCGAGGAGCTCGCCGGCGCGATCCGGGAGGCCTGCGGATCGTGAGCGCCGCGTCGAAGGTCCTTTCGCTGCCCCGCCTGATCGAGTCGCTCGCGCCGCTGCGCGCCTCCGGGCGCACGGTCGCCCTCGCCAACGGCCTCTTCGACCTGCTCCACGTGGGACACCTTCGTTATCTCGAGGGCGCCCGGGCCGAGGCGGACCTCCTGGTGGTCGCCGTCAACTCGGACGCGTCGGCCCGCGGCCTCAAGGGACCGGCGCGGCCGATCGTGACGGAGCTCGAGCGCGCCGAGCTGGTCGCGGGGTTCGGGTGCGTGGACTTCGTCACGGTCTTCGACGAGCCGAGCGTCGAGGGGGTGATGCGCGCGCTCTGCCCCGACGTGCACTGCAAGGGGACCGATTACACCCGCGAGACGGTCCCGGAGCGCGAGATCGCGCGCGAGCTCGGTATCCGCGTGGCGATCGTCGGCGACCCCAAGGACCACGCGACCCGCGATCTGCTGTCGAGAATCCTGGCCCTCCCCCGCTGACGGGGGCGGGAGAGGCGCGGCTTCACGGCGTCGCGTAGATCTCCTGCAGGCTGCGAACCTCGAGCGGCCCCGCCTGCAGGGCCCGTATCGCCTCGACCACGGCGTGCGCCGCAGAGAGCGTCGTGATGAGCGGTATCCCGCGGCGCGTCGCGTTCGTCCGCAGCGCCTTCTCGTCGAAGTAGGACTCGCGGCCGAGCGGGGTGTTCACCACGAGGTGGATCTCGCCGTTCTTCATCAGGTCCACGACGTTCGGCCGCCCCTCGAGCACCTTGAAGACGTGGCGGCAGGGAATCCCCGCCCCCTTCAAGTGCTCGGCCGTCCCCTGGGTCGCGATCAGGTCGAAGCCGAGGCCCTCGAGGCCGCGCGCGATCGGCACCAGGCTCTTCTTGTCGTTGTCGTTCACCGAGAGGAACGCCGTCCCGCGGAGCGGCAGCCGGAAACCGGCCGCCAGCTGCGCCTTGGCGAACGCGACGCCGAAGCTCGCCGCGACCCCCATCACCTCGCCGGTCGAGCGCATCTCGGGGCCGAGCACGGGGTCTTCTCCTGGGAACTTCGCGAACGGGAAGACCGACTGCTTCACGAACGTGCCGCGCACCGCCGGCTCCTCGGTGAGCCCCAGCTCGTCGAGGGTCCGCCCCACCATCACCTTCGCGGCGATCCGCGCCAGGGGCACCCCGGTCGCCTTGGCGACGAACGGGACGGTGCGGCTCGCCCGCGGGTTGACTTCCAGGACGTAGACGACCCCGTCCTTGATCGCGTACTGCACGTTCATCAGCCCCTTGACGCGCAGCGCCAGGGCGAGGCGGACGGTGTAGTCGCGGAGGACGTCCATCCGGCCGGCGACCTCCGGGTGGAACGGAGGGAGGACGCAGGTCGAGTCGCCGGAGTGGATCCCCGCCTCCTCGATGTGTTGCATGATCCCCGCCACCACGACCCGCTTCCCGTCGGCGACGGCGTCCACGTCGACCTCGAACGCGTCCTCGAGGAAGCGGTCGATGAGGACCGGGTGCTCCGGCGACGCTTCCACCGCGCGCCGCATCGTCTCGTCGAGCGTCTCCTCGTCGTGCGTCACGAACATCGCTCGTCCGCCGAGAACGTACGACGGGCGCACCAGCACGGGATAGCCGATCCTCGCGGCGGTCTTCCGCGCCTCCTCGAGCGATCGCGCGGTTCCCCACTCCGGAGCGGGGATGCCCAGCTCGGCGAGGAGGCTGCCGAAGCGCTGCCGGTCCTCGGCGAGGTCGATGGAGTCCGGCGACGTCCCGAGGATCGCCACCCCCTGCGCCTGGAGCGGCAGGGCCAGGCCCAGGGGCGTCTGGCCGCCGAACTGGACGATGACGCCGATCGGCTTCTCCTCCTCGACGATCCGGAGCACGTCCTCGAGGGTCAGCGGCTCGAAGTAGAGCCGGTCGGAGGTGTCGTAGTCGGTCGAGACCGTCTCCGGATTGCAGTTGACCATGATGCTCTCGATCCCCTCCTCGCGGAGGGCGAACGAGGCGTGGCAGCAGCAGTAGTCGAACTCGATCCCCTGGCCGATCCGGTTCGGGCCGCCGCCCGAGGATCATCACCTTGCGCCGGTCGGTCGGCTCCGCCTCGTCCTCCTCCTCGTAGGTCGAGTAGAGGTACGGCGTGTCGGCGTCGAACTCCGCGGCGCAGGTGTCGACGCGCTTGTAGACCGCCTCGATGCCGTCGCCCTTCCGGCGCGCGCGGACCTCGCCCTCCGTCGATCCGACGAGCCGGGCGAGCTGCCGGTCGGAGAACCCGACGCGCTTCGCGCTCCGCAGGAGCGGCTCGGGCAGCGCGTCGAGGTCGAACGACCGGCAGACGCCTCCTCCGATCTCGACGATCTCCTCGATCTGCGCGAGGAACCACGGGTCGATCTTCGTCAGCTCCGCGATCGCCTCGACCGACATCCCGCTCTGGAGCGCGTAGCGGATGTAGAAGATCCGCTCCCAGTTCGGCGTGAGCGAGCCTCTCGCGCAGCCGCGTCGGCGTCGAACCGGTCCCTGCCCGTCGGCGCCGAGTCCGGCCCGGCCGATCTCGAGCGACCGGAGCGCCTTCTGGAGGGCCTCCTTGAACGTCCGCCCGATCGCCATCGCCTCGCCGACCGACTTCATCTGGGTGCCGAGCGTCGGGTCGGCGCCGGGAACTTCTCGAACGCCCAGCGCGGGATCTTGACCACGACGTAGTCGAGGGTCGGCTCGAACGACGACGGGCGTGGACTTCGGGTGATGTCGTTGGGGATCTCGTCGAGCGTGTAGCCGACGGCGAGCTTGGCCGCGATCTTGGCGATCGGGAAGCCCGTGGCCTTGGAGGCCAGCGCCGAGGAGCGGGACACGCGCGGGTTCATCTCGATGACGACCATCCGGCCGGTGTCCGGATCGACGGCGAACTGGATGTTGGAGCCGCCGGTCTCGACGCCGACCTCGCGGATGATCGCGGATGGCCGCGTCGCGCATCATCTGGTATTCCTTGTCGGTCAGCGTCTGCGCGGGCGCCACCGTGATCGAGTCGCCCGGTGTGGACGCCCATCGCGTCGAAATTCTCGATGGAGCAGATGACGACGACGTTGTCCTTGAGGTCGCGCATCACCTCCAGCTCGTACTCCTTCCAGCCGAGCACCGATTCCTCGACGAGCACCTGCCCGACGGGACTCGCGTCGAGCCCGGCCGTCGACGATCTGCTCGAACTCCTCCAGGTTGTAGGCGGTCCCGCCGCCGGTCCCCCCGAGGGTGAACGACGGGCGCAGGATCGCGGGGAAACCGATCTCGCGGACCAGCGCGCGCGCCTCGTCGAGCGACTTCGCGGTGCCGCTCTTCGGCGTGGTCGAGGCCGACGCGCGCCATCGCCTCCTTGAACGCCAGCCGGTCCTCGGCCGTGTGGATCGCGGCGAGGCTCGCCCCGATCAGCTCCACCCCGTACCGATCGAGGACACCCGCCTCTCGCCGAGCGCCACCGCGAGGTTGAGCCCGGTCTGCCCACCGACCGTCGGCAGGAGCGCGTCCGGCCGCTCGCGCTCGATGATCTTCTCGAGGATCTCCGGGACCAGCGGCTCGACGTAGGTCCGGTCGGCGGTCGCCGGGTCGGTCATGATCGTGGCGGGATTCGAGTTGACCAGGACGATCTCGTACCCTTCCTGCCGGAGCGCCTTGCAGGCCTGCGTCCCCGAGTAATCGAACTCGCACGCCTGCCCGATCACGATCGGTCCCGACCCCATGATGAGGATCTTGCGAATGTCGGTTCGCTTCGGCACAAATCCTCCCGGCGCCGCGACGACCTCAGGGCGCGCCGTGGCAGGGCATTACCTCGCCGGGTCCTGTGAATTCGCGCGCGCTCTTCCTCGGAGCGCGCGCGAATTCACCGGAGCGAGCCGGCGCGAAAAATCGCGCACCGGCGAGCGCGCCCGGCGAGGTAATGCCCTGCCGCGGCGTGCCCGCTGCGAACTCTAGCAAAGAAAAGAGGGAGCCGCGTGGCTCCCTCTTCTCGATTCCGCTTCGTTGAGCGGTCCGCTGGACGAGACGTCACTCCGACGAGCCCTTCCCGCCCTTCTTCGAGGGCTTGGCCCCGGCCTTCGGCTTGTCCTTCGACTTCCCGGAGTCCTTGCCCTTCTTCTCGGAGGCCTTCTTGGCCTTCGGCTTGGCCTCCTTCGCCTTCTTCGCGGGAGCCTTCTTCCGCGCGCCCTTCTCGGCGGGCTTCCCCTCGGCCTCGGCGCCCTCCGCGGGCTCCGCCGCCTGGGCTCCCGGGGCCGGCTTGCCGCCCTTCGCCTTCGCGGCGTCCTTCTTCTTCCTCGAGGTCAGGGTTTCGGAGCCGACCAGCTCGATGATCGCCATCTCGGCCGCGTCCCCGCGGCGGGGCCCCAGCTTGATGATCCGCGTGTACCCGCCGGGACGCTGGGCGAAACGGGCGGAGAGCGTCTCGAACAGCTTCGCCACGACGTCCCGGTCGTGGATGTGCCGCAGGACCTGCCTCCGGGCGTGGAGCGTCTCCTTCTTGGCCGTCGTCACGAGCTTCTCGGCGAAGGGCCTCAGCTCCTTGCACTTCATGAGCGTGGTCTTGATCCGCTCCCTCTCGAACAGGGCCGTCGCGAGGTTGCGGAGCAACGCCAGACGGTGGGACGACCTGCGCCCCAGCTTCCGGCCGGCTACGCGGTGTTTCATGTTCGGTTCTCCGGAGGGCGCCCCCCGCTAGCTGGAGCGGGCCCTGAGCTTCTTGAGGTCGATGTTCATGCCGAGGGTGAGGTTCATCTCGGTCAGGATGTCCTTGATCTCGTTGAGCGACTTCCGCCCGAAGTTCTTCGTCTTGAGCATCTCGACCTCGCTCTTCGTGACGAGGTCGCCGATCGTCTTGATGTTGGCGTTCTTCAGGCAGTTGTACGAGCGGACCGACAACTCCAGCTCGTCCACGGAACGGTTGAGCGTCTCGAGCATCCGCTCCTCGTCCCCCACCTGGAAATCCATCTCCTCCTCGGTGGACTCCTCGAAGTTGATGAAGATCGCCATGTGGTCCTTGAGGAGCTTCGCCGCGAGGGCCACCGCGTCTTGCGGGGTCACCGCGCCGTTGGTCCACACCTCGAGGGTCAGCTTGTCGTAATCGGTCTTCTGGCCGAGCCTGGCGTCCTCGACGATGTAGTTGACCTTGCGGACCGGGGAGTGCGCCGAATCGACCGGAATGTACCCGATCCCCAGGTCGTCGTCGAAGTTCTGGTCGGCCGCGACGTAGCCGCGCCCGCGCTTCAGGCGCATCTCGATGGAGATCCGCCCCTCCTCGGAGAGCGTGGCGATCGGGATGTCGGGATCGAGGATCTCGACGTTCGAGCCGGCCGCTATGTCCCCCGACTTCACGACCTTCGGCCCCTCGGCCGCGAGGGTGAGGATCTCGGCGTGGTCCGTGTGGATCCGGAACGGGATCTGCTTGAGGTTGAGGATCAGGTCGGTCGTGTCCTCGACCACTCCGGGAATGGACGAGAACTCGTGCAGGACCCCCTCGATCTTGACCGCCGTGATGCCGGCTCCCTCGATGGACGACAGCAGGATCCGCCGCATCGCGTTTCCGATGGTCGTCCCGAATCCGCGCTCGAAAGGCTGCGCGGAGAACCGGCCGAACGTCGCCGTGAGCGTCTGCCGCTCGACCTCGAGCCGCTTCGGCTTCTGAAACCCCTTCCAGAGCATCCGCATCCTCCCGCGGGACGGTCGCCCGCCCGCCCCCGTCGACTACTTCGAGTACAGCTCGACGATGAGCTGCTCCTGGATCGGCAGCGTGATCTCTTCCCTGGACGGCGACTGCTTCACGGTTCCCTGGAAGCGGTCCGCGTCGAGCTCGAGCCACGACGGGACGCCGCGCCCCTTCGCCGTGTCCAGACAGATCTTGACGGCCTCGTTCTTCCGGCTCGCTTCCTTCAGCGAGACGACCGAGCCGGCGCCCACGAGGCACGCGGGAATGTCCACCTTCCCGCCGTCGACGAGGATGTGACCGTGCGCCACGAGCTGGCGGGCCATGGATCTCGACGACGCGAACCCCAGGCGGTAAACGACGTTGTCGAGCCGAAGCTCGAGCATCTGGAGCAGGTTGGCGCCGGTGATTCCCTTCCTCCGCGAAGCTTTCGCGAAGTAGTTCCGGAACTGCCGCTCGAGCACCCCGTACATCCTCTTGACCTTCTGCTTCTCGCGGAGCTGGATGCCGTACCCCTGCACCTTCGAGCGCCGACGCCCGTGCTGGCCGGGAGCGTAGCCGCGCCTCTCGAAGGCGCACTTCTCCTTGAAGCAGCGGTCGCCCTTCAGGAAGAGCTTCATCCCTTCCCGCCGACAGAGCCTGCAGACCGCACCGGTGATCCTCGCCACTTGCAAACCTCCTCGACCGGCTAGACGCGCCGCCGCTTGGGCGCCCGGCATCCGTTGTGCGGGATCGGCGTCACGTCCTTGATGGACTTGATCTCGATGCCCGCGGCCTGCAGCGCCCGTATGGACGACTCACGCCCGGCGCCCGGCCCCTTGACCCGGACGTCCACCGTCCGGACCCCGTGCTCCTTCGCCATGTTCCCGGCGGCCTGGGCCGCGGTCTGGGCGGCGAAGGGGGTCCCCTTGCGCGAGCCCTTGAACGCCTGGACTCCCGCCGAGGACCAGCTCAGGACGTTTCCCTTCGGATCGGTCACGGTCACGATCGTGTTGTTGAACGACGCGTGGACGTGCACCACCGCGTGGGGAACGTTCTTCTTTTCCTTCTTGCCGCCCTTCTTTCCGGCGGCCTTCGCTGCTTTCGCCATGCTCTTTCCTCAGGACCGCGCCTCGCGGGCCGGGGACCCGTGTCCCGCGGCTTGCCGCGGCGCGCCGTCGATGCTGCCGGTCAACCCTTCTTGCCCGCCGTGCGCTTCTTGCCCGCGATGGCCCGGCGCGGTCCGCGACGGGTCCGCGCGTTGGTATGCGTTCTCTGCCCCCGGCACGGGAGGTTGCGGCGGTGGCGCATGCCGCGATACGACCCGATCTCGATGAGCCTCTTGATGTCCAGCGAGACGCTCTTCCGGAGGTCGCCCTCGACGCGCCCCTCCTGGTTGATCACCCGCTGGATCCGGACGACCTCGTCCTCGGACAGGTCCTTGACCTTCGTCGACGGGTCCACCTGGGCCTTCTCGAGGATCGACAGGGAGCGGGACCGCCCGATCCCGAAAATGTAGGTCAGACCGATCTCCACCCGCTTGCTCGGGGGGAGGTCAACGCCCGCGATGCGTGCCACGGCTCAAGCCTCCTTAAGCGTCCGCCCGGGTCAACCCTGGCGCTGCTTGTGCTTCGGGTTCTCGCAGATCACCCGGACGACACCCTTTCTCTTCACGATCTTGCACTTCTCGCAAATCTTCTTCACCGATGCCCTTACCTTCATGACCCACTCCGTCCGCGGGCGCCCGCGGTCACTTGTACCGGTACACGATGCGCCCGCGCGTCAGATCGTAGGGCGAGAGCTCCACCAGCACGCGGTCGCCGGGCAGGATCCGGATGAAGTGCTTTCGCATCTTCCCCGAGATATGCGCCAGCACCCGGTGCTTGTTCTCGAGCTCCACCCGGAACATCGCGTTGGGCAGCGGCTCGATCACCGTGGCTTCGACCTGGATCGCCTCTTCCTTGGGCATAGGGACCGGTTCCACCTCTCCGAGGACGGGCTCCGTCCGCTGCCGCCCGGCAGCAGCTCCCGCCTCCGATCTCTTTCGAACTCTCCGTCCTTACGAGCCGATCGGCTCCCCGAGCACCATCGGCCCGTTCTCCGTCACGGCAACGGACAGCTCGAAATGGGCCGACAGGCTCCCGTCACGGGTCCTGGCGGTCCAGCCGTCCGAAGCGCTCACCACGACTTCCGGCGCGCCCGCGTTCACCATGGGCTCGACTGCGAGCACCATCCCCGGCAGCAGGCGCGCGCCGCGCCCCGGCTGTCCGAAGTTGGGCACCTGCGGCTCCTCGTGCAGATTCGAGCCGATCCCGTGCCCCACGAACTCCTTCACCACGGAGAAGCCATGGGCCTCCACGTGGGTCTGCACCGCGTACCCTATGTCCGACACCCGGTTTCCGGGCCGGGCTTCCTTGAGGCCCAAGCGGAGCGACTCGCGCGTCACGTCGAGCAGCTTCCGGGCCTCGTCGGAAACCCCGCCCACCGGGTAGGTCTCCGCCGCGTCCCCGTAGTATCCGCCGAACAGCACCCCGAGGTCCACCGAGACGATATCCCCTTCCTTCAGCACCACCGCCGGCGAGGGGATTCCGTGAACCACCTCGTCGTTGACCGAAGCGCAAACCGTCCCCGGAAACTCCGGCCCGCCGGCCGGCCCGCGGTAACCCTTGAACGCCGGTATCCCGGATGCCGCCGCTATCCTCTCCTCCGCGAACCGGTCGATATCCAGCGTCGTTACCCCCGGACGGATCCGATTTCTCAATTCCACCAGGATCTCCCGGATGATCCGGTTCGCCTGGTCCATGATCCCGATCTCGGCCGTCGACTTCAAAATCGTGCGATTCACGACGCGGCGAGCTCCGATCTCAGCGCGGCGAACACCGACTCGGCGTCCCCCGACGCGTTCACTTCCTTGAGCAGGCCGCGCTCGCGGTAGATCTTCATCATCGGTAGCGTCTGGGCCTCGAAGACCTTGAGACGCTCTCGAATCACTTCTTCCTCGTCGTCGGGCCGCTGCACCAGCGCGGACCCGCACCCGTCGCAGACCCCGGGAGAGGCCGGGGGCCGGCTGTCGATGTGGTAGACGCTACCGCACTTCGGGCAGATCCTCCGGCCCGAGAGCCTCCGGACGATCTCCGCCGAGGGCGCTTCGAGGGCCAGGACACGGTCGATCCCGGCCGAGATCTTCTCCAGCACGGCGTCGAGGATCCCCACCTGCTCGGCAGTCCGCGGGAAGCCGTCGAGAACGAAGCCGGACGCCGCGTCGGGCTGGGCCAGCCTCTCGGCGATCAGCTCGCCCATGAGATCGTCGGGCACGAGCTTTCCCGAGTCCATGAACGAGCGGGCCCGCTTGCCCAGCGGCGTCCCCTTCTGCACCGCCTCGCGGAGGATGTCGCCCGTGGACACGTGCGGGACCCCGAGCTCCTGCCGGAGCCTCGTCGCCTGGGTCCCCTTGCCGACCCCGGGCGGTCCCAACACGACCACTCTCATCGTTCCCGCTCCCTAGCCGCGCCGCCCGCGGATGCGGGCGCCCTTCATGAACCCCTCGTAGTGGCGCATGATGAGCTGCGACTCGATCTGCTGCACGGTGTCCATGGCCACCCCGACAACGATCAGCAGGGACGTCCCACCGAAGAAGAACTTCACGTTGAGTCCCTGGGTGATCAGCTTGGGCAGGTAGGGCTCCATCGCCGGTCCGATCCCGGGCAGGACCTGCAGCCTCAGGCCGCTGATCAGGAATACCGGGAGGATGCTCACGAGGCCCAGGTAGACCGCGCCCCCGAACGTCAGCCGCGTCAGGATGCGGTCGATGTATTCGGCTGTCTTGCGCCCCGGACGGATCCCGGGGATGAAGCCGCCGTACTTCTTCATGTTGTCGGCCTGATCCATCGGATTGAAGATGATGGACACGTAAAAGAAGCAGAAGAAGATGATCATCGCGAAGTACAGGAGATTGTAGAGCGGCGCCGAGTACTCGAGCTGCCGTTGCAGGTCCTGCACCCACCGCACGTCCCGCAGCCACTGGATCTGCATGATCGTCTGGGGAATCGCGAGCATCGAGGAGGCGAAGATCACCGGGATCACGCCTCCGGTGTTCACGCGGAGCGGGAGGTACGTCGAGGAGCCGCCGTACACCCGGCGCCCCACGATCCTGCGTGCGTACTGGATGGGGATCTTCCGCTGGGCGCGCTCCACGAGCACGATGGCCGCGACGACGACGCACATCAGCGCGACGAGCAGCAGGATGGCCAGCGGGCCGATCTGCCCGGTCCGCAGGTCCTCCCAGGTCCTCACCAACGCGTTCGGGAAGCCGACCACGATACCGGCGAAGATGATCAGGGAAATCCCGTTCCCGATGCCGCGCTCGGAGATCTGCTCGCCCAGCCACATGATGAGCGCGGTCCCCGTGGTCAGCGTGAGGACCGTCATCAGCCGGAAGCCGAATCCGGGGCTGGTCACGATCCGCTCGCCGCCGGTGCCGGCCGACTCGAGCCAGAGGGCGATTCCGAAGGACTGGATCACGGAGAGGAGGACGGTCCCGTAGCGGGTCCACTGCGTGATCTTCTTCCGCCCCGCCTCCCCTTCCTTGCTGAGCTTCTCGAGGTAGGGCCAGACCACCGTCAGCAGCTGCAGGATGATGGACGCGGTGATGTACGGCATGATCCCGAGCGCGAAGATCGTGAACCGGCGGAAGTTCCCTCCCGCGAACAGGTCCACGTAGCCCAGGATCGAGCCGGCCTGGCGCTCGAACAGACGGATCAGCGCCTGGTTGTCGATCCCCGGCGTCGGGATGTGGCCGCCGATCCGGTAGACGGCGAGCAGCCCGAACGTGTAGAGGACGCGCTTCCTCAGATCGGGAATGCTCCAGATGTTCTTGAAGCTCTGTATCATCTCGGGTCGTTCCCCCGTCGGGCGGCGGCTACCGCGCCAGGACTTCGGCCTTGCCGCCGGCTTCCTGGATCTTGCGGGCCGCGGCCTCGGTGAACTTGTGCGCGCGCACGGTCAGCGCGACCTTGAGATCGCCATTCCCCAGCACCTTGACGTCGAGACGTCCCTTATGGAGCATCCCCTTCTCGCGCAGCGACTCGGGGGTGACCACGGTGCCGGCCTCGAACTCGTTCAACCTCTCGACGTTGACCGTCAGGTATTCCTTGCGGAAGATGTTGTGGAAGCCCCGCTTCGGAATCCGCCGGTGCAGAGGCATCTGCCCGCCCTCGAATCCCCGCTTCGCGGAGTAGCCGCTGCGCGACTTCTGGCCCTTCTCGCCGCGGCCCGATGTCTTGCCGAGTCCCGACCCCGGGCCCCGGCCGACTCGCTTCCGGCTCTTCCTCGATCCCGCCGCCGGCTTGAGCTCGTTCTGCTTCATCGTCCCGTCCTCTCGATGGTCTAGCGCGCCCGGCCGGTCGCCGGGCGCTCTCCCACGATCTCCACGAGATGCGGGATCTTGGCGATCATGCCGCGAACCTGGTCGTTGTCGGGCAGCGTCCGGACACGGCCGATCCTCCCCAGGCCCAGCGCCCTGAGGGTCGCCTTGTGGGTCTTGTTGCAGCAGATCCCGCTGCGGACCTGCCGCGCCTCGAGCATGGCGGCGGCGCTCGCCTTCTTCGCCGTCATCTCAACGCCTCCTGCATCATCTCGGTCGCGTCCTTGCCGCGCGTCCGGGCGACCATCTCGGGGTTCTTGAGCTGCTTGAGTCCGTCCATGGTCGCGCGCAGCACGTTGTACGGGTTGGCGGTGCCGAGGGACTTGGTCAGGATGTCCTGCACCCCCGCCGACTCCAGGACGGCACGGACCGCTCCGCCCGCGATCACCCCGGTTCCGGGGGAAGCGGGCTTGAGGAGGACCCGGCCGGCCCCGAAGCGCCCGGTCACGGTGTGCGGGATGGTCGTCCCCATGAGGGGTATTTTCACGAGCCGCCGCTTCGCGTGCTCGACCCCCTTCGCGATCGCCGCGGGTACCTCTCTCGCCTTTCCCGACGCGAAGCCGACCCAGCCGTTGCCGTCTCCGACGACGATCAGCGCCGAGAAGGAGAAGTTCTTTCCGCCCTTGACGACCTTGGTCACGCGGTTGATGTGGACCACCCGGTCCTTCAACTCGCCCATCGGTCCCTGTTCGCGCTCCACCACAACTGCCTCCAAAACGCTTCCCGGCGCCGGAATGGAGGTCGCGTCCGACCCCCGCACCGCCGCGGGAAAACCCGTCAGAACTTCAACCCGGCCTCTCGAGCCGCCTCGGCGAGGGCCTTCACGCGGCCGTGGTACAGGAAGCCGCCCCGGTCGAACACGGCGGTCTCGATCCCCGCCTGCTTCAGCCGTTCGGCGATCGCGCCTCCCACGATCTTCGCGGCCGCGGTCTTCCCGGTCGCCGCCTTCGCCTTGAGCTCCGGCTCCGCGGTGGATGCCTGCGCCAGCGTCCTCCCCGCGTCGTCGTCGATCGCCTGCACGTAGATGTGCTTGTCGCTCCGGAACACCGCGACACGCGGCCTCGCAGCGCTCCCCCGGATCTTGTTGCGGATCCGGTAGCGGATGCGGCGCCGAATGCTCCTTCTGTCGATCGTCGTGTCCATCTCGCCGTGCCCTCGCTCGCTACTTCGCGCCGGTCTTTCCGGCCTTCTTTCGGACCACCTCGCCCACGTAGCGGATCCCCTTCCCCTTGTAGACGTCGGGGGGACGGAGCGCCCGGATCTTGGCGGCCACCTGGCCGACCAACTGCCGGTCCGCCCCGCTCACCGTGATCTTCGTCTGGCGGTCCACGGCGACCAGGATTCCCTCGGGGATCGGGAAATCGATCGGGTGGGTGTATCCGAGACTGAAGTTCACGGCCTTGCCCGCGACCTGGGCGCGGTAGCCGACGCCCTGGATCTCGAGCTCGCGCGTGAAACCCTTGGTCACCCCGTTGACCGCGTTGGCGAGGAGCGCGCGGGACAGCCCGTGCAGCGCCCTCATCCGCTTCGAGTCGTCCTTGCGCTTCACGAGCAGGCGCTCGCCTTCCGCCTCCGCGGTGATTCCGGGAGGAAGCGCCTGGGTGAGGGCCCCCTTGGGTCCTTGCACGGTGACCAGGTCGGTCCCGATGGTCACCTTGACCCCCGGAACCAGCGGAATAGGAAGCTTGCCGATTCGAGACATTGCTTGGGTCTCCGGCCGTCTTCCGGCTCTACCACACGTTGCACAGGATCTCGCCGCCGACGCCGAGGCGCCGGCAGGCCGAGCCCGTGAGCACACCCATCGGGGTCGAGAGGATGGTGATCCCCATCCCTCCGAGCACCCGCGGGATTCCATCCTTCCCGCAGTACACGCGTCGACCGGGGCGGCTGACCCGCTCGAGGCCGGTGATGGCCTTCTCGCCGGCCGAGCCGTACTTCAGGTTCACCCTGAGGATCCCCTGGCACTCGTCCTCGACCACCTTGAAGTTGTCGATGTAACCCTCGTCCTTGAGGATCTTCGTGATCGCGACCTTCATCCTGGACGAAGGCACGTCGACACTCTTGTGCTTCGCCATCTGCCCGTTCCGGATCCGGGTCAGCAGGTCCGCGATGGGGTCCGTCATACTCATCGTCTTCGCCTCCAGTCCCCGCGTCTCGCGAGTTTCCTCACCAGCTCGACTTGGTGACGCCGGGCAGCGCCCCTTCCAGTGCCAGATTCCTGAAACAGATCCGGCACAACTGGAACTTCCTGAGGTAGCCTCGCGACCGGCCGCAGCGCCGGCAGCGGTTGTGCTGCCTCGCCGCGAACTTCGGCTTCTTCCGGGTCTTGGCCATCCATGCGGTTGTCGCCACGTCCTCGTCCTCCGACCCTAGTTCTTCCGGAACGGCATGCCGAGGTGGGTGAGGAGCGCTTTGGCCTCCTCGTCGGTCCTCGCCGTCGTCACCACGCAGACGTTCATGCCCTTCACCTTCTGGACCTTGGCGTAGTTGATCTCGGGAAAGATGAGCTGGTCGCGAATCCCGAGCGTGTAGTTGCCTCGCCCGTCGAATGCCCGGGGGGAGCTCCGCGGAAGTCGCGTACCCGGGGCATCGCCAGGTTCATCAACCGGTCCAGGAACTCGTACATCCTCCGGCCGCGCATCGTCACCCGGCAGCCGATCGCCATCCCGGCCCGCAGCTTGAAGTTCGCGATCGACTTCCGCGCGCGCGTGATCGACGGCTTTTGCCCCGTGATCGTGGCGAGCTCGTCCGCGGCCTGGTCCAGCAGCTTCGCGTCCGAGATCGCCTCGCCCACGCCCATGTTCACGACGATCTTCTTCACCCGAGGCACCGCCATGACGCTCTTGTACCCGAACTCCTTGGTGAGCGCCGGGACGACCTCGCTCTTGTACTTCTCTGCCAGCCTCGCCATCTTCCCCTCCGCGTTGCCGCCGCGCCTAGGCGGCGGGACCCGCGTCGTTTCCCGCTACTTATCGAGCACCGCGCCGCTTCGCCGCGCTATCCGAACCCGCTGCCCGTCCCCGAGGGTCTTGCTCCCGACCCGCGTCGGACGGTCGTTCTCGGGGTCGATCGGCGCGACGTTCGAGATGTTGATGGGGGCCTCGCGGTCCACGATCCCGCCCTTGATGTTCCTCTGCGGGTTGGGCTTCGTGTGCCGCTTCACGACGTTGACCCCTTCCACCATCACCGTGCCCTTCGCGGCCGTGACCCGGAGCACCCGGCCCCGCTTCCCGCGGTCCTTCCCCGAGATCACCGCCACGATGTCGTTCTTCCTGATGCGCGCCTTGGCCATCCTGCTCTCCCCCACGCTCCCCGCCGATCAGAGGACTTCCGGGGCGAGCGAGACGATCTTCATGAACTTCTTGTCCCGGAGCTCGCGGGCGACCGGCCCGAACACGCGGGTTCCGATCGGCTCCTTCGCGTCGTTGATCAGCACGGCGGCGTTCTGGTCGAAACGGATGTACGACCCGTCCTTGCGCCGGTGCGCGTTGACCGTCCGGACCACCACCGCCCTCACCACCTGCCCCTTCTTCACGTTGCCGTCCGGGGCCGCTTCCTTCACGTTCGCCGTGATGATGTCGCCGATCTCCGCGGTCTTCCCCTCGGATCCTCCCCGAAGGTGAATGCAGGAGATCTTCTTTGCCCCCGAGTTGTCGGCGACCTCGAGGATCGTCCTCATCTGAATCATGGTCGTGCCTCCGCCGGAAACGGCTATTCGGCCTTTCGCGTCGCGATGTCGGCCGTCCCCACGGAGCGCTTCAGGATCCTTCGGACCCGGTAGCGTTTCCGAGCGGACAGCGGTCGCGTCTCCTGGATCTCGACCGTGTCGCCGACCTTGCACTCGTTCTTCTCGTCGTGCGCCATGAACTTCGCCGAGCGGCGGACGTACCGCGAGTACACGGAGTGGCGCACGGTCCGGTCGACCCGGACCACCACCGACTTGTCCATCCCGTCGGAGACCACCACGCCGATCTTGGCGGCCGGTTTTCCACGCTTCTTCTCGGCCATACCCATCTCCTCAGCGCCCCTGGCCCGAGCCGGCGGCCAGTTCCTGGGCCCGGCGGACGGTCAGCACCCTCGCGAGATCCTTCCTGAGCCCCCGCATCTTGTTGGGGTCCTGTGATCTGGCCCGTCGAGCGCTGGAGCTGGAGCTTCCAGATCGCGTCGCGGATCTCCCCCTCCTCGTTGTCCAACTCGTGAGCGCCCATGTTCCTGAGCTTCGATGCCTGAAGAGCCATGCTCCCTGCTCCCTTCCGCTTAGGCCTGCCGAACGACGAACTTCGTCCGGATCGGCAGCTTGTGCCCCGCGAGCTGCATCGCCTCGCGGGCCACCTTCTCCTCGAGCCCTTCCATCTCGAACAGGACCTTCCCGGGCTTCACCACCGCGACCCACGCTTCGGGGGCGCCCTTGCCCTTCCCCATGCGGGTCTCGGCGGGCTTCTTGGTGATCGGCTTGTCCGGGAACACCCGGACCCAGACCTTGCCGCCGCGCTTGACGAAACGGGTCATCGCGACCCGGCTGGCCTCGATTTGGCGGGCCGTGATCCACCCCGCCTCGAGCGCCTTGAGGCCAAAATCGCCGAAGCTGACCGTGGAGCCCGTCAGGGCCTTGCCGCAACGGCGGCCCCGCTGCTGCTTCCTGAACTTGACCTTGCTGGGCATCAACATGAGTTCGACCCTTCCCGCAGTGTCCGAGCCGGATTAGCGGCGCGCGTCCTCGGGGACGCGGATCTCGCGGGACTCGCCCCGGAAGATCCAGACCTTGATCCCGATGATCCCGTAAGTGGTTCTCGCCTCCGCGAAGCCGAAGTCCACCTCGGCCCGCAGCGTGTGCAGGGGCAGACGTCCTTCAAGGTACCACTCCGCGCGTGCGATCTCGGCTCCCGCGAGGCGGCCGCCGACCCTGACCTTGATCCCCTTCGCGCCGAACCGGATGGCCGACTCGACCGACTTCCGCATCGCGCGGCGGAACGCGACTCGCTTCTCGAGCTGCATGGCGATCGCCTCGCCCACGAGCTGCGCGTCGATCTCCGGCTTGTCGATCTCGAGGATGTTGATGAAGACGTCGCGCTTGGTCCGCTTGCGGATCTCGTCCTTCAGCCGGTCGACCTCGGCTCCCTTCCGTCCGATGATGATCCCCGGGCGGGAGGTGAGGATGTTCACCTTCAGCTTGTTGGCGGCCCGCTCGATCTCGATGGCCGACACGCCGGCGTGCCCCAGCCGCTTCTTGAGGTCGGCCCGGAGCACCAGGTCCTCGTGAAGGAGCTCGGCGTACTTCTTCTCCGCGTACCAGCGGGAGCGCCAAGTCTTGTTGAACCCTAGCCGGAAGCCGTACGGGTGGACCTTCTGACCCACGATCCTACCTCCGCGCCGCGGCGTGCGGTCGGCGACCCGGCTCGTCGGCGGCCGCCAGGTCGATGGTCACGTGACACGTTTTCTTGAGAATCCGGTAGATCCGCCCCATGCTCCGCGCGCGCATCCGCTTGTTGGGCGGTCCCTCGTCGACGGTCGCCTTCGAGATCACGAGTCGGTCCACGTCGATCTTGGGGTCCTTCTGCTGGGCGTTCGCCAGCGCCGACCGGACCACCTTCTCGAGGTCCCTCGCGACCAGCTTGGGAGAGTAGTGGAGGACCGCCAGCGCGTCCCCGACGTTTTTACCGCGCACCTGGTCGACCACGAGCCTGGTCTTCTGCGCCGAGACGCCCAGGTACTTCAGCTTCGCTCGTGCGATCACCGTCTGCCTCCCCGCGTCACTTCGGCGGAGCCGGGGCGGCTGCGACCGACGCGGTCTTGTCGCCCTTCGTGCCGTGACCCTTGAACGTCCGGGTGGGAGAGAACTCCCCGAGCTTGTGCCCGACCATGTTCTCGGTGATGTACACCGGAATGAACTTCTTCCCGTTGTGCACCATGATCGTGTGGCCGACCATGTCGGGCACGACGGTGGAGCGCCGGGACCACGTCTTGATGGCCTTCTTCTCGTTCCGCTTGTTGAGGTCGTCCACCTTCTTCTTGAGGTGAACGTCCACGAACGGCCCCTTTGCAATCGATCGCGCCATGGCTGCGCCCTCGCCCTACTTGCTGCGGCGCCGGACGATGAAGGCGTCCGTGCGCGGATTGTTCCGGGTCTTCTTCCCCTTCGTCGGCACGCCCCACGGCGTCACCGACGGCCGCCCGCCCGAGGTCTTTCCCTCGCCGCCGCCGTGCGGGTGGTCCACCGGGTTCATCGCCACTCCGCGAACGGTCGGCCGCCATCCCCGCCAGCGGTTCCGCCCGGCCTTCCCGACGCTCTCGTTCTCGTGCTCGATGTTCCCCACCTGCCCGACGGTCGCGTAGCACTCGACGCGGATCTTCCGCGTCTCGCCGGAGGGCAGCCTCACGAGCGCGTGCTCTCCCTCTCTCGCCATCAGCTGCGCGCCCGTCCCCGCCGACCGCACCAGCTGCCCCCCCTTCTTCGGGCGCAGCTCGATGTTGTGGATCGCCGTGCCGAGCGGGATGGCCGACAGCGGCAGCGCGTTGCCCGCGACGATGTCCGCTTCCGGCGACGACACGATCTTCGCGCCGACGGCCAGCCCCTCCGGGGCCAGGATGTACCGCCGGTCGCCGTCGGCATAGCACAGGAGCGCGATGTTCGCCGAGCGATTCGGATCGTACTCGATCGTCTCGACCGTCGCGGGGATGCCGATCTTGTCCCGGCGAAAATCGATGATCCGGTAGCGGCGCTTGTGCCCGCCCCCACGGTGGCGCACCGAGAGCAGGCCACGGTTGTCCCTGCCCCCGGTCCGGTCCTTCTTCTCGAGAAGAGGCTTGTGGGGCGCGTTGACCGTCGTCTCGCGAGCCACGACCGTCGCGAATCGCTTTCCGGCGGTGGTCGGCTTGTAGGTTTTCATCGCCATGTGAACTCTCCGGCTCCCGGCCTAGGTGGCCTCGAAGAACTCGATAGCCTTCTCGCCCGGCGCCAGCCGGACCCACGCCTTCTTCCAGTCGGGCGCCTTGCTGAGAAGGCGGCCCATGCGCCGGACCTTCCCCTTGACCCTCGCCGTCCTCACCTCGACCACCTTGACGCCGAACAGCTTCTCGATCGCGCGGCCGATCTCGATCTTGTTCGCGCGGACGTCGGCCTTGAAGCAGTACACGCCGTTCGCGTCGCGGAGCAGGGTGGACTTCTCCGTGATCAGGGGCTGCTTGATCTTCTGATGCGCCGTTTTCATCGCGCCAGCACCTCGGCGAGCCGCATCAACGCAGGCTCGGAGACGATGACCGTGTCATGATCCAAGAGGTCCACGACGCTCACTCCCAGCGCCCGGACCACCCTGAGACGCGGGTTGTTCCGCGCCGCGAGGTCCAGGTTCCTCTCCGCGTCGGAGGGGATCAGGAGCGCCTTCCCGCTCACGCCGAGCCCGCCGGCGACCGCCTTCTCGAGCTCCGCCGTCTTGTGGGACGGGACCTCGAACCCCTCGACGCACAGCAGGTGTCCGTCGCGCAGCTTCTGGGCCAGCAGCGACTTCACGGCGTTGCGGCGCATCTTCTTCGGGAAGTCCCACGTGTAGTCGCGCGGGACCGGTCCCTGCACCGTTCCGCCGTGCCTCCACAGCGGGGACCGGTTGTCGCCCATCCTCGCGCGGCCCGTGTGCTTCTGGCGCCACAGCTTCTTGGTGCCGCCGGAGACTTCCTTCCGGTTCTTGGTCTTGTGGGTCCCCGCCCGGGCGGCCGCCCGGTAGGCGCAGACCGCCTCGTAGATGAGGTGCTCCTTGAGCGGATACGCGAAGACCGCGTCGTCGAGCTCGAGCGTCCTCACCGCCTCGTTCTTCCAGTTGCGTACGGTGATCTGGGACATCGCCGCCTCCGCCCTACGCCTTCGCCGCGGTCGCGGTCGCGGCGCCCTTCGACTTGCGGATCAGGACCTTGGCGCCGGCGGGACCGGGCACGGCCCCCTTCACCAGCAGCAGGTTCTTTTCCGCGTCGATGCGCACGACCTTCAGGTTCTTCACGGTGACCCGGACGTCTCCCATGTGGCCGGGCCCCTTCATCCCGGGAAACACTCGGGACGGGAACGCCGACGCACCGATCGAGCCCGGGGCGCGGTGGAACATCGAGCCGTGGCTCGAGGCGCCCCCGCTGAAATTGTGCCGCCGCATGACCCCCTGGAATCCCTTTCCCTTCGACGTTCCGATGACGTCGACCTTGGTCACGTCCTGGAACAGATCGACGAGGACGCGGTCGCCGGGCTTCAGGTCGGCGCCCGGCTCGAGATTGAACTCGCGCAGGAGCCGGGTGGGCGGCACGCCCGCCTTCTCGTGGTGGCCGCGGGTGGGCTTGTTCGAGCCCTTCCCGGCCTTCGGGTCCACGAGTCCGAGCTGCACCGCCTCGTAGCCGTCCTTGGCCGCGGTCTTCCGCTGAACGACGACGCAGGGCCCCGCCTCGAGAACGGTCACGCCCACCAGCGTGCCGTCCGCGAGGAAGATCTGGGCCATCCCCAGCTTCTTTCCGATCATTCCTTCGACCATCTTCGACCTCGTGGAACGCGGGGGCGCTGCCCCGTTGGTTCCAGGCGCCGTCCCTCGGACGGCACGCGGGTTACGACTGCGACGGACCGAACGCCTTGATCTCGACGTCGACGCCCGCCGGGAGATCGAGCTTCATGAGCGCCTCCACCGTCTCGGGCGTCGGCTGGAGGATGTCGAGCAGTCTCTTGTGCGTCCGGATCTCGAACTGCTCACGCGACTTCTTGTCCACGTGCGGCGAGCGGAGGACGGTCCACCGGTTTCGGACCGTCGGGAGCGGGATCGGACCCGCCACCCGTGCCCCCGTCCGCTTGGCCGTATCCACGATCTCGCTCGTGGACTGGTCGAGGATACGGTGGTCGTAGGCCTTCAGCCGGATGCGAATCTTCTCGTTCACCATCTTCGTCCCACCCCCCGGCGTCGCCGGGGGTCTCGGTTCCCGCCGTTGCCCGCGTTCCCGGTCCGCCGTCGGCCCGGGCAGCCGCGCAACGAGGGGAGATTCCCGCTACTGGATGATCTCGGTCACGGTGCCGGCGCCCACCGTCCGGCCGCCCTCGCGGATCGCGAAGCGCAGCCCCTTGTCCATCGCGATCGCCACGTGCAGCTCGATCTCCATCCGCACGTTGTCCCCGGGCATCACCATCTCGACACCCTCGGGCAGCTTCGCCACGCCCGTCACGTCCGTCGTCCGGAAGTAGAACTGCGGACGGTACCCCGTGAAGAACGGAGTGTGACGGCCGCCCTCCTCCTTCGACAGGATGTACACCTCGCACTGGAACTTCGTGTGCGGCGTGATCGATCCGGGCTTCGCCACCACCTGGCCCCGCTCCACCTCGTCCCGCTCCGTACCGCGCAGCAGCAAACCGACGTTGTCACCCGCCTGGCCGGAGTCCAGGAGCTTCTTGAACATCTCCACCCCGGTCACCACCCGCTTCACCGTGGGACGAATCCCCACGATCTCGATCTCCTCGCCCACCTTCACCTGACCCTGCTCCACGCGGCCCGTCACCACCGTACCGCGACCCGATATCGAGAAAATGTCCTCGATCGGCATCAAGAACGTCTTCTCGATCGGACGCTGCGGCATCGGAATGTAGCTGTCCACCGCCTCCATCAGCTTGTAGATGTCCTTCCACGCCGCCTCGTCCCCCTGCATCGCCTTCAACGCAGACACCCGCACCACCGGTATCTGCTCCCCGGGGAACTCGTACTTCGTCAGCAACTCCCGGACCTCCAGCTCCACCAGGTCCAAGAGCTCCGGGTCGTCCACCATGTCCACCTTGTTCAGAGCCACCACGATCGCGGGAACTCCCACCTGGCGCGCCAGCAGGATGTGCTCCCGCGTCTGCGGCATCGGACCGTCCGCCGCCGACACCACGAGAATCGCGCCGTCCATCTGCGCCGCGCCCGTGATCATGTTCTTGATGTAGTCCGCGTGACCGGGACAGTCCACGTGCGCGTAGTGCCGGTTCGGCGTCTCGTACTCCACGTGCGCCGTCGCGATCGTGATCCCCCGAGCCTTCTCCTCCGGCGCGTTGTCGATCGAATCGAACGACCGCACCGTGATCTTCGGGTTCAGCTTCGCCAGCGCCATCGTGATCGCCGACGTCAACGTCGTCTTCCCGTGATCCACGTGGCCGATCGTTCCCACGTTCACGTGCGGCTTCGTACGCTCGAATTTCTCCTTGGCCATTGCTCCCGTCCCTCCAGCGCCTGGCGCGATCTAGCGCCGGGCCGTCCCCGTCACCCGGGAAACCACTTCCTCGCTGATCGCCTTGGGAACCTCTTCGTAGTGGGAGAAGTGCATCGTGTAATTCCCACGTCCCTGCGTCATGGACCTGAGATCGGTGGCGTACCCGAAGATCTCCTTCAGGGGCACCATCGCCTGGATCGCCTGGAGCCCCGGCCTGGACTCGATGCTCTGGATCCGGCCGCGGCTCGCGTTCAGGTTGCCGATGACCTCTCCCATGTACTCGTCGGGAACCACCACCTCGAGTCGCATGACCGGCTCGAGGAGCATCACGCCGGCCTTGCGGCACGCCTCCTTGAAGGCCATGGACGCCGCGATCTTGAAGGCCATTTCCGAGGAGTCCACCTCGTGGTACGAGCCGTCGTAGAGATCGACCTTGACGTCCGTCATCGCGTAGCCGGCGAGCACGCCGCCATCCATCGCCTCGTGCGCGCCGTCCTCGATCGCCCCGATGAACTCCTTCGGGATCGACCCGCCGACGATCGAGTTCTCGAACTCGAAGCCGCCCTCGCGCCCGAGCGGCTCGATGCGGATCTTCACGTGGCCGTACTGCCCGCGCCCGCCGGTCTGGCGGATGTAACGT
Organism: Terriglobia bacterium; assembly: GCA_963748015.1. Lineage (GTDB taxonomy): Bacteria > Acidobacteriota > Polarisedimenticolia > Polarisedimenticolales > JAIQFR01 > JAIQFR01. The sequence goes on along the minus strand of CAVVHE010000004.1, from coordinate 505,320 downwards.
CCCTCGGCCTCCGCCGCGCCGCGAATGGTCTCGCGGTAGGCGACCTGCGGCTGCCCGACGCTGGCCGCGACGCCGTACTCCCGCTGCAGCCGATCCACAAGGATCTCGAGGTGCAGCTCCCCCATCCCGGCGATCAGGGTCTGCCCGGTCTCGGCGTCGGTCTGGACGCGGAAGGTCGGGTCTTCCTGGAGGAGCTTGGTGAGCCCCTGGCTGAGCTTCTCCTGGTCGGCCTTCGTCTTCGGCTCGATCGCGAGGCGGATGACGGGCTCCGGGAACTCCATCGACTCGAGCAGGACCGGGGACTTCGGGTCGCAGATCGTGTCCCCGGTCGTCGCGCTCCGAAGGCCGACGATGGCGGCGATGTCTCCCGCCCAGACGTCCTTGATCTCCTCGCGCTTGTTCGCGTGCATCTTGAGGAGGCGCCCGATCCGCTCCGACGTCCGGCGGGCGCTGTTCCACACCTGGTGGCCCGTCACGAGGGAGCCGGAGTAGACCCGGACGAAGGAGAGCTGGCCCACGTAGGGGTCGCTCATGATCTTGAAGACCAGCCCGGCGAACGGCGCCTTGTCGTCGGGCGGGCGGACGAGCGTGCCTTCCCCCTCCGGGTCGGTCCCCTCGACGGGAGGGATGTCGAGCGGGGACGGGAGGTAGCGCACGACCGCGTCGAGCAGCGGCTGAACCCCCTTGTTGCGGAAAGCGGCGCCGCAGACGACCGGGGTCATCCGCAGCGAGCAGGTCGCCTTCCGCAACCCCTCCCGGATCTCCTCGGGAGCGAGCTTCTCGCCGGCCAGGTACTTCGCCAGGAGCGCGTCGTCCATCTCGCAGGCGGCCTCGACGGCCTTCTCGTGCGCGGCCGCCGCGGCGTCCGCCAGCTCGGGCGGGACATCGGCGAACTCGAACGCGGCCTTTCCCGCCTCCTCCGGCCAGACCATCGCGCGCATCTCGATCACGTCGATCACGCCCCGAAACGTCTCGGCGGCGCCCCACGGGATCTGGATCGGGACGGGGCGCGTGTGGAGCCGGTCGGTCATCATCTTGCAGACGCGGTCGAAATCGGCCCCTGCCCGGTCCATCTTGTTGACGAACGCGATGCGCGGGACGCGGTACTTGTCCGCCTGCCGCCAGACCGCCTCGGACTGCGGCTCCACGCCGCCGACGGCGCAGAAGACCGCCACCGCCCCGTCGAGGACGCGCAGCGACCTCTCGACTTCCGCGGTGAAGTCCACGTGCCCGGGAGTGTCGATGATGTTGATGCGGTAGTCGTCCCAGAAGCAGGTAGTCGCCGCGGAGGTGATGGTGATTCCCCGCTCCTGCTCCTGGACCATCCAGTCCATGGTCGCGGTCCCCTCGTGGACCTCACCGATCTTGTAGGTGATTCCGGTATAGAAGAGGATCCGCTCGGTCGTAGTGGTCTTACCGGCATCGATGTGCGCCATGATGCCGATATTCCGGATCCTTTCGAGGGGTGTCTGCCGCGCCATGTCAAAGAACCGTTCGCCTCCCGCCGGGGGAAGCGCCTTGCTCGAGCCTGTCTACCAGCGATAGTGTGCGAACGCCTTGTTCGCCTCCGCCATCTTGTGAGTGTCTTCCTTCTTCTTGAAAGCACCGCCTCGGAGCGCCGAAGCGTCCAGGATCTCGTTCGCCAGCTTCTCGTGCATCGACTTCTCGGCCCGCTCTCGCGAGTACCCGATCAGCCAGCGGATCGCCAGGGCCGTCCGCCGCTCGGGCCGGACCTCGATGGGCACCTGGTAGTTCGAGCCGCCGACCCGCCGGGACTTCACCTCGAGCACGGGCTTCACGTTGTCCAGCGCCTTGCGGAAGATCTTGACCGGGTCTTCCTTCGTCGCGCTCTTGCACGATGTTCATCGCGCCGTAGAAGATCCCCTCGGCCACCGACTTCTTGCCGTCGTTCATCAGGCAGCTGATGAACTTCGTCACCATCGGCGATTGGTAGACGGGATCCGGGAGCACCTCCCGCTTCGGAACATATCCTCGTCTGGGCATCCCGCTCTCCCCTAGGACTTCGGCCGCTTGGCGCCGTACTTCGAACGGCTCTGCCGCCGGCCCTCGACGCCCATGGCGTCCAGGGTCCCGCGGATGACGTGGTACCGCACCCCCGGGAGGTCCTTGACGCGGCCTCCCCGGATCATCACGATCGAGTGCTCCTGGAGGTTGTGCCCCACGCCGGGGATGTAAGTGGTCACCTCGATCCCGTTCGTGAGGCGGACCCGGGCGACCTTGCGGAGGGCCGAGTTCGGCTTCTTGGGGGTCGAGGTGTACACGCGGGTGCAGACCCCGCGCCGCTGCGGACACGAAACGAGCGCCGGGCTCTTGGTGCGGCTCCGGATCGTCTCCCGCCCGATGCGAACCAATTGGCTGATCGTCGGCACCGTTCTGACTCTCCTCCACCCCGCCGGCGCGACGCGCCTGCGCGATGAGTTCATGCGCAAAACCCGGTGAGTCTAGCAGAGCCCCCCGAGCCAGGTCAAGTCCCGCAATTCCGACCCCGTCCGGCCGCTCCGTCCGGTCAAGCCGACTTCCCGCCGGGCTCGTTTCCGGTGGCGGCCGCGGCGGCGGCACGGAGCATCTCGGCGAAGCGATCGGTGTCGAGATCCACCTCGGGCTCCGCCACTTCCTCCTGCACCTCGTCCTCGATCTCCTCCGGTGGAGGCGGCCCGTCCGGCGCGATCAACAGGTCGTGGTACGACGCCATTCCCGTTCCCGCGGGGATGAGCCGTCCCATGATCACGTTTTCCTTGAGGCCGCGCAGGTAGTCCACCTTCCCCGAGATCGACGCCTCGGTCAAGACCCTCGTGGTCTCCTGGAAGCTCGCCGCGGAGATGAACGAGTCCGTGCTGACAGCGACGCCTTCGTGATCCCGAGCAGCAGCGGGCGCCCTCGCGCCGGCGCGCCGCCCGCGGCGAGCACCCGCTCGTTCTCCTCGACGAACCGGAACCTGTCCACCTGCTCGTCGACGATGAACTCGGTGTCGCCGACGTCCTCCACCTTGATCCACCGCATCATCTGCCGGATGATCGTCTCGATGTGCTTGTCGTTGATGTTCACGCCCTGGAGCCGGTAGACCTCCTGGATCCCGTCGAGCAGGTACTTCTGCAGCTCGCGCTCTCCGAGGATCTCCAGGATCTTGTGAGGATCCTTCGGCCCGTCGGTGAACGCGTCGCCCGCGCGAACGCGCTCCCCTTCCTGGACGTTGACGTGCAGGCCGCTTGCGGGATGCTGTACTCGCGCTCCTCGCCGTCGTCGGTCCGCACGATGATCTTTCTCGATCCCTTGACGATCTCGCCGTAGTGCACCGTCCCCTCGACCTCGGCCATGACCGCCGGGTCCTTGGGGTGCCGGGCCTCGAACAGGTCCACCACGCGCGGGAGGCCTCCGGTGATGTCCTTGGTCTTGGTCGTCGCGCGGGGGATCTTCGACAGGATGTCGCCCCTGCAGGACCTTCTCGCCGTCCGGCACCATCAGGATCGCGTGCACCGGCATGAGGATCTTCCGGATCGGCTGCCCGCCATCGTCGAGGACGAGCAGCTGCGGGTGCTTCTTCTCGTCCTGGCTTTGGACGATGATCTGCCGGGAGAAGCCGGTCAGCTCGTCCACCTCCTCCTTCATCGTGACGCCGGGCTCGATGTCGTGGAAGCTTCACCATCCCGTTGACGTCGGTGAGAATCGCGTAGGTGTACGGATCCCACTCGGCGAGCTTCGTGCCCGCCCTCGACCACGTCTCCGTTCCGGACGTCGAGCACGGCGCCGTACACCACGGTGTACCGCTCGCGCTCGCGCCCCTCGCGGTCCTGGATCACGATCGCGCCGTTCCGGTTGATCGCCACCGGCTTGCCGTGCCGGTTCTCGACGAACTTGATGTTGTGGTAGCGGACCGTTCCGGCGCCCGGCGGCATTCGATGCTGCTACTGCTCCTCGATTCGCGCGGTGCCGCCGATGTGGAAGGTCCGCATCGTCAGCTGCGTGCCGGGCTCCCCGATGGACTGCGCGGCGATGACGCCGACGGCCTCGCCCACTCTCCACGTGCCGGCCGCTGGCCAGGTTCCGGCCGTAGCACCGGATGCACACGCCGCGCCGGCACTCGCACGTGAGCACCGACCGGATCCGGACGGCTTCGATCCCCGCGTCCTGAACGTCGGTGGCCAGGTCCTCGTCGATCAGCACGTTTCGCGGAACGAGGTGCTTCCCGGTGAGCGGGTCCTTCACGTCCTCGAGGGCGACGCGCCCGACGATCCGGTCGCGAAGATCCTCGATGATCTCTCCGCCCTCCTCGATCCTCGCGACCTCGATCCCCTCGATCGTCCCGCAGTCCTCCTCGCTGATGATGACGTCCTGCGCGACGTCTACGAGGCGGCGGGTGAGGTACCCCGAGTTCGCGGTCTTGAGAGCGGTGTCCGCCGAGCCCCTTCCGCGCGCCGTGCGTCGAGATGAAGTACTGCAGCACGTTGAGGCCTTCGCGGAAGTTGGCCGTGATCGGGGTCTCGATGATTTCGCCCGACGGCTTGGCCATCGGCCCGCGCATTCCGGCGAGCTGCGCCATCTGCTGCTTGCTGCCCCTGGCGCCGGAGTCGGCCATCATGAGAATCGGGTTGAACTCGTTCCGCTCCTGCTCGACGCGGGTCATCTCGCGGAACATCGCTTCCGAGACTTCCTTGGTGGCCTTGTCCCAGATGTTGATGACCTTGTTCTTCCGCTCGCCGTTCGTGATGTGCCCGTCGAGGTATTGCTGCTCGACCTCGATCTGCTCCCGGCGCGCCTTCTCGACCACCACGGGCTTGTCGGGAGGCACCACCATGTCGTCGATGCCGATGGAGACCCCGGCCCGCGTCGCGTACAGGAACCCGAGGTCCTTGAGGGTATCCACGAGATCCACGGTCTTCGTGGCGCCGTGCCGCAGGTAGCAGTACTGGACGAGCGACTGCAGCCCCTTCTTCTTCAGGAGGCCGTTGATGTAAGGGATCCCCTCGGGAAGGGCCTCGTTGAAGATCACGCGGCCGACGGTCGTGGGGAGCCTGTAGCCCTCCACCTCCTGGACCGGCGCGCGGACCACGTTCTCGCGCTCCTTCTCCGGGAGGGTGGTCAGGTCGGCGAGGAGCCCCGAGTACCGCATGACGATCCGGCTGAGCGTCTCCACCTCGCCGGCCTGCAGCGCCAGAAGGACCTCGTCGGGGGTGCCGAACACCCGCCCCTCTCCCTTGGCTCCCTTCTTCTGCTGGGTCAGGTAGTAGATCCCGAGGACGATGTCCTGGCTGGGATTCACGATCGGCAGCCCGTTGGCCGGGCTCAGGATGTTCTGCGTCGAGAGCAGGAGGACCTGCGCCTCGATCTGCGCCCGCGCCGAGAGCGGGATGTGGACCGCCATCTGGTCGCCGTCGAAGTCGGCGTTGAACGCGGTGCACACCAGCGGGTGGATCTTGATCGCCTTCCCCTCGACGAGGACCGGCTCGAAGGCCTGGATCCCGAGCCGGTGGAGGGTCGGAGCGCGGTTCAGGAGGACGGGGTGCTCCTGGATGACCTCCTCGAGGTAGTCCCAAACCTGCGGCCACTCGAGCTCCACCATCTCCTTCGCGGCCTTGATGGTCGAGACGAGCCCTTCCTTCTCGAGCTTGTTGTAGATGAACGGCTTGAACAGCTCGAGCGCCATCTTCTTCGGGAGGCCGCACTGGTGGAGCTTGAGCTCCGGCCCGACCACGATCACCGACCGGCCGGAGTAGTCCACGCGCTTCCCGAGGAGGTTCTGGCGGAAGCGGCCCTGCTTCCCCTTCAGGGTGTCCGAAAGGGACTTCAGCGGGCGGTTGTTGCTGCCCCGGAGCACGCGACCGCGGCGGCCGTTGTCGAACAGCGCGTCCACCGCCTCCTGGAGCATCCGCTTCTCGTTCCGGACGATGACGTCGGGAGCCTTGAGGTCGAGCAGCTTCTTGAGGCGGTTGTTGCGGTTGATCACCCGGCGGTAGAGATCGTTGAGGTCGGACGTCGCGAAGCGGCCGCCGTCGAGCGGGACGAGCGGGCGCAGCTCGGGCGGAATCACCGGGATCACGTCCAGGATCATCCACTCCGGGCGGTTCCCGGACTTCCTGAAGGCGTCCACGACCTTGAGGCGCTTCGCGTACTTGAGCCGCTTCTGCTGCGACGTCTCGTTCCGCATCTTCTCCCGCAGTTCGCGGGCGAGCGTCTCGACGTCCACGCGGGCCAGCAGCTCCTTGATCGTTTCGGCGCCCATGCCGGCCTGGAACTCGTCGGGGTACTGCTCCTGGAGCTCGCGGTAGCGGTCCTCGGTGAGGGTCTCCCGCTCCTGCAGCGCCGGCACCTCCCCCGGGTCCACGACGACGTAGGCCTCGAAGTAGAGCACCCGCTCGAGCTCGCGCAGGGACATGTCGAGCAGGTGCCCGATGCGGCTGGGAAGCCCCTTGAAGAACCAGACGTGGCTCACCGGGCTCGCGAGCTCGATGTGCCCCATCCTCTCCCGCCGTACCTTGCTCTGGGTCACCTCGACGCCGCACTTGTCGCAGACGACGCCGCGGTGCTTCATCCTCTTGAACTTCCCGCAGAGGCATTCCCAGTCGGTGACGGGGCCGAAGATCTTCGCGCAGAACAGCCCGTCGCGCTCCGGCTTGAAGGTCCGGTAGTTGATCGTCTCCGGCTTCGTGACCTCGCCGTACGACCAGGAACGGATCTTCTCCGGGCTCGCCAGGCTGATCCGGATGGCATTGAAGTCGTTGATCGTCTTCGCCTTGTCGAAGAGGAACGACGGCTTATTCAAGATTCCTCCCTCCGGCTCAGATCGTCGAGGGGCCCCTGGCGTCCGGGCGGTCGCTCAGGAGCTCGACGTCGAGGCAGAGACTCTGCAGCTCGCGGACCAAGACGTTGAACGACTCGGGCAGCCCGGGCTGAACGGTGGGCTCCCCCTTGACCAGGGACTCGTAGATCTTGGTGCGTCCGTACACGTCGTCGGACTTCACGGTGAGCAGTTCCTGGAGGATGTGCGCCGCGCCGTACGCTTCCAGCGCCCACACCTCCATCTCGCCGAAGCGCTGCCCGCCGAACTGGGCCTTTCCTCCCAGCGGCTGCTGGGTGATCAGCGAGTAGGGCCCGATGGAGCGCGCGTGGATCTTGTCGTCCACCAGGTGGGACAGCTTCATGAGGTAGATGTAGCCGACGGTGACCGGCTGCTCGAAGGCGACGCCGGTGCGGCCGTCCTTGAGTTGGATCTTGCCGGACAGCGGGAGATCCGAGGACCGAAGCTGCTTCTTGATGTCTCCCTCGGTCGCCCCGTCGAACACCGGCGAGGCGAAGCGGACGCCACCCGCCATCGTCCGCGCGAGATCGAGCATCCCGTCGTCGTCGGCCGCCGCCGCCTCCTCCCGGATCGAGCCGGGGGGAAGCACCGAGAGGAGGCACTCCCGGACCTCGGCGGCGACGGAGGCCTTCCCCGCCTCGAGGGCGTGGGCGATGGCGACGCCGTGCTGGGCCGACGCCCAGCCGAGGTGCGTCTCGAGGATCTGTCCCACGTTCATTCGCGACGGCACGCCGAGCGGGTTCAGCACGACGTCCACGCACTGGCCGTCCGGCAGCCACGGCATGTCTTCCTCGGGGAGGATCCTCGCGATGACTCCCTTGTTCCCGTGGCGCCCGGCCATCTTGTCGCCCACGGAGAGCTTGCGCTTCATCGCGACGTACACCTTCACCATCTTGATGACGCCGGGCGCGAGCTCGTCCCCCTTCTGCAGCTGGGCGATCTTGTCCTCGTTGATCTTCTTCAGGATCTCGATGCGCTTCCGGGTCCGCTCCTCGATCCTGCGGATCTCGTTCAGCTTCTCCGTCCGGCTCGGACGGATCTCGCAGCGCCTCAGGTCCTCCGTGTCGATCTCCGCCATGACCTCGCGGGCCAGCACCGCGCCCTCCTCGAGGATCGCCTGGCGGGTCTTCCGGGACTTCAGGGCGGCGACCAGCTTCTCTCCCTCGAGGAGCTCGATGAGCCTCTTCCGGTCCTCCTCTAGGAGGATCCGGCGCTGGTCGTCCATGTCCTTTCGCATCCGCTCGATGTCCGCGTTCTCGATCTCCTGCGCCCGCTGGTCCTTCTCGACCCCCTTGCGGCAGAAGATCTTCACGTCCACCACCGTCCCCTCGATCCCCGGGGGGGTGGTGAGCGAGGCGTCGCGGACGTCGCCGGACTTCTCGCCGAAGATCGCCCTGAGGAGCTTCTCCTCGGGGGTGAGCTGGGTCTCCCCCTTCGGGGTGACCTTGCCCACCAGGATGTCGCCCGGCTTGACGTGCGCGCCGATCCGGATGACGCCCGACTCGTCGAGGTCCTTGAGGAACTCCTCGGCGACGTTCGGGATGTCGCGCGTGATCTCCTCGGGGCCGAGCTTGGTGTCCCGGGCCTCGATCTCGAACTCCTCGATGTGGATCGAGGTGAACGAGTCCTCACGGACGAGGCGCTCGGACACCAGGATCGCGTCCTCGAAGTTGTACCCTCGCCACGGCATGAAGGCGACCATGATGTTGCGGCCGAGGGCCAGCTCGCCGAGCTCGGTGCAGGGGCCGTCGGCCATGACCTGCCCCTTCTCGACGCGTTGCCCCTTCCGGACGATCGGCTTCTGGTTGATGCAGGTGTTCTGGTTCGAGCGCCGGAACTTCACGAGGCTGTAGATGTCGGCGCCGAAGTCCTCGCGCCCTTCCGCGCCGACACGGACGATGATGCGCCGCGAGTCCACGAGATCCACGATGCCGGCGCGCCGGCAGATGACCACCGCTCCGGAGTCGCGGGCCGTGATGGACTCCATCCCGGTCCCGACGAACGGGGCCCTGGGCCTCAGGAGCGGGACGGCCTGGCGCTGCATGTTCGAGCCCATGAGGGCGCGGTTGGCGTCGTCGTTCTCGAGGAACGGGACGAGGGACGCCGCCACTGAAACGAGCTGCTTCGGCGAGACGTCGATGTAGTCGACCTCCTCGCGCGGCACCAGCTTGAACTCGCCCGCCACCCGGGCGTTGACACGGTCTTGCTCGAAGGTGCCGTCGGGGAGCAGCGGCGCGTTCGCCTGCGCCACGACGCCCCGGTCCTCTTCCCACGCGGTCAGGTAGAACGCGTGCGGCTCCGCGTCCGGCGAGACCTTGCCGGCCTTCTCGAGGCGCTTCCGCTCGTGCTCGAACTCGTCGGCGCCGACCACCTCGTGGAGCTTGTAGGAGCCCTCGCCGGTGCGGACGATCCTCACGAAGTCCACGACCTTGCCGCCCCGGACCTTCCGGTAGGGGGACTCGATGAAGCCGTAGTCGTTGATCCGGGCGTAGCACGAGAGCGACGAGATCAGGCCGATGTTCGGCCCCTCGGGGGTCTCGATCGGGCAGATCCGGCCGTAGTGCGTCGGGTGGACGTCGCGGACCTCGAACCCCGCGCGCTCCCTCGAGAGCCCGCCCGGGCCGAGGGCGCTCAGCCGGCGCTTGTGCGTCACCTCGGAGAGCGGGTTGGTCTGGTCCATGAACTGGGAGAGCTGGCTCGAGCCGAAGAACTCCTGGATCGCCGCCATCACGGGCTTGGCGTTGATCAGGTCGTTCGGCATGGCCGTCGTCATCTCCTGGTAGACGGACATCTTCTCCTTGATGGCGCGCTCCATGCGGACCAGCCCGATGCGGAACTGGTTCTCGAGAAGCTCGCCGACGCTGCGCACGCGGCGGTTGCCGAGGTGGTCGATGTCGTCCAGATCGCCGATGCCCTTGCGGAGCTTCAGCATGTAACGGAGGACTTCGACGAAGTCCTCGCGGGTCGGGGTCCGGTCCTCGTTCTTCTCCCAACGGTCGCGCACCCCCGCGGGCCACTGCTCCTGGGAGACCCCGTACATCTTCGTGTTGAACTTCAGGCGCCCGACCCGGGAGAAGTCGTAACGGGTGGGGTCGAAGAACATGCTGTTGAAGAGGTTTCTCGAGGAGTCGAGGGTCGGGGGATCGCCCGGCCGCAGGCGGCGGTAGATCTCGAGGAGCGCCTCGTTCTGGCTCTTGACCGAATCCTTGGCGAGGGTCTCGACGAGGGTGTTCCCGACCTCCTCCCGTTCCGGGAAGAACAGCTCGAAGTCGGCCCCGTCCTGCCCCGCGAGCGCCTCGAGCGTGTCCGGCCCGAGCGGCCGCCCGGTTTCGACCAGGACCTCGCCCGTGGCGCGGTCCACGACGTCTTGCGCCGCGTGGGCGCCGTCGAGGTCGCCGTCGTCCACGGGCACCCACTCGATGCCCGCTTTCCCGAGCGCCTCGACCTGCTCGGCCCGGATCCGGCGCCCCTTCTTGACGATCTCCTCGCCGGACTTCGGGTGGGCGACCGCGGCTCTTGCCTTGCGCCCCTCGAGGCCGGGGCCCGTGCGGAACGCGAAGCGCCCCGCCTCGACCCGAACGCGGACCGGCGAGTAGAACGCCCGCAGGATGGCCCCGTCGTCCTCGAGCCCGAGGGCCCTGAGGAACACCGTGGCCGGGAACTTCCGCTTCCGGTCGATGCGGACGTAGAGGATGTTCTTCTGGTCGTACTCGAACTCGACCCAGGATCCGCGGTAGGGAATCACCTTCCCCATGTGAACGATCTTCGCGGCGTCGGCCTGGAAGAACACGCCGGGGCTGCGGTGCAGCTGGCTGACGATGACCCGCTCGGTCCCGTTCACGATGAACGTGCCGTTCTCGGTGAGCATCGGGATCTCGCCGAAGTAGACCTCCTGCTCCTTGATGTCGCGGATGCTCCGGGCGTCCGTGTCGGGATCCTTGTCGTAGACGACCAGCTGGATGGTGACCTTGAGGGGGACCGTGAAGGTCTGGCCCCTACCCTGGCACTCCTCCACGTCGTACTTGAACTTGAGACCCACCGGGTCGCCGCACTGCTCGCACTCCGGGATGTTGACGGCGGTCAGGTTGCCGCAGGCCTCGCAGACGACCTCCTCGCCGCGCGTCTCGGTCGCGATCAGTCGGTGGCCGCAGGACCGGCACTCGCTCTGGAGATGCTCGATTCCCTGGAGCTCGCCGCACTTGCACTCCCAGTTCCCGATCGTGTACTCGACGAATTCCAGCGAGCAGGTCTGCCGGAAGTCGCGGATCGGGAAGACCGACTTGAAGACCGCCTGGAGGCCGGCGTTCTCCCGCTCCGCGGGGGCGATCCTCATCTGCAGGAAGCGCTCGTAGGAGCGCTTCTGCACCTCGATCAGGTTCGGGATCGGGATCGCCGTGCGGATCTTCGAGAAGCTGACCTGCTTGGTTGCCACGAGATTCGGGGTATCGGACATTGCGCTTCACACCCCCTGCCGGCCGGCCCGTTCCCGGAGCGGCGGCACAAGAAGGCACACGAATCCAACCTGCCGGACATCCACCTCTCCGGCCCCCGGGCCGCTTCGGCGCGGAGGAGCCGGCTGCGGAAACGGCACGCGAGCCTCCTACTTGATCTCGACCTTGGCGCCCTCGGCCTCGAACTTCTTCTTGATCGTCTCGGCCTCGTCCTTGGAGACGCCCTCTTTCACGGTCTTGGGCGCCCCGTCCACGAGATCCTTGGCCTCCTTGAGACCAAGGCTCGTCACCTCACGGACGACCTTGATGACGTTGATCTTCTTCTCGCCCACTTCCTTGAGGATCACGTCGAACTCGGTCTTTTCCTCTACGACCGCAGTCGGCGCGGCGGCGACCGCGGCGGCCGCGACGGGGGCGGCGGCGGAAACGCCCCACTTCTCCTCGAGCATCTTGACGAGCTGCGCGGCCTCGATCACGGTCAGCGAGCTCAGGTTCTCCGCAATTGCCTGAAGGTCGGCCATCTCAACAATCCTCCGTGTTTCCTGTCGTCTTCCCGGCGCCGGGGTTCGCCGCGGCGCGTCGGCTGACGATACGTCCTCAATTTCCGACCGGCGCCGGGCGCCGGAGCTTCGTGACAAAGGTCATTCCGGGACGCCCCCGCCCTCGAGCTTCTCGCGGCGCGCGTCGACCGCGCGGGCGATCTGCGACCCGGGGGTCGTGAGGAGCCGGACCAGCATGGTGGCCGGGGTCTGGATGAGAGCCAGCATCTGCGCGCGCGTCTCGGGCAGGCCGGGCAGCTTCGAAAGGACCTTGATCCCTTCGGCGTCCACCACGTCGCGGCCGTCCACCACGCCCGCGACCAGACGGAGCTTCGGGTTGTCCTTGTTGAAATCCGCCAGGACCTTCGCGAGGCCGACGGGGTCCGACTCGTGGCTGGCGAGCCCGCACGGCCCCACCAGCTGGTTCGCGAGCTTCTCCGCCGCGGTCCCGGCGCTCGCCCGCTTCGCGAGCCGGTTCTTCACCACCTCGTAGGAGCCGCCGGCGGCCCGGATCTTCCGACGCAGGTCCGCCGACTGGTTCGCGGTCAGCCCCGTGAAGTCCGTGATGAAGACGTTGGAAACCTTCTGGAACTGCTCCGCCATCGTGACGACGGCGGCGTTTTTCTGATCGCGGTTCACGGATCACCTCACGCTACGGCGGACTCGATCAGCGAGGCGTCCACCTTGACGGACGGCCCCATGGTCGAGGAGAGGTAGATGGATCGCAGGTATCGCCCCTTCGCGGCGGCCGGCTTGGCCTTCATCACCGCCTGGATCACCGCCTGGGCGTTTTCGACCAGCTTCTGATCGGAGAACGAGATTCTCCCGACCGGGACGTGGATGATCGCGGTCTTGTCCACGCGGAACTCGACCTTGCCGGCCTTGATCTCCGCCACCGCTTTCGAGACGTCGAACGTCACGGTGCCGGTCTTGGGGTTCGGCATCAGGCCGCGGGGGCCCAGGATCTTCCCGAGCTTTCCGACCTCCTTCATCATGTCGGGGGTGGCGATCACCGCGTCGAAGTCGGTCCACCCTTCCTGGATCTTGGCGACCATCTCCGGCCCGCCGCTCCAGTCCGCGCCCGCGGCCTCGGCCTCCTTCACCTTTTCGCCGCCGGCGATGACGAGCACGCGCTTGCTCTTGCCGGTGCCGTGAGGGAGAACGACCGTTCCGCGGACCATCTGGTCGGCGTGCTTCGGATCGACCCCGAGGCGCATCGCCAGCTCGACGGTCTCGTCGAACTTCGCGAACGCGGAGCCCTTGACCGCTCCGACGGCCGCCGGGACGTCGTGGACGCCTTCCGGCACCTTGCTCCGCGAGATCTCGTACTTCTTCCCGTGTGTGGACATGGAACCTCCAGTCAGCCGACGATCTCCACTCCCATGGAACGGGCGCTGCCCTCCACGATGCGGACGGCGGCCTCCAGGGTGTCGCAGTTCAAGTCGGGTAGCTTGGTCTTCGCGATCTCCTGGATCTGGGCGCGGGTCACCTTTCCCGCTTTCTGCTTGTTCGGCGTCCCAGATCCCTTGGGTACCCCGGCGGCCTTCGCCAACAGCACCGACGCGGGGGGCGTCTTCGTGACGAAGGTGTAGGAGTGGTCCTGGTACACGGTGATGACCACCGGCGTGAGGATCCCCTCCCCCTTCGCGGTGCGGGCGTTGAAATTCTTGCAGAAATCCATGATGTTCACGCCCTGCTGCCCGAGCGCCGGCCCGACCGGCGGAGCCGGCGTCGCCTTCCCCGCGGGGATGTGCAGCTTGATCAGCCCGATGACCTTCTTCGCCATGTCGCCTTCCTGTTCCCGGCCCCCGGCCGGCGTTCCGCGTCCGGCTCGAGCCGGCGCGCGCCTCCCGGGGTCCCTCGTCGCGGGCCCTCGGCGGGCTCCGTCAGATCTTCTCCACCTGCAGGAACCCCAGCTCGACCGGCGTCGCGCGCCCGAAGATCGTGACCATGACCTTCAGGGTCGAGCGGTCCTCGTTGACCTCCTCGACTTGGCCGGTGAAATTGCTGAAGGGCCCGTCCACGATCCTCACGGTCTCCCCGGTGTGGAACTCGAGCTTGGGCTTCGGGCGGTCCGCCGACACCGCCACTTGGTTCACGATCCGGTTCACCTCGGCGTCGGTGAGCGGCACCGGCTTGCTTCCCGTCCCCACGAATCCGGTCACCTTCGGGGTGTTCTTCACGACGTGCCAGGCCGTGTCGGACATCTCCATCTTCACCAGCACGTAACCCGGGAAAAACTTGCGCGTCGACCGCGTCTTCTTCCCGTCGCGGACCTCCACGACCTCCTCGGTGGGGATCAGGATGTCCTCGATGACGTCTCCCATCCCCATCGCGTCCGCGCGCTGGCGAAGGCTCTCCTTCACCTTCCCCTCGAACCCCGAGTAGGTGTGGACGATGTACCACTGCCGCGTCTTGGTCGCTTCCGTGGACATCATTTCCCCAGGGTCGTGAACAGGAACTGCAGACCGGAATCCAGCGCCCGGTCCACGACGTAGAGATACGCCGCGCAGATCAGCACCGCGACGATCACCACGACGGTCGTCCCGTAGACCTCTCGCCGGCCGGGCCAAGAGGTCTTCTGGAGCTCGGCCCAGACCTCCACCAGGAACGTCTTCAATCTCTGGAACCAGCCCACGTTGATCTCCACGCTCCCCGCCGCGGCTCTCGCCCGCGCCGGGAAGAGGAAGCTACTTCGTCTCCTTGTGGGGCGTGTGCTTGCGGCAGAACCGGCAGTACTTGCTCAGCTCGAGCTTTCCCGTGGTCGTCTTCTTGTTCTTCGTCGTAACGTAGTTACGCTGCTTGCACCCGCCGCACTGGAGCGTCACGTTCTCGCGCATGTTCTCTCCGCTACTCGATCTCGGCTACTGGATGATCTCGGTCACGGTGCCGGCGCCCACCGTCCGGCCGCCCTCGCGGATCGCGAAGCGCAGCCCCTTGTCCATCGCGATCGCCACGTGCAGCTCGATCTCCATCCGCACGTTGTCCCCGGGCATCACCATCTCGACACCCTCGGGCAGCTTCGCCACGCCCGTCACGTCCGTCGTCCGGAAGTAGAACTGCGGACGGTACCCCGTGAAGAACGGAGTGTGACGGCCGCCCTCCTCCTTCGACAGGATGTACACCTCGCACTGGAACTTCGTGTGCGGCGTGATCGATCCGGGCTTCGCCACCACCTGGCCCCGCTCCACCTCGTCCCGCTCCGTACCGCGCAGCAGCAAACCGACGTTGTCACCCGCCTGGCCGGAGTCCAGGAGCTTCTTGAACATCTCCACCCCGGTCACCACCCGCTTCACCGTGGGACGAATCCCCACGATCTCGATCTCCTCGCCCACCTTCACCTGACCCTGCTCCACGCGGCCCGTCACCACCGTACCGCGACCCGATATCGAGAAAATGTCCTCGATCGGCATCAAGAACGTCTTCTCGATCGGACGCTGCGGCATCGGAATGTAGCTGTCCACCGCCTCCATCAGCTTGTAGATGTCCTTCCACGCCGCCTCGTCCCCCTGCATCGCCTTCAACGCAGACACCCGCACCACCGGTATCTGCTCCCCGGGGAACTCGTACTTCGTCAGCAACTCCCGGACCTCCAGCTCCACCAGGTCCAAGAGCTCCGGGTCGTCCACCATGTCCACCTTGTTCAGAGCCACCACGATCGCGGGAACTCCCACCTGGCGCGCCAGCAGGATGTGCTCCCGCGTCTGCGGCATCGGACCGTCCGCCGCCGACACCACGAGAATCGCGCCGTCCATCTGCGCCGCGCCCGTGATCATGTTCTTGATGTAGTCCGCGTGACCGGGACAGTCCACGTGCGCGTAGTGCCGGTTCGGCGTCTCGTACTCCACGTGCGCCGTCGCGATCGTGATCCCCCGAGCCTTCTCCTCCGGCGCGTTGTCGATCGAATCGAACGACCGCACCGTGATCTTCGGGTTCAGCTTCGCCAGCGCCATCGTGATCGCCGACGTCAACGTCGTCTTCCCGTGATCCACGTGGCCGATCGTTCCCACGTTCACGTGCGGCTTCGTACGCTCGAACTTCTCCTTGGCCATCGGCACTCCTTCTCCGCCGTCCCGGCGTCCCGCCGCGAGAACGGCTCAATCGCCCCGTGCCCCCGGCCCTCACCGCCGCCGCGGGAGGACCATCCCGATCGTCTTCCGGACCCCGCTGCGCACCGCCCTCGCGCCGGGACGCGTGGAGCCCATGACCGGATTCGAACCGGTGACCTCTTCCTTACCAAGGAAGTGCTCTACCGACTGAGCTACATGGGCCCAGTGGGCCGCCATCCTCCGCCAGGGCCGCGCGTCCGCGGAATCCCTCGCATCGTGTGGAGCGGGAAACGGGATTCGAACCCGCGACCCTCAGCTTGGAAGGCTGATGCTCTACCAGCTGAGCTATTCCCGCCCAAAAACTCTCTCGGCGCTTCTCTTCGTCCCCGCATATGGTGGAGAGGGGAGGATTCGAACCTCCGAAGGCGCAAGGCCGGCAGATTTACAGTCTGCTCCCTTTGACCGCTCGGGAACCTCTCCGCACCGTCCCTCGACGTCGCGCCGGCCCATCGTTCTCTTCACCTTTTCCCAGCTCCCGGACGCCGCCGGCCGGCTCCCTTGCCGGTCCGCTCCTGGAGCTGGCGAAGGGATTTGAACCCCTGACCGGCGGTTTACAAAACCGCTGCTCTACCCCTGAGCTACGCCAGCCGCCTTGACAAACGGCAGATGTTACCAGCGCTCCCCTTCCCTTTCAAGGGGCTGGCACGGATTTTCAGTCTTCTCTTCCCCGCTGGCCGGCGCGGCGACGCTGGCGAACCACCTCGAACAGGACCACCGCGACCGCCACCGAGACGTTCAGCGACTCCACGCCGTGCTCGAGCGGAATGCGAACCCGGTGATCGCAGACCTCCGCGATGCTCCTTCGGAGGCCGCGCCCCTCCCCTCCCGCCACGAGAACGTTGCGGCCGGATAGCTCCAACCCGTCCCAGGCCGAGGACCCCTTCGAATCGAGGCCGAGCACCCGGAACCCCGCCTCCCTCAAGGCCAGCAGCCGCTGCCTCAGCCGAGGCTCCCGGGCGACCGGCAGCCTCTCCACCGCACCGGCGGACGCCTTGGCGGCTACCGGGGTCAAGCCGACGGACCCCTCGACGCCCAGCAGCAGGCCGTCCGCCCCGGCCGCCGCGGACGATCGAACCGTGGCGCCCAGATTCCTCGGATCCTCGACCCCGTCGAGCGCCACGAGAAGGCCGTTGTCGCGGGAGGCCGCGGCCCGGCAAAGCTCGTCCGGATCCGCATACGGCACCGCGGACACGATCGCCACGACGCCCTGGTGCACCTCCCGCCGGCCGACCTTCCTCGCGAGCACCTCTTTCGGGAGGTGGGTCACCGGAACCCCGGACTCCCTCGCCTGCCGCAGGATCCTGCCCAGCCCCGAAACTTCATCGCGGGCGACCAGGATGCGATCGATCGTCCTCTTGCCCGCCTCCAGCGCCTCGAGGACCGGGTGGACTCCGTAGAGCATCTCGGCGGCATCCGGCGCCGGGCCGGGGCTCTCGCCGGACGGCCTCGGCCGGCCCGCGCGGGACGACGCGGTTGCGCCGGGGCGGCGGGTCACTCGTCCTCCCCGATCTCGCGAACGAGTGCCACGGCCTGGCACGCGATCCCCTCTCCCCGGCCGAGGGCGCCGAGACCCTCCAGGGTCGTCGCCTTGAGGCCGACCCGGCCGGCCGCGACACCCAGGCAGGCGGCGATCTGCGATCGCATCTCCTCGGCCCGCGCCCGGATGCGCGGCCGCTCGGCCAGCAGCGTCAGGTCCAGGTTCACGATCTCGAAGCCGCTTTCGCGCAGGAGGCGGACGACCTCGCGAGCAAGAACGGTGCTCGCCGCGCCGGCGAACCTCGGGTCTCCGGGCGGGAAGTGGACGCCGATGTCTCCGAGTGCCGCCGCTCCGAGCAGGGCGTCCATGGCGGCGTGCAGGACGACGTCGGCGTCGGAGTGGCCGGCGAGTCCCGTCTCCCCCGGGAACGGAACGCCCCCCAGCACGAGGGACCTGCCGGCCTCGAACGCGTGCACGTCGAACCCTGTCCCGACCCTCAGACCCATCGGGATTCCCCCCAAACGCCGCCTCGCGGCCTCGAGGTCGGACGGATCCGTGATCTTCGCGTTCCCGGGATCGCCCGGAACCAGCGCGACGCGCCGGCCGGCGCGCTCGAGCGCCTGCGCCTCGTCGGTCGGCTCCATGTTCTCGCTCCGCGCGAGATCGAGCGCCTCGAGGAGCCAGTCGGCGCGGGATCCCTGGGGCGTCTGCGCGAGTCGAAGGAGCGATCGGTCCACGGTCCTCGAGCAGAAGCCGTTTCCGTCGTCCTCCTTCACGGTGTCGGGAACCGGAACGACGGGCACCGCCGCGCCGTGGCGGACGGTCGCCTCGACGACCGCGTCGACCACCTCCGCGGAAACCAGCGGGCGCGCCGCGTCGTGGACCAGCGCGAAGCGGCACGGCCCCGCCGCGTCGAGCCCGAGACGGACGGAGCGCGCGCGCGTCTCGCCACCCCCCGCGACGGCGAAGACGCCGGGCAGCCGGCGCACCTCGTCCGCCCCTGCCCCGGTCAAGAGATCTTGAGGGAGCACGACGACCACTCCCGACACGGACGGCCGCGTCGCGAGCGCGGCCACCGCCCGGTCGATCAGCGTCCGGCCGCCGATCCTCCGAAACTGCTTGGGGATGTCCCCACCCAGGCGGTTCCCCCGCCCGGCGGCGACCACGATCCCCGCGATCTCCCGCATGCGCTTCCCCGGGCAGCCCACGAGGCCGACGGTCCGCGTCGCAAGACGCCGGACGTCAGACCTCCATCAGCTCTTTTTCCTTGTTCTTGCCGAGCGTGTCGACATCTCCCGAGAAGCGATCGGTCTTCTTCTGGATGTCCTCGAGGCCGCGGCGCGCGTCGTCCTCGGAGATCTCGCCCGACTTCTCGATCTTCTTGACCTCTTCGTTGGCGTCTCGGCGGAGCTGCCGGAGGGCGGTCTTCGCTTCCTCGCCGAGACCGTGGACCTTCTTCACGAGCTGCTTCCGGCGCTCCTCGGTCAGCGGCGGGATCGGGATGCGGATCAGCTTCCCGTCGTTGCTCGGGTTCAGCCCGAGGTCCGAGGACTGGATCGCCTTCTCGATGGCGCTCAGCGTCGAGGGGTCGAACGGCTGGGCGACGATCAGCGTGGGCTCCGGGATCGAGAGCTTCGCCACCTGATTCAAGGGCGTCGGCGTCCCGTAGTAGTCCACCATCACCCCGTCGAACAGGGCGAGCGAGGCGCGCCCCGTCCGCACGGCGGCGAGCTTGTGCCGCGCGTCGGCGAAAGTCGCCGCCATCTTCTTCTCCATCTGGTCCAGGATCGTCTTGACGTCCATGTTCAGCTAGCCTCCGGCTCGCGGCCCTGCCAGGTCCTGGCCCCGCGGCGCTTTTCTGACGGCTCCTGCTCGACCGGCCTCGATCCGGCGTCACCCGGAAACGGTGGAACCGATGTCCTCCCCGAGGACGATCCTCCGGATGTTCCCGGGCACCCGGATGTTGAACACGACGATCGGGAGCCGGTTGTCCATGCAGAGCGAGATCGCGGTGGTGTCCATCACGCGGAGCCCGCGCTCGAGGGCCTCGAGGTAACCGACGTGCTTCAGCAGGGTCGCGGACGGATCCTTGACCGGATCGGCCGTGTACACTCCGTCCACCTTGGTGGCCTTGAGGAGCACCTCGGCCTTCATCTCCATGGCCCTCAAGGCCGCGGCGCTGTCGGTGGTGAAGTAGGGATTCCCGGTGCCCGCGGCGAGGATCACGACCCGCCCCTTCTCGAGGTGCCGCAGCGCGCGGCGCCTGATGAACGGCTCCGCGACCTGCCGGATCTCGATCGCGGAGAGAACGCGGGTCACGATGGAGCGGTTCTCGAGGGCGTCCTGGAGCGCCAACGAGTTCATGAGCGTCGCGAGCATGCCCATGTGGTCCCCGGTGACGCGGTCCATTCCCGCGGCGGCGGCCTCGCTGCCGCGGTAGATGTTCCCCCCGCCCACCACGAGGGCCAGCTCGACCCCCATATCGTGGATCTCCCGGATCTCGTCCGAGAGCCGGCCGACGATTCCGGTGTCGATCCCGTGGGAGCGCTCTCCGAGAAGGGCCTCTCCCGACAGCTTGAGCAGGATCCTTCGGTAGCGAAGCGGTCGATCCATGACGGCCCCCGCGCTCCGCCCCGGGGCGTGCCGCGGCGCGCCCCCGACCCGTGCCCGCGCCCGGAAGGGGCGCGGGGGGAAAGATCAGATGTCTTCCCCGAGGACGAAACGGGCGAAGCGTCTCACTTGGATGTTCTCGCCGATCCGGGCGACCGCGGCCGTCACGAGCTGGCCCACCGTCTTGTCCGGGTCCTTGACGAACGGCTGATCGAGGAGACAAGCCTCGGCGTAGAACTTCTCCAGCTTGCCCTCGACGATCTTGTCCACGACCTGGGCGGGCTTGCCGGACTTCGCCGCCTGGTCCCTCGCGATCTCCCGCTCCTCCGCCAGGACGCTCTCCAAGACGTCCTCGCGCCGCACGAAGCGCGGCGCGGCCGCGGCGACGTGCATCGCGACGTCGTGGACCAGCGACTGGAAGTCCGCGCTTCTCGCGGCGAAGTCGGTCTCGCAGTTGATCTCCACGAGGACGCCGATCTTCCCGCCGGTGTGGATGTACGCCGCGACCGCGCCCTCGCCGGTGGCCCTGCCGGCCTTCTTCGCGGCGGCGGCGACCCCGCGCTTGCGCAGGATCTTCTCCGCCTCGGCGACGTCGCCGGCGGACTCGACCAAGGCGCTCTTGCACTCCATCATCCCGACACCGGTCTTCTCGCGGAGCTGCTTGACGACGGCTGCGGTGATTTCCATCTCGGGGTCTCTCCATCCGAACGCCGCCCCCCGTGCGGGGGAGCCGGCATCAAAAAGCCCCGGCGCGGGCCGTGCCGCGTCGGGGCTCGAAGAATTCCGTTGCGAGCCTACTCCGCCGCGCCCGGCTCGTCCGCCGTCGTGACCGGGGCCTCGGCGCCGCCCTGCCGCTGGCCGCCGGACGGGGCTCCGCCGCGCGACCTTCCGCCGCGAGCCGCGTGCGCCTGGGCGCGCAGCTTCTCCCGCCGGGCTTCCCGGGCGCGGACTCGCTCGGCGATGTTCTGCACTCCGGCCGCCGAGCGCTTCTCGGCCTCGGCCTCTCGCTCGCGCCGTACCGCTTCCCACAGCCCCCGCCCCTCGATGATCGCGTCGGCGAACTTCCCGGCGAACAGCTTGATCGCCCGGATCGCGTCGTCGTTCCCGGGGATCGGGTACTGGATGGGCTCGGGATCGCAGTTGGTGTCCACGATCGCTATCACCGGGATGCCGAGCTTGTTGGCCTCGGCCACGGCGATCTTCTCCTTCTGGGGATCCACGACGAACAGGGCCTGCGGCAGCCCTTCCATGTTCTTGATTCCCATCAGGGCCTTGTCGAGACGCTCGCGCTCCTTCTCGAGGCGGGCGGCCTCTTTCTTGGTGAAGTGCGCCGCGCGCTCGACGCTGCTCGTTTCCTCGAGCTCGCGAAGGCGGTTCAGGCTCTTGCGGATCGTCGCGAAGTTCGTGAGCGTCCCGCCGAGCCAGCGCTGATTGACGTGGAACAGACCGCATCGCGCCGCCTCTTCGGCGATCACTTCCTGCGCCTGCCGCTTCGTCCCCACGAACAGCACCGTCCCCCCGTTGGAGGCGAGGTCGTGGACGAAAGCCAGGGCATCTCGCAGCTTCCGGATCGACTTCTGGAGGTCGATGATGTAGATGCCGTTCCTGGCCCCGTAGATGTACTCCTTCATCTTCGGGTTCCAGCGCCGCGTCTGGTGGCCGAAGTGAACGCCGGCCTCCAGGAGATCCTTCATCGTCACGGAAACCAAAAGCTTGCCTCCCTTTCTGGAATCGGGTCCGCGCCGCCCTACCGCTTCGAGAACTGGAAGCGCTTGCGGGCGCCCGGCCGGCCGTACTTCTTCCGCTCCACCTTGCGAGGATCGCGCGTCAGGAATCCCGCCTCCTTGAGACGGCCCCGCAGCTCCGGGTTATAGGTCAGGAGGGCCCGGGCGATGCCGTGGCGCAGCGCGCCGGCCTGACCGGAGCAGCCGCCGCCGCAAACCCGGACGTGGAGGTCGAACTTGTCCGCGGTCTCGGTGATCACCAGCGGCTGCCGGATGATCATCTTGAGCATCTCGTTCGGGAAGTACTCGTCGAACGGCTTGTTGTTCACCCGGATGCTGCCCGAGCCGGGGCGGAGGTAGACTCGCGCCGAGGAGGTCTTGCGCCGGCCGGTTCCGTAGTACTGGATCGCGCCCTCTTTCAAGTTCGGTCCTCTCCTTCCGTGCCGCTATCGAGCCCGTGCTGCGTCGGGAATCGGGAGCGCCTGGGGCTTCTGAGCCTCGTGCGGATGGCGGTCGCCGGCATACACCTTGAGCTTCCGCACCATCTGCCGACCGAGAGGTCCCTTCGGCAGCATCCCCTTCACCGCGAACTCGATCAAACGCTCCGGGTGCTTCGCGAGGAGCTTTCCTGCGGGGATCTCCTTGAGGCCCCCGGGGTAGCCCGTGTGGTGCCGATACATCTTGTCCTTGAGCTTGCGGCCCGTGAGCCGGACCTTCTCGGCGTTCACGACGACGACGTGGTCGCCGGTGTCGAGGAACGGCGTGTAGGTCGGCTTGTGCTTGCCGCTCAGCCGCTCGGCCACGACGGTGGAAAGGCGCCCGAGGGTCAGGCCCTGGGCGTCGACGATCCACCACGCGCTCTGAATGTCCCCTGCCTTGGGCACGTACGTCCGCATCCGCCCTTCCTCGTTCCGTGCTTGCCGCGCCCTCGAGCGCGCAGAAATGCCTCAGGCGAAAGCGTCTTTCTACCATTCGCCCGCGGGATTGTCAAGAACCGCGCAACTCCCGGCCGGCCGGGGCGCATTCCCCGATTGGTATACTCGGGCGGGGAGGTGCCTTTTGCCGGCCGGGGAGAGCAAGGATCCCGCCCGAGTGCGGGCGATGTTCGGGGCGATCGCGCGCCGATACGACGTGCTGAACCGGGTCCTCAGCCTGGGACAGGACCTCGGCTGGCGGCGCCGCGCGGCAGCCGAAGCGGCGGTGGATGCCGCCGAAACCGTCGCCGACCTCTGCGGAGGCACGGGCGACCTCGCGGTCGAGCTCGCCCGGGCCCTCCCCCTCAGCCTTGTGGTCTGCGCCGACTTCGCCCACCCGATGCTGCTCCGCGCCCAGGCCAAGTTCGCCCGTCGCGGCCTCTCTTCCCGCTGCGCGATCCTCGAAACCGACGCCCTCCGGCTTCCCTTCTCCGACGGTACCGTGGCCGCGGTCACGGTCGCCTTCGGCGTCCGCAACTTCT
Organism: Terriglobia bacterium; assembly: GCA_963748015.1. GTDB lineage: Bacteria > Acidobacteriota > Polarisedimenticolia > Polarisedimenticolales > JAIQFR01 > JAIQFR01. The sequence goes on along the minus strand of CAVVHE010000004.1, from coordinate 482,140 downwards.
GCGACCTGGACGCGGGGCTGCGGGAGATCCTGCGCGTCCTCCGGCCCGGCGGCCGGCTGGTCGTCCTGGAGTTCAGCAGGCCGACCTCGCGATTCCTCTCGGCCGTCTACTCGCTCTACCTCCGGCGCGTGCTCCCTCGCGTCGGCGACGGCGTGTCCGGCCGCTCGGGTCCCTACCGTTATCTCGCCGCGACGATCGGCGAGTTCCCCGAGCCCCCCATTCTCGCCGGCATCCTCCGCGAGTCCGGCTTCGCCGCCGTCGGCTGGCTCCCCCTCACCGGCGGCATCGTCTGCATCCACACCGCGATCAAGGGCGGCTAGTCGCCCACTCCCCTGTCACTCGCAGCGAGGGCCCGCTCGTCCCGAGACGGGAGTGCCCCAGCCAGCCCTTTTTCGGGCTGGCTGGGGCACTCCCGTCTCGGGACGAGCCGCCGCGTGGGCTCAGGCGCCCATCAGGGCGAGCATCACCGCTTTCTGGGCGTGCAACCGGTTCTCCGCCTGCTCGAAGATCACCGACTGCGGCGAGTCCGCGACCTCGTCGGTGACCTCGTCGCCGCGGTGCGCCGGCAGGCAGTGCATGAACACGGCATCGCCGCCCGCGCGCGCCATCAGCGCGGCGTTGACCTGGTACGGCATGAAGGCCCGTCGGCGGGCCTCCGCCTCGGTCTCCTGCCCCATGGACGCCCAGACGTCGGTGTAGATCGCGTCCGCGCCCTCGACGAGGGCCAGGTCGGTCCCGACGCCGATCGAGGCACCCGTCGCGACCCCTGCCTCGACGCACGACCGCACCACGTCGGGCGACGGGCCGTAGCCCTCGGGCGTCACCACCGTGACGTGGACACCGAGACGGGCGCCGGTCTCCATGAGGGAGTGGGAGACGTTGTTGCCGTCCCCGATGTAGACCAGGCGCTTCCCGCGGATCTCCTCGTCCACCTCCTGCAGGGTCATGAAGTCGGCGAGGGCCTGGCAGGGATGCAGGTGGTCGGTCAGGCCGTTGATCACGGGGATCCCGGTGAACCGCGCGAGATCGTCGACGAGGGCGTGGCTGAAGGTGCGGCACATCGCGCCGTCCACCCATCGGTCGAGGTTCCGGGCGACGTCCTCGACGCTCTCCCTCACGCCGATCTTCCCGTCGGAGGCGGAGTAGTAGATCGCGTGGCCTCCGAGCTGGGTCATCCCGGCCTCGAAGGTGACCCGCGTCCTGAGGGACGGCTTCTCGAAGTACATGAACAGCGTCTTCCCCGCGAGCGCCTTGGCGTAGTGCGCCGGATTCGCCTTCAGCTCGGCGGCGAGCGTCAGGACCGCCGCCACTTCCTCGGAGGTCCACTGCATCAAGGAGACCAGGTCGCGTCCAGCCAGGCTTTCGACGTTCACTTCCAATCCCTCCTCAATCGCGCGTCACCGCGCCAGGATCGGGGCGAGAACTTGGGCGAGATCGGGCTTGCCCCTCTCGGCGAGATCATAGGTCACCCGGACGGTCGGTTTGTCGAACGAGATGATCCGTCGGAGGTCGATCGGCGTTCCGATGACGACCAGGTCGCACGGCGTGGCCTTGACGGTCGCCTCCAGATCCCGCGTCTGCTCCTCGCCGTAACCCATGGCCGGCAGTACGGGGCCGGTGTTCGGGTACTTCCGGAACGTCTCGGCGAGGCGGCCCACCGCGTAGGGGCGCGGATCCACCAGCTCCGCCGCGCCGTTCTGCTTCGCCGCCACCACGCCCGCTCCGTAGGTCATCTCGCCGTGCGTGAGCGTGGGACCGTCCTCGATGACGAGCACCCGCTTCCCCTTCACGGCCGCGGGGTCGCTCACCGTCACCGGCGAGTCCGCCTCGATGACCGTGGCGCCCGGGTTGACCTCGGCGATGCTGCGGCGGACCGTCTCGAGCCCTTCGGCGGTCGCTGTCCCGACCTTGTTGATCACGACGACGTCCGCGCGCCTCAGGTTCGCCTCGCCCGGGAAGTACCGTAGCTCGTGCCCGGGGCGATGGGGGTCGGCCACGCAGATCTCGAGATCGGGCAGGTAGAACGGAAGATCGTTGTTCCCGCCGTCCCACAGGATCACGTCGGCCTCCTTCTCGGCCTCGGCGAGGATGGCGCCGTAATCCACCCCCGCGTACACGACGGTCCCACGGTCGAGGTGCGGCTCGTATTCCTCGCGCTCCTCGATGGTGCACTCGTGGCGATCGAGGTCCTCGTAGGCCGCGAAGCGCTGCACCTTCTGGCGGACGAGGTCGCCGTAAGGCATCGGGTGGCGGACCGCCACGACTCGCTTGCCCGCGGCCAGGAGCAGCTCGGCGACCTTTCGCGTGGTCTGGCTCTTGCCGCTCCCGGTCCGGACCGCGCACACCGAGACCACCGGCACGCTAGACGCGATCATCGTCGCGCCGGCCCCCATCACGTGGAAGTCCGCCCCGGCGGCGACGGCGCGCGAGGCGAGGTGCATGACGGCCTCGTGAGACACGTCCGAGTACGCGAAGAGCACCTCGTCCACGGCGAGGTCCCGGATGATCGCCTCCATCTCGATCTCGGCCCGGATCGGGATCCCGTAGGGGTAGAGTCGCCCGGCGAGCTCGGCCGGGTAACGGCGCCCCGCGATGTCGGGAATCTGCGTCGCCGTGAAGGCCACGACCTCGTATTCCGGATTGTCCCGATAGACCACGTTGAAGTTGTGGAAGTCCCGTCCGGCGGCTCCTAGGATGAGTATCTTTCGGGGCATCATGCGCAGCCTCCCTGCATCGCGGGCGCTCTCGCGCCGTCCGGGGAATCGAAAGCCGCCGAGCCGCTCGATCCGGGGGGCCACCCGCCCCCTTTTCGTTCCGCCGGCTGATCCCGGAGGAACCGCGTCAGACGGACCCCTATCGTCGTCGCGACGGCTGGCCAACCTTCTGTGCAGGCATCTCCGCGGGGATTCCCCGTCACCCGCGGGCCGTAGCGTTGGCCCGGCGGACCGGAGCGGCACTATAGCAGAGGGAACGGTCGGGTCAAGACGGAGCGCCGTCACCGAGCCCTAGGTCCCGGATGCGCGCCGCGAGGCGCTTGGGGCTGATCCGCAAGAGCTCGGCGGCGCGGCTCCGGACGCCGTCGGCCCGGTCGAGAGCGCGGCGGATGGCCGCCCTCTCGGCGAGGTCGCGGGCCCGCTCGCCGACCTCTTCGAGGGAACCCTCGGCATGGATGGCCCGCCACAGATCCTGGGCCTCGTCGCCGGCCGGAGCGCGCGCGCCGAGTCCGAGATGGCGCGGCTCGATGGCGTCGCCCTCGGCCAGGATGGCCGCCCTCTCGAGGCAGTTCGCCAGCTCCCGCACGTTGCCCGGCCAGTCGTGCATCCTCAGCGACTCGACCGCCTCCTCGGAGAGCGCGAGCCGGTCGCGACCGAGCTCGCGGCGGTAGCGCTCGAGGAAGTAGGACGCCAGCGACGGGATGTCCCCGCGCCGCTCCCGGAGCGCCGGAACACGGATCGCCACGACGGCCAAGCGGAAGTAGAGGTCCTCGCGGAAGGCGCCTTGCGCGGTCGCGCGCTTGAGGTCCCGGTGGGTGGCGGCCACCACGCGGACGTTGACCGACAGCGTGCGGTTCCCTCCGAGCCGCTCGAGCGTCCGATCCTGCAGCACCCGCAGCAGCTTCGCCTGCACCCCGAGACCCAGCTCGCCGACGTCGTCGAGAAACAGCGTTCCCCGGTCCGCGAGCTCGATGCGTCCGGCGCGCGTGCCCGCCGCCCCGGTGAAAGCCCCCCTCTCGTGGCCGAACAGCTCGTTCTCGACGAGCGTCTCGGGAATCGCCGCGCAGTTGAGCGCGACGAACGGCGCGTCCTTTCGAGAACTCAGGTGGTGGATGGCGCGGGCGAACAACTCCTTGCCGGTGCCCGATTCTCCCTCGAGGAGAATCGTCGCGTCGGTGGGCGCCGCCTTCTGGACCTGCCGGGAAGCCTCGACGAGCGCCGGCGACTCGCCGATGATCCTGGGAAAGCCGAGCCGCTCGGCGAACTCCTCCCTGAGGAGCAGGTTCTCCTCCAGGAGCGCCCGCCGCTCCGCGGCGCGCCTGAGGAGCAGCACCAGGTGATCGGGGTCCACTGGCTTCGGCAGGAAATCGAAGGCGCCCCCCTTCATCGCGCAGACCGCGTCCTCGATCGTCCCGTGGGCGCTCATCACGATCACGGGGAGGTGCAGGTCGGCATCCCGCGCGGCGGCGAGAACCTTGTGGCCGTCGGCGCCGGGCATCTTCAGGTCGGTGACGACCGCGAGGTAACGACCCGTGGCAAGGGCCTTGATCGCCCGGCTTCCGTCGGCGGCTTCCTCGACGGAGAACCCCTCCGCCTCGAGCGCCGAGCGCAGCATCAGCCTGAGGCTATCGCGGTCTTCGACCAGCAGGACGGGGGGCATTCCGCCGGAAAGTCTAGGAGGCGTCTCGAACCGTTGTCAATGGACCCCGGAAGAGGCGCGGAGCTTTTGAAGCTCGGCCTTCGCGTCCTCGAGCTCCTTCCGCGCCTGGGCAATCTCGTCGTCTGTCGCCCTCAGGCGCTCGGGGCCGCTCAACTGCTTCCACTGCGCCGCCTGCTCGGGAGCCACCTGCGGCGGCGCGAGGAGCGGGTTCGCCACCGCCAGCCTTCGCCGCTCGAGATCCCGGAGCTTCTGCTCGCCCTCGGTGACCTTCTTCTCCGCGCCGGCGATCTGCGTCTTGAGCTCCGCCGCGCTCGCCTGCTCCTCCTGCATCCGCTTCAACGGATCGAACGTCCCCGCCGGGCGCTGCTCGCCTGCCTTGGGCGCCGATTCCTTGGCCGTCGCCGGGGAGGGTCTAGGCGCCGGGGAGGCGGGCGGGAGCCTGTCGAGGTCATCGTTCGTGTAGACGTATCCCGGCTCGTCCGAGACGACAGGCTGCACGGGTGCCGGCTTCGCGGAAGCCTCCGGGGCCGGCGCGGCGGGCTTGGGGACCTTCGAGTCGTCGGCCTTCTTCTTGTCGGTCTGCTCGGGCGGGTTCTTTCCCGTTTCCTCGGCGAGGCAGGCCGCCCAGCCGAACATGGCTCCGAAGACCAGCAGGGGGACCAAAGCCAGCCGGGTCGCCTTCATCGCGAAACCCTCCCTCGGACCGCCTGCTCAAATATAGGTCACCTCGAACCGGTTTCCCAGCGGGTGACCATGACGCGCGGCAGGCCCCAGGAGGCGGGAGGAAAGGCCGTCCCGAGAGCGTCGTTCCAGTAGATTCCGGCAGCCCGACCGGAGCGCGGCACCCCCGATCGGGCGATCACGCTTCCGTAAACTCGCGCCGGGCCCCGTGATGCGAAGGTCCCCCGGACGTAGACGACTCCGTCCACGGCGGTCCGGACCGCGAAACCCGGCCCTGCCGCGTTGTAGACCGCGCCGCGTCCCGGGTTCCCGAAGTCGTCCGCCGCGCGCCCCCGGATCGGAGCGTCCGGGTCCCCGAGCTCGGTGTAGTTCAGGTTGATCCAGGGCTCCCCCGCGTCGCGGACGCCGTTCCGGTTGACGTCGCGAAACGGCTCGCCGGGCATCGTGAGGGTCGCGGCGATTCCGGCATCCCCGGCCGCCTCGAATCCCGCGGCGTTCAGGTAGAGGAATCCCCTCACGCCGCCCGCGCCCAGCCGAAGCGCCGGGGTGACGTTGACCGGAAGGCCGCTCGGATCGAGCGTCGCGCTAGGGCGGCTCCCGTCTCGGGTGTCGAAGAAGAAGAGCCCCGTCCTCCCGTTCGTCAGCGTCTCGAACTCCTCGGGCGGCCCCACGCCGCTCTCGCTGAAGGTGGTTCCCCCTCTCCAGGCAAAGTAGTGGACGTTCTCGCCTCCGGCGACCGCGACCGCTTTCCACGTGTCGTAGTCGAGATCGGGGCAGCCGATGCCGCCGAGGTTCTGGAAGACGTTCGAATGGTCCTGTCCCGTAGTCGAGGGAGGCCGCAGCTGGGGCGACGGCTCCGCGGCCGGGCCGATGGCCGGTCCACCGCCGAGGAAGCGGAACCAAGGATCGTCGATGTCCGCTCCGGCCTCGAGCGCGTCCCGGAGCCGCGTCCAGATATCGTCGTCCGCCGGGCTGCTCGAGCCGTGAAGGAGATCGACGTGCGCGGCCGGGGGGACCTCGCGGGGGACGCTGCGGGGCAGGCCGTCCACGCCGCTCGCGTCGAGATCGAAGGGCCCCGTCGCGACGGCGTCCCCCCAGTGCACGCCCAGATCGCCGCCGGCCGGAACGGGGCCACAGGAGTGGAACGGCGCCATGATACGGGGGTACGGCACCGCGCTGAGCACGACCTTCACGACGTGCTCCGCGAGGATCTCCTCGACCCCGGCGGAAGTCTTGCAGATCCGCGCGGTCACCTTCGCCGTCGCCACGCCGAATCGGGTCCACCGCCCGCCGGCGGGGAGAGAAGGCGGCCCGTAGACGTCGATCGCCACGATACGAGCGACGACTCCGGACGAGGACGAGGGGAAATCCGCCATCAGCGTCCTCGACAGGTCACCGAGAAACGCGGTCGATTCGGCCGAGTGTCCCTCGGCGATCCGCATGTCCGGCCCCGATTCGGTGCCGAGCAGCGCATGGCGGAGGGCCTCGTCGCGGCCGGCTCCACCGCGATAGGGCTCGTCGAGGAGGTCGTCCGCGCCGTCGGCGTCGAGGTCGATTCCCTGCTTGTACCGCGGCCAGGACGTACCGTCCTGGGGGTGCGGCGCCGTCGCGGGGTCCCCGTCGTCCTCGATCAGCCGCAGCGAGCGATCGACCACGCTCTCCCTGAGGTTCAGCACGTTGGCCGCGGCACCGGGGCCGTCGAACCACCGTTTCACCATGCGGGCCCCGGCTTCCGCGACGTAGAGGGCCTGGGCGGCGCACCTCTCGTTGTCGACGATGCGGGTCTCGGTCTCCGCGACGAGCATCAAGGAAAGACCGAGCAGCGCGAGGATCGCGGTCACGAGGAGGGCGAACACGAGGGCCGAGCCTCTCTCGACGGGTTCCGATCGCGGCGCCGTTTCGCGCATCGACGCTTCCTCCTCGATCCGGGGACATCAGGGATCGGGCAGTCCCTTCAATCCCAGGTTCCTCGGCGCCACGTCACCGGCGAGACGGAACTTGCGGTAGGCGCGGGTGCGGGGATCCGGGTCTGCCGCGTCCTCCCATCCGGGATCGGGGTCCCGCGTCAGGCCGGAGAGCTCCACCGTGATACGCCGGACGACGCCTCGAGCTGCCTTGGCTCCCGCGGTCTCGTCACCGCCGGGGCCGGCCATGGGCATTCCGTCCCAACCGTGGTACGAGAAGCGCAGGCTCCTGACGTTCTCGGCGAGCGGCATCCTCACCGGGCTGCCGTCGGTGTTGCCGAGGGTGATGCGGTACAGCGTATAAGGCGGGTCGCCCTGCGCGAGCGACACGCGCGGGATGTCGACGCGCCGGACGGCGCCCGTTCTCGGGCTGCCGACATCGGCGAAGAAAGTCAGCGTCTCGGCGCTCGTCCCGTCCGGCCTCGCGAGGACGTACGTCACGATCTCGTCGTTTCCCGTGGAGACGGTCGCGAAGGCGCCGCCGGTCGCAAGCGCCGCCTCCGGGGTGGCCGACGCCGATGGATCGCCCGCATCGAAATCCGCGCGGATCACGATCGCCGTGTCGAACGCCCCCTCGATCGGCTCGTCCGGGCGCGCGGCGTCGCCGTCGGGATTGGCGTTGAGGCCCGCCGCGCGGAGGTCGGCGGTCAGACGGTCGAAGGCGATCCTCACGGTCTGCTGCTGCTCGGCGGCGTTCTCTCCCTTCTTGACGCTCCGCCGCGCCGCGTCGTGAAGCGAGAGGGCGATGACGCCAGCGACCGCCAGGACGGCGATCGCGACCAGGAGCTCGGCCAGCGAGAGGCCGGCCTGGCCCGCCCGCTCCGGCGCTTCCCGCATCGCGGCGGCGCCCCGGCGCGGCGGGCCGCTCACATCCTCACCGCCACGAGACTCACCGAGCGGCGCCGCGCGCCCTCGTCCCAGCGCACGGTGACGCGAACGCGGATCGCCCGCGAGGCGTTCAGCGCGGGCGGAGAGGCCCCCGGCCCCAGCGACTCGATCCGCAAGGTGGCGACGCCGTTCGAGAGCCCCGGCTCGAGCATCGGCTGCCACCTCGCCGAGAAGGCGTTGGTTCGAGTGTCGGCCGCGTAGCTCGGGGCGCTGCCGTCGAAGCCGAAGAGCAGGTAGACCTGCTGGAGCGTCCAGCAGTCCGTCTCCTCCAGGATCGATCTCGCGGCGGCGAGCGCCTGGCTGCTGCTCCGGCCGCTCGCCACCTGCTGCGCCGCGAGGACGAAGAGCCCGGAGATCGCGATCAGCACGCCCGAGAGGAGCCCGAGCGCGATCACCGCCTCGAGCAAGCTGAAACCCGAGTCCGCGGGTCGGCCCATCGCAGCAACCCCACCGCAAGAGCCGGCCGGCCCACCGCCGCCCCGGCCCGCGCGCCGCTCCCTGGAGCAGCAGGAACCATGCCCGCTCGCTCGCGGTGTTGCAGGGCGGGAACTCCGCGTCCCCCGTTCATTCGAGAACCGCTGGCTCGCCCGACAGGAGATGAGCGGCCTGGAGCCGGTCCGAGGCGCGACACCGGATTGTCGCGAGCGTGTTGCGCTTCCGGCCGGTTACCCCGCGACGCGTCGTCGCCGTTCGGGGCACGGGACGCGGCGCCCCGGGCCGGCAGGCTCAGGGCGACAGGCTCAGTAACCGGAGGTACGCGTCGAACGCGTGCCTCGCGCCGAGAAGCGCCGCGAAGGCGGCCGGAGCGAGGAAGCAGCCGAACGGCAGCGTGTCCCGCAGCGAGCGGCCGCGAATCGGGATCAACGCGAGGCCCACCGCGGCCCCGACCACCGAAGCCGCGAACAGCGTGAACAGAACGCCGCGGGGACCGGTGAAGGCCCCGACCATCGCCATCATCTTCACGTCGCCCATTCCCATCGCTTCGACCCCGCGAAGCCGGCCGTAGATCGCCCCGATCGCCCAGAGCAATCCCGAGCCCAGGGCGGCCCCCGCGAGCGACGCGGCGAGCCTCCCGAAGCCCTCCCCGCCGATGAACGGATTGAACCAGGCGAGGACGGCGCCGAGCGCCGCCCCGGGGAGCGTCACCGCGTCGGGGAGCAGCTGGTGATCGAAATCGGTGAAGAACAGCACGATCAGCATGAGCCCGAGAAGAGCCGCCACCGCGAAGCCGGCACCCGGCCCCAGCCCGAGCCAGAGGCCGAGGAGCAGCCCTCCGCCGAGCGCCTCCACCAGCGGGTAGCGCCAGGAGATCGGGGCCCGGCACGAGGCGCACCGGCCGCGCAGCGCGACCCAGGAGAGGACCGGAACGTTTTGGTACCAACGAATGGGCGTGCCGCAGGCAGGGCAGTGCGACCCCGGGAACGCCAGGCTCTCGCCCCGCGGGAGGCGGTAGATGCACACGTTGAGGAACGACCCGATGACGAGTCCGAACGCGGTCACGAAGATCGAGGCCACGGGCTCCGGAACCGCCGCGCTCATCGGGAAGCGCCCAGCACGCCGCCGGCGCGGGACGCGACCCGCCCCGTGGCCGGATCGTAAAGGTACGGCCGGCCGTCGGGATCCCGCGGGGTTCCTCGCACGAGGCCCGCCTGCGCCGCCTCGTCGATGGAGCGAGGGAAGCGGCCCTGGCGCTCGCGGAACGCGGCGACCGCCTCGGAGAGATCGGCCAGGTCGGCGCGCATCGTCAGATCGCGGATCTGGCGCTCCGCGATCGCCCGGGAGGCCGAATCGCCGCGCGGATCGTTCAGGACGTCTTCCCACTGCCGGATGGACTCGCGGAAGTCCCCTTTCCTCGCGAGCACCCCCGCCTTCATCCGGAGCGCTAGGGCCGGGGCCCCGGGAACGCGGCTCGCCCTGTCGAAGTACTCGGCGGCGCGATCGAGTCTGCGGGCGCGGTAGCACTCGAATCCGGCCAGGTAGGGAAGCACCCACGACGACGGGTTGTTGGCGAGCCCCTTGTCGAGGATGCGCAGCCCCGCATCGAGGTCTCCCGCCTCCACGGTCAGGATCATCGCGCCGAGCCAGTAGGGATCGACGTAGCTCGGGTCGAGATCCGCGATCACGCCGCCGAAGACGTGCTCGACGAAGCGGAAGCGGTCCTCCCGCTCGTAGTCCGAGTAGTACTGGATCGCCCAGAGGTAGACGAGGTCGGCCGCGAGGGAGGCGTGCCCGAGGCTCATCGCCCGGAGGTGCTTCCCGTTCGGGAGGTAGAGAAGCTCCTTCCGCGCGCCGGCCGGCCCCGATGCCGAGGCCTCGAGACGGTCGCGGGACAACGCCGCGAGGGCCACCGCGGCGACGAGCAGCAGCAGGGCGAGAGTCCGCTTCATGCCCCGCACCGAGCGCCCCGGATCACGAGAAGTCCCTTCGAGAGAAGCGCCAGGCCGCCAGGATCAGGACCGCCGCCGCGTAGGCGAGGCCATAGACCGCCCCCCACAGCACCTCGCCGGGCGGCACCGGGAGGGCGTGGACGGCCGCGGTCTTGAGGTCGAGCCGGTCGAGGTTCGGGATCACCGAGTGGAGCACGTCGCACAGCGTCCGCCCGATGCCCGGCGGCAGTCTCTTCTTGAGGAGGTCGAAGCTCCAGGACAGGTGCCCCGCGACGTAGATGGCCGCCGTGCCCACCGCGGCCAGGATCGGACTGGTGAAGCTGGAGAACAGGACGGCGAAAGCCGTCACGAGGGCGAGTTCCACCAGAATCAGCAGCTCCGCGGGGAGAAGGGGCACCGGCGACTCGCCGCGGAAGAGGAGGATCGCCGCGAGCACCGCCGCCATCAGCACGAGGTTGACGGCGAGGATCGTCATGAGCCCCGCGTACTTCCCCGCGACGAATTGCCAGCGGGACACCGGCTTCGCAAGGAGCGTGTAGATGGTCCGGCGCTCGATCTCCTTGAACAGGAGGGAGACCCCTACGAACATCGACGTGAGGAGGCCGAAGATCGAGATCGCCGAGAGCCCGAGGTCCTTGATGATCTTGCTCTCGTCCCCCACGGTCAGCAGCGCGAGGAAGCGCGACGCCGCGATCAGGAGAAGCGCGAAGGCGAGCAGGAGGTAGAGAATGCGGTCGCGGATCCCCTCGCGGAACGTGTTGAGGGCGATCGCCACGACCGCCCCCGCCGGGCCGGGCCGGCGCCGCTCGCGTGCGGGCGTGGCCTGCGTCATGCCCCGGCCTCCCTCGAGCCGCCCGTCGCGACCTCGCGCATGAACAGGTCCTCGAGCGTCTCCCGCCTCGGCCACACGGAGGTCACCTGTCCTCCCAGGGACTGGACCGACGCAAGCACGCGCGCGAGCCCCTCGACGTCGCGCACCTTCAGAAGGGACTCGGCGCCGGCCGACGACAGCAGCTCGGCCGGCAGGCCGCCCGGCGGAACCCCCCGGACGGCGACCTCGTACCAGAGCACCTTGCGGGAAACGAGGTCCTCGAGGGCCCCCTCGAACCGCACTCTTCCCCGGACCAGGATCGCCACCCGGTCGCAGATCATCTCGGCGTCCTGGAGGATGTGGCTCGAGAAGAAGACCGTCCCTCCCGCGGCGCGCTGGGCCAGGATCAGGTCCCGGACCTCTCGCCGTCCCACCGGGTCGAGTCCCGACATCGGCTCGTCGAGGATGAGGAGGTCCGGATCGGCGAGGATCGCCTGGGCGAGCCCGATCCGCTGGATCATCCCCTTCGAGAACTTCCGCAGCGGCGTCCGCTCTCGTCCCCCGAGACCGACCCTCGACAGGAGCGCGCCGACGCGCGCCCGCCGCTCTCCCGAGGGCATGCCGTGGAGGCGACCGTAGAAGTCGAGGAACTCCTCCGCGGTGAGGTAGTCGTAGAAGTAGGGATTCTCCGGAAGGAACCCGACCCTCGCCCTGGCGCCGGGATCGGAAGGCGGCAGGCCGAACAGGCGCACCGATCCGCGGTCGGGCCGGATCAAGCTCAGGATCATCTTGAGCGTGGTCGTCTTCCCCGCCCCGTTCGGACCGAGGAGCCCGAAGATCTGTCCCGGCGCGACATCGAGGTCGAGCTGCTCCACCGCCACGGTCCGGCCGATACCGAGATGGCCGTGGAAGGACTTCGCGAGTCCCGTCAGCCGGATCGCGGAGCCGGTCTGCCCGGCGTCAGTTTTCATCGGAACCCAATTTAGCCCAGGTCGGCTTCCCGGCAAGCACCCCGACGTACAGCTCGTCGAGCTCCGTCACCATCCGGTTGACGTCGAACGACTCCTTCAGGACCTCGCGGGCGCGCTCCGCGTAGCGGGCGCGCCGCCCGGGGTCCCCGGCCAGCGCCACCAGCCTGTCGGCCGCCGCGACGGGATCGGCGGGGGGGACGAGGTCGCCGGTCACGCCGTCGCGAACCACCTCGGGCGTGCCGTCCACGTCGGTCGCGACGACGGGCACGCCGGCGGCCATCGCCTGGAGCACCGCCCGGGGCAGTCCCTCGAACCTCGACGTGAGGAGGAAAAGGTCCATCGCGTGGAGGAGGTCGGGAACGTCCCGGCGCCACCCGAGGAGCCGGACCACCCCGTCGAGCCCCCGCTCGCGGATCCTCTCCTCGACCGCCGGCCGGAGCTCTCCGTCACCGGCGAGGAAGAAGCGCATCTCCGGATCGCGGGCGTGCGCCACGGCGGCGGCCTCCACGAAATCGAGGGGCGCCTTCTGCGCCTTGAGGCAGGCGAGCGTCCCGACGACCGTCTGCCCGGGGAAGAAACCGAGCGCCGCCCGGGTTTCCTCGCGCGGCGTCGCCGGCCGCCGGTAAATCGAAGGATCGATCCCGCTCCGCAGCAGCCGGTAGCGCTCGAGGCACCCGATCCCCGCGGCAAGTCCCCTGTTTCGGTCGGACTCCGAAACGACCACGATCCTGTCCGTGAACGATCCCACCGCGCGCTCGAACGCCGCGTAGAGCTTCCTGACCGCGGGGCGCTGCGTATCGTTGAAGCTCCAGCCGTGCACGGTATGCACCACCGCGGGCACGCCCGCCACGCGCGCCGCGAGGCGGCCGACGATCCCCGCCTTCGAGGAGTGCGTGTGGACTAGGTGGACCCGCTCCCGGCGGAAATGAGCGGCAAGGCGCGCGACGGCCAGGACGTCCCTGAAGGGGGAGATCGGATGGCGCAGCCACGGAACGATACGGATGTCCGCGTCCCGGATCCCCAGCGCCTCCTCGTCGAGGAGGCCGCCGCGTCCCGCCACCAGCCCCACCTCGAACCGCGCGCGGTCGTGGCGGGAGACGCAGAACAGCGTGTTCTGCTGAGCTCCGCCCAGGTCGAGGCGGGTGATCGCGTGGACGATGCGCGCCTTCACCGCCCCCTCCGCCGCTCGAGGAAGAGGAGGATCGACATGAGAAGGAACAGCGGTAGGCCGAGATCCCGCTTTCCGCGGAGGTGGAGATCGAGCATCGCGGCAGCCTGCCCCCGCCTCAGCGGGGCCAGCGCGGGGGCCCTCCCCCCCGCGAGGAGATCCTCCGCCATGGAGCGCAGCGGGCCGCGGATCCACGCGCCGAGCGGCAGGTCGAACCCGCGCTTGGGGCGCCGCAGGATCTCGGAGGGGATTGCCCCGTCGAACGCCTCGCGCAACGCGACCTTGGTGACGCCGCCGGCGATGCGGAGGTGCCCGGGCAGCTTCGCCGCCCACGCGACCACGCCGGGATCGAGGTAGGGCACGCGGGCCTCGAGCGAATGCGCCATCGAGGCGAGATCGACCTTCGCGAGGAGATCGTGGGGCAGCCACTCGGTCAAGTCGGCGGAGAGGCGTGCCGCGGTCCCGTCCCGCCCGTCGAAGTGCCCGCGAAACGCGGCGACCGCCGTGCGCTCGACGGTAGCCACCGCCTCGGGATCGAACAGCTCGCGGGCCGTCCGAAGGTCCACGGTCGCCAACCACAGGAAGTGGTTGCGGGCCGCGTCCCGCTCTCCCAGTGCGTCGAGCGCCTGCGCCCCTCTCGACGGGAGGAACGCCGACACCAGGGGCAGGCGCGACGCAACGCGCAGGCCCGGAAGCCGCGCGAGCCACCCGAGCCGGGATTGGTGCACGTAGCGGCGATATCCGCCGAAGATCTCGTCCGCGCCCTCCCCGGTGAGCACGACGGTGACGTCCCGGCGCGCGAGCTCCGAGAGCATGAGCGTGGGGATCAGGGCCGGGTCGGTCACCGGCAGGGACGCGTGGTCCACGAGGCGCGGGAGCGCCGCCGCCACGTCGGAAGCGCGGAGGAGCATCTCGTGGTGGCGCGTTCCGTAGCGCGCGGCCACGAGACGCGCCCAGGCGAGATCGGCGTCGCCGCTCTCCCCCTCGAACCCGACGGAGAACGTGGAGACCGGCTGCGCCGCCCCCTCGGAGAGCAGGTGCAGCAAGACCGTCGAGTCGATCCCCCCCGACAGGAACATGCCGAGCGGGACGTCCGACACCGTCTGTCTCCGCACCGCCTCGCCGAGGAGGGCCGGGAGCTCCTCCCGGACGCGGCGCCGGTCGAGGAGCGGATCCTCTTCCGCGCGCGGGACGTCCCACCAGGTCGCTCCGTCGACCCGCCCCCCGCGCACGTGGAGGAGCCGGCCCGGGAGCAGCTTCCGCACCCCGCGGTACGGCGTCCGGTCGCCGGTGAGGTACTGCAGGCAGAAGAGCTCCACGAGGGCCTGCTCGTCGAGCTCCGCGCCCGGGCCCGGCGCCCGGAGCAGCGCCGAGATCTCCGAGGCGAAGTCCAGCCGGCCGCCGCTCTCGCGGTAGTAGAGCGGCTTCACCCCGAGACGGTCCCGCGCGATGAGGACCTCGTCCGTCTTCCGGTCGTGGAGGCAGAACGCGAACATCCCGTCGAGCCTCGGGAGCATCGCCGGTCCCGCATCCTCCCAGAGGTGGACCAGGACCTCCGTGTCCGATCTCGTCCGGAAGCGATGCCCGGCCCCCTCGAGCTCGCGACGCAGCTCGCGGAAGTTGTAGATCTCGCCGTTGAACACGACCTCCACCGACCCGTCCTCGCTCGCGATCGGCTGGTCGCCCGTCTCGAGATCGATCACGCGGAGCCGCCTTATGCCGGCCACGACCCGCGGGGTCTCGAACAGACCCTCGGAGTCGGGGCCGCGGTGCGCGAGCGCGGCCAGCATCGCGCGCACGCCTTCCGCGCCGGGCGGTCCGGCGTCGAGCGCCACGCTGCCGCAGATCCCGCACATGGCGGCGGCTAACCCGCGAGCTTGCGCGCGATCTCGAGCCCGTCGAGCATCGCGCGCTCCATGTAGGAGTAGGTCCAGGCCCCGTAGCGGCCGGCGAGATGCACTCCCCTCTCCTCGAGAGCGGGAACGAGGCTCGCCATCGCCGCGAGGCGCCTCCGGTCGAAGATCACGTACCCGGGGTCGATGAGAACCCAGTCGCGCGCGAGGATCCGGTCGGAAGGCCGGAGCACCCCCTCGGCGTGGAGCGCCTCGAGCACGGCCGCCTCGAGGGTCGGGAGGTCGGGCGTCTCGCTCTTCCCGAGAGCCAGCTCGACGTAGAGCGACGAGGTGCCGAGGGGTGCCGCGCTTCGGGAGAACGACGCCGGGAAGCCGACCCGGTAGAAGGGAACGTCGGGATCCGGGAAGTAGGCCCAGTGCGCGCCCCCGCCGATCCCTTCCCGGTCCACCCCGAGGTTGAGGCAGGCCACCACCGACCAGTCGAGCTCGCCCGCGGCGTCCGCGAGCGCCCGCTCTCCCGTCATCCGCAGGAAGCCGGGGAGCGGCGTCGTGACCACGAGCCGGTCCCAGGAGACGCGCTCGCCCCCCTCCACCGTGACGGTCCGCCGTTCGAGATCCACCGCGAGGACACGCGCGCCGCACCTCAGCGTCGAGAGCCTGCGCGCGAACGCGTCCGGCAGGATCCCGATCCCCCCTTCTTTCGGGTAGCGGAAGGTCGGGTTGTACCCCATCCCCTCGTTCGAGAAGCCGAGAGCGCCGCGGACGACCTCGCGCAGCGACGGCCGCGGGACCGCCCAGGAGACCCAGTCCGCGGTCATGGCGTCCGCCTCGCGGCGGAACACCTTGGCGTTGTACGGGAACATGAACGCGTCGCTGATCCCGCGCCCGAGGACCGAGAGGGACCAGTCGCGGAACGACGCGTCGGCGGCTAGGGGCACCTTCGATCCCAGGCACTCCACGAAGCCGGCGACGCACTCGTGAACGGTCCGCGGCGGAAGGCCGTGCAGGTTCGCCTGGAACGGGAACGGAAGGGTCGCGCCGCGCGTCCTGATGCACGCCTTCCGGGAGACGGTCTCGAACGCGCCGGGAAGGAGGCGGTCCACCAGGGCGATCGCTCGCGGATCGCGCAGGTGCAGGAGGTGCCCGGTGTAGTCGAAGAGGAACCCTTCCGCCTCGCGGGTACGGCAGAGCCCCCCCGGCGCGCTCTCCGCTTCGAGCACGAGGTGTGGAGCGTCGCCCAGGTGGTAGGCGGCGCTCAGCCCCGCGAGTCCCCCGCCGAGGATCAGGATCACGGGCGCCTCAAAGGCTCATGTCCACGCGCCGGAGCAGCGCGCCGACGGCGAGTCCGGCCAGGACGATCGCGGCCAGGATCGCCGCGGCGCCGGCGGTCCCGACGAGGCTCATCGCGATCGCCGCGGCCCCGAGCAGCGCCGTCGCGGCGTAGGAAGCCAGCACGGTCTGGCGGGTCGTCCACCGCCACTTCCGGAGCCGGAGCGCGACGTGATCGGGGCTCCCGAGCATGACCGGCAGGCCGCGCCGCCATCTCACGTACATGACGAACAGCATGTCGAAGAGCGGCACGCCCAGGATCAGCCCCGGGGCCACCGCGGCGAGCCGGTTGTTCGCGGTGTAGCCGTTGTTCATCGCGAGCGCGCCGAGGAGCAGGCCGAGCAGGAGGCTTCCCGTGTCCCCCATGTAGATCCTCGCCGGCTCGAAATTCAGGCGCAAGAACCCCAGGCTCGCCCCGCAGATCCCCGCGAGGAGGGTCGCCGACTCGTGGCGCCCGTTCAAGACCGCGACCGCGAACAGCGCCGCCGCGGCGACCGCCGCGGTCCCCGCGGACAGTCCGTCCATGATGTCGATCAGGTTGAACGCGTTGGTCGTGGCGAGGAGCCAGACGACGGACAGCGGCAGCGCGACCTGGAGCGGAAGGAAGGTGAGCTTGATGTAGATCCCGGACTTCA
Source organism: Terriglobia bacterium (assembly GCA_963748015.1). Classification (GTDB taxonomy): domain Bacteria; phylum Acidobacteriota; class Polarisedimenticolia; order Polarisedimenticolales; family JAIQFR01; genus JAIQFR01. The sequence goes on along the minus strand of CAVVHE010000004.1, from coordinate 465,079 downwards.
CGAGCACGAGCACCGCGACCGCCTGGCCGAGGAGCTTCGTCCATGGTCCGAGCTGCCCGAGGTCGTCCACGAGTCCGAGGATCACGACGATCGAGCCCGCGAGGAGCATCGCCAGGACCTCGTCGCGGAAGCGCAGCGTGAACGCGATCGACAGGAGGAACGCGAGGTAGATCGCGAGCCCTCCCAAGTAAGGGACGGGCTCGCGCTGGCTCTTGAGCCGTCCGTCCGGACGGTCCACGATCCCGAACCGCAGCGCCGCCTCGCGCAGCACCGGCGTGAGCCAGGCCGCGAGAGCCAGCGCGAGCAGGAACGTGGACGCGTAGACGACCGCGCGGATCAATCGGTTCTCCCTCCATGGAGAGTTTGGTGCCTCGGCCGGGCCGAGTCCAGCCGGCGCCTCTCGAGGGCGCCGCGGAAGAGGCTCCGCTCGCGCCAGAGCCTCGCGATCACCCCCGGGGAGGTCAGCAGGAGCAGGCCGGCGAGTGCCGCGTCCCTCCCGAGGACGAACGGAAGATCGCGCAGGTACGCTCGCCAGGCGTCGTTACGGAGGATCGTGAGGTAGCGGTTCTTGGCGACGTGAAACCTCACCGACGGGGTTCGCGCGAGGACCGCTCTCCCCCGCCGCCGGACGGACCCGCCGGGGGCCGTCGCGCCGCGCGCGTGCCAGCCGACCGCCCGGTGGCGGTAGGCGGCCCGCCAGCCGAGGCGGCGGGCCCGCCAGGCGAGGTCGAGGTCCTCGTAGAACGCGAAGAACCTCTCGTCGAAGACTTCGCCGCCGGGGTCGGCGACGCTGTCGAGCATCGCGCGCCGGTAGAGGGCCGCCGCGCCGCAGGCGCCGAACACCTCCTCGTCCGTGTCGAAACGGCCGTCGTCCCGGGTGCCGTAACCCCGGTCCACCGGCTGCCGGGAGCGCCCGAGCAGTTGCCCGGCGCTGTCGATCGTCGTCCCGTCGGGGCGCAGCAGCTTCCCGGCCCCGATGCCCACGGCGGGGTCGTCGAAGGCCGGAAGCAGCTCCTCGAGGAAGCGCGGGTTGAGGCGGGCGTCGGGATTGAGCGCGAGGACGAACGGGCTCCGGGTCCGGGCGATCCCCAGGTTGTTCGCGCGGCAGAAGCCCAGGTTCGCGCCGCACTCGACGAGGACCGCCTCGGGAAATTCGTCACGCACGATCTCCGGCGTTCCGTCCGCCGAGCCGTTGTCCACCACCACGACCTCGGCGGGCGGCCGGACGAGAGCGCGCAGGCTGCGAAGGCAGTCGCCCACCCAGGCCGCCGCGTTCCACGTCACGATCACCGCCGCGACGGGGGCCGGCTCCGGGACCGCCTCCGCCGTCGTGCGCCGAGGGGTGTCGGTCATGGCGCCGCCTGCCGCCTCACGGCGACGACGATGTCCTGGGACGAGAGGTGCGGCTCCCTGCCCGACCACCCGCCCCACCGGATCGGCTCCGCGATCTCGAGGCCGTGGCGCAGGTACATCGCCCTCACGTCCTCCTCGCGATACGCCACGGCGGACTCGGGGACGCCGGCGTCGACGACCCGGCAACCGCCGGCGTCGTGCTCGAATCGCGTCGGGCTCGTCCCCTCCCGGATCCTCCGCTCGGCCTCGCCGTCGAGCAGGAACCAGGTGATGAGGCTTCGCGCTCCCGGCCTCGAGACCCGCGCGACCTCCGAGAGATAGCGCTCCGCGGCACCGGCGAGCAGGTGGGTCATCACCGAGGTCAGGAACACGAAGTCGAACGACGCGTCGTCGTAGGGGAATCGGTACTCGGAGGGGGCGGACCTTCCCGCCGGGTTGTACATCGGGCTCTTGACGTCGGCCTGGAGGAAGCGGAAGTTCGGATGACGGGACCCGATGTTGTCGCGGCACCACCTCACGTGGCCCTCGAGGAGATCGAACCCCTCGTAGGAGCCCCCGCCCCCGAGGTAGCGGGCGAGCGGGAGCGCCATGCGCCCGGCGCCGCAGCCCACGTCGAGAACCCGTTCGCCCGGCTCGAGCCCGCAGAGGTCCACGAAGTAGCGGAAGTACTCCTCGCCGATCGCCTCGAAGTCCCCGTCGCCGACGAAGGCGATGCTCCTCGGCGGGATCCCCTCCTTGCGGGTCCCCCGCACGCGGTCGAGGAGATCCGCCGGGAAGAACACGATCTTCCGGACCGACGGGCGGTAGTAGGCCCGCCTCGCGAACGACAGGACGGGAGCCGGGAGCCACCGCCGCAGGGCGTCCTTCATCGCGCCCCCGGTTCGCGCTCGCGCCGGACGAGTGGACACTTCACGGCGCGATTCTAACAAAGGAAACGCCCGGCCCCATCATCGGCGAAGCACGATTGTCGCCTTGGACCGATCCCGAATCGCTCAGGCGCGCAGAACGGACAGGCAGGCCTCGAGGACCTCGCGGGGAAGGACCGCCGAAAAACCGTGGTCGGAGTCGCACGAGAGGTCGAAGCACGGGCGCGGGTGGTCGATGGGGCGCGACACGCTAACGAACCGCCCGCCGTCCTCGTACGGAAAGGTCAGGGCGGGATCGGTCGGGCCGAACACGGCGACGGTCGGACATGAGACCGCCGCCGCGAGGTGCGAACTCCCCGAATCGTTCGCGACCAGTATCGCCGCCCGCTCGAGCACCGCGGCGAGGACGCCGAGGCTCGTTCGCCCGGTCAGGTCCGCCGGAGCCCGGCCCATCGCGGCGGCGACCGCCGCCGTGACCGGCGCATCGGCCTCGCGCCCCGCCAGCACCGGGCGCAAGCCCGCGGCCGCGAGACCGTCGCCGACCTCCGCGAAGCGCTCCGCGGGCCACCGCGCCGCGGCCCGATTCGATCCGGGCGCGATCACCGCGAAGCGCTCCTCGGTCTCGGCCCCCGCGACGGCATCGAGGAGCGCCGAGGCGCGCGCCCGGTCGGGCTCCACCACGCGGAAGACGGGCCGGCGCGAGAGCGCGGGGGCTCCCGCGAGCGCGGCGAGGTCGAGCGCGAGGTCGAGCATCGACCTCCCGCGGTCGTAGGGAATCGAGTCGGTCAGCAGTCCCTCGAGGCCCAATCCCGAGAAGCCGAAGCGGCGGCGGGCTGCGGGAAGCAGGTAGGCGCACGCGACGCGAGGATCTCCTCTGAGGTCGAACGCCCAGTCGTACGCCTCGCGGCGAAGGCCCGCCGAGACCGACAGGACCTCTCCCGGCGACGGCAGATCGCCCCGCCTCGGGTCGTACCACGGCGCGGGCGCCTCGATCACGCGGTCGACGTCCGGGTTCCCGTCGAGCGCGGCGCGACCCCAGGGCGCCGCGAGGACGTCGAGGCGGGCGCCGGGGAACGCCCTCTTGAGCGACGCGAGCGCCGGCGTCGACATCAGCACGTCGCCGACGTGGTCGAGCCGGATCGCGAGGATGGCGTGCGGCGGGGAGGGCGAGGGGCCTCGCGGCGCCAGCCGGCGCAGGAGCGGGACGACGGGCGCGGCGCCGAGATCGAGGGCGCACGCGATCCATCGCGCGCGCGCGGAGTAGTTGCGATAGCGCGAGGGGCCTATCACGTCCGGCCCACCTCCTCGAGCGCCTGGCGGTACACCTCGACGGTTTCCCGGGCCGTCCGCTCCCAGGAGTAGCCGCGGGCCCTCTCCCGCCCCGCGGCGATCCATCGCGAGCGCGCGGCGGGATCGCTCGCGATGCCCACGATGGCGCGAATCCACGCGTCGGCGTCGTCCGGACCCGCGAACTGGGCGGCGTCGCCGAGGACTTCCGCCAGGGCGCCGCAGGGGGAAGACACCACCGGGCACCCTGCCGCCATCGCCTCGAGGGGCGGGAGCCCGAATCCCTCGTACCGGCTCGGGAAGACGAAGGCGAGCGCCGCGCGGTAGGCGGCCGCGAGCGAGGCGTCGTCCACGTGGCCGAGCGGCCGTACGGCGTCGCGGACGCCCAGGCCGGCGGCCTCGCGGAGCAGCGCGTCCCGCCTGACCCCCTCCTCGCCCGCGATGACCAGGTGGAGGACGAGCCCCCTCTCGCGGCAGCCCCGCAGCACCCTCAGGAGCAGCGGCACGTTCTTCAGCGGGTCGAGACCGCCGGCGTAGAAGAGGAAAGGATGCGGGAGCGCGGCCGCGGCGGCATCCTCGCGCGAGGGGACACAAAGGTCCGCCGCGACTCCGTTGGGCACGGGGACGATGCGCGCGGGGTCGACGGGGTAATGCGTCGAGAGCTCGCGCCGGGTGGTCTCGGACACCGCGATCACCCGGTGGGCCGCCGCCGCGCTGCGAAACGTCCTTCGGAACGCCTGCCGATGGCGCCACGAGAGCCCGTCCGGAAAGACCTCGGCCACCAGGTCGTGCACCGTGAGGACCAGCGCCGTTCGCCGGGCACCCGCGGAAGGAAGCGCGTAGACCGGGGAGTGATAGAGGCCGATGCGCTCCCTCCGGAGGAGGCGAGGCAACACGTAGCGGTCCGCGAGCCCGATGCCGCGGCGCGGGCCGGGGTACCGGACGTCCCGCAGGCCGAGCGCAGCCCCGACACCGGACCAGGAGAGCGCGGCGAATTCCCACCCGGCGGGAGCGGCGGCGGGCAACGCGCGAACGAGCTCGCGGGCGTAACGCCCCACTCCCCGCGACCCGCTCGCGGTTTCCAGGCAGCGAAGGTCGACCAGGATCCTCTCCACCGGACCTCGGCTGCTCCCGTCACCTTCCATCGGCCCGTCCCCTCGCCCCGGCGGCCGGCGCGCGCGCTCAGGCTAGTTTGGTTTCCCCCCGCGAAGCAACCGTGCGAGTCGAGCCGTTTCCACCGCGACCGAACGCGGTTACGATGGGCGCCGATGAGCGCGCCCGGATTGTCCGTCGTGATCCCGAGCCGCGACGGCGCCCATCGGCTTCCCGAGACCCTCGCGTCCGTCGCGCGGCAGGAGGTCGCCTGCCCGCTCGAGGTCGTCGTCGTGGACGACGGATCACGGGACGGAACCCGCGAGGCGGCGGCACGCGCGGCCCTTCCCTGGGGCCCGCCCGCCGTGAGGCGGCACGAGGCCTCGCGGGGGCGCGCGGCGGCGTGCAATACGGGGCTCGCCGCCGCGACGGCCCCGCTCGTCGTGATCCTCGACGACGACATGACGCTCGAGGCCGGCGCTCTCGAGGCGCACCGCGCTTTCCATGCGCGGGCGGCCGGCGCGGCGGCGCTCGGCCGCGTCGTGCTCGACGACGGCGCGCCCCGCTCCTGCTTCTCGCGGTTCCTCGAGCGCGAGCAGGCGTTCCGCGAGGAGGCACTCCTCCGCCGGCGCGACGACGTTCCCTTCCCTCTATGCCTCACCGGCCACTTCTCCGCCCCTCGAAGCGTGCTCGCCTCCGCCGGAGGCTTCGACGAGACCATCTCCCGGTACGGCTTCGAGGACATCGAGCTGGGCTACCGCCTCTCGCGCTGCGGGACGCGGATCGCCTATCTCCCCGAGGCGGTCTCGATCCACCGCGCGTTCGCGACCGACCTCGACCGATATCTCGACCGGCAGCGCGAGGCCGGCCTCGTCGCGCGGCAGCTCGCCGCGAGGTATCCGGACGGACCGTTCCGAGAGTACCTCCGGGTGGACGGCCCCGCGCGGCTCGGTATCGGTACGAGCCCGGCCGGGCTCGTAGGGCTGCGCCTCGCGAACAGGCTCCTGCTCGTGGGCCCGCTGCGCAAGGCGGCGGGCTCGCGCGCAGGCTTCGCGGTCCTCCGGGCGCTGCTCGCCGCCGGGGAGCGCGCGCGGCTCGAGCGGCTGGCTCACTTCGGCTACCACGTGGCCCGGGACGTCCGCTACTTCCAGGGGTGCTTCGACGATCCCTCCGGGAGCGAGGGAGCGTGAGCGGACCCGCGCTGTCCATCGTGATCCCGAGCTGGAACGGGCGGGCGCTCCTCGAGGAGCACCTGCCGGCCGCGGTCGGGGCCGTCGCCGGGATCGCCGGAGCGGAGGTGGTCGTCGTGGACGACGCCTCGACCGACGGCACCGGCGACGGGATCTCCGCCCGGTTCCCCGCGGTGCGCGTCGTGCGGCGGCCCGTCAACGGAGGCTTCGGACCGGCGGCGAATGACGGCGTCGCGGCGTCGCGGGGAGAGGTCGTGCTCCTCCTCAACAACGACGTGTCGTTGCCGGCCGGAGCGGCCGAGCTCCTCGCGCGGGCGCTCGCGTCCTCGCCCGAGGCTTTCGCCGCCGTCCCGTCCATCGTACGGCGCGCGACCGGCGAGGACGAGGCCCTGACACGGATCCGGTTCCGGTGGGGCGTCTTGTCCACGTCGCTCGGCGGGAGGGCGGGCGCGGACCCGGCCTACGCATGCGGCGGGGCGATGGCGTTCCGGCGCGCCGAGTTCCTGGCACTCGGCGGATTCGACCCCCTGTTCGCTCCGTTCTACTGGGAAGACGCGGACCTCTCGTACCGCGCGCGAAAGCGAGGGCGCCGGATTCTCCACGTGGCGGATGCCAGGGTGATCCACGACCACGGCCGGACGATCGGGGCGAGGATCGACCGGCGGCGCGTCCTCAGGACCTACGAGAGGAACCGTCTGCTGTTCACCTGGAAGAACCTCACCGATCCGGCCGCCTGGCGGAAGCACGTGGCGTTGCTCCCGCTCAAGCTCCTCTGGGATCTGGCGGCTCACCGCCCGTTCGTCCTGGGATTTCGCGATGCGTGGGCGCTGCGGCGGCAGGTCGCTCCGCTGCGCCGGCGCGAGCGCGACGAGTCGTTGATCGAGGACCGGGAACTGCTCCCGGAGTGATAATCTCGCACCGTGAACGAGACGCTCCTCTCCCTTCTCGTCTGCCCGCGCTGCGGCGGCGGGTTCCGCTGGGAGCCCGCGGGAGGGGCTCCGGGATGGGGCCTCCTGGCGTGCCGCCGCCACCGCTATCCCGTCATCGAGGAGATCCCGATTCTGCGGGCGGGCGGCGCCGCCGAAGCGGCCGTTGCGGCGATCGAGCGCGGCGATCCCGCCGGGGCGCTAGGTGCCACGCTCCGCGCGGCGCCGGGCGCGCGAGCCGACCGGCTTCTCGGCGGCCTCGGCGCCTATCTCCTTGGCGGCGCGGCGCTCTCGCCCCTCGCCGCCGCGAGAATGGGCGCGAAGCTCCACGGCGATTCCGCACCGGGCTCCTTCCGCGCCCAGAACCGGATGCTGTTCGGGCGCGGGCCGCGAGGCGCCCCATCGACCGCCGAGGGTTTCGCTCTCCACCGCTCCGATCCCACCTTCGTCGCGGCGGAGGGGCTCGCGGGTAGGCTCCTTCCACGAGAGGGGGCGGTGCTCGAGCTCGCGTGCGGCGTGGGCCACCTCGCGGCGTCGCTCGGGGAGCTCGCGGAAGGCCGGCTCGTGGCCGGGCTCGACCCCCTCTTCCCCGCCCTGCTGCTCGCTCGCCGATTCGTGTCGCCGCACGCGGCGCTCGTCTGCGCCGACGCCGGGACGCCCCTGCCGTTCCGGGACGACTCGTTCGGCATGGTGATCTGCGCCGGAGCGTTCCTCGACCTTCCTTTCCTGCCGGCGGCCGCGCGCGAGATCGCGCGCGTGCTGCCGGCTCGCGGCGGCGTGGCCTGCCTGACGCACCTCCCGGGCCTCGCGTCCGCCGCGCCGGCCTCCTCGCCGGAGGACTACGTCGAGGCCCTCGCCCCGCTCGCCGTGTCTTTCGCCGACGAGAGGGAGCTGCTCGCCTCGCTCGTCGGAGCCGGCCGGCGCGCCGTGCCCTTCGCAGCCGATCCCACGGAGCTTTCCGCCGCGCTCCGTCTCGTCGCGGTCGGAGGTGGCGCCCCGCCGCGGGAGATCGCGATCGAGGGCCCCGTCCTCCCGGTGGCGGTCGGTCCGATCGTGTGGAACCCCCTTTACGGGAAATCCAGCGTCGACGCCGCCGAGGGAATGCGCGTGCTCGGGCGGTCTTCCTTCCGCTATGCGAGCGAGACGGAAGCGGGAGCGCTTCCCGGTCTCCTGCCCGAGTCCGTCCGCCTGCCGCTCCCGCTCGAGAGCCCGGCCTACGCCGCCCTGACCGCGCCGGATCTCCTCGCGTCCCTCCTCGCCCAGCGGGTCGCCTTGACGCTCCCGGCCGGCATGGCGGAAGCCGACGACCCGCCTGCCGGGGGCGGCGGGCGCCGCACGCGCCGGCGCGGGAGCCCGAGTTGAAGCGGACCCTTCGCGCGGCGGCCGCGTCGAGTACGGGCACCGCGGCCGGCATCGTCGCGGGCCTCGTCCGCGTGAAGCTTTTCGCGCTCTTCCTCGGTCCGGCCGGGCTCGGGGTCGTCTCGCAGCTCGCCAACGTCCTGCAGACTCTCTCCGTCGGGTCGAGCCTCGGGCTCGGCATCGCGGTCACGAAGTCCATCGCGGCGGCGCGGGGGAGGAACGACGCGGCGGCGGTACGGCTGGCCGCGTGGACGAGCTTCTTGACGGTCGTCGCCACCGCCGCCCTCGCCTCGGTGGCGCTCGCCCTGGCCGCCCCCCTCGTCGCCGGGCGGATCGTCGGCGACCCCCGTCTGGGGATCGCGGTCGCGCTCGCGGCCGTCGCCGTGCTCTTCGCCGCGGCCGGCCAGATCGGAACGGACATCGCGAACGGGTTGCGCGACGTCCGGACCACGTCCCTCGGCGCGATCGCGGGGTCGCTCGTCTCGGTGACCGTCGTCGCCGCGCTGGTCCCGCGATTCGGGCTCCCGGGCGCGATCGCGTGCCTTCCCCTGATCGCGGGGGGCGCCGCGGCGGCCTCGCTCGGCATTCTCGTCGCGAGGCAGCGCGACGTGCTCTTCCCGCCCTCGCGTCCCCCATTCTCGGCGCCGGTCCTCGCGTCGTTCGCGAAGATCGGGTTCGTGAGCCTCGCGATGGGCCTCGCGGACCAGCTCGTGCTCCTCGCGGTACGCACCGACCTGATCCGGCGCTTCGGACTCGAGGCCAACGGCTTCTTCCAGGGCACGTTCGGCATCTCCCAGCAGATCGTCGCGGTGGCGGTCGCGTTCCACGGCGCCTACTCGTTCCCTCGGGTGAGCGAGGCCCGGAGCAACGAGGAGGTGAACCGGGAAACCCAGGAAGCGTTCAGGGTCACCCTGCTCCTCCTCGGCGCCGCCGCGGGCGGACTGGTTCTCGGACGGCACTTCATGGTCCGCGGACTCCTCTCGAGGCAGTTCGCCGTATCCCTCTCCTACCTGCCGTGGCAGGCGGCCGGTCACTTCGCACGCGGGGCCGGGCTGGCCGTGGCCCTCGGCGTCCTTCCGAGAGCCGGCGTGCGGGCCTGGGCGCTGCTCGGACTCGGTAGCGCGGCGGCGTTCGGCGTCTCCTACGCCGCGCTCTCTCCCTTCCTCGGCCCCGCCGCCCCGAGCGTGGCCTGGTGCGTCTCCGGCTGGCTGTTCCTCGCGACGGCCTGCGTCCTCATGAGGCGGGCGACGGACTTCCGGCTCGGCAGGCGCAACACCCTGGTGCTCGGACTGGCGGGCCCCGTGATCGCGACGCTCGCCCGGCTGTCCGGGTGGGGTCTCTCGGGATGGGCCGCCGGCGCGGCCGTGATCGCGGGGTGGCTCGCGATCGCGGTACGCCCGGGCGACGTCGAGGCGGCGAGGCGCTACCTCCGGAACCGGTTCGGCAGCGGGGACGCCGCATGAACGCGCGCGTCACCGTCGTCATCCCGGTCCACGATCGCGCCGGCCTGGTGGCGGCCGCGGTCGCTTCCGCGGCGGCGCAGGAGCCCGCCCCGCACGAGATCCTGGTCGTGGACGACGGATCCACGGACGGCAGCGGGGACGCCGCCGCCGGGGCCCCCGGATCGCCCCGGGTCATCCGCCTCGAAGGGGCCCGGGGCCCCTCCGCCGCGCGCAACGCAGGGATCCGGGCCGCGACGGGAGACTGGCTCGCCTTCCTGGACTCGGACGACCTGTGGCTCGAGGGGGCGCTCGACGCGAGGCTGCGCGCGGCAGAGCGCGCGCGCGACGTCGTGCTGGTCTCCGGCAACGCCGAATCCTGGGACGGGACCCGGACCCTGCGGCGCCGCATGCTCCTGGGGATCGACCACGATCCCGCGGACGATCCCCTCGCGCGCCTCCTCCGCGGGAACTTCGTGCTCACCTCCACGGTGCTCGCGCGGCGGGAGGCGGTCCTGCGGGCGGGGGAGTTCGCCGAGGAGCTGAGGCGCTGCGAGGACTACGATCTCTGGCTGCGCGTCGCGCGAGAGGGGCGGTTCGTCTTCGTGGACGAGGTCCTCGCCCGCTACCGCGTGGACCCGGGCGCCCTGTCGGGCGACGCCGATCGGATGCTCGAGGCCGAGGTCGGGGTCCTACGCGAGGCGATCGCCGGACGTCGCACGCGCCTGCCGGAGGAGTTGGAGGCGCTCGCGCGCGAGCGCATCGCCCGGCTGTGGCTCGAGGCGGGTTACCGCGACCTCGTCGGTCACCGCCGGTCCGAGGCGCGCCGCAAGCTGCTCCGCGCGGCCTCGGCCGGGCGCCCGCGGTCGCGAGCGCTCCTCTACCTCGCGGCGACGCTCCTTCCCCGCACCGCAATCGACGCGATCCGCGCCGCACGCCGGGGTGGAACGGGGCCGTCGTGAGCGTTGCCCTCCCCGGCTGACCCGCCGGATCAGGGCGCTCCGGCCGCCAGCCCCATCTCGCGGAAGAGCATGCCGAAGCGCGCCGTCCACGTGTGATCCCGGAGTGCCCGCTCGCGCCCCGCGCGCCGGACGGCTTCCGCGCGCTCGGGGTGGCCAAGATAGAATCGCGCCTTTTCGAGGAGCTCGTCGCGGTCGCGAAAGGTGTCGATCTCCTCGCCGATGCGGTAGTACTCCGCCAGCTCGTCGAAGTGCTGGGCCAGATAGCACGCCCCGCTCATGGGCGCCTCGAAGTCGCGGAGGCGCACCTGGTATCGAGGAGCGCCGAGGTGCGTATCGCCGACCACGCCGAAGCCCAGGCTGATGCCGGAGCGGCTGTAGAGGCGCACGAGATCCTCGTCGGGAAGGGGCGGCCCCGAAACGCGCCGCAGCAGGCGCTCGGCCTCGGGCCCCCAGGAGACCCGGCAGCGGTCGAGCGTTCGGCGGACCGCCCGGCGCAATCTCGCGCTCCCCGTCGCGGGGGCCCAGCCGGGCCCCCACGCCCGGACGTCCAGGCCGTTCGCGGCGAGGTGGTGCACGAAGTCCGCGCGATCGGCGTACCTCTGGCCCACGAACGACACGTCCACGTCCCTCGGAACGTCGTACGGCCGGTAGATGTCCGGGTTGGCCCCCATCGGAACGTGGATCGGGCGAGCCCCCGCGCGCCGGAAGTGGTCCAGGGCCTCGCGCTCCGGGACCATGGCCGCGTCGTAGAGCGGGGCGATCTCCCGCACGAGATCGAACTGGTGGATGTTGTTGCAGGAGAAATTGACCGTCAGGACGCCGCCGCGGCGGATCGCCTCGATCGCCCTCGGCTCGACGAAGCCGGTGTAGAAATACGAGAAGAAGAGGTCGACCGGCCCGCCCGCCCTCGCCCGCTCGAGCGTGTCGAGCACCGCCCGCGTCACCACCGGCCGCAGCCGCGCCAGGGCCGCGGGGTCCTCCGCCGCCGCGAAGCAGGCGTCGATGTCGGCGTCGACCGGGATCAGCTCGTGTCCCATCGCCACGAGCGAGTCCCTGAGGTTGACCTCCCACAGCCGAGACGCGGGCAGCCCCGGCGCGTTCGGGGTGACCCCGGCCGCGTACAGGATTCGAAGACGCCGCACCTTCCTCCCCTCTCGCCGACCGCGCGTCCGTCGCCGGCGGACGCGGCGCCCCATCATAGCGTCTCGGTTGCGATTCCCGACCGCGTCGGGAGCGCGGCTACCGAAGCCCGGCGTTGGCGTCCGGCAGGCGGCTCCTGATGGCGCGGACCCGGGCGGCGTCGAGCGAGAGCAGGTGGGCCTCGTAGGGCGACTCCCTGGGCCACGCGGCCCAGCGGCGCGCGCCCTCCTCCGCCTCGGCGATGAGGCTCGCGGCCCGCTCGGCCGCTCCCGGCGTCCCTTCGGCGAGAATGGCCTCGGCGAGCAGCAGGCGCGCCGGCACGGCCTCCGGCTCGATCCGGAGCGCTTGCTCCGCCGCGCGGCGGGCGCCGGCGGGATCGCCCGTATCGAGCAGGAATCCCCCCTTCTCGATCGGCGCGAACGGATCGTGCCTCGACCGCTCGATCGCCTCGTCGTAGCGCGCGGCGGCCCGGGCGCGCGTCGCCTCGTCGCGGAACAGCGCCCTGCACGCCACGGACTCGACACGGGCGATCCCGGTCCGGTAGCGCGCGTCCGCCGGCTGGAGCCGGGCCGCCGTCTCGGCGGCCTCGCGCGCCGCGGCGTAGATCTCGGGGCGAAAATCGTCGCCCGACGCGAGATCCTCGGCCCGCCGCAGCCAGAGATCGGGCTGGTACGGGTTCCACCGGAGCGCCGCGCGGAGGCGATCCTTGCCCGCCGCGTCGAGGCGGCCCCGCGGAAGCCCCCGCGCCGAGCGCCACGCCAGGTACGGGGCGACGTCGCCGACCAGGAAGACCACCGCGAGCGCTGCGACGAGCGTCGCGCGCAGCGCGGCTCTCGGCCTCGCCGGCGACGCCTGCGCTTCCGTCGACAGCAAGCTGCCGACGAGCGCGGCCGCGAGCAGGTGGAGCGCGGGGCGCTCGCCGGGATTGTCCACGACCGCCTGCACCGCGAGCGCGACGAGCGCCGCGATCGGCCCCGAAGCACCGGCGGGAAGCGCCCCGACTCTCGCCCGCCTCGCGATCTCGCGCGCGGCGAGGGCGAGCGCCGCGAGAGCCGCGAGGGCCGCGGGGACGCCGAACTCCGCGGGCAGGCGGAGCAGGTCCGAATGGGTGGATCGGAACGAGCGGGAGAAGCGGAGCGGTCCCTCGGAGATCGGGAAGTTCAGATTCGCCGCCGCGGTCGCGAACTGGCCGGGACCGGTGCCGGTCCAGGGCGACATGGCGACCGCCCCGGCGCAGGCCTTCCAGATCCTGATCCGCTGGTAGCGGAAGGCGTCTCCCCTCTCGAACCGCGCGGCGACCCCTGCCCCAGCCGCGATCACGAGCACCGCGGCCGACACGGCGAGGCCGGCCCTGAGACGGGGGGCGAGACGCCTCCACGAGCCCGCGAGAAGCGTCGCCGCGCCCGCGGCCAGCGCGACGAGAGCGCCCCTCGACCCGACGACGAACAGGGCGAGCACGGCCGGCACCGCGAGAGCCGCGCGCAACCAGGCCGCCCGGCGCCCGCTGCCCGTCCCCGCGGTCCCGGCCCCGATCAGGAGCGCGGCCACGAGCCAGGCGGCGAGGTGGTTCGGGTTCAGGAACGTCCCCGCCGGCCGCAGGTCCCCGCCCATCCTCTGGACGAGCGCGACGACCCCCTCGACGGCCGCCCCGGCGAGAAGCGGCATCCCCAGACGGCTCGCCAGCGCCGGACCGCATCGCGCGGCAAGGAACGACACCGCGGCGAACGCCGCGATCTCCTGCATCACCAGGAAGGCGGCGAACCGGTACGGCGCGAGGCAGGATCCGGCCGCCGCCAGCAGCGCGAATGCGGCGAACGCGGCCCACGCGGGCGACGAAGGGCGGCGCGGCTCCAGGGAAGCGGCAGGCAGCAGGACCGCGAGCATCGCCAGGACCACGACGCCGCCGTGAACCGCGAGCAGGCCGCCGGGGGACGCGCCCCCCTCGCCCAGCGCCGCCAGCAGCAGCAGGGCCGCGATCCCGGCCGGAAGGAGCGCGCGCTTCAAGGCGTCCCTTTCCGCGCGGAGCGCCCGGGAAGAGCGGCCGCCATCTCGTCGCGCCGACGGGAGTACTCCGCCCGCAACGGATAGAGTCGCGCGGCCTCGGAATAGTCCGCGTAGGCCCCGGGGAGATCGCCGAGCGCCGCGCGGGCGCGCCCCCTCGCGTCCCTCGCTCCCGGCCGGCGCGGATCGAGCGACACCGCGCGGCCCGCCGCCTCGAGGGCCTCCCGAAGGTCGCCCGATTCCGGCCGCGCGGCGCTCCCCCGCGCGAGCAAGGACTGCGCGAGGGCGATCTCGGCCTCGGAATCCCACGGCTCGAGCGCGGCGGCGCGCCGCGCGCCCGCGATCGCCCGGTCGAAGTCGCCCTCCGCGAGGCTCAGCCTCGCCTCGACGCGCGCATTCCAGCCGAATCCGGCGAGGGCCGCCACCGCGGCGGCTGCCAGCGTCCCGGCGAGGAGTCCCCGTCGCAGGGCGTTGCCGGGGGACGGCTCCCCCGCGGGCTTCTCGTCCGCCGCCTCCGAGGCGGCCCCGCGCAGCAGCGCGGAGATCCACAGCATCGAGGGAAGGAACGCGGTGAAGTCCGCCAGGTTGTGCAGGGCGAACGCCGCGAGTCCGATGCGCGCGCCGGCGAGCCAGCGCGGGGCCCCCTCGCCGCGCCGCGAGAAGACCGGCCGCAGGAACAGCGAGAGGAACAGCATCGAGAGCACGGCCGCGGCGGGGAACCCGGTTTCCGCCGCGAGCTGGAGCGGAAGATCGTGCGCGTAGCGGGTCTCGTTGTCGCCCGGGCGCAGGTAGGCGGGAAGGGCTCCCCCGAACCCCCCGGGGGCGACTCCGGTCCAGGAATGGTCCACCGCCATCGCCCAGGCCGCGCGGAAGTTGCCGGCCCTCAACCCCCAGGGGCTTCCTGGATGATCCGGATCGAGCACCTCGCTCCCGCGCATGACCGCGATCGCGACGATGACGAGGAGAACGCAGAGGCCCCCCGCGACGAGAGCGCGGCGGGAGACGTTGCGCGACAGCGCCGCGAGCGCGAGGGCGCCCAGGAGCGCCGCGGCGGCGGTCGCGGACGCCGAGCACAGGAGCCCCGCCAGCTCGAGCGCCGCCGCGCCGAGTAGCGCGATCCTGGCCCTCCGTCGCGCCTCGAGCGCGAAGGCCACGGTCACCGGCAGGGCGAGCGCCAGGAACCCCCCCAGCGCGGCCGGCGTCGGGAACGCGGCGAAGGCCCTGCCGTCGCCGAGACGCGCGAGGATCGCCTCGCGATCCGGAATGCCCTGCATGGCGGAGACCTGCTCGGCGAGCGAGCGGAGACCCCAGAGCTTCTGGCCCAGCGCGTGAAGGGAAACCAGCGCTCCCGCGAGCGCAAGCGACGCCGGCACGGAGGGGCTCCAGCGCGCGGCACGGGGCAGGGCCGCGACGTGGAGGCCGGCGGCACCCGCCAGGATCGCCACGGCCAGGGGTACCGCGGCCGATGCCGGGTAGAGGAAGACCACCGCCGCGGCGGAAATCGCTATCCCGAGCACGATCGCCCCCGACGCGTCGGGGGCGGTCTTGCGGACGAGCAGCGCGAGGAGCGCGATCAAGACGGCCGCGCCCGCCATGGACTCGCCGCGTGTCTCGGGAGGCAGAAGGGGCAGGAGGACGATCAGGATCGGGAGAAGGAGGCGGGCCGGACGCACGAACGCCTCCGGCGAGAAACTCGCCGGAGCGCGCCTACTGCGGAGCGGCCACGAACTGGCCATTCACGAGGACGATGTCCCGGTTGAAGTCGTCCCGGGTGGCCACGGTGATCGCCGCGCCGTCCGCGCCGTCCTTGCCGAACGACTCGACGGTGTAGTTCCCCACGCTGTCGCGGGAGTAACTGTACAGGTGCCCCCAGGCGTCCTTCACCGGGACGACGCTGCTCTGATAGGGAATCAGCACGGTCTGGAGGGCGCCCATTCCCCCGCCGTCCGACGGAAGGTAGCCGTGGTCCACCGAGTAGACCTCCAGCGCCTTCGAGATGGTCCTCATGTCGGCCATGGTAGCCCGTTGCTTCGATTTGTCCAAGGCGTTCATGAGGGCCGCGATCGCGATGGAGAGCACGATGGCCAGGATCACCAGCGTGACCAGCAGTTCGACCAGCGTGAAACCCCGTTCTCGCCTTGTCGCTTGGGGGATCATCGGTGCTCCCGGGCCGCGTCGATCGCGGGTGCCGCGTCGCATCCGGCGTCTCCTGCGGCGGGCCGGCGCTGTGGCTGCTTGGGAGGTCGCCGCGAGCCCGTCGGAGACGAGGAGGCGGCGGGGGCAGGAGCACCCCCGCCGCCAGGAGGCAGACCTTACTGCTGCACGCCCTCGGGCCACTGCGAGAACTGGCCCGCGGTGAAGACGATCGCCGCGTTGAAGTCCGTCGTGGCGCCGCCGGCCCAGCCGGTGATGCCGCCGCCGTCCTTGCCGCTGGAGGCGAGCGTGTAGCCCGTGGTCGTCGAGTTGACGTAGAAGTCGTGCCGCCAGCCGTCCTGGATCGGCATCGTCTTGATGTAGATCGGCACCACGTTCGTCGCCACGGCGCCGAGCGTCGCGACGTCGGTCGCGGCCGGGTAGTAGTTGTTGTCGATGGCGTAAGACTCCACCGCCGTTCCGATGGAGCGGAGGTCCGCCATGCTCCGCTTCTGCTTGCCGCGGTCGATCGCGTTCAGCAGGTTCGGGATGGCGATGGCGGCGATGATGCCGATGATCGCGACGACGATGAGCAGCTCGATCAGCGTGAATCCCTTGTTCCGGTTCTTCATGGCTTGGAGGCCTCCTTTCAGGTCCGCAGATTGCTTTTGCAAACGATTTGCCATGCCTCGCCGCGACGGATCGCGGCTCGTATCTCGCTTGTTTTCAGTTCGTTGCATCAAGCCGTCCTCGAGGCGCGCGGCTCCGCCCGTTGGCCGGGCTGCCCACCGCCGTCGTCTCCGCGGGGGCGGAAGTGACGTCGAATGTCACTCGACGGCCTCCCCGGCGTGGGCCACCCAGGCCTCGGCCTCGTCGTGCTCGAGACCGCCGGCCGTGCCGGGTGCGGGGTCCTTCACCGTGAGGCCGTACTTCTTCGCGAAGTAGCGGAACGAGCGGAACGTCATTCCCAGGATCTCCGCGGCCCGCGTCTGCACGCTGCCGCTCCGATCCATCGCCTCGATCATGAAGCGCCGGCGAAGCTCCTCGAGGTGCCGCTCGAGGTCGATCCCCGATTCCGGGAGGACGACGTCCACCTCGCCGCGGCGGAACTTGCCGTTCCTCACCTCGCGCGGGAGGCTCTCGGGATGGATCGTCTCGCCGGTCTCGAGGGCGACCGCCCTCTCCAGCACGTTCTCCAGCTCGCGCACGTTCCCGGGCCACTGGTACGACTCGAGACATTCCATGGCGCCCTTCGAGATCCCCTCGACCCCCTTGACCATCTGCCGCTTGTACTTCTGCAGGAAGTGGTCGGCCAGCGCCGGGATGTCCTCGGGCTTCTCGCGGAGCGCGGGCATCCGGATCGGGATCACGTTGATCCGGTAGAACAGGTCTTCCCGGAAGCGCTTCTCCCGCACCATCCTCTCGAGTTCCTGGTTCGTCGCCGTGATCACCCGGACGTCGACGTCGATCTCCTCGGTCCCGCCGACGCGCCGGATCTTCCGCTCCTGCAGCACGCGGAGGAGCTTGATCTGCATGGCGGGAGAGGTCTCGCCGATCTCGTCCAGGAAGATCGTCCCGCCGCTCGCCACCTCGAACAGCCCCTTCTTGGTCGCGGAGGCCCCGGTGAACGATCCCTTCATGTGGCCGAACAGCTCGCTCTCGAGCAGCTCGTCGGGAAGCGCGCCGCAGTTGATGGACACGAACGCGCCGTCCTTGCGCCCGGAGTTGTAGTGGATCGCGCGCGCGATCAGCTCCTTCCCGGTGCCGGACTCCCCCGAGATCATGATGGTGCTGCCCGTCGTGGCCACGCGCTCGATCAGGTCGAAGATCGCCCGCATCTTCGAGCTGCGGCCGACGAGCCCGTCGAAGCGGTACTTCTCCTCGAGCTCGGCGCGGAGCCCGCGGTTCTGCACGCGGAGCGCTTCGTTCTCCGCCGCGAGCCGCTTCTGCTCCATCGTCTTCCGGACGACGGCCTTCACCTCGTCGAGGTCGAACGGCTTCTCGACGTAGTACAGGGCGCCGTCGTTGAGCGCCTCGATCGCGGTCTCCTTCGAGCCGTAGGCCGTCATCAGGATGACCGCGGTCTCGGGCGCCCCCTTCCGCACGAACCGGAGCAGCTCGAGCCCGGACATCCCCGGCATGCTGATGTCGCTGATCAAGAGATCGGGGGCCCCGTCGCGCCCGGCCTCCATCCGCCTGCGCGCCTCGACCGCCGACTCCGCCGTATCGACGTCGTACCCCTCCTTGCGCAGCATCAGCGCGAGCAGATCCCGCATGCTCTTCTCGTCCTCGACCACCAGGATCCTGTTCAACGCGTCGCTCCTTCCGCGTACGCCGGCTCGGGCACCGGCGCGACCGCCGCCGCGGCGGCCCTCGAACGAACCGGCAAGAGGATCTTCACCTGCGTCCCCTTCCCCGGCCGGCTCACGACGGCGATCCGGCCGCCGTGCTCTTCCACGAGGCGGTAGACGATGGCGGCACCCAGCCCGGTCCCTTCGTCGAAGCGGCTGCGGAACGGCTGGAAGTAGGCGGCGACGTCCTTCTCGTCCATGCCCACCCCGTCGTCCACGAAGAGGATCTCGACCTGGCCCGCCGCCGGGATCGGGGCTACCGAGAGAGAGAGCGTTCCGCCCTGGGGCATCGCCTTGAGGGCGTTGGTGGCCAGGTTCCAGAAGACCTGCTTCATCCGGTTGGGATCGGCCTCGCACCAGACCTGCTCGGAGGCCCAGCGGGTCTCGATGCGGTGCTCCCGGCAGATCTCCCGGCTCTTCCTCAACAGCTTGAGCTGATCGTCGAGCAGCCGGACCAGGTCGCACCTCTCCGGAGCGAACGTGCCCGGACGGGCGAACGTGAGGAAGTCGCGGATCGCCCGGTCGAGCCGCTGGGACTCCCGCAAGATGATGTCCATCAGCTCCAGGGTGTCCCCGTCCGAATCGAGACGGCCCTTCAGGTACTGCACCGCGCCGCTGATCGCGGCCAGGGGGTTGCGGAGCTCGTGGGCCATCCCCGCCGCCATCTCGCCGAGCGCGGCCATCCGCTCCTTGAGCCGGACCTCCTGCTCGAGGGCCTGGATCTCGGTCAGGTCCTGGAAGATGAAGATGTAGCCGAGCGGGCTACCGGCCCGATCGTGGAGGTTCGAGACCGCGATGCCCAGGAAGAGCCGGCGGCCGTCCGGAGTGTCGAAGTAGCGCTCGAAGCGGTGCCGCCGGTTGGCCAGTAGCCGATTCCGGATCGTCCGGAGGAAGTCCTCGCCCTCCCCGAGCCATTCACCGAACGGCCGGCCCGCGACGTCGGCCGCGGAGCACCCCGTGATCTCCGAGGCCCCCCGGTTCATGAAATTGATCCGCCCCTCGAGGTCGGTCGTGACGAGCCCGCTGTTGATGGACTCGATGATGTTCTCGTTCAGCGCCTGGAGGCGGGCCACGGCGCCTCGCCGCTCGTCGAGCTCGCTCCCCTGGGCCCTGAGCCGCTCGGACAGGTAGCTCGCGAGGAGGGCCACCGCGACGAACGCGACCAGGTGGACCACCAGGAAGTACCCGGCCCGCCCGGGCTCCCGGGCGGCGGCCGCCGCCACCCCCCACGGACCCCACGAGGCGCCGAAGAGGACCAGCGCGGCGTACATCGCCCAGCACACGCCGGCGAACGCCAATCCGCCCTTCCGGTAGAGCAGCATCGCGGCGACGATGATCGGCAGCAGGTACAGGAACGACATCGGGCTGTCGATCCCGCCCGTGATCCGGACGAAGCCGGTGACCACGAGGCTGTCGCCCGCGAGCTGGAGGAAGACGAAGGCGCCCCGCCCCTTGAGCCAGCGGTCGAGCGCCGCGTACAGCAGCACCATGCCGTACGCGGCCGCCGACAGGCCGAAGAGCGGCCGCAGGGTCTCGCCGGGCCGGAGCAGCAGCTCGATGGCGAACGCCGAGATGAGGATGGCGGTCACGGTGACGACCCTGAGGATCATCAGCCACCGGAGGTGCCGTTCCATCTCGTCGCGGTTCATCGCCGGCCGTCCCGCCGTTCCCTCGCGCCCGTGCCCGCGAGCGATCAGCCGATCTTCGAGATGAGGGAGAACATCGGCATGTACATCGAGATCACGATGCCGCCGATGACGCCGCCGAGGAACATGATCATGATCGGTTCGAGCAACGCCAGCAGGTTCGCGGTGGCCTCGTCCACCTCGTCCTCGTAGAAGTCGGCGATCTTGTTCAGCATGGTCTCGAGGGCGCCGGTCTGCTCGCCGACCGCCACCATCTGGACCACCATCGGCGGAAACACGTCGGTGTTCCTGAGGGGCTCCGCGATCGTCTTGCCTTCCTCGATGCTCTTCCGCGTCGCCATGATCGCGTCCTCGACGACGGCGTTCCCGGCGGTCCGCGCCGTGATCGCCAGTCCCTCGAGGATCGGCACGCCCGAGGAGACGAGGGTTCCGAGCGTCCGGCAGAAGCGCGCCACCGCGATCTTGCGCAGCACCTGCCCGAGCACCGGCGCCTTCAGGAGCAGCCCGTCGATGACGCGGCGCCCCTGATAGGTCTTGTGGTAGCGGTTCAGGGCGAAGATCCCGAGGCCGAGCGCCAGGAACACGAGCCACCACCAGGCCCCGATGAAGTTCGATAGCGCGATGGTGATGCGGGTCGGAAGCGGCAGCTGGGCGCCGAGCCCCTCGAACAGCGTCGCGAACGTGGGGATGACCTTCCAGAGGATGATCCACACCACGCCGATCGCGATGACGATGACCGCGACCGGGTAGACCATGGCGGAGCGCACCGCGGCGCGCAGCTTGACGATCTTCTCGATGTACTGGGAGAGCCGCTGCAGGATCGTGTCGAGGATACCCCCCGACTCGCCCGCGGCCACCATGTTGCAGTAGAGGTCGTCGAACGCCTTCGGGTGCTTCCGGAGCGCGTCGGCGAGGGTCGAGCCGGACTCGACGTCCTGCCGGACCTGGAAAAGCACCTTCTGGAAGATCCGGTTGTCCTGCTGGGAGCCGAGGATCTCGAGGCACTGGACCAGCGGAAGCCCGGCGTCGATCATCACCGAGAACTGCCGCGTGAAGATCGCGATCTCCTTCTTGCTGATCCCGCCGCCGAACTTCGGGAGCGCGATCTCCTTCCCCTTCTCCGTCACCGCCGTGACCATGATCTGCTGCTTGCGCAGCGCGGCGATCGCGGCGTCCTTGGTCTCGGCCACCAAGACCCCTTCCTGGATCTTGCCGGCCCGCGTCTTCCCCTTCCATGCGTAATTCGGCATCGACGGTTCCTCCTAGCGCGGCGTCAGCGCCGTACGGCCGGTCCGCGCTGGGCGGCTCCAGCGGCGGTGTTGGGGGAGTTGATGAGCCCCGCGCCCCGATTGATCATCTCCTGGAGCTCGTCGGGGTTGGAGGTCATCGACATGGCCAGCTGCAGGGTGATCTGCTTCTTGAAGAACAGGGTGGCCAGGGACTGGTTGAACGTCTGCATCCCGAAGTGGGCCTGGCCGGTTTGCATCGCGGAGTAGATCTGGTGGACCTTGTCCTCGCGGATCAGGTTCCGGATGGCCGAGTTCGGGATCAGGATCTCGAGCGCCAGGGCGCGGCCGTGGCCGTTCGCGCGCGGGAGCAGCGACTGGCACATGATCCCCTCGAGCACGAACGACAGCTGCGCGCGGATCTGCGACTGCTGGTGCGCGGGAAAGACGTCGATGATCCGGTTGATGGTCTGGGCGGCCGAGTTGGTGTGCAGCGTGGCGAACGTGAGGTGGCCGGTCTCCGCGATGCGCAGCGCGGACTCGATCGTCTCGAGGTCCCGCATCTCGCCGATGAGCACGACGTCGGGGTCCTGGCGGAGCACCGATCGCAGGGCGTTGGCGAACGAGTGGGTGTCGGCGTGCAGCTCCCG
Source organism: Terriglobia bacterium (assembly GCA_963748015.1). Lineage (GTDB taxonomy): Bacteria > Acidobacteriota > Polarisedimenticolia > Polarisedimenticolales > JAIQFR01 > JAIQFR01. The sequence continues at coordinate 443,458 of CAVVHE010000004.1, read as the reverse complement.
CTGGTTCACGAGGCACTTCTTGTGGGAGTGCAGGTACTCGATCGGATCCTCGATCGTCACGATGTGCTCGTGGCGCTCGGCGTTGACCTTGTCGAGCATCGCCGCGAGGGTCGTGGACTTTCCGGAGCCGGTGGGGCCGGTGACGAGGATCAGGCCGCGCGGCTTCTCGCAGAGGGCCCCCACGACGTCGGGGAGGCCGAGGTCCTTGAAGCTCCGCATCTCCCACGGGATCGTCCGGAACGCCCCCGCCGTGGCGCCCCGCTGGAAGAAGACGTTCGCGCGGAAGCGCGCGAGCCCCTTCACGCCGAACGAGAAGTCGAGCTCGAGGGTCTCCTCGAGCCGGTGCTTCTGGTTATCGGTCAGCACGCTGTAGACCAGCTGCTTCGTCTCCGAGGCGGTGAACGGCGGAAGCTGGAGCGGGACCATCTTCCCGTCGATCCGGATCTGCGGGGGGGAGTTCGTGGTGACGTGGAGGTCGGTGCCCCCCTGGTCCACGAGGGTCTTGAGCAGCTGGTGCATCGTGACGCTCATGAGGTCTCCTCGGGAGCCGCCGCGCGATCGCGCGGCGGCCCGGTTTCTCGCTAGAGCACGGTCTCCCGGACGACTTCCTCGACGGTCGTGTGACCCTCGCGGAGCTTCTGCAGGCCGGATGCGCGGAGCGTGAGCATTCCCTCGTCGATCGCCTTCCGCCTCAGCTCCATGGCCGACGCCCCGGAGAGGATCAGCTCGCGGATCTCGTCGGTGATCTCCATGACCTCGAAGAGGCCGACGCGGCCGCGGTAGCCGGTGTTGTTGCAGTTCGCGCACCCGCGCCCCTTGTAGAGCTTCAGGCGCGGCGCCTCCTCGATGGGGAAGCCCACGTCCGCGAGCGCCTGCGCGGGCATGTGGATCTCGTCCTTGCACTCCCTGCAGATCCGCCGGACGAGGCGCTGGGCGCAGATCAGGTTCACCGACGTGGCCACGAGGAACGGCTCGATCCCCATGTTCATCAGGCGGTTGATCGTGGACGGCGCGTCGTTCGTGTGCAGCGTGGACAGGACGAGGTGCCCGGTGAGCGCGGCCTTGACGGCGATCTCCGCGGTCTCGAAGTCCCGGATCTCGCCCACCAGGATGATGTTGGGGTCCTGCCGCAGGAAGGAGCGCAGCGCGGTCGCGAAGTTCAGGCCGATCTGCTCCTTCATCTGCACCTGGTTGATCCCGTGCAGGTTGAACTCCACGGGATCTTCCGCCGTCAGGATGTTGGTCTCCGGCGTGTTGACCCTCGCGATCGAGGAGTAGAGCGTGTTGGTCTTGCCGGAGCCGGTGGGACCGGTCACGAGGACCATCCCGTACGGCTTGAGGATCTGCCGCTCGAACTTCACCAGCGATTCCGACTCGAATCCGAGCCGGGTCATGTCGAGCACCAGGTTGTCCTTGTCGAGGAGCCGAAGCACGATCTTCTCCCCGAACAGGGTGGGAAGGACCGAGACGCGGTAGTCCATCTCCTTCGACTTCCCCTGGAGCTTCATCTTGATCTTGATGCGACCGTCCTGCGGGAGCCGCTTCTCCGAGATGTCGAGCTTCGCCATGATCTTGAGACGGCTCGTGATGGCGTCCTTCAGCTTCATCGGCGGGTGCATGATCTCGTAGAGCACGCCGTCGATCCGGAGCCGGACCCGGAAGTCCTTCTCGTACGGCTCGATGTGGATGTCGGAGGCGGTCTTCTTGATCGAGTCGGTCAGGATGATGTTCACGAGTCGGACGACCGGAGCCTCCTCGGTGGCCGCCTCGAGCTCGTGGACGTCGAGCTCCTCTTCGTCGTCCAGGAGCTCGAGGGCCTCGGCCTCGGCCTCGGCCATCTCGTCCATGACCTTCTTGAGCTCGAGCGCGTGGGTCGAGCCGTAGTACTTCTCGATCGCCTCCCGGATCGCGATCTCGCTCGCCACGACCGGCTCGACCGTGTAGCCGGTCATGAAGCGCACGTCGTCCATCGCGAACACGTTGGTCGGATCCGCCATCGCGATGGTGAGCGTGGCGCCCGTGCGGTTCACCGGAAGGACGAGGTACTTCTGCGCGACCTCCGACGGGATCAGGGTGATGACGGTCTCGTCGATCTCGAAGTGCCGGAGGTTGATCGACGGGACGCCGTACTGCTCGGAGAGGAGCTGGGTGATGTCGTCTTCCTTGACGTAGCCCAGCTTCACGAGGTTGTAGCCGAGCTTCCCCCCGTTCTTCTTCTGTGCCGCGAGCGCTTCCTGAAGCCGGTCCTGGGTGATCAGTCCGGCCTTCAGGAGCATTTCCCCCAGTTTGACCGCCATTTACCCCCAGGCCCCCTTGGCGCACCGGCGCGCGAGCACAGGTCGACTCCTCATTTCACAGCACGCAACTATCGTAGAGCGCGACTCCACATAGTGATTTCCGGCCAAATACATCCCAAACTTAGGTTCCGTGAAAATTATTGTCAAGCGAGCCTCCTCGGTGACAAATTCCAACACTTTCGTGACGATTACCTTGGTATTTCGGGAGATTCCGGGGTCTACGGACCGTCGGCAGCCGAGGAAGCGGGGCGCTCGGGGCATCCCGCGCGAAGGCGGCGGGAGGAGGGAGGCGGGACCGGGAAGGGCGGGGTCAGGAGGCGGGGGCGTTCTTCTTCGGGGGGGCGAACCGCTCCATGAAGCGCGTCGAGAGACGCCCCCTGACGAAGTCCTCGTCGGTCAGGATACGCTGCTGCATCTTCACGTTGGTCTTGATCCCCTCGACCACGAAGGACTCGAGGGCCCTGCGCATTCTCAGGATCGCCTCGCCGCGCGTGTTGCCGTGCGCGATCACCTTCGCGATCATGGAGTCGTAGTACGGCGGGACGACCGCCTCCGCGTAGCACGCGGTGTCCACGCGGATCCCGGGCCCGCCGGGGAGATGGAACGACCGGATCTTGCCGGGGCTCGGCGTGAAGGTGTCGGGATCCTCCGCGTTGATCCGGCACTCGATGGCATGGCCGGAGACCATCACCTCTTCCTGCATGAACGAGATCGGCTCGCCGGCGGCGATCCGGATCTGCTCCTTGATCAGGTCGATTCCCGTCACCATCTCGGTGACGGCGTGCTCCACCTGGATCCGGGTATTCATCTCGATGAAGTAGAACTCCCCCCGATCGTCCAGCAGGAACTCGACGGTTCCGGCATTCACGTAGCACGCGGCGCGGGCGGCCCGCAGCGCGGCCTCGACCATTCTGGCGCGAAGCGCCGGGTCGAGGGCCGTGGAAGGAGACTCCTCCAGGAGCTTCTGGTGGCGGCGCTGGATCGAGCACTCCCGCTCGAAGAGGTGCAGCAGGTTGCCGTGGGTGTCGCCGAGGACCTGGAACTCCACGTGGCGCGGCTCCAACACGTACTTCTCGAGGTAGACGTCGGGAACGGAGAAGGCGGCGCCGGCCTCCGAGCGCGCGGCGTCGAGCATCCGTCCCATGTCCGCGGCCACGGTAACGATCCGCATTCCGCGACCGCCGCCGCCGGCGGAGGCCTTGATGAGCACGGGATACCCGATCTCCTCCGCGAGGGCCAGCCCCTGCTCCTCGTCCTGGACGATCCCCTCGCTCCCGGGAAGAACCGGCACGCCCGCGTCGATCATCGTCCTGCGGGCCTCGGCCTTGTCCCCCATCTTGCGGATGACGTCGGGTCCCGGGCCGATGAACGTCAAGCCGCACTCCCGGCAAACCTCGGCGAACTGCGCGGACTCCGCCAGGAAGCCGTACCCGGGATGGATCGCCTCGGCCCCGGTGATCTCGGCCGCGGAGATCACCGCGGAGATGTTGAGGTAGGACTCCTTGTTCGAGGGGGGGCCGATGCAGACGTCCTCGTCCGCGAAGCGGACGTGCAGCGAGTCGGAATCCGCGGTGGAGTGGACCGCCACCGTCTTGATGCCGAGCTCCCGGCAGGCCCAGATGATCCGGAGCGCGATCTCGCCCCGGTTTGCGATCAGGATCTTTCGGAACACGTTCCTTCCGAGGGAGTCTTGGGACCGTCTGGCCGAATCAGGCCATCGGCCGCAGTTTGAACAGCCTCTCGCCGTACTCCACGGGCTGCCCGTTCGCGACGAGGGCCTCCACCACCTCCGCATCGATTTCGGACTCGATCTCGTTCATTAGCTTCATCGCCTCGACGATGCACAGGACCTGCCCCTTGGCGATCTTGCTTCCCACCTCGACGAAGGGAGGGGCGCCCGGGCTGGGGGCCCGGTAGAAGGTCCCGACGATCGGCGACGTCACGGTGACGAGCCCGTCGTCGACCTTCGGCGGGGCCGCCGAAGGCGGCGGGGCCGGGAGGGCGACCGCTTGCGGCGGCTCCGCCGGGACCGCCCCGGCGGGCGCCTGGATCACGACGGCGGGAGCGGCGTCCGCCCCCTTCACGAGCTTGAGCCTGAATCCCTCCCGCTCGAGCTCGAAGGTCGTGAAGCTGCTCCTTGAGATGACGTCGATCAGCTCGCGAAGTTCCTTGGCGTCCACGTGGTTCCTCGAGGGTGACGTCGAATCCGCTGAAGGCGAGACAGGAGCCTATCACCGGCCACGGGGGAGAGTCGAGGGGTCTGTCGCACCGCGACGCGTTTTGGCGAAAGTGGACCGATAACAGGGAGGCCGGCCGGCGGCGGACGGCCGGAAGCGGAAGGGCTCTACTACCCGTCCAGCTCGGGGAGAATGCGGCTCGCGGCTTTCCTCAGCTCGAATCGTGCCCGCCCGAGGCTGCCCCCGGGGGGAAGGACCGCCAGGAGGGCGTACTCCGGGGTGACCGCGCGAAGGACCAGCGCGGCGTCGGCTGCCAGGACCACGAGCTCGGCGGGTTTCTCGATTCCGGCCTCGCGGTGGACCGAGACGACCCGCCGGACGAGATCGGCGTAGGACGCCACGACGAGGTCCCAGGGGAGATCTCCCTCCTCGCCCTTACCGGCCACGACCATGCCGTCCATGCCCACGAGGAACACCGCGCGGGTCCCGTCGATCGCGGCCGCAACGCCGGCTAACGTCTCATCGAGCACGACCGCCCCTCCTCACCTCGTCGATCCGATCCAGAAGACGCTCGAGGCGCGCCCGCAAGCTTACCGCGGTTTCGATCGGTGGCCCCGCCAGCGCCTCCCGGAATCTCGCGGAGAGCTCTTCTCCCCGGGCCGGCTCCGGCGGGGCCAGCGGCTCGTCCGGAGGCTCCGAGTATCCGGCATCGGCGGCGGGCGCGAGCGTCGCGAGGAGCGCCGTCGCCTCCGGATCTCCCGGCCTCTGGGCGAGAACGGCCCGCAGGATGCGACGCGCGGCCGCGACGTCTCCCTGCGCGGCCCTGAGCCTCGCGTGGGTGGTGGTCAGGAGAGGGCCCATTCCGGGCGCATCGGTGGGAGCCAAGTTCGTCCCGAGCCTCCCTATCGGAGCCGGCCGGGACTCCCCGGGGCCGCCAGGGGCGGCCCCGGGAATCCTTCCAGGCTCAAGGCACGACGTTCTGGATTTGGCAGACGCTGGGTTGTCCCGAGCAGACCCAGCCCGTCTCGACCTGGCACGAGGCCGAGCAGCCGTCGCCCGCTCTCGTGGCCCCGTCGTCGCAGGTTTCCGTGCCGTCGATGCTCCCGTCGCCGCAGACGGTGCTCGTGGTGCACGAGTTGACCGACAGCGCGCCGCCGCCGCTCGCCGCGACGGCATGGCCGTCGAGCGTGTGGCCGTGGAACAGCATCGAGATGTTCGCCGTCCGGCCGGAAAGGGACGCGCTGAGGAAATCCAGCCGGATCGGGGCGAAGCTCACCGTCTGGGTCCCGTTCACCGGGATCGTTCCGGCGATGGTGAAACTGTCCGCAAGGACCTCCGAGCCGTCCGGATTCACCCAATCATAGGCGATTTCCACGTTGTCCATCGCGATGTCGCTGAACGGGCTGTCGAGCGCCAGCTCGGTCTTCGGCCGGCTCCCGAGGGTCACGTTCACGTTGGGCACGGTGAACGTGCAGCCCGTCCCGCCGGGGGAAGGCGAGGCCGTGACCGGCGGTATGTTGGGCACGTTCTGCACGGTCAGAATCACGTTCGCGCTGTCGCCATCGTCGATACTGCCGTGGGCGCAGGCCGCCACGATCAGGACGAGCGAAGCGGCGAACGCGACGGTGGAGAATCTCTGGATTAGACGCATGATCCGACCTCCCCTAGGAGACCTTGAGGATCTTGGGAGTGAGGAATATCAGCAGCTCCCGGTTTTCGTTGGTGATGTTCCGCTGCTTGAAGAGCCAGCCGAACACCGGGATCTTCCGGAACCAGGGGACGCCGTTCTCGCTCGTGGCCTCGTTGATCGTGAAGATCCCGCCGATGACGGTGGTGCCGCCGTCGGTGATCAGGATCTTGGTCTGCGCGCGCTGCGTCCGGATCGAGGGGATGTTCCCCGCCGTGTTCACGAAGTCCGGAGAGTTGTTCTCGACGAGGACGTCCAGGATGATCGTGCCTTCGGCGGTGATCTGCGGGGTGACGCCGAGCTTGAGCGACGCCGACACGAACTCGACGTTGATCTCGGTGGCCGTCGTGTTCACGACCGGGATCCGGACGCCCTGCTCGATCTCCGCCCGCTCGTTGTTCTGGGTGGCGATCTTGGGCGACGACAGGATGCGCCCGCGCCCTTCCGTCTCGAGGGCGTTCAGGGCGATGTCCAGCGTGAAGGAGTCCAGCACGTTCCCGAACTTGAACGCGAGGTTGCTGGCGCCTCCGCCGCCGGGGAGGTTGAGGCCGTACTTCACCGCCGCGTTGTGCGGGAAGGGCAAGGACGTCGAGGTGCCGCGGGACGCGTCCGCGATGGCCGCGAACCCCCACTTCACGCCGAAGTCCTGGACGAACTCCTTCGAGGTCTCGACGATGCGGGCCTCGATCATCACCTGCGGCGTCTCCGCGTCGAGGGTCGAGATCAGCTTGTCCACCGGCTCGACCTTCTTCGGGATGTCGCTGATGATCAGCGTATTGGTCCTCTCGTCCACGATCACGCGGCCGCGGGGCGACAGCACGCCGCCGTCCCGGATGACCTTCTCGACCTCCTTCGCCTTGGCGTAGGAGAGGGTCCGGGTGATCGTCGTCGGCTCGACCTCGAGCTCCTTGGCTTCCTTGAGCTGCTTCCTGCCGGCGGCCTCGGCCGCGAGCTTCTGCGTCGAGGCGATCCGGATGACGTTGTCCTCCATCACCTTGTCCAGGCCGTTGTTCTTCAAGATGATGTCGAGCGCCTGGTCCCAGGGAGCGTTGTCGAGGACGATCGTGACGCGCCCGTCCACGCTCGGGTCGAGGACGAAGTTCAGCCCGGAGATCTCGTGGAACAGCCGGAACACCTGCTTGATGTCGGCGTCCACGAGGTTCAGGGAGAGGCGCTTCCCGGAGTAACTGGTCTGGTCTTTCGCGATGGTCCGCGTCTCGAAGGAAGGCGCGGAGGGCATCCTGGCGGGCGGGGGCGCCTGCGCGGCCGCCGGAGCCGCGGCCAGCACGGTGGCCGGCACGGCCGCCGGCGTGACGGCGGGAGCGGTCACCCGGGCTTCCGCGGGAGGCGGCGCCGCCGGCGCGGGCGCCTCGGCCGCCATCACCGGCTGGGCGTTCAGGAGCACCTCGAGGGACTCGGGCGCCACCGCCAGGCTCGGGGCGGACTCCGGAGGCGCCGGGGCCACGGGCTCGGGCTTCGCTACCTCGGCGACGACCGGAGCCGCGGGCTCGGGCTTCGCCACCTCGGCAACGACCGGAGCCGCGGGCGCCGCCGGCACGCCGGCCTGGGCCGTCGCCGGCCGCGCGGGCTCTTCCGCCGCGGCCGTCCCCGACGTTCCGGATTCGAACGCCACGACCAGCTCCGAGCCTTGACGCTCGATCCGGTACGGGACGTTCTCGTCGAGGTCGAACACGACGCGCGATACCGGCGTCGGGTCGCCGCGGTATTGGGCGGCGCGAACGCGGTTCACCCCGCCCTTGCCGACCGGAATCTGGCGCGTCGCCAACCGGCTCACGACGCCGGGAAAGTCCAGGACCAGCCGGCTCGGCTGCTCGAGGAGCTGGGACTCGTAGGTGAGCGCCCCGTCCCCGGACAGCGTGACGACGGGGTGTCCGCCGGGGTCGGTGGAGACCTCCACGGCCGTGAGGTTGCGGGCCAAGCCTTGGTCCGCGGCGGCCGCGAGGGCGTCCACGCCATCCCCGGCGACGGACGGTCCCGTGGCCAGCAACAGCGCGGCGAGCGCCGCCAGGATCGACATGCCGTGCTTACTCATTGGCCTTATCCTCCTCCAGCGGGACCAGCCTCTTCACGACGTCCCGGTAGGGCTTGATCAGCCGGGGGTCGTCAACCTGCTGGCGGAAGGTGACGGTTCCGGCCTTGGGATCCACGGCGATCAGAGTGGCGTCGTAGACCTCGTCGCCGACCCTCAGGAAGTAACCTTTGTTGTCCGAGCCCATGAACAGCGTGAGGTCGCCGCCCGACGCGTCCTTGACGAGCCCGGTCAAGTTGATTTCGGAAACCAGCATTCCGGCGACGCCTCTCGGACGCGGCCCCTTCCGCTTGATCGCCAGATCTTCGAACAGCGAGCGGAACGGATCGCGCCGCCCCGCCGGGTCATACGAGAACCTCTGACCGCTCAGGATCTGCTCCTGCTGCCGCAGGATCGTCTCGACGGTCTGGTCCCCCTCCGTCTCGGCCTTCTTCGCCTCGCCGGCGGGAGCCTCCTTCGCGCCCGGCGCGGGAGGCGGCGCTCCCTGCGGGAACGCCGGGGACGCGGCCGTCACCACGAGGATCAGGCCCGCCGCCGCGAGGAACCATCCCAGGTGTCGACGGTTCATTTCTTGGCCTCCTCGACCTTCTCGGTAGGTGGCTCCTCGTACACGAACGTCGTGGCCGTGAAGCTGGCGCCGATCGTCTTGTCCCCCCCGCTCTTGAGCGCCGACAGCCGGAGGTTGTCCACGTTGATGATCCGGGAGTACTTGCTCACGCGATCCAGGAAGATCCCGAGGTCGTGATAGCGCCCGACCACGTCCATCTCGATCGGAAAGACCTTGTAGAAGTCCACCGGCTTGAGGTCTCCGGGACCGAACGACTTGAGGCCCAGGTTGGACTGGTCGGTCATGTTCTTGATCCAGCGGAGCAGGTCGCCCGTTTCCGGGCCCGTCGGGAGGATCTGCTGGATGTCGCCGAGCTTCCGCTGGAGGTTGTTGATCTCCCGCTCGAACTCGGGGAGCTTCTGCTCGATCGCCTGCCCCTCGCGGATCTTCCGCTCGCTCTCGGTGTACTCGGCCCGGATCTTCTGGATCTGCTCGCCCATCTCCTTGAGGTTCGGCACGAACTCGTAGGCGACGCCCACGAGCCCGGCGGCGAGCACCACCATCATCAGAACCTGTGCGTAGAACGGCAGTTTCCGCATCGCTTCGACTCCCCGTCACGCCCCCAGGCTTGCGGCCGCTCGTCCCTGGGACGGGCGATGCACGCAGGCTGGGCGCGGTGCTCGGCAGAGAGGCCGTCTCATGGGGTCGCGATCAACCTTGCGGCGCCGGCGCGGGTGTTTCCTTCGCCGACGCGAACTTGCAGGACAGGCTGAAGGAGACCCCCTCCGGGACCTCCGCCGTCTTCCCCAGCACGACGTCGGTGAAGTAGCCCGACGCGGCCAGGTTGTCGTAAAAATTGGAGACCGCCGTGTACGTGGTCGCCCTCCCCGAGACGCTGACCTGGTTCTGGACGGCGGACATGGAGTCGAGCCAGAGGAAGTCCGGCAGGTTCTTCGAGACCTGGTCGAGGATGTGAACCGGCACCGACTGCTTCTTCTTGAGGTCGGTGATCAGGTTGATCTTCCGCTCCAGGAGCTCCTTCTGCTTCTTGAAGAACTCGGCCTTCTTCCGGACCTCCTGCAGCCGCGCCAGCTCTATCTCCGCGGCGGCCTGCTTGGCCTTCCAGCTGTTGAGCTCCGCCGCCCGGACCCACCACCACGTTCCCGTGACGATGACGCCCACGGCGAGGATTCCGACGAGCAGGAGGTTCTGGCGTTCCGCCGAGCCCTTCGAACTTGGGTCCCGACGAGGCCTTCGCCTTGACCGTCTTCTTCTCGGCCAGCAGGTTGATCTTGATCATCGGCTCAGTCCCCCATGCGTCGGAGCGCCAGCCCCACGGACACCGACGCGGTGGGCATCATCTCGTTGATCATCTCCGGAGCGACCTCGCGGCTCGCCGGCGGGATCTTCCGGAACGGGTTCAGGATCTCGACCTGCGTCTTGAGGCGGTCGGCGAGCGACTCCTTGAGGTGCACGACCTGCGAGGCGCCCCCCGTGAGGTAGAGCCGGTCGAGGGGTTCGTCGGCCGCGGAGATCTGCTTGAAGAAGTCGAGCGTCTTCTGGATCTCGCTACCGACATCCTCGGTGACCCCGGCGAGGATCGGCAGGATCCGCTCGTAGGTGACCCCTTCGATCTCGTCGCCCCGCTTCAGCCGCTCCGCCTGCTCGGCGGAGAGGTTCAGCTCCTTCTGGATCGCGTCGGTGTACTGGCTTCCGCCGATGTTGATGTCGCGCCAGTACACGGAGGTCCCGCCGTGCAGCACCGTGATGGACGCCACCGCGGCGCCCAGGTCCACCAACGCGATGACCTGGTGCGGCTCGAACTCGTAGTTGGCCTCGAACGTGTTCTGGAGGGCGAAGGCGGCGATGTCCACCGTGACCGGATTGAGGCCGGCCTGGCTGATCACCCCCGCGTAGTCGCTGATCTTGTCCTTCTTGGCGGCGGCGAGCAGCACGTCCATGTTCCCTTCGCCGGACAGGCTCGAGCCCTCGAGGATCTGGTAGTCGAGGTGCACGTCCTCGATCGCGAACGGGATGTACTGCTCGGCCTCCCAGTGAATCGACTCGGCCAGCTCGGCCTCCCCCATCGTCGGGAGGCTGATCCGCTTGACGATCACCGAATGCCCGTAGAGGGCGGTGGCGACGTCGAGGTTGCGGATGCGGAGGCGCTGGAAGAGCCGCTGGATGGTGCCGATGACGACCTGGGAGTCCATGATCGCGCCGTCCACGATGGCCTCGCCGGGGAGCGGCTCCCACCCCAGCTTGGCGAGCTGGAACCCCCGGCCCTTCCCCAGGTCCTTGAGCTCGACGACCTTGATGGAGCTATCGCCGATGTCCAACCCGACCAGGTTGCGGCTGCGTCCGAAAAGCATGTTTCCCTCGCCACCCCTCGAGGCCGGAAAACCCGGAACCTCAAGTAGGACTTTAAGCTAAGTCATTCATTCCGAGCGAGTCAAGCTAAAACAACCCCCGCTCCTCGCGCCGCGCCGCCGGCTGTTCTCCGCGGCCATCGTCGGCCTTGCCGGGCCTTTCGTCGCTGCGTCACCACGTCTCCGCACCTGTCGGATGGCGTTGCATTCCGGGTTTTACGGACCTTCCGGATGAACGTCGAGGCTCTAATATAGATGCGCAACTGACGAAAGCAACCATGCGTCGGGTGGCCGCTCGCCAAGGCAATATCCTCCGGTCTTTCCGGGCGTATCGTGGGGCTCGTGGCCATCGCCGGGGCGGGCCGCGGCACACCGCGCCCTCATCGAGGGCACCGGCGCGAGGGCATGGCCGGAGGAAGCCGGGCGCCCTTCCTTGACAGGAACGCCGGGCTCAAATAGGATTCGGGTTTCGCGCGGCGGCTTTCATTGGCAAGGCGGCCCAAATCGCCGAGGACTAGCGATGGCTCGAGTCTGCGAGATCTGCGGCAAGAAGACGATCTTCGGGCGTAACGTATCGCATGCCCACAACGTGACCTCCCGCAAGTTCCTGCCGAACCTGCAGGAAGTCCGCGTGAGCGTCGAGGGCGGTGGCGCGAAGCGGATGCGCATCTGCACCCGTTGCCTCCGCAGTGGGTCCGTCCGGAAAGCCGTCAGCTGACCTGACCGCGCGCGGTTCCTCGAAGGGAGCTGCGCACCCCCCACTCTTCGCGTCCTGGCGGCAAGCCGTCAGCCCGAATACGCCACCGCGTCGATCTCGACGCGAGCGCCCCGCGGCAGTCGCGACACCTGGACGCATGCGCGCGCCGGGGGCGGGGACGGCATGAACTCCGCGTAGACACGGTTCACCACGTCGAAGTCGTCGAGGTCCGTGAGGTACACCGTGGCCTTGACCACCCGGTCGAAGCCGCTCCCGGCGGCCTCGAGGATCGCCCCGAGGTTCTTCAGGACCTGACGGGCCTGCGCCTCGACGTCCCCCGGGACGAGAGCTCCGGTCGCGGGGTCCAGCGGAATCTGCCCCGAGACCCAAACCGCGCCACCCGCCTTCACCGCTTGCGAGTACGGCCCCACCGCCGCGGGGGCCCGATCCGTCTGCACCGTCTCGCGCATCTCGCCTCCTCGCCGCCGGGACCGCGTCGTGGCGCGCCGCGCGCGGAACGATCGCCGGACCCTGACGCGGCCTCCCGCCTCACTGGCTCAAGACCCTCTCGACCTGCCTCACGCCTCCGACCTTCCGGATCCGGTCCATGACCTTCTCCATCTGCCGGCGATCGGAAACCGCGAGCACGAGGCTGACCTTGGCCTCGCTTCCCTCGAAGGTCTTCGCGTCGAGGTTCTTGACGTTGCTCTTCTCGTCGGCGATGGCGGCGAGAACCTTCGCGAGCACCCCGGGCCGGTCGTCCATGCCGAGCACGAGACGGACCTCGAACAGCGAGCCCGTGTCCGGCGCCGAATCCCATTCCACCGCGATCTGCCTTTCCGAGTCGAAGAGGAGCCGCGTCACGTTGGGACAGTGCACCGAGTGGACCGACACGCCCTTCCCCCGGGTGATGTACCCGACGATCTGCTCGCCGCGGACGGGATTGCAGCACCGGGCGAGGGCGATCATCACGTCGTCCATCCCGCGGACCTTGATCCCGCGCTCGACGAGCCCCAGGGCCCGCTTCACGACCCGGGCGACGACCCCTTCGCTCCGGGGATGCAGGTCCGCCGAGGGGACGACGGCGGCGAGGAGCACGTGCGGCGTCACCTTGCCGTACCCCACCGCGGCGAAGTAGTCGTCGAGCTCGGCGAGGCCGAGCTTCCGCAGCGCGTCGGCGACCCGCGGATCTTCCGACACCGAGCGCAGCGAGACCTTGTACTTCCGGAACTCCCGCTCCACCAACTCCCGCCCGAGCGCCACGGAGCGCGATCGCTCGTTCGCGTTGAGCCACGCGCGGATCTTGCTCCGCGCGCGGGTCGTCTTCGCGAGGGCGAGCCAGTCCCGGCTCGGATTGTGCCCCGGCTGCGTCAGGATCTCGATGATGTCGCCGTTCTGGAGCTGCGTCCTGAGGGGCACGATCCGGCCGTTGATCTTCGCGCCGGTGCAGTGGTGCCCGATCTCCGTGTGGATCCCGTAGGCGAAGTCCACCGGGGTCGCCCCTCTCGGGAAGGAAAGGACCTTCCCCTTCGGCGTGAACGTGTAGACCTCCTCGGGGTAGAGATCCACCTTCACCATCTCGAGGAACTCGCGGGGGTCCTTGAGGTCCTGCTGCCACTCCAGGAGCTGGCGCAGCCAGGTCACCCGCTCCGCGTCCTGCCCCGAGAGCCGCCCCCCCTCCTTGTACTGCCAGTGGGCGGCGATCCCCTCCTCGGCGATCCGGTGCATCTCGTGCGTCCGGATCTGCACCTCGAACGGCTGCCCCTTGTCGGTCATCACCGAGGTGTGCAGCGATTGGTACATGTTGAGCTTGGGCATCGCGATGAAGTCCTTGATGCGGCCGGGCACCGGGCGCCACTCCGAGTGGACCACGCCGAGCGCGCCGTAGCAGTCCTTCACCGTGGACGTCAGGATCCGGAAGGCGACGTAGTCGTAGATCTGGTCCACGTCGATCCGCTGGCGCTTGATCTTGCGATTCATCGAGGCGGTGCTCTTGATGCGCCCCTTGATCGCGGCCTCGATCCCCGCTTCCGCGAGCGCCGCCTCCAGCTTCGCGCGGATCCCCTCGATGAAGTCGCCGGTCACCTTGCGCCGGGCCTCGAGCGCCTCGGTGAGCGCCTTGTGGGCCTCGGGCTCGAGGTACTGGAACGCGAGGTCCTCGAGCTCCGCCCGGATCCTCCCCATCCCGAGCCGGTTGGCGATCGGAGCGTAGATTTCCGCCGTCTCCCGGGCGATCCGCTCCCGGCGCGGGGAGTCGAGGAACTGGAGCGTGCGCATGTTGTGGAGCCGGTCCGCGAGCTTGACGAGGATCACCCGGATGTCGTCGACCATCGCGAGGATCATCTTGCGGAGGTTCTCGGCCTCGGCCTGCTCGGGGGACGCGAACTGGAGCTTCGAGATCTTCGTCACCCCCGCGACGATGTGCGACACGTCCTCGCCGAAGTACTCGCGGACGGTCTCGATCGTCGTCAGGGTGTCCTCGACGACGTCGTGGAGCAGCCCGGCGACGACGCTCGCCGTGTCGAGGCGGAGCTCCGCGAGGGTGTAGGCGACCTCGATCGGGTGGACGAGGTAGGGCTCACCCGAGCGGCGAACCTGGCTGCGGTGCTCGCGAGCGGAGAAGACGTAGGCGCGCCGGAGGAGTCCGAGGTCCGCGCCGGGGTTGTACTCCTCGACGCACTCCAGGATGTCCTCGAACCGGCGCACCATGCTGCCTCACCCTCCCGCTCCCGGGATCGAATCGGGCGGGCCCGCGCCGCGTCGGCCGCTAGGTGCCGGTCCGAGTAATCGCGCGGTCCGCGGGATTACTCTCGGAGGCTCCTCGTCCCGGCTTCAGGAAGCCCGCACCTTGCGGGCGCCGGACTTCGCCCCGGCGGCGCTGAACTTCCCCTTCTTCTTGAAGTAATGCTTCCAGACCACGAGGATCGGGCTCGCGATGTAGATCGACGAGTAGGTCCCGATGACGATCCCGACGGTCATCACGAAGGAGAAGGGGCGGAGCGCCTCGCCGCCCATCACGAGAAGGGCCACGACCACGATCCAGGTGAGGCCGGACGTGATGATGGTCCGGCTCAGGGTCTGGTTGATCGAGTCGTTGATGACCTTGACGAGGTCGTCCCCTCCCCGCAGCTTCAGGTTCTCGCGGATCCGGTCGAAGACCACGACCGTGTCGTTGGTCGAGTAGCCGACGAGCGTGAGGAACGCGGCCACGACCGGAAGGCTCATCTCGTACGGGGAGAGGGAGAAGAGCAGCAGGGTAACGGCGGTGTCGTGGATGAGGGCCACCACCGCCGCAAGCCCCCACTGGAACTCGAACCGGAACCAGATGTACACCAGCATCCCGGCGAGCGAGCCGAGGATCGCCAGCAGGGCCTTTCGCAACAACTCCCGCCCGATGGCCGGCCCGATGTACGACTCGCTTCGAACCGCGAACGGACCGACGAACGCACGCTTCCTCAGGAGCTCCATTGCGGCGGGCTTCATTCCGGGAACGCCGGACAGGTCGTCCACCGACCGGAAGATCGCCTTTTCCTTCCTGGCCTCGACGATCCCCGTGGCGATGGCCTGGGCATCCTCGCGGGCGAGATCCGGCGAGGTCTCGAGGAGCGTCTTGAGCGAGGGAGCGTCGGCCACGTTGATGTCGAGCAGACCGGAAGCGATCTTCTGCTGGACGTCCCCCGCCCTCAGCGCCGATACGACCTTGGGGGTGAGGTTCTCCTCCTTGACGGCGGAGGCGAGCGCGAGGCGGATGTAGACCTCGTTCTCGTCGGGCTTCCCGATCGTCGTGACCAGGTGGTTCGTGTAGCCGGACCGGTTCAGCTCCGAACGGATGAGGCCCAGATCGGGAGCGGCCGTGTACTTGACCTGCACCTCGGTCCCGCCGGTGAACTCGATCCCGCGCTTGATGCCGTGGATCGGCACGACGATCGCCGAGACCAGCACGACGGCTATCGACAACCCCACCCAGAGGTTGCGCTTGCCCATGAAGTCGATCTGGGGGTTCTTGAAGAAATGCAGCACGACCCACTCCCGGCTCCGAGGAAAGGAGCCCTCCGCCGTCAGATGCTGAGCGACTCCACCGGCCGACCCTCTCCCAGCACCAGATCGAATATCACCCGCGAAACGAAGACGGCCGTGAACATCGAGAAGACCAGGCCCACCGTCAGCGTCACGGCGAAGCCCTTCACCGGTCCCGTGCCGTACGTGAAGAGGAAGAACGAGGAGACCAGGGTGGTCACGTGGGTGTCCACGATGGTCATGAACGCGCGGCTGAACCCGAGGTCCACCGCGTTTCGCACCGTCTTGCCGAGGGACAGCTCCTCGCGAATCCTCTCGAAGATCAGCACGTTGCTGTCCACCGCCATGCCGACCGTCAGGATCAGCCCGGCGATGCCCGGCAGCGTCAGGGTCGCCTTGAAGTAGCCCATCGCGCCCATGACGAGGACCACGTTCAGGAGAAGCGCCACCACGGCGTTGACTCCGGACCCGCGGTAGTAAACCAGCATGAAGAGCATGACGCCGACGAACCCGACGAGGGAGGCCAAGATCCCGGCGCGGATCGAGTCGCGGCCCAGCGAGGGGCCCACCGTCCGCTCCTCGATGATCGTCACGTCGGTCGGTATCGAGCCGGACCTCAGCTTCAGGGCGAGGTCCTCGGCCGACTGGGTGTCGAAGTTCCCGGTGATCTGGCCCTGGTCGCGGATGGTGCTCTGGATCACGGGGGCCGAGATCACTTGCTTGCTCCGCACCCCGCCGAGGACGATCGCCATCTTCTTGCCGACGTACTCCCGCGTCGCGGTCTCGAAGCGGCGTCCGGCGTCCTGGCTCAGCTGGAAACCGACCGTGGTGCCGCCCCACTGGTCCTGCTGCCGGTTCGCGTTCTTGAGGTCGTTGCCGACGATCGTCGAGATCTTGTTCAGCGGCCAGTAGAGCGTCGTGGTCCCCGACCCGTCCCGCGCCGCCACCCGCTGCGGGTAGATCACGGTGTCTTGCGGAAGCTGGCCGCCGAAGAGGCGGATCACCTCCTCTTCCGAGGCCGGCGGGATCCAGTTCTGGAAGTCCGTGATCCCCGGCGGGTAGATGACGGTCTTCCACTCGAGCACCGCGGGGTCCTGCATGACTTCCTTGGCGCGCTCGGGATCCTCGACTCCGGGGAGCTGGATCAGGATCCGGTCCCCCTTGATCCCTTCCTTCTGAACGGTCGGCTCGCGCACTCCCAGCTCGTCGATCCGGTTGCGGATCGTCGTCAGCGTGGTGTCCACGGCGTTGATCTCGATCGTGTTCTGGATCGTCGGCGGCATCGTGACACGCCAGCTTCCCGCGCCCTGATCCCCGATGTCCCACTGCCCGACGTAGTCGTCGAGCACGCGGCGGACCTCGCCCCGCTTGCCGGGGTCGGTCCCCTTGATCTCGAGGACGCCGGCCGAGGGGGTCGTCATCCCCCCGAACGTCACCCCCTTCTCCTTCAAGGCCTGCCCGATCCGGCTGATCGTGAGGTCCATCTCGTACTTGATCGCGGACTGGGTCTCCACCTGCATGACGATGTGGGAGCCGCCCCTCAAGTCGAGACCCAGGTTGATGCGGTCCTTCGGCGGGTAGAGGAAGAACGCCGCCAGCCCCACGACCACCACGATGAGGGGAATCTTCCAGCTCATGCTCTTCGACATCGAAACGACCTCTCAGGCGCCCCCGCGACCGGCGGAGGGCTCCGATTTCCTTACTGAACCTTGTCCGCGATCGACCGCTTATCCACGTCGATCTTGACCTGATCGGCGATCTTGAGCTGAACGACGTTGTCGCTCACGCCGGAAATGGTGCCGTAGATCCCCCCTTGGGTCACCACGCGATCTCCGGCCCTCAGCTCGTTGAGCATTTCCTGGTGCCGCTTCTGCTTCTTCCGCGCCGGGGCGATGAGGAGGAAGTAGAAGATGACGAACACCAGGACGACGGGACCGAACGTCCACCAGAGCGGCTGCTGCTGCCCGCCCGAGGGCGCGGGCGCGGCCAGGATTGCGAGCACAGGGGTCATGGCCGTTCGTCTCCTTGGGCGCACGCGACCACCTGGCGGGAGGACCCCTTGCCCTCGCCGTCCGGGGCGTTCGCGAACGAAGCGGGGGATTGTGACCTACCGAGGCCCCGGCGTCAAGGATGGCCCGCCCGTCCCACCCCGGGAGCCGGCCCGACGCAGGACATCATGCGCCCCGCGGCGGCCCCCTGGCGGCGGTAGGAATGGAAGAGATCCTCGCGGCAGCGGGTGCACCACGGCGCGGCATGGACCGCGTCTTCGGGAACCCCGGCGGCGGCGAGCTGGGCCCGGATCGCGGCGTGCAGGTCCGCCCGCGCCCTCCCCCGCCCCTCCGGCCGCACGACCTCCGCAGCACGGTCGGCGGGCACCGACGCCGCGAGCGCCTCGACGACCTCCGGGCCGACCTCAAAGCAGCACGCCAGGATCGCCGGCCCCATCGCCGCGACGAGATCCCCCGGCGGGACGCCCGCGTCCCCCAGGGCGCGGACACCGGCTGCCGCGATCCCGGCCGCGGTCCCTCGCCACCCGGCGTGAACCGCGGCCGCGGCCCGGCCCCGCCGGTCCGCCAGGAGGACGGGCACGCAGTCCGCGGTCCGGACGGCGGGAATGCGCCCGGAACGATCCCCCTCGACCCAGACGACGCCGTCGGCTTCCGGAACGGGCACCGTGGCCGCGGCCTCCACGAGCCGCGCCCCGTGAACCTGCCGCACGACCGCCGCGGTCGCGCCTCCGAAGCCGGCGGCGGCGAGGAATCGCTTGCGGCGGGAGAGGACCACGGACTCGGTGCTCAGGGCGGTGCCCAGATCGAACCCACCTCCCCCGTCGGCCCTGGCGGTCGAGAAGGCATGGACGATTCCCGGCAGGCGGGAGAGGGCCCGGCAGCGGACGAGCAGCAGCCCTTCCCTTTCCTCGAGCTCGAAGGTCGAGATCATCGTCCGCCCGCCAGCTCCGCATGGGAACCGCTTGACGGAGGGGTTCCGGCGTCGAATACTCCGTCCCGCGCGGCCGCGCGGAGGCGGACGATGGACGATTTCCGGCAGATCGTGGAGGCGGCGAGATCGGAGCACCACCGGGTGGTGGACGCGTTCCTCGACCGGCACGCCGAGGATCTCCTGACGCTCGCGAGGTGGTGCTCCGATTCGCTCCGGGCGGGCGGAAAGATCCTGCTCTTCGGCAACGGCGGGAGCGCGGCGGACGCCCAGCACCTCGCGGCGGAGTTCGTCAACCGGTTCGACAGGGACCGGCCGGCCCTCGCCGCGATCGCGCTCGCCACCGACGGGTCCGTCCTCACCAGCATCGGCAACGACGCGTCGTTCGAGGCGGTGTTCGCCCGGCAGATCGAGGCGCTCGGCCGCCCCGGCGACGTCGCGATCGGCATCACCACCAGCGGCAACTCGCCCAACGTACTGGCCGGTCTCCTCACCGCGCGCCGGCTCGGTCTCAAGACGGCCTCCCTGCTCGGTCGTGACGGCGGGGCAGCCGCGGGCGCGGCGGAGCTTCGGCTGATCGTGCCCGGCGAGGCCACCGCGAGGATTCAGGAGGTCCACATCCTCGCCGGACACCTCCTCTGCCGCTTCGTGGAGGAGATGCTGGCCGGCGGCGCGTGACCCGCCGCCGGATCTACTTCTTCTTCAGGCTCTTGACCAGAGACTGGATCTCGGCGGCGTCCGCCGCCTTCGGATCCAGCTCGAGGTAGCGCTCGAGCTCCTTCCGGGCGCCCTCGGAGTCGCCGCTCCTCAGGAGCGCGAAGGCCAGCTCGCGATGCGCCGCGGCGTAATCCGGCTTCTGCTCCACCGCCTTGCGGAACGCCTCGGTGATCTTCCGGTTGTCCCCTTCGGAGATGTCGGGCTTGTTCGCGAGCACGACCCCGATGTTGTAGAAGGTCTGCGCGGCGTTGGCCGGATCGAGCTCCACGACCTTCCGGAAGGCCTGCTCCGACTTCTCGAGTTGCTTCTTCTCCGCGTAGAGGCTGCCGAGCGCGATCCAGCCCTCCGGATCGTCCGGCTTGAGGCGCGTCAGCGTCTCTCCCGCCGCGATCGCTTCGTCGATCTTCCCCAATTCCGCGCCGAGAGACGCGATCCGCTCGAGCACGCGGGGGTTCTCGGGGGCGATCGCGCGCTCCTTCTGAAGCGCCTCCCAGGCCCTGGCGTCGTCCCCCTTCGTCTTGTAGATCTCGGCGAGGATCAGGTTGGAGCCCGACTTGTCGGGGGCGAGCTGCGCGGCGCGGGTCGCCTGGGCCTCCGCCTCGCCGAGCCGGTCGAGCTTGAGCAGCGCGTAGGCGAACAGCTGCCTCCGCTCGGGTTCCTCGGGGGAGGCCGAGATCGCCTTCTGGAAGAGCTCGACCGATCCCTCGTAGTCGCCGCTCTGGATCTTGCCCCGCGCGACGTCCAGCGGATCCTGCTCCGCCGCCGCCTGGGCCGCCGCCTCCGGAGCCTTCTCCCTCGAAAGGGTGAAGTCGATCTTCCCTTCGCCGAGCCCGGGGATGGTCAGCTTGATCGTCTGCGTCCCGACGCGAATCTTGCTCTCGAACTCGCCGGCGAGGGTTCGGTTCGCGGTGCGGCAGACGACGCTGACCTTGCCGGTGAAGAACCCCTCGGCCTGGATCGTCATCTCCCACGCCCCCGGGGGCCGGTACAGGAGGTTCGGCACCCAGTAGGTCCCGTTCTTGTCGGTCTTGATCTCGTACGGCGTCTTGGGCGGGCTGGCCTGCGTGAAGGTGATGACGGCCCCGGGAATCGGATTCCCGTCCGTGTCCACGACCTTCCCCTTGGCAGTGGAGACGTCCATGGCGAGCGCGCGCGGCGCGACCGCGAGGACCAGGGCAGCTAGCAAGAAAATCCTGATTTTCATCGTTTTCATCCCGCCGCGAAGTTCTCCCCTCATCCCTCGACCTCGATTATAGGCGGTACGCCGATCGCGCGGCAACGGGCGGGTCGGGAAGACGGTCAGCCGGTGACTTTCTTGACGTAGATCTCCCCGGCGATCTCCGGGTCCACCGCCAGCGTGGTCTCGCCGAGCTTCAGGACGGTCGCCGGGGCCTTTTGCTGCAGGCGCAGCGTGGCGCCGGGAGCGACCCCGAGCGCCGAGAGGCGGCTCAGGCGCTCCGCGTCCCTCGGGACGATGTACACGATGCGGGCGAGCGAGCCCACGGCCAGCCTGGAGAGAGGCTGCACGAGAGGCTCGATCGTCTGCGAGAACGAGCGGCAGCAGGCGCCGGCGGGGATCGGCTTGCCGTGCGGGCAGAACTTCGGGTGGCCCAGGAAGGCGCACACCGACTCGGTCACCGCGGGACCGAGCACGTGCTCCATGACGCACGCGTTCCGCTCGACGGCCTCGTCGTCCCGGACCTCGAGGACCGTCGAGAGGAGGAGCTCGGCGAGCCGGTGCCTCCTCACCTGGCGCTCCGCGAGCTCCCGCCCCGAGGCGGTCAGCTCGACGCGATCGCCGTCGAGGCGCGCCAGGCCCAGATCGCGCGCGCGATCGAGGATCGCGTCGAGCTCGGTCGCGTCGCGGCCGCGGCGGAGATCCTCGAGACGGTCGGCGCCCTCCTCGTCGAGGTTCCAGATCGTCTCGGCGAGCTCCTCGATCTCGTGCCCCGCGAGGTCCTGTTCGTGGCTCATGGCTTCCTGCCCCTCGCGCGCCGGAAGACACGGCGCGCCCAGTCGAGGATTCTCGACGAACGAGGAAACTGGTACCCGCAGTTGGTGCACCGGATGATCTCACATCCCATGTTCAGCGGGCAGGAGCCGCAGACCAGGCCGCCGTGGGTGAATCGGTTGCCGCAGAGAGGGCACGCGAAGACCGTGGCGTCGCTCCCCTGCGGGGCGACAGGAACGAAGGGGACCGCGAGGGGATCCTCGCTCCGCGGCCGCGCGGGTCCGTCGTCGCGGCTCATCGAAGCGGGATCGGGACGGCGCGGAGGAACCAGTGGAGCGCTCCTCCGACCGCGAGTGCGAACGGGAAGACGAACGCGGCGATGGCGAGGCCCGTCTTCCAGCCGCGCTCCTTGACGATCATGAAGAAGTTCGCGATGCACGGGATGAACAGCGTGATCGTCACGACCGCCACGAGGACCTGCTCGGGGGTGAGCCGCCCGTCCTGGGCCATGTGGTAGAGGCCGGCGGCGCCGAAGTCCCGGCGAAGGAAGCCGATCACGAACGCCGCGGCCGTCTCCTTCGGCAGCCCGAGGACACCCGCGAGCACCGGCTCGGCCGCGCGCTCGACGCCCCCGAGCAGCTTCAGGCGATCGGCGACGAAGAGGATCAGCGTCCCGACGACGAACAGCGGGACCGCCTCCTTGAGGTACCACTCGATCCGCGCGAGGGTCTTCACGAGGATGTTCCCCGGCCGGGGCACCCGGAGCGGGGGGAGCTCGAGGACGAAATCGCTCCCGCGACCCGGCAGGACGCGGGCGGCGGCGGCCCCGACCACGAGAATCACGCCCAGCACGATCCCGAGCCAGATCGCCGTCGCCGCGAACGACAGCGAGCCGAGCATCATGAGCACCACGGTCAGCTGCGCCGAGCAAGGGACCCCGAGGGCGAGGAGCAGGATCACGATGAGGCGCTCCTTGCGGGTCTCCAGGATCCGGGTGGTCAGCGTCGCCATCGTGTCGCACCCGAGTCCGAGCATCATCGGGAGCACCGCCTTGCCGTTGAGCCCCATCTTCCTGAACACGCGGTTGACCATCACCGCGAGCCTCGGCAGGTAGCCGGAATCCTCGAGGACTCCGAAGGCGATGAAGAAGGTCCCGACGATCGGCAGGATGAGGGCCAGCGCGTAGGTGAGCGCCATGGTCACGATGCCGTAGGGACCCACGATCAGGTCCCTCAGCATCGCCCACGGGATCGTCCGGTCCACGAGCGCCGTCACCCAGGGGTTGATGAAGCGCCCGAAGACGACGGTCTCGAGGAGACCCACCAGCGTCCCGGCCCCGAGCTTGCCGACGAACAGGTAGGCCGCGTACAGCGCGGCCAGAAGGAAGGGTATGCCCCAGACGGGGTGGATGGTGAGCCGGTCGAGGCGTGCTGCCGCGAGCGCGCCGGAGCGTTTCCCCTCCGTCGTGCGCCGCGAGACCTCGGAGGCGATCTTCCAGGCGGCGCGCATCCTCGCCTGGTTGATCACGTAGCTCAAAGGCTCGCGGAAAGCGCGGCGCGCGCGCTGGCGAATGGTCTCGATGCACGACAGGGTCTCGGAAGGGACGCGCTCCCGCAGCCAGCCGGCCAGCGTCTCGTCCCCCGCCAGGACCATCAGCGCGAGGGCGCGCCCGGAGATCGGAGCCTCGGGCATGAGCGGTGCGAGCAACGCGGCTGCCGCGCGCAGCGGCTCCGGGTACTCGACCGCGGCGTGTCCGGTCCTTGCCCGCCCGATCGCGTCGACGAGGGCCGGGATCCCCTGCCGCCGCGTGGCGACGGTCCCCACGGCGTCGAGTCCGAGCTTCTCCTCGAGGCGCGCCGCGTCGATCGCGATGCCGCGGGCCTGCGCCTCGTCCATCATGTTGAGGCAGAGCACGGCGGGAACGGACATCTCGCACAGCTGGAGGGCCAGGAGGATCGTCCTGTCGAGGTTCTTGGCGTCCCCCACCACCACCACGGCCCGCGGCCGGGCGGCCAGGAGGATGTCGCGGGTGACCTTCTCATCCTCCGACGACGGGATGAACGAGTTGGTCCCCGGCGTATCGCGGAGCTCGACCCTCTCGCCGCCGAGCTTGATCGCGCCCGACGCGATCTCCACGGTCGTGCCGGGATAGTTGGATACCGTGACGTAACGCCCGGTCAGCGCGCCGAACAGCGCGCTCTTGCCGACGTTGGGATTGCCCACGAGCACGATCCCGCCGCGGGCCCTCTCTCCCGCGCGCGCTTCGGCGAGCAACGTCCCCGGGGCCTCGTGCACGGCGATCCCTCTAGTTGCGAACTATTCTCAGGTAAGCAAGTTACGCGACCATCCCCTCCCTGTCAAAGTCGGCGCTCCTCCGGAGCCGCGCCCCTGGAGCCGGTCCGAGTAATCCCGTGGGCCGCGCGATTACTCGGAGAAGCTCCTTGGCTCGCCGCGGCCGCCGGTCAGCGTGAGCCGAGGAGGCGCGGATCGAGGTACAGGTAGAACTCCCCGGCGACGCGATCCACGACGCCGAGATCGGACGCCGCCTTGCGGAGGGGCGCGGGCAGGAGCGCCCGCACGACTCCCCGGCCGAGCGCCTCGTCGCCGTCCTGGGAGGTCAGCGACTCGAACAGCCCCCGCGCCGCCGGCAGCTCCACGAGGGTAACGGATCGTCCGGCGGGGATGCCCGCTTTCTTCTTCGCGATCTCGAGGGCCCTCGCGAACCCTCCGGTCTCGTCCACGAGCCCTCTCTCCCGGGCCTGCCCGCCGGTCCAGACCCTCCCCTGTCCGATCGCGTCGATCTCGGCGTCCGACTTCTTCCGGCCGCTCGCCGCCTTGTGGACGAAATCCGCGTAGAACGACTCCATCTGGCGCACCAGGATCGCGCGCTGCCCCTCGGTGAACGGGCGGTAGTCGGTGAAGATGTCCGCGTTCTCCCCCCGCTTGATCTGCTCCCGCTTGAGACCGATCCAGTCGTAGAGACCGCGCAGGGAGAATTTCCCGCTGATCACCCCGATGGAGCCGGTGAGGGTGTTCTCCCCGGCGACGATTGCGTCCGCGCCCATGGCGACGTAGTATCCGCCGCTGGCCGCCAGATCGGACATGGACACGACGACCGGCTTCGCCTTCCGCGTCAGCTCGACCTCCCGCCAAATCACGTCGGAGGCCAGACCGCTCCCCCCGGGCGAGTCCACTCGCAGGATCAGCGCCCGGATTCCGTCGTCCTCGCGCGCCGAGCGCAGCGCCCGCGCGACCGTCTCCGAGCCGGTGGAGGCGTTGCCCAGGGCATCGGTGGCCGACCGGCCGGAAGCGATGACGCCGTCGATGTGGATCACCGCGAGGCGAGGGCCCCCCGCCTTGCCCCCGAGCGTCGCGAGATACGTGGACTCCGTCACCGTGCGCAACTCGCCTCCGGCCTTCTCCGCCAGCTCGTCCTCGAGCTGATCGCGATAGAGCAGGTCGTCCACGAGACCGAGCTCCTTCCCGCGGGCGGCCGTGAGGAACCCCTCGTCGAAGGCCTGCGTCACTCGGTCGCGGGGAAGGGAGCGAGCGCCCGCCACCACCGACACCAGCCGGCCGTACAGGCCGTCCAGGACCAGGCTCATGGCCTCTCGCCCCGCGTCGGACATGCTGTCCCGCGTGTAGGTCTCGGACGCGCCCTTGTAGGCTCCGATGTGCTCGAGATCCGCATGGACACCCAGCTTGTCCAGGGTCCCCTTGTAGAACGGCACATCGGCCAGGAGCCCGTTCACGAGCAGCACGCCGCTCGGCGGCATGACGATCCGCTCCCCCGCGGTGGCGACGAGGTAGTCCTTGGTCTCGCCGGACTCCAGGAAGGCGACGAGCGGCTTGCCGCTCTTCCGGAAGGCGACCAGCGCTTCCCGGATCTCGTCCGCCTTCGCCCATCCCCCGCCGAACCCCTTCAGCTCGACCACCGCCGCCGCGATCCTGCGGTCCGCCGCGGCGGCCTCGAGAACCCCCAGGCGCTCGATCACCGTCGGCACCCGCCGGAGGAGGAGGCGCTCGATCGGCGAGCGCCGGTCCGTTTCGGGAATCTCCCCGCCGAGCGACACCCAGAGGACGGAGCGACGCGGAATGGACGGGCCCCCGGCCACGGAGAGGACGAGGAGCGCCCCGACCACGACGAAGAGGACGAAGAACCCCCCGAGCACCAGGAACCAGCGACTCCTTCGACTCATGCGGACTCCCTAGCCCCTAGACGGCGAGAACGTCGAAGCGATCGGGGCGGACGGACGGATCCTCCTCGACGCGGATACGCACCGCGAGCGACGGCTCGATCAGGGGGCCGGCCGTCTCGAGCGCGAGCCTCAGCACCGACGCGACGTCGGGATGGATGCGCACGATCACCGCCTGCTCCTCGAGTCCCGGCGCCAGCCTCAATACCTCGGAGAGGGCCTCCCGGGCGACGGTCTCGGCAGCCTTCACCCGCCCGTGGCCCCCGCAAAGCGGGCAGGAGCGCGTCAGCGAGGCACCCACCCCCGGGCGCGTCCGCTTGCGGGTGAGCTGCACCAGACCGAGCTCGCTGATCCCGACGACCTTCGTCCGGGCACGATCGCGGCGAAGCGCCTCTTCCAGCGCCGCGAGGACCTGCTTCCTGTTGTCCGGGGAATCCATGTCGATGAAGTCCACGACGATGATCCCGCCGAGGTCCCGGAGCCTGAGCTGCCGTCCGATCTCCGCCGCGGCCTCGAGATTCGTGCGGAGCACGGTCTCCTCGGGGCGCGTCGCGCCGACGAACTTGCCGGTGTTGACGTCGATGCTGACCAGCGCTTCGGTCTGCTGGATGACGAGGTACCCGCCCGACTTGAGCCAAACCTTCGGCCGGAGAGCCTTCTCGATCTCCTGGTCGATCCCGTGGGTCTCGAGCAGGGGCGCCGGGCCCGAGTGGAGACGCACGCGGGCCGCCAGCGCGGGCGCCAAGGCGGACAGGTAGGCGATCGCGCGATCGTGATGGTCCGGGTCGTCCAGCACGATGCGGTCGAGTCCCTCGCGCGGCGCGTCGCGAAGCAGCCTGAGGAGAAGATCGAGCTCGGTGTGCACGACCGCGGGCGCCGGGCTCCTGGCGGCGCGCGCCTCGATCGCCTCCCACTCGGCTCGCAGCATCTCCGCATCCGCCCGGAACGCCGACCCGTCGGCGGCTTCACCCGCGGTGCGCACGATGAAACCGCCCGGCAGCGGCGGCAGCGCTTCGAGGACCGCCCGAAGGCGCGAGCGCTCTTCCGGATCGGTGATCTTCCTCGAGATGCCGCGAAAGGCGAGCTGGGGCATGTAGACGAGAAATCTCCCGGGAAGCGCGATGAAGCAGGTGACCCGGGCGCCCTTCGTCCCGATCCCCTCCCTCGCGACCTGAACGAGAATCTCGCGTCCCTGCTTCAAGCGGTCCTCGATCGGTCCTCCCCTCGCGACGGACCTCGGATGGGAGGCGACACGATCGAGAACCTCTCCGTCCTCGCCCTCGTCGTCCGCGGCGGGGGCGAGCTCGAGATCGACGCCGGGGGCGGGCTCGGGCGGGCGCTCGCCGGGGAGCACCAGGTCGCCCACGTGCAGGAAAGCGTCCCGCCCGGAGCCGACGTCGAGAAACGCCGACTGGATCCCCGGAAGGACCCGCGTCACGCGCCCCTTGACGATGCGCCCCACCGCGCCGCGATCCCCCTCCCGCTCCACGCGCAGCTCGACGGTGGCGCCGTCCTCGCGGAGCGCCGCCCAGGTCATCCCGCCGAGCCGGCTAACGAGGAGCTCGCTCGACATCGGAAGCCACCGTCGCCGCCAGAAGCGGATTGAGGAACCGGCCGCCCCAGTCCAAGAGCAACTCCTCGCGCGTCACGTCGAGACCGGGTGCGTGCTCGCCGAAGATCTCTGCGAGCACGTCGTCGGGACGGATCGAGGCCTCGTTGCCGCCGAGGGCGAGCGTGAGCCGGACCCGGTCGTCTCCAAGGCACTCGAGGCCGAGAATCTCCTCGTCGAGCTCCCAGGACTTGAGGCTCCCCTTCCGCTCCCGCCGGACCGTGACCTTGCCGCGACGCCGGAAGGACTCGAGGGATTGCCCCGCGTCGAGCCCGTTCGCCAGGATCACGAGGTAGCGCGCCGCTCGGATCGTCTCGCCGATGGCCGGCACGTCGCGGCGGATCTCGCGCAGGGCGCCGAACCGGATCCCTGCGGGGAGCGACGCGTTGAGCCGCGCGATCGCGTCTTCGGCGTCGAGACGGGCATGCGTCTCGAGATCGAGGTACTCCCCCTCGGACGAGATGCCGACGGGCAGCGCGGGACCGAACGACACGCGAGGCTTGGGGTTGAACCCCTTGGAGTAGACGAGCGGCAAGCGGGCCCTGCGCATTCCCCGCAGGATCGCGCGGGTCAGGTCGAGATGGCCCAGGAATCGGAGGCTCCCGATCTTCGAGAACCGGGCGCGGTAGCGGTACCGCGGCGCCTCCTCGGCATCCTCCGCCTCGCTGCCGTTCGCGGCGGGCGCGAGGGGAGGCTCCCCCGCGGCGCGAGCGGCGGCTGACGGGCCGGCCGCGGCGGGCGTTCCTAGCAGCGGGAGCGACCCGTCGAGGTCTCGCCCGGTTCCCGTGGCGACGATCCCCGAGATGCACTCGCGCGCGAAGTCCCCGCACGCCCGGCACGCCTTCGGCCCGCAGGGGTCGAGGGTCTCCCCGGCGAGCGCGCGCCGAAGGTCGCGGGCGAGCCAATCCTTGTCCACCCCCGAGTCCGTGACGTCCCACGGCAGTCGCCAGGCAGGATCCCAACTCGCGTGCGCGTAACGCTCGGGATCGATCCCTTCCGCGAGGAACGCCTCCCGCCACACCGGGAAGCGGAAGTGCTCGGCCCATCCGTCGAAGCGCGCTCCCTCCCGCCAGGCTCTCTCGAGGACCCGGCCGAGAGCGCGGTCGCCCCTCGAGAACACGCCTTCGAGGAAGCTCGTCTCTCCCCCGTGCCGCTTGAACCGGATCCCGCGGCGAAACCTGGCCGCGATCCGCTCCTGCTTGCGCAGCAGGCTGTCGAGCCGGTCCATGCCCATCCACTGGAACGGCGTGAACGCCTTGGGTACGAACGACGACGCCGAAACGGTGATCTCGGTGCGGCGTTTCCCGGCGGCCCTTCGCGCGGTCTCGAGGATCTTGTGCGAGAGATCCGCGATGCCGTCCACGTCGGCATCCGTCTCGGTGGGGAGACCGATCATGAAGTAGAGCTTGATCGCGTCCCATCCGGCCTCGAACGCGAGCCGGCACGCCTCAAGGATCTGATCCTCGGTCAGGTTCTTGTTCACGACGTCCCGCAGGCGCTGCGTCCCCGCTTCGGGGGCGATGGTGAAACCCGACTTCCGGACGCGACGGACCTGCTCGGCCAGCTCGCGCGTCATCGTGGAGGCGTGCAGCGACGAGAGGGAGACCGACACCGATTCCGGCTCGAAACGGCCCATGAGGTCGAGAAGGAGCGGACGCACCGCGCCGTACTCGCCGGTGTTGAGGGAGGCGAGCGAGAACTCGTCGTACCCCGTGGCCCGGATCGAGCGGATCACCGTGTCGCGCACCTGGTTGGGATCCCGCTCGCGGGTCGGACGGTAGACGTACCCCGCCTGGCAGAACCGGCAGCCGACGGGGCAACCCCGCATCAGCTCCACGGAAACGCGATCGTGCACGATCTCCCCGTGCGGGACCACGATCCGGTCCGGGAACGGGAAGCGATCGAGGTCGAGCACGATGCGGCGACGCACGGGCCAAGGCGCCTGTCCGCCGTCCACGGGAACGACGAGGCCGCTGCCGGGCTCGGTCTCGAGCGGGTACAACGCCGGAGCGTAGATCCCCTCGAGGCGCGAGAGCTCGCGGATCCGCTCCTCCCGGGTGGCGCGGAGCCGGATCAGCTCCCGCAGCCGGTCGAGGAGCTCGGGCAGCGCCTCCTCGGCGTCGCCGACCAGCACGAGGTCCAGGAAATCGGCGAGCGGCTCGCAGTTGAACGCGACCGGGCCGCCGGCGATCACGAGCGGGTCGCCCTCGCCCCGGTCGGCGGCGCGCTTCGGGATGCCGCCGAGATCGAGCATCTCCAGCACGTTGGTGTAGGTCATCTCGTACTGGAGCGAGAAGCCGACGACCGTCAGATCGCTCAGCGGCGTTCCGGTCTCGAGCGTCGCGAGCGGAAGCCGGTGGCGGCGCAGCGATTCGGCCATGTCGGGCCACGGACAGAACACTCGCTCGGCCGCCGTGTCCTCGCGCGCGTTCAGCAGCGAGTACAGGATCCGGAACCCGAGGTGGGACATCCCGATCTCGTACACGTCGGGGAAGGCGAGCCCGAAGGTCAACTCGACCGCGCTGTGGTCCTTGACGAGGGAGTTCCACTCCCCCCCGATGTACCGAGAGGGGCGCTGGACCCCGGCCAGTATTCGCCGGCGCAGCGCGTCGTCGTCGCGCCTCCGGCGGGAATGATCTTCCATCGGGTGCTCCGCGAGTTCCCTTCCGGAAGCAATGGTAACAGATCGGGGAGGGCGGCTCAGTTCACGAAGCGTCGCGTTCTCACGTTGACGATCAGCCCCACGCCCGCGAGAACCGCGACGAGCGCAGTTCCGCCGTAGGACATCAGTGGAAGCGGAACGCCGATCGTGGGAAGCAGCCCCAGGACCATTCCGACGTTGATCGCCATCTGTCCCACGATCCACGACACGACGAGGAGGCTGAGATAGCTCCCGAGGCGGTCCTGCGCCGAGCGGGCCGCGAGGATCCCGCGGAAGACGA
Source organism: Terriglobia bacterium (assembly GCA_963748015.1). GTDB lineage: Bacteria > Acidobacteriota > Polarisedimenticolia > Polarisedimenticolales > JAIQFR01 > JAIQFR01. The sequence goes on along the minus strand of CAVVHE010000004.1, from coordinate 413,265 downwards.
GGGAGTAGAACAGGACGAGGACCGCGGCCGCGCCGGCGAACCCGAGCTCCTCGGAGACGACCGCCAGGATGAAGTCGGTGTGCTGCGCCGGGAGGAAGTTGAGGTGGCTCTGGGTTCCCCGGAACAGCCCCTTCCCCGGGAACCTGCCCGATCCGATCGCGATCTTGGATTGCCGCGTCTGGTACCCGATGCCGGAAGGATCGCGCTCGGGATCCAGCACGTTGCGGATGCGATCCTTCTGGTACTCCTTGAGGTGGCCCCACCCCATCGGCGCCAGCAGCGCGGCTAGCAGCAGCACGCCGATGATCACCTTCCACCTCAAGCCGCCGAGCAACAGCGCGGCGAGGTAGATCGGGATGAACGTCAGCGCCGTGCCCGTGTCGGGCTGCGCGGCCACGAGGCCCACGGGAATCCCCACGATCGCGCCCATCTCCAGGATCTGGCGCAATCCCATGCTCCCGTGAACCCGTTCCGAGAGGTACGCGGCGAGAACGAGACAGGTCGTCCACTTGGCGAGCTCGGACGGCTGGAAGGTCAGCGGGCCGATCACGAGCCAGGAGCGGTTCCCCGCCACCTCGCGTCCTACGAAGAGCACGGCCACCAGGAACACGGCGACCACGCCGTGGAGAACCAGGGAGAACTCCGCCCAGACGTGATAGTCGATCCCGACCACGATCAGCGCCGCGACGAGCCCGATCGCGAGCCAGAGCAGCTGGACCCGCCAGAGTCCGAGACGGCCCGGCTGCCCCAGCGTGGCCGAGGCAATCGCGACGACGCCGAGGCCCCCGAGCGACAGCGCGATCAGCATCGTCGGGAAGTCGAGGCTATCGAGGAAGCGGCGCGGGATCACGCTTGTCCTCTGCTCGCCGCGCGAGGCCCGCCTGGAGCGCCCCCGGGGACGGCTTCGGAGGGAGACGGTCGGCGAAGAACGTCTCCAGGACCTTCTTGACGATGGGGGCCGCGGTGGTTCCCCCGTGCCCGCCGTGCTCCACGACCACGGCGAAGGCGATCTCGGGACGGTCCGCCGGCGCGTAGCCGACGAACCAGGCGTGGTCCCGCTCGTCCTTCGGCAGCTTGTCCGCGTCGATCCCGGCCGATTTCTTGAAGACCTGCGCGGTGCCGGTCTTCCCGGCGACGGAGATGACGCCGAGCGACGCCTTCTTGCCGGTCCCCTCCTCCACGACGTCCTGGAGCGCGCTCCGGACGATCGCGAGCGTCCCCGGCGAGATGGGTAGGGGCTTCGACTCCGGGGCGCGGTCGGACCGGACGAGGTGCGGGCGCGGGAGGCTGCCGGTCGAAACCCCCGCCATGAGTACCGCCATCTGGACGGGGGTCGCGCCGAGGATTCCCTGCCCGATCGAGACCGAGATCGTCTCCCCCGCGTACCAGGGCTCGCCGCGCGTCCGCATCTTCCACTCCGGCGAAGGCAGCACGCCGGCGGCCTCCCCCGGCAGATCGATCCCGGTCGGCCTCCCGATGTTGAACAGATCGGCGTACCGCGCGATCGTCTCGATCCCGGCCATCCGGCCGACCTGGTAGAAGAAGACGTTGCAGGATTGCACCAGCGCGCGGTGGACGTCCACGGCGCCGTGGCCCCCCTTCTTCCAGCAGAGGAACGGGCGGCCGTACATGTTGATGGATCCGCCGCAGTGGAGAACCGTCGAGGGAGAGATGACTCCCGACTCGAGGCCGGCGACGGACATCAGCACCTTGAAGGTCGAGCCGGGGGCGTAGAAGCTGCCGATGGCCCGGTCCTGCAGCGGCCGAAGCGGGTCGTGGACCAGGGATTGCCAGATTCCCGGCGAGACGTGGGAGGCGAAGACGTTCGGGTCGTAGGCGGGGGACGACGCGAGGGCGAGCACGTCGCCGGTCCACGGGTCCATGAAGACCCCGGCGCCGACCTCCTCGCCGAACGCGTCCATCAGCGCCCGCTGCAGCTTGAGATCCAGCGTCACGCGGAGCTGGCGGCCGTCCTCGGGCGCCCTCCCGTTCTGGGCCTCGCCGAGCTGCCGCCCGAGGCTGTTGACGGTGACGAGCTTCCAGCCGCGGCGCCCGCGAAGAACGTCGTCGTAGGCCCTCTCGACGCCCGACTTCCCCACGGTGTCCCCGAGCTCGAGCGTCCCCTCGGCAGGCTGGTTGAGTAGTTGGCTCTCGCTGACCTCGCCCACGTACCCCACCGCGTGGGCCACCGATTGGCGATCGGGGTAGTCGCGCCGCGCCGTCTGCTCGACCTCCACCGACGGGAACCACTCCCGGCGCGCCTCGATCTTCGCGAGATCGGCCAGCCCGACGTCCTCCTTCACCACGAGAGGCTCGAACGTGGGGCGCGCGCTCATGTCCCGGAGCGCCGCGTGCAGCTCGGCGTACGGCACGCCGAGCACCGCCTCGAGGCGGTGGAGCTGCCCCTCCGCGTCCTTCAGCCCCTCGCGGCGGAGCACGAGGTTGAGCGACGGGCGGGTGGACGCCACGACCTCGCTGTGGCGGTCGAAGATCACGCCACGGGTCGGCGGCATCGGGATCCGCCGCAGCCGGTTGTTCTCCGCGAGCTGCGCGTACTCCGCGCCGCGGATCACCTGGAGGTACCAGAACGTCAGCAGGTACGAGACGATCAGGAGGATGATCGCGACGTGGTACAGCGTCACCCGGCGGGCAAGCCTCCGCTCGAGGAGGTACTCCTTGTGCTCCCATCGGTCCCTGTAGTCCATCCGCTCAGCCGGCCCTGCGCTGCAGCGCCGCTTTGCCCCTCACTCGATTCAAGATGGCAAAGACCACGACGACGAGCAACCCGCCTGTCACCGCTCGTATCAGGAGCCCGACCGGTTCCAAGGGGCCCGAGGCCCGGTCGAGCAGCCTCAGGATCCCGGCTTCGAGGACCCGGCCGGCCACGGAAAGCACGGCCCCCGACGCCAGCCTCCCCGCGGCCTGGTTGAGGTCGAACCGCGCGCCGAGCCCCCCCAGGGCCCAGCCGAGCAGCGTCTTCACGAAGCCGTTGATCCCGAAGACTCCCGTTTCGAACCACGCGTCCTGGAGGAGGCCCGCGGCGCACCCCATCAGCATCGCCGACCGCTGGGACCTGGCGATGCCGTACCACGCCACCGCCGCCATCAGGACGTCCACGTAGGCTCGCGTCGACGGCGCCCACCGTCCGAGGGCGATCTCGACGGCGAGGCCGAGGGCGAGAGCGAGGGCGGCGCGGAGCAGCGTCACCGCGCACGCTCCCCTTCGGGCGGCGCGAGGACCGCGCCGGCGATCGGCCGCAGCAGCACGAGCACCTCCTCGAGCGACCGGAAGTCCACCTCCGGCTCGACGCGGATCGACTTGGTGACTCCCGCGAGGTCCGCCACCAGCGTCACGCGCCCGACGCCGAAGCCCCGCGGGAAGACCCCGTCGAGTCCCGACGTCACCACGCGATCCCCGACCACGACGTCGGCGTATTTCGGCACGTAGAGCATCTCGAGGGACCCGTCACCCCGGCCGAGGACCATGCCCTCGGCCCGGCTCCGCTGGATCAGGCCCGCCACGCCGCTGTTGGGGTCGGTGAGCAGCCGCATCTTCGCGAAGCCCTTGTCGGCGAGCACGACGCGCCCGACCGCCCCGCCCCACGCGACGACCGCCTGGTCGGACGCGACCCCCGCCTCCGTCCCGCGGTCGAGCACCGCCATCCGGGTCTGCGCGGTCAACTGCGTCGTCACCACCGAGGCCGCGATCGAGCGCGGCGCGAGGTCCTCGCGCATCCCCAACAGCCGTCTCAGCCGCTGGTTCTCGAGGGATTGCTCCCTGAACCTCTCGAGCTCGCCGCGGACGCGACCGATCTCCGCCTTGAGCCTGACGTTCTCGTCGCGCGCGGTGCGGAGCTCCCGCCAGAACCCGAAGAAGCCGGCCAGCCCGCCGGACACGGCGCGAGTCGCCCCGGCCACGGGCCGGCTCACCCGCGCGAGACCGTTCTCGAGCACGCTCGCCCCCGCGTCGTCCCTCGCGCTCCCCGACATCAGGAGGAGCTGGCCGAACAGGAGCACCGCGAGCAGCAGCAGATTCGTCCGCGTGCGCGCCGGACCGCGCATGTCACTCCTCGTCCCCGCGGCCGCCCCAAGGAGCCCGTCCGAGTCGTCCCGTGGGTCCGCGGGATGACTCGGACGGACTCCTTGGGCTCAGTCCAGGGCCACTCTCCGCAGCAGGTTGAAATCGGTGAGCATCTTCCCGGTGCCCATGACCACCGAGGTGAGAGGATCGTCCGCGATGGACACGGGAAGGCCGGTTTCCTCCCGGAGACGCTTGTCGAAGTTCTTCAGCAGCGCTCCGCCGCCGGTGATCACGATACCCCGGTCGACGATGTCCGCCGACAGCTCCGGCGGCGTCTGCTCGAGCGCAACGCGCACGGCCTCGATGATCGTCGCGACCGTCTCGGCCAGCGCCTCGCGGATCTCCTCGTCCGAGACGACGATGGTCTTCGGCACCCCCTCCACGAGGTCGCGCCCCTTGATCTCGATCGTCAGCTCCTCGTCGAGAGGGAAGGCGGAGCCGAGCTTCATCTTCACCTCCTCCGCCGTGCGCTCCCCGATGAGGAGGTTGTACTTCCTCTTGATGTACTGGATGATCGCCTCGTCCATCTCGTTGCCCGCCACCCGGACCGACCGCGAGTAGACGATGCCCGCCATGGAGATGACCGCGACGTCCGTGGTCCCGCCGCCGATGTCCACGACCATGTTCCCCGTCGGCTCGGTGATCGGGAGCCCCGCCCCGATCGCCGCCATCATCGCCTGTTCCACGAGGTAGACCTCGGTGGCCTTCGCCTTCATCGCGGAGTCGCGCACCGCCCGCTTCTCGACCTGGGTGATCTCGCTCGGTACCCCGATGACGATGCGGGGCCGCACCCCGATCGACCTGTTGTGGGCCTTCTTGATGAAGTAGTCGAGCATCTTCTCGGTGTGCTCGAAATCGGCGATCACGCCGTCCTTCATGGGGCGGATCGCGATGATGTTCCCCGGGGTCCGCCCGAGCATCTCCTTCGCTTCGCGCCCCACCGCCTCGACCCTTCCCGTCTTCTGGTTCACCGCGACGATCGAGGGCTCGCTCACGACGATGCCGCGTCCCTTGCTGTACACGAGGGAGTTGGCGGTGCCCAGATCGATCGCGAGATCGTTGGAGAAGAGAGAAAGCACCGATTTCGGACTCCACGCCATGCTCGCCTCGCGCGGCCCGGCTCCCCGGGCCAGCCGCGGCCTCCCGGATCCGGGGAAAACCCGGACACTACGGGAAACCTGCGCCTTCAAAGCCAGAAACTTAGTCCGTCGGCCCGCGGCCGGGCAACCCCCCGATCCCCGTCAGTACGATTCCACGTAGGCCCGGTGGGTCAGCCGTGCCTCGTTCCCCGCCGCGTCCTGCGCGAGGAGGCGGAGCTCGTTCACCCCTTCCTTGCGCAGGCGGATCACGGCGTAGAACGAGCCGTCCTCGTAGACGTCCACCTTCTCGCTGTCGATCCAGAGCAGGGCCCCCGGCTCCGTCTTGCCGTTCAGGATCAGCATGGGGCCGGTCTGGACGAACTCGGTGATCTCGAGCTTCGGGGGCGTCGCGTCGTCGCGATCCCGGATCCGCTCGCTGGTCACGCGGAAGTGCCGCGGCTCGCCGAACGGTCCGCGGACCCCCGAGGCCGAGATCGCCGCCACCTTCCAGTAGTAGGAGCCCTGGGCGATCCCGTCGATGACCACCGAGGTGTCGTCGCGGTCCGCGTCGTAGAGCATCCGGGTGAAGAGCACCTTGTCGGAGATCATCAGATGGTAACGCGCCGCCCCGGGAATCCGCTCCCAGCTCAGCGTGGTCGTGGCCTTGGCCGGATCGTCGTAGACGAAGACGCGCTGGTCCGACGGAGCCACGAGCCTGGGGATCCCGGGAAGCACTTCCTTCGCCGATAGCCCGCCGCCCACCGACGCCTCGAGACGCTGCCCGGCGTCAAGGACTTCCCTCCTGGCGGGTCCCGCCACCTCGACCCTTCCCGAGAACGCGTCGAACGTCGCCTTCTTGGACTCCTTGTCGAACGCGATCCGGAACTCTCCCGCGTCGCTCGTTCGCGCCGACGCCGCGTCGGTCGCCACCTCGTGGAACGACCCTTCGACGTTCCGCTTCTGGGTCGAGGCGCTCAGCTCGCCCCAGTTCAGCTTCTCCGTCACCTTGCGGACCTTCGTGGCGGGATCCTCGGACAGGTCCCGTATCTCGAGAAGGGAGCCCGGCTGGACCGTCGTGACGGTGCCGTCGAAGTAGATGAGCTGGACCGACGCCGACGCGGAGGTCTTCACCTGGTCGCCAAGGTGCAGCACCATCTTCCTTTCCGCGGACTCCCAGGCGAACTCCCCCGCCCTCTTGACCCGGACGTCCCCTTCGATCCGGTAGAACCGAACCTCCTGCGAGACGAGACCCTGGCCGCGAGCCATGTCGATGGCCTTCTGCGAAAGGTTCTCGGAGCGGATCGCGGCGACGCGGGCGGTGTCCCAGCGCCTCGAGTCGAGCTCCGAGCGTGCCTCGTCGAGCGCGGCCTTGGCACTCGCCCGCACCTCGTCGAGCCGCTCGTCTCCCTGGTAGGTCGAAGCCTCGGAGAGCCTTGCGGAAGCCCGGCCGATGGCCTCCTCCGCCTCGGACCTCGGCCCGGCGCCGGCAAAGAAGAACCAGTACACCCCGATGCCCACGACGGCCACCGCGACGACCGCCGCGACGGCCAGCCACAGGCTCCGGTAGGTGACGGTGAACCAATCGAGAACGACTCTCGACTTTTGCCGCTGTGCGGTCATTACGGCTGACCCGCCTCCAGGACGAAAGGGCTCTTCGCCCGAGCGGAATCTAACACGCGGGAGCGGTGGAGGCCACCTCAAAATCGGGTCCGACCGTTCCGGTGCCTTGCCGCATCCTCATGGCTGCGCTAGACTTCGTGAGTTTGGCCCATAAGAAATGGAGCGCAGCCGATGCTCAACGTCATGCGGGAGAATCTCAAGCACCTGAAGTGGGTCCTGTGGATCGTCGCGATATCCATGGTGCTCTACCTCGGGGTCTACTTCACGAGCGACTCGCGTCAGGCCGGCGGCGTGAACGCGGACTGGGCGGCGAAGGTGGACGGCACCACGATCACCACCCGCCAGTTCCTCGACGTCGCGCGCCGCGCGGACGAGTACTACCGCAAGATGTTCGGCGCGCAATACGAACAGATCAAGGGGCAGCTCCAGCTGGGCCGGCAGGTGGTCCAACAGCTGGTGGACGACCAGGTCCTCCTCTCCGAGTCGCGCAAGCTCGGGCTCGAGGCGTCGGCGTCCGAGGTGTCCCGTCAGATCCTCTCGGACCCGCAGTTCCAGGATGCGAGCGGACGGTTCATCGGAAAGAGCCAGTACACCTCCGTGATGGAGCGGATGTGGCCGGGCGGTGTGGCCGCGTACGAGCAGAAGGTCGGTGAGGACATCAGCATCGCGAAATGGAAGGACCTGGTCACCGAGCCGGTCCAGGTGTCCGATTCCGAGGTCCTGGACGCCTACCGGGCGCGCGCCGATCGCGCGGCCCTCGACTACGTGGTGGTCCCCACCGCGAAGCAGGACGTTCCTTCCAAACTGTCGGACGCCGAGGTCCGGTCCTGGTACGACGCCCACAAGGAGACCTATCGGCGGGGCGAGGGACGGCGGATCCGGTACGCCGTGCTGGAGCGCCAGGCGCTGCTGTCCAAGGTCTCCGTGACCGACGCCGACGTGAAGAGCTTCTACGACGGCAACCTCGCGCAGTACAGCCGCCCCGAGCAGCGCCGCGCCCGGCACATCCTCTTCCGCGTCGAGGCCGACGCGGCGCCGGCGGCGAAACAGCAGGCACGGCAGCAGGCGGAGGCGGCGCTGGCCCGCCTGAAGAAGGGAGAGGATTTCGCGGCCCTCGCGACAACGCTCTCGCAAGACCCGAGCTCCGCCGAGAAGGGAGGAGACCTCGGGTTCTTCGGCCGAGGACAGATGGTCCCGGCGTTCGACAAGGCGGCCTTCGAGACGCCGATCGGCCAGCTCTCGGACGTGGTCGAGTCGGAGTTCGGCTTCCACATCGTCCAGCCGACCGAAACACGGGCCGCCGGCACGGCGCCGATGTCCGAGGTCGCCGAGGGGATAAGGCGCCAGCTCGGGCTGCGGCGCGCGCAGGAGCTCGCGCAATCGGAGGCCAAGCGGATCCGCGACTCCATCGCTTCGGCGAAGGACCTCGATGCCGCGGCCGCGAAAGAGGGACTCAAGGTCGAGGAGAAGGCGGTCACGCGCGGAGAGCTGCCCCCCGATCTCTCCGCTTCCCCCGATTTCACGAACGCCGTGTTCCAGCTCGCCGAGGGAGCCGTGAGCCAGCCCCTCGCGATCGCGCGGGGCATGGCGATCGTCGCCTCGCTCGGCACGGTGCCGGCCACGGTGCCGCCGCTCGCGGAGGTCGATGGCCGCGTGAGAGGCGACCTCCTCAATTCGCGCGCCAGGGAGGCGGCGCTGGCCGCGGCCCGCCGCGCGTTCGCCGCCCACCCGGACCTCGCCGCGGCGGCGAAAGCCCTCGGGCAGGAAGTCCGCAAGTCCACCGACTACGCGCCGGATCAGAGCCTGCCCGGAGCCGGCAGGGTGCCGGAGCTGGACAAGATCGTGTTCGCTCCTGCCACCAAGGCCGGGGACAAGGGGGTCGTCGAGGCGGCAGCCGGCGCGGTGATCTACGTGGTGACCCGCCGCGACGCGTTCGATCCGGCCGGATTCGACGGCGCGAAGGCCCAGCTCCGCTCCGAGCTCGTCACCCAGCGGCGCGCCGCCGTGCTCCAGTCGATCCTCGACGGCGTCCGGCAAAAGCACAAGATCGAGATCAACCAGGAGCTGGTGGACCGGCTCAAGGGCTGACGCGCCGCATCACGATCGCGTTACCGCTCTCACCAAAATCGGCATGGACCCGCGGGGCCTCGGGCCCGACATTTCCCTCGTCGCGTCATCGGGGGGCGGGGGCACGGCATGCTGGTTCGTCCGGCCGAAGAGAGTTTCGCCAAGGGGATCGCGGCGCTGCAGCAGGGGCGCGGGATCGAGGCGCTCGCGCTTTTCGAGGCGGCCGTGGTGATGGAGCGACGTCACGGGGTGGAACGCCCCCAGGCGCGCTACCTCTCCTTCTACGGCCTTTGCCTCGGCCTCGAGGCAAAGCGTCCCGCCGAGGGCATCCGCTTCTGCCGCGACGCTCTCGCGCTCGAGTTCTTCAACCCCGACCTGTGCTGGAACCTCGGGCGTCTCCTGGTGCACGCCGGGGAGCGCGCCGAGGGATACGCGACCTTCCAGAAAGGGCTGGCGCTCGAGCCGAGGCACGCGGGGATTCTGCGCGAGGTCCAACGGATGGGAACGCGGCGCCTCCCTCCCGTGCAGTTCCTCGCGAGGAGCAATCCGCTGAACGTGGCCCTCGGCCGTCTCCTGCACGGGGGAACTGCCCGGGGCGGCGAGAGGCGAACCGGCCGCTAGCGGAAGCGTCAGGCGCCGTCGAGCAGGCTCCGAATCACGCCGAGAACGGCGCGGATGTCGAACGGCTTCGACAGGAAGCCGCCGCTGTGGGACGAGTAGTAACCCAGGTTGTCGTCGGACTGCACCTGCCCCGACATGAAGACGCAGTGCCGGGCCAGGTCCTCGTCCATCTGGCGGATGCGGTGGTGGAGCATCACGCCGTCCATGTCCGGGAGGTTGAAGTCCAGCAACGCCGCGTCGTAGATGTTCGCCTTGACGAACCTCAGCGCGGACTCGGCGTCGAAAGCGGCGTCGACCTCGAGACCCTCCGACGTGAGGATGTCCCTGAGGAGCTCGACGATCTCCGCCTCGTCGTCCACGACCAAGATGCGCTTGCTCAACGTACCTTCCGCGCCGCGAGAAACAGCCGCTGCCGGCTCGTTCGTCCGGTTGTGGGCTCTCCGGGAAGCGTAGCTTACCTCACGCGCGCCATCCGGGAAAGGTGGCCGCGGCGCCTTCCCTCGGCCGCCCCTCAGACGACCAGGACGATCTTCCCGAAGCCGGAGCGGCTCTCGAGGCGCCGGTGCGCCTCCCCGATCTGATCCAGCGGGAACACCCGGTCCACGACCGGGCTCAGCTCGCCGGCGCCGACGTGGTCGAGCACTCGCGCGAGCTCGTGGCTCCCGCCCATCGTGGAGCCCAGGATCGAGAGCCCCCTGAAGAACACGCGCCGGAAATCCGTCTTCATCTCGAAGCCGGACGTGGCGCCGCAGGTGACGTAGCGGCCGCCTTTCGCCAGGCATCGAAGGGTCCGGTCGAACGTCTCGGCCCCGATGTGGTCGAGCGCGACGTCCACCCCTCGACCCTCCGACCAGGTCTTCGCGGCCCTGACGAAGTCCTCGGAGCGGTAGTTGACCACGGCCGACGCGCCGAGATCGAGTGCGCGGGCGCACTTCTCGTCGGACCCTGCTGTCGCGAGCACGCGCGCGCCGAGAAGCCGCGCGATCTGGATCGCCGCAGAGGACACGCCCGAACCCGCGGCGTGGACCAGGACCAGCTCCCCCGATCGCAGCCCCGCGCGATCCACCAGCATGTGCCAGGCCGTCAGGAACGCGAGCGGGACCGCCGCCGCCGAGGAGAAATCGAGACGCTCCGGCATCGGGAAGACGTTGATCGCCGGAACCACCAGGTACTCCGCGCAGCCGCCGTCTCTGGACTCGCCGAGGATGCCGTAATCGGGGCAGAGCGGATCGCGCCCCGACCGGCAAGCGAGGCACGCCCCGCAGGAGACCCCGGGCCCGACGACGACCCGATCCCCTTCCCTCGCCCCTCGCGCACCCGCGCCGAGCGCATCCACCGTCCCGGCCACGTCGGACCCGGGGACGATCGGTAGGGGAAAAGTGTGCCCCGGCACGCCCTTCCGGACCCAGACATCGAGGTGGTTGAGGCCGACCGCGTGGACCCGGACACGCACCTCGCCCGGGCCGGGCTCGGGAAGCTCCCGCACCTCGAGGCGCAGCACCTCCGGTCCCCCGTGCTCGCGGATCACGACCGCCTTCATGGGCGATCCTTTCCGGCCGGGAGTCGCCCGGCCACTCGACCCGGGACGCGGCGCGCGCGGCTCAGACCCTCACCGTCGGGTCGAACAGGCGCCGGTACTCCTCGGTGGCATAGCGGTCGGTCATTCCGGCGATGTAGTCGGCGATCGTCCGCTCGACGCCATCCACGAGGATGCGCCTCCGCGTGTCGTCGGGGAGGAGACGCGGGTTCGCGTGGTAGCGGTCGAACAGCGCCTCGAGCACCCTGCGCGCCTTGTCCTTCATCCGCTCGATCCGGTGGTGCCGGTAGAGGTGCTCCTGCAGGTACGCCTTGAGCGCGCGGTTTTCCACGGCGACCGCCGGCGACAGGGTGACGATCGGGCGCCCGGCCCGCCGGACGTCCTCCACGTCGGCCACACCCGCCTCTTTAGCGCTCCTCTCGGTCGCGTCGATCAGGTCGGTGACCAACTCGTTGATGAGCCCCCGGAGCGCCTCGTTCCGGATCTGCCGCAGGTCGCAACCCCTCCGCCGGGCCAGCGCCGCGCGGAGCGGGTTCCCGAACAGGGGGACCGCCGACGCGAGCGCCTCCATGTCCAGGAGGCCCGATTCGAGACCGTCGTCGATGTCGTGGTGGTTGTAGGCGATCTCGTCCACGGGATCGATGAGCTGCGCCTCGAGCGGCGGCATCCGTCCCGGCTCGTACTCCTCGAACTCCGGCGCCGCGGCCAGGTCGATCGGGCCGGAGTGCTTGGCGATTCCCTCGCGCACCTCCCAGGTGAGGTTGAGCCCGGGGAAGTCGGGGTAGCGCTCTTCCAGGTGCTCCACGATCCGGAGCGTCTGCCGGTTATGGTTGAAGCCGCCGTGCTCGCGGAGCCGGTCCCTGAGCACCTCCTCGCCGAGGTGCCCGAACGGCGTGTGCCCCAGGTCGTGCGAGAGGGAGAGGGACTCGACGAGATCCTCGTCGAGGCCCAGGGCCCGCGCCACCGTCCGGCCGATCTGGCTGACCTCGATGCTGTGGGTCAGCCTCGTGCGGTAGTGGTCCCCTTCGTGGTTGACGAAGACCTGGGTCTTGTACTCGAGGCGCCTGAAGGCCCGGCTGTGGATGATCCGGTCCCGGTCGCGCTGGTAGGCGGAGCGGTAAGGGGGCTCCTGCTCGGGAAAGCGGCGCCCGCGGGACGCGGACGGCCGCTGCGCTAGCGAGGACAGGGGCGCTCCCGAAGTGGACTCCGTCTTGGACATGGCATCCAAGAGTAACGGACGGACTCGGCGGGAGTCAACGCGCCGGGCCACCGGGAAACGGGGCGGCCCGGCCGCGTGGTGGAGGCGGGTTCAACCCTGGAAGCTGTGACCGCAGCCGCAGGTCGCGGTCGCGTTGGGGTTGTCGATCTTGAAACCCGAGCCGTCGAGCCCGTCGACGTAGTCGATGTTCGCGCCCTCGAGGTACATGCCCGACATCGCGTCCACGAACACCTTGATGCCGTCCACCTCGACCACCTGATCGTTCTCGTGCTGGTTGTCATCGAAGGTCAGGCGGTACTGGAATCCGGAGCAACCCCCGCCCTGCACCGCGACCCTCAGCCCGAAACCCTGCCGGTTCTCGGCCGCGAGCAATTCCTTCACCTTCGTCACGGCAGCCGTCGTCACCTGGATCATGATCTTGAGCCTCCCCGCGCGGCCTGGGCGGGCACCACGCCTCGCGCTACCGGCATTCCTGCCCGCCGAACCACGGTAAGGCACGGCGGCCGCTCTGTCAAAACCTCGGCATCCCGCCCCTTGACTTGGGCCAACTTCGACGCTGTCCCGGGGTGCCTCCTGTCGCGGCGCAGCAGGTAGGCCCTCGGACCTGCCCACGACGAAGCCCGATCAGATCAGGCCGAGGACCTCTCCGACCTTGCGGAACGCTCCGAGCGCCAGGTCGAGGTCGTCCCGCGTGTGCGCGGCGGAGATCTGGCAGCGCACGCGCGCCTTCCCCTGGGGCACGACGGGATAGCCGAAGCCGGTGACGAAAACCCCCTCGTCGAGGAGCATCTCGCTGCAGCGGATCGCCTTCGCCGTGTCACCGAGGATGATCGGCACGATGGGAGTGTCCCCCGGCATGGGGCGGAAGCCCAGCTCGAGGAGCCGGGAGCGGAAGTAGCTCGTGTTGTGCCTGAGCCGCTCGACGATCTCGGGGTGCTCCTCGAGGTGGCGCAGCGCGGCGAGCGCGCTCGACGCGACCGTCGCGGGCAGCGCGTTCGAGAACAACTGCGGCCGCGACCGCTGGAGGAGATAGTCGATCACGGGCTCGGCCGCCGCGGTGAAGCCGCCGGCCGCGCCGCCGAGCGCCTTTCCCAGCGTCGAGGTGACGATGTCCACCTCCCCGAGCATGCCGAAGTGCTCCGCCGTTCCCCGCCCCGTCCGCCCCAGGACCCCCGTGGAGTGCGAGTCGTCCACGACCACCACCGCGCGGTGGTCCCGCGCGAGCTCCACGATGTCGGGCAGCTTCGCGACGTCGCCGTCCATGCTGAACACGCCGTCGGTGACGATCAACCGGGTGCGTGCCGATGCGCATTCCTCGAGGACCTCGCGGAGGCCCTCCATGTCCGAGTGCGGGAAGACCCGGCGGGCGGCGCGGCACAGGCGGACGCTGTCGATGATGCTCGCGTGGTTCAGGGCATCGCTGATGACGACGTCGCTCTCGTCGAGGAGCGTGGGCAGCAACCCCTCGTTGGCGGTCCAGCACGAGACGTAGGTCAGCGCCGCCTCCGTTCCGACGAAGGCCGACAGCGCCCGCTCCAGATCCCGGTGGACCGAGAACGTCCCGCAGATGAACCGCACGGACGCCGTCCCCGCCCCGAAGCGATCGAGCCCTTCCTTCCCCGCGCGGACCACCTCGGGCTCGGCCGCCAGGCCGAGGTAGTTGTTGGAGGAGAGGACGACGACCTCCCCCCGTCCCTCCATGCGGACGCGCGGCCCCTGCGCCCCCTCGATGACGTTGAAGCGCTTGTACACGCCGTCCCGGCGGAACTGCTCGAGCTGCTCCCGGAGCCTGTCTTCGAAGGCGTGACTCATCCGTCGCACCGATTCAGAAGTTGCGGTTGTAGAGCGCGCGGATCGCGGAGGCGTCCACCTTGTCGTCGAGCCACGACCTCCGCGGGATGTCCAGCCACCTGAGGTTCGGCCGCATCCGGGCGACGCGGTGGATGTTCATCAGGTGGTCGATCGTGATGTTGTCCGTCGTGAGATTTCCCGCACCGGTGCCGCACGCGAGGGTGAGGGAGGGCGGCGGGTGGTTGAAGATCCCGCCGAGCGCCCCCTCGGTCGTCGGCGTGTTCACCAGGATCCTCGCGGCATCCATGCCGGCGAAATCCGCGACCACCGCCTCCTCGTTGCAGTAGACGCCCAGCGTGTGCCCGATACCGCCCAGGCAGGTCACCGCGCGGCAGGTCTCGAGAGCCGCCGCGTAATCCGCGACGCGGTAGAACGCGAGCACCGGAGCCAGGATCTCGTACGACAACGGATGCTCCGGTCCCACCCCGTCCGGCTCCGCGACGAGGAGGCGCGTTCGCGGCGGGACCCGGAACCCGGCCTTTCCGGCGATGGCGCTCGCGGGACGGCCGACGACGTCCGCGCGCATCGCGCCCCTCTCGGCGTCGAAGCAGACCGGGCCGAGGGCGAGCATCTCCTCCCGCGTGCAGAAGTGCGCCCCGTGGCGCTCCATCAGCGGCCGGAGGCTCGTGGCGACCCCCGGCTCCGCCACCAGCGCCTGCTCGCTCGCGCAGACCGTCCCGTTGTCGAAGGTCTTCGAGTGAACGATCATCTTCGCGGCGAAGGAGAGGTCCGCGGAGTGGTGCACGTAGACCGGAACGTTGCCGGGCCCGACGCCCAGCGTGGGGGTGCCCGACTGCTGCGCCCTCCGCACCAGCGGCGCGGTTCCCGTGGCGAGGATCAGCGCGAGGCCGCGGTGACGCATCACCGCATCGAGGGAGGCGGCCTGCGCCCGCTGGATCCACTGGATCGCGTGGGGAGGCGCGCCGGCCGACTCCGCCGCGTCCTTCAGGATCCCCGCGGTCCTTCGGCAGCACGAGCGCGCCCCGCCGTGGAAGCTGAAGATGACCGGGTTGCGGGTCTTGAGACAGATCAGCGACTTGAAAATCGTCGTCGAGGTCGGGTTCGTGACCGGGACGAGGCCGAGGATCGGGCCTATCGGCTGCGCGATCTCGGTGATCCCGCGCTCCGTGTCGTGGGAGAGGATCCCCACCGTCCGCCGCGACCTCAGGTGCTCGTAGACGAGCAGGCTGGCCCAGGCGTTCTTGACGACCTTGTGCTCGAAGAGACCGATGCCGGTCTCCTCGACGGCGAGTCGCCCGAGCTCGATCCGGGCGTCGAAGGCCGCGCGGAACACGGCCTCGACGATCCGGTCCGTCGCCTCCTGGTCGAGGGCGCGAAAGGCGCCGGCCGCCTCCCGCGCCCGCCCCACGATCTCGTCGGCGTAGGCTTCGACGTCGCTCATCCGGGCCACCCGTGCGTCCGCGACGCCCATGCGCACGCCGTCAGCTGCCGTACTTCGCGATGATCCCCTTCTTGTCGAGGCCGAGGATCCCGTGCTTCTCGCCCACCTTCTTGAAGGCGACCAGGGCGTTCTCGAGCATCGCGAGGTCGTGGTCGGCGGACAACTGCGTCCGGATGCGCGCCTGCCCGGCGGGGACCACCGGGAAGAAGAACCCGACGGCATAGATTCCCTCGCGGAACAGGTCCCGCGAGACGTCCTGGCTCAGCTTCGCGTTGAAGAGCATGATCGGGACGATCGGGCTCTCCCCGTCCTTGATCACGAAGCCCGCCTCCTTGAGTCCCTTCCTCCAGAATTTCGTATTGACCTCCAGCTTGTCGCGGCGCTCGGTGTTCGAGCTCAAGATCTCGAGCACCTTGAGCGCGGCGCACGCGATGGGCGGCGGCACCGCGTTGCTGAAGAGGTACGGACGGGCCCGCTGTCGGCACAGCTCGACGATCTCCTTCCGGCCCGACACGCAGCCGCCGGAAGCGCCCCCGAGCCCTTTCCCGAGCGTGGTGGTGATGATGTCCATCTTGCCCAGAACGCCGAAGTGCTCGTGGGTCCCCCGCCCGGTCTTGCCGATGAAGCCGCTGGCGTGACTGTCGTCGACGAACACCATCGCGTTGTACTTCTCCGCGAGCTCCACGATCCGGTCGAGCGGCGCCAGGTCGCCGTCCATCGAGAACACGCCGTCGGTGATGATCAGCCGGACCCTCCGGTCCTGGTGCTCCTGCAGCTTCTCCTCCAGGTGGGCCATGTCGGCGTGCTTGTAGGTATCGTGCATCGCCTTCGACAGGCGGATGCCGTCGATGATGCTCGCGTGGACCAGCCGATCCGAGATCATCACGTCGTCGGGCCCGAGGATCGCCTCGAACACACCCGCGTTGGCGTCCATGCAGCTCGGGAACAGGATGGTGTCCTCGGTGCCGAGGTAGCGGGTGAGCGCGCGCTCGAGCTCACGGTGCACGTCCTGCGTCCCGCAGATGAACCGGACGCTCGACATGCCGTACCCCCGCTCGTCGAGGCCGCGATGCGCCGCGGCGATCACGTCCGGGTGGCTCGAGAGCCCGAGGTAGTTGTTGGAGCAGAGGTTCACGACCCGCTTGGGCTCGGCCCCGGCCGGGAACTCCACCAGGATGCCGGACGACTGCGGGGAGTGGATGAAGCGCTCCTCCTTGAACAGCCCCTGTCCACGAATGGAATCGAGCTCCGTCCGGAAAGCCTGCTGGAACGTCTCGGGGTAGGCCATTTCACGCGCCCTTCTGGAACCGGAGGACCAGCTCCATGATCCGGCTCACCGTGTCGAAGGCCTCGGGCGTCGCCTGGTCGTCGGGAATGCTGATCGAGCACTTCTTCTCCAGGAATCGCTTGAGGCTCACCATGCTGAAGCTGTCGACGATGCCGCTGCTGATGAGCGGGGTGTTCTCGTCGAGCTCCATGCTCTCCGCGTCCTCCTCGTCGAGGTATTCCTTGCGGATGTAGTCCAGGATCATGTCCTTCATGAGTCGTCTCCTAAATGGTCGCCGGGCGGCCTCCGTCATTCGTCGTCGAGCGTGCTGGTGTCCCCCACCTCCTGCCCCGTCTCCTTCGCCTTCAGCATGCGGCGCATGATCTTGCCGCTTCGCGTCTTCGGGAGCCGGTCGAGGAACTCGATCTCTTGCGGCATCGCGAGCGGCGAGAGCCGCTTGCGGATGAAGTTCATGATGTCGAGCTCGAGGTCCCCCCCGGGCTCGAAGCCGGGCTTCAAGGCGACGAACGCCTTGACGACCTCCATGTTGATCGGGTCCGGCTTGCCGATGGCCGCCGACTCGGCCACCGCCGGGTGCTCGAGCAGGGCGCTCTCGATCTCGAACGGGCCGACCAGGTGCCCGCCGGTGTTGATCACGTCGTCGTCCCGCCCCGAGAACCAGAAGTACCCCTCGGCGTCCAGGCTCGCGCGGTCGCCGCAGATGTACCAGCCGTTCAGGAACTTCTTCAGGTAGGTCGCCGTGTTGTTCCAGTAGGTGCGCATCAGGCTCGGCCACGGCGGACGGACGGCGATCATCCCGACGCGGCCGGGAACCGTGATCGGCTCCCCGGTCACGGCATCCACCACCGTCGCGACGAGCGCGGGGAACGGCCGCCCCATGCTTCCCGGCTTCACCGGCATGCCGGGGAGGTTCGTGATCACGATCGCGCCGGTCTCGGTCTGCCAGAAGGTGTCGTGGAAGTCGAGCCCGAATGCCGCGCGCCCCCAGTGGACCCCTTCCGGGTTCAGGGGCTCGCCGACGCTGCACATGTGCCGGAGCGACGAGAGGTCGTGGCGCTTGACCGGGTCGATCCCGTCCTTCATCAGCATCCGGATCGCGGTCGGAGCGGTGTACCAGACCGTGACGCGGTGCTTCTCCATCGTCGCGTACCAGCGGTCGCTGGAGAAGCCCGCGTCGAGGACCACCTGCGTCACGCCCATCGCCCACGGCCCGATGATCCCGTAGCTCGTCCCGGTCACCCACCCGGGGTCGGCGGTGCACCAGTAGACGTCGTCGTCCCTGAGGTCGAGCACCATCTTCGTCGTCAGGTACTGCGCGAGGATGCTCGAGTGCACGTGGAGCGCCCCCTTGGGCTTGCCCGTCGTGCCGCTGGTGTAGTGCAGGACGCTCGGGCTCTCCGCATGGGTGCGGAACACCGGGTGCTCGTCGATGGCGTGGTCCATCATCGAGTACGCTACCTCTCCCTCGCGGAGCCTGCGCTTCGTCTCGTCGTGGTCCACCACGATCACGGTCCTGAGGTCGGGCAGCCGTTCGCGGATCTTCCGCACCTTGCCCAGGTGCTTGTGCTGCGTGATGACCGCGACGGCGTTGCTGTCGGACGCCCGCTGGAAGAACGCCTCCTCGCCGAAGGCCGAGAAGAGCGGCTGCACGACCGCGCCGGTCTTGAGGATGCCCATGAAGCCGATGTACAGCTCGGGGATCCGGTCGAGGAAGACGCAGACCCGGTCGAGGCTGCGGACGCCCTGCTGCGAGAGGAACGCCGCCCAGCCGTTGGTGAGGCGCATCAGGTCGCGGTAGGTGAACCGGCGGACGTCTCCCCCGTGGTTCTCGTGGATGAGCGCGAGCTTCTCGCCGCGCCCGAGCTCGACGTTGCGGTCCACGCAAATGTGGGAGAGGTTGACGGGCTTCCCGTCGCCGAGACCCAGCTCGCGGCGTGCGAGGTCCCAGCTGACCTCGCGCCGGAGGCGCTCGTAGTCGAAGTCGTGACTTGACACGCTGGCCCCCTTCGTAGGTTCGATCCGCACCGGGCGGAGCAAATTAGCACACGCGCGGCGGGCGGAAAAGGGCGAGTAAGGGCCGGGACGAGCCGAGAAGACGCGGCGGCTACTTGAGGGCGATGCGCAGCTCGAACGTGCGCTCGAGAGCGGTCGTCTCGGTGGGGAGGCCGAGCTTGCCGAAGACCTTCAGCATGGCCTTGTTCTCCGCGAGGACCTCCGCGGTCAGCGTGTGGAGCCCCTCGCGCTTCGCCAGGTAGGCGAGATAGGCGAGTAATTCGGTCCCGATGCCCTTGTTCTGATACGGGTCGCGGACGGTGAACGCGACGTTGCGCCGAGAGCGTGTCCTCGTCGAGGTAGTACTCCGCGAGCCCGACCACGGTCTCCTGGCGGTCCTGCTCGACCACCGCGAGGATGACCATCTCCCTCGTGTAGTCGATGACGGTGTAATCCTGGAGCTGCTCGTGCGGCATCTCCTTGCGGGCCGTCATGAACCGCGTGTAGAGGCTCCGGTCGGACAGCGAGTAGAAGAACTCCTTGAGAAGGGGCTCGTCGGTGATCCGGACGGGGCGCAGGAGGAGCGCGAGGCCGGTGCGGGTCGTCTTGCGGGCCTCGAGGTGCTCGGGGTACTCCCCGCTCTTCCCCGGGATGAACGCCTGGTCCCGGTAGATCAGGCTCAGCTCCTTCGCCTGCCACGACCAGCCACGGCCTGAACCTCGGGTGCGCGATGGCGATCAGCGCCATGGCCCGCTCCCGGATGTTCTTGCCGTGCAGGTGGGCGATGCCGTACTCGGTGACGACGTACTGGATGTCGCCGCGGTTGAGCGTCACTCCCGCGCCCTGCCGCACGAACGGAACGATCCTGGAGACCTCGCCGTGCTCGGCCGTGGACTGGAGCGCGAGGATCGTCTTCCCGCCGCGCGCGAGGATCGCGCCGCGCATGAAGTCCGCCTGCCCGCCGATCCCGCTGTAGAAGGTCATGCCGATCGACTCGGCGCGTGGCCTGCCCGGTGAGGTCGATCTCGAGGGCGCTGTTGATCGCGGTCATGTTCTCGTGACGAGAGATCACGAGCGGGTCGTTGGTGTAGTCGATCCCCCGGAACTCGACGGCGGGGTTGTCGTCCACGAAGTCGTAGGTCGCCGTCCGCCCCATGCAGAAGCTCGCGACCGTCCTCCCGCGGTCGAGCGTCTTGCGGGAATTGTCCACGACCCCGAGCCGGATCAGGTCCGCGATGCCGTCCGTGAGCAACTCCGTGTGGACCCCGAGGTGCTTCTTCCCGCCGAGGGCCGAGAGGATCGCGTTCGGGAGGCTGCCGTACCCGACCTGGATCGTGTCGCCGTCCTGCACGATCCTCGCGACGTACCGTCCCACGCGGCGCGCGATCTCGTCGGGCACCTTCGCCTCGAACTCGAGCAGCGGCTCGTCGTGGACGACGAGGAAGTCGATCTCCTCCGCGGACACGAACCCGTCGCCGTAGACCCGCGGCATGCGGGGGTTCACCTGGGCGATGACCAGCGCGGCGTGCTCCACCGCCGCCTTCACGATGTCCACGCTGATGCCGAGGCTGAAGTACCCGTGGTCGTCCGGGAGCGAGACCTGGATAAGGGCCACGTCGATGGGTACGAGCCGCCCGCGGATGAGGTCGGGAAGCTGGGACAGGAAGATCGGCGTGTAGTCCGCCAGGCCGCTGTTGACCGCGTCGCGGATGCCGTTCCCGATGAAGAACGAGTTGTGGCGGACGTTGGCGGGCAGGCCGGCGCGCGCGGTGACGCCGAGCGTCCAGAACTGCAGGATCTCGGCGTCGGCGGCCGCGACGGGATTGCCGAGGACGTGCTCGGCCAGGGCCGCGACGAGGTGCTGCGGCTCGGCGCAGGCCGTGCCGACGAAGATCCGGTCGCCCCGGCGAATGTTGGCGAAGATCCGCTCTCGGGGGGCGAACTTGTCGGGGTGGCGCTCCCTCAGGCGATCGAGGGACGAGCCCGGGGAGTCTCCCATCGGTGTCCTCGGCAGCCCGCCCCGCCGGGCGGCGACCTCGTTCCCGGCCTCACTCGTCCTTGAGGTTCAGGAAGGTCTTCATCTGCGACAGGAGGTACTCGTAGTGCTGCGGCTCGGCAGGCATCAGCCGGTACTCGTTGATGACCCGGACCTGCATGCCGAGCCACTCCCTCCAGCACGCGGGACAGATGCGCTCCTGCACGCGGAGACCGATCAATCCGGGCAACGGGGGCCGTTCGAGACGAGCCGACAGCGCGGCTCCGCAGCGGGAACAGCGATTCTCTTCCATGTCTCACCCTCGGGGCCGGCCTCTACGCCGGGAATGGCGCGCGAGCGCCTAAGGTAGAGCCTCGGGTCGAGGGTTGCAAGGCACCCCCGGCCGGCCCGCGGGACGTTGTATGATGCGGCGTCGCGGGAGGGATGCCCATGCGCGTGGACCGGCTGGAGACGGCGGGCGTCACCGTGATCGCGGTGGCCGAGCCCATCGAGATCGACATCGGGAACGCCGACGAGTTCAAGTCCAAGGCGCTCGAGGCCATCGGCACGGCGCGCCGCGTCGTCCTCGACGCCTCTCGCGTCGAGTTCTTCGATTCCGCGGGGATGGCGGCCCTCCTGTCGTTGCAGAAGCGGGCGAGCCAGCAGAAGGGCAAGATCGTGATCGCGGGATTGAGCCGGCCGGTCCTGGAAATCTTCCGCATGGTCGGGTTCGACGTGGTGTTCGAGACGTTCCGGGACGTTCAGGAGGCGGTCGCGGCCATCAAGGAGTGAGACCGCGGGAGGAGGGCCCTGTGGCCGACGAGCGCGAGATCCCGATCAAGATCCCCGACGACGTCCTCCGCGGCGCGTACGCGAACCAGATGATCGTCGCCCACACCCGCGAGGAGTTCCTCCTCGATTTCATCAGCCTGTTCCCTCCCGGCGGCGTCGTGAACTCGCGCATCATCGTGAGTCCGGGCCACCTCAAGCGGATGATCCGGGCGCTCCAGGACAACCTGCAGCGCTACGAGGCGGAATTCGGTCCGCTGAGGGAGGCCCCCCCTCCCGGATCCAAGGGGCCGGCGAACTGACAGCGCGGCTCGTCGTCGCCGCGGTCCCGACCCGGCGGAATCACCTCGCGAGGGGCTCCGTGTCGCTCCCGTCGGGGACTCGTGGCGGCCCCGTGCCCAGGAGCCGGTCCGAGTAATCCCGTAGACCGCGGGATTACTCGAACAGGCTCCTGGCCTCAGGCTCCGAGCGCTTCGAGCGCCCGCTGCGCCAGGTGCGCCGGCGAGAGGCCGACCTCGTCGAGGAGCTGCGCACGGGTCCCGTGAGTCGTGAACCCGTCGGGGATCCCCAGCCGGACGACGCGGTCCGCGGAGAGTCCGGCGTCCGCGAGGGCCTCGAGCACCGCCGCCCCGAAGCCCCCCGGAAGGTTGTTCTCCTCCACGGTCAAGAGGACCGGGAACCGCTCCCGCAGGCGGGCCAGCATCGCCGCATCGAGCGGCTTCACGAAGCGGCAGTTGACGACGGCCGCCTGAACGCCCCGCGCCGCGAGAAGACGGCGGGCCTCCAGGGCGTTCACGACCATCGCGCCGACCGCGAGGAACACGACGCCCGATCCTTCCTCGAGCTCCTCCCACGACCCGATCGGCACGACCTTCGGCGTCCTCCGGGGATCGCACTCCGCCGGCGCGGCGTCCCGGGGAAAGCGGAACGCGAACGGCCCCGCGTCGTGGGCGAGCGCGGTCCAGAGCAGATCGCGCAGCTCCTCCCCGTCCCTCGGCGCGGCGACCACCATCCCGGGAATCTCCCGCAGGTACGAGAGGTCCAGCACGCCGTGGTGCGTGGGCCCGTCCGCTCCGACGACGCCGCCCCGGTCGAGCGCGAAGACCACGGGCAGCTTCTGGAGCGCGACGTCGTGCACGATCTGGTCGAACGCCCGCTGGAGGAAGGTGGAGTAGACGGTGACGACGGGGCGCGTGCCGTCGCAGGCCATCCCGGCCGCGAAGCACACGGCGTGGGCCTCGGCGATGCCGACGTCGAAGAACCGTTGCGGGTACTTCTCCTTGAACGGGTTGAGCCCGGTGCCGGAGGCCATCGCCGCGGTGATCGCCACCATCCGCGGAAACGCCTCGGCCGCTTCCACCATCGCGCTGCCGAACACCGAGGTGTACGACGGACCCGTCGCCTTCGCCCCCGCCAGCGTCTTCCCCGTGCTCCGATCGAAGGGGGCCACCCCGTGGAAACCCTCGTCGTCCTCTTCCGCGGCGGGGAGCCCCTTGCCCTTCCGCGTCAGGACGTGGAGGAGCACCGGCCCGGGACGGTCGAGGACGGTCGGGATGAGATGCATCAGCAGGTTCAGGTCGTGGCCGTCCACGGGCCCGAAGTAGTTGAACCCCAGCGACTGGAAGACGCCGCCGGGAGCGAGAGCGGAGTTGATGGCCGCCTCGACCCGCTCCGCCATCCCCCTGACCTGCCCGCCGCGGGGGAGCTTCTTCAGCCAGTTCAGGCTCTCGTCGCGTAGCTTCTTGAGGCGCGGGTTCGTCTTGACGCTGGTCAGGTAGTGGGCCACCGCGCCGACGTTGGGCGAGATGGACATCCCGTTGTCGTTCAGCACGACCAGCAGGTTCCGCCCCGAGTGCCCCGCGTTGTTCAGGGCTTCGTAGGCCAGCCCACCGGTCATCGCGCCGTCCCCGACGACCGCGACGACGCGGTGGCCCTCGCCCGCGAGATCGCGCGCGGCCGCCATGCCGAGCGCGGCGGAGATGGCCGTCGAGGCGTGGCCCGCGCCGAAGGCGTCGTACTCGCTCTCGTCCCTCTTCAGGAAACCCGAGATGCCTCCGAACTGCCGGATGGTCCAGAGCGCGTCGCTGCGCCCGGTGAGCACCTTGTGGACGTAGGCCTGGTGCCCGGTGTCCCAGACGATGCGGTCCCGGGGAGGATCGAGGCACGCCTCGAGGGCGACGGTCAGCTCGACGACCCCGAGGCTCGCGCCGAGATGCCCCCCCTTCTGGGAAACCACCTCGATGATGAAGTCCCGCACTTCCTCGCACAGCCGCGCGAGCTCTTCCCGGTCGAGGGACTTCAGGTCGGAGGGCGAGGAGATCCGTTGCAGCAGTCCGGACCGCCTGGCAGCACCCGCCGCGGAGCGCTCGGACGCGCGATCCCTGGGGGCCTCATCACCGGTTCCGGGCACCTGGTCGCGCATCACCTATTCCAGTCTCGGCGCCCCATCCGCCGCCGCGCCAATCTAACGGACCTTGTCCGGTGCCGCCAACGGCCGTGCAGCCGATTCCGCCTGCCGGGAGATCTCGAGCATGCGGGTGAGGGCCTCCCGCGCCGGGCGGGCCAGATCCTCGGGCACCACGACCTGGTTGACCACGCGCCCGGCGGCCAGCTCGTCCAGGACGAAAAGGAGATGCTGCGGATCGATGCGGTTCATGGTCCCGCAGACGCAGGTCCCCATCACGAGCGGGAAGACCTTCTTGTCGCCGTGCGCCTTGGCGAGCCGGGACACGAGGTGCAGCTCGGTCCCGATCGCGATCACCGAGCCCGCGGGAGCCTCCTCCACGCACCGGACGATGTGCGACGTGGATCCCACGTCGTCGGCGGCCTGCACGACGTCGAGACTGCACTCCCAGTGCACGATGACCCGGACTTCCGGATAGCGTTTCCTGAGGGACTCGATCTGGTCGACCGCGAAGCGCGCGTGAACCTGGCAATGCCCCTTCCAGAGCAGGACGCGGGCCCCGGCGATCTCTTCCCGGGCCAGGCCGCCGAGCTCGACCGCGGGATCCCAGACCTTCATCTCCTCGAGGGGAATCCCCTTCGCGAACCCCATGTTCCTGCCGAGGTGCTGGTCCGGAACGAAGAAGATCGCGTCGCCGCGTTCGAGCGCCCAATCGTAGGTCGCGCCGGCGTTCGAGGAGGTGCACACCGTGCCACCGCGAGCGCCCACGAAGGCCTTCACCGCGGCGGTGGAGTTGACGTAGGTCACCGGGACGACCCGCGCGGCGTCGCGGACGGACGCCATCTCCTCCCACGCCACCTCGACGGCGTCGATCTCCGCCATGTCGGCCATGGAGCAGCCGGCCTCGAGATCGGGAAGGAGCACGCGCTGCCCCGGCGCGGCGAGGATGTCCGCCGTTTCGGCCATGAAATGGACGCCGCAGAAGACGATCCAGCGCGCGTCGGGGCGGCTCGCGGCGGCCCGGGCGAGTCCGTACGAATCCCCCGTGACGTCGGCGAAAGCGATGACCTCGTCCCGCTGGTAGTGGTGGCCGAGGATCAAGACCTCCGCGCCGAGCCTCCGGCGCACCTCTCCGATCCGGGGAACGGCCTCGGCGTCGGTCATCGAGGCGTAGGGCTCCGGGAGGACTTGCATTCGAGCTCGCTCCATTGCCGGAGACGGATCGCTGCCGGCGGCGCTCGCCGGGCCGATCGATTATAGCAACGGGATCGGAGCCACCGCCCCGTCCACCTCGCGCTGCAGCGCCTCGAGCGTCCCGTCGTTCGTGACCACCTTGTCGGCGAGGCGGAGAGTCGCGAGGAGTTGCTGCGCGTCCGGGTTGGAGGAGTTCTCCTGGCGCTCCCGCTCCTCGAAGGCCTCGAACGTCCGGGGATCTCCCGGACGCGAGCGGGCGAGCGATCGCTCGAAGCGCAGCCTCGCGGGCGCGTCCACGCCGAGGAGGAAGAAACCCGGGAGCCTGCGCAGGACCGCGACCTCCGCGGGATTCCGGATGGAGTCCACGACGTCGCGGGACGCGATCCGCGACAGGATGCGCTCCGCGAGGACGCCCGGCCCGCCGCTTCGCCGGAGGTCGTTTCCGATCCGGATCAGGTGCTCGCGCTCGGGGGGGAATCCGAGACGCGCCGCCTCCTCGCGAACGACGTCGGACAGGGAGTGGATGGCGAAGCCCAGCTCGCGGAGGTGGGCGGCAACTTCTCCCTTGCCTGCGGCGTTGGGCCCCGTCAGGCCGACGACCATGCTGCTCCCGCTCGGCTGCGCTCTGAGGAAACGGCGGTCACTCTCCCGGTGGCGGGTTCTGCGACGGAGGGTCGGCCGGTGGATCGGTCACGGGGTTCTGCGACGGGGGCGTTCCGCCGCCGTTCGGCGGATCGGTCGGCGGCGGTGGGTAAACCGGCGTGATGCCGGGCCGCTGGGACATGCGCACGAGGCTCGCCTTGCGCCCTGCCGGGCCGGAGAGGCTCTGTGGCGCCTGGGGGATCGGTACTCCGCCCTGGAACGCTCGCATCTCCGCCGCGGAGCGGTCCGCCACGTCCTCACCGGGGGCGGAGCGATAGCCGCCGGGGTTGTACCCGACCGCCTGCTGCGCATCGAGGCCGCCGTTCGCCGGAACGCCGGTCCCGGTGGACGGGTAGGGCGTCCGGAGGCGCGACGGCACGGCGCCCGCGCCGCTTACCGGATAGAGGCCTTGATTGGAGACCTGCCCTCCGACCGACCCGGCCACCGCCTGATTCGCCGGGTAGTAGGTCGGGTTGAGGTAGACGCTCCGGCCGGCCGACTCGATCTTGTCGACCATCTGGAGCGGGAACGCCATCTTGGAGTTCCCGCCGAGGTCCACCGAGATCATCTCCTTCTCGACCTGGTGGGTGGTGACGAGGAGATAGGTCCCGTTGGTGAAGTACACGACCTCGTCGGCGACCGCCGGGGTCACCAGAATTGCTCCAACGGAGAGGAACCAAGGAAGCGACCGTCCGATTCGCACGACGCCCTCCTACCCCCACGCCCGTCCACGAAATCGCGTGTCGAGAGTGTACTGCCATACCCGGTGGGCGGCAACCCGCGCGGCCCGGAGGTCTCCCGGGGGGCTCGATTTGCGGGCACTCGCTCCCACCCCTAGAATCCCCCCATGCGCATGAAGCTCTCGTTGATGGTCCTGGCGGTCCTTTGCGGCGTCGCCTCTGCACGAGCGGAGGCCGTGGCCGCCCCTTCGAAGCCCTCCGGCGCGGAAGCGGTGAAGGTCGAGATCGGGGTCACCCCGGCCTCTGTCCCGCCGGGGAGCGAGGCCGAGATCACGGTGACGCTTTCCGTCAACCCCGGCTTCAAGCTCAACAAGTACCCGAAGATCAAGCTAGCGGTTCCGGCGGTCTCGGGACTCGTCGGCGGCGCCGAGATGTCTTCGGGAAGCGAGGCCCCTCCTCCGCCGGACAAGCTCGAGACGAACTACTTCAAAGCCGTGGATCCGCTGAAGCTCAAGCTCGCGGTGGATTCCACCGCCTCGCGCGGCCGGCACGACGTGGACGCCAAGCTGTCCTACTTCTACTGCGTCGCGGCCAGCGGGTACTGCGCGCCGGCCAAGGTCGCCCTCAAGATCCCGATCACCGTCCGCTGAGCGTCTTCCCGGCGACCCGAGCGCGGGAGCGCGGCCGGGCGGAAGGCGGACCCGCGAGCGCGAGGCCCCGCCGGGCGATGCGGACCGCGAGGACGCTCGCCCCGGCGGCCTCGAGCGCCCGGGACACGGCCTCGGTTCTTCCCTCGCGCGCGAACGCCACGAGGCAGCCCCCCCTCCCGCGCCGCACACCTTGACGCCGGCCGCGCCCGCTCGGCGCGCCGCCTCGCCCGCTCGCAGCAGCGACGGAGTCGCCACCGACGGCGCCAGCCGGTAGCGTAGCCGGCCTTCCTCGCCGAGGATCGCGCCGACCGCGTCTAGATCGCGGTCGCGGAGCGCGGCTCGAAGGTCCCTCGCCACGGCGGCGATCGCCCGCAGCCCCTCCACGGTTCTCCGCTCTCCCTCGATGGCCCTCCGGAACATGTCCCAGTTGCTCGCGCCCGAGCCCCGAGGCTCGCCGGTGTAGGCGAGCACGAGCCGCTCCTCGAGGCCCGGAGGAACCGGGATCGCCTCGCGCACCGTCCCGTCGAACCCGTGGTGGTAGGCGGCGAGCCCTCCGTGGAGGGCCGCGAGGTAATCCTGGTTCCCGGTCGGGGTGGCGATCTCGGCGGCCTCGACCCCCGTGACCCGGCGCAGCAGCGCCTCGCGGCCGAGGCCCGAGCCGGTGAAGCGGTTCAACGCGGCCCCGACCGCGATGCCCAGCGCCGACGAGCCGCCGAGACCCGCGCCCGCCGGCGCTGCCGCCTCGGTGACGAGGGTGAGCCCCTCGTCCGGCTGGAACGACGCCGCCAGCCGCAGCAGGAACGAGAGTCGCCCTCCGGCATCCCGGGGGTCGAGCGGAAGCGCCCGCTCGATCCGGAGCCCGCGGTCCCTGGAATCGATGACGACCCGCCGGTCCCTGCGCGGCGCGACGCGCACGCAAGCGCGAAGCTCCACGGCGACGTTGACCGTGATCGCTCCCGGCACCAGGAGCGACAGCGGCCAAATGTCGAGCGTTCCTCCGGCGAGATCGATCCTCGTCGGAGTCGAGGCCTCGATCGCGCGAAGCGTCACCTGCTCTCCCCTCCGCCGCCGGTCCGGCCTGGACCGTCGCCGTCGCCGCCGTCCCCCGCGCTCCCGTCTTCCGACACCGCCTCGATCCCCTCGCGGAGGTGGTCGGCGAGCATCGCGGACGCCTCGACCAGGCTCGCCTCCGGGACGAAGATCCGGATCTCCCCGAGGCCGTCCACGGCGACGGGGTAGACCGAATGCGTGATGTCCGAGATCACCTGGCAGGGGATGTCGTTCGCCTCGAGAAGCTGGCGGACGATCTCGGCCTCGCCGTCGCTCCAGGTCTTCATCAGGAGCGCGCTCCCCTCGGGGACCTCAAGTGGACGGGAGCCGAAGAACCCGCTCATCGAAACCTCTCGATCGCGATTCTACGCGGCCGGGGAACCGGCGACAACGGCCGCCGCGCTCAGGGAAGCTCGATCGGACGCGAGAGGCGGTCGCGCACGAACCTCGCGATCCTCTCCCGGTCGGAGGGGCCCATCCCGTCGAACTCGACCCCGAAGCCGCCGGCGGCGCCGCCCGGCCCCCGCGGCCCTCGGGCGATCGCGCCGCACAAGATCTCCTCCGCCCCTTCCGGCAGGACGAACCTCAGGCGGATCCCCGCGCCCGGCGCGGGGCATCGGCTCGCGCTCAAGGACATTCCGGTTTCCGAGAGATCGCGGCTCCAGGCTTCGAATTCCTCCCCTCCCTCCGCGAGCGTGACCTTCATGTGGACCGGACATCGCGCATCGCGGCGCGAGGCGACGGGGAGCAGGCGGCGGACGATCTCGAGGAACTCCCGATGGACGAGCGGCGTGAACACGACCGCGTCCGCGCCCGCCGCCCGGGCGTCCCGCCTGAGCGTCGGCGTGCTCAGGAGCAGCACCGGGGTCTCCCCGAGGACCGGGTCGCCCTTCACGGCGCGGCACACCTTGAGGCTCGCGGGATTCGACGCGTGGAGATCGAGCACGAGGAGATCCGGCCGCTCGCGTCGGATCAGGCCGAGCGGGTCTTGCCCGGGCGTTCCGTGGACGACCCGGAATTCGGGGCGTGCGAGAAAGGTGCTCTCGAGATCGAGAACCAACTCTCCACCGTCCAGAAACAGGATCTTCCTGCTCGCGCGGGCTGCCATGTCTCCATCCAAGCCGCCCACCCGGCGGCGCTCCCCTATCGGACGACGAGCGTGGCGCAGGCCCCGACGTGGAGGTACTTCGCCGCGACGCGCGCGACGTCCTCCGGGCGGACCGCCCGGAACAACTCGAGGCGCTGCTTCCCCGACCCCGGCGCCTTGCCCGCGATCAGGTCGAGTCCGACGAAATAGGCCTGGTTGACGCGGGTCATCCGCCGCATCAGGAGGCGGCCCCGGATCGCGTTGGCGGCACGCTCGGTCTTCGCGGGATCGGGGGCCGCGGCCGCGAATTCCTCGATCCCCTCGCGGAGCCCCTCGAGGGCCTCCTCCACGTTCGCCTGCCGCGTGCTCATGGAGACCTCGAGCCGTGTCCTGCCGGCAAAGGGGCCGACGGACGCGGACATCGAGTAAGCGAGCCCCTTTTCCTCCCGGAGCCGGAACGACAGCCGGTCCGAGAGCATGGCGCCGGCCACCGCGAGCGCCGCGTCCTCGGAGGGGTCGGCGTCGAACAGCCGGGTCAGGACGATCTGCGCCATGCCCTTCCCGACGGACGCCTCCTTCGAAAGTCCGGGAGGCGTCACCGGCGGCGGCGGGACCCGCGGCGGCTCCGGCCCCGCGCCGAGGTCGGAAAACGCCCCGCGGATCGCTGCGACGACCTCGCCCGGGTCGGCCGGTCCGACCGCCGTCAGGATCATGCGGCCGCCCGAGACGTAATCCCGGTGGAACGACCGAAGGTCGTCGGCGGTCACGGCGGCGATCGAGGCCGGCGTCCCCAGGACGGGCTTCGACAGCGGGTGGTCCGGCGCCAAGGTCCTGGCCGCGAGATCGAGCGCGACCGCCCGGGTGGACTCGGCCTGCCGCTTCTGCAGATCGAGCATTTGCTTCCGGACCGCCTCGACGTCGTCGGCGGCGAGCCTCGGGTACCGCGCGATCTCGGCGAGGAGCGCGACCGCGTCGCGCCACCGCTCGCCGGGAGCCTCGAGCCGGATGAACGAGAACTCGGGGGTCGTGTAGTAGTCGTCGTAGGGAATCGCGGGATCGTCCGCGAGCTTGATCCTCGCACCCAGCGCGTCGAGGGCCGCCGAAAGCCCCGCCGCGTCGCGGACCATCGTGCCTCGCAGGAGCATCCGGTGGAGGAAGTCCGCGATCCCCTCCTTGCCCGCCGGCTCCGAAGCCGAGCGCGGCGCGAAGGCGAGGTGCACCGCGAAGACGCTCGAGTCGCCGTTTCTCTCGACCCAGGTTCGCAGTCCCGACGGCAGCGTCTCCGAGACCTCGGCGCGTCCCGCCGCCGCGGCAGGCGGGGGCGCCGGCGCGGACCACGACGACACCTGCTCCGCGAGGCCCGGCCCCGACGCGAGGGCGCGGAGCGACGGGACCGCCGAGCGGATCATCGCCGCGGCCTCGGCGACCGGCTCCACGGGCGAGGGCAAGATTCCGAGCCGGCGGGCGAGATCGTCCTTGGGCGACCCGGGGACGTAGGCCGAGCGCGTCATCGCGTAGTACTGGATGTTGTCCGCCGTGAGCGCTTCGTCGGAGCGGCTCGCGGTGCGAGCCTGCGGTATCCGTTCCCACGCCGGGCGCCCCGGCGCCAGCGTGAGCAGGCCGGTGGCGAGCGCCTCCAGGACCGGCTTCGCGTCTCCGCCCTTGGGCAACACCGCGTCGAACTCGATCGAGGACCATCCCCGGGCCCGGGGACTCGCGGAGAGGGTGAACGACTGGACGAGGGGGTCGGCGCCCGAGGTGAGCGCGCGCGAGAGGGGCGAGTCCGTCCCGCCCGAGAGCGCGGCGAGGAGCAGCTCGACCGCGCCCATCGTCGGATCGTACGGCTCGAGCGGGAGCGGAATCGCGGCGTGGAGGTACGAGCGGCCGGCCTCCAGCGGCTCGAGCGCGAGGTTCCGCGGCGGGGGCGAGGGCCAGGCCGCCTTCGGGGAGGGCGGGAGCTTCGCCTTCGGCGCGGCCCCGAAGGTCTTCTTCACCTGCTCCATCATCGCGGGGATCTCGAAGTCCCCCATCACCACGAGCGTCATGTTCCCCGGCACGTACCGCGCCTTGTAGTAGGCGAGCACGCGGTCCCGGCTCATTCCCTTGATCGAGGCCTCGCTTCCGAGCACGGGGCGGGACAGCGGCGTGCCGGCGTACGCGAACGCCCGGAACGCCTCGCCCGACACGTAGGCCGGATCGTTGCGGTCCTTCGCCAGCTCTTCCAGAACGATCCCCTTCTCCTTCTCGAACTTGTCGGGCGGGAGCGTGGACCGGAAGAGCATGTCCGCCTGGATGTCGAGGCCGCGCGCCGCGAACTCCTTCTGGATGAGAAGGGTGAAGAGGGTGTGATCCTCGCGCGTCGTCGCGTTGTTGTAGGCGCCGTAGCGGTCGACCTCGTCGTACAGCTCGCGCTGGCTCCTGGTCGCGGTCCCGTTGAAGAGCAGGTGCTCGAGGAAGTGCGAGGCGCCGTTCATTCCGTCCGGCTCGTCCACGACGCCGGCGCCCACGATCGCGGACGAGCACACCATCGGGTTCGCCCGGTTCTCGATCAGCACCACCCGAAGCCCGTTCGCCAGGATCTCCTCGTGGTACGCCGCCACGGCCGGCAGCGCGGCGAGCGCCATCGCCGACGCCACGGCGAGCCGGCGGACGATTCCCGCCCGGCGGCCTTTCGGTCGCTCGATCACCCTCACGTCTCCGGCGCGAGCCATCGTGCACCCCCTCGAAGTGCGAACGAGCGGTTATGCTACACCTGCCGGCGGCCGGTGCGGCGGGCCGCGCCGGAATGCGGGAGGCCAGGATGAAAAGAGCCATCGTAGCGGCGATCACCGCGGCGGTCCTCGCCCAGCTCGCGTGGGGGGTGCCCGGAGACGAGGCGGTGCGGGAGGAGGACATCGCGGCGACGATTCGCTTCCTCGCCTCACCCGAGCTCGAGGGACGTCACGCAGCCGAGCGCGGCGGGGCGGTCGCGTCGGCGTTCGTGGCGCACAGGCTCGAGGCGATCGGCTGGATTCCCGCGGGCGACGAGACGCCGGTCGGGCGCTCCTGGTTCCAGGCGGTCCTCGCCGTCGAGGCCTACTACGATCCCGCCGCCTCGAGCCTCGCGGCCTCGGGCGGCTCCGGGGCGGAGGCGCGGCTCGACGGCGCCTCGGGGAAGCTCGTCGTGGTGCCCGACCGGGCCGAGTCGGTGACCGTGTCGGGCCCGCTGGCGTTCGCGGGGTTCGGGATCCGCGCGCCGGAGTACGGTCACGACGACTACGAAGGTCTCGACGTCAAGGGCCGGATCGTCGTGGTGCTGTCGGGAGAGCCCGGCGAGTCCGATCCCGCGTCGAAGTGGAACGGAACGCGGCCCACGCGTCACCTGCTCGCCGCGGCGAAGGCCCGCCTCGCGCAGTCGCTCGGAGCGGCCGCGCTCCTCCTGGTGCCGAACCCCGCGGGACGCGCGCGCACGGCGGCGGACCTCGTCGCCGGCCGCAAGGACGACCTCGCGCGACCCTGGGTCGGGCTCGACGGAGCCCCGGCACCCCTTCCCGTCGCGTACCTCGATCCCGCCGGCGCCCTGGCGGTCCTCGACGGCACGGGCCTCGACGTCGGCGCCGCATCGGCGGAGCTCGAGGCGGGGCGCAAGGCCTCGCGGCTCCTCGGCGACCGGAAGACCTCGCTGCTACTCCGCTATCGCGATCGGCGGACGTTCGAGATCCGGAACGTCGTCGCGCGTCTCGGTGCGGGAAAAGGGCTCGAGGGGGACGCGGTCATCCTGGGCGCGCACTGGGACCACCTCGGGTCCCCCGGCGGGACGCTCCACCCGGGCGCCGACGACAACGCATCGGGAGTGGCCGGCCTTCTAGCGGCGGCCGCGGCGCTCAAGGCGTCGCCTCCCAAGGGCCCGGCGGAGATCGTGATCGCGTCGTGGACCGGCGAGGAGGAGGGGCGGCTCGGGTCCACCGCGTTCCTGCGCCGGCCGCCCGTCCCCAAGGAGCGGATCCGGGCGGTCGTCAATCTCGACGTCTTCGGCCGTGCCAACCTGGATCGCAAGGACTACGCCGCGGCGATCCAGATCATCTACAGCGCCGCCGCGCCGGTGCTTCGCGAACTCGCCGCGGCCGCCAGCGACGGGCTCGGTCTCGACCTGCGCTACTACCCCGCGCTCCGCCTCCAGCCGGTGAGCGACCACTACACGTTCTTCGAGGCGGGGATACCGATCGTCTACCCGTTCGCGGGGTACATCGCCGAGTACCACGCGCCGGGGGACACCGCGGACAAGATCGACGTGCGGCGCGTGGCGGCGTCGTCGCGCCTCGTCGCGCGCCTCGCCCGCCTGCTCGCGGAGCACCCCGGCCCCATCCGCCTCGACCCCGCGATCAAGGACGCGCCCCCGCCCGATCCGTTCGAGCGTCCGGAGTCCTGACCCGGCGCCGCGGCCGTCAGCGCCGCTTCCCCCGGCGCTCGACGAAGCGGTGCGGGCCGTCTTGCGCCTCGACGGGACCGTCGAGGAGCGCGCCGGCGGCGACGTCCACCCTTGCCGCGCGAACGGGCCCGGCCACCCGGCCGCCCGAATCCACCTCGGCGCGCCCTGTGACCTCGAGCGATCCCTCGATCGCCCCCTCGATCTTCGCCGCGGCCGCGGTCACGCTTCCGCCGATCGACCCCGTGGCCTCGAGGAGCACGGCCCCCTCCGCCGCGAGGTCTCCCTCGATCCGGCCCGAGATCACGGCTCCCCCGCCCGACCGCACGCTCCCCTCGAAGCGGGCGCCCGCGGCGATCACGGTCGTCGCCGCGTCGTCCGCTTCGAAGCGCGGCGGGTCCATGAACCGGCGGCGGCGCCGGGATGCGAAGATCGCCAAGGTCGGCCTCCGTGAGCTCGGCCCGATTCTAGTACCCCCCGCCGGGAGGCCGCATTCGAATTCGGGACATTGCGGCTCGCCGATCGCGCGAAATACCCTGGACACGCGGCGGGGGGAGTGGGTACTATGGCGCATCCCACGACGAGATGCGCGATGCTCCGCGGCCGCCTGTGCGCATCGGCGCGCGCGGCCCGACGAAAGGTCCAGGATACCGAGGAGAAGCGGCGCCGCCGGCGCGCGGTCCGGTGGCACGTCCGATGCACTAGAATGCCCCGGGGTGGCCGGGCCCGGCGAACGGGTGCGGCCGTGGGCTGCGTGCGAATCGCGAGAGAGGGGAGATTCCATGGCCAAGCGAATGGGGACCGTGGTGGTCGAGGCGAACAAGTGCAAGGGTTGCAGCCTGTGCATTGCCGCCTGCCCGACCAAGTCGCTGCGTCTCGGCGAGTCGCTCAACCGGCTGGGCTACCACCCGGCCGAATTCCTCGAGGGAACCGGCTGCACGGGGTGCGGCGTCTGCTACTACGCGTGCCCGGAGCCGGCGGCGATCAGCGTGTTCCACGTCGTGGAGGAGGTGGCCTGACGCCACCGTCCGGGGGAGCCCCATGGGTTACCAGCTCATCAAGGGAAACGAAGCGATCGTCAAGGGAGCCATCCTCGCGGGCTGCCGCTCGTACTACGGCTACCCGATCACGCCGGCCAGCGAGATCGCCGAGGCGGCCGCGAGGTACTTCCCCCCCGCGGGCGGGACGTTCGTGCAGGCCGAGTCCGAGACCGCCTCGATCAACATGGTCTACGGCGCGGCGGCGGCGGGCGAGCGGAGCATGACCGGCTCCTCCGGGCCCGGCCTCTCGCTGATGCAGGAAGGGCTCTCCTACCTCGCCGGCGCCGAGCTGCCGTGCGTCGTGGCGGACATCATGCGGGGCGGCCCCGGCCTCGGGAACATCGGGCCGGAGCAGAGCGACTACAACCAGATGGTCAAGGGCGGCGGCCACGGGAACTACCACAACATCGTCTATGCCCCGGCGTTCGCCCAGGAGATGTGCGACTTCACGATCAAGGCGTTCGACGCCGCCGACCGCTTCCGGAACCCCGCGATCATCCTCACCGACGGATTCACGGGACAGATGATGGAGCCGGTGAACTTCCCGAGCCGCGCGACTCCCCCGCCCCGTCACGACTGGGCCACGCGGGGA
Source organism: Terriglobia bacterium (assembly GCA_963748015.1). Lineage (GTDB taxonomy): Bacteria > Acidobacteriota > Polarisedimenticolia > Polarisedimenticolales > JAIQFR01 > JAIQFR01. Next base: position 378,001 of record CAVVHE010000004.1, on the reverse strand, counting down.
GACGCCGAAACCCGGAAGAACCTGATCTCCTCGATCGTTCTCTCCCACGAGGCCCTCGAGGCGCACAACCGCAAGCTGATGGCGAAGTACGCGACGATGGTGGCGGAGCTCCAGGAGTGGCGCTCGTACCGGATGGAAGACGCCGAGGTGGCGCTCGTCGGGTACGGAATCGTCGGGCGCGTGCTCCGCACGACCGTGGACCTCGCGCGCAAGGAGGGGATCAAGGCGGGACTCATCCGCCCCGTGACGCTTTTCCCCTTCCCCACCAAGGCGTTCAACGAGGCGGCGGAGACGGTGAGCCGGTTCCTCGTCGTCGAGCTCTCGGACGGCCAGATGGTGCTCGACGTCCGCCTCGCCGTCCGCGAGCGCCGTCCCGTGGGCTTCTACGGACGGCAGGGGGGAATGGTCCCCACGCCCACCGAGATCCTCGAGGTCCTAGAGGGCACCCGGGAGGAAGACCATGTCTATCACGCCGGCCTATAGCTGCCCCGATACCTTTTACGAGACCTTCGACCGGAAGGACGGGGACAAGGGCTCGACGCACTACTGTCCCGGCTGCGGCCACGGGCACGTCCACAAGTACATCGCCGAGGCGCTGCACGATTTCGGCGTGAAGGACCGGACGGTCCTCGTGAACCCCGTCGGGTGCTCCGTATTCGCCTACTACTACTTCGACGTCGGGAACATCCAGGTGCCCCACGGGCGCTGCCCCGCCGCGGCCACGGGGGTCAAGCGCGCCAACCCCGAGGCGATCGTGATCGGCTACCAGGGCGACGGCGACCTGGCCGCGATCGGCGGGAACGAGATCATGCAGGCCGCGAACCGCGGCGAGAACATCACCATCTTCTTCGTCAACAACGCCATCTACGGGATGACCGGCGGCCAGATGGCGCCGACGACCCTCGTGGACATGCGGACCACGACGAGCCCCCGGGGGCGCCACGCCCAGAACGAGGGGTTCCCGATCAAGGTTTGCGAGCTGCTGAACGGCCTGACCGCGCCGTACTACCTCGAGCGGGTCGCGGTGGGCGACAACAAGAACAACGTCAAGGCGCGGAAAGCGATCCGCAAGGCGATCGAGTACCAGATCCAGAACAAGGGGTTCTCGCTCGTCGAGATCCTGGCCCCCTGCCCCACCGGCTGGAAGATGCAACCGGTGGACGCGGCGGCCTGGACGCTCTCGGCCATGACGAAGGTCTTCCCGCTCGGCGTCTACCGCGACGGGCACGAGCACGATCTCGGCCACCCGCGCACCCGCGCGGCGACGCCGCTCGAGAAGATCCCCCAGGTCCTGGACATCGCGGAAGCAGGCGGGAACCTCTTGCTCCCCGATACCGGACGGGCGATCGAGGAGCATCGCTTCAAGATCTCCGGCTTCGGCGGCCAGGGCGTGCTGCTCATGGGAGTCGTGGTCGCGCAGGCCGGCATGCTCGCGGGACGGAAGGTGTCGTGGATGCCGTCCTACGGTCCCGAGATGCGCGGCGGGACGGCGTACACCAACGTCACCGTCTCCGACCAAGAGATCGGATCGCCGCTGATCCAGCACCCCACCGTGCTCGTCGCGATGAACGGCCCCAGCCTCGAGCGGTTCGAAAAGGACGTCGAGCCGGGCGGCACGATCTTCTACAACTCGTCGCTGATCCACGAAGGGCCGAAGCGGACGGACGTCCGCGCCGTGGCGGTGCCCTGCAACGAGATCGCGGACCGGCTCGGCAACCCCAAGGTCGCCAACATGGTCATGCTCGGCGCCATGCTGGCCCACGACATGCGGATCTCGAAGGAAGCCGTCGTTGCCGCGCTGCCGGCGGCGGTGAAAGGCCACGTGCAGCTCATCGAGCTCAACAAGAAAGCCATCGACGCCGGCCTCGAGGCGGCGAAAGGAGCTCCGGCCGGAGCCTAACCCCCTTCCCCTCTTACATGGCCCCTCAAGCTCCGGCCACGTGCCACCCCCCGGGGCCCCAAACCCCGGGGGGTGGTTCTCTCACTCCGCCGCAGATCCGCTAGTCCAAGCCGCCCGCGTCCGCCCCGCGGCAGGGTCCTCGCGGCACGCTTCGGAGTTGCGCGGCGTCGGTCGCCGCGCCTCCTCGCTCCGCTCTTCGCGCGGCCGTCCGGGGAAGAGACGGCCGCGCGAAGAGAGGGCCGCGAGGGCCCTGCCGCGGGCCGAACGCGGGCTGCGAGGCTCCGGTCAGCAACGGTCGTCGCGGAGTAGCCAGACCAGCTCGGAGAGGATCATCGCGGTGGCGCCCCACACCTTGTGGCCGCCGAGGTGGAAGAACGGGATCTCGTAGGCTTGGCCGGCGAGGGTGCGGCGCTCCTCGCGGAGCGACGCGGGATCGAGCAGGTGGCGGAGCGGTATCTCGAGGATCGCGGCGACCTCGCCGTCGCTCGGCCGCAGGTCGCCGCGGAGAGAGGCGAAGGCCAGGACGGGGTGGATGACGAAGCCGCTGACCGGGACGTGGAGCGGCGAGAGGCGGCCGAGAACGCGGAAGACGTCCGCGTCCGCTCCGATCTCCTCCCGCGCCTCGCGCAGGGCGGTCTCCTCGACCGACTCGCCCGGCTCGACCGAGCCGCCGGGCAGCGACACCTGCCCTCCGTGACGGGCGAGGCTCGACGGGCGCAGCGTGAGGACGAAGCGGGCCTCGCCACGGGCGCCCGGGTACAACAGCACGAGCGCCGCGGCCGCCCTCGCTCCGGCGGGGATCTCGCCGGGCCGCCAGCCCAGCCGCGGCCGCGGAGCCAGGAGCAGGTGCGCCTCGGCTCCCGGCAGCCCCGCCGCGAGAGCCGGGACGAGCCGCCGCTCGGCGTCGGAGAGTCTCATCGCGCGACCTCCCGGCGTGAATGGTGGGGGACGGCGAGCGGGAGGTCAAATCCGCGAAACACGCTTGCCGAATCGCCGCCTTCGCCATAACCTTCGCGGGTGTCCGACCATTCCTCTCCGGCCGTGACCGCGGCGCGACCCTGATGGCGCCCCCCCGGCTCGGCATCTTCAAGACGAAGAAGCTGGACGACATCCTCGCGTCGGCCGAGGCCACCGGGGTCCACCTCCGGCGCGCGCTCGGCCCGGTGCACGTCACCCTCCTCGGCATCGGGGCGATCATCGGAGCGGGCATCTTCGCGACGATCGGCACCGCGGCGGCGGGCGACGCCGCCCGGCCCGGCGCCGGCCCGTCGCTGACACTCTCGTTCGCGATAACCGCGATCGTGTGCGCGTTCACGGCGCTCTGCTACGCCGAGTTCGCCTCGATGGTCCCGATCTCCGGCTCGGCCTATACCTACGCCTACTCCACCCTCGGAGAGGCGGTGGCCTGGATCATCGGGTGGGACCTGATCATCGAGTACGCGGTGGGGAACGTGGCGGTCGCGATCTCGTGGGCCAACTACTTCCGCACGCTTCTCGAGGGATTCGGGATCCGGCTTCCCCTCTGGCTCTGCACCGACTACCGGACCGCGGCGCGGATCCCGGGCCTCTACGAGAGCGCCCCGCACGTCTTCGGCGTGCCCGTGGTGCTCAACGTCGTGGCGTTCGGGATCGTGGCCCTGATCACGATCGTGCTCGTCTGGGGGATCCGGGAGTCGGCCAAGTTCAACGCGGTGATGGTCGGTATCAAGATCGTGGTCCTGCTGTTCTTCATCTGCATCGCGCTCTACTTCGTGCCGCCGTCGCGCATGGCGCAAAACTGGGTTCCGTTCCAGCCCGCGGGCTGGGGAGGGACCCTCGCGGGCGCCGCCATCGTCTTCTTCGCCTACATCGGCTTCGACGCGGTCTCGACGGTCGCCGAGGAGACCCGCAACCCGTCCCGCGACCTTCCGGTGGGGATCCTCGCCTCGCTCGCCATCTGCACCGTCCTGTACGTCGTGGTCGCCGCGGTGTTCACCGGCCTCGTCCCCTACCCGGACCTGACCCGGCGATTGTCGGTGGAGCAGGCCGAGCCGCTGACCATGGCGCTCCAGCACGTGGCGCCAGGCGCCGTCTGGGCGAGCACGATCGTGGCGTTCGGTTCGGTCATCGCGCACACCGCGGTCCTGCTCGTTTTCCAGCTCGGCCAGCCCCGCATCTTCTTCTCGATGGCGCGCGACGGCCTGCTCCCGCAGACTTTCGCCAGGGTGCACCCGCGGTTCCGGACCCCTCACGTCACCACGATCATGACCGGACTGGCCGTGGGCAGCGTGGCCGCGTTCGCGAGCATCGACGAGATGGTGGACCTGACGAACATCGGCACCCTCTTCGCGTTCGTGCTCGTTTGCGTCGGGATCCCGATCCTGCGTTTCCGGGATCCTTCCCGCCGGCGGCCGTTCCGGGTCCCGCTCGGACCGCTGCTCTTCCCGCTCCTCGGCGTGACGTCCTGCCTGGCCTTGATGTTCTACCTCCCGCCGGCCTCGTGGTGGAGGTTCGTCGGGTGGCTGACCCTCGGGCTCTCGATCTACACCTCGTACGGGTGGGTGCACAGCGTGGTGGGACGGCGCGATGGGAGACCGGCCAAGACGCCGTGGCCGCTCCAGGCCGGAGCCGTCGGGTTCCTCGTGGCGGCGGCCGGATTGTTCGCGATGCCCCACGGCCACGGACTTGGCGACCTCGTGGCCGCCGTCGCGTCTCCCGGCGCCGAGGCTCACGGGCGGGCCGTCGTGGGGATCGCGCTGGTGCTCGCCGGGGGCGCCGCGGGAGTGGCGGGCTGGGCGGCGGCATTCGGGCGAGGCGGGCGGTGAGGGTGGAATTCCCTCGGTTTCGCGGCGGAAATGCCGCTGCTGACAATACTCCGCACCTCCGCGACGACCTCGTCCCCACGCATGGCATCCGTAGCTTTAATTCTGCTAGAATCTTGGAGGAGGTAGGCGACCCGAGTTCTACGTGTAGAGGATGACGCTGGAGACGTGGGCTAGTTACCCGTTCTCGAACGCGGAAGCGAGAACTTTCCGCCCGCCGGAGACGAGTCGAGAATCCCGGCGGGAGGTGAATTACCCGGCGACGCCGCATCGCTGACCCAACGGAGCGTCCATGAGCCGCAGACTAGTTTCATTCCTCATGTTCGGCGCCCTAGCGCTCGCGCTTCCCGGCTGCGATTCCATCCGGTTCCGCTACTACATGAACGAGGCGAACAAGGCCTACAAGGGTCAGAAGTACGAGGAAGCCATCGGCCTGTATCAGAAGGTGCTTTCGATCGCGCCGAACGACTGGACGACGAACTACCAGATTGCCGTCTCCTTGCTGGCCATGTACCACCCGAACTCGACCCATCCGAAGGACCTCGAGTACGCCGATAAGGCCGCCGTGGCCCTCGAGAAGCTCCTCGCGATGAAGGCCCCGGACACGGAGACGGCGGAAAAGGTCCGCGGCTTCTACGTCGGCCTGCTCCAGGCCGCAAACCAGGCCGACAAGGCGATCGCGTTCTACGAGGAGCTGGTCAAGAAAGAGCCCAACAACGCGATGTTCGCCGCCCAGCTGGCCGGCCTGTACGCCAAGAAGCCGGACTTCCCGAACGCGCTCAAGTGGTTCTCGAAGCGCGCCGAGCTCGAGCCCTCCAACAAGGAAGCCTGGTACACCATCGGCGTGCTGTGCTGGGAGCGCTCCTCCAAGGGCGGCCTGCTGGTCGCCGATCAGGAGCGCATCGACCTGCTCATTCCCACCGGGATGAAGGCCCTCGAGAAGGCCATCTCGCTCGATCCGGACTACTTCGAGTCGCTCGTCTACATCAACCTCCTGTACCGGGAGAAGGCCAAACTCGCGAGCGCCGCGGGCGATCAGGCCGCGTTCCAGGCCGCCATGGAGAAATCGCAGGAGTTCACCAAGCGGGCCGGGGAAGCCCGGAAGAAGAACCTCGCTGCCGCCAAGGCGGCCTGAGCCACGGGAAGGGCGGGCAATCCCATGTTCGACACGATGATCGAAAGCCGGAAGGGCAAGGGCGAAAAAGAGAACCCGTGGGCCTTCCCGGTCGCCTTCGGCCTGCACGCGCTCCTGATCGGAGCGATCGTCGGCGCCTCGTACATCATCGTCGAGGCTGTTCAGGACCCCGACCTGATGATCACGTTCACGGGGGCCGTCGCTCCGCCTCCGCCGCCTCCTCCCCCGCCTCCGCCGCCGAAGCGGTCCACCCCGCAGACGGTGAAGCCGGTCGAGATCAAGCCCGTCACTCCCAATGAGATCGTCCAGCCCACCGTCGTGCCGAAAGAGGTCCCGAAGGCTCCCTCGGCTCCCGAGTCCGACGGTGTCGACGGCGGCGTCGACGGCGGCGTCGAGGGCGGCGTCGAGGGCGGCGTGATCGGCGGCGTCGTCGGCGGCGTCCTCGGCGGCACGATCGGCGGCGTCCTCGGCGGCGTCGAGGGCGGCGCGACCGAGCCGGTCCCGCTCGCGCCCGACATGGATCCTCCCGAGCGAATCCTGAAGGTGGACCCGGTCTACCCGGAGATGGCGCGGAAGGCGCGCATCCAGGGGCGGGTCATGCTGCAGGCGATCATCAACGAGGAGGGGGACGTCGAGGGGGTGACGGTGCTCAAGGGGAACCCCATGCTCGACGAGTCCGCCATCCAGGCCGTGAAGAAGTGGAAGTACAAGCCGGCGCGGCAAAACGGTCGTCCGGTGAAGATCTATTTCTCCATTGTGGTCGAGTTTACGCTCAACTGACCGAAGCCGGCAGGAGCCGAGTTCTTCAAGGAGTCAGCCCATGAACATGTCCTTGACCCAGATGTTCGCCGAGTCGGGTTGGGTGGCGAGGATGGTGATCATCTTCCTCCTGATCCTCTCGGTCTACTCCATCGCCGTCATGATCGAGAAGTTCATGACCTACCGCGCCGCCAAGAAGCAGTCGATCGAGTTCCTCCCGGCGCTCGTGAAGTGCCTGAAGGAGAACAACCTCCAGGGTGCCGTGGACAAGTCGAAGGAGTTCGGCAAGTCCCACATCGCGAGGGTCGTCTCGGCCGGGCTTCTCGAGTTCCAGAACCAGGATTTCGCCGCGGCAGCGAGCTTCGATGTCGTCGGCGCCGTGACGCGCGCTCTCGAGCGTGAGACCGCGATCACCTCCGCGGAGATGAAGAAGGGGCTCGGCGGCCTGGCCACGATCGGCTCCACGGCCCCGTTCATCGGCCTGTTCGGCACCGTGATGGGCATCATCAACGCGTTCACCGGCATGGCGACGAGCGGATCGGGCGGTCTCGCCGCGGTTTCCGCCGGCATCGCCGAGGCGCTGATCACGACCGCGTTCGGCCTCCTCGTCGCGATCCCCGCGGTGATGGCGTTCAACTACTTCACCAACCGGCTCGAGCGCTTCCAGATCGAGATGTCGAACTCCTCCGCGGAGCTGCTCGACTTCTTCCTGAAGAAGCACGGGGCGTCTCATGGGGCCCATTAAGGCCGCAGACGTAAAGTCGGAGATCAACGTGACGCCCCTCGTGGACGTCGTGCTGGTCCTCTTGATCATCTTCATGGTCGTGACCCCGATGCTCCAGAAGGGCCAGGCCGTGAAGCTGCCCATGACCGACAACCCCGACAAGCAGGCCGAGGACAAGAGCCAGATCATGGTCGTCGTCTCGGAGAAGCACGAGTACTGGATCGACAAGGCGAAGATGACGGAGGCGGCTTTCCCGGCGGCCATCAAGGAGGCGTTCGACAGGAACCTGAACGCCAGCGTCGTCATCAAGGCCGACTCGCGCCTCACCTACGGCGACGTCAAGAAGACCATGATGAAGATCCGGGACGCCGGCTTCTCGAACATCGGCCTAGTGACGGAAAAACGGCAGAAGGCCTAGCAGGAGCGGTGACACCATGGGAATGGCAGTTGGCGGCAAGGGGGGGCTTCAGTCCGACATCAACGTGACGCCCCTCGTGGACGTCGTGCTGGTCTTGCTCATCATCTTCATGGTGATGACGCCGCTGTCCCAGCGCGGCTACGACGTGCAGATCCCGCGGGAGACGAACACGCCCCTCCCGCCCGATCCCTCCTCCGACACGCAGATCATCATGTCGATCTCCGAGGCGGATTGCCCGATTACAGGCGCCATCACCTCGGCCGGCCTCCCGCCGGGCTGCACGGTGAAGCTCAACAAGGAGCCGGTGCGGGTGGACGCCCTCAAGGCGAAGATCGAGGAGATCTTCAAGAACAAGAAGCAGTCCAGTCGGATCGTGTTTGTCGCGGCCCAGGAGAAGCTCAACTACGAGGGCATCATCCAGATTCTCGACGTCGCGAAGAGCGGCGTCGAGGGGCTCAAGATGGCGATCGTGACCGACGAAAAGCTCTCGTCCGGCCTGGATTGACCCCCTAAGAACTCGACCCAACCCGGGGGCGCGCCACCGCGCCCCCGGGCCCGGCTTCCCTCCCCTCCCCCCGTAAACCTTCCGAGCCGATCATCCCTTGGGCCCAGCTACGCCCGTCCGGGGGGAGCCCAGGGACGTTCCTCGCCGGCCCGGAAAAGGGCCGTCTGCGGACGTCCCTGGGCTCCCCCCGGCCGGGCTCTTGGTTTGCCTGCGGCACGCCGCAATCGCTGACCACGACGGGGCCGGGTCCGAGAGCGCCGCAGACGGCCCTTTTCCGGGCCGGCGAGGACGCTCTCGGACCCGGCCGGGCGGTAGCGCGAGCGACGCGAGGCCCGCCGGGAAGCGCAGGCGGGCTCCTAGCTGGACTCCGGGGGATCGACGGCGGGGACGGCGGGCATGACGCCGCCGTTGGCGAGGAAGCGAGCCATGACGCTGCGCCGCTTGCCGTAGCCGAAGTAGATGACGAGTCCCCCGAGGAGCCAGACGCCGAGGCGCCACCAGTTCTCGACCGGGAGCGAGAACATCAGCAGGAGGCAGATCGCGATCCCGAGGATCGGGACGAGGGGCGAGAACGGGGCGCGGAACGGGCGATGGGCGTGGGGGTGCGTGACGCGCATGATCAGCACGGCGGCGCACACCATCATGAAGGCGAGCAAGGTGCCGATGTTGGTCAGCTCGGCCAGGATCCGGAGCGGCACGAAGCCGGCCAGCACCGCGACGACGACGCCGGTCAGGATCGTGGACTTCCAGGGGGTGCGGAACTTCTCGTGGACGGCGCCGAAGAAGCTCTGCGGCAGCAGGCCGTCGCGGGCGATCGCGAGCAGGACCCGCGGCTGGCTGAGCATCATGACGAGCAGCACCGACGTGATGCCGAACAGCGCTCCGACCGCGATCAGGACCTGGGCCCACGGCAGGCCGACCGAGCCGAAGGCGCTCGAGACCGGCGAGTTGATGTTGATCTCCTGGTAAGGGACCATCCCGGTCAGGACCGCGGCCACCGCGATGTAGAGGACGGTGCAGATGAGGAGCGACGCGACGATCCCGATCGGGACGTCCCGGTGCGGGCGCCGCGCCTCCTCGGCGTGGGTCGAGACCGAGTCGAACCCGATGTAGGCGAAGAAGACGAAGGCGGCACCGGCCAGCATCCCGAGGGGCTTCCCGGAAGGGTCGGCCATGCCGAGCACCGACTTCCCGAAGAAGCTGACCCCTGTGAGGCCGTACGGCGCGAACGGGTGCCAGTTGGCCGGGTTGACGTAGAACGAGCCGACGACGATGACGAAGAGGACCACGGCGAGCTTGACCGCGACCATGGCGGTGTTGAAGCTGGCGCTCTCGCGGATCCCCTTGACCAGGACGGCGGTGATGACCGCCGTGATGATCATCGCGGGGAGATCGATGTGCGAGCCCGTGGAGACGATCTTCCCGACCGTCTGGTCGTAGTCCCAGGGACTGAGCCCCAGGCCATGTGGGAGCTTGATGCCGAACACCGACAGGAAGTCCTGGAAGTAGTGCGACCAGCTGTTGGCCACCGTGGCGGAAACGACCGTGTATTCAAGCACCAGGTCCCACCCGATGATCCAGGCGAACAGCTCGCCCATCGTCGCGTAGGCGTAGGTGTAGGCCGACCCGGCCACGGGGACCATCGAGGCGAACTCCGCGTAGCACAGCGCCGCGAAGATGCAGCCGATCCCCGAGACCACGAACGAGAGGATCAGCGCGGGGCCGGCGTTGTCGTGCGCCGCCTTCCCCGTGAGGACGAAGATCCCGGCGCCGATGATCGCGCCGATCCCGAGGCTCGAGAGCTGCACGGGCCCCAGGATCCGCCGCAGCCGGTTCTCGCCCTTCATCTCCTCGAGCAGCATCTCGAGGGGCTTCCTCGCGAAGATCTGACGCGCCACGGAGACCCTCCTTCGATTTCGCGCCCGTCGCGGGCGGCGGTTCCGGATTCTACGCGCCGGCGGCCGCCCGCGCCCGCCGCCAGAGGAAATACACCGGAACGCCGCTGACGACGATCACGAGGCCGGGCCAGGTCGTCTGGGTCCGGTAGAGCAGCAGCACCGCCAGGATCACGGCCGCCGCCGCGAGGTAGAGCGCGGGCACGAACGGGTAGCCGAAAGCCCGGTACGGACGGGGCGCGTCCGGCAGGCGGCGCCGCAGAACGAACAGGCCCACCAGCGTCAGGCCGTAGAAGATCAGCACCGCGAAGACCACGTAGTCGAGCAGGTTCCCGTACAGGTTGCCGTAGCGCTCGGCGCCCTCCGGCCCCGCTCCCAGGCGGGTGCGCGGCAGGATCAGGAGCGAGGCCCAGATCCCCTGCCACCAGAGCCCCATCGCGGGAACGTGCCGCTCGTTGAGGCGGCCGACGGGCCGGAAGAACAGCCGGTCGCGCGCCATCGCGTAGTACACCCTCGCCCCGGCCAGGATCAGGCCGTTGTTGCAGCCGAAGGTCGAGATCACGATCGCGCCGGCCATCAAGGTCGCGCCCCACGGCCCGAACAGGATTCCGAGGAACGCGGTCCCGACCCGGTCGTCGGGGGCTTGCTGGATCGCCGAGAGGGGCAGCACCGAGACGTACGACACGTTCGCGAGGAAGTACAGCAGGGTCACGATGCCGGTCCCGAGCGCCATCGCCAGCGGGATCGTCCGCCGGGGCGCCTTCACCTCTCCCGCGGCGAACCCCACGTTGTTCCAGGCGTCCGACGAGAAGAGCGAGCCGACCTGGGCGACGCAGAACGCCACGAGCAGCCCGAGCGCTCCCCCTGCCGCCGAGACCGCCGGCACGAAGGAGAGGTCCGACCGGACCGAGGCCGTGGCCGCGGCCGTCCCCCACAGGTCGCGGAAGTTCGCCGCGATCACCTCGGCGTTCCGTCCGACCAGGAAACCGACGAGGATCACGGCGGCCAGCGAGAGCGTCTTGACGGCGGTCAGCGAGTTCTGGATCAGCTTCCCGAGGCGGATCCCGCGGGTGTTGGTCCAGGTGAGGAGCAGGATCGACAGGATCCCGACCAGCTGCTGAGACGACAGGCTGACGGCATAGCCGGAGGACAGATGGACCGGGCGGACGATCCAGAGATCGGGCGAGACGGACGGGAGCAGGACCCCGAGGAACCGGGCGAACGCCACGCCCACCGCGGCGATCGTCCCCGTCTGGATCACGAGGAACAGCGCCCAGCCGTAAAGGAACCCCCACATCGGCGAGTACGCCTCGCGGAGGTAGACGTATTGCCCGCCGGCTTCCGGCATCATCGAGGCCAGCTCGCCGTAGGAGAGGGCCGCGGCGACGGTCAGGAGCCCCGTCACGGCCCAGGCGACGAGGAGCCACCCGGCGGAGCCCACGAGACGGGAGATGTCCGCCGAGACGATGAAGATCCCCGACCCGATCATGGACCCGGCGACGATCATGGTGGAATCGAGCAGCCCCAGCTCGCGAACGAACCCGGAGGCGGGGGTCTCGGGATGCGCGGGCGCCGCCACGGGCTTTCCGTCCCCTGTCATCCTCCGGCGCTCCCTCCGCGGCCGACCTGCGGGCCGAGGCGCGCGATGCTAACCGGCCCGCATCGCCGAGGTCAATCAGTACCAGTTCTTGTCCCAAGCGTGCGGCGCCAGCCCTGCCAGCAGGTCCGGCGAGAGCGGCCGGCCGTCCGAGACCGCCGCGTTCGCCTTGGCGTGCGCGGGGCGCCGCATCCCGGGGATCACCGTCGAGACCTCGGCACGCGACAGTACGAACCGGAGCGCCAGCTCGGGGAGGCTCTTCGCCTCGTCCCCGAGGAGACCCGACAGCGCCTCCACCTTCTTGGCCACCTCCGCCTTCCGCTCCCCTCGGAAGTACCGGTTCCGCCAGTCGCGCGGCGGGAACACGGTGTCGGGGCCGACCGCGCCGGTCAGCGCCCCCTCGTCGAACGGCACCCGGACGATGATCCCCAGGTTTCTCTCCTTCGCGAGGGCGAACAGCTTGCGCTCCGGCGACCGATCGAAGATGTTGTAGATAGCCTGCGCCGTCTCGAGGAGCGGGTCGGCGAGGAGCCCGAGGGCGGTCTCCGGGGCATGGTCGTTGATCGAGACCCCCCAATGGCGAACCTTCCCCTCTTTCTTGAGCCTCTCCATCGCGGCGCGGGTCTTCTCCCAGGCGGGAGAGGCGAGCCAGGCGTCGTGCCAGACGTGGAACTGCTCGACGTCGAGGGCGTCCACGGCGAGGTTCCGGAGGGACTCCTCGACGCACTCCACGACCCAGGAGGCCGGGAAGGTGTCCTCGAGCGGCGTCGTCCCCTTCCCCGGCCAGACGTAGTCCTTCGGGGGGATCTTCGTGGCCAGCGTCACGCGGTCCCGCCCGCCCCGTTCCTCGAGCACCTCGGCGATCAGCTTCTCGCTGTGCCCGTCCCCGTACACGAGGGCGGTGTCCACGAAGTCGACGCCGAGGTCGAGCGCCTGGTGGAGGGCCCGCTTCCCCTCGTCGTCCTCGACGCCGAGCCACATCGAGCCGCCGAGCCCCCAGGCCCCGAACCCGATCTCCGAGATCTCGTACCCGGTCCTCCCCAGCCGTCGCTTCCGCATCGCGCCCTCCCGCGGGAGAGGATACCAGCGTCGGCCCCCCGTGCCCCGCGGCGCAAACAGCCCCGCGGCGCAAACTAGACAGGGCCGGTCCTTTTTGTTATAAACCACCGGTTCTTTGTCCTGGAATAGGCCGGGGGCGGGCGGCGGGGGCCGAACGCATACCGTCCCGTTCCCAATCCGAGGATCGCATCGAGAGGACGGACATGACGAGCACGATGACCCTATCTGGCACGAGACGACGGGCCCTCACGGTCGCGCTTCCAGCGCTACTCCTCCTCGCCCTGGCGTTCACGGGCGCCGTGGCGGCCGAGCCGCCGGCCCACCAGGGCGGCGGCGAGGCGAGCCTGGTCCTTCCCGACCTCTCGACGCCCGAGGCGACCTTCCTCGGGACCAGCGGGCACACGCTCCTCCTCTATGGCCTCGTGGTCTGCGTCGCGGGACTCCTGTTCGGGATCCTGATGATGACGCAGATCCGGAACATGCCGGTCCACGAGTCCATGCGGGAGATCTCGGAGCTGATCTACGAGACCTGCAAGACCTACCTCGTGACCCAGGGGAAGTTCATCTTGCTCCTGTGGGTGTTCATCGGGACGATCATCGCCCTGTACTACGGCCTCCTGCAGCACTTCGAGCTGGTCAAGGTCGCCGTGATCCTCCTGTTCAGCCTGATCGGCATCGGCGGCAGCTACGGCGTGGCGTGGTTCGGAATCCGGATCAACACCTACGCGAACTCCCGCACGGCGTTCGCCAGCCTCAAGGGCAAGCCGTACCCCCTCCACGCGATTCCGCTCAAGGCCGGGATGAGCATCGGCATGGCGCTGATCAGCGTCGAGCTGCTGATCATGCTGTGCATCCTCCTGTTCGTCCCCCGCGACTACGCCGGCCCCTGCTTCATCGGCTTCGCGGTCGGCGAGTCGCTCGGCGCCGCGGTGCTCCGGATCGCGGGCGGGATCTTCACCAAGATCGCCGATATCGGCTCGGACCTGATGAAGATCGTCTTCAACATCAAGGAGGACGACGCGCGGAACCCCGGCGTGATCGCCGACTGCACCGGCGACAACGCGGGCGACTCCGTGGGGCCGACGGCCGACGGCTTCGAGACCTACGGGGTGACCGGCGTCGCGCTGATCTCGTTCATCCTCCTGGCGGTGCCGACGGCGCTGGTCCAGGTCCAGCTCCTGGTCTGGATCTTCGCGATGCGCGTAATGATGATCCTGGCGTCGGGCGGGTCGTATCTCATCAACGACGCGATCACCCGGGCGCGGCACGGCCACGCGACGAAGATGAATTTCGAGCACCCGCTGACGGTGCTGGTCTGGCTGACCTCGGTCGTTTCGGTCGCGCTGACCTACATCGTGTCGTACATGCTGATCGGGAACCTGAACGGCGACCCGACGCTGTGGTGGAAGCTCTCGACGATCATCACCTGCGGCACGCTGGCGGGGGCCATCATCCCCGAGTTGGTCAAGGTCTTCACCTCGACCAACTCCGCCCACGTCAAGGAAGTCGTGAAGTCGGCGCGCGAGGGAGGCGCCTCGCTCAACATCCTCTCCGGCTTCGTCGCCGGGAACTTCAGCGCCTACTGGCTGGGGATGAGCATCCTGACGCTCATGACGATCGCGTTCCTCGTGAGCACCACCGGGCTCGCGGCGATCATGATCGCCCCGGCGGTGTTCGCGTTCGGCCTGGTCGCGTTCGGGTTCCTGGGGATGGGGCCCGTGACCATCGCGGTGGACTCCTACGGGCCGGTCACGGACAACGCGCAGTCGGTCTACGAGCTGTCACTGGTCGAGCAGGTTCCCAACGTGAAGGCGGAGATCAAGAAGTCGTTCGGGTTCGACCCGAACTTCGACAACGCCAAGGGGCTGCTCGAGGAGAACGACGGCGCCGGGAACACGTTCAAGGCGACGGCGAAGCCGGTGCTGATCGGCACGGCCGTGACCGGCGCCACCACGATGATCTTCTCGATCATCGTGCTGCTGACCCACGGCCTGACCGAGAACCTGGACAAGCTGTCGCTGCTGCACGCCCCGTTCCTGCTGGGGCTCGTGACCGGCGGCGCGATGATCTACTGGTTCACCGGCGCGTCCACCCAGGCCGTGACGACCGGCGCCTACCGCGCGGTCCAGTACATCAAGCAGAACATCAAGCTGGAAGGGAGCACGAAGGCGTCGGTCCACGACAGCAAGAAGGTCGTGGAGATCTGCACGCAGTACGCGCAGAAGGGAATGTTCAACATCTTCCTGGCGGTGTTCTTCGGCACCCTCGCGTTCGGCTTCTTCGAGCCGTTCTACTTCATCGGGTACCTGATCTCGATCGCGCTCTTCGGCCTGTACCAGGCGATCTTCATGGCGAACGCCGGCGGCGCCTGGGACAACGCGAAGAAGATCGTCGAGACCGACCTGAAGGAGAAGGGCACCCCGCTTCACGCCGCGACCGTGGTCGGCGACACGGTGGGCGACCCCTTCAAGGACACCTCGTCGGTGGCCATGAACCCGGTGATCAAGTTCACGACCCTCTTCGGCCTCCTGGCGGTCGAGCTGGCGGTGTCGCTGGCCGCCGAGCAGGGCCCCGTCCTGGGCCGGGTCCTGGGGGCGATCTTCCTAGCGGTCTCGATCGTGTTCGTGTGGCGGTCGTTCTACAGGATGAGGATCGAGGTCGAGGGGAAAGCCTGACCGGGGGCCCCACAGGACGCGAGCGTGGCGGACCGCGCCGAGACCCGCAAGGGAATCCTGCTGGCCCTGGCGGCGTACGGCTTCTGGGGGATGGTCCCGCTCTACTTCAAGGCGGTCCGCGCCGTTCCGCCGCTCGAGATCCTGGCGCACCGGGTCGTCTGGTCGGTCCCGCTCGTCGCGCTGCTGATCTCGCTGCTCGGGAGCTGGGAAGGAGTGCGCGGCGCGCTCCGCTCCCCCCGCACGCTCGGCACGCTGGCGCTGAGCGCGACCCTCGTCGCCACGAACTGGTTCACGTTCATCTACGGCGTGAACCACGACCGGATCCTCGAAACGAGCCTCGGCTACTACATCAATCCGCTGGTCAACGTCGTCCTCGGGATGGCGTTCCTGCGCGAGCGGCTGACGCGGCTGCAGGCGGTGTCGGTCCTGCTCGCCGCGACCGGGACGCTGTACCTCGCGCTGAGCTACGGCCGGCCGCCGTGGATCTCCCTCATCGTGGCCTTCACGTTCGGGTTCTACGGCCTGCTGCGGAAGACCGTGCGCGTGGACTCGATGGGCGGGCTGCTGGTCGAGACCACGCTCTTAGCCCCTCTCGCTCTGGGCTTCCTGGCGGTGATGGGTGCCCGGCACGCCGGGACGTTCCTGGCCGGCGGCGCGAGGATCTCTTTGCTCCTGATCCTGTCGGGGGCCGTGACCGCCCTGCCCCTGATCTGGTTCGCCAGCGCGGCCCGGAAGCTCCCTTACTCCGTGATCGGCCTCTGCCAGTACCTCGCCCCGAGCCTGACTTTCCTCATGGCCGTGTTCCTGTACGACGAGCCCTTCACCCGCCCCCACGCCGTCGCCTTCGGCTGCATCTGGACCGCCCTCGCGATCTTCACCGCGGACATGTGGCAGAGGCAGCGGAAGGGGTGAGCAGCGCGTCCGGCTGCGCGGCGAGCCACTCCCGGGGCGAGCGAGCCGTCGGCTAGGGCGGGAACTCCGGGACGGCCCGCAGGCTGTCGCCCCCCGGCAAATACTGGATTAATATTGTCCCGAATTGAGGCTACGGCCCCGTATCCGGAAGGAGGGGCGATCCGCGCGGCCGCGGGCCGCCCCTGGAGGAGCCGGGGTCCTGGGTTGCTTCCGTACCCTGACGTTGAAGGAGGATCGCTCATGAAGATCGTCCTGGTCGGGCGCGCAGCTCTTGCACTACTCACCGCGGCGACCGCCGTGGCATCGCTCCCATCGAGGGCGCAGTGCGACACGACGGCCCCGAGCTTCACCGCGTTCGGGTTCTCGCCGTCGTCCGTCAACACCGCCTCGGCGTCCCAGAACGTCACCTGCACCATCACGGTCACCGACGACATCGCGGGCGTCGCCCAGGCCGGTTGCTCGTTCCAGTCGCCGAGCTTCACGCACTCGGTCAGCTGCTCGTCGGTGACTCCGTCCTCGGGCACGCCGCAGAACGGGACGTACTCGTGCGTCGTGTCGCTCCCCCGTTACTCCGAGACCGGGGTGTGGCGCGCGAACCTCTCCGCGACCGACGCCGTCGGCAACGACGCGTCGCTGAGCTGGTTCCTGTTTCCCCCGGGTTTCCCGACCGACCTCACCGTGACGTCGGACCCGGATACCATCGCTCCGGCGTTGACCGGCTTCACCCTCGGCACGCCCTCGATCGACACTTCGAGCTCCTCCCAGAACGTCACGTGCAACATGACGGTCACCGACGCCAAATCGGGCGTCAGCACGGCGTCCTGCGCCTTCTCCGCGCCGGGCAGCTCTCAGGCTCGGGGGTGCTCGTCGAGCGCGCCGGCCTCCGGAACGAGGCAGAGCGGAACGTTCTCGTGCGCGGCGGCCTTCCCTCGGTACTCCGATGCGGGAACCTGGACCACTTCGGTGTTCCTGGTAGACGGAGCGGGGAACTTCGGAACCGGCTCCCCCACGACGACGCTCGCCGTAACCTCGGTTCCGGAAGACATCACCGGGCCGTCGGAGACCAGCTTCGACTTCAACCCGAAGTCCGTCAGCGCCGGGACGGGCCCGAGGACGGTCACGTGCACGATGATCGTGGCCGATTCACCGGCGGGCGTCGACGTCGCCTCCTGCGGCTTCGGCTACACGGATCCCGACACGTTCACGACCTACCAGCAGCAGTGCGTCGCGACCACGCCTTCCGCCGGGACCCGGAACAGCGGCACCTTCTCGTGCAATGTGGTCATCCCCCAGTTCAGCCCCGGCGGGTCCTGGACCGCGGACACCTCGTACGTGGATCTCGCGGGCAACTCGAGCCAGTTCACGAGCATCGTCCCCCTCGTGCTGGACTGCGCCACGGCCGACCCCGAGACCACCGTGAGATTCGACGACCACAACACCCTCGCGTGGACCGCGATCGCCGGAGCGACGAGGTACAACACGTACCGGGGGAACCTCTCCGGATTTGCCGACCTCAACGCGGACCACTTCCCGGACGGCGGCTACGGCACCTGCCAGAACTCCCGGGATGCGATCCTGACCGACCTGCTGTTCGTGGATACCGACGTGCCCACGTCGCTCCAAATCGGCTTCGACTACCTGGTGAGCGACACCGCCGGCGGCGTCGAGAAGGGACTCGGCACGAACAGCTTCGGGGGAATCCGTACGGTAGCGGCGCCCTGCCCGTGACCCCGGGCCTCTCCCGGCGGGTCGAACGGAACCGTCCGCGAGCGAGCGAACGTCATCGTCGGGGAGCGACTCCCGCGCGCCGGCTGCTTCGGGGCGCGGGCAGGGCCGGCCTACCGCTTTGCGTCCGACCCCGTTTCTTGTTATATTTCGCCCGCTTTTCGGTCAGGCCGGCATAGCTCAGTCGGTAGAGCGGCTGATTCGTAATCAGCAGGTCCCCAGTTCAAGTCTGGGTGCCGGCTCCAAGCAGATCAATCACTCACGAAGATCGCGTTGAGAGCCCACTCGGCGCGAGTAGGCGCCACGCAAGCCGTGCGCTTGATTTCGGGCCTCGCCGGTCGTCCCGTCGTCGCCGCTCGCCGAAGGGCCACCAAGTAGTCCGCTCTGCCCGGCTGCTCCATTTCGGACGGCGGTCGTGCGACGCCGTCGCCGACGACGGTGGCGGCAACGCCATTGATGGCGCCGGTGGCGACCCGGCGCTGCGCGTCCGCAAGTTATCGGCTACCTTTTTCTCGCCCCGTATCCGTGGTCGTACGGCCTCCGCGCCTCGACTCGAAGGCAGGCGTGACAGCTCTGCCCGATGTCGCCGCGAGGTGAGGAGGACGGTCCGCGGTCGCCTCGGGAGGGAGATGCGCATGACCCGCTCATCAGACCCGAGTTCCTCCGATTTCGAGCGAACCGTCGTCGAGATCGACAAGTCCAAGCACGGGCAGCTGCTCGAGATACTCTCGTACATCGAAGC
The DNA here is from genome assembly GCA_963748015.1 of Terriglobia bacterium. GTDB lineage: Bacteria > Acidobacteriota > Polarisedimenticolia > Polarisedimenticolales > JAIQFR01 > JAIQFR01. The sequence goes on along the minus strand of CAVVHE010000004.1, from coordinate 359,154 downwards.
GACTTGTCACCACATCGACCCCGACATGTATCGTATCCGCCCCGGCGACATCGAGACGATGACGAACCTGCTGGTGCACGGCGCGCTCCACCCGCGCGTGGCGGTATCGTACGACGAACTGCGTTCCGTGGAGATTCTCGTGGAGGCCGCCTGGACCTATTCCCATCGACAGAGGGGAAACGGGCTACCGGGAGTCCGCCACGAGGATTTCGAGAAACTGACCCTGTGGCTCGACGAGGCGCGCCAGGCGATCCCTCGATCCGCCGGGAGGCGCCTGATCGACCTCGAGACGTAGGAATCTGGTGCCGCGAGCCCGGACTAGAGCTCGATCTGCGTGCCGATCTCGAGCACGCGGTTGGGCGGGATCGAGAAGAACGCGGTGGCGGAGCGCGCGTTGCGCGACAGGAACGCGAACAGCCACTTGCGCCACCGCCACATCTTCGACGGGCCGTTGGTGAACAGGGTCTCCCGTCCCAGGTAGAAACTGCACTCGGGCGCCGTCACCTTGATCCCGTGCACCCTCGCGAGGTGAAGAACCTCGGGGACGTTCGGCGTCTGCATGAAGCCGTAGTGACCAACGACCTGGTAGAAGCCGCTGCCGAGGTCGTGGACCTCCACCTTGTCGGGCTTGCGCACGAACGGCACCGCCGCGGTGCGCATCGAGAGCAGGAGGACCCTCTCGTGCAGGACCTTGTTGTGCTTGTAGTGGTGCAGCAGGACGACCGGCACGATATCCGTGTCGGGAGTCATGAAAACGGCCGTCCCGGTTACCCGCAGCGGCTTCTGCGTGGGCAGCTCCTGCATGAAGAGATCGATCGGGTACGACCCGCTGCGCAGATTCGCGGCCAGCTCCCCCCTCCCGCGCTTCCACGTGGTCATCACCGTGAAGATCAACGGCCCCGACCGCCAGCGGGAACCACGCGCCGTCCCTGATCTTGGTGAGGTTGGCGGCCAGGAAGGACAGGTCCACCGCGAGGAAGAAACCGGTGAGCGCGCCCGCCCGCCAGAGGCTCCAGCCCCACCTTTGGCGGGCGACCGCGTAGAGCAGCACCGAGGTGGCGGCCATCGTGCCCACCACCGACATGCCGTATGCCGCAGCCAGGTTGGTCGACTTCTGAAACGCCAGCGTGAGCCCGAGGCAGGCGACCATCAAGGCGGTGTTGATCTCGGGGACGTAGATCTGGCCGCGGGTCTGATGCGAGGTGTGCACGATCGTGAGTCGCGGCGAGTAGCCGAGCTGCACCGCCTGCTGGCCGAGCGAGAACGCCCCGGTGATCAGCGCCTGGGAGGCGATGACCGCCGCGGCGGTCGAGAGCACGACCAGCGGGAGAACGAGTTGGGGCGGCGCCAGCAGGAAGAACGGGTTCTCGTCCGCGACCACGCCCCGGGCCAGGAGAAGCGCCCCCTGGCCGAAGTAATTCAGCAGCAGGGCGGGGAAGACGACCAGATACCATGCGATCCGGATCGGAATCCGCCCGAAGTGGCCCATGTCGGCGTAGAGCGCCTCCGCTCCGGTGATGCACAGCATGACGGCGCCGAGAATCAGGAAGCCGTGCCATTGGTGCTCGGCCATGAAACGGAACGCCCAGACCGGGTTGAGCGCCTGCTAGGACTCGAGGCTCCCGCAGGATCCATGGGATTCCAAGGGCGGCGATGGCGACGAACCATACCACCATCACCGGCCCGAACATCGCGCCGATCTTCCCCGTGCCGCGCCTCTGCAACAGGAACAACGCGACCAGGATCACGAGCGCGATCGGAACCACGAACGGCCGGAAGACCGGGGTGGCGATCTCGAGGCCTTCGACAGCGCCCAGGACGGTGATCGCCGGCGTGATCATGCCGTCGGACCACAGCAGCGCCGCGCCCACCAGCCCGAGCAGGATCAGCCCGAGCCTGCGCCGCCCGGCGTTGCCGTTGCCCTGCGGCATCACCAGCGCCAGGAGGGCCAGGATTCCGCCATCGCCCTGATTGTCGGCGCGCATCACGAAGGTGAGGTACTTGACCACGACCACGAGGGTGAGAGCCCAGAAGACCAAGGAGAGAATGCCGAGCGTGTTCGGGACGTTCGGATCCATGCCGTGGACGGGGTTGAAACACTCCCTGATCGCGTACAGGGGCGAGGTGCCGATGTCCCCATACACCACGCCAAGCGCCCCCACCGCAACCTTCGCGAGGTTCCGCGCGGACGCGATCCTGGTGGCGTCTCCGTGGCCGGAGCTGGGGGCGAGCGCGCTCATCTTATGCGGGGGGAAGACTATCACTTCCGGGGCCCAGAGTACCGGTCAACGTGGGGTCAACCGCCGGACCGCCGCCCCGCCGGGGCTCGAGCCTCAGTCGTCGTGGTCCTGATCCCCGCAGTCGAACCTGGGATGGAATTCCCAGCCACCGCCGCCGAGACCGAACGACAGATCCCTACGGAACTTGATCGTGACGCTCGTTGTCTCGCCCTCGACCACGGTGAACGGCGCGGCAACGCCCACGATCGCGGTCCATCCTCCGCCGGGGGGCGTGATGGCGACCTTCGTGCCGTCCTGGAGCACGAGCTCCACCTCGGTCATCACGACCACGAGCTGGTCGTAGGTGCCGGGCGGCAGGAAGCCGATCGGAAGCGTTGCATCCTTCCCGGTCCCGAGCGACAGCAGGTCCACGGTGACGGGGAGCGCGATCGTGACGTTGATCAGCTGCCCGTCGAGCGTCCGCGCGAGGATGCTCGAGAACGTGACGTTGGCCGCCTGAAGCGACAGGTCCGGATGCTCGTGGTTCGGCGACGGGACGTCCGAGAAGAGGTGCCCGTCCGCGCTCTTCGCCAGGGAGCCGCCGCCGGTCGAGGACGCCGCGGCGGTTCCCGAGGCCGTGGACACGACGATCCTGAGCTGGCCCTTGCCGTCCAACACCGTCCCTGTCGCGCCGCCGGAGCACGCAACGAGAACCAGCGCGGACAGGACGATGAAGCCGAGTACGAGGAGCCTTCGATGGGTCGCCATGGCAGTGGTCCTCCTGGAGAAAGGTGGGCAGCCCCACACCCATCCAAAGGACATGTACCGCCAGTTCGGGCGCGGCGCAAGCGTTCGTTGATCTCGGCCTATCGTGTCCCGCCGGCCCGACTCTCGCCGTTGCCCAGCAACCACTCTCGGGCGGCGCGCCTGTCGGGGTCGAGGCCCAGCCGATAGTCCTCCAGCTTGGGCGTGACGAGGACGTCGGGATCCAGTCCGGCGCCGTAAAGAGTGGGGCCGATGCTCGGCCTGAACTCGCCGGTGCCGATCTGCGCGTATCCGCCCGGGAGGTCGGTGAACTCGGTGGTATCCGTCTCCCCCGCGGTGGGCCTTCCGAAGCACCGCGCCCTCCCCGTGCGGCAGAGCGCGTAGGCCTCGATCTCCGCGGCGCTGGCCGTGCTCTCGTTGACGAGGACGGCCACCTTGCCCGCATAACGGGTGGTGTGGGGCTCGACCGCCAGCTCCTCGCACGACATCTCGGCCTCTTCCGACGACAGGTCGGCATAGCTGCAGAGGCTTCCAATCACGATGCGCTCCGGAAGAAAACGGGTAGCGAGGTCCATCGCGAGATCGATGTCGCCCCCTGAGTTGTCTCGCAGGTCTAGGATCAGCCCCTTCGACCCCTCCAGCTCTTTCAGCAGGAGGTCGAGCTTCGTTTCGAGGTCGCTACCTTGGAAGCCGCTCAGCGTGGCGAAGACGAACCCGCTCTTCGCCCTCCCGAAGTACAGCGGCGACTCCCCCTCGTCCAGGTCGTGTATCGACTCCAGCTCGAGACGCTCCCGCCTGAGCGTCACGCTCCGTCGAACGCCCGCACCCGTCGCGACGCTCAGCGTCACCGCCGTACCGGGCATCCCATCGAGCAGCGACTGGTACGCGTCGTACTCCCGCGTGCGGCGCGACGCCCCCGGGTTCCGATAGGCAGGGGTCTTTCGCAGGACTTCCTCGACCGGCTCCCCGTCCACCTCGAGGATCACCACTCCGGGCTCGAGGCCCGCCTGCGCGGCGGCGGAACCTTCTTCCACGTAGGTGATCGCCGCTTTCCCCTCGACCGGTTCGATGCTCACAGGGAATCCCCCCTCCTCCATTTCGATCACGACGCCCGTGTGGCCGTTCTGCAGCACGGCGAGCATTTCGCGCAGGGCGTGGAGATAGGGAGCGCAGGGCTCGGTGCTCTCGCCGCAGGCCCGGTCGCCCGCGCTCAGCCGCGGCCGGTATCGCTGCCAGAGATCGTCCGGCCCGACAGGAGCCGTGTCCCAGTGGGGGAACAGGAGACTGAGATCGGCGTAGAGACCGACGGCCAGCCCCATCCGCGTGGGGGCCTGCTCCGGCGGCTCGCGTTCCGCCCACCACTCCGCGGCGAAAGCGGCGCATGGGAAGAGGATGAGCCCCGGGACGGCCCAGCGGAGCCAGCGCTTCGCGGCGCTCGCCGGGCCCGCGGCCCTCCCCGCGCGGAAGAAAAGGTCCGCGGTCGCCGCCCCGAAGAGCAGCGACGCGAGAAAGAGCCCGGCCTGCCGCACGGTCGCCCCGTTCACGAGCAGGAACGAGGCCAGCGAGAGCAGGACCAGCGGCAGCGCGACGCCGTAGGCGAGCGTCCGTCCGCCGATCGGAATCCACCTCGGCCTCGGACGGCTCGTGAGGTACCGCGAGCGCGAAGCATCGAAGAGCACGAGCGCGAGGCAGAGGGAGAGGAATCCGAGGACGACATCGTCCGAAGGGAAGCCCTCGAGCCCGAGCAGCGTGCCGCGGAACGGGCCGCTGATCGCCACCCATCCCGCGACACCCACCGCCGCGAGCACCGGGAGAAAGCCGGTCAGGCGCGGCAAGACGAAACCCGCCGCGACCGCCGCGAGAAAGAGCGGCGACAGCAGCGCCGACGGGTGGGGAAACTCCTCGGCTGCCATCCATGGCGCCGCGAGACCGCAGAAGCCGGCGACGAGCGATACTCGAACGACGACGGTGAGCGGGAACGATACCGCGTACGTTTCTTGGGCCACTCCGATTCGCTTTCTGCGACGGTGGTCGCGGCCGAGTTCCCCCCGCGTCTCGGCCCGGGGCCGGCCTCGGAGCACGCGCACCCGCGCGCGTCCGGCCCGGCTGGCGAGTCCTGGTGAAAAGATGAGAGCCGGAGCGGCCCCGGGCAAGCCGTGCCGGCAGTTTCCTCTACTTTCCCGGCCCGAGCACGCCGAGGAGTGCCGTCGTTTCCGTGACTATCGCGGTTTTCAGGGTCCGCTCGAGGTCCGGGGCGAAGTTTGGCGCGTGGAGCGACGGCGGCGGCTCGCCGGTCTTCTTCGCGGCCTCGCAGAGCGCGGGCTCCGTGGCGCCGACGAAGAGCATCGCCGAGGGCACGCCGGCCCGGCCGTATTCCGAGAAGTCCTCGGACACCATCTGCGGCACCATCGTCTTCACGCGATCCGCCCCGAGGCGCGCCGCCAGCGCGGCGACCACGCGCTTCGTCAGCTCGGGATCGTTGTAGATCGCGTAACCTCGCGCCTCCGCCTCGGTGACGAGCGGCGGCTTCGGCGCCCCCGCGGCCTCCGCTTCGGCCTTCGCGATCCTGCGGATCCCTTCGAGCAGGCGCGTCCTCACGTCCTCCGAGTACGTGCGCACGGTCAGCTGGAGCTTGACCTCGTCGGGGATGATGTTGTGCTTGGTGCCGCCGTGGATCGAGCCCACGGTGAGCACGGCCGGCTGCTGCGGGTCCTTCTCGCGGGAGATCAGCGTCTGGAGGGTGAGGACCGTGCGCGCGGCGATCACGATCGGGTCCACCGAGAGCTCCGGCTTCGCGCCGTGGCTTCCGCGGCCGTAGATGGTGATGTCCACCGAATCCACGTTCGCGGTCACGTACCCCGTGTTGGTCTCGACCGTGCCGGAGGGGAGCCCGCTCTGATCGTGGATCGCCAGCACGTAGTCCGGCTTCGGGAAGCGCGCGTACAGCCCGTCCTTCAGCATCGGCACGGCGCCGCCGGCCAGCTCCTCGGCCGGCTGCCCGATCAGGACCAGGGTGCCGCTCCAGCCGCTCTTCTTCTCCGCCATCAGCCGCGCGGTGCCGAGCCACGCGGACATGTGGAGGTCGTGCCCGCAGGCGTGCATGACGCCGACTTCCTGCCCCGCGGGGTTCTTCGCCTTGACGCGGCTCGCGTACGGCAGGCCCGTTCTCTCCTCGACCGGCAAGGCGTCCATGTCCGTTCGCAGCATCACGACGGGGCCCGTGCCGTTGCGCAGCACGCCGACCACCCCGTTGCCGCCGACCCCCGTCGTCACGTCGTAGCCGAGCTTGCGCAGCGCCTCCGCCATCTTCGCGGCGGTCCGGACCTCCTGCCCTGAAAGCTCCGGAGTCTGGTGGAGATCCACGTACACCTTTTCGACGTCCGGGTAGATCGCCTCGACGTCGGCATCGGATATCGAGAAGCGCGGCCCGGCCTCCCCTGCCCAGCCGAGACCGCAGGCCGCGAGCACAACCAGCACCTGCCAAGCCCTGATTCGCCTCACGGGAGCCTCCTGCCCTGGAACCCGAAAACCGCTACGATACACCGGCCCTCGGATCCGGGCTCACAGCACGTCGCGGCGCCCGGTCTCCCACGTTCCTGCGACGGCCACGACGAGGCCTCCGAGCATCCCGACGGCGAGAGCGTAGGGGATGTTCGCGAGGGCGGCCAGCTCGGGCAGGGCGTTCAACGGCAGCGCCCAGGGGTAGTAGCGCATCGCGTCTTCCGACTTGAAGACCATGATGTTGACGACCGCGGCCGCCATCCCGACCCCGACGCTGACCGTGAAGCTGCGGAAACGTAGCGCGACCCAGGTGTGGATGGAGAGAATCAGGAGAGAGATCAGGTACACGAGGAGAAGGGTCCGCACCAGCAAACCGACCGGCGCGACCGGCCCGAGGTCGAGTGCCGGCTTCAGCCAGCGCACCGCGTAGCCCGCCAGGACGGTGCCGCCCGCGAGGACGATCTCACCGAGCAGGACGAGCAGCGCGGTCACCAGCCACTTGGCCGCGTAGTACGCCCACCGCGGGACCGGCAGGGCGAAGAGGTGCTTCCACTGCTTCTCGCCGTGCTCCGTGTGGGCCAGCAGCGCGGTCTCCAGTGTGATGAACAGAGGCAGGGCGACGCCCGTCCACAACTCGAGGATATACGCGAGGAACAGGTGCCACGCGTCGACCTTCGCGCCGCCGAAGGGTCCCTTCCAGCGAAGCAGGATCATGGCCTGCACGAAGCACACGATCACCGGGGTGAGGACCGCCATCCAGAGCGCGAGCGTTCGCCTGGTCTTCAGCACCTCGGCACTCAGCGCGCGCAGCAGGTGGGTCATCTCTCGTCCTCCGCGGTCAGGCTGAGGAACGTCTCCTCGAGGGAAGGCTGCTCCAGGGAGACGTGCGTCACGTTCAGCCCGGCCTCCACCAGCAACCGGTTCGCCCGCGCCGCCTCGGCGGCATCCGAGGCCTCGACGTGAAGCAGCTCGCCCTGCGCCGGCAAGAGCCGCCATCCGGCCGCGGCGAGGAGGCGGCGGGCCTCCTCGGGCCGCTCCACGCCCAGCACCAGCCGATTGCGGCGGCAGGCCTGAAGCGCCTCCAGCGTGCCCTGGAACAGCAGCTTGCCGCGATGGATGATCGCCAGATGGCTCGCCGTCTGCTCGACCTCGCTAAGGAGATGGCTCGAGAGGAAGACGGTCATGCCGTGCTCTCGCGGCAGCGCGGCGATCAAGCCGCGGATCTCGTGGATTCCGGCCGGGTCGAGGCCGTTGGTCGGCTCGTCGAGGATCAGCAGCGACGGCTCCGCCAGCAGGGACAGGGCCAGGCCAAGGCGCTGGCGCATCCCCAGAGAGTAATGGCGCACGAGCTTCCCGGCCGCGTACCGCATCCGCACGAGATCGAGGGCCCGGTCGATGGCGCTCTTCGGCAGGTCGAGCAGGCGCCGGGTGACCTCCAGGTTCTCGCGGCCGGTCAACTGCGGATAGAGGCTCGGGGTCTCGACCAGCGCGCCGACCCGCCGGAGCAGGTCGAGGCGGTGGCCGTCGAGCGGCCGGCCGAACAACCTCACCTCTCCCGAGGTGGGGCGGATCAGCCCCAGGAGCATCCGGATGGTGGTGGTCTTGCCCGCTCCGTTCGGTCCGAGGAATCCGAAGACGCTCGCGGCCGGAACCTTGAGCGCGAGACGGTCCACCGCCGTCTCCTCGCCGAAGCATCGGGTGAGGCCCTGGGTCTCGATCAGGACGTCGCCGGTCTCGGCGGTCTGCGTCACGCTCCCCCCTTCCGGAATCCGGAATCGGCGATGCGAGGCGGCTCGCGCCGCTCACTATAACGTGCCCGGTCCGTGCGGGTTTCAGGCCGGCCGGGCGAGGCAACCCCGAGGACGCGATTCCGTATACCATGCCCGCGAAATCCGCTTTCTGGAGGATCTCGACCCATGCAGATCTCAGCTCGAGTCGCGCTGCCCCTCCTGCTCGCAGCCCTCGTCCTGCCCGCCATGCCCGGCGTCCTCGCCGCCGCGCCGAAGGCCCTTGCCTCGCAGCCGGACATCCACGGCGACCTGATCGCCTTCGTCCACGCCGAGGACATCTGGACCGTCCCGGCCGCCGGGGGCGTCGCGAAGCGGATCACCTTCCACGAGGGGGAGGAGCGGTACCCGAAGTTCTCTCCCGACGGGAAGCGGATCGCCTTCACGGCCGAGTACGACGGCAACACCGACGTCTACGTCATGAATACCGAGGGGGGCGACATCACCCGCGTCACCTACCACCCCGGACGCGACGAGGTCGTCGGCTGGCATCCCGTGAGCGGCAAGATCCTCTTCAGGTCGGGACGCGACGCCTACAGCCGCTTCACCCGCCTCTACCTGATCGCTCCCGACGGCTCGGGGCTCGAGGCGCTGCCGCTTCCGGAGGCCGGCTGGGGCAGCTACTCGCCGGATGCCTCGCAGATCGCCTACACGCGCGTCGCGACCGAGGACCGGACCTGGAAGCGCTACCGCGGCGGCCTCGCTCCCGACCTCTACCTGTACGATTTCCGCACCGGCGCGGACCGTCGCCTGACCGACGCCCGCGGGACCGAGCGGTTCCCGATGTGGATCGGCGGCACGATCTACTTCGAGGCCGACCCGGACGGCGTGCTGAACCTCTACTCCCTCGACCCGAAGGGCGGGCAGCAGAAGCAGCTCACGCGCTACACCGACTACGACGCCGGCCGGCCGTCGGACGGCGGCGGCAGGATCGTCTTCGACCGCGCCGGAGGGCTCGAGGTCTTCGACACCGCGAGCGGCCAGGCGAAGCAGGTCGCCTTCGAGATCCTCCAGGACTCGCCGGAGACCCGCCCCTACGTGAAGAACGTCAAGGACTGGATCACCCAGATCGGCCTTTCCCCGGACGGCGCGCGCGCGGTCGTGGTGGCCCGGGGCGACGTCTTCACCGTCCCCCGCGAGAAAGGGATGATCCGAAACCTCTCGCGCGACCCCGGCTCCCGAGACAAGGACGCGGCCTGGTCCCCCGACGGGAAGTGGATCGCGTTCTTTTCCGACCGCGGCGGCGAGTACGAGATCTGGCTCGCCGATCCGCTCGGGAAGGGCAAGCCGGCCCGGCTGACGACGCACAAGGAGGGCTACCGCTTCGCGCTCCGCTGGTCGCCCGACTCCAAGAAGCTCGCGTTCACCGACCAGACGCTGACCCTCTCCTACGTGGACGTGGACACCAAGCAGATCACGAAGGTGGACCAGGCCGAGTACGAGGCCATGGACCTGGCGATCGACGCGAAGCCGATCTTCGACCACGCGTGGTCCCCCGACGGCCGGTTCCTCGCGTACACCAAGATGGGTGCCGACCTCGTCAACCGCATCTGGATCCACTCCCTCGACAGGAAAGAGACGAAGCCCGTGACCGCGGGCCTGCTCGACTCCTTCGGACCGGTCTTCTCCGAGGACGGGCAGCGGCTGTTCTTCGTGAGCAATCGCCGCTTCGACCCGACCTACAGCGACATGGACTTCGAGCTGGTCTACAAGAAGGTCGCCGGGCTCTACGCCCTGTCCCTCCGCGCGGGCGCCCCGGCGCTCCTCCCCCCGAAGACCGGCGACGAGCCCCGGAAGCCCAAGTGGAAGGAGAAGGCGGGATTCGAGGCCGAGAAGGGCCCGGAGGCGAAGGAGAATCCGACGAAGACGGTCGTGGACTTCGACGGGATCGAGGGACGCGTCGAGCCCCTGCCGCTGCCCCGCGGCAACTACCGCGAGCTCGGCGTGGGGAAGGGACTCCTGTTCTTCCTCGACGGGGACGAAGGGGACTTCAACCGGTTCGACATCCGCGAGCCCGGGACCCGCAAGCTCGCGGCCTTCGACCTCGAGGAGCGGAAGACCCGCACCGTCCTCGAGGCCGTGGACGACTACGCGCTCTCCTCCGACGGGAAGGTGCTGGTCTGGCGCAAGGGGAGCGAGATCGGGATGGCGGACGCCGGAGAGGAGAAGTCGAAGGCGGAGCCGATCGACCTGGCGGACCTCACCATGACCATCGACCCGCGCGCCGAGTGGAAGCAGATCTACCGCGAGGTCTGGCGCACCGAGCGAGACTACTACTACGAGCCCGGGATGCACGGACTCGACTGGGCCGCGATCGGGAAGAAGTACGAGCCGCTGATCGACGCGGCGGTGAGCCGGGCCGAGATCCGGTGGACGATCGGCGAGCTGATCGGGGAGCTGGCGACGTCCCACACGTACGTCTACGGGGGCGACCGCCATCGCAAGCCCGAGCCGGTTGCCGTCGGGATGCTGGGGGTCGACTGGGCCGCTGACACCGCCGCCGGCCGCTACAGGATCGCGCGGATCCTGCGCGCTCCCGACTGGACGACGGGCGCGGTCCCGCCGCTTGCGGCGCCGGGCGTCGACGCCAAGGAAGGCGATTACCTGATCGCGGTGGACGGCCGCGAGGTCACGATCGCGGGGGAAATCTACGCGGCGTTCCAGGGGCTGGCCGACAGGCCGGTCCGTCTCACGCTCGCCTCGGGCGGGAAGGCCGCGAGCCCTCGCGACGTCCTTGCCGTCCCCGTCGCCGACGAGTCCAAGTTCCGGTATCTCGACTGGCTCGACCGCAATCTCAAGACGGTCGAGGCCGCCTCGGGCGGGAAGATCGGCTACCTGCACCTCCCCGACACGTTCACCGGATCGGCGGAGATGTTCCCGCTCTACTGGTACGGGCAGACGCGGAAGGAAGGGCTGATCGTGGACGGGCGGTTCAACGCGGGCGGCCTCGACCCCGACCCGTTCCTCAACCGGATGGACAGCCCGGTCCTCTTCTACTGGACGCGGCGGTACTCGCGAGACTACGCGACGCCGCTCGTCGCCACGCGGGCGCACAAGGCGATGCTGACGAACCGGCAGGCCGGCTCGGGCGGCGACATGCTCCCCGCGGAGTTCCAGCTCAAGAAGATGGGACCGGTCATCGGCACCCGAACCTGGGGCGGCCTCGTCGGGGTCTCGATGTTCACGCCGCTGGTGGACGGCGGCTCCTTCACGGCCCCCGACTACCGGGTCTACTCGACCGACGGGAAGTGGGTGATCGAGAACGAGGGGGTCGAGCCGGACATCACGGCGGACCTCGACCCGGCTGGCATGGCGAAGGGGTACGACGCGCAGCTCATGAAGGCGGTCGAGTACCTCATGAAGAAGATCGCCGAGGAGCCCCGGCCCGCGCCGCAGCGGCCCCCGTTCCCGACAACGCGGTAGGAGAAACCTCCGAATTCAGCCCCTTTCGTGCTAGAGTCGGGCCGAAGCAGTAGCTCGCCGGGAGTACGGCCGTTCTGGTACCGGGGGGCGAGCCGATGCCGGAATTCTCAGGTCCCGCGTCCTCGGTGGAGCCCGCGCCAGGCCAGAGGATCTCGCACTACGAGATCTTGTCGGAGATCGGCCGCGGCGGCATGGGGATAGTGTACCGCGCGAGGAACCTCAACCTAGGGCGGGACGTCGCGCTGAAGTGTCCCCGCCCGGACATCGGCCAGGACACCGAGGTGCGGCGGCGCTTCTTCCGCGAGGCCCGCTCCGCGTCCGCCCTCTCGCACCCCAACGCGGTCCACATCTTCGACGTCTTCGAGCACGAGGGCAGGCCGTGGCTCGCCATGGAGCTGGTCGAAGGGCGCAGCCTGCGCGAGATCCTGGACAAGGACGGCCCTCTCCCCTGCGCGGATGTCGTGAAGCACGCGATCGGGCTCGCCGGGGCGCTGCAGGCCGCCCACCACAAGCGCATCCTCCACCGCGACCTCACGCCGAGGAACGTTCTCATCGGCAAGGACGGCCTCGCGCGTCTGACCGACTTCGGCCTGGCCCGCGGCTTCGTCGCCCCGGGAGACGAGACCACCGCCTCCACGGAGTCGTCGTCTCTCAGCCTGTCGGGGCACGTGGTCGGAACGCCGGGGTACATGTCCCCCGAGCAGGTGCTCGGCCAGCCCGTGGATCCGAGAACCGACATCTTCTCGTTCGGCGCGCTTCTCTACGAGGCCTGCACGGGGAAGAAGGCCTTCGTCACGTCGCCGCAGGGAGAGATGCTGGACGCGATCCTCCATCGCGAGCCCGAGGCGATCTCCCGGCACACCTACGAGATCCCGCAGGAGCTGGAGCGGATCATCCGAAAGTGCCTCGCGAAGCGGCCCGAAGAGCGGTACCAGGACGCGGAGGACCTCATCTCGGACCTCGTCGCGCTGCAGCGTCTTCTCGACGTCCCGACCGGCCCCCCGCAGCCCGCGCCGGTGCACTCGCCCTGGCGGTTCCGTCTTCTGGTCGTCCTCGGGATCCCCGCGGCGCTGCTCGTCGGTTTCCTCGTTTGGCGGGCCGTGACCGGGGGCGCGCCCCGTCCCGAGTGGCGGCCGAGTCTGGAGGCGGTGGGGTTCTACAAGCGTGGAATGGAGTACCTCGAGAAGAGCGATGCCAAGGTGGAAGACTTCGACACCGCGGCCGTGATGTTCCGCAACGCGACCGCGGAGGAGCCGCGGTACGCGCTTGCCTGGGCCGCTCTCGGGCGGACGTACTGGACCCGGTTCAACAGGACAAAGGATGCCGCATCGAAGGAAGAAGCGGAGAGGGCCGTAGACCAAGCCCTTCAGATCGACTCGAACCTCCCGGAAGCGCTGAGCATGAAGGGCCGGGGATTCCTCGAGCTGAAGGATTTCACGGCGGCGAGGACCATTCTCACCACCGTGGTCGCCCGGAGCCCGAACATGCACGGGGCCTGGATCGACCTTCACAAGGCCTGCCGCGAGTTGCGGGACTACGAGTGTGGCCTCGACGCAATACGGCACGCGATCGCGCTGGAGCCGAGCAGCGCGAACGACCAGATCCTCCTGGGGCGCTTCCTGCAGACCTTCAAGGAGTACGACGAGGCCGCCAGGGCGTATGCCAAGGCCATCGAGATGAACCCGAGGAGCACGATGGCCTGGAACAACCTCGGCGCGATGTACCTGTACCTGAACCGGCCGGCGGACGCCATCCTGCCGTTCGAGCGCTCGCTCGAGATCGAGGAAAACGGGAGCGCGCTGTCGAATCTCGGCACGGCCTACTACTACGGCAAGCGATTCGACCAGGCGGCGGCGACCTACCGACGCGCGGCGGTGATACAGCCTGCAAAGGCGACCCACCGCGCCAACCTGGGCGACGCGCTAACGATGCTGGGCAAACAGGACGAGGCCCGCCAGGCCTACTTGGAGGCCGTGGCTCTTGCCAGAAAGGACGTCGAGACGACCCCGCGCGACGGAAACGCGAGGATGACCCTCGGGATGTACTGCGCGCGCGCCGGCGACCTGCCGTGCGCACTGGAGCAGGACGAATGGGCCGTCCGGACTCAGGCCGAGAGCGCCGACGTGGATTTCCAGCACGCCGTCATTCAGTGCCTGGCGGGAAGACCCGACGCGGCCCTGGACTGGCTCGAGAAGGCGGTGAAACTCGGGCTCAAGAAGGCCCTGATCGAGAACGACCCCGTCCTTCCCTCTCTCGCCTCCAACCCTCGATATCGCCGGATCCTCGACCTCACCAGCTGATCCCGCAGCGCGACGCTCCGGGAGACGACGTCACGGAGGATCGTCCGTGATGATCTCGGGGTCGAGTTCGCACCCTTCGAGGAGGTTGCCGTGGGTATCTAGACCCGAGATGGTGTACTTGTCTCTCCTCTCGTAGGGACGGTAGTTCTGCTCGCCTTTGGTGGGCGCCTCGCCCCAGATCATCGCGTTCGCCCCGACCATCGGGATGAATACACCCAGGTCTTGCGTGTACTCGGCGAACTCCGGGTTGCGGCCGTGGTCACCGAAGAAGTCACGCGGGAAGCCGTTGGGCGGTTTTTCGAACTTCTCGAAACGAATCCTGACCTTCTTCACCGCCCGGTTCACAGAGTGCACGTGCCAGTTGACCCTGCGCCCCTTCAGTTCCGCTGCAAGCGGAAGATCGACCTGCGGAGGCCCGTCTGGCGGGAAGAACACGCGGATGTTGGCCATCACCCCCCCCTTTCTTTTGCGGTCGCCCGATGGTCGAGCAACCGCCACGCTCTTCGTGCCGTGTCGATCCGACGAGAGACCGGATGCCGACTGTTTACGACGGGAAGGACTCTCGCGTCAAGGGCCCCGGCGAAGTCCCGTCCGGAGGCCAAAGAAAAAGCCGGCCGGGCCGCCGGTCTGACGCCTCTCGAATTCGCTCGCTCCGTGTGGCGTCACGACCCGCGGCCCGTTCGGCGGTTCTCCTGGCCCCTCACGCGCCGGGAGGGGGGGAGGAGGGCAAGGCCTATTCGAGGCGCGCGGCCAGGAGAACGCGGGACTCGGGTTCCGGCAGCGCTTCGTCCGCGCCGCCGGACTTCGCAGCCATCGCGGCTCCGGAAGCCGCGCGGCCGTTCCACAGCCGGTACGAGAAGACTTTTCCGTTCGCTGCGACCGTGTATCCGACCAGCCGGAGCCGCCCCGACTCTCCATAGAACAGAGCGGACGGCGTGACATCCTTGGGGATCTCGGCGTTCGCGATGTGGCTCAGGAGGAATCCCCTGGGAATCCCGTCGATGTAGATCCGGTGCAGGCCGGAGACGGGGTTGAAGTTGCGATTGAGACACACCCGGAGCTCGCCGGCCGGGTGGACCGAGTCGTCCGGCATCACGAACGGGGCCGGGACGTCGAGCGCGACGCAGTGGGCGGGTACGACGGCCCACGCGGCTCCGCCGGCGATCAACCCGGCCATCGCCGCGACGAACCTCCCCGCGATCCTGAACACCCTCCGCTTCGCCAACTCATTCCTGTTTTTCATGGCGCACCCCCTGTCTCTGACCGTGATGCTCCAGCAGGATTTGCGCCAACGCGAGCGGACGAGAAGACCACGTAATTCGACGGCCTCGTGAACTCCGGTTCCCGAATCAGGGAACCGCGGTTCAATGCGGCGTTTCTTGACGGGGTTGTCTCGTGCGATGGAAGGCCGGTCGTCTCGAGGACGGCCTACTGTCTCCTCGCCTTGCCGAGGCGCACGGCGACGATGACCTCGTCGAGGCGGGAGAGGAACCGCGAGCGATCGGTGGGAGCGAAAGGCCTCGGTCCGCCCGTCACCTCCCCCATCTGCCTCAGCTGATCCATGAGCTCGCGGCTGGCCAGGGCTTCCCCGATCATCGCCTCCGTGAACAGGCGGCCGTCGGGGGCGACGACGCGCGCGCCGCGCTTGAGGCAGCGGTCGGCGAGAGGGATGTCGGCGGTGACCGCGATGTCGTCTTCCTGGATGTGCTCCGCGATCCAGTCGTCGGCGGCCCCGAACCCCGGCTTGACCCTCACCCGCTCGATCCGGCCCGTGGACGGAACGTGAAGCGGCACGTGTGCCACCACGAGCACCTTCAGCTCGTAGCGCTCCGCGACCCGGTAGACCTCTTTCTTGACCGGGCAACCGTCGCCGTCCACGTAGATGTCGAGCACGATCCCTCCTCGTGATGAACCGATGCGCTCCCCCGGCGCGGAGTCCTCGAGTTTACGCTCCCCGCCGGTCGCTCGGCATCGTGGGCGAGAGCTAGCTGTTGACAATTATTGTCCAGATTGCTACCGTTAGCTCAGGCGGCGCGGCGGAGCTCTCGCCGTCTGGGAGATTCTCACTTGTCACAGACCACCAGCGCGGAAGCCACCGCGGTCAAGTATCCGCCCCACTCGCCCCTTCGGGCGGCTCTCCTCGATCGCGTCCAGGCGTACTTCGACCGAACCGGGCGCCGCCGGGACGGCGGCTTCCGCATGTACGTCAAGTCGGCGCTGATCGTCGCCTGGCTGGTGCTTTCGTATGCCCTGCTCGTTTTCTGGGCGTCGACGTGGTGGCAGGCCCTCCCCCTGGCGGTCTCGCTGGGGCTTGCGGTGGCCGGCGTCGGCTTCAACATCCAGCACGACGGCGGGCACGGCTCTTACGCGCGTCGTCGCTTCGGCAACCGCTTTTCGGCCTGGACGCTCGACCTCGTCGGCGGAAGCTCGTATTTCTGGAACTTCAAGCACAACATCATCCACCATCAGTACACCAACATCGACGGCGTGGACGACGACATCGACGGGGCGCCGTTCCTCCGCCTGGCACCCGGACAGCCGCGGCGCTGGTATCACCGGTTTCAGTACCTGTACTCGTGGGTCCTCTACGCCTTCTTCCCGCCGAAGTGGGCGCTCTACGACGATTTCCGGAGCCTGGTCCGAGGACGGATCGGGGCGCAGCGGATCCCGCGCCCCCGGGGCTTGGACCTGGCGATCCTGATCGGCGGTAAGCTCTTCTACGTGGGCTGGACCCTGGCGCTGCCGCTGGCGTTGCACCCCGTTCTGCCCGTGCTGCTGATCTATGCCTTCTATTCGCTCGCGCTCGGGGTGACGCTGGCCACGGTGTTCCAGCTGGCCCACTGCGTCGAGGAAGCGACCATCGAGCAGAAGCCGGCCACGGAACGGCGGATCGAGCGCAGCTTCTTCGAGCACCAGCTGGCCACGACGGTGGACTTCGCTCCGCGGAGCCGCTGGCTGACCTGGTACCTCGGCGGGTTGAACTTCCAGGTGGAGCACCACCTCTTCCCCCGGATCAGCCACGTTCACTACCCGGCCTTGGCCCCGATCACGCGAGAGGTCTGCCGGGAGCACGGGGTGCCTCTCCTGACCCACGAGACGTTCTTCGGCGCGTTGCGCTCCCACCTCAGGTTCTTGAGGCAGATGGGGCGCCCGGCTCGCCGACCTCTCAGAACTTCCCCCCACCTCGGATAGATCGGCCCCGAGCCCCGGAGGGGCACTGCCTTGCGCATCGGCGTGGACCTCGGCGGGACGAAGATCGAGGCGATCGCGCTCACCTCGGACGGGGCGGTCTTCGACCGGAAGCGGGTGGCTACTCCCCGGAACGACTACCGGGGCACGCTCCGCGCCATCGTCGAGCTGGTCGAGACGCTCGAGGAGGAGATCGGCGAGCGGGCCAGCGTGGGCGTCGGAACCCCGGGGGCGATCTCGCCCGCCACCGGGATGATCAAGAACTCGAACTCCGTCTGGCTCAACGGCAAGCCGCTGGCCGGGGACCTCGCGGCGCGGCTCGACCGGCCGCTGCGCTTCGCGAACGACGCCGACTGCTTCGCGCTCTCCGAGGCGCGGGACGGCGCCGCCGCCGGTGCCAAGACCGTGTTCGGAGCGATCCTCGGGACCGGCGTCGGCGGCGGCATCGTCGTGGACGGCCGGATCGTCACGGGGCCGAACGCGATCGGTGGGGAGTGGGGCCACAATCCCCTGCCCTGGCCCGCAACCGGCGAGTGGCCCGGCCCGTCCTGCTACTGCGGGCGGACCGGCTGCATCGAGCGGTTCCTGTCCGGGCCCGGAATGGCGCTCGATTTTCGCGAAGCGACGGGAGAGACACTGGAGCCGCCCGAGATCGCCGCCCGCGCACTCGAGGGAGACGCGTCCGCGGAGGCCTGCCTCGCGCGCTTCGAGGAGCGTCTCGCGCGCGGGCTCGCCGCCGTGATCAACCTGCTCGACCCCGAGGTCATCGTCCTGGGCGGCGGGCTGTCGAACCTCGAGCGTGTCTACGCCGCCGTCCCCGCGAGCTGGGCCCGCTGGGTTTTCTCCGACCGCGTGGATACCCGTCTGGTGCCGCCCGCCCACGGCGACTCGAGCGGCGTGCGCGGCGCCGCCTGCCTCTGGCCCGCCAGCCGCGGCTGACCCCGGAAAGACACAAAGAGATCCACTCCGCCCGGGGCAGTGAACCGCGGTTCCCTGTTTCGGGAACCGAAGTTCACGCGCGTGGTGAATTTCGTTGAGTTGTCGTCGATCCGGGTTGGCGCGAAACCTGCTGGGGCAGTGAGGCGTAACAGAGTAGTGAAAGGGGGTGGGCCATGAAGAGGAACGGCGGATTGGTGAAGCGGAGCGCGTTGCTCGTATCGGGCCGGCTCGCCGCGGTGCTGGCCTGCCTCGCCGTCGGCGGGGCAGCCTGGGCCGTCGTGCCCGCCCACTGCATCGCGATCGACGTCCCGGCCCCGTTCGTGATGCCGGACGGCACGGTCTACCCGGCCGGCGAGCTGAGACTCTGCCTCAACCGGAACTTCAACCCCGTCACCGGGCTGCACCGGGTGTACATCGAGCGCATGCCGGTCGGCTTCCTCATGAGCCGCGTCTCGAACGCGGAGACTCCCAAGGAAGCCTCGCCTTCCGCTCTCTTCTATGCGGAAGAGGGACGTCTCAGGCTCGTCGGCTACACCGTGGCCTCGAACGGCAAGGTGTTCTCTTACAGGCTGTGGAATTCCCGCGCCGTTCCGGGGGTCCAGGTCGCGGGGAACCCGGGCGGTGGCAGCGGGCTCGTCGAGGACCCCGCGTCGAGCGTTCTCCTGGCTGCGCGCCTCGAATAGGCCTTGCCCTCCTCCCCCCTCCGGCGCGCAGGGGTCAGGAGAACCAGCGATCGGGCCGCAGGCCGAGGCGATGCAGCAAGTTGTAGAGGCTGCGAGGCGCCAGGCCGGCGGCCCGAGCCGCTTCTCCCTGGCCTTGCCCTCCTCCCCCTCCGGCGCGCAGGGGTCAGGAGAACCAGCGATCGGGCCGCAGGCCGAGGCGATGCAGCATCTTGTGGAGGCCGCGAGGCGTCAGGCCGGCGGCGTGAGCCGCTTCTCCGACGTTTCCCTTGAACCTCCCGAGAAGGTAGTTGACGTAGGCCCACTCGAATCTGCGCCGGGCCTCCTTCCAGTCCTTCTGCAGGATGTTCGGAAACACGAGGCCGGTGCCGGAGGTCGGATCGAGCGCGAAGCAGGTCTCGTCGAGAACCGGGCCGGAGGTCGAGGCGATGGCCCGCTCCATGACAGAGCGCAACTCCCGTACGTTGCCGGGCCAGGGGTACGAGCGCAGGAGCTCGATCGCGGGCGGCGTGATCGACAGGAACTCGCGGTTGTTGGCCCGCGCGACGAGCCGGGCGAAGTGCTCCGCCAGCTCCGGGATGTCGTCGAGCCTCTCCCGGAGCGGGGGGATAGAGACCTCGAGGATCCGGATCCGGAAGTAGAGGTCGAGCCTGAACTTCTTCTCCCGGGTCATCTCCGCGAGGTTGTGATTCGTCGCGGCGATGATGCGGACATCCACGGGCTTGGGAGACTCGCTGCCGACGCGGAACACCTCGCGGGTCTCGAGGGCCCGAAGGAGCTTCGGCTGCGCGGTCGCGCTCAGGTCGCCGATCTCGTCCAGGAAGAGAGTCCCCTGGTGGGCCATCTCGAAGTAGCCGCGGCGGACGCCGTGGGCATCCGTGTAGGCGCCGGCCTCGTGGCCGAAGAGCTCGGACTCGATGAGGGTGTCGGGAATCGCCGCGCAGTTGAGCGGTACGAACGCTCCGCGGGAGCGCACGGACCGCAGGTGGATCTCCCGGGCAACGAGCTCCTTGCCCGAGCCGCTCTCCCCGACGACCAGGACCGGCAGGTCGATCTTGGCGGCGCGCCGTACGGCATCGCGCACCTTGCAGGCGGCCAGGCTCGAGCCCAGGAAGAGCCGGTTGAAACCGGAAATCGAGACGTCGGTGCTAGCGGCGGTCGGCGTCATGTGGAATCGCCTCCTTGGCGACGCAGGTCGATTCGGGGCGCCCACTGCCCCGTTATCGACTGCGGCTCCCGACGTGCCAATCCGCTACATCAGCCGGTAGTGACGATCGAGTCTTCCCGCTCCCGCCGGCACGAACTTGTCTAACTACTAGATACAACTCGACCCGAGCCATGTCAGGTCTTTTTTCGATTTTCCGGCAAACCCGCGGGCGCCCGGTCCGCGTCCGGGCGTCCCCCCCCGCGCCGTGGAATCAGGGCTTGGTGGCAGGCGGGCCGCCCGCGTCGCCCGGGCCGGCGAAGGACTGCAGCGCGAGGTACTTCTCGCCGAACTGCTTGATGTGCTCGAGCTGCTTGTCGTACTGGTCGAAGTGACGCTCCTCGTCGCCGACCAGCCGCTCGAAGATCTGCTTCGACGCGGAGTCCTGCAGCGAGCCGCACTCCGACGCGGCCTTGTTGTAGAACGCCGCGCTGGACTGTTCCATCTGGGCCGCCTTGAGGAGCATCGCCTGCGGCTCGTTGATCTTCTCGACCTCGCCCGCCGCGACCAGCTCCACCTCCCCCTTCAGGAACAGGATCCGCTCGGCGAGGAGCTCGATGTGCATCATCTCCTCGATCGCGGTCCTCTTGAAGAGCATCGCCAGGGGCCCGAACCCCTGGTCGTCGAGGTGGAAGTGGAAGTACATGTACTGGTGCACCGCATGGAGCTCGTCGGCGGCCGCGTGGTTGAGCAGGTCGATACTCTTCTTGCGATTCATGAGCCTCTCCTCGATGGGTGGGCCGGACCACCCGTCCGGTACCGCGTTGGCCGGGGCATTATGCAACGGGTGGGCGCGATCCGCATCCCCTTGGGGCGCCCCGCGGCCCCGCGCTCCCCTCGGCCGGGAGGGCTAGAATGGGCGGGAGAACCGGAGGGTGTCATGGCGACCTTGAAGGCCTGGCTCGGCGTGGCGCGCGCGCCGTTTCTCCTCCTTCCCGTCACCCTGGTCGCTTCGGGAGCGGCGGCGGCCGCCTACGCCGACGTCGTGGACTGGCGCCGGACGCTGCTGTCGCTCGTCGGCCTCGTGGCCCTCCACATCTCGGTGAACGCGCTGAACGAGGCGAGCGATTTCAGGACCGGGATCGATCTCAAGACCCGGCGCACGCCGTTCTCGGGAGGAAGCGGGACCCTGCCCGCGGGAGCGCTGCCTCCGCGGGCCGCCTTTCTCTTCGGGCTCGCCACGGCGGGGATCGGTCTCGCGATCGGCATCGTGCTGCTCCTCGAGGTCGGCCCGGTCCTCCTCCCGATCCTCGTGGTCGGGGCGGTGTGCGTGCTCGCCTACGCCGATATCCTTGCGCGCCGGGGAGCGGGTGAGCTCGCGGCGGGACTGGGCCTCGGCGCGCTCCCCGTCCTGGGTACCGCGTTGGTCCAGAACGGCAACCTTCCGGTCGAGGCGTTCGCCGCCGCAGTTCCCGCGTTCCTGATGACCTTCAACCTTCTCCTGCTGAACGAATTCCCCGACGTGGAGGCGGATCGCGAGGGAGGGAGGAAGCATCTCGTCATCCTGCTCGGGCGGCGTGCTGCGGCGCTCGTCTACGCGACGGTAGCCCTTCTGACCCCCGCCTCGATCTTCGTGGCCGTTTCCGCGCAGGCCCTACCGAAGGTGTGCCTGTTCGCCGCGCTCCCGTCGCTGCTGCTGGCGCTCCCGCTCCGCTGGGCCTTCACGGACCCGAAACAGCCCGTTCCGGTGCCGGCGCTCGCCGCGAACGTCGGGTGGAACCTCCTGACGAACGCGGCGCTGGCGGCGACCCTGCTGATCGCCTCGGGATCGTGAGGCCGCGGGTTACATCGGGCTGAAGCCGAGGTCGGCGAAGTACTGGTCCTTCATCCGCTCCTCGAGGCGGGTGAGGCTCTCGAGGTGCTCCGCCTCCCAGTCGGCGAGGAAGCCGAAGACCTTCGCGGACTCCTCGTCGGGGCACTCGACGGCGGCCTTCTTGTAGAAGTTGATCGCCGACAGCTCGAGCTGGCACCCCGCGGCCACGACCGCCATCTCGAAGTCCCCGCCCCTGACCCGCTGCAGGAACTCCGGCGTCAAGATGTCCGAATGGTCGAGCGGCGAGAGGTTCGCGGGCGTGGCGGGAACGGACCACTCCCCCGACTCCAGCAGGCTCTTGAAGTTCTTCTCCAGGAACTCCTTGTGGTGGCGCTCGTCCTCCGCGAGGGAGTGGAACATCTGCTTCGCGGCGGGGTCGGCGGTGCGCTCGGCGGCCGCCTTGTAAATCTCGAGCCCTCGGAGCTCCGTGATGATCGCTGTCTTGACCGCTTCCAGGACGATCTTGCGGGTGGCGTGGTCCATGGCGTCTCCTCGGCCGGTGGCGCCGGCGGCGCAATCCCCGGTGGGCGGGTAGTCTAGCAAAGAAGCGCCGCGGGGTCCGCACCCGCGCCGGCGGGCGTCACCGCTCGATTTCCGTGCGCCCCGGTCCGGTCTCCCGATAGAATGCCGCCGTGACGCGCCCCGGACGAACCTCCGACAAGGCGGCCTCGACCCGCGTGTTCGCCGCCCTGCTCCTCGCCGGTGCGACCCTCGCCGCGTTCTCCCCCGTTCTCTCCGCCGGGTTCGTGATCTACGACGACGAGCGGTACGTCCTCCGGAACCCCAACGTGCACGGCGGGCTCTCCTGGGAGGCGCTGCGCTGGGCGCTGACGAGCGGGTACGCCTCGAACTGGCACCCGCTGACCTGGCTGTCCCACATGATCGACTGGCGGCTCTTCGGCGCGGCCGCGTGGGGACACCACCTCACGAGCCTCCTCCTCCACGTGGCGAACGCGGTGCTGCTCTTCCTCCTGCTCGATCGCGCGACCGGGGCGACGGGGCGCAGCGCCTTCGCCGCGGCGTTGTTCGCCCTCCACCCGCTCCACGTCGAGTCGGTCGCGTGGGTCGCAGAGCGAAAGGACGTTCTCAGCACGCTGCTCTGGCTCCTCGCGGCCGCGGCGTACGTCCGGTGGACGCGGGCCGGAGGGTGGGCGCGCTATCTCCTCGCCGCGGCGCTCTTCGCCGCCGGCCTCGCGGCGAAGCCGATGCTGGTGACGCTGCCCCTGACCCTGCTGCTCCTGGACTTCTGGCCCCTGGCGAGATGGCCGGACCGCGGACCGGGAGGCGGCGCGTGGCGCGGCGCGGCGCGGCTCCTCGGCGAGAAGGTCCCGCTGCTCGCGCTCTCCGCGGCGTCCGCCGCCGTCACCGTGGCGGTGCAGGCGTCGGGTCCCGCCGTCGGCTCGCTGCAGGAGTTCCCGCTCGGAGTCCGTGCCGCCAACGCCCTCGTCGCCTGCGCCGCGTACCTCGGCAAGACGGCGTGGCCCTCAGCACTCGCGGTGTTCTATCCCCACCCGGGGGCTTCCCTCCCCATGTGGAAACCGGCGGCCGCGGCGGCGCTCCTCGTGACCGTCACGCTTCTTGCCGTGCGGCTCCGGAGAAGGCGCCCCTACCTTCTCGCCGGCTGGCTCTGGTACCTCGTCACGCTGCTTCCGGTGATCGGCCTCGTACAGGTGGGCGAGCAGGCCATGGCCGACCGCTACACCTACGTCCCCCTCGTCGGGATCTTCGTCGCGGCGGCCTGGGGGATCCCCGACGCCCTCGGCGCGCTCCTCGCCGCGGCCGGCAAGGGACGCGGCCGGGCCGCGGACGCCGGGCACGCCGCGCGATGGGCCCTGCCCGCCGCCGCCGGCGCGGTTCTGCTCGCGCTCGCGCTGCTCACCCGGGCCCAGGCCGCGACCTGGAAGAGCTCGATCGCCCTGTTCGAGCACGCGCTGGCCGTCACGGAGGGGAACTACCTCGCGCACCTCGACCTCGGCACCGCGCTCTCGCGCGAGGGACGAAGGGACGAGGCGCTGACCCACTACGAGGCGGCGGCGCGGCTCCGTCCGGACGACGCCCAAATCCAGTACAACCTCGGAGCCGCGCTCGCGGCCCGGGGCCGCGCGGGCGAGGCACGGGAGCGCTACGAGCGCGCGCTCGCCCTCGAGCCGGACTACCCCGAGGCCCACAACAACCTCGGCATTCTCTTGGCCCGGCAAGGGAGACTCGAGGACGGAATACGCCACTGCGAGGAGGCCGTGCGGCTGCGCCCGGAGTTCGCGGAGGCGCGATTCAACCTTGCGGTGGCGCTTCACATGGCGGGAAGGGATGCGGAGGCTCGCGAGCAGGTCGAGTCGGCGCGGCGGCTCGGCTTCTCCCCGCCCGAGGAATTCATGAATCGGCTCTCCGGGGAGCGGGACGAGAGCCCCGCCCCCCGGTAGAGCGGCCGGGCGCTACTTCTTCAACTCCTGCTTGAACCCGTCCCGGCTCCTGTCGCGGACCGGCCCGAAGATGGGCTCGATGGGCGGGTGCTCCTTCCGCAGCTTGAGCACCTCGTCGAGCGCGCGGTCGAGTTGCGCGTCCACCCCCCGCGCGAGGTCCTGCGGGAGGTTCTGGATCGGGATGTCGGGATCGACGCCGTGGTTCTCGATGGCCCACCCTCTCTTGGGCTCCCACCACGCGAACTCCGGCTGGGTGAGCATGCCGCCGTCGACGAGGTTCTTGTCCCCCCGGATCCCGACCACGCCTCCCCACGACCGCATACCGATCACCGGCGCCAGCTTCTCGAGCTGGATCGCCGCCGGGAAGATGTCGCCGTCGGATCCGGCGAACTCGTTGGTCAGCACGACGAACGGGCCGTTCAGGACCGCCTGCGGATAGCGGCTGATCCCGCCGCCGCGCGCGCGGTCGAAACTCAGGATCCTGCGGCGAAGCCGCTCGACGATCATCTGGGAGACCGCCCCGCCGCCGTTCCAGCGGGCGTCCACGATCATCCCCTCCTTGTCGAGCTGCGGGTAGAACCAGGTGTTGAACCGGATCAGCCCGTCCTTCCACATGTCGGGGATGTGAACGTAGCCGATCTTCCCGCCGCTCTTCGTGGCGACGTACTCGCGGTTGACGCGGACCCAGTCCGCGTAGCGGAGATCCTGGTCGGACGGAAGCGGGGTCACCACGACCTCGCGGGCGCCTTCCTTCGACGCCTTGCCGTTGACGGTCAGCACCGTCGCCTTGCCCGCGAGGTTCTCCATCGAGGCCTCGAAGGGAAGCCCCTTGGGGAACGGCTGGTGGTTCACCTCGAGGATGTACTCGCCGGCGGACACGATCGAGCCCGGCTCCTCGAGCGGGGACCGGACTCCGTCTGCGGGGTCGCCGCGGTAGATTCGCGTCACCTTGTAGGCGTCCCCCTCGCGTGCGAGCTCGGCCCCGAGGAGTCCGGTCGCGACGCGCCGGAGCTGGACGCCGGGGTCGCCTCCCCAGACATAGGTGTGGGAGTTGTTCAGCTCACCGATGACCTCGCCCAGCAGGTCGCGCAGGTCCTCGCGGTTGGCCAGCCGCGGCAGCAGGGTGGCGTACCGGTCCCGCACGCCCTTCCAGTCCACGTTCCCCATCCCGGGATCCCAGAAGAACTCGCGCATGTGGCGCCAGCCCTCGAAGTACATCTGCGCCCACTCCTCGCGCGGGTCGAGCTCGATCACGATCCCGCCGAGATCGACCTTCGACTTGGCCAGCTCGGGGCCGGGAGGAGCCGCGGTCGCCACGACGTAGATCTCTCCGCGTTTCTTCATCACGGCGATCTTCTCGCCCTTCGCCGCGATCCTGAAGGAGGAGACTCCCTCGACGAACGGCGCGGGCTCCTTCTTGTCGAGCTCGAAGGCCATCAGCGTGGCGTCGGGCTCCGGCTCCTCGAACAGCCCCGGCTGCTCGGCGAACCCCTTGAGCGGGGCCGAGAGGTAGAACACCTGCTTCGAGGTCGCCCCGAGGCCGAAATACGAGCCGATCGGGACCGGCAACTCCACGACGCGCGCGGCCAGGCCGTCGAGATCGATCTCGACCGGCTTCGGGGGCTTCTTCTCGTCGGCCTTCCCGTCCTTCCCCTTCTCGCCCTTCTCGCCCTTCTCGTCCTTCGCCTTGTCCTTGTCCCCGTCCTTGGCCGCGTCCTTCTTGTCCTCCGCCGGGGGCATTCCCTCGAGAGGAACGAACGGGTGCTTGACGTCCTTCTTCAGGAGCACGGCGTAGATCTTCGTATTCTTGGCCTCGACGTTGTCCCAGTCCCGATTGCCGAGGATCGGGTTGGCGTTGCGGTCACTCAGGAAGTAGAGGTACCGGCCGTCGGGGTCCCACGCCGGGGAACGGTCGTTGGTGGTAGAGCCGGTCACCTCGTGGATCTTCCCTTCCTTCGTGTCGTAGAGGTAGATGGAGGCGTAGTCCGTCGGGCGCGCCTTCGTGTAGGCGAGCCACCTCCCGTCCGGGCTGAAGACGTACTCGCGGATCTCGGCCTGCGTGCCGCGATCCACCGCCTTCGGCGTCCCGCCTTCGGAAGGGACCACGTACAGCGTCTGCGTCTCGTCGGCGAAAGCGATCCACTTCCCGTCGGCGGAGAACACGGGGGGCAGATGCCAGCCTTTTTCTCCCGCCGGGACGATCGTCTTGGGCTGGCCGCGTCCCCACGCATCGATCGCGCGGATCTCCTCCTCGCGCGGGGCGTCGGTGACGTAGACGAGCTTCTTCCCCTCGGGATCGAAGCCGGCCCAGCTCTCCCGGGCGCCGCTGCCGCGGCTCACCGGGAGCGTGACCCCCTCCTTCGCCGGAACCGAGAAGATCTCCCCTCGCGTGACGACCGCGAGGCGGCTGCCGTCGGGCGCGATGTCGAACCAGGTCAGCGAGCGGCCCGAATCGGGGTAGCGAACGCGCGTCAGCGTGAGGTCGCTCGGAAGATCCACCTCCACCTTGCGCTCTCGATCGGACGCGACGTCGAACAGGTGGATGTCGGCGCCGAGGACGAACGCGATGCGCCCGTCGGGGCTCATGGAAGGCCAGCGCGCGTCCCAGTCCTTGAAGTCGGTGTGGCGCTTGCCGTCGCTCCCGTCCGGACGCATGGACCAGATGTTCACGGTCCCGCCCTGGTCGCTCAAGTAGTAGATCCGCCCGCCGCTCCACATCGGGAACGAGTTGACCCCTTCGAAGGTCGTCACGGCGCGGAAGTCCCGGCGGTCGGGGTGGCCGACCCAGATGTCGGGCGCCGTGCCTCCCCGGTAGCGCTTCCACGTGGCGTTCTCCCAGGATTTCCGGTTGAACGCCCAGGTGCCCGTCTGGGGATCGATGGCGATCCGGGCCGCCCAGCCGAGGGGCAGCTTCTCGGGGTCGCCCCCCTCCGCCGGGATCGTGTACAGCGCCATCTCGGAACTCGGCGGCTCGTTCGGCCTGCGGAAGACGATCTTCTTCCCGTCGGGTGTCCAGCCGATGACCTGGTCCGGACCGGGGAGCCAGGTAATCCGCCTGGGCTCGCCGCCCTCCGACGGGATCACGTACACGTCGGGGTTGCCGTCGTACTCGCCGGTGAAGGCGATCTTCGTGCCGTCCGGCGAGAACTTGGGGTAGTACTCCGTGCCGGGGTGGCTGGTCAGCCGGCGGGCCGCCCCGCCGGACGCGGCGGCGACCCAGAGGTCGGCCTCGGCCGAGAACACCAGCCGGTCTCCGTTCAGGTCCGGATAGCGGAAGTAGGAGGGCTTCGCGGCCGCGTCGGCCGCGGCCGCGGCGACGACGAGGATGCCGATTCCGGCGAAAAGACACACTGCGGCCCAGCGGGATCTCCTCATGGCTCCTCCGATGATCTGGCGTCTGCTCGCAAGCGGCTTCTCGAGCGGAGGGCCGTCGCCCTCCCGGACACACGACGAGCGGGTGAGTGGTACGCGCGGGCGGAGGCGGAGGTTTCCCCGATCCTCGCGGTTGCCTTCCGGCCGGCCCCTCTCTAGACTGTCGGTTTTCGAGCCACGGAGAACCCGGAATGAAGCGCAGCGCCGTGCTCTGGATCCTCGCCGTCGCCCTCACCCTGACCGCCGCCGCGTGGCAGAGGAGAACCGGCCCGACCTATCCGGTGGAAGGGACGCTCTCGCTGGGCGGACGGGAAGTGCCGATCCACCTCGCGCGCTCGAACGGCGGCGAGACCGATCAGCCGGTCAGGATCCGGGTCGAGGACGCCGCGGTGAGCGGCGAGGTCGCGTGGCGCCGCTTCCCGACGTCGGAGCCGTGGTCGGTGATCCCGATGGAGCGCGAGGGGGATTGGCTGGCCGCGGCCCTTCCGCACCAGCCTCCGGCCGGCAAGCTCGAGTACCAGGTCCGCATGGTGCGGGGCGACGAGAGCAAGCTCTTCCCGCCGCTCCCGGCGGTCACCCGATTCAAGGGGCACGTACCGGCCGCGATCCTGGCGCCCCACGTGCTGATGATGTTCCTCGGCATGCTCGTCTCGAACCGGGCGGGCCTCGAGGCGCTGCGCGCTTCGGGCAACCCGCGCCGGCTCGCGTTCGTCACGCTCGCCTTCATCGTCGTTGGAGGGCTGGTCCTCGGGCCGATCGTGCAGAAGTACGCGTTCGGCGCCTACTGGACCGGCGTGCCGTTCGGCTACGACCTGACCGACAACAAGACGTTGATCGCGGCGGTCGCCTGGGCCTGGGCGGCGTGGCGGGTTCGCGGCGGCCGGACCGCCCGGTGGGACGTCCTGGCCGCGGCCGTGATCACGCTCGTCGTCTTCGCGATTCCCCACAGCGTCTGGGGCTCGCAGATCAAGTGGCAGTAGCCGACTCCCGAATCGACTAGCTCCCGAGGCGCGCGAGCACCTCGTCGATCAGGACCGGCGGGAAGACTCCCCCGCTCTCCAGCGCCGCCCGGCCCGCGACGAGCGCCTCCGCGACCTCGCGGGGGTCGTGCGGCACCGGCGAAACCGGTCCGGCGCCTCCGCGCGCGCCCGCCGCCGACGCCGCCTCGATCAGGTCGTCGATCCGCTCGGTCGCGCGGCCGTGCAGCATCGCCTGCGCGACGCCGGCGAGGAGCAGGTAGGGATGCGCCGACCCGTCGGGGAGGCGGAACTCCACCGTACTTGGGCTCACGATCCTGCCGTCGGCCGTCTTGGGGACGATCGGTAGCCGGATGAGCGCGCGCCGATCGTAATCCCCCCAGTAGATCGCCCTCGGGGATTCCTTGCCCTGGCTCAGGCGAACGAAGGAGCCCTGGGCCCGGTTCCCGAACGCCATGAGCGACGCCCCGAGGGTTACGAGGCCGGCGATCAGCCATTTCGCCTCGGCCGCGAGCGCCCCTTCCGCGTTCCGTATCGCCACGTGCCTGCCGTCCGACACGGGGGAGAGGTGGAAGTGCAGTCCGTTGCCGGCGTGCCCCTCGCGCACGATCGGCGCGAAGTTGCACAGCATGCCGCTCCGGTGCGCCAGGTTGCGAAGCACCCACTGCGTGAGGACGACCGATCGCGCCGCCTCCGGGAGCGGGGCCAGCGCGAGCTCGATCTCGTGCTGCTCCCAGATGACCGGGTCGGGCTCCCTTGCCTCGATGTAGCCGACCTCGCTGTGGCCGTACTTGATCGGGACCCCTATCTCCGCCAGCACCGCCATCGCCTTGCGCCTCAGCGGCTCCCCGAAGACGAAGGGGGAGCTGGCGTGGTACCCCCGATCGTCGGCGCCGTAGATGTCGCCTTCGGCCGGCCTCTTCCCCAGGAAGTACTCGATCTCGCCGAGCGCCCACAGCTCGGTGCCGGTCTCCCGCCGGAGCCGCTCGTGGGCGCGGCGCAGGATCGTCGCCGGCGACTGGGGCAGCGGCTCGCCGTCGCGGCCGTGGTGGCCGCAGAGGAGCACGAGCGCGGGCAGCTCGGAGAACGGGTCGAGGAACGCCGTGTTCAGCCTGGGTCGCAGCACGATGTCCGAAGCGCCGGAGGGGATCCCGAGTCCCCTGAACAGGCTCGAACCGTCCGCCCGCTCGCCCCCCGAGAGGATGTCCTTGAGGTGCGAGAGGCCTCGCGGCACGAAGTCGAGCGTCTTGAGCCAGCCGTCCCCGCCGACGTGCATGAGGCTGATCAGGCGGATCCCCCGGTCGAAGACCAGGTCCACCAGGTCCCCCTCGGTCCACTCGGACGGCGGCTTCCCGAGGAACCGCTCCACGAGCCCCGCGGGGAGCGTCTTCGCGGGGTGGCGGCTCTCCGGCTCCCGCGCGGCGGGACCGCCGGACGGCACCGCGTCGTCGCGCTTGATGGTCACCATCGCTCGCCCCCCCCGTTTCCCGCGGCAAGAACAACGGGCGCCTCACCCGGCGGTTCGGCGCCCGTTCCCCGACGCAAGCTCGACGCCCGTTTCTACTCCAGCACGAAGATGTTCTTCTTCGCGCAGATGCTCTTGAGCTCCTTCGGCCAGACCGTGACGCTGACCTCTCCGAGGTGCGCCTTCCTGAGGAGGAGCATCGTCGTCCGGGACTGGCCGATGCCGCCTCCGATGCTGAGCGGGATCTGGTCGTTCAGGATCGCCTGGTGGTACGGGAGTTTCAGGAAGTCGAGCTGGCCGCTCAGCTCGAGCTGCTGGCGCAGGGTCTCCTTCGTGACCCGGACGCCCATCGAGGTGAGCTCGTGGCGCCTCTTGGTCACGGGGTTCCAGACGAGGATGTCGCCGTTCAGGCCGTGCATCGGCTGCCCGCTCTCGGAGACCGTCGGGGTGACCCAGTCGTCGTAGTCCGCAGCGCGCATCTCGTGCGGGTAGCCGTCCTTCAGGACCCAGCCGATGCCGATGATGAAGATCGCGGGATAGTGCTCCGAGATGACCTTCGTCTCGCGCTGCTTGCGCGGGAGGTCCGGGTACATGTCGAGGATCTCCTCGGCGTGGAGGAACTTCAGCTCCTCGGGGAGGTTCGGGAAGCGCGGGTCCTCGAGCTTCGGGAACATCTCCTGGACCATCTTCTCGGCGCCGACGATCACCTTCCAGATCTTGCGGACGGTGTCCTTGAGGTAGTTCAGGTTGCGGTCCTGCGCGGTGATGACCTTCTCCCAGTCCCACTGGTCCACGTACGACGAGTGGTCGTGGTCGAGGAAGTAGTCTTTCCTCACCGCGCGCATGTCGGTGTTGATCCCCTCGCCCACCTTGCAGCCGAACTGCTTCAGCGCCATCCGCTTCCACTTCGTCGCGGCCTGGACGACCTGGCACTCCATCCGTTTCTCGAGGCCGAGGCCGCAGGGGAACTCGATCGGCGTGCGGGAGCCGTCGCGGTCGAGGTAGTCGTTGACGCCGCTGTCCTTCGTCACGATGAGCGGAACCTCGATGTGGAAGAGGTTCAGCTCCTTGCACAGGTTGTCGTCGATGTACCGCTTGAGCGCGTGGAGGGCGATCTGCGTCTCCTTCGGGTCGAGAATCGTCTTGTAGCCGTTCGGGAGGATCTTCTCGACTTCCGGATAGGTGCTGATGCCCGGTCCGGCCAGGTCCGCCTTCTTGTCTCCCATGCTCGTCGCTCCCATTCCACGGTGGAGCCTGGGAACGGGGCGTTCCCGGCTCTACAGAAAGTCCACGCCCGCCGGGTCGTGGCCGGGCACTATAGCAGAGAGGACCGGCCGCCGGGAGGCGGTCCGCGGCGCCGAAAAGCGCCAAATTCCGGCCGAAAACGCCTCTTTCCCCGGGGCGGCGAAACGCCTCACCTCGCGGGCTTTGCCACCGGCCGGTACGGAACGCCCAGCTCGTCGAAGACGAAGGCGTACACGTCCACCGTCTCCGCGATCGTGGCGTCGAGGGAGCTGCCGATGCCGTGCCCGGTGTCGGCGCTCGTCCGGAGGAACACCCGGGATCTCCCGCCCGTGGCGGCCCGGAGCCTCGCGGTCATCTTTCGAGAGTGGAACGGGTCCACGCGCGGATCGTTGGCGCCCGTGAGGAACAGGACGTCCGGGTACCGAGTCCCGTCGGCGACGTGGTGGTACGGCGAGTAGGCGAGAAGGGCCTCGAACTGCGCCGGGTCCTTCACGGTCCCGTACTCGGTCACGTTGAACGCGCCGTTCGGGGTCGTCTCCACCCGCAGCATGTCGTAGATGCCCACGTGAGCGACGACCGCCTTGAAGAGGGCGGGATGCTGGGTCAGCGCGGCGCCCATGAGAAGGCCGCCGTTGCTCCCTCCCTCGATGGCGAGCTTCGCGGGACTCGTCACGCGGGCCTCGATCAGGCGCTCCGCGGCCGCCGCGAAATCGTCGAACACGTTCTGCTTCCTGGTGAGGTTGCCCGCTCGGTGCCACTCCTCGCCGAACTCCCCTCCCCCGCGCAGGATCGCGATCGCCCAGACGCCTCCCTGCTCGACGAAGGCGCGCCGCGAGTCGGAGAAATAGGGAGTCATGCTGATGCCGAAGCCGCCGTAGCCGGTGAGCAGCGTGGGGCTCGAGCCGTCGCGCGGCGCACCCTTCCGCTGGACCATGAAGACGGGGACCGCGGTGCCGTCCCTCGAGACCGCCGTCTCCTTCAAGACCTCGCAATCCCCGAAGTCCGCGAGCGACACGCGCCTGAGCGCCGTCTTCACCGGCTGGCCGTCCGCGGGGTCGAAGCGGTACCAGGCCCTCGGCTCGAGGTAGCTCTCCGAGGAGTAGGCCACGCGATCGCCGTCGAGGCGGACGACCTGCGATACCGAGGAGATCCGCGGCACCGGGACGCGCGCCAGCTCCTTCCCCGCCGCGTCGAAGACCCGCAGGCCCATGGGCCCGCCCTCCACCACCGTCACGTAGAGGACGGATGCGGCCGGCTCGAAGTCGAGGATCACCCCCTCCCCCTCGGGCACGATGGTCGAAGCCTCCGCGAGCCTCGTGGCGCCGGGGGCGAGACGGAGGATCTTCCCGCGCGGCGCGCCGTTCCTCGAGAGGAGGAACAGGGAGCCGTCCCGGCCGAACTCCGCGGCGACGACCTGCTCGGAGAAGTCGGCGATGCGCGCCCAGGCGCCGGACGCCCCCCGGAGGTGGAGGGCATACTCCCCCCCGTCGCCGTTCTCGACGATCGCGAGCACGAACCGTCCGTCGTCGGACGCGCGGAGCACGGTCTCCGCGATCCGCGGAAATTCCCGGCCGAGGCTGTAGGTATCGCTCCCCGCGGGGGTGCCCAGCCCGTGGAACCAGACCTGCTGGAAGAAGTCGAGATCCTCGCTCGGACGCTCCTTGCCGCGCGGGTAGCGGGTGTAGAAGAAGCCGGAGCCGTCCGCGTTCCAGGCGACGCTCCCGCCGGCGGTGCCGCCGTTGACCCTCGCGATCACGTCCGGGAGCGCCTTGCCGGTGGCGGTCTCGTACACGTGAACGTCGCCGCTCTCGCTGCCGCCCCGGGAAAGGGAGACGGCGACGAGCTTGCCGTCGTGCGAGGGGACGAAGAAGTCGATGGCGGTCTTGCCCTTGGGGTCGAGCACGTTGGGATCCACGATCGCGCGCGCGGAGGCCGGGTCGTCCGGCGACCGCAGCGCCACCAGGAAACGCTGCTGCTTGGGAGGCTCGGTCTTCATGGCAAACAAAGTGCCGCCGCGCAGCACGAGCGAGTCGAAATCGGGCGAGGGGAAGCTCTCGAGCTCGGTGATCCGCCTACGGAGCGCCTCGACGCCCGGAAGGCGGTCGAGAACCGAGCGCGCGTGCCGGTTCTCCGCCTCGCTCCAGCGCCGGACCGCCGGATCCGCCCAGCTCTCGAGCCAGCGGTAATCGTCCGTCACCGACTTTCCGTGGTATGCGTCCACGACGGGGCGTCGCTCCGCGGCCGGCGGCGGGACCGAGGTCTTGCTCCCCGCCGCGATCGCCGGGGCGACCGACAGCAACACGAAGCCCGCGGCCAGGATCCACGTGCCGTGCGAGTTCACCACGCGTTCTCCTCGCGCCCGCAGCGACGTCGCCCGAGGACCTCGCGTGGCGCCGGACCCGCTTCGAAGGACGATTGTAGCCTCGTCCCGCCGACCGAAAACCGCGACAAAGTTGTTTTCAACGTTTTCCGGATTTGTTATCGTCCCGCCGAGCTCGCGCCGGCGGCGGCCGTTGTGTCGCCGCCGGCGGCGTTTCGCGCGGGAGGCGGGGGCATGAGACCGGTAGCCGGGCGATCCGGGCCAGGGCTGTTCGTCCTCGGCGCGCTGCTTACCGCCGCGTTGGCCTGGCCTCTCGCCGACTCGCGAGCCGACGATCCGCGCGACCGGCCCTACCCGCACGGCGAGTACCAGGAGGACTGCAATCTCTGCCACCGGGACGAGCAGTGGCTTCCCGCGGAGCCGACCAAGGAGTTCGTGCACTCGAAGCGCTTCCCGCTCCAGGGCGCCCACCGGACCGTGAGGTGCGGCGCCTGCCACGTCTCGCTCGAGTTCAAGCGGGCTCGCAAGGACTGCGTGAGCTGCCACCAGGACGTCCACCGCGGCGAGATGGGGACGGATTGCGGCCGGTGCCACTCCCCCCGGAGCTTCATCGACCGCTCCGAGGCGCTCCGGCTGCACCGGACGCTTCGCTTCCCTCTGTCCGGGGCGCATGCCGCGGCGGACTGCGAGGCCTGCCACCGCTCCCGGTCGCTCGGGCGCATGATGTACGTGAACCTGCCGGTGGACTGCGCCGGCTGCCACGACAGCACGGCCTACCCCGCGGCCCCCCAGAAACCGGTTTCCGAGCCGGTGAACCACGACGCCGCCGGCTTTCCGTCCGACTGCGCGCGCTGCCACAACACGGTGAGCTTCGCGGGAGCGGCCTTCGACCACTCCGTCACGGCCTTCCCCCTCACGGGCGCCCACGTCGGGTTGCCCTGCTCGTCCTGCCACGCCGACGGGGTGTATGCGGGCAGGTCCACCGCCTGCTACTCGTGCCACCAGGCGGCTTACGAGAGCGTGACCGACCCGAACCATCGCGTGGCAGGGTTCTCCACGGAGTGCGAGCTCTGCCACGTCACGACGGGTTTCGCGGGGGCGAGGTTCACGCAGCACGACGGGCTTTACTTCCCGATCTACGCCGGCAGACACGCCGAACGCTGGGCGCACTGCTCCGATTGCCACACGAACTCCGGCAGCTACGCGGTGTTCTACTGCCTGTCGTGCCACCCGCAGCAGGAGACGGATTCCAGGCACACCACCGTCGTCAGCTACGAGTACGTCAGCAACGCTTGCTATGTCTGCCACCCCACCGGCTCGGCGAATTCGAGGGGGATCCGGCGATGAGGAGCTCGCGAGCCGGTCTCGCGGTCACGCTGCTGGCCGCCGGAATCGCCCTCCTGCCGGTCCGCGCTTGGGCATCCGGCGACGCGGCGGCGTCCTCCCGGGTGAGCTACGTGACGAGCACCTCCGTCTATCTCGAGACCGGAACCGACGCGGGCCTGGCGATGGGCGACCAGCTCGACGTCGTGCGGGGCGAGCGGGTCGTCGCCCGGCTCGAGGTGGTCGAGGTCACGGTGAGCCGGGCGCGGTGCGCCCGGCTCGGCGCGGCGCCGGAACTCGCCGCGGGAGACGAGGTCCGGCGCGCCGCGGATACGGCTCAGGCCGCGCCGCCGGCGCCGGCACCGGCAGCGGCTCCCGCCGCGACCCCGTCGCCCGAGCCGGCGAACGGGTCCTTCATGGACGGCCTGCGCGCCGCCGGCCTCCGCGGCCGAATCGGCTTTCGCTACCTCGCGATGCGCTGGATCGACGGCGAAGGGGGGTACCGCCAGCCGGCGCTCGATTTCCGCCTCAACGGCACCCAGATCGCCGGGGCGCCGATCGACCTCGACGTGGACATCCGCTCGCGGCGGACCACCAGGACCTTCTCGGGGGGCGGAACGGAGACGCGCAACCGCCTCTATCGTCTCTCCGCCTCGTACCGCGACAGCGTCAAGCCGCTCCGCGTCACGCTCGGCCGCCAGTTCTCCCCCTCGCTCGCGGTGGTCAGCCTGTTCGACGGGCTTTCCGCGGAATACCGCAAGGAGCGATGGGGCGCCGGTCTCTTCACCGGCACCCAGCCGGATCCCCTGACCTACGCCTACGCCTCCGAGGTGCGCGAGTACGGCGGCTACTACGAGTACGGCGCGCCTCCCGGCGCGGCGCGCCGCTGGGCGGTGACCGCGGGGCTCATCGGATCCTACGACGACGGGGAGATCAATCGCGAGTTCGCCTACTCCCAGCAGCGCTACGAGGGCTCTCGCCTCTCCGTCTTCGCCGCGGAGGAACTGGACGTCAACCGCGGATGGAAGAAGGACGCCGAGGGGGAGACGTACACCCTCACGAGCACGTTCGCGAGCCTGCATTACCGGGCGACCGACGCCATCTCGGTGCAGGGAGGGTACGACGACCGCCGGAACGTGCGTCTCTATCGCGACACGATCACCCCCGAGACCGAGTTCGACGACGGCTACAGGCAGGGCTACTGGGCCGGCTTCGACGGCAAGGCGGGCTCGCACGTGCGCTACGGGCTCGAGGGACGGCAGAGCGACGGCGGCGGCCACGGTAAGGCCGATGCCTACACGGTCAGGGCGGGAGTTCACGGATTCGGCAGCCGGGGGTTCCGCGCCAACCTCCGCAGTACGCGGTACACGAGCGACGTCGCGGAAGGGTGGCTGCACACGCTTTCCGCGTCGGCGGATCTGGCCGCGTGGTCTCGCCTCGAGATCCACGCCGGGACCCGGAGCGAGTCGGCGCTCTCCACCGCCATCCCGACCGGCCGCCTGAACTGGTACGGCATCGACTGGGATGCCGTCTTCGGCCGCCGCGTGCTGCTGACGATCTCCGCGGAGTGCAACCGCGGCGCCTCCGAGGGCACCGACCAGCTGTACACGACCCTCTCCTATCGCTTCTGAACGGCCGCAACACCGGCGGTCGGGGCAGAGCGCCGCCTAGCCCGTTTGACGCGGCGTCCGTGGGCGCGTTAGCGTCTACTCCTAATCCGACAGGCGGAGGTGCACCGTGTCCGCTCTCGAAGGGAAGAAAGCTCCTCGTTTCGATCTGACGGGAAGCGACGGCAAGACGCACTCGCTCGAGGAGTACCGCGGGAAGACCGTGGTGCTCTACTTCTACCCGAGGGACAACACACCGGGCTGCACGAAGGAAGCCTGCGGCTTTCGAGACCTGCAGAAGGGCTTCGCGAAGGCCGGCGCCGTGGTCCTGGGGGTGAGCAAGGACAGCATCGCGGCCCACGACAAGTTCATCCGTGACTTCGGCCTACCGTTCGTTCTCCTCTCCGATCCCGAGACCGCCGTCATGAAGGCGTACGGCGCGTGGGGGGAGAAGACGATGTACGGGAAGAAGGTGACCGGGACGATCCGGTCGACCGTCCTGATCGGCCCGGACGGGAAGGTTCTCAGGCACTGGCTCGCCGTGAAGAAGGCTGCCGAGCATCCGGCCGAGGTCCTGGCGTTCCTGAAGGGCCAGTAGCCGGATGTCCGGTTCCCCTGCCCGCGCTCCCGTCCTCCCCGTATCGCTCCTGTTCTTCTCGGCGGGGGCGCTGGCGCTCGCGGTCCAGGTGCTGCTCCTGCGCGAGCTGCTGGTTTCTCTCCAGGGGGACGAGACCGCCGTCGGGCTCGGGCTCGCGAGCTGGCTCGGAGGGATCGCCGCGGGGGCGGCCGGCGGCCGCCGGCTCGCGCGCGATCGCCCGGCCCGCGCCGTGGCCGTGGGCCTCGGTCTTCTCGCGGTCGCCGGCGTCGCGGAGCTCCTCGCCGCCCGCCTGGCGCGCCTGGCCCTGCCGGCGGCGCCGGGCGAGGTGCCTGCGCTCGGCGTGTCGCTGCTCCTCGCGATCGCGGTGATGGCCCTCCCGGGCGTTCTCGTCGGCCTCACGTTCACCGCTCTCGCCGCGGCGGCGGTCCGGACCGGCTTCGCGGACGGCGCCGCCATCTCCCGGCTTTACGTGCTGGAGGCCGCCGGGTCGCTCGCGTCGGGCCTCGCGGTGACCTTCGTGCTGATCCCGCTCGCATCGCCCCTCCACGCCGCGGCGATCGCCGGGGCCCTCGCCCTGGCGGCGGCCTTTCCCGCGGCCAGGCTGGGGCTGATACCGGGGCGCGTGGCGCTGCCGGCCGTCGCGCTCGGCCTGGTGCTGCTCGCCCTCCCTCCCGTCTCGTCGGGGCTCGAGGAAGCCACCGAGCGCGCGCGCTTCCGCGCGATCGTCCCGGGGATCCCGCTCGTGGAGTGGCTGGACACGCCGTACCAGCACGTGTCGATCGCGGGCGATTCCGTGCGCCACCTCTACGCCGGCGGGCAGTACGCCGGGTCGTTCCCCGACGCCGAGGAGCAGGAGATCGAGACGCACGCCGCCGCCTGCCTCGCCCCGAGGCCGGCGCGTGTCCTGGCGGTCGGCGGGCTAGCCCTCGGCGGGCTGCGATTCCTGCTCCTCCATCCCGTCGAGCGCGTGGACCTCGTCGAGATGGACGAGCGCGCTTTCGATCTCGTGCGGCGACTCCTCCCGCCGGAGGACGCCGAGGCGCTCCGCGACCGAAGGGTCCGCATCGTCTTCGACGACCCGCGGGCGTTTCTCGCCCGCGGCGGAGCACCGTACGAGCTGATCCTCGTGCGGCAGCCCGACCCGGTGACCCTCCTCCTCGCGCGGCTCTCGACCGCGGAGTTCTTTCGCCTCGCCGCGTCCCGGCTCGCGCCGGACGGCGTGCTCGCGACGAGCCTCAGGACCCCGCCCAACGTACTCACCGGAGAGGCCGCCTCGCTCGGCGGCTCGGTGTACCGCGCGCTTCGGGGCGCCTTCCCGGTGGTCCTGGCGACGCCGGGGCCCGAGGGGCTTCTGGTCGCCGGCTTCCGCGCCGATGCCGCGACGCTCGACCCGGCGATCCTCGCGTCGCGCTTCCGCGAGCGGAAGATCGTCTCGCGCGCCGTGGTGCCGGAGACGTTCGCGCTCCTGTTCCCGGAGGAGCGGGTCGAAGCGCAGGAATCGGCGCTCTTGCGAGCGGCCGCGGAAGTCCCCGCGAGTCGCGACGAGCGCCCGGTCTCGTTCCTCCACGCCCTCGCACTCCGCCAGACGATCGCGGGGAGCGCGCTCGCCCGCCGCCTCTCGGGAAGCCGATTCCCGGGCACGTGGGGACCCGCCCTGCTCGCGCTCCTCCCGTCGCTCGCGCTGGTCGCGACCTGCGCTGTCCGGCGGGCTCGGGGAAGACCGGCGCGCGCGCTCGCGGCCCTTCACGCCGTGACCGTGACCGGCGCGTGCGGCATGGCATGGAGCCTGATCCTGCTCTTCGCCTTCCAGACACGGGTGGGGGCGCTCTACGGGCAGCTCGGCTGGCTGACCGCGGCTTTCATGTGCGGGCTCGCGGTCGGCGGCTGGGGGGCGCGCGCCGCCGCCGAGGCCTCCGACGAGGATTCCGACCGCTGGCTTCTCGCGGCGGGCGGGCTCGCGCTCGCGTTCGCCGTCCTGCTGCCGGCCGTCCTGGCCTCGATCGGGGGCGCCGCCTCCGACTCGAGATGGAGCGGCGCGCTGCCGCTCGGCGCCCTGCTGGTCCTCTCGGGTGTCGCGACCGGCACGGTGTTCCCGGCAGCGGCCGGCGTCCTTCTCTCGCACGGAGCGGGCGCCCGCGACGCCGCCGCCCGTGTCGAGGCCGCCGACCACGCGGGCGCGGCCTTCGCCGCCCTATCGGTCGCCGTCCTCTTCGTCCCGACCCTGGGCCTGCGCGCCACCTGCCTCGTGCTCGCGCTCCTCCAGAGCCTCTCCGCCGTCGCGATCCTGCTCGCCGTGACTCCCTCGAAGCGGACCGCCTGACCGCGCGCAGGGTGGACGCGAGATTGTGGGTTCGGGAGGCGTCGCGGTCGAGCTAACCCAAAAGGCTCGATTCCGTGTCATGAAGGGGGAGCGGGCGTCCGCAGGTGGACAGCGTATCGCATGGGGTCGGCTCGCGTCCGAACATCCCACAATCTCGCGTCCACCATGGGGAGCCGGAATTCAGGCGCGCGGCTCCGGCGTCGGGGTGTAGTAGCGCTTCAGCCAGCGGCTCAGACCGTCGAGGCCGGGGAAGAGCACACGCTCGGTGAGGTTGGCCTGGTCGAGCTTGTCGCGGGCTTCCCACTTGAGGCCGGCCGGCAGCACGAGCCGGCGACAGAGACCGGGGTGCTCGCGCAGCCACGCATCGAACCTGACGGTCGGGTTCGAGATCAGGGAGAACAGCGCGAACTGGTTCACGATCCGGTCGTCGAGCGACGGCGGCTCGAGGAACAGCACGAACGGCTCGGAGGACAGGGCGTCGAACCTCTCCAGCGAGGGAGCCACCCTCTGGAGCATCTCCGCGGTGAAGACGTTCGACCCCTCGTGCTCGAGGACGGCGCGCAGCGGGGCCGGCAGCCGCTCGTGGATCTTCACGTAGTCGATGCACCACAGCACGCCGTCGAGGGCGTAGCGGTCGGTGTCCTCGGTCGCGAAGTGCAGCGCGACGTAGGGCGAGAACGACCAGTCGAGGAGCCGGGTGGGCAGCCCGTGGTGCTGCCCTAGGGCGAGCCAGTTCCAGACGGAGTCCCCGGGCACCGCGTCGCGGTGGGCGTACTTGCGGAAGTTGCGGAGGAGGTGCCCCTCCTGGCGGCTCGGCGCGCCCCCGAGCTTGAGGAGCCCGGACTTCAGCTCCGCCCTCGCGTCGTTCCCGCCACGGAACGCGAGGGGGGACCTGAAACGGCCCAGCGTCTCCTGCCAGGAGTCCGCGAAGAGGAGCTCCTGCAGCTCGCCCCAGCTCCGGACCGTGATCTCGTCCATGATCGTCCCCCCGACACAGACTACATTGCCCGGGTCACACCCAAATGCCGGGAATTTCGCGCGCGCAGCCCGGGCACTTCCCCCGGATCAGGCCGTTGCGGGTGACGGCGAGACCGGTTCGCTCGATCACCACGGCCTTGCACCCCGGGCAATACGTATGGTTGCCGGGGTGTCCCGGCACGTTGCCGACGTAGGCGTAGCGAACCCCCTCCGCCATCGCGATGTCGCGGGCGCGCTCGAGCGTCGGGACGGGCGTTTTCGGGAGGTTCATCAGCCGGTAGCCGGGGTGGAATCGGGTGAAGTGGATCGGGACGTCCGGGCCGAGCTCGCCGGCGACGAAGCGGGCCAGCTCGCGGTGCTCCTGCTCGCCGTCGTTCAGCGTCGGCACGACGAGCACCACGATCTCGGTCCACGTCCCCTTCTTCCGGAGCAGTCGAAGCGTGTCGAGGACCGGCTTCAGCTCGCCCTTGCAGGATACGCGGTAGAACTTGTCGGTGTAGGCCTTGAGATCCACCTTGACCGCGCCGAGCACCTCGAGGAGGTCGCCCATCGGCTCCGGCTGGATGTACCCGTTCGAGATCATCAGCGTGCGGATCCCCGCCTTCTTCCCGGCCGCCGCGATGTCGTGCACGTACTCGGCCCAGACGACCGGCTCGGTGTACGTGCAGGCGATCGTCGGCGCGCCGTACTGCTTCGCGAGCTCCGCCAGACGCCGCGGCGGCACATCCGCCGCCGGGACCTGCTCGGGTCGGGCCTGCGCGATCTCCCAGTTCTGGCAGAACTTGCACTCGAAGTTGCAGCCCACCGTCGCGAGGGACATCGAGCTCGTCCCGGGAAGCACGTGAAAGAACGGCTTCTTCTCGACGGGATCGAGATGGAGCGAGCACGGGCGGGAGTGGACCAGCGTGAAGTACTCGCCGCCGCGGTTCTCGCGCACGCCGCACGCGCCCCGCTCCATGTCGGCGACGCGGCACTTCCGCGGGCAGAGACCGCACTCGACCCTCGCGCCTTCGAGCTTCTTGAACCAGCGCGCCGGGCGGGCCAACAGGTCGTCCGCCGCCGGGACGCTCGGGCCCGCTCCGGCCGCGGCGTCCTGGGCGAGCGAGGCGGAGATCCCGAGCCGCGCCAGCGCGCAGGCGCCGCCGCCGGCGAGGAGGGCCCCGAGCACCCTCCTGCGCTCGAGATCCGCCTCGGTCACACGTCCTCCACCCGGATCCTCGCGAGCTCGGCCTCGCCGAGGCCGAGCTTCGCCGCGTCGGCGATGTACCGGGGCTCGCGCTTCTCCTTCGCCAGGGGATCGAGGCCGACCTCCTTGCGGCGGGCCTCGATGACGCTCCAGCCGAACGCGTCGATCGCGACCGGGTCCGTCGAGGCGAGCACGGCGTGATACGGCCACGACCAGCGCGGCTGCCGCGCAGGTCCCCCATGGCACTGCGGGGCCATCGCGTCGATCACGGTCAGGCGCAGCTTGTCGCGGATGAGCGGGAACGCCGCGAGGTGGGCGATGTACGGGTTGCAGCCGTCGTCGTGGTGCTTGTTCGGGTTGTGGATCGAGCCGTACCAGTTCTTGAGCCCGACCGAGACCCCCGCGAGGTCGTGGTCCTTGAGGACACCGACGTTGATCAGCGCCGTGAACTCCTCCGCGAGCACGCGCGCGAAGCAGGACCCGCCCGCCCCCCACTCCCTCGGGGTCTTCTCGTAGTCCTCGTTGGTGCCGAAGCACCGGATCGCGCTCCCTTCCCTCTGGATCGCGAACCCCGCCTTGGTCAGCTCCCGGTCCGTGCGCTCCCAGAGCACCACGTTGCGCGGCGGCAGACCCGCCGCCACGAGCCACCGCCCGAGGAACCCGACCAGCTTGGGATCGGGCGAAAGACCTTTCCCGGCGATGCAGTTCAGCTTGATCCCGACCACGTCCGCGGGCTTGAACAGGCGCCGCATCGCCTCGACGGGCCCCTTCTCCCCCGCCGCGCGCGCCACCGCCTTCCCCAGGGCATCCTCGAGCTTCGCCTCGTCGGACGCTCCCCTCTCGCCCAGGATCCCCTCGCGCTTCCCCCGCGCGACGAGCCCCTTCGGCGCCGGCGCGGGGCCCTTGTCACCCCCGCCCCCCTCCTTCGCCGCGAGCGCCGGCGCCGCCGCGAGGCCGATCGCCCCCGCCACCAGCGCCCGCATCACCTTCCGCCGTTCCCTATCGATCGCCATGCGCGTATTCTCCTTCGCCGTGCGCGAAGCGCCGCCTACTGGCGAGCGGTGTGCCCCGTGGTCCCTCTTCGGACCGCTTAGAGTCCCGGCGGCCCTGGACCACGCGGGGCTCGCATGGGCGGGAGTCCCTCGCCGGGCCCTGTGAAGCGCGCGCCCGCTATTCCCTGGCGGGCGTGCGCTTCACAGGAGCGAGCCGGCGCGGCAAGACGCGCACCGGCGAGCGTGCCCGGCGAGGGACTCCCGCCCATGCGAGCCCCGCCCCCGCCCAACCACGAGCGTACGCCGAAAAAAACTCCCGCGCACACGGAGCGTCAGATACGGGCCTTGATCTCCTCGGCCCGCGAGCGCGTCGCCTCGTCGATCTCGTCGTGCAGCGACCTCCCGTGCGAATCCATGGTCACGATCAGCGGTCCGAACCGGTCGGTCTCGAAGACCCAGACCGCCTCGGCCATCCCCAGCTCCTTCAGCAGGTGCACCGTCTTCACGCGCGGCAGCGACTTCGCGGCCAGCGCGCCGGCGCCCCCGGTGAAATTGGTGAACACCGCCTTGTACTTGACCAGCGCGTCGCGGGTCTTGGAGCCCATGCTCCCCTTCCCGACGATCACCTTGGCTCCGAACTTCTCGAGGAAGCGCGCCTCGAGCGAGTCCATGCGCGCGCTCGTGGTCGGCCCCGCCGCCACCGCCTGCCACTCCCCCTTCACCTGCTTCATCACGGGCCCGCAGTGGTAGAGCGCGAGGCCGCGCGGGTCGAATCCCTCGACCCCGTGCTCCAAGAGGTGCATGTGCGCCTCGTCGCGGGCGGTGAAGAGGGTCCCCTCGAGATAGACGACGTCCCCTGCCCGCAGCTTCTCGATCTCGGCGTCCGAGACCGGCGTCTTGAGCGTGTATTCCATCTCCGCCCCCTACTGCTCGACCCTGACGTCGAGGTTCTTGTTCACGATCACCCGTGCCCGCCGGTCCGCCCAGCACTGGACGGCCAGGGCGACCGGGTAGGACGCCGGATGCCGGTAGGTGTACTCGACGTGCACGTCGAGGACGGTCGTGACGCCGCCGAGCCCCATCGGCCCGACGCCGAGGTCGTTGAGATCGTCCGCGATCGCGGCCTCGAGGTCCGCGATCGCCTTCTCGGGGTGGTGCTTGCCGAGCGGCCGCGCGAGCGCGCGCTTCGCGAGCCGGAGCGCCAAGTCCGCCGGAGAGCCGAGGCCGATCCCCAGGATCAACGGCGGGCAGGGCTTGCCCCCCGCCTTCTGGATGTGGTCCACGAGCCGCTTCCTGAACCCCTTGATCCCCTCGGTGGGGGTGAGCATCCAGAGGAACGACTGGTTCTCGCTCCCGCCCCCCTTGGGCAGGACGTCGATCGTCAGCGTGTCGCCCTCGGCGAACATCACGTCCACCATCGGCATGTGCGGCCCGGTGTTGTCCCCCG
Organism: Terriglobia bacterium; assembly: GCA_963748015.1. GTDB lineage: Bacteria > Acidobacteriota > Polarisedimenticolia > Polarisedimenticolales > JAIQFR01 > JAIQFR01. Next base: position 315,084 of record CAVVHE010000004.1, on the reverse strand, counting down.
GGTTCGAGCCGGTGAGCGGATGGGTGGTGTTGGGGCGCAGCGGGATCTCGTTCGTGGCCTTCACGAGATTCCGGCCGAGCTGGCGCACGATCGCGGCGGTGTGGGGGAAGTCGTACCCCGCGGTCACGTAGAACGACACGATTCCCGTGTCCTGGCAGATCGGCCGCCTCTCGTCCCGGGCGATCTGCACGTCCTCGAGGACCGCCTTCATCTGCGAGCGCGCGATGTCGGTCTCCTCCCTCTGCGCCGCGCGCGCGAGCGCGTCCTCCACGTCCCTTGGAATCATGATCGAGGCTCGAAGGATCGCCTCCTCGATCTGCGCTCCGACGGTCGTCACGTCCATCCCTTTGCCTCCTCTCGCGGTGGTGTCGCGGCGAATGTCTCACTTGCCGGGCCGGCCCGCCTCCTGCCGCTCGTGAAAAATCTGCCCGGTGAAAACGGAGAACGCCGCACCGTCCTTCCACGCGTCGGCGGGCAGTCCCGCCTTGCGCGACAGGTGCCCGAGCGTCTCCTCGATCGTCCAACCCTCCTCCCCGGGAACCTGCGGGAGGAACACGGCGCGCCGGCCGGACTTCTCGATCACGATCCCGTGCGTGCCGAGCTTGATCTCCTTCCACGACGCGACCGTCTTCGGAGGGGAGAGGAGCGTCAACTCCACCTCGAGCTTCCCGAGCTCGGCGGGCTCGACCGTCGGGAACCGGCCGTCGTGGATCGCCGCGCTCACGGCGGCGTAGGCGACCGCCTGGCGGAGCGGGAGCACCGGGAAGATCTGGCCCACGCACCCGCGCAGCTTTCCGAGCCGCTCGATCTCCGCGGGATCCGTCCGGTTCAGCGTGACGAACACCCCCCGGAGAAGATCGAGGTCCCGCCGGCCCCGCGGCAACGCGGCCAGCGCCACGTCCATGGCGTCGGTCCCCAGGAGCTGCGTCTCGATCGTGGCTCGCGCCAGCCTCACGAGCTGCCGCCCGAACGCCTCCTCGAAGGGGGGAGAATCCGGGGAGCAGGACTCGCGGACCGGCGGCTTCTCCATCGGCTTGCCCGCCGGCGGCCTCCCCTCCGCGAACGCGATCGCGACGTAGGTGACGGAGTCGTCCCCTTCGACGCGAGGAATGTCGAGGGAAGCGTAGCGCGCGAGGAGAACCGGCTCGGCCTTCGGCGAGATCCTCGGCAGCAGCTCGAGCAGCACCCCGATGCCGTTCCGGCCGCAGATGGTGTCGCCGGTCTCGTCGAGGAACTTCCGGAACCCGGCCGCGTCCTTCTTCAGGATGAAGCCGATCGCGCGATCGTTCTGGGCGCGGATCTCGTTGCCGGCCGCGCGGCCGGAAGGTCCGAACGGCGCGTAGCCGTAGCGCGGCCCGTAGTGGGTGAAGTCGCTCGAGAACACGAACAGCGTCTTCCCGTCGCGCAGGCCCGCGAGCTTTCCGGCCATCGTCTTCTGGCTCTCCGCCGTCGTTTCCCCCACCACGACCGGCACCAGGCAGAACGAGCCGAGCGTCTTCTGGAGGAACGGCAGCTCGATCTCCAGGCTGTGCTCGCGATCCTCCGCCCCGGCCACCGTTCGGACCAGCTTCCCGTCGCGCAGGGCGTCCAACGCCTCGCGGCAGATCGGAACGGTTCCGAGCGGCGTCTCGTACGCCTCCGCGTCGGTGACCGAGAACCCCTCGAAGGCCGCGTGGTGGGACGGACCGAGGACGACGACCCGGGTGAAGTCGCCGCGGTGGAGGGTGCGGAAGGCGGCGGCGGCGACGGGGCCGGACCAGCGCCACCCCGCGTGCGGGACGAGAATCGCCGCGGGCTTCGCCGGCAGGACCGGGGCAGAGGCCGCGTCCAGCAGAAGTTGCTCGATCTCGACGCTCGCGAGCGCCCGGTCGCCGGGGTACCAGTCCCCGGCGATCGCGGACGGCCGGACGCGCGCCTGGGCCGGCGGGCCCCACGGGAGCGCCGCGGCGGCGAGCAGGGCGGCGAGCACGCACCGGACGATCCTCAAGACGGCCTCCCCGCGGGGCGGAGGGTGAAGGCCGAGCCGCGGGAGCGCGACTCGCCGACCCGGGTGACGCGGACCGCCGCGAGGTCGTTGACCGGGCACTTCGCCTCGCAGAGGCCGCACCCCACGCAGCGCGACGGGTCCATGTGGGGACGCTGCAGCTTCACCGGCACGCCGTCGCGGCCGGGGACCTCGGCCGCCTCGAGCCAGATCGCCTTCGGGCTCGTCGGGCAAACCTCCTGGCACACGATGCACGGGATGTTCGCTCCCCAGGGGAGGCACCGGCCGAGATCGAAGAAGGCGGTCCCGATGCGAATCCCCTCGGCCTCGGGCCTCGTCCATCCCTTCTCGTCCGGGCCGAGGGGACGAATGGCACCGGTCGGGCAGACGTGGCCGCACAGGGTGCAGCTCGGCTCGCACCACCCGCGTCGCGGAACCAGGACCGGCGTGTACACCGCTTCGATCCCGGCCTCGCCCATCGAGGGCTGGAGCGCGGTGGTCGGGCAGGCGTTGACGCAAGCGCCGCAGCGGACGCAGCGCGCGAGGAACTCCTCCTCGGGGCAGGCCCCCGGGGGCCGGATCGCCAGCGGCCCGGGGGACGAGGCCGATCCGGCGGAAGCGCGGGAGAGCGGGACGAGGGCGGCCCCCGCGAGCGCCGCGCCCAGGATCTGCCGGCGCCCGAGATCCACCCCCCCCGACGGTGCCGCCGCGGGAGCGAACGCGCGGAACGCGATCGCCCCCTCCGGGCAGGCGTCGATGCAGTTGAGGCAGACGTGACATTCCGAGACGCGGTGCTTCGCGAACGGCTCGTCCGCCCCTTGGCAGTCGGCGGCGCACCGGTTGCAGTGGGTGCAGATCTCCCCATCCACCTCGATGCGGAAGATCGCGGCGCGGGAAACCCAGCCGAGCAGCGCGCCGAGCGGGCAGAGCGCCCGGCACCACCACCGCGCGATCCACCGGTTCAGGACGAGCAGCGCGACGAAGATCGCTCCGGTGAGCCAGGCCCCCTCGAAGATCCTCGCCCGGAAGCCGCCGAGCGGGAGGAACGCGTGGAGCGCCGAGGAGAGCGCCGACCCGATCGAGCGCGCGGCGAGCGAGAGGGGATCGAGGAGTCCCGACAGGAGGCTTCCGGCGGCCGCCGCGACGAGCGCCGCGATCAGCAGCAGGTACTTGAGCCGGAAGTGCGGCCTCCACCGGTTGGCCACGATCGGCGGACCGCGCCGGGCCTTCCGGGTCGCCCAGGACGCGATGTGGTGCAGCGTGCCGACCGGGCACACCCAGCCGCAGAACGCCCGCCCGAGCAGGACGGTGAGCGCGACGACGACGAGCGCCCACAGCAGCCCCGCGGGGAGAATCCACGACGACGCGAGCATCCCGGCGGCGGAGAGGACGTCGAGGTGGAAGATCCACCTCACCGGGAAGCGGCGGATCCCCTCGTCGGTCATCGCCCACAGCCCGAGCAGGAAGACGACGAGGAAGAACCCCTGGTAGATCGCCCGCGCGGCTCTCGGCGCGTACGCGGAGCGCTCGTGCCGCCGCCCGGGGTTCTCCGGTGCTAGGACGTCAAGCCCCGGCATGGATCTCCCTCACGGGACCCGTCCCGGCGGCGATCGAGCCCAATCCGTGCGCCTCCGCCTTGGCGACGTGGGGGATCTCCCTCGGGTCGAGACCGAGGAGCGCGGCGCCCCACGCGTCGAGGGCCACGGGATCGGTCCCCGCCGCGATCGCACCCACCTGCTTCACGTCGTCGAGGCGCCCTCCCGTGGGCCCCCCCCGAAACATGATCCGGGTGGCATCGACGACCGTGAGCGTCGGCCGGAAGGCCGCCGCGAGATCCACGATCGAGGCCGAGATCTGCTGGTGGAGGCGCGCCCGCGTCCCGCCCAGGAGGCCGTAGCCGTTCTTGAGGCCGCAGGTCAGGCGGGTCAGGGCGTGGTCCTTCACCACGGGCAGATTGATCAGTCGATCGGCCGCGAGGACCGGCGCGAACACCTCCCACGTGTCGAGAACGGCCCCGCCGATCGTCGCCAGCACGAATCCTGCGCCGGGAGGGATCTGCAGCTCGGCACCGGCGCGCCGCGCCGCGGCGGCGATCCCCGATCGCTCGGCGGCGCGCGCCGCGTCGTGCACCGGCACGTCGGCCACGATCACCCGAGCGGCCCGCGCCTCGAGACAGAGCCGCACCACCTCGGCGACGACCTCGGGGTGCGTGTTCGCCCCCTGCTCGGGCGTGCGGTCCCACCCCATGTTGGGCTTGACCAGCACGGTCTCTCCCGGCTTCACGAAGCGCGAGATCCCGCCCACCTCGTCCACCGCGGCGCGCACGGCCGCGGCGACGGCGCCGCCGCGGGCGACGGCGATCGGGGGCTTCCCCGCGACGGCCGGCACTCTCCGGTCGGGAGGCGCCTTCGCGACCTTCTCGGCGCGCCAGCGTCCCGGGGACAGGAGCCCGAGCGCCCCGGCCACCCCCGCGGCCCCGACGACGATCCCGGCCTGCCCGAGCCTCCGCAGGATCTCGCGTCGCGGACGAGGATCGCTCACAGTCCCCTCCCCATCCCGTCGAGGATGGCGCGGTCCACCTTCGCCGCCTCCCCTAGCAGCCGCGCGGGCTCGGCGGCCGCGTCCGGGTCGGCGATCAGCCTGACGTAGGCCTTGCCCCGGCGGAACAGCACGCCCTGCGAGTCGGCCGACGCCTCGTCGCCCGGCCCCGCCGTCCGCTTCGGTCCCGCATCGTGAGCGAGCACCCTGCCCGCCCCCTCGGGCGACGAGAAGAGCAGGACCTCGAGAGTGCCCTTCGGCTCCGCGAGCTCCCACGCGAGCATCCTCACGCAACCCTGCGCGCGGAGATAGTCCTCGGCGCCGTCCACGCGCTCGTGAAGGCGGTCGGCGGGGAGATCTTCCAGCGGCTCGGGGAGTCCCGGGAGCATGGGCGAGGATGGCGACGGGGCGGGAGCGGGGACGACCGGCGAGAGCCCTGCCGGCGCTGGAGCGGGATTCAGGATGCCGTGGGCGAGCCAGCCGGCCACGGCCGCGAGCGGCACGAGCAGCAGCACGGCGGTGAAGCGCGATCGGGATCGGCCTCGAGCCATTCCGGCCCCTTCATCCCGGCGATGCCGCGGCGGAAGCGTCCAGCCAGGGAGGTAGTGTATCAGCCGCACGCGCCGCGGTCTCGAATCCCGGCGCCGGGCGCGGAAAAGCCCTCCTTGCTTTCGCTCCCCCGGTGTGCTGAACTAGTCGTGCCGGGCCTCCTCCGAGTGCCTTGGCTCGCTGGAGTAAGGAGGGGCCCACCATGACGTCGCATTACTCCGCTCAGTCTCTCGCCGCCGGCGTCGTTCCCCGCGGCGTGCCACCTCCTCCCGGCGTGCGCTCGCTGACCGTGATTCTCGTCAAGCCGAGCAAGTACGACGAGGAGGGGTACGTCGTCCGGTTCGTTCGCGGCGTCCTGCCCAGCAACACCCTCGCGGCGCTCGCGTCCCTCACCGAGGAGGTCGCGACGCGCGGCGACCTCGGCCCCGTGGAGATCGAGACGGTCCTGCTCGACGACGGCGTGCAGCGCGTGGACGTGGAGGCGTTGGCCCGACGGTCCCTTCACTCGCACGCCCGCGCGGTCGTGGCGCTCTGCGGCGTGCAGACGAACCAGTTCCCCCGCGCCGCCGACCTCGCCCGCCGGTTCCGCGCCGCCGGGCTGCCCGTGATGATCGGCGGCTTCCACGTCTCGGGCTCCATCGCGACCGCCGGCGGGATCATGCCGCCCGAGTGCCAGTCGCTCCTCGACGACGGGATCACGCTGGTCAAGGGCGAGGTCGAGGCGTGCTGGGGAGACCTCCTGCGCGACGCGCTCCACGGCGAGCTCCGCGGCTTCTACGAGGTGAAAACTCCGCCCGACCTGTCGAGGGCGAGCGTTCCCTTCGTGGACCCCAGGCTCCTTCGGCGTTACGCCTACCCGTTCATGGGAACGATCGACGCCGGCCGCGGGTGCCCCTACCGATGCACTTTCTGCACGATCATCAACGTCCAGGGGCGCGAGATGCGGTACCGGGAGCCGGACGTGATCCTCGATCGGATCCGCCGGAACGCGGGGTCGGGAATCGACTACTACTTCTTCACCGACGACAACTTCGCGAGGAACCCGGCGTGGGAGCCGGTCCTCGACGGACTGATCGAGCTGCGCCGGACCGAGCGGATCGACTTCCAGTTCATGATGCAGGTGGACGTGCTCGCCTACCGCATCCCCGGGTTCGTCGCGAAGGCGGCGGAGGCGGGATGCACCCAGGTCTTCATCGGCATGGAGACGCTGAACCAGGAGAACCTCGCCGCCGCCGGCAAGCGTCAGAACCGCGTCGAGGACTACCGCGCGATGATCGACGCGTGGCACGAGCAGGGCATCGCGTGCCACGTCGGGTACATCATCGGCTTCCCGCACGACACCCCGGCGTCCGTGGACGAGGAGGTCCGCCGGCTCCGGGACGAGATCCAGGTGGACCAGGCGTCGTTCTTCGTCCTGACGCCCATTCCCGGCTCGGAGGACCACCGCGACCTGGCGCAGAAGGGCGCGTGGATGGACGGCGACTACAACCGGTTCGACTCGTTCCAGCCCGTGACGCTCCACCCGCGCATGACGGCGGCGGAGTGGCTCGAAGCCTACCGGGCGGCGTGGCGCGACTTCTACTCGATCGACGGCATGAAAGCCATCTTGTCCCGCGCGAACGTGCGCACCTACTGGGGACTCTTCAAGAACTTCGCCTGGTACCGCTACGCCTTGCTCGTCGAGGAGACGCACCCGATGATCTGCGGGTTCTTCCGGCTCAAGACCCGCGCCGATCGTCGTCCGGGCCGCGCGGTGGAGCCCAGGTGGCGCCACGCTGCGCGCCGAATCCGGGAGACGGCCGAATGGGCCCGGCGCATGAGGAGCCTCTACTTCGAGCTGCAGGAGGTGTGGCTCGCCACGCGGGGACGCGCGCAGTTCCAGGCGAGTCTCGACGGCCTGAAGAAGAAGTACGAGGACGCGAAGGACCGGCTCGGCGAGACCCGGACGCGCGCGGGACAGGCCCTCGGCCGAGGCGTCTCCGGGGCCCGCTCCGGCGCCGGCAACGCATGGAAGCGCGCGCTGAAGCGGCTCGACCCGTTCGCCGTGCGAACGCCTACGCGAGCCCACCTGAACGCGTACTGGACGCAAACCTACGACAAGCTCCGGCACGGCCGGGTGTTCCAGATCAACCCGTTCGCGCTCGCGTTCAACTTCCTGCGCGACGCGAAGCTGTGCGCGCGGTTCAACCTCTCCATCCTGGCGGGGTACGGGAAGTAACCCTCCCGCGCGGGCGGCGAATCGTCAGGGCACCGTCGCGGCGTCCCCGCTCCCGCGATTCGAGATCAGGACCACGGCGCGCGAGGAGAGCGCGGCCGATCGCAGCACCGCCACGCGTCCCCGCGCCTCGGGCGAGAGCAGGGCGAGCTGGGACCGATCCGCCACCGCGAACACCTCGGCGTCGCGCATCAGGTGCGAGGCCAGGTCCCCGGGCTCCGCGGTCTCGACGGTGTAGAGTCCGTTCGAGTAGAGCGCGATCGCCTGCGGGAGGTTCCCGATCCTGTACGCGAGCACCCGCTCTCCCGCGGCGCGCGACCCGGCGGTCGCGGCCTCGACCTCCGCGGTGAACGCGCGGGCGGAGCGGAACGGGTCGAACGCCGGGTACGCCACGGCCGCGGCGGTCACGTAGGCGACCGACACGGCGGCGGCGGCGACGAGGACCGCGCCGCGCGCGCGCCCCCGCGACGCGACGATCGCGATCGCCGCGCCCCCCGCGAGCATCGCGGCCGCGACCGCGAGAAGAGGCGCCTTCGGGTACTCGGGGAAACGCCTCGCCGCGATGGGCACGGCGAGAGCGGCGGCGGCGAAGACGACTCCGGTCACCGCCAGGGGGACCGTCACCCACCGCCGGTGCGGCGCCCGCCCGCCCGCCCCGTCCCCTTCCGTCGCCCGGACGAGTCGCGCGAAGAGGAGCGCGAACGCCGGGACGGCCGGAAGCACGTAGAGGTCCCTCTTCTCCGTCGAGATCGTGAAGAGCGCGACCACGAACACCGCCCACACGAGCAGGAGTCGGTCGGCCGGAGCGCGCCGGCGCCGCCACGCGAGGAGGAGCGCGCCGGGAAGGAGCCCGCTCCACGGGAGGAGTTGGACCGGCAGGACCTTGGCGTAGTACCACGCGGGTTGCTTGTGGTGCATCCCGTGGATCGCGCGGTTCAGCACGTGCTTCTCGAACGCGCCCCAGACCGAGTACTCCCCCTGCCCGCCGATCGTCGCGATCGCCATCCACGCGCCGACGACGAGGACGAAGACCGCCGGCCCCGACCAGGGGGCGAACGAGCGCCACGCGCGCAGGTTGCGGTCGAAGGCCAGGGTGGCGATCGCGATCCCGACGGGGATGACGAGGCCGACCGGTCCCTTCGCGAGCACCGCGAGTCCCGTCGCGGCCCAGAACAGCAGTCCCGCCCTCCTGCCCGGCGCCTCACCGGACCGGTGCGCTTCGAAGGCCGACAGCGCGACGAGGACCAGGAAGCAGAGGAGCGCGTCGATCTGCGCCATGCGCCCCTTGTCCCACGCGAGGTAGGTCGTCGCGAGGAGCAGCCCCGCCATCGCTCCCTCGGCCTCGCCGCCGAGCCTGCGGCCGAGGCGGATGGCGAGCGCCACGGAGCCGAGCGCCGCGAGGAAGGAAGGGAGCCGCGCCGTGAGCGACGACACCGCCCCGAACGGCAACGAGAAGAGAGCGATCAGCCAGAAGAAAAGCGGCGGCTTGTCGGTGGTCACGACGCCGTTGACGTGGGGAACCGCCCACTTCCCGTCCACGACCATCTCGCGTGCCCCCTCGCCGAAGTAAGGCTCGTCGGGGGCAGAGAGGTCGTATCCCCAGAGGTTCCACCCGAGGATGACCGCGGCGAGGAGCAGCACCGCGGAGGAGCGCCTCATCGGGCTGGCACCCCGGTCGCAAGCGGGACCGCGGCGCCGTCGCCGTAGGTCCGGTCGCACCACAGGTCGAGTGCCAGAAGGGTGTAGAGCGGCTTGCGGTGGTCCGCGCGCCGCGAGAGGTGCTCCTCGATGAGCGCGGCCACGCCGCCGGGCGCGAGGAGGCCGCGCGCCCGGACCCGCTCCTCCGAGAAGCGGTCGCGCAGCTGCTCGCCGAGACCATGGAGCAGCCACCGCGAGAACGGGATGTTGAAGCCGCGCTTGCGCCGCTTCAGGACCTCCGCGGGGAGTCGGGGGGCCACCGCCCGCCTCAGGACGGCCTTCGTCGTCAGACCGCGGACCTTCAGCGACGACGGGAGCGAGGCGACGTACTCCGCGAACTCGTGGTCGAGGAACGGCGCCCGGGACTCGAGCGACGCGAGCATCGTCCCGCGGTCCACCTTCGTCAGGAGATCGTCCTGGAGATACATCGTGAAGTCGGTGTACAGGAGCTCCGCCAGCCCGTCCGGGAGCTTCCGCCCGCGGAGGCGAGCGCGAGCGGACTCGAACGGGTCGGCGGACGCGGCCTCCGCGACCCGCGGCGCGAGCACGGCGCGCTGCCGCTCCGGCGCCAAGCTGCCGAACCAGGTGTGGTGGCGCTCGATGCGGTCGCGGTCCGCTCCGTCCGCGAAGCGCCCGAGGAGGTAGTCGAGCCCGACGTTGCCCATCGAAACCGGAAAGGCGGACCGCGCGATGCGCAGGAGAGCGCGGCGCAGGGGGCCCGGCACGCGGCGGTAGGCGTCGGCGACCCGGTTGCCGAGGTAGGTCGGATATCCCGCGAACAGCTCGTCCGCCCCTTCCCCCGAGAGCACCACCTTGACACGCTGCCGCGCGAAGCGGGACAGGAGCAGCGTCGGGATCGTGGACGCGTCGCCGAGCGGCTCGTCGAACTCCGTGCCGACGCGGCGAAGCCCCTCCGCGAGGTCGGATTCTCCGAGGATCAGCTCGTGGAACTCCGCGCCGAACGCCCTGGCGGTCTCCCGCGCGAACCGCGCCTCGTCGAAGGCCGGATCGGCGTGCCCGAGGGCGAACACCGGCACGCCCGGGCCGTTCTGCTCCGCGAGATGGGCCAGCACCGACGACGAGTCGATCCCTCCCGACAGGAACACGCCGACCGGGACATCGCTGCGCTTGCGGCGCGACACCGCCTGCGCCAGGAGCCGGTCCACCTCGCGGGCGGCGTCCGCCATCCGCGGCGCCCTGCGTCCACTTGGACCGAAGTGGTCGGAGAGGTCCCAGTACCGCTCGACGCGAGCCTCGCCGCGCTCGGCGACCAGCCGGTGCCCGGCGGGGAGCTTGCGCACACCGGCCAGGGGGGTCAGCGGCGCGGGGAAATAATCGTGGAGCAGGTAGCGGGAGAGCGCGACCGGGTCGACGGCCCGCGGCACCCTAGGGTGCGCGAGCATCGCGCGGATCTCGGAGGCGAACACCAGCTCGTCCGGGCCCTGCCAGTAGAAGAGAGGCTTCTCCCCGGCGCGATCCCTGCCGAGGACGAGCCGGCCGGCGCGCTCGTCCCAGATCGCGAAGGCGAACATCCCGTCGAGGAGATCCACGAGGCCGGGACCGTTCTCCTCGTAGAGGTGCGGCAGGACCTCGGTGTCCACGTGGGTGTGGAAGCGGTGCCCTCGCTTCTCGAGCCCCTCTCTCAGCTCGGCGCCGTTGTAGATCTCGCCGTTGCAGATCGTCCAGACGGTGCCGTCCTCGTTCGGGAACGGCGGGGAGACCGCCGCGAGGTCGACGATGGCGAGGCGGCGGAAGCCCAGGTCGCACCCGCTTCTCGCCGCGTGACCTTCTCCGTCGGGACCCCTATGGAATAGCGTCGCGGTCATGCGGCGGACGATCTCGCCGCGCTCCCGATCGATCCCCGGCCGACCGGCGATTCCCGCTATGCCGCACACGCCCGCGAGCCTCGACGCATTCCCCCTCCAAGGCGATAAAGGCCGACATCATACCGGAACCGGCGGCGGCCCCGACGCGGGCCGGTCAGAAGTACCAGGCGAAGTACGGCGCCAGCTCCTCGGCCCTCCCCTTCCGCGCCGCCGGGCCGCCGGACGTGGACTGCGCGAGGCGACCGGCCTCGCGGGCGAAGCGGTGAAGCCCGACGGGCGACCACTCGCCGATCCCGAACCCGGCGAGGTTCCCCTCGTCGAGGAGCGAAGCGGGGAGGTCTCCCCGCACCGGTCCGCCAATCGGCCAGACCGCGAGGAGCTTCCCCTTCATCGCGGGATCGCGAGCGAGCGCTCTCAAGCGTGCCCCCAGGAGCGCCGGCGGCTCGGCGCTCGCGAGGACGACGAGATCCGGAACCTTCCCGGGCGCGAGCGTCCGCGCCGTCCGCTCGGTCCCCCACGCCGCAGCGATCTCTTCCCGGATCGGGGCCACGGGGCCGGGGAAGGCGTCGTCGGGAAGGAGGAGAAGCGCTCCGCTCACGGGCGCCGGGGCCTTCTCCCACCGCTCGACCGACCGCGCGCCGGACGTCCCGAGGACGACCAGGGGGACCGCCCCGGCGGCCGCGGGATCCGCCGCCCACCAGCGGCCGGCGGCGACTCCGAGCTTCACCGGGTCCTCCTCCCCGGGAAGAGGCTCCGAGGTCCCCGACCACGGCGGCAGCTCCTGCGCCGGTCGCATCAGCGCCATCACGCGCGTTGCGCTCCCGAACGCCTGCTGCGGGGAGCCGAGGCCCGGGAGAGGGTTCCCCGCGGACAGATCCACGCCCGCGCCGAGGACCAGCCTCTGCAGGACGCGGCGCGGGAAGCCGGCCTCCGCCGCGGGGCGGCCCGAGGCCCGGGTCCTGAGTCGAACCGACGGGCTCTCGGCGGCCCCCGCCGCCGGGTCCGGCACGACCTCGAGGGTGGAAAGGGATCCCGGCAGATCGGAGATCGGCGTGTCGGGAGGCCTCGGGGTCAACAGGGTCGCGGGGATCGGCGGCTGCGCCACGAGACGCGCGACGAGGGCGTCTCCCCTCGGCTCGAGCGCGTAGCGAAGGAATCGCCAGCCGTCGGAGCGCTCGAACGTCTGCGCCCTCCCGTCGAGGTCCATCACGACGAGACGGCTGCGCGCGTCCGGCCCGTCCGCCCCCATCACGACGTGGAGGAAGGGGCGCGGCACCGGCGTCGAGCCGTACATGGACTTCCGGATGCGGCTCGTCCCGATCTCCCGCGCGTACTCCTTCCTCGCGCGCGGGTCCGCGCCGTGTTCGGGCAGCACGGGCCCTACCGCCGGGTCCTCCGGCGCGATCGCGCCGGAGACGGCGGAGCTCGCGGCGCCCGCGGGCGCCGGCGCGGCGCGCGTGCCCTGCTCGCGCGGCGCGCCTCCTGGGTCGCGGCTCGCGTCGCGCCTCGATGCGCGCTCGAGCGCCTGCGACATCCCGAGGTCGACACCGCCGATGCCGACGCTGAACGCGCGCAGCCCGCCGAGGGCCTTCTCCTTCGCCTTGAATCTGTCGCGCTCCTGCGGAGCGAGCGTGCGGAGCACGAGCTGGTGCATGACGAGACGCTCCGCGCGGTAGGCCTCCCCGTCGATCGCCGCCGGGTCGAGCTTCGAGACTTCGAGGCCCAGAAGCTCCTTCGCGAGCGCGTCGTGCGACGGGACGGAACGGTCGAGCGCAGCGACCGCGCGCTCGAGGCGCCGCGCCGCGGGGAGCATCATCCCGTCGGCCGGCCGGAGCCGCTCGAGCGCCTCGGCGACGGGTGCGCGATCGACCACGTCCGCGTCGCCCTGCCCGCCGCTGGGCGGAAGGGCGTTGAACGCGAGCAGCTGCGGGAAGCGCCTCGCCGTCGGGAGCGCCGGGAGCGTCACGTCGAGCAGGGCGTCGAGGTCCGGGATGACCCGTCCCTCGGCGGCCTCCTGGCGCAGCCAGGTGAACATCGTCAGGAGCCGGGCCACACGGTCGAGATCGCGGAGCTCGGGCAGCGCGCGCGAGAGCGCGTCGTAGTCGCGGTTGATCGCGGCGATCGTCGCCTTGGTCCAGGGCGGGTCCTCGACCGGCGGGGCCCCCTGCGTCGCGTCCTGCACCCGCTCGGAGGCCGCGGTCATCCGAGCGCGCCGCATCACCATCACGTCCTCCTCGGCGGAGAGGCTGACGTTGACGTCGTCGGGGTAGAACCACAGCCGCGTCTGCTGCCCCATCATTCCCTTGGACGCCGGGTCGGTCGCGAAGCGCTCGAGGTGGGTGCGGAACGACGGGACCGCCCGCCTCAAGGCCTCCCGCGCGTCCGCCCCCTCGGTCACGTCGATCCCGACGCTGAAGGTCTTGAATCGGATGTCGCTCCGAAGACTGACGAGACCGAGCGACGTGTCCTGCAGCCGGCCGCCGAAGTTCACCTTCGAGACGTGCGGCGCATCCCCCCGGTCGAGGCTCATGTACGGCTCGGCGCGCCCGCCGTGGAACACCGCGCGGTAAGCGACCGCGAAATCGGAGAGGGTCGCCTTCCCGCCGAGGAGCCCGGGGGGCGTGGCCGCGGGGGAACCGAGGAGCCGCAGGGTCCCGTCGGGAGCGAGGAGCCCGCCTTCGAGCTCGAGCCCGCGATCGACGAACCCCTGCCAGGCGGCGACGTCGAGAGGCGGCCGTTTGCCGCGCGCGGCCGTGCTCTCCACGCGGACGCGGTAGGTCTCGAGGCCGAGGCGGAACTTCGTGCGCTCGGGGGAGTGCACGTAGGCGTGGACCTCGACGTCGACCGGGTGCGACTCGGGCCTGTCGCCGGCCCGCAGCGCGAGCAGGCGCCTCTCCGCGGCGACGACGTGGCGGAGCACCGGCCACGCGGCCTCCCAGGCCTCGCGCGCGGCCGTTCCGGCGGAGACCGCGGGGCCTGCGGTGGCGGGCGGCGGCGCCCAGGGGACGCACGCGCGGAAGCGCCCCTGCCCGTCGCTCTCGACCACGTAGTGCCTCGCCCGCAAGAGCTCGGCCCACGCCGGCTGCGCCTCGCCCGGCCGCCACAGGTCGCCGACCTCGACGAGCGGCGGGTCCGGAACGGCCGAGAGCGAGTCGAGGACGTCGGGCAGCACGAACGCGTACGGCTCGAGGATCGGGTCGAGGAGGCGGTGCATCCCCCTGTCCTCGAGCCTCTCGCCCGGCACCGGATAGGGCCTGCCGTCCAGCCTCACGAGGAGGCCGCCCACCGAATCGCCGGAGTGGGTCAGCTCGCGCCGGTTGACGAGCGGACCGTAGTCGACGTCCACCCATCCCGTGTTCCCGACCGCGAGCGGAAGGCCTGGCGGTTCCTGGGGGACGAGCCTCGTGACGCCGAGACCCGCGACGAGCGCCGCGAGCACGGCGAGCGCCGTCCGGCGAGCCGCGAGCCGGACACGCTCGGACCGATCCCTGCCGGCCGCGCCTCCCCTGCTTTCCTTCTCTCCCAGCCGCGTCGCGAGCATCCCGATCCTCCCCGCCCCCGTTGGGGCGATATCCGGTCGCGGAACCGGGATAGTGTAGCCCGCACGGCGCTTTCCAGCCGGTCGCGGCCGCCGGACCGACCCTCTTGCGGAAAGTGGACCTTGATAGTACGATTTATTCGGGAGGCGGCCGGCATGATCCGTATTACGCGACAAACCGACTACGGGATCATCCTTCTGGCCTATCTGGCCAGCAGGCCGCCGGAGCGCATCCTCACGGCGCGTGACGCGGCGCGGGAATGCCGGCTGCCGGTCCCGATGGTCAGCAAGATCCTGAAGACGCTCGCCCGGGGGGGAATCCTGGCCTCCCACCGGGGGGTCAAGGGCGGCTACAGCCTGGCCCGGCTCCCGGACCGGATCACGATGGGCGACATCATCGGCGCCCTCGAGGGACCGATCGGCATGACCGAGTGTTCCTCGAACCCGGGGAGCTGCGAGCAGGAGCCGAGCTGCCCCGTCCGGATCAACTGGCAGCGGATCAGCCTCGCCGTCCGCGGCGCACTCGAGATGATCCCGCTCTCCGAGATGGTGGGCTCCCCGATCCCCTCCCTGATCTCGCTCGGCCCGGTGCCCGCCGGCGCGGACTCCGCGACGGCCGGCGACGACCCGAGGCCGGCGACGGCCTCGGCGGACCGCGGCGCGATGGAGACGTCATGAGCGAAGAGACGACCTCCATGGAGGAGCTCGCGAACCGCGAGTACAAGTACGGGTTCGTCACCGACATCGAGTCCGAGTCGCTCCCCCCGGGGCTCGACGAGGACGTGGTACGCGCGATCTCGGCCCGGAAGCACGAGCCGGAGTTCATGCTCGAGTGGCGGCTGCGCGCGTTCCGGCACTGGCTCGAGATGAAGGAGCCCCACTGGGCTCACATCGAGTACCCGCCCATCGACTACGGGAAGATCGTCTACTACGCCGCGCCGAAGTCCGCGAACCGGCCTAAGAGCCTCGAGGACGTGGACCCCGAGCTGCTCCGCACCTACGAGAAGCTCGGCATACCGCTGCGGGAGCGGGAGCTGCTGGCGGGGGTCGCGGTGGACGCGGTGTTCGACAGCGTCTCGGTGGCCACGACCTTCAAGGGCAAGCTCGCGGAGCTCGGCGTCGTCTTCTGCCCGTTTTCCGAGGCGGTCCGCGAGCACCCGGAGCTGGTGAGGAAGTACCTCGGCACGGTGGTCCCTCACACGGACAACTTCTTCGCCGCCCTCAACTCCGCGGTGTTCAGCGACGGCTCGTTCTGCTTCGTCCCGAAGGGCGTCCGCTGCCCGATGGAGCTGAGCACCTACTTCCGCATCAACGCCGCGAACACCGGGCAGTTCGAGCGGACGCTGATCGTCGCCGAGGAGGGGGCGTACGTGAGCTACCTCGAGGGGTGCACCGCCCCTGCGCGCGACGAGAACCAGCTCCACGCCGCGGTGGTCGAGCTCGTCGCGCTCGAGGGGGCGACGATCAAGTACTCCACGGTCCAGAACTGGTACCCGGGAGACAAGGACGGCAAGGGCGGGATCTACAACTTCGTGACCAAGCGTGGCAAGGCCGCCGGCCGCCGGTCCAAGATCTCGTGGACGCAGGTGGAGACCGGATCCGCGATCACCTGGAAGTACCCGAGCTGCATCCTGCAGGGGGACGAGTCGGTCGGCGAGTTCTACTCCGTCGCCGTCGCCGCCAACCGGCAGCAGGCGGACACCGGCACCAAGATGATCCACGTCGGGAAGAACACGCGGAGCACCATCGTCTCGAAGGGGATCTCCGCGGGGCACGGGCAGAACACCTACCGCGGCCAGGTGAAGATCCTGAAGGGGGCCGAGGGCGCGCGGAACTACTCCCAGTGCGACTCGATGCTGCTGGGCGACAAGTGCGGCGCGCACACCTTCCCGTACATCGACGTGGGGAACCCGTCGGCGACGGTGGAGCACGAGGCGTCGGTCTCCAAGATCGGCGAGGACCAGATCTTCTACTGCCAGCAGCGCGGGATCTCGGCCGAGGACGCCGTCGGCATGATCGTCAACGGGTTCTGCAAGGAAGTGTTCCGCGAGCTGCCGATGGAGTTCGCGGTCGAGGCGCAGAAGCTGCTGGGCGTGAGCCTCGAGGGGAGCGTCGGATGAGCGCCGCGCGGGAGGGCGAAGCGAAGATGATCGAGATCCGCAACCTGCACGCGGGGATCGCCGGCAACGAGATCCTCCGCGGAATCGACCTGTCGATCGGCGCCGGCGAGGTCCACGCGATCATGGGCCCCAACGGCTCCGGGAAGAGCACGCTGGCGGGGATCCTCGCCGGGCGCCCCGGGTACGAGGTCACCGCGGGCTCGGTGACGTACATGGGGAAGGACCTGCTCGAGATGGCGCCGGAGGAGCGGGCGCGCGAGGGGATCTTCCTCGCGTTCCAGTACCCCGTCGAGATCCCCGGGGTCACCAACGTCTACTTCCTCAAGGCGGCGCTGAACGCGGTCCGGAAGCACCGCGGCATGGACGAGCTCGACGCCATGGACTTCCTCTCGCTTCTCCGGGAGAGGACGAAGATCGTCGAGATGGACGACGCGCTGCTGCAGCGGCCGGTCAACGCGGGGTTCTCGGGAGGCGAGAAGAAGCGCAACGAGATCTTCCAGATGGCGGTCCTCGAGCCGCGCCTCGCGATCCTCGACGAGACCGACTCCGGCCTCGACATCGACGCGCTCAAGATCGTGGCGAACGGCGTCAACGCCCACCGGGCCAAGGACCGCGCGATCCTGGTCGTCACCCACTACCAGCGGCTGCTCGACTACATCGTCCCGGACTTCGTCCACGTACTCGCCGAAGGGCGGATCCTGCGCTCGGGCGGCCGCGAGCTCGCCCTCGAGCTCGAGGAGAAGGGTTACGGATGGATCACGGAGCCGGCCGCGAATCCGGCGCCGATCCGGGGTTGACGGGGAGCCGGAAGATGATCCGAGCCGCCGCCGAGACAGAGCCCTACCTTTCGGCGTTCGCCGAGCGGGGCCGGGACCGCGATGCGAAGGAGCCGTCGTGGCTCGTCGCGCTGCGCCGCGAGTCGATCGGGCGCCTCGAGTCCTCGGGGCTTCCGACCGGCCGCGAGGAGGCCTGGCGCCAGACCCCGGTCGGGCCGGTCGCCGGGTCGCCCTTCCGGACCGCCCCCGCGAGACCGGCGCCCGAGACGGCCGGCCTCCTCGCGAGCGCCCGCCTCGCGTTCGCCGGGAAGTTCCGGCTGGTCCTCGTGGACGGCCGGTTCGCCCCCGCGCTGTCGGCCCTCCCGGCGCGCGATGCCGGCTTCTTCGCCGGCCCGCTCGCGGCGGCTCTCGGGGAGCTGCCGGCTAACACCCTGGCCCGGCTCGGCCGGATCGGATCGTCCGAGTCGCGGCCGTTCCTCGCGATGAACGCCGCCTTCTTCGAGGACGCGGCGGTGGTGCGGATCCCCGCGGGGGTCGCCGTGGAAGAGCCCGTCCACGTCGTGCACGTGACCGCGCGCCGCGCCGAGACCGAGATGACTTGCTCCCGCACGCTGATCGTGGCGGAACCCGGGAGCCGGGCGACGATCGTCGAGACCTTCCTCTCCTCGGACGGCGGCGCCGGGCTCACGAGCGCGGCGGCGGAGGCGGAAATCGGAGACGGCGCCGCGCTCGACCACCTGCGCTTGCAGGCGGAAGGCGCCGCGGCGGTGCACCTCGGCTCGCTCGACGCGCGGCTCGGCGCGGGGGCGCGCTTCGCGTCCCACGCGCTCTCGCTCGGCGCTCGCTGGGCGCGCGTCGAGGTCGGCGCGACGCTCGCCGCCGCCGGAGCCGAGTGCGTCCTGCACGGCCTCTATCTTGCCGACGGCACCCGTCACGTGGACCACCGGACGTCGCTCGACCACGCCGTCCCGGAGGGCACGAGCCGGCAGCTCTACAAGGGAATTCTCGGCGGCACCGCGCGCGCGGTCTTCAACGGGAGGATCCACGTGAGGCCGGACGCGCAGGGGACCAACGCGTTCCAGTCGAACCGGAACCTCCTGCTTTCCCGGGACGCGCTCGTGTTCACCCGCCCGCAGCTCGAGATCTACGCCAACGACGTCAAGTGCACCCACGGCGCCACCGTGGGGCAGCTCGATCCCGAGGCGATCTTCTACCTGCGCTCCCGCGGCCTGGGACCGGAGGCGGCCCGGCACCTCTTGATCCGGGCGTTCGTCGGCGAGGTGCTCGAGAGGATCCCGCTCGAGGGGGTCCGGGAGCGGCTCGAGGACGAGATCGCATCGCGCCTGCCCGCCGAGTCGGGCCCCGAGGGGGTTGCATGAGGGCCGCCAGGAAGGCCGACGAAGCCGGCGTCGCGTTCGACGTCGCGAGGATTCGCGAGGATTTCCCGATCCTGAAGCGCCTCATGCACGGGAAGCCCCTCGTGTACCTCGACAACGCCGCGAGCACGCAGAAGCCCACCCCGGTGATCGAGGCGATGGGGCACTTCTACGCGGCGGGCTACTCGAACATCCACCGCGGCGTCTACCTGCTCAGCGAGGAGGCCACGGAAGCGTACGAGTCGGCGCGAAAGAAAGTCCAGGAGTTCGTCGGCGCCGCGGACAGCCGCGAGATCGTGTTCGTGCGCGGAACGACCGAGGCGATCAACCTCGTCTCGCACACGTGGGGACGCACCCACGTCAACCCCGGCGACGAGATCCTGGTCTCCGGGATGGAGCATCACTCGAACATCGTCCCCTGGCAGATCCTCTGCCAGGAGCGGGGCTGCCGCATCGTGGTCATCCCGATCGACGACCGCGGAGAGCTGATCTACGAGGAGTTCGAGCGGCTCCTCTCCCCCCGCACCCGCATCGTCGCGGTCGCGCACGTGTCGAACGCCCTCGGGACCGTCAACCCGATCCGGCGGATCGTCGAGACCGCGCACCGCCACGGGGTGCCCGTGCTGGTGGACGGCGCGCAGGCGGTCGCGCACCAGCCGGTGGACCTCCAGGAACTCGGCTGCGACTTCTACGCCTTCTCGGGTCACAAGCTGTACGGCCCCACCGGCGTGGGAGTGCTCTACGGCCGGGCCGAGCTCCTCGAGGCCATGCCCCCGTACCAGGGGGGCGGCGACATGATCCGCAGCGTCACCTTCGAGAAGACCACCTATAACGAGATCCCCTACAAGTTCGAGGCGGGCACGCCGGACATCGGCGGCGCGGTCGTCCTCGGCGCCGCCATCGACTACGTGGAGGAGATCGGGCTCGAGGCGATCGCGGCCCACGAAGCCGACCTCCTCGAGCGCGCCACGCGCTTCATGGAGACGGTCCCGCGCGTCCGCATCATCGGCACGGCCCGGGAGAAGGCCTCGGTCCTCTCGTTCGCGATCGAGGGAATCCACCCGCACGACGTCGGCACGGTCATGGACAGCGAGGGGATCGCGATCCGGGCGGGCCACCTCTGCGCCCAGCCGGTGATGGAGCGGTTCGGGGTCCCGGCCACGGCAAGAGCGTCTTTCGGACTGTACAATACGGCCGAGGAAGTCGAGGTCTTCGCGAAGGGCATCCGCAAGGTGCTCGAGGTGCTCGGCTGATGTCCGACCTTCGCGACCTGTACCAGGAAGTGATCCTCGACCACAGCAAGCGGCCGCGCAACTTCAAGAAGATGGAAGGCGCCAACCGGCACGCGGAGGGGTACAACCCGCTGTGCGGGGACAAGGTGACCGTCTACCTCCTGGTCCGCGACGGCGTGGTTGCCGAGGCGTCGTTCCAGGGCTCGGGGTGCGCGATCTCCACGGCGTCCGCCTCCATGATGACGGAGACCCTCAAGGGAAGAACGGTCGCGGACGTGGAGCAGCTGTTCTCCCGCTTCCACGAGATGATGACGTCGGCCGAGGAGCCCTCGGCCCCGCCTTCCGGGCTCGGCAAGCTCGCCGTGTTCGCGGGCGTGCGCGAGTTCCCCATGCGGGTGAAGTGCGCGGTCCTCGCGTGGCACACCCTCCGCTCGGCCCTCGCCGACACCGGCGAGGCCGTCGCGGAGTGATCGCCGGCGGCCGCCGCGGCGCTCCGGAGGTTCATCGGATGTCGACCGAACCCGTTCCCGATCCGAAAGAGCTCGAGCGGAGCGTCGTCGCCGCGCTCAAGACCGTGTTCGACCCCGAGATCCCGGTCGATATCTGGGAGCTCGGGCTGATCTACAGCGTCGAGATCTCCCCCGAGGGGAAGGTCGACGTCAAGATGACCCTGACCGCCCCGGGGTGTCCCGTCGCGGGATCCCTGCCGTCCGAGGTCGAGGCCCGCATCCTCGAGGTGCCCGGGGTCCGAGAAGCTCGCGTCGAGCTGGTCTGGGAGCCGATGTGGCACAAGGACATGATGTCCGAGGAAGCGAAGCTCCGGCTCGGGTTCTACTGATTCCCGCCGCTTGAGTCTCGCGCGCCGTCCGACCCCGCCCGATCAGTAGGCTCCGCTCCCACAACGCTCGCGAAGGGCTCGACGTGGAGAGAGTCCTGCCCTCCGGCAGATTCGCTGTAGAACTTCGCAACTTTGGCGTTGATTCTCTCAACTCGCGGGCAAGTGCAGCTTTACAGAGCACTTACGCTCGTTTTCTTCTCGCCGCGGGCGATCTGCGTCTATGGGTGTCAACACTTTCGACAAAGCGTTCCGTTGATGGGTCCACCTTCTTTGGACTTTCCAGTGTTGTGATATTGTGCTGTACCAAGACTTACAGTATTGAGATAAAGAAGGTATTGAAGAGCGCCCATCTTGGCCCGCCTCTTGCCCTTATAGGAGAGCGTGAGGATGAAGCAACCACCAGCTTGAAGGAGGCCCGCCATGGTCGCGCTCTTTGTTCTGCTCACCATCATCGCCCTTCTCACCATCGACTATTTCGTCCAGCACGCCGAGCTCAAGAAGGCCAAGGCCACCGCCGAGGTCGCGCAGTGGGTCCCGGCCCACGCGGCTCAGGCGTCCGCCACCCGGAGCCCGGTCCCGATCGACCGGATTCCGAGCGGCGTGTTCGTGGATCCCGGCCACGTGTGGTGCCAGCTCGAGCCCTCCGGCGCGCTGCGCATGGGCGTGGACATGATTCCCGCCGCCCTTCTCGGCCGGCCCGACCGGATCGAGCTCAGGATGGAAGGCACCGAGGTGCGTCGCGGCGACCCGATCGCCACCCTCACCCGCGGCACCCGCTCGCTCACGCTCCGCTCGCCGGTCGACGGCGTCGTGACCCGCGTGAACGCGGTGGCGCAGTCCACGCCCGAGCGGATCCAGGACGACCCCTACGGGCAGGGATGGCTGCTGTGGCTCGCGCCGCGCGACCTCTCCGCCGCCTTGAAGCGCATGTTCGTGGCGGAAGAGGCCACCGCGTGGGCGCGCGGACAGCTCCAGAGGCTGCGCGATTTCGTGGCGGCGGGGTCGGCGGACGCCCAGCTCGTCGGCGCCACGCTCCAGGACGGCGGCGCCCCGATCGAGGGACTGACCGACCACCTCGACGAAGCGCGCTGGAACCAGCTCGTGGAGGAGATCTTCCCGACCCGGTCGTAGCGCGGAATCGGAATCGGACGGAAGCCCCCGGCAAGCGGGTGCCAAGAAACTCTCACGGAGGCCGAGATGAAGGTAGGGATCCTGACGGACTTGACGAAGTGCGTGGGATGCGAGGCGTGCGTCTGGGCGTGCAAGGACATCAACGAGCTGCCCCGGGACGACCACGCCAAGTCGCTCTCGGGCACGACGTGGACCGCGATCGAGCGGCACGGCGGCACGAACGTTAGACGCCACTGCATGCACTGCGAGGACCCGGCGTGCGCGTCGGTCTGTCCGGTCGCCGCGTTCCAGAAGACCCCGCAGGGACCCGTCGTCTACCTGCCGGAGCGCTGCATGGGGTGCCGCTACTGCATGATCGGGTGCCCGTTCGGGATCCCGAAGTACGAGTGGGACAAGGCACTCCCTCTCGTCCGCAAGTGCATCCTGTGCTTCGACCGTCGGGTGAAGGACGGGAAGGAGCCCGCGTGCACGTCGGCGTGCCCGACCGGCGCCACGATCTTCGGCGAGCGGGACGCGCTGATTCTCGAGGCGCGGCGCCGGCTCAAGGCGGAGCCCGGCCGTTACGTCGACCACGTTTACGGCCTGACGGAGGCCGGCGGCACCTCCGTCCTGTACATCAGCGACGTGCCGTTCTCGAAGCTGGGGTTCCGGACCGACGTCAAGGAGGACCCCTATCCGAAGCTGACCTGGAACGTCCTGTCCAAGCTCCCCCAGGTCATCAGCATCTGGGGCGTCACGCTGTTCGGCATCTGGTGGATCACGAACCGCCGGGATGATGTCGCCGGACACGAGGGGAAAGGCCATGGTCACGGCCACGGCGGCCAGGGCAAGGCGTCGGAATAGAGCGGGGAACTCCAACCCTTCGAGGAAGCGAACGATCATGATCAAGAACTTCATCGGCAAGCTGACGTTCTGGAAGGTCCTGCTGGGACTGGTCCTCGCCGGGGGGGCGTACGCCGCCTTCGTCCGGTTCTACTTCGGGCTCGGGGCGAGCACGAACCTCTCCGACGCGTTTCCCTGGGGGCTGTGGATCGGCTTCGACATGCTCGTCGGCGTCGGCCTGGCCGCCGGCGGATTCGTCGTGGCGGCCACGGTTCACGTCTTCCGGATGGAGAAGTACGAGGAGATCGCGCGACCGACGATCCTCACCGCCTTTCTCGGCTACCTCCTCGTGATCGTGGCGCTGCTGTTCGACCTCGGGCGGCCGTGGAACATCTGGCACCCGATCATCATGTGGAACCCCCACTCCGTGATGTTCGAGGTGGGCTGGTGCGTGATGCTGTACACCACCGTGCTCGCCCTCGAGTTCAGCCCGCTCGTGTTCGAGCGGTTCGGCTGGCATCTCCCGCTCCGGGTCATCCGGAGGATCTACGTCCCGCTCGTCATCCTCGGCGTGCTCCTCTCGACCATGCACCAGTCCTCGCTGGGCACCCTTTACGTCATCGCGGCCGACAAGCTGCACGGCCTGTGGTACACCCCCTTCCTCCCGGTCTTCTTCTTCATCTCGGCGATCGCCGGCGGCCTGTCGATGACGATCTTCGAGTCGTACATGAGCTACCGGGCGTTCGGCAAGCGCCTCGAGGCCGACCTGCTCCAGGGACTCGGACGCGTCTCGGTGGTGGTGCTCGGGGTCTACGCGGTCTGGAAGGCCCAGGACCTCTTCGTTCGCGGCAACCTCGGCAAGGTGTTCGAGGTGACCCCCGAGAGCGTGATGTTCTGGGGCGAGGTCGGACTCGGCGTCATCCTCCCGATGATCCTGTTCGCGATCCCGAAGGTCCGCCGGAACGAGAACGGCCTCTTCTTCGCGGCCGTCCTGACGATCATGGGGTTCATCGTGAACCGCCTGAACGTCGCGATCACCGGCATGGCGGCCTCTTCCGGCGTAAACTACTTCCCGTCGGTCCTCGAGGTCTTCGTCACCCTCTCCATCGTCGGGGCCGGATTCACCCTGTTCTCGCTCGCGGTCAAGTACCTCCCGGTGTTCCCCGAGGCGAAGGAGCCCTGGGCCGAGGACGCCGCCGTCGTCGTCCACGGGAAGGACGGGCAGGCCCTGGTCATCGACCGTGCCGCGGCCTCCCGCATCCTCAGCCGGACCCAGCCCGCCTTCGGGAAGCGGGTGCTCGCGGGCCTCTGGGTGCTCCTCCTCGCCGGGTTCCTGGCGGTCGGGTACAGCCGCAACGCGAGCCGCCCCGCCGCGCCGCCCGAGCTCGCGACCGCCGGCTTGCCGCCGGTGGTCCGGACCGCCGAGCTCACGCTGCCCGAGGACTACGCCTTCCCGAAGGGGAGCGAGAGTCCTGGCGGCGTGACCTTCAGCCACCGGAGCCACGTGGATTCGAAGAACCCCAAGTGCGGCGCCTGCCACAACGGGCCGTTCCGTCTGACGGAGGCCGGGAAGCCGGTCGTCGGCGAGCTCTCGCAGAAGCGGATTCACGAGGGCGACCTTTGCGCGTCCTGCCACAACGGGAAGACGGCTTTCTCCGTGCAGGACGATTGCTCCGCCTGTCACCGGTAACCGTCGCAACGGCATGCGGGGAGAGCACATCATGAGCGACCCCAAGAACGACCGACCGCTACGACAGCTCCTGAGGGACGACGCGGAGCCCTGCGTGTGGATGTCCGCGGGACAGATCGCCTACAAGCTGTGCGACCGCGGATTCCGCTGCGAGGAGTGCCCCCTCGACGCATGCCTTCGCGGCCAGGGGTCCCCGGCGGTCGGGGCCGAGAGCGCCGCCCCTCTCGCCGGCGCCGATTTCCCGGAAGACCGCCGCTACGGCGAAGGGCACACCTGGGCCGGGGTGACCGGCGACCGCCGCATCCGGATCGGCCTCGACGCCTTCGCCGCCCGCCTGCTCCGCCACATCTCGGAGGTCGTGCTTCCCGCCGCCGGCGGGCGCGTCGAGAAGGGACACGCCGGCTGCTGGGTGACCGACGAGGCCGTCACGCTGTCGCTCAAGAGCCCGGTTTCCGGAACGGTCGTTCGCCAGAATCCCCGCCTGCGCGGCTCCCCCGCCCTGGCCGCCGAGTCGCCCTACGACGAGGGATGGCTTCTCGAGATCGCCTGCGAGAACGCGGAAGACGCGGTCGGCGGGCTGCTCACCGCCGCCGAGATCCGGGAGCGCGCCCGCGCGGGCGCGGACCGGCTGCGGGATCTCTCGCTCGGCGCGGCCGGGGACGAGCACGGCCGCACGGTCGGCCCGACCCTGGCCGACGGGGGCGAGCCGGCGCAGGACCTCCGGCGCATGCTCGGCTCGACCGCCTACTACGGCATCGTCGCGCGCCTCATCGGGTGAACCGGACGAGCCGCCGGATTCGCGCGGCGGGATCTTGGGGGTCCGCGGCGTTCTGTGCGAGAATGACGTCCCAAGCGCGGGACGGACGGACGATACAGCGGGATGCCCGAGCCTAGCCAAGCCGTTGCGCCTCCCGGCCGCCTCTCGCGGCTCTACAACTCCGTGAGCTTGCGGCTGTTCCTGCTCCTCTTCGGCGTCGTCGTCGCTGGGGGCGTCCTGCAGGCGTTCGTGGGCGCGCGCTCCACGTCGACCCAGTGGATGGACTTCCTGGAGCAGAGCGCGAGCCGAACCAGCGAGCTCATCAAGAAGGGCACCTACTTCGGGATGCTCCTCAACCGGAAGGAGGAGATCCACCGCACCATCGCGAAGATCGCCCAGACCCCGGACGTCGCCGGGGTGAGGATCTACGACAAGCGGGGCGTGATCATCTTCTCCGCCGATCCCGCCGAGATCGGCCGGAGCGTGGATCTCCAGGCGGATGCGTGCGTCGTCTGCCATGACCGGGCCCAGCCGCTCCATTCGGTCCCGACGAAGAACCGCACGCGCGTGTACCAGAACGCGGACGGGGGGCGGGTCCTCGGGCTCATCAGCCCGATCGAGAACCAGCCGGAGTGCTCCGACGCGGCCTGCCACGCGCATCGGAAGGACCAGACCATCCTCGGGGTCCTCGACGTGATGATGTCGCTCTCCTCCGCCGACGAGCGGATGCGGGCGATGAACCGGAACCTCATGCTCGCGAGCCTCCTGATGGTCGCGGTGATCGGCGCCTCCTCGGGCCTCTTCATCTACCGCGTGGTCCGCGTGCCGGTCCGGAGGCTGATCGCGGGAACGGAGCGCGTCGCGCGCGGAGACCTGGACACGCGGATCGACGTGGGCACGCGGAACCAGATCGGCCAGCTCGCGGTGAGCTTCAACTCGATGACGGACGACCTCCGGCTGGCGCGCCGCGAGCTGACCGCGTGGTCGGAGAGGCTCGAGAAGAAGGTGGTCGAGAAGACGGACGAGCTCGGCCACGCCCACCAGCAGATCGTCCAGATGGAGAAGATGGCCTCGCTGGGGAAGCTCTCGGCCACGGTCGCGCACGAGCTGAACAACCCGCTCGCGGGGATCCTGACCTACGCCAAGCTGATCGGGCGAAGCCTCGGCGACGAGGGGTTCGCCCCGGGCGAGCGGGACGAGATCGCGCGATACCTCGACCTGATCCAGAAGGAGTCCCGCCGCTGCGGCGACATCGTCCGCAACCTGTTGACCTTCGCCCGGGTCTCCGGCGGCGAGTTCGCGCTGCAGCGCGTGAACCCGATCCTCGACCGCGCCGCCATGCTGATCCGCCACCATGTCGAGATGAAGGGGATCCGGCTCGAAAGCGTTCCCTGCGCGGGGGACGACCAGGTCGTCTGCGACGCCGACCAGCTCCAGCAGGCGGTCCTGGCGCTGCTCGTCAACGCCGTGGAGGCGATGCCCCAGGGGGGCACCTTGACGCTCCGCGCGGAAGGGGACGCGGACGCGGTGCGAATCCAGGTGGCGGACACGGGGGTCGGGATCCCGCCGGAGGTCCTCACCCACGTCTTCGAGCCGTTCTTCTCCACCAAGGAGGGAGGCACCGGGGTGGGGCTCGGCCTCTCCGTGGTCTACGGCATCGTGCAGCGCCACGCGGGGCGCGTCGACGTGGACTCCGCGATCGGGAAGGGCACGACGTTCACGCTGCGCTTCCCCAGGAAGCCGGTGGCGCCCGAGACCGCCGAGGCCGGTCCGGGCGGGAGGCAGGCGTGACCGCCGGCGGCGGGACGGGAGCCGGCTCGCCGGCGGAGCCCCGCACCCGCGCTATCCTGAGGACTCCGCCGTCGCCCCCGGGCCCCGTATCCGGCGCCGCCGCTCCGAGGCGCGGGCGCGCCGTGGTCCCGTTCGCGAGAAAGGAAGAGGTCGCGCGCATGAAACGAGAGGACGCCAGCATCCTGGTAGTGGACGACGAGTTCTCGGTCCGGGACTCGCTCTGCGGCTGGTTCCGCAAGGACGGGTTCAGGGTCGAGACCGCCGAGAACGCCACGGAGGCGCTGGGGAAGCTCCAGGAGGGGTCTTGGGACATCGTCCTCCTGGACATCAAGATGCCCGGGATGGACGGCCTCGAGCTGCAGCAGCGCATCCACGAGATCGATCCCGACATCATCACGGTGATGGTCACCGCCTACGCCTCGGTGGAGTCGGCGGTACAGGCGCTGAAACAGGGGGCGTTCGACTACATCACCAAGCCGATCGATCCCGACGAGCTGAGCCACCTGGTGCGCAAGGCGATCGACCAGCGGCGCCTCAAGACCGAGAACGTCCAGCTCCGGGAGAAGCTCGACCAGCTCTCGCAGTTCGGCGAGATCGTGGGCGACAGCCCGCAGATGCACAAGGTGCTCGAGCTGGTCCGCTCGGTGGCGGAGACCGACGCGACCGTCCTGATCCGCGGCGAGAGCGGCACCGGCAAGGAGCTGATCGCCCAGGCGATCCACGCCAACAGCCACCGCCGCTACTTCCCGATAGTGCCGGTGAACTGCGGCGCCCTTTCGGAGTCGCTCCTCGAGAGCGAGCTGTTCGGCCACGAGAAGGGGGCGTTCACCGGCGCGGTGTACCGCCGCAAGGGGAAGCTCGAGATGGCCAACGGCGGCACGCTCTTCCTGGACGAGGTGGGCACGATCTCCCTCAAGACCCAGGTCGAGCTGCTGCGCGTGCTCGAGACGAAGGAGTTCACCCGCCTCGGCGGGACGAAGCCCACCCGCGTGGACTTCCGCGTGATCTGCGCCACGAACCAGAACCTCGAGAAGACGGTCGAGGAGGGCGGGTTCCGCGAGGACCTCTACTACCGGCTGAACGTCTTCAGCATCTACCTTCCGCCGCTGCGCGAGCGGCGCCAGGACATTCCCGCGCTCGCCCAGCACTTCCTCAGGAAGTTCGCGCTGCAGATGAACAAGAACTTCACCGACATCAGCCCGGACGCCATGGACCTCCTCGTGCGTCACGAATGGCCGGGCAACATCCGGGAGCTCGGCAACGCGATAGAGCGGGCTCTCGTGGTGGGCAAGCCTCCGGCGGTGCGCCCCGGGGACCTCCCGCTCCAGATCAGCTCTCGATCGGACAGCATCCCGGCCGACTCTCTGGCCGCGATGGAGAAGGCCCACATCCAGCGGATCCTCGAGCGCGCCGGCTGGAACATCACCCGGGCCGCGGAGACCCTCAAGATCGACCGCGTGACCCTCTACAACAAGATCAAGAAGTACGATCTGCGCAAGTAGCCGTACATGCCATCCCTCTGCCTCGTGCCGATCTACTTCAGCGATCGGCACGCGATGATCGAGAGGCTCGCGGAGCGGCTGGGCCGGACGTTCGGCCTCGAGGTCCAGATCCGGCCCCCGTGGTTCGACCCGGAGCTTCCCTTCGATCCTTCGCGAGGCCAGTACAACTCGACCCTCTTCCTCGCGCAGCTCCTCCGGGGGCTCGACCCCGGCGCCTCGAAGGTGCTCGGCGTCACGAGCGTCGACCTGTTCGTCCCCGTCCTGACGTTCGTCTTCGGCGAGGCGCAGCTCGACGGGAAGGCGGCCGTCGTCTCCGCTCACCGGCTTCGCAACGAGGCCTACGGACTTCCCCCCGACGAGGCGGTCTTCCTGGAGCGTCTGGACAAGGAGGCGCTGCACGAGCTGGGGCACACCTACGGCCTCGTCCACTGCACGAACCCCAGCTGCGTCATGCGCTCCTCGACGTACGTCGAGGAGATCGACCTCAAGGCCGCCGATTTCTGCCCGTCCTGCAGGAGCGAGATCCCGGGCCTCTGACGGGGCCGCCCTCCCGTTTTTCCTGGAACCCCCGTGGGGGGCCGTGCGTTCTCTACAACGACGGCGCCGGACCGGGACCTCCGCGGTCCAAGCTGGCGAGGAGGAGACGACATGAAGAAACTCGCGATCCTATGTCTCGCGGCCGCAGCAGTACTGGCCTTTTCCGCGGCGCCGGCCGCGACCTCCGGGCAGTGGATCCACGTCGCCGTGGACGAGCCGGGAGAGGACGGCTCGGTCGTGCGGGTCAACGTGCCCCTCGAGCTCGTGACCAAGATCCTCCCCCTCGTGCACCACGAGAACCTGAGCGGCGGCAAGGTCAAGATGCACCTGGGGGCGGAGAACATGTCGGCCGCCGACCTGCGGGCGATCCTCGACGCGGTCCGGTCGAGCCGCGACGGCGAGTACGTGACGGTGGACGGCCCGAAGGAGAAGGTCCGGGTGGCCAAGCGTGGCGGGTTCCTCCTCGTCCAGGTGAAGGAGGGCAAGGAGACGCAGAAGACCGTGGACGTGAAGCTCCCGCTCGCGGTCGTGGACGCGCTGCTCTCGGGCGCCCAGGGGGACGAGCTGAACGTCGCCGCGGCGATCGACGCCTTGGCGCAGCACGGGACCGGGGACATCGTCACCGTGAACGACGGCGACAGCCACGTGAGGATCTGGATCGATTCCGACGAAGGCAGCAAGTAGGGAGGAGCCGGCCATGAGCGTGACGGATCGCATTCTCGCCGCCATCGGGGTCGTCGCGATCGTCGTGCTCGCGGCCGGCGCCGGCACCGCCGCCTGGCTGCGCTACGCCTACGGCACGGTGGAGATCGAGGTGCACTCGACCGGTCCGGGCGGGGACGACGTCTCGATCAAGCTACCCGGGGCCCTCGTCCGGATCGCCGCGGAGTTCATCCCGGCGGAGGCCGGCCGCGAGACCGCTCGGGAGATCGAGGCCTGGCTTCCGGTGGCCAGGGCGGCCCTGTCCGAGCTCTCCCGCTGCCCCGACGCGCGCCTCGTGGAGGTGAAGTCGCGCGGGGAATCGGTCCGGATCTCGAAGCGGGGAAAGCTCCTGCTCGCCGAGGTCACCTCGCCCGGCGAAAGCGTGCGGGTGTCCGTCCCCCTCAACGCGGCCCGGGCGGTGCTCGACCATCTCGAGGGCCCGGCGGGCGCGCTCGAGGAGGTCCGAACGGAGTAGGCTCTTACTGCCCGCCGCCGAGCGGGACGAGCGTCGTGCCCTGGCGGATCTTCTCCGGCGTGATGACGGCGGGAGGGGGCGCCGGGGGCACGGGAGCGGTCAGCCTCACCGCGATCGAGGCCGAGAGATCGCCGAGCTTCGCCTCGATCGCGCTCTCCCGCGACGTGTCGCCGGCGACCGGCGACCAGGTCACGTCCACCCTCACCCTGCGGGGATCCACCTGTTCCGTCTTCACGCGGAACGCGGGAGAGAGGCTCTCGACCGAAAGCCCCTTCGGGTCGAGCCCGGATCCCAGGAGGACGTAGACCGTCCCTCGCGCGGACTGCGGCGGGTCGGCGTTCGTCGTCGGCAGGTCGAGGACGGGAGACGAGAACGAGAGCGGCGCGGGGACGATCACGACCACCGGGATCTCGATCTCGGGCTCGCGCGCGAGGCCGGTCTTGAACTTGACCTGCACGGCGTTGCGGCCCGGCGGAGGCTCCCCCTCGATCCTGGCCTCGATCAGCCAGTCCGAGGGGATCGACGGCGGAAGTCCGGCGCCCGCCGGGGCGGCGGCCTCCAGCTTGCGCGCGGACACCTTGAGCCACGGCGCGCTCGCCGTCAGGCCGGTGACTTCGAGACTCCCCTTCTCGTTCGCGCTCTTCCGCGCCAGCACCTTTCCCCCGGGATTGTCGGGATTTCTCGCGGAGACGAACATCGAGCGCGACGGATAGAAGTCCACCGAGGCGACGACGGTGGCGCGGAGCGTGAGCGCGAACGTCGGGCGGCCCGGGTCGTCGGTGGTGACGGTCACCACCTTGCTCACGGCGCCCGAGAGAGCGTCGGTGCGAATCGCCGCGATGACCTTTCCCGCCTCCCCGGGCGGGATGACCTCGTCGAACGAGGCCACGGTGCAGCCTCAGCCGGGTTTCGCGGAGAGGATCTTGACCGGCGTCGTCCCGGTGTTTCGCAGGACGAACGATCCCTCCGCCTTGGTGCCCCTCGCGATCTCTCCGAGGTCGAGGACGTCCTTCTCGATGACGATGTGCGCCGCGGGAACGGCGGCCGACACCGCGGCCGGAGGCTGTGGGGCGGGGGCGGTCGGCCGCAGGGGCTCCTCGCCCCAGGACGGCGCGGCGCAAAGCGCGGCCGCCGCGAGCGACAGCAATCCGAGGGCGTGTCGTCTCATTCGAAACCCCGCGCGCGCCCCGGGAGCGCGCGCCGAAAGGAACAGGATACCGCGAGGACGAACGGTTGGCGAGCGATCCCGGAGTCCGGAGTCCTGCGCCGGGTCCCGCGCCCCAGGAGCATTACTCGGACAGGCTCCTGATATGGAACGACCTGTCAACCTCGAGCTTCCGACCCGAGACACCTCCGTTCGGTTCCTCGCCGGGGCGGAACAGGCGGCGGTCGAGGCGGCTGACTCGACGGTTGATCACTCTGATATTCGCGGATCGGCCCCCAAGGGCGCGCCGTCATAATCGTGATCCGTCGGGAGCTGCCTCGGACTAGCATCGCGGATCCGGCCAGCGAGGGCCTGTCGCATAGGAGCCACGAGGATCCTCCTTCCCGTGTGCCCCTCGACCGCCGCCGGCTCCGTCCCGGATTCATCCCTTCCCTACCTGATCGTTTTCATGCAGCTTGGCGCTTGCGGCCCACCGCCGGCATCTGTCTCTCGACGTGCACGCCGATGGCCCAAATGAACCCCAACAGCTCCCGGGCCACCGCGGTGACCACCTGCTGCTTGACCTTCCCCTTGGCGGCCAACCGTCGGTAGCGTTGGTGAAGGCGATGCTGGGCTTTCCAGGCGATCTCTTTCACGTCCTCGCTCAACCCCTCTTGACGCACGCGGAGCGCCCCACCGACGGCAGGGCGGTGCCGGTAGGCCCAGGCCGCTTCCACGACGATCCGGCGCAGATGGGCATTGCCCGTCTTGGTGATCGCACCTCGCCGGGTCCGCCCTCCGGAGGAGTCTTCACTGGACACCGCTCCGCTGTACCCCATCAGCTGCCGCGGGCGAGAGAAGCGGGAAAGCTGGCCGACCTCGGCGACGATCGTGACGCTGCTCACCTTGGCGATGCCACGAAGGGCTTGGAGGGCATCGATCACGGCCCGTATTCCCTCAGGCGCGGCTTCGATCGCTTCGTCGATCGACCCCTCGAGCCGCTTGACTCGCTCCCGTGCGTGGTCCACTTCCGCCAAGTAGTCCGTCAGCACCGCCTGCTGAGCCGGGGCCTCGAACCCAACGGCCTGCCTCACCCACGCGAGATGGGTCTCCGTCCACGGCTTCACCTTCGCGGGAGCTCGGCGCCCATGCCGAAGCAAGAACTTCTGAAGTCGGTGCCGCGCCCGAAGCTGATCCCCCTTCGCGGCCTCCCGAGCGCGCACCAGATCCCGCAGAGCTTCGTGCGCCGCATCCGGCACCCAAACCGGCGTCAGCTCTCCGGCCCGGTAGCTCTTCGCCAGCTTCGTTGCGTCGCGACGATCCGTCTTGACCCGGTCACCGGGCTTCACCGGTATCAACGTCGGCGCCACCACGTCGCAGTGAATCCCCATCTCGGTCAACTGCCAGTACAGGACGTATCCCGTCGGCCCCGCCTCGTAGCAGACCTTGAGACCCCTAGCCGAACCCAACCTCTTCATCAGCTTTCTCACCGACTCCGGCTTGTTGCCAATGATCCCCAACGACCGAACCTCGCCGCCAGGCTCCGCAACCGCCACCGCGATCGAGTCCGCATGTACGTCCAGGCCCACGAATCGGCTATCCTTCCCCATGACCGGCTCCTTTCGCATGTAGCTCTGCGCTACGGTTCTTCACCGATTCGCAGCGTAACCTACGTCAACTGCGAATCGGAGCCGGTCGTTCCATGGTGACTAGCCCTCCCGGGGACCGCCGCCGGCCGGCACCACCAGGACCGGCGCCGCGATGCGGTGCCGCAGCCGCTCGACCGTGGTGCCGTGAACGAAGTCGCCCACCCCGCGGTGCCCGTGGCTGCCGACCACGACCAGGTCCGGACGGTACTTCTCGACCAAGGCGGCGAGCGCAATGGGCGGCTCGCCGAAGCCGAGATCGTAGGTCGCCTCCACCCCCTGCTCTCCCAGCTCCCGGGCGTACATCTCGAGACGCTCCTGATCGGCGCGGGCCTCGTCGTCCCTCAGCTCGCCCCCCAGGATCCGAGCGCCGCCCGACTCGACCACGTGCATGAGCAGGACGGCGGCTCCTCGCCCCGCGGACCGGGCCAGCATGACAGCGTGGGAAAGCACGGGCCCATCCGAAGTGGAGAAGTCCACCGCGGCCGCGATGCGCCGCGGCGCCTTCGGCGGCACGACGTCCGGGACCACGCCGTGGCCGTGGACTCCGGGGTGGGCCGGGGTGGGCTCGCCGCGGCGGCGCTCGAGCGCGGGCACGACCGCGACGTACGCGAGGAGCGCCAAGAGGGCGAACGACCCCGGAACGACGGTGAGGGCGACGAGCCAGGCGTATGCGCCCGCGCCGGCGATCCACCCCGCGATCTGCTCCGACGCGAGCCACAGGTTGAGCGCGGCGATCGTCCCGGCGACGATCCACGCCGCGGCCTGCGTGACGGCTCCGATCGCGTACTGCCCCATCCACCGCCGGTCGGAGACGAGGTGCACCAGCGGGATCACCGCGAACGAGAGCTGGAGCGAGAGCACCACCTGGGAGAGCACCAGGAGGTTCCCGGTGGCCCCCTCCCCCATCGACAGGATCACGACGAGGGCGGGGCCGATCGCGAGGGCCCTCGTCAGCAGCCTCCGCACGATCGGGCGGAGCCGCAGCTGGACGAACCCCTCCATCACGATCTGTCCCGCGAGGGTGCCCGTCACGGTGGACGACTGGCCCGAGGCGATGAGCGCCACCGCGAACACGATCGGGGCGATCGCCGCGCCGAGGATCGGCTCGAGCAGCCGGTGGGCATCCTGGATCTCGGCGACGTCGTTGTATCCGGCGCGGTGGAACGTGGCTGCGGCCATCACCAGGAGGGCGGCGTTCACGAAGAACGCGCCGTTCAGCGCCACGAACGAGTCGATCACGTTGAACTTCACGCCGCTCCGGATGCCGGCCGGCGTGCGGGCGATCCGCCGCGACTGCACGAGCGCGGAGTGGAGGTACAGGTTGTGCGGCATCACGGTGGCGCCGAGGATGCCGATCGCGAAGTAGAGCGAGCCGGCCGGCAGCGACGGGGCGACGCCGCGCACGAGGCCGCCCCACTCGGGCCTCGAGAGGAAGATCTCCACCCCGAGCGCGACCCCGATCGTGGTGATGAGGACGACGATGAACGCCTCCATCATCCTGATGCCGCGGGCGTGTAGGACCAGGATGAGGAGGGTGTCCACCGCGGTGATCAGGACCCCCGCGGCCAGCGGGAGTCCGAAGAGGAGCTGCAGGCCGATGGCCGAACCGAGAACCTCCGCGAGGTCGCAGGCCGCGATCGCGATCTCGCAGAGGACCCACAGCGCCCAGGAGACCCGCCGGCTGTACATCGAGCGGCAGGCCTGGGCCAGGTCGAGGCCGGTGACGATGCCGAGCCGCGCCGACAGGCTCTGCAGCAGCAGGGCCATGAGGTTCGACATGACGAGGACCCAGATCAGCTTGTAGCCGAAACGGGAGCCCGCGGCGATGTCCGTGGCCCAGTTCCCGGGGTCCATGTACCCGACGCTGACGAGATACGCCGGCCCCGAGAACGCGAACAGGCGCCTCCAGAACGTCGGTTGACGCGGGACGGCGACGGACTCGTGCACCTCGGAGAGGGATCGAAGGGGGCGGCTCTCGCCACGGTCGTCGGATGGGCCCGGCACGCGGGAAGAATGCAGCCGGGGACCAAGGCTGTCAACAGCAAGATCAAGTGGCGGGGAGGAAGCTCGTCACCACCATGAGCGCGGTCAGGCCGACCAGGACCACCGTGGTCGCCCAGGCGATCACGTTGTAGACCGGGCCGTTGGTGAAGGAGCCCATCAGCCCCTTGTCGTTCACCAGCCGGATCATGAAAAGGAGAACGAACGGCAGCAGCACGCCGTTCATGATCTGCGACACGAGGATGATCCGGAGGAGGGGCGCCCCCGGCATCAGGATCATCCCGGCGCTCACCGCGATGATCCCCGTGTACAGGCTGTAGAACTCGGGGGCCTCGCTGAACTTCCGGTTCACTCCCGCCTCGAGCCCGAGCCCCTCGCAGACGCTGTACGCCGTCGCGAGCGGCAGGATCGATGCCGCGAACAGCGACGCGTTCGCCAGGCCGAAGGCGAACAGCGTCTCGGCGTACTTCCCGGCCAGCGGGGCGAGCGCGCGCGCGGCCTCGGCCCCCGAGCCGATCGAGTAGAGACCGGCCTCGTGGAGGGTCGCGGCGCACGCGACGACGATGAAGAACGCCACGACGACCGCCATGATCGATCCCATGATCACGTCGAGCCGCGACTTGGCGTAGTCGGCGATCCGGACCTCTTTCTCCACCACGGACGACTGGAGGTAGAACTGCATCCAGGGCGCGATGGTCGTCCCGACGATGCCGACGATCATCGACACCGACGCCAGGTCGAAGGTCGCCGACGGGACCAGCGTGCCCCTCGCCGCCTCCCCCCAGTCCGGCTTGGCGAGGAACCCCGAGATCGGATACGCGAGGTAGAGCAGGCAGGCGATCAGGAACGCCTTCTCGACGGTCTTGTAGCTGCCGAAGACCACCAGCCACCAGACGAAGACCGCTCCGAGCGGAACGGAGACGTACCGGCTCACCCCGAACAGCTCGAGGGCGGACGCGAGGCCGGCGAACTCGGCGATCGCGTTCCCGAGGTTGGTGAAGAGGACCGCCATCATCAGGAGGAAGGTGACGCGCAGGCCGAACTCCTCGCGGATCAGGTCCGCGAGCCCCTTCCCGGTCACCGTCCCCATCCGCGAGCACATCTCCTGGACCACGATGAGGGCGACCGTCACGGGGAGGAGGATCCAGAGGAGCTGGTAGCCGTAACGCGCGCCGCAGAGCGAGTAGGTGTAAATCCCTCCTGCGTCGTTGTCGACGTTGCTCGTGATGACGCCGGGCCCCATCACGGCCAGCAGGAGGGCCAGGCTCGTCCCCAGGCGTCGGAAGTAGCGGCCGAAGGGCATCGGTCAGTCCCCCGTGACCACCCGGCTGAACACGTCCTCGATGTTGATCAGGCCCACGAGCTCTCCGTACTCGTCCACGACGGCCAGGGCCCGGAGGTGGTACTTGTCGAACCGCTCCACGACCTCCTTGAACGGCGTCGTCGGCGTGACCGCCCTGGCCTCCCGGCGCATGAACTCGGTGACCGGACGATCTTCGGGAGCGCGCACGAGCCGCACCAGCGGGGCGACCCCGACGAGATGGTCGTCGGCCCCGACCACGGGAATCTCGTCCAGCTCGCCGAGCAGGTCCGCGTCCACCTGCCGAAGCTCCGCGAGGGCCCGGCCGGCCGCCCAGTCCGACCGCGCCTTGAAGAAGTCGGTGGTCATCAGTCCGCCCGCGGTGTCGTCGCGGAACCGGAGCAGCTCCCGCACGTCCTCGGCCTCGTCCTCCTGCATCGCGTCGAGAAGGGCTCGCGAGCGCTCCTCCGGGAGGTCGCCGAGGATGTCGGCCGCCTCGTCCGGCTGCATCTCCTCGAGGAGGTCCGCGGCGTGCTCCACGTGGATCGCCTCGACGACGGCGGCCTGCACGCTCGGCTCGGCCTCGGAGAGGGCCTGCGCCGCGGTCTCCGGGTCGAGTGCCGACACGATCTCCCGCCGCTCGACGCGGCCGAGATCCTCGAGGATGTCCGCGAGGTCCGCGGGGTGCATCCGCGCGAGGTGCTGGTGCACCTTGAGGCGGATTCGCGTCGTTCCGGGCTCCACGATGCCGACGTAATCCCACGGTATCGACCGCTCGGCGAGGCCGGAGGCGATGCGCCGCAACACGATCGGGCGGATCAGGCCGGCGAAGAGACGGCGCACCGCCCCGGCGAGGCCGATCTCGACGCGCTTCAGCACCAGGCGTCCCGCGGAATGCTCGAGAAGGATGTCGTTGACCTTGACGACCTTCCTCCCCTGGATGTCGATGATCTGCCGGTCGAGGACGTCCCGCTTGAGGTGGAGCAGGTCGGCGGACGGGATCTGCGCCGGCTCGACGGCGGCGCCCTCGGAGAGAACGACCCGGCGCGTCTCGGGCGAGAAGCTCTCGATTCCCTCCCACTTGATGCGCGAGCGCCGCCGCCCGGCGCGGACGATGAGATGCTCCACGATCCCGCGGGAGGAATCGGCGAGAAGATCGGCCACGCGGCCGACCCGCTTCCCCGCCGCGTCGAACACGGGCAGGCTCAGCGCTTCGGAGAGATGAACCATGACATGTCCCTCCCGCCGGGCTCACGGCCCCGGCGCCGGCCTGCGTCCCGGTCCGCTCCGGGAATGTGGGAAAGATGACACGAACCCCACCCGCCCGTCGAGGCCCGGCGCTATCATTCGGACGCGCGGCGCCCCGGGAACCCGTCCGAGTCATCGCGTGAGTCGCGCGGGACGACTCGGGCGGGCTCCGGGTGCTCCCGACGCCGCCGGGGGTGGGCATGGCGAGGCTCGGTGGCCAGGACCACGGAACGCGCCGCGCATCGAGGGAGATCCGGCGCGTCGCGATCTTCTTCGCCGCGCTGTTCGTCGTCGGCACCCTCGGATTCCGCTGGATCGAGAAGATCCCCTGGCTCGACGCGCTCTACATGACCGTCATCACGCTGAGCACCGTCGGCTTCGGCGAGGTCCGCCCGCTCGGTCCGCTGGGGAAGGTGTTCACGAGCGTCCTGATCCTCCTCGGGGTCGGGACGCTCGGCTTACTGGCCTCCAAGGTGACCGAGGCGGCGATCGGCGGAAGGGTGTTTCGCAGACGGAGGATGATCATGGAGAACCGGCGCCTCACGGACCACGTCATCGTCTGCGGCTTCGGCCGCATGGGGAGGTCGGTGACCGAGCAGCTCGAGATCTTCGGGACTCCGTTCACCGTCGTCGAGAAGGACCCCGCCCGCCTCGAGGAGGTCGAGGACCTGGGATTTCCCCACATCGCCGGGGACGCCACCGACGACGCGACGCTGCTGGCCGCCGGAGTCGAGCGGGCCCGGGCGCTCGCCACCGTTCTCCCGCACGACGCCGACAATCTCTTCGTCACCCTCACGGCGCGGAACCTGAACCGGGGGCTCACGATCGTCGCCCGCGCCTCGAGCGAGAAGAACCGCCCGAAGCTCGTCTCCGCGGGAGCGAACCACGTGTTCGATCCGTACCAGAGCGGAGGCCGCCTGCTCGCGCGCCAGCTCCTCCACCCGTCCGTGACGGCGTTCATGGACCTCTTCACCCGTCGTGGCGAGGCCGACCTGGCGATCGAGGAAGTGGAGATCGCCGCGGGCTCGCCGCTCGCCGGGGTGACGCTCCGCGAGGCGCCGATCCGGCGCGAGATGGACGTCATCGTCGTGGGAATCCGCCGCGCCGACCGCGATCTGCTGTTCAATCCGTCGCCGGACGTCGCGCCGTCCCCCGGCGACGTGCTGGTCGCGCTGGGCCGCCGGGAGAACCTGCAGCGCCTCGCCCGGCTGGCGGAGGGAAATCGATGAGCGCGCGGGCCGGCCGGCGCGCGCTGATCGTGGGAGGGCGCCGCGTCGAGTCCGGCGCCACGCTCGAGGTGACGAGCCCGTTCGACGGCCGGCCCGTCGCCGACGTGTCGCTCGCGCGTCCGGCGGATCTCGACCTGGCCCTCGATGCCGCCGCGCGCGGCTTCGTGGCGGTCCGGGCGCTCCCCGCCTGGAAGCGCTCGGAGATCCTGCACGAGGTCGCCCGCCGCCTCGCCCTCGAGAAGGAGAGGTTCGCGCGCACCATCGCCCTCGAGGCGGGCAAGCCGATCCTGCAGGCCCGCTCCGAAGTCGACCGGGCGGCGCTCACCTTTCGCACCTCGGCCGAGGAGGCGCTCAGGAACGGCGGCGAGGTCCTCCCCCTCGACCTCTTCCCGGGCAACGAGGGGCGCCTCGCCCTCTGGCGGCGCTTCCCGGTGGGCCCCGTGGCCTGCATCACGCCGTTCAACTTCCCGCTCAACCTCGTCGCCCACAAGATCGCGCCGGCGATCGCCGCGGGCTGCTCCTTCGTGCTCAAGCCGGCGTCGAAGACCCCCCTCTCGGCGCTCGACCTCGCAGAGCTCCTCCTCGACGCCGGCGTGCCGGAAGAGGCGGTGTCGGTTCTCCCGCTGCGCGGCGCCGACGCGGCGCCGCTCGTCGAGGACCCAAGGACGCGCGCGCTGTCGTTCACCGGCTCGCCGGCGGTCGGCTGGGAATTGAGACGGCGCGCCGGTCGCAAGAAGGTCGTGCTCGAGCTCGGCGGGAATGCCGGGCTCATCGTGGACCGGTCGGCCGACCTGGCACTCGCCGCCGCGCGCGCGGTAGCGGGCGGCTTCTGGCAGGCCGGCCAGAGCTGCATCTCGGTGCAGCGGATCCGCGTCAACGAGGAAGTCTTCGATCCCTTCGTGAGGTTGCTCCTCGACGGCGTGGGCGCTCTCGTGCTGGGGGACCCGCTCGACGAGACGACGACGGTCGGCCCCGTGATCTCCGCCGGCGACGCGGAGCGGCTCGTCGCGTGGGTGCGCGAGGCGGTGGAGGGAGGCGCTCGGCTCCTCGCGGGAGGTGGCCGCAGCGGAAACCTCGTCGAGCCCGCGGTGCTCACGGGAACGAGCCCGGGGATGCGCGTCCGCGCCCAGGAGGTCTTCGGCCCGGTCGTCGCGGTGGAGCCGTTCCGCTCGATCGACGAGGCGATCGCCGACGTGGACCGGTCCGACTTCGGCCTCCAGGCCGGGATCTTCACGCGCGACATCGGAGCGGCGCTCGCGGCGTGGGAGAGGATCGAGGTCGGCGCCGTCGTGCTCAACGACGTCCCGACCTACCGCCTCGACCCGATGCCCTACGGCGGCGTCAAGGGGTCAGGCCAGGGCCGCGAAGGCCCGCGCTTCGCCATCGAAGATTACACCGAGATGCGCCTGCTCGTGATCAGCCCGATCCCGCCCGAGAGTTGACGCCGGCCGGCCTCCCGTGCCCCACCACGGGGTCCGAGGCCGGAAGCGTTCCTCGCCGGCCCGGAAAAGGCCGGCAGTAGTTGCTCCTACTTTGGGATCACGCCGCCGCCTCCCGCGCCCGGCCGCGGGGTGCGA
This sequence comes from Terriglobia bacterium, assembly GCA_963748015.1. Classification (GTDB taxonomy): domain Bacteria; phylum Acidobacteriota; class Polarisedimenticolia; order Polarisedimenticolales; family JAIQFR01; genus JAIQFR01. The sequence goes on along the minus strand of CAVVHE010000004.1, from coordinate 274,839 downwards.
GACCGGCAGCGTTCCTCGCCGGCCCGGAAAAGGGCCGGCTCCGGACGCTGCCGGTTTCGCACCCCTTATGGTCGTGGACCAGCGAGGAGGAGTGGTTGAAGATTCGCGATTCCTAGGCGTACAGGATTGCGAGCGCGAAGCGGAGGACGGGGTGGAACAGGTACGGGAACAGGACCCATGCGAGCAAGAGGCCGGCGAGGGAGAACGGCGATCCGCGCAGCCGGTCCTTCAGCTCGCGGAGGGGGGGCACGAAGCCGGCGAGCACCGACGCGCCGTCCATCGGCGGGAAGGGGATCGCGTTGAAGACCGCGAGCACCAGGTTGAGCACGAGGAGCACCGACAGCGCGCGGCCGAGCCCCTCGACGCCGGCCGCGCCGGTCACGAGCCGGTCGAGCGCGAGGCTGTCGGGTAACCCGAACCAGCCGGCCGCGAGCCCGGCCTTGAGTCCCGCGAGCGCCAGCGCCGCGAGGGCGAGGTTCGCGAGCGGGCCGGCCGCGGCCATCGCCGCCGCGCGCCGCGGATGGCGGTCCTCCCAGTACGGGTCGTACGGCGCGCTGGCCCAGCCCATCATCCAGCCGTTCATGAAGTACGTCAGGAGCGGCACGCCGATCATCCCGATCGGCTCGCGCATCACGTGCGGCAGCGGGTTCAGCGTCACCTGTCCGCCGAGATAGGCGGTCGGGTCGCCTCCCCTCCGCGCGGCCCACGCGTGCGCCGCCTCGTGGCAGGTCAGCGACAGCAGGAACACCACGTACCAGATCGGCAGCAAGGCGATCGACGCGGGAAGATCCACGTTGTCCTCTCGGCGGCCTTCCGCCGGACGGGAGGACAGCATAGAGCGATCGGCCGAGGCCAACCAGGGGGCGCGGGTCGGGATAATATTGGCCCGGTGGGACGCCGAACGCCGACGAGGGAACCGGTCGAGGCCGCGAGCGAGGCGCGGGGACGGAGCGACTCGGCCGCGGAGCTCCGGGACCGCCTCGCCTCGGCGCCCCCGCCCTACGCGCTCGGCGCTCTCGACAACCCCAATCTAGGACCGGACGAGATGCTCCTGCTCCTCAGGAATCGCTCCGCGCCGGCGGCGGCCCTCTCGCGCGTCGCCCGCGACCGCGAGTGGACCCGGCTCCGCGAGGTCCAGCGGGCGCTCGTGCGGCACCCCAACACCCCGACGGCGGTGGCGAGGGCGCTGGCGCCCCATCTCCGGGACAAGGATCTCGGCGAGGTTGCCGAGGACGTGAGGGTGCGCCCCGCGGTCCGCCGGAGCGCGGAGGAGATCCTCAAGATCCGGATCGGGGAAATGCCGCTCGGCGAGAGGATCTCGCTCGCGAGGCGCCCGAGCCGCGCGCTCGTCGCGGCGCTCGCGGAGTGCTCCGACGCCGGCGTGCTGCGGGCGCTCCTCGGGAACCCGCGTCTCCTCGAGGCGGACGCCGTTCGCATCGCCTCGGGCGCTCGGACCCCTCCCGAATCGCTCCGGGCCATCGCGGAGCACGCCGCGTGGGGAGCGAGGCGCTCCGTCCGGATGGCCCTGCTCCTCAACCCGAGAACTCCCTTGCCCGTCGCGCTACGGCTGCTCCGCGGCGCAACCCGGCACGATCTTTCTCGTCTCGCCGCGGACCCGAAGGCGCCGCGAATCGTGCGGATCGGAGCCGAGCGCCGCCTCGAAGAAATCCCGGCCGGTTGACAGCGGCTTCCGCCGCTTCCTACAATCGAAGTTCGGCCGAAGCGTTCCGACAGTCCCGGCCCCCCCCGGAGTCAACTGATGTCCTCGTTCGGCGAGACCCTGAAGCGCGAGCGCGAACTGCGCCAGATCTCGCTCAAGGAGATCTCCGAGGCGACGAAGATCAACTCGCGGTATCTCGACGCGCTGGAGAAGAACGAGTTTCGACACCTCCCGGGCGGCGTCTTCAACAAGGGGTTCGTCCGGGCGTTCGCGCAGTACATCGGCATCGACCCGGAGGCGATGGTGGAGTCGTACCTCGAGGAACTCCGGACCCAGGAGAGCCGTGCGCAGGAAAAAGAGAAAGAGCGGGGCCGGCGCGCCGGCGGCGAGCCGCGCCGCGTCTGGACCGTCCCGGAAGCGCCTCGCTCGCGGCGGGGGCTCTGGATCGCGGTGGCCGTCGTCGTCTTCATCGCAGCGGTGATCGCCGGCACTCTGGGGATCTCGGCCTTGAGGCGGCTTCGAGGGGGGACCCGTCCGGCGGCGCCGCAAGACGCCGCCGTCGGCGCGGCGGCGCCCGGCGAGGGGCCGGGCGGGACGCCTCCCGTCGACGGCTCGACGGGGGGATCCCCTTCCCAGTCCGCGCGGCCCGAGCCCGCGCCCCCGAAGGACCCCGCGCAGGCTCCTCCGGGCGGCACCGAGGCGGCGCCGTCCGGAGCGACGCAGGACGAAGGGGTCGAGGCGAAGATCGTCGTGGACCGGCCGGTCAAGGGCTCGATTCGCTGCGACGACCGGGTCCACGGCCTCGAGTCGCTGCCGCAGGGCGCCCTCGTGAGCCTCTACTGCCGCGACTCGCTTCTCGTCACGGTCGACGACGCGGGAGCGCTGCGCATAGGGATCGCCGGCACCGAGCCGGTTCCGGCCGGAGCCGACGGCTCTTCCCTCGTGGACCACCGCGTGGATCTCTCCCGTAGGGGGGAAGACAGGCCCGGAGGGACTCCTTGAGCGGGACGGCCCCGGCGGACGCCCTGACGACGCGGGTCCTCGAGGGGACGGCTCCGCTGCCGCTGCGCATGGCGGCGGCACGCGGCGTCCTCCCGCTGTCGAGGACCGTCCTGGCGCGGCTGTTCGTGCGCCTTCGCCAGGACGAGGACGAGAGCGTCCGGCGGGAGGCCGAGTCCAGCCTTTCCTCCTTGCAGTCCGAGACGATCCGGGAGATCCTCGCCGACCCGGCTTGCGCCGCGGAGGTCCTGCGCCACTTCGCGGGCCGGGCCGCGAGGGACGAGGCCCTCGCGGAGATCATCGCCTTCCACCCGTCCGTCGGGGACGACGCGATGGCGGTCCTCGCATCGGAGGGGAGCTCGGCCGTGATCGATCTCGTCCTGACCAACCAGGCCCGGCTCCTCGAGAGCCCGGGGCTCCTGGACCGGCTCACCTCGAACCCGGCATTGAGAACCGACCAGCGGGGCCGCATCCTCGACCTCCTCGCGCACTTCTTCCAGGATGAGGAACCGGCGGGCGAGGGCGAGCTCCCGCCGGACGGTTCGCTTCCCCTCGACGAGGTGGCCGCGCGGCAGGCGGCGCGGCTCCTCGAAGTCGACGTCGGCGAGCTGTTCGCGGCGAGCGAGATCCTGGACGGCGAGGAGTTCGCGAAGGCCGAGGATCCCGCGGTGCGCAGCGCGTACCAGAAGATCGTGTCCCTCAACACCGCGCGGAAAGCGCTGCTCGCGATGAAGGGCGGGCGCGAGGAGAGGACGATCCTCATCCGCGACACGAACAAGGTCGTCGCGCTGTCGGTCCTCAAGAACCCCAGGCTGACCGAGCAAGAGGTCGAGCTGATCGCGGCGGCGCGCAACGTCTCGGACGCCGTGCTCCGGACCGTCGGCGCCGGCCGCGAATGGTCGAAGAGCTACACGATCGCGTCGGCGCTGGTGCGCAACCCGAGGACGCCTCCTGGGATCTCGCTGAACTTCATCCCCCGCCTCACGGACAAGGACCTGAAGCGCCTCGGGACGGACAAGAACGTGCCGGAGATCATCCGCAGGAACGCGAAGCGGATCTACGACCAGCGGCACCAGCAGCCTTCCCAGTCGAAGAAGAAGTAACCGGACCGCGGGAGACCGACGATGCGCCTGCTCAAGGAAATCCTGAACCTCATGGGGATCTACCACGTGAAGTCCGGGATCTACCATTACTACCGGAACGAGTACAAGCAGGCGGTGGACTTCTTCCGGAAGGCGCTCCGCGACGAGCCGGCCCTGACCGAGGGCGACCGGCGTCTCGCGCGGTATTACATGACCGAGACGTTCGTCAGCTCCGCGGAGCGGTTCGAGTCGAAGGACGATCTCGAGGCGGCGGAGCGCGACTACGCCCGAGCCGCCGAGGCGAGCCCGGATTACCCGGACATCCGCTACCGCCACGGAAGGGTCCTCGAGCGGCTCGACCGTCACGAGGAGGCGATCCGGGAATACGAGGCCGCGCTGTCGAGCCACCACGGCTATCTCGCCGCGAGGGTCGCCCTGGCGTTCTGCCTGCTCGACGTCGGACGGGAGGACGAGGCGTCCGCGCGCTTCGCGGAGGCGCTCGAACTCAAGCTGCGGCAGGTGCGCGACCCCTACGAAAAGGGACTACTGCGCCTCAAGGAAGGGATGCTCGACGAGGCGCGGGAGTTCCTCCGCGAAGCGTTCTTCTCGGCGCCGGACCGCTTCGCGGAGCACTACCGGAAGGCGCTGCAGTACCTGAAGGCCGAGGAGTGGGAGCATGCGCTCGAGGAGCTCGACGAGTGCATGGCCGTGAACCCGAAGTTCGCCGACCTGCACAATCTCCGGGGGATCTGCCTCGTGCAGCTCGACCGCGTCGAGGAGGGGCTCGGCGCGTTCCGCCGGTCGGCGGCGCTCAACCCGGACTACGTGGAGGCGCGGCTCAACCTGGCGTTCACGATGCTCCGGGCCGGCCAGTTCAAGGAAGCCGAGTCCCAGCTCGAAGCGGTGCTCTCGCTCGATCCGACGCAGTCCGCCGCGTCCGTCAAGCTGGAGGAGCTGCGCACGGGGCGCGCCTCGGAGGCGCGGCGCGTGCCGCCGCGGGGAGGAGTGCGATGAAGCCGGCCGCCTTCGGCCTCACCGACGTGGGGCGGCGGAGAGAGAAGAACGAGGACGCCTATCTCGTCGATACGGCCATGAGGATCTACGCGGTGGCCGACGGGATGGGCGGTCACGCCGCGGGGGAGATCGCGTCGCGGCTCGCCGTGGACGCCATCGAGGACTCCATGCGCAGGGGCGGCTGGAATCCGGACGCCGCGAGCGCCGAGGACGCGTCACGGCTGCTCGAGGCCTCGATCCTCGAGGCCAACCGTCGGATCTGCGACTCGATCCAGTTCCACGACGAGCACCGGGGCATGGGCACGACCCTCGTCGCGCTCCTCGAGGTCCCCGGCAAGGCGGTGCTCGCGCACGTGGGCGACTCCCGCGCCTACCTCATCCGCCGCGGCAAGCTCTCGCGCCTCACGAGCGACCACTCCTGGGTGAACGAGCAGGTCAAGCTGGGGCTGCTCTCCGACGACGACGCGCAGCGCCATCCCATGAGGAACATCGTGACCCGGGCCCTCGGCAGCCGCTCCGAGGTCGCGATGGACATGGTCGTCGAGGAGATGCTTCCCGGAGACGTGTTCCTGCTCTGCTCGGACGGGCTGAACACGATGCTGACCGACGCCGAGATCCGGACGCTCCTCGAGGGAAACTCCGGGAAGCCGGAGGCGGCCTGCCGCGCGCTCGTCGACGCCGCCAACGCGCGCGGAGGAGAGGACAACGTGACGGTCGTCGTGGTCCAGGTGCCCTGAGGCCCGGAACCCGCCCGTAACTGCCGGGATTCCAACGAGTTCGTTTGACGGAACGGCGGGTTCCGCTTATATTCGAGGTTTGCGGGTGCGCGCTCGGGGGGGGCGCCCCGGCTCCGGAGGTCGGGTGACGATGCTCGCCACCTCGGCAAGGTGGAGACCCGTACTCGTAGCGCTGCTCGTGCTGGCGGCCGGCGCGGCGCATCGCCCCGCTCGAGCGGAGGCGGGCTACGCGTCCCGGCCCGCGACCCGCGCGCAGTCCCTCGCGGCCCTGTCGGGGGGAGGCGCGCTCCCGGGGGATTGCCTCACGCCCCTCATCCAGTCGCTCCGGCAGGACCCCTCCTCGGGGACCGCGGCCGCGAGACGAGCCCTCTCGCTCCTGCATCTCGACGTTGCCCTGGCAGGCGAGAGGCGCGTCGCCGACCGAGACGGGAACGTGGTCCGCTTCAGCACCGAGCGATCGTCCTTCGACCGCGTGGACTCGACGGACGGCGACGCCGACGGGCAGCCGGACGTGGTGGAAGCGGTGTTCGAGGGGCTCGCCGCGACCCGCCACCTGTTCGTGGACCAGATGGGACTGCCCAGTCCGGGCCCGGCCGACGTCCTCCTGGCGAAGCTCGGCGGCGGGATGGAGGGCTACCTCATCCCCGCCGGCCGCGGAGGCCGGCCGCTGCTCGTGATCGAGGCCGCGCCGCGCGGCGGTGCCGCGGCCGCGCGCCAGGCCACGATCCATCAGTTCGCCCACGCGGTGGCCCTCGCCGCGGGTCCCGCGATGCCGGCCGGGTTCGGCGAGGCGATCGCCACCTGGGCGGTCCTCGAAGCGTCGGGGGGACCCGACGGCCGGCAGGCCGGCCTCATGGCGCGCCGGCTCGCGAGGCTCGACGCCGGGCTCGCGACCGACGATCTCGCGCTGGCGGCCGGGAACGCGGTGTGGTTCGCCTTCCTCCGGGAGGCGTACGGACTGACCGCGGTGAGCCTCGCCGTCGAGGAGGTGTCGACGGGCGCGCCGGTCGCGGCGGCGTTCGATCGCGCGCTTCGGCGCGCCGTCGGCGAGACGTTCGCGGCGGCGTTCCGAGAGTTCCAGCTCTGGTCGCTCCTGACGGGGGACCGCTCCGACGGGCGCCATTTCTCGTTCGCCGACCGACTCCCCTCCCCCACGTTCGCCGCGGAGGCGGACGGCCTCCCGGCGCTCTCGGTTCAGGGAGACCCTCCGGTGTCGTCCGCCGGCGCCGCGGAGATCCTGATCGCGCCCCGCGAGAGCGGCGGCGGGCTGACCGTGCGCTTCGAGGGGGACCTCGCGACCCGCTGGGAGGCCGACCTGCTCCTCGTGGACGGCGAGCGCCGCATGCGGCGTTTGGCGCTCGACCTCTCCCCGGAATCGCGGGGCGGAGTCACGGTCCCGCTGACCGGCGTCGCCGAGGCGATCCTGCTGGTGCGGAATCTGGACGGCGAGGGCCGAGCGTCTCACCGCTACACCTGGTCCGCGCACCGGGAGCCCGGATTCCCCTGCGAGATCGCCGCGATGGAGGTCCGCCCCGCCGACTCCCCCGGAGGAGCGCTGCTCGTCACCTGGGAAACCGCGTCCGAGCGCGCCGTCGCCGGGTTCAACGTGCTGCGCCGGCGGGAGGGCGCCGACGACGAGATCCGGATCAACCCGATCTGGGTTCCCCCTCTCGGCGACGACACGACGCCGGCGTCGTACCAGTTCCTCGACACGACGGCCGATCCCCGGCTTCGCTACCTGTACCGGATCGAGGCCGTGACGCCGGAAGGGCTGTCCGGCTTCTCGGCCGCTCTCGCCAGCGGCCCCGCCGCGCCGGTGCGCTGATCGCCGATTCCGGAGGCCCCGGGACCGAGCCGCGGGCCACGTGCGGTCCTCGAAGCTCCCGCCGCTGTTGTATAGTCCGTGCCCCCGAGGAGAGGAAACGTGACCGGCACCTCGCCCGAAAGAGCGTTCGAGGAGGCCCTTCGCGCAGCCGCGTCGAAGGCGCTCGGCATCGAGCCGCCTTCCGTCCCGCTCTCCTATCCGCCGAGCGCGACGCAGGGCGATCTCGCGAGCCCCATCTGCTTCGAGCTCGCGCGTTCCGCGAGGAGGCCCCCGCGCGCGATCGCCGAAGCGATCGCCGCCGCGTTCGAGCCCGGGAACGGAATCGCGCGCGTCGAGGTCGCGGGCGGGGGTTACCTCAACGCGTTTCTCGACCGGACCGCCTTTCTGCGCCGGTGGCTCCTCGAGGACCGCGCGGGCCGGCCGGCCGACGGCGCGCCGAAGACGACCGTCGAGCACACCAACATCAACCCGAACAAGGCCGCGCACATCGGCCACCTCCGCAACGCGATCCTCGGCGACACGCTGGTCCGCTGCCTCGAGCAGCTCGGCGAGACGGTCGAGGTCCAGAATTACATCGACGACACCGGCGTCCAGGTGGCGGACCTCGTGGTCGGCTTCCGCGTGCTGCGCGGCGAGGAGCTCGCCGCCGTGAGGGAGCGCTACGCGGAGGACGCGCTCCGGGCCCGCGGCGAGAGGTTCGACTACATCGCGTGGGATCTCTACGCGGAGGTCACGCGATTCTACGAGGAGGACAAGTCCCGCCACGCGCACCGCGAGGAGACCCTGCACGCGATGGAGGCGGGGGACAACCCCGTCGCCGCGCTGGCGTCCCACGTCGCGCGGCGCATGGCGCGGCACCACCTCGCCACGATGCATCGCATCGGGGTTCGCTACGACCTCCTCCCCAAGGAGAGCGACATCCTCGCGCTGCGGTTCTGGGACGACGCCTTCGCGCGCCTCAAGCAGGCCGGCGCGGTCCGCCTGCTCGACGAGGGGAAGAACGCCGGCTGCTGGGTGATGGACCTTCCCGGAGTGGAGCAGGGGGCCGGCGAGGACCAGAAGGTCATCGTCCGGTCGAACGGTACGGTGACCTACGTCGGGAAGGACATCGCGTACCAGATGTGGAAGTTCGGGCTCCTCGGCCGGGACTTCCGCTACGAGCCGCTCGACTGGTCTCCCGCGGCGCCGCTCTACGGACTCTGGGAAAGCACCCACGGCGAAGGCGTTCGCGAGCATCCGCAGTTCGGGCACAGCGCGCGGGTCTACAACGTCATCGACGTCGGGCAGTCGTACCTGCAGCGGGTCGTCGCGCTCGGATTGAGATCGCTCGGCCATGACCGCGAGGCCGACGCGTCCGTCCACTTCTCGTACGAGAAGGTCGCGCTGACGCCCGCCGCGGTCGCCGCGATGTTCCCGGAGCGTCCGCTCAGCGACGAGGAGCGCGCGAAGCCGTATCTCGAGATGTCGGGACGCAAGGGGCTCGGGTTGCGCGCCGACGACCTCGTGGACGCGCTGCTCGCGCGGGCGGAGGCGGAGGTCCGGAAGCGGAATCCTGATTTCGACGACGGGCGGGTCCGGTCCACGGCCTCCGCGATCGGCGTGGGAGCGCTGCGCTACTACATGCTGCGGTTCTCGCGGAACCGGGTCGTCGCCTTCGACATCGACGACGCCCTCGCGTTCGAGGGCGAGACCGGGCCCTACCTGCAGTACTCGGTCGTTCGCGCGAGGAACATCCTGGCGAAGGTCGCGGAGCGCCACGGAAGGGAGGAGGCCGAGGCGGCCACTCTCGCGCCGGCGGTCGACCTCGGAGCGCTCGCGCCGGAGACGGTGGCCGAGCACTGGAACCTCGCCCTGCTCCTCTCCCGAGTCCAGGCGGTCGTGCGGCAGGCCGTGGAGTCGCTCGAGCTGGCGACGGTCGCCAAGCACGCCTACGTGCTCGCGCAGGCTTTCAACTCCTTCTATCACCGATTCCCCGTGACCCAGGAGGAGGACCCGGCGGTCCGCAGGGTGCGGGCCGCCATGGTGCGCCTGTACCACGACGGGATGGTGCACCTCCTGGGGCTGATGGGCATCGAGGTCCCCGACCGCATGTAGCGCGGCGGGGCCGGCGGAGGCGAACGTGGGCCTTCGGATCCTGATCCTCGGACCGTTCGACGCGGACCGGCGGCGCGAGATCGCGGCGCTCGGCGGCGGCGCTACGATCCTCGAGCTCGCCGAGGGAGCGGACGTCGCCCAGGCGATCCGCTCCCTCTCCCCCGACCTCGCGATCGTCGCGCGCCCGGCCTCCCACCCCGTCTTCCTCGAGGCGGCCGCGCGCGACGTGCTCGATCGCCACATCGAGAACGAGTACCTGCGGAGCGTCCGCTACCGGCACCCGCTCGGATTCGCGCTGCTCTCGCTCGATCACATCGAGGATCTCGACGGCACGCACGGCGCCGCGGCGGTGGACGCCTTCCTGGATTCGATCGCCGAGGCGGCCCGGCGAGCGATCCGGGAGGTGGATCTCCTCTTCCGGCCTCGACGCGGGGAGCTCGGCGTGATCCTGCCCGAGACCGAGCCGGCGGGAGCGCGGGTCGTCGCGGAGAGACTGCGGACGGCGGCGGCCCACCTGCTGTTCAAGCCCGAGCGGCCCGGGCGGGAGCGCCCCGCCCTTCCCCTCAAGGCGACCGTCAGCGTGGGGGTTTCCGGCTGTCCCGGCGAGGACGTGGCGTCCGGGGCCGACCTGATCGCGCGGGCTCGCCGGGGCATGGACGCCGCCCGGGGCGCCGGGGGCGACCGGGTGGGGCCTTCGGCCTGAGACCGGGTCTCGCCCGGCCGCGGTGGCAACGCCGCGCTCTCCACGATTCCGCTTGTTTTCGCGTGTTATTCTCTACATTCGATCTCGGCGCGCGCACCGGGGCCAGCCGCGCGCGGGAGTGCCCGTGAAGAAACCGATGCTGTCGTTGCTGCTGCTCCTGTCGCTCCTGCCGTCCGCGGCCGGAGCCTCCGCTCCTCCGATCCTGCCGTTCTCCGAGGTCCGCGCGGGCATGAAGGGGACGGGCAAGACGGTCTTCGCCGGGACCGCGGTCGAGGAGTTCGAGGTCGAGATCATCGGGACCCTGCCGAACATCGGCCCGGGGCAGAACCTGATCCTGGGACGGCTCAGCGGAGGCCCGCTCGCCCACACCGGCGTGCTCGCCGGGATGAGCGGCAGCCCCGTGTTCGTCGAGGGCAAGCTGATCGGCGCGGTCGCGTACAGCTGGGGATTCTCCAAGGATCCGATCGCCGGGATCACGCCGATCGAGGAGATGCTCGCGGCCGCCGCGCGCGGCGAGGGACCGGCCGCCCCGCCGAAGGCGGGCGCGCCGCTCGACCGCGCGGCGCTGTCGCGCCTGCGCTCGCCCGATGCCGTGGCGGCGTTCTTTCCCGACGGGATCCTCTCGCGGCTTCCGCGGCCGGCCGCCGCGGCCCCGATCTCCGTGCCGGTCTCCGTGGCCGGAATCGGCGCCTCGGGGCTCGACCGGATCTCGCCGATCTTCGGACGCTCGGGCTTCGCCCCGATGCAGGGCGGCGGGGCGGGGCACTCCCCCGACCCGTCCCCGGCGCTCGGCCCCGGCTCCGCGGTCGGCATCAAGCTCTGCCGGGGCGACCTGGACATCACGGCGACCGGCACCGTGACCTGGGTGGACGGCGATCGCGTCATGGCCTTCGGACACCCGTTCTACGGTCTCGGCCCCGTGGACATGCCCCTGACCGGCGCGCGGGCCGAGGCGCTTCTCCCGAGCCTGCAGGAGTCCGCCAGGATGGCGACGCCCCTGTCGGAGATCGGCGCGTTCCGCCAGGACCGGGTGTCCGGGATCTTCGGGAAGATCGGGGCGACTCCCCGCATGATCCCGGTCCGCATCCAGCTCCGCTCGCGGGGCGGCCCCGCCGAGACCTTCTCGTTCGACATGGCGAGCGATCCCCTGCTCGCCCCCCTGATCCTCTATGCCGGATTGAACGGCATCCTCGCGAGCAAGGAGCGGGTCGTCGGCAGCGTCACGCTGCGCCTCGCCGAGGGGTCCGTCATCAAGCTCGACGGCGTCGGGGACGTCGAGATCGACAACCTCTACGCAGGGCCGCAGGCGGCGTATTACGCGACGGGAATCCCCGCGTACATCCTCTACCTGCTACTCAACAACGACTGGGCGCCCCCGAAGGTCTCCGGGATCAACCTGATCCTGGACTACGACCTCGAGCCGCACGTGGCGAGGATCCAGCGGGTCGGCGTGGACCGCTACCGGGTCCGCCCGGGAGACAAGGTGGAGGTCTCCGTGGTCGTCGTCCCGTACCGCGGCGCGGAGCAGGTCTTGAAGCGAGAGTTCGAGATCCCGCCGGAGACGCCGCCGGGACGCCTCCAGCTGTTCGTCGGCGACGGGAGCAACCTGAGCCGGGCCGAGGGCGGCGACGCGGACATCATGCCCCGGGACCTCGCCCAGCTCGTCAAGCTGATCAATCAGCTTCGGCGCAACGATCGCGTCTACGTCCTCGGGATCCGCGAGGACGCCGGGGTCGTGATGGGCGGCGAGCGCCTGCCCTCCCTTCCGCCGTCGGCGCTCTCGATCCTGCTGCGCCCGAAGAGCCAGGGGAACCTCGCGGTGGTGCAGCGCCGCGCGCTCCTCGAGGAGGAGATCCTCGCGGAGTACTCCGTCGAGGGGATGGCGCGCGTTCAGCTCGAGGTGGAGGCCCGATGAGCCGCCGCTCGGTCCGCCTCGCCGCGATCGCGCTCGCCTCCGCCTGCGCCGCGCTCGCCCCCCTGCCCGCGGGGGCGGTCCACACACGGGTCGTGACCGCCGGCGCCGCCGAGATGCAGCGAGGCGATGCCGACGGCGTCGCCATCACCTCGCGAGGCCGGCTGTTCCTCGTCCCCCGCTTCGTTCCGCTCGCCTCCGCGCGGGCGGCGGGCGCTCCCGCGCAGGTCTGGTCGGCGGTCTCCGACGCCGCGGGGAACGTCTTCCTGGGGACCGGGCCAGGCGGAAAGGTCATCAAGGTCACGCCCGCGGGGACGGTGACCGTCCTCTTCTCCGCGGCGGAGCCGATGGTCACGGCGCTCGCGGTCCTCCCGGGCGGCGACCTGCTGGCGGGCACGGCTCCCGGCGGGAAGATCTACCGCATCGGCGCGGGAGGCAAGGGGAGCGTGTGGTGCGAGACCGGCGAGCGCTACGTCTGGTCGCTCGCCGTCGCGCGGGACGGCTCGGTGTTCGCGGGAACAGGGGACCAGGGCGTCCTCTTCAAGATCGACCCGGACGGGAAGGCCGAGCCTTTCTTCGACAGCGACGAATCGCACATCGTCTCCATGGCACTCCTTCCGGGTGGCGGCCTGATCGCCGGCGGAGCGGGACGCGGCCTCGTCTACAGGATCGACGCGGAGGGGCACGCCCGCGTCCTCCACGACGACGACCTTCCCGAGGCCCGATCGGTGGCGATCGCCCCCGACGGAGCGATCTACGCGGCGTTCCTCGGGCCGCCGGAGGCCGAGCCGCGAGTGCCCGCGGTGCGCATCCAGGTCGCGGGAGGTGCCGAGGTCGGCGCGTCCCCCGACCACGTCGGGGATTTCCAGGAGCGGCAGGGGCCGATGCTCGAGGGGATCATCGAGGGGCTCGCCACCCCCGGCGAGGAGCGCGCGCGGCGCGTCCGCGGCCGCGTGATCCGGATCGCGCCGGACGGGCAGGCCACCGAGATCTGGCGCTCGGCCGTCGAGGCCCCGTTCTGCGTCCTGTCGGACGCGGAAGGGAGAGCCGTGTTCGGCGCCGGAGAGCCCGCGCGCATCTACCGCTCGGAGCCGGGAGGCGAGGTCGCGCTCTTCGAGTCGTTCTCCGAGGGACAGGTGACGGGTCTCCTCGCGGCGGGGAGCACGCTCGTCGCGGCGACGAGCAATCCGGCCGCCGCGTTCCGGTTGGAGCGGGAGGCGAAGGAAGCGGGGGTCTTCGTATCGCGCCCGTTCGACGCGGGCGGGCTCGCGCGGTGGGGCGCGATCCGGTGGCGCGTCGAGGGCCCCCCGGGACGCGCGGAGTTCTACACGCGCACCGGAAACACCGGGGAGCCCGACGCGACCTGGTCGGCGTGGGGACCCGCGATGACCGACCCCTCCGTGAGCCGCGTGACGAATCCCGACGGCCGCTACGTGCAGTGGCGGGCGCGGCTCGCCGGCGGCGAGGTCACCGGCTCGCGGGTCTCGGCCGCATCGATCAGCTACGCCCTGGTCAATCGCTCTCCGGAGATCAGGGAGTTCACGCTCGACGCGCCCAAGCCGGCCGTGTCCGGCAAGGCGACGCTCCGTTTCGCGGTCTCCGATCCCGACGGGGATCCGGTGTCGGTGGAGATCCGCTACCGCGTGCCCGGGACCGAAGCTTGGAGCGTCGGCGCGCGCGCCGACGGGTTGGACACCTCGGGCGGCACGGACGCGGACGACGAAGTCTCGTGGAAGGACGGTAAGGCGGTTTGGGACACGGCCGCGGTGGCCGAGGGAACCTACGAGGTCCGCGCCTTCGCCGGCGACCGAGCCGCGAACTCCCCGGAGGACGGGAAGGAGAAGGCCTCCGCCCTCTCTCTCTTCGTGACCGTGGACCGCTCGGCGCCCTTGCTCGAGGTCCGGAGGGTCGCCGGAGGCGACCTGGAGATCAAGGCGACGGACGCGCTGAGCCCCGTGAACCGGGTCGAGGCGATGCGGGACGGAAAGGCGGTGTTCCAGGCCCGCCCCTCGGACGGCGTTGCGGACTCTCGCGAGGAGACCTTCCGCATTCCCGCGACCGGCCTCGGCTCGGGCGCCGAGGCCGTTCAGACGATCAGGGTGCTCGACGACGCCGGCAACGTCGCGGAGAAGCCGGTTCCGGTGCCGTGATTCCGCACGAAGGAGGGGCGCGACGATGAACGCACCGTTGGCGAACTCGAGGACGTCGCGAGCCGACGAGGGAAGTACCTCCCCGCGGGCGCTCCTCGCTCGACGTTGCGTCTCGCTCGTCGCTCTGACATCGCGCGGCCGCGCGCCGATGGCGCGGCCGCGCTCCTGTCACGCCGCCGGGAGGTACTTCCCTCGTCGGCTCGCGACGGTCGCTCTCGCGATCATGGTAGCCGCCGCGGTCGCCTGTTCGGGGCAGGCGCCGAAGCCGGAGCACGCCGCTGCCGTGAGAGCGGCGCTGAACGCTTACCCGGCGTCGCTGTCGCTGATCGGGAAGACCGACAGCGCTTCGAACGTCATCGCGCGGCTCGTGACCGACAGCCCGTTCCAGTACGACGCGTCCCTGACGCTGCAGCCGCGGCTGGTCCGCTCCTACGAGATCTCGCCCGACGGCAAGGTGGTCACGCTCCATCTCCGGGACGGCGTCAAGTGGCAGGACGGCGCCCCGCTGACCGCGAAGGACGTCGTGTTCACGGTCGGCAAGGTGCGCGACCCGAAGACCGAGGCGCGCTCGTACATCGGCCAGTTCTCGGACCTCGTGTCCGTGGAGGCGCTGGACCCGCTCACGGTGCGGGCGGTGTACTCGAAGCCCTACGCCGACGTCCTCGACTCGTGGACGCTCCCGATCGTTCCCGAGCACCTCGCCGGGCGCGACGCCGACCTCCTCACGGGCGAGTTCGCGAAGCACCCCGTGGGCTGCGGCCCCTTCCGTCTCGTCAAGGCGGAGCCCGGGCGGGGGATCGTGCTCGAGGCGAACCCGTCGTACTGGGACGGCCGTCCCCTCCTCGACCGGATCTCGTTCGACGTGCTTCCCGACGAGCGCACCTCGTACCAGGCGCTGCTGCGCGGAGACCTGGACCTCCTCGGCGTGACCCCGGACACGTTTCGCGCGGCGGAGTCGGCCGCCGAGGCGTCGCGTTTCCGCCGGTTCATCTACTACCCGATGAGCGCGTGGTACGTCGCGTGGAACCAGGCCGGGCGCGACCCGGTCTTCGGCGACCCGAGGGTGAGACGCGCGATGGTCCTCGCCCTCGACCGGGAGCCGTTCGTCAAGAGCGTGCTCGGCGGGCTGGCCAGGCCGGGCGCCCTGACCTATCACCCGGACTCTCCCTGGACCGACCCGTCGATCCGCCCCTGGCCGTACGATTCGGAGGAGGCCGCGCGGCTTCTCGACGCGGCGGGATGGAAGGCGGGCCCGACCGGCGCGCGGTCCAGGGGCGGCCGCCCGCTCGCGTTCACGCTCACGATCCCAGCGGGGACGCAGGAGGTGACCGACCGGATCGCCGCGTGGATCCAGCAGTCCCTCTCGAAGGCCGGCGTCGCGGTCGAGATCCGGAAGCTCGAGTGGAAGACCTTCCTGGAGCGGCGGCGCGGGCGGGAGTTCGAGGCGTTGATGGGCAGCTTCAACCTCTCCCCCGCCCCGGACCAGTTCGAGCTGTACCACTCCTCGGCGCGGGAGAACGGGATGAACTTCACGGGCCTTGCCGATCCCGAGGTGGACCGCCTCGTGGAGGAAGGGCGGACGACGTTCGATTTCGCGGCCCGCAAGGCCGTGTACGCGCGGCTCGAGGCGCGCCTCCACGAGCTCGAGCCGATCTCGGTCCTGTTCCACTTCGCGGCGCCGGTGCTGGCGGATTCGCGGCTCTCCGGGCTGAAGCCGTCCCCGCTCGGCCTGTGGGTCGTCTACCCCGGCCCTCGCCAGTGGAGCTGGGGCCCACCGGCTCCCGCGGGCGGCGGGAGCTGAGCCTTGTACCGCCTCGCGGGGCGGCGCCTGGCCACCGCCGCGGCGACGCTCCTCCTCGTCAGCGTCGTCGTGTTCGTGCTGGCGGGAATGTCGCCGGGCGATCCCTTCGCCCAGGATGGGGGCGAGGAGGGCCTCACGCGGGTCACCCCGGAGCAGAGGGCCGAGATCCGGGCGCTGTATCACCTCGACGAGCCGGTGCACCTCCGGTTCGCGCTCTGGCTCAAGGACGTCGCGCGCGGCGATCTCGGCCGCTCGTTTCACGACCGCCTCCCCGTCTCGGCGAAGATCGCCGAGCGCCTCCCGGTGACGCTCGCGCTGAACCTCGCCGCGATCGCGCTGATGCTCGGCGTGTCGGTCCCGCTCGGCGCCGCCGCGGCGACGCGCCCGGGGACGTGGCTCGACCGCGCGACCGGGGTGGGAACGTACGCCCTCTACGCGGTGCCGGCGTTCTGGGCGGCGCTGCTCCTCCAGATCGCCTTCTCCGTGCGGCTTCGCTGGCTTCCCCTGCACGGGCTGGCCTCGCCGGACTCGGAGACGTGGGGGCTCGCGGCGCGGCTCGCCGACGGAGCCGCGCACCTGCTGCTGCCCGCGGTGTGCCTCGCGTACCCGGGGATCGCGTTCGTCTCGCGCTTCGTCCGCGGGACGCTCGTGGACGGCCGGCTCGCCGAGGCGGCACGCGCGGCGAGGGCCCGCGGCCTCTCCGAGCGCGGGGTGCTCGTCCGTCACGGCTTCCGCCAGGCCTCCGTCCCGCTGCTCACCCTCGCGGGCTTCCTGTTGCCGGGACTCGTGGGCGGGTCGGTGATCGTCGAGACGATCTTCGCGATCCCGGGCCTCGGCCGGCTCTTCGTCGAGGCGATGTTCGAGCGCGACGTGCCGGTGATCATGGGCCTCACGCTCCTCTCCGGGATCGCGACGCTGGCGGGGATCCTCCTGGCGGACCTCGCCTACGCCGCGGCCGACCCGCGGGTGCGCCGTGCGTAGGCGGCGCGGGCTCGCCGCGGGCCTGATTCTCCTCGGCGCGCTGGCGATGATCGGCCTCTTTGCCCCGCTCCTCGCGAGCAGCCGGGGGCCGATCCCTCACGACCCCTACGCGGTGGATCTCGACGCGGTGCTCGCGCCGCCGTCTCCGGCGCACTGGCTCGGCACCGACGGCCTCGGCCGGGACCTCGCGGCGCGGCTCGTCCACGGCGCGAGGGTCTCCGTCGGCGTCGGCCTCCTGACCGCGTTGCTCGCCCTGCTCGTGGGCGTGCCCCTCGGCGCCCTCGCGGGGTACCGGGGAGGGGTCGCGGACGCCGTGATCTCCCGCTGCGTCGAAGCGGTCCTCTGCTTCCCGAGCCTGCTGCTCGCTCTCGCGGTCCTCGCGACGGCGCCGGCCTGGATCGAGTCCCTTCCCGACGGCATCCGCATCGCCCTCGTCCTGGGGATGAGCGGCTGGACGCCGGTCGCCCGCTACCTTCGCGGCGAGTTCCTGCGCCTCAAGGGCTCGGAGATGGTGGCGGCCGCCCGGGCCTCGGGGGCGGGACATCTCAGGATCGCGCTGCGGCACGTCCTCCCCTCGGCCCTCGCCCCGGTCCTGGTGACGGCCGCCTTCGCCGTGGGCGCCGCGATCCTGCTGGAGGCCGCGCTCTCGTTCCTGGGCCTCGGGGTGCGCCCCCCGACCGCGACCTGGGGCGGTCTCCTCACGGAAGCCCGCGTGCACGTCGAACGGGCCTGGTGGCTCGCGGTGTTCCCGGGCGCCGCCCTCTTCACGGCCGTGCTGGCGTGCAACCTCGTCGGCGAGGGCATTCGCGACCTGCTCGATCCGCGGGCGCGAGAGGGTTCTTGAAGTGACGGCGGACTCGCCGGGGCGCGCACACGGAAGGCTGCCCGCCGAGCTCCGGTGGCTCACGGAGACGATCGCCGCCCTCGCGATCCTCACGGCCGTCGTGCTCGTCGGGACGAAGTTCGTGGCGATCCCGTGGACCGTGCTGGGACCCTCGATGAAGCCGGCGCTCCTCCCGGGTGACCGCGTGATCGTGAATCTGTGGACCTACCGCCACCGGGCCCCCGAGCCCGGCGAGGTCGCGCTGCTCCTCGGCCCGGACGGCACCCCCCTGGTCAAGCGGATCGCCCGGGAGCCCGGCCCCTCCGGAGCCACCGCCCCTTTCGTCCTGGACCCCGAGGATCGCTCGTCGACCCGGTTATGGGTGGTCGGGGACAACCCGGGGGAGAGCAGCGACAGCCGCCTCTTCGGCCCGGTCCCCGCCGGGAGGTTCCGCGGCCGGGTCGTCTTCCGCTACTGGCCTCTCTCCCGGCTCGGCGGATCGTCCCGACTAGGAAGCTCGGGTCCGAGTTCGACCCTCGGCGGCCCTGTTTTCGAGCGGCCGTTTCTTCCCTGAACGGCCGCTCGAAAACCGGAGCGAGGCGGCGCGGCGACTTTCGGCCGCGCAACGCCGAAGCGTGCCGCCGAGGGTCGAACTCGGGCCCGCGCTTCCGCTGCCGAGAGGCTAGCGCGGGGAGGAGGGAGGATTGAGGCTACCGGTGCGGTAGCCCTCGAGGTCGAGGGCGACGAAGCGAAAGCCGGCGGCGCGGACGGCGGCGATGACCCGTTGCCGGACCTCGGGATCCTGGAGCCTCGCGTCGCCTTCCGGGTCGAGCTCGAGGCGGGCGATCTCGCCGTGGTGGCGGACCCTGAACTGGCGGAAGCCGAGCCCGGCCAGGGCCGCCTCGGCGCGGGCGACCTGCCCCAGTCGCTCGGAAGTGACCTCGATGCCCACGGGGATGCGGGAGGACAGGCAGGCGCTCGCGGGCTTGTCCTCGATCCCGAGCCGAGCCTCCGCCGCGAGGACCCGGACGTCTTCCTTGGTGATCCCCGCGTCGAGCAGCGGGGCGAGAATGCGGTGCTCCGAGGCGGCCTGCATGCCGGGGCGAAAGTCCCCGCGGTCGTCCGCGATCGCCCCGTAGGCCACCGCGGCGAGCCCTCGCTCGGCCGCGATCCGCTCGAGCGCCTCGAACAGGGCGGTCCGGCAGTGGTAGCAGCGGTCCCCGGCGTTCGCCCGGTAGGCCGGCCGCTCCAGCTCCCCCGGGTCGATCTCCAGGTGGGGAACGCCGAGGGCCGCGGCGACCGCCGCCGCGTCCGACCGGTCCCGGGACGGGAGGGAGGCCGACCGGCCGGTCACCGCGAGCACCTTGGAGGGGCCCAGGGCCTCCACGGCCAGGGCGAGCAGGACGGCCGAGTCCACCCCCCCCGAAAAGGCGACCACCACGCTCCCCGCGTCGCGCAGGACGCCCACGGCGACTTGTCTTTTTATAACTATTTCCGTCTTCAAAATCGTCCCCGTGACGACGGGCTCATGGGACCGGGATACGGCCCTCTCCCCCCGCGTCCAAGGCCCGTCTATCCTAGCACTTCGGGCCGGATGACTGCGGTGAGGGAAACCGCAAAACAGCGGGCAAACCTTCTTGACAAGGGGTTGCTATCACCGTACATGAACGCTGCCCCAAGGGGGAACCGTGTATCGCGCTGTCTTCTCTAACTGTCGTGTTCCTTTTAACCGATGCAGGAGGAGGGTTATGCACAGTCGTTTACTCGCTGGCTGGAAAGGCCTTATCCTGGCCGCAGCCGTCGCGAGCCTGGCTCTGCTTCCGATGACGGGGGCGATTGCCGCGCAGCCTGCCAAGGCACCTGACGCAGGCAAGCAGTCGCTCATCACCGCCGAGGAAACGGACGCCAATCTCCCGACGCTGTACCCCCGTGCCAACTACCAGTGGCCCTACGCCACCGGCCCCTATTTCGGGGAAGTTGACATGGTGAACCCGCCCGCCAAGGGCGTGCTCTTCACGGTCGCGGGCGCGATCGACACGAATCGCGGAATTCCCGCCATCCCGCAGGAGCTGCGGACGACCTTCAAGCTCGGGAAGCAGAAGGCTCAGTACTTCCTGATGCAGGTCGACACCGCGAGCTACAGCGACGGGTCGTTCCTTCGCATGAAGGCGGCCATCGAGTCCGCCGGCGGCGCGATCTCGCAGAACATGGGCCCGGACGGGTTCATCGTTCGCCTGACGTCGGCCGGCTACGCGGCGGTGCAGGGGCAGGTCAGCTTCCTCGAGCCCTATCACCCCGCGTTCAAGCTCGACCCGAACATCGGCAGAACGCCCCTCGCGGATCCGGCGAAGGCCCTCTCGAGCGTGTACTCGCTCGTGCTCCGGCTCTTCCCGGGCGAGGACGCCGCCTCGGTCGCGCAGGCCGTGCAGGCCATGGGCGGCACGATCAAGTCGGTCGTTTCCGACCAGATCGACGTGGACATCGACCGCAGCAAGATGGCGAACGTGGCCTCGCTCGAGCCGGTGTATGCCGTCTACGAGGAGAGCCTCTACGTTCCGGCGGACGAGAAGTCGACGACGCTGATCCAGACCGGGGCATGGAACCTCGGCGCGACGCCGTATCACGATGCCGGCGTCGACGGCGGCGGCAACGGCCTCGCTCCCGCGCAGGTCCTCTCGATCACCGACACCGGCATCTCGATCGACGCCGGCGATCTCTCCGACACGAAGACCAACGCCGGCACGCCCGGCCCGGCGCACCGCAAGGTGGTGAGCTACCTTTCCACGACGGGCTTCGGCACCGGCACGGGCGACCTGCTCGCCTGCGACGCGCCGGCGAACGGCGGCTTCACGCACGGCCACATCGTGGCTTCCGTCGCGATGGGCAACGCCTCGAAGACGTCGGTGGCGTACGGCGGCTCGTGGTACGCGATCGACGCGAACACCAAGCGGCCCTGGAAGGTGGACGGCGTGGCGCCGGGCGCCAAGATCGGCGCCTTCGACTGCCAGGTCTCCACGACCCTGACCGCTTGCACCGGCCCGACCTCCACCGCACTGAAGCCCGGAACCGCTTACGCGACCGGGACTCCGTGCACCCTCGGCGTGGGCACGGCCAACGGCACCCTCTGCTACGCCTATGGCAACTACGGGGCCAAGGTCTACAACTGGTCCTGGCAGTCCGTCCAGACCGCCGACCTGAGCAAGTACAACGTCTACTCCCCGCAGGTGGACGGTTTCCTGTACGACTACCCGGACGCGATGCTGTTCGTCGCCGCCGGGAACTCGGGCCGCGACTCGGACCGCGACTTCATCCCGGATCCGTTCCGCAGCTTTGATCCGGCCACGGCGAAGAACGCCATCGTCGTCGGCGCCTCGTACACCGCGAACGACGGCGGCGCGGCCTTCCAGGGCTCCGGCCCCATCACCTCCGGCACGGGCCCCGCGAGCGCCGCTTCCGGCCGAATCACGCCGCTCGTCCGGGCGCCCGGCTCGGACCTCGGCGCGCTGGGCGTCGGCTCCACGTACGCCTGCCGGTCGAACGACAACGACCAGCTCAACCCGGTCCAGTGCGACATCCCCTCCGGCCAGGGCGGCAGCAGCTTCTCGTCCGCCGCGGCCGCCGGGGCGGGCCTGCTGGTTCGCGACTACTTCGCCCAGGGCTTCTACCCCGACGGCACCTCGACCAACCCCGGCAACGCCGCCGACCAGGTTCCCAACATCTCCGGCGCGCTGCTCAAGTCGGTCCTGATGCTCTCGGGCGAGTTCATGGACGGCCTCTTCCTCGAGAACGCCCCTCGCCTGAACGCGAAGTACCGCTTCAACTACGAGCAGGGGTACGGGCGCATCCAGCTGAGCAACGTGCTGCCGCTCACCACGTACCAGACCCCGCCCTCGATGATCATCGCGGACGGCGGAATTCCCGGCGGCCGGAACGACATGCTCCCGGGGATCACGGGCACGATCACCGCGGCCAGCACCCAGTCCTACTCGTTCACCGTGAACGACACGTCCCACGAGCTGAGGGTCGGCCTCGCGTGGGTCGAGGCTGCCGGCGACCTCATGGCGAACGACCTGGACCTCCAGCTCGTCTCCCCTTCCGGCAAGACCTACATCGGCAACTACTTCGTCGACGACTTCCCGCCCGCGGCCTCCCCCTTCCTGAGGAACCGCGTGCTGGACGCCGGTGAAGACTGCAGGATCGCCCCCTGGTGCCAGACGGGGATCATCGACCCGTCCAGGTGGAGCCTGCCGTACGACGCCGTGAACCAGACCCTCGCGAACATCTGGGACCGGAAGAACCCGACCGAGGCCATCTTCCTGTCCCCGAAGTTCAACCCGACCAATCCGGCCTCCAACCAGCTCGAGACCGGCACCTGGACGGTGAGCGTCATCGGGACGACCGTCCCCGTGTCGCAGAACTACGCCCTCGTGATCGTGGGCGCCGTGAGCCGCGGCTCCTGGGCCGGGATCGACGTCCACCGCATCGTCGGCGGCACCGATACCGTCGTCGGCGGCGACATCGCCTGCAACGACAAGGTCCAGGTGGTGATCGACGAGTTCGCGGACGTGGCGGACCCGCTCGGCGCCCTCACTCCCGCGATCATCAAGGCCCGCACCGTCGTGCAGGTCGTGGATGCCGGTACGGACCGGATCTACGGCACGGTCGACGACGTCGTCGTGGACACCGAGCAGGTTGGCTCGTTCGTCCAGGTCCCGGGCACCAACGTCTACAAGTCGAACGAGATGACGATCAGCGCCAACACCGTTCCGGATTCCGGGAACAGCGCGCTGGACGTGCGTGACGGCCAGTACGTCAAGGTCACCTATAGCGACGTCGGCGCCACGCGCACCGCCGTCAAGACGGTGAATTGCCGCGTGCAGTTCGAGTTCGGCGCGGCCAAGTTCGCCCTCTACGGCCAGGACGCCTCCGCGGCGGTGAACGGCGGCTGCGAGCGCGACGCCCGCGGCTACTTCACCGCGATCTACGGCTACCCCGACCAGTACATGGACCACGGCGAGCTCGTCGACTTCCAGATGTTCATCCGGCAGTTCGACACCGTGGACCTCACGGACGCCCAGGCGTCCCTCAAGGCCGTTCTGCACGACACGGACAGCCCGCAGAGCTGCCGCCCCTACACGAAAGACTGCGCCGACCCGAACCGGACCAACAACCCGGTGGTCGACCAGTCGATCATGAGGGTGCTCGACTCGCCGAAGTCCATCGGCTTCGTGCCGTCCCTGTTCGAGACGCAGCAGTACCGCTTCACCGCGCCGGTGTTCGCCATCAGCTTCACCGTCCAGATGGGGAACTTCACCGGGCTGTACGACGCGGACCTCCTCCTCGGCATCTCCGCCAAGAAGTCGGGCAAGGCGGCCGAAGGGCTCGTCGTGTACCGGACCTGGCTGAACGCCAACGAGCAGGCCACGTATTACTCCACGGACTTCCCGACCGGCGGCGTGACCGAGCTCTACGACTGGAACAACAACGAGACGATCGAGAACCCGACGACGTTCCTCGGCGACGTCAACAACGTCAATGACTACCACTTCGAGACGGTGACCTGGTCCGACCTCACCGCGGGCGGAACCCGCAACATGGCAATCCAGGCTCCGTGGAACTTCGACACCAACAACGGTGGGTTCACGTCGGGCATCGTCATCAACAGCACGACCACGCTCTCCCCGACCCCGGCGAACTGGGGCGAGGACTACAACTACAACAACTCCCTCGACACGGGCGAGGACCGCGACCCGATCAACGGCGTGCTCGACCAGAACTGGAGCACCCGCGGCGGTTGCGGCTGGATGACCAAGGGCGGCAACCCGACGGGCGGCATCTGGCACACGGGCACGATCTACGATCCCGCCGCCAGCGGGACGGTCGCGTGCATGGTCGACGGCGCGACGCTCGGCCAGTGCCAGCGGACCGAGTCGATCGCGGCGCTTGCCGGCAGCGGCAGGTTCTTCTGGGAGAACCTCCAGACCCCGATCGTCCAGAAGCCCAATCTCGCGACGGACTCCGAAGGACGCTACCTCTACCGCACCCAGTTCACCAACTGGGCGTGGAACATGGAGATCGACATCCCCGACTCCTGGTCCCGCCTGAGCTGGGAGCTCGACACGGACGTGGACGCCCTGCGGCCCGTCACGCTGAACGGCGACAACGCGCGGTTCAACAGCATGCTGGGCCCGCTCGGTGCGATCACCGGCGGGAACTGGCCGCTGTTCAACGGCTACCCGCAGTTCGCGGACTACAACGACTCCGTGACCCAGAACGGCACGATCGGCGGCAACCGCGAAGCCAAGAACTGCTGCCTCTTCGAGGATGCCGGCACCGCGGGCCGTATCCTTCCGCCGATCTTCCCGCACCCGGTCGACGACGACCTCCGGAACGGGTGGTGCAACGCGCCGGCGAACCCGAACGACAAGCAGACGTCCTGCACCGCGGCCACCGCGGCAGCCGACTGCCAGCCGCCGAAGTACGACGGCACCTGCAACTTCGACTCGGGCACCACGACCGACCAGTTCGTGAAGCTCAATGGGCCGATCCGCAACATGAACATGACCGCCGTCAACGGTTTCATCGAGGGCCGGTTCACGACCTTCGAGGACACCTACGGTGACGACGGCATCAACTGGCAGGGCGCCGTGGGCTACATGGTCAACGAGTACATCCCCGGCAACCCGCCCCAGGTCAAGGGCTACGGCGTCGCGATCGACGACATGGTCCTGGAGTGGAAGGAAATCAGCGTCGCAGAGGACACCACGACGACGTGCGCCACCGGGGCGTGCGCGACGCTCGACATCGCTACCACCCAGACCTATCAGAGCCTCGGACGGATCGACCTCACCGTGACCGACTACTCGCCGGGCAAGCCGGCGGGCGGCAACAACGACTGCAACCACAACGGCGTCTACACCGACGTCGGCGACGTGGTCGACTGCGACGGCAACGGTGCCCGAGACGTATACGTCCTGGTCACTTCCGTTGCCGAGCCCACCGGCGAGTGGGTGGCCCTCAACGAGACGAGCACCGGCTCCCGCGTGTTCAAGGGGAACCTGCCCGTCTCCTCGGCCTACAACTCCCCGGGCACGCTCTACGTCCGGCGCGAGGGCACGGTCCAGCCGACCGCCATCATCCAGTACAACGACCCGGATGACGGCACCGGCAATCCCTGCCAGCCCAACCCGAACCCCACCCTGTGGGGCTTCCTCCAGGCCAACGTCACGCTCAACGTGTCCACGGGTCGCGTGGTCGTGAAGAGCAGCCGGATCACGAACGACGTGGGCAAGGGTGACGGCGACGCGTTCGCCGACACGAACGAGACGGTGAACATGTACATCACCGTCTCCAACAAGACCGGGAAGGCCATCACCAACCTCGTCGCCCGGCTGGCCAGCAACAGCCCGTACGTGGACTGCATCCTGCAGCCCTCGATCGTGCTGCCGGCCCTCGCGAACGGCGCGGTGGTCGAGATCCCGACGCCGTTCGTCTGGAAGGTGACGTCGGGAGCGGTACGCCTGGCAGGCCAGGAGTTCAACGACATCTCCGCGGCCTTCAACATCACCCTGTCCTCGGACCAGTTCGACGCGTCCGAGTCCGCGCAGGCCATCACCCAGGACCTCGACCTCGACGTCACCGGCGGCGGGGCGCCGAGCACGTTCCTCGAGAGCTTCGAGGGAACGGGCGGCCCCGGCGACTTCGGTCTCTTCACGTCGATGTCGCTGGATTCGGCCTACACCGCCGTCGACCCGCCGGCGTCCACGGTCCTGGCCAACGGCACCCGCTGCCCGTACAACGACCCGGACTACGTGAACTCGAACTCCTACGGAGAGACCTACTGCTACCCCGGCTTCTCCTACGGAGTCATCGCCCCGTTCGATTGGCACGTTCACAGGACGTCCAACTCGGACGGCGGCCGCGCCTACATCGGCTCCCAGTCCGTGCACTGGGGCCGGCACAAGGTCTCGACGGACCCCGACAGGGACACGGAAGCGCTGTCCGCGTTGCAGGCCCTCGCGATGGCAGCCCCGGTGTACCTCGGGTACACCGCGCAGCCGGAGTTCTCCTTCAAGCACCAGATCGCGCTGATGGACTTCCGGGTGCTCAACTCGCCTTACCTGCAGGGTCCCGACCGCGCGGTCGTGCACCTGCAGCTCGCGGATCCTCTCACGGGCAACCCGGCGGGTATCTGGCAGAAGCTGTATCCCTACCAGCAGATCTACGACGTGCAGCCGACCAACAACTACATCAACTGCACCTTCGACCCGACCGATGACGGCAACGACGAGGACAGCTACTTCGCCCCGGCGGACCCGAACCGGTTCTACGGGCCGTCCTCGACGTGCATGCCGGAGTTCGTCTTCTCGCAGCAGGGCGATACCAACTGGCGCAGCCCGTGGATCGCCGGCAACACGCTGCGGTCGTCGGACGACCCGGTCGGATTGCAGGGCTCCATCAACCGCGGCAACTGGGTCGAGACCCGCTTCAACCTCGACCGGTTCAAGGGCCGGGCCGCCCGGCTCCGCATGCTCGTGTCCACCATCAAGGTCGGCGACGCTCCTGACGCGATCGCCGCTCTCGGTTCCAGCTTCGCGCCGAGGCCCACGGACGACGGGTGGTTCATCGACGACGTTCAGGTTTCCAACACCCTGACCTCGCCGGCCGTCGTTTCCGCGGACGTCGCCGCCAACTCCGGTCTCCCGGCGTGCCCGAGCACCTGCACGTCGGTGACCGCCAGCCTCGCTGCCACTCCGGGCGCCTCCTCGGGCCCGGGCCAGCAGGTCGTGCTCGATGCCAGCTCGTCCGCCGCGGATCGTTGCGTCGGCGGCGTGCTGCAGTACAGGTTCTCCGTCGGCGCCACGGTCGTCCAAGACTGGTCCGACCTCGGGAGCCTGATCGACACGCCTCTGGTGACCACGAACTACACGGTGGACGTACGCTGCTCGACCCTCTCCACGTGCGCAGGAACGACGAGCACGGTGGTGACGGTCGGCTGCCCGACCACCGGAACCCTCGCCTGGACCGGACCGCTGTCGGTCACCAAGACCGGCGGCCTCGGCGGCGTCGAGCCGGACCAGAACCTCACGATCGCCTGGGGCGGCAGCGGGTGGACCGACGTCACCCGTGGCGACCTGGGCATTCTCCGCAACCTGAAGACGTTCACCGGCAGTGCGCTGGCGTGCACCCTCAACGACACGCTCGGCACGTCGACGACGGACGGAAGCACCGTCCTGCCGAACAACGGCTTCTACTTCCTCGGCCGCGGCGCGACCTGCAACGTCAACCCGTACAACTACACCGACGCCTCCGCGTCGGAGAAGGTTGGACGGAACGCGCAGCTCGTCGCGGACGGAGTGTCCTGCCCGTAGTTTCTAGGGAATAGGTTCACACCTCGTGGGGGAGGGACTTCGGTCCCTCCCCCTTTTTTTCATGGTGGTGCGAAGCTTGTGGCGCCGGTGCGTTCGTCGAGGGCGGACATCGTGCGGCCGCCCGCGGACAACAGGCGGCGTGTGGGTGCGAGAAGGCCCCGGTTTCCGAGGCGAGGCGTTGGCGCGTCGATTGCGATGCGTTCGGGGGTGACCTGGCCAGAAACACCGGTAGAGAACTCGCGAGCCTTCGCGCCGCGCCATTGCCCTTGGCCCGAGTGTCCCGATCACCTGCCCCGCTCGACCCCTTACCGATTCCGCCTGCACGCGGAGTACGCCGACAAGCGCGGCCGCCGAGTAACCCGATTCCGTTGCTCGAGGTGCGCTAGAACCTTCTCTCGCAAGACCTTCGCCACGTCCTACTACCTCAAGCGCCCCGAGCTGCTCATTCCCGTCGCCGCCGGCCTCGTCGCCGGGTCCGCCCACCGGCAGATCGCGCGGACTCTCGGCTGCGCCCCGTCCACGGTCACCCGCCTCAGCGCCCGGCTCGGCCGCCACGCCATGCTGCTCCAAGCGCTCGCTCTCGACGCGTTGCGCAGCGGCGTTCGCGAGGCATTCGCCTCCGACCACTTCGAGACCTTCGAGTTCTCGCAAGACCTGCCTCTCGGCGTCTGGACCGCCGCGGGGCGCGAATCCTGGTTCGTGTACGGGGTCGATCCCGCCCCTCACGCCCGGACGGGCAGGAGAACTCCCGCGCAGGAGCAGCGGATCCGGCGGCGCCCCCGGAGGGCAACGCGAGGTGGGTATGAGGGGTCGTTCCTGCGAGGACTGGACGTCCTACTGCCGCTGGTGCCCTCCGGCCAGCCGCTACGCCTGGCCTGCGACGGGAAGGAGGACTACCCGCGCGCGGTCTGCCGGCACCACGAGTCGGCAAGGGTCCGGCTCGAGATACACCCCAATCCCAGGCGCGGCCCAAAGGGATCCCCGCGCTCGTCGGAGGCGCTTGCCCGGGACGGGGCGATGTTTGCCGTCGACCAACTCCACGCGCTCCTTCGCCACAGCATTGCCAACCACAAGCGGGAGACGATCGCCTTCGGGCGTCGGCTCAACGCCATCATGGAGCGACTGTTCCTGGCGCTCGTCTGGCGAAACCTCGTCAAGGGGAGATCCGAGCGTCGCCCCGATCGGACCACGCCCGCAATGCACCTCGGACTCGCCGACACTCCCTGGACATGGCGACGGGTCCTGAGCCGGCGATTGTTCGTCTCGCACGCGAGCCTGCCGCCAGTTTGGATGGAGATCTATCGCCGAGACTGGCTCACTCCCGTCCTGCCCGCGAACACCCGCCACCGGCTCCGGCACGCCGCCTGAGCCTCGTCCTGGCACACCCCCCCGACCGAGCTTCGAGCATCCCTAAGACATGCACCGGCGGCGCGAGACAAGCCGCTCCCCCGTCTCAGAACTCACAAGCTCCGCACCACCATGATCAGAACAGCGCGGAGGGGTCGTGTCCGCGCAGGTGCTCCCGCGCCCGCCGCGTCGTCCGCCTTCCGCGCGGCGTGCGGTCGAGGAACCCGATCTGCAGGAGGTATGGCTCGTAGATCTCCTCGATGGTGCCGGGGTCCTCGCCGACCGCGGCGGCCAGGGTGGCGAGGCCGACAGGGCCCCCGTCGAACTTGTCGAGCACGGTCGAGAGGATCCGCCGGTCGAGGTGGTCGAGGCCGAAGCGGTCGACCTGGAGGCGCTCCAGCGCGTCGGTTGCCGCCTTCCCGGTGATCGAGGGGTCTCCGGCGACCTGGGCGAAATCGCGAATCCTCCGGAGCAGGCGGTTGGCGATCCGGGGGGTGCCGCGCGAGCGCCGGGCGATCTCCTCGGCTCCCTCCGGCTCGAGCGGGATGCCCAGGATCCCGGCCGACCTCCGGGCGATCGTCGCGAGGTCGCCGGGACCGTAGTATTCGAGGTGGTGCACGATGCCGAAACGGTCCCGGAGCGGCCCCGAAAGGAGCCCGCTGCGCGTCGTGGCTCCGACCAGCGTGAAGCGCGGCAGGTCGAGCCTGACCGTGCGGGCGTTGGGCCCGGTGCCGATCACGAGGTCGATGGCGAAGTCCTCCATTGCCGGGTAGAGGATCTCCTCCATGACGTGGCCGAGGCGGTGGATCTCGTCGATGAACAGCACGTCGCCCGGTTGGAGGTTCGTCAGGACCGCCGCGAGATCGCCGGGCCGCTCGATGGAAGGCCCCGACGTGACCCGGATCTGCCCCGCCATCTCCCGAGCGATGACGTGGGCCAGGGTCGTCTTGCCGAGGCCGGGAGGGCCGTAGAGCAGCACGTGGTCGAGGGGCTCGCCTCGCTGCCGGGCCGCCTCCAGGAACACCGCGAGGTTGGCCTTCATGGCCTCCTGGCCGATGTACTCGGCCAGGGTCCGGGGGCGAAGGGTCGGCTCGAACGAAGCGTCGTCCCCCTCGGCCTCTCCTCGGATGAGCCGGTCGTCGCTCACGTTGCCGCTGCTACCTCACGAGGCCGCGCAGGGCGGCCCTCAGGACGGCCTCGATCGTGGTGGCGGTATCGCCCAAGGCGGCGATCGCGCCGTCCACCGCCCGGGCCGCGGCGTCCCGCGAGTAACCGAGGTGCTCCAGGGCCGCGACGGCATCCGCGCGTATGCCCTGGGGGCGCGGATCGTACGGCTGGGGGCCTCCGGCCGCGCTCCCGGCCCGCCCGAGGCGGGCACGGGAATCCCGGTCGAGTCGGTCCTTGAGCTCGAGGATGACGCGCTCCGCCGTCTTCCGCCCGATGCCGGGTATCTTCTCGAGCTGCTCCCGGTCCCCCTCGCGCACCGCCCGCTCGAGGTCCAGGACGCCGATCCCGGAGAGCACGGCCAGGGCGGTCCGGGGGCCGACGCCGGAGATCCCGATCAGGCGCTCGAACGCCCGGCGCTCGTCCGCGCCGGCGAAACCGAAGAGCAGGAGGGCGTCCTCCCGGACGTGAGTGTGGACGTGCAGCGTGACCGGCCCGCCGCCCCCCTCCCGCAGGGAGTAGAAGGTCCCGAGAGGTATCTGGAGGTAGTAGCCGACGCCGCCGACGTCGAGGAGGACCGAGCCGGGCGTGCACTCCGCGACGATTCCGGTGAGCCTGCCGATCATTTGAGAAAGCGCCTCCCGCCGGCGGCCCCTGCCTCTCGCGAACGCCCGCCGCGCGGGTCGAGTTCGGACGCGAATGCGCGGCTCGTCGTTCCGGCCTCGTGGAAAACTCCGGTCGAGGCGCGGAAATCATAGCATGCGAGGCGCGACGAGAGGGTCAGCGGCGGGGCATCGCGGACCGCGAGACCGCCTCCCTGTAACGGAGCGTCGCGAGGTGGCAGAGCGCGACGGCGAGGGCGTCGCTCTCGTCGGAGAGGCCGGTCCGCGCCACGGCCCCGCCAAGAAGGTGACGGACCATCGCGCGCACCTGGTCCTTTCCCGCGCGCCCGGCGCCGGTGACCGCCTTCTTCACGGTCGCGGGCGCGTACTCGGTCACGGGCACGCCGGCGGCGCCGAGGACGGCGAGCACGACCCCGCGCGCGTGCGCGAGCTGGAGGGCGGTGCGGGGGTTGATTCCGTGGAACGGCGCCTCGACGGCGGCCGCGGTCGGCGACAGGCGGCCCACGATCCCTCCCAGCTCGACCAGGAGGCGGTGAAGGCGGTCGGGAAACGAGTCTCGCGGGGGAAGCCGTATCACGCCGCACTCGATGAGAGCGGGATCGAGCGGGCCGCCCCCCACGAGCCCCCATCCGGTGTGCAGCGACCCCGGGTCCACTCCGAGGACGCGGACCGGTTCCCCCATCACGCTCCCCGGCGGACCGAGGTATCGCGGACGGTCAGGAGACCTCCGCCTCCAGGTCGGCCTCGTCGAACTCGAGATTGGCGTAAACGTGCTGGACGTCGTCATGATCCTCGATCGCCTCGAGGAGCTTGACGCACTGGTGAGCCTTCTTCCCGTCCAGGTGGACGACGTTCTGCGGGGCCATGATGACTCCCGAGGACACGATCGGAATGCCCGCCTTCTCGAGCGCTTCCCGGACCGCGTGGAGCGCGGCCGGGGAGCACGCCCCCTCGAAGTTCTCGCCGTCGCGCCCCAGGTCGTCGGCGCCGGCCTCGAGCACGACTTCCATCAGGCGGTCCTCGTCGACCGCCGAGCCCGAAACGGTGAACTGCCCCTTCTTCTCGAACATCCAGGCGACACTGTTCGGCTGGCCGAGATCGCCGCCGTGCTTGGTGAAGATGTGCCGGATCTCGGGGGTCGTGCGCATCTTGTTGTCGGTCAGGATGTCCACGTACACGGCGACGCCGCCCGGACCGTACCCCTCGTAGACGACCTCCTCGTACGTGACGCCCGGGAGCTCCCCGGTTCCCTTCTGGACCGCTCGCTTGATGTTGTCCGCGGGCATGTTCGCGGCCTTGGCATCGGCGATGGCGGTCCTGAGGCGCGGGTTGCCCGCGGGATCGCCCCCGCCGATCTTGGCCGCGATCGTGATCTCCTTGATGAGGCGGGTGAAAATCTTCCCGCGCTTCGCGTCAAGGGCGCCCTTCTTATGCTTGATCGTGCTCCACTTGGAATGTCCGGACATACCTCACCTCGCCGCTTGATTGTCGTATTGTAGCATGAGGGTCGAGCCGCGAGCGGCCGGCTCGAGGCCGCAACCGGGGGCGACGGATACGCTCTCCCCGCCTCAAGTACCCGGGGGGAGATCCTGCTCTCCCGCCGGCCCCTGTCCCGGCCCCGGGCACCTGCTCCCGGGCCCGAGGCGCCCCCTCCCCCGCTCTCCGGGGGTCAGAAGGCGTACCGGACGCCGATCTGCAACGCCAACCCGCTGTAACGGATCGAGCCGCCCTTCACGTAGTAGTAGCCGGGATCGGTCACGCCGTCGGGCGTCACGGGGACGTATCCCGGGTAGTCCTTGTTCGTCTCGTTGTAGTCGGCCATGTCCTGGTTGCCGAGGAACGTGCATTGCGACGGATCGGAAATCGAGCAGACGCCCGGAGCCACCGGGACGCTGTTGAAGGTGTCGGGATTGACCAGGAGCCCGCCGTCCACGAGCCCGCCGTCCGGGATCACCATGGGGCCGTAAGTCGCCGTTGCGATCTCGCCGGTACGGAGCGCCTGGCGGTTGGGCACGGAAATGCCGACGCTGTCGGAGCCGTTGAAGGAGAGGGA
>CAVVHE010000004.1:237500-240000 GCA_963748015.1 Terriglobia bacterium | reverse complement strand
CGGTTTGCGGTACGGTCAGCCGAGGGGCTCCTTAGAGGTTTTTCTTGGCAGCGTGGAGTCGACAAGTTGGTTTGGCCGAGGCCGCACTTCCTGGCTACCCTCGGTGTTAATGACCCCCCGGATTTTCCTAGGGGATCCACCTACGTCGCCACCGGGCATTTCCAGCCGCCCGTATGCCTATCCTTCTGCGTCACCCCATCGTAATAACGTCCCCCGACTGGTGCAGGAATGTTGACCTGCTGTCCATCGCCTACGCCTTTCGGCCTCGGCTTAGGGACCGACTGACCCTGAGCGGACGAACCTTCCTCAGGAAACCTTAGACTTACGGCGAGTCCGATTCTCGCGGACTTTGTCGCTACTTGTGCCGGCAGGGTCACTTCCGTGCACTCCACCGCTCCTTACGGTACGGCTTCGCGGCGCACGGAATGCTCCTCTACCCCTCCCGGATTGCTCCGGAAAGCCGCAGCTTCGGTGGCATGCTTGAGCCCCGTTGGATTGTCGGCCCAGAGTCGCTTGACCAGTGAGCTATTACGCTTTCTTTGAAGGATGGCTGCTTCTAAGCCAACCTCCTGGTTGTCACGGCAACTCCAGATCCTTTACCACTTAGCATGCACTTAGGGACCTTAGCTGGCGGTCTGGGTTCTTTCCCTTTTGACGACGAAGCTTATCCCCCGCCGTCTGACTCCCGGGATTTGGACAAGCGGCATTCAGAGTTTCGTTGGATTCGGTAAGCTGGTAAGCCCCCTAGTCCATCGAGTACTTTACCACCGCATGTAAACTCCCGAGGCTAGCCCTAAAGCTATTTCGAGGAGAACGAGCTATAACCCAGTTTGATTAGCCTTTCACCCCTACCCTCAGCTCATCCGAGCTGTTTTCAACCAACACCGGTTCGGGCCTCCACGCAGTGTTACCTGCGTTTCACCCTGGCCAAGGGTAGATCACTAGGATTCGCGTTTACTCCCGACAACTGGACGCCCTATTAGGACTCGCTTTCGCTGCGGC
Source organism: Terriglobia bacterium (assembly GCA_963748015.1). Lineage (GTDB taxonomy): Bacteria > Acidobacteriota > Polarisedimenticolia > Polarisedimenticolales > JAIQFR01 > JAIQFR01. The sequence continues at coordinate 238,998 of CAVVHE010000004.1, read as the reverse complement.
TCGCTTATCGCTTAACCTTGCTGCCGAGAGTAACTAGCCGGCTCATTATGCAAAAGGCACGCGGTCGGGCATTCCCTTGCGGGCATAACCCTTCCACTGCTTGTAGACGCACGGTTTCAGGTACTATTTCACTCCCCTAACGGGGGTTCTTTTCACCTTTCCCTCACGGTACTGGTTCACTATCGGTCGCTGGGTAGTATTTAGCCTTGCGAGATGGTCCTCGCAGATTCCCACAGGGTTCCACGTGTCCCGTGGTACTTGGGACGCGATCCCAGGGAGCCGTTCCGTTTTCGCCTACGGGGCCGTTACCCTCTGTGGCGGAGCTTTCCAGAACCTTCGGCTAACGGAACGGTTTGTAACTCCCCGACCCCCGCGCGAGGGGGTCCGGATCGATCCCGCGACACCGGCCATGCAACGCTCGCACGCTTGACACACAGCCGGTTTAGGCTGTTCCCCGTTCGCTCGCCGCTACTAGGGAAATCGCGGTTGCTTTCTCTTCCTGGGGGTACTGAGATGGTTCACTTCCCCCCGTTGGCTCCTCCCTTCCTATGTATTCAGAAGGGGGTGATGGGACATGACTCCCATCGGGTTTCCCCATTCGGGCATCCCCGGATCAAAGCACGCAGCAGCTCCCCGGGGCTTATCGCAGCTTACGACGCCCTTCATCGCCTCCCAGCGCCAAGGCATCCACCGTACGCCCTTAGTAGCTTGACCATAGAACGCACAAATTCATACTCAGCGCTCCATAGCATTTGCGCAGATGCCTGACGATTCGGTTTTCAAAGAGCGGAGGCCGCGGCGTTCCGCCTCGACCTCGATTCCATCGCGAACTTCCTGCCCGAGCCGGCCGCGGCCGCCCCGCCCCTCCTCCAGTTGGTGGAGGTAAGCGGATTCGAACCGCTGACCCCCTGCGTGCAAAGCAGGTGCTCTTCCAGCTGAGCTATACCCCCCGGCTTGGACCGCGCTCGAGTTGGTGGGCCTAGGTAGAGTCGAACTACCGACCTCGCCCTTATCAGGGGCGCGCTCTAGCCAACTGAGCTATAGGCCCACGGCCCGCTGGCCGACCGGCACGATCTTGCCCGGCCTGACCGCGGTGAGCCCGCCGAACCGCGGTGAGCTCGCCGAACCGTCGGTGGTCCCGATGTTCGCTCAAAACTAAATAGAAGCGTGCCGGCCTTGGGAGGCCATCGATCGACCTCGGTGTCCGGCCCGCGACCTTCTCGGGGAAGGTCCGGTACCATGGACTCCTTAGAAAGGAGGTGATCCAGCCACAGGTTCTCCTACAGCTACCTTGTTACGACTTCACCCCAATCACCTGCCACTCCGTCGGCACCTGCTTCCTTGCGGTTGGCTCGGCGACTTCAAGAGCAGCAGACTTTCGTGATGTGACGGGCGGTGTGTACAAGGCCCGGGAACGTATTCACCGCGGCGTGCTGATCCGCGATTACTAGCGATTCCACCTTCATGCAGTCGAGTTGCAGACTGCAATCCGAACTGA
>CAVVHE010000004.1:0-235000 GCA_963748015.1 Terriglobia bacterium | reverse complement strand
CGAGAATCGGAGAACGGCGGCGCGCTACTGCGCCGTCATGTGCCCGTCCCCGAAGGTGACGGTGGCCTGCGTGCAGGCGCCGCCGCCCGTCGGGACAGACGAGGATCAGGTTGTCCGTTTCGTCGAATCGTGAGCGCCCCGTAGGCGGCGGTGTTCGAGCCCGTCGCGGCTTTCGCCTTGAAGGTCAACGTGCAGAGCACGCCGGTCTCCCCGGCGGCCATCGGGAGGCCGGCCACCGCGGCGCCTCGCCTCGCGGCATAGACGTCCACGACGCCCGGGCCGAACAGCGTCGCCCCGGTGTCGAATTCGGTAGCCGGCCAGGCGCTCCCTGGAGGAAGCTCTCGCTGAAGTCGCCGCTCACGAACTCCACGAAGTACTTGTTGAAGTGGATCTTGATGGCGACGCCGTTCACGCCGTCGATGGCGCCGACGACCACGTCCACCTTGAAGGTATCGCTCGAGCCCGCCGCCGTGGCCGGCTGGAGCGAGACGCTGTTGTCGACGATCGGGTCCATGTCCCCGCTGAAGCTCGCCACCAGCGGGTTCTGGACGAGGCCACTGGCGGACTCGCTGCACCCGGCGGTGAACGGCAGGACGAGGACCAGCGCGACGGCCGCGATCGAGAGACGATTCATCAGGTTCCGGTTCATCGCTGTTCCCCCCGTCACCGGCAGTCGGTGCCGTAGTAGGCGGCCACGAAAGCGAGGTCTTCGCCGTCGATGACCCCGTCCTGGTTGATGTCCAAGTTGAGCAGGTACCGCGTGTCGGGCAGGACGATCCTCGCGGTCGGCTGCGTGGCCCCGAAAGAGTTGGAGATCATGATGACGTCGATCCCGCTCACCTGGCGGTCGAGATTGACGTCAGGCAGCGTGGCGACGGCCCCGGCGGTGTTGCCGAGGTGCCCCATGTTGGCGCGGAAGCCGTTCGGCATCGGCTCGAACGAGAAGTCCCCTTCCGGAGGCGGCGCCGCGGCGTCGATGGTCGGCGAGCAGATATTCGGAACGCCCGACGCGTTCAGCATCGGATCGACCTGCAGGAGCCCGTCGCCGGCGTCGATGACGTCGGTGAGGGTGCGTTCGTACTCGCCGAAGGAGTTGTCGTAGCCGTCGCTGTATTGCGCGAAGATCTCTAAGTCGCCGCTGCTGGAAGGCACCAAGGTGCCGGGCTGACCGGGAACGGGTCCGCCGATGGCGTACCCACCGTTGCTCGCCGCGATGGAGTTGGCGACGCCGAGCAGCGCGATGCCGCCGCCCTCGGTCCCGGTGTCGGCCTCCACCTCGACGGCCCCGCCGCCCATGTCGGCGCGGTTCGACTGCATCGTCGCGAAGTCGATCCCGGCGGTCGCGAAGCCGCTCGTTCCGGCCACGAGCACCACGAACGCCCCGCCGCCGACGCCGGTGGCGTCCTCGTTGTGGGCGACGTTGCCCAGAAGGAGGTTGTTGCTGAAGGAGCTCTCGTTGGGGAACGGAAACTGCTGCGGCGCCTTCTGGAGCTTCCCGCCGAGGATGTAGCTCGAATCGGTCTCGAGATACGCCCCGCCGCCGCCCGTGGAAGCGCTGTTCTCCCGGATGGTGTTCTGCTCGACCCGCATGACGTCCATCGAGAACGAGTAATAGCCCTGCAGGACCGCGCTGATCCCCCCGCCGAGCTCTCCGGCCGTGTTCCCGGTCACCGTGTTCTTGTCGGCGAGAATCCCGTTCTCCGCGGCCACCGGATAGTCGAAGGCGAAGACGGACTGCAGGTAGAGGTCGATGCCGCCGCCCGCGTGGCCCGAGGTGTTGTCCGCGACGGTGTTGCTCTCCACCGTCGCCTTCGGAAGAACGTCGTAGTAGGCCGAGCGCCAGAGCGCGACCGCGATGCCGCCGCCGTCCCGCGCGGCCGAGTTGGAGCTCACCGTGTTGCCGGTGATGTCGAATTTGTCGTCGGCGTCGTAGTAGGATTCCCCGAAGTAACCGACGCCACTCCAGGAGCCGCCGCCGTCCACCCCCGCGGAGTTCCCCTCGATCGTGTTGGTCGTGATCGCGGCGCGGCTGACGCCGCCCCCCCACGATTGGTTCCACGAGGCGATGCCGCCGCCGTAGGCGTCGGCTGCATTCGAGGAGACGGTATTGCCCGTCATCTTGCTTTCCGCCTTGCCGCCGTAATACGCGTACGTGTAGAGGTACGCGCCACCGCCATCAGCGATCGAGGTGTTCCCGCTGATCGTGTTGGCGGTGATCACGGCGCGCGCGCCGGCGCCGTATCCCGCGATGACGTTGACGTTGAGCCCGCCGGCGTCGTCCGCCGCGACATTGCCGCTGATCTCGTTGTCGTCGATCGTCGCCTGCTTGAATACCAGGCACGGGCCGAGGCTCACGCAGTCACCGGCTTCGGTGGGAGCGCAGGCCTCGGAGTCCGTGCACTCGATCGCATGGTCCTTCTCGCAAACGCTGCAATTCGCCTCGCTGGTGCACGAGAGGCTCGTCTCACTCCAGCAGAGCATCGGATCCGCGACCTTCGAGGGACCCGAGGCGTTCGAGACGTCGCTGTTCAGTCCCCCGCCCCACTGCGAGGAGGCGTTGCCCGTGATCACGTTCTTCTCGACCAACGTCGATCCGGTCGTCCGGACGCCCGCTTCTCCTCCGCCCTTCACCGTGAAGCCCTTCAGGGACGAGCCGTCCCCGATCCAGATCGTGGGCGCGCTGTTCTCCCGGACGACGCAGGTTTCTTCCGCGGGGCACTGCGACGACATCGCGCAGACCGTCGCCGTCGTCGCGCTGCAGTGCCCGATGTTGACGCACGGGTCCCCGCAATCCTGGTCTCCCGCGCAGGCCGCCTCGAGGTTCGAGCACGTGCCCTCGGTCTCCCCCTCCGCGATCTCGCAGGTCCCCGCGCAGGCGCTCGCGAGCAGGCAGGAGGTTGCCGGGGCGTTCAGGCAGACCCTGCCGCCGCACACGCCGGTCCCGTCGATGATCGTGACGGCCCGGCTCGGAGGATTCGCGGTCTCGATGGCATCGGCGATGAAGTCGATCGCCTTCGCGCTCGCGTCCACGCACTCGTTGTAGGTTCCCGGGAAGACGCGGATGACGTCTCCGGTGGACGCGGCCACGATGACCGCGTGCTGAATGGTCTTGCACGGAGTTCCCTGAGCCGTGCAGTCGTTCTCGGGGTTCCCGCCGTCCGACCCCGTCGGGCTCACGTAGCGCGTGGCCGCCAGGGCGGGCGCCGCCGCGAGCAGCGCGCACGCCAGGAGAATCCAGCCCGTCTTGAATCTCATCATTCATGCCCCTCCAAGTGGACCGTTGGTTGTGTCACCGAGCCTCCTCCGCGACCCCGATCGAACCGCCGCCAAGAAAACCGAGCCGACAGCCTCCGGAAGCGCCGTCCCGCCGCGCCATCCGTCCAAAACGTGCAAATCCGCCGTCTCGGGCCACCGCCTGCCGAAATTCCCGGGCGACGGCGTTTTCGTGGTCCGCTTTGGCGATCGAACCTCCCGGCCGGCGCCCCGCCGCCCGTTGGGTTGCGAAATTACCACACCCGCGGCGGCCGGCGATAGCGTTTTCTTCTGGAGAAGGCGCGTCGTTGGCAGGAGCGGGGGCCGTGTTGCGTTGCTCCCCGCCGATGGGGTAAGATCCGGTTCGCTGGACCGCTTCGAGGGTGGGCTCAGGCCCACTTTTTTTTTGGTCCGGAGGTGTTTTTGGCCGGGTCGACGGAGAGGGTCGCGGAAGAGGTCCGCCGCGTGGCGCAGGGGGTCGTGTCCCCCCTCGGCCTCGAGGTGGTGGACGTCGTCTTCCGCCGGCAGGGGAAGTACACGCTGCTTCGAATCGACCTCGACCGCGCGGGCCTTCCGGGGATATCGATCGACGACTGCGAGCGGGCGAGCCGCGCGATCGAGACGGAGCTCGACGCCTTGGAGCTGTTCCAGGACTCCTTCGAGCTCCAGGTCTCGTCCCCGGGGGTGGAGCGGCCGATCGTGACGGACGACGACGTCCGGCGGAACACCGGGAGGCCGGTTCGCGTCGAGACGTCGGAGAAGGTCCAGGGGGGCGTCGAGTTCCGTGGCATCCTTCGCGGCCTGTCCGGGAAAGACCTCAGGATCGAGAGCGCGGCGGGCGAGGAGATCGTCGTCCCGAGGCGTGCGGTGGCATCGGCCCGGCAGGACGTGGAGGCGGACCTGCACGCCCCGGCCGGGAAGGCGCGGTCCCGCGGAAAACGGGACCGCCGTGGTATAGTTGGAGGGCCATCGTCCTGAAATACTCGGACGCGCGAGAAGGGACGGCGCGCGCGGGGATCGTTGCGACCCGACGGGTCGCGTACGCGGGGTTCCGTGGGGAGCCTACTACTCGGGGCGTAAGGCGGACCGGAGATCGGAGAACAGGGCTTCCATGAGCAGCGAACTGTTCCAGACCATCGAGCAAATAGGCCGCGAAAAGGGAATCGACGCCGAGATCATCATCCAGGCGGTCGAGGAAGCTTACGCCGCCGCGTCGCGGAAGTACTACCACAGCAAGGAGGACTTCGCCGCGCGCTTCGATCGCGAGAGCGGCCGGTTCGTGCTCTTCTCCCGCCAGACCGTCGTGGCGGACGAGGAGTTCCTGGATCCCGTCACCGAGATCCTCCTCGAGGACGCCCGCGTGATCCGGCCGGACGCCGAGGTCGGAACGGTCTTCGAGACGGTGAAGGAGCACGCCGAGCTGCCGCTGACCCGCATCGCCGCGCAGGCTGCGAAGCAAGTCATCTATCAGAAGGTGAAGGAAGCCGAGCGGGAGCTGGTCTGGCGCGAGTACGGCGACCGGATCGGCGAGCTCCTCACCGGGCAGGCGAAGCGCTTCGATCGGGGCGACATGATGGTGGACCTCGGGCGGACCGAGGCGGTGATCCCCCGGCGCGAGCAGTCGCGGGCCGAGCACTACAACCCCGGCGACCGCATCCGGGCGGTCCTCGTGAACGTGGAGCGCCAGGGGAAGGGACCGCAGCTGACCCTCTCCCGCGCCAGCGAGCTGCTGGTCAAGAAGCTCTTCGAGATGGAGGTGCCGGAGATCTACGACGGCACCGTGATCATCGTCAGCGTCGCCCGCGACGCGGGCGAGCGTAGCAAGGTCTCGGTGCGCTCCAAGGAGCGCGACGTCGACCCGGTGGGCGCGTGCGTCGGCATGAAGGGGTCGCGCGTCCAGGCCGTGATCCGGGAGCTTCGCGGCGAGAAGATCGACATCGTCCAGTACGACGACGATCCTTCCCAGTACGTGCGGCACGCCCTGAGCCCGGCCTCGATCAACCGCGTGACGGTCAGGGACTACGAGACTCGCGAGATGGAGGTGATCGTCTCGGAGGACCAGCTCTCCCTCGCGATCGGCAAGAAGGGGCAGAACGTCCGCCTGGCCAGCAAGCTCGTGGGCTGGAGGCTGGACATCAAGAGCGAGGCGGAGAAGAAGGCCGAGGTCGAGGCGGAGATGGAGCGGATGGCGGAGGCGAGCCGGGAGCTGGCGAGCCTCCCGGGCATCGGGACCGCCATCGCGTCGCGCCTGCTCGACGCGGGGTTCCGCAGCGTCGAGGAGGTCGCGCTCGCCTCGCTCGAGGATCTGACCAGCATCGAGGGAATCGGCGAGAAGTCCGCGATCGCGATCCACGACGCCGCCGAGGTCGCGCTCGAGGCCCGGCTCGCCGCGGAGGCCGAAGCCGAGGCCGCGGCCGAAGCCGAGGCCGCGGCGCGGGCCGCCGAGGAGCAGGCCGCCGGGGCGGAGGGCGAGGAGCCCGGCGCCGACGAGCCGGTATCGGAAGAAGACGAGGAAGCCGCCTCCCAGGACGGGGAAGAGCCCCACGAGGGCTCGCTGCCCCCTACCGGGGACGGGGCGTAACGGGTGAACGGAGCCGGAATGGCGGACGTCAGGGTTTATCAACTCGCGAAGGAGCTCAAGGTCCAGAGCGCTCTGATCCTGGAGCTGCTGGACCGCATGGGCCGGGAGGTGAAGTCCGACCTCAGCGCCCTCGACGACGAGACTGCCGAGTTGGTCCGACGGAGGCTCTTCACCGCCATCGAGGCGGAAAAGAAGCGCATCTTCGACGAGCGCCGCCGCGACGAGCAACGGGTCGCCGAGGAAGCGCGTGCGAGCGCCGCCGACGCCGCGTCCCGCCCCGCGGTGGAGGAGCTTCGAGCGGCCGCCGGCGCGGAGGCCGCGCCGCCGGCTGCCGACGTCGAGCCCGAGCCGCTGCCCGCGGTCGCGGTCGAGCCGGCCCTCGCCGAGATCGGGACCGAGTTGCCGCTGGCGGCGGCGCCGGCGGACGATGCCCTGGCTCACGCTCCGGCAGCGATCGAGCCTTCGGCCGCCGAGCCGGGTGCCGCGCCCGCCGCCGAGCCCGAGGCGCGTCCCGCGGCTCCGGCCGTGCCGGAAGTCAGGCATCCCCGTGTGTTCGCCGCGAAACGCATTCCCTCGCTGAGCTCCATTCGCGCCGCGCAGGCCGCGGGACGTACCGCTCCCCCGCGCGCCATGCCGCCGGTCCGCACGGAGGCCCCGCGTCCGGGCGTCGTCGCACGTCCGGGCGTCGCCCCGCGTCCGGCGGTCCCCGGCCGCCCCCCCATTCCGGGCCGTCCCGCGCCCGGGCCCGCCCCTTCGGCGGGGGGTCGCCGGAAGAAGACCGACGAAACGCTTCCGCCGCCGGTGGCGCGCCAGAAGCCCGACCTCCCGCCGGTTCCCGAGAAGATCAGCCTGTCCGAGACCGTGACGGTCAAGGAGCTCGCCGAGAAGCTCAACCGCAAGTCGAAGGACATCATCGCGAAGCTGATGGCCAGGGGGGTGCTGGCGAACATCAACCAGCCTCTCGATCCCACGGTCGCCGTGGAACTCGCCAAGGAGTTCGGCTCCGAGGCCACGATCGTGACCTTCGAGGAAGAGGTTCAGCACGCGTCGCTCGCCGGCGAGCGGGAAGCGCCCGCCGACGCGCCGGACAAGCTGACGCCTCGTCCGCCCGTCGTCACGGTCATGGGCCACGTGGACCACGGCAAGACATCGCTTCTCGACGCCATCCGCGTGACCAACGTCGTGAGCACGGAGCACGGCGGCATCACCCAGCACATCGGCGCTTACCAGGTCACCGAGCGCGGCCGGAAGATCACGTTCCTCGACACGCCGGGGCACGAGGCGTTCACGATGATGCGGGCCAGGGGCGCGCGCGTGACGGACATCGTCGTCCTCGTCGTCGCCGCGGACGACGGCGTGAAGCCCCAGACGATCGAGGCGATCGATCACGCCAGGGCGGCGGGCGTGCCCATCGTCGTGGCGGTCAACAAGATCGACAAGCCCGAGGCTCGCGCCGACCGGGTGAAGCAGCAGCTCTCGGACCAGGGCCTTCTCGTCGAGGAGTACGGCGGGCAGACGGTCTCCTGCGAGGTTTCCGCCAAGAAGCGGGTCGGCCTCGCGGAGCTGCTGGAGATGGTCCTCCTCGTGGCGGACATCCAGGACCTCAAGGCCAACGCCGACAAGCTCGCGACCGGCGTCGTCCTCGAGGCGAAGCTCGACCGCGCGCGCGGGATCGTGGCGACCCTCCTCGTACAGCAGGGCACCCTGCGCGTGGGCGATCCGTTCATCGCGGGATCCGCGTTCGGCAAGGTTCGCGCGATGTACGACGAGAACGGCCGCCGCGTCGAGGAGGCCGGCCCCTCTTCCCCGGTGGAAGTCATGGGATTCTCCAGCGAGCCGACGGCCGGAGACCTGTTCCAATCGGTCGCGGACGAGCAGAAGGCCCGCCAGATCGGGCAGGCCCGGCAGGAGAAGGCGCGGGTGGCGGCGCTCGCCAAGTCGTCGCGGCGGACGCTCGAGAGCCTCTCTCGCGACATCGCGGAGGGCGTGGCCAAGGAGCTCCCGATCCTCCTCAAGGCGGACGTCCAGGGCTCCCTCGAGGCGCTGCAGAAGTCGCTGGGAGAGATTCCCTCCGGCAAGGTCCGGGTCTCCGTGCTCCGCGCCTCGACCGGCGCGATCACGCAGGCGGACGTGCTGCTCGCCGCGGCATCCAACGCGATCGTCGTCGGGTTCAACGTCCGGCCCGACCGCGCCACGGCGGAGCTCGCGAGGCAGGAAGAAGTCGAGATCCGTCTCTACACGATCATCTACGAGGTCATCAACGACGTCCGGCAGGCGATGGTCGGCATGCTCGAGCCCACCCTGAAGGAAGTCGTGCTGGGCCAGGCCGAGGTCCGCCAGCTGTTCCGGATCTCGAAGGTCGGCACGGTCGCCGGCTGCCTTCTCACGGACGGGAAGGGCGTCAGGACCGTGGACGTGCGCCTCATCCGCGACAACGTGGTCATCTACACCGGGAAGCTCGCGAGCCTCAAGCGCTTCAAGGACGACGTCTCCGAGGTCAAGCAGGGGTTCGAGTGCGGCATCGGCATCGCGAACTTCAACGACCTCAAGGAAGGCGACGTCATCGAGTTCTTCACCGTCGAGAAGGTGGCCGGGCAAACGCTGTAGGCCCGCATGACCGTTGGCGTCTTCACCCTCGAGCTTCATCTCCCGGGCGCCCGCTCGCTCAAGGACAAGAGGCAGGTCGTCCGACGGCTCAAGGACCGCCTGCGCGCCCGTCACAACGTCGCGGTGAGCGAGCTCGAGGAGCACGCCGATCTCTGGCAGCGCGGGACTCTGGCGGTGGTCTCGGTGGCGTCGCGGCGCGAGGTTCTCGAGATGTTGTTCGACGCCGTCCAGCGCGAGGCCGAAAGCCAGGTTCCCGGCGAAGTGATCGAGACGGGCCGGGACTTCATCGAGGGGTCGGACGGCGGACCCGGCGGCTGGGAGGGCGACTGGCGATGACCACCCACCGGGCCGAGAGAATGGCGGACGTGATCCGCGAGATCCTCGCGCGACTCCTCCGGGAGGAGGTGCGCGATCCCCGCATCGGGTTCGTCACCCTGACCGACGTGAAGATGAGCCCCGACCTGAAGCACGCGCGCGTGTACTTCTCGGTGCTCGGCGGCGCGGCCCCTCGCGCGGAGGCGGGGAAGGCGCTCGCGCACGCCGCGCCGTTCCTGCGACGGGCGCTGGCGCGCGAGACCCGGCTCCGGTACGCGCCGGAGATCCACTTCGAGGCGGATCCTTCGCTCGACTCCGGCTTCCGCGTGGACGCCCTGTTGCGCGAGATCGCGGCGGACAAGGAGCCCGGGGGCGACGGCGACGAGGGCGGCGGGAGCGAGCCTTGATGCGGCTCCCCGAGGGGCTCCTCCTCGTGGACAAGCCCGAAGGCCCGACCAGCCACGACGTCGTCGACATCGTGCGCCGGATCACGCGGCAATCCAGGATCGGCCACGCCGGCACGCTCGATCCGATGGCTTCCGGGCTGCTTCCCCTGGTCCTCGGACGGGCCACGCGTCTCGTCCGCTTCCTCCCGCACTCTCCGAAGCTCTACGCCGGGCGCATCCGCCTCGGGGTGACGACCGCCACCGACGATGTGACCGGCTCCGTCGTCTCGCGGCACGAGGGGCCGCTCCCCTCCCCGGAGGAGGTGCGCGAGGCGGCCAGGCATCTCGTCGGCCGCATCGCCCAGGTGCCTCCCGCGGTCTCCGCGCGGAGGGTCGAGGGGAAGCGCCTCTACCGGCTTGCGCGCAGCGGCCGGAAGGTGGAGGCCCCGCCGGCCCACGTCGAGATCTTCCGTCTCGAGCTCACGCCGGGACCTTCCCCCGAGGACTGGGCGGTGGAGGCGGAGGTCTCGGCCGGGACCTACATTCGCGCGATCGCGCGCGACCTTGGCGCCGCCCTCGGCTGCGGCGCCGCGCTCGCCGCCTTGAGACGCCTCGCCATCGGTCCGATGGCGGTCGAGGACGCGGCCGCCGTGGACGGCCTCGAGGCAACCGGCGCGCTCGCCGCGGCGATCGTTCCCCTGGAAGCCATGCCCCTCGAGCCTCCGGCGGTCACCCTCCCCGACGGCGGCTCCTGCGCCCGCTTCTCGTCCGGCCTGGCGGTACCGCTTCCCGGCGGCTCGCCCGCTTCCGGGACGGTTCGCGTCCTCTCCCCTGCCCCCGCCCTTCTCGGCATGGGCGAGGTCATCGCGGGAACCGTCCATCCGCGAGTGGTGCTCGCCTCGAGTTCCTAGCGAGCGCCTGCCCGGCCGGGCCTCCCGGCGCGTCCTGCGCCTCCCCTTGGCTTCCTTGCCGGAATCGAGCCGCCGTGGTATTTTTCGACGGTCGGGGCGGGGGTTTCGCCCCGGAGCAACAACGCAATCTGGCCCGTCCGCGAACGCCGGCGGCGCCGGAGGAGGACACGCGGTGCCCCTGAACCGTGAGCACAAGACCGAGGTCATCACCAGCTTCCGCATGACGGAAACGGACACGGGGTCCCCCGAAGTCCAGATCGCACTTCTCACCAAGCGAATCGAGCACCTGACCGAGCATTTCAAGGCGCACGCCAAGGATCACCACTCCCGGCAGGGTCTCCTCAAGATGGTCGGCAAGCGACGCCGCCTGCTCGACTACCTCAAGCGCAAGGACTTTGAACGCTACCAGCGGATCATCGGCCGGCTCGGCATCCGAAAGTAGCCCCTTGCTCTTCCCGGACCCGGCAGGCGCTGCGGCAGAACGAGGGCGCGCCGCGTCGCAGCGGTGCGTCTCCCGGAGGCCGGCTTGCCCTTTGACCCGAATCCCGTCCGTCATCGTTGGGAGGTCAAGACATTGATCGTACGCAAGGAAGTCGAGATCGGAGGGCAGCGGCTCATCATCGAGACCGGCAACGTGGCGCGCCAGGCCGACGGCGCGGTGACGATCCGTCTCGGCGACACGGTCGTGCTGGTCACGGCCTGCGCCGCGAAGAAGCCCCGCGAGGGGGTGGACTTCCTGCCCCTCACCGTGGACTACCGCGAGAACACCTACGCCGCGGGCAAGATCCCCGGCGGGTTCTTCCGTCGCGAGGGCCGGCCGAACGAGAAGGAAGTGCTGACCTCGCGGATGATCGACCGTCCGCTGCGTCCGCTCTTCCCCGAAGGGTGGGCCTGCGAGACCCAGATCATCGGCCTGGTCCTCTCCGCGGACCAGGCGAACGACTCCGACGTACTCGCGATCACGGGCGCGTCGTTCGCCCTCGCCATTTCCGACATCCCCTTCCCGTTCCCGATCGCCGCCGTGCGCGTCGGCCTGACGCCCGAGGGCGAATACCTGCTGAACCCGACCTTCCAGCAGCTCCAGACGAGCCGCCTGGACCTGGTCGTCGCGGGCTCGGAAGACGCGGTGGTGATGGTCGAGGCGGGAGCGTCCGAGGTGTCCGAGGAGGAGCTGCTCGAGGCGATCTCGCGCGGGCACGACGCGGTTCGCAAGATCGTCGCGGTGGAGAAGGAGCTGGCCGCGGAGATCGGCAAGACGCGGCGCTCCGTCAAGGCCCTGGCCGAGCCCGCCGGCCTCCGCGAGAAGCTGCTCGGCGCCTTCCGGAACCGTCTGGCGGACGCGATGCGGACCCCGGGCAAGCTCGAGAGCTACGCGAAGGTGGACGCCCTCAAGGAGGAGCTGCTCGCGGGGTTCAACGAGGAGCAGAAGGAAGAGAAGGCGTTCGCCTCGCGCATGTGGGGCGAGATGCAGGACCTGATCCTCCGGGACGAGGTGCTCGGCAAGGGGATCCGGCTCGACGGGCGCCGATTCGACCAGATCCGCGAGATCCGGAGCGAGGTCTCCGTCCTGCCCCGCACCCACGGGTCGGCGCTGTTCACGCGGGGCGAGACGCAGGCCCTCGTGACCGTGACCCTCGGCACCTCCGCCGACGCCCAGCGCCTCGACTGGATCGAGGGCGAGTCGTTCAGGCGGTTCATGCTGCACTACAACTTCCCGCCGTTCTCCGTGGGCGAGGTGAAGTTCCTGCGGGGCCCCGGCCGGCGCGAGATCGGCCACGGCGCCCTCGCCGAGCGATCCCTGCTCCCCCTGACGCCCAAGGAAGAGGAGTGGCCGTACACGATCCGGATCGTGTCGGACATCCTCGAGTCGAACGGCTCCTCCTCGATGGCGACCATCTGCGGAGGATCCCTCGCGCTCATGGACGCCGGCGTGCCGATGAAGTCTCCGGTCGCCGGGATCGCGATGGGGCTCGTCAAGGAGGGAGACCGCTACGCCGTGCTCACCGACATCGCGGGGGCGGAGGACCACCACGGCGACATGGACTTCAAGGTCGCGGGGACCCGGGCCGGGATCACCGGCCTCCAGATGGACATCAAGATCACCGGGATCACGCGGGAGATCATGAGCGGTGCGCTCGCGCAGGCCAGGGCGGCGAGGCTCGCGATCCTCGACACCATGGACCGCGCCATCGGCAAGCCGCGCGACGACATCTCGCAATACGCTCCGCGGATCATCACGATCGTGATCCACAAGGACAAGATTCGCGACGTCATCGGGCCAGGCGGCAAGATGATCCGCTCCATCGTCGAGCGGACCGGCTGCAAGATCGAGGTCCACGACGACGGGCGGGTGGACATCGCCTCCACCGACGAGGATGCCGCCAAGAAGGCGGTGGAGATCATCAAGGAGCTGACCGCCGAGGCCGAGCTCGGGAAGACCTACCTGGGCAAGGTCGTGCGCGTGGTCAACTTCGGCGCGTTCGTCGAGGTTCTCCCCGGCGTCGAGGGGCTCCTGCACATCTCGGAGATCGCGGAGCAGCGGATCGCCGAGGTCAAGGACGAGATCGACGAGGGTGAAGAGGTGCTCGTCAAGGTCATCGAGATCGACGGCCAGGGACGAGTCCGCCTCTCGCGAAAGGCCGTCCTCCGCGAGCAGCGCGGGGAGACAGGACCGCCTCCCGAGCAGGAAGGCGAGCAGCGGCCGCACGGCGGCGGGCCACGCCACGGCGGACCGCGCCCTGAGGGACGCGGCGGCCACGGTGGAGGGCCCGACAGGGGCCGGGGGCCCTCGGGCGGCGGTCGCGGCCGCTGATCCGGAGTCGGCCGGCTCTTGGCCGGGTCGGATAGTCGACGCCGCGGACCGCGGGAGGTCACGGTGGTCACCGAGAGCGATCCGATGAAGCGGCTCGAGGCGGGTCTCGAGCGTCCGGCCGACCGCGAAGCCCTCGCCGTCGCGCTCCTCGATTTCTGCGGCGGCCGTGCCGCGCGCTGCGCCCTGTTCGCCGTCGGACGCGAGGGGATTCGCGGGGTAGCGGGCCGCGGCCGCGGATTCGACACCGAGATCCTGGGGAAGATCTGCGTCGCTCCCGGCGCGTCCACCGTGCTCGACGCCGCGCTGGGGAGCCGTGATTTTTACTTCGGCGTGGTGCCGCCGCTTCCGGGGAACCGGGATCTCTACACCGTGCTCGGCGGCAGGATGCCCGCGATGGCGCTGGTGCTCCCGGTCCTGGTGAAGGAGCGCACCGCGGCGCTCCTCTACCTCGACGACGACGAGCGGCCCATGACGCGCCCCGACATTCCGCTGATGCGGCGCGTCACGGCGAAGGCCGGCCTGGCCCTCGAGATCCTCCTGCTCCGGCAGAAGCTCCGCGAGATCTGAGCCCCGAAAATGACGGGGGCGGGCTCTCGCCCGCCCCCGCTCGGCTGGAGCACTCGACCCGTGCCTGGCTAGCGCTCGAGCTCGACGCGGTCTCCGACCGCGATTTCCTTCACGGCAAGCGTGACCTTGACGGCCGAGGTGTCCTGCGCGGTCTCGAGGACCACGGCCTGGCCGAGGTTCATGCGAGGCAGTCCCTGCTGGTCACGGTAGACCCGGAGCACGGAGCCGGGCTGCAGCCCCTTCGCGCTTCCGAGATCGGTGAACATCACGTTCCCGGAACCCACGTCCGCCAGGCCGTCCTTCGTGGCGACGACGTAGCCGTCCGGACCGCCCGAGGGGTCGGCGTTCCAGCGATCGAACTTCGGCATCGAGGCCATCCGCGGAATCGGGATCTCGCGCCACGGAACCGCCTCGTCGCCCTGCCGGATCGGCGCGCACGACAACTCGATGACGGCCGTGGACGTGTTCTCCTGGACCGCGAGGATGCGGACCTTTCCGAGACGCGTCAGCATCGTGCCCAGTCCGCCGGTCGTCGCGGGGTGCGCGACCGGTCCGGCCACCCGCTGCACCTGGTACGCGGCGCCCGGCACGATGCCCTGGTCGCGTCCGTGGTTGAGGTAAACGACGTCCCCCTGCGCCACCTGCTCGCGCTCGGTCTCCCGGCCGATGAGCGACAGCGAAGACGCCTCGTGCTGCGGCTCGATCATGCCGGAGCAATAGACGTCCGAAGCGTCTGCGACCGGAAGCAGCGGGGCCGGAGGCGGAGAATATGGAGCCGGAGCCGGCGCCGCGGGCCGTTCCTGCGGAACGTCCGCCGTCGTCGCGCCGGTCTCCTCGGCGGGAGGGGCCGCGGGCGGGCCGCCGGCCGGCACCACGGTGGGCTTTCCGGGCACTCCAAGCGGGTCGCCCGGGTAGATCCAGTGGCTGTCTTCCACGTAGCGGTTGAGGTCCCAGACCTGGGGCCAGAGGTGCGGGTCGCCGAGCCACTTCCCCGCGAGGTCCCAGAGCGTGTCGCCCCGCTGGATGATGTAGGAGTCGGGCCCCGCCTGCGGCGGGCTCCAGGGGGTCCAGTGGTCCCCGACCTTCTTGAGGTTCTTGGGAGGCTGCGTGGACGTCCCGCCCGGCGTGGCGTCCGCGGCCAGGATGGGGTAGGCGCCCACCAGGAGGACCGCGAGGACGATCGCCGCAACCGCACCGATCTTTCTCATGAGCAACTCCTCTTCCTCCGCGGGCGCATCCGCGCCATCCTCCCGGAGCGCGACCTCGAAGTCAAGCCGAGCCCTCGGTCAGGAACGCCCGGGCGGCGGCCCTTTTTGCAGGAGCCGCCGGCCCGTGCGGCACACGCCCGGTGACCTGGCATCGGGACGGGGGCAAATATAAGGCCGAAAAGGCGGAAATCAACCCCGGTATCGCAGCCGCCCCCGAAAGCCGGCCGGCGGGGTCAGGTCCTTTCCAAAAGGTAGAAGTCGAGGCATGTCCGGCCGTAGCGGGCGGTGCGCACCAGGGGCAGCCCCTCACCGCCGCTGGGGATGGGGGCGGACGCCGCGTCGCGCTCGAGCACGACCCGGCAGCCCGGAGCCAGGCTCCCGGCGGCCGCCAGCAGCGCCGCGAGAAGCGGGGCTCGGAGCGGCTCGGCGTACGGTGGGTCCGCGAGAACGAGGTCGAACGGCCCCCCGGCGCCCCCCCGCGCGATGAGCAACTCGGCCCTTCCGTGGAGGATCCTGCAGCGGGACTCCACCCCGAGGCCTCGAGCGTTACCCTGAAGCAGCGCGAGGACCACCCGGTCCGCCTCGATGAACGTGGCGGAGGCGGCCCCGCGGCTCAACGCCTCGAAGCCGAGCGCCCCGCTTCCCGCGCAGGCATCGAGGACCCTCGCACCCGACAGGTCCTGTCCGAGGATGTCGAAGAGGGCCTCGCGAGCCTTGTCGGGCGTGGGCCGCACGGCGTTGCCGCGCGGGACCCGGATCCGCCGCCCGCGCAGCTCACCGGCGACGATGCGGAGCGTCCCCATCCCGCTTGCCGGGCGCGCCGGCGCCCCCTTTCCCACCCGCCGCTCCGCTGCTCGAGCGCCGCCGGCGGAGAGGGCGTCTCGGTTCGGACCCCGCCGGCTCGCCGGCCTCCCTCGATCGGGAACCGCCGCTCGCGCCGCCCGAGCGGTGCCGCGGGCCGGCCGGAGCCCCTCCTTCGTAGCCGTAGGAGAAGTTCTCGAGGCGCACGACGGGGACGGGCTCCTTCAGGAGGAACTCGATCGCGCTCACGCGCCTTTCGTCGGCAGGGGTCACGAGCGTGACGGCCTTCCCGGTGCGCTCCGCGCGCCCGGTCCGGCCGATCCGGTGCACGTAGTCCTCGGCATGCATCGGGACGTCGAAGTTCACCACGAGGTCGATGTCCGTGATGTCCAGTCCCCTTGCCGCAACGTCCGTCGCGACCAGGACGTCGAACTCCCCCCGCCGGAACGCGCCGAGCGCTCGCTCGCGGTTGGCCTGCGAGAGCAGGCTCGAGAGCGACACGACCTCGTGCCGCCCGCGCCGGAGCTGCCGGGCGAGATCGGAGGTTCCCTCTCGCGTCGCCGTGAAGATCAGGGTCTTCGCCGGCTTGTCCCGCTCCATGATCTCGAGCAGGAGATCGACCTTGCGCCCCGCCGAGACGGGGTAGATCGCGTGCTCCACCGAGGCCTTCACGCGGGTCCCCGTGTCGATGCGCACCGTCTCGGGATGGAGGAGGTAGCGGTCGGCGAGCCCGCGGATCTCGGGAGGAAACGTCGCCGAGAACAGCATCGTCTGCCGGCTCATCGGCGCCTTGCGGACGATGGCGTCGACGTCGTTGATGAACCCCATGTCGAGCATCCGGTCGGCCTCGTCGAGCACGAGGAAGCGGATCCTCCGCAGGGAGAGCCAGGCCGAGGTGACGAAGTCGAGCAGGCGCCCCGGCGTCGCGACCACCAGGTCGCAGCCGCGCACGAGGGCCTGCTTCTGCTCCCCGCTCGACGTGCCGCCGTAGGCGGTCACCGTGCGGACCCCCAGATGGGAGCCGAACCGCTCCGCCTCTCCGGCGACCTGCAGCGCCAGCTCGCGCGTGGGGCAGATCACGACGGCCTGCGGATCGCCACCCGCGGGACGGAGCCGCTCGAAGATCGGCAGGAGAAACGCGAGGGTCTTGCCGGTGCCGGTCTGCGCCACGCCGATGAGGTCCCGCCCGGAGAGGAGGATCGGGATCGCCAGCTCCTGGATCGGCATCGGCGTCTCGTAACCCGCTTCATCCAAGGAGCGCTGCAGCTCGGCGCGAAGCCCGAAGCTCTTGAAAGTATTGGACATCTTCTCGATTGTAGCACGCCCGGCGGGCCGTGCCCCGCGCGCCGGCGGATCAGTAGCCGTAGTAGGCGTAGCGGAGCTGGGGATCGCCGCGCATCCCGTGGATGTCTCCCATCGCGATGAACGTGACGATCACCCCTTCCTCGCTCCGGGGGAAATCGTCGGGGAGCGGGGGAAGGACGACCTCCCGCAGGGCGTCCATCGCGGAGATGTCGAGGGGCTGGCAACCGGATTCGCCGATGAGGTCCACCTGGACGATCTGGCCGCTGCGCCCGATCACGAACCGGATCCGGTTCTGGTGGTCGAGCATGAAGTTGTCGCGCGCGAACGCCCACTTCTCGAAGCGATCGGCCATCGCGTACAGCCGCCGGTACCACGCCTTGAGGATCGCGTAGTAAGCCTGGGAGGCGTATCCCTTCTTGACGAAGTCGTAGTCGTTCCCCTCGAAGAGGAGGTTGCCGAAGCCGAAACCGCTCGCGCTGGGCGGTCCGGCCCCGATGCCGCTTCCCCCGGAGCCGGAGCCGCCGTCCCCCTTGCCGCCTCCGCCCGACCCCTGGCGCCCGAGGAGCGAGCGGCGGAAATCGAGGATCGCGCGCGACAGCTCGGACGTCCCGGGAGCCCCCTCCCCGCGGCCCGGACCCGCCGAGGGCTCACCCACGCCACCTTCGGGACCGGCCGCCCGGTCTCCCTTCGGACCCATGGACGATGCCCCGGAATGCGGCACCGCGAGTTGTGACTCGGGCGGTTGCTGCGGCGCGGACTCCGGCGGAGAGAAAGGCGTCGCCGAGGGCGGCACGATCTGCGATCGCTCCGCGGCGCCGCCGCTCGGCGGCGGCGTGCGCCGCTGCGCCGGAGCCTGGCGAAACGGGCGCTGCTCGGGCTCCTTCGGCTTCGGCTTCGGCTTCGGCGTCTCCTTCCTCGCGACGTCGAACTCGACGATTTCCTTCTTCTCCTCCTGGCGGGGCCGGACCGCGGGCAGCCACACGAGCGCGACCAGGAGGATCATGTGAATCCAGGTGGAAGCGGAGAACGCCCACCCGTACGCCTGGCGGGGCCCCTTCTCGTCGAGGATGATGGTCGAATTCTCTCTCATCCGATGGTGTTGCGCTCCACGCCCCGGCCGGCCATTCTAGTCTTGCGGGTGCGCGAGCGCCGCACCGCGGTCCCGGGGATCGCTCAGGCGAGCGTCGCGGCGATCCGGTGGAACTCGCGGCGCACCGGCTGGAAGTCCCCGGAGGGCACGGCCGGGTGGACGCGGCCGGTGAGGAGCACGTAGATCCGCGACGCGTCGGGATCGAGCCACAGGGACGTCCCGGTGAATCCGGTGTGCCCGGGCGCGGCGTCCGGCAGCACGCCACGGGCCGCGCCGGACAGCGCCGCCGTCGTGAACCCGCAGGTCCGCGTGCCGGGCCCCGCCACGGGAGCGAGCAGGCGTCGCCGTCCTCTGCCCGCGATCGGCAGCTCGCGCGGGACGAGCAGCTCCCGCGCGATCGCGGCGACCTCCGCCGCGGTGCCGAAGAGGCCCGCGTGCCCGGACACGCCGCCGAGCGCGTGGGCATTCGCGTCGTGGACCTCGCCTCGAGGGATCGCCGCCCGCCAGGCGTGGCTCGCGCCGGCCAAGCCTGCCATCCGCCGCTCGTAGGCGTTCCCCTCCTCGGTGGCGGCCGCGCGCGCGAAGCGCCCCGCCGTGGTCGCGAACGCGGTCGACCGCAGCCCGAGCGGGCGCGCGATCCTCGCTTCGAACAGCGCGTCGAGCGGCTCTCCCGCGGCGCGCTCGATCGCCGCGCCGAGCAAGACGAAGGACAGGTCGGAATACAGCGTCGTTCCTCGCGCGGCTTCCGGGGCCGTCGCCGCGATCGCCCGGACGAAGCCGTCGAGCGTCCCGGCTTCGAGGTAGAGCGCGCGCCACGCGGGGAATCCCCCCCGGTGGGACGCGAGCTCCGCCAGGGTCACCGCGTCGTACGCCGAGCCGCCGAGCTCCGGGAGCAGGAGCGCGGCTCGTGCGTCGAGGTCGATCTTCCCCTCCGCCTCGAGCAGGACCGCGAGCAGCGCGGTCGCGAGCGGCTTCGTGAGCGACGCCAGGTCGAAGGGGGTGTCCTCGTCCGCCGCCTCGCGGACCGGAGCGATCGCGGCATCGCCCGAAGCGCCCCGCGACAGCACGCCGCCAGGCCCCTCCACCCGCCAGCAGGCCCCGGGCATCTCCCCCGCCGCGATCCGCGCCTCGATGAACGCGCGAACCGGATCGGGCGTCGGGCGGCTCGTATCTTCTCGCCGGACCATGTTCATCCCCGGTCGACGCGGTTCCGGAATCGTCCTCGCCGGGCCCTCTTTCGGCGCGCCCGGTGTTTCCTTGTAACCGGGCGCGCCGAAAGCGGAGCGAGCCGGCACGTGAGAATCGTGCACCGGCGAGCGTGCCCGGCGAGGACGATTCCGGAACCGCGTCGACCCGTTAGCGGCAAACTCCGCGCTTCGAGGTGCGGACGAACTCGAGGAAGTAGCGCACCTCCTCGAAGCTCCCGAACTCGGCCTCCACCTTCTCGATGGCGTCCTTGAGGAGCAGCTTCGACCGGAAGAGCGTCATGTAGCACTGCTTGATGGCCTCGATCGTCTCGTCGGAGTACCCCTTCCGCTTGAGACCGACCAGGTTGATGCCGTGGGTCGTCGCGCGGTTCCCGACCGTCAGGACCCAAGGGAGCGCGTCCTGCGTGACCACCGAGTAGCCGCCGATGAAGGCGTGCCTGGCCACGCGCGTGAACTGGTGGATGCCGCTGAAGGCGCCGACGTACGCCTCGTCGTCGATCTCGACGTGTCCCGCCAGGGTCGCGGCGTTGCCGAGGATCGTGGAGTTCCCGACGCGGCAGTCGTGGGCGATGTGCGAGTAGGCCATCACGAGGTTGTCGTCGCCGACGGTCGTGACGCCCCCGCCTCCCCCGGTTCCGCGATTCATGGTCACGCACTCGCGGATGCGGTTCCGGGCCCCGACGACGAGTCGGGTCGGCTCGCCCCCGTACTTGAGGTCCTGCGGCGCGCCGCCGAGCACCGCCATCGGGGAGACGACGTTGCCGGGCCCGAGAACGGTCCCCTCGTGGACCACCACGTGCGACAGGAGGCGCGTTCCCTCTCCGACCTCGACCCCCGGCTCGACGACGCAATGGGGCCCGACGTAGGCGCCGGGAGCGACGCGCGCCGACCCGGCGACGACGGCGGTAGGGTGGACTTCGGGCGCCGGCACGGCCCCTACTCCCTGTCCGCCATGGCCGAGAGGATCTCGGCCTCGGCCGCGATCTCCCCGTCCACCTCCGCGACGCCCTTCATCTTGCAGGTCCGGGAGCGCAGCTTGACCACCTCCATGGTGATCGTCAGCCGGTCGCCCGGGCGCACGACGCGGCGGAACCTCGCCTCGTCGATCCCGGCGAAGTAGACGAGCTTCTCCTTCCGCTGCGCGAAGTCGTGGAGCATGAGCACCGCGCCGGTCTGGGCCATCGCCTCGACGATCAGCACGCCGGGCATTACCGGCAGGCCGGGGAAGTGCCCCTGGAAGTAAGGCTCGTTGAACGTCACGTTCTTGATCGCGACGATCCGTCGCCCCGGCACGATCTCGATCACTCGGTCCACGAGCAGGAACGGATAGCGGTGCGGGA
Source organism: Terriglobia bacterium (assembly GCA_963748015.1). GTDB lineage: Bacteria > Acidobacteriota > Polarisedimenticolia > Polarisedimenticolales > JAIQFR01 > JAIQFR01. The sequence goes on along the minus strand of CAVVHE010000004.1, from coordinate 214,617 downwards.
TGCTGTCGAGGATTCCTCTGATGTCCAACAAGAATCAGTCCCCCTTTTCCTTGCCTTCGAGCGCCGCGAGGCGCGCCTCGAGCCGGCGGACCCGCGCGCGGAGCTCCGGCAGGCTCCGGACGAGCGCCTGCGCCCGTTTCCAGGCCAGGTGATTCACCGCGGGAATCCCGGCGACGAACGACCGGGCGGGCAGGTCGGCGAACACCGCCGACTTGGCGGCGATCACCGAGCCGTCCCCGATCGAGAGGTGGCCCGCCGCCCCGGATTGCCCGGCGAACGTGACTCCCCGGCCGACCCGGGTGCTCCCGGCGATCCCCGCCTGCGCCGCCATGAGGCCGTCGGGACCGATCCGGACGCCGTGGGCCACCATGACGAGGTCGTCGATCTTCGTTCCCCGCCCGACCACCGTTTCTCCCAGCATGCCCCGGTCGACGGCGCTGTTCGCTCCGATCTCGACGTCGTCCTCGACGACGACCCGGCCGAGCTGGGGCACCTTGCGGTGCTTCCCCGACGACGTCGCGAACCCGAAGCCGTCGGCGCCGAGAACCACGCCGGCGTGGACGATGCAGCGGGACCCGACGCGCGTTCCCGGGTAGAGCACGGCGCGCGGGTGGATGACGGTGTCGTCGCCGACCTCCGCCCCGTCGCCGACCACGGCGCCCGCGCCCACCGTCGCCCGGCGGCCGATCCTCGCGCCGGCGCCGAGGACGGCGAAGGGGCCGACCTCCGCGTCCTCGCCGGCCTCCGCTCCCTCTCCGACGAAGGCGAGCGCGGAGACGCCGGGCCGGCGCGCGCGGGGCGGGTAGAGGAGGTCCAGGATCTCCGCGAGCGCCAGGTACGGCTCGGGGACCTCGAGCAGGTCGCGCCCCGGCAGGAGCGTTCCCGACGCCACCAGGATCGCGCCCGCGCGCGTCCCCTCCGTCGCCTTCCGGTACTTCGGGTTGGTCAGGAAGGCGAGATCCGACGGCCCGGCCTCGTCGAGCGTGGCCACGCCTCGGATGATCCGCTCCGGATCGCCGGCGACGCGTCCCCCGACCCGGGACGCCAGTTCGCCCAGCCGGAAACCGTCGGCCATCGGACTCCTCTCCGGGACGCGGGCGGGGTCCCGGTCCCCCGGACGGCTACTTCTTGTCGGACGACGCGGCCGGCGGAGCGGCGGGCGCGGCGGCGGGCTTCGCCCCCTCCTTCGCGGCGGGAGTCTCCGGCTGCACCGGGAACATCTTGTTGAAGCGGTCCACGATCGCCGTCGTCACGTCGCTCGAGGGGTGCACGTAGATCGCGGCGCCGCGCTCGAGGACGATGGCGAACCCCTCGTCCCGGCCGAACGACTCGACCGCCGCGAGGAGCTTCTCCCGGAAGGAACTCTCCGCTTCGCTCACCTCGAGCTGCATGTCGCGCTGCGCGCTCTCGCGGGCCTGGTTGAGCTCCAGCATCTTCCTCTGGAGGTCCCTCTCCATGCCGGACCGCTTTTCGGGCGAGAGGGAGAGCGCCTGGGCGTTGAGCTTTTCCTGAAGATCCTGCGCTTCCCTCTCCTTGCCGGAGATATCGGCCCGCTTCTTCTCGCTGAACGCGGTGAGCCGGACCTGGAGCTTCTTTCCCTCGGCGGTCTCCTCCGAGACGCGCTGCGCGTCGAACACCCCGATCTTGGACGGGGCGACAGCCTGGGCCCGGGCGGCGCCGGCCGCCGCGAGCGCGACGACGATCACGAGGCACACGATTCGCTTCATCGAACTCCCCTTCCTTCCCGCGCACCGTCCCTGGGTCCGGCGCGGCGCGGTCGAATCGAAACCCGGCGCCGAGCGCGCGGCCCGCGGCCGGTCCATCAGAAGCTCTTTCCGATCGAGAACATGAAATTGCTCGTCCGGTCCTGTATGAGCTGGCGGATGGGCCACCCGTACATGAGCCGGAGTGGAACCGGGAACACCGGGAGATAGAACCGCATCTCGATCCCGGCGGAAGCCCGAACTTCCTGGAAGCTCCATGGCGTATCCTCGAACAAGGAGTTGCCGACGTCCAGGAAGAACGCCGCCTCCACCGGCCCGCTGAGCGGCACCACGTACTCCGCCTGCATAAGATAATACCGGTCGCCCCCCATCTCGACGAGGTCGTAGATGTTGAGGATCCCGTCGCCGTTCCGGTCGAAGTCCCTCACGGGGCGTCCCCGCGGGTCCCTCACCGCCTCGATGATCCGGCCCGTGGAGTCGAGCCGGACGAACCGGAGCGGGGTGACCGATCGCACGTCGAAGATCCTGGGGCCCTGGGTGTCGCCGCCGATCCAGAAGCGGGAGAAGCGCGGCACGCCGTTGACGTCCGCCGTCGACGGGACGCCCGTTCCCCAGGCGTGGATCATGCCGATCTCGGAGTGAAAACCGAAGAACGTGTTCCTTACGGCCCGCTTGTATCCCGAGTAGTTGAGAACCGGCCTGTAGAACGAGCTGTCCCCCCCGAGGAACTCCCCGGCGAGCTGCAGGCCCAGATCCACGGACCACCCCCGGCTCGGCCGGTACGGGTTGTTGATGCGGAAGTGGCTGAAGCTCGGCGTGATGCTCGAGACGTAGACCGTGGACGCCCCGCCGCTCACGGTGAAGTTCGTCGCGGTGCTCACCTGGTAGTTGTAGTTGCCCTGGACCCGGCTGTAGTAGCCGATCTGCCGGCCGATGACGACCCCGCCGCCGCTGCTCGAGTTCTTGAGCCCCGACCCGTAGTCCACGTCCTGGCGGTAGAGGCTGAATCCGGCGTTGTAGGGGCGATTGAAGAGCCAGGGCTCGACGAACGAGATGCTGTACCGGGTCGCCCTGCCGCCGATCTGGGCCGAGAGCGAGACGGTCTGTCCGCGCCCCAGGAAGTTGCGGGTCGAGAACATCCCCTGGAAGAACATCCCGTCGAGTCCGCTGTAGCCGCCCCCGACCTGGATCTCGTTCCGGCTCTTTTCCTCTCCTTCCACGCTGACGCGAACCCGGTTCTCCCCCTCGATCGGCTCGATGACGGGCTGCGCCTTGGATTCGAAGTAGCCGAGCTGGTTCACCTTGGAGAGCCCGATGTCGAGGAGGCTCCGGTTGAACAGGTCCCCTTCGCGAATGGGGAACTCCCGTCGCAGCACCCGGTCGCGGGTGACCACGTTTCCCGTGAACTCGATCCGTGACACGTAGTAGGGCTTGTCCTCCGTGACCACGATCTGAATGTCCGCGAGCTTCTTGTCCGGGTGCCGGTCGCGCTGCTGGACGGCCGTGGCGAGGTAGTACCCCTTGTTCCCGTAGGCCTTGGTGATGGCGTCCACCGAGAGCTTCAGGAGACCGATGTTGACCACGTCGCCCGACCGGAGCGGGACGAACGCGAGAACGTCCTGCTCCCTGAACACCGTGTTCCCGGTGACCGAGATCTTGCCCGCCCGGTATTCCGGCCCCTCCACGACGGGAACGGTGAGGGCGACCCTCCTCTCCACCTTCGGCTCGGCCTTCTTGCGCTCCTTCTCGGCCTTCTTCTTCGCCTTCTCCTGCTCCTTCTTCTGTTTCTCGGTGAGCGGCGGCTGCGGTTCCGGGGGTACGTCGCTCCCGCCCGGCGCCGCGGCGGCGGGCGTCGTGCCCGTCCCTCCCGCCGGGACCTCCCCGACCGGCGGCTTCTTCCCGCCCTTGACGGTCTCCGTCACGTCCACGACGGGCGGGCGCAGGTCGACGTCCAGGTAGCCGCGGTTCTCGTAGAGGTCGCGGATGTTGTTGGCGTCCATGTCCCACTTGGCGGGGTGGTAGAGCGACTTCGAGGACCACGGCCGCCACCACTGCCTGGGGCGCGTGAGCTTGAGGCTCTTCATCAGCCTGCGCTGGCTGAACACCGTGTTGCCCACGAAGCGGATCGAGGAGATGCGGGTCTTGCCCCCGGGCCGGAGCGAGAAGCTCACCGCCGCCGTGGTGTCGGTGGGACGGTCGACGCGGTGGGAGACCTGGGGATCGAGGTACCCCTTCTCTCCCAGGTACTCGCGAATCGCCGACTCGGCCTCGAAGACGGCCTTGAGATCGAGCGGCTTGCCGGGCTCGAGCTTGACCTTGCGCTCCTTGAGGCGGTCCTCGATCTGCGTCCGGGTCAGGACCTTGTTCTCCTCGTAGGAGACGGACGTCAGGACCGGCCGCTCCTTGACCTTCAGCACGAGGACCTTGCCGCCGCCGGGTCCGTCCTCGGCCTCGACGCTGATGTCGCTGAAGATCCCGAGGCTCCACAACTTGCGGAACTCCTCCCGGATCTTTCGGGGATCGTACGGATCGCCGACGCGGACCCCGAATGCGTGGAGCAAGGCCTCCCGCGTCATCCGGCTGAGGCCCTGCGTGAGGATTTCCTCGACGGTGGGCTGCGCCTGCTGGGCGCGGGCGAGTGGCGCGAGACACGCGGCGGCGGCGAGGGCGATGGCGGCCAGCGTTCGGAAGCCTCGGTTCATTCCACCTTCCGCCGCCCGGGCCGCTCCCACCAAGCCGGGGGCGGCGCGAATCACTCCGTGGGCGCCTTCGCTCCGGACCCGAGGCACCCCAAAGGGTCGCCATTCTACTTCGAGCGGGCTCCGCCCGCCCCGTCTCCTGCGGAGGACTTGCCGCGCCTTCCCGTCTACTGCGCGGAGGGGGCCTGGATCGCGGCCCGGAACACGGGCTGACCGTCCTCGAGGTAGACCTCGACCAGTCCCCGATCCTGCAGCTGCCCGCGGATGAGGGCCTCGGAGAGAGGGTCCTCGATGTAGCGCTGGATCGCCCGGCGCAGCGGGCGGGCACCGTACGAGCGGTCCTGGCAGGTGGTCTTGACCAGCCAGGAGCACATCTCGTCGGTCACCGAGATCTCGATGCCCCTCTCGCGGAGCGTGCTGTTGAGCTTCCGGACCATGATCCCGGCGATCGCCTGGAGCTGCTCCTCCGAGAGGGCGTCGAACACGATGATCTCGTCGATCCGGTTGATGAACTCCGGGCTCAGGGTCTTCTTGACCTCGCTCATCACCAGGTCGCGCCGGTCCTTGAACGCCTGCGCCCGATCGTCCCCCTTGAACCCCATCTTCCCGCCGGTCCGGGCGACGTGCTGGGATCCGATGTTCGAGGTCATGATCACGATCGTGTTCTTGAAGTCGACCACCTCGCCGTAGGCGTCGGTGATCATCCCGTCCTCGAGCACCTGGAGGAGGATGTTGAGCACGTCCGGGTGGGCCTTCTCGATCTCGTCGAGCAGGATCACGCTGTAGGGTTTTCGCTTGATCCGCTCGGTGAGCTGCCCCCCTTCCTCGTGCCCCACGTAGCCGGGAGGAGAGCCGATCATCTTGGCGATGGCGTGCTTCTCCATGTACTCGGACATGTCGAAGCGGGTCAACGCGCGGTCCGACCCGAACAGGAACCCGGCGATCGTCCGGGCCACCTCGGTCTTTCCGACGCCGGTGGGCCCGAGGAACACGAACGAGCCGATGGGGCGGCTCGGGCTCTTGAGGCCCGCGCGGGAGCGGCGGATCGCCCGCGAGAGCGCCGAGATCGCCTCTTCCTGCCCGACGATGTGCTCGTGCAGGAAATCCTCCATGTTCAGGAGCTTGTCGGCCTCCTCCTCGGCCACCGACTGGATCGGAATTCCCGTCCACCGGGCGATCACGTCCTCGACGTCGGCCCGCGTGACGTCGAGGATCCGGTTCGCCTCGTCCTCGTAGCGCCGGTTGAGCTCCTCGTGCTGCCGCCTCAGCGTGACTTCCTTGTCGTGGAAGGAGACGGCCTCGTCGAAGTCCTTTCGGGCCAGGGCGTTCTTCATTCCGTCCACGGCCCGGCGCAGCTCCTGCTCGGTCTTCTTGATCTCGGCGTAGGACGTCCGCTTCGCGAGCTTCACCCGCGCGCCGGCCTCGTCGAGCACGTCGATCGCTTTGTCGGGCAGGAAGCGGTCCGTGATGTACCGGTTGGACTGGTACACCGCCGCCCGTATGGCCTCGGGCTCGAAGCGGACGCCGTGGAAGCGCTCGTAGCGCTCCTTCACCCCCTCGAGGATCGTGAACGTCTCGTCCTCGGTGGTGGGGCGGATGGTGATCGGCTGGAACCGCCGGACGAGGGCGCGGTCCTTCTCGATGTACTTGTGGTAGTCCCTCGGCGTGGTGGATCCGATGCACTGCACCTCGCCGCGGGAGAGGGTCGGCTTGAGGATGTTCGCGGCGTCGAGAGAGCCCTCCGCGGAGCCGGCTCCGATCAGGGAGTGGATCTCGTCGATGAACATGATCACGTCGTCCGAGCCGGCCAGCTCGGAGATGATCCCCTTGAGGCGCTCCTCGAACTGACCGCGGTACTTCGTCCCCGCGACGACGAGAGAGAGGTCGAGGGCGAGGATCCTCTTGTTGAGGAGCGAGGGGGGGACCTCGCCGTCCACGATTCGCGTGGCGAGCCCCTCGACGATCGCGGTCTTGCCGACCCCCGGCTCGCCGAGCAGGACCGGGTTGTTCTTCCGCCTGCGCGAGAGCACCTGCACGACCCGCTCGAGCTCCGCCTCGCGGCCGATCAGCGGGTCGAACACGCGCCGCTGCGCCAGCTCCGAGAGGTCCCGCGCGAACTCGTTGAGGAACGGCGTTTCCTTCTTCTTCTTGGGGAGCGCGCGGCGCTTGACCAGGCTGACCGCGTCCTCCCGCACGGCGTACAGGCGCATGCCGCGCTCGCCGAGCATCCGCCCCGCGGGCGAGTCCTCCGCCCTCAGGAGGCCGAGCAGCAGGTGCTCGGTCCCGATCTGCGGGTGCATCAGCCGCTCGGATTCCTCCTCGGCGAACTGCAGCACCTTCTTGGTGTCGTCGCCGAACGGGATCTCCACCGACGTCGAGAGCTTCTCGCGGAGAGGACCGCGCCGCTCCAGCTCCGTCTGGAGGAGATCCATCGAGACGTTCGCCCGCGTGAACAGCTCGCGGGTGGTCTCTTCGCCTTCCTTGAGCAGGCCGAGGAGAAGGTGCTCGGTTCCGATCACCTTGCTCCCCTGCTGGCTCGCCTCGTACCGCGCCAGAAAGAGGATTCTCTTCGCCTTTTCCGTGAACTTTTCGAACATGACGCGCGGGCTCCCGTCGCCGTGTTGCCCCTCGACGAGACTATAGCATAGCGAATTCGCACCGCCCGGGCAGGCAGGTTGATTCCGGCAGCGGCCGTTCGTGCCGGGTCTCGACCCTCGGCGGCACGCCGCGGCGTTGCGCGGCGAGGAGTCGCCGCGCCGCCTTGCTCCGCTCTTCGCGCGGCCGCTCGAGGAAGAAGCGGCCGCGCGAAGAGAGGGCCGCGGAGGGTCGAGACCCGGCACGAACGGCCTCTAGGAATCGCTACCGGGTGCCGGCGAAGTAGTCGGCCGTTTCCGATTCGCCGAGCGGGCGCAGGAGGCCGTCGACGAGGCGCAGGATGCGGTTGCAGCCGCTCGCGAGGCGGGCGCTGTGCGTGGCGACGACGAGAGAGAAGCCGCGCTCGGACTGCAGCTCGCGGAGCAGCGAGAACACGGCGTTCCCGGTGGCGGGGTCGAGATTCCCGGTGGGCTCGTCGGCGAGGACGAGCGCCGGCCCGGGTGCCACGGCCCTCGCGATCGCGACCCGCTGCTGCTCGCCGCCGGAGAGAGCCCCGGGATGGTGGTGGAGCCTCTCTTCGAGGCCGAGGCGGGAGAGGACCGAAATCGCGGCGTCCTCGGCCCCCTCGAAACGGCGCCCGATGCGGAACGGCATCAGCACGTTCTCGAGCGCGCTGAACTCCGGCAGGAGGTAGTGCATCTGGAACACGAAGCCGACCCGGCGGTTCCGGAACTCGGCGATCGCGGGGCCGTCGTCGAAGGACACGGCGCCGCCGCGGAACCGCAACGAGCCGGCGTCCGGCCGGTCGAGCCCGCCGAGAATGTGGAGGAGCGTCGACTTGCCGACCCCCGAGTCGCCGACGACCGCCACCGCCTCGCCGGGGGCGACCTCGAGGGTGAGCCCTTTGAGCACGTCGATGCGCCGCTCGCCGCTCGGGTAGCTCTTCTCGAGGCCGGCGGCGGCGAGGAGCGGCTCACTCATTGCGGATCGCCTCGACCGGGTCGAGCGTCGCCGCCTTGAAGGCCGGGTAGATCGTCGCGAGCAGCGACACCCCGAGCGTCAGCGCCGCGACGAACCCGGAGTCCGCGGCGCGCAGGGTGAACGGCACGTGGGTGATGTAGTAGACCTCGGGGTTGAGCTTGATCACCTGGAAGGTATCGAGCCACCAGGAGATCGCGGTGCCGGCGGCGATGCCCAGGACGGCGCCCACGACGCCGATGACGAACCCCTGCAGGACGAAGACCATCGCGATCCCGCGGGGCCTCGCTCCCATCGAGGAGAGCGTCCCGATCTCCTTGATCTTGTCGTTCACCATCAGGATCAGGGTGGAGACGATGTTCAGGGACGCGACCACGACGATGAGGGCGATCGCCAGGAAGAGGATGAACTTCTCGGTGTTCAGGGCCTTGAGCAGATCGCGGTTCTGCTCGAGCTCCATCAGGTCCACGACGAGGTAGGACGACCCGAGCGCGCGCCTCAGCGCGCCCTTGACCCGGCCGAGCTGGCGGAGGTCTAGGAGCCGGATCTCGAGCCACGACGAGCGTCCCGGCGCGTCCAGCAGGCGGCGCGCCGTGTCGAGGCTCACGTAGGCCCGCTCGGCGCTCATCGGAAAAGCCTCGGAGTGGAAGGTGCCCAGGACCGAGAGCAACCGGCTGCGCGGGATCGGCGTGAACGGCGTGAGCGTGACCTTGGGGACGAGCACGCGCACCCGATCGCCCTTCCGCACCCCGAGCTTGGCCGCGAGCTCCTCGCCCAGGACGATCCCCTCACGCCCCCCCGATCCGCCCGCGGCGAGCGGCGCGAGAGGGTCGAGGTCACCGTCCGCGATCACGCGCCCGTGGCGCGCGGGGTCGATCCCCTCCAGCTCGACGTAGGCCGGAGCCGCGATCTCCTCGTTCACCAGCATCGCGTGGGACAGCAGCACCGGCGAGGCTTCCCTCACCCCCTCGACCCGGCGCACTCGCTCGCCGAGCGCCTCGGCCCCCTCGAACTCCGGCTCGCCGGGGCTCAGCACCGTGAGATGCGCGCTGCCGCTCTGGATCCGCTGCCGTATGTCCTGCTGGAAGCCCGTCATCAGGGCCAGCGCGATGACGAGGGCCGCGGTCCCCACGGTCACGCCCGCCACCGAGATCAGGGTGATGACCGACAGAAAGGTCCGCCCCCTGTGGAACCTCAGGTAGCGCAGCGCGAGGTACGGCTCGTACGGGAGACGCAAGATCCCCTCAGGGCGTTTCGCGCCTGCGGGAGGCGGTGAACTGGCCGTTGGCCATGCCCTCTCCGGAGAGGTCGTAGCGAAGCCACGTGCCGCGAATCTGCGTCCCGTCGGCGCTCAGGTACCCTTCGAACTCGCCGGAGCGCCCCAGCCTCGAATCGATCCTCTCGAGAAACACCTTCCGGTTGACCAGCGTCCCCTGGAGGCTCCCGCTCCAGCCCCCCTCGAGGGTGTACGTGCCACCGACGAGCGTGCCGTTCTGGGCGAGGACGAACGTCCCGCGCTGGTTCGCCGGAAGGATGACGACTTCCCAGCGCCCGGCGAGGGGCCCGGCGGCTTCCGTCGCCTTGGCCTGGAGCGTCGCGAGCTGGCCCTCGAGGAGATCGACGCGATGCATCCGCTCGCGGATCCGCTCGACCAGCGCTCGCTCGGCGGCGAGGAGCCCGGATCGCTCGAGCTCCGCCTGCTCGATGCGGCCCTCGAGGTCCTCGATCACGGCCGGCGCGCCGTCGTCGTCGCGGTGGACCGCCGCGTCGAGAGCCGCGTACAGCTCGGTGAGACGCGTCAGCGCCAGCGCGCGATCCCCCATGACCTTCTCGTAGCGCGCGAGATCCTCCTTCAAGAGGGTCCGCTCCACCTCGACCGTCGCGGAAACCGCCTCGGCCGCGCCGGGGGCCGCCGCGAGGCTCGGAAACGACACGAGGAGGAGGAGTGCGGCGACCGCTCCGGCGACTGCGACGGGCGCGGAACCGGGATGCGTCTTCATCGTGCCTCCTGCCGCTCTCACCATCCGACCACCGCCTCCGCCGCGAGCACCGCCTGCTCCGCGGCCGCCCCCCCCGCCTCTCCCGCGATCGCCCAGACCCAGAATCCGCCGATGCCGTCCTCGACGACCTCGCTGACGTCGGTGCGCCGCTCCTCGGGCGCGGCGAGCGGCGTCTCGGCCGTCCCGCGTCCCGGCCGATTCGCCTTCCGGCCGGCGCCGATCGCCTCGGCGAGGGCTTCGGCCCCCGCGTCGCGCGCGAGCTTGAGGCGCAGGCTCAGCGCGTGCCCCGTGAAGACCGGCGCCGCCACGAGGCGGATCGCGAGGCGGTCTTCCGCCCAGCCGAGCAGCTCGGCCACCTCCCGAGCGATCCGGCGCTCGAGTCCCTCCTCGGCCCCCGCGAGGAGCCTCTGCGGGATGACATTGAAGGCGAGCTGCCGGCCGAAGATCTCCCGGGGCGCCTTCTCGAAGCGAAGGAGGCGCACGGTCTGCTCGCGGAGCTCTTCGACCCCGGGCTCGCCGAAGTCCGCGGCGGGGCGCACCACCACGGCCACGACCTCGGAGATCCCGATCGAGCGTTCGACGGGATGGAGGACCTCCGCGAGAATCGCGGCGATCGGGTGCGGGGTCGCGAGGACGCCGCCGCGATCCTCGGCCGTTCCGGGAGCAAGGACCCCGTGGACGAGTCGGGCCCGCGCCCCGGCGGGGCTCCTGCCGGTCAGGTCGATCACGGTCGCCTTCCGGCCGGCGGGACTCAGGAGTCGGTCCGCGACCTCGGAGACCTCGCAGAGAAAGACCACGTCCTGGCCCGCGATCTCGTCGAGGTCGGGCTCCTGGATCAGGCGGGCCTCGCCGTCGTACTCGCCGAGGACCGCCTCTCCCCTCTCCGTGCCGTAGAGATGAACGCGGCCTCCGGGAATGCCCCTCCGGGCGAGCGCCTCGCGCAGCTTGGCGCCGGCGGCGGTGGCGGCGCCGACCACGGCGACGCGCGTGGCGCCTGCCGCCGGGGCGGCGCTCCCCGGCCTAGGCATCCTTCGGCCTCGCGGCGCCCGCCGGGTCGGGAGTCCGGGCCGGCGGCTGCCCCTGGAGCCTCTGGACCAGCCCCCAGAGGTACGCGGAGGGCCCGGAGAGCAGGTACACGATCGCGATGGTCAGCATCGCCCCTTTCGGGTGGGTGAGGATGGCGACGAGCCCCGCGGCGATCGGGAGGACGGCCACGTAGGACCTCCGGTTCCGGAGGTCGAAGTCCTTGAACGAGCGGTAGCGGAGCCGGCTCACCATCAGGAGCGCGAGCCCCGCGGTGAGCACCGCCAGCGCGGCGGCCACCGTGCGATTCGGGGGAGGGCCGGGGAACGCGAACGCCACGGATGCAAGCACCCCCGCCGCCGGGGGCGAGGGCAGCCCTACGAAGTGCTTCTTGTCGGCGACGGCGTGCTGGATGTTGAAGCGCGCGAGGCGTGTCGCCGCGCAGATCACGTAGAGAAACGCGATCAGCCAGCCGATGCGATCGAACGGCGCGAGCGCCCACCGGTACGACAGGAAAGCCGGGGCGACGCCGAACGAGACCACGTCCGCCATCGAGTCGAATTGCAGCCCGAACTCGGACGTCGTACCGGTCAAGCGGGCGATCCGACCGTCGAGCCCGTCGAGGATCCCCGCGACGATGATGAGGATCGCCGCGATCTCGTAGCGGCCTCGCGACGCCTCCACGAGGCTGAAGAACCCGCAGAAGAGATTGCCGACGGTGAAGCAGGTCGGCAGCAGGTAGATCCCCCGCCTCAGCCGTCGGTCTTCGCGCATGGCCTTCCCATCGGACCTCCTCGAGCTCCCGGGGAAACTATACAGGAAACGGGGCGCGGCGACCGGTTCCGGATCAGCCGCGGCGGGCGATCACCGTCTCGCCGGAAACCACGCGGCCTCCGATCTCGACGGCCGCCGTCGAGCCCTCGGGAAGATCCACGTCCACGCGCGATCCGAAGCGGATCAGCCCGATCCGCTCCCCCGCCGCGAGGACTTTCCCAGGCTCCACCCGGCAGACGATTCGGCGGGCGATCAGGCCGGCGACGAGGGTGAAACGGACCGGCGGGCTCCCGCCCGGGTCGACCTCGATCGCCGTGCGCTCGTTGTGCTCCGAGGCGGCGTCCGCGAACGCCGCGACGAACCGGCCCGGGACGTGCCGCACCGAGACGACCGTCCCCGCGACCGGCGTCCGGCAGACGTGCACGTTGAAGACGTTCATGAACACGGAAACCCGGCGCGGTCCGGCCACGATGATCCTGCCGTCGGCCGGGCTCAGGATCGCCCGGGGGTCTCCGGGCGGGCGGCGCTCGGGGTCCCGGAAGAACCAGAGCGTGAACGCGAGCAGCAGGACCGGCACCAACGCCGCCCACGGGGCGAGAAGCGCCGCGATCGCCGCGAGGATGGCGAACGCTCCCGCGAACGGGAGCGCCTCCCGATCGACCTTCATGCCCCCGATTCCTTGCGGCGCTCCCGGACCATGGATTCCATCTGGTCCTTCATCGCCAGCTTGAGCTTCTTGAGGCGGACCTCTTCGACCTGCTCCTCCTCGGTGAGGAACCGCCGGCCTCGCAGCTCCTCGAGGCGCGCGTCGTACTCGTGGTGCTTCGCCAGCAGCCGGCGATAGTCCTCGTCCTCCCTGGCCAGCTTCTCCCGGATCGCGTCGATCTGGTCCATCGAACCTCCGGCCGGTCGCCCGGCGTCGCCGTCACGTCACCCGAATGGTCGAGTCCGCGGGATTACCCGGACAGTCTCCTAGAGCTCCGCCGCCATCAGTATGGCGTCTTCGTGGGTGTCCCGGTAGTACCCCTTCCGCAGGCCGATCTCGCGAAATCCGTGGGCCGCGTAGAGGGCCCGCGCCGCGAAGTTCGACGGCCGGACCTCGAGGGTGGCCTCGGTGCAACCCTCGGAGCGCCCGAAGTCGAGGACAAAGCGCAGCAGGATCTTCCCGTACCCGTTCCGACGCTCGCCGGCGGCCACGGCGATGTTGTTGATCTTCAGCTCGTCGTACACGATCCACAGGCAGGTGAACCCCACGATCTTCGCGCCCCGCCGCATCACGAAGCTCCGCGCGTACGGGTTCGCCTGCAATTCGAAGAGGAAGCTCTCGCGGCTCCACGGAATGGCGAACGAGGCCTCCTCGATCGCGAGCACCTCGTCGAGGTCCGACGGGAGCATCGGCGAAACCTCGGGACCCGCGCGGCGCCGGCTCCCCGTCGCTCTCGTCACGCCAAGAGCTCCGCATCCGGCGGGCGCAGGTAGAGCGGCGAGAGCCCCTCCCCGTCGAGCGCTCCCGCTCGCAGGCGGAGCAGAGCCAGACGGCCCGCGGCGGCCGCGACCGACGTCGGCGTTCGGCCGGAGCGGCCGCTCCAGCCGGCCGCGCGAAGCGCCGCGGCCGCGTCCTCGGCACCGGGACCGAAGAGGACCGGCTCCCCTTCGCCTCCCGCCAGCGCACGCTCCGGCGGGCCGAGCCACGGTCCGACGATCTCGCCGGGAGGAGAGGACGCGGCGTCGTACCTCGCGCCGAAGACCTCTCCGCGCCCGGCGGAGATGAGGGGCACCCTTTCCGCGGCAGCCGGGCCGAAGGCCTCGGCCATCGCCTCGAGCGTGGCGATGCCGATGCAAGGACGCGACGACGCCAGCCCGAGACCGCGGACGCTGCCGAGACCGACGCGAATCCCGGTGAACGACCCGGGCCCCCGCGTCGCGGCGTAGGCGTCCACATCCGAACGGGCCCAGCCGGCCTCGGCCAGCAGCGCACCCAGGAGCGCGAGGGTGTGCGCGGCGTGAGAGTCGCTCACGAGGAGGCCGGCCTCCGCGACCAACCGCGACGCGCCGGCGGGCGTGTCCTCGAGCAGGGCCACCCCACCCCACCAGCACGAGGTGTCCACCGCGACGATCCGGCTCACGGACGTCTCGCGACTCGCTCGGCTTGCGCCCTCTCGAGAAACGCCGACAGGTCCTGCTCGGTCCCCGTCCGGTCCGCGTCGAACGCCACCCCGATCTCGAACCGCTCGGCGGCCGCCGGGTCGTCGCTCTCGATTCCCGCCGCCTCGGGTATCTCCTCGAGGCGCACGACGCGGCCCCGCATGCGGACCGGGCCGGCGCCGCCCGCCGTCCGCGGGCCGGTCAGCCGGATCTCGATCTCCTCGCCTACCTCGAGCGGCTCGGGGCTGGCGAAGACGATGCCGCTGCGGCCGAGGTTCCGGGCCACGGCCCGGCCGAGATCCCTCGGCGCGAGCACCTCGACCTCGATCCGCTCCGGATCGAGGTCGAACCTCAGGAATCGGCGGCGCTCGGGCTGGTAGGACTGGACCGCGTTCTTCCCCTCGGCCTTGGCCCGGTAGAGCGCCTGGGCCGCCCGGTTGAGCAGCTCGTCGGGCGCGGCCGCGTCGTCGGGGTAGCACGCCACCCCGGCGGAGATCGTGAGCCCCAGGGGGCGCCCCCCGGCTTCCCGGCGCGAGTAGTGGGATTCGACCTCCCACCGGAAGCGCTCGGCGACCAGGTAGGCGCCGTTCCGGTCGGTCTCGGGAAGGATCAGCGCCATCTCGTCCTCTCCCGGCCGGGCGGCGAGATCGATGTCCCGGATCTTGTTGTGCAGGAGGATCCCGATCTCCCGCAGGATGCGATCGCCCACCAGTTCGCCGAACTCGCGATTGACCCTCGCGAAGTCGTCGAGGTCGAAGAGAACCACCGGAACCGCGAGCCCGTACCTCTTGGCTCGGCGCAGCTCGTTCTGCAGCGCGCCGCGGAACACGCGGTCGTTGGCGAGACCGGTCAGCGGATCCGTCGAGGCGCCCCGCGGACCGGCCTCGAACATCTCGAGGTCGATGAGAACGGGTTGCGCGAGTCTCCGGTTGACGTTCACGAAGTAGTCGAGCAGCGCGACCCGAAGCCCGGGATCCCGCCCCATCGCGGAGGCCATCGCCTCCCGGTGCGCGAGGACCGTCTCCCAATGGCGTCTCGCCTGCGTGTCCTCGAAGGCGAGGTGGGTCAGGATGAGGAGCAGCGCGGCGTGGGCCGAGACCCCGGTCTCCCGGGTCAGGGTATCGAGCCTCGCGAGAAGCCTCTCGGTGTTCTGGGCGTCCTCCGCGAGAACCGCCAGGAGCTGGTCCTTGAGCCGCGCGGCCTCCTCGTGGGTGATCACCGGCCGGCTCCCCGCGCGGCGCGAAGGGGATGCCTCACCGCCGCCGCCTGAACGAGGAGGCACTCCTCGGGGACCGGCTGGTCGAACGCCACGCCGACGCGGAAACCTTCGGTCGCGGGCGACCTCGGCTCGACCCTGACGATGCGTCCCCGGACCACCCAGTCGCGGTCCCGGTCACCGTCCCCGTCGCGCCCCATGAACAGCACGATCGGGGAGGCCGGCGGGTGCGGGCCGCTCGTCTCGAGCAGCGCGCCGCTGCGGCTCAGGTTCACCGCCATCGCCGGCTGGCCCGCTCGTTCCCTTCCGCACTCCATCCGGATCCGCGCCTCGGGACGCGCGGGGTAGCGGACCCAACGCCGCCGCTCCCGGTGATGGAGCGTGATGCAGTTCTTGCCCTCGCGCTTCGCGATGTACAGGGCCTCGTCCGCTCGGGCGACGAGCACCTCCGGCTCGAGGCCGTCGTCGGGGTACGTCGCGATCCCGCCGGAGAGCGTGAGGGGCACGGTACGCCCTCCCGTCGGCTCCTCGCGAAACGAGGTTTCGACGCGACCCCGGATCCTCGTGGCGACCGCGTTGGCCCCGAGCCGGTCGGTCTCGGGGAGAATGACCGCGATCTCCTCCCCGCCGTACCGGCAGGCCACGTCCGCCTCCCGGATCGATCGCCGGACCAGCCTGGCGACTCGCTGGAGCACAACGTCGCCAAAGAGATGCCCGTACACGTCGTTGATCTTCTTGAAGTCGTCGAGGTCCAGCATGGCGAGCGAGAGGCTGAGACCGTAGCGTCGGCCGCGGCGCACCTCGCGATCGAGAGCTTCGCGGAAGAACCGGCGGTTGTAGAGCCGCGTGAGGGGATCGGTCGCGGCCGATCGCTCCGTGCGCTCGAACTCCGACATCTCGAGAATCTTGGGGTTCACGAGCCGGCGGTCCACGTTGGAGAGGTAGTCCACCGCCGCCACCCTGAGCCCGGGATCCCTTCCGAGGGCCGAGGTCATGGCCTCGCGGTGTCTCAGCACCTCCCCGAGAACCGCCTCGGCCTCGGCCTCCCCCAGGTCCAGATTGACGAGAAGGCGGACCGCCCCGGCGAAGGCGTGGACGTCGTCGAGCGTCCTGACCTCCCGGAGACGGCTCACGAACCTGCCGGGATCCGGATGGTCGCCCTTCAGGAGGGCAAGCAGCTTCTGGCGAGTTCGTTCGGAAACGCGTTGCGCCGCCACCCCCACACTCCTCCCGGAGAGCCCGGTCGCGAAGCTTGGCCCGCTCGCGCTCCGGTGCGGGAGGAATCGTAACATGGCACGGCTCGATTCGTGCCCGTGCCTCCGTTTCGAGGCGCCCGAGGGCCCCTGCGCGGACGGGCGGGGAATGGTATCCTTCGATTACGCCGTCCGCGACGAAACCTGGGGAGGGGGTGCGGCGTATTACCCATCCTGGGCCCGGGGTGCGCGGCAGGCGAGCCGGGACAGCGAGGGGCTGTATTTGAGTTCCACCGGCAAGGCTATCCGCCCGAAACGGGCTCCGGGTACCGGGGCCGCCGACTCGACTCCGGACGAGACCCTCGTGGATCTCGCGCTCGACGGGCACCGCGAGGCCTTCGAGCTGCTGGTGCGACGCCACCAGAAGCCGCTGCTCAACTACCTGCACCGGCTGACGGGAGCCCGGGACGGGGCGATGGACCTCGCGCAGGAAGTGTTCATCAAGGTCTATGTTTCGCTCTCGTCGTTCGATCCGAAGTACCGGTTCACCACCTGGCTGTACCGGATCGCGTCGAACTGCGCCATCGACCAGATGAGGAAGAAGCAGCTCCGCACGTACGCGATCGACCTCGGACAGGGGGATGGAGACCGCGTGCCCGCGGATTCGGGGCTGTGCGGGCACGATCCCACGCCGGACGAGGTTCTGAGGCTGCGGGAGATCGAGGGCAGGCTCGACAAGGCGATCGCGGCCCTGCCGGTGGCATACCGGCAGCTGATCCTCTTGCGGCACAAGCAGCACTGCCGCTACGACGAGATCGCCCGGATCACGCGGCTCCCGATCGGAACGGTGAAGAACAGGATCTTCCGTGCCCGAGAGATGCTGAAATGCCAGCTCGCCGACGTCCTGGAGCCGGGGTACTAGCGTGAAGAACTGCGAGCACTTCCGTTCGCTCGTGTCGAGATTCGCCGAAGGCGAGGCGGACCCCGCGGAAGCCCTGGGCATCGCCCGCCACGTCGCCGCGTGCACGGCCTGCAAGATCGTCCTGGCCCGCGAGCGCAGGCTCCACGAAGCGCTCGAAGGGCTCGGCGACGCGGTCTCGGTGGACGACGAGTTCTCGAGACTCGTCATGGCGGCGCTGCCGGCGGGCCCGCCTCCCGCCGCCTCTCGACCTCGCCGGCGAGGCCTCCGGCTCGCCGGCCTCGTCGCGCTCGTTTCCCTCGGCGGGGCCGCAGCCTTCCGGCTGCTCGCGTTCCCCGCCCCGTCGGGGCCGGTCACGCTGGTTTCGAGGCTCGACCTCGAGGGAGGATCGCGTCTCCTCGACGGACTCGGGCAGCTCGCCGGAGCCGCGGCCGCGATGATCATGCAGGCGGCCGTAGCTCTGCCCTCCCGGCTTCTGCCCTCCGGGGCCGGCATCCGCCTCGGCCTGGCCGGCCTGTTCGCCGCGGCCGCCGTCCTGACCGCGGGGATGCTGGTGGGAATCGCGACCTGGTCGATCTGCCGGAGATCCTGCGGGGCCGGATCCCCGGCCGAGTCCGGCCGGGATCGGCCCGCTCGCCAGCGTCACTGAGAGCGGGCGATCCCCAGAATACCCATTCTCCGCACGAGCTCCGGCGTCTCGAGCCGCAGCCGGTTCGCGGCCGCCTCCAGATCTCCCTGGGCCTCTTGTAGCGCGCGACGGATGGCGTGGCGCTCGAAGACCAGGAGCCCCTCCTCGAGGCTTTCGAAAGCCCGATAGAGATCGTCGGCCGGCTCCCCCGTTCCGCCCAGCTCCCCGGGCAGGTCCGACGCCTCCACGGTGGCCCCCGGCGAAAGCAGAAGCAGCCGCTCCACGAGATTGCGAAGCTCCCTCACGTTCCCGTCCCAGCTCCCCCGGGTCAGGGCCGCGAGGCAAGCGGGGGCGAACCTCCTCTCCGGCCGCCCGTACTCGCGCGCGAGCCCGCGCATGAAACGCTCCGCGAGCAGCGGGATGTCCTCCCGGCGGTCCCTGAGCGCCGGGACGCGGATGCGGATCACATCGAGACATTCGCGCAGGGAGGGCTCGATGCCCGAGGGGTCGGGACCCGTGCTCGCGATCCACCGCACATCCGGCCCCGCCTCGGGCCGGACGTCGATCCGGGGGACCAGCCTGGCCTGGAGCCGCGGGTCGAGCCGGTCCGCATCCTCGAGGAACAGGGTCCCTCGATGAGCGAGGGCGATACGACCGGGCGTGCCGGCGCCGAAGAGCGCGTCGGCCGCGGCCGCCGCGTCCAGCGCGGCGCACGGTACGTGCACGAACGCCTCGCCCGCCCTTCTGCCACCGCCGTGGATCCTCCGGGCAACGTTCTCCCTTCCCGTGCCGCGCTCTCCGCAGACGAGAACCGGGGAATCCACCGCCGCCGCCGCGGCGACTTCCGCCCGCAGCTGCGCGACCGCCGGACTCACGCCGAGGAGGTCGGTATCGACGACCAGCTGCTCGAGGAGGCGGCGGTTCCGCTGCTCGAGCCGTCTCTGGCGCAGCGCGTTCCGCAGCACCAGGAGCGTCTTCTCGAGCGACAGCGGCTTCTCGACGAAATCGAACGCCCCGAGCTTGGTCGCGCGCACCGCGGTCTCGATGTTCCCGTGGCCGGAGATCAGCACGACCTCGGCGTCGTGGCGCTGCTCCCTCAGCCGCACGAGGGTCTCGAGGCCGTCGATTCCGGGGAGCCAGACGTCGAGCAGCACCGCGTCGAACGTCTCCGTGCCGAACGCCTCGATCGCCTCCTCGCCCGAGGCCACGACGACGACCGAGTACCCCTCGTCCCGGAGGATCGCCCGCAATGCGGAGCGGACTCCCGGCTCGTCGTCCACCACCAGGATTCTTTCCTTGTCCACGTTTTCCCTCAGCTCGGAATCTCGATCACGAAGCGCGCCCCGTGCGGGAGGTTGTCCTCGACCCGAATGCTCCCCTGATGATCCGTCACGACCCGGTGCACGATGGCGAGGCCCAGCCCCGTTCCCCGCCGCTTCGTGGAGAAGTACGGCAGGAAGAGCCGGTCGCGATCTCCGGGTGGTATGCCCGGTCCCGTGTCGGCGAGCTCGAGCCGAAGCGACCCGGGGCCCGCCGAGGAGCGAGCCGCGATGCGGATCGTGCCGCTCCCTCCCATGGCGGTGAGCGCGTTGTCGATCAGGTTGATCAGCGCGCGCCGCATCTGCTCCCCGTCCACCCGCACGATGCCGAGGTCGGGAGAGGTCTCCACTTCCCACCGCACGCCCTGGACGCCGCCGTACAGCGCGAGGACCGCGTCGATGATCTCGCGGAAGTCCACCGGGCGGAGGTTCGGCTCGGGCATCCTCGCGAAGCGGGAGAACTCGTCCACGAGATCCTTGAGCGCGCCGACCTCCCTCTCGACCGCGGCGGTCGAGTCCTCGACGACCTCCGCGAGGTCGGGCGCCCCCTCCCGGTACTTCTTCCTGAGCCGTTGCACCGCGAGGTGGATCGGCGTCAGCGGGTTCTTGATCTCGTGGGCGATCCGGCGGGCGACCTCCCGCCAGGCCGCGGCGCGCTGAGCGCGCAGCAGCTCGGTGAGATCCTCCACCATCACCAGCGTACCGAGGTCCTCCCCCTGCCCTCCCCGGAGCGGGGCGAACTGGACGGAAACCGATACGCGCTGCCCCCCTCGGTTCAGGTCGATCTCTCTCGGCGGGGTGTCGCCGGGCCGCCGCGCGACGGCCTCCGTGAGCTCCCTGAGCCGCTCCAGCCCGGGCAGGTCGAGCCTGGCGCGGAACTCTTCACCGGCGGAAAGGTCGATGCCGAGGATCCTCGCGGCCGCCGGGTTCGCGGTCGTCACCTTTCCGGTGCGGTCGAGCGAGATCACGGCGGTCGAGAGGTTGGCGACGAGCGTCTCGATGTAGCGCCGCCGCTCGTCGAGCGCCTGGTTCGACCGGCGGAGGTCCGCCGTGGAGCGCGTGATCACCTCCCGGCTCTCCTGGAGCTGCGCCGCCATCTCGTTGAACGCCTCGACGAGCATCCCGACCTCGTCCCCCGCGGTCGCGCGGACCCTGACGCCGAGATTCCCCGAGGAGATCTCCCTCGCGGCGGCCGCGAGCTCCTGGATCGGCTCGGTGATCCGGCGGGAGAGGTAGAACCCGATCCACGTGGCGACGAACCCGGTCGCGAGGAGGATCAACCCGATCAGCGCGCGGTAGAGCCGGACGACATCGCGGCGCTGGGTGCGGAATCGCCGATAGACTTCGGCGCCGGAGGTGATCTGGGCCATCCTGGCCGCGAGGTTCTTGGAGAGGAACGTCCCCACCACGAGAGCGCTCCTCGGCCTTCCCTCCTCGCCCGGCGCGGCCGGAACGGGAACCGCGGCCTGCACGAGGAGCCCGTCGCCCACGCCGTCGACCGCGGTCGCCGAGCCGTCCTTCACGACCGCCTCGAGCGCCAGGGCGCGGGAGAGCGCGATCACGCTCTCCGTGGGGACCCCCATGGCGAGCAGCTCGGAATCCACCGCCCGAGCGACCTGCGTGCCGCCCGCGAACACCACCACGAGATCGAGCGATTCCCGGCTGAGCCAGCGCTCGGCAAGCGCCGCGACCTCCCCGCGCCTGGCGGGATCCGCCGTCCCGATCCGCCCGGCCTCGGAGGCGGCGTAGACCGCGAGCTGGCGGCACTGCGCCTTCGTCGCTTCCGTCCATTCGTCGACGATCTCTCTCGCCCCGCGCGTCACGTCCTCCACCGGCGTCCGAACCATCGCGTCCACGCTGGTCCTGATCACCGCGGCCGATCCGTAGAAGAGCACCAGGGCGGGAAGCAGGACGAACGCCAGGAAGAAGAAGACCAGCTTGGCGCGAAGCTTGGACCCCAGGATGCCGCGCTTTCGATCGAGGATGAGGCGAACGAGGTTTCGGATCAGGACCCCCGCGAGGGCGAGGGCCACCACCACGATGGCCATGACCAGGACCGGCAGGACGAGCTGGTTGGCCGCGAAGGCCTCCTCCTCCGCGGAGAAACGCTGGAAGGCCTTGACGATGCCCCAGATGGCCGCCAGCAGGAGTGCCGCCAGCAGCGTCCAGCGCGCCGTCAGCCGCGTCAGCGCCATCTAGGAGCCCGCGACCTTGGGTTCCGGGATCTCCTCCGACCACGGCGCGAGGAACCAGCAGTCGGAGCGCTCGAGGATCCGTCGCGCGAGACGGGCGTGGAGATCGTGCCCGGCCCGGTAGGCGACCACGTGCCCCCGCAGGGGCCGGCCGATGAGCGAAAGGTCGCCGGTGAGATCCAGCATCTTGTGGCGGACGAACTCGTCGGGAAAACGGAGCCCTTCCTTGTTGAGCAACCCTTCGGCGCCGATCACCACGGCGTTCTCGAGCGACCCGCCGCGGGCGAGGCCCGCCCTGCGCAGCGCCTCCACCTCGCTCTCGAACGTGAACGTCCTCGCCGGCGCGAGCTTCTCGGCGAACGCCTCCGCTCCCCACAGGCTGGCGGTCAGCTCCTGGTAGCCGAGACCCGGCTGGGGGAACTCGATGGCGTACGTGACGCGGTACTCGCCGCAGGGGTAGACGCCGATCCGCTTCTCCTCGTGGGTGACGATCACCGGACGGACCACGGTCAGGTAGAGCCGGGGGACCGAATGCTCGATGGTTCCGGCGTCGAGGATCGCCTCGACGAACAGCCGCGACGAGCCGTCGAGAATCGGAACCTCCGGGCCGTCGAGCTCTACGCGGAGATCGTCGATCTGCAGGGCGTAGAGCGCCGCCATCAGGTGCTCCACCGTGCTGATCGTGACCCCCTCCTTCTGCAGGACGGTGGCGTAGAAGCTCGGCCCCGCGTGGTCGAGGGTGGCCGGAATCTCGAAGGCCCGCATGTCGGTCCGGACGAATACCACGCCGTGGTCGGCCTCGGCGGGGATCAGCCGCATCCGAACCGGGGCACCGGAATGCAGTCCGATTCCGCGCACTTCGGCGGCCCTGGCAAGCGTCTGACGTCGATGCACCGGACGATACCTCCGGCGTAGGAGCCGGTCCGAGTGATCCCGCGGGCCGCGGGATGACTCGGACCGGCTCCTAGCGGCTCGCGGCGGCACTATAACGTGAGGGCTGCCCGGCCGTCGACGGCCGCACGCCGTCCGCTTCCCGCGGAGTTGTCGGACTCTGGACGTTTTGCATCTTTCGTTGACCGGCGGCAACGGCTGGTGGTAAATAGAGGCGGTCAGACGAGAGCGCGCGACGGCCGAAGGTCGGAGCCGGCGCCGTGGCCGATGGTCCTGCCGAGCCTTGGGGGGATTCCGGTGACCGCTCGAAGGAGGAATCCGCGAGCCCCGTGGCCCACGGTGGAGGTAGCCGAGTGAGCTCGAGCGAAGAGCGCAAGGACCTCCCGGCAGGCCGTGCCCCCCGAGACGCCCCCCGCCGCCCGCTGAAGATCGGAGGCCGGCAGCCCCGGGGGGCGCCGGCAAAGGGCTCGGACCATGCCGAGCACGCCGTCCTCTTCCTCGAGGAAGGGGTGGGCCGCTTCGGCCAGGGCGACCTGGCGGGCGCCGTCGCGTGCTGGGAGAGGGCGCTCGAATCGGACCCGGGGCTGGTCGAGGCGTGGAACAACATCGGGAAGGCCAGCGAGATCGAGGGACGATTCGAAGACGCGGCGCGCTCGTTCCGGCAAGCCATCGAGATCCGCCGGGACCAGCAGGAGTCGTGGTTCCACCTGGGGAATGCCGAGGACAGCCGAGGACGATTCGGGGAGGCGGTCGCCGCCTATCGCGAGGCTCTGGGTCTCGACCCGAACCTGTACGAGGCCTGGAACAACATGGGGAACGCGTACGTCCACCTCGGGCGGCTCGACGAGGCGGTCGAATGCTACCGGCGCGCCCTCTCTCGCCACCCCGAGTGCTACGAGTGCTGGGCCAATCTCGGGAACGCGCTGGTGGACCTCGCCGACCTCGAATCGGCCGTCCAGGCGTACGAGCGCGCGATCGAGATCCGGCCGGACGCGCACCAGGTCTGGTACAACCTCGCGTTCGCCCAGGCGTCCCGCGGGCGCTTCGAGGATGCCATCCTGGGCTACCGGAAGGCCGCGAGCCTGCTCCCCGGCGACTACGAGGTCTGGTACAACCTCGGCAACGCCTGCCTCGAGATGGGACGCCTCGAGGAGGCGGTCGCGGCGTTCCGCTCGGCACTCCTGGGAGGCGACGGCGACCACGAGGTCTGGAACAATCTCGGCAGCGCGCTGGCCCAGCAGGGACGTCTCGCCGAGGCGACGGAGTGCTTCGAGAAGGCGATCGGGATCAGCCCGTCGTACGATCTCTCGTGGAACAACCTCGGCAACGTCCTCGAGGAGCAGGGAGACCTCGCCGGGTCCGCGAGAGCGTTCGAGAGAGCGGTATCGCTGGCGCCGCATCAGGCGACCTATCATCTGAACCTCGCATCGACGCTCGCGCGCCTCGGGGACACGAGCCGCTCGCGCGGGGCGCTGATTCGGGCGCTCGACCTCGCGCCCGAGCTGCGCCAGCTGTTGCCGGGATTCGCCGAATTCGCTCCGCTGCTCAGCCACCCCGATTTCCAGATCTAGGGAGGGAGCGCCCCGCCATGACCGCCGATCCCAGCCCCGACAGCCCGATCCTCGAGAGCCTCGAGCGCCAGGTGGCCTTGCTCGCCGAGGCGATACGGCCCTCCGACGTCTTCCGCCGTCTTCTCGACGCGACCCGCATGTTCGTTCCGCGCTCCGCCATCCTTCTCTCGCGGGAAGGGTGCTGGAAGGGCTGGGGTGCCTCGGGTTACGGAAGGGAGGCGGCGGAGCGGCTGCGCCAGATGCGGATCGAAGCCGGAAGCGGACCGATGGACCTCATCGCCGGCGCCGGCGCGGAGGAGGGCGTGGCGCTCCTTCCCTCGGACGCCCTGCCGGACTTCGGCCAACCCGAAGCGCTCGAAACGCGCGGGGTTGCCCTGCTCGCGGGCACCCGCGCGGTCGGACTCCTCGTCGCGCAGCGGGGACACGACGAGGAGCCGTGGTTTCCCGCCGCGCTCGGCGTCCTCGCGACCGCGGCGCGGCTCCGCCTCGAGCTGGATCTGACCCTGCGGAAGCTCCAGGCCGCGGCGAAGTCGGCTGCTCCGGAGGCGCAGGCCGCGGCCGAGCCGGTGGAAGGTCCCGCTCCCCGGCCGGCGGCCGCCCCGGCGGCGGCCGCCGAGACCTCGATCGCGCCGTGGCTCGATCCGTCCAAAGCACCCCCCGAGAACGTGCGGCGCGACGAGGCGCGACGGTTCGCGCGGCTCGTGGCGACGGACATCCGCCTCTACAACGAAGAGGCCGTCGTGCTCGGCCGGCGGAATCGGGACCTGTTCCGGCGGCTCGAGGAACAGATCGACCGCGGGCGCGAAGCGTTCGAGCGGCGATTCCCGGAACTCGGAGCGCCCGGGCTCTCGGTCCTCCACGACGCGCTCGTCGAGATCCTCGCGGGGGGCGACGCGGATCTCCTGCCGCTTCCGGCCACCGACGACTCTCCGCCCGGCGCCGCTCCCCGGCTCTGATCCGCGGCGACGGCAATGCGGGCCGGCGCGCGGGGTGGACCTTCGTCGCGTCCCTCGGTAACATCGGCGGTCCATGAAGCTCACCCAGTGGCGCGCGCGCCCGTTCCTCGCCGTCGTCCTCGTCCTCATCGCCGCGTCGGCGGCGATCTGGTGGTGGACGCGGCCGAGCCGCTGGGATGATTCGGCGCACCCACCGCCCCCCGTGCGGCGAGCGATCGAGCTCTACGGTTCCGGGCGGCCGCGGGAGGCCGAGGAGAGCCTCCGGACGTTTCTTCGCTCCTACCGCTCGCCGTCGTGGGAGGCGCGGGCGCGCATCCTCGCCGCCGCCAGGATGGCCTCTCTCGGGCGCGCGGCGGAGGTCTCCTCGTTCCTTCCCTCGCCTCTCGATCCGGGAGCGCCGCTCTCGGCCCATGCGGACCTCCTGAGGGCCCGCGGCCTGCTGGCCGCTTCGCGCTGGGACGAGGCGATGGCGGCCGCCGCGAGAGCCGCCTCCGTCGAGGGGTTCCCCGGACGAGAAGAGGCCCTGCGATGCCAGGCGTCCGCGCTCGAATCGCGAGGAGGACATCGCGAGGCGGTGGCGCTGCTCGACCGGGCCGGAACGGCCCCGCTTCGACTCGAGGCCGCGCGCATCGCGCTGCGGCACGCGGATCGAGACGGCGCCAGGCGCCGTCTCGTCGCGCTGCTCCTCGAGAGCCCCGCGGGCGAGAATGCCGAGCGCGCTCTCGACACGCTCGAGAGCGAGTTCCCCGATGCCCCGTCCCGTTTCACTCCGGCGGAGCGGTCGAAGGTCGCCGACGCGGCGCGCAGGTGGCAGGAAGCGGGACGCCTCGAGGCCGCGCTCGAGCTCCTTCAGGACGGGAGGCCCCGGGGCTCGACGCCGGCTCTCGTCCCCGCCGACGAGGCTCTCCTCGAGGCGGATCTCCTGATCCGGCTGGGACGCGTCACGGCGGCGGAGCCGTTCGTGGCTCGCGCGGCGAGAGGCGGCGGTGCGACCTCGGACGGCGCGCGATACCTCCGAGCCCGTATCGACCTGGCCCGAGGACGCACGGGCTCCCACCGCGCCGGGCTCGCCGGGCTCGCAACCGCGCCGGGGGCATCGCGATGGAAGCTCCAGGCCCTCGCCGACCTGGCCCGCATCGAGGAGGGCACCCCGTCCGAGGCGGCGCTCCGGGCCTACGGGCGATACCGGACGGCCGCGGGCGGCGCGGCCGAGCCGGGGCTCCTCTGGCGCGAGGCGTGGAACGCGTACGACCTCGGGCACGACGATCTCGCGGATGCGGGGATCGCCCGCGTGCTGGCGCGCTCGGACGCGGCCGCGGGGGTGCGCGCCGCGGCGCTCTACTGGGCGAGCCGCCGCGAGGAGCGAAAGGGCCGCCCGGCCTCGGCGAGAGGCCATCTCGAGGAGATCGTCTCCCGATGGCCGAACCACTATTACGGCATGCTGGCCGCCCGGCGCCTCGGCATCGCGTCTCCCGACGTGCCGGATCGAAACGTCCCCCCGTCGCCGGATCCCCCGTCCCTCGCTTCGCGGCGCTGGCTCGGCGCCGCCCGGGAGCTCAGATCGATCGGTCTTTGGGACAGCGCTTCGGCGTCGTACCGGGCCTCCGCCGCGTCGGCCGGGCCGCGCGCGAGGTCCGTCGCGCTCGAGGCCGCCGACGCGGCCGTCGAGGAAGGCGAGAAAACCGACGCCGTGCAGCTCCTGCTTCTCGCGGTCAAGGACCGGGACTCGGCCGACCTCAAGGGGCTCACCAGGCGGCTCCTCCGCCTCATCGTGCCGGCGCAGGACCCCGAGCTTCTCGGGCGGATCGCCGGCGCGGCGGGACTCGATCCCGCCGTGGTCGCGGGCGTCGTCCTCCAGGAAAGCGCCTTCAACCCGCTCGCCGTCTCGTCGGCCGGCGCGCGCGGACTCCTCCAGCTCATGCCGGCGACCGCCGAGGAGGTCGCCCGCAAGATCGGTATCGCGGGATTCCGGCAGGACCGGCTGTTCGAGCCCGAGACGAATCTCAGGCTCGGCTGCGCGTACCTGCGCGACCTCCTCGGCCGCCTCGGCTCGCTTCACGCGGCACTCGCCGCGTACCACGCCGGCGCCTCGAGGGCCGCGCGATGGTCGGTCCCGGGCGACGACCCGGAGGGAGAGCGCTACGTCGAGCGGATTCCCATCCCGGACACCCGGGGCTACGTGAAGCGCATCCTCGCCAACACGCGCCTGTACCGGATCACCTATCCCGACGGCCTGGACTCTCGCTGAGCAACGCGCCGCCCGCCGCTCCGGAAGGCAGGGATGCCGGACCGCCCGGGCGCGGCTAGACTGTTCCGTGCCCGCACTCTCTCGAGGAGGCATCCATGTCGCGTAGTCTCCGGCGAAACATCCTGGCGGCGGCGCTCGCCGCCGTCCTGAGCCTCGCGCACGCGGCGGCGGAGCCCTCCGTTCCCGCCGGCGGGAAGAGGATCGGACCGTTCACGGTGGACACGCTCGCCGAGGGGGTTCATCTCTTCCGCCCGGCCGACGGGGGAGCGGGACGGCCGAATTCTCTCGTGGTCGAGCGAAGCGACGGTGTCCTCGTCGTCGACGGGCAATCTTCCCCCGCCGGCGCGAAGGAGCTCCTCGAGGCCATCGCGCGGCTGACCACGAAGCCCGTGAAGTACCTCGTGTTCACGCATCCGCACGCGGACGCAGCCGGAGGCGCCTCCGCGTTCCCGAAGGAAGCCCTCGTCGTCTCGTCGGACGGCTGTCGCGCCGCGATGGCGGACGGCGGCTTCGACTTCGGAGCCGAGGCCAGGGAGCGGGGCGGCGAGTCGTGGAAGGAGCCCGAGAGGAGGCTTCCCACCGCGGTCACCAACACCGAGTTCCGCCTCGAGGACCCCAAGCACACGGTCCAGATCCTCCCGATCCAGGCCCTGCCGGCCCACTCGGCCGGGGACACGCTGGTGTGGCTGCGCAACGAGGGGATCGTCGCCGTCGGGGACCTGATCGCTCCGTCTCGCGGCCTCTGGGGAACGGGGGCGAACCTGGGGAACTGGATCGGCGTCCTGAACTCCATCGTTACGGAGAAGCCGAAGATCGTCGTGCCGCTCCACGGCGCGGCGACGGATGCCCAGGAGCTGCGGCTCACGCGCGATTCGCTGTCGTGGGTTCGCGGAAGCGTCCAGCAGGCCTTCGTGGACGGTGTTCCCAGCGGGATCATCCCGGAGAAGGTCCTGGCCTCGGAAGACCTGATCCGGTACTTCGACGCCTCCGTACCACGGCCGGTCCTGCGCGCGCTGATCGAGCAGTCCGTCCGGGAAGGGCTCGAGTGGAGGCGGAAGCGCGGCTTCGACTGAGGAGGAGGTCCCGCCGGCGGATCAATCCCGCCGTTTCTCCTTCCCGCGGGCGAGCCGGTCCCGCGCCCCGCGGGCGATCCGCTTGATCCGGTCGAGGGTGGCGCGCGCGAAGCGGCTGTGGCTGCTTAGGATTGCCAGGCCGGCGAGGATGAAGGGCCACCCCTGGAACAAGGGGATGAACCCCCCGACGATCCCCAAGGCGATGAGCGTCAGGCCGATGACCCAGTCGGCGATCTTGCGGGCGGGCGATGCGCTCACGCTTCGAACCCTTCGGTGGCTTCCGGCGCGAGGGTGCCGTCGAAGATCCAGCGCGCGTCCCCTTCCAGTACGGCGGCCTCCGGGGCATCGGCCGGGCCCGGGAGGTCGACGAGCAGCGGGATCCCGCTCGCGGGCACGACCCGCACGGTGCCGCCCGCCCAGCCCAGCCGCCTCGCCACGCAAGCCGCCGCGATCGCGCCGCTCCCGCACGCGAGCGTCTCTCCCTCGACGCCACGCTCCCAGGTGCGGACCCCGATGCCGTCCGGCCGCCGCTCGGCGAGATCCACGTTGGTCCCCGCGGCGCCGAACGCGGGGTGGCGGCGGAGGGCCGGACCCCAGATCTCGAGAGGTGCCCGCGCGACGTTCTCGACGGCCAGCACGAAGTGCGGAACCCCGGCAACGAGGCTCCAACCCTCGAGGGCGGCGCCCGCCGCTTCGACCGAGAGCGGCACCGCTCCGGACGGCGCCGGGAGGGTCAGCCGCACGCCGTCCTCCGTCAGGCTCGCCGGGACGTCGCCCGCCGACGTCTCGAGGATCATGGAGCCGGCCGCGTAACCCTCGAGCGCCGCGAAACGTGCCGCGCAGCGCGACCCGTTCCCGCAGAAGGCGGGAACGCCGTCCGGATTGAAGAACGAGACGCGAACCCGCCCGGGAGAAGACGGCCCCACGATCAGCACGCCGTCCGCGCCGACCGAAAGACCGCGCCGGCATACCCGGCGCACCCACGACTCGAGCCGGTCGCCGAGCGACTTCGCCTCGCGCGGGCCGAGGACGACGAAGTCGTTCCCGGCCCCCGACATCTTCACGATCCGGATCGGCCCCGTCACCGCGCCCCCCCGGGAGCCGCTCCCGGATCCGCGGCGACGTCGAGGTCCACGGGCTCCGAGGGAGCGCTCTCATTGCCCGCGCGGTCCACCGCGGTCACCCGGTAGGAGACCTGCGTCCCCGGACGGACCGCGGGATCGAGCAACAGCGGCTCGACCCCCAACTCCGGTCCGATGCGCCGCCACTCGAGGGCGGCGTCGCGACGAAAGACGCGGTACCCCGCGAGATCCCGCTCCTGGTTAGGATTCCAGAACAGCCGGACCGCGTTCCCCTCCTGCACGGCCACGAGGCCCGAGGGGGGCGCCGGGGGGAAGCGGTCCTCGGCGACCACGACCGCCTCCGCGGACGACGCGCTCTCGCGGAAGGGCGGCCCTTCGGACATCGCGGTCCGCACGACGTAGCGGTACGACTTTCCCGCCGCCACGTCGGTGTCGAGGAACTCCGTGGTCGAGAGCGGCTCGCGGTGCAACGGGAGGTTCCCGAAGTCCGCCCCCTGGTCGGCGCGGTAGAGGCTGTACTTGAGGGTGCCCTCGGCCCTCGGCGGCTCCCACCGCACCCGGATCCCGTCCGCGGTCGCCTCGGCGTGAAGGCCCGAGGGGACGGGCGGGGGGGCCACGGGAAGGAGGTCCGGTGCCACCACCAAGGGGGACGGGCGGCCCTTCCGGTCCTTGACGCGCACGGCGTACCGCAGCGTCCAGTCCACCCCGCTCCCGGCGAGCTCCTTCCAGGACGGGTCCTCGAGCCGCAGCCGGCTCCCCGCGGCGAGCGGATCGCTCTCGATCGTCGCCACCACCGCGCCGACACGCCGGAACGCGTCCGGGTCCTGCGGCGGGTGGAGCCCGGGGGCGTACGTCACGCGCACCAGCTCCGCGCGCACCGGTTGCTGGGACGGCCGGTCCCCGCGAGGCGCCGGAGCGACGAACGAGACGACGACCCTGTCTCCCGTCTGCCTGGCGGCGACCTCCTTGGGCGGAGTCGGTCCGCGCGGCTCGGGAGGCTTGAGAGGGCCCCTCTTCCCGCACGCGCCCGAGGCGAGCGCGAGGAGGAGGAGGAGGACCGGCGTGCCTGCGCGAGCTCTCGTCATGCGCTCAGAGTATGAACCGGGAAAGGTCGGCGTCGTTCGCGATGTCCGCGACGCGTTGCCGGACGTAGGCGGCGTCCACGATCACGCGGCGCTCGGGAAGCTCCGCTCCCGCGAACGACACATCCTCGAGG
This sequence comes from Terriglobia bacterium, assembly GCA_963748015.1. Lineage (GTDB taxonomy): Bacteria > Acidobacteriota > Polarisedimenticolia > Polarisedimenticolales > JAIQFR01 > JAIQFR01. The sequence goes on along the minus strand of CAVVHE010000004.1, from coordinate 184,175 downwards.
ACCCGCTCCATGACCGTGTGCAGCCGCCGGGCACCGATGTTCTCCGTCCTGCGGTTCACTTCCGCCGCGACCTCGGCCACCGCGGCGACCCCGTCGGGCGTGAACTCGAGCTCGATCCCCTCGGTTCCGAGGAGGGACTGGTACTGCCGCAGGAGCGAGCTCTCCGGCTCGGTGAGGATGCGGACCAGCTCGTCGCGTCCGAGCGACTCGAGCTCGACGCGGATCGGGAAGCGCCCCTGGAGCTCGGGGATCAGGTCCGAGGGCTTCGACACGTGGAACGCTCCCGCGGCGATGAACAGCACGTGGTCCGTCCGGACCATGCCGTACTTGGTGTGGACCAGCGTCCCCTCGACGATCGGAAGGAGATCGCGCTGGACGCCCTCCCGGGACACCTCCGGCCCGTGCCCTCCCTCGCGTCCCGCGATCTTGTCGAGCTCGTCGATGAACAGGATGCCCTCCTGCTCCACCCGGCGGACCGCCTCGCGCGCGAGCTGGTCCGGATCCACGAGCTTCTCCTCCTCCTCGCGGCAAAGGACGTCCCTCGCTTCGCGAACCGTCATCCGGCTCCTCCGCGACTTCCCCTGGAAGAGGCCCGGCAGCATGTCCCTCAGGTTCATGTCGAGCTCTTCCATTCCGGCCTGCGAGAAGATCTTGAACGCCGCCGGCGCCGGCGAGGCCACGTCGAGCTCCACCATCCGCTCCTCGAGCGCCCCCGCCTCGAGCTCGCGCTCGACGACCGAGCGCCGCAGATCGCTCGAGGAGCGATCGTCCCGCTGGAACGCGGAGCCGTCCGCCGTCCGCGGCGCCGAGGCCCCCTGCGCGACGAGGAGGTCCACGAGCCGCCGCTCGGCCGCGCGCTTCGCGTCGCCCTTCACCTGCTCGCGCCGCTCCTGGCGGACCAGGTCCAGGGCGACCTCGACGAGGTCCCTCACCATGGACTCCACGTCGCGGCCGACGTAACCCACCTCGGTGAACTTCGAGGCCTCGACCTTGAGGAACGGCGAGCCGGCGAGGCGCGCGAGGCGCCTCGCGATCTCCGTCTTCCCGACGCCGGTGGGGCCGATCATCAGGATGTTCTTCGGCATCACCTCTTCGGCGACCTCGGGGGGCAGCTTGCGCCGCCGCATCCGGTTGCGCAGGGCGATCGCCACGGCCCGCTTCGCGCGGAGCTGGCCCACGATGAACCGGTCCAGCTCGGCCACGATCTGTCGGGGCAGGAGTCCCGTGCCGCCCGTCTGCGGCGGCTCGATGCGGCCGGGCATGTAGAACACCAAGTTCAGATCTCCTCGACGGCCAGGCGGTCGTTGGTGTAAATGTCGAGACCTGAAGCGATCCGGAGCGCCTCGGTCACGATCGATTTCGCGTCGAGCGCCGTGTGCCCCAGGAGGGCCCGCGCCGCCGCCATCGCGGCCAGCGAGCCGCTCCCGATGCCGAGCACGCCGTCGTCGGGCTCGATCAGGTCGCCGTTGCCGGACAGGAGGAAGGTCCTCTTGAGGTCCGCCAGCACCAGCATCGCCTCGAGCCGCCGGAGCGCGCGATCCGTCCTCCAGTCCCGGACCAGTTCGACCGCCGCCCGCTCGATCTGGCCTCCGTGCGCGGCGAGCTTCTCCTCGAAGCGCGAGAGCAGGGCGATCGCGTCGGCCGCCCCGCCCGCGAAGCCGGCGAGGATCGTCCCTCCCGCGAGCGTGCGGACCTTTCGGGCTCCGTGCTTCACGATGGTCCGGTCGAGGGTGACCTGGCCGTCGCCGCCCATCGCCACCTTGCCGTCCCGCCGGAGCGTGAGGATCGTGGTTCCGGTGACCACCGGACGGTCGGACATGGAGTCTCCCTCCGAAAGGCTCGAAGTGTAGAACGGATCCCGGGCCAAGTCACACCCGGGCTCGCCCCGTCGCGACGGCGCCCGGCCGACTCCCTCGATCCGGCCGGGCGCCTGCCGCATCTCGTTTCAGGAAGGCCTGTTGCGAGGGGGGGGCGGAAAACGGCGCCGCCCGGCCGCGCCCCGCGGCGGGCATGTCGGCGGCGCGGAACCTATCTTCTCGGTGGCGAGCCGCGAGGGCGGTGGTGTCCGTGAGGTTGCGCACACTTTGAGCCAGCTGAGCTCGGGAGCGAAGACCTACGCGTGGACGGTGATCGTCGCCGGCCTGGCGGCGGGGTTGTCCCTGCTGGCCGGATTCGATCCCGCCTCCTGGAACCCCGCGCCGGTCCTCCTCTTCGGGCTGCTCGGAACCCTCGCGACCGCGCTGTCGATCAGCTACCAGGGCTTCCTGCCCAGCACCATCGTCCACCAGATCGGCACCTCGTTCGTCTACGCGCTCTTCTTCCTCGCCGATCCCGGGGCGACCTGCGCCGTCCTCGCCGTGATGAACGCGGCCGACTGGGCGTTCAACCGCCGACGGGTCTTCACGGCGGCCTTCAACATGGGGCAGCTGTCCCTGTCGCTCTGGGTCGCGGTCCAGGTCCGGAGCCTGGCGCACCCGGGATTCCGGGTGCTCGACGCCCTGGACCCGGCGACCCTGGCGGCGGCGCTCGCCTCGCTGCTCGTGTTCTTCGCGGTCAATCACGGCCTGACGCACGTCGTCGTCAGCCTGGCCAGCCGCCGGCCCCTTCTTCGTCTCGACTTCATCACGCGAACGGGGTTCCTGAACGAGATCTCCTGCATCGTGTCCGGGCTCGGCATGGCGGTCCTCTGGAGCGTCCAGCCGTGGCTGTCCCTCCTCGGGGTGCTGCCGGTCTGGCTCACGCTGCTGCTCCTGATCCTGCTCAGCCGCCGGGAAAAGGCGCTGGAGCTGCGGGAGGTGGAACTGCGCTCGCTGCAGGATCTCGGCCTCGAGATCGGCTCGGAACTGGAAGCGGAGCGGCTCCGCAGGGCGGTGGTGCGCGTCTCGGCCGAGACCCTCCGCTCGACGGGGGCGATCCTCGCCGTGCTCGAGCAGGGAACGAGCCGCCTGCGCGTTCTCTCGGCCGTCGGAACCCCGCGGGCCCTGCCGGCGGCGCTGTCGCTCGAGGGGCTCCTCGCCGAGCTGCTCGAGAGCGGGGGCGTGCGGCGCACCGGACAGCCGGGCGCGGATCCCGCGGGGCTCCCGGAGCTGGCCTGCCTCGAGGCGACCGGTGTGCTCCTCGCGCCGCTCCAGATCCTCGGACGCCGCGAGGGCGCGCTGATCCTCTTCCACGGCGCGGCGCGGCGCCCGTTCGACGACGAGGACGTGCGCCGCCTCGAAACCCTGGTCCGGTTCGTGGACATGGCGCTCTCCAACGCGCAGCTGGTGGCGGACCTCAAGCAGGTCCAGTCGCAGCTGCTCCAGACGGAGAAGATGTCCGCGCTCGGGATGCTGGTCTCCGGCGTCGCGCACGAGCTGAACAACCCGCTCACCTCCGTGGTCGGCTACACGCAACTGCTGATGTCCCGCGTCTCGGATCCGAACCACCGCCGCATGCTGGGGCGGGTGTCGGCGGAAGCGGAGCGCGCCGGGCGAATCGTCCAGAATCTCCTGACCTTCTCCCGAAAACACCGGACGGAAAAGCGGCCCACCGACATCAACGAAGTGCTCGACCAGGTCCTGGACCTCCGCGCGTACGAGCTCCACGTCAGCAACGTCGAGGTGGTGCGTCGCCTGAGCCCGGGGCTCCCCAAGGTCGTGGTGGACCCGCACCAGCTCCAGCAGGTGTTCCTCAACCTCCTCACGAACGCCGAGCACGCCGTGCGCGAGACGCCGCGGCGCGGACGCATCGTCGTCGAGACGCGCGAGGACGGCGGGTTCGTCCGCGTGGACGTCTCCGACAACGGCAACGGCATCTCGCAGGAGAACCTCGGCAAGGTGTTCATCCCGTTCTTCACCACGAAGGAGGTCGGCAAGGGCACCGGGCTCGGGCTCTCGATCTGCTACGGCATCGTCCAGGAGCACGGCGGGCGGATCGGGGTCGCGAGCCGCGAGGGGGAGGGCGCGTCGTTCACCGTCGAGATTCCGGTGCCGTCCGAGACGGCCGAGACGGTGGTCGAGGCCGCCGCCGTCGAGTGCGCCGCGTCGCCCGCCGTCGCCGGCGGAGAGATCCTGGTCGTGGACGACGAGGAGTCGATCGCCGATCTCGTGCGCGACGTGCTCGAGGCCCTCGGCTGGACGGTGACGTCGGCGCGGGACGGCTCCGAGGCCTTGCGGGTCGTGTCGGAGCGGAGCTTCGACGTACTGCTCGTGGACATGAAGATGCCGGGAATGGACGGCCAGGCGTTCTACGAGGCGCTGCGGCATTCGCACCCGGACCTGGCGCGCCGCGTGGTGTTCTCGACCGGCGACGCCGGGGGGGAAGGAACGAGCCAGTTCCTCGACGACGCCGGCAATCCGGTCCTCGGCAAGCCCTACGATCTCTCGTCGCTGGTTGCGACCGTGTCCCGCGTCGCCGGGGGCGCCTCGCCGCCCAACTGACGCCCGTCCCCTCCCGCGCGGCTCCCGCGGCGAGACGGGAAACCGGCCTCCTACTGGATGTCTTTCGGGCCCGGCACGATCGGGGCGGCATCGGTCTCGCGGTGGGCGCCGCGGCGCACGCCGAGCGCGTACGCGGCCGCCTCGAGCCGCTCGCCGCTCTCCCGGATCCGCCGGGCGCTGCTCTCGAGGTTCGCCCTCGCGCGGCGGAGATGCTCGGCTTGCTCGCGGTGGATCTCCCGGACGCGGCCGAGGTCCTCCTGCACGCGATCGAGGCCGCGACGGGCTTGCGACGAGGAGGTACGGATCGTCTCCTCTCGCCGGAAGGCCTCCTCGAGGGCCGCGACGAACGGCGCCGCCGCCTCGTCGAGCGATATCGCCTTGCTCGTGAAGAGGGCGCGGACCTGCTCGACGAACACGCGGGGCGCTCCCGTCAATCGCGCCAGGACCTCGATCTCCTCGGCAATGCTCTTGGGACCGCGCTCGGGCATCGTCGGCGATCTCCTCTCGTCAGTGTCCTATTTACGGTCAAAAACCGGAGGGTCAAGGGGAAAGCGCGCGCGCCGCGGCGCCTCCGGCAAGCGACGGAAACGCAAGCCCGGCGCCGCCCGGCGCGAGAACGCCGAACTCGCCGAGAAGCTCGAAAGGTCCGGGGTGCGACCGCTCCCGAAGACGATTCCGTAACGCCGGGAGACCCTCGTCCCGCGTGCCGTTTCGACCGGCCGGGTGCATCATGTCGCCGCGGAGGTCTTCATGGGGTGATTCGCGTGGGCGTGGCGGGTTGGGATTATCCCGACTGGGCGGGAACCGTTTACCCCTCGCGGACGCGGACCGGCTTCGACCGCCTCGCCTACCTCGCGCGATTCGTGGACGTGATCGAGATCAACGCGACGTTCTACCGTCCGGCGGATCCGCGCAGGGCCGCGTCCTGGGCTCGACGCACGCGCGAGCGGAGCGGCTTCCGCTTCACCGCCAAGGCCCACCGCTCCTGGACGCACGAGGACACGGACGCCGCCGAGGTCGTTCCGCTCACCCTTCGGGGGCTCGAGCCCCTCCGCGAGACCGGCGCGCTCGGCGCGATCCTCGTCCAGTTCCCCCAGTCCTTCCACCGCACCGGGGCGTCGACCACCCGCCTCGAGCGACTGCTCGACGCGGCGCGCGGGTGGCCGGTCGTGGTGGAGGTGCGCCACGCGTCGTGGCGACACGACGAGACGCAGCGCCTTCTGCGCTCCCGCGATACCGGCCTGTGCGTCGTGGACCAGCCGCGCGCCGGCGGCGCGACGCTCGCTCCCGCCGCCGCGGTGACGTCGAGCGTCGCCTACCTGAGGCTCCACGGGCGGAACGAGGCCGACTGGTTTCGCGAGGGAGCCGGGCGCGACGCCCGCTACGACTACCTCTACCGCGAGGACGAGCTCCGCCCGCTCGCCGGCATGGCCGTCGCGATGGCGATGGACGCCGCGGAGGTGTTCGTCATCCAGAACAACCACTTCCGCGGCAAGGGACTCGCGAACGCGCTGATGATGAAGCGCCTCGTCGGGCAGGAGCACCCCGAGGCTCCCGAGGAGCTCTGCGCCGCCTACCCCGAACTGCGCGAAATCGTCACGACCCGCCGCGCCACCCTCTTCGCCCCCGGCGACTGAGCCGCCTCGCGGACCGAGCTGGGGCTACGGTTCGCGGCGAGACGAACTAGCGCGGAGGGGACTCGCCGGCCTTGACGCCGGTGCCCGCGCCGCCTCCCACGCTCGCCAGCAGCCTGCGCGCCTCGGCGGCGCGGGGGTCGGAGGGATAGTCGGTGACCAGCTTGTCGAGGTAGATCGTCCCCTCGACGCTGTTCTTCGTAAGGATCAGGGCGCGCCCGAGATCGAGGTACACCTTCTGCTTTTCCGAGTAACGAGGGTAGTTGTCGAGGATCCCCCGAAACCGCTCCGCGGCCGCGAAGTACGCCTTGCGCTGCATGTAGAAGCGGCCGACCTGGTACTCGTGCTCCGCGAGATTCCGCTCCGCGATCTCCAGCATCGCTCGCGCCGCGGGAGCGTAGGGCGAGTCCGGGTAGCGCCTCTCGACGTCCTGGAAGTCCGTGATGGCGACACGGGTCTGCGACTGGTCGCGGCTCGGGCCGCTGATCTCGGCCAAGGAGCAGACTCCCGTCTGGAACTGCGCGTACGGGGCCCTGGGGTGGTCGCCGTAGAGCGTGGCGAACTCGATGTACTTCGACCTGGCGTCGATCAGCGAGATCGAGTCGCCCGTGAAGAACAGGGTGTCGGCCAGGGCGACCCTGACCAGGGGCTCGAGGGCGGAGCGGTTCTCGGAGGTGAACTGGATGCTCTCGAGAAGCGACTTCGCCTTCGACAGCTTGCGATGCTCCAGCTCCGCCATCGCCTGCGCGTACAGCTCCTCGCCGGGAGCGAGCCCCCTCCCCTTCGCCGCCTTGTGGTGGGCGCCGCATCCGGCCGCCCCCACCGCCAGCACGGCGAGAAGACAGACGACGACGACTGCGGCCTCGCGACGAGCTCATGTACGGCCGCTCCCCTGGCCGGTGAGACGAGCGCCGAGCTCCTTCGGCAGTCTACGCGGCCGGCCGTCCCGGCCGACCGACGCATGCACCGTGAAGCCGGACGCGATCCGCTCCCCGTCCCGCATCCGGGCGATCTCGTACTCGAACCGGACGCGGGCACCGTGCGCGATCACGAGCCGGGTCGTGATCTCGAGGAGCTCGTCGTAGCGCGCCGGGGCGTGGTAGCGCGCACCCGCCTCCGCGACCGGGAAGAGAATCCCGTCGCGGTCCTCGACCTCGGCGTACGGGCATCCCAGATCGCGCATCAACTCCGTCCTCCCCAGCTCGAACCACACCAGAAAGTGCGTGTGATGGGCCACGCCCATCCGGTCGGTCTCGGGGTAGCGGACCCGGGTCGTCGTGCGACCGATCCGGAGCGCTCCCTCTTCAGCGCGCGGCGCCATGTTCCGCGAGGATGGCGAGGCGGGCCGCCATCTTCCGGGCGTTCTCCCGGGGCGATCCGCCTCCGAACACCGCGCTCCCGGCCACGACCAGGTCCGCGCCGGCCAGGACCACGTCGTCGAGGTTCTCGAGCGTCACGCCCCCGTCCACCTCGATCCTCGTCGCGAGGCCCGCGCGACGGATCCGCTCCCTGAGATTCCGGATCTTCGGCAGGGACGTCGGGATGAACGCCTGACCTCCGAAACCGGGGTTGACCGACATGATCAGGACGAAGTCCGCGAACGGCAGGATCTCGTCGAGACTCGCCAGCGGGGTCGCGGGGTTGAGCACCACTCCCGCCTCGGCCCCGAGGTCGCGGATCGCCTGCACCGTGCGATGCAGGTGCCGCACCACCTCGACGTGCACCGAGATCATGCCCGCCCCGGCGCGGGCGAACGCCTCGAGATGCCGGTCGGGATCCTCGATCATCAGGTGGCAGTCGACCGGAAGCTCCGTCGCGCGGCGCACCGCCGAGACCACCGCCGGTCCGACGGTGAGGTTCGGCACGAAGCGCCCGTCCATCACGTCCACGTGGACGAGCCCGGCGCCGCCCGCTTCCGCCTCGCGGATCTCCTCCGCCAGGCGTCCGAAGTCCGCCGAGAGGATGGATGGTGCAAGTAGAGCCGTCACGACCGCTCGCCTCCGCGCCTCAGCGCGCCACGGTGAGATCCACCGCGTCACGGGCCGAGACAGGATAGCCTCCCGCGGGAAGCTGGCCCACCACCGTTCCGGAAGGTCGATCCGACGTGTCCACCCTCCGCACCGTCCCCTTCCGGAACCCGCACGTCGCGAGCCACGCCTCGGCCCGCGCGAGCGGCCGGCCCGTGAGGTCCGGCATCACCCAGTAGGCCTGCGGCGCGCCGCCGGAGACGAGCCGGTGGAGCCGCATCCCGGGAACCGCGAGGCTCGCGGGCGGCGGCGACTGGGCGATGATCGTCCCCGCGGGCGCCTCCGCGAACGGGATCACGGCCTCGTCCCCCGCGACGAACCCGTCTCGCTGCAGCGCGATCATCATCTGGCGGTCCGTCTTCCCCACGAGGTCGGGCACCTCGAGGACTTCCCCGCCGAGGCTCATCACGACCTTGATCTTGCGCCCCTTTCGCACCGACGCTCCCGCCGGCGGCTCCTGCTGCAGGATCTTCCCGCTCGGCAGCTGGGCGTCGTGCCGCTCCTGGGCCACCTCGACCACGAGTCCGCTCTCGGCCGCGAGGCGCTCGGCGTCCTGGCGGCCCGCCCCACAGACGTCCGGCACGGTCACCTGCGTGGAGCGCGACTCGAGCTTCATCACGGCGAAGAACGACACGACCGCGACGGCCGCCACGAGCAGCCCGCCGCCCAGAATCCACGCCGCCAGGACGCCGGCCCTTCCCAGCCAGCTCCCCTCGCCATCGCCCATCCGCGTTCTCCGATCGAGCGCCGGCATTATAGTTTCTCGGACCCGCTCCCGCCGCGAGTGCGCCGATCACCAGCCGCCGGACGCGCCTCCCCCGCCGGAGAATCCCCCGCCTCCCGAGAAACCGCCCCCGCCCGAGAAGCCGCCCCCGCCGAACCCTCCGCCGCCCCCGTAGAACGGCCCCGAAGACCGGAAGCCCCGTCCGCGCGGGCGGCCTCCGAGCGAGGACCGGCGCGCCGCCGAGATCAGCGCGGCGATCAGGATGAGGGCGACGTAGGCGAGCGGGACCCAGCGCGGCTTGCCGTGCCGCCGCGGCGCCGCCCGGTACTCCCCTTCCGTAGCGGCGATCATCGCGCGGCAGGCCGCCTCGATCCCGCCGGAATAGTCCCGCTGGCGGAAGCGCTTCGCCAGAACGTCCGCGAGGATGTCGCTCGAGATCGCGTCGGTCAGCCTTCCCTCGAGGCCGTACCCCACCTCGATGCGCGCGCGCCGCTCGCGCAGGAAGATCGCGAGGAGGATTCCGTTGTTCTTGTCCTTCTGGCCGAGCTTCCAGCGCTCGAAGAGGCGGTTCGAGAAGTCCTCGAGGTCTTCGCCCTCGAGCGAGGGGAACACCGCGACGGCGATCTGGTTCGTGGACTCGCGCTCGTAGTCGGCGAGCAGGGCGTCGATCCTGCCCCGAGACGCGGAATCCACGATTCCCGCGTAGTCGTTCACGCGCGACGAGGGCGCGGCCGGCATCTCGAGCGCGTGGGCCCGAGCGAAAGCCCCGGCCGCCGCCAGGGCGATCGCGGCCAGGAGGAAACCTCGCGACCGGCCTTTCCGGCTCATGGCCGCTCAGACCCCTCGTGGCGGCTCAGAACTTCACCTTCGGGGCCTTGTCCGCCCCGGCCTCCGCCTCGAACAAGGCCTTGGGCCCGAACCGGAAGAACCCGGCCACGAGGGACCCCGGGAACACGCGGATCGCGGTGTTGTAACCCTGCACCGCCTGGTTGAAGTTGCGCCGCTCGACGGCGATCCGGTTCTCGCTACCCTCTAGCTGGCTCTGCAGCTCGCGGAAGTTCTGGCTGGCGGTCAGCTGCGGGTAGTTCTCGACCGTCACGAGCAGCCGCGAGAGAGCGCCGGAAAGCTCTCCCTGGGCCTGCTGGAACTGACGGAACTTCGCCGGGTCGTCGAGGATCTGCGGGGAAAGCGTCGTCTGCGACGCCTTGGCCCGCGCCTCGGTGACCTCGGTGAACGTGCTCTTCTCGAAGTTCGCGGCCCCCTTGACCGTCTCGACGAGGTTCGGGATCAAGTCGATGCGCCGCTGGTAGACGTTCTGGACCTGCGCCCATGCCGTGTCCACGGCGACCTGCTGTCGAACCAGCCCGTTGTAGACCCCGACGCCCCAGCCGACGACGCCGAGGGCGACCACGATCAACACGAGCGCGACGACGCCGCAGCCGATCCAACCTTTCATCGCGAAACCTCCTCGAGTTCGGGAAACTGGAAGCCCGATTCTACAGCGGCCGGAAGGGAGATGGTACGGGGTCGGACGTTACGAGCGTTACATCTCCGCACCGCCACGGCATGGCGAGCGGTCGAGGAGATGTAACGCTCGTAACGTCCGACCCCGGCATGTTGGCCTTCGCGGTCAGGAATAGATACGTTCCAGGCGGTCGCCGGGTTCGAGGTGGCGGCCGTTCAGGGCGTCGCGCGCGCTCATGACGCGGCGCCCCTCCGGTTGAAGCTCCCGGATGGCCAGCAGGGTGCCGCCGCCGCACGCCATTCCGAGACCGCCGGATTCGAGGCCGGTCAACGTGCCCGCGGGGCCGGCGTGGGAAAGGCCGTCGATCGCCCGGGCGTCCACGATCCGGATTCGCCTTCCGGCCCGCCGCAGCCATACGCCGGGCCAGGGATCGAAGGCTCGGACGAGACGCTCGATCGTCCCCGCGGGAGCGGACGGATCGGCGTGCCCGTCCGCCGGAGCGAGGGGCCGCGCGTAGGTGGCGAGCGCGGGATCCTGCGGGCGCGGGGCGATCGTGCCGCGCGCGAGGCCGGAGAGCGTCTCGACGAGCAGCCCCGCCCCCACCGCGGCGAGCCGCGCGGTGAGCGGCGGCGCGTGCTCGCCGGGCTCGACGGGGACCTCGCGCTGCAGCAGCAGGTCGCCCTCGTCCATCCTCGCGTTCATCCGCATCGTCGTCACGCCGGTGACGCCGTCGCCGCTCGCGATCGCCCACTGCACCGGGGCCGCGCCGCGATGGCGGGGAAGGAGCGAGAAGTGGAGGTTGACCGCGCCGAGCCGGGCGACGGCGAGCACCGACTCGGGCAGGATCCGTCCGTATGCGACCACGACGAGCGCGTCCGGCTGCTCGGCCGCGATGGAGTCGCGGAACTCGGGCACCCGCACCTTCGCGGGCTGGATCACCGGGAGCCCCTCGCGGAGAGCGGCGGACTTCACCGCGGGCGGGCGGGGCGAGCCGGATCGTCCGGCGGGGCGGTCGGGCTGCGTGACGACGAGGGAAACGAGGTGGCCCGCGGACAGGAGGGCCGTAAGGGGCGGGATGGCGCTGTCGGGCGTTCCCAGGAAGACGATTCTCACGTCGCCGCCGCGGCGACCCAGTCTCCCGTTTTCATTCGCTTGCGGATCTGCCGCTTCACCAGCTCGCGTTTGAGCGGCGATACGTTGCGAAGGAAGGTCTCGCCGTCGAGGTGCTCGATCTCGTGCAGGAGTGCCCTGGCCATGAGACCCTCTCCGGCAAGCTCCACCGGGTTCCCGTCGAGGTCGCGTGCCGCGACCCCGGCGCGGAAGGGCCGCTCGATCTCGAGAGTGATGCCCGGAAACGAGAGGCAGCCCTCCTCGCCGAACTGGCTCCCCTCGACGAACTCGATCTCCGGGTTGACGAGGACCTTGACCTCGTCGGGCTTCTCCCCGACGGTCAGATCGACGACCAGGAGGCGCCACGGCGCTCCGACCTGGTTCGCTGCGAGCCCCACCCCGGGGGCGTCGTACATGCTGTCCACCATGTCCCGTACGAGGACACGGATCTCGTCCGTGATCTCCTCGACCCGGCGGGTCGGCTGGAGGAGGACGGGGTCCGGGTAGAGAACGATCGGTCGCACCGCCATCATCGGCCCTTTCCAGCGAAAGCACCTGACTTTTCTGCCGGTTGCGTCGATTCGAAATTACCATCGGCCACGGGGAGCGTCAAGCGAGCGAGGCCCACCTGGGTCAAGCCGCGCCGCGCACGAACTCCGAACGGATGAGCGGCCCCGGAGTGTCCGCGCGGGAGGACGTCGGCCGGCCCCGTGGTGACATTCCGCGGATCCGCCGCTCGCGTCAAGTCTATCGGGATCAACGACTTTCAGGCTTCCGGGCATGGCACGGAGGCTGCAATCCATGAGGGCGCAGGACGGCGGTCGAACTCAATCCGCCGGGGAGGTCACGATGAAACGCGCCGGTTTCGCTCTCACCTTCGCCGCGGCGCTCCTTCTGACCCCTCCCCCGGCGCTCGCCCAGGCCGAGAACCCGGACGCCTACGGCGACGACTACCGGCAGGGCGACTACGGCCGGGTCCGCTACTCCGAGAACGGAGCGACGGTCGTGCGCGCCAGGGCGGACGAGGGCGGACGGCCCGGCGACGCGAGCGCGACGGTCAACGCTCCCGTGTTCCCCGGCGATACCGTCCGGACGGCTCGCGGCCAGAGGGTCGAGGTCCAGCTCGCCGGCGGCTCGCTGATCCGCCAGGACGACAACGGCGAGCTGACCTACCTGTCCCTTCCGCGTCCCGGGGCGGCCTATCAGGACAACACGGTCCTCCGCCTCGCGTCGGGCGCCGTCCGGGTGATCTCGGAGATCGGCGACAAGGCCAGCTTCCGGATCGACACTCCCTCGGCATCCGTCTACCTCCTGGACAACGGTGACGTTCGCGTGGACGTGGACGGCAACGGCTCGACCCGCGTGCTGTCGCACCGCGGCGTCGTCGAGGTCGTGGGGGACGGCGGCTCGGTCCTGGTTCGCGGCGGCATGCGCACGTCGGTCGATCCGGGATCGGTTCCGTCCGAGCCGCGCGCGTTCAACACCTTCGCCTCGGATGCGTTCGATCGCTTCTGCGACCAGCGGGACGACGCCTACCGCGTTCGGGACCGCTACGCGGGGTCCGCGGGCAACGATTCGAGCGGGGCCTACGACGCGGTTCCCAACGAGGTCCGGCCTTACTACGGCGAGTTGTCCGCGAACGGCCGCTGGGTCAACGCGCCGGACTACGGGTGGGTGTGGTACCCGTACGACGTCGCCCCCGGCTGGCGGCCCTACACCGACGGCTACTGGGACTACGGGCCCGGCGGTTACTTCTGGGTCGGGAACGAGCCTTGGGGCTGGGCGCCGTACCACTACGGGCGCTGGAGCTGGATGATCGGTTTCGGGTGGTGCTGGGCTCCGGGGCGGGTGTTCGGCGGGGCGTGGGTCGCGTGGTCCTGGGGCTCCGCGTACGTCGGCTGGGCGCCGCTCGACTACTGGGGAGGTCCGGCCTACTACGGCACCCCCTGGTACGGCTACTACGACCCGCACTGCTGGACGTTCGTCGGCTACGACCACTTCCACGGACACGATTACGGGCACTACGCGGTGCCCCTCGACCGCGTCGGCCACGACCTGCAGACCACCCCGGTCGTGACCCGTCCGCCGAGAGTGCCTCCGGGGCGGCTCGCTCGCGATCCCGCCTCTCGCGAGACCGCGGCCCGAGACGCGTCGCAGGATCGCGGCGCGCGCCTCCGTCCGATCGGGAAGGACCGGGCCCCCGACACGCGGTTCCGCGCCTTGGAGGACCGGATGATCGAGCGCACGCGGGGCACGCCCAAGCCCGGCGCCCCCACCGACACCCGCGCTGCCGCGCCGGGACTGCACCGCTCCGGCGCGGTCCCCGAGAGCCCGAGGGCGGGCGCCGCCGGAAGTCGCGATGCGACGGGCAGGCCCCGTGCTCTCGGGCAGGGGGGCGAGGGCTCGAGCGGGCCGGCGAGAGGCGCCGCAGGACAGGCGGTCGAGCGTGACCGGGCGCCGAAGAGCGGCCGGCCGGAGCCCGATCGCTGGCAGCGGAGCCGGAGCGCGGAATCCCAGCAGCCCACGACCGGGATCTCCGAACGAAGCCCTGCGCGAAGCCGATCGGACGACGGAGGCTACCCCCGCCGCATCGCCAGCGATCCGCGCGCGGACGAGCGAGCGAGGCAGGGGGGTGCGCCCGGAGCGGGCATGGAGCCCGGCCGGAGCTACCGCAGCCCGGAGGCTCCGGCGCGGGTCGCCCCCCGCGAGGAGCGCGGCCGCGACACGCGTGAACGCGTCCGGGACATGTACCAGCAGCTCGCGCGCCCGAGGGAGACCGATCGCCGCGAGGGCGCCAGGGAAGTACGTCCCGCAGCGCCTTCCCCGGACCGTCGCGAGACCCGCGCCGCTCCCCGGGTCGAGCGCGTTGCGCCGCCGAGCCACCAGGCCCCCCGCGTGGAGCGCTCGCAGCCGAAGGCGTCCCCCGCTCCCCGCAGCGGCGGCCAGGCGGGAAACGCTCGCCCGAAGGACAGGAAGTAGCCGGCATCCCGGAGATTCCGACGCCGGCACCCCCCTCATCCGGTAGTCGGAGCAGGCCGGCGGCACGAGCCGCCGGCTTGTTTTTTTGGGGAACCCGAGCGGTCCTCTCCGCTACTTGCGGTTGTCCCTCTTCTCGAGCGCGGCAAGGAGCTTGCCGTGAATCCCGCCGAAAGCTCCGTTGCTGAGGACGGCGACGACGTCGCCCGGCCGCGACTCCGCGGCGAGACACGCCACGATCGCGTCCACCCCCGGCAGGAATCGCGCCCGCAGCCCGCGCGCCGAGAGGTCCCGGGCCAGCCGGTCGGGATCGAGCCGCTCGGCCGCGGGAAGCGCATCGGCCCCGAACACCTCGGCGATGACGACCTCGTCGGCGCCGTCGAACGAGGCCGGCAGGCGATCCTGGAACACGTTTCGCCGCAGCGACCAGGAGCGCGGCTCGAGCACCGCCCACACCCTCCGGCCCGGGAAGCGGGTGCCGACGGCGCGCAGCGTCTCCGCGATCGCCGTCGGGTGGTGCGCGAAGTCGTCGAGCACCGTGATGCCGTCCGCCTCGCCGCGAATCTCGAGGCGTCGCCGGACGCCACGGAACGTCGCGAGGCCCGCAGCGATCTCCGTCGCCGAGAGCCCTTGCTCGGCCGCCGCGGCCGTGACCGCCAGCGCGTTCCTCACGTTGAACTCCCCGAACATCGGCAGCGAGACGTCCGCGAAAGCGCTCCCGTCACGGAGAACCGCGAAGCGGGTCCCTTCCGGGGTCGCTGCGAGCTCCTCCGCGCGCCAGCGCCCCTCGCGGAGGCCGTAACCCTCGACTCGCGAGAGGGCCGCGGCGGTCACCTCGCGCGTGATCTCGCAGTCCTCGTGGCGGACGACGAGGCCGCGCCGGGGGACGATGTTCACGAGCCAACGGAACGCTTTCTTGACCTGGTCGAGGTCCGTGAAGATGTCCGCGTGGTCGAACTCCACCGTTCCGACCAGCGCGGTGTCGGGGCGGTAGTGCATGAACTTCGGCCCCTTGTCGAAGAAGGCGGTGTCGTACTCGTCCCCCTCGATGACGAACGCCGGGCCGGATCCGAGCCGGTAGGGCCGGTCGAAGTTCGCCGGCAGGCCGCCGACCAGGAATCCCGGATCGCGCCCCGCGTGATGCAGCACCCAAGCGATCATCGCGGTCACCGTGGTCTTGCCGTGCGTGCCGGCGACCACGATGGAATGACGGCCGGTCAGGAACCTCTCCTCGAGAACCTGAGGCATGGACGCATGCTCGAGGCGTCGGTCGAGGACCTCCTCGGCCTCGGGATTCCCCCGGCGCACGGCGTTCCCGACGACGACGAGATCGGGGGCCGTGTCGAGCCGGCGCGCGTCGTACCCCTTGTGGATCTCGAGCCCCATGGATTCGAGGAGCGTCGAGGTGGGCGGGTAGAGCTCCGTGTCCGACCCGGTCACGCGGCAGCCGCTCTCGTGGAGCAGCCCCGCGAGCGCCGCCATCCCGGTGCCTCCGATGCCGATCAGGTGAACGTGCTCTCGCGACATGCGCACCCCGTCATTCCCCGCCGAGCAGCCGCCTCAGTAGCCCCTTGCGGCCGCGATCCCGGGCCGAGCGCTCGAGCCCCTCCCGCAGCACGCGGTCGAGGTCGAGTTGTACGAGCGGTGTCTTGAGGTCCCCGCGAATCTTGAGAGGCATCGTGAGCCTGCCGTCCGGATCGAGGCGGAACTTGAGCTGAGGCGTCTCGCGGACCAGGTCGGCGCTCGCCCGCCTCGAGAACGAAGCCGTCACGTCCAGAGCCAGCGAGCCGCCGAGACCGACGCTCCCGCCGCCGTCGAGGTCGAGGTCGGCGGATCGGAACTCCAGGTCCTTCGTGTCCGCCCGGCCGTCGCGCACGCCGAAAGACGCGGACACGTGGTCGAACGGCGTCTCGTCCCGCCCGATTCCCCGCCCTCCGGCCATCTCCAGGATCTGCGCGACCTGCTTCAGGATTCCCACCGAGAGGAACCGCCCGTCCTTGAGCTCGGCGCGGGCGGATCCGCGGATCGACCCGGCGACCGGGCCCGCACCGGCCTCGCCCGCGATGTCGAGCGCGAGCGCCGCGATGCCGTGGATCACCTCGCCGCGCGACGCGTCGAGCGCTTTGAGCAGCCGGCCCGAGTCCACCCCCTCGAGGCGGGATACGAGCCGGAACGGCGCGCCGCGCGAGACGAGATCCAGCTCGAGGGAACCGACGTGGCGGCCCCCATAGAGCGAAAAGGCCGCGTCCTCGAACCGGACCGTCCCCCGCTCCAGCTTCACTCGAGCGGAGAGGCCGGTCATCTCGAGTCCCGCCAGCCGGCCGCGGGCGGCGTCGATCGTCCCGCCGCCGGTCCACCGCGACAGGAACTCCACCCGCGGCGGCGCCTCCGCGGCGACCGCCGCGGGCACGAGCGCTCCGAGAAGCCCCGCGGACGGGGGCTCCGCCCGGCGCACTCCCGCGAGCCGGGCCAGCTCGTCGAAGTCCACGAGGGGAGAGGTCACCCGGAATTCGAGCTCCGGGCGGTCGGCCGCGAGCCCAGAGACCGTCACGGTGCCGGAGGCTCGCGATCGACCGATTTCCGTCTCGCCGCGAAGGGAAATGCGAAGGCGTCCGGTGGCGATCCCGTCGACCTCGCCCTCGGCCTCGAGACTTCCCGCGACCGTCTCGGCGCGGAGCGCCGCGAGCTTCAGGCGATCGGAGACGATGGAAGCGTCGAAATCCGCCCGGAAATCCGGGGCTCCCGGGAAGGCGGGGAGCAACCCGGCGATCCGTCCCCAAAGGCGGGACGAACCGTCCTCGGCGCGCCCGAGCCGGACCCGTGCGGAAAGACGCTCCGCGAGCGTGCGCCCGGCGGCGCGGAACGAGCCGTCGCGGAGCGCGACGCTCCGCACGACGACCTCGCCCCGCAGGAGGGGCAGAATCGCGGGACGGACCGCGACGCGCCCTGCCGCGATCTCGAACCCGGCGCCCGACTCCGCGGCGGGCGGCTCTCCGACCCGGACTCCCTCCGCCACCAGCGCCAGTCCCGTCAGGAGCGAGAGCCTCAGATGGCCGAGCGCGACCTTGCGTCCGAGGATTTCCCCGAGGCGCGTCTCGACGCGGGGGCGGAAACGGTCGGCGTCCACGATCCAGGGCGCCAGCACCGCCGCCGCGAGGCAAAACGCCACGAGCAGCGATGCCAGCGCCAGAGCGGCTCGAGTCGGCCGGCGCAACGAATCAACCCGGCCGGTGGCGCGGGGCGCGGGTCGCCCCATTCGCGCTCATTCCGGCGGCGATGCCCCGCGCGGGGCGGTCGGTCGGTCCCATCAGAACTTCCACTCCACGCGGACGGTCTTCGCCGACTCGGGGACCGCCGCGACCGACGCCACTCCCCAGTCGGAGCGGCAAGTCCCCTTCCGCTCGACACGCTTGAGCGTCCAGCGAAACGTCAGGTTCTTGAGAACGTCGAGCGACATCCGGCCCGACCCCTCCTTGATCTGGACGGTGGTGACGGTGCCCAGCGGCAGCACCGCCACGAGGAAGGTTGCCTTGTCGGGAAGGCTCGGCGCGTCGATCTCGTCGTAGTTGAAGGTCGCGGGGGTCAGGACCTCGAGATCGCCCCCCTTCGACTCGACCGACGCGATGCCCAGAAGGGTGCCGGTCCCCAGGCCGAATGCCTTGACCATCGTGATGCCGTCGCTCTCGAGATCCACCTGCCCGCGGGTCTTGCCCTTCTCGAAGGCGGCGAGGCGGCCGTCCACCCACGCGTTGAAGTCCGTGTCGGCCGCGGCCGTCCCTCCCCGGGGCTGGGGCCCCGCGTAGAGGCACCGGATCAGATCGTAGTTCGACGCCTGGACGGCGTCGATGTACGGGAAGATCGCCTCACCTGCCGCCCTACGGCCGGGCCCGCAGCCACCCGCGGCCAGGATGAGGAAAAGCAGACCCGTCCGCGCCGCGTATCCCGGCGCCATCCGCACCGACAACTCTCGCATGCCGTCCTCCCACGGGCCGAGCCCGTCTCACGAGAACCGACGACGGCCGGATTCTAGCCTAGAGCGGCGGCGGTGGCCTTGACAGGGTCGGAGCGCACCGGTTACGGTCGAGGCAAGAAGGAGAGCTCATGCGGGGGAGGAGGAGGTGGCCTCCGTGGCGCGGAGAGCGGCGGTGCTGAGCTTCGCGGCGCTCGTCGGCCTGGCCGGCGCCGGCGCCGCATGCGCGATCGGGGGAGGAGACGGCCGCGAGGAGCCTCCGCCCGCCGACGACCGCGAGCGGGTCGCGCGGCTCGAGATGGTCGAATCCCAGATCGCGGCGCGAGGCGTGAGGGACCCGGCCGTCCTCGCCGCCCTGCGAGCCGTTCCGCGCCACCGGTTCGTCCCCGCGGACGAGATCGAGATCGCCTATTACGACGGGCCGCTCCCGATCGGCCACGAGCAGACGATCTCGCAGCCCTACATCGTCGCGCTGATGACCGAGCTGATCCGGCCGCAGCGAACGATGAAGGTGCTGGAGGTGGGAACGGGGTCGGGGTACCAGGCGGCGGTCCTCGCGGAGTGCGTGGGAGAGGTCTACTCGATCGAGATCGTCGAGCCCCTCGGACGCCGCGCCGAGAAGCTCCTTGCCGATCTCGGCTATCGCAACATCCGCGTCCGGATCGGCGACGGCTACGACGGCTGGCCCGAGGCCGCCCCGTTCGACGCGATCATGCTCACCGCTGCGCCGGAGCGCATCCCGCAGCCGCTCCTCGACCAGCTCAAGCCCGGGGGCCGCCTCGTGCTTCCCCTCGGCGCGGGGGTGCAGGACCTCGTGGTGGTGACGAAGACGGATCGCGGGATCGTGCGCGAGACCGTGACCGCCGTCCGCTTCGTCCCGATGACCGGCAAGGTCCGTCGCACGCCTTAGCGCCCGAGCCGCAAGCTCACCGTCGAGTTCGGCCTTCGCGGCACGCTGCGGGGTTGCGCGGCAAACGTCGCCGCGCCCCCTTGCTCCGCTCTTCGCGCGGCCGTCCAGGGAAGAGACGGCCGCGCGAAGAGAGGGCCGCTCAGGCTCGAACTCGACGGTGAGCTTGCGGCTCGGGCGGACTACCCTGGCCGCGAAGGCGAGCCGGACCGTATAATCCCCGCTTCGCGCGAATCGCAACGCGAACGAGGACCACATGGCCAAGCTCATCACCCCCCGCGCCGAGGACTACTCCCGCTGGTACACCGACGTCGTCACGCAGGCTCGCCTTGCGGACTACTCTCCCGTCAAGGGGTGCATGGTGATCCGGCCGCACGGTTACGCGCTCTGGGAGAACATGCAGCGCGTGCTCGACCGGATGTTCAAGGACACCGGCCACCAGAACGCCTACTTCCCCCTGTTCATCCCGAAGTCGTTCCTGGCGAGGGAGGCCGCGCACGTCGAGGGGTTCGCCAAGGAGTGCGCGATCGTCACCCACACGCGCCTCAAGACCGCGGAGGTGGACGGGAAGCTCACGGTCATCCCCGACCCGGAGAGCGCCCTCGAGGAAGAGCTGGTGGTCCGGCCGACCTCGGAGACGATCATCTACGCGATGTTCGCGAAGTGGGTGCAGTCGTACCGGGATCTTCCCCTCCTGATCAACCAGTGGGCCAACATCGTCCGCTGGGAGATGCGAACGCGCCTGTTCCTCCGCACGACCGAGTTCCTCTGGCAGGAGGGGCACACCGCGCACGCCACGCACGAGGAGGCCGAGGAGGAGACCCTCCGGATGCTCGACGTGTACGCGACGTTCGCCGAGGAGTACATGGCGGTCCCCGTCCTCAAGGGGGTCAAGACCGACAAGGAGAAGTTCGCCGGGGCGCTCAAGACCTACTGCATCGAGGCGCTGATGCAGGACAACAAGGCGCTCCAGTGCGGCACTTCCCACGACCTCGGGCAGAATTTCGCGAAGGCGTTCGAGCTCAAGTTCCAGACCGAGGCCGGCGACTGGCAGCACGCGTGGAACACCTCATGGGGGGTCTCGACCCGCCTCGTCGGCGCGGTCGTCATGGCGCACGGCGACGACAACGGCCTGGTCCTACCGCCGCGCCTCGCCCCCGTCCAGGTCGCGGTGGTGCCGATCTGGAAAGCGTCCGACCCGGTGGACCGGATCCTCGGAGCGGCGCGCGAGGTGCGGGACCGCCTGGCCAAGGCCGGTCTCGCCGTCAAGCTCGACGAGCGGGACAACCTCTCCCCCGGCTTCAAGTTCAACGAGTGGGAGATGCTCGGGGTCCCCTTGCGGATCGAGCTGGGGCCGAAGGACCTCGAGAAGGGATCGGTCGTGGCCGTCAAGCGCCCGAACCGCGCCAAGGCCTTCGTGCCGATGGCCGATCTCGAGACGCGCATTCCCGCGCTGCTCGAGGAGGTCCAGAGGGAGATGTTCGAGGCGGCCCGCGCGCGCCGCGACGCGGCGACGTTCCCGGTGGACGGCTGGGAGACCTTCAAGGAGAAGATCGACTCCCCCGGCGGCTTCCTGCTGTCCCACTGGTGCGGGAGCGCGGAGTGCGAGACCGCGATCCAGGAAGAGACGAAGGCGACGGTCCGCTGCCTCGCGTTCGGCCAGCCCGGGGAGAAGGGCGTGTGCGTCCGCTGCGGGGAGCCCTCCCCCCGGCGGGTGCACTTCGCGAAGGCCTACTGACCCGGTTGGTGCGCCGGACGGGCCGGATCGGAGTGCGTTCTCGCCGGCCCGGAAAAGGGCCGTCTCCGAACCCACTCCGATCCGGCCCGTCCGGCGGGCTTCCGGTTCGTATCGCCGTTCGAGGAACGGCCCGCGCCGGGAACGGTAGCCGCTACAGCGCCGCGAGCTTGTGGATCAGATCCACGACGCGGCAGCTGTATCCCCACTCGTTGTCGTACCAGGCGATCACCTTGACGAAGTTGCCGCCGAGGACGCGGGTGCACTTGGCGTCGAAGATCGCCGACGAGCCGTTCTGGATGATGTCCGAGGAGACGATCGGCTCCTCGGTGTACTCGAGGATCCCCTTGAGCGGCGCCGTCTCCGAGGCGGCCTTCATCGCCGCGTTCAGCGACTCGACGGTGGCCTCGCGCTCGAGCTCGGCCACGAGATCCACGGTGGAGCCGTCGGGGACCGGAACGCGCATCGCGATCCCGTCCAGCTTCCCCTTGAGCGCCGGGAGGACCTTCCCCACCGCCCGGGCGGCGCCCGTGGTGGTCGGGATGATGTTCTCCGCGGCGGCGCGGGAGCGCCGGAGGTCGCTGTGCGGGACGTCGGCGAGGCGCTGGTCGTTCGTGTAGGCGTGGACGGTCGTGATGTAACCCTTCACGATCCCGAACTTGTCCTGCAGTACCTTCGCGACAGGGGCAAGGCAGTTGGTGGTGCACGAGGCGTTCGAGATGATCCGGTGCTCGGGCTTGAGGTCCCCGTCGTTCACGCCGATGACGACCGTCGCGTCGATCTCGTCCTTCGACGGGACCGTGAGGATCACGCGCTTGGCGCCGCCTTCGAGATGCTGCGCGATCTGCTCGCGCTTCCTGAACCTGCCGGTGGCCTCCACGACGACGTCCACGCCGAGGCTCTTCCACGGGAGCTTCGCCGGCTCCTTCTCCTCGAGCATCAGGACGTCCTGCGTCCCGGCCTGCATGCGGTCGTCGTGAAGGGTCACCTTCCCCTCGTACGGGCCGTAGACGGTGTCGAAGCGGAGCAGGTAGGCGAGCGCGTCGTTGCTCGTGATGTCGTTCATAGCCACGACCTCCACGTCGTCCCGCTTGCTCAGGATCCGGAACACGGCGCGGCCGATCCGCCCGAAACCGTTGATCGCCACCTTCGGCTTGCGCGTCGTCATGGCCATCACCTCCCCGCCGGCGCCGCGAGATCGTTGAACTTGGCGAGGCGCAGGACCAGCTCCACCACGCGCGTCGCGTACCCCCAGCCGTTGTCGTACCAGGTCATCGTCTTCAGGAGGTTGCCGCCGAGGACCAGGGTGGACAGGCCGTCGAAGATCGCGGAGTGCGCGTTGCCGATGACGTCCGAGGAGACGATCGGCTGGTCCACGTACTCGATGATGCTCTTGTACTTGGTCGCGGCCGCGGACCTGACCACCTCGTTGACCTCTTCGACGGTCACCGTCCGCTTCATGAGCGCGACGAGGTCGACGATCGAGCCGTCGGGAACGGGGACGTTGAGCGCCATGCCGTCGAGCCGTCCCTCGAGCTCGGGGAGGATCCTCTCGACCGCCTGCGGCGACCACGTGGTGGCCGGGATGATGTTCTCGGCCGCCGCGCGGGAGCGCCTGAGCTCCGTGTGCGGCACGTCCGCCAGCCGCTGGTCGTTCGTGTAGGCGTGCACGGTGGTCATGAACGCCCTCTCGATCCCGAAGGCGTCGTTCAGGACCTTGCAGATCGGGGCGAGGGCATTGGCGGTGCACGAGGCGTTGCTGACGATCCGCGTCGCGGGGGTCAGGACGTGCTCGTTCACCCCCATGACCACGAGCGCGTCGATCTCGTCGCGGGGCGGGACGGTGAGGATCACGCGCTTGGCGCCGGTGTCGAGGTGCTTCTGCAGCGCGGCGCGGGTCCGGTACTGACCGGTCGCCTCGATGACGATGTCGACGCCCATGGCGCCCCAGTCCACGTCCCCGGGCGCCTTGCGCTGGAGCATCCGGATCTGGCGCCCCTTGGCGTACATCGAGTCCCCCGTCACCCAGACCGGCTCGTCGAACCGTCCGTGCACGGTGTCGAACTTGAGCAGGTACTCGAGCCCCTTCGGGTCGGCGATGTCCGCGATGGCGACGATCTCGATGTCGTCCTGCGGGTAGAGGATCCGGAACACGTTCCTGCCGATCCGGCCGAAGCCCATGATGCCGATCCGAATCGCCATCTTCCTCTCCTTGAAACGACGTGGTTTCGCGGCGTGTCGCGGCGCGCCATTAGATCACGACGCGCGGCGGCGCGGCAAGCGCCGGCGAGCGGCGCTCGCCCGGCGTCCCGGACTCCCGAGCGGGTCTTCGGAGGCCCGCTTTGTTATGATGCTCGCCCCGGGACCGGCACCCGTCGCCGACGCTCGGGAAGAGGGAGCCCATGAGGAGTTTCTTCGCGGCGATCAGCCGGAACCTGATGAGCCTGGTCGGGGCCACCCTCGCCACGGCCTCGTCCATCCTCTTCCTGGCGATGTTCGCGTTCGAAGCGAGCGGCATCGTCGAGGCCGGTCCCTACGGCGGGATCCTGAGCTTCCTCGTGCTCCCGGGCCTGTTCGCTTTCGGGCTCGTCCTGATTCCCTCGGGGCTCTGGCTCGAGCGCCGCCGCGCGCGGAAGGCCGCCGATCGGGGAGAGACCCGCCGCGCGCTGCCGGTGTTCGACCTGAACGACCCGCGGACCCGCGGCAGCTTCCTCCTGTTCCTGGGACTGACGACGCTCAACGTCGTGATCCTCGGTGTCGCGGGATACAAGGGGATCGAGGTCATGGACTCGACGCCGTTCTGCGGGCAAACCTGCCACAGCGTCATGGAGCCCGAGTACGCCAACTTCCAGCGCTCGCCCCACGCCCGGGTCGGGTGCGTCTCCTGCCACATCGGCCCCGGGGCCAACTGGTTCGTGAAATCGAAGCTCTCCGGCTCGTGGCAGCTCGTCGCGGTGACCTTCGACCTGTATCCGAAGCCGATCCCGGTGCCCGTCCACAACCTCCGCCCGGCCCGGGAGACCTGCGAGCAGTGCCACTGGCCGACCAAGTTCGTCGGCGACCGGCTCAAGGTCCTGACCCACTACGAGGAGGACGAGGCCAACACCGAGATCAAGAACGTGCTCCTCCTCCGCGTCGGCGGCGTGCAGGGCCGGGTCTCGAAGGGGATCCACTGGCACGTCGATCCCGCGACCAAGATCCGCTACCTCTCCGACGAGAAGCGGGAGAACATCTACGAGGTCGAGATGACCATGCCGGACGGAACGGTCAAGACCTTCCGGACCGGGGGCGAGGCGGCGAAGCGTCAGGCGGGCGATGCGGCGTGGCGCACCATGGACTGCGTCGACTGCCACAACCGGCCCAGCCACATCTACCGCATGCCGCAGGACGAGCTCGACTCGGCGCTTGCGCAGCAGTTGATAGACCGGTCGCTCCCGTTCATACGGCGGGAGGGGCTGAAGGCGCTGCAGGGGATGTACGCCTCGCACGAGGACGCGCGCGCCAAGATCCGCGAGCAGGTCCTGTCCTTCTACGCCAAGAGCTACCCCGAGCTCGCTGCCGCGCGGCGCGACGTGATCACCGCGGCGGCCGAGGAGCTGGGGAAGATCTACTGCATCAACGTGTGGCCGAGCATGAAGATCGGCTGGGGCACCTACGCCAACCACATCGGCCACCAGAACACGCCGGGCTGCTTCCGGTGCCACGACGACGAGCACAAGACCACTCTCGGCGAAGCGATTTCGCAGGACTGCTCCACCTGCCACACGCTCCTGGCGCAGGAGGAGAAGGACCCCGCGATCCTGAAGCAGCTGCAGCCGTAGGCGGGCTCACCCTCCCGAAGGCAGATCGGCGGGGCCGAACTCCCGGACCTTCCTCGCGAGCTCCGAAAGGCGCGCGTCCACCCGGCCGAAGATCGAGTCGGTCGGCCAGGCGCCGCCCTTCGTCCGCTCCCCCGCCGGGATTCCGGTCAGGATCTCCATCCCCTCCTCGATGGTGGAGACCGCCCAGACGTGGAACTTCCCCTTCTCGACCTCTTCGACGACGTCCTTCCGCAGCATCAGCTGCGACACGTTGCGCGACGGGATCATGACGCCCTGCTCGCCCGTGAGCCCCGCTAGCCTGCAGAGGTCGAAGAACCCCTCGATCTTCTCGTTGACGCCGCCGATCGGCTGGATCTCGCCTGCCTGGTTCACCGAGCCGGTGACCGCGATGGCCTGGTGCAGCGGGACCGCCGCCAGGCTCGACAGCAGCGCGTAGAGCTCGGCCGACGACGCGGAGTCGCCGTCCACCTCGTCGTAGCTCTGCTCGAAGCAGAGGCTCGCCGACAGGGCCAGCGGCTTGTCCTGCGCGAACCGCGAGCGCAGGAAACCCGCCAGGATCAGGACCCCCTTCGTGTGGATCGCCCCCGCCATCTCGGCCTCGCGCGCGATGTCGATGATCCCGGCGCGCCCCATCGCGGTGGAGGCGGTGATCCTCGACGGCTGGCCGAACGCGAAATCGCCGACGTCGAGGATGACGAGCCCGTTGACCTGCCCGACCTTCGCCCCCGCGAGGTCCACGAGGAAGGTCCCGTCGGCGAACCGCTCGCGCAGGACCTCCTGCACGAGATCGAGGCGGCGGCTGCGCTGGGCGATGGCCTGGTCCGCGTGGCGCGCCTCGACCCGCTTCGCCTTCTCCTGCCTCGCCCAGTAGCCGGACTCCCGGATCACGTCGGCCACCTCGTTGAAGCGCGTCGAGATCTTCTCCTGCCGGCCGGCGAGGCGGACCCCGTGCTCCACGACGACCGCCACGGCGTCGCGGTGGAACGGAGGGAGCCGGTCGTCCTGGCACTTCTTCCGAACGAAGGCGGCGTAGTTGCGCAGCTCTTCCGCGCTCCTGGGCGTCTCGAGGGCGAAGTCCGCCTTGACCTCGAAGATCTTCTTGAAGTCCTCGTCGAGGGCGTGGAGCAGGCGGTAGATCTGGCGCGTGCCGATCAGGATCACCTTGACGTCGAGGGGAATGGCGGCGGGCTTGATGGAGACGTTCGAGAAGAAGTTGAACGGATCGAACGACTGGATCTCGATCGCCTGGTTCCTCAGCGTTCGCTTCAGCGCGGGCCAGACTCCCCCCTCCGCCAGCACGTCCAGGGCGTCCAATACGAGAAATCCGCCGCGGGCGCGGGCGAGGCTCCCCGACTTCACCCGCGTATGGTCGGTGCTCCACTCCCCGGACGCGTCCCGGGCCCGCTCGATCGTGCCGAACAGGTTCCTGTAGGTGGGAGACGTCTCCCAGATGATCGGCCGGCCCTTGGTCTCCGAATTGTCCACGAGGACGTTCACCGCGTACGGCAGCATCCGCTCGCGGATCTCCGCCCGCGCGCGGTCCCGCTCGGCCCCGGCCGACGGCTGCTCCTCGCTCTCGCGGAACAGGTCGAGGTGGTCGAGGATGTGATCGGTCGCCTCCTCGACGAACGCCACGACCTTTTCTCCGCCGAACTCCTGCTTCACGTCCGCCGTCACGGCGCGGACCAGTGGGCCCGCGAGCTCCCGGTCGAGCTCGATCAGCTGGCGCCGCAGGTCGCGCTCGAGATCGCGGAACTCCTTGGTCACGCTCTCCATCGTCTCGCCGAGCTTGACGTACTTCGCCTTCAGCCGCTCGAACTCCCGGCGCTGGAACTTCTCCTCCTCCACCAGCGACTCCAGCTGGCTCATCGCAACCGGGTTGCCGGCGACGACCGGCATCAGGTCGGGGCGCACCACCGGCCCGAGCTGGACCTGGACGAGGGCGAAGCCGTCGTCCTGCACTTTCTTCTCGAACTCCTTGAGGCGCTCCTTCTGGACTTCCTTGGCGGCCTCGATCTTCTCGGAGCGCTTCTTGCGATAGACGTCCGAGTCGAAGAGCTCGGGGATCTGCTTCCTCAGCCCTTCGACGAGGTCGTCCATCGCCTTCCGGAAAGCCCGGCCGCAGCCGCCGGGAAACGTCAGAAGACGGGGCTGGTCCGGGTCCTTGAAGTTGTGGACGTAGACCAGGTCGTCGGGGGCCTTGTCGCCCCGCTCCACCGCGGCGAGCTGGCGCTTCACCGCCGTGGACCGCCCGGTTCCCACCTCTCCGGCCACGAAGATGTTGTAGTTCGCGCTCCGGATCGCGAGCCCGAGCTTCAACGCCTCCATCGCCCTCGGCTGGCCGATGATGTTGATCGGACCGTCCCCGATCTCGTCGGTCGTCTCGAAGCGGAACTTCGACGGGTCGCACCGCCAGCGCAGCCGGTCGGGCGAGAGCTCTCGGGGGTCCTTGGGGCCCGCTCGCTTCGGGGTGGGGCTCATGCATCCTCCTGGTCGATCCGGGCGAATCCGGCGCCCCGGCGGGGCGCCCGCAACGTCTATACTAGCGCCTCTCGAACGCCACCGTAGGCCTCCCGGTCCGTCACGGAAAACGCCGGGAACCCCGGGGCGCCAGCCTCGTTTCACTCGATGGGAGCGGTCATGGAGGACCGACCGGCCGAGGACATGGCAGCGGTCGAAGCGATCCTCCGGGGCGACCACGACGCCTTTGCCGGGCTCGTCCGGCGCTACCAGAACCTGGTGGCGGGCGTGGCGTGGCGATACGGCATCCGGCGGGACGACATCGAGGACGTCGTGAGCGAGGTCATGATCAAGGTTTACAGGAACCTCCACCAGTACAGGCCGGATTACCCGTTCTCGACCTGGTTGTACCGCCTCGCCGCCAACCACATCCTCGATCTCGGGCGCCGGGCCCGGCGGGAGCAGGGGCGCACCGAGATGCCCGCCCAGGTCGCCGACGACGCGCCGGGGCCGGAGGAACGGGCCGAGACGGGGGAGCGGCGGTCGCTGGTACGCGACGCGCTCTCCGACATCGATGCGAGATACCGCGAGGCGATCTTCCTCGTGTACGTGGAAGGCAAGCGGGTGGACGAGGTCGCGCGGACCCTCGGCGTGCCGGAAGGCACCGTGAAGACCCGGCTGATGCGCGGCCGCGACGCGCTCCGCAAGATCCTCGTCCGCCGCCATCCCGAGCACTTCGGAGCCTGACGAACATGATCTGCCGCAGCGCGAGGAACGTGATTGGCGAGAGGGGCCTGGGGACGCTTCGCCCCGAGGCCGAGGCTGCCCTGCGCGAGCACCTCGAAGGGTGCGCGGCGTGCGCGGAGGCCGCGAGGGTCGAGGCCCGCCTCGACGCCGCGCTGGCTCTCCTGGCGGCGGAACCGCCGTTCCGGGTGAACGTGGCGGAGCGCGTCATGACGGCCCTGGACGAGCTGGCCCCTCCGCGGCGGGAGCCGGTCTCCGCCCGGCATCTCGCATGGGCGGGTGCCCTGGCCGCGGCGCTCGCCTTCGCCGTGCTCGTGTCCGGGGCGTTCCTCGCCCCCTCGATGCTCGGCATCGCCCGCGGCGCGGGGCGCGCCACCCTCGAGACCGGGGGGTTCCTCTCCTTGCTGGGCCGGGCGTGGGTCGAGGTTCTCTCGAGCTTGAGGCCGCTCGTTGGCGCCGCATGGGACTTTCTCTCCACAGCCTCCGTATTGGTGCGAGCCGCACGGCCGCTCTTCGTGGGAGCGGCGGCCGTGATCGTCCTTGCCATGCTGACCATGACCGCCGCGGTCATCGGGCGCGACCTCCGGGCCCGCGTCCCGGCGGACCGCTCATGAGGAGCCGCAAAATGAGACGCCACGCGAAGAACATCGGGGCCCTGGCGATCCTGGCCCT
Source organism: Terriglobia bacterium (assembly GCA_963748015.1). Classification (GTDB taxonomy): domain Bacteria; phylum Acidobacteriota; class Polarisedimenticolia; order Polarisedimenticolales; family JAIQFR01; genus JAIQFR01. Next base: position 155,512 of record CAVVHE010000004.1, on the reverse strand, counting down.
TCTTGCGTCGCTGCTGCTTCCGGCCTCGGCCGCGGCCGAGGAGAAGGCGAAGGCCGCGCCTCCCCCGGCGCAGGCCGCCGCGGGGAAGACCCCGCCGGCCGTGGAGAAGCCGCAGGCCCCTCCGAAGCCCGCGGCTCCGTCCGCTTCCTCGCCGGCACCGGCCGCTCCTCCCGCACCCGAGGCCGAGCCGGCGCCCGCCGAGGACGAGGGCGACGACGAGGGGGCCATCTTCGAGGGCTCGAGCGGGCCGGACAAGGTCGTCGTGATGAGCGACGTCGAGATCCCGGCGGGGACGGAGGTCCCCGGAAGCGTGGTCTGCATCGCCGGGAACGTCAAGATCCTCGGCAAGGTCCGCCGCGACGTGGTGGTGATCGGCGGGAAGCTCGACATGCACGGGCCCGCCGGAGGGAGCGTGGTCGGGGTCGCCTCGAAGCTGGTCCTCCATCCCGGAGCGAGCGTCGGCAGGGACCTCGTCAACGTCGCCGGCGGCCTCGATCGCGGCGACGCGAGCGTCGGCGGCCAGGTGGTCAACATCGGCGTCGGGGGGAAGTGGCTCGCCCACATGCCCGGTCCGCTCGGCATGCTCGGCATCATCCTCTTCTGGGCCAAGCTCCTGAAGCTCGTACTCGTGTTCATCGGCCTGGTGCTCCTCGCGGCGTTCGTCCCCGACAGGATCCGGCTCCTCGGCGAGGAAGCCCCGCTCCACCCGTTCATGGCGTTCTTCGCCGGTCTCGGGGGGTACATCGTCCTGGTCATGGTGATGATCCTGCTGTGCATCACGATCATCGGGATCCCCGCGGCGCTGCTCCTCTACTTCGCGTTCGTCATCGTGAAGTGGATGGGGCTCGGGGGCATCTTCGAGTTCGTCGGCAGGAGGATCGGGCGCCTGATGGGACGCGAGATGTCGCTCCTCGGCGCCATCCTTCTCGGGTTCCTGCCGTTCGCGCTCCTGCGGTTCCTCCCGTTCTGCATCGGAACCCTCGTCTGGTTCGTGCTCGATGCGATGGCGGTGGGGCTCGTGATCCTGACCCGCTTCGGCGGGAAGCGTTACGGAGCGACGACCGTGCCGCCTTCGCCGGCGCCTCCCGTCGCCGGTCCGCCGGTCCCGGCCGCGCCCGCGCCCTGATGGGAGGGCGGGGGTGCCCTGGTAGAATCCGGGCGGAATGATCGAGCGCGAAGCGTACGCACGCGGGAGCATTCTCGTGCTGCGAGGCAAGGGAACCGCTCCCGGCCTCGCGTGCGGACCGCTTCGCAGGAACTCCCCGGGCCTCTCGCGGGAAGACGCCGAGGGGGCGATCCTGGTCGCCGAGCGGGCCGTTCCCGACGACGTGGGGCGCATCCTGGCGTCGGCCGGAACGCTCACTCTCTCCGGATCGCTCCTCTCCCACGTCAGCCTGCTCTCGAGAGAGTTCGGGAAGCCGTCGGTTTCCCTCGGCGCGACCTGCCCCGCGCGCATTCTTCCCGCGGATTCCGGAGAAGAGCTGCTCGAGCTCCTTGACGTGGTCGGCGGCGAGGAGAAGCGCGCGGTGCTGCGGGAAGGCGACGTCGCGACGATCGACGGCACTTCCGGCAAGGTCGGCATCCCCGGCGGGCTCGACGAGGACGCGAGACACGCGATCCGGAGGGCCCATGCCGCCCTTCGCGATCTCGCCGGGGGGCCGGACGACCCCGCCCCGATGCGCGCGATCGTCGACCTCGCTTCGACCCATGGCGCCCTCGTGATCGCCTATGTGATGGAAGCTTCCGTCCTGTACCGGGCGCTCCCGGCCGGGTCCGTCGCACGGCGACTGATCGCGGCGCTGCGAGCCTCGCCCTCCGCCGGACCGGAGGCCGCCTCGTGCGCCGCCGACCTCCGCGAGAGGACGGTCGCATCGGCCCGCTCCCGAGCCGAGGAAGCGCTCGCGGCGCTCCCGCTCCACGACGACCTCGACGCGCTCGATCGCGCCGCGCGATCCCTGCGCGAGGCCGTCCGGACGGATCTCGATCGCCTCGAGGATCTCGCGGTGGATCCGGCCGCGCTGGCCGGCCTCCTCGATCCGGCTCTCGCCGAGGCGGGGCGCCGGCGGGACGAGCTGACCGCGCGTCTCGGGGCGGACGTAAAGGCCGCGGACGAATGGCCCGACGCCACCCTCCGCTCGCGCCTCGGGGGGCTCCTCGGGTTGGCGCGGCGGGCGAGGGCAGCCGGGATCGCGCACGACGCCCTGGCGCGCCTCGAGTCCCGGCTCGCCCGCGTGGTGGCCTGCGAGCGCGAGGGCTCCGGAACGGGCCTCGTGGTGCCGCTCGCGGGCGGGACCCCGGCGGACCGCGCCGTCGTGGGCGGAAAGGCCGCGGGACTCCTCGCCGTCTGCGAGGCGCTCCCCGCGGGGTGCACGATCCCGCGCGGCTTCGTCGTGACCACGGCGGCCTACCGGCTGCACCTCCTCGGCGAGCGAGGCGAGCGCCTGAGCGAGGCCGTGCGGGAGTGCCGGGATGCCGCGGCGCTGTCCCGGCGGGCCCGGGCGATTCTCCTCTCCGGCGAGGTCCTGGATGACGTTCTCCGGCCGGTCGAGACCGCCCTGAAGCAGATCGGTCCGTCGAGGCTCGCGGTCCGGTCCTCCGCGACGATCGAGGACGGCCCGGAAGGATCTCTCGCGGGTCTGTTCGACAGCTGGCTCGGCGTCGCCGGGTTCGACGAGCTGATGCACCGGATCCGGCTGGCATGGGCGTCGCTCTGGAATGCGCGGGCGCTCCGCGCCATGGGAGCGCTCGGCATCTCCCCGCTGGAAGCGAGCCAGGCGGTACTGGTCCAGGAGGCCGTCCCGACGCGAACGGCCGGCGTCCTTCTCACCCAGGACCCTTCGGGCGACGCCGGGACGCTCCTGGTGAACGCGGCGTGGGGTCTCGGCGAGGCGATCTCCCAGGGGGAAGTCGAAGGAGACGTGTACCGCGTCCGGCGCGGCACCGGGAAGCTCGTCTCCGCGGAGTCCGGCGCCGCCGCGACCTTCCTCGCGCTCGATCCCGCCGGCACCGGTACCGTCGAGGCTCCCCTGCCCCCCGACAGGGTGGGCCGCCCGTGCCTCGACGGCGAGGAACTGTCGCGTCTCGCGGCCCTCGCCGCCGCCCTCGAAGCGGCGACGGGGCGCGCGCAGGACGTGGAGTTCGGCGTGGACGGCGAGGGGCGCTTGGCGGTTTTCCAGGTCCGCCGCATCGTCCCCGATCCCGCGCGGGGATAGCGCCGCGCACGACCGCTCCGCGCCGCGAGCCATGGCCTTTCCCCCGGCCGGGGAGCTATGATGGTCGCGGCGCAGGACCGTCCGCGAAGGACACAGAAGAGATGAGCCCCACGATCCGGCGATCCGCTCTCGTGACCGCGCTCGTTGCCTTCGCGCTGGCGCTGACCGTCGCCGTCGGCGCCGGGAGGTCCGTCCGCTTCCTTTCCCCCGCGAACCTCGGCTCCGTGGTCGGGAAGGTCCGTGTCGAGGTCACCGTCGAGCCGCCCCCGGGCGGCTCGGTCAGGCGAGTGGACTTTTCGGTGGACGGCAAGGCGCTCGCGACGGTCGAGTCGCCTCCGTGGCGCGCCGAGTGGGACGCCGGAGACGGGTCTGCCGCGCACCGCCTCGAGGCGGTCGCGTACTTTTCCGACGGGACCGACGCGAGAGAGACGGTGCGCGTCACCCCGTTCCGCGCGGACTTCGTCGAGAATGTGGACCTCGTGAACGTTTACGCGGTCGTGCGCGACTCCAATCGCAATTACGTCCAGGGGTTGGGAAAGGACGACTTCCGCATCCTGGAGAACGGGAGGCCCCAGACGGTCGACCGGTTCGGCACGGACTGGAAGCCGCTCCGCGTCGCGCTCGTCCTCGACGTGTCGTTGTCCATGAAGGGGGGCCGGCTGGAGGCTGCCCAGGAGGCCGCGCTCGAATTCCTCAAGCTGCTCGAGCCCGACGACGAGGTGCAGCTCGTCACCTTCAGCGATTCGGTCCGGATCGCGCAGCCGCTGACCACGGACCGCGCGGCCGTCGCCGACGCGATACGGGGGACGGCCGCCAGCGGTGGCACCGCCCTCTACGACGCCGTCTACCGGGCCGCCGACCAGCTGGAGAAGTTCGAAGGACGGCGGGTACTGGTGCTTCTCTCGGACGGGAGGGACGAGGCCGCGAGCGGACTCGAGCCCGGGAGCCTTCACACGCTGCACGAAGCCCTCGACCGAGCGTTGCGCAACGAGGTGATGATCTTCACCGTCGGGGTCGGCCATCGCCTCGACTCGCAGATGGACTTCGAGGGCAAGCGGTCGCTCGAGGCGATCCTGAAGGCCATGGCGGAAGACACCGGAGGGAGGGCGATCTTCTCCTCCCGGTCGTGGCAGATCCGCAGAGCTTTCGACGAGGTGGCCCAGGAGCTACGCCATCAGTACTCGCTCGCGTACGAGCCCGACGACTCGCGCCACGACGGCACCTGGAGGGAAATCCGGGTGACCGTGGCGAAACCGGGACTCAAGGTCACGACGCGCCGCGGCTACTACGCTCAGATGGAGGGCGTTCTCGTGCGCCCACCGGCCCGCAAGAGGTGATCGCCGGCTCCGGCGGACGGGGACGTCAGGCGGGCGTCCCCCCCTGCGGCCGCCGCCTCAGGAGAACGAGATTCCTGGCGTAAACGGCCAGGCCGGCCGCTTGTCCCAGGACGAAGACCGGATCCCCGCGGTGCAGCGCGTACGCGAGGAGGAGCGCGCCGCCGGCCAGCGAGAGCCACCAGAACGACGACGGGATCACGCTTTCCCCCCGGCGCTCCGACGCCATCCACTGCACGGCGAAGCGAGCGGAGAAGCCCGCCTGCCCCAGGAACCCCAGGAGGAGCCAGCCGGTCGGCACCCGGTCAAGGATCATGGCGGACCACCTCGTACGCCAGGCGGCGCTTCTTCATCCAGCGGACCGCCAGGAGATCCGCAAACGACCGGAAGACCCTGTTCCACACGCCGTACTTGCTCCGTCCCGACCGGCGGGGCCGGTGGCCGACCGGAAGCTGCACGACGCTGCGTCCCTCGATCCGGAGCAGCGTGGGAAGGAAGCGGTGCATCCCGGTGTAGAGCTTCAGGCCGACCAGCGCCTCGGCCCTGAAGGCCTTGAGCGAACATCCCGTGTCGATGATGTCGTCGCCGGAAAGCCCGTTCCGGACGCTGTTCGCGATGACGGAAGAAACACGCCGCAACCAGGAGTCGTTCCGGATCCTCCGGTAGCCCACCGCGGCGTCGTGGTCCTCGAGGGAGTCGAGGAGGGCGGGAATGTCCCGCGGGTCGTTCTGGAGGTCGGAGTCGAGCGTGACCACGAAGCGGCCCCGCGCCGCCTTGAACCCCGCGTCGAAGGCCGCGGACTGCCCGCGGTTCTCGCGGAAGTGCAGGCCGCGGACCGAGGGCCGCGACCGGGCGAGCTCCGCGATCCGCTCCGCCGAGCCGTCGCGGCTCCCGTCGTTCACCAGCACGATCTCGACGGCGAGGCCCGTCGGGGAGAGAACCTCGAGGATCTCATCGACGAGCGGCTCGAGGTTGTCCCGCTCCTCGAACACCGGAACGACGATGGACAGGTCGGGCTCGCGGCTCGAGTGGGTCAAGGTGTCGCCTCCATGGCGGGCTCACTTGCGATTGAACGGCCACATGCGCCTTCGAATCCGGAACCTGCGGAGAAAAGCCCTCTCCTCCGGGGTCAGCCTTCCCGGGGTCAGGTACTCTTTCCACTTCAGGTAAGCCGAGTCGTCGGTCTTGGCCAGCCAGCGGAAGAACACCCGGTGAGCCAGGCCGCCCGGCGCGAGACAGATCGCCCCGGCGAGATCCAGGAGCACCACGTCGCCGTCGTGCCGCAGCATGAGATTGTCGCGCCCGCGCAGGTCGTTGTGGACGACACCCTTGCCGTGCAGGCGGTCGATCAGCACCCGGATCTTCGCGACGGGGCCCTCCATGCTCTCGCTCCCGTCCCGGCTGGCATGGAGCAGATGTCCCTCGACCTTCTCCACTGCGAGAGCCAGCGCGTCGACCTCGCCGATGAAAGCTGGAATGCCGGGCATCCTTCCGAGCCATCGGTAGGCCTCGAGCTCCCGCCGGATCTGAATCCTGCCGAGGCGGCGTCCCCATCCGGATTTGCCCGCGAAGTCCTTGACGACCATCTCCCCCTCGCCCAGATCCACGAGGAGCAGGTCGGCCTTGAACCGGCCCCCCTTCCTGAGCATCCCGACGGTCGCCGAGGCGATCTCGTCGCGGCGCGGGGGGCGCGTCGGAACCGCCGGGCGATTGTCGGTCCCGGTGGAGGATGGTATCTTGAGCCGGTCCACGAGGGTCAAGAGGATCAATCCTCAACCATATCAGCAGCTTAGCGTGTTCGACACAAAGACGAAGTCTAGCACACCCGAGCCCGGTTCCGTGAGACCCGATCAACTCGCGGCCGCCCCTCCCCTGCGAAGGCTTCCGGGGCGCAACTGGACCAAGGCCGACGTGCTCTTCTTCCGGCTCGACGGGAAGGGAGTGGCGGTCAAGGACTACGGGCCGCGGCCCCTCCTGGTACGCCAGACGATCGGGCGACTGCTCACCCGGCGGGAGGCGGCGGCCTATCGGGCGGCGGCGGGCGTCGAGGGCCTGCCCCGATTCCTCGGCCGGCTCGGGCCTTGGGCGCTCGCCCTGGAGTGGATAGAGGGGAAGACGCTCGCCGACCTTCGCGGCGAGGCGCTCGACGAAGGGATCTTCGACCGGATCGGGGCGATCCTGGAAAGCCTCCACGCGCGGGGAATCGCCGCGGGCGATCTTCACCATCGGGACGTTCTCGTCGGCCCGGGACCCTCGGTGCACCTCGTGGATCTCGCCACCGCCCTCGTCCTCGGCCGGCGGCCGGGCCGTTTCCGGCGCGCGGCCTTCGCACGCCTCGCGGCGCAGGACCTCGTGGCTCTCGCCCGGATGAGGGCGCGCTGGACCGGGCGCGACGAGGCGGCGGCCATCGCCGCGGTCGGGAAGGAAGCCGCGGCCTGGTACGCGCGTGGGCGCCGGCTCCGCCGCTTCTGGGACCGCCTGCGGGGACGGCACGCGTCCGGATCGAGGTAGCGGCGTGGCCGAGAGACCGGGGCGGCGCGGCGGCACGGCGAGCGAACGATCCCTCGCGTGGACGGCGTCGCTCCTCCTCGCCGCCACGCTCGCCGCGTACGCGCCAGCGCTACGTGCCGGCTTCGTCTGGGACGACGACTATCACGTGACCCGCAATCCCGCGCTGCTCGACGCGGCCGGGCTCGCGCGGATCTGGCTCGACCCCTCCGCGACGCCGCAGTATTACCCCCTGACGCACACCACCTTCTGGATCGAGCACCGCCTCTGGGGATCGTCCCCGCTCGGCTATCACCTCGTGAACGTGCTGCTGCACGCGGCATGCGCGCTCCTCCTCTGGCGCATCCTGGCCGCCCTCGAGGCTCCCGGGGCGCTCTTTGCCGCCGCGGTGTTCGCGCTGCACCCGGTCCACGTCGAGTCGGTGGCGTGGATATCCGAGCGCAAGAACGTCCTGTCGGGGGTTCTCGCGCTGGGCGCGCTGCTCGCGTGGCTCCGTTTCTCGCTCGGCGCGGCGAGCGCCCAGGGCGCGGCCGGCGCTACCCGCCGCGCGCGGGCCGGCGCGCTCTCGGTGGTCCTGTTCGTGCTCGCCCTGCTGAGCAAGACGGTCACCGCGACGGTGGCGGTGGTCGCGGGCGGGATCACCTTGTGGAAGAGCGGAAGACTCGCCCGGCGGGAAGCCGTCCTCCTCGCTGCGATGCTGCTCGCCGGCGCGGCCGCGGGTCTCGCGACGGTCTTCCTCGAGCGGCACCAGATCGGCGCGGAGGGGGCGGAGTGGTCGCTCCCGCCGCTCGAGCGCCTGCTTCTCGCCGGACGGGTGCCGTGGTTCTATCTCTCGAAGCTCGCCTGGCCGTCGGGGCTGACGTTCGTCTATCCGCGCTGGACGGTGAGCGCGAGGGACGCCGCCGCGTGGCTCGGGCCGGCGGCGATCGTCGCGACCGCAGCGGCGCTCGCGGCCTCCAGGAAGCGAATGGGCCCCGCGCCGCTCGTCGCCCTGGGCGCGTTCCTCGTCACGCTCTTCCCCGCGATGGGGTTCTTCAACGTCTACCCGATGCGGTACTCCTTCGTCGCCGACCACTTCCAGTACCTCGCGAGCGCCGCGCCCATCGCGCTGTTCGCCGCCTGCGCCTTCCTCGCGCTGAGACGGTTCGGCGCTCCCCCGTGGCTCGGGCGAGCGCTGGCGGTCGCGCTGCTCGTGGCGCTCGCCGCGCTCACCTGGAACCGGTCCCTGGCGTTCCGTGACGAGGAGACCCTCTGGCGGGACACCCTCGCCCGGAACCCGGCGGCCTGGATGGCGCACAACAATCTCGCGGGGCTGCTCGCGGCGCGCGGGGAGACGGAAGAAGCGATCGCGCACCTCGAGGACGCGGTCCGCCTGAAGCCCGACCACGCGGGCGCCCACGAGAACCTCGGTCTCCTGCTCGCGCGCTCGGGGCGTTCCGCGGACGCGCTCGCCGAGCTTCGCGAGGCGGTCCGGCTGCGGCCCGGGTCCGACGCGGCGAGGGCCGCCCTGGCCGGCCTCCTCGCCGCGGCCGGGCGCGCCGGGGAAGCCGTCGCGGAGTACGAGGCGGCGCTACGGTCCGCCCCCGGCGATCCCGATCTCCTGTTCGGACTCGCGAACGCCCTTGCCCGCTCGGGACGCGCGAGCGAGGCGGCGGAGCGTTACCGAGAGGGGCTCCGCGTCCGCCCGGGCGACGCGGCGGCGCACTACGATCTCGGGACGCTCCTCGCGCGGGGCGGCCGTCTCGACGAGGGGATCTCGCACCTCGAGGAAGCGCTGCGCCTGCGTCCGGACATGGAGGAAGCGCGGCGCAACCTCGAGCTCGCGCGGCGCCTCGCGGCATCGGCCGCTCCGGGCCCGCGCTGAAAGAGCACGAAGGGCCCCGCGTGGGTTATGCTCCCCGCGGGTCACGAGGAGGCTCGACGATTGGGAAAGCGGCCGTTTCATCGCATGCTCTACCTCTCGCGCCTCGCGTCGGTGTACCTCCTCGTCGGACTGATGGCGGCGCTCTCGAGACCGACCCCCCTGTCGGTGACCGTGGGATTCGGCGTGATGCTCGTCGGCGAGGCGATTCGCTTCTGGGCCGCGGGGCATCTCCTCAAGACCGAGGAGCTGGTCACCTCGGGGCCGTACCGGTTCACGCGGAACCCTCTCTACCTCGGCCGGCTCCTGATCTTCGCGGGCCTCTGCGTCATGGCGAGACTTCCCTACGGCGCCCAATGGATCGTCCTTGCGGCGGGGTGCGCCGTGTTCTTCGGCTCCTACCTCAGGCGCAAGGAGCGCGTCGAGCCGGCGCGCCTGCGCGAGAAGCACGGAGAGGCGTTCGAGCGCTACTACCGGGCCGTTCCCGCCCTGTTCCCGATGCTGCACCCCTATCCCGAAGGAGCCTCCGCCGGCTGGTCGTCGGACCGCATGCTGCGGAACCGCGAGCACTGGATGGTGGTCGGCGTCCTCCTGATCTCGCTGACGATGCTCTGGCGGGCCTACGCGCTCGAGGGAGACGCGCTGCGCGAGGACGCCGCCGCGGAGGCGCCGCCCGCAGCCGTGAGCGCTCCCGCCCGCTGACGCCGGCTCGCCTCAACGGCAGGGCAGGAGGTAGGCGGTCGTGCCGCCGATGCCGGCCTTGAGGAGAGGCTCGCGGCTCCCGAGGACCCGCTCCGCCTCCGCCAGACCGTCGTCCTCGACGATCACGAACGACGAGGGGCGCGCGGCGGCGAACGAGGCCAGCTCTTCCGGCGACTCGAGGTTGAGGATCGCGCGGCGCGTGTAGAAGGCGTAACTCGCCCTCCACGTCCAGAAGCGGTACGAGGCGAGGGGCTCCGCCTCCGACACGCGCGCGGTCACCTGCTCGCAGAAGGCCCGCGCGGACTTGTAGCGGTTCGCGGCCGGAAGAAGGGCGACCGCCGCGAGCAGCTCGAGGGAGAGCACCAGGGAGAGAAGCGCGGCCGGGGCCGTGGTCCGGACCCTGGACGGGCCAAGGAACGCCACGAGGATCGCCGCGCCCCCGGCGACGAGCAGCCACCCCAGCATCCTCGCCTCGACGGCGGCTTCCGGGTAGCGCGGAACCAGGCGAAACAGGACCGCCCCCCCCCCGGCGGCCGCGAGCGCGCCGCTCACCGCCAGGAGGGCGAGGGCCGCGATCCGTCTCGCTCGCGGAAGCGTGCCGTCCGCGAGCCTCGATCCGACACCCGCGACGAGAACGGCGACGGCCGGGGCGACGGGAAGGATGTACACGCTCCGCTTGCTCTCCGACAGCGAGAAGAACACGATCGTCGCGCCGATCCAGATCCACGCGAGCAGGTCGAGGCGCCGCTCCTCCCGGTCCCGTCCCGGAAGGAGAGCGGCGATGGGAAGGAACCAGCCCCACGGCATCATGTCGATCCAGAAGTTCCAGAGGTAGTACCAGGGGGGCGCTTGGTGATCCCATGCCGCGAGAAACCGCGTCACGTTCTGGCGGAAGAGCATCTCGCGGAGGAACCCCGCCTCGCCGCGGGCGAGGAGTGCCAACACCCACGGGACCGCCACGGCGAGGCAGAGCGCGGCCCCGGCGGCGGCCGCGCGCGAGCGAAGGAGGGAAAGCCTGCCGCTCGCGGCGAGGTACGGGACGAGCACGATCGCCGGGCAGATCCAGCTCACGGGCCCCTTGCCCAGGAATCCGAGTCCCGCCGCGAGGCCCGCGATCGCGAACCCCCGGAGCGGCGGAGCGCCGTGGTCCGCCACCCGGACGACGGCGAGTACCGCCGCCAGCGTGGACACCACGACCAGGATGTCCATCTGCACCGCGCGGGAGTTCCAGAAGACGCCGTAGGTGGTGGCGAGAATCGCCGCGGCCAGTCGCGCCCTGTTCCGGCCGGCGTAGGGGAGCACGAGAAGGTAGGTCAGCAGGACGCCGAGCACGCCGGACGCGGCCGCTGGCACGCGGAGCGAGAGCTCGGAGACACCGCCGAGAACGGCCCCCGAGACCAGGGCCATCCAGTAGTACAGCACCGGCTTCTCGGCGAACACCCGCCCGTTGACCGTCGGGACGATCCAGTCCCCCGAGCGGGACATCTCCGCGACCGCCTGCCCGTAAGTGGGCTCGTTCGGCTGCCAGAGATCGCGCGCGCCGAGCGAGACGAAGAAGAGGACCGCCGCCCCTAACCCGAGGGCCACGAGGTCCCGTCGGACCTCCGCGCGTCCCGGGGGGAGCAGGGTCAAGGCGGCGCGTCCCGGAACTGGAGGGCGTGGAGGCGCGCGTAGGCGCCGCCGCGGGCGAGGAGCTCGCCGTGAGTCCCCTCCTCGACCACCCTCCCGGCGTCCATCACCACGATCCGGTCCGCCCTGCGGATGGTGGACAGGCGGTGGGCGATGACGATGCTGGTCCTCCCCCGCATGAGCACTTCGAGAGCGGTCTGGACGAGCATCTCCGATTCGGAATCGAGGGCCGAGGTGGCCTCGTCGAGGATCAGGATCGGCGGATCCTTGAGAAGCGCGCGCGCGATCGTGATCCGCTGCCGCTGCCCCATCGACAGCCTCGTCCCTCGCTCGCCGAGCACCGTGTCGTACCCTAGAGGGAGGGCCTCGATGAACTCGTGGGCGTGGGCGGCGCGCGCCGCCTCGATCACCCGCTCGATCGGCACGTCGGCCCGCCCGTAGGCGACGTTGTTGCGGACGGTGTCGTCGAACAGGACGGTTTCCTGCGTGACGAGGCCGATCTGGGACCTCAGGGACGCGAGCGTCGCCTCCCGGATGTCCACGCCGTCCACCAGGATCCGCCCGGCGGTCGGATCGTAGAACCTCGGGACGAGATTCGCTATCGTGGACTTCCCGGACCCGGATTCCCCGACCAGCGCGACGACCTCGCCCTTCCTGAACGTGAGGCGGATCCGCTCGAGGACCTTCTCGTCCTCGTACGCGAAGTCCACGTCGTCGAACCGGATCTCGCTCCGGAACGGCGGCAGCGGCGTAGCACCGTGGGCGTCACGGATGTCCCGCTCGCGGTCCATCATGTCGAACACGCGGGTCGCCGCGGCGAACGCCTGCTGCAGCTCCGCGTTCAGGGTCTGGAAACGCCGGATGGAGGCCAGGAGGATGCCCAGGCCGGTCACGACGACCGCGAAGTTGCCCGCGTCGAGCCTCCCCTGGTGGATCTTGAGCCCCGCCACGTAGAAGAAGGCGCCGCAGGCGAAGGCGGCCACGAACTCCGTGACCGCCGGCGCGAGCGCCGACGCCCGCCCGCCCTTGAGATCCGCCTTGAGCATCCTCTCGAGCGCCGCCCGGAAGCGGGCGATCTCGAACCGCTCCATGGCGAACCCCTGCACCACCTTGGCGCCGGTCACGGCCTCGGCGACCAGGCTCGCCGCCTCGGCCATGCTCTCCTGCGAGCGCTTCGAAGCGCGGCGCATCCGCTTTCCCAGGCGCATCGTCGGGTACGCGAGCAGCGCGAGCACCCCCAGAACGTAGATCGACATCTTCCAGTCGAAGAAGAACATCACGATCAGGACGAAGGGCACCTGCGTCCCGAGCTGGAAGAGGTTGGAGAGGACGAACGTCGTGACCCTCTGGAGGTGGCCGACGTCGTGGAGGATCCGCGAGAGGACGAGGCCCGTGGGATTCGCCTGGAAGAACTTGAGCGACTGGAAGGTCACCGAGGAATAGAGGTCCGCCCTGAGGTCGCGGATCACCGACGCCCCGACCTTGTTCGTCAGGTAGCCGCCGAAATAGAGGAACACCGCGCGCAGGCAGAACACGAGGACGAGGATGACCGGCACCTTGACGTAGGGGCGGTCCTTCATCCATGACGAGAACCGCTCGGTCCCCAGCGACGTTTTCGCTCGCTCCAGGAAGTCGCGCCCGACGTCCGCCGGCGGCGCGGACGCCGAGGGCGGCACGGGCGCCTTCTCCGCCACCGCCGGCATGAGAACGTCCTTCACCAGCGGCTTGACGGTCGCCACCACGAGGGACATCAGCCCGCCCGCCACCGCGAGCATCAGGGTCGCCGCGATCGTCCGGCCCAGGTAGGGCTTCATGTACCGCAGGAATCTGCGGAAACTCGCCATGTGGAGGATGCTAGCAGAAATCGGTCGGTGGCCGCGCCCCGCCGTCCGCGCCGGCCGATTCCCGGGCGGACGATGTGCTAACCTGATGATCGAGGCTTCGGAGGGTTTCGGCATGCTGAGAGAGCCGCGCCCGGCCCGCAACGACAGCGCCGCGGAGTCCCATCCGCGGACGAACCGAAAGAGGTGAACCGATGCTGAAGCGCGCCCTGCAACTCGCCGTGCTCCTCACCCTTCTCGGCACGGGCTCCCTGGTCTTCGCGGCCACTCGCGTCTCGGGCAAGGCCGTCAACGCGGCCGGAGAGCCCGCGAACGACGTCCTCGTCAAACTCGAGCCCGTCGAGCCCGGAGAGCCGGCGCTCGAGGCCAGGACGAAGAAGAAGGGGCAGTACTTCTTCGGCATGGTGAGCGGAGGCGACTACACCGTCCACGTGACGGCGCAGGGGTTCCGCGTGTCGGCGGTGGACATCCTCGTCCGCGACAAGGAAAACAGGAAGAAGTTCGAGTTCAAGGGCCCCGTGCAGCCCGGCAGCAAGATGCCCGATCTCTCGGTCGGCGACACCGACACCGTGACGTACGACTTCACCTTGGCGCCGTCGTCGGCCGGCGCCGGTGAATTCGGAACCGGGCTCGCCGTGATGGGCACCGGTGACCTGGTGGGGCTCGTCCAGAAGGGAGACGGCGCGAAGGCCCGCAACGAGATCGCCCGCACCCTCGAGATCACCCCCAACGACGCGCGGCTTCTCTACCTCGCCGCATTCCTCGACTTCCAGGACGGTAAGGACGCGGAGGCCGGAACCGAGATCGACAAGGCCATCTCCCTGGACGACGCCTTCCCGGGCGCCCACCTGCTGCGAGGGGTGATTCTCGAGAAGAAGGGCGACAACGAAGCCGCGCTGGCGGACTACCGCAAGGAGGCGGAGTCGGCCCAGGACAGCTCCTTGAAGCGCGACGCGTACGTGCGGGTCGCGATGCTGGCGAAGAAGATGAACCGGGAGGACGAGCGGGTGCAGGCCCTTCGCAAGGTCATCGAGGTGGACCCGGCCAACGACGTCGCGTTCACGCAGCTCCTCGAGGTGTACCTGCGGCAGGGGAAGGACGACGAGGTCAAGTCGCTGCTCGCGGCGGCTCCCGAGAGCGTGAAGAACGACCCGGCGATCCAGTTCAACATCGGGGTCCAGGCCTGGAACAAGGGAAACGCGGCCGCCGCGGCCGGAGCCTTCGCCCGCGCGATCGAGCTCGACCCCAAGCTGCCCGACGCGCACCGGCAGCTCGGCTACTGCATGGTCAACCTCGGCCAGCACGACAAGGCGCTCGAGGAGCTGCAACGCTATCTCGAGATCGCCCCCGGAGCGCCGGACGCCGCCGAAGTGAAGGAAATCATCAAGAAGATCTCCAAGAAATGACCTCGGGGGCGGGGAGCGGGAAGCGATGACGCGGGCTCGGCCGGAGAACGGTGGCCCGAAGCGAGGCGCGCCGCTCCTCCTCCTGCTGCTCCTTCTTGCCCCGCCCCTGCTCGCGCCGGCGGCCCCCCTGCCTCCCGATCCCGCGCCGCCCAAGCCCGGAGCGCCGGTGGTTTCGACGGGGCTCACCGAGAAGGTCACCGTGTCGCTCGTGCTGATCGAGGCGGTCCCCGTGGACCGCGCGGGACGGCACGTGAGGGGGTTGAAGCGGGAGGAGTTCACGGTCAAGGAGGACGGCCAGGTCGTGCCGATCGAGAGCTTCGACGAGATCGATCTCGTGGGCTCGCCCATTCCGGAAGCCGCCGCGAAGACGGAAGCCGGCCCGTCCTCCCCTCCCCCAGCCGCCTCACCCGACCGGCCGCCGGCGGAAGCTCCGAAGACGGCGGCGGCACCTCGGGGAATCGCCAAGCGACAGGAGAGCCAGCGCCGGTTCGTGCTGGTCTTCGACGGCTACAACAACACCTCGGCACTCCGCCTCGTGCAGGCGCGCCGCGCCGCCAAGGAGTTCCTCCGCACGCGCATGGGGCCGACCGACTCCGCGGCGGTGTACGAGATGTCCCCGTTCCTCCGCGCGATCACCTTCTTCACGTCGGACCCCGGGGGCCTCGACGAGGCGCTCGAGCAGATCCGGTACTTCGGCGGGGAATCGCTCGGCGACCAGATCACCGACAACGCGCTGCGAACCGGGCTGATCGGCTCGAGCGCCGACATCCAGAACCGGTTGCTCACGCAGGCGCAATTCGGCGCCAGCCAGAACGCGGCATCGAGGCGGGAGTTCTACATCGGCCTCCAGTCCCTCGCCGAAACGCTCGAGTCCGTTCCCGGCCGCAAGACGCTCGTTCTTTTCTCCGGAGGCTTCCCGATGGCTCCGTCCCGGGATGAAGCCGCGGACATGGGCTTCACCCTGGAGTTCCGGAAAGCGATCCGCGCGCTCGAGCGGGCGAGGGTGTCCATCTACGGGATGGACATCGGCGAGGAAAAGGTCCTCGGCGACGCGTCCGCGGGCGCGAGCGATGGATCCATCGCGGACCAGCTCGGACTGCCGGCCGACTTCCTCGAGCAGATGGGACGGGGCATGGGGCCGGGGGGCAATTCGGTCTCGGCGCAGAACCAGATCGTCGCGGTCCTCTCCAACGAGTCCGGCGGCCGGTTCGTCGGAGGGCGCGATTACCGGCGATCGCTCGAGGCGATGGACGACGACACGCGCCACTACTACCTGATCGGGTGGCGGCCGCCGGAGCTCGAAGGGGCGGCGGGCGCGGCCGCGCGCCCCCGCCGCGAGCGATATCGCGCGATCGACGTCTCCGTGAGCCGCCCCGGCGTCCGCATCCTCGCCCGGCGCGGCCGCTACGATTGGTCGAAGGACGCTCCCGCTCCGGATTCCGCCGCGGCCGTTCCCGCGCGCGCGGCGAGCCGGCCCGCCGCGGCCCCCGCGCGCGGCGAGGAAGGTGTCCGTCTCCTCTGCGTGCCCGTGGCCTTTTCCGGCCGAGAGGGGAAGGGGCTCCTGAGCCTGCCGCTGCTCCTCTTGGGCAGGGTGAACCCGATCGCGTCGGGCGGCGGGACGTCGCTCGACGTCTCCACGAGAATCGTCGCTCGGGCCGGGGGGCTCGAGATCGCGCGGAAGGAGCGCTCCTACCGGATCTCGGGGAAGCCGGAGATGCAGGAGGCCCTCCGTGACGGGCTCCGGCTGACGGAAGCGATCGAGCTCGCTCCCGGCCGCTACGAGGTCGAAGCCTGGATGAGGTTGAACGGCCTCGACGTCGAGGCGAGCTGGAACGGCGCGACCAGCGTCCCCGATTTCGCGTCGAGCGGCCTCCGGGTCTCCGGCCTCATGGTGTCGGGCGAGACCACCCGGCTGCCGCCGCTCGTCGCGGACGTGTTCACGGCGAGCGACGCCGGAGACGCCGGTTCCGACCGTCCGGGGGACGACCCGTTCAAGCTCGCCAACGGTTGGCGGGTCGCCGGCGATTCGTCGGCGATCCTCGATTCCGCGAAGCCGGTCACGCTCTTCTTCCGCGTCTACCACGTCGTCACCGACCCGGCCACGGGCGCCCCGAGCGGCCTGTCCCTCGAGTACGTTCTCGTCCCCGCCGACGGAAGCGGCGAGATCGTCCCACCCGCCCAGGTGGTCTACTTCAAGAAGGCCCTCGAACGAGGCGCCTTCGACGCGGTCACGCGACTCGATCTGAGCGGCGTCGGCGACGGTTCGTACACCCTCCGCGTGGACGCGAGCCACAAAGGTGCCTCGATCGTGTCGCACCAAGAAAGGGCCCTGAGGGTTGGCCGCCCATCCAAACCCTTGGATTCCTCCAAATAGTTGGCCTCGATGCGGGCGCGGCCCGCGAGCTGTGCCCGCCTAACTCATTGATCATGAAGGGCTCGCTCTTCGAGCGCGGGGGGAATGCTTCTTGCTGCATTCCGCGGCAGCCGGGGGCGGTTTGCCATCGGCCAGGTCTACAGGTTCCAGGAGGAGGCACCTTGAGACCGTCCACTCTTTGCGGCGTGCGCCGCGGGGAAGTCGGTGCTCCGGCAACGCGGAGATGGCTTCTCGCTTCCATAGACAGGAGGAAATCATGAGGAGATGGACTAGGGGTTGTGTCGCCCTCGCAGCCCTCTTGGTCGGCATCCTGGGCGGGCTGACGCTCGCGCAGGAGCTGACCACGGGGATCATCGAGGGAGTCGTCAAGGACGACAAGGGGAACCCGGTCGCCCAGGCAACGGTCTCGGCGACGGGTCCGCAGGGGCAGCGCACCGCGACGACCGACGCCGAGGGGCGGTTCAGCATCCGGTCCCTGACGGCCGGCTCGTACACGGTGAAGGCCGAGGCGCCGGGCTTCGGCACCGTGGTGCAGAGCGACGTTGCGGTGAACATCAACAAGCGCACCCAGGTGCCGTTCAAGCTGAGCGCCGGCAGGGTCGAGACCGTCACGGTCACGTCCGAAGCGCCGATCGTGGACATGAAGAACACCGCGGTGGGCGCGACGGTCTCCGTGAACAACCTCGTGGACTACCTGCCGCTCGGCCGCAACTTCACGGCCATGTTCACCCTCTCGCCGGGCGTGGTGAGCGGGCTCGGCTCCGGCGCGGGCAACTACTCGATCTCCGGCTCCTCGGGGCTCGAGAACTCGTACCTCGTGGACGGGGTCAACATCACGAACTCCGGCTACGGCGGCATCGGCTCCTACAACCGCGTTTACGGATCCCTCGGTTCCGGCGTGACGAACGACTTCATCGACCAGGTCGAGGTGAAGGAAGCCGGCTTCGAGGCCGAGTTCGGCCAGGCCACCGGCGGCGTCGTGAACGCCGTGGTGAAGAGCGGGGGCAACAAGCTCTCCGGCCAGATCTCGGTCTACGGAGCGCCGTCCTCGTTCGAGGCGGAGTACAAGACGGTCGAGCTGTTCCCCGACGCGATCGCGGCGACGAGCGCGCAGCGGTACGACATCGGCCTGTCGCTGGGCGGCCCGCTGATGAAGGACAAGCTCTTCTGGTACGCCGCCTACAACCCGGTCGAGTCGAAGACCACCTTCCAGCGGACCGGCCTCGATGAGACCGCGCTCTACTACCTCGACGAGGAAGGGAACAAGGTCTACTACGACCCGAACCAGACCACGTACGGGCGCACCGGGGAGCGGACGCGCTCGAACGACAACTACGCCCTGAAGTTCTCGTGGTACATGACGCCGAACCACCGCCTCGAGGCGACCGCGTTCGGCGATCCCTCCACGGGCGAGTACGGCATCCAGCGGATCGGCGCGCTCCGCCGCAGCGGAGAGGAGGGATACTCCTCGCTCGACTACGGCGGCGACAACCTGTCGCTCAAGTACGCCGGCGCGCTGACGCCGAACTTCTTCGTGGACGCGATTATCGCGCAGCACAAGTCCAAGCTGAAGGAGAAGGCCCAAGATCTCTACATGATCACCAATCTCGACGTGCCCGGGGGGATCGATTACGGGGGTCTCGGCTTCGCCCCGGACACCGACGAGACGGTCGACCAGTACGCGATCAAGCTGACCTACGTGATCGGCAATCACGAGATCAAGGGGGGCTGGCAGCAGGACAAGGTGGACTACACCGAGTCCGGGAAGCAGACCGGACCGATCTACACGATGAAGCTCCCGATCGGGGTCTACGACGAGGCGTCCGACAGCTACCTCTGGAACGGCGAGTACCTCGACCAGCCGTCCACCACCGGCGCGTACCTGTACGAGTCCTTCAACTCGGCCGTCGGCGCGAACACCTACAAGGTCCAGCGCTCCAAGACGAGCCCGGTCGAGGTGCAGACGCACAACACCGAGAACAACTTCTTCCTCCAGGACACCTGGTCGATCACGCCCCGCTGGACGCTGAAGCTCGGCGTGCGGTACACGTCGGAGTACGTGGCCGGCGGCTCGCCGTACGTCCTGCCGTTCGCCTTCGTCTCGGACGATACGTTCGTGGACCCGACCGGCACGACCGTCTACGACCCGCAGGCCATGACGTTCCCGAAGGAGTGGGCGCCGCGCGTCGGCGTCACCTGGGACGTTCGTGGCGACGGGCGCGACAAGCTGTATGCCAACTACTCGAAGATGGTCCAGCGGCTGACCCAGGACCTCGCCTATCGCGCGTTCTCGAACGAGGTGGACATCAGCCAGAACTGGCTGGACAAGACCCTGACGACGCAGCAACTCGACAGCGACTGCCCGACGGTCGGCGGCGGCTCCGCACCGTGCCAGAGCATGTCGATCGTCGGCTCCAGCCCGACGTCGGTCTGGCAGGACACGAAGCTCCCCTACACGGAGGAGTACCTGCTGGGTTACACCCGCGAGGTCACCCAGAACATGAGCGTCGACTTCCGGTACGTCCACCGGCAGATCGGCCGCGTCATCGAGGACTTCTCCTACGTGCCGCAGGAGGCGATCGCGAACCGGTACTGGGGGCCGTACCGCTTCCTCAACGACGAGGGGATCTACCCGACCTTCAACCCGTTCCCGTCGTACGCGGTCGACGCGTTCGGCAGCTACGTCCTCGGTAACCCGTCGGTCAACAGCGGCTCCGCGATCGCCGAGCTCGGCGGCCCCGGCTACCCGGATTTCCCGAAGCCGAGGCGCGACTACGACGCGTTCGAGGTCATCTTCAACAAGCGGTTCTCCGACAACTGGGTGGGCTGGGTGTCCTACCGGTACGGCCAGCTGATCGGCAACTACGAGGGTCTCCTCCGGAACGACAACGGCCAGGACGACCCGAACATCACTTCGCTCTACGACTTCCCGGACACCCCCCTGATGCACGGGCAGTTCATCGCCGGCCCCCTCAACACCGACGTGAAGCACAACCTCAAGGCGTACGCCACCTACCAGTTCAAGAACGGCCTGAGCGCCGGTGCTGCGCTGAACTGGTCCACGGGCGTGCCGCGGTTCCCGCAGCTCGTCCACCCGAACGACTTCTACCAGCTCCCCGGCTCGGGCGAGGTGCCCGGAACCGATCCGGTCTACGCGTCGTGGTACCAGCGCTACGACATCGCCACCGCGGAAGCCGTCGGCGATCCGTTCCTCGTGCTGTCGAAAGGCATTGGCGCGGCGCCCACCGAGTACTCCACGGGCGACGTCGCGGACGGCCAGCTCGTGTTCGACACCTACAACGCTCCGGATCCGCTCACCGATGGCGCGGTGGATCGCCCACTCGTCAACGCCCGGTTCGGCACGACCCAGTTCCTCTACGACTACACGACCGTCAAGAGGGACTTCAGCGGCCGCATGCCCGACTTCACGACCGTGGACGTCCACCTCTCGTACAACATCAAGACCGGGTGGAAGAACAGCAACCTCAACCTCGGCTTCGACATGTTCAACGTGTT
Organism: Terriglobia bacterium; assembly: GCA_963748015.1. Classification (GTDB taxonomy): domain Bacteria; phylum Acidobacteriota; class Polarisedimenticolia; order Polarisedimenticolales; family JAIQFR01; genus JAIQFR01. Next base: position 135,129 of record CAVVHE010000004.1, on the reverse strand, counting down.
CAACACCCAGGAAGGGGACGCCTTCGACGACGTCCTCGAGCTCAACCAGGCCGAGGCAAATCCCAACTACGGCAGGGCCACCAGCTACGGGAATCCGCGCAGCGCGCGGGTATCGCTCAAGTGGAGCTTCTAGCCTTAGCCGTACGGTCGTAATAGGAAAGGGGGAGCCTGTGGGCTCCCCCTTTTTTTCTTGTTTGACGTCCCCCGACTTCAGCCCAACAGGTCCACCCCGCCGAAGAAGTAGGCGATCTCGAAGGCGGCGGTCTCGGGGGCGTCCGAGCCGTGGACGATGTTCCGCTCGACCGACGTGGCGAATTCCTTGCGGAGCGTCCCCGGCGCGGCGTTGGCGGGGTTCGTGGCGCCCATGAGCTCGCGCCACTTCGCGATCGCCTCCTCGCGCTCGAGCACCATCACCACCGCCGGCCCGGACGACATGAAGGCGGTCAGGCTCGAGAAGAACGGCTTCCCCCGGTGAACGGCGTAGAACCCTTCCGCCTCGGCCTTGCCGAGCCGGATCATCCTGAGCCCGGCGATCCGGAACCCCTCGGCCTCGATCCGGGCGACGACCTTCCCCACGACCTTCTGCTCGACGCCGTCCGGCTTGACGATCGCCAGCGTTCTCTGCACGTGATGCGTCATGTTTCTCCCCGATGGGCCCGGGCCCCGGTCGTTGCCGGCCGGCCGCGGGCGGGAATCAGGCGCCGGCCCCCGTCGATCAGCCGAGCACCTTCTTGACGGTCTCGCCGATGGCGGCCGGGGTGTCCACGACGTGGATTCCCGCCTCCTTCAGCGCCTTCATCTTCTCCGCGGCGGTTCCCTTCCCGCCGGCGATGATCGCGCCCGCGTGCCCCATCCTGCGGCCTGGAGGCGCCGTCTGGCCGGCGATGAACGCGACGACCGGCTTCGTCACGCGCTCCTTGACGAACGCCGCCGCCTCCTCCTCCGCGGTCCCGCCGATCTCCCCGATCAGCACCACCGCGCGGGTGGCGGGATCGGCCTGGTAGAGCGCGAGCATGTCGATGAAATTCGTCCCGGGAATCGGGTCGCCGCCGATCCCGACGCAGGTGGACTGACCGATGCCGAGCCGGGTCAGCTGGTCCACCGCCTCGTAGGTCAGCGTCCCGGAGCGGGAGACGACGCCCACCGGTCCCGCCTTGTGGATGTGCCCGGGCATGATCCCGATCTTGCACTCGCCGGGGGTGATGATCCCGGGGCAGTTCGGCCCGATCAGCCGCGTCTTCCGCCCCTCGAGGAACGCCATCACGCGGACCATGTCGAGGGTCGGGATCCCCTCCGTGATGCACACGACGAGCGGCAGTCCCGCGGAGGCCGCCTCCAGGATCGCGTCGGCCGCGAAGGGAGGGGCGACGAAGATCACGCTCGCGTTGGCCCCCGTCGCGCGAACCGCGTCCTCCACGGTGTTGAACACCGGGATCCCGTCCACCTCGGATCCTCCCTTGCCGGGAGTCACCCCCGCGACGACCTTCGTGCCGTACTCCACCGCCTTCCGCGTGTGGAACGTCCCTTCCCTTCCGGTGATCCCCTGCACGAGGAGCCGGGTGCCGTTGCCCACCAGGACCGACATGGCTACCTCCCCGCCGCGGCGGCGACGACCTTCTCGGCCGCGTCCTTCATCCCGTCCGCCACCAGGAAGGTCAGCCCGGAGTCGCGCAGGATCTCTCTCCCCTTCTCGACGTTCGTTCCCTCGAGCCGGACGACCATGGGGACCTTCGCGCCGACCTTCCTCGCGGCCGCGACGACGCCCTCGGCCACCAGGTCGCACCGCATGATCCCGCCGAAGATGTTCACGAGGACCGCCTTGACACCGCGGTCCTTCATGAGGATCTCGAACGCGGCGGTGACCGCCTCGGCGGTCGCCCCGCCTCCGACGTCGAGGAAGTTCGCAGGGCTCCCGCCGTGGTGCTTGATGATGTCCATCGTCCCCATCGCGAGGCCGGCGCCGTTGACCATGCACCCGACCGTGCCGTCGAGCTTGATGTAGTTGAGACCGAACTTGGAAGCCTCGACCTCGAGCGGGTCCTCCTCTTCGAGGTCCCTCATCTCCGCGATCTCGGGGTGCCGGAAGATCGCGTTGTCGTCGAGGTTCATCTTGCCGTCGAGGGCGACCACCTTGCCGTCCCCCGTGACGATCAGGGGATTGATCTCGGCCAAGGAAGCATCCGTCGCGGAGAGCGTCTGGTACAGCGAGCCGACGAGCTTCGCGACCGGCGAGACGAGCTCGGGCCGGACTCCGAGGCCGAACGCGATCTTGCGCCCGATCCAGGGGGTGAAGCCCGCCGTGGGATCCACCGCCACCTTAAGAATCGCCTCGGGTCGGCTCGCCGCGACCTCCTCGATCTCCGTCCCCCCCTCGGCGCTCGCGATGAACACCAGCGAGCGGACCGCTCGGTCGAGGAGCAGCGCGAGGTAGTACTCGCGCGCGATGTCCATCCCCTCCTCGACGAGCACGCGCCGAACCACTCTCCCCTCGGCCCCGCTCTGTTTCGTCACGAGGACGTTGCCGAGCATCCGCCCGGCGATCTCCTCGGCCGCGTCGTGTCCGTTCACGACGACGACGCCGCCGAGCGGCTTGCTCCCGTCCGGCCGCATCACGACGGCTCCGGTCGCGGCATGCTTGAAGGTCCCCTTCCCGCGGCCGCCTGCGTGGATCTGCGCTTTCACGACGACCCGGCCGCCGAGCTTCCGCGCGATGTCCCGGGCTTCCGTGGGAGAGAAGGCGACCTCGCCCTGCGGCACCGGCACGCCGTGTTTCCTGAAGAGGGTCTTCGCCTGGTACTCGTGGATCTTCAACGCGCGCCTCCGTGTCCCGAGGAATTACGAGAGCCCCGCAGCCCGAGCGTGGCGCGGGATTATAGGACAGCGACGGAGGGTGTCACAACGCGGCGGGAAACCCCGGCCGGCGGCCGCGCCGCGCGTGGGGGGTGTCACGGCGCGGAGGCTTCCCCGGCCTAGTCCCAAAGCCCCGGGGGCGGGAGCAGCGTGAACGAGCGCCGGTGGATCGCGCACGGCCCGAGGCGCCGGATCGCGTCCCGGTGCGACTCGGTGGGATACCCCTTGTGGAGGGCGAAACCGTATCCGGGGTAGGTCTCCTCGTACTCCGCCATGAGCGCGTCCCGCGCCACCTTCGCGAGGATGGAGGCGGCCGCGATGGCGTGGCAGGACGCGTCGCCGCGGATGATCGCCTCCTGCGGAACGTCGATCCCCGGGATCCGGCGCGCGTCCACGAGAACGCGGTCCGGACGGACGCCGAGTCCCTCGACCGCCCGCCGCATCGCGAGAAGGGTCGCGTGGTACACGTTCAGCCGGTCGATCTCGCCGGGATCGGCCATCGCCACGGCGTGGGCGAGCGCCAGCTCCCGGATCTCCGCCGCGAGCTCCGCCCGCCGCGCGGGGGCGACACGCTTCGAGTCGTTCACCCCGGGGATCCCCGTCCCGGGAGGGAAGACGACCGCGGCGGCGACGACCGGCCCGGCCAGCGGTCCGACGCCGGCCTCGTCCACGCCGGCGACCCGCTCGAGCCCTCCGGCCCACAGCGCGCGCTCCCTGAGGAGGAGCGCGTCGAGGCGGCCGAGCGCTCTCTGGCTCGCGGACGGTCGAGGCTCGGGGGTGGCTCGCGGCGTCGCCATGTGCGGGGCGGATTATACGCGCGTCGTCCCCTTCCCGATTCGGAAGTCCGTCTCGGCGCTCGTGCTCAGGCGAGGAGCGAGGGCAGGTAGTCGGCGGGTGGCTCGAACCCCAGCAGCTCCAGCAGGGTGGCGGCGACGTTGGCCAGGCCTGCCCCCGGCAGATCCTGCCGGAGCGCCGGGGACGGACCCTTCGCGCGCCAGACGATGAACGGAACGGGATTCAGGCTGTGACTGGTGCGGTACTTGGGGATCCCGGCCTCGTCCCGGAGCGGAAGCCCCGTGCGGTCCCGCTCCACCATGTCGTCGGCGTTGCCGTGGTCGGCCAGGACCACGAGCGTCCCATCGACCGATCCGATCCCGCGGACGATCCTGGCCAGGCAGAGGTCCACCGCCTCCACCGCGACGATCGTGGGCAGGAGCTGCCCGCTGTGGCCCACCATGTCCCCGTTGGCGAAGTTGATGCGGCAGAAACGGTGGCGCCCGGACGCCAGCGCGTCGAGCGTCGCGTCGGCGATCTCGGCCGCCTTCATCCAGGGGCGCTGCTCGAAGGGGACCCGGTCCGAGGGGATCTCGAGGTAGGTCTCCGTCGCGGGGTCGAACTTCCCGCCGCGGTTCCCGTTCCAGAAATAGGTCACGTGACCGTACTTCTGCGTCTCCGAGAGGGCGAACTGCGTGACGCCTGCCCGGGCGAGATACTCGCCGATCGTCCGGTCGATGGCGGGAGGCTCGACCAGGTAGCTCTTGGGAATGCCGAGGTCGCCGTCGTACAGCGTCATGCCGGCGTAGAGGACCTCGGGGCGCCGCCCGCGGTCGAACCTGTCGAACGCGTCCCCCTCGTCGAACGCGCGGCTGATCTCGATCGCGCGGTCCCCCCGGAAGTTGAAGAACACGACCGCGTCGCCGTCCAGCACCGGGCCGACCGGCCGCTGCTCCTCCGCGACGACGAACGGCGGGAGGAACTGGTCGCTGATCCCCGCCTGCTCCGCGCGGAAGGTCTCGATCGCCTCGCGAGCGGAGGCGAACCGCCGGCCGACGCCGTGGACGTGCGCGGCGTAGCCCCGCGCGACGATGCTCCAGTCGGCATCGTAACGGTCCATGGTGGTGATCATGCGGCCGCCGCCCGAGGCTATCCGGTAGCGCCTGCCCTCGCGACCGTCGTAGCTCCCCAGGCGCTCCTCGAGGCGGTCGACGTAGACCAGCGCCGAGGTCTGCGGCACGTCCCTCCCGTCGAGCAGCGGGTGCACGAATACCCGCGGGAACCCCTCCTCGAAAGCCCGGCCGATGAGGGCGTGGAGGTGATTCTCGTGGCTGTGCACGTTGCCGTCGGAGAGGAGGCCGATCAGGTGCAGCGCTCCCCCCGCCCTGCAGCGAGACGCGATCTTCCCCCACGTCTCGCTCCGGAAGATCGACCCGTCGGCCACGGCGCGATTGACGAGCTTCGCCCCCTGGTCCACGATCCGTCCGGCGCCCAGCGCGTTGTGGCCGACCTCCGAGTTCCCCATGTCTTCGTCGGACGGGAGCCCCACCGCGGCGCCGTGCGCCTTCAGCGCGCGCCACGGAGCCGTCGCCATCAGGCCGTCGAGCGCCGGCGTCCGCGCGAGGGCGACGGCGTCCCACTCGTCTCGCGCGCCGAGGCCGATGCCGTCGAGCACCACCAGGAGGACCGGCCCGCGGCTCGGCTCGATCCGGTTCGACCGACGCAGTGTCAGGCTCACGATGCGCTCCTCTTCCCGCCGTGCAGGCCAGGATACCACCCAATGCCGCGGCGATTGGCCCCCGCTCGGCCCCCGAAACGCCGCTTGACGCCGGTCACGAAACGGCACGCGGGGCTGGACCCCGGTCGGATCGGATGCGTGCCGTGCGGGAGAGTCGCGCTACACTTGGGGCGCTAGGTCGCCTTCGCGATCCTTCAGCAGGGAGAGAGATCAATGGCTTTCATCATCGCCGAGCCGTGCATCGGGACCAAGGACACCGCTTGCGTGGACGTGTGCCCGGTGGACTGCATTCACCCCACGAAGAAGGACCCGGACTTCGAGACCGCGGAGATGCTCTACATCGACCCCGTCGAGTGCATCGACTGCGGCGCCTGCGAGCCGGCCTGTCCGGTCCAGGCGATCTTCGAGGTGGAAAACGTCCCGGAGAAGTGGAAGCACTTCATCGAGACGAACGCGGATTATTTCAAGAAGTAGGCCGGCGGGTCAGGCGCCCCCGCGACGGTCCACCGCCTCGCGGAAGGCGCGAACGTGCTCCGGGCCGGTCCCGCAGCACCCTCCCACGATCGCCACGCCGAGACCGATCAGGGTGCGGACCCTGTCCGCCATGTAGCCGGGACCTTCCGGGTAGACGAGCCCGGCCGCGGTCATCCGGGGGAGGCCGGCGTTCGACTGGATCGCGACGGGCTTCGTCGAGTGCCGGCGGAACTCTGCGGCGATCTCCACCATCGCGTCGCTGCCGTTCCCGCAGTTCGAGCCGACCGCGTCGGCACCGGCCTCCTCGAGGACCCGGCATGCCCGCTCGACGGTCACCCCCATGATCGTGAAGAACCCCCGCGGCGTGCGGTCGAAGGTCATGGTCGCGACGACGGGAACGGCCGGCGCGGCGTCCTTGGCTGCGCGGACCGCCAGCGCGGCCTCCGTGGCGTCGGTCATCGTCTCGACGACGATGGCGTCGACACCGGAGTCCGCGAGGGCGCGGGCCTGCACCGCGAAGCTCGCCAGCACCGCCTCCTCGGACGCGTCGCCGTACGGCTCGAGCAGCCGCCCCGACGGTCCGACGGAGCCGTACACGAGCGCGCGGCCCGCGGCCCCCTTCCGCGCGGCCTCGACGGCCCGCGCGTTGATCTCCGCCGCGCGCCCGTCGAGCCCGTATAGCGCCAGTTTGAGGGGCGAAGCGCCGAAGGTGTTGGCCTGGACGAGATCGGCCCCGGCGGCCGCGAAGAGCGCCGCGACTTCCTCGAGAAGGCCGGGACGATGGAGGGCGATCGCCTCGGGGCAGGCTCCGGGGGTCAGGCCGCGCGCCATGAGCATGGTGCCCATCGCGCCGTCCGCCACCAGGACCTCGCCCGCGGCGAGCCGCTCAGGAAGCCCGCGCACCGCGGATCGCCTCGAACAGCCCGGAGACGCGCTCCACCGCATTCGCCGCATCGTAGCCGTGCGCGTCGGCCCCGATCTCGCGCGCGAACTCGTCCGACACCGGGGCGCCGCCGACGATGGTCTTGATCTTCCCCGCCAGCCCGCGGCGGCGCAGCAGGTCCACCACCTTCGCCATCCCCTGCATCGTGGTCGTGAGGAGCGCCGACATGCCGACGACCCCCGCGCCTTCCCGCTCCGCGACGTCCACGAAGCGCTCGGGGGACACGTCGTGCCCGAGATCGATCACCTCGAACCCCGCCCCCCGGAGCATGATCCCCACGAGGCTCTTCCCGATGTCGTGCAGGTCTCCCTGGATCGTCCCGATGACCACCTTGCCGCGGGTCGGCACGCCCTCGCCCGCGAGGTGCGGCTTGAGCACCTCGACGCCGGCGTTCATCGCCCGTGCCGCGAGCAGGACGTCGGGCAGGAAGATCTCGTGCCGACGGAAACGCTCGCCGACGTCGGCCATGCCGGCGATCAGGGCGCGCTCGAGCACCTCGCGCGCCGCGGCCCCGCCGTCGAGCGCCGCGTGAGCGAGCGCCGCGACCTTCTCGTCCTCCCCCTGTCCCAGGCTCTCCGCGATCTCCCGCAGGATCTCCATGCCTTTCTCCTAATCGCCTTTTCCCTGGTCGGCAGCCACCAGGCGCCGTAGTCTGTCTCGTCCCGCGCGGCACGCTTCGGGACGAGACAGACTACGGCGCCTGGTGGCACGTGGTCAGCCCCCGTCGGCGGCGATTGGAGCCGAGCCCCGTTCGTGGCAGCTCCGCTCGCCACACGTTGCGCAGCACGCGTACGCCGGCTCGATCCGGTGGATCGAGGCCGGGCCCACGGCGATCACCCCCGACACCGATTTCAGCGGCCGCATGAGGCAGCTCTCGTTGATGGCGACCCCGATCTCCGCCGGGCGGAGGCGGGCGAACAGCGCCCGCTGACCGCTGATGTCCCAGCCGCAGTAGCCCGGACTGTAATCGAGCGCCCTGCGGTCGGCCGGCACTTCCCCCCGGACCACGAGGGCGGCGACGTACCGTTTCGCGAGGAGTCTCGACAGGCCGTCCGCCGCGCACGAGGCCAGGGCGTCGAGCACATAGCCGAGGGCGTAGTCGCCGACCTCGAAGAGCGCGGCGATCTCCCGGCTGACTTCCTCGCCGAGGGTCGCGGTGTAGAGCGCGAGCCGGTCGGCCCGCGGCCAGACCGTCTCGAGGGGGGCGGGCGAGAGGTTCTTCCCCTCTCCGTCGTACACCCTCGCGAACTCCTCCGGCGCCACCTGCTCCATCATCGCCGCGGGGCGCGCGTGCCGGCGGAGGAGCTCGGCGGCCTTCGTCACGAGGCCGTTTACCGTCGCGGTGGGCTCGCGGTCCTTCCCGATCCCGAGCCGTGCCAGGACGCAGCGCGGATCCGGCTCCGCCGCGGAGGGATCGAGCCTCAAGACCGCTCTCATGCTTCCCTCGAGGGGAGAGCATCCATGCCGGCGGCGCGCGCGGCCGACTGCATCAGGCGGGCCAGCTCCCGCTGCACCTCTACGGGAAGCCTCGACGGCACGTGGGCTTCGAGCAGCCGGGCCACCTCGCGCGACGCGCGCGCCCCTAGCGTGAGGCCCCCTTCCTCGCGCCAGCGCGACAGGTTCGCCCTGTCGATGGCCGGCCCGGGGAAGTGGTGCTCCGCGCGGAGGTGCCGCCGCGTGTGCTTCGCGATCAGGAGGTGGCCGTCGCGCAGGAGCTCCTCGAAGATCGGGACGGCCGGGAAATCGTCGCGCGGCTCGATCCCGCGGGCAAGCCTCAGGACCAGGCCGCAGATCTCGTGGTCCACGACCAGCTTCTCGAGGCTCTGGCAGCTCTCGAAGTCGAGCATGCCCGGCCCCGAAACGCTGTTGATCCCGGAGAGGGCCGCGAGGGTCGCCCCCATCGAGCTCTCGAGACCGGCCTGGGCGTCGAGGGCCTTCGCGTCGCTCAGCGAGATGTAGGCCTGGGTAGGCAGTCCCAGGTGCTTCCCGATCTCGTTGTAGGCGCAGTCCACCATCTGGGTCTCGATCGCGCCCATGGGGGTCGTCTCGTACCGGACGTCGAAGGCCGCCGGGGAGCCGCCGTAGAGGACCGGCGCGCCGGGACTCGCCGTCTGGGCGATCACGAGGCCGCTCAGCGTCTCGGCGGTGTGCTGGACGAGCGTCCCGGTGAGCGTCACCGGCGCCATGAACCCCGAGAGCGGCATCGAGATCAGCTCGGTGGGGATCCCCCAGCGGGCGCAGTCCACGAGGTTCTGGGAGGTGACGTCGCTCCACTTGAGCGGCGAGGTCGGGCAGCACGAGAAGACCGTCAGGGGCTTCTCCCTCAGCGCCGAAGCGCCTCCCCGGACGGCAACCTGGAAGTCCTTCATCACCTCGAACGACTCGATGCGGAAGGCCCCGGTGACCACCGGTTTCTCGCAATACAGCAGGGCCAGGTAGAGCCGGTAGCTGTCCGAGACCGCCTCGTGGACGTCCGCCGGCACGATCGAGGTGCTCGCCGCGTGGATGTTCGGCAGCCCGCTCACGACCTTGAAGTGCTCGACGCAATCCCGGGTCGCCGGCTTGCGGATCGCGCCCGTCGCGGCGTCGAGCACGTGGATCGCCGCGGAACCGGGGGTGAAGTGGACGCGGTACCCGGAGAGATCGTGCGTCTCGTTGCCGAGGACGTCGTGGAGCTTGAACCCTTTCGGGGCGCTCGCGACGGCCCGGTCCACCATCTCGCCGCGGAGGAAGACCCGCTGCGATGCGCGATCCACCTTCGCACCGTGATCGGCGAGGAGGGTCAGGACCGGAGGGTTGTGAACCTCGACCCCGAGCCGCCAGAGCACGTCCCTCGCCTCGTCCAGGATCCTCTCGATCAGCGCGTCGTCCAGCAGCCGGAGAATCGGTCTCATGCCTCCCCCTACCTGGTCAGATCGAGGGCCTCGTCGGTGCTCACCGTCCTCACCCCGCGCCCTCGCCAATCATCGAGCAGGTCCGCAGCGGCCTCGGGCCGCACCGCCTTGACGGCGTCCTCCACCAGCCAGATCTCCCACCCCGTCAGCGTCAGAAAGCCCTCCACGGCATGGCGTACCGCGACGTCCAGCGCGACGCCGTACACCACGATACGCGACGGCCCGTAGGCGCGCAGCACCGTGCAGGTGTTCGGGTTCGAGAAGACGTCGAACTTGTGCTTCAGCAGAAACACCTCGCCGGGATGGTTCCGGATCTGTGCCGCGAGGGCCGGGGCCGGAACCGGGCTCGGCGGGATCCAGAGCGGGTTCTGGGGCGACGTCGCCGCGATCTTCGCGGCCCCCGGCGTCCCGGCGAGGCAGTGCGGCGGATAGGGCTCGCCGAGGTCCGGCCGGTCGGAGTCCTCCGGATCGGCGGGCGCATGGTGGTCGACCGAGCCGGCGCGCGCGATCCCCATGCGCTTCGCGTGAAGCGTCAGCTTCTCCAGATTCGCGACGATCGTCTCCGCGCGCGGCACGTACGGCGCGCCCGCGGGGTCCATGAAGTCGACCTGGGTGTCCACGTCCCAGAACAGTGTGTCCGCCATGGCCGCACCTCCCGACTCTCGAGTGCTCATTCTATGCGAACGGCGGTCCGCATCGGCGGGGATTAGACTGTTCGGGGTGGGCCGGGGAGAATCCACGGGATGGACGTTGCGAGCGGAAGGACAAGGCCCCTCGAGGGGCGCCGCGTCGTCGTCACCGGCCTCGGGGCCGTGGCCCCGAACGGGACCGGACGCGAGGCGTTCTGGCGAGCGACCCGCGAGGGGAAGAGCGGGGTCCGCCCGATCGCGGGGTTCGACGTCTCGGGACTCCCGACCAGGATCGCCGGCCAGGTGCCGGACTTCGACCCCTCGCGCTACGTGGAAGGGCGGGAGGCGAAACACCTCCCGAGAGCCACCGTGATGGCGATCGCGGCCGCGGACGAGGCCTGCGCGGACGCGGGCGTCGACCCCTCCGGGCAGCCGATCGAGGAGCGACGGCGCTTCGCGGTGGTCCTCGGCAGCGGCGGGGCGGGACTGGAGTTCGCCGAGCACCAGTTCCGGGAGTTCTACCTCGGGAACGCGAAGGGGGTGAGCCTCTACACGATCCCCTCGGCGACCCCCGGATCGCTCAGCAGCGAGATCTCGATGCGCCACGGCCTGAGGGGACCGAGCCACGTGCTCACCACGGGGTGCACCTCTTCCACGGACGCCCTGGGCCACGCGCTGTCCCTGATCCGGTACGGGCGCGCGGACCGCGTGCTCGCCGGGGGGACGGACGCCCCGATCAGCCCGGGCATCCTCGCGGGTTTCTGCCTCATGCGGATCATGACCCCCTCGTGGAACGACGAGCCCGAGCGCGGGTCCCGCCCGTTCTCGCGGGACCGCGACGGGTTCGTGCTCGGGGAGGGCGCCTTCGTGCTCCTCCTCGAGGAGCGCGATTCGGCCGTGCGGCGCGGGGCGCGGATCTACGGCGAGATCGCCGGCTACGGGTCGACCTGCGAGGCGTTCCACCGCGTCCGGCTCGACGAGTCCGGCGAGGAGCCGGCACGGGCGATGACCCTGGCTCTCGAGGATGCGGGGGCCGTTCCCGAGGAGATCGACTACGTCGCCCTGCACGGGACCTCCACCGTGCTCAACGACCGGATCGAGACGCGGGCGGTGAAGCTCGCCCTCGGCCTCCACGCCCACGACGCCCCGGCGTCGAGCGTGAAGTCGGTCATCGGCCATCCCCAAGGGGCGAGCGGCGCGGCCGGTGTCGTGGCCACGCTCCTCGCCATGCGAGACGGGGTGCTCCCCCCGACCGCCAACCGGGACGAGCCGGACCCCGAGTGCGATCTCGACGTTGTTCCGGACGCGGGGCGTCCCGCCCGGATCGGCACGGCCCTCTGCAACTGCATCGGCTTCGGATCGAAGAACTCGGCCCTGGTCCTCCGGGCGCCCCGAGACGGACCGTGACGGTCCTCCGCAGGAGCTCGGAGGAGGAGCGGATGGAGCGCGCGGGGTGCGATCCCGAGGAGGTGGCGGCCGCGCTCCGCGACATCGCCACCGTCAACCGCCGGCTCGGCGGCGCCCGCGCGCTGTTACGGGCCCTCGACCCGCACGTGGTCGCGGCCCCGCCGGGCGGCGAGGTCGAGATCCTCGACGTCGGCACGGGCGGCGCCGACCTGGCCGTGGCGATGGAAGACCTGGGCCGGCGCCGCAGGCGCACGGTGCGGGTCACCGCGGTGGACCGCGACCCGGCGGCGATCCGGGTGGCCGCGCGCGCCGCGGCGGCCGCGCGCCACGTCCGGGTCGTCCTGGCCGACGCGCGGGCCCTTCCCTTCGCGGCGAGGAGCTTCGACGTGGTCTGCGCCTCGATGTTTCTGCACCATTTCGGAGACGAAGATGCCGCGACCCTGCTCGGCTCGCTCCTGCGCCTTGCGCGGCGCGCCGTGATCGTCAACGACCTCGAGCGGGGCGTGCTCCCGTGGCTGTTCATCGCGCTCGCCGCGCGCGTCACGCGGCGGAGCCCGTTCTTCGCTTACGACGCGCCGCTCTCGGTGCGGCGGGGATTCACGCCGGGCGAGCTCCTCGCGATAGGGCGCCGCGCGGGGGGGGCGGGAGCCCGGGTCGAGCGGCTCTGCCCCTTCCGACTGGCGCTCACGCTGCCGGCCGCCGGGGGCCCCCCGTGAGCGCTCCCGACGTCCTGGTGATCGGCGGGGGGCCCGCGGGCGCCGCGCTCGCCGCCATGGCGGCGGAGCGAGGGGCCCGCGTGCTGCTCGCCGAGCGCGACCGCTTCCCGCGGGACAAGGTCTGCGGCGAGTTCCTCTCGGCGGAGGGGCGGATCTCCTTGGGGCGGCTCGGCGCACTCGATGCGCTGCTCGCCGCCGGGGCCGTCCCCATCGCGAGAACGACGGTCTCGTCCTCCTCGGGACGCGCCGTCGAGGCGTTCCTGCCCGACCTTGCGGGAGCAGGGCGCGATGCGCTCGGGATCTCCCGCTCGCTCCTCGACGCCGCCTTGCTCGACCGCGCCCGCGCGCTCGGCGCCGACGTGCGCGAGCGCTGCGAGGCCACGGAACCGATCGTCGAGGGCGGCCGCGTCGCCGGTGCCCGCCTCCGGGAGGTGGGCCTCGCCGGCCCTGGCGAGCCGGTCAGGGCCCCCATCGTCGTCGCGGCGGACGGCCGCCGCTCGATGCTCGCCCGCGCCCTTCACCCCGCCCTCGGGGACCCGACGCGGAGCGGCCCACGCGCCTGGTTCGGGCTGAAGGCGCACTTCGACGCCGCTGCCGCCTCGCCGCGCGGCGCCGTCGAGCTGCACCTGTTCGAAGGCGGCTACGCCGGAATCGGCCCGGTCGAGGGAGGGCGGATCAACCTCTGCTTCATGAGCCGGGTGGCGGCTCTCCGCGCCTGCGGCGGATCCCCCGACCGGGTCGTGAGCGAGCGGATCTTCGCGAACCCCACGGCCCGGCGGTCACTTGCCGGGGCGCAGCGCCGATCGCCCTGGAAGAGCGTCGGACCGCTACGGTTCGGGCCTCGCCGCCCGGCGGCCGCGGGCGCTCTGTTCGTCGGCGACGCCGCGGGCACGATCGATCCGTTCTGCGGGGAAGGCATCTCGAACGCGCTCGCTGCCGCGGAGCTCGCGCTCCCTTTCGCCCTCGATGCCTCGGCCCACGGCGGGCTCACGAGGAACGCCGAACGAAACTACGACCGCACCTGGCGCGCGGCGTTCGTGCCGGTGACCCGCCGCGCCCGCGCGATCGGCTTCCTCTTCGCCCGTCCGGCCCTGGCCGCCCTGGCGCTCGCGCTGCTTCGCGGCCCCGCGGCGACGTTCCTCCCCGCTCTCGTCGCGGCGACCCGGCGAGGACTCTAGCCCTCGCTCTCGAGCCACCGCTCGCAGTCGATGGCGGCGCGGCAGCCGGCGCCGGCGGCGGTGATCGCTTGCCGGTAGACGTGGTCGTGCACGTCCCCCGCCGCGAACACGCCGGGGATGTTCGTGTACGACGAGGAGCCCGAGAGCTCGAGGTACCCTTCGGCGTTCATCGGGAGGATCGTCTCGAACAGCGAGGTGTTCGGCGTGTGCCCGATCGCCACGAAGAAGCCGGCGCACGGCCGATCGGAGACCGCGCCGGTCTTCGCGTTCCTGAGCCGGACGGTCGTCACCTTGGCGCCGTCTCCCTCGACCGCGTCCACGAACGAGTTCCAGACCACCTCGACCTTCGGGTTCGCGAGCAGCCGGTCAGCCATGATCTTCGAGGCGCGAAACGCGTCGCGACGATGGACGACCGTGGTGCGGGAGCCGTAGCGCGCGAGGAACAGCGCCTCCTCCATCGCGGAATCGCCCCCGCCCACCACGACGATCTCCTTGTCCCGGAAGAAGAACCCGTCGCAGGTCGCGCAGTACGAGACCCCGCGCCCGGCGTACTCCTTCTCCCCGGGAATCCCCAGCGTGCGCGGCGATGCGCCGGTCGCGACGATGACCGCGCGCGCGCGCAGCTCCTTCTCGTCGGTGAACACGCCGAAAGGGCGCGCCGAGAAGTCCACCTTCACCACGTCGCCGGAGACGAAGGCCGTGCCGAAACGCTCCGCCTGCTTGCGGAACAGCTCCATCAGCTCCGGCCCCTGTATCCCCTCGGGAAATCCCGGGTAGTTCTCCACCTCGGTCGTGTTCATGAGTTGGCCGCCCGCGAGCATCCCCTCCACGACCACCGGCTTGAGGTTCGCGCGGGCGCAATAGACGGCGGCGGTGAGCCCCGCCGGGCCGGACCCGATGATCACGACGTCATGCTGCTCCACGGATGCCTCCTAGAACCTCTCCGGTCAATCGAGTGGCGTGCCGCGCGGGATAACCACGACGCCCCCGGCGGTCACGGTGAAACGCTCCTTGTCCTCGTCGGGATCCTCCCCGATCGACGTAGCCGGAGGGGATCTGCACGTCCTTGTCCACGATCGCGCGGCGGACCCGCGCGTGGCGGCCCACCTCGACGCCGTCCATGAGCACGCTGTCGGCGACCCGCGCGAACGAGTTCACGCGCACCTCGGGGCCCGAGGACCGACCGCTCGACGCGGCCCCCGCTGACGATCACGCCGCCGCTCAGGATCGAGTCGAGCGCCAAGCCGATGCGCCCGCCGGGCTCCTCCTGCGCGAACACGGTCTTCGCCGGCGGGAGCTGGTGGGGCATGGTGCGGAGCGGCCAGCTCCGGTCGTACAGATTGAACACGGGATCGACCGAGACCAGGTCCATGCTCGCCTCGTAGTAGGAGTCCAGGGTACCGATGTCGCGCCAGTAGAGCATCTCCTTCCGGTTCTCGTCGACGAACGGGTAGGCGAAGATCTTCCCCGTCTCGACGAGGCCCGGAAGGATGTCGTGCCCGAAGTCGTGCCGGCTCTCGTGGCGCGAATCGGCGGCACAGGGCCCGGACGAGGCTCTCCGTCTCGAAGCAGTACACCCCCATGTTCACCAGGGCGCGGTCGGGGCGGCCGGGGACCGGACGCGGGTCCGATGGCTTCTCCGCGAACGCGACGATGCGCCAGGACTGCGTCCACCTCGATGCACGCCGAACGCCGAGGCCTGCTCGATCGGGACCTCCACCGCGGCCACCGTCGCGATGGCGCCGCTCGCCTCGTGGAGCTCCAGCATCCTGCGGTAGTCCATCTTGTAGATGTGGTCGCCGGACAGGATGAACGACGTGCCGGGGCCTCTCCTGCTCCAGGAGGTAGATGTTCTGGTAGACCGCGTCGGCCGTCCCGGTGTACCAGCGCTGCCCGACCCGAAGCTGCGGCGGCACGCGTGTACACCCACTCGTCGAGCTCCGCCGAGAAGATCGGGTCCCAGCCGATGCTTGATGTGCCGCTCGAGGCTGCCGGACTTGTACTGGGTCAGGACGAAGATCTTCCGCAGCCCCGAGTTCAGGCAGTTCGACAGCGTGAAGTCGATGATCCGGTAGATCCCGCCGAAGGGGACCGCCGGCTTGCCGCGGTCGCGCGTCAGCGGGTAGAGCCTTTCTCCCTGCCCGCCGGCTAGAACGAGCGCCAGCACGTCGTGCAGGATGAGCGACCTCCGGGACATGACCCACCTCCCTCGGAAAAGCTGCGGAGCTACTCGGCCTCTCGCGCGGTCGGCTCACCGCCGCTCCGCGCCTCGATCAGCTCCCGGACCTTCGCGCGAAGCTCGCTGGTGTCCGCGCTCTTGATGATGTACGCGTCGGCCGCCCAGCTCAGGAAGTTGTCCTTGTAGGACGAGTAGGCCGAGTTCAGCACCACCGGGATCTTCGGGTTCTTCTCCAGGATCCGGCCCATCGCCTCGAGACCGTCCATGCCCGGCATCCGGATGTCGAGGATCACCAGGTCGGGCGCCTCCGCCTCCAGGGCGTGAAGGCCCTCGACCGCGTTCGCCGCGGTGACGACCGCGAACCCGTCCTGCTCCAGATCGTGCTTGTAGAGCAGGCGGAGGTTCTTCTCGTCCTCAACGACCAGGATCTTGGGCATCGTTCGGTCCCTCCTCCGCCGCCGGGAACCGCAGGTAAACCGTCGTTCCGGACCCGACCTGGCTCTCGACGTGGATCTCGCCCCCGTGATCGCCGATGATCTGCGCTCGCGATGGTGAGGCCGAGCCCCGAGCCGGTCGCCTTCGTGGTGAAAAAGGGCTCGAAGATCCGCCGCCTTGAGCTCCGCCGGGCATCCCGACGCCCGTGTCCTCCACCGCCAGTTCGAGCCCGCCCGGCACGCTCGCGCACGCGCAGCGTGAGCGTTCCCGCCGTGGGGCATGGCGTGGACGCCGTTCCGCATGATGTTGACGAGGGCCTGGAAGAGCTGGTTGCGGTCGGCGGCCGCCTTGGGGAGCCCCTGCTCGGCCTCGAGGCGCCCCACGACCCCGGCATCGTCCACTTCCCAGCGGAGCAGGTCGAGCGCCTCGACCGCGAGCTGAGCAAGGTCCACCCGCGAGATCCGCGGGACCGCGGGGCGCGAGTAGTCGAGCACCTCCCGCACGATCGTCTCGAGCCGTCGCACCTCGTCGACGATGATCTGGATCGACTCGCGCTTCGTGTCCTGCGGAGGAACCTCGCGCAGGAGCGACCTCGCGAACCCGCCGATCGCCACGAGCGGGTTCCGGATCTCGTGCACGACGCGCGCGGCCATCTCGCCGACCGCGGACAGGCGCTCGGTCCGCAGGAGCCGCTCCTGGTTCTCGCGGATCTCCTGGGTCGCCTTCTCGAGGGACGCCACCTGGGTCTCGAGCTCGCCGATCAGCCGCGCCCGCTCGATGGCGAGGCCCGCCTGCATCCCGAGGAGCTCGAGCACGCCGACGTCCTCGTCCTCGATCGGACGGCCCGTGATCGCGTTGTCCGCGAGAAGCAGGCCGACCGGCTTCCCCTCGGCGACGAGCGGCACCGCGACGAAGTCCCGCACCCCGAGCCGGTCGAGGAGCGACGGGCTCACCGGCCGGCCCGAGGGCATCTCGCGCCCGCCCTCGACGCGCACCGTGGAGTGGGAGCCGAGGGCCGCGACCAGGAAGTTGTCCCGGTCGGCGAGGCGCGCGCTGATACCCCGGACGATCTCGTTCACGCGGCTGCTCGTCCTCTCGACGAACGGCTCGTACTCCCTCAGGAGCCGTCTCAAGCCGGCGTTCGCGCGGGACAGCTCGTCCCAGATCCGGTGCGCCTCCTCGGGATCGGAGGGCCCGATCGCCACCCGTCCCCGAAGCTCGCCGCGCTTCTCGTCGGCGAGGAGGAGGAACGCGCGGTTGAAGCGCAGCCCCTCCCCCGCCGTCGCGCCCACGAGGATCGTCCGCAGGATCTCGTTCAGGCCCATCGCGGACTGCAGGGCCTCGGCGATCTCGCGGATGATCGACAGCTGGGCGACGCGCCGCTCGAGGCTGCGCTCGAGGGCCTTGGAGCCGGTCAGGTCGAGAACGAGGTAAAACGCCCCCTGGCTCTCTCCCTCGACCCCCGTGAGGTCGGTGCGGGTCACCATGACACGGAGCTGCTGCCCGTCGCGCCCGCGATGCTGGGCCTCGTAGCGCAGGGTCGAGGTGCCGGGGGACGTCTCGGGGGCGACCGGCACGACCTCCCCGGCGAGCTCGCTCCAGCGGAGGCCGACCGCCTCCTCCCCCGGCCGGCCGTAGAGCGCGGCAGCCCCGCGGTTCCAGGCGCGGATCACCCCCTGCGCGTCCACCAGCACGACCGGGATGGACCAGCCCGCGATGAGCCGGACGAGGTCCATCGTCCCGCCCTGGAAGAACTGCTCGATCCCCTCGGCCCCGCGAATCTCCCGCACCAGCTCGAGCCAGTGCGGCCCCGCCTGCCCCTGCACCTGCAGCGGGGCGACGATCACCTCGTAGACCCGCGGGCGGGTCTCGTGATTCCGCACCGGGCGGAGGATGCGCCGCAGGGGCCCCTCCTGCACGCTCCGCTCCAGGAGGCAGGGCTCGCAAGGCTGGTCGCACCCCGCGAGGACCTCGGTGCACGACTTTCCCAAGGCCTCCTCGGCGGCGACACTCGGGAGCACGCCGGCCGCCCACAGCACTTGCCGGTCGGCCCCGAAGACCGCCGCGCCGAGGCGGCCGACCTCGAGGAGGCGCAGGATCACGTCCTCGCAGGCGAGGGGCATCCCGGACGCGCCGGAACTCATGTCGCCGGTCATGCGTTCCCCGGACGCCTGCGCGAGCGCTCGGCGACCGCCCGCTCGTAAACCGCCACGTACTCCCGCGCCGAGCGATCCCACGAGAAATCCGCTCTCATCCCTCGCTCGACGAGCCCGCGCCAGAGCTTCCGCTCGCGGAAGGCGCGCGCCGCGCGGCGCACCGTCAGGAGCAGGTCCGCCGGCTCGTAGGCCCGGAACACGAAGCCGTTCGAGCGCTCGGGGTTCTCGTCGAGATCCACCACCGTGTCGGCGAGCCCCCCCACCGCACGGACCAGCGGGACGGTCCCGTAGCGCAGGCTGTACATCTGATTCAGCCCGCACGGCTCGTAGTGGGACGGCATGAGGAAGACGTCGGAGCCCGCCTCGATGCGGTGCGCGAGCCCCTCGTCGTGCCCCGTCATGAACGCGAGACACCCCGGGTGCCTCGACGCGGCCTCCCGAAGCGCGCTCTCGAAGCGCGCCTCGCCCTCGCCGAGGATCGCGATCCGGATCCCGTCCTCGAGGATCGCGTCGAGCACCGGCACCAAGAGGTCGAGCCCCTTCTGTCCCACGAGTCGCGTGACCATCCCCACGAGCGGAACGCCCGGCCCGGGGGGCGTGAGCCCCGCTTCCCGGAGGAGCGCCTCCTTGACCTTCGCCTTGTTCTCGAGGCTGCCGGGACCGTAATGGAACGGCAGGTGCGGATCGGTGGCGGGATTCCAGACCTCGGTGTCGATCCCGTTCAGGATCCCGGTCAGGCGGGAGGCTTTTCCGGAGAGCACCCCCTCGAGCCCCGCCCCGAACTCCGGTCCGCTGCGGATCTCCTC
The DNA here is from genome assembly GCA_963748015.1 of Terriglobia bacterium. Classification (GTDB taxonomy): domain Bacteria; phylum Acidobacteriota; class Polarisedimenticolia; order Polarisedimenticolales; family JAIQFR01; genus JAIQFR01. The sequence continues at coordinate 115,950 of CAVVHE010000004.1, read as the reverse complement.
GGCGTACCGCGGGGAGACCGTGGTGAGCAGGTCGGCCGCCTCGAGCCCGAGCTTCATCAGGTTGGCCTTGCCGTGAAACTCCAGCGGGCCGCCCGGAAGATCGAGCCCCGGCGGGAGTCCCGAGTCCTCGACCCAGGACCGCGGCTCGATCCCCTGGTAGCCGAGATTGTGGATGGTGAACACGCTGGCGGGTCGGGCGGCCCCGTGCGGCTCGACCCACCGGATCAGGGCCGGGACCAGGGCCGTCTGGTGGTCGTGGGCGTGGACGATGTCCGGCACCCAGCCGTCCGTGCCCAGGAAGGCGTGGACCGCCCGGCAGAAGAGGGCCCAGCGCAACCCGTTGTCCGCGTAGCCGAGACGCGTCGCCGGATCCACGTAGATCCCGGGACGGCGGAGCAGCTCGTGGTCGAAGAGCAGGACGGCCGACGGGAGGGCGCCGCCCTCGACCCGCACGATGCGGACGGCCCCGCGCCCGCGCCTGACCTTCACCTCCACCTCGGACGCACCGGTCTCGCGCGCGCCCTGTCCGAGGGCCGCATCCGTCTCCGGAAACCGCGGGAGCGCGCAGACCACCTCGTGCCCGAGGCCGCCGAGGGCGCGGGCGAGCGACCCCACCATGTCGGCGAGACCGCCGACCTTGGCGAGGGGCCACAGCTCCGCGGAAGCCATCAGGACGCGCACGTGCCCCTCAGAGGATCGCCTCCCGGAGGAATGCCGCGGCTTCCTCCGGGGCGGTCGGGTTGATGTAGAAGCCGCTCCCCCACTCGAAACCCGCCACGCGCGTCAGGCGCGGCAGGATCTCGATGTGCCAGTGGAAGTCGAGCGGCAGGGTGTCCCAGTAGTTCCGGCGGCGGACCAGCGTCTCCGTGTTGGGGGACGTGTGCACCATGAAGTTGTACGGGGGATCGCGGAGCACCCCCTTGAGCCGCGCCATCAGGTCCTGCAGGCAGCGGCCGAGAGCCGCGAGCACGGGCCGCGGCTCCTCGGCGAACGAGTGGCAGTGGCGCCGCGGGATCAGCAGCATCTCGAACGGGAACCGCGAGGCGTACGGCGTGAACACCGCGAAATGCTCGTCGAGGATCACGATCCGCTCACGCGCCTCGATCTCCTGGAGCAGCAGGTCGCAGTAGATGCACCGCTCCTTCAGGTGATAGTGCTGCCGCGCCGACTCGAGCTCCACCGAGATCGCTCTCGGCGTGACCGGGGTCGAGATGATCTGCAGGTGCGGGTGCGAGAGCGCCGCCCCCGCGGCCGCCCCGTGATTCTTGAACAGGAGCGAGTACTTGAATCGCGCGTCCCGCATCAGGTCCCGCAGCCGGTCCTGGCAGAGCGCGAGAATCTTCTCGATCTGCGTGGGCTCCATGTCCGCGAGGTGGAGGTCGTGCGTCGGCGTCTCGACGATCACCTCGTGGGCGCCGATCCCCCGCATCCGGTCGTACATGCCGACCGCGCGGCGCTCGAGCTCCCCCTCGATCGCCAGCGCCGGGTACTTGTTCGGGAAGACGCGCGCCTCCCAGCCGGGGGTGTTCGGCGGGGAGCCGTAGGGGCGGATCGCGGTGATCTCGGGAGGGGTCTTGTCCTCGTTCCCGGCGCAGAACGGGCAGAATTTCGGCTCGGGATAAGGCTCCCGCGGCAGGATGAAGTCCTCGGGCCTCCGGCTCCGCTCTTTCGCGATGATCACCCACCGCCTCGAGAGCGGGTCGTGTCGCAGCTCCGACATCCGTTGTCCTTTCCCGGGGCGCGTTCGCCCCGAAGTGCTACCCGAAGAATACGCCCGCGAGGTCGAGGAGCGGCGCGTCTACCGTCTTGAGCTCCGCCACGGCGTCCGCGAGGGGGACCGGCTCGAACTTCCCGCCTCGGAGAGCCGCCATCATGCCGAACTTCCCCTCCTCGACCAGGTCGGCGGCGAGAAGGCCGTAGCGGCTCGCCAGCACCCGGTCGTACGCCGTCGGCGTGCCGCCGCGCTGCACGTGGCCGAGGGTCACCGATCGGGTCTCGAAGCCGGTGCGCTTCTCGATCTCCTTCGCGAGCCGCTCCCCGATCCCGCCGAGGAGAACGTGACCGAAGGCGTCCTTCTCGACGTCCTTCGTCACCGCCCCTTCCGGAAGGACCGCTCCCTCGGCGGCGACGATGATGCTGAAGTTCTTGCCGCGCGCCCTCCGGCTCCTGATCGCGTCGCAGACCGCGTCCACGTCCACCGGCCGCTCCGGGACCAGGATGTAGTCGGCGCCGCCGGCGAGGCCGGTATGAAGGGCGATCCAGCCCGCGTGCCGGCCCATCACCTCCACGACGATCGTTCGGTCATGGGACTCCGCCGTGCTGTGCAGCCGGTCCACCGCCTCGGTCGCAATCGACACGGCGGTGTCGAAGCCGAACGTGACGTCGGTCCCCGACAGGTCGTTGTCGATCGTCTTCGGCACGCCGACGACGGGGTGCCCCGCCGCCGCGAGGCGCGCCGCGACCCCGAGGGTGTCCTCGCCCCCGACCGCGATCAGCGCGTCGAGGCCCAGCGCGCGGAAGTTCTCCTCGACCTTCTCGAGGTCCTCCGGCTTCTTGTACGGGTTCGTGCGACTCGTCCCGAGGATCGTGCCGCCCCGGTGCAGGATCCCCGACGTGGTGGCCAGGGTCAGCTCGACCGCGTCCCCCACGATCATCCCCTTCCACCCCTTGCGGATGCCGAGGATGCGATGGCCTCGTCCGCCCGCCCGCCGCACCACCGCCCGTATCACCGCGTTCAGGCCGGGGCAGTCGCCCCCGCCAGTCAGGATGCCGATCGTCTTCATGGCGTCTCTCCTCCTACAGGATCCAGTCGAACTGCGCGGGGTCGTCCTCCGGAGAGGGTACCGCCACGCTTCCCTCGGCGGGCACGCGCTGCGCAACGCCCTGCCCCTTCTCGATCTCCACCTGGAATCTCACCGCCTCGCCGGGACCCGCGAGCGCCGCGACAGGCACCGCCGCCTCGACGATACGGTCCACCGCGACCCGGACGCCGGCGGCACCCCCCGCGCCCCGCTCGGGGAGCGGGACGCGCAGCGTCCGCTCCGGCGCGCCGGGGACCCGGACGATCAGGACCGCCCCCCCGAGGCTCGCCGAGGCGGGAGGCTCGAACGGGTCGAGCCGCAGGAAGAGAGTCCCGTCGTCGCGTCCGAACCGAAGCTCGCGAATCAGCCTCGCCGACGACTGCATGGCCCCCGACGCCGCCTCGGCTCGCCCCGCGGTGAGCCACTCGAAGTAGTCCGTGACGCGCCCGTCCACGGTCGCCCGGACGGGACCGTTCGGAGGGACGAACCCCCGGGCCGCGTGCCGCCGGATCGGCTCCGTCAGCGCCGCCGGGGGTTCGACGTCCGCGGCTCGGTAGGCCGAGCGGAGCTTGCGGCGGAAGTTCGCGTCGAACTCCGCCGCGTGGGCGGTCGGGTGATCGTCGCCGAACCACCAGAACCAGTCGCTCCCCTCGGCCGCGAACACGGCCCGCCAGGCGGGATCCTCGAAGCTCGGCGCCCCGCGCGCCCTCTCGATCGCGTCCCTCGTCTCCGCCAGCAGCTCCCAGGCCCGGTTCTTCTCGGGATGCCCGATCCAGGTCGCGAGGTTCCTTCCGATCCAGGAGCCCGCGACCACCCTCGGAAGCGGCCTCGCGGCCGCGGGGTCGGCCGCCTCCGCCGCGGTCATCGTCACGATGCCGGGGTCGGACTCGAGGGCCGAGTAAAGGGAGTCGAGGAAGACCTTTCCGTTGTCGGGGTAGTACTCCCAGGCGTTCTCCCCGTCGAGGATGACCGAGACGGTGTACGGCCCCTCCTCGGGGGGGAGCGCCGCGCGCAGGTGGTGGAGCCGCCGCAGGAAGTCCTCGACCGCGGAGGCCGCCGGCCACGCGGAGTAAACGAAGCCGATCCGGTCCGAGAGATCGTGGTCGCGGAAGAGCAGGACGGGACCGTTCCCGTACCGCCACGGCCTGTACAGCAGCGTCCCGCGGCCGACCTCCGCCCGGTCCGCCGGCAGCGTCTCGCCGAGCGAGCCGAAGAGGACGTCCTCGTCGCTCGCCGCCCAGCGGTATCCGGCATCGGCCATCAGGCCGAGGGAGGTCTCCGAGATCGAGCCCTCGGACGGCCAGCCTCCCGCGGCGGTGCGACCGAACTCCGCCTCGAAGCTCCGGAGAGCCTGGTCGAGCTGGATCCGCGCATCCTCCGGGTGGTGGAACGAGGCCGCGGGGAGGCGGATCCCGGGCAGCGCCTCGCGGGCCGACTCGAGCCCGCAGAGGAGCGGCAGGATCGGGTGGTAGTAAGGGGTGACCGAGAACTCCACCTGTCCCGCCTCGAACAGCCGCTTCCACCTGGGAAGCACGTCCTTCAGGAACTCCTTCTGGATCCCGAAGAGCGCCCGCTTGTCGTCCTCGGTGTACCGGTGGCCCTTCTCGCGGAGCGCGCGCACGCGGGGGTCGGCGTGGAGGAGCGGGCCGCTCCAGACGAGGTGGAAGAGCACCTGGAGGTCGCGGATGGCGGCCTCGTCGAAGCGCTCGACCACCGAGGCCGGCAGGTCCTCGAGACCGTAGTCCCCGCGGAGGGCCGCCAGCTCCGCGATCCGGCGAAGCCCCTTCGCCATCGTGTCCCGGTTGAACGAGAAGAACTGGCTCACCACGAAGCGCCGCTCGTCGGCGGAGAGGGACGAGGCCGGGCGCTCGGCGACCACCTGAAAGGGATCGGGCGGGGCCTTGCCGCTCGCGATGTCGCGGATCTGGTCGAGGAGCGACGGGACGACGTTGATCGTGGCCCGGATGCGCGGGTGCAGGGCCAGGTGCTCGGCGATGTCCGCGTAGTCCTTCAGGGCATGCAGGCGGGTCCAGGGCATCGAGGCGGCGCCGGTGAAGCTGTCCGTGTAATCCGGCTGGTGGAAATGCCAGAGCAATACCAGCCGGATAGGGGGTCGGTCGAGCGGCATCAATGACGACCTTTCTGCGTTTAAGAGGCGAGATTATACTCCGGCGGCAGGGCCGCCAACCGGCAGGAAAGCGGCGGAAAGGGCGAGCAATGTCGCGGATCAAGGCCTCCGACCGGGCGATCGTCGCCATCCCCAAAGCCGAGCTGCACCAGCACGTGGACGGCTCGATCCCGATCCGGACAACGTGGGCGCTGATGAAGAAGCACGGCCTGAACCCCGTGCCGACCCTGAGCGAGATGCGGCGGCTCCTGCAGCTCCAGCCGGAGGACGAGGGGTCGCTCCTCTCCTACCTGGACAAGTTCCACTACCCGCTCTGGATCACCCAGTTCTACGAGAACATCACGCGGGTGACGGAGGACATCGTGGAAGAGGCGTACGCCAACGGCGTACGGACCCTCGAGCTGCGCTATTCCCCCGCGATCCACACGTTCGGCGGGCTGACCCTGAGGCAGTCCATCCGCGCGGTCCTCTCGGGGCTGAACCACGCCGTCCGCCGCCACGGGGACCTCGAGACCGGCCTGATCGTGATCTCGATGCGCCAGCACGGGCCGCACATCGCGAAGATCATCGCGCGGGGGGCGATCGCGGAGGCGCAGCACCTCCACGAGCGGACCGGCGTGATCGGCTTCGACCTCGCCGGGGCCGAGCGCGGGAACCCGCCCGGCCTGTTCCGCGAGGCCTACGAGATCGCCCGCCGGGGGGGCCTCGGCATGACGGTCCACGCCGGCGAGGACGAGGGGCCCGAGCGGATCTGGGAGGCGGTGGACGTCCTCGGCGCCGACCGGATCGGCCACGGCTGCTCCGCGATCCGGGACAAGAAGCTCCTCCGTCGCCTCGCGCGAGACAAGATCCTCGTCGAGTGCTGCCCGACCTCCAACTTCCAGACCGGCGCGGTCCCCGCCGGCGAGCCCCACCCGGTCTTCGCCTTCCTCGAGCACGGCATCCCGGTCGCGATCTGCACCGACAACACGACGGTGAGCGGCACCGACCAGACGCGCGAGAACCGCCTCCTCCTGGACCGGATCGGCCTCGCCGAGGTCAAGGCGATCCACCGCCGCGCCGCCGAGTACAGCTTCGTCCGCCGCGTGCCGGTGTTCCTGGAGCGGCGGGGGCCGCTGCGCCCGTTCACGCCCGGGCGCCGCGGCCGCGTCTCGTAGCGGGGTGCCCTCCGCCTCCGGAACTGCGGGGACCGCGGCCGGACGACGATCCGCGAAGCAGGAACTTCCTCGCGGAGGCTCCGGCTCCAGGGACCGCGTTACTTGCCGCGCGACGAGCCGGGCTCCGGCCCGGCGAGATCGGCCGGCGCGCGCGGATCGACGTCCTTTCCCCCGGAGGGAGACGCCTCGGCTGCGGTCCAGGTGAACCGGTGCGTTCGCCTTTCGTTTCCGCTGACCCAGTGCCCGTCGGCGACCGCCGAGAATGCGCGCTCACGCTCCACGAGGAGCGGTCTCATCGTCGCGGTCTCGAGATCCGCGGTGAGCTTCTCGGTCACGGGGCTGAACTGCGCGCGCTCCAGGAATCGAGCGCTCGCGACGGTGTCGTCGTCTCCGAGTTCCTTCGCGTCGCGGGCCATGTCGATCAGGAATCCGCCGGCGTAGCGCCGGACCGATTTCGAGGGGTAAACCGCCGTGGCCTGGAGCTTTGTTCTCCCCGGCGCGGCGCCCGACGGAAGTCCGCGGAGAGTCACCTTCACCGGCACGGGCGTGTCGTCGAGCGGCCAGACGCCTTCGATCCGCGTCCAAGCCCCCGGCTTCAGGCTCCTTCCGAGCCAAGCACCCACCCAGCCGTTCCAGTCGGATCGCGCGGAGTCGCTCAGGAGGGCCTTGAACGCGCCCAGGCCCGGAGGCATGAGCGGGAATCCCGCGGCGACGATCACCTCGCGGACGGCACGGTCGAGATCCCGGCTCTCCGCGTAGCGGCCGTCGCTACCGATCACCATCGTCGGCGTCGCGCTCCTCATGACGCGCGCGACGGCGACGTTCGTCGCCGTGGGATCCGACTGGGCGAGGGGAACGTAGTCCACGGACACGATGTGGGCGTCGGAGAATCGCAGGACGAAACGGCCGGACGTACCGTCGGGCTCAACGTGCAGGCGCATCGAGATGACGACCGATCGCGTCTCGCCCCCGACGCTCCGCTCATCGGTCAGCTCCACGGTTGCGTCGCCGCGGGTTGGCCAAGCGAACCGGAGCGGCTTGTCCGGTGTCCCAGGCTGCACGGACGAAGCCAGCAAGCCCGCGATGATCGCCAGGTGGAGGCAAGTCAACTCAGCACCCCCTCGCGCCGGACCGGGAAGCCGCCGAACCCCCAGGCCGGGATCTTGGAGGAAGAGGGCGAAATCCTCAAGCGGAACTCGTGAGCAAGGCTCAGGGACTCGAGGGTCACTCCGGACCACCCCGCTCTGGTCGAGGCCGCGGCGGCGTTGTCCCGCCCGTGGAGGGATCGTCCGTAGCCTCGATTCCGGGTCCCGGCCCGCTGCCCGCGAGAGTCCGTTTGCCGGCCTCGTTGGCACGGAAGCTGCCCCGGCGGGCAGCGCTCCGCGGGCCGGAAAGAGTAGTAAAATCGAAGGAGAAGTTGGAGGTGCGCCATGGGATCCGACACCGACCATCTTCGCATCGAGCGCCTCATCCAACGACAGGTGCACGAGTCGGACCTGAAGCGGCGGCTGGCCGCCGAGGGGAGCGAGACCTCGCGACGGGAGTTCGCCCACCTTCCCGAAGGGCCGTGGATCTCCTTCTCGAAGCAGCTCGGCTCCGACGCGGGCCGCATGGCGGAAATCCTGGGAAGAAAGCTCGGCTGGCAGATCTTCGACAAGGAGATCGTCGAGGCGATCGCACGGGAGACGCACTCGCGCGACAGGCTCCTCTCCCGCCTCGACGAGAAGGCCGTGAGCCGGTTCGAGGAGCTGCTCAACGTGCTCCTCGTGCCGGACCACCTCGACCAGCTCACCTACCTGAAGGAGATGGGGAAGGTCATCTGGGCGCTGGCGAGGCACGGCAACGTGATCCTGCTCGGCCGCGGGGCGAACTGGTTCCTCGACTCCCGCTACGGATTGAGAATCCGCGCGATCGCCTCGTTCGACACCCGCGCGAGGCGAATCTCCGAGCGCGACGGGATCGCGGCCAAGGAGGCGGAGCGCAAGGTGCGGGCCGCGGACGCGGGACGCGCCGCGTTCATCCGGCAGGTCTACCACCGCGACATCGACGATCCACTCGGCTACGACCTCGTCGTCAACACGGACCTGCTGGGTGCTGCGAGCGCCGCGGAGGCCGTGCACGCCGCGCTGATCACGAAGGTCCTGAAGCCGCGGTGAGGCGGGGAGCGGCGATTCCCTTCGCGCGCGTCGAGACCGCGCTGCCGCCGGGTTTCGCCCGGCGGCAGCGCGACCCGAAACTCACGCCATCTTGTCCACTTCGGCGGCCGAGCCGGCCACGGAGTCGACCGACTTCTTGAACATCGCCTTCTCGGCGTCGTTCAGGTCCACCTCGATGATCTTCTCGATCCCGCCCGCGCCGAGCACGCACGGAACGCCCAGGAACAGCCCCTTGACGCCGTACTCGCCGTTCAGCAGCGCGGCGACCGGGAGGATCTTCTTCTGGTCGAACACGATCGCCTCGGCCATCTCGAGGGCGGCCCAGGCGGGAGAGGCGAACGCGGACCCCACCCCGAGGAGCTTGACCACCTCGCCGCCGGCGCCGCGGGTCCGCTTCTCGATCGCGTCCAGGGTCTCGCCCGAGACGAACTTCTCGACCGGCATCCCGGCCACGCGGCAACACGAGCGGACGGGCACCATGTCGTCGCCGTGGCCACCCAGCACGAGCGCCTCGACGCTGGTCACGCTGACCCCCGCCGCCTGCGAGACGAAGTACCGGTAGCGGGCCGAGTCGAGCACCCCCGCCATCCCCATGATCTTGGCCTTCGGCGGGGAGAGCTTCTTGTACAGCCGGTAGACGATCGCGTCGAGCGGGTTGGCGATCGAAATGACCGTGGCCCCGGGGCAGAACTTGGAGATGCCCTCGGCGACCGCGTCCGTGATCTTGAGATTCGTCGCCAGCAGCTCTTCCCGCGAGGGAACCGTCCCGTCCGGACGCGGCTTGCGCGGAACCCCGGCGGTGTTGATGACGATCTCGGAGCCCGCGAGGACGTCGTATTCCTTTCCCGCGTCGAACCTGACGTCCGCGCGCAGGATGGGCGTCCCCTCCGCGATGTCGAGAGCTTTCCCCTTGGCGAGGTCGGGCGGCACGATGTCCACGAGTCCCACGGAACGCGCGAGCCCCCTGCGGGCGATCTCTTGAACCAGAACGCCGCCGATGTTTCCGCCGCCGATGACCCCGATCTTCGAGAGCATGTCTCCTCCTCGCGCCGCAGGCTCGGCGCCCCCGTTACCGTCCCAAGATTATTTCGTCGTCTTGTCGAATCGTACCACCAACGGGCCGCCGTCCACCCGCGCCACCCCCTTGGCCTTGTTGGTCCCGTCCACGAAGACGAGGTACGAGTACTTCCCGTAGTGGACGAGCTTCCTGCCGGCGGCCTTGATCGCCTCGGGCGACAGGCCTGCGAACACGCCCACGCCCCGGGCCGGGTCGTCGGGCTTTCGGCCCACCGCGAGAAGCGCCGCCCCTTCCTGCTTGTACTCGGTTCCCTGCGCCGCGAAACGCGACGGGGCGACCTCGACTTCCTTCGGGAGCGCGCCCAGCAACGGCTTGAAGACGTCTCCGGAAGGGAGCCCCAGGAGGAACACCGCCCGCCCGGTAAGAGCGTCGGGCTTCACGGCCGAAGCATCCACCACCTCCCCCTCCCCCGTCCGCGTCAGGGTGGCGGCCATCTCGCGGTACGCCTTCACCGCGTCCGCCCCCGCGGCGTCGTCCACGACGAACAGCGTCTTGGGATCGCCGAGGAGCAGCGAGAGCACCGGCGGGATCTCCGCCGGATCGAGCCGGCGAAACACGTTCTGGTCCGGGTCCACGCGGAGGACTTCCGGCCGGAACGGCGGCGACAGCTCGAATTCCGCGCCCGCCTTGACGATGTCCACGACGCCGCGCTCGACCTTGCCCCCGCCCTCCAGCAGCACGGGAACGCGGGCGGGCCAGGTCCCGCCTTCCTGCGCGAGCCGGCCGGTCACCTTGAAGCGGACCTCGCTCCCGTCGCGCTCCTCCGCCACGGCCGCGCCCGCGAGCGTCAGCCGCGGCGCACCCGGCCGTTTCACCCAGGCATCGAAGAACGGGGCGAGGTCCTGCCCCGCCTCGCGCGAGAACGCCTCGCGCCAGGTGTCCCACGACGCCGAGCCGAACAACCGCTCGCGGTAGACCCGGCGGAGCGCCGCGTCGAACTTCGCCTTCCCGATCCGCTGCTCGACCATCTGGAAAACCATCATGGACTTCCCGTAGCCGATCGCGCGTGTCGCGGGGGTCGAGCGCTCGGTGAAGCCGGTGAGCGGGAAATCCCGCCCGGGCTCCGAGGCGTAGTTCGTGAAATCGCGCGCGGCCTCGCGGCGGTACTCCGCGGCGGCCGCGGGGCTCTCCAGCTCCTTGTAGTGGTAGTCCGCGACGTAGGTCGTCAGCCCCTCGCACCAGTTCCCGCCCGACTCGTCCACGAACACGCCGTTCCCCCACCAGTTGTGGGCGACCTCGTGCCCGAGCGACGTGCCGATGATGAACGGCAGGCGCATCACCTCGCGGCCGAGAAGCGTGAAGCCGGGCATCCCGTAGCCGGTCGGGAAGAAGTTCTCCACGACCGTGAAGCGGTCGTAGGCGTAGGGGCCGAGCCACTCGGAGTACATGTCGAGGTAGCGCTCGACGGCGGAGAGGTAAGGCTCGGCGAGGTCGGTGTCGTCGGGGAACAGGTACGCCGCGACCTTGATCCCGCGGTGGTCGCGCTCGATTCGCTTCCAGGTACCCGCGGCGAGGTTGAGCCCGTCCTTGGGCAGCCTCCCCTCGAACACCGTCTTCGTTCCCGAGGGGGTCTCCTCGCGGGTCTTCAGGCTCCCCTCGGTGACCGCCTCCCAGCCCGGGGGAAGGCTCACCTCGACCCGCGCGGTGCCCGCCGGCGCGACTGAGGGCCGCGGGTACCAGGCGGAAGTCGGCGCCAGGAACACCCCTTCGGCCTGGATGGTCCCCTCGCTCTGGTCGGCGATCCGCTCGCGGGAGAACTGAGCGACGCTCGGCGGGTCGAAGATCGCGCCGTCGTAGCGCACGTCGTAGCGGTGGCTGCCCGGGCGCGCGGCCGCCAGCCGCACCGCCACGCGCGCCCTCCCTCCCTTTCCGGCCTGCGTGGTGACGTCGACCGGCACCGGGTCGCCGTCCACGAGGATCTCGCGAACGGTGAGTCCCGGGTGGAGCTCGAACACCGGCTCGTTCGGCCCCATGTCCCGGAGCTCCATGGAAGCCGTCGCCTCGATCCGGTGCGCGTCGGGGGTGAGCTTCGCCGCGATCCGGAGCGATGGCGCGGCCGGAGCGGCCGGCGTCTCGGCAGCGACGACCACCGCGGATACGGCGGCAAGAACCAGGGAGAGGAGAACCCGGCGCGGGCACGTCATGGCGACCTCTGGCGGCCGGGCACGTTTTCGTCCCGGGCGCGAAGGCGCAGTGTACCTCGCCCGCCCGGGGGCGCGCAGCATCGGAAACGGCCGGCCCCGTCTCGATTCAGAGCTTCAGCCGAGCCTGGGTCGCCTTCACGCGCCCGGCCGAGGTCCGCAGGGCCTCGAGCTCGCCGGCCTCGAGCCGCACCTCGACGACGCGCTCCATCCCGTTCGCGCCGAGCAGCACCGGAACGCCCACGAAAACGCCGTCGATCCCGTATTCCCCCTCGAGCCAGGCGGAACAGGGAAGGATCTTCCTCTTGTCCTTCACGACGGACTCGACCATCTCGACGACCGCGGCGCCGGGGGCGTGGTAGGCCGACCCGGTCTTGAGGAGCGCGACGATCTCGCCGCCGCCGCCGACGGTGCGCTTCACCAGCCCGTCGATCCTCTCGGCGGAGAGCAGCTCCGCGAGGGGGATCCCGCCCACCGTAGCCAGGCGCGGGAGCGGCACCATCGAGTCGCCCTGGCCGCCGAGCACCAGCGCCTGGACGCTCTCGACCGAAACGTCGAGCTCCATGGCGATGAAGGCGCGGAACCGCGCCGTGTCGAGGATCCCGGCCATCCCGACGACCCGCTCCCTCGGGAAGCCGGTCACCGCCTTCGCCACGTACGCCATGGCGTCGAGCGGATCCGAGACGACGATGACGAGCGCCCCGGGCGAAGTGGTCCTGACCTGCTCGGCGCACGACTGGACGATCTCCGCGTTCTTGCGGAGGAGGTCGTCGGGGCTCATACCGGGCTTGCGCCCGAGCCCGGCGGTGATCACGACGATGTCCGAGTCCCGGGTGTCGTGGTAGGCGGTCGTCCCCCTCACCATCGAGTCGAAGCCGAACACGGGGCTCGACTCGAACAGGTCGAGGGCCTTCCCCTGCGGTATTCCCTCGAGGACGTCCAGGAGGACCAGGTCCCCCAACTCCCTCTGGGCGCAGGCGGCGGCCACGTGCTCGCCGACGTACCCGCCGCCGATCACGGCGATCTTCTTCCTCATGGCGTGTGGCTTCCGTTCCGCGGCGCTGCCGCGAACGCCGCTTCCCCGCTCAAAGGTTCGCGATGATCGCCGACCCGAACTCCGAGCACTTCACCTCTTTCGCGCCGTCCATCAGGCGGGCGAGATCGTACGTGACCGTCTTCTGCGCGACGGCCGCCGCGAGGCCGCGGTTCACCGAGTCCCCCGCTTCCTTCCAGCCGAGGTGCTCGAGCATCATCACGCCGGAGAGGATCAGCGAGCCCGGATTGATCTTGTCGAGCCCGGCGTACTTCGGCGCGGTGCCGTGGGTCGCCTCGAAGAACGCCACGTCGTCGGACATGTTGGCGCCGGGCGCCATGCCGAGACCGCCCACCTGCGCCGCGCAGGCGTCGGAGAGGTAGTCGCCGTTCAGGTTGGGCGTGGCGAGGACGGAGTACTCTCGCGGCCTGAGGAGGATCTGCTGGAACATCGAGTCCGCGATCCTGTCCTTGATCACGAGCTTGCCCGCGGGGGCCTTCCCGCCGTGCGCCGACGACACTTCCTCCTCGGAGACCGTTTCCGCCGCGTACGAGGCCTTCGCCTCCTCGTACCCCCAGTCGCGGAAGGCTCCCTCCGTGAACTTCATGATGTTGCCCTTGTGGACCAGCGTGACGCTGTCGCGCCCGTGGTCGAGGGCGTAGCGGATCGCCTTGCGCACGAGCCGCTTCGAGCCGAACTCGGAGATCGGCTTGATTCCGACGCCGGAGTCGAAGCGAACCTTCTTCCCCATCTCCGAGTTCAGGAAGTCGATCACCTTCTTGGCGTCGGGGCTGCCGGCCTTCCACTCGATCCCGGCGTAAACGTCCTCGGTGTTCTCGCGGTAGATCACCACGTCGAGGTCCTGCGGCCGCGTGACCGGCGACGGGACCCCGGGAACCCAGCGCACCGGCCGGACGCAGGCGAAGAGGTCGAGGAGCTGCCTGAGGGTGACGTTGAGGCTCCTGATCCCGCCGCCGACGGGGGTCGTGAGCGGCCCCTTGATCGCGACCTTGAACTCGCGGACGGCGTTCACCGTCGCCTCGGGGAGCCACTCCCCGAAGATCCGGTTGGCCTTCTCCCCGGCGAAGACCTCGTACCAGACGATCTTCCGCTTCCCGCCGTACGCCTTCGCGACCGCGGCGTCGAGGACGCGGACCGTGGAGGCCCAGATGTCGGGCCCGGTGCCGTCCCCCTCGATGAACGGAATCACGGGATGGTCGGGAACGATCAGCTTCCCGTTCTCGTAACGGATGCGATCTCCCGCCGGCGGCGCTGGAAAGGGTGCTGACGGCACGGTCTCCTCCTCGTTGCGGTTTTTTGACGAAACCCGAAGGGGGGCATTCTAGCGGAAATCGGCCGGAGTTCGCCCATGCCGCGAGGGGGGCCGCCGCGGGGCGTCAATACTGGACGAGCGAACCGTCCCGCTTGGCCTTCCGGATCGCGATCCGGGAGAAGAACAGCCCGAGGGGGAGCAGGATCACGGTGAGGATCGCGAGGTTCACGAGGTCCTGCCGCAGGTCCGTGAAGGTCTTCCCCTGGAGGAGCGACCCGCGGACGATCTCGAGGGACCAGGTGATCGGCAGCAGGCCGGACACCCAGTGGAGGGAGGCGGGAAGGAGCTTCGACGGGAAGAACACGTTGCCGAAGAACGTCGTCAGCGCCGAGAGGAAGAAGTTGATCGGGTCGCCGCGCTTGAAGTAGAGAATGAAGGAGGCCGAGAGGATCCCCAGCCCCGCGGACGACAGTAGGGTGAGGAGGACGCCCGCCGCGAGCGTTCCCAGGCTGTTCAGGTGCAGCTTGACGCCGAAGATCAGGGTCGCGACGAGCAGGTAGACGGCCACGCGGATCGCCCCGTAGGCGAAATCCCAGGCAGCCTCCGAGAAGATCACGATCGAGGTCGGCGTCGGCGAGACCAGCATCGCCTCGAGCGTTCCCAGCATCTGCTCGCTCCGCATCTTCGCGGAGAACGCGTACAGCGCGGTGGAAAAGTAGTACTGGAAGGCCAGCCCGACGAGCATCCAGGGGAAGGGATCCATCCCGTCGAGCCCTTCGGTCTTCGGGTTCATCATCTTCGAGAAGAAGTAGAACGCCGCGACCGAGAACAGCATCCCCCCCACCTGGAACAGGAACGCGATCCGGTACGAGACCTCCGATTGGAAGTCCCGCTTCAGGAAGGCCAGGAGCTTGCCGAGGCTGCGGATCACGATTTCTCCCCCGCCGCCTCGCTCTGCAGGATGCGCGAGAACGCATCCTCGAGGTCCGGCTCGACCCGGTCGCAGGCGTGAACGACGGCGCCGGCCGAAAGGAGAACGCGCAGCACGTCGTCGAGACGAGCGTCGCCGTCGAGGGCGACGGTGACCCGCCGGATTCCGTTGAGCGGCTCGTCGGACACCACGTGGAACGGCCCGGACGCCTCGGCCGGCCAGCCGGCCACCTCGAGGCGGAACCGCCGATCGTTGATCCCCCAGCGCCGGACCTCCTCGACGGTGCCGATCTCCCGAACCTTCCCCTTCACCAGGATCGCCACCCGATCGCACATCGTCTCGGCCTCGCGCAGGTTGTGGGTCGCGAGGAGGACCGTCTTGCCGTCGCGCGCCTTCAGCTCGTCGCGGATGAAGGTCCGCAGCGCCATCGCGGAGGCCGGATCGAGGCTCCGCGTCGGCTCGTCCATCAGCAGGATCGGGGGATCGTGCAGGAGCGCCCGGGCGATGGCGAGCCGCTGCTTCATGCCGGACGAGTAGTCCGCGAACCGCCGGTCGGCGGGCTCCACCATGTCCACCCGCTCGAGCAGCTCGTTGATCCGTGCCTTGCTGCGCCTTCTGGGGACGTCGTAGAGTTGTGAGAAGAAGTCCAGGTTCTCGCGGCCCGACAGTCTCCAGTAGAACGACCGCTCGTCGGTGTGGACGAGGCCGATCTTCGGCTTGACCTTCCCCTCGTGGACCACGTCCTCGCCGGCGACCACCGCCCTGCCGCGATCGGGGAGGACCAGACACGACAGGATCTTGAGGAGGGTGGTCTTCCCGGCGCCGTTCGGTCCCAGAAGGCCGAAGATTTCGCCCTTCTGAACGTGGAGGTCCACGCCGCGAAGGGCCTGGATCCGCTCCGCGCGGCGGAAGGGATGCTTGAAGAGCTCGTTGACCGACCGCTTCTTGACGAAGGTCTTCTCGATCTGGAAGGCCTCGATGGCGAAATTCACGCGGTCGCACCTCCGGGAGCGGGTGATTGTAGCCCAGAGCGCCCAGGCCGGCCCGAACGAAGGGGACTATTCGCGGGGCTTGACGACCGGGGCGAGCCACTCGCGGGGGGCGAACCCGTCTCGGGGCCGCCAGACGGGATCGATCGAGGCGCGGAACCACCGGGCGGGACGGAACCCGGTGACCTCGGTCGTCTTGGAGAACCCCGGCACCGGCCACCACACGGGATCGATCGTCGTCTTCGCCCACGTGACGGGGTTGAAGTTCGTCGCGTCCTTCCCCTCGAACGCGTCCCGCGGATACCATCGCCCGGTCATCGGCGACCCCTGGAAGAGCGCCGGCGGGCGGCCGAACGCCGCGAGCTGCTCGCGCCGGCCGGGAATAACCAACTCCGGCCCCGCGAGGGTCCTCGGCGCCGAGAAGACCAGGCCGGTGGGGGGCGCGGCATCGCCGCCGGTCAGCCGCATCTCCTTGACCAGCTCCACGGGCACCGTGATCACGTTGCCGAAGCTCGTCGTGAGGAGGTAGGCGCCCTCCTTCCGCTCGACCGAGCGCCCCTGGAGCAGCTTGCCGTCGAGGAGCACGAGGTCCGCGCCGGCCCGCGCCGCCGTCGCCGCCAGCGCGAGCACCGCCGCGACCGCCGCAAAACGCCTCACGAGACGCCTCCCTGTCAGGAGAAGCATAGGCCCGGCGGGGCGTTTCGTCACCTCGGCCGCGTGCTACCCTCGTCAGGAGCCCGTCCGGGCCGAGAGCGTCCTCGCCGGCCCGAAAAAGGGCCGTCTCCGGACGCTCTCGGCCCGGACGGGCTCCTGACGATGAAGATACTGATCGCAGGATGCGGGTGGCTCGGCAAGGCGCTGGGGCAAGCGCTGGTGGCGCGTGGGGACCGCGTGACCGGCGTGCGCCGGAATCCGGCCGCCGCGGCCGAGCTCCGTTTCCTCGGGATCGAGCCCCTGATCGCGGATCTCGGCGACCCTCGCCAAGCGGCCTCGATCCCGCCGGACGTCGAGGCCATCGTCGCCTGCCAGTCCGCCCACGACGACTCGCGCGAGGCCTATCGCGCCGCGTACGTCGAGGCGACCGCGAATCTCCTCGAGGCCTCGCGAAGCCTTCCGGTCCGGTCCTTCGTGTACACCGGCTCGACGGGGGTCTTCGGCCAGCGGGACGGCGGCGAGGTAGACGAGGCGACGCCACCCTCCCCCGCGGGGGATTCGGCCGAGGTCCTGGGGGAGGCGGAGCGGCTCGTCCTCGACGCCGCGGCATCCGGCCTCCCCTCCCGGATCGTCCGTCTGAGCGGCCTGTACGGTCCGGGCCGGACGGGAACGATCGACCGCGTCCGCCGGGGCGTTCTCGCGCTCGGCCCCGGCGACGGCGTCTTCATGAACTTCTGCCATCTCGACGACGCGGTCGCGACCGTGATCGCCGCGATGGACCGGGGGCGTCCGGGCGGGATCTACCACGCGACCGACGCGCACCCGGCCCCCCGGGCCGAGGTGATCGAGTGGATCGCCGCGCGCCTCGGTATTCCGGCGCCGCGGTACCCGGAAGCGAGCGCCCCGTTCCCCGGCGGGCGGCGCGGAGCGAACCGCAGGATCCTGGGCGCTTCGACGCGATCCGAGCTGGGACTGACCCTCGCCTGGCCGTCCTTCCGCGAAGGCCTGGCCCCGTTTCTTCCTTCCCGCGGGGCCGACCGCGGTTAAGACGCTCCCGGAGGAACCTGCCGTGCAACCTGTCGTGGCCCGGCTGACGGAATGGGGCGCGGCCCACGTGCCGAACGCCTTCCGGATCGTCCTGATCCCGGTGGCCGCCTACGTCACGATCAAGCTGCTGAACAAGCTCGTCCGGCGCCTCGAGAAGCTCGCGGACGACGGCGATCCCGCGACCCAGTCCGAGCTCGAGAAGCGCGCCGCGACTTTGGGGCGGATCCTGCGCCAGGCGATCGGGGTCTTCGTCTGGGGCACGGCGGCGATGCTCGTCCTGAGCGAGCTGGGGATCTCCATCGGGCCGATCCTGGCGGGCGCCGGCATCGCCGGCATCGCGGTGGGGTTGGGCGCCCAGACGCTCGTGAAGGACGTGATCGGCGGCTTCTTCATCCTCCTCGAGAACCAATTCAGGGTCCACGACGTCATCGGCGTCGCCGGCGTCAGCGGCAAGGTGGAGGCGATCAACCTCAGGACGACCCTGCTGCGCGACGCCGAGGGACGCGTCCACGTCATCCCGAACGGCGCCATCTCGGTCGTGACGAATTACACCAGGGAGTGGTCGGTCGCGGTGCTCGACGTCGGCGTGCCGTACGGCGAGGACATGGATCGCGTGCTTTCGGTGCTCAGGCGCGTCGGCGACGGCCTCGAACAAGACCCGGTCTTCGGAAAGAAGCTGCTTCAGAAGTTCGAGTACCCGGGGATCGAGACCTTTGGCGAGTGGGCGGTGGTCGTGAGGATGAGCGTCCGCACCCTGCCGCAGGAGAGGTGGGACGTGGCGCGCGAGGTGCGAGCCCGGGTCAAGAAGGCGTTCGACGAGAGCGGGATCGAGATCCCGTTCCGCCACGTGACCATAGAGCTCCACGGGAAGGCGGCGGAAGGGTTGCAGGGCGGGAAGGCGGGAAACGGCGCCGCGCCCTGACGCCGGAGGGCCAAGCGCGGGGGCGGCCGCCCCGCGCCTGGCGCTCGCGCCCGGGCCCGCCGCCTACTTCAGCGCCGCGAGGGCCGCGTCGTAGTTCGGCTCCTGCGTGATCTCGGGGACCAGCTCGGTGTAGACGACCTTGTCGCCCGCGTCGAGCACCACGACGGCGCGCGCGGTGACTCCCTCGAGCGGCCCGTCGGTGATCAGGACGCCGTAGGCCTTGGCGAAGTCCCGGCCGCGCATCAGCGACAGCGGCACCACGTTCTCGAGACCCTCGGCCGTGCAGAACCGCTTGGACGCGAACGGGAGGTCCGCCGACACGATCAGGACCACCGTGTCCGGGTGGCTCCCGGCCTTCTCGTTGAACTTCCGGGTCGAGGTCGCGCAGACCGCGGTATCGAGGCTGGGAACGATGTTCAGGACCTTCTTCTTGCCCTTGAAGGTCGCGAGGGTTGCGTCCTTGAGGTCGCCGCCGGCCAGCCGGAAGTCGGGGGCGTGGCTGCCCACGGCCGGCAAATTGCCGATGGTCTGAATCGGGTTGCCCTTCAGCGTCACGGTCGCCATGCTGCCTCTCCTTTTCGCGTTTCGGGCGACGCCGTCGCCCAACTCGTCCTGCGGGAATCCGTCAGCGTAGCACGACACGCAGGAAAGTGCGGACCCGGCCCTTCACGATCCATTTCGAGTGCCGTCTGCATCCGGCAACGGTCTCTCGGCAGCCGTGCGCTCGGCTCTCGCCGGTGGCTCCCCTTGCGGCTCCGGTCCCCCGCGACGACCCACATCGGCCGCGCTCGAACCGAGCAAACGCGATGGCGCGGACCCTAGCGCCATCGCGCTCGGTCCTTCGCGCGGCCGTGTAGGGGTCCCCGTCGCTCCGGACAGGAGCCGCAAGGGGAGCCACGGGCGAGAGCCGAGACGGCGACGGGTTGACTCGGGAAAGGCGGGGGCGGTACCGTCGGGAGAACGGAGGGCGCGCGATGGTCGAGGCGGCGGCCCGGTCCCGCGAGTTTCCCGCGGCGTACCGCGCCCACCCGCTGCTGGATCCGCGCCTGCCGAGCCACGCGCCGGGGATCGCGCGCGTGTGGGTCGCCGTCTGGCGGAAGCTCCTGCAAGAGCCGGACGCGGCGGCGAGAATGGTCTCCTCGTACTCGCGCCCGGCGGGGAGCGCGTCCACGGCCCCGCTCCCGCTCGAGCCGATCTACCGGGACGCCGACAGGTACCTCGACGACCTGCTCCGGCTCGTCCCCGACTCGCTGGAGCGGCATCTCGAGCCCCAGGCGCGGACGCGCCACCTGAACGACATGCCGCAGCTGTTCCGGGCCGCGTTCGAGGGGGCCGACCCGCGGACGCGCTACGAGGCGCAGCGCAAGCTCTACCTGGCCAAGCTCCTCTTCGACATCGAGCACTGCCGCTCGGTGCGCGACGGCCCCTACCACCAGCAGCGATTCGAGCACGTCCTGTCGGAGGGGCTCTGGAGCGGCATGGAGGAAGGGGGCGAGGTCGAGATCTGCTGCCGCCTCGTTCGGGTCCGCGAGGGAGCCGACGTGTTCGAGGTCGGCGTCTCCCCCACCCCGGGCACGCGCTGCTTCGGCTTCCACCTGCGGAGGATCCGGCCGTCGGAGGGAGAAAGCTCGATCGACGTCTTCCACTATCGCTCGCGCTTCAAGAGGGAGACGAACCCGGCGCCGCCGGCGGTCGGCGAGGACGGCCTGCTGGCGCTGACCGAGGAGCCGCGGTGGCCGGGTCTTGGCGGGCGCAACGGCTCGATCTTGAGCAAGATGATCCGCCGCGGGATCCCGCACCCCTCGGCCGTGGAGGACATGCTCGGAGCCATGTTCATCGTCCGCGACCGGCGGCAAGCCTACGCGCTCGAGCGAAGGCTCCTGTCGGTTCTCGGGGGACCGCTTCGCTGGCGCGACCGCGTGGACACGCTGTCGGGGCAGCGGGACCGCGCGCGGCTCGGTTCCGCCACGGGGAGCGGCTTCGAGGTCCTGAAGTCCATCGTGGACGTGCTGGTCGAGGACCGGGCGGACGAGTCCCCCTACCTCTACCCCGTCGAGGTGCAGATCTACACGGTCGAGGCCTACCTGGCGACGCTCCACGACGAGCATTTCGCCAGCCACGCGGCCTACAAGCGGCGCCAGTTCCTGCGCGACCTGATCCCGCTGCTGTTCCCGCCGGAGATCTACGGCGAGGAAACGCTCCTCCTCGGGGGAACGGCAAGTGGCTGAGGCCATCCTTGCTCCGCGCGAGGCCCGACGCGCCCCGCGAACGCTCCGGGGATCCGGGGTCTTGGCGACGAGGAGCCGACGCGGCATAATTGCGGGGTTTCCGTCGAGGAACGCCACGAGCGTCCTGGAGGTGATATGTCCGCAGACGGCGTCCGTCCCGCGTTGACCCAGCTCGTCGAGGAAGAGGAGATGTTCCGCGATGCCGTGCGCGACTTCGCGGAGGCCGAGATCCGGCCGCGCGTCCAGAAGATGGACGAGGCGGCCCGGTACGACGAGGACCTCATCCCGAAGCTGTTCGAGATGGGCCTGATGGGGATCGAGATTCCCGAGGCCTACGGCGGGTCGGGCGGGACGTTCTTCCAGTCCATCCTGGCCGTCGAGGAGGTCTCGCGAGTGGACGCGGCCGTCGGCGTCCTCGTGGACGTGCAGAACACGCTGTTCATCAACGCCATCCTGCGGTGGGCGAACGAAGCCCAGAAGAAGGAGTACCTCGGCAGGGCGGCCGCCGACACCGTCTGCGCCTACGCCCTCTCCGAGGCCGGCTCGGGCTCCGACGCGTTCGCCCTCAAGACGCGCGCGGAGGAGAAGAACGGCGGCTGGGTGCTGAACGGCCGGAAGCTCTGGATCACCAGCGCCGCCGAGGCCGGCCAGTACCTCGTTTTCGCGACCGTGGATCCCGCGAAGGGTTACAAGGGCATCACCGCCTTCGTGGTGAAGCGGGACGACCCCGGATTCACGGTGGGCAAGCGCGAGCACAAGCTCGGGATCCGCGCCTCGAGCACCTGCGAGCTGCTCCTCGACAACTGCACGCTCCCCGCCGATCGTGTCGTCGGCGAGGTCGGGAAGGGATACAAGATCGCCATCGAGACCCTGAACGAGGGGCGGATCGGGATCGGCGCCCAGATGGTCGGCCTCTCCCGCGGCGCTCTCGAGGCGGCGGCCAGGTACGCGACCGAGCGGGAGCAATTCGGGAAGAAGATCGGCGACTTCCAGGGGATCCAGTTCCAGCTCGCGGACTCGGCGACGCGCCTCGAGGCGGCCCGCCTGCTCGTCTACAACGCCGCTCGCCTGAAGGAGAACGGGCGCCCGTTCGTCAAGGAAGCCGCGATGGCGAAGCTCTACTCGAGCGACGCCGCGGAACGGGTGACCTCGGCCGCGGTGGAGATCTTCGGCGGGTACGGCTACACGGTCGAGTACCCCGTGGAGAAGTTCTACCGCGATGCGAAGATCGGGAAGATCTACGAGGGCACCTCGTTCATGCAGCTCCAGACGATCGGCAAGATGATCCTGTCGGAGTAGGACGTGGACCTCGGGATCCGCGGGAAGGTGGCGCTGGTCACCGGTGCGAGCGAAGGCCTCGGCCTCGCGGCGGCGAGAGCCCTCGCCGGCGAGGGCGTGGCCCTGGCCATCGCCGCCCGCCGCCCGGATCGGCTGAAGGCCGCGGCCGAGGAGATCTGCGCCGCGACCGGCGCCGAGGTGTTGGCGCTTCCCTCCGACGTCACCGACCGCGAGCAGGCGAAGCGCCTCGTGAGCGAGGTCGCATCGCGTCTCGGCGCGGTGGAGATCCTCGTCGCCAACTCCGGCGGCCCGCGCCCAGGGAGGTTCGGCGATCTTCCCTGGGAGGAGTGGACGGAGGCGTTCGCGCGCGTCGTGGGCCCCTTCCACCACCTCGTCTCGGCCGTGCTGCCGGCGATGCGAGAGGCCTGCTGGGGGAGGATCGTCTCGATCCAGAGCGTGAGCATCCGGCAGCCGGTCGAGTCCCTGCTTCTGTCCAACGCGCTCCGGCCCGCCGCCGCCGGGCTCGTCAAGGGGCTGGCCGCCGAGCTGGCCACCTCCGGGATCACCGTGAACGTCGTCGGGCCGGGACCCTCCCGCACCGACCGGATCCTCGAGCTCGGACGCTTCCGGCATCCCGCCGCCGCCGACGACGACCTCGCGAAGTCCCTCGGCGAGCAGGTCCCGATCGGACGCCTCGTCGAGCCGGACGAGGTGGCGGCCGCGATCGCCTACTTGTGCTCGGCGCAGGCCGCGGCGGTCACGGGCACGTACCTGCCCGTGGATGGCGGCATGATCCGCGGCCAGATGTAGCCGCCGGTTGCGGTCCGGCCCCCCGTCCGCTAGCGTTGTCCCCGCAAAGGGGCCGAATCGTCCGAATCCCGCGGCGGAACGAGCGGCGAGGCCTCAGGCGAGAGGAGCGCGCGCGGTGAACGATCTCTTCCTCAGGGCCTGCCGCCGGCAGCCGGTGGAGCGGACGCCGATCTGGATGATGCGGCAGGCGGGACGGTACCTGCCCGAGTACCGGGCGATCCGCGGCCGCACCGATTTCGTCACCCTCTGCAAGACCCCGGAGCTGGCCGCCGAGGTCACGATCCAGCCGATCGACCGCCTCGGCGTGGACGCGGCGATCCTCTTCTCCGACATCCTGGTGCCGGCGGAGCCGATGGGGGTCTCGATCACGTTCAACCCCGGCCCGGTTCTCGACCCGCCGGTGCGCAGCTCGGCCGACGTGGACCGCATCCGGGTACCCGATCCCGAGGAGACGGTCCCGTTCGTCTTCGAGACGATCCGGATCCTGAGGCGCGAGCTCGACGGCCGCGTACCGCTCATCGGCTTCGGCGCCGCCCCCTTCACCCTCGCGGCGTACCTGGTCGAAGGGCGAGGGTCGAAGAACTTCGAGCACCTCAAGCGAATGATCTACGGCGACCCGGCCACCGCGCATCGCCTGCTCGAGAAATGCACGGCCACGCTGGAGAGCTATCTGGCGGCCCAGGTGCGGGCCGGGGCCCAGGCGATCCAGGTCTTCGACACCTGGGCGGGGCTCCTCGGACCGGCCGACTACCGCGAGTTCGCGCTGCGATACGCGAGGCGCGTCCTCGATTCCCTGAAGGACTGCGGCGTCCCGCGCATCTACTTCGCCCTCGATGCGGGCCACCTGCTCGACGAGATCCGCGAGTGCGGCGCCGACGTGCTCGGCCTCGACTGGCGCACCCCCCTCGCCGAGGGGGCGCGGCGCCTGGGCCCCGCTTTCGCGCTCCAGGGGAACCTCGACCCCTGCGTGCTCCTTGCGTCTCCCGCGACGATCGCGGAGCGCGCGCGGCGGATCGTCGCCGAGGGTGCGCACGCTCCCGGGCACGTGTTCAACCTCGGCCACGGGATCCTGCCGGAGACCCCGGTCGAGCACGCCCGGGCCCTCGTCGAGGCGGTCCGCGGCGCCGCGGTGCCCGAGCGGAAGCGATGAGCGGGGAAGCGCGAGCCGAGGTCACCCTCGAGCTGCTGAAGAAGTACGACCGCCCCGGCCCGAGATACACGTCGTACCCGACCGCGGTGGAGTTCAACGAGAGCTACGGCGAAACCGACTACCGCGCCAGCCTCGCCGCCGCGAACGCCGCAGCGGACGAGCCGCTCTCGCTCTACCTCCATCTCCCCTTCTGCGAGGAGCGCTGCTCGTTCTGCGGCTGCAACGTGGTGATCACGCGCAAGCACGAGGTCGCCGCGCGCTACCTCGAGTATCTCCACCGCGAGCTCGACGCGGTCGCCGCGCACCTCCCGGCGCGGCGCCGCCTCTCCCAGTACCACTGGGGCGGCGGCACGCCGACCTACCTCAGCCCGGCCGAGATGGAAGCGCTGCAGCGGAAGGTGGTCGACCACTTCCGCATCGATCCCGACGCGGAGGTCGCGATCGAGACCGACCCGCGCGTCTCGACCCACGAGCAGATGGACCTCCTCAAGACGCTGGGGTTCAACCGGATCTCGATGGGGGTCCAGGACTTCACCCCGGCGGTGCAGGAGGCGATCAACCGGAACCAGACCGAGCGGGAGACCCGAGACCACTACGACTACTGCCGCAAGCTCGGTTTCCACTCGATCAACATCGACCTGATCTACGGCCTCCCCCTCCAGACCCCGGAGGCGTTCGACCGGAACATGGACGTGATCCTCGGGATGCGGCCGGACCGGGTCGCCGTCTACTCCTACGCGTACGTCCCGTGGATCAAGGCGAACCAGAAGCTGATCGACGTCTCGCAGCTCCCCGGCCCCGAGGCCAAGCTCCGCCTGTTCTGCATCGCGAGGGAGCGCTTCCTGTCGGCGGGATACGTCCAGATCGGCATGGACCACTTCGCCCTTCCCGACGACGAGCTGGCAACGGCGGTGAGAAACCGGCGCCTCTTCCGGAACTTCATGGGCTACACCGTCAGGATGGGGAGCGACATGATCGGCGCCGGCGTGTCGTCGATCGGAGACGTCCGCGGCGCCTTCGCCCAGAACGTGAAGAAGCTCTCGACGTACTACGAGGCCATCGACGCGGGCAAGTTCCCGGTCGAGCGCGGCTACCGTCTCGACCGCGACGACCTGATCCGCCGCGACGTGATCACCCGGATCATGTGCAACTTCTACCTCGACCGCGCCGAGGTCGAGCGCTCGTTCGGGATCGACTTCGCGACCTACTTCGCGACCGAGCTCGCCGAGCTCGCCGCCCCCGACGGCCCGGTCAGCCACGGCTTCCTCGAGATCCACCCCGACCACCTCGAGGTCGTGGGCCTCGGCCGCCTCTTCGTCCGCAACATCGCCATGGCCTTCGACCGCTACCTCCGCACGAAGAAGTCCGACAAGCCCGTCTTCTCGCGCACCGTCTGAGTTCCGGCCGACGGCGCGAACCGCGTGTGGTTCTTGCGGGGACGCGACTCTCGCCGGTCGGGACCTGCGCGGCGACCTCCCTCGGCGACGACCCGCATCGGCCGCGCAAAGGGTCGAGCAAACGCGATGGCGCAGACCCTAGCGCCATCGCGCTCGACCCTTCGCGCGGCCGTGCAGGGGTCCCCGTCGCCTCGGGCATCGTCGCCGCGCAGGTCCCGACCGGCGAGAGTCGCGGTGGTAGGGCCAGCATCGCGATTCGGAATCGCAGCGGGGCGTTACGCCGATCCGATAAGCATGCCGGCGACGAAGACGAGGACTCCGCCGACGACGACCTGGAAGGCGGCCTGGAGGAAGGGCGTGTCCATGTAGCGGTTGCGGATCCAGGCGATCGCGAACAGCTCGACGACGACGATCGCGGATGCGATGGTCGTCGCCAGCCAGAAGGCGGGAATCAGGTACGGGAGGGCGTGCCCGAGGCCGCCGACGAATGTCATCAGGCCGCAGATGAGCCCGCGCATCCATGGGCGTCCGCGCCCGGTCAGCGAGCCGTCGTCCGAGAGGGCCTCGGCGAACCCCATGCTGATCCCGGCGCCCACCGCAGCGGCCATCCCGACGAGAAACGCGTCCCAGCTCTTCTGGGTCGCGAAGGCGGCGGCGAACAGCGGTGCCAGGGTCGAAACCGACCCGTCCATGAGCCCCGCCAGTCCAGGCTGGACGACCTGGAGGACGAACAACTGACGCGACGTTCGCGTCTCCTCCTCGCTCTCGGACTTGCTGCGCCGGCTCGGGTGGAAATCCGCCGACTCCGCCTCGTGCCGCCGCTCCTCCGCGGCGAGGTCGCCGAGGAGCTGGCGCATCTCGGCGTCCTTCGACTGCTCGGCCGCCCTGGCGTAGAACCGCGCGGTCTCGAGCTCCATCAGGGCCACGCGGCGGCGGATCTCCTCGACCCCCGGCTCCCTGAGCGTCGCGATCGGGTCGCGCCGGATGAACCCCTTCACGTCCTGCGCGCGCACCAGCGGGATCTCCTCGCCGAACCGGCTGCGGTACAGCTCGATCAGGCGGTGCCGGTGGGCGTCCTCCTCTTCCCGCAACGTGTCGAGCGCGGCCGCCGCCTTCGGAAAGTTCGGGCGGAGGACCCGCGCGAACTCCTGGAATATCCGGGCGTCCTCTTCCTCCAGCGAGATCGCGAGCGCGAGCACTTCTCCGGACGAAAGGTCCCTGAATCGCCGTTTCATCCTCGCCACCTTCTTTCGAGAAACCTCGGGCGAGGTTAGCACCGGTCGTGGAGCCGCGTCACGCGCTGCGGCTTTCCGTTGCGGCCCACCCCGGCCTCCCGATATCCTGCTTCCCCACGCGAGGAGACGGAATGCCTTACACGGTGGCGGTCGTCGGCGGCGGGGTCGCGGGACTGACCGTCGCTTTCGAGCTCGAGGAGCGAAGCCGCCGCGTGCCGGGCGGGATCGAGGTCGTCTGCCTCGAGGGGGAGAGCCGCCCCGGCGGCAACATCCGGTCGGATCGCGTCGACGGCTTCACCTGCGAGTGGGGGCCGAACGGCTTCCTCGACAACGTCCCCGCGACGCTCGAGCTCGTGCGCCGTCTCGGCATCGAGGACCGCCTGCTTCCCTCGGACCAGTCCGCGGCGATCCGGTTCATCTACCGCGGCGGCCGGCTGCGCAAGCTCCCCTCGGGCGCGGTGTCGTTCCTGACGTCCGACATCCTCTCGGTGCCCGGCAGGATCCGCGTCCTCGGCGAGCCGTTCGTGGGCCAGCGGCGCGACCCGTCCGAGGAGTCGGTGTTCGACTTCGTGGCGCGGCGCATCGGGGACGAGGCCGCGCGGGTTCTCGTGGACGCGATGGTCAGCGGAATCTACGCCGGCGACGTCCGCTCCCTCTCGCTCCCCGCGACCTTCCCGAAGATGTGGCGCATGGAGACGGAACACGGCGGTCTCGTCCGCGCGATGCTGGCCCGGAAGAAGCAGAAGGGCGCCGCGGCGAAGTCCGGCGGCCCGTCGGGGCCGGGGGGAACGCTGACCTCCTTCCGCGACGGGCTTGAAGAGCTGATCACGGCGCTCGCGCGCGCGGCGGGGCCGGCGCTTCGCCTGCGGTCGAAGGCCGTTCGCGTCGCGGAGGCCGGCCCCCGGGGCTACAGGGTGTTCGTCGCCGAGAGCGAGCCGATCGACGCCGACGCGGTGGTGCTGGCTTGTCCCGCCTGGTTCGCCTCGGAGATCGTGTCGGGGCTCGACGTGGAGCTCTCCGGCGCTCTGGCCGGCATCCCGTCGGCGTCGCTCGCGGTCGTTCACCTCGGCTTCGACGAAAGCGACCTGGCGAAGCGCCCGCACGGCTTCGGATTCCTGATCCCGCGCGGCGAGGGCCCCCGCATCCTCGGAACGCTGTGGTCGTCGAGCATTTTCCCGGGGCGCGCCCCGGGCGGCAAGGTGCTCGTCACGTCCATGATCGGCGGGGCGCACGACCCCGACGCGGTGCGCCTCGACGACGAGCTCCTCGTCGAGATCGTGCGGAACGATCTTCGCGCGGCGATGGGCATCGAGGCCGAGCCCCGCTTCGTGCGGATCTTCCGGCAGCCCCGCGGCATCCCGCAGTACACGCTGGGGCACATGGAGCGCCTCGAGACGATCGCGCGCCGTCTCGAAGCGCACCCCGGACTCCTCGCCTGCGGCAACTCCTACCGCGGGATCTCGGTGAACGCCTGCGTGGACGAGGCGCCCCGCATCGCCGATGCCGCCCTCGAGGCGATCGCGCGCCGCGCCCGGTCGGAGACCTCCTCGCAGTAGCGAACCGCAAGGGGTCGAATCGCCACCGGACCTATGCGGTCCGATTTCTCCGATCTTGCTCTGCTAGACTTCCGGGCAGGGGCGCGTCGCTGGGCGGTTTCCGCAGACGATGCGTTACGCTTCGGAGCCCGCGACGCCCCCGTGACCATCCGGCTCGGATCGCGCCCTTCCGTGATACGCTTTTTCCCATTCGCTGCCGTCGATCAGGAGGAGAACCATGTCGCGTCGCATCCTGGCGCTCGCGCTCCCGTTCGTCGCCTCGCTCGCGCTCGCGGAAGCGACCCCGCCGAAGGCCGGCGACGCCGCGCTGGGCACGCAGCCGTACGAGAAGTACGAAAGCCCGGCCGCGTGCGCCACCTGCCACGTGGACATCGCGCGACAGCACGAGCAGGCGATGATGTCCCAGGCGTTCACCCATCCCTGGGACGAGATCGAGTACTTCGAGCTAGCCGTGCCGCACGCGATGAAGGAGCCGAAGGTCGCCGGCGTCAAGGCAGGGTGCAACGGCTGCCACGCGCCGCTGGCGTTCCTCGCCGGGGAGATCCCGCCGAAGCGGGTCGCGGAGAAGAGCCGCGCGAACGAGTCGGTGTCGTGCGACGTCTGCCACACGATCACGGGATTCGAGGGGGAGGTTCCGTTCAACTTCAACTGGATCAGCTCGCCGGGGAAGGTCAAGCAGGGCCCGCGAAAGGGCGCCGTCAGCCCCCATCACGAGACCCGCGAGAACCCGTTCCTGCGGAGCGCGGAGTTCTGCGGCACGTGCCACAACGAGAAGAACCCGTGGGGACTGTGGGTCAAGTCGACGCACCTCGAGTGGAAGGAAGGGCCGCACGGAAAGGCCGGCATCGTCTGCCAGGACTGCCACATGCCGCCCGCCGCGGGCAGGTCCGCGATCATGGGCTCGCCGCTCCCCGATGCCAGGCAGCACCTCTTCCACGGCGCCCACGATCCCGGGAAGCTCGCCGGCGTCGCCGAGGTTCGGATCCACCCGGAGTCCCGCGACGTCGAGCCCGGCGACACGGTGAAGTTGTCCGCGGTCGTCGTCAACGCCAAGGCCGGCCACAAGATCCCGACCGGATCCGCCGAGGAGCGGGTGCTCTGGCTCCACGTCGAGGCGAAGGACTCGAAGGGCAAGACCTGGCACCTTGCCGTGGACAAGAAGGGGTTCCCGGGCGAGGAGTACACCATCGCGTCGGACTCGTCCTTCGCCTATCAGGACATCGGCGACATCAAGGGGATCGCGGACTTCAAGGGACTCCAGCGCGACGGCGAGGTGCCCGACGGGGACCGGATCTTCCGGCTCCCGTACCTCGACTCGAAGGGGCGCATGACCATCGCCCAGTGGAACACGGCGAGCTTTGGCCCGACCGACTACCGGCTCGCACCGCTGGCGGCGGTGGCGGAGACCTACACCTGGAAGCTCCCGCAGGACGTGGCGCCGGGCGCGGTCACCGTGACCGCCCGGATGTACTACTCCCGCCTGGTCTCCTCCGTCGCCGAGTACATGAAGGTGCCCCGCGAGGAGTCCTTGCCGGTCCTGATCAACACGCACGCGACCACCTTCGACGTGGCGCAGTGACAGGAAAGCCCATGAGCCGATTTCGCCCTCTCGCCCTCTGTCTCCTCGCCGCCGCCGCCTTCGCCTGGACCCGGGCGGAGGCGATCCCCGCGTTCGCCAGGAAATACCAGCTCTCCTGTTCGACCTGCCATGCCCCGTTCCCGCGCCTCAAGCCCTACGGCGAGGAGTTCGCGGCGCGCGGTTTCCGGATGGATGACCCGTCCAAGGAGCCCGCGCGGGCTACTTACGACGTGGGTGACCCGATGCTGAAGCTGCCGCGGGACCTTCCGCTGGCGATCCGGCTCGAGGGATACGGCTCGTGGAAGCAGGACCAGGTCGCGGAGACGGACGCCGAATGGCCGTGGGTCTTCAAGATCCTCTCGGGCGGGCCCATCACCGACAAGATCTCGTACTACCTGTACTTCCTCGCCGAGCAGCAGGAGGTGATCGGGCTCGAGGACGCCTGGGTCCAGTTCAACTCGGTGTTCAAGCTGCCCGTGGACCTGACCGTGGGGCAATTCCAGGTCTGCGACCCGATGTTCAAGCGCGAGCTGCGCCTCGAGCGGTTCGACTACGACATCTTCAAGTCCCATGTGGGAAAGGTCGGAGTCGATCTGACGTACGACCGCGGCGTCATCGGTGCCTGGCACGCGCCCGGGAAAGTGGACGCGATCCTCCAGGTGGTCAACGGGAACGGCATCGACGCCGCCACCGACGGGCAGTTCGACAAGGACAACTACAAGAACTTGGCGATCCGGATCGTGCGGCCGTTCGGAAAGGCTCGCGTCGGCCTCTTCGGCTACTGGGGGCGCGAGCGCGGCCCGGACGCCGAGGGAACGGGTCCCACCAACCGCACCACCTACTTCGGGCCGGATCTCGTGCTCGACCTCGGGCCCCACTGGCAGTTCTCGGCGGAGTACCTCGAGCGACGCGATGACGACCCGCGCTTCGAGGGGGGGAACGGCCCCTCTTACCGGACGCGGGGCGGGTTCGCGGAGCTGCACCTGTTTCCCGGCGGACCGGACGGACGGTGGGCGCTGTCGGCGCTCTACAACAAGGTGACCTCGGACTTCGATCCCCTCGCCGAGGACGAGGAGGATCCCCGGTCCGAGACCGTCTCGCTCACGGCGGGCTACCTGCTCGCGCGCAACGTGCGCTGCGTCATCGAGGGAGGGCGCGATCTCGAGCACGACGCCAGCAGGTTCTCGGTCGGCCTCGTGACCGCCTTCTGAGGCGAGACGAAACCCGCTCGCTCGCGGGGTTCGGTCGGCCCCCGCCGGCGCGGGGAAGAATCAGAACGCCCGGTGCTCGGTCCGGCGGATGATCTCGTCCTGGAGGTCGGCGGACAGGTCGCAGAAGTAGTCGCTGTACCCGGCGACGCGGACGATCAGGTCCCGGTGCCGTTCGGGGTGCGCCTGGGCTTCCCTCAGCGTCTCGGCGGTCACCACGTTGAACTGCACGTGGTGGCCGTTCATCCGGAAGTAACCGCGGACGAGGTGGGAGAGCCGGTCGATCCCTTCCTCCCCCTCGACGAGCGCGGGGGTCAGCTTCATGTTGAGGAGGGTGCCGCCGGTCTTCACCTGGTCCATCTTCCCCGCGGACCTGAAGACCGCCGTCGGGCCCGTGCGGTCGGCTCCCTGGACCGGGGAGATCCCCTCGGACAGCGGCTCCCCCGCCCTCCGGCCGTCCGGCGTGGCGCCGCAGACCTGGCCGAAGTAGACGTGGCAGGTGGTGGGGAGCATCTCGAGGCGGTAGCGTCCTCCCTTGGTGTTCGGTCGCCCGTCGATCGCGCGGAACAGCGCCTCGAACGTCCGGACCATGTGGGCGTCGGCCGCGTCGTCGTCGTTCCCGTAGCGGGGCACGCGGTTCAGGAGGCGCTGGCGTAGCGGCTCCTCGCCGCGGAAATCCGCGTCGATTGCCGCGATCATCCGATCCAGCGCGATCCCGTCGTCCCCGTAGACCAGCGTGTTCAGGGCGGAGAAGCTGTCGGTCACGGTGCCGATCCCCACGGCCTGGATGTACGTGTTGTTGTAGCGCGCGCCCCCCGCGTTGTAGTCGCGCCCATTCTCGATGCAGTCGTCGGTGAGAACGGAGAGGAACGGCGCCGGCATCCGCGTGGCGTACATCCTCTCGACGAGCTGGTTCCCCCGGATCTTGAGGTCCACGAAATGGCGCAGCTGGGCCTCGAACGCGCCGAACAGCCCGTCGAACGAGCGGAGATCGCGAACGCTCCCCGTCGATGGGCCGAGCCGCGCGCCCGTCCTCGGGTCCACGCCGTCGTGGAGGGCGAGCTCGAGAATCTTCGCGAGGTTGAAGTACCCGGTGAGGATGTACGCCTCCTTGCCGAAGGCGCCCACCTCGACGCAGCCGCTGCAGCCGCCGGCGCGTGCGTCCTCGACCGTCTTTCCCTGCCTCAGCTGCTCCTCCACGACGAGGTCCGCGTTGAAGAGCGACGGGAAGCCGTATCCCTTGCGGACGACGCGGAGCGCGCGCTTCAGGAGCGGGTCGGGGGTCTGGCGGGAGACCTGCACGTTCGAGCTCGGCTGCACGAGGTGCAACTCCTCGATCACCTCGAGGAGGAGATAGGACACCTCGTTCGAACCGTCGGATCCGTCCCGAAGCAGGCCGCCGATGTTGATGTTCGCGAAGTCCGTGTACGTCCCGCTCTCGGCCGCGGTGACCCCGACCTTCGGGGGGGCGGGGTGGTTGTTGAATTTCACGAAGAAGCATTCGATCAGCTCCTTCGCGCGCTCGCGGGTCAGCGTCCCGTCCGCGAGCCCCCTCGCGTAGAACGGGCCCAGGTGCTGGTCCAGGTGGCCGGGGCAGTAGGCGTCCCAGCCGTTCAGCTCGGTGATCACCCCGAGGTGGCAGAACCAGTACGACTGGAGCGCCTCGTGGAAATCCCTCGGCGCGCGCGCGGGGACGCGCCGGCAAGCCTCCGCGATCTTCCTCAGCTCCGCGCGCCGGACCGGGTCGGCCTCCGCGGAGGCCCGCCGGTCGGCCAGCTCCGCGTGGCGCTCCGCGAAGCGGACGGTGGCGTCGCACGCGATCTCCATGGCGCGAAGCTGGTCCCGGCGGTCGAGCGCCTCTCCGTCCCGCTCGAAATCGAGCGCGCCGATCGCCCTCGCGATGTCCTCCTTGAAATCGAGCAGACCGCGGGAGTAGATCTTGTCGTCGAGCACCGTGTGGCCCGGCGCGCGCTGCTCCATGAACTCGGTGAAGACGCCGGCCCGGTAGGCCTCGCGCCACTCGGCGGGAAGCTCCTCGAACATCCGGTCCCTGAGGCTCCTCCCCTTCCAGTAGGGGATCACCAGCCGCTCGTAGGCCTCGATCACCCCGGGATCCACGCGGTAGCGGGTCTTGGGGCGCGAGTCGAGGATCGCCAGGTCCTCCACCGAGTGGCACGTCAGCTCCGGGTAGGTGGGAACCGCCTTGGGCTCCGGCCCGCGCTCGCCCACGATCAGCTCGCCGTCGCCGAGGTAGAGCGTCTTGTGCTCGCACAGGTCGCGAAAGGCCAGAGCGCGCATCACGGGCACCGAGAAGCGCCCCTCGTTCTCGCGGTAGAAGGCGGTGATCCGCTCCGCTCGCTCGGACGAGATGGACGGCACCGCCTCGAGGCTCTCCCGGCGTAGCCGGTCCGTGCGATCGCTCATGGCGTCTACCCTCCGATGCGTGTGTCGAGGCCGAGGCGGCGGAACGGCTCGGCGGCGCGTTCCATGTGGTCCGGGTCCGGCGGCTCGACGTGCCCCAGCGCGTACGGTATCCCCACCCGGCCGAATTTTCTCGCGCCGGTCCCGTGGTAGGGAAGCAGGTGCACCCGGCGCACGCCGGGGGCCGAGGCGGCGGTCCTCGCCGCCGCCTCGAGATTCGGGGCGTCGTCGTTCACGCCGGGCACCACCGGTATCCGGACCCACACGTTGCCGTGCGCCGCGCCGAGAGCGCGGAAGTTCTCGAGGATCGGCGCGCTCGGCACGCCGGTGAGCTCGCGGTGCCGCTCGTCGTCGATGAGCTTGAGGTCGAACAGCACGAGGTCCGCGTTCGCCGCGGCGCGAAGCAGGTCCTCGCGGGAGGCGAAGCCGCAGGTATCGAGGGCGGTGGCGAGGGACCGCGCGCGCAGCGCCGCGAGCGCCTCCACGACGAACCCCGCCTGGGCGAGCGGCTCGCCTCCCGAGAAGGTCACCCCGCCCCCCGACTCCTCGAAGAAGACGCGGTCGCGCTCCACCTCCGCCACGAGGTCCGCGACGGTCGCGTCCCGCCCGACGCCCTGCCGCGCCCCCGTCGGGCAGGCGGCGACGCACGCGCCGCAGCGCTCGCAGCCGACTCCGGGAACCGGGTCCTCGGCGGCGCCGCTCGGACAGACCTCGACGCACGCGCCGCACCGGATGCACCGCTCCTCGATCTTGACGACTTCCCTCGCGGGAGAGCGCCCCTCCGGATTGTGGCACCAGGCGCACGACAGGGCGCACCCCTTCAGGAAGACCGTGGTTCGGATCCCGGGCCCGTCATGAATCGAGAATCTTTGGACGTGAAATACCCGCCCGGTCTCCATCGCCGCCCCTCGCCACGCGCCCCGTGACGACGCCATTATGCCGCGCCCGGCCTCCCCGTTCGAATCCGGGGCCTGCCGCCCGCTCGGCCCGTCAACCGCTCGTCCTCGGCTGAATGGGTTCTCGCCGACCCGAAAGAGGGTCGTCTGCGAACCCATTCAGCCTCGTCCTCGCTGGCCGGGAGGTAGAAACAGCAGCAGGTAACCCTGGCGGGGGATCTCGACACGGACGAGGCCGTCCTCGGCGGGGATCTCGCGTCGGTCCGGCCAGGTCAGGACACGGCGCAAGGGGAGGCCCAGGCGAGGGCCGTCGATGCGGAGCTCGCCCGCGCGGTCCTCCCTCGAGAGATTCGCGGCGACGAGAAGGACCGAGCCGTCCCCCTTCCTGTACGCGCTGACGTGGACGTCCTTCATCCCGGTCGCCGCGGGCGGCCGCGCGTCGAAATACGGGATGAACTCCGCGTCGGCGTACCCGAAGGCGTCGAGGGCCGCGAGCGCTTCGTTCACGACGGAGACGTTGCACCGGATCGGCCAGAGGCTCACGTCGTGCAGCATCAGCAGCGCCATCATCCCGCGCGTGGGCTCGACCCGCTCGGACCACGGCGGCTTCAGCTCGGGCAGGAAGAACGGCGCGACGCCCCACTGCCGCCCCATGAACTCCGCGCGAAACGCGTCGAGCGGCAGCACGTCCGGATAGCTGTCCTCGACGAGTCCCGCGAACTGCTCCCCGTCGAGATAGGCGTCGTCCCAACCGACGACGGGTACGTCCATCTCGCCGGACATGTGAGCCACGGTCAGCGTCTCCCGCCCGAGCCCCGCGAGCGCGACCGCCATCCGGCGGTAGAGCTCGCGATAGCCGAGGATCGGGTAGCTCGGGTACGTCCTCCCGCCGCGCCGGTAGCCGGTGCCGCTGTCGACGCTCGCCAGGGGGAACGGGATGGTGTTGTCGTGATAGATGCCGTCCAGGCCGTGGGTCGCGACGAACTCGATCGTCTTCCGGACGATGAAATCGGCGAACTCCTTCCCGTAGGGCGAGATCCGCTCGAGGGCGGAGCCGTATGCCAGGACGTCCGTCGATCTCGCATCCGCCAGTCCCGTGCCCCAAAGCGTTCGGAAGAACGGCCACTCCGGGGCGGCGGACGAGAGGTGCGTGAGGAGGAGATACGGCACCGCCTTCACGCCCTCCGCATGCAACGCATCCACGCGGGAACGGAACGCGGCGGGATCCGCGGCCTCGGGATACCCGTAGTACCTGAGCGAGTCGCCCTTCGGCACCGGCCAGAGGATGCTCGCGCTCGCGCCCCGGGCGGGCTGGAGCCGCCAGCGGCGCCGGCCGGAGGGCATCGGCTTGACCGGCGTCGCCTGGAGGCCGAAAACGAACTTCCACCCGCGCGGCATCGTCTGACCCGGGCCGAGGAGGTTGAGACGCAGCAGGACGCGCCCACCCGCGCGGACCACCTCGATCGCGTCGGCCGACCGGCCGTTGGGCCAGCTCTCGTCGGACTCCGCGAACCAGAAGAGGCCGCGGTCGTCGTCGCCCAGCCAGTAGAACGGGGCGAAGGCGCCGCCGTCCACGATCCCCTCGCCCTCCGGAAGCCGCCCCGAGAGCGCCGGCCCGGCGGAGCGGTGGCGGTGCCTGTAGACCGCGCGGGAGGCGGCGAGCGGGATCTCGACCGCCAGCGCGTCGAGCGGAATGGAGGAGACGGAGTCGCCCGAGAGCTCGAAGACGGTCACGCCGTCGTACTCGACGGTCGCCGTCACGTCCACCCGCGCGCGCGACGCCCCGAGCTTTCCCTCGAAGTAGCCGAAGACGATGCGCCGTGTTCCGGAACCGGAGGGGGACACGTCCGCGCGGCGGCGGCTCCAGCGCACCTCCGCTCCGCCGCTCGCGAGAACGAGCCGGACCGGTGCGGCAAGGAGGTCTTCTCCCGCGGAGCGGAGTTGCGAGGGAAGCGGCCCACGGTCGAAGCGGTATTCCCTCCCCCAGCAGCGGACCGCCCTCCCCTCTGCCTCGACCGGGGTCCACGGCGGGATCACCCGGTCGTCGGCGCCCGCCGCGCTCCCTCGCCAGTCGAGCCTCGGGATCACGAGGCTCCGGCGCAGGTCGAACACCGGCTCGCCGTCTCGCCGGACCTCCGCGAGGACCTCGTACTCCCCCGGCTCGCGGGAGCCGACGGGAACGGAGCCGACCGCCTGCCCGGCCCTGAACGGCAGGCGCGTCGCCTCCGCGGGAAGACCGCCGCCCGCCGGCACGATCGCGGCCCTCGCTTCGAGGCGGCCGTCCTCGATGAAGGCACCCCCGGCCCAGAGGCGGACCTCCGCATCCCAACGCTCCGGATGCAGATCGAACGCGAGGGTGGATCGATCGCGCCGCAGCGGCGCCTCCGCATCGAAATCGCCGCGGAAATGCGCCGCGATCTCCTCCTCGCCGAGCGGCCGGTCGTAGATCCGGACGTCGTCGATCAACGAGGAGGTCGCGCGGGAGGAGCCCCACGGGTGATCTCCGATCCGGAACGTCGCGCCGAACTTCCGCGGCAGGTTCCCGGTTGCGACGCACGGCCCGGCGGGCCGGCCGTCCACGTAGAGCCGGAGCGTGTCGGCCGACCAGGTCCCGGCGAGATGGTGCCACTCCCCCGGTATCCAGCTCCCCGCGTCCTCGCGACTCTCCCGGTACGGCCCGTCGACGCTCGCTCCGGCGAGCAAGAGGACGTCACTCCCCTTGTAGAACTTGTAGAGGTAGAGCACGCCTTCGCCGCGCGCGTCGAGGAAGACGTGGTAGTCCTCCTCGGCGGCGCGCCAGTTCACCGGCCGGACCCACATCTCGATGGTGCCGCCGCGAGGGTCGAGGATGCCTTCGGTGGGGAAGGCCAGGTAACCGGTCGAGGGACCCGACTCGAGCGCGCGGCCGGTCCGTCCCACGACGAGCGCGGGGGCGCCCTCGACGACCGCCTTCACGATGCCCGACGGACCGGTGCCGTCGAAGCCCTCGTCGAAGGAGAGGGTCAGGACCGGCTTCGTCGCGGCCGTCGCGGACGGAGCCGCGACCGCGGCGATCGCCAGTGCGAGCCCGCCCAGCCGAGTCCCCATGGCCCCTTCTCCCGCCCGTGGCCCAGCGGGACGCGTGCTACCGGTTGTCGCCGTCGAGGATCCGTCCTATCCCGCCGAGAAGCGAGCCTTCCTCGCGCCCGCCGCGTCCCGTCTGCGGGGCGGCGGCAATGATGCGCCCGGCGAGGCGGCTCAGCGGCAGCGACTGCAGCCAGATCTTCCCGGGGCCCCGCAGGGTCGCGAAGAACAGCCCTTCCCCTCCGAAGAGGGCGGACTTGATCCCACCGACGGCCTCGATGTCGTAGTCCACGCTCGGCTGGAACCCCACGATGCACCCGGTGTCGACGCGAATCGTCTCGCCCGGAGCGAGCGCGCGCTCGTGAACCGTGCCGCCCGCGTGCACGAAGACGAGCCCGTCCCCGGTGAGCCGCTCCATGATGAACCCCTCGCCACCGAACAGCCCCACGCCGAGCCGCTTCTGGAAGGCGATGCCGATCGCCACCCCCTTCGCGGCGGCGAGGAAGGAGTCCTTCTGGGCGATGAGCTCGCCGCCGATCTCCGGCAGCCGGATGGCGAGGATCTTCCCGGGGTACGGCGCCCCGAACGCCACGCGCCTCTTCCCCTGCGCTTGGTTGACGAACACGGTCATGAACAGCGACTCCCCGGTGAGGAGGCGCTTTCCCGCGCCGACGAGCTTGTCCAGGAAGCCGCGCTGCTGCGCGGAGCCGTCGCCGAAGACGGTCTCCATGGCGATCCCGTCTTCCATGTACATCATGCCGCCCGCCTCGGCGACCGATGCCTCGCCGGGATCCAGCTCGACCTCCACGAACTGCATGTCGTCGCCGAAGATCTTGTAGTCGACCTCGTGCATCTGGGACATCGTCTCGTTCCTCGTTGGTAAGGGCTCGGCACGCCCGCACTCGCCCCATTCTAGATCGTCGAGGTCGCGGGCGTGCGGCCGCCGTCCCCCTCGGGCGCTACCGACAGACGGACTGCGAGCGGTCGATCTCCTCGGGCCCGGTGCGGTACCCGGCCGGCGACTCCACGTCGTCGGCGTGCGCGGTGACCAGGATGTACGCGTCGGTCGAGGGTTGCTGCGCGACCGACGCGACGATCTTCAGCCGCCCGCCGCCGGCGTCGGCGGCCGGGGCCGCGCAGAGCGGTCCCGCCGGAGCGGCGGCGCCGTGGTCGTAGGCGCCGGACGGGAGCGTCGCCAGCCTCCCGAAGTACAGGTTGTAGCGCTGCGCCCCCGACAGCGGGTCGAACGCCACCTCGATCGTGCCGTCGGCGAGGCGCGAGACCTCGACGTTCGCGATCTCCGCGGGCCGCGGCGCCTGCCAGCCGTAGAGGTCGAGCCACGCCGCGTCGAGCTCCACCTGGTAGGCGTCGTTTCCCGAGGTCGCCGCGACCGGCGCCGAAGCGACCCGGATCTCGGTCGTCGAGAGGTCCGTCTGGCCGACGGGCGGCCACTGGTACTCGCCCGAGCCGGCGGGGAGGACGGGGTTCTTGGTCAGCGTGGCCGACACGTCGCGATACGACGCGACGTTCGGCCGGACGAGGAGCTTCTCGGTGGGGTAGTCCGGGTTCTCGATGGGCTGGTTCGGCCCTCCCCCGCCGACGATCGGCGTGTAGTAGTTCCAGTCCGTGGGCGTGTAGGCGTGTCCCGGCCCGGGCCTGAACTGGCCGGTCGTGGACGCCTCCATCCGGTAGAAGTCGTCGCTCACCGCGCCGGTGGTCCTGTAGCGGACGCCGGCGACCGCGCGGACGATCCGGTCCTCGTCGAACCAGTCCGGGAAGCCGGACAGCCGGAACTCCTCGCTCCCGATGCCGAGCGTGATCTGCGCCGGGACGCCCCCGTCCTGGTCGCTCAGCGCCGCGGCCGGGTTCGCGACCGCCGCGCCGCCGAGCGTCCTCCACGACGACGGAAGTACCCGCCGGATCCTGCGCAGGAAGCCGGCGTCGCTCGCGATGGACGTGCGCCCGAGGACGTCCTTGGTCCCCAGGTTGACGCCGCCGTCCGCTTCCCACAGCTTCTCGCGGATGACCGTGTAGCCGTTGCTCTTCGGGTGGATGTTGTCGGTCTGGAAGACGTCGCGGCAGATCATCCCGTCGAAGCCGAGGCATGCGTCCGCCTGGTTCTCGTGGGCGAAGTCCTCGGAGACCTCGTTGATGGACGCCCGCCGCGTCTGCCCCCACGCGAGATCGCGCAGGATCCGGTTGACGATCGGCAGCCACTGCTTGTGGAACGTCGAGGTCGCCCCCGTGTAGCAGTTGTAGGCCAGGTTGTCGTAGAGCGTGTTCACCGCGACGTCCGCGCCGGGGATCTCGGAAACGAGCGACGACAGGACCTCCTGCAGGTTCTGGCGCGAGTCCAGCACCTCGGCGATCGCCTTGTTGACCTGGTCCTGCGTCGGCGTCCCCGCGGGGTCCACGCCGAGGAGGTCGTTCCCGATCATCGAGATCGTCACGTATTGCGGCTGGTTGGCGATCGCGCGGAACACGTTGTTGAGGTCGGCCGTGTCGTCCACGAGCAGGTCGTCGGTGTGCTCCCCCTT
This sequence comes from Terriglobia bacterium, assembly GCA_963748015.1. Classification (GTDB taxonomy): domain Bacteria; phylum Acidobacteriota; class Polarisedimenticolia; order Polarisedimenticolales; family JAIQFR01; genus JAIQFR01. The sequence continues at coordinate 76,282 of CAVVHE010000004.1, read as the reverse complement.
CACCGCGGCCTGGTCGAGGGAAACGGCTGCCGCGGGGGCGACGCACTGCAGGCGGGACTGGATCTGCTTGGCGTACCAGAAGGACGAGGTGTCGAAACAGGAGTTCCAGTTGTAGGCGATGCTGTCCCCCATCGCGGCGTAACGAATCCCTCCGGCCTTCAGGTGCGCGATCCCCTGGTCCATCTTGGCGAACCGCGGCTGACCGACCGGCGACGTGTATCCCGGCGTCCCCTTGACGAACCCGTCGCTCCTCGCCGAGGTCAGCCGCCAGCCCGCGGGGTCGCCGGGGAGGAGCAGGTAGCAGCCGTTTCCCGGTGAGAACGAGAACGCGCCGTCCGGGCCGCTGCTCGCCGACTGGTCGTACGCTCCACCGGCGTCGCGGGTCCCGAACAGCTCGAACGCCACTCCCGGGAGCGCGGGCTCGCCGGCGTCCCGGATCCCGTTGCCATTCCGGTCCTCGAACGCCTGCCCCGAGACGGTCTGCGCCGCGACCGGGAAGCCTCCGGCCAGGAGCGCGCCGAGAAAGAGCGCCGCCGCGCGCGGGCGGCTCATTTCTCCCTCTCGAAGCGGCGGTGGAGCGTGTAGCCGCCGCGGTTCTTGTCGCCCCCCAGGAACTTCACCTCCACGGTTCCCTCGAGCGTCTCGCCGTCGGAGGAGACCTTGTACCGCTCGGTCACCTCGAGAACGAGGTCGTCTCCGGCAGCGGGAGGAATCCGGTAGCGAACCGCCACCTCCCCGGCGAGCGCGTCCTCGCCGCGCTCGAGCACGAGGGCGTCGCGCTTCCCCTCGCTCGCCGAGAACGCGGGCCAGGGAACCGCGGCGGAGGAATCGTCCCCGGCCCACATCCGCGCGGCCAGCCGGCCTCCGTCTCGCGTGAACTCGAGGCGGAGCGCGGGGCCGTCGGCCATCGTGTTGGCCGCCCCGGCCTCGTAGCGCTGCTCCACCAGGCGCCACCGCCCCTCCGGCGAAGCGGCGCGGGTGAAGGAGGCGAGAGAAACGATGACGAGGACGAGGGCGAAGGCCCCCGTCGAGGCGATCCGGCTCGATTTCATGCATTCCTCCGCTGCGACTCTTATACGCCGCGCCCTTCCGCCTCGCAACGAGAGGCTTCGTAGGGGGACGACGGGAGCCGGATCAGGTAGTCTTTATGCTGGTTCACATCCCGGGGAGGAAGCGCATGTCGAGAGTGAAAGGCCAGGTGGTTTTCGTCACGGGAGCCAGCAGCGGGATCGGCGCCGCCTGCGCCCGGGCCTTCGCCCGGGAAGGGGCGAGGCTCCTCCTCGCGGCCCGGCGCGCCGAGAGGATCACGGCCGAGGTCGGATCGCTCCTCGCCGCGGGCGCCGCCGAGGTGCGCGTTCTCCGGCTCGACACGCGGCACGCCGACGAGGTCCGGGCCGCGGTGGACGGCCTTCCGGACGATTGGAAGGCGGTGGAGGTTCTCGTGAACAACGCGGGTCTCTCCCGGGGGCTCGACAAGCTGCACGAGGGCGACCTCGGCGACTGGAACGAGATGATCGACACCAACGTCAAGGGGCTCCTCCACGTGGACCGCGCGGTGGTCCCGCTCATGGCCGCGAGGCGGAGGGGCACCGTCGTGCACATCGGGTCGATCGCAGGACGGCAAGCCTACCCGGGAGGAAACGTCTACTGCGCGACCAAGGCGGCCGTCGCCGCCCTGTCCGCGGGGCTCCGGATCGACCTTCTCGGAACGGGGGTCCGCGTCGCGTGCGTCGAGCCCGGCATGGTCCTCACCGAGTTCAGCGAGGTGCGCTTCCACGGGGACGGGGACCGGGCCGCGGGGGTGTACAAGGGGGTGACGCCTCTTTCGGGGGACGACGTTGCGGAGATCGTGGTGTTCGTGGCCACGCGGCCGGACCACGTCCAGGTCGCGGAATTGGTCGTCCTGCCCACGGACCAGGCGTCGGCGACGCACGTGCACCGGAAAGGATGAAGGTTGCTGCGCGGCAACCGCAGCAGGCCGTTCGGGGGAAAAGCGCGCCTTGACCGCCCCGTTTCGAGCGAGTAAAGGTAGGAGCGGCCCGCCGGGCCGGGAGGACGCAGGATGAGGAAGTCCGTCAGGGACGGGATCGCGGTGCTCGCGGTCCTCCTCGCCGGCGGGACGTCCGAGGTGCCGCGCGCGGCGGAAGAGCCGAAGCGGATCGGGCTCGTGGAGAAGGCGAGCACCCACCTCGCGCAGATCGACGTGACCTTGACCGGAAAGCCGGAAATTCTCGAGACGCTCGGTCCCGACGACTTCACGGTCAAGATCCTGTTCCGGAAGATCGAGGGCGTGATCGTCGACCGCGTCTGCCAGCCCTCGGCCCAGCAGCCCCAGGAGGACTCCCCGGGGGCGGCGCCCACCCCGTCCGTGGCGAAGCAGATCCCCGTGCGGTCCCGTCCCGCGACGTACCTCTTTTATTTCGACCAGACGCACCTCACGATGACGGGACGGCAGCGCGCGCTCGACCTGTCCCGCGAGATCGTTCCCAAGTTGATCACCGGCGAGGCGACGGGAATGATCGTCAGCAGCGCGCGAGAGATGGCGACGATCGCTCCCCTCACATCGGACGTCCCGAAGCTGCTCGAAGCGCTCGGCCGCCTCGAGAAGGATCGGGCCCAGTGGAGCCCGTACGCGACGCTGGAGGAGAGCCGCGTCGACGATGTTCTCAAGATCCTCGACGACCCGATGGGAGGCCTGCACCAGGCGATCGGCCGCGCCCGCTTCTACCAGGCCGAGGAATCCTGGGAGATGCAGAAGTCCCTGAACCGCCTCAGCATGGTGATGGGCGCGCTCTCGGACGTGGATCCGCCCAAGGCGGTCTTCTACTTCGCGGACACGATGCGCTCGCGGCCTGGCGGGCACTTTCTGAGCATCTTCAGTGACTCGAGCCAGAAGTACGACTCCGCGGACCAGCTCCAGGCCGACGCGAGATTCGGCTCGATGACCATGGACCGGATCATCACCGAGGCGGCGGCCAACGGCATCCGCTTCTACCCGATCGAGGCCCAGGGGCTCGTCAGCCTCTCGATGTCGCAGGGGGTCGGGTTCGGGGCCTCGTACTTCGCGAACAACTCGCAGCTCCCGTCGTCCGTGAGGATCCACGACGCGCAGGACACCCTTTCGGCGATGGCGCTCGAGACCGGCGGGCAGGCGTTCCTGAACGGGGTCGTCGGGGCCAAGATCGCCATGCGGGTGCTACAGGACCTCTCGTGCGTGTTCCTCCTCAGCTTCGACTCCTCCGGCCTCCAGGTGGACGAGCCGCTTCCGATCAAGGTGACGGTGAGCAAGCCGGGCGTCTCGGTGCAGGCGCGCGGACGGCTCGTGATTCAAAGCGAGTCGGCGCGGCTGACTTCCAGGATCCTCGGCGCCTTCTCGACGCCTCAGGTGACCCGCTCGGACGTGCCGCTCGATGTCCGCCTCATTCCCACGGGGTACGCGGGAGGCTCGTTCGGGGCGCTCGTCCAGCTTCTCGTCCCCGCGTCGCAGTACCAGGGGGCAAGCTGGGATCTCGGAGCCTCGGTCGTCTCGCACGGCCAGGTGGGAGCGGATTCCTCGGCGCGCATGGAGGTCTCCGCCGCGGGCGTACCCCTCGTCTTCGAGCAGGAAATGCGATTCGCCCCCGGCGAGTACGAGATCGTCGCGGTCGCCCACGAGACCTCGACCGATCAGATCTGCTCGAAGCAGTCCGAAGGCGCGTGGCCCGACCTCCGGGACGTTCCGGCCGCGATCGGGCCGTTCGCGATCCTGCAGCCGATGGCCGGCCTGTTCCGGCGGAACGGCTCGACGGTGGGACGTGGCTTCAAGTCCCGCGGCGAGAACGAGCCCGTCCGCCCCGAGGACCCGACGGCGCTCGTCACCCTGGTTTGCCGCGGCGCGAACCAGAAGGGGTCGCTCCGCGCCGAGCGCAAGCTGATCGGCGAGACGTCGGTCAACTTCGAGCCTCAGAACCTCGATCTGGGCGGCGAGCTGTGTGCCCAGATCCGAGATCTGGTCCCCGCGAAGACCATGGGCGCCGGCGAGTTCCGGTACGAGGTCCGGGTGCTCAAGGGCGACCAGGAGATCGCCCGGGGCGAGCGGAAATTCATCGTCGCCGCGGGACCGGCGCCGGCGGGGGGCACGGAAACTCCCGCGGCGCCCGGGGCCCAGGCCCCGCCGTCTCAGGGGGGCTCGCCTTGAGAATCCGCGGAACGCCGCTCCTGCCGCTCGCGCTCGCGGCGCTCGTGCCCTTGGGAGGCGCCGCCGAGCCGCCTCCCGAGCCGAAGCCGCGGAGCATCGGCCTCGTCGAGAAGGCCGGAGCGCACCTGGCGCAGCTGGACGTGACCATCACGGGTCCGCGGGACGCGGCGTCCCGCCTGACCCCCGCCGATTTCGAGGTCTGGGTCGGGCACCGGCGGATCGAGACGTTCGATCTCGACGCGGTGTGCGCCCCGCTCGGCGCGGAGCCCGCCCCGGACGCCCCGGCGCCGCGCCCCCTGAACTACCTCTTCTACTTCGACCAGCGCCACCTTTCCCCGCCGGGACGCCGATTGGCACTCGACGCAGCCAGGGGGATGGTGCCGAGGCTGGTCGCCGGCGGGAGCCGGGGAATGGTGGTGTCGAGCGCGCGGAGGCTCCGGGTCTTCGCGGAGCTGACGTCGAATCCCCAGGAGTTGCTGAGCGCCATCGCCGCGGTGGAAAACGATCCCGAGCAGAACGACCCGTCCGTGGTCCAGGAGGAGCTACGGGTCGCCGAGATGGAATCCACGCTCATCCGGCAGCGGGAGGAGATCAAGGCCGGTAGCGACGTGATCAAGGCGGTCACCGCGGGGAGCGACGGGTTGGACTCCGCGAGGCAAGGCGCCAACGCGCTCGGCTCGAACGTGAGATGGCAGCGGTTGTTCTGGGACGCCTCTCCGGGGAGGGACGGCAAGGAATCGTCCGGCGACCGCACCCAGCTGTTCAACGCGGTCAACGACAACGCGTGGGCCGAGCTCGCGAGCCTCGCCCGGCAGTTCGAGCGCGACGAGGACCTGGAGACGGCGGACGACTTCAAGCGCCTCGCGTCGGCCATCGCCGGTCTCGCCGAGACGGAACCGCCGAGGATCATGGTCTACTTCGCCGACACCGCCCGCCGCAACGCGGGCGCGCACTTCGGCCTCATGTTCACCGATCGCGGCGCGATCTCCGATTCCGGGCCGGGAGAGCTGGGGATCGGGCGAACCCGCGCCGGGCTCGACGTGGCGGCGGGAACCAGCGCGCAGTCCGCGTTCGACGCCGTGCTCAGGGAAGCCGCCTCCCAGGGGGTCCGCTTCTACTCGGTTCAGGCCGAGGGGCTCGCGCCGTCGTCCACCCGCGTGCGGGACGCGCAGGACACGCTCAAGGCCCTGGCGCTCGAGACCGGCGGACAGGCGTTCCTGAACGGCGTGCCCGCGGAGCGGATGGCGGCCGACATCCTCGGCGACCTGTCGTGCCTCTACCTCGTCAGCTTCTCGCCGGAAAAGCTCGCGCAGGACCTTCCCCTCCCCGTCCGCGTCGCCGTGAGCCGGCCGGGTCTCGCCGTCCAGGTCCGGGGCCAGATCGTCGTGCAGAGCGAGTCGGCCCGACAGGCTTCCCGGCTCGCCGCGGCGTTCGCCCGGCGCGGCGAGAGCGAGGACGGCAGGATGTCCGCTGCGGTGATCCCGACCGGTTACGACGGCAGCCGGTACTCGGCCCTCGTGCAGCTCGCGGTGCCGTCGTCGACGGTCCCGAGGGGAAGCTGGGAGATCGGCGCGACCCTCGTGCAGGGAGGCTCGGCCCGCGAGATCGCGAAGCGGAAGATCGCGACCAACGTCACCGGCATCCCGATCGTCCTCGAGCGCGTGGAACGCTTCCGCTCCGGGCCGTACGAGGTCGTCGCGGTCGCGCGGGACACCTCTACGGGAGCGATCGTCACGCGGCGCATCGAGGGCGAATGGCCCGAGGTGGGGAAGGCGGCGACGATCGGCCCGATCGCGGTCCTCGAGCCGATGTCCGGCGCCTTCGTCAGGGGGCCCGAGAACCGCACGAGCGGGTCCCTCGCACGCTCCGAGACCCAGCCGCTGCGCGCCGACCACCCCGCCGCCATCGTGTCGCTCGTCTGCCGCGCGGAGGACGGCCCCACCACCATCCGGGCGGAGCGCCGCCTCGTCGGGGAGGAGGTCATGCGGCTGACCCCGCTCGACCTCGACCTTCGCAAGGAGCTCTGCGCGCAGGTCCGCGACGTCGTCCCCTCGAACACGTTCGGCGCCGGGCGGTTCCTGTACGAGATCAAGGCCGTCGCCGAGGGGATCGAGCTCGCGCGCCGGGACCGCTCCTTCGTGGTGTTCAAGGCTCAGGACCCGGTCCCCGCACCGTAGCGCCGCCGTGCCGACCGTCTCGACCTCGGCCTCGATCGCGCTGGCGGCGGCCGCCGCCGTCACGACGATCGCCTGCGCGTTGCTCCTCCAGGCGGGCTCGCTCGAGCGCCGAGGCCTGGTGCCGGGAGCAAGGGCGCTCGCCCGCCGGGCCGGGCTGTGGATGGCCGCCGGGACGCTGATCGAGGTGCCGGCCGCGGTGCTCCTGCTGCTGGGACTGCCCGCCGCGGGGAGGCAATCGCTCTTGGGCGGCGATCCCGCGGCGACCGCGCTGGCCGCGGTTGCCGTCGCGGCGGCGCTCGGCGCGGGCGCGACCGGACTCCTCGCGGGTCTCTCCGGCAAGCCCCGGCCGTCCGGCGGCTTCGCCGCGGCACTGCTCGCGGCCGCCGCGGCCGCATCGGTGCTCGCGCGTCTCCGACTGTAGAATGAGGGCCGCTCCGCGCGGACGTGCGGGGAGCGAGAGCCGGAGGCAGGGTTGAACGGATCGTCGCCGGGACTGCTCGATCGCATGGTGGATCTCGTCGCCAGGGGACTCGACGCCCTCGGGTTCAACGGAACCCGCCTGCGATGGCGGTGGAACGCCCGGCGCAGGGATCTCGGCGAGGCGAGCCTCCGGGCGGAGGTCCTCGCCCGCACGGCCCGCATGCAGTTCAAGATGTGCCCTTCCTGCCGCGCGCTCGTCCCGAAATCGGCCTGGACCTGCACCGAGTGCGGGCGGGGGCTCGCGAGCGTTCGCGCGCCGGGGATAGGCCGCCTCGTCGCGAACGTGCTTCCCGGGGCGACCGCGGTCACCGGACTGATCTTCCTGGTGAACGGCCTGCTCTTCCTCCTGACGCTGCTGGCGCCGGCCGCCGGCCCGGGAGACGGAGGCCCCGCCGGGGCGGCGCGGCTCCTCCAGGACTCGACGTGCTCACGCTACTCCGCTACGGGGCGGGGTTCGGCCCCTTCACGTTCGAGCTCGGGGAATGGTGGCGCCTGGTGACGCCGGTCTTCCTCCACGGGGGCGTGCTCCACATCGTCTTCAACTCGATGGTGCTGCTGCAGCTCGGTCCGCTCGTCGAGGAGGAGTACGGGACCGAGAGGTTCTTCCTCGCGTACCTCTTCAGCGGGATCACCGGAAACCTCGCGAGCCAGTATTTCGGGGCGCGGCCGACGGTCGGCGCGTCGAGCGCGATCCTCGGCCTGATGGGTCTGCTCCTCGTTTACGGCTTCCGTCGCGGCGGCGTCTTCGGACAGAACATCCGTTCCGCGATGACGCGGTACCTGTTGTACATCTTCATCTTCAGCCTGCTGCCCGGCGTGGACCTCCTGTCCCACGCGGGGGGCTTCGCGGGAGGATGCCTCCTCGGCCTCGTGATGCCCCCCGGCCCTTTCCGGAATCGTGCCACCGCGCTATTGTGGGAGGCGCTCGCGCTGGTCGCCGTCGTGGTCTTGCTCGTCTCGTTCTTCATGATGGCGAGGCACGGGGGCGACGCGCTGAGGCTGATCCGTCCGTAGCGAAGGGGAAAAGCAAGGGCATGAGAGATCGCGTCGAGAAACACGTGCGCCACCGCAGGACGGTCGCCGCGTTGGCCGTGCTGCCGGTCCTGCTCGCGGCGCTGGCCGCGGCTCCCGTACTTGCCTCGGAGCGGCCCCGCCTCCTGGTCCTCTGCGTGGACGGCCTCCGCGCCGAGGTCTTCGAGAGGCTCCTGGCCACCGGCCGGCTCCCGGCCATCGCCCGGCTCACGGCGCGGCATCCCGCGGCGCTCGGGCGCGCTCTCGCGTCGTTCCCGTCGTCCACCGCCCCGTCGGTCCCCGAGTTCCTCACCGGCCGCTACGCCGACAGGACCGCGGCCATGCCCCGCGCGATCCACGCGTTCGACCGCGAGTCGGGGACCGCGCGCCGGTACAGCCTGGAGCCCGCCGCGTGGGAGGACGACACGCCGACGCTGTTCACCCTTCTCGATTCCCGTAGCGAGACCACCTACAGCCTCTTCGAAGGGCACTTCGGCGGGAGCGTCAGCTTCTCCTCGCGGCGCGAGCTGATCTGGGGAGGCATCCTCGAGGCGCTCCGGCTTCCGGTCTACAACCCCGATCGCTCGCTCCTGAGGCAGTTCCGCCGGATGGTGGAGGTTCGCGGGGTTCCTCCCCGCGCGGCCTTCCTGGTGCTGAATTCCGTCGACCTCGCCGGTCACCTGCGCTCGCCGGAATCCAAGCGGTACGAGGACGCCCTCATGGACCTCGACCGGCTGCTGCAGGAAGAGCTGCTCGATTGGATGGACCGGTACCCTCTCTCGGGCGGCGGCTCCTATCTCGACGGCACCACCTTCGCGATCTTCGGCGACCACGGCATGGAATCGAGCGAGCGCTTCGTGGACCTCCGCGAATCGCTGAAGCCCGAGGGGCTCAAGGTCGTGGATCTCGGCACGGTGTTCCAGGTCGCGATCCGCGAGAAGCTCTCGCGCCGCTGGGCCGAGAAGCCCGACGTAGTTCTCGCGCCGGGCGGCTCGAACGTCACGCAGATCTACCTCCGCCGCGCCGACGGCTCGTGGGGGGAGGGCCCCGCCGGTCCCACCGAGACCGAGACGGTCGCCGGACTTCTTGCCGGCTCGCCGGGGGTGGAGTTCGTCATCCGCCGGCTCGCTCCCGACCGTCTCGAGCTGCGCGCGCACGGGCGCCGGACCGCCGTGCTCGTGCAGCACGGCAGCGGCGAGAGCCGCCGCTTCGCCTATCTCGTCGGCCCCGGAGCCGGGGAGGACCCGCTGGGGTACCTCGGCGATCCCTCCGCTTCGGCGCTTGCGGTCGTCGTCGAGGGGCCGCTCGACGGTCCGGTACCGCTCTCCGCGTTCCATTCCTTCAACGAGTGGCACCTCGCCACCGAGGCGACGACCTACCCCGCGGCCGTCCCGCTGGTGCTCAAGGGTTGCGCGTCGGGGCCGACGCAGGGAGACCTCGTCCTCACCTCCGCCGCCGGCTGGTCGTTCCTGCGTCACACCAAGGGTGACCACGGGGGTCTGCGCAGGGACTCGATCGAGACGTCGCTCCTGATCGTGGGGCCGAGGGTCCGCCCCGGCGCCTCTCTCGCCGGGTCGAGGCTGATCGACCTGCTTCCGACGTTCCTCGACCTCCTCGGGCTCTCGGCCGAACCGGAGTTCCTCGCGTCGCTCGACGGCCGGGACCTATCGGTTTCCCGGCTGGACGAGCCCTTGCATGGCTTCATCCCGCCGCTCCGTGCGGCGGCCAGCGGAAACGGCCCGGAACCGGCGACCGCGGGCTTGGCGGTGCAGCTGCTTCAGGACGGCGGCAGGGCGTCCGAAGCCGACGCTCCCCTGCCCTAGCGGTAGGGGCGACCACCCGGGAACCATGGCGCCACGACCGATCCGCGTCCTCGTGGCCGACGACCACGCGATCCTCCGGCAGGGGCTCGTCTCCCTGCTGGGCTCGGTACCGGGCCTCGCCGTCGTGGGCGAGGCGGCGGACGGAGAAGGGGCGCTCGCGGGGGTTCTCGACCTCGATCCGGACGTGGCGGTCCTCGACATCGTGATGCCCGGGATGGACGGCATCGAGGCGGCCCGCAGGATCAAGCGGTCGCACCCCCGGACCGAGATCGTCATGCTGACCGGCTACCGGAGCGACGCATACCTTCGGCAGGCCTTCGACGCGGGAGCCCGGGGATACCTGCTCAAGGACTGCGACCTCGAGAAGCTGGCCGAGGCCATTCGCCGCGCCGCGCACGGCGACTACTACGTCTCGGAGACGGCGGAACGGGAACGGGTCCACGAGTACGTGGAGCCCCTCATCCGGCGGCAGAAGCCGGGAGGGATCGTGACGCCGCGCGAGCGAGAGATCGCCTGCCTCCTCGCCGACGGGTACTCCACGAAGGAAGCGGCGGCCGTCCTCAACATCAGCGTCAAGACCGCCGAGACCCACCGCGCCTCGATCCTGAGGAAGCTCGACGCCCGAAACGTGGCGGACATCGTCAAGTACTGCATCCGGAACCACCTCATCGACCTCTGACACCTCTTTTTGTCTCTTTTCTACAGGGTTTTACTGAGGCGGCCCCGGAGCCGAATCCCTATACTGCCGCTTCACGCTGTGCCGTTTCTTGCTCGGTCCCTTTCGTCCCGTCGCCCCAACCGGCGGCGGCTGCTCGCGAGGAGAGTCCCATGACGGATTACGCCCATTCGTTGATGGCCGGGGTGAAGGCCAAGAACCCGGCGGAGCCGGAGTTCCACCAGGCCGTCCAGGAAGTCGTCGAGTCCCTGACGCTGGTGATGGACCGTCACCCGGAGTACAGGACCGCGAAGATCCTCGAGCGGATCATCGAGCCCGAGCGGGTGCTCATGTTCCGCGTGCCGTGGCAGGACGACCAGGGCAACGTGCACGTGAACCGCGGATTCAGGATCGAGATGAACAGCGCGATCGGCCCGTACAAGGGCGGCCTCAGGTTCCACCCGTCGGTGAACCTCGGCATCCTCAAGTTCCTGGCCTTCGAGCAGGTGTTCAAGAACTCGCTGACCACGCTGCCGATGGGTGGCGGCAAGGGCGGCTCCGACTTCGACCCCAAGGGGAAGAGCGACAACGAGGTCATGCGGTTCTGCCAGGCGTTCATGGCCGAACTGTTCCGCCACATCGGCCCGGACACCGACGTTCCTGCCGGCGACATCGGCGTGGGCGGCCGTGAGATCGGCTTCCTTTTCGGGATGTACAAGAAGCTGCGCAACGAGTTCACCGGCGTGCTCACCGGCAAGGGCCTCAACTGGGGCGGCTCGCTCATCCGGCCCGAGGCGACCGGCTACGGCGCCGTCTACTTCGCCGCCGAGATGCTCACGACCCGGAACGAGACCCTCCAGGGGAAGACCTGCCTCGTATCGGGCAGCGGCAACGTGGCGCAGTACACCGTCGAGAAGCTCCTCCACCTCGGCGCGAAGCCGGTGACTCTCTCCGACTCCGGCGGGTACATCTACGACGAGGCAGGGATCACGAAGGAGAAGCTCGACTTCGTGATGGACCTCAAGAACGTCCGCCGCGGCCGGATGAAGGAGTACGCCGACAAGTTCAAGGGGGCCGTCTACACCGCGATCGATCCCAAGCAAGACTTCAATCCCCTGTGGAACCACAAGGCGCACTGCGCGTTCCCCAGCGCCACCCAGAACGAGATCAACGGCAAGGACGCCGCCAACCTGCTCAAGAACGGTGTCTACGTGGTCTCCGAGGGGGCGAACATGCCCACGACGATCGAGGGCGTGAACCAGTTCATCGACGCCAAGATCCTGTACGGCCCCGGCAAGGCCGCGAACGCCGGCGGCGTGTCCACCTCGGGCCTCGAGATGTCGCAGAACAGCATGCGCCTCTCCTGGAGCCGCGAGGAGGTGGACTCCAAGCTGCACGGCATCATGAAGAGCATCCACAAGGCCTGCTTCGAGACGTCGAAGGCCTACGGCACCCCGGGCAACTACGTCAACGGCGCGAACATCGCGGGCTTCCTCAAGGTCGCGAACGCCATGATGGACCAGGGGCTCGTCTAGTCCGGTTTCCGACCGTTCCGGCGGCGCGGGGGGAGCGATCCTCCCGCGCCGTTTTGTTTCCGGCGGCCGGGCCCGGATCGCTCGGCGGAATGGAGGGAGATCGAGTTGACGGAATCTGGTGCCAAGGACACGTCGATGTGGGTCCCGAGCATGGACGCCGTCGTGAGCCGCTGGTTCACGGCGTACGAGGCCGCCCGGGCATCGCTCGACGCGGAAGGCGGTTACCTGTTCCCTTACGGAACCCAGTTCTTCGTGACGCTGGCCGAAGGGGTCCGCGAGCTCGGGCTCGATCCCGTGGACCCCGACTGGGCGCGCATCGGCTGGGACTGGGTGCGGCCCGCGGATTCCGAGGCCTGGCGGCGCCTCCGGGACAAGCGGGAGCTCGCGACCTAGCCGCCGGCGGACCCGGCCGTGGACGGCAGGACGGCGACATCGGGGAGGGCGAGATTCTGCCGCTCGTCGGAAACCCTTTCGGGGCGGAAATTCCTCTCCCGACTTTGTAGAATGACGGCTCCGGGACGCACCGTCCCGCGCGACTCCCCGATCGGGGGCACGATGGATGAAGCCAAGCCGGATCCGGCGGCGCTCGCGCTCTGGGCGCGGGCACAAGGGTTCCAGCACCTCATGCGGCGCCGTGTCGAGGACATACTCCTCGTCTCGAGCCTCTACGATTCGTTCATCCTGGCCGAGGACGGCCAGCTGAACGAGCTGATCCTGAGCGAGTTCCTCGAGCTGAACCTGCGGCACACCCCGGGGCTCACCCGCGTGTCGTCCGGCGCCCAGGCGGTCGCCCTCGCCAGGCAAGAGCCGCGCTACAACCTGATCATCACCTCGATGCACCTCGGCGACATGGACGCCCTGACGCTCGCGCGGAAGGTCAAGGAGGCCGGGCTCGACGTCCCGGTGGTCCTGCTGGCGTACGACAGCCGCGAGATGAGCGACTTCGTCAAGCGGAACGACGTATCGGAGATCGACAGGATCTTTCTCTGGCAGGGGGACGTGAGGATCCTGCTGGCGATCGTCAAGTACGTCGAGGACCGGATGAACGTCGAGCACGACTCGGGCGTGATGGGCGTCCAGGTGATCCTGGTCGTGGAGGACAACGTCCGCTTCTACTCCTCGTTCCTCCCGGTCATCTACACCGAGATCATGGACCATTCGCACAGCCTGGTTCCGGAGGGGATCAACCTCTCCCACAAGCTGATGCGCATCCAGGCTCGCCCGAAGATCCTCCTCTGCTCGACCTACGAGGAGGCGTGGTCCTACTTCGAGTCGTACGGGGAGAACGTCCTGGGCATCATCTCCGACGTGGAGTTCCCGAAGGACGGCCGCCTAGAGAGGGAGGCCGGCGCGGAGCTGGCCCGCCGCGTCCGCGCGGTGCAGCCCGACATCCCGATCATGCTGCAGTCGAGCCATCGCGAGAACGCGGTCCTCGCCGAGGAGGCCGGGGCGTCGTTCCTCGTCAAGGGCTCGCCGACGTTCCTCCAGCAGCTCCGCCGCTTCATGGTGGAGAACTTCAACTTCGGCGACTTCGTCTTCCGGCTGCCGGACGGCACCGAGGTGGACCGAGCCCACGATCTGAAGGAGCTCGAGGAGAAGCTCCAGACCGTTCCGGTCGAGAGCCTCGGGTTCCACGGGGAGAGGAACCACTTCTCCAACTGGCTCAAGGCGAGGACCGAGTTCTCGCTCGCGCACCGGCTGCGCCCCCGCAAGGTCTCGGATTTCGCGACCCTCGAGGACTTGAGATCCGACATGATCCGGTCCATCCAGGAGTACCGGCACGACCTGAAGCAGGGCATCGTCGCCGATTTCGACCGCGAGTCGTTCGACCCCGACTCGGGTTTCTCCCGCATCGGCGGCGGATCGCTCGGGGGCAAGGCGCGCGGCCTCGCGTTCGTCAACCTGCTGCTGAGCGAGCACGGGGCCCGCGACCGTTTTCCGGACGTCCGCGTCTCGGTCCCGCCGTCGGTCGTGCTGGCCACCGACGTGTTCGATCTCTTCCTCGAGGAGAACGCGCTCGGGGATTTCGCGATCAACGCCGTGGACGACGCCGAGGTTCTCCGCCGGTTCCTCGAGGCCGATTTCCCCGGGGGATACCGCGAGGACCTCGCCGCGCTCCTGAAAAAGGTGCGCTATCCCCTGGCCGTGCGCTCCTCGAGCCTCCTCGAGGACTCGCAGTACCAGCCGTTCGCGGGGATCTACGAGACGTACATGCTGCCGAACAACCACCCCGACACCGAGGTGCGTCTCGGCCAGCTGATCGACGCGATCAAGCGGGTGTACGCCTCGACTTTCTCGACGCGCGCGAAGACCTATCTCGGGACCACGCCCTACCGCCTCGAGGAAGAGAAGATGGCGGTGATCCTCCAGAAGGTGGTGGGCGCGGTCCACGGCGACCGGTTCTATCCGGACTTCGCCGGCGTCGCCCGCTCGTACAACTTCTATCCGGTCGCCCCGATGACGACGGAGGACGGCATCGCCGCGGTCGCGCTGGGGCTCGGAGAGACCGTCTCGGACGGCGGGGCGTGCATCCGCTTCTGTCCGCGGTATCCGCGCCACCTGGTGCAGTTCTCGTCGGTGCGGGACATCCTCCAGAATTCGCAGCGCGAGTTCTACGCGCTCACCCTGCGCGACTCCGGGCTCGAGGAGGGGCACGACGCGTTCGAGCTGCGCCGCCTGAGCCTCGAGACCGCCGAGGCGGACGGGACGCTGTCCCTTCTCGGGTCCACCTACTCGCACGAGAACGACGCGGTCTCGGACGGCCTCTCGCGGCCCGGCGTGCGCTTGGTGAATTTCGCGCCGATCCTGAAGCACCGGCTGTTCCCGCTCGCCGAGATCCTCGATGCCCTCCTCGAGATCGGGAAGGACGGGACCAGCACCCCGGTCGAGATCGAGTTCGCCGTACGGCTCTCGACGCCGCCCGGGGAGCCCAAGGAGTTCGGCTTCCTGCAGCTGCGGCCGCTCGCTCTGTCGCGCGAGATGGCCGAGCTCGCGATCGGCGGCGAGGAGACGGCGCAGGTCCTCTGCTCGAGCCCCGCGGTCCTGGGACACGGCAGGATCGAGGACATCAGGGACGTGGTGGTCGTGGACTACCACCGATTCGACCGCGGCCGCTCCCGGGACGTGGCCCGCGAGGTGGCGAGGATCAACGCCTCCCTCGCCTCCGCGGGGCTTTCGTACCTCCTGATCGGCGTCGGCCGCTGGGGCTCGGCGGACCCGTTCCTCGGGATTCCCGTCACCTGGGACCAGATCGCGTCGGCGCGCGTCATCGTCGAGTCCGGCTTCAAGGATTTCAAGGTGACTCCCTCGCAGGGTACGCACTTCTTCCAGAACATCACCTCGAGCCGCGTGGGGTACTTCACCGTGAATCCCGACGCGGACCAGGGCTTCGTCGACTGGAGCTGGCTGTCCGAGCAGCCGGCGGTCGAGGAGCTGGAGTTCGTGCGCCACCTCCGGTTCCGCGACGCGCTGACGGTGAAGATGAACGGGAAGAAGAACCAGGGCGTGATCCTCAAGCCGTCCGGTCCGTGAGCGCGCCGTGAGCGACTGCTTCTTCGTCTCCGACCTGCACGGCCGCCTCGACCGGTACCGGAAGCTGTTCGCCGCCGTCGCCTCCGAGCGCCCCGAGGCGGTGTTCCTGGGCGGCGACCTCCTCCCCCACCCGATGATGGCGACGGGATCCGCCGGCTTGGCCCACCACGGTTTCATCCATGACGACCTGGTCGCAGGATTCGCCTCGCTCCGGGAGCGGCTCGGAGAAGCCTACCCGACGAGTATTCCTGATCCTCGGGAACGACGACGCGCGATTCGAGGAGCAGGCGATCCTCGAAGCTTCGGAGCGAGGCCTCTTCGATTACGCTCACGGGCGCAGCGTCGCCTGGGGCGAACTCACCGTTTACGGCTACGCCTGCGTACCGCCTACCCCTTTCCGCCTCAAGGACTGGGAGCGCTACGACGTCTCGCGCTACGTGGACCCGGGCTGCTACGCCCCCGAGGAGGGGTGGCACACGGTCGAGACGAACGAGCACGATCTCCGGTTCGGCACGATCCGCGAGGATCTCGACCGGCTCGCGGGAGACGCCGACCTCTCGCGGTCGATCTTCCTGATGCACACCCCGCCGTACAAGACCCTGCTCGATCGAGCGGCCCTCGACGGGATGACCGTGGACCACGTGCCGCTCGACGTTCACGTCGGGAGCATGGCCGTCCGCCGCTTCGTCGAGGCCCGCCAGCCCCTGCTGACCCTCCACGGCCACGTGCACGAGTCGGCGCGGATCACCGGCTCCTGGCGCGACCGCCTCGGCCGGACCCACGCCTTCTCCGCCGCCCACGACGGCCCCGAGCTGGCCCTCGTCCGGTTTTCGCCGGACGACCTCGACGCCGCTATACGGGAACTGCTCTAGTCGACTTCTTCCCGGCCGTCCGATCCGGAATCTCCCTCCGGGGACGATGCCCGAGGCGACGGGGACCCCTGCACGGCCGCGCGAAAGGCCTCGCGCGATGGGGATAGGGGGCCCCATCGCGCTTGCGAGGTCCTTCGCGCGGCCGATGCGGGTCGTCGCCGAGGGAGGTCCCCGGAGGGAGATTCCGGATCGGACGGCCGGGCTGCCGACTAGTCGGTAGCCGCTCCAAGTCGCAACGGCCTCGCGGCATCGGTGACGGCGCCGATCTTCGCGGCGTAGCTGGTCTGGCGCACGATGTCGTCGTCGCTCACGAAGTGGGGATCGAGGAGCCCGTCGGTCTTCGTGCCGGTGCGCAGGAAGTTGAACTCGGCGAGCGAGAGGCTCCACCCCTCGAGCCACCGGTCGAGGTCCCGCTTCTGCTCGTCGCTCCCGGCGAAGTGGATCAGCAGGTCGATGTCGCTCGCGGGGCCCGCGGTCGCGTTCTTGGTCGAGCCGAAGACGTACATCGCCTTCACGCCGAACCGCGTGCCGTCGAGGTTCGCGGCGATCCTCTCCGCCGCCCGGAGGCGCCAGCGCCAGTGCGCGTCCGCCGCGAGCGCCTCCGCTTCGCGGCGCCGGTCGGCCGCGACGTCGGCGACCGCGGAGGTCGGCGTCGCCAGGACGCCGACCGCCCGGTCCTGGTCGGCGTTCATGAGGACCTTGAGGACCAGTCCGTCGGTCGCGCTCGCCACGTCGATGACGCGGATCGCCTCCGCCACCCGGTCGGATCCCGGGAGCAGCTCCTCGAGGATGTTCGGCGACCGGTTCAGGAACTCCTCGTTGAACACGTTCTCGGGCTCGTCGGGGTACAGCGGGAGGTAGCGGATACCCGCCTCGACGAGGTCCTGGAAGAAGTGGGTCCCGAACGAGAGATCGGGGACGTAGTTCCCCTCCTTGCGCGCGACCTCGACGAGCACCGCCGTGTTGTTGATCTCGGAGTAGGTGACGCTCACGCCGAGCTTGATGTCCCCGCGGCTCCCCCACCGCCCCGGCCCCATCAGGATGAACTGCCGCTTCGGGAGGAGCTTGTTCAGCTTGCCGACCGTGCGTCCGACCTCCCGGAGCGTCGCGAGGTCCGCGATGCTGTTGTACTTCGCCGGGTCCACGTAGACCACGTGGGTGATGTCCGGGACCCGTCCGTTCGAGACGTAGCGGTTCGCGGTGAAAACGATGCGGTCGCGGGGCAGGTCCGCCGGGATCGGCACCGACACGGCCTCGGAGGCGTAGCTCTGCGGGCGGCACTGCAGCAGGTAGAGGTGCGTCCCGTTGTGCGCGAACTCCACGTCCACCGGCACGCCGAGCTTGTCCTGGAGGAGCTTGAGCAGGTTCCGCATCCGCATGACGAAGGGGGTGCGGGACGCGAGGCCGTCGAACGTGACGACGAGGTCGTCCTTCTCGAAATCGATCTGGAAGGGGAGCGGCCGCCTTATCCCCTCGTGCTCCACGACGGAGACGAGGTCGCCGACCATCGGGTAGGACGCCCCCTGCTCCTTCAGCAGCCTCGTCACCTCGATGGACTCGAACGCGCGGGTTCTCAGGTTGATGACGTCCACCATCTTCGGCGAGTACCGGACCACCTCGTCCGTCGTCACGTTGACCCTGAGGCCGGGCTGCCCGGGCGCGATCAGGATCGGGTAGTCGTCCACCATCCGGTCCACTGCGCGCGTCCCGAGCCCGGGGACGAGACGCAGCAGACCGTCGTCGCGCTTGATCCGCGCGGACCAGCGGAACTCGTTGTTGCTGAAGGCCACGCCGGAGTACGCAGGCATGAAGTAGTCGCCGACCTTCGTCCCGACCACCTCCTGGATCATGATCCCCATCTCTTCGTGCAGGTCGAGGAGGCCGCGCTCCGCCCGGTACTCGAGCGGGTCCGGGCCGAAGATCGAGGCGTAAACCTCGGCGATCGCGTCCTGCAGCGCCGCGAGCCGTTCCCGCTTGCCCCCCTGGTTGGCAAGGAACAGGCTCTTGTACTTCCCGGAGAACGCGGCGCCCATCCGGTCCTCGAGGAGGCTCGACGAGCGCACGATCAGGGGCCGCTCCTCGAAGTCGTCGAGGGCCATCGACAGACCCTTGACCACCTCGGGCGAGAAGTGGGAGTTCTTGAACACCTGCACGATGTGCGGGTACTCGCGCCGGACCTGGTCGAGCTCCAGGTACTTCCGGTTGTAAACGTCCTCGAGGTGGTTGTACTGGATGAAGTCCAGCAGGCCGTCCGACGTGACGTACCACGTCTTCGGCACCTTGATCTCCGCGAGCAGCTCGGCGTACTCGGGCGACTTCCTGATGATCTGCGACGCGAGGAACAGCCCCGAGCTCTTCCCGCCGAGCTTCCCGTGGCCGTTCGGCGGGGAGATGATCCGCTGCGCCAGGTCGAAGAAGTCGTTGACGCTCACCCAGTTCTTCGCGGTGTTGATGAACTCGAGCTCGTCGGAGAAGAACCGGCGAACCAGCGAGACGCTCATCGCCATCTGGACCGGCCGCGTCATCTCGCGCGGCTCCACCCCGACGAAGCGGAACCGCTGGATCGCCTCGGCGATCTCGGTCACGGTGGTGGCGGGATTCTCGAGGGCCTCGAGGAGAAAGCTCGATTTGTCGTCCTTGATCCACTTCTGGATCCGGGACACGATCTCGGCCTCGCTCAGGTGGGCCGCGGCGATGAGAAAGGTCTCCTCGGTCAGGTGCAGCAGGTCCTGCAGCGTCTTCTTCTCCACCGGCCGGTTGTCGTCGAGCGAGTCGTCCTCCTGCGTCCCCCGGTCCGGGGCGAAGCGCTGCATGAGGCTCTGGGCCTCCTCGATCCCGTTCCAGCAGAGGTGGTTGAGCATCTTCCGCGACAGCCGGATCAGGAGGTTCCGGTCGGTGTAGCGGAGGAACTCGATGATCACCCACCAGTCCTGCTTCCGCTGGGCACTGGGCTGGTGGGCGACGTCCCACTCGCGCACCGCCCCTTCCAGCTTCCGGTGGGTCACGTAGTGCGCCATTCGCTGCGCGATCGTGTCGATGAGCTTGCGCTCCTCCTTGAGGAACGGCCCCTCGTCGGAGCGGGGCATCGCCTCGAGGTAGCAGACCTCGAGCTTGCCGGCCGTCCTCCCCTGCACGACGATCGGCGCGCCCAGGATCCAGGGGGTCTCCTGGAAATCGGTCGGCTGGTAGACGTTTTCGTCGATCGCGATCCTCGCCCTGCAGATCCCGGGGTATTGCCAACCCGCGGGGACGATCGCGAGCAGCCCGCGGAACACCTCCTCGGGCGCTGCGTCCACCTTGCCGAGGAGCTCGTCCACCTGGTAGAGGCAGTTCAGCTCCTTCGCGCGCTCCTGGAGCGCCTCGAGGATCTTGTCGATCGGGTCGTGCGTCAGGTCCATGGGGTCAACCTCGAATACGGATCACGCCGCGGCCGGCGCGCCCGTCCACGCGGATCGCGAGGGGCTCGGCGATCCGCAGGTGTCGGACGAGGCCCGTATCGGATTCGGGCTGCTGCCCTTCCAGCCAGTCCCAGTCGATCCGGTCGTCCCGGTCGTGGCGGGCGCAAAAATAGCTCACCTCGAAGCTGGAGATGTTGTGGAAGAAATGAGAGCCCTGCGAGAGATCCACGTTCATCGCCGGGAGCGTGGCCTCGACGATGGCCCGGGCGCCGCAGATCTGGCCCCAGTCCACCGGGATGCCGAGCGACGGGTCGGAGCTTCCCCAACGCCCGAACCCGATCAGCAGGAACGGGCGCCGCTCCTCGAGCAGCCGGTTGTTGATCGCGGCGATCTCGACGGCCGCGGTCCGCGTGAGCCTGGGCTCGAAAGCGCCGGGGCGCACGTACACGACGTCGCGCACGTCGTCCACGGCCCCGTTGCCCATGACGTTTCCGGACGCGACCAGGACTCCGCCGGCCGAAAGGTCCGCCTCGGTCACCTCGACGAACTCGCTCGAGACCACGAGGGGGCGAACCTGGAGGAAGCCGAACCGCGCGGTGCCGCTCCCCTCCTCGTCGAAGGTGAGCGCGAACTCGATCTCGACCTTCTCCCCGAGCGACTCCTCGCAATCCTTCATGAGCTTGCGGATCAGGGCGTTCAAGGGGACGCGCTCGTGCACGAGGACCGGGGCGAAGTCGAGGACTCGTGGTCCCGGCCCGCTCAACCCCGGCCGTAGGCGGTCCGACGCGGCGTCGTAGGTGGAGGCGACCCGCCAGAGCGTGCCGTCGGCCTCCGCCTCCGGCAACCCGGCCTTGACGAGGTACTCCGTCTCGTTCATCGGGTCGTGGGCGGGGGGCTTCCCCATGTTCACCGCCCAGAACTCCGCCTGCGTCCGGTCGAGCATCTCGCCGGCGGATCCGAACGGGGCTGGCGCCTTGGGATACGCCGGGCAGTAGGTCCATACGATGCCGCCGTCCACGATCGACTTCCCGAGTCCGAGTGCCAGGTCCACGACGCCGTCCTCCGGCAGCGCGTGGCCGGACCGGTAGAAGCTGTACGATCGGACCACGCCGGCGAGGTCGGGGTAGAAACGGTCTCCGTGCCTCCGCCCGACCACCTCCTGGATCAGGACGGCCATCTTCTCGTCCTCGATCCCCCGGTCGGTCATCTTCACGTAGTTCTTGGCGCTCTTCGAGAAGGTGGAGGCGTAGACGAACTTGATCGCCTCGGCCAGCCGGCGGAAGCGGGTGTCCGTGTCGAACTGGTTGTTGGGGATCATCTTCGTCTGGTAGATCCCGGCGAACGGCCGGTACAGGGCGTCCTCGAGGAGGCTCGACGAGCGAACCGCGAGGGGCTGGTGCACCTTCTCGATCAGCCCGCGCAGGTCCCCGAGCAGTTCCGTGGGCAGCTCCGCCTTCTGGAACGCGTGCGCGATCCGGTCGTCCGGAAGATCCGAGAACGCCACCTCGTGCAGGTGGTTGCGCTCCATGAACGCGTCGAACATGTCCGTCGCGACGACCGTGAGGGTCGGGATGTCCACGACGAACGCGGGGAACGTCGCCGGATCGAGGCGCGAGAGGAGGATCTCGTGGATCCTCAGGAGCCCGGCGCCTTTTCCCCCGACGGCGCCGTCGCCGATCCGGGTGAACTTCTCCTTACCGTCGAAGAAGTGCCGGTCGAACTTGGGAACGTCGGGGACCGTCGGGACGTCCATGGGCATCGCTCCGGGTGGCCAGATGTCTATGAGCCCGGATGATAACCCGGCGCCCGATCGGATGGCGCGCCGGACGAATCGGGGACGGATCCCGCGGCGGGTGCAATGCCGCCGCGGGATCCGCTCCCGTTACGACTCACACCCAGCCGCGCTCGTGGCAGGCCTGGGCGACGCGGCTCACGGAGGCCACGTACGCCGCGTCCCGCATGTAGAGCTTCTGCTTGCGGGCCAGCTCGCTGACGGAGAGATAGGCCGAGGTCATCTTGAGATCGAGCTTCCCGAGGACCTCGTCCTTCTCCCAGAAGTAGTTCATGTTGCACTGCACCTGCTCGAAGTAGCTGCAGGTGACCCCGCCGGCGTTGGCGAGGAAGTCGGGGATCATGAAGATCCCGCGCTCCTTGATCACCGCGTCGGCCTCGGGGGTCGTCGGGCCGTTCGCGCCCTCGGCGATCAGCTTGACCCGCTTGTGGATCTTCTGGACGTTTTCGACGGTGATCTGGTTCTCGATGGCGCTCGGCATGAGGATGTCCACCTCCTGCTCGATCCACGCATCGGCCGGCAGCACCTCGTAGCCGAGGCTCTTCGCCTTCGTTTTGTCGATCCCGCCGAAGCGGTCGGTGATCCCGAGCAGCACCTTCAGGTCCACCCCGTCCTTCTTCTTGTACGAGTAGGACTTCTGGTCGGCCTGGTCCCAGCAAGACACGCAGATGACCTTGCCGCCCATCTGGTGGTACAGCTCGATCGCGTACTGCGCGACGTTGCCGAACCCCTGGACGCTGGCGATCGTGTCCTTCGGGTTGATGCCGAGCTCCTTGAGGGCCTCGCGGACGGTGAACACGACGCCGTAGCCGGTCGCCTCGGTGCGCCCGAGCGAGCCGCCGAGCCCCACGGGCTTGCCCGTGATGAACCCGGGGTACCTTCCGCCGTGGATCGTCTCGAACTCGTCGAGCATCCAGAGCATGTGGTGGCCGGCGGTCATGACGTCGGGAGCGGGAACGTCGCGGAACGGCCCCACGTCGCGCGCGATCTGACGCACCCAGCCGCGGCAGATCAACTCCTGCTCGCGCTGGCTCAGGTTGTGCGGGTCGCAGATGACCCCTCCCTTGCCGCCGCCGAGCGGGATGTCCACGACCGAGCACTTCCAGGTCATCCACATCGCGAGGGCGCGGACCGTGTCCACGGTCTCCTGCGGGTGGAACCGGATCCCGCCCTTGGCCGGGCCGCGGGCGTCGTTGTGCTGGACCCGGAACCCGCGGAACACCTTCATGGTGCCGTCGTCCATCCGCACCGGGATCGAGAAGTGGTACTCGCGGAGGGGGAACCGGAGCAGGTCCCGCGTGGCCTGGTCGAGGCTCAGCAGGTTCGCGACCTTGTCGAACTGCGCCTGGGCCATCTCGAACGCATTGAAGCCTTTTGTCGCCATGGACTTTCCTTTCTCTTTGCGGAGAGCGCTCTCTGGGGTGTTCGCGGCGGCTCTCGCCCTTCTGGTTGCTTCACTTTAGCAGTTTCGAAAGAAGGTCTCCACGAATCATAGACTTAAAGGGTGAACATTGATCCGCGCGATGGCGGGCGCGCGGCGAGGCCGTCTGCAGTACTGCCGGCGACGATGCCCGAGGCGACGGGGACCCCTGCACGGCCGCGCGAGGGGTCGAGCGCGATGGCGCTAGGGTTCGCGCCATCGCGTTTGCTCGACCCCTCGCGCGGCCGATGCGGGTCGTCGCCGAGGGAGGTCGCCGGCAGTACTGCAGACGGCCTCGCCGCGGTGGTGAAGTCAGCCGGGACTTGTCGCGGCGTCCCCTTCGGGACTGTCGCCGGATCGGTGATTGCGCGAGGTGGACCAACCGGGACGCCTCATGGGCTATTCTCTTCCCGTCGCGCAGGGGATGACAGACGGCGCGCTCAGGAGGTTCCGGTGAAGGTGCCCCCGTTCAACAAGTACCTCGGGATCGAGATCACTCGGATGGAGGGCGGCGAGGCGGAGGCGCACCTCGATCTCGGGCCCCATCACCTGAACAGCGGCGGGGTCGTGCACGGCGGCGTGCTCGCGGCCCTGCTCGACACGGCGATCGGCGCCGCGGTGGTATCGGCGCTTCCCCCGGAGTGGTGGTGCGCGACGACGTCGCTGTCGGTGCAGTTCCTCGAGGGAGCGCACGAGGGAAGGCTCGACGCGAAGGGGCGGGTCCTGCGAAAGGGGCGCCGCGTCGCGTTCGCCGGAGGCGAGATCTTCGACGCGACCGGGCGTCACGTGGCGACCGCGCAGGGCTCGATGCATCTCTGGCCGTACCGGCCCGCGATGGACCGCCCGGCCTCGGAGCCGTTCGTGGCGATGCGGGGCACCGGCGAGCGCGTGCGCGTCGGCAAGATCCTCGCCGTCGGGAGGAACTACGCGGATCACGTGAAGGAGATGGGCTGGAAGGAGGCCTCGCCGCCGGTGCTCTTCCTCAAGCCCGCGAGCGCGATCCTCCACGACGGCGGCGTCGTGAAGATCCCGCCGGACTGCGGAGAGGTCCACCACGAGGTCGAGCTGGTCATCGTCGTCGGGAAGGCGGGGCACGCCATCGAGGAATCGAAGGCGCTCGACCACGTGCTCGGCTACGGCGTCGGCCTCGACATGACCCTGCGCGACCTCCAGAGCGCGGCGAAGGCCAAGGGCGAGCCGTGGGCGCTATCGAAGGGATTCGACACCTCCGCCCCCGTCTCGTTGATCGCGCCGCGCGGCGAGGTGGGCGACGGATCCGGGCTCAGCCTGACGCTCGAGGTCAACGGCGAGCGGCGCCAGGAGGCGGACACCTCCAGGATGACCCACGGAGTGGCCGCGCTGGTGGCCTTCGCCTCGCGGCTCATGACGCTCGAGCGCGGCGACCTGATCTTCACGGGCACCCCGTCCGGCGTCGGTCCCGTGCGCCCCGGCGACCTCCTGCAGGCGAGCCTCGAGAAGGTGGGAACCCTCTCGGTGCGCGTCGAGTAGACGGCGGGCGCGCGGCGCCGCGGAGCAGCGACCCGATGGCCGGACGATTCGCAGGGAAGACGATCCTGGTGACCGGGGCCTCGGAGGGCATCGGTCGCGCGACCGCCCTCGCGTTCGTCCGCGAAGGGGGACGCGTGCTCGCGCTCGCGCGGTCGAGAGTTCGTCTCGAGGCGCTCGCCGCCGAGGCCGGCGGAGCGGACAAGCTCGTACCGATCCAGGCCGACGTGGCCGACGCGGCCGGCATGGCGGCGGTCACCGAGCGGATCCTGCGCGAGCACGGCCCGCCCGACGTGATCGTCGCCAATGCCGGCATCGGCCTCGACGCCCTGTTCTCGAAGACCCCCGACGAGGAGCTGCGAAGCGTCTTCGAGGTGAACGTCTTCGGCGTCGCCCGCACCGTCCGCCCGTTCATTTGGGGGATGATCGCGAGGGGCAGCGGCCGCGTCCTGCTGATCTCGTCGGTGCTGGGAAAACGGGGCGTGCCGCACACGTCCGCATATTCCGCCAGCAAGTTCGCGCTTCACGGCCTGGCCGACGTCCTCCGCTCCGAGCTCGTGGGGTCCGGGGTCAGCGTCGGTCTCGTCTGCCCCTCGACGACCGAGACCGAGTTCTCGGCACGCCTGACCCGCATCGGCCCGCGCCAGAAGCGAACGCGCGTCGCCAGCCATTCCGCCGAGTCCGTCGCCCGCGCGATCCTGCGCATGGCGAGGTCGCGCCGCCGCGAGCTCGTCCTCTCCCCCGAGGGCAAGCTCCTCGTCTGGCTGAACGCCCTCGCTCCCCGCCTTCTCGACCGGATCCTCTTCCACGCCCTGACCCGCCGCTGACGCCTCGCACGGGTAGCGGGGACCTCAGCGCAGCGAGAGCAGGTGGAAGGCGGCGATCACCAGCGAGTGGGTGATCGTGCCGTCGCGGATCAGGGCGGGAATGCGGTCGAGAGGGACGGTGGAGACCTCGAACGCCTCGTCCTCGTCGGGGCTGGGCTCGCCTGCCGGACGCGCGCCGAGGGCAAGGTACGTGTGGCAGCGGTTGGTCTGGACGGCGGGGTTGGGATGCACCCAGCCGAGGGGAACGAGCTCCCGGGCCTCGTAGCCGGTCTCCTCGCGAAGCTCGCGGCGCGCCGCGTCGAGCGGGGGCTCGGCGGCGTCGCACATGCCGCCGGGGATCTCGAGGGTGAACCCCTCGATGCCGAAACGGTACTGCTTGACCAGCACGACCCGGCCGTCGTCGGTGAGCGGGATGACGTTGATCCAGTCGGGGGCCTCGACGACCCAGAAGTCCCTCGCCGGCCCCTCGGGCGGCTCGAACCGGACCCGGTCCAGGTCGAAGACCGTGCAGCGCTGGAGCCGCTCGGAGCCGAGCCGGCGCCAAGGTCTCACGGGCGGGTTTACTCCGCCTTCTTCTTCTTCCCGGCCTTGGCGATCCGGGCCGCGTCGGACTCGAGGCGGCGGCGCTTCCGCTGTACCCGGCGGATCTTCTTCTTGAGATCCCTGAGGCCGGTTCCCTCCAGGGACCCGCCCTTCGCCGCGAGCTTCTTCTTGAGCGCGGCGGTCTTCGTCTTGAGCTGCTCCACGTTCTTCGAGGCCATCTGTTCGTCTCCCCGTTCCAGCGCGGGACCGTGCCCGCGCGGATCGCATTCGAGCGCCGCATCGTAGCATACGGCCGCTTGGCCGCCTTCTCCGGCGAGCCGCCCCGCCCACGCTATAATCGCCCCATGCCCATTTACGAGCGACACGTGTTCGTCTGCGAGAACGAGCGGCCTCCCGACAACCCGAAGGGGTGTTGCTCCGCGAAGGGAGGCAGAGAGGTGCGCGCCCGCCTCAAGGACGCCGTGGCCATGGCCGGCCTCGTCGGGCGCGTCAGGGTCAACTCCGCGGGATGCCTCGGCCAGTGCGCCCAGGGGGTCACCGTCGTGGTCTACCCGGAGGCGGTCTGGTACGGGCACGTCCGCGTCGAGGACGTGGACCGGATCGTCGAGGAGCACCTCGTCGGCGGCCGGCCGGTCGAGGACCTGCGCCTGCCCCACATGCGGTAACGGGATGACCGCCGGAGCCGGCAGGCCTCCCTGCATCGTCGGCCACCGGGGCGCTTCGGCCGGGGCTCCGGAGAACACCGCCGCGAGCTTCGGCTCGGCGCTAGATGCGGGCGCCGACGCGATCGAGCTGGACGTCGGCCGGACCAAGGACGGGCACGTCGTCGTCCTCCACGACGCAACGCTCGACCGGACGACGAGCGGGCGCGGGAGGCTCGCCGATCGCACCTGGCTCGAGCTATCGGGCCTCGACGCGGGCTCCTGGTTCTCGAGGCGTTTCGCGGGGGAGCGTCTACTGGACCTCGACGGCGCCTTGGCGCTCGTGCGCGGCCGCGTGCCCGTGATCGTCGAGCTCAAGGCCCACCACCGCGCCGGGCGCGGCGCGGCGCATCCGGACGACCTTGATCTTCTCGAAAAAGTGCTCGCGGCGCTGCGGCGCCACGAGCGCCCGGGAGGCGTCGCCGTCTCGTCGTCCTGCTGGCCGCTGCTCGCCGCCGCCGCCGGGCGAGCGCCGCGCGTTCCGCTCGCCCTGACCGTCCCGAGGTGGCGGCGAGGCGACCCCGTCGCCGCGGCGCGGGAGATCGGCGCCGGCGCGCTCCACCCCGACCGCCGGCTCTGCACCCCCCGGTTCGTGGCGAGGGCGCACGCGGCAGGGCTCGAGGTGATCGCCTACGTCGTGAACCGCGCCCGGGAGCTCGAAGCGCTGATCGCGGCGGGCGCCGACGGCATCTTCACGGATGATCCGGAAGCCATGCGCAGGCTCGTCGCACGGCGCTTCGGTCGGGAATCTCCACGCGATGCCCGATAGCCCGGAGCTCCCCGTTCCGAGCGTCCGGCGCGCGCTTCTTCGCTGGTACCGCGCGAACCGGCGGGACCTGCCGTGGCGGCGGACGCGCGACCCGTACGCGATCTGGGTGTCGGAGGCGATGCTCCAGCAGACGCAGGTCGCCACCGTGCTGCCGTACTACGAGAGGTTCCTTGCGGCGTTTCCCGGCGTCGCCGAGCTGGCCCAGGCGCCGGAGGAGGCAGTGCTCGGGGCGTGGAGCGGCCTGGGGTACTACCGTCGCGCCCGCTCGCTTCAGGCCGGAGCGCGCGTCGTGGTCGAGCGCCACGGCGGCCGCGTTCCCGACGACCCGGAGGCGCTGCTCGCCCTTCCGGGCATCGGCCGGTACACCGCGGGCGCGATCGCCAGCGTGGCGTTCGGGCGCCCAGAGCCGGTGCTCGACGGCAACGTCCGCCGCGTCCTGTCTCGTCTTCTGGCAAGGCGAGGATCCGGCGCGGCCGAGGAACGCCACCTCTGGAGCGTAGCCCGCGACCTCGTGCGCGGCGCGTCTCCCGGCGATCTGAACCAGTCGCTGATGGAGCTGGGCGCGCTGGTGTGCACGCCGCGGAGCCCGCGCTGCGATGCCTGCCCCGCGAGCGCCGCCTGCCGCGCGCGCGCCGCCGGCGATCCCGAGAACTACCCGTCCGCGCGCCGGGCGGCCCGGACCGTTACCGTGAAGGTGGCGGTCGCGGTGATACGCCGTCACGGGCGCATCCTGCTGTCGAAGCGAGGCCCCGAGACTCCGCTACGCGGATCGTGGGACCTTCCATCGGTCGTGGTACCGCACGGACGGGACTCTGGCGAGTGCCTCCGGGCGTTCCTGGCTCGCCAGGGCCTGACCGTGGAGATGAGCGACGAGCTCGACGTGGTGCCCCACTCGATCCTGCGGCGGAGGCTCCTGCTCTCGATCTTCTGCGCCGTCGAGATCGGGAGTTCGGCGACCCCGCCGGACGGCGCCCGCTGGGCGCGTCCGGGAGATCTCGGATCGGTTGCGATTTCAGGCGCAACGAGAAAGATCCTGCGGATCGCCGGGATCGTCGCAGCCGAGCCAGGCGCTGCGGCGAGTCAGAAGCGCTCCCACGGCGGGACCCAGGAAGCACCTCGGTCGTCTCGTCGCGCCTCGAGCGGCGGCGGATCGAGCGGCCGCTCGAAGCGGTAGCTACGCCCCGCCATGAGGGGGAACGCGCCGAACGCCAGGTCCAGCCCGGCCCAGTAGGCCAGGAGCGCCGTGACGACGACGCCCGCAACGTCGCGCAGCCCGAGCGCTTGGAGCACCACGAGCGCCACGGCCGCCGTCACGCCCATCGGATAGAGCGCTCGCCGCAGCAGTCGGAGGTGCGTCCACCCCGGGCCCGACTCGGCCGCGTCCCGCCCGAGCCCCCCGACCGTGAGCCCCAGCGACAGCGCGGAGAACAACGCCACGTCCTCGAGCCACCGGAGCCTCTCGTCCACCAGCCCGCCGAGATTCCGCCAGGGAGCGGCGAAGGTCCAGAGGACAAGAATCCACACCGCCAGCCACACCGCGCCGGCGAGCCAGCGCCTCGATGATCGGGGAGTGTCGCGATGGGAATTCGTGGCGGTCTCCACTCGGGCTGTGACGACATCTCCACGATCGCGCCTCCTCCTTCCGCCGTCGAGCAGTTCAATTGCGCAAGGGCAACGCTCCCACCGGCGGAGGGGCCGTGGACCATCCCGCGGCGACAATGCCCGAGGCGACGGGGACCCCTGCACGGGCGCGCGAGGGGTCGAGCGCGATGGCGCTAGGGTCCGCGCCATCGCGCTTGCTCGACCCCTCGCGCGCCCGATGCGGGTCGTCGCCGAGGGAGGTCGCCGCGGGATGCTCTGCGGACCTCCGCCGGTGTGCGACCAAGCAGCCGTTCGAGGCGATTCAACCGAGATGCGAACCACGACCACGGGGCACTAGACTGTCGGACGACCGGGAAGTGTTCGCCCATGGAGGAAGAAGTGGCCGAGGTGCGAAAGCTCTGGATCGAGGGACCGGCGGGGCGGCTCGAGTGCGCGCTGAGGGTCGCGCCGGCCGCGCGCGCCGCGGCGGTGCTCGCGCACCCTCACCCGCTGCACGGAGGGACGCTCCACAACCCCGTGGTCTTCCACGCGGATCGCGAGCTGCACCGGGCGGGATGGACCACGCTGCGATTCAACTTCCGCGGGGTCGGGACGAGCGACGGCCCTCACGACGACGGCCGCGGCGAGGTCGGCGACGTGGCCGCCGCGCTTTCCTGGCTGCGCGGCGTCGCGCCCGACGTCCCGCTCCTCGCGATCGGTTACTCCTTCGGCTCGTGGTGCGCGATCCGCGAGGCGGTCGCCGACCCCTCCGTCTCGGCGGTCGTCGCCATAGGACTCCCGGTGCGCGCCTACGGCTTCGAGGAGCTCGCGAGACTCGATCGCCCGCTGGCGGTCGTCCAGGGAAGCGAGGACGAGTTCGGGACTCCCGAGGAGGTTCGCGCGGTGCTCGACCGCGCCAAGGCGCCCGTCGAGCTGATCGTGATCCCCGGCGCCTCCCACCTGTTCCCGGGGAAGATCCAGGAGGCGGCCGAGGCCGTGCGCGAGGGAGCGGAACGGCTCGCGAGCCGTGTCGAGGACGCGCGGTGATCGCGTACCTGCTCCTCGGGGCCACCTATGCC
Organism: Terriglobia bacterium; assembly: GCA_963748015.1. Taxonomy (GTDB): domain Bacteria; phylum Acidobacteriota; class Polarisedimenticolia; order Polarisedimenticolales; family JAIQFR01; genus JAIQFR01. The sequence goes on along the minus strand of CAVVHE010000004.1, from coordinate 46,405 downwards.
TTCGCGGCCGCAGCGCAACCCGGACCGTTCCAGACCTTCCTGATCTCGAGGGCGGTGAGCCAGGGCTGGCGCCGCACGCTGCCCGCCGCCCTGGCCCCACTCGTCAGCGACGGCCCGATCATCGTTCTCGCGCTCCTCGTCCTGACCCAGGTGCCCCCCGGGTTCGAACCAGCGCTGCGCTGCGCCGGCGGGGCGTTCCTTCTCTACCTGGCTTGGGGCGCGTTCGGGTCCTGGCGGAAGAGCCGGGAGGCAAGCACCGACGAAACCGGGGCCAGCCGGAAGACCGTGCTCAGCGCGGCCCTGGTGAACCTGCTCAACCCGAATCCCTATCTCGGATGGAGCCTGGTCCTCGGCCCCCTGCTCCTCAAGGGCTGGCGGGAAACCCCCGCCAACGGGCTGGCCCTGATCCTCGGCTTCTACGTCACGATGATCCTCGTGACCGCCGGGATCATCGTTCTCTTCTCGGCCGCGAGGAATCTGGGGCCTCGAATCTGCCGGGCTCTCGTCGGCGCCTCGGCGATCGCCCTGCTCGGCTTCGCCTGCTACGAGCTCTGGACCGGGGCAAGGGGCCTGCTTCTCGGCTGACCCGCGGTCCGCGGCGCCCCGTCACCCGACCAGGACCAGCTCCTTCTGCATCGGGCCCGACACCTCGACCTTCCCGGCCGGCGTGATGAACACGTCGATCTCGCTCCGGACCGCCATCTTCCCCGCCAGGTAGATCCCGGGCTCGACCGAAAAGCAGATACCGGGCACGAGCAGGCGCTCGTCGCGCGTCTCGAGGTTGTCGATGTTCACGCCGTTCCCGTGGACCTTGATGCCGATGCTGTGGCCGGTCCGGTGGAGGAACTGCTTCCCGTACCCGGCGGCGACCACGACGTTGCGGCAGGCGTCGTCCACTTCCCAGCCGTGGACGGGCTTCCCCGCGGCGTACCGCTGGCGAACGAACTCGAGCGCCGCGTCGCGGGCGTCGCGGACCACGCCGAAGATCTCGACGTACTGCGCCGGCGGCTCCTTCCCGGCGAAGCCGCACCAGGTGATGTCGTAGTAAATCCCGACCGGGTCCTTCCGCCGCGCCCACACGTCCACGAGGATCGTGTCGCCGTACTTGAGGGTGTACGTGTTGGCCTGTTTCGGCTCGAAGTGAGGATCCGAGGGATGGTCGTTGAACCCGATGATCGGCGTCTCCGTCTCGCAGGTCACCCCGAGGGCCTCGAAACGGGCCAGCACGTGCTCCTTCACCTCGAACTCGGTCACCTTCTTCCCCGCGCGGAGGGCGTCGCCCATCATCGCGAACGCCTCGTCCTTGACTTGCTGGACCCACTCCCCCGCCTCGACGTGGCTCCGGTACCCCGCGTCGTCGATCACCGCCTCGAACTCCTGGACGAGGTCGGCGGACGACACGACCTCGTGGCCGAACGAGCGGACCAGCTCGACCGTGCCCGCGTCCACGACCGAGACGTACGGGATCGCGTTCAACGGCGAGTACTGCATCGCGATCCGCTTCGGCCCGCCCAGCGCCGCGCGGAGCTGCTCGTGCAGCTCGGTCCACGCCAGGAAGAACTCCTGCCGGCCCGGCAGCGGGTCGAGCTTCCGCGGCTCCACCCGGTGCGAGAGCTTCACCGGCTCGCCGTCGGTGGGAACGAAGTAGAACCAGCGGCGCGACGTGAAGCCGGCGGTGTCGAGGCCGAGGATCCGGTAGGCCATGAGATCGCGGTGGTGGAAGTCGCAGAATAGCCAGCCGTCGACGCCGGCCTTGCGAAGGGACTGCTGGATCGCGGAGAGGTTCATGCGGGTCTCCTCGGGTAAAGAGGAAACCCTACACTCCGCCGCGCGCGGGTGTCAAACGTCGAGCGACTGGCGTCCCGAGGCCCGCTGCCGGAACCGCTCGTTGCGCTCCACGACGTCCTGCAAGGTCGTGCGATCGAGGATCGCGGCGGCTGCGTTCCTCACGTCCATCAGGACCTCGTAGAAGCCGGCGTGGCGAGGGCTCCGTTGCATCAGCTCTCGCAACTCGGCGGCGCTCCCCATCGGAGCGAGCGGCCCGTCGAGGAGCCGGATGACCTCGCCCATAGCGATCTCGTTCGGAGGCCTCGCGAGGGCGTACCCCCCGTCGATGCCCCGCCGGCTCCTGACGATTCCCGCGGACTTCAGCTGCAGGAGGATGCCCTCGAGGAACTTCCAGGGAATCGACTCGAGCCGGGCGATCTCGCGAATCTGGACGACCCCCTCGCCGTGCCTCTCCGCGAGATGGCACAGCGCGCGGACTCCGTACTCGCCCTTTTTCGAGACTTTCATGTTGGGTCGCCGATACCCCGAGTTACCCCATCGGGAAAATAGAATATACGAACAGCGTCGTCAGGAGAAGCCGTGCTCGCAAGCGGGAGCGGTCACGCCGCGGCGCGCGCCTCGATGAAGAACTCCTCGACCGCCTCGAGGAATGCACCGGCGGAATGGAGCGAGCTGATGCGCGTTCGCAAGTGCCGGCCACCGGGGAGGCCGTGCGTGTACCACCCGGTGAAGGTGCGCAGCTTGTGGAGTGCCAGAACAGGCTCCTCCTGTTCGGTCAGGAGGCGGAAGTGGCCGAGGATCAGCTCCCGGCGGTCTTCGAGGGTCGGCTCCGCGGGGGTCCTTCCGGCGAGCAGATCTCCCGCCTGCCGGTAGATCCAGGGGTTCTTCATGGACGCGCGCCCGATCATGACGGCGTCGCACCCGGTCTCCCGGAGCATCCGGACCGCGTCGGCCGCGCCGTGCACGTCGCCGTTTCCGACCACCGGTATCGAGAGCGCCTCCTTGAGGCGCGCGATCCGGCTCCAGTCCGCGGCTCCACGGAACATCTGCTTGGCGGTCCGGGGATGCAGCGCGACGGCGTTCACGCCTTCCGCCTCGCAGATGCGGCCGAGCTCGACGAAGTTCAGGCGGTCCTCCTGGAGTCCCGCCCGGAACTTCACCGTCAGCGGGATCCGGATCGCCCCGCGGACCGCCGCGACGATCCGGGCCGCGAGCTCGAGGTCCCCCATGAGTCCGCAGCCCGCGCATCCCTTGAGGACCTTGTTCGCGGGGCACCCCATGTTGACGTCGCAGACGTCCGCGCCGAGCTCCTCGACCATCCTCGCCGCCTCCGCCATCCTCCCCGGGCTCGAGCCGTAGATCTGGATGGAGATCGGCCGCTCCTCCTCGCAAAATCGCATCAGCGAGCGCGGGTGCTCGTGGCCGCGCGTCAGCCCTTCCGACGAGATGAACTCCATGGTCACGAGACCGACCCCGCCGATCCGGCGCAGGACCAGGCGAAACTGCCGGTCCGTGATCCCCGCCATCGGCGCGAGCACCAGCGGCGTCTCGATCTCGACCGCCCCGATTCGCAACATTCGACGATTGTAGCAGCCACGCTCGGGTGGGTGCCTCCGCCCGTAACCGAACCCGAGCCCGGTCGAAGCCTAGCGGCTCGCGCTCGGCTGGATGCGTTCGTAGACAGCCCTTTTCTGGGCTGGCGAGAACGCATTCAGCCGAGGGCGAGCCGTGGACCTGTCGGAGAATGAAGGCGAACGAGCGACTTACCGGCCCCTGAAGCGCGGCGGGCGCTTCTCGGAGAAGGCGCGGAGGGCCTCGATGCGGTCGTCGGTCGCGAGCACCGCCTGATAGCACTCCCACTCGTAGGCGAGGGCTTCGGCAATCGGGAGATCGAAGCCCCCCTCGATCGCCTTCTTGGCCTGGCGGACCGCCACCGGCCCGTTCGCCGCGATCGCCTCGGCGAGGCGCCGGGCCTCGGCGTCGAGCCGCTCCGGCGCGACGACCTTGTCGGCGACGCCGTCGGCGAGGGCCTCCGCGGCGGAGTAGGCCTTGGCGGTGAAGATCCAGCGCTTCGCCCGCGCGAGCCCCGCGATGCGGGAGAGGCGCTGGGTGCCCCCGGCTCCGGGGAGGATCGCGAGAGCGGTCTCCCGAAGTCCCATCGCGGCGTCCTCGGCGACCACGCGGAGATCGCAGGCGAGGGCCAGCTCGCACCCTCCCCCGACCGCCGCGCCGCGAATCGCCGCGATCGAAGGGATCGGGAGCGTCGCGATCGCGCCGACCGCGCTCGAGAGCATGGTAACGAACGAGCGCACCTCGTCCACGCTCATCGCCTGGCGTTCCTTGAGATCCGCGCCCGCACAGAAATGACGCTGGGAGGACCGGACGATCAGGCATCTGGCGGCCTCGTCCTTCCTCAGCCGCTCCGCGGCCCGACCGAGGTCCTCGACCAGCTCGAACCCGAGCGCGTTGACGGGGGGACGGTCCAGCGTGAGAACACGGATGCCGTCGTCGGTCTTCTCGAGGCGCACCCACCGAAGATCGATCATCGCCTGCCTCGCTCCGCGTGAAGCTCGCCGCCCGGCGCCAGAGGCCCGCCCGCGCCCACCGCGGGAGGATCGTAGTCGTCGGGAACCTCGACCTGCATGCGCAGGAGGGCCAACCCGTGGGTCTTCCCCTGCGCGTCGTTCCTCAAGCTCGACGAGCCGCTCCCGCCCAGCGAGTCGTGCAGAATGAAATTGAGGCCGAGCAGGTTGGGCAGCTCGAACCGCTCGACCTCTCCCCGCACGATCCCGCGGAAGTGCGAGCGCACCCGGTCCGGCGTCAGGTAGTCCCTCAGGATCTCGTAGCCGAGGCGGTCGTAGGCTAGAACGCCGACGTTCGACCCGTCCCCCTTGTCTCCGGAGCGGGCATGCGCGATGGCGTGCAGGGGAAGCGTCTTCACGCGACCTCCTCCACGGTCACCCGCGCGGCGACCCGGTCCTTCGGGACGAGCGCCGGCCAGGTCCCCAGCACCTCTGTCGCCTTCGGTCGGCCGCCGGCGAACCCGGTGACGCCCGGGGGGCCGGACGTCACGAGCGGCGCGATCTCCTTGCCGAAGCGGTCCACCTTCTCGCGGCTCGCGTCCTTGACGCCGACCCGCAGCACGACCTCGTTCACGACCTGCGGCGCCGGAGCGATCGGCCCATGACAGGAGTCCACGCCGAGGAACTCCGTGCTCGTGGCCTCGTACTCGAGTCCCGCCCGGCGGAGACGGCCCCAGAGCGCGTCGGCGCAGATCCTGGCCTTCGCGAGGGCGTCCGGACCGCTCACCGTGAGCTGCCCCGTCGCCTTGTACCCCTCGAGGTAGGCGAGCGACACCTTGTAGGTCGGCGTCGCGGGCCCCCCTCTCACCCCCGAAACGCGCACGCGGTTCTGCCCCGCCTGCTCGAGGTGGATCGAGGTGAAGTCCACGACGCAGTCCGGTGTCAGGTACCGGCGAGGGTCGCCCATCTCGTACACGAGCTGCTCGCCGACGGTGTCCACGCTCACCAGCCCGCCGGTCCCGTCGTGCTTCGTCACCACGAAGGTGCCGTCGGCCGAAACCTCCAGCACCGGATACCCGAGGTGGTCCCAGCCCTCCACTTCCCACCAGCGAGAGTAGTTGCCGCCCGTGCACTGCGCGCCGCACTCCACGATGTGGCCGGCCACGGTCCCCGCGGCCAGCAAGTCCCAGGCGTCCGCCTTCCAGCCGTACTCGGCGATGAGCGGCGAGAGGACGAGGCCGGGATCGGTGGTCCGGCCGGTCACCACGATCGAGGCGCCCTGCCGGAGCGCCTCCGCCGCGGGGAACGACGAGAGGTAGACGTTCGCGGACAGGACCCGGTCGCGAATCGCCTCGATCGGGCGGCCGTCGTCGAGGTTCTCGAACGTCACCCCCGACGCGATCAACTCGTCGAGTCGGTCGAGTACGTCGTCGCCCGTGATCGTTCCGACCCTGAGCCCCTTCGCTCCCCGCTCTCTCGCCACCTCGAGGATAGCCCGGCGGCACCCGTCCGGGTTGACCCCACCCGCGTTGGCCACCACGCGGATCCCCTTTCGCATCACCGAGGGGAGGATCCGCCTCACGAGGTCCACGAAGTCCGTGGCGTATCCGGTCCGCGGGTCGCGGCGCTTCTGCTTCTGAAGGATGGACAGGGTGACCTCGGCGAGATAGTCGAGGGTCAGGAAGTCGAGGGGGCCTTCCTCGACGAGACGCACCGGAGCGTCCACCGAGTCTCCCCAGAAGCCCTGCCCGTTGGCAATCCGCAGGATCCGGTTCGAGGACACGGTGTTGAGCCTCCGGGTGTCGGGACCGCGCGCGCCCGCGTGCGGACCGCGGAGATTATAGCGGTAACACGGAGGAGCGTGGAGGGCGGGCGCTCGACGGCCTACCGTTCCGCGGTCGGTTAGCCGGGGGTGGTGGCCGCGCCCGTGCCCGCCAGGATCTCGGTGGCCGTGCGGATCAGGTCGTTGATGTCGAAGGGCTTGTGGACGATCGCGGCGACCCCTTTTTTGCGCGCCTCCGCGACGTCGAGGCTCATGCCCCAGCCCGTGACCAGGGCGACGGGCAGGCCGGGGCAGATCTTGCCGAGCCGCTCGGCGACCTCCCAGCCCGACATGTCCGGCATGCCCAGGTCCGTGAAGACCATGTCGTACGTGGAGACCGTCGCGAGCTGGATCCCGTCGCTCCCGCTGTTCGCGGTGTCCACGGCGTGACCTTCCGCCATCAGAACGTCGCGGACTACGTCGCCGACCTCGGGCTCGTCGTCGATCACGAGGATCTTACCGGGGCGCAAGAGCTGCGGGAGCGCGGCACCGTCCCCGCCGGGCACGGCGGGCAATACCGTCGCCACCGGGAACTCCAGCACGAATGTCGTGCCCTTTCCCAGCGCCGTCTGGACGTCGATCCGTCCCTCGTGCCGCGTCACGATGCCGTAGACCACGCTGAGACCGAGTCCCATGCCCCGGGTCCCCTTCGTGGTGAAGAACGGATCGAACAGCTGCCGGCGGATCTCCTCGGTCATGCCGACACCGGCGTCCCGCACCTCGGCGACGACGCGATCCCCGTGCCTCCTGCAGGCCAGGCGGAGCTTCCCGCCCTGCGGCATGGCGTCCACCGCGTTCAGGATCAGGTTCGTGAGCACCTCGCGAAGCTCGGCGGCGTTGCCGAGCACCGGAGGGACCTCCTCGCCGTCGAACGACACGTTGAAGGCGATGTTTCTGCGCTCGGCCTCGGACTTCCAGCGCGTCTTGGTGATCTCGAGGGAGTCCCGGATCACCTCGCAGAGATCCACCGGCACGAACTTCCGGTCGCGGCGGACGCGAGAGAACTCCTGGATGCGCCGGATCGTCTCCCGGCCGTCCTGCGCGGCCTTCTCGATGACCGTGAGATCGCGGTCCACTTCGGTCTCGAAGCCTCTACGCCGCAGCAGCTGCGCGCGCCCCAGGATCGCCCCCAGGAGGTTGTTGAAGTCGTGAGCGACTCCTCCCGCCATCTCGCCGAGAGCGCGGAGCTTCTCGGTCTCCGCGAGCCGCTCCCGCAGACGGCGAGCCTCGGTGGTGTCGATGAGGAGGCACTCCGCGGCCGGCTCGCCGCGGTACTCGATCCGGCTCCCTCGCAGCTCGAGATGATGAGGCTTCCCCGAAGCGTCGCGGCCCTCTATCTCGATCGCGCTCGTGGTCTCCCCTCGGAGCCAGGCGTCGATCCGGCCGCGCACGAGAGCCGACGACGACGAGTCGAAGATGCGGTCCAGGCCGAAACCCGGGCCGCGCGCCTCGTCCATGGTCACGCCGAACGTTTCCTCGAAGGCACGGTTGACGAACCGGACCCGCTTCCCCTGCACGATCAGGATCGCGTCGGGCGAGTGCTCCACCAGGGTCTTGTACTGCGCCTCCGATTCCTCGAGGGCGCAGGTGCGCTCCATCACCTGCTCCTCGAGGGTCGCGTTCAGCGACTCGAGGGCCGACTGGAACTCGGCGGACTCCCGCGCCTTCTCCTGGACGCGGTCCATCATGACGTTGAAGGCCTGCGCGAGGTCGGCGAGCTCGCGGGCGCCGGTGACGGGAATCCGGTGGGACACGTCGCCGGAAGACAACGCCTCCGTGCCCTTCGCGAGTCGCCGGAGCGGCGCGGTGATCTTCCTCGACACCCAGATCCCGGAGGCGATCGCCGCGACGGCAAGGGTGAGACCCAGGCCGACCAGGTGGCCGACGATGCGGCGCAGCTGCGCGTTGACCGTCTCGTAGGACAGCCCCACCCGCACCGCGCCCCACGGCTCGCTCACGCCTTCGACCCGGACGGGGACGATGACCTCGAGGACCCGTTCGGCGTCGCCGGATGCGCCGGAGACGGTGCGCTGGGAGGCGCTGGCGTCCTTCGGGATGAAAGCGATCGCGGAGGACAGCGATGCCGTGGCCGCGGGGCGTCCCGCGATTCCCGCCACGGCCCCCTCCTTGTCGTGAATCAACACGTAGACGAGACCGGTGTCGCCGGACGCTCCGTCGGCCGCGATCTGGAGGGCCGGATAGTTGTAGGCCAGGAGCGACGGCGTGGCGACGGCGCCGATGCTGCGCGCGATGGATATGCCGCGCGCCTCGAGCCCCTCGCGCAGGGTTCCCTCGACGCGCGACTGCACGACCAGCATCGTCGTCGAGATGATCACGAACACGAGGAGGGTGGTCGCGATGGCGAAGCTTTGCGCGAGCGTTCGTGAGCGGAAGATGCGGGCGATCATGGCGTCCCGTCCCCGGTCGAGAGCCACACGTGCTCCAGGTTCACGCTCGCGACCCCCAGCGGCGTCGGCTCGAAGCGGTGAACGTTTCGCCGCACCGCCGTCACCGCGATCGTGTGGTAGAGGGGAACGAGCGGCGCCAACTCGAGGATGCGCTTCTCCGCCTCGCGGTAGATCCTCGCCCGGGTCACCGGGTTCGTCTCCCGCGCGCCGGCCTCGAGCAGCCTGTCGGCCTTGTCGTCGAAGAAGTCGAAGTAGTTGGACGAGCTGCCCGACTGAAAGAGCGAGCGCAGGAAGGCATCCGGATCGGTGAGGTCGGCGATCCACGACAGCACGAACGCCGGCGCGTCATGGTCGTCGGTCCTCCTGGTCAGCTCGCTCCATCTCACCTCCCGCACGTCGAGCCGGATCCCGACGGCCTCGAGGTCGGAGCGTATCTGCCCCTGTACCTGGAGGCTCGCCTTGCTCCGCGAGGCGTTGAACAGGACGAGCGGCTCGAGTCCCCGCCCCCCGGGGTGCCCCGCCTCGGCCAGGAGCCGCCGCGCCCTCTCGGGATCGTGGGGGAGCGCCTTGAGATCGGGAGAGTACGCCGGCATGCCGGGCGGCAGGATCCCCACGGCGAAGCGCCGCATCGTCGGCGCCTGCCGTACCAGCGCCTCGCGGTCGATGGCGAGGGCCGCGGCCTGGCGGACGCGCACGTCGTCGAGGGGTCTGGCACCGGTGAGGAACCCCAGGAACGAGAGGCTCAGGTCCTGGTAGCGCAGCACTCTCATCCGCGGATCCCGGCTGACCTTGTCCATCTGCTCGGTGGAAACGTCGAAGAGATCGACCTCGCCGCGGTCGAACCGGGCGGCGCCGAGATCGGTCTCGCCCTGGCGCATGAAGTCGATGTCCACGCCTTCGAGGTAAGGGGACTTGCCGAAGTAGCCCTGGTTCGCGGTGAGACGGAGCCCGTCCGGGGTCCACGAGCCCAGGCGAAAGGGCCCCGTTCCGACCGGCGCGCGCCCGAAGGCCTCCTCGCCGAGCCGCTCGATGACGTGGCGAGGCACCACCCGGAGGCCATCCATGGCGATGACGTCCAGGAAGGAGGAATACGGCCGGTCGAGGTGAACGCGGATCGTATTCGGGTCCGGCGCATCCACGCCGGGAAGATCCGGCCGCCTTCCCTCGGCGTAGTCCATCGCGCCCGTCACCACGGAGAGGTAGGAGAACGCGATGCTGCGTCTCTTGCGCCCCGGCTCGAGCACGCGACGGATCGAGTAGAGGACGTCGTCGGAGGTCAGAGGCGTTCCGTCGTGGAACGTCACGCCGCGCCGGAGATGGAAGACATAGGTCAGCCCGTCCTTGGAGATCGTCCAGGTGTCCGCTAGCCCCGGCACGACGTTGAGACCCGCGTCGAGGGAAACCAGCCCGTCGAAGATCTGGTTCACCGGGAGGGACTCGTAGACCGTCGTCACCAGGGCCGGATCCAGCGTCCCGGGGACCTCCTGGACCATCCGGAGGATCCCGCCCCGCTGGGGCTCGCTCCCCTGAGCCGGGCGCGGAGACGCGTTCCCGGAGCTGGAACACCCGGCAAGCGCCGACGCCAGCACGATGGCGAGAAAGGCGAGAACAGGGCGAAAGCCGCCAGACAGGCCGCGAAGAATGGACCGCACCGACACACCCCCTGCGGAGCCGAGTCCCCTTCCGGCGGAAGAACATCGGCGCCGCGGGCGCTCGAGTCAAGCTGGGTCGGTTGGCAGGCCGCCGAGCGGTCCCGGTCACAGCCTCGGCCCGGTCTCCCGGTTGAGGCGCTCGAGGTGCTCCGCGGTCTCGGCGCGGACCTTCTCCCGGTACGCGTCCGATCGCGCCTCCTCCTCGCTGACCAGGCGCGGCTCGAGGAAGCGCAGGACGATCCTCGACGGGATGATCAGCGCGGTGCCCTTGGGGTTGGCCATCCTCGTCCCGGAGATCACGGCCGGCACGAGCGGACAGCCCGTCCGGGCCGCCAGGCGGAACGCGCCGGAGCGGAAGGGCCGGACGCTCCCGTCCTCCGACCGGGTCCCCTCGGGAAAGAAGATGACGCGGCTGCCGCGGCCAAGGCGCTCTTCCGCCTCGCGCAACGCCTCGTCGTTCGCCGCCCCTCCACCCCTGCGGATCAGGATGTGCCGGGCGCGCCGGAGCGCCGTCCCGACGATGGGAACCGCGAGGACCTCGACGCGGGCGACGAAGTGAAACGGGCGCGGCAGCGCGAGTGCCAGGACGTTGATGTCGAAGCTACCCTGGTGGATGGCAGCGATGACCGCCGGCCTGGGGACCGTCTCGAGTCCCTCGACCCTCACGCGGAACATCGCGAGGGCCAGGTTGAGCCGAGTCCACCACTGTTGCGCCCGGATCCAGGCCGCCTCGGTCCCGATGAACGGCTCGCTCGCGAACGCGACGGCGCAGTTCGCGAGCGCGTTGAGAAGGACGAACGTCCAGGCGAAGATCGAGAAGAGCAAGCGGGCGAGACGGCGGACCGGCCCTACCCGCTCCGCCGGGACTTTCGAGTCCGCCGCTTTCGAGACTTCCGTCCCCGTCAAGTGCCGCCTTCCGCCGCCTGTTCCGCCGGGGCTTTCTCCCATCCCTCTCGAGCGGCTCGGGGCTCCGCGAGTGGTCGGGGCTCCGGCGTCAACGTATGATGCCATACGATCCCTAGGGAGGACCGCATGGAGACGGACGTCCGCAGGAACCCGGGCCTGCTCAAGCTGGACCTGTACTGCAAGGGCATCCGCATGGACGATCCTTCGCTCGTCGAGGAGCACGGGGGCCGGAAGATCCTGAGGACGCGCGCGGGCTTGGGCTCGGGACTGGAGGCGATCCTCCCCGGCGGGCTCTGGACCAACATCCCCGTGGTCGAGGACTTCGCGAAATGCTCCCCCTACACCCTCCGGCACCGCGAGGGGCGGTTCTTCATCGACTTCGAGCGCGAGGGGCCCGTGGCGGAGATCCGCCTTTCGCCGCAGCCGCCGTGGTACTCGCGGAAGACGAGCAGCGGGAAGCCGATGACCCGGATCGGATCGCTGCAGGGAACCTACCTCGCGATCTACCCGGCGAAGGTCTGCGAGTACTGGCAAACGGATCCCAAGGAGCAGTGCCGGTTCTGCTCGGTGGGTCTCAACCTCGGCGCCGACGACGCCGACGCCAAGTGCGTGGACGAGGTCGTCGAGGTGGTCCGGGCCGCGCGTCGCGAGTCGGGGATCACCTACGTGGACTTCAACACCGGCCACTACGAGGGGGACACCTACCTCGACATCCTCGAGCCCTACATCGTGAAGGTGAAGGAGGCCACGAACCTCCTGATCGGCATCCAGACCCCCCCGCACCACGATCTCAAGCGATACCGCGAGCTGCGGCGGATGGGCGTGAACCGCGTCTCGTTCTGCTTCGAGTTGTTCAACCGGGAGCAGTTCCAGAAAGTCTGCCCCGGCAAGCACCGGCAGTACGGCCTCGACCGGTATCTCGCGGCGGTGGAATACTGCGCGAACGAGGTCCCGCCGGCGGGGCGCTCCTTCGAGCCCTGGGTCACGAACGGCGAGATCATCGCGGGGCTCGAGCCGCCCGAGGATTCCATCAGGGCGATCGACTGGATCACCGGCGTCGGAGCGATCCCGACCGTGTGCGTCTTCCGGCCGCTGGCGGGCACCGACTACCGCGACGTGCCGCCACCGAAGACCGAGGAGATGATCCCCGTGTTCCGGCGGATGTACGACGCCTGCATGGAGCGTGGCCTGCCGATCGGCATCGCGCCGAACGTCCACGTCTCCCTCGTCATGCTGCCGGAGGAGGGGCGCTGGCTCAGCGATCGCCCCGGCCGCTTCTGGATGGGCGAGCTGAAGCGCAAGGCGATGCGGAGGGTTTTCGGCTACCAGTTCGCCCGCGAGCTTCGAAAGGCCCCCACGCGAGCTGCCTAGCCCGCACTCTTCACCCGACGCTCGCCCCGTTCCGTCCCGAGGTCGGAGTGTTCCTCGCCAACCCGAAAAAGGGTTGTCTGCGGACACGCCGACCTCGGGACGGAACGGGGCGGCGAGCAGAAGGTTGTCGTCGGCGGAATGCGGGACGTCGTGTTATAGTCCGGTTGTCCGCGCCGGTCGCGGCCGGCAATATCGCCAGGGCCGCGCTGCACCCCCGGAAACCCGGTTCCGTCGCCGGGGTGGTTGCCGGCGGCGCGGGGCACCGGGTAGACCAGCAGAGGAGCCCGCCCGTCGCGATCGCGCGGAGTGGCCCGAGAACGGGGCCCCAGCGGCGCGGCGGACCTGAGCCATGGGTCGGGCCAGACCTGACACACCCTAAGGAACCGGGGAGATCCGCACCTCCATGTCCAAAGTCATGCTCGTCAACGTGACGCACGTCGAGGAATCGCGCGTCGCGATCCTCGAGGACGGCGTTCTGGCGCAGTACGAGATCGAGACGATCAACCGCACCAACATCAAGGGGAACATCCACAACGCGGTGGTCGAGAACGTCCACCCCTCCCTCGAGGCCGCGTTCCTCAGGCTGTCGTCCGACCTCAAAGGATTCCTGCCGCTCGACGAGGTGAACTTCAAGCTCCTCCCCTCCCGCGGCGACAGCCGCGCGCGTGGGCGCATCGGGCAGCACCTGCACCCCGGACAGAAGCTGATGGTCCAGGTGATCCGCGAGCCGTTCGCCGGGAAGCCCCCGACGGTCACCACCTACTTCTCCCTTCCCGGACGCTACCTGGTGCTCATGCCCGGCGTGGACTCGGCGGGCGTCTCCCGGAAGATCGAGGACGCGGGGCAGCGCGACAAGCTTCGCCAGCTCGTCGAGGAGCTGAACCCGCCGGAAGGGTTCGGCCTGATCGTCAGGACCGCCGGCCTGGGGCAGACCAAGGTCGAGCTGCAGCGCGACCTGCGCTATCTGCTGCGCCTGTGGGAATCCATCCAGCGGGCTTCCAAGGCCACGGACTTTCCCGGCCTCGTCTACCGGGAGCGCGACCTCGTGATCCGCACGATCCGCGACTACTTCACGCCGGAGATCGACGAGGTCTGGATCGACAGCCCCGAAACCTACGAGCGGGCTCTCGATTTCGTCCGGGACGTCATGCCCGGCAAGGCGAAGATCGTCCAGCTCCACACCGGGGACCGCCCGCTCTTCAGCAAGTTCAACCTCGAGGAGCAAATCGAGAGCATCTACAAGCGGCGCGTGCCGCTGAAGTCCGGCGGCGAGATCGTGGTCGACGGGACCGAGGCGCTGACCGCGATCGACGTGAACAGCGCGCGCTCCAACCGGCAGGGAGACGCCGAGGAGAACGCGCTCGCGACGAACCTCGAGGCCGCCGCGGAGATCGCCCGCCAGCTGCGCCTGAGAGACCTTGGTGGCCTGCTGGTGGTGGACTTCATCGACATGATGGCGACGCGCAACCAGAAGAAGGTCGAGAAGGCGATGCGCGATGCCATGCGCACCGACCGGGCCAAGTACGACGTCACCCGCATCTCGAAGCTCGGCCTGATGGAGATCAGCCGCCAGCGGACCAAGGGAGAGAAGCTCGGCGCCTCGTACGCCACCTGTCCCACGTGCGAGGGATTCGGGTTGATCAAGAACGTCGAGCCCGCGGGGCTCGCGGCGCTCCGGAAGATCCAGGCGCGGTGCCTCCGCGGCGATTTCGGCCGGCTCAAGGCGACGCTCCCTCCCGAGGTCTCGGGCTGGATCCTGAACAACAAGCGGGACGACCTGGTCCAGCTCGAGAAGCGGCACGGCGTACGGATCGCGGTGGAATCGAAGCCGACCTTGAAGCGGCACGAGAGCGAGTTCGAGACGTTCGCGCGGGAAAAGGTCGAGGAGCCGCCGGCGCTCGTGGTCGGCGACCGCCCCGCGCCGCAGATCCCGCCCGATCTCAAGGACCTCGGGGAGATGGCGGCGGAGGAGGCGCGCAGCGCCGCCGAGACCTCTCCATCTACGGCTCCGGCTGCGGCTGCAGTCGCGCCGGCGGAAGGCGGGGCTCCGGCGGAGGGCGGTGGGCGGAAGCGGCGCCGCCGGCGCCGGCGCCATTCGCGCGGGGCCGCCGGGCCGCTCGAATCGTCGGCCGGGGCGCCACCGACGGCCTCCGAGGGCATGTCCGCCGCCGAGGGCCCGTCCACGATGGCGGAGACGGCTCCCGTTCCCGCGGCGGACGAGGTAGAGGAGGCAGACGAGTATCGCGATGAGCCGGAGGAGACGGAACCGTCCGACGAGGCCGCGGACGGGACGCCGGGCGCTTCACGTCCCGAGAACGATCAGGCCTCCCGGGCCGCCAACGGCGGTGGGGTGGACAACGGCGCGCCGGGGCGCCGCAGAAGGCGGCGGCGGCGGCGCCGCCGCGGACGCGGTGGAGCCGACGGCCCCCAGGCGCAGGGCAACGGCAAGCCCGCGGCAGTGGCCGACCTTGCCGCTCCGCCGCCGGCCCGTGTCCCCGACGAGGAGCGAGAGGAGCCGGTCGTGCCCCGGCACATCCGCAGCGAGGAGCTGATGCCGGCGGCGACGGGGAAGGCCGGACGGGCCAAGGCCGCATCGGGAATCAAGCCCCGGCCGCGGCGCAGGCGGCGCGGCGCGCCGGCCGCAGGAGGCGTGCCGGCCGCGGGGCCGGTGGCGGAGCAACGTCCTGCCGGCCTCCTGTTTCCGGCGGGCCCGGCCGGGGACGACGACGAAGGGTGAAGCGAACAACAACGTGACGCGGTCCCTTCACGGAGGCATCCCATGCAGGTCTTCAGGCCGGTCTTCTTCGTGACGGTCGCAACGCTCCTCGGCCCCGCCGTCCCGGGCTCGGTGCCCGAGGCGACCCCTCTGCGTCCCGTGGCGACCTACTCCATCGTCGCGCGCGATCCGGCGACCGGCGAGATGGGCGTGGCCGTGCAGAGCCACTGGTTCTCGGTCGGCACGGCCGTCCCGTGGGCCGAGGCGGGGGTGGGGGCCGTGGCCACGCAGTCGTTCGTCGAGCCGTCCTACGGGCCGCTCGGCCTCGCGGCGATGAAGGCCGGCGCCGCTCCAGAAAAGGCGCTCGCCGACCTCCTCGCGAAGGACCCGCACCCGGAGGTGAGACAGGTGGCATTCGTCGATGCCGGGGGGCGGGTGGCCGCGCACACGGGCGGCAAGTGCATTCCGGCGGCGGGGCACAAGACCGGGAAGGGATACTCGGTCCAGGCGAACCTGATGCTCGGCGACGAGGTGCCCGCCGCGATGGCCAAGGCCTTCGAGGCCTCGACCGGACCGCTGGCGGAGCGGATGGTCGCCGCGCTCGAGGCGGCGCAGGCGGTCGGCGGCGACATCCGCGGAAAGCAGTCCGCGGCGATCGTCGTCGTGCGCGCCAAGGCGACGGACAAGCCGTGGACCGACCGGCTCGTGGACCTCCGCGTCGAGGATTCCGACCGGCCTCTCGCCGAGCTCCGCCGCGTCCTCGCCCTCGCGCGGGCCTACGACCTGATGAACCAGGGAGACGAGGCGGTGGCGGCGGGGAAGATGGACGAGGCGCTCGCGAAGTACTCGCGCGCCGAGGAGATGTTCCCGGCGAACGACGAATTCGTGTTCTGGCACGCGGTGACGCTCGTCACGAACGGCCGCACGGGCGAGGCGCTGCCGGTCTTCGGCAAGGCGTTCAGGATGAATCCCTCGTGGATGCTCCTCGTTCCGCGCCTGCCGGGCGTCGGCCAGCTCCCGGACACTCCCGGCCTCGTCGAGAAGATCCTCTCGACCGGTCCCACCGCCGGCGGCGCGCCCAAGAGCCGCTGAGGCGCCACGACTCGTGCCCGCCGCCTCTAGAGGATCCGCCCGGCTCGGGCCGGCCGTCGCCTACGCGGCGATGGCCTCGCTCGTCATCGCGCTCGGCGTGATCGCGCTCCTGCGCGCGCCGACCCCCCCGCGGGAGGGGCGCGACCGCCTTCACGGACTCTCGGCGCCGGCAGAGGTGAAGTTCGACGCGCACGGCATCCCCCACGTCCGCGCGGCAACCGAGGAGGACGCGTACCGCGTCCTCGGCTGGCTTCACGCAGCGGACCGCCTGTTCCAGATGGAGACGCGGCGCCGCGCGGCGTCGGGGCGGCTCTCGGAGGCTTTCGGCGCCGCCGCTCTCGACATGGACATCCGCGCGAGGACGATCGGCCTCGGCCGGCAAGCGGAGCGCGAGTTCCGCGCGCTCTCCGTCGCGGAGCGCCGCCTCCTCGAGGCGTACTCCGCGGGGGTGAACGCCTACGTCGCCTCGCATCCGAGGCCGTGGGAGCTGGTCGCGGCCGGCATTCGCCCGGAGCCCTGGACGGCCCTCGACAGCCTGCGCTTCGAGGCGCTCATGTTCACCTCGCTCTCCGGGTCGGAGTCCGGCGAGCGCGCGAGCCTCGCGCGCATCCTGAAATTCGGGCTCGGTCCCCTGCTACCGGTTCTCGACGCCCAGGGCGAGGCTCCGACCTTCGTCCCCCCGGAGGCGCCCTATCCTCGCGCCGCGAGCCCGGTGAGAGAGACGCCCGCCGAGTCCGCGCGCGGAAGCAACGCGTGGGCGATCTCCGGCTCGAGGACCGCGTCGGGGAGGCCGATACTCGCCAACGATCCCCATCTCGAGGCGGAGATCCCCGGCGTCTGGTACGCGGCGCACCTGACCGCCGACGACGGGCTCGACGTGGCCGGCCTCACCCTGCCCGGCCTGCCGGGCGTCGTGATCGGGCACAACGGCTCCACGGCCTGGGGGCTGACCATGCACCAGGCCGACGACGCGGACCTGTTCCTCGAGCGGCTCGATGCCGACGGAGGGCGATACGAGGACGGGAGCGGCTGGCTTCCGGTCGAGAGCCGCACCGAGCGGATCCCGGTGAAGGGGCGCAAGGACGTCGAGACCCGGATCGCGGTCACGCGTCACGGCCCCGTCGTGGAGGAGATCCGGCCCGGCAAGAGCGGCCCGTTCGCGGTTTCCCTGGCTTGGTCGCCGTCCCTGGGCGTCGGGAGCCTCCGGGCCTTCCTCCTGGCATCGCGCGCACGCACGCCGGAGGAGATCCGGACGGCCTGGTCGCACTACGTGGGCCCGTCCGTCAACGTCTGCTGGGCGAGTGCCGACGGCCGTATCGGCCTGATGGTCGCGGGCGCGATCCCCCGCCGGACGAGGGGGGACGGCCGCCTTCCCGTTCCGGGCTGGACGGGCGGTTACGACTGGGACGGGCTCGTCCCCTACGCCGAGCTGCCGCGCGTCGAGGACCCGCCCGAGGGCTTCGTGGCCTCCGCCAACGACGACTGGACCGCGAGCGGCATTCGCCTGCCGTATCCGGGAGACTACGCGACGAGGGATCGCGTCGACCGCATTCGCGAAGTGCTCTCGTCGCTCCGGCAAGCCACTCCCCAGGAGGTCCGGTCGCTCCAGAACGACGTCCTGTCCCTCTACGCGGTCCGCGTTCGCGACGCCCTGATCCGATTGCAGCTCGAGGATCCCGAGGCGCGGCGCGCGGCCGGGATCCTCGCAGGCTGGGATGGTCGCGCGCTCGAGCGCGGCCCTTCGCTGCTTTTCTACACCTTCATGAGGGACCTGAGGCGCCGCACCTTCCTCCCGCGCGAGAAGCGCCTCGACGGAAGCCTCCCCGCGGGCTGGAATCTCATGGCCAGGATGATCGAGGGAACGGGCGGCGCGGAGCTCTGGGACGATCCCGGTACCGGCGCGGTCGAGGCGCGCGAGGAGGCGGTCTCGGCATCGCTCGCCGCGGCGCTCCGGGCGGTCGAGGCAAAGGAGGGAGCGGTCCCTGAGGCGTGGAGCTGGGGGCGCGCCCACGCTCTCTCCTACGTTCACCCCTTCGCCAGGGCCTTCCCGCTCCTCGGCCGGTTGCTCAACGTCGGACCGCTCGAGAGGCCGGGCGACGCGTTCACCGTGTCGGTCGCAGCGGGGCCGCTGTCCACGCGCGACGCCTTCACGCGCCACATCGCCTCGGCCCGCTTCATCGCGGACCTGGGGGACCCCGACGCGTCGAGGATCGTCCTCCCTCTCGGCGAATCCGGACAGTTCCAGGACCGCCGGTACGACGACCAGGCGGCGGCATGGGCGGAGGGGCGGGACTTCCCGTTCCCCTTCCGCCGCTCCGCCGTGAACGCCGTCGCCGTCTCGACGCTCCGGCTCGAGTGATCGAACGGAGATGCGCAAGGGCGAGAAGGTCAACGCGATCAGTCACCTGGTGGGCGCGGTCGCGGCGCTCACCGGCTTCATCGCGCTCGTCGTCCTGGCGAGCCTGGCCCGCGATCCCTGGCGGATCGTCGCCTACTCGATCTACGGAACGGCGCTGACCGGCCTCTACGTCGTCTCGACGCTCTACCACAGCGCCGGAGGCCGGGCGAAGCCGGTGTTCCGCCGCCTCGACCACGCCGCGATCTACATCCTCATCGCCGGAACTTACACCCCGTTCACGCTCCTCACGCTCCGCCCGACCTGGGGATGGGCGATCTTCGGGATCGTCTGGAGCGGGGCGATCGTGGGCATTCTCCTCGAGATCTTCCCGTTCCGGCACCGGATCCCCGTGTCGATCGCGCTGTACGTGATGATGGGCTGGCTCGTCGTCGTCGCGTTCCGCCCGCTCCTGGCGTCCCTCGCGCCGGGCGGGGTGGCGTGGCTTCTGGCCGGCGGGGTCTTCTATACCGGGGGGCTCGCATTCTACGGATGGAAGTCGCTGCCGCGGCACCACGAGATCTGGCACTTCCTCGTCCTCGGCGGAAGCGTGTGCCACTTCGTCGCGCTGTGGCGCTACGTCGGATGACCCGGTCCACTCCCCTTCGCCCGGTGGCGCGACGCGAGGGCCGGTCCTAACATCTACCTTCCACGTCACGATGTCCGCCGAAACACGGGAGAACGACCGGGTGAGCGCACCAGGCCACGGCTCGCGCCCCGAAGCGCGGCGCAGGTTCAGGACACTCGTCGAGGGCCAGGAGAGCTTCGACCTGCTCGAGGCCTGCCTCCTCGTGGCGGCGGAGGAGTACCGCGCCCTCGACGTCGCCGCGGAGGTCGCGCGCGTGGACGCGCTCGGTCGCGAAGCGCTCCGCAGGGTCGGGCCCCTCTCGAACCTCTTCGCCCGCGTCGACGCGCTCCGATCGCTCTTCTTCGAGGATCTCGGCTTTCGGGGGAGCGCCGACCAGCACGACGATCCCCGCAATTCCTACCTCAACGAGGTCCTGAACCGCCGCCTGGGACTGCCGATCACGCTGTCGATCCTCTACGCCGAGGTGGCCACCCGCGCCGGGATCGAGGCCCGCGGGGTGGCGCTCCCGGGCCATTTCGTGGTGCGCGTGGACGACGGCACGCGGACGGTCTTCGTGGACCCGTTCCACGGCGGCAACGTGATCACCGAGGACGACTGCCGCGACCTGACCGCCCGGACCACCGGCCGCGCCTCGCTGTTCCGGCGCGAGCTTCTCGAGGGAGCGAGCGGCCCCGCGATCCTCGCCCGCCTCCTGCACAACCTCAAGCGCGTGCACCTCGCTCGCGAGGACTACCCCCGAGCCCACGCCGCCGTGGAGCGCATCCTGATCGTCTCGCCGGGGGAGCATCGCGAGATCCGGGACCGCGGCTTCCTTCACGCCCACCTCGGCCGCACCGACGCCGCCGTCGCCGACCTCGAGGCCTACCTCACGCTCGCGCCGCGCGCTCCCGACGCCGAAGCCGTCCGCGGCCGCCTCGCCTGGCTCGTCCGAAAGATGTCCGAGATCAGCTAACCCCTCGACCGTCGACCGCCCGATCGTCCTCGGCCGGGGATGTCCGGAGACGACCCTTTTCCGGGTCGGCGAGGACATCCCCGGCCGAGGACGATCGGGCGACGGCTGGGCGCAGCGAGAGCAGGGTTTGATGCCGCGCGCGCGATCGGACATAATTGACTTTCTTGGTCCGATTTAGGGAGAGGAATGCCATGGCCACCGAGACGGAACGCAGCGGGGCAAAGCCTGGCGTCGAGACGCTCGACCGCGTCGTGATCCGCTTCGCCGGCGACTCCGGCGACGGGATGCAGCTCACCGGCACGCAGTTCACGGCGACCGCCGCGATCGTCGGCAACGACCTCGCGACCTTCCCCGATTACCCCGCCGAGATCCGCGCCCCCGCCGGAACGCTGCCGGGCGTATCGGGGTTCCAGATCAACTTCGCCTCGGAGGACATCTTCACGCCCGGCGACGCCCCCGACGTGCTGGTGGCGATGAACCCCGCGGCGCTCAAGGTCAACCTGAAGGACCTCAAGACGGGCGGGATCCTGATCGTCAACGCCGACGCGTTCAGGGAGACGGACCTCAACAAGGCGGGGTACGCGGCCAACCCGCTCGAAGACGGCTCCCTCGACGGCTACCGCCTGGTGCGGGTCGAGATGACCCGCCTGACGCGCGGCGCGCTCGACGGAAACCGGGCTCCCGCAGCGGACGGTGGACCGCTGCAAGAACTTCTTCGCCCTCGGGATGATGTACTACCTGTACAACCGGCCGCTCGAGGTCTCCCTGAAGTGGATCGAGGAGAAGTTCGCCTCGGAGCCCCCGATCGCCGACCGCGAACCGGCTCGCCCTCAAGGCGGGGTACGCGTACTGCGAGGCGACCGAGATCTTCCAGGACACCTACGAGATTCCCGCGGCGCGAGCTCGCCCCGGGGACCTACCGGAACGTCAGCGGCAACCAGGCGCTCGCGCTGGGCTTCGTCGCGGCGTCGCGCAAGAGCGGGCCTCCCCTCTTCCAGGGCTCCTACCCGATCACGCCCGCGTCGGACATCCTGCACGAGCTGGCGGTCCACAAGAACTTCGGCGTGATCACCTTCCAGGCCGAGGACGAGATCGCCGCGATCGGCGCGGCGCTCGGCGCGTCGTTCGCGGGAGCCCTCGGGATCACGACGACGAGCGGGCCGGGGATGGCCTTGAAGAGCGAGTTCCTCGGCCTGGCGGTGATGGTCGAGCTGCCGCTCGTGGTCGTGAACATCCAGCGCGGCGGCCCATCCACCGGCCTGCCGACCAAGACCGAGCAGTCGGACCTTCTCCAGGCCCTCTACGGCCGCCACGGGGAGGCCCCGTGCGTCGTCATCGCGGCGCGCTCGCCGGCCGACTGCTTCGAGTGCGCGTACGAGGCGAGCCGCCTGGCGGTCCGGCACATGACGCCGGTGCTGCTCCTCTCCGACGGCTTCATCGCGAACGGCGCCGAGCCGTGGCGAATCCCGGCGGTCGACGGCCTGGCGCCGATCCCCGTGACCTTCCGCACCGATCCCGAAGGGTTCCTGCCGTACTCCCGGGACGAAGCCACGCTCGCGCGGCCGTGGGCGATTCCCGGCACCCCGCGTCTCGAGCACCGGGTCGGAGGTCTCGAGAAGTCGGACGGCGCCGGCAACGTGTCGTACGACCCGCTGAACCACGAGCGGATGGTCCACCTGAGGGCCGAGAAGATCGCGAGGGTCGCCCTCGACGTCCCTCCCGCGCGAGCCGGACGGGAGAGCCCCGGGGGGACTGCTCGTGATCGGCTGGGGCTCCACCTACGGCTCGATCACCGGGGCGGTGCGGCGCGCGCGCGCGGAGGGGATCCGCGTGACCCAGCTCCACCTCAGATACCTCAACCCCCTGCCTTCGAATCTCGGCGAGGTGCTTTCCCGCTACGACCGGATCCTCGTTCCCGAGATGAACCTCGGACAGCTCGCGTTCGTGCTCCAGGGGACCTACCTGCGCGAGATCCTGTCGCAGTCCAAGGTCGAGGGGCAGCCGTTCCGCGAATCCGAGATCCTCGACCGCATCCGCGAGCTCGCTTAGGAGGAACGGCATGGGCGCTCCCACGGCACTCACGAAGAAGGACTTCTCCACCGACCAGGAAGTGAGGTGGTGCCCCGGCTGCGGCGACTACGCCGTCCTGGCCGCGGTGCAGCAGATCTTCCCGGAGCTGGGCATCCCCCGCGAGAAGTTCGTGGTGGTCTCGGGGATCGGCTGCTCGAGCCGGTTCCCCTACTACGTGAACACCTACGGCTTCCACGCGATCCACGGCCGCGCTCCCGCGATCGCCACGGGGATCAAGATCGCGAACCCCGAGCTGTCGGTCTGGATCGCGACCGGCGACGGCGACGCGCTGTCCATCGGCGGGAACCACGTGATCCACACGCTCCGCCGGAACCTCGACATCAAGATCCTGATGTTCAACAACCGGATCTACGGCCTGACCAAGGGACAGCTCTCGCCGACCTCCGAGACGGGCAAGAAGACGAAGTCGACGCCGTTCGGCTCCGTGGACCGGCCGTTCAACCCCGTGGCCCTGGCTCTCGGCGCCGACGCGACCTTCGTCGCCCGCAGCGTGGACGTCAACGCGCCCCACATCAAGGACGTGCTCCGCTCGGCGGCCGCCCACCGCGGCGCCGCCTTCGTCGAGATCCTGCAGAACTGCAACATCTTCAACGACGGCGCCTGGACGGAGTTCCGCGAGAAGGACGTCCGCGACGACCACGTGCTGGTGCTCCGCCAGGGAGAGCCGCTCGTGTTCGGGAAGAACCGCGACCGCGGGATACGCCTCGCGGGCTGCCACCGGCCCGAGGTCGTGACGCTCGGCGACGGCGTGACGGAGAAGGACCTCCTCGTCCATGACGAGCAGCGCCCCGCTCGGCTACGCGTTCATGCTCGCGCACCTGCAGCCGCCCGAGTTCCCGCTGCCGATCGGCGTGTTCCGCAAGTCCGACGAGCACACGCTCGAGCACTCGATCCACGAGCAGATCGCGGCCATCACCGCGAAGAAGGGTCAGGGAGACCTCGGGAAGCTCCTGCGGTCGGGCGACGTGTGGGAGGTCCTGTAGGGAGCGGGTCCGCCCCGGGAGGCGCGGGTTCGGTGGTATGGTTCGGCCTCCGAAGGACGGAGGTCCTCCCATGCGAAATCCCACCCGACTAGCGGCGTTCTTTCTCTCCACGATCCTCGGCTCGGTCGGTCTCGCGCCCGGCTCCCTCGCCGCGGAGCGGCCGCAGGGCGATCCGCTCGTCGAGGCCCTTGGGCGAGCGGGGCTCGCCCCGGACCGCCTCGGGTTCGAGCCGAAGGGGACCTGGCTGCGCTATCCCGACCCCGCGCAGATCCCCTACGTGAACCGGATGTTCGGCGACCTCTTCGCGCATCCCCGGCGCATCGGCGACACGCTGCGGCTGATGGCCGAGGCCTCCCGCAGCTTTCTCGGACCGGGGTACCGCGCATCGAAGGACGACGGGCTGTTCCGCGCCGCGTACTTCACGGGATGGGACCTGCAGGCTCTCGGGACACCGCGAGTACACCGCCGCGCTCGACGACCGGGCCCCTTCGGGACCGGGGGCCGAGGACCCGCTCGTGTTCGCGGTGGAGAGGCTCTACCGCGATCTCGGACGTCCCGTTCGACCTCGCTGCGGCTCGACAAGCCGGCGGACTTTCCGCGGCGCCGCGAGGACGCGACGCGAGGCCGCGGCGAAGCTCGATCCCGGGCTGCGCGCGATCGTCGCGCAGGCCCTGCTCGACCTCGCCGACGCGCTGCGCTGGCACCGGATCGCGTTCTCGAGCGTGGACGGCAAGGACATGATCGCGGTGTCGAAGCTCCGCGACCTCGGCGCGACGCAGTTCGACGGGATGGAGTACCACCCGGAGTGCGACCGGGTCGCCCGCGACCTCGACGAGCGGGCGCTGAACACGTCGTCCAGGAAGACCGTCGCCGCGGG
This sequence comes from Terriglobia bacterium, assembly GCA_963748015.1. Classification (GTDB taxonomy): domain Bacteria; phylum Acidobacteriota; class Polarisedimenticolia; order Polarisedimenticolales; family JAIQFR01; genus JAIQFR01. The sequence continues at coordinate 22,241 of CAVVHE010000004.1, read as the reverse complement.
GGAGCGGCTCGTCAAGGCGCTGCAGAGCTGGGCGGCGAAGACCCAGGCGGACCTCGCCTCGCAGCGCCTCGACCTCGTCACGCCGGCGGGCCGGATCGTGGTCTCGGGCTCCGGGAGCGACGCGCACGAGGAGCCCGACGTCCTGCTGCTCGTGGACCTCGGCGGCGACGACGCGTATCGCGGCGGGATCGGGGGCACGACGCTCGCGCAACCGGTCACCCTCGTCGTGGATCTCGCAGGGAACGATCGGTACGTCGCGGACGACGAGCGGACGAACGCCCAGGGGAGCGGGATCCTCGGCATCGGCGTCCTGATCGATGCGGCCGGGGACGACGCGTACCGCGCGTACGGCTCGTCCCAGGGTTACGGCCTGTTCGGAACGGGACTCCTGGCGGACCTCTCGGGGAAGGACCGGTACGAGCTCGCCGTCGAGGGACAGGGCGCCGCGGAGTTCGGTGTCGGGCTGCTCTACGACCTCGCGGGAGACGACTCGTATCGCATCGTCAGCGGAGGCCAAGGGTTCGGGGGCGTCGGGCAACGGGATCGGGACGCTCGTGGACCTCGAGGGGAACGACGCCTACTTCGCGGAGCCCGATTCCGCGAACGCCTACCGCCCCGACGACCACTCGCAGCTCAAGGTCAACTACTCGTACGCCCAGGGCGCCGCCGCCGGGCGGCGCGGCGACCTCGAGGACGGCCACTCGTGGGCCGGCGGCGTCGGCACGCTGATCGACCTCGGCGGGAACGACACCTACCGCTCCGGCAACTGGTCGGCGGGCTCCGGGTACTGGTACGGGATCGGGTGGCTCTACGACGCGGCAGGCGACGATCTCTACAGCGCGTCGGTCTTCTCCCTCGCCTCCGGCGCGCACTTCTGCATCGGGGCCCTCTTCGACGAAAAGGGCGAACGACCGGTACGAGGGATACGGCGACTCCCACACCGGGATGGCGTTCGGGCACGACTTCACGGTCGCGATCCTCTACGACGGCGCGGGGAACGACACGTACCGCTACGGCGCCGACGGATTCGGCTACGCGATCAACATGAGCCTGGCGATGCTCGTGGACGGCGGGGGCGACGACACGTACGTCATCGACCGCGGCAAGGAAGGGTTCGGGATCACGAACTTCAAGCCGGAGGACCTGAAGCCCAACGTCACGCGGAACTACCTCGTCTGGCCGGTGCAGGCCGGGCTGTTCCTCGACGCGGGAGGCAAGGACCGCTACCTCGAGCGCGACCCGGCCGCGGGGACCGAGAGCCCCTCCGCCGCGCGAAGGGACGGCGCCGCGATCCTGCGCCCCGTCTCCCCTGCCCGCGACGCGGACGGGAGGCACGCCGGCATCTTCTTCGACCGCGCCGGCGCGACCTCCCCTCCCATCGAGTGGTTCCGCTACCGCTGGTCGCCGATGCCGTCGCCGTGATCGCTGCCGGCAATCGGCGGGATCAGAAGTACAGGTGCACCTCGACCGTCGCCTCGTCCCCGCGACTGGCCGGGACCGAGACCGGGCCGTCGCGCTTTCTCAGATAGGCCCTGAGCTGGGCGCCCGGCAGCATGGTCCAATCGACTCCCAGGCCAACCTGCGTTTCCGTGTCTCCCCCGGTATCCCGGTCCGGATCGTGACTTCCGCCCCATGCCCGGAGCGTGACGCCGCGGGTGACGAGCCAGTCCGCCTCGAGATGGGACGCGTTGCCGTCCACCACGGGGAGCGTGACTCCCGTGTCGTCCCGGATCGCGTCCCACTCCGCGAGGAACACGACCGGGCCCGCGCGCGCCCCACCGAAGACCCCGGCCAGGCTCCGACGCGCGTCCTCGGGGAGATCGTTGCGCGCCGCCGTCAATCCGACCCGGAACGCGGACCGGACGTACGACCCGACGAAGGAGACCTGCTTGCCGTTGTTCGACTCGTCGGCGCCTCCGTTGCCATTCGTCGCCGCGGCCGCGAAGGACCAGTGGCCGGGCTCCACACCGGCCTCGACGCCGGCGTCGCTGTAGGCGAAATTGAATCCGGTCGCCGATCGCGTGAACGCCTCGTCGTCCTGGAGCCTCAGGCCGAACGGCGGGAAGAACCGGCCGACCTTGATCCAGAAGCTCCCCTTCGTCGGATGCATGAGCGCGAACGCCTCGCGGCTCACGGATCCACCCGGCGCGATCTGCTCGTCCACGTACAGCGCGAGCCGGTCCTCCATCACCTCGAAATCGCCGAAGAGCCGGGCGCCGAAGACGTCGAACGTCCAGAGGCTTGCCCCGTCCTCCGGCCGGCTCCACTCGGCGCCACCCCTCAGGTCGGCTCCGATGCGCACGCGGGGAACGATGGCGCCGTCGAACGCTTCGGTGGACGACCGCTCGGCGGAAGGAGGCTCCTGCCGGCCGTAGCCGGCGCCGTAGGCGTTGCGTGCGCCTCCGCCGGAGACGTTCTCGTGGCACGCCGAGCACTTGAGGCCCGTGCGGATCGCGAGGTACGGCTCCGCGCGAGCCGTCGCCGAGAACAGCGCCGCCAGGACGGCAATCGCTGCGAGCGCGATCGGACGTCGCGCGTTACGCCGCCGACCGCCGCCGCTCACGGATTCGCCCCGGCGTTGATCCAGTCGCGAATCGCGGCGATCTTGTCGGCCGACAGCGCTCCGCCGGTCAGCGGCATCTGGGCCCCCGTGATGCGCGCATCGCCGGTGATCTTCATGTAGAGGTACGAGTTCGCGGCGTCGCCGGGATTGACCCGCTTGAGCGAGGGCTGCTCCGCGCTCGCGACGTCCACGATGTTCGCGAAGCTCTGCCCGGAAACCAGGCTCATACCCTGCTGCGGCGCTCCGCCGGAGTGGCAGCCGGACAGCGCGCACGACGTGGAGAAGACGTTGGCCTGGATGGACGCCAGCGTCGGCTGGAGCGTGGGAGGAGGCGGCTGCATCACCCCTCCCGACGAGCCGCCGCAAGAGATCGCGAGAGCGGCGGCGAATAGCGCGCAGAGCACGGCCGTGACACGGGTTCGCACATTCCAATTCATGATGTTCTCCACTACCCCCCTGGACGTTGGGCGGCCGTCGTGCGCCGCGGATTCTTTCTCACCCAATTCACGTAAGCGAGCAGCGAATCGATATCGGATGGAGCCGCGCGGTCTCCGAAGGCCGGCATCCGGATGGCCTGGCTCCCGAGAATGCGCCGCGCGACCGGGTTCGCCGCCATCCGGTCGCTGATTCCGTTCCGCACCCACTGGCGGAACTCCTCGTCGCTCCCCACGAGCTCCTCGAAGTCGTCCCCTTCCCAACCGGGCACGTAGCCCTTGAGCGAGCCGGGATTCGAGACGAGCCCCGGCCCTCCGGCCCGTGACAGCCGAAGCACCCCAGCCGCAGGGCCGCGTCGCGACCCTCCGCGGCGCCGGCTCCGGACGGCACCCCGAACAGCGACGCCGCGAGCACGTACGCGACGACGGCGTCCGCCTCGCCCTCGTCGAGCCGACCGCGATAGGGCGGCATGCGGATGAGGGCCCCTGCGTCGGGCGCGCGGCCCTGCGGATGCCCGTCGAGGATCCACGCCCTCACGTCGTCCTCGTTCCGGTTCCACATCATCCAGGTGCCTCCGGTCCATCCCGGCACGTCTCCGGTCTTGGATCCGGGATTGGGAATCGGGCGCGCGCCGTCCGCCCCGTGACAGGCGAAGCACCCCATTCGCTCCGCGAGCGCCCTGCCCCTCGGTACCGCGCCGGCCTCGGCGCTGTGCCTCCAGCCCGATCGCACGGCGAGCCACCCGAGGAAGGCTCCCTCCACCACTCCCGCGGCGGCCAGAAGCGAGAGCGCGATGATCAGAGCGCGTCGCACGGCATCTTCTCGAGGTTGCGGGGCGTCCGGCTCACGAGCCGGCCGGCTTGACCGATTGCACGATCAGCAGCCTCGCCCCGCCCCGCTCGGCCCACGACCCGGTGATCGTCACCTTGCGGCCGGCGAAGGGACGGAGCGTCTTGTTCGGGGTCTCGGCGTCGTTCTCCGACGCCAGCCAGACGACCTTGTTCGATCCGTCCTCGAGAATCGCCAAGGGGATCCCGGCATCGCCGCACTTCTGCGCGCATTCGCGGTGCGACTCCCCTCGCGCGCCCATCTTCACGTAGCAGGCCGAGTCGATCACCTCGCCGGTGACCGAGATCTTCTGTTCGGCGGCGGCCGCGGGCAGGGCGAGGGCGACCAGGGTGACGGCCGCGAGGCCGAGGCGAATGATCGGATTCATGCGATGGTCTCCCTGAACCTCGCCAGAATCACTCGTTGATCTGGCGGTTGCGAATCAGGTAGTAGCGGATCGCCGGGCTCGCGAGCTCGCCCGCGTCGGTGAACTGGATCCCGGCGGTTCCGCCGTCGGGGTTGAAGGTCGTGGTGCCCGCCGCGGGGAACGCGGGATCTCCCGCGTTGCTTCGAACCACCTTGTAGGTGACGTCCGCGGTCACCCCGCCGCCGGTCCACGTCAGCACGACGCTCCCGGCGCCGGCGTTCTTGTCGACCGTCAGCTCGATCGGTGTCGTGACCGCGAGCGCTCCGTGCATCGTTCCGGTGTGGGCCGGGTTGTCGTGAATGCGGCAGTAGAACCCGTCGACGGTCGTCGGAGGATACGCGGCGGGATCGTAGTAACACACGGCCGACGGGGGCGTTCCCGCTGCGGCGACGTTCCCGCTGTCCCAGAGGCACGCGGGAGGCGAAGGCGACCCGCACGAGGTCAGGACGTCGTCGGGACAGGGATCCGCGGACGAGCTGTGGGTGAATCCCGCGGACCTCCACTCCACGCACTCCCCCGGCTCGATCTTGGGGCTCGCCGGGGTGTAGACGAAGGGGATGGTCGAGCTCATGACGACGCGGGCGGTCCGGGGTAGCGCGCGACCCTGGCACGCGAGAGGGATGGTCCCCTGCCCGCAGTTGGGAGTGATGCAAGCGGTCTGCGCCCCGGCGGGCAGGCAAAGCAGGGCCGTCGAGAGCGCGACGACCGCGGTGGCGCCGGTGACGTTAGCTATTCGCTGGCGCATCATGTCTCCTCCGTGCTATCGGGCCCCACGAAACGACCGCGGAAGTCGTCCCTCCGTTGCGCCGATTTCGCAGGTGAGAGCGTCGGGTGGAGGAATTGTTCCCGGAAGAATGTGTTTGCCGATCGGCGGGCCCGCCGATAAAGTGCCAGGGTCAGGCCTTGGGGGTCTCGGAGGTTCTCGCGACGTGAAGAAGGGCTCGAAGCTTCTCCTGCTGTTGTGTTTTTCCGCACCGCTCGTACGCGCCGAGGAAGCTCCGGAGCAGCGCCCGCTGCCCACGGAGTTGGGGGTGACGGAAGCGATCACGATGACGGACGCCGACGAGGCGTACGTCTCGGGGTCCCTTCAGCACTCCAAGTTCTCGGACGAGCGCGTCTGGACGCTGGGGCTGGACGCTGCTTACGGGCTGACGGACCGGCTGCGATTCTCGGCAGGGCTGCCGTACCTGCGCGTCGAAACCGAACGGCGGCTCCTCGGAGAGCGGTATCGGGGACGTCGAGGCATCGCTCCGGTACGCTGCGATCGACTACCGCCACAACCCCTTCGGGCTCGACGTCGGTCTCGGCGTGGTCGCGCCGAGCGGCGACGAATCCCGGGGCCTCGGCGAGGGCACCACGCGCCTCGAGCCCTCCTTGACGGCCGCCGGCTGGCTGGGGCCGGTCAATCTCCAGCTTCACCTCGCATGGGTGCGCGCGGTGGACGGCTCGGGTGAAGAGCCTCGAAACGAATACGAATACAATCTCGCCATCCTCCGGCCGGTGGGGAAGACGTTTCTCGTGCTCGAGGGGAACGGCGAGACGGCAGGTGGACAAACGAGCTACTACGTCACCCCCGAGCTGGTATGGAAGGTCTCGGAGCACGTCGAGCTGCTCGTGGCGGCTCCCATCGGGGTGACGGAAGCCGCGGGCGACTACGGCGTGATCGTGGGCTGTACCATCGAGCTCGAGCGTCTGTTCCATCGTGGCGGCGCCGGGAACTGACATGCCCGGGCTCGTGGGCCGCCGAGTGCCGACGGAGATGGAATTTTCGCGTTTCGTGGGAACAAGGTAGCGGGCCATGGATCCTACCCGTGACGGCAAGGACCGGGAGTTCGAGGATCTGGTGCAAGCCTACTATCGCCCTCTCTACCAGTTTGCCTACAGCCTCGCGCGCCAGGAGGCGGAGGCGAGCGACCTGACCCAGCAGACGTTCTACATCTGGGCCAGGAAGGGGCGCGCCCTCCGCGACCCGTCGAAAGCGAAGACGTGGCTCTTCACGACGCTGCACCGCGAGTTCCTGAAGTCCCGCCGCCACCAGCGGATGTACCCGCACCGGGCAATCGAGGACGGGGACGGCGACCTGCCCGCCCCGTCGTCCTCGGCGGTCGAGCAGCTCGACTCCGGCGCCGTGATCGAGATGCTCGCGAGGGTGGAGGAGGTTTTTCGCGCGCCCCTGGCGCTGTTCTATCTCGGGGAGCATTCCTACAGGGAAATTTCCGACATCCTCTCGGTTCCCCTGGGCACCGTGCAGTCGCGCATCGCCCGCGGGAAGGCGCAGCTCCGCGACCTCCTGACGCGAGGCGAGCGGTCCGACGGTGAGACGGAACGGGTGCAGCGTGGATAGCCGCGAAGCAAGAGAGATCCTGGCCTGCTACCGCCCCGGCGTGGACGACCCGCGAAGCGAGCCGCTCGCCGCGGCGCTCGAACAGGCGCGGCGCGATCCCGAGCTGGCCCTGTGGCTCGAGCGTGAGCTCGCGTTGGACGCCGCGATCGGCGCCAAGATGAGGGAAACGCCGGTCCCCGCGGGGCTGAAGTCCCGCATTCTCGCCGGCCGCTCGGCCGCCGCACCGCCGCTCTGGCGGAGGCGGCCGTTCTTGGCTCTCGCGCCCCTGGCGCTGGCCGCGATCGCGGCGATCGCTTTGTTCTTGTGGGACGGGCGCTCGTCTCCCGCCGGCTTCGCGTCGTACCGCGCCGAGATGGCCGCGCTGGTTTCGGGCGAGTACAAACTCGACGTCGAGACCGAGGACCTCCCCAAGCTCCAGGCGTTTTTCGCCGAGCGCGGGTGGCCTGCCGACTATGCGGTGCCGGCGGCGCTGCAGGGGTATCCGCTCGAGGGCGGCATGGCCGTGCGGTGGCACGGGGAGAAGGTCTCCGTCGTCTGCTTCGGCTCGGAGGACGACGAGAGCAAGGACCTGTGGATGTTCGTCGTCGAGGCGCGCGTGCTCCCCGACGCACCGGCGTCGGAGGCCCCGGAGTTCTCTCCGGTTGCAAAGCTCGCGACCTCGTCGTGGAGATCCGGGGCGAGGATCTATCTGCTCGCCCGGACCGGGCGACGAACAGAGCCTCCGCAGGTTCCTCTGAGAGCGCGGGCCGGGCCGGCGCGAGACGATCGGCCTCTGCGAGCCGGGCTCGGAATCCCTTGCAACCGGTCAACCCCTGGGTAGCGTCACGGACGGGCGCGACGTGGTGCCGCGCACCGCGAGGTCGAGCGCGAGCCGGACCCGGAGCCGCTCGAGCGACGCCGCGGAGACGTGGCGAGCGACGGAGATCCTTCGCAGGCCGGCGGGGACGGGGCCGGGAAGTGCTCGATCCACCGTCGGGGAAACGTAGATCGCCGCATCCCGGCCGGCTCTCCGGAATGCGCCCCGCATTTCCCGCGGCTCGACGACGTGCATGCGCGCGACGACGTTCTCCGGCACCGCCGCCGCCAGGAGGAACCGGAAGAACCCCGGAGCGAAGCTCCGGTCGCGGACCACCATGACGACGGGGCCCTTTCCCGCCTCGTCCACGAGCGCCCGGGTGAATCGCGGATCCAGCGAGACCCGGTAGACGGGGAGGGCCGCTCGCGCCGCGATGCCGTCCACTTCCCGCCGGTGGAAATCGGTCGTCACGATCCCGCGACAGCCGGCGAGCGTCCTGTCGGCCTCCGCGCCGGTACCCGGAAGCAGCACGTGACGGCAACGGAGGCCGAGCGTCGACTGCAGCTCGAGCGAGAACAGGGCGACCTGCTCGAGATTGCACTCGGCCACCGCGAGGGAAACGCCGCCGAGCCCGCCCGGCGCGGCGAGAGCGAGGAACCGGGCGAACGCCCGCAGGTCGAGGCCTAGCGCCGCCGCTTCGGCCCTCGACCGGTTGGCCGACGAGAGCAATTGGCTCGCGCTCATCGGACGGTGCCCCGATGTCCGGCCCTCCTTGAGGAACGAGCCGCTGCCCGGGCGCATCTCGAGGAGGCCTTCCCCCTCCATGGCGACGTACGCGCGATGCACGGTCTTGGGGTCGGCGCCGGCCCGCTCGGCCATCTGCCGAACCGACGGAACGCGATCTCCCGGCGTGAGTCGCCCCGAGTGGAGGTCGGCAAGGAGGTGCGCACGCACCACGTCTCCCCCACGGTTTCCTGCGGAACGCGAGCGGCCCACGGCCCACCCCTCGCGTCCCAGACTAACCGATGACCGGCTCGTTCCGCGAGCCGCGACTCGCCCCGGAGATCGCTCCGGCGATCGCGTCATCTCCGCCGACCCGCCCGTCAGGGCAGGGTGCAGACTCCACTCATGCAGGCGGCGTAGGGATTACCGGCGTCGCAGGGCGTTCCGTCAGGAGCAGGGTCGTTCTGGCACAGTCCGCTCACGCAGGTATCGAGCGTGCAGGGCTCGAGGTCGTTGCAATCGGGGGGCTGGCAGCCGCTCGGGGAGGCTTCGTTCGTTTGCCTGTTGCGCACGAGGTAGAAGCGCGGCGTGAGGGTACCGAGCTCCCCCTTGTCCACGAACCGGGTTCCGGTCGCTCCGCTGTCCGGATCGAAGACCGTCGTATCGCCGGCAGGAAACGCAGGATTCCCCGAGTCGCTGCGGACGACCTTGTAGGTGACGTCGCTCAAGATGCCACCCCGGTCCAGGCAAGCTCGATGTCGCCGGGGAGGACGTTCTTGGTCACGGTGAGCTGGATGGGCGTCGTGACGTGGAGGACCCCGTGCATCGTTCCCTGGTGGAGGGCGTTGTCGTGGAACCGGCAGTAGAAGCCGTCGGCGCTCTCCGGGGGGTACACGGTGGGGTCGTAGGCGCAGAACACCGAGGGGATCGTGTACATGAGACTATTAAAACTCCTTTCTCTATGACAGCATTTAAAGTCTGGGTTTCAATATACACTCTTGTATCTTTTACCACAACAGATACTTTATTATCAGGTACTGCTGATAGCTTGTCTCCTTCAGGCATATTAGAATAATTACCATCAAGTTGATTTGGTAAACATGCAGCTGCAGCTGTGTATCCGGCAGTTTGCAAAAACTTTCTTCTCTTCATTGCATCTACTATTATTATAATTCTTACTAATATATAAAATAAAGGAGTAAAATCAAAACCGGGTATTTGAAGATACCTATATTCTGTTTTGAATGATTATTGATTTTGTAATAAAGATGTTTAGACTTTTGTTTAACTATTCAGGATAGAATTTTGTGAAAATTGCAGGAATGTAAAAAAATACAATAAATTTGCAGCAGAAAAAAAGTTATCGCGGGAGTAGCTCAGGGGTAGAGCATCAGCTTCCCAAGCTGAGGGTCGAGGGTTCGAATCCCTTTTCCCGCTCAATTAAAGGAGGCTGCGACAACAGCCTTTTTGTAATTTTCACAGACCGAATCAGATTTATCAAGATAAGGTATGTGAAAATTATAAAAATAGCCACGTCAGTGGCTTTTTAATTGAAAGCGTATCTTTGGGAACGTTGTGACGCAGGCACAACAATCCCTTTTCCGCTCAATTACAGAGGCCATCTCATTTATGTTCTGAGATGGCCTCTTTTTGTAAGGATTTAACCTAATGTACTATAATTAATTTCTTTAAAGGCCTTTACATATTATTAAATCTTTACGTATAAGATTTGTAATCAATTATTCTCTACAGATAATAGTATAACAATAAGTCGCTGATTCATTGTTTAATCAGAGTCGGGTAATAAGCTGCAATATAAGTTGTTGCATCAACTTCTTCCAGCTGCCCCAGGGATATGACTTTCTGATGGAAATAGTTAGTTTTATCAAGGTTTTTATCATCTGTTACATAACCTTCTTTATTGTACTTTTCATCGATCCTGTTGATCCCAAAATACTGACCATTGCATTTGTACATAACAGACAGCCCGTCAGAAACAACAATGTAATTTTTACAATTGTCCTCTTTGTCTACTACTACCAGAACAGAGATTGGTGAATTCTCATAAGTAATCCTATACTGTTTAACCTGTACACCTTCTAGCATTAAAGGATCCTTTTGAAGCTTGATTGTATACCTGCCAAAAGGAGTATGAGTATCTCCTTCAGCAACTTTCGTTACTGATGCCGTTTGTTCCTGGGCATAGGTATATCCTGCCAGGATCATGACAAGTCCAATAATAAAAAGTGCTTTTTTCATAATTGAAATAAGTTTTAATTGGTTAACCTTAAGAAAAACAGCCAATGAATACAATCCCAAATTTCAGACATAAATCGTTACAGCACATAGCATTATTGAAATAAACACTTTAAATTTTCAATATAATTATTGCAATTTTTTGTAGTGTAATTTCAATTTTGAATCATTATAATGAATCTGACTATTTTGAGGAAGGAAGTAAGGGCGTAATTCATTATAAGACTGGGAGTATTAAATACAGATTCAATTTCAATTGACAATTTTCATATAAATAAGAATAGCTATTACCAGAATTAAAATGGCAATAATCAAAATACTGTTAATTCGGATATTAAGGGGAAGCCTGACAGGCATTTTTTCATATGGTTCTGGAAAATAATTTTTAAAATTGTTTGTTGTATTACTAACCGAATCTTTTTTTTCCACTTTTCCAGGAGGAAAGCCGAATAGCTCATGGAAACAATTATTGAAATAAGCAGGACTGCTGAAGCCAACTTTGTAAGCAACTTCCGAAGCAGTAATTTCTTCGTTCTGAAGCAACTCAAAAGCTTTTTGTAGCCTTACTTCCCGAATAAACTGATTTATGTTCTTATTTAAAATAGAATGAAGCCGATGATTTAGAACTGATCGACTTATACCTGATAATCTGGCTAATTCCTTAACCCCGAAATCTTCATTTCTAAGGTTTTCCAGAATTATCCCGGTCAGCCTCATGATTAACTGCTGATCCATTTTCCTTAGCCATTTAATTGAATTATTGTTTTTGTTAAGATTTTATTCAACACCTGGCTTATTTATGACAAATTTCCGATTTAATACTGAATTGTACAAAATTATTTTTATATGAGTATCGGGAATCAGTCATATAAGATATTTAAAAACCTATATGCTTGATTCCCGATAGTCATCTATTTTTAATTTCAGAATATCAGAACCTCTTAAGATTTTCTATTCAGAGGAGTGTGAGAAATTTTAGAAACTTTGTTGAATTGGAAATAAAAGATCTAAATTATTAGAGCAATATTGATGCTTTTTAAGATTGTTAATATCCTTTAATACAACGAACTGAAAGCCCCATCTTTTTATCAGGATTGCTATTACGCAGAGCTTCCGAATCATTACTCAGATATATATAATAGGCATTATTGGAATCACTCTCTGTACTTGACCACCAGGCCCCAAGAGTTCCGGCACCTTCACTCCACTGACCTTTTTGATCTCTTGAACTTCCGGGAAGTCCTGTAAAATTACTTTTATTGGTTGCATTTTTATTGGGACTTGCCCAGTGCGAATATCCCAGATTCTTTTAATTTACCACCTGCAATTAAGTTACCTCCCAGATATGTGCCAAGGGCATTCCATTCATTTAAACTTGGTACATGCCATCCCTTGGGACACAATTTGCCAGAATTGACAGTATACCAATTATACAAGGCACCATAAGTATTTTTATAGGTTGTCTCATCATTATTATACCAGCAGTATGCGGGATTTGAACAAGTTGACCAGTAAAATTTAGTAGTTCCGACAGGAATTATTTCACCATCATTGAATTTTATGGCTTTCAGATTTTCTGCCATCCAGATCTGGCTACCTATTTGTACTGTTTTATATGTTTGCCCATCCCGGGGTCTGTGAATATATTCGCATCATTTTTAGAATTATTGAAATTGGAATAACTTATACTCTCAATTTCGTTTATTGAATATTCAACTTTCTTTCCATTTTTCATCAGTATTGTCATTGTCTGACCATCTAAATTCACTGAAATCAAAATAATCACTATTGAAACTAATAAAGTTTTCATAATCTTAAAATTTTATAATTAACAAAGTAAAGATAATATTAAAATATTATTTATTTAGTTCATTAACAAAGAAATATGGACCATTGTTCACATTCAGTCAATAACAAACTATTAAAGAATTCTATTTGGAGCCTCCAATGGGACTCGAACCCACGACCTGCTCATTACGAATGAGCTGCTCTACCAACTGAGCTAAGGAGGCATAAAATTTTCGCAAATATAAGGAATTTCATTCCAGTTTATCAGTCTGCTGAGTAATGGAGGATGGGAATAATGGAAAAATACATAAGCCGGATGAGGCATCATGTTCGACAGGTTCTTGACTGACAGTTTCTTTAAAGCCGCAGCTAATATTTCCTCTTTATAGTTTTCCTTTACAAACCGATCGGCCGCAATATTCATTCTTACGGGAAATATAATTTGAAAGAGTCCGATCAATAAGTGATAACGGACTGTAAAGAATTCCGAATACAATCAATCCCAGATGAAAACTTGTCGTTTCTGAACCAATAGCCTGTGAAAGCTCGGGGTTATTTACTACGAGTGAGAACAGAAATAAGCATCAATCCGGTACAGAACACACTGAAAGTAAGATATTTATCAGAACATGTTTTTTCCTGTAATGTCCTATTTCATGAGCAAGAACTGCAACTATTTCCTCTTCAGTAAGTTCTTTCTGTAGTGTATCATAAAGTACAATCCTTTTCTTTGGACCAAATCCTGAAAAATAGGCATTTGCCTTAGTACTTCTTTTTGAACCATCAATTATGTAAATATTTCTGAGTTTGAATCCTGTTTTTTGCAGCAAATTCTTCAATGGCTGTTCGCAATGAACCTTCCTGAAGGGGTGTTTGTTTATTAAACAGAGGCACAATTAGTTCAGAGTAAAAAAGATTGATAAAAACAGAGAATAAGGTTATCAGTCCCCAGGCATAGAGCCAGAAGTTTTTACCTGTTTTGTAATAAAACCATGTGATTAGTCCAAGAACAGGAATCCCAACCAGCAATGCAATAAACCACGATTTGATATGATCTGTAATAAATGTTCTGATGTCATTGTGTTGAAACCATACTTCTTTTCAATTACAAAAGTGTCATAACAGCTGAATGGAATATTAATAAGATCAGATGCAAATCCGATTATTCCAAAGAATATCAGCGAAACAATTACCAGATTAAAGCTTATTGCATCTGGCAAAACTATCAACAAGTGCAAAGCCGCCTGCAATGATCATTATTAGAATTACAGCAAGGTTAAATAAAGATGTCCAGAATGATAAGCTGTTATTTTCTTTCTGGTAGAGCTGAGTTTTCCTGTATTCCTCTTCATCACAGATTCCTTTTAATTTTTCAGGAAGAGTATTCTGACCACATTTTGGAATTAAGATAATCAAGATATCTTTCGATAATAAATCCTGTAACAGGAATTATGATAATAAGAATGAATATAATGTTGTTCATTGATCAGCAGACTATTAAAAAAAGAAGCAGGGCGCCCTTTTAAAATAAGTGTGGAATAAATATGTCTCGCTGCATTTCCTCGTGCTAAAAGGATAGGCGCCCTGCGGTTCTGTAAATATAATAAATATTTTTAAGTTAACATACCACCACAAACATGAATTGTTTGTCCGCTTACATAAGATGATAATTCAGAAGCAAGATATAAAGCTGTATTTGCCACATCTTCAGGCGTTCCGCCACGTCTTAAGGGAATTTTATTTGCCCATTCTGTTTTTACATCTTCAGGTAATTTTTCTGTCATTTCAGTAATTATAAACCCGGGAGCAATAGCATTGCATCTTATATTTCTTGAACCAACCTCTTTTGCAACACTTTTTGTAAATCCGATTATTCCGGCTTTTGAAGCAGAATAGTTGCTCTGGCCTGCATTGCCTGAAACCCCCACTACTGAACTCATATTTATTATTGAACCACTTTTTTGTTTAATCATTGTCATCAGGACTGCTTTTGTCAGATTAAAAACCGACTTTAAGGTTTACCGCAATTACCGAATCCCATTGATCTTCAGTCATTCGCATAAGCAATGTATCTCTTGTAATTCCGGCATTATTTACAAGTATATCAATTCTGCCAAAATCTTTTGCAACTTCATTTATTACGCGCTGTGAATCTTCAAAACTTGCAGCATTCGATACATAGCCTTTTGCTTTACATCCAAGGTTTTCCAGCTCTTTTATTGTTGTCTCAAACTCCTCATCATCAACGATATTGGTGATTGCAATATCTGCTCCTTCGAGTGCAAATCTGTGGGCAATAGCTTTTCCTATTCCTCTGGATGCCCCGGTAATAAGAGCTGTTTTTCCTTCCAGTAATTTCATTTTTATTTTTAAGTTAATTTCTGCAAATATAATAAAATGCTTTAAATGCTTTAGATGCTTCAGATGCTCTAAAGGCAAATCACTTTTCCCTATTAAGCCTGTACAGCTTTTGCAGCCTCTAAAGCCTTCTTTACACATATGCCAATATCAGCAGGTGATTCAACAACATAGATGCCGCACTCTTTCATGATCTCCATTTTTGCAGCAGCAGTGTCATTCTTCCCTCCTATTATTGCTCCTGCATGACCCATTTTACGACCCTTAGGTGCTGTTTGTCCTGCAATAAATCCTATTACAGGTTTAGTACCATTCATCTTTTATCCATTCAGCAGCTTCAGTTTCCATATTACCTCCAATCTCACCAATAACAACAATCGCTTCAGTATCAGGATCATTCATCATCAGTTTAACAGCATCAAGAGTTGTGGTTCCAACAATCGGATCACCTCCAATACCAATACATGTTGATTGCCCAAGCCCGATTTTGGTAACCTGATCAACAGCTTCATAGGTTAAAGTTCCTGAACGTGAGATGATACCAATTGAGCCTTTTTTGTGAATGAATCCAGGCATGATACCAACCTTTGCTTCACCCGGAGTGATTATACCCGGGCAATTTGGCCCGATGAGCCTGCAATCAATCGATTTCAGATGGTCCTTAACCATTACCATATCAGAAACTGGGATTCCTTCAGTTATTGTCACGATAAGTTTTATGCCACCATCTGCAGCCTCAAGAATCGCATCGGCAGCAAAGGCAGGAGGAACAAAAATAACAGAAACATCTGCCTGTGTGGCAGAAACAGCCTCTCTGACTGTATTGAAAACCGGTAAATTAAGATGTAACTGACCTCCTTTTCCCGGAGTGACGCCACCTACCACCTTAGTACCGTATTCAATCATCTGTGTTGCATGGAAAGTGCCTTCGCTTCCAGTGAATCCCTGAACTATAACTCTGGATTCTTTAGTTAAGAGTATGCTCATATGTATATGACATTTAATGATTTAATATCAAAATAATATTTGTGCCTTATTGTTTTTAATCTTCCGTTTCAAAAATACCTAAATTTTATTGGCTTTACATCAAAGTTGAATGATAAATATCAACTGAGTATTAAGATATTCTGTTATGCCGTCTGGTTTTTTACTATTTTTGCATAATGAACAAAAAAAATCACCCCTACTAATAAGCTAATGGAAGTTTCATCCCTTCAATTCATTTGAAGAATACCTGTGTAAAAGATGATCAGATCAGAAGAAACTATATGTGCACCGGCGACTGCTATAGGAGGTGCAATTGCAATTATAAGGGTAAGTGGTTCCCGGAGTCTGGATATTTGCGAGAAGATCTTTTTCCCTTTAGATAAAAGTATTAAACTTACTGATCAAAAGGGATTTACAATTATTTTTGGGGAAATACAGATCCGGTGAAGAAATAGTCGATGAAGTACTTGTGAGTGTCTTTAAATCACCTCACTCCTATACTGGCGAAAATTCAGTTGAAATATCCTGTCATGCTTCGCCTTATATTGTACAAAAAATACTTGAGTTGTTGATAATGAATGGAGCTGTTTCTGCACATCCGGGTGAGTTTACACAGAGGGCTTTTTTAAATGGGAAGATGGATCTTTCACAGGCTGAAGCAGTTGCTGACATAATTGCCTCCACAACCAGGTCTGCTCATAAAATTGCCATTAAACCAGATGCGCGGAGGATTCTCCTCTGAGATTGGCATCTTGAGATCTGAACTTTTGAATTTTGCTTCTCTGATTGAGCTTGAACTTGATTTTGGTGAGGAAGATGTGGAATTTGCTGACAGAGAAGACCTTAAAGCGATAATTATTAAAGTTAAAGATCTGGCTGACAGACTCGCAGATTCATTCCATCTTGGAAATGTTGTTAAGAATGGGATCCCGGTAGCTATTGTCGGGAAACCAAATTCAGGTAAATCAACTCTTCTTAACGCTCTTCTGATGGAGGACAAAGCAATAGTATCGGAAATCCCGGGAACCACACGTGATACAATTGAAGATACCATTACAATTGACGGTATTGCGTTCAGGTTCATTGATACAGCCGGATTACGTGAAACTGCGGATATTATTGAGGCAATGGGTATTAAGAAAACTCATGAAAAAATTTTACAGGCTTCGGTAATTCTTTTAATTGATGAAATTTCAGATGATGCAATATCAATAAACAAACGAATCACTGCTATCCGGGAAATGATTAAGGCATCAGATAAAAAATTGATAATTATCATCAATAAGTGTGATAAATCTCAAACGGGGCAGTCAGATGAACTGGTTAAGGAACTAACATTAATGGAGAAGGAAATGCTTCTGTTTATTTCTGCCAAAGAGAAATCAGGACTTGATACTCTTAGACTCAGGCTTGGAGAAGCAGTAATGAAGGAACGATTGAATTCAAGTGATGTAATAATCAGTAATATAAGACATTATGAAGCTTTGATTCAGGTTTCGAAAAGTCTTGGCAGAGTTCTTTCTGGTCTTGAAGAAAATATCCCTGAAGATTTTTTAGCGATCGATATCAGGCAGGCAATTCATTACCTTGGTGAAATAACCGGTGAGATAACTTCTGATGAGATTCTGGGTAATATTTTCAGGAACTTTTGTATCGGAAAATAACAACAACATATCAATCGTACTATAAACAATTAGCAATTGTTACTTTATATAGTTTCAATTTTTTGTTTTAACTAATATCACATTCTATTTCATGCTTATGAATTCTTAATTGATTTTAAGTAGAATTCATCAAATATTATTTGATATTCATTAGTTTTGAACTCTGCATGATTTAACGAGTAAACAATATACAAAATGAAAAAAGAATATTACCTGAGAAGTACCGAGTGGTTTGGAAAAGATGATAAAATGGGGTTTGTACACCGCAGCTGGTTACGCAACCAGGGTCATCCCGACCATATGTTCAGAGGCAGACCGGTGATTGGAATTTGTAACACCTGGTCGGATCTGACACCATGCAACGCCCATTTACGTGAGTTTGCGGAAATTGTAAAAAGGGGTGTTTATGAAGCAGGCGGATTTCCGCTTGAATTTCCGGTGATGTCGCTGGGAGAAACCATAATGAAACCAACAACAATGCTATGGCGAAACCTTGCCAGCATGGATGTTGAGGAAACCATTCGTGCTAATCCACTTGATGGTATTGTTCTTCTCACCGGATGCGATAAAACCACTCCTTCAACATTAATGGGAGCCGCAAGTGTAAACCTGCCAACTCTTGTTGTTCCCGGCGGTCCGATGTTAAATGGAAAATTCAGAGGAAAAGATATCGGTTCAGGAACTGCTACCTGGCAGCTTTCGGAAGGACTTAAAGCCGGAACAGTTACACGGGAAGATCTTATTGAGGCAGAAGTCTGCATGTCGAGAAGTGCAGGACATTGCATGACGATGGGAACAGCATCCACTATGGCCACAATGGTTGAGGCTCTTGGTCTTACATTACCCGGGGCATCTGCCATACCGGCTGTTGACTCGCGAAAAAAAGTCATGGCTCATCTTTCAGGTAACCGTATTGTTGAAATGGTGAAAGAGGGATTGAAAATGTCGGATATCCTTAAGCGCGAAGCTTTTGAAAATGCAATAAAAATAAACTCTGCTGTCGGCGGGTCCACTAACCTGATTATCCATATGATAGCCATTGCCAGACGAATCGGGGTTGAACTTGAGCTCGATGATTTTGACAAATTGGGAAGCAATATGCCGCTGTTATTGAATCTGATGCCATCGGGAAAATATCTTATGGAAGATTTCTTTTATGCAGGAGGATTACCTGTTATCATTGACATGCTTAAAGACCAGATTCATTCAAATGCTATTACTGTTAATGGAAAGAGTATCGGTGAAAACAGTGCCGGCACACCATGTTATAATTATGATGTTATAGCAACACTTGATAAACCATTGAAAGAAAAAGCCGGAATAGCTGTTCTTAAAAGGCAATCTTTGCATAAACGGAGCTGTAATTAAACCATCAGCAGCTACTGATAGTTTGTTACAACATCGTGGAAGAGCTGTGGTTTTTGAGACTATTGAAGATTATCATGCAAGAATAGATGATCCAAACCTCGACATTGATGAAACATGTGTTATGGTATTAAAAGGTGTAGGACCTGTCGGCTATCCTGGAATGCCGGAGGTTGGCAACATGGAACTTCCTCAAAAACTTATAATGAGGGGAATAACAGACATGGTTCGCATTTCAGACGGCAGGATGAGTGGAACGGCTTATGGGACAGTTATATTGCATGTATCACCGGAGTCGTCAGTTGGAGGTAATCTTGCCCTGGTTGAGAATGGAGATATGATTGAACTCGATGTAAAAAACCGTACTTTGAATCTCGAAGTTCCCGAGAAGGAATTACAAAGAAGAAGAGCAAAATGGGTACGTCCGGAACCAAAAGCTGACCGTGGTTATATTAGAATGTTCATTGAACATGTTGAACAGGCAGATGAAGGTTGTGATTTCGATTTTCTTAAAGGTGGTTCCGGTACTGAAGTTTTGAGGGATTTGCACTAAGCTTTCAGAATAGGCCAGAAAAAATATAATCATATTTTCGTTTCATAATATTATGCTTCCATAATATATTGATCTATAATATTATATAAGTATTAAATTATTCTAATCATCTGAATATATAGCATATACACCATTTTAATGCTTTAGCCTAATGTAAAAATGTTACATCACCTACCTTAGTAAAATAAGCTCCGTCTGCATATTGCCCGGTTGCTTTCCAGACATAAACTCCCTGAACAGCCAGATTTCCGTTTCCAAAATATCCATCCCATCCTTTATGAAGGTCGGAACTTTCATAAATTAAAACTCCCCAGCGATTGAAGATCTGCAGTTTATAATCTATTACATTGGTGAAAAAAGGTCTGAACATATTATCATCTAATTGATTTTCATTCCAATATCCCCCTGTGGGTCCTGTACAGGTTCCATCTGAAGCAATTTGGGAATTTTATATCACCTGTCTTAAATTCTACGACTACGGGAGATTTGTATTTCATTGAATCAAGACATCCATCTTTTGAAGTTACTATCAGACTGACATCATATACACCTTCTGATTCATATTTATGCCAGGGATTCTCTTCAATTGATGTTTTTCCATCTCCAAAATTCCACAGATAAGATACCCCATAAAATGAAAAATTAGAAAATACTACTACCTGAGAATTATTAATAACATCTGTCGGATAGACATTGAAAACCGCAGTAGGATTCTGATAAACAGTAATTAATCCGGTATGTGATGATTGTCCGGAGATATTGGTAACAGTAAGTTTTACAATATATTCACCCGGAATATAGATATGTATGGGATGGATTTTTTTCTGATGAAAATGTTTTGTCACCGAAATCCCATAAATATGTTTCACCTGATATGCTCTTATTTATAAACTGAACAGATGAGTGGTGAACACCCTACTGTATCAGGTTCAAATAATAGCAATAGGTGCAGGAGGCATAATAACTTTAATCTGAATTGTATCTGTTCCCTGCACATCCGAATCTATCAGGCAATGTCTGATAGGTTATAACATGTGTCCCCACTCCTGCGACAGAGGCCGGATCAAAAGTATTATTTGTGACACCGTTTCCGGTCCATGTCCCTCCGGTTGGTGATGGCAGTTAATATTACCGGTGGATCGTTTAACATACAGTGTATTAACAGGATGTAATAATTGCAACAGGAGATGGCACCACAGTAATAGTAATCTGGTCAGCATCTGTACAACCATTTGCATCTGTAATTTCATATCTGATAATATGGTTTCCGGTTCCTGCAAGTGCCGGATTAAACTTATTGCCTGTTACTCCGGTTCCCGACCATGTTCCACCGGGATCATGTGCCTGCAATGTGACCGGATTGCTTTCAACACATAATGTATCAACAGGTGTTATTGTGGCATCCGGATCCGGGACAATGAGTATAATTGCAGTGGTCACTACCGGTGGATGATCACCATTCACAGGATCTGATGGTGGCCCGGGAATATTTGGGTCGTCATATGGATTGCAATAATTCCAGTTATGCAAGGTAACCTGAAAATACTGACCTATTAGCTTATCATTGGCAACATTAATAATATCGGAATATACACCGGATCCTGTAACAGGACCAGGAAGAGTAATGACCGGACCTGAAAACGGGAATGGCCTGATTGTTCCGTTTATTGTTACCGGAGCACCTGTCATGGTTATATCAGTTCCATATATCCATCTTATCCATCTGGTATACAGATTAGGAACATCTTTCTCCTGTGGAGGAACACAATTAAACTGGGTTAAATCCTGAAATCTGACATTGGCACTATTGCCAAAACAAACAGGATAAACAGTTGGATTTATGTGCATCTGGCCACCATTATGATCATCATCATCCCATACTGTTACAATTTGTTGCTGAGTGGAGGAAGTGCATACCACTCCATTGACTACCAGTGTAGCTTTAGGAGCATAATTACATTTATCACCAGATAGAGGTATAGGTATGATTTGCACTTGTCTGAAAATTGCCGGGTCCTGTATTTATTGCAGGTACCATTTGCGAAGTAGCCATCATCCCAGTTATATTGAATCTGCACATTGTACCGGCATTATTGACTCCGGTGTAACTTACCTGCCAGTTTACGGATACCGGAGAACATAACTTATCGGGTACAATTGTATTTGCCTTGGACAAAATATTACAATTTTGTCCGGCAGAGACTTAGTGAGATCAGACAGGAAAAATAAAAAAATGAAGTATGGATTTCATTTTGTTTACATAATATTCCCTTAGTAAATACTCTTACTTTCGTTTATGATATATTTTTTGCAGACTAACTTTCTATTAAACGGATTTATACAGAATAATGTTGCATAAAATTGAAATTCTTCGTAATTATTGCACGAATTAAGATTATCTGTAATCTTGCATAATTAACAGTAATTAGTCTGAATGTCAACTTATTAAATTCATCTCGTTTAGGAAGAATTAGATTTAATTTTCTGACATTTATCTCACTGGGGAAGGAGATCATTTCTGATAAAATAACTTGATGATACTTTGTGAATGAAGTATCGGGAGTTTAAAGGAAACAGGTTAGTGATGAGTTTAAAAACCCAAACACTAACCTGGTTCAAATGCTATTATAATTAATTACAGCAGGATATATAAAAATGAGAATAGAATTTAAGATTATGGATGTTTATATTTTCCACGGTATTCTCTTCTGAGCAAAGCAGATGCAGCAGGATTCCCAACTATCTCATTTTTTTGCTGATCCCATTTTACCAGAGATCCTGTATAATATGAGATCATAGCTAACTGAACAGTTGCTGTAGATTTGAATGCATCTTCTGTTGTGCAGAATACAAGGTTTTTATCCTTATTTCGTACAGCATTAAGAAATTTGCCTACGTGTTGTTCCTGTGTAAGTTCAGTTGGAATTAGCATATCCTCTCTTTTTCCCTCTTTGTCTGCATTGATTATTACAAGTTTAGCCTCACTTGCAAACATAGTGGCCTTTTCTCCGTAAAAGAAAATACCGTTATTGAATTCCTTGTTTACATCACCGGTACCCCAGAGTCTGTGCTGCCATACAACAGGCGCTTTTTTGAATGCCATATTTGCAGTAAGCTGATCTGGAGTTGTAATCTTCCCTTTCAATTCTGTTAA
>CAVVHE010000003.1:0-7194 GCA_963748015.1 Terriglobia bacterium | reverse complement strand
GACGGCCAGAACGACGACACCGTCGGCGCGGGCGGCCGGGCGCGGCAGAGTATCCTGCGCTTCGAGAGCCTGAAGCCCGGAGCCCTTTTCGCCGGGCGGTTCGAGATCCTCGGTACGCTCGGCGGCGGCGGCGGCGGCGAGGTCTTTCGCGCCCGCGACCGGCTGCTCTCCCAGGACGTGGCCGTCAAGGTCATCTTCCCCGGAACCTCGGACCGGAACGTGGAGCGGCTGCGGCGAGAGGTGCGGGCGGCGCGAGCGCTGCAGCACCCCAACATCCTCCGGGTCCACGATCTAGGCGAGCACGAGGGGTTGTTCTACATCGTCTCCGAGCTGCTCGAGGGCGAGAGCCTAGCCCAGAGGATGAAACGGAAACCTCACCTCGACCCCGGCGAGGCGGAGTGGATCGTCCGCGGCCTCCTCGAGGCGCTGGCGTGCGCGCACGAGGCCGGGATCGTCCACCGCGACGTGAAACCGCCGAACGTGTTCCTGGCGGAGAGCGGCGACGGGAGCCGCCCGCGCGTCGTGCTCCTCGATTTCGGCCTCGCCCGCCCGATCGACGGCGGGACCGTGACCATGCCGGGACACTTCGTCGGCACCCCCGAGTACTGCGCCCCGGAGCAGATCCGAGGCGAGGCGTCGTTGGGGCCCGCCACCGACCTCTACGCGAGCGGCGCGACTCTGTGGGAGATGCTCGCCGGCGGGCCGCCGTTCGGAGGCGCGTCGGACGTCGAGATCTTCCGCCGGCATCTCGAGGCCCCGCTTCCCCGCCCGTCCTCGGCGATGCGGGGCGCGCCGCCGCGGCTCCAGTCCCTCGCCGTGGACCTGCTTCAAATGGAGCCCGGCCGACGGCCGGCAAGCGCGCGCGCGGCGCTCCGCCGTCTCGACCATCCCTCCTGGCTGGGCACGCGCGTCCGCACGCTGTGGCGGGCGAAGGCGCGCGCGGTCGGCGCGATGAAGAGAGCCGGCGCCGCCGCGGCACTCGCGGCGCTCGTCGGCGGCGGGCTGCTCGCGGGGGCGGCGTATCTCCTGATGCCCACTGGTGTCCGCGTCGACGACCGCCGATTGGCGTGGCGCACGCGGTTGGGGTTCGAATGGGAAGGCGCCCCGTGGAAGCAGTACCTCGTGGGCGCAGCGGTCATGCACTCGCCGGGCTGGCCCTTTCCCACGACGATCGTGGCAGCTAGCAGTTTCGACCCCACGCGCGGTCGCTTCCTTCGCGAGAATGGGTCGCCGGAATCGGTCATCTACCGGGTCAACTGGCTCGGCCTGAAAACGTCGCCCTTCTGGGCGGATGCGAACGTCGAGCGCGACCTGATCGAGCGGCGCTTCTACCCGTACTCGAGCAACGTGTACACGCCCGGACCGTTGGTCGAGGTCAAGCGCGCTGTCGGCGGGTCGGACGGGTCGATCCTCCTTACGTTCGACAACATCCCGAACTATCCGACCCGTATCGTCGAGGCAAGGCGCGACGGAAGGCGCAGCGCGTTCTACGAGCACGCCGGGCGGGCTCAAAGGCTACTCTCCGTTCCCGGACGCGGCTCCCGGCCCGACCTGATTTTCCTGGGCGCCGTGAACAACCTGCTGGGGCCGCGACCGACCGTTTTTGCGCTGCGGCCGGGCGAGACCGAGATGGGCCAAGGCCCGCCCTACACCGGTGGGGCGAAGATCAAGGACACCTGCCAGTGGTACCTTCCCTTGCCCTACCACCTCCGCCAGGAGGTGGAGCTGTACTTGAAGGGCGACCGGGGAGTCGCCGCGCTCGGGGACGACGTCCGCGTCGAGTTCGATCTCGATCGGGGTGTGCCGCTCGACGACTCGTTGCGAGGCGGGCTCGCGTCGGAAGCGTGGGCGACGCGGCGCGACCGCATGATGAAGTCGCTCTACGAGGCGGCGGCCGCCGCGGAGTCCGGAGATCCCGCTAAGGGAGCGACGATGCTCGAGAAGGTCGCCGGCGATGCGTCGGGGCCTCCTTGGATGGTCTCGATTCCAGCCTACCGGGCCGCGATCCTTCGCATGAAGGCAGCACCCTCGCCCGACGACCTCGGCCCCGCCCTGGCCGATATCGAGCTGGCCGTCGCCGCCGAGCCCGAACCCCCTCGCTACGGGCTCCTCGAGGCCGAGATCCTGCTCCGCATGGGGCGAACCGCCGACGCGCGAGACGCACTGCGTGCGTGGTGGACGCGCCCGGCGCACGAGTTCTACTCGTTCGAGTGGATGCTGCTGCGCTGGCTCACGGGAGAGGGCGTGCCGGAAGAGGCGCTGACCGGACCGGGTGCCTCGTCCGGATGCGGCAATTGGCAGCTGTCGATCCGCGCGGCCTCGGAGTTGCACGCCGGCCGGCCCCAATCGGCTCTCTCTCTCTTCGAATCACCTGCCGACGCCGCCAGCTGCTGGCAGAGTCAGTGGTACCTCGGCGCGCGCGCCGCAATGTCACTTCCTGCGCCTTCGCCGCGGCAGGTGGAGGAACTTCTTGACCGTTCGGAGAAGGGACTGTTGACCGGTTATCCAGTGCCCGTGCGCCTCGCTCGTTTGCGCGCCCGGCTCGACGCAGATTCCGTCTACCGCCCGACTTCCGGCGAGACGGACGCCGCGGTTGCAGAATTTCGCCAATTGATCGAGTCCTCGCGGTCCGACCTCGAGGCTCTCTACCTTCTGAGCTTCGCGGCCGCGGACGCCGAGCAACTCCGGATCGCGGGCGTGGAGCCGTCGGTCCTTTCGCCGATTATCGCCGCCGCTCGTGTTGTCTTGGCCCCCCTGGGGACACAATGGGCACCAAGGGAGCGGCTCCGAGACTGACCTTGGCTCGCAGGGCATACGATGCATGGGAACCACGCATCCCTTCCCGTGAGACTTTCCGCGGACCTGCCACCTCGAACTCACACTCACGCAACCGCTTCTTGAACCACCGGATCCGATAGGCGGCAAGGGCGATTCGAGTCGAGCCGTTGTCGCCGGACGCCACGATCCGGCCTGTGCCGGGAATCCCCCGGGCTCAAGGGCAGGCCATCGGCGAAGCACCGATCTGTAGGTCCTCGGCCGGCGTTCCGAAAGTGCCCGGACCTTCGCAGTTGACCGCCCGTGCCAGGTACCAGAAGCCGATACCGGGCGCGGGCGCTGTGGGATCGACGAGCGTCGTCTCCGTACGGTTGTCGCCGAGGCACCTCTGAACGCACGATCCGAATTCGCCTGTGTTTCTCAAACAGGCTAGGTCTCCGCTCAAGATGTCGTAGCCCGTTCCGCCTGGAACCGTGCTCCATGACCACATAGCGGGGCCTCCTGGCTCCGCCGCGCTCAGCATCGGAGTTCCTGTTGGTGGGGTCGCCGCGCTGCAGGTCCAGGAGGTCTTGACGTTGTAAGGGTGTGCGCCGACGTCCGCAAAAGTGATCCAGCCGATGTTCTCCCCCCAAGCACGCCCTGAGAAGCTCCCCGAAGAGGCGTCGATGAAGACGCCCGCGGTGGAGGGGGCGAAGTTGATCCAGCCCACGTTCTCGCCCCAACCGTAACCGGACAAGACGCCATGCCCGTCGTTGAGCACTCCGTAGTTCACGCTCGTGCAGGAGTGCGTGTTCTCACACGACAGGCTGACCCAGCCTATGTTCTCGCCATACATCCAGCCAGACAGCGTGAAGTCGTTGACCTGGATACCTGGACCGCCATTTCCTGAAGGCTCTGCGTTCAGCCAGCCGACATTCTCGCCATAGGCGAATCTGGAGCCGTCGTTGCCGGGGTCGATGTTCTCGGCTGCTGCTACTGTCACAAGCAGGAGTCCTGACGCCGCGATCATCCCTACAGCGAAAAGCCGACCAGGTGACCCCTTCTGTGTGTGACGACTATGTGCAGTCATGGCCCACCTACCTCCCTGAGGAGTGGATTCCCCAAGCACCTCACTGTCCGCCTCGGATCGGCCACACATACCATGACGTGGCCTTGAGGTCGGGCGTAACGTCGCCGTCAGAGAGGTCCACTTTCCACGCCGCGTTCAGGTTCCACGCGTCGGTCGTTGAAAACCAGTAGTAGGCGCCCTGATGGACTGGTAAGTCGGAGAACGGTTGGCCAGCGGGGAGTGCGGGACTGACGCCGTGGCTGTAATCGATCAGGCTCAGCATTTCATTGATGTTTGGCAACCGCCAGTGGCCGGCGACAGAACCGTCCGTCAGTCCGCAAGAACCACTCGCCAAGTTGTTCGCGTCCGACAACGCAGCCATCCAGTTCTTCTTCCCGAAACAGTTCGCGTTCTTCAACCAGATCAAGCCCGTCAGGTTGTCCTTCACCGTTCCATTCCCGTCGTCGCTGAACCGTGGCGATACCGTGACACCCCTTTGATACTCACCATCCTGGCCCGTACCTGCGCAAGGGATGGGGGTGCCAGATTCATCCCAGCAACCGGTCTGGCTGGTCTTGGGCACGCCAACCACACCAACAGCCAGTCCGGTAAGCTTGTCGTAAATCTGCTGCAGGGTGACCATGGTCGGGGCTGGTGGTCCCGGAGGCTCCAAGGCCCCCGCCCGGACCAACGAGTAACCGACGGCCAACGTCAGGAACAACACTGCTCCAAAGAGTCCCTTTTTCATCGTGACCTCCCTTCGTGCATCTGACGGCTGAAACGAAAGAGCTCCGACCCGAGAGTTTCTCGGGGATCGGTAAACGCCCGCGGAAAGCGCCTTTCGCTCCAGAGATCATGTCCTTGCTATTCCGGGAAATTGGCGGGGGAATCGCGACGAGGTCGTTCCGACATTCACATGGAGTCCCGGTTGGTGGTCGAGCGGATCATTCCCGCGACACCCCACGGTTAGCGTGAGCACGTTCCCCACATTCGATGCATGCGTCTTTTCGCAGTCACTCACGGATTCTCACTCCCCCGGCCGGTTGAGTTGTTTCAAAAGGCGCGCCATTGCCCTTGGGGACATGGATACTCACGAAAACCCATGCCCCTCGGGCCTTTCCGGCTGTCACGCCACCCACGGCGGTTCCGGAATGCCGGACGGGAGGAACGCGCCCATCTACCGAATGTCCGGAACTCCGCACACCACCTGCTAGGGTAGAATCCCGTTTCTTCATCAGGAGCGTCCGATGCTCTACCTCGAAGGCCGCCTCGCCCGTGGCGTCCGGCACTGGCCGCTGCCCAGCAGCGAGGCCGTTCTCGGTCGATCCCAAGACTGCGACATCGTGGTAAACGACCCTTCCATCTCCCGGAGGCACTTGCGGATCCGCGTCGAGGGCGCCGCGGTCGAGATGGAAGACCTCGATAGCGCCAACGGTCTATGGGTGGACGGGGAGCGCGTGCCGTCGGCCCGGATCGAGCCCGGGCAGTGGTTTTCAACGGGGACGATCCTTTTCACCGTCCGGCGGAGCGTGACGCTGGGATCAGGAGACGCCGACGCCGCGTCGATCGACGCGAGACCCTCCGGGGCCACGCGCCCCACAAGCCCGCCTCCGAGCGAGGAGGCCATCAAGGATGGGCCCGGTTCCATCGAGGGCAGGCTCCTGCGCCGGATGATTCTCGAGGGCCCGTGGACGACCGCGACGCTCGATGGTCTGCTCGCGGCAGTCGCAATGGAGGGCGGAATCGTGGGCGCAGTCGTTCTACGACGAAGCGCCTTGGGCTGGTCGATCCTCTCCTCCTGGGGTACGCCGCCTGACCCGGGCGAGGTCGAGCGCATCGCGCGGGCGGACCCGGCCACCGAGGCTCCAGAGGGCAGCGTGGAGGGGTGGAGTGCGGTGCGCCTCGAGCGCGGGGGAACCGAGGACGAGTGCCTCCTCCTGCTTCGGCCTGCGGAAGCCGTTCCTCCCGCCCTAGACCTCTTCGGGGATGCTTGCGCTCGAGCCGCGGCCGAGACCGTGGTGACCGCGCCGATCACCGGCTCGCCGGCCGTCGAGACCGGCCTCCGCGCCGGTTTCGTGACGGTTTCCGAGAGCGGGAAGCGACTGCTGGTCGAGATCGACAGGATCGGGGTGACCGACATCCCGGTGTTGCTCCAGGGCGAATCGGGCACCGGCAAGGAGCTTCTCGCCCGGCGGCTTCACGACCGGTCGCGGCGTTCGAACGGTCCCTTCGTCGCCCTGAACTGCTCCGCGCTCCCGGAGGATCTCGTCGAGGCGGAGCTGTTCGGTATCCACCGCGGCGTCGCCACCGGGGTCACCGAGCGGCAAGGACGCTTCCTGCAGGCATCCGGGGGCACGCTGTTCCTCGACGAGATCGGCGATTTTCCGCTACATCTGCAGCCCAAGCTGCTCCGGGCGCTCGAGAGCGGCGAGGTGCTTCCGCTCGGAGCGCCGTCGCCGGTCGCCGTGGACGTGCGAATCGTCGCGGCGACCAACACCGACCTCGGCGAGGCCTTGCGGAGCGGGCGTTTTCGCCGGGACCTTCACTACCGTCTCGCCGGCGCCGAGATCGCGATCCCCCCGCTCCGCGAGCGCCCCGAGGACATTCTGCCGCTCGCCCGCCACTTCGTGCGGCAGGCGGCGAGCCGGAAGGGCGCGATGTTCCAAGGCGTGGACCTCGACGCCGCGCGCATCCTTGTCGGCCATCCCTGGCCCGGCAACGCTCGGGAGCTACGGCACGTGATTTTCAGGGCGGTCGCGCTGGCGGACGGGCCGATCCTGCATCGCGATCTTTTGCCCGCGTCGCTCGCGAAGGACTCGGACCAGGACTTGGGCGACGTCTTCCTCGGATTCCGGGAGGATTGGCGGACGGCAAGCGCGCGTTTCGCCGGCGCCTACTTCAAGCGCCTGATCGAGGAGTGCGGCGGGAACATGACCGAGGCCGCTCGCCGCTCGGGTCTCGGCCGCAGTACGCTCTATGAGAAACTGAAGGAACTGGGGCTCCGCTGACGAGGCGGCTTCTTCGCCAAGGATTTTCTACTCACTCCCCCGCCTGCCCGAGGAGCTCGATTCGCGCGAGCACCGCGCGGGCGGTCGAGCTGAGGCCCCGCCGGTGCGCGGCGCGCTCGAGGCGGCGCGAGGCGAGCTGGAGGTCGAACAGGGCGTCGCGGTCTTCAGGCTGGAGGTCGGCCCAGTCCGGCGACGGGAGGATGCGCCCCGACACCTCCCGCGCGCGGAACGAGGATGCCGCGGCCTCGATGAGCGCGTCGCGTTCCGGGGTGCTCATGCCGTGTACTCCCGGGTCGAGATCCCCTTCGACTCGAGGCACCCGGCGAGCGAGCGCCTCGCGCGCACGATGTTCTGGAGGAACGT
>CAVVHE010000002.1:0-9502 GCA_963748015.1 Terriglobia bacterium | reverse complement strand
AGTCGCCCAGTCCGGCGTTCCGCCATGAAACGCTTCGGTTGCCCGAGGTGAGGGCCGAACCATGAATCTCGAGAAGCTCGACCGCCGCGACGTGCGGCTCGTCGCCGCCTGCGTCGCGATCGCCGCCGTGTGCCTGTTCGTCGGGGTCAAGTACTACTTCCTCGCGTTCCCCGAGGCCTCGATCGAGTTCCGGGTGACGAAGGAGACCTCGGCGCCGGTGGCGGAGACCTTCCTCGAGGGAACGGGCCTCGATCCGTCCGGCTACCGCCACGCCGCCGTCTTCGGGTTCGACGACCAGCAGAAGACCTTCCTCGAGCGCGAGCTGGGGACGGCGGACGCGAACCGGCTCCTCGAGACCACGGTGCGCCTCTGGCGCTGGCAGCACCGCTGGTTCCGGCCCCTTGAGAAGGAGGAGATGTCGGTCGAGGTCACGACGAAGGGGGAGGTCGTGGGCTTCCGCCACCTCCTCGCCGAGGACGCGGCGGGCGGGGATCTCCCCGTCGCCGAGGCGCGCAAGATCGCGGAGGCGTTCCTCGCGACGACGATGGCCCGGCCGCTCGAGTCGCTCTCGTTCGTCGAGGCGTCGACGCAGAAGCGTCCCCACCGCACCGACCACTCGTTCACCTGGAAGGTGAGCGGCAGCGAGATCCGCGGCGCGGACTACCGGGTGGAAGTCGGGATCGCCGGGTCCGCCGTGTCGAGCTACGCCGAGGACCTCAAGGTGCCGGACACCTGGATCCGGGACTACGCGAAGCTGCGCTCGAAGAACGAGATCGCGGGGCAGATCGACTCGGTGCTGCTCCTGTTGACCGTCCTCGCGATGCTGACGTTCCTGGTCCTGAGGATCCGCCGGGGGGACGTGCGCTGGAAGACGGCGGCGATCCTGGGCGGGCTCATCTTCGTGCTCCTGAGCGTGTCGCAGCTCAACCAGCTCCCGGGAGCACTTTTCGGCTACGACACCACGACGTCTTTCGGCGGCTTCATGATCGGGAGCGTGCTCCGCGCGCTGGCCGCGGGCGCCGGCGCGGGGCTCGTGATTTTCGCGCTGACGGCGGCGGCGGAGCCCCACTACCGCGAGCGCTTCCCGCGGTTCCTCTCGTTGACGTCGCTCCTCCGCGTGCGCGCTCTCCGCACGAAGGAGTTCTTCCTGGCCTCGCTGGTGGGGGTCACGCTCACCTTCTTCTTCTTCGCGTACGAGAACGTCTTCTACCTGATCGCGAACCGTTTCGGCGCGTGGGCGCCGCGCGACGTGGCGTACTCCGACCTCCTGTCCACGTCGTTCCCGTGGGTCTACGTCCTGTTCTTCGGCTTCCTTCCCGCGATCTCCGAGGAGTTCATCTCGCGGATGTTCTCGATCCCGTTCTTCGAGAAGCTCTTTAGAAGCACCGCGGCCGCGATCGTGGTGGCCGCTTTCATCTGGGGCTTCGGCCACGCGGGCTATCCGAACCAGCCGTTCTGGATACGCGGCCTCGAGGTCGGGATCGCCGGGATCATCTTCGGCCTCGTGATGCTGAGGTGGGGCATCGCGTCGGTCCTGATCTGCCATTTCTCGGTGGACGCGCTGTACACCGCGTTCGTGCTGATCCGCTCGCCCAACGTCTACTACCGGATCTCCGGGAGCCTGTCCGCCGGGATCTTCGTCGTTCTCCTGCTCGCCGCCGCCGTCCTGTACCTGTGGAAGGGCGGGTTCCGGCCCGCCGAGGTCTCGAACGGGGAAGAGGGCGTGCCGCCGCCGCCGGAGGCGCGCCCGGCCGCCGCAGCGGCGCCGGCGGCCGCCGGGGCCTATCGTCCTCTTCCCGGGAAGCGCGTGGTCTGGGGATTCGTGATCGCGGCCGTCCTGGCGGCCCTCGCGTTCGTGCCCATTCCCCACTTCGGCGACAAGACCGGCTTCCGCGCGACGCGCGACGAGGCGCGCGTCGCGGCCGCCGCATTCCTCGAAAGCAACGGCTTCCGCGTGGCGTCGTACCGGAGCGCGGTCGTGCTGCTCGACCGGACCGACGCGACGTCGGCTGCCTACCTGCTGAAGACCGGCGGCCTCGACACCGCGAACCGGTTCTACGAGTCGCTCGTGCCGACGCCGCTCTGGCGCGTGCGGTTCTACGTTCCCGGGCAGAAGGAGGAGGTCTGGGTCTCGGTGGGCGTCGCGACCGGAAAGGTCGCCGGGTTCGACCGGACGCTCCTCGAGAGCGCGCCCGGCGCCTCGGTGCCCAAGGAAAAGGCGCTCGAGCTCGCGAGCGCGTTCCTCGCGGCCCACGGCCTCGATCCCGCGGCGGGAGAGCTGAAGGAGCAGACCGAGAAGGACGAGAAGGCGCGCCGGGACCACACGCTGGTCTGGGAGTTCCCGCAGCCGGGGGCCGGCGAGGCGAGGGCCAGGCACAAGGTGGTCGTGCAGGGCGACGCCGTCGGCTCGTGGGGGCGCGAGGTCAAGATCCCGGAGGAGTGGCGCCGCGAGCGCGAGAAGCAGACCGCGCTGACCGTCGCGCTGGGCTGGCTTCGCTTCCCGTTCATCGGCCTCCTGGTCGCCTTCGCGCTCGTCCTTTTCGTTTCGAGGATCCGCGCGGGGTCGATCCCGTGGAAGTTCGCCTTCGCCGGGGGAGCGAGCGTGGCGGCGGTCACCCTCGTCCGGATGTGCCTCTCGTTCGACACCTTCTGGGGCCGATACGACACCTCGGTCCCCGCGGGCGGCTACCTCATCGTGATGGTCGTCAGCCTGTTCCTCGGGACGGTGGCGTTCTTCTTCGCCGGGACGGTCACGGCGGGGTTCGCCGGCGCCCTCATCCCGGACGCCGTGTCGATGTTCCGGCGGGACAGTCGGCGGGCCTACGCGCGCGACGCGTTGGTGGCCGGGGTCGTCGCCCTGGGCTTCGCGATCGGCCTTCCCGGGATCCTCCGCCTCCTCGGGGCCGCCGTTCCCGCCGGGCGCCTCGTCGGCGGCATGTCGTCGCCCGGGGGGATCGACTCCAGGCTCCCGGCGCTCTTCTCCGCCGCCAACGCGCTGTCGCTCGCGATCTTCGTCCCGGCGTTCGCCGCGATCGTCCTGGCGGTCCTCTCGCGCTACTTCCGGCGGCC
This sequence comes from Terriglobia bacterium, assembly GCA_963748015.1. Lineage (GTDB taxonomy): Bacteria > Acidobacteriota > Polarisedimenticolia > Polarisedimenticolales > JAIQFR01 > JAIQFR01. Next base: position 6,433 of record CAVVHE010000002.1, on the reverse strand, counting down.
GGGCTTGCGGGTCCTCCTCGGGATCTTCTTCGTCCTGTCTTTCCTGCCCGGCGCGGCGCGGACCGCTCCGGAATTCGCGCTGGGGGCGCTGTCCCTCCTCGTCGGGTCCGCGCTCGTGATCGTGCTGGCGGCCTTCTTCTTCCGGAACAACCCGCTCGCGTGGGTGTGGAGCCTCTGGTTCGGCCGCGGCGGCGCCTCCGCGATCCAGCTCCTCTCGGAGCCGTCGGGCGCCTACCGGCTGCACGGCGGAGTCCTGCTTGTGGCGGTCCTTGCCTCGGCGGCCTGGCTCCTGCTCGGGGCTGGGCGCCGGCCTGGAGACGCCCCGGCCTCGTAGTGGCGTTGCGGCGGATACGGCGCCGCTCGACCCGGCATCCCGCGGTGCGTCGGTGCAGCAAACCGCCCGTCTCGGCTATTGCATTCGCCCCGAATCGGGCGTAGAAGGGCAGCGGGGAAACCCGCGCGCCCTCGGTCGCCTCCCGGCGGGCAAGCGAAATCGATGTCCCAGTACCTGCTCTTGATCCCGGCAGGGACCTCGTTGGTGCTGGGGGTGATCTACGTCTTCCTGGGAGACGCCAGGCCGCCGGTGAAGGTCGCTGGGTTCCTGTGGTTCGCCGCGGCCCTGTATCTCCAGTTCGGATCCCGCTCGTCCTTGGCGGGCTTACTCGCGCAGACAGCCCTCGCCATGACGCTCGCGCTTTGGAGGAGAGCGGATGAGTCTGCTTAGCCTGGCCCGAGCGATGCGACTGGCGTTCCGCACGCGGCCGTCCTCGGTCCACCCTGTCGACACCGGCCGAGGGCTGCGTCACAACCGCGTCGGCGTGACGGTCCGCCCGGCGCTCATATGCGTCGCGGTGGCACTCGTGTTCATCGCCGCCGGCGCTGCCCAGAACAACGACAAGCCCAAGGACCTCGGCTTGGTCGAGAAAGCCGGCAGCCGCCTGGTCCAGATCGATCTGAGCGTGACCCGCCGCGACGGGTCGTCCGTGGACATCCAGCCGGGAGACTTGGAGGTGCGGGTGGGGAAATCGACCATCCGCGATTTCGCGCTCGACCGCATCTGCTCCCCGGCCATGCCGGCCACGCCGGCGGCGCCCACGACCTCGACCCGGTCGAGCACGCCGGCGATCGCTTCGTACCTCTTCTATTTCGACGAGCCCCACGTGACCTATGCCGGCCGGGCGCGCGGGATCGAGGTCGCGCGCGAGCTGGTGAAGACGCTGATCGTCGGTGGCAACCGGGGGATGGTGATCTCCAACGGCCGGGACCTCCTGGCCCTGTCGGGACTCACGAGCGACCCGGCCGAACTGCTGGGGGCCTTGGACCGCCTTCAAAACGACACGTCACGCCAGGACAACTACGCCGAGCTGGAGTACTGGCGGGTGGATCGCCTGGCGTGGGAAGCCAGCGATCAGGCGAAGCGCGCGAAGGAAGACGAGAGGTTCCACTCCAGAAGCACGGAAGGCAACAACCTCGACCCCACCACCGGTGAAAGCTCATCGGGCCGCCAATACCAGGCCGGCCCCGGCACGACCGACCAGAGCTACATGGCCAACGCGGAGAGGTCGTCCACTCTCCCCGCCTGGGGCCACCTCGCGGGCGACGTGAGAGAGCTACAGCGGGACGAGCTGTGGCGGGCGCAATCGGCGCTCGAGCGCTTCCGCCTCGCGCTATTGCGTTTCGCCGCGGTGAGGGCCCCCAAGGCGGTCGTCTATTTCGCGGACAACTTGCGCCTGAACGCCGGCGATCATTACGTGCGCACGGTGTACAAGGCCATGGAACAGGAAGGGGCGTTCAGGTCGAGGCCGCCGGATCTCGGCGGTATCCGCGACGTCGAGGGGTACTTCGAGCGCGCGATCGCCATGGCGGGCAGCGTGGGCGCAAGAGTGTACGCCGTCCAGGCGGCTGGAATGACCGCCGACAGCATGGGCCTCCGCGACGCCAAGGACGCGCTCTCGAGCCTGGCGCTCGAGACCGGCGGCAAGGCGTTTCTCGAGGGGATCTCGATGGCCGCGATCGCCGGGACGATCTCGCGGGACATGGAGTGCCTGTACCTCGTCAGCTTCGAGCCCAAGGCGCTGCCCCAGGATCAACCGCTTCCCGTTCGCATCGCCGTGAATCGGGCGGACGCCATCGTGCGCGCTCGCTCGCAGATCGTGATCCCGAGCGAGAAGGCGATGGCCGAGGCGCGCCGCCTGGCCGCGTTCTTGAGCCCACGGGCCAATGGCTCGGCGCTCACCCTCGGCATCGTCCCGGTCGGTTTCGATGGCAAAAAATACTCGGAGCTGTTCCAGCTGGCCATCCCCGACGGCGGCCCGGCGGGATCGGCGTGGACGGTCTCGGCCTCGATCATCGACAGGGGGCGCGTCGTGCGGGAGTTCGATCGGAACGTGACGGCCCAGCGGGCCGGCCAGCCGCTGATCGTGGAGCACCTGTTGGAGCTCTCTCCCGGCACTTACAGCGTCGTGGCTTTGGCGGAGAACACGACTCTCGAAACTCTGCTCTCAGGGCAGGTCGATGTCGTGGCACCGGAAGCCGAAAAGGACGGCGCGAGCGTGACCGCGCCGGTGGCGTTGCAGCCGGAAGGCGGCTGGTTCCTCAGGGACGACGGCGCGCCCCGCACTTCGGGTTCCATCGTTCGCGTCGACGGCGAGCCCCTGAAGGCCGACCTGCCGACGGCCTTCGTGGGGTATGTGTGCCGCAGCAAGGGCGAAAAGAGTACCCTTCAAGTCGAACGCCAGCTCGTCGGGCAAACGGCGGTCACCTTCCCGATCATCGCCCTCGAGCCGGGCGGTGATTCTTGCGCCCAGGTGCGGGACATGATTCCGGCGGCGACGCTCGGAGGTGGCTCGTTCCAGTACGTGGTGAGGGTCCTTCGAGGTCAGGAGCTTCTCGCGAACGCAGAGAGGCAGGTCGTGGTGACTCGAGTAGCCGGAATCCCTTCGACATCGCGCTGAGGACGAGCGAGGTGCTCATGTCGAAGATCGCTCAATCGCGGATACTTCGACGGTGGCAGGTACTGATCGCAGGCGTCGCGGTGGCCGCCTTGCTCGCCACGATTTGCGCCGCCAACGAGAGTGACAAGCCCAAGGACCTCGGCCTAGTCGAGAAAGCGGGCAGCCGCCTGGTCCAGATCGATCTGAGCGTAACCCGGCGAGACGGCTCGTCCGTGGACATCCAGCCGGGCGATCTGGAAGTTCGGGTGGGAAAGACCACCATCCGCGACTTCACGCTCGACCGGATCTGCTCGCCGACTGCGCCGGCCGCGCCCGGGGCCCCAATCCCAGTCCCCGCGAGGACGGCGGCGATCGCCTCCTACCTCTTCTATTTCGACGAGCCGCATATGACCTACGCCGGCCGGGCGCGCGGGATCGACGTCGCGCGCGAACTGGTGAAAACGCTGATCGTGGGTGGCAATCGGGGGATGGTGATCTCCAACAGCCGCGACCTCGTGGCGTTTTCTCCCCTGACCGGCGATCGGGGCCAGCTGCTCGCGGCCCTGGACCGGTTGCAACGCGACACGTCACGCGTGGACAACTACGCCGAGTACGAGCGCGCGCGCGCGGACGCGCTGGCGCAACAGGCCAGCGACGAGGCGAGGCAAGCCGACGCCGAGGAGCGGGATTACGACCACAGGGTGCCTCCCGGCTCGGCCCCCACGTCCTCCGGCGCGGCAGGAGGCTCGGGGGGCGGCAACCGGCTGGGTTCGGGGGGAGGTGGAGGGGGCGGTGGCCGCAAGGGGGGCGGCGCCGACCCCCGGGAAGCGAAAATCGCGCAGATACAGCGCTCGTCGACGCTGTCCAAGTCGCTCGTGCTCGAGGACGAAGCAAGGGCGTTGCAGCGGGACGAGATGCACCGTGCCCAGTTGGCACTCGAACGCTTCCAGCTGGCGCTCTTCCGGCTCTCCGGAGTGCGCGCCCCCAAGGCAGTCGTCTACTTCGCGGACAACTTGCGCGTGAAGGCCGGCGAGCATTACCTGCAGACGGTCTACAAAGCCATGAGCCAGGAAGGAGCCTTCACTGGTATGACGCCGGAGTTCGACGGCATCCGGGACGTCGACGGTTTCTTCCAGCGCGCGGTCACCATGGCGGGCAGTGTCGGCGCGAGGGTTTACGCCATCCAAGCGGCGGGAATGACGGCGGACAGCCTCGGGCTCCGGGAGGCGAAAGACACCCTCTCCAGCCTGGCCCTCGAAACCGGCGGTAAGTCGTTTCTCGAGGGGATCTCGACGGCGTCGATCGCCGGGACGATCTCCCAGGACATGGAGTGCCTGTACCTCGTGAGCTTCGAGCCCAAGGCACTGCCCCAGGATCAACCGCTTCCCGTTCGCATCGCCGTGAATCGGACGGACGCCGTCGTGCGCGCTCGCTCGCGGATCGTCGTGCCCAGCGAGCGGGCCATTGCCGAGTCGCGGCGGCTCTCGGCGTTTCTCAATCCGCGGGTCAACGGCGCGGCGCTGAGTCTCGGCCTGGTCCCCGTCGGCTTCGACGGGAAGAAGTACTCGGAGCTGTTCCAACTGGCCGTCCCCGATGGCGGCCCAGTGGGAACGGTCTGGACGGTCTCGGCCTCGATCATCGACAGGGGGCGCGTCGTGCAGGAGTTCGATCGAACGGTGACGGCCCAGTTGGCCGGCCAGCCGCTGGTGGTGGAGCACCTGCTCAGCCTCTCGCCCGCGAGTTACGAGGTCGTGGCCGTGGCGGAGAACACAACGCTCGACACGCTGATCTCGGGCCAACTCGAAGCCGTCGAGCCGGAAGCTGGGAAGGACGGCGCGAGCGCGACCGCTCCGGTGGCGTTGCAGCCGCAGCGCGCCTGGTTCCTCAGGGACGACGGCGCGCCCCGCACGTCGGGTTCCCTCGTTCGCGTCGAAGGCGAGCCCCTGACGACCGACCTCCCGACGGCGCTCGTCGCGTACGTCTGCCGCGGCAAGAACGAAAAGAGCACCCTTCAGATCGAACGCCGGCTCGTCGGACAAACGGCGGTCACCTTCCCGTCCATCACCCTCGAGCCGGGCGCCGATTCTTGCGCCCAGGTGCGGGACCTGATTCCGGCGGCGACGCTCGGAGACGGCACGTTTCAGTACGTGGTGACGATCCTTCGAGGACAAGAGCTACTTGCGAAGGCGCAGAGACAGGTGGTGGTGACGCACGCCGCGGGCACCCCGCCGGAGCCTCGCTGAGGAACGGCCGGTTGCCCGGCAGGGCGTCACGACCTGCCGCGCGGACGGAAGGAGAAGATCCGATGATCGGGACCTCGCTGCTTCTCGCGGCCTATCTGGCCGCCGGCGCCGCGCCGGCGAGCGGAACCGTGACGGTCGTCACGCTCAGCGGCGACGGCAAGATGCTCCGCTTCGTCGCCGGCGAAGCCGACGTCGCTTCGATTCCCGCCTGGCGCCCCGAAGAAGGGCAGGCCGCGCCGCTCGACTTGCGCACGGCGATCAACCTCGGCCGGGACTTCGTCCGCAAGCGCCACCCCGAGACCCAGGAGTTCGACCTGTCGTCGGTGCAGCTCGCCCACCTCGAGCCTCCGCACCAGGACCAGTGGTACTACCTGGTGCAGTTCCGGCCGGTCGTCGGCGGACAGGCGCTCAAGGGCGGCCTGTACTTCGCGTGCGTCCTCATGAACGGGACCGTAATCGAGCCGCAGGAGTACACCCCGAAGCGACAGGGCGAGTAAACCGGCGGCTCAGTCCTTGCGTCGCGGGAACCGCTCGCGGCCGAACGTTGATCGTAGGCCCAAGCGGGTAGCCGACTGGCCCCAGCTTGCCATGGTGTACGTTTGTGCATACTATTGAGGCGTGGATTTCGAGTGGGACCCTCGAAAGGCAGCCGCGAATCGGCGAAAGCACGGGATCGATTTCGCGGATGCGGCGACCGTACTCCACGATGAGCTTGCGGTCACGATCGTCGATGGTGATGCGAACGAGGACAGGCTCGTCACGATCGGCGCGGACGCTCTCGGCCGCATCCTCGTTGTCGTCTTCACCTTGCGAGGCCGCCGGATTCGTCTGATCTCCGCTCGGCGGGCCGGTGTCCGCGAGCGGCGTCGTTACGAGGAAGAGCGATGAAGAGAGAATACGACTTCAGCGGAGGGAAGCGCGGCGCGGTCGTACCGTGCCCCCGCGGGAAGACTCGCATCACCATCCGCATCGACGATGAAGTGCTGCAGTGGTTTCGCGACCAGGTGCACAAGGCTGGCGGTGGCAGCTACCAGACGTCGATCAACGAGGCGCTTCGAGCCTTCATCGCCGCGCAGGACAGCAGACTGGAGGACACCCTGCGGCGAGTCCTGCGCGAGGAATTGCCTCGATACGGTGCCCGAGAGACCAAGCGATCGGGAGGATGATTACCGCCCGGGTGCGGGGACGATAGCCAGGGACGGACCGGCGTCTTCGGTGTGCGGGGCCGAGCTCCTGCGCCTCAGATCTTCCGGCTTC
>CAVVHE010000001.1:0-10823 GCA_963748015.1 Terriglobia bacterium | reverse complement strand
ACGATTACCCAACCTCGCCTTCGGGGATTCTTGTCCGTTGATACGTAGCGTGGGCCGAATTGCCGCCTCGCTGATCCTGTCGCTCGTCGTCGGTGCCGTGCCCCCGGCGGCCGCCGGCCGTTCCGCCACGCCGGCTCTCGCGCGGGTCCGCGAGTCGCTGCGCCGTGGCGCCGTGTGCATGGCGGGCCAGATCGACGACGGGAAGTTCCGCGATCCCTACCTCAGATACGTCTACCCCGCCGAGCGGCTTCCGGCGCCACCGGGTACCGTGCCGCTGACCTACAGGCAAGTGGACGGCGACGTCGTCCTCGCGCTCCTCGGACGGGCGGGAAAGCCGCCCGAGCCGCTCGCGACGCAGATCGCGCGCGCGGAGGCTTCGCTTCGCGCCGCGGCGCACGCCTGGATCGGGGCGGGCTTCTCGAACACCCGCCGCGATCCTCGTCCGGAAGGGGTGGCCCTCGACACGTTCTGCATGGTCGGGTGGCTGCTCGAGGACACGAGAATGGCGCGCGAGGTCGCCGCCGCGCTCGACGGGGACCGCTGGCTGCCCGAAGGGTGGTACGAGGCGGACGAGGCGTATCGCGCCCTTTCCGACGAGGCCTGGTGCGTGAGACTCCTGGCGTCGGGGGGCGTCGGGGCCGAGGTCGGCGAGAACGCCCGGGCCGCCCGGCGGGTGCTCGACCGGCTGGCATCGGGCTTCCGGACCCGGTCGCGGGAAGGCGCGGGAACGGAAGCGACCTTCTACGAGGCGTGGCATCTCGGAATGGTCCTGGCCGAGATGGAAAGAAGCCTCCCGGCGGGAACCGCGCCCGGCCTCGAGCCCGCGGCCGGGGTGGAGCCGTCCCTCGCCGAATCGGTGCTCGTCGCGCTCCGAGACTGGGCCCGGGTTCACGCCCGCCGGGACGGCGCGGACGTCCTCGAGTGGGCCAACCTGGCGGGATCGGAGCTCCTGCCGATTTCGGGAGCCGAGGGTCGCGACCTGAGGAAGCGTTCGATCGAGGTCTTGCTCGAGCTGCAGGGACGGGACGGTTGCTGGACGATCGAGGGAGCCGAGCCTTCGGGATCCGGGTCGGGGTTCGCGACCCTGCGCGCCCTACTCGCGCTGCGGCTCTACCTGGAGGATCGCGAGCGCGACGGCGGTCGCTCCTCGAGCCCCGCGCCGTAAACGACGATCCCCGCCCAGTAATACGGGTGATCGAGCCCTCGAAGGACGTCGTCGGGGCCGGCCGACGCGATCTCCCGCTGCAGCGCCGCCACGGCCGCCGAAAGGTCGCGAGAGCCGAGCTCCTGGTAGAGACGGGGCATGATCGCGCGCCCCGCCTCGTCGTCCATCTCCCAGAGGCCGGCGACCACGTGCCCGGCCCCCGCGGCGAGGAAAGCGCGCGGCAGGCCGAACAGGTCGTCCGCGGGGGCGTCGCCGCGCGCCAGCCCCGTCTCGACCGCCGTGGCGCATCCGCTCAGGACGACGAGCGAGGCCTCGAGGCGAAGATCCGCGATCTCGGCGGCCTCGAGGCGGCCGTCCTGCCCTTCCCCGGGAGCCAGGAGCAGGTGCGAGCGCGCCGGCGCCAAGCGATCCACGCGGCCGTGCGCCGCGACGTGGATGCGCTCGGCCCCCGGCGCGCGCCTCCTGAAGAGCGCCTCGGTCGCGGCATCGCCCACGACCGCCTGGCCGCGGGGAACCATCGAGGCGATCGCCCGGGCCTCGTCGGCGGCGGCGGGAAGGCGAGTGACGCCGGCCCCTGCCGCGGGGTCGCCGAACGCCAGAAGTCCCGCGCCACGTCCCGGCCGCGTCCTCGATACCAGCGCATCGGCGGCGGGCAGCAGGGTGATGTCGAAGCGCTCGTAGAGCCTCTTCCCCCCCGTCTCGAGCGCCGCGAACGGGAGTCCGTGCAGCGCCCCGCTCGGCACGATCAGGAGCGCCTTCGCTCCGGAGAGGTCCGGCTCGAGCGGCCCGACGATCGCGGCTCCCAGCTCCCGCACGGCAAGCCGCCAGGCCGCGGTGACCGGCGCGTCCTCGGCCGACGGCCTTCCCGCCCAGCGCGCGGCCGCGAGGTGATCCATCGCGGCGGCGTCGAGGCGGAACGCTCGCGCGACCAGCCCCTCCCGGCGGGCGACGAAGACCGAGAGCTCGCTCCCCTCGAGGTACAGATCGAGCAGCACCTCGCCGCGGCGCAGCAAGGGCAGGAGCCGGTCCGCGGCGATCGGCTCGAAGCCGCCGGCCGGCGAAGCGGGCGCGTACGTCGAGACCGCGGGGACGATCTCGCCGGTTCCCACGATGTCCACGTCGAGCGCCGGCGGCCGGAGCCGTTCGACGAACGTCCGGGCCTTCCCCGCGCGGGCCACGCGCCACGATGCCGCGATCTCGCCGCTCTCGCGGAGCAGCCGCGCGAGATCGCGATAGGGCTCGATCCGGTCCTCGAGGATCGCCGCCCGGCCGACGACGCGGGTCGCCCCCTCCCTGCTTCGCTCGACCTCCCGGATCGCGCGCCGGTAGGCCTTCACCGCGCTCGCGCGGTCGCCCGCTGCTTCGGCCAGCCGCCCTCGGACGAGTTGCGCCTGCCAGGCGAACTCGCGCGTGCTGGTTCGCCGCGCCGCCTCGTCCGCGCGCCCGAGAGCCGCGCGGGCCTCCTGCAGCTCGCCGTCCTCGATGGCCGCGTCCGCGCCGAGGAGGCTCGCCTGGAGCACCCCGAACGGGTCGCCCTGCGACGCGGCGATCCTCTCGGCTTCCCCGAGACTGCGTCGTGCGGCGGCCCGATGCTGGCCTCCTCTGGCGAGATCCACCTCCGCGAGGTCCTTGAGCGTGTCCGCGTACCGGGTCGCGTCGCGATCCCTGTCGAGGCCGCGAAGCGCCTCCTCCAGCGCCGCCCGCGCCCCCACGAGATCGCCCGCCCGGAAGCGAAGCACGCCGAGGAGCTCGAGGTCGTAAGCCCGCCGCGCGGTCTCGCCGAGCGTCTCGTGGATGCCGGCCGCCCGCTCGATCTCGGCAAGCCCCGCCGCCGCGTCCCCGAGCTGGAAAAGCACGAAGCCGAGTCCGGCCCGGCGCTCCGCCTCGGACTCGATCCGCCCCGCCGCCTGGGCCTCGGCGAGGGCGCGGCGAAGCGCGGCCTCGGCGAGCGAGTACTCACCGGAGTAGTAGAGGGCCACCGCCCGGGTCCCCTGCACCGTGTTCGAGAGGGCGAGCGCGTCCAGCCCCTCGAGCTGCCCGGCGGCCGCGTCGAGGAACGGCAGCGCCTCGGAGTACCGGCCGCGCGCGATCCGATGCTGCCCCTCGGCGAGCTCCAGCTCCGCGAGCAGCTGCGGATCGTCGACACCGGCGACCAGGCGCCGCGCCGCGTCGAGATGATCCCGCGCCGCGGGCCAGCGCGCGCGCTTTCTCTCGACCTCCGCCAGGGCGATGAGGATCCTCGCCTCGAGCGGCGAGAGGCCGGCTTTCCGCGCGACCTTCAGGGAACGATTCCATGCCTCGAGCTGGCCGGGCAGGTCGCCTTCCGCCTCGCCCACGACCGCGATGTTGAACCAGGCGTTCGCCTCGGTCTCGAGGTCTCCCGCGCGAGCGGCCGCATCCGCCGCCGTGCGGAACGCCGCGGCGGCCTCCCTCGACCGGCCGAGCTTCTGCAGGATCGAGCCGCGGTTGATCCCGACGCGCAGCGCGACCTCGCCGTCGCCCGCGCGGTCCGCGGCGGCCTGGGCCGCGTCGAGCGCGCGAAGCGCGTCGTCGTCCTGCCCGAGGTCGTCGAGCGCGTACGCCCGGTTCAGCTCGATCGCGCCCACGAGGTCCTCGTCGCCGGCTCGCGCCGCCGCGGACCGGGCCGCGTCGAGCTGCTCGAGCGCCCGACGGCTCTCGCCGCGAGAGGCCGCGATCGCGCCGAGGCTCGTCAGGCAGCGCGCTTCCTCGCACGCATCGCCGAGGCCCCGGAATACCGACTGGAGCCGCTCGAAGGCGGCCTGGGCCGCGTCGAAGCGGCCGTCCGCGAACGCGCTCTTGGCGGCGTCCTTATCCCGCAACCCCTCGAGCCACCGCGATCGCTCCGACGGGGACCAACCCTCGTGCGTCGCGACGCGCCGGCGCACGCTGTCGTCGCGGAACGACCGCTCGTACGCCTCCGCGAGCGCCCTGGCAACGGGGACATCCGCCGGCCGGCTCTCGCGGAGCAGGCGATCGACCGCTTCGAAGGTCCCGAACCGATCCGCCGCGACCAGCGCATCCACCGCCTGCGCGCGGCCCCGGGAGATCGCCGTCCTCGCCTTCTCGATGATCGCCGTCGCCCGCTCGGCCGGGTCCGCCGCCATCGCCGCCACGGCCCACGCGACGAGCAGGGCGATGCCGGCGAATCGTCTCATCGGCATTCGAACGCGACGGGCCTCGTCTCGGCCAGGACGCGGTCGAGGCTCATGGCCCGGACCGACCAGAGCAGCGTCCCTCGCGGGACCGGGCGATCGCCGGGCCACGCGACGGGCTCGCCGGCCGCGCGGGCTTCCAGGACGCCGACACTCCGGCCGCTTCCGTCGGCGACGTGGATGACGTACCTGTCCGCTCCCGGCACGGTCGTGAAGCGAAACGCCAGCTCGCCGGCCGCGACGACGCTCCCCGAGGCCGGGGACAGGGCGCGGAGCGGCGCCGATCCGCCGTCTCGCTCGACGAGACCGGTGTCCCGTGTTCCCGGCTGGGCGATCCAGAAGGTCAGCCCGATCGCGGCGACCGCGACCGCGGCGACGGCCAGGAGCCAGGGCGGCGCGCGGCGCGTCCTGCGCTCGCGAGGCGGAGCGAGCGCGGCGCTTCGGAACGCCGCCAGCTCTTCGGGCGGGACCCGATTCTCCCCGGACTCCCGGTCCAGCGCGAGCAGCGCGATCCCCGCGCGGCAGCTCGCGCACCGCGCGAGATGGGCCTCGACCCGGTCCCGCGCCTCCCCGCCGAGGTTGCCTTCGACATACGACGCGGTCACGACGTCGTCGGGGTGCTCCTCGGGGGACAAGTTCGCGTCGCGCTCGAGCATCACGCCGCCTCCTCGGGCCAGGGAGTCTCCAGCAAAGAGGCCTCGAAGTCCGGCGCGCCGAAGCCGGATCGCTCGAGGCTCTCCCTCACTTGCTCCAGTCCTTCGCGCGTCAGCCGGTCCGCCTCGATCGGATCGAGCCGCAGGATTCCCGCCACCTCGGACGCCTCCATCCCGTCGCGGTAGCGCAACGCCAGGGCGAGCCGTTGCCGCGGCGAGACCGCGCCGATGGCGCCGCGCAGGGCGAGGTCGGCCTCGCGGCGGCGGAGGTCGAGCTCGGGATCGCCCCGGCCGTCGGGAACGGCGACGGGCCCGCCGGAGCGGGTCGCGACGCCGGACACCGGGTCGAGCGGCAGCGCGCCGCGCTTCTCGGCCAGGCGCGCGAGCAGCCTCCAGCGCTGGCTGGGGCTGAGCTGGCTACGGAGCCGCCCCGCCGACTCGGCCAGGGCGCTCTCGTCGAGACGGACCCCGTGCTCGCGCTCGAGCCGGCGAGCGAGGTCCGAGAGCGCGATGCCGTCCCTCAGGTGGTGGTCGAAGACCCACTTGTCGACCCCGTTCAGGAGCGCGACGTTTCGAAAGGGGCGGAAGCGCCCCTCGCGGGCCCTCTGGTGGTCGATCGCGAGATTGCGCGCGACGACGGAAAGCCACGTCGAGAAGCGACAAGGGGCCTCCGACCGGAAGCGGAACGCCTTGAGCCGCCTCAAGTCGCCCTCCTTCAGCTTGTCGCAGACGAACAGGAAGAGGTCCATGCGATCGTCGTAACCGTCGGCGAACAGCCGAACGACCCGGAAGAGCGTTTCGGAACAGGCCTCCAGAAAGGCTTCCCACGCGGCGGGTCCGCCGGAGGAGATGCGGTCGACCAGCGCCTTGTCCGCCTGATCCTGCATGGAGCCCCGCGCGATTCGAGTTGGATCGCCCCAGAATACCAAAGGCGGCGGGGCCGGTCGAGCATGGGGCCTCCACGCGAAAAGGCCCCGGCCGGCTTCGGGCCGGCCGGGGCCGATTCGGAAGGAACGCGAGCGCGCCCCGGTCAGTACTCTTCCACGGGGATTCTCTTCTTGAGGACTGCGGAGCCGCTGCCGCCGCAGCCCTCGTTCACGTAGCCGTCGCAGTCGTCGTCGTAGGGGGTCGAGCAAACCTCGCCCCGGCTCGGGCGGATGTTCGGGTTCGCGTCGTTGCAATCGCCGGCGCAGGTCGTGTACCCGTCGCCGTCCGCGTCGGGGCAGTAGCGGTCCACGCGGATCTTGTCGAGCCGCGTGCCCAGCTCGCGCGGCCTGAACTTCAGAGTGTAGATCCCGGGGACGAGCGGGTAGGGGATCGGGATGACGAGCTCTTCCGGCGTGGTGTAGGCGTTCCAGTGCCCCACCCGTGTCCAGCCGAAGGCGCCGTGGGCGTAGGCCGGGTCGACCCGCTCGAGGCGGAAGTGAGCCTCGGGTCCGAACCCGAAGGTCACCGGTTGCCCGGCGGGATCGTAGAGCCCGACGAAGAGGGAGTCGTCCGCGGAGCTCGACGCGTAGACGCGGGTCCAGATGTGATAGGTCCCCGCCTGCGTCACGTTGATGCGGTAGTCCGCGCTGGCGCCGGCGTAGGGGTTCGTTCCCGACGGAACGTGGACGAACGTGTCGGGGCCGACCGTGCCCGCCTGCATCGGCGCCACGATGCGCCCCGCCTCGGCCTCGAAATCCACTCCGGTGTTGAACAGCGGGACCTCGGCGCTGCCGGGCAGGTGGTTGATCACGTTCGTTCCGCTGTAGCTTCCGCCCCCCGCCGGGTAGTAGGTGGCCTTGACTTCCATCCACGACGCCGCCGGGTCGGAAGTCATGGTGAACGCGTAGGTGGTGCCGCTACCCGCCGACTCCCAGCTCGTGAAGGTGCCGTCGGTGCGCCGGAAGCGCCGCTGCAGGGCGATATTCGGCGACGCGGGATACCAGCCCATCCGGTTGTCGAGCGTGCAGGTCCCGTTGTCGCCCGAGCGGAGCCCGGTCGGACAGAGCATCGGCTCCTCGTCGATCAGCGCGTCCCCGTCGTTGTTGATGCCGTCGAGATGCTCGGGCGCGTACGGGAATCTCCGGTTGTTCGCGTCGTCGAAGTCGATTCCCGTCGCGCTCGCGGCGTAGAACCCGTCGCGATCCGCGTCCGGGGCGCCCAGGTCGTACCAGAGCAAGGTGTCGCCGTGGTTGCGATAGAACCCGTCCGTCACGTTCCAGCGGCAGACGACCCGCTGGCCGAGGACGTTGTACCCCTCGTACCCGATGCTGAACGTCTGCCGCGCGTTCGCGCTGCGGAGCTGGAGATTGCGGGTCGGGTAGGTGCCCAGCATCGCGGGCGTCACGCGGAACCGGACGACGTAGTCGTAGTACGGGAACCCCCGGAACGACGTGACCGCGCCTCCGGATGCGGGATCGGCGATGATGCTGGCCAGCGTCCTCCAGCCGAGGCCCCCGAAGTCCACCTGCAGCCCGTACCAGTCCACGTTGGGGACCGTGATGTTGTGCAGGTTCGAGTCGGTCGCGACCCTACGGCCGAAATACGTGGCGCTGTAGATGGTGCCGCAGCCCGCGTAGTAGATGTTTCCCATGTATTGCGAGTAGGCCTCCATGATCTGGAAGTCGGAATCCACCCGCAGCTCCACCGTCTGTCCGACCGACACCGGTGTGATCAGCGCGCTCGACGGCGCGCTCCCGTCGTTGGCCAGGCTGAAGTTGACGGTGACGTCGGCTGGAGGCTCTGTCTCGACGAAGTCGGCCGCTGTCAGGTAGTAGAAGAAGATCTTGTCCTCGGGTGCCAGGAGCGTCGTCTCCAGGTCGAAGTCCGTCAGGGGCTGCGTGTAGTAGTCGAAACCGACGACCCAGCGGCCGTACTGCGCCTGCTCCTGCGGCGTCAGCGTGTCGAAGTTGCGATCGGCGAACCGGTTCGTCCGGTGGTTGATCCGCTTGACGACGAGCGTCCCGTCCGCGAGGCGGTCGAACTCGACGTTGGCCGCGCCGGCGTACTGGGTGAGGAGGTCCTTCCCCGTGAGACACGTGTCGCCGGGCTGGAAGACCGCGACTTGCCCGTACTGGCGGGGAGTGGCGTCTCCGTAGTGGATGGAGGTGCGAGAGTTGCGCTGGTTCACCTGCGAGATGCGCGAGGTCAGGTTCTGTCCCGTCGCCATGTCGGTGGCGCTGAACGATGCGATCTCCATGTCGAAGATCCAGCCCTCTCCGAGACGCTCCATCATGTAGAGGGTGTTGATGCCGGGCAGCTCGACGGTCGTGCTCGCGGAGTTGTTTCCCGCGCCGAAGCCGAGGATGAACGACCCGCTCACCGAGACGTCCCCGAGGACCGACTTGTCGCCGGTGAACGGGCTGAACAGGATGACGGCGACCCGCACGTTGGACACGTTCGCGTCCAGCGCGTAGTCGGACAGGTTGTACATCGTGGCCTGGCCGCGCACCCAGCCGTCGTTCGGGCCCACGGTGATCTCGCTCCGATCCTTGCGCGACTTCAGTTCCTTGTAGGTCTGCGAGACGCGGTTCGTCGTCTCCCGCGACCAGTAGGAGGTCTCGGTGCGCTCCGTCTCGCCGCCGAGGCCGAGATCGAGGCCCAGCGTCGGCTTCTGGCCTAGGCCCAGCCCCAGCTTGATCCCGAACGACCCGTTGAACTTCTTCTTGAACTCGCGGGTGTCCTTGGTCGTGGTCAGCACCGTGAGGGACGACTCGTCCACCCGCTCGATCTCGTGGAGGAACTCGGTCTGGCCCGTGAGTTTGTAGGCGATGTCGGCCTCGATGAAAGAGGTGAAGAACGCCTTGATCCGCGGGCGATCCGCCACGTACTCCCCGCGGCGCAGCGGGAACGTGTCGGGCGGGTTCGTGTTGAGGGTGAAGCCGTCTCCGTCGTAGTCGCTATCGGGCGGGACGCAGGTCGTCAGCACCGTGCCGCCGCCGCCCTCTCCCGCGCCCCCGCCGTCGTCCACGATGATGGTGCCGGGAGCGCCGGCGTTGGGCACGGGAGTGGCGGTCCGCTCGGCCGAAATCGCCGCCATGTACTCCTCCCACGGGATCGCGTGCTTGAAGGTGCGCATCCAGTGGATCGTGCCGTCCGGTTTGTAGCCCCCCTCGGCGCGCAGGGTCAGCTCGTCGAGGGTCGGCCGAATCGTCGCCGTTTGCACGGCGGCCGGCTTCTGGTCCGCTTGCCCCTTATCGCGGGGGCCCGCCTTCGCCCTTTCGCCCGCGGGCGCGCCGCCGATCCCCAACGCCGCCGCGAGCCCGGCGACCAGAATCGTCTGCAGGTATCGAGATCTCATGCCCTCCCCCTCCGCCGCCACCACGCCGGACGGCACCTCGCAGGCCGGGGTGGCGGATCCCGGGCGCGTCCGCTCGCGGACGCCTGCCTTCGTCCCTCTTGAACGGACAAGAAAAACGACGGCGGGACGGAAATCGGCCGCAGGCTCCGGGAGCCGGGGGCGCGGAAGGCAAGTTAGGAAGCCGTGGAGGAAGATCCTGTGCGCGAGCGCCGGCGCGAGGACCGGTCAGACGAGCGTTTCGAGCAGCTCGAGCGCGGGGGCGACGCGGATGCCTTCGGGGCTCCGATAGTCCTTTCGCCCTTCCGCCGTGACCTGCCAAGCATCGCAGCCGGGGAACCGTGCCCTGAGGTACCGAAGGCCCCTGTCGATCTCCTGGTCGCCCCACTTGCACTCGACGAAGAGGACCGGGGACTTTCCTTCGACCACGACGAAGTCCACCTCGCGGCCATCCGTGTCGCGGAAGTAGCGGAGCTCGAGATCCCGCCCGCTCGCGTCCTGCTGGTAGTGCACCCATTTCAGCAAGTGGGATCCGACGAGGTTCTCGAATCGCTCGAGCGCTCTCCGGCACGACCGACCAGTCCAAGTGGTAGTGCTTCTGCTCCTTCTTGACCGCGCGAATCCGGGGTGCGCCGAAGGGTGGGAGCCTGAACACGGCGTACAGGCGCTCCAGGATGCCGATC
Organism: Terriglobia bacterium; assembly: GCA_963748015.1. GTDB lineage: Bacteria > Acidobacteriota > Polarisedimenticolia > Polarisedimenticolales > JAIQFR01 > JAIQFR01. The sequence continues at coordinate 867 of CAVVHE010000001.1, read as the reverse complement.
CAGCTCGCCACGGTCTTGTGGCTGACCTGCAAGTCCTCGCGGAGCGCGTTGATCGAAAGCGGCGACCCGACCAGCTCCGGCAGTCGGAGCACGAGCAACTCGAGGGTGCCCAGGTCCTGCACGCGCTCGAGGCTCGCGATCTCCTCGCGGATGAGGAGGTTCCGGTATTCGCGGGACCAACGCCGGGCCTCGACCTCGGACCCGCCGAAGAACGGCTCCGGGAAGCCGCCGAGCTTGAGCAGCTGGCGGAAATCGCCGGCGGTCTTGATGCCGGCCTCCTTCACGGAAAGCGGATGTAGACGGAGCAGGTGATAGCGCCCCTGGAGCGAGTCCCCGCCGCGGCGGTACAGATCGAGACGCGCGCTGCCCGTGACCAGGATGCGCTGCGACGAGGGGCGGTCGTCGAAGAGGCCCTTGAGGTAGCCCCGCCACGCCCGGTACTTGTGAATCTCGTCGAAGATCCACAAGGATCCGGAGGAAAGCTCCCGCTTGAGGATCCGCTCGCGATGCTCGGCGACATCCCAGTTGAGGTATCCGGCCGAGGCGCCCCTCAAGGTCTTGGCGAGGGTCGTCTTGCCGACCTGCCGCGGACCAGCCACGAACACCATCTTCCGGCGCAGGTCCCGCTCGACCTGGTCCGTCAGGTATCTGCGATGTCGCGCCATGATGGAAACGTACTGTGTTTTTCGCCTATAGTCAAATTTAGACGCGGTAGTTTTTGCCTAAGGTCCAGAACACTCGGGGCAGAGGCGACATCAGGCCAGGAGTCCCGGCGAGCGTGGCGAAGATTCTGGTCCCGTCACCGATTCGCCTAACCGCGCCGGCGCGGGTCGCGCGCTGCTGCCAGCTTGGCGGAGAAGGCCCGCT